>JAZKBY010000025.1:0-11973 GCA_040388395.1 Bacteroidota bacterium | reverse complement strand
TACTTCTATTCATCGGTTACACTTTTAAAGTGTAAACCTATTTCAGGACAAGTCAGCAACTTAGGTATTACATATCCTCAGGGTCCTCTGTCGAGAGACCCAGAGGGGACAGAAGGTTAATTTCAACCTTAATAGAAAGAGCCATCGGCTCGATACATTTTGTAGCAACAGGTTTCAACCCGTTGAGAGTCGCACAAAAGCCAAAGAGTGCTGTAGGCACGATACATATTTGTAAACCTGATTGCTTATTTTATATGGACCAAGCCTACGGCTCTCGACTGTCTTGTATTATTAATAATCAACGGGTTAAAACCCGTTGCTACAATATCGGTCGAGGCTACGCCTCTTTTTATATAGAGATGTGATTAAAACAAGCTTAAGATTAATTATGTGTAGATGATTTAAACACTATGATCATACTTAAACTTAACACCCGTAACCTTCTGTAATCTGTCTAAAACCGTATTTACCTGCATTTTGCGGATAGATACCTGCATACTGCAGTCATTATCAAACTGCTGGTTAAAGATGGTTAGATCGGCATCCTTAATCAGGCGCATTATATCATTCATCTGCAGGTAATCAAAGCTGATTGTGTAAACGTCGTTCACGGTTTTCTCTATTATTACCGCATGGATCAACGCTTCTTCAGTTGCCATTTTGTAGGCATTGATAAGCCCGGGGACGCCCAGCAAGGTCCCGCCAAAATAACGAACCACCACAACTAATATATTGGTCAAATCTTTTGAAAGCAGGATATTTAAGATGGGCCGGCCGGCAGTACCGGATGGTTCGCCATCGTCATTAAGTTTAAATACCGCGCGGTCGGTAGTTAAACGCACGGCCCAGCAATGGTGATTAGCTTTAGGGTGTTCGGATTTTAAAGACGCGACGATGCCTTTTATTTCAGCTTCGGATGTTATAGGATAAGCATACGCCAAAAACTTACTGCCACGGTCGCGGAAGATCCCTTCGGATGAGTGTTCGATGGTGCGGTAGGTATCGTCAAAAAGCATAAATTATTATTCTGTCATTCTGAGCGGAGCGAAGAATCTTATACGTCCACTTATCGCGTTTAGAAGATTCTTCGCTCCGCTCAGAATGACAACTTATTAGTTAAAACGATGCATAAGTAATTACCCCAATAGCTGCCAGTGCCAAAAACAAACCCACTTTATTTAATGTACTTAGTTTTTCATTAAAAACAAGCAGACCGACTAATGTCCCCAACGTAATTACACCAATATTCATGGCTGTAAATACGGTTGATGGTTGGTTAGCCAATGCCTGGTGCCCCTTTAAATAGAACAGGATATTGCCGAAATTAGCAATCCCTAGCGCCCAGCCGATTAGAATATGCGGGAATGAAAACTTGGTTTTACCACGGGCTATTTTGATAATGAGTAGCACTACCGAGCAAATAAACGCCAGCACAAACACCAGGAAAAGCGATGTAGTGTATGGCACCGCCTTGAAGGCGGCCAATTGCTTAAATAGTACATCTATCACGCCCATGCCAATAAAAACTATCAGCAAGTAAAACCACGAGCCCGATGTTGCCTTGCCCCCGCCCTTTGCCCACGGGATAGAGCAGATAATTGCGGCGAAGCCGATAGCAATACCAATAAGTTTCAGCTGAGTTAGCGTTTCGCCAAAAATAAAACCTGCTGCAAGGATGGGTATGAATAATGACAGGCGCTGCGCAATATCCGTACGCACTATGCCGGTAAGCTTTACAGATGTTGCCAGTACAACAAACAATATCGGCAGCAAGATACCCAACGCCGCGAAATTATAAACAGGCACGGCCTGCAGGTTAAGATTTGCGAAATGCGGTTTATAAATGAGCCAGGTTAATAAAATAGCAGTCGAATAGTTCCAGGTGATAGCTTGCAGCACATCAACGTGGTAACGTTTGGCCAGCTTTAACATAATGGATACTATTACACTGCAACAGATGCTTAGTAAAACGTATAGCATGGGCTAATATTTGTTATAAAGTATTTTTAGGCAGTCTGTTCCTGATGGAATTTCTTCAGCAATAATACCGTTTATTTTTGGTGCTTTTATACCCGTTGGTAAAGTTGCGTCGCCGGTAAATATGCGTGCCTCGTCCCAAACGCCGGCATCAATAAAAGCATTTAACGTATAAGCCCCCCCTTCAATAATAACAGATTGAATGTCTTGTAAGTATAATTGGTATAAAATATATTGCGGCACGTAGCGGTCAAAGTCCTCTAATGCTATGTATTTATTTTTACCGTCAACATCAGTTTTTATCGCATTAAATATCAGTGTTTCAACAGATTGGTCAAAAACATTCAAATCGGGTTTCAGTTCAAGCCGGCGATCAATAATCACCCGCTTTGGCGACCGCCCGTCACCATACCTTACATTAAGCTGTGGGTTATCAATTGCTACTGTATTTTTCCCCACCAAAATGGCGTCTTCCTCGCCCCGCCATTGATGCACCAGCTTGCGCGATTCGGTGCCGGTTATCCAGAATTGTTTGTTATCATCCGGCGCAAAAAAATCGTTCGCTGTTTGTGCCCATTTTAAGATTACGTAAGGGCGTTGCTTTTGTACGCGGGTAAAGAAACGGCGGTTTAGCCATTTACATTCGTCCTCCAAAACACCAACAATGGTTTCAATACCGGCGGCCTGTAGTTTTTCTATGCCCTTGCCATTTACCTTATCAAACGGATCGCGGCAGCCAATAACTACTTTAGCAAAGCGGTGTTTAATAAGCAGATCGGCACATGGCGGCGTTTTGCCGTAATGCGCGCAAGGTTCTAAGGATACGTAAATGGTGGATTGCCTGAACAGTTCGTCGGCGTTATCAAACTTTGATAACGCATCGTTCACGGCGTTTACTTCGGCATGTGCCTGGCCGTATTGCTGGTGGTAACCTTCGCCTATTATCCTGTCTTCATGCACAATTACAGCGCCTACCATGGGGTTGGGGCTAACCTTGCCCAGCCCCAAAGCGGCAAGGTCAAGGCAACGCTGCATAAATACTTGATGATAGGACATGCTGCAAAAGTAGCTTTTATTACTTTATAGCAAATACTAACATCATAAAGGGCGGGGAAATCGCTTTTAAAAATTAAAATCGTCTGAGGAGGCACCTCCGGAGCCTTCAAATGTGTTTCTTCTTACTATAAACAGGTTACTCCTCCGGAGTTCTTTAAAAAAAGAGAGTTCCGGAGGAACTACCTGTTTATAGTGAATACCGAACAATCTTTAACGGCTCCAGCGGAGCCTCCTATTCTTAAAAGCGATTGCCAACGTGATAAAGGCATTATTAAACCACCTTAAGCTTTTTCATTTCGGCATTAAACTCGCGGCCCGGTTTAAAAAATGCTATGTTATGCTCGGGCACAACCACCATTTCGCCTTTTTTAATGTTCTGGCCAATTTTGCTGGCGCGTTTTTTTGGAACAAATGTGCCAAAGCCTCTAAAATAACAGCCCTCGCCATTTACAACTGCATCTTTAATGGTAGCAAGTGATTCCTGGAAAATTTCCATTACAGTTTCTGATTCTATTCCTGTTTTACGCGATACTTCCTTTGCAAGGTCTGCCTTTGTCATGATAAATGTATGTTGGGTTATTTATTTTTTTGGTGTTTTGTACGGATAAATTGTTTGCGGGTTACAGTTTTCTTCGACTTTATTGATTTTACTCACACAAAAAAGGAGTATAAAAGAAAAGAGCCGCAGGTACCGTCCATTTGGCTCCTGGCATAAAGACTTAAACTTTATATCAGTCTCTTTTCAAATACCTAACTTCGCGCAATGGAAACTGTAAAGGACGTATTCGCGATATTTAAGCAAGAGCTTAACAGCTTATACGACGTACAGGAAACAGAAGCCATAACCCTCACAGTTTTAACCGAAGTGTTAAATACATCAAAGGGTATCATTAAAGCGTTCCCCGAAAAAGAGCTGACCATAACGCAACAGGAAGAAGCAAACAACATCCTTGCCCGACTCAAAACCGGCAAACCGTTGCAATACGTTTTAGGCTATACTGAATTTTATGGCTTAAAGTTTTTAGTGAATCCGACCACCCTTATACCGAGGCCAGAAACTGAAGAGTTGGTACAATGGGCTTTAGCTGAAGTAGCAGCTGCAGGAGCGGTTGCAGTGAGTAATATTTTAGATATTGGTACAGGTAGCGGCTGTATTGCCATTAGCCTAAAAAAGAATTTGCGGAACGCACAGGTTTCCGCAATCGATATATCGGCAGAGGCCCTGCAGACCGCAAAGCAAAATGCTATTCTTAACGAAGTAGAAATAAACTTTATTGAAACAGATATTTTAAATCCGCAGACCAACAACTCACTACTCACCACCCACTACTCACTACTCATCTCCAATCCCCCCTATGTAACTCTTGAAGATAAAAAGAAAATGCACACCAACGTAACCGATTTTGAACCGCATACCGCGCTTTTTGTCCCCGAAGATGACCCGCTGATATTTTATAAAGCGATAGCTGATTTCGCAGTAGCTAACCTGGCTAAAGGCGGCTTATTGTTTTTTGAGATCAATGAAAGTTTGGGTAAGGAAACGGTGGAGCTGTTAACGAGCAAGGGATTTAAGGATGTGGAATTGAGGCAAGATATGAGTGGTAAGGATAGGATGGTGAAAGCAGTTTGCAGTTATTAGTTTGCAGTTAGTAACAATATATACTCTGCCCACTGCAAACTAATAACTGCAAACTGAATCAATTCCTCGGGTGAAACTGAATAATCGTCCCCTTTAAATATTCCCTGTCCAAATGCGTATAGATCTCGGTGGTAGTAATACTTTCATGTCCCAGCATTTCCTGTACAGCGCGCAGGTCGGCACCGCCCTCAACCAGATGCGTAGCAAACGAATGCCGGAAAGTATGCGGACTGATCGTCTTCTTTAATCCAACTGTCGCCGCAAGGTCTTTGATCACCATAAAAATATATACCCGGCTTAACCGCGAGCCGCGGCGATTAAGGAAAACATAATCTTCTTCGCCCTTTTTTATGGGGTTATGTACCCGCACCTGCTCTATCCAAATTTTTAACGCTTTTACTGCCGAACCACCGATGGGTACCAATCGCTCTTTGCTGCCTTTGCCAAATACTTTTATAAATTCAATATCGAGGTATAAATTGGATAATTTGAGTTCGGTTAACTCGGATACACGCAGTCCGCAGCCGTATAAGGTTTCCAGGATGGCTTTGTTGCGGGGGCCTTCGGGGCGGGACAAATCGATGGCATCTATCAGTTTATTAATATCCCCATAGCTTAGCGTATCGGGCAGTTTACGGGTTATTTTGGGCGATTCTAATAGTTCTGATGGGTCGCTTTTTATAATATCCTCCATCAGCATATATTTATAAAACGCTTTAATACCTGATAGGATACGCGCCTGCGATGACGGGATCATCCCCAACTCGTTTACCCAATTGATAAACTGGCGCAGATCTTTCAATACAATACTCTCGGGGCTGATGGTGGGCACCTGCGTTTCGGTATATTCATACAGCCGGTGCACATCGCGGGTATATGCCTCGATAGAGTTTGCCGAAAGCGACTTTTCGAGTTTTAAATACGCCTGAAAACCTTTTATTGCCGATGGCCAGTTCAATTGATTTTAGTTTTGATGTTTTATAATTAGCTTTGAACTAATGAAGATACATATTATTAACGGCCCAAATTTAAACTTACTGGGCGTACGCGAGAAATCTATTTACGGCGATAGCAGTTTTGAAACCTATCTAACAGGTTTAAAAAGCCAATATCCTGCTATTGATATTACTTATTATCAAAGTAATGTTGAGGGCGAACTAATAAACAAGCTACACGAAATTGGTTTCAGCGAAGACGGTATTATACTTAACGCAGGGGCTTATACGCATACTTCAGTAGCTATTGCGGATGCTATTGCTGCTATAACTACGCCCGTGGTTGAGGTACACATATCAAACGTACACAAACGTGAAGAGTTTAGGCATCATAGCTTTCTATCACCGAATTGCAAAGGTATTATTGTTGGCTTTGGCATGGATGGCTACCGTTTAGCTATTGAGAGCTTGATAGTTAAATAACTATATCCTATTTATTTAAAACGTTTTTGGCTGTTTTGTGTTATGGTTGAACTTACCCTTGCAGATGCACAACGTATTTAAATATATTTTATTAGTAACTGCCGCTTACTTTATTACCATCGGTAACGGTTATGCCCAGGTTGACAATACCGAATCACGCTCATTAAACAAAAAACAGCGCAGGGCTATGCACTCGCGCGATTCGGTATTACGCAGCTTTAATAAGGCCGATACTTCTGTAAACTCCCAACTGCAAAAACTTGAGCAGTATAGTATCACTTTCAATTTAATAAAAAACAACCTTGCAGCGGGTTTGGATACCAGCGACATAACAGCGAAAGTTCCTTCTACGCTTAGGCGCATCAATAAAATTAAAGACCAGGCCAATACCCATAGATCAAGCACGCTGCGCTATTTATTTGTGTTGCGCGATAATCTTGACCATATCCAGGAGCGCCTGGAAGGTTGGCAGGATGATCTGGACGCGGTTGATGACAAGCTGATCCAAAATCAAAATGACCTGTTAAAGTTTACAAAGGATTCACTGATACTTACAACTATACCCACCGACAGTGTTATACGTAAAACTTTTTTCGACCGTCGGAAAGATGTGATCCTGCTATGGATTACAGCCGACTCGGCTAACCGGAAAAGCCTGTTTAAAATTAACCTGCTGCAAAACCGTGTAGCCATCGCGTACTCCAATGCTTTGGATGAAACCGACCAGATAGACACAAAAGTAAAACGGTTTGCCGAGCGGGCCTTCGAGGGCGAATTTGGGCCGATCTGGGATATCGATCCGCAGTATAACAATATCAAAACATCTGTAAAAGGAACGGTGGACCTAAACAGTACACAGCTTTATTACTTTATCCGCAAGGAAACCGCTACACATTTTATAGGGCTGGTGTTTTTGGTAATTGTGATAAGTTGGGTTGCATATAATCGCCAAAAAATAAAACGCGACCACAAGGAGCCTGAACAAATTTTCGTTCAGGCTAATTATATTTATAAATACCCGGTAATAGCTGCATTGCTGGTACCCATTGTTATCATCCCTTATTTTTATGACCATCCGCCGGTTATATTTTTAGAATGCTTTTTCCTGACGTCGTTAGTATTGGTGTTGATGCTGGTAAAACGTACGCTGCATCCAGGCTTTTTCCATGCATTACGCAACTTGTTTTTCCTCACCATAGTTTACAGCGCCAGTAATTTGCTTATCCAGATCACCAACCTTGACAGGTTTGTTATCCTGTTTTTAGCCGCTACTTGTACCATCATTGCCTATAACTTTACCAGGAAAGTAACCTTAACTCCTGCTGATTATCCCAAAAACACAGCCCTTATCCTGCGCATATTTATGGGGCTGCAGGTGCTGGCCTTGATATGTGATATATCCGGCAGGTTTAGCTTAGCTAAAATAATAAGTATAACTGCCGTTTATAATTTATGGTTGCTTATAAGTTTGCATTACGTGGTCGAGATCATCAGCCAGGGCTTGTTGCTGCAGTTTCAATCTAAAAAAGATGCGGACAGCCTGGCTAACTGGATAGATTACGCTTTAATGCATACTAAATTCAGGAAGATCCTGAACGTATTGGCAGGACTTGTCTGGTTGTTTTACCTGGCTCAAAACCTAAATATTGACGACACTGCAACCGATTATGTAACCGGTGTTTTAAACCAAAAACACACTGTAGGCGGGTCCCAATTTACCTTTAGCGGCTTTGTGGTGTTTATAGCGGTTATCTGGTTATCATCTGTGCTGTCAAAGATCGTTAGTTACTTTTATGATATCTCGGCACAAAGGTCGACCGAAATCGACGCGCTTAAAAAGAAGAACCGTACCTCTACCCTGCTCATCAGGATCGGGGTTTTTACCGTGGGCTTTTTCCTGGCGGTGTTTGCTTCAAATTTTCCGTTGGATAAGATCACCATCATCATCAGCGCGTTTGGTATAGGTATTGGTTTTGGCTTGCAAAATATTGTCAATAACCTGGTATCGGGTTTGATATTAGCTTTCGAGAAACCGGTACAGATAGGCGACATTATCGAGGTTGATAACCGCTCGGGCACTATCCAGGAAATTGGTATCCGCTCAAGTAAAATAGCTACCAGCGATGGCGCAGAGGTAATCATTCCCAACGGCGACCTGATATCGCACCACGTAGTTAACTGGACCTTGAGCAATAATAACCGCCGGATAGAACTGATCGTCAGCGTTAAATATGGTACCGAAATTGAAAAAGTTAAAAACCTGCTTCTTAACCTGCTTACTGCCCGCGAAGATATAATGAAAGAGCCAAAACCATTAGTGTTTGTTCATGCCCTAAATGGCAGCGCGGTTGATTTCAGGGTATTGTTCTGGGCCGATAATATCAGCCAATGGCTTGAATTAAAAACCCATGTGTTAAGCGATATCTACACCGTATTTGATAAAGAAGGCGTTGAGATGTCGACTACCACCCAGGATCTTAATTTGAAGCTACCGGAAGGAAAAGCGTTGAATATTAATGATCTGACCCCGCCTGATCAACTTGAAAAATCGTAATGCAATTAGGTTAATAGAATCTTCGCGGGTCCAGGTCGGTAAACTTACGGAGCTTTTTAATAAAGAACGCCCACATAATACTGCCATGGAACATGCCGGTAAGCCTTGGATTGTATTTCTTTAGATGTGTACTTGATGCGTGGCTGCCACTTTCAAAAATATGCCTGATAAAGTACTGGTGCGCACGGCTAACCGCCCAGGCATCTTTACGTTTTCCTTCAGTTAAAAATCTTAGAAGTGCCGCAAGATCCAATACAAAACGGAAGTTAAGCACGATAAAACCCTTCCAGAAAGGCAGGTTCTTTTTTATCAGCAACAGGTTGTTCCTGAAGTTTAAATAAGTTTTAAAAGGATTTTCGGCAGTAAGCGTGCCGCCACCTAAGTGGAAGATCTCTGACTGTGCGCAATACATAACCTTGTAGCCGCTGTTCTTCAGTCGCCAGCAAAGGTCAATCTCTTCCATGTGTGCAAAAAACTGCTCGTCAAATCCTTCGGCTTCGTCCCAGTATTTCTTTTTAATGAACATTGACGCGCCAGATGCCCAGAACACCTCGCCCGATTCCTCGTACTGGCCGTTATCCTTTTCAATCTCGTTCACTATGCGGCCGCGGCAAAAAGGGTAACCAAAACTATCAATAAAGCCACCTGCGGCGCCGGCATGCTCAAAGCTATCTTTTTGGTTGTATGATTTTATTTTAGGGGCTGCCACTGCTATCAGCGGGTCACTTTCCATTAAAGTTATTACGGGTTCTATCCAGCCGGGATGTACTTCCACATCAGAGTTTAGCAGGATATAATAATCCGCCTCGACCTGTGCCAGCACGCGGTTATATCCGCCTGTAAAGCCGTAATTCGCATCATTTTGAATAATGCGGATACCTGGGTAATTGGTTTGAATAAATTCGACAGAGCCATCCGCAGAGGCATTATCGCCAACTACGATATCTAAATTTGGCCATTGGGACGACAGTACCGACGGCAAAAACTGGCGCAGGTGTTTCAAACCGTTCCAATTTAAAATAACTATAGCAACCTTAGGGTGGTTATTCATTTAATTAATATCCTCTGGCTTAAATTTCCACCTTCGGTGTGACCATAACCAATATTGCGGCTCGTGTTGTATCATCCCTTCTAAATATTTAACATGCGCCTCGGTAATTTCGTGTTCGGCGCTTTCTTTTGCATTTTCAACCAAAGGTACAATTGTATAGGTATAATATCCCCTTTTTACCCGCTTCATATCATAAAATATTACAGCTGAATCTATCAGCTTCGCGATTTTCTCTATACCCTGAAATACGGCCGTTGGCTGATTCAGGAATTGAGTGAAATAGTTTTTCTGCTCGCGTACCGGGGTTTGGTCGCCGGCAAAAACGGTTACAGTAAATTCGTTTTTATGGGCAACCATGGTACGCAACGTCTGTTTCATGGCAACAGCAATGGCCCCAAAACGGGTACGCACTTTAATAAAGAAGCTATCAAACACATCGCTGGTTAAAGGCTTGTAAATAACAAACAGGCGAGTATCAATACTAAACTCTGCGCCCGCCCACTCCCAGTTACAGTAATGCCCGGCAACGGCTGTAACACTCTTGCCTGCAGCCTTATAATTTGCAACTACTTCGGGGTTAGTGCATACCAGGCGGCGCTGTAACTCTTCCTTTGATATGCTGATCATTTTTATCGTTTCAACTATCAGGTCGGCAAGGTATTTAAAGTACTTTTTTTCGATATCAGCACGCTCAGCGGCTGATTTTCCGGGAAACGCATTTTGCAGGTTTTCCTGTACAACTTTGCGGCGATAGCTAATCAGGTAGAATAAAGCGATGAATAAAAAATCAGAGACGATATACAATAACCAAAAGGGTAATAAAGAAACCAGGTACAAAAAGAATATACCTAATCTTGAAAGCCCTTTATTTATCATTATTTTTGGTGAGTTTTATCTGCAAACATAACAAAATATATGATTGAAAAAGGCGCTGTGTTACCCATGTTCTATCTTCCGCCGGTGGCTTATTTTACCCAACTTAACGCCCATAAGCCTGATATACTGATAGAAAGCCAGGAACATTTCCCTAAACAAACCTACCGTAACCGTGCAAATATCCACTCGCCCGATGGGGTGCTGGCGCTTACAGTGCCTGTGGTTAAAGGTTCAAAAATGCATACCAAGGTAAAAGATGTTAAAATAAGCTACGATTTTAAATGGCAGCGCCAACATTGGATGGGGTTGGAAACCTGCTATCGCCGGTCGGCTTATTTTGAATATTACGAGGATGACTTCGCCCCTTTTTATCAAAAACATTTTACCTACTTGTTTGATTATAACGAACAGCTTTTACAAATGCTGTTAAAGTTTATTAAGATCCAACTGCCGCTACAACACACAAAGACTTATGAGGCCGAGTACCCGGACTTAAGCGATTATCGCGATAGCATAAGCCCGAAAAAAGAATTTGATTTTGAACAAAAGCCCTATTTCCAGGTTTTTGATGAACGAAATGGGTTCATGAAAAATTTAAGTATTGTAGATTTACTTTTTAACCAGGGGCCGCAAACCATAAATTATTTATAATGGGTAATATTAAAAGAGTACGCTATAAAAACCGCACACGTAAAGTGGGCGAACGCCCGGGAATGATCAACGTCCCTACCGATGCCGTTAAGCCAATAATCAAGGTTTACTCATATAATGCAACCGAACTAATAACTGACGAGGGCCACGATCTGAAAGTTGTGCTTGATCAGCTTAAAAAATGTACCGACCATACCCACTGGATCCAGGTAAAAGGCTTGGGCGATGCAAAACTGATAGCAGACATTGGCACCCATTTAAAGGTGCATTCGCTGGTGTTAGAGGATATTGTTAATACCCACCAGCGCCCGAAGTTTGATGAATATGACCATTATGTTTTTAGCGTAAGCCGGCAGATCTATTTTAATGACGAGGGCGAGCTTTGCAATCACCAGTTTTCTACACTGGTTAAATCAAACCTAATTATCAGTTTTGAGGAAACCCATGCCGAACATTTTGAAGCCGTAAAGGCGCGCCTTGTTGCGGGTAAGGGTGCAATACGCACCGCCGGACCGGGCTATATGTGCTATGCCCTGTCTGATACTATTATAGACACCTATTTTGTACTGCTGGCCAAACTGGGTGATGAGCTGGATGCCATAGAGGACCGCTTGTATGCCAATGCCGATAAAACCATTATGTATGACGCCCAGCAGCTAAAACGCACGCTCATCATCCTGAGGCGCATTACCTGGCCCGAACGCGATAAGATAAATGATACATTGCGTACCGAAAACCCGCTGGTAACGCC
>JAZKBY010000024.1:0-47857 GCA_040388395.1 Bacteroidota bacterium | reverse complement strand
TGCCCAATTTTATAAAGCCTTCATTCGTAAGAATGGAGGCTTTTTTGCGTTAAAACGGTTTTTCTAAACGGAATAATTAATTACGATAAATTCGTATATTTACGAAATATTCGTAGATTAGAATTGTGAAAGCAACTGGACTAACCTTTATACTTATTATCCTGTCGCTAATTGCAGTTAAAAGCAATGCAGCACCTTTGGATACCCCGCAAACGCAATATGTAACTATCGGGCACCATAAATTATTTATGGTGCAAAAAGGACCGCCGCACGCCCCATTTACTGTGGTATTTGAGGCAGGCGGTGGTGGTTCATCCCGCGATTGGGCGAAGGTAATAGCCTTACTGCCGGCAGATATACACGCTATAGCTTATGACCGCGCGGGTTACGGAAAGAGCGAAGTCGGCCCCCTACCCAGAACTATGGCGCAGGAAGTTTTTGAACTGCATGAACTACTAAAAGCAACAAAAGTAAACGGGCCACTTATAATTGTTGGGCAATCAATAGGCGGATTACTGGCGCGGCTATATGTTAAAAATTACGGTAAAAGCGTAGCGGGCCTGGTATTGTTAGATCCAACGCATGAAAGCGCTGTGTTAGGCAGCATGAAATATGGCGGTTGGACACGCATACGCGAAAAAGCCACAGGTAAACCTATCCCCAAACCTCAAATAGAGCTTGCTATAAGCCCGGGATACGATACTACTGCGGATTACATGGCTCAGGAATTTCAGAATATGTACATCTCCGGTAAAAACGATCCTAAGAAACTGGCGAATCGCCCATTAATAGTAATTAGCGCGGGTATTCGGAAGCAGCCGCCCGGCACGCCGGATGAGCAATGGAAAGTGCTGAGAACCGAACGCGACAGCCAGGTTGAAAGTTTAACCGGTTTATCTGCTAACTCTAAATTTATATTAGATAACACAAGCAGCCACGAAATTCAAAATGATAATCCGGCTATAGTAGTGCAGGCTATCCAATCGGTTATTAAGGCTATTTTATCGAAGACAAAGCTCTGATTATTATTCGAGTATCTTTTTATCTAACACTTCATCGTCGTTATGAGCTATCTTTTTAACATACAGCTCATCAACCAAAACAATTAATATTGCCAACAGCGGCACCGCCAGTATCACTCCTAACGCGCCCGATGCAGTACCCATTATTAGCTGGCTTATAAGCGTTAATGCAGGCGGCAGATTTATCATTTTCTTTTGAATAAGGGGGGTAATTATATTGGCTACAAGGGTTTGGGCCACTATATATATTACCGCGACGAGTATAGCCATGTTGGTACTTACGGTAAGTGCTAACAGTACGCCGGGTATCATCGCTATTAATGAACCTATACTTGGCACAATTTCTAACAGGCCGGTTATCAACGCCAATATTAAAGCAACCGGCATGCCTACAACAGTTAACGCGGTACCTAATAATATCGTAATTAATAACATTGAAAGTAAGGTGCCTTTTAACCAGCCTTTAAGCGACAGACTAATCCTGTCCATAATATGTTTGCCCAACGCTTTCTTACTTCGGGGTACCAAAATCAAGATCCCGTCTTTATATAGTGAAGGGTTCGACGTGAAAAATATCCCCAGGAATAAAATAATATACATATCGCCAAGTACGCCAAAGGTGGTGCTGAAAAAACCCTGAACGGTACTCATCAATTTTTGTGAATTATCGCCCGAAAAACTTTCTAATACTTTTTGCCCGGCCGCAGTTTGCGATAGTTTGGCTTTGGCATTATTTAGCGTATGTGGCAGGGTGTTGCTTAACTCGGAAACCTGTTGTTGTATTTTAGTGCCCATAAACCAAAATAAAGCGCCTAATAAAATGAGGGTGCCTATAGTGGATATCAACATGGCCGGTATGCGTTTTAGTTTTGTGCGGCGTTGTATGGCATCGCCCAGGCCGTGAAAGTATACGGCAATTAATGAACCGGCAAGCACCATTAATAGTATGTCAAAGGCTACCCTTATTACCAGTATGGTTACTACCAGCAGAGCCACTATGCCTACGGTTTGCCATACCTTTGTGATATAGGATAGTTCTGCCTTGTCTTGGTGTTGATTTTTATTGGTTGCCATATAGATTTATGTAACAACAATACCAGCAATCAGGCTAATTGTTTTAAATGATTAATCAGACGCAGTTTAACGATTGATATTTCGCTAAATATATTTGATGTAAACAATTTTGAAAAACAACAACATCCTGTAAACCTGTATAATTTCAAAAAAGCATACCCCCATAATAATCCCCGCAATTACCGACCATAAATAGCTTGCCTTATAAAACCGGCGGCTGGCTACAGCAATATATACGCCGACCACTACTGATGTCATCAAGCTGCTGATCGTATCAAAATCAACCGAATAGTGAAGACCTGTGAAGTAATAAAACGGGAGGATGATGAGATAGATCTGTAAAAAAAAGTAGCACAATACAAATGCTGCGAAGTGTGTAGCAAACACTAAATGCTCCACAACTAATCGTTTATACCTGATAAATAACAGCCAGCATAATAAACCATAAAGGGGGATTAGTGCAAAAATATACCCTTTGGAATCTGAATGTATTTTTGCGTCAAAAAAACGCGAATATTCAGCCAATGTAAGGTGTGTTATTTTTAACCTCTCCTGGATTATATGCTGCGTGTTAAAATTAATAAATGGCTGGAATGTGATATAGTTGTATAGCGGTAAACTAAATGGATTTGCAACTACCATCAGCAAAAAAAACATTAAGTTTATTACCAGGAAAAAAGCGATAGGCTTCATATGCCTGCTCTGCCGCCCTTCAACATGATCTAATGATAGCAGCCCGGGTTTTGTAAATAACAGTCTTAAGGTCGAGATAAACTTATTATCGAAATGTGCAAACCCTTCAAAAGTTTCTTCGGCAAAATGCTTTATGGAGAGGTGCTTTTTATCGAAGCGTTTTTCGCCGCAGTAGGGGCAAAAGTTTTCTGTTAAATTGTGTCCACAGTTGGTGCAGGCCATAGTAGTTAAAGCTATAACCAAATATAATAATTTAACTCAGTAATAATAAGCGGGATAGTTTTGGTTATCAGTGGCTTAAAAAAGCTTATACAATATCCAATGGTCGGTTTCGTAAGCTTTTTGCAACGAAGAGTAGTTATTGCCTGTTTGATATACTACGGGGGCGTAGCGGCCATTTAATATAGAATAGCCGTTTAATAAATTTTTTGAGTTAGCTATAAGTATATAATTTACATATTGGCCAGGCGTTTCAATTGCGCTCAAAAAGTTTTCCTGGTAAGGTAAAACAAGGTCGGCAATGTTGCTCGTAAAAGCTACAATAGGGTAAGCTATGGCATCGTCTATCATTATTTTTGAACCATCAGGCAAACCGTTTATATAATTAGCCATATCGCGGTTTTCATCCTGCTGTTCGTCAGTAGTGCGATTCAATAATATGGTGATGAAGTTTTTCTCATCATCAATTAATGAGTTATGTAAAAAGTAATAACCCGTATACAATTGCACCAATATAATTATGCCTAAAACTGATTTAAACAGCACACCATTTTTAACAGGCTGAGCTTTTATGATAAAACACAACAACGCCAGAATCAGGAATATCAGGTAGTATTGATGTAATATAAATACCTTGTCGTACTTTATATGCAGGAACTCGACAAATGCAAAAGGAGTTAACAACGTTAATACCTGGTATGGGTTGCGCCTGAAAAGTACTATGGCAAATACAATTAATGGGCAAAAGATGATCATCCTGGCCGTTATCAGTAACGATATTTCAGGGTTTTTAAAATCAGGATTTAAAGCGATTTTCTCGTACGAGAAACGCTCGGCCAAAACGTTCCAGGTAGCGTATGGGCTGTTCAGAAAGTAATCCGCATCATTAGCATTAGTCAGATTAAGCATTTTATAACAAATAATAGATGCTATTGGCAAAACAAACAGGATAACGTATAGCGCGAATGTTTTATTGATAAGCTTACGCCTTAACGATGGGCTGTTAAAGCTCTGAGTCATCCTGAATATAGATTCCTTTTCGGCAAGGTTTAATGATTGCAGCGCTATTGAAAATATAAGCGGAATAAAAAACAGTGTTAACCAGATAAATTTATAGTCGCAGAACAACAATAATACCAGGCAAATACTGGCTATGGATATATGGAAGGTTGTATTTGAGGTGTAATATTTAAATATGTTTAAAAAGAACATATAAAAAAAGATAAGCACCATATATGTTGCCTTGCCTGAACAGGCTGTATATAACAGCCCCGGGTGGAATAAAAACAGGATGATAAGCACCAGCAGGTAAAAATCGTCATCGGTTTTTTTAACCAGGGTGCTGGCCATTAAATAAAAAAGCGCAGCCGTGCCCAGGGCCGATGCTATTATTGGCGCCAGTAACGAATTTATGCTGGTAAATGCAAACGTTGCAAAAAAGGGAAGTGCGGGCGCTGTCAGGCCAATTACTTTGAGCTTGTAGCCAAGCCCTTCAAATATAATCCTAACCTTTTCAACATAAAAAAGCGTTTCCTGGTTAAAGTAACCCAGGTGGTTTAAATAAATACCGCATACCAGGTAGTATATAGCTATTAATAGCGTAATAATTAACAGGGTTTGGCTGCGTGTTACTTTTATTTTAAACTTTAGTTTCATTCGGCCCCGGCTTGATTATTAACTTTACTTAATCCGTGGTTTGTTTTTTCCCAATAAAAAGGCTTAACAATTAACTGGTACAGGCCCTTATAGGCAGCCCATGAGTGTAATAACCAATATATAGGGTTGGCGATGGCAAACAATATCAGCTCATAATAGCGGCGTTTAAATACCGCCATCATGTTTACATATATCATTAATATATTACCAACCATAAGGTTAATTATCGACATGAACAAAACCCAATCGGGAAAGAACGACCGTATAGATGCTAAATCGAATATGAGATAACATAAAAATATGGCTAACAAAAGCGGATATACTAAAAAGGTAACAGGTGTGGCGCCAATAAAGAAGTTAAAACCTAAAAAGCCTTTCCAGCCAACTTTTTTCCAAAGCTTTACCGGGTTGCGCATGTGTACCAGGTGGGTTTGCATATAGCCCTTTATCCACCGCGAACGCTGGCGCACCCAGTTAAACATTTCGTTGTTGGCTTCCTCATAGGTGGTAGAGTTAATGATAGCCACTTTATAACCCTTGGCATAGGCACGTACGCCCAAATCGGCATCCTCTGTTACGTTAAACGGATCCCAGCCCCCCAGCTCAATTAAAAACTCAAATTTAAAGTGGTTACTTGTACCACCTAACGGGATAGGGATATCAAATGTATCCAGCCCGGGCAGCATATAATCAAACCAGTAAGAATATTCCAACGTAAACATCCGCGTAAGGAAGTTCTCGCCGCGATTAAAATAGTTTAATGCACATTGGATACATACATAGTTACTTGGCAGCTTGTTAAACAGCGTTACAACTTTTTTAAGCTGATCTGTATCCGGTACGTCCTCGGCATCATAAATAGTTAAAAAGGTGCCCCTTGAAAAGTGGAGGCCGTAGTTACATGCCTTAGGTTTGGTTTTAGGCATGTGGAAAGGCACTACAATAACCTCGAATACGGCAGGGAAATCTAAATTTCTAACTGCGTTCAGCGTTTTATCATCGTCCTCTTCTATCAGCAGCTTTATATCCAGCTTTTCGCGCGGGTAGTCTAAACTCTGTAAGTTCCATATCAGCTTTTTTATCAGCTTATCCTCTTTATATACCGGTAAATGTATGGTATAAATGGGCAGGTCGTCATCAACTACCTCGCGCACCTCTTCACGGGTTACGGCCTGGTGCAACTCAAACCTTGAACCCACCAGGGCAAGGAATAGTTTAAATATAATTGATACCAGGAAGAAAGAACTTAGTACCACATTAATGGCTATTGATGTGTTTACAAAGTTCAGCATCATACCAATAACTACCAGCGCAAACACCCCAAAGGTGAATATAAGCTGGGGGGTAGTAAAGGTGGTTAATGCTGAGCTGTCAGGGTCGCGGTTCAATAACTCAAACACGGCCGATTTAACATATTTCTGCCCTAACAAAATATGGCTTAACCAGGTAATGTCAAGATCCGAAGCCAGGATAATTTCGGGCTCCATATCGTAAGTAAACCTTATATAATCTTTAAACAGCTCGTCGCTGGGGTTGGCCATTAAGGTAACTAATTTGCCGTTTTCTACACGTAAAGGCAGGGCCAGGTGCGCGTCGGCAAATTTTAGTTCGGTTTTGGCTAATACATCCAGATCGTAGTCTTCATCACGGATCTGCTTAAACTCATAACCTGCGTTGTTAAGCGACCGCTCGTAATTCTTACGGCTCAGGTAGCCAAAATTCAATAATATTTTAATGTATGATAACCCCGATCTTCTTGAAAAATCATCGATCTTTTCCTGTTCGGCTTGTGTCATGAAGCCGTCCTGGATCAAAAGTTCGGGAATGGATATCTGCATTATCTGTTAAATAAAATGTTAAACTGCTAAACAACCTATGTACTACTATCGCTTTAAATATTGATCAGCTCAATACATAAATACTGTTGCCGCAACAAATTACTCACTAAATATATCTGTTGATTTTTGAACCTTGGCACGTATGTACAAGAATGATAGCAATATCAACACCAACATACCTAACAAAATGTAAAGGTTGTAGCTTTCCCAGAAACGGGTAAGTACGCTCTTGGTATCAATATACTCCAGGTTCTCGCTTGATTTACTGATGTTGAACAGATACTTATTGTTGTTTACATCAGATATAGCCACATTACTTGACAAGGTTGACAGCTGCTCTGTAATTGACCGCGAGGCCGCTGTAAACGCGTTAGCCAGGTTTTTGCCAGTAGCGGTAAGTACCAATACAGCGTTATTGCTTCGCCCGTAGAAGATCTGTGCAAGGCCGTTTGATACGGAATCAGACAAGGAGTACACCACCTTGTTATTCTCGTTATTATATAAACGGAACTTACGGTTAAACTTAATAGGTGCATCAGGGAAATCGTCCATCAGCTTATCATCATGAGCCAATAGGGCGATGATGTTATTTTTCTTTAACTCGTTTGGATCAATACCATCAGAATACTCAAACTCAGGGAAGTTGTTTGCATTGATATTATTGTTCAACTCGTAAATGATCTCGCCCATTGCAGCCGCGGCATACGGCGCGTATTTTTTACTTACCACAATACGGGTTGTACCAGAGTTAAATGCTTCAGGATATTGGTAGAAGCTCAAATCGCTGGTGATGAAAGGGTTTTTAGATTCAAGGTATGATTTGTCTACATCAACCTCGGCAAAGAAACCGTTGAAGCTGGCAGAACAGTTACCACCGCTTGAGTAGAACCTAAACTCGGTTTCGAGCGTATTGTATTTATGGTGCTGGTAACGGTTAATAGTTACCGCTGTATTTAACTTGCCGGATGCATCCAGCTTTTCAGAGCTGATTAACATACCGTTAAGGTAGATGTTTAAGTAACCACGATCGCCTTGTGCCAGGCTGCTGTAGTTAGCTATAATACGGATCTCGACCTCTTTTGGGGTAAAGCTAAAATCGGAGTTTTTAAAGTTGTAAACGCTTTTTAAGTTACCAATACCCGACATGAAGTTGGTTGTACCACCAATTTGCCTGAACGATAATTTTGAGCGGTTCTCGTCAATAGTTTTAAAGAATTTGTTCTCGGCTTTATCAATTAACAAATAATCGCCAAAGGTTGAGTTTAAGATGTTTATGTTACCTAAAGCGGTTATGGTTTTTTCATAACCTGTATCATCGCCACCGCTGACAAACAATATTTCAGACGGTACATCAGCCTCTGTTAAAGATTTTATAGTTAATAATTTGCCTTTAACATTTACCAGCCGTGTAAGCGTATCAATGCTTCTTACTACCGATTTATTTAAATAAAATAAACCTTCACCGGGTTGTGGTACAATTTTTAAAAGGGCGCGCTTATCGGCGCGCAGGCTGGATAAATTACCTACAGCAATGTAGTTCTTTATACTGTCAGGCACCTTGCCTTCCTGGAAAACAGCAATGTTTTTAACATCCGCTTTCTTTAACCTTGAGTACGACCAGGCCACCGCTTTTAAATCGTGCAGGGTTGGATTGGCAGGATAAACAATAGCTTTCATGGTTTCAAAGCAGTTGCCAATGTTTATGTTGGTAAAGAAGTTGGCAGTACTTTTTACTAACGACAAGTATGAATAGCTTTTAACCTTCATCCACATTGCCGGGTTGTCAAGGTCCTTACATTTATCCTCTGTTACCGTACACAATGTCTTAACCTGTATTTTCAGGAATTTATCAGCCGACATATCCATTTTTGAAA
The DNA here is from genome assembly GCA_040388395.1 of Bacteroidota bacterium. Taxonomy (GTDB): domain Bacteria; phylum Bacteroidota; class Bacteroidia; order Sphingobacteriales; family Sphingobacteriaceae; genus Mucilaginibacter. The sequence continues at coordinate 39,481 of JAZKBY010000024.1, read as the reverse complement.
GGTTAAGCGTTACCGTCATGATAGAATCTTGCGATAAGGCGCTACTGAAAGCCGGTCTGTCGTTGATAATTACGTTTACGTATGACAGGCGTTTGATCAACGCTTGCGATGGCTGTACAAACAATACCAGCTTGCTTCCGTTCAACTCAATACTTGGGTCAATTTTTAAATAGTAAGCGCTGCTGCCGCTCATACCTATGATAGCATCATCATCATGCCCCATGGCATGAAACGAGAGTATCCGTTGTGCAAAGGTTGCGGTACTTAATAAAAAGAAAAAGGCAAGTGCTGTAAAAAATTTGTTCATTGCTGAGGTATTAGTTGATTACGTAAAATTCTACTCTAAAATAATTGCCATTATCGTCGCTTCTGTAAAACATCTCGCCGCCCATTTCCTGGGTAATTAATTTGGCTATTGATAAACCTAAACCCAGGCGGCTTTCTTTACTGGTATTGGCTTCGTTTAATGTTTTTAGCTTGTTAAACATCATGTCCAGTTCTTCCTGGCCAATGGCTATGCCCTCGTCAATAATTTCGAAAACAAATTTTTGGCGCTGCAGGCTGGTTACTACACGGATGTTGTTATTAGTTTGCGAAAACTTAATGGTGTTTGATAATAAATTCTGGAAGATCTGGCCGGCAAATACTTTGTCCAGCTTAACATTTAAAGGCAATTTTAAAATATTGTCAACCAAATGGATATTCTTCATTTGGGCGGTTTCCATCAAACCACGGAAAATGCGCCTAACCTCAATATTGATATCAAAGATCTCCATATTGAACTTCATCTCAGGCGATTCGATCTCTTTTACATCCATCAGCTTATTAAGCATATACTGCATCTTCTCGGCCGACTCGGTGATGTAATCAGAAAATTCTTTTTGGTCGCTGCTCAGGCGATAATCTTCTTCCTTTATCATGTTATTACTCATGATGATGGAACCTATCAGGTTTTTAAGATCGTGCCCGGCAATATTGATGAAGCTGTTTTTTTGTTCGTCCATTTTTAACAGACGCTCATACTGCATATCAATGATGGTGTTTTTCTCAACGATATCGCGGTTTTGGTTTTTAAGCTGTTCGTTTGATTTTTCGATCAACAGCTGCGATTTAACCTCGCGTTCAATAACCTTAAAGCGGGCACTTGGTATAAGGCATGATATAGACGCAACTATAAAAAAGAATTGCCCGCCGTTGCTTACAAATAGGTCGACAGTATACTCGTTTAAAGCGTTAAAAAATATGGTTAGTAATATAAGTGCAACCAGCGATTGGATGATAGAATGTACCGGCTCCCAAAATACCTGGATATTAAAGAATAATATAATAGCCGAGTATACCAGGAAATAAACATTTAATTGCTGTATATTAACCATATTACATAACACAGCCGACGTGCATGAAAGCATGAAGAACGCGGCATGTAATAGTATGCGGTAGTTATATTTTTTAGTCTTAAAGAAGGTATATAAAACGTATATTATAATATCGGTTATAAGGCGTACAATTAAAAACTGCACCCAGATACCCGGATTATAAATAACGTCAATAATTGTGATCAAAGGGTATAAGAAAAGAATAGTCCAAATGATGTTATTTGTCTGGTACCACGCTTTTTTTAAAACTTCTTTCGAAAATTCTTCTTTAGTAATTTGAACAAACATTATTAGTTTTTAAATTATATAAAGATTAGATTGATTTAGTAATAAACTTATAATTAAGTGCAAGTAATAATACAAAATAATTCTGTAACCCTAATAGTTCGTACTGTATTTGTGATACTGCTTGTATTTGTGCAGACAACAATAGCAAAAAGCAATCCAATAGTTTCGCCCGAGCGTGAATTGGCCTTTAAACGGGCCAAAAGCCTTGATAACGGCATTAGTATTTCATGGTTAGAGCAGACCTGGGCCAAAGATATATTAAATGATAACACGGTTACAAACACCGACCTGGCATTGCTTAAAACATTAGGTTTTAAAAGTATAAGATTGCCCGTAGCCTTTAAATTCTTCGAAACCAAAGGCATCCCGGTTACAGATGTACTGGCTAAAATTGATAAAGTGGTTAAACAATGCCATTTATACGGGTTAAAGCTGATAATAGATTACCATTATGGCGAATTAAATGATAATAATTATTTAACCGAAACCCCTATAATTATCAAAACATGGCTGTTATTAACAGAACATTATAGAAAAGAGAGCGCCGACAACCTGTTTTTTGAGCTATACAACGAGCCGCCACACATGAACCCGGATATTTGGAAGGATGCTGCATATAATATTACTACTGCCATACGTAAAATTGATAAAAAACGCACCCTTATTGTAGGTGCCTCAAACTTTAACAGCATCTATGAATTAAGCCGTACCGTTAGACTGGCCGACGAGAACATTATTTACACGGTGCATTTTTACGAACCTTTTTTATTTACCCACCAGGGCGCAGCCTGGGTAGGCGACCAGGTAGCAACCACCGGGGTAACATTTCCTTATAATGCGGAAACTTTTCCCACTATTAACCCTAAGGCAAAGGGCACCTGGGGCGAAACAAACTTTTACCAGTACCGTACAGACGGTAACGAGCAGTCGTTAACCGATAAATTATTGATAGTTAAAAAGTGGGCCACCAAATATGATGTGCCTTTGATATGTACCGAGTACGGCGTATATAATAAATATGCTGATGCAGATAGCAGGTGCCGGTATATCAAGGCTATCCGTAAAACATTAAAAAAACTGAATATCCCCGGTGTGATGTGGGAGTATAAAGACAATTTTTCTATTTTTAATGGGCCGCCATCATTGCAAACCCTGCCTGATTGTATGAAAGATGCTATAGGCTATACCGGTAAAAAATGATGTTGAGTGAATATATAAATCATTACCTTTGTGAATTAATTGATTACTATGATATTTTTTGAAGAAAAAAGGAAAGAAGTAATGGCGCATATCGAAAAATTCATGCTCGAAAAGATGCAGGAATATTTGAAGCCCATTGACACTATCTGGCAGCCATCTGATTTTTTGCCCGATTCAACAAAAGATACTTTTTTTAGTGAGGTTAAAGAAATGCGCGAAAGTGCCCAGGGTCTGTCTTACGACCTGATGGCTGTTTTAATTGGCGATACCATTACCGAAGAAGCTTTGCCTACTTATGAATCATGGTTAACTATGGTTGAAGGCGTATCCAAAAACGAAGAAGGTGGCTGGATGAAATGGACCCGCCAATGGACCGCCGAAGAGAACCGCCATGGCGACCTGTTAAACAAATACTTATACCTGTCTGGCCGTGTGGATATGCGTGCTATGGAGGTATCAACCCAATATTTAATTGCCGATGGTTTTGATATAGGCACCGGGCATGACCCATACCGTAACTTTATCTACACTTCTTTCCAGGAGCTGGCAACAAACGTATCGCACCGCAGGGTAGCGTCGCAGGCCAAAAAGGATGGCGATAACTTACTGTCAAAAATGTGCGGTGTTATAGCGTCTGACGAGATGCGCCATGCTAAAGCTTACAAGTATTTTATCGAAAAGATATTTGAGGTTGACCCTAACGAAGCGATGCTGGCGTTTGAGGACATGATGCGTAAGAAAATTGTAATGCCGGCGCACTTCCTGCGCGAAGTTGGTTTAAAAATAGGCCAAACCTTTGGCCACTTTACCGACGCGGCAGAACGCCTTGGCATTTATACCGCCGTTGATTACGTGGATATTTTAAAAGAATTAATTACCGACTGGCATATTGAAAGTATGACCGGCCTAACAGAAAGCGGCGAAAAAGCACGCGACTATGTTGTGGCCCTGCCTAACCGTTTGATTCGCATTGCCGAGAGAATGAAAAGCCCGTCGTTAGAATATAAATTTAGCTGGATAGCCGGATAAAGAATTGAAAAAGCCCCGATCATCATCGGGGCTTTTTTTTATCCTTCCGTAACCAAATCAACCCCTCGGATATCGCCCGTCAGGTCTTCAAACAAACTGTTTAGTATTGATTCTATAGTTAACGAGTTTACATCGTCAACATAATGCTCATTGCGGGTAATTAAAACTTGCAGGCCCTTAACCTCTAAATGAAACAGCGGCCCGTCGTACATCTGCTCTTGCGAAATATCTATACCCTCACCATTTTTTACCACACTAAATACTATCCTTTGCTGTCGTTGCTCCCAAAACAAAGGGTTTAACTTTTGCTGAATGTGATCCAACAACTGGTCAGAATCAATACTGGTATGCAGGGTTATTGTTTTCATATATAAATTACAACCTAAAGGCCAATATTGTTTAGTTTTGTTTAAATCACTTACACCATGAACTACAAATTACTGGGCCGCTCGGGCCTTAAAGTTTCAGAACTATGCCTGGGCACTATGGGCTTTGGTACCGAAGCCGGTTGGGGTGCCGATAAGCAAACCAGCTTTGCCATAATGGATGCCTTTGCAAATGCCGGCGGTAACTTTATAGATACCGCCAATGTATATAAGCTGGGCACCAGCGAGAAAATTATCGGTGAGTATGTGCATAACCACGACCGTGATTATTTTGTGCTGGCTACCAAATATTCTTTAAAAGATAACCTGACCAATCCTAACGCATCAGGCAATAGCCGTAAAAATATGATGCGCAGCGTTGAGGAAAGCCTGAGGCGCTTAAAGACTGATTTTATTGATGTGCTGTACCTCCATATCTGGGACGACCTAACGCCGATGGATGAGGTACTGCGCGGAATGGACGACCTGATCCGCCAGGGAAAAATAAATTATGCTGCTATAAGCGATACACCCGCCTGGCAGGTAGCCAAAGGCAATACCCTTGCCGAGTTGATGGGCTGGAGTCAGTTTATAGCTCTGCAAGTTGAATACAGCCTAATCCAACGTACACCCGAACGTGAGCTGATACCAATGGCCAAACACTTCGGTATGACGGTAACACCATGGGCGCCTTTGGGCGGAGGCGTGCTGAGCGGCAAATACCTGCGCGGCGAACAGGGTCGCATAAAGCCTGAAAGCCGACGTTTAGACGATCGTAGCGTTGGCATTACCAAAGCTGTTGTTGCTATCGCTAATGAACTGGGCGTATCTGCCAGCCATGTTGCGCTGCAATGGGTAATGAGCCAGGGTTTTTCGTCTATCCCGATTGTAGGCGCGACTAAGGTGAGCCAGTTAGAAGAGAATTTAAAAACGATAAACGTATCGCTAACAAAAGAGCAACTGCAAAAGCTGGATGAAGTGTCATCTATCGACTTAGGTTTCCCCGGCGAATTTTTTAAAGAAGAAGGCGTAAGGGTGAACTCGTTTGGCGGATTTTATGATAGGGTGGAAAAGCGTTAGGCAGACTTACGAAGTTTTTAAAACTTCGTAAGTCTCTATACTATGCCCTCGCCATTCGCTCCAATGCATCAATAAAAGTTGGCGAATCATTCAGGCTCTCTACCAATTGTACATGCTCGCCGCCTAACGCGCGGAACTCGCCGCCGTATTCTTCTGTAACCTCGTATACGGTTTCAAGGCAGTCGGCAACAAAGGCCGGGCAAAACACTAGCAGGCGTTTCTTGCCCTGGTGTGCCAGTTCTTCAATTACTTTACTGGTATAAGGCTGTACCCATGGGTCGTTGCCCAGGCGCGATTGAAAGCAAACGGTATAGTTTTCTTTGGCGATGCCCATTTTTTCGGCTATCAATCGTGCAGTATCGTATGATTGTGCCGAGTAGCAAAATTTATTGGTATCGTTCAGGGTATTGCAGCAGCCGTCAACCTGCAGGCAGTAACTGTGCGTATGGTCGCATTTTTTTATCTGGCGCTGTGGCAAGCCGTGAAAGCTAAATAATATATGGTCGTAAGTTTCCGGCTGATGTTTCTTCGCGTTATCAACAAAGGTTTGGATCATCAGGTCATCATCATGAAATGAATTGACGAATGTGATGTTTGGGATAGTTTGCCAGCCTTTAACCAGTTCCATCACTTTTTGCTGCACCGAACCCGTACTTGCTGAAGCATATTGCGGGAACATCGGGATAACCTTAATGTCACTTACCAAATTGGCTTTCAAGCGCTCTAATGCCGATTCGATAGAAGGGGTTTGGTAGCGCATAGCCAGTTCAACCTGGTACTCATCACCCAAACGATCTTTTAATGCCTGGTGCTGCAGCTTGCTATAATGTAATAAAGGCGAGCCGGTCTCTTTGCTCCAGATCTCCTGGTATAATTTAGCTGATTTTGCTGCCCTGAAAGGAGTGATTATCCCACGCACCAAAATGGTACGCAAAACCGGGTTAACATCAATAACCCGCTCATCCATCAAAAACTCGTTTAGATATTTACGTACATCAGCAGTACCTGGGCTATCAGGGGTACCCAGGTTAACCAGTAAAATTCCTTTTTTAGACATCAGCGCAAAAATAACAAAAAACAGGCGAACAAGTTGAACGCAGAATTTTATGACGAGAAAATTAATTAAGATGCAAAGCTACCGGTGCCCGGCTATCTAAATGGTGGCAACTATCATCGTTGTTAGTGTTTCTCATCATTTTCTGTGGGTTAAATATTGAAGAGCTTTGTTATATGTTAGGAGAATTGGACGGATTGCAAATTGAGGACCTGTTGATGAGTCTTCCGGTAGGTCGCATTGGCTGCCACGCAGATGGCGTTACCTATATCATACCTATCAACTATGTTTATGAGAATGATACGATATATGCCCATTCTAAAAAAGGAATGAAAATAGATATGATGCGTAAAAACCCAGATGTATGTTTCCAGGTTGACGCTATTGATGATCTGTTAAACTGGGAAAGTGTAATAGCGTGGGGACGATTTGAGGAAATATTTGATATGCACGAAAAAACTTTCATCATGCAAAAAATCATTAAACGGGTTATGCCATTGTTGAAAGGGAATGCTGCACACCCATCGCACGGATTTACCGCCAACGCCTTTGATGTTGGCGATGGCGTAGAGCTGATTTTATATAAAATTAGCCTTGATAAAAAGACCGGGAGATTTGAAAAAAGTTAATCGGTGCGGTAGTTGCTTAAAACTTCTCCAATTCAGCTTTCACCTCTTCCATTAACCACATAGGTGTAGAAGTAGCGCCGGCAATACCAACTGTGTCGCCGGGGGCGAACATCTCCTGTTTTAATTCGGAGGTTGATGATATGAAGTAAGTATTTGGATTATGCTTGCGACAAACCTCGAACAATACTTTGCCGTTTGATGATTTTACGCCTGATACAAATACAATTTTATCAAAACTTGTGGCAAATACCGGCAGGTCCTTATCACGGTTTGACACCTGGCGACAGATGGTGTCGTTAGCGTTCAGGTCATAACCACGGCTGATCAGTTCTTCCTTAACCTGGTAAAACTTTTCCATGCTTTTGGTGGTCTGGCTGTAAAGGGTGATGTTATGCGGTAATTCAACATTATCCAGCTCGGCAATATCCTGGAAAACCAGGGCCTCATTGTTGGTTTGGCCTTGCAGACCAATAACCTCGGCATGGCCATGTTTGCCAAATATCAGGATCTTCTCTTTCTGGTCGAACGATGTCTTGATGCGGTTCTGCAGTTTCAAAACTACAGGGCAAGAAGCATCTATCAGTGTAATATTGTTCTCTAAAGCTGTACGGTAAGTTTCAGGGGCTTCGCCATGCGCTCGGATCAGTACTTTCTCGCCACGCAGGTCTTTTAATGCCGAATGGTCGATGATCCGTAAGCCGAGGGCTTTTAAGCGTTCTACCTCCTCATCATTATGCACAATATCGCCAAGACAATACAGGTAGCCGTCTTCGGCCAAAATATCTTCGGCCATATCAATAGCATAGATAACCCCGAAACAAAATCCGGAATCTTTATCTATAGTAACCTGTAAGTTATATGCGCCCATTGCGTGCAAATTTACGTAATTTTTATTTGAACATTTGCTGATATAAATAACGGCAGTAAATCGCTTTTAAAATAGGAGGCTCCGCCGGAGCCGTTAAATATCTTGCGGATATACTATAAACAGGTAGCTCCTCCGGAGCTATCGCTTTTTCGAGGAATTACTTCGGAGAGGTTCTTAAAATATGTTTGAAGCTATGTTTTCACTTAGTTATGACTCCGGAGGAGTCACCTGTTTATAGAAAAAATAAAGTCTTTTTTTCAGGCTCCAGCGGAGCCTCCTTTGCACGTATGCTAAGGTACTGCCCATATAAATTAACGGGGTTTTACAATTTTTATTGGCTCTGTCTTTGGCACAACCACAGGCTCAGAAAGCAAGGCGATGAAAAAGATAAACTGGCTTATCAATAACACCACCCCAACAATGCTTTGCTTTTTAAATTTAAACAGCTCAAAAATTAAAACCAATATTGCCCCTAAAACAAACCAGCAGATATAATTATTAACCGGCGCCACCCCGACTGCCCAATGCCAGTAATTAAACTTGATAGCGGCGGGTTCTATCACAAAATCTAACAAAACCAATAATAAGGCGCCCAACAACACGCGCAAGGCAAGGTGTTTAATACCGATGTATTGTAAAGTTACCCCAACACTGTAAACTAATAAAAACCAGTTTACACCCATTATTAACGGGATGCCATCCACACCAAACCCTAATGTTGGGCCATAAACATAATTGCCAAAGAGCTGCCCGGTATGTACGCCTGCCCACTCCGCCGCGAAACCTGCGGTAAATATCAACAGGAAGAAAAGCACGAACCTTTGCCCAAACCTAATATGCGTAAAAAACAATATCCCCATCATTAATAATAAATGATATGGTACCAGTGTTAAAAAAAGCGGTTTTGTTTCGGTTATGGACAGGCCGACTATCCCCACCAAATGGAATATAATGACAAGCCTTACCGGCAGGGTGGCTTTAAAACTTTTTATATTTTTCGGCCTTTCCATATCATGGTTTTAGTGAGGTAGCGTTGTATGGCCAAAAAGGCAACCAGGGTTAGGCTAAACATTTGCACCGGGTGCAGTAAAATATTGTACCAGGCATTTTGCCCCGCCGCCAGCGAAACCATTACCCGGGTAAGCGCAATTAAGCCGGCCATAAAAAATATCAGCTGGAAATCAAGCGTCATGATCACGATCATCGGTCCGCCTATTATCAATACAATGTATATCAGGAACCAAATAATGTTGTAGTTAAATGCCGCCAAAAAGTTTTTGCTAAAGCCATTCACGGCCTCGCTGTAATTTTTATACATGCGGCAATTGATCATTCCGTTGGCCAGCAAAGCCTCGCCGTTGCGCCCGGTTGATTTGATGAGCCGCATAATTTCTACATCCTCAACAACTTTATCCCTCACCTGTTTATGCCATCGGTATGCGCGGTAATCATCGGCATTAAATAACATAAACTGGCCGCTGGCTGCTGCAACACTATAGTTTTTAACCAGGTATATTAACCGTAGCGGCAGCAGGTTTAACAGGATATAATGCATCAACGGTACCACCAGTCGCTCACCAATAGTTTGCATTTGCTGGTTGGCAAATAAGCTTAACAGGCTTAGCTTGTTGGCATGCATGCGGTGTACGGCACTGTTTATAAGGCCTACGCTTATTTGTTCATCGGCATCAACAAATAAAAAGAAATTGCCCCTGGCTTCGTTGGCTAACTGGTGGCAGGCATGGTTTTTACCTAACCAGCCGTGCGGTAATTTTTCGCCTTTTATTATCCGGAAGTTTGAATGTTTTTCGGCAAAGGCGGCGCAAACTTTATAAGTGTTATCGGTCGATTCATCGTCAAGGATCAACACCTCGTAATTCTGGTAATCTTGTTGGGTGATGGATTGCAGCAGCGATAAGATATTCCCCTCCTCGTTCCTAACAGGGATCAGGATAGAAACCAGGTCATCATAATGCCGGTTAACGCGGCGCAGCTTTGGGTCGGATATAAAATTAAAAAGTGTTACCGCAAACCGCAGGATCATAAAGAAGAATGTTACGGCTATAACGGTTATCACTATTTAACTATTTGTATTTGTTGTTGGCGGCTGTGGGTATAATGTTGCTGGTATGCTTCCTGCAAATCTAAGATAGTATTAAAACTATTGTCGACACTTGTTTTTAAAGATGTGTTAGCAACCGGTTTAAAATTCTCAAAATTTTCAATAAAGGTGGCAGCAAATATCAACCGGAATTTACCGGCGGCTTTTTTAATTACCTGCATTATTCCTTTTTCAAAAACCACCTCGCTTATCATGTTTGAATAGATTTTCCCTTGCGGGAATATCAGCACCAGGTTATCGGGGTCATCCAAAAGCTTCGCCGCAAAATCAAGCGAATTAACCATGTCTTTTGATGTTTTATTGATAGAAAATCCACCGGCATATTTTAAGAAAGGCTCTTTCATAGCCGTGCTCTCCAGCATCATAACATGAAATTTCTTTTTTAGCAGTTTGCGGTTTATCCAGGATAGGATGATGGTATCCCAGGCGCTAAAATGATTGGCTATTAATAATATCGATTTATCGTTATCAACCTCGACAGTATTAAAATTGATCTCCTTAAAATTGCGAACGCCTAACCAATATACATACGCATGAATGCTCCATTTAAACAGGATATTTTTTTTAGGGTAGATCATTTAATGCTCCACATTTACCTGGTCTTTTAGCGCTTGGGCATGAAAAGTGTTGATGTTTTCAACCAGGGTATCAAAGGGTACCTCGCCGGCCACACCGCAATCATATAAATGGATATAGGCCGATGGTTTAAGGCTTTCAAAATATTCTATTAGCGTACAGGCATAAACAATTTGACACGGGCCCTTAATCTGTTTAATAATGCGCTCAATACCTTTTTCTACGTTAACATGGGTAACATGGTTCGAGCAAAGCTCGCCCTGCGGAAACACTACTACCATATTTTCCGGATTGCTTAGCAGCTTCGCAGTATAGGCTAACGATTCCACCATATCGCGCGAGCTTTTTTTCATGGAAAACGCACCTATATATTTAAAGTAAAAGTGCTTCATAAAATGATCATGCTGCATCATGATATAGAACTTGCGCCCCAGGTTAGTATCGGCCATATAATTGCCAAAAAAACCGTCCCACCAGCTAAAGTGATTGATAAGCAGGAAGATAGAATGCCCCGGCTTCGGCGTAAAAGGCATAGGCTGAATGACATTAAACTTGCGCCTCATCCACCACCTTACGTAGCGGTAAAATAAATAGCTGGCAAACTCAGTTCTGCGCGAGGGTATCATATCTCAAAATTAGCTAAATATTCGTCAAGAGCGGGTATAACCAGCCAATGGCCTAAAGGTAACTCGTGCACCTCGGCATTGTTTAGTTTTTGTATAAATGGCAACGCCGCAGCTTTCGGGAACAAACCATCATGCTGTCCAAATATCAGCTTGCAAGCTATTTTATGCTGATTAATAAGCGCCGCTATCTTTTCGGTATCAGGCTTTAATAACCTGATAAGGTTTAGCGTGTAATAAACATCCAGCCGTTTTTTTGGTGTGTCCATTTCGCTGTAAGCTATTTGGTATAGGCTTTCATCAATAAATCTAACTTTTTTGAGGATATTCAGCATGGTTGTCGCCAGCCAGCTGCTTTTAGTTATCCGCTTAAAAAACAGGCGGCCAAACGGGTTGTGCATTAAAAAATGAAAACCTCTATAAACCGATAGGCCATCGGGAGCCATTAAAATAATTTCGTCTACCAGGTCGGCATATTCTTCAACTAATATCAGCGCCAGGTTGGCACCGATAGAATACCCCATTACCGAGAATCGCTGCCGGCCATATAGCTTAAACCATTCTTCAACATAAGCTTTAACCATAGCCTTTGGCATACCGGTTAAAATTTGCTGCTCGGTCCAGTCGTCTATCTTACTTTCGTTATGGAAAAAATGGTCGAAGCCGTAAACGTGATAATCCTTTAAAATTGATTTCTCCAGCACATGGAACTGCTTCCCGGTCATGCCATAGCCGTGGAAGGCAAGCATTGGTTTTTGCCCTTTACCATATTCATGAAAATGTACTTTGCCTAAACCGGCCAATTGCAGAAAGCCCATTGCAGCAATAATAAGGATAAAGTAGAAATTTAGCTAAAGTTTTACGTTGCTGCTACTCGTTCAACATATATTTGGCCACGCCCTCGGCCGGTGCCCATTTATCCTTAGGCTCATAATAATGATATAACAGGGCCGAGATCTTGCGGATCAGCTGCTCGGCTTCATTATTGGGTGTCCAGCTTTGGTCTTTGTTGTTTTTGGTAGCGATACAGAAAACGTAATCGCCATGCGGGGCATTTACCAATACGGTTTCAGACCGTGCTGCATCTACCATGCCCTGTTTGGATATGGCATGCACATACGGCGGGATCTGCGAGAGCGCACGTTCGTCCCAGAAGATCCGGCCCAATATGCGGTACATGCGTTCGCTGGCGCCCGGGCTAACCGCTTTGCCCTCGCGGATCATGGTAAACAGCCTGCACATCTCAAAAGGTGTAGTAACACCCCAGCCATAACGCTTTTGCATATCTGTGCGGCCCGGCGTTCGGCTATTTACGCGGTAGGATTTAAACCCGTTTTGATCAAGCCAGTTATTAATATACGGCCCGCCACCCACTAACTTTTGAAGCCATAGGCTGGCGGTGTTGTCGCTCATGGTTATCATCAGCATGGCAACTTTGCTTAGCATAATGGTGTCTTTATCTTTAAAAGATCCTAAAATATCAGTGCCGGCATAAAGCAACGAGTCGCGATAGCCCAGCTTTTGGTTATATTTTAGTTCGCCTTTTTCAATCTTATCCATTACACCGCATAGTATGCTCACTTTAACCATACTGGCTGTTGGGAACAATGTATCGGCATTTATAGCAGCAGTTTTACCTGTTTTTAAGTTTTGTACGTATACTCCTATATCCCCATTAAAACCTTTAACAACCTCCTGTAATTTGACGGTGAGTTTTTTATCGGTCTGTGCAAAGCTTATTGCGTTTACCAGCAACAGAATGAATGTTAATTTATAGCGCATAGGTGTTTCTTTTAGTTAAATATAAGGATATAAATTTTTACTTGTTTGTATTGTGTAACAATGCAGGCCATGTTTCAATATTCCTGCGGGTGATAACAACTAACCCTGTTCACTTTGTTCATTATTTAAATTGTATAAATAAATGCAAGCTTACTCCTAACTTTATGTTAAAGAACATAGAAATGGACGTAGATGCTCAATTAAAAAATGTTGCCGACAATATCAAAGAAAGACGTATCCGCCTTCATTTATCGCAAAGCTATATGGCCCGGGCGCTGGGGATAACGCAGAACGCTTACAGTAAAATAGAAACAGCGAAGACAAAAATGTCGTTAGAGCGCTTGTATGAAATTGCCGAGATACTAAATGTGAAGCCAAAACAGCTTATCGCATCCAACATCATTACCATGCACTCGCATAGGAAGGTTGGATAAAAATATCAGACAGTGCATGATGGTTTTATAACCAAAAAATAACAGATTTGAGATAACCAATTCACCACCTGGTAATCTTATATGATCTTTAATAAAAAAAGCACCCTGCTGTTGGCGGCATTTGCCTTGTTGCTGGTAAATAAAATCGCGTTAGCGCAAACAAAAAAATACGATATAGCGGCCTTTTTATACCCGGCCTATGTTAATGACGACCCCCGCCTGCGCCCGTTTTGGCCAAAAGGTATTGGCGAATGGGAAACAGTTACCAACGTGCAGGACAGGTTCCCCGGCTTTTACTGGAACCGCAAGCCAACCTGGGGCACTATTAATGAGGCTGATCCGTCAATAATGGCGATGGAGATAAACGAGGCCACCAAACATGGGGTTAACGTTTTTATATTCGACTGGTATTGGTACGATGGCCGCCCATTTATGGAGACTACACTAAACAACGGTTTCCTGAAAGCTGATAACAAAGACAAGATGAAGTTTTACCTGATGTGGGCCAACCACGACGTGGTAAACACCTGGGATACCCGCATAAATAAGTTTAACGAGAACAATGTGATATGGCAGGGCCAGGTAAGCCGCGATGAGTTCGAAAAGATTGCCAAACGCACTATCGAAAAATATTTTAAGCAGCCTAATTACTATAAAATTGATGGTAAGCCTGTTTATATGATCTATGATATCCCGCAGTTTATAACCGGGCTTGGCGGGATTGAAAAAGCTGCCGCGGCACTTAAATGGTTTAAGGAAGAAACCAAACGCGCCGGTTTCCCGGGCCTGGAACTTCAATTAACCATGTGGGGGATCAATCTTAACTATAGCGGCTTTGACGGCAGTAAAACCGAAAAGCCACAAAACGCATTTGTTAAGCAGTTAGGTTTTACCAGCAGCACCCATTACCAGTTTGCGCATTTTGTAAATGTTAATGATGATTACGAAAACATCCTTACCAATGTTAAAAAGGAGTGGGACCATATTGACGCCACCTTTGATATGCCCTACTACCCGCATATTAGCGTAGGGTGGGATAACAGCCCCCGCACCGGCAAAAGCGCGGTTGTACGTAACAACACCCCTGCTAATTTTGAAAAAGGATTAAGAATGGCGAAGGCTTATGTTGACGCCCATCCAAAACAAGCCCCGCTCATCACCATTAATAGTTGGAACGAATGGACCGAAACCAGCTACCTGCAACCAGACAATGTTTATGGCTACGGCTATTTAAATGCAATTAAAAATGTGTTTGTAGATAAGTAGAGACGCAATGCGTTGCGTCTGTAATGCAATAAACCTAAATTAGCCGGGTGAAGCATGCTGTAAAATTATTGGTGTTAATGGTTATCCTTGCCGGCTGCCAACAACCCGCGCCGCCGGCTACTATACAAAAGTTTGTAGCACCACCACCGTTTACCGTTCCTCATTTTGCCGAATGTGTGGATACGGTGGTTAATATGGGTAACTACACTTCCTATTATTCGTACGACCTTAAAGAACCTTTATATGTTAGCTATAAGCTGAGCCAAGGCGGCGGCGATTGCGACCGGGCGCATTATAAGTTTAAGGCTGATGGCACACTTACCGCCACTGCGGCCGACTACTCGCATTCGGGTTACGACGAAGGCCACCTGGCTAATTCGGAAGACTTTGCATATGACTGCACCCTCGACAAAAAAACCTTTAGCTTTTATAACTGCCTGCCGCAAACCCCGCGACTGAACCGCGGCATCTGGAAGGTATGGGAAACCCGCATCCGCACGCTATCACAAACCAGCACGCTATATATCACCGCCGGCGGTATCTTTACCGATAAGCTTATCAAACCAGGCAAACACGTTGCCGTGCCCGATTATTGTTATAAAGTAGTTATCGACTCGGCCACCCGCAAAACGGTTTACTGCCTGCTCTTCCCAAATGACACTACCGGAGTAGTTTTGCCGCTGCCGCTTCATGTTTTGAAAGGGACGTTGGGGTATACGCTGATGGTAGCTGGCGCAAAATAATCGTAGAGACGCAATGCATTGCGTCTAAAGCACTACATCCCCTTTTCTATCTCCTGTATAGTTTTATTTATCCAGTAAGGGCCGTTAATAACGAAGCTAACATAATGCAGGCGTACTTTACCCTCTTTATCAATAACCACGTTGGTTGGGTACAGGTGGATATTATAGTCATGCGCATAATCATCTGCATTAGCCACCAGCCTGTAGGCAAACGGATTCTTTTTAACAAAATCTTCTACGTCCGAAGCATCATCCAGCGCGAAAGCGACAAAAATTACATTCGGGTCGTCTTTATATTTAAGGGCCAGGCGGTTTAGTTCGGGTATTTCGGCGCGGCAGGGCGGGCAGCCAATAAACCAATAATTAAATACCAACGTTTTGCCGGCCCAGTCTTTAGCCTCTAATTTTTTGCCGTTGATGTCTCTTATTTTAAAAGGCTTTATAACCTGCCCGGTTTTAAAGAAGGTGCTTTCGGCCGGCTTGGGCATGCGTGCATACCAGTAGTTTTTTTGTTCCTGGGTGTATAGCACCAGTAAAAACGGAGTATCTTGTTTTGATGGCTCAAGCGGTTTTAACCAGTAATCGCCGGTTTGGAGCATCCGTTGCCATAAAAAGGCAGGGTATTTCATGCCCGACGAATCAATAACAACCGAATTTACCGTAGGCTTAGGCGCGGCTGTTTGCGCCATCGCTCCAAATGTTGCCAGTAATAACGTAAGGGATATGATTAATCTTTTCATCATGTTGATTCGGTTTGGATTATACAAGATACACCTTAGGTGCTAATTATACAAAATTAATCCTTGCTGGCCCGCAGTGTAATGCCGGGTTGTAACAGTTCAACCTTAGTTACCTTACCAACGCTGTCTTTTTTAAATTTAAGCTTTCCATCCAATGCAGTATAAAAAAATGTCGAATCTGATTCTGGATAGACTTCGAATTTAGGCCTACCGGTTAATTGTGCATAAGCCTGCCCCGCTCTTGTGGTTATCATTATTTTGTTGCCTGCTATAATGGTATAATTACCCTCAACGGTTTTTAATTGGGCCGCGTTAAGGCTTATTGCTCTTCTAACCGGGCTTGCTTTTGGGATATAGAAAGACTTGTTAAAAAGTATACGTTCTATAACGCCCCAAAGTTCGTAAATATTAATAACCGCCCAGGTATTGGTTAACAGTATAATGGTTTTCTTTTTTTCGGGATACCTAACTATCAACGTCATATAACCCGGGTAACCGCCGCTATGCATATAAATTTTACCGGTGTAATTCTTAGGCTCCGGCAGTAACCAGCCAAAACCATAAGGCATGCCTTCAAATTTTGCGACATGCCCGCTATTCAAATTTGACGGTGTGTAGGCCAGTTCCTGCTCGGCTTTAGTCACCAATTTTTCGGTGTATAGGGCTTGGTCCCATTTTAAAAGGTCTTCAGTATTACTGCTTATACCATAGGGGCCGGCTACTCCGTCTAAATAATATAAGAAACGATTGCTAACAAGGCTGTCATTAATAATAAATGTGTTTTTGCCGGGATCATAGACATGCCCAAAGGCAAAGTTTTTTATTTTAGGATTAGGTGCCCTTTGCATATACACTTGCGTATGCGTCATGCCCAATGGCTTAAAAATATGTTTGGCAAGGTATTGGCCAAATGACTCGCCCGATACCTTTTCGACAATTAAAGCTAACAATGCATAATTGGTATTTGAATACGACAGGCTTGTGCCGGGTATAAAATTTAGCATCGGCACGTTTTTTTTGAGCGATGCCAGGATATCGGCATTGTTGTTAATGCGGTTAACGTCTATTTGTTTTTCGCCCCATGATATAAATTCAGGCAGGCCGGATGTATGGTGCAGCAGGTTATCAATAGTGATAACACTATACGGAAACTGCGGCAGGTATTTTACAACACGCTCGTTGTAGTTTATTTTATGGTTTTGATGCAGCTGCATTATAGCCATAGACGTAAACTGCTTGGATACCGACGCCAGCTCAAATACAGTGTTGTTATCATTTAAACGTTTGGTGGCAAAATCGGCGTAGCCAAATGCTTTTTTATAGATGGGCTTACCATCTTCGGCAATTAGCACGGTGCCGTTAATGCTGCCCTGCCTGTTCATGGTTTCAAAAAGCGAGTCGAGCTTATGCGCGGCCTGCCCCGATGCCTGAGTAAAAGTAAGGGCCAGTATAAAGCCGGCAATTAATTGGCGATAGTAGGTGTAAGGGTTTAAGGTCATTGGTTAAATTTGGTGTAATATAAGGTATTAAGCAAATATTACCGCTTTAAACCATCAATTCGATCAGCGTTTACTTTTGATCCTGCGTTTTTGTAGTTGCCGGCGCGGTGGTTGTGCTAAAAAGGTTTATCCCGATGCCAAAACCAATCCACGGCTTGCCGTTAAAGATCCAGCTTGCTTCTAACGGCGATGTTTTGTTAATATAATCAATCCCCATCCCGGCGATAAAATTGATATTCTTATAGGCATATACCAAACTTAAAGAAGGCGTTAAAGCAGGCCTGTCGCTATTTTTCTTGGTATAGGCGTTGGTAGAAAGGCTATCCAATGTTACGGCTGATAAGGATATGCCTACTACCAGTCCGTAAGTTGAGTTTGCAGTCCACTTGCGGTTTATATACACGGCGGTGCCCAGGCTTAAGTTATTGCTCCATAAGGATTTTGTGGGCCTGAATTTAAATGGCGTTGTAAACGTACCAAACGTTATAGTGGCTAATTTAGGGTTAACATATTCGCTGCACGAGCCGGTTAGATCGTCTTTTGAGAGCAGGAAGTACCTGACATTATCTTCAGCATTGATGGATCTTTTGTCGCGGCCTGCCGTTGTTTTATAATTGAATGTTGCACGTTTAATGGCAGTAATGGTATCTGTTTTTTTCCAGATATGAAATTTAATTACCAGCATGCAGGTTGGCTTATTATCATTATTAATGGCCACCACATCAAATACCGAACCTATAAAAACTGTAGTAGGCTGATGTGATACATTTTTGCCGACAGCGTCGCATTCAAAAACATTAAAATTCCCGTCGAAAATGTATGATTTGCCTTTATAATCTTCAATGCTGCAACTTGGGGCAGCAGCTTTAGCGGTGGTGCGGGTAGTATCTTTAAAAGCAGTTCTTGCAAAAGCGTAGCTGCAAACAACTATACCTAATAGCAGCGCGGTTAATTTTTTCATGATAAGGTAATTTTGATCACTAAAATAATTAATCTTTCCGTGTCGTCAAATAATTATTTGAAAATAAGAGAGTTAAGCTTTTTCTGTCGTTGAGAGCCTGCGCATTAGGCAACCGCAATGTTAAACCAACCGTAATGTAGAAAATATATTAGCTAAAGTTACCTATGTCTTTTTCCAGGAACTCTTTATTTGTGGGCACCAGGCCTGTTAATAACAGATCAATAAAAACGCTTTTCTTTCTGATTGCAGTTAGTGGCTTTTTTATGACTTGCCGTAAAAATTCAACCCCCGTATCGCCTTTGCCGGACAATAAAATTTCGGGTAAGTGGCGGATAGATTCGTTGGTGTCTGTTTTCAGAGATTCGACCGGAAATATAATGAGTACACAGTTATACCCTATGCAGGCCGGCGTCAACTATTATTTTCAATTTAATAATGATGGTACCTGGAGCGAGCCGGTCACTTTCGGCGGCACAACCGGGGGCGACCTTAATGCCAGTAATGGAAGCTATGTAATAACATCAGCTACTGCTTTTGATATGAGCTATGCTAATAACCAAATTTTTCACTGCAATATTACCAGGTTAACGTCTGCATCATTTGTTTTTAACCGGAGTTATCCAACCTTATTTAACGGCACTAAACCCGGTACAATTGAACGTATTTTCATACTTAAAAAATAGCAAGGGAGAATGACACAAGCATCTACCATTCCATCACCCTAATCCCAATCTGTCCATCTATCAGCGCAAACTCCTTTGCGCCCCAGGGCCTAAGGGTAACTTTATTTAGGTTTGGATGCAGCAACTCAGGGAACTGCGCGGCAACCTTTTCGTAAACTTCGGTAATGTTGGTTGTCTCTAACCGTAATTCGGGGTGGTCATGCCCGGCCTGGGTTTTGTCCTGGAATATCATTACAGCCAGGCCGCCTTTGTTAACTACGCAATAGGGGCTGGCAGCATTAAGTTCCTGGTGGCCTATTTTAAATTCAAGGCAATC
This sequence comes from Bacteroidota bacterium, assembly GCA_040388395.1. Classification (GTDB taxonomy): domain Bacteria; phylum Bacteroidota; class Bacteroidia; order Sphingobacteriales; family Sphingobacteriaceae; genus Mucilaginibacter. The sequence continues at coordinate 19,847 of JAZKBY010000024.1, read as the reverse complement.
AACAAAAGTTTTAAGGCCGATGTTGATGTCGGCATAAAAAACACTTGGGACAAGTTTGGTAAAGTGCATGGGGTTATTGTTTGCACCAAAGTACACAATTGGTATTTGCCATTCAAGCCGTAATTTACTTACCTTGACGACGCGTGCTGATGAACATGAAAAATTTACTCTTAAGATTATTGTTGACGGTAGTTGTCTGCCTGTGCTTTCTAACGCTTAAAGCGCAGGATCGGCAAGCCGACAACATGCTGTTGTTTCAGCGCGCTTCGGGTGGCTGGCACAAACAGTTCCGGGGAAAAGCATTTACGTACGACACGGTATTTTCTGCAGCCGATAAAGCTCAGATAGCAGCCGAAGTGAAAGAAGGCGCCGCCACTATCGACAACGAAGCCACCACCAAAGAAATCCGCTATCTCATTAATAGCTATCAATCGGTTGCCAATCCGCGTTACCTGGCTGCGGCCGAAAAAGGCATCCGCTACCTGTTAAAAGCGCAGTATGCCAATGGTGGCTTCCCGCAGTATTTCCCGGATCATGGGGCGTACCGCAACCAAATAACTTATAACGACGGCGCGATGATCAATTCACTGAACATATTGCGCGATGTAACTCTCGGGCGTAACGGTTTTGGTGCCGTTAACCATAGTTTAATCGACTCCTGCGCTAACGCCGTCATAAAAGGTATTGATTGCATTTTGAAGACCCAGATCATAGCTAACGGCAAACTAACCGCCTGGTGCCAGCAGTACGATCAACATACTTTACAGCCCGCAAAGGCACGGGCTTATGAGCTTCCATCCATCAGCGGGAGCGAGAGCGTGGGAATTGTTTATTTCCTGATGGCCCAACAAAATCCGTCGCCGCAGATCAAAGCGGCAGTTAAGGCAGCCGTGCAATGGCTTAGTGATGTAAAGATAACCGGCTACAAGGTGGCCACAGCACCGGCGCCGGGTACACCAAAAGGTACCGATAGAATAATTGTGCCTGATGCTTCTTCAGTGATCTGGGCCAGGTTTTATGAGATCGGTACTAACAGGCCCTTCTTTTGTAACCGCGACGGTGTTAAAGTTTACACCCTCGCGCAAGTGGATTATGAAAGGCGCAACGGCTATGCCTGGTACGGTATCTGGCCCCAAAAACTGGTGGAGTCAGACTATCCCGCCTGGGTAAGCAGGTGGAAATAAGCGAACGTAATAATTTTTAGTAAAATCCTTTGAAATGCAAACTGATTTTAATTAGCTTTGTATTGCAAAGTACTTTTAATAAATATTAAAACTCAACAGCATGAAGATCACAGCAAAAAAATTCGTTATCATCTTTCTCGTTTCGGCGTTTGCTTTTATTATTATCACTAACTTATTGTTGCAACCCGTAAACGGCGACTGGTTCGCCGGGACAGATTCACCAATAGCCTGGAAGCACACCTTAGCCGCCATCATATACCCGGTTAAAATTGTTTTGGTAGGGCCCCTGGCACCAATATTTAATGATCCGGATCCGGCACCTCCTATCAGGATCCTTGCCTGCGCTATATATTGGACGATCATGGCATTAGTTCTTTATTTTATCCTAAGCAAGATTATCCCCTGAAAAAAGCATGAGCAGGCTTGAAGAGATCTACTACGAGGCAAAGGCCGACGACTGGTTTAAACGGTTCGCTGTTTTTTGCCGCGTAGCACTGGCAGCCAGCTTTATTCCGGCAGGCTTTGTTAAAATTATGGGCGAACGGTTCGCCGCAGGCCTGCCGGCTAATAACCCTTTAGGGCATTACTTCGAGGCCTTACACCTGACAGGCTATTACTATACCTTTATTGGAGTCGCCCAGATCATAACCGCTATATTATTACTGATCCCCAGGACTTCACTGTTGGGTGCGCTAATGTATTTCCCCCTCATCCTTAATATTACGGTGCTTACTTACGCCACCCGCTTTGACGGTACCCGGCTCATCACCATGATGGTACTGGCAAGCTTGTTTTTATTAGTTTGGGATTACGACCGTTTAAAGCACATCGTGTTGCCTGTTAAACAGGCCGAAACGGAACCTCCTGCATTAAAAAAGCCTTTGGGTAAGCGCCTTCGGGTGATGTTTTTTGGAGGGAGTTTAGCTATTGTGGCGTTTATTATTGCCGGTACTTTCTGGTTATATGAAATAGTGCCGGGCAACTCTGAGGCCGAGTGCCATAATCAATGTCCCTCAAGCAAAAACCCTGCGGCCTGCCAGGTTTTCTGCGACTGCATTTATAAGCAGGGTAAACCGCTGGATAGTTGTTTGGCGACTTTTGATAAGGCGAAGGATGTTCGCGGGGGTGGGAAGTAGGTGAACAATTACCTGAATGGTGTTAATAAACGCTTGGTGACGCTCATGGCCGCTAAGGCCTAGTCCTTTTTCCTTAGATGAAAAAGTACCAAAAAATCAAGCCGGAAAAATCCTTCCGCCCACAGGCCAGACACCCTGGCCCGCGTTTTCCGGCAGGCCTCTGCGCTCTGGATGTCGGCAAAACTCTCAGCGCGTCATTGCGGCCGCTACGCTCTTTTGATTACAGGATAGCAACAAAAAAGGGCTCTATTAAGGCCCTTGATACTTTTAACTAAAGTGAATAACTGAATTACGGTTTTACTTTAACGCCGCTGCCGGTTCCGCCGCCCGAAGACTTGCCGGTACCTACACCGCCATTACCACCGTTGCCGGTTCCGTTACCACCTGTTCCGTTATTACCTACTCCTATTGGATCTGTTCCGTCAGGAAGTGTTGCTTTACCAACTAATTTGCTGGTGTCGACTTTGTTTGCACGGCGCATGGCCTTTTTTGTATGTTTACCGGTACTGCTTTTATGCATCCTGGTGGTATCTGAACCTTTCCTGGTACTGCCGCCTGATTGTGCAAACGTGCAGGTAACTGCAAGTGCCAAAATCCAAACGGTTAAAAATGCTGCCTTTTTCATAGTGATGTTTTCTTAGATAGTGTTGTTTCATAGCAGGTTGCAAAACACATGCCAAAGAAAAATAAGGGCATTACCAGGGTTTTTCAACTCGCTGATGTTAAGCGTGATATGTGCGATAGGTTAGGCTATGCATTATATTCAGTCCGGTATTGTAGTTATAAAGTACAGGGGATGGTGGTTTGAATTGGGGAGACTTCGGACAGGGGGAAATTTAGGTAAGGATGATAATGAATTTGGTTAAGTTTAACTATTTTCATATGTTCGTTAAAACCACATCACAATTTTCATGATACCCAATGTACCCGAAGACTTACTATTAATAATCCGTGATTTTTTGGTTAAAGCCTGTAAAAAGGGTGAAACCGTTTGGAAAAACTTCGCACATGAAGAAGACTCAATCACCGGCGCTTTTTTGTCTAAGTTTGAGACGGATAAGCACTATGAACGAATTGGTAAAGAACGATGGGAGTGGAATGTTGATTACTTTAAATTTAAGAGCAAAGGTCTTGGAGCCTTTGAAAAAGCACATGGAACAGATGGGATTTTTCAAATTATTGTAAAAGACAAATTTGATAAAATAGTTTTTCGCAAAGGCTTGTTATTTCAGGCGAAAAAAATAAATGGCAGCTTATCTGATTTAAAAGGACAGATAACCAAAATTGAAAAACTTGCATCTTTATCTAGCGTAGCTTTTGTTTATGGTCCTAATGGGTTTAAAGCAACAAAAGGAACTGACATCATTGATAATGATATTACTAGCAAAAATAATTTCTTATTTGAAAAAGATATTTCCACTATTATAGCTCATGATTTCATCGACTGTACTATTGGAAAAATTGATTTGTTCTTTGACTATGACCAAGATAGATTGTTTTTAATTGATGAATTTGGCTTAAAAAAAAGGGTAATTAGTTTAAACAAACCCAAACAAGATGTCGAAATCCAAATAAAACAACTTCGTTAAATACTATTAAGAATATGACGATATTTTATTCATGGCAATCAGATCTTCCGAGCGATACAAATCGTAAAGCTATATCTATATGTATTAAGAATGCTTTGCTGAAAATCGAAAGCGAAAGTGATCTTGTGATCAACTATGATGAAGCAACACGTGGAGAGCCCGGGAGCCCAGAAATTCCCAGTACAATTTTAAATAAAATATCTAAAGCAGATATTTTTATTGCAGATATAACAACTATAAACAGTGATGAAAAAGGAAGAAAGACACCTAATCCTAACGTACTAATTGAATTAGGTTACGCGGTAGCAGAATTAGGATGGTCAAGAATAATTATGTTATATAATATTCAATACGGTAGTTTTCCATCTGACTTACCATTTGATTTGGATAAACGGAGAGTGACGAACTTCAAGATTCTAGACAAGACGGATAATAATGGAAAAGGAGGATTAACTTCAGTATTGCAAGCCGCAATTTCAAGTATTGCTGCGCAAAATGTTCCCAAACCTTTTGCTCAAAAAAATTTGCACCCTGAAAATATTAAAAGAGTAAAGGATATAACCAATATAAAAAAGCTATTGACGACAATTAATATATTAACTATGGAGATTTTTCTATCCAATTTACCATATAAAATAATAGATAGGATTTTTTATTTCCAAAGCACATTTAAATCAGTATTTGAAAGCAGCTCATTTTTCTTGTATGATGTTAATTTAAAAAATCAGCTTACTACTCTTAATAACTTATGGGATAAAACTTTAAGTTATGCTCAAAACTTTGATGTTAATAATACTGGTACAAGCTATCATTTTAAAATTAAGTTTGACGAATTTCAAAACAAAGAAGCCGAAGATGATTTTTATAAATTAAATGAAGAACGACAAGAGTTGCAAGCAGTATTTAAAAAACTTTACGAATATTTAAGAGAACAATATTACGATATCGACATTGATGCTTTAAGTGATATAGCTTTAGTAAAATACGAGGAATACCAGTCTTTGTAGTTTTGAACACAAAAGGCCCCGAATCATCAAATCCGGGGCCTTGTGCTATAATATCCTATCCTGCTGATAGCTAACCGCAGGATATTAAATATCAATTACCAACTGTTATGGCTTAATCTTTTTCAGGGTGTCCTTTTTAGCAGTGTCCTTTTTAGTGGTGTCGTGCTGGTGCTTTTTTTGTTTTTTGGTGGTGTCTTGCTGCATCCCAAAGGCAAATTCCTGTAAACCAAATGCTGATACAAGCGCCAGCATAATTAATCGCTTTTTCATAGTTTTTAATTTTAGATGTTTAATAAAATTGTCCGGATGCCAAGCCTTTTTATTATTGTGACCCGGCGGTAATCCGGATATATAACGACGCCTTTTGCGGGTTTATTTTCTTTAAACGATACGGAAAACGGTGAAATTATACTTGTATAGACAAAAATTTGACTTTACAAGTTGACGATTTTAATCAATAGTTAACTAAAGTACAGTTGGTTAGGGAAATGCTTCGCGGGTTGGTTGGGAAGCGAAAAAAAATGAATTTTTTTGTGATCAGAGGTTAGTTTATTAGAGATTAGGCCTGAATGATATAGAAATGCTAAGCGCCGGCCCCGCGGGATTCCCCTCTTGAGAGGGGCGGAGGGGTGTGTCCTTTCGCACGGTTTGCCTGTCGCCTGGTTAGGCCTTTGCCCGCTTGGCTTGCCCCGCTCAATTGCCGCGGAGGCTGTTACCTTTGTCTTGATACAAAGGTAACCCAAAGATCAAGTCAGGCCGATCGCTGCCACTCCACAGGCCAGACTCCCGGCCGCGCGCCCTGACAGGCCTTTGCGCTTCTGGACGGCGGTGAGCCCTTCTTCGCCCGTTATTGGAATGACATCGTGTTAAATGATTGTAATAAGCAGACTGTAGAGACGCAATGCTTTGCGTCTCCCGACGATAGGTGATGAATATCGCTTCGCAAAGACGCAAAGCATTGCGTCTCTACAAAATCAATCAACGAAATCCCAAAATCAAATTAATCAACGGTTCAGACAATGCGTTAAGGATTGCAGCGGATACCGGCCTGTGGCTAAGGCCTGCGCAGTATGAGCGGAAAGCCCGGGCCGCAGGCAACGCCATAATGCTCAGAAAGACTTACGAAGTTTCAAAAACTTCGTAAGTCTAATGCATATCCCCTACAACCTAAACAAATTCTCCCCGCTCTTCAACGGTAACTGTTGCCCTTTCCAAACAAAAACGCCACTGGTTTTAGCAGGCAGTGTAAGCCGTATGCGCCACGCGGTACCTTGCTGCATATAGCTTACGGCTACTTTGCCGTTGGGATGCGGGATCTCGCCTTCGGCGGATTTGAGGGCGCCCAGGTGTGGCTCAATCTTTATTTTAGCGAAACCGGGGGCGTAGCTGTCTATACCCAGGATGATACGGTAAAACTCGACATTGGGACTGGCGCCCCAGGCGTGGCAGTCGCTGCGGCTGCTGGGTACGTCGCTCATTTCGGCCCAGGTGGTTAGGCCCAGGCGGATGTCCTCGCGCCATAGGTCGAGCCATTTCATATAGTCGTTACCCAGGCCGGCGCGGGTTAGGGCCAGGTGCAGGTAGTATTTAAAGTAAATGGTGCATTGGGTAAGGGTGGCGTCGGTAAGCAGCTTTTGCGCTATACCGGGCATTAGGGCTTTACCTGCCAGCCCGGTAAGTATGGCCAACGAGTTGGTATGCTGCGAAAACTTGTTCTTATCCTCGGTATCGGCATACAGGCCTTTGGCAGTGTCCCAATATTTTTGCTGGATGGTTTTGGCCAGCTGTGCGGCTTTGGCGGCATATAGTTTGGCAAAGGCAGGCATGCCCAGTTTGGCTTCCATTTGCGCGGCCTGCTGGTAGGCGGTAAGCAATTGCAGATCAAACACCGCGCTGTTTCCCTTGCTGCCTTTCGGCGGCATGCCGTTTCCCCACCCTACCGACCAATCCACGAACGTCCAATAAGGCACGTTCTTTAACGAGCCATCGGCCTGCTGGTAGTTGGCGAACCAGGCTAACACACCACGCTCGCCCTGCAGCTTGTTTTTTATGAAAGTGCTGTCGGGCCGGTACATCCAATAATCATGCAGCACCCCAATGTACCATAACGAAAACGTAGAGATGATCTGCGGACTATAGCTTGGGTGCCTGCTTAGCGTAATGCCCTCGCCCAGCCGGCTTTGGTCCATAAGGTTTATGGCGTTGCGCATCAGGCGGTCGTCGCCACTGTTGTAATAGCTAACCATGGCCTGTATGCGGGTGTCGCCAATGTATTGCAGCTGCTCGTAATACGGGCAATCCATATAGGTTTCAATAGCATCCATACGGGCGGTGCGCCAGCCAATATCCAGCATTTGCTGCATTTCGTGGTTGTCGGTCTTCAATTTGGCGTTCATGGTGAACGGGTAGCCGGTGGCGGTGCCGTACAGGTCGGTTATAGTTAGCGGGTCGCCTTGCGTATGTACAATTAAGCGGATGTAGCGGTAGGTGCGCCAGTAAAGGCTGGTAAACGTTTGGTTGGCGCTGCCATCGGCCAGTAAACTATCCTTGCGGCCGCCAATTTCTTTACCTTCCACAGCGTTACGGTCGCCTTTGCGGATGCCGTATTTCTTCAAATTATCAAACATCGACTCGGCATAGGTCAACGAAATGCCCGCGCCAGTGCCACCGCTAAAGTTTAAAGTAGGGTAGGCATTGGTTAAAAAGGTTTGGTCCAATATCAAAGTGGCGGTAGTATTGGCCGGAATCGTGAACGCGGTGTTTGTAGCCGGCCAGCCCTGTGGAACGGTTACGCCCACAGCCTTACGCACTTGTGGTATGCGCTGGTAAACCCGCTCCATTTGCGGCAACGAGGAGGGTACCAGCATCCAGCCGAACGCGTCGGCCATGCCCTTGGGCTTGCCGCGATCCATATTGGCGGCGGCGGGCCAGGCGGTGTCGTTAAAGTCGGCAGCGGTAGCGTTCTTGATTGTTTTGCTTTGGTCAATCAACTCGCCCGGACCGGCAACATAATAAGCGCCATAGCCAAGCGATACAGGCAACGGTTTATACCCCACATCGCGCATGGCTTTCCAGGTGTTATTGGTGTTAAGCACTTCTTCGGCAGCGGTAGCTCCCTGCAAAATAAACGCCGTACGCAAACTGATCTGCGCTTCGGGGCGTACCTCGGCCTCGTTCCAAACCTGCGCGGCAATGGTGTTTTTACCTGCTAACAGGTACGGCGCCAGGTCTACATGTTCATAGTTCCAATAATACATGTCGCCCCGCGCAGGGCCAAGCGACACCAACTGCCCGTTAACATAGAGTTTATACCGGTTATCGGCCGATACATTTACAAAAAAAGTTGCGGGTTTGGCTTTTAGGTCTATCTGCTTACGGAAATAGAAGACCCCATAATCCCGCCCGGTTTCACCACGGGCATTTATCCAGAACGCGTTCCAGGGTTTATAAGGTTCGCCGGAAGACGATTGAGCAGTGTTTTGTCCGTAGGACTCCTTCGGAGCCGGCAATAAGCCGCCGATAAGGAGTAAGGCGATAAAAATTGGTTTCATGCAGGTATATACAAGTTTGGTTGAAGGTATCAATTAAAATGTAGAGACGCAATATTTTGCGTCTGTTGTGTATGATGATTATTTGTCCATAGGATTCTTTTGTCCGAAGGACTCCTATGGAGGAGGGCGTTTCCCTGCGGGCCGGGCTGTCCATTCATACGCGCACAAGGCGTTAGGCCCGGGCCGGTATCCATTTCCATCCCTTACGCAAGTTTTCAGGGCTGAGTTGCATCCATAGTGTCATTATCCACCGCTCTTGGCCGCGGAGGCCCAGTTACTTTTCATCAAGGAAAAGTAACAGCCAACCCGCGGCGATTGAGCGGGCGGATGCTGATAATGGGCATACAGATCGTCGTGTCATTAACAAACGCTCCACGCCACTCGCCAGGCACTACAAAGTAAGACAACATCCTCCAACAAAATGGTGACACAACTTTGTCACCACATTTTAAGTTAAATTTTTTTAACCGGTCCGTAGGACTCCTTTGGAGCACAGCCATTGCAGTTAACGCACCAATGAGTTCGCAATAATGTTACGGGAAATGACGGATTTTTGCAGTTTTACGTGCGTCAAATGCACCCAAACAGCAGCTGCAGGCGCCCCACGGCGGATGTAGACGGGTTTTTATAAAATGCTATTAATCACCAAAATATCAATAAAAAATTACCCCGATTTTTTAAATTTTTTGATACTTTTTGTCAAAAAAGAGACCCCGAAAAAATCAGCCAAAAAAACGAGGTGCCGCGTCTCTGCAATTCCTGTTATATTTGCACCATCCGGGATAACAACCCGGCAGCACCATGATCAAAGAAATAGAAATAGTATGCCCCCCCGGGCAGCAGGACGACCAGGAGGTTTTAAAACGACTGTCCGCCGCGTCATTAAATATATCGCCCCAAAAAGTTACAGCAGTACAGGTACTTAAACGAAGCATCGACGCGCGGGGTCGTCGTGTGGTCTACCGCATGCAGGTAAAAGTCTATATAGACGAGGCCCGCCACCCCGAAACCTATACCCAACAGTACCCTAATGTTAAGGATGCCAAGCAGGTAATTATAGTAGGTGCCGGCCCGGCCGGGTTGTTTGCCGCCCTGCAATGTATAGAACTGGGGCTGAAACCCATCATCGTAGAGCGTGGCAAAGCCGTAAAAGACCGCCGCCGCGACCTGGCCAACATCAACAAACAGGGCCTGGTTAACCCCGAAAGCAATTATTGCTTCGGCGAGGGCGGGGCAGGTACCTACTCGGACGGTAAGCTATACACCCGCAGCACCAAACGGGGGGATGTTAACGCCGTGCTAAAGACGTTCGTGGCCCACGGCGCTACAGAGGATATCCTGGTTGATGCCCGCCCGCACATAGGGACTAACAAGCTGCCACAGATCATCACCGCCATCCGCGAAACAATACTGAATGCCGGCGGTGAGGTGATCTTCGATGCCAAAGTAACCGAGTTGTTGGTTCAGTTTGATAAGATCGAGGGGGTAAAGCTGGCATCGGGCGAGACACTTAAAGCTAACGCCGTAATACTGGCTACCGGCCACTCGGCTCGCGATGTGTTTGAAATGCTGCGCCGGCAGGATATACTGATAGAAGCCAAGCCGTTCGCCTTAGGTGTGCGCATAGAGCATCCGCAGGAAATAATAGACCGCGCCCAATACCATTGCGAAGTACGCGACGAGGCTTTGCCGCCATCTTATTATAACCTGGTAGAGCAGGTGGATGGCAGGGGTGTGTTCTCGTTCTGCATGTGCCCCGGTGGGATCATCGCCCCCTGCGCTACTGAAGCCGATGAGATAGTAGTGAACGGCTGGAGCCCGTCGAAACGGAACAACCCGTTCGCCAACTCGGGCACTGTGGTACAGATCAATATGGAAGACGTTAAAGGTGACGATGCTGATCCGTTTAAGATGCTGAACTTCCAGCATAATATAGAGCAGCTGGCCTTTAAAGCCGGCGGCGGTAAACTGGTTGCTCCCGCACAGCGGATGGTTGACTTTGTTAACGGTAAACTATCCATAGACCTGCCCGAAAACTCCTACCTGCCCGGCACCAAAAGCGTGGAGCTAAAAGAGGTACTGCCCGACTGGATAAACGACAGGTTGCGCAAGGCCCTGCCGATGTTCGGTAAGAAGATGAAAGGTTATTATACTAATGAAGCAATATTGGTGGGGGTGGAGTCGCGCACATCATCGCCCATAAAAATACCAAGGGACAAAGAAACTATGCAGCATCCACAGATCCGGGGGTTGTTCCCCTGCGGTGAGGGTGCAGGCTATGCGGGTGGCATAATTTCTGCTGCCATTGATGGGATAAATTGTGCGGTAGCGGCGGGGAAGATAATTTAACTGACTATGACAACAAACGAAAAGCTAATTCTTGAATTAGAAAAAGTACATAATGGCCACCCATGGTATGGCTCGCCGGTGTATAATATATTAGATAAGGTAACTTTTGAAAGCGCCTATGAGCGCGTAGGCCATGCGCATACTATTGTAGAGATCATCTTGCACATGGTAAGCTGGACCGAAGAGGTTATGGATCGCCTTAACGAAAAACCAGCCTCATTGCCGGTAAGTGGCAACTGGCCACATCCCGGCGATCCGGATGAAAGTAAATGGCAACTTTGGATTGATGATCTTAAGCTTGTTAACGTAAACCTAATAAAAACTATCCGCGATTTCCCGGAAGATAAATGGGAAGACCCGATCATAGATGAGCGAGAAGACCAGCCGGTTACAACTAATGAAGAACTGGTGTATGGGTTTATTCAGCACCAGATCTACCACGCCGGGCAGATCGCGCTGTTACTTCGGATTATTAATGGTTAGGGTAGTGGTTGGCTATCACGCCTTTTAAAATAGAAAGATCTGTTAATAGCGCACCTTTATTCAACCACAGCAAAGGCGCCATGAAAATGTAGCGAAGCTTCAATTCCAGATCAGCCAAGCACGAAATTAATGTACCGCCCGGCGCAGCTTCAAACCGCATGGTCCAAACAGCCTCTTTAAACATGGGCGAGTTTTCAAGCTTTATTTTAGTTTGATACCCGGGGATATTCTCCGTAATGCGGTATGACATCCGCAACCCCTGTTTTTGCCAGCTTTTTTTTGGAGCGACCGTGTCAAACGTAAAACCGACAACTGCATGATGATTTGCCGAAGTAGGGATGATCTCCGCCACACTGCGATCCCATTTAGGCAGGAAGTAGGGGTCCTCAAATAATGCCCAAACCTGCTGCGGTGTTTGCGGCACTACAATACTTGAATTTAAATGCACAGCCTTAATACGCCAGTTCGGTACACTTAAACCCCGCATTATTTAACAACGACTCGATATACTGTGCCGGCAGATCATGCGATACTACGCGAAGGATGTTATCGCAGTCCTCCAAATCAAAGTTCCAGTCTTCAATAGCCTGTACCGATGTTAGTATCGGCTGCACTTGTTCAACGTCCTCAGGTTTATTTACACTTGTTGAGAATATCAGTATGTCCATGGTAGTGTAGGTTTGTTTTAAGTGGCAGTTGCAGTTGCAAGTGGCAGTTGTTACTGCTACCGCAACTGCCGCTGCTACTAATTATTCATGTGTTTCTTTCGCTCCTTCGGCTTCAAATTTGTCCCATTCCTGGTTAAACGCATCGTGTCCGTGGCCTCGTCCCCATGGGCCGCAATTGGCACGGTCGCGCATTTTTTGTTTAAATTTCTCTTTCTCTTCAGGGCTCATGCTTTTAAAACGCTCCTGCATTTTATTGCGCATCCACGGGTTGCCTCCCCAGGGATTACCTCCCCATGGGTTACGGCCACGGCCGCCCTTACCAAAGCCAAACAGGATCTTGCATAATATAAATATGCCCATGGCCTGCCAGAAAGTTATAGTTGTTACGTGCATTATGCCCGGTAATAAATTGTTCCACAGCTGCATTACTGCAAAGCTGATAAGTGAAAGGAAGGCAGCTACCGCAATGGGTATAAAAATAAACCGCCCTTTATAAAAAAATTGTTTCATGTCTTTTTAATTTAATATTGTGTAATCTCTTTGTATAACTGTTGTAACCTATCTCTTAAGTGCAAAACCGCGTAGCGCTTGCGCGATACCAGCGTGTTTACATTTACCCCCGTTAGTTCTGATATTTCCTGGAAGGTCATATCATCCATTTCCTGCCATATAAATACCTGCTTTTGTTCTTCGGGCAACTCATCCAGCGCGCTGAATAGCTGCTCCCAAAAAATATTGCGCATATACTCCGTTTCAGGGGTGCTCTCTTCGGGCATCAGCAGGTCCTTAAAGCTTGACGTGTCATCGTCGCTTTCGTCGTTGCTGCCAAACAGGTCGTCAAGTAAGGTTTCTGATTTCTTTTTATGCTTATCGGTGATCTTATTCCTTGCCACTTTATACAGCCAGGCGCCTGTCTGTTCAATTGGTTCAGAATTTACCAGGTTGCTAAACTGGTACCACACATCCTGCAGGATATCTTCGGCATCAGCATCACTCTTAACCCGCTTACGGATAAAGCCAAGCAAATTTTTACCATAAGCTTTGATAGTGCTTATGATATGGCTTTCTCTTTCTTCGGGCATTAATGCTGTTATCAATTTATTACCTGTTTAAAGGTAAAGACGATTCACGTTTAAAAACATTTTAAATTTTTTTAATTATTTTTTTGTGATGCTATTTTGACTGTCAAACCCACAAAATATTACACCTTGGCGTAATATTTGAATGACCTTTAGCCTCACCCCAACCCCTCTCCAAAGGAGAGGGGCTTTCGATGCAAATTGAAAGAGAGTAAGGACTTGATAGGAAAGTCCTCTCCTTTGGAGAGGATTTAGGTGAGGCTAAACAGGCGATTAGAATTAAAATTATGTCTGATAAAAAAACTTTGATAATAGGCGCTACCCCAAACTCAGGCCGGTATGCTTACCTGGCAGCGCACCGATTGGTAAGTCATGGCCATACTATAGTTAATGTGGGCCTAAAAAGTGGCGAGGTAGCAGGTGTGCCCATCGAGAAACCCCAAGAGATCCATAATGATATAGATACCATCACCTTATATGTCGGCCCGCAAAACCAGCCGCCATTGTATGATTATATCCTGGCGACCAAACCCAAACGCATCATCTTTAATCCCGGAACGGAAAACAGCGAACTACAACGCCTGGCGGATGCAGAGGGAATTGATACGCAGTATGCTTGTACTTTGGTTTTGTTGAGTATAGGGGAATACTAAACCCCCTAACCCCCCAAAGGGGGAACGATAATGGATATTTGAAGAGACGCGATATTTTGCATCTTTTGTTTTTTATCTATATTTAGATATGAAAACCTTATCGCTGATAATTCTTCTTGTGTTTTTTCAAGACAATTTGGATATACTGCAAAAAAAGAAAATAGACATACATAGATATAGATTTTCTCGAAAAAGCAGGGTAATTGTTTTTGCTGACACTCCTGGCTGCAAAGCGCCAATTAGAATAATTAGCTCTCAAAAACCAGATAATACACAATGTCTTTATAACGTGGTGCGAGATAGTATTGGAAAAATAGTTTGTATCGCTAAAATCCTATACGACGACAATATTGATGGCGAATTTACCTACGAGCATTATTTTGATGAGGATAGCAAGACATTTGCTTTTGATAGGGGAGAACTTATTCCCAGCAATAAGGTAAAAGACCATCTTGTACGTGCTATAGATTTAAAGTATTACGGCAAGAGGTTTAATATTATTGGACAGAGTAGTACCTTACAAGATGGGTATCAGAAACTTAATAATGCTGACAAGAAAGAGTTTAATTTCCCAAATTACAAATACACTATTTATAAAAACGTTGATGAATGTTTAAAAGGGTACAATATTAAGCTTTAATGCTCGCTACAAATTAATAATTACACCCCCAACGCCTCAAACATCTCCTTTATAGAAAACCTCGCCCCGCAAACAAACTCATCACTGGCACCATAATATATGGTAACGGTATCACCATCAACAATATGCCCGTTGGTAAATACCACGTTGCCAAAGAAGCCGCTTAGCTCGTATTGTTCGGTCGGTATCATAATAGGGGCATCTGTTCGGGCAATTACTTTTGATGGGTCATCAAGATCTAAAAGGAAAGCACCCAGGCAATATTGGTGGTCGTGATTTGCGCCGTGATAGATCTCCAGCCAGCCCTTGTCCGTTTTAATAGGGGCGGCGCCTGCACCTACGCGCTGGCAGTCCCAATTATCCTTGCGGGTTTTGATGATACATTTATGGTTGCCCCAATGCACGCCATCCGGCGATTGCGCCAGCCATATATAATTACCGCCAATATCCACACTGCTTGGGCGGTGCAGGCAATAGTAAAGCCCGTTTATCTTTTCTTCAAAAATAGCGCAGTCCTTATTATGCGGGGGGATAATCATGCCGTGGTTTTGGAAAGTTTTCCAATCGGTAGTGGTACGCATGCCTACACCAACACCATTACCCGATACCGAGGTGAACGTTAGATAATATTTACCTTCCAAGAAAGTCACCCGGCAATCCTCAATGCCAAATGATTCTAATCTTCCCGTACCAAATAGCGACCCATAACCTTCAGGCTCATAAAAACGTACCCCATCATCACTGCAAAGCAGGCGGAGGTGGGATAGGGTGGTCAAATAATCCAGTCCCATATACCTTATTACCCGCGGATCGGTAGTGATTAGTTCCGGGTGCTCAGACGGAAGCTCCATTATCTCGGTTTTGCCTAACTCATTCAGTATCGGAAAGAAAATCGAACCTTCCTTTTGTACCGCGTTTTCGGCCACACGTACTATCAGCCAGGTTTTTCCTTCAAACTTAAATACACCGGGGTTAAGCAGGCAGATTATCTGCAGGCCGTCCTCGCTACACTTTAAGTCGATAGGCGATAATAATGGATTTTCGGGGAAACGTTTGGCTATATCTGGCATGCGTATACTAATTATAATATATATATATATAATGCGTAAACAGCCTTTTGAACTAATAAGTTTTGACGAAATTTTTTTAATTATTTCTTTATACTATCCCAAACAAAACCTTTTTTAATGTGGTTATTGAGGCAGTTTAAGCATTGAGGACATATGAAAAATGGAATATCACCCTGGGCAGCTGTGGCTGCTGATATTTTCAATGATCAGGATCTGCCACCAAGTTATAAAAGAGAAGTACAGAAATATAGGTTTGCCGTTCACAATGTTGGAGATTCAATTTGGATCATTGTTACCTGGCCGCAAGGGGGCCGCATAGCATTACGCGCTGCGTACGCACCTAACGACGACATTCGCGTAAAAAGGGTTGTCGAAAAGGACACCCACATTACCTTTTATATAAAGGCAGTAATTGGCGACTATACTATTAAAATAGATTTCCCCGATCAGGAAACGCCGGTGTTTAGATATATCACAACCCTTAAACCTGCAGCCCCATTATTCATGCCCTTTTGGCCCCGGGATATCGTTCCTTTAAATAAGGATGGAAACGCCGGGCAACCTAAAGGAATAATACACGCTAACCAGTTTGGCGCACGTACAGGCTTCATATATTTTAGTTTAGCCGAACCCAAATCGGGGTCTGTATTTTATATGCAGAACCTAACCAACCTTGCCCACTATTGCCACGAAACTGAAACATCAACCGCTGATACCGTTGGCGGCCAATGGCCCGAGATTGGTTTTTCATTACCTCCTGCTATAAAAAAGCCGCTACCTGCCGGTAAAGAATTTATTATATCTGATGCCTATATCGCTGTAAGCCAGGAAATCCCTGCTGATGAGTTAAAAATGGCCCGCCAGTTTATGGACATGCTTGGTGCTATATACCCACATCTGCCGCTGCCCGACACGCAATATCACCCATGGTTAGATATTTTGGATAGGGGATTGAACGACCTGGAAAATGGTCATGGGTGCTGGGCTCACTTTGGAGGGCATGATTATTTAAACGCCTATGTGTCAGACTATGATACTCCTCCCGAAATTATGGTGCAGCTAGCCGTATTGCTGCCTATGCACGAGTATAGCATATGGAGCAAGGCCGAAATACCTGCAGTTAAAAAAATATTGGAAGGGTTAAGCGCTTTTTATGATAAGGACTTAGGTACCATTAACCGTTGGCTGCCTGCTGTACTGGATGATCTGGATGAATCAGAAGAGCAGCTAAAACCTTATGTTATGGATGCCTGGTACCTCCATCATCCTATGGTTAACCTGGCACGCATGGCGTTGGCAGGCGATAAAACATGCAGGAAATTGTTCATGGACTCGTTGGACTATGTGATAAAAGTCGCGCATCATTTTAAATACAAATGGCCGGTATTTTATGATATGAAAACCCTTGACATTATAAAAGGAGATAAACAACCGGGTAAAGGCGGAGAGGGCGATGTTGCCGGCTTGTATGCATTTGTTATGCTGCACGCCTGGGACCTTACTAAAAACGACCGCTATTTAAACGAAGCCAAAAAAGCCGCTAAAAGTTTATTGGGGCTGGGCTTCGAATTATTCTACCAGGCTAACAATACAGCTTTGGCTGCAAAAGCCATGATGCGCTTGTGGAACATTACAAAAGACGAGTTGTATCTTGACCTTAGCTTTTTATGCCTGGTAAATATTTTCCGTAATATGCAGATCTGGGATTGCAATTATGGTTATGCAAAACATTATAGTACGTTTTTTGCTGTGTTCCCGCTAAGTGATGCTCCTTACACTGCAGCATATGAGGAAGCCGAGGTTTTTGCCTGCTTGCATAATTATCTTGAGTTGGCTGCTGACGAAGATTTGCCTGCGTCTGTATCCTTGTTGTTAGCCGAGTTTACCCGTTATATTGTAGAGCGCGCGGCGTATTATTATCCTCCAAATCTACCCAAAGAGATGCTATCTGAAAAAGTTAAGATGGGCCAGGTTGATCCAAATCTTTGGATAGCGCTGGAAGATATCCACGATGGTTGGGAAAAATCGGGCGAGGTAGGCCAGGAAGTATACGGTGCGGGGGTAGCCTTTGGTATTGTCCCACGCCATTATTTACAGGTAGGCGATGAGCCTTTTCTGATATTTGTTGATTATCCAACTACAAAATACAATAAACGCGGCAAGTCATTCACATTTAATGTTCGCGGCGATAGCCGGATGAGCTGCCGGATGGTCATCGTTAAAAAAGATAAAACTAAATTGCCTTCATTTACCATTATCCAAAAAGGGGATGGCAAAAAAGAGGAACTAACCGGTAACGCCGTGAAAGGGAATATTGAATTTGCCGTGAGGGGTAATAGTAGTGTTAGCGTGAGTTGGGAATAAAGCAGGGGCCGTACGATTCCCTCCCTTGGGAGGGGCAGGGAGGGGTTTAATGAATTAATAAATGACGCACAAACCCCTCCCTGCCATTACGTTTGTCCAGCCGCACCCCTCCCTATGGGGGATTGTAAAGTGTCTATTTAGGCCCTTGCGACAATATCCGCAACTCCTTCGGATAATAATTATTAATCCTGTTAGGCAACAACTTCGCCCATCCCATAGCCAGCCCCTCAAAATTCATCAAGCTCCAACCCTTTTTATCAGTATTTAGAGTTAAATTCTCACGGCGCAGGTATAATATAGCGTCATCGTAACTTAATTCGGTTTGCAACACCACATCCTTATTAACTATAGTGCTTAGGGCCAACTCATGGTCCGGGATCAGATCGCGCCCCGCCAGCTTACCAATGCGCACGCCCGACTTCTTGATATATAAATGATGCTGTAGTAAGTTCAGACTTTCGCGATGTTGGTTGTTAATGGCCAGCCAATCATCATTAACTTTAAAAAAGTAATAGTCTTCCGGTTTATTGATATAAGCCTTTATCTGCTCAAACGCCGTATTATCTACTTTTTGGTTACGGTTGTTTTTAAAGGATAGCAATGTGCCGCTGTTTTCCTTCTTTTTAAGTACTGATGCAAACAAGCCCTCGCCCTTAACCTTGCCCGGATAAAACCGATAGCCCCATGCCTGTTTGGCGGGCGACTGCGTTTCAACAATACCCCACGCTATATTAATAGGTATGCGTACGGTTTCCAAATCAAATTCGGTGCATAGCCAATCCAGGATCTCCTCGTTTTCCTGGTGCGAATAAGAGCAGGTACTATATATAAGGTACCCATCTTCGGCAAGTGCGGGGTAAATATCAGCCAGTATGCGCTCCTGGCGCTGGTGGCAAAGGTTAACGTTGGCCTCGCTCCATTCGTCCATAGCGGCAGGGTCTTTCCTGAACATGCCCGAGCCCGAGCATGGCGCGTCAACTAAAATAATATCGAAGAAACCGGTTAAGCGGTTAAAGTCTTTTGGGTCGTTATTGCTAACTATGGTATTGGCGGTACCCCAACGGCTCAGGTTATCACCTAATATAGGCACGCGGGTTTTAATAATTTCGTTAGCTACCAACAGGTCATTAGCCGACATGGCCGAGTTAAGCAAAGTACTTTTGCCACCCGGCGCGGCACACAGGTCCAATACTTTTACCGGCTCGGTGGGCTTGATATGTTTTAGTATATGGGCGATAAACATTGACGATGCTTCCTGCACATAATAACTGCCGGCATGAAAAAGCGGGTCGAAAGTAAACGATGGGCGCACGTCTAAGTAAAGCCCCTCGGCACACCAGGGCACCTGTTCGCCGGTTTTTTGTGTCGATTTTTTAAAAGGATTGATGCGAATTGATGTCGGAGAGGAATTATTTTGATGGACTTCAATAAAATTTTCGCGGTCAAAGCCCGGCTCGTTGTTTAACGAATCGAGGAAATTAGCAGGGAATTGATGGTTTTGCATGTGATTTCAAATATACATAATCAAAATCTACCTATGGATCTTAATAAAAATAGCCTTTGGACGCGTTAGTTTTCAGCAGGTTATCAAATTGTTTTAATTATTTGAAAATTTCTTTTGGCTGGTGTCTGTTTTCTCCTTACATTTGCATCCCGCTCAACAAAAAAGAGCGGTTGTTTTTTGAAAAGTGTTGGTATAAAATAAATATTAAAAAAGTGAAATAACACTTTGCAGATATCGATTTAAAATGTACCTTTGCAACCCGCAAACGAAGTAGCGGATTGTTCTAAAACACATCAAAATATCTCTCGAAATTATTATCAAATAATTTTAGGAATAACGAAAAAGGTTTCTACCTTTGCAGTCCCAAAAGAAAGGGTCGCCGAAAGGCAAAAAACCGAAAGCGAATTTCGGTTAACAGATTGAAAAGAGTTACGATAAAAGGTAACTAACGAAAACAGAAAAAGTAAACATCTTAGGGTGTTAACATAAATAGGATTCACTGCGACAGTGATATCGACAAGTTCTTTTAGGAAATAGAAAATCATGTAGTAAAGCGGGCCTTTTAAGAGT
>JAZKBY010000023.1:0-30501 GCA_040388395.1 Bacteroidota bacterium | reverse complement strand
CTTGTTTGGCCAGTTTTCCTGTTTCGATCTCGATGGTGCGGCCGTCACCTAAATCAATTACTTTCTTAATTATGTTCATCTTTTTTGCGTTATGATGCGCTTTTCATCTTTTAGAGCGCGTCGGTTTTTTTATGGTGTGTAATATTGTTGCAGAAAGTAAAAAAGCCGTCCCCTAAACTGAGACGGCTTTTTATAAAAAATAACTTTAAGTTACTTAATGATATCCCTAAGCGCTAACGCTTTGATGATGGCACGGTACCTTGCAATATCTTTTTTGTAAAGGTAAGCCAACAATCCGCGGCGTTTACCTACTAATTTTTGCAGTGATAATTGGGTTGAAAAATCGTGTTTGTTTTTTTTCAAATGCCCTGTTAAATGTGCGATGCGGTAAGTGAATAATGCTACCTGGCCTTCGGTTGAACCTGTGTCAGTTGCACCTTTACCGTGCTTTGCGAAAATTTCTTGTTTTTCTTCTGTACTTAAATACATTACGTAAATAATATTAAAGCGTTAATTATTTTGTTATTTGTGGGTGCAAAGGTAATGTTTTAATTCAAAAGTAAAAAGTTAAAAATCAAAAGAATAAGTTGCTATAACTTAAATGAAGTTTTAACTTGGCTATCCAGTAACTAATTATGAAATTCTTCAAACTTTTATCGCTGACACTTTTATTATTATCGGCCTGTAATAACATACAGCAAACAAACACGCCCGTTCTCCATATCAACAAAATAGCCAATCAGTTATCTTTACTATCAGATACGGTTCTATCCGTTAATTTACTGGCTACACCACCTAAAGGCTTATCACTTATTATGCTTACTCTAGGCAATAAAGTATTAAATGTAGCAAATATTGATAGTCGCTTAAAAAAAGGAGATAACATAACGTTAAATTATCCCTTTAAAAACAATCAGCATTATGCTTTATATGCTGTAGGCAAAGACCCGGGAAGGGAATATTACGATATGTCTGCCTATGACTTTACACTCGACCTTACAAGTCATTCTATCTTAAATTTGCGTAAAACGCCTTTACATTAAAAACTAACATAGTTATAACTAGCTATTGGTAGCTACCTCAATCAATATCCCCTGGTAAGTAAAATAAAATCCAAACGTTTTACGGATCAATTGCGGCTCTTGCATTAAAGGTATGCCGCCGGCTTTAAGTCTTTCAAACATGGCTGTTACCTCTTCATCTGTCGACTGAAAGAAGCCGATATGGAAAGCGTCCGGGTAAACGCTATTGCCGTTTTGATTTAGCTTTTCTGACATGATGACCAGTGTAAAGCCGTCCTCGCCTTTTAATACTGACAATGTATCGTTTAACTTTACGTCAACTGATTTAAAACCGAAATAGGTTTCAAAGAATTCCCTGGCAGCGGTTACGTCCTTTACCGGGAGGTTTAGGTGATTTAGTTTCATTGTAATTCAAAATTACAATTTTATAGCATAATTCTTTTTATTTTGCTGGCGGCTCAACAACCGGCTTATATGTCAACTTTTCAATAAGCTTGCCATCAAGGTACAATCTTAAATTATCAAACCACATTTTTCCCTTACCTGTTAATAGCGCCCCAACATTAAGGCTGCGGGCAACGTCGCTGTTATAAGGCATTGAAATTGTATACTCCTTCCAATTATTGGTACCATGCAGGTTTTGCTTTTCCATTTTATCAAACTCATCAATACCATTAGCCCGCATCCATATGCCGGCGTAGCCATTGGTAACATTTTCTGTTTTGATAAAGCCCTTTAACTGTAGCGTATGCCCCGTAAAGTTATACGGAATAACGCAGTTAATAGCTCCATAAGGGGATGTATCGCTTGAGGTTATGCAAATGGAATATTTGCCGTGTTGCACCACATTGCTATCCAGTTTATAGGTATAGCCGCCTTTCATGGCATTTGTCCAGGCCACCGGCATACTGGTTTTAGGGTCTATCTTTTCAAGATCGCCATTAAATATTACCTGCGCTTTTAAGCGGCTGCTGCTGATAAAGCTTACCAACAGGAAAAATATAAAAACCTGACGTTGCATTTGGCTTTGAATTGGTAACTAAAGTTACATATTAAAATCGTCGGTTTCTTATTTTTAGAACAGTACAGCAGCGGTTTTATCTTAATTCAATATTATAGTCTTGGCCCTCTCCAGTAATTCGTCTTTCCCGGCTTTTATACCTTGTATGGTTGGTTTAACTATTTCGTCTATTCTTACCCCTTTGCGTTGCGTAGGTGTACCGTCGGGATAAAACACACCTATTCCCGATATCATTGTATTGATCCCTCCCGGCAAAATAATAGATGAAACATTACCATCTGCCCCGGCGGTTGTACTGCCTATCACCGTTACATTTGGCGAACTTTGGAAAGCCATAGTAGTATACTCGGCCTGGCTTTGGGTTTGTTCATTTACAATCACCACCACTTTGCCTTTATATTCGTTGGTCGGTTTTATATTAAGTTCTTTGCCGGTTATAAACTGGCCGGGGTTGGCAACGCTGCCAACTGTAAATTTCACAAAATTATTGTCGCCGCTTTTAATGTACGGCACAAAGGTAAAAGGCATAAACTCTGACGGGTAGCAACGCATATCTATTATAATGCCTTTGGTACCATTAAACATTTTTTTAATAGCCTCCAGGTCCTTATTATAATATTTACCGGGATACAGATAGGCTATGTTGCCGTCAATTAATTTATACGCCGGATCATTAGGGCCCAATGGATCCAGCGCGGCATAATTTATTTTAGTACGCGGCAAATTTACCTGGGTGACATTCAAAGTTTTACCGTCGCGAATTATTTCATAAGTAAATTCCGGGGCATTACCGCGCAACAGAAAGGCCTGGGGCATATCACGCAACTGGGTTTCGTAATTAGATGCCGGGGTAATTGGTAAATTCTTTTTAACCAGTTCAGTTATGCTTACACCATTGATAGTTTTTATAACATCGCCAATTTTAAAGTTTTGTTTTACGTTAAGCGTATCGTTATAATAGCCCATTACCGTAAGTTGCTCCTCAACAAATTTACCCTGGAATGGCGGCGACAGCTTACCCCGATATTCAAGAAGCGCTTTTAAGCTACTCCAAACATTTGCATGGGTATCATTAATAGTAGCAATTAGTGCAAGCGTTGTCAGATCATAATCCGTTGCATCTTTAGCGGCTATAAACCGGGGGATAAACGACGATAAAACTTTATTCCAATCCTGTCCTATAATTGGTTTATAAGGCGCGAAATACTGCACCATATTCCAGTATCTGAATAAACATAATAACCTGTATCCTGCATCAGGGTAGTCCATTTGGCTATAGGGCAATTCGTTTTTAAAAATTGGGTTGACAACGCCCGGGGCCATGTCTATATAATAGCTTTTACCGGTATTACGATTGTTTAATATATAAGTCAGCTTGCCTATCAACGAAGCACTTACAACATCTTTGTTAAACAAATCACCATAATCTGGTTTTATAGCGGGTTGGCTTTCCATCTTACCACAATTGCTACATGGCGCGGGCGCACCCAATTTATCTATCCATTGTTCAATCGCATTACTGGCTTCTTTATAGTTTTTCGCTTGGATAACCGAAGGCATAACCCTAAAAAGTTCTGCATCCATGTTAAAATGACTTTTAGCAACTGCCGGCAAATGGTATTTAACAAATCCCCAAACCTGTGCCAGCAGCGTTAAATTTCCTACTGTTTGCGCGTCATTATTTACTACAGAAATGCCTGAACTATTCGCAAAAGCGTCGTCGGTTTTTGCGTTGGGGATAACTCTCGGAATTACAACCGCCTGCTCTACAGGCTTTCCATCTATGTACAGCCGCAAATCATCAATCCATATTTTGCCGGTGCCGGCAATCGCCGCATCAATGCTTATTTGGAGGGCATTATAACTATCATACGGCAGGTTAATAGTGTATTCTTTCCAGTCGGTAGTACCTTTAATGTTTTGATCATTCAAACTAAAAGCGTCTGTACCGTCAACCCGTCCGTATAATCCAGCGTAGCCTGAAACATTCTCTGTTTTAATAAAACCTTTTAACTGTAGCTTCTTGCCCGCAAAATTTTGCCTGATATAGTAACTAATGAAACCGTACTTCCCCCCGCTTGTTTTTGATGTAATAGAAAGTGAATATTTACCTTTTTGCACTACGGTGCTATCCAGTTTAAGTACATAGCCATCATCCGTGCTATATTGCCAGCCTGACGGTAATTTATTGTTACGGTTAATATCTTCAAAGTCGCCATTAAATATTACCTGCGCTTTTAAAACGTTGCTAATAATCATACAGATAAGCAGGGAAACTAAAAAAGCGAAACGTTGCATTGGTTTTAAATTGGTAGTTAAAGTTACGTATTAAAATCGGCGGTTTTTAATTTAAAGGCACATCTAACTATTTCCGTTTGAATTTTTACTTTTGATTTTTGACTTACCATGATTTACGCCACCTTCCAAACCGAATACCGCGTTAGGCCCGACGATATTGACATGTACCGCCACGTACATAACAGCCGGTATTTTGATTACGTATTAGCCGCCCGGTACGACCAAATGGAACGCTGTTATGGCATGGCCATGGAAGTGTTTTTAGAGCAGGGATATGGCTGGCTGGTGCGTACGGTGTACATAGATTATAAGCGCCCTTTAATTTTAGGCGACTATTTTACCGTAAACACAGGCATTGAAAGTATCGACGAAAAAATTTGCCGCGTTAAATTCGATATCAAGAACAAATCCACCAATAAGATATGCTGCGATGGCTGGTTTGATTTTGTACTGATAACTATAACTGATGGCAAAGCGGCTAAAATACCGGCTAATGTGATTGAGCATTACACTTCGTTCACGAAATTGTTTTAACAGCTCATAGCCAAAAGCTCTAAAAGGTTGCATTATATCATAAATGTTACACAATTTTCTTCCCGAAAAAATTAATTTCGGTAATTAAACTTTTCACCCGTATTTATATATAGTCAACAACCTATGCCGGAATCAATCCCGCTCAGCCAAGAAGAGTGGCAACAAGTAGTCATTGACTTCAATAATACGATTACGCCTTACGCTGCCAAAAAAACTTTGTTCGGTTTGTTTGAGGAACAAGTTATTGCAACACCAGATCATATCGCCTTACGCAAGGGGGCAAAAACCATAACCTACGCCAAACTAAATAAAGAAGCAAACAAGCTGGCTCATTTACTTATAGCCAAAGGTGTGGCCCCCCAGGATAATATAGGCCTGCTGGCTTGCCGCGATTTTGATATGATAATTGGGATGCTGGGTGTAATAAAAGCCGGCGGCGCTTACGTGCCGATAGACCCGGACTACCCTATCGACAGGCAAGAGTACATCTTCAATCAATCTTCCATAAAATTGGTTATAGCCGATAACGATTATCCGCTTAAATCATTACTTAATGAAAATACTTTTATAAAGATCAACGCCGAAAAGCTGATTGATTTTAAAGACACCAACCCTGGTTTAAACATTAGCAGCAAACAGCTTGCGTATACTATCTATACATCAGGCTCTACCGGGCGGCCAAAGGGTGTAATGATCGAGCACCACTCGGCGGTTAACCTGTTGCAATGGGTAAACAAAACTTACAATGTGGGGCCTGGTGATAATTTGCTGTTCATCACTTCCATGTGTTTTGATCTGTCGGTCTATGATATTTTTGGCATATTGGCAGTAGGTGCCTCAATAGTAATAGCCGAGCAGCAGGAGATTCAGGATGTAAAGCAACTGCAAAAAATGCTGGTTGATTATAACATCACTTTTTGGGATTCGGTACCAACCACTATGGATTATTTGGTGCGCAACCTCGAGTTAACCGTGCCTGACTATATTTGTCCAAACCTTAAAACCGTTTTCCTGAGCGGCGACTGGATCCCGGTTGACCTGCCTGAACGGATAAAAAAATTCTTCCCGAAAACACAGGTTATCAGTTTAGGTGGCGCCACAGAAGGCACGGTATGGTCTAATTACTTCCCCGTAACTAAAACGGAAGCGGATTGGAAGAGCATCCCCTACGGGAAACCAATAGATAACAACTTTTTCTACATATTAAATGACGATTTGCAGCCGGTACCTGTTGGTGTAGTTGGCGATTTATACATAGGTGGTGTTGGTGTCGCACGCGGTTATGCCGGCGACAAAGACAAAACAGATGCCGCGTTTATCCCCGACCCTTTTAATAAGGATTTGGGCGGTATGATGTACCGCACCGGCGATCTGGGCCGTATGCGTGCCGATATGAACATGGAGTTTATAGGCCGCAAAGACAACCAGGTTAAAATAATGGGTTTCAGGGTTGAGCTTGGCGAAATAGAAAGCGTACTAAACGCCTGCGACCTGGTGCAGAACGCTGTAGTTTTAGTCAAAAATGATCCCGAAGGTAAAAAACGGTTAATAGGCTATGTGGTGGCCAAAGGCAAGTTGGATAAAGACGCTTTAGCATCGCATTTAAAAACAAAACTGCCGCATTACATGGTGCCGGTTATTTGGATAGGGCTTACTGAGCTACCGCTAACATCAAATGGGAAAATAGACAGAAATAGCTTACCCGATGTTGAGGAAAACGCTCCTGAAAAAGAAGTAGTACTGCCGCTTACAGAAACGGAAAAAATACTAAAATCTATCTGGCAGGACTGTATGGGCCTTACAGAACTTAGTGTTGATGATAATTTTTTTGAGTTAGGCGGGCACTCGCTTATAGCAGCACAAATACTGTCTATTTTTAAAAATAAAACTGGCAATAACCTGCAGCTGGCTGTACTGTTTCAATACCCTGATATCCGGTCGTTAGCGCGGTTTATTGACGGCGACAAGGCGGTTAATGAAGAAAGCTACACCTGCCTGGTGCCTATAAAACCTACCGGAACTAAAACGCCGCTATACATTATTCACGGCGAGGGTTTAAATGTTTTAAAATTTAGCACGCTTGCCAATACAGTTGATGAAGATCAGCCAATTTGGGGCCTGCAGGCGCGCGGGCTTAATGGTGTTGACGAGCCAATGGACGACATGAGGGCCATTGCCGAAGACTACCTGAAAGAAATTGTAAGGCACAATCCGGACGGGCCATATATTTTGGGCGGATATTCGTTTGGTGGGTATGTGGCTGTCGAGATCCAAAAAATGCTGGATGCGATGGGTAAACACGCAAACACACTCATCATGTTTGACACTGATTCGGAACGCCTTGAAAAAAAGCAATGGTATAAAATACTGCCTAAAAAAATTAAAAGGAACGCCCCTAAACTGGTAAGCTTTATAAAATCTAACCTGGCTAAGGACGAGTTTAAATTGCCGTCGCCAAAAATGTCAAAAAAAGAAGCCGAAGCATTTTATGAGCAGATAAAAAAAATCCAGGTAAAACATCTTATCGCTTTTAACAACTATAAAATATCGTCATTTAACGCTAAAGTTTTACTTTTTAGGGCTAAAATTTCTGTGCATTATGTTAACGATACGGAATATTTAGGCTGGACAAGATTTGCAAACCACGGTGTTGATGTATTTGAAGTACCCGGCGATCACCGTTCTATGTTAGAGCACCCTAATGTGCAAACACTGGCCACGCTTTTACAACAAAGATTAAATGAGCATGGTCAATCAAACTTAAACAGTGCTGCTTCCCAATAAATGGATATACGCCCTATAACTATAGCTAACCTTGATGAATGCATCGGCATATTCATGAAAGCCTATAATGCACCGCCCTGGAATTATAATTGGACACCCGAAAAATCAAAACAATATTTGTCAGAATATGCTGTAAACCCCCATTTTGCCGGCTTTATTTTATATGATGACAACGAACCCGCAGGCGCTGTACTTGCACATAAAAAAACATGGTGGACAAGCCCGCAATTATTTATTGACGAATTTTTTATAACTCCCAATAAACAACGCATGGGCTACGGCAAAGCATTGATGGATCATTGCACTACCTATGCTAATGACAATGAATTAAAGATCCTGGTGCTCATGACCAACAAGTATATGCCATCGTTTAAATTTTATAATAAAATTGGCTATACCACTACAGAGCAGTTTACCTTTATGTTTAAGCAGGTTATATAAACCTTTCGTGCGACCCCTATCATGGCAAAAGTTAAAACCAAAAAATGGAACATATTAAATACAGACTTTATCCTGCAGGAAAAAAGGTTTGTATGGCTTGATTATGATAAGGGTATAAGTATAATACTGGTAGCTTATGGTCATGCGTTTTTTATGCTTGAAGACCATGGTGTTAACATGGCCGCCTACCCTGCTATTAACTATATAAGCACGTTTTTATGGGGATTCAGG
The DNA here is from genome assembly GCA_040388395.1 of Bacteroidota bacterium. Classification (GTDB taxonomy): domain Bacteria; phylum Bacteroidota; class Bacteroidia; order Sphingobacteriales; family Sphingobacteriaceae; genus Mucilaginibacter. Next base: position 22,170 of record JAZKBY010000023.1, on the reverse strand, counting down.
ATGCCGCTGTTCTTTATTGTTTCGGGCACACTAATATCCCGCAGTTTAGAAAAACGAGGCCTGGGGGCATATTTAATAAACCGTACCAATAATATTTTATACCCGCTGATAGTATGGGGATGTGCAGAGATAGCGCTATCATTCGCGGGATCACGCGATGTATATGCTGCCAAACAAAATTTTATAAACCTGTTTATTGATCCCCGGCAAATGGGGCACTTATGGTATCTTAATGCCTTGTTTTTTATCGGGATTATTTACTCGGTACTTAAATGGAACCTAAAGGCAAAACCTTTGGTACAATTGGTATTAGGCGCTGTATTGTTTGCTGTAGCAGGCTACACACAAATCCACAATATAAATATTGGCATGGCAGCTGATATTTGCGAATTCTATTTCTTCTTTGCTCTCGGCGACCTGATCTCGAAAATATTTTTTAATGATGTTTATGTAAAGAAATTTACCTCGTGGAAGATCTTCTTCCCCCTGGCTGTAATGTTTGTTATTGTGCAATATATCTGCGCCGAATACAACCTGCATGGCGGCGCCGATGGTATTAATTTTGTTCAGCATAAATTGCCATGGTTATATATGCTCGAAGCTTTGATAGGCTGCGCGGTATCTATCAGCTTTTCCTTCCTGTTACAAAAATACAGGTGGTTCTCCTTCTTTCGTGTAGTAGGCTTTCATTCACTGTTTATCTATTGTATGCAGATAATCACCATGAATTTCATAAGGATAGGGTTAACCAGCATTTTAAAGATCAATTATATCCCGGCGCTGTTTTTATTAACCTGGGCATTAGGCGTAATAATACCAATGCTTGTTTATAATATCTGCCTTAAAATTAATGTATGGTGGTTATTTACCTTTAAAAAGCCTACCCAGCACTATGATTTTGTGCAGCAGGCAGAGTTGCAGTAAAATGAACCGTTGACTTCAATGATTTCTTGATTTCGTTGATTAAGTGAATCGCTTCACTAATTTCATTCAAAATAGCTAAATTAGGTTTCGCTATTTTGCTATGAAGAAAACATTAACTGGCCTCTTATTTTTGCTGATCCCGATATTGGCTGTTGCGCAGAAATTCACCCCTGCCGAGGTCTCCCGCTATAAACAACAAGCTAAAACTGTTACTATAATTAAAGACAATTGGGGTGTGCCGCATATCTACGGACCCACAGATGCTTCAGTAGTATTTGGGTTGATGTACCAGCAATGCGAGGAAAATTTCCAGGGTGTAGAGCGTAATTATCTGTACCAGTTAGGTAGACAAGCCGAGGCTGATGGTGCAAGCGTGTTGTACACCGATGTGCAGCTGCAAATGATAACTGACACCGCCTACGCCATAAAAGCTTATCAAACATCGCCACTATGGTTCAAAAAGCTGATGAACGCCTTCGCTGATGGCATTAACTATTACCTGTACAAACATCCCGAAGTAAAGCCTAAGGTATTTAAACATTATGAGCCATGGTATGCCCTTATGTTTACCGATGGCAGCGTAAATGCTACCGTTACCGCGGGACTGACTTTAAGAGAAACGGAGAGCTTTTACTCAGGCATAGGCCCGGCTACGGGTGCTGTAAAACCGCATAAAATAGCCTCACCGCAGGAGTTGTTGGACGAGCGCGAGATTGGCTCTAATGGCTTTGCCCTATCCCCTGCCAAAACAGCTTCGGGGCATGCTATGCTGTATATCAATCCGCATGTGCCGTTTTATTTCAGGGACGAGGTGCAGCTGGTGAGTGACGAGGGACTTAATGTTTACGGCGCCGTAACCTGGGGGCAGTTTTTTGTTTACCAGGGCTTTAACCAGCACTGCGGCTGGATGCATACCTCGAGCAATGCCGATGTCGGCGACCTGTATAGCGAAAAGGTTAGCAAGAAAGACGGCAAATGGTGTTACGAATATAACGGCGCGCTAAAACCCGTTACCAAACGCAAATTAACTATTAATGTAAAAGACGGTGATAAAGTAACATCTAAAGAAATAACAGGCTATTACACACATCACGGACCGGTGTTAGGCAGCCGCGATGGCAACTGGTTAGCTTTAAAAGCTAATAACCAATCATACAACGCCTTATTAGAATCATGGCTGATAACCAAAGCCAGTAATTTAGGCGAATATAAAAAAGCGATGAACCTGTTATCAAACGGAACAAATAATACTGTTTATGCTGACGATAAGGGTAATATCGTTTTCTGGTATGGCAACTTTATGCCCAAACGCGACCCGAAACTGGATTGGACACAACCTATAGATGGCTCGACAACTGCAACCGAATGGAAGGGCCTGCACCCGCTTAACGAAATTGTGCAGGTTATAAACCCGGCTACAGGCTGGATTGAGAATTGCAACTCTACTCCTTACACCTCGTCAGGCAAAAGCAGTCCCGACAAAACAAAGTACCCGGCTTATATGGCTCCTAACGGCGAAAACTTTAGGGCAGTGAACGCTATAAAATTATTGAGCGATGCAAAGCAGGTGACCATGGACGGATTGATTGCCAAAGGTTATGATAAATACTTAAGCATCTTCGACGTATTGCTACCGGCTTTATTTAACGCTTATGATAAAGCTGATGATGGCATAAAAGCTTCGTTGGCCGAACCTATAAAAGTACTGCAACAATGGGATAAGCGATCTGCCATACATTCGGTAGCTACTACGTTAGGTGTCGAATGGGGAAACAGCATTATCCTTGCAATGCCCCGTGCAAAATCTGCCGAATATGGCACTTACCAAACAGAGCGCTTAGATGCGACGCTAAAAGCGATGACCGATAAACAATTATTGAATTTGCTTGCGGAAAGTGTACAAAGCCTTACCATCCGCTACGGCTCCTGGAAAACCGAATGGGGCGATATTAACCGCTACCAACGCCCTGCAAATGGTGTGTTTGATGATAAAGCGCCAAGCATACCAGTGGGCCAGGTATCGTCCGCCTTTGGCGAGTTGCCATCGTTTGTAAGTCGTACTGTTAATACAAAAAAACGTTATGGTTACTCGGGTAATAGCTTTATAGCGGTGGTTGATTTTGGGCCGAAGGTAAAAGCAAGGTCGATTATTACCGGCGGGCAATCGTTCGATCCCACATCAAAACATTTTACCGATCAGGCTGATGGCTATATCAACGGTAAATTTAAAGATGTGCTGTTTTATAAGGCTGATGTTTTGAAACATGTGGAGAAGAGTTATCATCCAGGAGAGTGAGAATTTACAAAATGTTAAAAACTAAAATGCTTAACTTAGTATAAAATTATTGCCATGGATTTAAAGATCGAAAAGTTAAATATTTTACAAACTATAATGAATACTACTGATGAAGGACTTATTATGGATGTTAAAGCGCTTTTGTCTGATAGAAAAACCGATTGGTTTGATGGTTTAAGTGATGAACAGCAAAAAGATGTTTTAGAAGGACTTGCCGAAGCCGATCGTGGTGACACCGTTACACATGCAGAAGCAGTAAAACTATTTGGGAAATGGGGGTTGAAATAATTTGGACCCAAAAAGCACTTAAAACATTTGGTAAAAGAATAGCCTATCTTGAAGAAAACTGGACGGAAAAGGAAATATTTAACTTCACCGCACGGGTTAACGAATATTTGGAAACATTAAAAAGTGAACCTTTAATGTTTCGCAAGTCTACAAGGCTAAGCAAACTCATATCGGTGTAATTATTAAACAAGTCTCGCTGGTATATCGGTTCAAAACCAAAGGAAATAAAATTGAGTTGATTGCTTTTATTGATAATAGGCAAAATCCTAAAAAACAGAATTATTAACAATCTGTGCAATAAGTACTATCACGCCAAATCTATCCCCACAATTTCATGATCCATTATTTGCGTTACCGATAGTACCACCCTACCGTCTTTAATTGTATACGCGGGTTTTCTTTCGCTTACAGGTAAATTCACGCCGATTACTTTTACATTGGCCGGTATTTTAATGCTGACCTCTGCCTTAACGGGTATTAGCTCGCGCATTGGGCCCTTCATCATCATGGGGTTGGTAAGGTTAACCAGGTGTACCGCCATTGATCGTTCCTGCCGCCATACCGTTGTTTCTATTAATCCCGGGGCGTTAATGGTTACCATCGGCGCCTCGTTCAGCGCCCAATTGATGGTATTGTTTAACAGCTTGCCATGATCAGGCGCCAGGTATTGCCAGAAGGTTCGCTCAATATCAAACGGAATGTAGGCCACACGCCCCTTGCCCACATCACGCAAATAAAGTTCGCGCGTGTCAGGATCGGGGTTGCGGGTATAAACATCCTCCATTGGCAGATCGGGATAAGTCGGCACTAAAGTTACCGGGCTTGGGAAATTAGTTGCCACAGGTTTTACCTTAACGGTATAGATACCATTGATGATCCGGTTAGCATCCTCTAATCCCGCTAACACCGAGTGAAATTTATTGGTGGCGGGATCGGCATGCAAGCGTAAATAGCTATTTTGCATCGGCCCCTCAACCGCATTATCAAAGCTTACCCCAAACAACTCAGCCATACCAAAATCTGGACGCTTTTTACCGCTCTCGTCATACAATGACGATTCAAAAGTAGCAACCACACTCCCGCCGTCTTTAACAAACTTGGTAATGATCGCGCATTGCTCATCGCTAAGCGAGGTAATATTTGGCAATATCAGCAGCTTATAAGACTTTAGCAGTTCAGCGCTAAGCACAGCCGAGTTTATCATTTCAAACGGCACATGACCCTCAACAAGGCTATGGTACATACCATTCATGTGCCCGGCATTATTTACCTGCCAGGGTTTACCGTTTGCGCTGGCCCCACCCTGCTCTAACACAGCCACCCTTGCCATTGATGCCGTATTGCGCAGATATTTTTCGCTGCGATAAAAGCCCTGGTAAACCTTTTCTATAGGGCTCATCCAGCGTTTATCAATAGGCGTTGCGCCAAATTTTACAAAGCATGGCAGCATACCGTTGGCGACGCCGTTAACCGTCCATACCAGCAACTCGGCATCGGTATTTACAGAATCCTTCCAGCGCGGGCCTTCTTCCAATCCCACACTAAAAATATGGATGAGCGGTTTCATACCCATGCCACCGGCACGCAGCTCCTTGGCCCCTTTGCCGGCATCCCATGGCGGTATATTTCCTGATCTGCCCTGCCTGTCGACAAAGAAAATATCGGCAAGCTGGCCTGTCAGTTTCCTATCGGGAAACCCATTTGGGATAAAGCGCGAAACCGGTTTTATTTTACGCATTTCGGCATCCCATAAAAACCATAGTTCTTTTAAGCGGGCCGTATTCCATTCGCGGTATTTAGCAGTCGATGAACCATCGCGCGGCAACTCCATACCGCCTGAAAACTCCTTGAAGTTTTTTACACAATGCTCGCAATAACACATCCCACTGCCCGACCAACGGTTGGAGAAGATCCCTTCGGGTTTATATTTTGTCATGATCTCTTTGTGTACCGAAGTCATGAAATCAAAATTATAAGGCCCCAACGCACAGGTAACCCAAAGCTCGGGATTTGCCCAATGGCGGCGTTTTTGCCCGTCGGCCGTAACGGCAATCCAATCCGGGTGCGCGTCGTACACATTTTGACGTGCGGCATGCGGATCGGTACGTAAACAGACGGTCATGTCCATTTTGCGGCAGCCTTCTATCATATAGCCCACCAGGTCCTTATTGCCTAAGTAGTCGCTGCGGTGATGTAAGGGTACATCAGTAGGATAAAAAGCCACTACCCCGCCGGCACTTAACAAAGCGCCCTGGGCGTGGATGCGTTTAAAATAATCAAGCCAGAAATCGGGGTCGCATTTCTCGGGATCGTTCTCAACAAAAGCCAGTTGCGCCCACCGCATCGACTTGTTAAACCAAGCCTTATCATCGATTAATGTCTGATCATGCGAAGGAAAGAAACTATTTGCATTGGCTAACAGCGCAGGGCCGGTTATAGCATATCCGCCAGCTATGGTAGACGTTTTAATAAAATCTCTTCTTCGCATAGTTGGTTAAGGATAATGGTTTATCTAAACTACATATTTCCTTCTATCAACTCACCATAAAACTCGGGCACGCTCATGCCTGCCGCTCTAACCTGTTGCGGTATCAAACTGGCTGATGACTGGCCCGGCGTAGTATTGATCTCGATAAAGTAGAAATCAAGCGTATCCTCCAATAAGATGAAATCTATCCTTGCCATGCCCTTGCAATTAAGGCGCAGGTAAACCTCGGTTAGTATCTCGGCAATCTGGGCGTCTTTCTCGGGGCTTAAATCGGCAGGGGTAATCTCTTTAGTTTCACCATCCGAATACTTAGCCTCGTAATCAAAGAAGTCCTTTTTAGTAATGATCTCGGTAGCAGGCAACACTACTATTTTGCCGTGCAGGCGGGCAATACCACGGCTAAACTCGCGGCCCTTTATAAACTCTTCTATCAGGATCTGGTCATCCTCATGAAAGGCTTTGCTGATGGCAGCCGGCAACTCACCAACTGTGTAAACCTTGCTCATGCCCACACTACTACCGCCATTATTAGGCTTAATAAACAGCGGGAACTTTAGTGCTGCCGCGATATTAACAACATCATGCCCGTCATTCCTAAACAACCGGAGTGATTTTGCTGTGTTCAGGCCATGAATGCCATGCACAATGGTTTTGGTATACGCCTTATTCATACAAATAGCCGATGTAGTAACATCGCAGGTATTATAGGGAATGTTTACCAGGTCGAGATAACCCTGTATCTTGCCGTCTTCTCCGGGCGTGCCATGGATGGTAATAAAGGCAAAGTCAAACTTTATCTTCTGCCCTTTCACAGTTATGCTGAAGTCGTTTTTATCTATGTCAAATCGCTCGCTGCCATCCTCGTAAAACCAGCGGTCGTGGTTAACTAATATGGTGTAAACGTTATATTTTGTCTTATCTAAATTAGCTGCTATATTTTGAGCGCTGTTTAACGATACCTCGTATTCGCCGGTAAAGCCGCCGGCCAAAAGTGCTATGTTTTTCATTGTCATACGGTCAAATATAAATAATTTTGAAGCAGGTCGACAATAAATACATTAGTTTTTCAAACCACATAAATCCGAAATTATCCTTATGTTTGGTGCATAATTAAGTATAATATTACAGGCTGCAGATGAGTAAATTCGGGGCATATTTAAAAACCAAATCTTTCAGGACCAACATACTTTTGGCTATAGGTTCGGTTATAGCGATAGTATTGATCGCGTTTTTCAGCCTGGGTTTTTACACCAACCACGGCTCGGGGTTACCTGTTCCCAAGTTAAAGGGCCTGCCTATCGATAAAGCCATCAGTATATTAGAAGAACAGGGATTTGAATACCAGATAGATTCGGTTTACGTAGGCGACGCGCCCCCGGGCACTGTCATTGAACAAGATCCTGACCCCGAAACCAACGTAAAAGAACATCGCAAAATATACTTAACCATGGTTACCGTTAAAGCACCACCGGTTGCATTGCCTGACATTGATCAGATGCCTTATATCCAGGCAGTGGCTACCCTTCAAAACAACGGGTTAAAGGTTGGCGACACCACCTATCGGTCGGACATAGCGTTGAACGTTGTTTTGGAAGCAAGACTAGCCGGGCAAACCATTAAAACCGGCACAAAGATCCCCAAAGGCTCAAAAATTGACCTTGTATTGGGCGATGGCGTTGGTGCCAGCGAAGTTGAAGTGCCTGATTTGGTAAACCAGGACCTGGACGCGGTAAGGTTTATATTGAAAAATTCAAACTTAAGCCTGGGTACAATTACTTATGAAGGCGCGATAACTGATTCGAGCAATTTGGTAGTGGTTAATCAATCGCCTATGAAAACAGATTCATTGACCAAGGTTAGCATCGGCACAAAAATTAACCTGACAGTTACACAAGGCAAACAATAATGCAGCAAATTGATGCACAAAGTTTTGAAAGCAGGTTAAAGGGCAACGAGCCGCTTATTTTGCTTGATGTGCGGGAAGAAATAGAATATCATACTTATAACATTGGCGGCAAAAACATACCGTTATCGCAACTAAGCGAAAAACTGGCGCTTGTTTCCCCTAACAAAAGCGACGAAATAGTTGTTATATGCAAAGCAGGCTTGCGCAGCCAAACGGCGCAGGCAATTTTAATACAAAACGGCTTTACAAACGTTAAAAACTTAACCGGCGGATTACTTGCACTGCAAAGATTGCAGGCATAATCATACACTACTATCATGGCTAAACAAAAAAAATCATCGGGCGGCACATTTAAAAAATTCATTATCGCCCTTGTAATCATAGTTGTCCTGGCACTGGGCGGCACCCTATTGTTTTATTATTTAAGATATTTCGGGCCTAATGTTACCGGTAATGAAGAATATCTATACATACATACCGGAGAGGACTTTAACGACGTTTACAAAACCATTCGCGATAAAAACATAGTAACCGATACCGCTACATTTTCATGGGCAGCGCGTAACATGAAATATGTTGGCCATGTTAAGCCGGGTAAATATCGGTTACATGAAGGCATGAGCAACCGAAAATTGGTACGGATGCTGCAATTGGGCGAGCAGGAACAGGTTGAGCTATCCTTCCACGTATTCAGGACCAAAGAACAGTTTGCAGGCTTCGTAGGGAAAAAGTTCGAAGTAGATTCGTTAACGCTTCTGCATTATCTTGATTCTGCCGACTTTGTCAAACAATACGGCTTTACTACAGACAACGCCTTTGTAATGATAATGCCTGATACATATCAATTGTATTGGAATATATCGCCCGAGAAGTTTTATAAACGCATGTTTACCCATTACGAAAACTTTTGGACGCCCGAGCGTAAACAAAAAGCTGCAGAGCTAAACTTAACCCAACCACAGGTATCCATATTAGCCTCTATAGTGGACGCTGAGGCAGTTTATGATGACGAGATGCCAACCATTGCCGGATTGTATTTAAACAGGCTACGCAAGGGCATGAAGCTTGAATCCGACCCTACGGTTATCTTTGCCATGAATGATTTTACTATCCATAGGGTATTGAACAAATATTTGTCGGTTAATTCGCCTTATAATACTTATTTGCATACAGGTTTGCCTCCGGGGCCGGTTATGCTGCCGTCTGTAAATGCGGTTAAAGCAGTGTTGAATTACGAAAAGAACGACTATATATACATGGTGGCTAAAGAAGATTTTTCTAATCGCCATAATTTTGCTACAAATGTGGCCGAGCACAACAGAAATGCGCAGAAGTTTCGCAAGGCGCTTGACGAACATAACATTAAAAAATAATGTTTGAGCACTCAACCAAAATAAGGGTACGTTACGGCGAAACCGACCAGATGGGTTATATGTACTACGGCAACTATGCCGAGTTTTATGAGGTTGGCCGTGTTGAAATGTTGCGTAGCCTGGGCCTTACCTATAGCGGTATGGAAGCATCGGGCATAATGATGCCGGTGTTAGAAATGAAAAGCAAGTACTTAAAACCTGCTTTGTACGATGAGGAGATCATGGTTAAGGTTATTATGGACAAAATGCCCGGCGTTAAAATCCATTTCAGGTATGATCTTTACAATGAAAAGAGTGAATTAATACACCAGGGAGAAACATTATTGGTATTTGTAAACATGAAAACCAACCGCCCCTGCCTGCCATCCCAAGAGTTTTTAGATAAATTAAAGCCATTTTTTAAGTAAATTAGCTTCGAATGAGATGGGCGCACCGTTTATTACTCCGTATAAAACTATACCGGGCCTTTATTAAATGGACCAAATCCATTGTATTGCCCGGCTTTGGTAACCTGTCTATATATGCCGTTACGGTTTCGTTGATAAATGAGTTCCTTGAAGATTCCTTATTAAACAAAGCATCATCGCTGGCGTATAACTTTATGTTGGCTCTTTTTCCGGGTACACTGTTTTTGTTTACGTTGATAGCCTATGTACCGGTTGACAACTTCCAGGAGAAGCTATTAGAGCTCCTCAGAACCATTTTACCAACCTATGCCTACCTTGCCTTCGAAACCACAATTGAAGACATTATAAAGCATCAAAATGCAGGATTACTGTCCCTGGGCTTTATTACCGCATTGTATTTTGCCACCAATGGCGTAAGTAACCTTATGCAGGCTTTTAATAACTCATCATTAATATTAGAGAAACGCACCTGGCTTAAGCGCCGCAGCATTGCCATGCTACTTACAATAGTTATCGCGATAGCACTTATTGTAGCTATAGCTGTTATGATAGCCGGCGAAGGTGTAATAACTTATTTGCAAAGTCATGTAGCAAGCAAAAGTCATTTTTGGATCTATCTACTTACGCTATCGCGATGGTTAATTATAGTCACCATATTTTTTGTCAGCATATCAGTGTTATATCGCTACGGGCCATCGCATAAATTAAAGTGGCCGTTCTTAAGCCCCGGCTCTATCCTGGCCACGGGGTTGGCTATATTAACATCATTGGGGTTTACTTACTACATCAACCATTTCGCGTCTTATAATAAAATATACGGATCCATCGGTACCATTATCGTTGTCATGCTTTGGTTGTATCTAAACTCGATGATACTGTTAATTGGCTTCGAATTAAACGCAAGTATTGACCTTTCTAAACGTAATTTAAAGATCGTTAAACCGCGTTTTAATAATTTTCGCGCAGAAAAGCTGTCAGATTAAAAATTCAATAACTTAACAGTCAATTACTTATAGGCTTTTTAACAAAATGTTAAAAAAAGTAAAATTCCCGCTTGCCAATTCGGCCCGGATTTGTACTTTTGTCCCCGGAGAGCTGGCAGAGTGGTCGATTGCGGCAGTCTTGAAAACTGTTGACTGTAACAGGTCCTGGGGTTCGAATCCCTAGCTCTCCGCTTCTTATTATCAAAACAGATCAAAAGCGCTATAAATGTCATATTTATAGCGCTTTTTTGTTATTTCTTATTCAATCTACCGGGTACCCATTTTTATGGGAAGGCGTATTATTTCACCTCAAAAGCTCCGATAGAACGTTTGATTTTGAAGGGTTTTCCGTTATGGTCGCGTTGGGGCTGTGTTACCTGCATTCCCGCACCGGACAGCGGGCTGGCCGCGTCTATGGTGAAGTCTTCGGTCGCAGGATTGCTGAATAAGGGGTCTTTGCCAATAATGGCATTTTTTTCTGCAGCCGGCAACTGAACGCTGTTTAAGGCGATACCGGTCCGGTACCAGGCATTATTCGAGAACGTGAAACTTGTGGGGACGGTACCTGGACCGGCGTTGCAAACTACGCGCACTTTATCGTCCATAAAAATTACATTATTGCGGAAAATATTATTGCTGCACTTGCCGAAACGCACAGTATCTCGGTTTTCCTGCAGTATGCGCAGCACCCAATGGGTTGGTTTATAAATAGTATTGTTCACCACTTCAACCCGGGTACAGCCTACAAATGCTACCGGCACATCCGAGCCGATAAACACATTGCCATAAACCTTCAGGTCAGACGCTTCCCATTTGGCATCCATTGGCCTGAAAAAAGGCAACCCGGTACTGCCGCCAAGGTTAATGGCCCGCTCGCCGGCGTTTTTAAACAGGCAACCTTCTATCCTGATCTCGCTGCTGCCACCTTTCATTTGCGCGGCGTTTGAGCCCGATTTTTCAAAAAGGCATTTACTGATCAGGCCTTTATGACAGCCCACCATATCTATCCCGCTGCCGCCCGGCGAGCCGTTAATAAAAGTGCATTGAAAGATCGTGAATTCATCAACACCCGATAATTTCAGCTGGTCATTGTTGCCCGTCGTTGCGATATCCCGAAAGATACAGTCCTTAAAAATAATATGGTGTGACGGGGACGCGTAACTTGCACCATCGCTAATATTAACGCCATTATCAGTTTGTTGGCTGAATGTGAAGCCTTCTATATGCAGATAAGCGACATCGTTACCCATTAAAGCTGCCGAGCCGCCATTGATCGACACCGCGCTTTTTTCCTCGCCCAGGATATAAATCCATTTGTTGCGTGTCCCCTGTAAATTATCAATAGTTTGATTGCCCGGATAGGTACCGTTATGCACAAGGATGGTATCCCCGGCGACAGCCGCTTTTGCCGCCGTGTTGATATTTGCGTAACCCCGTCCTTTGCCCACATGCAAAGTTTTTGCGAATGAAAAATGGCCTATAAGGGACAATAATAGCAGGGCGAAAGAGAAACGTGGCATGATTTATTTTTGCTTGAAGATAGGAAATCCGGCTCAAAAATTCACAGCCGGATCTTATCAGGTAATTTATCATAAGTCGCGGCCAGCTTGCTATTCAAAACCAAAGCCATCGCTGAGGAAAGCAGCAGGTTGCTTTACCAGTTAAGACAACGCGCGATTGCGCCAACACCACTACCGGGCAATCGATCGAAGGTTACCGTTCATAGAACATTTTTTTAATACATTTTGCAATAATGTCTATTTTTATATATTTGTGTACGTAAACGTAAATATTAAAAAACGTATTTTAACCTGTTAAATATGATAGGCTACACTCTACTTACTAAAAAGCGAATTGTTTTTATAGTCATTTTAACATGTACCTATGTGCAGTTATTTGCGTTTGCGCAAAAACTGGATTCACTACCAACAATCAGCGAAATCCCGGTAAAGCTGCCTAAAACAAAAAATTCGTTTATTGAGCGGGCAGAGATGAACGCCGACCCAACGGGCTTTAAAATTCGGGGTACCAAAGGTTGGTCCTGGACACCCGAGCAATACCTGGCTGAAATACCCGTGCTAGCCAAATACAAAATGAACTTTATGATGAATTGCTACATCTCTATGTTCAGTCAGCCGCTGCCTGCAGATAGCCTTTGGAAATTAACAACTACAAAAAATGAGTGGTGGCTGCCTATGCCTGATGCTAAAAAGCGAGCTTATGAAAAGGTATTTGCAAAGGCAAAGGAATACGGTATATCCTTTTGTTTTGGCGTACACGCACAGTTAGCCTCGCCACGCCCGGCCAATTTATCAAGCGAGAAAGATTTTGAAGCTATTTGGCAGCATTATGCCTGGGCACAAAGTAAAGGCATCCATTGGTTTTCTGTACCCTTAGATGATGTGAGCGAAAAAGACACCAGGATAAGCGGCGAAGAGCATGCGCGCTTTGTAAACAAAATACTGGCCCGCCTGCGTGAAAAGGATAAGGACGCGCAGATGATCTTCTGCCCCACCTACTACCATGCCGACCCAAAAGTTCCTAAAGAAAAAGCTTACCTGGAAGGCATAGCTAAAATTTTGGATAAGGATGTCTATGTATTCTGGACCGGCAAGTCGGTTTTACCAACAACAATTACGGTTGCCGATGCTGAAGCATTTAAAAATATAGTGAAGCACCGCATGATATTATGGGATAATTATCCTTGTAACGACGCATGGAAAACCATGCATTTAGGCCCTTTAACGGGGCGAGACCGCCTGCTGTCTACGGTTATAGATGGCTATATGGCCAATCCACAATTCCAACAAAATGAAATTAACCGCATCCCGGAGTTTACCATAGCTGATTACGCTTACGATCCCATAGGTTATGATCCGGAGACTTCTATAGGCCAGGCCATTGTACATCAAAGCGATAATGTTAAACAACAACAAGCATTATTGGAAATAACCCGGCTGTACTCAGGCAAGATTATTCGTAACGTGTCCTTTAACGGGATGTTAGATAATGCTAACCGCATCATGGCGGTACCATTCTCACGCCAGGCAGCCGATGCATACCTGGCTTATGTAAAAAAGGTACAGGCTGATTTTCGGGCGGCGTTTCCAAATAGTCACAATGCAACCAAAAAAACTCTTTCTGAAAACATACATCAATTTGAAATTGGTTACACAAAAAAATACAACAAATAATCAGCTTATATCTCAGCACCTATCACCATGACTAAAATCACAGAGCAACCATCCAAATATCGTCATTTAGAAAAAATGACTATTCAAGAATTAACGGCTAATATTAATACCGAAGATAAAACCGTAGCGTTTGCTGTTGAAAAAGCGCTGCCGCAAATCAATTTGCTTATCCAGGACATTGTTACCAAGCTTAGCAATGGCGGACGGATGTTTTACCTGGGTGCCGGCAGTGGTGGCAGGCTTTCTGTTTTAGATATTATTGAATTACCAACTACTTATGGTGCGCCAAAAGGGCAGGTTAATTCCATATTAGCCGGCGGCGCCGAACATTTGATTGAAGCGCTGGAAGAAAAAGAAGACGACGTTAACGAAGGCTGGGATAAACTTATCGAAGCTAAAATATCTCCAAAGGATATTGTAATAGGTATATCGGCCAGTGGCAGTACACCATTTGTTTTAGAGGGCTTGAAAAAGTGCAGGGAAAACAAGATCACCACGGGCTGTATTGTAAGCAACCCCGATTCCCCTATCGCTGAACAAGCTGATTTCGCTGTTGAAGTAATTACCGGGCCGGAGTTTATATCGGGCAGTACCCGCATGAAATGCGCTACAGCGCAAAAAATGATCTTCGATATGATCAGTACCACTACCATGGTTCAACTGGGCCGTGTCCTGGATAATAAAATGGTGAACGTTGCCTTGATAAACGATAAAATTACTGATCGTGCTGTTAAAATGTTGATGGAAACGGCCGGCCTTACAGACTACCAGCAAGCCAAACAATTGCTACTGGAACAAGGAAGCGTAAAAAAAGCGCTGGACCATTTATCTGCTACTAACACGCATTAAGTATCGTAAATATATGATCAGGAAATTCCATATTGTGCTTTCGTTATTATTGGCTTGTATTACCACTACTTACAGCCAGGGCTATTTAACAGGTAGTTCGGTAGTTAGTATTGAACCCGATAGTAGTATCTACTCCGTAGCGCTTGCCGGTTACGGCGCGCCAAGGGAAGGACGTTTTAGCCTGACATGGAAACAAATCAGCAACATGCCTGATATAACCGCTATCACTGCCTTAAATGGCAAATTATACGCGGCCGGCAAAAACGGCGAACTGAAAGAAGGCACCCTGATACAGAACGACATCACATGGAAAAACCTTGAAAATAAAACCAAATTAACCAACCTTACAAGTTTAGGAGGAAAACTATATGCAGTTAATACATCAGGTGATATACTACAAGGCACTATAAGTCCCAAAGGCATTATTTGGCAAAGCATAGGTAAAGGCAATAATATCACCGGGCTTACGGGTTTAAACAGCAAATTATATGTTGCTAATAGCGGCAACAGATCATTAACGGGTACTATCCGTCAAAACAAATTAACTTGGGTTAATACAGGGCTGGCTTACCGCATCATTAGTATGGCTAATGATGGTGAGCGGGTGTATTATATAAATTCAGGCGATACTTTATGGCTTAGCAAACCCGGCCAAAAGTACAGCGAATGGCAAGAGATAGGCCGCCATAATTCATTTACGTTTAACATACATATTAAACATATTGTGGTGCTTAAAGGCCGGTTATACGCGGTATCGAAAGATAACAAACTTTACCTGGCACACCACAGCACAAAGGGCGACCTTACCGTACGCTCGCTGGCAATTAAAAGCGGCAAGCAAACTGCCGTTATAACTAACCTTGATGTTACCGGGTTTAATTACTCCTTTATTAAAGCAATAAAAGCCGAGATCTTAAAAAGAAGAAAACTGCCTGAATCAGCGCTTTTAATAAATGCCAGCCATACCCACTTTGCCCCCGTTACCCAAGCCTGGAGTTGTTGGGGCGATTTTTATCATAAGCCTGATAGCAATTATTTAAATCGCATTGTGAAGAAAGCGGTTATCCGTTCAATTGAACAAGCGCTCGATAACCTTGCTCCGGCGGAATTATCCTTCGGTCGTGGCACCAGTAACATTGGCGAAAACCGCCGGGGCGTTAATAACCTGGCAAAGCCTTATGATAAAACGCTGGATATCATCAAAATAACACATCCCGGCAACGGTAAAACTGATGTGCTGTTTACAGTTGGCTGCCACCCGGTATTTAACAATACTGAAGCAAACTCTACATTTACCTTAAGTGCCAATTACCCCGGCGTAGCAAAAAAGGTCATACAGGAAAAAACAGGTTACAGGGCATTTTTTATGCAGGGCTGTGGTGGCGATATTAACCCCCGCGAACTGGATTATGATAAGACCGGGCAAGAACTGGCTGCCGATGTCTTAGGCCTGCTAAACAGTAATTTGAAAAAAATATCGGGTGGTATCTCCTACTCGTTAGATGTAGTACAGATACCTATTACACCCTGGAGCCTTAAAAAAGTACAGGAGTTTAAAACCGAAAACGTTGCGGCTGTAATTGAAGAAAAAAAGAATACCCCACCCTATACTGCCGAGAACCAGTTTGCGCTAACCCAGTTACTTGAACGCGAGAAAAATGTGCGCTGGAGCAACCTAATATTGGATAATTATAAAAAAGGCACAGTGGCCAAAACTATGCCTTTGTATATACAGATCATTAACATTGGCAATTGGAAACTGGTTGGCTTATCCAGGGAAGTTACTACCGAATACGCGGCAGCCATACGCGATATGTGGCCCGATAAGCTGGTTTCGGTAGCGGGATATTGTAATGATGTGCCGAGTTATCTGCCAAGAGACTGGCATATTCACGACAGTACTTATGAGGGTTACGATTCATTTTTTTGGTATGGTCAGCCCGCAATTCCGCCGTCCAATATACGCGATATTGTGCTTAACGGAATTAAAAACCTGCACCGATAAAGCATCAATGAGCGACAAAAGCCCTGGCAGCCAAAATGTAACCCGGTCGATGATCATCATCGGGGCATTGTTTTTTATATTCGGCTTTGTTACCTGGCTTAGTTCGGTTTTAATACCCTATTTAAAAATTGCCTGCCAACTCAATAACTTCAGGGCTTACCTTG
The DNA here is from genome assembly GCA_040388395.1 of Bacteroidota bacterium. Taxonomy (GTDB): domain Bacteria; phylum Bacteroidota; class Bacteroidia; order Sphingobacteriales; family Sphingobacteriaceae; genus Mucilaginibacter. Next base: position 5,293 of record JAZKBY010000023.1, on the reverse strand, counting down.
TAGTTTTCTCGTTTTATATCTCCTACTTCATTATGGCCATCCCATCTGCGTGGGTGCTCAAAATCACCGGGTTTAAAAACGGAATGGCTATTGGGCTGGTATTCATGGCTATTGGCTCGTTCATCTTTATACCGGCAGCAATGCACCGTACGTATGGCTTTTTTCTTACTGGATTGTTTATACAAGGAACAGGTTTGGCTATATTACAAACCGCTGCCAATCCCTACGTAACTATTTTAGGTCCGCCGGAAAGCGCTGCTAAGCGCATCAGCTTTATGGGGATATGTAATGGTGTGGCCGGTGCCATAGCTCCCATTATTTTAGGCGCAGTGATCCTGGCCGATACCGATGGCTTGCAAGGGCGTATTAACCTTATGCCGGCTGCGCAAAAACTGATCGCGTTAGATACTTTGGCTCATCGCGTTATTATTCCTTATATCGCGATAGGCGTAGTGTTGCTCATCCTTTCGGTCGTGATCTATTTTTCCGGACTGCCCGAAGTCGAAGCAGAGGAAGACGAGGCTACAGGTGCAGCTAATGCTCACAAGACCAGCATATTTCAGTTCCCCCATTTAATAGTTGGGGTGTTTACACTGTTTTTATACGTAGGGGTTGAGGTTATTGCCGGCGATTCTATAGTTAATTACGGCGCATCGCAAGGGATTGCTTTATCAACTGCTAAGTTTTTCACCACCTGCACACTACTTGGAATGCTGGTGGGTTATGTGGTAGGCATTATTTGTATCCCTAAATATTTCTCACAAGAGAAGGCGCTTAAAGTATCGGCTATTATGGGGATAATTTTCTCTGTGGCGGCTATTTGTACCAACGGTTATATATCAATCATGTTTATCGCTTTCCTGGGTTTGGCAAATTCATTAATGTGGCCGTCAATCTGGCCGTTGGCAATAACCGACCTTGGGCGGTTCACAAAGCTGGGATCCTCATTACTAATTATGGCTATAGGAGGAGGCGCCGTGCTGCCGTTACTATATGGCCACCTTGCCGATATTTTTACGCCGCATTACGCTTATTGTATGGTAGTACCTTGCTACATGGTTATTCTGTATTATGCATTATATGGACATAAATTAAGGACCGTCAACACTGCGAAAACTTGATTATCAATTTCCTGTTTGTCCAGAAAGGTTAAAAACAAAATAAGAGGTTCGATTACAATACCTAATTCCCCGCAAGATGTTCAAACCCAATTCGATAACTATTGCGTAAACAATTTCGCTAAAAAGTTCTTACTCATTAATCAAAGATTCTATCATTGAAACGATAATTTAAGTTTTTATCCGCCGTGTTGAGTATATATACCTATTAATATCCAGTGTAATTATTTTATTTTTTGATTTATTTTTTGTTCCCGAAACTAACCTCGGTTTCTTTCGTATAAAAATTAATATTGATTAAAGTAATAAGCGAAAACAATGTTCCAATTGATAGTCTTTGTCTATACCCTAAAACAAAGGATCATTTTATGAAGAGAAAATTACTTTTTTTCTTTTTATTGGCGTTTATATTTTTTAATAAAGGATTTGGGCAAATCATAATTCCTGTTAATTTATCCGCGGCAAAAGACACTTCTGTAACAATCAGTTCAAACAGAAGTGGGAGTTATTGCGGAGACAACAATTGTGTTGTTTTTGTAGTTACATTAAACCCCGGCTCTGATTTGTTGAGTATTACACCCAGCCAATTTGCAGCATCCAACTTTTATACAGTTAATTGCGGGCCACAAACACCCATAGGTACACCTACTTGTGTAAGCGGTTTAACTACTGCTAATATCGCTTTTTGTAAACCAGGTAACAATACAATCTCTTTTACCATAACAGCATCAACGGCAGTACACGCATCCGGCGATCTCATCTTGAGGCAAGGCTGTACAGGCGCAATGAGTGTTACCGGACTAAATGCCGCATCCATTACATGGACGTCCGTTTATCCCGGGGCGGCCGGGGCTTATAACTCTTATTTAAGTTGTGCATCCGGCTGTACAACCACAAACGTTAGTCCTGCTATAGGCGCGCCGGCTTATATCGACTATAAAGTTAGCGGGATAGTGACCAATTGTGCTAATACTAAAACAGATACTGTTCGCGTGTACACCGTCCCGGCGATGACAGTTGCGGTAACTCCGGCTAACCCGGTTATTTGTGCAGGTGGTTCCGGTAATATTATTTTAACAGCAACTCCTACGGGAGGCAACCCCCCGTACACATATTTGTGGAGTACGGGCCAAACCACACAGTCAATTTCGGTTAATAGCATAGGTACATACTCTGTCTCCGTTTCTGATAATACAACGGGTTGCTCCGCAATTCCGCAAAGCGTTACTGTAACTGCCGCGCCAACGCCGGCAGCACCAACGGCAGCCGGCACCATTATTTGTGCGAATAGCACTGCCACACTTACCGCAACTGCCCCCGGCGGAACTTACCAATGGTATAATAGTGCTTCGGGGGGCACCTTGCTGGTTACCAATGCGAGCTATACTACCCCGGTGCTAACTTCAACTACAACTTATTACGTGCAAACTACAGTCGGCGGCTGTGTTAGCCCAAGGACGCCAGTAGTGGTAACAGTTAATCCAATACCCGCCGCACCAACGGTTGCATCTACATCCACGTGTAATGGTAGCAGCGCAACCCTTACTGCTACTGCGCCCGGCGGGACTTATGAGTGGTACAATGCAGCTTCTGGTGGAACCCTGTTAAATACCGGTTCTGTTTATACTACGCCAACACTCACGGTAAACACCACTTATTATGTCCAAACCACGGTAAATGGCTGTACGGGCCCCCGAACTGCGGTTACTGTAAATATAATTCCAACACCTGTTGCGCCAACGGCAGCCGGAACAAGTACATGTAGCGGCACAGCCGTAACATTAACTGCTACAGCGCCGGGCGGTAATTATGATTGGTATGATTCCGTTTCGGGCGGAACATTATTACTTAGCGGCGCAACCTACACCACGCCAATATTGACGGCGACAACTACTTATTATGTACAGACCACCGTTAATGGATGCATCAGCGCGCGTACACCTGTCACCGTTACTGTAAATGCCATCCCTGCTGCACCTACTGTATCAAGCGCAACGATATGTAATGGCACCACTGCTACATTAACTGCTACTGCCCCGGGCGGGACTTATCAATGGTATGATTCTGCATCCGGTGGAACCTTACTTACCACGGGAACGACCTACACTTCACCTGCATTAACTGCAAGCACTACCTATTATGTTCAAACCGTGATAAATGGCTGTGTGAGCGCCCGTACTGCGGTAAATGTCACTGTTAACCCGGTAACCGCGGCTCCCACTGCGTTAGGCACCACAATTTGCAGCGGTAGCACCGCTGCATTAACGGCAACAGCACCTGGCGGAACTTACGATTGGTTTTCGGCGCCTTCTGGCGGCTCCTCATTATTTACCGGCGCCACCTATACAACACCGGCTTTAATAACAACTACAACATATTATGTACAAGCCACTGTTAACGGCTGTACAGGTGCGCGTACTGCTGTCACTGTAACGGTAAGCCCTACACCGGTTGCTCCCACTGCGGCAGGTACAGCGATATGTAGCGGTACTACAGCCGCACTAACGGCTACAGCGCCCGGCGGAACCTATGACTGGTACGATAGCGCTTCGGGCGGAACATTATTAAGCACAGGTGCAGGCTTTACTACTCCGGTGTTAACCGCTACTACAGTTTATTACGTTCAAACTACTGTAAACGGATGCGTAAGTGCCCGAACCGCGGTAAACGTAACAGTTAACCCGTTGCCAGCTGCGCCCACTGCATCAGGTAGTACGATTTGCCAGGGTTCAACGGCAACTTTAACTGCCACAGCACCTGGCGGTACCTATAATTGGTATAGTACTGCTTCTGGTGGAACCTCCCTTTTTACCGGAGCCGCTTATACTACACCTGCATTGTTAACCACAACTACCTATTATGTTGATGCTACTTCAGTTTCGGGTTGTACAGGCCCGCGCGCCGCGGTTACAGTAACAGTTACGTCACCTGCAAACCCTGCTTTTTTCTATTCTTCGGGTACTTTTTGTATATCCGGGTCCAATCAAACACCAACTGTAGTGTCACCATCTGGCGGAACATTCAGTTCGACAACAGGACTTGTATTTGTTGATAGTGGGACCAGTATTAATAGTACGACCGGTGAAATAAATGTGGGTGCCAGTACGCCCGATACATATACTATAACATTTGTTACCAATACCACCTGTGCTTACAGCAGTAGTTCCAGTATTACCATTACAAATGCGCCCGACGCTACATTTAGTTACAGCGGGCCGTATTGCAAAAGTCAGGCCAACCCTCTGCCTACGTTTCCTCCCGGTAGCAGTGCGGGTATATTCAGTTGTCCAGATCCGGCCCTCGTATTTTTAAATACAAGTACCGGGGAAATTGACATGCAACTTAGCGCACCCGGTACTTATACAGTAACAAATAACATTGTGGCAGCTTTCGGTTGCGCTGCAGCATCAGCGACAAATACTGTAACCATTAGCCCTGTCGCAACTGTAAATGCGGGTATAGACCAGATCGTATGTTCGGGGCTAACGGTTGCATTGAATGGCACTATAGGCGGCAGTGCAACCAGCGCAACATGGTCGGGTGGAACCGGATTCTTTTCCCCGGCCTCGTCACCCGTTACTACATATACATTAGGCCCTGGCGAAACCAACGTAACGCTCACTTTAGCAACAAATGACCCAGCCGGGCCTTGTGGGGCTGTCTCGGATCAAATAAACATCATCGTTAACCCGACACCAACCGTTACCAGCGCGGCGAGTGCAATTACCTGTAACAACACTGCCCAGAACTATACCATAACCGGTAGTGTCAGCGGGACAACCTTTAGCTGGGGCAGGGCTACTGTTGCCGGTATCAGCAATGTTGCTGTTTCGGGGCAAACAGCCGCCACTATCACCGAAAGCCTGGTTAATACAACATCAGCGCCGATAAATGTGATTTACTCTATTGTTCCGTCTGCCAACGGATGCGACGGGCCGGCATTTACCTATACCGTAACCGTTAACCCCACACCGACGGTTACCAGCGCGGCGAGTGCAATTACCTGTAACAATATTGCCCAGAACTATACCATAACCGGTAGTGTCAGCGGGACAACCTTTAGCTGGAGCAGGGCTGCTGTGGCAGGTATTAGCAATGTTGCTGTTTCGGGACAGACAGTCGGCACCATTACTGAAAGCCTGGTTAATACAACAGCAGCGCCGATAAATGTGATC
>JAZKBY010000022.1:0-78328 GCA_040388395.1 Bacteroidota bacterium | reverse complement strand
AGTACCGGCGTGACCAATACCTACCCACCATACGAAACCGGTGATATCCCAGGCCCATCCTACTGTTTTGTTTAAGCCCCACGAGCCTATACCGTACCAGAATGTCCAGCTTACTGCAAACACCCAAAGTAAAGCGCCTAATGATGCAACAGTAAAGCCTATCCACCACGCTTTATTAGGTTTATTTTCAACAGCGAACAAAACATCATCTGTTACTTTAGCATAGGTGATATTTTCACCCGTAACCAGTGGTTCCCTAATTATTGATTCTTTATGAGATGCCATATTATAGCTATTGTAAAAATTAAGCTTCTAATTCAGTTGTGTTTCTAACTTTAACCTGGTAACCAATACCCGGCTGTACGTTTAACTCTTCTAACACGTAGTAAGTACGTTCGCTTCTTAAAGCTTTTGATACTTCAGAGTTAGGATCATTTCCGTTACCAAAAACAATTGCATTTGCAGAGCAGGTTTGTGCGCAGGCTACCTGGATATCGCCATCTTTAACAGGGCGTTTTTCCATTTTAGCTTTAAGCTTACCGGCCTGGATACGTTGCACACACATAGAGCATTTTTCCATAACACCACGGAAACGTGTAGTTACATCAGGGTTCAATACCAATTGTGTATGTTGTTCTGCAAGATAGTTTTCAAAACGAGAGTCGTTCCAGTAGTTGAACCAGTTGAAACGGCGTACTTTATACGGGCAGTTGTTAGCGCAATAACGTGTACCTACGCAACGGTTGTAAGCCATGTGGTTCAACCCTTCTGATGAGTGAACGGTAGCTAATACCGGGCATACAGTTTCGCAAGGAGCATGATCGCAGTGCTGGCAAAGCATTGGCTGGTGTACAACCGATACATTGTTCAGGTCGGTTAATTTGTCGATCTCATGCTCTTCGGTTAGGCTTTCGCCTTTTTCGTTAAAGCTATAGTAACGGTCAATACGGATCCAGTGCATTTCGCGACGTTTTCTAACCTCGTCACGGCCAACAACCGGGATATTATTTTCGGCGTTACAAGCAACCACACAAGCACCGCAACCGGTACAAGCATTTAAATCGATAGCCATTACCCAGTTATAAGTAGGGCGGTCATATTCTTCCCACAAGCTTTCGTAAACCTTGTGTTCGCCGTCTTTACCGCTTCCTTTATATGGGTTTTTCTTGTACTCTGTAAATTTAGCTTCGCGGATAACATTACGCCCCTCGTAAGAGTGGTGCGTTTGTGTTTGCGCTAATATAATTTGATCGCCTGTAGCCGATATTTTAGTTGTAGTTGTGTTCTGTATAGTACCGTTACGGAAACTTAACAGCGAGAATGCGTTTTTACCAATGCCTGATTCAATTACAGCACCGCCTTTTGCACGGCCATAACCTACGGCTACTGATATTGTACCGATTGCCTGGCCCGGTTGCAATAACACAGGTAAAGCAATTGAAGTACCGTTAGCATCAATAGTTATTACATCACCTTCCTGTAAGCCTAAAGCTTTAAGGTCGTTGATAGACATTGCTGCAAAGTTATCCCAGGTAACTTTTGATACCGGATCAGGCAACTCTTGTAACCACGGGTTATTTGCATGCTTACCATCACGGATGGCAGAGCTTTGGTATAAATGCAGTTCGTAAGCTTTATCGCCGCTTGCTACCAATTTAGCACCTTGCGATAAGATGGTTTGTGCAACCCCGTTTAAATCGTGAGCAAATGCATAAGCACCGGCCGGTTTATCAGCTGCTTTAACAAAACCTGTTTGCAATAAAGTTTCCCAACCTTTTTGGCCAGACAGACCGCCTGCTGCCAACATACCTTTATCCCAGTTATTTTTAACATAGGTATAGTAGCTGGTAACCGCGTTGTTGCTCCATCTTAATAAGCTCTCTTCGGCCTGGCGGGTATTGTAAACCGGGTTAATGGTTGGTTGTAATATCGTATAGTAACCTGCAATGGCGCTATCATCACCCCATGATTCTAAATAGTGGTGGTTAGGCGCAACAACTGTACATAAAGCAGCAGTTTCGTCAAGGCTTGCAGCAAAAGATATTTTCAAAGGCACTTTAGCAAGCGCGTCTGTAATGTCTTTATTGTTAAAGTGATCATAAACAGGGTTAGCATCAAGGAACAATACTGCTCCGACAGCGCCTGCTTTAGCTTGTGTTATAAATTCGGCCAGGTCAGCATCGTTACCTTTGTATTGATTTGAATTGTTATCCAGATCAATAGTAGTACCGTAGCTTCCTAAAGCGGCGTTAATAGCGTTAACTAATGTTTGTGTAGCAACATCGTTTGATCCGGCTACAACCAATGCCTTACCTTTTGCAGCAGCTAATTCTTTAGCAGCAATGGTAATGGCGTTGTTAGCGGCTTTATCTTCTAATGCTTTGCTGCCCGGTAAAGTTGTACCGGTTATAGCATTGTATAAGTTGATTAAAGCAGCACCTTCTTCTGATGGTTTTAGCGGTACGCGCACATCGGCGTTGGTACCTGTCAGGCTCATACCGGTTTCAAACTGGATATGGCGTGACATTTTTTTGCTTTGTAGCGATTTGTTGTTACGGTTTGATACGTACTGGCGGGTAAACTCTTCGCCAGAGATCCAGGTACCTAAGAAATCGGCACCGAAACTTACAATAACATCAGCTTTATCAAAATTGTAGTGAGGCAATACTGCTTTACCAAAACTGTTCTGGTTAGCCTGTATAATACCTGTATATGATACCGCATCGTACTGTACGTGTTTTGCGGCAGGGTATGCAGTTATAAAATCAGCAATTACAGCTAACGTTGACGGGCTGCTGATAGTTGATGACAGGATGGTAATTTTCGTGCCTGCGTCTGATAGTTTAGCAAGCTCTAATTTAACATAATCGTCAAGGTCGCTCCACTCTTTTTCGCCGCCGTTTACTAACGGTGCTTTAACGCGGCTTACATCATACAGGTCTAATACTGATGATTGTGCTGTTGCACTTAAACCGCCTTTTGCTAAAATATCATTAGGGTTACCTTCAACTTTAATAGGGCGGCCCTCGCGGGTTTTAACTAAAATAGCATGGCCCTCGTAAGTAGACGAGTAGTAGTTGGCTACACCCGGGGTAATTTCCTCGGGTTTAATTAAGTAAGGTATAGATTTATGTACCGGCACTTTTTGGCAAGCTGCCAAAGTAACCGCGCCCACACCAAAACCTACCGCCTTTAAAAAGTCGCGACGGGGTGTTTTGCCTAATAAACCGTTTCCGCTCAAAACATCTTCAATAGGAATAGGTTCCGCGAATTCGTGTTTATTTTTCTCAACAAATTCTGGTGTCTTGTTTAGCTCTTCTAAACCTTTCCAGTATTTTTTATTGCTATCCATTTAAGCTATAGTATAAACTGTTATGCTAAGTTCTGTTCTTAATTAGTAATGGCATTTGCCGCACTCAATACCACCCAATTGCGCAGGTGTAACTTTCACGCCTTTTTTAATCAGATCGTGAACTGCTATCATATTTTCGTAGTAAGCGTTGCCTTTAGTGTTGATGTCTGTGCGTTTGTGGCACTGGATACACCATTTCATTGTTAATGGCGAGTATTGGTAAACCTCTTTCATGGTTTGAACCGGTCCGTGGCAGGTTTGACATTTAATACCACCAACTTTAACGTGTTGCGAGTGATTAAAGTAAGCAAAATCCGGCAGGTTGTGGATACGGATCCATTGGATAGGCGTTGCCTTTAAGCTGTCGTATTTCTGAGTCTCCGGATCGTAACCCAAAGCATCATAAATTTTGTGGATCTCAGGCGATTCGGTTTTAACCGTTTTGTGGCAGTTCATACAAACGTTTAACGATGGTATGGATGCATTTTTAGATTTGAAGGCGCCCGAGTGACAGTACTGACACTCTATTTTCATGATACCAGCATGCAGCTCATGCGAATATTTAATAGGTTGTACCGGTTGGTAGCCCGTATGTACGTTGGTGTTCCATAACAATACCCATGTCCAGCTACACATAGCAATGGTACCGCATAACAGGATAAAGAATACCAGCTTTTTATTTTTTAATACTTTCTTTAATAAAACATACTTGTCGGCAGCAACAGCTTCTTCGGCGGTTACAGGCTCAACAGGCAATAATCTTTTGCTGGCTAATAAGTTTTCAAGTGTGCCAATTACGCGGCTTAATACCAAAATAGCTATTAGGGCAACAATAATAACGGCTATTAAAGAATAAACTACAAAGCTGCTTGGGCCAGAATCGGCTGGTGCAGCTGCAGCAGGTGCTGTTTTCTTTGCTTCTTCAAGTTTTTTAAAGTCGGCACGTACATAAGCTAAAATGCCAGCAACATCATCGTCTGACAGACTTGGGAAGCCAGGCATTACGGTTCCGCCAAATTTGGTAAAGATATCAACCGCTTTAGGGTCTTTAGCTGCTACCAATGCAGAGCTGTTATGGATCCAACTGGCTAACCACTTATCATCAGTATCTGATGAAATGACCGGACCTAACGCAGGCCCTGTCATCCGCTTGTCTATTGAGTGACATGCGACACAATTAGCCTTAAATATGGTCTCGCCTTTTGCAGCGTCGCCTTGCGCCTTAGCAGAAATTCCCCAAACAGTAAAACAGGCAAGCAGTAAAACTGACCTTGAGAATTGTTTAAAAATTAATGAGATGCTTCTCATAAAGTTGTATTGATGCTAAATAGTTATTTGTATAGTGTGTGAAACTGAGTAAAGGACACAACCTCCCTCGGATTTTTCAGCCACAAAAGTATAATTTATTAAATAATCGCTGACAAATAAATGACAGTAATAACTAATTTATAATTATTCTAAATAATGACGAAAGTCACTTTTTTTTGCAAAAAACAAGCAAATGTTATTGTCCTAAAAGCCAGGCAAATATCAACGGTACAACAATCGTCGCGTCGCTTTCAACAATAAACTTTGGTGTATTTACATCCAGCTTTCCCCAGGTTATCTTCTCGTTAGGCACCGCGCCCGAGTAAGAACCGTACGAAGTTGTGGAATCAGAGATCTGGCAGAAATAGCTCCAGAACGGGATATCCTGCATTTCCATGTCCTGGTAAAGCATCGGCACAACACATATCGGGAAATCGCCGGCAATACCGCCACCTATCTGGAAAAAGCCTACACCCTTACCGCCCGAATTTTTTGGGTACCAGTCTGCAAGCCAGGCCATGTACTCAATACCACTCTTCATGGTAGTAGCTTTTATCTGGCCTTTTATAACATACGATGCAAAGATGTTACCCATGGTGCTGTCTTCCCAACCCGGCACAACAATTGGCAGGTTCTTTTCGGCAGCGGCCAACATCCATGAGTTTTTTGGGTCAATCTCATAGTATTGCTCTAAATCGCCGCTCAATAACATTTTGTACATGTATTCGTGCGGGAAATAGCGCTCGCCGCTGTCATCGGCATCTTTCCAGATCTTATGGATATGTTTTTGTAAACGGCGGAAGGCTTCTTCCTCCGGGATACAGGTATCGGTAACACGGTTGTAATGATTTTCTAAAAGGTCCCATTCATCCTGCGGACTAAGATCGCGGTAATTAGGCACGCGTTTATAATGCGAGTGCGCTACCAGGTTCATAATATCTTCTTCCAGGTTGGCACCTGTGCAAGAAATTATATCAATTTTACCCTGGCGGATCATTTCGGCCAGCGAGATACCCAGTTCGGCGGTGCTCATGGCGCCTGCCAGTGTTACCATCATTTTACCACCTTCAAGCAAATGGGTTTCATAGCCTTTAGCGGCATCCATTAGCGCTGCAGCATTAAAATGCAGGTAATTTTTCTCAATAAACTGCGATACGGGTCCTTTAGTAGTGCTCATATTTATACTTTAATAGATATTGCGCAAAAGTAGGGATTTTGCTGAAAACAGGATTTTTAATTTGAAATATGATAGCGCACTATATCTTAATATCAAAAACTTAACTTGTTATTAACCTTTTTAATATATCTTGGATGACATTATCACGATGAAGAAACTTTTAGTTGTACTTATTATATCAATCTTGGCTGGAAGTTTCAGTCCGGTTCGCAGTCAAAGCATCATCCCGAAGTTTATACGGAAGATGTATTTTGAAAAAGATACTACAAAGCGTAGCAGCTTTATAATTCTGCCGGTGTTATCGTCGGCTCCCGAGACAGGTGTTGAGGTTGGCGGTGCCAGTTTGTATTCTTATTATTCGGACACGTTACACCAGGGTACCCGGGTATCAAACATATTTGCTTACGCTACCATAACTACCAAAGGCCAAAACCGGATAAATATCAGCACCACCTATTGGTCGCCGCAAAATAAGTATCATTTGTTTGCAGGCATTGGCCGGATAGATTTTCCGGTTGATTTTTACGGCATCGGCAACGATACCCGCAAAGCCAGTGCCGACCGCCTCGGCCAAAAAAGATACCGCTTATTGCTTGAAGGACAAAAGCAGGTGGCTAAAAACCTATATGTAGGCCTTGTGGGAGGTGGCTATAAATATGATTTCACCAGTGCCAACCCTACCGGCATCTTTAATACCAGCGCTCAGGTTGAGGACCATGCCGGCGGCACGTTCCTGTTCGTCGGCCCAAGCCTTATTTACGACAGCCGGAACAATAATACCTATACTACTAAGGGGGTAATGATTAATGCCTACTATAATATAATGCAGGGCGTGCTTGGCAATAACAGCTATAACGGTGGCTTTTTTAATATCGAGTATTCGCAATTTATACCAATAAGTAAAAGCCTGGTGTTAGGGCTTAATGTGCAGGAACAATCGCTTACCGGTGCGCGGTCGCCATTTTATTTATTGCCGCAAATGGGTAATGATGAAATTATGCGCGGCTATTACGAAGGCCGTTACCGCGACCGCAACCTTATTGCTGCACAAGCCGAATTACGCTACCGACTTAGCGAACGTTTTGGTGTTGTAGGCTTTGTTGGCGCAGCCGAAGTATTTCATTCGTTCTTTACCCTACCCGCGCTAAAGCCAAATTTGGGCGGCGGACTGCGGTATTTCTTTGATATTGAAAAAGGATTGAGTGTACGTGTCGACTACGGCATTGGCCAAAAACCAGCCGGCGAAGAGCGGGCAAGCGGCTTGTACATTGGGTTGGGGCAAGCGTTTTGATGTGCAGATTAAAAGAGCGTTGTTTTAAGAATCACACCTTGAACTTTCTCTATTTGTGGTAGAAATTGAATTTTAAAGTTATCGAAAAGCGCCTCAACGTCTTTATCTTTTGGATCGCAACCGCCGATGTTTTTACTACCATGTTTCCTGTAAATACAAGACAAAGCTAATCGCGTGGAATTATTGAAATCATAGATAACCATATTGTAAGTATTCATATCGGCCCGGACAATTGTTGAAAAAGCAACGTCCCTTGCACTAAAATCGGTCGTTCCTCCTCTGTAAGATACCTTACACTTCATCTTTGAATTTGAATTTGCAAATGCTTTTAAGCCATTTTCTAATTCATCCATACTGCCAGAATATTTGTAAGTTTCAATATCCGACGGTGTACAACTAATACAAGCAACCATGTAAAAACACCTTCCTATGCAAAAAAGAAAAATGGCACCAATAACAAACCCCGATATATTGATAAATTTTTTCATTCAATAAATCTAACATTTATCTGCACATCCGCACATTTGCATATCTGCACATCTACGACACCCGGATAAGGAAATCCTCCTTAACCTGCCCTTTTCTGAAATATACCAGCCCTATCCAAAACAGGTCGACAGTTACGGTTACCTGTGGATGTGCTTTTATTTCGGCCCAGGCTTCTTTCATGCCTTCGCTCCAGTAGATATCGTCGAAAATTAACAGGGTGTCGTCGTGCACTTTGGGCAGGCACCATTCAAAGTATTTAAGGGTGGCATCTTTTTGATGATTACCGTCAACAAATACAAAGTCCAGTTTATCCAGACCATCAATGACGCCCGGCAACGTGTTATCAAAGTTCCCGGTTATCAGTTCAATATCATTTAACCCCGCTTTGGCAAAGCTTTCTTTGGCGATGTTGGCGGTTTCGGGGCAGCCCTCCAGTGTAAACACTTTTGCCTCGGGAGCCGCTTTTTGCAGGTAAATACTGGTTGTGCCTAAACAGGTGCCTAATTCAATAATGTTTTTGGGTTGCTGGTCTGCCACCAGGCGATAAAGTAATTGGGCCAGCTTGGGTGGTTTCAAGGCGTTTTTGGCGATGTCCCCTATCCGTTTACGGCGGTCGTTGTTTACATGCGAACCTGCACCAAGATCGGTTATAGTGATCAGCCTATCGTCATTTAATAAGGCTTCGCGGATGCTTTCAACCTCGGGATATACTTTTTTGGCATCATAATCGTAGATAACTTTATCAACCAAACGATATACAAAAGGCGAGTGTAAGCCGTGCCTGGTTTTGGCTTTTAGGCGATAACGCAGGTAGTCGAGAGCGAACCTTATATTGAACATGGTTGTAAAATTATATAAACGTTTGTATTTTAGCGGTACGTAATGATAAATCTAACAGAAGTAAATTCGTTAATACGCCTGCTGGACGATCCCGATCCGGAGATATACAACCATGTTCACGACAAATTGTTGTCGTACGGTACCGAGGCTGTTGAACATCTTGAATCGGCTTTCGAACAGGCTTTTGACGCTATCCAACAAGAGCGTATTGCCAATTTGGTGCACGAGATCCAATTCGGCATTGTAAAAAACGATCTTAAGCTGTGGTTCCAGGGCGGCGCATTTGATCTGTTGCAGGGCATTCTTATCATTAACCGTTACCAATATCCAGATCTTGATGAGCAAAAGATCATTAATCATATTGAAGCGATAAAACGCGACGTATGGATCCAGATGATGAACGAGGCCAGCCCGGTTGAGCAGGTTAAGTTGATGAACCATGTATTTTATCACATGTATGGCTTTAGCGGCAACACCAGCAACCACCAGGACCCGCAAAACAGTTACCTGAGCCAGGTTATAGAAACCAAGAAAGGCAACCAGATATTGTTAGCCATTATTTATTCCATCGTAGCGCAAAAATTGGATATTCCGGTGCATGGCGTAAACCTGCCCCAGCACTTTATACTGGCTTACCTGGATGAAAGCAAGGAAAGCGAATTTGAAAGCGGCATCCTGTTCTACATAAATGCGTTTAACAAAGGCTTTATTTTTGGCCGCAGGGATGTAGATATGTTCCTGAAGCAGCTTAACCTGAGTTTCGACAAACAGTTTTATGAGCCCTGCTCAAACACCGATATTATCAAGCGCGTACTGCGTAATCTGATCAGCTCTTACGAGCATCTTGGCTCGGCCGAGAAGGTTGATGAGTTAAATGAGTTATTAGCTATTTTAGGATAGTTCCCCTTCCCTTTTAATATGAAAAAGTATTTTGTTTTATTTTGTTTGCTTTGCAGCGCAAGTGCTTTCGCCCAGTTTAAACTTAGTGGTAAAATCAACCGTTACTCGGGTACTGAGCTGTTAAAAGTTAACATCCCTAAAGTATTTGGCTATTATGAGCAAAACGCCATAAATATCCCCGTTGCAAAAAATGGGACGTTTGCTGTTATTTTGCCTATAAAAGGTGACAAATTTGGCGATCTGATCTTTCAAACCAATTTTCATTTATTATTACTTAACCCGGGTAAAACCCTAAAAATTGAGCTAAATGAGGGGGATAAAAGCATAAAAATTTTATCCGGCACTGCCTCAACTGAAAATACTTTACTTCAAACAGTTAATGTGGAAGAATATCCATTCTTTTTACAAACCGAGCAGTTCTATATCAAATCAGACCCCGCGACAATGAATGTCCAGATTGTTAAACCGTATTTTGCAATGCTCGATAAAAAGATAGCGCTGGTAAATCAAGCTAACATCAGCCCGAAAAATAAAAAGCTAATTGCTGCCGAGCTGAAATATGCAGCTTATAATAACATTTACGAACTTGCCGAATTAGGCGGTGTAAACCAGGCAAACGTTGATAAAATAATAGCCGGCGTTTTTAATAAAGCTGAGGTTAAGCCGGAAACCTTCCCTGCCGGGCCGCAGTATTATACTTTTATAAATAACTATTTAAAGTGGAAGGAAAAAAGCACCCACGCCCGATCAGACAAATGGATGGGCGCTACCAAATACCTACCGGATGCTGTTACAGAGCAGCTGATATATCAATATATATTAGGGGCAATCAATGCAGATAATAAAATACTGGCGAGTACATTGGCCAAATCTTACCTTAAAAAATTCCCGGCAAGTGCTTACAAGGCGGATATTGAGAAAAAATTAAGTAAGCTAAATTAAGCCGCCTCAAAATATAAATCTGATAACCAAACAAGACGTATGGTTTCATATTGACGATTTATTTTTAGCCGAATTTTATTCTGCATGCATAATAAAATTCACATTTCCTTTGTGAAACCCGCTGTAAATTAGGTAAATTGCACTTTCGTGAATTATACCAATACATACTACAATGACTGATACCCTGGACATCAAGATCACCAAAACAACAAAATCGCGTTTAGCAGAAACCGATTTCAGTAACCTTGCTTTTGGACGCACTTTTTCTGACCACATGCTGGTTGCTGATTACAGCAACGGCGAATGGAAAAATTTCGAAATTCTTCCTTATGGAGAAATTACGGTCAGCCCTGGTATTTCTGCCCTGCACTACGGCCAGTCGTTTTTTGAAGGAATTAAAGCTTATAAACATGCTGATGGTAAAGTATCTATATTTCGCCCGG
Source organism: Bacteroidota bacterium (assembly GCA_040388395.1). GTDB lineage: Bacteria > Bacteroidota > Bacteroidia > Sphingobacteriales > Sphingobacteriaceae > Mucilaginibacter. The sequence goes on along the minus strand of JAZKBY010000022.1, from coordinate 67,586 downwards.
ATAAAAACGCGCAGCGTTTTAACAAATCGGCCGAGCGTTTATGTATGCCGACTATTCCCGAGGACGTATTTTTACAAAGCCTTGCCGCTATCGTAGATATCGACCGCGACTGGATCCCGTCTGCTCCCGGCCACTCATTATACATAAGGCCGTTTATGTTTGCTACCGACCAATATTTAGGCGTAGCACCGTCGCAAACTTATAAATACATGGTTTTACTTTGCCCGGTTGGCCCGTACTTTACCAAACCGCTAAGGGTTAAAATAGAAACACATTATACACGCTCTGCCGCCGGCGGTATGGGTTTTGCAAAATCATCAGGCAACTATGGCGGTTCTATGTACCCTGCCAAAAAAGCTACCGAAGAAGGTTTTGACCAATTAATATGGACAGACGCCAAGGAGCATAAATATGTTGAAGAAATGGGCGCAGCTAACGCGATGTTTGTATTAGATGGCAAATTGATAACCCCATTAACACAGGACACTATTTTAGATGGCGTAACCCGCGATACGGTTATTACGTTGGCGCGCGACTCGGGTTTCCCGGTTGAGGAGCGTAATGTTGCCGTTGCCGAAATTATTGAAGGTGCCAAAAATGGCAAACTGACCGACGCCTTTGGCGCAGGCACTGCCGCTACTATTGCACCTGTTGGCTCTATCAGCTGGAATGGCGAGGAGTATACCCTTATCGATCCGAAAGAAAGAGAGTTCTCTCAAAAAGTATTGAAAACCCTTGATGCCATTCGTTACGGAAACGGCCCGGATGTGCACGGGTGGAATTATTATGTATAAAAGATTAGTTATTAAAGATTAAAGATTGGGCCTGGCGCTCGTCTAATCTCATAAAAAAAGCCTTGCAGCGTCTGCAAGGCTTTTTCATTTATAAATGTTTTCAACTAATCTTTAATCGTCAATCTTCAATTTAATCTACACTCACCGTCAGTCCTTCTTGTTGTAATATTTTACGGTAAACTTCCACCTCAGTAAACGAACCTTCCAATACGGCGCACTTGCCTTCATTATGTACCTTCCAGGCAATGCGTTCGGCCTGGCTTTCGTTATAATCAAGGTATTTTATCATGCAGTGGATAACATGATCGAAGGTATTATGGTCATCGTTCCATAAAATCAAACGATGCAGCTCTTTAAATCCCGCCAGCAATTCTTCCAGCGTGAAGGTCTGTTCTTGTGTTTCTGTAGTCGACATCTGTGATCACAAAAATACTTAAAAAATGTTATTAAGTAAATCGGTAAACGCCTAAAACTTATTCTTCCACATCATACTCTCTACCGGGCGGGTGGTTTTGTTGTTGTATTTAGCGTTGCTTTTTGTGTTGTACAGAGTTTCTATATCGCCTTCAACCGCAAAATAAATCAGCTGCCCTATCGGCATGCCGGGATAGATCTTTACCGGTTGCGCGCATGAGATCTCCAACGTCCAGGTATTGCAAAAGCCTACATCACCCTTACCTGCAGTTGCATGGATATCAATACCTAAACGTCCGGTGCTTGATTTGCCTTCTAAAAACGGCACATGTTTATGGGTTTCGGTATACTCTACAGTTACGCCTAAGTACAAGGTATTGGGTTGTAAAACAAAGCCTTCCTTCGGGATCTCGAAGCTGTCAATCTCGTTATGAACCTTTGCATCCAACACCCGGCTTTTATAGGTTGCCAGGTATTTTCCTAAATGAACGTCGTATGAATTTGTGCCTAAGCACTCGCGTTTAAAAGGCTCAATTACAATGTGGCCTTTTTCAATTTCTTCGAGAATGCGTTTATCGGACAGTATCATAAAACAAGGGATGCGATTTTGGCTAAAATTAGAATTATTTGCTCTAAGTTTGTGCTGCTTTTTGCAATTTTACTTTTATGGCTATAGCTTACAGGCAACGGATTGACGAGGATACAGAATTTGCGCTCTGGAAAATAGAGGAACAGGCTGAAGACCTGTACAATCAGTTGCAGTTAAATGATGAGGAAAAAGCTTTTGTTGAAAAAATAAGCAATGGTAAGCGCCACCTGCACTGGCTGGGTACGCGTGTTTTATTACGCAAAATGCTGCTCACAGATGAGTATATCGACTGCCAGGTTGATGATCACGGTAAGCCTTACCTGGTATCGCTTCCTTATCATATATCATTAAGTCACTCGTTTGATTATGCTGCGGTGATGATCAGCAAAAAAAGCCCTGTAGGTATTGACATTGAACAGGTAAAAGACAAGGTTGAGCGCATAGCTGCCCGTTTTTTATTACCTGATGAATTAGCCTCTATCGGTACTGATAACCGCATAGCTAAATTATACGCATGCTGGTGCGCCAAAGAGGCTGTTTATAAATGTTATGGCCAAAAAGAGGTGTCATTTATGGATGATATTTTATTGGCCCCGTTTAATTATGCAGAGATGGGTCAGTTAAATGCCATTTTAACTAAGGGCGCCATCAAAAACGAATATACCGTGGGATATTTGCAGTACGAAGACTACATGATTGGCTACGTAAAGGGATAAAGATGAAGAACAAACAGGTTACCGTACAAGATTGGGGATTAATTGATTACAAAGAAGCATGGGCAAAACAGGAAGAGCTGTTTAATGCTACCATCGCGTTAAAAATGGAGATCCGTAACCGCCAGTTGGCTGTTGCAGGCGAGGCGCCGCCGGCGGAAGATATAATAACACCTAATTACCTTGTTTTCTGCGAACATCCGCATGTTTATACTTTAGGAAACAGTGGTAAGCCTGAACATTTACTGCTTGACGAGCAAGGGTTGCATGATAACGATGCTACCTATTATCATATTAACCGTGGCGGCGATATTACTTATCACGGCCCCGGGCAAATTGTAGGTTACCCTATCCTTGATCTGGATAATTTCTTTACAGACATACATTTATACCTGCGTACACTTGAAGAAGCTGTAATACTTACCCTGGCAGATTATGGTATAAAGGCATCGCGCTACCCGGGCTATACCGGTGTTTGGCTGGATGCTGATAACGAGCGCGCCCGCAAAATAAGTGCTATGGGCGTGCGCTGCAGCCGCTGGGTAACCATGCATGGCCTGGCTTTTAATGTAAATAACGATCTTTCTTATTTTAAAAACATCATTCCCTGCGGTATTGATGATAAGGCAGTAACCTCTATGCAACACGAATTAGGGCAGGAGGTTGATATAAAACGCGTTCAAAAAATCCTTCAACACTATCTTTCTGTATTATTTGATATGGAAATCATTGGTTAAAAACCAAGTTGTGGCGAAACTAAATTAAAAAAGATTTGTTTATCTTGGACAAGTGTCGTAAATTTGAGGACAAGTGTCAAAGAAATGAGCAAACAAAAACCATACGTATTTCCCGAAGAGGATAGCTTTGATTTAACCAACATGGTTAGAGAGGGGGTACCATTTCCGTATTTTACCAAGCTATCCAACCATATCCATTTTGATTTGGAGGATTGGTCGCCTTACCTGCATCTTTCTGAGCGTACCATCCAACGTTATAAAAAAGAAAACAAATCCTTTGATCCGCTTTACTCTGAGCGCATCTTGCAAATTGAGCTGCTTTACAAGAAGGGCATTGATGTTTTTGGTATAGCTGATAACTTTTATACCTGGATGGATACCATTAGTATCCCGCTTGGCAGCGTTAAGCCCAAAGAGCTTTTAGATACGGCATTCGGCATTAATTCAATTTATGATGAGTTGGGCCGCATAGAGCATGGTATATTGGCATGATCGTTTACCGGCTTAGCAAACAGGCCTTCATCAATGATCTATCTGGCTATGGAGCCGAAAAAACGGGCGGGCGCTGGAACAGCAAGGGCATCCCTGTTTTATATACCGCTGCTTCACGCGCTTTAGCCGTTGTAGAAATTGCAGTGCATGTGCCTTTTGGTATTGTCCCTGTAAATTATTTCCTGGCTACTATTGATATACCTGATACGGATATTTTAAAACTCGACTTAAAAGAACTCCCCTCCCATTGGAACAAGTATCCTTTTATAAGGAATACACAGATTATCGGTAATAATTTTATCAGGAGTAATGAGCATTTAGTATTACAGGTTCCTTCAGCAACGGTTGATGGCGACTTCAATTACCTGGTAAATCCCAGGCATCCGGATTTTAAGAAAGTAAAGGTGAAAAGCATAGATCCGTTCGTGTTTGATATCCGATTATTCAAAAAGTGATAGACACGAATTTCACGAATTATAAGCCGAATTTCACGAATCGAAATTTATTCCTTAACACTCGGGCAAGCTTAGCGGAATATTGATAGCTAACCCACCGTCAGCAGTTTCTTTGTATTTCGAGTTCATATCCTGTGCGGTTTGCCACATGGTTCTAACTACGGCATCAAGGCTTACCTTGGCATTATCCGGGTTGGTTTGTAAGGCTAGCTGCGAAGCTGTAATTGCTTTAATAGCGCCCATAGTGTTACGTTCAATGCAAGGCACCTGCACTAAGCCTCCAATCGGGTCGCAGGTTAAGCCCAGGTGATGCTCCATTGCAATCTCTGCCGCCATCATTACCTGGCGTTGCGAGCCGCCCAGGCACTCTGTAAGGGCCGCTGCCGCCATTGCCGATGATACACCTATTTCTGCCTGGCAACCGCCCATAGCGGCAGATATAGTGGCTCCTTTTTTAAATATGCATCCTATCTCTGATGCAGTTAATAAAAATTGGATGATCCGTTTTTCATCATAGCCATCACAAAACACCAGGTAATATTGCAACACGGCCGGGATAACCCCCGCTGCACCATTAGTAGGCGCGGTAACCACCCGTCCAAACGATGCATTCTCTTCGTTAACCGCCAGGGCGAAACAGCTTACCCAATCTAATATATTTTGAAAGCCGTTGCCTGTTTTGCGGATAGCTGCAACCCACTCATCAAAATTATTGTATGTATTTGTGCCGATAAGACGTTTATTAAGACTCGCTGCACGGCGCTCTACATTTAAGCCGCCGGGTAATTTACCTTTGGTATGGCTGCCGCGATACATGCACCCGGCCATGGCATTAAAGATATTTAGCACGCCGGTTTTGGTTTCCTGCTCGCTGCGCCAGGCCAATTCGTTCTCCTGGACTACTTCGGATATTTTCAGGCCGGTTTTTCTGCACCAATGCAATAAGTCGCCTGCTGTATCAATTGGGAACGGCAAATCAACTTCGGTTTTTTGCTGATTTTGTCCGCCTTCTTTTACAACGAACCCACCACCAATAGAATAATAGGTTTCTGATATTGCTTTACCCGTACTTAAAAAAGCCTGGAATGTTACCGCGTTGGGGTGATATGGTAAACTTTCATTGAATAAAAATAGCAGGTCTTCGATGACCGTAAAATCTATTTCATGTTTACCACCAAGCACAATTTTATGGGTATTGGTTATCCGGCTTATTTTAGGTGTTACTTCGTCAACCGCAAAGGTTACCGGGTCATCGCCGCTTAGCCCCAATAATATGGCTATATCTGTACCGTGCCCCCGGCCCGTTTTAGCCAGCGAACCATACAATAAGATCTTTACTTCTGATACCAACGGCAACGCGTCGCTCTGCTCAAGTGTTTGTACAAACTGTTGGGCAGCACGCCATGGGCCAAGCGTATGTGAACTTGACGGGCCTATGCCTATCTTAAACATATCAAAAACAGAAAGTTGTTCGCGTTGCATGGTCAAATTTACAGATTATAAGAGCAGCATGAGCTATAAATAAATTTTTCAAGTGTTGTTGTTTTAATATTTTTAATTAAGTTTAGTTAATTAACCAATTAAAAACCTTTTAACTTACCACAATGACAGATTATCCATCAGACGCAGCCGGAGGGGCTTTTTTTGCCCTGATTTTCGGAGTACTACTTATTCCTATTTTAGTTGTTTCCTTATTGTCTATAATAGGCAAATGGAAACTATACACCAAAGCCGGGAAGCCCGGATGGGCAGCCATAATACCTATTTATAGTACAATTGTAATGCTTGAAATTGTTGGCAAGCCTCTTTGGTGGGTCTTTTTAATAATTTTTCCATGCACCAGTTTTATATTTTTTATTTGGGCCACCAATTTACTAAGCAAGAGCTTCGGGCAAAGCGAAGGTTTTACCATAGGGCTTTTAGTTTTCCCGTTTATATTTTACCCGGTTTTAGGCTTTGGCAATTATCAATATCTCGGCCCATCAGCTCAAGAAGCTATGGCGTTTAAAGCACATAACAATACTGATCCTTTTAACAATCCGCCCCAGGTTTAATGCTCTTAGCTTTTACCCAATTACAATTATTTTGCAGCCGGTTATTGTTTATTAACTGGCTGCAAAATAATTTAATCCCATGCCCGTTCAAATATATCACTGGTATCGACTGCCCCGGCTGTGGTTTCCAACGCTCACTCCTGGCTTTGATCCAGGGCAATCTCCGCAATAGTTTTCATCTGTACCCGCCAACCATACCGTTATTATTATTTTTTATGTACGGTATAGCTGATAAGTTTTTTAAACTCGACAATGATAAGGGAACGTTAAAAAAAATTCTATTTATTAATGTGGCACTTATTGTCCTGATAAATTACAGCATAAAAATATGGGGCATCTACCAAAACTATCACGGCTCTACAGCTGCAGCTATGTGATTATAATCTCTTACCAGGGTTTGTAAAAGCATCATATCATCCATTTTGGTATCAATATTTAAAACCTGCTTTATTTTTATAGCCGCGCTGTGTAAAATATCGAAGTTGCCAGATTTAATATAACTGGTAAGCACTTCATGTAGCAAAGCAATATCTTTATCATTAAGCTGTGTTACTTCATTGAAAACGGGCGTATAATCGTGGTTATGCGGAGTAAACGCTATGGCCTCTATCTTAGTACGCGGCTCTGTTCTTACCAAAGTTGTACCCGCCACAATATCACCTACGCGTTGGCTTTTTTGGGTTACAGCTATTGAAATTACGGCGCAGGCCGCGCTGGTTACACCAAAATCAATTATTCGGAATAACCACCTTAACACATATTGCCCTACCGATGCCTGCCCGCCATCCAGGCTTATTACTTTAATTTTCATTACCCGTTTACCTATACTTTGCCCGTTCATGAAAATTTCGCAAACAAGATCATAAAACACATATAGCACCAGGAAGATCACAACAAATACTCCGCTGGTAAATCCGCTGTCCCGGCCAAGTACAATAGCACCGGATATCAGGCATAGGATACCTATTAAAAGAAATATGGCGAAATCTATAATATAGGCAACCATGCGTTCGCCCAGGCCGGCTATTTCGTAGTCGATATCAATATTTTGTGATGTGGTTATGCGTATGGTTTGCATGTAAACAAATATAATTGCTCAATATTGGATAATTACTTGAATGATACAAATTTTGTAATTATTTTAACGCTCGATTTAAACCTGCAAAATGCGTGAGCCCTTATTTGTTAAGCAAAATTCTGACAAATGGAAAAGTTTTGAAAATGCTGCAACGAGTGATCCCGATGAGCTTGCTGATCGTTTTATACAGATTACTGATGACCTGGCTTACGCCAAAACTTTCTACCCAAAATCAAAAACTACTATTTATTTAAATGGATTAGCCTCCACGCTTCACCAGGCCATCTATAAAAACAAAACAGAAAAGAGCAATCGCTTTATACTTTACTGGAGATACGAGTTGCCTTTGCTTTTTAAAACCTACCAAAAACAACTATTGTACTCGTTTATTTTTTTTATTGTTTTTTGTTTGATAGGCGCTTTATCAGCAAAATATGATCAGACTTTTGTGCGCCTGATCCTGGGTGATCAATATATTGACATGACCGAAGCTAACATAGCCAAACACGACCCTTTTGCCGTCTATAAGCAGGACAATGAGTTTTTAATGTTCTTGCGAATTGGCGGCAATAACATTTATGTTGCTATGGTGACTTTTGTAATGGGAATTTTTGGCTCGGTGGGTACTGTGTACTTTTTATTTAGAAATGGCTTAATGTTAGGTTCTTTCGAGTATTTTTTTGTGAGTAAAAACCTGGGGCTTGCTTCTGTATTGGTTATCTGGATCCATGGGGTGCTTGAAATTTCGTCAATTATTATAGCCGGTGGCGCCGGCCTGGTTTTGGGTAATAGCTTATTATTCCCAAAAACGTATAAACGGGTCGTGTCAGTAAAACAAGGCGCCAAAGACGGTATGAAAATTACTATCGGCCTGATACCCATATTTATTATAGCAGCTTTTTTTGAAAGCTTTGTAACCCGGCATACCGAAATGCCGGTTTGGTTAAGCACAACTATACTGCTATCGTCTTTATCATTTATTATTTGGTATGTAATTATATACCCCAATCAATTAAGTAAAAAACAAAACCTTATAGCTTATGGAACCTAATATTGAACTTTCAAAGACACGTGATTTTGGTGAAATAATTGCCGATTCATTTTTATTTATCCGCCAAAATTTAAAACCGTTGGTAAGCAGCTTTTTTGTTTTTTGCGGTTTCTTTTTGCTGGCAGGTTGTGTTACCGGCATTATGCAGCAAATTAAGGTTGCTGGCATGTATGATGGCACCTATGTTGGCGATGCCAGCAAGCCATTTAGCAACTTTGCCAGTGTATTCTCATTGTCAACCATATTGGTCATGATTTTTTCGCTGTTAACTTTCGTGGCAATGCCGGTTACAGTAATATCATTTATGGCGCTATACAAACAAAAAGGCAATATTGCACCTACCAACGAAGAGGTATGGGGTTACTTTAAATTTTATTTTTTAAAGATTTTAGGCGGCTCGTTTGTAAATATGATCTTATTGATGTTGGGCTTTATTATGTGCGTTATCCCCGGTATATATTTTTACCCGGTTTTAAGTTTAATATTCCCAATCATTATAGTTGAAAACACCAGTTATGGGTATGCTTTTAACCAAAGTTTCAGGCTAATAAAAGAAAATTGGTGGACAACTTTTGGCGCTTTGTTTATTACCTACCTTATAGCTTCAATTTGTATGGGGATAATCACCATTCCGTTTGCTGCTGTTAACATGTGGAATGTATTTTTACGGCCCGGCCATTTTGAGCATCTGTCAACGTTTACAATAATTTCGGGCACTTTGCTGCGACAGTTTGCCCATGTACTTTATATTTTACCACTGGTGGGCCTGGTTGTATGCTATTTTAGCCTTACAGAAGCAAAAGACGCTACAGGCCTTATGGGCCGCATAGATCAATTAGGCAATAATGCTGCCGATGCTAACGCGCCTGCCGAAGAATACTAAATGCTGCGTAATTTATACTTAACCGGTTTATGCTTGCTACTCAACCTTATGGTTTGGGCAGGCACGCCTGTAAAACAGGTTAAGATAAAGCTGGTTGCAAAAAATGACACCACATTAGTAGCTGTACGGCATTTTGATACCGCAGCCTTAAAAAGCTATAACACACAAAAAGAATTCAGGTATGGCAGCGGCTATGTTGGGGAGTCGTTATGGTCAAGATTTTGGCGGTGGTTTTGGAGTTTATTTAAAGATCAGGATGCCGCAGCCGATACTTTTTCGACCATAATAAACTATGTATTGATTGCCCTGGGGGTTGCCGCCCTGGTATTTTTAATACTTAAGCTGCTTGGCGTGGATGTTTTTAAAGTTTTAGGGCGCAAATCACAATCGGTGGGGTTGCCTTATGATGAGTCTGTCGAAGATATTTACGCGGTTGATCTGGATGCCGAAATAGAAAAAGCCGCTGCTCAGCAAAACTACCGCTTTGCAGTAAGGCTATTATACCTGCGATCACTTAAACAGCTAAGCGATGCGGGCCTTATACAGTGGGACGTTAATAAAACCAACAATATTTATATTAACGAATTAACCAATGCAGAGCAACGCTTTGCCTTTAAAATTCTTACCCGGCAATTTGAATATGTTTGGTATGGCGAGTTAACAATTGATGCGCAGGTGTTTAAAAAAATAAACGACCTGTTTATCGGTTTTAAAGTTAAAATGGCATGAGGGACTTTAAAATATATATCATCATTGCCTCTTTATTGCTACTGGCATATGTGGTGGTATTGTATAATAAACCCGCGCCTGTTAACTGGAAACCCACTTTATATTATGGCGATAAAATCCCTTTTGGCACTTATGTATTGTATAAGCAATTAAACGATATTTTCCCGGCGGCGACCATAACCAATACCAATAAGTCTATCGCAAGCTTATTTAGCGGTAAGATAAAACCAGGCAACTATTTTATTATTGCCAAGCAGGTAAAAATAAGCAAAATCGACTTCGACGCATTAACGAAATATGTGGCAGCGGGTAACACGGTTTTTATAAGTACGTTTAATTGGGCGGGCTATTTTAAAAAGGGACTGAAACTTGAAACCCGGGAAGAAGATAACGAAGACAAGCGGCCATTAAACTTTACCAATCCGTTGCTTAAACAGACTAAGAACTATCGGTTTGATAAAGATATAAATAACCAATATTTTAGCAGGTTTGATACTATCCGCGCAAGTGTTATTGTAAGTAATAGTGCCGGTAAGGCCACATACCTTAGTTATAAATTTGGCAAGGGTACATTATTACTATCCACCAACCCGGAGTTGTTTAGCAATTATAGCCTGCTAACCCCGCAGGGGGCAAGTTATGCAGAACGCGCATTATCTTATCTTCCGGCTAAACAAACGCTGTATTGGGACCAATATCAAAATCATGATGTTGTGGCGGATATGTCGCCTATGCGGGTATTCTTAAATAACCCAAACTTGCGCTGGGCGTATTACTTAAGCCTTTTTATATTGTTTATCTATATACTTTTTGAAGGCAAACGCAGGCAACGCATAATACCTGTTATTGAGCCATTAAAAAACTCGACCGTTGATTTTGTTAACGTGGTGGGCCGTGTTTATTACGAGAGACGAGACAATGCCAACATCGCAGCTAAAAAAATACTTTACCTGTTAAACTATCTTCGCGAAACATATCAGCTTAAAACAAATAAACTGGACAGCGAATTTATTGACAACCTGGCTCATAAAACCGGGCTGGAGGTAAGCTTTGCACGCGATGTAGTTAACTATATAAATTACCTTGGCAACCAACAAAAGGTTACCGACCATGAACTTATTGAACTAAATAACCTGATAGAAAAATTTTATTCTCAATCCAGATAAAAAATATGGAAGACGAAATATTTGAACAAAGAACAGACCTAAGCAAACTTAGCAGCGCTGTTGAGCAAATAAAGGCAACACTGGCTCAGATAATTGTTGGCCAGCACAACACTATCGACCTTATTATTGCCGGCATATTGGCAGACGGGCATATACTGATAGAGGGTGTACCCGGTGTTGCAAAAACCCTGACTGCAAAATTGATAGCAAAGGCAATTAACGCGCACTATTCGCGAATACAGTTTACACCGGATCTGATGCCGTCAGACGTGTTGGGTACATCTGTATTTAGCCCTAAGGTAAATGAGTTTGAGTTTAGGCGCGGCCCCATCTTCGGTAATATTATTTTAATTGATGAGATAAACAGGTCGCCGGCCAAAACGCAGTCGGCTTTGTTTGAGGTAATGGAAGAGCGCCAGTTAACTATTGACGGCCAAACTTACAAAATGCAGGAACCGTTTATTGTACTGGCTACACAAAACCCAATTGAGCAGGAAGGGACTTATCGTTTACCCGAAGCCCAACTTGACCGCTTTTTATTTAAGATAGAGGTAAAATACCCGACGTTTGAAGAGGAGATCGCAATTATTACCCAACAGCACCAGCAAAATCCTGCCGATCAGTTAAGCCATATTGCGCCGGTGTTGAGCATAGAAGATATAATATCGTTAAGAAAATTAGTTAAAGGGCTACACGTTGAGCCGAAGCTACTGGAGTTTACCGCCAAAATAATTCACGAAACGCGCAATAATAAATCATTGTACCTGGGTGGTTCGCCACGTGCGTCATTAGCTATTATAAACGCGGCAAAAGCAATGGCTGCTATAAAAGGCCGCGATTTTATTACGCCTGATGATATCATATCAGTAGCTGCGCCGGTATTAAGGCATCGCATTATGTTAACCCCTGATAAAGAAATGGAAGGGGCCACGCCAGACGATGTTATTACGCAGATAATTCAAAAAATTGAAGTCCCCCGTTAACGTACCCCGGTGAAAAAACTATTAAGCAAATTCTACAGTAATGTATTTTTAACGGCCCGGCTTTTCACGGCCCTGGCATGCTGTGCTTTGCTTTTTGTATTTGCTTTTTTCTTTCCCTGGCTGGGTATATTGCCTCATCTTTTATTCTGGGCCATTATTGTCTTGATTATAATTGACAGTATAATGCTTTACGGCAACGCCAATGGTGTGTTTGCAAGAAGGCATGCGCCCGATCGGCTAAGCAATAATGATGAAAATGGATTAGGGGTATATATTGAAAACAAGTACGCTTTTAACATAAGCGCGGGCATTATTGATGAGATCCCTTTCCAGTTTCAGAAACGCGATGTATGGTTTAAAACCACCCTGTCGCCGCGCGAAACCAAATTAATAAACTACACCTTGCGCCCGGTAAAACGCGGCGAATATGATTTTGGTGATGTAAAGGTATATGTAAGGTCGCCATTGGGTTTGATAAGCCGCAGGTATAATTTCGCGCAGGCAGAGGTACTACCTGTATATCCATCATTCCTGCAAATGCGTAAGTACGAGTTAATAGCGATATCAAATCGCCTAAATGAGTTCGGCATAAAAAAGATCCGTCGGCTGGGCCATAGCTTGGAGTTCGACCAGGTAAAAAACTATGTTCCCGGCGATGATTACCGCGCTATAAACTGGAAGGCAACCGCAAGGCAGGGCAGCTTAATGACCAATGCATACACCGACGAAAAATCCCAGCATGTGTATTGCGTTATTGATAAATCAAGGGTGATGAAAATGCCTTTTGAAGGGTTGAGCCTGCTTGACTATGCAATTAATGCCAGCCTGGTGCTATTAAACGTGGCCCTGCTCAAAGAAGACAAGGCGGGGCTCATAACTATATCCGAGAAAAAAGGAGCCGTTATAGCGGCTGAAAGGCGCCCCGCTCACCTAAACAAAATATTAGAGGTTTTATACAAGGAAAAAACACGATACCTAGAAACTAACATGGAGTTGCTGTACACCACTATCCGCGGTGTTATTAAGCAGCGCAGCCTGGTAGTGTTCTTTACCAATTACGAAAGCATATCTGCATTAAACAGGCAGCTTCCTTACCTAAAAAAGATAGCCAGGTTTCATTTATTGCTGGTTGTGTTTTTTGAGAATACAGAACTTAAAAAACTAAGCGAAGAACACGCTGCCAACATTGAAGGCATCTACACAAAAACCATCGCCGAAAAATTTGCCTACGATAAAAAGTTGATCGTTAAAGAGCTAGCAAAACATGGCATACAGTCCATTTTAACTACTCCTCAAAATTTAAATGTAAACACCATTAATAAGTATTTGGAGTTAAAGGCTAAGCAAAAGATATAGCATTACATGCCCGGCAGCCTGATCTCTGCGGCCCGCAGATCGATCAGGATTCGCTCGTGTAAAACAAGTTTTGTGTTAAGCACATCGGCGGGTGCAACCCAGACATTTACCAGGTATTTAACACCATCCAGCTCCAGAGCAGAAACGCCTACCCTGTTGCCGCTATCTTTTAATACAGCTTTATTTGACTTGATGGCATTCTCAATGATCTTTAAAACCTGCTCAACATCTGCCGCGTAACCAATCTTAATTTCAAAATCAAGGCGGCGCTTGCCCTCACGGGTTACGTTAACAATAACCTCGTTAAACAATTTACCGTTGGGGATAATTACCGTTTTGTTATCGGCAGTAATTAATACCGTATAAAAAATCTGGATAGAAATTACTTTACCATCCTGGCCCTGGGCTACAATGCTGTCGTCCAGTTCAAAAGGCTTAAGCAATAAAATAAGCACCCCGCCGGCAAAGTTTTGAAACGTGCCCGATAGTGCCAAACCCACAGCAACAGTAAAACCACCCAATACCGCGCTAAACGAGCTGACGCTGATTCCGTTTATGCCGGCCACCCCGATAATGAGCAGCACATATAAAGCTGTTAATGATAAACTAAGAAAAAAAGGTTGTAATGATGAGTGGACTTTTCTACGGCTCATCCGACTCCGTAAGCGGGTGCTGATAAATTTGATAACCCGTAATCCAATCAGTAAAACTATTATGGAAATTATAAGGGTTGTGCCGTGTAGAATGACCCAGGCAGAGGCGCTGTCGTAAAGTTCGTGTAGTTTTGAGTCGCTTAGCTTCATACTAAGCGCAAAGTTATAAAATTTTTAGCGTCCGTAAATAGTTACGAACAATGCGGGTACTTTAAACAGAACCCAATCAACTAATGCTGAGTGTATTTGTTTGGTAGTGGGTGTTAACTGTTTCATGTGTAGGTGTATTCAATTGTTGTGCCTTTTATTCTTGTTTCAAAATTATATACAAAAATAGACCTAATTGTTACCCTATTGTTACCAAATTAATCATTTGATTAATAAATGACCAACCGTTTACGTGGTTGTGACAATGCAGGCTGTTCAAGTAAACCGACGTGCTGTACATTAAAAAATACAGAAGATTTTAAAAAATAGTTTGTAATTTCAAGGATGCCTAAACTCTACATGAAGCTATTTATATTGTTATTGATTTTATTACCTGGATGCGTTTTTGCTCAAAGCGACAAACAAGTATTTGACGAATATGTAAATGGACATCTTTCTTATGATCTGGTTAGCTTTCACACGGAATCGCGATTTCTATCTGCACAGAAAACTGCCGATCGGCTTAACATACAGATCAATAATGCTGATGATCTTAAGCCCATAATTAACCAAGGGCTACAAAACTGGGTGTACGGGCTGGAAATAATGAATGCGCAAAGGCCGAACCTTTCATTAATTTTTGAGACGATAAGTAAGTTTCCTAACCTGACCTTTATTAGAATACGAGACGAATTCTTCTCGTCTGCCAGCAGTAGTATATATCAACTTCCTGCAAACATTCAATTATTGCAGCACTTACGGGGCATTGATTTCTCTTATAATCAAAAAATGGATATGAATGATGCTATCAATAAAATAGCGTCACTTAAAAACCTACATACTATTTCAATTGGGGGGATTAATCGTGCCTTGCCCGCATTGGCTAATTTAACAGGCATAAGCTTTATAAAAGCATCGTCTGTAAATTTAGACGGCGTAAGTTTAGATAATATAAAATGGGAAACCTTAGTCCTATCGGGAAGTGCTCCGAAAGCGGGACCCGATGTAAAATCATTGTCTAACCTGTCCGGTTTAAAGTCGTTAAAAAGTTTACAGCTTGATTATTACATGCTGGGTGATGCATCGGTATTGTTGCAGTTTAAGCAATTAACCAGTCTATATTTCCATGGTTGTTACGCTGATAAATCAGTGCAATTGTCAAAAAATGTGGGACAATTAAAAAATCTAACCACATTGTCTATGCGGTTTTTTTCAGATACCACGCAGACAATTTATGGAATCGAAAATTTAACTAATCTTAGGTTTCTTGATCTGGTTTATTTGCCTTCGCTGGCGCAACATCCTGAGCAGTTAACTGTTATTAAAGAGCTTAAAAATTTAGACTCGATTAAATTATCGTCGAATAAACTAACAACGCTTCCAGATATTTTTAAGGGCTTAAAAAAACTAAAAAAAGTTTCAGTCGACCAGAATAATTTAACAGAATTACCGCTAAGCCTATTTAACCTGGATCAGATTGAACAAATATATGCGGGCTCAAACAAATTAAAACAACTGCCCGAAAGCCAGCGTTATGGTTGCGAAAAATTAAAAAAGCTTGATTTAACTTACAACGCTTTAAAGTCCTTACCGGTGGCTATTACCCATTTAAGTCAGTTAGTAACTCTTGAAGCATCTGCCAGCAAAATAAATAGTCTTCCTGATGGATGGAAAAATTTAAAAAATCTTAAAACTATTAACTTATCAAAAAACAGGCTTACCTCATTTCCGGCAGAATGGTTTGAAATTCCCGGGTTAGAAACTATCAATGTTAATAACAACGACCTTACTTATTTACCTGACGCAAAAGAAATAAAATATAGTTTAAACACACTTAACGTAGGGCTTAATCAACTTACTGCTTTGCCCGACCATGTAGGAAATTTTACTAAATTAGCCTATTTATCGGCCGAGGGTAATATCATAAAGGAATTGCCTTTGTCTTTAGGTAATTGCAAAAAATTAAGATCTATTGAACTACAATCGGTAGAATGGCGAAGTATATTTGATATAGAAAAACCAGAAAATCAACAATTTACACGAATCAGCAGGGGTACAACGGAAAACAATAGTTTTAAAACGTTACCTGCAGGATTGAAAAACACGCCGCTGTTAGAAACTTTAACGCTTAACGGCAATACCTCATTAAACAGCAAAAGTATATTCGATATAATACTTTCAATGCCAAGAAAAGGTTTACGTGTTAACTTATATAACTGTAATATAACCGAACTACCGGCAAACGATGAATGGGCGAGTATGACCTTTTACGATTTAGATTTACGGAACAATAAACTGGTTACACTGCCTGCGCAATTTGCACTAACTACAGCTGCTTACGAAATAAACCTAAATGGTAACCCATTAAATTTAAAGAATACCCAAACTACCCTTAGTATACAAAACAAGGCTGATATGAAAATACTGTTTGATGAATTAGATATAGACACAGACGCAAATGTTGTTTCAAACAGGGATTATGCAGCCGCTTTAACCAAAGTAGTCACAAACTTATATTATGCAGAGAAATGGCAGCAAGGGGTTGACTACGCACAAAAATCCATTAAAAGTGATTCGATTGTTTACACTCAAAACATTCGATGGGATCAAATAGGCACCTGTCGCTTTAAAACAGGCGATTATAAGGGAGCCATAAAGGATTTTGAACAATATCTTGCCTCAGAAAAAAAAGCTTTTTTTCGAGTCATTAATTTTATAGACCCGGTGATCAATTACAAGGCTCAATCGCACCTGGCATTAGGGCAGCCGATTGAAGCTGCCAAAACCTATGAATACTATTATAAAGAATTTCACGGTCAGTCGGCATTGCAACAGGCAGCCATCATATACAAATCAATAGGCGACGAAAAACAATTTAACAAATTGATAGACACAGCCCTGGCTAACGGACAAAAATCATTAGAGTTTAATGCTAAAGCAAAATACGTTTCATCAACGGGTGTTTTAGATTACGCAGAACTATTAATTATTGCCGGCAAACATGCAGACGTTGTTGCATTTTTTAATAAACAACCGTCGGCTACCCGATATTCAAAATCCGACCTGGCCATAAAGAGCTATTTAATAGCTACCGCTACCTATTTAAACACCCCAGCCCAAATTGGAATATTAAAGCACAACCTCGGTGAAGATATCACCGCAAATGGTAAACCTAAAAATTGGGATTTTAGCATGTTTAATAAGTGGCTTAGTTTTTCAGGCTTTTCAAAATCAAAACAATATGACCTATTGGCGCTGCAAAACATCGCCAAATAAAAAGCCCCGCCGTATAAGGCAGGGCTTTTCAATATAATTTAGAAGCGGGGGCTGATTACATCATGCCGCCCATGCCGCCGCCACCCATTGGTGGATGACCGCCTGCTGATGCTTCTTCAGGTTCGTCAGCCAATACACACTCTGTTGTTAACAACATAGCTGCAATTGATGCTGCGTTCTCTAAAGCTACACGGCTTACTTTAGTTGGGTCAATAACACCTGCACCAATTAAGTTTTCAAACTTATCGGTACGTGCATTGTAACCAAAATCGCCTTTACCTTCTTTTACTTTTTGTACGATGATAGAACCTTCAATACCTGCGTTCTCACAGATCTGACGTAATGGCTCTTCAATAGCGCGACGGATGATCTGGATACCAGTGTTCTCGTCTTCATTATCACCTTTAAGATCAGTTAAAGCAGCTACCGCGCGGATGAAAGCAACACCACCACCTGCAACAATACCTTCTTCAACAGCCGCACGGGTTGCATGTAAAGCATCGTCAACACGATCTTTCTTTTCTTTCATTTCAACTTCAGATGCAGCACCGATGTATAATACAGCAACACCACCTGATAATTTAGCTAAACGCTCTTGCAATTTTTCTTTATCGTAATCAGAAGTGGTTGCGTCCATAGAAGCACGGATCTCTGCAACACGAGCCTGGATAGCATCAGAGCTACCTGCACCATCAATGATAGTAGTATTATCTTTGTCGATAATGATTTTTTCAGCCTGGCCTAAATCGCTTAATTCAGCTGATTCTAACTTGATACCTTTTTCTTCAGAAATTACTGTACCACCTGTTAAAGTAGCAATGTCTTCCAGGATAGCTTTTCTGCGGTCGCCAAAGCCTGGTGCTTTAACAGCAGCAACTTTTAGTGAGCCACGTATTTTGTTTACTACTAAAGTTGAAAGCGCTTCGCCGTCCAAATCTTCCGCAATAATTAACAATGGTTTGCCGGTTTGTACTTGTTTTTCAAGAATCGGCAAGATCTCTTTCATTGAAGAAATTTTCTTGTCGTAGATCAAAATGTAAGGGTTTTCCAACTCAGCTTCCATTTTGTCAGTATTGGTTACAAAGTAAGCTGACAGGTAACCACGGTCAAACTGCATACCTTCTACAGTTTTAACTTCAGTCTCAGTACCTTTTGCTTCTTCAACAGTAATAACACCACCTGTACCAACTTTTTGCATCGCATCAGCAATCATCTCGCCAATAACGTCATCATTGTTAGCAGAGATTGAAGCTACTTGTTTGATCTTGCTGAAATCATCACCAACATCTTGTTTTTGAGCTTTTAAGTTCTCAACCACAACTTTAACCGCTTTGTCAATACCACGTTTCAAATCCATTGGGTTTGCACCAGCGGCAACGTTTTTAATACCTGCAGTAACAATAGCTTGCGCCAATACAGTTGCAGTAGTTGTACCATCACCTGCTATATCAGCAGTTTTTGATGCAACTTCTTTCAACATCTGCGCGCCCATGTTTTCAATTGGGTCTTTCAACTCAATTTCTTTAGCTACAGTAACACCGTCTTTAGTAACAACCGGTGAACCAAATTTTTTGTCAATAATTACGTGACGGCCTTTTGGACCTAACGTTACTTTAACCGCGTTAGCTAAAGTATCAACGCCTCTTTTCAGGGCGTCTCTTGCTTCAACATTATATTTTACTTGCTTTGCCATTTATTTTAATTTTTGAATTATTGGTTTATTGAATTATTGATTTTATTGACGGGAAGTAAATTCAATAATTCACCCCCTCAATAATTCAATAATTATTATAACACGATATAAATATCAGATTCTCTCATTATCAGGTAGTCTTTACCTTCAATTGTAACTTCTTGTCCGGCAAATTTTCCGTAAAGAACTTTATCGCCAGCTTTAACTGATACCGGTATTAAATTACCTGTAGAATCAGCGTATCTGCCCGGGCCAACGGCAACAACTTTACCATGTTGTGGTTTTTCCTGAGCGGTTTCAGGAATATAAATACCCGAAGCGGTTTTGGTTTCGGCCGGTGCAGCTTCTACAACTACCCTGTCTCCGATAGGTTTAATGTTTAATGACATACTAATATTTATTTATTGGTTATTTATAAGTTTATACTTCGCTTGCTTTTACACATCAATTATGCCAAGCGCAAAATTTGACACATATACTGTTGTATTGTCAGATTTACGTAAACCGATAATTTACAGGTTCAGGTAAATCCATTTATCAATGCCATGATGACAGTAGCTGTATGCAAAAAAGGCTTTGAAGCTAAAACTCCAAAGCCTTTCTATATGTTTCTTTTATCAGCTTACTTTTTTGCCGGGGTTGCCGGTAATGTCAACGGTTGGGCAGCAGGTGCTACCGGTGCGGTTGATGGTGTTGCTTTTAACGATTTTTGAATCTGATCATTATATTCTGAATTGGCTTTAGATACACCACTTTTTGTAACAACGTTAATTGCTAATGATAATATCATTAAAGTTATAGCTAATACCCAGGTACCTTTTTCCAAAAAATCGCCAGTTTTTTGCACACCCATTAACTGAGATGAGCTTGAAAAATTTGATGATAAACCACCACCCTTAGGATTTTGGATCAATACGATAAGGCCCAAAAGCGCGCACACAACAACAACAAGGATCACTAATACGATATACATTTCTTTATCTTAATTTATTTTATTTTCTAACTGTTCAATTTGGCCTGCAAAGTAAAGGCTTTTTTCCGGATATTTCAACATCAATTTTTTATACGTCAATATAGCTTTATGATATAGCATTTGTTCGGTATAAATGCGGGCCAATGTTTCGGTAACCAACTCCTCCTTATCTTCCGAGCTGCGTTTGGCTTTATTCTCATTGTCCAGTTTGGTTCCGCTTGGGTGCTTAATGTGTGGTTCCTCTTGTATAAAGCGTTCAATTATTTTATCCTCTTTACGTCCATGCGATGCGGGCGGTGCTTTTGGCGGATTCTTATCAAGATCAGCAAGTGGGCTATGGCTAACTATATTTTGATAATATTGCTGCTGCAGTTCGTCAACTACCGGTTTATTTTTTGCTTTAGGAGCAGGCGGCGGAGGCGTTTGGTTACTTGCATAGGGCTGATATATATCTGCGTGTTCTTTACGGGTTTTATCTAACCACCACATAAAGGTATAAGGCATTTTCTCGTCGTTGTAGTTTGACAGGTTGCTTTTTGCCTGGCGTTGCATTGTTTGCGGCTGTATGGGCGGCCTGTTTTGCGCTATTACTGCAGGGTGCATATCTGTTGCTTTTACCTGTTCTGGTGTAGCATCATACCCATTAGTTGTAACTGGCTCTTCATACTTCGGTTCGTAAAAATAGTTAGCCTGTGCCTGGCCGCTTACGGCAGCTTCCTGGTTTTCCTCTTCTTCTTTAGCCGATTTATTGATGATGGCCAATTGCTCCAGGCCAATATCTTCTATACTTACTATCTCATCATAAACCTCATCATCAATAGCCTGGTGAAAATACCGCTCGTCGTATGATGATACAGTTTCTGCCGGCGCGGCTTCGCTTTCCGCTATATAATTATCATATTGCTGGGCAAGCGAAGTTTCTTCGTATGCCGGCGCTGCGGGGGTATCTTCTGCCGCTTCTTCCCACGGGGCGGTAGCTTCAGGTTCATGCAAATAATTTTCCCGAGTTGGGTAAGCATCGGCAACCGCTTCTTCTGCTACCGGCTGGGTATAAGTTTGCGGTCTGTCTTCATAAGCCGGAATTTCTTCGGCATAAATGGTTGTCGCTTCAGACTCGTAATCTTCAATATATGCCGGAATGCTTTCGCGCGATGGGTCAACAATAGGTTCAGCAAAAGTATCGTGGGGTGGTGTATGATCAACCGGCGTAGTATCAGTTTCCTCTTCAGAAAAAGTGTTGTATGGCGTATGGGTATAATCTTCAGCCACAATATCTTCTGCGCTATCATCAACTACCGGCGCATAAAGCGCTTCCGGCTCGGGCTCAACTACGGGCGGCACAAATGGTTCTGCAACAGGTATATTAAAATAGGCATCAGCCGCTACAGGTGGCGGTTCGTCGCTAAAAACAACCTGTTCGGCAGCTACCCGAGGTAAACTTTCGGGTGCGGTGGCCAGTTTATGTAGAGTGCGGGGGTTAAAGTAAGCAGCGGCATGTTTTAAATGGCGCTTATCACCGTTAGGCATCAATAACGCACGTAAGGCCCCGCTTTGCGGAAAATCAGTTACCAACGACTGTAAATTGAAGATATAAGAGTGATTAGGATCAGCCGGGTTGGCTAATAGCTTCCATAAAAATTCGTATTCTGCGTTATCTACTTGTTCGTTCACGGGGATGAAGCTATAAAATACTTACCAATTATTAAAGGCCTTATTAAAAATATCGTCAATAAGCTGTTTCACTATAGAACGTATCAGGTTCTGCTCTTGCGAGTTAATGTCTCCGGTAAAATTGGCGGTCTTGGTGAAAGTCTGATCAAAATTAAGCTTTTTATCGGCCTCGTATACAAATTTAACCCTAACCTTAATAGTTAAAACCTCGGCATTTGCAATAGGCGCCTGGTTTGGGTTACTGGCCTGGATAGAAACCGGAGCATAATTGTAATCGGTGATAGAACCACTCATGTTAGCTTTACCCTCGCCGGTAACAATACTTATACGGGTTGTCGAACGGATCCTTTCTTTCAGAGCCTCTGTAAATACCTGGCTTAAATTGGATACTACTATGGGCGCATCATTCTCAAAAAAGTCGATATGCACGGTAGTCAAATCCTTGGGCACCGCCGACCCGGACAACGTATAGCATCCCGGGGAAACAAAAATTAACGCGCCTAATACCAAAAACAAACCCAGTAACCTTTTCATCAACCCTATAAATTTAGTTCTTTAATTTTTCTATACAACGTTCTTTCTGATATGCCTAACTCATTTGCAGCCAGCTTGCGTTTGCCCTTATGTTTTTTCAAGGCTTTGCGGATCAGGTCTGATTCTTTTTCTATTAAAGATAAAGACTCCTCAACCTCTTCGGCGTCGTGCGTTATGTTGTAGCCATCGTTGTTGTTGTTTATAACGGGTTGTTGTATGGTAAATTGTTGTTCGGCATTACCCGGCATTTCAATATCTCTGTACAACTGGTTGATAGCCTGCGATTGGTTGGCAAATCCCGGTGTAACACCGCCATGTTCAATAATGTCGGCCACCAATTTTTTTAGTTCAACCATGTCGCGTTTCATATCAAATAATACTTTGTATAATATATCACGCTCGCTAAAATCTTCCTTACCCTGGTTACCAATGCGCATTGGCAGATTTTTGCCGTTTGCTTCCTGCGGGATGTAGGTTAAAAGGGTTTGACCGGTAATAACATGCTCGCGTTCTAAAACAGCCAATTGCTCGGCCATATTTTTTAGCTGGCGCACGTTACCGGGCCATGAATAATTGATCAACACCTGTTGCGCCTCATCATCTAACTGAATTGGCGGTGTACGGTATTTGTCGGTAAAGTCTGATGTAAATTTCCTGAACAGCAGGTAAATATCTTCTTTCCTGTCGCGCAACGGCGGGATCCGCAAAGGCACGGTGTTTAATCGATAGTAAAGATCCTCGCGGAACTTGCCATTCTTTACTGCTTCATATACATCAACGTTGGTTGCTGCAATAACACGCACATTGGTTTTTTCAACCTTTGATGAACCTACTTTAATATATTGGCCCGACTCCAAAACACGCAATAAACGTGCTTGTGTACCCAACGGCATTTCGGCAATTTCATCGAGGAAGATTGTACCACCGTTTACGGTTTCAAAATATCCTTTACGCTCGCCAACGGCACCTGTGTAAGCCCCCTTTTCGTGGCCGAATAATTCAGAATCGATAGTACCTTCAGGTATGGCGCCGCAGTTAACCGCAATAAACGGCCCATGCTTGCGCGGGCTCATTTGGTGGATAATGTGCGAGAAAACCTCTTTACCGCTACCGCTTTCGCCTGTTATTAAAACAGAGATATCGGTAGGTGCAACCTGGTTAGCTATATTTATTGCCCGGTTTAATAATGGCGAGTTGCCTATTATGCCGTAGCGTTGTTTAATTTCTTGTATCTCCATAGTGTTGGTGAGTGGTTGATTTGGTGGATTAAGTGAATGGTTTATTCAAACACCTAACTACTCACTTAATCAACCTAATAAACTAATCAACTATCGTCCCCATTAACGTAGCAGTTGTGCATCTTTCTGCCATTACATTTACATACTGGCCCGGTTTATATCTTTCATCTACCGGAAACACCATCGTTGCGTTTTGATCTGTACGGCCCGCATAATCGTTTTTTGATTTTTTCGAGAATCCTTCAATCAATACCTTTTGTACTTTGCCTATTTGAGCCTGCAAGCGCACTAACGAATACTTTTGCTGTAAAGCTACTATCTCTGTTAATCTGGCTGCTTTAATGGCCTCAGGGATATCATCAGCATAACGCTTGGCTGCTAATGTGCCGGGGCGTTCGCTATACATAAACATATATGCAAAGTCATACTGCACGTATTCCATCATACTTACGGTTTCTTTATGTTCATCATCGGTTTCAGTACAAAAGCCGGTGATAACGTCAGTCGAAATAGCGCACTCAGGGATTATGCGGCGAATAGCATCTATCCTGTTAATATACCATTCACGGTCATAAGTGCGATTCATCAGCTCCAGCACACGGCTGTTGCCTGATTGTACTGGCAGGTGGATATAGTTACAAATGTTGTCGTATTTAGCAATGGTATACAAAACCTCGTCGGTAATATCTTTTGGATGTGAGGTTGAAAAGCGCACGCGCAGATCAGGATTGATCAAAGCAACCAATTCCAGCAAGTTGGCGAAATTCACCTTGTTAGTCCCGTCTTCGTTTTCCCATTTGTATGAATCGACATTCTGACCTAACAGCGTAACCTCGCGGTATCCTTTGTTAAACAAATCAGTTGATTCCTGAACGATAGAAAACGGATCGCGACTACGCTCGCGGCCGCGGGTAAACGGCACTACGCAGAAAGAGCACATATTATCGCAGCCACGCATAATAGATACAAAGGCGTTGATTCCGTTGCTGTTTAAGCGCACCGGGCTTATATCCGCATAAGTTTCCTCGCGCGATAGCAATACGTTAACTGCTTTTTGGCCGCTATCAACCTGGTCTATTAAGTTTGGCAGGTCGCGGTAAGCGTCGGGGCCTACTACAACATCAACCAGTTTTTCTTCTTCTAAAAATTTGGCTTTTAAACGCTCGGCCATACAACCCAGCACACCAACTACCATCCCGGGGTTTTTGCCCTTGGCAACCTTAAATTCTTTTAACCTGTTACGTACCCGTGTTTCGGCGTTTTCACGGATAGAACAAGTGTTGATAAAGATCACATCGGCGTTGTTGAAGTCGCCGGTGGTTTCAAATCCACTTTCTGATAATATAGAGGCAACTATTTCGCTGTCAGAAAAATTC
The DNA here is from genome assembly GCA_040388395.1 of Bacteroidota bacterium. GTDB lineage: Bacteria > Bacteroidota > Bacteroidia > Sphingobacteriales > Sphingobacteriaceae > Mucilaginibacter. Next base: position 42,531 of record JAZKBY010000022.1, on the reverse strand, counting down.
ATGGCGCAGCCATAACTTTCTATGTACAGTTTACGTCCGTTATTTTTCCCCACAACGGGGTCTAATATTAAAGCTTCGCCCTGCCTGCTCTCATCGTGCGCCTTATCCGGTATAACCAAATCTATCATCGTTATTAAAAAATTTGAGCAGCAAAAATACATAAAATTTAAATATAAGGTGACAGATTGGCAGAATAATGAAAGTTAAATTACTCGGCTAACCCCAATTATTCTGCACAGGTGTAATTCATATTTAACAAAACGCAGCTTTTGGTGTTGTAAATGAAAGATTTACCGAATGACAATAACCGATACACCCAAAAAATACACTATTCGTAAATGGCCCATAGTTATTTTGGTGTTTATATTTCTATTAGGTGGTACCGGTTGGTATCTATATAAAAGATATATAGCCGGCGATAAATGGAAACCGTTGCTGCAAGCTAAGTTGAAAGAGATGATCTTGAAATCAACCGACAGCTTGTATCGTATTGAATACTCTAACTTCGACCTCGACCTTGCATCAGGCGATGCTACGCTTAGTGATTTTAAGCTGGTGCCCGATTCGGTAGTTTATGAAAAACTGGTAACTGCTAAAAAAGCACCCGATAACCTGTTTACACTTAGCGTTAAAAAACTCAGTATAAAAAACATAGGCGCCAAAAAGGCTTACCACGATAAGGTGCTGTTAATTGATATTATCACCATAGATAAACCCGACCTTACTATTGTAAACAAACGCTATAGCTTTAATGATACAGTTAAAGTAGGCAAGCCAAAAACGCCTTACCAGATCATTAAGAATATATTTAAGCAGTTACGGATAGATTCTATCTCGTTAAAAGATATTAGCGTAAATTATATCAATAAAAGCAACCCGGCAACTAAGCAAACCGCTTTAAAACACCTGGATATTAATATTTCGCATATACTGATAGATTCATTATCGGCCTTAGATAGTGCCCGTTTTTATTACACCAAAGGCATCGAGTTTGTATTACACGATTACAAAATTGCCACGCCCGATAGCATGTATAATGCAGAACTGAAACAGATCTATTTTTCGACCGCTAAGCGCGAGATCATACTGGATAAGGTGGATTTTCTACCCCGATATAATCGAACCGACTTTTATAAAAAGCTGGGTACATCGGGCGATATATTTACGCTAAAATTTAAGAAGATAGCCATTACGGATATAGATCTGCAACGATTCCTACGCGATCAGAAACTGTATGCAGGTTTGATGGATGTTGCCAACGCAAGCGTGCAAATCTACAGCAACAGCAATTACAAAGGCAAAAAGTCTATTAAAATTGGCCATGATCCGCACCAGTCTTTGCAGCGCGTTGCATTGGATATGAAGCTAACGCGATTAAATATCAGGCATACAGATATTATATATTCTGAGCTGGACGCCACGACCCAGCAAACAGGCGTCATTAAATTTACTAATACCAACGGTTACATGTTAAACGTAACTAACGACGTCGATATTAAAAAGATTAACCCTTTTATGAGGGCTACCATTAACACACATTTTATGGATGTAGCACCGCTACAGGTTAATTTTAAATTCAATTTAAATGCTAAAAATGGGGCCTTTAATTACTCGGGGACCCTGGGGAAATTTGACGGGCGCATATTAGATAAGCTTGTAAAACCGTTAGCATTGGTACATGTGCAAAGTGCTGATGTTGACAGGCTGACCTTTAATGTTGATGCCAACAATTACAACGGCAAAGGGCATTTAGAGTTTTATTACCGGAACCTGAACGTGCAGCTGCTTAAAAAGGTTGACGGGCAGGCTAAATTGCAGACAGAAGGTTTCATATCAAAAATTGCCAACTCGTTGATTATTGAGAATGATAATCCTAAAAAAGGGGTGTTCAGGCCCGGACCGATTGATTTGAAACGCGAGCCGACGACCTCGTTCTTCAGCTTTTTGTATAAAGGGTTGCTTGACGGGTTAAAACCGAGTGTTGGTTTTGATAAAAAAACCGAGGGTAACGTTAATAAAGTAGTAGCCAAAGTGGGTACCTTGGTTGATAAGTTTAACAAGTTTAAAGCTGACCGCAAACAACGCAAATTAGAACGTCAAACCCGCAGGCAGGCAAAAAAAGATTCGATAGCTAACCTAAAAAAACAGTAAACAACATATTAATGGCATTAGAATTTTTGAAGCATAAAAAGCATAAAATAACACTTGCCATCTTTGCGTCGGTTGCAGTTTTTATTTTGCTGGTAGCTTTTGCGGTTAACCAATATTGGTCGCCTATTTTGGCCGGTAAAATAAAAAGTGGTGTTTTAAAAAGCAGCAACGGTTTATATAAAGTTGATTTTGCTGATGTTAAACTACAGATATTAGAAGGCAAACTCATTTTTTATAATGTAACTTTTAAACCGGATACCAACGTTTACAATAAACAAAACAAGCAGCACCTTGCTCCTAATACGCTATTTGAGTTGCATGCCCAGCGACTGGTATTATCGCACATCCATCCCTTTAAGCTTTATTTTGACCATCTGCTGAATATAGATCGGATGGTATTGACCTCACCAGAAATACGCATTACCTATCTATTGAACAAAGACAAGGATACCGTTACGGCGGATAACCGCACTTTGTGGCAAAAGGTTAAGGCAGATTTAAAATCAATCCATATAGGTGATATATTTTTAAACAACGCAAACTTTAAATATTACAACCACGCCGACGGTAAGGTAAGGCTAACCGAACTAAAGGAGCTGAATATGCACGGCAATGAGCTGTTGATAGATTCTGCCTCGCAGACAGATAGATCGCGCTTTCTTTATTTTAAAGATTTGGAGGCCGATTTAAACAATTATAAAAGTAAATCGGCAAGCGGCTTGTATACCTATAGTGTTAAGCGGCTTAAGCTCTCCACGCGACTATCACGAGTTAATGCAGATGGCTTAAGCTGGGAACCTATTAAAACTGCTTCGTTTATTAAAAGTACAAGTAAAGACAAATTCACTTTAAAACTCGACTCAGTACAACTTAATAATTTCGATTTTCTTTTCTATCATAAGTACCGTACCATTAGCTGTTCAAGTTTGATAATGACGGGTGGTCATTTTGATATTTTTAGCAATCCCAACAAAACCAAAACTTTTAATGATAAGATTACCAGCTATCCTAATGTTGCTGTACATCGTATAAAAAGCGAGGTCAAAATAGATACCGTTGTTATTAAACATGTAGACATAAATTACAGCGAGTACAACACCAGGTCTCGCCAAACAGGTACCATATCATTTAACAATACCAACGCAAGGGTATTTAACTTCACCAATAATAAAATCGCTCTGCAAAAAAACAATATTGGGAAAATCCAGGTCAGCAGTCATTTTATGGATCATGGTAAATTGGATGTTGCTTTTGTTTTTAATTTAACCGATAAGAATGCTTCGTATAGTTATAAAGGCAGTTTAGGCACAATGAGCCTGCAGGCGGTTAACCCGGCCACTATACCGCTGGCTATGCTAAAAATATCGTCAGGCACCCTTCAATCTTTAAATTTTGAGTTTAAAGCTGATCGTAAAAGATCAAAAGGGAAAGTAACTATTTTATATAATGACCTTAAAGTAAATATTTTGAGGGCCGATACAACTAATGCAATACTTAAAAAGAAATTAATAGAATCGCTGTTTGCCAACATATTTATTTTAAAGCATAACAACCCGGATAAAGATGGCGAGATCCCCCGCTCATTTAATGTTAACTATACAAGGCCAATTGCAATGCCGTTTTTTGGTAGCCTATGGCAAACCTTGCTTTTAGGAATAAAGCCCGCAGCAGGCCTTGACGAAAAAACACAAAAAGCTGCTACCGCCCGTATGGCGCAAGGCGAGTTGAACAAAAAGAATCATCAGCTAAAAAAAGAAATGCGCAAAAAACGCAGGGCCGACCGTAAACTAAAACGCGAGTTAAAAAAACGACAGAAGGAAGTGGAGAAGGCCGCCGGGAATAAGAAATAACTTATTGCAACAACAGCTTCAGATTAAAGCCAAAATTGGTGAAAGACGTATTAAATGCTTGCGAGGTATAGGGCTTGGTCATGTTGGTATCGTAAAATATATTCAGGATAAACCGCTCGCTGATGGTATAATCAATTGCAGGGCGATAGGTAATATTTTGTGCACCCGATAGTATTTGCGCGGCTGTAACATCTGCCTGGTATATCAATGTTTTATTATCGCGCAGCGCGAAGTCCAGTTTAAAGTTCAGGTCATTTTTTAATATCAGGTTATTAAATAATCCAAACGGGAAGCGGAAGTTTTTTGTCCTGTAACCAAAACCAAACCCAATAACACGGGTGTTTAGCTGGGTAAGCTGGCTATTTAGTAAGCTAAGGTTCAGGTCGCGTGTTTGGCGGTACTCTATATTGGTGGTAACATTATTTTTAAACCTTACGGTGATACCTATCAGCGGTACAAATTGCTCTATTATGCTTATTTGCGAAAACTGATATTTCGGCAGGAAATCATTATTTACATCCCTCGCGCTTGATGCGCCATTAGTTTCGTTGTATTGCAATAGAGTGTTATAACCACTTACTAAATAAGACGAACGGTATTCATGATCAATATCAAATGATTCAAACAGCTCCTGGAAAATTGGGATGCGGCTCAGCCCCGTATATTTTACCCGCCAGTTAGGAATGGGAATACTTGGAAACTGGGTTAGATTTGCACCCGATGCGTCTTTGCCGGTATAAGCTGCCAGGAAAGCCGGCACCAATACATTTTGCGAGTTTGGCCCGTAACCATCAGCAAAACCACCTGCACCTACCCCACCCGAATTTGGATTGTTTTTACCTAATCGTTTTGATATTTCGGCCCGGTTATCCAGGAATTTCTGGAATGGTGCCGAAGTGTTATTAACCCCGCTCTCTCTTGAAAAAGCCGTAGCCAACGAGAAATAGGATATGCTATAATTGCCTGTAGTTGATGGCGCCAGGTTTTCGAAATTGCCGCTGCTGCTTAAAAATTTAAAGTTAGTTTGATAAGTACGATCCTGCGACTTAAATGCCGTTAACTGGATCCTTAGATCAGGCGTTGGGTCAACGCTTGCCCTAAGCTGCAGGTCCTCTTTAATGGTTTGTAAGTACAGCTGATTTTGCAGGGTATCTCTTGAGATCCAGTTGTTCCTGATAGCTTTATCGCGAATATCAGCCTGGCTGCCTAATAAAAAGCCAATGCCCGGCGCGTCATAGCTCAAATCTTCACCAAATAAATTTGATTGGGGTAGATACCCCGGCAAAAACGTTCCGTCTGTACGCGAATAGTTGGCGCTTGCACCCTTAATACTGGTTATAAATCCTACCGCAAACCTGGTAAAAAAGCTACTTTTGGGATCGGCCCCATCTTTCAAGAAAGCAAACCTGCTGTATATCCGGGTAAAGTCAACCGCCGGATCTAACTGTATGGTACGTGCATTTTGTATGCTATTACCCACGTTAAACTGCGGGTTGTTAATAGCAAACTCGGGGGCGGCCTGCCAGGTAAAGTGCGTGGTGTAACGGCTGCTTAGCGTTGCCCAATCCATGTATGGGATTTTATTTAACGGTACCGCATAGGTCAAATCAAGCGTGTGGTTGTAATTTGTGGTACGGCCCAGCTTGCGGATGTTTCGCCAAAGGGTATCAATTTTTAACCCATCCAAACGGCCATAAGGCTCATCAACTACCGATAGGTTGGTAGCATCAATATCCAATTTTAATGATTTGGTAAGTTTCCAGCCTGCACCATAAGTGCGGATGATATTAAAGTTTTTGTTATAAGTGGTTGGGATAAATACAGGATTAGCCGGGTCATTATTTCGCGACGAATTTTCTGAATAGAAACGGTTAAAATTAATATTGAAGTTTAACCGGGTTGGTGCAAGGCTAAAATTGATATCCCGTATCAGCGCCAGCATATTACTTTTTATGATCTTCTCGAACGGGTTAATATACTTTGGCTCGTTAGCGTAATTATAGGCAAGCTCTAACCGATACGTTTTTTGAAGATCACTCTCGGTAATAAAGTCATGGTGCGCATACTCGGTATAAGCGTAGCTGGCATGCAGATTTTCAACATCATAAACGTGTACAGGTTTCGCTGTATTTACACGCTCTTTATGCACATCCGTAAAATTGATGCTTTTACGCATGGTATAATCCTCGGCAGCATTTTTTATTGAGTCGCGTTGTTTTGTTGATGATGCGCCGGCTAACGTTTGCTTTAATGTAATATCAGACTGAGCGGGATCATACTGCGGTGTATTAACCTGGTTTGATACATTTACATATGTAGGGATCTTGATACCGCTTTTAGCCGGTAAAAAGCGGCCCATATCCATACTTGCAGATATATCATAGCCCTGGTTATTGGTTAATTGCCTGTCCTCCATCTTCGAGTCGAGTGCGCCAAAGCCGGCTGTGCTTTTATTTCCGGATACCGTGATATTGGCAAAATCGGCTAATTTAAAATCGGCACGTGCTACTGCAGCCCAACCGCCCCGGTTATCAAAATCAGTTAAACGCAACTCATCAAACCAAACAATCGCAGCTTTGGTCAGCCCATCATCAATACCCGAGGGCGAGTTATTTCTATACGGGTTCCGTACACCCAGCATAATCGTTCGCAGACGGCTCAGATCGGGAACACCCATTATCGTGATCCTGTTGCGGCCACTCGTAAATGTAAATGGCTTATTCATCGGCCACGGCAACCCATTAAATTTGGCATTGTTCCGCGCAACTTTGGCATCTGTTAATATCGATAACTCAATATCCAGCGCGTTGGCGTCGGGCCAGATAGAATTTTCATTCGATGTATTAGGTTGTGTAACCGTTAGCGGAATTTCGTACTCATAATAGTTATCCTGGTAATCGGCACCTAAACGTACAAACGCACTTACATCGTTATCTTTCAGCGGGCTTTGGTTTGCTTCTGCGTGTATAAACATTTGCAAGTGTTTGTACTTGCGCAAATCGTTATAGAAAGTTTTAAATGCTGCTTTCGAGTAGCCGTCTGTTAAATTGGTTACGTTTAATGATAGCGATTGCTCGTTCAACTGCGTATTGCTTTGCAGGTTATTATAATCGCGCTGGCGGTTAATACCCGGGGGCACCACATAAGGGATAGGTACACGTTTGCCATTCTCTTCTATATTTACTGTCTCAACATTCAACACAGAATTATCAGGTGGCGGGTTGGTAATGGCCGGATCGGCAATAACATTTAGCGGATTTTTCTCGGAGTTATATGCTCGCCAATCGCCACGTACCAATTGCAAGGTGGCAAAACGAAGTACCGCGCTGTCGGCAAAGTTGGTCATGAACATACGCATGTACCGTATAGCCTTAAAATCCTGGATCCCGCCAACGGCAGACTGATAAGCGGTAATAGGTACTCGAAACTGGTACCAGGTAACAGATTGTGTAGTACCATTGGCCAGCTTAACATCCGATGTTATTTTATCATTAACAAAGTTTTGCCCAACAACCAGGTCATTAGGGCGCATAGACACCTTGTATTGAAAATACTGGTCGTCCTGGCTCATGTTGTTATCACGATCTATATCCTCGCCATCAGGCAACGAAGTATTGGCCGATGTTTGCAGCCCCAATTGCGCCTGCGATTGCTCTGCAGTTTTAGAGTTACTTTCGTTACCGTTATACTTGCTGTACCGTTTTAATATATCGGCCCTTGCCGCATCCTGATCCGGGCCAAGGTAATATTGGTAATCATCAGATGACGGGTCATTAGCAAAAGCATTTGCAGCCTGTGCGTTCAGCACGCCTTTTATCTTTGCAACGGTCGGTGCAAATTTCGCCTGTTCATCGGCGTCGCCTAAGCCGTCAAGGCCCACATCCTGCAACACGCGCGACGCCGGGTTACTGTCAAAAGCATTAACAACAGGCTGTGCTTTTGGCACCCTACCCCAGGCAGTTGTGTCTATAGTGCTCAAATCGCCGTTAACAGGCAGGCCATTCTCCAGGCCCTTGCGCCCGTCTTTCAATACATCTTCTGATGTGCTGCCCAGGTTAAAAAACAAGTCGCCACCAGCCGAGTTCTTTTTATAGATAAAAGGGTCCATCACCCAAAACTCTATATATTCCACATTCAGCGCCTGGAAATCGTTGGTAGAAATTCCCCGGTAAATACCCCCCCAGCGCGAGTTTGGGTTCTGTAAGGTACCATCCTGGTTAATGCCGGTTGTGGTATAGTTGTATGGACCGCGCACGGTTGGATAAAACGCCAGATCGAGCGTTGAAACACTTAAAGGCTGGCCTGTAACAGACTGTTTATAAGGGAATACCTCTGTTTGCAGGATCTGCCTTGCATAATGGTTTGACAATTGGTTACGCGTAACACTTGTTGACCCTGTATTGGTATAAAATATTGGGTCGATATTGTAAAAGGCCAGTCTCGCACGATTAAAACCATAGCTCAGGTTGTTGTACAATTGCGATTCAGGGAACAACTGCGGCGTAGCCGATATTTGCCAGGTATTGGCACTTTTAACATCAATTATAGATTGGCTGTTCTCAAAATCATCCAGGTAGGATGTTCCGTTTTTTGATCCCGCATAGTTTAGAACGCTTGGGCTACCCGGCAACAACTGTGCAAACTCCCCGCTAAGTGTTACTGATGAAGGGGCCTTGGTATGTATAAAGGGTATTTTATCAACCAAACGTGTCAGGAACCTGGAATCAGAAGCATAGTTTACATCAAAACCCCAGATAGTGTTTGATATGGACTCCTGCCCAATGGCCTCGTTTTGTGATATGGGCTGTTCTGTAAGATGCAATATCGTAGCGCCCAATGCCAGTTTGGGGCTATACCTGTAATCGAACCTCGAACCGTATAACGATTTTTGCTGCACTCCAAAAAGCTCGTTGTTTTCTAAATGCACGTCAATCGGTTGGCCAGATGAAAGTATGGCTGTATTAATTACATTAAGCCGCCCTGCGTTATAATCTATTGTATAATCAGTCCCTTCAACCAGCTTTGTTGCTCCGGCTGTTACCGTTACCGATCCCTGTGGGATATTTATAGCATTTAACTGGTATGAGCCCCCACCGCCCTGCGCGGTATAAGTACCCTTAATAGTATACCTGTTTAGTTTTGGGAAAAACTGTTGTGCTACGGTTTTGGTCGAATCATATAATTGCTGATACACGTACCTGTCCCTAAGGGCCGTTTCACCGGGATTGAATTGCCTGGCAAGGTCCGACCCAAATGGTTCAAGCACAGGGAAAACGATCCGGCCGTTTTGTGAATCAATGGTTATGCCTTCTAAAAAGTCGAAGTACCCGTCTGATTGTTTTTCGCCCTGCTGATTTAGATTATCCAATCCTGTGAGCTTGAGCCAGAGCTTAGTTTGCGTATTCTGGCCCTCGTCCATAACCGGCTTGTCGATACCCGACTTATCATCTAACCGCGCAACGGTCAACCTAAAATTAGTCGAGCTAACCTGGAAAGCGTTTAATGAATAAATATTTTTCATCATCAGCTTCCAGGTTGGCAAGCTGGTTTTTAGAAGTGTATTTTTCAGCAATTTTAAATAAAGAACCTTAGGCGTTGCCGGGCTTACCGGTATATCGCTTGAGAACTCGCCTACCTGGTATTGTTTGCCGTTATAGGTGTATTGGTAAGCTACGGCCAGTACTTCGTCATTATTTAAAGGGTAATTAAGGGAGATATAACCTAACTGCGGATGCAGTGTATACTCCTTGTTTAATATCAGCTTGCGGGCATAGGTTAGTTTGGCAAAGTTGTCTGTACCGCCGTTATTAGCGAAGTAGCCAATAAGCGAGTTGGACGCATCATTGGTAAAACGCGCGTTTGCCGGTAGGTTAGTTAATAGGTTATTGGATTGGTCAGGAAAACCCGGTCCCTGGAAACCCGCCGGCAAACCTGAGAAACCTGCACCACCCTGTATTTGCGCCGTATTGTAAGGCGCGTTTTCACCCAAATCCAACAAACCAACCACATCGCGCGAATCGGTAGTAGCGTTGGTTCGGTTGGTGGTCCACACCTCAATTTTTGTAATATTAATATTTGAGCTGATGATAGGGACATTAGTCAGCGCTTTGTTATAGTTATTGCGGAAAAACTGTGATAAGAAATAGTGCTTGTTAGCTTCGTAATCCGACGCCAGCGCCGAGAAGCTATTTTGTTGCCCCTGGCTGGTTATAGTAATGTTTTTTGATTGCGAACGCTGTTGCGAAAAGATCGACGTTACATCAAGTTTGCCAAATTTAAGTTTTGTTTTTAAACCGAACAGCGCCTGCGTACCTGTTATTAATGATGTATTTAAAGGCATACTAACTGTACCTGCCTGGATCTCCTGGATGATCTCGTCCGGATGGCCCAGGTAGTCAAGCTTTACCTGGTTATCAAACTGGAACTGTGCGTCAGTATTATAATCGGTAGAGATCTTTAACTTATCGCCTATATTACCTGTTAAGTTAAGCTGGATGTGCTGATCGAAGTTAAAGTTATACTGTTTACGTTGCTTGGTATTAAACAGGGGGTTTTCGTTACTGTTTATTTGTCCCGTTAAAATAGCCTCCGCAGAGCCTCTTGGTTTGATATCAATAATCGAGCTGCCAAATATTCGCTCGAAGGTTTGGTTATGTACATTTATTTGCGGTATAAACCCGGGTTGCGTTTGCTGATACGAATAATTATCCGCGAGTTTTTTAAAATAGTCGCGGTTTTCTTCGCGCTGCTTCAGGTATAAGTATTCATTAAAAGTAAGATAAACCGGAGCACGGTAAAGTAAATTACCAACACGCTCATAAAGCACGTAGCGGTTGCTTAGGACATCATATTCGACAGTGCGGGTTACACCAAACGGAACGGGGTCAAAAACACCCTGCCGCATTAAGGCGTTGTTTGATTGGGTGCGCTTAAACGGCGCGGTAACTTTTACGGTATCTTTCTTAAGCCGGCTTGCTGGCCTTTGCTGAGCAACAGCTCGCCCCAATCCGCAAAAAGCAGCTATAAAAAGTATACCCGGAAGAAATTTATAAGTAAAATTTCCTATCACATGCAACAACTATAATCCCACGTAATTATAAACTTTTTAAGGCGAATTTTATTAGCTGTTCTACAGTTAATGACCCACCGTTTTTATTTATTTCTTGTTCCAGCACCTTTTCGGCAGCGTTACGGGCAAACCCTAACATAACCAACGCTGCAAGCGCCTCGTCTCTAACGGATTTTATAACAGGGGTAGTATTTAATGTTTCAGATCCTTCTTTACGCAATTTGTCCTGCAGCTCAAGGATAACCCGTTGTGCCGATTTAGGGCCTATCCCTTTTATTCTTTGTATCAACGACACATTACCGTTAATGATTGCTGTTTGTATTTCAAGCGGAGTTATTGATGACAACATCATCCTGCCCGTATTAGGCCCAATGCCTGATATCGATATCAGGTGTAAGAACAACCTGCGCTCGCCCTCATCGGCAAAGCCGTACAAAGCATGCGCGTCTTCTTTTACGTATAGCCAGGTAAATAGTTTGCAACGTTCGGCATCGCCTAACAAGGAGTAGGTATTTAGCGATATATTAATATGATAGCCCACACCGCCGGCGTCAATAACCACATAAGCAGGGCTTTTAAAAACTAATTTACCGTCAATATAAGCGTACATTTTATTTAAGGTTAAAGGTAAAAGGCAAAAGGTTAAAGGCTGTTGGCATTATACTTTTTTTAACTACTCACTAATCTCAACTCACTAATCACTTATTAGTTGCCTTTGCCTGTGCATCAACAACTGCTATGGTTACCATGTTCACTATCTCGCGTACCGAGCTATCTAACTGCAGAACGTGGACAGGTTTTTTCAATCCCAGCAATATCGGCCCAACAGCCTCTGCACTGCCTATTTCCTGTAAAAGCTTGTAGGCTATATTACCCGATTCAAGGTTAGGGAATATCAATGTATTGGCTGCCTTGCCTTTTAAGGTTGAAAACGGAAAGTTATCAGCCAACAGATCAGCATTTAAAGCAAAGTTGGCTTGCATATCACCATCTACAATCATTTCAGGGTATTTTTTATGCAGTATGCGAACCGCTTCGCGGGTACCTTCGGGCACCGGGCCTTCATTTGATCCAAAGTTGGAATAAGATAATATAGCAACCCTTGGATTAATATTGAAGCGTTTTACAGACCGCTCTATCAGTACCGTAATATCTACCAACTCATCAACTGTTGGGTTAACATTCACTGTGGTATCTCCAAAAAACACAGGGCCTTTGGCGGTTATCATCAGATACATACCGGCTACCCGGCTAACGCCTTCTTCGGTACCAATTATCTGCAATGCCGGTTTAACGGTTGTAGCATAGTTTTTACTCAAACCCGATATCAACGCATCAGCTTCGCCAAACTGTACCATGCACGATCCGTAGTAGTTTGAATCAGTCATTAACTTACGGGCCTCAAACAAAGTGATACCGCGGCGCTGGCGTTTTTTAAAGTAGTACTGCGCATATTTCTCGCAGTTCACGGCTCCTAAATGCGGGTCGATAATTTCTACTTCGCCCAGCTCCAGGTCATGCTCCTTAATTATTTGCTTTATCTTTTCAACATCACCCAATAAAATTGGGGTTGCAATACATTCGTCTTTAACAATTTGGGCGGCGCGTAATATCTTATAGTTATCGGCGTCGGCAAATACCACACGTTTAGGGTTACTTTTAGCTATATTGGTAATGTTACGCAACAGCCTGTCATCATCACCTACTCTTGTTCTCAGTTCTTCCGTGTAGGCATCCCAATCGGTTATCACTTTACGGGCAACGCCCGATTCTATAGCCGCTTTAGCAACTGCTGATGATACTTCGGTTATTAACCTTTGATCCATCGGTTTCGGGATGATATAATCCTTACCAAACTTTAGGTTCTTGGCGTTATAAGCCAGGTTAACGGCTTCGGGCACCGGTTTTTTGGCAATGCCGGCTATAGCATGCACAGCAGCCAGCTTCATTTCTTCGTTAATAGCACTTGCGCGTACATCCAGCGCTCCCCTGAATATGTAAGGGAAACCCAACACGTTATTTACCTGGTTAGGAAAATCAGACCGGCCGGTGGCTATAATAATATCCTTACGGGATGTTATGGCCAGATCATAAGCTATCTCGGGCTCGGGGTTAGCCATGGCAAACACGATAGGATTTTTAGCCATCCCCTTCAACATATCAGGGGTAACCACGTTGCCCGCTGATAGCCCTATAAAAACATCTGCGCCCTTCATGGCCTCCGTAAGGTTGTCAATTCCTTTACGTTCGGTAGCAAACTGCAGGCGCATTTCGTCAAGGTCGGTACGGGTTGGGGTTATCAATCCGTTGATGTCAAACATCACCAGGTTCTCTTTTTTAACGCCTAACGACAAATATATTTTTGAGCAGGATACCGCGGCGGCACCTGCACCATTAATTACCATTTTAATTTTGTCAAGCTTTTTGCCCTGGATCTCGCAGGCATTTAAAAGTGCCGCGCCCGATATGATTGCAGTACCATGCTGGTCATCATGCATAACGGGGATCTTCATCTCGGCTTTAAGCCTGCGTTCTATCTCGAAACAGGTTGGCGCTGATATATCTTCCAGGTTTATTCCGCCGAAGGTTGGCTCAAGCGCTTTCACTATCGTCACAAACTCGTCAACCGTTTTAACGTTCAGTTCCAGGTCAAACACATCAATATCAGCATAGATCTTAAACAGCAGGCCCTTGCCTTCCATAACCGGCTTACTGGCCTCGGGGCCAATGTTCCCTAAACCTAATACCGCTGTGCCATTAGTTATCACCGCTACCAGGTTACCCTTGGCGGTATACTTGTAAACATCGTCAACATTCTCGGCAATGCGTAAACATGGCTCGGCAACACCCGGCGAGTAAGCCATGGTCAAATCGCGCTGCGAGTTGGTTGGCTTGGTAGGTACTACTTGTATTTTGCCGGGGCGCCCTATAGAGTGGTAGTTAAGCGCGTCCTGTTTACGGTTAGATTTGTCCATGATCTGTATAAAGGCCCAAAGTTAATGCTTTTTTTTAACGGGTATAAAAAAAGCCCGGCTTTTGATAGTCAAAACCGGGCCTTGTATTCTTTTTTATTGCTATCCCCTGCTCGCTTTAGCAAATGGGTTAAGTTTTAATTTTTGACCTGCTATAACTTTGTTTGTTTGCAAGCGGTTCCAGGCTTTTATCTCGCGCACATCGAGGCCATAACTATCGGCTATAGTTTCTAAGGTATCACCTTCTTTTGTGGTGTAAAAATCGGGCGTTTTTTGAACGGCCGGTTTTGCGGGAACAATTGCTGCGGTACTCTCCAGGCTAACCGGGTGGTCTACCACTGCTGCCTGCATAGGTTGCACCGGTGGAGTAATATTATTTAATACATTATACAACGCGGTATAATTTCTTTGCTCGGTACGCGGGATGATCAAACGGCGCGGTAACGCTTTTGTTCCGTTTACTATTTGCCTTTTATAAGCCGGGTTTAACAGCGCAAGGTCGCTCAGGTTTATGCTTAGTGCCCTGGCAACATTATCCAGTCCGATAAATCTATCGACCATAACTGTATCTATACGGGCACTAAAGTTCCAGTTATCAGGCGTTATATTGTGTTTACCACCATAATTCATTACATATGACATGGCAATATAGGCCGGCACATAACTCCTTGTTTCGACCGGTAAATACTGACGAATGGCCCAAAAATCTACCACACCTGCTTTTTCAATAGCGTGCTCCACATTGCTTTTACCGCAATTGTATGATGCTATGGCTAACAGCCAATCGCCAAACTCCTGGTAAGCGTCTTTTAAATAAGCCGCTGCCGCGTAGCTTGCCTGGATAGGATCGCGGCGCTCATCAACATATTCCGTCATATTAAGGCCATACATTTTTGCGGTTTGCGCCATAAACTGCCACGGGCCTGTTGCGCCAACTCTTGATACCGCGTTAGGATCAAGCTTTGATTCAACTATTGATAAATATTTAATTTCTGTTGGGATACCTGCATCATGAAAGATCTTCTCATAAATTGGGAAGTAATATTTAGAAAGGCCCATAACATGGCTCATCTCATCACGGTGGCGCATGTAAATGTCAATGTACTCCTGTACGTATTCGTTATAAACAAGCGGTACTTCTTTTTGGATAGAATCCAAACGAAGTTTAAATATCGACCCCGAATAAGCACCGACAGGTGCAATTAATACAGTATCGCGCAATTTTTTTTGCGAATAGGTGCCGCGCATTAAACGGGCAGAATCCTCAATTGGTAAAGAATGAGCTTTTACAATTTGCAGTGATAAGAGTAAGGTGGCAAAAGTTAAAATTCTATTCATTAGTTTCTTTAGGGTATAAACGTAGCTGTTCTTTTAAGCAAACAACTTTACTAATATATTAAATTTTTAAAGCTCCATGAAATATTTGGAGAAATTCAATAATTCTTGTTCGTTAAAATGTTTGGCTAATAATTGTAATCCTAACGGTAATCCTTTTGTATTATTGCCCGATGGCAACGAAATAGCCGGTGATCCGGTTAACGATGCCTGTACCGTAAAAATATCCGCAAGGTAACTTACTACCGGGTCGGTTACTTGCTTGCCTATACTGTAGGCTGGCTCGGGCGCTGTCGGCATCAGTATAAAATCATACTCTTCAAAGATCTTATTAGTTTTTTCCTGGATGAGCCTGCGTACTTTTTGGGCTTTGGCATAATAGGCATCATAGTAACCCGCGCTTAATACAAATGTACCCAGCATAATACGGCGCTTTACCTCTTTACCAAACCCTTCTGATCGTGATTTTTTGTAGGTGGTAACCAAGTCGGTAGCTGCGGGGCTGCGGTAGCCATAGTGTACTCCATCAAACCGAGCCAGGTTTGACGATGCTTCGGCGGTTACTAAAATATAATAAGCCGGCACCAAATAATCTAAGTATTCAAACGCAATTGGTTTAACTGTATGCCCTTCGGCACGGAGCTTGTCAATAGCGTTTATGAGGTTGCTTTTTACTTCAGAATCAACACCGGGGCTTGATATGGATTCCTGTAAGTAAGCTATTTTCTTTTTTTCTGTCGATTTTTTCAAATCTGCGGAGTACGCCGGTACCGGTTTTTGCGCTGTGGTGCTATCATATTCATCGGCCCCTGCCATTACTTCTAAAAGCAAGGCGGCATCTTCTACCGACCGTGTTATAGGCCCCGCCTGGTCGAATGACGAAGCATAGGCAATCAAGCCGTGCCTTGACACGCGGCCATAAGTTGGTTTTAAGCCTATTACACCGCAAAAAGCCGCAGGCTGCCTAACCGAACCACCTGTATCAGTACCGATAGCCGCATGGCACATGCCTGCCTGCACCGCTACTGCCGATCCGCCTGACGAACCGCCGGATACCTTAGTTTCATCAGCATAATTTTTTACGGGACCGTAGTAAGATGATTCGTTTGACGCGCCCATAGCAAATTCGTCGCAATTGCACCGGCCTATAATGATGGCATCTTCTGCCAGCAAACGCTCAACAATAGTGGCTGAATAAATAGATTGGAAACCTGCTAATATTTTGGATGATGCACTTACCTTATGATCTTTATAACAGATATTATCTTTTATAGCGATAACCATACCAGCCAGTTTGCCGGTTTTCCCCTGCTTTAGGCGCTTATCAAGATCTTTAGCTTGCTGTAATGCTTCCGGGCCAAACACTTCGTTAAAAGCGTTTAAATGGGCATTCTTTTCTATTTGGCTCAGATAGTCCTTCACCAGTCCTTCAACGGTAATTTTACCGCTTTGCAACCCACCCTTTATCTCGCTTAAAGAAGAATAAAATTTAGCCATGGGCCGAAAATAAAAAACTTATCCGTCGAAACCGAAATTAATTTCAACAGATAAGTTTTATAAGTATTAATATCGAAAATTAATCTTTGGGTTTATCCTCGTCTTTACTTGGATCCTGAGCGTCTTTAAATTCTTTTACGCCCTTGCCTAAACCTTTCATTAATTCAGGTATTTTTTTACCTCCAAATAATAGCAATACTACTATCAGGATAATAAATACGGTAGGCCCTTCTAATCCCATAATTTTAGTTTTTTAATAGTTGGTTTATATTATTCTTTGGTTAACTTAATTTTTGACTCAGATGCAGGAGTTGTTGGCTCATGGTCTTCTATCACCCCATTATAATGATTATAAAGATCAGGGTCACTTTCAGGTGTTCCGTCATAATGCTCAATATGGTCTGTAGCAACATGACTTTCGCCGGCCGGAATGGTACCTTCAACGCCACTTGTAACCGGTGTTTCTTCGGCTTTGCCGCCAACGTTATCTGTTGAGTGCTCTGCAATTAAAGGTGTCTCCTCGGCTGTAACCGGCTCTTCCTTCTTTTTATCGTAGTTATCTATCTGGTTGTTTATCTCGCGTTTAACACCTTCTGACGCGTCTTTGAAATCACGGATACCTTTGCCTAAACCTTTTGCAAGGCCCGGTAACTTATCACCACCAAAAAGCAATAATGTCACAAATAAAATGAGCATTATTTCAGGGGCACTGAATTCAAAAAACAAAAAAACTGAACTAAACATATTCTCTTTTATTAAAGTACAAATATAAACAATTAAAGTATCACAAAATCAAATTACCTGTCGGCTAACCAATTTCGGGGATCAAACGGTGTTACTGCTTTATATAATTCAAAGTGTACCTGTGTTTCGCCAACAGAAGCATCTGTAGCTACAATACCTATATTTTGCTTGGTGCTTACTTTTTGGCCGGCCGATACGGACGTTGACCTTAAATTACTATAAACTGTAGAGTACTCACCATGCTTTATTACTACTGTCCAGGTTCCTAATATGTTTCGCACCCATGATACCGTGCCCTCAAATACTGCTCTTACAGCAGCACCATCATTTGTACGAATATCCCAACCCAGGCTTTCGCTTTTAATGCCTTCGGTTACGTAGGTACCAAATCCTTGTGCAAGGTTGCCATTAGCCACCGGCCACGGTAACCTGCCCTTGTTACCCAAAAAATCATTAGAAAGCTTTGCTGCCTCTGGTGTCGAATTGTAAATTTCGCTATCGGTTTTACGCCGTGCAGGTCTGGCCGCTACAGCTACTTCTGCTTTATCTTTACCTGCTGCCAATGCTGCTGCTTTAGCTTTTGCCGCAGCTATCCTTGCGTCTTCTTCGGCCTTGCGCCTTGCTTCTTCTAATAAAGCATTAATTATTTGCCTGATTATTCTTTGGCGCTCCCGGTTTTTAGCCTGGTACACAGACATTAATTGCTTCTCTTGTTTAGAAAGATCTTTTGCTACCTGCGATTGATTATTCTTCTCTTTACCAAGCGTTTCCTTTTCCTTCTCCTGGTCTAATAGTAACGTATGTTTTTGTTCCTTAGTTTTATCCAGCTCAACTATTTTAACATGCAGGTCCTTTTGTTTTCCTTCAATTGATGCTGCCTGCCTTTCGCGATAGGTGGCAAACTGCTGTAAATATTTTAAACGTTTGTAAGCCTGGTTAAAATCCTTCGACGCAAAAATAAACATCAGCTTATTATAGGCACTTTGGTTACGATAGGCAAACAGCACCATATCGGCATACTTCTTCTTTAACAGGTCAAGCTGGCTTTGTAAAGTATGTACTGTATTAGTATTTTCTGAGATCTGACTATCCAGGTTTTTAACCTCGCTGGTTATAACATCGATCTTTTTTTCGCGCAGGGCAATTTGCGCCTTTAATATACTAACCTGTTTTAGGGTAGATTTTTTATTGTTCTGGGTTTCCTGCAGCTGCCGGTTAAGCTGATCGAGTTCGTCGTTTATCCTGTCGCGCTGCTTTTTAAGCTCGTTGCTGCTTTGAGCGCGTGTGGCTACTGCTGCAAAAACAAGTATAAAAAAGAAAAGTATCTTTAAAAATTTCATCCGGTCCAAAAATATCATTTTTATTGTGCCGGTGTATATCTTTCCGGAATATTGAATGGATATTCTAACTGCTGATCGAAATCAACCTTTGTATACCGCAAATTTGCCTGGATCTTTTTATCCTGAATGGTTGATAAAATATCTATCTGCGAAGGCACCAGCCTATTACTTGCCTGTATAAAAACACTGTTATTTACCAGCAAAGCCTGCGCCGCGCCTGTATTTGATAAATTGAATTGCGTTACCCGCATATTAGTGCCCAATATTAAGCTGTAAATCAACTCATCCAAATTGCCCGATAAAGTAACATTACCAAGGTCTGATGTCAGGCGGCTGCGCTCGGTCAAAGTCTCAGGCATGGCATTGCCGACCAATAAAGCTTCGATGGTTGTGTAGTTAACCTGCCTGCTGGCATATTGATAAACAAAGCTAAAAGGCTTTTTAAGATACAAACCTTCCAGTTTGTTTATCATCTTAATACTATCAGGAGTTATAACCACGCGGGCAACTTCTAAACCCAATAATGCGGTAATAGAAACCCAGATTTTCTTCCCCTTGCTAATGCGAATATTTAAGGTAACATCATTCTTATCGCCGTTAACATCCAGCTTTGTACTGGCCCTGCCGCTAAAGGTGTTAAAATTTATCTGCCGGCTTTTAATAAGCGTTAACTGGCTTTTTAACGAACTCAAGTCGGGCGGTGTAATGGGGATAGCAACCGTATTTGCTGTTTCAGGCGGTGACTGTATTGTTGCTGTACTTGTTGTAGCGGTAGTTGCAGTCATTGCCTTTTTACGTGCCTTGCAACTTACCATTGCCAGCAGGCAGCAAACTATTAATAACCTATTCAATATATTTTTTCTCATTTATCTTTCGATCTAAAGCCGGCGAATTACTGCCATACTCTTTGGCTTTTCTCCAGTTTTGTACAGCAGCGTCGGGGTCGCCTAAGTAAAACAAAATGTCGCCATAATGTTCTGTTTGCGTCGCGCTTTTATTTTTACTGTGGGCCAATGCTTTCTCCATCCATACTTTGGCCTCTTTGTAATTTTTTTGCTTGAACAATATCCAGGCATAGGTATCCTCAAAAGCTGCATTGTTAGCTTCAAGCTCGTTGGCATGTTTTGCCATCTGGGCCGATTTATCTAACTGCTCGCCCCTAAGCGACAAATAATATGCATAGTTATTTAACGTATATTTATTGTCAGGATTATAGCTTAATGCCCTGTCATAAGCGTTATCAGAATTTTTTATATCCTGCATAGCATGGTAACAATCGCCCAGTTGCGAGTAGCTTAATGATAGCAGGTCCTTATCCTGGAACTCCAACGACGTAGTGTTTTTTAAATAGCTGATAGCTTTTTTATAGTCCTTTTTTTGCAGCCAGGCAGCGCCGACATAATAATTCATCCAGCCCTGGTTGGGGAAGAAAGATAACGCTGTTTCGCCATCTCTTATCACGCCATCCATATCATTATTATTTAGCTCTATGCGTACCAACTGCTCGCGCGTTTCATAGATCTGGCCATTAAGCGCTATCGATTTTTCGTAAGCGGTTTTTGCTTCGTTATATTTTTCGCTTTGCACCAATACGTCGCCATAGAGGGCATAGGCTTTAGATTCGTTTGGATGGATATTGATAATGATCTCGCATAACTGGAGCGCGCTGGCAAGAGCGCCGGCACGCGTAGCCGGTTCGGCAAACTTAGGGAAGTAACCAACCACGATCCTTACCTTTTGGTCAATGCTCAGATCGGGCAAGGCAAAAGCCGCTTGCAGCTCTTTAAAACTGGCGTCGTTATTTTTTTTCTCGCGATAAATATCAGCCAGCGCTAAATGGATCAACGGGTCGTTAGGGTCAACGCTTTTGGCTTTGTCTAATACTTTAAATGCTTTGTCGGCAGCGTTGTTTGAATTATAAATTTCGGCCAGTAACCGGTAATACTTTATCTGGTTTGGGTTAGCGGCTATCATTTGTTCAAGCCCGGCGGCGGCTTTATCAACCTTGCCCTGCTTTAAATAAATTTTCTGGCGGTTTAAAATCAGCTCATCATTAATACCGGTAATTTGTTCAACCTGGTCATAAACTTTCAGAGCATCATCATATCTGCTTAGTAAGGTATATGCATTGGCTTTATCGTAATAATAATCAATACGGTCGGGGTTTAGCCTTATCAGCTGATTAAATACATTTTCAAGCTTAGGCAGATCATTGCTCTTTTCGTAAACATCGGCAAGTGCCGCCCAATACCATTCGTTATCGGGCTTTACGGTTACTGCTTTCTCGAGTAGCGGTTGCGCCTCGGTATATTTATTTTGCTTTTTTTTGATATTGGCCAGCTCGTAAAGCGACGCATCATTTGACGGATCGATACTCAGGATCTTGTTAAACAGATCAACGGCCTGTGCATTATTTTCGATCGTTTTTTCTTTAAGCGCAGCAAAGAAAAGATTTTCTACAGCGTCAGTATCTACACCTGCTGATTTAACAGGTTTAGGGCCTTGGCCATAGGCCGTGAGAGTCAAGAACCAAGAGCCAAGAATCAGGAGAGTTACTATCCCAAAGGTTTTATTTAATGACTGATATGTATTCGTATTTTCCAATATCTTGATTCTTATATCCTGACTCTTACGATTATCCTTTAATAAATATAGCTTTTAAACCTTTCCACTCAAAACTCAACGCTGCCACGCCGAATATTAACAACAACGCATTGCCTATAAATATGTTGCGGTGAAATACATAGAAAGATAAGTAAACGAATATCATAGACGAAATGATATAAGCAAAGTTCTTTTTCAGATCATACGGAATAGGGTAATTTTTTTGCCCCCAGACGTAAGAAAGCACCATCATGGTAGCATATGCTATTAACGATACCCAGGCAGAAGCCATATAACTATATTTTGGAATAAAGATAAAATTGAGCACAATGGTTAAAATTGCACCAACGCCGGATATGTATAAGCCATATTTTGTTTGATCAGACAGTTTATACCACACAGATAAATTCATGTAAATCCCCAGGCTCACATAACCAAATAACAATAACGGAACAACACCTAAGCCCGACCAATATATTTGCCGTTGTACAGGGTCGCTGGCCCTGATAAAGTATTTCAATAATTCAATATTGGCTATTACACCAACAAAAATTAAACATATGGCAATTATAAAATAATCCATTATACGGGCATAAGTTTGCCCCGAATTTTTGTTTTTAGCGTGGCTGAAAAAGAAGGGCTCGGCACCTAGTCTGAAGGCTTGAATAAATATGCTCAAGAACAGGGCTATTTTAGCACAAGCGCCATAAATACCTACCTCCTGGTCGCTAATATTGGGGGGTAATAACCAGCCAAGCATTAGCTTATCAATGTTTTCATTAATAATAAACGAAATGTTTGCTATCAGTACGGGGGCGCTATAGGCCAGCATCTGTTTAAATATTTCCCAATCAAATTGTAGTTTTAATTGCAATATCTCGGGCAACAATAACAACAGCGTTAATATACTGGCTATAAGATTGGCAAAAAAAACATAACCCACCCAATGAAATTTATACCAGCTTGCCATCCATGACGCCCCTGCTAAATTATGTTTGATGATATAGGGGATTGCAAAAAGAAAAACCAGGTTAAGGCTTACAACCAACAAAACATTTAAAAACTTTATCAGCGCGTAGCGTTTGGGTTTACCGTCTGCGCGTAGCTTAGCAAATGGAATTACACAGAAAGCATCGGCTATTAAAATATAAATAAAACACTTTACATAAAATGAGTAATCGGCCACGGTTTCTGTTTTACCTGACCTGATCCACTGAGCTATCGGGTCGGCAAAAAAAATTGTTGCCAAAAAAAATGCAAAGGCCATACCGGCTATTGCTAAGAAAGAGTTGCTATAAATTTTACTTTTGTTTTCGGGGTGTTTATTCAGATATCTGAAAAAAGTGGTTTCCATACCAAATGCTATAATAGCATTAAGTATAGAAGCATAACTGTACATCTTGGTAAAAATGCCGTACACTTTTGCCGGTAACGCGCCTGCAAGAATTGGTGTCAGAAAAAAATTAAGTGTTCTGGAAATAACAGTACTTAAGCCATAGATAGCTGTTTCTCCGGCAAATTTTTTAACAGTTGACAATAGTATGTATGATTAAGTAACCGGTTATTTAGACAAACCTCTTTTTAATACTTCAAAATTACGATAGTTTTTTAATTGGCCCTCATTAGTTTCAACAGCCGCTACCTCTGCATCCTGGGGCCCTTCATTACACCAATCTAAAAACATATCAAGCATGGCAGGTTCGCCTTCGGCTTCGATTATTACGTCACCATTAGCTTCGTTTTTAATTGTACCGCGTACGCCTAATTGATCGGCTACGGCTTTGGTTGCCGCGCGGTAAAAAACGCCTTGTACTTTGCCTTTAACTGTAATATCCAGATGCTTCATGTTACGTCAAAAGTAAAAATTAAAAAGGCAAAACAATAGCTATTATTGATTCAGGAACAGGATCCCTAAGTTTATATCAACCTTCTTACTTTAGTATCGGTAGTTATCTTCCAATCATCCAGTCCGGTTATTAGGTTCAGGCCCGGTGTTTTACCAGCCTCCAGGGTTCCTTTTTCCTTGTCGATGCCTAAATAGGTTGCGCCGTTAATGGTCGCCCACTTTAAAAGCCGCTGAATAGTCAGCTTCGGGAATTTATTTTGCAACGTATACATTTCGCTAAGTATACAAAGCTTGTTGTTTGATGCAAGGCTGTCTGTACCCAGGGTAATGTTAAAACCCTGGTCTAAAAATAATTCTACTTTAGGCAGGGTGCCTTCTATATACAAATTAGCATTAGGGCAAAAGCACCAGTGGATGCGGCGGTCAAACCGTTTTATAAAGTAAATATCTTTTAAATTGGTGCAGGTATTATGCACCAATAAAATATCCTGCTTGGCGGTTAACAACGGGATAACAGATTGTAACGAGTTACGCGCCTGTGGTTTAAAGTAGCTGATATCAATACCAAACTGCGCGTACAAGTCATTAAAACTACCCAGTTTATACCGGTAAAACTTATTCTCGTCCTCGCACTCCTGGTTGTGTATGCTAATTAGGTTTTTGTTAGCATTGCTATCGCAATATTTTTTTATCAGCTTAAATAACTCTTTTGATACCGAATATGGCGCATGCGGGGTAACAGAGCATGGCTGCGGTTTAAACTCATTGGCTAAAGCAAGCGCTTTATTAAAAACGGCTTCTGCCTTGTCTGGCGTAAAGCCAAAAGTTTCAACAAAGGTGTGGTAATATATTTTACTTTTTGCCTTAAGGGCAACTGTGGCATTGCTGTTTGATATATCGCCCACGGCAACTATACCGTTATCGTACATATCGCTGTCGGCTTTAACAGCTGCTGCTTCTATCTCATTAACGTCCGCATCGCGCAACCGCTGTACGTCCACTATAAAATTTACCAGCCCACCGCGTTCGGGCGTTTTACCCTGCAGGTGCGATAGTTCCACATGGCAGTGGGTGTTAATAAATCCGGGACAGATAATACCCTTCAGATGCTCTACTTCTGCATGATCTGCTTCTGCTGGAATTTGGTCTGATACTGAAATTATCTTACCCAGGTCGTCAACAGTAACTACACCATCTTTTATTGGATCGGCATTAATAGGAAAAACGTAATCGGCTCTAAAAATTTTCATTTACTATAACTTGCAAGTTACTCAACCCGTTAACAACCCATTTATTTATACATTAACTTTTGGTTATTGTTTTTAACGTAATGATTTAAAAAGATAGATTTTTTATTTTTCGTACTTTTGCGGCGTGATTGCTGAAAAAGAGAAAATTGATATCCGTAGCCTGAGCCTGGAAGCCTTGCAGAAACATTTTATCCAGATGGATGAAAAAAGTTTCAGAGCTAAGCAAGTTTATGAGTGGCTATGGAAAAAATCGTCGTTTTCGTTTGACGAGATGAGCAATATTTCAAAAGAACTTCGCACTAAACTTGCTGACAACTTCGTCATCAACAATGTACAAATTAGTAATTCACAGTTTAGCGCTGATAAAACTATAAAAAATTCTTTCATTTTACATGATAAGCATCTAATTGAGGGCGTTTTAATTCCAACACCGGGCAGAATGACCGCTTGTGTATCTTCGCAAGTAGGGTGTAGCCTCACATGTAAATTTTGTGCTACAGGATATATGGAGCGCAAACGCAACCTAAATCCCGACGAAATTTACGACCAGGTAGTACTTATTGATAAGCAGGCCCGCGAAAACTACGACATCCCTCTAAGCAATATTGTTTACATGGGCATGGGCGAGCCATTGCTGAACTATAAGAATGTTATGGACTCGATAGAGAAAATAACATCGCCCGAAGGTTTAAATATGGCAGCCAAACGTATAACGGTATCAACAGCCGGCATAGCCAAAATGATAAAGAAGCTGGGCGACGATGGCGTTAAGTTTAACCTTGCGCTATCGCTACACGCTGCAAACGACGAAAAGCGCAACACCATAATGCCCATTAACGAGCAAAACTCGTTAAAAGCATTAGCCGAAGCCCTGAAATATTACTACGCCAAAACCAAGAACCCGGTAACCTACGAATACATAATTTTTGACGGCTTTAATGATAATATTGAAGATGCCGAAGAACTGGCCCGTTTTTGTAAACACCTGCCCTGCAAAGTAAATATCATTGAATATAACCCTATATCAATGGCGGCCTTCATTAATGCTGGCGAAGATAAAGTAGAAGCTTTTGCCGATCATCTGCGTAAGCATGGCGTTAATGTACACCTGCGCCGCAGCCGTGGTAAAGATATTGATGCTGCCTGCGGGCAGTTAGCTATTAAAGAGGGGCAGTAAATTTCATCGCTCTAATTCTTTCAATTTTCTTTTATATTTATTCCAACCGTCGCGAAGGATTTTACCATGCGTGGCGTCTTATCCCCTATATACACTTAATTGACAGAGCAGGAACTTATAGCCGGCATGCTTAAGGGCGACGAAATTGCCTTTAAAACTGTAGTTGATACCTATAAAAAAATGGTATACAACACGGTATTGGGTTTTGTGCAAAACCTGCACGATGCCGAAGATGTTACGCAGGACGTTTTTATTAAGGTGTACGAAAACATTGGCAGGTTTAAGCAGCAAAGTAAGCTAAGCACCTGGATCTATCGCATAAGTATAACGCAGGCAACAGATTTTTTGCGATATAAAAACCGTAAAAAACGAGCGGGATTTTTATCAAGCTTGTTTGGCGATAATAACGAGCCATTGAACGAGCCGGTTGATTTTGCACATCCGGGTGTACTGGCAGAGAATAAAGAGCAGGCCGCAATATTATTTAGCGCGATAAATAAGCTGCCCCAAAACCAGAAAACGGCTTTCATCCTGCAAAAGGTACAGGACCTGAGCCAGCAAAAAATTGCCGGGATTATGGAACTAAAAGAAGGCGCGGTTGAATCATTATTAATGCGCGCCAAGGCTAACTTAAAAAAATCATTGACCACCTATTATTCATCATTATGAAAAACAACCAGGATATAGAAAAAGCGGTACAGCAAACGCTTGATAGTTTGGATAACCTGCAGCAACTGGAGGCAAACGAATTTTTGTACGCTAAGATCAGGCAGCGCATGGATAATACCGCCAAAGTTGTCCCGATGAATTATAACCGGGTGATGTTGAGGCTGGCGGCAGTACTGGTTTTGTTTATAGGTATTAATGGGCTTAGTTTTTACGTTTTAAAGCATAGTAGCGCGCCTGCTACGCAAACAACATCTGGCGCAAATGCATTTGCCGATGCTTATAACCTTAACAGTAATACAGATAGTTATTAAAACACTTTTTTATGAAGAGTTACAGGATATTTATTATTGTAGTAGTTGTGCTGATATTTACCAACTGCATTGTTCTGGGCGCACTTTGGTTTCAGCAAAATAAGCTGCATGGGCCGGATGGCCCACCGCGCGCGGTTAATGCTTACTTAATAAAAGAGCTGGGCCTGACTGCCGGTCAGCAAAAAACATATGCAAGCATGGTTAAAGCACACTTTGAGTTTACCCGCAAGCTGAACCAGGAAAACCGCCGCCTGCGCGATGAGTTTTTTGAGAATATAAAGTCGCCGGTACTGGATACTGCCGCGGCAAACGCTACCGAAAAAAAAATAGGCGCTATACAAATGATGTTAGATACTGCTACACTAAACCATTTCAGGCAGTTCAGAACGATCTTAAATGTTACTCAGCAGGACAAGTTTGATCATATCATTAAAAACGCCTTACACATGATGGGAGGCCCGCCGCAGGGCAGGCCGGGTATGCGCCGCGGACCTAACGGAATGCCACCGCCACCCGATGGACAAGGGCCACCACCTTACGGGCAGGGTCCTCCTCCCGATGGACAGGGACCACCGCCTCCGGGAAATTAATAACTCATTGGTTTTTCGAACGATATCTTTTATATTAGGGCTATCTATTTATACCTTGTCACTATGGATATCGCTGCTGATAAACCTTTATTTTGGCCACTCTGGAAAAGGATCATTTTCAGGTTTGTATTTGTTTTCCTGGTGCTGCAAATGGCGCCATGGACTTGGTTAAATGTCATACCCTATTTTATACTTAAATACCACTACCAATTTACAGACTGGTTAGTAAATTGGGGTAACACTCATTTTTTCCATGTGCGCCAGGTGTTGGTGTCGCCAAATGGCAGCGGCGATACTTCTTTTGGTTGGGCGCAATTGTGGCTGTATTTAACCATAGCAGCTTTAGGCTGTATAATATGGTCGGGCTTAGATAGGAAGCGACAAAACTATACGCAACTAAACTACTGGCTTTGCTTATTTGCCCGTTACTACCTTGTAATGGTAGCAGCTATATATGGCATCATGAAACTATTTGCAATGCAAATGTCTTTCCCAAGCCTCCATCAATTGGCTACCCCGTTGGGCGATTACCTGCCAATGCGCCTTTCCTGGATGTTTATAGGCTATTCAGCCCCCTACCAGGTATTTTCTGGCATGATGGAGGTACTTGTAGCGGCTCTGTTATTATATCGCCGTACAACCACGTTGGGTGTAATATTGGCTACTGCTGTTTTTACTAACGTGATGATGCTTAACCTTTGTTATGATATCCCGGTTAAAATCTACTCTATGGAGCTGGTATTTACTTGCCTGCTGCTTTTAGTCAATGAGAGCGATCGCATTATTTGCTTCTTTGTTTTAAACAAGCCCGCTGCGCAATGCAGTATTTACCAGTTTAATTATACAAAAAAATGGATGCGGATAACCCGTATTATCTTAAAGATAGCTTTTGTACTGCTGGCGGTTTCCATGCCTTTATTTAATAGTATTAGTTACTATAAATCTGCACATAAGCCACCGGCAAAATCGCCTATAAAAAATGGTGTTTACGAGTTGACGCAGTACAGCGTAAATAAACAGCCGGTGCCGCTATTGATAACTGACACCCTTTTATGGCAGGATATGATACTTGAAAACGGATCTGGCAGTATAAAAACCGGCGAAAACATATTTAAACGCCGCTACAACCGCTCGTACTTTAACTATAGTTTTGGTTCGCCCAAACGTACAATGACTTTCCAGGAAAACATAGACGGCACCTTGTTAACCACCATGAAAATGCAATACGCGTTAACAGATACTAATACATTTAAGCTTTGGGGCAAAAAAGGAAACGATAGTGTATCGTTTGAATTTAAACGCACCAAACGTCATTTTCAACTGGCCGAACGGCAGTTCCATTGGTTAAGCGAAAAAAACAGATAGCAGTTACTATGAAACTAAAAACCGGTTACCTGGCCGATTTCCTGTCATTATTGTTCCCGCAGCTTTGCCCGGCTTGCGGTACAGAGCTGGTGGCTCATGAAAAAATAATTTGTACCGATTGCCATTATAATTTACCGCTAACTAATTTCCACTTTCAAGCCGATAATATTGTGGCGCAGCAGTTTTGGGGTAAGATAAATTTAGAAGGAGCCTACGCTTTATACTATTTTACCAAAGGCGGCAAGGTGCAAAACCTGATGCACAATTTTAAATACAATGGCATGCAACAAATTGGCAACTTATTGGGCAGTATAGCCGGTAGCCAGCTAATTAAAAACGAAAAGTTTGCCGGGGTTGATTACATTATACCTGTACCGCTGCATAAAAGCCGGTTAAAAGAACGGGGCTATAACCAAAGCGCCTGCTTTGCCCAAGGGCTTGCCGAAAAACTTAATGGATTAGTTGAAGAAAATAATTTGATACGCACCCGCGCTACCGAAACACAAACCCACCGCTCGCGCTTTGCCAGATTTGAAAACATGCAGGAAGTATTTGCAATAGCAAACCCTGATAAACTAAAAAACCAGCATGTGCTGCTGGTTGATGATATTGTTACTACGGGTTCAACGCTTGAAGCTTGTGCCATCCCCCTCCTTAAAATCCCGGGGTTAAAACTGAGTATTGCAGCTATTGCGTATGCAGAATGATTTATGTTTGAATTATTGACTTACTGAATTATTGAATTTTATATTATAATCATTAATTCGTTAACTCAATAATTCATTAATTAAAGCTACTGCTTCTGGAACCTGCTTAATTTTTCGAATAATATTTTTGGCTCGAATGGTTTCAGTATGTAATCATTCATACCTGCGTTACCGATATCGCCCATTTGGCTGGTTAGCATTGACGCGGTTAGTGCGATGATAGGTAATTGTTTAAAGTATGGTTCGGGCTTGCTGCGGATAATTTGGGTAGCTTCCAGGCCGCCCATTTCGGGCATATGGATGTCCATTAATACAACATCGTACTTATTATTTTCAACCTTGCTCACTGCCTGAACGCCGTTTTCGGCAAAATCAATGGTAGCGCCCCATTTAGTTAAAATTTTATTGATCAATAACCTGTTTATCTGGTTATCGTCTACCACAAGTACACTTATGTTTAATCCTGTTTCCACGTTATTGTTGTTATTATTCTTGTTGTTTGTTTTGTTAAATGTTACTGTAAACCAAAATGTAGAACCTTTGCCCGGCTCGCTGTCAACATTTATTCTCGAGTCATGCAACTCTATTAATCGTTTGCTTATTGCCAAACCCAAACCGGTACCGCCATATTTGCGGGTAGTACTTGTATCGGCCTGTTTAAACGATTCAAATATCGTATTTAATTTATCATCTGCTATACCTATCCCGGTATCTGTTACAGAAAATCTTATCCGTACATTTTTACGGGTCTGATCTATAACAGCAAGTTCAATTTTTATACCACCCTTATCTGTAAATTTTACCGCGTTACTTACCAGGTTAAGTAATATTTGCGATAGCCTGGTGCTGTCGCCTATCACAATCTCAGGCACCGCGGCATCAATTTGGGCCTCAAGGTAAATATTTTTTTCGTTAGTTTTATATTGCAATGAACCAGTTATACTTTGAAGCATTTGGCGCAGATTAACATCAGCCTGTTCCAGCTCAACATTGCCGGTCTCTATCTTGGTGAAATCAAGTACATCGTTTATCAGGGTCAATAAATTATTTGCCGAAAACTTAAGCACATTCAGGTTCTCTTTTTGCGACTCTAACGGGTTACCGTCCTGTAGCAAATGCGCCATACCTATTACCGCGTTAAGTGGCGTGCGAATTTCATGGCTCATTACAGATATAAACATATCCTTGGCGCGGCTTAGCTGCAATGCTTCCTCTTTGGCTGCCACCAGCTCAATCTCGACTTTCTTTTTAGAGCTTATATCAATAACTACCTCTATGTATTTATCAACTTCGCCGTTTTTATCAAGGATAACCGAATTAATAACCGTTACCCATATTGGCGTGCCGTCTTTACGGTAGCCTAACAGATCAACCTCGAACGATTTTTTATTCCTGGACAGCTCCCTGCCTTTCTGGATGATAGACATATCCGTAAGCTCGCCCTGCAAAATATCACCCAGATGTTTGTCCTTTACATCGTTTAATTTAAAACCGGTAATATTTTCGAAAGCGCCGTTAACCCATTCTATTTCGCCTTCGCTGTTATTAATAACTACACCGCTGGTAGTATTACTTGCAACTAACGACAGTAGTTGCACTTCGCTTTCGGCCTTTTTACGTTCGGTAACATCCAGCATAGTTGTTACCTGGCGCTCAACCTCGCCCGCATCATTAAACAGCGGGCTGTTTGACATGGCAACCCAAACGGGGGTACGGTCCTTTTTATAAATTAATATCTCGCAGTTGTATGGTCTTTTTTCTTCTACAGCTTTAACGGCCTTATCAAATACCGACCGGTCGGTATCGTCGCCTACCAGTATGGTGCCAAATCGTTTACCTTCCATTTCGGCAAGGGTATAGCCTGTAATACTTTCCATTGCCTCATTCATCCATACGACAACACCATCAGCATCACGGCTAAGCATACCTGTTGGCGATTTACGCGCCGCGAATGACAAGATCTCCAGGTCCTTTTGGGTAGCTTTACGTGTTGTTATATCAGACCAAACCCTGACATATTTTTCAACCTCGCCATCTTTATCGTAGATAATAGATGTAGTTTGCGATAGCCATATATTTTTCCCATCCTTACAAGTTGCATACACGTGTACGGAATAAGATGATTTGCTTTTTATCAGATCATTATATTGCTGGATAGGATTCTGATTGGCATTGGTCTTTTCATCAACGAGTATATAGCGCAGGCGTTTACCTTTTACATCAGCAAATTCATACCCGGTTATTTTTTCAAATGCGTCATTTATCCATATAACATTATCGTCTTTATCACTTACAGATACGCCATTGATCATTTTACTGGCAACTAATGATAGTTGCTCAAGCTCTGCTACAATGTTTTTCTGATAAGTAATGTCACGGCCGCTGGCATACCATTTCTCGCCTTTATAGGTACCGCACCAACCAATCCATTTTTCCTTTCCGTCAAGGCTTACGGTACGTGTTTCAAGGCTAAAGGATTCGCCGGTGGCTATTGCTTTTTCAATTAGCGGTACAAATTGCTCGCGCGAGTTGTTACCTACCACAAAGCTCCATAATGATTTACCAATAGCTTGTTGGGGGTCATACCCCAAAATGGTCGTTACTGATTTATTTATAAGCTCAATATTTGAGTCTTTATCGGCGATAAAATGAATCTCGGGCGAAGAATCAAACAGGTTAAAAAATTCTTTATGCGCATCTAACGATTGCTGCAGATCTCTTTTCTGTTTGCGCAACAGCAGGTGCGACATTACCTCGTCGGCAAGCGTGCGCAGGGCATCACGCTGCTCATAAGTAAGTTTACGCGGTACGGTATCAACCACACACAATGAGCCTAATCTATTACCGTCCGGGTCAATTAACGGGGCACCGGCATAAAACCTGATATGTGCTTCGCCTGTAACAAAAGTATTGCTTTTAAAAATTTCGTCATCGGTAGTGTTGGTAACTTCAAGTATCTCATCATTTTGGATAGTGTAGTTACAAAACGCGTCGGCACGCGATGTTTGTGTCAGATCCAAACCAAAGGTTGATTTGAACCACTGCCTGTCACCATCAATTAATGATATGAGCGCAACAGGAACCTGGCATATGTAGGAGGCCAGGCGGGTAATAGCATCGTACTCTTTCTCTGGCAACGTATCCAATACGTTATATGAACTAAGCGCCCGTAAGCGCTTAGTTTCCGTATCAGTTATCGCATGTTGCTTTTGAATCATTAGGGGTATTTTTATCGCTATTCTTTATATAACGGAAATTTCTCTGTTAACTTGTGTACCTTTTTACGTACGCTGTTTAAAGAATGTTCATTCTCAGGGTCTTTTATTACTTCATCAATTAACGCCACTATAGCGTCCATTTGCTTCTCTTTCATTCCGCGGGTAGTAACTGCGGCTGTGCCAATACGAATACCTGAGGTTATAAACGGCGATTTATCATCGTAAGGTACCATATTTTTATTTATGGTGATATCTGCTTTTACCAGCGCGTTTTCGGCAGCTTTACCTGTTACGTTTTTATTACGCAGATCAATTAGCACCAAATGGTTGTCTGTACCGCCCGATACGATCTCATATCCCCTGTCTGTAAATGCTTTTGCAATTGCCGCGCCATTTTTCTTAACCTGTAAAATATACTTCATATAGGAGTCAGAAAGTGCTTCGCCAAACGCAATTGCCTTAGCAGCAATAATATGCTCTAACGGGCCACCTTGTGTACCCGGGAAAACTGCCATGTCCAAAAGACTCGACATCATTTTGATTTCACCTTTCGGGGTCTTTAATCCCCATGGGTTTTCAAAGTCTTTACCCATCATTATCAAACCACCACGCGGGCCGCGAAGCGTTTTGTGAGTTGTAGTTGTTACGATATGGCAATGAGGTAGCGGATCGGTTAATAAACCGCGGGCTATCAAACCTGCCGGATGAGAAATATCAGCCAATACCAGGGCGCCAATTTTATCGGCTACTTTACGGATAAATGCATAATCCCAATCGCGCGAGTAAGCTGATGCTCCGCAGATGATCATTTTTGGTTTTTCGGCGAGAGCCACTTTTTTAAGCTGATCATAATCAACATAACCGGTATCTTTTTTAACCCCATAAAAATGCGGCTCATATAATTTACCAGAGAAATTTACCGCCGAACCATGTGTTAAGTGCCCGCCGTGCGAAAGGTCGAAACCTAATATTTTATCACCCGGACTAAGGCAAGCCAGCATTACTGCAGCATTGGCCTGTGCGCCAGAGTGTGGCTGCACGTTAACCCACTCTGCATTAAACAATTGCTTTGCGCGTTCGATAGCTATAGTTTCAATTTCATCAACTATCTGGCAGCCGCCATAGTAGCGCTTGCCCGGTAAACCTTCGGCATATTTGTTGGTTGCAACCGATCCGGCAGCTTCCATAACCTGTTTGCTTACAAAGTTTTCTGAGGCTATTAATTCTAACCCTTCTTCCTGGCGCTGTTGCTCTTCGTCTAACAGCTTAAATATTAGTTTATCTCTTTTCATTGTGATGCTTAAAATCGCCGCAAAGGTAATAAAGATTATAGTATACTTAATTAATAGATTACCTAATTAATTGACTATGTGAGTAATTTGCAGTTACTAACATTTAGGACAAGTTTGTACCAATTAAGCTAATCCTCGCAATATTTCCATTCTATTAGCCGGAGCGTTAGGAGAGAAAAAATCAGGAATGGTATTCTCTGTCCGTCTCGGTCGGCTTAAGAATTCAACATGCCACTCTGTAATCCTTTCCTCCTTTACATGAATATATTTCCCCGGCTCTGGCTCACTTATATATTCTTTTTGAAAAATTAACGCTAACGGCTGTTCTGTTCCGAGATTTGCATTTGCAAATTCTAAAGCTTCTGGAAAATTGTCGAATTCATAATAATAATCGTCACCTTCAAAAACATCAGGCGCACCACGTTCTGGATGACACCAAACCCGATATTCTAATACATCATCCCACACGTACCCACCGCCCGAAAATCCAACTCCTGCATAGGTACCGACTAATTCTCTATCTTTTACTTCTGGGTATTGCATATACTTAGCTATTTACTCAACTCAAAACC
Source organism: Bacteroidota bacterium (assembly GCA_040388395.1). Taxonomy (GTDB): domain Bacteria; phylum Bacteroidota; class Bacteroidia; order Sphingobacteriales; family Sphingobacteriaceae; genus Mucilaginibacter. The sequence goes on along the minus strand of JAZKBY010000022.1, from coordinate 7,972 downwards.
CCAATTTTTACCCTTCTCAACCGCAGGTACACCCGTAGCCATCCAGGCAGGCATCGGAGCGCCCTTTAAAAAGTGATCAAAAAATTGCTGCTCGCGTATAGTAATGTCTTTACGATTTTGTCGCTGTACCAGGTTATGGGCCTCGCCGTTATACATTAATAACCAACCAGGTTTGTTTAGGCGGCGCAGGGCAGTAAACATTTCAATGCCCTGGTAATAAGGTACGGCACCATCGGCATCGTTACTCATGATAGCCACCGGGGTGTGCACATTAGGCAAGTGGAACAGTGGCGAGTTTTCCATATAAAGATCAGGGCGCGTCCAAAGGCTGGCCCCTATCCGGCTTTGGCCATGCTCATACTGCGATTGGCGATTATTGCCACTCTCCCAACGGATGCCGCCATAAGCCGACGTCATGTTAACCACCGGCGCGCCGGCCCAAGCTGCAGCGTACATATTATTTACCGTAATCAGATAAGCCACCTGGTAACCGCCCCAGCTTTGGCCCTGGATGCCCAAATGCTTACCATCAACCCACGAGTTTTTCTTTAAATACTCGACGCCCGAGTTTACATACTCGACGGCCGACTTGCCCGGGTGACCGGTTTCATAACTGATATCAGGCGTAAACACTAAATATCCGTTACTCACAAAAAACGATATAGGCAGCCTTGACGGTGTTGGTGCCGGTGCCTGGTAGCTGTATAATGTTTCTGATACCTTTTCGTAGAAATAAGATATCATAGGGTACTTTTTCTTCGGATCAAAATTTTCTGGTTTAAAAAGTATGCCCGTTCCGGGATGGCCCTTTGGGGTTTTCCAATGCACCAGTTCGGCTGTACCCCAGTTGTAGTTGGCCTGCTGCGGGTTAATGGCGCTTAACCGAGTCTCTGTTTTCAAATCAGCTGATAAATACAGATCCGGCGATTGCACATAGCTCCCTTTGGTGTAGATAAAACTATCGGCATTTTTTGCTTTTTGCAATGTGCTGTAGGCATACGGAGCCATCACTACCCTCTCCGGATCGGCAGTACTACTTAATGCCTTTTTATAATAGCCCCATTGTTTATTATTTTCGTTTTGGGTGATGAGCCAAAGTGTTCTGTTGGATGCTATAGCTTTTTCATCCGGATCGATAATGCGGTAACGGAAAATTAGTTTATTCTTTCTGCCCGCGTTATTAGTTACGCTTGCCACAGCGCCGGTGGCCGGGTTTATTTTCCAGATATCGTATCGGTCATACACCAATACACTTTTATCGCCCTGCTCCCAACCCGCAATGCCGTAAGGCGAGGGGTCATCAGGGGTATCATTATCCTCTTCGCCCATTTTAGTTTTGATGGATGCGGTAAGGTTTATTTTTTTGCCGCTGGCGATGTTATAGCTCTCCCAGTTCTGCTTTTTCGAGTCGAACCACACAACATACCCGCCACCCGGCGAAATGCTGTAGCGGGCCTTTAAACGCGGATTGATCAGTTTGCGCTCGCCGGTTTTGGTGTTGATCAAAAATGCCTGCTGGCGCGATCCGCCTTCCCATTGTGCCTGTACCCTTGCACCGGTATCGGTTACACCCAATACATAATCGCCATTGCTGTTTTCAGGAACTGAGATGCTTTGTATTGCCGCATCACCCAACTGGATCATCTTATCGTCCATAGCCGGGTGCACAACAGCAAGGTAGTTACGGCGCAGGTCGCGCTGCATGGTGTTTAATTGTTGCGATTGCAGGTAATCTTCCTTATAATTCCAGACATCCAGCTTGGCTACTTCAAAATCTACAATGGTGGTATCAATAGGTTTTGGTATTGGCGCAGTGCCAAAAAACAGGCTGCTACCGTCTTTACTGAATGACAACCTGCCCGCATCGCTTACCGCCCATTTAGCCCGCATACCTGCCGAATTTGGCCCGGCCAGCAGCTTAGCTGTATCGCCTGATGTAGCGCTGTAATAATAAAGGCTGTAGGGTTTGATTTTAACTTTTTCCGGATGTTTCTCGGCTGTAAAAGCCAGGCGGGTACCGCTCTCATCAAACGTTAAGTTTTTATAAGTGCCGTTGCCGGTGCTTATTTGTTTTACCGTGTTTTGGGCGATATCATAAACAAAGATCCCGGCCTTAACATCTTTGACTTTGCGCGGCGCGGTTACAGAAAACGCCAGTAAAGTACCGGCTTTATTAAACTGGTAATCGCCGACATATTTAAAAGTTTTTGTTTCACCGGTCGCCATCTGCCTTACCGTAAGTTCGGCTGCCGGCAGGTTGGCTGTTGCTTTGGCGGTGTCGGCAGGTTTTTTGGCGAGGGCCGCACTGCTATCTGCCGGAACAAAATATGCCAGCACGGCGGCATTCTCTGCTATTTTAAACGACTTAACAGCGGGGATCTTTTCAATACCCGGTTTACCCAGCGTAATTATGCCTAAGGTATCTTTGGGGAACTCGGCCGGTTTTTTCTTTTTGATCTTTAACTGGCGGATCTCTTTGTAAAAAGGTTTGATCAGTAACACTGCGTATTTTGAGTCGGATGTAAACCTGGCGGTATCTGCACGAGCGATGCGGGTTTTATTAGCGCCGGCTGCATCAGTTATTACCAATTCGGCATCGCCGGCCTGTGGTTTAATCGTGTAAAGCACCCATTTACCATCATTGCTGATAAACTGGCCGGCAACACTTTGCCAGCCATCAAACACCGAATGGTCGAGCGGTTTTTTATTTGCTTTTTGTGCCGACGCCGTTATAGCGCAGCCGAGAATCAGAGCAGAGATCAGTAGTTTTTTCATTATTAGCGATTAACGCTTAAATATGGTGAAAAAATTGGAAAGTGGTGGTATGGTGATTGGGTATCACCAATAAATTACGGTTAGTATCTCAAAAGGAACTACTCTTCCACCTTCGCCGAGATCCAAAAATTATTATACCCCAACCCTATCTGTATATCAATCAACTCCTGTTGCAACATTTCTAATACAGCCAGGAAGTTGTATACAAAATGCACCTTGTTTTCTGATTCTTTGGCAATGGCTTTAAAGTCCATCATTTTGTTGATACGCAGCAAATCGTCAATAGCTTTCTTCTGCTTCTCGATGGTATACGGGTATTGCGTTACGGTATGGATAACCTCTTCGCTGCGGTTTTGGTAGTTGCGCATCAGCCGGCCATAAACCATCATCAGCTTATATAAACTTACTTCTGATAGCTCCTCGCCGGGGGTGGCTACGCGTTCGGCTTGTTCCAGGTCATATACTATACTGCCACGACGTTCCTGCTTAAAGCGCTCCTCCTCCATCGGGCGGATCTCCTCGCATAACTCTTTAAACTTTTTATATTCAATCAGCTTACGGATTAGCTCTTCCTTGGTATCAACTTCGTTCTCCGGGTTTTCAGCATCATGGCGAGGTAGCAGCATTTTAGCCTTTATCCGCATCAGCGTAGCTGCCACAAAAATAAACTCGCTGGCCAGCTCAATATTCAAACTCACCATCTGGTGAATATAGTTCAGAAAATCGTCGGTAATGCGAGCGATGGGGATCTCATGGATTTCCAGCTCATCGCGTTCAATAAAAAAGAGCAGCAGGTCAAACGGACCTTCAAACTGGGGTAATTTTATTTCGAAACTTTCTTGCTCCATAGCTATTTCAAATATAGATAATAATACAATTTTAGTGACAATGCTTTTTTGGCGGTAAACTAATACAAAACACTAAATTTATACCCAACACTAACCGATCAAATTAAAAACCTATATGCATGACTACTGATTCTTACAGGCCTGAAATAGATGGATTGCGGGCCATAGCAGTTTTGTCTGTTATTATCTTTCATTTTAACCCGGCATTAATGCCGGGTGGCTTTATGGGGGTCGACGTTTTTTTTGTTATATCCGGGTACCTTATAACCGGCATAATTAAAAAGAACATACAAAATAACCAGTTTAAACTAATAGACTTTTATACCCGTCGCATAAGGCGCATAATACCGGCTTTGTATGTATTGTTAACGGTGGTGACTATATTTGCCGTTATTATATTATTACCCGGCGATCTTAAAGATTATGGCCGAAGTTTACTTAGCCAGGCTGTTTTTGCAAGTAATTTTTACTTCTATTTTAAAAGCGATTATTTTGATACACCATCTCTTTTAAAGCCAATTTTACATACCTGGTCATTAAGCGCCGAAGAGCAGTTTTATATAATTTACCCAATTTTATTGCTTGCCTTATCAAGATTATTAAAGGTCAATGTTAAGTATGCTATTTTAACACTATTAGTTGCGGGCCTAATTACTTGCCACGTTACCTACCTACATAACCAAAGTGCTGCATTTTATCTATTACCATCAAAAAGTTGGGAACTTTTACTTGGCGCGCTTTTTAACTATAATTTTTTTGGCGATAAAACACACGGTAAGCCAATAAAACAAACAGCCTCACTATTGGGATTATTTCTCATTTTATATGCTGTTTTTTTCTTTTCAAAAAACACTCAATTGTTAGGTTTAAGCATTGCTGTGCCTGCCTTAGGAACTGCGCTAATTATTTGGAGTGGAGGTAATACTATCACTGCAAAATTATTTACCAACCGTGTATTTATCTATACCGGTAAAATATCTTACTCATTGTATTTATGGCATTGGCCGCTGTTGGTTTTTTACCTTTATGCTGTGGGCAGCACAGTTACCCTGTTAACTGGCTTAATACTTTTTTTAACAATCTATGGCTTTGCTACGCTTTCTTATACATACATTGAAAACCCAATACGTAAAAACCCGACAAAAAAAACCGGTATCTATTTTTTCGCGATGTTTTTTGGCATCGTTTTATTTGGGGCAACCGGCTATTATTTTAACAAAAAAGAAGGTTTGCCAAATAGATTTTCTGCGCAGATACAAAATTTGATACTTGATGCCCAACCTCAAATAGGTTGCCAGCTACGGTTGCTTTTTTCAAAAAAATCCGGGTTTTATTATTCCAATTGCGGCGATACCCGTTTAATCAATAAACCAGCCTTGTTAGTTTGGGGCGATAGCCATTCAGGTATGATTGGGCCTGTATTAAAACAATTATCTAACAAATACAACAAAACTTTTGCTATTTATAGCTGCCCCAGCGCACTCAACGTTTATATAGCTAATTGGGATCAATCATACCGGGCAAGCCCTTGCTATGATTCAAACAAAGAGATCATCAATTTTATAAAAAGCAATAATGTAAAAAGCATACTTTTTGCCTCGGCTTGGAGCCAATATACCGAGGGCCGAGAATTAAAAATGGAAGGCGCCGGGCAAAAAGACAAACTTTATGCCGACTCTTTAACACAAAACTTCTCTACCGCTGACGCCAAAAGAGTATTCAGATCAAAAATAACCTATACTGTAAACTTGCTATGCCAGCTTAATGTTGATATATGGATCATGAAGCAAGTGCCGCAGCACCAGTTTTGGGTACCCAATGAAATAGCAAAGCGACTGATTTATAAACAGGACACCACCCATATAGGCAGAAACATTGCCGACCATTACCGCAGACAATCATTTGTAAACAGTGTTTTTGAAGAATTAGCCAAGAAAAAAAACGTTCATTTACTTGATCCAACCCAGTATTTTATAATAGACAAAAGCTTTTTAACTGTTTATAAAAACAACAAAAGTTTATACTATGATTATAATCACCTATCGCCCTATGGTGCTTATATTTTAGCGCCAATGTTTGAGCCAATGTTTCAATCGCTTAATGCAAAGCTATCACCAGTATATACTTCTAACCAGCAGTAAAATAACTGGTTTAATTATCACTTAAATAGTTGGTATGTGCCAAACAATAAGGCAACATTTGTCATTATTATTATCAATTAATTGATTTACTTTGTAAGTTATAATTCGCGTATAAACATCAATGCAGGTAAAAGCCGGAGATTTATTAGATAAAATAAACTATCCATCTGATTTAAAGAAGCTTAGTGAAGACGAACTTGAACAGGTTTGCCAGGAGTTGCGTCAATATATTATTGATGTGGTATCAGTAAATGGTGGGCACTTCGCCGCCAGCCTGGGCGTTGTTGAGCTTACCGTAGCCCTGCAATATATTTTAAACACCCCTTACGACCAATTAGTTTGGGACGTTGGCCACCAGGCTTACGGCCATAAGATCCTTACCGGCCGACGTGAGGTATTTGATACTAACCGTTTATATGGCGGCATCAGCGGGTTCCCAAAACGGTCTGAGAGCGAGTACGATACTTTTGGTGTTGGACACTCATCAACTTCAATATCAGCAGCATTGGGTATGGCTGTTGCATCACAATATAAAGGCGAAACCGACAGGCAACACGTAGCCGTAATTGGCGACGGATCAATGACCGCCGGTATGGCTTTCGAAGCACTGAACCACGCAGGTATTGAGAACTCAAACCTGCTGGTCATCCTTAACGACAACAATATGGCTATAGACCCTAATGTTGGCGCGTTAAAAGATTATTTAACATCAATCACTACCTCGAAGCCTTATAACCGTTTCAGGGATGACATTGCCAGTGTACTGGCCAAGATCTCGGCCATAGGCCCTGACGCCTATAACATGGCGCTAAAAATTGAGAAAAGCATAAAAGGCACCTTACTTAAACGCAGTAACTTTTTCGAAGCGCTTAAGTTCAGGTATTTTGGGCCGATTGACGGGCACGATGTAAAAAACCTGGTTAAGGTACTGCGCGATCTGCGTGATATACCGGGGCCAAAGCTTTTACATTGCATAACTGTTAAAGGTAAAGGCTATGCCCTTGCCGAAAAGGACCAAACTAAATGGCACGCTCCCGGCTTGTTTGATAAAATAACCGGCGAGATCAAAAAAACAAAACACGAAAAGCCGCAACCACCTAAATACCAGGATGTGTTTGGCCATAGTATAATTGAGCTGGCCGAAGCTAATTCAAAAATAATGGGTATCACGCCGGCTATGCCTTCGGGTTGCTCGCTTAACCTGATGATGAAGGCTATGCCTAACCGTGCATTTGATGTTGGCATTGCCGAGCAGCATGCTGTAACATTCTCAGCAGGCCTGGCTACGCAGGGATTAATTCCGTTTTGCAATATCTACTCCAGCTTTATGCAGCGGGCTTATGACCAGGTTATACATGACGTTGCTATACAAAAGCTAAATGTGGTATTTTGCCTTGACCGTGCCGGTATAGCCGGTGCCGATGGCTCAACTCATCACGGTGCTTACGATCTGGCTTTTATGCGCTGTATACCCAACATGACGGTATCTGCCCCAATGAATGAGGAAGAATTGCGTAACCTGATGTTTACCGCCCAGCAGGACGATATGGGCCCGTTTGTGATACGTTATCCACGCGGGCAAGGTGTTATGGTCGACTGGCAAAAGCCGTTTAAAGCTATACCGGTTGGCAAGGGTCGTAAGATCTGTGATGGCGAAGAAGTGGCCTTGTTAACTATTGGCCATATTGGTAACGAAGCTGTAAAAGCTACCGCTGCCCTAAATGGAGAAGGCTATTACCCGGCGCATTATGATATGCGTTTTGTAAAGCCTTTGGACGAGGCTTTACTGCACGAGGTATTCAAGAAATTTGATAAAGTAATTACTGTTGAAGACGGCTGTATAGAAGGTGGTATGGGCAGCGCCATACTTGAATTTATGGCCGACAATAACTATAAAGCGCAAGTGGTACGTTTAGGTATCCCTGATCGTATTATAGAACACGGCGAACAGCCCGAACTTTGGGCCGAATGTGGTTATGACGCAACGGGTATAGTTGCCCAGGTAAAAAAAATAGCAATGAAACCAAACGCACATATAATAGCGTCTTAGGCAGAGATTAGTGATTGGTTGATTAGAGATTAGGTTTGCCTCAGGGCAAAATAAAGGGCGATGAATATTGAAATTCATCGCCCTTTTTAGTAACTTGTATAGCTAAAGATTCCTCTAATCTCTAATCTCTAATCTCTAATCTCTAATCTCTAATCTCT
>JAZKBY010000021.1:3890-134884 GCA_040388395.1 Bacteroidota bacterium | reverse complement strand
TCTTGTCTATACGGTCGTAAATAGCCGGCTCGTTTTGTTTTACCCAGGCCAGTTTACTGGCGGTAAAGTTACCCGGCGAATTAAGCAAATGTGATAAACATTCTTCATGCCCGATGGCATCAAAAGCCTGCTGACCAATTTCGACGGCACGACTATCACACCAGATAATGCTGTCACGCAATAGTTTTTGATCTTTATCAACCAATACCAAACCGTGCATCTGGTAGGCAACGCCAATAGCCGCGATGTCCTGGGGGTTGTACCTACCTGAACTATTACACTTAGCTATAGCCTGCTGCGCCTGCTCCCACCACATATCCGGCGATTGCTCGGCCCAGCCCGGGTGCAGGGCGGTTATCGGCGATTCCTCGTCCGGGTATTGTGCCGTTGCCACAGTTTTTTGTGTAGCAACATCAACTACCGATACTTTTACAGACGAGGTACCTATATCAATTCCTAATAATAACATGCTAATTATAAGCTATTTGTACTAAAGTGTACTTTTTACAATTGGTTAAATATTGCAGACGCAAATTAATTTTTTTAAAAGTTAAAATCCACCTATTGGGTGGAATATTTTTACTAAGAAGATTTCCGAACTTAAAAATGCAGAAATATGCCAATATTGTTTAATAAAAAGCTAATTTCTTGTAAGTTTAGCCAACCAATTATACCCTCATATCCATGCAAAGACGTCATTTCCTTCAACTATCATCAACCACCGCTGTAGCTTTATTGGCAAGCAGACTAACTTACGCAACATCGGCACAAACAACAGCCATGGCTTTACCTAACGAAGTTTGGGCGCAAAGCGGCGAAGAATGGTTCAAGCTAACCGGCAGCAACGGCACTAAGTTTAGCTACAAGGATATTGAGGTAGTGATAAAAACCAATGGCAATGCAAAGGGAGTTTACATCGCATCGCCTACACAGCAATTAAACGCGGTACGCTTAAGCTGGAAACATAAAATGCCAACCGGCGCTATGTTTTTGGGCGACCATTGGGAGCGATCATACGGCGATCTGCAATGGAAAAAGGAGCCAACCAATGTTAAAAACCCATGGTATGTATTGATTCATGATGCTAAGCATATTGCTTGCTTCGGCGTAAAAACCGGCACCAATACCATTTGCTGGTGGGGTTTAAGTGCCGATGCGTTGGAGCTGACTTTAAATACGCAGTCGGGTGGTAATGGGGTGATGTTGGGTAATCGCACCCTTCATGGGGCGGATATAATTACCATGCAAAGCAAACCGGGCGAAAGCGCGTTCCAAACCGATCATCGTTTTTGCGGAATGATGTGCGAGAAACCACGCTTGCCCAAACAACCGGTTTATGGGATTAATGATTGGTACTTTGCTTACGGCAATAATAACTTCGAGTTGATCAAAAAAACCACCGCCATGATGAGCGAGCTGGTTACTGATACGCATAACAAACCATTCTCGGTAATTGACGCGGGCTGGGCGACCTACTCGCCGCTGCTGCCAGGTGATGGCGGCTGGAACGACGATTTCTCTAAACCGAACGATAAGTTTAAGGATATGCATGCCATGGCCGAGGAGATCAAAAAAAGCAATATGCGCCCTGGTTTATGGATGCGCCCGTTATGCGCCCGCCATGATGAAAAGGCAAGTTTGCTGGCGCCAACCATTAAAGGTCGAGGCGGTGCAAAACGGCCGGTGCTTGACCCAACCATCCCTGAAAACATAGCGCGTGTAAAACGCAATTTCGATTTCTATAAAGAATGGGGCTTTGAACTGGTGAAGCACGATTTTAGCACCTATGATATTTTAGGCCGCTGGGGTTTTGACATGAAGAACGAGCTTACCGTGCCTGGCTGGAGCTTTAATGATCGCAGCCGCACCAATGCGGAGATCATCCTCGACCTGTACCGCGCCATTCGCGAGGCGGCGGGCGATGGCATTTATATCATCGGCTGTAATACCATGAGCCATTTAAGCGCAGGCTTGTTCGAGCTGAATCGCATAGGCGATGACACCAGCGGCAACGAATGGGAACGCACGCCCCGCATGGGGGTAAATACGATGGCTTTCCGCCTGCCACAGCATAACAAGTTTTACGCTGTTGATGGCGATTGCGTGGGCCTTACCACCAAAATAGAATGGGCACGTAACAAACAATGGATGGACCTGCTGGCACAAAGCGGCGCTCCGTTATTCATCTCGGCTCAACCCGAAGCCATGGGCGAAGCACAAAAAGCGGCCATTAAAACCGCCTTTGCGCAAGCCGCCAAAGTACAGCCTTTGGGTGAGCCGCTGGATTGGATGGAGGCTTTAACGCCTAAGAAATGGAAGTTGAATGGTAAGGTGGTTGGTTATGATTGGGCGTAAATCCCCGCCGCCCGTTCAAGTGTCTACACTTGAACGCACACCGTTGTAAGCGTCCACGCTTACGTACCAAACCATTATCGCAAGCGCAGACGCTTGCAATTCTTTTACGGTCAAGTGTGGACACTTAACCGGGCTAATATTGCTTCGCAAACGTTTCCGCAAAAACATTCCGCCTAAATAATAAAAAAAGTTACTTTTAGGCCGCTATAATAAACCAACCAATTTAACCATGAAGCTTATTAACAAATTTATTTGCTGCGCCCTGTTGTGTACCGGCCTGACTGTTCAGGTACGCGCGCAAAAAACTATCGACCTTGCATCGCCCAACGGGCAAATTAAAGTAGCCATAACGTTAGGCGATAAGATCTACTATACCGTATCAGGCAACAATACCGACCTGTTAACCCGCAACTACCTGGCGCTTAACCTGCGCACCGGCAAACTGGGCGAAAATCCAAAGCTTACCGGCACCAAAAAAACCAAAGGCGATGAAACCATCAAGCCTTATATGCCTATTAAGTTTTCGACGGTCAGAAGTGTTTACAATGACCTGTTGCTGACCTTTAAAGGCGATTACTCGGTTGAGTTTCGTGCTTTTGATGATGGGGTTGCCTACCGCTTCATCACTACTAAAAAAGGCGATGTAGAAGTTTTGAGCGAGGATTTCGCTATTAACTTCGCAGATGATTACCTGTTAAACTTACAGCAAGCTAACGGCTTTAAAACTTCGTACGAGGAGTTGTACACACATATCTCATCAGCAGGCTGGAAAGCCGAAGATAAGATGTCGACCCTACCAGTTTTGGTCGATACAAAGAAACAATATAAGATTCTGATCAGCGAGAGCGACTTGTCTGATTATCCCGGGATGTTCCTGAAAGGTAACGGTGCGAATGGCGCTGTAGGTACCTTTGCCAAAACACCTTTAGAGTTTGGCCCGCAAGGCGACCGTAGTCAGCGCATTTTAAAAGAGGCTGATTATATTGCTAAAACCAACGGCACACGTAATTTCCCGTGGCGCTATTTTGTGATCACCAGTAATGATAAGCAGATCCTGGAAAACACCATGACGCTTAAACTGGCACCAAAAAGCGTTATTGGCGATCCTACATGGGTTAAACCGGGCCAAGCCAGCTGGGAATGGTGGAACGATGCCGCGCCTTACGGGCCCGATGTGAACTTTGTATCAGGTTATAACCTGGATACCTACAAGTATTATATCGACTTCGCTTCAAAGTACGGCGTTAAATATATTGTGATGGACGAGGGTTGGGCAAAAAGCACTACCGACCCCTACACCCCGAACCCTAAGGTTGATGTAAAGGAACTGATCCGTTACGGCAAAGAAAAAAATGTAGGCATCATACTTTGGTTAACCTGGTTAACTGTACATAACAATATGGGCCTGTTTAAAACCTTCCACGAGTGGGGCATTAAAGGCGTTAAAATCGATTTTATGGACCGCAGCGACCAATGGATGGTTAATTATTACGAGGATGTGGTTAAAGAAGCTGCTAAAAACGAAGTGTTTGTTGATTTCCATGGCGCGTTCAAGCCAGCGGGCTTAGAATATAAATACCCTAACCTGGTATCGTACGAAGGCGTGCGTGGTTTAGAGCAAATGGGCGGCTGTACACCTGATAACAGCACTTACCTGCCGTTTATGCGTAACGCAGTTGGCCCAATGGACTTCACTCCCGGTGCTATGATCAACATGCAGCCGGAGGCTTACCGTGCAGCTCGCCCTAACGCGGCCGCTATTGGCACCCGTGTTAACCAATTGGCTTTATATGTAGTGTTTGAAACCGGTATAGGCATGCTTTGCGACAACCCTACCTTGTACTATCGCTACCCTGATTGTACGCAGTTTATAACCAGCGTGCCCACCACCTGGGACGAAACAAAAGCGCTGGTTGCCGACGCAGGCCAGATTGCTGTCGTCGCCAAACGTAAAGGCGACAAATGGTTTATTGGCGGCATAACCAATAGCAAAGAAAAAACCAGGGATGTTGAATTAAACTTCGACTTTTTAGAGAAAGGCAAAACTTATACCATGAGCTATTTTGAGGATGGCATAAACGCCGGCCGCCAGGCAATGGACTATCGCCACAAAACCAAGCAGGTTAAAGCAGGCGATAAAATGACCATTACCATGGTACGCAACGGTGGCTTTGCTGCAGAGTTGAAATAGCAGACTTTCTTTTAATATTGAAAGCCTCCCGATAATCGGGAGGCTTTTTCTGTTAATTCGGGTTGTCATTTCGACCAACGGGAGAAATCTATACTCAAGCAAGCGGATAATTATTTATGTATAGATCTATCGTTTGAGATGACAAGTTTTAAAGTATGGAGTTATACCGCTTTCTCCATAATATACATATCCAAAGGCTGCTTTAAATTACCAAACTGTTCTGGTATCACTAAAGGCACTGTCTCTCCTGTTTTGCTATAACCGCGCCTTTTATACCAATTTATCAATTCAGTACGGGTGGTTATAACCGTCATGGTAACGGCGTTGCAGTTAATGCTCCGCGTGTAATCTTCAGCAGCGTTAAGTAATTGTTTGCCCAAGCCATTGGCTTGCAGGGTTGGCGATACGGTAAGCATCCCCAGGTAAACTTTATCAGCGCGCTTTTGCAGGTTTACACAGCCGGTAACACGGCCCTCATCATTAGTATTTTTAAGGATAGTGGTTTGCGGTTCTGCCATTTGTTGTTCAAGACCTTCGCTGTCAATCCGTTGTCCGTCTATCAGATCGGCCTCTGTTGTCCAGCCTTTTTTAGAGGTTTCGCCACGGTAAGCAGAATTGATGAGTTTTACTAATTCTGGTACGTCAGCAAGGGTAGCGGGTGTAATAGCCATGTCGCAAATTTATTAAATAGTAACGATTGGCAAAGGGGACATAATCCTTTCATTATGAAAATGTTATTCAAACAATAAAGACGACAAGTGGACATTTAACTTTTAAACAAGTAGCAGCATGGACAATTTCGGGACAATTAATAACATACTTGCTTTTTTGAATTAAAAAGCACAATTTTAACTCAGACCTCCAATCCTACCCATCATGAAAAAATATCTTTGCTTTTTGCTGCTATTGGCATCATGCACAGTAAGCCGCCCTGTTTCGGGCAACTATTACAGTAACGGAACAACCTATGTTAGAAGCCTCAAGCTTAATCCAAATGGCTCTTTCCTATTATCGGCAGATAATTTCGAAAGAAGAGCGGGCTTCCTTGGCAATTGGAAATATCTGTCAAAAGATACCATCCTGTTAACGTATAATTTAGAGGATTTCCCGGGGATAGTTAAAAGCGAACATATCTCAAAAAAGCAAGAGAAAGTAGTACTTTTAAACAATAACGAGATCAAATACAACCAGGTTGTATTGAGCAAACTTAATAAGGTTAAGTTAGATGGCTTAGACGCTACCGCCAGCATCCGGTAACGGTGTTGTGCAACCGGATGCTGGCTAAAAGTCAATCGACTACTGATCCATCGATACGCTGGTAGCTTGAATAACCTCCGTCATAAGCATCAGGCGAAATCCTGAGCGTATTTCCGTCCACCTCAATAAAGGTTTTTATCCTATTTCTGTCATTGTCATAAATGATACAGGTACCGGCTGTTTTGTAAACCTGGCTAATTTCCTTTACCACTGCAAACGTCCCGGCTTTTTTCACCGTATCATGGGCCATTATCTTATAGGTGTCGCCAGAGAATATTAATCGTTGGCCATTACCAATAGGATAATCGATAACCTTTCCGCTATAACCCTGGTTTACAGTACGTAATTCCCATTTACCGGTAAGCCCGGTTTCTGCAGCTACGTCGGCTTGTTTACAGGCTAATGAGCCTAGTGTAATTGTTAAGGCAAAAAATAAAATGTTTTTCATAGGTAGATGTTGACATTCACTAAGATTACTTTCCTGATGAAACGGGAAGCGGGACAAGAACGCTACAGCGTATTATAAATAATTAATGCCGCGAACACCAGGGTGCTTTATTTGTTATTGATTAAGTTTACTACTAACATAAACGTTATGAAAAACTTATTACTCGCTTTTATATTAATAACAGGTTATGCCTTAAGCGCCAAAGCTCAGGAAAAACCATTGACCCCGGGCGAGTACAAGTACCATATGGGTAAAGAAGCAACCTTGTGCGAGGTAGTGTATGAAGTAAAAATCATAAGCGATACAGTTACCAATCTTTATATGGGCGGCGACCATACCAATGCAAAATTTACCATCGCCATAAAAGGGAATAAACTACAGTTGGATTGGGAAAACATTAAACGCAAGCATTTATGCGTTACAGGTGTGCTGCAGCTTTATAAAAACACTATCCAGGTAATAGCGTCACAGCCTACTCAAATTACCATAACCAAATAAAATTTTCCGTTTTTATACAAAATGTAACAATCCACACCATATAGCTTGCTAAAGCGTGATTTAAAGTTTATAATTGTCAAACCAATTATAAACTTTATAGAAAAATGAATAAGCTGACAACCGGCGATTACGTAGTATTTGCAATTTACTTTTGTGTAGTTGCCATTTATGGTATATGGGTTTACCGCCGCAAACACAACGCGGATGCCACATCAAAAGATTACTTTTTAGCAGAAGGCTCGCTTACCTGGTGGGCCATTGGCGCTTCCCTTATCGCATCAAACATTTCGGCCGAGCAATTTATCGGCATGAGCGGTTCGGGTTTTAAAATGGGTTTGGCCATAGCCACTTACGAGTGGATGGCAGCAGCCACCCTGATAATTGTAGCTGTGTTCTTCATCCCGGTATATCTTAAAAATAAGATCTTTACCATGCCGCAATTCCTTAATCAGCGGTATAATGGCACGGTAGCTATGATCATGGCTATATTTTGGTTGCTATTATATGTTGTAGTTAACTTAACCTCTATATTATACTTAGGCGCACTTGCAGTAAGCGCCATATCCGACGTTAATATCAATGTATGTATTTGGGGTATGGCCATATTTGCCATTATAATCACCCTTGGCGGGATGAAAGTTATTGGTTATACCGATGTGGTACAGGTGTTCTTTTTAATATTGGGCGGCCTGGTTACTACCTATATCGCTGTTAACCTGGTATCAGAACATTATGGTCAAACCGGCATTTTAAATGGCCTAAAGATAATGAAGGACCAGGCAGGCGATCACTTCCATATGATCTTCCAAACCAGTAACCCAAACTACCTCGACCTGCCGGGCCTGAGTGTTTTAATTGGCGGTATGTGGATAGTTAACTTAAACTATTGGGGCTGTAACCAATACATCACCCAGCGTGCTTTAGGTGCCGATTTAAAAACTGCCCGTGGCGGTATTCTTTTCGCAGCTTTCTTAAAGTTGTTGATGCCGGTTATTGTGGTGCTTCCGGGTATTGCTGCCTTTATCCTTTACAAACAGGATGTATTTAGCTTCCATGATAAAATGACGATTGGCGGTGAGGTTAACCCGGACAGGGCCTACCCTATCTTGTTAAACTTATTGCCATCGGGTTTAAAAGGCCTCTCGTTTGCTGCGCTAACAGCGGCGGTTGTAGCTTCGTTAGCCGGTAAAGCAAACAGTATTGCTACCATATTTACACTGGACGTTTATAAGAAGATAAACCCGGCATCAACCGATAAGCAAATGGTTGTTGTTGGTAAAATAACAGTAGTTGTTGCCATGCTGTTGGGTATAGTTTTATGTACCCATTTAGGCATTGATAAAAAAGGCGGATTCCAGTACATACAGGAATATACAGGCTTTGTGTCGCCGGGTATTTTTGCCATGTTTATTTTAGGTTTCTTCTGGAAAAAGACAACATCAAGCGCTGCTTTATTTGCGACTATTGGCGGGTTTATCCTTTCGGTTGGCTTTAAAGTAATGCCTGACTATATTAACCTTGAACCACTTTATAAATTTGGCTTTGCGGATAAAAATGGTGCCGGTGTTTATGAAATGCCGTTTATCGACCGTATGGGCTTCGTGTTCCTTATCTGCGTTGTTGGTATGTACATTATATCAATGATAGAAAATGCCGATGGCAAAAAAGTTCACGGTTTGGAGGTTGATGCCAGCATGTTTAAAACATCAAGAGGTTTTGCTGTAGGTACATTAATAGTTGGCGGCATATTGGTTGCTTTGTATTCAATGTTCTGGTAAGATATCATCAAATAAATTACTTAAAGTCCCGGCCACAAACCGGGACTTTTTTGTTAAAAACAAATTATCCTCTATCCTTAAAAAAATGTTTATTTGTAACAGATAACATCACCTTAAAATGATAGCTAATTTAGAACAAACATTTCGCTGGTACGGCCCTAATGATGCCGTTACTTTATATGCCATAAGCCATACCGGCGCTACCGGCATTGTTAACGCGCTGCATCACATACCTACCGGCGAAGTATGGAGCCTTGATGAAATAAAAAAACGTAAAGACATTATAGAAGCCGCGGGCTTTAAATGGTCGGTTGTGGAGAGCGTGAATGTGCACGACAGCATAAGAACCGCCGAGCCGGAACGCGGGCAACATATCAAAAATTATATTGAAACGCTTAAAAACCTGGCTGCCGCAGGCATAAGCATAGTATGCTACAACTTTATGCCGGTGCTGGACTGGACACGTAGTGATATAGATTATAGGTTACCTAATGGTGCGTCGGCATTGCGTTTTCATGCCCCTGCCTGGCGCGCATTTGATCTATATATACTTAAGCGCCCCGGGGCTGCCAATGAATTTACCGCCGAAGAACAACAACTTGCCAAACAATACCTGGATAGTTTAAGCGCTGATGAAATAACCCTGCTCACCAACAATATGATGGCCGGCTTGCCGGGTACCAAAGATGTACTTACCGTTGATGAGTTTAAAGGGTATTTAAAACGTTATGAAGGTATTGATGCCGCAACGCTGAAAGCCAACATGGCTTATTTTCTGCAAGCCGTTATTCCTGAGGCGGAGAAGCTTGGCATAAAGATGTGCGTACACCCAGACGATCCGCCGTTCCCAATATTTGGTTTACCGAGGATAGTATCAACAGAACAAGATCTGAATGATGTGGTAAACGCTATCCCTTCGCCAAGCAACGGGTTAACGTTTTGCACCGGGTCGTTAGGTGCGCGAGGCGATAATGACCTGCCGGGTATAGTTGAACGCCTGGGTCAGCATTTCCATTTTCTGCACTTACGTAACGTTAAACGCGAACCGGATGGCAGCTTTTATGAAGATAACCACTTAGAAGGCAGCACAGATATGTACGCGGTTATGAAAGCCCTTGTTTTAGAGCAAAAGAAAAGACAGGATGCAGGCCGTACCGACGTTGCCATCCCTATGCGGCCTGACCACGGACATAAGTTATTGGATGACTTCAATTACGACACTTTCCCCGGTTACTCGGTTATAGGTAGGCTAAAAGGATTGGCCGAGCTGCGCGGATTGGAGTTAGGCGTAAAAAGAAGCTTATAGTAACTAAATAAAAAAGACCATTCCTGCGAGTGGTCTTTTTTTACAAACAAATACTCTCTTTCCTGTTTATTATAGGGCAACTGAAAGTTTAATTACTACGTATTTAAAGTATGCCCTATATAGCAGCGACAGCTACCATCGATTTACCATATAAAACAAGCCAACAAGACGTAAAAAAGCAGGCCCATGACTTGTTTTCGGCCAATTTCCCGCAAACGGACAGGCTGATATTTGCATTTGATAATACAGAGATCATCACCCGTAACTTTGTAAAGCCGCTCTCCTACTATGGCGAGCCCAATACCTTCGAAGAACGCAATAACGATTATATTGAGAACGCCTTAAACTATTCCGTACAAGCTATTGAGGATTGCGTTGTTAAAGCCAGCATAAAGAAGGAAGATATTACCGACCTGGTATTTGTATCAACCACCGGGCTGGCTACACCAAGCATTGATGCATTGATCATTAATAAATTGCGATTGAACCGGCATGTTAACCGCAGTCCGCTATGGGGCTTAGGTTGTGGTGGCGGGGTGTCCGGAATGGCAAAGGCTAATATGGCTGCTATCGCTAATCCTGATGCTGTGGTGTTGTTAGTCGCGGTCGAGCTATGTTCCTTAACTCTTATCAAAAGTGATTACAGCAAGAGTAATTTTATCGGCTCAAGCCTATTTTCAGACGGTATAGCAGCCTGTATCATCAAAGGCGATAATCATACCACCCAAGGTAATAAAGTTGATTATATCGCCTCCAGTAGTAAATTATATTATGATTCGCTGGAAGTAATGGGCTGGGATTTCCAGGACACCGGCTTTAAGGTGCTTTTCTCGAAAGATATCCCTACTTTCATACATGAAAATGTGAAGCAGGACATCACTGAGTTTTTAACGAAGCATAGTTTGCAGTTGGGCGACATCAAAAACTTCATCTTCCATCCCGGCGGTAAAAAAGTGCTGGATGCCTATACCGATGCTTTGGGTGTTGAGGGCGATTTCCTCAACAAAACCCGCGCGGTAATGAACGATAACGGCAACATGAGCAGCGCCACGGTGCTATATGTTTTAGAACGATTTATGCGCGAGGGATTTGAAGATGGTTACGGATTAATGATGGCTATGGGGCCGGGCTTTTCGAGCGAGATGGTATTGCTAAAGCTTACTAAAAACTAAACATGTATTTCATCATCTTTATTTCTTTTTTGATACTGCAAAGGTTATCAGAGTTATACATATCAAGCCGTAACGAAAAATGGCTGCTGCAAAACGGAGCCATACAATATGGGCAAAGCCATTACCCGTTTATGGTAGCTATGCATACGCTATTTATCATATCAATAATTATCGAGTATAACTGGCGTGGAGGAACGCCTATAAGTTGGGGATTTTTAATGGCGTTCCTCCTGGTATTGTCCTTTAAGTTTTGGGCATTATCATCCTTAGGAAAATACTGGAATACAAAGATCTACCGTATACCCGGTGTGTATCCCGTAAAAAAAGGGCCATATAAAATATTCAAACACCCCAATTATATGGAAGTGGTTTGCGAGATTGCCATCATCCCGCTGGTGTTTCATTTATATTATACGGCTATAATATTTACGCTGTTAAATGCAGCTATGCTAACGGTACGGATAAGCGTAGAGAATAAAGTTTGGGCCAAATAGAACCAGCTTTTTACGCTATTTTCTTATTTTCTTTTCTTGAACTGCTGGTTCTGTAGGCCAGGTAGTAAAATAAAAGGAATGCTCCAAAACTTGCCAATACCTCTGCATCTTTTATATAAGGAAAAATGGGGATGGCTTTATAAATAGAGAATGCCAGACATGCAAGCGCGCACAAGGCAAACAGGTAAGAGAAAAATTGCTTCATTGTAATCAGGGTTGGGTTTAGTTGCAATAATAAACTTTTAATTATTTGATTACCAGTTACAACATCCTAATTTACTCCTTAGAGTTTTAAAATTCCGAATGTAATTTTCTTTTTACAAATAATGCTTAAAAGGCAAATACTTTCCTTAAACGACTAAAAATCATGCGTTTATCGCTGTATGGCGCGTTCATAAGTCGCGATATATTGCTGCGGGGTAACGCGGGCAGCAAGTTGTGCTATTAAGTCGAGGGGGATCTGGTCTGGCTTTTTAAACCGGACACAGCCCTTACCCATGTCCAGTTTGTACTTACTGTGTTTAGGATATTCGGCCGTAAACCAATCAAGCAGTCCTTTATTAGCGTAAAGCCCCAAATGATGCATTACAATAAAGTTTTTTTGCGATCCGATATAAATAAATCCCAGCGGCAACTTAGGGTCGCAATGATAGCCTGCCGGGTATACCGAGTGTGGTATAACAAAACCAGGCATTCCATAGCAAAACTGCGCAGCAAACCCTTCGGGGATATTATCTGATATGGCTTTCCACAATGCCTGCATGGGCGCCTTACGGTCGTCCGGGAGATCATTAAAGTAGGCCGCTATACTCATTGCTTTATTTAAACTCTCTTAAATACTGATGCAGCTAATGGTGACAAAGTAATATTAATAGAATTATCCTTACCATGCCAGCTCATAGCCTCACTTTTTAAGGTTGATTTGTTAGTTATGCCGGCTCCCCAGAACTCCTCTTTATCAGAATTAAAGATCTCTTTCCAGTTACCTGCGGCAGGCACACCCACCCTAAAGTTAGTGCGTGATACCGGTGTCATGTTTAATACTACCAGCAAGTCATTCTTAGCATCATGCCCCTTACGTGAAAAAACAACCACCGAATCGTCGGCATTGCCACCGTCTATCCATTCAAATCCTTCGGGCGAAAACGCTTTTTCATATAAGGCTGGCTCTGATTTATAAAGAGTGTTAAGCGACCTAATGGTTTCGCTTATGCCTTTATGGTTCGGATATTCCGTAACGTGCCATTGCAACGCGTTTTGGTAATTCCATTCAACACCCTGGCCAAACTCGGCACCCATAAACAGCAGTTTAGCACCCGGATGCATAAACATATAGCTATATATTAAACGCAGATTTGCAAACTGCTGCCACTCGTCGCCAGGCATTTTGCGCAGCATAGAGCCTTTACCGTATACTACTTCGTCGTGACTAAAAGGCAGCATAAAGTTTTCGGTAAAGGCGTAGACCAAGCTAAACGTTAACTTGTTATGATGATATTTACGATTGATAGGATCTTCCTGGAAATATTTAATGGTATCGTGCATCCAGCCCATCATCCATTTCATACCAAAACCTAATCCGCCTAAAAATACCGGGCGACTAACGCCTGTAAACGAGGTTGACTCTTCAGCAATGGTTTGTATATCGGGGAAATGACTATAACAAGCCTCATTAAATTCTTTTAAAAATGATACCGCCTCCAGGTTTTCATTACCACCATAAATATTGGGTTCCCACTCGCCCGCTTTACGCGAGTAATCCAGGTAAAGCATGGAAGCTACCGCATCTACACGTAAACCATCAACGTGGTATCGGTCTAACCAAAAAATAGCGTTACTTATCAGGAACGCACGTACCTCGTTACGTCCATAATTAAATATGTACGATTTCCAATCTGGATGAAAGCCTTTACGCATATCGGCATGCTCATATAAATGCGTGCCGTCAAAATTATATAGCGCCATAGCATCACCGGGGAAATGCGAAGGCACCCAATCCATAATAACGCCTATACCTTCCTGGTGGAAGCGCTCTATAAGCAACATTAATTGTTGCGGTGTACCGTAACGTGAAGAAGCTGCATAATAGCCACTAATTTGATATCCCCAGCTTGGATAATAAGGATGCTCGGCTATCGGCATGAACTCTACGTGCGTAAAGCCCATATGTTTAACGTAAGGAACCAGCATATCTGCCAGTTGCTCATAAGTATAAAACACATCGGGCTGCTCAAAATCGCGCGCCCACGAGCCTAAATGCACTTCGTAAACCGAATATGGTTTATCTAAAGCATTATGCTGATATCGGTTAGCCATCCAGCTGGAATCTTTCCACTCATAAAAAGTATCGGCAACTATTGATCCTGTAAGCGGTGGAATTTCCCAACGTAAAGCAAAAGGATCGCTTTTTTCAAGGTCCTCGCCTGTGTTTGAGCTGATGAAGTATTTATAAACTTCTCCTACACCTACATTCGGAATAAAACCTTCCCAGATGCCCGAGCCATCCCAACGGATGTACAAAGAATGCGAACCGCGGTTCCAACCGTTAAAGTTGGCTATTACAGCAACATACTTAGCATTTGGCGCCCAAACTGCAAAATACGTACCCACTACCCCGTTATGTTCTACCACATGCGAGCCTAATTTTTCATACAGCTTATAATGCTTGCCCGATTGAAAAAGCGCTATATCAAAATCGCTAAAACGGCTGTAGGGTATTACCGCTTTATATTCGTCAGCAATAATCGCAACAGCTGTCGACTTAGCAGTTTTCTTTACCGGAGCTTTCTCTTTTACAACTTTAGGTTTAGTAATTTTTGCAGGCTTTGCTGCCGCAGATTCAGGTTGGGTAGTAGCTATTTTCTTTGCCATGATGGAAAGCCCTTCGGGCGTTTAGATACAACTCATTTTTGAATGAGTTTAGTTTTATAACAATCAAATATATCATTATTGTTTGGTTGCAAACAAAATGAATTATCTGGCAGGTCGATTGTTCTATAACAAAAAAGCCTTCCGAAGTATTAAACTCAAGAAGGCTTTATCTTAATAAAATGGTTCGCTTATTTACTGATCTCTATCTTCTTAAAGTTCTTACTGTATTTAAACTCCAATATCTTATCTGCATTAACCGCGAAATCTTTAATTGCTTTTCCATCAGCAGTGATTTTTGATGGCTTAAATGGCAAGCCGGACACACTGAAAGCATAAGTTTCATACCTCGGGGTATATAGGCCCTCCATGCTCTGCTGTACCGTAAAGTTGGTTTTGCTACCAGCTACCGCGAATTTTTTCTCAGAGTAGATATCTTGCTCGTACGCAAACGTTTCGCCATAATCTTCAAAGAAGAATGAGTTTGCATCGTAATCACTGTAATAAACATTCAGCTTAACTTCTTCAATCTCTTTCTCGCCAACATATTGCATTACCGGGTATTCAGGTATTACAGAACCGGCCTTAACAAAGATCGGGATCGTATCCAGCGGAGTTTGTACCTCAATTTCTTTACCACCTTCAACAACTTCAAGCGTCCAGAAGTTATACCATTTGCCAACCGGCAGA
The DNA here is from genome assembly GCA_040388395.1 of Bacteroidota bacterium. Classification (GTDB taxonomy): domain Bacteria; phylum Bacteroidota; class Bacteroidia; order Sphingobacteriales; family Sphingobacteriaceae; genus Mucilaginibacter. Next base: position 119,827 of record JAZKBY010000021.1, on the reverse strand, counting down.
TAAACTATGCGGCTTTTTTGGCCGGGTTCTAATACAGGGCATATCAATATCTTATCGCCGTAGGTAAACTCGTCCTGGCGGAAATAGTTATCAGATTCTATTTGCTCCTGCATCACTATCGGCCTTAAAATCGGGAAACCATACCGATGATGTTCCCAGAAGGTCGAATACAAATAAGGGATAAGCTTATATCTTAACTCAATAAATTTACGGTTGATTGAAGTATATGGCTCACCAAAGCTCCATGGTTCGCGCTCCTTGGTATCACCCGCCGAGTGCGCACGCATAAATGGCGAAAACGTACCTAACTGGATCCAGCGGGTAAATAGTTCGCCATCAGGCTCGCCGCTAAAACCACCAATATCCGTACCGCAAAACGGTATGCCCGACATTGATAAACGCTGCAACTGGATATTACCTAATTTTAAATGCTCCCAGGTAGCCACATTATCACCTGTCCAAACTGACGAGTAACGTTGCACACCCGAGTAACCCGCCCTTGTAATTGTAAAAGGGCGCTTATTTTTCATGATCTTGCGTAACCCTTCGTAGGTTGCGCGTACCATTTGCATACCATAAACATTATGCGCCTTCCGGTGCGATCCGCGATGTCCGTCATATTGGTGGCGCACATCATCAGGGAACGTACTGGTACCAAACACTGCCGGCTCGTTCATATCGTTCCAAACGCCTGCAACACCTGCGTCAACTAAGCCCTGGAATAAACCGCCCCACCATTCGCGCACCTCCGGATTGGTAAAATCAGGGAACTGGCAACGGCCCGGCCATACATGGCCCTCCATAAAGTAATCATCGCTTCGGCGGCAAAAATATCGGTTCTCTTTACCTTCTTTAAATACCCAGTAATTATCATCCACACGGATACCCGGATCAATAATAACAACCGTTTTAAAGCCATCGTCAGCTAATTCCTTCACCATTTTTATTGGGTCAGGGAAGTATTTTTTGTTCCAGGTAAAGCAACGATACCCGTCCATGTAATCAATATCTAAATAGATACCATCGCAAGGGATCTTCTCTTTACGGAAAGTATTGGCAATAGCTTTAACCTTTGACTCAGGATAATAACTCCAGCGGCACTGGTGGTAACCAAACGCCCAAAGCGGTGGCATTGGGTGTGTACCGGTTATAATGTGGTAGTTTTTAACCACGTCCATCATGTGCGGGCCGTGGATATAATAGTATTGTAGTTCGCCGCCATCGGCCCAAAAGCTGGTCTTATTTTTTTCTTCGGCACCAAAATCAAAATGAGATTTAAAGGTGTTATCGAAGAAAATACCGTGCGAGATACCTTCGTTTATGCTGATATAAAAAGGAATTGTACGATATATCGGGTCCTGGTTCCACTGGAAAGAATAAGCATCTGTATTCCAGTTAACAAAACGCTTGCCTTTTAAGTTAAGCTCGGTTGGTTTGTCGCCCAAGCCAAAAAAGCTTTCGTTCGGCGCGCAGGTTTTTGTACAGAAAACATAATATCCGCCAAAGGCTACGTTCTCTTCCCAGTGCATAGGCACTGCATCCATGCTGGTAATGTTATCATTGGCATCTGAGAAAGATATAAAGAAATCCTGCTTACGGATATGGCAGTTTATTACGCCTGTTGATACGCGAAACTCGGCATCATTTTCAAACAAAGTAAAGGCAGTAGCTTTAAGCGCAAGCTTGGGTACTGCGTATGAAAACTCCTCAAGGAAAACACCATGCGGTGCTAATCTAACTCTGATTATTTCGTCGGTAACAACAACTATTTCAACTTTGGCTTCGCCATCTGTAAAGAAAAATTTGTTTCCTATCTGGTCGGCGTGATTGGGTATCCCCAAATACTTTTTTTGGATGGGCTTTATGCCGATGATAGGATTATTTACATGTTGAAATATCTCTTCGTCTTCGGCTATTTTATCTATTGTTAACTTGGGGTCTACTGTATTCTCTTCCATAAAAACGTTTAAACTGATCGCTCCTTGTCCACAAAAAATTTGCTATAGAGCAAAAAACAAGTTGACAATTGCCTGTTTCCACAGCTAATAAACGACTTTTATTCAATAAATAAGTTATAATGCCGGTGGAAAACATCGACAAGTGTGAAAAATTATGAAACTCATAATTTTCAATACCAGAAAGTTAGATAATAGCAACAGGCGTAAAACCTATTGCTATTAAATAGTTGATATTATAAAGCGCCCAGCGTTGTCTTCAGATTAACAACCGCTGCATTGGTGCTTTTGCCGGTTTCAAATATTTCGGCGGAGGACATATTGTTGCTATAAAAAGCATTGTTTGCACTTTTATCAATTGATAAGTTAGAACCATGTATGGTTATTCCGGCAAATAATCCGCGACTGCGTGAGTATGAATATACTTCTGCTTCGAGTTTATAATCTGTACTGGCGGTAGAGCTGCGCCCCACCGGTCCTGCTGCAGCAGATATATCACCGCCGATAGTAAAATCGCCATTTTTAACTTTAGCCAATACACCTTTATGCCTGAAAACTAAAACCATATCAACCGACTGTACACCTATTTGCAAACCCAATGTACCGCCGGTAAGCGTAACAAATACCGGGTCGCTCCATTTTCCATCAGGCAACTTAACCATGGCAACACCTTTGCCGCGTTTGCCGCCAATACCTAAACCGGCGTTAATTAAGTTGGGGATTATTACCACGCCCTGGTAATCAGTTATTAACTGATGCGGGATACTTTCTTTCATCTTGCCGAAGGCTTTCAATACGTCCGCCGATTTTTGTACACGTTCGGTTTCTTTGGTTGTTTCTGTTGCAGATGCTAATACCATAAATACACTTAACAGTATCGGCACCATGTATAATTTTAATGTTTTCATGAGATTATTGTTATATAAAACTACAACCCTTAAAAAGTAGAGTTGTTTGTTTCTTTATTAACTTGCATTATTTAATTACCCTATCAAAATGAGCGACAAGAACATTCCCTTCCAGGTTATAAACTGGGACACCATAGCTAAAACAAACCATCCCGGCGAGGTGGGCAATTCAACCTGGCAAACGCTGCAGTTTCCCGGCCTGCGAGTAAGAATAGTTGAATATACCGCAGGATATATTGCCGATCATTGGTGCCAAAAGGGCCATGTTGTACATTGTTTAGAAGGTGAAGTGATTTCTGAAATGGAGAACGGCGAAAAGTCAACTTTAACTAAAGGCATGACCTATATAGTTACTGATGAACTAAGTTCGCACCGCTCATTAGCGCAGACTGATGTAAAGCTACTGATCATAGATGGCGACTTTTTAAAATATCAGCCGTAAATCATCTTTCCCATCTAAGCATTCGCACATTTGCATATCTGCACATCCACAGGCTATCTTTGCTGTAATGAAACCCGATAAGCAGCAGGTATTTTCCATTGATAATGATGAGCAGTTTAATGCTGTTGCTTTGCAGATATTTCAATACCAGGCAAAAAACTGCAAGGTTTATGCTGATTTTATTTCGGGCTTAGGTATTGACGTGGCTACCATAGCCGACATCAAGGATATACCCTTTCTACCCGTCCAATTTTTTAAAGCACATTCTGTTTTAAGTTCAAAGGATGATATTGAGGTAACATTCACCAGTTCAGGTACTACCGGCATGATAACCAGCAGCCATCATGTAACAGATGTGAGCTGGTACGAAGAAAGTTTCCGCAAAGCGTTTCAATTATTTTATGGCGATATAAAAGATTATACAGTTTTAGCTTTGTTGCCTGCTTATTTAGAGAGACCAGGCTCTTCGCTCATCTACATGGCGCAGGATTTGATAACGCAATCGAACAATCCTGATAGCGGCTTCTACTTATACAACCATGCCGACTTATACGCTCAACTCATCAAACAACAACAGGCCAAAAAGCCCACCTTATTATTGGGTGTAACCTTTGCCTTGCTTGATTTTGTGGAGCAGTACCAAATTAATTTCCCCGGGTTAATAGTTATGGAAACAGGCGGCATGAAGGGCCGTCGAAAAGAAATGATCCGCGAGGAATTACATGATACTTTATGCAAAGGCTTTGGGGTTGACGCCATACATTCAGAATATGGGATGACGGAGCTATTGTCGCAGGCTTATTCAAAAGGCGCAGGCATATTTAATTGCCCGCCATGGATGCGCATTATAACCCGTGATACTAATGACCCGTTAAGTATTGTTACCAATAATAAAGCAGGCGGTATTAATGTTATCGATCTCGCAAACATTAATTCATGCTCATTTATAGCTACCCAGGACCTGGGTAAAATATACACCGATAGTAGTTTTGAGATATTGGGACGCTTTGATAATGCCGACATTCGCGGCTGTAATTTATTGATAGCGTAAAACTTAATATACAACTAACAGAATTTATATATTTTTGCACTTCAAAAAAGTGATTTAAGATGATCGAGAAATTTTTGCGTGACGAACAGGATCCAAAAGCTGTTGAAAAAGTATACACCCGTCTGGTTGACCTGTTAACCACCGGTGAGGAAGTAATATATATTGCTGTACAAAAAAAACCATTGGTTAATATACTGCCTGATTGTATTGCCATAACCAACAAACGTGTATTGTTTTTTACCCCGGCAAACCTGGGCTTGTCCATAAAATTCATTGATTACGTTTGGAAAGATGTGGTTGATGTTTATACTAAAGAGGAAATTATAGGCGCCATATTCAGCGTAAAAACTACGAGCGGTGCCGAAATGGGTGTCGATTACTTACCTAAAGTACAGGCACGTAAGCTATACCAATACGCGCAAGAACGCAAAGAAGCCGAGCGCGAAGCACGCCGCCTGCGCGATCTTGAACAAAAACGCGCCGAATCAGGTTCAGTGCAGTTTGAAACACCATCTCAACCTGTCGCAGCGCAGCAAATAGCTGCGCCGGCCCCTGAACCAACTCCTGAGCCTAAGCCAGAACCGGTTGTTTCTCACCAGGAAGAAGCTAAACCCGATGTATTAACCGAGAAATTAAAAAAATTAAGAACCTTGTTTGATAACGGGTTAATATCGCAGGAGGAATATAACCACAAAAAATTAGAGCTGTTAAGTGATTTTTAATTGGTTTTGAAAAATTTATCAAGAGAAAAGGGTCCCGATATTATCGGGACCCTTTTCTTTTATGTAGTCAATTATTATTCTGCAATAATCAAAAAGTAGTTCTTCTTGCCTTTTTGCGTTACCAAAAATTTGCCACCAATAAGTGAATCAGTATTATAAACACTTTCCGGCGCGTCTATCTTTACTTTATTGATAGCCACACCGCCGCCTTGTATCATTTTCTTTGCCTCGCCTTTTGATGCAAATACTGCCGTGCTTGCAGCTAAAAGGTCTGTAGCGTTTATGCCCGCTGTAAGGTCGGCTAAAGCTATTGTAAAGTTAGGCACGCCTTCAAATAAGCCAATTACTTCCGCTTCATTTAGTTCGTTTAAAAACTCGATGCCTGTGTTACCGAATAAGAACTCCGAAGATTTAATTGCTTTTTCGTATTCAGCTTCGCCATGCACCCGTATAGTGATATCTTTTGCCAAAGCTTTTTGTAGTACACGTAAATGCGGAGCAGCGTCTTGCTCGGCTTCTAAGCCTTTAATAGTTGGTTCATCAAATAGCGTAAATATGCGGATGTATGTTTTAGCATCTTCATCGCTGGTATTTAACCAAAACTGGTAAAATTTGTAAGGCGATGTTTTCTCCGGGTCCAGCCAGATGTTACCACCCTCAGTTTTTCCAAATTTAGAGCCGTCAGATTTTTTGATCAATTGTGTGGTTAAAGCGAAAGCCTCGCCCCCGCCTTTACGGCGTACCAGCTCTGTGCCGGTAACAATATTACCCCATTGGTCTGATCCGCCCATTTGCAGTTTACAATCATGATTTTTCCACAAATGGTAAAAATCATATCCTTGTACCAACTGGTAAGTAAATTCTGTGAACGACATGCCGGTTTCACCCTCCAAACGTTTCTTTACAGAATCCTTCGCCATCATGTAATTAACAGTAATGTGCTTGCCTACCTCGCGGATAAAATCAAGAAAAGTAAAATTCTTAAACCAGTCAAAATTATTAACCATTTGGGCCCCGTTGGCACCGGCGCTAAAATCAAGAAACTTCTCTAACTGCGCTTTAATTCCTGCCAGGTTTTGTTGTAACACATCTTCTGACAGTAAATTACGCTCGGCTGATTTACCTGACGGATCGCCAACCATACCGGTAGCGCCGCCAACCAGTGCAAATGGCTTATGGCCTGCACGCTGAAAATGTATCATGGTCATGATCTGCGCCAGGCTGCCAACGTGTAATGAATCGGCAGTTGGGTCAAACCCAATATAGCCGGATGTCATACCCTTATTTAACAGTTCCTCGGTTCCGGGCATGATATCATGCAGCATGCCCCGCCAGCGTAATTCTTCAACAAAGTTCATTAGTATAGTTATATTTCAAAGAGGCCAAAGATAATAGAATATGTGCTTTAGTGCAGAAAAGAAAAACAATAGCCACTGCTATTAATTTTAGATACTAATAAGCATATTCAATTTATTTACACCGCTAACCATGTAACAAGTGATATATTTTTCCTATTTTTAAGGTTACCGGGTTATATCTGCCATTGCTATGAATTTTTTATCCCATTACTATTTCGACCGTGATATTACCGACTGCTACTTTATTTTAGGTACGGTATTGCCCGATCTGTTAAAGAATGCAGATAAAACGATAGTGCTTCACCCCGAAAAATTAGAGCATCAAAATCCTCATGTTAATGCCATTGTTAAAGGCTGGAACAAGCACCTTGACGTAGACCGCTATTTTCACTCATCCGATTTTTTTGCGATACACTCCCATCAACTTAAAAAATTACTTGCTCCGGTTATCGAAGGCTCGCCGGTGAAACCATTTTTTTTAGGGCATATTGCCATTGAGCTAATCTTGGATAATTTATTACTCACCACCGGTAAAGTTACCGTTGATGATTTTTACGGCCACCTAAAAGGATGCGATAATACTTATATAGAAGAATTTCTCACCTCGGCAGGGTTAACGGATACCACCCGGTTCTTCCGTTTCTATGAAGGTTTTAAACGCGACGGCTACCTGCATACCTACTCAGAAACTCAACAAATAGCCTACGCCCTTAAAAGAATTTGCATGCGGGTTTGGGAAAACCCCTTTACTCCGCGGCATGAAGCCCGTATGAACGAGGTATTAGTAGCCTATCGCCAATTATTATTGCCTGATTTTATGACGATATTTTACGAGATCCAGGGTAAATTATTAACGTAATAAGCCTCTTTTTTATCCGGTTAACACACTGTAATTGAATATTATCGCTAAAAAACACCGATTATCCGGCAAAAACCCTTAAAAATCAGCATTTAAGAGTAAATTAATTTTTTTAGAATAAAATAATAGTCCTACCTTTGCAGTCCCAATTAACAAATTGGGAAAAGGAGATAAATTATTTAATGGCAAAAAAACAAGAAGCAGAAAAAGAATTAAAAGCTAAGGAAGCAGAACTGGACACAGTTACCGCTACCAGCGAAAAAGAAACTATTGAGTCAGAGGCTGATTCAATATCAATCGAAGAGATCAAATCTCAAATTGCAGTTGCACCCCGCGAAGATTTTGACTGGGATGCCGACGACAAAAAATTTGGTAACTACAGCGACAGCGAGCGCGAGAAGATGGAGAAATTGTATGATGGAACTTTCAGTTCAATCACCAAAGGCGAAATCATCACCGGTACTGTTGTAAATGTTAACAACAAGGATGTAGTATTAAACGTTGGATTTAAATCTGATGGTTTGGTATCTGTTTCTGAATTCCGTGATACACCTGATTTGAAGATCGGTGACACAGTTGACGTATTTGTTGAATCACAAGAAGATGCTAACGGTCAGTTAGTACTTTCTCGTAAACGTGCAAAAACTCAAAAATCATGGGAAAAAATTAATTCTGCACTGGATAATGATGAGATCATCACTGGTTTTGTTAAGAGCAGAACAAAAGGTGGTCTGATTGTAGACATCATGGGCGTTGAAGCCTTTTTACCAGGTTCACAAATCGACATTAAACCTATCAGGGATTATGACGTTTATGTGGGCAAAACAATGGAGTTCAAAGTTGTTAAGATCAACCACGAGTTTAAAAACGTAGTGGTATCGCACAAAGTGCTGATTGAAGACGATTTGGAAAACCAAAAAACTGAAATTGTTGCTAAACTTGAAAAAGGCCAGATCCTGGAAGGCACAGTTAAAAACATTACCGACTTTGGTGTATTTATTGACCTTGGTGGTGTTGACGGCTTATTACACATTACTGATATTTCATGGGGCCGCATTGAGCATCCAAGAGAAGTTTTATCATTGGATCAGAAGATCAACGTTGTTGTTCTTGACTTTGATGATGAGAAAAAACGTATCGCTCTTGGCTTGAAACAATTAACTCCGCATCCTTGGCAATCACTTGACGAAACTTTGCAAATTGGTTCGAAAGTTAAAGGCCGCATAGTTACCGTTGCCGATTACGGTGCTTTCTTAGAAATCATCCCGGGTGTTGAAGGTTTGATCCACGTGTCAGAAATGTCATGGTCTCAAAACTTACGTAACCCACAAGAATTCTTGAAAGTTGGTGACGAAATTGAAGCTCAAGTATTGACATTAGACCGCGACGAGCGTAAAATGTCATTAGGCATCAAACAATTAACTCCTGATCCTTGGCAAAATGCTGCCGATCGTTACGCAGTTGGTACAACTCACGTAGCTACAGTTAAAAACATGACCAACTTTGGTGTGTTTGTTGAACTGGAAGACGGCATTGACGGATTGATCCACATCAGCGACCTTTCATGGTCTAAAAAAATCAACCACCCTAACGAATTCACTAAAGTAGGTGAAAAATTAAACGTGGTTGTTTTAGAACTTGATGTTGAGAACCGCAAATTAAGCTTAGGACACAAACAACTTGAAGAAAACCCTTGGGATACTTTTGAAAGCATCTTCACTATTGATTCAATACATGAAGGTACCGTTATAAAAGTAACTGATAAAGGCGCTATTGTTGCTTTACCTTACGGTGTTGAAGGTTTCGTACCTACAAAACACCTGGTTAAAGAAGATGGCAAGAGCTTAAAAGCTGAAGAAGCTGCTGAGTTCAAGATCATTGAATTTAACAAGGAAAACAAACGTATAGTTATCTCTCACTCACGTATATGGGAAGAAGCTCGTGCTGACGCTCGTGTACAAGATTTCGAAAACCGTAAAAAAGAAGCAAAATCTGCTAACAACGCGGTTAAGAAAGTGAAAGATTCGGTTGAAAAATCAACTTTAGGTGATCTGTCTGTCCTTGCTCAATTAAAAGAGCAAATGGAAGGCGCAGAAACAAAAGCAGCTACTAAAAAAGCAGCCGCTAAAAAATCTGAAGAAGAAGCTAAATAAGCTTTAACCAATATTGTTTCAAAGCCCTATCGAGGAATCGGTAGGGCTTTTTTGTTTAGAAGATCTTTATAATCTATCATTTGCTATTGTATAATGCTTACAATTTAAACTCGCACCGCAAAACTCAAAACTTTTTTCTACCTTTGCCCAAATCCACCCATACGATGCAAAACCTTACGCTGCTCGACGGTCAAAAATTTCAAATCACTATACAGCGTTTATGTCGTCAATTAATCGAAAATCATAACGATTTTTCCGACTCAGTTTTAATTGGTATCCAGCCACGCGGTATTTACCTGGCCAAGCGTGTAGCAAACGAACTACGCAAAATTTTACCTGACAGCAATATCCAGCAAGGTGATATGGATATTACGTTTTATCGTGATGATTTCCGTCGACGCAGTGCACCGCTGATACCCAGCGAAACCAAAATGGATTTTATTATTGAAGGCAAAAAGGTAGTGCTGATGGACGATGTGCTATGGAGCGGACGTACTATCCGCGCAGCGATGGAAGCCATGCTGGCCTATGGCCGCCCGCAAAAGGTGGAACTATTGGCTTTGGTTGACCGCCGCTACTCGCGCCACTTGCCGATAATGCCCGACTATGTGGGGATAGATGTAGATTCAATTGCATCGCAAAAAGTAGTAGTTAGCTGGAAAGAAACAGACGGCGAAGATAAAATAGTGTTGCTATCAGAGATAGAAAAATAATGTCGGATTTCGGAATTTCGATTTCGGAATTAATGACATGCTTAAATTAGATTATAAATAAAATATAAATCCGAAATCGAACATTCGAAATCCGAGATAACATATGGCAGAACTTAGCACAAGGCATCTATTAGGTATTAAAGGTTTAACCGTTAAGGATATTGAATTAATATTTGAAACTGCCGACCGCTTTAAAGATGTGCTAAATCAGCCACAAATTCGTAAGGTACCATCGTTGCGCGACTTAACAATCGCTAATATATTTTTCGAAAACTCTACCCGTACCCGTTTATCATTCGAGCTTGCCGAGAAACGTTTATCGGCAGATGTAGTAAATTTTGCAGCCTCGTCATCATCCGTTAGCAAAGGCGAAACTTTGATTGACACGGTAAACAATATCCTGGCCATGAAGGTAGATATGGTGGTAATGCGCCACCCATATGCCGGTGCGGCAACCTTCCTGTCAAAACATGTAAAGGCACAAATAGTAAACGCCGGCGACGGCGCACATGAGCACCCTACCCAGGCTTTGCTTGATGCCTTCTCTATCCGCGAAAAATATGGCGATGTGGCAGGAAAAAAGGTAGTTATAGTGGGCGATATCCTGCACTCGCGCGTAGCATTATCAAACATACTTTGCCTAAAACAATTGGGTGCCGAAGTAATGGTTTGCGGGCCTACCACGCTGATACCAAAATATATCAACGCCTTAGGGGTTAAAATTGAACATAACCTTGTTAAAGCACTTAACTGGTGCGATGTGGCTAATATGCTGCGCATACAGTTAGAAAGACAGGATATCAAATACTTCCCATCCATACGCGAGTACACCATGCTCTACGGGCTTAATAAGGAGATCTTAGACTCATTAGATAAAGAGATAACCGTAATGCACCCCGGCCCTATTAACCGCGGTGTAGAGATAACCAGCGATGTTGCCGACAGCAAGCAATCTATAATTTTAGACCAGGTACAAAACGGTGTTGCCATACGCATGGCAGTATTATACTTGTTAGCAGGGCAAACTCAATAATTTCTCCTATGAAGTTTACGAGGGGGATAGTAGTGATAATGTTGGCGATGTTTTCATCGCCTATCACGTTAGCACAAAGCCGTCAACTTCAAAAAACAGATTCAGTATACCGTGTAATAAAAAGGCATATTATTACAAGGGATGCCGATGCTATTTATGAACTGGCCGACGCGCGCCTTAAACAATCCATCACCCAGGGTAATTTCAGGGACTTTCTGTTTCGGGATTTATTTTCGCTTGGCCCGGTAAAAAAAGATTCGTTACTGAGCTTTGTTAATAATTTAACAGCTACTTACAAGATACAGTTTCAAACGCTTACCATGCAGCTCGCAATCAGCCTTGGTAACGATAATAAACTGGCTTACTTTAGGTTAGAACCTTTTAAAGTGGGCCCGGTTGAAAAGCCTTCGCTTGTACCAACAAGTAATCCTTTAAAAACAATAGTTGATAAAATAGTCGATTCGGTTGCGAGACGTTATATCCAAAAGTCGAACACCGTTGGCTTAAGCATTGGTATTATTAAAGATGGTAAGGTTAGCACCTACAATTACGGCGAACTTAAGAGAAGCAGCGGCCATTTGCCCGGCGTTAATACAATTTATGAGATAGGCTCAATCACCAAAACATTTACTGCCACCATTTTAGCGTACTATGTTAACGATGGTAAATTGAGCTTGTCCGACCCCATAACCAAGTACCTGCCTGATTCGGTAGCCGCCAACTCTGCACTTAAAGACATCACTTTACTAAGCCTGATTAACCATACGTCCGGTTTAGCCAGCTTACCTACCAATTTTATCGCGCAAAAACCATATAGTGAAGCAAATCCTTATAAAAATTATACGCAGCAGTTGCTATTTGCCTATCTTAAAAATTGCACGTTAAAGAGTGTCCCCGGCAAAAAATATGCTTACTCTAATTTAGCTGTTGGCTTGTTGGGGGTTATTTTAGAGCACGTTAGCGGTAAGCATTACGAACAATTGGTCAGTGAAATTATTTGCAGGCCATTGGGGATGAAGGGTACCGTACAACATTTATATCCATTAATTACAACACGGTTTACCACCGTTTACGACGAAGATGGCCATGAAACCCCGGCTTGGGATATGTTGAATACCTTTGCCGCAGCCGGATCATTAAAATCGACTATAAACGACTTGCTGTTATACACCAGGGCCAACATGATAAAAGCTGATAATAAACTATCAAAAGCGCTAAGCCTAACCCACCAGGTAACTTTTACTAACGATACGCAGCTAAGCATGGGCCTTGGGTGGCATATTATTAAGGTTGATGGTATTAGTTATTATTTCCATAACGGAGGTACAGGCGGCAGCAGTAGTTTCCTTGCTTATAATATCGACAGGAACATTGCAATTATAATACTGTCAAGCGCCAGTGCAAGTACAGATGACATAGGTCATGGCATCCTCCGGAAATTACAGAAGTAAGGGTTTAATAAATAGTTATACCGTCTCCCACTTTATAAATGTTGTGAAACTTTATACCCTGCTTATCAAAGTGTTTGGTATAGGCTTCATACCGTTGTTTAATAAAAAACTCTTTGGCGTAGCCATCATGAACAGGTAGGATCTGTTTGGGTTGTAATTTATCGGCAAAGCCGGATATGCGTGGTTCATTAGCAAAAGGCGCCATTGTTACCATTAATAATAATTCGATGCCCCTATAATTTAACAGCTTATCTTCCATCGAATCAACGGGATGCAGCACCTTATCATTGATGATAAAGCCCGTCATCTGCGGCAACGGATTATCCATTATCAGTTCATGCACAACCGTTATAGCTTCAAGTTTAAACGGACCAAGACGGTAGACACCATCCACCCAAACTGTACTTGCAATACCGTCTTTTTCTATTTGCCCGGCAACTTGCGCATTGGTATAAACCGGAGCGTTTGACAAGGAGGTTATATCCTTAAGTATACTCGCATCTAAATGATCAGGGTGATTATGGGTGATGATAATAGCGTCAACATCAGCAAACATATCAGTAGTTACTTCGCCCTCAGCAAAACTAAACTTACCCGGATCGAACAATAACTTATAGCCGTCTAACTCAAAAACCAGGCAAGAATGTAAGTATTTGGTGATCTTCATGATGATACGACTATAAAAACAACTCCGTACGCTATAAAATGTTTATAAAAGTTCCGCCAGCTCCCCTAATCCGTCAACGGTAGCTACCTGGTCTTCGTTAACCACGCCAAAACCATGGCTCAAAAATATAAAGGGTACACATGCTTTGGTTGCAGCGCTATAGTCGCCCATAGTATCGCCTACGTAAACCGGGGCTTTAAGGTCGTGGTCTTTAATGATATCAAGTATGTTTTCGTTTTTGGGTTGATTTTTCGTGCCGTAGCATTGATGGCCCTTAAAGTAATGTTCCAATCCGCTTACTTTAAAAAACACTTCGATATACCCATTCTGGCAATTACTAACTATAAACAACTTGTATTTGGTTGATAGTGATTGCAATGCAGCCTCAAGCCCGGGATAAAGCTCGCCGCCTTTTTCATATAAAATTTCCAGTTCATATTTACCGGCAAGGGTTTTAAACTCCTCGCGCTGTTCTTCATTTAGATAAGGCAGCAGGGTTTCAAAAATAGCTTTGTAGGTCATCCCGGTTATGGAATGGATCATCGGCTGGGTAAAATCTTGTTTGATATAGTCAACCTGTTCTTTGGCAGTTTGCCAGGCCGTAACCACGTTTGCCGAGCTATCCCAAAGTGTGCCGTCAAGATCAAAGATTATGCTGTCATACCTGTTTTTTAGTGTAGTATCCATAGAGGCGCAAAGGTAGATATTTTATTTAGCCCGACTCCTAAATCGCGCCAATTATTGGGCTGCAACTATCGCCACCTGCATTTCTTCAAGTTCGTTAGCGCGGGTAGATTTATTCAAAAAAGCTGGCTTTAAGCGGCTGATCCAATAGCGTTGAAAGGTTTTTAACTGCCGGATTTTATAGCCTTTCGCAGCAAGGTCTTTTAACCTGTTATTGCTGGCGTAAAGTACAAATTGCCCTCGTGGGAGTTGTCTAATATCATCATTCACAATGGTTTCCACCGGCGAATTACTGTAAAAATTCATTGAAGATACATGCGGATCGTCAAATTGAACAACGGGTAGCCGGCCTGGATTGTTGCCGTTTATCCACATTGCAGCCTCGCTCCCTGCCTGGTAATGCAATAGCGACGGATAAAACACCGTGTTTAAATAAACATTAATAAAGAACGATACTAACGCAGTGCGCAATACTGTTATGGCGATAGTATTTGATGAAATTACCTGTGGCAAGAAAAACAGAGCACTCAATAATATAAACAAACAGATACCAATTGTCGTGGTAAATGTGTCGGATTGATAAAAATAATGTAGTGCACCAATAACCGCCAATAGCACTCCAATAACCGCCGTTTGGACACCGCGTATCGCCTTAATACTGCTTATATCCGTAATATTCTGCAAATATTGCGCAGTTATAATCGCGAAGAATGGGTACACAATATTTAAATAATGCGGCAGTTGAAATTTTGATGCAGAAAACAACAGGAAGGTCAGCAAAGATCCGCAAATGCAAAACCACTCGGTGGCCCGGACCTGTTTACTGCCCTTTTTGATGAATTGAAATATCGCCACAAATAATAAAAGCGACCATGGCAAAAACGCCCACAATGTGGTATGTACAAAAAAGGTTGGGTCGCCATTGCCTTTTATGGGGCCGGTGTTAAAGAAACGCCCAAACTGGCTATCCCAAAAAAAGAAGCGAATGCCGGATACATTGTGTTTATCAAAGATCAGTTTCTCCGGGCGCAGGTCAAACTGTTGGTTAAGGCAATAGAGCTCGGGTAGGATGAAGATGAACACCAGGATAATACCCACCAACCAGCGCAGGTTAAACAACTGTTTCCATTGTCGGGTTATGATAAAGTGCCCTGCTATAGCGCCACCTATCGGGATGATGGCAAACATCCCCTTGGTCATGATGGCACAGGCCGTAAACAGGCATCCCCATAGCAACTGCCAATAACTATTTGTGGTATACGACCTGTATAGATGATAAACCGCAGCAATGATCAGCCCTGTCAGATAAGGCTCTGCGCGGACATCATTGTTTGACAGTACGATATGTTGCGCGGTTAGCAATATCAGCGTCGCCCATAAGCCTGTTTGCTTATTGTACAACGCTTTGCCAAACAGATAGGTATACCATGCGCCCATTAGCAAAAACAATATTGCCGGCAGCTTATAGGCCCAGGTTGTATAGCCGAATAATTTAAAAGAAAGCGCCGCTGTCCAGAACGGGAAATGGGGTTTATCCAGCCAATCCTTACCATAAGCAAACAACTCAACAAAATTGTTACGTTGGGCCATTGTCCTGGCAATGGAGGCATACAGCGTGCCGTCCGGGCCGGTTATGGGTACAAAAATGCCGCTTAGATTAACTAAAACCGCTATGCCAATAAAAAGGTAAAGCCATTTAGCGGCAATTGCGGGGTTTTGTTTATCCATACAGTGGTAAAGGTAAGCAGAGTTTTGTTATTGCCTGTTAATGAATTTTTATATTAAATTTATAAAGTCAATGCTTCCCAAAAGTTGACCTAACCAATTATTGATCATGATGAAAAAATTACTTATTGCAGCAATTGCGTTAATACTGAGCCCCGTGCTGGTATTAGCCCAAACCGGTAAGGTGTTTGATAACCTGACCGTATCCAGCAAAATATTAAAAAGCGACCGCAAGTTTGCCATTTACCTGCCACCCGATTATGAGACTTCAAACCGTACGTACCCTGTGTTGTATTTACTGCATGGAGCTGGTGACGACCAAACCGGTTGGGTAACATTTGGCGAGGTTTTAAACATTACCGATAAGGCTATAAAAGATGGCATTGCAACCCCTATGATCATAGTAATGCCCGATGCCAATACCGGCCAGCGCGGTTATTTCAATAGTATGAAAGGTGATTGGAACTACGAGGATTTCTTCTTTAAGGAACTGATACCTTATGTTGAGAAAACTTATCGTGCTAAAAAAGAAAAACGCTCACGCGCCATCTCAGGCTTGTCTATGGGCGGCGGCGGTACCTTTATGTATGCCATGCATCATCCTGAAATGTTTTCGTCAGCCTGCCCGTTAAGCGCGGCAGTCGGCCCTAACGCTTTAGAAGATGCAAAGCGGGTATTAGCACGCACCTTACCTAACGCGCCCGATTCGGTAGTTACGCGATACTATAACCAGTACAGCGCACTGGCACTGGTGAACAACATGCCCGACGCCCAGAAAAAAGCAGTACGCTGGTATATTGAAGTAGGTGATGATGATCGCCTGAGCGAAGGAAATGCCCTGGTACATATAGCTATGGCTAAAAAAGAGATCCCGCACGAATTCAGGATAGTTGACGGCGCCCACACCTGGACAGTTTGGCGCGGTGCCTTACCTAAAGTATTACAGTTTGTGAGTGATGCTTTTCATCAGTACTAAGAAATTTATACCTGGCGCGTAGACTCACCCGGTCTACGCTTCGCTAGACCACCCTCTCTTCGCCTTCGGCGGAAAGAGGGTTGTTTATTTTATTGAACTTTTACCCTCTTTCCGCGCAGCGAAGAGAGGGTCGCGCTCGGAGAGTCGCGGGGTGAGTAAACGGCGCGCGTTAATTACAATTACCCTATTTATACCCCATCGCCTGCAACTCAAACAACTCGGCATAAATACCGCCTTTTGCTAACAGTTGCTCGTGGTTTCCTATTTCTTTTAGTTCGCCTTTTTCTAATACCAATATCCTGTCGGCCATGCGCACGGTGCTGAAGCGGTGCGATATCAATATGGCCGATTTCTCTTTTGTTAATTCGGCAAAGCGTTGAAACACCTGGTACTCGGCACGGGCATCTAAGGCTGATGTTGGTTCATCCAGTATCAACAGTTGCGCATCGCGCATGTAGGCGCGGGCGAGGGCAACCTTTTGCCATTCGCCGCCCGATAGGTCTACTCCATCAGCAAAGCGTTTGCCTAACTGCTGGTCATACCCGTTAGGCAATTTTGGGATTAATGATTCAGCCAAACTTTGCTTCGCCGATCGCTCTATTAATTCGCGGTTGGCTATTTGCTTAATATTACCTACGGCTATATTTTGGGCAAGTGTCATTTGGTAGCGCAGGTAATCCTGGAAGATAACGCCTACGTTCAGACGCAGATCAAACAGGTCATATTCGCGCAGGTCTATACCATCTAACAGTATGCGGCCTTCGGTTGGGTCATAGAGGCGCGACAGTAGTTTTACCAGCGTAGTTTTCCCGGCGCCGTTCTCGCCAACCAGCGCCAGCTTTTCGCCGGCAAATAAGGTAAAGTTAAGGTGCCTGTTCGCCCAGCGTTCTGAATTATGATATCTAAACCCTACATCCTCAAAAACAAAGCCTTGCTGTATGGTTTTAGGAAACGGCAGCGGGTTTGCCGCCTGTACTATCTTTGGCTTGATATCAAAAAATTCAAAGAAATCGCGCAGGTAAATAGCACCCTGCGATACGGTACTGAACCTGGTAAGGATGCCTTCTAATAATCCGCGCAATTGCCTGAAAGAGCCTGCCAGGAATGCTAATGCGCCCACTGTAACCTTACCCTCAACCGTGCTGATAATGATGAACACATAAGCCGCGTAATAGCCTATACTGCCCAGCATGGCAAAAAGAGTTCCCCATAGGGAACGTTGGATAGCCAGCCGTTTGCCATCCTTATAAAAACCATCAGATAGTTGTTTAAAGCGATCAACAATAAAGTCCGACAGGTCAAATGTCTTTATTTCTTTAGCGGTTTGGTCGCTTGCGCCCAAATACCGTACGTAATCAAGTTCCCGGCGCTCGGGCGTTTGGCCGCGTGTAAGTAAATAGCTTTGGTCGTTAAAATACGATTCGCCAATAAATGCCGGGATGATGGCAAACAGCAACAATATAATAAGCCAGGGATTAAAGGCCATTAATCCTGTCGCTAAAAAAGCCATGGTAATCACATCCTGCAACTGGCTCATTATCTGGCCCAATAAGATGGTGCGGCCGGTTGTTTGCTGGCGGGCACGTTCCAATTTGTCGTAGAACACAGAATCTTCAAACTGGTCAAGATCCAGCGTTGCCGCATGGTTCATTATCCTAATCGAGGTATAGTTGCCAAATCTATCGCCCAATAATCCTTCTGTCAATGCTATGGCGCGGCTAATGGCATCTGTAAATATAGCCAACGCAAACTCGGCCCCTACCAATTGCCATAAGTGATGAATGTCCCCGCCTTGAGCATGCCTTAGCTGGATAACCCCATCAATTATCAGCTTACCTATGTACAGCAACGTAACCGGCATTG
This sequence comes from Bacteroidota bacterium, assembly GCA_040388395.1. GTDB lineage: Bacteria > Bacteroidota > Bacteroidia > Sphingobacteriales > Sphingobacteriaceae > Mucilaginibacter. The sequence goes on along the minus strand of JAZKBY010000021.1, from coordinate 101,267 downwards.
CCGACCGCACAATGCGCAGCACCAGGCTGATCATCAGCATTAACGGGCTGGTTTGCCAAACCAGTTTAAAAAAAGCCGGCAGGTTGCGCAATGCTTGCAGCCGGTCTTTGAAAGTTAAAGTTTCTGTAATTTTATTTACTTCGGGGCGGGCCATTATTTCTTTACTGTATTTAATAATCTATATCCTACCAATTCATCCCAGCGGGCAGTAACCGGGCGATAGTAAACCAATAATTGGTAATCGTTCTCTGTTTCAAAATGAGTGCCTTCTATTGGGACTTCATCAGGTTTATTTCCGTTTTTATCAGCCCAAACATATACATAGTCATACACCCCTTGTTTTAAAAACAGGTCCGTAAAAAAACGGCCTTTAATGGGTTCGTATTCCAGTTTGCTCTTTTCGTCAAGCTTGTAATCATTAAACTTACCAACAATATAAGCCGTGCCATCTTTATCCGTTTTATTTGCGGCGACACTAAAATAAATGTGCGCGTAATCTGCATCCCGGCGCGGCTCGTATCCTTCCTGATTTAATATAAAAAAGTTACCGTCGTTATCGTACTGGAACAAATAGCTGGCCTGGTTGCGTAACGGGTCGCCGAATAATACAACCGTATTTGCTGTATCGCGATAGATCTGTCCTATCCTTTCCGACTTTAGCTTAAGGCTCCGTGTATCAAAACGCCTGAATTCATTCCTGCCCGGGAAATCATTAATACTAACATCATTGTATACCAGCTGGGTTCCGCGCACATAGGTAGGTTTAGTATTCCAAACTCCGGTTGCACTGCGGGCATTTTGCATTACTAACACCCGGATATCGTTATTTGGGTTCTGCACATTAAACCCACCATAATTTACCTGGAAATTTATTTTTTGATTGGTTTGCCTTAAGCTTGGATCTGTGGATGGAACAATATCCGCAGCTACACCTACTACCCTGTTACTCACAATATATAACCGGCGGGTAAAAACCATTTTCGATTTATCGCCATCCTCATAAATCTTTAATATATAGTTGCCTGATATTTTAGGTATGATGGTTTGGTTAGGCAGTTTTAGCTCGTAATGGGTGTATTTTTGAATGGTGTTGGTTGAGTAGCTATAATCTGTCAACCTGTCATCCTGGAAACCCTGCAGGTATTCTGATGCGGATAAATTGGATGAGTTCCATTTGCTATCACAATGCTCAATAGTATAGTAGTAATTACGGGTTCCGCCACGCAGATCGTCAAATGCTAAGAGCACCTGCTCGCCTGATTGCAGGGTAATTTGCGGGAAGGACGCTTGTTTTTTGGTATTGTAAAACTCAATGGTTTTTATGTGTGCGTTATAAACGCTATCAGCGTAGGGTTGTTGGGCGGTGCTTTTAAGGGTGATGAATAATAATAGTATAGCGAAGCATTTCCTCATACTACAATAATAAGCAAACAAAAAAGACTTACGAAGTTTTAAAAACTTCGTAAGTCTTCTCTCCTGAACTTAAGGGCTTTTACGCTTCCAATTCCATTATCTGCTCTGCCAGGTCTTCCCATTGCTGCTGAACTTGTTTAAGCTCGGCTTGCTTTTGGGAATAGGCTGCATTGGTTTCTTTTAGCTTCGAGCTGTCGTTATAGATCTTATCGTCAGCCAGTTTCGCTTCCAGTTCTTTCACCGTTTTTTCTAAAGAAGATATTTTATCCTCCATATTGGTCAGGTCCTGGTTTAGTTTTCTTAATTGCTGATGTTTATTTTCTGATGGCTGCTGTTGTTGCTTAACCGGTTCAGGCTTTTTTTCCTCTTTCTTAGGCGCAGGCGCTTCAACTTTCGGATCGAGCTTGCGTTTTGCGTTCCACTCATCATACTCGGCATAAGTACCCGGGTATTGTTTGATCTTTTGATTTTCGATGAACCATATTTTATTGGCCACATTATCAAGGAAATACCTATCGTGAGACACAACGATCACGGTACCTTCGTACTGCTGCAATGCCTGGATCAAAATATTAACCGAAGCCATGTCAAGGTGATTGGTAGGCTCATCCAGTACCAGGAAGTTTGCATCGGCTGTTAATGCTTTTGCCAGGGCAACGCGCGATTTCTCGCCACCTGATAATACTTTGATCTTTTTAAACACATCATCGCCGGTAAACAAGAACGAACCTAATATCGAGCGCAACTCAGTATCGGTATGTTTTGGGGCGAATGATTGCAGTTCCTGCAAGATCTGGTTCTCTAAATGCAAGCTCTCTAACTGGTGTTGCGCAAAGAAGGTTTGGGTAACGTTGTGGCCGGTTACAGCTGTGCCTTGAAATTCTTTATCGGCACCTGCTACAATACGCAGCAAGGTTGATTTACCTTTACCGTTGGCACCAATTAAGGCTATTTTATCGCCTTTTTCTATGATAGCTTCGGCATCATCCAAAATATCAATAGCAGGATATTTTTTGGTGATATGCTCTAATGTAGATACGTGACGGCCTGATTGCTTGCTGAACTTGAAGCTAAAGTTAACCTCAGGGTTATCATCATCCACATCGTCAACACGCTCTAATTTATCCAGCATCTTGATACGCGATTGCGCCATTTTTGCTTTTGATGCCTTGGCACGGAAACGCTCGATTAAGCGCTCCTCCTGTTTTATTTTTGATTGCTGGTTTTTAAACTCACCACGCTGAATTTCGGCACGTAAGGCTTTTTCTTCTAAATAGAAAGTATAATTACCCGCGTAAACATTCAATTTGCCTTTGCGCGATTCAACCGTACGGTTAATCACCTTATCAAGGAACCACCTATCGTGCGATACAATGATGATAGCGCCGTTAAATGCTTTCAAATAATCTTCAAGCCATTGGATAGACGGTAAGTCTAAGTGGTTGGTAGGCTCATCCAGTAACAGGATATCAGGCGCTTGCAAAAGTATTTTAGCCAGCATTACCCGCATCCGCCATCCACCCGAGAAGGTGCTTAACTTGCGCTGGCAATCAGCTTCAGTAAAACCTAAGCCCGCTAAAATTTCGTGTGCTTTGTATTCGATGTTATATCCGTCAAGTGCCTCAAACTCGTGCTGCTTGTCGCTTAGTTTATGTAGTAAGTCTTCGCTATAATCTGTTTCCAGTTTTTTTAACAATACCTCTATCTCGTCATGCAATTGATTCTGGCGCTCAAAAGCTTCCATAGCCACATGCACAATGTTTTTGTCGGACGAGTAAGATAACAGATCCTGGTTAAGGTAACCCATAGTAAGGTCCTTAGCCATTGAAATAGTGCCCGATGTAGGTTTATAGTCGCCTACAATAATTTTTAAAAGGGTAGTTTTTCCTGTTCCGTTAGCGCCAATAAGGCCTATTTTTTCACCGGGTTTAATATGCCAGTTGGCTTCATCATATAATGCCCTTGCACCTATCTCGAACGTAAGATTATTTATAGCGATCATTTGGCCGCAAAGATAGGGTTTTTAAAGCTAAAAGCCCAAGGCAGAAAGCTTAAAGCAGAATAATATAACAAGCAGAAGACAATAGCTTTTTGCTTTCGCCTTCTGCTTCAAGCTATCTACTATCCTTTCACCGCTTTCAACCAGGTCTCAGCCATTAGGGCTGCTCCGGCTATTGATGGGTGCACGCCGTCGCCGGTCCAGTAGGTTGGCGGGGCCTGGGTTATGGCCTTGTCAAATGCCGCCTGGTAAGGCACAAATGGAGCGTTGTACTCGTCAGCTATATCGCGGGCCGCTTTTTTAAACAGATCAAATGTCGGGTACCAATCTTTAGTCACCGATTTTACATCTAAAACACCAAAAGGCTCGCAGATGATCAATTTTAAGTTTGGCAGGGCGGTTTTGGTGAGATCCAGTAGTTTTTTATAGTCGGCGATGTAGTTATCTATGGTGCCTTTATAACCACCGCCAAGGGTATGCCAGTAATCATTTACACCTATGTGGATACTTAATACAGTTGGCTTAATAGCCAGGGTATCGGCATCCCAACGGTCGGCCATTTGGTACACTTTGTTACCGCTAACGCCTTTATTATAGATCTGCAGGTTCTTATCCGGATTTTTCAACAATAACTGGCTGGCTGCCATAAAAGCATAGCCATTACCTAACGCGCCGGAATTATTAGCCACAATTGCATTGCGGTTATTACGACCTGAGTCGGTAATTGAATCGCCCTGGAAAAGTATGATATCGTCTTTTTCAATGTTTACCCTTTTAGCAATAGGCGCGGTAGCTAACGCAGCTGAAACAATTTCGGGGATGCTGATGGCGGCTAATGTGCCGATTGACGCGTTCCTGATAAAACGGCGACGGTTATTTGTAGATTGGTCTTCCATAAATCTAATATTCGGTTTTTGGGGTGAGAATTACTGGCGTAATTTACATAATATCTTAAATTTTCAAACAACTTACCGGCAAACAGCCTGTTATCAAACCGTTATCATATTAAAGATCTTATATTTTTTTATTAGATGTACTGCGGCTTTTTTTGCCGGCTGTTCTATAAAAATAAAAATCAGGTAGCTTATAGCTACAGAGAGGGTCAGGGAAACTAAAAATATATAAATCGGGCTATAAGGATATTTTCCGTACAATATGGACGTTGTTGTAAACAATATTGGGAAATGTATTAGGTAAAAACTATAAGATACGTCTCCTAAAAAGTTGAATGTTCGTTTTTCAAAAAAATCGGCAATGCTTTTTCTTGATAGGATGATCATCATAAGTATGCCACTACCAATTGCTATAAAAAACCCCGCTATTTCAATATTAAATGGGTTTTGCAATCGATTATATAGATGTAAAAAAATAAAATTGTTATTATATAACCCAATGGAAGTTATAACAACTGTTATAAGAGTAATTGAAGGCCAGTTACTTATTTTCAGTATCAATTGGTCTTTATATTTAGCCATCAATATCCCAATGTAAAATACATCTATTTGCCACATACCATATTTGTATGTTAAATAGCCAAGAATAAAAAACAAGGATATATTTAAAACAACACTATTACGCGCCACTATTAAAATAAAAAATGGCATCAGGATAGACATCTTCATCTCTACTACTAATGACCATATCGGAGGATTTATAAAACCGCTGTCAAACCCGGGCCCTATTAATAATATTGATTTTATAATTTCCTTGATGCTTGCACTATTTAATTGCCAGTTCCAAAAACCCTTATGTAAAAAAGAAAAGTACAATGAATCCGCATCGCGAACAAAAAATTCTTTTAATATAACACACAAAATTATAGCGATGATCAATGCGGGGTATATTCTAAAAACCCGTTTCAAATAAAAAGAGGTAAGCTTTAATGGTGTTTTACTATTAACATATGGCAGGCTCAAAACAAACCCGCTTAGAACAAAAAAAAATATTACTGATGCAGCCCCGTTAACTAAAATCCCTATTGTGCCCCTTGCTAATACATTAACTTTTGTTATGTCTATTCCTATTTTGGAAAAATGACCAAAGAATACGATGAGCGCCGCTATTCCTCTCAGTCCATCTAATTGTCTATAACTATGATGTTTAACTGTCTCTTCCGGCATTGGCTTGACCATATCATCAGCGATTATTAATTGCATAATAATACAACTAAAAGCGGCATTATTACTTCAACTATAATGAATTTATTATCGTTTATTTGTTTAAATCTGCAAGCCCAACAGAAAACTATTAAATTCGCGGCATGTATCCGCTTATAAAACCATTACTGTTCCGGTTCGACCCGGAAAACATCCATTATTTTGTAACCCGAAATTTAAAACGTTTTAACCGTTTCCCCGGTGGTGCCGCGTTAAGCCGTGCGATTTGGGACCTGAAGGACCTGCGCCTTGAGAAGGAAGTATTCGGCCTTAAATTTATTAACCCGGTTGGCCTGGCAGCAGGTTTTGATAAAAACGGCGAGGTTATAAGCGAACTGGCAAATATGGGCTTCGGCTTTATCGAAGTGGGTACGGTTACCCCTCTGCCCCAGCCCGGAAATCCAAAACCGCGTATGTTTCGCGCACCGGAAGACAAGGCCCTGATCAACCGCATGGGTTTTAATAATTTAGGAGTTGATGTAGTTGCCGAACGCATTGCTGCTTACCGCAAAAATGCATCGCCTGCGCAAAAAAGTTTGATAATTGGCGGCAACATCGGCAAAAATAAAAACACCCCTAACGAAGATGCGGTAAGCGACTATATTAAATGTTTCGACCGCCTTTTTGATGTGGTGGATTATTTTGTGGTTAATGTAAGCTCGCCAAATACACCCGGACTGCGCGAATTGCAAGAGAAAGAGCCGCTGATGCATCTATTAAACACACTACAGCAACGCAACAACAAAAACGATACAACCAAGCCTATCCTGTTAAAGATAGCCCCAGACCTTACAAATGAGCAACTGGACGACATTGTTGAGATAGTACAACAAACCAAAATTGCCGGTGTTATAGCTACTAATACAACTATTGATAAATCATCCTTATCAAACCCTAAACTAAAAGAGGAAGCCGGCGGATTAAGCGGCGCGCCATTAACTAAGCGCTCGACCGAGGTTATTCGTTACCTGGCTGATAAATCAAACCGGTCATTCCCGATTATTGGTGTAGGCGGCATCCATTCGGCCGACGATGCTTTGGAGAAGTTGGATGCGGGCGCGTCATTGATACAACTGTATACCGGGTTTATTTATGAAGGGCCCGGATTGATAAAGCGGATCAATAAGAAGATATTGTCTGAACCATGATTCGTAAGATTTGAGGATTGCCTTGATTCAAAATTTTAAAATCCTGTAAATCTTTTAATCCTGCTAATCAGGGTTCAGACAAATAAAAAAATCCCATCGGTTTACACCAACAGGATCTTAAAAATCACAATTTCTTTTTAGAAATTAGTTGTTTGCTGCAGCTGCTTTAGCTAAAACAATGTTGTTTAAAGTTACCTGGCTTTTAGGTGACTCTGCAGAACGACTTCCAGCCTCAAGGTTGGTAGCATTCTTTAAAAACTGAACTTCTAATCTTGAGAAAGTCTTGTTTCTTCTATCTTTTCTTTTTAAACGTGTTACGCCCATGATGCTTTTATTTTTTAATGTTTTTGTTAACCTTGAGGTCGGGAGCGGATTCGAACCGCTGTACGAGGTTTTGCAGACCTCTGCCTAGCCACTCGGCCACCCGACCAATTTTAAGGATTGCAAAAATAGTAATTATTTATTGCAAGCCAACATTTATTTAAGCTTATTTCTGTTTATTTCTGAACAGAATATTGCTGTAGCAATTGCTACGTTTAATGATTCGGCATTACCGGCCCGTGGTATGGTGATGGCTTTAGTTACCAATTGCTTCACTTCGTCGCTTAAACCGTTGCCTTCATTACCCATAACTATCAGTCCTTCTGTACCGAAACTGGTACTGTAAATATTTTCGCCATCAAGCAAAGCACCGTATACCGGTAGTTTTGTATCCGCCAAAATCTCCGATAAATTAACATAGTGAACATTCATCCGCGAAAGCGAACCCATTGTAGCCTGCACAACTTTAGGGTTATACACCTCAACACAATCTTCAGAACAGATGATATTTTCTATCCCAAACCAGTCGGCTGTACGAATTATGGTGCCCATATTACCCGGATCTTGAATTCCGTCCAACACAATGGAGAATTTTTTGTTAAGGATAGTAGCGTTTAAAGCCGGCCATTGTGGTATTTTAACAGTAGCTAATATATCGGCAGGGGTTTTTAAAGCACTTATTTTTTCAAGTATAGCAGATGAAATCTCTAAGGAGTTCGTTTTCTGCGATAATTTGAGCATTTTTGGGGCAATGGTTTGAGTATGGTAAACGGTTTCTACCTGGTAAGCAGAATTAATGAATTCTGATACAGATTTGTAGCCTTCAACTAAAAACAAGCCATGCTCCTTACGAAATTTTTTATGTTGTAAGGACTGTAATAAACTGATATTAGATTTTGAAAGCATATATAAGTATAAATAGATACCGTATTGCAATATTAAGTATTTTGCTGCTCTTTATAGGCTCGGGATGCAGTTTAACGCGCGGATTAAGAGGTAACGAGACGCTGGTACGTAAAGTAACCATAAAGGGTATGGATAAAGAGTTTAGCGAACTGGCGTTAAACTATGTAGATAAAGAACAACAGCCCAACAACCTGGTTAACCTGCAACTTTATTACATCTTCAATAAAAAAGGCAAACGAAATATAGGCGAACCACCTGCCATTTTAGACAGCAACCTGGTTGAGTTTTCGCGTTTCCAGATAGAAAAATTCATACAGAGTAAAGGTTATTTAAAAGCCACGGTATCTGATTCTATAATTATTAAAAAGAAAAAGGCCCAGCTGATTTTTACTACTACGCAAGGGCCGATGTTCAGGATCCGTAAAATCGCCGATAGTATCCCTGACAGAACTGTGCGCGACTTATACCGTAAAACCCGCCCTGTATTTTCGCATTTGCAACCAGGTGGCCGGTTTGATACCGATAGTTTAGCTTTTGACCGCGACGCATTTTACCAGGTGATGAAACGCAACGGCTATTATGATTTTTATCGCCAATACATCAACTTTGTTTACGACTCGACCTATAACAGTAGTGTGATTGATCTGAACCTGATCATTGATAACCCGGCAGACAGGCCATCGCACCCAACGTTTAGTATCAATAATACTTTGATAACTATAGCTACTGCAGGCGGGCGAACAACCGGCGTTGCTGATACGACAGTGGTCGATTCGCAATTTACATTTGTTGATTACTCACACAGGTTCAAGCCACATCCTGTTGTTGATTATATTTTTCAAACAAAAGGCGATCTGTACAATTCTGATATGCAAACTATCACAACATCGCGCCTGTCAGAGTTAAATGTTTTCCGTAATGTGCCCAATCCCACCTACATTAAAACGGCCGATAGTACCAATAGGCTAAATACGGTCATAAACATGATCCCGCTCAAGCAGATGTCTGACCGTGTGGAAGGCGAATTTTTGTTTAGCGGCGGGCGCTATGGTTATAACATAGGTAATACCTTTACCAATCGTAACATGTTTAAGCAAGCGGTTACCCTGCAGTTAAAGTTAAACATGAGCATACTGTATGATAACGACCGCAACTCTATTAACGGCAAAGGTGTAGAGAACCAGGATTTTAAGGTCGGCGCAAGTTTGATATACCCATGGATAGTTACTCCTTTTAATTTTGCCAAGCCTGGTAAGTATGGGGTACCGCATACCACCTTCTCTACCAATTACTCATTATATTTCCAGAAAGGATTAGTTGAACGAACGAGTTTTGTAAACTCGGTAACTTATGATTTCCTTGAACAGGCTAATAAGGTGCATAGCGTAACACCCATTGATATTGAGTTTTCAAAAGGCACAATTGACCCGGTTGCCAAGGAACAGCTACTAAAGGCCAATCGCCTGTCATACATTTTTTTAATAGGACGCACCGTTTTTACTACAGGCAGCCAGTATACCTACCAGGTAAATGGCAACCAGTTAAATAATTATAAAAACTTTACCTATTTCAGGGGATCGCTTGATGTTGGCGGCAATATGTTATCGGCGGTAACTAACGCTTTTGATACGCCAAGAGATACTGAAGGAAAACGCACACTTTTTGGTTATAAGTTTGAGCAGTATACAAAATTTGAGATTGACCTGCGCTTATATCATAGTTTTGGCGGCGAGCGCCAGTTTATTTTCCGAGTTAACCCCGGGCTTGGTATACCGTTTGGAAACAGCAACCTGCTGATATTTGAGAAAAACTTTTATGGTGGTGGTGCCAATGATATGCGTGCGTGGCTGCCACGTACGCTGGGGCCGGGGCAGTTTAACAGGGCAACAACTTACGGCGCTGCCGGAACAGATGCTGCACCCACACTTGGTGATACTTTGCGCACACGCTTAAAATATATTGACCAGTTTGGCGAGATAAAGCTAATTACTAATGCCGAGTACCGCTTTAAGGTAGCTAACAACTTTTTTGGGGCAAAACTAAAAGGCGCTTTATTTATGGATGCGGGTAACGTTTGGCGCTTACATAAGCAGGCTGATAACCCTAACGGCGAGTTCAGGATCAATAATATTTTAAACTCTTCGGCAATGGATATTGGCGCGGGTTTGCGGTTTGACGTGAGTTTCTTCGTATTCAGGCTCGATGCAGCATTTAAGTTCAAAGACCCGCAATTTAACGGATCAGACCAATGGGTGTTGATCAATCACGCCAACGAGCTGTTTCATGACGGCCCGTTCAAAACCCAGTTCATAAAAGACAACCGCGAAAGCTACAATTTTATGCAGCTGAACTTTGGTATAGGGATGCCCTTCTAAATGTGCAGATATGCAGATGCGTGGATGTGCAGATGCTTGACAGATGTGCAAATATGCAGATGCGTGGATGTGCAGATGCTTGGCAGATGTACTAAAGCCTATTAATTTATTTGCGCATCAAAATCATTTGCACATCTGCATATCCGCACATTTGCACATCAAAATAGCCCTCGCAACCCATCAAATATACTCTCGAAGAAGGTTGGCATGGTTAGGCCGTTATGATGGTTAAAGTATAAGAAAATACAGAAAATAACTATGGCGATGATAATAAATCGCTTAAACATATAACCCAATAAAACCAGCGCCAGCGGTATAATTACCAGCAGCACCCAGCTTACATGTATTGGGCGCAACTTGCCATCTTGCTTGTAAATATAGTACAGCATGGAGTGCGTTCCGTCGTTGTTAACATGCTTCACGTAAAAAAAAGCAGACTTTTCCAACTTATGGCGATAAAAGGCCGTGCCTTTTTCAAATTTCATTTGCTCCTGGAAACCATTTATAGTGAAAGCAAATACACCTTCAACTTTTTCCTGCACGTTACCGGCAGTATCTGTCGCTACTACGGCTACTTCGCTATCGGCAAACGGGTTTTCTTTTATTACAAATTGTTTAATAGTAATTGTATCTGCAAAAGCAAAGCCGCCCGCACACGTCATCAATAGCACAACAAATAATATCTTTTTCATTTTTTAGTATTAGGTTTGAGCATTAAAACAACCCGCAATAAAATTAGTTATTATTAACTTATAATATGGCCTTAAGCTAATTTCAATTAAAGCACACTTACATAATGCCGCATAACCTGTTAATGTTTAAATTTTTACTTGTTTTTTTCCTAACGGGATCAACTCCTGTCATCACCACTAACCACGACCCCAATTTTATCTGCGGTAAATGGATCTCGACCAATAAGGATTTTATTGTACTGGTTTACCGGGATATCAACACCTTTAAAGCTAAAACCGTTTGGTTTAAAAACAAAGATACCAGCAAGGCCATGGATGAATGGACCGATAAACACAATCCCGACCCTGCCCTGCGCACCCGCAAGCTGATAGGTATGAATATAATGACTGATTTGATTTACAATGCACGGTCTGACAGTTGGGAAGACGGCAAGATCTACGACTCAAGCAACGGTCATGTTTGGAGCGCGGCTGTTAAAGCAACACCCGAGGGCCACTTAAAGATCACCGGCTACTGGCACTTTAAATTTATTGGCCGCAGTATGATGTTTACGCGTATGCAGTGATTAGAGATTAGACCGGTCTTTTAAAAATCAAAAGGCGATGAGTATTTCAAACTCATCGCCTTTTGATTAACTTGTATAGCTAAAGATTATTCTAATCTCTAATTAACTTTTAGAGAACTCGCCATTAGCTTTTATTTGTACTTCGTCACTTAACATTGGTGAGCCAAATTTTGACCCGAAGCTAAAGTCAGAACGTTTTATTTCGCCTGTTAACTGAAAACCTGCATCAGGCGCCTGGCTGCTTGGATTAGTAATAGTACCGCGGTACCAAAGGTCCATCACAACCGGTTTAGTTACACCATGCAGGGTTAAGTTACCTTTTAATTTATAACGATTAGCGCCAGCACCTTTAGTGATACCTGTGCTAACAAAGTTCATGGTTGGATATTTTTCGATATCAAAAAAGTCTGCGCTTTTTAAGTGATTGTCGCGTTTTTCAATTTCGGTATTAACAGAAGCAGTTTGGGCAACTAAAGTAAATTTAGCATCGCTAAAATCAGGTTTGTTAGTTACAATAGTAACATCAAAATCTTTAAATATACCTTCAACATCAGACACGGCAAGGTGTGTAATGGTAAACGTTAGTTTAGAGTGGTACTTGTCCACCTTCCAGGTAGATTGCGCAGATACACCTGTTATAGTTAATAAGGCTACTGCTAAAATAGAAACGATCTTTTTCATTTTGTGATTTATTGTTTTAAAATATTTCATCAAAAGTAAAAAGATCGTTCTAAATTAAATGTTTAAACATTTAATTTGACTTTTATATGTCTTTCTTATTTCTTGGCATTTATGTTAGGCAGGTCATTCTTACCTTTTAAATGCTTTTCCAGGTATTGAAAGTTCAAAGTCTGTATCAAAACATAGCTTGCCAGGTCATAAGCCGCGCCGTGTGCGCCTTTTGGATAGATCCTAAGGTCAACATCCTTCCCAGCCTCCGATAACGCCGTAAGCATCTGCATGGTGTTGGCAGGGTGCACATTATCATCGCTCATTGAGTGTATGTATAATAAATGATCCTGCAGGTTTTTAGCAAGCGGGATAGTTGAGCTTTGGTCATACCCTGCCTTATTTTCCTTTGCAAGGCCCATATACCGCTCGGTATAGATATTATCATACAAACGCCAGTCTGTCACTGCCGAATTAGCCATGCCAGCCTTAAACACTCCGGGATAAGTAAGTAAGGTATATAATGTAGCGTAGCCGCCATAGCTGGTACCCATAATTGCCATATTACCTTTGTCAACATACGGAAGGGAGTTTAAGTATATGGCCGTTTCGGCAAAATCACGGCTTTCGTATTTGCCCAGTTGCTTATAGCCTATTTTTAAAAACTTGCTGCCATAATTAGAGATCCCTCGGTTGTTTACGTCAACAACGATATACCCGTTTTGAGCCAGCCACTGCTGCCAGCCATTTGCCGAGAACGAGTTGTAAATTGAATGCGATTCGGGGCCACCATAAACAGTAAATACAACCGGGTATTTTTTTGACGAGTCAAAATCAAACGGTTTTATCATGTAGGCATCCAAAGTAACGCCATCACTGGTTTTAACTTTAAATAGCTCGGGCGCACTATAAGCGTGAGTTTTAACAAAAGCAGAAACAGCCGCATTGTCTTCCAGCATTTTTAACAATTTGCCGTTATCATCATATAAACCAACATGCGTAGGTGTTTTAATGTTGCTATAGTTGTCGATATAATACTTTGTATCCGGCGACATATTGATGGTATGCTTGCCATCTACCTCGCTAAGTTTCTTTTTATCTGAACCATCAAATTTAATCGAGTAAAACTCTTGTGCCAGGCCTGACGACTCTGCGGATAAGTAATAAACAGTTTGTGTTTTAGGGTCGATACCATTTACTTTTATCAGGTCCCAATCGCCTTTGGTAACCTGGTTTATCAGCTTACCATCGTAGCTATAACGATAGATATGGTAATAACCTGAGCGGTCTGACACCCAAAAAAACTCTTTCGAATCTTTGGGGAAGTAAACCATATCATTTACATCAGTATAAAAATCAAATATGGCTACCCAGGTCTTGTTCTGTTCTTCTAAAACTACGTGGTGTTCGCCGGTTTTTACATTGAAAAAATACAGCTTCATATGGTTCTGCTCGCGGTTAAGCGTCATCACCGCTAACACATTTGGGGTACTTGTCCAGTAAATGCGCGGGATATAAAAATCGCCGGTTTCATCAGGCTTAAACCAAACTTTTTTGCCTGTAGTTACATCGGCTATGCCAATTTTAACTTTAGCATTCTCATCACCCACCAACGGCACATGGAAGCTTACAACTTCACTGTGATGTCCCTCAAAATTGGTCATTTCGAAATTGGGCACCTTGCGTTCGTCAAACTGCCAGTAGGCTATAAACTTATTATCGGGCGACCAGTTCCAGGCTTGCGGCTGGCCAAACTCTTCTTCGTATACCCAATCATAATGTCCGTTAAAAATGGCGTTCTCGCCGGTTGCATCGTTTGTTAGTTGTTTCTCTTTACCGGTAGCAAAGTCATAAACAAACATATTGCCTTTACGCTCAATACCTACCTTTTTTCCGTCGGGCGATAGCTCGGCAGTACGCGCGTCTTTAGCTGCTGCTTTTAGTTGTTTGGTTGCCAGGTTATAAACAAAATAATTGGCTATACCCGATTTACGGTAAATGGGCCTGAAATCCGATTTAAAAACCAGGTTCTTAAAATCATGCGAGAACTGGAAAGACTCATATTCAAAAGCCTTTGTGGTACCCGGGAATGTAAGCCCCGTTTTGGTGAATAATAACTCATCTTTCAAAGTAGCAGGCTCCATGGTGCGGACTTCCTGGCCAGCCAGGTACGAATATTTTTGTCCGCCGTTTATCCAGTTAACACTTGCCGGGCCGCGTTTACCGCCAAGCTTTCCGCTTGCAAACAGGGCATCGCTAAGGTTAGTATATTCTGTTTTTTGTTGTGCCTTAACGGCATTGGGGAATGCGCTTATTAACAAAAGCGCTAAGCACATTAGTTGTGCAGTTATTTTTTTCATCTATGAAATCAGTTTGGATAAAGCTAAGGCATTTACGGCATTTGGGCAATATTATAAGCCAAAATTTATACTTAAAATGTATATTTACGCTAAAAGTAAAAACTGATGATTGCAAAACTGCCCAAAGAATCGCTTACCATAATGAATGAATTGGTGCTACCCAATGATACCAATACATTAAACAACTTAATGGGTGGGCGCCTGCTGCATTGGATGGATATTGCGGCCGCTATATCGGCACAAAAACATTGCAACCGCATTGTGGTAACTGCTTCTGTTGATAATGTATCGTTTAAACACTCCATAAAACTTGGCGATGTGGTAACCATTGAAGCCAAAGTAACGAGGGCCTTTACTACATCTGTAGAGGTGCGCCTTGATGTTTGGGCGCAGAACATCCCATCGGGCACGTTGGTTAAAAGCAATGAAGCCTATTACACATTTGTAGCCCTGGATAAAGACGGTATTAAAGTAGAAGTGCCCGAATTAACCCCCGAAACAGTAGATGAAACTGAACTATTTAACGGAGCCCTTCGCCGTCGCCAATTGCGCCTGATATTAGGCGGAAAAATGAAAGCTGATGACGCAACTGAGTTGAAGGCTTTGTTTTTTGGGGAGGGGAAATAATATATCAGACTTACGAAGTTTTAAAACTTCGTGAGTCTTTCAAACGGATTAACTGCCTAATTCAACAATCCGATCAAATTCCTCGCGCTTAAGGCCTATTACAGACAGGCGGCCCTGGCGCACCAGGCCAATATCTTTAAGGCGCTCGTCGGCTTTTATTGTTGCCAGGGTAACCGGTGTTTTCAGTGTCTCAACCGGCGACAGCTCAACCACCAGCCAGTTTGGGTCGGTAGTGGTAGGGTCCTGGTATGATTCTTTAACAACTTTAGCAATACCTACTACTTCTTTACCTTCATTGCTGTGATAAAACAAAACAAGGTCGCCTTCTTTCATTTCGCGTAAGTTATTACGTGCCTGGTAGTTGCGCACACCATCCCAAAAGGTGCGGCCGTCCTGGTTAAATTTTTCCCAACTGTATTTATGCGGCTCTGATTTTACTAACCAATGGTTCATGCTTTTGCTGTTATTGTTATGCGGTAAAGCTATTAAAAAGGGGGTGAAATAAAAAGCAGGGCTTACATATTATAAAGCCGCATTACTGACTCATTAACCTTATCATCCAATATTTGTATCAGCTCCTCATCCAAATATTCATACTCATCAGGAATATTCAACACTTCGATTTTGGGTATTTGCACATGTCTGTAGATCTCTTTTATTTTTGAGCGATGGTCTGTCTCCATAACCAATACCAGGCTGGCCCAATTCAAATCATTCTCTGATATCTTACGGTCACTTTTAGGGCTTAGCCCGACCGAGCGAATACTAAAGCGCTGGTCGTTTTTAAACATATACTCGGCTGTGCGGCTGCGGCGTTTGTTTTTGCCGCAGACGACCAGGATGTTCGGACGTCCTATCATTAATGCAATATCTTAAACATCAACTCCTTCATTAACCCACCATGGTCGGTGTTTGACTCTACGCCCTTGCTTTTAGCATCATACTCGCGCAGATAGCTTATTATCTGCATGGTTTTGCCGTAAGGGTAGCTGCGGGCGGCCTGCTCGTAATCTTTAACAAAAAAAGGACTGATACCCAATTCGCGGGCAAGGTTTTGCTGCGATTTATCTTTCGAGTAATGATAGATAAGCACTTTGGTGAAAAAGTTATTCAGGTTGCCTAATACCAGTACTATAGGGTTTGCTTTGGGATTTGCTTCGAAGTAATTAATGATCTGGTTAACTTTTAAGGCATCCTTGCGGCCAAGGGCGGTTTGCAGCTCAAATACGTTGTACTCTTTACTTATGCCGATGTTATCGTGAATATGTTTCAGGGTTATCTCCTGCCCTGCCGGCACATTCAGCATCAGCTTATCAACCTCGTTAACAATTTTGGATAGATCGTTACCTAAATATTCTGCCAGCATTAATGATGCCTGCTGATTTATCTTATAGTTTTTCTCGGTTAAGTAACCTTCAATCCACGCGGGTATCTTACTATCATACAAGGCAGTCGATTCAAAAACCAGCCCATTCTTTTCAATCGCTTTGTAGGTCTTTTTACGTTTATCAAATTTGCCGTATTTATAGCAAAATACCAGTATAGTACTTGGCAGCGGATTCTCCAGATAGCTTAACAATGGGTTAATGCTTTTCTTATCATCGCTTTCGCTGCCCCATTTCATTTCCTGCGCCTCTTTAACCAGTACCACCTGGTAATCGGCCATCATGGGGTAACGCTTGGCGGCGTTAAGTACGGTCATAATATCTGTATCCTTGCCGTAAAGCACGGTTTGATTAAAACCCTTCTCAGCATCAGGCAGTAATTGATGCTCTACATAATTACCAACCAGGTCGATAAAATAAGGTTCCTCGCCGTGTAAAAGATATAGCGGTTTGTATTTGCGGTTTTTTAGATCCTTAATTATATCGGCAGCACTCATTAAGTCAAAAGTAAAAATTCAAAAGGCAAAAAAATGCAGTGTTAACAAATAATGCTTTTGAATTTTTACTTTTGACTTTTCACTTACCCATGCTGCAACCCTTAAACTTACCTCCTCATGCTTTTAAAATAAACGACGAGAACGGACAGCTAAGTTTATTTGACGAGATCCGCAAACGAAACATCATCATTACTCCCGAAGAATGGGTGCGCCAGCATTTTGTTCAGTACCTCATCAATCATAAAAACTACCCTAAAAGCTTGTTGAAGTTAGAGGGTGGGCATAAACTGCACGGCAAGCAAAAACGATCGGACATTATTGCCTTTAACCAGGCTGGCGATAAAATTTTATTGGTCGAGTGCAAAGCGCCGTCAGTAACAATTGATCAGAAAGTATTCGACCAAATAGCACGTTATAATATTGTACATAAAATAGGGTTGTTAGCTGTTACCAACGGACTGCAGCATTTTTATTGCCGCATAAACTTCGAACAAAACAGCTACACCTTTATTGAGGAACTACCGGGCTATCAGAAAAGTTAAATTTGGTGGCTGTTGGTGATTTGCTTACCAGGTTCTGGATCTTCTCGAACAACTCATTCGGTTTAAACGGTTTTGAAACATAATCATTCATACCCGACTCCTGCACGCGCTCCCTGATATCAAACAGTGCAGATGCTGTTAATGCTATAATAGGGATACCTGATTTTTGCGGATTAGGCATTTTACGGATCTCTTTTGCGGCATCAAACCCATTCATAACCGGCATTTGCAGATCCATCAGGATAATATCAAAGTTGCCATATTGCACTAATTCAACAGCGCGTTCGCCGTTTTCGGCAATAGACGGTACAATGTTCCATTTTGACAGCAGCTTCTTCATCAGCATAACATTCACAGGGTTATCCTCGGCAATAAGCATTCGTATGGCGCTTAAGCTTTCACTATTCTCTGTTATAGTTTGTGACTGAATAGTAGTTGGCTCATATACTTCTGTTGATACCGGAAACTCCATATTAAAAGAGAACTCAGACCCAACACCTGGTGTACTGTTTACTTTTATTTTAAGCCCTTGTAGCTCTAACAAGCGTTTAACAATTGCCAAACCTAAGCCGGTACCACCATACTGGCGGGTTGTGGCGGTAGATTCTTGTATAAATGGTTCAAAAATTATATCCAGGCGGTTTTCCTCAATACCTATGCCCGTATCTTTAACAGAGAAGTTTACCGTTACCCGGTTATGCCTGTCTTCTATACAAGTAGCTTTAACAGCTATGTTGCCCTGTGCGGTAAATTTAATTGCGTTACTTACCAGGTTAAATATTATCTGAGTCATCCGGGTAGGGTCGCCAAACAGTACTTTCCTGCTTAGTGAGCTATCCACATCTAATTTAAACAATACACCTTTGGTTTGCGCCGCCATCATCTGGCCGCCGCAAATGTTATGCATCAGCTCAACTATGTTAAACTTCGTGTTTTCGAAAACCAGTTTGCCCGATTCTATTTTGTTAAAGTCAAGCACATCATTAACAATCGACAATAAGTTACCTGCCGAAAATTTTAATACTTCCAGGTTTTCGCGCTGATCAGGCCTTGGGTTACCAGTTATCAGCAAATTACTCATGCCTATTACGGCGTTAAGCGGTGTCCTTATCTCGTGCGACATGGTAGACAGGAATTCTGATTTTGCTTCGGACGATTTTTGAGCCTTTTCCATAGCTTCTTCAAATTCGGCAGTAAGGCCGCTTTGTTTAGCGCTGGTTTCTTTTAGCTCTTTTATGGTTTTAATAAACGCATTATAAAAATGGCTGTGGATAAAAGCTATTAGTATAAAACAGGCAAACGTGCTTATGATCTTAGTTGTATCGTCAACCCTTTCAGGCTTTATGTTGATGATATAATCATTATTATACTTTAATATCAGCAATAATACTACCGGTATAATGTTTATCAACGAGTAAATTAATCCTATTTTTTGCCCCAGCATGTAAAAGCTAAAGAGCAGTATCATTATTATAACTTCTATGGTAACTATGTCTACATCCTGTATGGCTACATAAATATCAACCAGGTTTACAATGGTGCTTACAACAAGTATAATGTGTGATATCAGTATCCACCGGGGCCTGTAAGTAAGCCACTTAAATAATATAGCCGATGTTATAAATAATGCCCCTGTTGTATAGCTTAGTATGGGGTGCTGTTGATATAGTATATCTGCAGCCAATACCAACAGGGTACAAAAAGATAGCGCTAAGCCATAATATAATAAACGCAAACGGGCATTATCAAGAATTGACAGATCATTGGATAGTATCCTGCGGATCGAGAAATTGAAAATTGGTACGTTTCTGTTCATAACCAGTTGTTTAGCGTTGACGCTATAACTAATGGAATTGTAAATTAATGATTTATTGTTGACCTGTTAATTTAAAATTTCAAAGATAGCTTACCACCACTAATACAATTAGTTTGCCAATCCCGATAATCCTTCTTCAATGATATTTAGTTTTGCTTCTGCGTCTGCTCTCTTTTTTTGCTCGGCCTCAATTACTTCAGGTTTGGCATTGCTCATAAAGCGTTCATTAGTTAGCTTCGCGTTAACAGACTTTAAAAATCCTATTAAATAATCTTTCTCTTTTTGCAGCCTTTCTTTTTCGGCCTCAACATCAATATTCTCGTTCAAAGGCACGTAAAACTCATCAGTTAATACTAAAAAGCTACTTGCGCCGGCTACTTTATCGGCTACAAGATTTAACTCGCTAAGGTTGGCCAGCTTGGTTAATATTGCTTTATACAACAAATAATCGATGCCAGAATTTGCTTTAACAAAAAGCGGTAAGGCCTCTTTAGGAGACATACCTTTGCCGCTGCGGATACTTCTAACCTGCGTTATTATTTGTTTTACACTTTCAACATCTGTTAATAAGCGGGAATTAATTTCCCCATTAATTGGTAATTGGGCAACAATACAACTATCAAGCATATCGCGCTCTCCAAAAAGCTCGTCGTGCCATAGCTCTTCGGTAATAAAAGGCATAAACGGATGCAGGATCTTCAATATGTTTTCGAAGAACGCAATTGTTTTTGTGTACGTCTCCCTGTCAATAGGCTGCAGGTAAACAGGTTTTATCATTTCCAGGTACCAGGCGCAAAAATCATCCCACACCAGTTTATAAGTAGCCATTAAAGCTTCTGATAGCCGATATTGAGAGAAATCATCCTCGATCTCTATTAATGCCTGGTTAAACCTGCTGTCAAACCAATTAATTGCAACTGCGTTAGGGTTTGATAAACTATCGTCAACCTCCCAGCCTTTTACCAACAGGAAAGCATTCCAAACCTTGTTATAAAAATTACGGCCCTGTAAACAATAGCTCTCATCAAACATCAAATCGTTACCGGCAGGCGAGCTTAACAGCATGCCTACCCTTACACCATCGGCACCATATTTTTCTATCAGGTCCAACGGGTCGGGAGAGTTTCCTAATGATTTTGACATTTTACGGCCCAGCTTATCGCGAACGATACCGGTTAGATAAACATTTTTAAACGGTACCTGTCCCCTAAACTCGTGCCCGGCCATGATCATCCGCGCTACCCAGAAGAACAGGATCTCGGGCGCGGTTACCAGGTCATTAGTTGGATAATAGTAATTGATATCGGCGTTATCAGGATCTTTAAACCCGTCAAAAACAGATATGGGCCATAACCATGACGAGAACCAGGTATCAACAACGTCCTCTTCCTGTGTTAAGTCTTGAGCTGTGAGTTGTGGGTTTTGAGTTTGTTCTTTTGCTAATTCTAATGCTTCCTCAATGGTTTTTGCAATTACATACTGCCCGTTCGGCAAATAGTAAGCGGGAATTTGCTGTCCCCACCACAGCTGGCGGCTGATGCACCAATCCTTCACATTCTCCATCCAGTGGCGGTAGGTGTTGATGAATTTTTCGGGGATCAGCTTAATATCACCATTCAGCACATAATCTAAAGCCGGCTTAGCCATTTCTTCCATCTTGCAAAACCATTGCATAGATAGTTTAGGCTCAATAACGGCGTTGGTACGCTCGCTAAATCCAACCTGCGATTTATATTCTTCTACTTTATCCAGCGCGCCGGCTTCTTCCAGCATTGCAGCTATCTTTTTGCGCGCTGCAAAACGATCTTCGCCTACTAATATCTCAGCTTTGGCGTTTAGTGTGCCGTCATCATTTAAAATATCAATAACCGGCAGGTTATGTTTCAGGCCCAGCTCGTAATCGTTCAGATCATGCGCGGGGGTAACTTTTAAACAGCCCGTACCAAAATCCATTGTAACATAGTCATCCAATATCACCGGTATCTCGCGGTTAATTAACGGGATGAATGCCTTTTTGCCATGAAGATGTGTATAGCGCTCATCATGGGGGTTGATACAGATAGCCGCATCAGCCATAATGGTCTCAGGACGCGTAGTAGCGATGGTTAAGAAATCAGAGCTTCCAACAATCGAATACTTAATATAAAATAGCTTCTGATTTACTTCTTTACGGATAACCTCTTCATCGCTCACCGCAGTTTTTCCTTGCGGATCCCAGTTTACCATACGGATACCGCGATAGATCAATCCTTTTTTATACAGGTGGATAAACGTATCAATTACCGCTTCTGATAAATTATCGTCCATGGTAAATTTGGTACGCTCCCAATCGCATGATGCACCCAATTTTTTAAGCTGCTCCAGGATGATACCGCCATATTTCTCTTTCCACTCCCACGCATAGTCTAAAAACTCGGGGCGGGTAAGGTCTTTTTTGCTGATGCCGCGTTCTTTAAGCATTGCCACAACCTTAGCCTCGGTGGCTATGCTGGCGTGATCTGTACCCGGTACCCAGCAGGCATTCTTGCCTTTCATACGGGCACGACGGATAAGCACATCCTGGATAGTATTGTTAAGCATATGGCCCATGTGCAATACCCCGGTAACATTGGGCGGCGGTATTACAATAGTGTAGGGTTCGCGTTCATCGGGTACCGATCTGAAAAAGTTATTATCTAACCAGTACTTATACCATCTCTCTTCAGCTTCTTTAGGCAAATATGTTTTAGCAATACTCATAAGGATGCAAAAATAGCGTTTTGAGGGGAAAGTTTTGAGGGGAAAATTAAGTATGGCGTTTTAGAACGCGCAGGGCCTCACCCCGTCCCGAAGCGATCGATTAAATAATGTGATCTTTCCACAAAAACCAATAAGTGACTTTCGCACATTTAACAATTACTTAATTTTATTTATTATTGCACTAACTGAACTCAATTATTCTCATGAAAATAAAATTCGCTCATTTAATTATGGCGGGGGGTGTATGCCTTGCCACCAGCGCTTTTGTTATTGATAACATAAAGCCAAAACCACACCGTAAGTTTATCGACCCGGCAAACATGAATCTGTCTGTAAAACCAGGCGATGATTTTTTTGAATATGCCAACGGTACCTGGGTGAAAAACAATCCTATTCCGGCCAAGCAAACGCGCTGGGGCTCTTTCATTATTCTAAATCAGGACAATATCGACCATGTTGTAAGTATCCTTAAAGATGCCAGCAAAACACCCGGTCAGCCAAAAGGCAGCGTGAAACAACGGGTTGGCGACATGTATGCCAGTGGCATGGATAGTGTCACCATTGAAAAACGTGGTTACGACCCAATTAAAGCCGATCTTGAACGTATCGCCCGTATTCACAACACTGATGATGTGGTTGCCGAAGCAACTTATGAGCGCACACATGCAACAGCCTCGCCGCTATTTGGCTTTGGTGTAGGGGCCGATTCAAAGCACCCTAACGTTAACATTGTAAATTTCTCGCAAGGCGGTACTACTCTTCCAGATCGCGATTATTACTTAAAAGATGATGCACGTACGATTAAAATTCAAAATGCTTACAAGCAATATATCGTAAACCTGTTTTCGTTAATTGGCACTGATACTAAGGAGGCCGTAAAAAATGCCAACGTGATCTTCGGTATCGAAGCTAAATTGGCTAAAGCTCAATTAAGTCGTGTTGAAATGCGCGACCCTAACAAACGCTACAATAAGTACTCGATAGTCGACTTTAAACATTTGACTCCTCATTTTAACTGGATCACCATAATGCCACAGTTAAAGGCTCCGGGACAGGACAGTGTTATTATAGACAACCCGAATTTCTTTAAAACCGAAGATGATTTAGTAGGATCGACTAATGTAGACGACCTGAAAACCTACTTAACATGGGGCATTTTAAAAGGCGCAGCAAATTCTTTAAGCTCACCGTTTGTAAGGGCGTCTTTTGATTTTAGCAGCGTTTTAAGCGGCCAAAAGGTACAAACCCCGCGTTATGAGCGTATGGCGTCAAATGTTGACCAAAGTATGGGCGATCTGTTAGGCCAGCTATATGTTGCCAAATACTTTAAGCCCGCTGCTAAAACTTATATGATAAACCTGGTAAACAACCTCAAAACTGTTTTAGGAGATCGTATAAAACGCCTTGACTGGATGAGCGACGAAACCAAAGCGCGCGCGCTTAAAAAGTTAGCTGCGTTCAGCGTTAAAATTGGTTATGCCGATAAATGGGAAACCTACAAAGGCCTGGTTATTGAACGCAACGATTACATAGGCAACCTGCGTCGTATTTCGCAATGGAAATATAACTTTAACGTAAGCCAGTTAGGTAAACCGGTTGATAAAACCCGTTTCAACATGACGCCGCCTACGGTAAATGCTAACTATAGCTCTACTAAAAACGAGATAACTTTCCCGGCCGGCATTCTGCAATACCCTTTCTTTGACTTTAATGCAGACGACGCCATAAACTATGGCGGCATTGGCGCTGTAATAGGCCACGAAATGACCCACGGTTTTGATGACCAGGGCCGTCAGTCGGACTTTGACGGTTCATTGCATGACTGGTGGACCAAGAGCGATGCTGATAAATTTAAAGAACGTGCCGATAAAGTTGTTGAGCAGTTTAACGGTTATACGGTAAACGATAGCCTACATGTAAATGGCCGCCTAACGTTAGGCGAAAACCTTGCCGACCTTGGTGGAATAAATGTTGCTTACGAAGCGTTCAAAAAAACCAAACAAGGTAAATCAAATGTTAAGATAGACGGCTTTACGCCAGATCAGCGTTTCTTCCTTTCTTTCGCACAGGTATGGAGGGGTTCTACCCGTCCGGAAACTGCCGCACAATTGGTTTTAGTCGATCCGCATTCACCGGGCGAATACCGCTCTTTTGCTGCTTTAACTAATGTTGATGCCTGGTATAAAGCATTTAATGTGCGCCCCGGCGATAAATTATACAAAAAGCCAGAGGATAGAATTAAGGTTTGGTAAAACACCTTTTGTACTTTTCAACAAAGCCTGGTTTTACCGGGCTTTGTTGTTTAATGTGACCTGCCAAATACAATGAAATAATTACCTTTGCGCTTAATGATCATTCATCAATTTTACGATACGGGTTTGGCCCATTCATCATATGCCATCATACGCGATGCAAAGATGATTGTGATAGACCCAAGCCGCGACCCGCAGGCTTATTATGATTTCGCACAACTGCATGAAGTCGATATTGTTGGTGTTATTGAAACTCATCCCCATGCTGATTTTGTAAGCTCGCATTTAGAAATACATCAAACCACCGGCGCAATTGTATATTGCAGTAAGCTGGTTGGCGCTGCATACCCGCACGAGAGTTTTGACGATGGCGATGTTATTCATTTAGCTGATATCAAACTAAAAGCCATAAATACACCCGGCCACTCGCCCGATTCTATTTGTATCTTGTTACAGGACGAGGATGGCAATGATAATGCGCTTTTTACCGGTGATACTTTATTTGTTGGCGATGTAGGCCGGCCCGATCTTCGCGAAAATGCAGGCAACATCAGGGCAAAAAAAGAAGAACTTGCCAGGCAAATGTTTCATTCGCTGCGCGATAAGTTGATGTTGCTGCCACACCATGTTACGGTTTACCCGGCGCACGGCCCCGGATCGCTTTGCGGTAAAAACATAAGCCCCGACCTGGACAGCACCATAGGCCGCGAGCTGCGCGATAACTATGCCCTGCAAATCACCCACGAGGATGAATTTGTTAAAGTAATAACTACAGATCAACCATTTGTACCTCATTATTTTGGTTTTGATGTGGATATGAATAAAAAGGGCGCAGCTGCATTTAAACAAAGTATTGATAAGGTTACAAAAGGCAATATCGACTTAGAAAAAGGCATCGTTGTTATTGACACCCGTACCAAAGGTGAATTTATGGCCGGCCACTTAAAAGGTGCCATTAACCTGCAGGATGGCGGCAAATTTGAAACCTGGTTAGGATCAATACTACAGCCTGATGAAAAATTTTACCTGATAGCCGCAACCGATAAGGCGCTGGATATTGTCGTAAAAAAAGCAGCCAAAATTGGTTACGAGCAAAATATTAAAGCTGGTATACTAACCCCTTTAAATGCTAACCATACTTCAGCTAAGATCGATCTGGAAGCTTTCAAAGCATCGCCAAATAATTATACTATAATTGATGTGCGTAACTGGAGTGAAATTAACGACGGAAAGATCTTTGATAACGCATTAACCATTCCCCTGCCCGAACTACGCAACCGCTTGCATGAGATCCCGACAGGGCGGCCTATTGTTGTGCATTGCGCGGCGGGCTACCGCTCGGCAGCGGCTACAAGTATTGTAGCCGGTAAAATAAGCTCGACCCCGGTTTATGATCTAAGTGATGCAATTACTGAGTTTGGCTTAACTCATTAATTATGCTTGAGCTTGTAAAAACTGCCGATGGCTCGAATACCATTTACAATCCGCAAGTTGGCGAGAACTATCATTCAATAAATGGCGCATTGCAGGAAAGCCGGCATGTATTTTTAAACGCAGGGCTGCAATATTTCCTGGATAGGAATCCCGTAAAACAAGTATCCGTATTAGAGGTAGGCTTTGGCACCGGCCTCAATTTTTTGCTGACTGCTGATTTTTGTACCGATAGCAAAGTCGAACTCCAATATACCGGCATCGAGGCTTATCCACTAAGTGACGAGCTAATGGACAGTACGGGTTACGACCAATATACAACTACAGAAACCTGGGCATCCCTATTAAATAATTACCAATCGGCATTAAGAGCGCCAACGGTAATAAACCCATATTGCAAACTGCAAATAGCCAACTGCCAATTAATGGATTTCAAGTCGGACGAAAAATTTGACATTGTCTATTTCGATGCATTCGCTGCTGCCCATCAACCCGAAATGTGGGATGAGGGAGCTATCGGGCATACTGTAAGCTTTTTAAAACCCGGTGGCATATTTGTCACTTATGCCATTACAGGCAACCTAAAACGCATGTTAAAAGGCCAGGGCTTTCAAATACAAAAAATACCCGGCGCGGCAGGTAAACGCGAAATGCTACGGGCCGTTAAAATTTAAATCCTACGTTAAACTTCATGGTGAAGCCGTTTGTAGTAGGCAGCTCACGCACCGGGGCTACTACTGTTGTTGATGTACTGCGGGTAGCATAAATTATTGGTCCGCCGCATAAAGTGAAAGACAAACGAGAGCTAACCGGTGCATAATTTAATGACGGGCCTATTAATAATCTCGCTCCACCTTCTGCTTCTTCGGTTTCCCAAAAACCCTCAAGATCCTGTCCAACCGCTTCTATACCGCCAAAAAACTGATTGCTGATTTTGCGGTGCACACCTATGCTGCTAATAACGTCCACACCATCTCTGCCTGTTGCGAATGCTTTTTCAAATCTGACATTGGCACCTAACTTCCAGTTAAGGTTATCATACGCTGCTGTAATTCGTGTCAGGGCCACTTTGCTGTTGTCAAACTCGCGCCTAAAACCCAAGCTGGCGCCTATTCTTAAATCTGTTGGCAAATTTCCGCCTATAAAATCTCGCAAAAACTCCGCTTGTTGTAAACTGCTCACTTGTCCGTCTTTACCAAAACCAATGCCTGCCGAAACCAACATGGTGACTTTTGAACCCAGGTAGCCTTTAACGGCAAAATTTTGATCAACTCCATTATAGCCCAACGGCGTAACGGTTCGCTCGCCATATCCGCCCGAATAATTCAAGCTCCAGCTGCGTCCCGAAGGATTTAGTGTACCTACAGTAAATAAAAATGGTTGTGGCTGCACTAATGAGGCATCTGACGCATCATTTAAACTTTGGGCATAACCCGGTGCAGTAAATAATATTATGGCAAGCAGCGAGGCGTAAATTTTCCTGATCATAGAGTTTGCTTTAGATGTAATTGCTAAGTTAGTAAGGCGAAATTAATTTTACGTTACTTTTTTGATAAGTTTTTAGCAAATCGGCAGTAATAGTCGGGGTAATATGGGTACTGAATCTTATTTTTACGAAAAAAAACTATGCCTTTAACTCCACCCGTTACCGCCCATAATCCCGCCGCTGCTTTCGAACGTTTATTAACTATCATGGACGATCTGCGCCTTAATTGTCCATGGGATAAAAAGCAAACGCTTGAAAGTTTAAGGCATTTAACTATCGAGGAAGTTTATGAATTGTCCGACTCCATTCTGAGCGCCGATATGCCCGAAATAAAGAAGGAACTGGGCGATATTATGCTACACCTTGTTTTTTATGCCAAGATCGCATCCGAAGGCAACCATTTTAATATTACCGACGTACTTAACAGTATATGCGATAAATTAGTTAACCGCCACCCGCACATATACAGCGATGTTGAGGTTAATGATGAAACCGATGTTAAGCGTAATTGGGAACAAATTAAGCTAAAAGAAGGCAATAAATCTGTTTTAGGCGGCGTGCCTGCATCATTGCCGGCGTTGGTAAAAGCATCGCGTATACAGGAAAAAGCCCGCGGAGTGGGTTTTGACTGGGAAGAGAAAAGCCAGGTGTGGGCAAAGGTTGAAGAAGAACTGCAAGAGTTTAAAAACGAATTTGATGTAGAGGACGAAGCAAATATTGATCATGAAAAAGCAGAGGGCGAGTTTGGCGATCTGTTATTCTCGTTGATAAATTATGCAAGGTTTATTAATATAAACCCCGAGGATGCGTTAGAGAAAACAAACCGCAAGTTTATAAAGCGGTTTCAATACCTGGAAAGTAAAGCCGCCGAAAGCGGCAACCAGTTACAAAACATGAGCCTGGCCGAAATGGATATATTTTGGAATGAGGCCAAAAATATAAAGTAAAACAACTGAGTTGTGCACAACTCTAAACATATCATGAAAAGTAAAGTCATTTATTTATTAGCACTGCTACTGGTTTTTATAGCCGGTTGTGTTAAGAGCTATCATGACCCCGCTTTCGATCCCAATAATTTAGGGTATCCCCTAGGCACCTTTACCGGCGAATTTGCCCGCATCCACAAAAACCACTCTACTTATAAATATGATACTACAAAAGCTGCTTTAAAGCTGGTACTATCAACCAATACTGGTTATTCTGTAACCGGCGACACCACCACTGCGCATGCAGGAAGCTACGGCAGCTTTAGTGAAGATTTTGTAAATATGTCGTTTGATGATGTTACCTACCCGGTTAAATATTCACCTAAAAAAACGCACTTGTCGGGCTTTTACACTTATACTTATGACGGTAGTATCTTAAAAATAAGCAGCGGCGGGCCAATGGATACATTAAGATGTATTTACACCCTGAAAAAGAATTAACAACATCCCCGATAACCTAATTAGTGGCCGGTATTTATTTATAATTACCGGCTTTTTATTTACCGGTTATTTATATTGTATGGCTTTAACAGGCGAGATCTTGGATACCAGCATAGAAGGGATAATGAGCACCAGCAGACAAATAACCATGGTGCCTATGTTCAATAACACCACATCGGCCAGCTTAAGTTGTATAGGTACAAATGTCATGTAGTAGGATTCGGCGTCCAGCTTAAAAAAATGTGTTTTATATTGAATCCAGCTTAGGCCCAATCCAAATATATTTCCAAACAGCAAGCCTAAACCAATCAGGTACGAAGCGTTGTACAAAAACACTTTTTGTATCGTCCAGTTTTTGGCGCCCATGGCTTTTAGTATACCTATCATGGCTGTGCGCTCCAATATCATTATCAACAGGGCCGATATCATATTAATTACAGCAACTGCCAGCATTAAAATAAGCATTACCCGTGCATTTACGTCCAACAACGGTAGCCACTCAAATATCAGGGGGAAGTTTTCAAATACAGTTGATAATCTAAGTCGCGGTGGCAATGCGTTGTTAACTACATCGGCAGCCTGATCGAGCTTATCAAAATCGGCAACTCTTAATTCATAACCGCCAATTTCGTCAGGCTCCCATTTGTTTAATCGTTTTATAAGTGCTATATCACCGATAACATACGTTTTATCAATCTCTTCAATACTGGTATCAAAAATCCCCACAACCTTAAACGGCCTGCGCTTTAATGGCTGCTGCACAAAATACATCATTAATTTATCGCCAACTTTAAGCTTTAACCTGTTGGCTATAGTTTGCGATATCATTAATTGGGTTTTGGCCAGTGTAGTGTCTTTAAAATCAATTACGCTACCGGCAGCAAGATTGCTTTTTAAAAAATCCCAATTATAGGCGCTGTCAACACCTTTAAGTACCACGCCTTCAATTTCGTTATGCGCCTTAATAATGCCGGGTTTGGTAGCGAAGGGCATTATATGCAGTATAGTTCCGCTTTTTATAGCGAGGTTTTCAAATGTATCAGCCTTTATAAATGGGGAGTTTTCATATGAGCTGTTCAGGTCATATTTTACAACTTTAATATCACCGTCAAAACCGCGTACTTTTTCCTTGATCTCGTTTTTAAATCCGCGTATGATAGCCATCGACAATATCATAACGCCAAGGCCCAGCATAATACCAACTATCGCTATGCGTACAATCAGTTTTGAAAATGTACGTTTAGATTTAAATGAAATGCGGCCCGCTATAAATGATGCGAAATTCAATGCTGTAATGATTTTTAGTAACTTAGCAAATATGCGGTTTTACCGCGTAAAAAGGCGTTTTTAATTTAACGACATCAAACCTATATGAAGCAAATAAAATATCTTTTTGGGAGTATGCTGATAATAGCATTAATACCATTGATTGTTGTGGCGTATCCCCAACCGCGCAAAACGACAAGCCATAAATTTGATAAACCCATACTTACCGGCGCCGACCAAACCAGCCTATATGTAAGCTACCTTAAAGGCAAAAACGTGGGAATGGTGGTTAACCAAACTTCTATCATCGGTAAAAATAAAACCGCAAGCCCCGATAGTTTATTAAAACTGGGGGTGAAAATTAAAAAGATCTTTGGGCCAGAGCATGGCTTTAGGGGCAACGCCAGCAATGGTGCCGCCGTAGGTAATGAGGTTGATACAAAAACCGGTGTACCTGTAATATCACTTTATGGCAGTAAACATTATAAACCTACGGTTGATGAATTAAAAGGCATTGATTTGATGATATTTGATATACAGGATGTTGGTACCAGGTTTTATACTTATATCTCAACCTTGCACTATATAATGGAAGCCTGTGCCGAAAACAATATCGTATTGATGGTATTAGACAGGCCCAACCCTAACGGAACAATTATTGACGGGCCAATATTGGATAGTGCCTATAAATCATTTGTGGGTATGCACCCTATCCCTATCTCGCACGGGATGACCATTGCCGAGTATACCCAAATGATAAATGGCGAAGGTTGGTTAAAAAACCATGTACAATGCAAGCTAAAAATTATTAAGCTGACTAATTACACCCATGCAGCCACATACGTGTTACCTGTTAACCCATCGCCCAATTTAAACACCAATCAATCTATTTTGCTTTATCCAAGCACTTGTTTGTTTGAGGGTACAACCTTTAGTTTGGGCCGAGGCACCATGCTGCCGTTTGTACAGATTGGGCATCCACTTTTAAAGGGCAAGTACAGCTTTTCATTTACCCCTGTAAGTATTGCCGGGATGAGCGAAGATCCGCCGCAAAAAAACCAGGTTTGCTATGGTATTGATCTGAGAAATTTCAATACAGATGGCTTAAAAAAATCAGGTAAGATAAACTTATCGTGGTTGATTAACTTATATAAGATCTTCCCGGACAAAGCGCATTTCTTTAACGCTTATTTCACCAAACTGGCAGGGACCGAAGAATTGAGAAAGCAAATTGAGGCAGGTAAAACTGAAGCCGAAATACGCCAAAGCTGGACAGTAGGTTTAAGCAAATACAAGGCTACACGACGCAAATATTTATTATATCCATAATTGGACTTAGCAATGTATTATAATTTAAACAATTTTTAAGGTTTTTGCTTATTACAAGTATAAATTACCAGATAAAGTTGCTATATTATCACCATGAAACCATCATGAGTTTCTGCTAAAATAAATTATACTGATGAAGATTGTGTTTATGGGTACGCCACAGTTTGCAGTGGCATCATTAGATGAGTTGATTAAATCAGGCGCCGAAATTGCCGGTGTAATTACTGCGCCCGATAAACCTGCCGGTCGCGGGCAGAAGGTTACCGAATCGGCAGTTAAGCAATTTGCCGTAGCCAATGGCTTGCGCATTTTACAACCCACAAACTTAAAGGACCCTGATTTTTTAGCTGAACTAAGATCATTAGATGCCGACTTGCAGGTGGTAGTAGCCTTTAGGATGCTGCCAGAGGAAGTTTGGAACATGCCTG
This sequence comes from Bacteroidota bacterium, assembly GCA_040388395.1. Classification (GTDB taxonomy): domain Bacteria; phylum Bacteroidota; class Bacteroidia; order Sphingobacteriales; family Sphingobacteriaceae; genus Mucilaginibacter. The sequence goes on along the minus strand of JAZKBY010000021.1, from coordinate 69,437 downwards.
ATAAAGGAACCATAAATTTACACGCTTCATTACTGCCAAATTATCGTGGTGCCGCGCCATTAAATTGGGTGCTGATTAACGGCGAAAAGGAAAGCGGCGTTACCACGTTTTTCCTAAAACATGAAATTGATACCGGTAATGTTTTATTCACCGAGAAAGTAACCCTTACCGGCCACGAAACCGCCGGCGAGCTGCATGACCGCCTGATGAATAAAGGTGCCGGCCTATTGGTAAAAACCGTTAAAGCGGTTGAAAGCGGACGGTATAACGAGCATCCGCAGACTTCATTGTTGGCCGAGGGTGCTGAAATAAAAACCGCACCCAAAATTTATAAAGACGATTGTAAAATAAACTGGAACATGCCAGTAACCTGGGTGTATAACTTTATACGCGGATTAAGTCCATCACCTGCTGCCTTTACCGATCTGAATGCCAAAACATTTAAAATATATCGGGCCGAGTTCCAGGAAACAGAACCGGGCGTACAAGCCGGCGCATTTTTAACCGACAACAAAACTTATTTAAAATTTGCTGCGCAGGATGGTTTTATCAGCGTAACTGATGTACAGTTGGAAGGAAAAAAAAGAATGGATATTGCAGAGTTTTTGAGGGGTGTGAAGTTGTAAGGCTACCTACAACTTGTTCAACTCATCCATAAACACCTTACTCACCCTATTAAAATAACGTTTTATGCCATACCCCATAACGCATTGTATTCCTTTGCTGGCGTTGGTTAAAAACACTTCGTCGGCTTCGTAAAGAATTTCAGGATTTATCTGGGCTTCGGTTACAGGTATATTACTTTTTTTGGCAATGTTGATGACAACCTGGCGCATCACGCCCTCTACACACCCCTCGCTTAATGCCGGCGTATATAAATGATTTTGATATAACACAAACACGTTAGCACTGCTTGCCTCGCATAAAAAACCGTTTTGGTTTAATAAGAAAACTTCGTCAAGGTTATTTTGCGCTTTATATAAGCCTGCCATAACATAGAGAAGCGAGTTACAGGTTTTTATATTCGACAGGTAATTAGATGGCTTTGGCAGTTCAGTAAAAACATCAACTATCAAACCCTTATCATTTAAAAAATAGCGTGGCTCATCAGCAGGGATAAACTCCAAGCAATACCCTGCCTTATTTTGCGACGGGGCATAAAATCCACCCGAATCGCGATAAACCGTCAATCTTAACCTGCCATGTTTTGATTTATTACGGATAGATAGCTGCTCGGCTTTTTCTTTCAGGAAATAAGCGTCCATTTGAGAGTAGCCGTCTATTTTCAAGGCTTTCATACCACGTTGCAGGCGGTCGGCATGCATATCGGCAAACTTAAGCTGGCCCTTTAGCATCCTCATGCTTTCAAACAAACCGTCGCCATATTTAAAAGCACGGTTTGCAACAGGCAGTAGTTTCGTGTCTGCCGGTAGTATTTCTCCGTTAAAATTTATGTAAAGCAATGCCATGGTTAATCAATCGCTAATTTCACCATTTTGTGTGGCATTAGCACCAATATATTTACGCCATTTTTGCAATACATTATCAAAATCCTGTGGCAGAGGTGCTTCAAAATGAATATATTTTTTTGTCGACGGATGGGTAAAACCCAGCGTTTGCGCATGCAGGGCCTGGCGTGGCATCAACTCAAAACAATTCTCTACAAATTGCTTGTATTTGCTGTAAACAGCCCCCTTTAAAATCTTATCGCCGCCATAGGTAGCATCGCTAAACAAAGGGTGGCCAATATGTTTCATATGTGCGCGGATCTGGTGCGTGCGGCCCGTCTCCAGTTGGCACTCTATCAGCGTAACATAGCCCATCCGTTCTAACACTTTGTAATGCGTTACAGACCATTTACCTTTTTCCTCATCATCATAGATTGACATTACACGCCTATCGTTCACACTGCGGCCAATGTAGCCGGTTACGGTGCCGTCTTGTTCCAGGTCGCCCCAAACCAGGGCAAGGTATTTACGGGTTATGGAGTGATCAAAAAACTGGCGTGCCAGGTAAGTCATTGAGCGTTCATTCTTGCTTATCAATAATAAGCCCGAGGTATCCTTATCAATACGGTGTACCAGCCCCGGCCGCCCATCATTACCGGGCAGCGTAGGCAATTGCTGAAAGTGATAAACCAGTGCGTTAACCAGTGTACCGGTATAATTATTATATCCCGGATGCACCACTATACCGGCCTCTTTATTTACCACCAGCACATCATCGTCTTCATAAACAATATTTATCGGCAGGTTTTCCGGATACACTTCTGTATCGCGCGGCGGGTGCGGTAATACAACCGATATTACATCAAGCGGCTTAACGCGATAGCTGGCTTTAATTACCTTGTCATTAACCAGCACGTTACCAGCATCTATGGCGTTCTGGATACGGTTTCGCGACGCATTTTCGACGCGGTACATCAAGAACTTATCAATACGTAAAAGAGACTGCCCCTTGTCAACAACTACACGCAGATGCTCATATAAGTCCTGCTCATCCTGCTCAAATATTTCGGGCTCTTTTATCATTCGCGCAAAAATAATTGTTTTTTAATCAATTACTTATTAATAAATAATATACCTAAGTGCTTATAATATTGATTTTTACGAAATATGTATTACTTTTATAATCGAAAACCTCATTTTAAACTACATGAAAAAACTCTACTCCTTAATTACAATTGTAATTTTAACTTCTGCTGCATTCAAAGCAAATGCGCAGTCAAGCGATGATGACTTTAGCCAGTTGATCAAATCAAGTCCGGCCGACGTTACTAAATTATTTACGGCCTACGGCACACCTTTATTTAAAGGTTTTGGTGTTGGGTTAAACAGTGGCTGGAACAATACCGCCAAAACAAAGAAATTTTTACATTTTGATATCCGTATCAGCGCTGCGGTGGCACAAGCACCAACAGCTGATAAAACATTTGATGTAACTAAAATTGGTTTGACCAATCACCTAACACCTGCTGCAGGCAGCGGAACCATTGCCCCGACATTTGCCGGTGATAAAGATGCTACGCCGCCAACAATGCGCATAAATGACGATAATGGTAACCAGATCAGTACTTTCCAATTGCCAAAAGGAGTTATTGAGTACATACCGGCACCAAACGTACAAATTACTGTAGGCTTGGTTAAAAACACCGATGTGACTATCCGTAGTACGCCAACTTTCAAAATCAGCGACGATGCGGGTTCTGTAGGTGTATTTGGTTTTGGTATCAAACACAATATTATACAGGACTTTGCTAAAAAAGGCACAGAAAAACCATTTGATTTAGCACTTGCCTTCAATTTCAATCGTATAAAATACAGCAAAACGCTTGACGTTAAGCCAGCTACCGGCGCATTGCCTGCACCGGGAACAACAGCTGCAGATTTTAGTACTCAACGTATTGATGCAACTTTTAGCGGTGTAAATTTCCAGGCTATTATTTCTAAAAAATTATTATTCTTTACACCGTTTGCTTCGGTAGGTTATCAAACCGGTAAAACTGATTTAGGCGTATTGGGTAATTTCCCTATACAATCAACAGTTCCGGGACAAGGTACCTTTTACACTGTAGTAAAAGATCCGGTACATATCAATGAAACCAGCATCAGCGGCATGCGTGGCGACTTTGGCTTCCAATTGAACTTATTGATCCTGCGCATTTATGCTTCTTATAGCATCAGCGGTGGCGGCTATAATTCAGCTAACGCAGGTATCGGCTTAGGCTTCTAATAGCTTAATGCATATCGACCTCGAGATATTTAGTCCCGTTCAGCAAATTAACAATAAGTTATTTGCCGAACGGGACTTATTAGTTTATATAAAACGCGATGACCTGATCCATCCCATTATATCAGGCAATAAATGGCGCAAGCTTAAGTACCTGCTTAAAAAGGCGCAGGCACAAAACAAAACCCACCTGGTAACCTTTGGTGGCGCTTACTCAAATCACTTATTAGCTACCGCAGCTGCAGCAGCAAAATTTGGTTTTAAAACCACTGGTATTGTCCGTGGCGAAGAAGGAAATAACGATACCCTATTTATGTGCCGCCTACATGGCATGAATTTGATATTTACCGACCGGGAAAGCTACCGCGATAAGCAGGCATTATTTAATAAATATTTCGCTGGCAATGATGATGCTTTTTTTATAAATGAAGGCGGTGCATCGCCGGAAGCTGCAAAAGGCTGCAGCGAATTGGTTGATGAGCTGACTGAGGCCTATGATCAGATCTTTTGCGCAGCGGGCACTGGCACCATGGCCGCGGGTATTATTAATGGCCTTGCACAACATCACTTGCCAACCACATTAAATGTTATCCCGGTATTTAAAAATGGTGGTTTTATTGCTGATGAGGTTGATAAACTACTAACGGCACCGGCAAACTATCAACTACACACCGACTATCATTTTGGCGGCTATGGTAAGGTTAACGATGAACTAATAAAATTCATTAAAACATTTATTGCTGATACCGGGATATTGATAGACCCTATCTACACAGGCAAGATGATGTACGCTATTTACGACCTCGCAAAAAAAGGTCATTTCGCGCCAGGAAGCCGGATTTTGGCGATACATAGCGGCGGAATTTGGGGCCTGCTGGGGATGAAAGATAAATTTATTTAAGTATACCCAAACCAGCAATAGTACAAAAAGCAGGTTTAAACAATTTAAAGTTGGTTTTAACCACATGAGTTCAAAAACCGCTTAAATTAGCTTTGCAGGGTGTTTTTTTGTAAATTTGTTAAAAGCATCTTTCCTATGTATAACCTATCTGTTCTTCCAGAAAATGTAATTGAATCGTTAAAAAAACACGTGCTGGCTGATGGCTTCGACCTTACTTTTGATATGGAAAAAAGTAACGGTGTGCACATTTATGATTCTAAGAATAAACGCACCTTGCTTGATTTTTTCACCTGCTTTGCATCGGTGCCGTTAGGTTATAACCATCCCAAAATGTTGAATGATGAGGCCTTCAAAAAAAATCTGATGCTGGCCGCGTTAACCAACCCATCAAACTCAGACATCTACACCACACAATACGCCCAGTTTTTAGAAACATTTGCACGAGTTGGGATCCCGGATTACCTGCCTCATGCTTTCTTTATTTCGGGTGGTACACTGGCTATAGAAAATGCGCTTAAAACCGCCATGGACTGGAAGGTGCAAAAAAACTTTGCCAAAGGCCACAAAACCGAAAAAGGTTTTAAAGTATTACACTTCGAACATGCTTTTCACGGACGCTCTGGTTATACGTTAAGCTTAACTAACACCCTTCCCGTTAAAACTAAATGGTATGCTAAATTTGATTGGCCGCGTGTTTCATTCCCGGCAATCCAATTCCCGCAAACAGAGGTTAATCAAGCTGACCTGGTAAAAAGAGAACAGCTATCTATCGCTCAGATAAAACAAGCATTTACAGACCACAAAGACGATATTTGCGCCATTATAGTTGAACCTGTACAAGCCGAAGGTGGTGATAACCACGCCCGTAAAGAATTTATGGAACAACTGCGCCTGTTAGCCGACGAAAATGAGGCCTTGCTTATTTACGACGAAGTGCAAACAGGTGTAGCCTTAAGCGGTAAGTTTTGGTGCCACGAGCATTTCGGCCCAAATGCCCGCCCGGATATTATAGCATTCGGAAAAAAAATGCAGGTATGCGGCATATTGGCAAGCAAACGTGTTGATGAGATAGAAAACAATGTATTCAACACCTCATCACGCATTAATTCAACCTGGGGCGGTAGCCTGGTTGATATGGTTAGGTCGTCAAAAATATTGGAGATAATTGAAGAAGACAACTTATGCGCTAAAGCCGCCGAAAACGGCCAATATCTGCAAGATCAATTATCGCAGATTGCAGCAAATATGCCTATAATAACTAATGTGCGCGGTAAGGGGTTGCTTACCGCCTTTGATTTCCCTGATAAAACTACCCGCGATAAATTTATACAGTTGGGTATAGCTAATAATGTAATGTTTTTAGGTTGCGGTAACAGCACTATACGCTTTAGGCCTGCCCTTATTATTGAAAAAAATAATATTGACGAAGGATTACATATTCTTCAAAAAATAGCCGGAACGCTTTAATATGTAATAATATTGCTACAACTTGCGGTTTTAAAGCCTTAAATTTCAATTTTTCGTGCGTGAAATATACTATAATCGTATGTTTGCGTTAACATCTATAGCATTATTCCTATAACAGGCTATACTATCCCCTATTTATCAGTCTGTTAAATTTTATTGGAAATAATATTTACCGTAGCCCAATATTATCATGAGCAAACCCATTGAAAAATTAAAAAAACAGCTTATTGAAATCTCAGAAGTTGTAAATGCTTTCCAATCAGAGGCCGTACAAGTAAAAGTAGTTGACAAGCTGCTGGACGCAATGATAGAGTTTGAAAGAGGTGACGCTGACGGGTATGAGTTTTTAGCTAAAAAAGCGATCAAGCAAAGAACACCTGTTAGTAACGAAAAACACAATGCTCCTGCCCGGCGTAAAAAACCCGGCGCCACTAAAATTTTAAATCAACTGCTGGCAACCGATTTCTTTAAAATACCACATTCTATATCAGGCGTAGCCGACTATTGCAAATCTAAATTCGATTCGGACTTTAAAACTTCCGAACTATCGGGCATATTGTTAAAGCTTGCGAAAGAAAATAAACTTAAGCGCCAAAGAAACGATGAGAACAATCGTTTTGAATATGTAATTGCGTAAATGCTACCTTAGGTTAAACAGGTTATCCACCCCTAAAATCCTGCGTGAAGTAAACCCTTCGGCAAATTTCACATGGATGATCTTACCAAATTCGCGTGCGCGTGCTTCAACAACTGCAATAAAGTCGGGCGATGAGATATAAGTTTGGGGCTCTTCTTCCCATTCCGGGTTATAAAATTGCGAACCGTAGGCATTAACACTTTCAATTTTTTTATCCCAATAGTCGGTAACGTCTACCACTATATCTGGTTTAATGTACACGTCCTGGATAAAATGTAACAGCAATTCGGCGCGCCATGGTTCTTGTCGTTTACCATTCTCGTAGGTTTCTATCTTTCTTAAGCCCGATAAAAATACCGAGTCGGTAACCAGGTTGCAAGCACGCCCATGATCAGGGTGCCTGTCATGATAAGCATTGGTAATAATAATTTCGGGCTGATATTTTCGGATAGCTTCAATAACCTTTAGCTGGTATTGTTTAGTATTTTCAAAAAAACCATCGGGTATAGCCAGGTTTTCTCTTGCGGCTAATCCTAATATTTTGCCTGCAGCTTCTGCTTCTTTTGCGCGGATCTCGGCCGAACCGCGGGTGCCTAATTCGCCTCGTGTCAAATCAACAATACCTACCTTTTTACCTAAGGCAATATGTTTTAATATGGTACCGGCACAGCCTAATTCTGCATCGTCAGGGTGTACGGATAAAACTAATATGTCAAGTTTAAGCATAACTATATGTTAATGACCGGCTGCCAGCAGCTTATTGATCTTCTTTTTAATTTTTGATACGGTAGGGCTTGTAAAAGGATAATAAAAGTCTGTCACTTCGCCTGCTCTGTTCACCAGGAATTTATGAAAATTCCACCGTGGTACCGAGCTTATTTTACCATTCTGCTTTTTATCTGCAAAGAATTTATATAATGGGTCTGCGTACGGGCCCCTAACTCTTATTTTTTCGAAGATAGGAAAGTTAGCTCCGTAGTTTTCACAAAAGGCAACTATAGCATCGCCCGCTAAAGGTTCTTGTCCGCCAAAATCATTTGATGGAAAACTTAATATTTCAAAATCCTGCCCTGCAAACTCATTTTTTAAAGCAACCAGGTCTTTAAGCTGGGGAGTAAACCCACATTGGGAGGCAGTATTCACCACTAAAAGTACTTTATTTTTATAATCTGATAAGCTAATTTCCTCGCCCGAGATTTTTTGGGCATTAAACTGGTAAATGGTATTACTATTCATTATTAATTCCTATATGAATCGTAACCCGCTTCCTGAAGTATTGTTTCAATGTCGCGCTGTTCGTCCCTATCGTAGGTTTCCTTAAGGTTATGACCAAATATTTTTGCAGCTATTTGCAAAGAAAATGCCGTAAATCCGCCTTTTAACTCTTTAACAACATCATAGGTGGTTATTTCCGTTTCGCGATTTATCATCTTTATAAGGATCTCGCCCTGGGTTATTGTCAGGTTTACGATCTCCTTTTTAAACATCTCTTTTATTTGATTATTACAGGCAGTAATCAATTCCTTTTGCTTGCCTTTGTCTCCGGTTAACGCCAGGTCGCGTTGCAATTGGCGGTACCTGTCGCCTGCAAAGTGCGCGTATGGTATAACCTTACGTACATTGTATTTTAATAAATTAAAGGCTCTTCTATCGGCATCTGTTTTGAATATGCGCGTATCACGGATGACAACTTCGGGAGTAACTATCCATGGCACCATTTCGCCATCTAAAAGGGTAACATAAGTTTTTATAGTGTCATTTTTGCTCAATGTAGGTAACGCAGGACGCTGTTCCTGGGCCTTTAACGTACCCATTAAGCAGCAAAACACTATCAAAAGCCCAAATAATTTCATAAATTTACCTTATGCAAAATTAATGCAATTTTTTTTGGTATTTTATAATAACCTGCAATTTTAACATTTATTGCGAGTTTATGATAGAAATGCCGGTTATGCCTAAGTATGAAAGAATTAGTGATCGATCTGGAAGTTGAGAAGCAAGAGATATTAAAAAGATACCGGGCTTTATTACGTGCAAGTAAATCAACCCTGCAAAAGGGTGATAAACGCATGATACGCAAGGCGTTTGATATGGCGTTAGAGAGCCATAAAGACATGCGCCGCAAATCAGGCGAGCCTTATATATATCACCCTATAGCCGTTGCACAAATAGCCGCCGAAGAAATTGGGCTGGGTACAACTTCTATTGTATGCGCATTACTACATGATGTTGTTGAAGATACCGATGTTACGCTTGACGATATTGAGCAAGAGTTTGGTAAAAAAGTAGCCAAAATTATTGACGGCCTTACCAAGATCTCGGGCGTGTTTGATACCAATAGTTCTTTGCAAGCCGAGAATTTTAGAAAAATGCTGCTTACCCTGGCCGATGACGTTAGGGTGATATTGATAAAATTGGCCGATCGCCTGCATAATATGCGCACTATGGAGTTTATGCCGCGCGATAAGCAGCTTAAACTATCGTCAGAAACAGTTTACTTATATGCCCCACTTGCTCACCGCCTGGGCCTGTATGCTATAAAATCAGAATTGGAAGACCTATCCATGAAATACATGGAGCGCGAAACTTACCAGTTCATCAAAAATAAGCTTAACGAGAAAAAGGCCGAGCGCGAGAAATTTATACGTGATTTTATTGAACCGGTAAAAAAAGTTTTAGCCGGGCAAGGCCTTGATGCTGATCTGTTTGGCCGGCCAAAATCCATCCACTCCATCTGGAACAAGATGAAGAAAAAATCTATCCCGTTTGAAGAGGTATACGACCTGTTTGCGATAAGGGTTATTTTGGATAGCACACCGGAGAATGAAAAGGCAGATTGCTGGAAAGCATACTCGATAGTTACAGATCTTTACCGCCCTAACCCCGATAGGTTGCGCGATTGGATCTCATCGCCAAAGGCAAATGGCTATGAATCATTACACACTACTGTGATGGGGCCCCGCGGGCAATGGGTTGAGGTACAGATTCGCACTAAACGCATGAACGAGATTGCCGAAAAAGGTTTCGCGGCACACTGGAAATATAAAGAAGCATCTACTGATAGTGGGCTTGATCTTTGGGTACAAAAGGTAAGGGATATGCTAAAGAATCCCGACTCGAACGCATTGGAGTTCCTGGACGATTTCAAGATGAACCTGTTCTCTGACGAGATATTTATCTTCACACCAAAAGGCGCCTTGATACAGTTGCCGTTAAATGCCACCGCGCTTGATTTTGCCTTCGAGATCCATACCGATGTTGGTGCCAGCTGTATAGGTGCTAAGGTTAACCACAAGCTGGTTCCGCTTAGCTATAAGCTACAAAATGGCGACCAGGTAGAGGTTATTACATCAAGCAAGCAAGTCCCTAAAGAAGATTGGCTGAGTTTTGTGGTGACGGCCAAAGCCAAAGCCAAAATTAAATCGGCATTAAAAGAAGAAAAACGCAAAGTTGCCGAGGATGGTAAAGAGATACTGGAACGTAAGTTAAAATCATTAAAGATCACCTACAATTCAGAAAATATACATAAGCTGAGCTACTACTTTAAACTGGGGTCGACACAAGATCTGTTCTTTAATATAGCCAAGGGCCTTATTGACATGAAGGACCTGAAGGAATACCAGCTGTCTGAGAAAGTTGTTGAGAATAAGCCACAGGATAAAATAGAAAACGAGCAGTTACAGGGTTTACTGCGAAACATAAAAGCCAAAGACAGCGATATGCTGTTAATTGGCGAGGATATGCAAAAAATTGACTACAAGCTGGCCAATTGCTGTAATCCTATCCCCGGTGATGACGTGTTTGGTTTTGTCACCGTTAGCGATGGCATAAAAATACATCGTACTAACTGCCCCAACGCTGCCAAACTGATGGCGAACTATGGCTACCGGATTGTAAAAGCCCGCTGGACAAACCAACAAGAACTTGCGTTTTTAACCGGCTTACGAATTGTTGGTATTGATGATGTAGGCCTTATAAACAAATTAACAACGGTAATATCGCACGATTTTAAAGTGAACATGCGATCGATAACAGTTGACAGCGACAATGGTATTTTTGAAGGATCCATAATGGTTTATGTTAATGATACCCAACACCTGGATAATCTTATAAAACGATTAAAAACCGTTAACGGCGTTACCGATGTAACCCGATTTGACGCGGTAATTGAGAAAGCGTCTTAACAGTTAGTTGGTGAGTGGTTGATTAGGTGAGTAGTTATAACTTAATCAACCAATAAACTCATTCAACAAATCAACTAAATTCATACCTTTGAACATCAATAAAAAACTATGTCCCAACAGGAAACTATAGCAATGGTAAAAAAGATTTTCGAGGCTTATCTTGAAAATAAAAACCTACGGAAGACCCCTGAACGTTTTGCTATACTCGAAGAGATCTATTCAAGAACTGATCATTTTGATGTGGAATCATTATATATCCACATGAAAAACAAGAAATATCGCGTCAGCCGTGCCACTGTTTATAATACGCTTGAGCTACTGGTATCGTGCGATTTGGTTACCAAACACCAATTTGGTAAAAACATGGCGCAGTTTGAAAAATCATACGGTTATAAGCAGCACGACCACATTATTTGCCTCGACTGCGGTAAGGTTGTTGAGTTTTGCGACCCACGGATCCAGCAGATCCAAAGTATGATGGGTAACCTGCTTAAATTTGAAATAAAACACCATTCGTTGAATCTTTACGGCAATTGTGAAAAACTTAAAGCCGGCTTTTGCGATAGAAAAGTATAACTTTACCCCCTTGTTAAATATTCTAATTTCATAATGGCTGTTGACGTATTATTAGGCCTCCAATGGGGCGACGAAGGTAAAGGTAAAATTGTTGATGTACTTAGCTCAGGTTACGACCTGATCGCCCGTTTCCAGGGTGGCCCGAATGCTGGCCATACATTGGAGTTTGACGGTAAAAAGTTTGTATTGAACACCATCCCTTCGGGTATATTTTTTGATAACACACTTAACCTTATAGGTAATGGTGTTGTTATTGATCCTATCACTCTAAAAAGAGAAATTGATAAATTAAAGGATGCCGGGCATGACCTGTTAGCCAAAAAGAATTTATTAATAGCTAAAAAGGCGCACCTTATATTACCTACCCACCAATTGCTTGACGCTGCTTCTGAAAAGAAAATGGGCGACGGCAAAATTGGTTCGACCTTAAAAGGTATCGGTCCAACTTATATGGACAAAACAGGCCGCAATGGCTTGCGTATTGGCGATATCACTCTGCCCGATTTTAAAGAACGCTACCAAAAGCTGGTTGATAAGCATACATCAATGCTGCAAGCTTTATATGGTGAGGTTGCAGATTTTAGCGAGCGCGAAGCTGCTTTCTTTGAAGCTATTGATCTGATAAAGAAGTTCCCGTTAGTTGATTCGGAGCATTTTGTTAACGATTACCTTAAAAAAGGTAAAAAAATATTAGCCGAAGGTGCACAGGGCACTATGCTGGATATAGACTTTGGTTCATACCCTTTTGTAACTTCATCAAACACAACCACTGCCGGTGCTTGCACAGGTTTGGGTATTGCCCCAAATACTATTGGCGATGTTATAGGCATATTTAAAGCCTATTGCACGCGTGTTGGCGGCGGCCCCTTCCCTACCGAGTTAGATAACGAAGTTGGTGAAGAGTTGCGTAAGGTAGGCCATGAGTTTGGCGCTACTACAGGCCGCCCGCGCCGCACCGGTTGGATAGACCTTCCTGCTCTAAAATATGCCATTATGCTTAACGGTGTTACCCAAATGGTAATGACCAAAGCTGATGTGTTAAGCGGATTTGATAAGATCTATGCCTGCACACACTACAACTACTTAGGCGAGAAAATAGACTATATGCCGTACGATATATGCTCGGTTGATGCCGTGCCTGTATTACAGGAGATTGATGGCTGGAACGAGGATTTGACCGGTATAACCGAATTATCAGAGATCCCTGCCAAACTGCAAGCATATATAGATTACCTTGAGAAAGAATTAGGCGTGCCTATCAAATGGCTATCAGTTGGGCCAGACAGGAAACAAACCTTAGTATTGCACTAAGCATAAAAAAGCCCCGATAGTTTGACTATCGGGGCTTTTCATTTATAAGATCTTTTAATTACTTCACTACCAATACGCCGTCGGCCATGATGGCTACGTCCTTTTTAGGCTCTTTAATCATCGCTATTTCTGCGTCGGTTTTACCTGCGTCTTTAGCAAAGTGCTTAAGGTGCTCAACCGAAGTTTCATTTACTTTGGCCTTACCTTCAACCACTACGTTTTTACCTACTATGTTTTGCGGCATAAAGTAGGCGTAATCTTTAAACTGAACCATAACCGTTTTACCATCGGCTTGTGCCAGTTTCATGAAACAGCCTTTTTTGGTGCAAACTTCAACTACTTTACCTGTTACCTTACCTGTAAAAACAGAATCTGTAGTTAAAGCCGAGTTTAATGCCAAAGTGTTTATCGCGTTGTCGGCAGTTATAGTTTTGCCATAAGTCACGCCCGGTTTAGCTGGAGCTATTTTGCTTTGTGCAAAAGTGATTGCACTTATGCCTAAACAAAATGCAAGTATTGCTAATCTTTTCATATCTATTTGATTGGTTATCAGCTACAAAAATAACACATTATTTCAATAATTTAATACCCCCACGGCGGCATATTCAGGTTCAAATAAAACCGTATAGTTTACGGTTAGTTAGTTAACTTTACGGTGTGATTATACAGGTAACCGATCTGCCGTTATTTAAGCAAAAGGCCTTGCAATGGGCGGCAAGTTTTGATGCCTGCTGTTACCTGGACTCAAACAGCTTTAACGATCCCTACTCAAAATTCGACACCTTAATAGCTGCCGGGGTTAAATCAAGCATAACCGCTAATACCGGCACCGCTTTCACCGAGCTCGAGCAATTCCGATCAACTCACCCCGGGTGGTTAACAGGCTTTTTAAGCTACGACTTAAAGAACGAGGTGGAGCAACTAACGTCTGCTAACCCGGATCACCTGCACTTTCCCGATCTCTATTTCTTCGAGCCTGAATACTTAATATTGATTAATAAAGGCGAGGTTGAGATCATTGCGAATGATGCTAATGGTGAGCTTAAAGCTATTGACCAACAGGTACTACCAGCCTACCACCCTAATGCTATCAACCTGCAATCGCGCTTTAGCAAAGAAGATTATATAACCACCGTCGATAAGATCAAAGCACACATAACCCGTGGGGATATTTACGTAACCAACTTCTGCCAGGAGTTCTTTGCTGACAATGCAGAGATAGACCCCGTTGCAACCTTTTTACAGCTTAACAGCGTATCGCCTACGCCGTTTGGCACCTTTTATAAGTGGCATGATAACTATATTCTTTGCGCATCGCCCGAGCGTTTCCTGGCTAAGCGTGGCGACAAGCTGATATCGCAACCCATTAAAGGTACGGCTAAACGTGGCGCCACCGAGCAGGAAGACGAAGCTATTAAAGAACAACTGCATAACAGCACCAAAGAACTGCAGGAAAATGTAATGATCGTCGACCTGGTGCGTAATGATCTGACCCACTCCGCCAGGCCCGGTACGGTTAAAACCGAGGAGCTGTTTGGCATCTACACCTTTAACCAGGTTCATCAAATGATATCGACGGTAGTGTGCGAGCTGCAGGATGGATTATCAGCAACAGAAGCTATCCGCAATACCTTCCCTATGGGCAGCATGACCGGCGCGCCCAAGATCAACTCGATGCGGTTGATGGAGCAATACGAGCGCAGCAAGCGGGGCGTATATTCAGGGGCAATAGGCTATTTCAGTCCGGATAATGATTTTGACTTCAACGTGGTGATAAGGACGTTGCTCTATAATTCGATAGATCGATACCTGTCCTTCCATACCGGTGGCGCCATAACCTATTATGCCGATGCCGAGAAGGAGTATGAAGAGTGTTTGCTTAAAGCCAAGGCTATTTTAGAGGTTTTGGGGCAGTCGTTAACTTAGCGTTGTTTCACAAGTGTGTGACACAGATGAAACAGGTGAAACACATTTTCGGTTTAACAAATTGACAGTTAGTATTTTGCAAAAAATGAGTGAAACAAAATGAAACACTTTTTTGGGCCTAACACCTTAATAATAAGGTGTCTATAAAAAATTAAATTGTTTAAACACACAAAATGGATTAACACACGTAAGTTTTGGAACACCCTTTACTGACGAAATGATGTCACCATAAATCTCGTTTATTATTAACAGTCAGGTGTGCTTGGCTTAAAATATGGTCACATTTTTTGCGCAAAAAGAAGAAAACCATACTTTTATATAGGCATCATATTAACTATCCCTATGGAAAAAATTGATACTGTAAATATTATTGGTGGTGGAATTGCAGGGTTGACAACGGCTTTGGCTTTAAAGAAAAAAGGTGTCAATTACAACCTGTTTGAACAAGATCCTGAAATAACTTATCAAAATGTAGCATTGGGGATAAGCGCTAATATCCGCCACATACTGGAAGAGTGGAATATTTTAGAAGAAACAAAACAACTTGGGACAGAAATATATGACTTTCATCTGGTTGACAACAATTTAAATTATATCAAGTCTTTCAAGTTGAAAAGACCTGCCTTATCAGTAAATAGACGGCAATTTCATAAACTATTATACAGCCGTTTAGACGTTGAGCACGTATATTTAAATACCAAAAAGTCAATCCATGACTTCCCGGAAAATGAACTTGTAATATCAGCTGATGGCATCAATTCAAAATTCCGGCAGGAAATTTACCCTAACCTTAAACTCCGCGATTCCAACCAGATCCTTTTTCGCGGGATTAGCGAAATAACACTTGATGAAAAATTTAAAAACTCCTATCACGACTTTGTTGGACAAAACCTGAGGTTTGCAATAATTCATATGGGCGGAAATCATTACGCCTGGTACATTATCAAAGAGAAAAGAAGTTTTGAAAAAAATTCTTTTGACAAAACTATGTTGAAATCATATTTTAAGGGCTATCATCCTATTGTACAACAAGTTATTGATAGTTCAGAGAACATTTACCCGGCTGAGCTTTTGGACATAAAGCCGACAAGTCGTAAAAATTTAAAATGGTTTAGCAAAAACACGTTGTTAATTGGCGATGCCATTCATCCAACTACACCTAACATGGCAAACGGAGCTTGTTTAGCGATGGAAGATTCTTACCTTTTGGCAGGTTTACTTAGTAACAGCAGTTTAACATTATCAGAAACTTTCGCGATTTTTCAAAAAAGAAGGACATCAAAAATTGACCCGATAGTTTTTCATTCGTGGTGGTTTGGGAAATTACTACATCAAAAAAATAAACTAATTGACTGTTTAGTGAAGATTGGAATGGCATTTACGCCAAAGCTTTTATTTGACGGAATTTATTCAAGGGTCTTGATTGAGACAAAAATCGAAAAACCATCTTGACAAATAGTGTAGCGGGTGAATACTGCTATGTCTGTGCTAATTTTTTCTTAAAGAGATTGACCTTACTCTCTGTGCCTTTAAGTAAGCGTTCAATATTTTTTTGATGGGTTACCAATATCAGCAGACACATACACATGCCATATATTACAACCGAGCGGTTGCTGGGGAAGATAAATGTAACACCTATTAAATAGGTAAATCCGGCCAAAATAGAACCTAAGGATACGTATCTAAAGATCAGTAAAACAACAATAAACACCACCACACAAAGCAGCGCAGCGTGAAAATGGATAGCCAATACCATCCCAAATAAGGTAGCTATGCCTTTGCCGCCCCTAAACCCGGCAAATACAGGGAACAGGTGGCCCATTACTGCTGCTATGCCCAGTGCCAGCTCGTAATTGGTATAAGGGATAGAGTTTACCCCGCCGGTAGTTGTAACGCCGATAAAAAAAGCAAGATTGGTGGCAGTAAAGCCTTTTAAAATATCAAGCAGCATTACGGGTATGCCGGCCTTTTTGCCCAGTACCCTAAAGGTATTGGTTGCACCTGCGTTACCGCTGCCATACTCTCTTACATCAACCCCGTAAAACGCCATTCCTATCCAAACCGCAGTAGGGATAGAACCACACAGATAAGCAAGTATTAGCGCTGAAATTGAATAAGGGGTGATCATATCAACGCAATATTAAAAATTGATTGTTGTACTAACAAGTTTAATCATATTTAAACGCAATTGGCAGTTTCTTTATGAAATTGTTACCATTTGGACTATTTAACCGCTTTTAAACTGAGGTCAAGGCAGGTAACAGAATGTGTTAACGCGCCTATAGAAACATAGTCGACCCCGCAATTTGCATAGTCGCGTACATTGTCAACAGTTATACCGCCCGATGCTTCAGTGATGTAACGACCTTCGATAATATTGACAGCTTGCTTAAGGTCGGCAAAGTTAAAGTTATCCAGCAGGATCCTGTCTACACCACCGGTTTGAATAACTTCGTCCAGTTCTTCCTGGTTGCGTACCTCAATTTCGATAGCCAGTTTTTTTCCTAAAGTGGCTATATATTGATGGGCATTCTCGATGGCCCTGGCAATACCGCCCGAGTAATCAACGTGATTATCCTTTATCAGGATCATATCATACAAACCAAAACGATGGTTAACACCGCCACCTATCCGCACAGCCCATTTTTCCAGGTAACGCATACCGGGCGTAGTTTTGCGGGTATCTAAAACCTGGGTATTGGTTCCTTTTAATAAGTCGACAATATGGTCTGTACTTGTGGCGATGCCCGACATGCGCTGCATGCAATTCAACACCAAACGCTCGGCGGTTAATATGCTGATGGCACTGCCTTCAACCTCAAATACAATATCTTTTGGTTTTACTTCGGTACCGTCTTTTATAAAAACGTTTACTTTAAGGTCCTTGTCGACCCTTTGGAAGATATATTCGGCAAGTTCAACACCGGCTATGATGCCGTGGTCTTTAACTAAAAGTTTTGCTTTGCCGGTGGTGCCTGCAGGTATGGTGGCTAATGATGTATGGTCGCCGTCGCCAACATCCTCTTTAAGCGCATTGTCTATAAATGGCTGTACAAGTTCTTTATCCAAATCAGTTATATTTTAGAAGTGTCAAAAGTAATAACATTTTTTGGATGTGATAGTTTGTAAACAAGCAAATGTGCGATTGTAATTATAAACTACTGGCATAGCCGTCTGAAGTGAGAGACTTCAAATAGCGAATTCTCATATGCGGATATGCAAATATGTCCCGTTAGGGACTACACCTTTGTAGAAAAAAGAGTGAAAAATAATTATGCCCTGTTAAGGGCTACCCAATTCATTAAGGGTAACCCCTGACGGGGCATAACTGAACGATTATATAATTCTACAAAGGTGTAGTCCCTAACGGGACAAAAAAGGTTCATACAACTGACGTACAGTTTCTCTTTCTGGGAAGGGTTTTATGCGGCCGGGTGAATCGAAAACCCCTTTTCGTGATTCACCACAGCCGCACCCCTTTGTGGGACCGATTTTACCCCTTAAAAATCAAGTCCCAACGTTATACCGCCCTGGAAAAGGCTTATTTTTTGTGAGGACACTGCGCCAAACGGCACCCGTACAAACGGACCGAAAGTAACCTGGTTGTTCCCTATTTTTTTCTTTTTACCTACAGAAAAGATGTAGAAGCCCAGGTAGTTGTTTAGCTTTTCTTTACTGTCTTCAGTTTTTTTCTCATTAACAACGCGTATCGAATTTTGGGTAAGACCGGCTGCATTAAGTGTGGGGACAGCTGCAGTCGTTTGCGCCACATAATTATATTCCAGCTTATTGTTGGTGACACCCATAGCTACTACGCCCGCGCTTACGTAAAAACCGTTGTCGGTACGGTACTGTAAACCTATAGGAACTTCGAAGCCGGATACCTGGAGGCTAACGTCCCTTCCGCTTGTTGCAGCACCCGGCGCGGCAGCATTTAAGAGGCCATCGCTGCCTGTGGCGTTTAACGACGAATAAGCTATACCGCTGCTTACAAAAAAGTTTTTATTGATCTTATAAGCCACCTCAACCCCGGTACCAAAATTAACTTTCTGGTTACCCAATGCCGGCGAAACCACTACGCCATACGATAAATTCTTTTCGTTTTTCTTAGCTGTGATTACGGCTACTTTGCTATTTGTCTTATTATTGAAAATACTATCGTAAACAGATTTGGATGGACCATTATATTTCTTCACTTCTGTATGAGCAATTACATTTGTTGTAGTTACACTATTAATGGCTTTCACCGAGTCGGCACCCGCTGCTTTATTGGCATTGTTGTTAACATCGGCAGTTTTATCAGGTACTGCAACATTTGCAATAACCGGGTTATCTTTTGCTGCGACTATTGGTTTCTGAACTGTGCCCGCTTTAGCTAATTCGTTAACAGTAGTTACTATATCCTTATTAGTAGTTGCAATATGTTGTTTATTAGCATCTATCGTTGGTTCTGTTTGGTTGTTTTTATTTTGATCGACGGCTTTATTTGACGTTACCAATCCATCATTTTTATTTATCTCCGGTTTTGGTTGCAGTATGGTATTTTTTTGCTCTCGCGATATAGGTTTGGTTTGCGTAATTTGAGTAGCTACGGGTTCTTTTCTGATAAACTGAATAGCAAAATATGATAAAAACAATAATACAGCCGCGGCAGTCCCAAACCTGAAAAACAGTACTATCGCTTTTCTGCGCTTACGTTTTTCGCTGAAACCTTCCCACGCCCCGGCAGGATACGCGTCCTCGTACGAGTGCAGCGTATCTTCTATCCCACCAAAAAATTTATCTTCATTTTCCATTATACGTCATCATACTTTTTTGATAAAGTTCTACCAGCTTTACCCTTGCCCTTGTTAAATAAACCCTGCTGGTACTGGTAGGGATATTAAATTTCTGCGATATTTCTTCGTGCGAGAACCCCTCAACCTGGTGCATATTAAATATCACCTGCTGTATCGGCGGCAGCCCGTTAATTAATTCAATTATATCCTGGTACGATAAATTGTCGGTTGCCTCAACAGCTATGTTCATTACAGTCTCATCCGCTATATCATCTACATACAGGAGCTTCTTTTTCGCGCGGACACTATCAATAGCGGCATTAGCAGCTATACGTCCTATCCAACCCTTAAATGCCTTTTGCAATTCCTCAGCCGGGCCGTTAAAAGCAAACGTGTCTATCTTTTTAAAGATTCGTATAAAAGCATCATTTACCAGTTCGTTTAAGCTATTTCTTTCCTGCACATACCTATACACAACACCCGACAGATAGCCATAAAAGGTCTTATACAACAGCTCCTCGCTCTTGTTATCCCTTTTTGCACACCCTTCAATAAGTTGTTGTAAACCCGGCTGTTTTTTTAGCACCTGTATTAAATTATTAACCATTGCCCCGGTTAAAGAGCAATGGTTTCAGTATAAATTATTATGCAGCTGATACTAAGCTAACTGCATAATTTTTAGCAAAAATATTGTTATTTGCCTTAGATTATAAGGCCTTTATCATTGATGGATCAATAATTTCTAACAATACTCGCACCAATAGCGGCGCCATCCGTCGCAGTATATATGCCACGGGCCCAAATAGTGTAATTGTGTCCGGCTACTATTTCTACAGAAGGCAATACGACTTTATCAACAGTTGTTCCATGCTCGCGTATAACAAAATTATATTGCTTATCGCCATCAATAGGTGCAAAGGCGCTGTTTTGTTTGTATGCCCTGCCATCTACAATTTTAGTTCCGTCAGTTAATACCAGATCAAGCACCGGTGCACCAATGCCCATGTTCACAAACCTGATGGTTGCTTTGCCGGGTGCCGGGGCAATCAAGCTGTCCTGAAGCGCTACAAAATCGCCGGTGCTATAGTTACCGGTTAAAAAAACCGAGTAGAATTTTCCTTCGTCAAAAGTAATCGACTTGGTGATGGTTTTAGTACCGTTGCGATAAGCGTTTACTTCCCTGTTACCCGGATAGGCATTCACATAATCAATCCCGCTTTTATAAGCAACCGAATCGTTCTGAATTTTGTTGGAATTTAAATAAATGCTTAGCGGAGGTGCATCAGGCGATGCGTTGTAAAACGAAATTGCAGCAATTGCAGGTGGCGGATCATAATTGGTTTTTGTGCAGCTTGCAGCAGTTAAAATCAATAAAGCTGCCACAATAGATAGTTTTAAATGTTTCATAAAATTATAGATATAATGTTGTTACTACAGATAAAACGACGCGGATGGAGATATCGCTACAGGGGGGTGTGATTTTTTTTTGATAAGTGAACGAAGCATCGGCGTTGATAAACGCGCGCCGGGGACTCACCCGGTCTGCGCTTCACTGGACCACCCTCTCTTCGCCTTCGGCGGAAAGAGGGTAAGTATTAGAAATAAACTGAAACAACCCTCTTTACCGCTTAAGGAAGAGAGGGTCGCGCTCGAAGAGTCTTGGGGTGATTCCACGGTGCGCGTTCAAACTCAAATAGGCTACTATTTCAGTATCTCGATCACAGCTTTTCTCGCTTCGCCGTTACCCAAATTACCTGCAAGGTGACCGGCATCACTGTCTATTAAAACTGTTTTGGCTTGCACCAATTTGGCAAAGTCCATCGCAGGTTTGGGGTTAACAATATGATCTTGCGCTACATTGATGATCAGCATTTTGGCTTTAACGCGTGCCGCAGTTTGTTCGAAAGAGCCGTAAGGTTTGGTAATATCAAAGCCTGCCAGCGCTTCTGATTGGTACCAGGTATCGTTCCAGTCGCTGTGTTGCTGGGCCTCAACGCCGCTTAGCCAGCTACCAAAACTATCGTGCGGATGTGCCCGCACCTTTTCTGTAGGGGTAGTAAGCAACATCTCCCAAAACATATTGATGAGGGTTACTTTGGGATTAACTTTATAATTGCCGTGATTATATTCAGGGTCGCTGTCTAATATTTTGCGGTAGATCTCACCACGCATCAGGTCATAGCTGGTAAACTGCGGTGTGCCTACAATTGGGATAAGGAGATCCATAAAATCGGGATAGCTCACCGCCCATTGAAATGTTTGGATGCCCCCCATCGAGATCCCCATAACCGCTTTAAGGTGGTTAATACCCAGGTTTTTGGTAAGCAGCACGTGCTGGCTTTCTATCATGTCTATAGCTGTAATAGCCGGGAAACTGCGTCCATGCTGTTTAGGGCTGTTTGATGGCGATGACGAAACACCATCTGCCAGTGCATCAATAATAATTAAACAATAGCGGGTAGTGTCAACAGCTGCGAAGTTGGATGGGTTTACAAGATCCCGCGAAGTACCGCCAAACCAGGTAAGGAAAATCACCGCATTGGTTTTATCAGCATTTAACTTACCAAACATCCGGTAGCCAATTTTGCAATCGGTTATTGTTCCGCCGGAAACTTCAAGGTCGCCGATGTTGGCTATTTGCAGGCGATCGGTTTTTTTGGTTTGGGCGTGGGATAAGAAAGCGCAAAATATTAGCAGGGCTGATAAGATTTTTTTCACGGCGATACAATTGGTTGGCTAAAGCTATGCAAAAGAATATATGAAGACAAATGCCGAAATAAACATCGTTGCCTTATATTTGCGTTGTGGAAAATAAAAAGAAACTTGCATTAATTATATTAGACGGCTGGGGTTACGGCCGCAACGATCAGTCGAACGCTATATTGGCTGCAAAAACACCGTTTTTTGATTCGCTGATAGCTAATTATCCAAACTCAAAGCTGGAAGCATCAGGCATGGCCGTTGGTTTACCCGACGGACAGATGGGTAACTCGGAAGTTGGTCACATGAATTTGGGTGCCGGCCGTACCGTTTACCAGGAGCTTGGCCGCATCAATAAAGCGGTTGACGATAATGAACTGGTAACTAACCCTGTTTTAAAATCAGCTTTTGATTACGCTAAACAGAATAACAAACATGTACACTTTATCGGCTTAGTGTCTGATGGTGGTGTGCACTCGCATATTAAACATTTAAAAGGGCTGTGCGACGCGGCAGTTACATCAGGATTGAGCAATGTATTTGTTCATGCTTTTCTTGACGGACGCGATACCGACCCAAAATCGGGCTTAGGTTTTATTACCGAGCTTGAGGATCATATAGCTAACACACCGGTTAAACTGGCATCTGCCATTGGCCGTTATTATGCTATGGACCGCGATAACCGCTGGGAACGTGTTAAACAAGCTTATGATGTAATGGTGCATGGCGTTGGTGAGCCAACAACCAACATTAAACAATCTATAAAAGAGGCTTATTTAAAAGATGTTACAGATGAGTTTATGCAGCCGTTGGTGAACACCGTTGATGGTAAACCTGTAGCCGTAATTAAAGAAGGCGATGTGGTGATCTGCTTTAATTTCCGTACCGACCGTGGCCGCGAGATCACAGTTGCGTTAACTCAAAAAGCATTCCCTGAATACAACCTGCACCCGCTTAGCCTTTACTATGTCACCATGACCACCTATGACGAAACGTTTAAGGATGTTAAGGTAATTTTCACCAAGGAGGATCTAACCAAAACAATTGGCGAGATACTGCAGGACGCCGGTAAAAACCAGATCCGCATAGCGGAAACAGAGAAATATCCGCACGTTACATTCTTCTTTTCCGGGGGACGCGAAAAAGAGTTTACAAACGAAAAGCGCCTGATGGTGCCATCGCCAAAAGTGGCTACTTACGACTTACAACCGGAGATGAGCGCGGCCGGGATTCGCGATGCCATCATTCCTGAACTGCAAAGTGGCTGGCCCGATTTTGTGGTGCTTAACTTTGCAAATACAGATATGGTTGGCCATACCGGCGTTTTTAGTGCGGTAGTTAAAGCCGCCGAAACGGCAGATGCCTGCTGCCAGGCTGTTGTTGAAGCAGGTATTGCAAACGGATACTCGTTCATCATCCTTGCCGACCATGGTAACGCCGATTATATGATAAATGATGACGGCACACCAAATACTGCACATACCACCAACCTGGTACCTTGCATTGTTATTGACAAAGATGTTAAAACTGTGAAAGATGGCAAATTAGGCGATGTTGCCCCAACGGTATTACATATTTTAGGTGTTGCAATCCCCGAAGAAATGAGCGGGAATGTATTGGTGTAAACAAACAAAAAAGTAACATCAGCATAAATTAACGCCATACGAGCAAAGGCCACGTGCGACTCCCCTCTTGAGAGGGGGAAGGGGTGTGTCCTTCAAAGCGATAAGTAAATGAAGCGCAAAATTATTCCTTACAATATAAAGTTAAAGGAATATGCTCGCAGGCTTAGAAATGATAGTACTTTAGGCGAAATACTGCTTTGGAAGCAGTTAAACAATAAACAAATGTTTGGCTATGACTTTCATCGTCAAAAGCCACTGCTAAATTACATTGCAGATTTTTATTGTTACGAATTAGGATTGATAATTGAAGTTGACGGGTCTTATCATACCCATGACGAGCAATCCGTATTAGACCTATTGCGAGAGAAAGATCTGGAAGAATACGAGTTAACAATATTGCGTTTTACTGAAAGGGAAGTTCGCAGTGACATGATAAATGTATTAAGAGCAATTGAGGCTTGCATAATAACACAACAGGAAATAAATGGCGTATAACACACCCCTGCAGCCGCACAGGCTATCGCGCCCCCTCTCAAGAGGGGAGCTTGGCCGAGGCACTATGGCCGTTGCGCTTGTTGCTTTTATATGTTTTTTTGTTTCCTGCAAGCCCGATAATATCCAAACCGGTACCGGTTTGAAATACTTTGATATCAAAGGCTTTTTTACTGCAGATACCGCGCGGCTAAGAAAGCTACACCACATCACCCATAAAATGGTGTACCATAACGGTGGTAAAGAAACCAAAGATGTCCGCATTAATAACTGGGGATTGGAATTGAGTTTATTTAGCCAATCGGATATTAACAAACCTGCCTGGAGGGATAGCTATACAATTGTAAAAAGCGACAGTATCGAAATTTACCACGCAAAAGACCCCGACCTGAAAACCCGTGAAATAATGGTGAAAAAAGATGGCGGTAAGGTTAAATGGATAGTGATATACAACAGTACCCGGAATATTCTATACCAAACCAGCGAAAAATTAACCTATTTCCCGGATTCTTTATACATGATCCAAAAATACCAGAAAGTGCGCTTGCTGGGCGCTAACAGATACGTAATAAAAGGAAGCTTGAATTAATGGCGGCTGCTTGCTGCATCTAACTTTGCTTTCAAAGCATCAATTAGTGAAGAAATATCTTCTCTCGACCGGTCAGTATCATAAACCTTTTGCAGATCGGCAAGGCCTGCTTTCCATGCGCTGATGCACCTGGCTCTGTCAAAAAATTTGGTATTGGCCTGTAGCCTGAATGAACCATATTCTCTGTAAGCAATGCCGCGATTTTGATAAAATGAAGTTATTTTAGCTTCCGAGGGGTTTATTGTAATGGCCTTTGTAAAATCAATTATAGCACCCAATAAATATTTTTCTTTTTCAGCCGGGTTCTGGCTGTCTGCACCTAAACGGAATTGTGCTTTGGCTCTGTAATAATAAGCATGCGCATCTGCAGGTTCGATTGCTATTTCTTTAGTAAAAGCGGTGATAGATTTAACGTAGTTATCGCTATGATAATAAGAGTACCCCAGCATCCATAAGGCGTTAGCATTGGTAGAATCAATAAGGCGGCCTTTTTCTAACTGAGTAATAGCTGCTTTAAAGTTTCCTTCAATATAAGCCTGTTGCCCTAATTTAATATAGGCATTCTGTGATGCTGCATGTTCAACAGACGATATAACCAGGAAAGATACTAAGATCGGTAATCGCATTAAAAGCTTAATATGTTAAACAAAGTATATAATTAACTCCTGCAATCGTAAATTATTATATCCTGATAACACATTTATTTAAAAAATGTTAGCTTAAATTATCAGGGCGGAGCAAGAGTATGACTTTTTTTCATCTTTACCAATAAATTTAACCACATTTAACAAAAAGCATTTAAATTTGTAATCGCCAAGAAATCAAACTGATAACAGACCTAATCAATAGTTATATCCGTATCGCCGTAACTTGGCATAAGTCTTGAAACATAGCATTAGATAAGTAGTAGCCCCTATTTAAGTGTTGTTTAACAGGCCTTTTTATATTAAAGGCTGACAACATGACGTTTATTTTTATAAAAAAGAGGTATAGATGAGTTTTGACCCGTTTGATTTTAAGAATACTTTACCAGTGATAAATGAAGATTCGGAATTTTTTCCTTTGATGTCGTCAGAGGATGAAGAGGAGATGAATAATGAGCAGGTGCCTGAGTTTTTGCCAATATTGCCGCTGCGTAATACGGTATTATTCCCGGGTGTAGTTATACCTATTACCGTTGGTCGTGATAAATCTATCAAACTGATACGCGATGCCAATAAAGGCAGCCGCATGATAGGCGTTGTATCGCAAAAAGATGTTGCCATTGAAGATCCTACCTTTAACCAATTGAACAAAATTGGTACGGTAGCCCTCATAATCAAAATGCTGCAAATGCCCGATGGCAATACCACTGTTATTTTACAAGGCAAAAAACGTTTTTATTTGAAAGAAGAGGTACAAAGCGAGCCATACATCAAGGCTACAATCGAACCTTTTAAAGAAGTAAAAAAATCAAAAGAAGATAAAGAGTTTAAAGCCATGATATCCTCTATAAAGGATATGGCAATGAACATCATCCAGCTTTCGCCAAATATCCCAAGCGAGGCCGGTATAGCTATCCGTAATATAGAAAGCACTTCGTTTTTGATGAATTTTATATCGTCAAACATGAATGCCGATATGTCGGCAAAGCAAAAATTACTGGAAGTAACAAATCGCCGTGATATGGCCAACATGGTTTTGGAACACCTAACCATGGAGCTGCAATTGCTGGAACTAAAAAACCAGATCCAAACCCGGGTACGTGTAGACCTGGACAAACAACAGCGCGATTATTTCTTAAATCAGCAAATAAAAACTATCCAGGAAGAACTGGGTGGCAATACGCCCGACCTTGAAATTGACAGCCTGCGCCAGCGTGCTGCCAAAAAGAAATGGAGCGTTGAGGTTAAAACTCATTTTGACAAAGAGGTTGAAAAACTTGCCCGTACTAACCCGGCAGCAGCCGATTATTCGGTACAGATAAATTATTTAGAGTTATTACTTGACCTGCCATGGAACGAGTTTACAAAAGACAACTTCGACCTTAAGCGTGCACAAAAAGTGCTGGATAAAGATCATTTTGGTTTAGATAAAGTAAAACACCGCATCATCGAATACTTAGCCGTATTGAAGCTAAAGCACAACATGAAAGCGCCTATACTTTGTTTGGTTGGCCCTCCGGGGGTTGGTAAAACATCGTTGGGTAAATCAATAGCAAAAGCGTTGGGCCGCAAATATGTGCGGATGGCTTTGGGCGGAATTCGTGATGAAGCCGAGATTAGAGGCCACCGTAAAACCTATATCGGCGCTATGCCGGGCAGGATAATTCAGTCCGTTAAAAAAGCGGGTGCAGCTAACCCTGTATTTATATTGGATGAGATTGATAAAGTTGGTAATGATTTCCGTGGCGATCCGTCATCAGCTTTGCTTGAAGTATTGGACCCTGAACAAAACAGCTCATTCTATGACCACTACGTTGAGATGGATTTCGATCTGTCGAACGTAATGTTTATCGCGACAGCAAATTCATTAAGCAGCATACAACCTGCTTTGCTTGACCGTATGGAGATCATAGAGGTTAATGGTTATACTATCGAAGAAAAAATAGAAATAGCTAAGCAACACCTTGTACCTAAACAACGCGAGGCACATGGCTTAAAATTGAAAGACATCACCCTTAAAGCGGATGTGCTTGAAAAACTGATAGAAGATTACACCCGCGAGTCGGGCGTGCGTGGCCTGGAGAAAAAAATTGGTTCGGTTGTGCGTGGCACTGCCAAAAACATTGCCATGGAAGAGCCTTATAACACGGTTGTAAGCAAGGCAGATGTTGAAACCATACTTGGTGCCCCGATCTATGATAAAGACCTTTACGAAGGCAATAACGTGGCAGGTGTGGTTACAGGCCTGGCCTGGACATCGGTAGGTGGCGATATACTATTCATCGAGGCAAGTTTAAGCCCGGGTAAAGGCCGTTTAACCTTAACCGGTAGCTTGGGTGATGTAATGAAGGAGTCGGCAACCATCGCGTTAGCCTACTTACGTGCGCATGCGTCGTACTTTAATATCGACCAGAAATTGTTCGAGCAATGGGACATCCATGTACACGTACCGGCAGGTGCTACGCCTAAGGACGGGCCGTCTGCTGGTGTTACAATGCTAACCGCATTAACATCGGCATTTACACAGCGCAAAATTAAACCGCATTTGGCTATGACAGGCGAAATAACTTTACGCGGACGTGTATTGCCGGTAGGTGGTATAAAAGAAAAGATATTGGCTGCAAAACGTGCTAACATTAAAGAGATCATCCTTTGCAAATCAAACCAAAAAGATATTCTGGAAATAAAAGAAGGGTACATAAAGGATCTTAAATTTCATTATGTAACCGAAATGCGCGAAGTTATTAACTTAGCACTTTTAAATGAGAAGGTTAGCGACGCTATCGACCTTACCGTTAAAGAAGACGTTAAACCAATTTTAAATTAAACCGATTTTACCGTTTCCATTTAGCAAGTGGAAACGGCAATATACTTATACCCATTAATGAAAAAATTAATTCTTCCCCTGTTATTAATTTTAACGGCTACATGCGCCATCGCGCAAAATCATAAAACGGAGTTTGGCATACAATCGGATAACGACTCATACCTGGGCCAGGGCTCTGACAGGTATTACACCGATGGTTTATTCTTTTTTTATAACCAGGCGCTGGACGTTAAGGGTAATACAAAGCTGCAAAACAAGATCATCGGCTTTGAATTAGGGCAAAAGATATTTAACCCCCGTGGTGGTAACATCCCTTCGCCAAACTTTATTGACAGGCCATTTGCAGGTTATCTATACGCAGGTGCAAGCATGAACTACCTGTTTAAAAACGAAGACAACATCAAATTTGGTGCACAATTAGGGGTGGTTGGGCAGATGTCCGGCGCCGAAGCAGCGCAAACCTGGGTACATAAAAACTTTGGATTTTATACCCCAACCGGCTGGCAATATCAGATAAAAAACGATGTTGAACTTAACCTTTCGGCCGAGTATAATAAATTTGTTGTGAGAGATACCGCAGTTGATTTTTCATTAAGATCATACGTAAACTTAGGTACAGGTTTTACCGGTGCCGGCGTAGGCGCTATGGTGAGGTTAGGGGTTTTTAATCAGCTATTTAATTCGGCAGCTACCCAAAGTAGTGTTATTGCCGATAACAGCGTTAAACAATTGGTTAAACACGAGTTCTATCTGTACTTTAAGCCTATGCTTAATGTTATTGGTTATGATGCTACCGTGCAAGGGAGCCTTTTCAGGTCAAACAATGACAAGGACCCGGCAAACCAGGAAATCACGCTCGACCCTAAACGCTTAATGTTAAGCAACCAGGTAGGTGTTACTTATACCACAAACCGCTGGACATTTGATGCAGCCGCGACATTTCATACCAAGGATGTAGAACAAATGGTAATGACACATTCGTGGGGATCGGTAACGGCTTTCTATAAATTTAACTAAAGCTCGAAATTCTTTTTCCGGCCTTCTTTTTTGGCAGATTGGATCTTCTTGCTATCTAACCGTGCAGCTCTTATTTTCTTGCTGACTTTGGTTGCCTTACGCGGTTTTTGTACCTGTAACGACCGGGTTAGTAAAACTATCAATCTTTCCAACGCCTTTTCTTTATTCAAATACTGGCTGCGTTCTTCGTCGCAAATTACCTGTACGTAGCCATCCTTATTTAAACGGTTCTGTAATTTTTCATTAAGCAGTATTTTCTCCTCCTCAGTAAACAGCAAAGAATTATCTACCGAAAACAATAGTTCCACTTTACTTGATACCTTATTTACGTTTTGCCCCCCTTTACCCCCGCTTCGCGATGTCTTGTAAAAAGTTTCCTTCTGGAGTTCGGCTTTAGAAAAATTCATGGGGTAAAGTTAGTGAATGGTTGATTAATATAAGTGAGTGGTTGATTAAGTTGATTTTGTGAGTTGTTATCCAAGTTTAAATTCAACATAATCAACCATCCACCCAATCAACCACAAACAATATTTTGTAGCTTTGCTACTAAATATGAGCAGCAATATTGTAGTAGCTATTGATGGCTATTCTTCGTGCGGAAAAAGCACTTTGGCAAAGGCCCTGGCAAAGAAGCTTCATTTTATATATGCCGATAGCGGGGCCATGTACCGTGCGGTAGCCTTGTATTTTATCCGTAATAATGTTAATATGCAGGACCACAAACAAGTGGCTAAAGCATTGGATAATATTCACCTTAACTTTCACTCTCGTGACTACCAGACGCATATCACTTTAAATGATGAAGATGTGTCCGACGAGATCCGCCAGATGCACGTAGCTGATAAAGTAAGCGCCGTAGCTGCCATACATGATGTGCGTGTTGAAATGGTGCGCCAACAGCAACGTATGGGTAAATCCAAAAACATAGTGATGGATGGCCGCGATATTGGTACTGTTGTTTTCCCTAATGCGCAGGTAAAACTGTTCATGACAGCCGATCCCAAAATACGTGCAGAGCGCCGCTATAAAGAGCTTTTACCCACCAATCCTAACATGACACTGGAAGAAGTGTTTGAGAACCTTGCACACCGCGATTACGCCGATACCACCCGCAAGGAAAGTCCGCTTACCCGTGCTGAAGACGCGATAATATTGGATAATACTGATCTGACCCCTGAAGAGCAGTTGGATTTTGCGCTGGATTTGGTTAAGCCGTTAATAGTCTGACACGATCTAATTAATTTTTTAGGATTAAAGCATTGATCATGGAGGTCCACTATTATCTTAATAAATTTCAAAAAGCTATTGATGGGTTAGATAAACAACCCTTTGTTTCAAATCAATTGGAGTTAAAAGCTGGGGTTTGGTTAGATTCTGTAGCTTTAAAAATTCAGAAACCTGACTGGTTAAATAAAACGCCTGACGCCAAGCCTTTTGGCGAGTCGTTTTTCTTTTCTGTTTGGATAAATGATCAGACTATAAAACAGGGTAATATCTACTATAACATTCACGCCATTAAAACCCGCGAACTTAAGGATTATCACATTAAAAGCAGGGAATTTGCAGATGCATTTAACAAAAGGTTTGAACCTTTTAAAAGCGACTGGCCTAACTTATATAAGCCATTGGCCCCTCACACTTTAATGGAAGGCTGGATAACGCTTAATGCTGATACATTAGAAAATGAGATCGCTCTCCTTTCTCGCAGGTTCAGTGCTATTGCTTTTATAATTGATGAATTGTTAGCAGAACGAAAGAAGTAATCCTGCCTATAATTTTTAAATCGTGTGCTCTTCTATTAACTGTACCGTAGGCACCCCAAACTTATTCAAAAAATCAACCCCTTCATCGCTGGCAATGCCCTTGTATTTGGCATATGATTTATCAAAGTAAACCTGTTTGATACCTGCCGAAAATATCAGCCTGGCACAGGCAATGCAGGGTGATAATGTTGTATAAAGTGTTGCCCCTTCCAATTTAGCGCCGCTTTTAACGGCATACAGGATCGCATTCTCTTCGGCATGTAGCGCAAGTGAACAACTGCCTTTCGAGTCGCGCGGACAACCGGCTTCGGGCCATTCCTCGTCGCAGTTATGGGTACCGGCAGGTGGGCCGTTATAGCCTATAGATATAATGCGGGTATCGCGCACTAAAACCGCCCCAACATGTGCCTTAACGCAATGCGAACGCAGGGCCAGGTCGGTAGCCAGCTTCATGAATATGGTATCGAAGGATGGTTTCATGGTAGTTTATTGGTTCAATAGTTCATTAGTTCATTGGTTAAGGCGGTTAATCGCCTTGCAAATACCAATGAACTAATGACCCAATGAACTAATGATTATAATTTAGTGTCCCCCGCTTTTTTCAACGGATACATGGTCAATATTGATGCCTTGTTTGATCAGCTCCTGGCGTACTTTCCAGGCGAAGAAAACAATGTAAGCAAAACCGATAACCGGAACGATGTACGATTGGTGGATACCCATTGTATCGGCCATTAAGCCATGTACCGGCGGAATAATTGCACCACCCAGGATCATCATAATTAAAAATGCTGAACCCTGGCCGGTGTATTTGCCTAGACCTGTAATAGCTAACGAGAAAATAGACGGCCACATAATTGAGCAGCAAAGCCCACCGCTGATGAACGCGAATACGGCAACCATACCGGTAGTAAATAAACCTATCAGCATAAATAGCATACCTAATACGCCTAACGAAACTAAGGTACGCACCGGTTTTTGCTGGCCTATATAAAAGGCAACTATCATTACCGCTATGCTGATGGCATAAATATATAAATTGCTTACATCGACACCGGTTGATCTGTTAACTAACAATACCACACCAAATGCCAGGAAAGGCACAACAAGTGTTAAGATATTCTTTGTTATTTTTGATAAGTTAAACGCACCGATAGCTCCTGTCCACCGGCCTATCATTAAGCTACCCCAGTAAAGCGAAATATACGGCGACATTTGCGATTCGGTAAAACCTCCAAAATCCGGCAGCTTCAATAAAGCACCTAAATTACTTTGTATAGTTACTTCGGTACCCACGTAGGTAAAAATGGCTATCATGCCCAATATTAACTGAGGATACTGCATGGCTCCCCAACCTTCTTTGTTTTTTTGAGCCGACAATAACGAGCCTACTAATGTTAGTATTATTATAGCCAGCGATATATAAATAATAACAGCCTTGGTTCCTTCTGGTGTATGGATATTGAAAAAACCGTGCCCGCTAACAAATAAAGCTAACTGGTCGGCAACCATAATTAAACAAAATGCCAGGAACATGATGATCAAAGGCAATGTCGGTTTCTTGCTGGCTTCGATCTTTTCGTCGGTAGTTACAACCGGTAGTTTAGACAAATAGAAAAATACAGCTACTGCTAAAAATAAGCCGGCCAATATATAATATAAGTTATCGATAGTTGACAGCTGGACACTGCTTGCCGCTGCTGCACCTTTTGCCGTCCCGAACAATATCACACTAACTACAATAGGACCGGTTATACCGCCGATATTGTTAACCGCACCTGCAAAATTCAAACGGTTTGAGCCGGTCTCGGGCGGACCCAATGCTATAACGAAAGGGTTTGCCGCTGTTTGTTGCAACGAGAAACCTAAAGCGATGATGAAAAACGAACTTAAAATAAACAGGAATGAACCTGAAGCTACAGCCGGGATCATTACCAACGCGCCTGCGGCTGATAAAACCAAGCCTAACACAATACCGTTTTTATAACCCAGCTTGTTTAATATATCAACCCTGGTTATTTGTGAAGCAAAATATAAAATAAGCGAACCTATAAAATAACCACCATAAAAAGTAAAGTCAATTAATTGCGACTCGAACTGGGTTAAGTGAAAATGCGCTTTACAAAAAGGTATAAAGATACCGTTCGAGGCTGCTAAAAAGCCCCAGAAGAAGAATACAGTAACCAGCGTATACAATGCCGACCCATAACTTTTGGTGTTGTTTTTTTCCATTTTATATCAGTTGTATTAAAATTGGTTTTAAGACTACTAACATAACTATTTTTTATAATTCTATTAACTTAAATTAATAAACACTACATATTAAGTTTCGTTATTTAAGAGATAAAAGTTGCATCTTCGCATAATTTAAACTGACCAAAGGTTACTGATTAATGATAGAGGCTGTTATTTCGGGGATAGGGATTGGGATAGTGCTGACGTTTTTGACGGGCCCGGTATTTTTTGCTTTAATTAAAACAAGTATTGAGCGTGGCTTTGTAGCAGGTGTTTATCTTGCTGCAGGTGTAGTTTGCAGCGATGTGGTTTTTGTTGGCGCCATCCTGTTCGGTTCGCAATTGTTCGAGGTATCGGCAGAAACTAAAACCTGGGCGGGTGTAATTGGCAGTATCATACTATTTATTGTTGGTATCAGGTATATTTTTAAGAAAGCCAAGGTAAATTACGACAACGTAGCCCCTACCGGCCTAAAACGGACAGGTTACTTCCTTAAAGGCTTTTTGATGTGCATTTTTAACCCGGCTATTTTATTTCACTGGATAACGGTAATTGGTACTGCAAGCACTATTTATCATAATGGTGTGCATCACAGGGCGGTTAAAATAGCCATTATGTTTATTACCATATTGGTGGTACAGTTTGGGTTAGATACTACCAAAGCTTTTTACGCCAATAAACTGCGCGACAAAATATCCGAAAAACTGGTGCACCGCTTAAACGAAGTTGCGGGTATTGCTTTAATTATCGCGTCGGTAATTTTGCTCGATAAACTGGTTACTCATTTTGTTTTTGCTGCCCCGTCGGCATAGTTATTAATGAAGAGTATCTTTAACACGGACGATAACGCCGAGCTAATAACCCGTATCAATCAACTTACTGCCACTACTCCTGCCTTATGGGGTAAAATGAATATTGCACAAATGATGGCACATTGCGCCGCAAGCATGAACATTGCTTTTGGTTATTCAAAAAATCACAGGCACTGGGTAGGCATCTTCTTCGGGAATTTTGCTAAAAAAAGAATGCTCAGGGCAGAACAATTTGATCGCAATATCCCTGCTTATTTTAAATTAAGAATAACTGACGATCGCGGCTTCATCCACGAAAAAGAAAAATTTACGACTTTAATAAAAGCCGCGCTCGAAAAAGGAGAAGCGGGATTAGTAAAACGCCCTCACCCCTATTTCCGCCATTTTAAACCCGGCGA
Source organism: Bacteroidota bacterium (assembly GCA_040388395.1). Lineage (GTDB taxonomy): Bacteria > Bacteroidota > Bacteroidia > Sphingobacteriales > Sphingobacteriaceae > Mucilaginibacter. Next base: position 34,826 of record JAZKBY010000021.1, on the reverse strand, counting down.
GTGGAGCCAGCTTAACTGGAAACATTTGGATCATCACTTAAAGCAGTTTGGGGTATAGTCATCCCCAGGACATGATAATAGCGGCATAACACGCACAGCGTTTTTTTACGAAACTAAAACAACCTTCAAAATAAAAATGTCGAATATCAAAGCTAACCACTTTAATATTCGACATTCAATATTCGTTATTTATTATTCCTCCCCCTTTAGGGGGCAGGGGGCTTACATATACGCTCTTTGGTTCTTACCTTCCATCCAGTTAACAAAAGCGCGGTTAACTACTTTGTTACCGCCTGGTGTTGGGTAATCGCCAGAGAAGTACCAGTCGCCGGTATGATCCGGGCAAGCTTTGTGCAGGTTATCTAAGGTTTGATAGATCACCTGTACCTCGCATTTAATTTCGGTTGGAGTGATGATCTTAGCAATCCGGTCTGATACTTCCTGATCGGTAAATGGCTCATAAATAGCTTTTACGTAATTCACTACGTCTTCTTTAGGTAACGCCGCGCTATCCTTACATTTCTTGTAAACATCTGTAATGATGCTTTCCTTGCCTTGTTCTTTTAACAAACTGATAGCAGCCTCAAAAGCAACAAACTCGCCCATACGCGACATATCAATACCATAACAGTCCGGGTAACGTATTTGCGGTGCCGATGATACAACTACAATTTTCTTAGGGCCTAAGCGGTCTAATATCTTAAGGATACTTTGTTTTAAGGTAGTACCACGTACGATCGAGTCATCCAGCACAACTAACGTATCGGTTCCGTTTTTGATCAGTCCGTACGTTGTATCATAAACGTGTGCCACCATCTCGCTACGGTCGGCGTCCTGGGTAATAAATGTACGCAGCTTAACATCTTTAATAGCGATCTTTTCAACACGCGGCGCCATACAAAGCACCTCGGTCAATTCTTCCTCACTTATCTTGTCTTCGCGGTTAAGCAGCTTGTCGCGCTGGTATTTTTTTATGTATTTATGTATCCCTTCTACCATGCCATAAAAGGCAACTTCGGCAGTGTTAGGGATGTATGAGAATACCGTATTTTTAACATCGTTGTTTACCGCGTCCAAAATCTGCGGGCAAAGTAATCTGCCTAATTGTTTACGTTCGCGGTATATAGATGCGTCGCTTCCTCTTGAAAAATAGATCCGCTCGAAAGAGCAGGCTTTCTTTTCAACGGGCTCGCTAAACATATCTTCTGTTACCTTGCCATTCTTTTTCACAATTAAAGCATGGCCGGGTTTTATCTCCCTGATCTCATCAATTGGGATATTAAATGCAGTTTGTATAGCAGGGCGTTCTGACGCGGCCACCACAATCTCATCATTATAATAATAATAAGCAGGGCGGATACCAACCGGGTCGCGCATTATAAACGCGTCCCCATGGCCCAGCATACCGGCAATTGTATAACCACCATCCCAGTTACGGGCAGATTTGCGCAGGATCTTAGCTACATCCATATCATTGGCTATCAGCTTGCTTATCTCGGCATTATCGTCTAATCCTTCGCGTTTATACTGGTCAAATAAGCCTTGTACTTCGGTATCTATAAAGTGGCCCATTTTCTCTAAAACGGTCACGGTATCGGCTTTTTCTTTTGGATGCTGGCCCAAGTCGTATAGCTGCTGTAATAACTCATCAACATTGGTCATATTAAAGTTACCGGCAATAACCAGGTTACGGGTCATCCAGTTGTTTTGACGCAGGAACGGGTGGCAGCTTTCAATACTATTTTTGCCATGTGTACCATAACGCAAATGGCCCAATAACACTTCGCCGGTAAAGCTTACGTGCTCTTTGAGCCATTCGGTATCTGCCATTTTTTCGGGCGATTCCTTTTGTATATCTGCGAATTTTTTCTGGATATATTCAAATATATCAGCCACAGCATTTGATGCCATCGATCGATGCCTGCTTATGTATCGCTTACCGGGGGCTATATCTAATTTAATAGTAGCAACGCCCGCGCCATCCTGGCCCCGGTTGTGTTGTTTTTCCATTAAAAGATAAAGCTTGTTTAAGCCGTACAGCGCAGTGCCGTATTTTTTCTGATAAAAAGACAGTGGCTTTAGGAGGCGGATAAATGCCACACCGCATTCATGTTTAATCTGATCACTCATGATTGATGATGAGCCGCAAAGTTATAACTTTATACTTAAGTCTCATCAAGAAGATTGTCATTAATTCGTATTAAAATAATATAAATTTAACAATCAGCGGCTCTGCATTTTACATTAGTCAATGTCTTCGCCTGTCCGCCCGAAATGCCCGTCTATGGCCTCGCCAATTTCTTGCAACGGCATATTTTGTACAAACGCAGGGGTTTCAACGTACACCCATAACCCAGCATCGGTTTTGCCAATCTGGTGATAAGCTGCCCCGCAAAAAACTTCGTACAGCCGCGGCATAGCCGACCCCGGCTTAACTAAATAATCTGCATTGCCAACAGTAACGATGAATGAGTTATTTTCCATAATATGATTTTAAAATAACGCGAAAGGAAGGTAAACAACTATTATCAAAGTTAAAAAAAAGCCCCGATAAATCGGGGCCTTCTAACTTTGGTTTATAGTTTTTATTGAGGTTTCAAATTATAAACGTTCGCCGTGCTGGCTAATATCCAGGCCTATTACTTCGTCTTCGGCAGATACACGCAACGGCGAGATCATATCGGTGATCTTTAATAATAGTAATGACCCAAAAAAGGCAAAAATGGATACCAGCACCAAGGCAAACAATTGTATCAGGAACAAGTGGGTTTCGCCAAAAAACAAACCGTTGCCGGTAGTGTTACCCGCGTTAACAGCCTTGTTAGCAAATACACCCGTAAGCAGCATACCTACCATACCACCTACACCGTGACAAGGAAAAACATCTAAAGTGTCATCGATAGACGTACCTGTGCGCCACTCTACTACCAGGTTACTGATAACTGATGATATGATACCGATAGCCAACGAATGCGGAATAGATACAAACCCGGCTGCCGGTGTTATAGCTACCAAACCAACAACCGCACCAATACAGGTACCCATTGCTGATGGTTTACGTCCGCGAAGCATATCAAAAAATATCCAGGTTAAACCTGCGGCTGCAGAGGCGGTTGTACTTGTAGCCAGCGCTGTAACAGCTAAATGGTTGGCACCCATTGCCGACCCGGCGTTAAAACCAAACCAACCGAACCAGAGTAAGCCCGTGCCTATTAGTACATAGGTAATGCGTGCCGGCGAATGGCTTTGCTCGTTTCTTTTCTTTAAATATAAGGCTGACGCCAGTGCTGCCCAGCCTGCAGACATGTGTACAACAGTACCGCCCGCAAAGTCAAGCACGCCCAATTTAAATAATAAACCATCCGGGTGCCAGGTAGCATGTGCCAATGGCGAAAATATGAAGATGCTGAACAAACACAAGAAAATTATATAAGAGTTAAAGCGGATCCGTTCTGCAAATGCACCGGTAATTAACGCAGGGGTTATAATAGCAAACTTTAGCTGGTACATTGCAAACAACAATAAAGGTATGGTAGGAGCCAGTTTCCAGCTTGAATCGCCAAGCATGCCCTTCATCATGAAATAGGTTGATGGATTACCAATTATGCCATGGAAGCTATCGCCAAAAGCAAGGCTAAATCCAAATATGCCCCACATTACCGTTATGATGACCATACAGATCACACTTTGCAGCATGGTAGAGATCACATTTTTTTTGTTGACCATCCCGCCATAAAAAAATGCCAGGCCCGGGGTCATGATCAAAACTAATGCTGTAGACATTAACATCCAGGCTATATCGCCGGTATTAAAGTGCGAAGTGCCCGTATTTTTAAACTCGACCGACGGAAAAAGAAAGGTTAATACTAAAATAAAAACAATTAGAGCAAACGGAAAATAGCGCTTCATAGAAATACTAACGAATAATTTTAAAAAACGGCTGAATTTATGATTAATATCATAAATAAATGAAATAAATCTTAAATTTTTGTCAATATTACTGCTAAATAATTGTTTTTATAGAAATACCCATGTTTTTTTATCGCGGTATTTCAAGCACCGCCGGTTCAAAACAAAAAGACCTGGCTTTGGTTTTGAATAACAAATGTCCATTAACGCTATAACTTTGGGCAGCAAGCATGGCAATTGCTAAACTTACTTTAACCATATCAAATTTATTACGCTATAAATGTTACTGGTTTTATATATTAGCAATTAAATCTTATCCCTCAAAAAAATGAGTTACTTTTTCTCCCGATTGAAAACTAAAGTTTACCAACTTTTACATTCAACTATTTTATTTCGGTTTGGCTTTGGTTTAAGGGTAGCCAAAGGCGTTTGGGAAAAAGAATATAGCGGTACCGACTGGGACTTCCTTTTTTCTGAAGATGAAAAAGGACATTATCTTGCAATTATAAATCAGCTTAAAAGCAATAACGCTACGCCTAAAGTCTTGGATATTGGCTCCGGCCATGGTGCGCTTTATCATTACTTTAAAACATCTTTAACGGGCAATTTCAAATACAGCGGTGTTGATATATCAGAAAATGCTATAAAAAAAGCCAATGAGCAATTTGCCGAAGCTGACTTTAAAGTAGTTAACTATGATTTTGAATCGGTTAACGATAAGTTTGATATTGTAATATTTAATGAGGTACTTTATTACTTTGTAAAGCCGATGAAAATGCTGGAGAAGGCTTTTACAGAAAATCTTTTACCGGGCGGTGTAATAATTATATCTATGTATAAAGATTCACCAGGTAAGAACCAACTTATCTGGAATTCCATAGCTGAAAAGTACAAGATATTGGCAGAAGAAACAGTATCGAGCAACAAAGGCGCAACCTGGACGGTTAAAACTGTCACCACTAAATAACCGGAATTTACCTGATAAGATATTGCGGGAAGATCCCCAAAAACACCAGTAAAACAGCAATTACTATTGCCGACATAAGAATATAACGTGAGCCCGGCTGCGTTTCTGCAACCGTATCTGTACGTTTTAAAAACAGGTTAAGCGGGATCTTGATGTAGTAAAACAAGGCTACAACCGTGGTTACAGCGCCGGTTATTGTTAAAAGCAGTAACCATACATTATGGTTTGCCTGGTAAACCCCGTACACTGCCGAAAACACAAATAACTTGCCCGTAAAACCCGCGCTCACCGGTAAGCCGGTTAACGATATCAGGATAATAATAAAGCATACCGCCGCCGCCGGATATTTTAGGCCCAAGCCTTTATAAGTTCTAATATCTGCCGAGCCGGTTATCTTTTCGAAATACGTAACCAGCATCAGTGCGCCTATGTTAGCTAAAACATAAACAGCCAGGTAATATTCTAACGCTTTTATACCCTCGGCACTAAAGGTAACAACCGCCATCAACGCAAAGCCGGTATGCCCTATGCTTGAATAAGCCAGCATCCGTTTGGCATTGTTTTGCATAACAGCGGCAAAGTTGCCGGCTATCATGGTGATGATTCCTATTACAGATAGATAAGTACCAAAGTTTAGCGCTTTCCAACCCGGAGAGATGATAAATGGCGTAAGGAAATTAACGAGTAATGCAAACGCCGCTACTTTTGGCACGGTTGATAAGAACGCGGTAACGGGTGTAGGCGCGCCTTCATAAACATCGGGCACCCAAAAGTGAATGGGCACAAACGATAGTTTAAAGCCAATACCAACCAATACTAACACCAACGCGAATGTGGAGCCTGCAGCGTTAACATGTACAAGCCCGGCAATAAAATTAGGATCAAACAGGTTTAGGGTACCGGTAAAACCATATAATAACGAAATACCATATAGCATTATGGCCGATGCCGCAGCGCCGAATAACACGTATTTTAACCCGGCCTCAGTACTAAAAGCATTTTCTGATCTGTAAGCAACTAATAAGTAAGATGCGATAGATACAAACTCGATACCCAGGTAAATCGATAACAGGTTTGCGGCCATTGTCATTAAATGCAGGCCAAATACTGCTGCAATGGTTATAGAATAAAGATCAGATAGTTTTTTGCGGTGCGATGCAAGCGGCTCGTCCCAGGCAAAGTACAGCAACAGCAAAAATGCCGAAGCGTCAATGATCAGCCTGAATATTAAAGACGTATGCGACTGCAGCAGCATACCGCTGAATAGTAGCTGTAACCTATCGCCTATTAAAGGTAACTGCTCAACATCTTTTGTTAGCACCAATAAAATACCGGCGCAGGCAACTATGCGGCAAAGCTTTTCAGAGTTTCGTCCGAATATCAGATCGGTAACCAAAACCACAATAAACAACAACGACAGGTAGATCTCGGGGATAAAATATTTTATATCGCCCAAAATACCGGTGAGTTGCTGATTAATATATGGTAGTAGTTCGTGCATGTTATTTGGTTAGCTGTAAAAACTGCACCAGCGCCAATACCGAATCGTTGATCTTACCAAATACCAACGATGGCATAACGCCCAATACTAACACCAATATAGCTAATGGCAGTAGCGTAATTATTTCGCGGGTGTTCAGGTCGGTTAAGGCTGTTTTCCAAACTTCGCCTCCTTTTAAGTTGGGCTGGCCAAAAAACACACGTTGCAGCGTCCATAAAAAGTAGCAGGCACTTAACAATATGCCAACCGCGCCGCAAACTGCCATCCAATAAGGCAGCAACCCATTTGCCGTTGGCGATTTAAATGCTCCTGCTAACGTAAACGCCTCAGCTATAAATGCCGAAAACCCGGGCAGACCTAATGAGGCGAAAAATGCGATCATTATAAATACCGTATACTTTGGCATCAATGTACCTAAACCGCGGAAGTTGTAGATATCCCTGTCGTGCACACGATTGTAAACAACGCCTACAAGGAAGAACAGCATTGTCGATAAAAATCCGTGGCTCACCATTTGGATCACCGCGCCACTTAAACCTTCGGCAGTTTGCGAGGCTATGCCCAACAATACAAAGCCCATCTGCGATACGGACGAATAAGCGATAACCCTCTTAAGGTCGCGCTGAGCCAACGCATTTAATGCGCCATATAAGATAGAGATAACACCCAGTAAACCCAGCCAGAACGCCCCTGTGGTTGCCACATCGGGGAATATCCCAAGGCAGATCCGAATAATACCATAGCCACCTATTTTTAATAAGATAGCTGCCAATATAATTGATACCGGTGTTGGAGCCTCTACGTGTGCATCGGGCAGCCAGGTATGCAATGGCACAACGGGCACTTTAATGGCGAAGGCAATGAACAATATAATAAACCCGAGGGTACGGGCATGTATACCAAATACAGTATAATTACTTGCTGCCGCGAATATTGACCCCTGGCCATAGTTAGCCGGGTTCATCATCTGTACCATGTTAAAGGTATGATTGCCTGTTGCCGGATCGGTAACCGACAGGTACAAACCTATCATCACCAGCAACATAAATACCGAACCGGCTAAAGTGTACAGGAAGAATTTTATAGCTGCATACTCGCGCCTTACACCACCCCACATACCTATCAGGAAATACAACGGTAACAGCATTAATTCGTAGAAAATATAGAACAGGAAGAAATCCAGCGAGCAGAACACGCCTAACACAGCCATATCCAATATCAGGAACAATACGAAGAATCCTTTCAGGTTACTTTTGATCTCCCATGATGCAAGCGCGGCTATCACCAATACCAACGATGTCATTAATAATAGCGTGACAGATATTCCGTCAATCCCAACAAAATAATCCATCTGCATGCGGCCCATGCTGCCCAGATCAAGGTTTATCCAGGGGATCTTCTGTACAAACTGGAACTGGCTCTCGGTTGCAATGCCACCAAAGTCCGTTCCGTTTTTAAAGTTAAGATATAAGTTCACACTCATACATAACTGCACCAAAGTGGCAGCAAGTGTAATGTATTTAAAACTACCGCGCAGGCTTGATGGCAGCAACGCAATGACGAGCCCAAACAGCAGCGGTATAAATATGAGTATGGTTAAACTGTTCATTTTGTGAGTTGTGAGTTGTGGGTAGTGAGTTGTGAGTGGTTAGATTCGCCCACAATTGTTGCAATAGCACAGTTTAATCTCAAATCTAATATCTCAAATCTCATATCTAAACAGATAAATAAATAATCAGGGCAAGCACTATAGCCAGCATACTAAACAAGTAATATTGCACTTTACCGCCCTGGAACCGGCGCACAAAATTACCGGTTATTTGTACAATAAAAGCTAACAGTCGCGATATTCCATCGATAATATTATAATCAAACCAGGCAGCAATTTTTGCTACCCTTACCGTTAGGTTTGATAGTCCGTTGATAAAGCCATCAATAACTTTACGGTCAACCCATGATACTGCCTTACTCAGGCTCATCACCCCACTCACAATTACCCGGTTATAAAACCTGTCAATATACCACTCGCGGTACGATAGGTGGAACAGAAAGCCGGTTTGAGGGAACACTAATATTTTGCGCCCGGTATAAACCGCCCAAGCCCAATACAATACATACAAGCTTAAAATATTTACGCCCACCGGTATTATAGTATGGTAGATGTTTATCCGCTCTAAATGATTAGTGCTAAAGCCGGTAAACACCCAGGCATGCTCATAAATAAACGGATTAAGCGAGAACAACGGGAACAACGAACCCAAAGCCAACATTAATAACGGCGTACGGTACTGCCAGCCATTGTCGCTACAATGGTATTTAATATGCGGATGAAATTGTTCCAGCCTGAAATCGCCAAAAAACACTTTAGCTATTAACCGGGTAACATAAAAACCGGTAAGCAAAGTAGTAAGAATCGCCCCTATGGGGATCAGCCTGAAGATCGCGCTTTTATTGTCCGACCAATCGACAGCTTGGATCAATATGCCGTCCTTAGATAAAAAGCCCGATGTAAACGGAATTCCGATCAGCGCCAAAGCGGCAACAATGGCAACCCAAAAAGTAACGGGTAACTTCTTACGCAGGCCACCCATGTATAAAATATTTTGCGGGTCGATATCCAGGTCGTTATCTTCTTTGATATGCTGCATCTGGTGAATAACCACACCCGCAACTAAAAACAAAGCGCATTTAAAAAACGCGTGGGTAACCAAATGGAATAATGAAGATGCGTAAGCTCCTATTCCCATAGCCATCACCATAAAACCCAATTGCGATATGGTAGAATAAGCCAGGATGCGCTTCAAATCATTTTGAGTTAACGCGATGGTTGCGGCCATGAATGCGGTAAAGCAGCCTATTATAGCAAGTATATCTAATTCGGCAGGGCTAAACATTGGGTACACCCTACCCAACAAAAACACGCCTGCCGCCACCATAGTAGCCGCGTGGATCAAGGCTGATACCGCTGTGGGACCTTCCATAGCATCAGGCAGCCATGTATGCAATGGAAACTGTGCCGACTTAGCCGCTACACCTAAAAATATTCCTCCACAAGCAACATATTGCCAAATTGCAGGCAATTGATATGAAACTCCTGGAATTATCCAATTATTCTCATTGGGGGATAACCAAGTGCCGTTAGATAATGTAGACAAACTAACTAAACCGCCGTTCGTTCCATCGCCAAATAATTTAACAATATCAAATGTGTGAAATACAGAATAGATAATAATGATGGCGGTTAATAAACCTACATCCCCTATCCTGTTCATAAGGAAGGCCTTTTTGTTGGCCTGTACCGCTTTATCGCGGGTGAACCAGAAACCTATCAGCAAATATGAAGAGAAGCCTACCAGCTCCCAGAAAGCATACAGCAGCACCATATTATCAACTATAACCAGCGCCAGCATACTAAAGCAAAACAAGCTCAGGTAAATGAAGTAACGATCGTAATTATCGTCGTGTTTCATATAGGCGGTTGAATAGATATGCACCGGCAATGCAATTACCGATACCAGCAACAACAATATCGCCGACAGGTTATTGAGTAACACCCCCACCTGCAATTGCGTAGCCCCAATAGTGAACCACAACTGCTGCACATGCACCGGCTGCCCGTTCCATACTTTTGAAAAGATAACCGCGGATAAAACACAGCTACCTAAAATAGCCCCTGTACTTATCCACCCCGAAATCTTATTGACCTTACCCGGCAAACAGCAATTTACAATGCAGGCAAACAGCGGCAATAATACCGTTGCTATTGCAAAGTAAATGGTGGATAGATCCTGGTATGGTAGCAGTGTTTTCAAATACTATTTGGTGGTTATGTTAACCATTGTTTTATCAGCCTCTTTTTTTAATAATATACTTTTTAGCTCGTCTTTCTTTATAGAGTATAGTTTACCTACTATATCATTTAACTTACCTTCAAGTAAGATTCCATTTAGTGTGTAAGAAAAGTTATCAGGATTACTGGCAACGGATGCGTAGTCTTTTGAATAATCTCCGAAATTTTTTTGGTAGGTTTTTACCGCATCCTTAATAGTTGTTATTAACATCACTCCGTTACGACCTTCAGGCCCGTACTTGGCTGTTTCTGCGGGTGTTTTAATAACTGTAATTTCTAAAATATCATTAGGATTTATAGCAGAAACATCTGCCATAATAACTTTTTTCGTATCCAAAAAAATTAGCGGTTCACCGCTAGTAGGCTTATCTGCAGCTTTAGGTTTTATACCGTTTTGCTCACAATAAATATAGATCATGTCCTCAACAGATTCTCCTGCACCTAATTCTTTTGCTTTATAAAAGTCCTCACAAGCAGACCCAGTCTGGGCTGGTGTAGGTTTTAAGACACCCTTGCTTGTAAAAGTATTTATTTTGGCATTACCTCGATTTGCATAAGCTTCTTTATATTCCGGATAGAGTTCTATGGCTTTGTCGTAATCAACAATTGCACTCTCAAAATCAAATTTATTTGCTTTTGCTGCACCGCGATTAAAATATAGCTCTGCTATAGTCGGATTAATTGATATAGCTTGAGTGTATAGAGCAATGGCATCATCATTTTTAAAGCTATGGCCCTTAGTGAGAGCTGCTTTGACAAGTTCATTTACTTTTTTACCATAAGTCGCTTTCCCATTTTCAAATTCAAGTTTACGGGTAATTTTACCTTGTTTGTCGAATTCTAAATAGTCGCCTACCTGTATACCTTTGTCAAAAAAAGCTTCAACATGCTTTTCGCCCGTTTCGTAATAAGCTATAATTTTGCCGTCGTCCTTATCATTGTAAGTATTTACTTCTTGCTTTAAATTACCGTTTTCATAATAATCTTTGTTACTTCCGTTAGTAACACCGTTTTTATAAGTAGTTTCTGACGATTTATTTCCATTAGCATAATAAGTTACTTCGATACCATTTAGTAGTCCATTTTTTAAATTTCCTCTCGATTCCAGTTTTCCAGTTTCGTCATAAGAAATAAAATCGCCGGTATACAATACATTTTCTTTTGTGTAAAATTTATCGTCTACTTTTTTCAAGTCGCGCAAATTCACCTGTGCAAAAGCGTTACTACAGCAGAAAAAAAAGCACAAAATGCAGAACAGTATTTTCATATCTTAATCCTTCAAACCATCAATCTTACCCGGATCGATAGTTCTGTATTTTTTATAAACGTTTAATATTATAGCTAATGCCACGGCTGTAGTAGCAGCAGCAAGTACGATTGCAAACAAGGCGAAGATCTGCCCGCCGTTGTTGATCTTGTCAAACTTGCCAAAAGCTACCAGGTTTAATATGGCGGCGTTAAGCATCAGCTCAATACCTATTAAAATTTGTATGGCGTTGTGTTTGGTTACGATCATATATAAACCAATACAAAACAGGGCGGCACTTACAATCAGGAAATCGGTTAGCGTTATCATACGGTCGCCTTTTCCTTTCTTGCCAAATGTGCGGCACCTACCAGGGCCATCATTAATAAGATAGAGATAGCCTCGAAAGGTAATAAATACCGGGTCATTAAGTTGATGCCGATGTTATCAGTCATTATATCATTCGGTTTGATAACTGTATTTGCTGCGACTGCTTGTTTTATCCAGGGTAAATTACTGGCGTCGGTTTTAAGGATCACGTTTAACATCACCACAAAAAATAACGAAGCCAGCAATATTGCAGGCAATTTCCTCAAGCTGATGAACTTGCCCTTTTGTTGTTGTAACATACCCAACGTTTCTCTGCCTGATAGCATAAAAGCAAACAATATCAGCACCAATACTCCGCCTACATAAATTACTATCTGCGTTACAGCAACAAAATCGGCCAGGGCCAAAACATATAATCCGGCTAAACCAAACAGGGTTATAAAAAACATAAAGATTGATCGCACCAAATTCTTACTGCTGGCCACAAACAAAGCCGAACCAACAACCACGAAAGCCATCACATAAAAAAGCACCTGCGCTAAACTCATGCGTCGCCCTCCTTTTTATTCATGGCAGCTAACTTAGCGGCTTGCCTTTCGGCTAATTGGTTTTCCAGCAATTGTCTTTTTTCGGCAGCGTCCTCCGGAGCCATATCGGCAAATTCGTAATTAAGATCCTTTAGCTCAAAAACTGTTTTGTCGTATTGGTTGGTCATTATAATGCACTCGGTAGGGCAAACTATGGTGCACAGGCCGCAATACATGCACTTAGCCATGTCAATATCAAACTTAGGTGCATATAGCAATTTCTTTGAACCATCTGAGGTTTCGCCGATAGAGCCGGTTGTTGATTTTATCGACTCGATAGTGATACAGTCAACCGGGCAAATTTTGGCGCAAAGGTCGCATACAATGCAGTCGTCAATTTCTACATCCAATTGGTAGCGGCCAACTTCGGGCACGGGCAGTTTTTGACGCGGATACTGGATGGTATTTGTACCGTCTTCTACTTGTTTAAAGTAATTATTATCGCTCACAGATATTACATCCCGCTTCGCATGCGACGCAAACAGGTGCCCAAAGGTAATGGACAAGCCCTTCAAGGTAGTTGTAAATCCGTTTATTGCTTTCTTTATCATTCTTAACCGCTGATTTCAATGATTAATTGATTTCGCTGATTCTATTTATACTAATCTCTAATTAACTAATCCCTAACCCCTACATCAACCATAACCGCCATATACCCGATATCATCATACATACAAACGCTAATGGTGTTAACACTTTCCAGCATAGATTCATTAACTGGTCAACACGCAAACGCGGCAATGTCCAGCGGATCCACATTTGTACGCCTATCAATCCTAATGTCTTCGCTGCTATCCAAAATATGCCCCAGGCTGTTCCGGTCGTCCAATCAGCCAGGTGTACTACGCCAATATTTGGCAACGGTGTGTTCCAGGCTCCTAAAAACAGGATCACCCCTACCATTGATACCAGGAACATCATAGCATACTCAGCCAAAAATACTAAAGCAAATTGTAGCGCCGTAAACTCGGTATGGAACCCTGCAACCAGTTCTGATTCTGCCTCAGGGATGTCAAATGGGGCACGGTTACTTTCGGCCAATGATGCTATAAAGTATATTACAAATGCTATAATTAAATGTGGTGCCCTAAAGATGTTCCATGACAGGATACCGCCATTGGCAGATACGTCCAAAAACCCTAAAAATTTAACTTTTTCTGCGGATAAGATGCCTTGCTGCATCGATATGGTCTGCAAGTCGAGCGATTGTGCTATCATCACCACAGATATTAATGCAAAACCGGCGGGTATTTCGTAAGATATGATCTGCGCTGCCGAACGCATTGCGCCTAAGATGGAGTACTTATTGTTTGATCCCCAGCCTGCCATTAAAATCCCCAGCGTTTCAATGGATATGATAGCAAGAATATAATATAAGCCGATGTTTATTTTAGCAGGCACTAACCCCGGCGCCCAGGGCAAGGCCGCAAATCCAAGATATACCGCAACAAATATGATCACCGGTGCCATTAAAAAAAGCACCTTATCAGCAGCAGTGGGTATGATCATTTCCTTTTGGAGGAGCTTTAGCATATCTGCAGCGGTTTGTAAAAGGCCGTATTTACCAACTTCGGTTGGGCCAAGCCGCCCTTGTATAAATGCAGAAACCTTACGCTCGGCATATACGCCAAACATAGTAAAGAAGGCTAAAAAAGCAAAGAAGCCTATCGCAACTAATAAATATGTAAGATAAAAATTCAACCAGATTTGCTTTAGCTGCAAACTTAATAAATTTTGAATTGATTGGGTTGGATTGTATCTATAAAGTTGACTAAACTGGTAGGATTTTTTTAATGAGAATTAGTCACACTAACACTTTAGATCGGTAACCGATACAAATTGCGAAGTTACCGGTGCTGAAAAAAAACGCGATGCATGATGATCAAATTCTTTTGTATCGTCGGTAGTGGTGTAAAATTTACGGGTATTGCCTTTGGTCAACTTTTGTTCCAGTTCGGGATGGCGCTGCAGGTAATCAACCAGGCTTTTGGCTACGATATCGCCCTGTGCTATAACATTTACATTAGCTGGTAAATGTGCTTTTATTTTATCCATCAATAATGGATAGTGTGTACAGGCAAGCAGCAGTGTATCAATATTAGATGATTTCGCCATTATTTCATCCAGGTATTCTTTTATAAAAAAGTCTGAGCCTGGTTTCTCGTATTCGCCGCTCTCAACCAACGGCACCCATAGCGGGCAGGCCTGCTGATAGACTTTAAGTTCGGGGAAAAACTTTTGGATCTCCATCAGGTATGATTCTGATTGAACTGTGCCTGTTGTGCCTAATACGCCTATTTCTTTGGTAATAGAGTAATCTCCGATAACCTCGGCAGTAGGACGTATCACGCCCAATACCCTTTTAGCGGGATCCAGGCCTTTCATATCTAACTGCTGTATATTGCGCAACGCTTTTGCAGAAGCTGTGTTACAGGCCAGTATAATAAGCGGACAGCCTTGTTTAAATAACCATTGCACACATTCCCAGGTATATTGGTGGATGGTATTAAACGACCGGTTACCATAAGGCGCACGGCTGTTATCGCCTAAATAGATATAGTCGTACCCGGGCAACTGTTCTGCAATTGAGCGAAAAACGGTTAAACCGCCTATCCCCGAATCAAAAATACCTATTGGTTGTGTCATGTTAGAGATTTGTAATTGAAGATTAAAGACTGGTGAAATTAAAAATTATCATCAACTAATTCATTTGCTCATTTTAATCAACGGTCAAAAATAAAAAAAGCGCCCTTTATCAGAGGGCGCTTTTGTAAATGTATGTAATTAAATTATTTTTTTGCGCCTGCAACCGGAGCTGCTGCACCTATACCTAATTTAACTTTTACGGCACCGATCAAATCATCAGCCGGAGGAAATACCAATAATGATGTTTGTGATGAGTCTAATACATAGCTATAACCTTTTTCTTTAGCTACAGCTTCAATTGCATTATGAACCTTATCTGTTAAAGGTTTCATCAATTCGTTACCTTTATTTTCAACGTCTTGTTGTGCTTTTGTTTGGTAATCCTGGGCGCGTTTTTGCAAATCAGTTAACTCGCTTTGTTTAGCAATTTTAGCAGCATCCGTCATGGTTGCTTGTTTAGCCTGGTAATCAGCACTTCCTTTTTGAAGTTCTTCGCCTAACTTTTGTAATACATCCATGTAAGTTTTTTTGAACTGATCCATTTGTGTATTAATAGTTTTTAATTCAGGCATTAACTGAATAAGGTCACTTGTATTGATATAGCCTATTTTTTGTTGTGCTTTGGCAAAGTTGCCCATAAATAACATGCATACTGCAACTAAAGCAACTTTTAATGATTTTTTCATTGTTTTTTTGTTCTGTGTTTAATTTTAAAATTGTGCGATTATATATATAAAATATTTATTTAGCAAATACTCCCGGTTTTAATCCAAGCCTTGTTATAACATCGGCGCTTTTATCATACCGCGGGTTAGCATACAGCATTATCACTTCGCTGTTTTTATCAAATATCATATCCAGGTTTTCTGCTTCGGCAACAGCTTGCACAGCTTTAGCTACTCTATCCTGGATGGGTTTCATTATCGAACTGCTTTTTGTTTCAAGTTCGCCATTGGGACCAAATTTTTGACGCTGAAAATCTTTAGCTGCCTTTTCTTTAGTGACAACTTCGTCTTCGCGCCGTTTTTTCATATCAGCCGACATTAATACCTGGTCGGCCTGGTATGCTTTGTACATTCTGTCAATTTCCTGGAAACGGTTATCCACTTCTTTTTGCCATTGATCAGACAATGCGCCTAATTGCTTTTGTGCCGATACATAATCAGGCATGTGTTTCAGAATATAATCCGAATCAACATATCCAAACCGTTGCGCAAACGCCGCAGTGAATGCTAAGAACGTAAAAGCAAGTACTAAAATTACCTTTTTCATCAACTTTTTTCTATTTAGTTAAACCCACCGCTTAAGCTTTGTGATATAGAGAAGCTAAACTGCCCTTTATTAGCCGTCGGTATTCCAGGTATTGCATCATAGCCATAACCATAATCCAAACCAAGTAAACCAAAAATAGGTAAAAATATCCTTGCACCAATACCTGTTGACCTTCGAATATTATATGGATTAAATTGCGAGAATTTATCCCAAACATTACCACCTTCGGCAAACGCCAGTAAAAATATAGTTGCAGATGAACTGGCAATAACCGGGTGACGTAACTCTAAAGTATATTTATTATAAAAAGCACTTCCCGGGTTACTGTTAGCTGTGTAGTTTGAACCTACCGGTACTATTGAGAAATTTTCATAACCACGTAAACCAATTATATCACTACCCTGTAAAAACTGGTAGCTCTGCATACCATCACCACCCAGTTTAAAGCGCTCGAACGGCGATCCCGGAACTATCGAGTTATACTCGCCAAGGAAACCAAACCTAACCTGTGACATCAGCGTAAACTTACCCGCCAGGTGAATAAACCATTGCGCGTCAAATTTCACTTTATAATATTCTACAAAATGATACAATTGCTCCTGCGTTGGTGGCAGTTTGTAGTTAATGTTATTAAACAACGAATATGGCGGCGTACCCTGCAACGTAAATTTAATATTTGAACCACCGGTAGGAAATATTGGCGATCCATCTAATGAGTTACGAGAAAGCTCCTGCGTTAACTTAATGTTATATGATGTACCGTTAGAGAACAAATATCCCGGGTAGTTATCCAGATTATAATGGTCAAGGTTTAAAGAGTAGTTTAACTGGAAACGGTTATCGGGCCATTTTAAACGCTTACCTAAAGTAAAGCCAATACCATTTATACGCAGGTTGTTATAATTAGGATCTGATTTTGGATAGTACTGGCCGGATGAGCTTCCCTGGGTATAAGCTGATACCGAGAAATATATTGGCCTTTTACCGCCCAACCATGGCTCAGAGAACGTAAATGAGAAATTCTGGTAAGATCTTCCGCTTGATTGCCCCCTGATGCTTAATTTTTCGCCATCGCCTTTTGGTAGTGGCTTATAATCTTTTAGATGGAAAATGTTCTTTATGGCAAAGTTATTAAAAGTAAGGCCCAGCGTACCTACAAACTGGCCACCACCAAAACCACCCGAAAGCTCAACCTGGTCTGATGGTTTTTCAACCACATTATAGATCAGATCCACAGTACCATCCTGCGAGTTAATATTAACCGGACGCGGCTCTGTTTTAGTATCGTCAAAATTACCTAACTGGCCTATTATACGTGTACTTTCTATTAAGGCTGATTTTCTGAATTTTTGTCCCGGTAAAGTTTGCAGTTCGCGTATAACTACCCTGTCGTTAGTTACGTCGTTACCTTTAACCGTTACACGGTTTATGGTATACTGCGGGCCTTCAAATATGCGGATATCCAAATCAACAGTATCATTATGCACGCCGGTTTGTACCGGGTCTGAGTTGTAGGTTAAATATCCATCATCCAGGTAAAGCGACGATACATCATCACCACTTGGGCCACCACCACTTAATCTTTTACTTAACGTTTCTTCACTAAATACATCACCTTTTTTAATACGCAACACCCTGTTCAAATCAGTGTTGCTGTAACGGGCATTACCAGACCATTTAATATCACCAAAGTAATATTTGTGCCCTTCATAAACTTTGATCTTTACATCTACAGTTTCATAATCATGCTTGGTAACGGTGTCGCTTATTACAGCAGCATCCCTGTAGCCACGCGCCTGCATTTTTTCAACGAGGTTTTGCTTGTCTTCGGTGTACTTGTCGTCTTTAAATTTCTTAGAGCCAAATATGTTATAAAACTTACGGGTGCGTGTTTTTGACAAAAAGCCTTTAAGCTTCGCTTGCGAGAAATCTTTATTGCCTTCAAAAGTAACGGAGTTTATCATCACTTTTCTTCCCTTATCAACCAAAACATCTAATATTAAACTATTAGCATCACCCGGATCAGGGCGTTGTTTGATAGTTACCGTAGCATTTAAAAAACCTTTTTCGTGAAGATATTTTTTAATTATCGCGTCAGTTTTATTTAGCAAATTGGTATTTACAATTTTGCCTTTATCATCCAGTTTCTTGTTGATATCTTCTATTTCGCTTTTGCGCAGGCCCAGTAAGCGTAGGTTTGATAAACGCGGCAGCTCTTTAATAGCTATTTCCAGATATACAGTATCAAGGCTAATCTTAGTAACAAATAGTTGTACATCGTCAAAAAGATTTTCTTTATACAAATTCTTTACAATAGCTGCACTTGCTTCGCCGGGTAAAAGCAGCTTATCGCCTTTATTTACTTTTGCAATTTGAGCCAACACATCTTTATCCAGGTGTACCGTACCTGTAATAGTAATACCGCCAATAATATACTCTTTAGGGTTAAGATAACTCAAAGTGTCAGCATTTGACGACCTAAAAACCGGTTGGTTTTGTCTGACCTGGGCAAGTGCAGCAGTACTTATTACAGAGAAAATTATAGCAAACAGAAATTTATTCATTCGGATATTTTAGTGGGCTAAAAATAATTTATACAGTTGTTAAAATTTGTTAAACGGAAAAATTTAGTTTACCTGCTCACTTGTCATACCAAAACGGCGTTCGCGTTTTTGGTAATCCAATATGGCTTCATAAAGATCTTCTTTCCTGAAATCTGGCCATAATTTTGTTGTAAAATACAACTCTGCATAGGCAATTTGCCATAGCAGGTAGTTGCTTATTCTAAACTCGCCACTGGTTCTTATTAACAACTCCGGGTCGGGCATATCGCCGGTATATAAGTTGCTTTCAAATAGTTTTTCGTCGATATCATTAACGTCTATCTCACCGCTTTTTACTTTAATTGCAAGGCTTTTTGCAGCATGCACAATTTCGCGGCGCGAGCTATAGCTTAATGCCAGCGTTAAAACAAGGCCGGTATTTTTTGATGTCGTTTTAATAGCATTGATCAGCTCTTCGTAACATTTTTTGGGTAACATGTCCAGATCGCCTATTGCGTTAAGCCGAACATTTTTGTCCATAAAATTTTTGATCTCTTTATTGATAGTGCTAACCATCAATTCCATAATGGCCATAACCTCCAGCTTTGGGCGGTTCCAATTCTCGGACGAGAAAGTATAGAGTGTTAAGTATTTAACTCCAAGATTAACACCACCTTCAACTACATCTCTGACAGACAGTACACCATTGTGGTGACCAAATATCCTTAATTTGCCTTTGTCTTTTGCCCATCTGCCATTGCCATCCATTATAATAGCTATATGTTCCGGTAACTTTAACAAATCAATCTGATTCTTATAACTCATTTCCTTTTGCCGATCAATAAAGCCGATTCAGGCTTAAAACGCGTGTTTTTAATATAAATTTTATGTTTTTAAAACACGCCCTATAATTAGGGTTTTAGTAAATAAAGCCCAATTTTTCAGGTGACAAAGGTAAAACTTACTTTGTACTTTTTTAGTATGCTGATGAAAAGAAAGTTTGCACAAAAATTTGAGGGATATTGAGTTGCCTGTTATAATCAACTTATCTTTCTTTTTTTAGATTTTAGCGGCGCATAGTACCCCAGTTTGATAAAGCCATTAATACCTCCCTTAATGTACCGGCGTTATCGGTAAGCTGGTATTCTGTTAAATGCTGTTTCTGTTAATTAATAATAACACTTCTGTGTTATAAAGGTATACGATATGGAGAACCCGGCAAACATATACGTATCTTTTGGACGCAAGTCGCCACGCTGGGTGCCCGGGATGCCTGTATGATTTACGGAACGATCTGATAAAGCCGCCGATAAAACACTTTGCAATTTAGTCCGGTCGGGATAAACACCACTTACATCATCTATGTAATCTGTATAGGCTATACGGTAACCCAGGTCAGCCCCAATGGTCAATCGCCCCGCTACGTTATATTTAATACCAATACCAAAGGGTACGGCTATGGTACTGCCCGGATAGCTTACGCCTTCGGTTTGTAAGGTGCGCAGGTCATATGTTTGCCCCTGGTAAACAGCTTGCGGAGTATATCCGGTGTAAGCTATGCCTGCATAGATATAGGGAGTATACATATTTTTTGATACGGATGGCACATATTCCATAAAGTTAAACTCGCCGGTAAGGCTTAGCTCGCTTAATTGGGTTTTAAAGCTCAGGTTTCGGCTAAAGGCTTGTACATTTAACGAAAGGCTGTCCGCCCCCCTGATAACACCGTAAGTATATCCCAGTTTAAGCGAGAGGTAACCATCAAAGTTCCGTTTAACAAATGCGCCGCCTGCAATCCCCGA
The DNA here is from genome assembly GCA_040388395.1 of Bacteroidota bacterium. GTDB lineage: Bacteria > Bacteroidota > Bacteroidia > Sphingobacteriales > Sphingobacteriaceae > Mucilaginibacter. The sequence continues at coordinate 14,173 of JAZKBY010000021.1, read as the reverse complement.
GAATTTAAAAGGGTTATTTTGGTTCAGATCGCCCATATAGCCTGCACCGCCTGCAAAACCACCTACCTCCCAGGTTTGAGCTTCCGCTGTGAATGAAACAAAGATTAAAAATATTATTGCTAAAGATTTAGCCATCCGCCAAAATTAGTAATTGCGGGCATCAAGGCCCCACAATAGTTTGTTTCTTAACGTAGATAAATAGCTTTCATTACTTAGGCGGATAAGATTTAACTCGAAATTTGCCTTTTGGACCTTGAATCGCATTGGTTTATCAATTATCTCTGTTTTTGAATCGCAGGATAAAATATAGTTGGAGTTACGTGATTCTACCTCGAATGACAGTATGCTGCTATCAGGCAATATAATGGGTCTTACGTTTAAATTATGCGGTGCAACAGGCGTTACCACAATGCTGTTTGATTCGGGGAATATGATAGGGCCACCGCAGCTTAACGAGTAAGCGGTTGAGCCCGTTGCGGTTGCTATAATAATACCATCGCCCCAGTACGAGTTTAAAAACTCGCCATCTAAAAACATGTTGGTAGTTATCATGGCAGAATCATCGCGCTTGTGGATGGTAATATCATTCAATGCGAAATTATCCATGCCCAATATGTTCAGCTCAGATTCTACACTTAGCAACCCCCTGCCATCTAAGGTATATTGTTTGTTTACCACCGCATGTATGGCCGATGCGATATCGGTTTTATTTACACTGGCTAAAAACCCCAGCCGGCCAAAATTAATGCCTATAACAGGCACCCCCGAGTCGCGGATAACACTCACCATATCAAGCAAGGTACCATCGCCTCCAAGAGTAATAAATGCATCAATAACGCCCTTTATCCGGTCGCCATCGTTTAATACATTATATATACCGGTATTTATTTTGCCTGATAAGTAATTATTTAGCTGATGATGGACATATATATCAACCGAGTGTAACGACAAGCTATCAAACACCTGTTGTATAAAAGGAAGTGCCGCTTCATCATTAAACTGCCTGCCGTATACTGCTATTTTCATTGGTTCATTAGTTCAATGGTTTAGTAGTTTATTGGTGCAGCTTATTTACCTGTCTATTAATTATCATTACTAATGAACTAATGAGCAAGTGAACCAATGAACTTTAAAGATTAAGGTAATTCATTAGCGAAGCGTATCTGTCCATCGCACCATCATCGTGCTCGCTATGATTAAAGGTGGCTTTTACATCATATTCATAACGTAAAAAGGTAGCCACTATGTTTGATATGTCCTGCTTGTTAACTTTTAGGGTAACCTCCATCCGGGTCGAATCCGGGAAGGTACGTACATATGAGCTTAAGATCTGCGCATTGTCTGATTCAACTATCTGCGCCATGTGCGCCAGCGAATTATTTTTGTTATCGATATCAAGAATAATAATACCACCCGGCTGCGAAACCGAAGTCATCGTAGCAAAATATGCGTTCATCCGGTTAATTGGGATCAGCCCCAGGTAGTTCTTTTTAATATCCAACACCGGCACAACGCTTAGCTGCTGCTCATAGAACAAGCGTATCACATCATAAATATGCTGGTCTTCGCGCACATAAGGATTAACCAACGATAGTCCCAGTGCGCCTATCTGTGTTTGTACATCCATTTCGGGCAGGATATCGCTTTCAGCTAACAAGCCTAAAAACTGCTCTTCGTTAACAATTGGCAAATGGCGCACGCGAAACTCAACCATTCGATCAAGCACCTTCTGGATCGTATCAGAGGTGTGTATCGGTGGTATCGCGTCAGCTATAAGTTCAACTGCAAACATATCTTATGCTCCTATTTTTTCTAAAAATCCTTTTAACAAGCGGTTAAACTCCTGCGGATGCTCCATCATGGCAGCATGTCCGCATTTATCTACCCAGTGTAATTCAGAATCCGGCAATAGCTGATGAAATTCTTCAGCAACTTCCGGCGGTGTTATTTTATCGTTACGGCCCCATATTAATGAAACGGGGATCTGTATTTTATGCAGGTCCTTTTTCATGTTATGGCGTATAGCCGATTTTGCCATGGCTAATAAACGTATAACACTATGCCTGTCATTAACTAACTTATAAACTTCGTCAATTAATTCGGGCGTTGCAATTTTAGGGTCGTAAAAGGTGTATTCAACCTTTTCTTTTACAAACTCCATGCTTTCCCTTCGCGGGAAAGACCCTCCAAAAGCATTTTCATATAAACCCGAGCTACCGCTCAACACCAATGCCTTTAACTTTTCGGGATGGGCAAGGGAGTAAATTAAACCTACGTGGCCCCCTAACGAGTTGCCTAACAGGATAACATTCTCCAGTTTTTTATACTTAATAAACTTATGTACGTATTTTGATAACGTTTTTACCCCTGTAGTTATTACCGGCAGGTCATAAACCGGCAACATTGGTAATATTACCCGGTATTTATGTCTAAACTCCTCAATAACTTCTTCCCAGTTGCTAAGGCCGCCCATTAATCCATGTAACAGCAACAGCACCTGTCCTTCGCCCTCATCGATGTAACTAAAACCACGTTCCTCTTTAAGCACGAAACTCATATATATTATTCTTTGTAAATGTAACTTTAATAAAGGCCTAAGCCAATTGTATCTGCTATAAAAATAGTTTATTGTGGTTTACCTGCAACAATTAAAACAAATAAATTATCCTAATAATTGTTTTACCACCTCTGATATTGTTTTGCCATCGGCCTGCCCGGCCAATTCCTTATTGGCCATCCCCATTACGCGGCCCATGTCTTGTATTGATGTTGCGCCTATGCGGCCAATTAGCTCTTGTATAAAGCCTTCAATCTCAAAACGGGTCATTTGCTGAGGTAGATAAGGTTCAATAACCGCCATTTCTGCCATCTCTATCTGGTAAAGATCGTCACGGCCCTGGGTCTTATAAATATCTGCCGATTCTTTACGTTGTTTAACCAGCTTTTGCAAAACTTTGATTTCCGCCTCAGGTGTTATTTCTTCGGCAGCGCCTTTCTCGGTTTTTGCCAATAGCAATGCCGATTTTATTGCGCGTAAGCCCTGCAAACGGTCTGCCTGCTTAGCCAGCATAGCCAACTTTATATCCTGATCTATTTGTGTTATTAATGACATGGTATTTATTTAAGTCCGGAAGCCCGTTAAGACCGAAAGTCCGGAAGGTTGTTTTTATTTATTTTATTCAAAGCCATCTTTCGGACTTACCGACTTCCGGACTTTTTGACTTACTTTCTATTTATAATAGCTGCTGTGGCTTGCGCGGTTGGCATAATTAACATATCATTTATGTTAACATGCTTAGGGCGGGTTACCACAAACCATATGGTTTCGGCAATATCATTAGCTACTAAGGGTTCAAAACCATCATAAACTTTTTTGGCCCGTTCCTTATCCCCATGAAAACGCACTTCAGAGAATTCTGTCTCCACAGCGCCGGGATGTATAGCCGTTACCTTTATACCATGCGACAGCAAATCAATCCGCATGCCTTTGCTTAATGCGTCAACGGCAGCTTTGGTAGCACAATAAACGTTGCCATTAGGGTAAACCTCTTTTCCGGCTATCGACCCTAAATTTACGATATGCCCTTTGCCATTTGTTATCATCCAGTTTGAAACAACCTTGCTTACGTATAAAAGGCCTTTTATGTTGGTATCTATCATGGTGTCCCAATCATCCAGGCTGCCGTTTTGTATGGGGTCGAGGCCCTGGCTCAGGCCGGCATTGTTTATCAGCACATCAACCTTTTTCCATTTGGCAGGTAAGCTCTCAAAGTTGTTTATTACCTGTTCGCGGTCGCGTACATCAAAGGCGCAAACTGCAACTTCGGTATTGTACTTTTTGTTCAAACTTGCTGCTAATTTCTCTAACCTGTCCAACCGGCGGCCGGTAAGTACCAGGTTATATTTTTCGCGTGCAAACAGTTGCGCGCAGGCCTCGCCTATTCCTGCTGTGGCCCCGGTAATTAATGCAATTTTAGCCATAGGTATCCTATAAATCCGCTGCGAAATTATGCTTTTTCATTGGCAATTAAACCATTTTAGAGACATAAAAGCAGCAGTTTATTCAAAAACTAAGCTAAACATTAAAGTATGTAATGATAATTTATCAATCGGCCTGGAGTAAGGATGATTTTCGTGGAGCATCAGATCACCAAAAGAGTTTGACAATTTTATTTCTGGCGATAGCTTAAAAAACTCAAAATAGATATCACAGCCAATACCTGCTTCGTACGAACCATAGCTGCCTACATTTTTTACAAATTTATCTGCAAGCGCAGCGCCTGCATCAGCGTTTACGCGGGTGCCAATGGCTTGCGAATATTTAACTCCGCCTAAAACATAAGCTCTGAAATCGCCCACACGGTCCGATTTTAATTTGATCAGTAAAGGCAGGTCGATCATGGTGGCCTGTACGGGTTTGTTTACATTTTGGCTGGGCGTATTAAACGTATAATCAATGCTGCGATCTGCAAAAATTAACGATGGGGTTATCCTTGCTTCAAGGTGATCGGTTACCTTGAACCGGGCCAGGAAACCCACTGCAAATCCTTGCGAGTTTGCCGAACCGATACTTTTTATGGAGTCAGTTATTTTAATACCGTCGTTATCTATATAGGGGTTGCGCCAATCGGGCTTCTTGTCGATTTTAAAATAGCTGCTAACGTAACTAAAGCTAAAACCGAAGCTTATATTCTTGTCATCTGCCCCGCCACCCCATGCAGGCACCGATTGCGCAATAAGGCAATGGCTGCATAAAATTAGGAATAAAATTAGCAGGGACCTTAGTTTGATCATTTAACACCTGTATAAATTGAACAGATACCAAACGCTAAAGGCCTGCATTTGGTATGTTTAAAGCCCACCTTATCCATAACGGCAATAAAATCTTCGCCATCTGGAAATGCGGCTACCGACTCGGGCAGGTATGAATACGCTCTTGAATCTTTAGAAAAAAGCTTACCAATACCCGGCGTGATATAATTAAAGTAAAACTTATACAGCTGTTTTACCGGGAACACTTTAGGTTTTGAAAACTCCAATACCACAGCTTTACCCCCCGGTTTTAAAACCCGATTGATATCGGCCATACCCATTTCCAGGTTCTCGAAATTACGTACGCCGTAGGCCACGGTTACCGCGTCAAACTCGCCGGCTTCGAAAGGTAGTTTTTCCGAGTCGCCCAGTTTAATTTCAAACTTATTGCCTAAGCCCCGCTTAGCTATTTTTTGTTTGGCGATGTCAAGCATCCCCTGCGAGATATCAACACCAACAATTTTATCGGGATTGAGAATAGACAGCGCCTCGAAAGCAAAATCGCCGGTACCGGTAGCTACATCCAATATCAGTTTAGGTTGATCTTTCTTTAACTCGTTAATGGCTTTTTTGCGCCAGATGATATCAATACCTAACGACATAAAGTGATTCAAAAAATCATAGGTCTTTGATATATTGTTAAACATATCGGCCACCTGCTCTTTTTTGGTGCCCTGCTCTTGGCTGTACGGAATTACGGTTTTGCTCATAGTATTCGTGGGCAAAGATAGTTTATTGCGTTAATGGTTCATAGTTGATAGTTTATGGAATGTTCCAAAGCTTGTTTGTTACCTATCCGCGTGGACTCACCCGGTCTACGCTTCGCTGGACCACCCTCTCTTCGCCTTCGGCGGAAAGAGGGTTTTTTAACGAATGCCCCAACCCTCTTTACCGCTTGCGGAAGAGAGGGTCGACGAGCGAAGTAATGTCGGGGTGAGTAACCGGCGAAAACCTAATCTTTACAATTCCTTCAACATCCAAATAGTAACAGCAAAGTGCCCCGAGTTTCCCATAGGACCATCTAACGGTTTAAAACCCGCCTTTTTGTATACACTTACAGCCTTGGCCAGTTGCGGGAAGGATTCTAAATATAAATGCGTGTAGCCCAATTTTTTCGCTGCGTCATAACATTTATCCATCATCATTTTGCCAATGCCTCTTCCGCGGGTGGCAGGAGTTAGATATAATTTTACCAGTTCGGCATAACCCACCGGCAGCCCTGGCGTTGGATAAACACCGCATCCGCCTATTAGCTGTCCATTCTCTTCGGCCACAAAATAGCAGCTGGCGGGTGCCTCTTCAAATAGTTGGAACAAGCGATCTGTATCGGGATCCGAGTAAACCGATCCAATTTTAGGCACACCAAATTCCATTAACGACTCGCGAATGATCCGAGCCAGTTCAACATTATCTTCGGGTTGTATATTTCTTATAATTACAGACATATTGATATAATATTTCAGGTTTATTCTTTTCTTTCGTTTGCCGCCATAATTACTTTGGCACGTTGGTAAAAGCTTTGGATCTCCATTTGCTGCTCAACCTCGGCCATTGCTTTCATCAGGTTGTTTTCGGTATCAATTAACTGTGTTGCGGCCGCTATCATTACCTGCCAAACGGGTTTCATTTTTTCTATCAGCGATCTCCCTTTTTCGGTAAGCTGCACCAGTCGTTTACGTTCGTCTGTTTTATCCTTGCCCGACTTGATCATTTTCAACTTTTCCAGCTCTTTCAATAAACTTATGGTTGATGGGTGGCTATAACCGATCTCATTAGCCAGCTCGACCACACTTAATTGCGATTTAAAATACAGCGTGTAAATCACCGGGAACCATTTGGGTTCAAAGTCGATGCCGTGTGCCTTATATATTAACAAACCATCCTTACGCATTCGTTCGGCCAGGCCCTGCATGCGGGTAGCTATAGCCAATATGCCCGATTCATATATTACTCCCATAACGCTATTTAGTTAAATTTAATTGGTAAAACATGGTGTCCGTAAGCATAAGCGGAAAGTATGGCGGCAGATCTTCTTTTGCTATCCGCTCAAACCCATTACGTTCATAAAACCTATGCGCTGCTTTTAGCGGCTCAACCGTTCCTAATTGTACATCGGTTATAGCTTTATCCCGGCAAAACTGCAACAACACATCAAGCAGCTTTTGCGCCGTGCCCCACTCTTTACCCCTGTAATCAGTTTTAACAAACATCTTGCGGATGCAACCCGCGTTATGCCCGGTATTTATTAATGCGATAGTACCTACCAATTCCCCATCAACAAAAGCGCCCCAGAAATTCCCGCCGTCTGCGTGATAATTTGTATCGATATCCAATAAGTCGGGCTGTTGTTTAATCGTAATAGTTAATCCGAATTCCTTTTGTTGGATGGATAAGATCAGGTCGATTACCTGTTCACAATACTCATTATGAATTGGTCGGATGGTTAATGTAGTCGCCATATAATTTATTTGTATGCAATATTACGTAGTTAACTACATATAATGCAATTTTTACTTAAATTATGACAAACTAATTAAAAATTATTGTTGCTTGTTAAGGGCTAACAACCCTTCCATATCCAACCTTCGGGTAAACATTTCTATTTCGCCATCAGCATCAAGCGGCCATTGATCTTTGGGGCGATCCCAGTATAGCTCAACGCCGTTGCCATCAGGGTCATCCAGGTAGATAGCTTCTGACACGCCATGATCTGACGCGCCGGTTATGGGATATTTTTGATTGATCAGTCGTTGCATAATTTCGGCAAGATCTTTTCGCTCCGGGTATAATATAGCGGTGTGGAATAGTCCGGGTGCATATTCAGGTGCGCGTGGGGCGCCCTTGCTTTGCCAGGTATTTAAACCGATATGGTGATGATACCCTCCTGCTGATATAAAAGCTGCCTGGTTGCCGTACAACTGCATAATTTCGAATCCCAGTAGTCCACTGTAAAAATCTAATGATTGTTGCAGATCGCTTACTTTTAAATGTACGTGGCCTATACGGGTTTGGGCAGGGAGTTTATAGTCGCTCATTATATTACATGTTTAAACATCAAATTTACACAACTTAGTCTGTTTAATTGTTATTGCAGTGTAAATTACGAAATCGTCGCTGTAGCTCACCAAAAATTTATTTTCCAATAAAACTATAATAATAGTTTGCTTTTAAATAAAAGTTCTATATTTGAACTACATAAATAGTTAGGCGATCAGTCACATCCAATCGCATTTACTTATTTATATAGCTAAACCATCACATCTACATGTATAAAAACATTCTATTATTTGCACTGCTATTAGCAGTTTTTACTGCTACGGCGCAAAATAAAGCTGCTATAAAAGGCCGAATCATCGACTCGACCGACAACAAACCGGTCGAATTTGTAACCGTGGCAGTATTAACCTTGCAGGATACCACCTCGCTCCTATACTCTTACACTATAACCGATAAAAAAGGCAGTTTTAATCTGCACAACCTGCCCGAAGGTGTACCGTTGAAAATATTCATATCCAATGTGGCTTATCGCTCGTACCGCAAACTGGTTACTTTAAGTAAAGGTCAAAATCTTGACCTGGGTAACGTTGTACTTAGCTCTAATATACTAAACGAGGTAGTAATAAGGGGTGAGCGGGCACCGGTAGTTATTAATAAAGACACTATAGAGTTTAATACAGAAGCCTTTAAGGTGAGGCCCAACGCCGTAGTTGAAGAATTATTAAAGAAACTGCCCGGGGTTGAAGTGAGCAACCAGGGCGCGGTTATGGTTAATGGCAAAACAGTAAAAAAAGTTTTGGTTGACGGCCGGGAGTTTTTCTCGAGCGATTTGCGAATAGCCACCCGTAATATTGACGCCGACCTGATAGACAAGATCCAGGTTTATGATGACCGCGAGGACGACCCCGACCATTTAGTTGACCAGGTAATGGTGCAAAAGATAATCAACCTTAAATTTAAACGGAAGCTGCGCAAAAGTGTTTTTGGAAAGCTATATGCCGGCGTTGGTAACCGTGGCAGGTATGAAAGCGGCGGTTTCTTTAACATGTTTAGGGATACCCTGCAAGTAAGTTTCCTTGGTATGAGCAATAACTTAGGCAGTACAGGCTTTGATTTTAGCGATCTGTACTACCAGGGTGGCGGAAACCGTGGTGGCACCGGTATATTTTATGGTGGCGGCCTTAATTCGGGTATTAACCGTACAACCGGCGGCGGGGTAAATATTAATACCGATTATGGTAAAAAGCTGAAAGTTAACCTTGCTTATTATTACAACCATGGCAATACCGATTTTAACACCCTAACCAGTAAGGCCCAACAAACTGTTGACACAACTTTTACCACGCTTACCAACAATGCCCGTAACTCGCTTGATGACAGGCATAGCATCACCGCATCGGTAAGAGTACAACAAGACGGTATGCAGTGGAGTTATTCGCCAACGTTTTCGTTTGTGGCAAATAAGTCGGTTGCAAATAATTTGGCAAATAGCTTCAGTAACTTTATTCCGCAGGTGAGCAACTCTGTTAACAACGACAACCGCACAGGTAATAACCTGCAGTTTGGCCATGGCTTTTCTTACAACAAACAATTAAAAAAACAAGGATCGTCTATTAACATTCAGCATGGGTTATCCATCAACCCGGATAATAATGATGATTATAATATCACCAACCTAACATCATACGTAGCAAGCTTTCCATCGTATATATTTAATCGCTATACCTTTAATCGTAATAAAAACATAGGTAGCGACCTTACGGTTTCTTACCGCTATCCCACAGGCAAAAAAATAACAGCCGGCATCTGGTTCAGCGAAAATTACAATCAGGTAATAAGCAAAGGCGCCGCGTATGATTTTAATCTGTCGACTGGCTTATATGATGTTTACCTGCCCAATCAAAGTACCGATCTTACCCGTAACCTATGGAAGCAAGCGGCTAACCTTAACTTCACCTATGCCATCACTAAAAAAATGAGCCTGGTTGCTGACGTTACCGCGCAGCTGCAATCGGTAAATAACCAGTTTGGCCGTGATATTATTGATGTGGACCGTAAGTATTTTGATGTGTTGCCAAGCCTCAGGCTTTCAACGGGCGATGATAGCGGTGGCAGTTATGCTATCAGTTATTCGCAAAGTATTGGCTTGCCTTATATTGGCGATTTAGTACCTTACACGCTTGTTATAACCCCTTTATTAACTATAAAAGGCAACCCCGACCTGAAACAAAGTCGCACCCATAACCTGGGCTTTAATTACAACATTTATAAATCGGCACCGCAAATAGGATTGAATTTAAGCGCAGGAGTATCATATACCCAGGATGGGATTTTCAGAGAGCGGACTTTAGCCATTGGCGGTGCCGAAACTACCACCCCCTTAAATATGGATGGCCGCTATAACAGCAATGCAAGTATTGGCTTTACTAAGCGCTTCAAAAAGACAACCAGCCTGCAACTTAATTCGTCAAGCA
>JAZKBY010000021.1:0-3790 GCA_040388395.1 Bacteroidota bacterium | reverse complement strand
ATCTATGAAAATATCACTAACGACACCCAGGCCAACATTATAAGGAGGTATTTTTTACTGACTTTTAAATGGAAGTTTAATAGTGTGAAGTTGGACGAGAAAAGAACACCGGCAATACGGAGTACTGTTTCGCCAAGGTTTTGAAGTAATGTTTACTATGTTAAATATTGTTAATGTTTTGCCTGCCATTAAAACATTTAAACATATTTGGGCAAGTAACCTTATCCACCCTCAATGTATAAAAGTTTATTAGTGCTTGCATTATTGCTGTACACGCTGCCCGTATTGGCGCAAAACAAAGCAACAATAAAAGGTAAAGTAATAGATTCGACAGACCATAAACCCATCGAGTTTGTAACCGTAGCGGTGCTTACTATTAAAGATACCACCTCCATACTGCAATCATACACCATAACCGATAAAACAGGCGCTTTTAGCTTGCATAACCTGCCGATAGGCGTGCCGTTAAAAGTATTTATGTCAAATGTGGCTTACAGGCCATATCGCAAAATAGTGACCCTTATTAAGGGACAGGAACTGGATCTTGGAGAAATCACACTAAACACAAACCAGCTAAACCAGGTAACTATAACAGCAGACCGTCCTCCCATCACCATCCGCAAGGATACTATTGAATTTAATGCCGAAGCGTTTAAAACCCGGCCAAATGCTGTAGTAGAGGATCTGCTTAAAAAGTTACCGGGTGTTGAGGTGGACATGCGCGGTAAAGTCACCGTGCAGGGACATGACGTTAGCAAAGTATTGGTTGACGGGCACGAGTTTTTCAGTAACGATTATCGCATTGCTACCAAAAATGTGGATGTGGACCTGATTGATAAGATCCTGGTGTATGAGGACCGCGAAGACGATCCGGAACACCTGAAACCCTCATCGCAAGTAAACAGGATTATTAATGTAAAATTTAAAAAAGCGCTAAAGCGCAGCATGTTTGGTAAAGTAAATGCCGGCGGCGGCACCCGCGACCGTTATAGTACAGGGGGCCTGTTTAACGTTTTCAGGGATACTTTACAGGTAAGCCTTATTGGTATCGCAAATAATTTAAATGGCACCGGTTTTTCTTATACCGATCTGTCCCAATCGGGTGGTTTTAACCGCGGCGGATCGAATACTTTTTTTAAAGGAGGTTTATCACTTGGAAACAGCGACGAGTTATATAGTTATGATAATAATGAAAACGGAGCTTCGGGCTTCTCGGGTTTTGGCGGATCGGACCAGCAACGCAGCGCAGCAGGCGGTTTTAATATTAACCAGGACTACGGCAAAAAGCTAAAAATAAACCTGGCCTATTTTTATAACAATAGCCATAACCGCAATAACTTCTTATACAGCTCGCAACGGTTTAGGTCTGATACTACGTTTACCGGCAGCAGCGATTATTCTAATCAGCAGGACGATATCAGGCACAACATCAGTGCCAGCATTGAATGGAAACCAAGGGGGGATACAACTAAAATATCCTACCGCCCATCATTTAGCTATGATGAAAACCATTCTTTCAACGGGGGCACTTCCCAGGAGGGGAGTAACTTTTTACCCCTTATTAATATCACTACCGCCAACAACACAAGCAATAGCAAAAACACACAGTTTGAGCAATCTTTTAACTACGACCATAAATTTAAAAAGAAAGGCGAATCTGTATCATTCTCGCATCAATTATCAATTAATCCTAACAATGGCGAAAGTTATTCTTTAGAGAATTTAACATCATATACCGCCCAGTTGGCGTCGTTCCTTCAAAACCGACATGAGTATAATGAGAGTATGAATTCACTGGTGTCTTTAAGTGCCGGCTATCGCTATCCATTCACAAAAAAGCTAACCGGGTTTATTGATGTTTATACAGAATACATTCATCATAAAAATGATGATCTCCCGTATGATTTTAATGCGGCAACCAACAACTACGATATCTTTTTGCCATTAGCGGGCATCACCGTTACCCGCAACATGTGGCAGCAAAATATCAGCCCCGGTTTAAGTTATGAATTTAAAGGCGATATTAAACTAACCGTAACCGGCGATTGGCAGCAACGACAAGTTGACAACCAATTTGGGCGGAACACTACCGATGTCAACCAAAAATTTTCGTGGTTGTTGCCTAACATAAGTTTTAACTGGGGCGATTATAGCTTAAGCTACCGTGCCAGTTATGATTTGCCAAGGGTTGAGGATATGAAACCTTACAGCATTGCTTACAACCCGCGATACATAGATTATGGCAACCCCAATCTTAAGCCAACCCGTCGGGATGCCTTTTCATTTAATTACCGTAAGTATTGGGATAAACCTGAGCTTTATATCTATGGCGATCTTGGGTACAACTTTGAGCGTAACAGCGTTTTCAGGCACCAAACGCTGGATGGGGTTGGCAACACCACCAGCACACCAATTAATATGGATGGAAAATTCACCTGGTCGGGCCGCAGCACCATTAGTAAAAATTTCAAGTTCAATGAAAATTTTAGCTTAAAATCAAATACAGGATTATCAATCAGCCGTAGCCGCAGCTATTTTGAAATAAACAGCCAGGGTGGTTTTCAAAACAATTTTAACTATGCCATAAAACAAGAGTTTGCTATAACCTGGAAAGATTTGGTACAGCTGGAAGAATCATATCGCATTAACAGCTCGACCACAAAATACACAGATGTAACTTACGATGACGTTAAATATATTACCCATGTAGTAAACAGCCATTTAATATTAACATGGCCCAAAGTTTTAAATATTGAAAGCACCTATGCATATGTGTATAACCCAAGGGTGGCGCCCGGCTTTAAAAAATCAGCTAACCTGCTTAATATAAGTATGGCCCACCTGCTGCTGGCTAAAGACCGTGGCGAGATAAAGTTATCATGCTATGATATTTTAAACCAAAATGTCAGTCAGCTTAGGTTTATTAGCGGTAATAACATTACCGATATGCAAAACCAGATACTGCGCCGCTATTTTTTGTTGACGTTGCAGTTTAAGTTTAATAAGACCATCACGAAGTGATGTGAAGATGTCCTGATAGTCACTCCATTTGCATATCTGCACATCTACATATTTGCACATCGCTTTATTCACTATCTTTGCGGCATGATCATAAAATCTGCCGACTTTATTTGCAGCAATACCCAAATTTCCAAACTGCCGCCACCGGTAAAGCCCGAATATGCTTTTATCGGGCGGTCGAACGTGGGTAAGTCATCATTAATTAATATGCTGACAGCTAAGAAAGGTTTGGCCAAAACATCGCAAACACCGGGTAAAACCCAGCTTATCAATCACTTTTTGGTGAACGATAACTGGTACATTGTCGATTTGCCGGGGTATGGTTATGCACGTGCATCAAAAACCAAAAAAGCCGACTGGAACAAGTTCATCCAACAATATTTGGATAAACGCGAAAGCCTGCAATGCGTAATGGTATTGATAGACAGCCGCCTTGATCCGCAGAAAATAGACATCGAATTTTGCAACTGGCTGGGCGAAAAAGGCTTATCGTTTGTACTGGTATTTACCAAGGCTGATAAACAATCAAGCATAAAAACAGACCAAAGCATCGCCAAGTTTAAAAAGGCTTTATTAGAGACATTTGATGAAGTGCCGCAGATCTTTATTACGTCGGCCGAAGAGCACCTTGGGCGCGATGAGATCTTAGGTTTCATCAGCACCATAAACCAGGATTTTGAAATACCGGATTATAAGACGTTTGATTAACAACAACATATGTCATTGCGAGCGTAGCGTGGCAATCGCAAGAAGAAAAGCGTAGACTCTG
>JAZKBY010000020.1:0-90879 GCA_040388395.1 Bacteroidota bacterium | reverse complement strand
GATTTAGGTGACGGCCGCACCATCGAGATCGAAACAGGAAAACTGGCCAAACAAGCTGATGGATCAGTAGTGATAAAAATGGGTGATACCATGTTATTAGCTACCGTGGTTTCATCAAAAGAAGCAAAAGAAGGAGTTGATTTTTTACCTCTTTCTGTTGATTATCAAGAAAAATACGCTGCTACCGGTCGTATCCCCGGTGGATTTTTACGCCGCGAGGCCCGTTTATCAGATTACGAGGTTTTGATCTCGCGTTTGGTTGACCGTGCATTGCGCCCAATGTTCCCAAGTGATTATCATGCTGACACACAAGTAATGATATCATTAATATCAGCTGATAAAGATATCATGCCTGATGCATTGGCGGGTTTAGCTGCATCAGCAGCATTGTCTGTATCTGATATCCCTTTTAACGGCCCAATATCAGAAGTTCGTGTAGCTAAAGTTGATGGCAAATTAGTTATCAACCCAACTTTAAGCCAATTGCAAACCGCCACTTTAGAGTTTATTGTTGCAGGTAACGAGCATGACATTAACATGGTTGAAGGCGAAGGTGCCGAGATCCAGGAGCCTGAATTAGTTGAAGCAATAAAATTTGCACACGCTGCTATTAAAGTACAATGTTTAGCTCAAAAAGAATTGACCATTGAAGTTGGTAAAACCGAAAAACGCGTTTACAGCCACGAACATAGCAATGACGAGCTTGAAAAAGCTATCTATGCTGCTACCTACGATAAAGTCTACGCTATTGCAGGCGAAGCTTCTGGTAAAGATGAGCGTGGTGCTAAATTTAAAGCCGTACGCGATGAGTACATAGAAACGTTAGGCGAGATAGATGACGTTACCAAATTCTTAGCTAAAAAATATTATCATGATGTTGAGTATGACGCTATCCGTAACCTTGTATTAGATGAAGGTAAACGTTTAGATGGCCGTACAACTACACAGATCCGCCCAATATGGAGCGAAGTTGGTTATTTACCTGCCGCTCACGGTTCGGCTGTGTTTACACGTGGCGAAACACAATCGTTAACATCAGTTACCTTAGGTGCTAAGGATGATGAGCAAATGATTGATGGCGCGTTCATCAACGGTTACCAAAAATTCTTATTACACTACAATTTCCCTGGTTTCTCAACCGGTGAGGTTCGTCCTAACAGGGGAGCAGGCCGTCGCGAGATCGGTCACGGTAACTTGGCTATGCGTTCATTAAAACGTGTATTACCTGCCGAGGATGCAAATCCTTACACTATCCGTATCGTTTCTGATATTTTTGAATCAAACGGTTCATCATCAATGGCTACGGTTTGTGCCGGTACATTGGCTTTGATGGATGCAGGTATCAAAATCACTAACCCGGTATCTGGTATCGCGATGGGGTTGATCACTAACGAAATGGGTACTAAATATGCTATCCTTTCTGATATCCTTGGCGACGAAGATCACTTAGGTGATATGGACTTTAAAGTAACAGGTACTAAAAATGGTATTGTTGCTGTACAAATGGACCTGAAAATAAACGGCCTTTCATGGGAAGTGTTAACAAACGCTTTAAACCAGGCTAAAGACGGTCGTTTACATATACTGGGCGAAATGGCTAAAACCATGGACGCACCCCGCGAAGATTACAAACCACACGCTCCGCGTATCGTTACCATCCGTATCGACAAAGAGTTTATTGGTGCCGTTATCGGACCTGGTGGCAAGATCATCCAGGAAATGCAACGCGAAACCGGTGCTACTATCTCTATCGAGGAAGTTGGCAACCAGGGTGTAGTTCAAATATTTGCTGATAACAAAGAGGCAATTGACAAAGCTGTTACCCGTATCAAAAACATCGCTTCTAAACCGGAAGTTGGTGAGATATACGAAGGTAAAGTAAAATCAATTATGCCTTTTGGTGCATTTGTTGAAATTATGCCGGGTAAAGATGGTTTGCTGCACATATCTGAAATAGACCACAAACGTATTGAAACCATGGACGGAATTTTTGAAGTTGGTGATGAAGTACGTGTTAAATTATTAGATGTTGACAAGCAAGGTAAATTGAAACTTTCGCGCAAAGTTTTATTACCTAAGCCGGAAGCAGCTAAGTAATTTTTAATTATAATTTAAACAGTAAAGGCCTTAGAAATAAGGCCTTTACTGTTTAGCTGAAATATTGTTTTAATTATTTCATGTTTTTTAAAACAAAAGATGGTTTTTTGATATTTACAGATGTTATAGTGTTGATAAAAGCTAAAAGGCCGATCCTATTGAAAAATGACCTCTACACCGCATGACCCTTTAGATTTTCTCAATAGCAACAATAATTCAGGTAAACCCGCCGGCCCGCATGCCGACCTGGTGCAGTTGTTATTGTATGAAATTATAAGGGTGAAAGAGCTGATTGCCTATTACGACTCCATCCCCAATGGTGGCGGGCAGCTTGGTGCTTCTATTTTAACCGAGCTGGTTACCGAAGCCTATAACTCGTTAGTTAATTACGATGTTGTACTGATGAAAAAATATTATGACCTTTTATTAAATTGCGACTAAGCCCCCCAGCCCCCTAAAGGGGGAGTAATATAACTTATAATTTTTTTTCTTCTCCCCCCTTTAGGGGGTCGGGGGGTTTAGTATATTTGCTTTATGAACCATTTAATATCCCCATCAATACTATCTGCCGATTTTGGTAACCTGCAACGCGATATCGAAATGCTTAATAAAAGCGAAGGCGACTGGATACATGTGGATATTATGGATGGTTTGTTTGTGCCCAATATATCATTTGGTTTCCCAGTGACCGAGGTGGCTTATAAGCACGCTACGAAGCCGCTTGACGTGCATTTAATGATCGTCGACCCAGATAGATACATCAAACGTTTTGCTGCCGCAGGTGCAGCCGGTATTACTGTACAATATGAGGCTTGCCCTAATTTGCACCGTACGGTGCAGGTAATTAAAGAAGCCGGTTGCAGGGCAGGGGTGGCCATTAATCCGCACACACCTGTTGCTATGCTGGTTGATATTATCGGCGAGCTGGACCTGGTTTTAGTGATGTCTGTAAACCCAGGATTTGGCGGGCAGCACTTTATTGAAAACACCTACAAAAAAGTAGCCGAAGTAAAAAAACTGGCCGACACGCATAAGCCTGATTTGTTTATTGAAGTTGATGGCGGAGTTGATCAAAACAACGCGGGTAAACTGTTTTCGGCAGGGGCAAATGTGCTTGTAGCAGGCAGCGCGGTATTTGCGGCGGCCGACCCATCGGCAATGATCTCGATCCTTAAAAATGCCTGATTTTTATTACTATCGTAATACAAATAGTGCCTTTATTTTCATTTTATTCAATATCGTCGCCTAAAAAGCTGATTTTATAAAACATTTGTATTTTTTAAAATAAACGCAAATAAAACCTATAAAATTTGTCAGATTAATTATCTTTGCCCCATCAAAATATAAACTTTACAATATTATATTTTGTTCAAACCAATTTTCAAAACATATGAAACATAATTTTGGTGCCGGTCCGGGCATCTTACCTCATGAAGTTTTAAAGCAAGCAGCAGCTGCGGTTGTTGATTTTAATGGCATCGGTTTATCCCTTTTAGAGATCTCGCACCGTTCGTCAGAGTTTGAGGCGGTTTTAGATGAAGCCGTAAAATTAGTTAAAGAATTATTAGAAGTTCCGGAGGGTTATTCGGTATTATTTTTACAAGGCGGTGCAAGCACACAGTTTGCAATGGTGCCTTATAACTTGTTACCATCAACCGGTAAGGCAGCGTATGTCGAGTCGGGCGTATGGGCCAACAAAGCATTAAAAGAAGCTAAGTTTTTTGGTGAGGTTGATGTTATCGCAACTTCTAAAGAAAGCAACTTTACTTACATCCCTAAAGATTATAAAGTACCAACTGACGCTGCTTATTTGCACTTAACATCAAATAATACCATTTACGGTACACAGTTGCATGAGTTCCCGGCATCGCCGATACCTGTAGTTTGCGACATGTCTTCGGATATTTTCAGCCGTAAAGTTAATGTTGCCGATTTTGGTATCATATACGCCGGTGCGCAAAAAAACATGGGTCCCGCAGGTACTACCTTAGTAATTGTTAAGGACGAGATATTAGGCAAAGTTGATCGTAAGATCCCTGCGATGTTGAACTACCAGGTACAAATAGAAGGTGGCTCAATGTATAACACGCCACCGGTATTTGCTATCTACGTTTCGATGCTGACGCTAAACTGGCTGAAATCAAAAGGTGGTGTTGAAGCCATAGCAAAAGAGAACAAAGCAAAATCAAAAGTGTTGTATGAAGAAATTGACCGTAACCCGCTGTTTAAAGCAGTTTGCGCTGTTGAAGATCGTTCGGACATGAACGTTTGCTTCGTGATGGAGAACCCTGAGCTGGAAAAACCATTCCTTAAACTATGCGACGAAAAAGGTATAGTAGGAATTAAAGGCCACAGAAGCGTAGGCGGTTTCCGTGCTTCAATATATAACGCATTGCCAATAACCAGCATTTACGTGTTGATTGACGCGATGCAGGAGTTTGCAGAGAAAAATAAATAATTTGGTGAATGGTTGATTGTGTTGATTAAGTGAATGGTTTAGCCATTATAACTTAATCAACACAATCAACCTAATAAACTATTCAACTAATCATGATCAAAATATTAGCTAACGATGGGATAGACCCTATCGGAAAAAAGATGTTAGAGGATGCCGGTTTCGAGGTTGACACTAACAACATACCACAGGACGAATTACCTGTCAAATTACAAAACTACGATGCCATTACAGTACGCAGTGCAACTAAGGTACGTAAAGCGTTAATTGATGCCTGCCCTAACCTTAAGCTTATTGGCCGCGGTGGTGTTGGTGTTGATAATATCGATGTAGAATATGCTAAAGAAAAAGGCGTGGGCGTTTATAATACTCCGGCTTCATCATCACTTTCAGTTGCCGAATTGGTAGTTGCACAATTATTTACCGGTGTGCGTTTCCTGCATGACAGTAACCGCAAAATGCCTGTAGATGGCGGTACCAAATTTAACGACCTGAAAAAAGCCTACGCTAAAGGCATTGAGTTGCGTGGGAAAACTTTAGGTATTGTAGGTTTCGGCCGTATCGGTCGCGAAGTAGCCAAGATTGCTATCGGTATTGGTATGGACGTTATTGCTTATGATCTTTTTGATTTTAACCCTGAGGTTGAGATCGTTTTAGGATCTGGCGGAACTAAAGTTAACGTTGCTGTCAAGAAAGCTACGTTAGACGACATCATCAAAACTGCTGATTTTATCACCCTGCATACACCATTTATAGACAAGGCTTTATTCGGTGCTGAGGAATTGGCGCAAATGAAAAAAGGCGTACAGCTGATCAATATCTCTCGTGGTGGTTTGATCGATGAGTTAGCCCTGGTAGACGCGTTAAACAGCGGCCAGGTATCATACGCGGCATTAGACGTGTTTGATAACGAACCAACCCCGCGTGCCGAGATCTTATCTCACCCAAAAATATCATTAACCCCGCACATCGGTGCTGCAACTAACGAAGCACAGGAGCGCATAGGGGTAGAGCTGGCCAGTTTAATTATTGGTCACTTTAAGAAATAATACCTCACAATAGTTATCACGAATGGTACGAATTAAATCGAATTTCACGAATTGTGGGATTCGATTTTTTAGTTTAAGTGGCACTTTACGCTTGAATTCGTGAAATTCGACCTAATTAGAGATAATTCGTGTGCTACAGCACGTAGCTCACTCCCTTTTCCGGAATAGTAACCGGGTAGCCATCATTAGCCAAACTATCCGCCAGCAACTGCATACTGCTTTCTTCACCGTGTACAAGGTAAACGCCTTTTAGGTTGGCCTTGTCCTGCGTTTTAATGTTGTTTACAAGGTCTTCATGGTCGCCATGGGCACTTAGTACGTCGGTTTGTTTAATTGTTGCATATACAGCCAGGTCGCGGTCCTTGATGTGGATTATCGAATCGCCTCGCAATAAACGGTGTCCCAAAGTGCCTTTAGCACAATAGCCTATGAACAGAATAGTACAGTAATAATTCTGAATATTATAAAACAGGTGATCCTGGATGCGCCCGCCCTCCAGCATACCTGCTGATGAGATGATAATACAAGGCTCGAAATAATTAGAGATCTGTCGGCTGTCTTTTAACGACTCGATGTACTCTAAGTTATCAAATTCAAACTCATCGCCTTGCGACTTATAGAAATCCTGCGCCTCTTTGTTCACCAGGTTATGATACTTGCGGAAGATACCTGTAGCCATGCTTGCCATGGGGCTATCCACAAAAACCTTAACCGGCGGCAATAATCCGCTGCTGAAAATTTTGTTCAGCGAGTAAACCAATGATTGCGTGCGCCCGATACTGAATGCAGGAATAATTAACCGGCCCTGCTCTTTTACGCAGCATTTGTCAATAACCTCAACTAACGTTTGCTCAACCGATTTGTCTTTGGTATGCATGCGTCCGCCATAGGTAGATTCGGTTACGATAAAATCGACAGGTGGCAACGGTTCAGGATCATCTAATACCGGGTAATTTTTTCGGCCGATATCACCTGTAAAGGCGATAGATTTTTCGGTGCCGTTATCGTTTACTTTAAAAACGGCTGCTGCCGCACCTAACAGGTGGCCAACCGGGATAAACGTTAACTCAATATCCCCGGTAATGCGGAACGGTTTATTAAAACCAATAGTCACAAACCTGTCCATGGCGTCCATCACATGCTTTTGCAGGTATAGCGGCTGCACGTTAGCGTTAAACTTGCCTTTGCCATGCTTGCGACTTTTATGAGCCTTATTCATGAAGATGTTTACCGAATCAAGCAACAACAACTCGGTCAGATCAGCAGTTGGGGCAGTGGACAGGATCTGCCCGTTAAAACCCAAACGCACCAACGTTGGTATATTACCCGAATGATCTATATGCGCGTGGGTTAACACCACCACATCAATATCCTGCGGGTTAAACGGGAAATCTTCGTTGGATTGGATGCTGCGGTCCTTTTCGTAATCAAGCCCGCAATCTATTAATATTTTATATTGGCCAACTTCAAGCAGGTGCATGCTGCCTGTAACTTGCCTGGCAGCACCATGTATAGTTAATTTCATTTAAGCAGTTTCTTTGCGGCGTATCTGGTTCCTGAGCAGGAATAAAATTATTCCAACCAGTATAAAAACAATGATCTTAAAGTTAAGTGATGCTTTATCTGATAGCCTGATATTTTCGTCGTCTTGTTTTTTTAATTTCTCTAATTGCTTTTGCAACCGGGTAATGGTATACATAGATTCAAGGGCCGAGCCTTCAACCTCTTTTGATTTATCAACAGCCTGCGTTTGCTGGAATGCCCGGTAATCCAATAATACTTTTAATTCTTTGTAGATCTCGTTATCCGTTTTAACAATATCCATCAAAATATCATTACTGCGGCGGATATCCTTTTTTGTTTGCAGGCCAAAAATACCGGTATGTTCGTTTAAGCTTTGATCATACTGGCTAAATTTGCTCGTGCGCTCAGCAAGCATACTATTAATTTTATTTCGCTGGCGCTGATAAGTTACCGAATCAGTGTTTGCCTGGGCAAATGCACCGGCAAATAAAAAGCATAGTATACCAATTAATATTGTTTTCCTCATCTGTTGTAATCAAAGTCAATAATTACACTGTCGCCTAAATTAAGGCCCAGCAAGCCGCTGGCGTTACCCTTGTTAATAGCTATCTCCAGGTGGTCGCTAATGCCAAACAGGCAAAGCTTTTCGCCCTCAGGTACCTCGCTGTAATGCCAGCTTAGGTGGTTAATAGTTTCGTTGCGCTTAAAGTACAACGTAAACTGCCGGCCCTGCTGCACTTTGTTAAAAAACTCTTTGGTAATATTAGTAATTACATTCTGGAAAGAGTCAATATAAATTACCGCACCTTTTATAACACTTTTTTCTATCACAGGTTGCAGGTTCATTTTTTGTTCGATACCACTTATAGGGATCCCGATTTCTGTCAGTTTGCCGCCCTTAGCCAGGTGTACCGCGGCCTTCACAAAAATATCGGCCAGCGGGAAATGCAGGAATTTAAGGTCCTGCATAATATTTATTTCAACTATTTCTTCGGGTTCCTGGTTAAACATCAGCGAGAAGATGCCGTTATCTGATCCTACAAAGTAATGATTTTTATAACGCAGGGCCAGGTATTTTGTGTTATCGCTGTAAACGGTATCAATACCAATAAGGTGTACGGTATCGTCAGGAAAATAATAGAAACTATTTTTTAAAATGAACGCCGCTTGTTGTACATTGTAAGCGGCAACGCTGTTGGTAATATCAATAATATTTACTGTCGGCAGCAATTTCAAAATACTACCTTTAAGGGCAGCCTGATAAATGTCTTTATCGCCCAAATCAGTAGTTAAAGTTATTATTGCCATTAATTTTTTTAAATATTTATTACTAATCTTGTACAAGCGTTAGACGCTGCAAATATTCAATTTTTAATTCATAAAAATCAGCAACAAAATAATCAAAATTACTATTGAACGAGCTCAAAATATCAATTGAAAATATTAACCCCGCTGTTTTATGGGGCCCAAACAATGATCACTTTGAGATCATTAAAAAACAATACCCAAAACTTAAGATAGTTGCGCGTGGAAGTGAGGTAAAAGTACTGGGCGACGAGCGCGAGCTGGTAATTTTTGAAGAGAAATTTAATCACCTGATCCAGCATATAGAGAAGTTTGAGAATTTGAACATAACTGATCTGGAGCGGGTATTAGGATCAAAGGTTGATATTAACGCGCCTGTGGATGCTGCTGCCGATAAATTTGCCAGCGGCGAGGTTATCGTTTTCGGCCCTAATGGGGTAATGGTTAAGGCGCGTACAGCCAACCAGCGCAAAATGGTTGATTGTATCAATAAAAGCGATATCCTTTTTGCCATTGGCCCTGCAGGTACCGGTAAAACTTACACCGCGGTTGCTTTAGCGGTAAGAGCGCTTAAAAATAAAGAGATCAAACGGATCATCCTTACCCGCCCCGCGGTAGAGGCTGGCGAGAACCTTGGTTTTTTACCAGGCGATCTGAAAGAAAAGATCGACCCGTACTTGCGCCCGCTATATGATGCGCTGGACGATATGATCCCGGCCGAAAAGCTGAAATTATATTTAGAGAACCGTACCATTGAGATCGCCCCGCTTGCATTTATGCGCGGCCGTACGCTTGATAATTGCTTTGTGATATTGGATGAAGCGCAAAATGCTACCGATATGCAGTTAAAAATGTTTTTAACACGTATGGGCCCGTCGGCTAAGTTTATTGTTACAGGTGATGTTACACAGATAGATCTGCCTAAAAAACAACAATCGGGTTTACATACTGCGTTGCGCATATTAACCGATATAAAAGGTATTGAAATAGTTTACCTAAGCGGCGAAGACGTTGTACGCCACAAATTAGTACGCAAAATATTAGAAGCTTACGGAGATATACAGTAGAGTTGTGAGTGGTGAGTTATGAGTAGTGAGTAATTTTTCACGGGCTTGTAACTCATTACTCATAACTCATAACTCACAACTAATAAATGAATGCAATAAAAGAAACCAATTTTAATTTCCCCAATCAAACCAATTTTTACAAGGGTAAGGTTAGGGATGTTTATACCATAGGTAATGAATATTTGGTAATGGTAGTGAGCGACCGCATCTCGGCATTTGATGTGGTGTTGCCCGAGCCTATTCCATATAAAGGACAAGTACTTAACCAGATAGCCGCCAAATTTTTAAAAGCCACTGCCGATATTGTACCCAACTGGGTAGTAAGCGTGCCCGATCCAAGTGTAACCATTGGCCGCATTTGCGATCCTTTTAAGGTAGAAATGGTTATCCGCGGCTATTTAGCAGGCCATGCCGCGCGCGAATATGCCGCCGGCAAGCGCCAGGTTTGCGGTGTTACCCTGCCCGAAGGTTTAAAAGAGAATGATAAACTGCCAGAACCTATCATCACCCCGACAACCAAAGCGGCTGTAGGGCATGACGAGGATATATCGCGTGAAGATATTTTAGCAAAGGGCATTGTATCTGAACAGGATTATGCGGCTTTAGAGAAATATACCAGAGCATTATTTGCCCGCGGTACCGAAATTGCCGCCAAACAAGGTTTAATTTTGGTTGATACCAAATACGAGTTTGGCAAGGTGGGCGACCAGATTTACCTGATAGACGAGATCCATACGCCCGATTCATCGCGCTATTTTTATAGCGAAGGCTATGCAGAAAGGCAGGCTAACGATGAGCCGCAAAAGCAGCTGTCTAAAGAGTTTGTGCGCCGTTGGCTGATAGATAATGGTTTCCAGGGTAAGGATGGGCAGGTGGTGCCTGTAATGACGCCGGAGAAGGTAGGATCTATATCAGAACGTTACATTGAGCTTTACGAACAAATAACAGGCGAGACCTTTGTAAAACCTGCGGGAGTAAATGTATTGGACAGGGTAGAGGGTGCAATTAAAAATGCATTAGCTGCTTTATAATTATTATTTACGAATATTGTATATATTAGCAGTCACAAATTACTGATACTAAAAATGAAATTTACTGTAGATAAACACGAGAAGTATATTTTGCTGAAGCTCAATGAGTCTAAACTTAACTCGTTGATTACTCCACAGCTAAAATCTGAGTTAATATTGATCAATACCGAAGGGCAGAGAAATATTATTCTTGACCTGTCGCAGGTAAAATTCGCCGATTCATCGGGCTTAAGCAGCTTATTGGTTGGCCATCGTTTATGCAAAAACGCGGGTGGTTCTTTTATCCTTACGGGATTAAACGACGCTGTATCGCGCCTGGTTACCATATCTCAATTAGAAACTGTATTAACAATTGTCCCTACATCCGGAGAAGGTATTGACCATAT
Source organism: Bacteroidota bacterium (assembly GCA_040388395.1). GTDB lineage: Bacteria > Bacteroidota > Bacteroidia > Sphingobacteriales > Sphingobacteriaceae > Mucilaginibacter. The sequence goes on along the minus strand of JAZKBY010000020.1, from coordinate 79,965 downwards.
CTTTATGGAAGAGATAGAGAAAGAATTAAAAAAAGAAGCAAGATAATACTTACATTGTTTACCTGATATGAAATTTGAGGTAACAATTCTCGGAAGTAGTTCTGCAACTCCTATTTATAATCGAAATCCTACATCGCAGGTACTCAATATTAATGAGCGCCTTTATTTGGTTGATTGCGGCGAAGGCACGCAACAGCAAATGCTGCGTTTTGATGTTAGAGCAAGCCGCATAGATCATATTTTTATCAGCCACCTGCACGGCGATCATTACCTGGGCCTGGTAGGCTTATTATCCTCATTACATTTAAACGGGCGCAAAAAACCACTTAAGCTGTTTGGCCCCGCGCAGCTGATGGAAATTATCGACCTTCAGTTTAAATATTCAGAGACTACACTGCAGTACGAAATTGACTTTTTCCCGACCGACGCCACTCAACGGCAGGTAATTGTAGTTAATGAGGATGTTACTATCGAGACCATCCCGCTTGACCATAGAATAGATTGTACCGGGTTTTTATTCAAAGAAAAGAAAAGGCTACGTAAATTATTGAAAGACGAATTGGAGCGCTTGCAGGTGCCGGTTGAATTTTTCACAGCGCTGAAAAAAGGTGCCGATTATACTGATGTAAACGGCAAGGTATATAAAAATGATACTTTAACCACAGATTCTGATACCCCCAAAACATATGCTTACTGCTCGGATACAATGTTTAATGAGCAGTATTTTGAGCAAATAAGTAATACCGATCTATTATACCACGAAGCAACGTTCTTACATAATATGATAGATCGTGCTAACGAAACCCATCATACCACTGCACTGCAAGCCGCCCAAATTGCGGTAACGGTCAATGCTAAAAGACTGCTAATAGGCCATTTCTCGGCGCGATACAAAACGCTGGATGAGTTGTTGGAAGAGGCGCAGAGTGTTTTCCCTAATACAGGATTAGCTATAGAGGGCAGGACTTTTGCTATTTAGCGATTAACAGACTTACGAAGTTTAATTCGATGTTATTTGTTTTTAAAGGCCTCATTGAGGGCTTCGCCGTTTTAAAACTTCGTAAGTCTGTCCCCTGTCTTCAGATTGTTTATAGTAGACATCACCATCTTTTGAGTTATAACCCCGTAGGGGTTAAAGGTCGGTAGAACATCATTACCAATTATGGATATGTGCCGTAGGTACATAACTAAGCGGTGAAGTTTCGCATCTACGGCGCGATCGGATATTCTGTAGATAATTTCTACCGACGTTTTGCTCCTAACGGAGCATTATTCGCTGCTCGGGGTCTCTTATAGTGGACCCTGAGTGGGCGCATATCACACTGAATATCGAGGAGAGGGCGTTTATTATTAACTATAAAGTTTTAATAATGATGCCAATTATGGCAGCTATTCCAATGATATAAGGTTCCTGTAGTTTTTTAATATAAATGAGTGCCAATACCGCGGCAATGGCGATCAATGCAGTTGGGACATCAACGACAGACCGCAAACCAATAACGATTACCGAACCAACCAACGCGCCAATAACTGCCGCGGTAATTCCATCCACAAATGCTTTGATGCTGGCGTTTTTAGCGATCTTTTTAAATGACGGTGCTAAGGCTACGGTAAACAGATAACATGGCAGGAAAGTTGCCAGTGCAGCAACACATGCGCCGGGGAAACCGGCGACAAGATAGCCGATAAAGCCAACTGTAATAACAACAGGGCCCGGGGTAATCATCGCTACAGCAACCGCGTCTAAAAACTGGTGCTCGTTTAACCAGCCAAACTCTTTCACCACGCCACCATGCAGGAACGGTACAATGGCCAATCCGCTGCCAAAAACAAAAGCACCCGCTTTAGCGAAGAACCAGCCTATGGCTTGCAGTGTATTCCCTTCATATTTCCAAAACCCCGTGCTTATTAAGATCCCCACGGGCAATGCCGCGGGCTTTTTGAGCCATTGTGGCGGCGCTTTTATTACCATGTACAAAATACCGCAGGCCAGGAATAAAAGGATTTCTTCACGCTCGGTAATAACGGTGATCACAATACCTGTTATATAGAATAACCATAACAACCATTTGGCTTTCATGGCAGGTAACTCAAACTTGCTAATAGACTTGATAGTTAACTTATAGGCACTCATGCCGATAATACCAATTACTGCAGCGCCAACACCATAAAAAACCGCTTGCATCCAGGCTAAACCGCCATAAAGCCGGTAAGCCATACCTAACAGCACCACCATAAAAAAGGATGGCAGCACAAATGCCAATCCTGTTAAGGTAGCGCCTAATAGCCCATAGTGTACAAAACCAATATAGATGCCTAATTGCGCAGCCAAAGGCCCAGGTGCTAATTGCGCTAAGGCTAAACCCTCTTTATATTCTTCCTCTGTTAGCCAGCTTTTGTCTTCCACTAAATCGCGTTGCATATAGCCAACCAAAGCTACCGGCCCGCCAAAACCCCAGGTGCCCAGTTTTAAAAAATATAGCGTTATCTCCCACAAAGAATATTTTGGCTGGATTTTAAAATTTTGATTTTTCATGATTTATAGGGCAAAAGAATTTTCTCACGGCTAATTTTAGTCGTATAATTGAAAAAGTATGTGTTAATTTTAACTGCTGGTCTACATTTTCATGCCGCCCATGCTACCAGGGTTTTTACCTAAAACATCTAAGGCAGCACGAAAGCCTTGTGCCAATGTAGTTGCATTTCCCCGGCCATAATAATGCAGGAAGATCATGTGCGGATCGTCGCCAAGCATATGGTTATGTACCGCAACCACTTCAAGATCATGTGCCCTTAAAGTTTTGATGACCGTATTTACTTCGTTTTGCAGCATAGCAATATCGCCTGCGATATGGGCGTCATCCTGTTTGCCGGCAAATGATGCCCAGCTATTCAACCCGATGTTAGTGGTCATTTCTACCCCCATCGCCATTACCTTCAAATCCGATCTGCCAACGGTGTATTTATAGGTTGGCCCGTTCACTGTTCCGGTATATTTCACAATGGCATCTAAGGCAGGAAGATCAAAGTTTTCTTTCCCGGTAACTGGATTCGGCGTACCCGGTGCGGGTTGGTTAGCGGGGGATATTTTGCTATCGCGGATAGTAGCTGCGTACTTTTTGGCCAGATCTGCAATACTGCCCATGCCGTGAATATGCATATAAAAAATACGTGGCTCTTCGTAAAAGAAGTGGTTGTGGATAGCCGCTATTTCCAAACCATTGGCATGAGCAGCCGAGATCAAAGTGTTAACTTCTTCCATTTGCAACACCGTGTCGCTCATTACCATGGCAGATTTACCGTCGGTTGTTTTTTTGAATGATACCCAGCCGCCAAAACCGAAAGGTATTGGTACAGGTTCGCCTTTAATTTTCATTTTCAGGTCATTCCTGGGCAGGGGTGTAGTGTAAACCTGTTCGGTATCCTTATAAATACCTTTTTTACCTAATGCAGCATCAATTGCTGCAATTTCGTCGGCTGTGATAGCGGGCGTTTTAAATGCCGGCACCGGCAAAGCTTGTAACTTGCTGATAGGTAAAAGCAAAGCTGTTCCCGCTAATGCGGTTGTTTGCAGGAATTTTCTGCGGTTATTATTTGTTTTCATAGGTGGCGTTAGTATCAGTTATACAATACTACCAGTTAAAAAATCAAAAAAATTGTACGGATTTAACTATTTGTATCCTTTTTACTTTTAAGAACCCCTTTTTTATAAACAGAGGGGTTTTGACCTGTTTGCTTTTTGAAGATACGGTTGAAATGGCTCTGGTCTGAAAAGCCGGTAAGATAAGCTATCTCTGTCAGGGAATAAGTTGTGCTTTCAATCAGGGCGATGGCTTTTTCTATTCGCAGTTTACGGATATAATCGCCAAAAGAAAGATTGTCAAAATGTTTTGAGAACTCGCGGGATAAATAAGCGGGGTTGATCTCCAGCTCATCAGAAACCTGTTGCAAACTCAGGCTCATGTTGGTGTCGAGCTGATCCTGGATCATTTCTTTAAGTTCTTTGGCCCATTCAGGCGCTTTTTTTGAGCTGTTTTGTTTGATGTACTTATGAAATACTTCCAACAACATTTCTTCTGCCGGCCCGGCTTGTGTATGTTTTTGTTGATGAAGGTGCTTTGCCCAACTGTATAGCCCATCATAGATAGTGATGCCCAGCTCCAACAGTTCATGATCATCTTTAATATTGTAGGCTAATCCTGAAAAAATGGCTTCCAGCCCGGCAGATTGCGGCGCGAAATCGTGGCGATCTGTGTCAGCCCCCCTAACAATTGCAGCAATCCTGTTTAATGCGGCGTCTTTAAGGTGATGCTTCTTAATAAAGTAATCAAACGTGCATTGATCCTGGTAATGTGTATATTCTACGTTTGGCAGATCAAATGGAGTTGCGTCTAACTCCTGTGCTTTAATTAAAACCTGGTCGAACGGAACAAAAATAATCTCAGCATCTGCATCAATAAATCGTTTGATAAGCCAGGGGCAGGCAATGCGGTCAATCTTCGGGCGTTCGCGGGTGATCCATTTCATTTGTCAGCGTTCGAATAACAAATGTAATCAAGAACATTAAATTAACATACCTAAGATTCTTAGGCATGATCCACTTTGACCGATCCACCCCAAAAAGTCAGGAAATTGATAAAATACATAAGTATTTTATTTACAATAAGTTAAATATCTTTACCTGAAGTTTTACAAGTGATCCACAGTGATCCGCTCAAAAAACTAAGTGATTTATTTACAAATGGTTACACAAAAATAGCGATCCAGGTGATCCACTTTTTAATGTGGATCATTTAGTCTTTTTTATTACCCCCGCCAAACACCGAGAAGTGTACATAGCGTTTAGGGTTCGCTTTCAGATCTAAAAACAAAAGGTTAAGATTGTCTGACGCAGCCTGTAGATTTTTGTATAGCTTATCATCATTCATCATCAAGCCTAATGAGCCTTTAGTGCTGTTTGCATTAGCCAGAGTAGCTTGTAGTTCGGCCACAGCTTTATTGGTATTATCCAATGTTTGTTTGATATTGCCGTTAGCCAGGTCGCCGCTAAACTTTTGGAAGTTAGCGGTTACATTATTTAAACCTGCAGTAGTAACCTTCAGATTGGCTGACACGGTTTCGGCATTAGCTAATATACCGTTTATATGCCCTGATTGCGTAGCTACAAGCGCATCTATCTTTTTGGTTGTACCTTCCAGCGTTTGCAGCGAATTAGCAATGCTGGTAAAGCTACGGTCGACATTACGTTGAAAGTTAGGGTTCAATATCTTATTAATAGCCGCAAGCGATGAATCTAACTTGGTCATTAAATTCTCTGCCTTGGTTTGGATAGGCTGCAAGCTTTCGGCCAAGCTGCCCTGGATATCCGCCCGTAGGGTGTCCTTGTTCTCGGCGTATTGCTTACTGTCACCCAATAAAAACACGATGGCTTTGCTGCCCAGCAAGTCGGTACTTACCAGTTTGGCCAGCGTATTAACAGGTACATTGTATTCGCTTTTAATTTTAAACTCGACAGTAGTGCGGCCATCTTCGCCCAATTGCATTTTTGAGATATGCCCGATAGGGAAGCCGTTAACCAATACGGGTTTTGACACCGTAAGCCCGTCGACACTTTTATAAACTGCATAAAATTTGTTGGAACCCGAGAAAATGTCGTTACCTTTTAAAAAGCTGTAACCTAATATTAATACTGCTATAGCAATTGTTGTCAGGGCACCTATTTTGGTTTCGTTTGATATCTTCATATTGTAGTTGTGATGTTAGATCTAAGATTAACGTTATTATTCCTAAAACGGATGAATATACCGTGTATCTTTTTTACTTGCTTGTTTTAATTGAAAATCTTACACCACTATAACCAATTACCTCACTACTTGTTCTACTTTGTCTTTATAAGCTTGTATAGACCGTACAATTGTGTTTACTATTGCCTCCTGTCCTTGTTCAGAATTTAAGTATTCTTCTTCTTCAATATTATTAATATAACCTATCTCAACCAGCACAGACGGCATTGCGGCATGGCAAAGTACATATAAGCTTTGTTCGCGTATGCCTTCCAATCTCCGGCCATCACCGTCAACAAATTCGGTTGCCAGAATGTTAGCCATATTTATGCTGCGTACCCTAAACTTCCTGTTATATTCATTGGTTAATATGATGGTCTCAGGATCGTTCGGATCGACGCCGCCATTATCTATATCTTCTTCTAAAGTATTGTTCTTTATTTCGTTTTGCTGCTCCCGGGTTCGTTTTAAAGCATAAATTAACATTAAAACCCCCTTGCCGGATCTGTCTGCTACATGCTCAGTTCTATAAACAGCTTTACCTCTTTTTGTGCCAACCCTCTCCCTTATTGTCCTGGCTGGAAGCGAGTTACAATGGATGGAGATAAACAGGTTTCCTTTGTTTTCATTCGCAATTTCGGCCCTTCGTTCAAACGATACATCTTCGGGTGTTTTGCGGGTAAGTACCGCATTTACGCCACTCACATTTTTTTCTATCGCTTTTTGCAATTTAAGTGCCACGGCAAGCGTTACTTGTCTTTCGGTAGAGAAAGTGCCGTCGGCACCACGCGAGAAATGCCCCGGACCGGTGGTTTTGTCGCCGTGCCCTGCATCAACAATAACTGTTTTAAACTTAAAGCCGTTATTTACAACAGTATCAGTTTGTACCGAGGGAATTATTGTGAAAGAAAATAACGAAAAGCAAACGGGTAATACCAATAAACCAAAAATCAATCTTTTCAATGCCTTATTTTTCATTATTTTTGAACGCTGTTAACTATATCTGCAAAAATACTATTCATAATCAATTTTGAAATTTACCAACTTAATTTTTCTATTTGCAATTATTTTAATGGTTAATGTAATAGCTTATGCTAACAAGAGCAGGGCTGTTATCAAAAGATCAGTTGCAGATACAATAATAAAGCTTGATTCAAATAAAAAGCTTCCGAAGCCCACTAAAGATAGAAATTCTAACTCAACTTCTGCTACAAAAAACGCTGGTAACGGGAACGTTATTGCATCTGATACCTCAAAAAAGAAGTCGGATATGAATACCGAGATCAAGGACGTTGCCGACTCGAGCTATAATGATGTAAAAACCGGCATAAGTTACCGCATAGGTAATGCCCGGGTAACTTATGGTGATTTTGAGCTGGATGCAGAGTATATAAGGATCGACAGAAAGAAACATCTCATCTTCGCAAGCGGGCTTCGGGATAAGAAAACCGGCAGATACATAGGCCGGCCTATATCTAAACAAGGAAAAGATGAACCGATAACATCCGATTCGCTATTGTTTAATTATGAAACTAAAATTGGCAATACCTGGAATATCTATACACAACAGGATGGTAACTACATCTCGCACGGGCAAGCAAAAAAACTGAATGAAGAGGAGGTTGCCCTGGCCAATGTTATTTTCAGCGCCTGCGACAAGCCATCGAGAGGCGAAGACCCCGATTATGGAATTGTGATAACCCGAGGCATAGGCGAACCGAAACGAATAATTTCGGGCCCGGCTTACCTGATGATAGAGGGGATACCGTTACCTATTGGTGTACCATTTGGGTTTTTCCCTAAAACAGATACAAGGTCATCCGGTTTAATTATACCAACTTTTGGCGAAGATGCCACCTTAGGGTTTTTCCTGCGGGATTTTGGGTATTATATAGGTTTGAACGATTATATCGATTTAACCAACCTGGCTACCTATTATTCAAACGGATCTTACGAGGTAAGCAGTTCCATGAATTACATGAAAAGGTATAAGTATAATGGCAATTTAGCATTAAGCTATGGCTCGCATAATTATGCCTTACCCGGCGACCCGCCAGCGCGTGATTTCCACATTAACTGGCAACATAGCCAAAATCCAAATGCAAGCCCGGGCAGTACCTTTAGCGCGTCTGTAAATGCTGGTACATCAAGCTTTTACAGGAACAATCCGGCTTCAACCGGGTACAATTTGCAGCAACTTACGCAAAATGCCCTGCGTTCAAGTATATCTTATTCAAAAACCTGGCCCGGTTCGCCGTTTAACTTAACCACCAGCCTTTCGCATAGCCAGGACCTTACACAAAAAACGGTTTCGCTTGAGTTGCCTAACGTTAACTTTAGTATGGCAAGTATTAATCCGTTTGATAAAAAAGACCGGGTTGACGCGCAAAAATGGTATCAGAAAATAACGATGGCCTATACCATGACGGCGACAAACCGGATAAACAATTTGCCCGAGTCTGAGCTTTTTAAGAAAGAAACGTTGACCAAAAAAATGCAAAACGGTATTCAACATAATATACCGGTTGGGGTAAATTTTAACCTGCTTCAATACTTTCAATTTAACGTAAATGCCAACTATACAGAACGCTGGTATTTCCAGTCGATAAAGCAGCATTTTGCAAGGGCCGATTCATTGGTTATTGATACCGTACCGGGTTTTACGCGGGTTGGCAACTATAATATGAGCGCCGGCTTATCAACCAAAGTATATGGTACTGTGAACTTTAAAAACAGTAAAATTAAAGCCATACGCCACATTATTACACCCAGCGTAGGATTTAGCTATTCGCCTGATTATTCGGGTCTTGACAGGCCTTATAATAAACTGATTGTAAGTAATGCTACCGTACCATATCCGGTTGTTTATCAACGATACTCTATTTATAATGGAGCGGTATATGGCGGGCCGGGTGGCGGCAAGCAAGCCGGCATAAGTTTAAGCGTCGACAATAACCTGGAGGCAAAGATCAGGGCTAAAAGTACGGACACTGTTCAGGAAGATAAGAAGGTCCAACTGTTGCAAAGTTTATCATTTACCACTTTTTACAACTTCGCAGCCGATTCATTAAACCTGTCACCAATTTCTGTATCAGGACACACAGGGTTATTTCATGATAAAATAAACATAAGCTTTAGTGGCAGTTTTGACCCTTATGTTACCCAAGTGCGCGATTCTATTTCAAACGGCCAGATCTCAAAATATATAAGGCAAATAAACAGGTATACCTGGCAGGATGGCAAGATACCTATGCTAACCAGCTTTAACTTTTCTGTAAGCGGTTCTTTAAATCCGGCCACGTTTCACCCTCAAACAGATGGCAACAATGGCAATATGCCTAATGCGGTAAATACCCTGGCAAATGCCACGCCACAGCAAAGACAAAACCTGGCTTTGCTTAATAGTGATCCAAGCGCGTATATTGATTTTAACATACCGTGGAACCTTACTCTTAATTATAACTTTAGTTACTCAAACGCTTACATTGCCAGCCAAACGGCCAATACCATAATGCTAAGTGGCGACCTAAGCCTTACCTCTAAATGGAAAATACAATTTAATACTAACTATGATTTAAAAGTTGGCCAGCTAAGCAGTGCCACCTCATTTGCTATCTACCGCGATCTGCATTGTTGGGACCTGTCAATACAATGGTTGCCGTTTGGTTACTTTAAATCATATAACGTTACATTGAGAGTAAAATCAGCTGTTTTACAGGCCTTAAAACTGAGTAAAAGAAGTGATTATACCAGCAATGCCAACTTTAACCAATAATACCAATGCTTGCAGAGATAATAACTATAGGCGATGAAATATTAATAGGGCAGATTGTTGATACAAATTCGGCATGGATGGCGCAGCAGTTAAATAATGCAGGCATCCGTGTAAAGCAAATTTCTTCGGTATCTGACGATAAACAGCATATCCTTACCGCATTGGCAGAAGCCGCAGGAAGAGCCGATATTATTTTAATTACCGGCGGACTTGGGCCGACAAAGGACGATATCACCAAAAGCACCCTTGCAGAATACTTTGGAGTTGGTATGGTTGAAAATGAGGCCGCTTTAAATAACGTGCTCCGGATCTTCGAAAAATATAACAGGCCCATGCTTGACATTAACAGGCTGCAGGCACAGGTCCCGGCAAATTGCGAGGTGATAGTCAACAAAAATGGAACAGCGCCGGGGATGTGGTTTGATGTTGCCGGTAAGATCTATGTATCAATGCCAGGGGTACCCTTCGAGATGATGTATATGATGGAGGAAGAGGTAATACCTAAACTTAAAGCATCATTTAAACTTCCTTTTATCGTCCATAAAACCATTTTAACAGTTGGCGAGGGTGAATCGTATCTATCAGAACGAATCGCTGATATTGAGGACGCTTTACCGGCATATATCAAACTGGCCTATTTACCAAAACTGGGGCAGGTGCGCTTGCGTTTAAGCGGGCAGGGCGACGATGAGTCTCTGTTAGCTGAGGAGATTGATAAACAAGCAAAAAAAATTATTGAACGCGTAGGCGCTTTTGTAGTTGCCGAGGAAGATATTCCCCTCGAAAAAGCTATTTTAAATTATATGGCCGAGAAGGGGTTAACCCTTTCAGTTGCCGAAAGTTGTACCGGTGGTTATATATCGCACTTATTTACCCAACATGCGGGCTCGTCTAAAGTTTTTTTTGGCGGAGCTATCTCTTATTCCTACGAATTAAAAGAAAGCATACTGGATGTCAAACATGATACCTTAAAGCAATATGGCGCGGTTAGTGAAGAAACCGTTGTTGAAATGGTTGAAGGCGCGCTACGCAACTTTAAATCTGATTTCGCTATAGCTGTTACCGGTATTGCCGGGCCTGACGGCGGTATGCCGGATAAACCTGTCGGAACGGTTTGGATTGCAGTGGCATGTGCACAAAAAACTGTCAGAAAGAAATTCACATTCGGCTCTAAAAGGCAGCAAAACATAGAAAGGAGCGCCACAAGCGCATTATTTATGTTGAATACTTTACTAAAGGATGTTGAAAAGTAAGCAACATTTTATCTAATTTTGACCAAAGAACTATATTTTATTGTATGGCTAAATATCAGCTATTGTTGCCGAAGATGGGTGAAAGTGTTGCCGAAGCAACTATAATTAAATGGCTTAAAAACCCGGGTGATTATATTGACGCAGATGACGCAGTAATGGAAATTGCTACTGATAAAGTTGACTCTGAAGTTCCGTCACCCGTAGCAGGAAGATTAGTTGAAAAACGTTGTAAAGAAGACGACGTTGTGCAGGTAGGGGCTGTAATAGCCATTATTGAAACAGACGAACCTGAAAAATCGGCCCCGGCACCGCAGCCACAGGCCGCTGCAGTACCAACGCCACAACCGGCTCCTGTTGCAGCACCTGCACCACAACCGGTAGCAGCACCACAGCAAGCCTATCAACAACCTGCCCAGCAACCGGTACCAAGCATACCCGGTATGGAGCAACTTGCACAAAGAAACGGCGCAGCATCACAACCAACAGACGAAATAAAAAACGAATCAAGATTTTATTCGCCATTAGTAAAACATATCGCTTTACAGGAAAATATTAGTATTGCCGAGTTAGACCGCATACCGGGCAGTGGCTCAGAAGGGCGTTTAACCAAGGACGACTTATTGAGCTATGTTCGCAATAGAGTGGCTACTCCACAGGCTGCCACCGCACCAACACAGGCCCAACAGCCTTCGGCACCACAGGCTCAGCAAGCTGCCACACAGGTACCGCAAAGGCCTGCTGCTCAACAACAACCAGCGGCATCTCCACAACCAAAACAAACTCAGCCAGAAGCACCAAAACCGGCTGCGCAAAAAACAGAGCCGGCAAAACCCGCAGCTCCAAGACCGCTGGTTGATGAAATAATTGAAATGGACAGGATGCGCCGCTTAATAGCCGACCATATGGTTATGAGCAAGCACACCTCGCCGCACGTTACCTCGTTTGTGGAAGCTGATGTAACAAGCCTGGTATTATGGCGCGAAAAAATCAAGAACAGCTTTGAGAAACGCGAAGGCGAAAAAATAACCTTCACACCTATATTTATTGAAGCTGTAGTAAAAGCTATAAAAGACTTCCCGATGGTTAATGTTACTGTCAACGGTACACAGATCATTAAAAAAGCCGCTATAAATATCAGCATGGCAACGGCTTTGCCAAACGGTAACCTTATAGTGCCGGTAATTAAACAGGCTGATGAGTTAAATTTGCTTGGGCTTACCAAAGCAGTCAACAGCCTTGCTGTTAAAGCCCGGACAGGTAAACTATTGCCTGATGACGTTAAGGACGGCACTTTCACCATAACTAACGTAGGTACATTCGGCAACGTAATGGGCACACCTATTATCAATCAGCCACAGGTAGCTATATTGGCGGTAGGTGCTATTAAAAAGAAACCTGCAGTTATTGAAACCCCCGAGGGTGATGTAATAGCTATAAGGCACATGATGTTCCTGTCATTATCCTATGATCATAGGGTGGTTGATGGCGCATTGGGTGGGTCTTTCTTAAGCCGGATAGCGCACTACCTTGAAAAATGGGACGCTGATAAGGAAGTATAATCCTTTCCAAAAATCTTCCTAACATTCCAAACAACCTTGCCTGTTTTTAGTTTAAGCAGATAGAGGCCGCATTATGCTGCCCGTTACTTAAACTACAAGTGCCATGGAAAATTATGAAACCTTAGTGGATGCCACTAATGATTTGATGAAAAGGGGATATACCGCTAACCTAAGTATGGAAGGCGACACTATAGACGATAAATCAAAAGATATACATATGACGGCTGATGATTTTTCGATAGATGAGTTTTATCGTTTTGAGGGTGCAAGTAACCCGGCCGATACGTCGATTGTATATGCAGTTAGCTCGCCTAAATATAATTTAAAGGGAATTATTGTGAATGCTTATGGTACTTATGCTGATGATAGCTCATCAGCTATACAAGCCAAGTTGCATCATCATATGGTGAGTGAAAATTTGCACGGCAGCGACAGGCCATCAGCGTAGTTTTGATTTCGGATTTCGGATAGCTGATTTCGGATTTATAATTATATTAAATCCGAAATTGAAAATCCGAAATCCGATATTTTAAAGTCCCTTCAACAACTTCCTCCCTCTAACCTGTATAGCAGCACTACCATCACGCATTAAAAACTGTAATTGATTTGCCAGTTCTTCGGCTATCCAGTTATACCTATGGCGCAGGTTAAATAATGCTTCGGCGGCAAATGCTTTAACTGCTATTTTTACTTTAGGGTCTATCATCCAGTCGAATAACCTTTCAATCACCGGCTCAAAGTCAATGGTTGCAACTTTGTCTTTTATTATTTGGGGAACATAAGGATCTGTAATATGCATTACTATTTTGGCGTAATGCCTTTGCGGGCCGGGATGTTTAACCTTGTCAATGCCTGATAATAAATAATCCAATTGCGGTAAATAGGTCTCAGGCTTTTGCAGGAATACATTTTCCAACAACCACGTGGCTCTGAAAGCAATGTCTTTATCCGGGTGAAATGTAATGGCTATAAGGTCGCGCAGGTCGAACTTTTGCTCATTAAGTATTTTGGTAAGATGCAATACCTTTACCTTGCCAATATTGGCAGTGATCTGCTTAACCAGTTCTGTTTGATCCATAAGTTGCTGCTATGCTGCGCGAAACGAAAATAAAAAATATACCTCACGCTGACCGCTACAATTTATCTAAAATCATACATTTGCCAACTACTATTTATAACGAATAACACATCAATGGTTAAATTCAACCGATTTACATTGGACAATGGCCTTCGGGTTATTGTTCACGAAGATAATACCACCCCAATGGCCGTAGTCAACATTTTATATGATGTTGGAAGCCGCGATGAAAACCCTGAGCAAACCGGCTTTGCCCATTTATTTGAGCACCTTATGTTTGGCGGATCAGTAAACGTCCCTAACTATGATGGGCCTTTACAACAGGTAGGCGGCGAGAACAACGCCTTTACCAGTAACGATATTACCAACTATTATATCACGCTACCATCTGCAAACATAGAAACAGCCTTTTGGCTGGAGAGCGACAGAATGCTAAGCCTTGCCTTCAGCGAAGAAAGCCTTGAAATACAGCGTAAAGTTGTTATAGAGGAGTTTAAACAGCGCTATTTAAATCAGCCTTACGGCGACGTCTGGTTGCGATTAAGGCCAATGGTTTATAAAAAACACCCATACCTGTGGGACACCATTGGCAAAAATATTGAGCATATTGAGAATGCTAAGATCGAAGATGTAAAAGCCTTTTTTAAAAAACATTATAACCCGCAAAATGCCATTATGGTGGTTGGTGGTGATGTTAAGTTAGATCAGGTTAAAGAATTGGCCGAGAAATGGTTCGGCCCCATACCGGCGGGCGAAAAATATCACCGCAATTTACCGCAGGAGCCTGAGCAATGCGAAGAGCGCCGCGAAACTGTAACTGCTAAAGTGCCTTTAAATGATGTGTACATAGCCTTACAAATGCCAGGCAGGAGGGAGCAGGAGTTTTACGCTGTCGAACTGATGTCTGATATTTTATCGCGCGGTAATTCATCGCGCATGTATCGTAATTTGGTTAAGGACAAGCAGTTGTTTAGCGAGGTGCACGCTTATGTATTTGGCAGTTTAGATAAAGGTATGTTTGTGCTGGAAGGTAAGCCAACCGAAGGCGTAACAGTAGAGCAGGCAGAAGCCGCTTTATGGGCCGAAGTAGAATTACTTAAAACTGAGGAAGTACCGGCTGATGAGTTAACCAAAGTGCAGAATAAAACCGAATCGACCATGATATTTTCAGAAATGTCATTGTTGGATAAGGCGATGAACCTTGCGTATTATGAGTTATTAGGTGATGCCGATCTGTTGAACAGCGAAACCGAAAAATTTTTAGCCGTAACACCTGCGCAGATAAAAGAAGAAGCTAATAAGCTTTTTAGAAAAGATAATTCGTCAACCTTAATTTATTTGGCTGAACAATAATGATAGATAGGAAATTAGCGCCTGAATTTAGGGCGATAGAAAATATAAACTTACTGCAACCGGCAAAACAAAAATTAGCCAACGGTTGCGATGTATTCTGTTTTAACTCGGGCGACCAGGAGTTGGTACGGATTGAATGGATCTTTAACAACCTGCGTTTTGATCCGGCGAAGCCGTTGTTAAATATGGCTACCAATACCATGCTTACCGATGGAACTACCAGTTTAACAGGTGCCCAGATTGCAGATAAGATAGACTTTTACGGCGCGTTCTTATCTGTCGATTATGGATTTGAGCAATCGTTGGTGACGCTTTATTCGTTGACCAAGCACCTGGGCAAAACTTTGCCGGTTGTAAAAGATATTTTAACCAATTCCATCTTCCCGCAAAAAGAGTTAGATACTTTTATTCGTAACCAACAGCAAAAATTACAGGTAAGCCTGCAAAAAAATGATGTGGTTGCGCGCCGTACTTTTAATAAGGCGCTTTACGGCGATACCATTTATGGTTTAACTGCCGAACTGGATACTTACAATACGCTACACCGCGATGACCTGCTGACGCATTTTAAACAAATGTACCAGCCATCAAACTGTACCATAATTATTGCCGGTAAGGTCGAACAACCGGCACTTGATCTGCTGTCTGCCACCTTTGGCGATGGTTGGGACAATCAAGCAGCATCTGCAGATATTTCGCAACCGGAAGCAAACCGCGCTGCCGATCACTTTTATTTTGTAGAAAAGCCTGATGCGTTGCAATCTGCTATCCGCATGGGTACGCCGTTTATTAACCGC
Source organism: Bacteroidota bacterium (assembly GCA_040388395.1). GTDB lineage: Bacteria > Bacteroidota > Bacteroidia > Sphingobacteriales > Sphingobacteriaceae > Mucilaginibacter. The sequence goes on along the minus strand of JAZKBY010000020.1, from coordinate 64,367 downwards.
GAGCATCCGGACTTCCCGGCAGTACAGGTTTTAAATACCGTTTTAGGGGGGTATTTTGGCTCCAGGCTGATGAATAATATCCGGGAGGACAAAGGTTACACTTACGGAATTGGATCGGGCATAACGTCTTATAAGCAGGGTGGGGCCTTGTTTATTGCTACCGAGGTTGGCGCCGATGTTTGTAAAGCGGCCGCCATCGAAATTGAAAAAGAGATCAACCTGCTAAAAACCGAATTGATACCGGGTGAAGAACTATCGCTGGTGCGTAATTACATGTTAGGCTCGTTACTTGGCAGTTTGGAGAATGTATTCTCGCATGCCGATAAGTTTAAGAACTTATATTTCTCGGGCATTGGTTATGAGTATTATGACCGTTACACCAACGTAGTTAAAAATGTAACTGCGGAAGAGTTGTTGAAGCTGGCTAATACTTATTTAGATTTTGATAAGTTTTATAAGGTGATAGTAGGCAAGTATTAATATATCGGATTTCGGATTTTCGATTTCGGAATTAAGATTACCATTGTATTGTAATTTAAAACAATTCCGCAATCCAACTTCCGAAATCCGAAATAATTCATTAGCTTTGCCCGGCAAATAATACCTCCAAATAATTATTTGCTATGCAGTCAGACCCATCAAAATTTGTTGCCGAAGGTTTAACCTACGATGACGTATTACTACTCCCGGCTTATTCAGAAGTTTTACCGCGCGACGTTAACACCAGCTCGTTTTTAACCCGTAATATCAGGTTAAATGTGCCCTTGGTTTCGGCCGCTATGGATACCGTTACCGAAGCGCAATTGGCTATTGCCATGGCCCAGGCCGGTGGCTTAGGCATGCTGCACAAAAACATGAGCATAGATAAACAAGCTGATGAAGTGCGTAAAGTAAAACGCTCGGAAAGCGGAATGATCCAGGACCCGGTTACCCTGCACGAAGCATCAACAGTTGGCGACGCGGTTAAAATAATGCGCGAGTTTAAAATTGGCGGCATCCCGGTTGTGGGTGAGGATAACAAGCTGAAAGGTATTATCACCAACCGCGATCTGCGTTTTCAGAAAGACCTGGCTAAACCTGTGCAGGAAGTAATGACCAGTACTGATCTGATCACTGCTCCGGCAGGTACTACATTGTCGCAGGCAGAAGGTATATTGCAAGAACATAAAATTGAAAAACTACCGGTAGTTGATAAAGATGGCATATTGATCGGCCTGATCACATTTAAAGATATCCAGAAATTCAAGAATTTCCCTAACGCCTGTAAAGACGAGCATGGCCGCCTGCGTGTAGGCGCTGCTGTTGGCGTAACTGCTGATACAATGGAAAGGGTAGATGCGCTTGTAAAAGCTGGTGTCGACGTTATCGCCATCGACACAGCGCATGGCCACTCAAAAGGTGTTATTGATAAACTAAAAGAAGTAAAAGCAAAATATCCGGATCTGCAGGTTATTGCAGGTAACGTGGCAACCGGCGATGGCGCAAAAGCACTTGCCGATGCAGGTGCCGATGCCGTTAAAGTTGGTATTGGCCCGGGTTCTATCTGTACTACCCGTATTATTGCCGGCGTAGGTGTTCCGCAACTGTATGCTGTTTACGAATGCGCTAAGGCGTTAAGAGGCACAGGTGTACCGGTTATTGCAGATGGCGGTATTAAACACACAGGCGATATTGCCAAGGCCATTGCTGCCGGTGCAGGTACTATTATGGCGGGCTCATTATTCGCTGGTGTTGAAGAATCACCGGGCGAGAGCATCATCTATGAGGGCCGTCGTTTTAAATCATACCGCGGTATGGGTTCGATAGAGGCAATGGAGCAGGGATCAAAAGACCGTTATTTCCAGGATGTAGAAGATGATATCAAAAAATTAGTACCCGAAGGTATTGTAGGACGTGTACCTTATAAAGGCACCCTCTCAGAAGTGATATACCAGTTTGTAGGCGGACTTCGTGCCAGCATGGGATATTGCGGTGCCAAAGACATTGAAGCCCTTCAGCAAGCCCGGTTTGTGCGTATAACAGCCTCAGGTATTCGCGAATCACACCCGCACGATATTACAATCACTAAGGAAGCACCGAATTATACACGTTAATTTAATGAGTGAATTTTGAATGAGTGAATGGCAATTTTGAAATTCACTCATTCACTCCATAATTCACTCATTAATTACTTCCCACTCATAGCCGCTTTAGGTAGCAGGCTTTCTGATGTTATTATTTTCAGTGCCTGATCTTGCGTAAATCCTTCGGTTACAAGTGCATCAAAATATTGTCTGTTCAATTTAGCTATCTCGGCTATTTTTCCGGGTTGTTTATAATACTCCAACTGTGCGTCCATCATTGATTTTGCCATATTGCCAAATACAGGACCCATAGCACCCATCATACCAGCCATATCACCGCCAACCATACTATTTCCGCGTATAACTTTATCAATAGGAGGAGGCGTTAAAGCTACCCGTGTAACAACTTTTCCGTGTGATTTTGTTAAGCTTACATCGTAATAGTTGAAATAAACCGCACCGCTATTATTGCCATCTTCTTTTTCAATAACATCAATAGAATTTGCAGTTTTAGGTACTTTTTGAAAGTATGCTTTAAAAGCCAGTTTGTCGCCGGCATTTGCTAATTCCTTGCGGTCAGGTGCCATTGAAATGCCTTCAGACTTAATGTATTTATAGTGCTTGTCGCTTAAATCTGTCTTGATATAGATCTCTTTATTTAGCTGTGCCCATGCGTTATCACTGGTTGCAATATATTCAAAGCTTACAATCGTAAAGTCTTTAGTAGTTTCAATTTTAGTGATGGCACAGTTTTCATCGTCAGCACGTCCAACAACGGGATTATTAATTGTTTGTGCAAATGCCGTTATGCTGCTTAAGCAAATCAGGCAGAAAAATAATAAGGTTCTTTTCATGATATAAATGTGAGTGTTTGGTTTTAATATGCTTTAAATATACAAACAGGTTTGATACGTTTATATTATTATTAACAAACATTAACAAAGCCAATGCATTTTAACAAACCTTCATATACTACGCTGTAAAGATTATATCTTTACCATCATGAAATCCATTTGCGTATTCTGCGGGGCCAATTACAATGGCGATCCCGTATTAAAAGAAGCTGTTGAATTACTCGCCGAAGTTATGGTGAGTAAAGATATCACGCTGGTTTTTGGCGGTGGAAAGGTTGGTGTTATGGGACTGATAGCTGATGCAGTATTAGCACGTGGTGGTAAAGCTATTGGGATAATTCCGGGATTTTTGATGGACAAGGAAGTTGGCCACACCGGCTTAACCGAGATGCACATTGTTGAAAACATGCACCAGCGAAAGCAAATGATGAATGATCTTTGCGATGGCATTATTATGCTTCCGGGAGGATTTGGAACACTCGAAGAATTTTTTGAAGTATTAACCTGGCTGCAGCTGGGCCTGCACCACCACCCGGTAGGTGTATTAAACGTTAACGGCTTTTACGATAACCTGTTAAAGCAAATGGACGTAATGGTTGAGCAGCGTTTTCTTAAACCTGTTAACCGCCAATTGGTTATCACATCGGCAGATGCGATTGAATTGGTTGACCTGATGGAAAATATAAAAATTGAACCTGACGAAGTATGGTTCAGGGATAGAAATCTTTCTTAATAAAATTAAAATCAACTTATTTTAGTGGCGACCCTTGGTGAGCAAAGTATCCGGCAAGAGTTACTGTGGGTATTTGAGTGATCAAAACTAAACTGTAAACGCGCGCCAGAATATTAAAACGTTTACATAAATAAGCTACAGTTAAAATTATCATTATTAGGGGTATTAATTTAGGTTGTTATACGAAGCAAGGAATTATAAGTTGCACTTACATCATTTTTGCAACAAGTGACAAATACATTTTTTTGTTTTGAAGTATAAAAAAAGGCTACTCAATCGTTTTTTACCTAAATTGTATTTTTCTGAATAAACCTATTTATGGATATCGAATTCAATAAAAACGAAGATATTAACAAGCAACTGTTATTTGAAGTAACTACGCGGCTAAAAAAAATATACCGGGGCGGCGGCGAAAAAGCCGCAGCCAAACAAAAAGAAAAAGGCAAAATGTTGGCCCGCGAGCGGGTTGCTTACTTAATTGATAAAGACAGTCATTGGCTGGAGGTAGGCGCTTTTGTAGGCGAAGGTATGTATGCCGAACATGGCGGCTGCCCGTCGGGTGGCGTAATAACCGGGATCGGTTATGTATCCGGCAGGCAATGCGTAATTGTGGCTAACGATGCTACGGTTAAGGCAGGGGCGTGGTTCCCGATTACCGCAAAGAAAAACCTCCGTGCGCAGGAAATAGCCATGGAGAACCGGCTGCCTATAATCTACCTGGTTGATTCGGCCGGTGTTTATTTGCCATTGCAGGATGAGATCTTCCCGGATAAGGAACATTTTGGACGCATATTTCGCAACAATGCTTTGATGAGCAGCATGGGTATTATCCAGATCTCTGCTATTATGGGATCATGTGTCGCTGGCGGAGCTTATTTGCCAATTATGAGCGATGAGGCTATGATTGTTGAAGGCACTGGGTCTGTTTTCCTTGCGGGATCATTCCTGGTAAAATCTGCCATCGGCGAGGATATTGACAATGAAACATTAGGTGGTGCTACCACGCATTGCGAGATTTCGGGCGTTACCGATTATAAGCAACCTAATGATAAGGCGGCGCTTGACTCTATCCGCAAGATCATGAGCATGACCGGTGATTACACCAAAGCAGGATTTGATCGCATAAAACCCATTACTCCTAAGCTGGATATGAAAGATATCTACGGCATATTACCCGATAACCGCGAGAAAGCCTACGATATGCGCGAGATAGTTTTACGCCTGTTAGATAATTCAGAGTTTGAGGAATATAAAGAAGGTTATGGCCAATCCATTATTTGCGGATTAGGCCGGGTTGATGGCTGGGCGGTTGGCATTGTTGCCAACCAGCGCAAGGTTATCAAATCAAAAAAAGGCGAGATGCAGTTTGGCGGTGTGATCTATTCTGATTCGGCAGATAAGGCGACACGCTTTATCATGAATTGCAATCAAAAGAAAATACCACTGGTGTTTTTGCAGGATGTTACCGGCTTTATGGTAGGCAGCCGGTCGGAGCAGGGCGGGATAATAAAAGACGGTGCTAAAATGGTTAATGCGGTAGCTAATTCGGTGGTGCCTAAGTTTACGTTTATTATTGGTAATTCGTATGGTGCAGGCAATTATGCCATGTGCGGTAAGGCATACGATCCCCGGTTGATATACGCCTGGCCATCAGCCAAAATAGCTGTAATGGGTGCCTCGCAAGCTGCTAAAACATTGGTGCAAATGCAGGCCGCCGGAATGAAAGCTCGTGGCGAAGATGTGGACGAGCAAAAAGAAGCCGAATTATTAAAAGTAACTACAGACAGGTATAATGCCCAAACAACGCCATACTATGCCGCCGCCCGCCTTTGGGTTGACGGTATTATTGATCCGTTAGAAACACGAACTATTATATCAGCGGGTATTGAGGCTGCGAATCATGCACCGATAGAGAAAGCTTTTAATGTAGGGGTGATACAGACATAACCTTTTGCGATTGCCACGCTTCGCTCGCAATGACAAATTATTTTTTAATTTTGTTAAATCTAAAACCCAAAACCATGAAAAAACTAATACTTACCTTAACTATTTGCATTGCAACAATATCAATAATTAAAGCCCAAATTATTCCAAGCTTCCAGTTTGGTATTAAAGGTGGGATGAATTTAACAAGTATTTCAAAATCTGGAACATTTGCCAGTAGTAATAACGCCGGTTATCTTGGCGGAATCTGGATGCGTTTTGGTGCCTTAGGCTTTAATTTCCAACCGGAGGCTTATGTTACCGGAAAAAATGTAACCGTTGATGGTGTAGAACGTAAATTCACCAGCGTTGATGTGCCTTTGTTAGTTGGGGGCAAAATTGGTGCATTTGGCTTTGGTGCCAGGTTTTATACCGGTCCTTTGGTGTCGTTCGTTATTAATAAAGACCAAAATTATGGCGCAGCGGCAGGCAGCATAACTTCTTTGAATTATAAAAACCAAAATTATGCGTGGCAGGTTGGTACGGGTATTGATATCCGCAGCTTATCTGTCGACCTACGTTATGAGGCTGGTTTAAGCAAACAGGATTACGGTACCGGATCAACCAAAATCAACCTGTTTAACTTATCGTTAGCTTATAAATTGTTTTAGGGTAACGTGTTATATTGCAAGCGCGGTTAGTATAGAAACAATAGTTATACAGATCGAAAACATCAGCAAGTACATAAAACTTGCACCAAACATTTTACTTATTGTGCGCCAGCGGCTGCGGTTATAAAACACGCGGAGTGCCCTGTATATGTACCAGTTAATGCCTATAAAGCCCGCAAAACTAAGCCAACCGGCGAAGCCCCAGGGTTTAGGTATTATCATCTGTAATATCATGATGATGGCCATATACAGGAATATAAAGCAATGCAGGTGGAATGTAAATATCAGGTGTTCAACATAAAACTTTTTATTTCGCCAAAAAGTGATCTTAAAAATAAGCGCGCATAACGGTAATAATAAGAACATCATTTTAGGGATGTTGTGCTTTATCTCATCCGTAAAAACCTCCTTAGCGCGTTCTCCATATTTTTCCTGGTAGTGAAAGGCCTTTTTATTGTAGATTCTTTTAAAGAAGCCATCGCGCTCATCAGAAGGTAATTTTTGCTGCTTGGTTATGTAAGCCTGATAAGTTGAATCATGACTGGCGCCAGGCAGGCGTGCCATTTCACCTTTTGACACAGGCTCATCACTGTCATTTTCTTCAGTATCAGTGAATTTAATTTTCCCTTTTTCTGAAGTATCCAGCAACGCTTTTTGGCTGGCAATCATCTTCTTGGCCACCGCAGGTATGGTAGTGTCATTAAGTAGCTTATCTAACTCTTTAGCATTTTTTTCAAGCTCTTTTTTAGCTGATTTTTTATCGGTGGTCTGGTCTATTTTTATAGGCTCAAACCCGCTTTGAAACAATAATAAAAAGTACACCAAACTAATAAAGATGTACATTTTAATAGGGTGCAGGTATTGCACCCTTTTACCGGCCATATACTCGTTAGTGAGCTTACCGGGTTTAAATAACAACGGTTTTAAAGTATGGAAAAACTGGTGGTCGAAGTGGAAGTAGTCGCTGATGGCATGGTTCATCATGTGGCCGAAATTTTCTCTCAGCTCCAAATTCTCCTGGCCGCAAGCGTGACAAAATTTGCCCTGCAGCTCGGTTCCGCAGTTAGCACAATCGTTTTCGTGGCGATAATGTTTTTTCATCAGTTAATATAACCCCGTTAATATCGGGGCAAGGTATGTAGGTAAAAATATTATTAAGCGTGTTTTATAGCATGTGCCAATGCCGCGTTATGTTTGTATCTAAATACAAATGGAAATATAACGGCGATAACCAGGGCATAAACGGCAAAGCAAAGCCATATGCCGTGCCAGTCCTTACTTTGATCGCTCATTGTGAAAAACTTATCAATGATGACACCGCTGGCAAAGCTACCAAACAAAGCGCCAAAACCGTTAACCATCATCATGAATAAGCCTTGCGCGCTGCCCCGTATTTCGGGAGTAGTTTGTGTTTCCACGAATAATGAGCCTGAAATGTTAAAAAAATCAAACGCCATACCATATACGATACATGATAGTACGATCATCCACAAACCATCAGCAGGGTTACCAAATGCAAATAATCCAAAACGTAATACCCAGGCCAGCATGCTAAACAGCATTACGTACTTAATGCCAAACCTGCGCAGGAAGAATGGGATGGCCAGGATAAAAAGCGTCTCAGAGATCTGTGATATCGACATAATAATTGCCGGATATTTTACTGCGATAGTATCTGAATAAGCAGGTACATTTTTAAAGTCGTGAATATAAGTATCGCCGTAAGCGTTCGTAAGCTGTAAGGCTGCGCCTAATAGTAAAGAAAATGCGAAGAATATAGCAAACCTTGGGCTTTTAAATAACGCGAAAGCATTTAACCCTAACGAGCTGGCAAAGGTTTTACTACTAACCTTATTTAAAAGCGGCAGACATTTTGGTAGGGTGAACGAATAGATTCCCAAGGTTAGTGACACAGCCGACGCGATATAAAATTGATTAGACGATGTTTCGTTATGAGTTAAGCTAACGGCCCATAAAGCCACAATAAAACCTATAGTACCCCAAATACGGATAGGCGGGTACTCTTTAACGATGTCTATATTACTATTTTTTAAAGCTGAATATGCTACTGTTATCGATAGCGATAGCGTTGGCATGTAGAATATCATATTCAATAACATCACCCAGAAAAAAGTTGTAGGATTCTCTACCAATGGCAATGAAAAAAGCACGCATGCGCCCAGTATATGCATCGTGCCATATAACTTTTCGGCATTGATAAATTTGTCCGAGATTATCCCGGTGATGGCCGGCATAAAAATAGCCGAAATACCCATGGTAGAAAATATAACCCCAAATTGTGCGCCCGACCAATGTTTGTTTTGAAACCAATATGCACCTATGGTAAGCAGCCAGGCTCCCCATATAAAAAATTGCATAAAATTCATCAATATCAGGCGAAACTTAATATTCATACAGCCGGGTTTAATTCAATTATAACCAGTTAATTTTAAACCCTGAAAGTAATTAAATAAATGGGAAATTGAAAGGGGAGACCTTAGTTAATTACCGATGAGAAATTAGTTGGTTTCAGAACTACATTCCGTGGTAAACTTAGTAATTAAACTGCGTTGAAATGGGATTACTACCGAGTCTGGATACACCTTTTTGATCTTAGTTATAACACAGCCGTAAAGTTTATCTCCATCCTTTGGCTTGTCTTTCAGTATATATCCCTTAATAGCCTCCTCAACTTTAGGTGTCCATTTAATATAGGACTTGACACCGATAGTGGAGTATTTATGTGTAAAACCATACTCTGCACCAATATTGGCACTTACTTTTTGAAGGCTATCGTTTGGCACAGATTCTAAACCATTAGGTAATTCTTGTTTCAAGCGTTTAAGGGTATAAACAACTAATTCTGACCGTTTGTTGTCATCGGGGATTCTTGATTTTGCAGCATCGTCAATTTGTTTGTATAATTTATTTTCATACTCTTTTGTCCAGACAGATTTGTGATCCGGTGATTTGCAGGCTATAATGCAACCAAAAGCAAAGAAAATCAGGGCGATTCTTTTTATATGCATAATCATAAACTTTATCAAATTGCTTCTACGATGCTTTTCGCCTGTTTAATTCGTCACGAATTTTTGCCGCTTTTTCGTATGATTCTTCGGTAAGGGCCTCCTGTAACTTGGTCTTTAATTCTTCGGTGCTTAAAGCAGCAAAGCCTGTGGTTGCAGAAGTAACCGGCGTTATTTCTTCGGGCGTTTCGGTGATGTTTTCGAGGTAAACAAAGTCATTGCCTTCAATTACAATACCCGCGCTTGACAGGATAAATTCGTAAGTAAAAATAGGGCATTCAAACCTCACAGCTATAGCAATAGCGTCAGACGTGCGAGCATCTATCTCCATTACTTTCTTACCATCGCTGCATATAAGTTTTGAATAGAATATCCCATCGACCAGGTTGTAAATAATAACCTCCTGCACCATAATATGATAAGCTTCGGCGAAACTCTTAAACAGGTCGTGAGTTAATGGCCTGCTCGGGGTCATTTTTTCAATCTCTATCGCGATAGCCTGGGCCTCAAAACTGCCTATAATGATGGGCAACCTACGGCGCCCGCTTACTTCGCCCAAAACCAATGCATACGCGCCCGATTGGGTTTGGCTGTAGGACAATCCAACTATATCAAGCTTTATTTTTTTCATATTATTACCCATCGCAACAGTACTTATGCCGAGGCTTTATGTTCTTTAATAGCTGTTATCAATTTTGGTACCACTTCAAAGGCATCACCAACTATGCCGTAATCGGCCACCTTAAAAAAGGGTGCCTCCGCATCTTTGTTGATCACCACAATTACTTTTGATGAGCTTACGCCAGCCAAATGCTGTATAGCCCCTGAAATTCCTATTGCAATATACAAATTTGGACTGACAGCTATACCGGTTTGTCCAACATGTTCGCTATGCGGCCTCCAACCGGCATCTGATACCGGTTTTGAGCACGCTGTGGCAGCACCTAACAGATCGGCAAGCTCTTCAATCATGCCCCAGTTTTCAGGCCCTTTTAAACCACGCCCGCCCGACACTACAATATCGGCATCCGGGAGCGAAACTTTGTCAGCCGACCGTACAATTTCTTTCAACATTGCTTTAAAATCCGACGCCTTTGTGTCGACACTAAAGTCCTCAACTTTGGCGGACTTGGCAACCTCAACTATCCTATATGAATTTGGTATAAGCGCTATTACTTTATTAGCCGATGTTAATTGTACTGTAGCGAAAGCTTTGCCAGAGAAGGCTGTTTTTTTAACCGTGAAATTACCGCCATTTTGTTCTGGCAGCGCAACCGCGCCGTCAACAACGCCGGCATCTAACTTAACTCCTAAACGTGGCGCTAATCCCCGGCCCGAAAATGAGTTGGATAAAATGACAACATCTGCACTTTCTTTTTTTGCAGCTTCGGCTATTATAGATGCATACGCCTGGTTAACGAAGTTCTTTAACTGTGCGTTGGCTACATTTAATATTTTATCGGCACCATATTTAGCAAGTTTGTTTAACTCATCGGCACTAACATCACCTATGGAAATGGCGGTAAGCGTTGTATTATTTTGATCGGCAATGGCGCGGGCATAGCTTACTACTTCAAAAATTGACTTTTTGAATTTGCCATCCGCGTTTTCCGCATATATTAAAACTGACATAGTTTGTGTTTCTTAGTAATTATATAACCTTCGCTTCGGTATGCAGCAATTCAATTAGTTTGGCAGCGTCATCCGCAGCAACCAGTTTTACCTGTCCGCGTGGTGCCGGTGTTTCATAACTGATGATCTCCGAATTTGTTTTCACCTCAACAGGCTCAACAACAACCAAAGGTTTTGTACGTGCCGACATGATGCCGCGCATATTAGGGATCTTAGGTTCGGCAACACCCTCGGCCGCACCGGCTACAAAAGGTAGGGGGATAGTTAATAATTCTTTACCGCCCTCAATTTCGCGCTCAACTGTGGCTTTATCGCCATCAATGTCCAGTTTTTTTATGATAGATACCGATGGGAGGTCCAATAACTCGCCCAACATCCCGGCAACTTTTGATCCGTTGTAATCTATTGATTCGCGGCCTGTTAATATCAGGTCGAACGGGTTGGCTTTAACGTATTGTGCAATTTGGTAGGCTACGTACCAGGCATCGTGTGGTTTGGCGTTTATGCGTACAGCATCGGTCGCGCCAATAGCTAAAGCTTTACGTATAGTGGCCTCGGTGCTAACATCGCCCACATTTATTACGGTTACAGTGCCACCATCGCCCTCGGTTAACTCAATAGCGCGTGCAAGCGCTATTTCGTCGTACGGGTTTAAAATGAATTGCACGCCGTTTGTATTAAATTGCGTGTTATTATCAGTAAAAGTTATTTTTGTGGTGGTATCAGGTACATTACTTATACACACGAGTACTTTCATAGAAATAGGTTTTTACAAATTTAGTTAAAAAACATAGCGTATAAAAATGGAGATAAACAGATTAGAGAAGCTGTTGGAATTTATAAAAAACGAACCCAATGACGAGTTTTTAAAATATGCGCTGGCAACAGAGTATCTCCGTTTAAATCAGGTTGATAAGGCTCTGGAATATTATGAGGACCTGGTGAATAACCACCCCCAATACTCCGGCACTTACTACCATTTAGGTAAGGTTTATGAAGCCCTTGATCGCAAGGACGACGCCATAAAGATCTACGAAAAAGGCATGGAAATTACCAAAGCCAAGCGCGACAACCATGCTTTTAGTGAGTTGCAAACGGTGTACCGCGAGGCTGTTGGTTATGATGATGACGATGATTATTAGGCCCCACCCAACCCTCCCCGGTAGGGAGGGCTTAAATTTAAAAGTCTGCCCAACCGGGGGAGATTTAGAGGGGGCTGGGGTGATATGAAAAAACGCCACCTTCTTTTTTTAAGTGATGCCTTTTTATACACGCTAAGCGCGTTTGGCGGCCCGCAAGGGCATATTGCCATTATGCTGCGCGAGTTTGTGCAAAAACGCAAGTACATTACCGAAGAGGAATTGATGGAACTGAACGCCCTGGCGCAGGTTTTACCCGGGCCATCCTCAACCCAAACGCTGGTGGGTATTGCCTGGAAAGTTGGCGGTTTATGGTTGGCAATAGCTACTTTCATAATATGGGTATTGCCTTCGGCCGCTATTATGTGCGCGGCAGCTATAAGTTACAAACTATTTGCCGATCATGGCAAAGTGGCGGGGGTATTGCGTTTTATCCAGCCAATGGCTGTGGGCATTGTAGCTTATGCCACCTATACTTTCGCCAATAAGTTTTTAAAGACAAAAGTTAGCTCCATGTTGGCTATTGGGTCATTAATAGCTACGCTTATTTTACAAAATCCGTACGCTTTCCCCATTCTTATATTGTTGGGTGGGATTGTTTCATCGGCGTTAGAAACCCCACCACAGGAAACAGAACTACGTACGAAATTATTTGCCAATGTTAACCCTAATAAGGTGGCTTATTTTATTAGTATCCTGTTGTTATTTGCGGCATTGGGTGCGGTAATTAACCGTACATCACCATTCAGTTTACCTATTCGTTTGTTTGAGAATTTTTACCGTAACGGGATACTGATATTTGGCGGCGGGCATGTATTGGTGCCACTGATGTACACTGAGTTTGTTGAGATGAAACACTATTTAAGCAGTTCCGAATTTCTTTCAGGATACGCGCTTCAACAAGCGTTACCCGGGCCAACATTTTGTTTTACTTCATTTGTAGGCGGGATAACCTTAGGCAACAAAGGCTACGGTATCGGGGGTGAAATATTAGGCAGTACCATAGCGGTAATAGGTATTAACCTGCCGGGATTGATCCTGATCCTCTTCATCGTTCCGTTTTGGGACGACCTTAAAAAAATAACCCGTATAAAAAACTCGTTAAGCGGCATTAACGCCGTGGCCGTAGGTTTTATGGCGACGGCATTCATCTTATTAGTACAACCCTTCGGCGGTAACTGGATGGCTTATTTAATTATGATAGCAACCTTCCTGCTGCTGCAATTCACCAAAATAAAAACCCCGATAGTTATAGTTATCGGAGTGGTGTTTGGGCTTCTCTTTTAATTTCGGATTTCGATTTCGGATATAAATTATAGATCGTACCATTTTTTGAAATCATCCTCGTTTGAAAATTCCAAATAGGTGATACGTCTTAAAAATTTTTCTAATTCTTCTTTAGTTTTGTTGACAGGAGAGATTATAGTTTCAGATTCGGCCCTATCAACAGAAGCTTGGATGATTATCTCATTATTCTTTGAATGCATGCCGAATTGAAGATTGTCGAACCATTTATTATTGCTTATCAACCTTCCATAAAACCACTCATCATCAAAAGATCTAAGCAGTTCTACCGATTTTAAAAAATTATTATTGGCGTTATAGAAATTTACTGATATGGTTGCAAATTCCCCGTTCTTTTCAAGGAATATTGATGCGCGATATTTCCGATCCTTTGATAACTTCTTCTTTAGTTCCTTTTTATAAATGAACTCGCTTTCAATAACCCTTTTGTAAGCAAGTTGAAAGATCGTCTTATCCCATTCATGTTTTTCCGCACTCAAAATGGCAATTCGATGTATCGTATCCAAGATTATCTTATTCTGATCCTCCGGAGAACTTAAGCTGTATCTCTCTTTGTTAAATGCTACTTCGGCTGACAATATGCTTCCGAAATAACTGTTGATACGATCCTCATCTCCAATGTCAACAGACATTCTTGTAGTTCCTTTAGGCTTATAGCCGTCAAGAAAATCAATATATAACGACGAAACAAGATTATTGCGATAGGCAAAGTCCTTATTGCCAAACCCATAAAGTGTTATATCGTAAAAACCGTATCCCATTGTCGCTAAAACGGCGGCTCATCCTCCATATCATCCATCCTTGATGGCCGGATAATAAAGTTGCTTGGCTTGTCAAAATCCTGCGATGGGTTAAGGCCGGTAAAGGCGCTGCCTGGTGCAGGGAAGCTGTCGCCGCTGTCCAGATCCGTAAACTTCACAAACTTACCTACGAATTTCAACCTGACAATACCTGTTTCGCCGTTACGGTGCTTGGCTATAATAACCTCGCCCACGCCTTTGGTTGGGTTGTTATCCTCATCCACATCCAAACCATAATATTCAGGGCGGTAAAGGAACAATACCATATCCGCATCCTGCTCGATAGAGCCAGACTCACGTAAATCCGAAAGCATTGGCCTTTTTGAAGCACCCGGGCGGCTCTCAACCGCACGGCTTAATTGCGATAGGGCAATAACCGGTACATTCAATTCTTTAGCTACTGATTTTAGGGCACGCGAGATACTACCAATTTCCTGCTCGCGGTTACCGCCGCCTTTTCCATCTGCAGATTTACCCTGCATTAACTGCAAGTAGTCAATGATGATCAACTGAATATCATGCTGTGATTTTAAACGGCGGCATTTAGCGCGGAACTCGAATATATTTAGGGCAGGGGTATCGTCAATAATTAACGGTGCAGCTTCTAAACGGCCAATTTTTGAGTGGATCTGTTGCCATTCCCATTCTTCCAAAGTTCCTTTACGGATTTTTTCCTGTTCTATCTCGGTTTCGCCTGATATCAAACGATTAACCAACTGAACAGAAGACATCTCTAACGAGAATACTACCACCGGCTTTTCAAAATCAACCGCTGCGTTACGGGCGCAGGTTAATACGAAGGCCGTTTTACCCATTGCAGGGCGGGCAGCTATAATTACCAGGTCGGATTTTTGCCAGCCCGAGGTCATGCGGTCAAGATCCGTAAATCCTGACGCTACACCGGTTAGGCCGTCTTTTTTATCTTTTAATGCTTCAATTTCTTTTAATGTCTCGTGCAACAGGTCATCCATCTTGCGCGAGTCGCGGCGAAGGTTGTTTTGGGCAATATCAAACAGGTTCTTCTCTGCTTTATCTAACAGGTCCAAAACGTCGGTGGTGTCTTCGTAGGCACTGTTTATGATCTCTGTCGAGATCCTGATCAGCTCACGCTGAATGAATTTTTGAATGATGATCCGGGCATGGAACTCAATGTTTGCTGCTGACGCAACACGATTAGTGAGCTCGGTGATATAATAAGCACCGCCAATCATTTCCAGTTCGCCCTGGCTACGCAATTGCGAAGTAACGGTCAGGATATCAACCGGCGATGTTTTTTCGAACAGGTATTGTATCGCCTTAAATATTTTCTGGTGATTATCACGATAGAAAACTTCGGGCTTTAAAATATCAATAACTGACGAAAGCGCATCCTTCTCCAGCATTAATGCGCCAAGCACAGCTTCCTCTAAATCAGTTGCCTGCGGGGGTAATTTACCCAAACCTGTATAAGGGGTAGGGCTGGTAATCCGGCTACGTTTATCAGTTGTATTCGGCTTGTAATTGGGGTTATCGTTCTCAAAATTCATTGGTTCAAAAATATACTAAAAGTTGACGTATTTATCCACCCTTGATATCTTTTTTTTACAAAAGGCAAAATGCCCCAATCATCAAAATTTAGCCACTTGTTATTAACAGCCGATTGTTGGGAAATATAAATTTTAGCTGTAAAACTTCGTTTTTACAGGGTTGTTAATAAAATAATTTGGCTAATTGGGCCGAAAAAATTATAACTCAAAACAGCATTATCTCCCGCCGATACAAAGTTAATTAATATGGCTATTTTTACACCCTTAATTTAATTATAAAATGTATAATAGTAACAGGGAACCCCGCGAAAGTAACCAGGTAGTTTTTGGTATCCGCGCGGTTATTGAGGCCATTAAGGCAGGTAAAGAAATTGAATCATTATACATACAGCGCGGTATTGGTGGTGAGCTGCTTAACGAGCTTAGGGGATTGTTGAATGAGTACAATATAACAGCCCAGCAGGTGCCGGTGGAGAAGCTTAACCGCATCACCATGAAAAACCACCAGGGGGTTATTGCTTTTATATCGCCTATAACTTACCAGAAGATAGAAGATATCATTCCGCAGATATTTGAGAAAGGCGAGGTGCCGTTGATATTGGTTCTGGATTCCATAACCGATGTGCGCAACATGGGTGCCATTGCCCGTACGGCAGAATGTAGCGGAGTACATGCCATAGTTGTACCGGCAAAAGGTTCGGCACAAATAAACCCGGATGCTATTAAAACCTCGGCAGGGGCGCTGTACACCATCCCGGTATGCAGGCATGATAACTTTATGCAAACCATAAAATTCTTGCAGGAATCGGGCTTACAATTGGTTTGCTGCACCGAAAAGACAAAGGAATATATTTACAAGCCAGACTATACAGCGCCAACTGCCATCATTATGGGGTCGGAAGAAGACGGTGTGCGCAGCGAGATCATCCGCATTGCAGATCATTTAGCCAAAATACCTATGTATGGCGAGATTGAATCTTTGAATGTGTCGGTTGCTACGGGCGTTATTTTGTATGAGGCGATAAGACAGAGGTTAAGCCCCCTAACCCCCTGAAGGGGGAACAATTATGGCAGTTTTAAGTGACCTTGATAATTTCTATCTTCGACACACTGAGCCTGTAAACGAATGTTTGTTGGCTTTGCGCAATATCATATTGAAACAAGACGAAAACATAACGGCTGCGTGGAAATACCGCATGCCGTTTTTCTGTTATAAAGGCAAAATGTTTTGCTACCTATGGGTGTATAAGGTTACGCACCAACCATATATCGGTTTTGTAGAAGGTAAGCACCTAAATCATCCCGACCTAATTATTGAAAAACGGGCGAGGATGAAGATAATGTTGTTTGACGCGGATAAAGATTTGCCGGTAGCAATAATTGAAGATTTGCTGCAACAAGCGCTGAATCTGTATAGATCAGGAAAAATTAGCCCCCTAACCCCCAAAGAGGGAACAAATAGCGAATAATGCTAATGAATTTGCAAATAAAGCTCCCCCTTCAGGGGGCTGGGGGGCTTTACCTCCAAGCTCCCAATATCGCGCCCATCAGCGTTAATGATAACACGCTATATAAGCCATTAATAAAAATATGGCGCCAGCTTTTCATTTCGAACAGGCTATGTGTGGCAATGGCTCCAAATGTCCATATCCCTGCTAAAAAGCCCGCTGTTGCGCCCCAGGCCAGGTCGGTTTTTGGGTCGGCTAAAAATGCAGCTAAATTTGCTGAGGATATCAGCGCGAATAGTGCGGTAAAGCCAAACGTTTTGGCCATGTTTGATTTTTGAATTTCTTCTTGCGTTAGTTTGCTATCCACCATCCAGGCAGTGCCAAATACTTTGGGATTATACCACACGCCACCAATGGCGAAAGCTGATAATGCCGCTACCAATACGGCGGGCCAGTTAATTAATGCAGGGTTCATAATTGTAAAAAGTTTAGCCCCCTAACCCCCTGAAGGGGGAACAAGAGGTGGTTAATAATACAATAAAGATAGTAAAATAATTATCGCAACTAATTGATATATAACAAAAAAGCTCCTTGAATTTTCAAGGAGCTTAGCTTTTAAGTACCCCCTTTAGGGAGCGGAGGGGCTAAATATATTTCGTTCCAAATTGTGCCTTTACATCAGCCACAACCTTTTTAACGTTTTGCTCCTGGTCGCGCGGGCAGATCAATAGCGTGTTGTTTGATTCTACTACGATGTAATCATGCAACCCCTGTAGTATAACCAGTTTATCATTAGGTACATTAACCATACAGTTTGATGAATCATACATGATCACTTTCTCAGATGGGATAACCGCGTTGCCAACATAATCTTTATCGGCCAGCTCGTAAATAGATGCCCAGGTACCCAGGTCAGACCATCCAAACTCTGATGGTAATACGTATACGTTATCGGCTTTTTCCATAATGCCGTAATCGATAGAGATGTTGGTGCATTGTAGGTAGGCCTGGTTAACATGGGTGCGTTCACTATCGGTATTATAATGCGGGCGTGCTTCGGCAAAAATATCGTTCATATCCGGCAGGTGCTGTTCAAATGCTTTAACAATAGCTTTGGCCGACCATACAAATATGCCAGCGTTCCATAAAAAATCGCCACTTTGTAAAAACGTTTTGGCAATTTCAAGCGTAGGCTTTTCAGTAAAGGTTTTTACTTTATGAAAATCACTGTCGATAACATTATCGGTATATTGAATGTAACCATAGCCGGTATCTGGCCTTGACGGTTTAATGCCTAACGTTACCAGGCACTGATGCTTCGCAGCGGTTTGTAAAGATTTTTCAATTGTAGCAACAAAGCCGGGCTCGTCTAATATCAGGTGATCAGAAGGCGCTACAACAATCACGGCGTCCGGGTTAATACTTTGTATCTTAAAGCAACCATAAGCCACGCACGGGGCTGTATTACGCATTACAGGCTCGGTCAGGATCTGGTTGTCGGCCATGTCTGGTAATTGGGCATTGACCAAACTTGTATAGTTCTCGTTAGTTACCACAAAAATATTCTCTTTTGGGCATACTTTTAAAAAGCGATCGTACGTTTGTTGTATCAGCGTTTTGCCGGTTCCTAATATATCAATAAACTGTTTTGGATGCGAGGTGCGGCTTATCGGCCAAAAACGGCTTCCAATACCGCCCGCCATTATTATGGCATAATAATTTTTATTCATTGTTGAATTATAGAAATATAGTTTGGTATATGTGTAGCAAATGTGGGTATTTATCCGTTAAATAATCGTTAATCAATACTAAATAATTAATAGCCTAAAATGCCACAGCATATAAAAGAATAAATAAACAAATTGTTTTTAATCGAATAATCATTTGAGTATAAAATTTTTAAGTAAATCTATCGTTTATTCATAAATTTTTGTTACTTTAAACTTTTAAATCACGATACCTACGACTAATAATAATGATAGAAACAAAGAAATCGCTTTTTGATAACCTACAGAACTTTTTCGGGTTCGATAATTTTAAGGGGGAGCAAGAAGCGATTATAACCAACATTTTAGCAGGTAACGATACCTTCGTTATTATGCCTACAGGTGGTGGTAAATCCATGTGTTACCAATTGCCCGCGCTTATGAGCGAGGGAACTGCTATAGTAATTTCGCCGCTTATTGCTTTAATGAAAAACCAGGTTGACCAACTACGGGCATTTGGCGGATCAGACAGCATTGCGCATTTTTTAAATTCGTCACTAACAAAGGCTGATATAGTAAGAGTTAAAGAGGATGTATTAAGCGGCAAAACCAAATTGCTGTATGTTGCGCCCGAATCATTAACAAAGCAAGAAAATGTAGATTTTTTACGCCTTAACCAGGTGTCATTCGTGGCGGTTGATGAGGCGCATTGTATATCAGAGTGGGGCCATGATTTCAGGCCGGAATATCGCAAGATCCGCCAGGTTATAAGCAATATAGGCGATGATATCCCTATTATAGCTTTAACCGCTACAGCCACACCAAAAGTACAGCAGGATATCCAAAAAAACCTGCAGATGAACAATGCCACTATCTACAAATCATCATTTAACAGGTCGAACCTTTTTTATGAGGTACGCGCCAAACGTAATGTGATCAAAGAGATAGTAAAATATGTTAAACATCACCAGGGAAAATCAGGCATCATATATTGCCTTAGCCGTAAAAAGGTTGAGGAAGTAGCCGAAGCGCTTTCATTAAACGGTATCAAGGCATTGCCTTACCATGCAGGGCTCGACCCTAAAGTAAGGGCCGATACGCAGGATAAATTCCTGATGGAAGACGTGGACGTTATAGTGGCAACCATAGCTTTTGGTATGGGCATAGATAAACCCGATGTGCGTTACGTGATACATCATGACGTGCCTAAAAGTATGGAAGGCTATTACCAGGAAACGGGCCGTGCCGGGCGTGACGGGGGCGAAGGCGTTTGTGTAGCATTCTATTCGCAAAAGGATATTGATAAGCTGCAAAAGTTTATGAAAGATAAACCGGTTTCTGAACGCGAAATTGGTACCCAGATACTAAAAGAAGTAATCGACTATGCCGAATCGTCAGTTTGTCGCCGTAAACAGCTATTGCATTACTTCGGCGAGAACTTTAACGAGGCCGGCTGTAATAATATGTGCGATAACTGCTGCGCGCCAAAAACACATTTTGACGCCGAGGAGCAATTACATAAAGCACTTAATATCATTAAACAAATAGGCGAGAAGTTTGACGACCATCATATCATTAATATTTTGATGGGTGTTGAAACGCAACAGATCCAAAATTACGAACATAATTTGCTTGAACTATTTGGTACAGGCAAAGCCGATGGCGAAATTTTATGGAACTCGTTACTGCGCCAGGCATTGTTGAACAACTATCTGTCGAAAGACATTGATCAGTATGGTTTATTGAGATTAACCAAGCTGGGGCATTCGTTTTTAGATAACCCGCATAGCATTCGTTTTATATTAAACAGGGTTATTGAAGCACCTGATGATGATGATGATGCAGACGGCCCTAAACAAGGCGGTGGCGCGTTAGATACCGAGCTATTGCAGATGTTGAAGGACCTGCGCAAAAAGATAGCCAAGCAAAAAGGTTTGCCGCCGTTTGTGTTGTTCCAGGATCCATCATTAGAGGAGATGTGTACGCATTATCCTATCACGCAGGATGAGCTAAAGCAGATCTCGGGCGTGGGTGCGGGTAAAGCCATGAAGTTTGGCGCTCCGTTTATTGACCTGATAGCAAAATATGTTGACGATAATGATATTGACCGCCCTATTGATATGGTGATCAAAAGCGCCGCCAACAAATCGGCACTTAAAGTATTCATTATCCAGAATATAGACAGGCATTTAAACCTGGATGATATAGCAGCTTCAAAAGGATTGACTTATGAAGAGGTTTTAAAAGAGGTAGAAACCATTGTAAACTCGGGTACCAAGCTAAACCTTAACTATTATATTGATGAGGTTATAGACGAGGATAAGCAGGAAGAGGTGTTTGATTACTTCCGCACCGCCGAGGTTGACTCGATAGACGACGCGCTGGCCGAACTTGGCAGCGATGATTATACCCGAGAAGAGGTACAACTGATGCGGATAAAGTTCATGTCTGAGTTAGGAAACTGACGAATAAGGGAGGATTTAAAATTCTCCCTTTTTTATTGATTAACTGTTACTTACATTTAATCAATAAACCTTCGTCCTGTCTTCATGAAAACACAAATAACATTCTTCTATCATAAACTGGTTATTCCTGTTTTTGTAATACTGGTGTTTTCTGTGAGCGCCATTGCGCAACAGCCAAATTTCCAAACTGACGATATAGCTGAAAAGCTTAAGCTAAACCGCTGGAAGAACGAATCGCCCACACTATTCATCCATTTCGATAAAAACATCTATACCAATAACGAGCGGGTATGGTTTACCGGGTATTTGTTTAAAACCTTCAATCACCAGGTTTACAAAGCGCTTTCAGTTGCTTTAGTTAATGATGATACCCACGCGGTGTTATTGAATGATAAGTTTGTTATAAGCAATGGTACAGTTTTAGGCGGTACAACAGTGCCCGATTCTGTTAGTGCCGGCAATTATAGTTTTATAGCTTATACCAACCGCCTTTTAAATGGCAAACCAAATGTGCTGTTTACCCAGCGCGTAACTATAAAATCTGCCAGTCAACCTACTTTTACGGCTTCGTTAAACCCTTTAGATACATCAGCTACTACCGACCAGCAAAAAGTAATGCTGCTGGTAAATTTCCCCGACCTTGCAAAACCACCCGAAACTTTACCGGTTACCTTTTATGTAGGTAATGGCACACATCCGGTACTGCAGGGCCGGGCAATAACAGAATATGGGAGGTACATATTCAATATTCCATCAAACCTGTTAAGTACAGGTAATAATAAACTGCATGTTAAGTTAACGTATAATAAAGAGGTAAAAGATCTTAATATGACTTTGCCTATACCGGCTCCACCGGCTATTGTTAAGTTTTACCCGGAAGGGGGAAGCCTTGTAAATAATATCAGGAGCAATATAGGTTGGGAAGTAACTACGGCTACAGGTAGTGCATTAAAAGTAAGAGCCATATTGTTTGAAGACAAAAAAGCAATAGCAAATATCGCTACCAGCGAATATGGTATAAACCGTTTTTTGCTAAAACCTGTAAAGGGGCATAGCTATCATGTTAAACTTGTAGGCATTAATAAAAAAGATACGTTATATGATCTGCCGCCCGCTATAAGTAAAGGCCCTGTAATAACAATAGCTAACGCGATAGTTAATGATACGCTGATAGCAACGGTAAGAGCCACCAAGGCCGAAAAAATGTATTTAATAGGGCATGATTACCGGCAGGTATTTTTTGCCAGCCCGGTTAATATAGATACAGTAAGCCGCAAAGTAAAATTAATAATGAACGACGCCCCTAAAGGCCTGCTGCAGCTAACAATTGTAGACAGCCTTGGACGGCCCTTTGCCGAAAGACTGGTATTTGCCCATTATAATAAAAGAGAAAAATTAAATATAAATACCGACCGGGCCACCTATAGCCCGAGGCAAAAAGTTACAGTGAAAATTAAGCTGGATGGCACGAAGCAATTAGATAGCGCCCTGGTATCAGTTGCATGTATACAACAAAACAGGCTGGATATCACCAAAAAGAAAGATATAGAAAGCTATGTTTATTTAGAGGATAAGCTGTTAAACATGCCGGCTAAAGATAATTACCTGGGCAGTACTGCATTTGATAAGCAATTTTTGGAAGATATATTACTTGTAAAAGGCTGGCGCAGATATACCTGGCTTGACATGTTAAACGTGTTACCTACCGATACAGTAAAAGTTGAAGATGTTTTGTTTAAAGGCAATGTTGTTACCCACTCAAACAAACCCATTAAAGCAGCGGTACCGCTGCTAAGCTTCGGCAATACCTATCGCCCAATTAACACCACTGATAATGGAGATTTTGAATTGAAGTATATAGATATGGTGACCGGGCCTGATAAAATGATAAGCTATGTAGTAAAGGGCGCGAAGGAAAATGAATACACCATCAATTTAACCGACCCTTATATTACGCTAAATAAAAAGGTAGCCGATGATGTAGAAATTAATGACATTAATTTCGTGGAGCAGCATGATACGCAAAAATTGCGCATCCCTGGCTCAGAGCATGCCATACAGATAAAGGAGGTGCAAATCAGGGCCCGGGCAGATCGTCAGATCTACGCTAATGCGTGTGGCGACTATATCTGCAGGTATCATATTTTTAATTGCCCAAATCACCCATACGAGTCTGATAATGTTTTGCCTGTTGTGGGCCGGAGCTATATAAGGTTTGGGGTAAATACAGTTTACCTTGGTTGCGGGGCAACAGAAAACAAGCTATCGCTTAAAGGTATTTATCTCCCCAAAAAATTCTATGTCGAAAATATTCCTGAGAAAACTACGGAAGAACCGATATATCTGTCGACCCTGTTTTGGCGCCACCTGGTAAGAGTAAAAACAGGACAAGACGCCGAACTATCATTTTATACAGGTGATATCACCGGCAGGTTTAAAATAATTGTACAAGGTGTAACCACCGATGATGTAACCTATGGTGAAAAAACATTTGATGTGTTAAAGTCTCAATAAACTATTTAGCCGTTATCTTAAACTCTGTCCTGCGGTTTTTGGCTCGATTCTCATCCGTATCATTAGCTGCGATGGGTTGTGATTTGCCATAACCTTTATAAACCAATCTTGCGGGATCAACCTTGCCGCTGAGTAAATAATCATATACCGATTTGGCGCGGTTTTCTGATAGCTTCTGGTTCAGTTCGTCATTACCTACGTTATCTGTATGGCCGGATATTTCGATGTGCACCGTTGGATTCAGCGCCAAAAATTCTATCAGTTTTTGTAATTCTGATTTTGATTCGATTTCTAACTGGTATTTATTAGTATCGAAAAAGATGTTCTTTAATATCACTTTATTACCTACCTCTATAGGCTCCAACAATGCAATGATGTTAAATGGATTGCTGGATGTATGCCCGGCTAACGAGAAATTCTCCGAGTAAAACAAGTATCCCGGCTTGGATATGTTTAATCCATAATTTTTGCCGGCAGCAATAGTCGCCAGGAAATCTCCTTTCTCCACCGAACTATAATCCTGGTAAACGGGTTTGTTGTTGTCCAGCGCAATTATTTCCACTGCCGATTCCAGTGGTTGCCGCGTTTTGGCATCGCTTACAAAACCTTTTACATACGTTACCATGCGCGGCCTCAGGTCAGGCGGTAATTCGAAGGTGTAAATATCAAACCCTCCATAACCATCTAGTTTGTTAGACGAGAAAAAGGCAAAACTGCCATTTGCGGTAAGGCTTAGCCCGCTTTCGTCGCCATTAGTATTAATGGGGTAGCCCAGGTTTTTAGGTACCTGCCATTTGCCGTCTTTAGCCAGCCGGCTTACAAACAGATCCTGGTTACCCATGCCGGGCCAGCCGTTCGAGCAAAAATATAAAGTGCTGTCATCTGGGTGAATAAACGGCGATTGCTCATTATAAGATGTGTTAACAGTAGGGCCCAGGTTTTCAGGTTCGCCCCAACCATTTTGTGTTAGTGTTGATTTCCAAATGTCATAACCGCCGTAGCCGCCTTTACGGTTGCTCACGAAATACAACGTGCGCCCATCTGCACTGATAGACGGCTGCGATTCCCAACCACCCGTATTAACTGGTGGGCTAAGGTTAAATGGTTTGCCCCAGTCATCGCCCCGTTTTTGTGCTACATAAATATCGCAGCGCCCGCGGCCATCCGGGCGGTTACAGCCGGTAAAGAATAAAAATTTTCCATCTTGCGATACCGATTCAGAACCCTCATTATAATTAGGCGTGTTTATCCTGTCGCTTAAGTAAACGGATTTTTGCCAGTCGTTATTTATCTTGCTGCTTTGATAGAAATCTTCGTTCAACGCTATCTGGCGGGTGTAAATGATAGTTTTATCGTCGGCTGTTGATACAGGCGAATATTCATCGGCATTGGTATTAATATTAGGGCCCATATTAATGGGCTTAAATGTGACCGGGTGTTTCAGTGCCTCGATAGCGAAAATGCAATCCTTTGTCAATTTTTGAGCGTATGCTTTACCCTGATCTGTTATACCGGCAATATTTAAATATTTTTGCAGGTGCGCCAGCGCCTGAGGATACATGGCTTCGGATACCTCCAGATCGGCTACTTTTGAATATACCATGCGGCTATATTCCGGGTTAATTGCAATAACTTTTTTAAACGCTTCTATAGCGCCTTTTAAATTGCGTTGCTTTTGCATTATATCGCCCATAATTGCATGAGCTTCTATAAATTTTGCATCGTTATCAATAGCTTTTTGCAGAAAGGCAATGGCCTTATCATACTCATGCTCATCAATAGCCTGGTTACCCAACACGAAGTTTTTAATGGCTTCCTTATCAGTAGTGGAATATTGCGCCTGCCCAAAAGCAAAAACAGATAAAAAAAGCAATAAGGAAAGGAGTATTACATTTTTCATCCTCAGGGATACAATAGTTTATACTCTAAGTTACAACTATTAAGGAATATTTAAATACTTATGGGTTTGTAAAGATATTTCCCATTTAGGGTTATTCATTACATAATCAACTATAAGCGGCGTCATTTCTTTTGATTTAGACCACTCCGGTTGTAAATAAAGTTTACATCCTTCGCCTACAAGCGTAGCATGGTGCTCGGCAAATTCAAAGTCAGATTTGTTGAAGATGATAACCTTTAACTCGTTAGCATGGTCTGCAACCTGTTTGGTTGGCCCTTTAAATTTTTTAGGCGACAGGCAGATCCAGTCCCAATGCCCCGAAAGGGGATAAGCGCCTGAAGTTTCGATAAAAGTTTTAATCCCTTTTTGCTGTAATTCGGCCGTTAAATAATCCAGGTTATAGATCAATGGTTCGCCGCCGGTAACAACTACGGCCTTGCCGGGATAAAGCAGTGCATTCTTGACAATCTTGTCGGCAGCTGTTAGCGGGTGCAGTTCGGCATCCCAGCTTTCTTTAACATCGCACCAATGGCAGCCCACGTCGCAGCCGCCAAGGCGAATAAAATATGCCGCTTTACCGGTATGATATCCCTCGCCCTGTATCGTATAAAACTCTTCCATTAAAGGAAGTAATGTGCCGTCGTCCGGAACCTGGTGTGCCATAATAGGGCGCAAAGGTACGCTTTTGAGGCGAAAGGTTAAAGCTGTAAGGTAAAAGGTGTTAAAGTATGACTTTATAATTGCCAAATTAACTCTTAATAATAGCTGTAGCTTTTTGCTTTTTCCTTTCATCTTATTTCGTTAAGTTTGATCTAATGAAGAAGCTCTACAAACCCATCATCTTCGTTATAATACTTAGCTTCACGTCGTGCGTGGATATTGAGGAGCATTATGACTTTAAACTGGATGGGTCATGTAATGTAGTTTACGGTTTTGATATGGGCCGGGCCATATCGGTTTTTAAAAACCTGATGACCGATTCTGTAAAGCAAAGCGCCCAGTTTAACCTGGTTAAGGACACCACCATGAGCTTTTTAGCCGCAGTACCCGATAGCCTTGAACGTAAATTAAGTAAGGAGGAGCTGGCAATGGCCGAGCATAGTAACCTGGCCATAAAAATGGACCTGCAAAAAAACGTCATGAAAATGAATATCACGCACTCTGCAAAAAATGCCGCCGAACTGCAATATTACCTGGAGCATTTCTCTAAAATGCCTATGGGTACCCAATTGGGCGCGGTCACAAAAAGCAGCGCACAGGCCCGTGGTTTTGACGCACAGCAGTTAGTTGCCGGCCAGGATTATTACAAATACGAAGTTACTCCGCATAAATTTTACCGCATAGTTGATAAAGTAAAGTTTAACGCGTTTTTAAAGAAAACCCAAAGCACACTTAGCATGGCAAAAGCTATGCTGATAGATATGCCTTATAAAGTGGTATTAAACTTTGCCAAACCGGTTAAGAAGGTAAATAACTCAAAAGCAATATTATCTGCCGACAGGCGCAAGGTTACCCTGATAACAACTATGGACGATGCTATTAAGGATCCATCCGTAATGAACTTAAAGATCGATTTTTAACCGGATATGACCTGGTATAAAGTACCCGACCTTCAACCCACAAATCAACCTTTTATTAAGAAAGTTAAGTTAGCCGGTAAAGGCATTTGCCTTGTTGGTTATGATGGTGGTATTTATGCACTCGGATCAACCTGCCCGCATGCGGGTGGCGAGTTAAGTGGCGGCTGGTGCAAGGATGGGAAACTGATTTGCCCGATTCACAGATATAGTTATGATATCCATACAGGCAAAGGTAGTCCAGGTCAGAATGATTTTGTGGATACTTATCCTGTTGAAGTGCGCGAGGATGGCATTTATGTGGGGATAACGTCTTTCCTGGAGAAGGTGAAGCAAGCGTTTAAGTGATAGTGAGTGGTTGATTCAGTTAATTGGTCAACTATAACATCAACCACCCACTTAATCAACCCAATCAACCGATAACCTAAAAATACACCTCTTTCTTAGCCGAAGCCAACGTGTTCTTCAATAAGCCAATTATCGTCATTAACCCAACACCACCGGGGACCGGGGTTATATAGGATGATTTTGGTGCTACGTTTTCAAAATCAACATCGCCATAAAGCTTAAAGCCCGATTTTGTTACGGTTGATGTTTCGCGGTTCATACCTACATCAATTACTACTACACCATCTTTTACCATATCGGCGGTGATAAAATTCTTTTTGCCAATGGCCACTATAAGAATGTCAGCGTCAAGCGTGAACTTTTTGATATCAGGAGTGCGGCTATGGCAAATGGTTACCGTACAGTTGCCCGGAGTGGTGTTACGCGCCATCAGGATACTCATAGGCGAGCCTACAATGTTACTGCGGCCAACAACTACACAATGTTTACCAACAGTATCAATGCCATATTCTTTCAGCATTAAAGTAATACCATAAGGCGTAGCCGGAATAAACGACGGCAAATTACGCTGCATACGGCCCAGGTTAACGGGATGGAAACCGTCAACATCTTTTCGGTAGTCAATCCGCTCAGTTACTTTCTCCGGGTCGATATGTTTGGGTAGGGGAAGCTGGACAATGATGCCGTCGATATCCGCATCGGCATTTAACTCTTCTACTTTTTTAAGCAGTTCTTCTTCTGTAACGTTATCTTCATAACGCACCAGGCTTGATTTAAAGCCTACGTTTTCACAATTCTTTATCTTACTGGCGACATAGGTTTCGCTGCCGCCATCATGGCCAACCAATACAGCAACCAAATGTGGCTTGCGGCCGGTTTGTGCCAAAATATTAGCTGCTTCGGCAGCTATTTCAACCTTAAGTTTTTCTGATACGTATTTTCCGTCGAGTAATTGCATTGTATAGATATGAGATTTGAGACGTGAGACTTGAGATAAAAACGTCTTAGGTCTCATATCTCAAATCTCACATCTATTAGTCTAACTTAAGTACCGCCATAAACGCGCTTTGCGGTATCTCCACATTACCTACCTGGCGCATGCGTTTTTTACCGGCTTTTTGTTTCTCTAACAGCTTACGCTTACGCGATATATCACCACCATAACATTTTGCGGTAACGTCTTTACGCATAGCTTTAACGGTTTCGCGGGCTATGATCTTGGCACCTATTGATGCCTGGATAATGATCTCGAACTGCTGGCGTGGCAAAAGCTCTTTCAGCTTCTCGCAGATCTTCTTACCAAAATCATAAGAGTTACCACGGAAGATTAATGATGATAAAGCATCAACAGGCTCCGAGTTTAGTTTGATATCCAAACGCACCAAATCACTTTGACGGTAACCTATCTGGTGGTAATCAAAAGACGCATAGCCTTTTGAAATGGTTTTTAGCTTGTCATAAAAATCAAAAACGATCTCGCCCATTGGCATCTCGAAAACCAGTTCTACACGGTCGGACGTTAAATATGATTGATTTTTAACAAACCCACGTTTCTGTATACAAAGCGACATTACCGGGCCAACAAAGTCCGACTTGGTAATGATAGTAGCTTTAATGTACGGCTCTTCTACACGGTCAATTTTACTTGGGTCGGGCAGGTCAGACGGGTTATTTACTGTAATTTCTTCGCCTTTGGTAGAGTAGGCAAGGTACGATACGTTGGGTACGGTAGTAATAACCGTCATGTTAAACTCACGTTCTAAACGCTCCTGGATAATTTCCATGTGCAGCATGCCCAGGAAACCGCAACGGAACCCAAAGCCTAAAGCGGCAGATGATTCGGGTTCGAAAACCAAGGATGCATCGTTTAATTGCAGCTTAGCCATTGACTCGCGCAACTCTTCAAAATCATCCGTATCAACAGGATAGATACCTGCGAATACCATTGGCTTAACTTCTTCAAAACCTTGTATACCGGCCTCGCAAGGTCGGTTGATGGTAGTTATGGTATCGCCAACTTTAACCTCTCGCGATTCCTTGATACCAGATATAATATAACCTACGTCGCCGGTTTTAATAACGTCCTTAGGTAATTGTTTTAGCTTAAGCGTACCAACTTCCTCGGCGATGTATTGCTTCTCGGTAGCAAAGAATTTTACACGGTCGCCTTTGCGGATCTCGCCGTTAACCACTTTAAAATAAGCTACAATACCACGAAACGAGTTATAAACCGAATCGAAGATCAACGCTTGCAAAGGAGCTTCCGGGTCGCCAACAGGGGCGGGGACACGCTCAATAATAGCACGTAAAATATCATACACACCTAAGCCGGTTTTGCCGGATGCGGCTAAGATATCCTCGCGCTTGCAGCCAATCAGCTCAACTATCTGGTCCTTAACTTCCTCGGGCATAGCGCCGGGCAGGTCCATTTTATTTAGTACCGGGATGATCTCCAGGTCGTTCTCTAAAGCCAAATAAAGGTTTGATATCGTTTGCGCCTGGATGCCCTGTGCGGCATCTACTATCAGCAATGCGCCCTCGCAGGCAGCAATAGAGCGTGATACCTCGTACGAGAAATCTACGTGGCCGGGGGTATCGATCAGGTTCAAGACATATTTCTGCCCGTCAAGCTCATAATCCATTTGTATGGCGTGGCTTTTTATGGTGATACCGCGCTCGCGTTCAAGGTCCATATCGTCCAATAACTGGGCCTGGCTTTCGCGCTGGGTAATAGTGCCGGTATATTCTAATAACCTATCGGCAAGGGTACTTTTACCGTGGTCAATATGTGCTATTATACAAAAGTTACGTATGTGCTTCATTCAGCCGCAAAAATAGGTTTTTTGGGCGATAAATTGGCATATTTGTTGGGAATTAGCTACCTTGTTTAAATCACTATAAAACCTATGAAAAGAATATTATTGACAACACTGCTACTTATCCCATTTTTAACTAAAGCACAGGGCCTTTTTGGAGGCTCATCAGTTACTGAGTATAAAGCATCAAACGGTGTAACTTACCACGTAGGCGATACCGTACGATTGGGCAGAGGGACAAAGCCGGATGGTTCATTTTTATATTTGGAAGATCATGGATTGATACCTAACCCGCGCAGTACACGCACTTTACCTAAAGAGTTTGCTAACGCGTCAGCTACTGTAAAAAGCATTCGCAAAATGAAGATCAACGGTGTTGATAAATATATGTTCAGCGTGAACCCGGGCGGCCCTATGCGCTACACCGTTTTTATTGACGACGCCATTGAAGCCTGCGAAATTAAACCTTGCAAAACAGCCGATAGCGCTGCATCCGCAGCTACAAGCTCGGTTGCCGACGAGATCAAAAAACTAAAAGCGCTGTATGATTCGGGTGCTATAACGAAGGCAGAGTATGACGCGCAGAAAAAGAAGTTATTGAGTCAATAGTATATCAGACTTAACTCCCAGACTTACGAAGTTTTTAAAACTTCGTAAGTCTTTCTCATCCCAACAATAATGCCAATACCTAAGTAGCTTAGGCATGATCCACTTTGACCGATCCACCCCAAAAAGTCAGGAAATTGATAAAATCCATAAGTATTTTATTTACAGTTCATTAAATATAGATACCTAAAGCTTTACAAGTGATCCACGGTGATCCGCTCAAAAAGTTAAAGCTTTTATTTACAGATATTTATAATAAAAGAGTGATCCAGGTGATCCACTTTTAAAGTGGATCACCCAACAAGCAAAAGCCCTTTCAAACTTAATTGAAAGGGCTTTTGTATTAATATAAAGATTGTTAAAACAACATCTCGCCCGGAGGGGTCAGACCTTTTAACCGTAGGTAAATGGTAGTTTGACCACGATGGTGTGTTTGGTGCTCAAAACCTTTAGCTAAGATCAATCCTTTGGTGGCTTTCATGCCTTCGGCTGATGCCATTTGCGGCATCTCGGCATCTGTCATACCTTGTATGGTCGCGATAGCGAAATCGTAACTCTCCAAAACGGCTTTGGTTGTAGCTTCCTTGGTTTGCGCTACTGTTTTCTCTAAAGATACTTTACCAATAGGGCTTGGCTTGCCGCTTGCCGAAGTAATAAAGTAATAAGTAGCGTCGGCCAGGTGCAGGAATTGCTGGGCAAACGTGCGCACTTCCGGCGTGGCTTTAAAGGTGTACCCATCGGCAGGCATAGCATCTAAATAGGCTTTGGTGTAAGCTTTTGCGCGTTTCCATTCGGCTACTGATTGCTCACGGGTTATTTGCGCGAATGCTGATGTACAGGCAATGGCAAATAAAGCAGTTAATAAGGTTAATTTTTTCATGATGTGAGGTATTTGGTTAATGATTTCAGTTTATTATAAAACGAAGATGCGGAATATTTCTGTCTTTTAACAGCATATACTCCGCATCCGGGATTTTGCAGGGTTATCTTATTCGCCCCGCTTCAATCCGTACTTTTCTATCTTACTGTAAAGGTGGCTGCGCTGGATATCAATATCATCAGCAGTTTTCGATACATTCCAGTTATTCTTTTCGAGTTTAAACTTAATATACTCGCGCTCGGCAAAGTCTTTATAGTCCTGGAAGTT
The DNA here is from genome assembly GCA_040388395.1 of Bacteroidota bacterium. Lineage (GTDB taxonomy): Bacteria > Bacteroidota > Bacteroidia > Sphingobacteriales > Sphingobacteriaceae > Mucilaginibacter. The sequence continues at coordinate 32,168 of JAZKBY010000020.1, read as the reverse complement.
CTTAAATTGGTTGAAGTCGGTTTGCGGCGCAGCAGGCTGTGCAGAAGCAGAGGCGGGTGCAGATGGATTAGCAAATGCCTTGACATCATCGTCTGTTATGGTTTTGTCGCTCAGAATGATCAAACGCTCAACCATGTTACGCAGCTCGCGGATGTTACCCGTCCACGGCAAGGCTTTAAGGGCCTCCATAGCGCCTTCTGACACCTTTTTAACCGGCATACCGTAGTCTGTACAGATCTCTTCCAAAAAGCTCTGCGTAAGCAAAGCAATATCGTCACGACGCTCGGTAAGCGGCGGTACGTGTATCAGTATAACGCTAAGGCGGTGGTAAAGGTCCATACGGAAGTTACCGGCCTCTATCTCTTTTAGCAGGTCCTTGTTGGTTGCAGCTACAACGCGTACATCAACATCAATTTCCTTTTCTCCGCCTACACGGGTTATCTTGTTCTCTTGTAAGGCACGTAATACTTTAGCTTGGGCTGACAGGCTCATATCGCCGATCTCATCCATAAACAAAGTACCGCCCGATGCTGATTCAAATTTACCTATGCGCTGTTTAATAGCCGATGTAAACGAACCTTTCTCATGCCCGAACAACTCACTCTCTATCAACTCCGAAGGGATAGCCGCGCAGTTAACCTCAATTAAAGGGGCATTTGAGCGGTTTGACTTCTCGTGCAGCCAGCGGGCAACCAGCTCTTTACCTGCACCATTGGCACCGGTTATAAGTACGCGGGCGTCGGTAGGAGCAACGCGCTCTATGGTTTCTTTTATCTTGGCAATTGGGGTTGATTCACCCAATATCGGGCGAACTTTAGATACCTTACGTTTTAATACCTTGGTTTCAACCACCAGGCTACCACGATCTAACGCGTTGCGTACGGTAATCAGTAAGCGGTTAAGATCAGGTGGTTTTGATATAAAGTCGAATGCGCCTTTTTTACTGGCCTCTACGGCGGTTTCAACCGTACCATGGCCCGATATCATGATGAAAGGCAGATCAGGTTTAATAGCCAGCCCCTCGCTTAGCACCTCCATACCATCCATGCGGCTCATTTTAATGTCGCACAGTACCAGGTCGTAATCGTTTTTGGCTATCAGGTCAAGTCCGTCTATGCCGTTATCAACGTCTTCAACTTCGTAGTCTTCGTATTCAAGTATCTCGCGCAACGTGCTACGGATAGCGCGTTCATCATCAATTATTAAAATTTTAGCCATTTGTTTTCTAAGGATAGTTATGTTGTAATAACGTTTACTAATAGTAATAACGTTTACTAATATAGGTATTGTATAGGAAACTAAACACTTTTAAAGCCGACTTGTTTTAATGGGATATGATTTTAATTTTTTGTGATTAACAATCTGTAAAAAACGTGTGGTAATTAAACATATCGTTAATTACATTGTAACTTACATCACATTAACCACAAAATCGATTTTATGATCTCAAAATTTTATAAGCCATTAGCATTAGGCGCCATCCTTGCATTGGCAACTACTACAGGCATGGCCCAAACCGGCGAACCGGTAGAAAAGAACAAAGCCAATAGCGACTATAAACCGGCCTTCGCAGGGCAAACCCGAATTGGCAGCGTTAAAACACAAACGCCTTATAAAGACGAAGTTATTGCTACCGACCTTACCCTACCCTGGGGTATGCATGTTTTGCCTGATGGGCGGCTGCTGATAAGCGGTAAATCGGGCACTATGCAGATTTTTACTACTGATGGTAAACTGGATAAGACGATCACGGGTTTTCCGGCAGTGGTGTTCCAGGGACAAGGTGGTTTGCTGGATGTGAACATTGACCCGGATTTCGCCAAAAATCGCATGGTTTACTGGACCTTTTCTGAACCGACGGAAGAGGGCACCTCAACCCTTGCCGTAGCTAAAGGCAAACTATCTGCCGATGATACTAAACTTCAAGATGTAAAAGTAATTTGGGAGGCCACACCCCACTATAAAAAAAGCGGCGGCCAGTTTGGATCGCGTATAGTGTTTGACAAACAAGGCAACCTTTTTGTAAGCAGCGGCGATCGCCAGGCTGGCGATATCCGTGTAAAAGCGCAGGATTTGACCGCGACCACCGGGAAGATCATCCATATTACTAAAGAGGGTAAACCTGTTGCTGATAATCCATTCATTGGTAAGACTGATGCTAAGCCTGAGATTTACGCGCTTGGTTTCCGTAACCCGGATGGCTTTGCGTTAAACCCTGTAACCGGCGATTTATGGGAAGCCGAGTTTGGCCCGCGCGGTGGTGATGAGATCAACCTGATTAAACCGGGCAATAACTACGGTTGGCCGTTTGTTACTTACGGAATAGAGTACAGCGGACAAAAAGTCTATGATGGCATTCAGCAAAAAGAAGGTACTACTCAACCCGTTTATTATTGGGATCCGGTTATATCACCGGGCTGTATGATGTTTTATACCGGTAACATAACAGAGTGGAAAAACAACCTGTTTGTAGGCGCGCTAAGCGGCTCGCACATTATCCGCCTGGTTATACAAAACAATAAAGTAGTAGGCGAGGAGCGTTTGTTAGAAAACAGGCACGAACGCTGGCGCTGCATAGCCACCGGTAAAGACGGTGCCATTTATGCCGGTACCGATAGCGGTAAGATCTATAAGATCTATAAGCAGTAGTAATTAGTTATGATATGAAAGCGCTCAGGATGGAAATTCGGAGCGCTTTTTTGTTATACATTGTTTTTAGGTCATAGGATTGGTGACGGAAACGCCCCCATTAATGTACCAGGTCTACTTAATCAAAATCCCACCAAACGGTATGCTTGGCTGGTTGTCCCAATGTGTAGGGCTCGCCTATACGCGGGACATTTAATTCGACGTTTAATTTTTTGGCAGCGGGCACAAGCTTTTTTATAGGTTCGTTCCAGGGATGGTCGGCTTCCTCAAACTTGGCCCAATGGACAGGCTGCAGCAAACGCGCCTGCAGGTCGACGGCGACCTGGGCAGCTTGCCCGAGAAGCAGGTGTGTCCATGGCCAATTGGGGCTGTACTGTCCGCACTCAAGCAGTGCCAGGTCGAACGGGCCGTATTGCTTGCCTATCTGTTTAAAGTGCGGCCCATACCCGCTATCGCCACTGTAAAACAACCTGTATTTGTTTGTTTGTATCACGTATGATGCCCAAAGTGTTTTATTTTCTTTAGTATAGCTACGGTTGCTGCGGTGCTGAGCCGGCGTAGCGGTGACCTGCAGGCCGCCGGGTAGTGTTGCAGATTGGTTCCAATTAAGTTCGATGATCTTTTTAGGGTCAAATCCCCAATAAACCAAATTTGAACCGACACCTTTTGGCACCACAACCATTTTGATCTGGTTTTTTAATGCTTTCAGGGTGCGGTAGTCCAGGTGATCGTAATGGTCGTGAGAGATGATCAGTACATCAATCGGCGGCATATCCTTGGAGTGGTAATGCGTAGTGCCCTGAAAAGCCGTCATCAAACCGGGCACAGGCCCGGCATGGTTGCTAAAAACAGGATCGATGAGTATATTACCCTGCACGGTTTTAATGAGCAACGACGAATGCCCGAACCAAACTATGGTTGGCGCAGGAGCAGCCAGTGTTTTTAAATTGGTTTTAACCCATGGCAGCCCGAAAGAGGGCCTGGTTTCATGGTGGCTGCGCATAAAAAGAAAGCGGCGTTTAACTGTCGAGTCGGAACGTTCGGCCAGATTTTCGAAGCTGCCATTTTTGTAATTATACAAACTGTCCAACCGGGTAAGCGCTTCGCCTTCCGGATCTTGCCCCATTGACCTATACAGACCGCAGCCGGCCATTATGGCCAATAACGTCGCAAATGCTGCTGATCTGAAATATTTGTTATTCATTTTATAATTATTATAATACAATTTAACGTTGGCTTGTGGCAGTTGTTTTACAGATAGTGGAATAAGGAGTTAGGAAGCCTAACATAAGTAATACTATTCAACACCTCAAACTATTGACAATCAACCGTGTTGTAATATAACTTAAAGCAGGCCATGTGCGTATAATGGCCTTACCATCTTAAACTTGACCTAATTAAGATCATGTTTTCTTAGTGTTACAGTACCAGCCTTCCCCTGGGCAGAACAAGCCGAATGAGCAAGTAAACCTACATAACCACTTAACTATTACATTATGAAAAGAAACAACATTTGGGATTCATGCCCTTACCCGGGCAGGCTGTTAATTTTAATGGCGTTGGGTACAGCTACCATGTTTGCAAGCTGTAAAAAAGAACAAAAGGCAGACCTGCAAGGCAGCAACGCAACGGGCATTACCATACCAGCTGAAAGTGCGGGCCTGTCATTCGCTACGCTGCCTACTAAAAGCGAGGCATTGGTAGCTATGCAGGTGTATAACAATAGGTTTTATAACCAGTATGGTACTTACGGGCCATCGTTTAAGGCTTATTACTGGAAAGACGAGGGCCACACCGGCCGCATGGATTTCTGGACGCAACAGGAAGCTATTGAAATGCTCATTGATGCTTACGACATTAACCCAAGCACCGACCTTAAAGATAAGATCCAATACCTTTATAACGGGGTGCGTGATGGCTACGGAACGCTATGGACCAGCAACACGTTTAACGACGACGTAGTTTGGGGATCGCTGATGTGCGTACGCGCCTGGAAGATCACCAACGACGGCGGTCAGCTTGACATGGCCAAAAACAATTTCAACATGATGTGGAACCGCGCCTGGAACACCTCGGTTAACGGCGGTGGCTTGTTTTGGACAACAGCCAACAATACTAAAAACACCTGCGTAAACGCTCCGGCCGTAATTTGCGCTCTATTGCTTTACCAGGCAACCGGCGATGTAGCATACCGCGACAAAGCCAAGCTAATAATGGATTGGATGGTTAGCAAACTTTACGTAGCATCAACAGGTGAAGTTAAAGGTGCTATCAATAACTCGGGCGTTATTACCGAGGGGCCGTTATCATACACCCAGGGTACCTTTATTGGCGCTTGCGATTTGATGAGGGCGCCATACCCATCAGGCGGTTATCTGGCCACGGGTAGCAAAGCAATGGACTATGCGCGCAGCAACCTGTGTATCACATCAGGCGGTATCCTTAAAGACGAAAATGGCAATGCCGATACGCAAGGAATGAAAAGTATTTTTGCACGATGGGCGTGCAGATTCGCCAAAAATACCGGGACGGTTAGCAATTATGGCCCCTGGTTAGATAATAATGCGGGACAAGCCTGGTCTATCCGTAACTCGCGCGGATTGATGTGGAACATATGGGGCACCCGCACCGCCGAAACCAATCGTAACGCTTTTGAAACTACCGGCGGCGTCGCGATGATGAATGGCGTTTACATTTATCGTTAACAAAACAAATACCTTGCTCTATAACAAAAACACCCCCGACGAATCGGGGGTGTTTTTTTAATCAGCAGCAAATCTGTAAGCCGGGTTCTGTATCATCGGATGATGACTTCTATCATTAATCTGGTCCTGCCATTGCTGACAGGCTTAAACAACCTACCCATCTTGACGGCTACGGTTGCCCATAGCAGAGGACGAGCCGCCCCGCTTTCAAGACCTATTTGGTTTTTCAACTCCTGAGGTTTACCGCGATCCCGGTCGCCCGGAAAAGCCGTGAGCTCTTACCTCACGTTTTCACCCTTACCCTTGCGGGCGGTATATTTTCTGTGGCACTTGCTGTCGCCGGCTGCCGGCGCCTTCCCGTTAGGAAGCAGGATGCTCTGTGTTGCCCGGACTTTCCTCCGCTCCGCCCGTAGGTTGGAGCAGCGATAGAACGTTTTGCAGATGTAAAGGTAATGTTTTAGTCGGGAAGTCCGAATGTCCGCATAAGTCGGAAAGTATAAAGCGGATCTGTCTTCCGGACTTTCCGACTTATGCGGACATTCGGACTACTTACACTTCGCCAGATCATCAACAACCTGTTGCGCCGTTACCACACCCATATTATTACCAAATGAGTTGGTTACATAGGTTAATACTTCGGCAATTTCAATGGGGGCAAGGTCGGTTACAGGCATGTCGCCTTCAAAAGCTTTGTGGTTTACGATGAGCAGTTTACCTTTTATGCCATACTTAATGAAGCAGGATAATGATGATTTGTTGGCTTTAAGGAAAGCGGTATCAGTAAGCGGCGGCATCAATGACGACAGGCCCTGCCCATCCTTACCATGGCAGTTTTGACATTTGGTTTGATAAACAATGCTGCCCGTAGTGTAATAGCGTTTAAAGGTTATTTCATCATCGCTCTGACAGGAGTAGACCATCAGCGCCACTAACAAACCAATACCGCTTATTACTTTTAGTTTCATTTGGCGACTATTTGGTCAGTTTCTGATTTTAACTTTTTGATGTCGGTTACCAGGTTGGCAACCTGCTCGGGCACGGTACCATCATAAAATCCGCGGATCCGTTTTTGCTTGTCTATCAAAACAAAGAAGCCATCATGTATAAATTGCTGTGTAGCGTCTTCTTTAGGTTTTCCTACCAGGTAGCTTTCTGATAGTTTATAAATTTCCTCTTTCTTGCCTTGCAGCAGCCACCAACTGTTGCCGGTAACGCCCATTTTATCGGCGTATTTCTTTAGTACCGCTACGCTGTCGTGTTTTGGGTCTATAGAGTAGGAGATGATCTTGATATCTTTCTCTGCTTTAAAAGCCTCGTAAACCGTAAGCATGTTACGGTGCATTGTAGGGCAAATAGACGGGCAGGTAGTGAAGAAGAAGTCCGCCACATAAATATTACCGTCCAAATTTTTATTGGTGATGCTGTCGCCATATTGGTTAACCGTTTTAAAAGCCGGGATGGTTTGATAAATGGTATCGGTTTTACCATTTACCGTAGTGGGGGTGCGATTACCGTAGATTGGCAATGCCCCTTGTTCACCGTTAAACTTGCAGGCAGCAACAGCCAGTATAAAAGCAATACCAAATATTTTCTTCATGCTTATTTTTTAAACGGTTTTAAATACTCGTCTGATTCTTTAACCGCGCCGGCTAATAATGAGTCGACCGCGGTTATCTGCTTTTTCTGCGTTGTAAGATAACCCATGATCTCTTCATGCGAACCTTTTTTAGCAGGATCGAAATTTTGCATCCATTCTTCCATGGCGCTTTCGGCTTTGGTTAGGCGGGCGGTTAGTTCTTTAATCCTGGTTTTCGCTTCGTCGTTTTTTGCTTCCAGTAGCAAGGTATCAAGCTTCATTTTATTATGCATTACCTGCTCATCGAATCCCATGGTTTTATCGTGCAGTTTAATTACATCATTTAACACTGCTTTTTCATCAGCTTTTGGGTCATTACAAGCATTAAGCGCTAAACAAACAAATGCGGCAATAAGTAATTTTTTCATTATGGATGGGTTGTTTTTAGGACTACAAATATTGTAAATAAGCAACGTACTTATATGGTATTAATGTAAAAAGCGAAATCGGTTACAGGCAACTGTTCGGCACCGGCCAGCCTTAAATGAACGCCTGCCTGCGCCCGGGTATGCGTACCATGATTTATTACATGGGTTACAATATCAACCACCCGCATGGTAAACTCATGTCCCTGGAAGTTTTCGTAGGTAATGGCTTTCTCCAGGTCCTCGTCAGTTAAGATATTTAAGTAGCTGATCCATGATGTGTGCGTTTCATTAATTACAGGCTCCAACTCGTTTGCCTGCCAGGTGGGCCATAAAACAACGCTTACTTTGTATTCGCCATTTAAACGGCGCAGCCAAACCTTTTCGGCAGTTAGCAGGTGAGCCATTAATTGTAGCGGTTTTTCGGGGCCGTTTTTGGCTACAATGGTTTCGGCTATTTTTTGATTGGTGTACTTATCGTAGTTAAATAATTTGATGAAATAATCCTTCATGGCAATTGCGAATAATAGCCGCTAAATTAAACATTATTAAAGTTTTGATGTTACTAAAACGATTAACAATAACATAATATTAACAACATCATAACCACACACAGGCTCCTTACCTTAGTATTATAAATTAAAACAAACTGTTATGAAATTCATCGTCAATTTATTCAACAGCTTACGCGAGTGGATGATCTTAAAAAGTATCAGATCATCTTTTATTCACTAATTTATTTATACTAACGTTTCTTTAATACAATTATAATATACAATTTGGGCGTTGTGTAGCTCAATTTAATGAAATCTAATATCCAGGATACCGTACTAAATAAACAACTTTTCGGCGAAGATTTTACCTGGGGGGTGTCAACCGCGGCTGTCCAAATAGAGGGTGCGCATGATACTGATGGCAAGGGCGAATCTGTATGGGACGTTTTTACTCAAAAAAAAGGTAAAATAAAAGGCGGACACCACCACCGTACGGCTACAGATTTTTATAATCGTTATCAAACCGATATCGATCTCATCAAACAGCTTAATATTCCAAATTTCAGGTTCTCGATATCGTGGTCGCGTATTTTACCTAACGGCACAGGCGAAATTAACCGGGCCGGTGTTGATTATTATAACCGCGTTATTGATTATTGTTTAGCGCAAGGCGTAGAACCCTGGCTTACCCTATATCATTGGGACCTGCCACATGCGCTCGAGCTACAAGGAGGCTGGACAAACCGCTCGGTAATTGATTGGTTCTCCAACTATGTTACCATTTGTGCCAATGCTTTTGGCGACAGGGTAAAGCATTGGATGGTAATGAACGAACCATCGGTGTTTACCGGCGCCGGGTATTTTTTAGGCATCCATGCTCCCGGAAGAAAAGGGTTAAAGAATTTCTTACCGGCCATACATCATGCTACAATGTGTATAGCTACCGGGGCTAAAATATTGCGTAGGGCGTTGCCAAATGCAGAGGTAGGCACCACATTTTCCTGCTCATACATCGAGCCTTATTCTGATAAACCAAAAGATGTAATTGCTGCCAATAGGGTTGATGCCTTGCTTAACCGCTTGTTTATTGAGCCGGTACTAGGCTTAGGATACCCGCAGGAGCTTACTTCGGTTTTAAAAGGCATGGATAAATATATTTTGCCGGGCGATATGGATAACTTAAAGTTTGATTTTGATTTCATAGGCCTCCAAAACTATACCCGCGAGATTGTTAAGCATTCGTTTTTTACGCCTTATATCCACGCCACCCTGGTTAAAGCCGAAAAACGCAATGTGCCCATTACCGCTATGGGTTGGGAGGTTTACCCGGCCTCTATCTATCATATTCTAAAAAAATACAACGAATATCCGCAGATAAAGAAGATCTACCTTACCGAAAGTGGTGCAGCTTTTAAAGATGAGCTTGTTGAAGATGAGGTTAATGACCCCCTGCGTGTTGAATACCTGCAACAATACCTGCAGCAGGTGCTAAAAGCCAAAAACGAAGGTTGTAAAGTAAGTGGTTACTTTATCTGGACATTGACTGATAATTTTGAATGGGCCGAAGGCTATCACCCAAGATTTGGAATTATATACGTTGATTTTGAAACTTTACAACGCACCGTAAAAGCATCAGGACAATGGTACGCTGACTTGCTGAGGTGATTCCTTCGGTGCCGCCTCTTTTGCATTTAATGGCAGGGCGATGAAGAATATAGTGCCGTGATTGCTGCTATCAAACCAGATCTTGCCGTTCGATTTTTCAATGATCTGTTTACAGATAGATAAGCCTAAGCCAAATGATTTTTCGCCATTGGTACCCGGGCGCTGCGCACTGGTAAACATATTAAAAACCTGGTCCTTTAGTTTTTCGGGGATCCCGATGCCGTTATCTAATACCGATATCACCGCCTGTTCTTTCTCTTTAACCACCTTAACAAAAATAGGGGCACCGGTTGGGCTAAACTTAATGGCGTTACTTATAAGGTTACTTATTACACGCCAGATCTTTTCGCGGCTTATCAATAATTCAAGCGGGGCGCTTAAAGGTTCGTAAAATATCTTTTGGCCTTTTTCTGATGCCTTAAAACGCAGCAATTCTACACTATTGTTTACCAACGAGTTGATCTCTACCAGTTCAGGGTTCAATTCAATAGACGAAATGTTGGTTGCCTCTAAGATCTCATTGATGAGTTCTAACGAGTTATAGGATGTTTCTTTAACCAGGTTTATTAATTCTTTTTGATCATCGGTGTATTCATCATCAGCCATTAGCTTGGTTAATGAGGCTATACCACCTATTGGATTCCTCAAATCGTGCGCTACGGTGCGTAAAATTCTGTCTTTTTCCTGGCTGCTTAATTTTAACTCATTCAGCGCTTTTTCTAAATCAGCATTTTGTTGGTTAATTTGTTGATTTAGCGTGTTGACCGTTTGCACATCTTTTTTTGACCGCCGCCAGTTACGATAGACCAAAAAGATGATGATCAGGGCCATTATGGTCACAATAATAATAACGTACAGCGATATTAACTGTACTTTATTATTGCTGCTTAATTGCTCTATTTGTTGCTGTTTTTCGTAATTATCAAATTGTTTATTGATATCACTCTCTTTTAAAAGATTGAGTTTTTTAATGTTCGAATCCTTAACGGTATTGTAGGTTTGCAGGTAAGCAAGAGCCTTAGGCAAGTTTTTTTGACGCAGATAGTACTTGCTCATCAAATTGTTCCAATCTGCTTCTGCGTCAGAGTTTTTTATAGTTTTTAATTGTTCGCCTATAGTATTTAGCAGTTTAAACAACTCCTTGTCCTTGTTATGATCATAGTAAAGCTGGGCCAGTTTTATTTCGCTTAATACCGCATCATTATTATCATAATCTTTTTGCAGGTTTATCGCTATACTCTTTTTTAACAGCTCGATAGCTTGCTGGTAATTGCCTTGTAAAACCAGCACCTCCGATTGATTGCCATATACAACCCCGCGAGCAATTTCCATCATCTTTGGCCGGTCCTTAAACTGCGGGCCGTATTTGTTAATGAATTTTAAAGACCGGTCAAAATAAACCAGTGCGCTGTCAAGCTGGTTGTTATGTTTATAGCTTAAGGCAATATTGTCAAGCAATTCCTGCACATGATAAAAGCTCACAAAATCGCTGGTAATGATATCGAAATAATTGTAGCTGTTTTTAAAGTAATCCTTGGCTAATCTATAGTTACCCATTTTATAGGTTATCATACCCATACGATACATATAGTCAGACAGGACGACTTTGTTAAGATTATTTTTACCGATAAGGTATCCCTGGAAAAGATGCTGATAGGCATCATTATATTGTTGCAAGGCAAAATAAGTATCGCCCAATGCAAAATTAGCATCTACATACAGGTGGATATATTGTTCTTTATTTACACTTTGAGAGGCAATGCTAAGCATTGTATCGGCATATAATAAGGCTTTTTTATGATCGCCGTTTTTGTGATAGTAAAAATAACGATATCCATATGCACGATATCTGTCTTCGCGTGTTAGGTTATTAGCGTGTTTTACTACCGAGTCGAGATAGTTTAAGCCCTTTGCTACACGATTAGTGCCAAATAAAGTATCGACATGAGCAAGCACTTTTTTAAATTCATCAGAATTACCTATTACTTCAGAGGTTTTCTGCTCGCAGGAAGTAATTGCCAGGAACAAAAGCAGCCACCACCAATTACGTAGCGTATGTTTAGCTTGCTGATGTGTGTTGAGGCAAATCAAATTATTAAAATTACCGGGGCAGGTGTAACACAAATATAATATTTACAGCTGTAATAAAGCCAAAACGAGCAAGGATTTTACAAAGAGTTATTTAAAAGCCTCCTCGCCGGTGATGTCCAAACCCGTTATCAATAAATGGATATCATGTGTGCCTTCATACGTAATTACCGACTCAAGGTTCATCATATGTCGCATTATCGGATATTCTCCGGTTATACCCATGCCCCCAAGTATTTGTCTTGCTTCGCGTGCTATGTTTATGGCAACCTCAACACTGTTACGTTTTGCCATTGATATTTGCGCAGGGGTGGCCCGGTTCTCGTTCTTTAATGTCGCCAGGCGCCAAACAAGTAACTGCGCCTTTGTTATTTCGGTTATCATTTCGGCCAGCTTTTTTTGCTGTAGCTGGAAACCGGCAATTGGCTTACCAAATTGCTTGCGCTCTTTAGCATAGCGCAGGGCGGTATCATAACAATCCATAGCCGCGCCAATGGCACCCCAGGCTATACCATAACGCGCCTGGTTGAGACAGCCGAGCGGCCCTTTTAACCCGGATACATTTGGCAACAGGTTTTCCTTGGGTACTTTAACATTATCAAACACCAGTTCGCCGGTAGCCGATGCGCGCAACGACCATTTATTATGAGTTTCGGGCGTTGTAAAGCCTGCCATACCACGCTCAACTATTAGCCCTTGTATTTTTCCTTGTTCGTTTTTTGCCCAAACTATGGCAATATCAGCAAAAGGTGAGTTGGAGATCCACATCTTTGCGCCGTTTAACAGGTAATGATCGCCCGCATCTTTAAAGTTGGTGGTCATACCGCCCGGGTCCGATCCATGATCGGGTTCGGTTAAACCAAAACAACCCATCAGTTCGCCGGTTGCCAACTTGGGCAGATATTTATTTTTTTGATCCTCAGACCCATAAGCATAAATAGGGTACATTACTAATGATCCTTGTACGGACGCAGTCGACCGAATGCCTGAATCGCCACGCTCAATCTCCTGCATTATTATCCCATAAGCCATATAATCTAAACCCAGGCCACCGTATTGTACCGGAACAGTAGGGCCAAATGCGCCTATCTCTGCCAGTCCCTTTAAAAGTTGTTTTGGAAACTCGGCACGTTGCGCGTAGTCTTCAATTATCGGGCTTACTTCTTTTTTCACCCAATCGCGCACACTTTTACGGATCAGCTTATGCTCATCGGTTAATAATTCGTCTAAAAGGTAATAATCGGGCGATTCAAAAAGATCAGTCTTAGCCATATGGTGGTATTTGTTATAACAAATATAGTTTAATGGTTAATAGTGAGTGTTGAGTAGTTAATAAAAAGTTAAATGAAAGGTTGAAGCAATAACCAATCACTATTCACTTATTCAACTATTCACTCAAAATGCTAATTTTGAAACATGATTGTAGCATTACACGGCGCGGAGTTTTTTGCCTATCACGGCTTTTATCCGGAGGAACAAAAACTGGGTACCTGCTTTACTGTTGATATAGAAGTTGAGTTTAAACCCGACAACCTGAGCCAGGACGACCTGGTTAATACGGTTGACTACGAAAAGCTTTACAATATTATTTGCGAGATAATGAAAGTGCCTAAAAAGCTAATAGAAACGGTTGCGCAAACTATTATAGACGAGGTTAAGCAACAATATAATTTTGTCGACGCAATAACTGTCACCTTAAAAAAGAACAATCCGCCAATGGGGGGTAAAGTGGCCTATTCGGCCGTATCACTCAATTATCAAAAAGGATAATAGTTAGTTACGGTATCATCAATCTTTTCGGGCCATTTTTGCTTTGCTGCGTATTTTGCTGCCGCTGTACTCATGCTGCTTACTTTAGCCGGGTTATTATAAAGTTCTAAAACTGCCTCTTTTAATTCGGCCACGGCGATAGCCGGTGATTCGGGGCTGCACCTTATACCTGTTTCATCGCTCACAATAATGCCCTGCCCGTGTAAATTAAGGGTGATAACCGGCATGCCAAAACACATAGCCTCAATTACCTGTACACCATTCGAATCGCGCAGCGAGGTAAAAAAGAAAACATCATGCGAATCGTAATAGGAACGAACCGCTTCGTAAGGTACTCTCCCTGTTAAACGCACCGTGTTTTCCAATTGATATTCTTTTATGCAATCTTCAATTTCCTGCTGCATCTCGCCATGGCCCACAACGGTAAGGGTTATGCCGGTGTATGCTTTTAACTTTTCCATTACCTCCAATACCAATAAAACACCTTTGCGCGGCATAAAACGGCCAACCCACAATAATTTCAATTTATCTTTTTGCGGCGATTTTATTTTAAGTTGTTCGGGGTAAAAGCTATCGGGTAAGGCGGTGTCTAATGATATATGGACATTTTTGGCACCTATAGATTGAGCTAAGGCCAACGTTTCCCTATTAGACACCATAATCGAGTAAGCTTTTCTCAGTGTCTTATAGCAGGCAGGGTTATACTTAACCAGCATATCACTGACCTTTTCTCTTTTTATTTCGTCTGGCCAGTAACTTTTAAAATAGCTTTTAAATGCCTCGGGAGCTATTTGTCCGCCACCCACCGGCCCAAAAACAAAAGGGATATCCAATTTATACAAAAACGAACCCATCTGTAAGCTTCCCCAGGTTGCATGGTGGGCCAGGTCGAACTTTAATTGTTTATGCAAGCGGGCAGCTTTTTTGTAAGCCAGCCATTGCCAAAGCATGTAATGTATATAAATACTTGGCCCGGGTGCAAGAAACAATGCTTCGGTACCCAATGGCATAGGTACATAATGAAAAGTTACATTATCCGGCTTAGTATGCGATTCAATGCCTGGTTGGTTTACGCTCCGGGTTAGGCAGTGTACGTCATAGCCCTTGCTTGCCAGCCCTAAGGCCCAGTTCCATCCATTGCCATCTTCGGATCCCATGGAAGGATCGCATGCAAAAACAGATAGCAATAACTTTTTCATTTCAGCGTGATATATTTATCTGTTAATTATACGTATAAAAATTAATTTATAGCGCATAATACATAGTTTTGATTTTTAGCAACTTTATGGTCTATAATAAAATAACCCAGGATATTTTAAGCGTAATTAAGCAGATTGTTGGTAGCGACGCGGTTATAACCGGCCACGCCGAAATGGAAAAATACAGCCACGACGAGACCGAAGACCTGCGTTATTACCCCGAGGTTGTTGTTAAACCAAAATCAACCGAAGAGATTGCGGCCTTATTAAGGCTTTGTAATGAACATTTAATACCGGTAACACCACGCGGAGCTGGCACAGGCCTAAGTGGTGGCGCGTTGCCCATTATGGGTGGTATAGTGATGGCGATGGAGCGCTTTAACAAAATTATTGCTATTGATGAGCAAAACCTGCAGGCAACTGTAGAACCCGGTGTTATTACAGAAGAGTTTATGAACCAGGTGGCAGCTAAAGGGTTGCTTTATCCAATAGACCCGGCAAGTAAAGGCAGCTGCTTTATTGGTGGTAATGTATCGCATGGATCGGGTGGGCCAAGGGTGGTAAAATATGGTACTATTCGCGAATATATTTTAAACCTTGAACTGGTGTTGCCATCCGGCGAAATTATATGGACCGGCGCTAATACTTTAAAATACGCATCGGGCTATAATTTAACGCAACTAATCATCGGGTCGGAGGGGACGTTGGGTATTGTCACCAAAATTGTGGTGAAGCTTATCCCGGCACCAACTGTTGATGCGTTAATGCTGGCATCCTTCACTTCAAATGATGCGGCATGCAAGGCTGTATCGGCTATATTCAGGGCGGGCGTTATTCCGTCGGCACTTGAGTTTATGGAACGCAGGGGAGTAGAATGGGTGATTGAAAAAGACGCCATAGTCTTTGACCTGCAACCTAACGACGCAGCATTCCTGCTAATTGAAGTAGATGGCAACAACCCTGATGTAATATTTACCGATTGCGAAAAGATCAACCTGGTGTTAGAAGAATTTGGCTGCACCAATGTATTGTTTGCAGACACAGCAATACAAAAAGAAGAACTGTGGCGCATCCGCCGAACAATGGGCGTATCGGTAAAATCAAACTCGGTTTATAAAGAAGAAGATACTGTTGTACCGCGCGCGGCATTACCGCAGTTAATAGCAGGTATAAAAGCTACAGGTGATAAATACGGATTTGAATCGATTTGTTATGGGCATGCAGGGGATGGCAATTTGCACGTAAATATCATAAAGGCTAACATAAGCGATGACGACTGGAATAATAAATTAAAAGATGGCATTCGCGAAATATTTGAGTTGACGGTAGCCCTTGACGGCACACTATCCGGCGAACATGGCATAGGGCTGGTACAGAAAGACTTTATGCCGATAAAATACTCGCCGGTACATTTTGAACTATGGCGCGGTATTAAACAGGTATTTGACAAAAATTATATTTTAAACCCGGGAAAGATATTTAACCGGTAATATTATCTCTTATATTTTTACATTTTTGGCAAACAGGGGAAGTAAGCTGGAAAACCAAATAAATTATAAATCAACCGAAGGTTATGGTGAAAAATAACATCTAATCTGGTAAATAAGAAGATGATGAAATTAAAGATTGGATACCTGTTTACAAGTTTGTTGCTTTCCGCGTATACAGTAAGCGCACAACAAGGCCCGCCACCCGGATCGCCGCCATCGCGCGAAGCGAGGCTTAAACAAATTAGCGGCCGACTGGAAAAGGATCTGGCCTTAAAACCTGAACAAAAGCAGAAGATCACAGACGCTTACGGAAAGTTTTTTGATGGTATGGAAAAGCTAAGAGGAGGGCAGCCTATGCCACCACCACCGCCGCCACCCGGAAAAAGAGAAGATGTAGATAAACTGGTTAAAGCACGTGATGAAAGCGTAAAGAAAGTATTAACCGATGCCCAGTTTAAAAAATACCAGGAAATAGAAAAGACCATGAGGCCCGGTGGCCCCGGACGACCCGGCGGGCCACCACCGCCGGCCGGTAACTAAAATAAAACAAATGCCGTCTCAACTTATGTAGGGACGGCGTTTTTGTTTTAGCTGATCGCCACTACTTCGTGGCTGCAGTTATCTTTTTAATAAACACACGGCAGGTATCGCCATTATTTAGTTCATCTTCGCTCATAAAAAATAATTGGTTAGGCTAAGTTAACCTACGGGAAGCGAAGTAACAATGTAACTAAAAGAAAAACCTGACGTAAAGGTCTGTATCTCTTATTTATATATTGAGTATTTGCGTAATTTATGATATTTTTAAGCCTGCCAATTAAATGTGTTGACGGGAAACATGCTACCGAATTTAAACCGGATGATAAAAAAGCAATGCCTTGCGATAATTGCATGCTTCGTGCTGTTTATTATCGGCCCTGCCTATAAGGGATACGCGCAAAGCCTGGGCGACCCTATAGTGCATATTACTTTTGGGGCGGGTATCAGCAAATTTGGCGGAGCCCTCAGACCCGACTCCGGAACAACCACCTATGCTTATACTGCTGCTTCACCAGATGATAATTACTATACCATTGTAAGCACCACAGCTGGTTTAAACACTGGCTGGGGACTTACCACTGACCATACGGGCGATGATAATGGTTATATGATGATAGTGAATGCAAGTTACACGCCAGGCGAATTTTACAGGCGTAAGGTTCCCACATTGTGTGGCAATACAACCTATCAGTTCTCGGCGTTTATAAAAAATATAATCAGGCTCCCGGGCAAAATTTTGCCTAACGTCACTTTTAGCATTGAGGCGTTAGATGGTTCCGTTTTAGGCAGCGGTAATACCAACGACATCACAGAATTAGGTGTATGGAAAGATTATGCTTTTACATTTACCACACCCATAGACGCGGAATCCGTTGTTATTAAAATGGTAAACAACGCCCCCGGTGGTGGCGGTAATGATATCGCCATTGATGATATTATCTTCCGACCCTATGGGGCACCGTTAAGGGTTACGTCCGAACAGGCCAATAGTGCTTATTGTGAGGGCGTTTCTCACGCGGTAACTATTAAATCCTCTACGTCGCCTCCGGCAGGTAATTCTCAAAAAGTACAGCTTTTTAAAAACAAGGCCTGGGTAGATCAAACCCCGGCCAGCACAGCCACATCATTTACCGTTATGTCGCCAACTGAGCCGGGGTCGTATTCTTATAGATTGGTTACCGCTTCGTTGGCTAATATAAATACACCAAGCTGTGTAGTGGCTTCAAATGCATTTGATGTAAAAGTTTTGCCGTTGCCCACTGCAGATTTTTTGGTAGCAAAGGCAACTTGCCAAAATGAACCTATATCGTTTACAGATCAATCTACCGCGGGTGACGCAACTATAGCAACCTGGTTTTGGGAGTTTGGTGATGGACAAACATCAACAGAACAAAATCCTGCACATATATTTAACACCTCTGGCGACCACATAATTAAGCTTACCGTAACCAATAATTTGGGATGCGTCCCATCAAGTACTACCAGGAGTATATACGTTTATAAAAGCATTGATATGGCTTTTAACTATTCAACACCTGATTGTGTAACAAAGGCCGTAACCATTACCGATCAATCAGTAAGTACCGATGGTTTTGTCCTGGCACGTGTATGGGATTTTGGGGATGGCAGCCCTAAAGAAACGCATAACGACGCGGCTCCTTTTCAGCATACTTACGCAACCGCGGGCAGCTATCAGCTAAAGCTGACCATGAATACAGATAGGGGATGCACATCGGTATTAAGCAAAACCATTGTGATAAGTGAATTGCCGGTAGTTGATTTTAACTTACCGCCAACGTGTGCAGATGGCAGTTACGCTAAATTTACTGACAACACCAAAATAGTCGGCAATAGCACCTTTACTTACTTATGGGATTTTGGTGATCCGGGCAGCGGCGCTCTCAATACATCTACACAGAAAAACCCACAGCATATATTTTTGAAAGCGCAGTTATACCAGGTTACATTAACTGTAACTTCTGCCTCGGGTTGTGTTGGTTCTGTAACCAAGCCCGTTATGATCAACGGTTCTAATCCTGAAGCTGATTTCGACGTAATAAATCAAGCGTCATTATGTAGCGGCCACAATACTTACTTTCGCAATAAAGCAAGTGTTTTCCCGGGTTCAATAACCAGGATAGATTGGTACTATGATGCCGATAATCCAAGCATCCCCCCGGAGGTAGATAACAATCCATCCCCAGGTAAACTATATCAGCACCTATATCCTCAGTTTAGCGCGCAGTCTAAAAAAACCTTTCGGGTGGTGATGCAAGCTTATTCGGGCGAAACCTGTATGAAGCCAAAAGAAGTAACAATAACCGTATATGCAGCCGCGTCGCTTACTTTTAATGCCCCAGACTCGGTATGTTTAAATAATGGCCCCATACAGCTTGCGGCGCAGGAGGGCAGTGGTATTGCCGGCAATGGCGTTTACAAAGGGACTGGTGTGACTACATCGGGATTATTTGATCCAATGCTTGCAGGTATTGGTGCCCATACTATAAGCTACATTTATACAGCAGTCACGGCCTGTGCAGATACTGTCACCCGGGTAATTGTTGTTAAATCTATCCCAACAGTTGATGCCGGAGCTGATATTGTTGTGTTAGCGGGAGGGATTACACGGCTGAATGGCGTCGCAACCGGAGACAGTCTTAAATACCAATGGTCACCGGCAACAGGCTTAAGCAGCAGTACTATTTTAAACCCTGTTGTTACTGTAACTAAAGACATTACCTATACGCTTACCGTAACAAATGACAAAGGTTGCGCTGTTAGTAATAATATAGATGTAAAGGTATTGTTAGACCCTGTAGTGCCTAATACCTTTACGCCAAACAACGACGGTATAAATGATAAATGGGATATCAATTATTTAAGCGCCAATGCTAACTGCACGGTTGATGTTTTTAACAGGAATGGGCAAAAAGTATTTTCGTCCATTGGCTATAAAATTGCCTGGGATGGGCGATCCAACAATCACGACCTGCCTTTCGGTGTTTACTACTATATAATCGACCCTAAAAATGGCCGTAAACCTGTAAAGGGTTATGTTACTATAATTAGATAGCGGTTATCTATGCCAGTAATTGTTTACCTGGTGGGGTTATCATGGTATCAATAAACTCGCCGATAGCTTTTAATGTGTACATATCCAGGTAATCCTCGTTTCGCTGCATCCACTCGCTACCTAATTTATAAAGCATAGCTGCTTTACCGTTTACTTTAACTTTCCACACGCGCCAGTTTTTAAAATATCCGGCAGTAATTTCAATAAGCTGTGTAGTACCGTCGGCTAACTTCAGTTTATAATTCATGTTGTGATGATTTTAATACTTGAATAGTCCGTTTTTTATCAAATGGCAGTGAGCTTTTTGTTTAAATAAATATACGCTATATCTAACTTAATATTGTACAAGTTTATTTCAAATAATCTAACTAATTGAAACGCATTGCAATTAAATTAAAATTTACAAAAAAAGCCGCACCAACATATGTCGGTACGGCTTTTTTTATAGCAGAATTGTTATTCCCTTATCCAGATATTGCGATAGCTGATAGGTGCACTTTTATCACCATGGGCCTGTAATCTCAGTGAAGCAGGGCCATGCGCCGTATATTTGTGAGTAGTGGTAGTTGACGTAGCCCCTTTAATAGCAACGTTATTTTGAACTAACACACCATTAAAGAAAATAGTAACGCGTGCAGGCTCTTTTACGGTGCCATCAGCGTTAAATTCAGGGTCGGTGTAGGCAATGTCATATACGTTCCATTCGCCTGCTTTTTTAGCAGGGTTTACCAATGGGATAGATTCGCGGTATACGCTGCCGGCCATGCCGTTAATGTAAGTTTTGTTGTCGTTGTTGTAAGTATCTAATACCTGGATCTCATATTTTCCGGATAAAAATATACCGCTGTTACCGCGCGCTTGTCCGGTTCCGGTAATGTCCGCAGGGATCTTCCATTCGATATGTAACTGGAAACTGGTGAATTTACGTTTGGTTTCGATATCGCCTGCTGTTTTATCAACTGTAAGGATACCTTTTGCTACAGTCCAGTTTGCAGTCGACTGATCTTTGGGAGATACCCATTCGTCAAGATTTTTGCCATCAAACAATATAATAGCATCCGATGGGGCGTTGCCCAAAGTTTTTGCAGGAGTAACCACATTAGGTATTGGTGCAAAAAGCTCGGCATTGGTTGGGTTTGACGATGCAAGGTTAGCTTGTTTAATAGTAGCAGAGTTAACCTGCGCGAAGCTAACTGATGTTAAACATAGCATGCCTGCTGCCAAAATAAGATTGTATTTCATGAAGTTAGTTTTTGTGTGATCGTTTATAATGTTCAAGCCAAATCTATAAGATTTTAATTTATTTAAAGGATTTATGACCACCTTTTAGCTGAGCAAACAAGAATTTTACAAAAGCCCATAACTAAAAAAGGAGTAGTTACGTATAAACCGGTATAACAAATAATTAATATGGAATTTTTAGACAAAGACCCTTACCCACAGAAACCGGTTGGACTTGTAGTTTTAAACTGGGTAGTAGCTATTTTATTGGCCGTAGATTTGCTTTGGTGCATAATGTAAGTTGGTGCTAATTGGTTACACTTTAGCTAATTGGTTACACTTTAACTTCTTTCCACTTTCCTCTTTTAAAGTAATACCAGGCTGCCAGTGCCAGCGCCATTTCGGCAATAGGGATAGATATAAAAGCGCCCATTGCCCTCATGTCTAAGTGTTTAGATAGGTACCAGGCTAGCGGTATTTGTATTACCCAGAAACATATAAAATTTATCCAGGTAGGTGTTTTGGTATCGCCGGCACCATTTAATGCTTGTGTCATTACCATCCCTATCCCGTAAAAAATATAAGCCGAGCCAAAAACCTGCAAAGCTTGTGTACCATATTTAACAACTTCCTCATCCTGTGTAAATATGCGGATGATATGGTTGGAGAAACATAAAAATATAACCATTACCGCGCCCATAAATATTGCGTTATACTTCGCGGTTATCATTACGCTTTTTTCGGCACGGTCAAATTCTTTGGCGCCCAGGTTTTGGCCAACCAATGTTGCTGCAGCGTTACTTAAACCCCACGCAGGCAATATAAAGAACACCACGTTGCGTATAGCCACCTGGTAGCCTGCAGAAGCCGCCGTTCCGCCTGTTTCAGCTACTAAACGCGCCACCACTATCCAACTACCACTCGCTATAATAAATTGCAACGTAGCAGGCCATGCTATGTTTATGATAGATTTAACAACAGGTGCATCAAAATGAAAATGCGCGGCTGTAAACTTCACAATGCCATTGCCTTTTATTAAATGATAAACCTGGTAAACAACGCCCGACGTACGGCCGGTTACTGTTGCCATTGCCGCGCCCTTTAAGCCGAAGAAATGGATGAGGATAGGGCAAAGAATAATATTAACAAAACTGGCTATCCACAAGCTTTTCATGGCCATTGCCGCATTGCCTGCGCCACGAAAGATCCCGTTTATCAGGAAGATCAATATAATTACCAAACTGCCACCGAACATAATACGGGTAAATATGGCGCCATCGGCCACCACTTCTTTGCTGGCACCCATCAGCCCTAAAATATCTCCGGCGTAAACAATGCCCACCACTGTTAGTACTGCCGATATTATAAAAGCGATGATTAATGATTGCGCGCCTGCATGCGCTGCGCCGTCCGGGTTTTTCTCGCCAATACGGCGTGCAACAACCGCGCCCGCGGCAGTGCTCAAGCCTATGGCTATCGAATAAACTATGGTAATAACAGACTCGGTTAACCCTACGCTTGCTATGGCGTTCTCGCCAAGTTTGCCTACAAAAAATATATCCACTAAAGCAAATACGCTTTCAAGGCTCAACTCTAATATCATCGGCACAGCCAATAAGAACACCGCTTTGCGGATACTGCCGACTGTATAATCCTGGCTTTCGCCGTTAAGAGATTGTTTTATTACGGAAATAACGTGCTTTAAGGTCATGATAAAGGTAGTCGGGAATAGCTAAAATTACTTACAAAAGTATTTCACAAGAGTAACCATTCGCGTTTAATACTTCAACTATTTTTTCGGGGACGATGGCTTTCGCTTCAACCCTTAAAATTTTGTCGCAGTCTTCCAGGTCAAAGTTAACCCGGCTTTCGGGGAAATGGTCAAGCAATTGCCTGATCAGCATCTCAGACAGCTCAACTTCGTTAACATTTGTTTTAAAGACTTCAACTATCATCCGTTCAGCATTATTGGTTTAACGCATTAGCCACTTTTTTAAATTGAAAGATATGCCGCTGGGTATGAACAATGTAAAACCAAATAAACTCCAGCCGTGTAAATTCGCCGAAACCCGGCACCTCAAAAGCAAGGCAGGTTAGGCTAAGGTCCAATGTTTTTGCAGCTTCAATGAGTTTAGAGAACTTATCTTCAACCTGCGCTAACATATCGGCTTTAACATGTGGTTCGTCTGACGGATAAATAAAATCCGGCGATTGCATTTTAATATCCAGGTTTAAAAACATATCAGCGGTTTGCTTCACTTTTTCATCAGGGGCACGGTCGGTCGGTTTCGTCTTGTCGTAAAGCATATCAACGCCTACGGCTTTTAAAACATGTTCGCTTACCTGCGCGGCTGTCCAGCCACCGGGATAGGGAATGGTATTAAACTGCTCGTCGCCGATAGTAGATATGGCAGAAATTAAATCGGCTTTGGTTTTTTCTAATTCTATTAATAGATCTTTCATAGGTTGAGATGTTGGCGCTTCATCCGCAAGGTTGCGAATGAAGCGCCTGGATTTTTATTTCTGATTTTCGTCGTAATTTACCATCCATTTTATGCCGAACTTATCAGTCAGCATACCAAAATATGCGCCCCAAAACATTTTTTGGATAGGCACTTCTGTAATACCACCGGCAGCAAGGCCGTCAAATATTTTATTGGCCTCGTCAATGCTTTCAGGAGTAATAGAGATCGAGAAATTGTTTCCAATAGTTAAGGTGTGGCCTGCTGATTCTAAAGCGTCGGTAGCCATTAAAATAGTCTCGCCGATTGGTAGTGAAACATGCATTAGCTTGTCCTTGTCTTCTTCAGGAAGATTTGCACCATGCTCGGTATCTCTGAAGCGTACAAATGATGAAAACTCGCCGCCAAATACTGATTTGTAAAAATTGAAAGCTTCTTCGGTATTACCTAAAAAGTTTACATAGGGATTGATCTTTGCCATTGTTGTGTGTTTTAAGTGTTTTTGATAATGCTAAGGTAAGGGCAATTTATAATACTTATGGTGTGTGTAAATGTCAACTATAGGGGGTATTCGAGACATTTTTTTATATATTTAGCCGTCACCAAATATTAATACAGATGATACAACTGGGCATTTTACTTACAAACAGGTACAGGTTATTAAGCGTAGCTGCTATTTTAGATGTTTTTGAAAGTGTTAACCGTTTTTATGTTAATGATGGCAAAGACCCTGCTTTTAGTATCTCGTTATTTAACGCCGACGAGGTAGATAAAAACAAAACTGTTGAGTTTAGCAACTACCAGATCCAGCCGGTTAATACAGCAATAAAGCAAGATCTGATATTTATCCCCGCATTTGGTTCGGCGGATATCGGGTTGGCTATCCGAGAGAATCAAAAATATATTCCCTGGTTGCAGCAACAATTTAAAGCAGGGGCTGAGTTAGCCTGCGTTTGCACCGGCGCGTTTTTATTAGGAGCAACGGGCTTGTTAAACGGTAAAGCCGCAACTACTCATGTTGATGCATGCCCGCAGTTTGCCAATGCGTTCCCTACAGTAAAGCTACAGGCAGATAAGGTGGTAACAGGCGATGAGGGGCTGTACACCAGCGGCGGCTCAACCTCAAGTTTCCATTTAATGCTGCACCTGCTGCAAAAGTATTGCGGTAAAGATATAGCAGTGCGCACCGCCAAGTTGTTTTCAATTGATATGGATAGGGAACATCAAACCTATTTCAGCACTTTCTCGCCATTACAGGAGCATAATGATGAATTGGTTACGATGGCACAACGAAGTATTGAGAGCGCTTATCAGAACACCGGCACTATTGAAGAATTAATAAAAGAAATACCCGGCAGCCGCCGAAACATTGCCCGCCGTTTTAAGCAGGTAACAGGTATTACTCCTATAGAATATCTCCAGAAAACACGCATTGAAGCTGCAAAAAAACTATTGGTACAAACCAACCAGCAAATGACCGAGGTTATGGTAAACTCGGGCTATACCGATCCAAAAGCTTTCCGTAAGATATTCAGAAAAACGGTGGGAATGACACCGACCGGGTATCGGGAAAAGTTTTATATGGGATAGTCTTTTTTAGTGGCAGTTTTTAGTATCAGTACTTGCGCAATGTTAAACTGCTTCTGCAACTACTACCGCCACTTAAACTATTCTCCCCACGCAGTTATCATCAAACTGCGGTTACCGCCATGATTTCTATGCTCGCATAAATAGATACCCTGCCATATTCCCAGCGCAAACCTGCCGTTGTGGATAGGTATCATGACGGAGCTGCCTAACAAAGCAGCCTTTAAATGTGCCGGCATATCGTCCGGGCCTTCGTCGTCGTGCAAATAGTCAGGATCGTTCTCAGGCACGGCTTTGCTAAAATACATTTCAAAATCTTTGCGCACCGTTGGATCGGCGTTTTCATTTATGGTTAATGAGGCCGATGTATGCTGGATAAATACCTGGCAAACGCCAACCTTTAGCTCGCGTAGTTCCGGTAATGAATTCCAAACTTCGGCAGTTATTAAATGGAAGCCCCGGCGACGCTGGCTAAGCTGTATTTGTTGCTGATATATTTTCATCTGGTATATGTCTTCGCAAATTTATTGCAATAATCAGGCTAATCTGATATAAAACTGTAATTTAGTGAAAACCTTTATCCATGAACACTTTAGCTTTTTTTGTAGTTGGCGCAGACAGTATGATAGTTTTAGCGCTATTCATTCTTGCTTTTCCGTTGTTGGCCTTATTCTGCCTTATAGATATTATTCGGTCTGATTTTAAAGATTCAACCACCAAATTAATGTGGGTGTTAATAGTGCTTTTTGCGCCTTTTCTTGGTTCAATTATTTATCTCGTTGTTGGCCGTAAAAGCAAGCTCCTAAATCCTTAATACTCTTTTTCGTTGTAAGGAATATCAGGAAAATTACCCTCAAGGCACGATGATTGCCTATGCCTTATCCTATATCAATTAAGATAAGTGATGAGAGAATTTTTTTCGGATGGCCTGCATGTATTTATAGTGATAATGATTTTGGTGTTAGGCGCAGGCGGTGCTTTTATTACCGGTGGTAAATTTGATGGATGGGGTAAACGCCTACGCTGGCGCAGAAAGAAAAAGCGGATGGATTACCACTAAGGCTGTAACTATTTATATTCTACAGCGTCTAATAATTGATAAAATTTATAGTTATGCGCTATTTTCTTTGTTTATTATTACCACCACTGGCAGTGTTTACCACAGGCAGGATGGGTGCCTTTATATTGAGCATCATTTTAACTATATGTTTCTGGATCCCCGGTGTAATACACGCCGTATTAGTTACCAACGACTATTATGCAGCTAAAAGGCACCGCCAGTTGGTTAGGGTAATGAAACGAAGCAGGTAATTATTGCCTGGTATAATAAGTACCCTGTACTATCTTGTAAGATACATCACCTTCCAGGCCCCAGCCGGAATTTAGAGTGCCTGTGCGCAGGCCTTGCAGCCCCATATCAGTTAATGTTAAGGTAAGTATAGGTTTGGTTTCGTTGCCGCCAATGTTTTGCTTTAGGTTAAGGTTTGCACCCAATATGGTATAACGCAAATAGTTTGTCGTGTCGGTTGTTGCTACGGTAGCGCCAACTTTCCGGGTTTGGACAGTAACATACGCCGTACCATCTGAGTTATAAATTTCGGTAAAAGCCCTGCCTGCATTTGCGTCTGTAAAATTAACGGTCGAATCCTTCAGAAGCTCGTTGGTAGTAAGGTCATAAACTTTTGTGTTTTGCTGATACGCTTTCCAGGTGCCAACAATAAGTTTGGCATATTGCGCTTTTGCACCGGACAGATCATCCTTTTTACAGGAAAATAAGGTACAGGCAATTAAAGATATAAATAGTAAATGTGAATTTCTCATAGGTTTAGTTAGGTTGGTTCAAAACTATGCAAATAATCAGGTACCGTTACATTTGTAACGGAAATAATAGCTTTAACTAACCGGGATTGTATTTGTATTACGTAACAAATAAAGCAATGGTTGTGTTTTGTTTAACTTGCAGCAAATTTTTAGCTAACTATGAATGACGTTTTAGGACAAGCCATATTTGACTATCACCGGAAATTACCCGCAGGTAAACTCTGGATAAACAATAAATACGGCCCTAAAGAGGAAATGCCTATAGCCACCTATTTTAGGGGCGAAGATGACATGCCCGACATTGAATGGATGGCGCTTGAGCAATGCCGCGGTAAAGTTTTAGATATTGGGGCAGGTGCAGGCAGCCACGCATTATTTTTACAGCAACAGGGGCTTAATGTAACAGCAATTGATATCTCGCCACTATGTGTTAAAACAATGCAGCAGCGGGGCGTTAACAAAGCAATTGAAGCGGATATATTTACTTACCAGGCTAAATATGATACTTTATTACTGGTAATGAACGGCATTGGTTTAGCCGGGACATTAACTGGTTTAAAAGACCTGCTGATCCATCTTAAAACTTTATTAAATAAAGGCGGGCAGTTGTTATTTGATTCATCAGACATTGCTTACCTGTATGAGGGAAAGTTGCCCCAACAGGGCTATTACGGCGAGATCCAATATCAGTACGAATACAAAAAGCTAAAAACCGAATGGTTTAACTGGCTATACATCGATGAGCATACTCTGCAAAAAATAGCTGTTGAAACGGGCTATACCATGGAAGTGTTGATTGAAGACGAATTTGGGCAATACCTGGTTAGATTAACCGCTTAACCTTTGTTCGCTTTAAACACCCGCATAAAATTACCACCGAATATTTTGGCGACATCCTTTTTACTATAGCCAATTTTTAATAGCTCAGCTTTTATTTTAGGATAATCGGCAACGCTATCCATTTCTTGCGGGAACGATTCTGATCCGTCAAAGTCCGATCCGATGCCAACATGGTCAACACCTATCAGTTTTGCTATATAATCAAAATGCTTTATCAGCATACTTAATGGCGGTCGCACCTGGTTCGATTCCTCTTTATGTATCGCGCTTAAGCGTTCAACAGCAAGGTCGCCGTCGTGGTAGATCTTTATCAGCGAGTCAAGCTCGGACCTGTGCGCTCTTACAAACGCGTTTTCTTTTTCGTTATAGGTGCTGTCAACAAATCCGCTGTAAAAATTAATAAATACTACGCCATCATTTTTAGCTATTGCCTGCAGTTGCTCATCCTTTAAGTTGCGCCGGTTTTTATCCAGGTTCCACACGCAGCTATGCGATGCAATAACGGGTTTGCTGGTTGTAGCAATTACATCATAAAATGTTTGTTCGCCAACGTGCGATACATCAACCATCACACCCAGTTCATTCATATGATGTACTATTTGCTTGCCAAAGTCTGTTAATCCTTTATGTTTTAGGGTGTCCGGCTTAGCCGTTTCTGCAGCAGCCGATGTTGCCCAGCTTGTGCTGTTGTTCCAGGTTAACGTCATATAGCTCATACCGCGTTTAGCCAGCTGATCCAGATAAGCTATACTGTCTTCTATCATGTGGCCACCCTCAACACCAATCAAGGCAGCCAGTTTGCCGTTTTTTACTGTGGCTTTTAGTTGCTTAGGAGTAGTAACCAAAGCTATTTTGTCGGGATAGCGTTTTATCAACGCAAAAAGCGAATCTATCTCGCGGTTAGCCATGGCGTTTGCTGTGCCCTTACCATATGTTCCGCTGCACCATATAGAAAATATTTGCGCGTTTAATCCGCCCTGTTTGGCACGTACCAGGTCGAAATTGCCTTCTGTTTGCAGCCGGCCAAGGTCATGCCCGGTAATTAATTCGTTTGATATGGCGTCGTTATGGGTATCAACCAATAATTGTGCTTTAGTGCTGACAGCCAGTGGAAGCAGTATAATTAACAGCAATTTTTTCATGTTGTAATTTAAAATAAAAAACGTACCACAGCAAAAAGTTAATGTCATTTGTACTTTTTAATTAAACTTTAACCCCGTTATTTGTTCTATATCTACAAAAAACATATACATGAAAAAGCTATTTATATTCACAGCACTAATCGTTGCAAGTTATTCTACCTTCGCGCAAAACATTGATCTGCGCCGTAAAATTGAAGTTACCGGCATAGCCGACCAGGAAGTTACCCCTGATATTATAAACGTTACCATATCCTTACAGGAATACATTAATGGTAAAACAAAGGTTACTATTGAACAATTAGAGAACCAATTAGAAGGCGCCATTCGCGATGCCGGGATCCCGAAGGAAGATTTTACCATTAATAATTTATCAGCCTATAACAATACCTATCAAAAAAAGAAGAACCCCGATTTTTTGGCTTCTAAGCAATATGGAATCAAGTTTCATGATCTGAATAAATATAACCAGATCCTAAGCAAGGTTGATCCTAAAGGCATTCAAAGCACTTATATTGATAGCTACGACTATTCAAAAATAGATCAAATTAAAAACGAGCTTAAGCTTAAGGCTCTTTTATCTGCCAGGAACAAAGCCGGCTTTTTGCTAAACGGAATAGGCGAGACACTGGGACATGTTATTAATATTACCGAAAGTGATAACAGCAATTATCCGCAGCCAAGGCAGGTAATGTTCAAAGCGATGGCGGCAAGTGATGTCAGAGGCATACCTGCCGAATCGGACATCGACGTAAAGAAAATAAAATTAAGCTTCCAGGTAAACGCCGTATTTGAAATAAAGTAAATAAAGCATAGCCTTTATTGAAAGGCAATTTAAACGCTGCGGCTAATACCCGTGGCGTTTTTTATTTTGGTACCGTGTAATTAAATATAAAACTGGTGTGGCTTGCATCTTTTACCGGCACAACAGGCCCTATGGCTTTGCCATCGTAAGTTAAACTGGTTGTAAAAGTAGCAGTAGCACTTGATACCGCCTCGACGATAACCTTATGCCCCGGTTTAGGGGTAAAAGTATAGTTTAAAGTAGTTACATCATAACCTTCCTTGTTATCAAAATCATTGGTAACGGTATCGGTCTCTGTTATGGAATATGAAAATTGCTGGGTACTGCTTATTTGTACAACCAAGTCCTTTGTGACTGGTTTGGTATCTACAGGGGCAGCGTCGTCGTTTTTTTTGCATCCAAAAAAGCAAACTAATACTAAAAGAGACAGGTAAATATTTTTCATTATAAAGGTTTGTTACGTAGATAATAACGCCAGGTTAGGTCAATTCGTATTCAAAATCAATCTTGGTTCATCATAGGCTATCATTTGTTCACGCTCTGCAGTAGGTATTTGTACCGATTTGTTAGCCTTATAATCATAACTGATACAAACGGTTTTGCCGGTGGTGCAAATTTCTTCGCCGTTAGGTGTTATCCTTACCAACACATGCATAACATCAAAACTGCTGTTGCCAATGCGTACCACGCGTACATAACAGGCTATCTGGTCATGCAGGGTGATAGGTTTTAGATAATTCACCTCAGACCGGCCTACGATAACGCCGTTCTCACTAAAATTCCAGTTGATGGCTTCTTTCCAGTAGGCAAAGCGGGCTATTTCAAAATAGGTTAGATATATGGCGTTGTTAACATGCCCTACAGCGTCTATATCCGAAAAGCGGATGGGTATAACGGTTTTAAATTTGTAATCTGATAGTTTTTCAGTCATTAAGTGTCATTATGTCTGGTAAAAATTGGTTAAAGCGACAAATAGTCATAAAAGACTACTCAAAAAGCCATTGGTATAGCTATTGATTAAGTGAATACGAAGTTAACAAAAGAAAAAACTTAGGAGGATATAAAAAATGACTTTAGTAAAATTTGGCAAGGATCAGAAGAATAACATCGTGAATCCATTTTTTAATGACGTGTATTCATTATTGAACGATTCGTTTTTAAACGAAAAATTAGCGACCCGTACACCTGCAGTAAACATTGCAGAAAATGATAACCAGTTTGAAGTTGAATTGGCGGTACCGGGATTAAACAAAGAGGATATCAAAATAAACTTAGACAAAAATGTATTGAGCGTTTCGGCTGATAAGAAAACTGAAACAACTGACGAAACAAAAAAATATACCAAACGCGAATACAGTTTCAGTTCATTTTCAAGGTCATTTACCTTACCTGAAAGCGCAGATCATTCAAAAATAGAAGCTGATTATACAGCCGGTATTTTGAAATTGACAATCGCTAAAAAAGAAGAAGCTAAATTTCAATCAAGAGAAATAGCTGTAAAATAATATTATCGGCAAACCCGAAAGCCCGGAAGTGAGAACGATTAGTGCGAAAGTCCGGCTTTTGGACCCCGGTATTTTGGGGAACGAAAGATTTTCATAATAAGTAGTAAGTTGGTTTTAGTTTGAGAGAGAAGGCCGCCCGAAAGGGTGGCCTTTTTGTTTTAGAATGTGGGCTAATTGTCAATATTTCTATTCGCGGATTGTCTAAACCAGGCAATTACTATCTTTAAATTTTTAACATCATAACTATGAAAAAATTATTGCTCATCGCATCCATTGCTATTTTAGGTCTCGGAGCAAAAGCGCAAACGACTGAGGCACCGGCCAAAGCTATTAAACGTACAGATACCGCTAAACTATATCACCCCAATGCTGATGCAAAAGCAGATATTGCAGCTGCTGTAAAGCAAGCCGCTGCCAGCCATAAAAATGTATTGCTGCAAATTGGCGGTAACTGGTGCATATGGTGCATTTATTTTAATGACCTGGTAAAGAGTGACGCGGATCTTGACAGGTACGTGCGTGCGAATTACGTTATTGTACATGTAAATTACAGCCCCGAAAATAAAAACGAGAAGGTATTGGCCAACCTCGGCTATCCACAGCGATTTGGTTTCCCGGTATTTGTGGTCCTTGACGACAAGGGTAAAAGATTACATACCCAAAACTCGGCTTACTTAGAAGAGGGTAAGGGCCATAGCAAAGCTAAAGTGATGGAGTTTTTCCAGAACTGGTCGCCGACAGCCATTGATCCTAAAAGCTACGAGCCGAAGAGTAAGTAACCATATTTGTCGTTGCGAGGAACGAAGCTCCCGATAGCTATCGGGACGCAAGGATGCAATGCGGATAATGGTTCGCGATTGCCACGCTACGCTCGCAATGACAAACCGATTTTTTGTCGATAAAAACGGCAATACCTAAGCATCTTAGGCGTGATCCACTTTGACCGATCCGCTACTAAAAGTCAGGAAATTGATAAAAAGTATAAGTATCTTATTTACAGAATGTTGAGTAGGATAACCTAAAGCTTTACAATTGATCCACCGTGATCCGCTCAAAAAGATAAATATTTTATTTACAGATAGTTATCTGAAAATAGTGATCCAAGTGATCCACT
>JAZKBY010000019.1:0-139101 GCA_040388395.1 Bacteroidota bacterium | reverse complement strand
TCGCGACCTATAGCTTGGAAGGCTATCGCTCTACCAACTGAGCTACTTCCGCTTTAAACAAGTTTGCAGTTCACAGTTTTCAGTTAGCAGTTTAAAACTGCCAGCTGCTACTGCAAACTGCTTACTCCCTTTTTGTGGGGGGAGAAGGATTCGAACCTTCGTAGCCGAAGCAACGGATTTACAGTCCGTCCCATTTGACCGCTCTGGTATCCCCCCATTTGTTAATTATTGAATTTCTTAATTATTGAATAGCTGAATTAAATCAATAATTCAATAATTCGTTAAATCAATAATTTAACAGAGCCTCCTATCGGGATCGAACCAATGACCTACTGATTACAAGTCAGTCGCTCTACCAGCTGAGCTAAGGAGGCTTATATACCTAATAGTGCTGCTGATCAAACAGATCGTTCAAGACCTAACCGCAAAAATTCTGCGGCTATTTAAAAGGTTATAATATTTTTTATTTTAAAGAACCATTCCCTTTTGTTGAAGAAGTGCGTTACACACCTCTCCGAAAGGGATTGCAAATTTACAAATAAATAACGCTGTACAAAATTTTTTATCAAAAAAAACTTAATGAGTTTTTGAGGCCGAATTTTAGGTTTTTTTTATGGCTGATTTACAGCGAGAAAGGCATTCAACAACCGTGAAATTAACATAAATTTAAAGTCGTTTTAAGAACCTGTTTATATTCCTGGCGTGGATATCACCTCCTTTTGCTTTCTTTATTTCCTTTACAGCTCTTTTAAAAAGCTCATAAAGTTTGTTCTGATTTGGCTTACCCCTTTGCTTTATTATAGACTGAAGTATCAACTTCTTTTTAAATATTGCAGCATAAAAAAATCGACGGCCATTTTAACCGTCGATTTTTAAAATATAGTGGGTTTTAAATATTAAAATTCCTCTTCGGTTGAGGCCAGGACGGCCTTTTTTACCTCTTGAGCAGCAATCTCTTTCCGTTTCTTATGCTTCGCAATTTGTTTGCGCAGGCTCTCGATAGCCAGATCGGTGGCTTCTTCAAAAGTTTTACATTGCTCCTTCGCAAAAATTTGGTTGCCCGGTAACTGCAGTTTAATTTCGGCTATTTTATTTGCTTCGTCTTCTACCTTTTCAAGCTTTAAATAAACTTCGCCGTTTATAATGTTATCATAAAAGGTTTCCAGCTTATCTGCTTTCTTCTGTATAAATTCTAATAATCCTTTGTCTGCAGTAAAATGAATTGATTGCACTGTAATTTTCATGGTTCCTCCTTTTTATGCCTTTGGATGGGCGAGTTTGTAAATTGATTTTAATCTTTCGACAGAGTTATGCGTATAAATTTGGGTAGCGCTTAAGTTGGCATGGCCCAGCAATTCTTTTATCGCATTTAAATCGGCACCTGCATTTAGCAGGCTGGTTGCAAAGGTGTGCCTCAACACGTGGGGGCTCTTTTTATTTTGAGTTGATATGTTAGATAAATATTTGTGCACTGTTAAATAAATAAGCTTCGGATATGCATTAGCCCCTTTATCTGTAACGATCAATGTTAATGAATTGTTACCGAAATTTTCACTTTTCTTTAACTCGCTGTATTTCAGCAGCAACAAGCGCAGTTCGTGATTAAGAGGAATGATACGTTCCTTATTTCGCTTACCTAAAACCTTTACCGTACCCTCATAAGCGTTAATATCGGTTTCCTTAATGCCCAATAATTCGGCCAGGCGCATGCCGGTACCAAACAGCATCTCAATGATAAGCTTATCGCGGGTGCCTTTAAAGTCGTCGCTAAACACCTCACCGTTATCCAGCATCTGGGTTAGGCGCGCATCTTCAACAACAACAGGTAAGTGTTTGGGTATTTTAGGGGTGTTTATTTTTGATGCAGGGTTAACGGTCAATACGCCCTCCTGCACCAGAAACTTAAAGTATTTGCGTAGCGTAGCTATTTTACGATTGATAGAACGCGCGGTTAACCCCTGGTTCATCAGCTCAACCATCCAGTTACGGATCTGGTAATGTGAAATTTCTTGTGGATGTGCTACAGTTTGATCTGGATGGTTAAGGAAACAAGCAAACTGGTCAAGGTCTGACTTATAAGCAGATACTGTATGCGGAGAGTACCGTTTTTCGAATTTAATATATTGTATAAATCGGTCTAAAAACATAAAAACTACTTGTACATCCGGATAGAATGAATGTACAAATAGTTTTATATATGTTTACAAGAAAAACTTAAAATTCTTTTTACAAAGAATTAAACAGTTGTTTCAAGGTTCATGTTTTGCTTGTAGATGGCATGTTTGATCTCGTGACGACGAGATACAGATTTCTTTTCGAATGCCTGACGACTGCGCAGTTCGCGTAAAACACCAGTTTTCTCAAATTTCTTCTTAAAGCGTTTTAACGCTTTGTCTAATGATTCGCCTTCTTTAACGTTGATTATGATCATAATTCCAAAATACCTCCTTTCAGGGACGGCAAATGTAGGGATAATGTTTTGATTTACAAATAGGTTTTTTGGAAAAGATAATTAGATGTTTATTGACCTTTAACTTATTGATTCGAAAAGACTAAACCATTTCACCCACTTTCCATTTTCTTTTTTGTAAAGGGCAAACTCACCTTGTCCGCAAAGATCGCCACAACCGTACCCGTAGTAAAACAAACAATAAGTATCATCGCGCAAAAAAATTGGTGGTGCAAAATTGTAAAGCTTATCTATATGCTTTTTATTTAAATAAGCCCATCCGTACTTTCTCCAATCTCCAAAAATTTTTGTTATTGTGTCGGTTGGAATCAATATAGCATTTGGAAACAATTCTTTATTCCATTTATAACGATGCATTTCGGCAATTTTAGTATCGATATACTTGATTTCCGTTTCAGAAAGTTTTATTGAGTCTAACTTAATATATCTTATATGATTATTGCTAAATCTCCTTGAGTTACTAACTGAAATGATTTTTATTCCAAAACCATCACTATAAATGACGCTATCATCTCTAAATTTATAAAATGTACTTGCTCGATAACGTTGTATAGACTCGCGCATTGACATTATGACTCCTTTACTCACACTGTCTTGATAGGTAATGTTATCAGCGCCAATAACCGCACTGATAATTTCTCTTGTCCTTGCCAAATCCTGTGCATTGACTATTGGACAAATCAGGAAGAATATAATAACATTTATAAGACATCTCATTGGCATTCGGATTAGGCCACACCAAATTACAAAACATTTTTAATTGAGAGGAATAATTATACCACAATACCCGTTAATTCATTACAAACATTTTTATTTTATTCCTGTTTAATCTTTCTATATTAACAGCCTGTTACAATTATATCGTACATGACCACAAATAGCCCCCTACAAACAACAAACAACCACTATTTACAAGGTGGTGGCGAAATGGGGCAACTTACCCGCGAGTTTGATTGGAGCGATACCGTACTTGGGCCGCCCGAAGATTGGTCGCAAAGCTTATTAACCACTATCAGTATTATATTAAACTCGCGTTTCCCGATGTTTTTGTGGTGGGGGCCAGAGTTGATACAGTTTTATAATGATGCCTATCGCCCAAGTTTGGGGTATAACGGCAAGCATCCCAAGGCGTTGGGCCAGCGTGGCGAAGACTGCTGGCCAGAAATATGGCCTGTAATAAAGCCATTGATAGACCAGGTGCTGGAAACCGGCGAATCAACCTGGAGCGAAAATCAACTCATACCCATTTATCGTAACAATAAGCTGGAAGACGTCTACTGGACATTTAGCTATAGTAAAGTATTGGATGAAACCGGTAATCCCGGCGGCGTTTTGGTGATCTGTAATGAAACTACAGAGCAAGTAAAATCATACCATAATATAGAAACCGCTAAAAATGAGCTTGAGTTTGCCGTTGAGGCAGCCGATCTCGGCACCTGGGACCTGAACCCTATCACCAATACTTTTATCGGCAACCACCGTTTAAAGAAATGGTTTGGCTTGGATGAACACGAAGAGGTTGACCTGGATAGCGCCCTTGCAGCAATATTACCTGAGGATAGCGATCGCGTATCGGCGGCTATAAGTAAAGCATTGCAAAAAGGATCAGACGGTAATTATAACATTATATATACTATACAAGGCCGCGATGGTACAAGACGGATTGTTGAAGCTACAGGCCGCGCCAAATTTGATGCGGACGGTAATGCCCAACAATTTAACGGCATATTACAGGACGTTACCGAAGAGTACCAATTGCAGGTGCGCAAGGATGAGTTTATCAGCGTGGCAAGCCATGAGTTAAAAACACCAATCACATCGTTAAGCGCCTCGATGCAGATACTACAGAAACTGGTTAAAACCGATCCGGCATCCGATAAAGTACCTGTGTTTGTTAACAAAGCGAGTAACAACCTGAGCAAGCTGATACACCTTTTAGATGACCTGCTTAACGTTACCAAAATACAACAGGGCCAGTTGGCACTTAACATTAACCGTTTTGATATTGTTGAGCTGATAAAGGACTGTGCCGACCACATCAACCCTACCAACGATTACGAATTTGTTTTTATGGGCGATGAAGAGTTAATGATCTACGCCGATTACCGCCGTATTGACCAGGTAATGATCAACCTGATAGGTAATGCCATTAAGTACTCGCCCTCATCCAAACGAATAGAGATAACAGTTATGCATGATGATGAACGTGCCACCGTTTGCGTGCGCGATTTTGGCATTGGCATAAACCCGCAAAAACTGCCGCATTTGTTTGACCGTTATTACCGGGTTGATGCTTTCGGCCACCAATTTTCGGGCCTCGGTTTAGGGCTATATATCAGCTCAGAGATCATCGCCCGGCACAATGGCAAAATTGGTGTGGACAGCACTATGGGTAACGGCAGTAACTTCTGGTTTAGTATACCGATTGATGATAAGTTAGGTTTGTAAAGTCCGCAAGAAACGGGTTTCCTACCGTTCTGCAAGCCGGTACATTTGTATCAATAAATGATAACGATCATGGAAACGCAGAACGAAATTGATTACAACAGAATAGCTGAAGCTATAGAATTTTTAAGGCTTAACCACAAGCGCCGGCCTACTTTAGATGAAGCCGCGGCGCATGTACATCTAAGCCCCTTTCACTTTCAACGTATGTTTAAGGACTGGGCGGGCGTTACCCCCAAACAGTTCTTACAGTACCTCAGCATTGAGCATGCCAAGTCTATTTTAAAAGATAAGCAAGCATCGCTGTTTGATACCGCTTATGAGACCGGCTTATCGGGCACCGGGCGCCTGCACGACCTGTTTATAAAGATAGAAGGCATGACACCCGGCGAATATAAGAACGGCGGCGAGCAGCTAACCATCAACTACAGCTTCGCCGAGAGTCCGTTTGGTGCGCTGTTGGTAGCATCAACCGGTAAAGGCATC
Source organism: Bacteroidota bacterium (assembly GCA_040388395.1). GTDB lineage: Bacteria > Bacteroidota > Bacteroidia > Sphingobacteriales > Sphingobacteriaceae > Mucilaginibacter. The sequence continues at coordinate 133,700 of JAZKBY010000019.1, read as the reverse complement.
TGTTATATGGCCTTTGTTGATACGGATAACGACACCGCATTTGCCGAATTGCAAAAGCACTTCCCCAACGCCACTTACAACCAGTTTGTGGATGCCATTCAACAGAACGCTATCTTCATCTTCACGCAGGATTGGAGCAAGCTAAGTGATATCAAGCTACACCTAAAGGGTACGCCTTTCCAGCTTAAGGTTTGGGAGACACTACTAAAGGTACCGATGGGTGGCCTGGTTACCTACGGCGGCCTGGCCGGCGACCTGCAAAACCCGAATGCCAGTCGTGCAGTTGGATCAGCGGTGGGTGATAACCCGGTAGCCTTTCTCATCCCCTGCCATAGGGTCATCAAGTCAACCGGCGAGGCGGGGCAGTACCATTGGGGCAGCCAGCGCAAAAACGCGATGATCGGCTGGGAAGCGTCAAGGGCATTTGCAGCGGTTTAATGCTGTGCTGTTTCACGCGCGTGTGACACAGATGAAACACCTGAAACACTTTTTTGAGTTAATAATTTGACTATTAGCAATTTGTGAAAACAGGGTGAAACAAAATGAAACACTTTTTCCAATTTAACTACTTTATAATCAACATTATATAAAAAATTTAATTGTTCAAACACGCAAATTGTCCTGACACAGCAGATTCTGCGACTTATATAATTAAAAATCAACATCTTGCATATCAATCAATGATAAATCACACCGATCTGGGCAATAAACCTTTCACCCGTTTCCGTGTTTTACAAACCCTCATCGCTAAGGGCGAAGTTAAGTTGGGCGGATACCGTAAAAATAAGATCTACGGCACATTAACCTGTAAAGCAGGCAAACGCATGAAACCGGAGAACCGGGTATTTTTTAAAAATGAACAGGAGGCTATTACTGCCGGTTACCGGCCATGCGGCAATTGTATGCCTGCGCAATACAAACAATGGAAAAACAACAATGGAACTATTTAAAACAGATAATACAACCAACCTGCTACCAAACGATGGCATAGTAAATTATTACGGCCAGGTGCTGGGCATCGCGCAAGCCAATTACTACCTGGATGTTTTGCTCAACACTATCCAATGGAAAAACGACGAGGCGATAATATTTGGCCGGCACATTATTACCAAACGCAAAGTGGCCTGGTATGGCAATGACGGTTATAGTTACACCTACTCAAACACTACCAAACAGGCGCTTAGCTGGACCAAAGAATTATTGGAGCTTAAAGCATTGGTTGAACACCTTACCGGCGAAAAATACAACTCATGCCTGCTTAATTTATACCATGATGGTAACGAGGGGATGGCCTGGCATAGCGACGATGAAAAATCGTTAGGAAAAGACACTTCTATTGCATCATTAAGCTTTGGTGCCGAACGCAAATTCGCGCTTAAACATCGCGTTAGCAAACACCCGGTAGCGCTGATGTTAGAAAACGGCAGTTTACTGGTAATGAAAGGCGCAACACAAAGTAACTGGCTGCATAGCCTGCCCAAATCAAAAAGGATAACCATGCCAAGGGTTAATTTAACTTTCAGGACGATGGTATAAGCCGTCGCATATTAAAAAGTCTACTAAATTTGTAGACTAAGCAAAATCTATTATATTTGTGATGATAATGGTGTGTGTTTACCGCAGCCTCTACAACAGTATTAATAGCGGGTATTGTTGTTGTGTGTAAATAAATTTATCAATTCATTAAAATTTCATTCGCTATACTTATTTTGGGCCTATGGCTAACCATCACAAATCGCTGCTTCTTAAATTATCTTTATTTGCCGCTATCCTGCAATATGCGTTGCCTGCCCATGCTCAGCATGCAAAAGGTCACGAATTAAACTTTTTGGCCATTGCCAACAGTATTACAGCCGGCAACAAAACCGATACGGGTACTGTTAAAAACAACATTACCTATCCTCCCTTATCGACAGCGCCTGTTGCCAGGGCTAAAAATATTTTTAGCGACGAAGCTCTGCCATCAATAAATGCAGAAGCAACTATAAGTAAACCCCAGGAACGCAAACAATTGATGGGGTATTTAAAAACTATAACCAGTGATGATGAGGTGGTTTATAACCAATCGCGTACTAAGTTTTTATATAAGTTAGGTAATGTTTTTACTAAGCTGCGGTTGTACCCGCTGGCTATGAAGTGCTATTTAAAGACCACCAAAGTAAAGCCGGGCGAAATCATTGATACCCTGCAACCACCCTCAAATATTAATTACCTGGCCATTAACAGCACAGATGATTCGTTACTGAACCAGCAGGCTATATTGGCCACCGCACCCGGGTTCGATAAGAAAAAAAGCCCGGTAACCAGCTACAAGTACATTACCAGCATGCTTGATGATGGTAAAAAGGCCGTTGCCTATGCGATGCTGTTCCATGTTAAACAACCTGTGCCAGGTAAGCGTAAAATATTTGTCGGGGGCAATACGGGTCATACTTTTATAACGCTGATAAAGTATAACGTCGATTCGACCTATAGCTCTTTTTCTTTTGGATTTTACCCTAAAAAGCGCAACCCTTTATCAGCTACTCCGCTGGTGCCTGCTGCCTCGTCGGTTTTCAAAGATGATACAGATCATAACTGGGATGAAGTGGCAGGCAAGTTTATATCTAAAAAACGTTTCGAAAAGATCCTGCTTCTTACCAAACAGTACGACAATTTGGAGTATCACCTAAGCAATAACAACTGTACAGATTTTGGCCTTAAAGCCGCGCAACTGGCCGGCATCAATATAAACGACACAACCGGAAAATGGCCGTTGGGTCACGGTAACAATCCGGCCATTACCGGGCAAAGTATGTTAGAAGGTAAAGTGGCCAATGCCGATACCGGCAAAGCTGAAGGTGTGTTTGTTAACAATACGGTTGTAGTACCATAAAGTGTAAGACTTACGAAGTTTAAAAAACTTCGTAAGTCTATTCTATGCTACCTTAATATCTCTCTACCGATAACGATCTTCTGGATCTCGGAAGTCCCCTCGCCAATAGTACATAGTTTGGCATCGCGATAATATTTCTCAACCGGGAAGTCCTTGGTATAACCATAACCTCCAAAGATCTGTACCGCTTCGGTAGCACATCTTACTGCTACTTCGGATGCAAAATACTTAGCCATTGCCGATTGCTTGGTAACCGGTTGATGACGATTCTTAAAGTCGGCAGCTTGCATAATTAACAGTTCGGCTGCTTCTATTTCGGTTGCCATATCGGCCAGTTTAAATGATATCCCCTGGAAATTGGCTATTGGCTGTCCAAATTGCCTGCGTTCTTTAGCATAGGCAACAGCAGCCTGGAAAGCGCCTTTGGCAATACCCAGCGACAGGGCCGCAATAGATATGCGGCCCCCGTCGAGCACCTTCATGGCTTGCATAAAGCCCTGTCCTTCCTGTCCCAGTAGATTTTCTTTAGGTACACGGCAGTTGTCGAATACCAGCTCGGTAGTTTCGGATGCGCGCATGCCTAATTTATTTTCTTTTTTGCCGTGGGTAAAGCCCGGCGTTCCTTTTTCAATTACTATGGCTGATATGCCATGCGAATCGCCTTTATCGCCTGTACGCACCATCACAACCGCAACGTCACCGCTTTTACCGTGAGTGATCCAGTTTTTTGATCCGTTAACGATATAATGGTCGCCATCTAACACAGCTGTTGTTGCCATGCCTAAAGCATCCGATCCTGTGTTTGCTTCGGTCAATCCCCAGGCGCCTATCCATTCGGCCGATGCCAGTTTGGGCAGCCATCTGCGTTTTTGCTCCTCGGTACCAAAAGCCAGGATATGGCCGGTACAAAGCGAGTTATGTGCCGCTACCGATAAACCTATCGATCCGCATACTTTAGCAATCTCTACAATAACAGTAACGTACTCGAAATAGCCAAAGCCAGAGCCGCCATATTCTTCTGGGACCAAAACGCCCATCATACCTAACTCGCCTAATTTTTTAAACAGTTCAACAGGGAAAATTTGTGCTTCGTCCCATTCCATTACGTAGGGGCGTATATTTTTTTCGGCAAAATCTTTAGCCATCTGGCCAACCATTACCTGGTTATCATTAGAAGAAAAACTGTATCCGGCAGATACATCGGTTAACAAAGCGTCCATATTTTATTATTGGTTTACAGCAAAGTAACGGTTAAAATCGGGCATTAGTTTCATGTTTGGCCGCCGTAAAAAGGGACTGTTTGGGTATATGGTATAGATATTAGGTTTAGTTGATTTAAAGGTATTTATTAGGGGCGCGCAGAATGAAAATATTTTTTCATTAAACAATATTTAAAAGTAAATTGCATTGTATTTGTAAATACATCCCTTTTGTATAAAGGCTTTAGTAAGCCATATTCGCTCTTTCCGTGTAAGATCAATAACTTATTAACTGATTTACTATGACACAGATTGAATTTGCCGTATCCTATTTAAGCGCGGTGCAAAAAAAACATAAAGACTATTTCGAGCGAACTAAAGTAAGCATCATGAAATGTGTACGGATAAAGGGAGAGAAAAAGATAACGGTGCATGTTATTAAAGATGATCTCCCCACCGAGATCCAACATGACATTGAATTAATGTTTTGGCAGGATTGAAGGCAATGCATTTCGTCTCTGCGCACGAGATGCCTGTCAGCGGGAGACGCAAAGCATTGCGTCTCTACGATTATTCATTTATATAAAATTTATCTTGCTGCCATTTGGCCGGGTTATCTATAATATAATCAGCAATTCTGATGTATTCATCATTTGATGTAATGATATGATCATGAAAACGCGCTTGCCAATTAAACGGTATATCATTCTTTCTCGCATAATTTGTCACGGCTGATTTGAATCCACGAATTATTGACGACAGGTTTTTGTATTGAGGACCAAATTTGTTTTTACCCTCGAATGTTGCATCATATGTGTCCGATGTAGAGACGCAATGCTTTGCGTCTCCCGACGCCAAGTAACGATCATTATAGGCGTTTTCACCGATATAAATAATCCCATGAAAATGATTTGGCATAACCACATATTCTTGTAGTTCTAAATTCATATCGGGTCGTAATTCGCTCGTTTTTAACCATTCGGTTTCTATAATTTTCCCGAGGTCATTTAATCGCATTATGTTATCCGGCATATCGGCGAGAGGCGCAATATTATCCGGAGACGCAAAGGATTGCGTCTCTACAAGTTCACCAAAAAAGGATTCTCTGTTCGCGGTACAAATGGTAACGAAATACAATCCATTATCTGCATAATCCCATGTTTGTAGGCGTGCAGACGATATTCTGTATTTGTTTTTGAAAAGGTCGGTCATTACAATGGTATTATCGCAGGTGCCTGTCGGCGGGAGACGCAAAGCATTGCGTCTCTACGGTTATTCATTTTATGTAAAACGATCTTCCTTCCATCCTAATATTCGGCCAGTACAATTATCTTATCACTTATAGGCGCAATGCGTTCTTTCCCGTTTAAAAAACCAAGCCCTACCACAAACGAAAATCCGCATACTACGCCGCCCATTTCCTGTATCAGGGCGCTGGCTGCGGTTACGGTGCCGCCGGTTGCCAGCAGATCGTCGTGCAATAAAATATGCGCGCCGGGTTCAAAGGCATCGGTATGCATTTCAATTGTCGCGGTACCGTATTCCAAATCGTATTTTTTCTGGCGGATGGTATAAGGTAGCTTGCCGGCTTTGCGCACTGGTATAAAAGGCACGCCTAATTTAGTAGCTAATGTCAGCCCAAATAAAAACCCGCGGCTCTCTACCCCTGCTATAGCGTCGATGCGATGGCCCTGCAATTGGGCAACAAAAGCATCCACAATGGCCTCGCATAAAACAGGATCTTTTAGTATGGTAGTAATATCTTTAAACACAATGCCCGGTTTAGGGAAATCGGGCACATCACGTACGGCTAATTTTATTTGCTGCTCTATCATTTAAAAACTATATATGGTTCAATTTTACGCAAAATTATATCATCAAGGATGGCAATGTTTTTCATATCAGCAATATTACTGTAGCTACCATGCTGGGTACGATATTGTATAATGGCGTTGGTTTGTTTATTAGTGAGATATGGGAACTTACGCAGGCCCTCAAAATCTACTTCGTTGATCTTAATTTTGGTTAGGTGCGTGTTGTTAAGAGTTAGTTGATTTTTTATCCCGTCAAATTTTTCGAGGTCTATCCCATAGATCTCTTTCAGTTGTTCTTTATCCAGGAAACCTCCTAAACGCTTTCGGTATTCTACTATCCGCGCAGCGAAAGCCGGCCCAATGCCATGCACACGGGTTAGTTTAGCCGAATCGGCAGAATTCAATTCGATAGTTTCGCCGGGTGCAAGCTTGTTGGAGATGTAGCCTTCATCGGGAATATTGATGTAGGGTTCAATCCGCTTATAATCGTCGGCAGTTATACTGTACATTTTCTTCACATCCTCTTTGCGGTTAAAGTGCCCGCCTTTGCTTTCAAAATGTTTAATGGTGGCTATCTGCCGTTCGCTCAAGCCCAATTGTTTCCATTGTTCGGCAGGCAGATTGTTGGGGTTAAAAACAAAGAGTGTTGGTTTGGCTATTTTCTCGTCGGATAAAGGTTCGCCGCTATCATAACCAGTTGCATCGCCGCCTTTTGCTTGTTTTAATAGCGTTGTGTCTTTCCCGAAATTCTTGAAATCAACAACCTTGTCTTTATGAAAATATTGATATGTGTAAGGCGCAGCCAATACTATCGCGATGATGATGAGCAGGATCACCATTCCGTTCCACTCTTTTTTAGTGATGGAAAGGTAATTTTTTATTCGCGATTTCATTTGTTCGATTAAATACGCCATTAAAGTAATAAATTTAGAACATATTTACTGCTATACCTCTACGTGCCCGATGAAAATCATAACTACCGAAGAATTTGCCAAAGCTACCAAGCTGGACAGACTAAAATTACCGGGACTGGCGTCGTTCCTGATGGAGCTGATGAAGATAAACCAGGTAAACGAGCTGTTTGAGCAGGCAGAACACAAGCAAGGCATTGAGTTTATTGATGCCATACTAAAAGGCTGCGGCGTTGAGGTTGAGTTTGACGAAAAGGAACTGAAGAATATACCCGCAAAAGGCAGCTTTGTCGCGATAGCAAATCATCCTTACGGAGGTATTGAAGGATTGGTGTTTTTAAAGATGCTGTTAATGGCCCGGCCAGACGCTAAGCTGATGGCTAACTTTATCTTGAAAAAGATCCCTAACCTTAGTGATTACTTCATAGCCGTAAATCCATTCGAGAATATTGAACATTCATCGAGCATAAGCGGCTTAAAAAGCACCCTGCAGTTATTGGCAGATGGCACACCCATAGGTATCTTCCCTGCCGGCGAAGTATCAACCTTTAAGCTGGACAAACAAGAGGTTACTGATAGGTTATGGCATCCGGTAGTTGGCAAGATCATAGCAAAAGCTAAAGTGCCGGTAGTGCCTATTTACTTCCACGGCAATAATGGTTTGCTATTTAATTTGCTGAGCCTGATACACCCAACCCTGCGCACCGCCAAGCTGCCGTCTGAGCTATTTAACAAACAGGGGCAAACTATTAAACTGCGGATTGGCAAACCCGTTAAGGTTGAAGATATCCCTAATAATAACAATAGCGCCAAGTTGCTTAATTATTTAAGGGCGCGTACGTATGCGTTGGGCTCGGGTTTGGAAGAGGAGAAAAAGATCTTTAACCCGCGTAACCTGTTCAAAATAAAAAAAAAACAACAGGACATAGTTAAAGCTATTGACGTTAAAGTTTTAGAAAAAGAGGTTGATGGATTGCGCGAAAACTATGCAGTTTGGACCGAGAAAAACTACGAAGTATTTATAGTGCCAACAGCTGCCATACCCTGCATTATACGCGAGATTGGCAGGTTACGCGAGGTAACTTTCCGCGAGATTGGCGAGGGTACTAATAAGTCGACCGATTTGGATGAGTATGATATTTACTATCACCATCTTTTTATCTGGGACAATGAGGCTAAAATGATAGTAGGCGCCTACCGTATTGGCCTGGGCGATGAGATATTTTACAGCCTGGGCAAGGACGGCTTTTACATTGCCGAGCTGTTTAAAATAAAAGAACAGCTTACCCCCATACTCCGCAAAAGCCTGGAGCTTGGCCGCTCATGGATCCGTAAGGAATACCAGTTAAAGGCTTTGCCATTATTTTTATTATGGAAAGGGATCTTAAAGTATTTAATGGATAACCCGCGTTATCAATATTTGATTGGGCCGGTTAGTATCAGTAATTCATTTTCTACATTTTCAAAATCGTTGATCGTAGATTATATTAACCGTAACCACTTTGATCACGACATGGCGCAATATGTTAAGCCACGAAAAAAATTCAAGGTTGATTTTTCAAGTATCGATGCAGATGTATTGATGGAGGGCGAGGATACCTTTAAAGGCCTGGACCATTTAATATCACAGGTAGAAACGCAGCATATTAAAGTACCGGTACTGCTTCGCCAATACATTGCACTTAATGCAAAGATCATCGGCTTTAATATAGATCCTAAGTTTTCAGATTCGCTGGATGGATTCCTGATTTTGGACCTGGAGAATATCCCGCAGGATACCCTGGATATGTTGGGGAAGAATATGTAGGATTAATACTTAACCCCAAACCTCTTCATCACTAAACTCAACAACCATACAGGCGCGGTTAGCATAAACTTGAACTCGTCGGCAAAAGTCGGTTTGCGGCCTTCTATGCGGTAGCCTATAAACTGGCCAATGTTAGCCATTACAAATAAAAATATACAGATCTGTGGTAACAAGTAGCCTTTGCCATCAAATGCCTGCAATTGTACGACACCCAATATTATAGCGAATAACAACAACAACATGATATATGACAGTATAGGCGATAACCGCTGGTAGTAATAAATAGTGAATGCTATTAAAAACGATGCCCAGTTTAAATAACTATTGTAAACACCTAAAAAGTTTAAATGAGGAAACGGCAGCGACCATACAAACCCCACCACGCTAAATACAATTACCGGCACACAGATATAATTGATAATACGGTTAGCCGGCTTTTGGTGGAAGCTGTCGTATTGGTCGATTATTGCATCGATGGGGCGCTGTTCTATTTTTTGTTTTTTCATATTACTAAAAAAGCGACGGTTACCCATCGCTTTTGTTTTATGTAGTTATTGTACTATTACTTAGCAAACGCTACCGAACGGGTTTCCCTGATAACGGTAACTTTGATCTGGCCCGGATAGGTCATTTCTGTTTGGATCCGATTTGAAATATCAGCAGCCAATATTTCTGATTCTGCATCGCTTATCTTCTCACTTTCAACCACTACACGCAACTCGCGGCCGGCCTGTATAGCGAATGTTTTTTCGACACCTGGGTATGACATAGCCAATTCTTCAAGTTCTTTTAAACGTTTGATATAGCTTTCAACCACCTCGCGGCGTGCACCGGGGCGCGCGCCTGATATCGCATCACAAACCTGGATTATCGGCGACAGCATTGAAGTCATTTCAACCTCGTCGTGGTGAGCGCCAATGGCGTTACATACTTCCGGGTGCTCTTTATATTTCTCGGCTAATTGCATACCCAAAATAGCGTGTGGCAGTTCGGGGTTATCATCAGGTACTTTACCAATATCGTGCAGTAAACCTGCACGTTTAGCCAACTTCACATTAAGGCCTAATTCGGCAGCCATTGTGGCGCAGAAGTTAGCAACCTCGCGCGAGTGTTGTAACAGGTTTTGTCCGTAAGACGACCGGTAACGCATGCGGCCAACCATACGGATCAGCTCTGGGTGCAAACCGGTGATACCAAGATCAATTACCGTACGTTCGCCAATTTCAACTATCTCTTCTTCTATTTGTTTTTTTGTTTTAGCAACGATCTCTTCGATACGTGCCGGGTGGATACGGCCATCAGTTACCAAACGGTGCATAGCCAAACGGGCTATCTCACGGCGTACCGGGTCAAAGCCCGAAAGGATGATAGCTTCCGGTGTATCATCAACGATGATCTCTATACCGGTAGCTGCTTCCAGCGCGCGGATATTACGACCTTCGCGGCCAATGATACGGCCCTTGATCTCGTCATTTTCGATATTGAAAATTGATACCGTGTTCTCAATAGCGGCCTCTGTAGCGGTACGCTGGATAGTTTGGATAACAATTTTCTTAGCTTCTTTGGTAGCAGTAAGTTTTGCTTCGTCAACAATATCCTTGATCTGCGCCATTGCTTTTGAGCGTGCGTCTTCACGCAGATTGTCAATCAATTGGTTCTTGGCATCCTCGGCAGATAGGCCGGCAATGGTTTCCAATTGCTCCACATGCTGATTTTTCAACGCGTCAACTTCTTCCTGTTTCTTGGCCAGAATGTCTGCCTGGCGCTCAACGTTTTGCTTTGCTTTATCTAATTCGCCTTCCTTGCGGGTAAGATTTTCTAACTTAGAATTGAAAGATTGCTCTTTCTGCTTAACTTCATTTGCACGTTGATTAACTTCGTTATTCTTAGCGTTTACTTCCTGCTCATGCTCGGCTTTCATTTGTAAAAAGCGCTCTTTAGCCTCAAGCAATTTGTTTTTTCTTAATATCTCGGCATCGTTCTCGGCATCCTTCAGGATCTTTTTTACCTTGTTTTGAGCGTTAGCCTCCTGGTCTTTAAACAGCTTGCGCAGCAGGAAACGCCCTACGACAATGCCGGTGGGAATACCCGCGAGCAGCCCGATTATTATGTATAAAATGTTCATTATTTAAAGGTTTATAAAATTGTATATGTATAAAAAAACCGCGACTAAATTTTACGTGTCATGTATTTTAAAAACTTCGTTACAGATATTTTAGAATCATGGGTTACCGTTAATCTTTGACGAGTAACGCACGCCTTCCTGATCCGTAGATATTGAAGTGTTAAGTTTTTAATAGTGAAACATAAAATTCAACCGCGGTTAAATCTTAATTGGCTCTGTATTATGTAAAGAACGTTTATTACGACTTTGAAAAAAAATCGGTCAGCAAATTATCTAACTGATAAACTTTATCTGCTACTTCCGAGTCCTCGACAGTAACTTTTTTCTCTGCTTTTAATGACGACGTTGCATAATGCAACACACTCATTGCCAACAGATCCTGTTTATCCCTAACCGCATAATTTTCCTGGTACTCTTTTATACGGTCGTTTATTAACTTAGCTGCCCTACGTATTATTTCTTCCTCTTCCATGTTTACCTTTAAAGGGTAAACTCTGTCAGCAATATTTATTTTTATTGAGATTTCTCCCATTTGAGCTTGTTCACTTTATGTATTACTTTTTCAGCAATACAATACACTTATCTATTTCCTGCACAAATTCGTTAATTTTTTGCTTAATGTCAACACTTTTTTCATTTGTTTCTGAAAAAGATTTCGCCAGCTTCACCGCACGCATCTTTTCATCCAGCTCTTTTGTCTTGTTTTTGCTGGCATTTAATGCCGCAATAAGTGTGTCATTTTCAAGTTTCAGCAAGTCGTTCTCCTCTTGTAAAGCCGCACAAAGTTCTATCAACCTTTCGGTCTTTTCAATTACATTGCTTAACTGTACAGCGGTCGACATTTGTTTCCTAATCTCTAATTAACTAATCACTATTTTCTAATAAGCGCTCCCGCTTCCTTCTCTAAGTTATAAATTAATTTTTGCATGATAGCATCAATCGCTTTATCAGTTAAAGTTTTCTCGGCATCCTGGATGACGAAACTTAGCGCGTATGATTTTTTTCCGGCAGGTAGTTTGTCTCCCTCGTAAACATCAAATACGTTTATGTCTTTTAACAACTTACGCTCGGTACGCTGGGCTATTTGTTTCAACTGACCAAACGAAACCGATTTATCAATCAGCATCGACAAGTCGCGTTTTACTGCCGGGAACTTCGAGATCTCCTGGTAAACGATTTTGTTTTTCTTAACGATCTGCATGATCTGGTCAAAACTAAAATCAGCATAAAAAACATCTTTGTCCACGTCGGCTTTTTTTAAAGCATCTTTAGCAACGGCGCCAAATTTCACCAGGGTTTTATTGTTCCTGATATAATTTAAACCGTAGGCCATTTTTTTGCAGGTGCAATCTTCAACCACTACATCGGCAATGTTTAGTTTTTGCAGAATACCATCTACTATCGCTTTTAAATTATAAAACGTAGCAGCAGTTGCCTTTTGGTTCCATTGTGCTGAGGCCGTCGCGCCGCTCATGAAAATAGCGAAACGCTGGCTCTCATTATACTTGTCATCCTTAACGCTGTAAACTTTGCCGAACTCATAAAACTTAATATCCGCGTTCTGGCGATTTTGATTGTAGGCGATTGCCTCCAGGCCAGAGTACAACATAGTTTGGCGCATTACGTCCAGGTCAGAGCTTAACGGGTTCAATATTTTTACTGCCGATTCGAGGTCGCTTGAGTAAGCCGACTTGGTTAACGAGTTAGACATGATCTCATTAAATCCATTAGCCGTTAGCAAGTCACTCAACAGATTCTGTACAGTATCCTTTTCGGGCTTAGGCGACGCGCTAAGCGATGCACGCACCTGCGTTGGTATATAGATGTTATTGTAACCGTAAATGCGCAGGATCTCTTCTATCACATCCACATCGCGGGTTACATCAACCCTGTAAGGCGGAACTTTTAAAATTACGCCTTCGGCAGATTCGCTTACGATCTGGATATCCAAAGCAGTGATGATCGCCTTTATCTCTTCGTGCGGGATAACCTGGCCTATTAAACGATGTACATTGCTATAGCTGAGGTCCACATCAAACGGGGCAACCGGGTTAGGGTACAGGTCGATGATATTTGAGGAGATTGTTCCGCCGGCAATTTCTTTGATCAACAAAGCTGCGCGCTTCAATGCGAAGATCACCATATCCGGATCTGTACCGCGCTCAAAGCGGAAAGAAGCATCAGTTTTTAAGCCATGCCTTTTAGCTGTTTTACGCACCGATACCGCGTTAAAATAAGCACTCTCTAAAAATATGCTGGTGGTAGTTGCTTTAACGCCTGATTCGGCACCGCCAAATACACCGGCAATACACATCGGCGCTTCAGCATTGCAGATCATCAGGTCATCCGCAGATAGCTTACGCTCTACATCATCCAGCGTTTTAAATATTGTGCCCTCGGGGCAGTTCTTTACAATTACTTTATTGCCTTTTATCGCGTCAGCATCAAAAGCGTGTAGTGGTTGGCCCAGATCATGTAATACATAATTGGTAGCATCAACCACATTGTTTATCGACCTTACGCCAATAACCGCCAAACGCTCTTTTAACCATTGCGGCGATTCTTTAACCTCAATACCCGAAATAGTCAAGCCTGCATAACGCGGACTCGCAGCTTCGTTCTCTACAACAACCTCGATAACGCGATTTGTATTATCAACTTTAAAAGCAGAAATATCAGGCTTGGTTATGCCTATTTTCAGGAAAGCGGCAATATCACGGGCCGTACCTAAATGCGATACCGCGTCTGCACGGTTTGGCGTTAAGCCAATTTCGTACATATAGTCGTCGTTAAGTTTGAAATATTGCTTGGCAAGTGCGCCTACAGGAGCATCTTCCGCCAAAACCATAATGCCTTCATGACTTGTACCCAGGCCTATCTCATCCTCAGCGCAGATCATCCCTAATGATACTTCACCACGGATCTTTGATTCTTTGATCAGGAATGGCTCGCCGGTAACGGGGTGTACCGTGGTGCCAACCGTAGCAACAACTACTTTTTGGCCTGCAGCAACATTTGCAGCGCCGCAAACAATTTGCAGATCGTGGCCTGTGCCAACATCAACTTTGGTAACTTTTAGCCTGTCAGCATTTGGGTGCTGGGCGGTTTCTTTAACATAGCCAATTACCAGGCCCTCTAAACCGCCGGGTATAGCCTGTACTTTCTCCACGCTTTCAACCTCTAAACCGGTGCCGGTTAATATGGTCGAAATTTGTTCGGGAGTTTTATCAGTATTAATAAATTCTTTGAGCCAATTATAGGATATCTTCATTACAACGAAACGATAATCGGCAAAGATAGGATTTAGTCGGGAAGTCCGAAAGACAGAAAGACCGGTTTAAAAAAGAAAAGGCAAACCTTTATAGTTTGCCTTAATGCTTTTGATCTTAAACAACTATTCGTCGTCGCCGGTATGATCGTCGCCATCCAAATTTAGGGTATACGATGGCTCTGATGCTTCATACGCCTGGTCTAACGCGTCGGTATCAGCAGTTTCTTCGCCTGCTTCATATTCAGCTTCGCTGTCAAAACCGTTCGAGTGGATATCCTGCTGGCTGGTTTGTTCAACATCTTCTGGTTCTGAGTCGTCTATCGGTAATTTGTCGTCTGGATTTATCATGATAATTTGTTTTGTTATAGAACGCCATAAGGCATTCGGTTGTTTTAAAATAAAAGTAGCCAAATTTCTCCGGCTACCTTTTCAAACCAAATTTAATCCTTTTATTAAAACCTGCTGAAACCACCATCTAACACCAGGTCGCCACCGATCATATATTTTGAATCGTCTGATGCCAGGTATAAATAGCCTTCGGCAATTTCTTCAACATTACCCAGGCGTTTTGCCGGTACAATGTCAGCCATGTAAGCTTTCATACCGTCAACCTGTTCTGCTGTCATGCCATTACGGCCAAAAATCGGGGTTTCAATAGGGCCGGGAGATAATACGTTAACGCGGATCTTACGATCTGCTAATTCGGCCGAGAAACCTCTTGCAAGCGAAGTTACAGCAGCCTTTGTAGCCGCATAGGCCGATGCGGTTGCCATTGCCTTATTACTTACTGCAGATGAGGTGATGATAACCGACGCACCGTCATTTAAAAATGGCAGCGCCTTTTGTACTGAGAAGAACGCACCTTTAAAGTTGATATCACTGGTGGTATCAAACATTTCTTCGGTATAATCTGCCAATGGTGCTGCTACAAATACACCCGCGTTAACAACTAAAACATCAATTTTGCCAAATGTTTCGGTGATCTGCTCATACGATTTGGTAATGCTGCCCAGATCAGCTACATCACTTACTAAGCCTATGATGTCACCGCCAATTTCATCAACCGCTGCGTCAATGGTAGTTTTATTACGGCCGGTTATAGCAACTTTTGCACCTTGTGCAACATATAATTTTGCTGCTGCTAACCCAATACCGCTATTACCACCTGTAACTACGGCTACTTTATTTTCTAACTTTTTCATTGTTGTTTATTTATTGATTTATTTAAATTTATAGATATATTTATTTGTAATATTTCACGCTTTACTCTCATTGTGAGTTTATTTATCGATTTATTTAAAAATATCGATAAATCGGTCAAATTTTTTTAGCTCTGTAATTGATTTAAAAAATTAACGTAGGCAGAAAGCACTTCTTTGTTAACCTGGTATTTGGCGTTGCGGCCATCTTTTTCGGCAATCAGCAATTCGGCATCAACCAGCTGACTGATATGGTGCGAAATGGTTGACTGCGCCAACTCAATATTGCTCCCAATACAAGCACATTGCACCCACTCGCCACCTGAGCTTTTGGCCATCTCCATTATTTTTAAACGGTATGGATCGCCCAGTGCCTTTGAAATACGTTCTACTTTTTTATGATCTAAAATCATGATGCAAATATATCGACGGTTTTCGATTTAATATTCAAACTATTGTCATCTTATATAACTCCCTCATCTGCAAAGCTATAAAAGCCATCGTTGGTCACAATTAAGTGATCTAAAACTCTTATATCAAGCAACTTACCCGCATTGGCTATCTTCTTGGTAAGGTCAATATCCAGTTGACTCGGTTTTAAATTACCCGAGGGATGGTTATGCGCCATTACTATGGATACTGCGTTATGCTGCAGAGCAAGGTTGAAGATGATCTTCGGATCAGCCACTGTGCCGGTTAGCCCGCCTTTACTTATCAGCTCTTTAGCCGTAACCTTACCTGCCTGGTTAAGCAGCAGGATCCAAAACTCTTCGTGGTTAAGATCCATTAAAAACTTGCGCAAAATACCATACGCGTCCTTGCTACCATGTATGGTATCTAATACTTTGGTTTCGGTCTCATTACGGCGGCGGCCAACTTCAAGCGCAGCTATTATGGAAATTGCTTTGGCTTCGCCGATACCTTTAAAGCGCGAAAGTTCTGATATGGACGCCTTGGCCATGTTGTTCAGATCATTATCGTAATGGTGCAAAATACGCTTGCTTAGTTCGACAGCGCTCTCGGTACGGCTACCCGATCCTATCAGTATGGCAATCAACTCGGCATCCGTTAAAGCACGGCGGCCCTGGGTGCTCAGTTTCTCGCGCGGGCGGTCCTCCTCGGCCCATGATTTTATACTGATCTTGTTATCGTAGTTTTCCACGGGATTAAAGTAGGGATTTGTTTGGAGAAATAAAACAGTGATGAACGCGCGCCGTTGACTCACCCGGTCTACGCTTCGCTGGACCACCCTCTCTTCGCCTTCGGCGGAAAGAGGGTTAATTTTTTATCGAACTTTTGCCCTCTTTACCGCTCGCGGAAGAGAGGGCCGCGCTCGAAGAGTCGCGGGGTGAGTAAACAGCGCGCGTTCAAACAATGACCCAACAAAAAAGGCGATGAGCTCTAAACTCATCGCCTTTCGGGATTAAAATATCTTGGGTAAGCTATTAGCTTAACGCGTTTACAAATTTAGTCAGCTTCGATTTATTGTTTGAAGCTTTGTTTTTGTGGATAACGTTTTTCTTAGCTAAACGGTCAAGCATAGAGATCACTTTTGATAAAAGAGGAGCAGCATCAGCTTTGCTGGTAGTGGTTCTCAATCTCTTGATTGCGTTTCTTGTAGTTTTAGCCTGATAACGGTTACGTAAGCGCTTCGCAGCGTTAGACCTGATCCTTTTTATTGATGATTTATGATTTGCCATTTTTAGCTTGTTATTCTGTTCTTATTTAAGGACTGCAAATATAGGGTCTTTATTTTAAATAACAAATGCCTTTTTGAAAATATTTTTAAAGGTCATTTTTAACCATTAACGCATTTTTAATCATAGATATCTTTTCTATGCCCAAGTGTAATAACTTCCACTATAAGCTCTGCATCAAAAACATCGTAGATAACCCGGTAATTACCTATTCGTATTCTATATCATCTCTTCCTTTTAATTTTTTACAACCCTGTGGGCGGGGATTATTTGTGAGATTGATTATAGATTGCTTAATATTAGAATAGAAAGGTTCGTTTATTTTTTCAAGTTCTTTTAACGCTTGTTTACTAAAACTTAAAGAATATGCCATTAATATTATCCTTTACGATTTGCTTCGATAATATTAAAAGCGTCGAGCATGGAAATACGTTCGCCGGTATCATTCTCTTTGGCTTCATCGTAAAGGCGAATATCTTCTATATCTTCCAACTCTTCCATTAGCTTATCAAACTCAATCGCAGGCAACACCACTAAGGATTTATTACCTTCGGCGTCTTTAATATATTGCGGATGTACTGTAAGCATGTCTTTTATCAATTATATATATCAAAAATAGTTAAAGTATTTTAAACAACAGCTACCAAAGTACTCGGTTTTAAAGGTTATTTCTCTAAATTTACCCTACATCCATCAACCAACAACATATTATGAAACAAAAATTTCATTACGCCACCATCAGCGAAGCTATAGAACAACTAAAAGCACAAGGCTTTACGCTGGATTTTAATCTCCATAAAAATCGGCTTAAAGTTGGCGAAAAGGAATATACTGCCGATGAATTTGAAATTGTGGACCTGTACCGTTACGAAGGCCCGTCGGACCCGGCAGATGAGGCTACCGTTTACGCATTAGCCAACAAAGCCGGTGTTAAAGGCATATTGGTAACAGGTTACGGCGCGTCTGCAGATGAAGAGTCGGAAGAAACTTTAAAGCATTTGCACTATAAATATCACCAAGGGCAACAGTAACAGCGCATATATCGTAATTAATCCTATCTTTTTATATGCCGGCCTTATTACTCGTAATAATCATAGTAGTTGTAATCTTATTAGTACTGGGATTATCAACTGGCGGCTCACAAAACAAAAAGCTGGCTAAAATAAGGGAGCGATGGGGTAAGCCGATAGTCGCTAATCGTCGTTTTAACCTGATCTCGGCTTATTTAGACAATTGCGACGACAACTATATCTCTAATAATACCGCCGCCGACCTTGACCTGGATGATTTATTTGAATACCTGGATCGCACTAATTCCAGACCCGGACAGCAGTACTTATACAAACAATTGCATATGTCCGCCGTTTCTGAAACCTATTTAGACAAGCTTGAGCAGCAGATAGCGCATGTTAACCGCGATA
The DNA here is from genome assembly GCA_040388395.1 of Bacteroidota bacterium. Lineage (GTDB taxonomy): Bacteria > Bacteroidota > Bacteroidia > Sphingobacteriales > Sphingobacteriaceae > Mucilaginibacter. The sequence continues at coordinate 115,381 of JAZKBY010000019.1, read as the reverse complement.
AAGAACTGCGGGAACTTGCCGAATTAAAGCTATCAGACCTCAACAATTCAAACGCTTATTACCTGCCGGGATTGTTCAGTAAACTGCAGCAACCTTTGTTTAACCCATTGCTAAAGGCTTATATCAGCATGGCGCCGTTTTTAACCGTAGGGTTTATTATAAGTTTAATAATACGGCTCAACCAATATTCGTTTGTGTTGCTTTTGATAATGGTGATCGCTAATGTGGGCATCCATTTTTTGAATAAAATGAAGACGCTGGGTTATACCCCATCATTACCCCAGCTTTTAATTTTATATAAAGTAGGCGACTGGCTGGCCGAAAAGAAATTGTTAGAAAATACCGACGACGTTAAAAACAGTTTGAATCATGTGGCTAAACTTAAACGGTCGTTAAGTTTCATTAATCTTCAAAGTAAAATAGACTCGGATCCTACCGACGTTTCTTTTTTAATAACCGAATGGTTTAAAATCCTGTTACTCTTAGAGCCTTTTATGTTTATTATCTCTATAGATAGGGTAAATAAATACCTGGCTGATATTAAAACGCTTTACGAAGCTGTTGCGCGGGTGGATATGGCTATAGCTATCCAGTCGGTAAGAGAAGGGGCTTTATATTATTGTAAGCCTAAATTTACTACCGACCGCGATAATATTTTGATTAAAGATCTTTACCATCCATTGATAGATAACTGCGTACCAAACTCTATAAGTATTGATAATAAGCAAGGCGTTTTAATTACAGGGTCTAACATGTCCGGCAAGACAACTTTTATCAGGGCGGCGGCTATTAATGCAATTGTAGCGCAAACCATTAATACCAGCTTCGCCCGCGGGTATTCCTCGCCCCCGTTACAGATACATACCAGTATAAACATGAGCGACGACCTGGGCGAAAGCAAAAGCTATTTCCAGGCAGAGGCATTATCCATCAAAACTATTATTGATGATGTTAAATCGGGCCACCCCATAAACAGCCTGGTTATTATTGACGAGATCTTTAGAGGCACCAATACTATTGAACGGGTTGCTGCAGCCAAAGCTGTGCTATCTTATTTTATTAAAAACAAAGGCTTTGTATTTGTATCAACCCATGATCTTGAATTAGCCGAACTGCTTGGCGAAGATTACAAGGTATTTTCTTTCGAAGAAATTATGGGCGACGACCAACTGATATTTGATTACAAGATTAAAGAGGGCTTGCTTAAAAATAAGAACGGGATAGCGGTTTTACAAAGATTGGGGTATCCCGAAACCATAATTGATGAAGCGAATAAGTTAAGTATCCAGCTACGTGCTAAATACGATCTGAACTGATATAATCGAACATAGAAAAATGAAATCATCCGCCAGGATCATCACCGGGTTATTATTGATCACACTCTGCTCGTCCTGGGGATTCTTCGCGCATTACCGCATTAACCGGTTGGCTGTTTTTATCCTGCCTAAAGCCATGGCAGGATTTTACAAGGCGAACATTGGTTTCATTACAGAACATGCCATCAGCGCCGATAAGAAGCGCTATGTCGACTCGACCGAAGCCCCGCACCACTTTTTAAATGCAGACCATTTTGGGAAGAATCCCTTTCGCTTTATTCCCGAGCGTTGGGATGATGCGGTTGTAAAATATTCGGAGGATACCTTAAAAAAATACGGCACCGTGCCATGGACCATCCAGTACAATTATTATAAGTTGGTGAACGCCTTTAAAGCGCATGATACAACAGCGATATTAATCGCATCGGCCAACCTGGGCCATTATATAGCTGACGCGCATGTGCCCTTACACCTCACCCAAAACTATAACGGGCAACTAACCAACCAAACCGGCTTACATGCCTTATGGGAAAGCCGCATACCTGAGCTTTTTGCCGGTAATTATAATTGCTATGCCGGCAAAGCACGCTATATAGAGAATCCTTTAAAGGAAGCTTTTAACATTTGCCGCGCATCATTTAACGAAGTTGATTCCGTTTTGCGACTTGAACGCTTGTTAAACAAAACTTATCCTGCTGCTAAAAAGTACGCCATGGTAATGCATGGAAAAAGGGCGATAAAAGATTACTCGGCTGCTTATAGCCTGGCTTACCAGCGGGCAATGCGGGGTATGGTGCAGCGGCGCATGCGGTCGGCAGTGTTGGCGGTGGGGAGTTATTGGTACTCGGCGTGGGTTGATGCCGGGCAGCCCGATCTGAATAAATTAATTAAACAACCTTTAAATGTGGGTGATATGCATAAAATACAAAAAGAAGAAGCTATTTTTAAGGCAGATAAGATTGCACCATTTAATATTAATTAACTTTATATGAGAGCGAAAGTAGCAGGCAAAACACATACAAAAGACAGCATTAAATGGCGTAGTCACGAACCGTCGCGCATTGAGACGTTTAGCGATGCGGCCTTTGCATTTGCTTTAACATTAGTGATTGTGTCATTAGAAGTTCCACACAAGTTTAGGGAGCTAATGGAAACGATGAGGGGCGGTGTAAGTTTTGCTATATGTTTTGCGCTTTTGTTTAATATTTGGAACATCCAAAACGTTTTTTTCAGGCGATATGGGCTTACCGATAGTTTCACCATTTTCATAAACGCAGTGTTACTGTTTGTGGTGTTAATTTACACATATCCGCTAAAATTTTTGTTTATGTTGCTGTTTTCAAACCCCGAGCACCAGGCTACAATGATAAACCCGGGAGAAATACAAACATTAATGTTAATATACAGTACAGGCGCCATAACTATATACCTTTTATTCTTCTTGATGTACCGGCACGCTGAAAGATGGGCCGATCACCTGGCGCTTACTCCGGTAGAATTATATGAAACTCGCACCTCCAAATACATTAATTTAATTTGCATGGGTGTTTGTGCCACGGCGATAAGCATAGCAATTATAGCACCTGATAAAGCCGGAATGTCGGGCTTTGTATATTGCTCTTTCCCTATAGTTTATTCAACCTGGTTTGCTTATCGTGGGAAGAGAAGGAGACAATTATTTCCTAACGGATAAAAGTTCGACGCCCCGATATCGGGGCCTTAAAGAGTTATTTTTTTTTTCCGCCACGGAAAGCCGCTATAATCGGCGGAATAACTGATACGATAATTATAGCAATCCCTATCAGCGAGAAATGTGCCTTAAAGAAAGGCACGTTACCTAACATATATCCCGCGAACAGGAAGAGCACTATCCAGGTAACTCCACCTATAACATTGTATATACTGTAACGCAAAAATGGCATCCGCCCTACCCCGGCTACAAATGGCGCTATGGTACGTATTATAGGCATAAACCTGCTAAATATTACTGCTTTGCCCCCATGTTTATCAAAGAAAGCCTTGGTTTGCAGGTAATAGTCCAGCTTTAAGATCTTGTTTTTTTCTTTAAATACTTTTGGCCCGAGGTAGTTACCGAGGGTATAGTTTACAGTGTTACCGGCAACGGCTGCCACTATCAATATCAACGCCAAAAGGTAAATATCCAAACCCGATGCGCCACCGGCTATTAACGCGCCTGCGGCGAACAACAATGAGTCGCCGGGCAGGAACGGGGTTACAACGAAACCGGTTTCGGCAAAGATGATAGCGAATAGTATAAGGTAGGTCCACCCCTGGTATTGACTTGTAATTTGCACCAGGTGCTTATCAATATGTATAATGAAATCGAGGATCGCTTTTAGTATTTCCAATGGATTTAAATTTGGGGCAAAAATATAAATATATATGGTAATGGTTACCTGTTGTTTAAGATCCCCGCGCCAAAGGCTACCGAGTCGGCACCATTGGCTATGCCCCTGCAATATAAAGTATATACTTTACCGTTAACAATAGTAACACTCTGCAAAGTCGAGATGACGGTGCTTGAATTAGCGGGCAATATTTTAAAGTCATAGGTACCGGCCGGCATCTCAATAAATGACGATACTTTTGTATAGGCTATATTTTTAAAGGCAGGAGTGCCATTTGCGGTTACATCAAACCCAGCCGACCGTGGCGAAGCGTTAACAAAGCGTACCCTTCCACGACCGGCAGCCGGAGTTGCCGAAGTATCTACCGTAAATATCGAAGTTATAGTACTGTCTGACCGTAAGCCTGTAACAAATAGTGTATACTTAAAATTGGATTTTAAAGCAGTATTTAATGATACAAAATTGGTACTTGATATCAATGGCGAGTAAGACCTGATCTGGATCGGCGTATCCAAATTATTTAATGAGAAGTACCCTGATGGATTAGGGTATGAAAACGGTGTATTATTTTGCTTTATATAACCTATCAATAGGTTTATCGGTTGCAAATCGGGGCTTAAATTTACCACCTGCATTTGTATTTTTGATTGGGATGGCGAAACGGAGTCGTTTTTTCCACATGAGGCTATAAACGGCAATACCATTATGCTTGCACAGCATAAAAACAGAAAAACCATTACCTTATTTTTATTACCCATTTTACTAAAATGATGTTAAAATACGTGCCCCAAATAAGTTATTCCCCACACCATTTAATACGCCTTTGGTATACAGCGTATAGGCATTAGTACCTGCCAGCGTTAACGTACCTGATGCTAACAGAGTTGTAGTGCCTGCCTGGTAAATCGATAAAGCAATTTTCCCGGGGGCCATGGCTACAAAAGGTGTTGCCGATTTAAAGCTACGGTTTTTATAGTTAAACCCGCTGCCTATAGCAATATCAACATTAACCGGCGACGCGTTTACAAATCTTATCCTTGCCAATGAGTCGATCCTGATCGTATCCTTTATCATAAACACTTTGTCGGTTGATTCACCGGCGAAAAACATGGTATACCTTGTTGTATCCTGTATGGTAAACGGAACGTTAACCAATGTATTAGGACTACCCGCTTTTTTAAACTGAAAATTCTGGTCGCCAACAATTACTGCTAAACTACTTAGCTGCCCAAAGGGATATAAGTTTGAGGTGTTATTTAAACGGGTACCGTTTTGGTAAAAGTTAAGTGTATCTGTACTTGCATTAATTACCGTTAACGTGGTTGATCTGTTACCGACAAACGCATTATCGTCCAACTTGGAACAGGCCGCTAAACCTATAACAGCAAAGGCGAAAAATAAAAGGACTGCGCTTATCTTCATAAAATAACTCCCGGTGCTATATAACTGCTTATTGTAGGTTTTGTTATCCGGTTTAACAAAAAAGTCCGGTTTTTACGCCCGGACTATAATACTTATATCTCTATAAATAAACTCTAATTATGCGTAACTGTTAAGCATTACCGGCATCACCAGCATCAGCACATCTTCGTTCTCGTCACCGCCTTGTGGCAACAATAGTCCCGCACGGTTTGGTGTCGACATTTCTAATGATACCTCTTCGCCGCTTAAGTTTTTAAGCATCTCTATAAGGAAACGGGCGTTAAAGCCTATCTCCATATCTTCGCCTTCGTACTGGCAGCCTAAACGCTCATGCGCCTCGTTTGCAAAGTCGATATCTTCTGATGATATATGCAGTTCGCTGCCGGTTATTTTTAACCTAACCTGGTGCGTAGTTTTATTAGCATAAATAGCAACACGGCTTAACGAGCCTAAAAATGCCACACGGTCTATGCTCAGCTTATTAGGATTGTTTAACGGGATAACCGCATCGTAATCAGGGTAGCGCTCATCAATTAAGCGGCAAACCAGGTTAATGTTATTAAACTTAAAGAAGGCGCTGGTGCTGTTATACTCAACCGATACATTTACATCATCAGTAGGCAAAGCCGATTTTAGCAGTGTTAATGCCTTTTTAGGCAATATAAATGATGTTGTGCTTTCGGCTTTGGCATCTAACCTGCGATACCGTACCAGCTTGTGTGCATCAGTAGCTACAAAGGTTAAATATTGGCTTGATAGCTGGCAGTAAACACCTGTCATGGCCGGGCGCAGCTCGTCATTACTTACCGCGAAAATAGTTTTGTTAATAGCCTCTGCTAAAACAGATGCCGGTAAATTTACTGATGAAGCGTTCTCAACCGTCGGGATCTTCGGGAAGTCCTCGCCGTTTTCGCCACTTAATTTATATTTACCGTCGCCTGCGTTTATCTCGATAGCAAACGTAGCATCATCAACCGAGAACGCCACCGGCTGCTCCGGCAATGATTTCAAAGTCTCTAACAATATACGCGATGGGATGGCTATCCTGCCGTTTTCTTTAGACTCAACAGTTAAAGAAGTGGTCATGCTTGTTTGCAGATCGGTGGCAGAAATGGTTAAGTTTCCATCCTTTATCTCAAACAAAAAGTTTTCCAGTATTGGCAATACGGTACTGTTACTTAATGCACCGCTTACAGACTGTAATTGCTTTAGTAAAGTTGATGTTGAAACTATAAATCTCATATATAAATTTAGTGTTAATTAGTCAAAAGTATAAAATTTAATGAGCATACTTTCGCTTGCGCGTATAATGTTGAAAAATAGCAAATATTAACACTAATAACAAAGGAATAGTTGTATTAATAATTTGCCAGTATAATTTTTCGCCACGCACCCGGGCGCGGTTCAACAGGCGCAGTTTGATCTCTTTATTTCGCAAAGCTATCAGACCTGAATCGTCGGTCATATAATCGGCAATGTTTAGCAGTAAATTTTTGTTACCATAGGTTTGGCGGGTATAATGGTCATATCCTAATGGGTAAGGCGAACCATCGGCTGCTAACTGGTTTTTAAACACGTCACCATCACTTATAACTATCATTTTGGTTGGCCGGCTCTCGGTTTTTATGGCGATATTTTCACCCACTCCACCAGGTTCCGACCTATTCTTAAAATCAGACGTAAACTTACCCTCCAGCAAAACCCCAGTTACTTTCGGTACGCTCTGAAAAGCCTTGGGATCAGGCTCCTGCTCTATGGCCTGTAACGATAACAGGTGCGGCGCCGAAATCTTTTTATTATACGGCGATGATGCCAGCAAGATGGTTTTTGAGATGTCCTTAGTTTCCAAAAGATCAATAGTGCTTACAAACTCGCTGCGGATGCCATCGAGATTCTTGATGATGGGATGCTTTGCCAACGGCATAAATACCGGGTAGAACAGCCACGGCACTAACTGTATTTGCGCCTGTCCGCCAATGCTACCGGTGTTTACAGGGATCTGCGCCGCGCTGATATCGGCTATCAGATCGTAATTTATGCGGACGCCGTAAACAAACAGCTGGTCATCTAAATTCAACTGCTTGGGAAAGGCCAATTGCTCGCCCCCGTGGCCCTGCAAGCTGTCCAGTTCGGCGCTAACCTGGTCGATAGTCCAAACTATTTTGCCGCCCCGCATCAGGTATTGGTCAATCTTAAATTTCTCTGCTTCGGTAAATGGCTTATTGGGCTTAGGCACCACAACCAGGCTTATCTTCATCAAACTATCAAACGGGATAGTGTTCAACTCGACACGTCCTACCAAAAATCCGTCAGACAATCCACCCATTGCGCCATCTAACTGGGCATCTTTCAGTTCATCATGTCCGGTGGTAAAACCAATGCGCGGCTTTCCCTCTTTAGTTACTTTTTTTATGGCCGATGTAAAAGCATATTCTAAATTCTGGATAGAGTTATTTAAAACTTCATCAGCACTAAGGCCCATCTGACTTTGTTGGTAAAGCAATGCAACTGGCAGGTCCTTGCCATTGGCAGATACCATTGCTGCCGGGAAAATTGTTTTCTGCGTTACCCCGTCGTCTGTTTTAATACTAAGGGCAGTGGCTTCAATGCCACGCGTATGCAAATCGCTTACCGTTTGCTCCTGCTGCTCGGGTGATAAACCTTTCAACGGATCGACAAACTCAAATTGCAGCTTGTGGTGGCTGTAAGCCTGCAGATCGGTCAGCATATCATTGGTAGCACGTTGCAGACGTTTCATGCCGCCGGTAAGGTCGCCTTGTAAGTAAACCGTAATCTTAACGGACTTATCCAGGCTATCTAATACTTTTCGGCTAACCGGCGATATGGTATAACGTCCTTCTTTGGTAAAATCAAAACGGGTAAACGCTACACTTGATAAAACGCCAAGCCCCACAATGAAGAAGAACAAAGCAGATACAGCGCTTTTCTTGAAGCCTTTTTGTTGTTGCCTTAATAAAACAAATAGGGTAAGCTCTATAAATATCGCTGTTAATACAATAAAGTAAACCAAGTCGCGGGTATCTAAAACACCACGGCTTACTGACTGGTAATGTTCTGTTATACCCAGGCTTTGTATGCCCGAACTTTGCAGGGATAACAATCCGCTTAGCGAATCAAATCCGCTGTAAAAAAAGTAACAAAGAAATATGGCTACGGTAAATGCGATGATCTGGTTTTTGGTGATTGCTGATGCGAACAGGCCAATAGCAGCAAATGCCGATCCCAGTAAAAACAATCCTATATAAGAGCCAATAACTGCGCCAGTATCAATATTACCCTGCGGGATACCCAAGGTGTGAACCGAATAATAATAGACCAACGTTGGTACCAACGCAAAAAGCACAATTACTACCGCGGCAAAATACTTGCCGAGTACAATTTGCAGGTGTGTTAGCGGGCGGGTTAATAGCAATTCGAAAGTACCTGCATTCCGCTCTTCGGCCAACGATCGCATAGTAATGGCCGGGATGAGGAACATGAATAGATAGGGGGCCGTGCTGAATAAGCTATCTAAAGCAGCATAGCCGTAGTCAAGGATAGATGAATCCGGGAAAACCCATAAAAACAGGCCAAGTACTAACAGGAAAACGCCAATAGTAACATAGGCTACCAATGAGCTGAGATAAGCGGTTATTTCTTTTTTTAGGATACTATACACTGCAAAGCCTTAAACGCCGAAATTACAACAATATTTGCTAATGATATTGCTACAAAACAAAAAAGCTCGCGGTTAACCACGAGCCTTTTTGCTAAATTATATTTTAGAAACTATATGCTATACGTAATGCTATCTGGCTTATAGTATTGCCACTTTTTGACCAGCCTTCGTAGCGTATAGCTATATCTGCACCACCCCCAAAAGCAGCACCTATACCCGGCGCATAAGCAAAAGCAGTACCACCACCGCTATTAGTTGATATGGCTGCGCCTAATTGACCTTCGCCATATATAGTTTTGTTAAAGAAATATTTAACACCTGCTTTCAATGGTATAAAGCCTTCGCCCGATGAAGCAACACCAAAGCCTAATGTTGCAGTTTTAAAATCGTCGCTGTAGGGCAGATAAGTATAACCGGCCGATCCTGTTAGTACCAGGTCATCTGCTATAGAATAGTTGTATTTTAAAGAGGCGCCAACAGCAAAATCAACAACGTTACTAAAACTACCTGTTGTTTTGCCAAGCTCAAGGCCAATATCAAATTTATTGCCGGCTGTTTTTTGCGCCAAAGTGGTTAATGTTGTACCGCCTATTAAGGCCAGTATAAGTAGAACTTTTTTCATTAGTATATGGGTTAATTGGTATAATACAAAACTATAAAAACCAAATTGAAATGCAATGATGTTAAATACTTAGGCAAATCGTCTTAATTAGTCAGCTTAATAAATATCTCTTCTAACGAATTTTTACCATTTGCTCCCTTTAGGTTTTTAAGGGTATCGTTGGTTACAATTTTTCCTTTATTTATGATGATAACGTGGCTGCATACCGCCTCAACCTCCTGCATAATATGGGTTGAAAGGATCACAGTTTTGGTTTTACCCAGGTCTGTTATTAACTGGCGAATGCTGATTAATTGATTGGGGTCAAGTCCGGACGTTGGTTCGTCTAATATTAACACCTGTGGATCATGTAAAATTGCCTGTGCCAAACCAACCCGCTGGCGATAGCCTTTTGATAGCTGACCTATTTTTTTGTGTTGTTCGGGGCCAAGGCCGGTCATTTCAATTACATCGGCAATGCGTTTGCCAGACTCATGCAGTTGATGAATATCGGCTATAAATGCCAATGATTCCTTCACATACATATCGGTGTATAGCGCATTACTCTCCGGCAGGTAACCAATGCTACGCTTAACTTCAATTGGGTGTGTGGCTACATCAAATCCGCATACTTCTGCCTTGCCGGCGGTTGCCGGGATAAAGCCGGTAAGGATCTTCATAGTGGTAGATTTGCCCGCGCCATTAGGGCCCAAAAAACCCAATACACCCTGTGTTGCACTAAAGCTGATATTGTCTACTGCTTTTTGTTCACCATAAATTTTTGTTAAACCTTCAACGCGGATGCTCATGGTTCAAATGTAGAAATTTTAACGTAAACGTCATTGCGAGGAACGAAGCAATCTCTGCACTCGCTAATCAACGGTGTAAAATGCGTTACAGAAACCTCTTGAAAAATTTCGTGCTTATTGACTGTCCTACGTAGAGATTGCTTCGTTCCTCGCAATGACGCGTGGGGTAAAGCGACAGGATGGAGTTAATCCTTCTTCTCTTTCACAACCACAAAAACATCTTCGTTATCTTTCCGCATCAAATATTTTTCGCGGGCAAATTTTTCAAGTTTTTGGGGATCAGAGGTAAGCTCGTCAAGGTCCTTAGCGACTTTAACGTTTTGGGTTTTGTAAAAATCGCGCTCTTCTTTTAGTTTACTAACCTCCTGGTGATATTGGTATTGCGATAGCAGATCGTTCTTGTCAAAAAACACCATCCATACCACAAATGCTACCGTAACCAGGAAAAATTTGTTTTTAAAAAGATCTATCAGGCGTTTCATAAACGTTAAACGTAATTTTTATAAAATTATTAAAAAAGTTTAAGCAGTGCAAATATGCTTATTAACTTATTAACAAAGTTAGTGATTGGTGATTAGAGAATGGAGATTAGTTAACCTTATATTAACTAATCTCTATTCAACCAATCACTAATCTCTGCGGCGATTGCCGCTTGGCCTGCCACCGCTTAGGCTACCCTCGGGTTTGCCACCGCCACCGGAACGCTTAGGCCTGTCAGACCGGCCGAAAGCACGGCCTCTTTTTTGGCCACCGCCTTTACCCTTAGGCTTATCTTTACTTGCAGCATGATTAGCCACAATACTCTGCGGACTCATCACGTAAGGATGCGCATCGTTAACCGGGATATCTTTGCCTATAAGTTTATGGATATCTCTTAAAAACTCAATCTCTTCCGCATCGCAAAAAGTCATGGCTATGCCGCTTGCACCAGCCCTGCCGGTACGGCCAATACGGTGTACGTAGGTTTCGGGGATGTTCGGAATCTCGTAGTTAATAACGTGGGTAAGCTCATCGATATCAATACCGCGTGCTGCAATATCTGTAGCTATTAAAACACGGGTTGTACGGGCCTTAAAGTTGCTTAAAGCACGCTGACGGGCGTTTTGCGATTTATTACCGTGGATAGCCTCAGCAGTGATGCCAATTTTAACCAGATCCTTCACCACTTTATCGGCACCGTGTTTGGTGCGGGTAAATACCAGCGCAGTTTTAATTTCTTTGTCTTTTAATATATGTTGCAGTAAAGAGCGCTTATCGTTCTTCTCTACATAGTAAAGCTCCTGCGCAATAGTATCCGCAGTTGATGATACCGGCGTAACCTCTACCCTTTCCGGATTGGTCAGGATAGAATCGGCCAAATGCTGGATCTCTTTAGGCATAGTAGCCGAAAAGAACAGCGTTTGCCTTTTAGCAGGTATTTTAGCGATGATCTTTTTTACATCGTTTACAAAACCCATATCCAACATACGGTCGGCTTCATCTAAAACCAACATTTTAATGTGATCTAAATGCACAAAGCGCTGGTTCATTAAATCCAGCAAACGGCCCGGGGTTGCAACCAAAATATCCACACCACGGCGCAGAGCGTCGGTTTGCGGATTTTGCGATACACCACCATAAATAACTAAATGTTTTAAACCGGTGTGTTTGCCATAAGCCGCAAGGCTTTCGTTTATCTGAATAGCCAGCTCACGCGTTGGTGTTAATATTAGCGCCTTTATTGTTTTTTGCTCTTTGTGTTGCAGCCTGTCCTGGTATAGCAACTGCAAGATCGGTATAGAGAAAGCAGCAGTTTTACCGGTACCGGTTTGGGCGCAACCTAAAAGGTCGCGGCGTTGCAGTACAATGGGTATGGCTTGTTCTTGTATGGGCGTAGGTGTAGTATATCCCTCAGTTTTTAAAGCCCTGAGAATTGGCTCAATCAATTTTAAATTTTCGAATGACATGTATTGTTTCTTAATATTATATGCTAACGCGATTGCATAGCGGATCTGAAGAGTTTGTCGGTGATCAAAACCGTAAAGCTAACGGGTATTAAATTATTTGTGCAAAGATAGGGTTTTTAATTGGGATGTGGGATTGGGGCAAATTTGGGCGAGAATGATGTGTTCTAAGTGATCGTTTGGCCGTTGTATTCCGTTATCTCGCATCGCAAATGCTGAAACAAATTAAGCACTCGTCACAGACGAGCGCAAGTGGATAGCTTTGAATCTTAAGGTATCTATTGCTACACTTCTTACTATTTCTTAAATAAGTGGTTTCAAGCGCTTTTTTTCATGCATAGTATAGTAAAAAAAGCACTCACGATAGCTATGACGCTAACTCGTACCAAAAATTCAGCTATGCCAGAATAGGGAGTGCAAAGCTTTAATAGCAAAGCTGCTACCAACATTACGCACACTAAAACGACATACTTGTTTATATGTTTTATTACCACTACCAACAGTTATTTGAATGTACACAATATGCAAAAGAAATATCTTTATTGAGTTCTTTTATGACACAAGTATAAATAGAAGTTCCAAGTATGCAAATTTATTTTGAAATTAATTCTATAAACGCAAAAAGCCCCGATCATACGGGGCTTTTCAATTCGTGAAATTCGCTTTAATTCGAAAAATTCGTGGCGAAGCTTATTTCTTATAATACTTAAACTCTTTACCAATAAACTTTGCGCTCTCGCCTAATTCTTCTTCAATACGTAATAATTGGTTGTATTTAGCGATCCTGTCTGACCGTGAAGCCGAACCGGTTTTGATCTGGCCGCAGTTTAAGGCAACAGCTAAATCTGCAATGGTAGCATCTTCCGTTTCGCCGCTACGGTGACTCATTACTGAGGTATAACCGTTTGTTTGTGCAAGGCTAACCGCGTTAATAGTTTCAGTTAACGAACCTATCTGGTTAACTTTTACAAGGATAGAGTTTGCAGTAGCATCGGTAATACCTTGTTGTAAACGGATAACGTTGGTTACAAACAAATCATCGCCCACTAACTGTACTTTATCGCCGATTTTGTCGGTTAAGATCTTCCAGCCTGCCCAATCATCCTCGGCCATACCGTCTTCGATAGAGATAACAGGGTATTTTGCAGCTAATTCGGCTAAATATGAAGCTTGCTCTTCGCTGGTGCGGATTGCGCCTTTAGGGCCTTCAAATTTAGTGTAGTCGTATTTACCGTCTTTGTAAAACTCAGATGCAGCGCAATCAAATGCTAAGAAGATATCTTCGCCTGCTTTGTAGCCTGCTTTTTCGATAGCTTTTAAAATGGTTTCAACGCCATCTTCGGTACTGTCAAAAGTTGGAGCGAAACCGCCTTCGTCTCCTACTGCTGTAGATAAACCACGGTCATGCAAGATCTTTTTAAGGTTATGGAACACTTCTGTACCCCAACGCAATGCTTCAGAGAATGAAGACGCGCCAACCGGCATGATCATAAACTCCTGGAACGCGATAGGCGCGTCAGAGTGTGAACCACCGTTAACGATGTTCATCATCGGGATAGGCAATGTGTTAGCATTTACACCACCAATGTAGCGGTATAAAGGCTGGCGGCTTTCTTGCGCGGCAGCTTTAGCAGCAGCAAGCGATACACCTAAAATGGCGTTAGCGCCTAAGTTTGCCTTGTTTGGCGTACCATCAAGGTCTATCATTATTTTGTCGATACCATTCTGATCGAATACATCAACACCTTGTAATTCTTTTGCTATAATATCATTTACATTGGCAACGGCTTTTAAAACACCTTTACCCATGTAAACAGCTTTATCATTATCACGCAATTCTACAGCTTCATAAGCACCGGTTGATGCACCGGATGGTACAGCGGCGCGGCCTAAAAAGCCATTTTCGGTTAATACATCTACTTCAATAGTAGGGTTTCCACGCGAATCAAGAATCTGGCGGGCGTGAACATCAATAATTAAACTCATTTTCTATTTGATTAATACGGTTTTATAACTTAGTGTACAGAATACACTTAAAACGTTTAGTTTTTCAAAGATACAATTTCAAATAAACAAGTGGCAAAATAGTTTAATATTAACACATTTATTACTCTGGCTTAATCTTTTACAAGTTTAAAATAGTCGAATTGGTTGCCTTGTTTATCAAACACTTTATACTCAATGGTATTATTTTCAATGGTCATTTCGGCGTAGCTATATACCTTTTGGCGGGGCGTAAACAGCATATCCGGCTTATCCCATCCGCCTAAGCCTTGCAATGAGCCACCGCATGATCCATTATTAACATAAACTGTTCCCTGCGGCTTATTATAAAAGTGTATATCATCCTGCTCAAACACCTGTGCGCCGGTGATGGCTTTATGCCTTTCATAAACATGCCTGTGCCCGGCTATACACAGGTCAACCTTGTATTTATCAACCAATGGCTGTATATAATTTTGCCAGGTTTGGATATGGCTAACCCCTACAACAAACAAAGGGTAGTGCGAGTATAGAATGATCCACTTAACGTTTTTATCCCGGCGCGCGCTTTTAAGATCAGCTTCCAGCCATTTGTATTCAGCAGAGTTTTCATCAAATAAAACCTTGCCCACTTTTTCTGCCCCTTGCGCATAGCCCGAATTAATAGCTATAAAGTGCGCGTTACCATAATTATAAGAATAATTGGTTTGGTTGCCGGGCAGGTTCATTACCTCATAAAATATAGGCGATGGTTGCTGATATATAGGCGACGCGGCATCATTAACCACATCATGGTTTCCTGTTACAGACATTAATGGCGCTATAGCATTAATGGGTTGTGTGTTATTAAAATAACCATTCCAGTTTTTGGCAATCGACCCCTTCTCTACCACATCGCCGGTATGGATTGTAAAATAATAGGGAGTTTTGGCCATTTGCCTTGATATGGTATCGCCCTGCTCAAAATTAAGGTTACCCTCGTTGTTTTGGGTATCACTCCATAAGCCAATCAATATTTTTGATTTTGAGCCCACAACTGGTCCGGTCCTGAATTTATAGATCGCGCTCCAACCATTTTGATCAGACCCCACCTTATAATAATAGTAAGTAGCGGGTTTCAATTTTTGCAGGTTTACCTTACTAACGTAGGCGCTTATTTCTGCCGAATACGCTTCAGTTGCAGTAGCAGAAAGTTCCAGTTTACTATCACTGGTGCCATATCGTGCTGTACCCTTATCAGCATTATTATTTAGCCAGGTAATGGCCATTGTGGTTGCTGTTTGTGGCTGGGTAACGCCATTCCAACTGATGTGTATACCACGCGGCTGAGCCATTGCAGCAGAGGTAGCAAGCGATAACGCTATTGCGAAACAAAAAAATGAAGCTTTCATAACTGAGGATTGGTTGTACTAATGTATCAAACAATCTGAATATTAAAACAAGCAATTGATTAATCATTAATTACAACTGGGATTCGGGCTTCGGCAACCTCGGTAGCCATTACCATAATATGGTCTTCCTTACAGGGCGAGGTGATTATATGCGACGTAACATGCACCTGCATAGGCGTACCGTCTTTTTTTAGATGAGTCCAGATACCGGAATCGTTGTACCGAGTTTTAAAAGCCTTTATCACACTATATACTTTACTCACGTCACTCTTTGGGCGTATGTCCAATATCGTCATGTTCTTAAATTCTTCTAACGTGTAGCCGTATTTGGCGATAGCAGCGTTGTTAGCGGCAGTATAGTTGAGGGTGCGGCGGTTATAGATCCACATAGGCGACGGGTTGGCCTCGAAATAGCTGCGGTATTGTTCTTCGCTTTCCTGTAACCGACTGTTGTAAGACAGAATGAGCTTGTATAGTATAATGCCTGTTAATAACACATAGGCAAACCCTTTTATGCTGCTTAAAAACAGGATAAAAGGAACATCCATAGTTCCTTTTAAAAGTTCAAGTAATTTATCGCTTAAAGTGATCCATAACAGACCGGTCACTACATAAATTGCAGCTATTTTAAACGCAGCAGATCTCATTCATTAAAGTTAATTAGGGGGCTAAGTAACCTTAATACGGATACAATAACAAAAAAGATTTGCTTATTATTTTAGGCAAATTATAATACATTGATAACAAGATCATTAATCGCCGGTACTTGGCATGTGTTCGCGCGGTTTGGCGTTTTTGCGGTTAATACGGTACATAAATGTCAACGCGAGGTTGTTCTTATCGGCTGCAGATGTGGGGCTGTAATTATATTGATTTAGCCAGCCGGCCTGCACGTTTATTGATTTATCAAACTGGTAACCCAACGCTGCCGAAAACCGGTTACGCTCGAAATGCGGGGCTTTGTTATTGATAAATACTTCGTCGTACACAGAAATAAACCAGGTTTTGGGTTCTATTCTTATATTATTTAAAGGAATGAACATATTTAACCGATAACGGAATCGATTGCGATACAAGCCATTTATCCAGCGCTGCTCTATACGGTATCTATGTTCTATTTTTACCCGGTATAAAAACTGGTTAACGGTCATCTGCTCCCAAAGCCTGAACTCGGTGGCTACGGTTAAATTTTCGGGATTATCATTGGTTACATATCTGCCGGTACCTAATAATGCAGTAAAGCTGCGGTCGAGGTCATAACTTATGCCTGCTTTTGTTTCGTAATAAAAGAAATTGCTGAAAAGTGCGTCGCCGCGGGTTTGCAGTTCGGCATACCCACCCCAGCGGTGCAAGCTATCGCTGGGTAATACTATAGTGGCAATACCAAAGGTACCGGTTTTATTGTTTTGGGCATATAAATGCACTGAAATGATCAGCATACAAAATAACGACAAGAAAATAGCTTTGAACTGCGACATGTTAACTTAATATAAATTAAAGCGACAAATATATCGCCTTAACATTAAATACACATATCTATTCTTAACTATTTAAAACGTTGACAGGCATCTGCACATCCGCGTATCTGCACATTTGCACATCCTGCCTTACTCCCACTTAAACGTTTTAACCGCCACTGCATAAATAACCACGCCCCAGATGCACATGATCAGGATTTGGTGCGATACGTCAAACAGGCTTGCACCCTCGAACGCCACTTTACGCAACGAATCGTTCAAATAAGTTAACGGCAAGGCCCGGCTTATTGGCTGCAACCACGCCGGGAAAACATTGATAGAAAAGAATGTGCCCGACAACAGGAATTGCGGCAGGGTTATCATATTAGCTATGGGTGGTACTGTACTTTCGTTTTTTGCTATGCCCGATACTACAAAACCAAACCCCATAAACACCAGTACCCCAATGAGCGAGAGGAAGAGCATGTTCAGCACCGTTACAAACCCATGTACCAACGTAAACCCAAAGGCGAAGTGGCCTATGGTTATAATAAACAGTGCACCAATCAGCGCGAAAGTTATTCGTGCTAATGCCTCGCCAATTACAATACTGTAGCGCTTAACCGGGGTAGCAAAAAAGCGTTTTATAACCAGGGTTATCCGCAGACTTAAAAATACAAAGGCTGTACCAAATACACCGGTGCTTAGTAACGAGAAACCCAACTGACCCGGCAATATAAAGTCGATAGTTTTATACTCGCGGGTTTGCACTTCGGCTTCTTTTATAATGGCCACAGGCGGTGGTGCATCCGGGATATGGGAGTTAAGCTCAAAGAAAATATTATTTAATGCCGATTTTAAGATTGCCTCCTTATCGCCCGATGCTTTACTGTGTTGTATGTTTACTGTAAAGTAGGGTGGTTTAGTATTTTTCTGGATATTCAATATAGCGTCAATGCTTCCCTTTTTAAGGTTAGCTTCCATTTCTTCGGGCGTTTGTTGGTGGATCATATGTACTACGCTCACTTTTTTAAGCGCCTGGTAAACCGGGTTTAAGGTATCGCACTTTTTATCAACGCCAACATCAACAGATATAACCCCGCCCCCACTTATAAAGCCAAACACCAAAATAAATATCAACGGAAAAAGCAACGTAAACACCACCGATGAAGGGCTGCGTACTATCGACCTGAAACTCGCCTTGGCAATTGCCATGGTCGCTTTAAAATTACTGTATGGTTGTTCTGTCATTGGTCATTGAGTCATTAGTCATTGGGTAATTCAATTTGCATAATTACTCCCCCTTCAGGGGGTTGGGGGGCTTACTCTGCTCTCCACTCCTTACCCGTCATATTTATAAACACATCCTCCAGGCTGGCAAGCTTTACCTTTTTAGGTGGTTCAAAGCCGGTTGCTACCAATTTATCAATAAAGGCATCGGGAGTATCAACACCTATTATATTACCGCCATCAACAAAAGCTACGCGGTCGCACAAAACTTCTGCTTCGTCCATATAATGGGTGGTTATAACCACAGTGGTTCCCTGGTCGCGGATCTCGCGGATCAAATCCCAAAGGTTGCGGCGCGCTTGTGGGTCGAGGCCCGTTGTGGGCTCATCTAAAAACACAATGCGCGGGTTATTTATTAAGGTGGTAGCTATAGAGAAGCGCTGCTTTTGGCCACCCGACAGCTCCTTATATTTTGCTTTGGCTTTGTCCGTCAGCGCAACTTTCTCCAGCATTTCCATAGGGCTGCGTTGTATGCCGTACAGACCCGAGAATAGCTCTATCAGCTCTGATAAGTTTAAGTTGGGATAATAACCCGCCGCCTGCAATTGCACCCCGATGCGCTTTTTAATGCTGCCTGCGTCGGTATCTATATTAAAGCCATCAACGGTAATCTCGCCCGATGTTTTTTCGCGCAGGGTTTCGATGATCTCTAAGGTAGTAGTTTTGCCGGCACCGTTAGGGCCAAGCAGCCCAAAGATCTCGCCTTCATAAACTTCGAAGCTGATGCCTTTTACCGCCTTAAAGTCGCCGTAATTTTTTACCAGGTTATTTACTGTAATTATGGGTTGTTTTGCCATAGCGTAAAAATGGTGCAGAAAATTGGAATAACAATGAGTTTTTAGCGAATTACTGCTTTTATTACAGTAATCCGCATAAACTTAACATAGATAGGTAGTAGGTAGTCGTATTATTTTACCATGTGGCCTAACAGGTGTATTGCCGCAATAGCGTGGGCAATAAATTTAGCAAGTACCAACATTGCGGGTTTTATTAAAAATGGTGCCATAGTGTGTGATGATTTATAGGACAAATTTGCTACGGAAATCAATTTTTACACATGGTTATTAGGTAAGATGGGCGATATTGTCGGTGAAACGGAGAATTTAGTCCGCAATTTCTGTAACCTATCGGCGAAAGTGGAAAGTGTGGGTTTAAAGTGTCGGTGAATGGAGGTGTTACTGTAAAATATTGGCGGTCTAATCTGTCTGTCAAAATTAACTAACCCAAAAATCAAGCACATACTTAATTCTCCAGTTCGTTCTATTTCTTACGTACATCAAAACCTTGCCATCATCATGATGGGTTATGTACAAAAAACAAACGCTTTTATTCCGTATAAAAATTGGTTTAGTAAATCTATACCCGCCATTTTTATAATCGTCTGAATTGAAGCTCGACTTTCCTTGATGGGCTTTTCTATAAGCGCCCCACTTTTCAAAATTGACTAATAATGAATTTTTGAATAAATGTTTTTTCCATGCAAAACCCTTCATGCCGTCAAGCTCTTTATTAATAAAGGCGTGTTCTGACTTTGTTAAAACGAAAACTAAGCTGTCGGGCAATCCTCGCTTTGCATATAGAGTCATGTATCTCCAGTCAAACAAGGTGTCTTTACTTAAAGTTTCTCTAACAAAGTCGATACCGTCGCTTTCTATTTTTTCACCATACCAAATATTTCCTTTGCCTATTGCAAACTGGATGAACTTCTTTTCGTAATGTGTTTGGGCATTGCTTGCCAAATACGGGATGATACAAGAAAATAATAAAAGTAAATATCTCATACAAACAATTTAGGTTAATAAAGCTAACAAAAAAGCCCTGCAATAATTTGCAGGGCTCTAAATATTGTTATTGTCGATATTACTTCATCAAATTAATAAAGTCATCAAACAAATAACGGCTATCATGCGGGCCGGGAGACGACTCGGGGTGATACTGTACCGAAAATGCTTTTTTATCTTTCACACGGATACCCTCGATCGATTGATCGTTAAGGTTAACGTGGGTAATTTCTACTTTGTCTGATGCTCTAACAGCTTCAGGCACTACACCAAAACCATGGTTTTGCGATGTTACTTCGCAATGGTTAATGATGATATTTTTCACCGGGTGATTTAAGCCGCGGTGGCCGTTAAACATTTTTTTGGTTGGGATATCATTAGCCAAAGCCAATAACTGATGGCCCAAACAAATACCGAACATCGGCTTATCGCTGGCCAAAATGTCTTTTACAGTTTCAACCGCGTAAGGCATAGCAGCTGGGTCGCCAGGGCCGTTTGATATAAAGTAGCCCGTTGGCGCAAAATCTTTCTCCATTTCGGCAAAAGTGGTTTTAGCCGGGTAAACTTTGGCATAAACGTCGCGGTCGTCAAAATTACGCAGGATGTTTTTCTTTACACCAAGGTCAAGCACAGCAACACGGTACGCCGCGCTTTCATCGCCGAAGGTATAAGTTTCTTTTGTTGATACTTTTGATGATAGTTCCAGCCCGTCCATTGATGGCACTTCTGCCAGTTTAGCTTTTAACTCTTCAACATCTAATATTTCAGATGAGATGATAGCGTTCATCGCGCCCTTATCCCGGATATGGCGAACCAGTTGGCGGGTATCGATGTCAGAGATCCCAACAATGTTTTGCTCCTGGAAATAATCCTGGATCGATTCGTCGGCCTGTTTACGGCTGTATGCGATGTTATAGTTCTTACAAACCAAACCCGCTATCTGGATATTGCCCGATTCCACTTCCGCGTTGGCAATACCGTAATTACCAATGTGCGCGTTGGTAGCCACCATTATTTGCCCGAAGTACGATGGGTCGGTAAAAATTTCCTGGTAGCCGGTCATGCCGGTATTAAAACAAATTTCGCCGGCTGTGGTGCCTATCTTTCCGGCAGCTTTGCCATGAAAAACAGTTCCGTCCTCTAACAGTAATACCGCCGGT
Source organism: Bacteroidota bacterium (assembly GCA_040388395.1). Taxonomy (GTDB): domain Bacteria; phylum Bacteroidota; class Bacteroidia; order Sphingobacteriales; family Sphingobacteriaceae; genus Mucilaginibacter. The sequence continues at coordinate 94,180 of JAZKBY010000019.1, read as the reverse complement.
AATTTGGTGAAATAAGTCATCTGTTTAAATAAATTGAATGGTTAAAATAACGGCTGGTCTGGTATGATGCGCCGTAAAATTGGATTGGAAATATGAAGTGAGAAACCCCTTTATTCACGGTGCAAAAGTAGGAAAAGATTTCGGATTTTGGAAGTGGGATTTCGGATTTTTCTGTCATTATTTCCATTCGGAATTCCGAAATAAAATATCCTAACTTTGCCTTCAGCTTAAAACCATCAGCATGTCTGTACATAAAGAAGTAAAAAGAATTACCACCCATACCCTGCAGGAAATGAAGAACCATGGCGAGAAGATTGCCATGCTTACCGCCTATGATTACTCGATGGCGACAATTGTTGACGCCGCGGGGATGGACATTATATTAGTAGGCGACTCTGCATCAAACGTTATGGCGGGGCATGAAACTACCCTACCCATCACGCTCGACCAAATGATCTACCATGCCTCGGCGGTGGTACGGGCAGCCAAAAGGGCGTTGATTGTAGTCGACCTGCCGTTTGGCACATACCAGGGTAACAGTAAAGAAGCATTGGCGTCGGCCATCCGGATAATGAAGGAAAGTGGTGCCCACGCTGTTAAGATTGAGGGTGGTGTAGAAATAGCCGAATCGGTAAGCCGCATTTTAACCGCGGGCATCCCGGTTATGGGGCATTTGGGTTTAACGCCGCAGTCGATATATAAATTTGGAACTTATACTGTTCGCGCCAAGGAAGATGCCGAAGCACAAAAACTACGCGACGATGCGTTGAAACTACAAGAGCTTGGTTGCTTTGGTATTGTATTGGAGAAGATCCCGGCCCAATTAGCCAAAGAGGTTTCTGAAAGCCTTGTTATTCCAACAATTGGCATTGGTGCGGGCCAGCATTGCGATGGGCAGGTATTAGTGATCCACGACATGCTGGGCATTAACAAAGGTTTTAAGCCGCGATTCTTACGTCAGTACGCCAATTTAGCCGACGTTATGAACGGCGCGATAAAGAACTATGTTAGCGATGTAAAAGCTAAAGATTTCCCTAACGAGAAGGAGCAGTATTAAGGCACCAGCCCCTTAAAGGGGAGTTATAAATAACAACTTACGGACTTTCGGTCTTTCCGACTTCCGGACTACATAAATATGGCCAGACCTGAATTTAACTATACCAGCTACGACATTACCGATAAGGATGTGCTTTATGAGGACAATCACCTTATTGCTATAAACAAGCGTGCCGGTGATATTGTACAGGTTGATGATACAGGCGATGAGAGCCTGGACGAAAAGGTAAAGAAATACATCGCCAAAAAATATGATAAACCCAATGGTGCTTTCTTAGGCGTGGTGCATAGGTTAGACAGGCCGGTTAGCGGGGTTATCCTGTTCGCCAAAACCAGTAAGGCTTTAGAGCGGATAAACAAAATGTTTAAGGCCCGCGAAATGCATAAAACCTATTATGCCGTGGTGCGTAAACGCCCTAACCCAATAGCCGGAACGTTGGTGCATTACCTGATAAAAAATCCGCAGAAAAACGTTACCAAGGCGCATGATCGCGAAGTTGCGGGAAGTCAACGATCTGAATTAAACTATAAGCTGGTTGGCGAACTTGATGGTTATTACCTGATAGAGGTTGACCCAATAACCGGCCGCCCCCACCAGATCAGGGTGCAATTATCAACCCTGGGTTGCCCTATAGTTGGCGACAATAAGTATGGCTACCCGCGCGGCAGCCTGCGCAAAAGCATTTGCCTGCATGCCCGCCGGTTGCAGTTTGTCCATCCAATAAAAAAAGAACCGATACTAATTACCGCCCCCGTACCGAAAGACGGCTTTTGGGAAAAGTTTGAGGGGATGATGGGGTAAGGAAGTTATGAGTAGTGAGTCGTGAGTTTTGAGTAAACGGCTAAGAAACTCATCACCCAAAACTCACTACTCATAACTCAAGCGCTTTCACTTCTTCCCAAATCTTCTCATCAACCAACACGCCTTCAGCTATATTCTTATTCCTGGTCTTTAAAGTATTTTCACCGGGATAGCTTATTGGTTTGTCAGCATCAACCCTATCACTACTTTTAGCGAAGTTTAATATCTCCGCTATCAGGTCGTCTGTTTGTTGGCTATCCTGGGGTTTAATAGCGATGAATACCTGCGATACGCCCGATTCGGTAGTTTGATCAGATATTTGTTTGGTCGACCGGCCCTGGCTAAGAACCGTAGCCAGCAAGTCGAGCACCAGGGTTAACCCGGAGCCTTTCCAAAAACCGATAGGTAGTACTCGTTTTGATTCCATGATGGCTGTTGGGTCGGTGCTTAGGTTACCATCTTTATCATAGCCGCCCGGAACGGGCAGTTGCTCTCCGTAGCTTTCATACTGCAGCATTTTACCAAACGAGTATTGCGATATAGCCATATCCAGCACCACATGCCCGGCTTTGCGTGGCACCGAAATAACCAATGGGTTATTGCCCAAGGTTGGCATTGTGCCGCCCCATGGGGCGACATTTGCAATGGTATTGGTAAAGTTAATACCTATAAAACCGGCCTCGGCAGCTTGCCAGCCATAGGTGCCACCCCGCATCCAATGATTAGTATTTTTTATGGCGACGCAACCTATCCCATTGGTATTCGCAAGATTAATGGCCCTATCCATACAAAAGCGTGCATTTATAATGCCTGCGCCAAAATTGCCATCCCATTGCTCCATAGCGCCAAATGCATTTACAAGAGTTGGATCATTTTCCGCTTTAATGACCCCCTCTTTTACATAGCGCACAAATGTGGGGAAGCGGTTAAGGCCATGGGTATAGACGCCATCGCGGCTGTTTTCTGCGAAAACCCGCGCGCATAGTTCGGCCTTATCCGCAGGGAAATTTAGTTTGCTAAGTACCCGGTTAAATTCGGCTTTAAGTTGTTCAAAAGGCATGCGCATAAGGCAAATATAATTGCTTAATAACGTGCAGATAAAATAATAGTGATTTAAAACAGTTATTATTGCCTCGAGGTTACACACCAATGGCTAACAATTTTTATTTTTGTGCTGTCTGTTAAATGAAAAGTAAATTACCATTTCTGTTTATATCGGGGTTAATATTGATAAACCTGTTGAGCAATTCCTGCAAAAAGGATAAGCAAAACAACATCGAAGCCCTTTTTTCCAGTGGCTCCTGGCAGCTGGCGTCGGTAAGGTATACTATTTCTGTAGGTGATACCATAAAATTAGATACCGTACTAAACACCAAATGCGATACTACCCAGGTATTCACTTTTAAAGAAGACAAAAGCTGCACCTATACCAATTTTGATTGCATCCATCAACCAACGGCCAAGGGAAACTGGGCTTTGTCTGAAAACAACCTGTTCTTATCTTCTGATATAGTTTGTAAAGACACTACCAAAGTAGGCAGCTCCAAGCCATTTGCCAATGCACAGATCTATAATATAGGTCAGTACTCCTTAGTATTATTAACCGGCGATATACAAAACTATACCATCAACACAAAACGTAAGGTTATACGTTATGGTTTTGTAAGGCAAAAAGCTGCCGCGCAATAGTGTTTAAATGGCTTAAACTTTTATATTTGGGTCGTAACTAACTTTATTTACAATTTTGAAAAAACGAATAGCCATTTTTGCTTCAGGATCAGGATCAAATGCTCAAAAAATAATGGAGCATTTTAAACGCAGCGCCGAAGCCGAAGTTGTATTAATATTAACTAACAATGCGCAGGCCTACGTATTGCAACGGGCCGATAACTTCGAGATACCATCACACATTTTTACCCGTAACGAGTTTTATGACGGCGATGATGTAATAAGGATACTTAAAACGTTACAGGTTGACCTGATAGTGCTTGCCGGCTTTTTATGGCTGGTTCCGCAATCGTTGCTGGCTGCTTTCCCCAATAAAATCATCAACCTTCATCCTGCCCTGTTACCCAAATATGGCGGCAAAGGCATGTATGGCGACAATGTACATAAAGCTATACTGGATGCAGGCGAAGAAGAATCGGGCATTACTATTCATTTCGTGAACGAACAGTTTGATGAGGGTGAGATTATCCATCAATCCAAATTCAAGATCGAGCCCGGCGATAACCTGGAGATGGTTAAATTTAAAGGTCAACAACTGGAGCATCTTCACTTTCCAAAGGTGATTGAGAATCTTTTGAAAAAAATGAAGAGTTAGTTTGTGAAGATTAGGTATTAAAGATTGAAGATTAGGTGTATTTTTATTGCGCCAACAAAACCAATCTTTAACCACAATGACCACAAAACAATCTACCAGTATCTTCCAACTTGCCGTTATCGTTAGTGCACTTGGTTTCTTCGTTGATACTTACGATCTTTTACTCTTTGCCATTATCCGCAAGCCCAGCCTGGCGGCGCTTGGTTTAAATCCAGCTGATATACTTTCAAAAGGCGAATTGCTGATCAGCATACAAATGATAGGCATGGTTATCGGCGGTATCATCTTCGGTATTTTGGGTGATAAGAAAGGACGGCTCAAGGTTTTGTTTGGATCGATATTACTATACTCCATCGCCAATATTGCGAATGGAATGGTAACCACTTTAAATCAATATATAGTTTTACGATTTATTGCAGGCATCGGCCTTGCCGGCGAGCTTGGTGCCGGAATAACCCTGGTAAGCGAATTACTCCCTAAAGAAAAACGGAGCATGGCGGCGGGCCTTATTGCCGGGTTCGGGTTGTTCGGCGTAGTAGCGGCGTCGATAATCAGCAAGATGGTAGACTGGCGTACCTGCTATTATATTGGCGGTGTGCTTGGCCTGGTATTATTATTACTGCGGATTCAGGTACAGGAAAGTGGCATCTTTAAAAATGTGCAGGAATCAACCACCTTAAGCAAAGGTAATTTCCTGATGTTTTTTAATAACCGGAAACGCTTTGCAAAGTATATGCAATGCATTCTGATAGGGTTGCCGGTTTGGTATATCATTGGCATACTGGTTACCTTCTCTGACCAATTTGGCAAAGCCATGGGCATAAACGGAGTTGAGCCGGGTACTGCAATTATGTACCTGTACATGGCCATAGCCGCCGGCGATTTTAGCGTGGGCTGGCTAAGCCAGCGTTTGCGAAGCCGCAAAAAAACATTGTTCATCTTTTACAGTATAGCCATTGTATTTACAGTACTTTACTTTTCACAAAGCGGTGGCAGCCCTGCGTGGTTCTATTTTATTTGTGTGGGACTGGGCTATGGCGCCGGGTTAAATGTGGTTTATATTACCAGTAGTGTAGAGCAGTTTGGCACCAACCTCCGTGCGTCAGCAGGGATAAGCATCCCTAATATGGTACGCGGTACTTTGCCTTTAATGATATTGCTATTTAAATTTACCCGCGAGTTTTTTGGTAACTATGTAATAGGCGGCTGGGTAACAGGGTTGATCATATTTGCAATAGGTATTACGGCAGCGTGGTTTTTGGATGAGACTTATGGTAAAGAGTTGGAGTTTACAGAGGTGTAGTACTACTCACTCATATGTTGCTGCAAAATTACACAAACATCGCTTTTATCGCGCAAAGCAACTTCTTTTAATCCCCAGGGCTGCAACTTTACTGTAGCAAGATTAGAATGAAACAGTTGTTTTGGCTTAGCAATAAGCTCTTGATACAGCGCATCAATGTCATCCGTATCGATACGAATCTCAGGGCGGTCTTTTTTGGCAAACTCATCATCTTCAACCAAAAGCAATGTCACTCCATCGCGGTCGACAATATAAAAAGCAGGTTTATCTTCTTTGTGCTTTATGGTGAAGCCAAGAACATCAATAAAAAGTTCCAGGCCATGGTTAATGTCTGAGTAAAATATCTGGGGAATCACTTTGTTTAGTCTCATATCCTATTGATTTAATTTATCCAAAACTCGGCCTCAAAAACAAGATATCACTTAACAATTGTTAAGAAATGCTATCGCCGGTTGCGGATGCGGCTCAAAGAAACCGGCGTGATACCCAAATAAGAAGCGATATGCTGTAATGGCACCCGCTTAATGATCTCAGGATGCTGCTGCAATAATAATTCGTAGCGCTCCTGTGGTGTATTTTTCAAATAGGAGAAAAAATGCTGCATAAATTCAGCCTGTTTATCTGCCGACCTTTCGATCATCTCATTATATAATAATGAATCTTCGCGCACCAAGTCCATATTTTTCCGGCTTAGCCAGCGAAGGCTAACCGGTTCAATGGTCTCAATACTAAACAGGCTTGGTATATTTTTTCTGAAACTCTCCGGCGAATACACTACATCGCCCTCAAAAAAGAATTGGAAACTGATCTCCTTGCCTTCATGATAAAACCAGTTGCGTATGCAACCTTTGTCTATAACATAAATCTTTCTGCTAATATCGCCCTCATTTAACAAAATATGCCGGGCGTTTACCTCCTCGTGCTTCCACAAATGGTAATATTTTTTCCAGGCGGCTTTGATTATGTCTGAATTGGCTGACATTTTATAGGTGGTGATATCCACGAAGATAACAAACTTGATCTATTGCCCTAACTGATTTTACCAAGCACCAACTTTTCTCAAAAAAACTAACCACTAATCCCCAATCTCTAATCACTAATCACTACCTTTGCGGCTCAAAAAAATCCGTTAAATGAGTCAATCTGTTGCCATTAAAAATGCCCTTATTTCAGTTTACTATAAAGATAACCTGGAGCCCATTATTAAAGAGTTAAGCCGTTTGGGAGTTAACATATATTCAACCGGTGGTACCGAAACCTTTATTCGCAGCCTTGGGGTTGATGTCATTGCTGTTGAGGACCTTACTTCTTACCCATCCATCCTCGGCGGCCGTGTTAAAACACTGCACCCAAAAGTATTTGGCGGTATATTGGCGCGGAGAAGTAATGACAGCGACAAAGAGCAAATTGCACAATACGAGATCCCGGAAATTGACCTGGTTATAGTAGATCTTTATCCATTTGAAGAAACGGTTGAATCAGGTGCCGGCCATGATGATGTGATTGAGAAAATTGACATCGGTGGAATCTCTCTTATCCGCGCAGCGGCAAAGAACTTTAAGGATGTTGTGATCCTGGCATCTAAGGATGATTACACCGAGCTCGACACCATCTTAAAAGCTCAAAACGGAACAACTACCATTGATCAGCGTAAAGCCTTTGCTAAAAAAGCGTTCAACATAACCTCGAACTACGACACGGCTATCTTCCAATATTTTAACCAGGACGAGCCGCTACCTGTATTTAAACACAGCATACTTAACAGCAAAACTTTGCGCTATGGAGAAAACCCTCACCAGGGTGGTGTTTTCTATGGTAACCTTGATGCCATGTTTAACAGCCTGAGCGATAAGGGTAAAGAGCTTTCATACAATAACCTGGTTGATGTTGATGCTGCTGTAGCATTGATAGATGAATTTAACGAACCTACGGTTGCCATCTTAAAACATACTAACGCTTGTGGTGTAGCTACCCGCCAGTTTATTAAAGAAGCCTGGATAGATGCCCTGGCCTGCGATCCGGTTTCGGCTTTTGGCGGTGTCATCATTACCAATACAGAGATACATGCAGAAACTGCTACAGAGATAGATAAGTTGTTTTACGAAGTACTGATAGCACCGGCTTATACCGATGAAGCAGTTAGCATTCTTACAGCACGTAAAGGGCGCATTGTATTAGTACGTCAACTGGTTGAATTACCGCAAAAAGAATTTAAAACTTTACTAAACGGAGTTATTGAGCAGGATAAGGACCTTGTAATTGAAGGACCTGCAGATATGAAAACCGTTACTGAACGCCAACCAACCGAGCAGGAATTGAAAGACCTTTTCCTTGCCAACAAGATTACAAAAAACACAAAATCCAATGCAATCGTGCTGGTGAAAAACAATCAGATGCTGTCCAGCGGTGTAGGTCAAACCTCGCGTGTTGACGCGTTAAGGCAGGCATTAGCTAAAGCCGAAGCTTTTGGCTTTGATGTAAAAGGGGCAGTTATGGCATCAGAAGCATTTTTTCCGTTTCCTGATTGCGTAGAGATTGCTGCTGACGCCGGTATAGTGGCTGTTGTACAACCGGGTGGCTCTATCAAAGATCAATTATCAATTGATATGGCCAACCAAAAAGGCATCAGCATGGTTACTACCGGTGTCCGTCATTTTAAACACTAAGGTGGTTGAGTAGTGATTAGTAATTAAGTGAATTAATTTTATATTATTTTCAAAAATAAACCGTTCTCTTAATCAACTTATTCCAACTTAATCAACTAAATTTAACAACTTTGCAAATTATTTTGAAGCAAACTACAAATGGGTTTATTTAATTTTTTCACACAAGAGATCGCAATAGATTTAGGTACCGCAAATACCCTCATCATACATAATGATAAAGTTGTTGTTGACGAACCGTCGATAGTAGCTTTTGACCGCACAACCAACAAGGTTATTGCCATTGGGCGCCAGGCCATGCAAATGGAGGGTAAAACCCACGACAATATTCGTACGGTGCGCCCGCTTAAAGACGGTGTAATTGCCGACTTTAATGCTGCCGAGCACATGATACGCGGTATGATAAAAATGATAAACCAGGGTAAAGGATGGTTCTTCCCATCGCTACGTATGGTTATCTGTATCCCGTCGGGTATTACCGAGGTTGAGAAACGTGCTGTGCGCGACTCGGCCGAGATTGCAGGTGCTAAAGAAGTTTATTTAATACATGAGCCTATGGCAGCAGCCGTAGGTATCGGTATTGACGTTGAAGAGCCGATGGGTAACATGATCATCGATATCGGTGGCGGTACTACCGAGATCGCGGTTATCGCTTTGTCAGGTATCGTCTGCGATCAGTCTATCCGTGTAGCCGGAGATAATTTTGACTCTGACATTGTTCAATATATCCGTCGCCAGCATAACATCATGATTGGCGACCGTACTGCCGAGAAAATTAAAATAGAAGTTGGCGCCGCGTTGCCTGAGCTAAGCGACCCACCTGCTGATTTTGCTGTACAGGGCCGTGATTTGATGACCGGTGTACCTAAACAAATCATGGTATCGTATACAGAGATTGCGCATTGCCTTGATAAATCAATTTCAAAAATTGAAGAAGCGATATTAAAAGCACTGGAGATCACCCCGCCCGAGCTTTCGGCTGATATTTACCAAACCGGTATTTATTTAACCGGTGGCGGTGCGTTATTACGTGGTTTAGACAGAAGGATCTCTGCCAAAACAAAACTACCGGTGCACGTTGCCGAAGACCCGCTACGTGCAGTAGTTCGCGGTACTGGCACCGCGCTTAAAAATATTGGTAATTTTAAATTTTTAATGCAATAAATTAGTTGTGATTTTTGGGTAGTGAGTGACGAGTTACTTACTACTCAAAACTCATCGCTCAAAACTCATCACCTACAATGCGTAACCTGTTAATCTTCATTACCAAGTACAACGCGTTTTTCCTGTTCATTATATTTGAGATTAGTGCATTGATTATTTATATCAAGTACAACTCTTTCCAAAAAGCTACTTTCATTAACAGTACCAACCAGGTTACCGGCAATTTATATGCACAGGTTGATCAGTTAAAAAGCTACATCACTTTACGCGAGGTAAACGATAGCCTGGCCCGCGAAAATGCGAAGTTGCGCAACCAGCTTAAAACATCTTTTTACATAGACTCTGTTGCCCGGCATAAAGTGGTTGATACCATTTACAAGCAACAGTATGAATATATTGACGCGGCGGTAATAAACAACTCTACCAATCACCGTAATAATTATCTCACCATAAATAAAGGTAGCCGTGCAGGCATTGTAAAAGGCATGGGTGTTATTTGTGCACAGGGCGTAGTGGGCAAAGTGGTTTTTGTAGGCGAACATCTGTCGGTTGTACAATCATTACTGCATAAAGAAACCATCATAAGCGCCGCGCTTGCCGGCACTAAAGACCTGGGCTCATTTGCCTGGGGCGATGATCTTGATCCGCATGTAGGTTTACTTTATAACGTATCAAATAACGCTACACCAAAACTAAATGAGCTGGTGGTAACGTCTGATCTGTCGTTATTCCCGGCGGGGATCCCTATTGGTAAGATCTCCAACCTTCATTCAAAAACAGCCAAAGGGTCATTCTTAAACATGGATGTAAGAATAGCTGTTGATTTTAGTAAACTGCAATACGTTTACGTTGTAAATAATAAATTGGCACAAGAGCAATTGGGATTGGAGGCTCAGCAGAAAAAAGATGAGTAGGGCCATAATAATTAACATACTTAGGTTTATAGTGCTGGTTTTTATACAGGTATTTTTATTAAAAAACATAACACTGTATAACCTGTCTACGCCTTACCTGTACATTCTTTTCATCCTGTTATTGCCGTTTGAAACGCCAAACCTGCTGTTGTTTCCTTTAGCTTTTATATTAGGTTTGACTATTGATGCTTTTTACGACACACCTGGCCTGCATACCACAGCTTGCGTGTTATTGGCATTCGTGCGGATACTATTCATCAGCATAACCGTACAAAAAGAGGGCTTTGATAACGAGCCCGAACCTACCCTAAGCATTATGGGTTTCAGGTGGTTTTTTACCTATGCGCTTATCCTTACAGTTTTTCATCATACCTTCCTGTTCAATATGGAAGTTTTCCGTTTCTCCGAGATTCAATATACCCTGGGCCGCGTTTTACTAAGTTCATTATTTACCGTATTTTTGATCCTGGTTTCGGGGTTGTTATTCTTTAAAAGTAAAGAACGTAAATGAATCAATTTTTTGAGCGGCGATATGTAATTGGGGGCATATTCATTACCATAATTCTAATACTTCTTGCGCGTTTATTTTACATCCAGATAATTGATGACAGGTACACTTTGTCTGCCAAAAAAAATGCTATCCGCCAGGTTAGACAATACCCCGCCCGCGGGCCAATATTAGACCGCAATGGCAAAGTATTGGTAAGTAATGACCTGGTATACGACATCACTGTTATACCCAAAGAAGTTAAAGCTTTCGATACAGTTGAGTTTTGTAAACTGATAGGCATTGATAAGCCCGAGTTTAACAAGCGTTTTGCAAAGGCGATAAAATACTCACCAAATTTATCTTCATCTTTCGAGAAACAACTATCACCACAATTAACCGCGTCCTTACAGGAACGGCTATCAGAGTTTCCCGGATTTACTGTACAGCCACACCCCATCCGTACTTATCCCGACTCATCTGCCGCCCATTTTTTGGGCTACATTGGCGAAGTGTCAGAAAAAGGCATTATCGAGTCCGGGGGTCATTACCGCAGGGGCGATTACTGGGGCATTACCGGTGTTGAAAGGGCTTATGAAGAGGTATTACGCGGCCAGACCGGAGTAGAAAACAAAATGGTCGATTCGCGTGGAGTGCCACAAGGATCGTATGCCAACGGTGCTTATGATACATTGGCTATTCCCGGTCAGCGTTTAACTTCATCATTGGATAGCCGACTGCAAAAGCTGGGCGAAAAATTAATGCAAAATAAAGTGGGCAGTATTGTAGCCATCGAACCATCAACCGGCGAGATATTAGCGTTTGTGAGCAGCCCGGGCTACGACCCTAATGAACGAATGGCGAATTATAATGAATTATATAATAGCCCTTACAAGCCATTTTTGATAAGACCTATACAAGCTAATTACCCACCGGGATCATCCTTTAAGCCGCTTAGCGCGCTTATTGCGATGCAGGAAGGTGTTATCACCCCTCAAACTACTTATAACTGCCCGGGATATTATACAGCCGGTAACAGACGTATAAAATGTTTTAATGGCGAGCGTCATGGCGTGGTTAACTTAAGTAGCGCTGTAGCGCATTCATGCAATGGGTTTTTTGATATGGTTTTTGAAAAGCTGATAAACCTTCACGGGCCAAAACAAACCGACACGAGTTTTACTATTTGGCGAAACAATGTGGCAAAGTTTGGTTTAGGCTCAAGGCTTGATCTTGATCTGCCTGCCGAGGGCCCTGGTTATTTGCCTAAGGCATCGTTTTATGACAAGTTGTACCATAAAGGCGGCTGGCGGTCAAGCACGGTTATCTCTTTAGGTATAGGGCAGGGCGAGTTACAAGCTACCCCTTTACAGCTGGCCAATATTGAAGCTACTATTGCTAATCATGGCTTTTATTATAAGCCGCACCTTATTAAATCTATTGGCGATAAACAAATTATCAAAAAGGAATATACAATAAAAAACTATGTAGGGGTAGACGCACAGTACTTTGACCCTGTTATTGATGGTATGCAAAACGTAGTTGATTATGGAACGGCCGCGGGCTCAAAAATACCAGGCATAGTAATGTGTGGTAAAACCGGGACTGCAGATAATTCGCATGGCAAACCTAACTCAGTTTTTGTAGCATTTGCACCCAGGGACAATCCAAAGATCGCTATAGCTGTAGTGGTTGAAAATTCGGGTCAGGGTGCTACATGGGCCGCGCCTATAGCCAGCTTTATTGTCGAAAAATATTTACGTGACAGTATTACCCGCCGCGCATCAGGTATTGAGCCAAGTTATTACATGAATCAAAACCTGTTGCCGGAAATTGTTGTTAAAACAACCCCGGCCCAAAAAGCGAAAGCGGATAGCCTGAAAAAACTAAAATTAGATTCGGCGCGTAAAAAAGCACCGGTTAAATCGGCGAACAATAAAAAACCATTACCGGTTAAATACCTGGCAGCAATTAAACCAAAGGACGATGAGTAACCAACAACGCAGCTTCTTTTTTAATGTAGACTGGCTAACGGTATTTATTTACCTGGCGCTTTGCACCATTGGTGTGCTAAGCATCCACTCGGCTGTATTTGATCCTAAAAATCAATCTATCGTTGATTTGGACACCAACTATGGCAAGCAGTTTATGTTTGTTATTATCGCTATTGTACTGGGTATTTTTATTTTACTCTTAGAGAGCCGCTTCCTATCTGCCCTTGCGCCTGCTATATACTGCGTCACCACGTTATTATTGATATTGGTATTGGTAATTGGCCGAAACGTAGGCGGTAATCAAGCGTGGATCTCACTGCCGGGCGGTTTCAGGCTCCAGCCATCCGAGTTTGCCAAATTTGCTACTTGCCTGCTATTGGCGCGTTATTTAAGCGGAGCAAATATCAAAGTGAGCGAACCAAAATCATTTGCGATAGCAGCAGGTATCATCTTTTTTCCGATGATATTGATCTTGCTGCAGCCCGATGCGGGTTCTACCCTGGTATTTAGTTCATTGTTATTTGTTTTATACCGCGAGGGGTTATCGCCATATTTCCTGATACTTGAAGGCTTGTTTATTGCTTTGTTTGTACTAACACTTAAGTTGAATAACTTACCGCTGGTTATAGGCGGGATTGTTGTGGTTGCTGCAATAATTATATTTTTATTTAAGCGAAACCGTAAGCTGATGCTTACTATGCTTATTGGCGCCGGTATATTAATAACTTTTGTTTTTAGCGTGCAGTTTCTGTACACCAAAGTATTAAAGCCACATCAAAAAGTACGTATAGATATTGTGCTGGGCCTAACCAGCGACCCGCGCGGCAAAGGTTATAATGTTAATCAATCAAAAATAGCTATTGGCTCGGGTAAGCTTTGGGGTAAGGGATATATGAACGGCACACAAACCAAATACTCATTTGTGCCAGAGCAAAGCACCGATTATATTTTCTGTACAGTTGGCGAGGAGTTCGGCTTCGCCGGATCAGTTACAGTGTTGGGTTTATATCTATTGTTAGTATTGCGGATAATTTATATTGCTGAGCGACAGCGATCGCCCTTCTCGCGCATTTATGGTTATGGTGTTGCGTCCATTATCTTCTTCCATGTGGTCATTAATATTGGTATGACCATAGGTATTGTACCATCCATCGGTATCCCACTACCATTGATAAGCTACGGAGGGTCTTCGTTAATAAGCTTTACTATTATGCTGTTTATCCTGATAAAACTGGATTCGAACAGGATGGGAATGATCTATGCGTAGCCCCCCGGCCCCCTAAAGGGGGAGTAATATGGCGAGGTGATTATAATCAACCTCCAATAACTATTACTAACTGTAACGTCTTTTCAACAAGGCAAAAAACTTGTCCATTGTTTCAGGCTTGGCATCCCAGTTATTTTTGGCGATGTAGTTTTTATTCAGGAACCTGTTAGCTTCTTCAAATGTGTTAAAGCGGTTCAGTATCTCTATAGCTTCACTGTAAGCAAGACTGTAGCCGTTAAACAGATCCTTAATATATAATAGTTTATCGTTAAGGGTGATGGCTGCTTTTAGGTTGGTAACCGGCTGTGCCCCAGCTTGTTCGGTTATATTGTTAGCGCTGCCCATTTGCGCTGATATTTTTTGATTGATGGTTAATATATCCTCTTTATCCTTAACAGGCTCTTCCTTTTTTATAATTGGTGCAGCCTCTTTAACCTCAGCTTTAGGTTCGTCAGCAGCTATTACTTCATCCTCTTCTTCTACCATAGTTTCTTCAATATCTTCGCCCATATCATCATCCTCATTAACCACCAGTTCGTGCCTTATAACCTCGGGCTCATCCATTATAAAGGTGTAACTATCTTTTGGTGTTTCCGTTGTCAGGTCGATATGCGGTACAGGTTCATCGGCCTTAGGTGTATCTGCTAATTCAACGCCGCGTTTTAAATCGCGCTTGGGTTGTTGTACTACCGGCTCAAAAAATTTTTCGATCAGGCTTTGTTTCTTAGGTTCTACAGGTTTGGGTGGTTCAACCACTTTCGCAGGTTCCGGTGTACTTACTTTAGTAACGGGAGCGGCCGTTTTTATCTCTTCTTCAACTATGTTTTCGGCCTTGGTATTTACCCTTTGTGCAAGCGTTTGTGGTTTTTCGGGGATATTGCGCAAGTGTAGTTTGCTTAGTATTTCGGCATGATCTGCCAAAAAATGAGCATTAGCCACAAATAATTCCAGCTCCAGGTCATTCAACTTTTGCGGGTTAGACTCAAGGTATTTATACTGCTCGTTAAGCTCTTTTATAATGCCACCTATCTTATTAAATACTTCCAGTTGGTTCATTGCAATACTTTAGAAAAATGCTTACCAAAATTAAGCATTAAATTCTGATATTAGACCTTTACAAAAAGTTTACCATGCAGCTCACCGAAGAGATTTTTAAGCGAAAAAATGAAAGCGGTGGCGGGATAGAGGTTATTTGCGGCTCCATGTTCTCTGGTAAAACCGAAGAGTTGATCCGCCGGATAAACCGGGCCCGTTATGCAAAGCTAAGCGTTAAGGTTTTTAAACCTAAGCTTGATGTGCGATATGATGAAACCGATGTAGTATCGCACAACGCAACGGCGCAGGCCTCAACCCCGGTAGGTAAATCGTCAGAGATACTGTTATTAGCCGGCCATGCACAGGTAATTGGTATAGACGAGGCCCAGTTTTTTGATAACAAGCTCCCTGATATCTGTACCACTTTAGCCAACAAAGGGATCCGTGTAATAATAGCCGGCTTAGACATGGATTTTAAAGGCCGCCCTTTTGGCCCCATGCCTACATTGATGGCCATTGCAGAGTCGGTAACTAAAGTACATGCCGTATGCCTTCGCTGCGGCAATCCGGCGCTATACTCCTACCGTTTGGTACCCAGCAAAGAAAAAGTATTGCTCGGCGAAAAGGACAGCTACGAGCCGCGTTGCCGTATTTGTTACAATAGCAAAACTTTCTAAAAGCCCATTTAACTTCCGGGTACAGTCTTTTTAGTCATAATTATACCAATTTTTGGCTTACGGTAAAACAAAAGGCATGTACTTGATTGTTATAGGTGTTATTATACCTATACTGAGATGGCGAAAAAGATATTAGTAATTGAGGATGACAAAGACATTAGAGAATCTATTGTGTATGTTTTGGAAGAGGAAAACTATGAAGTTATCTCTTCAGAAAATTCTAAAATTCTAAAATCTATCACTGAAATAGCCCCTGATATGATCTTATTAGACAATTGGCTTACCGAATGGAAAAGCGATGCAAACGGCGAACAGTTAAGCCGCGAATTAAAAAGCAACCCTGCCACCAGCCACATCCCGGTAATTATCATCTCGGCCGTAAGTAACATTAAAGAAATTGCCAAAAACGGTTTGGCCGATGCCTTTTTACGGAAGCCTTTTGATCTTACGGAACTTACCGAAGTCGTAAAGAAACACCTTAAATAACTACTGTTCCATAACAACAACTGCTGATCGTGGCGGAATTTGTACAGTACCGTCCGTAGCTACCGCATCCGGCTGCTCTGGCGATGCCATCACTAATTTGCCCTGGTTAGGGATACTTACTTTACTACTAATTGCCGAACGCATAGGGTTAACAATTATAACAGCGCGTTTGCCTGTGGTAGTTGTAAATACCGAATATTTTATTGGCCCGCTTGCTGTAACAGTCGCACCCAAAGTATCGTGAAACTCAGCATCCCATATATAACTACGGTAACGCTTGCGCAGGGCATCTATTTTTTTGCCGTAATCAAGCGTCATTTTAAAATCGGTAATGTGGCCCTTAAAGTTGTAGGGTTCATAACTGATAATGTACCGTTCCATCATTATCAGGTTCAGCATTTCGCGATCATCAAAACCATTTACAGCTACAATAAGCGGGGCCTGCGGGTCGAGGTAACGGCAAACGGGGGTTGAACCACCATTGATCCTGAAATAGGAGGTTGAATAATATTGCATCAGCCAATCCATATGGCCCTCGCCTGCGAAAAGAAAATCGGGACTTATTTTGTCTGCAGCAGCACGCAGTTGCGACGCCAAAGGCATATCGCCCCCATAAATATAACCCGGCGCGGTGTACCCATGATCTGTTGCAAAGCTGTACTTAACCGGCCCGTGATGACAGTTCTCGTCAAATAACCAGCCCGAGCCGCCAAGATCCAATAACTTCTGAAACTCTTTTGTAATTAAATTCCGGTAGGCGGGGCTGGCAAAATCCATAACACCCCTGCGGCGGGTATTTATGCCGGCTAACTGTGTAGGCGTGTAGTAGCTATATCCGCCATGCTCGTAGGGTACTCCGTAAGGATCGGTAGCATCGTACTTATATAGTTCCTTTTTATACCAGTCTTTGCTTTTATCGGCCCAGTTTAGCTTACCAAACATTATCATTTTTACACCCATTGCCTGGATCTGAGCGATGGAGTTTTTCAATTCCTGCGTAGTACCTAATCCCGGGTCGGTGTTTTGGCTTGGGTCGCCGCCATCCTGTCCATCTTCGTTCCAGCCTACCAATTGTATAGCTGTAACGCCGTTCTCTGCACACTCTTTGCCGTATTGCACAAGGTCCTTGTACTTCACCCTGTAATCTTGCTCGGGCGAGCTTATTTGCAATTGAAACCATGAGTGCACATCGTTTATCCAGGCCGGCACATGTGGTTGTTTAAACCAGGTATTGCGCCATTGCTTATAAATGTCCACCCCATTATGCCAGTCGCCACTGTAGCATTTCATTACCACCGGTACAAGGTTAAAGGTTGTATGCGGGTGCGCAAATATAAAATGGCAGGTCCTGAACTCTAAATTCACGGCATGTCCGTCTATCTCGTCAACATTTGGCACGGCGGCGTTTACAGACTGCTCTACACCCGGATTTTGATTAAAAGTAAATTGCAGTAAGTATTGTTGATACGGATCTTTCATCTCAACATACATCCCCTGCCCCGGCGTTTGGATCAAACAAAAAAGGCTGCGATGCGAGTCGAATGTTTTCATAGCCGTAAACGTGCCCCAATAGCCTTTATCATTACCAAAATTAGGGTACAACTCTGCCGACTCTAAATTGCCATACCACATGGTTTTGGCCTGCATTGGCGCGTTTGCGGATGGACGGCTAAAATCGCCAAGATAAGGATAGTCAATCGTCTCGACAGTTAATGCCGAATTATTTTCGAGCGAGGCATTAAAGGTTAGCTCGCCTTTATTCAGAGTGACAATACCGGTAAACTTCATAGCCACAACACCCCCATGATCGCTGGTTAATTTATCCCAGTGGATCCGAACCTCATGCTCCGAAATCTTTTCAACCCGGGCAGGCTGGCCCTGGCCCATCACATAATTGCTTCTTTGTTTTGGCAATGGCACCAACATCCTGAAAGACGTTCCAAGCTCAGGCCGGCGCTCAATCATCCAATGGGTCGACTTTCGTTCCATACGTACCAATGCGCCGGTGCCGGCATCAAAGGCAACTAAAAGCGAATCGTCCTGGATTATTACTTCCTTAGCAAAACGTGGTTTGGTTTTGGCATTAACAACAAGGCACAATAAGGTCATACCTATTGCCAGCAGCGATATTTTTTTCATGAAAAAGGTATATAATGGTTGTGCTATTTAAAACACTATCGTAAAGTTAATCATTACGAACCTTTATTTTCCTTTTTTTTATCGGCTTCTTTACTTGTCTCTTTGGCAACATCTTTGGCAGTATCTTTCTCTTTAGGTGTCATAGTTATTTTTAAACTATCGGCCGATACTGTTTTAGCATTCTGCAGTTGTTGCAAATTCGCATTCATTTTTTTCCAGATATCAGTATCTTTTTTCGCAATAGCCGCAGTATCAATTTTGCTATAAAAGTCCATTATATTGCGTTTAAGAGGGACCGTTAAGCCTGCATATTTATTCTCCTGCAACTTATCCATAAGGTCGATATAAGCTTTGTCAGTAAGCTCATATTCTCCGTATATGGTTTTTTTACCGGTATCAAAATCAACGTTTATTAAAGCAGGTTTTTGATAATTCAACTCGGCTAAAGCGCCGGCATATTTGTTCATTACCGTATCAAAACTTTTTATAAACTGTTTCTCGCCGTCTGGCCCAACTTCTTTAAATCTAAAAACTCTGAGCGGCCCAACTTTTGGCGCTATTGTCAGCAAAAAGGCTATAACCCGCTCTTTAAATTTAGGCCGGTCTAAATCACGGCCAAATTCTTCGTAATACTTTTTCCGGCGCATACGATAATGAAAGTTTTTGCTGGTTGCGCCCGGTGTATTTTTTTTGATGTCGCTTTTTTTAATTATCCACGCGCTGCGGGTTATGGTTGGCATCAGGCTATTTATAGCCCATCTAAAACTGTTTATTGATTTATCCAGGTCGCTAAATATTGTATTAAGATCCTGCCCGTAAGTTTTAAGGAAGGCTTTTTGAAGCACTGGTTTAGCCACGTTAAAACCAATAAAATCATGATACGCCTGCGATGCGTAATTGCCCCGCGCTATTTGCAAAACATCAAATGCTATTTCTACCCGGCTATGTGCTATTGGTTTTTCCACATATGTCACCACCTTACCGTACTTTTCTTCTAATTTGTGATAAACCATCGGCACCACGACATTGGTACCAATAGAGTGGCCGTATCTATCAGCCATATAGTGGCATAATGCTCCCAGGGCGTAGGCATATTCATTTATGTTTTGCGATTCGGAAATCAGGTTATTTACAAAATCTCCGCTACGCACGTAATGTATCAGATCTGTAAAGTAAATACTTCCATAAGGCGAGTAACCAATATCTGTCATTAAACTGCCCCCATAGGCATATGAGTGAGCCAATGTTAAATCGGCATCTGTAGAGCCTGGGAACCGCTTTCTTAATAGTGGTTTGATGGATTTCTCCCAGCTGGCATCAATAATAGCTTCGTGCGTTAAAACAGAATATGCCTTAACACGCAGTGGTGCAAGGCATACTATTAATAATATCAAAAGGGGGTATTTAATGCTAAAAAGTTTCATGCTAATTGTGTGGCTTATTGCAAAGACTTATACACAATATGTAAACCTTCAAATTTGTTTTAATAGGGTTAAGCACGCGGGCGTTTTGGGTTAAAAGCAACAATGTAATTTAACTCGCTTACTGCAACATTGCGGGTACCTGCTTCTTCATTAGTTTTACTGAATGATTGATTAAGGCGTTGCTTGGTTAAATTAAACACCTGTAGTAAAAACTCGGGGATTATTTTAGCAGCTATAGTTGGGTAATAATCTTTCTGGATCTTTTGTCTTTCTGTATCGGTTACCATGGTCAGTTCCCATCTGTCTTCGCCTTTAAAACCAAACTCTTTGGCGGTGTTCATCAAATCATACATATACATGCGGGTCTGGGTTTCTATTGATTGCTCTTTCATAATTACTTTGATTTTTTACCTATTGACGAATCCGACTGTGACATTGATCCTTTATCAGACTGATAGCTGGATACCTTTTTGTTGACATTGGCACTGGGCTCTTTTTTCTTTTCTTTAACTGTTTTTCTGTCTTTGCTCATGGTAATATTTTTAATGGTGACGCCAAAAAAGCCACCCTATTGCAAGAGCAGTAATTTAAGGATAGTAGTTAGTGGTTATTATACTGGTGTATGTAGTGCAGAGATTAATATTACCGTACCAGAACCGGGTAACAATTAAACGTATTTGTGAAGTAATTGTTTAAAGGTAGCTATACTTTATTGAATATCAGCCTATAAATGATTATAAATACCTGTAAATGAATTTAATAAAGCCGCAAAAAGCAGTTATGCCACTATATATGACTACCTTACGCCCCTAATAAAAATATATAATGCAAAAAGAAGGAACAGTAAAGTTTTTCAACATCGAAAAAGGTTTTGGATTTATTTCACAAACTAACGACAGAAGCGACGTTTTTGTACACTCAAGCGGTTTGATCGATGAGATCCGCGAAAACGACAAAGTATCGTTTGATATTGAAGAAGGCAAAAAAGGCCTTAACGCGGTAAATGTAAAAGTAATTTAAAAAAATCACTATATAACTTAATCGTAAAGCACCCCGAGGTATCGGGGTGCTTTTTTTATGCAATATCTTTAGTCTTTATAATGACCGCGTTTAATCATTTCCTTAACCGCCTGTGCCAAAAACATTTTATCATCGGCATTTAATTGTGTTTGTTTTTCGCCGCCGTTTATCCGGTAGGTTATCCTGCCGTTGTTATCGCTTTCGGCTACGAAAGATTGGTCATCTTTTTTATATTTTACAAAACCGTCGGGCGTTATTTTGGCAATTGCAGTACTATCGTAGTTAAAAAACACACGGCCACCATACTCAATTCTAAGATTGTTATGACCGTTATTCTCCGCTATCACTGTGTGCCGTTGGTTCATGTGGCAGCCAAATGCCAGGGCCAATAAGCCTATTGCTGCTATTGTTATTTTAAAGTTTTCCATGCTATTATGTTTTGCTGATTAATTAATCCGTTGCAAACATAATGTTTTATATGGTACTATGCAATACATAATACTATATTTATTAACAATATTTTATTTTTTCCTTGGCAATAGTCGCTCTGTTACCGATGTTTGTTTAAATTATCTTAAATCAACATCATGTCATTCCAAGCATATTTAGATAACATACAGGCAAAAACAGGTAAAACACCAAGTGATTTTAAACAATTAGCCGAAGAAAAAGGCTTTACCCAAGCAGGGCAACTTAAAACTGCTACAAAAGCGGGCGATATAGTAAGCTGGCTTAAGGCCGATTTTGATTTGGGGCATGGCCACGCCATGGCAATTTACGCGCTGTTAAAAGGCATAAAAAAAGAGGGCGATAAATAGGCCCTCTCCTTTTTAATAACTGCTGATATGCGCGTCTATCCACGCGACGCGTTGGGTCATGAAATCTTTCAGGTAGGCCACCTCTTTATCATAAGTACCTAACACAACCGCGTTAGGATATACATATTTATCAAGTATCGGCCATCTTTTAAAATTCTCGGCTGCTGATAACTTAAGATAGGCCGCGTTGTTGTCAATATCGGTAAAAATCTGCGCTATTTCTTTAGATTTCAGGGCTGCCCATTTATTGCGCCATTTTAAGTTCCAGGTCGGGTCCTGTGCCAGGCGTATCATCCACAATCCGTTGCGGGTATACCAATCTGTTGGCACCTTTGACACCGAGTAATCGCAGTTACCCATGCTGATATCAAAATCCCATATCGGGCCCATGCCTAATTTACCACCACGGTCTTTGTAGTAATATATACTGCTAAAGTCCCACGAATCCTGGTTCTTTACAGTTTCGTTAACTGCATACCAGCGCATAAACGAATCAGGGTCAATATATTTTGCATAACCGTTAACCGGATCTGACCAGTTAGAAGCATACAGCGCATCTTCGGCCGACTGCATATAGCCTTTAATATAAGCCAGTTGGTCGGGCGTAATATCTTCAGGCTCTTTAATAGTAAATGGTAAATTCTTTGTCGTTGATCTCCAAAAATAATCGGCATCTAACTTATAATCCAACTCTACAATATAACCACCTGTGATTGCTGCTGGCGATGTATCTGTTGTTTTTAACGCGGTTATGTTTACCCGGTTCTCATGAATCTCAACAGCGCTGGTGAGCTGGTAATTGCCCCAATACTGGCCATTTAACACCACTTCTACGAAACGGCTTTGTGGTGTATAATCGGCCCCTATGCGCCTGCCCAGCTCAAAAGCTATTTTATTACGCATTAATGTTTTATCATTATAATTAGCCAACAATACCCAATTTTTAGCAGCAGGCATACCCAACATGGCTGCCTTGCTTGCAAACTTTAACTTGTAGGGTTTTTTGGGATATAAAGTCCAGGTGGAATTACCGCGACCTTTTATTTGTAACGGGATATTGGTTACGTCCTGTTGAAAACCATTATTGGCATCAACAATAACGTTACCTGTAATATATACATCTTTCGAAGTTACATCGGCACCGGTGCTGGTAGTAAGATATAAAATAGGCAGGCCTGTAAATTCGCGCAAAATTACCTTATAACTTTTCGTAACGCCTTTAGGCGATGTTAAAGAATACGTAACTATTTTAGAAAAATCGGTAATCGTTGTACCGCTTACCTGGGTGGTATCGCCAACTTTAACTACAGTTCCGGGTGTCTTGGGTGTAAAGGTTAGGGCTAATTTCCTTAACGCTACCCTATCGGGAATGATTGCGGTGATCGAGTCGCCGGCTATTGTACACGTCACATCAGCTGTAACTTTACCGGCATTATTTTTTGCTTCTATTTTAACAGCTGTTAAGGCAGCCTCATCGGTTGTAGTATCTGGGGTTTGGCCACCACTATTACCTTTCTTACAACCCCAAATGGTTGCAGCAACTAAACAAAATAACAGCAAGTACCTTTTTGCCATTTTAATCAACAATTAAATTATCGTACAAATATAACTATTTCGTTATCAACAAGATAATTTATTGCGAACGTCAAGAGCGCGTAGAAAGTATAATTAAGATATATTATTTACTCCAAATTGTTGTATGGCAGTGCGCTACACAAAAATGTCAAGATAAACTACGGTATCACTCACCGGCATAATACCATGTTTTTGCAGCGAGCTAAAATAAAGACTATCGCCTTTTTTTAAAACATATTCTATTTCGCCAACGGTCATTTTCATCTCGCCCGAAATGACGAATACATACTCCTCCCCTTCGTGTGATAACCGGTGCGGAACCACCTCGCCTTTTTTGGCGCTAAACAAAAACGGCTGCATCTTTTTCTCATGAAAGCTGGCAGCGTAAGGGAAAACAGAATACCCTTTTTCTGTACGGGTTAAACTACGCTGGGCCTCATCCTGAGTTGTAAAAACGGTGCGCGCCCAGCCATCCTGCTCTAACAGGCTAGATATATTGGTGCCTAATGTTTTAGCTATTTTAACCAGCGCCGCTATAGACGGAACAGCTTTGTTATTCTCAATTTTTGAGATCATACTTTTTGAGAGATCGCTGCTATCAGCGATCTCCTGCAAAGTACGTTTCTGATTTATGCGCAAGCTTTTTATACGATCGCCTATCCGGATAAAACCCTCGGCTTCATCCATTGTTAAAAGCATCGTTGCAATTCCGTTGTCGTCCATCCTAAATTATTTAGAAGCAGTTACCCTAAATTGCGATTTCAACCTGATATCGGCCGATGAGCTACCTACCAATACATCAATCATTTCGGGTTCCACCCTAAAATCATGAATTTTCTCGTCATAAAAAGCCAGTTTACCGCCGGGTAATGTTAGGGTTACTTTTTTAGTTTCGCCGGGTTTTAAGTTAACGCGATCAAAGCCGCGCAACTCCTCTGTAGGGCGTTTAAGGCTTGGCGAAACATCATGAATATAAAGCTGCACAACTTCATCCCCGGCTACTTTACCTGTGTTCTTAACATCTACAGTTACGGTAAGCAAACCATCGGCATTAATTTGTTTGGCCGATAATTTCAAATTGCTGTAGCCAAATGTGGTATAGCTTAAACCATGCCCGAATGGAAACAATGGCTTACCGTTAATATACATATAAGTAAAGCCTTTGGTAACATCGTACTCATCTTGTGATGGAACTTGCTCTGCAGAGGCATATACTGTTAACGGCATTTTACCGCCGGGATTAACATTGCCAAAAAGCACATCGGCAATAGCGTTACCGCCTTGTTCGCCCGGCCACCATGCTTCTAAAATAGCCGGCGCGTTTTCTTTAACGTAAGGTATTGTAAGCGGTCCGGCATTCATCAATACCACGATGGTACGCGGGTTAACTGCTAATACGGCTTTAACCAATTCTTCCTGGTTACCTGGTAACTCTAACGATGTACGGTCGCGGCCCTCTGCTTCAATGTCAAGAGTAGTGCCGATGTATAAAATAGCAACGTCGGCCTTCCTAGCGGCATCAACCGCTTTTTTTAACTCCTCCTCTGTATTAAATTCAGGAGCATTTCTGCGATGGAATATCTCTGACCCGGCAGCATAAATAATTTCGGTACCCGGTGCCATGCGGTTTTTAATACCCTGCATTGGGTTAACAGCGTCAATTGGCCTGCCGCTATAACCGCCCGCAGTAAACATATTAGCATGCGGGCCAATAACAGCTATGGTTTTAATTTTGCCTTTATTTAAAGGCAGGATATGATTCTTATTGGTTAACAATACCATCGACTCCTGCGCAGCTTTTAATGAGAGGGCAACGTGCTCGGCGTTGCCAATTACGCTAACCGGTATTTTGCTGTAAGGGTTCATCTCCTGCGGATCAAACTCGCCCAGCAAAAAGCGGTCGCGCATTACACGGGTAAGCGACTCATTCAGTTTGGCTTCAGTAAGTAACCCTTTATTTACCGCTATCGGGATGTATTGCATAAACTCTTTATCAGAGAAATCGCACCCCGCGTTGATGGATTGCGCTACGGCTTCCTCGTAGCTCATTTTACCCTTTTCGTGACCGTTTACCATGGTATTAACGCCACCCAGATCTGATACCACAAAGCCCTTAAAGCCCCAACGGTTTTTCAGGATGTCAGTCAACATCATATGGTTAATATTATTGGGAATGCCGTTAATGGCATTGTATGATGCCATGATAGATTGCGCACCACCTTCAACAATGCAGTCTTTAAAATGTGGCAGCCAAAACTCGTGCAGCATCCGCTCACTAACAGTTGCCGAGCGGCTGGTACGGTCGGTCTCCACGTTGTTAACAGCATAATGTTTTAAGGTTGATACCAGCTTAAGGTATTTTGGATCATTACCCTGCAAGCCGGTAACATGCGCCACACCAATTCGCCCTGTAAGGAACGGATCCTCGCCGAAGCATTCGTTAATACGGCCCCAATATGGATTACGGCTGATATTTATAACCGGTGTACGGTAGATCAAACCTTTCTTCTCTCCTTTAAAATCAGGATCGTTATGCCAGCCATTGTAGATGGCCCGCGCCTCATCTGATATCGCGGTAGCTTCTTTATATACCAATTTGGTATCCCAGGTTGCAGCCATAGCTATTGATACCGGGAACATAGTAGTAGGGCGGGTCCATACAACGCCGTGCAGCGCCTGGTTCCATCTATCAGATTTAATACCAAAGCGCGGGATCTCCGGCCCCACATGATTTAAGTACTGTGCTTTTTCTTCCAGCGTCATGCGCGATATCAGGTCCTTTACCCGGGCATCAACCGGTTTGGTGTAATCAAGGTAAAGCGGCTTTTCTGCCGTTTGTGCTAATACATTATTAGTGGTGGTTAGCCATGATATGCCCAGTAATAAGGCTATTTTGCTAACGCTGCTAAATTTTGTTGTCATTGATATTTAGTTAGGTGCGGTTTATAATTTTATATCGACTGATCGTCCGTTGTATTTTACTTGCTTTTTAATAGCATGAGACTCCGCGGATTTACATAAACGTAGCGACCCCTTTGTCCAAAAACACTCCCTATTATAAAGCATAGTATTACAATTAATATAAATATTATTAGGGCTTTATGCCTTTTCATAAATGTATGATGTTAGTTTAATTGGTTAGTGGTTGAAACAAAGTTTATACCCATTCAACATTGTTGAACAAATATATAAAAAACTAAATCGCAGCAAAATTTTATTCACTGCCGTAAGCGGTTGTGTCGAAAATGTTACCAACAGACAGTACAGGATGGTATTATGGATGCCTTTTATTTATGTTTACAGTAACCAATTGTAACACCCATCCGGCCTTGCCGGGATAATATTTTTCCTGTATGAACAGACGTTTTTTATTAACCTGTACTATTATTGCTGCCTGCTTATCGTGCTACAGCCAAAATATTACCAGTCCTACAATCGGCGTGTTAAAGGCGGGGTTTATAAATCCGCCAAATACAGCTAAGCCGGGTGTTTACTGGTATTTTATGGATGGCAACATGACCAAAGTCTCTATCACGAAAGATTTAGAGTCGATGAAAAAAGCAGGTATTGGCAACCTTGTTTTTTTAGAAGTAAATGTTGGCGTTCCGCGCGGAACGGTTGACTTTTTAAGTCCGCAATGGCAGGATCTGTTTACACATGCCGTACGCGAAAGCGAACGTTTAAATATTGAAATAACCTTAGGTATTGGCCCCGGTTGGACAGGCAGCGGCGGCCCATGGGTAAAGCCCGAACAATCAATGCAACAGCTGGTATCGGCATCAATAAAAGTAGCGGGTGGCGAAAGCAATATTAAATTGCCCATACCCCAACCCAAAAAACCTTACTTTGGCGAGGGTGGACTAACCCCTGAAATAAGAAAACAGTGGAACGATTTTTACGAAGACGTAGCTGTACTTGCCTACCCAACACCGGCATCCGAAGAAAAAATAAAAGATATTGATGAGAAGGCGTTATATGTCCGTGCCCCCTATTCATCGGCACCCAATGTTAAACAGTATTTGCCGGGGATAGTTGATTATCCGGCCGCCAATCCGCAAACGGCTGTTCCAAAGAATAAAATAATTGATCTCACAAAATACCTGCAAAAGGATGGCACGCTAAACTGGACCGCCCCCACCGGCAACTGGACAGTGGTACGTTTTGGACGACGTAATAATGGAGCCATCACCCGCCCGGCCCCTGTTCCGGGTTTAGGCTTTGAGGCTGATAAATTTGATACTGTTGCTTTATATGATCATCTGGATAATTATGTAGGCAAGCTGTTGCGCAAGACAGGCAAACCAAACCCCAAACTGGGTGGCGGTTTAAAACGCCTGCACATGGATAGCTGGGAAATGGGCGCGCAAAACTGGACCCCGCATTTCCGTGCAGAGTTTATTAAACGCCGCGGATATGACCCTTTGCCTTTTTACCCGGTTTATGCCGGTACTACTGTGGAAAGCCCGGAAATTAGTGAACGCTTTTTATGGGATCTGCGCCAAACATCGCAGGAGCTGATATTAGAATACCACGCCCTCGCTGTTAAGAAATATGCGCATAAAAACGGCATGACCTTATCTATCGAACCTTATGACATGAACCCAACTGCCGACCTGGAACTGGGCGCAATTGCCGATGTGCCAATGAGCGAGTTCTGGAGCAAAGGCTATGGCTTTAACTCGTCGTTTAGTACCGTCGAGGCGACTTCGATAGCGCATGTTAATGGCCGGTCGCTTACCCCTGCCGAGGCTTTTACCGCTCACGGCGAGGACTGGAAACAACACCCCGGCTCTATGAAAAATCAGGGCGATTGGGCTTTTGCTGCAGGAGTAAACCGCTTTGTATATCATACCTTCCAAAACCAGTTCCTCAATGATACCTTACGCCCCGGCGCTACCATGGGGCCGTACGGTGTACATTGGGACCGCAACCAAACCTGGTGGCCAATGGTTGGCAGCTATCACCAATATATCACCCGCTGCAGCTACATTTTACAACAGGGCAATACTGTTGCCGATGTTTTGTATCTAAATCCCGAAGGTTCACCACATGTGTTCCGCCCACCGTTCTCGGCGTTTGCAGGTAATGATACCATACCTGACCGTAAGGGTTATAATTTTGATGGATGCTCGCCGGGCTTGTTATATAAAGCAAAGGTTGTGAATGGCAATATAGTTTTTCCGGGGGGAGCAAGTTATAAGATCTTGGTGCTGCCTGCCGTGCCTACCATGACCCCAAAATTGCTTGAAAAGATCGCTTCACTGGTTAAAGCCGGTGCTGCTGTTTATGGCTCGCCGCCAGGCAAATCGCCGAGTTTGGTAGGCTACCTGGCTGTCGACAGCAAGATAGCATCGTTAGTTGAAACAGTATGGGGCCCAAGCCCTGATGGCGCACAACAAGCGCATGCATATGGCAAAGGTTGGGTTATTTGGAGAGATGTTAGTACCCGTTTAGACAATCTTTACCCTACCTATGATGTTACCGAAACTATATTAAAAGGCATGAAAGTGCGGCAGGATTTTGAGTCGGAAGGGCCGATCCGTTATACCCATCGCGCCAGCCCAAATTGGGACGCTTATTTTATCTCTAACAAAACAGGTGAAACAGTTACGGCTAATGCTACCTTTCGCAGTACCAAAGGCATACCGCAACTTTGGGACCCGCTTACAGGAAGAATAACTCCGTTGGCTGAGTTTAAGAAGCAAGGTGTCCAAACCATCATTCCGGTACAATTGGCCGCTTATCAAAGCTACTTCGTGGTATTTGCCAAGGATGCGACCTCGACAATCGCGATAGCAAAAAAGAAGAACTTTACGGCGCCGGTTATTGTTGCTACGTTGAATGGCCCGTGGAATGTATCATTCGACCCGAAATGGGGCGGGCCGAAGAGCATTGTTTTTGATGAGTTGCAGGATTGGACCTTACGACCAGAGGATGGTATTAAATATTATTCAGGTTTAGCTACTTACACTAAAACATTTGATATGCCTGCCGCTTCGGGAAAACTATTTATCGACCTTGGCTTAATTAAAAACCTTGCCCGTATAAAACTAAACGGCAAAGATTTAGGGATAGTTTGGACAGCTCCTTGGCGTGTGGAGATCCCGAAAGGTTTATTGCAAAAACAAAACAAGCTGGAGATTGAAGTTGCCAACCTTTGGCCTAACCGCTTAATTGGCGACGCGGCTCTCCCGGATGACGGGCCAAGAAACGGCAAGTGGCCGGAGTGGTTATTGAAAGGCCAGCCACGCAATAGCAAACGTTACACTTTTACATCGTTTAATCCGTATAATAAAAACACCAGGCTGCTAAGTTCGGGACTTATGGGGCCGGTTACTATTCAGAAAAATTGATATTATAAAAATGACAGCATTAACAACAACTCCCAAACTTCGCATCGGCCTTTTTGGCATCGGCCTTAATACTTATTGGGATCAGTTTGAAGGACTGGAGAAAAAATTATCGGGTTATATAGGTATAGTAGGTGAAAAACTGGGTAATTATGGTGTTGATGTGGTTAATTTAGGGTTAATTGACGATACTAAAAAAGCATTCGCGGCAGGCAGCCAGTTCAGGCGAGAGGATGTTGACCTGATATTTTTATATGTTACCACCTATGCCCTATCGGCAACGGTTTTGCCGGTGGTTAAGAAGGCTAAAGTACCGGTTATTATATTAAACCTTAGCCCTGAAGCGGCTATTGACTACACTGCATTTAATCAACTAAACAACCGCACCAAAATGACGGGCGAATGGCTGGCCAGTTGCTCGGCGTGTTCGGTGCCCGAGATAGCTAACGTTTTTAAGCGGTCTAACATTCCGTTCCACCAAATTACCGGCATGCTGCATAATGACCCGCACGTATGGAAAGAGATTGAAGAATGGATAGCAGCTGCAAAGGTTGCCCACACCATGTATAACAACGTTCTTGGTGTTATGGGCAATTATTATGGGGGGATGCTTGATATTTACAGCAACCTTACCCTGCAATGCGCTACGTTTGGCGGACATATTGAAATTATTGAGGTTGACGAATTGTCGGCCTTGCGTGACGAAGTGCAGGCATCTGAAACAGACGAAAAATTAAAAACCTTTAATAGTTGGTTTGAAGTACAATCAGATTGTTCGGAAGATGAATTGAAACGCGCTGCAGTTACCGCAGTAGCTTTAGATAAACTTGTGGCTAAATATAACTTAGGCTCCATGGCTTATTACCATAAAGGAACGGGTAATGTAAATGCTGATACCATGAGTTCGGTGATACTTGGCACTTCGTTATTAACCGGACACAACGTACCCGTAGCCGGCGAGTATGAAATAAAGAACGCACAAGCTATGAAGATCATGGATAGCTTTGGCGCAGGCGGATCATTTACCGAGTACTACGCCATGGATTTCAACGATGATGTGGTATTAATGGGCCACGACGGCCCGTGCCACCCCGCCATCGCCGAAGGCAAAATAAAAGTAAAACCCCTGCAGGTTTACCATGGCAAAGTGGGTAGCGGATTATCCGTAGAGATGTCAGTAAAACATGGCCCTGTCACGCTGTTGTCCGTTGTGGAAACTGCTGACGGCAAGGTCATGTTATTGGTGGCCGAAGCCGAATCTGTCGCCGGACCGATATTAGAGATTGGCAATACCAATAGCCGGTATAAATTCCCAATTGGCGCACGTGGCTTTGTTGAAGCCTGGAATGCCCATGGCCCGGCGCATCATTGCGCGATAGGTAAAGGGCATATAGCTTCAAAAATAGAGAAACTGGGTAAATTGTTGGGTGTGGAGTGCGTTAAGGTTTGTTGATGAGACTGTTAGCATTAAACCTGCATATAAATTGTTACAAACTTTTTTGCATTAAAAAATTGTTAAACCGTTTTGCATTTTATATTTGTATTGCTAAACCAAAGTAGTTTTATAACCTAAATAAAAAAACTAATTGATTATACAGGGTGCCAACCAGTTATGGTGGCGCTATTGCTGATAAAGAGGGCAAGTGGTCGCCTTTATATAGGCAACGTCTACCTGATGTTTCAGGCAATAAAAGCCTTACCATCGATAAAAATCCCCGTTTATCGATAAATATTTATTTGTTTTTCATCTATTTTTCTTGTGTACCAAACCTAATCTACCTGTTCATGAAAAAACACTATTTACTTTATGGGGTATTGCTACTGCTCCTTTTGGGGGCTTGTAAAAAAAGCGATAAATTTGATCAAAGCCCTGTAACAAATCCAGATCCAGGAACCAAGGGAGGAAATGGGTCTGATCCAACTATATCAACATTTCCGCCACAGCTAAAAAACTTTAAAATAAACGGAGTTAGCTGCGCATTTGATACCACAACTAATGCCTATTATTATCCGGTTGCGCCGGGTGCTTCTTTAGCCGGCTTTACCGTTAGCTTTGATACTGTTTCTACCAAGTCTATACTAATGGACAATGTAAACGTAAAAACGGGGGGGACCGTAAATTACACCCTTTCCACTAACGAGAACGTTGCCATTAAAGCCATGGGGCTTTTCAATACATCAACTGACTATAATTTAATTATAACAGGGCTGCCGGTTGTTATGTTAAAAACCACATCACTTGCTATTGGTGATGACAAGATACCGGCGTCATTAAACCTCGTTAATCCAAATTACCAGGCACAGGGTAGTAAGTTAGAAATTGCCACGAATATTAATATCTCATTAAGGGGCGCTACAGCACGTAACTTGCCTAAAAAATCATATTCGGTAAAATTAGTTGATGCCGGCGGAGCCGACACAGATATTCCGTTATTGGGTTTACGAAACGACAACGGCTGGATATTAGATGCCATGTATATTGACCCGGCGCGTATGCGTAACAGGTTGTGCACTGATATATGGAACAGTTTTAATAATGTACCTTATATTGATGAAGAACCTGATGCACTTAACGGTACGCGTGGATATATGACCGAGGTATTTTTAAATAATAAATACCAGGGCGTTTACTGCCTGACCGAAAGGCTTGATCGCAAGCAGCTAAAAGTAAAAAAACAATATGGCAACATTTATAAGGCTGATGACTGGAGTGATGAAGTGAAATTTTTAAATATATCGCAGCAGTACAACAACAGCAGCGCTAATTGGGGGGGCTGGCAATTTACGTACCCTGAAATTGGCGATACACCTGCACCCGACTGGAAGTATCTTTTTAATATTGTAAACTTTGTTAGGTCAGCAAGCGATGAAGAGTTTGAAAGTGATATTAAAAACAAAGTCGATATCAACAATTTGGTTGATTATTATATTTTCATGAACATATTGGAAGCTAAAGACAACCAGGCAAAAAATACTTTCTTTAGTTTTTATGATTACCGCACAGCGGGTAGTTTCTTTTATTCTGTATGGGACCTTGATGGCGCAATGGGGCGCGATTATGACGGCACGCCTTTATCACATGAAATATTAGGGGCGGGCAACAATTATCTTTATCAGCGCTTAATTCATTTAAATGCCGCAAATTTCAAAGAATTGATAAAATCAAGATGGAACTACCTTAAAACTAATCAACTAAATAAAAGCACGATTGGCGAACGCATAGAAGCTTATAGAAAAAGCCTGGTAACTACTAATGCTTTTGCCCGCGAACGAACAATATGGCCTATTGTTGAACCGGATCTAAACATGGAAGCAACCTATATGACCGAGTGGTATAGCGCACAATATGATCTGTTTAACAACTATGTTAATGGTTTATAGTCACGGCAACTATTATTCTATTAATGATAACCTAACGTTTGTATATTGCATAGTCAATTACGCAAGCTATGCTATCAAAATTACTCTGCTATAAACCACTTTTTTTATTAACCTGCGTTATAACCCTTGCTGCCAATAGCGCATCGGCCCAGGATATTTATGCGGCCTACCGGCAAGGCTGGCTTCAAAAAGCCGAAGCGTTTAAGCCCGTATTAGAGGAAACCATAAAAAAACCTGTAGGCATAGTAAAAATAACCAAGGATGCAGCCGCTTTCCAGGGTTGGAAAGCAGTAAGCTCAGGCGGGATGGACCAACTATACAACAATCCGTTCAACAAAAAGAACAGCGGTATTGTGGTTGATTTTGGCGAACACCTAACCGGGTATTGCACCTTCACCCTCAAAACCCGCCGCAGCGATATGGATGCGCCCTTGCGCCTAAAACTAACATTTGGCGAAGTACCTGCCGAATTAGCCACCCCGTTTGATCCTTACCCCGGCAGCTTAAGTCGCGCCTGGTTACAGGATGAAACAGTAACAGTTACTGTTTTACCGGCAACCATTACCATACCACGTAGAGTGGCGTTCCGTTACGTAAAGATCGAATGGCTGGGATCATCCGGTAGCTTTGATTTTGGATTTTCTGATATTCAGTTTAAAGCTACTACATCAGTTACTGTTACCCCGCCGGCATTGGCAGCTACCACACCCGATATTATAAAAGACATTGACCGTGTAGGCCTGACCACCCTTAAGGAATGTATGCAAACTGTTTATGAGGATGGACCAAAACGCGATCGACGATTGTGGATAGGCGATACGTATTTAGAGTCGATGGCAAACCTATATTCGTTTAAAAATAACAACCTTACCAAACGCTGCCTATATATGTTGGCCGGCTTAGCTAATGATGACGGCATCCTCAACGCCAACGCGTTTGAATTGCCCCAGCCCCATGCGCAAAAAAGCCGCTTATTTGATTATTGTTTTTTATATAATGTAGCGCTTAAAGACTATGTTGAAGCAACCGGCGATAAAGAAACCGGGCTTGACCTTTGGCCTGTAGCAAAAAAGCAATTAGACATAGCTACCAAATATGCAGGCGCTGACGGCATGATGGACTATCAAAAAGCACAGAAAGAGTGGTGGGTGTTTTTTGACTGGAAAGATGGGCTTGATAAACAAGCACCGGTACAAGGCATCACAATTTTCACCCTAAACCAAACCTATGCCTTAGCCAAATTATTAGGCAAGGAAAATGAAATAGCCTGGGTGCCTGCTCTTGCCAAAAAACTAAAAGACGCCGCACATAAAAACCTATACGATAAAGCTTCGGGTCTGTTTGTGAGCGGGGTTAATAAGCAGGTATCATACGGCGGGCAGGCATGGATGGTGTTAAGTGGTGTAGCATCAACAGCCGAAGCAAAAAAAGCTTTAAAAGCATTGCCATCTGTAGCTGATGCGGTGCATCCCGGTGCGCCTTATATGTTTCATTATTATGTAGCCGCGTTAATTGAAAGCGGCTTAAAAGCCGAAGCAAAAGAAGCACTAACCGATTATTGGGGCGGGATGATCAAAAAAGGCGCGGATACTTTTTGGGAGGTTTATGATCCTATGGACGAACTGAAATCGCCTTATAAGTTCTTCCCGGTAAATAGCTATTGCCATGCATGGAGCTGCACACCGGTGTACTTTATAAGAAAATATCCGGAGATATTTCAGCGATAATTATTTGTTACCAGAATTATCTATCAAGGATAAATAATAGTTAAGTTTTTCCAGGACAATATCAATCGGGATATCAGCATCGGGATCTATCCGCATAGATTCATATTTATCCTTTGGTTTAACGTTAGGGATAATTTCCTGCAGGCTTTTGTCCCAACAAAAACCAAGCATTAGTTTTTTACCATTCAACCACAAATAGCCCAGTTTTTTGCCCTTATAAGTAAAAAAAGGAATTTGGAACTTGCGTTCATGGCAAATGCCTGCATTGGTGCCTAATATAATATCCTTTAAAGCCAGGAGGCAACTTTGGTAGGGTTCCGGTTTAGATGCATAATAGGCTTCAAGTGTGGGAATCATTGTTTATTTTGATCTGTGATGACTTTGTTTGAACCATTTTTAAGTTAACTTAGCATGGCTCTTCTACTATAATTTACTAATAACGTAATTTTAAGTTTCATTCTTATTTTTCATAGGATTAAATTATAAATGATATACTACTCCACTTTATAAGTATAAACCTGCCGGCCTAATTCGCCCGCGGTATTGATACCTTCTACTACTACGCGATAAGTTCCTGGGCCGTCACCGTTATAGAAATCGACCGTAGTTTTGCCATCGATATCGGTTTGCAGGTATGGGTTCCGGTAAATGGTGGTACGCAGGTCGGGTTGTTTATAGGTGTCGGCGGATGCGTCGTACCGGGGCGGGTAGAACCTGCGCTACGGGCATATTAGTCCGAAGGATAACCTGCGGATAGCGGGTAGCGATTAATAAAACATTCCTGTTAGTTTTATATACCAGAAAGGATAATTATATTGCTTTATATTTACCTTAACCGTTATGGCCAGCAAAAAAATAGCTATTGTGTTATGTTTTATCATAGCATTTAAAACCAGCTTCGCCCAGCAACCCGGCTTCCTGAACAACCTGCAGCAATATAGTGCAGCCATTCAACAGGAAAAAGTTTACCTGCATTTAGATAAGCCCCACTACTTTACAGGGGACGATATCTGGCTAAAAGGCTACGTTACTTTCGGCGTGCAAAACCAGCTATCGGCGTTAAGCAAAATATTGTATGTTGATTTAATTGACCCGGCTAATAATGTAGTAAGTAACAGCAAACTGCTGATACTTCACGGTGCGGCGATAGGCGACATCCACCTGGCCGATACCCTGCAACAGGGTACTTATCACCTGCGGGCCTATACCAACTGGATGCGCAACCTGCCCGAAGAAACTTTTTTTAACAAGGCATTTACTATTGGCCGTGTGCAGTTGGATCCGGCAATAATACAAAGTACGTTTAACTATAACGATGTTTCAAAACTATTGAGGGCCAATGTTAAAGTAATTGCCGGCAATGGGTTACAGCTTATTAAAACACCGGTGCAGTATGAGCTGACATTTGCTGATAAATCCGCGGTGTCCGGCTCGGCAGTTACCGATGCCAACGGCGATATAGCCATCCAGTTTAACAATAGCAAAAACCAGAATTTGAAAACCGCCGTACTCACTTTAAAAATGGCAGTAAATGGCTCGCCTTTTCAAAAAGCTTTGGCCGTTAATGTAAAACCCTTAGAAAACAGCATCAGCTTTATGCCCGAGGGCGGGGATATGGTTGCGGGATTGCAAAGCAGAATAGCTTTTAAAATACTAAAGCCTGATGGCCTGGCCGGTGACGGAAGCGGTTATGTAACCGATGATACCGGCGAAAAACTTGTGGAATTTACCACGGAGTATGCCGGTATGGGAAGCTTTTATTTAACCCCGCAGGCCGGAAAAACTTATAAAGCGGTGGTAACTTATGCCAACGGTAAAAAGCAAATTGCCAGTTTACCCGAAGTGTTAAAAGAAGGCTTTGTATTAACGCTGGTTCCGCATCTGCCTGTTAATATATTGCTGGCGCTCAAGGTTACTCCCACGCTGGTAAAAAATCAAACAGTAACCATACTGGTGCAAAGGCAGGGCAGCGTGATCTACGCCGGACAACAAACTATCAGCCGTGCCGAGTCGTTAACTAAAGTGCCGCTTGATAATTTCCCTCCGGGGATAATACAGGTAACGTTGTTTAACGAAAACATGCAACCCATGTGCGAACGACTGTTCTTTAATCTGAACCCGCATACAGCTTTGCCGCTTACGGCAGGTTTGGATAATCAAAATTATAAAAGCCGCCAGCCGGTAAGCGTAACCCTTAATGCCGGTGAAGCAACTGATACCATGCGCAACGGCACATTTTCGGCATCGGTAGTTAACCTGGCCGGCTTACCGCAACTTAAAGACAACGAAACCGGCATTTTACCGGGCCTGCTGCTTACCCCCGAATTAAAAGGCTATGTGGAGCGACCCGACCATTATTTTGAGGCGTTTGATAATACCCGAATGGCCGAACTAGATAATCTTATATTGTGCCAGGGTTGGCGCCGTATTGTTTGGAATGATGTTAAACAGGGCAACATCCCCGCCATTAATTATCAGCCTGAGAAAGCTTTTACTATAAGCGGTACAGTAACGTTACGTAACGGTTCGCCGGCCGCAAATGTTCCCGTATCGTTGTTGGCTACCAAAACATTTGTAAATATAGATACGGTAACCAACGCCAAAGGGCGTTTTGTATTTGATAATTTATTGCTTGGCCCGATTAATCGTTTTTCGGTACATGCCAGGGATGACAAACATACTATGGTAGTTAAAATTGATCCGCCCGCTGAATTAAACGGCGCCACTCCTTTCAATAGTATACAGTATCCCGACGATGCAAAGTATCAATCTTATCTAAAAACTGCTTATGCGCGCTTACCGGACTCGGTAAAAAAGCGGATGGATAGCTACCATATGTTAAAACAGGTAACTATCAAGGCAACTCAATCAAAAAGCAAGTTAGTTCCGTCTTTTTCTTCAAATCGTAATGGCCCCGGCAATGCCGACGAGATTTTCCTGGCCGACGAGATGAAATATGCAACAACTTTAAAACAATTTTTGCAGGGCCGTGCTATGGGTATAAAATTTATAGATGATACTCCTTTTTCTACCCGTACTGATAATTTTACTGGAGGCGACAATGGGCCCAAAGCTATGACGATAATACTTGATGGTATGGAAATGAATTCAGACGGAGACGAGCCTTTAAACTGGATACCTGTTGAAGATGTGGCAAGTATTGAGATACTGCGTACCGCTGCCTCCAGTGCGCTGTATAGCAGAAACAACGGGGTTATCATCATCACCACTAAAACAGGGAAGGGAGCACTAACTTACCCATCCAAATCATCGACTGCTTACGCGCCGCTGGTTATTACCGGCTACCAGGCCATCAGGGAGTTTTACGCACCTAACTATACGGTAGCCCCAAATTCATCGCCCGATCATCGTATTACCGTATTCTGGAAGCCGGACATAGTTACCGACAAAGCCGGGAATGCCACGTTTAAATTTTACACTACGGATGATAAGGGCACCTATCAAATTACTATAGAAGGCATCACCGCCGATGGTCGGCCGGCACACCTGGTTAAGGATTTTGTGGTGGAATAAGCCGCATCACTCCACCTTATACGTATAAACCTGCCGGCCTAATTCGCCCGCGGTATTGATGCCTTCTACCACTATGCGATAAGTTCCGGGGCCGTCACCGTTATAGAAATCGAGCGTTGCTTTACCGTTAATATCGGTTTGCAGGTATGGGTTCCAATAAATGGTAGTACGCAGGTCGGGCTGTTTGTAGTTGTCAGCAGGCGCATCATAACGCGGCGAGTAGAACTTGCGCGTCTTGTTGAACCCTTTAGGCATAATGTTCGCTATACTTGGGTAATAACGTTTACGCGATGTATAGGGTTTGGTGATCAATAATACATAGCCCACAAAGCCTTCGCGCTGATCTTTCAAAGCGTTGATCAGAGCCATGTTTGTTCTTACCACCTCGATCTTTGCTATATCTTCCACTAAAATGCCGCCTTCCAGCATCTCGTCAACTTCGCTGGTGTTCCTTATCTTTCTTCCGTCGACAATAAGACCTATTTCGCGGCCGGCAAATTTGTCGGTAGCATCACTTGTAGCAAGCATTTCAACAGGCGGCCGCATGCTTACCAGTCGTCTTAACCCCAGTTCATCTATCTCGATATTTATACCCGGTAAACGGGCCTGCAGCACCATGGTTAGGGTGTTATAGTTCTGCGGGTCGGGGATGGTGATTATTTTATCTGCAGATCCCTCAGGTACCGCAAAGATCTGCTGGTCGGTTATATTGTCTTTAAGCTTAGGTTTTTTCTTTGCCAGGATATCAACCTGTTTGAGTGTATGTAACTGGTTCAGCTTAACTATTTGCCCTTCCTGCTCTACTTGCTGCTGATGTGTTTTTACCTGGTCGGTAGTGGCGTTGGCGTTTTTGGGGTTTTGTTTATCACCGAAATTTATTTCGGGGGCCGTATCTATTTCGATACGCACTTTATTGCTGTTGTTGGCGTCCCTGGCTTGTATGGTAAATTTAATACTGTCGGCAATAAACATCCAGTCGAACTTAAACCTGCCATTAGCGTCCGTAACGGTATCTTTTAATAACCCGGCCCTTATTGACAGCAGTTTTACAGTGGCATTAGCCGAGGGCTTATGATCAAGCCCCGTAACCGTACCCGAAATAGCCGAGCCCAGGCCCTCGGGCTCAAAAGCAGGTTTGGTATTTATGGTTGCGTTTATGGTATTCCATTCAAACCGGCGGTAACCCTGGGTCAGCATCAGGTTATCCAGCGCGGTGTTTACCGTATCTGTTTGGGATGTGAAATAATAGTTGGGCCTTTCGACATATCCTTTAATGTCCGAGGTTAGCAGGATATTAGAAAATATGGTACTCTCGGCGCTTTCCTCTACCGGTATCTGGCTTGCATCTATTACCGCTACCGAGAAATTTCCTGATGTTGGTTGCCCCACGCCATTGTTAGCGTTCAGATCAAGCTCTATATGCTCTTTACTTTTATAAACAGCCTTTTCGGTTTTAACCGCCAGTCGCATTTTATCGTCCCCCTTAATAAATACAATGCGCTCATTCAACGGCTCGTTATCGGCACCAAAAATGGTAAATTGTGCTATCCCGCTCGGGAACGATTTCCTGTCAAACCAAAGCGATGTATTAGCGCCGTTTATAGTCGCCGAAGAGGCAAAGATGGTTTCGCCGCTGCTTTGGGCAATCAGTATAATTTTGGATTGCTGCAAGGTTGCCGAAGCCTGGATGCGAACCAGTATACTATCCTTAACCGGCTGGTAAACGCTAAGCACGTAGCCCGTATCTAACACTTTTGGCAGGCTAATGCTTTTGGTACTGCCATCAGCAAAGCTGATATTGGCCTTATAGGTTTTACCGGGTTGCGGTTTTAATAAAAAGTTGCCCATACCGGCGTGCAAGGTAGTAAGCCCGGCTAACTCATTGTTATCACTATCAGTTACCTTGCCGCTTATGGCAGTACCCAAGCCATTAGCACCTATAGCCTTAAATGCCACCCTTGAACTTAAGCCATTAACTAAATTGCCACTCTCGGGAAAGAATTGCACATCAGCTTGTTGCGGAATAGGCTTGGTTTCTTTTTTCTTCTCTGCTTTAGCAGGATCACCCACGTTAAATGACTTGTTAAAGAAATAATCAGGGCCGGCGTTTTGCATCCACCGGGTATAGGCACGTATATGGTAGCTGCCTTCGGGCAGGTCATCATTTAAAATAAAATTGCCTGCTACCATGCCCGCGCCTACAGGCAGCTTTAAGCCTCTGATAAGCTGATCCTGATCATCCAACAGGTCGGCATATACCGCGCCGCTCAGGGCCGACAGCTCGTGCTTGCTGCCGATAGTAAGATAGCCTTTGAACCAGATGGTATCACCGGGGGCGTAGTGCGGTTTATCCATATGCAGGTATACCTTTTCCTGTGGGATGCTGTCCGTCCATTTTTGCAGGGCGATGGTGAGTTTATCAACCGCGTTATCCCTGCGCATAACCGGCGTAAATGGTGGCTGGTATTCAACCGGCAATTGGTCGCCCACGCGGGCTATACCCCAATAACCGGTGATGTAGAAAGCGCGGTAATCCGTATAGCTGCCTTTCTGGTCGATAATAGCTTCCTTGATTGATAATTTTACGATCGACCCTTTTTTATCGATAACAACAGTCTTCTTTTTATCAGTTGTATTTACATAGTAGGTAGTCGCTTTTTTGGGGTCGTAAACAACATACAATTGCTTAAACTTTAACGACGCCAGGTTGGTGTCGATAGCCGTTATCAGGGTATCAAATTTAACGGGGTGGTCTTTTACAACGATTAAGTCAGGGTCCGCTATATCAGGGTTATATCTGAATGTCCCGTTTCCGTAAAATTGGCGTGTTATAAAACCATTCTCCAAAGCCGTATTGGTGTAGGCCGACCGTAAAAAGTGCATAAATGAACCCTGGTAGGTCTCGGCACGGTTCCTGGCCCATTTCTTTTTGTCATCGTCTGATCCGGGTAGTTCTTCAAAGCTAAAGTCGCCATGGTACAGGGCCGTATTATTTTTAGTACTATAGCCAAAATCTTTAAGCAGGTAATGGATGCTGTAGCCCAGGCGCTTATTCTCTATGATCAAAAAATCATCAGCCTCGGCCAATAGCAACCCTTTTTTAGTGTTGAAACTTAAAATTTCGGGGTTGAGTATCTCACATTGTTTGCCATTGGCTGATGTGCCCAAAAACGCCTCTTTAAATAATCTTAAATTTATATTTACCGCTCTCCGGTTCCCTATTTTTACCTCGTTAAGTACATTGGTTTTTACCGTTAACTGCAGGTTAACCTTAACGGGGGCGCCCTGTACAACAATATTGCGCGTTAGCGGCGTAAAACCAAGCATCTTTACTGATAGTTGAAAAGACCCCTGCGATACGCCGGTAAACTTAAACCGGCCGTCCTCATCGGTAGGCATTACCCTATCGCTGCCACCTATAAAAACGGTTGCGGTTTTAACGGGTTCGCCTTTTTCGTCGAGAACAATCCCGGATACGTCATACCGTGCCTGGGCGAATACCCTGGCGGACGCAACAGATAAAATGGCAAAAAACAAAAACAGAAGGACGCGTCTCATAAACAGACAATTGGCATATCAAATATAAGTTTTAATATAATTTTTTGCAATGGATAGCAGGGGTTCTCCTCATACTAATCATTCAACTTTATAAGTATAAACCAACCTGCCTAATTCGCCGGCGGCGTTTATGCCTTCTACTACTATCCTGTAATTTGCGGGGCCATCTGCATTAAAGAAATCAAAGCTTGCTTTGCCTGTAGTGTCAACGCCTACATATGGGTTCCAATAGATAGTTGTACGAAAATCGGGCGTATTTTTTGCGCTTTCAGGGTTATCATAACGCGGCGAGTAAAACTTACGCACCTTGTTAAAGCCTTTAGGTATAACGTTAGTTATGGATGGATTGTAACCCTTGCGCCAGTTACCTGTTTTAGTAAATAATAGCACAAAACCCACAAACCTA
This sequence comes from Bacteroidota bacterium, assembly GCA_040388395.1. Taxonomy (GTDB): domain Bacteria; phylum Bacteroidota; class Bacteroidia; order Sphingobacteriales; family Sphingobacteriaceae; genus Mucilaginibacter. The sequence goes on along the minus strand of JAZKBY010000019.1, from coordinate 52,077 downwards.
TCGTTTTGGCCACGTAAAGAATTAACCAGCGCCGTATTTGTTCTTACAACCTCTATTTTAGCTATATCTCCTGCTAAAATACTGCCTTCTAAAACCTCATCCACTTCACTACGGGCACTTATTTTTCTGCCGTTAACAATGATGCCCAATTCCTTCCCTAAATATTGATCGAAAGGATCTTCAGGTGCTATATTGAAAGACGTAAATGGAGTAAGTGTTTCTGCTACCCCGGGCGGCGGATTAGCAGGCCTCATATCTACCAGTAATTTGCGGCCAACCTGATCCGTTTGAATATCCACACCCTGTATCGCAGTTCGTAAAAACATGGTGAGGTTGGTGTAGTTTTCAGGGTTTGGAATAGTAATTATCTTATCTACCGACCCTTCAGGCACTGTAAATATGGATTGCGGCAATATCTCTATTTTAGGTGCGGCTATCTTTTTGGCTTTGATATCTACCTGCTTCAGCACATGCATGCCGCTCAAGTCCACCGGTTTACCCTCTTCTGTGGCTTTTTGCAACTGGATTTTTATAATATCCGCATCTGCAGTGTTTTTATTATGCCTGAGGGTTACCTGTGAGTTTACCTGTGCAATGGTATCTAATGTAATGATAGCCTTATCGGTGTTATCAGGCGTCCGGGCTTGTAATGTAAATTTCAGGCTGTCACCAATAAACATCTTGTCGAATTTAAACCTGCCATTCTCATCTGTTACGGTATCTTTCATTAATGCCGCCCTTACCGCAAATAGTTTCACCTTGGCATTTGGCAAAGGCTTATGAGTTAATGTTGTAACCACGCCGGAGATAGCTGAACCCAGGCCCTCCGCTTCAAATGTTTGTTTGGTGTTAATGGTTGCATTTATGGTCTTCCATTCAAATCGGCGGTAGCCTTGCGTAAGCATCAGGTTATCTAACGCCCTGTTAATTTCATCAGTATCGGCAGTAAAGTAATAATTGGGCTTTTCTATATATCCTTTAAGATCAGAACTAAGCAATATGTTAGAGAAAATGGTACTCTCGGCACTTTCATCAACCGGTACCTTATCTTCATCTATCACCGCGACAGAAAAGGTACTTTCGGCCATCCTATGCTCACTATCTGCCACTTTTAAGTTAAACTGCACATGCTCCTTGCTCTTTGATATAACTTTTGCAGAATCGATTGTTACTTTCAACTGGTCGTTACTTTTAATAAAGGCAATGCGCTCATTCAAGGGTTGACTGTTGCTATCAAAAATAGTGAACTGCGCTATACCAGTCGGGAAACCGCGCTTATCCAACCATAGCGACGTAACAGCATCAGTTATTTTTATTGGCGATGCAAAAATAATTTCGCCGCTGCTGTGCACAATAAGGTTAACGGTTGACTGTTGTAGGGCTGCCGACGCCTGAATACGTACCAGTACACTATCTTTATTAGGCTGAAAAACACTTAACACGTACCCTTCTTTTAACGCGGTTGGCAGGGGCATGGTTTTGGTGCTTCCATCTGCAAAGCCAATATGGGCAGTATAGGTTTTACCGGGCACAGGCTTTAGTAAAAAACTACCCATGCCGGCGTGTAGGGTTATAGTTTGAGCTACCTCGTTATTATCATTATCAGTGACCTTACCGTTTATTACTTTTCCTAAGCCATCACCTCCTACTGCCTTAAAGGCTACCTTTGAAGCAAGACCATAAACCAAATCTCCCCCCTCAGGAAAAAACTGTACATCAGTTTGTTGTAAAACCGGTTTGGTATTTATAGTTGGTTTGGCATCATTAGGATTACCTACCGTAAATGTATGGTCAAAAAAGTAATCGGGCCCGGCATTTCGCATCCATTGCGTATAAGCCCGGATATGGTAGCTGCCCTTTTTTATCTCATCGCCCAAAATAAAATTACCGGCTATGGTACCCGAGTTTACAGGCAATTTTAAAGTTTTTACAGGGTGATTTTGCTCGTCTATCAGATCTACATAAGCTGCTCCGCTAAGCGCAGAAAGCTGGTGCCTGCTACTGGTGGTTAAATAGCCCTTAAACCATATGGTATCATTAATTGCGTAATAAGGCTTATCCAGGTGCAGGTACATTTTTTCCTGCGGGATGCTGTCTGTCCACAGCTGTAGTGTGGCCATCAATTTATCGGTGGTTATATCCCTGTTAGATATTGGGCTGAAAGGTGGCTGATATTCAACGGGCAGCTGGTCGGCCACTCTTTTAAATGCCCAATTGCCTCTGACAAAAAAATTATTATAGTCTGTAGAGCTGCCTTTTTGATCTATGATAGCTTCGGCAGATCCTAATCTTAACATAGATGAGCTGTTGGCCTTAATGATCATCTTTTTCTCGTCAGACTTACCGCCGGTATAAGTAGTCGCTTTCTGAGGATCATAAACAATATATAGCTGGTTAAACTTAAACGACATAAAGCCGGTACCTATAGGCGTAAGCAAGGAGTCCAACAGTACCGGCCGGTCTCTTATAATTACCTTATAAGGATCCTCTACATCGGGGTTTACCCTCTCTGTCCCATAACCATATAACGGCCTTACAATAAATCCGCTCTCTAACGTGTTTTTTTGAAATACAGAGCGCAGGAAATGCATTAACGAACCCTGGTAGGTTTCAAGCCGGTGCTTTGCCCATTCCTTTTTTTGCTCATCTGTACCCGTTAATTCTTCAAAGCTGTATTCGCCATGATATAAAGTCGAGCCCTCGGCACTATTATGTAGAAAGTCTTTAAGCTGATAATGGATCCTATAACCCAAACGCTTGTTTTCTATGATCAAAAAATCATCTGCCTCTGCCAGTAAGAGTCTTCTCCGGGTAGTAAAATGTAAAACTTTTGGGTTTACGATAACACTTTGCGTGGCATTTGCAGATGTCCCTAAAAAATTTTCACTAAATACCCTGAAATTGTTCTCGAAATTGCTTCTGCCAATTACCACCTCGCTAAGCCTGATCTCTCTGGTCTTTAACTGCATTTCGACATTAACCGGGCCAGTTTGTACCATGATATTACGCGTGAGCGGGTCATAACCAATCATCTGCACAGAAACCTGGAATGTGCCCTGCGGCATATTTGTAAATTTAAACCGGCCATTATCATCAGTAGGCATTACCCTTTCTGACCCGCCTATAAAAACAGTCGCGCTCTTAAGCGGCTCGCCTTTTTCATTTGTGACGGTCCCGGAAACATCATACCGTGCCTGCGCAAATACCATCGTGGATGCAACTGACAGGATAACAAAAAACAATAGTTTAAAAACAGTTCGCATTGTATAGGCAATAGGTTGTATCAAATATATAATTTAAACACAATTGATTGATGAGCGAATTAACCTGGCATTTTACTTTTTACCAGAAGTAATATCAGCTCCATAAACCTTGCCCGGTTTCGCGTTATTCTCTCTAAATCCAGAGATATAATAGTTATTAGTCAGCTCTATCGACGTGCCGGTCGCGTGTAGCTTGGCGTACACGTTATCCGCAGCGGCCTCCCCCTGCATTCTTTGTGCGAAGTAAGAAGAGTATACATGCGCCTTTCCGCCCCTGTTGTCTATACCGGGAGCACCAGACCGCTGGAAGTTTGCCTGTTGGAAACGCACTGTACCGCTGTTTATGATAGCCCCTGCGGTAGGGCTGCCCCAAAATGCACTGTTGTATAGAATAAGTTGAGCATCAGGGTGGACTTTATTGGTATTAGCCTCGTTTCCCATCAAAACATATGACCTGACAGGCTCTGCCGTCCGCGTATTAACCAATTCGGAGTTGATCGCGATCAATTTGGTGTCTTTGCCGGCGTCTTCTACAAATAAAGAATATGAGCATCCGTCTGAACCGTGACCTATAACTGTCATCTGCCCGGGATCTTTACCGGTTATTGCATCCTTGAGGAAATGAATGCCGTAAAAGGACCCAAAAACGAAATTGTTGAAGATGGTTTGATTTTTAATATCGGCAAATTTAAGCGCGCTGCAGTTTGATTGAATAAAACGTGTTAAAGCTATTCTTGGATATCCCTGTCCTCCTTGCGGAAGGCGTGATCCGTAATGCGGATTGAGCTGCATATTCCTGATAAAACCACCGTCAGCACCTCCACCAACCCAAATGCCAGCTCTTGCCAGCACACCGCCTAAATAATCAACATAGTGCCTGCTGCTATTATATGATGCAAGGTCTATCCCTTTATCGCCCACCAAAGTCATATTAACAATATATACGTCTGGCCCTTGCCCCTGGATCAGGAACGGAGTTGTCCGGGGATTCTCAGCGCTAAAACCATCAGTCGCTAAATTAAGCTGCATGATTGTAATTCCCCTGATACCTGCATCTGCCGCTAACTGTATAAGTGAAGCCCCTTTTTCTCCGGCAGCACCGCCGGCATAAGTTGTAAATATACCTGTACCACCGCTTTGCGTATGGTGCTGTACATCCCACGTTCCCCGCAGCTCAACTCCAGAAGGGACTTTGATAGGGTTGTTCACCAAATACCTTCCACCGGGCAGGTATACTGTACCACCGCCGGCAGCCTTAACTTCGTCAAGTGCTTTTTGCAATTGAGCCGATACATCTTCTGTCGGTTGTTGGTTATTAAAGCCTGTCGCTCTTGGCAGATCGGTCTTCAACACTTTGTTGGAACCCGGCCTGGGGTGTACCTTAATGTCTGTTATTACATTTTTAGGGATCGGATCAAACAAATATTCCTTGCCATTATTGATCTCAACTTTTGCGGATCTGCTATCATTTTTAATCTCCAGTTTGCCGTTATAGCCTGAGTTTACCGACTTGAGCGTATTCACGTCTGATCCGAGAAACACATGACCGGCAGCTTTTTTAAAATCGCTCTGCGTTAATAGTACATTTCCATTGTTTATTTTAAGCGCATAGTCGTTGTAGTCTTTAAACGTACAGCTTTCAAAAGATATAACTCCATCGCTGCCATCGCTTACCACAGGTCCGGTGAAATCTACACCGTTAAACTGGACAGAAGTTTTGAAATCGTTATAAAAATACACCGCTTTACCATCTTTTTCGGCCCCAAATGTAGAATTGGATATAAGCAAACCGTATGGGTTGACGGCCTGAATATATAAACCGGTTCCGCAATTTTTGATATGAGTTTCGTAAAACTGCGCATTTGGGGTGTCAGAGAACCCGGGCTCTCTGCCGACCCACATACCTGTCTTATAATCGGATACATACAGATTAGACACGTATTCCCAATCTGAGCGGTGCATATTGAATCCTGTGCCGTTCGCTTTAGTATACCCCGCAACCTTCGCAAGAGAGGGTGAACCAGGAAGCCCGGAATTTGCCCAGTACTTAGGAGCTATTTTGACATTCTCTATACGTCCAATGTCAGTGCATACGTGAACCTCGATCCCTGTGTTGAGGGCGGTCATGTAGCTGTTCAAAACATAATGCAGTTCGCTGGGAGCAGAATAGAAACCGTTGTAAGCGTTTACCAGAGTTACGTGTTCAATCGTCACACAGTCGCCACCCGGCTGAAATAATGTCCATGGATACGGTTTTATGTCGTTTATATCCTGTTCTGGGTACCAAATCGACAGGTTTGTAACGCCGGTTCCCGAATTCATATCTATAAATCTGTCGGCTATACTGGTGTAGGTAGTGCGGAGTGCGTTGCCGGCCTGCGAGTCATTCCAAAAGCTTTCAACTGTTCCGTTATAATTGGGGGCGTTTTTTCCAACCCGCACTTCAAGAATGGTTCCGAGAACTTTCCCTTTGTTTAATTCCGGGTCCGCCCAGTCGCCGCGCAGTTGCACACTCGTTGGGATATTCAGAACATATTGGTAACTAAAGTCTTTTATTGTTTCCTCAGTGCCCTTACGCACCCTTACCTTCCTGGTGGCGGTTTGTGTGCTGCGGAACTCATAATGGCCCGCTGGTATATATACTACACCACCGCCGTTGTTATATGCAGCGTCAATAGCAGCCTGGAAAGCCGATCTGTTATCAAATCCGGGTTTGGCTTTTGCGCCAAATTTTGGATCGGTTACTACAAAGTCAGATATGACCCGATCTTTTGTAGGATAAATAGTTTTAATGCTTTGCTGGTTTGTTTGCTGTCTGATAGCCGCTACCTGAGCATTAACAATGTTTGCAATAAACATTGTGATAATGACGATAATAGTCACTTTACGCCCTATTTTGCTATTAAAATTACTATGCTGCTCCATACATTTTACTTTTTAAAAGATTACCCTTATACAGTCGAATTACCCAACTAAGATATAGTTTTGCAGCAACAGATAAATTAAAAAAACAGAGAAGGGATAGAGACATTAAAAATGGCAACTGCGTATTGATCAGATTATATCCTAAATTTAAATAAAGACAATCCAGGTTTCCTTAAACCATATTCTGTGTTAATAAATTATCAAGTAAAATGCAGTATATTAAATTATCGCTCTAAAGCATTTGAATTTTGGATCTTTAAAACAAACTAACTCTATTTGTCCTGACTTTTTTGTCACAACCATAGGCAAGGTTGTCGCAATAGATTATATTTATGCTGATATTAAATAATGGATAACAGGAGAGATTTTATAAAAAAAGCCGCGCTTTTAGCCGGCGCTTCAAGCGTTGCCGGCGGTTTGCCTGCATCAATAGCAAAAGCCTTAAGTATTAATGCCCCAGATGGCAGTACTTATTTAGATGCCGAGCATGTAGTAATACTGATGCAGGAGAACCGGTCATTCGACCATGCGTTTGGCAGCTTGCGTGGTGTGCGCGGGTATAACGATCCGCGTGCTATCCAATTAGCCAATAAAAACTCCGTGTTTCTGCAATCAAACGCCAAAGGCGAAACCTATGCTCCGTTCCATCTCGATATCAAAAATACTAAAGCTACCTGGATGCATTCGTTACCACACTCGTGGTCAAACCAGGTAAATGCACGTAACGACGGCAGGCATGATAAATGGCTGGACGAAAAACATTCGGGCGATAAAGATTATAAAGACATGCCTTTAACAATGGGCTATCATAACCGGGAAGATATCCCTTTTTATTATGCACTGGCTGATGCGTTTACTATATGCGATCAGCATTTTTGCTCGGCATTGACAGGCACTAACCCTAATCGCCTTTACTTTTGGACCGGCACTATCCGTGCTGAGCAAAATGAAGATTCGCGTGCGCTGGTATGGAATGAGGATATGGATTATGGCACACTTAACTGGGCAACCTTCCCGGAGCGGCTTGAGGATCATAACATCTCCTGGAAATGTTACCAAAACGAGATGAGTATCAACGTGGGTTTCGAAGGCGAGGAAGATCCATGGTTATCTAACTTCCAGGATAACCCACTGGAATTTTTCGGGCAATACAATATTCATCTGCACCAAAAACATATCGATCACCTAAAAAATACGCTACCTGTTTTAACTGCTGAAGTTGCCGAATTACAACGCCAGGCCACAACTGACAAAGGGCTTATTCTGAAAAAGAAACTACAACAAAAACAGCAAGAGCTTGATGCGCTTAAAACCAACCTGGACAAGATCAACAGCAAACCGTTTGATCGATTAACCGAGCGCGAAAAAAGCATTCATAAAAAAGCGTTTAGTGTAAATTATGACGATCCTGATTATAACAAGCTAACCCAACTTAGCTATGATGACAATGGCGTCACCAGGACTATGCAAGTAGCTAAAGGGGACATATTGCATCAATTTAGAGAAGATGTAAAAACAAATAAACTACCTACCGTTTCGTGGGTAACGGCTCCTGAAAATTTTTCGGATCACCCATCGGCGCCATGGTACGGTGCATGGTATGTTTCGGAGGTGTTGGATATCCTGACGCAAAACCCCGAGGTTTGGAAGAAAACCATTTTTATACTTACTTATGATGAGAACGATGGTTATTTTGACCACATACCGCCGTTCACCGCGCCGCATTCGCATAAACCCGGCACAGGTAAGGTTTCAGCAGGCATGGATACCCGCACCGAATATGTAACGCTTGATCAGGAGTTGGCACGGAAGGATTTCCCAAAAAAATACGACCGGGAATGCGCCATAGGTTTGGGCTTTAGAGTGCCGATGATAATTGCATCGCCATGGAGCAAAGGTGGTTGGGTAAATTCTGAAGTTTGTGACCATACATCGACGCTTCAATTTTTAGAAAAGTTCCTGTCGCATAAAACCGGCAAAAAGGTCATAGAACCTAACATATCTGACTGGCGCCGCACAGTTTGCAGCGACCTTTCTTCCGTTTTCAGGCCATATAATGCCCAGGCTGGTGCGCTACCTGCATTTGTAGCCAAAAATAGTTTTATCGAAAGCATCCATAAAGCAAAATTTAAAACCCTGCCGGCTAATTTTAAAGCGTTAACAGCCCAACAGGTAGTAAGTGCTAATGAGCATCCACATAATTCGCCATTTTTACCACAGCAGGAAAAAGGCACACGCCCTTCGTGCGCCCTGCCCTACCAGTTATATGCTGATGGCCGACTAAATAAAGATAAAACCGCTTTTGAACTAACCTTAAAATCAGGTACCGAATTATTTGGGACAGCAACAGCCGGCTCGCCTTTTATTGTGTATGCTCCGGGTAATCATCAAACTTTAGATGATCCATCGCAGTTTGAGCTATTGCGTAACTGGGCTTATGCTGTAAAGCCGGGCGATAGCGTAAAAGATAATTACCCTATTGCCGGATTCGAGAAAAGCAATTACCATCTTCGTTTATACGGTCCAAACGGTTTTTATCGCGAGTTTAAGGGCAACGCTGGCGATCCGGAAATTGAAACGATATTTGATTATGAGCGTAACCGTTTAAATAATAAGCTGGCTACAGGCAATATTGTATTAAAAATCAACAATCATAGCAAAAAACCACTTTCGTTATCGCTGACAGATAATGCTTATAAAAGCGCTAAACAGAACTTGAGGGTTGCTGCATCAGGCACTTCAAGTTTCTTTATCAATCTTGCAAAAAGTTCGGGGTGGTATGATTTTACAGTTAAAGTTGCCGATTCTGATGGTTTTGAAAAAAGATTTGCCGGCAGGGTTGAAACAGGCAAGCCCACCCACAGCGACCCATTTATGGGGCGGATGGTTTAATTAAAGTTGCTTGGTTCCGCAAACCGATCTTAGCGTCAGTTGTGTGCCATAACAACACCAATGATCCCTGCCGAAGGTTTGCGGCCTATTTGCAGGTATGGGTTGTCAATAAATATTTTTTGACAGTTGCATTTTTAGCCGACGTCAGTTATACACCAGCAATAAGTAATAACAATAAAAATCTACCTTTCATTTTTTAAGAGAAAAACTGAACTCCTGTAAATAAAAAAGCCCCTCATACCTTTTTTGACATTTTTAGACATTCTGAAAATACATAAATGGTGCTCACTTTTTGAGACTCATAAATATTTTTTCTTTTCATCTACTACCAGGTGGTAACATGTCTGTCTTAGTATTAATACCAAGAGTATAAACCAATATAACCAAGTATTAATAAACAAACATTAGCAAGCTACTGCTAAATGTGTGCTGTATACAGGACTTGAATACTAATTCAAGTGCCTGATATGACACAATTGCTATTGTGTATAAAAAATTATAATAATGAGAATTACTAAAATCTTAGCGATTGGGATGTTTGCAGCTTTATTAAGTGCTGGTGCAGCTTGCCAAAAACAACAACCTGCGGGAGGTACCCCAACGATTATCCAGCCGGTTAATACCGGTGGTAATACACAATCTTATGAATATTCCGGCCCGGGCGAATATAACATTGGCGTTTTTTATTATCCCGGCTGGCGCGACAATATCAATGCATCCAACCCGTTGCCTTGGAACCAGATAAAAGCATTTCCTGAAAGAGAGCCATTATTAGGATGGTATAAAGAGGGCGAAATAGCTCTTGCCGAGCAGCAGATACAATGGATGCATGATTATGGGATTGATTTTGTAGTGTACGATTGGTACTGGAACAAGGGAAATTACGAGGATAACGGACATGCACTGCAAGCCTATCTTGCCGCAAAAAATAAAAACCTACTTAAGTTTTCATTGCTTTGGGATAATGCATCAACCGCTACTTTAAATGAGACTCAGTTTACCAGCATGGTTAAAAACTGGATAACTACCTGCTTCTCTCAGCCGCAGTTTTTAAAAGTTAATGGTATGCCGCTGGTTTACATTTTTTCGATATCTAACCTTCATGAGGATGCAAAAAAGTTTGGCATGACATCTAAACAGTTATTGGATGAAGCGGATGCAATGGCTAAAGCGGCAGGTTATGCAGGTATCAGTTTTGTAGCTAACACCACCGGCCAGCCCGGCGACGAATATTGGTTGGATTACGGTGCAAAAAATAGTTACGATCTTTTCTCGGCCTATAACTATCATCGCGGCCCGGATATCAATACACAGTCACAAAGTTACCAGGAGTTGAGCGACGGATACCTTGCACACTGGAAATTTGTTATTAATAAAACACAAGGACTAAATTTTATTGTGCCGATGACATCGGGCTGGAATAGAAAGCCCTGGGGCGGAAGCTCAAACCCTTTGCACGACAATTCTGTAAGTACGCCCGAATCATTTGAGCAACACCTTGCGCGGGCCAAAGCTTTTATGGATGAAAATCCGCAGAAAACCATGAAAATGGGCGTAATATGTGCCTGGAACGAATTTGGCGAGGGTTCATATATCGAGCCAACCAAAACATTCCAGACGCAGTATCTGGAGAAGGTTAAAAAAGTATTTGGAACGCAATAGTTTTCCATTTAATAAAACATGTTAGCATTGATAGCTATTTAGGTATATTTATATAACAACAATTATAAGTGCCGGGATATAACACGTTTACAGATCTTGAACTGATTGTCTTTATAAAAGAGGACCATGAGGCTGCTTTTGCCGAGCTTTATCGAAGGTATAAAAGTTGTTTATACCTGCACGCTTATAGAATGTTGCAGGATAAGGATGAGGCGATGGATATTGTGCAGGAGTTTTTTGCAGCTATCTGGGCAAAGCGCCATACGCTTGTTATTCCTAATACTGTAAATAGCTATTTATATGGTGCTATACGTAACCGCATTTTAAATTTCATTGCGCACCAAAAGGTGGTTGCCCGGTATACCAATACTTTAGAAAATTACCTTGAAGCAGGTAGCCCGGCAACAGACGAAAAATTCCTGGAGAAAGAATTGATAAGCCTGATAGAAAATGAGGTGGCCCTGCTGCCTGCCAAAATGCGCCAGGTATTTGAACTAAGCCGCAAGTACGACTTATCGCACAAAGAAATCGCAACACAATTAAATATTTCGGACAAAACCGTGAAAAAGCAGGTGAGCAACGCCATTAAAATAATCAGGCTTAAGCTTAAAGTAAGCCTGCTTTCTATATTTTTTATGTAGGTATTAAAAACATTGAGAGTTTTTAACTTTTGTCTACTACCACTTGCCACTTATACTGTCATAACATAAATAGGCCCATAAAGGCCGGCCATGCCGGTTATAAACCAAGAGTTGCATTAACTCAAATTATTATTAATAAAATCAACACTCAATACAATTTTGTAATGGATAAGAAACGAGCGGAGCAGCTTTTTGAAAAATATAGAAATGGCGAGCTGACTAATAAAGAACGTGCAGAACTTTATGGCTGGTACGTGCAGCATGCTAAGTTGTCTGAGCCATTAACAGATGAAGCGGTATATGAACAACAAATGAAGGCCCTCGATGATGCCTTTCCCTTTCGCATTGCTGCATCTGTTAAAACACTTTCCTGGTTACCGCGTTTAGCTGCTGCGGCTGCTTTGTTATTTACTATTGGTGCAGGTATTTATTACTATAGCTATAAAACGCCCAAGAAAGCATCGTCGCAGCTTGTTGCGGTGCATAACGTCCAATTAAAAAACAACAAAGCTTATTTAACACTTGACAACGGTAAACGCATTTTACTTACTGATGCTAAAAACGGTACTATAGCAATTCAACACGGTATTGATATTACTAAAACGCCTGCCGGTGAAATAATCTATAAACATATTAATGACGGTCCCGCGTCAACCAATAATGAAGTTACTTACAACACGATAGAAACACCTAACGGGGGACAATACCAGGTTTATTTACCGGATGGTACACATGTTTGGTTAAATGCCGCGTCAAAATTGAAGTATCCAACATCGTTTGCCGGCGTAGGTAACCGCAAAGTCGAACTTAGCGGTGAGGCATATTTTGAGGTATTTAAAGATAAAACCAAGCCGTTTATTGTAGCCTCAAAGAACCAAACCGTTGAGGTGCTGGGCACACACTTTAATATCAACGCATATGCCGACGAGGCAAATTCTAAAACAACGTTATTGGAAGGATCGATAAAAATCAGTTCGAACAACATCTCGCGCATTTTAAAACCGGGCCAGGAAGCCAGTGTGAGTAATGATATTGTTATAAACGATGGTAATACCGAAGAAGCAGTAGCCTGGAAAAATGGCTATTTCAGGTTTGATGATGAACGCTTAGAAACTGTGATGCGCAAAATTGCCCGTTGGTATGATGTGCAGGTGAGCTATAAAGACGAAGCCTTAAAAAACGAAACATTCGCAGCTATAAGTACCCGTTTTGCTAATGTATCAGTACTGCTAAAAAAGCTTGAGCAAACAGGCGAGGCAAAATTTAGCATTGAAGATGGCAAAATCATAATAACAAGGAAGAAATAAATGGACTGACCATCCTGAAAAACCAATAATTACCTAACCAATTTAAATTATGATAAGAAGAAGAAATCAAAATACCTCCTGATGAGAGGTTAACGAAGAGCTTATAAAAGGCAAAATCAGGAACACTCGCGATGTCCCTGATCTTAAAGCCTGTATTAAGCTTGAATGCAATTTGTGGTTAACATTTTTTACTATTAAAACAGACTAAACAAATGTATAAAAATTTTATAACAAACATTTGCACGCCATCGGCATGCAAAAAAAAGTGCTTTTTAATAATGAAGATTACCTTTCTTTTATTCTTCACTACTTTAATGCAAGTAAGCGCAACCAGCATTGCGCAAAAAATAACGTACCATCAAAAAGAGGTAACACTTAAGCAAATTTTTACCGAGATAAATAAACAAACAGGATTTAATGTATTCTGGTCGCCCAAGGTTATCAGAAAAGCAAAAAAAATAGATGTAAATTTTAACCAGACCCCACTCGAGGAGGCATTGTTTACATGCCTCGATAATTTTTCCTTAACTTATAGTATTGATCAAAAAACAATAATAATTAAAGAAAAGGAAAAACCCATCCAGGTTAAAGTAGCCATTGATGTTAGCGGGAAGGTGACAGATCAAACAGGAAAAGCCCTTATCGGTGTAACCGTAAAGGTAAAAGGCTCAACATTGGCTACGTTTACAGATACCGAAGGCAATTATTCGATTAGATCTGCAGACGATGACGGCATCCTGGTTTTCAGTTCAGTTGGCTTCACCACGCAGGAGATCTCCATTAATAAAAAGAACCGTATTGATGTAGTCTTGCAAGAGGAAATATCAAAACTTAACGAAATAGTAGTAGTCGGTTACGGTACGCAAAAGCGTAAGGATCTAACAGGGTCGGTGTCGTCAATAGGTGCAAAAGAAATTAAACTGCAGCCCATAAACTCGTTTAACCAGGCGCTGCAAGGCAAGGTTGCAGGTGTGCAGATAACACAGGCATCAAACGCGCCGGGCGGTGGTATAACCATCCGCGTAAGGGGTACAGGATCTATATCAGGCAGTAATGATCCATTATACGTAGTTGATGGATACCCTTTGGCAAATCCAGCCTTGCCAACCGGTGCCGCTAATGGTGGTGCCCCATATGCTAACCCCTTATCAACCATCAATCCTAATGATATTGAATCTATCGAAGTATTGAAAGATGCCTCGGCAACTGCTATATATGGTTCGCGCGGAGCAAACGGTGTGGTTATAGTAACAACACGCAGGGGTAAAGCCGGCCAAACAGCCGTCGATTTTGAAACTTATACAGGCACACAACGCGTTACCAAAATGCTTGAGTTGGGTAACGCCATGGACCATTTAAATCTAAAAAATGAGCAGTTGGCTAATCTTGGTTTTGCTTCGCGATTTGGAAACCCAACCGGGCCTTATCCAAAACCTGTTTCAGCTTATGGCGACGGAACCAACTGGCAGCAAGAAATTTTTACCGATGCCAGGATGCAAAATCACCAGGTATCCGTAACAGGTGGTACCGAAAAAGCACGCTACCTGGTAAGTGGTAATTTTTTTGATCAGGATGGTATTGTGATAGAAAATAAATTTAAACGCTACGCCACCCGCTTTAACCTTGATGCCCAGCTTTTCGAACGTATAAAAATAGGTAGCAATATTACCATATCACGCACAATAAACAACGGTGTTAACGAAACAGGTGCTTCCTATAGTCCTGTTGGTGCTGCCGTAAGTATATCGCCCGCCAGCCCTGTTTATGATACTAATGGTGCCTGGCAGTTAATAAATTTTGGCCCGGGTAGCGGTTTTTCTACGGTCGCCAATCCGGTGGCGATGCAAAAAACATCAACCAACGCATTAACCAGCGATAGGGTGTTAGGTAACATATTTGGGCAAGTTACTATTTTACCCGGCCTTTCGGCACGTGTAAGTATTGGTGCCGATATACTTAACGCGCGCCGTAATGTGTTTTACACCCCACAAACATTGGTAGGCAGTGATCGTAATGGTTACGGCAGCAATGGCTCATCAAACAACGTTAACTTATTAAATGAGAATACAGTTACTTATAACAAACAAATTAACGCCGACCATGCTTTTGAATTTTTAGCCGGCGTTACATTTCAAACTAATACAGAAGAGAGAGCCTATCTGGAAACAGAAGGATTTCCTAACTATACCCTTGGGGCCAATAACCTGGGTGCAGGCGATAAACTAATAGCTTCAAGAACAGCCTTGGAGAAATGGGGCCTTAACTCTTACCTGGCCAGGGTAAACTACCGGTTTAAAGACCGCTACCTGTTTACGGTTACGGCTCGCGAAGACGGTTCATCGCGCTTTGGAGCCAACAACAAATTTGGCTTTTTTCCTTCCGGAGCATTTGCATGGCGCGTGTCTGAAGAAAGTTTCCTGAAGAACAACAAGCTAATTAGCGATCTAAAATTGAGAGCCAGCTACGGTATTACAGGTAACGATGGCATTGGTTTGTACAATTCGCTATCGCGTTATGTGATTGGCCGCACCGTGTTTAATGATGTGGAAGTACTAACAAACCAGATAGATCGTATTGAAAACCCCGACCTGAAATGGGAAAAAACTGCGCAACTTGACGTAGGGTTTGACGTCGGCTTTTTTAACAGCCGTTTAAATGTCACCGCCGATTATTACGTTAAGAAAACCAGTGATCTGTTGCTGGCCGTTGAATTACCGGCTACTACCGGCTCAACCAGTGTTTTACGTAACGTTGGTAGTGTAGAGAACCGCGGGTTTGAGCTTGCCTTTAACACCGTCAATATCGAAAGTAAAGGAAAAGGATTTAACTGGACCACATCAGCCAACATATCGTTTAACCGCAATAAGGTTTTGTCGTTAGCAAATGATGTTAACCGCTTCTTTGTTTCAAATGGTGTTGTGCAGGTAGGCGAGTCGGTAGGCTCATTCTATGGTAACGTATTTGATGGCATCTGGCAAACTCAGGCAGAAATTACTGCCGCCGGCCCTTTGGCTACAACTGGCGCATTACCTGGTGCATACAAATTTAAAGATGTTGATGGTAACGGAGTTTATAATGAAGCAAACGACCGTAAGATACTGGGTAACGGCTTGCCGCGCTTCATATTTGGTTTCACTAACACCATGAGTTTTAAAAACTTTGATCTTTCTGTGTTTTTACAGGGAGTGCAGGGCAACAAGGTCTATAACATTCCGCGCACGCTGCTGGATGGATCAGACCCAAGCACCAATATGTTGAAAGCTGCCATAGATGATCATTGGACCGCGACTAACCCAAGTAATAAAAGGGCTTCTATTCGCCAATGGCGCACCCCATCTACATTTGATTACTATTTGGAAGACGGATCATTTATGCGTGTTAAAAACGTAACACTTGGTTACCAGATCCCTGTTAAAAGTACCATAGTGAAAAAAGCACGTATTTATTTAAGTGCTCAAAACCTGTTAACTGTTACCAAGTACCTGGGCTTTGATCCAGAGGTTAACGCGGCATTTAATAATGCAACGGTATATGGCCTGGATAACTTTAACTATCCGCCGGCGCGTACCTTCATTTTAGGAGCAACGGTTTCATTTTAATCAATAGTTCATTAATAATATTATATACGATGAAAAGATTTACAGTTTTAACAAATAAATGGAAGTGGTTATGCTGCTGCATAATAACTTTAACAATGTCAGTTAGCTGCAACAAACAGCTCAAGGAAACTCCTTATTCATTTTTAGGTGAAGATAATTCCTATCAATCAGCAGCTGATGCTGTTACCGCCATCAACGGTGTTTATGATCGCCTCAGGTCCATATACGGGATGCCAATGCTAATTCTTGCGGATATGAACGGCGAAGAAATGAATATACGGCCGGACGGTGGAGCCAATGTAGTGGAAATTGATAAAAACACCTACACAGCGGCCAACGGTAACTTTGATGGTTTTTATACCAATTCCTATCTGATTATTGACAGGGCAAACCGCTTATTAAAAAACGTGCCCCGCATTACCATGAACGAAACCCAGAAGGCTCAGATACTTGGCGAGGCTAAATTTTTACGCGCGCTTATCTATTTTGATCTGGTGCAGGCCTTTGGCGATGTGCCTTTGATAACTGCGCCAACCAGCGATGTGGTTAATGTGGCTATTGCCCGTACGCCGGCAAGTGCGGTATATGCGCAAATAGTAAGGGACCTGAAGGAAGCCGACGCTGCTAACCTGCCTGTAAAATATACGGCATCCGGCGAGATTGGCCGTGCCACTTCGGGTGCCGTAAAATCTATCTTAGCAAAAGTATATTTAACCCAAAAAGACTGGACCAATGCTGCGGCAAAAGCTAAGGAAGTTATTGATGGCAATGCATACAGCTTATTTCCTGATTACAAGGATATCTTCCCGCCGGCAAATAAAAACGGGCGTGAGCATATTTTCTCAGTACAATATAGCTGCGTAAAAACCGCATATGGTAGTAATATGGGGCTTAATTTTGCCATCTTTTTTTCATGGCCCATTCAGCAAAGCGGTGGTAGCTGCCAGGCCGAAGAGCTTTTTGCTTCATCGTACTTCCCGGATGATTACCGTAAAAAAGTAACCATCATTACCTCAAAGGTTAACCCGGCTACCGGTGTCAAGGTCGATTCGCGTACAGGTTCCCACCAGGATAAATACTGGGACCCTGCACCATGCGGTTTAGAAACTGCCCGCAATAACTTTATGGTAATACGTTATGCTGATGTATTGCTGATGTATGCCGAAGCTGTTAACGAGATGAGCGGCCCAACTATCGAGGCTTACAACGCCATAAACCAGGTGCGCACAAGGGCCCGTAATGGCGTGGCCACAGCCAACCCGCAAAATCTTGTTGGCTTAACTCAAGATCAGTTCCGTGATGCGGTATTAAAAGAAAGAAGCTGGGAACTATGCTTTGAAGGCCACCGCCGCTGGGATTTGTTACGCACAGGTAAATACCTTTCTACCCTGCAAGCGGCAGGTATACCTGCACAACAAAAAAACCTATTGTACCCTATCCCGCAAAATGAGCGAGACGTTAACAGCGCGCTTACTCAAAATTTGGATTATTAATTCATGCCATAACCCCTGCTGCTACAGCAGGGGTTTATTTTTAAAAACGATATGAAAAAAGTCTATTTTTTTCTTCTGTGCATATATGCCTTTCTATCAGGTTCGTTAATGGCGCAAAAAAAATATTCGGTTGTTGTTTATGGGGGTACGCCAGGGGGGATCACCGCGGCTGTTGCTGCGTCAAGGCAAGGAGCCAGCGTGATACTTATTGAGCAAACCAAACATGTTGGTGGCTTAAACACCAGCGGCATAGGCACTGCCGAAACAGAGCATATGATAGAGGAAACTATATCTGGCTTGCCTTTAGAGTTTTATACATTGTTGGGTAAAAACTATGGTTTAAATAAACCGGCATTTTACTTCGAATCGCATGTAGCCGGGCAGGTTTTTAACAAGCTGCTTAGTGATGCGCATGTTAAAGTAGTTTTTGGAGCATTTGTAAAAAAGGTAAATAAAACTAACGGTGCCATTAAAAACATCAACCTAACCAATGACCAAACCGTTAGCGGTGATGTTTTTATTGATGCTACTTACGAGGGAGATTTGATGGCTCGGTCTGGCGTAGGATATATATATGGCAGGGAAAGTACCGCCCAGTATAATGAGCCGCTGGCCGGTATAAGGTTGTTGGATAAACCAATAGACGTTTCGCCGTATGATGATGATGGTAATTTATTACCGGGGTTTGTTGACGCCGTCACATTGGAAAATGGTAAAGCCAGTAAACGCGTTATTAATTACAATTTCAGGTTAATGCTATCGACGTTGGATGATAAGGTGCCTTTTCCGGCTCCAAAAAATTACGATCCCGTTAGGTTCCTGCTATTAAAACGATTACTTGCCAGTCGCCCGCAAACTAAACTGCGGGATATTATAGATCTTTATTCATGGAATTATCCAAAAGGAAAATTCGAATCAAATAACAAACAAAATGCCCTGATTTCATTAGGTCTTTTTGGTGGCAATACCGAATATCCGGACGCTGACTATGCTAAGCGGGCTACTATTTACCAGGATCATAAAGATTGGACGCTGGGCCTTTTTTACTTCTTGTTGAATGATGCGTCGGTGCCTGCAGCATTAAAAGTAGAAACGGCCAGATACGGATTATCTGCGGATGAATTTATTGATAATCATAACTTTCCTTACTACCTGTATGTGCGCGAAGCACGACGAATGATAGGAGATTATGTGCAAACGCAAAAGGATATTTTTACAGATCCATATAAAAAAGACGCAATCGCTTTAGGTTCGCATTTTGTTGATTGTCATCATGTACAGCGGGTAGCTGTTTCAAAAACACAGTATACAAACGAGGGCCGGATCTGGGTTAAAGTTGACCAGCCTTATGAGGTATCTTACCGCAGCATCACGCCTAAGCAAAAAGAATGTACCAATTTATTAGTGCCTGTGGCATTGTCCGCATCGCACGTTGGTTTTTGTTCTCTACGTGTCGAAGTTACGTGGATGCAATTGGGCCAGGCGGCGGGTATAGCAGCCGGCATTGCCGCAAAAAGCAAAAAGCCTGTGCAGCAAATGGATATTAATGTATTGCACCAACAGCTTAAAAAAGCAGGTGTAGTGTTTAACCGCGATGCCCAACAATGGCATACAGACGACAAAATATAAAAGCTATGTACAAGATATTTATAATCGCGGTTTTACTGCTGTTAACCACATTTAATGGCATGGCACAGGTAAAACCTAGCCGATATGATATTGTGGTTTACGGTGCAACACCAGCCGGCGTTAGTGCCGCAATACAAACTGCAAGGTTGGGTAAAAGCGTTGTGCTAATTGAACCATCTGCCAGCATAGGCGGCATTATGGTTAACGGTTTAGGTGGTACCGATATTGATAATCACCAGGAATTTCAAAACAGTTTGGCAGTGAGCGGATTTGCATTGGAGTTTTACCGCAAAGTTGCCAAACATTATGGAAGGCTTGCCGAATTTGATAATAAGCTAAGTAAGCATATTAAAGATCCTACCATCTGGCGATTTGAACCGCATGTTGCTGATAGTATTGTTAAAAATTGGTTAAAAGAATATCGCGTCCCGGTTTACAGTAATAGCGCCTTAAAAGAAAGTGCCGACGCGGTAAAAAAGAATGGTACAAGTATTACCCAAATAAAAACAAGTGGCGGTAAATTGTTTACCGCCCGGATTTTTATTGATGCCACTATAGAAGGCGACCTGCTTGCACGCGCTGGTGTAAGCGTAACCTGGGGGCGCGAAAGTAACGCAACTTACGGCGAAACTAAAAATGGCATTAATCGCGAGACTACCAAGGCACAGTTTTTGGTAAAAGTTGACCCATATAAAATCCCCGGCGATGTACATAGCGGCCTCATACCCACTGTTCAGGATGATGCCATGGGAATTAACGGCGATGGAGATACGCTGTTGCAGGCTTATTGCTTCAGGATGTGCCTTACCAAAAATCCGCAAAACCGTATCGCGTTTAGCAAACCCGAAAATTATGACCGCGGTCAGTACGAGATTTATTTGCGATACCTGAAAGCTGGCGGCAAACTGTATGTGCCCGATGTAAGCATCCCCAATGGTAAAACCGACCTTGGCGCCTGGCATGATCTGTCGCATAATTTGTACGGAATGAATCGCGGCTATGCTAATGGCAACTATGCCACACGTAAACAGATCTTTGATCAGCACAAAATATTTACCCGGGGCCTGTTTTATTTTTTAGCTAACGATGCCGAAGTAGGCCAATTGGCACCTGCGTTACAGCAAAACTGGCAGCAATGGGGCCTGAGTAAAGACGAATTTTCTGCAACCCAAGGCTGGCCTGCACAATTTTACGTGCGCGATGCAAGGCGTCTGGTAAGCGACTATGTGATAACTGAAAAACAGATCCTGCGCGAAAACCCAATTCCGGTGACAGACCCGGTAACAGTTGCCTACTGGCCAACCGATCTGCATTCGGTAAGACGAATTGTGAAAGATGGCTACGCCTTTAATGAGGGCTATGTATTCGGTGGTAGCAACTGGCGGCCTTTTGGTATTTCGTACCGGGCATTGGTACCTAAAAAATCAGAGTGTACCAACCTGCTTACGCCTACCTGCCCGTCGGCCAGCCATCTGGCTTACGGTGCCATACGTATAGAGTTTACTTTTATGGGTATGGGCCAGGCCTGTGCACTGGCGGCAGCGCAGGCTATTGAAGGGCATAAAACAGTACAGCAGGTAAACTACAAGCAATTAAAAACGCAGTTGCTAAAAACCGCTATGATCCTTGACGCATCAACCGTAGGCATGCCGCAAATGCATACCAAATAATATACATATCTACACATGCTAAAAACTAAAACACTATTGCCGGCGCAAAGCAAGCCGGCAAGGTTACTCAGCGCGGCTGTAATTGTAGCTTCGTTAGGGTACTTTGTTGATATTTATGACCTTTTGCTTTTCAGTATCATCAGGCTACCCAGCCTTACGTCATTGGGGCTTGCCGGAGATGAGTTAACCAACAACGGTATTTTTTTGCTTAACATCCAAATGATTGGCCTATTGGCCGGTGGCATTTTCTGGGGTATTGTTGGCGATAAAAAGGGGCGCTTATCAGTTTTATTTGGGTCGATATTTCTATACTCAGTAGCCAACATTGCCAATGGCTTTGTTCATTCAATAGAAACCTATGCCATTTGGCGGTTTATTGCAGGCTTTGGCTTGGCCGGTGAACTTGGTGCGGGCATTACTCTTGTTGCCGAAATTATGCCGAAGGAAAAACGAGGTTATGCAACTACCATTATAGCTGCTGTAGGCGTAAGCGGTGCAGTTGTGGCCTTTGTTATTGCCCGATATTTTGAATGGAGAACGTCTTTTTTCATAGGAGGAGGGCTGGGTTTATCATTATTGCTGTTAAGGATTGGGGTTTCAGAATCAGGAGTATTTGGTAACGCAAAAAATATACATGCTACGCGCGGCGATTTCTTGTCGCTCTTTACCAGTAAAACACAATTTATAAAATACCTGCGCTGTATTGTAATTGGTGTGCCGTTATGGTTTGTAGTGGGCATATTGATAACCTTATCGCCCGAGTTTGGCAAAGTGTTAAACGTGCAAGGGCCGGTTAACGCGGGCGCGGCTGTTGCTTGTTGTTATGGCGGCTTAGTTTTGGGCGATATAGCAAGCGGGCTGCTTAGTCAGTACCTTAAAAGCCGAATTAAGGTAGTATATGTTTATTTATGCCTGTCGATAATTTCGATAACGGCATTTTTTAGTTTACATACTATCAGCTTGTTTGGCTTTTATAGTATTTGCTTAATGCTGGGTTTTTCGGTAGGGTATTGGGTTATTTTTATGACTATTGCTACAGAACAGTTTGGCACTAATATCAGAGCCACCGTTACTACAACGGCACCAAACTTCGTTCGTGGCGCGGTTGTGCCTTTGTCTATTCTTTTCCGGTATCTAAAAGGGGTGTTTAACGGGTCAATTATTTACTCCGGTATTGTAGTTGGTATACTATGCCTTGGCTGTGCTTTTTGGGCACTCAGTAAAATGCAGGAAACCTTCCACAAGGACCTTGATTACATAGAATAAATCGTCACAGAATATTTTAATTATTATCTACGCCCAACGTTGGTTCTTGCTGTCATATACTAAAGGGTATAAACCAATTACCCAAACCAATATCTACATGAGAAAGATTTATACCGCACTGCTATTGCTACATGTTTTATTTACCGGTGCTGTCGCACAAACCGTAGTAAAACCGGTTATTGTTGATCTTCTTTCGCCAGCCCAAGCCGCGCAAATGAAGGGATATGTTGGCGAAAAACTGGATGCATCTTATCAAAACCGCATACTTGCACAGGATGTTGACCGCCTGGTAGCGCCGTTTAAAAACCGAACTGAAACCAGCTGCTGGCAGACCGAGTTTTGGGGTAAATGGTTCACTTCGGCAGTTTTGGCCTATAAATATCGCCCGGAGCCTAAATTGAAAGCAGTGCTTGATAAAGCTGTTAAAGATTTGCTAACAACCCAAACACCCGATGGCTATATAGGTAACTATACCGAAGCCGCCCAGTTTGAGCAATGGGATATTTGGGGACGTAAATATTGTATGTTGGGATTACTGGCTTATTATGACCTAACCAAAGACCCCAAAATATTACAAGCAACCCGTAAACTGGCAGATCATTTAATAAAAGAATTGGCCGATAGAAAGGTACTCATCGTTAAAAAAGGTAACCACCGTGGTATGGCGGCTACATCGGTTTTAGAGCCAATTTGCTTACTTTATAACCGTACCGGCGATAAGCGTTATTTAGCTTTTGCCGAAGAGATAGTAAGGCAATGGGAAACACCTGACGGCCCTCAATTAATAAGTAAAGCCAGTATTAATGTAGCTAAACGTTTTGCGAAGCCGAAGATTTGGTTTGGCTGGGATCAGGGACAAAAGGCTTACGAAATGATGTCCTGCTACGAGGGGTTATTAGAACTGTATCGCATAACAGGAAAAACGAAATATCGCGAAGCCGTTGAGCAAACCTGGGAGAATATTAAAGATACAGAGATAAATATTGCAGGGTCGGGTTCGGCTGTCGAGTGTTGGTTTGGTGGTAAAAGCTTACAGGCTGTACCCGTTGCACATTACCAGGAAACTTGTGTAACAGCTACCTGGATAAAGTTAAGCCAGCAATTGTTACGCTTAACCGGTGACGCCAAATATGCCGACGCGATAGAGCAATCCTATTATAACGCTTTATTGGGTGCTATGAAATCTGATGGCTCTGATTGGGCGAAATACAGCCCGCTGGCAGGCGAAAGGCTGGAAGGTAATGAGCAATGTGGTATGGGCCTCAATTGTTGCGTGGCGAGCGGCCCGCGTGGCTTATTTACCTTGCCCTTAACCGCAGTTATGGGTGGAAAGCAAGGCTTACATATTAATTTTTTTGTCGACGGAAATTATAAACTTCAAACGCCTGTAGGCCAAGCCGTACAAGTAACGCAACACACCACATACCCCGTATCGGGAGATGTAGCTTTTGAACTAACGCTGCGGAAGCCCGAAAATATGGATGTATTTATTCGTATTCCAGCCTGGAGCAAGGAAAGTGTGCTTACTGTAAATGATGAACAAATTAAGGTAAAGCCGGGCGAATACGCAGCAATACACCGGTTATGGAAAACAGGCGACGAGGTTAAATTATCACTTGATATGCGTGGCAGGTTAGCATACATTGGTGCGGCCCCTCAACATATTGCTATTGTGCGCGGCCCGGTAGTATTGGCGCGCGACGTGCGCTTAGGTGGCCCCGCTGTGGATGCCAGCATTACGCCCGTGACAGATAAAGATAACTTTATTAACCTTGAACCTACCGGCGTTGATGAGGGTGGCATCTGGATGAAATATAATGCCCTTTTTAAAGTCGAATCATATAAAGAGGGCGGTAATAAACCCGTAACTGTAACGCTTTGCGATTATGCTTCGGCGGGCAATACCATTGATCAAAGTTCATGGTTTAGGGTATGGCTACCACAAATTTATGATCCGCGCGAGTAATGATTTCAAAATAATAGTTAAAGTCTTACATACTTAGTTCGTAAGTATGTACAATTGGTCGTAAGTGTAAGTGGCGACTCCCCGTCGCCACCACTTGCATTATCAGCAAATAACGGTTAAGTCTGAAATAAAAAAGGAACCAATTGTTTGAGAATAAGCAGATCTGATGTCCAGTGTACGGAGTAATCGTCCCCAGATCACCATGCCAGGCGGTCAGCCTTGGTGTCAGGTATTCCTTGTCCCACATTTTTTGCCACCTCCCATTTCTTTTATGATTTGAAAAGATTGGCAGATTTAAACCTGAATTAAAAATGGTTCAAAAACATTTAAGATGGGTTAGCTATAGATAGATTTTGGTCTTATCTTTTAAAGATATTTTTTCATGTATTTTGCCAACTCTTGAAACGCAACAGGGTACTTTTTCCTTCTTTCATTTATTGAATAGGGAATTATTACATCATCTCCTATATTTAAACCCATAATCATAATATATGACAATCAAAAAAATGCTTCTAAGCATCTCTCTTTTTTCCTGGGCTCTTCTGGTGAATTCAATAAAAGGTAATGCACAACATCTTATTCAAAAAAATTTAATTGTAGATCTGTCCGCAGACAAAGGAGTTATAACCAATGATAGTGGCAGAGTCGAAAAGTGGCTAAATCAGGTTGGCACCTTCGGAGTAAAAGAATTTGTAAAAAGAGATGAAGGGCGCAAGATAAAGGGTTCAGGGATGCCCTTATTAAAGAAAAAATTGAATGTGTTAAATCACCACAATACCATTTCCTTTATAAAACAGGAACTGGTGGCTGATAGCGAAGATGCTTTCGATCACCTCATTACGGGTAGTGGCTATACTTGGTTTTGTGTTTTAAGAGCAGGCAAGCAAGCAGGCGATCTTAAAGATGTGAACTCTTTTTTTGGAAACCTTAGAAATGATGGAAATTATGAAGGCTTTTGGGGAGGATTAAAGGACAACAACATTATATGGATGGGCAGCAGGAACGGAATTACCTTTGGGCGATGGGACCATAACAATCCATGTGTTGCAGGAGGAAAAATTCTTAAACCTGATCAATACTACCTATTGATAGGAAGAATGGGACAGGGTAATGATATGGTTACGCTGTCCTTGTACGTTAACGATACCGGCACTCCCGTTGCAAGCACCCCTTTACTTGTTAACAAATTAGCCAATGCTTCCAAATTGGCTATCGGCCAGGAGCGTGATGCTATTCAGCATCCTGGTGTTGAATCATTTATAGGAGAAATCTCAAGATTCCTGCTTTATGATCGCGAATTAACCGACAAAGAACTTTATAAAATGGCAAAAAATATCAGAAAAGAATATCATGTTTTAAATTAGTTATAATTTATGCCCGGCTGTGAAATCAAAATTTTAGGAGAACGAAACCTTCCGCTAAACCAGTCACAGAGCCGGTCTATTTTAATAAATTCCGAATCGGTCAGTGAAGTAAATCTTTGCAGCTTTATTTCCTGGGCGGGTGGTCTATTCTGATCTAAAACATCGAACCGGTAGGATGAACGATATTGCGGTAAATATTGCGTCGATTAACAGAGAGTTGACACCAAAAAAAACTGGACAAAGAGTAGATTTTACTCTTTGTCCAGTCAAGTGGTGCAGACTTTATTTATAACACAATATTTCTTCTATGATTTGAAAAGATTGGCAGATTTAGACCTGAATTAAAAACG
Source organism: Bacteroidota bacterium (assembly GCA_040388395.1). GTDB lineage: Bacteria > Bacteroidota > Bacteroidia > Sphingobacteriales > Sphingobacteriaceae > Mucilaginibacter. Next base: position 26,050 of record JAZKBY010000019.1, on the reverse strand, counting down.
GTTCAAAAAATAGTTTTTTACATCCAAAATACAGGTTTGGACGGTCACTTTTGGGCTTTGCCCTATTCAAAAACTTAACTATATAACACTTATCAATTTTAAAAGCGCTTCCTTGTAAACTCCGGACACGGGAACTTCCTGTTGCTGAATAAATACCCGGTTACCTTCGATAGATTCTATTTTGTTTTTATTAATAATAAAGGAGCGGTGAACCCGTACAAAAATTGTTGGCGGCAGCTGGCCAAGTAATTCGGTTAAAGGCACTTTGGTCATCATAGGCGCGTTTATAGTAACCACCTTGGTATAGTTGCCTTGCGCTTCTGCGTACAAGCAGTCCTGATAAGCAATTTTAACGAGCCTGCCATCCGTCTTAATAAAAAAGCTATCCTGGATTTCCTCTATTTTCTTTGCCGCAGGTTGTATTTTTTCCCGGGCTTTATCCACTGCAACGATGAAGCGTTCTAAGGAAAAGGGCTTAAGCAAATAATCGCAGGCTGCCAGGTCGAAGGCCTGCAGGGCGTATTCCTGGTAAGCAGTAGTAAAAATCACCACCGGCGGGTTTTTGAGCGTAGCTAAAAAACTGGTCCCACTTAGTACCGGCATATTGATATCCAGAAACAATAGGTCAATCCTGCCGGTCAGCAAAATTTCCTTCGTTTCAAAAGCGTTCCCGCATTCGGCCACAATCTGCAGAAAGGGCAGATGGCCGCAATAGTTGCGGATGATGCCACGGGCGACCGGCTCGTCATCAACGATCAGACATTGGATCATTTGGTTATTATCTTTAATTTAAGTTGCGTATGGTAAACGTCCATGTCGGCATTTTGGTGCAAATAATAATCATTGCCATAAAGCAATTTCAATCTTTTGACGGTATTGGTGATACCCAAGCCCGAACTTTCATTAGCAAGCTCCTCTGCTGGCTTGTAAGAATTGACTACCGAAAAACAAATAAAATCATCAACTAATTGCAGATGGATAGCCACATCTATTTTTTGCGCAATGGTATTCTTCGCATGTTTAAACGCATTTTCGATAAAAACGATCAGTACCATCGGGGCAATTTTAATAGTCGGGTCGCTTACTTCCGCAAAACTGGTCTTCAGGATCAGACGGTCACTAATCCTAATCCGTTCAAATTCGATATAGGTTTTAATATAGTCCAGTTCTTCGCTTAAAGGTACCATTTGTTTTTTGCCTCCGTAAACCGAATAACGCAACAACTGCGAAAGTTTCAGCAATAGAGGGGGGATACGCTCATGCTGCTCAATAGAAATCCCATACAAGTTATTCAAGGTGTTGAACAAAAAATGCGGGCTCAATTGCGATTGTAACAGGTCGAACTCCATTGTTTTCTGCTCTGTCTGAAAATGGGCTTCCTGCAATTCTTTTTGCATGGAGGCACGGATTAGTTTCAGCAAGATGCCTATCACCAGCCCTATAAGGAAAAATGGCATCGCATCGCGCACGACTTCCGAAAAACCGGCGTACGGGTGGTTGAACGCATACCTCACCAAAAGCCATTTAAATACCGTAAGTCCAACGATCATTGCAAGTGAATAGCTGGTGAAGATTGCAAGTTTATTTTTTAAATATCGCGTACCAAGCCATCGGCCAACATAGATGCACAACAAAAAGAAAAAACAATCGGTAAAAGCCGAATACAGATCGTGGAAACGGAAACCTGAAAGATAAAGCAGGTACATGCCAAGCAGCAAACAACCGATAACTGCTAAACTGAAGGTGAAGTGAAACAAGACTTTATTTCCCCTGATGATTTGCTCTAGCCTTTTCATGCCACTAATTTCCTGAAAATAATTCGCAAAAAAATTACGGGGTTCCGGTAGTCCTGATCGGGGGCCGAATAGGCGAATGAAGGTGATGAACCGATCTGTCCCCCAAATTTAATGATTCAGCGCCTGCCTGCTGCTTTCTATCCCCGAGATTAGGAGACGAACAAAGATCGGGCAAAATTTGAAAGAACATTTTTTACTTGATCACGCATCATGAAACGCCAATTACAATTGATCCTGCTTTTAGTTGTCATCTGTTCCAGCCAAACCTATGCTCAAAAGGGCGGTGGTCAAATCAGCGGCCAGGTTAAAGACCCACAGGGTAAGCCGCTGGCCGGCGCAACTGTTGTTTTACAGAATCTCCCGGATTCATTAAAGAGACAAAGCGCGATAGCCGGGCAAAATGGGGAGTTCGTTTTTACTGGAATTGTCAAAGGGAGTTACGTACTTCATGTCTCTCATATCGGTTTTCAAACCTTCCTGGCCAGCAATTTATTAATTGACGATGCTTATCCTATACAACTGCCACTCATCATCCTGCAACCTGCCGCAGGCAATGCATTAAAAGAGGTGGTAATCATATCCAAGAAACCGCTAGTAGAACAGCGCATTGACCGTACGGTAGTCAATGTAGATGCCATGGTCTCTGCGGCAAGCAGCAACGCATTGGATGTTTTAGCTAAAAGCCCCGGTGTAATGGTCGGCGCTAATGATGATATTACGCTGAACGGGAAAAACAACTTACTGGTACTGATAGATGACCGGCCAACTTATATGACCGGGCAAAGCCTCATCGCCTACCTGCGCTCGCTTCCGGGCAGTATGCTGGATAAACTCGAATTGATCAGTAACCCGCCCGCCCGCTATGATGCTAACGGAAACGCGATCATCAATATTGTTTTAAAGAAAAACCAGGCGGCAGGCTTTACCGGGGCTATCAACCTGGGCTATATCCAGGGCGTTTATGCCCGCAGTAATAACGCACTGAATGTTAACTACCGCACACCAAAATTCAATTTATTCAGCAACATTGGTTACAGTCACGATCAGAATTTTAGCGGCCAAACTTACCGCCGTTATTTTCCAAGCAGTGCTATCCTGCAAACCAGCCGTTCCACCTATAGCTCCAATGCTTATAACGGGCGGATAGGAATGGATTATTTTGCCTCGCCCAAAACAACATTTGGGATCATCCTCACCGGCAGTACCCGTCCTAAAACCGATTTGTTTAATTATACAGCCAGTCAATATAACAGCCTGATGCTCCTGGATTCTGTTGGTCGGGGCTCCACCAGCGGCAACTACCCATCACAAAACTATGGGGTTAACCTGAATCTTCAGCACCGGTTTGATCAGACCGGTAAAGTGTTAGCCGTGAATATTGATCAATTGAACTACCTAACCGGCAGCAACCAGCTTTCCCCCGTAGAAGTGTACCTGCCGAATGGTAATTTACGAAGCAGCCGGCAGCGCGTTTTTACCTCGCCTTCCAATATTCATATTTATGCGGGTAAAGCCGACTATACGTTTCCGATGGCCGGTAAAGCAGAATTAAGTGCAGGGTTGAAATTAAGTTATGTGAACACCGGTAATCAAAGTAGTTGGTTCGACCAGCAAGGGAGTAATTTGGTGGTTGATTATCGCAAAAGCGATCACTTCCAATACCATGAAAATATCAATTCTGCTTACCTCAACTTAAAAAAAGACTGGAAACAGTGGGCTGTCCAGGCTGGCTTGCGCCTGGAGCAGACCAATGCCGGCGGTCACCAGCTCAGTAACCCAGCTATGCCTGATTCAACATTTACTAAACATTATACCAACCTCTTCCCCTCACTATACCTGCTGCATAAATTAGATAGCTTGGGAAACCATACATTGGTCTTGAGCTACAGCAGAAGGATCAGAAGACCGTCCTACCAGCAACTGAACCCTTTCCTTTTCTTCCAGGATCAGTACTCCTATAACGGTGGTAACACCAGTTTGAGCCCTTCGTTTACACAATATGTCGAACTGCGTTACAGTTACAAGCAATATTTTGGATTGACCCTAAGTTACGGCGGCGGGAATAACGGGATCAATTCACTTACTCAGGCGGCGGGCAACCTGTTGATTACCCGACCGTTTAACTGTTTTGATGGCCGCCTGATCGGGGTAATACCTTACATTTCCTTCAATCCTGTTAAATGGTGGACGTTGAACCTGAATGCGGTTATTCTGTTTCAGACTATTAAGGGCAGCATCAATGGCGTGACCCTCGACCAGCACATCAGCACCCACGAGATAGAAACCACCAATCAGTTCCAGCTTGGTAAAAACTGGAGTGCTGAACTGAACGGATTTTTCCCCGGAAGCCAGACCTACGGGCAAAGTAAAAATGATGCGATATACAATATCAGTACGGGCATCCAAAAAAGGATATTGCATGGCCAGGGGACGATCCGCCTTAACGCGAATGATTTATTGAACACTTTAACGCTGCATAGCCAAACGTTGGGTATTAACGGTGTCTCGGCATTCAACACCCGTGCTTCCGATACCCGGTACTTGGGATTATCTTTTACCTATCGCTTCGGTAAGGCAGCCAATGCCCGTAAACGCAATGATAATGGCAGCGCAGAGGAAGAGAAAGGGAGAACGAATTAGACACATCCTATTATGAACAATAATTAGAACCATCAATTTCACAAAAAGGCCGTATCAGCGAACCATTTTGAAAAAAGTTAGCGTCAGAAAACATGCGATTTCAGCCTAAATCAGTTAACAGATGAATTCTGCCAATATGGTTAACTCTATTGGACATCAAACCAAAAACCTGTTTTAGTTTCAATTTAGGCCGTTCGGAAAAATTCGAAAATAAAAAACCTCGACTCCACGCTGGAATCGAGGTTTTTTCGGTTGTGTGGTATCAGCTGGGATCGAACCAGCGACACAAGGATTTTCAGTCCTTTGCTCTACCGACTGAGCTATGATACCAGCCGTTTAAGGACTGCAAATGTAGCCTTTTTTTTATTTATCAGCACTTTTTTTTGAAAAAACTACTGCTTAGTTTGTAGTTGACAATTAACTATGCAGTAAATCAAATAATTACAGTTATAAAAAAACTTTTACCTGGCTAAATGTTTTGTACTGTTTTGATAGTTGATTGATAAAACTATCTTTGAATAAAATACTATGCACGCATAATGATTTCACAAATCCTGTTCGCCTTTATATTAATTGCTGCCATTTACCTGTTTAGTAAAAACGCAGGTAAAATACGGCGCAATATTTTGCTGGGCAGGGATGTGAACCGCAGCTACCGGCCGGTCGAGCGCTGGTTGGTTATGGCTAAAGTTGCTCTTGGCCAAACCAAAATGACCAAACGCCCTGTTGCTGCTGTTATGCACTTCTTTATTTATGTTGGTTTTATCATTATCAACCTGGAAGTGTTGGAAATAATGATAGATGGGGTATTTGGTTCGCACCGGATATTTTCAAAACCGTTGGGTAGCTTATATGGTCTATTAATCGGAGGATTTGAAGTATTAGCGATATTGGTGTTGGTAGCTTGTGTTGTTTTCCTTGCCCGCCGTAATATCATCCATTTAAAGCGCTTTAGCGGCACCGAGATGACCGCCTGGCCAAAAAGCGACGCCAACTATATCCTCCTCATCGAAATATGCCTGATGGCCGCGTTTTTAACCATGAACGCTGCCGACTATAAATTACAAGCGCTCCATTTTGGTCATTACATACAAGCAGGCAGTTTTCCGGTAAGTAGTTTGATAGCTCCTATCCTATCAGATAATGCATATAGCTTGGCGCTCATCGAGCGTGGATGTTGGTGGTTCCACATTATCGGTATACTGGCTTTTCTTAATTATTTGCCCTACTCTAAACACTTCCATATTCTGCTGGCGTTCCCAAATACCTGGTATTCTAATTTGGAACCGAAGGGCGAATTTACCAATATGGCATCGGTTACCAACGAAGTTAAGGCGATGCTTGATCCATCATTCGTTCCTGAAAACAATGGCGAGATAGCTCGTTTCGGGGCTAAAGACGTTACCGACCTCACCTGGAAAAATCTGATGGAGGCCTATACCTGTACCGAGTGCGGCAGGTGCACATCAGTTTGCCCGGCAAATATTACCGGTAAATTGCTATCGCCCCGCAAAATTATGATGGATACCCGCGACCGGATTACCGAAGTAGGTAATAACCTGGATAAACATGGCAAAAATTATAATGACGGTAAAACACTATTAGACGACTATATAACCCGCGAGGAACTGTGGGCCTGCACCACGTGTAACGCCTGTGTGGAAGCCTGCCCGGTAAATATTAATCCTTTGGAGATTATAACCGAAATGCGCCGCTACATTGTTATGGAAGAGTCGCAGGCCCCGGCAAGCCTTAACAATATGTTTGGTAACGTAGAGAACAATGGCGCGCCGTGGAAGTATAGCAACGCGGACAGGTTTAATTGGGCGGAGAAGGAGTAGCAGTGGTAGTTTTTAGTGGCAGTAGACAGAACATATCAAATGGAGAATCAAAGTAATTCCGAAATCGAAAATCCGAAATCCGAAATGAGGATCCCAACCATGGCCGAAATGGTTGCCGAAGGTAAAGAACCTGAAATATTGTTCTGGGTTGGTTGCGCGGGTAGTTTTGATGAGCGCGCACAAAAAATAACGCGCGATATCTGCAAGATCTTGCATCATGTTGGCATTAGCTATGCGGTATTGGGTACCGAGGAAAGCTGTACCGGCGACCCGGCTAAACGTGCGGGTAACGAGTTTTTGTTCCAGATGCAGGCCATGACCAATATTGAAGTGTTGAATGGCTACAATATTAAAAAGATAGTAACCGGTTGCCCGCATTGCTTTAACACCATTAAAAACGAATACCCGGGCTTGGGTGGTAATTACGAGGTTATCCATCACACCCAATTAATCCAACAACTAATTGACGACGGCAAACTAAAAGCCGAAGGCGGTGAAAGCTTTAAAGGCAAACGCATTACTTATCATGATCCCTGTTATTTAGGGCGTGGTAATGATGTTTATGAAGCCCCACGCAAAGCTTTAGAGATATTAGATACCGAACTGGTTGAAATGAAGCGCTGCAAAAGCAATGGCTTATGCTGTGGTGCCGGCGGCGCTCAAATGTTTAAAGAACCCGAGAAAGGGAACAAAGACATTAACATGGAGCGTATTGACGAGGTGATATCGGTTAATGCACAGGTTGTAGCTGCCGCCTGTCCGTTTTGTATGACCATGCTTAGTGATGGTGTAAAGAACCACGACAAAGAGCAAGAAATAAAAGTGCTGGATATCGCCGAGATAACTGTCCGGGCGAACGGGTTATAAGCTCTTCGATTTAAAATATTGCAATGCTTGTTGCAAACTATCCAACCGCTCAGGTTCCATATTTTTTACGGGGATGGATAGCACAGTTGCCATCGAATCTACATTACCCTTTTTATCGTTATAAGTTTGTACGATAATATCGTCGCCTTTGGCTTTTAGTTGCAGCGTGCCGGTATTTACTGTGCCCAGGTAATCCATGTCCTGCAGGCGTTGCAGGTGGAACGAGAAATACTCCTGTTTACCATTTTGATAAGTTTTGCGCAGACGGATAAATGAATCGTCGGTTAATACCAGTTCCCATTTCTTTATTTTCAGGTCAGACGACACGTCGAAAGATTGCGCAAGGCATTTGTTGCCCCATGTTAGCCAGTCCTGATCGGTCATGCCCGCTACCCAGCATAAGCTAACCGCAGCAGTAAGCATCACACTAAACAATAAAGCTATTTTTTTATTTTTTGGCAGAACTGATTTTACCATGACAACAAAAGTACAGCCCTAAGATAATAATTTGATAGCTTTGTATATGCAATTTTCAAAAAATTCAAGAGTGTGGGTTTACCAGTCGGACAAAAAGTTAACAGACGACGTGGCGGCGCAAATACAACAACACCTTAATAATTTCACTACCCAGTGGACGGCGCACAACAACCAGCTTCAGGCCAAAGGAGAAGTACGTTATAACCGTTTTTTGATATTAATTGTCGACGAAACACAGGCAGGCGCCAGCGGCTGCTCTATTGATAAATCGGTACGGTTTATGCAGGAAATTGAGCGCGAGTTTAACATCAACCTGTTTGACAGATTTAACCTTGCATATAAAGAGGCTGACGAAGTGCTTTCATTACCGCGCCACGGATTTGAAGATCTGCTTAAACAAGGTACTATCAATACCGATACAATAGTTTACAACAACCTGGTGCAAAACTTAAACGAGCTTGAAACTAAATGGGAAGTGCCTTTTAAAGATAGCTGGCATATCCAACTTTTTAGAGATTTGGTTAATTAATATCGCATTATTATTCCCCCTTTAGGGGGTTAGGGGGCTAAAAATCCATCGGACCTAATCTTCGCATATTCTTCATGATCAGGTACTGCCGGTGCCTTACATAACCACTTGGCTCGGTTGCCGACCATTTTAAGGGGCTTGGAAAGATCGAGGCTATGGCAGCTGCCTGTGCCCGCGTTAAGTTAGCTGCATCTTTATGAAAGTAAGCTTGGGCAGCGGCGTTAACACCATAAATACCATCTCCCATTTCAATCACATTCAGGTAAACTTCCATAATGCGGCGTTTGCTCCAGAAAATCTCTATCAACAAGGTAAAATAAGCTTCAAAACCTTTACGTACCCATGATCGGCCGGGCCATAAAAAAACGTTTTTGGCGGTTTGCTGCGATATGGTGCTTCCGCCTATCAGCTTACTGCTTTTCGCATTTTTTGCGATCGCCTTTTCTATTGCGTTAAAATCAAAGCCGTGGTTCTCCAAAAAGGTTTGATCCTCGGCAGCTACGGCAGCACGTTTCATGCCGTCCGAAATATCATCAAAGTCGCGCCATTCCTTGTCTATTTTCCATGGCTTGCCATCAGCCTTTTGCTCAAAGCCACGGGTAAGCATCAGCCATGTTATTGGCGGGTTTACAAAGCGGTAAGCTATCACCCAAAACACGGTGACACCAATAAAAAAAATCAGGAATAATTTAACAAAACGCCAGATGAGTTTGCCCAAACCTTTCATGCAACTAAAATATGTTTTTATTTCGGATGTCGGAATGGAACGATTAGATTTTGTTGTATTGCGGCAGTATGCCTAAAACAAAAAAGCCTTCCCAAAAGGAAGGCTTTTTTAAAAGTCAAATATTTTTACTGATTATCAGGAACGCTTGCAACTTTATAAGCGATGTTGCCGCGCCTATCTGTCACCGCCTCATAATAAACTTCATCGGGCGATACATAATATTTTCTACCGTTTAAAGTAACGCTACGGCTGTTATCAGGCAAACGGTTAACCATATCACCAACACGCGGGCCCTGATATTGGTCGGCTGTATCACCATCACCATTGTCTTCGCGAGCTGTACTTAAAACGCCGTCTTTACCCGCTACTACGTACACTTTATCGCCTTTATCGTTAATAACAACTTTATAATAGACGCCGTTATATTCAAAAAACTGCTGGTTGTCTATCATTATGCTTTTAGCGCCTTTTGGCAAGCCAGGTACTGCTGCGCCCACCGGCGGGGCAGTAACTACATACCCATCATCATAAGGGCAATAAAATATACCGTTGTTATAGTAGTACATTGATGAACCCATATAAAATGGATAATAACCATAAGGCAATGAACTTAAATAAAATCCTAATGACGGGTAGCCAAAGCCATAATAAGCAGGCCTGTAACCATAGGCCGAACGATAGCCTATGCCTAAACCAAAACCACCACGGCTACCAATGCTTACGCTACCGGTAACGCTGCCACCGCCGCCTCTGCTAAAAGTAGGGCCGCCACCGCCTCCGCCACCACCGCTGCTTCCACCACTACTTGCATGTGCAGCACCACGTTGTGCGTTAGCACTCAATACCATCATCACACTCAGCGCGCCTGTTAATACTAAACCTGCGGCATATTTATATAACTTTTTCATATTGCTTAAAGAAACATTAACACATTTAAACGGTAAAAAGTATCGGCTTGTTAAACTTTTACTTTCGCCGGTGTTTGTTAGACGAATTACCGTTGAAAAGGTTTAATTGAAGGTAGAAAAAATTTGTTAAAATTTAAGTACCCTTTTCAATCAGCTCCGAAGGAAAAATCAGTTTAAAATTACTCCCCAGATCTTTTACCGAATCAACCTCTATTTTAATATGATGAAAAGCGGCTATCGACTTCACTATAGGCAACCCAAGGCCAAAGCTATCCTGCTGCATAGACTGCCTTACTTTTTTAAACCGATTAAATATAAACGGCATATCTTCCGTACTAATGCCTATCCCGCTATCGGTTATATTCACTATTAAGTTTCCGTTCTCGCTTTCGGTAGTAATTACAATTTCGCCGTCTTCACGATTATATTTTATGGCGTTATTAACCAGGTTAAAAAACAGGTTAAATATTAAGAACTTGTTTACGTTTATTAAAATGCTATCCTGCGGGATAAGAATATCAAAAGTTAAGTTTTTTTCAACCAGGCGTACCGAGATCTCATCATTAACTTCCTGTAATAATTCATTTAATGAGACCTTATCTTCTTTTAAAAATTGCTCGTTCTCGATTTGCGATATCAGCAACAGTGTTTTGGTAATACTTTTAAGGCGATTCAGTATCTTCTGCATTTCCAGCAGCCGTAGTTTTACCTCGTCGTTAATATCTTCCTGCTCAAACATGTTCTCAATCTTTGATTGCAGTATAGATATTGGGGTCATCAGTTCATGCGATGCGTTCGATATAAACTCGCGCTCTTTCTGAAAAGCGGCCTCTATAGCCTCTATCATTTGGTGGATACTAATATCAAGGTGTTGAAAATCAGAAGTACTGGTTTTAACTTCCTTGTACGACCCAAAATTCGGGAACTTCTGTCCAATCAACTTGGTTTTAATAATTTGCCCCAGCGGTTCTAATACCCGATTGGTATAAAACAGGTCGGCCAGGATGGTTAGCAATATCATCCCAATTAAAACACCGAAGGCAATATTCTGTAGCGGGGTACTGGTTTCGTTAAGCGTCTCTACGCTTTTGCCTATCTCCAGCAAGTAGTTTTGATTACCTATTTTAAACGTATGGCTCAGTATACGGTATTCAATAGTGTCCCGCTCAACCGAGCGTCGCTCGTTCTTTATTGTATCTACAAAATGTGTGGGGACGGTATCGTTTTCAATCGTAAGGTATTCTTCCTTAAGCGGCAGGTAGTAGCTGCCATAAGTTTCACCATCAGGTATATAGTTTTTTATGCCCTGGGTTTTTACTATCTGCAGGAATTTATTTTTTTGTTTGATAAGGTTATTATCAACGTAATTATGGCTTATCTTTTTAATTATAAACGGCACTAATAAAACAAAAAGCACCATTATTACCAGTTTTGATATGGCATTAAACAGCGTAAGTTTTGTTTTTAATTTCAATGCTAAGCGTTCATTTTTATTTTATATCCAAGGCCACGTACAGTTTCCAGCCAATCGGGTGCTGCATATACGTTTAACTTTTTACGAATGTTTTTAATATGTGCGTCGATGTAATTCGAGTCGTAATCGTCATTAATAACGCTGCCCCAAATATGCTCGCTTAATTGCGTGCGCGTTAAGGTGCGGTTTTTATGTAAAATAAGATAAGCTATCAGGTCGAACTCTTTTTTTGTAATAGTGCTTACCGCATTATCCTGGCAGGTAATTACCCTATCTGTAAGGTTTATCAAAAAATCGCCCAGTTCAACAATACTTTGTTTTAGCCCAAATTTACGGCGCATAATAGCCTGCATCCGGCTTTGCAATTCTAATAATGAGAACGGCTTAGGCAAATAATCATCAGCACCCAGGTCAAGACCACGCACGCGGTCATATACTTCAGCACGGGCAGTTAATATCAGGCAAGCGGCATCGGGATTATTTTTCTTAGCTTCTTTAAGCAGGTCAAGGCCATCATAATCTGGCAGGCCCAGGTCTATCAAAATAAAATCATACATGTTGGTAGCTATTTTCTCGGACGCGGCGCGACCGTTATAGCATACCTCTGTTATATAATTATGATTGGCGAGGAATATCTCCAGCTCACGTGCTAATGCTTCTTCGTCTTCAATAATTAAAACATTCATACCCTGATTTTAATAAAAAACGTAGAAAAATGATAAGTTAAGAAAAGATTCGTGCTTATTCTGCAAAGCGCCTTCAACATTAACAGGTATAGAGTATTTATAAGCTAACTCAAAAGTATAATGCGGCGTATTATAGGCTATAGGTAATTTAAAACTATAATTCAGGAAATTTAACCGGCCATTGTTAAAGCCGGTTGATCCTCCGCCTAACCGGTATATATTGTCTATGTTTAACCGCTCCTCGTGTTCTAATGAATAGCGCTCAACAAAGTTCTGTGTGCCGATAATTACACTTAGGGTGGGATTAAACGACAAATAATCAACATCGCTAAATATATTGCCTTTGGTTTCGATGTATTTTGATTGCGACACGGTCATGAAGAAATCACTTGATTTGCCAAACAGGTAATCAAATATTATAGTCGATTTGAACGGCTTCCAGTCGAAGGAGTTTTTCCAGTTGATATCATTTGATGTAGCCGATTCGATGATCCGTTCTTCCTTATTAAATATAAAACGGTTATAAGATATTGATCCCGAGAATTTTTTTGTCGGATGATATAAAAACCCGCCGCCTAAATCAACCTCATCAACAAAAGTGCGGTAGCCTATCAGCCTCAAAGCCGAACCGTAAACAAACAAACCAAACTTGGTATTATAAACAACATCGGTTGATAAGAAAGGATAGGTTATGGGTCCTGTACGACCAAAAAACATGGCATCGCTGCCATAGTTTATACCTACTGACAGTGATTGTTTGCGTATAATGGTATCGGTATCTTTTACGGCATAGTATGCGCTTTTATAAACGAGGCTATGCCGTACCGCAGCCATCGCGCGGCTGGCAGCGGTACATAATATAATTAAAAGTAATATGCGTAGGTATTTCATTAGTATCAGCTATTAGGTTAGGTTAACTGCCATTTCTTCTTGGTATTTCCGGTGGCCTGTCCAAACCTTCAGGGCGACGTTGCCTTTTAGGTTTTGGTTTAACTTTCGGGTCCTGCACGCCTTCAACTTCGCCTATCTTTTCGGGCTTTGATTGTCTTTTAGCCTTTGATATTTCTTTAACTTTTTTAGAATCGTCTTCCTGCTGGTGCTTTTTTGTAGTATCTTTTTGTATTTGAGCACTTAAAACAAAGCGCATAGCATCTACCCTTACAAGATGATGTCTCCCGGTTACAATTTTAGCGGATGACAAACCTGCTGCAAATATCAACAACATTACAATATATGCAAGCCGCTTTATCATTGAAGAAAAGGAATTTGTAAAATTTTTTCCAAAAAATCAGTCAATTAAGGTTACTGTGGGGATACAGTTCTAAGTTATAGTAATGGCTTTAAACTTTATAATTTTAATGGAATTTTTTCGAAGCAAAGGCAACAATACCCCGTAGCGGCATAAATAACCATCACCATAATTACAGCTAGTTACCCGTAATTATGCGATATTAATACCTTTTGATGGATAAACGCGGTTTTGGTCGTCAATAATAACGCAACCTATCTGGTTTAATTGATTAATCAGGTAAATACCCGCGTTAACACCTATGGTCATTACCGGGGTAGCCATCGCATCAGCAAACTCGGCAGTTGGACTCAGTATGCTTACACTTTTTATGTCACTTACTGTAAATCCGTTTTTTGCTTTGCCGCTGGTTAATTTTTTATCGGTGATGGTAGCATACCTATCAGCATTAACCGAAGTTGCTATAGCCATATTGGTAATGTCCAGATCGGCAAATGGTTGTGATTTTTGTCGCGGATCGGCAGTAGCAACGGTCCATGGCTCCATATCGGGTGTTAAACCCCAGGTAAGCAAATCGCCACCTGCGTTAATAACACCGTGGCTTACGCCCTCTAACTGTAGTATATATTTTGCCCTGTCGGCAGCGTAACCTTTACTATTGGCACCAAAACCTACACGCATACCTTCTTCTTTCAGAAAAACAGTTGTAGCGGTAGCGTCAACCACTACATTTTTATAGTTTATTTTGGTATAAGTAGTAACTGCAGCGTCGTTATCCTGGGCGGCTTTATCGTTATTGTAATAGGTAATATCAAAAGCGCCGTAAGTAAGTTCTGATATTTGTATAGAACGCGCTATCAGCTTAAATATCTCGGCACTAACTTTTACAGGCTTAATGCCTGCGTTGCGGTTAATGGTATTTACTTCGCTATCCTCGCTAAAGGTGCTTAGTAGTTTTTCGACACGGTTAATTTCAGAAATAGCGCTGTTAATACGCTCGCCGGCCCAAACAGGATCAGTCCCCACCACACTAATTTCAAACTTGTTACCCATCAATCTAACCTCACGACGGTAGATAGTTGAGTTATTTGCTAATACCTTTTTTAGAGCCAGCATAATCCAGTCATTTATATCCAACAACTAAATTAAGTTGACTTTATGAAATCAAGATGAAAACCCGATTATGAGAAACGTAAAAAGCCGCACGAGGCGGCTTTTATATTTATACTATTGCAATTGGTTAATTGGTTTTATTCCAATTAGTACCATCGCTTTCTAATACATACCAAGTAGAATTAACTAATATAGTAATAGTTGTATTTGCGGCATCTTTTACAACTCCGCTAAATGACCATTTGAAAGTGCCGCTGGTGTTTTGATTCCATATTTTAAGTATCCTGCCTGTATTTGCCGAAGCTGTGGGAAGCGTAACTATCCTGTTTGCTGTAATTACGGGCAGTTTGGTTAGTGTGCCGGCAGCAGTAATGGTATAAGCAGCATTGGTTGCTGTTTTAACCACATCAATAAATACCATGGTATCGCCCCCTGTCCAATTATTACCAATTAAAACAATATTCGTAGTTGCACTAATGCCCACAGTTGCATTTGTACCGTAACTTTTATTATTAATATACTTTACCGCATCAAGAACATTCCCAAGATCAGAATATGTATAAATATTTGTAGGACCACTGGTTGATATATTATTGGTATTAACCACGTTATTTTCGACTAAGGTTCCAGAATGTCCTGCGTAAATACCCACCTCTGCGCCACTACCGCCGGTAGCTGACGATAAATAATTTACGTTATTATTACATATTCTGATGAATCCAAAAATTGTTAATAAAGGATAGGAATCTGTGCTTATGCTTGATCGTGTGTTACCACTGCCCACGGTGTTCGGGGCGGTTAAAATGACTGTATTATTTGAAATATTAGCAGAGACATCAGACCCGATTGATTGCACATTGATCCCTTTATTTTTAAAATCTTTAACAGTATTGCCCTCGATATTAATATAAGCATAATAATCGCCTTCTGCCTGTATTGCTGTAGAGCACCCAGTGATATTATTGTTAACTACAGACGTACCAATAGACTGGTAATTAACCGTACTAAATATTTCATTTACAAAGATGCCAAATTGCAATCCTGTAGGTTCTATAATTGTATTTTCTGCAACTAATAGCCCGCGCCCGGCTTCTATGCCATAATTTAAAAATCCATTAATTTCGTTCCCAATTATTTGGCTGTTACTTCCTACGGCACTAATACCCATACCCTGCCCGGCAGCAGGGGCGCCTGAAGCCTGTCCGGAATTTAATATTACATTGTTTTTAATTATCGTGCCGTCAATATATTGTTGATCTTCTATGCCAGAGTAACCAGCGCCTATTATAATATTATTGCTGACAATATTATTCATACAAGGCGCGCCAACTCCGCCATTTCCAGTACCCTGTAAACCATCTGTACCTGCATTGATGATTAGGTTACCGTCGCACAAAGTATACGAGGCGGAATTTTGTGCATATTGAATACCAACGGTATAACATTTATTGTTAATTATTTTATTATACAAAGCTGTTGATGTTGAGCACCAAACGGCATATACATCCAGTCCATATGCGAACGAAAAGTTAAAAGTACAGTTGATGATAAGATTACCGGCACTTTCGATATGAATGCAGGAGGTATCATAGCTGGCCAAACTTGGAAACCCGGCAACAGATGGTTTGAAAGTGATATTACTTACCACACAATCACTATTAAGTATTTCAATGTAACGCATTAAAGTGGAAAGATCACCTGTGGGAGTACTTCCGCAAGCTATGGTTGCGTTATTAACGCCTCTTAAAACCACACCCGCCAGCATTGTAAGTTTAGCATTTATAACATATTGCCCGGGTGAACCATCAATTACTACTTCCGGGTAGGTATTTAAAGCAGATTGTAATGCGGTTGTTATATCTGCATTTAACGTACTTTTCAAAATAAAGACAGAAGTATTGGCTTTGCTGTTAAGTTGTGTCTGTATAGAGCTTGTAGGGTCATAATAAGATTTTGTGACACCATTAACGTTGTCCAAAGTTAAAACTGGTGTGGTTGTTCCGTTAACTACCGATATATCGGAGTTTGATGATGATACTGAAGTTACTGCCATGATTTATGATTTAGGTGAATAATTATCTTAACGCAAAGCTACAACCGATGGTTGTATTTGCCAAAGTTTTACTATCGACATTCGTTAATATCTTTAGATATCAATTTACTCATATAACTGATTATAAGAGCACTTTACATCAAAATCCGGTTTGTTATCTATAATTATAAAAGTATTCCTATATTCACCTTATAGTAATACCTATCGCTATAAAAATGCCTGCAACAACAATCCAACCTAAAAACCATTTATTATATATTGATAGTATCAGAGCATTAGCTGCATTATATGTGGTTATGCACCATGCGGTATTGCAATTTTATGATACTACCATGGGGCCTTACAAGGATATAACCGACTACCATTTATCAACCGTACAAAAATTAATAGTGGCCATATTTTATCATGGACATTATTCGGTAGATCTTTTTATTGTAGTTTCCGGGTTTAGCCTTATGCTTTCGGTTACAAAAAATGGCAACCTAAAAGGCGGTATCTTGTTATTCCTCAAAAGACGCGTTATAAGGATATTGCCGCCGTATTATTTTGCAATGCTATTATCGGCAATATTAATTTGGTTATTGGTTGGTACTAAAACACAAACAATATGGGATTTAAGTGTACCAATAGACTTAAGAGACATACTTACCCACGTTTTTGTGGTACATGATTTTTTCTCGTCAAATTATTATAAGATTAATTATCCGTTTTGGTCTATAGCAGTTGAGTTTAGGATATATCTGTTCTTCCCATTTTTAATTTGGGTTTGGAAAAAATGGGGATTAGTGCCGGTAGTATATACAGCTACGATAATTTCTATAGTCGGGTCATTAATTTTGTTGTGGCTAAAACAATCGCATCCTAATCTGTCAACAGATACCGTCGGCGTTAGTCCATACATCATCCTGTTTACATTCGGCATGCTTGCCGCGGATCTTTCGCTTTCAAAAAGTGCCATTGCTGATAAAATTAAAAAAAGTTACCAGGCTACATCTCCGATAGTTACAATAATTATTTTAGGTGTTTTTTTTGCAGGATGCGCAGTTGTACGGCATTATTTAAAAAGTGACAATGTATATTTCCGGCAACTGGGTATACCCGACAAAATTTTTGATATACTGTTGGGCGCTTTCTTTGGTTTTGTTTTGTTCGTCTGCTCTATCCCATCAAAAAATGGCGGAATTTTCTGGCTCACAAAAATATTGTCATGGCGGCCCTTAGTACTTATCGGGACGTTTTCTTACAGTTTGTATCTGATACATGCGCCATTATTAGCTTTGCTTTATCAGTATGTTATAATCTCATTAAATTTAGGACGTTTTACAGCATGTATGGTTTTACTTACAGGTGGAACAATGGCCGTAACGGTTGTGGCTTATTTTTTCTTTTACCTTTTTGAGCGGCCTTTTTTAACAATGGGCAAGAAAACCGACGTAGCTAAGGCTGCGGTAATTGAACCTGCACCATAATTAGGTATTACCTTAAACAAAAAAGCCGCTTACGCGGCTTTTAGATATTATAAAAATCATAACTATTAGGCTACTGTTCCTTCTTTCAACTTCTCGGCATTCTCGGCAAATTGCAGGGCTTCCATAATTTCCTGTATGCCACCGTTCATTACCTCTGACAGGTTATATATGGTCAAGCCTATACGATGCTCGGTTAAACGGCCCTGTGGATAGTTATAGGTACGCACTTTGGCCGATCGGTCGCCCGTTGCAACCATGGTTTTACGTTTTTTAGAAGCTTCCTCCAGGTGTTTTTGCAATTCTAATTCGTACACCCTTGACCGTAACACAGCCAAAGCCTTGTCAAAGTTTTTTAACTGCGATTTTTGATCCTGGCATTGTGCAACCAAACCTGTAGGTAAGTGTGTTAATCTTACGGCAGAATAGGTTGTATTTACAGATTGCCCACCCGGACCTGAAGAGCAGAAAAGGTCCTTACGGATATCGCTTGGATTTAGCACGATATCGAACTCATCAACCTCTGGCAATACTACTACCGATGCCGCTGACGTATGCACACGGCCCTGTGTTTCTGTATCAGGCACACGTTGTACACGGTGTACACCCGACTCATATTTTAACGTACCGTAAGCATCCTCGGCATTAACATTGAAAACGATCTCTTTATAACCACCTGCTGTACCTTCGGTATAGTCAACCAATTCAGTTTTCCAGCCGCGTTTTTCGCAAAAGCGCATATACATGCGGTAAAGGTCACCGGCAAAAATTGATGCTTCGTCGCCACCTGTACCACCACGGATCTCCACGATAGCATTTTTAGAATCTTCCGGGTCTTTAGGTATCAGCATCAAACGGATCTTTTCTTCCATTTCATCCTGTTGCACCAATAACTCATCCAGCTCAGATTTCGCCATCTCGCGAAATTCTTCGTCTTTCTCGGTAGATAATATTTCTTTGTTAGTATCAATATTGCTCATAATGTTACGGTATATATTATACTCGTTAACAACTTTAGCAAGGTCTTTATATTCTTTATTCAACTGGGCAAAGCGCTTCATATCAGCCATAGCGTCGGGGCTGCTTAACTCGGCTTCTACCGCTTTCCAGCGTTGATATATTAATTCTAATTTTTCTAACATATTCTAATTTATTCAATCAACCATGTAATGGCCCGGCTTTAAAAAGCCCACAAAAATACAGATTTTTTTAAGGATATACCTGAAAGGCCGCAACCGAAACCTAAAAGGTTAATTTACAATGACAAAGCTACCTGTTTTCGGCCTTAGGTTCGAAATATTGCAGCCTTAGGTTCTCGCCATCAAATACCGCGTAGGAATTATAATTAACCCATTCGCCTAAATTTATGTAGCGGCTTTTTTCGTTTAGCCGGATATCCAACGGTAAATGGCGGTGGCCAAATATTAAGTAATCATAATATTTATTTTGCAGCACTTCGCGGCTGTAAACTTCAAGCCATTCCTGCTCTACAGCTTTCTTCTTTCTGTCGTTTAAACCGGCTATCCGGCTATGGCTTGACCACCGGTTGGCTATCCCTACCCCAAGATTTGGGTGAAGCCTGGCAAAAAGCCACTGGCATATTTTACTCCGGAAGATCTTTTTAAGAACCTTATACATGCCGTCACCCGGGCCTAAACCGTCGCCGTGATGGAGGTAAAACTTTTTACCATTACGTTCTATTTCAAGCTCGTTGCTGATAATTGTCGCGTTTAATTCCTTTTCAAAATAATCAAACATCCACATATCGTGATTGCCCTTAAAGAAAGTGAGTTTGATGCCCGCATCAGTTAGTTCGGCCAGTTTACCTAAGAAACGGATATATCCTCTTGGCACAACGGTTTTATATTCGAACCAAAAGTCAAAAATATCTCCCATTAAAAAAACCTCGGCAGCCTCAGTTTTGATCATATCCAGCCAGCGCACCAGCCGGTCCTCGCGCTCACGGCTTGAGGCATACGTACCTGCACCTAAATGAAAATCAGAAGCGAAATAAAGTTTATTGCCTGTAGCCATTAAATACAAAAGTACGTTTTTAAGGGCGAAGGTAAAAGCTGAAAGGCTTTTATAACATAAGCGATCTTTATCGTGCTATAAACAAAACAGGCCCCTCGTTACCGAAGAGCCTGCTGCTATTAATTATTATTTTACTTAGTCATTTCCATGGCCGCGCCCATGACCTTTTCCATTGCCATTGTTGCCGTGGTCATTTCCACGTCCATGAGCGTCTTTGTCATGCCCGTAATCGCTATTACCCGGGCCACGTCCATCGCTACGATTATCATAACGATTTCTGTCCTGCCAATGGTTACGATATTTTGTCTCGCGGCTATCGCGGATAACTGTTTGACGTCTACCCTTATAACTTGCATAGCGAGTACGATATACAGATGCGCGCTCCCATGGATTACGCTCGTTAACCACTACTTTATAGCTATTGTAGGGATTGAAATTATAACGACCGGGTAAAACACTTGCACGCACCCAGCGGTTGCTTTCAAAATATACGTACTGATGGTTTGGCACATCATAATAAGCATCAACATCAGGCATGTAATAGTAACTGGCGTGATCATATCCTACCGGGCCCCAATCTGGTTGGCTACCAATATTAAATCCAAGGCTTATTCTAATTTGTGCATCGGCTGTTTTGTACATTGAGCATCCTATTAATAAGGCTGCTGCTAAGATTATCTTTTTCATAATTGTTTTAATTTGGTAGTATGACAATTATCTGGCAGAATAGTTTAAATTATTTTAAGACCAGGCTTGTAACAATAGCAAAACAAAAAATGCGATGGACTCTATCCATCGCATTCTAAATCTCTATAAATTAATGTATTACTTATCGTTTTCAGCTTTTTTATCTTTATCAGCTACAGCAGCTAATACCGGTTTACCTATTACTTTATAGCTACCATCGCCTTTTAAAATGGCGGCAAGCTGGTTTTTGTCCTGCATGGTTTTTACGGCCTGAGCCAGCTCTCTATCGTATTTAAAGTTGGCTTCGTATCGGCCCTTATCATAGTAATAGCGCGATATTATTTCGTTTTCAAGCGCTTGTTTTATTTCGGCTTTGTGCAACTGTAAGTCGTTTTTCTTACTGCTGGCTAATTTGTTTTTTAACACATCGTATTCAGTTTGTATCTGGTCAAACTGTTTTTCTTTAGTAGCCTCTCCTTTTAAAGCAGTAAGTACTTTTTCTGTTGTGGTATTATAGGTGTAATTTTTATCAGCCAGGTATTTTACAAAATCATCATACTCGACATCAGTTAACTTGAAATTGCGTGCCTCGTCTATCTTAGTATGGCTTGCGCGATATTTGGTAGCATAGTCAAACAATAACAGTTTGCCTATTAAAGCCTGGGTTACGTTAGCAAAGGTCTCTGGCTTGATAAAAATATCCGGATAAATACCGCTACCATCATAAACAGAACGGCCATTTTTAGTTTTAAACTCATGCATTAATGAGTCGGCAACTTTTGTTAACGTACCATCATCCTTGCGGTGGGTGTAATCAATTTCTTGTATACAACGGCCTGATGGCACATAATATTTAGCAATAGTGATCTTTACAAGGCTATTATAAGGTAACGGGAAAGTTTGTTGTACCAAACCCTTACCATAGCTACGCTGGCCTATTATAATACCACGATCCAGATCCTGTAAAGACCCGGCAACAATTTCCGAAGCTGAAGCCGAACGCGAATTTACAAGCACCACCAAAGGGATATCAGGTGCTAATGGCGTTGTGGCTGTTTTATAGGTATAATTTTTTTCTTTTACTTTTCCTTTTTGCGATACTACCTCAATGTCGCGTTGCACAAACAGGTTAACAATTTTTACCGCTTCCTGTAGTATGCCACCACCATTTGACCTTAAGTCAAGGATAATACCATTAGGGTTATTCTTCTTAACAGCAACAAGTGCATCGGTTACTTCCTGGGCCGAGTTTTCTAAAAACCTGTCCAATTTTATATAACCCATGTTGCCATCAACCATTCCGTAATAGGATACGTTGGGCTGTTTTATTTCGTCGCGTACCAGGTTCTTTTCAACCGGTTGTGCATCATCACGTTTTATCAGCAGTTTTACCGTTGCACCTTTTGATCCTTTTAATAGCTGACTTACCTGGTCGCTGTTTTTGCCGTCAAGCACAATGTCATTTATCTTCATCACCTGGTCGCCCGGGCGCACGTCAGACTTCTGAGCCGGGAACCCTTCAAACACATTCGAGATATAAACTTTATTGTTTCTTGAGAAGATACTGGCTCCAATGCCGCCATATTGGGTACTTACATAATGCAGCTTATAGTCTTCAATTTCCGATTCGGGTACAAACTCCGTATACGGATCTAACCCGTCAAGCATCGCATCGGCACCTGTCTTTAAAAACTTGGCCGAGTTGATATCATCAACATAATTAACATTAACCTCTTTATATAAGGATGCAAAAACTTCCAGGTTTTTCGAGATCTGGAACAGATCATCACTAAAACTCCATATACCTAAGGCCAACGTTAGTATGCCTGCAGATAAAATGAACCTTTTATATTTAACTATCACACCCTTTTTCATCTGTAAAAAACTTAAT
Source organism: Bacteroidota bacterium (assembly GCA_040388395.1). Classification (GTDB taxonomy): domain Bacteria; phylum Bacteroidota; class Bacteroidia; order Sphingobacteriales; family Sphingobacteriaceae; genus Mucilaginibacter. The sequence goes on along the minus strand of JAZKBY010000019.1, from coordinate 3,612 downwards.
ATTATAAAGCTACAAAAAACTGCCTGTAAAATACTTAACTGTTTTTACAACCTATTATTGTCAATATTAACTAAAGCTTTTTTAAGGGTAAACACTACGTACTCACGGTTACGGTTAACCAGGTGCATTAGGTTAGTAATTAGGGCATCTTCCTGTCCTTCTGTATAGTTTAATTGAGCATCAGTTAAATGATTGTATTTACGTTGCACTTTAATTTTAACACGTTCCCACTCTTTGTTGGTCATACTTATTTCAGCCATAATTAAATATTTTCAACAAAAATAGAAAAAATACAACGCGGGCAATGTCAAAAAATTGGTACAGCTATTGTTAAACCATTGCCGATGGTTATAATCAAACCTATCAACATTTATAAAAACTAAACAACAACGTTATGAAAAAGTATGTATTAAGCGCCATGTTACTAATAGCAGCAAGCATTAGTGCCAGCGCACAATTTAACCTTGGCGTAAAAGGCGGGGTTAATTTCTCGAAAATAAATTCTGATAATTTAAATCAAAGTACTAAAACAGGTTACCAGGTTGGTGCATTTGCACGTATAGGCGGCGGCGTTTATTTACAACCCGAAGTTTATTTAAGCAGTACCGGTGGTAAATTCAATTCATCATCAACTACCGGTAATTATAGTGGCGATGTTAAATTCACCAACTTAAATGTGCCATTGTTATTAGGTTTTAGATTTGGTGAGAAAAATTTAAACTTCCGTGTAATGGGTGGCCCTATTTATACCTCAATACTGGACAAAAAACAAAGCTACTCAGCTAATTTTGGTGCCGCTTATGCCGATTTTGGCAACTACAAAAACAGCACATTAGGTTACCAGGCTGGTGCGGGTGTTGATATCGGCGCCATAACTGCCGACTTACGCTATGAAGGCTCTTTAACCGATATTGATAAAAACTACGGCCAGCGCCAAAACTTATGGGCTTTAAGCGTAGGTTTTAAATTCTTTTAACCAAAGCGAAAAGCTTAAGGCTGAAAGCCGTTGCATCTTAACTGATGTAACGGCTTTTTTGCTTTTTGGCATTACTGCAACCGTACTATTTTTTATACATTGCAGTGCCAACCTCCTAAATTTAGTATGAGACCAAAAATTACACTTATCGCGCTGTCGGTATTTATAAGTAGTGTGTGCGTTGCCCAAACCAAGGCTAAAGTTAAAGCCGATACGCCATATATAAGTGGCAAGCCATTAGATACGATGAAGATAGTGTACTTCGGCTCGTCGGTACCATATGGTGTTGGCGCGACAAAGGATTATGGCTACGCTTATCTTTTTAATGACATACTGAAAAAACGTGCAGCTGATGGAAGCGGCAAAAACTGGAAAACAGCAAACATATCCCGCGGAGGCGATAACACTATTCGCATATTGACACGCTGGCGCAAGGACCTGGTACCACAAAAGGCCAAATACGTTGTATATGCCCTATCATTAGGCAATGAAATGTTGCATGAGCAGGGACCATCAAAATATACACAGTTTAAAACCAACACGCTAAAGCTGATAGCTATGGCGCGCGACAGCGGTTATGTACCCATACTTACCAATGCCTACACCCGTAACGATTTTAACGAGCGGGATTACCGTTACACCAAAGCATTAAACCTGTGGATCCATACCCTTGATGTACCATCTGTGAATTTATTAGGCGGCGTTGATGATGGTACAGGCAAATGGGCTGCGGGCAACTGGTACAACCCCGGCCACCCTAATGATGCCGGTCACCTGGAGCTGGCTTATACTATTGTACCATCGTTGTTCGACGCTTTAAGTAACGGCAAACCGCTGCCTACAATGGTGGAAAGCTCGGGTATGACTTTAGGTTCGAACTTAATAGATTTTAAGCCTGATAATATTACACACCCATTTACCACCACTATTACTATTAAGGCCGATGGCAAAGGCCAGATAATGCAATTGCAGGACAGCACCGCACATGCAGGCTCAATAATTACTACCGATAAAGGCACTGTTGAATATACCTCGCCGCAATACCAGCAAATAACCGGCACAACTAAGGTAACCGACGGCCAATGGCATAAAATTACGCTTACCCATTACTACGCCCGCAACGAAACACAGCTATACTGCGACAGCACCCTACAAGGACATGTTGCCGAGCGCCTTTCTATAAAACACCTGCAATTAGGTAATAAAATCGGTAAAGCTATCTCTGCCAAAAACTGGCTGTTTTACCGCTCGGGCATGACATCGACAGAAATTGCGGCGCTTACCAATAACGTATTATTAAAATCGAGCATGGAGCTTTATGCGCCGTTAGATGAGAAAAATGGTGTGTTGGTTAATTTAGCGCAGAGTACTGTGGCGTTGAAGTGGGTGAAGTAAGTCGTTCAAATATCGAACTGACTAATTATTATGCTATACTTTTAGTAATGCGTCGCTAATATTGTTAAGCCGCAAACACTTGCCATGTAAATCATTAGAATAATATAATCAAAAGCCGAGGTCTTAGTATTTTCCCATAAACCTTTATCAGACATTTTCGCAGGGACTACAAATTCTCTGTTATGTTCTTTAAAACTAAGCCAGCGTAAAAACTGATAGAGTAATAACAGTATAACCGTGTTCAACAATCCATTAGTAGCGTTTCCCCGCGGCATTACAAATTCATTATTTGAATGGAGAAGAAAATATATTATTATGTGTACACAGCTAAAGGCTATCCAAATCAAATAAAATTTAAAGTTTCGTAATGCCGCGCATAAAAGGAAGTAAATAGAAAGATGTGAAACGGTTATGTAAACTATAAGAAATGGTGGTTTCGCTTCAACCGGTCCAAAAAGGCATATCAACAAAATGGCCAAGGTTAAACCAGCGTAAATTTTAATGAAGACTTTATTCCACGGGGTTAGTTCCTCAGAATAAAAAAATGGCTTTTGCGGTTTTCTTTTGCCCATAATGTTTAGATAAATGAAGATACAGTTTATTACAAACATATTAGAACGCGCGCCGGCGCTCAATTGCCGCTAAGGCTGTTACTTTTCCTTGATGAAAAGTAACCAAAAATCAAGTCAGAAATGAGGCTTCTTTGCGCTTAGGGCCTTTGCTCAGCAAAACTGATAAAACCATCCCGATTTTAATCGGGACATAATTTTGCCGCTACCGCTCTATCCAACGCTCATGGCAAAAAGACGCTATGCCCTTCCTGCCGCACAGGCCAATTTGTTTTATCAATTTTCACCCGAAGCTTTTTTTCTGACGCTTTGTCTACAGAACCGACATCTCGTTGTTTTGAATAATGAACAAGAAGCGCAAAGGCCTGTCAGGGCGCGCGGCCGGGAGTCTGGCCTGTGAAGTGGAAGCGATCGGCCTGACTTGATTTTTGGGTTACCTTTGTATCAAGACAAAGGTAACAGCCACCGCGGCAATTGAGCGGGGCAAGCCCTGCGCGCGAAAGCAACCTGACGATAGGTAATCCCCAAATCAGACTTCGCCTATGATATTCAAAAAGATCTTGCTAAAAACAGAAAAGGCATAAAACAAGTACGGCCCTCTGATGGGCAGGGGCCGGTACTAACCAATTATAAACCTAAATTATGAGAAGAGCTGTAGGAGAAGGAGTCGAA
>JAZKBY010000018.1:0-113195 GCA_040388395.1 Bacteroidota bacterium | reverse complement strand
ATTCAAATCAGTATTAACAACAAATAGTGTAAACTTTTTTTAGGACGGGTCATGCCTAGGTATGATCCACTTTTAGTGATCCACCCCTAAAAAGCATCCAAAAATGGTCGTTTTTCGCCTATGTTGATTATCAGTTAATTAATCCAATAATGAACTTAAATCTCCTGACGAATAAGAGTGATCCACGGTGATCCGCTCTAAAAGTTAAATAATTAATTTGCAGGTAGTTACCTGAAAAGAGTGATCCAGGTGATCCACATTTTAAAGTGGATCACCCCATGTTGCAGATGGTTGTAGGATATGGTTTAACAATCTGCCTTTTTATTCCCCGTTTACAAGCATAAATGCCTAATTTAGTCGGGATATGCAATCCTTCGAAATAGATAAAACCGACCTCCTCCGCATTAAGACTGCGCTTGAAGGCGATGATGCTGAATTAGAGATAGTTCTGAAGGAGTATCATGCGTCAGAGATCGCCATCTTATTCGAGAAGCTTGAACAGGAGGATAAAGAGCGTATCATTAATATCCTGCCTACGGATATAGCATCAGACGTTATTGCCGAAATGGACGAGGAACATCGTCCCGGCGAGCTATTGATCAATCTTGATCCCGAGAAGCGCGCCGATATCGTCGAAGAGCTGGATTATGACGATGCCACGGATATCATCTCGCAATTAGAAGAGCACGAGCAGCAGGAGATCCTGGAAGATATCGATCAGGAAGATGCCAGCAGCATCCGCGCCCTGATGAGTTACGACGAGAATACGGCCGGTGGCTTGATGAACTCGGCACTTATCTGCGTTAATATCAACTCTGATAAGAAAGGCGCGCTGGATGAGATCATCCGCCAGTCAGAAGAGATGGAAGAGTTCTATACCATCTACGTAGTTGATAACAACACTATCCTGCAAGGCATAGTATCCATAAAAGATGTTATCAAGGCCCACGCCGACGTAAAGATCAAAGACATATTCAAGGCCGACCCTGTATACGTTAAAGCCGACCTTGACCAGGAAGAAGTAGCCAAACTGATATCTCAATATAACCTTACAGCAATACCGGTAGTGGATGATAACATGAAGCTATTGGGCCGCATCACCGTTGATGATATCATTGACGTAATGGAGCAGGAGAGCACCGAGGATATGTTAAAGATGTCCGGTGTATCCGAAGATGAGGAACTAAGCGGTAACTGGCAGGACGCTGTAAAGAGCCGCTTGCCATGGCTGATAGTCAACCTTGCAACGGCGTTCTTAGCGGCCTCGGTTATCCGGCACTTCGAGTCTATAGAAAAGCAGTTCCCTGTTATCGTTGCTTATTTAACTATTATCAGTGGTATGGGCGGTAACGCCGCTACCCAGGCATTGGCGGTAACCATCAGGCGTATTTCGTTAAGTGATCTGACAGATAACCAGGCCTACCGTACGGTACTAAAGGAGTTTTCGGTAGGGTTGATCAATGGCGCGGTTAACGGGCTGATCGTATTTGTTTTTGCATTATGGTATGATAAAAGCCCTATGCTGGGTTTGGTTATATTTTTAGCTATGACAGGTAATTTGGTTATAGCCGGTTTAACGGGTGCATCTATTCCATTGATATTAAAACGATTAAACGTCGACCCGGCTGTTGGATCGTCTATCATCATCACAACATTTACAGATTGTATAGGCTTTTTGCTTCCTTTATGGTTAGCATCAACACTTTTATTATAAATTTGAAACTTCAAAACTTTACACTATGGCAGAAGTAAGACATAACTGGACTAAGGAAGAAATTACCGATATATATAACACGCCATTGCTTGACCTGGTTTACCAGGCCGCCAGCATTCACCGTGAGAATAAGGACTATGCCGAAGTGCAGATAAGCTCGCTTATCTCCATAAAAACAGGTGGCTGCCCCGAAGATTGCGCTTATTGCCCACAAGCAGCCCGTTATAACACAGGTGTTGATGTGCATGCCATTATGCCTAAAGAAGAAGTAATAGCAGTAGCCCAAAAAGCTAAGGACGGCGGTGCTTCAAGGCTATGTATGGGCGCAGCCTGGCGCGAAGTGCGCGATAACCGCGATTTCGATAAAGTAATTGATATGGTTAAAGCGGTTAACGCTTTGGATATGGAAGTTTGCTGTACACTGGGCATGCTTACCGAGAGCCAGGCACAACGCTTAGCCGATGCAGGCCTGTATGCCTACAATCATAACTTAGACACATCTGAGGACGACTATAAACGTATTATAACTACCCGTACTTATGATGATCGCTTACAAACTTTAGAGCATGTGCGTAAAGCAAAGATCTCGGTTTGCAGCGGTGGTATCATCGGGTTAGGTGAGTCAACTGCCGATAGGATCTCAATGTTAAAGACCTTATCTAATTTGCCGCAACACCCCGAATCAGTACCTATCAACGCATTGGTACCGGTTAAAGGCACGCCATTGGCAGATCAGCCAAGGGTATCTGTTTGGGATATGGTGAGGATGATAGCCACAACCCGCATCATCATGCCTAAAACTGTAGTACGTCTGTCAGCAGGCCGTACAGAGATGAGCATCGTCGAGCAGGCGTTTTGCTTTATGGCAGGCGCCAACTCCATCTTCGCCGGCGAGAAACTGTTAACCACACCAAACCCATCGTTTGATGAGGATATGGCTATGTTTGAGCTGTTGGGTCTTACTCCACGTAAAGCCTTTAAGAATGGCCGCCCTGAGATAAAAGAGATTAAGGAAATGAGTATTAATGAGGTGATATAAACCCTTTTTTGTCATTGCGAGGAACGAAGCAATCGCACGCTGCAAAGTTCGCGATTGCCACGTTCCGCTCGCAATGATAATTTAATTACACCCTCGCGCCTAATACCCTTCGCCAGGCAAATCGCGTTAGCATATTAAAACCTTTCCAGCTGTCAACAAACTCAATAATGTCTTTAAGGCAGTTATCGGCAAACTTTTGTTTGAAGTTTTTTGATGCCAGTTTATAGGCTTGATCGGGGTTGGCTAAGCCGATGCGTTCGTAGATCTCGCGCTTAACGTACATGGTTCGTACAAACAGGATATTAAACAGGATAACGTAGCTGTATAATGTACGTTTAATGTATCTGGCCTTAGCCGAGTAGTTCTTTAATAAAGCTTTGGTAAATAATATGTGGCGCCCTTCCTCAATGCTGTGCAGGTCGAACATCTTTTTTAATACCGGGTAAATGTTTGGTGCCCGCCGGGCATGATTGCCGTAAACATCAGTCACCAGCTCTACCGATACACTGCCCATAAACAGGTAATCGGCAGGCAGGTATTTATTGCTGAACTCGCCGAAAAACCGGTGCAATCCGCTTTGTTTAATCGGTTTGCCGCCAATTTTGGCAATGGCCTGCGCAAACATTTCCTGGTGCCTGAACTCTTCTATCAACTCGCGGATCAAAAACTGATGCTCTGCGTTATCAGCGGACAGCGTAATTAAATGCCGCGTCATAAACACACAGAACAGGCATTCGCCCCAGGCGTAGGATGCTATAACCTGCACTAACTCGTGCCGGCCAAGTTCCAGCTTTTGGGTAGGGGTAAGGCTCTCATAAATATCAAGCCCTTGCAATGATGTTAAAGTTTCGGGAAGAAAGATATCATCGGGCTCGGGCTCCAGCTGCCAGGGGATATAGGTCTCCGGCATCAGGGGGCGCTCCCTGCTTATTTTTATTAACCGTTCTACTTCCTTAACATCCATACAATAAAGATACGGGGTATTGATATCATACGTTGCGTCGGCGTTGTTTTATTCGGCAATAACCTTTACATCAATATTGCCACGCGTGGCTTTTGAATAGGGGCAGCCCTTATGCGCGGCGTCAGCCAGTTTTTGTGCTTTGTCGATGTCGATTCCGGGTACATGTACATGCAGTTCTGCCGACAATGCGTAACTGGTGGGCCCTTCCTGGTTAAAGCTGATGTGTACATCTACGGTAGCTTCGCTTACATCCACACCATCGCGTTTACCTACAGATCCTAACGCGCCTAAGTAGCAAGCGCCCCATGCACCGGCAAATAACAGTTCGGGGTTAGCATAGCCATCTTCGCCACCCATAGCTTTTGGGGCTTTTAAATCCAGGTCAATTATGCCATCAGATGATTTGATATGGCCATCGCGACCGCCTTTGGCAGTGACAACGGCAGTATATAGTTTTTCCATGTTTAGTTAACCTTTTAACGTGTGATAATGTTTCATAAGCAAAAAATGCTGGGCTGTATTTGCGCCATATTTTGAGCGATATTGGAAGCATTTAACAGAGAAAATTTAACAAAAAGTAAATTTTACGCATTTTTTAGATCGATGAAAATGAAGAAACATCATAAAATTGTGAATAAATCAGATGTTGATAAGGTATAGTATAATAACTGTATCATGCTGATAGCTATCGCTTTTACTATGTTGATAACCTGGGTTTTTGTGTTAGCAACCGGTTAATAAAAACCATCAAAAATATTTTGCAAATGGTGTAGTTGTCCCGATATTGAAATCATCAAGAACGACGTACTTTGACAGCCTTACAGGAATAACAAAAATTGAATCGGGCAAATCTTCGGAAGCGCTAAAGATCAAGGGAAAGCCTGAAGTTAACACAAAACAGAAACAGCGCAAGCAACAGAAACGCAGTGATAATTTAAACGGGGCATTATAGGAAACTGCTGATTTTTACGGAGAGAAGCAACGGAACATAATGACTTTGCAGAAGCCGGAACCCGCGAGGAGGAAGGGGGAGCGAGTCGGTCACTTTACACAAAACTTGGTGCTTTATAGCATACTACGGTAAGCAATAGAGTTGAAAACGGGAGATCAAATCGAAAGACGCGGCTCCCGTTTTTGTTTTATATGGGTTTTTGGTTTCTTGCGATCCCTATTCTTCAATAACCCATCGTTAGGCTGTCACCCAGAGACACTCGAAGGGTGGGCGAAAAAGCTACACTCATGCCTTGGAAGCCTCAGCTTGACAGCCATACTAATCCCGATAATCACGACCGCAGATCTGGTAAACTTCACGAAATTTCCCCCATAAATTTTATTCAATCCCGATTTTTACGCATTTTATAATCGTCCAGAAAGTCAAATGTTTACCATTTTTGTTAATAAATGATTTGTTAACAAATCTGTACATAAACATCATAATTCGCTGTTATTAAATAAGTTATAAATTTAATTAATGTTGGTTACCACCCGTTTTACTGTTAACAACCTGCTAATAAAAACCATGAAAAATATTTTGCAAATGGTGTACTTGTCCCGATATTGAAATCATCAAGAACGACGTACTTTGACAGCCTTACAGGAATAACAGAAAGTGAATCGGGCAAATCTTCGGAAGCGCTAAAGATCACGGGACTGCCTGAGTTAATAACACAAAACAGAAACTGCGCAAGCGACGGAAACGCAGTGTTAACTACAATAGGGTATTACAGAAACTGCCGATTTTTACGGAGAGGAGCAGCGGAACTAATGACCCAGACGCAACCGGAACCCGCAAGGGAGAGGGTCAGGGCTGGTCGGTCAAGCTTACAGAAATATTGATGCTTTATGCCCGGACTACGGTCTGACATAGAGAAAAACGGGAGATCCAGATCGCAAGAGAAGGGCTCCCGTTTTTGCGTTTAAACCCGCCGGTGTCCATCGTTTAAATGTAATCTTTCGCAATTGGCTCGCTTTTTTCCGTCAAAATCCTACCATTTTCTGTCGTTTTTCGTCATTATTGCTGTTGACTTATCGATAGGTTTATACATAAACAAATTATGGAAATAGGGATAGATAGTTTTGCCGCGGCAAATGTTAAAAACACCACCAATAATAGCGATGCCCTGGTGCAGCTGCTGGAACGAATGGAACATGCCGACCTGGTTGGCCTGGATATTTTTGGTATTGGCGAACATCATCGTAAAGAGTTTTTAGATTCGGCACCCACCATGATCCTGGCTGCCGCTGCTGCCCGCACTAAACGCATTCGCCTAACCAGCGCGGTTACGGTATTAAGTGCTGCCGATCCGGTACGTGTGTTCCAAAACTTCGCCACGCTCGACCTGATCTCGCAGGGCCGTGCAGAAATGGTGGTGGGCCGTGGTTCGTTTACCGAAGCCTTTCCGTTGTTTGGGTTAAACCTGCATCATTATGACGAACTGTTTACAGAAAAACTGGACCTGTTGTTAAATATCCGTGATAATGAAACGGTAAGCTGGTCGGGTAAGTTCCGCCCGGCTTTGAGTAACCAGGCCATTTATCCAAGGCCGTTGCAGCCGTCCTTACCTATTTGGTTGGGCGTTGGCGGTACGCCTGCTTCCTTTGCCCGTGCGGGCACTTTGGGCTTGCCTTTGATGGTAGCTGTAATTGGCGGCGAAACCCATCGTTTCCGCCCGTTGGTTGATCTTTACCGCGAAGCCGGCAAGAGGGCAGGGCACGCTGATGATAAGTTAAAAGTCGGTTTACATTCATTAGGCTATGTGGGCGAAACTACAGCGAAGGCGGTCGAAGAGTTTTATCCCGGCTATGCAGAAACCTTTACCCGCATAGGCCGCGAGCGCGGCTGGCCACCGGTTACCCGCCCGCATTTTGATTCGCAAAATGGTAAAACAGGCGCATTGCTGGTTGGCGGGCCGGAAGAGATAGCCGAAAAGATCCTGCGCCATAGCGAAGCCCTGGGCGGAATTTCAAGAATAACTTTCCAGATGGATAACGCAGGACTATCACATCAACAACTTTTAAGAGCGATAGAGTTGTTAGGCACTAAAGTAGCGCCATTGGTGAACAAATAATTTCCCTCACAGGCTTAAATTACCTAATTTAGCATCTTATGCAAAAGGACGAGAATAGCAAGCCGAACGGGAGAAAAAAGATATTTGTTTTAGATACCTCTGTGATCTTGTATGATCATAACGCTTTTGAGAATTTCCAGGAACATGATGTAGCCATACCTATCCAGGTGTTGGAAGAACTGGATAACATGAAAAGCGGCAATGATACCCGTAATTTCGAGGCGCGTAGCTTTATCCGTTTAATCGATGATATCTCGCGTAAAAACCTGATCAATAAATGGCACCCGCTAAATGGTAAAGATAAAGGCAGCTTTAAAGTTGTTATTGATATCAAAACCACAGATATGGACGCCGAAGCCATCTTTGGATCGGACAAGGTAGATCACCGCATATTGAACGCTGCCTTAGGTTTACAGCAAGAAAACCCAGATAAAAAGGTGGTGCTGGTATCGAAAGATATTTGCTTGAGGTTGAAAGCCAAGGCGCTGAGCTTACATGCCGAGGATTATGAAACCGGTAAAGTAAAGAACCTTGACGAGCTATACAGCGGAAAAACGGCGCTCAACGTAACTGATAAGCAAATTACCCACCTAAATAAGCATGATACTTTACCTGCTGATGAACTGGAACTAAATGCAAATGCCAGCAATCATTTTTATATCCTTGAAGGAAAAAATAAAAAAGCATCGGCCTTTTATAACAGCCAGACCAGCCAGTTAGAGCGGGTTACTGAGCAGCCTATATTTAATATCCACCCAAAAAACTTAGAGCAGGCATTTGCCATACATGCGCTATTAAACCCGGATATTAAGCTGGTTACCATACAGGGGAATGCAGGCACAGGTAAAACTTTGTTGGCTTTGGCCGGCGCATTAGAGCAACGCAAATACTACCGCCAGATCTACGTTACCCGCCCGATAGTACCGCTGAGCAATAAAGACATCGGCTTTTTACCCGGCGACATCAAATCAAAGATAGACCCGTACATGGCGCCTATCTGGGATAACCTTAAATTTATCAAGGATCAATACGTCGACGATGAAAAAATGCAGGCCAAGCTGGATGAGCTGGTTACCAACGATAAGATCTCAATAGCCCCACTGGCGTTTATCCGCGGGCGTACGTTGAGCAAGATCTTCTTTATTGTTGACGAGGCCCAAAACCTTACTCCGCACGAAATTAAGACCATCATATCCCGCGCCGGCGAGAATAGCAAGTTTGTATTTACAGGTGATATCTACCAGATAGATACGCCATACCTGGATGCGGAAAGTAACGGCCTATCATATTTAATTGATAGGGCAAAGGGGCACCCGCTTTATGCGCACATCACCCTGCAAAAAGGGGAGCGGAGCGAGTTGGCTAATTTGGCTACGGAACTTTTATAATTTGTCATTCTGAGCATAGCGAAGAATCTTCTACACCATGCTTATCGCGCTTATAAGATTCTTCGCTATGTTCAGAATGACAACTGCTTTTTGGAAGCTTACTTCAAAATCCCATCCGTAATCTTAGCAATATCATTACTAATCTTACTAATAAATTCTAACTGCTCTTTCAATAATTTATCAGTTACGGTTGGAGTTTGCTCCTCGGTTGGTTCGGCTTTTTCGCCGGTGAACTCTTTTCGCTCGCCGCCCAGTTTTTTACTGGTTTCGTTAAGTACGTTAATGCTTTTCTTTACCAGTTTTAAAATATCCGGCGTGGTTTTATGCATGCCTTTTAGGGTGATCTCCTGGGCTACTGTGGCTGTATACGATGAAAGGATATGGTTCAGCACCACAAACTTGTGGATGTCTTTAATATTGCGCTGCTTGCTTTTAGGCTCGGATGTCATCCGCTCGAAAGCGGCAGATAAGTTGGCCGATTTTACATAAACTTCCTTACGTGCCAGTTTATATTCTGTAAGTGTAACGGGTTTGCCGGTGATGGTCTTGGCTATCCGTACAAGGTAATTTACGTTACTGTATATCACTTCGGCCAGGCTGGTTTTAATTTGCTCAAACTCCCAGGTAGGAAATATGGTATAGCTGGCAATAAATGCTATGCTTGAACCTATTACAGTATCAATTATTCGTTCCTCCACAATATCTAAATGCCCTATTTTTAGAAACTTGAACAGTATCAGCACATAGGGTGTCATAAATATAACGCTCACCACATAATTAAGCCGCTGGAAGCTATAAGTGCCCAGCATAAATATCAGCATCAACGTAAATTGGACATTGTTATTCGGTATAAATAATAAGATGGCGATACCTATTACCCCGCCTGATATGGTGCCAATTAAACGCTGGTAATTACGCTGTTTCGACAGGCTGAAACCAGGTTTTAGTATAACGATAATCGTCAACAACACCCAATAGCTATGATGCCCTAAGGCAAATGCTTTAGCCACTGTAAAACCCACTAAACAGACTAAACATACCCTTAACGCATGCTTAAAAGCGGCCGAGTCCAGCGTAAAGTTGTCGAAGAACACATGCGGCTCGTAATCCTGGTGAGTTACAAATTTTGATACATCCACATCACTGGCATTCTCAATTAATATTTTTGATGAACTTGAGTTGTAGTAATTAAATATGTTTTCGATCTCTTTGTTCAGATCGCGCAGGTTGATCAATATCTTTTTTAATACCAGGTTGCTGGTTTCCTGTGCATCGCCAATGGCATCAATCTGTAGCTTTAATTGCTCTAACGCCGGGGTAAAATCAACCAACTGTTTATATCGGGTATTTGATAATATGGCGTAGCCGATGTTTTCCAGTTCGTTAGCCATTTGGTGTACCGTGTAGCCAATTTCGGTTAATATACCGGTGCCCTTAAATTTCTCACGGATCTGCTCATAATCATAATGGGTAGCCATTATCTGCTCAAACATATCCACCAGGTCTACAAAGGTTAACACCAGGATCCGGCTGGCGTTGGTCGACTCGCGGGCCATAACGCGGCTTTTAAAAAGCAGTTCACGTACCGCATCCTGGTGCTGGCTTACGTGGATCTGTTGCGATACCAGCTTGTGGTAATTATCGTCGATATCTGTATCGGGCAGGTAAAAATCCGCCTTTATCCGCAGGAATTTAACAATGTCGGCCACATTCTCGCCCAAAGCCTGTTGCGCCGCGCGATAGGGGCGGATGCCGAAGAAAACCAGGCTGAACACCATGTACCAAACGCCACCAGCCAATATTTGCAGGCTATAGGTTAATACCTCATGAGGCGCTAATTCCTTATCCATCATAAATATCATGATGAGTAAAGCAGCAGTACCCACAGAAGCAGCGCGGTTACCATATACAATAAACATGGAGAACAGGAAGGAAAATGCCGTAACCTCTAACCCCAAGGTATATACATTTAAACGCGCGAAACCGGTGGTAACGGCAACTATAAACAGGCATAAATTGCCTACGGCCATGCCATTACGTTTATGCGCCACCGGGCCGGGATTATCAATAACGCAGATACAAAGTGCACCCAACGACAGGGTGATGCCCAGGTCAAAGTTGCCAAACTGCAGCATTGCAATGGCCGGCAATAAAATGCCCAAAGAAATGCGCAGCCCGTCAGAAAAATACTGACTGAAAAAGAAGCTTTTTATTTCTTTGGTTTGGATGCTCACAAAGCAAATCTCGGAAAAAAGGCTGACATATGAATTTGCTAAAATTTTATCATTGTGATATTTTTATAATCAATATTAGTGTCAACTACTATTATTTTTAATAATTATATAATTTTTAATGATTTTAGTTTAAATTCACCACGTTTTTAGTTTGTCTATAGAACAAGCCTACTTTTTACATTTATTTATCTGTTACCCATATGTCCTCAACGTTAAAACTCAGCCAAAGAGAAACAGCTTTTAATAATGAAGTTGTTACCCGCTTTGAGTTATATAACAGCTTGTTTCAAACGCTGCCTTTTTACCAGGTTAAAGAGATTGGCATCCTGCTACCATTTTTTAGCTCGCATTGCGACAAGGGTGCTGCAAAGGAGGAATCGCCGACTGAGATCATTGAATCATTCTTTGCTAAATATGTACCGGATATCGACCACCGCGAACAGCTTAACCGCATGTTCAGGTTCATTCAATATATTGAACGCCAGGTGGTTTTGTTTGATGCTATTGAGGATTCATCATTTAGTAAAATAGGCAGGGCAGATGATGTTGGTACACTTACAGGCCTGTTGCAATCCGCAGCCAGCAGTGACGTGGTACGCGAAAGCATCAGCGAGAAACTAAAGGATTTTTCATTACGATTAGTGCTTACCGCGCACCCCACCCAGTTTTACCCGGGCACGGTATTAGGCATCATGACCGATCTAATCGAAGCACTAAAAACCAACGATATAAGCAGCATAGACGCGTTATTACAGCAATTGGGTAAAACGCCGTTCTTTAATAAAAAAGCCCCAACCCCTGTTGATGAGGCTGTGAGCCTGGTTTGGTTTTTAGAACATACTTTTTACCACGCCATATCTGGCATCCAAACCAAACTGGAAGAGGAGTTTGATATTGACGAGAACCGCCCGAACCAGTTATTGGAACTTGGCTTTTGGCCGGGTGGCGACCGCGATGGTAACCCCAACGTTACTACCAAAACTACTTATGATGTGTCCTGCCTGTTAAGGCAGATCATCTTCCGTTGTTATTACCGCGATTTTAGGGTGTTAAAACGCCGGATCACTTTCAGAGGGATAGAAAAAACTATGGCGTCGTTAGAGGCTATACTTTACGAGAATGCCTTTAATAAAAATCAGCATAACGCTAAGGACCTGCAGGGCGAACTATTAGAATTATTAGGCGCAATACGCGAAACATTAATTACCAGCCATGATAGCCTGTTTGTTAATATAGTTGAGGACCTGATCCGCAAGGTGCGCCTGTTCGGCTGCTTTTTTGCTACGCTGGATATAAGGCAGGATAGCCGCATTTTGCGCAGCGTATTTAATTATTGTACCGATAAGGGGATAGCGACAGGCCTGCCGGATAACTACGAAGACTTAACCGAAAACAAAAAACTGGCTGCCATAACCTTTAACGAGCTTAACTTTTTATGCCCGGAGGATGCGGATGATATGACTAAGGACACGCTTAACACCATTATGCTGATGAAACACATTCAGCATACTAACGGTCAAAAGGGGTGTCAGCGTTTTATTATAAGCAACTGCCAGCAGGCATCTGATATTTTACAGCTCATCAACCTGTTTTTATGGAGCGGTTGGAAAGCAGACGACCTTACCGTTGATTTTATGCCATTATTTGAAACAGTAAACGACTTAAAAGTTGCTGCCGAAGTAATGGAAAAACTATATAGCCATCCGTTTTATGCGGCGCATTTAAAAAGGCGCGGCAATGCACAAAGCATTATGCTGGGTTTCTCTGATAGTACAAAAGATGGTGGTTACCTGATGGCTAACTGGTCTATCTACAAGGCTAAGGTTGAGTTGACGGCCATGGCGCGTAAATATGATATCGACCTTGCATTTTTTGACGGACGTGGCGGCCCGCCGGCACGTGGTGGCGGTAAAACGCACCGTTTTTATGCATCAATGGGTAATGAAATAGCTAACGAGCATATCCAGTTAACTATCCAGGGGCAAACGGTAAGCTCGCAATACGGATCGATAGAAACTGCCCGTTTCAACATGGAGCAATTGATTAACGCCGGCGTAACATCAGCGTTAAACCCGGATAGCAATGATCTGTTAAGCGTTCAGCAAAAAGCATTAATAACCGATATGGCCGATGCCAGCCATGAGTTGTTTTTAGATCTTCGCCAGCATCCGTTGTTTGTAGAGTATTTGGAGAAATTTAGTCCGCTGAAATTATTGTCGAAGATAAATATCAGTAGCCGCCCGACTAAACGTAACGCCGGTGCACCAATGAAACTGGAAGATTTGCGGGCCATTAGCTTTGTAACGTCATGGAGCCAGTTAAAGCAAAGCATCCCGGGATTTTATGGGGTAGGTACAGCTTTACAAAAGATGCAGGATGAAGGTAAATGGGGCGAGGTTGAGCAGTTATACAACACATCGGGTTTCTTTAAAACGATGCTGGATAACTGTATCATGTCGATGTCTAAATCTGACTTCAGGATAACCGCTTACCTGGAAAAAGACGAAAAATTTGGCGCGTTCTGGAAACAGTTGAAAGACGAGTTTGAGTTGACTAAATCTTTGCTGTTAAAATTAACCGGCACAAGCGAGTTGATGCAAGATGCACCTGTTGACAGGCGTTCAATCGCTATCCGCGAAAAGATTGTATTGCCGCTCGTTATTATGCAGCATTATGCTTTAGACCTTATCAATAAAACCAACGATAGAGATTTAATAGAGACTTACGATAAACTGGTAATCCGTACCGTATACGGTATTGTAAATGCAGGGCGAAACCTGGCATAAACGTCGGTTAAAAAAATTATACTATTAATTAAATTATTTTAAACCTCTTTGAGTTATATTTGTCTATACCAGTAGATTAAACCTCAAAACCGGCTTTAAAATGAAAAAACTGATTTGCTTCCTGTGCGGGGTAGTGGTGTTATTTATTGTACCATCATGTGCGGATAAAAAGCATGCAAAAAATTATAACCTGCTGATTGATGAAGGCAGCGTAGCCTTTATACAACAGGGTCTGGAAGCAAGTCAAACCGAAATAAGGGCATCTAAACTGGCAGAGAGTCGCTCGAGCAATTCTCACCTGATCAGCTTCGCTTCAAAAGTAGTAACAGACCATGCCGCTGCCGGTGATGAACTGGAGAAGATAGCTATAAATAATAAAGTTAGAGGCGGCGATTCGGTGAGTGCTACTCACCAAAAAGTAATAGCTGATATGGCATTGTTAAAGGGTGCCGAGTTTGACAAAGCCTACATACAGTTAATGGTTGCCGATCATCAAAACGCGGTAAAACTATATACCGCAGCCACAAGTGATAGAATAGAAGACATCCAGCGATTTGCCCGCAAAACATTGCCGGTATTAAAAATGCATTTAGATTCGGCTAATACTATTTACGCCGGTTTAAAATAATTTTAGTTGTTGCTGCTTTGGTGGTTGTGCTTTACCAAAAACGGTGCGCCCGCCATACTTCCAGGAGTTATTTCTTTCTTCTTCGATTACCTTGTCAAAATTGGCGTTGGGTATAAAATCATGCTCGGCACGCTGGGCTATTTGTGTGAGGCGTTTTATGGCTTCATTTTTCTCGCCATTACCTAATTTAGCTTTATAGATAGCTGTTTGCAGCACACCGATGGTTTCATCATAAACCTTTATGGGAACGGGGAAGGGGTGCCCATCCTTTCCGCCATGCGCGAAAGCGAACCGCGCCGGGTCTTTAAACCGCGATGGCGTGCCATGGATAACTTCGCTAACCAGGGTTAACGATTGTAAGGTTCGCGGACCCAATCCTTTTAATAACAGCAACTCTTCAAAATCCTCGGGCTTGTTTTCATGCGCCAGCCAAAGTACTGAGCCTAAACGTTTCAGATCAACATCCTCAGCACGTACATCATGATGCGACGGCATAATTAGCTTTCCTATCTCTTTGATCATCTTATCCGGATGTTCATTCGCTATTTGCATAACACCGGCCCGTGACGGTGCAGCTTGTTTATCAGCCATATTTAAAATATAACCCATGTTTTTTCCATGAATGGAGGTATGCGGATCATCAACAAAAGACGTTAACGCGTCCGAATGCCAATGGTAGCGCCGGGCAGTGCGGGACGCGTCGCTCATGCCTTGCTGTACTACCGTCCATTTACCCGTATCGCTCAAAATAAAATTATGGGTATAAAGCTGGAAGCCGTCCTGTATGGCGGTATTATCAACCTTAGCGCTTAGTTTGCTGCATTTAACCAGGTAATTACCGTCAAGGCCGGTGCGGTCGCTTATGCGTAATAATTCATCCGGCGTTTGTTTGGAGTATTTGCCCTTGCCACCGCAGATATAGATCCCCAACTCCTTACTATGCGGATTAACAGATCGTTTTAAAGCACCCATCACAGAGGTTGTAATGCCAGACGAGTGCCAATCCATCCCCATAACAGCCCCAAGGCTCTGGAACCAGAATGGGTCGCTCAGGCGGCGCAAAACTTCGTCTTTACCATAATCCAATACTATAGTTTCAACAACAGCCAACCCCAATTTTGCCATCCGCTCTGCCAGCCATTGCGGTACATAACCATAATGTAAAGGCAGATCAGCACTTCCCGAACGCTTCATGCTAACAAAATTAGCAAAATAAATTATCATTATCCAATCAAGCTATCCCAAAAACATTTACATTAGCTAAACCAATTATCATCCTGAATGAAACTACTATTTACTACTTTGCTTTGCGGCATCAGCTTTTTTGCCATCAGCCAATCGGCACCAAAACCGTACGGGCCGCTACCAACAAAAGGCCAGCTGCAATGGCAGGAAACGGAAATGTACTGCATCATCCATTTCGGCCCGGATACTTATACCGATAAGGAATGGGGATTTGGCGATGAAGACCCTGCTGTAATGAACCCAACCCAATTTAATGCCTTGCAAATTGTAGGCGCGGCTAAAGCAGGTGGATTAAAAGGCATAGTGGTTGTCGCCAAGCACCATGATGGCTTTTGTATGTGGCCCACTAAAACTACCGAGCACAACATCAGCAAAAGCCCTTATAAAAATGGCAAGGGCGATATTGTAAGAGAATACCGCGAAGCCTGTGATAAATTAGGAATGAAAATGGGCGTTTACTGCTCGCCGTGGGACAGGAACAGTCCGCTATATGGCAAACCTGAATATGTTACCGACGTTTACCGAAAACAGTTAAAAGAATTATACAGTAATTACGGTCCGCTATTTATCGTATGGCATGATGGCGCTAACGGTGGCGACGGTTATTATGGCGGCGCTAAAGAAAAACGTACCATAGACCGGTCCACCTATTACGGCTGGGACGAAACCTGGGGCATAGCCCGCAAGTATCAACCTAATGCGACTATTTTTGGCGATGTTGGCCCTGATGTGCGCTGGGTGGGTAACGAACGCGGCATGGCCGGCGAAACCAGCTGGGCCACCTACACACCACACGCACCCGAAGCCGGTAAACTGCCAGGCAATGGTTTTGTGTTGGATAAAGAAGGCGTAGAGGGGCACCGTGATGGTAAATTCTGGATGCCTGCCGAGTGTGATGTATCTATCCGCCCGGGATGGTTTTACCATGAAAACCAGGATGCTAAGGTGAAATCGCCAGCTACATTGATGAAGTTGTATTATAATAGTGTTGGCCATGGTGCGTGTTTGGATCTTGGTTTGTCGCCAAACCGCTTGGGTTTATTGGCTGATGGCGATGTTAAGGCGCTGGCGGGTTTCGGTACCGTACTTAAAGAAACCTTTGCAACTAATTTGGCTAAAGGCGCAACAGTTACAGCCAGCAACATTCGCGGAAAAAATAAAACCCTGTATGGCACAGCAAAACTATTTGATGCCGACCGTTACAGCTATTGGGCTACCGATGATAAAGTATTAACTCCCGAGTTGACCATTAATATGCATCAGCCTAAAACATTTAACGTGATCCGCCTGCGCGAGAATATTAAACTTGGGCAACGTATAGATGCCGTTGCGGTAGATGCTTTTGTTGACGGTGCATGGCAGGAGGTTGCAACAGCCACCAGCATTGGCGGTAACCGTACTATTCGTTTATCCGCTGATGTGACCGCAGCTAAAGTAAGGTTACGTATTGTTAAAGCATCAGCATCAACCGCGCTAAGCGATTTTGGATTATATAAAGAAGCATCAATACCAACTGAATAATACCTATCATATATGAATCTTATTAAAAAAGCATTAACCCTATCAGCATTTACAGTTATGGCACTTACAGCAACTGCACAGCATAATTTGTTCGACACCCTGGCGAAACCAACCTTAATATCTAACCAGTTTGCCTTTACCGAAGGCTGCTCTGTAGCTAAAAATGGCGATGTGTTCTTTACAGATCAGCCTAATGATAAGATCTGGAAGTATGATATAAAAAAAGGCGAGCTATCTGTTTTCCTGGATAAAACAGGCAGATCTAACGGAACCTATTTTGATAAAAAGGGGAACCTAATTACCTGTGCCGATGATAAAGGCGAACTATGGTCGATAGACCCTAAAGGCAAGGTTACCATTTTAATGACCGACCTTGAAGGCAAACAAATGAACGGCCCTAACGATATCTGGATAGATAAAAAAGGCGGCATATACATGACCGACCCCTACTACCAGCGCGACTACTGGACCCGAAAGAAAAAAGAACTTGACGGCGAGCATGTTTATTACCTTCCGAAAGGCGCTAAACAAGCAATAAAGGTAATAGGCGACCTGCGCCAGCCAAACGGTATTGTTGGTACGCCCGATGGTAAATACCTTTATGTGGCTGATCTTGGCGCACAAAAGACTTACCGGTATACCATTAATGATGATGCCACACTTAGCGAGAAAACCCTGCTGTTTAACCAGGGATCAGACGGGATGACGCTTGATGAGAAAGGTAATATCTACATCACCGGCCGCGGGGTAACTATTTATAGTCCCGAAGGTAAAAAGATAGCCGACATACCCAACACCGATAAATGGACAGGTAATGTAGTGTTTGCCGGGAAGAATAGGGATGTATTGTTTATTACCGCGTCTAAATGCGTTTATACTTTGAAGATGAATGTTAAGGGGGTAGAGTAGTACGCCGTTTACTCACCCCGACATCGCTTCGCTTGTCGACCCTCTCTTCCGCAAGCGGGAAAGAGGGTTGTTTTGTTGATATTTACCCTCTTTCCGCCAAAGGCGAAGAGAGGGTGGTCCAGCGAAGCGTAGACCGGGTGAGTCGCTAACCGAGCGACAAGCGGTTTTGATATTCATACCCCAACACTTCACCCACATTCTCACTATTCACCACCTTCCAGCTTTCCTTCTCCTCAATAAAATGCGGGGGTTGTAAACCAGCTGCTACGGCAGCCTGCGTGTAAAAGTTAGCGCGGGTAGGGTGCGAGGGCGATACGGCGTTGTACGTATAGCCAAAGGCCTGCTTATCCAGTATCGCGTTGCTGATGCCTATACAATCGGTTAGGTGGATGATATTAACCGGCGCTTCGCCGTTGGGTACATCTGTTTTACCGGCGAAGAAGCGGCCCGGGTCGCGGTTGGGGCCAATTAGTCCGCCGAAGCGGATGATGGTTGTGGTGAAGTCGGTTTGTTGTTTTAGCAGGTCTTCGGCGGCGAGGAGTACCTTGCCCGATTCGCCGTCCGGGTTTGGCGCGTCTGCTTCGGTTACTTCAGTGTTGCTGTCGCCATAAACACCGGTCGAGCTGATGAGTACCACCTGTTTAATTTGATAAGTTTTGGTGAGTGATATCAACCGTTCTATCTTTTGCAGGTATTCGGCGCCATTGCCGGTGCGGGCCTTTGGCGGGATGCTGATCCAAAGTACATCGCACTCAAAGAAAGCGGGATCTGTTACCTCGTTATCGGGCGACAGATCGATCAGGTAAGGTTCAATTCCGCTGGCTGCAAACCCGGGTAGTTTATCGGCCGATGTTGTCGATCCCTTCACTTTTACCCACTTATTAACCAGCGATTTAGCCAGTTCCAACCCGTACCATCCGCAACCCAATATGCTTACCGTCATACCTCAAATATCCGTCTTTTTATTCAATCGGTTAAACTTTTAACACTTTTTGGCTGTTCTTATATTATGAAGATGAAGAAAGAGATCATAGCAACATCAGCCATATTAGGATTTGCCGGCATTGCCGCCTTGGCTTTGCAGGCGCAGGATAAACCACTGTCAACAGTACAATATGTCGAGTTGGATAAGTACCTGGGCCGATGGTATGAGATAGCCGCTTTCCCGCAAAGCTTTGAGCGGGGCTGCAGTCATACTAACGCCGAATACAGTCTAAACGACAATGGCAGCATTCATGTCAAAAACACCTGCGTCAAAGACGGCAAGGTTAAGGTAGCCAACGGCAAAGCCACTGTAACCGATACCAAAACCAACGCCAAGCTGGCGGTGCAGTTCTTCTGGCCGTTTAAGGGTAAGTACTGGATAATAGGGCTGGGGCATGATTACTCGTACGCGCTGGTGGGGCATCCTAACCGTAAGTATCTATGGATCCTTGGGCGCAAGCCGGTTATGGATTCGCAGACTTACAACTACCTGGTTACACTGGCAGCAGGGAAGGGGTTTGATGTGCGGAATTTGATAAGGACTGATCAGTCGTGATTTTAATGCACCCTTTTTAACTCATACATCTTCGGGAAATCTTTGTTATATTGGATATCGAGCGTGTCGCCTTTTTTATAGGTGTTTTTATTATCGCTTTCGTATAACGTTTCAAAACGCTGGTTATTAGCCATGAAACTGCACTTTATTTGCCAACGCTTTCCGCCGCGCGTTTTTACCTGCTTTTTCTCCGTTACAATTGCTTTACCCCAAACACCATTTGTTTTAAGGGCATTAGCCTTTGCTTCGTAATTTATCATGTTAGATGCGATAGCCGCTATAAATAAAGCCAATATGCCGTAAATGATAAAGTATGGCTTAAATATTCCGTTTTGTAACACCAGCAATAAAATAACCAACAGCGGGATCCCACTAAAATTAATGATAATTGGAATAGCGCGAACCACGCGGTAATCAGAATATTCAATAAATCGCGGTGTGAAAAGCGACAACACCACAAACAGAATTAATAATATTACTGCGCCTTCTTTAAGATATTTGGGTGATTGAATGCCGGGTTTGGGTTGCATGAAGTAAATATAAGGTTTTTGTCTGATGGCATAAAACAAGATTTTGGATTTGATTTGCGCGCCCGCCTTACCAACACGTCATCGCGAACGAGGTACGAGTGTGGCGATCTCTACAAGATAGGTTAGCGTGCGACCTGTCGCGCAGAGATAGCCACGCTACGCTCGCTATGACGTATTGGAGATTTGCGCGCCCGCCTTTGTTGGTGTTGTCACCATTAAAAATGAGTGGTTGGCGTGTCGTTATGTTTACAAAAGCTAATGCCCCAGAGGGGCTACCTGTTTGTAGCCCTATAAATAAAAAAAGAAAAAATGCTCCGTAGGTGCATCCCAAAACCGATAGGCGGCAATCCATTTATTAACGGTTGCACCTACGGAGCAAAATATCGGGGTTGTTATTTTTCTACAAACGGATAGCCCCTAACGTGGCAGTGCCGGTAGCATTTAAGTTACGAGTACGCCAGCGTTTTTGACCAACGCTGCATACACGCGCCGAAGAGGGAGTGATTATGGATTAGTCTATCCCTTAACTATTCAGCCACAAACTAAAACAGGCCACCGACGAGCATCCATATTCATCATTCTTAGATTTGGTTACAACTTGCGTGTATCCGGTTATTTTTTTTCTTGCAGACGGCCTTACCTTTGTTGTACAAAATAACAGGTTACTAAGTATAACAGTTACGCCATGGTACTATAACTAATAAGCCATGGCAGCGTTATTTTAAGACAGGTTACTATTAACAATAAGTGTATTGTATTATGTCAGCAACAGAACTACAACGAATTAAAACGATTGGCGAGTATCATTACTTAGCTGGTTTGCCCAGGCCGGAACACCCATTGATAAGTGTTGTTAATATGGCAGATATAAGATGGGCGACGACGGACCCGCCTGTAAGCAGGACGGTTGATTTTTATACGATATCGTTAAAACGACATACAGGTAATAATTTCAGGTACGGGCAACAGCAGTATGAGGCCCAGGGCGGTGTAATGTACTTTATGGCGCCGGGGCAGGTATTTGGCCCGCCCGCCAGGCACGATGAAGCAAAGCAAACCACCGGGTGGGGCCTTTACATTCATCCTGACTTTTTGTGGAACACACCATTGGCCAGGGTAATAAGGCGGTACGAGTATTTTGATTATTCGGTAAACGAAGCGTTGGTGCTGACAGAGAAAGAGGAAGCGACAATGATCGGTATCATTCAAAATATCCAGACAGAGTATGATGCCAACATGGATAGGTTTAGCCAGGATATCATTATATCGCATATAGAAACGCTGTTAAACTACTCCGACAGATTTTACAACCGCCAGTTTCTTAGCCGTAAGATGGAGAATAATCAAATGCTTGACAGGCTGGAGGATCTGCTGAACGGCTATTTTAATGGGGAGGATTTGCTGGCGCATGGGTCGCCCAGTGTGCAATATGTGGCCGAAAAATTAAATATATCGCCTAACTATTTAAGCGGTTTATTAAAAACACTAACAGGGCGCAATACCCAACAGCATATACAGGACAAAATGTTGGAGAAGGCTAAAGAAAAGATCTCTACCACAGAGCTGTCAGTAAGCGAGATATCATACGAGTTAGGGTTCGATCATCCGCAGTCTTTCAGCCGTTTGTTTAAAGCCAAGACCGGGCTTTCGCCTTTGGAGTTCAGGCAGACCTTTAACTGATAGTGGTGAGCCTTGAGTAGTGAGTAAGCATCAATAAACGCTGACGAGCGCAGGATGGTGGGTTATAAAAGAAGTTCTTTGAAAAACAAATTTGAATACTAACAAGCGTAATGGCCGTTGGCTTTAAGGGGGGAGTTATTTACTCAATCACTCATTCAATAATTCACTCATTAAATTATCTAACACTGTTAAGTAAATGACAAATAAATGATACGGTGTATCAAAATACGTTATACATTTGTACCGTTTAACAGTGTTAAATAAATTAATGCCCAAAAGCAATGGCAAGTAAAGACAGGATATTACGTTTGAAGGAAGAAACCAGGTGCAACATACTGGACGCTTCTTTAAAGATTGTAAAAGAGGGGGGATGGGATGCTTTAAGTATGCGTAAGATAGCAGACGAGATAGAATACACCGCGCCTATTATATACGAATACTACAGTAACAAGGGGGCTATATTATTAGAGCTTACCCGCAAGGGCTTTTTGTTATTAGCCAAACAACTGGAAGAAGCCAAAGCCAAGCACCGCCTGCCGGCCAAACAGCTGGAAGCAATGTGGTTTGCTTACTGGGACTTCGCCTTCGCCGAAAAAGAACTGTACCAGGTTATGTACGGTGTTGAAACCAGTTGTTGCGAGATGGCTAAGAAAATGCCCGAATCTGAAATACCTACCGACCTGATATGGGACGTGATTGTGGAGCTGATGCTGCCACATGTAGGTACAGAAGACGAGGTTTGTATTAAGTATTATACCTTCTGGTCGGTTATTCATGGCCTGATATCTATCAACATGGTTAATCGCGGTACTACCGATGCAACCAACCACGAAGTTTTAAAAGCTGCTATCAGCGGGATCATCCGATCAATAAAAGGATAACAAAGTCCCTGAAAGGATAAA
The DNA here is from genome assembly GCA_040388395.1 of Bacteroidota bacterium. Classification (GTDB taxonomy): domain Bacteria; phylum Bacteroidota; class Bacteroidia; order Sphingobacteriales; family Sphingobacteriaceae; genus Mucilaginibacter. Next base: position 91,047 of record JAZKBY010000018.1, on the reverse strand, counting down.
TTTTTATAACAAAAAAATAACATTGTTAGAAAATTTAACACTGTTAAATACAACAAGAATCAAAATCTACCATTAAAATAAGTAATCATGACAATTCCACAATCATCACTTCCATTTAACACTGTTAAAAAAATTAATAGTGTTATAGCTATCGCGCTGGCTTTATTAGCGCTACTATTTATAGCGGGCTGCTCATCGGCACCTGCAGCGGCGCCTGCGCCTGCTCCGCCCGCTTTACCGGTACAAACTGTTGCATCAAGTACAGTAACTACTTACCAGGAATATCCTGCATCAATAGAAGGTACAGTTAACGTCGAAATTCGCCCGCAGGTTAGCGGCGCATTAGATAAAGTATTTGTTGACGAGGGCGCTTTGGTAAGTGCCGGCCAGCCTATATTTAAGATCAATGAGCAGCCTTACCGCGCTGCATTGAATAACGCATTAGCCAGTCTGCACGCCGCCGAAGCAGCACAGGGCAACGCCCAGTTAGAAGTTGAAAAACTAACCCCGCTGGTTGCCAATAAAGTTGTATCTGACTATCAACTTAAAACAGCTAAAGCCGCCGCACAAATTGCTAAGGCTAATATCGAGTCGGCTAAGGCAAATGTATCAACCGCGCAAATTAACTTAGGTTATACAACTATTAAAGCCCCGGTAAGCGGCTATATAGGCCGCCTGTTAAAGAAACAGGGGAGCCTGGTATCTCCGCAGGATGTGGAGGCTTTAACCCAATTGAGCGACGTGCATGATGTGCATGTTTACTTCTCGCTTGGCGAGAAGGACTTTGTTGGCTTTAAAGACCAATACACCGGCACAACTTTAAAAGACAAGATCAAACACCTGCCCGCTGTAACCTTATTATTGGCTGATAACAGTGAGTACGCTCTTAAAGGTAAAATAGATATGATAGACGGCCAGTTTGATAAAACTACAGGCGCTATAACCGTGCGTGCCAGCTTTGCAAACGCGCAGGGTTTATTACGCTCGGGCAATACCGGCAAGATCCGTTTAAGCCTGGTACATGCTGATGCTTTGACCGTGCCTGAATCAGCCACTATTGAGATGCAGGACAAGATCTTCGTATTCGCACTGGCTGACAGTAACAAGGTTAAGAAAGTGCCTATCACCATAGGCGGTAAAAATGGCGACAATTACATTGTTAAGGACGGCCTTAAAGCCGGCGACCAGATTGTACTAAGCGGTATTGACAAACTACAGGAAGGCGCTAAAATAGCCCCGCAAAAAGCTGCTGATAAAGTTGCTGTGAACTAATTTATTAATAGAATCAAGAATTAAGAATCAAGAGTCGAGAGCCAAGAATCAAGATAGAGCGTTAATTAAGATAGTACGGATAACATTCGTCTTGTTTCTTGACTCTTAATTCTTGACTCTCCTCTCTACAACACACAAGACTATGTTTAAAATATTCATAAAAAGGCCGGTACTATCGACGGTTATCTCCATATTGTTGGTGATAGTTGGTATACTTGGCTTAACCAAACTGCCCTTAGAGCGGTTCCCCGATATTGCGCCGCCGGCGGTGTTGGTATCAGCAGCGTACCCGGGCGCTAATGCCGAAACCATTTTACGTTCTGTAACACCCTCGCTTGAAGAAGCTATAAACGGGGTAGAAGGCATGACCTATATGACGTCTACCGCCAGTAATGACGGTACGCTTGGTATCACTGTTTACTTTAAACAAGGTACTAACCCGGATCAGGCTGCGGTAAATGTTCAAAACCGGGTTTCGCAAGCTACCAGCCAGTTGCCTGCCGAAGTTGTACAATACGGTATAACCACCACCAAGCAGCAAAACAGTTTTATTGGCGCTATCGCGATGTATACTGATGATCCTAAAAAATACGATCAGACGTTTGTTGCCAACTATACACAGATCAATATCATCCCCGAAATTAAACGGATCCCGGGTGTAGGCTCTGCAAGCATATTTGGTGGTATTAAAGATTACTCTATGCGTGTTTGGCTAAACCCAAGCCAAATGGCCGCCCATAAAATTACCCCCGCCGAAGTAATGGCAGCCATACAGGACAAAAACCTGGAAGCTGCTCCCGGTAAATTTGGTGTGCAGAGTGAAGAAGCGTTTGAGTATGTAATTAAATATAAAGGCAAACTTACCAAACCGGAAGAATACCAAAATATAGCTATCCGCGCAAATGCCGATGGTTCTGTACTGCATTTAAAAGACGTGGCACGGGTTGAGCTGGGTACCTATTCGTACACCAGTGCCAGCCACCTTAACGGGCATGACGGTGTGATTATCGGTATCGTACAACTATCAGGCTCAAACGCTAACGAGATCCAGATAGCGGTTGATAAGCTGATGGAAAAAGCATCCAAAGATTTCCCTGCAGGTATTAAATACAACCAGTTTTATCGTACCAAAACAGATCTTGACGAATCTATAAGCCAGGTTGAACATACCCTGATAGAAGCCTTTATACTGGTATTTATCGTGGTATTTATATTCCTGCAAGATTTCAGGTCGACGTTGATACCGGCCATAGCTGTACCGGTTGCTATTATAGGCACGTTCTTTTTTATGAACCTGTTTGGGTTCTCGGTAAACCTTTTAACCTTGTTTGCACTGGTGTTAGCCATAGGTATTGTGGTTGATGATGCCATAGTGGTGGTTGAAGCCGTTCACGCCAAAATGGAGCGTAACCCGGGCCTTTCGCCCAGGGCAGCAACTACCCAGGCCATGCACGAAATAACAGGCGCTATTATATCTATCACCCTTGTTATGGCTGCCGTGTTTTTACCGGTAAGTTTTATGACAGGATCAACAGGGATATTTTACAGGCAGTTTGCGTTAACCATGGCCATAGCTATTCTTATTTCGGCTGTTAACGCTTTAACGTTGAGCCCTGCTTTGGCCGCGCTATTCTTAAAGAACAAACATACCGAAGATGGCCATGAAGCGCCAAAGAAAACTTTTACAGAAAAATTCTATGCCGGCTTTAATGGCGGGTTTAGTTATATGACAGATAAGTACATTGGTGGTGTCAGAGTTTTGATCCGTAACAAATGGATAAGCATGGCCGGGCTGGCATTGGTAATAGCTGTAACTGTTTTCCTGGTACGTACAACAAAGTCAGGCTTTATACCTACCGAGGATCAGGGTTTCGTGGCTATAGCAGTTTCAACACCGTCAGGAACGTCATTAGCTAACACCAATAAAACGTTTAAACAAGCCGAAGATCAGTTAAAAACTTTACCATCGGCACGGTTTGTTACCGCGTTATCGGGCTTTAACTTCTTAACACAATCCAGCAGCCCGTCGGCAGGGGTAATTTTCCTGCTGTTAAAACCTAACGAGCAAAGGGGAGATGTTAAGAATATTGATGCTATACAAAATATAGTAAGAGGCAAATTAGCCGGCATACCGGGTGGTACCTTCTTCGTGTTTAGTTTTCCAACTGTACCCGGATTTAGCAACGTAGAAGCGCTTGACGTTATGCTGCAGGATAAAACCAATGGCAGGCTGGATAAATTTAGCGGCATTGCTAACAACTTTATTGGCAAGCTGATGCAGAAGAAGGAAATCGCTTTCGCCTTTACATCTTATAAGGCAGATTACCCGCAACTACAGTTAGAAGTTGATGATGAAAAAGCCAATCAACTTGGTGTAAATGTTAAAGACATTCTGCAAACTATGCAGGCTTACTTTGGTACTGCGCAGGCATCAGACTTTAACCGTTTTGGTAAATACTACCGGGTAATTGTACAGGCTGATGTTGCCGACCGTACCGACCCATCTGCTATTGACAGGGTGTTTGTAAAAAACAAAACCGGCGAAATGGTGCCCGTAAATACACTGGTAAAATTAACCCGCGTTTATGGTTCAGAAACAGCATCAAGGTATAACCTGTTTAACTCTATCGAGGTAAACGCCATACCTAAGCCGGGCTATAGCTCGGGCGATGCGATAAAAGCAATACAGGAAACTGCTAAAGAGGAGCTGCCTTCAGGTTTTGCTTATGAGTTCTCCGGCCAAACCCGCGAGGAGATCTCGTCGGGCGGGCAATCAGCCATCATATTTATGTTGTGTTTGATATTTGTTTACTTCCTGTTAGCAGCACAGTATGAAAGTTATATCCTGCCATTGGCGGTAATATTATCTATCCCAACAGGTATATTAGGTGTATTTGTAGTGCTTGGTTTAACCGGCATAGAAAATAACATTTATGTACAGGTAGCATTGATCATGCTGATAGGATTGCTGGCTAAGAATGCCATCCTGATTGTGGAGTTCGCATTACAGCGCCGCAGGGCAGGGCATGACCTGGTCGCATCAGCTATTGAGGCAGCTAAGCTAAGGTTAAGGCCTATCGTGATGACATCGCTGGCGTTTGTGTTCGGCTTGTTCCCGATGAGTATTGCTACCGGCCCGTCTGCACAAGGTAACCACTCAATCAGTATCGGTGCAGCCGGCGGGATGGTATCGGGCGTATTATTGGGCTTGTTCATTATCCCGGTATTGTTTGTGATCTTCCAGCGTTTGCAGGAAAAAATTACCGGTATACCATTCGCATTGGATAAAGAGAACGAAGATCATCATAATCAAAAAAATGGCGTGCAGGTACCGGCCATTGCAGAAGCAGAACTGGCATAATTTAAATAAGAGACACTATCATGAATACAATAAATAAATACGTTGTTTTGATGGCTGTACTGGTGCTTAGCGCCTGTACAGTATCAAAAGACATTAAAACCCCGCAGGCCGCTTTGCCCGTGACTTTTAGAAACGCGACAACCACCGATACCACCAGCATTGCTGATATCCCCTGGAAAAGCTTTTTTACAGATGCCGAATTGCAAAAGCTGATTGACAGCGCCATCGTAAAAAATTACGATATGCAATTAGCTATCAAAAATATAGAAGCGTCGCAGCTATTGGTTAAACAAGTTAAATGGAACTATGTGCCTACAGTTGGTTTAAACGTAAGCGCCAGTACCAGTCGCCCGTCAGACAATAGTTTGAACGGATTAAGCTTAGCTAACGCAGGTATCGGTGCCAAACACATCGAAGATTATTCAGCCAACTTATCCCTGTCATGGGAGGCTGATATCTGGGGTAAGATCCATAACCAAAATAAAGCTGCTTTAGCTGCTTATTTGCAAACTACCGAAGCTAAAAAGGCTATTCAAACCGGTTTGGTTGCTGCTGTATCGCAAGGGTATTATAACCTGCTGATGCTGGACGCACAATTGCAAACCGCGCAAAACAATGTGAAGCTGAATGATAGCACCTTGCGTATTATCAAACTGCAATTTACTGCCGGCCAGGTAACGTTATTGGCTGTTCAACAAGCCGAGGCACAACAACAAGCGGCATCGCAATTGATCCCGCAGTTTGAGCAGAATATCGCTTTGCAGGAAAACGCTTTACGCATTTTAACAGGCGAATTGCCGGACAGTATTACCCGTAATAAAACTTTAAACGAAGTAACTATCCCTGATAACTTGTCAGCCGGACTACCATCTGCCATTGTAAGCCGCAGGCCCGATGTTAAGAGCAGCGAGTTGGCTTTAAATATAGCCAACGCCAACGTAGGCATTAACCAGGCAGAAATGTATCCCGCTTTGCGGATAACTGCACAAGGCGGCGTTAACTCATTTAAAGCGAGTAACTGGTTCAATATTCCGGCTTCGTTGTTTGGGATCGTATCGGGTAGCGTATTGCAGCCATTGTTAAACCATAAAGAGTTGAAAACCAGTTACGAGGTTGCTAAGATCAACCGCGAAAAAACGGTTATCCAATTCAGGCAAACGGTATTGAACGCGGTAGGCGAGGTGTCGGACGCGTTGGTGAAGATAGACAAGCTAAAAGCCGAACAGGATATAGCTGCTAATCGTGTAAATACATTGCAAAAAGCAACATCAAATGCAAATCAGCTATTTAAAAACGGCATGGCTAATTACTTAGAGGTAATAACTGCTCAGGGAAATGTTTTGCAAAGCGAGCTGGAACTGGCAACCATAAAAACCGAACGCCTTAATGCTGTTGCTGAATTATATCGCTCGCTTGGAGGTGGCTGGAGATAAACCGTGTAATAGATTATTTACACATTGTTAGCTGTTTTTTATAAGATTATTAAGGTTTTGTTTGGAATTTGAATACTTTTAGCTCCGCAATATATTGCGGAGCCAAAAAAACAACCAATATAAATTCTTAATAACATGAAATTAAAGTTCTTTAGCTTTTTAAGCATTGCCTTTTTAGCAGTGCTGGTAAGCGTAAGCATCGCCAACGCGCAGGTACAACCACGTTTGTTAGTTTTTAAGAAAACGGCAGGGTATCACCACGGTTCTATCCCGCTGGCTGCATTGGCAGTTATGAAATTAGGGCAGGAAAACGGTTTCCTGGTTGATACAACTACTGATGCTAATAAAATTGAAGAGAGTAATTTAAAGAATTATACCGCTGTAGTTTTTGCAAGCACAACCGGCGACGTTTTAAACCCGGCTCAACAGGCAGACCTGGAAAGATTTATACAGGCCGGTGGTGGTTTTGTGGGGATCCATGCGGCTGCCGATGCCGAGTACAACTGGCCATGGTATGGTAAAATGATAGGCGGTTGGTTTGCCCACCACCCTGCGCAGCAAATGGCCACTTTAACCGTGGTTGATAAAAGCTTTATAGCTACCAATATGCTTCCAACCGAATGGAAACGTAAAGATGAATGGTACCACTATAAAAGCGTAAATCCAGATATACACGTATTAATAAACTTAGAAGAATCATCACTTACCTATGCAAAAAATGGGAGTGATGATGCTTTTAAAATGGGAGCCAGCCACCCAATTGCCTGGTACCATGAGTTTGATGGCGGCCGGGTATTTTATACCGGTTTAGGCCATACAGACGAGTCATACAGCGAGCCGTTATTTTTACAACATTTACTGGGCGGCATAAAATACGCTATCGGTAAAAATGCGCCGTTAAAATACAGTAAAGCCACATCACAACGCGTTCCTTAGAATTTAGGATAATATTTCGATACCAAAAAACAGCCAAACAAATTTTAAATAACAATGAAATTAACATTCTTTAGCTTTTTAAGCATTGCTTTAGTAGCACTTTTAAGTGCAGGTAATGCCCGGGCACAAGTAAAACCACGACTATTGGTTTTGAAAAAAACGTCAGGATTTCACCACAGTTCTATTCCGAAGGGTGCGCTGGCTATAATGAAGCTGGGCGAAGAAAACGGCTTTGATGTAGATACCACTACCGACGCCGAAAAAATAACCGAAAGCAACTTGAAAAAATACAGTGCCCTTGTATTTGTAAGCACAACAGGCGATTTTTTGAGCGGCCCGCAACAGGTAGACCTGGAGCGCTATATACAAGCCGGTGGCGGTTTTGTGGGGATCCACGCCGCTGCCGATGCCGAGTATAACTGGGCATGGTATGGCAGGATGATAGGCGGTTATTTCGCGCATCACCCGGCACAGCAAATGGCTACTTTAACCGTAAAGGATAAAAGCTTTATAGCCACCAGCATGTTGCCTGACGAGTGGAAACGCAAAGACGAATGGTACCATTACAAAAATGTAAACCCGGATATCCACGTATTAATAAATTTAGAAGAATCATCACTTACCTATAACAAAAATGGCAGTGATGATGCTTTTAAAATGGGCGCAAGCCACCCGATAGCCTGGTATCATGAGTTTGATGGCGGACGTGTATTTTACACCGGGTTAGGTCATACGGATGAATCGTATACCGAGCCATTGTTCTTGCAGCACCTTTTAGGCGGTATAAAGTATGCTATCGGCAAAAATGCTCCTTTAAATTACGGCAAGGCTACAACAGTACGCGCACCCGACGAGAACAGATTTAACAAAATACAACTGAACACCGGTGGTTTTGATGAGCCTACTGAAATGACCATTTTGCCAAACCTTGACATCCTGGTTGTACAACGTAAAGGCGAGTTCATGTTATACAATCACCTGACCAAAAAAGTTACCCAGGTTGGTAAATTGGCTGTATATGATCATGTATTAACTGCCAAAGGCGTAAATGCCGAAGAAGGTTTATTAGGTGTACAGGCCGATCCTGATTATGCTAAAAATCACTTTATATATGTTTACTACAGCCCGGTAGGCGAATCTGTAAACCAGTTATCACGCTTTACTTTTGTAAACAATAAGCTAAACCTTAAAAGCGAAAAACCTATCCTGAAAGTTGGTACTACCCGCGAAATTTGCTGCCATACAGGTGGTTCTATCGCGTTTGGTAAAGACCATATTTTATATGTTTCGCAGGGCGATAACACTACACCTTTTGATGAGCCTGCGCCGCAGGGCAAAAAGATCCCTAACTCATATTCTTACGCTCCGTTGGATGACCGCCCGGGATTTGAGCAGTATGATGATCGCCGTGGTTCTGGTAATACCAATGACCTGCGCGGTAAAATATTACGTATAAAAATTAAGCCGGATGGTACTTATACTATCCCTGATGGTAACCTGTTCCCGGTTGGAACGCCAAAAACACGTCCCGAAATTTATGTAATGGGTAACCGTAACCCTTACCGTATCTCTATCGATAAAAAGAGCGGCTATTTATATTGGGGCGAGGTTGGCCCGGATGCCAACAACGATAGTTTGAAAACCCACGGCCCGCGTGGCTATGACGAGGTTAACCAGGCACGTGTTGCAGGTAACTTTGGTTACCCGTTGTTTATCGGCAACAACTATCCGTATCGCCGTTATGATTACGCTACCGGTGCGGTAGGCGAGCCGTTTGACCCTAAACACCCGCTTAACGAATCAAGAAACAACACAGGTTTAACGGAATTGCCACCTGCGCAACCGGCGTTTATCTGGTATCCTTATGCCGTATCACCGCAGTTCCCCGAACTGGGTTCAGGTGGCCGTACTGCAATGGCAGGGCCTGTTTATCATTCAGAGGATTATAAAGCCACTATCGGTAAGTTTCCATCGTACTACAACAACAAGTTATTTATATACGACTTTATCCGCGGGTGGATTAAAGCCGTAACCATGGATGCACAAGGCAACTACGTATCAATGGAGCCATTTATGAAGAGCGCCAAGTTTAATACCATGATCGACATGGAAATGGGCCCAGACGGCAAATTGTATGTATTGGAGTATGGCGCCGGCTGGTTCAAGAAAAACCCTGAGGCAGGCCTGGTAAAAATAGCTTACAACGCCGGTAACCGTGCGCCTGAGGTATCGTCTGTTACTGCTGATAAAGAGTATGGCGCATTGCCTACTACTGTTACTTTTACCGCGAACGTAACCGACCCGGAAGGTGATAAAATGACCTATACCTGGAACTTTGGTAACGGCATTAAAAAGATCACCACAAAACCATCAGTAACTTATACCTATCCAAAAGCGGGTACTTTCAAATTAACTATGACTGCCAAGGATAGTAAACTGGCTAAATCAGCAGTAAGCAAGCCTGTTTTAATAGCTGCCGGCGCGGCAGATGTACCTGTTGATCCGTCGTCGAAATTTGCTGCAGGAAATGCGTTAATGTTATCTATGGATTGTAAATCATGCCATAAAACAAACGAGAAGGTTATAGGGCCATCATTTACAGACGTGGCTAATAAATATAAAAGTAATCGTGCAACCTACAGACAACTTACCGAAAAAATAACCAATGGCGGTACAGGTGTTTGGGGCGATGTTACTATGCCTGCTCATCCAAGCATGAAGCCAGAAGAGGCCAAACAGATATTAGACTGGATCTTCTCTTTGAAGAAATAGACAAATAAAACATATTATTAAACGCCGTCCCGATTAATCGGGGCGGCGTTTTTGTTTAAAGATTTTTTGAAACCAAGGTCGTTTTTTACTTGTTATTATTCCGCTACTGCAATAAAACCATTTATCAGATTTTGATGTTAGGTATTAACTAATAAAATAAAAAATGGATAATAAAGATAAAGTTGGTGCTCCTGACAGAGATTTCATCAACATTCATGAGAATTATGAAGTGGAATACTGGGCCAATAAATTTAATATAACACCCGAAAGATTGCGCGAGGTCGTTAAAGAAGCTGGCACAAGTGTTGCAACGGTTAAAGCATATTTAAATAACTAAATACTACCGCCATGAGCCTGACGAAATATGTAGAGAAGCGGGATTTTACCAAAACAGCCGAGCCCAAAGCCGGCCGAAGCAAGGATAAAGACCACCTGATGTTTGTGATACAAAAGCACGATGCATCAAGACTGCATTATGATTTCAGGCTGGAGATGGACGGCGTGTTAAAAAGCTGGGCGGTACCGAAAGGTCCGTCAACCGACCCAAAGGTTAAACGGCTGGCTATGATGGTTGAAGATCATCCGTTTGACTACCGCAATTTTGAAGGCATTATCCCCCAGGGCGAATATGGCGGCGGTACAGTAATAGTTTGGGATGAAGGCACCTACGAACCTATTGAAGAAATAAAAGGCAAGAAAGCCCAGGAAAAACACCTGTTACAGCAGCTTAAATCGGGCTCAGTTAAAATAAAACTGCATGGCGAAAAGCTGCATGGCGAATTTGCATTGGTAAAAACTCACGGCATGGGCGAGAACGGTTGGCTGTTAATTAAGCATAATGATGATTTTGCAGCAAAGACGGACATCACCAAAAAAGATAAATCGATACTGTCTGGCAAGACCATCGAAAACATGGAGAAAACCAGCGAAAAGGTTTGGCAGCATGGGCACGAAGAAGACGTAGAAAAACCGGATAAAAAAACTAAAAAAAAAGCCCTGGCAGAACCGGCTCAGGAAGTGGTGGGTGAAGACATGGATGAGGGACAGGTGGATAAGGATGAGCCCGATGTTAAGGCGCTGATAAAGTCAGCACCAAAATCCAGCGTTCCTAAAAATATCAAACCTATGAAAGCCACGCTTGTGGACGAACCATTTGATGACCCCGATTGGGTTTATGAAGTTAAGTGGGATGGTTACAGGGCGATAGCTACTATTGATAAGAAAGGGGCGGAGCTCATTTCCCGTAATAACATCCCCTTCGATAAATATTATCCTATCAATAAGATTCTTAAAGACTGGCAGATAAACGCAGTGATTGATGGCGAGATAGTTGTTTTGAATGATAAAGGGTTATCAGACTTCGGAGCGTTGCAAAACTGGCGCAGCGAGGCCGACGGTAACCTGGTTTTCTATGTATTTGATATTTTATGGTACGAAGGTAAAAACCTGATGAAACTGCCATTAAGCGACAGACAGGCTATCCTGAAAGAAATACTGCCAACCAATGATGACAGTGTTAGGCAAAGCAAAGTATTTGCCGCAAACGGCATAGAGTTTTTTGAAGCCGCCGAAAAAATTGGCATGGAAGGCATCATCGCAAAAAAAGCAAGCAGCGTTTATACTTCCGATCTGCGGTCAAAAGAATGGCTCAAGATAAAAGTACAGCGCAGGCAGGAAGTAATTATAGCCGGCTTTACCAAAAACGCCGGCACTGCAAAAGCCTTTAGTGCATTGATACTGGGCGTTTATGATGGTGAAAAATTAAAATATGTAGGTAAAGTGGGTACCGGTTTCTCAGAGAAAATGCAGAAGGAAATGATGACGCAGTTTAAACCGCTGATAACTGATAAGGTTCCTTTTGATGTTGAGCCCGATGTAGATAAACCCTCACGCTTTCGCCCGCAGCGGCTGGGGGCTAAGCCAACCTGGTTAAAACCTGAACTGGTGGGCGAGGTGGCTTTTGCCGAAGTAACAAGCGACGGCGTATTCAGGCAGGCATCATTTAAAGGTATGCGTATTGATAAAAAAGCTAAGGATGTGGTATTGGAAACGCCAAAGGACACCGAAGAAATTGTTGACGATATGGAAACAGCACCAAAGGAAACACACAAGGCCATAAAGCCGCCTAAGGATACAGATCGTAAAACGCTGCTTAATCCAAAGGACGAAACTCAAGTGCGCAAAATTTGCGGGCACGACCTTAAATTTACCCATTTAAGCAAAGTTTACTGGCCCGAAGATGGAGTAACCAAACGCGATATGTTTAATTATTACTATCGCATTGCAGAATATATTTTACCGTATTTAAAGGACAGGCCGATGTCGCTTAACCGTTTCCCAAACGGGATCCACGGGCCAAGCTTTTACCAAAAGGATGTAAAGGGCAAAGCACCCGATTGGGTAACCAAAACGTTCCCTTATACCAATGGGGAGGGCGAGCACAAAGAATATTTAGTAGGATCAGACGAGTCGTATTTATTATGGATGGCATCGTTAGGATGTATAGAAATGAATCCCTGGTTCAGCCGCGTGCAGTCGCCGGATAACCCGGATTACTGTGTGATAGACCTTGACCCCGATAAACACACCTTTGACCAGGTGATTGAAGCCGCGCAGGAAGTAAAAAAAGTATTGGATGCTTTAGACGTTCCCTCATATCCAAAAACGTCAGGTTCAACCGGGATGCATATTTATATTCCGCTGGCCGCAAAATATGATTATGACCAATCGCAAATGTTTGCAAAGATCGTGGTGTCGCTGGTTCATAAACAAATTCCGGATTATACCAGCCTGGAGCGTATGGTAGCCGCCCGTAAAGGTAAAATGTACCTGGATTTTTTACAGAACCGCCCCGGCGCTACTATAGCCGGCCCATACTCTTTAAGGCCGAAGGTTGGTGCAACAGTATCTATGCCGTTAGAGTGGGACGAAGTTAAACCCGGCCTGACAATGAAGGACTTTACCATATTTAACTCGATAGACAGGCTAAAAGAAACAGGCGACTTGTTTAAAGGCGTTTTAGGGAAAGGTATAGACCTGGAAAAAACCATTAAAAAAGCAAAAGAAATATTCGGATCATAAAAATCTTATTATGTTAGTTTTTTACTTTAATATCGGCCATATACCACTAATGGTAGTGCCCGAAACCCGGGTTTACATGGACGGGCATCCAATTTTAACCCATTCTTATAGTCTGTATAAGGATGGTGCTGACGATAACCCTGAAGAGGTGTTATCACCGGACGATCAAAAAAAACAATCAAATCCTAATTACCTTGGCTACATAACTTTTGAGATCCCCGGCAAGGTATTTAACTATATAGCTGATGGTCAGTACTCCCTGTCAAGAGAGGAAGTAGAACAAGCGGTTGAACAGATCTCGCACTATCGGGATAACCCGGAAATGTGGAAGCATTTGGGTTAATTATTATTGTTAAGTTGGTAGTATTTACTTAATCTTGCGTCCTAAAATACAGAGCTTTTGACAACACAAAAATTCATTGCCGCAGCATTTCTCGAAGATGTAGGCAGCGGCGATTACTCTACACTGGCATCCATACCAGCCGATGCGAAAGGTAAAGCTGTACTTAAAATAAAGGAAGAAGGCATACTGGCAGGCATGCAGTTGGCGCAGGATATTTTCCATTATCTGGAAGAAGATGCAAAATTCACCCTCTATAAAAAAGATGGCGATGCTGTAAATAATGGCGAAACCGCGTTTACCGTTGAAGCCAGCGTGCATACCATATTAAAAGCAGAAAGACTGGTGCTTAACTGCATGCAGCGCATGAGCGGCATTGCAACGCTTACCAATAAGTACGCCGATAAAATAAAAGACTACAAAACCAAAATACTCGATACCCGCAAAACCACGCCACTGTTCCGCGAATACGAAAAAGAGGCAGTGCGCATTGGCGGCGGTTACAACCTTCGCATGGGCTTGTACGATATGATCATGCTGAAGGACAACCATATCGATTTTTGTGGCGGCATAGAGCAGGCCATACAGAAAACCAACGGGTACCTTGCAGCCAACAAACTCAACCTGAAAATAGAGATCGAGACCCGTAACCTCGATGAAGTGCGCCGTGTGCTTGCTGTCGGCAATGTACACCGCATCATGCTCGATAACTGCTCGCCGGAACTATTAGAAGAAGCAATTGAGCTGATTGGCGGTAAGTACGAGACCGAGGCGTCGGGCGGTATCACTCTCGATAACATTATTTCATATGCCCGTACTGGTGTCGATTACGTCTCAATAGGGGCTATCACAAATCGTGCTGTGAGCATGGACCTTAGTTTAAAAGCACACAAAATATAGAGCAGATATTATCGCCGTTGTTATTATCTCGCTGTCGCTAACCCTGATACGGACGTCTTCCTTATGACCACATGCCTTTAGCATGTCATCAGCAATATAGAAAATTGATATAATTTTAGCCTCACTGAGCATTGTATGGCAGTTTTTGTGTGGTAACTCAAAACTATCAATATTTACAATGATCTTTTATTCTCTAACTGGCAACTTGGGTTGATTAGCAAGTTTGTTCACCTTGTTCATTTTGTTCAGTTTTAAACAAAATAGTTGTAAACCACGTTGCAATTGCATAGATTTATTTTATTGCGTTAGTGTGTAAAACTGGTTAAACGTTTCCCCCTGAACGTTTTTAATTAACAGTTTGTTAATAATTATCAGTTTAATAAATAATCCAAACGTTAACCCTACAACTCTTTACCTAATTTAATTTTGTGCTTAGCGAAAAAATAGACCGTCATGCATTAAGCCACAGCTTTGATGAAAAGCTTTTCGGGTTACTTGTAGCCAGTATAAGTGATTACGCTATTTTTATGATAGACCCCAACGGCTATATTATGAGTTGGAACCAGGGTGCGCAAAATATTAAGGGCTATACGGAAGAGGAGGTCATAGGGCAGCATATATCCATTTTTTATACCCCGGGTGATAATAAACGACGTGAGCCAAGTCATAATTTAAGTGAAGCACTAAAAAAGGGTACACACGAGTGTGAGGGATGGCGTGTTAAGAAAGATGGCTCGGTATTTTGGGCCAATGTTGTTTTTACAACTATTTATAACGAACACGGGCATTTAGCTGGATTTGCTAAAATTACCCGCGATATAACAGAACGGAAACAAGAGGAAGACAAAAAAGAAGAGGCAAATATTATACTTGAAAGGCGTGTTGCAGAAAATACGGAGAAAATAATTGCCAACGAGTTACGCTTTAGAAAACTGATAGAAAATAGTAACGACGGCATAAGTTTGTTTAATGATAAGCTGGAAGTTATTTACAGAAGTAATTCGGCCGAGCGGATTATTGGCTGGACTAATGAGGAACGCATAGGCCATGAAGTTGATGACATCATCCACCCGGATGACAGGTTAAAAGTTAAAGAGCTTTTTGCAGAAGTATTGCACAACCCCGGCATGCCGGTTGCTTCAACCTATAGGTCAAAGCGTAAGCAAGGAAATTATATCTGGATAGAGGCCACGTACACCAACTGGCTCCACGATGAGAATATTAGGGCCATTGTTTGCAATTTTAAAGATATTACCCAACGCATCCTTGCCGAGGATGAACTGAAGCATAAGAACGATCAGATCGAAAACATACTGGATAGCATAACTGACGGCTTTATAGCACTTGATAAAGACTTCTGTTACACCTATGCCAACAAGCGCATTGGCGAGATGCTTAACCGCGATCCCGACGATCTGATAGGCAAATACGTATGGACAGAGTTTCCGGATGCTGTGAATTCTGAAACTTATAATGCTTTTAATAAGGCAGCTTCAAAAAAACAATATGTTATTAGCGAAGACTATTACGCGCCGCTAAACTTATGGCAGGAAAATCATATTTACCCATCTGCAGGCGGTGGTTTATCTGTGTTTATCAGGGATATATCCGCACGTAAAAAGGCCGAATTGGAGATTCACCAGCTTAACGAAAGCCTGGAAAAGAAAGTAGCCGAACGCACCCTGCAATTAGAGGCTGCTAATAAAGAACTGGAATCATTTTCTTACTCGGTATCTCATGATCTTCGCGCCCCTTTACGTGCCGTTAACGGGTATGCAATGATGCTTAAAGAAGAGTTTGGAGACAAGATGGGCGATGAAGGCAACAGGGTAATGAACACCATTATGACTAATGCCCGGCTAATGGGGCAGTTAATTGACGATCTGCTGGCTTTTTCGCGTCTGGGCCGCAAGGCAATGGTTAGCATGCGGATTGATATGAATGCCCTGGTTAGAGTATGTATTGACGAGGTGTTGGCACATCAGCCTAAACATTATGAAATGACGGTAAGCAAATTGCCTGCCTGCGACGGTGACCTGAATTTATTACGGCAGGTGCTATTAAATTTAATTGGCAATGCTGTTAAATATAGCTCGAAAATAGCGCACCCGGTAATAGAGATCGGTACTATAAAAGAAAATGATAATCGGGTTTACTACATAAAAGATAATGGGGTAGGTTTTGATATGAAGTACAGTCCGAAGCTATTTGGTGTGTTTCAACGACTGCATAGCGCACAGGAGTTTGAAGGAACAGGCGTTGGCCTGGCTTTATCAAAGCGGATAATTAATAAGCATGGCGGAACAATTTGGGCAGAATCGGCAGTAGGCGAAGGGGCCACATTTTACTTTAGCTTGCCAAAAAAGAAATAAAGTATGAATATTAATGCAGTTGAAATATTATTAGTAGAAGACAATATCCACGATGCCGAACTAACCATACGGGCGTTAAAAAAAGTAAACCTTAGCAATAACCTGGTGCATGTTAAAGACGGCGAAGAGGCGCTTGACTTTGTTTTTGCCCGGGGCGAATATGCAGGCAGGGATATTACGCAACCCCCTAAGGTTATTTTATTAGATATTAAAATGCCTAAGGTGGATGGAATTGAGGTTTTGCGCCAGATAAAATTAGATGCCAACACTAAAGCTATCCCGGTTGTTATCATGACATCATCAAGAGAAGAGCAGGATATTATAAACAGCTATAACCTGGGCGTAAATAGTTACATAGTTAAACCGGTAAATTTTGAAGCATTTGCCAAAGCGGTTTCTGACCTGGGATTGTATTGGTTAATAATAAACCAGCCACCTGTATAAATTTTATAATACAAAGTGATTAATAAAATTAAAATATTGCACCTGGAGGATATGCCAACCGATGCCGAATTGGTAGGCATGGAACTGAACAGATCTAAACTGCAGTTTGAGCGGCGCGTTGTTGATAATAAAATAGATTATATAAGG
The DNA here is from genome assembly GCA_040388395.1 of Bacteroidota bacterium. Classification (GTDB taxonomy): domain Bacteria; phylum Bacteroidota; class Bacteroidia; order Sphingobacteriales; family Sphingobacteriaceae; genus Mucilaginibacter. Next base: position 73,989 of record JAZKBY010000018.1, on the reverse strand, counting down.
GCAATTGATGAGTATAAACCCGACATTATTTTATCTGATCATTCCCTGCCGTCGTTTAATTCGATAGAGGCTTTTGAGATCTTGAAAAAAAGCGACCTGAATGTTCCGTTTATACTGATAACTGCAACTATATCAGAAGAATTTGCAGTTGAAATAATGAAGAATGGGGCTGCTGATTATGTCCTGAAGGATAGGATGCAGCGCCTGCCGAACGCTATTGTAAACGCGCTCGAAAAATTTAAGCTGGAAGCTGACCGGCAAAAATACATGGACGAAGTGATAGCAAGCGAAGCCCTGTTAAAAGAGGCTGAGAATATTGCAGATATAGGCGGCCTGGATATCGATCTGAAAACACAGACTACCAAATGGTCGCCGGGACTGTACCATATACTGGGGCTTGAGGTTGGCGATGTGGAGCCATCTTTTAAAAACTTTGTTAACCGCATCCATCCCGACGATATTTTTAGGGTGAAAAGTAGTATAGACGATGCTATACTTAACCATGACTCGGTAAGCCTTGATTTCAGGATAAAAACATATACAGACAACCAGGTTAAATACCTGCATGCCAAGCTGCTGATAGACCGCGATAAACAGGGCCAGTCTATCCGGTTAAAAGGGTTTACGCAGGATATATCTGAACATCAACTGGCCGAACAAAAAATTCAGGAAGCTTCTGAAACGCAGGCTGCGATATTAAACGCACTGCCACCAAATATTGTACTGATAAACGAACGCGGAAAGATCATCGCCGTTAATGAATCCTGGAAAAAACTGGCGCTGTTTAATAACCTGGGGATACCAAATTATGGTGTGGGTTATAGTTATCTGCCTATAGCAGAAACCGCTACTGCTATTGATAAGGCAACCAGCAGTAACATTGAACATGGGATAAATGATGTTATTCGCGGTAATAAAAAGGAATTTGTAATGGAGTACGCTTCATTAAGCGGAAACGATTGGTTTATGATAGTAGTGGCGCCTATTAAGGATAAGGCTAACAAAGGCGCCGTAATATTACACATCAATATAACAGACAGGAAATTAGCCGAAGCATCCTTGCATAAATCAGAAGCCAACCTGCGGTCGGTATTTGAAAATATTGATCTTTCTATTATCCTTTTTGATGCTGATATGAATGTGGTGTCCTACAACAGCAACGCTAATGCAGCAATAGTGAGGCATTTTAACAAAAAGATAACTACCGGGAAATCTGTCGTCAATATTTTCCCGAAAGATCGCCGTGCTTCCGTCAGGAAAGCAATCGCGTTTGCAAAAGACCACAAAGTTGCGGCTTATGAAACCAGTTTTGGGCTGCCTAATGGCGAAAAGGAATGGTATGATGTTAAGTGGGTTGGCGTGGTTAATCAACAAAACGAAATAGTAGGCGTATTGCTTACCTTCAAAGATATCACCGAAAAGAAAAATACAGAGTCAGAACGCGAGAGTATGACCGCCGACCTTGCCCAGCGTAATAAGGACCTGGAGCAGTTTACCTATATTATATCGCATAATCTGCGTGCGCCGGTTGCTAATATACAGGGGCTGGCAACCCTGTTGGTCGACTTTGAACCGGGTAAAACAGAAAGTATGGATACCCTGCAGGCACTTTCACTATCGGTTAATAACCTGGATAAAATTATTCTTGATCTTAACCATATCCTGCAGGTTAGGAGCCAGGTAAACGACCAGATAGAAATGGTATCGTTGCCTTTACTGGTTAACGAAATAAAGGCCGGTATCAGCCAGATGATGGATAAGAATAAGGCGACCATAAAGAGTGATTTTAGTGCCTTTGACGAACTTTATACCCTGAAAAGCTATTTGTATAGCATCCTGCAAAACCTGGTAATAAACAGCATTAAATACAGGCGTATCGACGTTGAACCGGTTGTCAATATCAGCACTAAAGTAAAAAACGATAAGATCCTGATCTGCTTTAAAGATAATGGCCGAGGCATCGACCTTGAAAAATACGGCACACATTTGTTTGGCCTTTATAAACGGTTTGACTGGAGCGTTGAAGGCAAAGGAGTTGGCCTGTTTATGGTGAAAATGCAGGTTGAAAGCCTTGGCGGTGCAATAAGCGTAAAAAGCCAGCTAAATGTGGGGACTGAATTTACGATCGAGTTTCCGTTGTTAATGAAAACTCTTCCTGAATAGCCTCGCCTACGAAAATCTCGTAATTTGTTAAAAAGTGTTAAATATCTACGATAAATTCGTAGATATACGAATCATTCGTATATATTTGTTTCGTATTCAAATCCAGATTGTAATTAACGTTAACACTTATATCACAAGTCATGAAAAAAATCACTACAATTTTAGCCATACTGATGCTGGCCATCCAGTTTGGCTGGGCGCAAAAAGCCGATACAGCTAAGCTGATAGTTCATTATAAATTTTCGCACCTGCGCGATACCACGCAAAAGGATAAACCCTATACCGAAAACATGGTATTGTTTTTGGCACCAACCGCCAGCGTATACAAAAGCTACGACCGCAAATTGCAGCAGCAAATGATGCAAAAGCAAATAGCCGAACAAATGGCTGATCAAAAAGGCTCGGGCCAGTTACGAATAAATGTCCAAAACCGGATGCAAACTACTAATACAGAATATTTCCAGTTCCCGGCAGAAGGTAAGTTTATGCGAAAAGAAAGGCTAATAACTCCATACCTGATAGAGGAGCCAATGCCCGCCATAAAATGGGAAATAAGCACCGAAACCACGAAAATTGGCAGCATGGAATGCCAAAAAGCTACCGCGCATTTTAAGGGCCGCGATTATACCGCATGGTTTACTACCGAGGTGCCTTTCCATGCGGGCCCGTGGAAATTAAGCGGCTTGCCTGGGTTAATTGTGGAAGCTTATGATACCAATAAAGAGGTGGTTTTTAAGTTTGATAATATGGAAGAAGCCGTGCCTTTTGTTAAAGCAGCCGAAGCGACACCAACACCCGGTACACCAAAATTGATGATGTTTGGCATGGATGATGCCAATACCGACCCAAACGTTATAGCTGTACCAACCGACGCTGTAAAAACAACCGAAAAGGAATTTAAAAACTTACAGGAAGCAATGCGTAAAGATCCTAACGCGTTTGCACAATCGGCAATGGCAGGTAGTGGCATGAACTTAAGGGCAGCTCCTGGTGGTGGCGCGGGTGGTCCTGGTGGTCCGGGCGGCGGCATGCAGATCCGCATGAACGGAACAGGCCCGGTAATAAATAACCCGTTAGAATTACCTGAGAAGAAATAATGATAACCCCCAATAAATGGGTGGGAGTATTCAGTTTATGGATGCTGCTGTCCGTGGTATGCCTGGGCCAAACCATCCAGGGCACCGTTACCGATAGTTTAGGTAAGCCGGTAAGCTATGCGGGTGTTAACCTAAAGGGCAGTGGTAACCTGATCATCGCTTACACTACCACCAACAATAAAGGTGCATTTACCCTGCAATTACCTGCAGATGCAAATAAAGCCGGCCTTATGCTGGAGGTGACTTGCATCGGCTTTAAAAAGCAAGCTAAAGAGGTTGCGAATTTCACATCAGCCTATAACTTTAAGCTGAGTACAGCCGTAAATCAGCTAAAGGACGTGGTGATCAAAAACAAGCGTCCTTTTTTACGCGTCGCCGGCGATACGCTGAATTATAAGGTGTCTGATTTTAGTAGTCCGCAGGATAGAGTGATAGGCGATGTGATAAAGAAATTGCCCGGTATTGATGTAGCTAAGGATGGCAAGATAAGCTACAATGGCAAGTCAATATCAAACCTGTACATAGGCGGCGATAATTTATTGGATGATAAATACAATATCGCTACCAATAATATACCTAATGGTGTGGTAGACCAGGTGCAGGTTATGCAAAATCATCAGCCCGTAAAAATGCTGCAGGGCAAAGTAAACAGCGATGACGTCGCACTAAATCTAACCATAAAAAAAGATGCCAAACTGCAAATGGTGGGTCAGGAAACGGTTGGAGCAGGCTTACCGGGTAACTATTATGCTGATTTAAACGCCATGATGTTTAAGGACAAGTACAAAGCCATAAACTATATAAAAGGCAATAACACAGGCCTTGATGTAACCGGCGACCTGGTATCGCATAACATGAACGACTATTTATCAAGGATTGATAATGATAAGCCTTCAACAGTGCTGTCGTTAGGTACTGCCGGCGATCCAGATCTGCCGCGTAACCGTTATTTGTTTGATCAGTCGGGGATATTAAATGCCAATAACCTGCTTAACTTTAAAAACGATGTGCAGTTGCGGTTAAATCTATCATACGTGCGCGACAACCAGCGCCAGGATTATTTTAAAACCAGCGATATTTATCTGCCGAATGATACTGTGCACTATACCGAAACGCAATACAACAAGCGCCGACCCGACCTTTTGCATACGCAGTTTAACCTTAACATTAACAATAAAAAGTATTATTTAAACGATGCTTTAATAGCCGATTATAGCCATAACACCAGCTATTCGTCGTTAAATACAAATGGTACCGGCGTGAAGCAAACTTTTAAGGATAATTTGCTGGATGCATCTAACGAGTTGAATTACATGCAAACCTTTAAAAATAATACCATTATTGAAGGCTATAGCTATATAAATCACTCAAGCGAACCGGAGAATATGGTGATAGAACCGGGGCTTAATGCGAATATATTTAATCACAATACAGCCTACTCGCAATTAACGCAGAATGCTAATGTGCCGAGTTTTTTCACCAACAACTACCTGTCGTATAAAATACCAGGGGCTTATGTTACGCAAAGCTATAAGGCCGGCTTTAGCTTGCAATCGCAAAGTTTAACATCTGATTTGAATGTTACCCAGTTAAACAACACAACTAACGCCGTATCCGACAGTACAAAAAACAACCTGGACTGGAAACGCAACAAACTATACACCGAAGCAGCTTACGATATCCCCGGCAATATCCTGAAAGTAAGTTTAAACCTGCCGGTAACCTTGTTAGGCATCAGCTATAACGATCAGTTTTATAAGCTGGATAAAAGCCTTAACCGTTTATATTTCGACCCGAGGGTGTCTGTTAAATACCAAACCGGTATTGAAAATTATCTACAGTTAAACTACGGCTTTAGAAATAGCATCGGCGGCATTCAGGATGTTTACCGGGGCGAGATACTAACCAACTACCGCAGCCTATACGCCAACAATGCCGACCTTACCGAGCGGCAGACACAAAACGCTTCCATCGGCTTTAATTACCGTAAGGCTATTACATTGTTCTTCTTTAGTGTAAATGCTTCGTATGTGCACCAAAATGCCAATAACATCGCATCGAGCGTGTTAACCAATAACATACAGCAACGTATTGTATTGCCGTTTGATAACAATATTGATTCATGGTCGGTTGGTGGTTACGTAAGCAAGTATTCGTTTGCGTTGCGCACTACGCTTAGCTTGGGTTTATCGGTAGCTACTACTAAGCTCAACCAAATCCAAAACAGTATTATTTTACCTTATAATACCCTAAATACAAACCTTAACGGCGGCGCCGAGACCAAATTGAGTGATAAGGTAATGTTTAGCTACAAAGCCTATTACAGCCAAACCACCAGTAAGTCATCTGCGGTAGCTAACAGCAGCAAATTTGAGCGACTGATACAAACCGCGGCGCTAAATTATAACCCAACAAACAACCTGTTCCTGAGCGCATCTGCCGATCATTACTACACGCACCAGCAACAAGCTAATGATCTGAAATATATTTTTGGCGATGCATCGGTACGTTACAAATTCCCTAAAACCAAGCTTGACCTGGAAGTAACCGCGCAGAACCTGTTTAATACACAAAATTATACAGCGGTGTATTTAGCGGCCAACGTTTATACATCAAGTACTTATACCATACCCGGAAGGATTTTGTTGGCTAAGGTGATGTTTAGTTTGTAGTATTAAAAAAGAGGTGGTGTCACTCTGAGGTACTCGAAGGGTGAGCGTAAAGGCCATTGCGCTCATGCTTAGAAGGCCTCAGCATGACACCCATTTTGTGATAACTTACTAACTTCTAATTGTCACTACTTTAACAATTTATCCAATTGCTCATGCAGCCCATCGTCACTCGGCCGTTCACAATTATTGTTTACAATTTTACCTTCATTGTTTAGCAAATAGTAGTGTGGTATGCCGGTTATATTGTAAGCGCTAACAGTAGGATTTTTGGTCCAGCCTTGTGCCAATAAATTAACGCCGTTAAGGTTTAATTTTTTAAGGCTTGCTTTCCATTCTTTTTCGTCCGAATCGACGCAAATATTGATAAACACAATGTCCTTGTCTTTATATTTTTCATGCAGGGCCGGTACGTTGTTTGTGATATCGTATATGCAAGGCCCGCAGCCTACTCCCCAAAAATCAATATACACCGCCTTACCTTTAAATGATGCTAATGAAACCATTTTACCATTTTCATCCTTTAAGTTAAACAGCGGGGCAGGGCTACCCGGCTTTAATCGCTGGATGTTGGAATAATAAGCCTTAAGCGTATCAGCGTAAAAAGCTGTTTTAATTTTGGGCGCAAAATCTTTATAAACATCGCAGGCATCCTGGAACGAATAGTAGCTAAAGTCTTCCATGATGGATTTGGTAACGTACCAATCGCGCAGTTCATATATGTGAAACGCCGCCAGCCCCGAATAATAGTCTTTCCACGCAGGCGCAAACGGCATCGAATTCTCGGGTGTAACAGAACCTCTGACACCCCACGAGTTAAACGGTTGTTTAAAGCGGATGTAATCGAAGATAAAGTCGCGGTACTTTGAACTTTTTTTGAAATACTCCTCTGATTCCATCCCATATGCCTGCCCATTATTCACCACTTCTGACGCTTTTTCATATGCTGTGATGTAGTTTACATCAATCATATTTGCAGGTTTAACTAATGGAAGTGTTAAACGAAGATTGAACTTACTCAATAGTCCGTTTGATAATAAAATATGACAATTGTCGAAATAAGTATCAATAGCTAACTGCGCGGTGCGGGGATAAACTTCGCCGGATAAAAGCGACTGTATTCGCTTGTTATAAAGCTCATTTATCTTGCGAAACTTCTCCTCATCCGTCATTTTTTTATCACCAATTTCCTTATACATTTTGGATATTTCGCTATTAAAAAGCTCACGATGATCGTTGCATTTTTTTATGTCGATGGCGCTCTCAGGCTTATTAGTATTTATAACTAATGTCTTCTTAAAATTCTTCTCGTCCCAGGTTAAGGTGATAGTGTCTTTATCCAATAAGGGGAGTATAATGTTATCATCGTCGTTTACGTCGAGGTAGAACTCGGTAAATTCGGTTGGTAGTTTTATCTTTTGAAAAAAGTCGCCGTTTTTATTAACCCGCAACGAGGTCTCGGCATATCCGAGGTAGTTGTTCCAACTATAATCTATAAGCTCTTTTGTGTTATTGCTGATGTGACCCCTAATTACGGCGTAAGCAGCAGGTTTAACTTCGATTTTGGTGGCAATCTTTTTTGCGGTTGCTTTTTTCTGTGCCGCTGCGCTAAAGGCAAGTAGTATTGTGACTAAGGCGATGCTGTATTTCATCAGAGTAGGTTTTGTGATTTGGTTATGGTTATAAATTTAATGTATGGTTAGTACATAATCAAGTGTATAACGGTAAAAAGTCCCGAACTATATAAGCCCGGGACTTTTTAATTAATTTAATGACAGTAAGTTATACCCCCAAATCTTTAATTATCGCATCAACTTTCGCGTCCAGTGCTTCATCAACTTCATAAAAAGCAGCTTTACTGGCCAGTTTGCCATTAACACTGCAATAAAACTTGATCTTAGGCTCGGTACCTGATGGGCGTGCAGATATAATACTGCCGTCCCCGGTAACAAACTGCAATACGTCTGATGTAGGCAGTTCTATAGCCTTGGTTGTTTTTGTAGCGATATCGGTTTCTATACTGCGTTCGTAATCTTTAACCGTTATTACTTTCGATCCACCTAAAGTAGCGGGAGGGTTGGTCCTGAAAGTTTCCATCATCGCTTTGATCTCTTCGGCGCCGGTTTTGCCTTTTTTGGTGATAGATATCAGCTTCTCTTTGTAAAAACCATATTGCACGTACATATCAATCATGGCTTCAAACAAGCTGCTGCCTTTGTCTTTGTAAAAGGCCGTCATTTCGGCAATAAAAGCCGCTGAGACAACTGCGTCCTTATCGCGAACTAATTCGCCCACCAGGTACCCGTAGCTCTCTTCACCGCCACCTATAAAGGTTTGCTTGCCTTCAAATTGCGTCATTAACTGGCCAATGTATTTAAAGCCGGTAAGCGTGTTGTAAAACTTAACGTTTTTAGCTTTCGCAATGGCTTCGATAATATTGGTGGTTACAATAGTTTTTACAATATATTCCTTACCCGTCAGCTTGCCTTTTTCTTCCCAGGCAGTTAATAAGTAATTTATTAATAAACTGCCTGTTTGGTTACCATTAAGCAGGATGAATTCATTTTTATCATTTTTAACAGCAATGCCCACACGGTCGGCATCCGGGTCGGTAGCTAATACCAGGTCGGCATCAATTTCGGCTGCTTTTTTAAGTGCCAGGGTAAGCGCCTCTTTTTCTTCAGGGTTAGGGTAAACCACAGTAGGGAAGTTGCCATCCGGTGTAGCTTGCTCTTCAACAACGGTTACGTTTTCAAAGCCAAAGCTTTTTAAGGCTTGAGGTACTAATGTTATACCGGTACCATGGATAGGAGAGAACACAATGCTCAAATCCTTCTGGCGCTTAATAGCATCAGGCGATACAGAAAGCGCTGTGATCTTCTCAATATATTCCTTGTCGATATCGTCGCCAAGCATTTCAACATTTGCTGCTATGCGCTCAAACTTTACATCATCAATGCTTGAAATAGCGCCAACTTCGTCCATTACCGCTTTATCATGCGGCGATACAAATTGTCCGCCATCATCGCCATAAGCTTTATAGCCGTTATATTCTTTTGGGTTATGCGATGCGGTAAGCATCACACCGCTTTTGCATCCTAACTTACGCACCGCAAACGATAATTCGGGTGTAGGGCGCAAAGCGCTAAAGAAATAAACATGGATGCCGTTTGCTGAAAACACATCGGCAGTAATACCGGCCAATACATCCGAATTATTGCGGCTGTCGTGTGCTATAGCTACACTTATCTTTTCGTTAGGGTAGGTCTTTTTCAGGAAATTAGCTAACCCCTGCGTAGCCGAGCCGATGGTATATTTATTTACGCGGTTTGAGCCGGGCCCCATTATACCTCTAAGTCCGCCGGTACCAAATTCAAGGTTGCGGTAAAACGAATCTGTAAGTTCTGTATAGGCTTTGGTATCAATAAGCCGCTGAATTTCCGCTTTGGTTCCAGCATCATAATTTCCTTCGAGCCATGAATTGGCTTTGTTAAGAATCGATGGATCTAATTCTTGCATATATATCAGGTTTATTTTCTGTTATCAAATATGATAAAAAAATGAATGAGAAACCTTTTTGTTTCCGATAATTAAAAATATTATCAAACCGCGTTTTACAATATAATTTAAAACAATCAGAACCAAAGCAATGGTGAATTGTTACCTATAAAACACATCATTATGAAAAATCCATTTGTAAAACAAAATAACACTGTCTTAATTGCCCTGGGCATAACAGGCGCGGCAGCTGCCGGAGCTATAGCTTATTTATATTTAACCGAAAGCGGCAGCAATACCCGCAATAAATTATCAGATTCGGTTAGCAGCGAGATTGATAAACTGACTAAAACGTTTAAAGATAGTTTTAAAGACCTGGCGGCAAGCATCATCAGCAATAAAACTAATGTTTCTAAAAAAGCAGTTAAAGCTGTTGCAGATCATGTAGTGAAGTAATAAGGTAAATCACTCGAAATAACGAAACGCCATCCATCCCGGGTGGCGTTTTTTGTTGTTATTATCAGATTAAAAGCTTTATTTGCTATACCAATTTAACCGCACCAGGACTTAGTTATGAAACCAGTTATACTTGCATTTTCCCTGCTTTTTGGCATCAACCTAATAACAAATGCGCAAAGCATAAGGCCCTTTAAACAAGGCGACAGGGTAGTTTTTACCGGCAATAGCATAACCGATGGCGGGCATTACCATTCTTATATCTGGTTGTATTATATGACACACTTCCCTAATATGCGTTTCCGGGTTTTTAACGCTGGTATTGGGGGCGATGTAGCGCAACAGATCTATGACCGGTTAGACAGTGACGTTTTTGCGCATAAGCCAACTATGGTAACGCTTACTTTCGGGATGAATGATACCGGTTATCAATATCTAAAAAAGGAGAAAGCAGATTCTGTTTATAATGTACGGGTAGAAAAATCATTAACAAGTTTCAGGCTGATAGAACAAAAACTAAAAGCGCATCCCGAAACTAAGATAGTGATGGTAGCATCATCACCGTATGACGAGACATCAAAAATACAACCTGCCCCTTTCATCGGGAAAAACGCGGCGATAATGAAGATAGCCGCGGCACAGCGCCAGGCTGCAACGACAAACAATTGGAACTATCTTGACTTTAACACCCCAATGGTACAAATTGCCGGCCACGAGCAACAAACCGACTCACTATTCAGTTTCCAAAACGGCGACAGGATCCATCCGAGTAATGACGGGCAAATGGTAATGGCTTACACTTTCCTGAAAGCACAGGGCTTTACTAACACAAAAGTTGCTGATATAGCTATAAACTCAACTTCAAAAACTACCCAGGGCGGTAATTGTACTATTACTAATGCTACTTTCACACCATCAGCAATCAAGTTTAATTATCTGGCCAAATCATTACCTTACCCAATGGATACTATCCCAAGTGGGTGGGGCAAGCCGGCCAAAGCGCAATATCAATCATTAAAAGTTATTCCGTTTACTGATGAGTTTAACCAGGAACTGTTAACAGTTAAGGGGCTGAAAGGCGATAAGTATCTATTGAAGATCGATGATAAAAACATCGGCACATACACGGCTAATGACCTTGAAAAAGGCATAAACCTCGCAACTATAAAAATTACACCTCAATATCAACAGGCATTAGCGGTGATGCAATTAAACGAAGAACGTTGGGAGATAGAACGCCGCCTGCGCGAGTACTACTGGATGCAATACTCTATATTAAAACCCAAAGGGCTACTATATAACGATGGCGACGCTGTGGCCGATTCGTTACAGAAGTATGCGAAAAAGGATTTCTTTATAGCTATGGCTTATCCTACTTATCGTAAAGCAAGGTTTAAAAGCGTGCGCGATGCCTGGAACAAAGAAATGGACCTGTTGATAGATCAACTATATACCATCAATAAACCTGTTGTACGGCGTTTTGAAATAGTTGCGGTTAAATAGACTGCCGCTTAGTTAAAAAATTCGCCAAAGTGCCATAATATGCCTGAGGGATCGTGGAGGAAACATTCTCTGCCCCAAACTTCTGTGCGTATTGGCGTTAGCTTTACGTTTTTATATTTGTCGGTTAGGTTTAAGGAGGATAACTCATTCCAGTAACGGGCAACATCGTCAACCTCTAAAAATACCATGGTATTATCTACCCAGTCTTTTACATAACCATCTTGCAGGTAAAAGGCTATGTCGCCGGTTTTAAAAACTGACAGGTTGTGTGATAGCTCACGCTCTTCAAATCCAAGGTCGCGGTAAAAACTTCTGGATACCTCAAATTCTTTAGCGCCAATAAATGGCCGGATGGATTTAGCTGCATGTTTCATAATACTAAGTTAGCTTACAATATCCAATTTATCCAGGCAAACGCAATTCTCCATAATATTAATCAGTATAGCTATAATATAGGGTTTGAAATATTAAAATAGTAGACAAATTCGATAATAAAGTGGCGGTATGTTTACGTAACCGGCCGTAATTTTAATCTATGCAAACCAACCCTACAATTGTGCTTAATAATAATTATATCCTGCGTGTCAGCCTGGTGGCGGCCCTCGGGGGATTGCTGTTCGGGTATGATACAGCTATAATTTCGGGTGCGGTTCCTTTTATTAAGGTCGTATTCGGGCTGGACGAATATGGCTTGGGCTGGGCCGTAGGCTGTATCCTTTTGGGTTGTGGCTTAGGCGCTTTACTGGCCGGCCCTTTAATGGAAAAGCTGGGCAGGCGCAAGATATTGTTGACCTGTTCAATCCTGTTCGCGTTATCGGGTTTGGGTGCCGGTTGGGCTAACACCGAACTCCTCTTTGTTATATTTAGGATAGCAGGGGGCCTGGCGGTTGGCGCGGTAGCCATGGTTTCGCCGGTTTATATTGCAGAGATGGCCCCGGCTAAAATTCGCGGGCGTTTGGTGGCTACCTACCAGTTGGCCATTGTTTCAGGTATTTTATTGGCTTACCTGTCTAATTACCTGTTATCAGATACCGGCCCTGATGGCTGGCGATGGATGTTCGCTTCGCAGGTAATGCCGGCTATATTATTCTTCATCATGTTATTAGGTGTACCCGAAACTCCGCGCTGGCTTGTCGGGAAGGGTTTGCAAAACAAGGCGCATGAGATATTATTCCGCATTGGCGGAAATGAATTTGCAAGGTCAGAACTGGCGCATATCCAACAAAGTTTTAATCATACTGAAAAAACAGGGTTAGCGGCTTTGTTGAAACATCCCCGGGTTTTATGGTTAGGTATTCTTGTCGCGGTTTTTCAACAAGTTACCGGCATTAACGCGATAATATATTATGCACCGGTAATATTTAAAGAAACGGGCATTGGCAGCTCAAGCGCACTGCTTCAAACCATCGGTATTGGTATAGTGAACTTTATAGTTACTTTAATGGTACTACGCCTGGTAGATCGCTGGGGCCGAAGGAAGCTCCTGATAATGGGTAGCGTATCTATGGGCTTTTCGCTAATTGGAATAGCGCTGTGCTTTGCCTTTCACTTTTTTGATTATTACCTGGTGCTGATCTTAACCCTAACTTATGTTGCCGCGTTCAGCGCAACGTTAGGGGCGGTAACCTGGGTGTATCTGTCAGAGATTTTCCCCAACAGGATAAGGGGAGTGGCTATTTCAGTCGCTACACTGGCTTTATGGCTGGCAGATTTTTTAGTTACGCTATCTTTCCCCATCATGGCAAAAAATTTAGGGACGGCTGCGACCCTTGGTGTTTACGCAGGTTTTTGTGCTATAGCCGCAGTATATATGTATTTAAATGTGCCCGAAACAAAGGGTAAGACTTTAGAAGAAATTGAAGAATTATTTATATGAAAGACGATAAAACATTTTACAACGAGACCGGCTACCTGGTTAAACCCGGTCTGTTCTCATCAGCAGAAATTAACGAGTTAAAAAAAGAAACCGCGGCCATTTTTCGCGGCGAGCGCGGCCATATTGATGGGATTATACCGGTAACAGCTGACGATAGTGATGCAGATGTACTTAAGAAATACTTAGCCATCCACTTTCCTCATAAACTATCGAAAGTAATTAAGGATACCTTGTTCCATCCAAAGGTGGTGGAGGTATTAACTGATATTGTTAGCCCAAATGTAAAGGCTATGCAATCTATGCTGTTTGTGAAAGCGCCGGGCAAAAAGGGCCAAAGCTGGCACCAGGACGAGTATTATATCCCCACACGAGATCAATCGCTCATTGGTGTTTGGATCGCTATTGATGATGCATCGATTGAAAATGGTTGTTTATGGATCATTCCCGGCCGGCCGGGCTATATTATGCAACGGGTACCAAATCATGACCCTGAATTTGCTGAAAAGGACTCGCTGGATATATCCCGCCACGGGCAGCCAATCCCGATAGAGGTAAAACGTGGTAGTGTGGTGTTTTTTAACGGCTATACTTTACACAGCTCAAAAGCCAACCATACCACAGATTGTTTTAGAACGGCCCTGGTTAATCATTATATGAGTGCCGAAAGTATGCTGCCCTGGGATCAGGATGGCAACCAGGCGCCAACAGAGGATCTGCGGGATATTGTATTAGTGGCGGGTATCGATCCTTATGCCTGGAAAGGAACTGTGGATGTAAACAAGCCCTTTTTAAGGCCGGAAAAGAGCCCTCGACATAACGAAAGTAAATGAACATCCAATTCTTTTGCGCTAAAGTATCGTCGGCAATGTGATTAATGTAGATAAAGCTGGTCCCCGTTTATTATTAATTTATCTACTATTTTTATACTTTTAACAAGTATATAATAGTTTATTGATTAATATCATGGAGAATAAGCGACTATTTATTCAAAAGCTACCGCTGGCCGACCAAACGTCTTTTGTCGCCAAAACCTTCCGGACACCGCATTTCGAGGTTTCCTGGCATCAGCACACCGAAGTCGAACTTATTCTCTTTACAGAAAGCTATGGCCAGTGCTTTGCCGGTAATTATGCAGGGGAATATACAACAGGAGATATCTTTATCTTCGGTGCTAATCTTCCTCATAACTTTCAGAAACATGGCGACCAAATAGCCAGCGCTGTTGTAGTGCAGTTCCGTGAAGATATGTGGGGGTCGGCTTTTATGGACATGCCGGAAAGTAAAGCAATCAGGCAGTTCCTTGTCACCGCCCTGCGTGGGTTGAAATTGTCGCCCGCAGGCCGCGAGGCGATAACGCCTTTATTACGGTCGTTAGAAAATCAAAAGGGCTTCGCCCGGATCCTTACCCTTTTTCAATGCCTGCATTACCTCGCCGAGCATCGTTGCTATACCTTTTTATCTACTCAGGAAATAAAGCCGCTTAACGCCCGCGAACAGGAGCGGATTGATCGTGTGTTCAACTACACGTTTGAGAATTTCCGCGAACCCATTTCCATTAACCAGGTAGCCGGGCTTGTCCGAATGAGTGTACCTGCATTTTGTAGCTACTTTAAAAAACGTGCCCATAAAACCTATCTTGATTTTTTGATTGAAGTGCGGATTAGTTGCGCCAGCCAGCTTTTAGCCGATACAGGGATGCCCATCAGCGAGGTTTGTTACGCCAGTGGCTTTAATACGCTTTCTAATTTTCACCGCCAATTCAGTAAGATCAAAGGCTCGTCCCCGCAGCAATACCGTAAGGCCCTGGCCGGAAGACAGACGGCGGTTATAGTGAGTTAACGAACTATAAGTTTAATGCTATTTATGGTAACAATTGATGTTCAGTAGGAGTATGTTTAAGTACTTTATCTATAAATTGATAAGCCTCCAGTCTTACGGCAGGAGGGAAATCATGTGTTGCTTCAGGGTAGCGCACCTGTAAATTGGCCGGCGCATTAAAAAAGGTATAAACTTTAGATATATTACTAATACCTTTTTTTACACCTGCGTTGTTAAAATTAGCATCATTTAACGGCGAGTTTGAAAAAAATGGGCGAGGGGCCAGCGTTGCAATCACTTCGTCAAAATCAAAAGGCATCTGTGCTACGTCCAGGTTGTACTTGTCGCGTATTAATGGCATATAACGGTCTTGCGCCCACGGGCCAAGCTTGCCACCGTATTTTTTAGTGACATCGTCGCCCGCGTTGTAGCTGTCAAACAATGTCCAGCCACAGCTTGCCACGGTTACTTTTATACGCTTATCAAATGCCGCCAAAAATATAGCATTATGCCCACCCAGCGAATGGCCAATAGCACCTACGCGATTTGCATCTACATCCGGTCGGGCCTGTAGCAGATCAACGCACCGCATATGATTAAATATGGCCTTCATAGTGCCGGACTGATACCGGTCTGTTTTAAAGTCATAATCTGCCATGTCGCCAAAACTCGGGTAATCCGGCGCTATCACCACGTAACCACGTTGCGCCAGTTCTTTGGCATATGCGCGGTTAGGCTTAGGGCTGATGCCGCTTAATATTTTTTTACCTAAAACATCTGTGCCGTGCAATACTACCAGGGCGGCTAATTTTTTAGGTTTGCCCTTTTGATACGGGATATACAAAAGGGCAGGCAGTACCTCATTAGCAGCGACAGTAAATTTAATGTTATAGCAAGTGAAATTATCTTCCTTTAAACTATCGATATATTGAATATCTAATGGGGGCAGGCCTTTCATAGCAGGCAGTGGTCCCATTACTTTTTGCATCCCGGCAAGTACCTGGTTCCGTTTCTGTTGCCAGTCGGCTATAGTTTTAACAGGAACCTTTTGCCCGTTTTTATTTTTGTAGGTAAGTAAGCTATCTGCATAGCTAAATTTTCCTTTTGCGCCATTGGAGGTTACACCAAATATCTTTAGTGAAATTGTAAGGAATAAAAGTATCATCACCTTAGTTTTCATAGCTTATCTTTTTAAATATATGTATGCCCATATGTACATCCGTGGGGATTAGGTAAAAACAGACCCGTTATTTATCGGTTACGTACACAAATATATAAATAAACACTATTTAAAGAAATAAACTGGCTAATCTCTTTTTCAATTAAATATTATTTCTATATATTCGTGTACGTAAACGATAATCTTTGTAAGTCCAATACTGCCCAATTATTATGCTAAAAAAAAATGATACAAATGCCGCTTTAATTTCGCGAAAGAAATTTCTGGCAAGCAGCTCAATGCTTTTAATGGCTACCGCGATAAAAGCTAAAGGTCTTTCGTCTTTTTGGGATGATGACCGCATTATTGATATTCATCAGCATACCAATTATATGGATCGTACTAACGACCAGTTAGTAGCTCACCAGGATAAAATGGGCGCCAGTAAAACCATCTTGTTGCCTGCCGGCGATCCGGTAAGCTATGGATCTACTCATTACGGTTACTCAAATGGCCTACAGGCTAAGGCCACCGGCAACGCTGCGTGTTATGAGCTTGCCCAAAAATATCCTGATAAATTCTTTTTTGGCGCTAACCAGGTCCCTGATCTTCCAGATGCCCGCAAAGAGATAGAAAAATACCTGAAATTGGGCGCTGTTGTAATCGGCGAATCCAAATTCAACCTCGAGTGTGATTCGCCCGAGATGCAAAAGACCTATGAGCTGGCACAGGAATATAACGTACCGGTTTTGATGCACTGGCAATATAATATGTACAATCGCGGGTTCGAGCGTTTTTATAAAATGCTGGAAAAATATCCTAAGGTCACCTTCATCGGTCACTCGCAAACCTGGTGGGGTAATGTAGACAAGAACCTGGATAACCAGAATATCCTATATCCAAAAGGTAAAGTTACCGAAGGGGGTATTACAACCCGTTACCTTAACGATTATCAAAATATTTATGCCGATATCTCGGCTGGTTCGGGCTTGAAATTTATGCAGCGCGATGAAGAATATGCAACCGGCTTCTTAAAAAGATTCCAGGATAAGATCTTGTTTGGCAGCGACTGCTGGGATCCTGAAGCTTCGGGGCCAAACTGCCATGGTACCAACCTGATTACTGAGATCCGTAAACTGGCACCAAAAGATGTAAGCCGGAAGATTTTATTCGGTAACGCCAGTAAATTATTTAAGATCAAGTAATAAAATAAATTTTCAATGTTTTTATGTCCCGCACATTAACACTTACTCACCAACATCATTATGAAGAGAGCCTTTTTTTTAACCCTGTTATCACTGTTATTTCAATATACCGCTATGGCCGCCAGTTATAAAATAGGGATAGCAAAAACCAAAATCACACCCGAGACCCCTTTTTGGATGACCGGCTATGCTGCCCGTACAGTGCCTTCAACAGGGGTGCTGCATGATTTATGGGCTAAGGCAATTATAATAGAAGAGCGCCCCGGACACCGTATAGTTATTATAACTACCGATTTGCTGGGCCTGCCACGCCAGATTAGCGAGAAGGCCGCAAATCTGCTGCAGGCGAAATTCAATATTACACGCAGTCAAATCATGTTTAACTCGTCGCATACGCATTCAGGTCCAATGGTGTGGCCAAATTTGGGCATTCTTGCTGATTATACTTACGAGGACCAAAAGAAAATATCGGCTTATGGCGATTTTCTTGTAGATAAGTTTGTGGCGGTGGTTACTGAAGCAATAGGGAATATGACCGATATGCAGCTATCAGTAGGACATACAGAAGTATTATTTGGCATGAACCGCCGCCGGATTGTCCCCACCGGCGTTGCACACACGGAGAACAAGGTAGGTGTTAATGATCACGATGTACCGGTGCTTAAAATAACTACCCCCGATGGCAAGGTTAAAGGCATATTGTTTGGTTATGCCTGCCATAATACCACCATCCAGGCCGATAATACACTTATTAATGGCGATTATGCAGGTTTTGCTCAAATAGCCCTGGAAGCTAAGTATCCTGATGCTGTCGCCATGTTTGTTATAGGTTGTGCAGGCGACCAAAATCCCGCTCCCCGTGGCACTATTGAACTGGCTAAACAGCATGGGGAGAACCTGGCAGCCGAAGTATCTAAACTGGTAGATGGGAAAATGCGTGCTATAAATCCAACTGTACAAAGTACTTATTCGACCATCGATCTGGAATTTAATCCTTACCCTATTGATAAATATCAAAAGGATATGACAAGCGGTGATCAATATCTGCAGCGCCGTGCCAAATTGATGCTCGATGCATATAACCGGGGTTGGGATATTACGCGTTATAACTACCCGATACAAGCTATCAATTTTGGCAATAGCTTTTATATTATAGCCCTTGGTGGCGAACCTACGGTAGATTACTCCTTAAAACTAAAACAACTATTAAAAAATAAAGATGTATTTGTGGCGGGTTATAGCAACGAAGTTGTATGCTATATCCCTTCTGAACGGGTACTGGCCGAAGGGGGATACGAAGCCGAATCTAACCTGATTTACTATGGTATGGCCGGTCCGTTTAAACCCGGACTTGAAAATAAAATTATTACTAAAGCTGTTGCTGATATAAAGAAAATTAGCGGTTCCGGATCCAAAAAATAATAGATAAATATTATCATCATGAGATCAAAGTGGCCAGCCATATACATCATTCTAATGACACTATCTTCATTAACCTCAACTGCGCAAAACCAATACAAACTTGTAGTGCTGGAACCCGGCCATTTTCACGCCGCGTTGGTGCAAAAATCCATGTACCCGCAAATAAACCCTGATGTACATGTATACGCCCCCCAAGGCCCGGAATTGAATGCACATTTAGCTTTGATAGATGGTTACAATAAACGCAGTGCTGACCCCACCCATTGGAACGAGATTCTTTACACTGGCAGCAACTACTTTGATAAAATGCTTAGTGATAAATCCGGTAATTTATTGGTGCTGTCTGGCAATAATAAAAACAAAACCGATTATATTTTGCAATCGGTAAAGGCCGGCTTTAATGTATTGGCTGATAAGCCTATGGCTATTGACGAGAAGGGTTTTGATAAATTAAAAGAAGCTTTTACCACTGCTGCGAAAAATAAAGTGCTGGTATATGATATCATGACCGAGCGGTATGATGTTACCAATATCATTCAGCGGGAGTTGATGGAAATGCCGGAGATATTTGGACAGTTGCAGAAGGGAACGGCAAAGGATCCGGCTGTTATTAAGGAAAGTACGCATCACTTTTTTAAATCGGTTTCGGGCAAACCACTTATCCGCCCGGCATGGTATTTTGATGTGGAGCAAGAAGGTGATGGTATTGTAGATGTAACCACACACCTGGTAGACCTGGTGAAATGGACCTGTTTCCCTCAAAAAGTGATTGATTATAAAAAAGATATCACAGTTACCTCGGCAAAAAGATGGCCTACAACGCTAAGCTCTGCGCAGTTTGCGAAAGTAACACAACTAAATAAATACCCTGACTATTTAAAAAAGGATGTTAAGGATGATAAGTTACAGGTATACGCCAACGGCGAAATGAATTATACCCTTAATGGCGTAGCGGTAAAAATTACCGCAATTTGGAACTTTGAAGCGCCGGTGGGCGGGGGAGATACTTATTACTCGCTTATTAAAGGCAATAAGTGCGACCTGGTAATACGCCAGGGAGCGGCCGAAAATTATAACACTGTACTATATGTTGAGCCCAAAGGCGACCGTGAGCAATTTAAAAAGTTACTTGAAAATGCTATTGACAAGCTAAGCGCGCAATATCCGGGTTTAAGTTTGGCGAACACCGAAAAAGGGTGGAAGGTAGCGATACCGGAACATTACAATATTGGCCACGAGGCACAATTTGCCGAAGTGACCAGACAATACCTGCAGTATTTGCAACAAGGTAAAATGCCCGATTGGGAAGTGAGTGATATGATTAGTAAGTATTATACTACTGTCAGCTCGCTCGAAAAAGCCAAGGCTTCGGGAAAATAGCATTAGGGGCAAGGAAAGTGATGATGATATTATCCGCAGAGTAAAAGTATCAAAGACTTAGTATGATTACCAACCGCTATAACTTTATCAGGATCATTGTCATGATCTGTCTTTGTACAGGTAATTTAGCACATGCCCAGGCGGTCCGTCCGGCGGGGATAAAGGAAGTTGTAGCGGGATTTGACACATTGCATAACAGGTTGCCTGCCGAGCAGATCTATGTTCACTTTGATAAACCTTATTACCATCCCGGCGATACGGTATGGTTCAAAGCCTATGTGCTGAACGCAGATTTTCTGACTTTATCTAAGCACAGCGGACTGGTATATGTGGAGCTTTTGAATGAGACGAACCAGCCGGTACAACGCCTGTTACTTCCTGTGGTGGGTGGCTTAAGCCGGGGACAACTCATCTTAGATAAGGAACTGACCGAGGGTAGCTATACTATTATGGCGTACACCAACCTTATGCGCAACTTCGGGGAAGCATATGTATTTAAAAAGGGCATATATATTTCCAATGCAGATGATCAAAGCGTGCTTGTACAGTCTAAATTCAGCCTGTCTAAAGCGAGCCGGAGAAGCGGAGATCAGGTAAATGCAAACTTACAGTTTAACAAATTCAACAAATCGGCGTTGGGATTAGCCGACCTGGAATTGAGGTTACTGTCGGGTAAAAAGAATTTGTATAAAGATAACTTTCTTACTGATCTGGGCGGCGGGCTGCAAACCAGTTTTGTATTACCTAAAGAACTTAACGGTCCACTGTTTATTACGGCCAGGGACCTGCGTAAAACGGGCAATAAACAACTATTAACTATTCCGGTAAACATCACCAAACAAATAGACTTGCAGTTTATGCCCGAGGGCGGTAACCTGGTAAGCGGCATTAAAAGCGTGGTAGGGTTTAAGGCAATAGACCAGGATGGCAAGGGTATTGCAATAAACGGATATGTTTATACAGCTAACCATCAAGAAGTAGCTGCGTTTAAATCGTTGTACCTGGGAATAGGGAGATTTGAATTGATCCCGCAGGCTGGCGAAACCTATATAGCAGAAATTATTAACCAACAAGGAGAGATCAAAATCTTTAACCTGCCACTGGTAAAAGATACAGGTACTACTATACGCATAAGACAGGATAATACAGATTCAATAACTGTCGCAGTTTCTAAAACATCCGATGTGTTTAATTCCACCAACAATCTATACCTTATCGCGCAATCACGGGGAGTAGTTTGTGATGTAAGGCATGTCATCTTTAATAAAAATACTTTCGCGGTAAAAGTATCCAAAAGCAGTTTTCCAACAGGTGTAGCTAAATTTACTTTGCTGGATGTTGCCACTAATCAGCCAATAAATGAGCGCGCGTTCTTCATCAACCATCATGATAACTTGCATATTGACCTGACTGCTGATAAATCAACTTATAGTAAACGCGATAGTGTAGCGTTACAAATTAAAGTAACAGATAAAGATGGGAACCCGGTGCAGGGTAGTTTCTCGCTGGCAGTAACAGATGATGCTCAGGTAGATGTAAGTAAAAGCACAACTACTATGGCTCCTTACCTGCAGCTCACTTCAAATTTGCAGGGCACGGTAGAAACACCAGCATATTACTTTGAAAAAGACGATGAAGCTACCCGGTTGGCATTAGATAACTTACTGCTTACCCAAGGGTGGGTAGGCTACAATTGGCAGGATGTATTTAATCCCCAAAAAGAAATTAAATACCCTGTAGAAAAGGAATATACAGTGCAGGGGACGGTAAGTTCCATCTCCAAACCTACACCCCATACGCAGGTATTGCTAATGAGCAGGAAACCACCACTGCTGATGGAAACCCAAACGGATAAAAATGGGCATTTTGTATTTAGTAACCTTAAGCCTGCAGACACGGCAATATTTATGATAGTGGCCAAGAACAGGAAGGGAAAGACCTTTAATGTAGGGGTAGAGGTAGATGAGTTTAAGCCGCCCATTTTTACAAATCTAAAACCAATATCCCCCTGGTATGTAAATACCGACAGTACCTTAATGAAGAACCTGGTTAATGCAAACCATTTCGCACAACTAGGTGATATATTGTATGGTAAGAACGTACTGAAAGAAGTGAACATCACAGCGAAAAGAATAATAAAAGAGTCGCATAACCTTAACGGGCCCGGTGAAGCGGACCTGGTGCTGGATGAAAAGGATATGGAAAAAGCCGGAAAGATGACATTAGGGGACCTGATACGCAAAAATGTAAAGGCATTTTATAAGACCAGGCTGGATTATTTTATCGGGTATAAGCATTTAAAATTGATTATCGATGGGATTGATATAGATCAAATAGCTACTTATTCAGGCTCAATGAACGCCAGAACTAATTATATAGACGACTATTTAGAATATTTCACTGCTGAAGATATTGTCGGATTGGAACTACAAAATAATTGGAAGTATAATGACAGATATAACGCAAGATTTTTGACCTTTGATCAAATACACGCGCAATTGGCTGCGGGAAAATTGACCTTAGATTGGGCCTATATTGAAATCACTACCCGCTCGGGCAAGGGGCCATTTGTAAAGCATGAACCCGGTACCTACCTGTATAAACCGATGGCTTTAACCTCACCTAAAGATTTTTACCGGCCCCGGTATATCACAAAAGAGACGACGGCTTTACCTGATTTACGCTCGACTATACACTGGCAACCTGATATTGTAACTGGCGCAGATGGCAGGGCAACAGTATCGTTTTACACCACAGATAACGCCGGAAAGTATTCCATCGTAATGGAAGGGTGCAGTATAGAAGGAGATATAGGGATCAAAACCAAAAAGCTCAGCATTGATCCCTAATCTCTCCATTTATCTGTTATTTCAATGTATAGCTGCACAAATGCGAGCCGCTCACAAAATAAATCTTCCCATTTAAATAATCGCCTCCTGCATTAATCGGTACCGGCGAGTTTGCTACCACACTCATATTAAAAGTAGTGGGATCGACCTTAAGGATGGCTTTTTCATATAATACGTAAACCTGTTTATCTGGTCCGGTTATAAAGATTCGGGGCGATTGCTCGCCTGCACTGCGGCCGTATATTCCCTGCGGATCAAATTGATAAACCATTGCTTTCTTTACAGGATCAAACACAAAAAACTGTTGTTTATTAACAATGCCATAAATAAGGTTGCCCGGGCCATGGCAAAGATCGCTGTACTCCTGTGCGCCGGGGATAGGGGCAATATGCCATTCCACACGTTTGGTGTTGATATCCATTAAATAAAGTTCGGCAAGCGTGGCTTTTTTCACGCCGCCGGTGCCTGGTGCGGTAGTGGTACCACCTAAAAATTTGTTGCCGGGCAAATCCACCAGGCTAATTGACGATTGGTCGAGTATCACTGCGCTGTCTTTCAACAACTGCTGTTGCTTTGTATCGACATTCCAAAACAAAAGGCCACCACCCGTATAACCATATTGGGGTGAACCACTCATGATGATGGTATGCGCTGCAGGATACGGCAATAACCGGAACGGACGGTGAATAACCGGTGTTAGCCTCGTTAAAAATTCCGGGTTGGTTTTGGCGTTGATCCTGGTATCTACCCATGGTTTTTTAATGTCCCATTCCAATAAACTGGCTCCGGGATATACACCAAAATAAAATTTATCGCCCATGCGGCCAAGCGCGTTGAATTGGCCCAAAGCTTTTGGGTTGGTCCAGGTATTAGTTTTTGGATCGAAACTAAAAAAACGCATTGGGAAAGAAGTGCCGCCTGCTATTTTACCATCCTGCGTGGCTGCTGCGCCCATTGTCCAGGCACCATCACTTGCATATTCTACTTTTACAGTTTTTTGGGTCTTGCTTGTCGCATCAAACCACGTAAGTTTATGCCCGGGCAAATCTACTGAGACCAGCTCACTGGCATCAGGAAATTTAGTGTAAAATAACGTTTGCGGCCCCGTAACGAAGAGTTTGGGCTGCGGTACGTGCTCTTTTCCAATATCCTTGCGGTTGCCGTCGTTAAATTCATACCAATCGCTGTTCTTTTCTTCAATGGCTTGTCCGTAAACCTTTCCATCCAGGTCAAGATAAATATAAGCGATACCGCGTTTTCGTTCGGTTTCCTGAAGCATAGGCTTGCTTGTTCCGGTAGCTGGATTGAAAGCGATGATCTGGCTGTAAGCATTCCCAATGGCAAAATAGATCCAACCACTTTTATCACGCGCAACATATCTTGGATATTGGTTCCACGTTTGCGTATAAACCGAACCATAATCCTTAAATTCTTTGGTCTGCGGATCGTAAGATACTACCCCGCTTTTAGGATAGGTAATGGCCCATATTACACCTTTGGCATCCTCTGTCATTGCCATAGCTGCTTGCGGCGTACTGGCGTGTTCAAAAGTATACTCGTTTTTCTCCGGGTCAAATTCTACGAAGTGCGCGTTAAACAAGGTATAAAACTTGTTCCTGCTTGAAAGGATAGAGGCATACGGAGCATCTCCAAATTTAAAAGGTACATCAAACTGCCTGCTTTTGCCTGTTTCTACATTTACTTTTAACAAACTATATCCACCGCGATGATCCATCAGCCACATTAATACTACTTTCTGGCCGTTTTCGCCGGTTGTAGCTACAGTCCCGCGATGGTTACTGATCGGGGAGGTTACACCATGATCAAAAAAGCCATTACCCAAGTCCTGGCTATAGCTGTTTATACTGAATGTAAGGCTGGCTAACAAGGTATAAGCCAGTTTTTTAAGCAGATGGTTTACCTGCTTAATCTCTTTTTTTTTGTTAAAAATCATCTTAAGTTTTTATAGTATTTATATCCCCAGCATTTTCTTTGCATTGCCCGAACGCAGGCGTTCCTTCAAAGCCTCGTCCGCTTCATCAGGCCGTAAAGATTCAATACGTAAGCGTCCGGTCAGGTAGTCGAGTATCGGTGCATGTGTACCGAAAGCAAACTTATCTTCTCCGTAACGGGTCAAAAAATCTTTCATATCAGAGATATTTCTGCCTGAGGTATCAATAAGCATATTGCTGCTTTTTATCAGTTTCCACTCTTCGGGAGTGTGGAGTGCATTATTGCACATATTAAGCACCATATATTTCGCATCCGGAACGGCGGCTATTATTGGCAGTATGTTTTTTAAATTCCACTCTGGTTTAGGTGTGCCTACCACATAATCAATATCCATCCACGACCGTTGCCGGCTGTCTTCCATGCGGAAATCGAAACATACCGGTACATCCAGATCGCGGGCTTGTTTTACAGCATCGATACAAGCGTTATCGGTAATGTTATAATCATGATATTTGGGATATAGCCGCACACCTTTCATCCCCAGTTTTTTAATACTATGGTCCATATCCTTTTGCCAGCCGGCATAGATAGGATTGATGACAGCAAATGGAATAAACCTGTTAACAAAGCGCTTATCAAAGTGTATCTCAGCAATTAACTCTTCGTTTGCCGATTGGGTGTTTTTATAAAAGATCCCGTTAAGGTTACTAATAACTGATATGTCTACCCCATAAGTATTCATCTTATCAAGTAGCCCTTTGCAAGTATTATACTGTAACTGCTGAAAAGGCCAGTGGCCCACATAAGCATTAATATCAATTAACATGGTTACCTGCCTTTCTTAAAATATTGTTGAAATTCTCGAAGAAAACCTTCCTTTTTTGTGCTTCGGTAAGATTTGATGCCAGCACTTTGCCCACCGATTGATAATAACAATTATCCGACCCGAAAAATACGCGATCCTCGCCAAGCGTTTTAACAGCAAAGTCTACTATGTGTTCCTCGTTGTTACTTCCCGAGCAGTCCACATATACGTTAGGGCTATTAGCGAGCGTTTTGCACATATATTCCCAATCGCCGCCGCCGCTAATGTGCGCAAACTGGAACATCATTTCGGGATAGCGTTTGGCTATGTCAACAAAATCCTCGGGCAGTGATACATTTGATGGCTTATTGCCATTATATTTCATACGGTAGCCACCTACACCTATTTGGCACTCGGCATGCATCAGCATGATCATTTTTAAGTCTATCATCTTTTCGATAATAGGGTAGAAGGCCGGATCATTAATTTTGGTTTGATAATATACTTTTGCCCCAACCAGGCCATGATCTACACATCGTTTTATTTCATCAAGAGACTCCTTTTTATGCACCGGATTTAAAGTAAAACAACCCGAGAATTTATCAGGGTGAAGCTTTATCATGTTTATCACGGTATTATTATGAGTAACAAACGCTTCAACACTGCCATCGGGCACCCCCTTAATAATCTTTGTTACAGGATTAGACAAGTACAACCTGTCAACATTAAGCCGTTCGCAGTAAGTGTACAATATTTCCGCATGCTTTTTTTGCACCTCCATATCATCACTGCCCAGGTTCGGGTGTACGTGCGCGTCGAGTTTGCGATACTTTCTTACTTCGGCCATTATATCATACGCCTTTGCCGCGGATGCTTCGTCAGTCTGTTCGGTTAGCGCTTTTTGGTGCGGATGTGCATCGGTAAATTTACCGGCAACAAGTGTCCCTGCCGTCGTCAGGGCAGTGTTAAAAAGAAATTTTCTCCGGTTGATCATACAGTAATTGATATGATTATTAAATAACACCAAAATACCCCCTTATCAGAGCAAATAGATGTTGTTAAATTAAGTGACATAAATATACGGTAACGTACCCAATAATACAAATAGGGCGTTTTATTAAAAAACGACAAAAATTTATCAGCCCCCTATCATGATTGCCGTCTTAAATCAAAAGAATCCGCACAAGTGAAAATAATTGACAGATATTTTTATTATTTAAATATTAAAACCTATATTCGGGTACGTAAACAATAGGCTTTTAAACTACTTTTAATCAATATTGATATGACAGATCTTACCCGGAGGTCTTTTGTGGAGACCGTAGCAAAAACATCACTCGCGGCAGCAGTGGCAGGAGCACTCCCGTCGCTTGCATTTGCAGGCACCGCTGACCCCGATAAACTGGCCGTACTTGGCGGTACGCCTATACGAACCAAGGCATGGATATCATGGCCGGCGGCTATTGTTGATGAAAAAATGATCAGCAGTATTACCGAAACGGTTAAAAGCGGTAAGTGGAGCCGCATACAGGATGCTGTACACGGCAAGGTTGCCACATTTGAAAAAGAATATGCCGCTTTATTAGGTGCCAAATATTGCGTAGGTACAGGCTCAGGCACCCAGGCGCTTAGTACTTGTGTTGAAGCATTAGGCATTGGCCCGGGCGACGAGGTAATTACTTCGCCATATACAGATTTCGGGACTATCTCGTCTATTATTGGTAGCCGTGCTTTAGCAGTAATGGCTGACCTTGATCCGGCGTCATATCAGCTCGATCCGAAATCTGTCGAGAAGTTAGTTAATAAGAACACTAAGGCAATAATGCCTGTTCATATGATGGGCATGCCGGCCGATATGGATGCTATTATGGCAATAGCCAAAAAACATAACTTATATGTAATTGAAGATGCCTGCCAGGCCAACTTTGCCCGTTATCGGGATAAGCAATTGGGTACCATAGGCGATTTGGGTTGCTTTAGTTTTCAGGCCAGCAAGCAAATATCATGCGGCGAAGGTGGGGCGATAATAGGTAACGATGAAACACTGATGGATAAGGTTTATACTGTACAGAACCACGGTACTAACCGCAAAGGATCAAACGTAACCATTGGGCCAAAATACCGGATGAACGAATTGGAAGGGTCGATCCTGATGGGGCAAATATCGGGCGCTAAGGATAGGTTTATTAAACGCAATGAAAATGCCAAATACCTAACCGACAAGCTGAAGGGAATACCGGGACTGGTTCCGCAAAAACAATACGCGGGTACAGAAAGCAGTGGTTACTACTTGTATGCCATGAGCTACAAAAAAGAGCATTTTAACAATGCCGATCGTGCCAAGTTTATTAAAGCGGTAACTGCCGAAGGTGTGCCTGTAAGCGGGTATATCAAAGGCATGCATACCGAACCCTGGGTGGAACATATCCTTGCTCTGCGCGAGTATAAAGAGATGTATTCATCATCGCGCATTAAGCAATATCGCGAAAGCCTTACGCTGCCAAACTGCGACCTGGTAGGGCAGGAGATGCTGACCCTCGGCGGATCTGCACAATTGCTGGGTAGCAAAGCAGATATGGATGATATTGCTAACGCGCTGATTAAAGTACACGAAAATCGTGATAAGTTGAATAATATATAATCTTCCTAAACAATCCCTGCGTGTAAAGCCGGCTGTTATGGCCGGCTTTTTTATTGCATTGAAATTAAGGAGATTATTGCACCAATCCAATCATATCCACACTAACCCTTTTATCCAAAGGCATGACTTTTAATTGTGCTTTTGTTGCAGCCGGCGCGCGGTTGGGGTCGTAATATTTTGGCCTCACAACACCTAATGCTGCACTTCCATCAACGTCACTATGAAAATAAGTAGCTTTTACTAAGTGGGTGAAATCGCTACCGGTAGCCTGCAGTAGTTTTTTTAACGATATAAATAATTCTTCTGTTTGCGCCTGTGCATTACCGGGTGTAGTACCATACAGCCCCGAAAAATAGATCTTTTTGCCCTTGTTTACCTGTACAGCTTTGCTGTAAAGCGGTGAATGGACCATACCGGGCAGATCCAGGAAGGTAATAGCAGTATCGCGCATGGTAGTAGCGGTAGGTGATGCGGCGATAAGTTCGATCTCTATTTCGTACTCTTTACTTATCCATTCGACATATACTATAGGGGGGATAGCTCCTGCCGGGAAATAAGCGGCTAATTCTTTCTCTACTACACTAATATCTGCCGTGTTGTTTAGGTAGGCTTTTAGCTGTACAACATCCTGCTTGTCCATGCCTAAATATTTCAGCGATGCATCCAGCTGCTGTAGTGTACCATGGGTGCCTTCCTCCAAATTGCCTTTTATAGCCTGACCCGAGACATAAGTGACACCACCCTGTGGCAATATGGCCGCGGCTTTAGATATATATTTTACTTTAGATACGTTTGTTCGCGAAACAGCTACCAGATCGGCAGCGATAGCCGCACCGTTCCAAAGTTGTTGTGTGATGTAGGTTACGGCCGGTTTATGGGTGCTCTTAAACTTAACAGCCAGCAATTGTTCGATCTCGGGAATTGATTTTTCATTGCTGATATGCAGGTTTAATTTTACCAGGTGATCTAAGTCAGACCCTGTTTTATTGAGTATAACAACCGCGTTGCTAAAAACCTGTTGTAATTGTGCCCGGACGTCATCTTTAACGGTCAATTCACCTTTTGCATTGAAGGGGAATATTTGTGCTGTATGCACCAAAGGGGCAGCTTCAACAATAACAGCTGCCGAAGAGCCGGTTTGTACAGAAGGATCAATGTATTTCATTTGTGCAGACGCTGCCATCGAACTAATCAGGAATAAAGTAAGCATTAAGCATTTCATAAGCATCAATGTTATATCAAGCCACGCCTTCCTTTTGCGGATCAAAAAGCAAAGGGTGAAATTGCCCGCTCATTTTTTCGCCTTTCGGGATGGCGGTTGCGCCATGTAGTAGTTCATTGTCTGTTGCCGATAGCGTACCATCTTCAAAAGTGTTTATCACCAAAGCACGACGCATGTTTGCCGACTTGTTTTCGTACGATCCATGTACCAGTAATGGATGATGGAAGGTGCCATAACCTTTTTTCAATTCGATGGGCACGGGTTTAAATTCCGCTATCTGCTGTTCGGTAAGGTATTGGTTAAGGCCATCCATGTCGCCGCCAAGTTCCGGCTTATCCAATAGGCCCCAACGGTGGCTTTTAGGCACGTAATACAGACAGCCATTTTCAACGGTTGTATCGTCAAGTCCTATCCAGCAGGTAAGATGCTGCATGGGGATAGTACGTGTCCAGTAAGAGTAATCCTGGTGCCAGGCTACTACACCGCCATGCAGCGCCGGTTTGTAAAACAACTGATCATGCCAAAAACGCACACCGTTATTGCCCAATAGCTGACTGGCCGCCATTACAAAAGCCGGGTTCCATAATATATCGTGAAAGGCTTTGGTTACACGCCACGCACCCAGGGCATGAAACAGCACTGTTTCCGGGTTACTTGATTCATTGGAATTATACTCGTGAAACAGATAGTTGCCCGGATGTGCCGGATCAATAAGCTCTTTAAGCTCATCATTCAACGCGGCAACCTGTTCGTCTGATAGAAAACGAATCCCGCTGACGTAACCATTTTCATGATAAAAAGCGATCTGTTCGGGCGATAATTTATATTGCTCCCATTCTGCAGCGGTTTGCGGCCACTTGAACAGGTTGGTGATTAGTGTGTGGATTTTAGAAAGGTCTTTTACTGTTGACATAACCGTGTATTTTATACTTATCCTATAACAGCGTATACATTGATATTACTCAAATTAACGCTTAATGTTGTCAGACTATTTTTCTGCTGCACCGTAGCCCGCCGTTCTTGGGCCTCTAACTCAGGACTGCGTACAGTCAAATTACCTAAAGATAAGCGTTTGGCATCTATCTCGAACCGTAGGTTGTTATCAGTGATTTTCGATTCCATGTCCTTTAGTACGGCATTGCCCTGGCCGTCTTTCAACACAGGATGAGGAATAGCTGTGATTGTGGTATTCATAAAATGGATCACCGGTTTATTGCCATAATGCCTTACACGGGCTACCCAACCGCTGCCACCGGCTACTTGTTTAAGTATAGGTTTGAAGCGTTTTTCTGTTATTAGCTTGTCCAGCGTGTCGGCCTTTGTGGCTGTCTCTACAATTACCAAATTTTTATAATGACTGGCCAATAATTTCTCCGACAATGGACTTGTGCGCTTAAATCCCTTATCGTCATGAGTGCCAAACGGCAACGCAAGCCATGCTATGCCGCCTTTTGCCAGGTAATTGCTGATGGCATTGAACTGTTTATCAGAAACACAGGCTATGCTATCCAATATCAGTGGGGTATGTTCTTTGTTCAATTCATTTGCATCAGCCAATTCTGTCGATCGTACAAAGCGATAACCCACATTATTCTTGAGCAGCGCTGCCGACCATGCTTTAACTTTATCCCATTGCTCCTTACCGTCAGCATCGCGCCAGCCATTATCCTTACAGAAGTTGTTGTTTACCAGGCGCACTTCCACAAGATCTTTCCCTTCACGAAAATCCATAGCGCTATGTTTAATTTCCCAGGTGTTCCATTTGTCAACTACTTCGTAATCGTCCATTCTGTCTGCAGGGTCTGATGTCAAACGACCGTATAATGTACTGCACCAATTACCAACTCCCCAAAAACGACTCAGCGCCCATCCAAGGTAGGCACCTTTTTCATAGATAGTATAGCTTAATGCCATAGCCGGTGCACTGCCACGCTTTTGCGCGATATCTTTTTGATGAAGCGCTTCGGCATCCATTACTGTCCAATTGACACTTTTTACGTTGAACCCAACATTCTCAAGCATGAAAAAGTCAAGTGTGGATGCCATGTGCTCCAGGTTAAGTGTTAATGCGTTTAACCGCATTGGGCCCGAACTGGATACACAGGTCATTAATGGTTTATTGCCAATGATGCCCTTTACCATTTTAACATGTTCGGTTATGATGTCTGATCGCATCCTTAGCCAATCGCGAAAAGCCGGGTTTTCATAATTACCGCCGGCAAAGTCGCCGGTAATATTCCCCCAAAATGTTTTATCAGTGTGTGGTGGCACCACCTGCCCATAGTCTTTTTTAAAACGGTCCTGGCAATATTTACAATTGCAAACGTTCAGGCCGGCATAATTGCACATATCATCAACCTCAAAACCATCAATAGGTGCTTCTCTCATCGACCTTTGCAGGTATTTGGCATGCATGTCCAAAAACTTTGGGTTATTATGGCAAAATGGTTCTACCTGATAAATGGGTGAGTAGCCCCGTGCGCCGGTACGGATATCTACCTGGCATATATCGTCAAATTTATAACCTTCATATTGTGCCTGGCGTGCTGAATTCTCATCATTAAAGAGTAATACGCAATGGCGCTGTATTGCCTGCAGCTTTTTTAATTCGTCCATG
Source organism: Bacteroidota bacterium (assembly GCA_040388395.1). Lineage (GTDB taxonomy): Bacteria > Bacteroidota > Bacteroidia > Sphingobacteriales > Sphingobacteriaceae > Mucilaginibacter. Next base: position 41,656 of record JAZKBY010000018.1, on the reverse strand, counting down.
CCTCGTGGCCGCACAGTATGGTTGCATGAATAATGATCCATGAATTTGATGCCATGTTTGTGCAATTCCTCGCATACGGTTGCAAAATAACCGTGTAGCTGGCCGAAATAATTGGCAAAATCAAACCGCATGTGAAAACCGAAATTAATAGCGGTATCGATATTAGCCTTGGCGAAACCTTCGGCACGGCGCTTTATCTTGTCTGTAACGCCTTTTTGGGGCCATTGAAGGTCTTCTATGCTGCCCCACCAACTTGCGGCCCTTCGCGGCACCCAGGGCACATCAGGAGCCGGCTTGGCCTCTGGTATATTGATAATGGGATCGTTTATTGCCGGTATTGATGCTTTAGCATCTGCTATCTTAGCTGTCAGCCCTAAGCCGACACCAGATATGGCTACCTTTCTTATAAATTCGCGACGGTTATCTGTTGATTTCATCGGTTTGGTTATGATTGCCGGCAGCAGGGTAGCAACAGGCGGATTTTAATTAACTGTTATAATAAAACCGTACACTTTCAAGCAACTGTTTGATGAAAGATGAACGGTTTTAGGTATTTATCAACTTAATTAATGCGATAAAAATAGTGGCCTTAAGTAGCGATTGGTGCCCAGTAAGCGCACGCTCCTTCAGCTCGTACCGGGCCTTTAAACAGGGCGCAATTGCCGCATGTTGTGTCGGGCTTGGGCTTTAAATACAGGGCGCAGTTGCCGCAGTGTTTGTCCGGAACCGGCGACTTACTTACATAGGCCAGTTGTTTGCGTTTTTCCAGGTCGGCTGCCGGTACGCCGGTCATGTCATCGCATGGATTATTACTGGGTGGCGTGGCCGCAGCAGCAGGTTGCTTTGCAGGTGTTTTCTTAACAGGTGCTTTTTTGGGTTTAGTCTGGTGCGGTTTGGTCTGCGCCAGCGATGCTAAACTGCCCAGGCCAAAAAACATTGTTCCACCTGCAAATACTGAAATCGTCAGCAGCTTTTTGCTGATGAACTCCCTCCTTGAATATTTATTCTCTTCCATATTGTTCAATATTAATTACAGCAATTTTTTTAATGACGCGATAGCTTGTTTAGTAGCTGCTTCAGAATCAGTTTTTATATTGGCTAAGGCTGCTTTTTGCTCATCGGTTGCAGTAGGCGAGAAGCCAAGGCCGCTTACCAAGCCTTTAATAGCGGATGCCTGCCATGCGGCTTGTTCGCCGTCTACCGCAGTTAGGTAGGCCGCTAATTGCGCCTTGTTGTTTCGTGCACCAATTACGAACGACATGCTTTCAACGAATGATTTTTTCCATGGATTTTCCTGCTTATAAAAGCCGCCATTAGCCAGTGCAGTGTTAAAATCTGCAGATGAACCAGCATTACAGCTTATAACAGCCATGCGCATCCATTGGTCATCACCGGTCTTTTCTGTTACTTTTACAAGAGTCGGGATGATACTTTTAGCCGGAAACTGACCAAGGCTTAAAGTAGCCTGTAACACAACACGCGGCGAAGGATCATTTGTTTTTTCAATGATAATCGGCAACAGGGCAGGGTATCGTTCTGCTAACATCAACGCGTTTTCGCGTACACCCGGTTCAGTATCGTTCAATGCTTTTTTAACAATGTCGGATGTTAAACCACCCAATCCTTCAATAATATACATGGCATGTAGGCGGGCACGTGCATCTTTAGCTGTTTTAAACAGTGTTTTAAGTGCCGGGATAGCTGTTTTAGCACCGCGCTCAATTAACAACCTGTGCGCGGTATAAATATACCAGGCATTTGGGTTTGACAGCTGTTGTACCAACTGTGCGTTGGTCATCTTTTTAAGATTAGCCTGCACCGGTTTGTAGGTTGCATCTTCAGGCAATATGCGGTATATACGGCCCTTATCGCTGCCTGCCATGAAATCCATATCGGTTTTCAACTCATCAGGTATGGATACCGGGGTTTCTATATGTTGGCGGTAGTAGTCGATAAGATATATGAAACCATCAGGGCCGCTGGTAGTGGTTACCGGCCTAAACCAGGTATCAGTAGAGGCGAGGAACTCATTTTTTAATTCGTCATCAGGCCTTTTTGCCACCATAACAGGCGATTTGCTGTCTGGCGTTAATATATCACGGTGAACCACGGCACCGGCCACATCGGTCACAAAAAAGCTACCATAATAATCTTTAGGTAATGCGGCACCACGGTAAATAGTGCCACCGGCAGCTCCGGTAAAGCGATCGCGGGCATACTCTACACTTGCAGACCCGCGCTCCTTAAAGGCAGCATTACGACCGTCGGTACGTTTCTGACGCCAGTAGGGGGTAGCAGTTTCCTGGAACATTATTTCGTTATGATCAGAAATGCTAAGGTTGAATTTGCTGATTGGCATAAAGGCATGGCGGTGAGTATACCTCCATGGGATTATCGATTGCTGAACATGTATGGAATTTTCGGTGAAGAAACGGTGTCCCCAATCGTCAATAGTTTGTCCAAACTGGCCCGGGCCGGTCTCCAGCTCGAACTTATTATTATCCAGGCGAAACCTAAAATCGGCTCCGGCTACTTCCACAGGCGGGCTGCCCGGTTTTTTAGAAAATGTGATCATACCGCTTTGTCCGCGATTATTAGCATAGATCCAGTTGTCAGCGCCAAAACGCAGACTGGTTACCTGTGCTTCCGAGTTCCTGGAGAAAAAGCCGGAGAACAACACCTCTCTTTTATCAGCTTTTCCATCTCCGTTAGTATCTTTAAAGTAATAGATATATGGGGCAGCAGTTATAATTAAACCGCCTTTCCAGGGCAGTATGCTGGTACCTTCGGTAATATGATCAGCAAATACTACGGCTTTGTCAACACGGCCGTCTCCATCTGTATCTATCAATTTACGGATCTGCCCGGTACCCTTACCGTCCTGTGCTTCAAACGGATAATCGGGCATTTCCACAACGTAGGCGTTTCCTTCATCATCGTATTGCAGATCCACCGGATCTAACACGTAGGGTTCGGCCGCGTAAATTTGTACTTTGAAGCCTTTGGCCACGCGTATTTTTTTTAATGATTCTTCAGGCGAAAGCGCATCGGCGTAACGCTGTGCCAGGCATGAAGTACCAACGCCCAACGATAGCATTAGTACATATGAAAACTTTGTGATTGTTGAATTATGCATATAATTAATTGACTAATAGTGAGCCTGATTGAAGCAGGTATAGTGTGCTAAAATCAAATATAATATCTTTCGGGTACGTACACAAATTATTCTAATATATTTTTTCCTCGTAATTTATATTTTACAAAACCTGCTTTCAATATTCACCAGTCTTCCGTTTTAATGGTGGTTTGATTGCATGTAGTTGCTTTAGTTTAATATATATTATTAATCGGTGTTTAACGATGTTATGATCTCATCAACCGTAGGGTTTGCTTTTTTGGTAGACAATAGGCCAACCACTACATATAATATCAATGAGGTGAACAATGGTGCAGCTAACTCGACCCCAAGCGTAGCGTGGCCAAATACTTTTAAGCAAACAAAAGCAAGCAACCCGCCAAAAATAGACGTAAGCGCGGCAGCCGGTCCGCAGCGTTTAAAGGCCGGTAATAATCCTAAGATCATTGGGATAGATATCGGGCCTACCAATGCAGAGAACCAGGAGATCATTAAGCCAAGCACGCCACCGAATGAACGTGATCTGATAGCAACGATTATAGTTACAAGAATAAATGTAAGTGTAGTTAGTCGCGCCACTAATAACATTTTTTTTGCGCTGGCCGAGTTAAGTTTTTTAAGAAGAGAAGGCAGGATATCACGGGTGATAACCGCTGAAATGGTGTTAGCATCGGCCGATGTCATAGATAGTGTATTGGCAAACATCGAAGCCAGTAGCAGCCCGACCAAGCCGTGCGGCAAAAATTTCATAGCCATGAGGGAGTATGCTTGGGTAGGCTCGGCCAGGTCTTTTATAAAAATAGGCGCAGCAAACATTGGAAAAAACAATATTAAGGGCCAAAGCAGGTATAATAAAGTAGATAGTATAGCCGCCTTTCGCGCCTCTGTACCTGATGATGCCGACATGAACCGCGTAGCAAGGTGCCAGGTGCCTCCGCTGTAGCTAAAGAAATAAATTACCATAATTGCACCTACAAATAATGGCGTATATGGTGCGTTAAACATTTGTGAATGCGCCGGCGGCAGCCTGTCCCACATAGAAAATACACCGTGTATGCCATCTTTTAGCTGGATCAATACCATCACAAACATGGTAATACCTGCTACCAACTGGATAAAGAACGAAGCAAAATCGTTCCATACATCAGCCCAAAGCCCGCCAAGTGTAATATACACCAGCGTAACAGTACCTGCTACCAGGATGCCGCCTACAAAAGAGATACCCGTAAAAGCGTTCAATAGGACGCCGATGGCGGCCCATTTCGCGCCAACGTCAAACAATTTGATGATTACCCCAAACCAGGCCATTACCTGTTGGGTGGGGAGGTTGTAACGCGCCGCCAGGTATTCGGTTGGTGACTGGATATTTCGTTTGGAGCGCAGCCTCGACCATCGTGGCGCAATGTAAAAGATAGTAAGTATCATAGAAATAGCAATGCCCATCGCCCAAAATACATAAAGTGTTAAGCCATGGGTATAAGCTATGCCTGCATATGCTACAAAGACAGCGCCGCTATAGCCCGATACGTGGTGTGACACGCCCGATAGCCACCAGGGTAATTTGCCGCCGGCGGTATAAAAATCGGCGGACGACTTGATCTTCATATAACCGATAAAGCCAATGACTACCAGCATTAAAAAATAGGCCACTAATACAATATAATCTATACTCGCCATGATACTATGTGTTATGAGGTTAAGGGTTGTAAGTTTTTCTGTTTCATATTATAGCTCTAACCTTATAGTTGGATGAGTTTGCCTGTGCGTGCACTTTCATAGATAGCCAGCACTATGGCTACAGACCGGCGGCCTTCTTCAGCATCGATCAGTGGCTTTTGGCCTGTTTCAATGGCTTGTATCAGGTCCTCCATTTGCCGTTGATGACCAAGGTAACTGATGGATAGTGGGTCAGAGGCGCCTCCTTTGGCTGTGCCGTTAGGAGAGAAGCTGCTGATGATCTTTGCATCATCTGCCTGTTCGTGTTCAAACTGCCATTTTACAACGTCGTTATCTTCCATTACTACTGTACCAGAAGTCCCCATGATTTCCAGTCGCTTTAATACGCCGGGGTAGGTGGCGGTAGAACATTCTATTGTGCCCAGAGCGCCATTGGCAAACTTGAGCACGGCTACAGCGGTATCTTCTACCTCGATATTTTTATGCAATGCGTTGGTAGTAAAGGCTTGTACAGATGTTACCGGGCCCATACACCATTGCAGCATATCTACTGAATGTATAGCCTGGTTCATCAGTGCCCCGCCGCCATCAAGCGCCCAGGTCCCGCGCCAATCGGCCGACTTATAATAGGCTTCGCTGCGGCTCCATTTTACATAAGCGCTACCCAGTACCATATTCCCAAAGCGTTTGCCCTCGATGGCTTTCTTTAGCTCGCGGCTCACATCGTAAAAACGGGAAGGGTAAACCACGGCCACAATTACATTATAGGCATTGGCAGCCGCAATGATCTGGTCACTTTTTTCAATGGTCACTTCCAGTGGTTTTTCTATCAGGCAGTGTTTTCCTGCAGCAATGCTTTGCAGCGCAGGTTCCAAATGCGCGCCCGAAGGGGTACAAATGCATACTATATTCAGATCAGGGACTTGCAGTAGATCTTCCATAGAATCATAAGCAGCACAGCCGTATTCATCGGCAAAGGCTTTTGCTTTACTTTGTGATCTGTTATAAACACCAACCAACTGAGCATTTTGTGTCGCTGCAATAGCTGTAGCATGGATACCGGCAATGGCACCTGTACCAATAATAGCAAACCCTGTTTTTTTTGTTCCCATCAATTTATTGCAGTCGTTAGTAAATGCGACTTATAAAATTAAAAACTCTTTTAACGTTTATTTAAAATAGCCTTAAAATATGTTTCGTTTACGTACACGTAAATATATATGATGTGTTCTACAAAACCAAATAATTATTGTTTATTTAAAATATTAGTAATGGTTGCTTAATCCAACTGCCTTTGTCGTGGTCCGGCAATTGGGCATTTTTTAAGCCGAAATTTATACCATATATATAAGGTATAAAAAAACCGGCCATTTGGCCGGTTCCTGTTAGTTTTGGTAATACGGGTAATTAACCTTAGTTAAAATATCTATTGGCATAAAATGCACCCGCTCAACAGGGAGGGAGAATGCAAGATACTTGTATAACGAGATTACCCCTCGGTATGCCTGGTCTTTTGGTTTCTGACAGATCAGGAAATCGATCACATCCTTGTTCATGTAGTCTATATTCTCCTGCAGGTAATCATAACCTATCAGTATCGTGTCCTTTTTAGCTCCTTCAATATATCGTGCTACTTTTGATACCCTTGAATTAGTAACAAACACCACCCTGATATCCGGATGGTCTGCAAATGTCTTAGCAAGCGTCTGCTCAATAAAAGCATAATCAGTTTGCTTGATATCTACTTTAATTATATTGGATTTTTGGTGATGATCGGTAAAATAAGCACGTGTACCTTCTTCTTTCTTATGCAGGTGATGGCGGTTATGTAGTTCTTTAGAAATATTAACGATCAGGATCTTATCACCTTCTTTTATCAAATAACTGATTAATTGAGCGGCAAGGTACCCGCTTTGATATAGCTCGGGGCCAATGTAACTCAAGCTGTCCTGATCTGGCAGATCTGAATTGATAAGTACAAATGGGATATTGGCCTCTTTGCAACGGTTAGTAAAATCAACTGCTTCTTCAACAAATGATGGGGCCAGCAATATGCCCTCAGGCGCGCTTTCAAGGATCAGGTTTGCCTGCTCTGTAAACGACAGCGCCGAGTTTTGATCATAAAAATATTTTTCGATAATAATACCGAATTGATTGACTTCCGCTTCGGCCTTAACTATCCCGCTTAGCGGCGCCTCCCAATAAGTTGTCTCCTCAGATTCTTTTGGTATAAGTGTGGCCAGGCGGATGGTTTTACGCGAGGCCAGGCGTTTAGCAAGCAAATTAGGCTGGTAATTAAATTCGACAATGATCTCATTGATCTTGTCCTTTGTTTCCTTGGAAACGCCCGGTCTGTTATGTAGCACGCGATCAACGGTAGCGATAGATACATTTGCCCTTCTGGCAATCTCTTTTACTCCCTTAAGTTCAGTAGGTTGTTTTTTCACGTTTAGATTTAACTAATTAGATATTGAAAAGACTTTATTGTACAATTATAGAGCATTTTTGTTGGTTTTACTAATAATTGCGATCTCCATATTTTTATCAATGCTACGTACGGTACGTTTATCGCATGTTGCTTTTTTGCATTTTTTTTCACCTATATATAATAGGTATTATAAAACATAATATCGGTTATACAGATTCCTCTCCGCGCTACCATAATTAATTGCCTGATGTGACCCGCGATAGCTCTTATTCCTGAAGAAAGGGGGTTTGAAACAATTGTTTACGTACACGAAACGCATTTTTATTTGATTTTATTTGGAAGTTACATTTAAAGGATTTATATTCGGGTACGTTAACGGAGATATCAATCTGAGCAATTTGGAGGTGAGAGACTAAAGGGATTGATGTTGTTTTCATGAATCGTATTGCATATTGCTTTTACCACCAACTATTAAGCTGGTGTAGTTTATAATAGTATAGGTTTGCTAATTTTTGGTTCGCGGTATTGCCTGTGTCTATTTTCTTTTTTTGCTATAGTTCTTTAAAAATAAATGTTCGGCTAAGTGGCTGTGATAAGCACTAAGTCGACCCGGTTGTGGGTGTGGCAGTTGCAGGATGTTAGTCTTATCTGCCTGGTGAGTAATGCCGGTGTATCAATGAGTTATACAGGAAGTTTCGACCCTGGAGTATTTTACATGAATAAATGAATATTAAACTATTAACGCCCAGTATTTAATATGATGAGAACAATTACAAAAACTAATTCATTTCCTCGCCGAAGTTTGCAGTCCTACAAATGGATTGCCGCTGCAGGTATTGTGTTGTTTCTTGGAAATTACTCCAAGGGACATCCCAGAAAGCTGTCTGTCAAAGACACCGCTAAAGTGTTAATGGCAGATACCTTAAAGCCTGTGCCGGTTTTGTTTGGCACCCGGCCATTCAGGTATATTACCAGCGCTATTTCGTACCTGCCAGGTTCTACTGTTAGTAACATCCCCGGTACTAACCGTGTCAACTCTCTTACAGGGCAAATGGCGGGCCTTGGCATAATAGCACAGAGCGGCTTGCCAAGTACAGAAAGCAACATTACGCTGGTTAGAGGTTTGCACAGCTTTTCGGCAACAACAACAGATTTTGGAAGATCACAGCCTATGATATTAATTAATGGCAAGCGTGATGATGTTTCTGAAATCGAGCCTAATGACATTGAAAGTGTTACTGTGCTTAAAGATGCAGCGGCAACGGCTTTGTATGGACTAAATTCTGCAAATGGTGTGATACTTATAACCACCAAACGTGGGAAAATGGGCAAGTTAAAGATCGACTATAACATGGAAACTACCTTTGAGCAGCCTACACGCTTGCCAAAATTTGTAGATTCTTACAATTATGCTACGCTTTATAACGAAGCACAATTAAATGATAACCCGGCAGCTACACCACTATATAACGCAGCGGCGCTACAAGGTTACCAGGATGGCTCCAATCCATACCAGTATCCTAATGTAAACTGGACAGAGGAACTGCTTAAGAAAAGCGCTCTGCAGATCAGGAATAATATTAATATTTCCGGCGGTGGTGATCGTATTGCGTACTACTTTTCGGGTGGTTATTTAACTGATAACGGCATTTTCAAGACAGATAAAAGCATTAACACCTATGGTACCAACTCTAACCTGAACGTTTTTAACGTGCGTGGTAATGTTGATATTAACCTGTCTAAGAATTTGTTATTCAGTGCTGACCTGCGTTCAAAACGTGAAATGCGTAATGCGCCGGGCGGTTTCAACAGCGGCTTTGATCAGAATATTTTCAAGGTAATATACACCACACCTAACAATGCTTACCCCATTAAAAATGCCGACGGATCATTAGGTGGTAAAAACACTTACACTAATAACCCTTATGGTTTATTAAATTATAGTGGTTACAGCACGCTTGTTATTACCTCATTAAGCGGTACTGCAGCTATGGTTTATAACTTTAACGATTTAGTTAAAGGTTTAAAAGCTAAAGTAGATTTAGGTGTTGCAAATTTTAGTGCTTATCAAACTTCACGAAGTAAAACGTTTGCTGTTTATGCACCACTTACTGCAACCACGTATCAAAAATTTGGAACTGACGGCAGTTTAACAGCAGCTAATGGAACAGGTGGCTTTATTACCCGCCAGCGTATATATGATCATACAGCATCAGTTACTTATGATCGTGACTTTGGCGACAATAGCTTAAGCGCATTGGTTATGTACCAATTTCAACAATCTGAAAATGATAACGGAACACCGCTTACATCAAATTACGTGGGCCCTAAAGCACGCTTGTCATATCGTTATAAAAATAAGTATTTGTTAGACTTTGTTGCTGCCTATCAAGGTAATGAGCAATACCCTGTAGACAGTCGTTATGGATTTTTTCCTGCCGTATCGGCCGGATGGATAATTTCAGACGAATCATTTATGAAGGGTAACGCGTTTGATTTCCTGAAAATAAGGGGCTCATTCGGAAAAACAGGTAACCCAACCTCGGGTGTGTATTTTGATTATTTGAGTAATTATTCAACTGGTGGGGGAGCTGTTTTTGGCAGCCCAACACCGGCTGGCTCGTCAGGCGTATATCAAAGCCAGGTAGACAACCCAAATACAACATGGGAAAGTAGCCTTAAAAGTAATATTGGCCTGGATATGGCTTTTATGCATAACAGGCTTAGTGCATCTATTGATGTGTTTAAGGAAAGAACCAGCCATATCAACGTATTCAATCCTATCTCTGTAATGTATGGGGCAGAAATCAATGCCCCGGTAGGTATAATTGATAATAAAGGTTTTGAGGTGCAGGCAGGCTGGAACGATAATATTGGGAAATTTCAATATTCCATCTCAGGAAATTTGACTGTCGCTAAAAATAAAATCATTAACCAAAACGAGCCAACCAGGAATAACCCGTGGATGTACTCAACTGGTAATACCTATGCGGGTAGGATGGGTTATGTATTTGACCGTTATTTCACCGAAGCTGATATAGCAGCCAATAATTTTCCAAACCAAACTATATTGGGTGTTCAAAGAGCCGGAGATTTAAAATTTAAAGATCTTAATGGCGATAATAAAATAGATTTCAATGATATAGCTCCAATTGGCGGGTCATATATTCCTGAAGTTAACTATGGTGTTAATTTCAGATTTGGATACCAATGCTTTGATCTGACTGTGAATTTCCAGGGTACAAGCCATAGCACTACTTACAATGCAGGCGCTAATTATTGGGAGTTTTATGAATCGGGCAGGGATAACGTCGCTGAACATATACTTGGCAGATGGACCCCAAACTCAGGCCAGTCTGCGGCTTATCCGCGATTAACATTAAGCAATCCAAACAACTTTGTAACCAACTCATACTGGGTGCAGGATAATTCATACGTCAGGCTTAAATATACCGAGCTGGGCTTTACCATCCCCGGAAATTTTCTTAAAAAAATAGGGGCATCAAGCACACGCGTGTTTGTAAACGGATACAATTTGTTGCTGTGGAGCGATGTGAAACACAAAGATCCTGAGGCACCGGATAACCCACCTGCAAGTAATGGGTTTGCTTATCCGCTGCAACGCTCTCTTAGTTTAGGGCTTAACGTTAAATTTTAATCCTTAATAATAATGGATATGAAAAAATATATATTCTCGATGATCTTTATAGCCGGCACAGTATTTCAATCATGTACCGATGAAAAGATCAGTAATCTGCCGCCGGATTTTGCTTCAGCAGACCAGGCAGCTTCTGTAAATACTAACGTCTTATTTTTTGTAAATAATCTGTATACTTTTATTCCGCGGGGTTATAACCGCCTGGATCCTGATCCGGCAACAAATGATAATGCTAACGGCGCGGCCCCTGGCGCACCAAGTGTAAGCGACCCCAAAACGGCAATGGTAGCTTCTTCAACCGATGAGTCGGTACATGCAACCCGTAATTCGGCTGCCGAGCTTTGGGGAACCGGGCAATGGGCTCCAAGTCCGCAAAACAACTGGGACACCCAGATCAAAACAGATTATACAGGCATCAGGCGCACTTTTGAGTACACCGAAGATATTAATCCACGGATTCATGTGGGTACCGCCGGCACCAGCGAAGTTAAGCCCGCCGATCGCGACAGGTATCTTGGTGAAGCGCTTTTTATAAGAGCGTTGCTTAATTTCGAGCTTTTAAAACGCTATGGGGGTTACCCAATTGTTAAAACCCAGCTTAAAGCCGGCGATATAATTAACATACCTAAAAGCTCATACTCAGAATGCGTAGATTATATTTCAGGCTTATGTGATCAGGCTCAAACCTTGTTAACGGTAACACCGCCTACCCCAGGTGATTTTGGAAGGGCAACCAAAGGAGCTGCAATGGCGCTTAAGGCACGTTTGTTATTATATGCCGCCAGCCCGTTAAACAACACAAACAATGATGTTGCTAAATGGAAAGCCGCAGCCGATGCCGCATCGGTCGTTATTAAAACAAATACTTATAGTTTGCTATCTGCTGCCGGTGGCGCAGGTTATGCTAATTTTTTTACAACGATTGCCGCCAATCCTGAAATTATTTTATCAAGGTTAGAGGTGAATAGCAGCAACTACGAAAGGATGAACGGATTGCCAAGTATATCTACAGGCCTTGGCGGTACATGCCCGTCATTAAATCTGGTTAATGATTATGAAATGGCAAACGGTACTCCTTTCGATTGGAACAACCCAACAATGGCGGCCAATCCGTTTACCAACCGCGACCCGCGTTTTGCCAATAGCATTCTTTATAACGGCTCAACCTGGATGGGAGTAACTTCTGGTACAGCCGCTGTTGAAACTTTCCAGGGTGGCAAGGATGCAGAAGGAATCCAATACGCAACGCGTACCGGTTTTTATCTGCGTAAATTTTTGACTATTGGTGCGCGCTTTGTTGGTACAGTAGGTACTGGTGTGCATGCCTTCCCTATTTTTAGATACGGTGAAGTATTATTGAACTATGCAGAAGCAATGAACGAGGCCTATGGCCCTGATGATCCGAGCACTTATGGTATGTCTGCACGCCAGGCTATGGTACTTATACGTACACGTGCAGGCTTAACCGGGAATTTAAACGTTGCTTCGGCCACTACCCAGGCTTTAATGCGTGACGCAATACGCCACGAACGCCGTATCGAGCTGGCATTTGAAGAGCACCGAGGGTTTGACCTGCGAAGGTGGAAAACTGCAGAGACCGTACTTAATCAACCTGTTATGGGGTTGAAAATAGTTAAAAATGCTGTAGGCGCGCCTACGCCTTTTACCTACACATTTCAGCAAGTTGAAAACCGGGTGTTTCAGCAAAAAATGTATTTCTATCCGTTCCCGCAAGACGAGCTTAGCAGGAACCCAGGTTTAGTTCAAAATCCAGGTTGGTAACCTTATTCAATTTAAGAATCATGAAAAAAATATTTATATTTTTAATTTTTAGCCTGGCCTGTATCAACGCGTTCGCGCAGGGTATCGAGGTTAGGGGTACGATAAGAGATAGTAAAGGGCTGGGGTCACCAGGAATTAGCGTTAATATTGAAGGCACTAAAAACGGCACGATTTCAAACGTTGATGGCCAGTATACAATTAAGGTGCCTAATGCCAATTCTGTATTGGTTTTTTCATCAGTAGGCTCAATTACTGTAAAAGAACCGGTTAGGGGCCGTACAGAAATAAACATAACGATGGTTGACGACGCCACCACTTTAAACGAGGTGCAGGTAGTAGGTTATGGTATACAAAAGAAAGCGAGTGTTGTAGGGGCTATTTCAAATATTGAAATGAAAGAGCTTCGCCAGGCGGCACCGTCAAATCTTAGTAATGCTTTAAGTGGTCGGGTTCCCGGGCTAATTGCCAGAATCGGCGATGGTTCTGCCGGCGGTATTCAAACCAGGTACCAGAGTGGGATCCTTGATGACGCGCAAATTTTTATTCGTGGTAAAGGCACCTATGGTAACACCGCCGCGTTGATCTTAATTGATGGTGTTGAGGGTTCACTTTCACGATTAAACCCCGAAGATATTGATCAAATAAGCGTTTTAAAAGATGCATCGGCCACCGCAATATACGGTGTGCGTGGTGCTAACGGTGTAATTTTGGTTACCACTAAAAAAGGTGTGCTCGGTAAACCAAAATTTAGTTTCACCAGCCAGATAAGGATGCTTAAACCATTGGATTTCCCGGTGTTCCTGGGTTCATATGATTATGCTACATTATATAACGAAGCGCTAAAAAATGTTGCCACTGCAACAGGAGGCGCTTACACTCCACAATATTCGGCAGCGGATATTGAACATTTTCGTACCGGTGATGACCCTTACGGCCATGCGGATGTGGATTGGGAAAAAACTATTAATAAAGACCATTATTTTGAGCAACAACATATTGGTAGTGTTTCTGGTGGTACAGATAAGGTAACTTACTACATCAGTAGTGAATACAATCAGTCAGGAGGTATTGTCAGGAGTGCCGATTATAATAAATATAACTACAGACGCTATAACCTGCGTTCAAATCTTGGATTCGAAATAAGCAAAACCACTAAGTTAAATGTAAACCTTAATGGCTTAATAAATGATCAAACTGTACCGTTAACCCCTGAAAGCAGTGGTCAACGTACAATAGGCGTAGGCTGGTATTATATTGTAACACACAAACCATTGGACGGGCCGGTATATAACCCTAACGGCACTTACAACACAGGCCCTAACTCAGCCTGGAACATAAATGCCGATCTGTATGATGGCGGTTATAACAGGCGTACAGGCAATACTTTATCTTCTACCTTCAATCTTACCCAAACACTTGATTTTATAACACCGGGACTTGCCGCAAGGGTTTTGTATGGTAACAATTATACATCCTATGCTACCAAGCAATTCAATAAAAAACCAGATTATTATACTTATAATCCAACTACTAATACCTATGTTTTAGACGCGGGAGCAACGCTTCCATCCTTCAGCGCTGTAGTAGCTTCAAACGCTTTAACGCCGTTTGGGCGCAACCAGAATTTTGAGGCGGCACTTACTTACAATAAAATTATTGAGAAAGATCACGCAATTTCGGCGCTGGCTGTGGCTACACAAAGTTCAAATGAGGTCGATGCCGCGGTACCGGCAAATTTTGGCGGTGTTGCAGGCCGTGTTACTTATGCCTATAAAAATAAATATCTTTTTGAAGGTAACGTAGGTTATAATGGGTCTGACAAGTTTAACTCAGAACATCGCTATGCATTGTTCCCGGCAGGTGCGGTGGGTTGGGTTATTTCTGAAGAAAAATTCATGAAGGACAATGTGAAATTTATTGACTTCCTGAAAATCAGGGGTGATTATGGCGAAGTTGGTAATGATAAAATAGCTGGTGGCCTTGCATATTATTACGCTTACAGCTTTAATGCCCCCGCAGGACAAGGAACATCAACAGCCGACCCCGCAAACTATAGCCTGGGTGTAAATGGTGTAAACCAAACCGGTTTGCAGGAAGGTACGTTACCTAACGCGTTGGTAACCTGGGAAGTTGCAAGAAAGGCTGATTTGGGTATCGACATTAAAATGTTTAATAACAGGTTAACCTTTACGGGCGATGTGTTTTTAGAAAAAAGAAGTAATATACTGTCAAAAAGGAATGATGCTCCGTTCTTTTCTGCTTTAATAGCTACAAAACTGCCTGCTTCTAACATCGGTAAGGTAACCAACAAAGGTATTGAGCTTTCGCTGGGATATGCAGACCGTATTGGCGATTTTAGTTTTAACGTTGATGGGAATGTTACTTATGCACACAACAATATAGACTACCAGGCCGAGGCATTGAAAAATTACCCATGGTTATATTACACAGGCCATCCTATAGATACTGAACCACTATATACCTGGACCGGTAAATTTTATAGCGTAGAGGATCTTGCTAACCCGAAAGTAGCAAGGCCGGCAGGTACGATTATACCAGGTGAGTTGATGTTTGAAGATTTAAACAACGATGGTGTAATTGACCCTAATGACCTGTCTTACCAGGGATACAACGAAGCCCCTGAAATCGTATTTGGCTGGAATGTGAATTTAGGCTATAAAAACTTCAATTTGTCAACCAACTGGTATGGTGCTACCCACGTGGCCTATCGTACAGCAGGTGCTATACTTAATGAATTTGCCAACAACATTCAACCTTATCAAAAAGATGGCCGTTGGGTGTATGACCCATCGCGTGGCTTAGATACCAGGGCTACGGCAACATATCCCGCATTGGTTGTTAATGGTTCAACTACAGTAAAAATGCAGTCTACATTCAATAAACTCGATGCCAGCTATGTAAGGTTAAGAGCAGCAGAATTTAGTTATACTTTCCCAAAGAAAATGATGCAAAAATTAGGAATAGCAAGTTTAAGGATATTTGTAAGCGGCTCAAACCTGCTGACATTTTCCCCGATGAAAAAATACCATATTGATCCTGAATACATTGGCAGTAATAACCCAAGCGCCTCAGGTACAAGTGGTACAACCGGTGTTTATTCGCCCGGAAATAAATTTTATGCCACAGGGCTTAACGTAACTTTTTAATAGTAAAAAATTATGAAAAAGATATTTTTAACAATTACTGCGCTGTTTGTTTTGTGCACAGCATGTACCAAGGACGGCGCCAAGAAGCTTGACCCATCAAACACTAATGGCCTGGCTGATGCTTTTGGTAAGGCGAATGCTGCCGACCAGTTTTTAATAAATATATACCGCCAGATAGTGGAGGTGTTGCCGCATACAGACAATATGGGCTCGCGTTGGGGTACTGGCTTCCTGTTGGATATGGGAACCGAAAATGAAACAGGTAACGGCACACTATCAGCGCAGGCCCGCGATTTTAATACAGGTGCTACAACATCAGCCAGTACTAGTGTGTTTTCCTATTCAGACTGGAGAAATAACTATGGTGCTATCCGTTCATGCCTGCTTTATTTGGCGCATATAAATGAGGTGCCTTTAGATCCGCAATTTAATTTTTCAGAAGAAACCCGGAAGATCCGTATTGGTGAAGCTAAATGGCTGTTAGCTTTTAACTATGCTGAATTGTGTAAGCAATTTGGAGGGTTGCCTATAGTTAAAAAAGTTTATGAACCCACAGATGTATTCGATGTATCGCGAAGTACTTATGACGAAACGGTAGCATATATTGTTGGTTTATGTGATGAAGCTGCGGCCGTTTTACCTTTAAAAGCTGCGCTTGACGCCGACTATGGCCGTGCAACCAAAGGTGCTGCATTAGCTCTTAAAGCACGCATGCTGTTGTATGCTGCAAGCCCGCTATGGAATGATAGTGCAAATCCAACAGATACCTATCTAAGCGGTAAATATGACGTGACCAAATGGGAAAAAGCAGTCCAGGCAGCTCAGGATGTTATCGCTCTAAATCAGTACCAGCTTCACCCGGATATTTCAACTCTGTTTACCACCCGTGTTAATAACGAAATTATTTACTCTCGTTTGCAACAGCCATTCGCATATTTTACAGCTGTTAATGTGCCTTATAAGCTGTATCCCCAAGGGTACAATCTTGGCGGATACAACCAGGTAACTTATAATATGCTTAAGCAATATGAAGTATTAAAAGGAGGTGTAGCTTATCCTATAACCGACCCTGCTTCAGGGTATAATCAACAGGACCCGTTTAAAAATCTTGATCCGCGGTTTTATCGTGATTGTATTTTTAATGGTGACAATATATTAAATCAGACAGTAGAGCTTGGTGAAGTCGCATCAGGAGTAGCCAAAGCAGTTAAACATAATGGGCAAACTACCGTGCCACAATATCAAAGCTACTTGTTTAATGTTAAGTTTTGTGATCTGTCGCTAAATGTTACTACTAATGACCCGCGTTCGGGCACAGGGCAGGTACCTACTAACCAAAACTATATATACTTCCGTTATGGTGAAGTACTATTAAACTATGCCGAAGCTGTTAATGAAGCTTACGGCCCACAGACAGTGCCACCGGGGGCTACTATGACCGCATTGCAGGCTGTAAATATGGTTCGTACAAGAGCTGCGTACGTTGCCGGTAAGAAAGAGTATCAAACTTATACAGGCAGCATGCCGCCAATTCCGGGGGGATTGAGTAAAGATCAATTCCGCACAGCGGTACAACATGAGCGCAGGATAGAGCTTGCTTTTGAAGAGCATTATTTCTGGGACGTACGCCGCTGGAAACAAGTTCCGGAAACTACAGTACAAGCGCTAATTCCGGTTTGGACCGCACCAACTACTGTAACATATCAACTCAGGAATATTGATACCCGCTACTTTAACCCACAAAAATCTTATCGTATGCCAATACCTAACGCTGATATATTGAGTGATAATAAATTGCAACAAAACCCGTACTGGTAATGCCGGGGGGGACCCAAAAGTTAACAATGGCTACAACGACGTGTTGCGAGGTAGTTGAGCGCGGTCTTCTTAAAAAACGGAGAAGCCATAGCAAATTGAGCTATTAACACAGCTATAAAAAAATAGCTTTGGTTGTTGAATGTACAATTGCAGTTACTATGGGCGGACAATTGGCAATAATGAACATGAAATAAGATATTTATAATTAAATACACTAATAACGAATGGCAGCTAAAAGTACTTCGCGCCGCAATTTTATAGCTACTACAGGGTTACTTGTTGCAGGTGCAACGTTGAGGGTGAAAGGCGCATGCCTTTCGGGATGGAGCGATGAGCCTATCATTGATATTCATCAGCATACAGATTACGCCGGACGCACCAATGATGAGTTGTTTGCACATCAAAAAAGTATGGGGGTTACTACCACCATACTTTTACCCGCCGGGCACAATATCAATTATGGCTCTACTAATTATGGATTTTCTAACGGTTTGCAGGTGCATGCCACAGCTAATGAGGCTTGTTATAAAATAGCACAGGACAAGCCTAAGCAATATCTGTTCGGGGCTAACGAGGTACCAGATGCGCCGAACGCTATTAAAGAGATAGAGAAATATCTAAAGCTGGGTGCACCAATCATCGGCGAGCAGAAATTCAATGTAGAGGTTGATTCGCCGGAAATGCAGGCAATCTATGAGCTGGCTCAAAGCTATAAGGTTCCGGTATTAATGCACTTCCAGCACAAGATATATAATCGCGGATTTGAACAGATGATCCCGATGCTGAAAAAGTACCCGAAAGTGAATTTTATTGGCCATGCGCAAACATGGTGGGCCAATATCGATAGAAATTACCCTAACCCTAATTTGCTTTATCCTGGCGGAAAGGTAACCCCCGGCGGCCTGACCGACCGGATGCTTAGTGAATATCCTAACATGTATGGTGATATGTCGGCAGGATCGGGCCTGAGTGCTATGACACGTGATGAGGATCACGCTCGTGCCTTTATGGAACGCCATCAGAACCAGTTATTGTACGGAAGTGACTGTGACGATAAAGTAGGTGAGGGTAAAGCCTGTACTGGCTCGCAAGCTATCGCGATGATAAAAAGGCTGGCACCATCCAAAGAGATAGAACGTAAACTATTATACTACAATGCCAAAAAATTGATGCGTTTGGATGTGTGACCTTTACTGCGATTATGATCAGACGGCCTAAAATTATAGCAAATGCAATGCGCCTGGCAGGTTGGGAAAATATTAAGACTTGTAAATAAAAAATAAAATGACGTATCTTCGTGTACGTAAACGTAACGCATATTGTAATTAAAATTACGGTATTACGCAGCAGGGTTGTTGCCTTGAAAAATCAGCAATTATTACCTGAATTTATTCATAAACTAACAAATATGCCTCAAAAAATAAAGATCATTAATGGAAAGATTATCACTCCGTACAGAATCATCCCAAATGGGACGATACTAATAACGGATGGTAAGATAACTGCCGTTAGTGCGGAAGATATTCAAACAGATGCGAAGGTGATTGATGCACGGGGCAATTATGTAGCGCCCGGTTTTATCGATATTCATGTACATGGTGGCGGCGGCTACGATTTTATGGATAATACCATTGAAGCTTTCCGGGAGATAGCACGTACGCATGTAAAATACGGTACTACGGCTATGTTTCCTACCACGCTTACAAGCGAAAAAGAAGATCTCTTAACCACGCTGGCCATTTTTGAAAAAGTAAAGGACGAAGAACCAGTGGGAGCCCAATTATTGGGGATGCATTTGGAGGGGCCTTATTTTTCGTTAGCGCAGCGCGGAGCGCAGGATACTCGTTACATTCGTCACCCGGACCCCGAAGAGTACCGGGAGATCATAGCTTACTCTCCGTCTATTAAACGCTGGAGCGCCGCGCCTGAGTTGCCGGGAGCAATTGAGTTTGGCCGTTATCTTAAAGAGCATAATATTTTACCCGCGATAGCACATACCGATGCTATTTATGAGGATGTTGAATTGGCTTATGAGAACGGCTACTCGCTGATCACTCATTTATATTCAAGTATGTCCGGCGTGACCCGCAGAAATGCTTACCGGTATGCAGGCGTAATAGAGAGTGCTTACATTATTGACGAACTTGATGTTGAGATTATCGCTGATGGTATCCATTTGCCGGCGCCTTTGCTTAAAATGGTGTACAAGATAAAAGGTCCCGACAGGATTGCCCTGATAACAGATGCGATGCGGGCAGTAGGCTTGCCGGAAGGCCCCAGTATTTTAGGTAATTTAAAACACGGTTTAGAGGTCATCATCGAAGACGGCGTAGCTAAACTACCAGATCGTACTGCGTTTGCCGGAAGCGTAGCCACGGCCGACAGGCTGGTGAGGAACATGGTGCAGATGGCCGGTGTGCCTTTAAAAGATGCCGTACAAATGATTACTTCGACCCCGGCAAGGATAATGGGTATAGATAGAAAAAAAGGATCGCTGGTAAAAGGTAAAGATGCTGATATTGTAATTTTTGATGAAAATATCAATATCCAAAAAACAATTGTAAAAGGCAAGGTCCTTTATGATAGGGATGCAGCAGACCATCTCATGGCGAAACTCGACCACGCATAGCGGACAGACGCTTAAAAAAAACAGGGGTTACCACGTCGTTAAATACTGAACTTTGATGAAGAGAATTCTATTTGCTTTTATTTGCCTATTATTTGCCGGCCGGTTAACTGCGCAAAAGATAGATCTGGGCAAGGTTGACTGGCAATTGCTTAATAAGTCTCACGATGTTTATTTATCGCCCTGGGGGCCCTATTCTAAAAAATATGCGGGTATCTCGCATATTCCCGATATGCAAAAAGGGCTGAAGTTCGAGTTTTCGGTAATGCCCGGCTTGTACCGTTTTAAGACAGTGGTACCTAATGTACTGTTCCAGTCAGACTATTACCCTTGGCGTGCCAGCGATGATATGACAGGCTATACGCTAAGGAACGAGCTTGCCTGGAAGAACGAGATATATACCGATGTTACTTATCATATTATCGATTCGAATACGGTAGTGATAGCTATGCGTTGTGTAAATAACAGCAATATGCCACAGCATTTGGATCTTAATTTATTTGGTTATGTAGAGTATCCTGAAAGCTATCCCTCAAAGGCCGTTACGCTGACTGCAGGCGGATTATGGATCAATGCTATACATTATCAGCAACTGAAATTGCATACGCCCTCCATACGCGATAACCTGATCGTTGACGGTTGGCTTAAGGGCGAGGTACGTAACAGCGAGTACATAGACGGCCGGATACTTGGCCCTTTATTTACCAAGGATGCAGGAAGCACGGCAACTTATGCAACAGATCTCCCAAAAGATGTTTCAGAAGGCACCATACAGATCGTGTACCGGATGAAAAAAGGCACCGCTTCGGCTTTTAAATTAAATGGACTGGCGACTTCAACAGTTCAATTGCAGGGTACGGGTAATTTCGAGATAGCGAGTGTTCCTTTTACTAAATCAGCTAATGCATCGAAACTTATTGTTGAAGCCACCGGTAAAGACGATGTAGAGTTTAATGGTATCGCTATTGTGCCAAATACAGAGACGATTAAGATCGTTGCGGTTGAAAAACATTTCATCCCCGCTGCAACCGAAGACCTTAATAGCAAGTCGTTGATCCTGAAATATCCTGATATAGACACCTATTATGGCATCGGCTGGGATTTTGATCTGTTCAGGATCAGAGAGTTCAAAAATGATGAGCTGGATATTTTCATGAAAAGAAATATCAATAACCATACTAACAAGGTGTTCACCGGCAATGGTGGCGGCGATTTTAGTAATGTTTATTTACGCCCGATAGAACTGGAACCAAAACAAGAACGTACTGTGTATGCGGTAATAGCTTCCGGAACAATGGAGCAAGTGAAAAAACGCATACACCAGGTTACCGAGCTACAGCACATTGTCGAGAAAAAAGTGGTGATTGCAGGGGTGCCTGCTATATTACCTCAAGGCGAAAAGTATCGTCAAAGTCAGGAGATCTTCCGTTCGCTGGTACTTACTAACCTGGCTTATCCAATCTATACACAGGATAAATTCATTCGTCACTTTTCGCCGGGTAAATTTTATAACTCGCTTTATACGTGGGATTCGGGCTTCTCTGCCCTCGGTATGGTTTATGTGAATCCGGAGAAGGCTATGGAAAGTATGAATGCTTACACTACCGAAGCAGGTAATGAAAATGCGTTCATTCAGCATGGTACTCCTATAGCGGTGCAGATCTATGCTTTGATGGAGTTGTGGAATAAAACGCAGTCCAAAGAAATGCTGGCATATTTCTATCCCCGGATAAAAAAATACTACGAGTTTATTGCAGGCCGATACGGCAGTTCAAACACCCGCACTTTAAAATCAGGTTTGCTCACTACCTGGAGTTACTTTTATAATTCTGGTGGGTGGGATGATTATCCGGCACAGGTAACCGTTCATGCCCAAAAGGCCGAATCAACAGTAGCACCAATTGCCAGTACGGCCCATGCCATCCGTATTGCAAAAATGCTTAAACAGGCAGCTGCTGCTTTGGGTAAAAAAGAAGATCAAAAAGCTTATGATGATGATATAGCAGTATTTAGTAAAGGCATCCAAAAATATTCATGGAATGATACGGCAGGGTATTTCAGCTATGTAGTGCACGATAAGTCAGGTAACCCTACAGGCCATTATAAATGGCCGGGCACTAATATTGATCATAACATGGGTTTTGATGGTGTTAGCCCGCTTATCGCCGGCATATGCACACCAGAGCAAGAGAAATTGATGATCCGCGATATATTTTCAGATACCCGGATGTGGACACCAGCCGGCATTTGCGTGGTTGACCGTTCCGCCCCTTACTTTAACCCGGTAGGTTACTGGAATGGTTCTATCTGGTTGCCGCACCAATGGTTTGCCTGGAAGACTATGCTTGACATTGGCCGGCCTGACCTGGCCAGGCAAATTGCTGTCAAAGGGCTGGATGTATTCTCACGTGAAGTAGACGAGACCTATTCATCTTTCGAATACTACGTGGTTAAAAACGGACGCGGCGCAGGCTGGCACCAGTTTACCAGCCTTTCATCACCTGTACTATCGTGGTTTGCATCATATTATAAACCGGGTACAGTTACTTCGGGTTTCGAGGTTTGGATAAAGAGCCAATCGTTCAGCCCGGACAATACAAGCTACACGGCGCAATTAGCAATGGATAGCGCAACACCGGCACATAAAAGATGTTTTATGGCTTGTTTGGATCCTAAGTTTAAGTACGAAGTTAAGATAAATGGCAAGGTAGCCGAACAGGATTCGCCATATCCCGGCTTGTTGGAAATAAGCCTGCCGGCAACCAATGCCGATATGTTGATCAGTATTAAAGCAATTAAGTAATAGTTGATAAGATCATCGATGTTTAACAAAAAGATAATATCGTTCATTATTGCATCAGTGTTGCTTGCAGCACACGCAAAAAGTCGGCAGCAGGAACCAGCTACAGTTATTGAACTAAGCGCTATGCCGGGGCTAAAATTTAATGTATCAAGGTTTACCGTAAAGCCGGGTGCACAGGTGAAGGTACTTTACACAAATACCGATGATATGAGCCACAACCTCCTGATCACCAAACCCGGTGCGCGGTTAGCTGTAGTGAATCAGGCCCTTAAATTGGATGAGAACGGGCCGGCTATGAACTATATACCAAAATCCACCCAGGTATTGTGGTCAATTCCTGTATTATCACCCAATCAAACAAAAACTTTAACATTTACCGCGCCAAAGCAAGAGGGTGTATATTCCTATGTTTGCACGTATCCGGGGCATGGCTTTACTATGTATGGCGCGATGTATGTTTCTGCCGATGGCAAAATGCCTGATCTTAAAACTGATCCTAATATTCCGCCTTCGGCAAAAAACGATGTTGCCGCTGATAAAGCCGGAGCTATGGCTATGGATCATTCAGGCCATCAAATGAATACACCGGAACCTATCGCGCTGCATCCGTATGATCCTGTCGCACCATATTTGTATCGAAGCTTTATGGATGATGCGAGCCCCGCAGCTATTGCCGTATGCCTGCCGCAGGATCTGGCCTATTGCTGGGATGCCGGCACCTGCAGGCTTCGCTATGCATGGGCCGGTGGTTTTGTAGATAATACGGTATTGTGGAAAGGACATAGTGACGCCGTGTCTAAAATATTGGGTACGATATTTTATCGTGACAATACAGTATACCCTTTAAGAATAGGTGATGCCAATGCTATCCCGATTGCAAAATATAAAGGATATCGGTTGGTAAATAAATATCCCGAATTCCACTATACATTAAATGGCGCCGATGTTTACGAACTGATAACCCCTAAAGCTGATGGCAATGGCCTGGTACGCACCTTCAAAATATCGGGTACGGATAAACCGATGTGGTTTGTAACCAACCCGGGCAGTGGGAGCGAGGTTTATGAAGCCTCGGCCGGTAAATGGGATAACGGGAGGGTGCAACTTTCTGCTAAAGAAGCTACGGAATTCAGTATCACTTTGACCAGTTATTCATTAGTTTATGATGCCAAACGGAAAAAGAAGCCATGAAATTTGCGATAGCGATAAAAACCTGCTGCCTGATTTTGGGCGCTTCGATCCTGGCAAGGGCACAAACTACAACTGTAGATAATGGATCATACCGGGTTGAAACAATTGCGTTGCCAAAAGGGCTTACCGGCGAAACAGGTGGAGTAACTTTCATGCCCGACGGACGGTTGGTTGCCTGCTTTATAAGGGGAGAGGTAATGACCTATGAGCCTAAAAGCAAACAATGGAAAATATTTGCTACCGGCCTGCATGAACCCCTGGGTATTATGGCAGTAAGTAATTCGGAAGTTATTGTAATGCAGCGGCCCGAATTGACCCGCATCAAAGATACCGACGGAGATGGCGTTGCCGATCTGTACGAGAACCTGGCCGATGGCTTTGGCTTATCCCGCAATTATCATGAGTTTGCTTACGGACCTGTGAAGGACAAGGAAGGTAATTTATACATATCGCTGAATACGGCATCGCCGGGAGGTAAAGTGGCGGCCGAAATAAGAGGTAAATACAACCCGCTTGGTCGTGATATGAAGCCGGGGGTATATGAAATGTACTCGGTAGTGCCATATCGCGGGTGGGTGATGAAGGTAACGCCTGATGGTAAATTAGTTCCGTTTGCTTCGGGCTTTCGCTCTCCAAATGGGTTGGGATTTAACCAATACGGCGATCTGTTTGTAAACGATAACCAAAGCGATTGGGTAGAAACCAGTGCTATGTACCATGTGCGCGAAGGCCGGTTTTATGGGCATCCCGGCAGCCTGGTATGGAAAAAAGATTGGAACAGGGGTACACCGTACCAATTGCCGATACCGGCTTTAGATAGCTTACGCACAAAAGCCGCTATATTATTTCCGCAGGGAATTATGGCCAATTCGCCGTCTCAGCCAATTTGTGATACAACTGGTGGGAAATTTGGACCGTTTGCGGGACAGATGCTGTTAGGCGAAATGAACCGCGATAGGATTGTTAGGGTGATGCTGGAAAAAGTTGGTGGCGAATATCAGGGAGCATGTATCCCTTTTCTTGACGGACATGGGCTTCGCAAAGGAAATAACCGTTTGACTTTTGCTCCTGATGGTAGTTTATGGATAGGGCAGATCGCTTTCGGCTGGAGTGGTGACCTGGGTATACAGCATATTGTTTTTAATGGAGAAACACCAATGGACGTTCAGAATATGAACCTAACCCGTACGGGTTTCGACCTTACATTTACTCAGCCTTTAGATGCTAAATTAGCCGTTGATCCTGCCAATTATAAATTCAGGCATTATTATTACAAATATCGCCGTAAGGACGTAAATGAAGGCGCAGATAAGTCTGAACAGATGGACCTTCAGGAGGTGCCGGTAAAAAGTATAAAGTTATCATCCGACCGGAAAAAAGTTTCGGTGGTTCTACCTGCTTTAAAAGCCGGATATGTGTACGAATTAAAGTTGGGCAATATTACTAACGCCAAAGGGTTGCCGGTAGCGAACAAGTTAATATGCTATACACTTAACAAATTAAAATAGTATCTACTTTGTCCAAACCTTGTGTAAGGCTATTTTAAAACCGGCAGCTTCCTCAAAATCGTACAGATATTGATCGTTTTTTTGTCCCCGCACGAAGCTGATATCGCCACAATAGATCTTACTCAGTTCGCCGTCGCGTTCTACTTTATCAATAGCGTAAGTAGCATCACGATCAATGTTCGTGGCGACCATCAGCTGTTCGCCGTTAAGGCTGCCGTCAGTGGGGAGTTTGGCATCTACCCAAATATATCCGCCGCCTGATGTTTCTTTATTCATCTTTACCACCTTCCCGGTAAATGCCCCTGCCGAGCGAATATTCATTTTCCCATCCCGCAGTTCGGCTCCATTAATAAGAACTGCTTTTTGTACTTTGCCGGCAGACTTTTTAATATAGCCGATATTACCAGTCAAGCTGATACCGTTATTTAACCGCATTACGTTTTTAGTATCGGGATTATACAATATGTAATCTGTACTACCGTCGGTTTTGTTTACTTGCAGGGCAACTTTATTATCCTTTCCATTATCCAGTCGTATCACCGAACGTATAAACGCCTGTTTGCTGTAAGGTTCTAACACAGATACAAAAGTGCTTTGAAGGTCTTCGCCCTGGCGGTGCATCAGCATAAAACCGACACTTTTGGGGTTGCCATCTTTATTTTGCGGCGGGTCGCCGTCAGCCAATGCGATATCGTTTGATGAGTTTAGTACGCGCATACGCAAATGGATATCATCAGCAGCCGTCAAGCCACGATAACCGGGCGCTGCTAGCCAATCAATCGTAAATAGCGGTGGAGGATTGCCATCACGCTTTACGTTGTAAAGGTATGAATACCCTACCGGGAAGTTACCGCCCTTGGCCAGAGCGCCTTTTGCAATGTTTTCACCGGCATATGTACCGGATGACTGATCGGTTAATTTTAAACCCTTAGTTGTAATCATGCCCGGCGGGCCATGAAAACTGTATACATGATCTTTACCGCCTGCAACATGGAAAATATCTACTACATAAGCATTTTTGCCATCCGCCTCATCCCCGCCAATTAACAGCATGGTGCGGTTGTAGTCCTTTAGTTGGGGATAGGCCTTTTGTCCATCAATGGTAAATGCACCGAAACCCTTTAATTGTTTGAATAACCGGGTATGACCACTCCAGATCTCTTTTTGCGGCTGCTTATCTACAAAAACGGTATTGTGTGATATAGTGCTGCCGCTCCATTCCACATTGTTTGGCCAGTCGGTAGCGAACTCAGGATAACCAAAGTCAGGCGCCAGCCAATGGCCAAAGGCAAACAGATCGAAATTAAGCATATCCGGGTGAGCATGTTTAATGGTACGCCCGTAGTTATCAGCCACTGCAATGCCCGATGCACCATTTTTGCTTTCAAGTAAAGCCAGCCCAAAGCCGCTCATCAGGTAGCCGCCAATAGGCCTCGGGCCGGCCTTCCCGGCTATCTGTCCAATTACCCGGCTTAACGAGTCAGGATCCCTGGAATAAATATCTATGCCCAGTCCGTTTGCCGAGTTATGGTTGGCGCGATAAGCTGCTATAGCTATGTTAGGATCATGGATGTAACGAAAGCCCGTGGCTATGTAAGTGGCTTTAATCTCCCTGGTGGCAACAAGGCCGGTGGCACCACTGTCTCCTATATTAGGGATGGCAACGCCCAATGCTGCCCAGCGATAAGCCAGCAAATAAGTAGCTTTTAATTGAGGAAACTCTTTAAAAATGTCGTGTTTGGTGTAAAGCGGGTAATTATTCAACAACTCGGCTATTTTAGTGATCGACTGCCCTAAAAATGGCGAGTAATTAGGTGCTCCTTCATTAGTGCTGCCATCATGGTCAAATTGATTTATAGCGATTTGTGGGATTCGGCCACCGGTTGGCGAAAATACCCAATCAAGCATTTCTGTAGTTTCGGGATTCGTATTCAAGGCTACCGCGCACCTGGCGGCGGTATGCTGGTGCATACCTTCGTTACCAAATATTTGCCCGCTTACAACGGCCTTAAATGCACAGCGCAGGATATTGTCGTCCACATTGGCTACAAATAGATCGCGGCTACCCTTCGAATTAGGTAACCGATATTTTTGCGACTGTTTTTTAAGGAAATTATACAACGCGACATCATTAATGGTACCGCTGATGATCTTATCGTAGTTGTCAGCAAATCGTTCAGCAGTACCGGACTCCCATATCGATCCCTGGATCTTGCCTTTACCCGTGCCTTTATCCGAATGGAACCAGCCACGGTCGGCATACGGTTTCCAATCCATAGATGGATATATATCAGCTATTCTGTCCAGTAATACCGCGGCTTTATGGGCATAACGCTGATCGCCCGTATATAAATAACCATCCGAAAGGTAAGTAAGCCCGCTGCACAACATATCCCAATATTTCCAGGCATAATAACCAATAAATTTGTGCGACCGACCGTTCTTATCAATATAACCGTAGCCATCATCTACGCCGTATTTATACAGCGGGTCAGCAGGGTCAGGGTGAGCTGTATTATATAGTAGCTTCTTATCCGCTTTCGATGGGTCAAATACCCCGGTGGCGTTTATTCCGCTTTGATAATATTTTCCAAAATCATTTGTAGGGAATACCGCGCCGCAGGATGGGCAGGTTAGTTTCCATGGTTTATTTACAAAATCGGGATTATAAGGGTAGGTGCCGTATCGCTGGATCTTGTTGCCGCAGTTAAGACAGCCCAGGAATTTTGGGCCGGTCGTAAGCCTGTCGAAAGTGACATCAATACAACGCGGAAGGTCCTGCCCGGGTACCATATCCCACAGTTCGTCATCGCTTTTTGTTAGCCAGGTATTCGCACGGGCAATTACCGTAGCCCTCGTTTTTGCTGCCCACTGATATTTATCACAATTGGCGCGCAGGTTGGTTATTTTATCCTTTGTATAAAATCCTCCGTATACCCGGGCCGACTGTGCATTAGCTGCTGTTATTACAGTTGGCAGTAGTATTAAAAAAAATGCGATTTTGCGATAAATATTCCCCATAAAATTGTTACGTTTACGTACACAATTTAAATATATGCGTTATTTTTGATAAATTACAAGTCTTTTATGATTTTATTACGAGACATCTAAAAATGTTATTTATATAGATTTAGCTGATTGGTTTATGGCCGAAAATTTTAAAAAGATTATTACTGTCACTCAAACATCTTCAAAGTTTGAACGCGAAAAACTGATCAAACCCTTCGGCTTCAAAGGTGGCTATCTTACCGAACTATGGCAGATCGCAAGCGAGCTTAATACGCAATCGGGCAATACTGCTATTGGCCTGGCAACGCAGAGTGTATTATATGGTGACGCTGATTTGTTTGCAGCTAATTCGGAGGACGACGCAAATCATCTGATGTATGCTGTTACCAATAAAGCTTTACAACTGGTTAAGCGAACCCCATTTACTGATCCCTTGCAATTGTTGGATGATATCTTGCCCGAGTTGATGAAACAAGCAAAGGTTATCACCCAAAAAACAGACCTGCATATTAACTTTATACATAACGCTTTGGTAAGTGTTGATAATGCTGCCTGGTTGCTTTATGCTGCCGAAAATAGGATTAAAAGCTTTGACGAGATGATACCGAATGCTTATAAAAAAACATTAGCACATCAAAACAAGAAAGTAGCATTAGTATGGCTTATTTCATACGGTGCTGCAATAGAAGAGATTTTACGGGCGGTTAAACAGGGCTATTTTATATTTAAGATTAAAACGGGACATCCCGGTACACAGGAGCAGATGCTTCAGGCAGATATAGAGCGCCTTACACAGGTGCACAAAGTATTAAAAGATATCCGTACTACACAAACGCCGGGCGGAAAGTTGTTGTACACAATGGACGCTAATGGCCGGTATGAAAACAAAGAGACATTGCTTCGTTATCTTGACCATGCTAAAGCTATCGGGGCGTGGGAACATATACTATTATATGAAGAACCGCTAAGCGAAGATAATAGCGAATACGTAGGTGACACCGGCATCCGCATGGCTGCAGACGAAAGTGTGTATGACGAAACGTCGGCCTTGCGCCGTATGGCACAAGGCTACAATGTTATCGTACTGAAAGGCATAGCTAAAACATTGAGTTTATCTATGAAGATTGCAGCGCTGGCCGCCGAAAAGGGGATACCCTGCATATGTTCTGACCTGACAGTGAACCCGATATTGGTGGAGTGGCACCGCAACCTTGCAGCCCGGCTGGCACCATTCCCGGGCTTACAAATGGGAGTGATGGAAACTAATGGTAATGCCAACTATATGAATTGGGATAGTATGGTAAAATACCATACCGCGGCAGGAGCCGGGTGGATGCAGGTAAAAGATGGAGCTTTTGAATTAGATAATAAGTTTTACCAGGAAAGCGGCGGCATATTTAAACAATCAGAACATTATTCGGCTCTTTTTAAATAAACTAAAATATCTGTTAAAAAAGATGATGATTAGTATAGGATATTTAAAACATTATTTATACTTTCGGGTACGTTACCGTAAAATAGCTTAATATTATTTAGAACCTTAAAAGAACCCATCCCATGGCAACTTCAGAAAATGATAATTCACGCAGACGATTTTTAAAAAACAGCTCGCTTGTGGGCCTTGGCGCGGTTTTAGGTGCCGGTATAGCCCCATCTGTATTTGCAGCGGGTAACAGCGCGGCCAAAGTGCCGGCGGTACTTGGCGGGCAGCCTGCTTGGGCAAAATCTAAATGGGTAAAGTGGCCGATCTGGAACCCGGAAACTGATGAAAAACGGGTATTGGAGGTATTACGCAGTGGGGTATGGTCCCGATCATCGGTAGTTAACGAGTTTGAGAAGGAGTGGGCCAAAGCAGTTGGTGCCGCCCGCTGTCTTACTACAACTAATGGCACCAATGCACTTATCGTGGCTATTAATCAATTAAGAATAGGTGCCGGTGATGAAGTGCTGGTGACACCTTACACTTTTATAGCCACAATACAGGCTATACTTGCTAATGGTGCTATGCCGGTATTTGTTGATGTGGATAGAGCTACTTTCCAAATTGATCCTTCAAAAATAGAGGCGAAAATAACCCCACGCACTAAAGCAATATTGCCGGTCCATATACTTGGACTGCCGGCCGATATGGATAGTATTATGGCTATTGCCAAAAAACATAATTTGCTGGTGATAGAAGATGCATGCCAGGCACCGCTTGCTGAGGTTAATCATCAAAAAGTAGGTACTATAGGCAATGCTGGCTGTTACAGTTTCCAAAATAGCAAAAATATCCCTATTGGCGAAGGCGGGGCAATTGTAAGTAATGATAATGAATTTATGGATCGCTGTTTTTCATATCATAACCTGGGCCTGCCTTATGGCACTGCCATAAGTCCATGGGGACCCGGCGGCGTTATGCATGGCGGCAAAACCAGGATGACCGAATACCAGGCCGCCATAGGTTTGGCGCAATTGCAACGGCTTGATGCCCAAACTACTACCCGTAATCAAAATGCAGCCCATCTGAAGGGGAAGATCCAGCAGTTACCAGGGATTATGCCTTATAAATTATATGACAATGTTACCCGTGCGGCCTTCCATCTGTTCGGCTTTAGGGTAGATGAAAGCGCTTTCAAAGGTTTATCGCGCGATAATTTTGTTAAAGCGCTGCAAGCCGAAGGTATACCAGCCAGCACTGGTTATACTCCTTTGCATACCCAGCCCTTCATCCGCGAAACATTTGAGACCGCTGGTTATAAAAAAACCTACTCAAAAAAAGAATTGAATTATAAAACATTTATTGAGAAAAATGACTGTCCGCAAAGCGATAAGCTTTGTACGGAAATGGTGTGGATAACCCAAAATGTATTGCTAAACAGTAAGGAAGATCTGGATACTATTGCAGGTGCGATAGAAAAGATCCACGCCAATGCCGAGAGTATCCAGCAGGCAGCAATTAAAAACACAGCGAAGAAATAATATCACAGTAATTATATTGCTGGAAATGGAATTTGCAGAACAGATTTTAAAGCAGGAAAAACCCGCTAAAGCACATAAAGCGCCTGGCGGTATCGTTGCGCAAGCCTTTAATTCGGGGTTTGAACTTGCGCATGATACTTATAATGCAATCTCGCTCGCATCAGACGGGAATATTTATTATGTATTATCTTCCGAAGAAATAAATGTTGGAGGCAAAATATATTGTTACCATACTGTCAATGACTACATTGAATATCTTGGCGACTTAACTGAAATTTGCGGCGAGGCTGATCTTCGTGCAATATCACAGGGAAAAAGCCATGTCCGTTTTTATGAAATGGATGGTAAGCTCTATTTTTCTACCCATGTGGGTTTTTATGAATCGATAGATGGAATGGAACGTTTGCCGGTAAATCCACCCGATGGCTATGGCCTGTATCCGGGTGGACATTTTCTATCATTTGATTTGAAAACGCGCCGTTTCGATAATTTGGCGTTGGTACCGCACGGTGAGGGTGTAGTATCAATGACTATGGATACAAAAAGAGGGCAGATCATGGGCATATCCTGGCCAACAGGATATTTTTTGCACTATGATGTTAGGCGCAAAGTATTAAAAACTGTCGGCAAGATCTCCGCTGAAGGCGAGGCTGGTACACCGGGAAGCGATTTCCGGTCGCTATGCCGTTCACTGTTTGTTGATGCACGCAACGGGTTGTGCTATTTTTCAACAGCTGACGGAAAAATTCATAAATATAATCCGGCTGTGAAGAAAATCAGTCTGGTTACTGATACCGACTTACGGTTAGATCATTTTGGTTTATATGATCATACCCGGCCTGGCAGCATGGCTTATAACTGGCGCAAAATATTTTGGTATGATAAAGACGAAGTAGCCTACGGCGTGCACGGTAATTCCGGTTACCTTTTCCGCTTTAGCCCTGATAAAAAGAACGTGGAAATTGTGGAACGGATCACGTCGCTGGCATCAAGGGCCAGCGGTATGTATGATCAGTTTAGCTATGGTTATCTCGGATTCCAGTTAGGCCCGGATAAAGAAACTATCTATTATTTAACCGGGAGCCCTATCTATGTTAACGGAAAACGTTTAAGAGGTGTTGAGGAGATAGCAAAGGGCGCGGCGCGGGGGTTAGAAGACCTGCACCTGGTCACTTATCATATCCCATCTGCACTGTACCAAGATCATGGCCCGATATTTTATGAGGACGGGCAACGGCCTTTATATGTTAATGCAATTGCGGTGGGGACTGACGGTTTTATTTACACGCTTGCACGCATTACAGAAAACGGCAATACCCGGACAGATCTTATTAGATTTAAGAACCCGGTTTAATTAAGTCAGCTTGGTTAATAATGTAACGTTTACGTACACAATTAAATAAAAAGGCATTTTTATTTTGGAATTGATATTTTAGGTAAGTATATTCGATAATTGAAAGTCAGCATTTTGCACAGATAAATCATATAGATATGACATCATATAACCGCAGGAAATTTATACAAACAAGCACACTGGCCGCTATTGGTACCGGTATTGCCGGCAATGCGTTCGGAAAACAGTTAACCCAATTGTATAACCCGTGGATGAAAACTGGCTCATCAGGTTATCTGGATCAGGGTAGGGTGGGGATCATTGGTTTGGATACATCGCACGTAATAGTTTTTAGCCAGGCGCTTAATGCTGCTAATCCACGGCCCGAATTGGCCGGTTTTAAAGTTGTGGCTGCATATCCGCACGGCAGCAAAGACATTGCCTATGGGTTGGACAGAAAACCCAAGTTTATTGAGCAAATAAAAGGCATGGGGATTGAAATAGTGGATTCTATTGATGACCTGTTAACAAAGGTTGACGTTGTGCTGCTGGAAAGTAATGACGGCCGTGTACACCTGGAGCAGCTTATACCTGTACTAAAAGCAGGTAAAAGGGTATTTGTTGATAAACCCATAGCAGCTTCATTGCAAGGTGGTGTAGAAATATTCAGGCAGGCAAAGAAATACAATATACCAATATTTTCAGCATCGTCATTGCGTTACGTGCCGCAGGTGCAAAGCCTGGCAAATGGTAAATTAGGCAAAGTGATTGGTGCAGATACCTATAGCCCTGCGCATTTGGAAAAAACTCACCCGGATTTGTTTTGGTACGGCATTCATGGCGTAGAAATATTATACACTTTAATGGGTACCGGTTGTAAAACTGTTACGCGCACCGCGACGGTTGATACAGATGTTGTTGTGGGAACGTGGGACGATGGACGCGTAGGCGTATTTCGTGGGATGAGAGCCGGGAAGCAGGATTATGGCGGGACAGCTTTTTGTGAGAAGGGAATAGAAAGTATTGCGCCGTATAGCGCATATGTTGATCTGTTAATACAGATCATCAAATATTTCCGTACGGGGGAAGTACCCGTGCAGCCTGAAGAAACATTGGAAATGCTGGCTTTTATGGAAGCAGCCGATGCAAGTAAAAAACATGGCGGCAAACCTGTCGATCTTCAGCAAATATCAATTTAGGAACTAGGTTTACTCTCATAGTAGTTCGTTTTGTTAGGGCGAGGAGGCTTTGGTCGGCCTCCTCTTTTTTTTACGAGATGAGTACCGGCCTCCTATGCGACAAATAGGCCCTCTGAAGAGTCATTAATTACATGTTTTCTTAAAAATCGTGCCTTGGTTTATTGAAAATAATAAAATAATATATAACTTCGTGTACGTTAACGGTGATGTTTTTTGCTGGTTTTACTATTAGTCATATTTCAAATATTACTCGTTAACCTTAATCATCTTAATACATATAATTTTTTATGAGCATTATTGCGAAGCAACCTAATAAAGATAATTTAACCGTACAGATATTTGACACTGATGAACAAATGGGAGCTACCGGTGCCGCAATTGTGACTGGAAAAATTAGGGAACTCCTTCAAACACAGCCGATAGTTAATATCATTTTTGCGGCGGCGCCATCACAAAATGCTTTTTTAGCCGGGTTAATTAAAGAGGACATAGAATGGGACCGGATCAATGCTTTTCATATGGATGAGTACATTGGGCTGGCCGATAATTCGCCGCAGGCATTTGGTATATTTTTAAAGGAAAGATTGTTTGATAAGGTGCCGTTTTTAACAGTAAATTATTTAAATGGTAATGCAGCAGATAAGGTTAAAGAATGTGAGCGTTATGAGCAACTACTAAAAGCATATCCTACCGATATTGTTTGTATGGGCATTGGCGAGAACGGGCATATCGCGTTCAATGATCCGCCTGTGGCTGATTTTAACGACCCTAAAGTGGTAAAAGTGGTAGAATTGGACGACATGTGCCGTCAACAGCAGGTAAACGACGACTGTTTTGACAGTTTCACAGACGTGCCTGAATCGGCGCTTACCTTAACGATTCCCACACTAATGAAGGCAAAGTATATATATTGTTTTGTGCCGGGAACAAGGAAGGCAGAGGCGGTAAAGAACACCTTGCAGCAAGATATTATAGAAGAATATCCATCAACTATATTAAGACGACACCCCAATGCTATCTTGTTTCTTGACAGGGCAAGTAGTGCATTGATCTGATATATGTTTAGGCCGATCTGACAACGTTAATTAATGAAGCACCATGAATAGATTTAGAAATTGGATAATGACGCTGGGGCCGGGAATTATAACGGCAGCATTGGTTTTTGGCCCAAGTAAAATGACCATAGCCACCAAGCTTGGCGCAAATTATGGTTTTGCTTTATTGTGGCTTATTGCAGTCGCAATCTTTTTCATGGTCATTTTCACCGCTATGGCGGCGCGGATCGGTACCGCGAGGGATGAATCGCTATTAAGTCTTATTGGCCAAAAATGGGGTAAGATACCAGCGTTGCTTGTTGGGATAGGGATATTTCTTGTAACGGCTTGTTTCCAGGCCGGTAATTCTATAGGTATTGGTATAGCCCTGGGCGAATCTACCCATACACCTACCATGCCCTGGACTATCGCTTTCACTATAATTGGCATAAGCCTGCTGTTTTTTCAAAGCTTTTATAAGGTGTTAGAGAAAGTGATGATAGCATTGGTAACGCTAATGCTTACCGCTTTCCTCACTACCATGTTCATACTAAAGCCGGATCCGGTAAAAATTATCGGTGGTTTTGCCCCGGTTATCCCGGCAGGATCTATGAAGCTGATAGTCGCTTTTGTGGCCTCAACATTTTCTATAGTAGCTGCTTTTTACCAGGCTTATTTGATACAACAAAGGCGCAAACTAAATAAATTAGGATCAGGTACCGGCTCTGGTAGCTTTACCGGCATTTTTATATTGGGCATTATGGCCGCCATAATTGTGATCTGTGCGGCTTCGGTATTGCAGCCAAGGGGTATTGTAGTTAAAAGCGCTTCGGACATGGCCAAATCACTCGAACCGTTGTTTGGCCGACATGCAGCCATATTCTTTTTAATGGGCTTGTTCGGCGGATCGTTCTCGGCTTTATTGGGTAACGCCACGGTAGGGGGTACGCTATTTGCCGACGCGCTGGGCTATGGCAGAGACCTCAGCTCAAAAAAGGTAAAGATGCTGATAGCGGTAGTAATGATAATTGGCTGCTGCGTAGCAGTAACGTTTGGCACATTACCACTTGAGCTTATTGTATTTACCCAAAGCGTTACCATATTCCTGGTGCCTTTTATAGGATTAGCCATGTACACCATCGCTAATGATGTAATCATTATGGGGAAATTTGTAAATAATACCTGGCAAAAGATCTTCGGCGGTCTGGGCCTGGCTATTGTAGTTGGTTTGGCTGTTACCAATATTTTTGAACTGTTTAAATAATAAACTACTTAATTCACACCATAATGAATGTTTCACTGGAAACCCTTGTAAAGCAGACACTCGAACCATCTGAAGAACTGATCAACGATATTAGCAGCCTGGTTGGTGATATTATTGTTTTGGGTGCAGGTGGTAAAATGGGCCCCGATCTGATAAAATTGGCACTAAAGGCCATCAAAGCTGCAGGCGTAAAGAAAAGGGTAATAGGGGTGTCCCGGTTTTCCGATACTGAACTTTTAAAAGAGTTAACGGATGCAGGAATGGAAGCCATCCCTGGCGACCTATTGGATGAAGCTTTCCTGGAAAGCCTGCCTGAAATACCGAACGTGATGTATATGGCCGGCACTAAATTTGGCACCACTGGTAACGAATCATACACCTGGGCAATGAATACTTATTTGCCAGGCCGCGTGGCGCAAAAATTTCGCAATTCAAGGATCGTAGCTTTCTCTACGGGTAATATTTATCCATATTCGCCGGTACATGGTGGTGGATGTGCAGAGGAACAGACACCCGCGCCTGTTGGCGAATACGGGCAGTCGTGTTTGGGCCGCGAGCGAATGTTCCAGCATTTTTCATTAAAATATCAAACCCCGGTACTTATTTACCGGCTTAACTATGCTATAGATCTTAAATATGGCGTGTTGTTGGAGATCGCAAAGTCGGTAAGAGACGAAAAACCTATCGACCTGGCTACTGCCAATGTAAATGTAATATGGCAGCGTGATGCAAACGAGGTCGCATTGCGTGCCTTCCATCATTGCAGCTCACCGCCAAAGTTGCTAAATGTAACAGGCCCTGAAACCTTATCGGTACAATGGGTAGCCAGGCAATTTGGCGAGAAGTTTGATAAAACGCCGCTCTTTGTAAACGAACCACAACAGACGGCATTGTTAAGTAACGCCGCGGAATGCGCGCGTTTATTTGGCTATCCAAAAACATCTGTAAAAGAAATGATTGAAATATTGGCCCAGTGGTTGCAGCAGGGCGGCAAAGTGAATCAAAAGCCCACGCATTTCCAGGAAAGGGAGGGCAAATTTTAATGAAAACCCTTGATGATAAATTAAAACAACTGCTGCTGGATGGTACGGTAATCCCGGCTCACCCTTTGGTGCTTGACAATAACAGGCAACTTGATATATGGAAACAGCGCCGGCTAACCCGTTATTATATAGAAAGCGGCGCAGGTGGCGTGGCGGTAGCTGTACACACTACGCAGTTTGAGATCCGTGATCCTAAATATAACCTGTTTGAAAAAGTTTTAAGCCTTGCGGCAGAGGAGATAGCTGCGGCTGATTTGAAAAGACCTTTTATAAAAGTAGCCGGTATCTGTGGCCCTACAGAACAGGCTTTAAACGAAGCCAAAATTGCTATAAAATACGGCTACGACATTGGTCTGTTAAGCTTAAGCGCCTTTAAAAACAGCACAGAAGATGCTATTATAGCGCATGTTAAAAAGGTAGCTGAGGTTATTCCCATATTTGGTTTTTATCTACAGCCCGCGGTTGGCGGCCGGATATTAAGCTACGATTTTTGGTTAGCTTTTGCCGAAATACCTAATGTACAGGCTATTAAAATAGCTGCCTTTAACCGTTACCAAACACTTGATGTGGTACGGGCTGTATCCACATCAGGGAGAGGTGAGAATATTGCTTTATATACAGGTAATGACGATAACATCATCCCCGACTTGCTCACAACCTATCAATTTAAAATTGGTGATAGTGTAGTTTCGCGCAAATTTAATGGCGGCTTGTTGGGTCATTGGGCATTTTGGACAAATAAAGCGGTTAGTTTACTGGAACGGATAAAGCAATTAAAATCAACAGCTGACCTTAGCCCGCTGTTGACCGAAGGAATTGCGGTAACTGATGTTAATGCCGCGGCCTTTGACCCACAGCATCAGTTTGCTGGCTGTATTGCCGGCATACATGAGATTTTGAGGCGCCAGGGCTTAATGGATAATGTCTACTGCCTGAGCGATCATGAAGTGCTATCACCTGGACAATCAGACGAGATAGACCGGGTGTATAAAAGTTACCCGCACCTAAACGACGATGCTTTTGTAAGAAAGTTTTTGCAAAAGCCTGAGAATATTGAAAACTAACAGCGAAAGCAGCAAATCAGAATATGATAGAACAAAAAAGCAGTACAATATCAGGCGGCATTTTTGTTTTGCGGAGAATCAGGTGTTGCTATCGAACTCCTTATAACGTTTTTAACCTTCTTAGATGGTTAAAAAGCAGATAAATGAGGTAGCTTACCTTACTAAAGCAATATACCCTGATAGCCGCGGTCCGTAAATTCCACAATCAACAATATAGTAATAAGTGCCAAATGGTAAAGGTTTCCCATTATATGTTCCGTCCCATGGCACTCCATATCCTTTAGAATAATATAACCTTGTACCGTAACGGTTAAAAATAGATACCTGCGCGCCGGGATATGTTGATAATTCTTTAATTATCCATAAGTCGTTGATGCCATCTCCGTTAGGGGTAAAAGTATTGGGTATAACAATGGGTTTTAAAACATATATCATTATTTGTTTTTGGGTAACGCACCCGCTAAGGCCAGTCACTGCCAGATTATAAAGTTGACTTTCAACGCCCTTTACAGTTGGGTTTCGAATGGTTGCCGAACTAAGGTATAAATTTGGAGTCCATAAATACTGTAAATTGGTTCCGGTTACTGTAGGATTTATAACATAGCTTTCGCCCTGCAAAATGTATTTAAAATCGGGCATATTTATAGTGGGCGATGGTGTAATTGCCAGTATCATAGAATCGGCGACAGGAAGACAACTATTGCTGATCGACGTCAATTTGAGTACAACCGATCCTTTAGCTTTGTCTGCTTCACTTGGAATATAATTTACATTTACATCAGTGACTGAAGGAGCAAAAGATCCTGTTCCTGAAGTGGTCCACTTTCCTCCTGTGGCGTTGATAACGCTACCCGGAATGTTTATTGCAGGCTCACTAACACAAAGAGACCGGTTGCCCCCGGCATTAACCACAGGTGTTGGAGTAATTGTAACTTTAAATGACGAGGAAGATACACCGCAACTGCCATTATTAGTGGTAGTTAGCGTTAAAGTAATGCCACCTGCGGCAATATCAGCTGCAGACGGCATATATGAACCAAACAAACTGGTATTATCAGGTAAAAAGACGCCCGTTCCGGTGGATGTCCATATACCACTATTTGTATCACCAATTATACTTCCCGTTAAAGTTACTTTGGAATTATTAGCGCATACCACTTGATCATTACCTGCTACAGCCACTTTGGGCCGGTTATATACTACGTTGGTAGTAGTAACAGCGCTTGTACAACTGTTAAGTGTAACGGTTACGCTATAAGTGCCTGCCGTGTTGGCTGTCATATTATTGACGACCGGGTTTTGCAATGTTGAAGTAAAGCCATTAGGTCCCGTCCAGTTATAAGTAGCGCCGGCTATACCCGATGCAGTTAATTTTAGGTTATCTCCAAGACACACCGGGCTGTTGCTGTCAGCTGTTGGTGCTATTGGTGTTTGATTGACAATTACCGTGGTGTTTGTAGATGCGGTAACCAAACATCCCGGCGCGGTAATAGATACTGTATAAACACCGGCATTTGCAGATACGGCACTATTGATGATCGGGTTTTGCAACGTTGATGAAAACCCATTTGGTCCGGTCCATTTATAAACCGCCCCGGCAAATGTTGACGCTGTAAGTGTAATAGGATATCCCGTACATACAGGAGAGTTACTTGTTGCAATCGGATTGATTGGGGTTGCATCCACCTGTACGACAACGGATGTAGGAGGGCCTGTACAACCACCTACTGTTGCCGTAACTGTGTATGTGCCTGCGTTAGCCTGGCCCGCGGCAGATATTGATGGATTGGGAAGGGTAGAAGAAAAATTATTCGGCCCTGTCCAGGTATAGATTGTTCCGGGGGTATTGGTCACCGATAGGTTGATTGTGTTGTTTTCACAAACCGGGCTATTACTTGTTGCTGTTGGTGCGATGGGTATTGCATTTACTACGACATTGGTTGTTCCGGCGACACTGGTACATCCGTTTACAGTTGCGGTTACGGAGTATATACCTGCATTTATTGCACTAGTATTTGTTAAAGATGGATTTCGTAGGGTAGATGTAAAACCATTGGGCCCGGTCCAGTTATAAGTTGCCCCTGCAATATTATTTGCGTTTAAGACAAGTGTGTTACCAAAACATAAGGGGCTATTACTGGTTGCAACGGGTGCTGACGGAGTAGGCAATATAGCGACATTTACATTTCCAATATTACTGGTACAGCCATCTACGGTAATCGACAATGAGTAGGAACCAGCCGCCGCAAGTGAGA
Organism: Bacteroidota bacterium; assembly: GCA_040388395.1. Classification (GTDB taxonomy): domain Bacteria; phylum Bacteroidota; class Bacteroidia; order Sphingobacteriales; family Sphingobacteriaceae; genus Mucilaginibacter. The sequence goes on along the minus strand of JAZKBY010000018.1, from coordinate 700 downwards.
CATTATTGATAACCGGATTTTGAGCATTTGATGTAAAGCCGTTTGGTCCCGTCCAGGTATATGACGCACCGGCAATTGTAGGGGTTGTTAAACTTAATGTATAGTTTTGACAAACAGGCGAATTGCTGCTGGGTATCGGCGTTACCGGTTTGGGGTTTACAGTTATATCGTAATTTGACGGGGTGCCCGGGCAACCATTATAATATGGCGTAACGATATAAGTTATGGTGCCTTTTGTTATATCCGAGTTTAATAACGTTTGTGGCGGGATATTGCCTGTCCCGCTGGTAATAAATCCTGAAATTTTTGGAGTTGCAGTTGCTGACCAATTAAATGTAACACCAGTGACATTAGAAGTGAAACTTACAACGGAGTTAATTCCTCCTGAGCAAACGATTTGCGATAAAAAGCTATTGGTAACGGTCGGTGTTGGGTTAACGGTTACGGTATAAGTAAATGCGGGTCCGTCGCATCCGTTGGCAGAGGGAACGATGGTATAGATCACATTTATCGGCGCTGCTGTTGTATTAACCAGGCTTTCAGTAATGGTGCCGACTGTCTGTCCCGAAACAGCAACATTGCTAATACCTGCCACAGCAGCCCTGCTCCAGCTAAAGGTTGTCCCGCTGACACTACCGGTGATGCTATAGTTCTGGGCAGTGTTGTTACAGGTAATAGCACTCGCTGCGCTGGTAACTGT
>JAZKBY010000017.1:0-78772 GCA_040388395.1 Bacteroidota bacterium | reverse complement strand
TACTTCTATTCATCGGTTACACTTTTAAAGTGTAAACCTATTTCAGGACAAGTCATTAATAAACAGCTTAACTTTTTGAGCGGATCACCGTGGATCACTTGTAAAGCTTTAGGTTATTATATTTAACTCGCTGTAAATAAATTACTTATAAATTTTATCAAATTCCTGACTTTTTGGGGTGGATCGGTCAAAGTGGATCGCCTTATTCGTCAGTGACATTACGCATAAAAAATTGATTAATCGTTAGTAATCAAAGGTTTGAAAATAAATTATCATGAAGAACCATATTTCTCTTACAAAAGCAAAGGATCTCCTGCAGAAATCAGGCAACGAATTTGCTGTTCTGTTTGAGCATGGTACCCTATCCGTCGAGCTTTATAAACCCGATAAAACCGACAAGCAAACACCCCATACCCGCGACGAGGTTTATATTATTGCTACCGGCAACGGGCAGTTTAATTTAAATGGCGAGGTAACATCCGTAACTACCGGCGATTTCCTGTTTGTACCCGCATATGCACCACATTATTTCTTAGATTTTAGTGATGACTTTAGTACCTGGGTTTTGTTTTATGGGGTTGAGGGTGGTGAGTAGTAAAGCGCTATCTAAACTCTTCCGGTTTTCTTTTTGTATGAAAAATTGAAATAACAAACACGGTATTTAATTGCTCATCAAACCAGTAAACTAAAATGAACGGAAATATCTGTAAAGGCTTAAATCGCAAATCAGACTTGTATCGTTGAGGATAGAGTTTTGGGTTCGAATTGATTGAATCCAGCGATGTTTTAATTTCTTGCCTAAACCTTAATGAAAGACCGGTCTGCTGCTCCTCGTACCATTCACAAGCCACCAATAGTTCATCTTCGGCTCGTTTGAGTAGTTTAGTTATAGGCACGGTTCAAATCGTCCTCAATGTCAGTCCAGTTACGGGCCGTGGTTTTACCATCAATAAAATCTTGCTTGGTTTTCAGGAAGTCTTTTATTTCTTTGTCAGAAAACGCAAAATCCGTATTTTGTTCAACAGAATAATCTAAACCAAATCGGTTCAATATCTCTTTCAAAATAGGAAGGTCCTTTTCGTTTAAAATATTTACTGTTAGTGTGGTCATATTCAAAATTACAAAAAGATAATTACAACTACTATTAAATAAACTCTACTTTTCTTCAACATAAGCCATCCGCATAAAACCCAATACCTCCTCATTTATATCCTCGACATTCAAAATCCTTAAATGGTGGTTAAACTGGTTTTGCCCAGGCACCTGCCCTACTTTCTGGAAGCATAAGTTATCTTCATAAGGCTGCTTGAACGGGAACACCACATGAATAAAGTTTTTACCCAATTGAGTTACCCAGGCAATGCGTTTATGAGCGTTGGAAATACCGATCATGGTTTTAGTGCCCTCGACCGTGATATCGCCTATCTTTTCAAATTCGTTAATGAAATGATGGAACAGCGCCATTGTATGCGGTGATTTGCCGGTTAGGAATTGGGATATGGATGGGTGTTGTTGCATAATGTGTTCTTATCAAAAAAAGCCTCTGTCATTGCGAACGAGGTACGAGTGTGGCAATCGCACGCTGCAAAGTTCGCCGCTTTTCTCCTTGCGTCCCGATAGCTATCGGGAGCCACGCTACGCTCGCAATGACAAACTTTTTTAATTACAAGATAGGAATAATTGCATTAGCACCCCAACGTTCCTCTATCCCCATTGCAAATAGCGCGAAATCATATTTAACCGGGTCGTTAGTGTCAAATTCGCGGAGGCGTTGGGTAAGCTCGACAGCGGTTTGCCAGTCGGTTTGTTTACGTTGGATAAGGTTGAGGTGGCGGGCCACACGGTCAACATGCAGGTCGCAGGGCATGATCAGTTCTGATGGTCTGATCTGGTTCCAGATTCCGAAATCTACACCGCAATTATCCTTACGCACCATCCAGCGTAAAAACATGTTCAACCGCTTACAAGTTGATTTTTGTGATGGCGAGGAAACGTGTTTCTTTGTACGATGTGGAAAATCGGGCAAGGAAAAGAAATAAGAACGGAAATGATTGAGGTATTTTTCAATTGGCTCGTCTTGCTCCCCCTTTAGGGGATTGGGGGGCGTTGGTATGAAAGCCGATTCTAAAGAATCGTGGTGCGTGTAATGATGCCTGAAAAATGCTATAAAATACAGCGTATCAATATCGTTAAAAGTACGGTGCTTAAAATGCAGTAGCTTTTTCAGGTCGATATCTTCATGATTCATAATAAAATCATAAGGCGCGCCATCCATTAACGCTATCAGTTCTTTGCATTTATTGATGATAGTAACGCGTTGCCCCCAAGCCAAAGTAGCAGCCCAAAAGCCCATGATCTCGATGTCCTGCTTTTTGGTGAACAGGTGTGGGATACTGATAGGATCGTTTGTAATAAAACCGGGTTGGTTGTATTGAAGAACTTTAGCTTCGAGAAAGTCCCTAAGCCCCCCAGCCCCCTGAAGGGGGAGTTTTTGATTTGCAAGCGAGCCTTCCATAATTGTTCCCCCTTTAGGGGGTTAGGGGGCTAAGCGCTTGCTTCAAATCATCCAGCAAATCATCCACATCCTCTACCCCTACACTTAAGCGCAGCAGGTTATCAACCACGCCAACGGCTTCCCGGGCTTCTTTTGGGATTGACGCATGTGTCATGGTTACCGGGTGATTAATTAATGATTCTACCCCGCCTAATGATTCAGCAAGCGAGAATACTTTAAATGATGATGCTATGCGGAACGTCTCTTTCAGATCAGCGCCTTTTAGCGTAATAGATATCATCCCCCCAAAATCACGCATTTGCTTTTTGGCGACTTCGTGGTTTGGATGGTCGGTAAAGCCCGGCCAGTAGATCTTATCAACTTTTGGGTGCGTTTTCAGGAATTCGGCTATGATCCGGCCATTCTCGCAATGCGCTTTCATGCGCAGGTGTAGCGTTTTAATGCCGCGTAGCACCAGAAAGCTATCCATAGGCCCCGGAGTAGCACCGCATGAATTATAGATGAACCACAGGCGTTTATATAGGTCCTCGTCGTTTAGCATTAAAGCGCCCATCACTACATCGCTATGGCCGCCAATATATTTGGTAACCGAATGCATTACAATATCAGCACCCAGATCTATCGGGTTTTGCAGGTATGGCGAAGCGAAGGTATTGTCAACAACGGTCAGCAAACCTTTTTCCTTACCAATTTTAGCAACCGCCGCAATATCAACTATCTGCATCGTCGGATTGGTAGGTGTTTCTATCCAGATCAGCTTCGTGTTTGCGTTGGTATGTTCGCGAATGATCTCAGGGTTTGAAAGATCAAGGAAATGAAACTTGATACCGTAGTTAGCAAAGATCTTAGTGAACATACGGTATGAGCCTCCGTAAAGGTCATTACCCGTAATTACTTCATCGCCCGGCAATAATAATTTCATTACCGCATCGGTAGCACCCATTCCGCTTGAAAAAGCAAGGCCGAATTTGGCATTCTCCAAAGCAGCCAAACATCCCTCCAAAGCCTTACGCGTAGGATTTGTACCACGCGAATACTCAAACCCCTGGTGTTCGCCCGGCGATTTTTGCCAGTAAGTTGATGTCTGGTATATCGGCGTCATTACGGCGCCGGTAGATGGGTCAGGTTCTTGTCCGGCATGTATGGCCTTGGTCGCAAATTTCATTCTTTTGGTTGATTAAGTTGATTGGGTTGATTAAGTGAGTAGTTGCTGTTTGTGAATGGTGATTAGAAAGTAGTTGGTTATTTGTCATAACTTAACCATTCATTCAATCAACATAATCAACTCATTTCATCAATCTTTTTCTTTTTTAGATATTGTATATAACCGTTTAATAATCTCAAACAGCTATCGTATTCATGTTTAAATGCCTCTAATGTCTTTTCACCAATTATATTTTCATCAAGTGCTATTAACAAATGATCAAGAGTTTCGGATAGAGAACCACGGGCCATTATACAAAACCTGATGTTATCCTGGTAATGAAAACGACCGTGACCTTCTGCAATATTGTTGCCAATTGACCGTGACGAACGTATAATTTGATCTGTTAGTCTATATTTTTCTTCTGTAGGAAAGTTCCTAACCAAATTAGAAATCGATGTACGGATCTTTCTCGACTGTTTCCAAACTTCTAATTCAGTGAATGAGGCCATGGGCTGGTTGCTTGGTTTATTAAGTTGGTTAAGTGAATAGTTAAGCGGGATTTTCTATATCAATATCATACAGGAAAGTCAAAAACAATACTAAGTATTAATTACTAATTTAAAAACCACTCACCCAATCAACTTAATAAACCACTCACTAAAAAACAACTACTCACTTAATCAACCCAATCAACCATTCACCAACACTTAATATGCTCGTGCAAACAATACTCGCTGCGTACTTGGTTTCCCCGTCAAAATACATTTACCCTCTTCCTGCTTATTATCTAAGGGAATACAACGGATAGTAGCTTTAGTTTCGTCTTTTATTTTTTGCTCGGTTTCTGATGTGCCATCCCAATGTGCTGAAAGGAACCCTGGTTTTTCATCCAACAGGCGTTTAAACTCTTCGTAAGTATCAACATCTGTTGTGTTTTCGGTACGGAAGTTGGCGGCTTTATTGTAGATGTTGGTTTGAATTTCTTCCAGCAATTTTTCTATATGTTCGGCCAGTCCCTCCTGGTTAACGGTCTCTTTGGTTTTGGTGTCACGACGAGCCAGCTCGACTGTTCCGTTTTGCATATCGCGGCTGCCAATGGCTACACGTAATGGTACGCCTTTCAATTCGTACTCGGCAAACTTAGCGCCCGGGCGATGGGTATCGCGCTTGTCGAATTTAACTGATATATCTTTAGCTTTCAACGCTTTAGAAAGCTCATTTACATAAGCAGTTATGTTCTCTAACTCTTCATCATGCTTATAAATCGGCACAACAACAACCTGTATAGGGGCCAGTTTTGGAGGCAATACTAAACCTGCATCGTCAGAGTGTGCCATGATCAACGCGCCTATCAAACGGGTTGATACACCCCATGAGGTAGCCCAAACGTAATCCAGCTTATTTTCTTTATTGGTGAATTTTACATCGAACGCTTTAGCAAAGTTCTGGCCTAAAAAGTGCGATGTGCCGGCTTGAAGCGCTTTACCATCCTGCATTAAAGCTTCAATACAATAGGTATCTAAAGCACCGGCAAAACGTTCGTTTGGCGTTTTACGGCCCTTTACTACCGGCAATGCTAAAAAGTTCTCTACGAAATCGGCATACACCTCTAACATTTGTTCGGTTTCTGCTACCGCTTCTTCAGCGGTTGCGTGGGCGGTGTGGCCCTCCTGCCATAAAAACTCGCTGGTGCGCAAAAACAAACGGGTGCGCATTTCCCAACGCATAACGTTGGCCCATTGGTTAACTAAAATAGGCAGGTCGCGGTACGATTGGATCCAGCCGCGATATGTGTTCCAGATGATGGTTTCAGATGTCGGGCGGATGATTAGCTCTTCTTCCAGTTTAGCATCTTCATCAACAATGATATTACCGTTACCATCATTTTTTAAACGGTAATGGGTAACCACTGCGCACTCTTTGGCAAAGCCTTCAACGTGGCTTGCTTCTTTTGAGAAGAAAGATTTGGGGATAAGCAGGGGGAAATAAGCGTTGCTGTGACCGGTGTCTTTAAACATCTTGTCTAACACAGCCTGCATTTTTTCCCAGATAGAATAACCGTAGGGTTTAATGATCATACAACCCCTAACCGGCGAATACTCAGCCATATCGGCTTTTATAACCAGGTCATTATACCATTGCGAATAATCTTCATCTTTACTAATAACGCCTTTACTCATTGTTTTATAGAATAGCTTTTAACTGTTTAATTGCTTATTTTTGTGGTCAAATTTATAAATTTATACGTTATTAACGTCAAATTAAACCATCGCCGCAAATAATAGTCTAAATTTCAAAACCAAGCCTAAAAATGAAAAGGAACCTGTTATCGGGAATATTTTTGATCAGTGCTGTAGCATTGAGTTCCTGCTCAACCATGGATAAGATTGCCAAATCAGACGACATGGGTGATGATGTTTATTTTACAAAAGCCAAAGCCGGCGATCAATTTGATTACGTAGCGCAGTATAATCAGCAGCAAGTTACGCCAGTACGTAATGATGATTATTACTATTACGGTGATTACGAATCGCGGATAAACCGCTTTAGCTATCACTCACCATTTGATTACCAGGACGATTATTATAGCTATGTTCCTTACAGTTACTACACTCCTGTTGTGGCATCTCCTTATGATTATGGTTACAATCCGTATTACGACTTTGGCACCTATTCCGCATTTGATTTTGGCTTCGGTTATTATGGCGGATATGATAATTATAGTTACGGTAGTGCTTATTCAAGCTATGTATATAGTGGTGGCAGCAGGCGTCACAGCAGAGGATACTGGGGTAATGACGGTGGCGGCACAGGTTTAGCGTTTACACCGGCAAATGCAGCCTATCCGCGAAGCAGGTATCTTGCAAATAACCCTGGCTCAAACTCCGGTTCGAGTAATAATGGCCCGGCATTTATAAGATCTAATGGCGCTCAAACAGGTGGTTTATACTCGGGTGGCAGGCCGGGCGGTGCAAATGCAGTTTACCCGGGCCGTCCGGGCACAAACGCGGTAACGCAAACTAACACACAATCAAACACAACAAACACGCCATATGTACGCCCTGTAAGCGAAAACCCGAGACCGGTAACACAACAACCGGTTATTGAGCGGGCAGCCCAGGTACAAAGCAGCCCTCCTCCTTCAAACTCCGGCGGTTCAAGTAGTTCAGGAAGTAGCAGCAGCGGTGGCGGCGGCGGCAGACCAGTAAGGCCATAACATATACATCTATGAAACCTAAACATATACTACTTATAATTGCCCTACTGGCAGTTAGCAAGAGCAGCTTTGCCCAATACGCAAAGGATGCTATCCGGTTTTCGACCGGTCAAACTGGTTCAACATCACGCATCAAAGCTATTGGCAATGCCAATACTGCCATAGGCGGCGATCTGACCAATATCAGCGGTAACCCTGCGGGCCTGGGATATTTCACCCGGTCGGAAGCAAGCTTAACGCCCGAGTTTGACAGCCATACCAGCAATGCGGGTTATTTGGGGCAATCGTCTGCGGCTACGAAAGGAAATCCGAACATAAACAACGCCGGTATTGTATTTTACACGCGGTTAAACACGCCAAGTGGCGATGATAAAACGCACGGTTGGGTAAGTGTAAATATTGGCCTTAACTATAATCGTACAAACAATTTTGACGAGCGAGTTAACTATGGCGGTAAAAACAACAATAATTCTATAAACGATTATTACGCAAACCTTGCAAATGCAGAAGGTACAGATGCGGGTACCCTACAGGGCTGGGCGTATGATCAGAAATTGATCAGCCCTTTCAGTACAGCTTCGAATTATAAATTTGCAAGTAACTCTTATCTTGGTGTACAGCAACTGGGCTATATTAACAGAACAGGCGGGCAAAGTGGCTCGGATATCTCGGTAGGTGCCAATTACAGCAATAAATTATACCTGGGATTTGGACTTGGCATTGCAACTTTACGCTATAATTCAACCAAAACCTTTACCGAAACAGGCACGGCAAGCATTAGCGAAAACGGTGCCCCGGTTAACCGTGGCTTCAATTCAACCTACTCGCAATTTCAAACAACAAAAGGAGAAGGGTTTAACTTCAAATTAGGCGCTATATACAAGGTGGTTGAAGCAGTGCGTTTTGGCGCGGTTATAACAACACCAACTTTTTTAACTATCGACGATTCATTTAGTGAAGGTTTGACAAATAGTTTAAGTAATGGCAGCAACTTTGCAAATGGGCCGATTGAGTATCCGTTAAGTTATACCATGCGTACGCCGTTCAAAGCGGCCGGTGGGATTTCAATTTTTGCAGGGCAATATGGCTTCATAACCGGCGATGTTGAATATGTTGATTACAGCGGCACACGTATAAACAGTAACGATGATTATACCAACTCTTACGATAATAACATCATTAAAACCACTTACAGATCTGCAGTAAATTTACGCGCCGGTGCCGAGCTTAAACTGGGCTCTGTTGCTTTGCGCGGGGGTTATGGAATACAGCCAAGCCCGTTAAAAACCGGTGGTGCAGATACAAAAACTGTTAGTGGTGGCTTGGGTTATCGTCTTGGTAGTTATTACGTGGATGCTGCTTATATGCATATAAAAGGATCAAGAACAGAATTACCTTATAATATTAACCTGCCAACTAACCCTGTCGCGGACATTAGCCAAACCAACAACAATTTCTTTTTTACTGTTGGATTTAGATATTAATAGCCATGCTATTACCAGTAATTGATCAGCAGTTTGCCGGAGTGATCTGGCGATTAGAAATTGATAGTTTAAACGATACTATTTCCCTTGAAATAAGGACTGCGGATAAGCAAGTTTCATTCTCATCGCTTGATCTTATAACCGGATCCGCCAACTTTATCGGCTACACTACACCCGAGCGGTGGTTAACCGGCATGGAAGCAGCGTATGACGGAATGTTGCTATTGCATAATTACCAGTCAGAAAATACACCGACGCATAAGGGCATTACTGCTATTAATTCCAACGGAGAAATTAGCTGGAGTAATTATACTTACGCGTTTGATCATGTTTCTGTTAATGGCGCTGTGTTATTCAACACGCAGCTACAACCCAAAAAATTATTTTTAGTTGATGTTAAAACCGGGGCGATACTCCGGCCATTTGAGCAAACCATTGATACCGAGATTGAAAATCACATAATAGCTCCGCAAATCTCACCTCCGGATCAGCTGCATCTATCGCTGCCTGTTGAGCCTTACGGAAACATTATACATTACGTTGATCACAATAATTTCAGAATTGTATCTTTGCACACTTTAAAAGCAGGGCAGCTACAACAACTGTTGTACATAATGGATGGAGCCGCCGTTGCTTATGAAGATTTATTAAGTGCTGATATACAAAAAATGCAGCCCGAGTCGTTTATCCTGTATAAAAACTCGCTCATTTATATTAAAAACAAATCAGAGTTAAAGGTTTTAAACCTATAAATTACTGAATAAGAATTTATTATGAAATTAAAAACTTTAGTACTACTAACATCCCTCCTAACCGCTTCTACCTCACTCTTTGCCAAAAATACATTAATCGACTCAGTAGGGGTTGAAAACCTGGATGGCAAAAAAGTGATATTGCATAAACTGGACGCAAAAGATAACTACTACTCCATAGCCCGTCGTTACAAAGTTAAACCCGGCGATGTTATTAAATTCAACAACAATGCACCTTTAATAATCGGTGGTATTGTTAAAGTACCTACTGATAGATCATTTGTAGAAACTACAAAACCGGCCATAGTAAAAAAACAAGTTGACACTACGCCGGCCCTGCCCGCTCCTGCTGCTACGCAACAAAAACCCGTACAACAGCCAGTCCAATCGGCTACAAATACAAGCGGCGCAACGCAACAATACAAAGTATCTGCAGGCGAAACGCTTTATTCAATAGCCAAACGCTTTAATTCAACTGTGGAGGATATTACTAAATTGAATAACCTAACATCAACCACTGTAAGCCCCGGCCAGATGTTACAGGTAAAATCGGGCACTGCTGATGTACCGCCACCCGTTGCAACACCCGTTGTTGCCACACGCGATTCAACTAATCCGCCAACTAATGGTATCGATAGTGCCGAGCGTAAATTAAATGCCAACCGTTATGGCTTATTCGAAAAAAACGAGAAGGGTGTAGCCACCTGGATTGACGATGCCGGCCTTGATCCTGCTAAAAAACTGGTATTGCATCGTACAGCTCCAATAGGCACGGTGATAAAAATCACCAACCCCATGACCGGAAAAACAAGTTTTGCAAAAGTTGTAGGCCGTTTTAGCGACAACGAAACAACAAAAGATGTAATTTTGATCATGACTAAAAACGTTGCCGAATCCATAGGCGCTTTAGATAAACGGATCCACGTAACCATTAGCTACGGTACTCCTCCTAATGAATAGACCATACATTATAGGTATTGCCGGCGGAAGCGGCTCGGGTAAAACGTTTTTCCTAAATCGTTTCTTAGATCATTTTTCCGCTGATGAGGTTTGCCTGGTATCGCAGGATGATTATTATTTCCCTGTAGCGCATAACATGACGCCCGAGGAAAATAAGCTTTATAATTTCGACCTGCCCTCTACCATCGACAACGAACAGTTTGAAAATGATATTTACAAGCTGTTAGACGGCCAGGTTATCTATAAAAAAGAATACACCTTTAACAATCCTAATATTGAGCCTAAAATGCTCGAGATAAAACCGGCTCCTATTCTGATTGTGGAGGGCCTGTTTATATTCCATTTTAAGGCGATAGACGAACTATTGGATATGCGCATATTCTTAGAGGCCGATGGAGAGATAGCGTTACAGCGGCGCTTAAAACGCGATCTGCACGAACGTGGCTACTCGCATGAGGATGTAATGTACAAATGGGAAAACCATGTAGTACCTGCTTATAACGAGTTTTTGCTGCCATACCGGGATGAATGCCATAAAATCATTCCTAACAACACCCATACCGCGGATGCTATACAAGCTGTTACTGATGAGATCTCGAAAGAGTTGAGGGAAAAGGTACTTAGTTAAGATCCATCTCAGGAATCTCTCCCTCAATAATCAACCTACCTGCCGTCGCATTCTTTATTTCTTCGACACTTACGCCCGGTGCGCGTTCTAATAATTTAAAGCCACCGCCGGGTAATACATCCAGCACGGCCAGTTCGGTTACTATTTTTTTAACGCAGTTGATGCCGGTTAGCGGTAAGGTACATTGTGGCAGCAGCTTTGATTCGCCTGCCTTGTTTACATGCTGCATGGCTACGATGATATTTTCTGCGGATGCCACCAGGTCCATCGCCCCGCCCATGCCTTTCACCATTTTACCCGGGATCTTCCAGTTGGCTATATCGCCGTTCTCTGATACTTCCATCGCACCCAATATAGTTAGGTTAACCTTGCGCGCCCGGATCATCCCAAAGCTCATAGCCGAATCAAATATCGCCGAACCTGGCAGCATAGTAATGGTCTGCTTACCTGCGTTTATTACATCGGCATCTTCCTCTCCCTCAAATGGGAAAGGCCCCATGCCTAACAGGCCGTTCTCTGATTGCAGCACAACGTCTATATGTTCTGGTATGTAATTGGCTACCAGCGTAGGTATACCGATGCCCAGGTTTACATAGTAACCGTCTTTTATTTCTTTAGCGATTCTTTTAGCAATTCCTGTTTTGTCAAGCATAATTTCATTCCTTTTTTTGTCATCCTGAGCATAGCGAAGGATCTTGTAAACGCGATAAGTAAGGCGTATAAGATCCTTCGCTATCGCTCAGGATGACAACCTTGTTATTTACTGCGAACCGTCCGCTGTTCAATGCGTTTCTCATAATTACTACCCTGAAATATCCTATGCACATAAATCCCCGGTGTATGGATATGATCCGGGTCGAGCTCGCCAGGCTCTACCAGTTCTTCAACTTCGGCAATGGTTACCTTGCCCGCCATAGCCATAACCGGGTTAAAGTTACGCGCAGTCGACCGATACACAAGATTGCCCATGCTATCACCCTTCCAGGCTTTTACTATGGCAAAGTCGGCATCAAAGGCCATTTCCATCAGGTAGTCTTTGCCGTTAAAGTTGCGTACTTCTTTACCTATGGCTACTTCGGTGCCTATACCTGCCGGAGTAAATATGGCGGGCATACCGTAGCCGGCTGCCATGCAGCGGGTAGCCAACGTGCCCTGGGGTATTAGTTCAACCTCCAACTCGCCGCTTAGCAGCTGGCGCTCAAACTCGGCGTTCTCGCCAACGTACGATGAGATCATTTTTTTAACCTGGCGCTGGCGTAACATCAGGCCTATGCCAAAGTCGTCGACACCGGCATTATTGGAGATACAGGTAAGGTCCTTCACTCCTTTTTTAACCAGTGCTGCTATACAATTTTCGGGCAGGCCGCAAAGGCCAAAGCCACCTACAAGCAGGGTTGCGCCATCGGCTATGTCGCTGATGGCTTCATCCGCGTTATTAAATACTTTGTTCATTGGTTATAATTGGTATCGGTAAAAATAACAAATCATCGGCACAGAAAAACAATTATAAAAGCTGTGCATTACTATTATACATCAACCAATAAAACAAGATTATGTTAGCAGATAAAGAAGAAACAAAACCGGTGACAGAAGGCCAGCCAATGGGTGGCGAAAATTTTGGCGCCAACAATGTTACGCCCTCTGGCGATGATAAAAATAATCCATCGCAAAACGCGGGTTATACAAACGCGTATTTCCGACGCACACAACCCGCTGAGGAGCATACGGAAAGTAACAACTTTAAACCGTTAGACCAGGAAGGCAGCCCGGATTACGAAAAGGCACAAAGCGGCAAATCTGCCGATGACGAAAAAGAAACCGAGTCTACCCAGACTTACCAGGAAGGCACAGCGGATGCCGATGGACAAAGTAACGCCGAGCCTGACAGGCCCGCGCCTGATCAACCGCCGATAACCCAGAGATAGGCGCGTAAAAAGACGAATAAAAACGCTCCGTAGGTGCGAAACTTAGCGGAAAGTTATGTACCTACGGCACATATTGTTGTTTGTTAAATTGATATGCTACCGACGTTTAACCCCTACGGGGTTACGCTTGAATTATTGGTGAAAGAAACTTACCACTTTATATGCTGATCAATAAAACCAATCAACTGATCAGCCATTGCCTGCTGCTCTTTACCGTTGGGATGGCCGCCAGTACCTTTATAGGGGAAGAAACAGGTATAGATCTTCTTATCCGCTAAACCAGCTACTGCTTTTTGGATATATCCCGGCCAGGCCGAACCTGCCTGTGTAGCATCCATATTACCCAGCGCGCAAATGATCTGTGCTTTAGGATAGTTACTGCGGATGCTTTTTATAAGATCACTGTAAGCTTTAATTAGTTGTGCTTCGGTTGGCGCGATTGTGCCGAACCTGGCTTTAAACTCGGGATGGTTTGGCTGTTTAACCAGCCACGAATCGTTTTGGAACAGGTTAACAACAACTAAATCGGGTTGATATTTACTGAAATCCCATTTCCTCGACTTATCACCACCATCCACCAAATCGTACATTTCTGACATGATCTGTGGGAACCAGCTTATAGTTACACCAATACCGCTGCGGGCAGTGCAATAATATTCGGCGTTAAAATGGCGGGCGGTTATTGCAGCATAGCTTACATAGTTGTTTTCGTAAGGCGCAGTACCCCTATCCTTACCGCTCGAATCTTCCACCGCATAGCCGCAGGTAATGGAGTTACCAAAAAATTCTATTTTATGTTTTTTTATTGGTGATGCGGGCAATAGTTTCGCTTTATCATCCAATAGCAACTGGTAAACATAAGTCTTACCCATTGTCCATTCGGTACGTTTAAATAACTCCAGGTTATGTTTGCCTTGCGGCAGATTGTCAGCCAGCGTATATTCCTTTTTATCTTTATCTAACAGCAGTTTAGCAATTACTTTACCATCAATGATAACATTGTAAGAGTTTTCGGCGTGCTCGTCGCTTAAAACAGCCTTAACGCTTGTGCCGGTAAAGTTTATATTTAATGATGTGCCGGGCCACGCCAGTATCATGGCATCATCTTTTTTATCAACACGGCCCATGTAATGGATGTGCGGGTCGTCGGCTTTAACAACTACTTGTGCCTGTGTACAATTGCTTAAAGCAAACAGGAGGAATAAACCAATGAAAGAGTTACGCATAATATAGGTCATAAAGTAATTTGTCATCGCAATCGCACGCGGCAATGTTCGCCGCTTTTCTCCTTGCGATTGCCGCGCTCGTTCCTCGCTCGCAATGACAAAAAGAAAATGCCTACTTCAAATATACATAAGTAATCCCATCTCCGCCCCTGTCCATGTGCTCATCTTCCATGCGGTCTACCTGGTCGTACTTTTTAAGGTATTGGCGAATCATTTTACGCAATATGCCATCGCCTTTACCATGCAGAATCTTTAAATTACCAAAACCCATCATCAGTGCGCGGTCGAATAATCGCTCTATAGCACCAAGGGCGTCCTCGGTACGCATCCCGCGCACATCTATCTCGGGGCTAAAGCTGGCAATATCGCCGGTATGGCTATTCATGCTGCGCCTTACCTCTTTAGGCACAACAGATTTGGACACCTTTTGCACCCGTTTGCGTTTAGCTACCGTACGCAGATCGCCAATGGCTATGATCACGTTATCTTTTATCAGCTCAATAACCTGCCCGGTAGTTTCAGAGTCGGCTAATTTTACCCAATCACCTACTTTAATTTCCTCATCAGCGGTGGCTGTTTTTGCCACCACGGGTTTAGCCGTATTCTTTTGTAGCTCACGGTTAAGGTTTTCGCGCAAGTCTTTTGTTTTTTCCTTGTCGGCATTGCTGCTTTTAATTTCGGCAATGGTATTCTCTACCAGTTTATTGGCGTTAAGGATAATATTTTTGGCCTCATCCTTAGCTTCACGGATCAATACTTTCTTATTTTCTTCGAGATAGCTTTTTAGTTGTTCATTCTCGGTTAATAAAGCATCAACCTGGCGTTGTTGCTTTTCCAGCTTTACGCGGGTATCTAATATCTCTTTCTTCTCGCGCTCTAAGCCGATCAATAGAGTATCCACATTTTTTTGCCCGGCGCTTATCTTGTTTTTTGCCAGGTTTAGCACGTTTTGCGGCAGACCAATTTTCTGGGCGATCTCGAACGCGTATGAACTGCCCGGCTTGCCAACTTCCAGCATATAAAGTGGCTTCATCTCTACGTTGTTAAACAACATCGACGCGTTTTCAATCCCCTCGGTATTACCTGCAAATATTTTAAGGTTACTGTAGTGGGTGGTTACCATCCCCCTAACCTTTTTATGATTCAATGATTCCAATACCGCTTCTGCAATCGGCCCGCCAAATTGAGGGTCGGTACCGGTACCAAACTCGTCTATCAATATTAAAGATTTTGCGTTGGCATTCTCCACAAAGTTTTTCATTTTGGATAGATGCGCGCTGTAAGTACTTAAATCGCTCTCTATCGACTGATCATCGCCTATATCAACAAAAAACTGTTTAAATACGCCCACAACACTTGCTTCATCCGCCGGAATTAACAACCCAGCCTGCACCATCAGCTGCAGTAAACCAACCGTTTTCATACATACCGATTTACCACCGGCATTAGGCCCCGATACCACAACAACACGGGTACGATCATCTATTTGCAGGTTTAAGGGCACTACGGTTTTATGCTCTTTCTTAAAATTCAGGAATAATAACGGGTGCCTGGCATTTACCAGCTTTAACCGTGCTTCGTTAACCACCTGTGGCAGTTCACCTTCAATATCGATGGCAAACAGCGCCTTGGCCCGCACAAAATCCAGTTTGGTAAGCAGACTATGGTATGATAACAAAAGCGGCACATAGGGCCTTAATTCGTCTGTTAAAGCGGTTAATATTTTGATGATCTCGCGGCGGCGTTCAAACTCCAGGTCGCGGATCTTATTGTTCAGTGTAAAAACCTCCTCGGGTTCCATGTAAACTGTTTGGCCAGATGCTGATTCATCATGAATAAAGCCCTTTACCTTACGTTTATTTTCGGCCAATAACGGGATGCATAAGCGCCCGTCACGAATGGTTAAGGACCCGTCTGCCGTCCAGCCGTTGCCTGCTGCGCTTTTGAAGATCTGGTCTATTTTCCTTCGGGCCTCTTGCTCGGCTTTGGCTATGCCTGTCGAAATATCGGCCAGCTCGCGCGATGCGTTTGGTTTGATCTTGCCCTTCGCATCAATCACCTGCTCTATCTTCCGGATGATGGCTTTCTCGATAGGCAAATGTTCAAACAATGCCTCAAGATTAGGGTACTGCCCTTCGCGCTCATTAAAATAAGCAATAACCGCGAACACCGTATTTAATGATGCTAAAACCTGGTAAAATTCTTCCTCTGTTAAAAACGCGCCTTCCAGCCGGGCCTTATTAGCCAGCGCTTTGATATCAAAAAAATGCTGAATGGGTAAAGCGGCGTCGTTTTGCAGGATGTTTTTAAACTCGTGCGCCTGGCTCAAAAACTTGCTGATGTTATCGTAATTGCTCATCACCTGGATCTTGGCAACCATTTGCTGACCCATAATACTCAGGCAATGCGCTTTAATTAATTCCTTTACCTCGGTAAATCCCAGCTTATCAATACTATTCTCAGGGTAAAGCATTTAATTTATTTTTTTATTATCAGGCTTAACCTTTATTTTTTTGAGGGCCTGCTCTTTATATTTCCGCTCATTCTCTTTCATCACTTTCAAATCATGCTCTCTTATCTTTTTCAGCGCGGAATCCTGCTTCATTTTCTCCTTTTTTGCGTTTAACTCCTGCAGTTGCTTTGCAGCCCTTGCCTGGTCTTTTACAACCCGTTGCTGGTCCTTCAAAATTATCATAGCTAACGAATCGTTTTTGGCCTGCAGCTTTTTATTTACATCGTCATAAATTTTCAGCATTATTTCCGGCTGTGTAGCATAGTATTTCATGCTCTTTTTAAATTGTGCCGAGTCGGTAAGATGTTGCTTAAATATAAGTAGGTACCTGCCGGTGCCTACCTTGTATAAGCTGTCGGCATTGGGCTGGGTTGCCAGACTGCCATCAACCAAATGTACATCAACCAACAGGTTCACCATTTCATTGCGGTCTATAACACCCGAAGCATCGCTGCTGCCCTTACAGGCATATAAAAATAGCAAAGCTGAAAAAAACAAGAAGATATGTTTACGCATTCTGTAATTTAGCGGTTTAATTGAGTCAAAATTACGGATAAATGAGCATTGCAGATAATATCATAAGCTTAAAAAACGAAACTATAACCAAAAACGTATCATTGATAGCGGTATCAAAAACAAAACCGGTTGCCGACATACGGGAAGCCTATGATGCCGGGCAACGCTTATTTGGCGAAAACACCGTGCAGGAGATGGTTGAGAAGTATGAACAGCTACCTAAAGACATCGAGTGGCACCAGATCGGTCACCTGCAGAGCAACAAGGTGAAATACATCGCCCCTTTTATCAGCATGATACAATCTGTTGATAGCCTGAAGCTTTTGCAGGAAATAAATAAACAGGCCGAAAAGAATAAACGTGTGATTGATTGCCTGCTCCAAATTTATATTGCCGACGAAGAAACCAAGTTTGGCCTCGGCTTCGATGAGGCTATAGAATTATTGCGAAGCGATGAGTTTGCCGCGTTAAAAAACATCCGCATCCGCGGCTTAATGGGTATTGCTACCAATACCGATAAAGAGAAACAGTTGAAGGACGAGTTCCAGGAACTGAAAATATTTTTTGACGGGATCAAACAAAGCTTTTTCAGGAAGGAAGATAGTTTTGATGTGATATCCATGGGTATGTCGTCAGACTATGAAATAGCTATCGAACAAGGCAGTAATATGATCCGTGTAGGCAGCACTATTTTTGGGGGCAGAGTAATTAAGCATTGGAAGAATAACTGATAATTTCGGAATTCGGATTTTCGATTTCGGATTTATTATTTTTTAACCTAAACAAATGACCTAATGACTAATGACACAATGACCGATATAAATTTAAGAGTAGCTGTAAAAGAAGATTGCGTACGCCTGTTGGAGCTGGTTAACGAACTGGCCCTATACGAAAAAGCACCGCTGGAAGTAACCGTAACATTAGCCGAATTTGAGGCCGCCGGATTTGGCCACAAACCGGTATGGAAAGCGTATGTTGCCGAAGTTGGCGGCTTGGTGGTTGGATTTGCGCTATATTATGTCCGCTTCTCAACCTGGAAAGGTTGCCGCATGTACCTGGAGGATTTTATTGTTACCGAACCCATGCGCGGCCGCGGCATTGGTAAATTATTATTTGACCAGCTGATAATCGAAGCTAAGGAATTAGGTTTTAGCGGGATGGTATGGCAGGTATTGGATTGGAACGAACCGGCATTAAATTTTTATGCCAAGTATAACGCAGCTATAGAGGCGGGCTGGTTAAATGCTTCCTTATCCCGCGAACAGTTATTAAATTATTAATATGAGAATTGGATATCTGTTGTTTTTAGGGGGATTATTGGGATTAAGCTCGTGCCAGTGGGGTAAACCTAATAATCCAAAGGCTGATATCACGACGGACACGCTGACCTATACCTACACAGCAATTAAAGAACGTGCGGCAGATTGTGGTAATAAACCTGACAGCGGCTGCACGATTGTAAAAATTAACTACCCGATATTTAAGGAGCAGGATAGCTTAAATAGTTTAGTTAGTGATAAGCTAATAAATTTATTCGGCGCTGATGAACCGGGGATTGACCTGAAAGAATATGTGGAGCATTTCCTTACATCTTACACCACATTTAAAAAGCGCGATAAAAGATCAAAGCTATTTTTTACGATAGATAGCCGTGCTAAAGTATTAAGACAAGACTCAAATCTAACTACTTTGGAGGTAAGCGGCTATGCATTTCGCGGCGGCGCGCATGGCAGCACGGTAACTACTTTTATCAACTGGAACACAAAAACCGGCAAAAGCATTAGTCTGGGCGAGATCTTTAATGCTAACTACAAAGAAAAACTAACCGCAATCGCAGATACCATCTTTAGGAAAGAAGAAAAGTTAGCGGACACTGCTTCTTTAGCGAACGACTACTTTTTTAAAGACAATAAATTCGCGCTTAATAATAATTTTTCTATCACACCATTAGGACTTAAATTCCTTTACAATCAATACGAAATAAAACCTTACGCTGCCGGGCAAACGGAGCTTTTTATCCCCTACGCCAAGATCAAAACATTACTTAAACCCAACACGGTTATCACTCAATATCTTAAATAAATGCTTGTTTTTAAATTCGGAGGTGCATCGGTTAAGGATGCGGAAGGTATCATCAACCTAACTAAAGTGGTTGAAAATTATAAAGGCGAGCAATTGCTTATCGTGGTTTCGGCAATGGGTAAAACTACCAATGCTTTGGAGAAGCTGGCTAGGGCTTATGCCGACCAAACCGACGATATGCAGAATATTTACGAAGGTATTAAGCAGTATCACTACGATATAATAGCTAAACTATTCGACAGCAATGACGCTGTATTTGACGAAGTAGCCAATACTTTTGTGGAGATTGACTGGATGATAGAAGATGAACCGCATGATGATTTTGATTTTATTTATGACCAGATCGTATCAGTAGGCGAATTGGTATCAACCCGCATTGTTAACGCTTATTTGAACAAAGCCGGGCTAAAAAGCCAATGGCTGGACGTACGCGGCTATATCCATACAGACAATACCTACCGCGAAGGCGTAGTACAATGGGACAAAACCCGCGACAGTATAGCGCTGAGCTTACCTACCCAGTTAGAACGCAGTATTGTGGTTACGCAAGGTTTCCTTGGCGGGACCTCTGAAAATTTCACCACCACGTTGGGCCGTGAAGGATCTGATTATACGGCGTCTATATTCGCGGCTTGTTTGGGTGCAGAATCTGTTACCACCTGGAAGGACGTGCCCGGCATTTTAAATGCTGACCCAAAGTTGTTTGACGACACGGTAAAGTTTGATGAACTAACCTATACCGAAGCTATTGAAATGACTTATTACGGCGCTACGGTTATCCACCCAAAAACTATAAAGCCGTTGCAAAACGCTAAAATACCGTTACTGGTAAAACCATTTAATGATCCTGCTGCACCCGGCACCGTAATAAAGGAAATTGCCAATAACGTATTTGCAAAGCCTGTCATCATTATTAAACAGAACCAGGTATTGCTTTCAATATCAACCAAAGATTACTCGTTTATATCAGAAGACCACCTGAGCGATATCCTGGGAAGATTTGCCAAAAGCCGCGTTAAGGTAAACGTTATGCAAACCTCGGCACTAAGCTTTAGTGTTTGCTTTGACTATAAAGAAGAGTATTTTAACGGCTTATTAGAAAACCTGAACTCGGTTTATAAAGCAAAGTATAACAGCAACTTGACCTTAATAACCGTTAGGCATTATACAGGCAACGCGGTTAAAGAACTAACCGCCGGCAAAACTATTTTACTTGAACAGGTAAGCCGTAATACCGCGCAGGTGGTTTTGAAATAATTACTGGTTTTGCTTAACGCTTCTAAAAGGTTTATCGTAATCTGTACTGCTGTATAAGGTTAGTATACTGTCCTTTAAAACCATGTAGTCGCCCTGCTGGCTAACCACCATTTTCTTTACACCTTTTGATGTTACTTCCATTGGCGCAACTGCCGATACTACTTTGCCTTGTGGATCCAACTCTAAAATATATAGCTGATTATCCTCATGTTTATCCTCGCTGATAATGGTGACGGTTTTGGTGGCATCGTCAATAAACTTGCCTATCAGGTGTTTTCCGGCCAGTTCTTTTGGATTAAAGGCCAATAATTCCTTCGCTTGTGCGGCGGTAAAACCAACAAACTCAAAGCTTAGCAGGTCGTTATCGTTGTCTTTAACCGTATCAGCGGGGTTAACTACGGCTTTGTCATGATATGCAGCGGTTGCATAAACCGTGATGCCACCCTTGTTTTCATAACTGTTACCGGGTAGTATATAATCTACCTGCAGGTTTTTATAGTCTGAGCTGTCGCTTTTTATATAACAGGCTATATCTATCATGTCCTGCTTGCTTATCCGGCCATTTACCTGCACATCCAGTTTTACACCGTCCTTAATTTTGGTTGATTTTAATACCTGGAATTGGGTTTTAGGTTTTGAATGGCATGCGGTAAGCACTACTAAGCAAGCGAAAAGTATTTTTTTCATATCCCTGCAAAAGTATGTATTAATCGCTAAAACAAAAATGCCCCTTATCGGGGCATTGCTTTTTATAAAACTGGTTTTCTTTTTTCGGGTTTATGCATACTGTCTTTACTTGATGTGGTAAATGATGGTTGTCCACCCGAGTTACTGATGCCTCTTTCCTTCTGTTTTTCGTTTTGATTGTTAAACGCCCTGTCGGCCGTAGTACTCCCCTGCCCGTTGTTGTTGTTTTTAAAATCCTGCGTTTTCATAATAATAGATTTTTAGTTCTATTAATTACTGCAACAACTGTACCGATTTATCAGCTATACACTTACCAGGTTGTTCTTTTCTATCCATGCCGAGCCCCATATGTACGTTTTTTTCCAGCAACTACTACATCTGTAGCGTTTTAACGGAAGCCAAAAAAAAAATAATTTAATAAAAAGGCTTCTTGGTACACGGGTATCAAGTACACCGACATCACATTTTGTACATTTTCTTCTTTCCTTAATAATTTCCATAATCGTGAGGGTTATTATAGTTAATTAAAAAGCATCTGATCTCAGCAGCATGGGTTAACCAATAATTGCTTTAAAATTAAACAGACTTAATCAATAAGCATTATTTTACTTGGTGTACAAAAAGGGGACAAATTGGATATACAAGGTGAGTATTACAGCTTTGAGATTGCTTCTTCGATAGTTACCTGCTCATCGAGTTTCATTTTTTTACGGAGACGCTGTTTTGCTTTCTTTACACCTTCTATAGTTATTCCAAGCATATTTGCCATCTCTTTATTGTTGCACTGTAATTTAATAAGGGTTAACAACCTTATATCAGTTTCTGAAAGATGTAAGAAGGTTTTTTTAATTTCGAAAAAGAAATTAGGGTAAACTTTTAAGAAGATCTTTTTAAACTCGGCCCAGCTCTCATCTGTCATGATGTGCGCCTGCATTAATTCCTCAAGGTTCTTAACAACTACATCATCAGCATTTTTATTTTTCAGCTCATCTATTTGCTGTTTAAAGCTTTCTATCAGAACGTTATTTTTTCGCAGGTTTTCTGTATAGACATTCAATTTCATTTCTGTATACTTCAGTTCATCGTCTACCCTGCACTTTTCGGATAATAAGATCTGTTTATCCTTCTTTATTTTTAATACCTGCCTGTTATAAAGTAGTATGGAAATTACCAGGACCAGGAAAAGCACAATGAAAACCGCATTACGTTCCACCGCTTTAATGTTTGCCTGCGTTTTCAGCCTTCGTTCTTCGGCCTGTTGCTTGCTAATAACGTACTGCATTTTAACAACCTCCACAGCGGCGATGTTGTTTTGGGCCACTAAACTATCGTTAGCTAATTGATATCTTTTTTTAAAATCGAGCGCCTTAACTGCCAAACCCATTTTGTCATAAAACTGCGCTTTAAGATCTAAAATATTAACCCTTAAATTTAAAACAGGCACCGGGCTGTCACGTATCAATGTTTCGGCAACGGCTAATTGTTTTAGCCCCTTTTCGATCTCGTTATTTTCAAGATTAATTTTCACCAATCTTAACAAGGCCATAGTGGCGTTAGTCTTCTCACCATATTTTAATGACTGGGTATAATCTGTTTGGATATAAGGCAACGCTTTACTATAATCACCCTGCATAAAATATATCGACCCAATATTACCTTTTACTATGCCCATCCATACAGTATCCCTGCTATGCAGGGCTATATTAAACGCGTTATTAAAATTAGAAAGTGCTTGCTGGTATTGGTTGGAGTTTCTGCAGATCAACCCTATCGTATTTATTATACTGATCTTATCGCGGGGGGTAGCTATATTATATTTTAACGCTTCCTGTAATTGTAGCATAGCGTTATTATAATCGCCCAGGTGATAATAAAAGTCGGCTACCTGGGCATAATAACTGCTCATGTTTGGTACATTCTTAAATCCAACCTTCTTAAACTCTTCCTGTGCTTTTAAAAAATACTGGCATGCAGTAGTATTATGTTTAAAGTTGGAATAAAAAAGGCCCTCATGATGCAGGTAAATTGCTGTTTGTAATGGCAGATTATTCTCCTTTGCAAAGTTTATTGCTTTTTGGTAGTAGCTTATACTTAAATTATTAAACAGTCTGTTTACTGCATAATAGTCTGCCTTTAGGTCAAATACCACGCTCTCCAATATCTTATCATTGTACTCACGGGCCATTGTGGTAAGCTGGTCAAGGTAGCTCATAGCCTTCGCCTCATCTATACGCCTGTAGTTGTTTTTATAAAAACCTGTGGCAACGTCAGCACGGTTTTCTTTTGCAACCCGTTTAACCGTATCAAAAGGATTTTTAATAATAGAAGCTGCGTTTGCATGGAAAATGCAGGGCGATGTAAAAAGAAACATCAATACACCGAAAACATAGCTATTAGCTTTGGTAATCAGCAGCTTCATAATAAGGGGGCCTGTAATTATTAATTAAAAACTAAAGTAATAATTAATATCGAATTTATAATATGTTTTGTTAGGTAATTGCAATAATTACAGCTATAATAGCTTATCATTATCATTCTTCAAACAGAAATTCGCCGATTGTGAGATTATAAAGGTAATTTTGCACTTTAATAGTTAATACAATATAATGGCAGGGTTTGATAAATTAAAGCTGAATAAACAATTAATAAGGTCGGTAACCGAGTTAGGTTATGATATGCCAAAAGAAGTTCAGCAAAAAACCCTCACCCGGATAACCGGCGGGCAGGACATTATTGCCATTGCTCCCGAAGGTTTTGGAAAAACCACTACTTACGTTTTAGGCACCCTTAACCGTTTTAATTACGCGCCCGAAGGCGTACCTAAGGTTTTGATACTGGTTCCCGAAAAGGAAGATGTACTGGCGGTGATGGAATTGTTTGATCGCCTGAATAAAAACACAGCTATAGCTATAGTGGGCCTTTACGTTACTCCCGGTACAGAAGCGCAAATGGATGCACTGGCCGATGGTGCCGATATTGTAGTGGCTACGCCCGACCGTGCACGTGCTATATATTTAAAGCTTGCCCTTAACTTAAATAAAGTAGACTTATTTATTGTTGATGATGCCGACCGAATGCTTAAAAAAGGAATGCAGCTGCCTATTACGGAATTAGCTAACAGCATAGGCAAATGCCAGCATTTGGTGTTTACAGATGTAATGCATAGTAAGTTAGAAAAGTTGTTAGCACCTTTTATGAACCTGCCGGCAACAATTGAGGTGGAAGCGTTGGAAGAAACGCCAATAGCAGTACATCAGCAATTATTGTATAACGTACCCAATTTTGCCACCAAACTAAACCTGCTTAACTTGTTTATGTACGACGACGAGGTTTTTACCAAAGCCGCCGTATTTGTAAACAACCAGGCAACGGCCGAAAAAGTATTTCAAAGCCTTGACCGCCGCATGAATGAGGCAATTGGCTATTTAAACTCGCCATTTTTTGATGTAAAAGGTTTTAAAACTACCGCCGAATTTAAAGTGGAAACAGCCGCAAGGGCGTTAATTATAGTTGGCGAAACCGAAGAAACACTTGACCTGTCTGGCATCCCCTTCCTGATACATTTTGATCTGCCGCAGGAAAAAGAAACTTACATCAGCCGCGTTACCAATACCACCGGCGATGACGAAACCATAGCCCTTACCTTTGCTACCGACCTTGATTTGAGTGAAATTAAAAAGATAGAGCAAGCCACCGGCAAAAAAATGCAGGCTGCTGCCCTACCCGACGACCTGGTTATTGTAAACGAAACCAAACCAAAACCGACTAAACAGTCTACAAAATCAACAGAGCCTGAGGTTGGCGCGGCGTTCCACGAAAAGAAAGCATCCAACAGCAAAAACTACAATTTTAGCTCAGGCCAAAAGGCTAAGATGAATATGAAGAAAAAGCACGGGTAATCCCACTAGTAGACTTACGAAGTTTTTGAAACTTCGTAAGTCTCATACGCTAATTAATGTTCTGATTGCCCCGGAATTTCAGGGATACCCGGATCATCCAGGATCTGTACCGCCGTACCATCTCCTACTGTTTTATAATCATGCAGTACCCAAACCACTTTTTTGTCTTTGGTAACTTCAATCATTTGCGGCCCTTTGCCGCCTTGCCCACGCGAGGTAAAAATGGTGTTGCCATTTGCTAATCGGGTGCAGCTTTGCGGGGCCGAGGTCATTTGGTATTCGGCAGGCAGGTCTGTTTTACAATTAAACTCCCATACGGTTTCTTTCTTAGTGTTGACTTCGCGGGTAAGCCAATCTCTTTCATCGGTAATTAAAGTATTGCCGTTTTTTAGCCTGATAGCTGCCCATGGCTGGTTGATCTCGTAATTCCAGATCTCATTGAAATCTTTATCAAACTCTACTACCTTACCCATGCTCATGTAAGAAACAAGGTAAGTTCCCTGTGCGGTAACACGGGCACGCCTGAATTGGCCGTGAATCCCCCTTGCATCAGTTTCTTTTTTGAAGGGCAGCTCATGTTCAACCTCAATCTTGCCGGTCTTGATATTAACTATATACAGCTTTGGCGGCAAACCATTCACCACAAACATAACCTTATCCAAACCAATAGGCTGACAGGCATGCACCTCGGTATGATCCATACCTTGCGGTACTTTAAAGTCCATCTTCCAGAGCACTTTTTTATCGGGCGTTATCACCGCGATATATTTCATGCGGGTAAACAGGATATTACCGTTAGACATCATCCACACATCATCATACTCGGGGCCTTTACCGGTATTGTAGGTCCAGATCACCTTACCATCTTTAACCAGCGACATCCGGTTGCAGTTTTCGCCAACATATAACATCGGATGCTGCGCCAGGCCGTATCCGGGCAGGTTTGCAGGCGTTTCTTCTGTCGAATTGATCAATGGTGCAAGTTCTTCCTCTGGTGCCATAGCGGGCACATTAGCGGCTGTAAAGAGACTAAGTACATCCATGCAAGGCGTTGCACTTTTGGAAACGGCTTTACCTTTCTTTTGCGCAAAAAGGGTGCTTGCAGAAACTGTTAGGCCCAGGATGATTAGGAAACTTTTTTTCATGACGGTTCAATTGGTTATGTCGCGGAGAAACCGCTTACAGAAGCAATTATAAACATATTTGTCCTGATGCAAAAAGATCAGTTGATAGCTTAGGCTGATAATCCTATTGATTATCAGCCTAAAATCGGCCTAAATAGCGCAATTCACAGTACGGTATCGATTGCGTATTTTTTTGTTTTTTTTAGATCTGTTAACAAAAACACCCCCACATTTCTGCAGAGGCGTTGATTTTATAAATATGGAATGATCTATTTCACCGTAAACTCATAACTCCCCGAAGCTATTTTTAATCCTTTGCCAATAGCAACGGCCTTACCGTTTAGCGATACCTTTTTACCCGCAGGCAAAACAACAGTAGCGGTAGAGTTAGCAGGCACGGTAACAGAGTATTTAACCACATCGCCATCACGTTTCCAGTTTGAAACTATTTTGCCATAAGGGCTGGTATGTTCTGCTTCAAAATGATCCAGGCCGGTAACAAAATTTGGCTCCAACCAAATGTTTTTAAAGCCCGGGTGTGCAGGGTCTATCCGTATGCCGGCTATGCCTTTATAATACCATGCATTGATCTCGCCAAACATAATGTGGTTTAATGATAAGTCGCTTTTAGCAAATACATCCCAATTCTCGTACAACGTAGTAGCGCCGTTCTTGATCCACCAACCCCAAGACGGGAAGGTTTCCTGTGAGGCGATGGAATAAGCCACATCTGCATAACCGTTGTCGCTAAGCGCACCTAAAATGGCTTTAGCGCCCAGGATCCCGGCGTCAAGGTGGTTGTTATCCTGTTTAACACGCTCGGCAAGGTTTGCTGCAACTTTAGCTTTTAAATTTTCAGGCACTAAACCCCAGTATAAAGGCATGCTTAACTCGGTTTGGTAGCCTTTGTCGTAAATGCCGGTTGTGGTGTTTAAGTATTTTGCGTTCAATGCATTTTTGATCTTTAAGGCCAAAGCGGTGTATTTCTTTTCGTCGGCTGTTCTGCCAAATAATTTGGCTGCTTTTGCCAGGATGTTTACATCAGTAAAGTAATAAATAGACGATACAAACTCAACCGGCGATTTTGATTTTACCGGCACCCAATCACCCAAACCCCAGGTAGTAATCCCTGATGGGTATAACTCATCTATATGGTTTACATAACGCTTAATAGCATCATAGTTATCGTTTAAAGTTTTGCTGTCACCATAAAACTGGTAAAGGTTCCACGGGATGATAGCTACGGTACTTGTCCAATCCGGACCGTTACCCCACTCATACCCCCAACCATCAGATGGTATAATAGACGATAGCACCCCGTTTGGCTGCTGCTCGTCGCGGTGATCAGCCATCCATTTTTCGTAGATAGTTACGCCGTCAAATCCGTATAAACCTGTTTCGCTGGCAATGTGCGCGTCGCCTGTCCAGCCGTTCTTTTCGCGCTGCGGGCAATCGGTTGGATAACCATATAAGTTAGACAGGTAAGAATTATTACATGCGAACCAGATCTTATTCAGCGTTTCGTTCGACGAGTTAATTTTACCCATCGTAGCTACATCGCTATGCATAAAATAAGCGGTAAGGCTTTCTTTTGTTAGCCTGATTGGTTTATTGCTGGTAACTTCTACATACTGAAAGCCTTTATAATTAAAGCGCGGCATAAAAGTCTCTTCGCCTTTGCCGCTTAAAATAAATATATCTGTCTGGAATGGGTCCGATTTATCAGTCGGGCGATAATGCACATCAATGTTTGACATATCGCCGTAGCCGTTCTTTCCTAATTTCTCGGTATGCTTTAAGCGGATAACCGTACCAGCCTCACCGCTAACGGTGATCTTGCTTACGCCGGCAATTGTACGGCCGATGTTAAACAGGTAAGTACTGTCATCCAGTTTTTTCATATCAGCGGTCGGAATAGTCTCGATAGCACGAATAGGCTGCATAGCCTGCGATACGATATTTGCTGATGGCGCAGGGCGGATAATTACCGTTCTCCACGCCCTTGTTTCTGTAAAGTTGGTGGTGTTCCATCCCGGTTGTTCCAGGCGCGCATCATAATGCTCGGCGGTATAGATACTGTTAAATATAATCGGGCTTGACGATGATTTCCAGCTACGATCAGATGTGATGGTTTCTACCGTACCATCGGTGTAAGTTACCCGCAG
Source organism: Bacteroidota bacterium (assembly GCA_040388395.1). Lineage (GTDB taxonomy): Bacteria > Bacteroidota > Bacteroidia > Sphingobacteriales > Sphingobacteriaceae > Mucilaginibacter. The sequence goes on along the minus strand of JAZKBY010000017.1, from coordinate 50,676 downwards.
GTCCAAACAAAAAGTCGGGCGGTTGCGCCATGGTGCTTTGTGGAAATCCCAAACGGCGGTACTTTGCATATTGTACCAGCCATTACCTAATATTACCCCTACCGCGTTTTTACCGGCTTGCAGTTGTTTGGTTACATCATGCGTAACATATAACGTTCTTCTGTCAAAACGAGTGTACATCGGGTCAAGACGATGGTTGCCTATCTTCTCACCATTAATATAAAGCTCATACAAACCAGACACCGCAATGTAAGCACGTGCAGATTTAACTTTTTTACCTAACGAAAATACATTTCTGAAATATGGTGCGGGCCTAACTTCGGGGCCACGGTTATCACTTATAAAAGTACCTTTCCAGTTACTTTTATCAATTAAACCTGTCTCAAAACTTGCTATGGGCGATAAAGTAGCTTTACCGGTTTCGTCCCAAACAGAAACACGCCAGTAGTATTTAGTATACGGTTGCAACACTTTACCGCCATAAACCACACGGTTTGCGTCTGATAAAACTTTAGCGGTTTTCCATATCGGGGCAACACCTTTTGCTAAGGCTGCTGAGTCTGTGCCTACCAAGATCTGATAACCTGTTTGCCTGGCTCCGCGGTTACCCGCGTTCATCAGCCATGAAAGGCGCGGATGTACAGCATCTATCCCCAAAGGATTTACAAGGTAATCGGTTTTAAGATCGTCTATTTTTTCGGCGGCGTTAGCTTTGGCAAAGCTGGATAAAGTAGCGGCTGCTATAAGCACATACGTGATGCTTCTCTTTACAGAAAATTTAACTGGTAAAATTGAACTCATTACATAATTGGTTTGGACGACTAATATATAAAATAAGCGGTTCATTCAAACAAAAAACGCCCTTGCCGTTAGGCAAAGGCGTTCAAGTAATAGAAATATTACTGATTATTTTTCTATCGGCTTACCTATCAGGTCCATAAACTGGTCAAGTTTTGGTGTGATGATAATTTGTGTACGCCTGTTTTTCATTTTTCCTGCGTCCGTTGTATTATCAGCAACCGGGTTATACTCGCCACGGCCACCGGCAGTTAAACGTTTGGGATCAACCGAATAGTTGTTTTGCAAAGCCTGAACAACCGATGATGCCCTTAACGTACTTAAATCCCAGTTGTTACGGATGTTGGTTTGTTTGATAGGCACATTATCTGTATTACCTTCAATCAACACATCATAACCGGAATAATCAGTTATGATCTTGGCGATCTTGGCTAAAGTAGCGCCTGCCATATCAGAGATCTCATAGCTGCCTGATTTGTATAACATATTATCAGATAAGGAGATATACACAACTCCTTTAAGCACCTGTACATCAACATCCTTCATTTCTGCCTGGCTTAATGAGCGGGTAAGATTATTAGTCAACACCATATTAAGCGAGTCGCTTTTACCTTTGGCAGCTATCAGTTGTTTAATATATTTATCTGATGCAGTTATCTGGTCGGCCAGTTTGGCAATGTTAACATTACCCTGGTTGTTGCCGGCTAAACATTTGGTTAAAGCATCCTGTAATGCAGCACGATTGCTTTTTTCTGAAGCTATTTGCTCTTCTAAACTCTTAACCCTTGTTCTTGAACCTTCCAGTTCGCGTTGAGTAAGGTCGTAGCTTTGTTTTAATTCTGTTTGTTTGGTCTGCAGGGCGTTATAGCTCGTCTGCAACTCCGCGTATTTTTTATTGCTTACACAACCCTGCGTAACGGCAGCGGCAATTAGTATCAGCAATAACGGTAGTTTCGTTTTCATAGAATTTGTAGTTGTTTATCAATTGATTATGATTCATTCACAATCTTGCAACTACAACAAACTTTAGCCTTTAAAGTTTCGATTAAGAATTTGCGGGGTGGCTAATTGATGTAGCGTTTTAATGCTCTTAGCCGTTTCATCAGCAAAAAAACCAACGCTTATGAAACCATTTATTTATCTGTTTACAGCCATTACATTATTTGCCGCAACATCCTGCAAAAAAGAAACAGTCAACCCAGAAAAAGATCCGCAGATCGAACAACAATTAGTGGGCAAGTGGAAATTTGAAAGCCTGTTTTTTGCCTCAACACATACACTTTACGTGGCTATTCCATCACAACTTGATATGGTTGAGTTTAAAGCCGATCATAAGTTTGTAAGGACTACAAATGCAGACATAACCCAACAGGGAAATTACGATATCATCCGGGCTAAAAGCATATTTACCCAAAAGGATGATAACCTGTTACGCTTTAACCCTCAATCTATTACTCCGCAGGAAACAGATATTATCAGCATAAAAGGAGATACGTTAACGATGCTGCAAAACGTGTATGACGGGTACGTTTCTAAGTTTAGTAAAGTGAAATAGTTCTTTTATTAAACCCGCTGTGTTGACGATATTAAAAAATGATACTTTGCTCCGTTAGGAGCAATACGTCGGTAGAAAAATCGATTTTTTAATATTTTCGCTCCGTAGGTGCGAAACTTAGGAAATAGATTAAGCGAAGATTTGTTAGCTTGATAACGTATAAGTAATGTTCCTACGGCACATGATGTTTCCTTAATTCTTTTTTCTACCGACCTTAAACCCCTACGGGGTTTCATTAAAGGATATATATTAGACTTAACCAAGAAAGCTCCTGTATACTACAAGAGTTTTCTTGTTGATTTTTTTAACGTTGATTATTTCCCGCTTTTTGTATAAAGCTCATTAAATAACAATTTAAAGGTACCGTGTGATTGCCCCCTGAAAGTTATCTCGGGCCCAAAAGAATACAGCATCCCCGCGCCTACCGGTGCAGAAAATGCAGCCACGCCATCCTTCAAATATTTCTGACCCCAGGCCCAGCCACTGCGTAGTGGTTTATCGGTAGCAAACCACATTAATGGTTTAACTCCTTTTGCTGCGGCATCTGCACCTAATTTAAATACCGGGCTGTTATCATAAAGTACATCGGCTTCGGTGTTCATACCCCAGTTTGCAGGTTGGCTATTATCAACCGAAACACGCAATACCGCACCCGGCACATAAAATTTATCGCCGGAGAATGGTACTTCGCGGCCCTTCACACTGTCAGCCAGTGCAGACCGTACAGGTAATTTAAGCTGATAAGCCAGGTTAGCGCTTGTACCAACAGTAACAATATTGCCGCCGGCTTCTAAAAATGCCTTAAGTTGCGGAATGGATTTTTCGGCAGTAATACGGCCGGTCATTTCTTTGTAGGCATCGGGCACGCTATCGGTACGGTTAAACGCACGGCCATTTGGGCCGGGAATAGCGCCATTAACAAATACAATCACGTCATATTTATTTTTCAGATCACCTGCATCAATCTCTTTAGGATAAACCACTTTAAAAGGGAAATGATATTGCTCGAACAACCACCTTGTCCAACCTGATTGCATAGAGCCGCCGTAGGTATCCCAAAGGGCAATACGTGCAGCGCTGATAGCTGTTGTATGTTTTGGTTTGCTTTTAGCGATTGTAGCTTTTACATCAAGTGTCGCAGCATCTTTATCTAATACTGATTTAGCTTTTACCGAGTACGGCACGTAAAATGTACCTGCCGACACATCTTTCTCATCAGTGGCTACCCGATACACCTCTGCCCCTGCCTGGAAAAGATCATTTACAGCGATAAACGAATTATTTGCAGCAGCATTTATAAAATACCCTTTGGCTGTCGCAGGCATTGATGCAGCAGGTGGTGATTGTAATTGTCCATAAGGAATGCGGACAAACGGCCCGGTAAAATCGTCCAACACTCTTGTAAACTTAATACCCATTTGGTACGCCAGCGTCCAGCCTGTCATATCATATGGCCGTATTGGAGGGCCGCCGGGGAACAGAAAATCATTCGGGTGATCCTGTGGCTCAAACCTGTCCAAAACTTCTGGACGGAACGCCTGGTTGGTTTTTAGAACATAAGATCCCGCAGGATAAGATATGCCGCCAACTGTAAATGCCGCTGTTGCTTTTTGCACAACCAGGCCCGACATAATACAGGTATTAATAAACCTAACCGCAGTTGCAAAATCGGCCTGGTCTGCCGGAATAATATAGCCCCTTGGGTCACGCAGTTCCGGCTTACGTAGTACTGAATCAAAGTACCTAACCGGAATGCTTGCGCCGCGAGCTCCCCCTACCGTAACTGCTCCTGTAGCAGCACCACGGCCACCACCGCCTGTGCTATCTGCTCTTGCAGGTGCGTTGCCTTGTGCATTTGCGTAAAGTTGTTTGATAGCGTCGGCACGTTTAGGCGATAGTGTCCAGTAATCTTTACTTCCTCTATCTATAGAATTTTTGCCCATTACATAGGCGTTATATAACATTTCATCGCTATTGCGTGCTGCATAGTTTAGCACGGCGTAGTTTAAAGAGACTGAGTAATCTATCGACTGCCTGAAATGCCAGCTTTGCGGTGTAACCGGGAACGGTGTGCCGCTGTTAGGAATCAATCTATCAGGAACCAAAGGTATAGTTGATGGTGTTGGGCTGCCCACAATCTCGGTTAATAAACCTACCAAATTATGGAAGTAAGTTGCTGTACGCAGACCACCATTCCACCAGGTAGAGAACTCTGTACCCGAGCGTTGGGTATAACCCGGTTTGCCTTCTTTATTCAGGCGGCTGTTCATTGCCGAGCCTACCGCATCTAAACTGGTAACCAATAACGGATCGAACACATAGTTAAACGGGTCGCGGAATGGCGGGCCTGCTACTATCGATCCTGCCGGGCCTGCCTGGTGGTGGTTATAAACTATCTGCGGCAGCCACTCTAAATATTGCTGATGGGTTATATTCTGGCTCTCTTTCATATTCATCATATAAAAATCACGGTTGTTGTCGTGGCCAATGTATTTTTCCCAAAGGCGCGGCACGTTCATGTTGCGCTTCTTACCGTCCTTTTCCTGCATGTACCAGTTGGATATCAGCTCCTGCCCGTCAGGATTGGCATGTACCATCAGGATAATATCATGATCCAGGATGCGCAGGGTTTCTTCATCGGTACGGCTTGTTAACTGGTAAGCTGTCTCTATTAATTGGTGCGCGCCAACGGTTTCGCTGGCATGTAAGCCACCATCTATCCAAACAACAGCTTTACCTTGCGCGGCAAGGTTATGTGCTTCTGCTTCAGTTAACCCTTCGGCACGGGTTAGTTTTAGCGAGATATTTTTATAAAAGTCGAGTTTCTTTAAATTTTCGGGCGATGATATGATCAGCATAAACTGATGACGTCCCTCCTCGGTAAGGCCCATATCTACATATTTAGCACGTGGCGTTGCAGCTAATTTCTTAAAATAAGCTTCGGTTTGGGTGTAGTTGGCTAATTGGTAATCATCGCCAATATTAAAGCCAAAGTGTTCTTTCGGCGTGGGGACTGTTTGTGCCAGTAATGTACCGGCGGCTATTACCGCGCTAAGCGCGGCAAGGCATATTTTTTTGATCATGAGCGGTTGTCAGTTAATGGCTCAATTTAATAATTTTGGCTGATTTATAATGTAACTTTTTGGTTGTGAGGATAAGTTAACATATCGCTTTGTTCAACCCCTCCCTCCACCCTCCCAAGGGAGGGAATCGCGCAGGCCGCCACTCCTTAAAACAAAAAACGCTTCCCAACAATTGAGAAGCGTTCCTAATTTTAAAAGTAAGATATTAGTTAGGCATCTCAGCTGCCGAAGGCGGCGGCGAATCTTTGCCCCAGGCCTTATTAGCGACAGGACCCATTACCAATTCCAGCACGCCACCATTAGCAATATCGCTGTGGTTAAACCATGGTTTGTTCCAAGCCTTACCATTTAACTTGGCCGATTGGATATACTTATTGGTAAACGATGCGTTCTGCGCTTTTATCTCGAAGAACTTGCCACCACCCACATTCATTTTAACATATGGGAAGCATGGGCTGCCAATGTTATAGGTTGGCGATCCGGGAGTAACCGGGTAAAAACCCATCTGGCTAAATACAACAAATGCTGTCATACCGCCGCCATCTTCGTCGCCCGGTACGCCCATAAGGTCGTTACGGTACCATTGGTCTAATAGTGAGCGGATGCGTTTTTGTGTGCGCCACGGCGAGCCTGCATAGTTATATAAATACGGGATATGGAAGCTTGGCTCGTTAGCCATCGAGAACATCCCTACGTTTCCGGTATGATCCGGCAGGATAGCATAAAAATCCCAACGCGAACCCGGGATAGGCTCGTTGAACATGCTTTCTAACGCTGCAACAAATTTCTCATTGCCACCTACTAAATTTACAAGGTCGCCAATATTGTGCTGAACATCCCAACGGTAAACGTAGCCGTTGTTCTCGTCATAATAATCGCGCGCGCCGGGGCCGCCAGAGGTACGGTAATCTAATGGCTCTATAAAGTTGCCGTCTTTATCTTTTGGATGAAAGAAACCGGTTTTAGGATTAAATACGTTACGATAGTTGTATGATGCTTTTAAATAATGGTTAGCATCGTCCGTTTTACCCAGATCCTTTGCAATTTGTGATAGGCACCATTCATCATACGAGGTACCTAAAGTAACAGCTATCGGCTGGCGTTTTTCCCATTGGCTTACGTTTGGAACGGTTTCTTTTTCGCCGATCTTTAACGCAGGGAAATAACCTTTTTGCTTATAAAACGCGTCAAGCTCGCCTGATGGAACGGCTTTAGACCATGGCAATAATGATTTATCTTCGATAGCGCCTTTACAAACTTCGTAAGCTTTAGCAAGGTCGAACCCTCTTAAACCTTTGGCGTAAGCATCAGCAATGCTGGCAATACCGTGGTTTGAGTTCATCCCCCTGTCATCGCCGGAGATCCCCGGGAAAGTTGGCATCCAATGTTTTGGTGTTTGCTCGGCCATTAATATATACGAGTTCAGGATATCATTCTCCACTTGTTTATTGATCAACACACGCAAAGGGTGTGCTGCGCGATAGGTATCCCAGGTCCAGTCATCAGTTGAGAACGGACGGCCGTTATCATTATGCACCTGCCCGTCCGAAGCGCTGAAATAGCGGCCATCCTCGCTGATACAAACCGGGCGCTCATAAGCGCGGTATAACGAGGTATAAAATACGGTAGTTTCTTTATCAACAGCACCTGATACAGCAATTTTGCCTAAAGCATCATTCCAGATCTTACGGCCGATGGTGGCTACTGCGTTTACATCATAATTTTTGATCTCGCGGTTTAAGTTTTTCTTCGCCTGCTCCTCGCTGATGAAAGATACACCGTAACGGATGCCCACTTTCTTAGTCCCCTCAGGGTATGATAACACTAACGAACCTGCCGGTGCGCCACCCCAGCTAACGCTTCCGCTGCGGCTTGGTATGCCTGTTTTGGTTGGCGTTACGTCGGTTTCGGCGTAAATGTATACTGATGTTTTATTTCCGAGCTCTTTTGATCCGGTGATGGTATTGCCTGCGGCTTTTACCATTCCGCCGCGGCCGCCGGTGTTGAATACAAGGTAAGGCGCACCAGCCTTATCAAACGTGATCTTATAAACCGCGCTTTGGTGCGATGGTGCAAAATCAACACCTATATTTAACTCGTCCAGGTAAACACTGTAACGATATGGCGTTACTTTTTCCTGGTCGTAGCTTAGTTGTTTAGTTGGTGTTAACGCGTTTTCATCGCCCTGGTAAGCATAAAAATTAAAGCTTGATGCCGACCGGTGATGCGTTACTATTAAGGGCAAGCCGCCCAACATGTTAGTAGTATAATCATGCCTAACCGGGAATACGCGCATCATGCTGTTAGGCAAATGCGTGGTTGGGTAAGTTGGCACCAGCATATGGCTAATGTTGCCGATGTTTGGGTTTACATAATCAACAGGTTGTTTGGCCGGCGCTTTAGCAGCTTTTTGTGCGATTGCTGACAGGCTTAACGACCCTACTATCCCCGTAAGGGCCAATAAGTATTTAGCTTTCATCATAAAGTGGTTTATATGGATAGTAAAGAAACAAAAAAATCCATTAAAGTTAACCACTATTTATTAAGCTTAATTAGCAAATGATTAAGGTTTATTGTGACTCTAATCCCGGGCTTTGTACTTGCCGTTGTAACGAACCGGCGGATACACCGGAGCTTATTGGGCCAACTCGCTTTCTTATCACCTGTTGTTCTTTCATAAGTTTATGGGTGGGAAGTTGTAAGAGGTATAAACAGGTAGACGATAAGTGTTAGGTTGATTAAACGCATTCAAAATTGTAACAATACAAAACCTGCAAAGTCAAATTGGTACTATCTTTTTAAATGAGTTAAATATGTTTTATATATATTTATTTTTTAAACCTTAAACACTACCTATGAGCTTTTTTGACAGACTTTTAAACGAATTTATTGATGTAATTGAATGGGTAGACAGTACCCAGGATACATTGGTATGGAAATTCCCACGCAATGATAATGCTATAAAAATGGGCGCCAAGCTAATCGTTCGCGAATCGCAGGTAGCTATTTTTATGAACGAGGGCCAGATTGCTGATGTATTTATGCCCGGCACTCACGAGCTGCAAACACAAAACATGCCCATATTAACCACATTAATGAGCTGGACACACGCGTTCAACAGCCCTTTTAAAGCTGATGTTTATTATGTAAGTATGCGGCAGTTTCTTAACCAGCATTGGGGAACCAAAAACCCTGTAATGCTACGCGACGCCGAGTTTGGGCCTGTAAGGTTAAGGGCATTTGGATCGTTTAACTTTAAAGTCCAGGACCCTAAATTATTTCTTAAAGAAATATCGGCCACAAATCCTGATTTTATAGTTGATAATGTAAATGAGCAGTTGCGTAATACCGTAGTTGCCAAAGGGATGGATGCCGTAGCGCAATCAAAAATAAACGTGCTTGATCTTGCAGCAAATTACGACGAGTTAGGAGCGCTTATTATGCAAAATATACAATCCGACTTTGCTGAGATGGGCCTTACGCTTACCAAGTTATTGGTCGAAAACATATCGCTTCCACCCGAAGTTGAACAGGCGTTGGACAAACGCAGTCAAATGGGTATAGTAGGTAATTTAGGCGCTTATGCACAGTTCCAGGCAGCTACCGCAATGGAAAAAGCGGCAGAAAACACCATCGGTGGAAATTTAGGTGCAGCAGGTATGGGCATAGGCGTTGGGGCTGCAATGATGGGCCAGGTAGGTAATGTTTTTCAGCAAAATCAGTTTAACCCTAATGCCGATAAAGGTACGCCCCCACCAGTATCATCTGACATTGAATATCATATTGTGAAAGATGGGAAAGCAGATGGCCCGCACAGCTTGAGTGACCTACAATCAATGATAGCCGGCAACTTAATAACTAAAGACACAATGGTTTGGGCAAAAGGAATGGCAGCATGGGCCGCTGCCGAATCTGTTGATGAAGTGGCGACCCTGTTTAACAGCCAACCACCGCCAATAGCCTGATTGTTAAACCTAAATTTTATAAAAACATGAACGACCTGGCTAAACCTTCGGCCATTAATAATGCTTTAAATTGCAGCGGATGCGGCGCTGTATTGCATTTTGAGCCCGGAACCCATAATTTAAAATGCGAGTATTGCGGCGAAAAAAACATTATAGAAACCGCTGAAAATGCTGTTATTGAACCTGTTGATTATGAAGAATTTATTAACAGTATTGATACCGACAAGCAGACCGACAACTTAAAGGTTGTTAATTGCCCAGGCTGCGGATCAAAAACAATATTAGAACAATTTATTACATCAGATAAATGCCCCTTTTGTACAACTCCCCTTGTACTTGAATTGGAAAGCGGGCAACAATATGTAACACCGCATTATATCCTACCCTTCGAAGTAACACAGCAACAAGGCGTTGCATTTTTTACGGATTGGTTAAAAAGCTTATGGTGGTCGCCTAACGATCTGGCTAAAAAAGTTACGGGCAATTCATCTACATTAAAGGGTGTATATCTGCCACATTGGGCCTATGATACTGATACCATAACCGATTATACCGGCGAGCGCGGCGATTATTATTACACTACCGAAACCTATACAGAAACGGTTGATGGTAAATCAGAAACAAAAACCCGCCAGGTAAGACATACCAACTGGAGCAGCGCTTCGGGCACGGTAACGTGTGATTTTAGGGATTTATTAGTGCCGGCCAGTAAGTCATTACCCGAGAAAACGATGAATAAACTTGGCCCGTGGAAATTTAACTCGTTGGTTAGGTTTGATGAACGCTACATGAGTGGTTTCCGGTCTGAAACTTACCAGCTTGATCCTGAAAAAGGATTATTAGTTGCAATTGAACAAACCGTTCCGCAGATAACTTCGGAAATCAATAACGATATAGGTGGTGATGAACAGCGCATAAATCATACAGACACAGATTATAATAACAAAGCTATTAAGTATTTAATGCTGCCGGTATGGGTTAGTGCCTATAACTATAACAGTAAGATCTATCAGTTTACCATAAACGCAAGCACCGGCGAAGTTATTGGCGAGCGCCCGTTAAGTGCAATTAAGATCATACTTGCTGTAGTTTTTGCAATAGTGTTGATTGCGGGAGCGGTATTGTATTTTCAGAACGCTTAATTCGAATAGTCTGTAAATGTAAAAAGGGTAAGATCAAATAGATCTTACCCTTTTATTTTGATGGGTAAATGATGGGGCTCGAACCCACGACCCTCGGTACCACAAACCGATGCTCTAACCAACTGAGCTACATCTACCGTGTTGTCCAAAGGACTCCCTTGGAGGGAGTGCAAATGTATAAAATTGAGTTCAAATTACAAGTTAAATTTTAAAATTACAATTTGCTTACGCTAATATTTAGAACGCGTCTAAATAATAGGCTAAATTTGTACCACTATGGCAGAGCAATTGGTAGAGTTAAATGTAACGGGGATGCACTGTAATAACTGTGCCCTATCTATTCATAAATTACTGGAGAAGAAAGGTTTGAACAACATCCTGGTCGACTTTGCCGGCGAGGAAGTAAAGTTCAGTAACGACGGTACAATACAACTGCCCGAGATCATAAAAGGCATTGAGCAATTAGGCTTTAAAGTTGTTGAAGAAGGCACCCTGCACGAGCCAAAGTTTTACGAAAAGGTAGAAAACAAGTTTATTTTCTGCGCGATATTCACCGCCCCGCTCCTTTTACACATGATCTTTCCATGGCACGTACTGCATATGCCCATGGTACAATTGCTGTTATGCCTGCCCGTTTTTATTGTAGGCTGCCTGCATTTCGGTAAAAGCGCTTTCCATTCGGTTAAGGGCGGTGTGCCTAATATGGATGTGTTGATCTTTATCGGCTCAACTTCGGCTTTTGTTTATAGTTTGGTTGGAACCATCCAGAACCTGGGCGAGCAATACCAGTTTTACGAGACCTGTGCCACTATTATTACACTGGTGCTGCTGGGTAACGTTTTCGAGAAACGTTCGGTAAATCAAACTACATCGGCTGTAAAGGACCTTATTAAATTTCAGCAGGTAAATGCTAACCGGGTTGTTGACGGTACTGTCGAGGTAATCAACGCCCGTGAAGTGCATGCCGGTGATACCTTAATTGTGAATAACGGGGATAAGATCCCAGTTGATGGTGATATCCTGGAAGGCAATGCATCTGTTGACGAAGCGATGCTAACCGGCGAAAGTGTACCGGTTGATAAGGAGAAATACGATAAAGTTATAGGCGGAACCATTGTTGTGAACGGCAATTTCAGGATGATTGCTACCAAAGTAGGTTCAAATACTATCCTGTCGCAAATTATTGAGTTAATGAAAAAAGCGCAGGCTGCAAAACCGCCGGTGCAAAAACTGGGCGATAAAGTGGCAGCCATATTTGTGCCTGCCGTGATATTAATAGCGCTGGTAACTTTTGTAGCCACTTATTTTTTAACGGAAAAGGGCTTGCAGGTATCCTTAATGAATGCCATTGCAGTGCTGGTTATCTCCTGCCCTTGCGCCATGGGTTTAGCTACACCCACCGCAGTTATGGTTGGGTTGGGCCGTGCTGCTAAGAATGGGATACTAATTAAAGGCGGCGACACCATTGAAGCTGTGGCCAATACCAAATATGTAGTGTTTGATAAAACCGGAACATTAACCACCGGCAAATTCAGCATTCATGATATTAAGGTTGAGGATGGCGTAGACCTGGAGCATATCCGCGGGATTATTGTAGCTATAGAAGAACGCTCCAACCACCCTATCGCTAAATCACTGGTGGACGGCTTGAAAGATCTCCCTAAAGCCAAACTGATATTACGCAGTGTAAGCGAAGAAAAAGGTCTGGGCATGCGTGCCGAAGATGTAGAGGGCAACCATTATTTCCTGGGTACCGGTAAAACAGCTAACGAGAACGATTTTAACTTATCGCTTTATAAGAACCAGGTTTTGCTGGCGCAAATAGCGATTGATGATACCATTAAACCGGAGGCAGCTTCGCTGATAACGCAGCTTAAGGCCATGGGCATAGTACCTGTATTGTTAAGCGGCGACCGCAAAAATCGTTGCCTTAAAGTTGCTAAAGCAATAGGTATTGACGAAGTACACGGCGAAAAACTCCCCGACGAAAAACTAAGCGTTATAGACATCTACAAACAAAAAGGTAAAACCGTTATGATAGGCGACGGCATTAATGATGCTCCTGCCCTTACTAAAGCAGACGTTGGTGTCTCAATGAACGATGCCAGCCAGGTAGCTATCCAGTCGGCCCGCGTTATTTTGTTAAATACTGATCTGGGGTCGGTTGTTAAATTCCTGCAGATCAGCAAGCATACGCTGCTTACCATTAAACAAAACCTTTTCTGGGCATTTGCTTATAACGTTATTGCTATCCCTGTAGCTGCGTTAGGATTTTTAAACCCGATGGTTGGCGCGTTCACCATGGCATTCTCTGATGTGGTGGTTATTGGTAATTCGTTACGGCTAAAAAGGAAAAACATCACCCGCTAATCAGCAACTCGCTTTACAGTTAGGAGGCTCCTCCGGAGCCTTAAATACTATTTTTTGAGGACTATAAACAGGTGACTCCGCTGGAGTCACAATGTTGTCTTAGCAACCCCGGAGGGGTTTCCTGTTTATAGAAAGAAGGGAAAGAAGTAAAAGGCTCCGGAGGTGCCTCCTGTTAACCCCTGAGTTTTAAGCCACTAGCCTGTAAAGGGGAATAACTAAGCTTAATTTCCTGTTTTATTATTAATTTTAACCCACCATAATAGCTCCCCCTTTAGGGGGCTGGGGGGCATGATAGAAATTTATACAGACGGTGCATCAAGCGGTAACCCGGGTCCGGGTGGATATGGGGTAATTTTACGCTCGGGGCAGCATTATAAAGAATTGTCTGAAGGTTTCCGTAAAACCACCAATAACCGCATGGAGCTTTTGGCTGTTATAAAAGGACTGGAAGCCATCACCAAGCCAAACCAGGAGGTCATGATCTTCTCTGACTCAAAATATGTTATCGATTCCATAGAAAAGCGCTGGGTTTACGGCTGGTTACAGAAAGGCTTTAAGGATAAAAAGAATAAGGACCTTTGGTTACGCTACTTGGATATCAGCAAACTCCATAACATTAAATTTACCTGGGTACGCGGCCATAACGGGCACCCCGAGAACGAGCGCTGCGACGAATTAGCCGTGGCCGCCGGCAAACAACGGGAGCTGTTAATAGATTCTGTTTTTGAAATGGAAGCGGCTAAAACCAATATGTTTTAAGCCTATACCTAAGTTGCTTAGGCGTGATCCACTTTGACCGATCCACCCTAAAAAGTCAGGAAATCGATAAAATTCATAAGTATTTTATTAACAGCTTATTAAACAGGTTATCCTAAAGCTTTACAAGTGATCCACGGTGATCCGCTCAAAAAGTTAATTATTTTATTTACAGATGGTTATACAAAAAGAGTGATCCAGGTGATCCACTTTTTAATGTGGATCACCTGATGCTATTTCGCACCTAATTCAATCACTTGCAGGTCCTGAATCTTATTGCCATCGATATTAAACCGCATTAGCGTACGCACCTTTTGCCAGCCCTGCTTGCCAGCCGCGCCCGGATTAAGGTGCAGGCAATTGATCTTTTTATCATAGATCACCTTTAGGATATGCGAGTGACCCGATATGAATAGTTGCGGCGGATTGGCGTAAATCTCGGCTCTTATCCGCAAGTCGTACCTGTCCGGGTAGCCGCCTATATGGGTCATCCAAACATCCATATCCTCGCATTTAAACCGCAGGTTCTCGGGATAGGTCTGGCGAATCTCTTTACCATCTATGTTGCCGTAAACGCCGCGTAAGGGTTTAAAAGCGGCCAGCTTGTCAACCAGTTCTATGTTCCCAAAATCGCCGGCATGCCATACCTCGTCGCAATTCTCAAAGTGCTTAAAAACGGCATCGTCGAGGAAGCTATGGGTATCTGATATGAGGCCTATGCGGGTCATGTTAGAATATGGTAAAGAAGGGTTTTAAAGCCTGTTGATACTGTTCGGAATATACCTTGGGTTCGGCATAGATAACAAACTGCTCATCTGCTTCCCTCTCCTCACCCAAAGTTAAAACTAATATCTCACGATGACGAACAGAGTCGGGATAGGATAAGACATTGATAACCTTTTGGATGTTTAGCCCGTGCTTTAAAGTTATATCCTTAACTAATTGGGCTGTATCTAACGGTAATATCAACCAGAAGCTGCCATGAGCCATCAGGTGTTTGGCTACCATCTCAATCATCGTTTCAAAAAACTGCTGGTCGGTATGCTTGGCTAAACTCTTCTTCGCTCCGGGTGATTCTAAAGCGTTAATATAGAATGGTGGATTGGAGACTATGAGGTCGTACTTCCTGTTGGGATGTTGATTAAAGTACTGTTCAAAGCTATCACTATATAAACTCAACCTATCAGCAAATAGCGATCCTTCAAAGTTGCTTGCAGCTGTCTGGGCCGCTGCTTCATCTATCTCAACGGCATCAATCTCAGTATCAGGAAACCGTTGAGCAAGCATTAAGGCAATTACACCCGTACCGGTACCAATGTCTAATATACTTTTGGGTTGATCAGCTCTTGCCAACGCGCCGATTAATACGCCATCGGTATTGATCTTCATGGCGCAACCGGTTTGGTCTACATCAAATTGTTTAAAACGGAAGATGCCAGACATAGCTATCGTTCGTAAAACTCAATAGGCAGGCCATCCGGGTCCTGGAAGAAGGTAAAACGCTTGCCGGTAAACTCGTCCACGCGGATAGGCTCTACAATAACACCGTCTGCTGTTATATCTTCTACGGCCTCATCAATACTATCAACCTCGAAAGCCAAATGGCGCAGGCCGGCAGCCTCTGGCCGCGATGGCCTTGGCGTAGGGTCAGGAAAAGAAAAAAGCTCGATCTGGTATAGGTTGCCCACTTCCAGATCAAGCTTGTATGATTTGCGCTCGGCGCGATAGTTCTCCTGCAGTATTCTAAACCCGAGTATCTGCGTATAAAAGTGCTTTGATCTTTCGTAATCAGAGCAAATTATAGCGATATGGTGTACCCGGTTAATCTTAAGCATTAGTCTCCTAATATGGCGTGCAATACGTTATCGTAAACCAATTTAATATCGGTTATATGGCCGAATGATTCTTCGTCCACACTTAAATAACCATTGCTTACTGTACCTAACATGCTGAATTCAACTTCGCTTGTAGCCATTAGTTCTATAAAGCGCTCCTGGTCGGCTGGCGCTACACTTACTACTACCCTGCCCTGTGCTTCGCCGAATAGGAAGGCGTCTTTACGCACTGTACTGTCAGACGCTATTTCAAAGCCTAAGCCATTTGGCATAGCCGACTCAATCAAGGTTATAAACAATCCGCCGTCAGCCACATCATGTGCCGACTGGATCATTTTATGTTTGATCAGCTCTTTAACTACCTGGTGCATATCGTATTCTTTATCGATATCAAAATGCGGCGCAGGTGCAGCCAATATTTTATGCCATGAAGCTAAGTATTGTGATGATGCGATATCATTTACAGATTCACCAATTAAGTACACAAGGTCATCGGGCTGTTTAAAGTCTGATGTCATGATATTGGTGATGTCATCCATAACACCTAACATACCAATGGTTGGTGTCGGGAATACGGGGCCGTCATCTGTAGATTGGTTATAGAAACTTACGTTACCACCGGTGACAGGTGTTTCGAACTTGCGGCAAGCCTCGCCCATGCCTTTAATGGCACCAACAAATTGCCAATAAACTTCCGGAACGTATGGGTTACCAAAGTTCAGGCAATTAGTAATAGCAACCGGCTCGCCACCGGCACAGGTAATATTACGTGCAGCTTCAGCAACCGCTATGGCAGTACCTTTCTGCGGATCGGCATATACGTAACGCGAGTTACAATCAACCGTTATAACAATAGCTTTATCGGTACCGATAACGTTTACAACAGCCGCATCACATGGGCGGTTGGTAGTCATGGTAGATACACCAACCATCGAGTCGTATTGGTCACTAACCCAACGTTTTGACGCTATATTTGGATGCGATATCAAATGCTCGGCAACAGCCAACAAGTCGGCAGGCTCTGTAACATCTTCTATCTTAAATTTTTGGTTTTCGGCAAAATAAGCAGGTTCGCGGTACTCACGCTCATAAACCGGCGCGCCACCACCTAATACCAGGTCATCTGCAGGTACATCAGCAACTAATTTGCCGCCTGCATAATACTCCAGGCGCTTGGTATCGGTAACCTCGCCAATAATAGCGCAGTTCAAATCCCATTTATCAAAAACAGCTTCAACTTCTTTCTCGCGGCCTTTGTGTACTACTATCAACATCCGCTCTTGAGATTCAGATAACAGGATCTCAAAAGGTTTCATATTGTCCTGCCGGGTTGGTACAGCATCTAAATTAATACGCATACCGTGCTCGCCTTTGGCTGACATTTCTGAGTTTGAGCAGATAATACCTGCCGCGCCCATATCCTGCATACCAACAACGGCACCGGTCTTAATAACTTCTAATGTAGCTTCTAATAACAATTTCTCCTGGAACGGATCGCCTACCTGTACAGCAGGTAAATCGTTAACAGAATCTTCGGTAATATTCTTAGATGCGAATGCCGCACCATGGATCCCGTCTTTACCTGTTGCCGAACCAACTATATAAACCGGGTTACCAACACCGTATGATGTTGCTGACACAGTCTCGCCGGCCTTAACAATACCGGCCGAGAAAGCGTTAACCAACGGGTTAACGTTATAGCAATCGTCAAAAAACAACTCGCCGCCAACGGTTGGGATACCAAATGCATTACCATAGTGGCTGATGCCTTTAACTACACCTTTAATCAACCATTTGGTTTTATCAAGCTTAATATCACCAAAACGCAATGAGTTTAGCTGCGCGATGGGCCTTGCACCCATTGTAAATATATCGCGGTTTATACCACCTACGCCTGTAGCAGCACCTTGATAAGGCTCTAATGCAGATGGGTGATTGTGCGATTCTATTTTAAATGCGCAACCAATACCATCACCTAAATCAACCAAACCCGCGTTTTCTTCGCCGGCTTTGGCCAGCATGCGCGGACTATCTTTTGGCAAAGTTTTTAACCAGGTAATTGAGTTTTTGTATGAGCAGTGCTCGCTCCACATTACAGAGAATATAGATAGCTCGGTAAAGTTGGGTACGCGGCCCATTATTTCTAATATTCGATCATATTCGGCGGGTAATAAGCCTAAATCTTTGGCTGTTTCAACGGTGGTAAGTTCTTGGGTCTCCAATGTTGTATGTTTTTTTGAAAGGATGCCCAAAAGTAAGAAAAAAGGTGAAAGGATTAAAGGTAAAAGGCAAAAGGTTGAGGTAAAAGTTAAATAGCGGCCCCATCTATATTACTCCCCTCCAAATACCTTTTACCTTTCTCCTTTTACCTTTCGCCTTAAAACAACTATTCGTTGAAAGTAAAATTAACGGGCAACGTTAGTTTTACACGAACAGGTTTACCGTTTTGCATACCTGGTGTCCACGGTTTGGCTAATTTTAAAACACGTGCGGCTTCTTCGTCCATACCATAGCCGGGGCCGCGTTCAACATGTATGTTTGATAAATGTCCATCCTTTTCCACTATAAAACCTACCATCACTCTTCCACTCATTTCGTTTTCTAACGCCACGCGTGGATAGCGCATAGTACTTTGTAAAAATTTTGTCCAGGTACTGGTCCCACCAACAGGTTGTGGCATTATTTCGGCTATTAAGAATTCTTTATCGGGCGATTCTGTTGTGCCAACGCCCACCCCACTTCCTCCTTTATCCGAGGTTCCCGGGTCCGCATTTTGTCCATCGGCTCCGTTTTTTACAGTAACTGGGCCAACAGCAGTATGATCATCAATTTTAGGTAAATCAATATCCGGTGCATTTTCGGTGACAACGGGCGGTAATGATTGTACCATTTTAATAGGGTCAGATGGTTTTAACGCTTCTGCGTGTTGTTGTTCAACTTTGGGTTTTGGAGGCTCCACTTTCGCTGGAGGCGGGATTTTATAAATCGGATCAAGACTTACCGGAGTGTATATCTCCGTTATGGGTTTTACCCTGATCAATACCCCGGTTACAGCAATCGCGGTTATCATCGTCGCAAAAGCAATTAGCATGGACTTAACTACCGTATCGGCATAGTGCTGCCTGATGTAATAAGCGCCATATTCTTTGTTACGTTTTTCAAATACAAGTTCGAGCCACTCGGACTTGCACAAATTAAAGTTTGAGATAAGCATAATGGTTAAAATTTAAGTTATGCTATATTAACGCTTACCAAATATTAATTGTTGCAACAATGTTGCTTTTTATGATTATTGCAACAATATTGCATTATTAATTTTATTTATGCAATTCTCCTTCCTTTTCGCCTCTTCTTTTTTAATATTAATGCAACAATATTGCAGTTAAACAATCCTAAAAAATCTCTCTAAACAAAAAAACTGCCCCGATTTCGTCGGGACAGCTTCTTTTTTAAACAATTCTATAAACCTATTACTTAGAATGCATATACAGCTGCTAACAAAAATTGTGAAGCTGATTTTGATGCAGCAAGATTTTTGTCGGTAAATGGAGCAGATTTGTTGTTGTCTAATCTAACCTCAGGTATGAAAGTTAACGGACCTGATTTGATATTTGCAGTAAATGTAACTGCAGTCGTAGCTTCTGAACCAGCTGCAGACCATTTGAAATATTCGCCACGTAAGCCCAAAGCAACACCTTTAGCTACAGTTAAATTAGGATATAAAGCTATGCCTTTGTAGTTAGGTAAACCGTTACCTGTTTTGTTAGCAGCGTTTAAACCTAATTTAAACGCGTCTGTAATTTGATAAGCAGTAGTTAAATCTAAGATAGTACCTGATGCAGGGCCTGACAATACATTTAAGTAAGCAGTCCAGCCTTTAACAGGCGCTAACATTAACTGTGCGCCAAAGGTATTGATTTTGCTTGTTGCTGTATAAACGTTCCAATCATCATTAAATACGCCTACCATTAAGCTGGCTGCAGGCGAGAAAGTGAAAGTAGCTTTTACTCCCGCGTTTTGGAACGGCCCGTTAGTAAATAAATATGAAGTTGAATAGTTAAAATTGCCAACAGGGCTGATTACTTCATATCCAATAAATGTTCCAAAATAACCACCTGCTAAACTGAAGTTATCGGTTACATCATAAGAAACGTTTAAGTTTTGGATGTGGTAAGACTCGCCACCAACAACAGGTATTGACTGGCTTTGTCCTCTTGGGCCGAAAGATATTTCACCTACGAATGATGCTTTACCAACTTTCTTCTTAATACCAAGATCAAGCATACCGATTGAGAATGAATTTTGATCAGTTGCAAAGCTGGTTGGGATATTTGCATGGCCGGAAAAGTCATACTTATAATAAGCATCCACCGAACCCCAGATAACCAAAGGAGAATCGTTTGTTGTTTTAACCGTATCCTGCGCTTTTGATGCCAGGCTAATTGCAGATACACTAAGTAATAAAAGTAATAATTTTTTCATGATTTAATTGATAAGTGTTTAATTGATAAATTGTTGCGTGTTTAATTGATAATTATTATTGTGTTTACTTTATATATTTCTTTGCTTTAATACACTAACATCTTTATTCTTTATCAGTATAATAATCCTTGTACGGCCGGTACATAGTTGGCATCATCAGCCGTACAAGAATCATATTATATGTCTTAAGCAGTTACTTTAGTTCCTTTATCAAAAAGGCCACTTAAGCTGATATCGTCGTCTGTTACGGGGTAAACCTCAATACCGTGATCAAACATATCTATACCACCTGCACCAAGCTCACCATGTTCTTCAATTCGCAGTCTCCAAGGATTAGGTAACTTATTGATTAAATACATCATTACAATGGTAACCACAAACGTTGCTATGGCAATAGTAAAAGTACCTATAGCTTGTGCTTCTAATACACTTGCACCGCCACCATAAAACAAACCTGTTACCGGTGCACTGTTATCCGGACCCGCAACGCCTGTTACACCGTATTGGCCGGAAGCGAATAAACCTAATGATAAGGTACCCCAGATACCGCAGAAACCGTGTACAGATACTGCACCAACCGGATCGTCTATACGTAACCACTCGATAAAGTTCATTGCTGCATATACTAAGAAACCGGCAACTGCGCCTAACGCAAGTGCGCCAAGCGGACTAACCCAATAGCATGGGCAGGTAATTGCAACCAAACCACCTAATAATCCATTTAGGGTATAACCTAAATCAAATTTACCTTTTGTTGGGCCCCACCATAATCCGGCTAACATAGCCATCATACCGCCAGAGCAGGCTGCAAGAGTTGTATTGGCAGCAACGCGGCCTATACCTTGTACATCCATACCTGACAAAGTACTACCAGGGTTAAAGCCGTACCAGCCAAACCATAATACAAACGTACCTAAAGCAGCTAACGCCATATTGTGTCCCGGTGGCATTCCTCCTTTTTCTTTATCATCACGGGCAAATATTCTACCTAAACGCGGGCCCAATACAATTGCACCTGCCAATGAAGCTATACCACCAATAGTGTGTACTACAGTTGAGCCTGCAAAATCACGGAAGCCTTGACCTACACCTGGCAAGAAACCGGTTGGTGTGCCCATTGTCACTAAGAAACCATCAGGTCCCCAGGCCCAGTGGCCTATTATTGGATAGATGAATCCTGTGATACCTATACTATAAAGGATATCGCCACGGAAGCTTGTACGGCCAATCATTGCACCAGATACAATGGTTGAGCAGGTATCGGCAAATGCATACTGGAAGATCCAGTGCGCCAAAATAGGCACTCCGTAAGCTTCGTAAGTAGCCGGGGTATTCTGTAAGAAGAACCAGTTTTTACCGTCTGCTCCACCCCATCCTATAAATCCATTGCCATGGCCAAACATAAAAGCATAACCAACTGCGTAAAATAAGATACCGCAAAGGCAGGTATCATATATACATTCCATTAAAACGTTAACAGTTTCTCTTTTACGAGCGAAACCGGCTTCAAGCATAACAAAACCAGCTTGCATACCAAATACCAAAAATGCAGCAACCAATGTCCAAACTGTATTTATCGAATTCATTATTGAAGTTTCAATATCAGTTGGTTTTGCTGCGTCAGCTGCATGTGCTGCTGTAGGCAATAAGCCGGGGACAGTAAACATTGCTGCCACTACTAAGCCTAAGCCAATCATTTTTCCAGTTAAAATGGTCGCCCCCAGCGCCCATTTCTCCCTTGTCAATCCGCGAAACGCGGTAAGCAGGGTGAATTTTGGTTGTTTTACTTTCATTTTGTTTGTTGATTTTGTGAATTAGTTAAATGTGATTTTTGTTTTTAATATATTATACTAAGCGTTGTTGCAATTTTTGGGGTTAAATATTAACATTATCGTTGTTGAAATATCAGTTTGTTAATATTTTCATAAAAATATGTACGAATTTTATTAAAAACAAGAGTTTGATTAAAATAATTGCATTAAAACGGCAATTATTACAAAATATATAAATTTAGTAGTCTTATTTATGCGTTTTTTAAATAATTTTTAATTGAAAAACTATAGGTAATATAATTTACACAATTATTTAACGGTAAAATAATTGATTTTGTCACCATTTACATGATTTAATACTATTTTTTTCGTCAAAAAATCAATAATTATTAATCAAACACTGCTTTTAGTTCTAAAAAAATGTAAAAAATGCAAATAAGAAGGTATAATTATTAAAAAATATCGCTCAAATAAAAATTATTGAAAAAAACATTAATCTTTTATAATTCCTTTAATAATTACCCTTTATTTTAAAGTATAATTCTATTTTTGAGGTAAACCATCAAAATAAAACGCTAATCATGCCTAATATTCGTTTTCAAGCCCTACAGGCGGTATTAACCCGTACAATTCCTGAAGTAAAGTTCCCTTCTTCAAAAATTTCTGATTTTTATGGAGCAAATGTGTTCGATATCAAGAAAATGAAGGAGCTTCTATCAAAAGAAGCTTATAATAGTATAGTAAACTCTATAGAAAAGGGCGAACCTATACCACGGGATATGGCAGAACAGGTTGCTACTGCTATGAAATCATGGGCCTTAAGTAAAGGCGCTACCCATTATACACACTGGTTTCAGCCCCTTACCGGCACCACTGCCGAAAAACATGATTCTTTTTTTGAGCCTACGGCAGATGGTGGTGCGATAGAGGTATTCTCTGGCGATGCACTGGCACAACAAGAGCCTGATGCTTCGAGTTTCCCGAGCGGCGGCATACGTAATACTTTTGAGGCAAGAGGTTATACCGCATGGGATCCTTCATCTCCTGCGTTTTTAATGGCGCGTACTTTATGTATCCCTACTGTATTTGTATCATATACAGGCGAAGCGCTTGATTATAAAGTACCATTATTAAAAGCGGTTAGCGCTTTGGATAAGGCTGCGGTTGATGTTTGCCACTATTTTGATAAAGGAATTGAAAAAGTAAATGCTTCGTTAGGTATAGAGCAGGAATACTTTTTAGTTGATATAGCTTTATTTAATGCGCGCCCAGACCTGCATTTAACCGGTCGTACTTTATTTGGCCACATGTCCGCCAAAAATCAGCAGTTAGAAGATCATTACTTCGGCTCAATACCCGAGCGCGTATACGCCTTTATGCAGGATATGGAAACCGAAGCATTATTATTAGGTATACCATTAAAGACACGCCATAATGAAGTAGCACCATCACAATTTGAATGTGCCCCTATTTATGAAGAAATAAACCTGGCCATAGATCATAATCAATTGTTGATGGACCTAATGGACCGTGTAGCCAAACGCCATAACTTTAAGGTGTTATTGCATGAGAAACCTTATGCGGGCATTAATGGCTCGGGCAAGCACAATAACTGGTCTATGATTACCAACACCGGTAAAAATTTATTATCTCCGGGCAAAACACCAAAGAACAACTTAATGTTCCTTACGTTCTTTGTGAATACTATTAAAGCGGTGTATGAGCATGCCGATCTGTTAAGGGCGTCTATAGCATCAGTAAACAATGATCACCGCCTGGGTGCCAACGAGGCCCCTCCTGCTATTATATCTATATTCCTGGGTAGCCAATTGAGTGAGCTTTTGGATGAGATTGAAACATCCCGTATCAGCAAGAAAATTAAAGACGAAGCTTTATTATGGCAGGGCATCCCTAAGATCCCGCAAATATTAAAAGACAATACCGACCGTAACCGTACATCGCCATTTGCATTTACGGGGAATAAATTTGAGTTGCGCGCGGTTGGCTCGTCGGCTAACTCGGCCAGCCCGATGACTATCCTAAACCTGATCGTTGCAGATCAGCTTAAAAAATTCAAATACGATGTAGATAAATTATTAAAGAAAGGCGAAAAGAAAGATGTCGCTTTATTAATGATCATCAAAAAATACATTAAAGAATCAAAAAGCATTCGCTTTGAGGGCAATGGTTATAGCGAAGATTGGGAAAAAGAAGCTGCTGCACGTGGTTTATCGAACTTTAAAACTACACCAAAGGCACTTGACGCATTTATATCAGAGAAATCTGAAATATTATATGCTGAAAATGCTGTCTTCACCAAACGCGAGGCACATGCACGCCATGAAATATTATTAGAGAGTTTCTTTAAGAAACTACAGATAGAAGCTCGTGTTATTGGCGAACTGGTGATGAACGTAATAATTCCATCAGCAATTGATTACCAGAGCAAACTTGTTGAAAATGCGAAAGGCTTAAAAGACCTTGGTTTAGACAAAGCTACATACCAGGTTCAAATAGATATTATAAATAAGATTGCAGAGCATGTTAATTTCATCAAAGAAAACTGCGACCAAATGGTAGCCGAGCGTAAAAAAGCAAACGATATTGAGGACCTGCGCGAAAAAGCCATTACTTATGATGAGAAGGTAAAATCATACTTCCAGCCAATACGTTACCACGTAGATAAGTTGGAGCAACTGGTTGACGACTCGTTATGGCCGTTGCCAAAATTTAGAGAATTACTATTTATTAAATAGTAATCAAGCCTTCCTGAGAAATCCGGAAGGCTTTTTTTATTATAAAACCTATATTTGCCGCATGGTTTCTTCGCAAAGATATGATCAACGAGGCGTGTCGGCCTCAAAAGACGATGTACACAACGCTATAAAGAATATTGATAAAGGCATTTTCCCTAAAGCATTCTGCAAAATAGTTCCGGATATTTTAACTAACGACCCTGAGTATTGCAATATTATGCATGCTGATGGCGCGGGCACAAAATCATCATTAGCATATACTTACTGGAAAGAAACCGGCGATATATCTGTATGGCGAGGCATAGCACAGGACGCTATCATTATGAATCTTGATGATTTACTTTGCGTGGGTGCGATAGATAATATCCTCTTGTCATCAACCATCGGCAGAAATAAAAACCTAATACCGGGTGAAGTCATAGCAGCTATTATTAATGGTACCGAAGAAATATTAGCCGAATTGAGAGATGCCGGCATAGGCATATATTCAACCGGTGGCGAAACCGCAGATGTGGGCGACCTGGTGCGTACCATAATAGTAGACTCGACTGTCACCTGCCGAATGAAACGCACCGACGTGATATCAAACGACCGGATAAAACCCGGTGATGTAATTGTAGGCCTTGCATCATACGGGCAGGCAAGTTATGAAATTGAGTATAATGGTGGCATGGGATCGAACGGATTAACGTCTGCCCGCCATGATGTTTTTAATAAAACTATTGCTGATAAATATCCTGAAGCTTATGATGCGGCTATTCCTTACGAATTAATATTCTCGGGCACAAAATCGTTAACTGACGCTATAGATATTGGTTATGGCCGGTCTGTTAATGCAGGGAAACTGGTATTATCAGCCACCCGCACCTATGCACCTATTATTAAACAAATTTTAGATCAGTACAGAAGTCAAATAAACGGAATGGTACATTGCAGCGGTGGTGCACAAACCAAAGTACTGCATTTTGTAGAGGGCTTACATATTATTAAGGACAACCTCTTCCCTATCCCGCCATTATTTAAGCTGATACAGGAAGAATCAAAAACCAGCTGGCAGGAAATGTATAAGGTATTTAATATGGGGCACCGTATGGAGCTATATGTGCGTGAGGAAATTGCTGCGGATCTTATTAAGATCTCGCAAGGCTTTGGCGTAGAGGCACAGATCATAGGCCGTGTTGAAGCTGCCCAACAGAAACAAGTTACTGTACGGTCTGAATTTGGTGAGTTTGTTTACAATTAGAGATTAGTTGATTGCTGATTAGAGATTAGGTTACTAACATGCTTATAAAACAGAAAACCCGGCAAATGCCGGGTTTTCTGTTTTATAAGTGTTATTTACGATTAGAACAATGTAAACTCAACACGACGGTTGATTTGACGACCTTTTGCAGTTTTATTGGTTGCAATTGGTTGTGTTTCGCCATAACCGGTAGCTTCTATGCTTGATGCATTAGCGCCTTTGCTTACCAAATAAGATTTAACAGACTCTGCACGAGCTTTAGACAATTTCATGTTAGCATCGTTTGATCCAACATTATCTGTATGCCCTGCTAATTTCAAGCTAAAGTTTTTATCAATCAATAGTTGAGCAACTCTGTTTAAGCTTGGGAATGAATGTGCGCGGATAGTTGCTTTACCAAAATCAAATTCAAGATTTCTGATGGCTTCTTTAACTATTTTCCTATCTTCTTCGGTTACAAAAACCTTGGTAACAGGTGCAGGCGCTGTTGCAACAGGAAGCGGACATCCTGATCCATCAACTTTAACGCCTGAAGGTGTACCCGGGCATTTATCAAAGAAGTCAGATACGCCATCACCATCACTATCAGTAGTATACTTAGCCATGTTAGCGGTAGCTGCAGCCATATCGGCTCTAAGCTGATCGTTTGCTGCTTTTTGAGCATCTATTTGACGTTGTAACCTTGCTTCTTCGGTTAAGTATTCGTTTTGGATAGAAGCAATTGGGTTAGCCCACTGTAAATGTGGTTTTGATTTTGCTCCCAAAGAAAACTCGATACCACCATAGCCATATGAGTAATGGCTGGTTTTAGGATATTGATTAACGCCGTTAAAGCTGCTTGCATCAATAAAGTTTTCATTATAACCTAAGTTAATGGCCACTCCATCGCTTACTCTAAATTTAACACCTCCACCTATTGGCATAACCAACGCAGACGATTTAAAAGAAGAAGTTGCCGTGGTAGGGAAATCGCTGCCAGCATAACCGGTAACGGTAGGCTCATAATATACCACACCCAAACCTGCATTTAAGAAAAACTGGATTGCGTTTTTACGACGTAAATAATCAACAGTAGCAAAATTGAATACACCGTTTAACGATACCTGGTTAAATTTGGTACTAAAAGCTGTATAACGATTACCATTGACATTTGTAATATAAGGCACATTAGACGATACACCTCCTTTTACAGTACCGCCATTGTAATCGAGTTGCAAACCAAATGAATGAACTATCTGGTCTCTGATTGACAAACCATAACCCAAAGTTGGTTGCCAATGGTCAAAACCATTATGGCCGCCTGTTGCTAATATTAATGACGGCAAACCGGCATTAACACCAATTGACCATGTGTTGTAAGCATTGACACTCGAAAAGGGTTTAACGTATTCGCTGCTTGCGGTATCAGAAGTTTGGGCTAATACGCTACCGCCTAACAGGACGCCTGTCATCATAAGGGCGGCTTTTTTTAAATTTGTTTTCATAATTGTAGTTTTAGTGAGCTTGCCTAAATAAGGGTAAGTTACCCAGTACAGGCAATTGCGATGCCACATAACTAAACCTGCTGCAACTTGCTATATAACAACAAAGTCCAATTATTTGCTACTGCAAAAAATTGGACTTAATACTATACAGTTGTATGATAAGGGATAGAATAAAGGGCAGAATTAAACTGCGCTTTTCTCTAACGCCTGGGTAATATCAGCTATTATATCGTCTACTTTTTCCAAACCGGTAGAGATCCGGATCAATCCTGGGGTAATACCAACGCTTAATTGTTGCTCGCTGGTTAACCTTGAGTGCGTGGTACTTGCCGGATGCGAGGCAATACTGCGGGTGTCGCCCAAATTAGCTGTAACAGAAAGCATTTGCAGGGCATCAAGGAATTTACGGCCGGCTTCTAACCCGCCTTTAATTTCCATACAAAAAACACCGCCACCCATCGTCATTTGCTTTTTAGCAATTTCGTATTGGGGGTGAGTTGGCAGAAAAGGATATTTTACAGATGCTACATGCGGATTGCTTTGTAAAGTTTCGGCAACCTTTAACGCGTTCTCGCAATGGCGTTGCATACGTACGTCAAGTGTTTCTAAGCTTTTGCTTAGTACCCATGCGTTAAATGGTGACATAGTGGGCCCGGTATTGCGGCAAAACAGATAGATCTCTTTTATAAGGTCGGCACGCCCAACAATAATACCACCCAGTACCCTGCCCTGTCCGTCAATCCATTTTGTGGCCGAGTGTACTACCAGATCGGCTCCATATTCAATAGGCTTTTGCAGTAATGGCGTAGCAAAGCAATTATCTACATTTAAAATAAGGTTATGCTTTTTAGAGAATTTACCGGCCCATTCCAAATCCAATATCTCCAATTGAGGATTAGTTGGTGTTTCCAAATAGATCATTTTGGTATTAGGCTGTACGGCAGCTTCCCATGCCGCTTCGTCGCCGGCAGGTACCAATGTGCAGGTAATGCCATAACGTGGCAGGTATTTAGTAACCAGGGTAAATGTACTTCCGAATACCGAGCTGCAGCTTATGATATGATCGCCCTGTTGCAGCAACGCAAAAAAAGAGCCGAATATAGCAGCCATACCGGTAGCGGTAGCAAAACCATCTTCGGCACCTTCTAACGCGCACATCTTAGCTATAAACTCATCGACGTTAGGGTTGGTAAAACGGCTGTAGATATTCGCATCCGTCTCGTCGGCAAATGCAGCGCGCATTGCTTCGGCTTCGTCAAATATAAAGCTGCTGGTTAAGTATAAAGGTGTTGAATGTTCCTGCTGTTGCGTCCGTTCTGTTTGTATGCGGACAGCCTGGGTTATAGGGTCTAATTTAGATGACATTGTATTAGGTATTATGATTTTACTGCAGGATGTACAAAAACCTGCGTTTTAATTTCGGCGCCGGCCAACGCTAACGTTGCCGCAACCGAACAATATTTATTAATTGAAAGATCAACAGCGCGGTTAGCTTTATCCTGATCTATATCGCCATACAAATGAAACTCGATGTTTACGTTTATCCATAATGATGGCTCTTTACCAGCTTCGCGCTCGCCATTAACCACCATTTTATAATCCTGCACATCTTGCTTTTGCTTTTTAAGGATCATGATAACATCAATGGCCGAGCAACCTGCCACGCCCATTAACAGCATCTGCATGGGGCGTACGCCAAAGTTTTCGCCACCGCTTTCGGGGCTGCTATCCATATTAACGGTGTGTCCGTTTTCGTCATGTGCTGCAAAGCCAAAATCGCCGTGCACGCGTTCTAATTTTATAGTAGGCATAATCTATGTAACAAGTGTGCTAAGTTATAACTTTACAGGCGTAAATTGGGCTATAAGCTCAATATTTCTGTAATTTTAAAGACACAATATTGTAACATACAACCATGAAGAAGCTGATATTAAGTTTATTACTTACTTGTGCTGCCTGCGTTTGCTTTGGGCAAAAAAGCTTGATATCGTACGAAGATCTTCAATTTTTGCTGCACAATAATCTGGCGCAAGCGGATACCTTTTTAACAGCTAAAGGCTACACCACCACGGCAAAAAATATCAAAACAAAAAACCGCACCTATAAGCTAAATATTAAAGGCGGTACTTTTGTTAACTTAACTATCAGGGCAGATGGTAAAAAACAATTTATGGAATTGGAGACAACCGAGCTGGCACAATACACGCTTATAAATAACTCTATCTCGCAATATATTAATACCGAGGGTTCTATTGGTGACGTACAAACTTATGTTATCAAAAACCTTTGCAGTATTTATATAACCGTAACGGACACCTTTCCTTATGACCCCTTAAAGCGAGATTATGTAATGCAAATAGTACCTGATAAAAATGTAATGGCGTTTGATTGATTACGCTACCTATCCTTAACCGGGATAACCAACTTCAATCCCGACCATACCTCATCTACGGCGCACACTTTAATATCAACCAGGCCAATGCTTATAGCGTAGTTCCTGATGGTATCTTCGGTGATATCCGTTAGCACCTTGGATGCTTTTTTTGGCCATGACACCCATATCATTCCGTCCTGTGCTATTTCTTGCTTTAAAACAGGTAATAAAGTAAAAAGCTCCTCTGCTTGTTTTGTGAAAAAATGGATGAGATTTTTCTTTTCGTTTTTGCCGTCCTCAAATCTAACGTCAAGCGGTATATCAGTAAACAGGTCAAGATAATGAATAGGTGCATTAACTAATTTAATAACACTACCAGCCTTCATACCCAGTTTTTTAGCGAGTGGTGTGCCAGAATATCCTGATGATTGCTGCAATTGTGCCATTTTAATACACCTGCCTTAAATGATGTTTCAAATGATCAACATAATCCTGCGCTAAAAATTCAACGGTATGCAGGGTAATCTCTTTCTTACTGTTATCGCATTTTGCCCCTAACCTGTCTGCCGGATAATTTTTCCATACCCGAATGATCTGAAAGTTAAGCAGGCGCCATAGTTCCAAAATTTCGTTAATGTCTTCGTCTTGATAATGCTGCACCTGCACCCATTCTACCTGCTCGTAAGTCAGCTTAAAATTCTCTTCGTAGGTACAGCGCACGAAACGCTGTAGGTTTATTTGTGCGCTATCAATAAGGTGCCCTATAATTTCTTTTCGCGACCAACGACTGGGATCGGGTTTGATATCCCAGTCTATTGCCTGGAGATCGCTTGTTAATAACTCATCTATGGCTGCCGCTAGTTGCTTTATGGTATCTTTCATTGTAGGGGCCGGTAATATAATTTGAAGATAAATAAAATAGCGATGGTAAAATATGTAACAATCAAAATCATTTGCATATTTTCACATCTGCATATCTGCACATAATCAACACGCATGGCTTTAAATTACATCTGGATCTTCTTTTTCTTAATTGCTTTTGTTATTGGTCTTATCAAACTGATATTTTTTGGCGATACTGAAATATTTAAGATGATGGCCGAAGGTACTTTTGATACCTCTAAAGCCGCCGTTATGGATATTGCATTGCCCTTGGTGGGTATTATGTCATTATGGTTAGGGATTATGAAAATTGGCGAACGTGCGGGCGCTATCAATTTTCTGTCGCGCATAGTAGGCCCGTTCTTTAACCGGTTGTTTCCTGAAGTACCTAAAGACCATCCTTCGGTCGGGCAAATGATGATGAACTTTTCGGCCAATTTATTAGGACTCGATAATGCCGCTACACCATTTGGATTAAAGGCCATGAATGGTTTACAGAGCCTTAATAAGGATAGCGATACTGCATCAAACGCGCAGATCATGTTTTTGACCCTGCATGCTTCGGGTTTAACTATTTTACCTATTGCTATAATCGCGCAGCGCGCCATCTATCACTCAGCCGACCCAACAGATGTTTTTATCCCCTGTATAATCGCTACTTATGTAGCTACACTTGCGGGGTTGATAATTGTAAGTATTAAACAAAAAATAAACCTATTTGATAAGGTGGTTATCAGCTGGTTAGGCGGCATAACGGCGGCCATCGGCTTAATGATATGGTATTTTGTAGCATTCCTGAACAAGCAACAAATAAGCGAATTTTCTAAAGTCTTCAGCAATATTGTCTATTTAACTATTCCGGTGCTATTTATACTGGGTGGCGTTCGTAAAAAAATAAACGTGTTTGAAGCTTTTATTGATGGCGCCAAAGAAGGGTTTGAAGTATCGGTTAAAATTATACCCTACCTGGTTGGTTTGCTGGTAGCTGTAAGCCTTTTTA
This sequence comes from Bacteroidota bacterium, assembly GCA_040388395.1. GTDB lineage: Bacteria > Bacteroidota > Bacteroidia > Sphingobacteriales > Sphingobacteriaceae > Mucilaginibacter. The sequence goes on along the minus strand of JAZKBY010000017.1, from coordinate 19,179 downwards.
GGACATGCGGTGCGCTGACCTATATTGGCGATGGATTTAAATGGATATTCTCTCATTTCCATAACTTAGACACCCGTTTTACCGATGTTATACCAATAGCCGTTATACGCCCCTTAAGCGGATCGGGCGCGCGAGCAATGATGCTGGATAATTTAAAAACTTTTGGTGTTGATAGTTTTACGGGCCACCTGTCAAGTGTATTATATGGTACCGCGGATACCACGTTTTACATTGTCGCGCTATATTTTGGATCAGTAGGTATTAAGAAAACGCGCTACGCTGTACCTGCTATGCTTATAGCCGACCTTTTTGGGATAGTGACGGCTATACTAATCTCATATTTGTTTTTTGGTTAAACCCCAAGCTTGTATATACATCGAGTATAAATTACAGTTTTGCAGTAATTATTGCTGATTTATTTTTAACTTTAAAGCATTAAATTACACCTGATTAATATGGCAAACAATTTACCAAAAGACAAGGCTGACCAATTTTTAAAGGAAAAAGCCGCTAAGAAAAAAACCGGCAATAAAGTGTTATGGATCTTTCTTGTTTTTTGCGTTATAGCAATTACAATTGTAGTAAAAATAACGGTTACAGGTTCGTTAAAGCCTAATTTTTTTAAAGGTTTGCCCGGCAGCGACGATGCTTATACCATTGCGAAAGAGTTTATCCGCCCTACGTTAGCGTCATCAAGCGCTAATTTTTCTGACAGCAAATACCAGTTTGGTAAAAAATCAGATTCAGTTTATGTGATCCAATCGTCTGTTGAAACAAGCAACAGCAGCGGAGAAAAGGTTAATACAGAATTCAAGATCGTTTTAAAATATAACGGTGGTCAGGTTGACAAGCAAAAAAACTGGTCGTTGATAGATCTGAACACCCATTAAGCATAAAAAAAGCAGGCTGAGATTTTACTCCCTGCCTGCTTAATCACTCTAAAACAATCACCTCTTAACTTTAGAAGTATCTTTATATAATTAACTTAATTATTACCTGGTTAAATATTTTAGTCAAAGGTATTAATAAGTTAACCGTTTAAACTTATAACTAATATTTTTTACTGCAAGGTGACAGTAACCTAACTATTAATAGGTTAGCCCTTTTATAAAAATATCAAGCAATAATAAACGCTTGGCATGGATCTCATCAAGGTGCTCTTTTTGTGGGAACATTGCTTTCTTAAAAGATACCGCACTTACCCTTACCCCATGCAAGGCGTCCAACAATAGGTCAACAATTTGTTCTGGATTGCCAATAGGTTTTATTGCGCCTTTATCTGCCTCAGCTTTAATAGCTGCGCTTAATAAAACAAGCTCGGCCTGGTATATCTCTGTGATAATTTCCCAAATAGTGTCTGGCAGGTTTTGCTCGTTCACTCTAAAAAAGTCAAAGAAATTATAATTCTTAACTATAAAATTGTGCTTGAGGTCTATCTGCGCAGCAAACGCTTGTTTAAGATCGTCCAGCCGGTCGAGCCTATTTTGCAGGTCTTGAACATATTCGCCGGCAAGCTTACGCATTACCGCTATATACAACTGGCTCTTATCCGGGAAATAATAATATAACAAGGCTTTTGACAACGAGAGGTCGCCTGCTATTTCATTCATCGTGGTTTTTGAATAACCATAATGTAAAAACCTTTGGTATGCGGCATCTAAAATTTTCTCTCTCTTTATATCCTGCTGATCGCTTCCTGAGCTCATTGTAGACTTACTAATTATGCAAAAACTGACTATTTAAACAAAATTATCAAAAATTCTACATTATCAACTCAATACGCAGCCCATAAGTGTTTAAACTCACAAAATTGATACATAAATTACATTGCGATTAAAAAACTTGTTAAGAAATAGCCTAAAACAAAAAAAGCCGTTCCGATTAATCGGAACGGCTTTTTTGAATCGTTAATTATTATTCAGCTGCAACTATCTTTGCCTTCTGTGTTACTTTCTCGCCTTTAAACTTCTGTTTAAGATTAAAGTGGATGATATACAAACACGGCACCAATATTAAGGTTACAACGGTTGCAAAACCTAAACCAAATATCATTGTCCATGATAACGGGCCCCAGAAAGCAACGTTATCACCACCAAAGTGAATATGTGGTTTAAACTCTGTAAACAAACCAACAAAGTCTATATTAAAGCCTACAGCTAAAGGTATTAAACCTAATATAGCCGCAGTAGCCGTTAATACAACCGGTGTCATACGGGTACGGCCCGCTTCAACAACGGCATCATGCAGGTTTTGTCCCTGTTCCATGAGCAGGTCGGTAAACTCTACGAGTAAGATACCGTTACGTACCACTACCCCCGCCAATGCTATAATACCTACACCGGTCATTACTATAGTAATAGTCATGCCGAAGATGCTTACACCCAGGAACACCCCGATAATACTGAACAGGATCTCACTAATGATGATAAAGGTTTTACCTATCGAGTTAAACTGGATCATCAGGATGATCAATATTATCCCGAATGATGCGCCCAATGCTGATAGCAGGAACATCATTGCTTCCTGCTGATCTTCCTGGCCGCCACCCATTTTAATCAGGATGCTATCCGGCTTTTTAAAGTCGTTAATAGCACGCTGGATGTTAGCATTTACTTCGTTAGCATTAAATGGTTTAATAACGTTCGATCCTAAGGTTAATACGCGCCTTTGTTGCTTGTGTTTAATGTTGCTATAGGTGTCAGTGTACCTAATGTTAGTAAAGGCCGATATAGGTACCTGGCGCACTGCACCACCGGTTGCCATATCACGGTAAGTGATCTTAAGATTACGGATAGCATCAATGTTATTACGCTGATCCTCCTGCGCCCTTACGTTTATTTCGTAATTGTCCTCTTTAGTGTTTCTAAAATCGGCGGCCTTCATACCGTAAATGGTGGTAAACAACGCCTGGCTTATCTGGCCGGTGTTTATACCTTCGCGATTGGCACGTTCCCTGTCAATGTCAAATACAATTTCAGGTTTGTCACTCTGTACATCAGGTATCAGTTCTTCTATACCTGCTATATTTTGTTTGACCAGGTATTTCTTCAACCGATCTGATGTCTTAACCAACGAATCCAGATCATCACCAATTAATTCGATACTGATATCTTTTTGCGTTGGCGGGCCACCATTTTCCTGGTCTATTGATAATTTAGCGCCCGGTACAGAACCGGTAATAGCTTTACGGATGCGGTTTAACACATCGCGGGTGCTTTTACCGTTACGTTTACCAAATTCAACAAAGGCCACACTTATCTTACCCTTGTTTGCATAATTACCCTGATCTTCTGATTGAGGGTCCGTAACACTTACCGTAACGTTTGATATTACAGACGATACGATGTCCTTATCAGGCTCAACAACCTGCGCTACTTTTGCCTCTAATTTTTTGGTAACCTCATTGGTATAATCCTGGTGAGTACCTGTAGGCAACGTTATATAAACAAATACAAAGTTTGGATCAGCCTGCGGGAAAAACTCCACCTTTGGCGCACGGGCCACCATAAAGAAGATGCTGAAGATGAATAAGCCTATAGTACCTCCCAATACCCACCAAGGGCGTTGCACGGCACGCTCAATCCAGCGTGCATACCATGCCTGAAAACGCGGCCAACCGTTCTTTTGGAACTTGTCTATCACCCCTAATAATACAAAGTGATTTAACAAGTATAAAGCTGCGGCCAATACCACAAAATTGCCTATACCAAAGTTTATCCAGTATCCTATCACAGCAGCTACAGCTAAGTATATTAAAGCACGACGCACTTTCTTATCAAACTTAGGATTATCATGCTCACCATCATGGTGCGGCTTCATAAAATCAACCGCGAAAACCGGGTTAATAATATACGCTACCAATAACGATGCTAATAAAGTTATGATCAACGTTATAGGCAGGAAGAACATGAACTTACCTATCAAACTGTTCCAGAATGCTAATGGGATAAACGGAGCCAAAGTAGTCATGGTACCAGAAAATACAGGTAAGAACACCTCGCCTGCTGCTGCTTTCGCTGCTTCTTTAATAGGTACTTTACCGTTTCCAAAGATCCGGTGTGTATTTTCAATTACCACAATGGCATCATCCACCACAATACCCAACGCGAGCAGGAAGGAGAACAGCACGATCATGTTCAGCGTAAAGCCTATAACCGGCATAACCAGGAAGGCAATGAAACATGATAATGGTACCGATAGCGCCACAAACAAAGCGTTTGTAGTACCCATAAAAAACATCAGGATAATAGTAACCAGTATAAAACCAATAATAATGGTGTTAACCAGGTCATTAATGGTAGTACGGGTTTTATCAGACTGATCACCGGTTACAACAATGTTTAACCCTTTAGGGAACACCGTTTTTTGCTTGGTTACAATTAACTGGTTTATTTTATCAGATGCCTGGATAAGATTCTCGCCGGCACGTTTACTAACCGCTAAAGTGATAACGCTTTTAAAGTCATTATCCTTAGTATTTTTTAAACGTGCATAGCTTTCCTGTTCGTGGAAACTGTCTTTCACTTCAGCAATATCACGCAGGTAAATGGCCTGGCCTTTAGGGTTACGAATAACCATAGCCTTAACTTCGTCAGCATTCTTAAAATCCTGCTTAATGTCAATAGCACGGCTCATGCCATCGATTTTTAACGTGCCTGCAGATGTAATGATATTTTCAGCACCAACGGCCCTTGTAATATCATCAAAGCTAACTTGTGCAGCCGTCATCTTATTCAGATCAACATTTATTTGTATCTCCGGCTTAAGCGCACCTATCTCGTCTACTTTAGAGATCTCTTTGTAGCTTTCGATATCGTCTTTTAAATTATCAGCATACTCCTTTAACTTTTTCAGATCATAATTGCCTGATATGTTAATGTAAAGGATAGGCAAATCGGCTACGTTAATATCAGATATAGTAGACTCCTTTAAGTTATTATCATTTTGCGGCAAATCCGGAGTTGCTTTATCAACAGCTTCTTTTACGTCTGTTTTAGCATCCTTGATTAGTATGTTACCATTAAACTCGCAGGTAATAATTGATATATTCTGATAAGAGTTCGAGGTAACCTTTTTAAGCCCCTTCAACGATTTTAACTTTTTCTCTATCTGCCTTGTAACCAATATCTCAATATTTTGCGGCGATTGGCCTAAATACTGCGTGGTAACAAACACCTTATCCTGCGCTATATCCGGAAAATTCTCCTTCGGCAGATTATTATAGCTTATAAGGCCCAGTACGGTAATTAAAAATACCATTACGTACACGGCTGTTTTATTTTCTATGGCCCAACTACTGGGTCCAAATTGTTTTCCAAGATCTTTCATTAGATCGAATATTTTATAAGGTTAATTACCTGTTTGTACAACTCTCAATTTATCGCCGTCCTCTATATCGCTTGCTCCTTCAACTACAACCTGGTCGCCACTGGTTAAGCCTGATAAAATTTCAGACTGGCCCAAAGACGTGGCGCCTTGTTTTACAGTTTTGCGTTTAGCGACACCGTTTTCATTAACGTATACATAAGTACCCGCTTCTGAACTTTGGATAGCTTTAATCGGAACAGTAATTACGCTGTTGTTTGTGTAATCTGCAATTTTTAAAACCGCGGTCATGTTAGGGCGCAGGCTTTTACGTGATGGCAACTTCACTTCTATGGGGAAGCTACGAGATACCGGGTCAATTACCTTAGCGGCAAAAGTGATCTTAGTTACCAACGAATCATTGGCATCTGGGATTAAAATTCTAACGCTATTACCCGTAGCAACTTTACCTGCATATGATTCAGGTACATCAGCTTTGATCTTTAACAAATCGGCATTAACAATACGAATCCCCGTGGCACCCGGCATAGCAGCCTGGCCCAGTTTAAGGTCCATTTGATCAACTGTACCGTTTATAGGCGATTTGATGCGGTACATATCGGCTTGTTGTTGTACGGCACTCAATTGTTTCTCTGCGGATTGTAAGTTAGCTTGTGCTTGTAAAAACTGCACCTCGGTACCAATTTTTTGATCCCACAGGTTTTTTTGACGTTGAAATAAAGTACGGGCTAAATTAACCTGCGTTTGTACCTGTAAAATATTTTGCTTTAAAACGCTATTATCTAACTGAGCCAATACCTGGCCTTTACTTACATGTTGTCCAACATTTACGTTTAGCGCGGTAATTATACCTTGCGCCTGCGGATAAGCGGTTACGTTTTCCTCTGCATCTATTTTACCTTGCAAATCAACGTAGTTAGTAAAAGTTCCTGCTTTTACAGTAACCACGCCAACATCAGTAGTTTTAGCTGAATCTGTTGTGGGAATTTGTGATTGCAGGGTTGCAATTTTAGCATTTATATCGGCCTGTTGCTTTTTAAGATCGGCTAACTCGGCTGCTTTGTCCTTTGGTTTATGCGAACATGCCGCTAACAACAATAAGGCTGGTATGTATATTAATTTTTTCATTTTTATAGTGATTTTAGTTTTAGTTAATGCGTGCATATGCTTTGTCAAGATCTACTCTGCTTACTAAAGCGTTGTACAGTGCTTGTATATATTGATTGTCTGCGTTTTCTACTTCGGTTTGTGCTTGTGTAACCTCAATGCTTGAGCCTACCCCCTGCTGATACTTAATTTTCGATACCCTTAATACTTCCTGCGCCAATTCGCGGCTGCGTTTCTGATTATTAAGTGATTGCAGACTATTGGTAAATGTAATTTGCGCAGCGTTGGCTTGTAGCTTAAATCCGTTTGACGCATTGTGCAAATCGTTTTGTGCTTTTAAAACACTTATCTGCGACTGGCGTAATTGGTTAAGGTGTTGCCCACCGGTAAAAATCGGGATGTTTATATTTAAACCAATAAAGCTGCTGTAGTAGTTATGGTCATATAAAAACCTGGTATGATTTTCCTGGAATGAGTTAGCCAGACCGGCAACAAAAGCAACAGATGGCTGAAAATTGGCCTTTTTGTTTTTCACCTCTAATTGGTTAAGTGTTATGTTAGTTTCTAACAATTTGTACTCAATCCTATTATGATAAAAAGTAGTATCGATTGCATTTTGTGCAGTTTGAGCCTCAAGATTAACATCAGCCAATTTATCAGTCAGGGTAAGGTCCTGCTCAACAGGCATGCCCATCTGAAACTTTAACATTTGTACGCCCAATACCAGTGCACGTTGCGCATTATCTCTATTGGTAACCAGGTTATTGTATTGAACCGCCAAACGGTCAACATCAATTTTCTCAACAAATCCCTGTTTATTTTGCTGGGTAGTTTGATCAAGTGTTTGCTTTAACTGCGTGATATTGGCATCAAGCAATTTTATTTGTTCCACACTTACCAACGCCTGGTAATAAGCCTTGGTTACATTAACATTAGTTTGAATTTTTGAACGTACCAGACTACGTTCTGATAATTCTTTAAATGTTTTAACCGCTTGTAAACCAACCAAAAAAGTACCGCTATATAGTAATTGACTCATTTGTAACGAGTAATTATTACTGTACTTAACCGGGCCAAACGGAAATGCTATTAACGGTGCATTAACATCAATAGGGCCGCCGCCAAGAAAGTTAGGGCCAACCTGCGTAGGCACTTTAATATAATCCTGGAAAGTAATAGCACCATTTATTTGCGGCAGGCCGCTTCCTATGGTCTCTTTTACTTTATATTCTGCGCTTTTCACGTCCAGATTGGCATTTTTAACCGAGTCCTGATGCTCATAAGCGTATTTTATACAATCGGCCAGGCTAAAGCTAACAGGCGTATTGGGTGGCGGTGCCTGTTGCGCATAGCTGTTTAAAGCTATCGTGCAGATCAGGGCCGCTGTAATTAAAATATATTTCATTGTGTTATGTGGTGTTTAGTTGACTATTTAATTAATTGTCTTTTCAAAATAACTTCCCGCTGATGACAACCCTATGTCAACAGGAAATTATTCGTCGCTTATATTTTTATATTCATTTAATAATTTATATCCCTTAAGGGTACAAATACCAAAGTTAAAATGCTCTAAAAGCTGGTATTGCACTTTCCAGGTACTAAATTCTGCTATCGGGAAAATATTGGGGTTAAAACCCATTTCAACCTGGTTAACCCGCATCCGTGCCATTATTTTAACATCGATATCAGGGCGTATGTAGCCTTGCTTAATACCTTTGGTTAACAATTCTTCAAGTGTGTGCACTATTACATTTGCTTTAAAAGTTTGAAAATGTTTCCAGGCATCAGGGTGATACTTCTGCAGGTCATGTATAACAATTGGATTGATCCTTGAAAAGATCTCTTGCGAAACTTTCATCATATTGATCATCTCCCCGATCACATTCTCAGAATTGAGCATTATCGCGCACATCTGATCTTCGTCCTGCTGCAGCTTCTTTTTTACCAAAGCTATCACCAACTCGTTTTTATCTTTAAAGAACTGGTAGATGGTTTTCTTGGACATGCCTAAATGCTTAGCTATGTCATCCATCGTCACACTTTTTATCCCGGCCGTTAAAAACAGCTCTTCCCCGCCTTGAATTATCCTATCTATTTGACTCATTTTAATAATTAGTCAAAACTATGGAAACATTTTTAGATTTCAAAGTTTCCATCGGATAAATGTTTTCCACATATCTTGAGCAATATTTACAATCCGCTGAAATGTGGAAAACAGTCTTTACAGGACTTCCGGGAATATTTCGACAAAACGATCAAATCCCTGTAATCGCTACAGGTATCGGTACTTTATTGCTCGCCTATTCAAAACTGCTGAGCAAATTGTTACCTTTGCACAAAATTACCGACCATGACACTTACACCTCTTTCTGCAATATCACCTATTGATGGCCGCTACCGAAAAACTACCGAAGCGCTGGGCGCTTACTTTTCGGAATATGCACTGATCAAGTACCGGGTGTTTGTTGAGATAGAATACTTTATAGCGCTATATCAACACCCGTTGCCGCAACTACAGGGTTTTGATAAAACTTTGGAAGAAAAGTTACGCGACATTTACAAAAATTTCACCGAGGCCGATGCACAAAGCATTAAGGATATCGAGAAAATAACCAATCATGATGTTAAAGCGGTTGAGTATTTTATCAAACAGAAGTTTGATGCGCTTGGCCTGCAGGAACATAAAGAGTTTATCCACTTTGGCTTAACGTCACAGGATATCAATAACACTGCCATCCCCTACACCTTTAAGTTAGCGCTGGATGAAGTCTACTATCCGGCGATCAGCGTGGTGGTTGACCTCTTAAAAAAATATGCGGCTGATTGGGACAAAGTACCGATGCTGGCCCACACCCACGGACAAGCGGCCTCGCCTACCCGTTTGGGTAAAGAGATCCGGGTTTTTGTTGAGCGTTTGGAAAACCAATTATACTTGCTAAAGCAAGTTCCCACATCAGCGAAATTCGGAGGTGCTACGGGTAATTTCAACGCGCATAACGTGGCATACGCGGGTATTAACTGGAAAGATTTCGGTAATAATTTCGTAAATAATATTTTGGGATTGAGCCGATCACAATACACTACCCAGATAGAGCATTACGATAATTTTGCTGCGCAATGCGATGCTTTAAAGCGGATCAATAATATATTGATAGACCTTGACCGTGATATGTGGACCTATATATCAATGAATTACTTCAAACAGCAAATTAAAGCCGGCGAAGTAGGATCATCAGCCATGCCACATAAGGTTAACCCGATAGATTTTGAAAACTCTGAAGGTAACTTAGGTATTGCCAACGCGATATTTGAGCACCTGGCGGCCAAGCTGCCGATATCAAGACTACAACGCGACTTAACCGATTCGACTGTATTGCGTAATATCGGTGTGCCTGTGGCGCATACATTAATCGCCATTAAATCGACTGTAAAGGGTTTAGGCAAGTTACTACTAAACGAAAACGCGTTAAACGCTCACCTTGAAGCTAACTGGGCCGTTGTAGCAGAAGCCATACAAACCATTTTAAGGCGTGAGGGTTATCCAAACCCATACGAGGCTTTAAAAGAGCTTACACGTACCAACACACAGGTTAACGCGCAAACTATAGCCGAGTTTGTGGATACTTTGCAGGTGAGCGATAGTGTTAAGGAAGAGATTAAAAAAATAACGCCATCTAATTATACCGGCATATAAGTTCAAAGGTCACCAACAGGTCATAACTATTTTAGGATAGTATTTTAACCAAAAAGCTATTTAACTTTGTTAAGTAATAAAAGAAGAAACTAAGATGAATATCAACGTATATACCGAATCAACGCCAAACCCGGCCACAATGAAATTCATTGTGAACAAACTGCTGATTAATGGCAGTGCCGATTTTGCGACTAAAGAGAGTGCAGAAAAATCACCGTTCGCTAAGGAGCTATATAAATTTTCGTTTGTAAACGGCGTATTTTTCGCCAGCAACTTCGTTACTGTTACAAAAACAGAGGGAACAGTTTGGGAAGATATCGAACCAATATTAAAAGAGTTTGTAAAAGGCGCGGTTGAATCAGAATTAAAAGTACAGATCGAAGAGCAAGCCGAGGATGTTTCATTTGAAGGTACAGACATCGAAATAAAGATCCAGCAAATATTAAACGACTATGTACGCCCGGCTGTTGAGCAGGATGGCGGCGCTATTGCCTACCGTTCGTTCGAAGAAGGCGTAGTAACTGTCGAGCTTCGTGGTTCATGCAGTGGCTGCCCGTCATCAACCATCACGCTAAAAGCAGGTATCGAGAATTTGCTTAAACGCATGGTTCCTGAAGTTCAGGAAGTGGTGTCGGAAGCGCTTTAATTTGTGATTTCACAGATTAGAAATAAGATTACACCGATTGATAAAAGGATTGCACAGATTGTGTGATCCTTTTTTGTTTATAGTAAATCAAAAAGCAATAGGTGAAATCAACAAAACAATCAGTGGAATCCCTAAACAAATTGTTGCTGAACTACCTCCACCAACTCGTCGGTAATTTTGCCATTAGTAGCAATCAACTCACGTGTATCTAACACTTCATTGCCTCCGCTAAAGTTTACTACCTGCCCGCCTGCTTGTCTTACTATAACAATCCCCGCCGCAACATCCCAGGCATTTAGGTTATACTCATAAAACGCGTCGAACCGTCCGCAAGCCGTATAAACCAAATCTACAGCAGCCGAACCTAAACGACGCAGGCCATGACAGTTTTTCATCAAGTAGGTAAACAGATTGATATATTGTTGCTGCTTGCCAAAATCATAATACGGGAAACCCGTTGCTATCAAACTATCGGCTACGGCCGGTGTCTTGCTTACTTTAATTTCTGTACCATTTAAATAGGCAGGCGAGCCTTTCCAGGCATAGAAACATTCGTCAAGGTTTATTTCATATACAACTCCCAAAACCAGCTCATTATACTCTTTAAGTGCGATACTTACGGAGTATGATGGTACGCCATGGATAAAATTAGTAGTCCCGTCCAACGGATCAATGATCCAATTATAGCGCTCAGCAATGTTGGTTTTGGTCTGTTCTTCGGTTATAAAGCCGGCATCGGGCAATACTTTTTCTAAGCCTGCAACTATAATGCCTTCGGCGGTTTTATCTACGTAGGATACCAGGTCGTTAAGTCCTTTGTATTCTATCTTGTCACTATTAAAGATTTTTCTTTCCTGGCGGATAAAATCGCCGGCTTGTTTAGCAATTTCAATTACGTGTTTCGCTATTTGCTCCAGTTGCATGGTGTCTTAATGATAGGCTGAATGAGAAAAATTTATGTACAAAAAAGCTGGCGAAGAACAAGCTTAACGCGGCGCAAACACGTGCAACCGGCGGATACATACCTAATGACCTGATGAAAATATCTAATAACGTGAGGTTGGCAAAAAAGCCTATTATAGCCACCGACACGAAACGAATAAACTGTTTTGCCGGCGAAGAAACAGATTCATTAAATACAATATACTTCGTGATCAGGAAATTAACTACCACGCCCATAAAGAAAGATATAGCCAGCGATAAGGTGTAATTATCAAATGTATAACCGAATACATTATAAGTTGGCTGCTCCAGTAAATTATGATCTAACAGGTAAAAAGCGACAATATCAACCAAAAAACCTATGCCTGCCGAAAATATGAACCGGGCCACCTGGTTATTGAAGATACTTTGCTTTATGGAGACGTTAGCCATGCTTAACTGATGCTTTTTTGTGGCTGTTTACTCCCGTAAAAATCAAGGCTAATCCTCCAACTACTAAAAATAAGGATATCAATTCGGCTTGGGTAAATGGTATACCAGCCACATGATATTTGGTATTTACGCGGATAAGTTCAACCAAAAAGCGCTCAACGCCTGCTAATATCATATAAATACCAAACATAACTCCCGGTGTTTTTATACGGTCGCGAATGCTCCATAAAAAGAAGAATAATAGTATACAAACCACCGATTCATAAAACGGAGTTGGGTATACAGGCAGGCGCAATTCATTACAATACTTGCCAACACAGTCGGCAATTTTATTGCCCTGATCTTCCATGCTCACGTTATGCGGGTATTTAAACGACCACATCCAATCAGGCGCCCAGCTTAACCAACCCGGTTTTGGGTCGGTGTTAGGGATTCCCCAATCGCCATCACCAGCCATTTGGCAACCAATGCGGCCCACGCCGTAAGCAAGCATCATTCCCGGAGCGCCAATATCCAGCATGGTACGCCATGTAATGCCGTGTTTATTAGCTATATAAAGTACCGCGGCACCGCCGCAAATTAATCCACCATAAAACGTAAGCCCGCTAAAACCAATTAACATACCAACGGGGTCGCGCATAAACTCGTCCCAGTTCTCTAAGGCATTAAATAACTTGGCTCCGGCAAATCCGAAAATGGCAGCCCATAAAAGTATGTTACCCATTAACTCATATGGATGTACTTTAACTGTTTGTTTTACAGGTTTTGGTAAAAGATGTGTTTTATTTTCAGCATAAGCCCAATATCCAATTGCTGCGCCGGCAACTAAGCCGCCAATAAGATTACCCTCAGCAGACAAGAAAAAGCCTTGCGAATCATCTATCATAGCACGGTAATGAAATACCATGTGCAATAATTTAAAACCTACAGCAAAACCAAATATAAAGTTACCGATTAATTCAAGCGTGCTAAGAGGTGCACCTACGGTAATTTCTTTATCAAAAGTGTGAATATAGCCCAGCTTTTCTTTACGCTTAAACTCCTGTACAAAGGCCCAATAAGCGGCCATAAAAGCGAGCGCTACAAAAAAGCCGAAGGTTTGTATAGGCAACGGGATATCCCAACCAAAAAGATATTGTAAAAGGGAACTTATACTTGGAAACATAGAAAAGTATTTATTGCGAATATAGGGTTAATGTACCAGTATTTCCTGGCTTTCGGTTATATCAACGTCGCCATTGGGTGAAATATTGGCGAGGCCTACAGTTTTTAATTCGTTAACTAACACCGGGTCGAATTTGGTTCTTACTTTAACGTAGTTACGGGTAAAGCCATGCATATATCCGTCTTTAATATCGCCCTCAAATAAAACCTCTTCGGTACGGCCCAATTGGCTTTCGTAAAAGGCGCGGCGTTTTTTGTCAGATAAGATATGCAGCATTTTGCTTCTCTCGGCGCGGGTCGATCCAGGCACTACCCCACCCATTTCGGCAGCTAAAGTATGCTCTCTTTCAGAATAAGTAAATACGTGCAGGTATGAGATCTCAAGGTCATTCAAAAAGTTGTAAGTATCCACAAAATCCTCGCGTGTTTCCGTAGGGAAACCTACAATTACATCCACTCCTATGCAGCAATCCGGCATTAGCTGTTTTATTTTAGCGACCCTATCAGCGTATAACTCGCGTTTATAACGGCGGCGCATGCCACTTAATATTTTATTGGACCCCGACTGCAAAGGGATATGAAAATGCGGTACAAACCGTTTTGAGGCGGCAACAAATTGTATGATCTCGTCATTTAATAAATTGGGTTCGATAGAGGAAATGCGGATGCGGTCGATTCCTTCAACTTCATCTAAAGCCTGAACCAGGTTAAAGAATTTGGTCTCGCGTTTTCCGTTAATAATTCCGTAATCACCAAGGTTAACACCTGTTAACACAATCTCTTTCACGCCTGATGCAGCAATTTGCTTTGCCTGTTCAATTACACTGTCAATAGTATCGCTCCTGCTGGCACCACGTGCTAAAGGAATGGTACAAAACGAGCACGAGTAATCACAACCATCCTGCACTTTAAGGAAGGTACGGGTGCGGTCGCCAAACGAAAATGCAGGTACAAACTGGTTAGCCTGAGATACCGGCTGATTATAGACTAATGCTTTTGGATTTTTAGTAAGATCGGTTATATGATCAATGATCTGGAATTTCTCCGCAGCACCCAAAACCATGTCGACACCCGGAATTTCGGCTATCTCTTTTGGTTTTAATTGGGCATAGCAACCAACAATAGTTACGTAAGCATTTGGCGATACTTTTAAGGCTTCTTTTACAACCTTTTTGCATTTCTTATCGGCATTATCAGTTACCGAGCAGGTATTTATGACATATACATCGGGGGTATCAGTAAAGTCAACCGTGTCAAACCCCGCATTGCTAAACAAGCGGCCCAGCGTTGAGGTTTCCGAGTAGTTGAGTTTACAACCCAGCGTATAAAAAGCTACTTTCTTATTCATTATCAAGCCGCAAAGATAAGAAATTGGGAGATTAGTTAGTTAAGGTAAATGATTAGTGACAGATGTCTGATAAATTTACAATTCGCCCATTACTCCTCGCCCCAACGATAACTATCATTCTCTAATCCTATCAAATCAATAACCCTGTTTACAACAGTTAAAGCAACCTCTTCAACAGTTTGAGGTTTGTTATAAAATGATGGTACTGCGGGGCAGATAATACCACCTGCTTCGGTAACGGTTGCCATGTTGCGGATATGGATGAGATTTAAAGGCATATCGCGGGCTACCAGTATCAGTTTGCGGCGCTCTTTTAGTATTACGTCGGCAGTTCGGGTTATTAAGTCGTCAGAAATCCCACCGGCGATGCGGCCCAGGGTGCCCATAGAGCATGGCACAATAACCATCGTATCAAACTTTGCCGAGCCTGATGCAAACGGCGCCATAAAATCAGTTTTGGCGTAAAATTTAAATGGTAGTTTGGTATAATCCTCGTTATCCAGCTCAAATTGCCATACATGTTTCGCGTTGTCCGACATCACTACCGCGACCTCTTTAACTTGACTATTCAAGTGCTGCAACTTGTCCAATAACAGTTTTGCATATATAGATCCGCTGGCACCGGTAATAGCTATTACGATTTTTTTCTTCATGATTATTGTTAACAAATCAAAGGTAGGAAAGTTAGGGGCACAAAAAAGGGTCGAATACAAGTACCCGACCCTACATCTACCTATGAAAAACATGCCCTTTGAGAGGGCACAACAAATGTAATAACACTTTTTTAATAATTAAACAATTAATTGAAATTATTTTAACGCAGTTTTCACATAATTTTCATCTATCAGGGTTTGAATGATCCCATCGACCATACCAACTGTGGGTACATAGATGCTTTTTATGCCCGCCCATTTCATTACCGACAGGTAAATTTCGCAAGCCGGGATAATAACGTCTGCCCTATCCTGATTCAAGCCCAAAACATTAATTCTATCCTTTAACGAAAACGAATCAAGGTAATCATAAAGCGATTTTAGCTTACCAAAAGTCATGGGTGAATTATTTTTTTCTTCGGAGAGCTTATATAGCTTATTGATATTACCGCCGGTACCAATACCAAATATGCCTTTAAAATGGCGCGTATGTTCGCGGATAAAATCGCGCATATTGTTCCATGACTCGTCGGTATCCTGGTTATCAAGTATCCTGATGGTTCCAATATTGAATGATTTTGACGCCACCAATTCGCCGGATGAGAACAATGAAAGCTCGGTACTGCCGCCGCCTACATCTATGTACAGGTAATTTTTGCTTTTATCTATATTTTGCTCGGCATGGCTGGCATAAATTATTTTGGCTTCAAGCTGGCCATGTACTATTTCTATGTTAATGTCAGCCTGTTCTTTAATTTGCTTTACCACGTCGCCGCCGTTCTTAGCTTCACGCATGGCCGATGTCGCGCAGGCCATGTATTCGCCCACCTTATAAACATCCATCAGGTTACGAAAAGCCTGCATAGTTTTTACCAGGTCGTTGGCTTTTTTGTCGGATATATGGTGATTTAAAAACGCATCGTCGCCCAACCTAACGGGAACACGGATAAGTGTATTCTTTTTAAACGATACCGTCCCGTCGTTTTCCTTTATATCTGCAATAAGCAACCTTACCGCGTTCGACCCTATGTCTATTGCCCCGTATCTCAATTTGTTTTATTCTTTAGGTAATTGTAAATATCTATTTGCGCCCTTACCGGTAACGCCGATTTTGTTTTATGGTATTTATTGTTGTTCTGGATGTTTATCTCGCGCGATTTGGTGTTGTCATTTAGTTGAATATCAATCATATCGCGGATCTCTTTTTTGATCTTCTTATCATATATCGGGAAACCAACTTCAACCCTGGTATCAATATTACGGGTCATGAAATCGGCTGACGTTAAATACAATAACTCATCGCCCCCGTTGCAATAGATATGTACGCGTGCGTGTTCCAGGTATTTATCAACTATGCTTATCACTTCAATATTTTCGCTGTAATCTTTCATGCCCGGTATCAGGCAGCACATCCCTCTTACGATCAGCTGTATTTTAACCCCGGCGTTACTTGCCTGGTATAGTTTGGCAATCAATTGTTCATCGGCCAGGCTATTCATTTTCAGGATCATATAAGCCGGCTTTTTCGCTTTGGCATTCCTTATTTCGGTGTCTATCAGTTTTGTAATTGCCGGTCGGGAATCAATTGGCGATACGATTAAATGCTTTAGCCCTTTTGGCAATAGGCCTTTGTTAATAGCTTTAAAAACTTCAAACAGGTCGCCGGTTATTTTTTTATTGACAGTAAGCAAGGTATGGTCTGCATACATACGGGCCGTCTTTTCATTATAATTTCCTGTAGATAAGCAGGCATAAAAGGCATCCTTCTCCTTCTCAATACGCCTTACCAAGCATATTTTTGAATGTACCTTGTAGCCGTCAATACCATATATTACATTAACACCTTCTTCTTCTAAACGGGTGCTCCAGGTTATGTTATTTTGCTCATCAAACCGGGCGCGCAGTTCAACCAAACAATTTACTTTCTTACCGTTTTTTGCAGCATTTACCAATGCATGCATAATGCGCGAGTTTTCTGCCAGACGATAAACTGCAATGCTGATCTCTTTTACCTTCGGATCAATAGCCGCTTCTCTTAAAAAGTGGATAACATAGTCATAGGTTTGATATGGTGTGCTTATCATGTAATCCTGTTTGGCTATCATAGCCATCAAACTTTTGTCGAACGTTAAGCCATCAACGGGTAATGCCGGATATCTTGGATATTCCAATTCTGGCGTACCCACGTTTGGGAACGATATAAAGTTTTTGAAGTTATGGTAACGGTTACCCGGGATAAGGTTTTCGCCGTGCAGGTTCATTTTGGCCACAAGGTACTTCAACATATCATGCGGCATTTCCGAATCATACAGTAACCGCATAGGCTTACCCTTCTTACGTTTTTGCAGGCTTTTCGATAGTGCGTCTATAAACTTCCCGCTTACCTCTTTATCCAGGTCAAGCTCGGCATCGCGGGTAAGCTGGATGGAATAGGCCTCTATATTATCATGATCAAAAATGAAGAAGATATCCTCCAAACTATACCTAATGATGTCATCCAACAGGATAATAAACTTAAGGTTATTGGTCTCTGGCAGTACGGTGAACCTTGAAAGATTATCAGGGATCTCTATCAGCGCGTAAGTTTTCTTCTTCTCTTTGGTAAGCTTTACGAAGAAATATATAGACCGGTCGCGTAACTCAGGCAGCACGGTAGTGTTATCCAGCATTATGGGTACCAGTGTAGCCAACAGCTTTTCGCGAAAGTGGGTTTTAACAAACGTACCGCGGGCCACGTTTAACTGTTTATCGTTTAACAGGAAGATCTTCTCTTCGGCAAGTTGTTTAACAATGATGTTCTCATACAGGTCGTTAAACTTACGCTCCTGCTTTACCACAAGGTTCTTTATCTGGTTTAATACCTTTTTAGGGTTGTAGCCTAATATTTCCTTTGCTTTTTCATTAAGGTCAGTCAGACGGCTTAGGGTGGCTACCCTTACCCGGTAAAACTCATCAAGGTTTGATGAAAATATGGCTAAGAATCTTATCCGTTCAATTAAGGGCACTGTAGCATCTGCAGCTTCCTGCAACACGCGCTCGTTAAAATATAGCCAGCTTATCTCCCTGTTAATTAAAGGTATCTTTTTAATATCCATATAAAATTCAGTGCTTTGCAGCCCTGTATGCAAATCTGCTTATTTATTTGTTAAGTTAATATTAAGAGATTGCTAATCTGCCTGTTTTAAACATTAAAATTAACTATTTGATTTTATGATTGTATAAATACTAATTTTGTATTTCATTATAAACACACTACCCTATGCCAACTTTTGATATAGTAAGCAAGATTGACGGCCAGACACTGGACAACGTTATCAACATCGCCAAGAAAGAGATTTTGAACCGTTATGACTTTAACGACTCGAAAAGCACCATAGAACTTGAAAAGAAAACCAATGTGGTGACCATTGTTACCGAGAACGATATGCGCGTTAAAGCCATACAGGACGCCATCATCAGCCGCATGGTTAAACAGGGACTTGACCCTAAAGCAATGGACTTTGGTAAGGAGATCGCTGCATCGGGCAACATGATCCGTAAAGAGATCAAGATAAAACAGGGCCTTGACCAGGATGCTGCTAAAAAGATCGTAAAGAAAATTAAGGATAGCGGCTTAAAGGTACAAGCCAGCATTATGGACGACCAGGTACGCGTACAGGCCAAGAAGATTGACGACCTGCAAGCAGTTATAGCTTTATGCCGTAAAGAGGATTTTGACCAGCCTTTACAGTACATCAATATGCGCGACTAATACCGCTTTAGACGCCAGGTGATCCATATTAAAAAGTGGATCACTTGGATCACTATTTTCAGATAACTATCTGTAAATAAAATATTTAACTTTTTGAGCGGATCACGGTGGATCACT
>JAZKBY010000016.1:0-184245 GCA_040388395.1 Bacteroidota bacterium | reverse complement strand
TTAAAAATACAAAAGCCTCAAATCTTTCGACTTGAGGCTTTACCTTATAAGTAGCGGGGAGCAGGATCGAACTGCCGACCTTAGGGTTATGAATCCTACGCTCTAACCATCTGAGCTACCCCGCCGTGATTGTGTCCCTTAAAAAGAGTTTGCAAATATAGGATAAATTCGTTTCCTTTAGAAAAAATGTTAATATTGTGGCTTAAGCCTGAATTATAGACCCCTATATGTCTGAGAAGAAGAAGTTTAATATTGAGTATGAAATAAAATCATCTCCAAGAATACTATATACTTTCCTGAACGAGCCTAACGGGCTTACCCAATGGTTTGCAGACGATGTAAGCGTGCGCGACCAGATTTATACCTTTACCTGGGATGGCGAGCAACAAAAGGCCAAGCTGGTAGCTATAAAAGAAAATAAGCTGGTAAAATTTAAGTGGGACGATGACGAGCCGCAATGTTATTTTGAAATGGAGATAATCCAGGACGAATTAACTAATGATGTGGCTTTAAGTGTAACCGATTTTGCCACCGAAGAAACCATTGGCGAAAGAAAACTTATCTGGGATAATCAGATTCAATACCTAATTAGCGTTCTAGGTGCATAAAGGGATAAAATTCCCTAATTTTATGCCGTGAAAAAGATCCACCTTTTATTACTAAAGTCATTTATAAGGCCATTTTTAGTGACCTTTTTGATAGTGATGTTTGTGTTGCTAATGCTATTCCTGTGGAAATACATTGACGACCTGATAGGTAAAGGGTTTGAATGGTATGTTATTCTGGAGCTGATGCTTTACGCATCTGCAACTAACGTGGCTATGGCGTTGCCTTTATCTGTGCTGCTCTCATCCATCATGACATATGGTAGCCTGGGCGAAAATTATGAGCTGGTGGCTATCAAGTCTGCCGGTATATCATTAAGCCGTGCAATGTACCCAATGTTTGTGGCGGTATTGGTTTTGAGCATAAGCGCGTTTTTCTTTTCGGAATATATGCTGCCCAAGGCTAATCTTAAATATTACTCTTTACTATGGGATGCACGCGAGCAAAAATCAGCCAATTTTTTGCCCGAGGGCGTATTTAGCAATAGTTTCCCCGGCTATACTATCCGTGTCGACAAAAAAGATCCTGACGGGCAAACGCTACATGACGTAACCATTTATGCAAAGAGCGTCGACTTTCAAAATCCCGGTTATTTGGTAAAAGCAAAAAAAGGTAACATGTATCGGTCCAATGATAATCTGTTCCTGATCATTAACCTTCAGGATGGAATCCGTTACGAAGAAAAGGCGGGCGATAATAATTATAATCCCAATCCGCGACAGATCTTAACGCGCTTCCGTTTTAAATCGGCTCAATATAAGTTAGATATGTCGGGCTTTACGCTACATCGGACTGACGAAAGTGGTTTTAGTCGTGCCTTCCAGATGATGAACAGCCGGTTGTTAAAGGATACCATGGGGAAGATCGATCACGTAATTGACAGTGGCCGCCGGGTTAATTATTACGTGCTTACACCCTTTATTAAGTACTTTTCTATGCCCCGCCGTCAAGATATGATTGATAAAACCCATCTTGACTATAAACTTGGTGTAATGAATTTTGGTAGTAACACACAAAAGTTAAGCTATATAACCAATGCGTTAAGCGAGGCCCGCTCTGTGCAGGACGAGATGAAGCGGCGGTACGAAAAGTATAAGGACGCATCTTATAGTGTACATAGTGCAGCCGTTGAGTACCAAAAGAAATTTACATTATCAGCCGCGTGCCTGGTACTGTTTTTAATTGGGGCGCCATTGGGTGCAATCATCCGTAAAGGGGGACTGGGCCTGCCTGTGGTGGTTTCGGTAGTTTTTTTCCTCATCTATCATATCATATCAACCATAGGCGAAAAAGCGGTTAAAGCAGGTGATGCCTCTGCGTTTTGGGGTATGTGGATAGCTATTATGATCTTATCGCCGATTGGGTTATTCTTGTCCTACAAAGCCGCTAATGATTCGGTAATATTTGATGCGGATATATACAAACGCCTATTTAATGCACTATTTGGCCGGGTGACGGCTGCATTTAAACGCAAGGTAGATTTGGGCGGGAATGCGGTTGACGAATAAGCAATCTTTACAAACTGCCGACCTGTTTTTTTACATAATGCATTAACTTTGTTGTTATATGGTACGTATCATATAAAAAAGCTACCAAAAAGTACAAAATGCTAAACACCATTCCAGAGGCTATAGAAGCTATAAAAGCGGGTAAAATTATTATTGTTGTTGATGATGAGGATAGAGAGAACGAGGGTGATTTTTTAACCGCTGCACGTTTTGCTACGCCCGAGGCTATTAACTTTATGGTACACCACGGCCGTGGCCTGGTTTGCGCTCCAATTACCCAACAACGGGCTACCGAGCTGGAACTGGAGCCAATGGTTAGCCACAACACTACATCATACGAAACAAACTTTACGGTATCTGTTGATTTGCTGGAGGGGTGTACCACTGGTATTTCGGCTACGGATAGGTCAAAAACTATTATGGCTTTGATAGATCCTTCTACTAAACCGGAAGATTTGGGAAGACCGGGTCATATATTCCCGTTGATAGCGAAAAACGGAGGCGTACTGCGCCGTTCCGGGCATACCGAAGCAACAATTGATTTTGCGGTACTTGCGGGATTAGAACCCGCCGGTGTTATCTGTGAAATAATGGATGCAAACGGCGACATGGCCCGCTTACCCGAATTGTTAGAGATAGCAAAAACCCACGACCTTAAAATTGTATCTATAAAAGACCTGATAGCTTATCGTTTGGATGCCGAAACCATGATTAAAAAGGAAGTAGCTATAAGGCTGCCTACTGAATGGGGCGATTTTGAAATGATAGCTTACACCCAGTTAAACACCGGCGAAAACCACATGGCCTTAGTAAAGGGTACCTGGGAGCCCGATGAGCCTATTTTAGTGCGTGTACACAGCTCGTGCGTTACCGGTGATATATTTGGGTCATGCCGTTGCGATTGTGGCCCACAGCTGCACAGGTCAATGGAAATGATAGCTAAAGAAGGCAAAGGTGCCATTGTTTACATGAACCAGGAGGGCAGGGGCATTGGCCTGGTTAATAAACTAAAAGCTTATAATTTGCAGGATAACGGCTTTGACACCGTTGAAGCTAATATTAAATTAGGTTTTGGTATGGACGAGCGCGATTACGGCATAGGCGCACAGATATTGCGCAGCCTGGGCATATCAAAAATGCGCCTTATGACCAATAACCCAAAGAAAAGGGCTGGCCTGATAGGTTATGGATTAGAGGTGGTAGAGAACGTACCGATAGAAATAGCTTCAAACCCACATAACGAAGCTTATCTTAGAACCAAGCGCGATAAAATGGATCACACCATTATGCGCGATCATTAATTCTCGTCATCTTCGTCTTTTTTAACAGGCTGCGGCGGTGTAACTGGTGTAGTTGTTGGTGTGCCGCCTGATAAGGGTGTACTTGTTGATGTGGGCAATGGTGCAACACCTACTCTAGGTGGTTTCCTGCGGGTAAATATATTTCTTATAAACTCGCCAAAAGTGTTAAAATCTGTTTGATATACAAGGCCCAGTCCGTTAACATACTGGGGCGATAGCTGATCTATATAATTTAATGTAGTAGTATTTAATACCCTGTATGAGTAACGTGCGGTAAGCGAGCCATCAGCCCTGATAAGGTATGACGTTTCAAAATCCTTGGTCAGATTGCTAAAGTTTGAATTTAACAGGTTAGCGTTGTTGAACAGATTAGCGCTGCCGGTACTGTTGTTAAATAAGCTTCCGTTAAATACTAACCGGTCATTAAAAAACCTTAACGACGCGCTTGCATCATTAAACGACCGGATGTTAAAATCGAAATACTTAATGTTTGATTGCGCTATCAGGCTGTTTATTTTATTAAAGGCAAACTCACTTATGGCGCTGGTGGCTGTAGCTGCCACCTGGTTAGTTAAATTGCTACCCGTGCCCGAGTTAAAGTTGCGCCTTACAATAACGCTTAATGCTTGCTGGTTGCGGTTGTTAGGATCGGCAAGATAAGTGCCTAAATCGTCTTTAACAGATGGATCGGTAGGGAAATTAAAATCAAAATTAATTTCGGGTAATAAAAGCGATTTGGTAAGCAATAGCTCTGCCTGCACCAGTATTTGCTCATTACCTTTAGGCGATTGCAAGCCTGCAGCGGTGTATAGTGGTGCTATATCTGTACGTACTTCATAAGTTGCTTTAAGGTTGATCTCGGCATTGGTAGGGTTGCCTGTCCAGCGGATGCTACCACCCTGGTTTACCGTAAAGTTTTTACTGATGAAGTTTTTAGCCGTAAAATCAAATTTCCCCGATGTGATCACAAACTCGCCAAACATATCAAAATCGCCGAGGCTGTTTATACGCAGCTTAAGGTTTTTTGCCTGTCCACTGCCTTGTAACACGCCGTAATCCGTAGTTATTTTTACAATAGCTTTCTCATCAACCGTCAAATCAAAATTAAGCGTAACACCATTAAATGCTTTCACTTTTTCGATGGCCTTTAATCCAAGGGTGTCTTTATGGCTTACAAACTTTATAAAGTCGTATTCGCTTACGGTTGATGAAGTATTAAGCGGGATATTGAATACCGTGCCGGCTTGTGTGGCAGCGGTTATATTGATATTCATGTTATCAATTGGGCCGTTAAACTTAAAATCGCCCGAGGCATAGGCTGTGCCAAAATATAGGTGGTTATCCTTAAAGTTGGTATTTAGCGCCAATAAGTTATTGGCTTTAAGATCAACATCAATAGTTGGGTTTGATAAATTATTAAGATCCACCTTTCCGTTAGCTATACCGGTGCCGCCGCGAAAGTCCTTTAATGTCATGTTACTGATATTGACCACGCTATTGGTCACGCTTAATTTATCATTAACGGTATATGCCGTTTTTAAATAATTTACGGTAACGCCGGTGTTTAATAGCGTAAGGCTTCCGTTTAATTCCGGTTTGGCTAATGTGCCTGTCAATTTCAGATCGGTAGATATGGTGCCTTTGAGATCAGATACCAGGTTCTTAATAAATGGTTCGAAAATAATGGCCTCGGTTTGGGTCATTTTAACATCAAAGTCAAGCTTGTCTTCTTTGCCTTTCCCTAAATAATAGGCTCCGCCGATATTCAATGTTTCCAGGCCCCGGTTAAGTATGTTTATGTTTACGTTGGCCTGGCTGCGTTCATTATCTAAATTAGATACCACTTTAATATTGCCAACCATAGTACTATTCATTTTAAATGAATCAATATTTAAGTGCGCGTCAACGCCTGGAGATTTCATGATCGAGCTAAACATCACATCGCCATTCATTGTTCCATTCAGGTCAATTCCGGAGTTTTTAGTAAGCTCGTTAAGTGTAGTCATACTAAACTTGCTGAATGTCAACTTCAATTTATCTGCAGGATTGTCGGATATAAATCCATCTATCCTTGCTCTTTGCTCGCCGTTTGAAAGCTCGAACCCTTCAACTTGTGTTTTGCCATCCAGTAATCTTATCCTAACCTGTTCCTGCAAGCGCCATTTTTGATGCTCTAATATAATATCTGATGGCAGTAGCTTAAGCTTGGCCGTTGTATCTGTGCCAAATTCAACCAGGCCGTAAAGGTCCAACTGGTTGGTCGCGTCTTTATCGGCAAGTTTTATGTTGAATTTTAAGCTATCGTTGCTTATAAAGTTTGTAATGTCGATATTCTTGATAAACAGTTCGTCCGTAAGATCGATTCGTTTCAGGGATAAGTTGATGCCCAGTAAATCGTCGCTGGTGCTTTCATCCAAAATAAAATCATGAAACACTATTTTTTTATACTTAATGGTTTTGATATAGCCATTAATACTTGCGGTTTTCTCAACCGAGTTAAACTTGCCAATAAACGTGCCCTGCTCAGGTATCTTCAAGTCGGGCAGGAAGATTGCAGTAAGCGGGTCAAGGTTCTTGATCTTCAGGTTAAGATCAAAATTTTGAGGCTTAGGCGGGGTAATGTCGGTCTGTAAAGACGGGATATATTTTTTTACGATAGTTTTGAAATAAGATGGTAAAGTAGCCAGGTCATAACTGCCCTTTATACTGCCATCCAAGGCATCCGACTCTAATGCAATCCGCCGCGAATCGCCTTTGCCCGTTGCAGAAAGATATACAGAATCAAGCAGGTAGTTGTTACGCGGGTCAATTATCCTTATAGGCGATAATAATATGTTCCCTTCGAAATTTTTAAGGCTGTTACCAGAGAATGTTGTTTTTAGCTGCGCGCTTATAATGATGGTATCCTTAATTAGTTTTAGAGCGTGCAGGTTAGCGTCGTGCACGTTTGCAGTAAAATTATATACCGGCAAAGTTGGATTTAGGTCAAGGCTGCCTAAGCCATCAAATTTTATGCTTTTATCGTTGATAGTTAATTTGGCGTTTATTTTTTTGCCGGCATAGGTGCCGTTTACAGCTATGTTTTTATAGTCGTAATTTTTAAAATTAAAGTAAGCTATGTTGGCGCTTATGTTTTCATTTAGGTTTTTAAGCCCGTCGCCGCTGCCTTTAACAACAGCCTTAAATGTAGTGCGGCCTATTGTGGTATCGCCTATTAATACACCAAGATTAAAGTCATAAGCATCAACAGTGCCGTTATAAACCGGTACCCCGCCTTTATTGATTTTAAGTTTGATATCCGGATCAAACCTACCTAATTGCGTTTTAAATGTGCCCGATGCTGCAAAATCATTTTGTAAACCTTTAAACTTACCGGTAAAGTTTACATTGCCAAAACGGCCAACAATTTCAGGTGCTACGGCTTTCGGGTCGCCGGTAAAGTGGCTGTATAAGTAATCAAGATCTTTTTTGTTGGTGGCTAATTGGTCAAACCTTAAGTCCAGGTAGGTTTTCCTCCAATCAGGTAATCCCTTTAAATCAAAATCTCCTTTTATAAAAGTGGCCTGGCCGGCAGTAATAGTAAGGCTTTTTGCTTTTAAGTTGTTTACCACACCGGTTATGCGGCCATCAACCCCCAGCTCGAAGTTTATTTTTTCTAACCCGCTGGTAAAATAAGCGATATCGGTTGATGAAATATGCGACGATTTAAGATTGCCATCCATATGGATCTTATTTACAAAATCGCTAAAATCATCAAACCCCTTAAACTTCATGTCAAGGTAATTCCTGATTATCGACTTCGGCGTTTGTATCAGCAGATGTTTCGCCAGTATTCGGTTAGTGTCAATAGTAGTAAGCGCAGTATAATTTTTTAAATAGAACCCGCCTTTTTCCTTCAGCGTTAAATGCTGTACGTCGCCCATAAAGGTGTGGTTTTTCAGATCCATGTTGTTTACAGCAACGCTTAAATTGTAAACATCCAGGTCCTCAAAATTTATCCCGTTAACAACATTATGCTTTGTAAGGTCTTTGTATCTGAAATGGAAGTTATTTACTACAGACCGTTCAAAAATCGTGGTCCATGGTTTGCCCGGGACGGTTTTTGTGGTGTCTTTTGATTTTAAACTATCTATAACAAACTGCAGGTTGGTTACATTGCCTTTGTAGTTTTTAAGATAAACCGAGCCGTTATCCAACTGTATCAGTTTGAAATCAATTTTACGTTCGCTAATGCTGGTGAAAACAGAGAAGCCATTAAGCTCGACAGTTAGTTTTGGGGTATGTACTAAAGTGTCGCGTTGTTTATCAAGTACATAAAAATCTTCCAGCACTACCGATGAAAATGGCTTAATATACAAGCTCTTCACATTAACTTCCGTACCCAGTTTTTTTGATAAATAGGCCGTTACTTTTTTTGCGGCCCAGGTTTGCACTGGCTTATATTGAAACAGCAGCAGCAGTATGCTCACCGTTAACAGCAGGAACAAGACAATGCTTAGGGCTATTTTTAGTACTTTTTTAATAACTTTGCTGTTTAATTATTGAGTTACTGAATTACTGATTTAGTGAATGTAGCATTGCCATTCGCGATTTCAACAATTGTAAGGCCCAATAGTTTAAAATTTAACTGTTTGAGTGATTTGGACAGTAGAATTGCTAATTAGTTTATTAACGTGTAATTCTATAATTCAGTAACTCAATAATTCAATAATTAATGTCGCTTGTAATTTTAGCCATAGAATCTTCTTGTGATGATACCTCCGCCTCGGTTTGTGTTGATGGTGTTGTGTTAAGCAATGTTATTGCCAACCAATCTATACACGAAGCTTATGGCGGTGTAGTCCCTGAGCTTGCCTCAAGGGTTCATCAGCAAAATATTGTTCCGGCCGTACAGCAGGCATTAATAAAAGCAAAAGTAAGCAAAAATGCCGTGGATGCGGTAGCTTTTACACGCGGCCCGGGACTTTTAGGCTCATTATTAGTTGGCGTATCGTTCGCCAAGGCCTTTGCGCTTGCAAAAAACATCCCGATTATCGAAATTAACCACATGCAGGCGCATGTGCTGGCGCATTTTATTGGCGAGCGTAAACCCTCTTTTCCATTTTTATGCCTTACTGTGTCAGGAGGGCATACGCAAATAGTTTTGGTAAAAGACTATTTTGATATGGAAGTAGTGGGACAAACGCTGGATGATGCAGCGGGCGAAGCCATGGATAAAACCAGCAAGATATTAGGACTGCCATATCCCGGCGGGCCTTTGATTGATAAGCACGCACGCCTGGGCGATGCTGATAAATACAAATTTCCCGAACCGCAGATCCCCGGTTTTGACTTTAGCTTTAGTGGGTTAAAAACATCGATCCTTTATTTTATAAGGGATAACGTTAAGCTTAACCCTGATTTTATCGCCGATAATTTAAATGATATTTGTGCCTCGGTTGAAAAACGGATAGTTACCATATTGCTTAACAAGCTGAAAAAAGCTGCCGATCAATATGGGATAAAAGATATCGCTTTAGCAGGGGGAGTATCGGCTAATACAGGTTTGCGCCAGGGATTACAGGCAATGGGCGATAAAAACGGCTGGAACTGCTTTATTCCCGAAATGCAGTATTGCACAGACAACGCCGGTATGATTGCTATAGCCGGCTACCATAAATATTTAAAAGGCGAATTTGCCGACCAAAGTATAACCCCATTGGCGAGGATGCCGATGTAGGCAAGTATGAATTACTAAATTATAGAATTATTGATTTAATAATTCGGTAACTATGGCAATTCAATAATTCATTAATACAGTAACTCAATAATTAACATGACCGCTCCTTCACTTATATTCTGGACATTTTTTGTATTACCACTTGTGGCATTTTTAATTTGGTTGATCCGCCAGGATAAGCGCTCGGGTTGGATAGGGCTGATCATACTGGCTATTACCGTTATTGGTGGGATAGTTTGGATGTATGTGAAAACGGGCGGGAAGTAGGATTGTTGATTTAAGTCAGCGCTTTAAATTCATACCCCTTCTTACTCCAATATTCCATTGCCTCTGGCAAAGCAAACTCCAGCCTGTCAAATGCCTTAAGGCTATCGTGAAAAAGGACAATATCACCAGCCGCTGTATTTTTTATCACATTATCCAGGCAGCTTTCGGGCCAAAGGTTAATGTCAAAATCGCCGCTTAAAACGTTCCACATCACAAATTTCATGTCGGGCCTGGCTTCCTTTAACAGCTTTACTTGCGATCTTTTTATACGCCCATAAGGTGGCCTAAACAGGTTGCCGCCAATTAATTCATCGGCCTGTAAGAAATTATCAAGATATGTCTTATCATCCGTTTGCCAACCTTTTAAGTGGTTATACGTATGATTGCCTATAGCATGGCCATCGGCTTTTACCTGCTCAAAAATGTCGGGATGTTTGCGTATGTTGTCGCCAATGCAGAAAAAAGTGGCTTTGGCATGGTGCTGTTTTAAAATATTTAATACAAATGGTGTAACAATAGGTATAGGTCCATCGTCAAAGGTCAGATAAATGCAACGGTCAGCCTTGTCTATATCCCATGTTAATTGGGGATACAGCTTTTTAAGCAGCCAGGGAGTTTTTACCAGGTACATTTAACAAATACTATATTTGAACAATTTGTAGATTAGATGCGGGGTGCTCAAATATAATAGCTAATACTCAAACTTTATAATAGTACAGGAATATCCTTATGACAGAATTTATATTTAAGCGGGTAACTATTCTTAGCCTGCTGGTTATAGCTTTAGCAAGCTTTACCGCAAAAGCGCAGGAAAAAATTACCCTGCAAATGGCGGTCGACCGCACATTGGCAAATAACCTTACTATAAAACAAGCGCAGGTTAATGAGTCAATTGGTGGGTTAGATCTGCAACAATCAAAAAATAATTTACTGCCAAGTTTAAATGCCAGCACACAAGGCGGCTATAATTTTGGCCGTAGCCAAGTGGGAGGGCAATTAATTTATACCACCACAACCTCCTTTAATGCCAGCGGTAATGCACAAATGCAGGTAACGCTTTTTCAAGGCGGACAGTTACGTAATCAGATCATACAAAACAGGTTGGCGCTTGATGTTAATAAGGGACAAACTGCCAAAATTAAAAATGATTTGATATTAAATGTGGTTACGGTTTATCTGCAAATATTAACCAACCAGGACCTTGTTGTTGCTGCCAAACAACAAATAGACCTGGCTAATCAAACTCTGGAGCGTACCAAAATAAGTTTTGATGCAGGCAAACAAACCCTGGCGGATTTGGCGCAGGCTAAGGCACAACTGTCAACCGCAACCTTAAATTCAACTACCGCTCAAAACCAGCTTGATCTGTCGTTACTGGTATTAAAACAATATATGGAGGCTGATCCATATACTTCCATTGAAGTGGAAAGACCTGATATTAGTAAGCTAACAGATATACAAACAGTTTATGATGCTAATGATGTAGTACGTACTGCCTTAACCGTAAACCCCGACATTCGTTTGGCTGAGTTGCAACAGAAAACGTATCAGCAAGCTATTAAGATAGCTAAAGGAAATTATTATCCAACGGTGAGCCTATATGGCGGTTTGGGATCAAATTACTCCAACCAGATAGTTACAAAAACAGTTGACTTTACAACACCTAATTACGAAGTTATTGGTCGTACTGAGGGAACTTCGGTTAATGTCCTTACGTTAAACAAAATTAGCCGGCCAATTAACGGCCCCTATTCGGGATTTGACCAGATCCGCGATAACTTAAACCAAAACATAGGATTAAATGTGCAGATTCCTATTTTTAATAAATTTAACAACCGTAGTACAGTACGCAAAGCGGAATTGAATTTTCAATACTCGCAGCTAAGTACACAAATAGCAAAAAACAATCTAAGCAAAACTATTATTCAAGCTGTTCTTGACCTGCAGGCTGCTGATAAACAGTACCAATCGGCAACGCAAACCTTCGAAGCCAATAAAGAGGCTTTGAATGTTACAAAGCAACGTTATGATGTTGGATTGGTTAACTCGTTAGATTATAACACGGCTATAACCAATTTCAATAAATCGCAAAATGACATGATACAGGCAAGATATAGCGTTATCTTCCGTAGTAAAATAATTGACTATTACCTGGGTAAAACCATAACACTTTAAATAAATCCTGAACACATTATGGGAAAGACTACAAAATATATATTGATTGGATTAGGCGTAGTGGTTGTATTGCTGATAATAGGCAAGCTAACCGGCGTAATCGGTAAATCTGATAAAACGCAGGTTGCTACGGATAAGGCAGCCGTACGCGAGATAAACGAAACCGTATCAGCAAGTGGTAAGATAAAGCCACACGTTGAGGTTAAAATCAGCCCGGAAGTATCGGGCGAGGTTGTTGAACTGCCGATAAAAGAAGGCGACGTGGTTAAAAAAGGCCAGCTGCTTTGTAAGATTCGTCCGGACATTTTGAAGTCGGGCTATGAGCGCGCTGTTGCATCATATAACTCACAAAAAGCAAGTGTAGGCAACTCAAGCCAGATGTTAAAACAAGCCGAGGCGACTTTTAACAACCAGGCATCCAATTACAAAAGAAGCGAAGAGCTATTCAAAAATAAAGTATTAACTGCTGCCGAGTTTGACAACGCCAAAGCCAGCTATGAAGGTGCAAAGGCTTCGTTAGAGGCAGCTAAACAGAATGTAATAGGCTCGCGATATGGCTTAGCGCAATCATCGGCTACTGTTAAAGAGGCTCAGGATAATTTGTATAAAACAACTATCTATTCGCCGGTTGATGGGGTGGTTTCTAAACTATCTATTGAAAAAGGCGAACGTGTTTTGGGTACCGCCCAATTTGCTGGTACAGAGATCATGACCATATCAGATCTAAGCCAGATGGACGTAAATGTTGATGTGAACGAAAACGACATTAACCGCATAACTGTTGGCGACTCGTCAAAAATTGAGGTAGATGCCTTCTTAGGTAAAAAGTTTAATGGTGTGGTTACAGAGATAGGTAGCTCGGCAAACGTGGTAGGTACTACTGCCGACCAGGTGACGAACTTTACTGTTAAGGTAAGGATAGACCCAAAATCATACATCGACCTGTTAAACAAATCAGGCGATAACCCCTCACCTTTCCGCCCGGGATTGACTGCTACAGTTGATATTAAAACTAACCATACTACAGCGTTGGCAGTACCAATACAATCGGTAACTACCCGCGAAGATAAAAAGGTAGATGCAGCGGCACCTAAAAAGGATGCTAACAAGGTTGTTAAAGCCAATAACGCGCCGGCAAAAGAGTATGTGTTTATTTATGCCAAAGAAGGCAAAGTTAAGCAGGTACAGGTTACTACAGGCATCCAGGATGATATGTATATCCAGGTGTTAACCGGCCTTAAAGCCGGCGACGAAGTAGTGTCTGCGCCATATCCGGCTATCTCTAAAACATTAAAAGATGGTGCCTTGGTTGAGAAGGTAGATAAATCAAAACTGTTTACAGGCGATAAAGACAAGGAGGGTAAATAGATGTGCGGATGCGTGAATATGCAGATGTGCAGATGAGAGAAATACAAGTAAGGGCTGACCAATTGGTTAGCCTTTTTTATTAACCGCCAAAGCATCTGCATATCTACACATCCGCATATCTGCACATTAATTGCTAACTTTGGCCCGTCATATAAACCGGCAGGATGCAAAGTAAAAATAACAAAGTACTGGTTGTTGGTGGGGGGAGCTGGGCCACGGCAAATATTAAAATGCTGGCCGATAATACCACCGAAAAGGAGATCTTTTGGTGGATGCGTAACCCGCAGTCTGTCGAATATGTGCAGCAATTTGGGCATAACCCTAACTACTTGAGCTCGGTTGAAATAAAGGTGCCTGTGACTAATATCTCTACCGATCTTAAATCCCTGGTTAGGCAGGCTGACATAATTTTATTGAATGTGCCTGCTGCTTTCCTTAAAGAGGCTTTGACTGATATCACCGCCGATGACTTTGCCGGGAAGAAGCTGGTGTCGGCTATTAAAGGGATTGTACCTGATGAGAACCTGATCATAGGCGAGTTCTTAAATAGCAAGTACAATGTCTCTTTTGACAACATCGCCGTCATAAGCGGGCCGTGCCATGCCGAGGAGGTTGCGCTGGAGAAACTATCCTACCTAACCATAGCCTCTGGCGACCCCGCCCTTGCTGCCGAATTTGCAGGCATGCTTAATACCCGTTACATCAAAACAATCGTATCTGACGACATCTATGGTACCGAATACGCCGCGGTGTTGAAGAATATCTATGCCATTGCCGGCGGTATTTGCCATGGGGTTGGTTATGGCGACAATTTCCAGGCTGTGCTGATATCAAATGCCATCCGCGAGCTGATGCGCTTTGTGGATGTCGTACACCCCATAACCCGCGATATCAAAGAATCAGCCTACCTGGGCGATTTGCTGGTGACTGCCTACTCGCAGTTTAGCCGTAACCGGACGTTTGGTAACATGATAGGGAAGGGCTACACCGTACGCTCGGCGCAGTTAGAGATGAACATGATTGCCGAGGGTTACTACGCTGTGAACTGCCTGCACGAAGTTAATAAGCAGTATAATGTTGATATGCCTATTGTTGAGGCTGTCTACAATATCCTTTATCAGAAACACGCTCCGGCTTTTGAGATGAAGCAGCTGGCCGATAAGCTGAATTAGTACCTCGTTACCCGGTTGTCACTGTACCACTTTGCGCGTGTCCCGGTGATACAGTTTGGTATACCTGTTTTTGCAATCTTCTGAAAACGAATTGGTTAATTTTACAAATCGGATTTCATGAAACAGTTTGGTACACTTTTTCTGACTTAAAAGTTATTTTTTGTAGGGCCGTTTAGTGACAATATGGTGTCACCAATAATATCAAAAGTTTCTGCCGTTGTGTTTCCGGGCATCCATCAAGATATTAATGCGATAAGGTTTAGGTATCACAATGCTATACAATCCTTTACCATTATTAGCATTTATTTGAAAAATGCGTATTTATACGTGATTAAAAAACAGGACAGTTTTATTATTTCATGAAGTGATTTGAACTTAAATTATGGCTGGCAGCAAAATTGCATTGGCTGTTATATAAATACACAACAATCATGAAAAATACATTCAAAATAGCTTTACTTACCGCCGGAATATTCGCGGCAAGCCAAAGTTTTGCCCAACACCACGAACCGGTTACAAAAAAAGTAGGACATGCTGCCGAAGACGTGGGCCATGCAACCGCAGTAGCCGCTAAAGACGTAGGCCATAAAACATCAGAGGTTTCTGTTAAAGGAGCTGTTGCCGTTACCGGTAAAAGATACAACGGCCACTGGGCGCCAACGGGCGAACTGGTTTATATTGACAGGCACTCGCGCTACTATTATGTAGACAAACGCGGCCATTATCAATATTTAAGCAAATGGCAGTTAAGAACCGCTAAACCTTACAAGCACTAAGAAGTCATAAGGGTATTAATACAATAAACTACTACAATGAAATACATATTAATAGCCGTTCACATTATTACCGCTGTCCTGTTGGTCAGCATGTCATAATTAAGAAATTAGAGGTTGAGATTAAAGGTTAGTAAGTAATGAATAGTGAGCATACCGTTACTGATCTTTAGTCACCAATCTTTATAGTCATTTAAAAGTTAGTTAATTAAGATAAAGCATGTCTCGCTCAACTCTTTAATTAGCTAACTTTTTTTATTTCTCATCCTATTACCAAAAAAAACAAAAGCTCCTCCGATCAATCGAAGAAGCTTTGTTAACTAAACTAAAACTAAAAACTATTTTGAGGGAGTGGTGAGTAGTTGATTAAGTGAGGTGTTAAACCATTCACTCAATCAACCAAATCAACCATTTACTTAGAATCTGCGTTTACGTTCCGGGCGATCTTCGCGGCGTTTGCCTGAAAAATCGCGGAACCCTGCGTTGCTTGGTGCGCCGCTTCCACGGTGTCCGCCTTCACGGCGTTCGCCACCACCACTACGGTTGTAACCACCACCACCTTCACGGCGTTCGCCACCACGGTAACCACCTTCACGGCGCTCGCCACCACCACTGCGGGTAGTGCTTGTGCCTTCGCCGGATACTTCTATGCGTACTTCGCGGCCTTTAAATTCAACACCTTTAAAGTTGTTTATAACGGCTTCCGATTCGGCATTTGGTACTTCAAAGAAAGAGTAAACACCTTTAACGTCAATTTTACCAACTGTGCGGCCACTTATTTTGCCATTGGTGCAAATGTAACCAAGCAAATCGCCACGGTTAAACTCATCAACAGAACCTAAGTTTATAAATAAACGGGTGTATTCTGATTTACCGCCTTCGCCACGTGGAGCACGTTCACCACGTTCTCCGCGCTCACCTCTTTCACCACGTTCGCGGTCAAAACGGCCTTCTTCAACAGGTGCGTTCAAATCAGGTGCGTTTTTGTAATAATCCAGGAAGCGGTTAAACTCGATAGATGCAAAACGTTTAATGAAATCTTCTTTGCTCAGGTCCTTAAACTCATCCATTATACGTGGAAGATATTGTTCAATTTGCTGCTCATTAACCTCTACGTTATGTATGGTATGTACAATTGAGAATAATTGTTTCTCGCAAACATCAAAACCTGTAGGTATCTCAACCTTAACAAATTTTTTGCCTAAGCCACGCTCAATCTGGCGGATCTTACCTAATTCTTTAGCGTTGATGATAGAGATAGATACACCTGTTTTACCGGCACGGGCTGTACGGCCGCTACGGTGGGTGTAGTTCTCAACCTCATCAGGTAATGAATAGTTAATAACGTGTGTCACGTCGTTAACATCAATACCACGTGCTGCAACGTCTGTAGCAATTAATAGCTGCAGGTTACGCTCGCGGTAGCGTTTCATTACTTTATCACGTTGTTGTTGTGATAGATCACCGTGTAATGAATCGGCATTGTAGCCATCTTTCATTAACGCTTCGGCAATATCCTGGGTCTCAATTTTAGTACGGCAAAATACGATACCAAAAATGTCAGGGTTAAAATCAACAATACGTTTAAACGCTGCATACTTATCACGGGCACGTACTACATAGTACTCATGCTCAATGTTAGCGTTGCCAGTGTTTTTAGTACCCATGGTAAGCTCAAACGGCTCATGCATGTACTTTTTAGCTATGCGACGCACTTCTGCGGGCATAGTTGCAGAAAACAACCATGTTTTCTTAGTGTCCGGTGTGGTAGACAGGATACTGTCAATATCTTCCTGAAAGCCCATATTGAGCATTTCATCAGCTTCATCCAATACTACAAATTTCACCTTTGTAAAGTCAATTGCCTTACGGTTGATGATATCAAGCATACGGCCAGGTGTGGCAACGACAATTTGTACGCCGCGTCTTATCTGGCGTAATTGGTCTGAAATACTGGCTCCGCCATAAACGGCAACAACGTTAACGTTGCCCATTTTTTTGGAGTAGTTTTTAATGTCGTTAGTAATTTGCAAACAAAGTTCGCGTGTTGGGCATAAAACAAGTGCCTGCGGATGATTTTCTTCGAAATCCAACAGTTCTAACAATGGTAGGCCAAAGGCAGCAGTCTTACCGGTCCCGGTTTGGGCTAATCCGACAAAATCGTTGCTGCCTGTTAACAATACCGGGATTGACTGTTCCTGGATTGGCGTAGGGTTTTCGAACCCTAACTCAGAGATGGCATTAACAATATCATGACGGATTCCCAGATTAATAAATGGGTTCATGAATTTAAATAACGGACCTGGCTTCATCGCCAAATCGGGCGCAAAGGTAGGGTTAATTTTTGGTATTTCAAAGGGGAATCAGAGTCTGATTTTTAAGTTCGGCCAATTACGTGCTAAATCAACCGGAATAATTGATAAATAATGGCTGTTATTTAGGCAAATAGCAGTAAATCAATATCATGCTATAAAGCGTCCTCAATATTATTAGGCTTTATCAACCCACGGTTCCTTCTGTTATAAACTATAAATAAGGCAATCACTCCGGATGTTATGCAAACATCGGCTACGTTAAAAATGCCGGTGCGCAAGTCGCCTATGCCGATATTCATAAAGTCGGTTACATGGCGGTCGTATATTATACGGTCAATGATATTGCCCAGTCCGCCGGCTAATATTAACGTTAGGCCAAAGATCTTAAACCAGGTAAAGTTATTTATTTCTTTAACCACATAAATAAACAAAGCTATCATCACAAATAACGGCAATATCGCTAACAGCCAAAAGCTGGTAGCTGCGGGCAAGTTATCGCCAAAACTTAATGCGGCGCCGGTATTCTCGGCATATTCCAAAACGAAGGTATTATGAAAATAAGACTTTGGCGGGCTATACATTAAATGCTGTTTAGCTAATTGTTTAGTTACCCTGTCGCACCCAATAAATGCGGTGCAAACAACACAGAACAATAATATTTTAACCCAGGTTTTCATAATCAGGATAATTAAAAAGTCCTCTCTAAAAGAGGGGGATTAGGTAGAGGGCTTTATCTTAACCTGTCGGCAGATCTTACCAGTTTTTCGTCTCTCTGTATTGATTTTTGCGCCAGCACAATTAACAGCAGGCTTAACGACAATAGTATAATACCTATACCATAATTATTGAAATTTAGATAAGCATCGGCGATAGCATCTTTTACCGTTTGCGATACCCAATAGCTATAAGCTATGATCAAAAACATTAAGCCGTAGCATAGGTTAATTTGCTTGCGGCGGTCTTTATACATAAAAATAACCGGCAATGGCGATAGTGCCACAAATACTGTTGCAATAGTTAACGCCATAAAGAAAACAGTATGGGTTGATGCGCCGTTTACATCCTGGTAAACACCGGTAACCATAATTGTAAGCGCGTTGCCGTGTACAGAAACGTTATGAACCAACGGGAACAGAAACAAAGCCCCCAGCACCAAACCGGCAGCTAATAAATATATACTTTGGATACGTTGTAACATGATTTTCAAAAAATTATGGAGCAAATATAATTGAGTGATCGACAAAATTACCATATCATGGATACATTAATTATAAAGTGTAAATAATAGTGTAGCTTTAACCTGCTTAAATTATTTACAACTATGGCTCATACCCCTGAAGCACCACTTACACCCAAGGATGTAAAGTTTGAAAATGACCACCTCAAAAAAATGTTCCTTGAGCATTTAAACGGTATTTACTTTGGTAAACAACACCTGCTTGATTTTTTTGGTGAGATAGAAATAATAGCGTCGCTGCAGCAACTAAAATTAGCGGTTGATGAGCTAAGAAACGATACCAATAACCAGATACTGCAAATGGACGAGATTTACCTATCCATACATAAAGCGCCTGCAAAAACCAGTGTTTTAGGTATGAAAGCAATGACGCTGGAAGCATATCTGTCTGTTATTAAATCGGGTAAAACACCCCTTGAGCGGGATGTATTTATCATATTTTACCTGCAGATAATTGAAGGTATTGAAATAACCTACTTTAAGGTTTTAAAGAACCTGGCCAAAGCAATTGGTTACAGCAATACTTTTTTAGACCAGCCTTTTGATACAGCAGTTGAGAATAAGTTTTTATTTGAGGCGATTTATAAGGAATATATTAGTTGATCAGTGATTGGAGGTTAGAGATTAGTTGCATGTCGTTTAACTAATCTCTGATCACTAATTAACTTATCACTATTTTTGCCCCATGGCAAAAATCCAACGCTATTTTATCCAACTATCTTACGATGGCACCAACTACCATGGCTGGCAAACACAGCCCAACGCCGTTGCTGTGCAGGAGGTTTTGGATAAGGCGCTATCAACTGTATTGCGCGAACAGATCGAGACCTTAGGCTGCGGGCGTACAGATACCGGAGTACATGCCAAAGACTTTTTTGCTCATTTTACCCCCCAACCCCCTGAAGGGGGAGCTTTTGACGAAGCAGGCTTGAAGAACCTTGTCAGGAGCTTGAATTCTGTTTTGCCACATGATATCGCTATTAAAAATATTATCCCCGTTCATGCTGATGCGCATGCCCGGTTTGATGCTACGTTGCGATCTTATGAGTATCATATCCATTTTAATAAGGACCCGTTTAAGCATGGTTACTCGTGGTTGCTGCGCGATGTGCCCGATCTGAAGCTGATGAACGAGGCGGCCAGGATCATTATGGCGTATACGGATTTTAGCTGCTTCAGTAAATCAAACACACAGGTTAAAACCAACAACTGCAAAATAAGCCGTGCCGAGTGGGTGCAGGTAGGTGATGGCATTGTGTTCCATATCTCTGCCGACCGCTTTTTGCGTAACATGGTCCGGGCCATAGTAGGGACATTAATTATGGTAGGGCGAAAGGAGATAGAACCGGAAGCAGTACGTGATATTATTGAGAGCAAGAACCGCAGCAATGCTGGAGCTTCTGTGCCGGCCTGCGGGTTGTATTTAGCGGAGGTGAAGTATTCGCCCCCCTAACCCCCTAAAGGGGGAACAATAGCGCAAGCGGCTTTTATTTTCGGTCAATAATAAAGTACCTTTGAATTGTGAGTACAGACAAAAACAATAACTCTCAAAGCGCCGCTTCAAAAGCACCCCCTTCAGGGGGCGGGGGGAGCGTAACTGGTAAAGCCTTCGATTGGCACCTCCTTAAACGCGTGATGCATTATGTTAAACCGTATAACACTACGTTTATCATATCCGCATTTTTAACAGTGTTTTTGGCGGTGACCGCGCTGTTGCAACCCATCCTGATCCAAAAAACGCTTGATGAGCATATCATGCTGAATGATTACAATGGCCTGGTGTTTATGGTGGAGCTGATGATAGGGATCCTTATTATTCAAACTGTTGCGCAATATTATCAAACATATTTAACCAATGCCCTTGGTCAGTCGGTAATTCGTGACTTGCGGATTGATGTTTTTAACCACATTACCAGCTTGCGCCTAAAGTATTTTGACCGGACACCAATAGGTATGCTGATCACACGCACGGTGTCTGACCTGGAGACCATAGCCGATATTTTTTCGGAAGGATTGATCTCTATCATCGGCGACTTGCTGCTGGTTGTTGCCGTAATCAGTTTAATGCTTTACCAGGACTGGAAGCTGGCATTAATCACCATGATACCGATGCCGTTTTTGCTGGCCTCAACTTATGTTTTTAAGGAAGCTATAAAATCATCGTTCCAGGAAGTGCGTACACAGGTGGCGCAGTTAAATACTTTCCTGGCAGAGCATATTTCGGGTATCAGCATTATCCAAAACTTCGCCCGCGAAGAACAGGAGATGCGCAAGTTTAAAGTTGTTAATCTAAAACATCGCGACGCGCATATCCGGTCTAACTGGTACTATTCCATATTTTTCCCGGTGGTCGAGGTACTATTCGCTATTTGTATGGGGCTGTTGGTTTGGTACGGTTGTAAGCGGATCTTGTCTGACGAGCAGATAGTTCAACTCTCCGCCTCAAAACACGGCATAACGCCGGGTGTAATTACCGGGTTTATTTTATTGTTGACGATGCTGTTCAGGCCTATCCGCCAGCTGGCAGATAAGTTTAATACCCTGCAAATGGGTATGGTGGGTGCTGATCGGATCTTTAAAGTTTTAGATACCGATGAAGTTGCTATTAACCCGGGCACGTTAAAACCAACCCGCTTAGACGGCGAGATAGAGTTTAAAAATGTTTGGTTTGCGTATAACGATGAGAACTGGGTGTTGAAGGATATTAACTTCCACATTAAACCGGGTGAAACACTGGCATTGGTTGGGGCTACCGGCGCAGGCAAATCATCAACCATAAATATACTTAACCGTTTTTATGAGATAGGCAAGGGCGAGGTTAAAGTTGACGGCTATGATTTGATGGACTACGATGTTAACTATCTGCGTGCGCAAATAGCAACGGTTATACAGGATGTCTTTTTGTTTACAGATACCATTGCCAATAATATCAGCCTTAACAATGAGCAAATCACCCGTGAACAAATTATCGCGGCAGCAAAGGATGTAGGCGCGCATGAATTTATCGAACGCTTACCCGGCGGTTATGATTATAATGTGATGGAGCGCGGTGCTACGCTTTCGGCAGGGCAGGCGCAGCTGATCTCCTTTATCCGTGCGCTGGTTTATAACCCTGCTATATTGGTGCTGGACGAGGCCACCTCATCTGTTGATACCGAGACCGAGATACTGATACAAAACGCCATTAACAAACTGATGCAGGGCCGAACGGCTATTGTTATCGCCCACCGCTTATCAACCATCCAAAACGCCGATAAGATAATCGTGCTTGATCACGGCGAGATCAAAGAAATGGGCACCCACCAGGAATTGCTGCGTATTGATGATGGTTACTATCGCAAGCTATATGATCTGCAGTTTAACTCTACGGGGATTTCGAGATAGTTTTGAGTAGCGAGTTTTGGGTTATGAGTAAGCAACTCAAGACTTATCACCCAAAACTCACTACTTCTTAACCGGGTTAACCGGCTGCTCTTCTTTTTCGTGCTTCTTAGCTATATCACCGCCGT
The DNA here is from genome assembly GCA_040388395.1 of Bacteroidota bacterium. Lineage (GTDB taxonomy): Bacteria > Bacteroidota > Bacteroidia > Sphingobacteriales > Sphingobacteriaceae > Mucilaginibacter. The sequence continues at coordinate 162,295 of JAZKBY010000016.1, read as the reverse complement.
GTGGTTCATCGGCGTCGTAGCGTTTATCTTCATTGCGTACTTTGGCTTTACCGCCGTTATCGTTGGGCCTGTGGGTAGGTGTATCCGCTGGCGATGCTTTGTCTGTTGAGTTTGCTGGCTTTGTCATACCCGAATAACAGGTATCAATCAATTTTGTTTATACGGCAGAGGGCGTTAAATTTTGTTAAAGTCCCCACAAAACCTAATTAATAAAATATAAACTTTTACCTTTAGGCAGGGTTTCTTAATTTCGCAGAAACTATAAGCAGGCTATGGAAGAATTTGAAGTAAGCGAATCGGCAAATAAAACAAAGACAATTTACATATCAACCGTGTTTGGTATTGCTATGGTATTGTTAATGATTGGCTTGCTTGGTTTAATATTGGTACATGCCAATAATCTTTCGCGCTACGTTAAGGAAAACATCGTACTAAATATTTTTGTTGACGATGCCGCCCACGAAACCGATGTGCGCCAACTACAAACGCAACTGGAAAATAACCGCGCGGTTAAGCAGGCTATATACGTGAGTAAAGAACTGGCTGCCCGCAACCTACAAAAAGATCTGGGAGAAGACTTCGTAAAGTTCCTGGGCTATAACCCGCTATCACAATCGATAGATGTTTACCTTAATGCCGACTTTGCCAACAACGCTGAAATTACCAAGTTCAAAGATCAATTGCTGAAAAATCCTTTGGTTAAAGAGGTTAAATACCAGCAATCATTAGTCGACCAGATGAACGCTAATTTAACGTCCATCACTTTAGTAATACTGGCTTTTACCGGCATATTCATAGTGGTATCGGTAGCTTTAATTAATAATACGATCAGGTTGGCAATATACTCGCAACGGTTTTTAATTAAGTCGATGCAGTTGGTAGGCGCAACTAAAGGGTTTATTCGCAAGCCATTTTTATTGTACGGTATCTGGCATGGCCTTTTAGGCGGGTTGATAGCCGTTATTATATTGGTAGGCACACTTTACCTGGCAAACCTGCAGATCCCTGACCTGGTTATCCTGCAAAACAACGCCGAGTTTGGTGTGGTATTTTTAGTGGTAATTGGCCTGGGTATATTTATATCAGCCTTTAGCACTTACCTTGCGGTAAACAAATTTTTACGTTTAAAAATATACGACCTTTATAGGTAAAAGGTGAAAGGAGTGGAGGTAAAGGAAACCCTCATTCAATAAATCACTCATTCAATAATTCAATAATTAAACAGATGGCAAAGACCACACAAACAACAAAAACAGCGGCAAGCAATACGCCTGTAAAATTTATATTCGATAAAAGTAACTACACCTGGTTCATTATCAGCATAGCTATAGTGGCATTTGGTTTCTTTTTAATGTCGGGTACAACAGATATTTACAGCACCACTAAAATTGTTATTGCACCAATTGTTGTGTTAGGTGGTTTTGGTGTTGGCTTTTACGCTATCCTTAAAAAGCCAGAGGCTAAATAATTTACCCGAGCTATTTAAACCTTACCCCACTCCATGAATATTATTCACGTAATTGTCCTTGCTATAATTGAAGGGTTGACCGAGTTTTTACCCGTATCATCAACCGGGCATCTTGTTGTTGCCAGTGCTATAATGGGGATCGGTAAAGACGATTTTGTAAAACTTTTCGAGATCGTTATTCAGCTGGGTGCAATCCTGGCTGTGGTGGTGTTATACTTTAAACGCTTTTTCCGCTCTATTGATTTTTATGTGAAGCTGGTTATAGGGGTAATACCTGCGGTGATCTTCGGCCTGCTGTTAAAAAAGAAAATAGATATTCTTTTAGAAAGCCCATTGGTAGTAGCCTTTGCTTTTGTAACAGGCGGTGTTATCCTGCTGTTTGTAGACGAATGGTTTAACAAACCTACCATCGACGACGAAAAAGATATTAGTTACCTCACAGCGCTTAAAATAGGCTTCTTTCAATGCCTGGCTATGGTGCCGGGTGTATCGCGCTCGGGTGCGTCAATAGTTGGTGGTATGACTCAGAAGTTAAGCCGCAAGGCCGCTGCCGAATTTTCATTCTTTTTAGCCGTACCTACCATGTTTGGCGCAACGCTGAAGGATCTTTATGATTTTTACAAACATGGCAACATGACCGCCCCCGATATACAACAGGATATTAAATTTTTATTGATAGGCAGCGCCGTTGCATTTATTGTGGCCTTGCTGGCAATAAAATCATTTATTACATTTTTAGAGCAGAAAGGCTTTAAGCTGTTTGGTGTTTACCGCATACTGGCTGGTATAGTGATCATTATTTTGTACTATACAAGCAACGCATTGCACACTGTTTAAGACACTTACGTAATTTAAAAAGAGCGACGGGCTGTAAAAACCGTCGCTTTTTTTTATGCGTATTTATGTGTATGTAACAAAGGTGTTAGTTGTACAATAAGGGGCAATTTAAAAATGGGCACAGCGTTTGTGTAACATTATTCAACAAATCGAATTAACGTAATATGCCGATTTGATGAATTTCAAAAAAGCATATATTTTCTCATATATATTGGTTTATAATTGGTTAGTAAGAGCTCCTGCCCATCAGGAGCTCTTCTTTTGCCCCCTAACCCCCTGAAAGGGGAATGAATAGGAAAGTCTTTATTAATATCGAATAATTAATTTCGAACACTGAACGTCGAAGTGGTTTTACTTCATCATTCAATATTCGGTGTTCGATATTATTATTTAGCGTTCGATATTATTTATCAAGCGCCTTTATATTCTTCGCAATCCTATTCTTCTCCTCTTTATTCTTCGCTAACTTAAAAGCCAATTGTAAATGCCGCAGAGCCGTTGCCTTATCAATGCCGGTATACAAATATCCCAACAGCGAATGGTAAAGATGATTATCAGCCAGTTGCGTTAATTTCTCAGCTTCAACAATCGCTTTTTCTTTACCATCAGCTTTCCCCAAAGCATAAGTACGGTTAAGGGCCGCCATAGGCGAATATTCCAGGATCAATAGCTTGTTATAAAGTTGCAGTATGTTTTCCCATTTCTCGGCGCTGTCTTCCTTTTTAGTATGCCAGAAGGCAATGGCCGCTTCAATATGATAGCGGCTAAGCTGCTCGCCGCGCGAAGAGCGGATGAGGTAGTTGGTCCCTCGTGATATCAGTTCTTCGTTCCATAGCGCGGTGTCCTGTTCATCATAAATTATTATTTCGCCATCCTTGTCAATCCGGGCATCAAACCGCGACGCATGGAAACACATTAAAGCAAACAGCGCGTTAACCGCGGGCAGGTCGGTAGCTTTGTTGGTTACCAGCAGGTGGTTTAAACGCATGGCTTCCAGGCAAAGGTCACGGCGTAAGTTGATGTTACCACCGCTTGAATAATAACCCTCGTTAAACAGCAGGTACAAAGTAAGCAGAACGGTTTCCAGTCGCTTGTTTATCTCATTAGCATCAGGGAACTCAATTTTTACCTGCTCCTCCCGCAATTTCTCTTTAGCCCTAAACAGGCGTTTGTTAATAGTTTCTTTGTTGGATAGAAAGGCGTCGGCAATTTCATCAATGCCAAAACCGCAAAGGATGCGCAGCGCCAGGCCTATTTGCGCCTCGGCAGGGATAACGGGCTGGCAAATGGCAAACATCATTTGCAGCTGGCTGTCGTTTATGTTTTCTTCGGACAGGTCTATCTCCAATTCATTAACCTGTGAACTTTCATGCTGGATAGCCGGGCTAACCCTTTGAGTAAAAATGGCATTATGCTTCAAGTGGTCCTTAGCCTTGTTTTTGGCTACGATATATAACCATGCTGCGGGGTTTTCGGGTAGTTTTTTTGCCCAGGTTTCGGTAGCCAGCAGGAAGGTATCGCCTGCAATATCTTCGGCTATTTGTATATGCTCAAATCCAAACAGCCGGGCAAGTACAGCAACTATCTTGCGATATTCGGTACGGTATAAATTGGGTAGTAGCTGGTCGTTTTGCATAAAACAGAAACGCCCCCGATATTATCGGGGGCGTTTAAATATTAATTATTGCATTGGTACAATTTGGCGCACTTCAACATTGCCGCCTGTGGCCAATATAGGGCAGCCTTTTGATAGTTCGGCAGCTTCTTCAAGCGATGCCGCGCGGATGATGATAAAACCACCCAGGGCCTCTTTAACTTCTACATAAGGGCCGTTAGTAATTACACCGTCCGACTTTACTACTTTGCCGTCTACCGCTAAGCGGGCGCCGCTGTTAGCCAATTTGTTTTGTGCAGCAAGGCCACCCATCCAGTCTTGCCATGGTTTGGTAACTTCCTGCATTTGTGCCGGGGTTAGTTGCATGTCAAAATTGGCATCGCGTCTAAAGATCAATAAGAAATCGTTCATGTTATTTGAGTTTAATGGTTAAAAAACTAATGACGATCCATTTTTTAGATATTGGACAAGCCGCCACATTTTTTTATAAACTATAAAATGAAGGTAGCAAATTATTGATTATCCGGCGTTAACCATATTAAAAGCGTCAACCGGCGATAAACCGTATATATGTGCTGTATTACCTACATGGATCTCGTATTCATCTTTCTCAAAAGCGCTCAACAGGTCGTCAGCAACCTCACTTGGCGGTATACCATTCTCGCCGCCTATTTCTTTTGAAAATTCGGTGTTTACCAATGGTGGCATTAATTCAAACACTTTAACATTTGTTTCTTTCAACGCGAGACGTAAGGCTTGGGTATATGAATGCAACGCTGCTTTACTTGCCGAATAAGTTGGCAAGGTATGGCGCGGTGTTATAGCCAATATCGAGCTAACATTTACAATTGCCGCTTCAGGCGAAGCTGATAGCGTTGGCAACAATTGTTCGGTAAGGCTTATTATCGAAAAGAAATTGGTGTCAAATTCTTCACGGGCTTTTTGTTCTGCGTTAGCGGTTGCATCCAGTGAATAAACATAGGTATGGCCCGCGTTGTTGATCAGGATATCTAACCCACCAAAATCTGTGTTAATGATCGCTACCAATCTTTTTACATCGTCAGCTTTAGTTACGTCGGCTGCAATGGTAGTTACATTGGTTAAACCAGCAGCAGCTTTCTCCAGTTTATCTGCGTTGCGGCCTGTAATAATTACGTTGTTGTTTTTTGAACTTAACTGTTTGGCTATCTCTAGGCCTATGCCTGATCCCCCACCGGTTATCAGCACTGTTTTGTTTGTGATATTCATCTTGTTATTTAATTTAATATGTTGTGAAAATTTATTTTTAATGATCGTTCAATACCATTTTTGGTGGGCCGGCTTTCCGCTTCATAACCAGTAATAATAAAGGCAGCGCCAAGGCAAAAAGTAGCCCGATAAGCAGGTATGAGTCCAGGTAACTTAATAAGGTTGATTGCTTTACAACCGACAGGTCTATCATCTTCATCGCCTGTTGGTGTGCCTCTGCCAGTCCGCTGCCTTTATGCTGAAAATATCCGGTGAAGCTGTTGATCCGTTGGGCTACCAGTGGATTACTGTCCGTAATGTTGCTGATCAGATTTGTACGGTGAGATGCTGTTCTCCTTGTCGAAAAGGTGGTGATAATGGAGATGCCGAACGACCCGCCCAACTGCTGCATCATGTTATTTAACGCCGTGCCCTGCGGCATATCTTTAGCTGCTAAAGAGGATACTGCTAACGAACTTAAAGGCACCGTTAACAAGGCCATGCCCAATGCACGAAATATAAGTCGGTAGGTGATGTATGATGTAGATGTTTCCAGCGTGATCTGCGACATTGACCAGTTAAAGAATATAAAACTGATAAAGCCAATAAAAATCACCAGTACCGGCGATACCCCGCTTTGCAGCATTTTGCCGGTAGCTATCAGCGCGAACACGGCGATGATGGCCCCGGGTAGTAATAACAAGCCTGTTTCGGTGGGGGTAAAGCCTAACAGCCGCTGGGCTATTACCGGCGTTAAAAATATGGAGGTAAACATACCCATGCCGGTTATAAAAGTTAATACCGCGGCAATGCTAAGCGATTTACTTTTCAACACGCGCAGATCGACCACCGGGTTCGAGGTATGCAGTTCCCAAAAAACAAAGGCGGTTAAACTAAGTATGGCGATGAGGGTAAGAACGGTAATATATCCTGTTGCAAACCAGTCTTCGGTTTGGCCGCGTTCCAGCACCGTTTGTAATGAGCCTATGCCCACAGTTAACAGAATGATTCCCGTCCAGTCGATACTGCCCGCTTTTTGTTTGATGGCAGGCTCGGGCAGTAAAAAATAGCATGATGTTGCAGCGGCTACACCTAATGGGATGTTGATGTAAAAGATCCACGGCCACGAAAAGTTTTCGGTAATATAGCCGCCAAGTGTCGGACCTATTGTTGGGCCTATAAATACACCTATCCCAAACAACGCGCTGGCTATACCCAGTTTTTCCTTCGGAAACTGCTCGTACACCACAGCCGCCGAAACAGATAACAGCGCCCCGCCGCCTAAACCCTGTAAAAACCTGAATAGCACCAGCTCCGAGATCCCCGAAGCATTTCCGCATAAAAACGAGCAAAGCGTAAAGAGTATGATTGAACCGATATAATAATTACGGCGCCCCAGCTTGGCAGACAGGAAGCTGGTCATGGGGATGATGATAACATTGGCGATGGCGTAAGAGGTAATTACCCAGGCCGTATCCTCTAAGGTCGAGCCCAGGTTACCGCTCATGTAGGATAGCGCTACGTTAACGATGGAGGTATCTATCAGTTCCATTATTGCGGCGCATATAACGGTTATTATCAGTATCTGTCTTTTTAACGGGCTCATTTCATTTTATACCAATTGGTATATTTATTGATGTGTGTTTAACTATTTGTTATGCTTTTGACGGTGCAATACTACAATATAAAAAATACCAATCGGTATTTTTTATGTCAAATTTTTTTTACGGTTTCATTTGGTTGATCAATAATTCAACGGTGCCTAAAACCTTCTCCAGGTTAGCATGGCTGTTGGTTACTTTTGATATCATGATACCCCCCTCAATTAAAGCAACGATACTTATGGCTGTTTGATTGATGTTGACATCGGCTTTAAATTCGCCGGTTGCAATGCCGCCTTCTATTAGCTGGACTATGTTCTTTTGCCATTTTAAAACGGCTTTGGCAGCTTTGTTTTTCAAAAGATCATTGGTGTCATCAGCCTCTACGGCTGTGTTAAGGATAGGGCAGCCACCCCGGGCAGCTAATGTTTCGCTGCTGTAAACTTTGGTATAAACCATCAGCTTATCATAAAAAGTATTGGCCAGGGCCACGCGTTTGGCTATCATGTCGGCCGTACGGCAGGAGTTATAATCGAATACCGCCAGCGCCACCTCCTCTTTATTTTCAAAATTACCGTAGATGCTTCCTTTGGTAAGGCCGGTGGCCTCGGTAAGGTCAGCCAAAGACGTGCCCGCGTAACCTTTCTTATTAAATACTACGGCTGTAGATTCAATAATAAACTGGCGGGTGCGCTCTGCTTTTGACAATTCCTTATTCATAATACAAATATACCAATTGGTATTTAATTTAATGTTTTTATTGTGTAAATAATTGAGGGTGATGCGTTAGCGGATGGAAATGGATACCGGCCTCGTGTCTAAGGCCTGAAGGCGTATGAATGGACAGCCCGACCCGCCAATCGGCGGGAAACGCCCAAAACATACCAAACCTAATTATTACCTTTGCGCCATATTAAAACAAACACCTTGGATACCGCACTACCAACAAACAAAGAATTTGATTTTGCCGCCGGCGAACTGCTGCTGGTTAATAAGCCCTATGGGTGGACAAGCTTTGATGTAGTAGGCAAGCTGCGTAATTCTTTTAAACCGCTAAAGTTAAAGGTGGGCCATGCCGGCACGCTTGACCCATTGGCTACGGGATTGCTGATTATCTGCACAGGTAAAATGACCAAGCAGATAGATACTTTCCAGGCCGAGGAAAAAGAATATACGGGTACCATGGTACTGGGTGCTACCACGCCATCATACGATATGGAAACGGCGGTCGAGGAAACTTTTAGCACAAGCAACCTAACCGATGAGGCTGTACGTAATGCCTGTGAACAATTTACCGGTGATATACAACAATACCCGCCCGCGCATTCGGCTATTAAAATTGATGGCGAGCGCCTTTATGAAAAAGCCCGCCGCGGCGAAGAAGTGGAGTTAAGATTGCGAAGCGTTACCATAAGTAATTTTGAAATTACCCGCATAGCATTGCCCGAAGTTGACTTTAGGGTGGTATGCAGCAAGGGTACCTATATCCGGTCGTTAGTTAATGATTTTGGCAAGGCGCTTAACAATGGTGCTTACCTGTCAAAACTAACCCGTACCCGAAGCGGCAACTTTAAACTGGAAGATGCGTGGGAAGTGATGGACCTAGTAGGAGTGATAAAGGCACAAAAATAATGAGTGAATGAGTGATTTTTGAATGAGTGAATACATCTACCAAATCTGAAATCGAACATCCGACATCCGAAATGAAAACATACCATCATATTGATGAATTTAAGCCTGTTAAAAATGCCGTTGTAACTATCGGCACGTTTGATGGGGTACACCTGGGGCATCGCAAAATTATCTCGCGCATAAAAGAGCTGGCCGATGCAACGGGCGGCGAAACCGTTATTCTTACTTTTTTCCCGCATCCGCGGATGATATTACATCCGGAGGACGAAAGCATAAAGCTAATCAATACCATTAATGAAAAGGCTGCTTTATTAGAGCAGTTAGGTATAGATCATTTAATTATAACCCCATTCTCGCGCGACTTCTCCAATCAAAGTGCCGAGGATTATATCCGCGATGTGCTGGTTAATAAAATTGGCACCAAAAAAATTGTGATAGGATACGACCATCGTTTTGGTAAGGACCGCCGCGGTGGTTTAGCCGATTTGCTGCATCTGTCGCCGATTTATGGTTACAAGGTTATAGAGATCCCTGAGCAGGATATTAATGATGTCGCCGTAAGCTCTACCCGTATCCGCGAGGCGTTATTAGCTGCTGATATTGATCTGGCAAACCGGTTTTTGGGTTACCCGTTTTTTATCACAGGCAAAGTTATTCGCGGTGACCAGATTGGCCGCCAGATTGGTTACCCTACAGCCAATATCCAGGTCGAAGAAAAATATAAGCTCATCCCCGCCGACGGTATTTTTGCCGTTAAAGTACAGCACGCTGGTACCGAATATAAAGGCATGGCCTACATTGGCAGCCGCCCTACTATTAACGGCATGAACCGCAATATCGAAGTTAACCTGTTTGATTTTGATAAAGAGATCTATAACGAAACCATCCGTATGGAGTTCCTGCATTTTATCCGTGGCGACGTTAAGTTTAACGGCCTTGACGAATTAAAGGCACAGATAACGAAAGATAAGGAAGACGTTTTACGTTTACTGCTTTAAGCGAAGAGTGCTGAAACAAGTTCGGCATGACTTGAGTTTATTTTGTAGTTTTACCGCAAACCATCTGCCAATGGCCAAACTTAACATAGATAAATCTGAAAGCGAATTTCTAAACAAAACCATTACCCATTGGGAAAAAGATGGTCTGGTCAGCAATGAAAAGGCCGAAACGCTGCGTAACTCGTACGAAGTAAAAGGGTTCGACTGGATGCGGTTGGCTAAGTATTCGTTTTGGATAGCGCTGATCTGTGGTGGGGTGTCATTTACTTTCCTGATAGTTAATGATGTGGTAGTTAACTGGCTCAAGCATTTATATTATACACCTGACATTATCATTAGTATCGGTTCGGCTATTTTAGCAGCCTTCCTGTTTTTCTGGGGCCGTCGAAGAGAACGATTATATCCGGAAAAGATCTTTAGCAACGAGGCAGTGATATTTACCGGTATATTATTTACCGCATGCTGCATAGCCTACCTGGGTAAGACGCTGGATAGGGGGACAGGACATTACTCGTTACTTTTCCTGCTTTCGGTTTTTGTGTATGGCTTCTTAGGCTGGCGCATGAATTCGCGGCTGATCTGGATCTTCGCGCTGATATCATTGGGCAGCTGGTTTGGCACCGAAACCGGTTTCCAAACCCATTGGACGGATTATTTTTTAGGCATGAATTATCCGCTACGCTTTGTAATATTTGGCTTGGTACTGGTAAGCGCCTGTGCTATTTTACGTAACCGCAAATGGTTTGCCTACTTTGCCGAGCATACTTATGTGGTTGGGTTGTTGTACCTGTTTATGTCGCTTTGGTTGTTAAGCATATTTGGCAACCTGGGTAACCTGGATAGGTGGTACCATATCAAACAGATCAGCTTGTTTTATTGGGGCATAATATCCATGTGTGTGGCGGGCGGTTTCCTGCTTTTCGGCCTGAAAAACAAGGACGATATCTCGCGCGAGTTTGGCATCACATTTTTAATTATTTTTATCTACACAAAATATTTTGAATACTTTTGGGACAACACCAACAAGACGGTTTTCTTCGCTATCCTGGCAGCTTCGTTTTGGTTGATTGGCAGGAAGGCCGAGAAGATCTGGAATTTAAAAAGCAAAACCCAGGCTGTATAAAAAAACCTTATTTAAAGTAACTAATGAAAAGATCTATTTTTCTATGCGCATTGTTTTTTTTGCTGATTGGCGGGGCCCGTGCGCAAAAACACGATGCCGATTTTTATAAAGAAACCTATCGTAAAGGTTTTGTAACTCTTAAGGGCGACACGCTTAAGTATCAAAAAATATTTTTTGATGCGTTTCCTTCCAACTTTAAAGCTTTTAAAAAATTATATGGCTGGAACGAGCAGACCGGCCTTGGCCTCCCTTTAACTAATGAGCCACCCTATTATTTTAGCCGTTTTTTTGAAATAAAATGTATAAGCCAAAAGACACTTATAAAAAAGATAATTGATGTTTCTGTTAATGGCGTTTGGATAGCTGATGCTGTTGCGCTTTTCCAGGTTAGTGCCTTCAGGTATGCTGTTAATAACAACAAAGTATTTTTGAGCCAGCTGCAATTACGTAGTAAAGCAGACATAATTTCTGTATGGGCCTTTTACCTGGATTATGAAAACCAGTATTACAGGAAGAACGCTTATGAGACACTTTTAAAAGCTACTGCGCCAAATAATAAAAGTATGGCGGCTTTAGTTACGGCTGGTTATAAAAAAGCCACTGCCAGGTGGAAGAAACATTAATTTTTTATCGTGTTGGTATACTTTGGCTTAATCGCCAAATAAACCCTCTTTACCACATGATATCCGGCCAGGCCGAAAAATAAAATTGCTATAGCGGTATTAATTACCCTGGTGCTGAGCGCGAATTTGCTTTGGATATATTGCGCGAACCTGGCGTATAAAAACAAACATAAAAACGACCCGCCTGCAGAGCCGACGCTGAATATAATCAGAGCTATATTGCCGTCCAATATCCATTCGTGCGTTATTAAATAGGTACCGCATATCATCCAGAATGGCACCTGCATAGGGTTTACAAAACCTAATATAATGCCGTATTTAATACTGGCGTGTTCGCTGTATTTGGTTTCGGGTGGTTTGGTACGGTTAAGCCAGGTTACAGTGCCTAACACAAAAAATAAGGCAAACATTACCCAATCAATAACAACATCTAAATGCACCTGCGCCGACAGCCATTTGGCCGCATGCATAATAAAAAAGGTAAAGAAAAACTCGACACATGAAAACGCGATGATAAACCGCATGGCCTGTTTAAAGCCACGGTTTATGGTAATGCGTACAAGCGTAAGGTTGATGTTTCCGGGTGGGATATAGCCTATAAAGTTAGCTATAAGGCCCAGGAAGAAGGTTAGTAGTATCATTGCGATAAAGATATGCAGTTAGTGTTATTTTAATATTATTAAATTTGTACTCTCACTATGGAATTTACAGAAGAACAACAGGAACGAATTGACATCATCCATCATAAACTAAAGTTTATAGAGCAAAAGCCAACAGTAGCCTGCATCATAAATTTAGACCCGCTGATATTGGCCGGCGATGATAAAGCCGAACTGGTAAATATGGCCGGCGGCACAACCATTAGCGGCACCTCAGAAACGATGCTGCAACTTAACCCGGATGTTATAGTGCTTTTGCCCGGTGATAATAACATCGCCCAGAGTATGAGCGAGATTGATCAGGTGTTACAACTACCGGGCTTTGCCGATTTAAAAGCCATAAAAAACAATCGCTTTTATATTGCAGACGCCGGCGAATATTTTAATAATAACGATGCCGATAATGTTGTTGACTCGGTAGAATTACTGGCCGAGATCCTTTACCCCAAACAGTTTATTTTTGGCCACGAGGGGCAGGGCTGGATAAAGTTTACTATCTGATAATATTTTTTTTCCACATCTATAATAACGAAAAAAAAGCAACGTTTACATTTCAGTATAAAAAATGACCCCGGCAATAGGAGCGTTCTTTTTTTGAAAAAAGAGTGCTCTTATTGCTAACCAAATTAAAACTTCACGTTAAAGCCGGCATAGTAATTTCTTAATGCCGATGGGTTATAAAAACGATTCCCTACAGCATCCAGATCGGCACCCAAATTATATTGTTCGTTCAGCAAGTTATCAACTCCCGCATAAATTTCTAAACGCGATTTATTACTTAACTGGTGTTGCCAGCCTGCTTTAGCCTGTACCAAATTATACTTAGGCGCATAAAACGTATTGGCCTCGTTTAATGGGATACGCGCAGTTGTATTATATTGGCTATACAGATATAATGACTCGGGAAACTTTACCTGTAAACTGGCTACACTAACGTTACGCGGTACGCCCGTTAGCTCATTACCGGCATAGCCCGTGGTAGCATCGTGGTAATCGCCGAAGGTAAACTTGCTTATGGTTAACGATTCGCTTATTTGTAAACCACGGATAAAGCCCTGGTTGGTTGGTTTGATTATCCAATCGGTAAAATAAAGCTCTATGCCCGGCTGTTTAATATCACCCGAATTAGTATAATATTCTGTAGACGCGGCGGTAAGCCTGCGCACAATGGCATTGTTTAAGTGGAAATAAAAGGCTGACACATCCAGCAACATTGTTTCATCACTATTGCGCAGGCGGAAACCGGTTTCATAGTTCCAGCCATATTGCGCGCCTAAGCTGGTGTTGATGATATTGTTTGACGGACGGATCTCCGCCGATGTAGGTGTTGAATATCCACGGCTTGCCGACACTCTCCAAACAAAATTACCCGTAACCTGGTATGACAGCGCTAAACGTGGCATTACCTGCGGCGAGAATGTTTGTTTGGTAAATGCTGTTTGGTTGCGCGGGTACACATTCATGAAATTATATCCGTAAAAGTTTAAGCTGGCAGCAGCTTCCACATGTAGGCGATCATACAAAGTCTCTTCATATCGCGCGAAAAAGAAATGCTGGCCTGTATTAACCTTGTCTAAACTTTGCGCGGTATCGCGCACGCCGGCGCGGTTGCCGTAATCGTTATTGTCGGCATTGGTCTGTGCCCATTCCATACCGGCGTTAGCTTTCCAATTAAAATCTTTTTTAGGTGTGCCTGTAAACTCAAAATAGGTACGCATGCCATAAGTGCGCTCGTAACGCTGCTCGTAGTTGGTAATGAACGGATTTGTAAAATTTACATAAGCGCCGTACACGGCAAATACATTGCGGATGTTTGGGGTGATATGCCATTCGTTCACCGCGCCGCCATAAGTCATTTTGTTTTCTATGCCGGCATTTTGTACTAAGGCACCGGGCACTACCGGTGTCGACGGGCGGGCTGCGGTTGGATCTATAGCTAATTGCGCCAGCGTTAAACCGCCGGGTGTTTCGTATTTAAGGTCCGAGTAAAAACCTAAGATCTTCAGCGAGTTAACGCCACCATACGTGATCTTATCACTCGCCTGGAAATAATGGCGGTACATATCACTATGTACACGATAGCCATGGTAAGTTTCGTAAGCCTGATTAAAATTGAACTGGTTGTTTTTGCTTACCTGTTGCAGGCCAATGTTTTCGTGCACCAATCCATACGATCCGCCTGTAAAACCTGCGGTCACAAAATTGCTATTGTCATAACGGTTAACCGGGTTAATTAAAACCACCCCGCCAGAGTTTGCGCCAAATAAGCTGCCATCAGGACCCTTTAGTACTTCCATCCCCTGTACACTGTTAAAATCAATAACGTTTAAATAGGTATTACCGCCCGCGTCGGTTAGCGGTAGCTCGTCATAATAAATTTTAACATCGCGTATGCCAAATGGCGAACGCAATAAGCTACCCCTGATAGATAATCTATAGCTACCCGGCGACCGCTCTTCCATCCTTACACCCGGAACGGTATTTACGACTGATACTAACGAATTATCGGGCTGTAGCTTTAACTGCGCTGGTGATATTACGCTTACTGATGCAGGCACGCTCAACACAGGCTGATCTGAAAGATAACCCTTTACGGTTACCGTGCCTAAGCTGGTTGTATCGGCTTTATTGGTTTGTTTTTGAGCTGTGGCAATGCTGCCGGCTGTCAAAATAAACAGGATAGTAGAATAAATTTTACGCACTGGTATAAATATTAGGTTAAACAAAAATAGCCCTTTTGTTAACTAAAGGGCTATTTCGGTTTGTAAGATATTAGATACGTAAGGCTACCGTATGGTATTTTAAAGCCTATTCAGACCGATAATAAATTGTACTTTTTGTGTAAATAATGCATTTATGGCGGTACATTTAATAATGCATAACGAACAGCACCTAAAAAGCTCAGATACCATTCGCGATATTGTTATCGGCATGTCCGACGGCTTAACCGTACCGTTTGCCCTGGCTGCCGGATTAAGCGGGGCAATCAACTCTTCAGGCATTGTTATAACGGCAGGCATTGCCGAAATTGTGGCTGGGTCCATAGCCATGGGCTTGGGCGGGTTTTTAGCCGGGCGTACAGAGGCCGAACATTATGCCGCCGAGCTGCAACGTGAGTATGATGAAGTTGAACGCGTGCCAGAGCAGGAAAAGGCGGAAGTGAAAGAAGTGTTTGCCAGTTTCGGTTTATCAGAGCAGTTGCAAACACAGGTAGCCGACGAAATGGCCAAGGATAAAGATAAATGGGTCGACTTTATGATGCGCTATGAACTGGGGTTAGAAAAACCATTGGCAAACCGTGCTACACAAAGTGCTATTACCATCGGTTTATCCTACGTTGTTGGCGGGATTATCCCGCTAAGCCCTTATTTTTTTGAAGCCAATTCGCAAACAGCCTTGATATATTCATGCGTTATTACCATGATCTGCCTTTTTGTCTTCGGATATTTTAAAAGCAGGGTTACCGGCCAGCCGCCCATATCGGGTGCGTTTAAAGTGCTGGTTATTGGCGCACTGGCCGCGGCGGCAGCATTTGGAATGGCAAAGCTTATCACCGGAAAATAGTTTTGAGTTGTAGGTTATGAGTAGAGAGTTAGAATACTCATAACTCAAAACACATAACTTAAAACTTAATAAACTTCTCTATCTGGTCGTTAGTGAATTTCAGGGTGTCCTCTTTATACAGGTCGCTGTACTCATTAAACTCACTCTTAATATTGGCTATATGCAGCTTTAGCGGCATTACATGCAGATTAACATAATGGCAAACCCCCGTAAAATGATCGATGCCGCGGATGTTTCCGTATTTGCCCGATGAGATTCCTACCAGTGCAGCTTTCTTCTCATAAAAACTATCCGGAAACGAGCAGGCATCAACAAATACCTTTAAAGCGCCGGGGAAACTACCATTGTACTCGGGTATAATGAAGATGAATTTATCGGTAGCGGTAACAATATCCTGGATCTCCTGGAACTCGGCGCTGCGTTTTCCATATAAGTCTGTTTGCAAAATATTTGGCGGCAATTGCACCATAGATAATATGCCGGCTTCAACACCTTTCTCAAGCAGCTTTTTCTGGTAGTAGCGTGCTACTTTAAGGGTGGAGCTTCCGGGGCGGTTGGTAGATGATATAATTGTAATCATGCTTAATTATTGAGTTACTGAATTATTGAATTACAGAATTATAAAGGGATTGCACATCAATCAATAATTCAATAAATCAATAATTCATTAATTAAATTGTTTGTAAATTGGCTAAAACTGTGGATTTCTCCGTTATTTAAATATATATCTTAGCGCTTGGTAAAAAGTTTCCCGAAGGTAGAAATTAATATTTCTTTTTTCGTTGTCAGTTAAACCGTTATAAAATTTTGGAGAAATAGAATGAGTAAAATTATTGCTTTAGCCAATCAAAAAGGCGGTGTGGGCAAAACCACATCATCCATTAACCTGGCCGCAAGTTTAGCCGTATTAGAGTACAGGACACTGTTAGTTGATGCTGATCCGCAGGCTAATGCCACTTCAGGTATTGGATTTGACCCGCGCAATGTGAAAAACAGTATTTATGAATGTATCATCAACGAGGTTGATCCGCGCGATGCTATCATCAAAACCGAAACTCCGAACCTTGACCTGCTGCCCGCGCATATTGACCTTGTAGGTGCCGAGATTGAAATGATCAATCTGGACAACCGCGAGTATAAAATGCAGGAGGTTTTTAATAAGATCCGCGATGAGTACGATTTTATTATCATTGACTGCTCGCCATCATTAGGTTTAATTACCATTAACGCCCTAACTGCTGCCGACTCGGTGATCATCCCGGTACAATGCGAGTACTTCGCGTTAGAAGGTTTGGGCAAATTGTTAAACACCGTTAAAATTGTCCAAAACCGTCTAAACCCGCAATTAGAGATTGAAGGTATTTTATTAACCATGTATGATGTTAGGCTACGCCTTTCAAATCAGGTGGTTGAAGAAGTACGCAATCATTTTGAGGACATGGTATTTGATACTATTATACAACGCAACACACGTTTAAGTGAAGCGCCAAGCTTTGGCATATCTGTAATTATGCACGATGCCACATGTAAAGGCGCTATAAATTATCTAAACCTTGCCCGTGAAGTGATCCGCAAAAACGGATTAGTGAAAAACGAGGTAAGCGCAACAACAGAAACCGTATAGCATGAGTGCAGAAAAAAGGAATGCTTTAGGCAAGGGATTAAGTGCACTGTTAAACGACTCTGAAAACGTACTGCCTTATAAAAAACCAAATAGCAGCAACAATAACAATACCGGTGCATCGGCAGAAGTTAATGGACTTGGTTCTGTAAATGATATTAAATTATCAGAGATAGAGGTTAACCCTTTCCAGCCACGTACCGATTTTGATGAGCAGGCACTGGCAGACCTGTCGGCTTCTATAAAATTACAGGGTTTAATTCAGCCTATTACCGTGCGCCGTGTTAATTCGCACCAGTACCAGCTAATATCAGGCGAGCGCCGCTTACGTGCTTCAAAATTGGCAGGCTTAACGCATATTCCGGCTTACGTACGTACGGCTAATGATCAGCAAATGCTGGAGATGGCGCTGATAGAAAACATCCAGCGCGAAGACCTTAACGCTATTGAAGTGGCTTTGAGCTTTCAGCGGATGCTGGACGAAGTTGGCCTGAAACAGGAGGAACTGGGTGCGCGTGTAAGTAAAAACAGATCAACAGTAACCAACTATTTAAGGTTGTTAAAATTACCGCCAACTATCCAGGCATCCATCCGCGATGGTGAGCTAAGCATGGGCCATGCGCGCGCGCTGATAACCGTTGAGGACCCCGCCCAACAATTATATTTACACAAACATATTATTCAGCAGGGTTTATCCGTTCGTAAGGTGGAAGAGATGGTGCGCGATCTGCAAAAGATGCGTACCAGGAAGGAAGGAAAACAACCCGAGCCGCCTACGTTTCAGATACAAAAGATACAAGACGATCTGGCCTCTAAGTTTAGTTCGCAAGTTAAACTTAAGGTAAACAGCCAGGGCAAAGGTGTTATTGAAATTCCTTTTTTATCAGAAGATGATCTTGGCCGCATTCTTGAAATGTTGGATTGGTAAAAAATGCAGAGATACTTTTTAATTATAGGCTTTTTAATAGCATTCAGTTTTTCGGCTATGGCTCAAGTGCCTATTGTGCCTTTAATGCCCGGTACACAAAGCAGGGCCGATAGTATACAGGCCCGCAAAGACACAGCCAAAGGGAAAGCCTTTTCTCCAAAACCAATTGTCGAAAAGGTTTATCACCCTGATAGCACACATAGCCCAAGCAAGGCATGGCACCGCTCTGTGTTTGTACCCGGCTGGGGCCAGGTGTATAACCATAAAATATGGAAGGTTCCTATTATATATACCGGGTTAACCTTGTTGGTTTTAATGTATAGGTTTAATAACAGCGCTTATACCGAAGACCTTGCTATAGCCCGGTACCGGGCCAAAGGTACACAGCCCGCGCCGGGTGATAAATACTATGAGCTGTATCAATTATATAAGGTCAATAATTATGACGACGCTGCAATTAATGATGCAGTAAGGGGCTACGGGCGTTACCGCGACCTAAGCGTACTGCTTTTTGTAGCATCATGGGGCATACAAACTATTGATGCTTATGTTGATGCCAAGTTTATGCACTCGTACTCTATGGATAACAATTTTAGCGTAAAGATTGCACCCACTATGATGAACAACCCCGTGTATGCTCAAAATTTTGATGGCGCATTTATTCCGGGTTTAAAACTTACCTTTACACTCAGATAAAGAGGGTTATATTTGCCCCGCCAACAAAAGTAAAATATCACAAATGAAGATCGCATTATTAGGTTACGGCAAAATGGGTAAGATCATTGAAAAGATCGCTACCGATCGTAAACACGAAATTGTTTTAAAAATAGATTACGATAACCAACACGACCTTACTACCGAAAACCTGCAAAAGGCTGATGTAGCTATTGAGTTTAGTACGCCGGCAACTGTATTAGCTAACATCGACCATTGTTTTAAGGCCGGTGTTCCTATCGTTGTAGGTACTACAGGTTGGTATGAGCAATTAGAAGCTATAAAAGAAAAATATAATGCCAGCGACAATGCCTTTATTTACGGCACCAATTTTAGCGTTGGGGTAAATATATTTTTCCATATCAATAAGGTATTGGCTAAGCTGATGAACAAGCATCCGTATTACGACGTGCAGGTTGAAGAGATCCACCATACCCAGAAATTAGATTCGCCCAGCGGAACGGCAATTACCATCGCCGAAGGCATAATAGATAACCTGGACAATAAAAAACATTGGGTAAACATATTAACTGATATTAATAACCCTGCTGATGATAATGCCAAGGCCGAGGATGTATTGATCGAGTCGTATAGGATAGATAGCGTGCCTGGTACACATACCGTGCTATATGATTCCGAAGTTGACACCATCGAAATAAAACATACCGCGCATAACCGTAACGGCTTTGCGTTGGGTGCCGTATTAGCTGCCGAATGGGTTGCTGATAAAAAGGGATTTTATTCGGTAGCGGATATGTTTGATTTATCCTAAATAATAAATTACTTTACTACGATATTTTAAAAAGATAATGAACTGGAAATTCTGGAATAAGAACAAAACAAATACAAAGGCCAAAAAGAAAACCAAAAGCCGCGAGTGGCTGGATGCGATTGTATTTGCTGTAATTGCCGCTACGCTGATAAGGACCTTTTTTATAGAGGCCTATACCATACCTACACCATCAATGGAAAGATCGTTATTGGTTGGCGATTTTTTATTTGTTAGTAAGCTAAACTACGGCCCGCGTACACCAATGACACCTGTGGCTTTCCCGTTTGCGCACCATACTATGCCGTTGATAAATACCAAGGCTTATTGGGACGGTATTAAACTGCCTTATTATCGCCTGCCTGGTTTTAGCGATGTTAAAAAAGGTGATGTAGTTGTATTTAACTATCCTATGGATGCCGATTCGCCGCTTTATCGGCCGGTTGATAAACGCGAGAATTTTATTAAGCGCTGCCAGGGTGTTGGCGGCGATACCTTAAGCGTAGTAAACGCACAGGTTTTTATAAACGGCAAAGCTGCAGAGAACCCGCCTGAAGGACAAATTGATTATAAGTATTCATTAAAGGATAATAATATTGGAATTAACCCCGAGATAATGGATGAACTTCATATTAAAACATATGAAAATGCAACATATCCAACAATGACAGAGAGTGCTTACAAAACTATAAAAGGTTATTCTAATATTCAATCAATTGTGCCTAACATTAAAAAAGCAGGCGAAGTAGATTGGGTTTATCCTACTAATCCGGGCCACCCTGCAGTAGCTGCCAACTTAATGCTAAAACAACAGCATGATTATAAATGGAACGTAGATAATTATGGCCCTATCATCATACCTAAAAAAGGCTGGACGGTAAAACTGGACACCGTTACCTACCCGATATACGCGCGTTGCATTAATGTATATGAAAACAATAAAGTGCAGATTATAGGCAACGATATATTAATAAATGGTAAAAAAGCCGATAGCTATACCTTTAAAATGAATTACTACTGGATGATGGGCGATAACCGCCACGACTCGGACGATTCGCGCTTCTGGGGTTTTGTTCCTGAAGATCATATTGTGGGTAAGGCGCTATTTATATGGATGAGCCTTGACGACGACGCTTCGTTCTTTAGTAAGATAAGATGGAGCAGATTGTTTAAGATTATTCATTAGCCCCCTCCGCCCCCTAAAGGGGGACTGATAAGCAAAAACAAAAGCGGCTTGATTAAATATCAAACCGCTTTTTGTTTTTATATCAAATACATTTTAAATCTGCTCTTCAAAGTTCTCCCTTTAGGCGACTTATCTTCATCTTCACTGCCAACTCATTCAAATCATTTACCACAGCATCAACCAATGGTATGCCATTTTTTCGGCGGTCTATTTCTGCTTCGTATTCCGGTTCGCCGGGGATGATTACTTTTTGGTTGGGATCAATTTGCGAGGCCGATTTAAAGCGCGATACCCAATTATCTAAATGATCCTTAAACTCGTTAACCGGGCGGAACCCATCAACACGCATGGCGCCTAAGAAATGACCTATGCCCGAGCCAACAGGATCAGTAGGTGGTTCAAGGAACGATACAAATGGCGGCACCCACGGCCCGTAATTAGCGCCGGATAGTACTGCTGACAAAATATCAACAGTGGCACTCAATCCAAAACCTTTATGGCTGCCATGATCGCGGTCGCTGCCAAGGGGCAGTAGTGAACCACCGCTTTTTAAAGCGTGGGGATCGGTAGTGTAATTTCCATCCTTATCCTGGATCCAGCCTTCGGGTACCTGCTTGCCAGATCGTTGTGCTATCTCCAGCTTACCATTTGCTGCTGCCGAGGTAGCCATATCAACCACCACCGCCGGGTATTTACCTGCCGGGAAAGCGTAACACATGGGGTTGGTGCCCAACATACGTTCGTTACTGAAAGTAGGCGCCACCAGCGGGCTTGCGTTGGTCATAGCAAAGCCGATCATATCTTTTTGTACTGCCATCAATGCGTGATAGCCCGCAATACCAAAATGATTAGAGTTACGAATTGAGATCCATCCCGAACCATACAGCTCTGCCTTTTTAATAGCCACTTGCATTGCAAAAGGTGCTATCACCAAACCCAGTCCCGCATCGCCATCAATAGTGGCGGTGGTAGGCGTTTCATGTACGATTTGGATATTGGGTGTGGGGTTAATACGTTGCTTCTCCCACAGGCGGATATAGCCTGTTAAACGCGCAACACCGTGCGAATCTATTCCCCTAAGATCAGATAACAGTAATACATCAGCTGCGAGTTGAGCGTGTGTTTCGCTGCAACCCATCGCCAGGAAAATATTTTGAGTAAATGTTCTTAAGGCTGATTCGGTGACGAGCATGTGCAAATATAATATAATCCTATCTCTCAGGCGACTTGCAAGAGCACCACTTGAAGTGGTTAATTATATTACTTAACTTCCTGATAGTAGTTGGCATATCTACCACGCAAACCATAAATTAATATCGATACTATGACAAAAATGATAAGCGTGAAAATTATCCAATTAACGATTTTAGCGGCAAGTCGATTATCATTAATTTGCTGGTCATCTTTGGTTTTAAAAGATTGCGGGGATTTTATTTTAGACAATTTGGCTCGCATATTTAAAGATATAAAAATAATCTTTAAGGCAGCGGACTGCGTTTGCGACAAGACTATTTAGGATTCCGTCAACACCGCAAACTCAAAATCCAACGGCTCAAAATTGCGGATCAACTCGTCAATCAAATTTTGTCCCCATTTAACGTATAGCAAACCAAAATTCTCATTACGCTCCTGCAAACTATTACCGGGAAAAAGCTCAGTTTTAATTTGCTCTATCTGCTCAAGGCGAGTGTGGTAGTTGTTCTTTTCGGCTTTAACTAATTTCTTTTCAAGATTGTCCATAGCCTTTTTTAAGCGTGCCTGTACTGCCTCGGTTGATGGGCCAAGCGTTGGGTCTATTTTAGCTGCGCGTTCTTTTAGTTTAACGAAAATGGTGGTTAGCTCGTTCCATTCTGTTTGCAGTGATAGGTTATGGTTGCTATGCTTTTTTATCCAGTAGTTTTTAAGCTGGTCTGTTGATTTGAAGATATCAGCAGGTGCCAATTCCATCCGCTTTATTTTAGCTGCTGATTCTTTACGGATCACCAACCCTGAATTACGTAAGATAAGTATCGGGAAATCAATTTTATAAAAATCGAAGTTTGATTTCAGTTCAAGCCAATACACAACTTCTGCGCCACCACCTATGTAGGCAATATTTGGTAAAATGCATTCCTGGTATAATGGACGCATTACTACATTAGGGCTAAACTTTTGGGGTTGGTTTTTTATTTCCTGTCTTAATTCCTCTTCGGTAAAGCTGATATCGGTATTCAGTACTTTATAGCGGTCATCTTCAAAAACCAAGCGCTCGCGCAGTGAACCTTTCATGTAAAAGAAATTGATCTCGCGCGGGTTAACCTGGATATGTACGCCCAGGTTGTGCAGCTTTTCGTTGGTGGAAGTAATGTTTTTAAAGCTGTTTTGCTCGATAATATCGCGCTCAATAATAGGGGCGAACTGTTGTTTCAGCCGCTTATTATCAGCATCAATTATAGCCAGTCCATATTGGCCAAACAGTGCGTTTACCATATAACGGGTAGCGTCAGCCAGTCTGTCAAAACGGGAATAGGCGGTTTCAACTATAGCTGCTAATTCTGGGGCATGATCTGCCATGCCCAACACTCCTTTGTATTGGTTAAGGGCCTGGCGCAAAGTTTCCGGATGGATGCGCCCAGTAGCGCCTGACGCTTCTAACCACCAATGGACCTTTTTGCCACCTATGGTTGTATAGCTTATCTCGGCAAAATCATGATCTTCGGACGCCATCCAATACACAGGCACAAAATTTTTATCAGGGAACTGAGCTTTTAGCTGTTGGGTGAGTTTAATAGCCGTAACTATTTTGTAGATAAAATATAACGGACCGGCAAATATATTCAACTGGTGGCCGGTAGTTACAGTATATGTATTGGGTAATCTTAAGCTCTCGATATTTTGCTGAACAGGTTGTGGGATAGAAAATTCAGAGTCCCAAATGCGGGCGTATTGTTCAATAAGCTGGTATTGGTCGTCTATGGTATCTGCCAGTAGCTCCCTGTCAGCAACTACTTTTTTATTTTTCAGGAAATCAGCAAAGCCGTCACGGGTAGGTCGGTGGCTATAAAATTCTCTTAATTCCGGCTTATCTTCCAGGTAATCAATTACGGTTGGGGAAAAGAACCCCGTTTCTTTATAGCTTATACAGGCAACGTCCATTGCTCAAATGTAAAATCATTTAAGCTATTACACAATGGGTTTGTTTTATTTTACAATATGTCCATAAAGATCAAAGTCCTCGGCGGTATCAATTTTCACATTAACAAAGCTGCCAATGGTAGCATAATCAACGGTGGCGTCGATTAAAACCTCGTTGTCTACCTCTGGCGAATCATATTCGGTACGGCCAACAAAGAAGTTGCCGTCCTTTTTATCGATCAGCACTTTATAGGTGTTGCCAATTCTTTCCTGGTTCTTCTCGAAGGAAATATCCTGCTGGATTTCCATTATCGCATCCGCGCGTGCCTGTTTTACTTCTTCAGGCACATCATCAATTAATGAGTGTGCATGTGTTTTTTCCTCGTGCGAGTAAGTGAAACAACCCAAACGATCAAACTTTGTATCTTCAACCCAACGCTGCATTTCTTCAAAATCACGCTCGGTCTCGCCGGGATAACCGGTTATTAATGTAGTCCGCATAGCAATACCGGGTACTTTATCACGGATCTGATTTACTACATCGATAGTTTTTTGCTTGGTGATACCGCGACGCATTGATTTAAGCATGTTATCGCTGATGTGCTGCAACGGCATATCCATGTATTTGCAGATATTGCTGCGCTCGTTCATCACATCAAGGATTTCCATAGGGAAACCGGAAGGGTAGGCGTATTGCAACCTGATCCACTCGATACCGTTCACATCAGAGATGCGGCGAAGCAATTCATCCAGGTTACGTTTTCCGTAAAGATCAAGGCCGTAATAGGTCAAATCCTGGGCAATAAATATTAATTCTTTGGTTCCGTTTTTGGCTAATTTTTCGGCAGCTTTCACCAAATCCTCCATCGGCGTGCTTAAGTGTTTACCGCGCATTAACGGGATGGCACAAAAAGAGCATGGGCGGTTACAGCCCTCGGCGATTTTAAAATAAGCGAAGTGTGACGGGGTAGTTAATAAGCGTTCACCAATTAACTCGTGCTTGTAATTTGCACCTATTGAAGTTAAAAGATTTTGCAGGTCGTTAGTGCCAAAATAAGCATCAACATTAGTGATCTCAGCTTCTAATTCAGGCTTATAACGTTCGCTCAGGCAACCGGTAACAATTACCTTCCCAACTTTACCCTGGTCCTTAAGCTCGCTATATTGTAGGATGGTATCGATAGATTCCTGTTTGGCGTTATCAATAAAGCCGCAGGTGTTTATAACAATGATATCATCCTTACCAACTTTTTCCGACTCATGAACAACATCAAACATATTGCCTTTAAGCTGACCCATCAGAATCTCAGAATCGTAAGTGTTCTTAGAACATCCAAGAGTCACTACGTTTACACGTGGTTTCTTAATTAGTATCGGCTTGCTTATTTCTTTCGTCCTCATTATTTGTTCTTATCCCGCCTTAATCTTTAAAAAGTGAGTCCACGAACGCCTTCCGATCAAACAACTGTAAATGATCCACGCCTTCGCCAACGCCTATATATTTTACCGGTATTTTAAACTGGTCTGATATGCCGATAACAACACCGCCTTTTGCCGTGCCGTCTAATTTTGTTAAAGCTAAAGCATTAACTGCAGTAGCTTCGGTAAACTGCTTACATTGCTCGATGGCGTTTTGCCCCGTTGATGCATCCAATACCAATAGTATCTCATGCGGTGCGCCCGGCACAACTTTGTCCATTACATTTTTGATCTTGGTGAGCTCGTTCATCAAACCAACCTTGTTATGTAAACGCCCGGCAGTATCAATAATTGCCACATCATCGCCATTGGCAACTGCCGATTTTAGCGTATCAAATGCTACGGATGCGGGGTCTGATCCCATTGCCTGTGCTACAACTTTAACACCAACACGTTCGCCCCAAAGTTTTATCTGGTCTACAGCAGCCGCGCGGAAAGTATCGGCTGCGCCTAATACTACCTGGTTGCCCGCTTGTTTTAGTTTATTGGCCAGCTTACCAATGGTGGTGGTTTTGCCCACACCATTAACACCAACCACCATAATTACATAGGGCTTATGGGTGCCATATTCAAAGCTTGAAAAATCATTACTGTTGTTTTCGGCAAGTAGCTGCTGGATCTCATCGCGCAGCAAACCTTGCAGATCGCCGGTGCTTACATATTTATCGCGGGCAACACGGGCCTGGATGCGTTCGATGATTTTTAGCGTGGTTTTTACGCCAACATCTGATGTTACCAGCACCTCTTCCAACTCATCCAGCACATCATCATCAACGGTTGATTTACCCGCTATTACTTTGGTGATCTTTGAAAAAAAGTTATCCTTGGTTTTTTCTAAACCAACATCAAGCGCCTCCTGTTCTTGCGGTGTGCTTTCCTTTTTCTTAAAAAAATCAAATAGTCCCATGTGTTTGATGAGCAGATGTGCGTATATGCAAATGTGCAGATTAAATGTTCTGTTAACAAAAAAAGCCGTCTCGTGTTAGCAAGATGGCTTTAATATTATATAAGGTTATTCCCGATTATAATTTACCGGCAATAGCGTCTTTAACTAACTCGTTAGCTACGATTTGCTCTTTAAATGAATAAGCACCAGTTTTTGGAGACTTAGTCATGGTAATAACTTTTGAATAATCTTTGCCTTTACCGGCAACTTTCAGGGTTGCAACTACTTTCTTTGCCATGTTTTTTTGTGTTATGAGTATTGGGTTCTGAGTTTTGAGTTAATACTCATCACTCATCACTCAAAACTGAGTACTTACTACTTAATTTCTTTATGAACAGTTACTTTACGCAAAACCGGGTTGAATTTTTTCATTTCCAATCTTTCGGTTGTGTTCTTTTTGTTCTTGGTGGTAATGTAACGAGACATGCCTGGCTGACCAGTTGCCTTGTGCTCTGTGCACTCTAATATTACCTGAACTCTATTACCTTTCTTAGCCATCTTCTTTATTGTTATACGTATTACGTTAAACGTGCTACGTTATTTTTCCAATTTGATGTTATCAGTTAGCAGCCTTACGTACCACGTAAAACGTTTAACATATAACTACTATATGTATCCTTTTTTTACAAACTTGTTAATACAAGCTGTTATCCCGTTTTTGCTGATAGTTTTAACAGCTGATGTAGATACCTTTAAGGTTATCCATTT
Organism: Bacteroidota bacterium; assembly: GCA_040388395.1. GTDB lineage: Bacteria > Bacteroidota > Bacteroidia > Sphingobacteriales > Sphingobacteriaceae > Mucilaginibacter. The sequence goes on along the minus strand of JAZKBY010000016.1, from coordinate 135,483 downwards.
ATCTTCTTCAGGGATATAAAACTTTTTAAGCTTAAGGTTTGGATGAAACCTGCGTTTAGTTTTGCGGTTTGAGTTAGAAACGTTGTTACCAACTATTGACGCCTTTCCTGTTAGATCACAAATTCTTGACATGACAATTATTTTTAAACCCCTTTTATTAAAGAGTTTGCAAATATCGAGATTTTATGTGGAATAGACAACAGTGTTTTTAAAATATTTGAAAAAATATCGCACCTCAATAAAAACAAGCAGTTATCGCCCTTAAGTTTGCCTTGTTTTGCGTGTTATTAAGTATATAATATGCCCCATTACTGCAACTAATAAACCCACGCAAAAGCATTCCCAAAGTTTTAAACTTAAACCAAATAAGCCGCCAAGCAACATTATAAAAGGAGTGCTGGCTATAGCTATGGGTATATAAACTTCTAAAAAGTATCTCTTTTTAAAAAGGCCTTTCATTGCTCAAAAATACACAATTGATACAAAATGTATTTTTTCATTTACACATTTGCAATAATTCACTATTTTGCGTCTCCGCTAAAAAACCACCAATAAAACCATTTTATACTTATAACGATGAAAATTACCTCATTCGAGCATTACAAAGAAGTCTATAAACGCAGCGTTGACGTACCCGAAGCGTTCTGGAGCGATATTGCTGATACTTTTTTATGGAAAAAAAAGTGGGATAAAGTCTTAGAATGGAACTTTAAAGAGCCAAAAATTAAATGGTTCCAGGGAGCCAAACTTAACATTACCGAGAACTGCCTTGACCGGCATTTGGATACTATTGGCGATAAAACGGCTATCATTTGGGAGCCGAATGATCCCGCAGAACATCATCGTATAATAACCTATCGCCAGTTGTACGAGAAGGTTTGCCAGTTTGCCAATGTATTAAAAAACAACGGCGCCAAAAAAGGCGACCGCATTTGTATATATATGCCTATGGTGCCCGAGTTGGCTATTGCTTTATTAGCGTGCGCCAGGATAGGGGCCATCCACTCGGTTGTTTTTGGAGGATTTTCGGCACAATCAATAGCCGACCGCATCCAGGATGCGGAGTGTAATATCGTAATAACATCAGATGGTAGTTTCCGTGGTAATAAGGAAGTTCCGTTAAAATCAATAATTGATGATGCGCTGGTGACCTGTCCGTCGGTTAAGCGCGTTATTGTGCTTACCCGCACCCGCACCCCTGTTGCCATGATAAAGGGCCGCGACGTATGGTGGGAAGATGAAGTTAAAAAAGTAGAAACCCAGGGCAATAAAGAGTGTGCTGCCGAGGAGATGGATGCCGAAGATATGTTGTTTATCCTTTATACATCCGGCTCTACAGGTAAGCCTAAAGGTGTGGTGCATACCTGCGGCGGTTATATGGTTTATACGGGTTTTACCTTTGATACTACCTTCCAATATCAGCCTGAAGAAATTTATTTCTGTACTGCGGATATCGGCTGGATAACCGGGCACTCTTATATAGTTTATGGTCCGTTATCACAAGGCGCTACTTCCTTGATGTTCGAGGGTATACCAACCTATCCAAGCCCCGGCAGGTTATGGGATATTGTAGATAAATACAAAGTTAATATATTATATACCGCGCCAACCGCCATACGTTCATTAATGAGCTTTGGCGATGATCCGCTTAAACAAAAAGACTTAAGCTCATTAACCAAATTAGGATCAGTAGGCGAACCTATTAACGAGGAGGCCTGGCATTGGTTTGATGAAAAGATCGGCCATCGTAACTGCCCTATTGTTGATACCTGGTGGCAGACAGAAAACGGCGGCCACATGATAAGCGCAATAGCGGGCGTTACACCTTTAAAACCTGGCTATGCCGGTTTGCCGCTGCCGGGCGTTCAGCCGGTGTTGGTTGATGAAAAAGGTACTATTATAGAAGGTAATGGTGTAAGTGGTAACCTGTGTATCCAGTTCCCATGGCCGGGCATGTTGCGCACTACTTACGGCGACCACGAACGTTGCCGCCAAACCTATTTTGCTACTTACCCTGATCTATATTTTACCGGCGATGGTTGCTTGCGCGATGAGGAAGGCTATTACCGTATAACCGGCCGTGTGGATGATGTATTAAATGTATCCGGCCACCGTATTGGTACTGCCGAGGTTGAGAATGCTATCAATATGCATAGTAGTGTGGTGGAATCGGCTGTGGTAGGCTACCCGCATGATATTAAAGGACAAGGCGTGTACGCCTTTGTGGTATGCCCTAACAAACATAGTGACGATGAACTTACCCGCAAGGATATCATCATGACAGTTGCCCGCATTATTGGTGCAATTGCCAAACCGGATAAAATTCAGTTTGTAAACGGATTGCCGAAAACACGTTCGGGTAAAATTATGCGCAGGATCTTGAGGAAGATTGCTGAAGGTGACACTTCTAATCTGGGCGATACTTCTACACTGCTTGATCCGGGTGTGGTTGAGGAGATTAAGGCGGGAGCGTTGTGAACGTAGAATCAAGATACAAGAATCAAGAGCCAAAAGAATTAACTTTTGGCTCTTTTTTGTGATATGTATATCGACTAATTTGTCTTGTTTCTTGGCTCTTTAATTCTTGACTCTCTTACAAAACCCGTAATTTCGCGGATGACAAATTCCAAACCCAACATACTTGTAGTAAACGACGATGGCATTACCGCGCCTGGCATAAAAGTGCTAATCCACGTAATGAAAGAGATTGGCCGCGTGGTGGTTGTAGCGCCCGATAGTCCGCAATCGGGCATGGGTCACGCCATTACCATAGGCAAACCGTTACGATTAGATAAGGTTGATATTTACGAAGATGTTGAAATGTACAGCTGCTCTGGCACCCCGGTTGATTGTGTGAAGCTGGCCGTAACCAAGATCTTTAAAGGTAAGAAGCCGGATCTTTGTGTATCTGGTATTAATCATGGGTTAAATAATGGGATTAATGTATTGTATTCGGGTACCATGTCTGCGGCGGTCGAAGGTGCTATCGAGGGTATCCCGTCAATAGGATTTTCATTAGATGACTATACCTGGCAAGCCAATTTTAACCATGCCGAAAAATATATTAAGGAGATTGCCCTGCAGGTTTTAACTAACGGTATGCCAACAGCTACCTTGCTTAATGTAAACTTTCCAAACACTGCACATATAAAAGGTATCAAGATCTGTCGCCAGGCAAACGCAAAATGGGCCGAAGATTTTGATGAAAGGGTAGACCCATACAAACGCCCGTATTACTGGTTAAGTGGCGTGTTCCAGTTAAATGATAAAGGCGAGGATACCGATTCATGGGCGCTCGATAATAATTATGTATCGGTAGTGCCTATCCAGTTTGACATGACGGCGCACCATGCTATCCCGGTATTAAACAGCTGGACGTTTAACGTATAATTTCTTGTATTTTTGGTGGTATGCTGATAGTAAATAACCCTGCGCAATGAAATATTACCTGGTAGCCGGCGAGGCTTCGGGCGATTTGCACGGGGCCAATTTAATGAAGGAGCTAAAAAAACTCGACCCGCAAGCCGAGTTCCGTTACTTTGGTGGCGACCTTATGCAAGCCGAAGGCGGCGCACTTGTTAAACATTATGCCGATATGGCCTTCATGGGTTTTTTTGAGGTCGTGATAAACCTGCGTGCCATTTTAAAAAATCTGGCGTCCTGCAAAATGGATATCGCCAACTATCATCCTCATGTTTTAATTCTTATAGATTTCCCGGGATTTAATTTAAAAATAGCCTCGTTCGCAAAGGAAAATAACCTCGCGGTTAACTATTATATCTCCCCCAAAGTTTGGGCCTGGAATCAAAAACGAGTATTGAAGATCAAAAGAATTGTCGACCATCTGTTTTGCATCCTGCCATTCGAAGTTGACTTTTATAAAGGATGGGGTATGGAAGTTGATTATGTGGGTAATCCTTTATTGGATGCGGTTGCAGCATTTAAACCTGGGCCGGATTTCCTCGAAAAAAATAACCTTATAGGTAAAAAAATAATTGCCCTGTTACCCGGCAGCCGCAGACAGGAAATAAACTATTTACTGCCCGATATGCTGGCCGTTACCGATCAATTTCCCGACTATCAATTTGTAATTGCCGGCGCACCATCTTTTAATGCTGATTATTACCAGCAATATTTAAATGGCAAACCTGTCCCAGTGTTGTTTGATGCTACTTATGATATTTTAAATAACGCTCATGCTGCTGTTGTAGCATCGGGCACGGCTACGTTAGAGACTGCGTTGTTTAATGTGCCGCAGATAGTGGTTTATAAAGGTAATCCTATCTCCATAGGCATCGCTCGTATGGTTATAAAAATCAATTATATATCGCTGGTTAATTTGATAGCAAACAAGGGCATTGTAAAAGAGCTGATCCAGGGCGATTGTACGCTGGCTACCATTGCTGCTGAATTAGATCTTATCCTAAATAATAACGACTATCGCCAAACGATGCTTGCCAATTATGATAAGCTCGATGAAAAAATGGGGTTGCCCGGTGCATCGGCCAAAACTGCTGCGTTAATTGTAAAATATGCCACAAAAAAATAGAGCCTCACAAAATTGCGGGGCTCTATCGTTTTCACAGGTAGTAGATTTTTATAGGTAGATGTATATATTGATCAGGCAGCTTGTTGTGTGGCTGGCTGGTTTTTGCTGATAAACTGACCTCTTTCTCTGAAAGCTTTAAGGTCTGCCAATAACAGATTTTTTAACTCATTGTCGTAACGGATAAGTAATTTGCTGGTTGCTGGTTTTTGTTGTAAAGTTTTCATAAGTAGATGTCTTTTAAGGTTGAATGTTTTTATTAGTTATGCTACTGATAATTGTTCGCCTTTAATAGCTTTTAAAAAATTACGGCTGGTTCCTTTTAGTATTCTCAGATCATTCATTATGATCTCTCTAAGTTGATTATCAAACTGGGCTACTAATTTGCTTACTGCCGGTTTTTGATTGATGGTTTTCATAATGTATGTCTTTAGTTTTTTGTTTCGTTTTTGTTATCGTCAGTTTCGGTTAAATTGTCGTGGCGGCGCTTTGCTTCTTTATACTGCCTTAGCAATTGCTCCTTATCGCGCTCATCGGTCGACTTTGTAGGTTCTATGGGGTTTTCCCATTCCTTTTCTTTAGCGTCTTCCGTTTTTTTGCTATCAACAATCATAACTAAATCCTGATGGTTGATAAATACTATTCCAAACAAGTGCCAAGATTTATAATCAGCTTAAAAAAAGTCATAGATAAGTCTTATTTATTTTACATTATTGTGTAACATTCTGTAAATAAGCATGTTTGTAGCTATTTAAATAAATGCAGATAATTGAAGAAGTGTCCAGAAAAACAGAACACTAATTTTTTAAGCAGTACTCAGGAGTGTACAACTGTAGCTCTATTCTGTATTTTTTTGCGATTAATAAGATGCGTTGTTAATGCCATTGCTGAGACCACTATACCTAATAGGCATACACCGTTCCATTGATAGCGATACCAAAGTTGGGTAGCAGCAAATGTGCCTAATGCGCCACCAATAAAATAGGTTACCATATATATAGTATTAACGCGATTGCGGGCATCGGGATTCGCAGCGAAAATTATGGTCTGGTTTGATATATGCGTTGCCTGTACACCCATATCCATTAACACAACACCTATTATTAACCCCGCCAGGCTATGACCGGAAAACCCGAACACTATAAATGATATGATAACCAAAATCAAAGTAAAGGTAGATATATGATAAGGATCCATTTTGTCGCTTAACCTGCCCATTGCACCAACGGCCAAAGCGCCAAACGCGCCAACCAATCCAAATAATCCTGCTACATCGCTGCCTAAATTGAAGTTTTGTTTTAGCAGGAACGTTAATGTACTCCAAAACGCGCTGAAACAGGCAAAACACAAAGCGCCGCGCATGGCAGCTAACCGCAATCTTGGCTCATCCCTTATTAAATGTACCATTGATAGCATCAGGTTTTTATAGCTGCCTTTGTAATCGGGTTCAACTTCGGGCAACAACAGATATACCAATAGCCACATTATAACCATTAACCCGCCAGCAATATAAAACATGGCGCGCCAGCCAAAGTGCGCAGCAACTATACCGCTAAAAGTTCGCGACAGTAATATTCCTATTAATAAACCACTCATTACAAAAGCTATCTTCTTGCCCCGTTCGGCCGGATTGGCTAAATGTGCAGCCATTGGTATTAATAACTGTGGGATCATGGATGACGCGCCAATAAGCAAACTTGCTATTAATAATATATGAATGTTTGGCGCAATAGCTGCCATTATTAACGATGTTACTATAAACGCAAAATCTATCAGCATTAATTTTTTACGTTTAAACATATCGGCCAACGGTATTACAAAGAACATTCCTAATGCATAACCAATTTGTGTAAATACAGAAACTTGCCCCGCTTTTGCGCTGGTTATATTAAAGGCGTGGCTAATATCAACCAATAAGGGTTGGTTATAATATAAATTACCAACAACCAACGCGGTGGTAATAGCCATTACCCATAATGTTGTTGTACTTAAATGTGGAGTTGCTTGTGTAGTAGTAGCAGGCATATGTTGTAAATGATCACAAAAATGTAAAAGCAATTTAACATTGATGTTTATAAAAGGTAATATTTTTGCGCGTAGAATTAATAAGCAACACTCATAAGAAAGCGGCGATATTAAAAAAATGTGTCAGAAAAATGTTACAAAGATTTTTTTTACCAATTTTAATTTTTTTTTCATCAAAAGTGCTCATAAAAGCCACATAAAACACGTTTATTTTATGAGTTATCGGTATTTTTTGATATTATTTTTAATAAACACATTAAAAATTTGCTACAAATAGCTTAAAAAAGTCTTTTTTAATATAAAATGCTTGATAATGAAAGCAAAATTGTCGTTTTGTGTTAAAATTAAAACTCTTGTAATGTTTCAATCGATTAATTACTAATATTATAGGTTCTTGTGCCTTTTTTACAAAAAAATTACAAAAATAAATTTGCACAGTAAAAAAGTTAGTGTTACCTTTACACCATGCAAACGAGATAGCATCTCTGGAGCATATTAAAATAGTCTTCTCATAATTTAGGTTTATAATTGGTTTAGTAAAGGCCCCTGCCCATCAGGGGCCTTACTTGTTTCTATACTTTTCCTAAAAGCATATTAAATTAAAACACGATGAGAGGCTGCTGTAGCTTACAAAATACCCACCCCCGCCACACGCGGCAATACCCCTTGGGGCGTAATTTAAATAAGTCTAAATAAACTATTGCTTATTTAGTAGCTGAGCCAGTTCAGTGGTATTTTTGAAGCTAAAGCCCAGTTTTTTGATAATGTTTTTACGATGTGTTTTAATTGTATGCACACTCAGGAACAATTTGTCGGCAATTTCTTTATTGGTTAAACCTTCGGCAATGAGGTGGATCAACTCAGTTTCGCGCGATGACAGTTGGGGGATATTATCATCTTTTTCAGGAAGCAATTTGTTACCAAAAAGCGTTTCGAAGGTGTTTTTGCAGAAAAACTGCTCGTCTTTGGCAGCACTGTATATAGCATGCACCAATTCTTCGCGGCTGCACTCTTTAAACACATAGTTCTTAATACCCAGGTCAATAAGTGTTTGGATCTCCTCGCGCGATTGGCGGTTTGATAGCACCAATACACGGGTATTGTTATGTTTTAGTTTGATGTTTTTTATATCGGTGGCGGTAAAGCGTTGGCTATAATTTGGATCAAGAATAACCACCCTTGGCTTACGGTTAATAAGCAATTGCTCCATCTCTATAGGGTAAGCGGCGGTACCAATAATATTAATATCTAAAATATTAGCCAATGTTGCTTTTACACCCTCGCGGGTTAAAGTTTGGTTATCGGCTATTAATACGTCAATCAATGTTATTTAGTCTAATTCTAAACAATGATACGAAAAATATATATTTCAGGAAATTTTAAATTGAATTTGATGGTGACTGACTGATTGTTTGACCACTTATTATTAAAATTTATACTTTTAGAAATGGATAATTTCTCATTAAAAGATAAAGTAATTATAGTTACCGGGGGGACCGGTATTTTGGGCGAGGCCTTTATACAAGGGATAGCTTCGGCCGGTGGCACAGTGGGTATATTGGGCCGTAATGAAAAGGTTGCGCAAGAACGTGCCGCTGCCGTAAGAGCTGCCGGAGGCAGGGCGCTGGCTTTAATAGCCGACGTTATGAAAGAAGACGAATTACTGGCTGCCCGTGACAAAGTACTGGCCGAATTTGGCAGGATTGATGGCTTGGTTAACGGCGCCGGTGGCAATATGCCCGGCGGAGTTATACAACCCGATACCAGTGTTTTTAAACTGAACATGGAGGGCTTACGCCAGGTAATGGAGTTGAATTTGTGGGGCACAATGATACCGACGCAGGTTTTTGGCGAAACGATGGCCGACACAGGTAAAGGCAGTATTGTAAATATTTCAAGTATGGCATCGCAAAGGGTAATTACCAAGGTATTAGGGTATACATTGGCTAAAACAGCTATTGATGCGTATACTCAATGGTTTGCGGTAGAAATGGCAAACCGCCACGGGGACAAATTGCGTATGAACGCTATAGCGCCAGGATTTTTTCTTACCGAGCAAAACCGGGCATTGCTTACCCAACCCGATGGCAGCTATACAGATCGTGGTAATTTAGTATTAAAACAAACACCTTTTAAACGCTTTGGCGAGCCCGATGAACTTATTGGGGCATTATTGTGGTTACTAAGCGACGCATCAAAATTTGTAACCGGCACGGTTATTAATGTTGATGGCGGTTTCGCGGTGAATAGCGGCGTGTAGTTAAACCCTGATACTGATCTATTCGCGGGTCTTCCTTGATGAGGACTCGCGAATAATGAGGCGTGGTTTGATCGATATCGTTTTTGGAATAGTTTTTACGTTCTTATCTTCCAGGATCTGTAACATTATTTGGGCTGCGCTTGCGCCTATTTCCTGTGGATATTGTTCAATAGATGTTAAAGTCGGCGTTGTTAGACCACCAAAAATATCATTACCATAGCCTACCACACCTATTTCCTCAGGCGATTTGATATTGCGCTCTTTTAGTGCTTCCAGTACACCAAGCGCAAGGATGTCGCCTGCGCAAAATATGGCGTCAGGAGGATGTGGGCTATCTAACAATAAGCAGGTAGCCTTATAGGCATCCTGCTGGCTGTTAATATTTTGGATCACCCAATCGGGTTTTAGCTCCATCGCATTTAAGGCTAAAGCCTGCCGGTAACCGTTATAACGATTTTTGTAAACATAAATATGCTCCGGCCCGTTTAATAATGCAATTTTGGTATATCCCTGGTCAATTAAATGTTCAACTCCATCGCCGGTTGCTTTTACATCATCATTAACTATACAATCCACTTCAAGAGATTCTTCAATACGGTCAAACATGATCAATGGTATGTTATTTGATTTTACCATGGCTAAATGATCTGCAGAGGCAGTTTCATTTGATACCGAAATAAGGATCCCCGAAACCTGGCTATCAATCAACGTTCGGATATTACTTACTTCTTTTTCATAGTTCTCTGTAGATTGGCAAATTATTAAATTATAACCCGATGGATAAATAACATTTTCAATTCCAAAAATGCAGTTTGACATAAAATTACTGTTGATCTTTGGAATAATTACCCCTATAGAATTCCCTGTTCCGCTGCGCAGGTTTGCTGCAATTTTGTTTGGCGAATAGTTTAGCTCGCGTACAGCATTAAGTACAAGCTTTTTTGTTTTAGCGCTAATAGTAGGATGGTTTTGTAAAGCCCTGGAAACGGTAGATGTTGCTACCCCCAGATATTTGGCGACATCAATGATGTTGGCTTTTTTCTCCATAGTTATCTGCAAAAATAAGAAATTATGATTTATATAATATATAGTATTTAGCAATCGTTTGTCTAAAATATTAAATACACAAATAATTATAAAATAGGACTAATGAATACTTAAATAAAAATTAAGGCTTGTATTTAAACAATCGTTTGCGTTAATTTGAAACTCGCTTAAATATTAACCATTTATGAAAGACAACATATCACGTAAAGGATTCCTTAAAACAGGGCTAACTGCTGTTGGTTCCATAATGGCTGCACCTGTTTTACGGGCCCAAAGCGTTAAGCCGACGACTGGTACGGATGCTGTTGAGTCCTTCCAAAACTATACGGGTACCAGGCGAGGTTCGTGGGTGCAAACTGGAGCTAAACAGCCTGGTGATATCTCTTTACAAAATTGCCAGATCGTTATAGGTGCTTCGGAAAGCTCAATTGTACAAAAGGCGGGCAGAGTATTAGCCAGCGATATAAAAAAAATATCCGGACAGCAGCCGGCGGTACAGGGATTGGTGAATGAAGGTAAAGTAAACATCAGGCTGGTTACTTTAGGAGATACTAAACTTCCCGGGGAAATAGATATTAACAGGTTGAAAGATAAATGGGAAGCTTATCAAATTGTGACCGCAAAAAATACCGTTTGGTTAGTTGGTGCTGACGCACGGGGTACCGCCTACGCCGCTTATACGCTTAGCGAAAGGTTAGGGATTGATCCGCTTTATATGTGGACCAATTATAGGCCGGTGCAGTATGAGGTGCTTGTTTTAAAGAAAACGTCACATTTTGTAGCATCTCCTAAATTTAAGTACCGTGGTTTTTTTCATGATGATGAAGACATCCTTCCGCGTCCATTTAATGTAATTGACTTGCCCATATGGACAGGGGATGTGGCCACCGTGTGGTATGAACGCTATTTTGAAACTGCGCTGCGTTTGCGCATGAATATGGTTGCGCCCTATACGAGAGTACATCGCCGATATGAGATCCAAAAAATGGCAAGTGACTGGGGGTTATATTATACCTCGCACCATTACGATATTTTATTATCCAATCCGTTTGGTTTCGAAAATTTTAAGCTGGCAGAACAACGTGGCGTAACCCCACAATGGAGTTGGTTTGAAAATAAAGAAAACATGATCAAGTACTGGCGCGCAGGTGTGGACGAAAATAAGAATTTAGATGCTATTTGGCCGGTAGGGCTACGTGCGACAGATGACCACTCTTATGAGTTTCCAAAAGGCACATCAGAGGCCAGGCAGATCGAGGTTTTTAACGAGGCGATAAACGTGCAGGTAAAAACTGTAAAAAACTTAATTCCAAAAGATAAAAAGCCGCTGTTCCATTTTACGCTTTATACAGAAATGCTGGATAAATATCGTAGAAATAAAGACTCATTTAATTTGCCTGATGAGGTAATGATCATCTGGCCGGATGACAATGACGGCCATATGCGTGATCTCCCTACCGAACTGGGAAAATGGAAACATGGTGTTTACTATCACCTGGCCTATATGGGTCCGCAGCAAATCACCAAACAAATTACCCATGTTGTATCACCTTCAAAAATAGCCCGTGAGTTTAAGTCGATCATTGATTCAGGAGCTGTAGAATACGTTTTGACCAATGTTTCGGAAATGAGGGAGTTTGTTATGGAAGCCAGGATGCTGGCAGAAATAACCTGGGGAGACGCGGACTTTATGAAAAGTGATGACCCTGCGGATGCCTATATTGATTGGTGGACAAAAGAATATTTTGGAACCAAAGCTCATGATTTGACGTCCGAAGCCTATCATACTTATTATAAACTGCTTCATGCATCAGATAGCTTCTGGCAGGGATCAGATCTGGTGCAGGAAATTCTTCGAAAATTGCAGGATAAGCTTAAAGGAAAGGACGTGCAGCCTGTTGCCGAGTCCCGAATTCAGGAATTTAGAAACAGGGAAAAGCAATATGCATCTTCTGATAAGCTGATACAAAATGCTGCCAAATCAATGAATCAACAGCAACAACAATATTTTTATGAACAGATAACGATAGGATTAATGGTTGATTGGCGTCCAACACAGGCCGCACTAATCCTGGCCGAAGCCTTAAAGAAGGATTCAAAAGACGAGATCATGTCGCAGGTGCGAAAGGCTTTGGAGCAACTAATTACCTATGAAAGTGAAATTTTAAGAGCCGAAAGACCGCCGTTTGAGAAATGGTACCGTGAGACCTGGTGTCGTCGTGAATTCTCTCCGAATAATCTTCACCGGTCTTTCAGACAGGTGAACGAATTTTATTATTCAGATGGAAAGGAGTTCACACAAACTAAATAATTAAAAAAGCCTTGTTGAAAGTAAATAAGGCTCATCATCGCCTTATCTGTACAAATTTCGAACCTTTTTTTGCATGGTTTGAGGTTATTAGCGCCATTGTTTTTATAATATCAGGGGCGGGCGGAATCATAATTTAGGATTAACGCAGGCAAATTAAGCGTACTAATACTATATTATTTATTTTACAAAAGAAATTACAGACAACACGCAAGCTCCATTTTTCACGATATTATTTTTATCATATTTGATTTTATACCCTTCAAAAGACCACGGGGGGCGATTTATCAGGCAGTTTGAACCAGGGAGGTCCGCTATTCTTACACAAACGCTATAAAATAAAATATAATGAAACTTAGGAAAAATATCGATCGGATAAAGCGCAAGTTATATGCCTGTATGTTACTATTCTTCGGGGTTTTGATGATGGCTTCGGCCAAAACACCAATTGTTATTATCAATCCGGGCTATAGGTTAATCATCAATGCGGATAAGGGGACGATCGAATCATTCCAGGCAGCCAGTGGCAGCCGGAATGATGAGTTGCTGATTCCAAACCATGGTCTGCTGCCGATATTCAAAATAGAGTTTATGAGTGGTCCTTCAAAGTTCCAAACGGTAAGCTCAACGGATGCCCGGAAGATCAGCGTAACAAAAACAACTCAGGATTCGGGTGAGATCATTGTGCTTGATTTTGAAGGCATTGGCAAACTGGATGTTAACGCGCGGGTAACGGTGCGGTGCCCTAAAAACAAACCCCTTACCTATTGGAGCATGGAGTTAGACAATCGTACCACAATGTGGGTTGGGCATATCCAGTTTCCAGTGGTGGAGATACCGTTTGATGATAACCCCACAGAGGATAATTGTGGCCATATTCTGTCTTCACTTTATGACGGTGTGTTGCTGGGGCCCATTAAGCCCGGAATGGTAGCAGGGGGCTGGCGGAGCAGCAGGCGAAACACGCCGGAAACATGGCGTACAACTAATTATCCACGCGAGTGCACAATTCAAATGATGGCCTATTATAAACCAACCGCCGGACTGTATATTGCGTGTGAAGACCCAACCGGTATGCCCAAACTGGTTGCCCCGATGCTGGAACCCAACGGTGTAACGATGGGTATAGGGCATTATCCCGGCACACAAAGCGGAATTACTAAATTACCTTATGAGGTAGTGCTTGGTACTTTTCATGGCGATTGGTATGCGGCAGCTGCCATTTACAGGGACTGGGCCGAAAAGCAGTCTTTTTGTTCAGTTAAATTATCAGCGCGAGCCAACTATCCAAAATGGCTTGTTGAACCTTTAGTAGGCGCGACCTTCCCGATGCGGGGCCAGGGAGATTGGGACCCGCCTGCTGCAATAAATCCGGAATACACACCTGCAACCAATGCACTACCATATCTGGATAAACTTTCAACCGCTTTTAACGCACCATTGATGCCTATTATATTTAACTGGGAAAAATCCGGCCCCTGGGTTCAACCAGAAGCTTTCCCTCCTGTTGGCGGAACCGTTAAAATGAAGGAGTTTATGAAAAAGGCAAAAGCAAAAGGATGGCACCCGATGCTATATGGAAACGGTATAAACTGGGTTGTTGCACAAAAAAATACCGGCTATGATGGGATGCCCTATTTCAAATCTCGTGGTGGCGATTCGGCCATAGTACACAGATGGGACGGAAGTTCCGGACCATCTGTTGGGTGGCGATCACTTTATAATACCTGTGTTGCCACAAATCCTGCCCGGAAAATGATCATCGGGATGACCCGCGGAATGGCTGAACTTGGCCCGGATGCCATCCAACAATTTGATCAGGGAGTGGGCGCGGTTGCCTGCTATGCAACGGATCATGGTCATTCGCCTGTTCCCGGGCCCTGGATGACAACTGCTTTTACCAGCCTGCTTAAACAAGATAATGAAGCCGCACGCTCTTTGAACGCTAAAGTGGCCATCTCTTCCGAAGGTGCACCGCCTGAAGTTTATTTGCAAAACTTCGATTTCTGGGATGCCCGTACCGGTGGTGGCGGGCAAATGATGTGCCCGTTATACTCGTTTATTTACCATGAATATCTGAACGGACACTCAGGCTTTTATACTAATTCGGTTAACGATGAAGCCTTGCGGGCCTCTGTGGCACGAGCCCTGGTATCGGGTTATTTTTTAAATTTTACTCTTCGTGATAAAGGCCGGATAGAATATGACTGGGATCAGACCTGGGAGCGGTCTGTTCCGGATCAGGATGCGATTACTAATTGGACCAGCAGGGCAACCCGCCTCAGAAATGAAATTGGACGTGATTATCTGATTTATGGGCGAATGCTGCCGCCATGGAGCGTTACCAATATAACAAAGCGTGATTTTGGATACGGGAAGGAGCCTTTGGTACAATCAGGTACCTGGAAAGCTCCTGATGGCCGCATTGGAGTTGTTTTGGCTAATTATGCCGATTCATACCAGTCGCCCCGTATAACATTGGAAGGTCAGGGAAAAAAGCAGGTGATTATACATAATGATGACCAAATACAAACGCTTGAACTCGAATTACCGAGTATTATAGATATTAAAATGCCGGCCAGATCTGTAGGCCTGATTGAAATAAAGTAGAAATTTAATTTTTCAGGCGCCTCCACTATTAACTATTATGCCGCGGCTTATGACTGAATTAATGCAAGAGAAACGGAATAAGCGCCTATAGATCGGAACAAGGACTAAGATGTAGCCGGGGACACGGTGCTGTAAAAAAAAGCCTTCAGACTTTCGACTGAAGGCTTTTGACTTTATTTCATGGTCGGGATGGCGGGATTCGAACCCACGACCTCCAGCACCCCATGCTGGCGCGATACCGGGCTACGCTACATCCCGTTTGATAATGATTCTTACGCTCACCTAAGGCTATTTGCGGCTATTACAAACAACAGCGTCTATCATTTTAGTTAACGGTTTGAAAGAACAACTTGATGAAACAGCGATACAACAAAGTGTCCAATATCGTTGGGCCAAATATAAATAGTTGGGTTTTATCTTCCAATAGTTCCAGGTAAATCCCGGTAAATTGATCATCCAAAAACTCAGATCGGCATTGCCTTCTATTACTGCCTTTCGTAAATTCTTTTACTAAGCATTACCAATATTGTAACATTTTAGAATTTACCATCGTAAGAAATGGCTATAGACCTTTTGAATACAACCCCGGTATTCTGTTAATTAAAGTATAGAGATTAAGATAGTTTAACATATCCTTTACATGGTAGAGATAGCTTTGCCGTATTCTAAATAATTCAAAATGTTAAAAGAATTAACCCTAACAAATTCTAATCAGTATGAAAAAAAGTTTACTCTCTAAGCTCAAGGTAATGGTTTGCGCTTCGTTTGCGTTTTTGGGCGCAAATGCAATTTCGATGCAGGCTGTTGCCGCCGCAAGGCCGGGCAATTTTACCAACATGGTTAATAACCAGGAATCCGGAACGATTAGCGGAAAGGTAGTCGATGAAAAAGGCGAGCCTCTACCCGGAGCTACTATTACTATCAAAGGACTGAATCAATCGGTGATGAGTGCGGTTGATGGTAGCTTTACCATAAAAGCTGCTGTTGGCACGTATGATATTATAATAACATATGTTTCATATGCTACTGTAACTTTAAACAAAGTTGTTGTAAAAGCAGGTGAAAATTCACCATTAACCGTAACGTTAAAAGGTGAAACAGGTTCTTTAAACGAGGTTATCGTGGTAGGCTATGGTACACAAAAACGGGCAAATGCTACCGGTGCTGTTGATCAGGTTTCTTCAAAAAGTATAGAGAACAGACCCATCACCAATCTTTCACAAGGATTACAAGGCTTGCTGCCTAACTTAAACCTTAAAATGGGTGACGGTAAGCCAACACAATCTCCTGCCTATAACATCAGGGGTACTACCTCTATTGGCCAGGGCGGTAATGCGCTTGTGCTTATTGATGGTTTTGAAGGCGATCCGAGCTTGCTTAACCCCAATGATATCGAAACCATATCTATTCTTAAAGATGCCGCCTCGGCCGCTATTTATGGTGCAAGAGGGGTGTTTGGTGTAGTATTGATCACTACCAAAAAAGGCGAAAAAGGACGTACCAGTGTTTCGTATTCTACTAATTATGCTATCAAGTCGCCGGTAACCAGGCCTGATTTTGTAACCGATGGTTACACGTGGGCCAAGATGTTTTCCGAGGCATTTGTTAACGGTGACGGCGCTTTCCCTCAAGCTGCAAACAAAACACAAGTATTCTCGCAAGCTTACCTTGATGAGTTTAAAAAGAGAGCAGAATCAGGCCAGCCATACAGCACTATTGATGTAAACCCTACCACCGGCGTGTATACTTACTATGGCAGCACCGATTATTATTCTTATTTATATAAAGACAATACCAGGGCATTTGACAATAACATTTCGGTAAGCGGGGGCAGCGATAAGGCGACTTTCCTTGTTTCGGCCCACCAAACAGATCAGGCAGGTTTGTTTAGATATAATAGCGATGATTACAATTTAAAAAACCTGCGTGCACGCGGTTCAATACAAGTATTTCCCTGGTTAAGTATTGAAAATAATGCTGATTATTCAACAATGAACTACCACAACCCGATAAATGTAGGCGAAGGCGGTGGTATCTGGAGAAACATTGCTGATGAAGGTAAGCCTACCATGCCGATATTTAACCCGGATGGTACCTTAACTTTCTCAGCTGCTTATACCGTGGGTGATTTTATCTATGGCAAAAACGGTATTGATACCCATAAAGAGGTGTTCAGAAACATCACCAGTTTAAGAAGTAATTTCTTTAACAATAAATTACGTGTGAATGCCGATTTCACTTTCCGTAATACAGACAACAATAAAGAGCAACGACGAGTTCAGGTACCTTACAGTAGTACAAAAGGTGTTATTGCGTACGTGGGTACTACTACCAACGACTTGGCGTTCGATTATCGCGAAACGAAATACCTGGCAACCAATATTTATACTGAGTATGAAAATCGTTTTGGTAAAGATCATTACCTTAAAGCGATGGTTGGTTATAACTATGAACAATCAACCTATAACAGATTGGGCGTACAGCGTAACGGTCTGATTTTTGAAGATGCCACTGACTTAAGCTTAGCGCTTGGCCA
Source organism: Bacteroidota bacterium (assembly GCA_040388395.1). GTDB lineage: Bacteria > Bacteroidota > Bacteroidia > Sphingobacteriales > Sphingobacteriaceae > Mucilaginibacter. The sequence continues at coordinate 118,151 of JAZKBY010000016.1, read as the reverse complement.
GTCGATTGTTACCGGTGGCGGTTATGAGCAATGGGCCATTTTAGGTGGTTTCTCAAGGTTAAACTATTCGTTTAAAGATCGTTATCTGGTTGAGGTTAACGCTCGTTATGATGGTTCATCAAAATTCCCGTCAAACGAACGTTACGGTCTTTTCCCATCTGTATCTGCGGGTTGGAGAGTAAATAACGAACCGTTTTGGCATGTATCTGATAAACTAATCTCCGACTTAAAAGTACGTGGTTCTTACGGTTCATTAGGTAACGGTAATATTGCTTCATATGCTTTCCAGGAAGCTTTCAACCTCAGCCAGTCGGGTGTGATTTTAAATGGTTCTAGGCCACAAACCACGCGTAACCCTAACGTATTGCCGGACGGCTTAACTTGGGAAACATCGACAACCGCTGACCTTGGTTTAGATATAACGATGCTTCAGGGAAAGTTAAGCTTTAGTGGTGATATTTATCGTCGTAAAACTACCAATATGTTTACCTTCGGTTTAGTGCCTCCGGCCGTATTTGGTACTGCCACGCCGCCGAAAGGCAATTATGCCGACCTTACTACCCGTGGTTGGGAGGCATCGGTGACCTGGAGCGATAGGATTGGCGACAGCGCCAAGCCATTTAGCTACAATGTAAGGCTTACTCTGGCTGATAACATTACCAAAATTGATAAGTACAAAAATCCTGATAAACTAATAAGCGATTATTACGAAGGGCAGACTTTAGGCGAAATATGGGGTTACGAAACTGAAGGCTTCTTTAAGGATGCCGCCGATATCGCATCGCATGCCAAGCAAGATCCTGAAATGCGTGCTTCGCCTTCAGGCTTATGGTTCCCGGGCGATATTAAATTAAAAGATCTTAATGGCGACGGCTTCATTAACAGGGGTGAAAACAAAGTAGGCAAATCTGGCGATAGGAGAATCATTGGGAATTCTGCCCCAAGATATACCTATGGTGTTAATCTGGGTGCAAACTGGCATAATTTTTCTTTCTCCACCTTCTTCCAGGGAGTTGGCAAACAACAATGGTATCCAAGTACCGAGACAGAAATGTTCTGGGGGCAATATAACAGGCCATATAATAACATTCCCAAATTTCAGGTAGGTAATATGTGGACACCAGACAATACTGATGCTTATTTCCCAAGAACCATGTCAAGAGCAGCATCAAGCAATACCAATCGTACATTGGGCGTGGCACAAACACGTTACTTACAAAATGTTGCTTACGTGCGGATGAAAAATATCCAGGTTGGATATACGTTACCAACAAAATTAGTAAACCGTGCCGGTATGCGCAGCGCCAAAATATTCTTCTCTGGCGAAAACCTGTTCACTTATTCACCGATGTATAAAATTGTTAAAAATACTATCGACGTAGAGAACGCCGTACCTACAGACCAGGATCTGAATTCGGGTACTACTAACGGCGATGGTTACAATTACCCGATATTAAAAAGCTACTCTCTGGGTTTAAACATAGGCTTCTAATTAGAAAATTTAAAAGAATAGATCAAAATGAAAAAACACTATATATTGATTTTGCTGAGTTGCCTTAGTTTTGCAGCCTGCAAAAAATTAGACCAGGAACCAAAAGCAACACCTACAAAAAAAGCTGTTTTTGGCACCGAAAGCGGATTAAAGTTGTATACAAACTCGTTTTACAACATGAATTTTCTTCCCAAAAACTCTACCGCGCAGGATGCCATGTCAGATTACCTGGCCGTAAAGTCTGTGCCTGATTTTATTCGTGACGGTGCGTTTAGCTCTGCTACAGTCAGCACAAGCTGGGACTGGCAAGATTTGAGAAACATTAACTACTTCATCCAAAACTGTGTTGATCCGGATGTACCTGCTGCTACACGCAGAGCTTACCTTGGTTTGGCCCGCTATTTCAGAGCATACTTTTATATGGATAAAGTAAAACGCTTTGGCGACGTACCATGGATCAATAAACCAATTGACTATGATGACGCCGCAACGCTTAATGCAGGCCGTGATAACAGGACATTAGTAATGGACTCGGTATTGGCCGATCTGGACTATGCTTGTGCCAATTTACCGGCTGGTAATGATTTAAGCCGGACCACTGTTACCAAATGGGTTGCCTATGCTTTCAAATCAAGAGTTTGTTTGTTTGAGGGTACTTTCAGAAAATATCATACCGAGCTTAACTTAGCTGCTACCGCCGATAAATGGTTAAACGAAACCGTATCAGCTTCAGACCTGATCATGAAAAACGGTGGTTACAAAATCAATACTACCGGTGGTGCAGGGGCATCTTACCGCCAGGTTTTTACCAGTAATGCGCCGATAGTCGACGAGGTATTGCAATCGGCTGTTGCTGATATTAACTTAGCTGTATTGAACGAAGCTAACTGGTGGTGGACCAGCGGTACTTACGGCGCAAAAGCAAGCTTTACCCGTACTTTCATCAACACTTACCTAAAAATTGATGGTACGCCATTCACTAATGATCCTAATTACAAAACCATGTTGTTTAAAGACGAGGTTAAAAATCGTGATCTGAGGTTAAAACAAACCATCCGTATGGGCGATTACAAACGTATTACCAACGGGGTGCAGGTTCCGGCTCCTCCGGTGTTTTCATACACCTTTACCGGTTACCAGCCAATTAAGTGGACACTTGACGATACTTATTATGATAATGGTGCCTTAAATACCAATGCGGTTTCTTTGTTCCGCTATGCTGAAGTGTTATTAAACTATGCTGAAGCAAAAGCTGAGTTAGGTACTTTAACGGATGCAGATTGGGCATTAACAATAGGTGTATTAAGAGCAAGAGGAGGCATTACCGCAGGACTAACAACAAAGCCAACCGTTGCAGATCCATATTTGATGACAAATTATTTCCCCGGAATTACTGATCCAACTATATTAGAAATACGCAGAGAGCGTGGGATTGAGTTAAGTTTAGAAGGGCTTCGTTTCGCTGATCTGCTGAGATGGAAAAGAGGACCATTGATGGAGCAGGAATGGAATGGTTTCTATGTGCCGGCATTAAATACACCAATGGATCTGAATGAAGACGGCATATTAGATGTTGCTTTCTATCAAGGTACCAGGCCGACGCCTGCGGTAGCCGGCGTTACTTATGTTGACGTTTCAGCAAAAATAGGTGCTGCTACCAATTCACAATTATTGAGAAATGGTACATCAGGCGAATTGCTGTGGATGAATGAGATTCCAAGAAAATGGGCTGACAAGAACTACTATTACCCAATCCCGTTGGCTGATATTCAACGTAATCCTAATTTAAAACCACAAAACCCGGGCTGGAACTAAAACAGCTGTTTTAAAAACTGAAACCCCCTTTACAATTTGTAAAAGGGGTTTTCTTGCATATACTAATTTACTTAATTGAGCGGCACCACTTTTTTATTGGACTTAAAATTTCTAAAATTGTTTTTCAACTTATAAATTTCCATTTGCCCAACTTTTTATTACTTTTGCCATCCCAACACATAAATGGGGGATTAGCTCAGCTGGCTAGAGCGCTTGCATGGCATGCAAGAGGTCATCGGTTCGACTCCGATATTCTCCACCTGATAATCAGGCACTTATGAACATCATAAGTGCCTTTTTTCATGCTATTTTTTTCAGTAACCTCTCAGTGCCCTCCAAAAGAGTTTGTTCCCGTAACAAATGAGATTATCAGAAATTCATCTGTGAATGACCCGGGAAATAGCGCACAGCAAATAAAACGATATCCCCGGAGGCCGTTTTCCGCGGTTTTCTTTTGTCCATCAGTGTATATGTTTACGATTAACGAACTAATTATCAGGCCTTTTGTTAAAGGCAGATCCGCTGAGGAACTGGTATTGAAGCGTCATTTAAAAGTTAAAATCTGTTAAAATCCCTTCTTTTTCATGCTAACTACAGATTTGGCTGATACCATTGCATACGACACCCGGGCTTCTGCTCGGCTGGTCAGTGAATAATAGATCAGCATGTCCGTTCGTTTACATTAAACATGTAGCTATGAAATTTTTAATAATCGTTTTTACATTCCTGCTAACCACGGTAACCTGGCTGGGCAATTTCAATACCGCAATGGAGGAGGCGGCACGATCGCATAAGCTCATCGTGGTTAACTTCTCGGGGTCGGACTGGTGCGGGCCCTGTATCCGTCTGCGCAAAGAAATCCTAGAGTCGGACACCTTTACCGATTACGCGGCGCAGCACTTGGTATTGGTACGTGCAGACTTTCCGCGTCAGAAAAAGAACGCGCTCAGTAAGGCGCAGGTAAAACTGAATGAGTCCCTGGCGGACAAGTACAATCCCGACGGAAAGTTCCCCTACACTTTGCTGGTGGATGAGCACGGCAAAATATTAAAAGCCTGGGATGGCTATCCGGATGAAACACCGGAACAATTTGTCAACCAGATCAAAGTATCTGCCGATGTCCGCCACTGAAACGCGATCAAAGCTATCGGTACATAAACGTGTGCTGAAATTAATGGGAAACCGCTTTGAGATCAGTGTGGTCGGCGATGATGCGGACTGGGCCGATCAGCGGATCGACCTGGCCGTGGCAGAGATCAGCCGGATAGAGACACTGCTGACCACCTTCAACGACGATAGCCAAACCAACCGTATTAATGCGCAAGCCGGCATCGCTCCGGTGAAAGTGGATGAAGAAGTTTACCGGCTCATCGCGCGCTCCCTCAAAATATCTGAATTGACCCAGGGCGCCTTCGATATTAGTTACGGCTCCCTTGATAAGCGTCTTTGGAATTTTGACGTGAACATGCAGGCATTGCCCGATCCGGAAACAGCTAAAAGATCAGTCCGCCTGATCAACTACCGAAACGTCCTGCTCGACGAGGAAAATACTACGGTGTTGTTAAAAGAAAAAGGCATGCGCATCGGCTTTGGCGGTATCGGTAAAGGTTACGCAGCTGACCGGGCTAAATTGGTCCTGCAAAATGCTGGTGTAAGCGGTGGCATCGTGAACGCTGCCGGTGATCTGGTCACCTGGGGAGCACAACCGGATGGCCGGCCCTGGACGATCGCCATTGCTGACCCTGACCGGGCCGATACGCCGTTCTCCACGTTGAATATCAGCAATATGGCTATTGCCACCTCGGGGAACTATGCCAAATATGCTATCATCAACGGCAAAAAATATGCGCATACCATCGATCCTAAGACGGGCCTGCCCGTGAGTGGCATCAAAAGCGTCAGTATCATTTGTCCGAGCGCTGAATTCGCCGATGCCATGGCCACTCCGGTAACGGTCATGGGTGTCCGCGTGGGCCTGGATATGATCAACCAGCTGCAACATATCGCCTGTGTCATCGTCGATGATCATAACCGGCTTTTTACCTCCAAAAACATTAACATTAAAAACTTTTGATATGAAAAAATCCCCTTCAATGCTACTCCTCCTATTCAGCCTGTATATGGCCTTTGGCCTGACTTCCTGCATGTCGGTGAAAGCCTATCAAAAAAACCGGCTGAACGATTCAGAAATGGAATTGGCGGCGCGGAAATCGCAGAAGTTCGAACAAAGTTTTCAGTTGTACCGCGAGGCCAGCTCCGGCGCAAACGGGGGAAAAAGTGGCGGTGGCTGCGGTTGTAATTAAGCCAGGATAAGTAACATGAGGAAAATCTATTTATGTGTGGCTGCCCTATATTTAGGAATTGCAGCGTCGCATGCGCAAACCAGGCCACAGCCGGTTAAGGATACCAGCAATTACGAAGCCCGTAAACTCAGGTTGGATGAGATCAACATCATATCCGCTTACTACCACCAGGATGGTAACAACTCGGCGGTGACCGGCGGCATAGGTTCTGAAAAACTGACCGACTTTGCCAATACCTTTGATTTGCAGCTGTCAAAGTACAGCTTGCGCGGGAAAAAACACACCTTTTCGTTTGAATTGGGGATTGATCATTATACCTCGGCATCATCAGATAAGATAGATCCCAACACGGTTTCTTCTGCCTCCATGCGGGATACCCGCGTTTATCCCTCTTTGAACTGGACCGCTTCCAATGATAAGACCGGCAATGCATTCGGTCTCACTGCATCATATTCCCACGAGTTTGACTACCAATCTTTTGGCGGCGGCTTAAATCTAACGCGCTTATCCAGGGATAAAAACACGCAGTTTGATCTGAAAGCGCAGGTATTTATGGACACCTGGAAGGTGATCTTACCGGTTGAGTTACGCCCGCCAGGCTATGGCTCAGGTGCAGAACACGAAGACCGGCGACCGGTGGACAACCGGCCCCGCAACTCATTCAGTACGTCTTTCTCGTTGTCGCAGGTGATCAGCCAGCGCTTGCAAGTGGCATTAATTGTCGAACCATCTTATCAAAAAGGTTTGCTCGCTACCGAATATCAGCGGGTCTATTTTAATAGTAATTTTGCAACAGGGGTCGGCCCGACCAACAATATTTTTAATGAGCGCGTAGAAAGCCTGCCTGGCAGCCGCTACAAACTGCCCATCGCGGTAAGATTGAATTATTTTTTGGACGATCATTTTATTGTCAGGGCCTTCTACCGGTACTATACCGATAACTGGGGCATCAGGGCACATACCGCCGAGCTGGAAATACCGGTTAAACTGACGTCATTCGTATCCGTTAGTCCTTACTACCGCTATAACAACCAGCAGGGAAGCCGGTATTTTGCACCCTATGGCCAGCACAGCCCGACAGAAACCTATTATACCAGCGACTACGACCTCTCCACCCTGACCAGCAATTTTGTGGGGGCAAATATCCGGTTAGCACCGCCTAACGGGGTGTTTGGCTGGCAGCGCTTTAACTCGCTGGAGATCCGGGCCGGGCATTATACCAGGTCTACGGGCCTAAATTCGAATATCGTAACTCTAGCAATGAAATTTAAATAACGATTGGGCTTTCTTATATTGTTGGCGACATTATTCCATTATCGCCTAATATCATAATCGGTCATGCGCAGACAGCCTGTTATCATTCCTGCTTGATAACGCTGATCTGTTTGTTTATATTCGGTTGTTTCAAGGCAAAATAACCGGTCAGCCAGCCTTAGCCGATGCGGTTAAAGTGGTCATGATCGGCGCATTGGCTGCGGGTGCAGCCAATGTTATGGACAAACTCATCACCGGTAAATAAGTTCGCTTTAACTATTCCTGCCACCGTTGATCATGTCTGATGTGATGCCGGCACTGTCTTTACGCTCCGCTAAAAAAACACCGGCTATATGCACGATTATAAATGCTATAATCAGGTACATGCAAAAACCATGGACTTCCTTGACACTATGGCAGATAGACTTAAAGGGCGCCAGCAGATCTTCGAGAGCCAGGAACAAACCGGTTACGGCCATAATAACCAGCACCAGATAGAATACCGCGTAAATACTTTTAACAATGAGTTCATGCCGGGCATGCTCCAGCTTCCTTTTAGTGGACTGGAATTGCTGAAGGGCTGATTTAAGCTTCCGGATAAATTTTTGGTCGGCCAGTTGAAAGAACTCTAATCCCAGTCTGAACAGGAGTAGGGCTGCCAAAACATAACCGAAATAGGTGTGCACTGCCCAAACCTGATCTTCCAGCGCATGCCCTATACTACCCGCCTGTTGCGCGGTAACTGTAACGCCGTTTTTCGTCAATTCATTTTGAATGACCGGGGTCACCGCAGCACGGTCATTCAGCGTGGCGTTGACCAGCACGGTAAGCAATGAACCGGAGATCACCACCGCATTGGCCCAGTGCCATAAACGCAGGCTGGCGGGGTATTTCTTATTTTGTTCCGGTTGCCCGATAGCTTTGCGTGTGGGTTCAATGAGGGTCATAAGCGATGTGATTTAATTTAATTCAGCGTAAATTGTCAATTGATTTAGGAGTAAATTTGAAGTTCGTCGCGGAACTTCAGATTTTCTCCATTTTATCTTTTTATTTTTAACAAAAAACACATTGAAGATACTGGTCATAGAAGACGAACGAGGGCTGCGTGAAAATATCACTAATTACCTGAATGCTGATGGTAATATTTGCGAAAGCTGCGCTAGTTTAGAGGCTGCCCTGGTTAAGCTGACCGATTATCACTATGATTGCGTCCTGCTGGATATCGGCTTGCCGGACGGTGACGGATTCGCCGTGCTGGACCATTTGAAAGCTGATGGCAAAATGGAAGCCGTGCTGATCATTTCAGCCCGCAATTCTTTGGACGATAGATTAAAAGGTTTGAACATCGGCGCCGATGATTACCTGACCAAGCCTTTTCACCTGGCCGAACTGAAGGCCCGGCTGATGGCCGTGTTCCGGCGTAAAACGTTAAACACGAACAGCAAGCTGGTGTTTAATGAAATCGTCATCGATGTTTTGGGCCGCAATGTTGAAGTGAACGGCGAGCACATCATATTGACCAAGAAGGAATATGATATGTTGCTTTATTTTCTGGCGAACAAAGGCAGAGTGATCTCGAAAAATGCGATCGCCGAACATCTTTGGGGCGATGAAATGGATATGCATGATAGTTTCGATTTTATTTATACGCATATCAAAAATCTGCGGAAAAAACTGATCGATGCCGGTTCTGCTGACTACCTGAAATCTGTCTATGGTATCGGTTATAAATTTCTCGCAACATGAAACTGTCGGCGCATTATACCAAAGCCAGTGTGCTGATCAGCCTGGCGGTACTGTTTACCGGTGCGGTCATTTATTTTTTTGTCATTAATTATATCGCCAATAACCAACTGGACCGTAACCTTTCACAAGCGCTTAGCGAAGCGGAAGAATACGTCAGAACAACGCATGCAGAACCGCAGCAATATGACCTTGATCAGGATCATGCCGTGTTCCTCAAAACAGATCAACAGGCTTTTAAAAGGCGTTATTTCGATACCGTTTACCATAACTTCCGGGAGCACCGGACCGAACCCGGGCGTGCGGTGGAAGACCTGGTGAAAGCCGGCAACAGGCGTTATAAAGTGACCATTACCGTCTCACGGGAAAGCACCCGGTCCCTGGTGGAGATCATCAGCGTGATCACGCTAGTTTTGATTGCCGGTTTGTTGCTTGTGTTGTTCATCACCAACAAATACGTGTTGAATGGCCTTTGGAAACCATTTTATAGGACGCTTCGGGAAATTAAGGCATTCGATGTGGCCGGTAGCGGGCAATTTTCAGCTAAGGACAGCAAAGTAGACGAGTTTGCCGAATTGAATTCCGCTATTTATGAAATGTCTGCCCGCGTAAAAGCAGAGTACCGGGACCTGAAGATCTTTACCGAGAATGCCTCGCATGAACTCATGACACCGCTGGCTGTCGCCACGACTAAACTGGATACGCTGATACAGGATGAAACGCTGCGGCCAGACCAGTTAACACAAATCACGGACATCTATGCGTCCATTAATAAATCAGCCCGTCTTAACCAGGCCTTATTGTTACTGATCAAATTGGATAATGAACTGATCAGGGATGATGAACCGGTCAACTTAAAAGCGGTCATCCTGGAAAAGATCGTGCAGTTCCAGGAACTGGCGCAGTCAAAGAATCTGGTCGTCATCAACCGGTTGGATGATAAAGGAATTGTAGCCAGCAAATACCTGATCGATATTTTATTGAATAATTTGTTCAGTAATGCCATTCGCCATAACCTGCAATTTGGCAAAATTGAGATCGATCTCAGCGCAGACCAACTGGTTTTCAAAAACAGCGGTAGTCCTCTCAAACTTACCGGCGAACAAATATTCGAACGTTTCCAAAAAGGCAAAGAGTCCCAGGGTACGGGTTTGGGCCTTACACTGGTCAAAAACATTTGCCGGCAATGCGGCTTCCACATCAATTACCATTTTGCGGATAATTGCCATATCTTCAACATCACATTCCCTAAAATCAGTTAGCACCAAGCCTTATTCAACTTCAGATTATCCTCAGAATCCGATTTTATTTTAGCAGGAACAACTCTCTCCCTTAAACTGATTGAAGATCCTGTTATTTCTATAAAAAAAAGCGCCGTATCGCTGCTGGCCATAAGCCTATTTAGCCTTAAACTCAAAGCCCAGTCCAATTGAGGCAACAGCGCGACAAAGACCATGATGATCGCAAGAAAAACATAGCAGGTATGTAACCAATGGACAGCCTGGATAAACACCATTTCGAGCTGTATCCAAATCATTAAGGCAAACGCTGTATAGATGGTGAATGTCCACGACCAATGCATATCTTTAAAACAGTTGAACATTTCTGCGAGCTTACAAACTGGTTTTTTGATCAGCGCGCCTGTGATTATCAAAGGGACTATACCCAGCACCGTGAATAATACCGCTCCGGGGATCAGGAAACTGGTAAAAGGGGATGGCTTTAAGACCGACAGTGGCATGCCCATCAATGACCATCGGGAGAGATCATCAGCGCAAAACCACCTCCTAAGGCGCCCAGGCCAAGGAATACTAAGAGCGCCAGCATTATATTTCGACAGATCAAGTTTTTCATGCCCTCGTAATTTTGCGTGTCCATATTTTATATAACTCAAACCATATGACCGAGCTAAAGCCAACAACCAGACTTATCGCTAGTTCCAGCCCGGTAAGTGATTCGAAGCCGAAGAAGTTTGCCAATGGATCAATGTAGATAAGTAAAGCTGTAATCAGCACAGTGATACCGATGATCACTAATACCAGGTTGTTTTTATACTTGATCGTTGTAAACAGTGAGTAGTAAAATGACCGGTTGACCAGGGTAAGTAAGATGTTAGCCGCTATCAGGCAGGTAAACACCATGGTACGGGTCAATTGTTCATTGGTACCGTTGCTTACGGCATATTGATAGGTTGCCAGCGTTCCGATCGTGATTAAGAGCCCCTGTACAATACTTGTCGTTAGTTCCTTTAGGTTAAAGAAAGTGGTGCTGAACGGCCGTGGTTTTTGCAACATCGTATTCTTTTCTATGGGCTCGTTCTCATAAATGATCGAACAGGTCGGCCCCATGATCAACTCCAGGAAAATAATATGCACCGGGGAAAAGATATTAGGGTAGACCCAGCCGAGGGCCAGGGGAATAAATACAGTCAATACAATGGGGATGTGGATAGATATGATATATTGTATCGCCTTCTTCAGGTTGGTGTAGATGCGCCGGCCCATCGCTATGGCATCAACCATTTTCGAAAGGTCATCTTCCAGCAAGATCAATGAAGCCGCCTGCCTGGCAATTTCGGTCCCATTTTTACCCATGGCGATGCCAATATGTGCGGCTTTTAAAGCAGGGCCGTCGTTCACCCCGTCTCCTGTCATCGCTACAATTTCATTTCTGGCTTTCAGGGCATTGATGATCTTTAGCTTGGCATCCGGGAACATGCGGCTAAAAATATTTACTGTTTCTACTTCCTCTTTAAGCTCTTTGTCGGAAAGCTTCATCAGCGCATCTCCGCTCATGCATCGGTCGGCTCCCTGAAAAGCAATTTGCCGGGCTATAGCGCCGGTAGTTTCCGCATTATCGCCTGTAATGATCTTAACCGCGATACCTGCCTGGTAAAATCCATGCAACACTTCGTTGATGTTCTTCTTCGGAGGGTCATAAAAGGCGACCAGCCCTTTAAATACGAAAGGAAATTCCTGCTGGGTAGCCGGAAAGCTGTTGCCTGCAAAATGAGCTTCGCCTATGGCCAGTACCCGGTATCCTTCCGTAGCCATTGCCTCAATTGCTTCGGCTATCTGCTTTTTCTCACTACTGTTTAAGTTGCTGATGCTGATCAGCGCTTCGGGCGCTCCTTTAGCCGCGATAATCCGGTGCCCCATTCCATTTTCAAACAGGTGGGTCATCATAGGCGGCTTTCCACCCAGCGGATATTCGTGGATCATTTTATAACCTGGACGCTCATCGGCAAGGCCTGTTTTTGAATAGGCATCGTGCAGGGCAATTTCCATGGGATCGAAAGGGATTGGTTCGCTGGCCCACATGGCCAGTGTTATCAGCTCCTGCTCGGTGCTGCTCGATATACCAGTCGCGTCAGCGATGCGATTCTCCTTCAGGATGTATACTTTCGCCAGGCTCATCTTATTCTCAGTCAATGTACCGGTCTTATCCGTGCATATCACCGAGGCGCTGCCCAATGTTTCCACCGTTTTCATTTGCTTGACCACGATGCCCATTTTCATCAGCCGCCAGGCACCCAGTGCCATAAAAGTGGTAAATGCAACCGGGATCTCTTCGGGCAAAATGCTCATGGCCAGGGTAAGTGCTTTAAGGAGGCTGTCTAATACATTAGCCGAATGGAGATAGTTAATTCCCCATACGATGAGGAACACGATCACCCCGGCGATCACCATCTTTTTTACAAAATTGTTGATCTGCAGTTCCAGCGGCGTTTTTTCTTCGGTAATAGATTCCAGGCTTTGGCCAATTTTTCCCAACCGGGTTTGATTGCCTGTAGCGGTTATAGTGGCGATGGCCAGGCCGCTTGCAACGGTAGTGCCATGAAAAATCAAATTGTCATCAGCCGCCTTGTCTTTACATACCGCCAGGGACTCACCGGTGAGGATGCTTTCGTTAACCGAAAAATCATTGGAATGTGTGATCACGCCGTCTGCGGTGATCGAAGTTCCCTCTTCTACCATGAGGCTGTCCCCAACCACCAGTTCTTCGCTCTTTATTTCTAAAACTTCTCCGTCCCTGATCACCTTACATTTTGGTTGCGAAAAGTCCTTCAATTTTTCGAGTGCGTTCCGGCTTCGGGAGTCCTGGTATAAAGATATGCCTGCTACCAGCACAATGGCGGAGGCCAGAAAAATGCCATCGCCCACTTTTCCGCTAATAAAGTAGATACACGAGGTAACCAGGAGTAAGATCACCATCGGCTCTTTGGCCAGTCCTTTCAGGGCATCAGCAAATCCGTTTTCCTTTTTAAACGACAAGCTGTTTGCCCCATACTTTGACCTTGCCGCGACTACCTCCCGGCCGCTTAATCCTTGTATGTTGAAATTATTCGCTGCCATTGGTATGGTCTGAGGGGATGACCAGTACCGGGCAGGCGGAATGATCGATCACATCCATCGTATCGCTGCCGAAGATCAGATGGTCCATTGCGCTGTCTGTACGGCTGCCGATTACGACGAGACTGACCTTAGGCTCCTGAATGATAGCCGCTATATTTTTACCGAGTGAACCTTCGCCATATTGATATTCAGTTGGAGGTTTGAAACTATCTTTCGATATGCCGGCCATGATATGCCTTAATTGAATGGCCAGCTGGCTGAGCTGCGCGGTGCTTTCATCCTTTTGAAAAACAAATTCTTCGACTATCCAGGGGCCGCCGGCATAGGTCGGCAATATCGGGTGGTCATAATAGGTATGATAAAGCATAATGTCGGCCTTTAATCGGGGAACAAATTTAGCGGCAGTTTTCGCAGCGTGGTTCGCATTTTCAGAAAAATCAGTGAGCATCAAGATCGTCTTCATGGCCGGTTCTTTTAAGATCGTAAAATTGGTTGTTTATCCGCCGGAAATAAATGATGAGGATCATCGATACGCCTGATGATAATTACTTAAAGCAAACAATCAGCTGGCGATCTTCGATAAAAAAAGTTATGAACCAGACACACATCCATCTGCTGATCACCCACCTGCCTATCATAGGGGCTGTGCTGGGTGCTTTTGTTTTGATCCACGGATATGGAGGAAAAGCGATGTTACGTCGATCGCTGCTTACAATATTTTGATCATTTCCGCTATTGGTGCCGGGATCGCTTATGCTCATTTTTGCTTTTCTGAACCTCATCCCTTACCTCGGGCGGCCTGGAGGCGCTGATGATCCGGCCGAATCAGTTTGCAGGCATTTTTCCCCTGTTCGTCGTTTTTTATTGGCTTAATGCTTATAAAACATCAAATTTACTTATGCCATTAATTAAGATCACAGATCTGTTATACCCCAAAGCACCGCGTCGCATTATGCTGCACCTGGTTTTTTGGACCCTGCTTTTCGGCCTGAGGTTTTATCTCACACTAATCACGTTCAATGTCTACAGTGGGTTCCCTGTTGGCGACAGGGCGGTGCTCAGCTTGTTCAGCACGGGCTTTATTGCGGCTTTTTACTATGTGTTGGTTAACGTTGTATGGAAGCATATCCTGCGTAAAAAGAAATATTTAACAACATTTATGATCATGATCATTCTGCTGGTTGTGTATACGATAGTTGATACCATTGCCGAAAGATTAGTACTGAATGCCTGCCGTAATTGCATGGCCTCTTTGGCTAAAGATCAACCCGGGTATTACAGTTTGGTTCGGTCGGATATCACCAATATTGTGCTGAAACGCCTGTTGAGCTTTGGTACACCGTTTTCACTCATATTGACACTATTCATCCCTTTATGCCTTAAAACCACTTTAAATGCCTACCGCAACAGCATTGATAGTTTAAAACTGGCAAAAGAAAACATACAGCTGGAATTTAATTTTTTGAAAGCCCAGCTAAACCCCCACTTTTTGTTTAACACCATGAACAATATTTATGGCCTGATTATGAGTGGTGACAGCGAGCGGTCAGCAGATCTTGTTGCGCGCCTTTCCGAACTGCTTCGTTATATTTTATACGATTCGAACGAAGATAGTATGCCACTTGCAAAAGAGATCAAACTAATCAATGATTATATAGAACTGGAAAAAGTAAGACTAAACTTTACCAAAGTGGTTTTCAACTATAGTATGGATGATGGTAGCTATGAAATAGCTCCCCTGTTACTAATCCCGCTGGTCGAAAACGCGTTTAAGTTCAGCCCCGACGAGCCAGGATCGTTTATCAGCATCTTTTTAGATGTTTTGAACGGCAAGCTTCGCTTTACTGTGGATAACAATATTGACCAGCAACGGGTTAAGTCTGGCCCTGGGGGTATCGGCTTAAAAAATCTTCAAAAACGATTATCACTCTATTATCCAGACAATTACTGGTACGAGACGGCCATATCAGAAACTGATTATTCGATAGATTTAACCATACAATTAATATGAAAATAAACTGCATGGTGGTTGACGATGAACCCATAGCCCGGGATATCCTGAAAACATATATTGCACGGATTCCGGAACTTATCCTGGTAAAAAGCTGCATGAATGCCACAGAAGCTTATGAGGGTTTGCATGAGTACTCTGTCGACCTGGTTTTTCTCGACATTCAAATGCCGGTGATCACCGGCACTGAATTTCTGCGGTCATTAAGGAAACCGCCGCTTGTGGTGTTTACCACCGCTTACTCGCAATATGCCGTGGAGGGATTCGAACTTAATTCGGTTGATTATCTGGTCAAGCCTATTGTATTTGAACGCTTTTACCAGGCGGTGCAGAAAGTAACGGAACGCTTAGCTGGTTATGCTCAGATTGGTGGCGAAAAGCAGGAAATACCAGACTATCTTTTTATCAGGCAGGGCGCTAAATTGATCCGCGTAAATCATAGTGAGATAATATATATACAGGCCGAGCGCGATTTCTGCTCTGTTTATCTGGCTGATAGGCGGTTGCTGGCGAGTTTGCATTTAAAGATACTGGAAGATATGCTGCCGCAGAACAAATTTTTCAGGGTACACCGGTCCTACATCGTTCATATGGAAAAGATATTAGCCATCAAAGGAAATATGCTCGAATTAGAAGGAGCCGAAATTCCGATAGGCGCTAATTACCGGGAGCAGGTTTTTAAGCAGCTTCATCTGTAGATACCATCGTTTTCTGCATCTTGCTTTTATAAAAGTAATGGATACCAATTATACTTACTGCGATTACCAGCACAAAGGCTGCCAGCCCGATAGTTTGAACCTGCGCAGCAAAGGCATGGTCTGTCATAGCCTGCCAAATCCCTGGCCGGCCTTTAAAGCCCAGCATCCATTGCCCGAAGTTCCAGGCACCGTGGAGGCCTAAGGGCAATGCCAGTCCTTTGGTTCTCAAGGCTGCATAACAAAATAGCAAGGCGCCCATCCCGGAGCCTACTATAGCCGTTACCAGTGGCATACCGGTTGCCACGTGTTCTAAGATAAATATAACTGTAATGATAGACATGCAGGCGGTGGGCCCTAAAGAAACCTTTAATCTTGTTAGCGCATACGATCTGAAAACCAGTTCTTCCCTTAACGCGGCCAGCAGAAATAACAGGAAGGAAGAAAGTATTGGAATGATGCTGAGATGAACAACGGGTTTTAGCTGAAAATGTCCAAAGCCCATAACGATACTGGCCTGCCCGAAAGCCATGGCTAAACCGATAAGATAGCCGCCAAAAAAACGGGAGAGGCTTGCTTTGCCCGGTATGACCCCCACTGCTTTCAAACTCATATTTTCCATACGGCTAAATAAGACGATCAACAGGAAAGTTACCAGTATCGCCAAAACCATGGATAACTGATCCTTTAAATTGGATGCGACCTTTGTTGTTAAAGCAGTCGCTGCAATAAAAAACAGGGTACTTAAACCGTAAAACAGTAAAACCCTTGCTATTGCTAAACCTTTTGTAGTCATCGCGTATCTGTTTTTACCGTGCATCGCCTTGCCCTATTTTATGCGGCCTGGAAGTGATGCATTTATTTCTTTTATCTCTTTGTCCGATTTAGCCTGGTGAAAGTCCATGAATACCAGGAGCAGGATGGCAGCGCTAACGATGACCAGATAAGGCATAAGAATGGCAAATGAACCATAACTGATCGTGTTGCCGGTAACCGAAATCAGCGCTTTTGAATCGGCGCCCGAAGTGCGTGGTATAAGTACCTGCGCATAGTTCCAGCCCAGATGTATGCCAGTTGGCAGCATCAGGTTCCTGGTTTTGATATAGGCCAAACCGAATAACAGCGAGCCCAAACCGGTGGTCAGCATAACCGTGGCGACATCATGGAAGGACATGGAACGGTTTACGTGCATCAGGCCAAATGGTACCGTAATGGCCAGCTGGGCAGCCCAGGGCCCATATTTGTTTAACAGCGCCTGGAAAGGGTATCCCCTGAATACAAATTCCTGAATATAGGCAGAACAGCCGCACATAAGGAATGTGATCAGGATATATATCGGGTCAATGCCTTTATTGAAATGCCAGTTGGCCTTGGTCAGGGTCAGCGTAATCATAGCTGTTATCACCAGCATCAGGCATCCGAGGACTATACCGTAGACCAGTTGCTTCCAGTGGCGCTTACCCTGAGGATAATAACCAAGGGACGACAGGTTCAACTGATCGCTGCGCAGGAAAAGCCAGCTGACCAACAGCGATACCGCAAAAAAATAGAAAAGGCTGTTTATTGCCGGAACGATACCAGCAATAAAAGTAGCCAGCCACATGATCAAAAAGTAGATCAGGACTTTCAGCCAGGCCGGTGATTTTTGAATGAGTGCTTTCATAATGCTCTTTTTATTCAAAGAGCGTTAAAATTTAAATGATGTGAAAGAAAGATCGACCAATAGCGGGTTATTTCCTGCGAAACCGTTTAGGCGGCAGATGAAGATTTAAAAGTTAAATAACGACCTCTACCGCTTCCGAACGCATATTACCTAATGCATTTGCCGACCGACTGATTTTTGCGGTATGCAGCTTTCCTGGCAGGGTATTGAACGTAAAGGTAACGGCCTGTTTCAAGTCAAGACCTGTAAGCGATTTTTTATGTAAGTAATATCACGTCACGGGTCATCAACAGCCTTTAAGACTTTTTATGATTCTTATCGAACCATTTTTTAGCGTCGCCTATCAGGTCAATGGCTTTTAAAATATTACGCCTGTTGTCTTCGGTGGTGGGGGCCCAAAACGTTTGTAAAAATCCAAGTAAGTGCGGATCAGTAATCTTTTCATCACAAAACTTAACCGTATTCATTATATTTTTTTCGTCCTGGTCGTTTTTTCTATAAAAACCACCTGTCGGGATCTGGTCATAACCGTACGATTCAAGATCAAGATAAGCCTTTACGGGCGTTAATTTCTCATCAAAGTTTTCGCTATAATACCAGTTACTTTGCAGCACTGATTTAGGCATCTTCTTAAAAAAATCATCAGCATGCTTCCATAAATAATCTGACCAGATCCATGCACGCGAACCATGTTTTTCAACCTGATTTACTAACAAATTAAAATCGTGCCACCACAGGTCATGCTGGCGTATAACTACATAATCGAGATATCGTTGATCTTCGGCATTCTCTTCATCCATACCCAGGTGAAAAAAACGGGGTTTATCAAAAAGCTCAGATACTTCTTTAATCAGGTCGCTGCAAACATCATAATATTTTTGTGTAGATACCATTCTGGAATAATCTCCTAACCATATATCATGGCCCGCCGAAAAGTTTAGCTTCGGGAACGGTTCAATGCCCATTTTACGCAGGCGGTCCAATTCCTTCCGTAATCGGGTGGTAGACCATGCATTATTTACCGCAATTTCCGGATGACTGTCATATTTAACTCCGTCGCCTAAATCAATCACTACCATGTTCATGCCTTGTTTAGCCATGCTTTCTGTGGCATCATTCCATAGCGCTTCGCTCATCTGAAGATAAGGTCGGTACCCCCGGTACGGACTGGGAGAGCTGTATTCCACCCAGAAGTTATAGCTTAAATGCAGCAGGCAACCCCATAGTTTATTATCACGGGCGTTATTTGGCGACGGTAGTTCGCGCGGTTGCGCTAATAAAGTTCCGGGAACCGTACTGAGTAAGCTTGCTACCGATATATCTTTGATAAACTTTCTTCTGTCCGTCATTGTCAATTTAATCTATGGTTGGCATTATTAGATTGTTTCAATATACAAAAAAGGCTTTTCAGATTAAAGCGGGCTGATAGGTTTTGTTATCTGGACTTCAATTGAAGATGGTAAACTTATGCAACATAAACGGTTTTAATATTTACAAATTCATGGATTCCAAATTCGCTTAGTTCGCGCCCATAACCCGATTGATTGAGACCACCAAAAGGCAGGCGGGGGTCTGACTTCACCAGGGAATTTACAAAACAGCAGCCGGCTTGTAATTTAGTGCGGGCTATTTCCTGGCCAAGTGAGTTGTTTTTGGTGAATACAGCCGCTCCCAACCCAAACGGTGTATCATTAGCTATACTTATAGCATGCTCGGTGTCCCTTGCTGAAATAATTAAAGCTACAGGGCCAAACATTTCTTCATAATAAGCAGGCATGCCTTTTTTTATGCCCGTAAGTATTGTAGGACTATAAAAAGCATGCGTGCCTTTTATTGCAGGGATAGTACCCCCAAGAATACACTTGGCACCTGCCTGTATGTTGGCTAATACCTGCCCGTGTAATTCATCTCTAAGGTCGGCACGCGCCATTGGGCCAAGTTCAGTATCTGGTTCAAACGGATCGCCCATTTTTTTCTGTTGCATTTTTTCTTTAAAAAGCCTGATAAACTCCTTTTCGATTGATTTTACCAGGATAAATCTTTTTGCAGCCACACAACTTTGCCCATTATTAATAAGGCGGCTATTCACACAAGCTTGAGCTGCTTTTTCCAGATCGGCGTCTGCCAAAACTATGTAGGGGTCGCTGCCACCTAACTCTAACACGGTTTTTTTTATTAAACTACCTGCTTGTTGAGCAACTTTTATACCCGCCTCGGTGCTACCGGTTAAAGTGACAGCTTTAACGTGAGGATGAGCGATCACTTTCGCAACGGCTTTACTGCCTATCATTAACGTTTGAAAAACATGCGGTGGGAAGCCGGATGCCTTAACTAAATCTTCGATAGCTAATGCGCAGCCGGGCACATTTGATGCGTGTTTTAATAAACCGCAATTGCCCGCCATTAACCCTGGCGCCAGGAACCTGAATACTTGCCAAAAAGGGAAGTTCCACGGCATTATGGCCAGTACTACACCAATTGGTTGGAAGCTGACAAAGCTTTTCGAAGCATCGGTATCTATGTTCTTATCTGCAAGAAAATCAGCCCCGTTATCGGCATAGTATTCGCAAACCGAGGCGCATTTCTCAATTTCGGCTACGCCATCTTTTAAGGGTTTACCCATTTCATTAGCCATTAATACAGCCAATTCGTTTTTACGGCTTTTTAAATTTGCGGCTAAGGATTTAAGTAACGTGGCACGCTCGGTAAAAGTAGTGTCACGCCATTTAAGCCAGGCTTTATGCGTCTGTTCAATTTTACGTATAACTGATTGCTCGTTATCTTCTTTGTAAACTTTTATGACTTTTCCGTTAACCGGATTTATAGCTTGTATGCTCATGCAATAGTAAATTAAGAAACTACGTGTCCTGCGAATGCTTTTTTATAGATATTTAAAATATCAGTTTCTGTTAGGGGCATTGGGCAGCGCGCCAATAGTCGTTTTTGTTTAACACCATCTGCTGTCAATTGTTCCAGCGCCGATTCGGGTACATTAAAACCTGCTAATGTGGCCGGGATGCCAATATCTTTAAGCAAGCTAATCAAACTAAATATGCACTTCACCGATGCTTCTTCGGGACTAATAGCAATTACGCTGCCATTCATGGCAGCAAAAATATCACCCATTTTAACAAAACAGGAGGGGCGTATATAATCCATAACATACGGTATTAAAACCGCGTTCGAATCGCCATGCGGGATATGAAACTGGCCGCCTAAGGGGTAAGCCAGCGCATGGATAGCTCCAACACCCGCATTAAAAAAAGCTAAACCTGCTAAGTAACTCCCGTACGCCATATCTGTGCGAGCCTGTTTGTTATTGCCGTTTGCAACCGCGTCTCTTAACGATCCACTTATTAATTTAATGGCGTGGAGCGCCAATCCATCTGAATACGGATTTGCGTTTACCGAAATGTAAGCTTCAATAGCATGTGTAAGTGCATCGGCACCAGTGGCAGCGGTTACTTTTGCAGGTACACTTACAGTAAGTTGTGCATCAACAATGGCTACGTCAGCTATTAAATGGTCGTGGCTTATTACATCTTTGGTATGTTCAAGCGCCAATACCGAAATATTGGTAACCTCTGCACCGGTGCCCGAGGTGGTAGCAATTAATATTTTAGGGATGCCTTTATGCTGTATTTTTTTTGAGCCCGATAAATTCAAATAGTCTTTAATATCGCCTTCATTGGACATAAACACTGCGGCAAGTTTAGCCAGATCTAACGCGCTGCCGCCACCAATACCAATTATTAGCGAGTAGTTGCCCACCCGTGCAAAATCAACCAATTTTTGCCCGGTCTCTAAAAGAGGCTCGGGGATAATATCAGTATAAATGTCATACAGGTAATTGGCTTCGGAAATAGGTTTAACAATATTTTCTACCATGCCAATCTGTTTTAGAATGGGGTCGGCAACGATTAATATCTTTTCGGGTGCCAACTGTTGTACTTCTGCCAGTAAATTTTCGACAGCGCCCCATCCAATATGAGTTACCGGGGTAGCCGCAATTCTTGTAAAATTCATATGTGGTTATCGTCTAAAGCAGTTAATATAGAATAACGCTCCCTTTTAAAATACTATTATCTTTTATATACAGCTTCGAATCTTTGGTTAACATATTGTTTTGTAATGCCCCCTGGGTACTGTTATTTTTAAAGCTAACTAATGCCTTTAAAGGGGTAAAATAATTGCAATCTTCTACCACGATTTTTTTAGAACGATCTGCTACAATTAATGCGTCAGTCTCTTTTTCGTATTGTGCATTAAGCCCTTTAATTGTTGCGTTGCTTACATCATCAAGCCAAAGTGCCGGCCTGGTATCTGCAGACCTGTAGGTAACTTTTATATTCTCAAACTTTAAACCGTCTACATGCCTGCTATAAAAAGCATACGAAGGGAAGTCTCCAAAATGGTCATAGTCAGGATATATGGTGTCGTTCTCAGGTACCTTGTTAGGCATTTTTTTGCCACCGCCTTTAAAGTCGATCGTAATATCTTTTATGGTTACATTTTTTATAGCATGCCCCGGGATGCCTAAAATGCTTGAGCCAATTGGTAGCTCATTTGCATAGGCGTTATGGCTAAGGTACATAGGGGATAGCATGTCTTTTGTAAATCCGCCGGCGCCCGTAACCAGGATGTTTGAAATATTAATATTGTCGATACTTCCAATCTCTAATTTTTTAGCGCCGGCTATATAGGGACGCATCCGGCTGCCAAGGCGAATAAAAATAGGCGTACTTACATTGCGCATTACAATATTATTAATGGTGACGTCCTTGATGTTAGCACCGTCAATAGACTCTAATGCTATGCCTGCGTACCTGGTATTAAGTATAATGCAATTACTGATAGTAATATTCTCGAAGTCGCCAACAGACTCCGTCCCGCTTTTAATGGCGTTACATAAACTGGATATAACACAATTGGTAATAGTAATATTTTTACATGGACGCAAAAGCGAGCTTTTAAAAACTATAGCATCATCTTCGGCTTTGAATTGGCTGTTAGTTATCTGTACCTTATCGCACCCGTCAATGTCAATCCCGTCATTATTTACATTATAGTTCCATGAGTCCACCTGGATATTATCAATAAAAAGATTTTCGCATGCAAGATAGTGTTGGGTCCACATGGCTGGATTTTGAAGGGTGATGTCTTTTAACCTGATATTGGTACATTCTATCATCCTTATCAAATATGGGCGGACTTTAAATGGTTGTACTTTAGTCGAAAATTTGTTCCCTTGCCCGTTTATTTTTCCCTGTCCAATTATGGCTATATGGTCCAGTTTCTCGGCATAAATAAGGCTGCGTTCGGTGTATAAATCGGTATACGAACGTAATGCCGGGATGGTGGCAGGGTAATCTGCCAGATCGGTACTTCCCATCAATTCGCAGCCTGCATCGATATAGAGTGTAATATTGCTCTTTAAAAAAATGGTCCCTGAAATAAATTTACCGGCCGGAAAATATACAGTACCACCACCGCCCGCAGCACACTCATCAATAGCCTTTTGGATAAATTTGGTGTTTACTTTTTGTCCGTCGCCCTTCGCTCCGTAATCTATTACGTTATAAAATGTGTTGGCAAACAGCATTTTCGTACACAGCGAAAAAGCGAACAAAAGGAACATTTTTCTCATAACCGGTTTTGAATGAGTAAATGTAAAATAACGCCCTCAGCATAATTAATACTTTTGTCTTAATTGTCAATACTTTTTTGCCCGACTTTTTGCCTCATCATTTTTATAGTAAAACCACTTTTTCATATTGTAATGTGTCCTCATTTGACGGGCGTTGCAATTAATGCAGTTGCGATGGAACTTACTCCGGTTGATCCATTCGTGCCAACCAAAATAACAGCATAGTTTATTAATATATTTCATTAGGTAGCTTAGCCTATTTGTTAATACCGGAATTTTAACCGGTTACACATAAGCTTCGAAGACCAGGGGTGTTTCGTTGGGTTGGTTTTCCTTTTTTATTCTCTGATACCCTTTGTAACAATTTATCGCCCGTACAAATACTGCGGATATCGCCACTTCATATTCTTGGAGGTTTTTATGGTATCGTTTTCCTGGCTCAACATCTTTAGTTTTTCAGGGAACCTGAGCGGGTCGTCGGTATCCTTTTGCCATTTAAAAAGGGCTTTAAGCAGCCTTTGCTTTACCACTGCATATTTAGGAGAGGTCGAAAGATCATTAAATTCCCAGGGATCATTTTCCAGGTCGTACAGCTGCACCTTATTGGGTGTAAGCCAGGCCCGATAAATTTTTTGTACCAGCGGCGATGCGGTTTTTAATTCTTTAATTGTAGGGCTGCCCGCCAATGGTGATAACGGGCCCTTGTTGTCAGCCATATAGCGTTGGGCAACTATATTAGTTTTCGGGCTGTCCAACAGCGAGTATATCAGTTTATATTTCTTGTCCCGTACTGCCCTGCGTGGGTAATATAGGTCGGTTTCATCCACGTTTTTTTCGGTATACAGGTATTCCCTGAAATCCAGCCCCGGATTTTTTAACAGAGGCTTAAGACTTTTCCCCGGTAACTCTTTCACAGCTGGCAGGCCGGCAACATCTAAAATAGTAGGTACTATATCAACGGTTGATATCAAGGCGTTACTTACCGCGCCTCTGTTTACGTTGCCCGGCCAGTTAACCATAAAAGGCACCTTAGTACCGGCTTCATAAATATCAAATTTGCCGCGGGCCATTTCATCACCATGGTCTGACAGGAAGAAAACCAGCGTATTACGTTCCTTGCCAGATCCTTTAAGTTTATCCATAAGCTCGCCGACACATTCGTCCAGCCGCAACATGCAGTTATATAAAGCTGTAGTATAACTCCGGATAGTTGCATTATCATAAGGGAGGTAATTAAAAGATTTCACCTTGTTTTCGGTAATTGGTTGTTTCGGCCGGCCGTCAATCTGGGTAATAAAGGGCCAATGTGCGTCGGGAAAGTTCACCATCAAAAAAAACGGAGCCTTGTCCTGGTTTATAAACTTGCCGGCATAGTCTGCATATTGCCCCAAATTTTTTTTCTCGTAATTGGGGCTGATAATAGGATGATAGCCTATCGGGAATTCAGATTCGGGCATTACATGTAATTTGCCGATCATACCCGTGCGATAACCGGCAGCATTTAACCTGGCGTAAATTGTCTTTACCGGCATTACATAGCCAAAGCCAAATGTGGTTAACCCCAAATGCCCGGTTTGATGCGGATAAAGGCCCGAGAGTATGCTGCTACGCGATGGGCTACACACAGATTCGGTTACGTAGGCATTTTTAAAACGGACACCATTTGCGGCAATTTGATCAATATTAGGAGTTTTAATCACCTCATCGCCATAGCATGATAAATGCAAGCCGTGATCTTCGGACACAATAAGCAGGATGTTTGGGCGGTCATCAACCTGCGGCCTGTTAAATGCACATAAAAATAAAATTACTGCCAATGTAAAAACTCGGGGAAACAGGTAAGTTTTGTATCTCATTGTGCAAATAGCTGCTCGATGTAAAGTAGCTATATCAAATTTAAGTTATGAGTTTAGCGGATTGTAATATGATATTTTATCATCCTGATATTTTTAACTCAATATTGTTACATAAATGCCATGGTTCGGGCTTAGATAAAAATTATATTTGACTATAACACCGACACAATAGCTAACCCCACAATACAGAACAATGAAAAAACTATTACTTCTTACATGCCTTTTCGCCGCTTTGGGCGCAACGGCGCAACAAACACAGCAACCCGCGCAACAGGGTCAGCGCCCCCGCCGTCAACGCTGGGATGAAGCACCACACCTGTCGCTCGACTCGACCACACGCGGCCCTTACACGCTTGTCTTCGTAAATAACGATACCACTTTCGAAGCTGAAGGCGCGGCCGTTAAACAACGTATGATAGAAACTTTTTATAAGGTTTATACTGCCGAGTCAAAAGACTTTAACCCAAATTCGGCCAAAAGAGTGGTTTTTTGGATAGACCGCAACTATACAGGAGTGGCCGCAACGGGTGGTACCGTAGTGCGTTACAAACCAGGCTGGATGTTAAAAAAACCTACTGATATTGATGTGGTTACTCATGAGGTGATGCACATTGTACAAAGCTACAACGGTGGTGCCCAAGGCGTAGGATGGCTTACAGAAGGTATTGCCGATTATGTACGTGCCGTTTATGGTGTAGATAATGAAGGGGCTAAGTGGTACTTACCTAAATATAAACTTATGCAGACAAAAGATGCTGCTAACCCCACACGCCCGCCAAGCTATACAGACTCTTACCGTATTACGGCGCAATTTTTACTTTGGGCAGAAAAAAATGTTAAAAAGGGCCTGGTGGTTAACCTTGACGGAAAGCTGCGCAGCCATACTTATACAGCAGATGCCTGGAAAGAGTATACCGGCAAAACGCTTGACGAACTTTGGGCAGACTATGCCGCTGTTTGGTCTAAGCAAGGTTAATTGTAAAATATATTAAATGAAAAGCTCCCGATGTTAATCGGGAGCTTTTTTTGTTTTAGAGCGACCTTAGTTTCTTACCTGGAACTCACGTAAAGCGAAAGCATTGTCTTTTTTGGATTGTTTGGTAATATCAGGGTCGAAAATTTTGTTAAGATTGTTGCCAGGGTTTTAATGCGCCCTGTTTTGCTCGCTATCTGCACTACCTACAGCGCGTTTGGCCGGGCCCTTAACAGATTTGCCGAAATTGTAAGTAAACGCCAGCGTGGTAACCCGGGTATCTAAAGTATTATAAAAGCGTGCGTTGGCTCCGGCAATGTTGTTGATCTGGCCCCTTGGGTGAAAGGTGTCAAGGATGTTACTGATATTCAACTTTAGGGTACCTTTATCATTTAATATCTTTTTCTGCAAGCCCGCGTTTAGCATACCGTTCCCTAAGGTTTTAAACTGCCCGTATACACCGCGCGAATTATAAAACCCGCTTAATTCGGCGCTCCAGCCTTTGCCCATGGTAAACTGGTTGTTTGCGTTGCCCGAATAAGATAAATAGGAAGAATTGATATAATTATTGCGCAATAAGCCGGAGTAATTATTATTGTAAGCTTCTGCATAAAACGTCACGGTCCACCAGGTGGTCGGTTGCAGGTTAAGGTTTACAGACAGGTCCCACATTTTACGGTCGGCAATGTTGCCTGTGGTGCTTACAAATATATTGCCTTCCTGGTAAATAATTTCGCCTTGCACATCTATCATATGGGTATACATCAGTGCTACTGTTAACAAGCTTTTATAGCTGTATGCCAGTTTATAGTTATCGGCAAACTGTGGCCGCAGGAACGGGTTGCCCTGGAAGTGTGTGAACTTATCTATAATATTTGTGAACGGATTGAGCTGGCCATAGCTTGCCCGGCCTATGCGGCGACCGTATGAGGCCACCAACATGTTATGCCCCGCCGAATCTAACTTATAAGATAAATAAGCGGTAGGGAACAGGTTGGTGTAATGGTTAATAAACAACGAGTCGGGCCGTTGCGCGTTGCCTAACTGGTGGCCCTTGCCATTGGTGTTTTCCATACGCAGGCCCGTTTGCACGCCAAAGCGGCCAAAATTGCGGTTATAATTTAAGTAGGCGGCGTTTATATTCTCCTTATATAAAAACCGGTTTGTGTTATCATAGTTTATGGTGCTAACGCCGCCTATCACATTAAAATAATTGGCGGCATTATCTGTATTTACATAACTGGTTTTAACCCCCGCCTCAAATTTTCCACCGTCTTTTAAAGGCATAGTAAAATCGGCTTTGGCAGCATAAATATTGATATAAGCCGGCAAGTCATTTTTTAACATTTGCGATACCAGCAATGCACCGCCCGGGTTAAAGGTATTGTTTATAAAAGTTTGGTTGCTGCCCGATATGTTGCGAATATAATCCAGATCAAATGTTAAGGCCGTGCCGGTGGTATCATATTGGTGGCTGTAATTTAAGTTGATACCGCCATTGTTAAATTTGCCTTCAGATATATTTTGGGTATTAATGGTTGAATCGGGCGCGCCGCTTGTGTTGTAAAATGTGCTGTATACAGGGCTATCGTCATGGCTGTCGGACAAGCCACCTGTAAAAACTATCCCCCAGGTTGTTTTGGGTGATATGTAATAATCCATACCGGCTTTTGCGTTATAATTATTGTTTGTACCTCTAAATATCGATATATCTTTAAACGAAAAATCGGGGCTGCCATCGGCGTTAAAATAATCGCGGTCAATCTCCAGCATCCGGTAGTTGCGATTAGTATTATGGCTTAGGTTGGCAAACAGGTTTACTTTATCAATACGGTAATTTAGGTTAAGGCTCTCTCTGTACCGGCTATAAAAACCCTGGCCGTACGCCGCGCTGAAACTGCCGTTAAAACCCTTTAGGGTGCTTTTTTTAGTTTTGATATTGATGACACCGGCACTCCCCGCCGCGTCGTATTTAGCAGGAGGGTTATCCATCAGCTCAATTTTATCTAATGATGATGAAGGCAGCGACCGCAGGTATGTTGCCAGGTTAGCAGCCGACAAATAAGTGGGCTTATCATCAATCATCACCATAACACCGCTTTTGCCTTTATAAGTGATGTTGCCGTCCTGATCGACTATTACGCCGGGTGTTTTTTGCAAAACTTCTAAAGCATTGATGCCTGTGTTTGATATTAATGCGTTTACATTTACCACCGTGCGGTCTATCTTCTGTTCAACAAACTGTTTTTGCGCGGTCACGGCAACTTCTTTTAAGGCTGTACTGTTTGCCGCAAGTTGTATGGCGGGCAACTTAACAGATTGTTGTTTAGTAATAATGACAACTCCGCCACCATAGTTTTTATAACCAACCGAGGTTACAAAAAGGCGATAGGTATTATCTTTTAAACTTTCAAAAGCAAAGCTGCCATCGGCATTAGCTATCACTGTTTTTATTACGGTCGAATCTTTAGCTGTTGCGAGGCTTACGGTCGCGCCGTCAACCGGCTTATTGCTTTGATCGGTTATGGTGCCGGTTATTTTACCGCTTGTTGTTTGGGCGTTAGCAAAATTTAGGCAAAGGCAAGCCCATACGGCTAAAAAAGCCAGCTTTAAAAGTTTCATGGGTAGATATTAAGGGTTATTAGTTATTGATAAAGACGTAGATATTTTTAAAACGTTACACAAAAAATTATTTACCGGGATAGGTGAAACTTAGGTTAACCGTATCATTGGGTTTTTTCTGGTATAGTTTAAGGATCTTTTGGTGGTTTGCTTCGGACTGTTTTACGCCGTTAACCATCAGTACATCATTGGTGATCATTGCGGTGTAGTGGCTTTTATCCTTTATTAAACCTGCATTATATAAAGCATCGGCCATATTGGGGATGTTTAATTTTAAGTTGAGCATCATACCCGAGTCTGTGCCGTTAACCTTGTACCGTAATTTTAAAGGATATTTCTTGTAGATGGCTTTTTTATTCGCAGAATCCGGTTTATAAGGCATTGTAGCGCTATAGGTTACGCGGGAAGGTTTGTATAATATGGCGTTGTTATTTTTGTAGGCGTAATCAACCTTGGTATTGATTTTAGCGTCAATATTTGTTTTTACATCTGCGTTAACATTAGTTTTTATAGCTGTATTTGTATTAACTTGTATGTTACTATTAACATTGTCCTTCCGGTCAAGATCTGTATTTATTCGACCCAAACTTTTACGATCTGCATTTATTCGGCTCAACCTTTTGGTCGTTGGCATTGAGGCTTCCAGCGAGTCAATTTCCAGCTTTAAACGCGTTATTGTTTTATCTTTTACGGAATTGGTGTCTACCCTTTTTATAATAGTATCTGGATTCAACATTGGCATTTCTGCAGTTAACACAGCCGGGTTTACTGGCTGAATCGCAGGCGTTTTTATAGCCTTTGGTTTACCTGCAATTTGCTGTGGTTGTGCGTCGGCAGTTTTAATATGCTGAATAGCTTTTACTACCTCATGCATGGTCCGCTTAATATTTTCCTTCTCAGCAAATGCCGACATACATAGTCCCGATACCACCAAACAAATAGCCAATACAGTTTTCTCAAACAGATTAAGCGAGTGGTTGCGGTTCCCGGTTAGACGTTTAACCCGGTTAAACAAACTGCCCTTGCCACCCGGGAAAGCCATGGCATAGGCGGGTACCGACTGCTGGTATTCCTCGCAGGTTAATAACGCACGTACATAGCTTACCTTGTCGCTGCTTTGGGCCAGGGCCAGGTCGTCGCAGCAGTTTTCGCGCTCGGCTTTTATTAGTTGAGAGACCCATAACACGGCCGGGTTAAAGAAGAACACGATCTCCATCAGGCTTTGCAGCAGGTTAACCAAATAGTCGCGGCGTTTAATGTGTGCAAGCTCATGCACTAAAATGGCCTCTACTTCGGCAGTGCTAAGGGCGGTTAATAAACCTACCGGCATTAATATTACGGGCTTTAAATTACCTATAACCATAGGCACTTTAATAAGGCCCGACTCCAATAAGCTTATAGTTTGTTTAATTGCCAGGCTATTTGCCAGTTGATGGATGCGGTCATTCCAAAACTCACTTACCACCGACACTTGCCTTGTTTTTAAGCGGTTAACTCCCCATAAACCAAAGCCTAATTGTATGCTTTTAGCGCAAATAATGAGGAACCATACCAACACTATGGTATTATGGTTATGATTTAAATAATTAAAAAGTTTATCGCTAAACGTAGCATCAGCCGGCGGCGTATTAATTGCCCTAACATGTACATCAGCATTATTAATGATGATAGGAGTGGTGTTATTAAAAGGCAACGCCTGTACAGTATTTGCAGCTGCAACATTGGCTTGTTTAAGCTGCGTTATAAATGTAAGGCTAACGCCTACTGCAAATAGCGTTAACGCGGCTATTAACAAATTATAGCGGGTGGCGGCACTTGCCTTACGGGTAAAAATAATGATAGCTCCGGTTAACGCGGCTAATACTAAACCCTGCCATAAAGAATGCACTAAAGTATTGCAAAGCGCAGCAACAAACGGATCTGTTACAAGCGTACTGAGTGTGATAAATGCCATGATCTTTTAATTTAAAAAGTGAACGGTTATTGTTTCTTTTCCAGTTCGTCAAGCATTGCGCGGATGCCGTCTAACTCTTCTTTTGATGCTTTTTTGTTACCCAGCAGCTGCATTACCAGCTTACTTGTCGACCCGTTGTACACCGAATCAACAAAACGTTCAAGCAAATGGTCCTTGGTTTTTTCTTCGGCCTCAACTACATGGTAAATGTGCTTCATCTGGCTCTCATCGCGTTTAAGCATGCCTTTGTCGGCCATAATCTGCATCAGCTTCAGGGTTGATGTGTAATTGATCTCGCGCTGCTCGTTCAGGCGGTCGTTTACAAAACGCACGGTGTTTGGCCCGTGCTTCCATAGTACCTGTAGTATTTCCAGCTCGCCTTTGGTAGGCTCTGTTTTTTTAATTTCGTCGTCTTTTCCGGTTTCCATATAACAAAGGTAGGAATGTTTTCGTACGAAACAATAGTTAGGTTCATTTTTTTGAAAATAATTTTTATCGGCAACAAAAAACCCCGGCCATATGGCCAGGGTTTTAGTATAATTTATACTAAAAAAGTGTTATTAGCTGTGTTTAACTTTATAAAATTTATAGCCAAACATAAAGATAACTGCATAACAAATAATTGGCATATAGTAAGCTTGAGCTATGTTATGGTTAGCAACCTGGCCCATTATGAAAGGGAATACCGCACCACCAACAACACCCATAGCAATGAATGATGAAGCTCTTTGTGTATGGCTACCCAGGTTCTTAAGGCCCAAACTAAAGATGGTTGGGAACATGATACTGAAGAAGAAGTTGATCATCATTAATGCTATGTATGATGTCCATCCCCAACCCTGGGCAACTATTATGCACATCAGGATAGCGCCTGCAGCAAATCCGGCCAGCAACTTATTAGGTGCTATAACGGTCATTAATGATGTGCCTACAACGCGGCCCAACAACATCATGCCCATAAACAAGCTCATCAAATAACCAGCTTTTTCATCGCTGAAATGCATGATGTTGGCGCCATAATTTATAAAAAACGCCCATGTTCCGGCCTGGGCCGCAACGTTAAAGAATTGCGCAGCACAGGCCCATACAAAGTGACTATGCTGAAACAGGCCCTTTTGAGGGGCAACATCAACGTTTAACGCTTCCGGATCATCAGACTGAGTTGCTGCATGCGGATCGGTAAGCGCAGGTATTTTTAAAAAAACAAAAGCTACGGCTATTAACAGCACCACGAAACCTATACATACGTATAATGTTTTTACCGAAGTAAGATCAGTTACGGTTTCCTGGTGGCCGCCAAAAAGAAAGTATGAACCTAATGCCGGGCCTATAATGGTACCTACTGCATTAAAGGTTTGTGCAAAGTTTACACGCAGGTCGCTTTTACGCTGGTCGCCCAATGCTGCAGCAAAAGGGTGTGCTACGGTCTCTAACGTAGCCATACCGCAACCTACGATAAATAGAGCTATCCTGAAAAATGTAAATGAATGCGCGTTAGCTGCCGGCACAAATAAGAATAAACCGCCGGCAAACAAAACCAAGCCTAAGATTACCCCGGGTTTGTAGCCAAACTTTTTCATAAAAATTCCAGCGGGGATGCTCATAATAAAATAAGCACCGAATACAGAAAACTGGATCAGCCCTGAATCTGCTATCGAAATATTTAAAACAGTTTGAAAATGTTTGTTCAATACATCACTCATAGAGTGCAGTACACCCCACATCAGGAACAATGACGTGACAAAAATTAAGGTGACGATGAACTTCTTCTCGGTAAAAGCTGCTTTTTGGCTCATTGGTTTAATTGGTTAAGGTAAAGGCATAACGGGGCAATCCTGTATGCATAAGTATCTTAAATAAAATTATCGGTTAATTTGGTTTACATGTTTGGTGCGCTTGTATGTGTACCTTACATCAACCAAAAAAACAAATTTTATTAATGATATCATAATAAATACCGCATTTTATATTTTACACTTACAAATGTTACATTAGCGGCAATTACGCCCAACCAATGAAAAAACCTGCTATTATTATACTGCTGCTTGCCGTTTTCGCGGTTAGTAATTATGCTCTTGCACAATCGAAAAAACTCCCGCCAGTTGGCATGCTTGATCTTGGCTTTACTTTGCAGTTCGACAAAGGTAACCAGCAAAGCATCAACAATGCGTGGGATTATACCCATACCATCGCCTCGTTACAAGGCATAGTAAACCGCACTACGCCGCAGCTCTACATCTTCCTGGTAAAAAATGGCAATGCCGATGTTGACCGTTACTGGTGGAACAAATATCGCACGCCCGGCAAGTGGCTGGCTAAACGCGATACCATAGTTTATAAAAATGTTGTCGATGTAATATCGGCCTATAAAAAGCAAATTAAGGGTGCGGTGGTTTACGACCCCAACGTGCAGGCAACCAGCAACGTGGCATCATCCATTGCCGGGGTAGAAGATCTGATAGTAGTGCGATATGATACCGATCCTAACAGCCTTTACTCGCAAATAATTACCAGTGGGCCAAAGGTGCCGGTTAAAATAAGTTTGGTGAATAAAGACGGCTCATCGTTGTTTACGGGTAAAGGTATTATCCCGGGCACCGGCAGGGCATCAAGCGGTTCCGCCAAAAATGACGCTTACTTATGGTTCCTGGAGAAATACATGAAAACCGGCAAGGTAAACACCAAATACGGCGCTTATTATATCGACCAACAATGGTTAAAGAACCCGTTCCTGGCAAACCGCAATCACCATACTTTAACGAATCACGATTTTTTTATCAGCCGCAAAGGTTTCTTTTTCGACCTGAGCCCCTGGGCCGACGAAGCCGCAACTGACGATCTTACCCAAACACCCGGCACCGATGTTAACACTTTAAAAGAACTGCTGCTTACTGCTTATAATCAAAATAAAGGCGGTTATGCCTATTTAGGCGGTTTCCCGCCGTGGGCGTTTAAATACACCAAACACGCCAAAGGCACGCATGAGGATGTGGCTACCGAATGGGAATACTCGCGCATTATAAGCGCCTATAACGCATTTAAAGATGCCGATGCTATTGGCTATGGGGCGCTGGCAAATGCTTCGTTCTGGCAGCATTTTCCGCTTAAAAAAGAGTATAAGCAGGACTGGGTAACTAAAGCCGAGCTAACAAAAAAAGGTTACCTAAATGCCGATGGCAAAATAGATTATAAGGGCCGCAACTTCGTGATTTTTTATGTGGGCGATTATGACGCGTCATCCTGGGTATCGCAAACTACACCTACTTTATGGGACGACCCTAACCGTGGCAAAGTACCCATGATGTGGTGCATAAGCCCGGTACTGGCCGAGCGGGTACCTATGGCTATGGATTACCGCCGCGAGACCGCAACACCAAATGATTATTTCGCTGCCGCGGATAACGGCGCGGGTTATTTAATGCCGGGCATGCTGCAGGCGCCAAGGCCGCTGTCAGGCTTGCCGGATGGGTTAGATGCCTGGGTAGCGCACAACAAACCCTATTACAAACAATGGGGGCTTACCATAACCGGCTTTATTATCGACGGACAGGCGCCGCCGCTAAATCAAAAAGGGCTGGATGCTTATGCTGCTTTTAGTCCGAATGGTATAGTCCCGCAAAAGGTGCCACTTACCTCATTGCATGGCGATATGCCGGTCATGCGGTCGGATGCTGATGTGAATGAGGACCCGGTTAAAGCCGCACAAATTATTTACGACCGCATCCAAAAACGCAAGGTCCCGTTCCATTGGTTCCGTAATATTTTAAAAAGTCCGTCGTGGTATGTGCAGGTGGTGGCCGAGCTGAAAAAGCTTGATCCAAAAATCGAGCTGTTAACCGCGCCAGATTTTTTTGAGTTGTACCGGACTTATTTGAAAGAAAACCCGGAGGCCGCGCAAGGGAAGATAAAGTAATTTTTGTCAAGTAGTGAGTGGTTGATTGGGTGAATAGTTTTCAATGGCAAAAACCACTCACTTAATCAACCACTCACCACTCACTCAGAAATTTATTTCTCAATAAATTTTGAATTATAAAATCATTGTCTACATTTGTAGTGTACTATTTAACTAATACACTAAACCAATGATCGAATTATCACAATTGACATTTGGGTACGGCAAACAAAAGCTGTTTGACAACTTAACCCTATCCCTGAAGCCGGGCCATATTTATGGGCTACTGGGCATGAACGGCGCGGGTAAATCAACGCTGCTGAAAAACATAGCCGGGCTGGTTTTTCCCTGGTCGGGCACATGCACGGTAAACGGCGTGAGTCCAGCAAAGCGATTACCTTCATTTTTACAGGAGCTGTTTTTTGTTCCGGAGGAGATTTATCTGCCTGCCATCACAGCTACCAAGTTTGCAGACAGCACAGGGCATTTCTATCCTAAATTTGATAACAAACAATTTATACAAACCCTTACCGATTTTGACGTTCCTGCCGACAGGCCGCTAACCAAGCTATCCTACGGCCAGCAAAAAAAGGTGCTGATAGCATTTGGACTGGCAACCAATACATCCTTATTGATAATGGACGAGCCAACCAACGGACTGGATATTCCATCAAAAGCGCAGTTTAGAAAAGTTGTGGCATCAGCATTAACGGATGACAGGTGCATCATTATATCAACCCACCAGGTCCGCGACCTGGATAATTTAATTGATACCGTAGTGGTACTGCATAACCAGCAAATTGTACTGGCACAAAGCCTTGATGAAATTGCAGATAAGGTAAACTTTAGTCTCATCCCGGCAAGCAGCACTGCTTATTTATACGCCGAAGAAAATATAGCCGGTCTTAATGCCATCACTCAAAATACAGATGGCGGCTATACCAAAGTGGATATGGAGCTGCTGTTTAACGCTATCTGCGGTAATAATACAGATTTGATTAAAATCCTAAACTAAACCAATCATGAACAACACGTTTGATCTACAACGCTTTTTGTTGCTATTTAAAAAGCATACTGTTGAGCATTCGCGCTCATACATCTTATCGATAGCGGTAATGTTTGGCGCATCATTACTATTACTTGAGTTCTACGCTTTTATAGGCCACGGAATTTTAAAGGATTCTATTCAAGCAGGTATTTTCATTACCATTTTGTTGCTTGTAGGGAGTATATATACCAGCCTGTCATTTAGTAGCCTGGGTAATAGGCAGCAAGCTATAAATACCCTTACTTTACCCGCGTCGCATTTCGAAAAATATTTTTTGCAATGGATCTACACATTCGTCATATTTCAATTGGTATGCGTGGGTGTGTTTTATGTGGCCGATGTTATTGTTGTTGCTTTAAATCCCCGGGGTGCAGATTACAGAGAGGTTATTAAAAACTCAGTATTTAACATTTTTGATCTTACAAATGGCGCTTATGGGGCTTTTGTATTTTACTTCTTGTTTCATGGCATTAGCTTTTGGGGAGCCTTATTCTTCAACAAACTACATTTTGTAAAAACGGCATTTGTGTTTTTTGTAACAGCCATCATAATTATTATAACAAGCCAAACGCTTCAAACTTTTTTGATAGGCGCGCATATATCCCGTAGCCTTATGACATTTGGCGGCATTAGCCTGTACGACCCGCAACACGGCAGTAAAGATATTGACATATCCGCAGGTATTATGTTAACCGGCGTTGGTGTATTAATTGGTGTAGTGGTACTATTTTGGGTGAGTGCCTTTTATCGTTTAAAGGAGAAACAAGTTTAACGCCATGAACTTTAAAGACAAAGAGGCCATATACCTGCAGATAGCAGATTATATGAGCGAACATATTACCCTTGGCAAATGGCTGCCCGCCGAAAAGATTCCCAGCGTGCGAGACCTTGCCACACTATTACAAGTAAACCCCAACACGGTAATGCGCACCTATGAACATTTGCAGCAGTTAGAGATAGTTTTTAACAAGCGCGGCTTAGGTTTATTTGTGGCCGATGATGCGATAGCCCGTATTCAAACCATCCGTAAAGAACGGTTTATGCAACAGGAATTGCCGGAGTTTTTTAACAGCCTTTACCTGCTGGACGTTAAACCCGAAGAGATATTAAAACATTACGAAGATTTTAAAAAAACAAAAACACCTAAATCATGAAGACAAGCAACAAAATAATTATTGCGGCAGGGCTGCTGGTATTTGGCTTCCTGTTATTACATGACTTTGCTTTACAGGCCGAATTTAAAAAAGGCGATTATTTAAGCCCATTATACAAAATGGAAAAAATAAAGTTTAAAGATTTTGACGCGGTAAAAATTGATCCCTCAAGCAGGATAGATCTTAGCTTTCACCAAGGGCCCAAATTTGAAGTATGGGTTAATAATGGAGCTAAAAGCGATCTGTTAATTACCCAAAGGGGGAACGAATTAAATATAGTTTACAAAAATAGATCAGCCGGATCATCCAGCGAGAAACGGATTTATATTGTTTGCCCGCAATTAAAAAGTTTGATAGCCAAATCCAGCATGAAAAGATACTACGTGGAGAATCTGGATGTAATCATCAACAACTTTAAGCAGGACACCATGACCTTGCAAACATCGCACGCAAGCACTATTAATTTATTCGGTGCAACAATTAGTAAATTAAATGCCGGATCAGACACAAGTGGCGGCAAGTTAAATATCGGGCCATTTAGTCACATTAAAGATTGCGATATAGATATGCAAGGCAATGGGGAGTTGCACCTGTATGATGTGATAGGTGCTGGAAAAGTACACTACAAATTATCGCCGCAAGCTATTGTTACTTTAAGTAATGACGCTTTAAAATTGATGCCGCAACAATAGTTTTTCATTTTAATTTCACTAAACCTAATCACTTTTATGGCGGGCAGTAATATGTCCGCCTTTTTTAGCTGTATAACTTTTTAATAAGACTATTTTTTTATTGCAATGTGTGTAACACATCTAAAAAATAGTTGTCTTATACCCGTTAGCAAATGTTAAATAACGTTAAGAAATGTTAAAAATATTCTACTACTAAATATTTAGTTATAGATTTGCCTCGACCTTATATCTACCTATGAAAATCACAATTCCCTCAATTGTAGTGCTCATGCTGTTTGCATTAACGGGATACGCACAGGGCAATTATTCTGTTAAAGGTTCGGCTATTGATACGGCCGAAAAGAAAACCTTACATAACGCCACCGTAATGGTGTTAAACGCCAAAGACTCTATCCTGAACAAATTTACCCGCGTTAATGCGGATGGCACATTCGCCATTAATAATTTAAGCGCCGGTAAGTTTGTATTAGTGATGTCGTATCCCGGCTATGCCGATTATACCGAAGATTTTACGCTGGATAATAAAACGCAATCGCACGATTTTGGCAAAGTAACCCTTACGCTTAAATCGCAACTGCTAAAAGACGTTATTATTAAAGGGCAGATCCGCGCTATAAAAATTAAGGGCGATACCACCGAGTTTAATGCCAAAGCCTACGTTATACAACCCAATGATAGGGTGGAGGACCTGATCAAACAGTTCCCCGGTATTGAGGTGGATAAAGACGGAAAGATAACTGCCCAGGGCAAAACGGTAGAGAAGGTGTTAGTTGACGGCGAAGAGTTTTTTGGCGACGACCCAACATTGGTTACCAAAAACCTGCGTGCCGATATGGTTGATAAGGTACAGCTGTACGACAAAAAAAGCGACCAGGCTACTTTTACCGGTATTGATGACGGGCAAAAAACAAAAACCTTAAACATCAAACTTAAAGAGGATAAAAAGAGTGGCTATTTTGGCAAGGTAGATGCCGGCATTGGTACCCGCGATTTTTACTCGGGCCAGGGTATGTATAACAAGTTTACGGCCAAGCAAAAATTCTCGGGTTATGGAATATTTAGTAACACAGGCAAAACCGGCCTGGGCTGGCAGGATAGCCAGAAATATGGCAGTAACAACAATATCGAGGTTAATGACAATGGCGGTATCTCTTTTTATTTTAATGATGGCGATAACGGGCTTGACTCTTTTAACGGCAACTATGATGGGCGCGGGATACCTAAAACAAATACAGGCGGTATCCATTATGATGGCAAGTGGAACAAGGATAATGAAAGTATAAACGCCAACTATAAAATTGGCCGGTTGGATGTTAACGGTACCAGCAATACCCAAAGCCAAAACAACTACCAGGGCGGTACCGAGATCAACACCAATACCGATCAAAACTTCAACAACTCGATGTTTAGGCAAAAGCTTGACCTTACCTATTTAATTAAGTTTGATACCCTGTCTACTTTAAAGGTTATGGTTGACGGTACTTATAAGCATGCTAAAACATTGACCGATTATTTGTCGATAGGCCGCACCGGTCCGTTAGGTAATGATACCTTATTGAACAGGAACAGCCGCCGGATTACTAATGATGAGGATACGCACTTATTTAACGCCAGCTTGTTTTATACCCATAAATTCAAGAAAAAAGGCCGCACAATATCGATGTTAGTGAGCGAGGCCATAAATAATGTAGAAAGTAAAGGTTTTTTAAATGCCGAGGTTGATATTTATGATACTAAAACAGGCCTCCCAAAAAGTGTTGTACCAACAGATCAGTTAAAATCAAACACCATTAAAAACAACGTATTAAATAGCAACATTACTTATACCGAACCCGTTTCTAAAAAGGTATCGCTTATTTTTAATTATGGCATCAGTATAAATAATGGCACAGCAGATAAGCGTTCATACAATAAGCCAGGCGCTGGCGGCGATTATGATGTTTTGGTAGACTCGTTAAGTAATTATTATAAACTCGACCAGATCTCAAATCAAATTGGCGCGGCTATTAATTTTAAAGGTAAAAAGCAATCATTTAACATAGGTACTAAAGTGTCTGATGTTTCTTTTAAGCAGGATAATCAATTCTCGGGTAGCATATTTAAAAGGCACTTCCTTAACTGGAACCCGCAGGCTACTTACGAGTATAACTTCTCGCAACAGCGGTCTATCTACATATATTATGGCGGTTATACCAATCAGCCATCTATCAACCAGATCCAGCCGGTAAAAGAAAATACCGACCCGCTGAACGTGTTTTTAGGTAATCAAAACCTTACGCCATCATTCAGGAGCAACCTTAATATCTACTTTAATGATTATAAAGTATTAACTAACCAATACATTGGTTTTGGCGGTGGTTATAATTTCACTTCAAATCAAATAGTCAATAACACGACTACCGACATTAAAACCGGTAAAAGCACCATCCAATACATAAACCTGAAAGATAAAATGCCGGTTAGCTATTATGTCAATGGTTCATTTGGGCGTAAAACAGGCATCTGGGGTTTAAGCATGGGCTTAAACTTTAATGCCAACAGCAATACCAATTACTCATATACTAATGGGGTGTTAAATAACTCTAACAGCGGTAATTACTCGGGCGGTATCAATATTAATAAGTACGAAAAAGATAAGTACGATTTTTATATCAGCGCGGGCCCGTCATACAACATAAGCAAATCATCATTGCAGCAACAAGTTAACAATAACGGCCGCGGTTTTTATACCAGGGGCAACATGAATATTTACCTGCCTGCCAAGTTTAAAATATCAAGTGACGTTAATTATACTTACACGGCTCCAACAGGTACTTTCAGCACCGATCTTAAGCGCACGTTGCTTAATGCCAGCATCAGTAAATCATTCTTTAAAGCCAATACGCTTAGGGCAACTATATCAGGTAATGACCTGTTGAACCAAAACGTGGGCTTTAACCGTAATGCTTACGGCAACAGCGTTTCGCAAAATACTTACACCACTATACAACGCTACTTTATGTTTGCCATAACCTGGGATTTTAGCCAGATGGGTGGCCCTACAGCAAAATAAACAGACCATGAAAAACAAACTATTTATAGCAACTTGCTTGATGCTTTTAACCGGCAACATGGTATCGGCACAATATATTACCCGGTTTGTAAAATCGGGTATTATTGAGTTTAGTAAAAGTACTAATATGTATGCCCTTATAAACCGCGAAATTGCCCTTAGCAAAGACGAAAACGTTTTTAGCGCAAAAGCTTTCGAAGGTTATAAGAAAAACCATCCGCAGATCCATGTATCAAAAAGTACCTTACAGTTTGGCGATAATAAAACCTTGTTTACGCCCGAAGTTGACGAGGATGATAACAGTACTAATAATTGGTTTGATGTGCCGATGTCGCAACAGTTTAACACCACTTATACTGACGTGAATACCAGCACAAAGCTAAGCCAGAAAAAAGTATTCGAAGAAACATTTTTGGTGAAAGACAGTACCGCTAAAATTAAATGGAAAATTACTGGTGAAACCCGCGATATATTGGGCTATACCTGCCGCCGCGCAAACGGGTTGATATTAGATTCGATTTACGTGGTAGCTTTCTACACCGATCAGATTCCCGTTGTAGGCGGGCCTGAATCATTCACAGGTTTGCCGGGTATGATATTGCAGGTTGCCATGCCACACGAAAACGTTGCCTGGGTTGCCACAAAAGTAACCGATGTAACCGTACCGGCCGCCACCATAGTGCCACCCAAAAAAGGGAAAGCGGTAACTAAAGAACAATTTCAAACTACCCTAAAAGG
Source organism: Bacteroidota bacterium (assembly GCA_040388395.1). Classification (GTDB taxonomy): domain Bacteria; phylum Bacteroidota; class Bacteroidia; order Sphingobacteriales; family Sphingobacteriaceae; genus Mucilaginibacter. The sequence goes on along the minus strand of JAZKBY010000016.1, from coordinate 77,192 downwards.
GGCCATGAAAAACTGGGGAGTATATGCACAGGCTTATTTAAAATCGTTGCAGTTGTGACGGGTAGAGGTTCAATCTACCAACCACTTCTTAAAAAACGCTATGCTTAATTCCGTATCCTTAGCATTAAACACATGCCCTAAGTTAGGTTGCACTTCTATATCCAGTTTGTCGCTCGCGTTTTTAGCTTTATATGCTTCAGTAGCGGTAGAAAAGCCTATCTGCGCGCCGGGGTATGGGTTGTTGGGATCTTTATCTTTACTTAATATCAGCAAAGGCCTTGGCGTAAATAGGCGGATCATAGACGGGCAATCAAACTCATCGGTTATTCCGGGTAATATTTTATCCCATACTGCTTTTACATTGGCTTGATTTACGGTTGAGTCGCCCAGGTCATGCGCGGCTTTTTTATGCGCGTCGTTAATAGTACCGGCGCGGCCCTGCCATTTGTTATTATCCAAACTCCATTTAAAGCTTTGTACCGAGATCCCCAGCACCGCGGCATGGATGCGGGTATCAACAGATGCAGCCATCCATGTTTCAATTCCACCCATAGATATGCCGCCCATGCCGATGCGGTCGGCTTTAACATCAGGGCGGGTAATTAGGTAATCAACTAATCGCCATAGGTCGTAAGAGGTGTCATATAAAAAAGGATAGGCATGATGTGTGGCGTCATTGGTTTTAAATGCCCGGTATGCAGCTTCGGTATACTCTTTACTGCCATGCGCACCACCTGCAATGCGCTGGCCGTGATAACGTGCATCAATAGCTACACCCATAATACCCAGCTTTGCCAGTTTGGTAAACATGGCTTTGGTATCGCTCCCATCTTTAGTACCGCCCGTACCATGCAAAAATATCACCACCGGGAATTTGGTTTGCCCTTTTACAACCGGTTTGTAAATCAATATAGGCATGCGTTCGGTTTCCTCGGTGTAGATAGAGCCTTTGTCTATCTGGATTGAGTCCGTGCGTACATTGGTGAACTCGGGTTTGAAATCAACTATAGGGCGATTTAACAATGCTTTAAAATCGCGGGTCACCTGCTCTGCGGGTGGGTATTGCGGGGTTTGCGCAAATGTTGCGGATACCTGTATAAACAATACAAGGCAGCCTGTTAACAGTGTGTTTTTAAAGCTGATAGCGGGCATGGTTATTTACTTGTTTAAGTAAATATAGAAACTTGCTGTTACTCGCAGGGTAACATCTTTGTTGTCTGATATTTACTTATCACTATTAAAATCTATAAGCCTTTTGCCTTTGATAAGCATTTTTATGCGCTGGCGTTTTAACGAGATTCTGATATGAGCAGATTCGCTTTTCTTAATATATCCGCCGTAGGCGTTGATGATATCCTTGTAAGTTAATACACCTATTATCCTATCCCCAGATAATACAGGTAAGATCTCCACCCCGCTTTTTGACATGTGTTCCACAGCCTCGCGCAGTGTATCTGTATTGTTAACTGCTATATTGGGTTTAGTATTTATAATAGTTTGTAAAGACGAATCGTCATCCAGCTTGTTATTGTAGATATCGGCTAATTTTATGATGCCCGCATATTCGCCGTCATTATTCACCACTATGAAATTAGAGTCCTTGGTATGGTCTGTGTTTAGCCATTCGCGCACTTCTGTTAGGGTGGTGTTTACATTTATAACGGTTTCGGTAGCGCTTATTACTGCTGCTACGCTTAACTTTTGCAAAATATCGGGTTCGAACGAGTCGGGTGTTGCAACGCCGCGACGGGCTATTTTTTCGGTCATGATCGTGTTCTCCATCAAAAAGAAAGAAACAATATAAGCACCCGTACAAGCGCCCAGTAACGGCAATAAAGCATGCGATTGCATGGTAGCTTCCAGCGCGAAAACTATGCTGGTTAAATAAGCCCTTGAGGCCCCGGCAAACATAGCCGACATACCAATAAGCGCAGCCAGCGGAATGCTGATGCCTGATCCGGGAAATACTTGTAATACCAGCATCCCTATTACAGAGCCAGCCGCGCCACCCATGGTTAACAAAGGAGCCAGCGTACCGCCCGATGTGCCGCTGCCCAATGCAATGGCCCACGACAGGAATTTAAAAACACATAAGCTCAGCACCAGCGTTAACGGCCATGTGCCCGATAGGATGCCGGTTATATTATCATAACCCACACCCAATGTATGCGGCGCGTAAAAGCCAATAGCGCCTACGCCCAATCCGCCTAATGCGGGCCACCACATCCAGTGTATTGGTAGCTTTTCAAACATATCCTCTACCCAATAAACTATTTTGGTGATGCCTAAGGATATAAAACCAATAAAGATCCCCATAAAGCTATAAATGCCCAAAGCCAGGTTGGATGGCACAGCCACATCAGGCATTGAAAATACCGGCCCCGACTCGAAAAGTAAATGATGCCCGGCAGCCCCGGTAATACAGGCCAGAGCAACCGGCAATATAGATCGCGGTGAAAACTCAAACAATAGCAGCTCGATAGCTAAAAATATACCGGCAATGGGCGTACCAAATATTGCAGACATACCCGCCGTTGCCCCGGCTGCCAAAATTATCTTGCGCTCGTTAGCCGTAACTTTAAATATTTGTCCCAAAGTTGAGCCTAAGGCGCCGCCTGTTGCTATAATAGGGCCCTCGGCACCAAACGGGCCACCGGTACCAATGGCAATGGCCGATGATATGGGTTTTAATATAGTGATGGAAGGTTTAATGTTACTTTCATTAACCAGGATCTGCTCCATAGCTTCGGGGATGCCATGTCCGCGGATAGCCTTTGACCCATATAAAGCCATTAAGCCAACTATTATACCGCCGGCAGCCGGCACAAGGATAACCCAGGCCCCTAAATGATTATTGGCCGGGCTGTTAAAGCCCAGGCTAAACGAGCCGTAAAAAGAAATATTGGTAACCAGGTTAATTAACGATACTAAAACTTTAGCAATCAAGCTTATTGCTAACGCTATTACAACCGCATAGGTGCAAATTGTTATTAAACGGCCTTTTACAATAAATGGGGTTTTTGCGTTAGCCGCAGCAGTTTCTAAATTGTTTAGCAGGGGCGAAATGGGAATGCCATTTTGAGTATGGGCTTTTTTCATAATAAAAAGAGATAGATACAATAACAACAACGCCAGGGGTAAGCTTTGTGTTTTTCAAATAAGTTGCAATTATATTATATAAACAATATAAATCATAACTTATTATTGAAAATATTTCAATTTTATATGATTTAAATCATGTTTTGTGTTAAAGAGTAATTTGCTGCATAACGGTGTTTACTATCCTGTCGCAACGGGTAAGGTGGAACTCAAACAGTTCGGGCGACCGGTAATAATCCTTTAACTGGTCGCGCAGCAAAGTTTTGGCACGCATAAGGCGGATCTTAACGTTCGATTCTTCAATATCCAGCACTTCCATGGTTTCCTGCGTGCTCATATCTTCAATTTCGCGCATTACGAATACGGTGCGGTATTTTTCAGGCAAAGCCGATATAGCAGTTTCCAGCAATCCTTTTAATTCTTTATTCATAACCTCATTTAATGGTGTATGTGTAACTATATCATTAATTCCTTTTGCATCAATAACTTTTTGCCGGTTAAGCATTTTCTTTTTCCGCAGAATGCATTCGTTGATTAGTATCCGGGTTATCCAGGTATTGAATTTTGCCTGGTTGTTAAACTTTGTTAGGTTACGGTAAGCGTAGATATAGGTATTTTGCATAATATCCTCCGCTTCCATACCATCGTTAATAAACGACATACTGATGCGGAACAAACGCGCGTTTAACCGGCGCATCAATACTTCATACAGGAAGGTTTGCCCGTTTATCACCCGTTCTACAAGGTTCTCATCGCTTAAAGAATCCGTATCGATCATTGACTTTATATTCATTTAATACACTTTATCACCCAATAGAGTTAAGCTAAGCCTAAAGGGTTACATTTTTAATTTTGTAACCCTTTTTAAACAGCCTGTCTCTAATCAATAAATTTAATCTTTAAAAGTCATGGACGAGAAAAAAATCACACAGGTACAAGCGTTATTAAAAGTTACATATGGTATTATCCCAATTGTAGCAGGTGCCGATAAATTTACCAATTTGCTTACAGACTGGTCGCAATACCTGCACCCCGGGTTAGCTGGTATGTTGCCTTTTAGCACCCATGTGTTTATGATGATAGTAGGTGTTATTGAAATTGTCGCCGGCGCGTTGGTATTGATCAATCCGGCAAAGGCAGGCTACCTGGTAGCGGCGTGGTTAGTTTTAATTGCACTGAGCCTGTTAGCCAGCGGCAAATTTATTGATGTTGCTGTACGCGATATTGTAATGGCTATTGGTGCTTATTCACTCGCGCAAATATCGGCAGCTATTAAAAAGCCCTCTTTGTAGATAATATATTTAGTTTAATGTTTGGCCTCTGTTCGTTCATAACGGGCAGGGGCTTTTTTGCTTACAGACGAATAAGTCATTGTATGGAACGGTGAAAAAAATGTATTTTTAGCTAAACCCTACTACCTGATAAATGAAATTTATACGCTTCTATAATCTTTCTGTTTTTTTTCTTTTAACAGTTATCAACGCGGCTGCGCAAGGGCATTATAATGTAATGGGTACTGTTGCCGACGAAAAGGGCCAGCTCCTGACAAGCGCCACCGTATTTATAAGTGGGTCTGAAAAAATAACTATGACCAATGAGCGGGGCGAATTTATATTTCACAATCTTGATCCCGGTGCTTTCCAGCTTTCTGTAACTATGGTGGGGTTTGCACCTGATATCCGCAGTCTGGTTATTCAAACAAGTTCGCCTAACCTAAAGGTAGTACTAAAATCCAGGGCTATTGAGCTTAACGAGGTTAAAATTCCACCTGGTAATACGCTCGAAGATTATTATCAATTGTTTAAAGCGCAATTTTTAGGGATCTCGCCAAACGGGCTGCAATCCGAAATAATGAACCGCGATGTCATCAAATTAAACTACGATAAAAAGAAAGGGCTCTTAACCGCCAGTGCCGACGAGTTTTTGGTGATACAAAACAAGCGACTGGGTTATAAAGTCCGCTACCTTCTTAGGGGTTTTTCATATAACGCGATAACCAATACTGCCATTTACGACGGCGATTCTAATTTTGAAGAGTTGGATGGCACGCAAAAAATGAAAAAAGAATGGGCAAAAAACCGGTTGCAAACTTATAATGGATCATTCATGCATTACTTGCGGTCGGTTTATTTAAATACGGTTTCAAAAGAGGGGTTTATAACAAATCAGCTCTATTCTGCAGTGTCTGATAGAAATGACCCCGGAAGTTTAGACCGGATAGCCATAGACCCGCGGCCATTAAAATATGATACGCTGGCAACTATAATTGATACATCGTTTATCTCCCTGAAAGCGCCTAATTTTTATCTTACCTACAATCGAAAAAAGGCGAATGCCAAACCTAAAAAGACTCCTAAAAATAATAGGGTGAATACAGAACTGGATTACAATGGTTCAATAATACGAATGCCTTTTAAAGAAGCGATTGTGGATCGTAAAGGCAGCTATACCGACTATCGTGCATTTTATATCCACGGTAATATGGCCCGGCGCAGGCTTGGCGACCAGTTGCCTTTTGAATACCAGCCGCCTGTTACGCAGCATTGATATATGTTTTAACTAAACCGTTATCACTATGAAACCAATTTATTACCTGGTATTATTTTTAACACTGAGTATAAGCAACCAGCTGTTAGCACAGGGACACTATACTGTTTCGGGTACTGTTTCCGACGAAAAAGGCCAGCCTGTTAAAAGCGCTACTGTATTTATAAGCGGTACCGAAAAAATAACAATGACAGATGATGCCGGCAGGTTTGCCTTTTACAGTATAGATGCAGGCACGTTCACGCTGTCTGTAAGAATGTTAGGGTATTTTCCGTACGCCCAAAATATCACCATAAAAACAAGTGGGATTGAGGTTAGCTTATTCTTAAAAGTAAAAACTATAGCGCTTGACGAGGTAGTGATAGGTGGGGCCAATGCATGGGCAACAAATTATAAAATATTTAAAAGTGCTTTTTTGGGCACATCGGCCAATGGTAAGCAATGTGTAATATTAAATCCCAAAGCCATAAACTTTACTACCAAAAAAAACCTTTTGTTGGCTGATGCCGATGAGTTTTTGATCATTGAAAACAAGCGGTTAGGATACAGGATAAAATATCTGCTTAAAGATTTTGGCTATAACTTCGCAATGGGCCTGGCACTTTATAACGGTGAAACCGTTTTTGAAGAAATGGATGGTACCGAACAAATAAAAAAAGAATGGGCAAAAAACAGGTTGGAAACCTATAAAGGGTCGTTGATGCATTTTTTAAGATCAGTTTATAATAACACACTTTTAGCCGAAGGTTTTTATTCCCGGCCAATCTATTCGCTTGTTACGATAAAAGATGACCACACAGGTAAGCTAAAGTATTTCAATCGTGCGGTGGTAGATACCAGGCCGGTATTGTTAGATAGCCTTGTTACCACTGTTGATACTTCCTTTAAAAGTTTAAAATTTAAGCCGCTGTATGTTTTATATGATCCTAAAGCATTGGCTAAAACAAAATTTGATTATAAAGCCCCGCTCGATATGAAAAGTATTAGACTAGACGATGAAAATGGCAGCGTAATAAAACTCTTTTTAGACGAAGCCATTATTGACCGTAAAGGTAGTTATACTGATTATCGTGCGTTTTACGCTGAAGGCGTTTTTGGCAGGAAGCGGGTTGGCGACCAATTGCCTGTTGAGTATCAGCCGCCGGCTAAACTTTAAGAAAAATGAAACCATTTTGCCGTTACCTGTTTTTGATTGTTGCATTTTTTATAAGTAATAAAACGTTAGGGCAGGGGCATTACACTGTAACGGGTATTGTGCTTGATGATAAAGGTAACCCGGCCAAAAGTGCTACCGTTTTTATAAGCGGATCGGAAAAAATAACCATGACCAATGATAACGGCAGGTTTATATTTAATAAAATGGACCCGGGTAACTTTCAGTTATCGGTACATATGTTAGGGTATTATCCCGGTACCCAGGCTATAACCATTAAGGCAACATCAGTTGATGTTAGTTTTACGCTTAAAGTAAAATCGAATATTTTAAACGAAGTTATCATAGGCGGTATTGATGATTGGGCGAAAAATTACGCGATATTTAAAGAGCAATTTTTAGGCACTTCGGCAAATGCCCGTAATTGCGTAATTATAAATCCCAGGATACTGCATTTTACCACAAAAAAAGGAACGTTGACTGCCGATGCGGACGATTTTTTGGTAATAGAAAATAAGCGGTTAGGCTACCGGGTTAAGTACCTGCTTAAATACTTTAGCTATAATTCTAATTTTGCCCGTACCGGTTACGACGGAGATGCCAGTTTTGAGGAGATGGACGGTGCAGCGGAAGTGCAAAACCGGTGGACACAAAACAGGCTGGAAACCTATAAAGGCTCTATGATGCACTTTTTACGTGCGGTATATTGGAATACCGTTTTAAAGGAAGGGTTTTTAACATACAAGCTTTTTCGCGATACCACCCGCCAAACCCGCCTGGGGGAGAAAGTTACCGTAGTTGGCATTGATAAACGCCCGGTAAAATTTGACACATTGGTAAATGTTATAGACACCTCGTTTGTGTCGTTTAAGTTTAACCATTTGTATGCTACTTATGATCCGGCCGGCGCTGCTATTGTACAGGCTAAGCGAGATCTGCCTATGAAAAAACTTTTTGTGCTTACTGATCAGGGATCAACCATTAAGCTTTATTTAAAAGAAGCAATTATTGACCGCAGGGGAAGCTATGCAGACTACCGTACTTTTTTAATAAAAGGCGATTGGAGCCGGAGAAGGATAGGCGATCAATTGCCTTTTGAATATCAACCTCAATAACATTTAAACCGCGAAACAGTGTTTATCTATCTACTGTGCGTTTAAACATTTAAATTTTTTATAAGACACTAATATTCAAGTATTTAAATCGAAAAAAGTGTTTCATTTTGTTTCACTCTGTTTTCGTAAATAGTTAAATATCAATATATTAAGTCAAAAAAGTGTTTCAGGTGTTTCATCTGTGTCACACACACATGAAACAGCACAGCTATCGCCTGCTAATTTTACCGTTACATGTTGCATATCTTTAAAACATTAAAGATATTTTTGAAGTAATAACTTATACAAACAATGTTATCAGAACCAACCTATATAGCTGCCCGTATGGTAGCGGTAACCATAGAAGCGCACTTTTGCAAGCATCTGGCAGAGGCACGTCAACAAGGGGCAAACAATCTTGCTGATGAACCGCAGTCGCCCATTGTAGAGGCTATTATAGATGTCGCGTTTTGGGCAAGCCTGCGTAAAGAGGAGGGACATCCCCCTAAGATCTCGATAGCGTTGCTACCGCCGCATAAAGCAAGTCAGCCGTTAGAATTCGGTGACCGTATCCGCCTAACACCTCATAACCTAACCAAACTCGCCCCTGCTGTTGAGAGCCCGGGCATCCACTTGGGTGTTTGGTATGAAAACGATGAACTATATGTGTGGGGCACTACCCTGGCTATACCGGGGATCTGTTTTGTATTGGAAGTTGTCGAGCCGGGACTGCTGGTTATTAAACACAGCCGTACCGATGGCTTCGGGAAGTTTGTAAACATAGCCGTACTAAAGGGTGATGAGATAAAGATAGTGGACGAGAACAATACCGGTATGAAGGACTGCCCCGCACTGTATGATACTTTACCGGGAGTAGCTACGCCATTTGTAGACGGCGCAGTTAACCTTATGGTTGAGCTTGCATCATCAATGCGCACCCATGGGCGTGGCGGGTTGGTACTTATTGTTCCTGAACATTCTGATAATTGGCAGGACTCAATAATACATCCGCTAAGCTACCCGGTAGTGCCAAAGTTTACAGGTATTACCAGGCTGCTTAAGCAAGATAAATGCGAGCGCTCGAAAGTAGACTGGCAGGAAGCATTGCTGCGGTCCATTGATATTGTAGGCGGCTTTACGGCGGTTGATGGCGCAACCATCATTAATCGCAATTATGAGCTATTAGCCTTTGGTGCAAAGATAGCTCGTTCAGGCATGAGCCTGCCGGTAGACCGAATCATCACTACCGAACCTGTAATGGATGGTACACCCACGCTAATGCACCCCGGCCAAAACGGCGGTACACGGCACCTGGCAGCTGCCCAGTTTATATATGACCAGCGCGACGCGATTGCATTAGTAGCATCGCAGGATGGCAGGTTTACTGTTTTCGCATGGTCGCCGGGATTGGAAATGGTGCATGCGCACAGGATTGATATATTGTTGTTGTAACTAAATGGGCTGTCATCCCGAATGCCTCCCCAGGATGACAGCCACTCCACATTTTACTCCTTCGCCAAAAAGCCCGGTAAGCCTGTACCGGTAATATAGGTCCAGCCTTTAGCAAAGCTTTCTCTCGCAAATGATGGGTTATCAGAAGGGAACGACTCAAGTCCTGTATGAGTTAGCTTTAACCTGGTTTTACCGCCTTCGTCAAAAAGCTCCCAGGTTACGGTGGAGTCCCCGGGATATTCTTCATATCGCCAGGTATGCGCCAGTTTCTTTAACGGGATCACTTCGGTAATCACGCATTTATGCCAAAAGGTTACGCCCTTATCGGTACCACTAAAACGGAATGTAAAACCAACCTCAGGCTTAAAATCCTCCAGCTTGAAATACCATTCTTTCATTTTATCGTTATCGGTAATGGCCTGCCACACCTTTTCAACAGGCGAGTCATAGGTTTGCTCAATTACAAATGGTTCTGTATTCATAATTCTTGATTGTTAGGTTATTATTTCTGTTGATCTTGTTGTTTGTCTTGTTCTAAAAATGCACCCAATGCATCCAGTTTTGTGGTCCAGAATTTTTGGTAACGCGCGGTCCAGTCGGCAACCTGTTTAAGCTTACCAAAGTCGGCATGGCAGTAGCGCTCGCGGCCTTGTTGGGTTATGGTAACCAGGCCGCACTCGGTTAATATCTTTATGTGCTTTGATATGGCAGGTCGGCTAATTGCAAACTGGTCTGCCACGTTATTTAAGTTTAATGATTTCTGCGCCAGCATCCCTATGATCTCTCTACGGGTTGGGTCGGCAATGGCCTGGAATACGTCTCGTCTCATATATTAGGGTTAAATAAGTAACCGTTCGGTTACAAATATATAAGTAACCAAACGGTTACGCAAATATTTATTAAAAAAAATGCCCTTTACTTTTGTAAAGGGCATTTAACTAAACGGGAGAATTATTAAAACTTATACGTTAAGGTAGTTAAAAACTGCCTTGGTGCTATTGGAGTAATACTGTAATTATCGTGTATCAAATAGTTTAATGTGTTGGTTACGTTATTAACGCTGGCCAGTAACGACACTCTTTTATAAGTATATCCGCCAGTAAGGTTAAGTATAGCGAAACCACCAACAGGCAATAAACGGTTAAAGGTCTGTGTTTGGCCAACCGTGTTGTTGTACCCGCCCAGGCGCGAGCCTGTATAAAATGCTGATGCCCCCACTTTAAAACCGCGTAAAGTATTTGAGCTAAATGTATAAAATAACGATGCATTAGCTGTATTACGCGGGTTTATAACAACTTGCTCGCCCTCTATACTTGAGCCTTTTAAGCCTGATGTTTTGGTATAACGCATAAAGTTATATGCATAGCCCACTATAAAATACAAATTGTTTGATAAGTAACCGTTTACATCAACCTCTAATCCGTCGCTGGTGGTTTGGCCGTTAAATTGTTTTTTGGTAGCGTCACTGTTTGGTGTTACACCATCAGCTAAAAACGGCGCAGTTACTGCAAGATCATTATTTATAATACGGTAAACGCTAAAGTTGGTCGATAGCTTTCCGTCAAAGAACTCATTTTTGATCCCGGCTTCGTACTGATCGACTATTGATGGTTTTAAACCCTGGCCGGTATAAATATCATTACCGCTGTTTATCTGGAAGTTGTTGCTGTAAGTGGCGTAAACCGATGTGGTTTTAACCGGATGATAGATCAACGCCAGCTTTGGTGAAAACGCGCGGTCATACCTTGTTAGTGCTGCACCGCTGGTGGTAGTTTGCTTTAACAGGTTTTGTATAGTAGTTTGATAGGTTTGTTGCCAAGACCAGCGTATGCCGGCCAATACTTTCAGTTTATCGGTAATGCTAATCAGGTCCTGCGCATAAACACCAACACGATAAACAGGGGTAGTGGTTAAAGCAGTATCAACAGCATTGGGTATATCGGTGCGTTGCACATATTTGTTAAGGTCGATGATGTTAATCTTGTCATATACATAAGTGCTGATAGGTGTAGCGCCATTGTTAATCCCGAAGGCATTGCTTTTACTTAATATCTTCGCAGCATCAATACCGGCCAATATTTGATGATCTATTGGCCCGGTGTTAAACTTACCTTTTAAATTAGTTTGCGCGGTATAGTTATTTTCATTAGCGTGGGCCCTTGCCAAACCCCGGTTCCATTCGCCCGCGGCGTTCACAGTATTGGGTAAACCTGATCCGTACGAATCTATATCAGCAGTTTGTGCAGACACTATAGCGTTTATATTCCAATCCCCGTCAAATTTATGGTTCAACGTAGCTGTACCTGAGTATTGTTTTACATTATTATAAGCCCAGTTGGTATTGATATACTGCGAACGCGATATTTGGGTGGGTATCTCCCTACCTGTATTTAATGAGCCTACGCCCCAATCTGGTGTAAGGTTTTGCTTGCTGTAATCGGCTTCAAGCAATAAAGTAGTTTTTTTATCAAGGTTAAATAATAATGATGGGTTTATATAAAAACGTTTGGTTTTTACCTGGTCGCGATAGCTACCAGAGTTTTCGTATGTGGTAACTAACCTAAAGGCTACATTTTGGCTTATAGGGCCGTACAGATCAATCAATGGTTTGTAAAAACTGCTGCTGCCGTAACGCACGGAAACTTCGCCGCCGCTTTTAAATTGCGGTTTACGAGTTATCATGTTTATAACTAACCCGCCCGATACGTTGCCGTAAAGCAAAGCTGCACTTCCCTTCAATATTTCAATTGATTCAAGCGTGCTGGCTTCGGTAAGCCCGGCCGTGTTAGCAAGCACGCCATTTTTAAAAATGCTACCGGCAGTACCGGTTATGCCAATGCTATAGCCGCGCGCGGTTATAGTTTCGCCTACGCCGCCGCGTGTTTGGGTTAACGTTACGCCGCTTACGTTACGTACGGCATCGCCCAGGCGGTTAATTTGTTGGTCCTCAATAATTTTTTTTGAAACAGTACCGGTGGTTTGCGGCAGGTCTAAAGGTTTGATAGCTGCCTTGCCAGCCGATAACGGTTTGCGATACCTTGCCGCAGTAATATTCACTTCGTTAAGCGCCGAAAGGCTTTCAGTAAGCGTAAAATCGGCTAGGGCAGCTTTGCCCGCTGTTACAATAACTTCCTTTTTTTGAGTAACAGCCCCAATAAATGTAACTTTTAACGTATGGGTGCCAGGCTTTATCTTTCCGAAACTATAATAACCATTTTCATTGGTAGTAGTTGATCGGTTTAGCGTCTCAATTGTAATGGTTACATATGTTGCCGGTTTGTTATCCGAAGTGGTGATGGAACCGGAAATCCTCCCGGTTTTAATGTCGTCTGCCTTAATAATGTTGCAGCATAAGATGACTAAGATTGTAAAACAGATAAGTAGTTGTTTTAGGAATAGCATGTTATTTATATTTAGTCTAATTAAGCGACAAATATAAAAACACAAACAATTGCCTCCTAATTTATTTAGAATTAATTTAAATAAGAATAACGAATGGGTGTATTTCCTTGAGAATGCTGGACAAACGTCGGTTGACTATAAAATATCATACCGACATTTTGCACCTGCGGCGCAATCTATCGGTATGCTTAATGATATGAGCGAGATGCCTTAATTTGTGAAACTATAACTCTTACCGGCAACGGTTTTAAAGCTATAAGCATAACCGGCAACTCCGGCTTCTTTTTTAACACCCGGTAACACAGTTTTTAAAGCACTCAAAGTCCTCAGCTTACATTCCCCGCCTGACAATGATTTCATGACCAATTTAGCCAGTTTACCATCCTTCCATTGCAGATCAACAATCTCAAAATTGCCGCGGGCTTTCAGGCCTTGCACGCTACCGGTTGGCCAGGCTTTTGGCAGGGCGGGCAGTAGTTGGATCTCATCGGCCTGGCTTTGTACCAGCATTTCGGCAACGCCGGCGGTATAGCCAAAGTTACCATCTATCTGGAATGGCGGGTGTGCACAAAACAAGTTGGCATAAATACCGCCGCCGTTGTTATAATCAATACCGTTGCCACCAACAGGCGTAATAAAGTTTTGAATGATGGTGTGTGCATGGTCGCCATCCTGCAAACGTGCCCAGAAGTTAATTTTCCACGCCATAGACCATCCGGTGGAAACATCACCACGCGCCAGTAAACTAACTTTTGCCGCCTGGGCAAGCTCGGGTGTTTTGATGGTGCTTATCTGCCTGCCGGGATGCAAGCCAAATAAATGCGAAACATGGCGATGGTTGTCTTTCGGGTCGTCGCGGTCGGTTTCCCATTCCTGTAATTGTCCCCATTTGCCTATTTTTAGCTTAAGCAAGTGGTCCTTCAAATCGGCTATATGGTCGCGGTAAGTTTTATCTATGCCCAATATATCTGCCGATTGGGTGTAATTAGTAAACAGGTCGTAAACAATCTCCTGGTCATAAGTTACACCATCTTCGGTAGGCCCATGTTCGGGCGACCAGCCTTTAGGTGATACCAGCGTGCCATCGGGGCGGCGTTTTAAATGATCGTCCCAAAACTCGGCTACCTCTTTTATAATTGGATAGGCAAAGTCTCGTAAATACTTTACGTCTTTAGTAAAGGCGTAATGCTCCCAGAGGTCCTGTACATACCAGGCACTGGCCGGCGGGTTCCATGAATAGCTTTCGCCGCCCATTGGGTTGCTTTCGGTACGTAACGTCCAGCCGCGCACGCCCGGGTATTCTTTTTGAGTATTGATCTTCCTGATCTCGCGGATAGCGTTGATATGATCCAAATAAGGGAAATGGCACTCGGCCAAATTGGTTGGCTCGGCAAGCCAGTAATTCATCTGGATGTTGATATTAGTATGATAATCGCCACCCCAGGGTGGGTTATTGGTTTCGTTCCATAAGCCTTGCAAGTTTGCCGGCAAGCCTCCTTTTCTTGATGAGCTGATAAGCAGGTAGCGGCCATAATCAAATATCAATGCCTCCAACTGCGGATCGAATTCCTTCTTATAATTTATAAGCCTTTGTACGGTTGGCAAAGCAAGCGTGGCGGGAGATGTTGTTCCCAAGTTTAAATGTGCCCGCCCAAAAAGGTTTTGATAATCTGTCACGTGATTCTTTAACAAAACGGCGTAAGGTTTAACCGAGGCTACTTTTAATACCCTGTCTATTTTGGCATCAGGTGCTTCACCCCGCCAGTTTGTTTTGCGGTCGTTATTAAAATTGGTAGCGCCGGTAAATATTATGGTTATAGCATCGGCATTTTCTATTTTAAGCTGATTGATACCAGTCTCGTCGGCTACGGCGCTAAGCTTTCCACCTTCCAATTTAACTAATGCTGTTGCTTTGTATAGCATGCCATTATTTAACTTGCCCGCAAATGATAATTTGTTGCCAATTACCTCAGGCTTAGTTTTATGCCCGTCGATTAAACGTAATATATTATTAAAAGCGCCTTTTTTATCAGCAGTAAAACGCAGCACCATTACCTTATCCGGGAAACTGCAGAAATACTCGCGCTTAAACTTAACACCATCTTTTGTATACGTGATGGTATTAACCGATCTGTTTATGTCCAATTCGCGGCGATAATCAGCCGGGACCTCAGTATCCTCACCGCTGCCCGAGTCAATATATAAGTTGCCTAATGTTTGGTACATGCCACGGTCGGTTTCATTGCCGGTCCAAAGGGTAATATCATTCAACTGGATGCGTTCCTTATTTATTCCGCCAAAAACCATCCCCCCTATGCGGCCGTTGCCAATTGGGTAAGCGTCTGTCATCCAGGATTTAGCAGGGCGGTTATCCCACATTTTTTGTGCGATAGCGTCGTTTACCAACACGGTAAAAAACAACACAATCATTATAACGATAGCCGAACTTTTGCTGAATAGCTTCATAAACTTAGATTTGGTTGTTCAAATCTAACTGAATATAGCATTGCATTATTAAGCTATTTGACCAATGTATTACTTTATTTTACCTTGCGTACATCAAGGGTTTGTTTAAATAACTGTAGTTGCATCAAGCCGAATAATCTCTAAATTGCAGTCCGATTATGAACCGAATAATAGAATGTGTACCAAATTTTAGTGAGGGTGTCGATCATGACATCATCAATAGCATTACCGGCGAGATATGCTCTGTGACGGGCGTTAAACTGCTTAACGTGGACCCTGGTAAGGATGCTAACCGTACCGTGGTTACCTTTGCCGGCGAACCGGAAGCGATAGTAGAGGCGGCTTTCCTGGCCATAAAAATGGCCGGCGAACTGATTGATATGCGCACTCAAAAAGGCACGCACCCACGCATGGGCGCTACTGATGTTTGCCCGCTTATCCCCATAAATAATATTACGCTTGATGAGGTAGTTGTATATGCCGGACAGCTGGCAAAACGGGTTGGAGAGGAATTACAGATCCCGGTTTATTTATATGAACATTCGCAACCCAACAAGGCACGCAGCAATTTGGCCGCAATAAGAGCGGGCGAATACGAAGGTTTTTTTAAAAAAATAAAACTACCCAACTGGAAACCGGATTTTGGCCCGGCTGAAATGGATGCCCGGCAGGGCGCAACAGTTATTGGTGCACGTGATTTTTTAATTGCTTACAATATAAACCTGGATACGGCATCAACCAATATAGCCAATGAGATAGCCTGTGAAGTGCGGGAAACCGGCAGGATAGTTATTAACGAAAATGGAAAACAACGTAACCATGGTACGCTAAAGCACGTTAAAGCTATAGGCTGGTATATTGAAGAATATGGCCTTGCCCAGGTATCTATGAATTTAACAAATATTGCTGTAACACCAATTCATATTGTTTTTGACGAGGTGAAATCCAAAGCCGCCGATCATAACGTAAATGTACTGGGTAGTGAATTAATTGGGATGATACCGTTAAAAGCGATGTTGGATGCCGGCACATATTTCAGGAATAAGCAAGGTAAACCACAAACACTAAACGAAAGCAAATTGATTAATAGCGCTGTAGAAGCAATGGGGTTAAACCAATTGATGCCTTTCGAGTCTGAAAAACGGATTATCGAATACTTGCTTTAATTTGTATTTAATAATTAACCTAATTGTTTAATTATTAAATTTATATTATAAATAATTTATAATTTTAATTGCAATACAATAAAACGGGTTATAACCGTTTATTTGAGCGTTGCCTGTATAATGAAC
The DNA here is from genome assembly GCA_040388395.1 of Bacteroidota bacterium. GTDB lineage: Bacteria > Bacteroidota > Bacteroidia > Sphingobacteriales > Sphingobacteriaceae > Mucilaginibacter. The sequence goes on along the minus strand of JAZKBY010000016.1, from coordinate 60,687 downwards.
ACTGTCACAAAAAAAATTAACTGTTTTGTATGTAGTATACTGCTGCTTTTGTTAGCGGTACCGGCTATGGCGCAGGTAAGCCACACGGCTACCGGCCAGCCTAAAACCTTTAGCAGCGAATTAGCCCAGGTTGATTTGGCTTTTACTTTTCCTGAAGGTTTTAAAGAAATTAAGGCACCTAATACAGAGACTTTTCCATTTGATTACGCCCTGGAACTTCCCGGTTCTGATTTTGAGATCTGGATGCGTGTAAATACTCAAAAAGAAAACGAAAGGCTTTTAGCGGATAAAAATGTGCGTGTTGCCAACCCTGACTCGTTGTATATCAATATCGCACAAGATCAGATAACCGCATTTACAACTGAGAAAAATTATATGCGGAGAAATCTTCCCCCATATATCCTGGAACGATATAATGCAGATGCGGGCAGTATTTACCTGATAAGCATTGCCGATTCGCCCATTACCAAACATTATAAATACGGCTTTTTAACTGTACTGCAAAAAAACAAAGCAGGTACAGTTCTTGCGATGTGCTTTACCAATGAAAAGGGGCCCGAGTTTTTCAAGAATATGAATAAGGCGAGTAATTGTCTTAAATTCAAGGAGTAGTTGATCAGTGATTAGAGGTTGGAGATTAGTGGTTAAGTTTGTTAATCAATACTTTGTTATTTCCTATCCCGCATTTCCTGATCTCTAACCTCTGATCACCAATCACTAATGTTGATAAGTTAACAGATTTGAATTAGAATTTGAGCTGCTAAACTTTATTTTTGCTGTAAGGAGGCTTCCTGCGTCCTTGCTTTAAAATACACGTATAAAAAATGGCAGAACCAGTAAATTATAGTGAAGATAGTATCCGGTCGTTAGACTGGAAAGAGCATATCCGCCTGCGCCCCGGCATGTACATTGGTAAACTGGGAGATGGATCGGCTTATGATGACGGGATATATGTATTACTGAAAGAAATTGTAGATAACTCTATTGATGAGTTTGTAATGGGCTCGGGCAAAACCATCGAGATCAATATAAGCGACCATAAAGTTACCGTGCGCGATTATGGGCGCGGTATCCCATTGGGTAAGGTGATAGATTGCGTATCAAAAATAAATACGGGTGGTAAGTACGATAGCAAGGCTTTCCAAAAATCAGTAGGATTAAATGGTGTGGGTACCAAAGCGGTAAACGCGCTGTCGACCTCATTTATCGTACAATCCTATCGAGATGGCCGCACCAAAATTGCCGAGTTTGAAAAAGGCGAATTGGTTAAGGATGAACCCGAAAAAGAAACCACGCAGCGTAACGGCACGGCTATAAATTTTTATCCTGATGAAACCATCTTCAGGAACTACCATTTTATACCGGAGTTTATTGATAGCATGATCTGGAACTATGTGTTCCTTAACTCGGGCCTGACCATTAACTTCAATAACCAAAAATATTTCTCGGAGCGCGGTCTTTATGACCTGTTAACAAAAAGAACGGATGTAGAAACCCTGCGTTATCCTATCATCCACCTAAAAGGCGAGGATATAGAAATAGCGATGACGCACGGCCAGCAATACGGCGAGGAATATTATTCGTTTGTAAATGGCCAGCACACCACACAGGGCGGTACCCACCAGGCAGCATTCCGCGAAGCTGTAGTTAAAACTATCCGTGAGTTTTATAAAAAAGAGTTTGACGCGTCAGATGTCCGCGCATCTATTGTATCAGCTATCGCGATAAAGGTACAGGAGCCGGTTTTCGAATCGCAAACCAAAACCAAATTGGGTTCGCAAAATATTGGTCCCGAAGGACCATCTGTCCGCACATTTATTGGCGATTTTGTGAAAAAGGAATTAGATAATTACCTGCATAAAAACCCAGCTGCAGCTGATGCCTTATTAAAGCGGATCATGCAATCGGAACGCGAACGTAAGGATATTGCCGGCATTAAAAAACTGGCTAACGACAGGGCAAAAAAAGCATCATTGCATAATCGTAAGCTGCGCGATTGCAAACTGCATTTTGATGATACCCATGAGCGTAAACAAGATACTACACTGTTTATCACAGAAGGTGATTCGGCCAGTGGGTCGATAACCAAATCGCGCGATGTGATGACGCAAGCGGTGTTCAGCTTAAAAGGTAAACCGCTAAATTGTTACGGCCTTACCAAAAAGGTTGTTTATGAAAACGAGGAGTTTAACTTACTGCAACACGCCCTTAATATAGAGGACGGTATAGACGGGCTGCGTTATAACAATATAGTAATAGCTACCGATGCCGATGTGGATGGTATGCACATCCGTTTGTTGCTGATGACGTTCTTCCTGCAGTTCTTCCCCGACCTGGTAAAAGCCGGGCACGTATTTATATTACAGACACCGTTATTCCGGGTGCGGAATAAAAAGGAAACTATCTACTGTTACAGCGACGAAGAGCGCCGCAATGCCATTGCCAAACTAGGTGTGAAGCCCGAAATAACTCGCTTTAAAGGTTTAGGCGAGATCTCGCCGGATGAGTTTGGGTTATTTATTGGTAAAGACATCCGCCTTGACCCGGTTATTTTAAAAGATGCCAACATTAAAGGCCTGCTTGAATACTTTATGGGTAAAAACACACCGGCAAGGCAACAGCATATTATAGGCAACCTACGGGTTGAAAAGGATGATGAAAGCGTAAACCCAACTATTGTTGAGGATGCGGAAGAATTGCCGATAGCTGTGTAAAATATTTTCTTTTTTCGAAAGATTATTCCTTATCTTGTTTCCCCGCTCTTTAAAAAAGTGCGGGGATTTGTTTTTTTATGAACTTTAAAAAAGAACGTTCTCCTTTGTAGAGGGCAGGGTGAGGCCAATGACTAACCACGAAATAAAAATAAACTTCCAGGAATATTCTTCTGTGAAGGAATTAGATAACATAGACCAGGATCTATGCGCCGAGGCGATTAAGGCAATGAAAAATTCACATTCGCCATACTCAAAATTCAGGGTAGGGGCGGCTTTGCTTTTAAAAAGCGGCAAGATCATCCATGGCAGTAACCAGGAAAACGTAGCTTATCCATCGGGCTTATGCGCCGAGCGGGTTGCCTTATTTTATTGGGGAGCCAACCATCCGGACGACCCTATAATAAGCATGGCGGTTACCGCACATACTGATGAGTTTGAATTGAAACGACCTGTAACTTCATGCGGATCATGCTTGCAGGTATTGGCCGAGTGCGAGAATATGCAGAGCCAGCCGGTAAAGGTTATACTTTTTGTTGGCCAGGGGCCTGTTTGGGTAACTAATGGTATAGAATCGTTTTTGCCTTTTTTGTTTTTTGAGGACAGGCTATCGTAATTATACAAAAATAAAAAGGGCTCCTGTAAACAGGAACCCTAAACTATAAACAAAACTAAACTAAATTAAGATTGAGGAGTTTGTGCTTCGATTTTGGTGATCTTAAAATCGGCACTGTTTAATGAAATAGTAACCAGGTTTGCGCGTGTATAACCATTGTAGTTCATTAATACTTTAACCACCATGCTGTTCTTGGTTTCGTCTAAAACAGTAGTGGTAGCGGTGCAACCTTGCTCAATATTTTCTGATGCTTTGAAAGACGCAAGAATGCTCTTTTTGTTTAAGTTAACTTCGTTTGTACCACGGTACATTGTGAATTTCACGTCATCGGCAAGGACGTTTTCAAGGCCATCTACTTTACCATGAACAACGGCATTTATGTAAATATTTAATACATCGTTTTTGGTTAATGTTGCAGCTGGTTTATTAGCAGCATTAGCAATTGTGCTGGCTACTAAAAGTGCTAAACCTAACACCATTGATTTTAAAGTTTTCATAATATTTGTATTTAAGGTTATTAATTAATTTGTATATCCATAAGACATCTGCACCTATCGAAACGTTACAGGCAAAAACATATTTATTGTGCATTTAACAAAAATTTAACATTTGCCCCATTTTTATAAATCGCATATTTAAGTGATATTTATAGCATGATCGAGTTCAAAACCATGATATTGCAGTTCGGCGAGATGGGCGAAAAAACCGGTTGGCGATATGTTGAAATTCCTGCAGATTTGGCTCAGGAAATAAAGCCCGGTAACAAAAAAGCATTCCGCGTGCGTGGTTTTGTCGACTCATTTCCTATCAGTGGTTTCGCGTTAATGCCCATGGGCGACGGCAAATTTATTATGCCATTAAAGGCCGAGATAAGGAAAGCCATTCGCAAAGAGTCAGGCGCAATGGTAACGGTTAAGCTTGAGGAGCATGTTGGTTTTAAAGTTGAAATACCTGCCGACCTGCAAGATTGTTTTGACTTCGATCCAGAAGCGCAAACACAGTTTGAAAGCCTTGTCATGTCGCACCGCAACTATTTTATTAAATGGATAGAGAGCGCTAAAACCGATGAGACACGCGCCAAACGCATAGTTAATACAGTAAACGCAATGCTGCGCAAATGGAGTTATAATGTGATGATACGCGAGATGCGGAAAGATTGATTCCGAATAATTTATTATAGCTCCCTTCTGTTGTTTTTAAATTACAAAGTGCGTTTATAAACAGCTAAATGTGCATAAAATCTCCCCATCTGCACATCCGCACGTCTATACATTTCCATATCTTTATCCATCCAAATTTTTTAGTGACTAATGAGTGAAGATCTGAACGAAGACAACGTAACTGCTAATAATAACGAAGATAAAATACACAACGTCACCTCGCTTGATGGGTTGTACGAAAATTGGTTCCTTGACTATGCGTCGTATGTAATCCTTGACCGTGCCGTGCCGCATATAAATGATGGTTTAAAACCTGTACAGCGCCGCATACTCCATTCATTAAAAGAGATGGACGACGGGCGCTTTAACAAAGCCGCCAACGTTATTGGTAACACCATGAAATATCACCCCCATGGTGATGCTTCAATAGGTGATGCCATGGTACAGATAGGCCAAAAAAACCTGCTGATAGATTGCCAGGGTAACTGGGGCGATCCTGTAACCGGCGACTCGGCGGCGGCACCGCGTTATATCGAGGCACGCTTATCAAAATTTGCTTTAGAAGTTGTTTTTAATCCGGATACCACAGTTTGGCAGGCCAGTTATGACGGGCGTAATAAAGAGCCTATAACGCTGCCTGTAAAGTTTCCATTATTATTGGCACAAGGTGCCGAGGGTATTGCCGTAGGTTTAGCAACTAAGATTTTACCTCATAATTTTATTGAGTTGCTGGATGCATCGGTAATGGTGTTAAAAGGGCAACGGCCAAACTTATTACCCGATTTCCCTACAGGTGGCATGGCTGATGCGTCGGCTTATAATGAAGGGCAGCGCGGCGGGCGTGTTCGCGTTCGTGCAAAAATTTTGGAACGCGATAAAAAGACTTTAGTCATAACCGAAATACCCTTTACCACTACCACCGGAAGTTTGATTGATAGTGTTATAGCTGCTAATGATAAGGGTAAGATCAAAATTAAAAAGATAGAGGATAATACGGCTCAAAATGTAGAGATCGTTATCCACCTGGCACCAGGTATCTCGCCTGATGTGACTATCGACGCTTTGTTTGCGTTTACCGATTGCGAAGTTTCCATATCGCCAAACACCTGTATCATCCAGGACGACAAGCCGCGCTTTATGAGCGTAAATGATATGCTTTCTGAAAGTACGCATTTCACCAAAGAACTTTTAAAACAGGAATTACAGATCAAGCTGAAAGAGTTGATGGAGAAGATCTTCTTCAGCTCGTTACTTAAAATATTTATCCAGGAAGGGATGTACAAACATCCTGATTACGAAACGTCAGGTACTTTTGAGGAAGTGTTGGTTGTTTTAAATCGCTTGTTCGAGCCGTTTTTGCCGTTGTTTTACCGCCCTATCGTGGCCGAGGATTATCGCAAGCTGATAGATAAGCCGATGAGCAGCATTACCCGTTTCGACTTTAAGAAAACGGACGAGCAGATCAAGAACCTGGAGAACGAGATAAAGACGGTTAAAAATCATCTTAAGCATTTAACCGAGTATACTATCGACTGGTTTGAAAAGCTAAAAGCCAAATACGGTAAAGATCGCGAGCGTAAAACCGAATTGCGGACGTTTGACAAGGTAGATGCATCTCAGGTGGCATTGGCCAATGTGAAGTTATATGTCAACAAAATAGATGGCTTTATTGGTAGCGGCTTAAAAAGAGATGAAGCTGTAACTTTTGTGGGTGATTGCTCAGATATTGACGAGATCATAGTTTTCCGCGAAGACGGCAAATGTATCATTACCAAGGTACAGGAAAAGGTGTTTGTAGGTAAGGATATCCTTCACGTTGCTGTATTTAAAAAGAACGACGAGCGCACCATTTATAACATGATTTATAAAGACGGGCAAAGTGGCGTGAGCTATATTAAACGTTTTGCGGTAACAGGTGTAACCCGCGATAAAGAGTACGATCTGACTAAGGGCAGTAAGGGCTCAAAAGTATTATACTTCTCTGCCAACCCTAACGGCGAAGCCGAGGTGGTGAATGTGCAGTTAAAGCCGCATCAGAAGTTAAAGAAACTGCAGTTTGACGAGGATTTTGCACTATTGGCTATAAAAGGTCGCGCATCTATGGGTAATATTATTACCAAGTACCCGGTTAAAAAGATCATTCTAAAAAGTAAAGGTATCTCAACCCTGGCCGGCCGTAAGATCTGGTATGATGATATTTTAAAACGATTGAATGTTGATGCACGTGGCAAATACCTGGGCGAGTTTGATGGCGACGACCGGATATTAACCGTATTTACAAACGGCGTTTACGAGCTAACCAGCTTCGACCTCAATAATCACTTTGATGATAAGATGGTGATTATTGAAAAATATAACCCGGAGAAGGTCTATTCGGTAGTGCATTTTGATGGTAAATCAAAAAACTATCTGGTAAAACGCTTTGTTTTTGAGAATACGGTAATAGGTAAGGAAACCAGCATCATCAGCGAAGAAAGCGGGTCGAAAATGACGCTGATATCAAACGCGGCAGGGCCAATTGTTGAAGTAAAACAACTAAGGGGCGCTGCCAAAACTCCCGAAACTATCGAGCTTAATTTGGCTGAGTTAATAGATGTGAAGGGGATGAAGGCAATGGGTAACCGCATTTCGCAACACACGGTTGAGTCGGTTAAACTGATAGCTGAAAACAACCCGATTGAGGAAGTAATAGTGGACGATGTTGAAGAGGACCTTGTAGCGGAAAAGACAATGGAAGCAGATGAAACCCCGGAAACTGTAGATGAAGTTCCGCAAGTGATAGAGCCGATAACTGAACCCAAACCGAAAGTAAAAGCCGAACCGGTAGTTGCTAAGCAGGAACCGATAATAGAAGAAAAGCAACAGGAAGAAGTGGAGGAGGAAGAACCTGAACCGATTGTTGAGTCACCCAAACCAACTGAAGAACCGGAGCAACCTCAGCCTAAAAAAATAGATTTCGAGATAACTAACCCGGATGATATAGAAATAGATGATAAAGGGCAATTGGGATTATTTTAACTGATTATGGACATTGAATCGCTAAGAGAAATTTGCAAGGAATTGCCCCACGTAACAGAAGATGTTAAATGGGGCAATGACCTTTGTTTTTTGATAGGCGAGAAAATGTTTTGTGTAACCGGGTTTGAAAACCCTATGAAGGTTTCATTAAAAGTAACTGATGAGGAGTTTCCCGAACTGTCAAATTCGCCCGGGATTATTGTGGCGCCATATGTGGGCCGGTATAAATGGATCCTGATTGAGGACGCAAACAGGTTTACAAAAAGGGAATGGGAGCATTATATCACACAATCATACAACCTCGTTAAAGCTAAACTTCCAAAAAAAGTGTTGGATAAACTAAGTTAGTACGGGATTAGATCTTACCCAGGTAAACCTCTGTTTGGTATTCGAAATTAACCTCGCCGTCAGTTTGGTATTGGTCAAATAGTAGCTTCAATTCTTCCATGAATTTTATACCGGCGTCAGTATCTTTTGCCGGGACGTATGACGAAGAGAATGCCCGGCCCGCTAAACCGTCCTCATCAAAAACCTGTACGTTGCTGTATTTGGCCAACTCATATTTTCCGTTCCTGAAAAAATTATTAAAATCAACGTCGGTTAGGTTGCGATGATTTACTTCTGTATAGTCTGACCCTTGATTTTGTAACAAAAGTTCATAAGCAATTGCAAATGCGTCAGCTTCAATTTGGCGGTTATTCCAGATGAGGGCCACCAAACCGTTCGGCTTTAATATGCGTTTAAACTCTTCTTTTGTTTTCTGCTGATCGAACCAATGGAATGCTTGCGCGCAAACTACCAGGTCGACACTATGATTAGCTAACCTGGTTTCTTCGGCAGTACCATTTACCGAGTGAAATGTGCTATAGTCTTTTAAATCCTTTTCGGCATATTGCCGCATGGCGTCGTTAGGTTCTACGGCATAAACATTATAGCCTTTATTAAGCAATGGTTTGGTGAAGATACCTGTGCCCGAACCAACGTCAGCAATAACTGATTGGCTTGAAAGATGTGCTTGTTTAATTAAAAACTCCAATACTTCATTAGGATAACCCGGGCGATATTTGACGTAATTATCTACACGGTTACTAAAGCGTTGGGCAGGAGTGGCCATTTTTACATACTTATAAAAAATGCAGCTTCAAACACATGGCCTACGCCCAGTTTTTGGATAGCTTCTTTTTTGGTTATATCAACGTGCTGGCCCGTATTATCGGCGTAGCCCAGCCATGGTTCAATGCATACAAAATCGGCGCCGGGTTTATTCCAAAGCCCCAAGTGATTAAAGTGAGGGAACTCTACCGTAATAGTTTGATCATGTTGCGTGCTTTTTATCGACACGACCCTCGAGCGCAGGTTTTTAAATACCAGGGCATCATTTTCAAACAGGTCGCGGGTTAAAAACAGCTTGCCTTTATCGGTAGGTACCGGTTGGGTTTGGCCGTTAAAAGTTCCGTCGGGAGAAAGTAGATGTGTTTCTAATTTCTCGTCGATCTCAAACTCGATGTAATAATCCTCGTGTTTCTCGCCTTTATTAAACGGTACGTTAAATGCCGGATGTCCGCCAACCGAAAAATAGATGGTTTTTTTATCTAAGTTGATGACCTTGTAAGTTACGCGCAGGGCATCATCTATCAAATCATAATGGATCTGGAAATCAAATTTATAAGGATACTTGGCCAGTGTTTTGTCGCAATAAGGCAAAGAGAACCACGCCGATTGATCGTCAGACTTGATCAATAAAAACTCGGACGTCCGGGTAAAGCCATGCCTCGGCAGCTCGTACGTATTGCCATCAACCAATAACTCATTGTTTATAACCTGCCCAACAATTGGAAATAGATTTGGTGCATACCACGGCCATATCTCACCGGCTTGCCATAAGTGTTCGACACCGGTTTTTTTATTAAAAAATGAAGTTAACTCGCCGCCCTGGTTACGAATAGCTACTTTAAAAAGATCGTTCTCTATAATTGTCATGGGTTGTTAATTGGTATGCTAAAGTTAACAATTATCAAACATAGTGGTTTTAACTTTAGCAATTAATCCAATAAAACTTAATCGTCATCATCATCCTTTTTTGGTTCAAGAATAACAAATGCGCTGCGTCTTGGCGCAGGCATTACCGAGTCCTCGCCTTTAACATATTTCCAAATCACTTCGTTCAATAACAGATCAGGCACCTTGTCCTCGTTGGCCAAATTAAATGTATCAGAGATCTTACTGCTTTTGTTTACAGCTATGTTTCTTTTCTCTACATCAACTTGCGGTGCTTTTAAAGTGTAAGGTGTAAAATCGGGCGTGGTAGTAAAACACTCATACAATGGTACAGCGGCGGCATCATACTGGCTCATTGGTGGCAGGCCTAATATCAGTTCCATCGTGCGTAACACACCCGAGGTAGAGTACATGCCATGCACAACGGCATTCCGTTTTACATACGGGCCGGCAACAAATACCGGCGATCGGTGCGCGTCCACATGGTCCGATCCGTTTTGCGCATCATCCTCCAAAATAAACACTACAGATTCTTTCCAGATAGAACTGTGCGAAAGATGTTCCAATAACATGCCTACGCCCTGGTCATTATCGGCAACAGCAGCAATTGGCGAAATAGCACCTTTGCGCTGCCCGCTGGTATGGTCATTGCCCATACGGATGATATTCATCTTAGGTACATCGTTCACTTTCAACAGCGAATCGAAATCATGCTCCCATACTTTCTCGCGGAATCTATCCGTAATATCTAAGGTAAAGCCAGGTGTTTGCACGCACATATGGCCTTTTAGCGCTTTAATGGTTGTTTTACCGTAAGCAGCAAACTCGCCATAACTGCGGTAACTTACACCCGCCCGGTTACAATAGTCCCATATAAAACCGTCGCGTGGGTCGTTAGCGGTACGCACACCTTCGCCACCATAATCGCCGCCACGGCCACCGTAGCTGGTGGGCCAGGTTTTTTCAATATAATCGGTAGCGTAAGCAGCCATACTCCAGTTATGTCCATCGGCACTAACTTCGGCATCTACATAAAAATTATCGGCCAAAACAAACTCGTTCGCTATGGCATGGGCGTTTGGCGTAACCTTTTGCCCAAATATGCAAAGCGAAGTATCGCCATTGCCTTTAGGCATATCGCCTAAAACCTGGTCGTAAGTACGGTTTTCTTTAATAATATAAAACACATATTTAATGGGCGATTTATCAGCCTTGCTACGCGGAATAGGATTACCTGCTTCACCTTTAGCCATTTTCTCCACCTTGTCATTGTAAGGTGTGTTGGCATAAACCTGTTTTGTAAAAGCCTTTTGTTGCTCGGGAGTTGGAGTATCAATAAATGATAAGGTGCCTTTAAACAAACCGCCAATATATTGCTCTTTGGTATTGGTAGCACCCAGGTGTACGCCGCTGTTATCAGCTTTTTTAACAGGCATTGGCCCCTGCGGATTAGCCATTGATGTAAACCCTTTTCCGTTGCTTACCAGGATCTTCTTACCCAACACCTTAACATTGGTAGGATACCACCCAACCGGGATAAAGCCACGGCTTTGGCTGCTGCCGGGGATGCTTACATCAAAAACTGCCAGGCAATTGTTATCTGCATTGGCAATGTAAAGCGTTTTTTCGTTGGCTGATAATGCTAACCCGTTAGTAGTCGATCCGGTAAGTTTTGTAGGGAAAAGCGAAGTAGATACTACCTCTGTTACTTTACGTGTTGCAGTATTAATGATGGATACCGAGTTGTCGTTCGCGTTAGCAACAAATAAACGGGTGCCTTTTTTATTTAATAGCAACTCGTTAGGGTGGCTGCCTACCTTTATAGTGCTTAAATTGCCAGTAACTGTATTATATATAGCAAGTTCACCACCGTTCCACACGGATATATAAAGTGTTTTTTCGTCGGGCGATAGCATGCAGCTATAAGCCTCGGCAGCCAGTTTTACTTTTGATTTAATAGTGCGGGTAACCAGGTCGACGATATATAAACTATTGTCTTCCTTGGTAGTGGTATAAAGCAGGGTATTACTTTTGTTAACTGCTATGCCTGTCGCGCAAACCTTATTTTTTGGGTAAGCCGCAGGAGCAAGCTTTATAGTATCGGCAGGTATTAGCTTATTGTTTTTTATTTCGAAATCGATGATCCAGTTATCATTACCGCCTGATGCGTACAAATGCTTTTCGTCGCGGCTGAAGGCAAGGCCATACCATAGTTTGCCAATTACTTTTTCGTCGATCAGTTTTTCGTTTATCGGGTCTATCAACTGGATAGATTGCGTGCTTTGCCCGTTATTGGTAACGGCCAGCATTTTACCTGATGATGAAAGTTGTATATTTAACGGCAGATCGCCTAATGGTAATGAAGTACCTGTTGGACTAAGTTTCCATCCGTTAGGCAAAAGTACTTGCCCTGTTTGTGCAATTTTGCCCGGTACCTGTGCCCGCACCTGTAAAGCTGATACTATAATAGCCGCGAAGAGTAATTTATGTTTCATGATTTAAGGGGTAAACCCAAAAATACACATTGATTTATTGGAAAACTATGAGTTAACAAAAACTTAATGCAAAAACTTAGTTATCTAATTTAATTAACGACCTGATTACAGAATCCTTCTGTGCGCCCGTCAACTTATAATTAAACTTAAATATAGCGTTCTCAAAATCGCCGTAGGATGGGTTAGGGATCACAATATACCTGCTGCCGAATTGCTTTTTCAGTTTTTCGGTAGCAGCCATGCGGCTTTCTTCATTGGGTTTATTATCATATAAGGCGTCAAAATCGGGCAGGTTATCACCACAAAGCAGTACGATGTTATACTTAGCCGATACCTGCTGGCGGCGGGCTTCTTTGCTTGATACCGTTTGTTTTAGTATGATGTGCGCCGCGTCTGCAAAAGGCATGTTGTATAGCTTTAAGTTTTTAGTGGTACCTTCTCGTTCATCCTCGTCCCTGTTGGTAATATAAAATACCACTACACCTTTTGATGCTGCGTATTTAAAAAACGACGGTGCTCCCGGCACGGTATCTGCGATACCTTTGGCTGTCCATTGTTTCCAGGCTTTTGGGTCAAACTCCTGATTGTTAATAGCCTTAACGGCGTCTTGGGGACTATTATCTAACAATGTTTCATCAATATCGGTAACAACAGCCAACGGCTTTTTGCCTTTGTGTTTTAGGGCTTCATCCAAACGTAATTTGGCCAGGTTGTAAGCCTGGAAACATAGAGCTTTATATTCGGCAGCGCGTTGCTGGTATAATGATGACCAAACCTTGCCGCCATTAGCGATAGATGGGGGCCTATCCTGCGCGTTAGCAGTAAGAAATATTAATAACGATACGGTTAACAGCAACAGTTTTTTCATGCGATGATTATAATATTATAACGAAGGTATGACAGATTAAGTTAAAAATAGATGTTTGAACTTGTATTTTAGGGAAAACTTATTCTTACTTAATTAGTTAATCTTTAAAAACTCACAATTATGAAAATTGCAGTATTAATCGCCCGCGTGCTATTAGGGCTTATCTTCGTGGTGTTTGGACTGAACTTTTTCTTTCCGCAAGTTTTACATATGGTTCCTCCGCCAATGAGCAAGGAAGCAACGGCGTTTTCGGGCGGTCTCTGGGGCTCAGGCTATTTTTTCCAGTACATGAAAGTTATTGAAATTGTAAGCGGATTCTTTTTACTGATCAACCGTTTTACAGCATTTTTTGTATTGGTGCTATTACCAATCAGCGTAAATATTTTCCTGTTCCATGCTATTTTGGCTCCGGCAGGCGTACCGGTTGGCGCAACAGTTATTGTGCTTGAGTTGTTTTTATGCATTGCTTATATTAAATACTACAAGAGCGTATTTACGGCGGTGCCTACGGTATAACGCCCCTCTAAATCCCCCGAAGGGGAGACTTTAAAAACAGAAAAGCCCCATTGATTATTCAACGGGGCTTTTTATTAAAGAGCCTATTCAAAGCCCTCTCCTCCGGGGAGGGTTGAGAGGGGTTATTGATACTGTATATACATCGGGTAAGGTTTCTTTTTCAAAACTTCCTCGGGAGTTAGCATATGGTGCGGAGCCTTTTTAATGTCGTTTTTATAGAACAATTTAAAGCCTGCAAATTGTACCGGCTCATTATAAATAAAGTAACGCCAGGTGCCTTCTTTCAATTCAGGCTCGCCCCAGCCATCCATATCCATTACTACCTGCACTTCGGGACGCAGTTTAATGTTTTTGTAATTGGTCACCATTTTTTTAGTGAAACGGTGTACAATTAAAACTTTTGGCGGCAGGCCGTGCTTCTTAACCAAGCCGGCTAAATAGTTTGAGGCAAAGTTGATATCGGTGGCGTCATAGGTGCCAATTTTTTTACCCGGTTTTGAACCATCTTTCATAGAAAACTCAGGGTCCATACCAAAATGTACATGTGGCATTATCAGGTATTTCTCTAATAAAGGAAGCTCTGTTTGGATATTACTTAACGATACCTGTACATCTAAAAATACCAGCGCGTTTATTTTTTTGGCGATAGCTAAAACGCTGTCTATTTGTTTAAACGGCATGCGGTACCTGTATTTACCATCTTTACCACCATCGCCCTGCGCTACTACGGCAATATAATGTAATGCCGGTTGTACCGGTAATGAGGGGTCGGCACGTTGCCAGTTCTTTATTTCACCTTTTAATTTGGCAAGCATTTCTCTCGGTGGCAATTCACCTAAGATGCCCATCTTTTTAGAATAAAGATTACCATAATAAGCAACAACCCTTTTGTATGGGAAAATAGCGCCTGGTAGCGGATAAGGCGTGTTTTTAACAGGCCATTTGCCGGTAGTATCGCCGTGAGCCATACGTTTCATTAACGAATCGTACTGTTTTTTATCTATCGGCGGATAATTATTTTTTACGATAGTAGTGGTATCTGCAGGTTCGGCCTCTGCGCCCGGTTTGGTAGCAGTTGCCGCAGTGCCGGTAGTTTTTTTGCTCCCGTTTGATTGGTTGCAGTTAGAGAATAAACCTAACGATGACAGCAATAATACTGTTGACAGAAATATGTTTTTCATTTATTAATTATTTGATCAGTTGATATAACACAAGTTTGGCTATTTGTTTGCTACATAACCTGCGCCATGCAAAATAACACCTTTTCTGGCACCTGTGTGTTTAAAATTATCAACAGTTGGCTGGCCGTTTACCAAAACATATTTAAAACCTGTCGAATAAGCATGTGGGTGTTCAAAAGTTGACTGGTCCTGCACAGTTGCGGCATCAAAAATTACTACATCGGCATACTTTCCGGCCTGTAACAATCCGCGATCAGCAAGATTGAATTTCTGTGCCGGCAGCGAGGTCATTTTGCGGATAGCGTCTTCCAGTCGGATCAAACCCGTTTCGCGTACATAATGTGCCAATACACGTGCATTACTGCCATACCCGCGAGGATGAGGAACACCTGAATTAAATAAACGGATGCCTGAATCGGAAGCAACCATTGTTAACGGATAATGCAGGATGTTTTCTACATCGGCCTCGTTCTGCCCATGGAAAACCATCGTGGCGCCGCCGATTTTTACGATATTCAATATGGTCTCTATTTCATCAGGGATAGTTGCAGGACGACCCAGTAATAAATTTATCTGGGCGATACTTTTGCCGTTATAGCCTGGTTCTGCCAGGCACTGTGCAACTACCGCGTAATCAAAATGCGGCCGGCCGCGGCGGGCCATATCTTTTATCATTTCGTCCACAACCTTATGGTGGATGGCTGTATCTGCCAGTTTTTTTAATGCCGATGCACGGCCGCCATCAAGTAGCCATTCGGGGATTATAACATTTAGCGTTGTGCTGCTGGCGGTGTAAGGGTACTGGTCAACTGTAACGTCTAAACCTTCATTACGGGCCGCTTCAACCATTGCAATCATGTCAGGCGATTTGTTCCAGTTGGGCAATCCCACTTTAAAGTGCGAGATCTCTACCGGCATTTTTGCCTGGCGGCCAATATCAATAGCTTCGGCAATAGCATCAAAGATCTTGTCGGTTTCGTTACGCATGTGCGATGTGTAGACACCTTTATATTTAGCAGCTACTTTGGCCAACGCTACGACCTCATCGGTTTTTGAATAAACTCCAGGCGTGTAAATTAACCCGGTCGAAAAGCCTACGGCACCATTGCGCATCGCTTTATCAACTATAACTTCCATTTGTTTAAGCTGGGCCGGATTTGGCGCAACGGCAGCCTCACCTAATACAGCCTCGCGTACAGTATTATGCCCGATCAGCGTAGCCACATTTATAGATAGTTTGATGCTATCCAGCTGTGCAAAATATTTTTTAATGTCGGTATTTGAGCTACCACAATTGCCAGTGATAACCGTGGTAACTCCATCGTAAATAAAATTATCGGCGGTCGGTGTTTTCTTTTCATCTCCCTCTATATGGGTATGCACATCAATAAATCCCGGTGCTACTATCAATCCCGTGGCATCAATAGTTTTGGTGGCTTTGCTGCGCGATAGGTCGCCAACTTTAACAATTTTATTTTTTACAATACCAACATCGCCATAAAACCATGGGTTGCCGGTGCCGTCAATGATCTTTCCGTTTTTTAGGATGATATCAAAATGTTGTTGTGCGAAAGATAGTGTCGAAGTGAAAAGCAGAAGTATGATATAGATTTTGCCCTTCATCATTGTTTGTTATTTATGTTTATAAAACTTGCCAAATACACCTAACGGTAATTTAATGCCCGATGTTGCCTGCAGATAAAGTTCGCCTATCTCTAAATTCTGAACTTTTGGGAAAGCGCTTTTTATTAAATTTTCTACAATAACGGCCGAGAAGCCAAGCGAGTATGTGTTTAATATCAGGAAGTGTTCTTCGGGGTCAAGCAATTGTACTACATCCGTCATCATTTCATTGATATGATCCTCCAGCTTCCATTTTTCGCCGTTAGGACCGTGACCGTAGGCAGGCGGATCAAGTATGATGCCGTTGTATTTTTTGCCGCGTTTTAATTCGCGTTTTACAAATTTCAAAGCGTCCTCAACAACCCAGCGAATATCTTTAAGGCCCGATAGTTCCATATTTTCGTTACCCCAGGTTACTACCTGCTTTATCGAATCGACATGTGTAGTATCTGCACCCGCGGCTTTTGAAATCAATGAGGCGCCACCAGTGTAAGCGAACAGGTTCAAAACTTTTGGGTCGGGAGTTTTAAATTTTTTGATGTTGGAGGATATATAGTCCCAGTTTACAGCCTGCTCGGGGAAAATACCCAGGTGTTTAAACGATGTAAGCGCTAATCTGAATTTTATAGCCGCTTCCGGGTTTTTATATTCAACATGCCATCTATCTGGCGTAGCCGGATTTTTCTTGATCCATTCGCCTGATGTTGCAGAGCGGCCCTTGAACCTGATGTGGTGTAAACGTTGCCACTCGGTTTGTGGTAAAACCTTACTCCAAACCGCCTGTGGCTCTGGTCTGATTAAAATTACGTTGCCAAAGCGTTCCAGCTTTTCAAAATCGCCACAGTCTATCAGCTCGTAATCTTTCCAGTTGGTGGGGGTGAGGAGTTGGATCATTCTTTTATGTTATACGCGTTACGTTATACGTAGTACGTTTTGATGTGGTGCAAAATTAATATAAAAAACTATACGGCATTGCCTTAAATATGTACTTTTAGCTTTATCAATACAACCTTATTCCGTACATGATTAAAATTATTATTCCTCTATTCGCTTTAGTTTTAATAATAGCGTTTACAGCTAATGCTCAAAGATTGCCAGATGTACAAAAGGAATCGTTACGGGCACCGGCCGGTATAAATGTGGATGGAAAAGCGACTGAATGGGATAATAAATTGCATGCGTTTAATAAATCGACAGAGATATTTTATACCGTCTCTAACGATGATAACCGCTTGTATTTAACCGTACTGGCCACACGCCGAAACATAATCGATAAAATTATAAATGGCGGCATTGCATTCACCATTAAGAAAGGCGGCAAGAAAGACCCTGAAGGCGCTACCATTAGTTACCCGGTTTATAAAGGGAACGATCGCCCTAATATAGACTACCGGGCTTTTGATGATATTAATCCTAAATCTATCAATGCAGTAAAACAGGCTGATGGCATAATAGCCTTGGCTAACCTCGGTATTATGGCATTTTCTAACTTAATTAAGGTGGATGGGATAAAAGGTGTAGATACCCTTATTACCGTTGATAATACCAGGGGCATTAATGCCGCATCAGCGGTTGATAATAAGATGGCTTATACCGTTGAGCTAGCTATAGATCTGAAATTGCTCAGCCTTTCGACAACCGACCAATCGAAGTTTAGTTATAACATTACCCTGACAGCGGTAGGACAAGCAGACATGCCTGAAATTGAAGTAGAAGACCCGACAGAAGGCCTAACAAAAGGCAAGCCGCTTGACAAAGCAAAAAAGGCAGATCAATACAGCAGCTCAAGGTTCAGTACCGATTTTTGGGGAGAATATACGCTGGTTAAGCAGTAACATATTTGTTAGAATAGGCAAAACTTTTTTGTGCGCGGGGGATTATCTGTATTTTTAGTTCGCTAACAGATATGTGCAATGAAAAACTTATTTAAACTGCTTTTACCGGCTTTATTTTTGTCGGTTATGGCAAACGCTCAAAAATTACCTAAAATACAAACAGCCAGTGTTGCTGTGCCTGCCAACTTTAAAGTAGACGGCAAACCAACCGAATTGGATAATAAATTCCAGGCATTTAACCGCACTACCGAAGTTTATTACACCATCTCAAACAGTGCTACCAAATTGTATTTAACTGTTCAATCAAACGAAAGAAGGATCATCAAGAAAATAATGCAAAATGGTGTCACGCTAACCATCTTTGCAGACCCGGCCAACAAAAATGGTCTGGCGGTTACTTTTCCGGCGTATCCAAAAACTCAGCGCCCTATGTACGTAAATTTAAGGGACCCCTACGTGACGGTGAAAGATACTAATCGTAACAATGCAATGGCCGACTCGGTAATGACCGGATATAACGCGGCGGTGAATGACAGGTTTAAAACTATTGGTGTTATTGGCGACTCATCAATACCAGACAGCACACTTTCTGTTTTTAATACAGAGGGTTTTAAGGCGGCGGCCCGCTTTGACAATAAGCTTGTTTATACCCAGGAAGTAGCCATACCACTTAGCTATATAAAATTTGCCGCCGATAAGCCCGGTACTTTTAAATATACGCTACAGGTAAACGGTGTACCAGGCGAAGTTAGGGTAGTTGATAACGGTCGCCGTATGGTTTATACCGCCGGCGATGGCAGTGAGGTAAACATTGGCTACCCGGGCCCTGATAATTTGGGTTTTGCAAACCCCACTTATTTTTCGGGCGTGTATACTTTAGCCAAGCCGCAATAAATTATAGTCCCTATAAAATAAATTGTTTTACGCAGGGCTAATATGTATATTTATGGTAACCAATTAACCCACATTGTGAAAAAAATTATAGGTACCCCAGCCAGGTTGCTTTTGCCTGCTTTATTGTTCTCGGTTTTTGCCAACGCCCAAAAGCTACCGGTGACGCAAACAGTCAGTGTTAAAGCACCAGCCAACATAAAAATAGACGGCAAACCTACGGAGTGGGATAATAAGTTCCAGGCCTATAACAAGGCTATACAGGCTTTCTATACCATATCAAATGATGATAAAAAACTTTATTTGACATTGCAGGCTACCAAAAAGGAGATCATTAATAAAATCATTAACGGGGGTGTTTCCTTCACGGTAGTAAAGGGGATCAAGCAAGTTCTTAATAATGGCATTACAATTACCTTCCCGGTGTTTGATGAGAAAGACAGACCCAACATCAACATTAACGCAATGGCCCAAATTGTACCCGGTTCTCAAGAATCAGACAAGCTAAGCGACTCTTTAATGAAAGCCAATAATTCAATTTTATCAGCTAAGGCAAAACTGATAAGGCTTACAGGGGTGAAGGATTTGGATACCCTTATATCCATGTATAATACTGACGGAATAAAAGCGCGCGCGCAGTTTGGGAAACATATGGCCTATACTTATGAGCTGGCTATAGACCTTAAATTACTTGACCTATCGGCAGCCGACCTAACCAAATTTAATTACAATATCACCCTTAACGAGATTGAAATAGATTATGTACCTGGCATAGCTATAACCCGTAATGAAGATGGTACCATAGTTAACATGTACATGGCCGATACTAAACTGGCAAACTCTTACATCAGTGCATTATCAAGTACTGATTGCTGGGGAACGTATACGTTGGTGAAGTGAGTAGTGAGTAGTGAGTAGTGAGTAGTGAGTAGTGAGTAGTGAGTAGTGAGTAAAGCATTATGTTAAATACGCCAACTAATCTATATCACCAAACACTAATTTCTACAGTTTTGCTTTAGCAGCTTGCATAAATTTACTGGCAAATACAAAGTCATTTAACTCTTCGTTATCGGTTTTGGCAATTTCTTTATTGCTGCCTTCCCACCATTTTTTGCCCTGGTGTAAAAATATAATATGCTCGCCAATACCCATTACCGAGTTCATATCGTGCGTTACTACAACAGTGGTCATATTATATTCGGTAGTCAGCTCGTTTATCAGCTCATCAATAAGTATAGATGTTTTTGGGTCGAGGCCCGAGTTTGGCTCATCAACAAACAAATACTTTGGCTGCATGGATATGGCACGGGCTATACCCACACGTTTTTTCATCCCGCCGGATAGTTCGGCAGGGTATAATTTGTTTTTACCCTCGAGGTTAACCCGCTCCAGGCAAAAGTTAGCACGGTCAAGTTTTTCAGCGTGTGTTTGCTCGGTAAACAAGTTTAGGGGGAACATGATGTTCTCTTCAACCGTCATAGAATCAAACAGGGCCGAGTTTTGAAACAACATACCGATGTGTGTGCGGATGGGTACGCGCTCTTCGAAACTCATATCTGTAAAGTTTTCACCGGCAAAAAAAACGTCTCCTTTTGTTGGTTCATGTAGGCCAACAATACATTTAAGCAAAGTTGTTTTACCAGAGCCGGACCCACCAATAATCAAATTGTTTTTACCTTGCTGGAAGGTTGCCGAGATCCCCTTTAATACTTCGTTCTCGCCAAAGGTTTTATAAATATCCTTAACCTCGATCATAGCATTATACGGGTTATAACTAAATCGGCAAATAATATCATAACACAACTATAAACCACGCCCGCGGTTGATGACTGCCCAACCTCTAAAGCGCCACCCGAAGTATAAAAACCCTGGTAAGCACATATTGAAGAAATTAAGAAACCAAAAACCACCGCTTTAACTAAGGCTACCTGTACGGTTAAACCGTCGAAACCATCGCGTACACCGGCAAGGTAATCATCAGGCGTAATATCGCCTGATAATACGCAGGCTAAATAACCGCCGCCAATACCAAGGGTTATTGATACAATAACCAGCAAAGGCACCATTGTCATGCTGGCAATAATTTTGGGCGATATTAAATATCCCGGGGCATTAACACCCATAATTTCCAACGCGTCGATCTGTTCGGTAACACGCATGGTGCCAATTTGCGAGGCTATGCTTGAGCCCACACGGCCGGCCAATACCAATGCCGATATGGTGGGGCTAAATTCAAGGATGGTGGAGTCGCGGGCTATTTTACCGGCAATACTCATGGATACCAGCGGACTGCTTAACTGGAACGCCACCTGTATAGTAGTAGCCGCGCCGATAAATACAGATATGATAGCAATAATGCCCAACGAGCCAATACCGATGGAAACCATCTCGCGCATTACTTCCGCCCAATAAACACTAAATTTTTCCGGCTTGCGAAAACTTAAACGTAATAAAAGTATGTATTTGCCTAAACTGTAAAACATGCTATCGATAAAAGTCTGCTAAAAATACGTTTTTACTTTTAACCCGCATAAGGCTTTACAGTGATAAGCGTATTGAATGTTTGTATTTAACGGAATAGTGACAGTTTTGTTTATCGGTAATTATTGTTTACTTGGATCTTCGCCCAACGCAAATGCAATGGGTACCGTATAGTTTACGCGTACAGGTTTTCCGTCTTGGTAACCTGGAGACCAATGTGGTGATAATTTCATTACTCTTACTGCTTCCCTTGCCATTGATTCACTGGGTCCGCGAATTGCTTTAATATTACTTAAGTTGCCATCTTTTTCAACTATAAATGAAACAATTACTTTCCCTGAAACACCATTTCTTGCGTCGCTATAGGGATATTGGATGCGACTTGCTAAAAATTTGCCAAATGCTTCAAGCCCCCCTGGAAATTCAGGCTGTTTTTCTACTTTAGAAAAAATACCCGTCGATTTGTTAGTGTCAGCCGTTGCCTTAAAGGCATTGTCAGACAATTCGTTATAGTAATAGGCAACATCAGCAGAACGACTTACATATCCTTTGTCTGTTTTATCTAAGTAAAAAAATAAACGTACTGTAAGCTGAACGCGAGATGGAGGATTTTCCTTGGCTATTGCGCCAGGCATCCACGGCGCTGATAATCTCAGTAATCTTATGGCCTCTTCGCCCAACGTTGTTGATGCTGCACTTAAAACTTTAAAATGAGTCAGCATGCCGTTTTTTTCAACTATTAAGTTAACTTTTACGACGCCTTTTGCGTCATTTTTAATATCATCAGCAGGATAGTCTAAGTTTTTATTTACAAAAAATCCCAAGCCACTAAAACCGCCCTTATACATTGGGTAAACATCAACAATTGCTAGAGGTTGTCCGGTATTATCATACAGCGATTCAGCGACTGTATCTATTACCGGCTGCCATTTATCAATTAATATCCCATCCTTAACTATAATTTGTTTGATTGCAAATTTAAAATCCTCATCAAATTCTAACCATTTTCCACTGCCATTTTCTGCAAGAATAACACCGGTAGAATCGCGACATTCCATATATAGTAACTCTTTTTTTTTCTCATCATAGCTCTTGAAGGTGTAGAGTTTACCGTTAGGATAATATTCGGTTATGTTGCCAGCAACCCGACCATTTTTATAAGTGATAATATTTTCCCGATGGCCATCAGGGTAAAAACTCATGCGTGGTCCTTCTAAAACCAAATTCATCGATTTGGTGCGTGATGCGGCTATCAACTTTCGTTTACCGTTAAGGTAGAACTCCATAACAGGATATAAGCTTTTTTTGTCTGCCGGGTCATTGGGTAAAATAAACAGTACATAGTCGGCGCTGTCTTTAGTTGCTACCACGTCACGTTCGTTTCTGATGAAATAAATTAGTGTGTCAGTCTGTTTGGCTTTTTGTGCTTTTGCTTCCTGCAAAATCACAATCCCAAAAGCGAAAACAAATAAGGCCTTAAGCATACAGTTAATTAAATACGCATTGAAGATACCGCCAATATTTTACTTAACCAATTTTCGCCGGGGGGTAAATATTATTTCACCGACTATTACCCCCCGTTCCCCGATTAATATATACGGTATCTGTGAAATATATCTACTTTTATTCTATGAAAAATGCTTTAATAACCGGCGCAACAAAAGGAATAGGACGTGCAATTGCTGCAGCTTTTGCCAGTGAAGGTATAAACCTTGCCATTA
Source organism: Bacteroidota bacterium (assembly GCA_040388395.1). Classification (GTDB taxonomy): domain Bacteria; phylum Bacteroidota; class Bacteroidia; order Sphingobacteriales; family Sphingobacteriaceae; genus Mucilaginibacter. Next base: position 37,573 of record JAZKBY010000016.1, on the reverse strand, counting down.
ACTCGCGTAACGCCGCCGAGCTTGCTTCTTTAAAAACAGAACTACTGCAAATTAACCCCGCTATAAAAGTTTTTACCGCGGTGGCTGATGGTAGTAACAAAGAAGACCTGTTATTTTTTGCTGACGGCGCTGCCGACGAACTTGGGCCAATAAACATAGTGGTTAACAATTTAGGTCTGTATCAATTCTCAAAAATAATGGGTGATGAAAGTGATCTGTTCGGGAAAATGGTAAACACCAATTTGATGCCCGCTTATGAGTTGTACCGTTTCTTCGGTAAAAGTATGGTAGATGCCGGCGAGGGACATTTTTTTAATATCTGCTCTGTAGCGGCACTTAACCCGGTGGTTGATGCCGGCTTGTACAGCGTAACAAAGGCTGCTTTGCTAAGTCTGAATAACGTAATGAGGATAGAGATGCAGGATTATGGGGTTAAAGTAACTGCGGTTATCCCCGGGTCTACATTAACAGCCTCATGGGATGGCCAAAAGGTAAATAAAGACACCATGGTTTTACCCGAAGACATCGCATCGGCAGTAGTAAACATTTATAAAATGAGTAAGGGCGCCAACGTCGACCAGATAATTATTAAACCGGCAGGCGGCCAATTGTAAACAAACTAAAAAACTAAAACAATGGAAAAGAAATTACAGCGCGACGAACATAATAAAATGATAGCAGGCGTATGCGCGGGCCTTGCAGAGTATTTAAGCATAGATGTTACCCTGGTAAGGATAATATTTGTATTATCATTAATATTACATGGCTGCGGTGCAGTGCCGTACATTATTTTATGGATAGTGATGCCTAAAAAAGTATACGGGTTTAACAGCCCCGGATTTAATAATGCCGGTCCGGTTGATTATACTGTGCCACCGCAATCAGGTGCGCCGGTAGATTACACCGTGCCTAATTTTGGTACGCCGCAATCAGGTGCGCCATTTGTAATGCCGCCTAAAAAGAAATCAAACGCCAGTATTATTGTTGGCGTGGCGTTGGTAGCATTTGGAACGTTCTTTTTATTAGATAACTTCGACTTATTGCCTGATTGGGAATTTGATCGCTTATGGCCGCTGATATTTGTTGCCGCAGGTGCAATACTGGTATTCTCTCGCAGGAAAGTAGAACCCTGGGAAAAAGAAAAATGGGACTTTACTGAAGAGCCGGCAGCAGAAGCTACCGGAACTAAAGCCGAGGACAAAACAGAAGATACACCTCCGGCAGTTTAATTATTAAAATAAAATTATGAGGCATTGCTTCATCAACATAAAAAAATAAGATCATGAGAAACGATAAAATAGTTCCGGGTATAGTACTGATATTGATAGGTGGAGCTATATTGCTGCACAACTACGGGTACTTACATTTCCACTGGCATAACCTGATATTTTTGTTCCCTTTGCTGATAGTGCTGTGGGGTATCAACCTTATATTTTCAGACAGGAAATCGCCCTGGGTAATTGGATTAAAACTTCTGGTAGTAGCTCTTGGGTTTAGTTTAATATTGTTTGGTAATGTTGGCGGCCGCCACGGTTTTTGGGACAACAGTGCTGTCTACTTTGACGGCGATGACAATGACGGTGATGATAACGATCACGACGGAAAAATAACCAAAATTGAAGGCAACAGCGAGTTTAATGCACCTTATGTAGCAACTGCTAAAATTGCCCGCCTTAGTATAAGCGGCGGCGGTACAACTTACCGGTTAAGCGATACCACAAGTCAACTGTTTACTGCCAATACACACGAGTTTAAAGGCAGATATGTTTTTAATCATAGCCAGAAAGATTCTGTATATGAGCTTAATTTTCATATGAAAGGTAACCATGGTTTTAACCTTGATTTTGATGATGACAACGATAATAAAAAAGACAGCAGCAAGGTTAACTCGGCAGTGTTTAAACTGAATACTGCTCCTGAATGGGAAATTGATGTAAAAACAGGTGCTACAAAATTAGATTTCGACCTTTCAAAATTTAAAGTAAGGTCAATTAAATTAAGCGGTGGCGCAGCAGCGTTTGACGTAAAATTGGGCCAACCATTAGCAGCAACCAATGTTAATGTTTCAACGGGGATGTCTGCTGTGGTTATAAGTATACCTGCAAACGCAGCTTGCCGTATTGTAAGCAGCACCGGCTTGTCATCAACCAATTTCGAAGGCTTTAGCAAAAGAGGCGATGGAACTTATGAAAGCCCTGGCTTTAGCAGCGCTCCAAACAAATTCTACATAAAAATGAGCGGCGGTATGGCCGATTTTAAAGTAAAGAAATATTAAACTTCTGTGTTTAGTTTTTCACTATTTGGTAAGATTTAGTTAGTCTTTCGTACCAGGTTTGATGATGTTCATTAAAAAACGCACTTAAAAAGGGCACTGTAAAAAACATAAGTGAAAGTATAACTCCCAGGTTTTTAACCAGGGAGTTTATTATTTTAAGGTTTTTGCCGTTTGCGTCAACTACTATTATTTTAAATAACATTTTACCAATAGATCCCTTAAAAAAAGATGTTTCAAAAAGTACGTTATATATTAAAAATATACTGTAGCAGGTGCCGGCAATAATTAATTGTTGGGGATATGGCAGCACTAATGTAGGTTGAGTTGGCATAACAAACCAGCCCATTTTTATATCTATCAATAATGCAACTCCACTAACTAAAACATAATCAATAATAAAAGCAATTATCCGTGAGCCGTATGGCGCCAGGTTATCCAGTGTAGGGAAGTATATCCCTTGTGCTTCAAAATAAGCATTAAACTCGGGCAGTTCAGATGCATACTGCGGTACATCGCTTTTGGGGATAATGATCTCGGTATGGATAGTTAGCTCCATATCTATAAGCTCATTAAAAGTATAAGGGCCTTTTTTTTCTCCGCCTTCTATCAGGTAATACTCGTCGTTCATGTTGGATGTAAAGTTACGGCGAAAGGTAAATAATTACATAGAATTATTTAACAGTATCATTTTTGTATTTTTGCATCAGATAAATTAGGATCATCACCGACATGAGTGCCCCCACTATATTACTTCCCGGCCGTTATTGTAATTCGTTAACCGAGTATTCGCGTTTTGTAACGCGCGAGGTTAATATTGGCGATGTGCCTATGGGAGGCAATAACCCTATCCGCATACAAAGCATGACTACTACCGATACCATGGATACCATCGGTACGGTGGAGCAGTCTATCCGGATGATTGAAGCGGGCTGCGAGTATGTGCGGATTACCGCGCCAAGCATAAAAGAGGCGCAGAACCTTGCCGAAATAAAGAAACAATTGCGCCAACGCGGTTATAACACGCCTTTGGTTGCCGATATCCACTTTACCCCTAACGCTGCCGAGGTTGCCGCCCGCATAGTTGAAAAAGTACGCGTTAACCCCGGCAACTATGCCGATAAAAAGAAATTCGACCAGATAGATTATACCGACGCGCAATACCAGGGCGAGCTTGACCGCATATATAATAAATTTACTCCGCTTGTAAATATTTGTAAGGAATACGGTACTGCCATGCGGATAGGAACCAACCATGGATCGTTAAGCGACAGGATAATGAGTCGCTACGGTGATACCCCGCAGGGAATGGTAGAGTCGGCGATGGAGTTTATACGGATGTGTGAAGACCTGAATTATTATAATTTGGTGATCTCTATGAAATCAAGCAATCCGCAGGTAATGGTACAAGCCTACCGCCTGTTGGTTGAAACTATGGTTTCCGAAGGCATGAACTACCCGCTGCATTTAGGCGTTACCGAAGCCGGCGACGGCGAAGACGGCCGAATCAAATCTGCCGTGGGCATTGGTACTTTATTAGAAGACGGCCTTGGCGATACCGTACGCGTATCCCTAACCGAAGAACCCGAAGCCGAAGCACCGGTGGCTATTGCGTTGGTTGAGCGATATACTAAAAGGAGTCAAGAATCAAGAGTTAAGAATCAAGATGAAACTCAAAACCCATCACTAACAACTCACAACTTTCAACATAACCCATACGAATACAAAAAACGCCATACCTACGAGGCTAATGCCTTTATAGGCGGGCATATGGTTCCGAGGGTAGTAATTGATCTGTCTAAAGAAAATTTAAAAGATGCCGGGGTGTTAAATGCCGCAGGATACCTCTACTCGCCTTTGCTTGACAAATACAATATGGCCGAGCAGTCGGTTGATTTTGTGTTTTTTGGCGATGAGTTGCCGTCGTTTAATCTGCCATCTAACTTAAAGCAATTATATAATTACCAAACCTGGCAAAAGCTGGCCGATAAAACACTTTGTCACCCGGTATTTACGCTAAAGGAGTTTATTGGCAATGTTGATCGTTCATCATCATTAAATTTGGTAAGCCTTGAACCTGCCGATATTGAATCAGAAGAATTTGGCTTGTTGCCGATGAATAGTTCGCTTGTTTTTATTCTGGGAACCGATGCCTTGCACGGCATGGCCGATCAGCGTGGGTTCTTCTTCAAAATGGAAGAGATGGGCTTAGAGGTGCCGGTGATAATCAAACGGTCTTACACTTTCGATACCCAAGACTCAGAACTCAAAACCCAAAACTTACAATTGCAGGCAGCCACTGATTTAGGAGCATTGCTAATTGATGGTTTCGGGGACGGGATCTGGATAGACGCATCGCAGGTTGATACCAAAACTATAACCTCCACAGCCTTTGGTATTTTGCAGGCCACCCGTTCGCGCATCTCAAAAACCGAATATATCTCCTGCCCAAGCTGTGGCCGTACGCTGTTTGACCTTATGGTAACCACACAAATGATCCGTAGCCGTACCTCCCACCTAAAAGGATTAAAAATTGGTATTATGGGCTGTATAGTAAATGGCCCGGGCGAAATGGCCGATGCTGATTATGGCTACGTCGGCTCGGGTACTGATAAGATCACATTGTATCGCGGCAAGGAGGCAGTTAAGAAAAATATTAGTGCTGCTAACGCGCTGGATGAATTGATAGGTATTATCCGCGAGGACGGTAACTGGATAGAGCCTATTGAAAGCTAAACCAAATCAAAAAACCTCTAAGTATTATGTCTAACATTATTTATATAGCAACAAGCCTTGATGGCTACATTGCCAAAGTTGATGGCGGTATAGATTGGTTGATGGAAATACCTAACCCCGACCAAAGCGATTATGGTTTTGCCGATTTTATGAACCGGGTTGATGGCGTATTAATGGGTCGTAAGACTTATGAAATTGTAATGAATTTTGAAGAATGGGCCTATACCAAGCCAGTATTTGTATTAACTAATTCTTTAGAAGTTTTACCCGGTAAATGGGCCTCAAAAGCAGAGATCATCAAAGGCGAACCAAAGGACGTAATTGCAGCGCTTACTAATAGGGGCGTCAATAACCTTTATGTTGATGGCGGAAAAACTATACAAAGCTTTTTGGCGCTTGATCTGATAGACGAAATGATAATTACAAAGGTCCCAATCCTTTTAGGCGATGGAATCCCGTTATTTAGTACCAGTAATTTAGAGCTTAAGTTCGAACATCTCGAAACCGATGTTTATACCGGGGGGCTGGTTAAAAGTCGTTATCTAAGGAAACGATAACGGCCGGTAGCTAATTTAGCGGAGTAAACTCAGCAAATAAGCTACCTGTTTCTGGCAGGCGGTTTAAAGGGGTATAGGTAGATACTGCAGCATATTCGCGCCACATCTGTTGCACTTTTGGGTTTCTGTGTGCAGTCTTCATAGCCTGTGCCGATTTCCATTCAAACACTTCAACTATTGTTCCGTCGTTAGTTTCTAAAATAAATGCGTCTTTGGCCGTCACAAGTCCCTCTTGTTTTAAAACCGGCCCATGTTTTTTTATAAGTGCTCTTAAAGCCTCCTCTTTGCCGGGGTTGGGCTTATAAGCAACTATTGCTACTCTTTCCATATTATCTATTTGTTGCTTTTATTGCAAATTTACGAATAATAATACTAAGCGGTTGTTAAATTTATAATAAGTTTGATATTTTATTGCAACTATTGCTTTGGTGTGTTAATTGAAACAGTTCTTAATATCGATAGGCTAATTATTATAATCTATATTATATAAGCAAGTTTTAGCTAATGGCTCTTAGCTGTCCCTCATGTGGATATCGGGTCAATATTAGCCTTTAATTTTGACGTTTAAACGTTATAGGCATCGTGTATACCACGTCCATCGGATTGCCTGAGTTTAGGCCGGGCATCCATTTTGGCGACAACTTTAATACTCTTACAGCTTCTTCACCATTTGCGGGACTCACACTTCTAACTGCTTTAATGTCTGAAAGGGATCCATCTTTTTTCACAGTAAACGATAGAATTACCCTTCCATCAATTATTCCGTTTTTGTATTGAATATTGTCTGAAATAAATTTCGAGAAAGCTTGATACCCACCCGGAAATTTAGGTTCGAGTGTGGTTATCATTCCAAATACTTTGTTTGAGTCTGGTGATGTACGCTGGTTGGTAGGAGTAACGGGTTTTGTTTGCGCCTGGGCCTTGTTATTGAATACATTAATTCCTATCAATATCATTGCGGCCGAGAGCAGTTTTTTCCAAACAGGCATAAGTATGGGTTGCGGCGCCATCTGCTCCATTCTGAATTTACCGCAAACATTGTTATTGTTTTGGGCCATGATGGCTAAAAACTCATTTTGTTTGACATCTGTAAAGTCGTAAACTATTTTTTTGCAGCTATGACAATACTTGCCCGTGTCCACATCGGTCATCTTGTCCCAGTTTTTATTGCAAGAAAATTGCAGCCTGATGTTTGTGATTTCCTGGTTCATAGTAAGGCTAATAAATATAAAACTATTACTAACTTAAATACGGTTTCCACCAACCCGAATTATATGCTCCTTCAACCTCGGTTGGCTTACCGGGTTCGGGCACAAATAATTCAATTTTCTTTTCTTTAGCATATTGCTCCAGCTTTTCAATCGGTTCATACCAATCATGCAGGGCCAGGTTAAAAGTCCCCCAGTGTATCGGCATCATTAATGCGCTGTTTAAGTCTAAATGCGCTTTTGATGCTTTATCTGGCCCCATGTGGATATCTGGCCAATATTTGCCATAGGCTCCAATTTCCAATATAGAAAGATCAAATGGTCCAAAGGCTTCTCCAATATCTTTAAATCCGGGGAAATAGCCGGAATCGGCGCCGAAGAAGATGTTATGTTGAGGTCCCTTTATTACAAAAGACGACCATAGCGTTTCATTACGGCCAAACATCCCACGTCCTGAAAAATGGCGGGCAGGGGTTGCAGTTATCACAAAGGTATGGTCAAGCATAACACTATCCCCCCAATCTAACGAAGTAATGTAATTGCTTTCAATGCCCCAACTCTGCAATTGTCCTTTTACGCAAAGCGAACAATAAAAAGGAATAGTTGAGCCGGCAAAAAATTTGATCGTATCCTTATCTAAATGGTCATAATGGTCGTGCGATATAATAATGGCATCCAGCGGCGGTAGCTCACTGAGCTTTAAGGGTGGATTGAAAAAACGTCTGGGGCCCATAAATTGGGTAAATGATACACGCTGACTCCAAACAGGGTCGGTTAATATGGTTTTGCCATCTATCTCAATTAATAAACTTGAATGTCCGACCCAGGTTATTCGCAGGCCACTTTTGGGCGGTGTTTGATAGATGGAGATATCGGTTTTAAAAGGCCCTAATTGTTTTTTTGGGATAACCTCGCTTTTATTTGTAGCATAGGCCTTCATTAAAGGTATCATCTTATCAAAGCCAACTTCGGTGGTTGGTATAGGGTTTAAAAACTTGCGGCCTTTTTTTCGTGATGGAGAGATACTCATTATTGGGTTCTGCTAAATATTGTAACTATTTATACGCAACAATCTGTTAAACGATTGTAGTTCATTTTAATTATTTACTAAAAAAGGCAAGGGCCGCGCTGCAAAATTCCTGCAGCTGAGCCGGTAATGTACTTTTAGCATAGGGGTGTGTAGCATTAAAAGTATGATCGCCATTTTTTATCACTAAAAACTCGGCATGGGGTTGTGCAGCTTTTAATTGTTTGGCATGGCTAAGGGGGACGGTTTTATCCTCATCGCCGTGTATTATTAACCAGGGTTGGGTTATAAGTGCCGCTTTGGCTAAAATATCCAAACGGGTAGGGTATTTCTCCAGGTCATCCAGCAAGGAGGCCTTTAACGGCATTTGCTGATTGGTGCGGCTGTTAAGCATGTATAATATACCTTGCAACCGCCATTGCTCTTCAGCTTCTTTTGGCCAAAGATTATGAAAACTTGATATGGATGCCATACTCACCAACTTTTTAATGCGCTTATCTTCGGCAGTTTTAACAATGCTTATGCCGCCGCCCATGCTATGGCCAATTAAATAAACACCATCAGCCCGCGGTATGGCAGATCCGCCACAGACGAAATCAATTACTGTGTTCAGGTCATCCAACTCTATCGAAAATGTATTGTCGCTAAAGGCTATCAGGTCCGTAAAATCAACAGGGTTATCTGTAGTTGTACCGTTATGGCTAAAGTTAAATTTTAAAAAGCGATACCCGTTTTGGGCGAAGTAGTTGGCCACCAGGTTATGGCTGCCCCAATCTTTAAATCCTTTAAACCCATGAGCAAAAATAACTAAGGGCGCGTCACGAAACTTGTCATCATAAGTTAGGTCCATTAACATACCCCTGCCTTTAGCGCCCGATAGTGTGAAAAAGTCTTTTTTGATCATAGCAGATAATCAATATTACAACAATGCGTTGCATGGTTCAAATTATAGATCATATTTATACATTGTTGTTACAATCTTTCGGGTTTTACATACCACCACGCCCATAATATCAGCACCGGTTGCAGTGCCAGCCGCAACCAGGCAACCAAAGGGGTAACAGTAAACGTACCTAACTTAAAGGGAGCGTCGATAATCATTTGAATATGTACCGGTAAAAAGGCCAGCAGCAGCAAGCAAATGCCAAGCGCGCCAGCTCGGCGGGTTAGTTTAAATATCAGCATAAATCCAAACAATATTTCAAGTATCCCCGACAGGGCATTTATAAATACGGGGAACGGAATATAATGCGGAATGATACGGATATAGCTTGCCGGAACACGAAAATGGTTAACACCTGCATATAAATAACTAAATATGAGAATTGTAAGACTAATCTTTTTTAACATTTTCATAATTTTAGCTACGTTTTAAGCTGTAAAACAGATGTTTAAATAATTAACAGCCATTTATTTATAAACATTCTAAATACAGCTGTATGACAAAGGTTTGACAGTGATTGTATTTTGGTATGTTATTTTTGTCGGGTCAAATTTAAAAATGCTTTGAAGTATTTAAAGGTAATAGCTTTTACGCACAAACAGATAGAGCTGAAGGAACTGGGGAAGTTGGTGATCTGTGAGGAGAATCTAACGGACAAGCTCCAGCAGGTAAAAGCCGAATTTGGTATTACCGAACTGTTTTACCTGGCTACCTGTAACCGTGTTGAGTTTGTAATGCTTACCCAACAGGTTGTTGACAAAGAATTTGCTACAAAATTTATCCAGGCTTTAAACATTGGCCTTTGCTCGCATTATATGGGCACCTTTGTTGATGCCGCTTCGATATACGAAGACCGCGACGCATTGAACCATTTGTTACGAATGTCGTGCTCGTTGGAAAGCCTGATAGTTGGCGAGAAAGAGATCCTTGCCCAGCTGCGAAAAGCCTACGAAAATTGCCGCGAGGCTGGCCTTACTGGCGACGGACTGCGAATGTTTATGAATTGTGTGGTCAAGACAGCAAAAGAGGTTTATACCAACACAAACATCTCCCGCAACCCAATCTCGGTAGTATCACTGGCCTACCGCAAGCTTAATGACCTTAGGCTATGTTCAAATGCCCGCATCCTCATTATAGGCGCCGGCGAAACCAACCAAAACATCTCCAAATATCTTCAAAAACATAAGTTCTCTAACTTCTCGGTATTTAACCGTACACTGTCCAAAGCCCAAAAGCTGGCTACCGATCTGAACGGAGAGGCCTTTACGTTAGATGCTTTAAAAGATTACAAGAAAGGTTTTGATGTCATCATCACCTGCACATCGGCAACCGAGCCTATAATTACCCCTGAGATCTATGCATCACTTTTAAACGGATGCACCGCCAAGAAAACCATTGTTGATTTGGCTATCCCAAATGATACCGCCCCCGAAGTTTTAGAGCAGTTCCCTGTTAACTTTATTGAAGTATGCTCGTTAAACGAAGTTGCCAAACGCAATTTACAAGAGCGCTACCTGGAACTTGCCGCAGCCGAAGAAATTATAACGCAAAACATAGCCGAGTTTTGTGTAATGCTTAAACAACGCAAGGTAGAGTTAGCCATGCGCCAGGTTCCCGAAAAGATCAAAGAGATCCGCAACACCGCCATCAACAGTGTATTTGCTGATGAGTTATCAGGCATGGACGCACAATCGCGCGAGGTGTTAGAGAAAGTGATTAACTACATGGAGAAAAAATACATTAGCGTACCTATGGTTATGGCTAAGGATATTTTGATCAACAATAACTAATACAAGCCCAACATCTTCTACTTTTTTGTCATCCTGAGCGATAGCGAAGCATCTTCTACATCTTACACGTTACAGCTTGTAAATTATACAAGATGCTTCGCTATGCTCAGCATGACAAGGTTGTTTATGCAAACTGCCCTACCTGGTAATTACCACCCGGTACACGGAAAGCAATATTAATACGGTTATAAGTATTAATTGTAGTAATCGCTAAAGTAAGGTCCACCAGTTCTGTTTCGGTAAACTGTTTGCGGGTCTGTTCATAAACATCATCGGGTACATCATTATTGTTAAGCTTAGTAACGGCTTCGGCCCAGGCAAGGGCGGCACGTTCGCGATCGGTGTATACAAGCGCTTCACGCCAGGCGGCCACCATGTACAGGCGCTGCTCGGTTTCGCCATGGGCGCGCAGGTCCTTCGAGTGCATGTCCAAACAAAATGCACAGCCGTTAATTTGCGATACCCTAAAGTATATTAAATCTAAAAGCTGACCCTCAACCGGCGATTTTGCTAAATAACCGCCTATACCATACAGGGCTTTTAAAGCGCCCGGTGCTTTTTCGAAAGCATTAATTCGTTGTTCCATTGTGTTTCTGTTTTAATTATTGAATTATACCCCAATTACGATTGAGGTAAACAGAATTGGACAATGGCGCAAAAATATTTTACGTCTTTCGTTATTGTTTTTGGAACGAATAAACAATATAAGCCGTTTTGCTGCCTACAGTAATGGGCGACTTTAAGGTCATAGAATTAGCATCCACCTGTACAACATTAAGCTGGTAGCCTTCTGTTACGTTCTTGGCTTTATCGCCCTCATAGATCTTTTTAAACTGAAATATGGGGTTACTTTTATCCTGCGTATTATAACTCCAGAATATGCTTTGCGACGTTCCGTTTGTTAATGTATACATACCGTTGCCGCTATTGGTTAGTTTCCACGTGCTGTTTACAAAAGCTGCAGGGGGTGCCTGGTTAAATACGTCCTGTACAGCGCCCGGCAAAAGGCCATCATAACTAACGTTAGTAAGTGTCCAGGTACCGTTTATATGGCCATTTTGTGCGCCTACCAAGCTTTTGGTGGTTGAGCAAGCCTGTAAAATAAATGTAAGTGTTAAAACGGCAAGTGTAAATTGTAATATCTTTTTCATGATTGTTATGTATCTGTATTTCAATTACGAGAGCATAAATCCTGCCAAGAATATCAAAATGTTATTATATTTATACCATGAAAAAAAGCTCTTTAATAATTGTGCTGGCGTTGTTAGTTTGCATCACCACCTCGTTTGTAAGTTTTAAACCTGCTGTAAAAGCTAATCATACCGCTTTGCCGCAAGTTAAGGTGCAGCCATTTTGCAAGATGACATTTGTTGATCACCGCGGGCATAGTATAAAGCTGTCCACAAATGTGATGCATGCTTCACACACAAGCCTGACATTTATTTTTGAAACCGGCGAAAAATTGATAATAAAGTTTGTGACCATTAGGGCGGGCCACTTTGTTGCCGAGTCGGCCCGGTCTAAAGATCCTCAAATCATATATTATCCCGCGCATAGCAGTGACTTCTACGGTATGGTTGGGGCGGTTATGATAACAAATACCAAACCTATTTCAGGTAATTTCAGCCACTTGGTAAGTGATGATGATGATGTCCATCTTACTTTGGTATCAGGCTCGTTTAGTTTTTAGTAATTCTAAGTGTGTATTGGGCGTTGCCTGCGGCCCACGCTTTCCGTTCATACTGCACAGACCTTGGTCACATGGCCGGTATCCGCTTCAGTCGTTAACGTGTGCCTCAGCCCCACCGTCATGCCGAACCAAGTTCAGGACGACGGTAGTCTTATTTATTATAGCGCGGGCGGCGTAACCACCCTCAACTTCCTATTAATTACGCTGATACTATCCAATATAGCCCTGTTCTGGGTCTTTAAGCTATCAATTTCCTGCTGGATTTTTTCGTCCCTTATCTGTGATCTTCCGTCCGGTGATGATTCCCTGTTACATGCGGTTAATACAAACGCGCTGATTAAAATTATTGCAAATGATTTCATGTTTTTATGTGTTTACCAATTGGTTGTTAATCGATTTGAAAACTTACAGTTTATGCGAAATAATTTATTTGCGGGCAGGTGTAAGTTTTTACGCACCTGGAACACTTATATGGCAAATAACTAGTCATGGATAAATTAAAATATGGCCGGGGCCAAATCATTACCTTTAATAAAAAGTAGATGATGGACGAGGCACAGTTCTTAGCGTTGATGAAAGAACACCAGGGCATGGTCCACAAGATCTGTTACCTGTATCGCGATAGCCGGGAGGACCGCGAGGACCTGTTCCAGGAAATTACTTTCCAGCTTTGGAAAGCCTGGCCCACATTTAAGGGCGATGCCAAAGTAACTACCTGGATGTATCGCGTGGCGCTAAATACCGCCATAGCTGTTTTCCGCAAAAAGCAACCCGATATCGAGTACGCCCCGGTTTTACCCGATATGCCCGACGAGCAGCAAAGCGAAGAACTTGCCCTGCGGCACGAGCAATTATTTACCGCCCTAAAACAATTGGACGATAACGAGAAAGCCATCATTACCCTATATTTTGAAGAAATGAGCTACCAGCAAATTGCCGAAGTAATTGGTATTAACGAAAACTATGTAGGGGTAAAGTTAAACCGCATAAAAAACAAAATTCAGAAACTTTTAATCAAATAAGACAATGGAACTCGACGAGTTAAAAAATGCCTGGCACAATGTTAAAACACCAGATAAAGATGCCGGCGATATTAAAGCAATGCTGTCAGAAAGCAATCACCCGGTTTTAAAGGGGATAAGGAGACAGGTTATTATTGAGGTAGCTGCCTGGTCGATTTTCCTGGTATGTTATTATACCATGTTTGATGGCGATACCAAGCCGGTATGGATAAATATTGTGCTGGTAGTTTCGGTGCTGTTCCCCCTTATTCATAACCTGATGGGTTATAGTTTTGCCCGGTACCTGGTAAACGGCGACACGCTTAAAGAATCGTTAACCGTATACCTTGCAAAAGTTAAGGTGTATGCCGCGGTGTCCATAGCTTCGCGCGTATTGTTTGCAGCGGGGTTTGTGGTGTTCTTCACTTACGGCTTAAGCCTTACCGCAGCAAGGTATTACTCGGTCGCTATTATTGGGTTGATATTCCTGTTTCAATTATGGGTGCTATCCCGGATATGGGCAAAGCGGTTAAATAATATTAAAACTGCGGTGCAGGGGTTTGAGTGATAGTAGTATTTGTACGAGAGCACAACGCCATAACTCACCATTTAATTTCCATTCACTCACTCACTAATTCACTCAATCGCTCATTACACTTGTCACTCAATCTTCATATCCTCAATAAAAACTACAACCATCGGTATAAAAAATTAAATTTGCGGTTGCAAAATATAATACCCTTTGGAACGAACATTAATTATAGGAACACGCGGAAGCGAACTGGCGCTATGGCAGGCTAACTTTGTTAAGGATAGCTTAGCAAATGCCGGCATTACTGCCGAACTTAAGATCATTAAAACGCAGGGCGACCGTATACTTAATTTAAGTTTTGATAAATTAGAAGGTAAGGGCTTTTTTACCAAAGAGCTTGAAGAAGAATTATTGGCAGGCACTATTGACCTTGCGGTACACAGCCACAAGGATCTGCCTACAGAAAACCCTCCGGGACTCATCATCGCAGCAGTGTCAGAACGGGAGGACCCCTCTGAGCTGTTGTTGATCTTGAAAGATTGTGTGGATGTTAAGCAAAAACTGTCGGTTAAATATGGTGCTATTGTAGGCACCTCAAGTAACCGCCGTAAGGCACAACTGCTGGCTTACCGCCCCGATCTTGAAATTGAGGACCTGCGCGGCAACGTACCCACCCGCATAGGCAAACTGCGCGACGAAGGCTACGACGCCATTATGCTGGCCAAAGCTGGCGTTACCCGTTTAGGGATAGACCTGAGCGAGTTCCACGTTGAAGAACTGACACCAAACGAGATTGTACCTGCACCTGCACAAGGCGCATTAGCCATACAGATCCGCGAAGGCGACCCTGAACTGTTAAAAGCGTTGAAGGTGTTACATCACCCTAAAGTAGCCAAAGAGCTTGCGGTTGAGCGCACGGTGCTTAAACTATTTGGCGGCGGCTGCCACTTGCCATTAGGCGTATATTGCCGTAAAGAGGATGGCATGTACCAGGTATTTACATCAAAAGCAGATGAAGGCGACCAGTTCCCCGATCGTTTATTTTTAGAAGCCGAAACCACCGATGGCCTTGCGGAAAGGATAGTAGCTGCGTTTAACCCGGAGCGTAAGTTGCCGGGCAGCGTGTTTATATCGCGTGAGGTTAGCGAGCAGAGCTATTTCCGCCGTGCGTTGGAGAAACATAATATCCAGATAGACGGGCGTTCGTTAATTCGCACCGTGCCGGTTATTAATAAATTAGATTCATTCATATTAAAATATATCGACTGGGTGTTCTTCAGCAGTAAAAACGCTGTTGAGTATTTTTTCCAGTTAGAGCCGCAGTTACCTAAAGACGTTAAGTTTGGGGTGATGGGTGCCGGCAGCGAAGAAATGCTGCGCCGCAAGGGCCACTTCGCCGATTTTACCGGTTTAGGTATCGACCCTGAAGACGTAGCCGCCGAGTTTGCCAGGCTGGCTAACGGTACGCAGGTGCTATTCCCGGGTGCTGAGGACTCATTAAGAAGTATACAAAAAGGATTATCAGCAAAAACGAAGATCATTGACCTCGCAGTTTACGAAACTGTACTGGAAGATGAGATAGAAGGATCGGGCGCGGAGGTGCTGGTATTTACCAGCCCGTCAAACGTGGATGCTTATTTTGCCGAGAATTTATTGGACCCATATCAAAAAGTAATTGCCATAGGCAGATCAACCGGCAAAAAGTTTGATGAAATGGGCGTAAAATATACACTACCCTTTAGCCCCGACGAAGTTGGATTGGCAGAGGCGGTGTTTGGAATATAGATGTTCATTGGTTCACTTGTTTATTAGTCATTGGTGTCGCTCTTATAGTCGCCGCCATAACAGACCAATAAACAAGTGAACCAATAAACTAATGAACTAACGTATGTTGCAACGACCAAGAAGAAACCGTAAGAGTGAAGTTATCCGCCAGATGGTGCAGGAAACGCATGTTAGTGCTGCTAACCTGATCTTTCCGCTGTTTATTGTTGAGGGTAATAACCAAAAGACAGAGGTGGCATCTATGCCGGGGATCTTCAGGTATTCGATAGATAATTTGCTGCGCGAGGTGGAGAGCTGCCTAAAGCTGGGGTTAAACTCGTTCGACCTCTTCCCAAACATCAGCGAAGAACTAAAAGACAAATACGCTACAGAAAGCCATCGTGAAGAAGGCTTATATCTGCGTGCTATCCGCGAGGTAAAAAATAACTTCCCCGAAGCTTGCGTAGTTACCGATGTAGCTATGGACCCTTACAGCAGCGACGGGCACGACGGCATAGTAGAGAATGGAGAAATATTGAACGACGAAACTTTAGAGGTTTTGGGCCGGATGGCTTTGGCCCAGGCCTATGCCGGTGCGGATATTATTGCGCCAAGCGATATGATGGACGGCAGGGTAGGCTATATCCGCCGCACGTTGGATGATGCCGGTTTTAAGCATGTTTCTATCATGTCGTATTCGGCTAAGTATGCCAGCGCATTTTATGGTCCGTTTAGGGACGCCTTGAATTCGGCACCAAAGTTTGGCGACAAAAAAAGCTACCAGATGAACCCCGCCAATCAGCGCGAGGCGTTAATAGAAGCAAGGCTGGACGAAGCAGAAGGCGCCGACTTTTTAATGGTGAAACCTGCACTAGCTTATCTTGACGTTATAAAATTAATAAAAGACAATACCGAACTACCCGTAGCAGCCTACAACGTAAGCGGCGAATATGCCATGCTGAAAGCAGCCGTACAAAAAGGCTGGCTAAACGAGCAGCGGTCAGTAACCGAGGTGCTTACCAGTATCCGCAGGGCAGGGGCTACCGCGATATTGACGTATCACGCTAAAGAGGTGTTGGAGAATAAATGGTTGTAATAAGTTAAAAGTCAAAATTAAAAAGTCAAAAAAACAGCCAGGCTTTTTAATTTTTACTTTTGAATTTTGACTTAATAAAGATGTTAGATAGTATTAAAAAAATGTTTTCGGGTGATGATGACCTGCCGGTAAATACTTCGGGTAAGCCGGATATCAG
Organism: Bacteroidota bacterium; assembly: GCA_040388395.1. GTDB lineage: Bacteria > Bacteroidota > Bacteroidia > Sphingobacteriales > Sphingobacteriaceae > Mucilaginibacter. Next base: position 20,800 of record JAZKBY010000016.1, on the reverse strand, counting down.
CAGGGAAAAATCTGCCGAATTGTATGCAAAAGCTAAAACGTTTTTCCCGGGTGGGGTAAACTCGCCGGTAAGGGCTTTTAAATCTGTTTATGGCACACCGCTGTTCATCAAAAAAGGCGACGGCAGCCATATCTGGGATGCAGACGATAACGAGTTTATCGACTTCTGCTGCTCATGGGGGCCGCTTATCCTGGGCCATAATCACCCAAAAGTTAAAGAGAAAGTAATTGAGGTAATGCAAAACGGCATGTCATTCGGCGCACCAACAGCGCTGGAGAATGAGCTTGCCGAACTGATCCTTAAAAACAATAAATACATTCAAAAGCTGCGTTTTGTAAGCTCGGGTACCGAGGCTGTTATGTCGGCCATAAGGCTGGCTCGCGGCTATACCAAACGCGATAAGATCTTAAAGTTTGAAGGATGTTACCACGGGCATTCAGACTCATTATTAGTGAAAGCAGGTTCGGGCCTGGTTACTTTTGGTGAAACCTCATCAGCAGGTGTACCAAAAGCTTTTGCTGATGAAACTATTGTTATCGGCTTGAATGATGCCGAAGCCTTACAAAAAGCATTTGCTGAATTCAAAGACCAAATAGCCGCGGTTATTATTGAGCCTATCCCGGCTAATAATGGATTACTACTGCAAACTAAAGAATACTTACAAGTGCTGCGCGAGATCTGTACCGCTAATGGTACGTTGTTAATATTTGATGAGGTAATTTCAGGTTTCCGTGTGGGCTTTGAAGGTGCTGCCGCATATTACCAGATCCAGCCGGATATTATCACCTATGGTAAAATAATTGGTGGTGGTTTACCTGTGGGTATGTACGGAGCATCTGCCGAGATCATGGGGCATATATCGCCTGATGGCGGGGTTTACCAGGCAGGTACATTATCGGGTAATCCTGTGGCGATGGCTGCTGGTATCGCCCAGTTAACGGAGCTATTGCGCATGGGCTTTTATAAAGATCTGCATAAAAAAACCGAAGAGTTTACCGAAGCTATCCAGCGTTTTGCTACCGCCAGGAGTTATAAGTTTAAAGTGTTTAGCATTGGGTCGATATTCTGGTTTGCGTTTACAAGTGCAGAAACCATCAGTAAAGCCGATGAGATAGACCCGGCAAGCATGGAGAAATTTAAATTAATGCACCGCGAATTGATTAACAGGGGTATTTATTTAGGTCCGTCGGGCTACGAGGTTGGGTTCATATCATCGGCACATACCAAGATAGACCTGGAGAAAGCAAAAAGAGCTATATTTGATAGTCTTGACCTGGTGTTTAAAAAATAAGGGCTTATGAAAAGATCGCTTGTTATATTTTATGCCTTAATTATTTATGCCGTTACGCAGTTAGTATGGTGGGGATACCAGTTGGTTAACCTGCAACATAATAAGCTGGGTATGATATTAAGCGAGGGATCGATGTTTGTGATCGTACTTTCATTTGGTGCATATTATTTACATAGGTCTATCAACCGCGAACGCAAACTACAGGAACAAAAAAAGAATTTCCTGCTATCAGTAACGCACGAGCTAAAATCGCCCCTGGCATCTATTAAACTGTTACTGCAGACCATACAAAAAAGAGATTTAACCAAAGCACAAATAGCCGATTTTATAGGTAAATCATTATTAGATATTGAGCGTTTGGATGATATGGTAGAGAATATGCTACTGGCATCAAAAATTGATAACCGGTCGTACAGTTTCCCTAAGGCTAATTTTAGTTTATCAGTTTTGGTTGATAGCATAGTTAACCGCCTGCAGTTAACCAAATGCGATGGTAACATGAAAATCATCAATGCCGAAATTGAACCGAAGATTGAGTTTACCGGCGATAAATTTGCATTAACATCAGTAGTAACCAACCTGGTTGAGAATGCTATTAAATACTCGGGCCCGTGCGAACCGGTGGATGTTAAACTATTCCAGAAAGATGGTAAAATACACCTGCAGGTGGCAGATCATGGCATAGGCATAGCCGATGCAGAAAAAAGCCGTATTTTCGACAGATTTTACCGGGTGGGCAGCGAGGATACCCGCAATACTAAAGGTACCGGCCTGGGCTTATTCATTGTAAAACAAGTATTGGATAAGCACGAGGCAAGCATCAGGGTCAAGGACAATCGCCCTGTGGGAAGCATATTTGAGGTTGTTTTTGGATTAAATTAAATCACAATAAAATGCCAAGCAGAAAAAGAATTTTACTGGCCGAAGATGAAGACCATCTTTTAGAAGCAATTAAACTTAACCTTGAATTAGAAGGTTATAAAGTATCAACAGCCAATAACGGTAAAAAAGCGTTGCAGATCTTTAAAGAAGAACGCTTTAACCTGGTTATACTTGACGTAATGATGCCCGAAATTGACGGCTTTGTTGTAGCAGAGACCATTAGATTAGAGAACTCTGAAGTTCCTATCATGTTCCTTACCGCTAAAAATACCAACGAGGATAAAATAGCCGGCCTTAAAAAAGGTGCGGATGATTATTTGACCAAACCTTTTAACCTGGAAGAGCTGATCCTGCGCGTTAACAACCTGGTAAAACGCAGCCTTAAAGGCGACGAACTGAAAGAGTTTAACAGCTATAAAATAGGTGATAAAACTATTCACTTTAACTCGTTCGAGCTGGTTAACGGCGATGGCAGCATCACCCCGCTAACTAAAAAAGAAACCATGCTGTTGAAGCTGTTGATAGAACGCCGTAATGACGCCGTATCGCGCGAGCAAATATTGGAGACAGTATGGAACTACGATGTTTATCCATCAACCCGTACTATCGATAATTTTATCCTGACCTTCCGTAAGTATTTTGAACCGGATCCTAAAAACCCGGTTTATTTTCATTCGATCCGTGGTGTGGGGTATAAATTTACAGATCAGCATTAATTAATGTTTACAAACAGGGCACGCATATTAGTTATAGGCGCTTTTGTTATTATGATGGCTGTGTCTCTGACCTACAAAGTTTATGAGATAGCTGGTGTTACCGGCATGTTTATCATACTGTTGATATGGGGGTACTTTAAAGAGGGAACCGTTGTATTGGCGGCAAAAGCGTTTCATAATAAAGATTACTACAAAGCAGAAGGCTTATTAAAACAAGTACCCAATGCCGACTGGTTAAGCAAAAAGCGACGCGGTTTTTATGAGTTCATTTATGGCGGCGTTTGCCTGCAAAAGAATGATTATAACGAGGCCGAAAAGCATTATGAAATAGCAGCGCAATACCCGCTACGGTCGGCAAACGACCATGTGGCGGCGCTGGTGCATGTGGCTAACATAGCCGTAAGGCATAACGACTTTGCAAAAGCCAAAGCTTATTTATCATTAGCTGATAAACACGAAGAAAAAATAACAGCAAAGATGAAAGAGGTGATTCGCCGCTTGCATCTGGAGCTGGACAAAAAATAAATATTAGAGAGTCAAGAGCCAAGAATCAAGAGCCAAGACAGGTAACGCCTGTCCTCTTAATTCTTGATTCTTGTCTCTTGATTCTAAAAAGCATGAGAGATTCATTACTAATAAAAGCAGCATTTTCTGAAAAAACCGAGCGCCCGCCTGTATGGATGATGCGCCAGGCTGGCCGTTTTATGCCGCAATACTGGGAGATCAAGAATAAATATTCGTTCCTGGAGATGTGCAAAACACCCGAGATAGCTGCCGACGTTACTATGTTGCCGGTTGACTTGTTAGGCATAGACGCCGCGATCTTATTTTCGGACATCCTGGTTACCGGCGAAGCCATGGGTGGCGACTTAAGTTTTACACAAAACATAGGCCCTAAGTTTGCCAACCCGGTACGTACCCAAAAAGATATTGATAACCTAAACACCGATTGCCTTGGCGAGCTACAATATGTTGCCGACGCGATAAAGGTTATTCAGCAACGTTTAAATGGGAGCATCCCGCTGATAGGTTTTGCAGGCGCACCTTTTACGGTAATGAGCTATTTGGTTGAAGGCGGATCATCAAAAGATTTTAAGCTGACCAAATTGATGTTGCACAATGAGCCTGAAATGGCGCATCAGTTGCTGTCAAAAATAGCAACAGTAACGGCAGATTACCTGAACCTGCAGATAACTGCCGGTGTAAATGCGGTACAGATTTTTGATAGCTGGGCACAAGCGTTGGCTTGGGATGATTATAAAGAGTTTTCACACCGTTATATTACAGAGATCATCAGCAAACTAAACCGCAAAGATATCCCGGTTATATCTTTCTGTAAAGGTAGCTCGGTGTTCGCGCCATTAATGGCCGAGGCAAAGCCTGATGTTATTTCGATTGACTGGAACGTTGACCTGTTAGATATTAAAAAACGATTACCGCAGGGCATAGCTGTACAAGGCAACCTTGATCCGCATATTTTGTATGCTGATAAAAAAGTAATTAAAGAGCGCATTTACCGCCTGTTCGACCGTATGAAAGGGGAGAACGGCTTCATATTCAACCTGGGCCATGGCATTATGCCTGATATCCCTTTTGATAATGTGAGGTATGCGGTAGAGGTGATAAAAGAGTTTAAGTATTAACACGAATTACACGAATTGAAGCGAATTACACTAATCGGCTTCAATTCGTGTAATCAAAAATAATTAGTGGAAATTAGTGTATCAGTATATATTAGCCATACACATCATATTTGTAGTCTGCTGGATGGCGGGGCTGTTCTATATGGTGCGCCTGTTTATTTACCATACCGAAGCGCAGGATAAACCCGAACCTGCCCGTACTATCCTTTCAGAGCAGTTTGAGGTGATGGAGAAAAAGTTGTGGTGGATCATCGCGACTCCATCCATGTACCTGGTAGTAGTAGCAGGCATTACCATGCTTTGTTTGATGCCTGCCTGGCTGCATTTCGGATGGATGCATATCAAATTGCTTTTTGTAATCGGCCTGATAGCTTACCATTTTATCTGCCAAAATAAAATGAACCAAATGCGCAAAGGTATCTACAAATGGACCTCGACGCAGTTGCGTTTATGGAACGAGCTGGCCACACTTATTTTATTTGCTATAGTTTTCCTGGTGGTGCTCAAAAACTCGCTAAACTGGATCTTTGGGGTGGTGGGGATTGTTGCTTTCTCTATCGTTTTGATGATGGCGGTGAAGATCTATAAGCGGTTTAGGGAGAAGAAGTAATTGTTTAATCAAAACTCATTATTTTTAATGAAGTATGTTTAGCGATCAAATTAAAATCCCTATCATCATTTAGTAAAACGATATCATTTTTTATCGCATACATAGCTATCAAACAATCATTAGGTTTGCGTACAGTAACACCTTTAATTCTTAATTTTCGGTACAACTCGGCAGCTTCTATAGCGATATCGTAGGGATCTGCAGTAAGTCGTGTTAAGTTATCAAAATATAATTTAACAATTTGCTCATCGGCATCAGATACTACTCCTTGTAAAATTTCTTGAACAATTGTAGGGCATGTAGCAATAATAATATTAGTGAAATTGTTGTTTAGAAATTTGTTGGCTTTGGTATCGATGTCTTTAAAAAAATTTACCCAGACTGAAGTATCAACTAAAATAACGTCCATTATTGGAATGCTATATCATCTAACTTTATTTTTCCTCTCAAAGTTGCTAAGCCTCTTTGGTTTTCAATAGTAATATATAGACGTAACGCTTCTTCAACAATAGCTTTCTTGGTTTTTATATTACCTAGTTTTTGTGCCTTCGCCATTAGTTCGTCGTTTATTTCAATATTAGTTCTCATACACATAAATTTTAATAAAGATACACATTGTATTTTTTAATATCAAATTACTCTTTCACAATCATCCCATCGTTCACCAACGCATATACCATCAAACCTTCCGCATCATCCTTGCTCACAAATTCATTTATCTCATCCAATACAAATCCATTTCGCTTCAGCAAATTAACGCTCGCTTCATTATCCGGGTGCGTTAATGCAGCTAATATCCGAAGCTGCAATTCATCAAAACTATAATTGGCAACCGCTTGCATTGCCTCATTCATAATACCCGCACCCTGATGGTCCGGCATAAGCTCGTAGCCTATCTCAGCCATATTCTTTTCGGTGTCGAAATTCCACAAACATATTGTTCCTATTAAACCAGGCGCATTTTTTAAGCTGATGACCCAGTACATAGCACGCGCGTTAACAATCTTATCAATAAACGCTTGAGCATCGCTAAGGTTGGTGGTTGGCGGCCGGTTAAGGTAACGGTTCACCTGCTCGTCCGAACGTAGCTTTAACAACGCTTCTGCATCATCACTATTCAGCGCACGCAATAAAATTCTATCGGTTTCTAAAACAGGAAAAGATGTAGGGTCGATCGTCACTGTTTATAAATTATGCCGTCCTTTATTACCAATTTTACTGCCTTAACAGTTTTTAAATCTTCGACGGGATCGCCACTTACCGCAATTATATCTGCCAGGTAACCGGCTTTAATATTGCCCAAATTTTTCAATCCAAACACCTGTGCATTAACTGAAGTAGCCGACCGTAATATATCCAAAGGCTTCATTCCATACTCAGCCATCAGCAGCATTTCGCGGGCATTATCACCATGATTAAATACGCCAACATCGCCACCCATTAAAATGGTAACACCGGCTTTTAGCGCTTCGTTAAAAATATAATGTTTTTGTTTGATCGCCGGGGTTTGCTCATCCGTCCCTTTTTTCCAGCCTTTGTAGCTTGCGTTGGCTTCAGTTGCAGATAGGGTGGGGCATAACGCTATGCCTTTTTCTTTCATCAGCTTGAATAATTCGGGTGTGCCGCCATCGCCATGCTCAATGGTTTTTACGCCTGCCATAATGGAACGGCGCATACCTTCAGTAGTCCCCGAGTGCACCACAACCTCGCGGCCACTGCTTTTGGCAACTTCTATCGCAGTTTTTAGTTCATCTTCAGTAAATGTTGGTGCTGCACCATCAACACCCCAACGGTAATCGGCATAGATCTTTATCACATCCGCACCATGCCCAATTTGTGATCGTACGGCGTGAGTTATCCCTTGCAGGCCGTCGGCTTCTTCCGCACCTTTTATCAAATCAAGTTCCGCCACATCGCTCTTGGGGCCGTAGCTGCCTGTAGCAACAATAGCGCGGGTAGCTACTATCATCCTCGGGCCAGGGATAATGCCCTTATTAATGGATTGTTTTAAGCCAACATCGTCATAACCTGCGCCCTCGGTTCCGAGGTCGCGTGTGGTAGTGAAGCCGGCCATTAAAGTTTCGTGGGCATGTATTACGGCGCGGGCGGTACGTTCGGCGCGGCTTTCGGTTAATACCTGGTCGTTCCAACTGGTTTCGTTATAAGCGTGCAGGAATAAATGCGAGTGTCCCTCTATCAAGCCCGGCATTAAGGTCATGCCTTTTAAGTCAATGATTTTTGCTGATGCAGGCGCGGTAATGCTTTTAGGTTCGCCTGCTGCTTCTATGTGGTTATCCTTTACCAATACCCACCAGCCGGTATGCATTTCTTTACCATCAAAAATGCGATCGGGTTTTAGCAGGGTGTATAAATCATTTGCCCCACGCTGTGCAAACAGGGTGGGGCAAATCAATAAAGCTATTAAACTAAAAAGGATCTGTTTTAGTGTTTTTTGGGTAGATACGTTAGCGGCCGTCATACCCAAAAATAACTATTTTTTCTCCTCGATACTAATTATCACGCTGGCGCGATCGCCGGCGCCAACCGCAGGGTTAATACCCACAGTCATTAAGAACTTGCCTGAATATGTGCCTGCCGGTATTGATGAACGCTGGCCCGGCATCATGTTAACTTCTTTAATGGTGTACATTTTATCGTCCTGCAAACCTTTTAAAGCGATAGGCCTGATAGTACCCGAGCGGTAACGATTACTCACCAGGTAGTTAAACATAATGGCTTTGCTTTGGTTAGGATCTACATACATTACCGATGCTACATCATTTTTCCATGGATCCTGCAGGCGGTATTGGTCGCCGTGCCATATCGCTTCCGAGTATTGTTTGTATAGGTTAACTGCACCCTGGGCGTAGGTCAATTCCTCGGGCTTTAGTTTAGCCACTACAATATCAAAACCTAATTTACCCATCATCGCTACATCCGTACGAAACTTAATAGGTTGTTTACCCCAATCGGTAACGTGGTTTGAGCTGGTTAAAGCAGGGTAGAAGTAAGAGTATTCCCATTGGATAAAGACGCGCTCCAGCGGATCGGTGTTATCGCTATCCCAAAACTCTGTAAAGTATTTTAGCGCGCCATAATCAACACGGCCGCCACCGCCAGAGCATAGCATTAACGGCACTTTTGGATATTTTGCCCTTATGCGCTCTAATACTTTATATAAGCCAAATACATAGTCGGTATAAAAATTACCCTGGTGGGCAATAGTTGCCGAGTTGGCATTAAATATAACCGAGTTACAGTCCCATTTAATATAGGCAAGCGTAGGGTTTTTGGTGAACAGGTCATCAACAATATTATATACAAAGTCCTGTACCTTAGGATTGGTTAAATCCAACACTAACTGGTTACGCATATAATACTCCGGGCGTTGTGGTTGTTTAACTACCCAATCCGGGTGTTTTTCGTATAGCTCGCTTTTTGGATTAACCATTTCCGGCTCAATCCAGATCCCGAATTTTACACCCGTTTCTGCAGCGGTTTTGGTTAAATAGGCAATGCCGTTGGGTAGCTTATTTTTGGTTACTTCCCAATCGCCCAAGCCAGATTTATCACCGTTACGCGGGTATTTATTACCAAACCAGCCGTCGTCCAATAAAAACAGGTCGACGCCTAAAGTTTTGGTTGTTTTTAATAATTCTGCAAGCTTTGGTTCGTTAAAATCAAAAAAGGTCGATTCCCAGTTGTTTAACAACGTAAGCCTTGGGCCCTCGCCATCGGCGATTTTATATTTGCGCGCCCAGCTTTGCAGGCTGCGGCTTGCGTCACCTTTCCCTTTATTGCTTAGGATGTATACAAATTTTGGCGTAACAAATTCTGTATTGGGTTTTAATGTATAATCGGAAGCATGATTGTTAATGCCGGCAATTAAACGCAGGTTGTTATTAGGGTCAACCTCGAAATCAATTTTATAATTACCACTCCACTCAAGGTTACCGTATAGCACTTCGCCTTCGTCTTCGGTAGCAGGTTTATTAAGTGATACCATAAATACCGGCGGCTGGAACAGATCGGCACGGGTACCAAGTTTGCTGTCTAAAGTTTTAATACCATGCGATAGCTTCTCTTCTTCGGGCTTCATCTCCTGCGCCCACTCGCCATGGTAATGGTTTAACCAATAACCACCCGATTGTAGATATAAGTTAGCCGAGGCATATTTATTTAAAACCACATCCTTTTTTTCGTGGTGTTTAATTACGGTCCACTGCTCGGTTACATTTTCCTTTATATAAGTTTGATAGTTTAAGGTCACATCGAAATTATAAACCGAATCGCGCAGGTTAATGCTCACCAGGGTGATATTGTCGCTGATCCTGGTGGTATTATGATCAACATATTTTAAGGCTAATGATCTGTTACCGTCGGCATGGGTAACAGCCAGCGCCGGTTCTAAAATATCAATACTACCGGCCGTTGAATAAGCCATATTTGCCTCGCCGGTGTGCGAGATATAACGATATTGCTTAGCGATGGCGGCATATTCGCTTGGGTTACCTAATTTACTGCCAAAGTATAATGCGTTGAGTTGTTTTTTTGGTGTAACCTGTAAAACCAGCGCGTTTTTTTGCGATTCGACAGCAACAATAGTTTGTGCTTTTGCGGTAAAAACAGTTGCAGCTAATAAAATAACAGGGACTATCTTCTTAATTGAGTTCATGTTTATAATGGTTTTTGTGGCGATGGGGAATATCGACGGGCTAAGATAAAAATATTTACATCAATGTAATATCTTCAATATTAGCTATGTATTAAGCTTATTTACCTTTATTTTATATCAATTTAAAAAATATTTGTAACTGCATGCAACCATTTGCTACTAAGTATCATCTTACCTTTAAATGATGTTATTGAAACCTACTTATACAATTGATGAACTAATAACCCGCTGCAAGGCAGGTGAACGCAAAGCGCAGGAGATGCTGTATAAACAGTTTGCCTCCAAAATGCTGGGTGTTTGCATGCGCTACGCAATTGATAAAATGGAGGCAGAGGATATGTTGCAGAATGGTTTCATGAAAGTATTTAAAAAACTGGACGATTACCGCGGCGATGGCGCTTTTGAAGGGTGGGTGAGACGGATAATGATACATAGTTCGATAGAGTATTATCGCAAGCACCATAAAATGATACAGGTGATGGACGTTACCGACATGAGCAACGAGCCGTCAGTAAACCCGGCCGCGATGGCAAATATGGGTGTTAAGGATCTGATGAATATTATTCAGCAATTATCGCCCGGTTACAGGATGGTATTTAACCTTTACGCCATAGATGGTTATTCGCACAAAGAAATTGCCGGGATGGTTGGCATAACAGAGGGAGCTTCTAAATCGCAACTATCAAGGGCACGCACGATATTAAAAGAACAGGTTTTAAAAATGGAGGAAAAGAAATATGGATATGCAGGATAAGGAGTTTGATAAAATCTTTAACGAAAAGTTTGAAGACTTTGAAGTAGAACCATCAGCAATGGTTTGGGATAACATAGCCGAAGAATTGGATGGCAGGAAAGCCAAAGTGGTTATTATGCCATGGTTAAGCATTGCAGCAACCGTATTGGTAGTAATTACAGCAGGGATATTATTCCTGCAAAAAGGTAAATCAACAGACGAGCAATCTAAAGAAACAAAATTGGTTGCCAGCCATATCGAAACTCCAATAACTGTAGTACCTGTACTGCCGGCTGAATCAATTGTAACTAAACCGGCAGATAATATTGCAACTACAACACAACATAAGCATAACGCGATACAATCAGTAAATAACCCGGTAATTCCGGTTGATAATACATCACAAATGATAGTTAAACAAACAGAACCTGTAAAACCGATTGAACAGCAGCGATTAATAGCGACTGTTATCGACGACCCTGCATCTACCCATGTAAATACCACAGCAACTGTTCCGGATGTTACGTTGATACCTAAAATGGTGGATGTTGCGCCCCAGGTTGAAAAGCCGGTAATGGCAGTACAACCAGCAACACCCAAAAAACGGGGCATCCATAGCCTGGGTGGATTAATAAATGCGCTGGTTGCCAAAGTTGACAAACGCGAGGATAAGCTAATTGAGTTTAGCGATAGCGATGATGACGAAAATGGATCGGACCTGACCGGGGTAAACCTTGGACTAATAAAAATTAAAAAACAACAACAATAAAATCTACTTATACAATCTAAATACACACAAACATGAAACGTTTAATAATAGCTGCATTACTATGTGGCGTGGCAAGCCTTGGCCTTGCGCAAAAAACAACTACAACTACTGTTACCACCACTACTATTAATGGTGATACCTCAAAAACTACAAAAACAACTACCAGTAAAACCCAAATTACTTTTGGCCACATGAGCGATTTCAAGGCTAAAAGAGATAGCATGCGCCGTGATCGTAAACCATCGGGCTTTAACTTTGGGATTACTTTTTCAAGGTTCGACCTGGGCTTAACTACACTTGTTGATAATGGCAGCTTTACCTTATCGCCTAAAAATGATTTCCTAAGCTATCGTTCATGGAAATCAAGCAATGTGGGTTTCGACCTGGTGCAATTTGGCTACCGTGCTTCACCTAACTTTAAGATATATATATCGGGTGGGTTTGACTGGATGCTGTTGCGTTTACGTAAAGATATCACCATACAGCGTGATGCACCTACTTTAACCTATGTTACCGACAATATTCACTTCAGCAAAAACCGTTTCTCATCAACCTACCTACGTGTACCGTTATCGTTCGAGTTCAGGACAAACGAGTATAGCAATGGCAAACGGTTCCGCTTTATTGTGGGCCCTGAGACAGGCATACTGTTAGGTGCCCGTGTTAAACAAATAAGCGAAGAGCGCGGCAAACAAAAGCTGGATGACGATTACCACTTTGCCAAAGTGCGCTATGGCGCCTTTACCCGAATAGGTTACGGTTCGGCAGGGTTATTTGCCAAATACTACTTTAACGATATGTTTGAGAACAGCCCGGCACAGGCAGGTTTGAAGAACTTAGCGGTAGGCTTAACCTTCGGATTTTAACAAAAACCAAATCTATATATAATACAAAGGGCTGTTTTAATCGACAGCCTTTTGTTGTTTTAGCTATATTTGCAGCATGACAGATATACCCTTTTTACAAACAATAGCTGTAACAAAAACCTATCCGGGCGAACGCCTGGCAGGGGTAAAAAGGATAAGCCTGACCATAAAGCCCCAAAAGATCACCGCCATAATAGGCGAGAGCGGCAGCGGCAAAAGCACGTTGCTTAAGTTGCTGTTCGGTTTGCTGTCGCCTGATGATGGACGCGTGCAGTTTAAAGGCGAGCGCATTTGGGGGCCCGGGGAAAAGCTGATACCCGGCCATGATGCCATGAAGATGGTTACCCAGGATACCGATGGGCTAAACGTTTATGCCAAAGTATGGGATAACATAGCGGTATTACTGCCCAATACCGACGTTGCCAGCAAAGAGGAACGCACCACCCAGGTACTTAAGCAACTAAACATACTGCACCTTGCCGATAAGCAAGCGTTCTTTTTAAGTGGTGGCGAGAAGCAGCGTGTAGCTATAGCCCGCGCAATTGCAACCCGTCCCGAGGTGCTGTTGTTGGATGAACCCTTTAACCAGGTTGATACCTCGTTTCGCGAGGGGTTGCAGCAGGATATCCGGCAGGTGGTGCATGATACCGGACTAACGGTTATCATGGTATCGCACGATCCGGCCGAGGTACTGTCTATGGCTGATGAGCTGATCGTGTTGAAGGATGGGGAGATCATTGAAGCTGGTCGGCCGAAGACGCTGTACCAGAACCCGCAGAACTTATATACCGCCAGGCTGCTGACCAACTGCAACGTGTTAAGCGCCGAAGATGCCTTGCGTTGCGGTATCAATACCCACAGCGAAAACGTTGTTATCTACCCCGAATGGGCCGCGCCAACCAACAGCTGGACACGTAAGGGCTTCACCGTAAAGCAAGTACTGTTTAAAGGCAGCTATGAGGACCTGTTGGTAGAGAAAGATCATATCACCCTGCGCCTGTTAAATGATACGCCGGGCAAGTACCATATTGGCGATAAGGTACATATCAAGATCAACAGATATCTTGATTTTTAAGTAGTTAGCCTGTGTGCCTGTTTCACGAGTGTGTGACACAGATGAAACAGGTGAAACACTTTTTTGGTTTAATTGGCTGATAATTAGCTGTTTGCGAAAAATGAGTGAAACAAAATGAAACACTGTTTTGCGCTTAACTTATTGATAATAAATATCTTGTAATAAATTTAATTGTTTAAACATTGACACGATTATCGACAAGATATTTACACTTAGCCGTATGTTAAACAGCTAAAACATAGCCGAATTTACCCTCTTATCACATCTTATTGCCTTTAACTACTGAGAATAACCACTACAGCTATCGGAGGGTTAAGATTGCGAAGTTCCGGAAGTTTTAACCAGCTCCCCTCTCAACTCCATCGTCAATTGCTCACCTAATTCGGGTCTGCCATCAAAAGCGGCCGGTGTGTTTTGGAAGGCGGCTATCAGCCAATTATCGCTATCGCGTTTTGCTGTAAGTAATTGTATCGCGTTTTTGTCGGGTTTAATATCCTCAGCACCGGGTGGCACCATACCAACTACGCTATTTAAAACCGCTACCTCATCGGTTAAGAAAGTTACTCTTTTAACTATAGTAACATATCTTGCTGTTTTATGGTTAGCAAAAATCTGGCTGATGGAACTTTCAATATCGGCTTTGCCAAACATCTGGCTGCCGTCAAAACCTACCATTATGCAATCGTTGGTAGTTAGCGATGCCATAGTGTGGGCGTCCTGGCTGTTCCATGCATCAATATATTGCTTATAAAGCTGCTGTATGGCTGGTGTTTCCATAATCATTTGATCTTATATAGGAAACAGAAAGAAATATATAATGTTTTGCAGGATGTAACGCCCCTTCGCTAACCAGGTAAAACCCACAGGCGGTAATTTTGCTATCATATCTCACCCTAAAATGCAAAATACCAACCTTTTCTACCTCACTAAACCAACCTAAGTTTTACCTGGCCGCGCTTCGAAGCTTATATACCGCCGGACCCTAAACCGGCAGCTATTTGTTTATAATTGGCTATAAAAAAAGCAGAATAACACAACCCACCCAACCCCATTCTGCTTAATAACTATTAACTGACAGTGATCTAATTCTGTTAGTTTTGAAACAAATATAAATTATATTTATAATTCAATAAATGTTGTTTTAGTTAAAATACGTTAAATTTTATTGTTTGGTTTTCCGGTACTCAAAACAATTATGGTAAACATCTATTCTTATATAAACAAACATCTACAGCTATGAAAAAGAAGATCTATGGCTTTGTACTGCTGGCAGCAGTATTAGGCATGTTAAGCACAGGGTGCGAGGCTATGAAAGGTGCTGCGCCGCCACCGCCTCCCGGAGCACCGGCGCGTCCGTAAAACAACAATAGACATCCGCTTCAATTAATTTAAAGCGGATGTTTTGCTTTGTTGGATTTTATGTAGCTTTATTTAACCATGAAACGCCTTGTCATTTTAGTATTCATAGTAGTATCAGGAATTAGGCTGCATGCCCAAATTAAGACCCACCGCTACCGCGATCTGGAGTTTGACAGGTATATGTTTGTCGAAAAACAATGGGTTGTTGTGTATAGCCCCGATACCACTTCTTTTTACACTTTCGGCTACACTTATATTGATCCTGACGAAGGTTTCGTTTTCCAGAAGGTGGGCAGTTTTGAAATAGACAAAACAAATAGATATTTGCTTAACAAAGCGGATACCCAAAAGAAGTTTGAGCGTGAATATGTTTTACGACAAATTTCCTGGCAGATACCTAACTATCATAAAATATTGGTAGCAATATTGCCTGTAAAACATTATAAAGAACTGGGTATTTCAATGTCCGAACCCGATTGGATACAAACCTATTATAGGTATACGGATACCCTAGCTTACCAATATAAAAGGGCGTGTGTTTTTGGTGAGATGGGATGCATTCAATGTAGCATGCCTTACCTTGAAGCTGTTTACAAAGCTGATCCACATTATGCGGGTGTCGATGTTAGAAGCGATAAATTAAGTGGTCCATATTTTAACGCAAAAGGTGTTGAACTTATGTTGGCTGGTGCTTACTCCCAAAGTCAAGAATTTGACAAAGCAATTAATGTGTTAGATGCCGCTATCGCATATAATCCTAAAAATGTAAATTTTTATGCTGCATTAGGCGGTCTCCACGATAGGAAAAAAGATTGGGTAATGGCTATTGACGCCTATAAGCGAGGTATAGCATTGGTCAACAGTGAAAAATCAAGGCAAAAATATTGGTTTGCCGGTTGCATTAGCAATATGTATGGCGAGCTAAAAGATGATGAACAACGTAAATACTGGCGCGCCAAAAGCGAAGAATATAATCCGACTCCCGGACTGATGTATTAGTTTAGTTTCCGCGTTCCGGGAAGCCTAATTAAGGATTTTCCCCTCAGGGGACGTAGAAGGCGGACATTTTTTATTTGCTGTTATTTTATGTAGCTTTATTTAACCATGAAACGCCTTATCCTACAGTTGTTTATTACTTGCCTGGCATTTGGCGCTTACGCCCAAAAGGAGATTGCTTTTTATGATGCCAATTTTAAATTTACTCTCGGCTTTTCAAGCGAACGCGAATGGCGGGTTTTATTTAAAAAAGATACAACTTCCAGTTATTCATTTGGCTATACCTATATTGATAAAGATGTTGGCTTTATCTTTCAGCAGGTGGGTGAATTTAAGGTAGATGATAAAGGCAGTTATATTCTTGACCCCGCTTCATTAAACAAACATTACGACAGGCAAATAACACACCAATACCAATACAAATACCCCCAGGCCGTGCTTAAGCTTTGGCCAATGGCGGTAATAAAGCCCAATCATTATAACGAGCTAAAAATTAAGGGCGAGCCTGCCTGGCTAAAAAAATACTATACTTACACTGATACGCTTAAGCATAATTACCTGTGGGGTAGTATGTATGCTGATGCCGGTGACGGTTACAAAGCATTGCCTTATTTATTTAAAGTGCAAAAGGTTGATCCGCATTATGCGGGTTTAGAACTGGCCATGGCATCGGCTTATTTTCGTGGAGAGCAATATGACAATGCCATAGATATTTTAAATGTCGCGATAGCCCATGCCCCGGACAGCGTGATTTTTTATATGCAATTAGGTATGGCGTATGATAGGAAAAAAGACTGGAACAAAGCCATCGAATCTTATAAACGCGGGCTGGCATTAATTACTGTTGATAAGTCTGAACAAAAATATTGGCTTGCTGGCTGCATTAGTAATATGTATGAAGAGTTGAAGAATGATGCAGAACGCATAAAATGGCGGGCCAAAAGCGACGAATACAATCCTCACCCCGGTGGTACTTTTTAATAAGTTGTAATAATATTTCCATGAAACGCCTTATATTTCTGTTGATCCTTATCAGTGTTGTTATTACAGCAGGTGCACAAACTGTAAATATTGACACTGCCTTAAAGTTTGATAAGGTAATTACGGCTTATGAGCAACACTGGGTAGTATTGAAAAAGCCTGTTGCTGTTCCATATTATACTTTTGGATATGTTTACATACAAAGCGACAAAGGCTTTATGTTTAAAGAGGCAGGACATTTTAAAGTCGATAAAAATAATCAATACGTGCTTTGTGATGGTAAATGGAAGCAATACCGGTTTAGCGCCGACGACGCGGATCAATCCTCGCCGGCCCGGGTTATCCGCTTAAGAGATACCATCGGTGGTCAGAATCCCAGGCAAATAACTCTTCCACTTGCTACTAATTTATCATCAAAACATTTTAAGGAACTGAAGATAGAGACTAAACCAAAATGGTTAAAGCCTTATTATACTTTTACCGATACGCTTGAACATAACTACAGGTGGGGATGCTACCATAGCGAGGAGATTGACCTCACCACAGGAATAGCTTATTTTGAAAAAGTTTATAAAGTTTCTCCTCATTATAAAGGTGTGATAGTGCCTATGGATCATGCAGACTGGTACGATCACCAGGGGATTGAACTTAAATTAAGCGCGGCTTACAAAAATACCCGTCAATACGATAAAGCAATTGGGATATTGAAAGCTGCAATATTGAATGATCCGGCTCACATACCATTTTACCAGGAATTAATATTTACCTATAATGCCAAAGAAGATTGGAACATGGTTATTGAAACTGCTAAACAAGGATTAGCGAAGATAACTGTTGAAAAGTCTGATCAAAAAAGGGATTTCGCCGCATGGGCAGCTAAGGGTTACGAAGAATTAAAAAATGATGTTGAAGGCAAAAAATGGCGCGTCAAAAGCCTTGAATATAGTCTGTGTCCGGGTTGTGTTTATTAGGTAACAATTGCGTTAGGGGTAGCAGCGGATACCGGCCACGCGCTTAAGGCCTGCGCAGTATGAGCGGATAACCCGGGCCGAAGGCAACGCCAATATTTTTGTATGTCTTGATTTGTCATCCTGAGTTATAAAATTTCGCGAAATTCTGAAGGTGGAATGACACGTTAGCAGCGAGACTGCTTTTAAAACAGGAGGCTCCTCCGGAGCCGATGAAGATTGTATCTTATATCTATAAACAGGTAGTTCCTCCGGAACTGTAAAACTGTCTAACGCTTCTGACTCCGGGGGAGCCACCTGTTTATAGCAAAAGAAGAAGTGAGATATAGGCTCCGGAGGAGCCTCTTTATAAACTTCGAGTTTAAAAGCGATTTCTCTGAACACTTCTCACATTTTTGCAACATATCATGGGTAGGAACGAAGCATCTGCCGGTTTGCATGGCAAGCAGATCCTTCGCTGCCGCTCAGGATGACAAGCTTATTTATAGCCTAACGCTCACATTAAAACCAATCTAAACCCATCCACAACCACTCACCCAATCAACTTAATCTAACTGCTTAACTATCAGAATTGAACCACTTATCAAAAAAGCCAAAATATTTTTTCATAACCTCTTGAAAATCATAAAATAAGTCCGTACTTTTGCAGTCCCTAAAACTGCCCACCAATGAAGGATGGCAGGGGGACTTTAAAAAAAACAAAACAAGAAAGCAAGAATGCCTACTATCAATCAATTAGTTAGAAAAGGTAGAGTAGCTCTGGTTGACAAGAGTAAGTCGCCAGCGTTGGACAGCTGTCCACAGCGAAGAGGAGTATGTACCCGTGTATATACCACTACCCCTAAAAAACCAAACTCAGCAATGCGTAAAGTTGCCCGTGTGCGCTTAACCAACGGTAAAGAAGTAAATGCTTACATCCCTGGTGAAGGTCACAACTTGCAAGAGCACTCTATTGTGTTGATCCGTGGTGGTCGTGTTAAGGACTTACCTGGTGTACGTTACCACATCATCCGTGGTGCGTTAGATACTTCTGGTGTTGCCGGTCGTAACCAACGTCGTTCTAAATATGGTACTAAACGCCCTAAACCAGGACAAGTAGCTGCCGCACCAACAAAAGGTAAAAAGAAATAATTAAAGGAGGATAGTAACAATGAGAAAATCGAAACCAAAAAAAAGAATCCTTCTTCCTGATCCAAAATTCAATGATATTTTGGTAACCAGGTTTGTTAACAACATGATGTTTGATGGTAAAAAATCTACCGCTTACACTATATTTTATAATGCAGTTGATATTGTTGAAAAGAAAACCAGCGAAAGCGGTTTAGAAACCTGGAAAAAGGCTTTAAACAATGTTATGCCTGCAGTTGAAGTTAAAAGCCGCCGTGTTGGTGGTGCTAACTTCCAGGTACCAACCGAAGTAAGACCAGAGCGTAAAATTGCTTTAGGCATGAAATGGTTAATTAGCTATGCACGTCGTCGTGGCGAAAAAACCATGATGGAGAAATTAGCAGGCGAGATCATATCAGCAGCTAAAGGTGAAGGTGCAGCAGTGAAAAAGAAAGAAGATACGCATAAAATGGCCGAGGCTAACAAAGCGTTCTCTCACTTTAGATTCTAATTAAAGAATTATTGAATTAGTGAATTATTGATTTGGTAACATCAACCTAATCAGTAATTCATTATTTCGCAGATTCAATGAACATTTAGATATTCATTAATTCAATAATTCAATAACTCAATAATTAAAATGTCAAGAGATCTAAGATTTACAAGAAATATAGGTATTGCCGCCCACATTGATGCCGGTAAAACCACTACTACCGAGCGTATTCTTTACTATAGCGGCGTTAGCCACAAAATAGGCGAGGTACACGAAGGTGCAGCTACAATGGACTGGATGGCGCAAGAGCAGGAGCGTGGTATTACCATTACTTCGGCAGCTACTACAGTTGGTTGGAAATACAGAGGACAAGATTACCACATCAACATTATTGATACACCGGGACACGTGGATTTTACCGTAGAGGTAAACCGCAGCTTACGTGTATTAGATGGTTTGGTTTTCCTTTTTAGTGCTGTTGATGGTGTTGAGCCGCAATCAGAAACTAACTGGCGCCTGGCTAACAACTACAACGTTGCCCGTATTGGTTTTGTTAACAAAATGGACCGTAGCGGTGCCGACTTTTTAAATGTTGTAAAACAAGTAAAAAGCATGTTAGGCAGTAACGCTGTACCATTGCAATTGCCAATTGGTGCTGAAGAAAACTTTAAAGGTGTGATCGACTTGATCAACTGGAGAGGTATCGTTTGGAATGAGCATGATAAAGGTATGACCTTTACTGAAGTGCCTATCCCTGAGGATATGATCGAAGAAGCTACCGAGTGGAGAGAGAAATTGCTGGAATCAGTAGCTGATTATGATGAGACTTTGATGGAGAAATTTTTCGAAGATCCGGCTTCAATTACCGAGCGCGAAATTTTAGATGCATTGCGTAAGGCAGTATTAGATGCTAAAATTGTTCCTATGGTTTGTGGTTCATCTTTCAAAAACAAAGGTGTACAAACCATGCTTGATTATGTGATGGAATTGCTTCCTTCACCTATGGATGTTGAAGGTATCATTGGTACTAACCCTGATACCGGCGAAGAGATTTTACGTAAACCATCAGAAAAAGAGCCGTTTGCAGCTTTAGCATTTAAAATTGCAACCGATCCTTTCGTAGGTCGTTTATGCTTTATCCGTGTTTACTCTGGTAACTTAGAAGCAGGATCATACATACACAACATGCGTTCGGACAATAAAGAGCGTATCTCTCGTATCTTCCAAATGCACGCTAACAAGCAAAACCCAATCCCTAACGTAGGTGCCGGTGATATTGCTGCGGTAGTGGGCTTTAAAGATATCAAAACTGGTGATACCCTTTGCGACGAGAAACACCCGATCATATTGGAGTCTATGAACTTCCCTGATCCGGTTATCGGTTTAGCTATCGAGCCTAAAACTCAGGCTGACGTTGATAAATTAGGTATCGCTTTAGGTAAATTATCTGAAGAAGATCCTACGTTCCACGTAAAATCTGACGAAGAAACCGGCCAAACTGTAATTAGCGGTATGGGCGAGCTTCACCTGGATATCATCATGGACCGTTTAAAACGCGAGTTTAAAGTTGAGGTTAATCAAGGTGCGCCACAGGTAGCTTTCAAAGAGGCTATCACAGGTTCTGTACAACACCGCG
>JAZKBY010000015.1:0-228687 GCA_040388395.1 Bacteroidota bacterium | reverse complement strand
TCTCTAATCTCTAATCTCTAATCTCTAATCTCTAATCTCTAATCTCTAATCTCTATTTATGTTTCGGCCCCATAAAGAAAGTTATCTCGCCACCGTTCATGATATCTGCATGGCTTAAAGATAATTTGGTTAATGGTTTGCCATTTAATATCATTTTTTGGACATAAACATTTTTAGGCCCCTGGTTATTTACGTTTATTTTAAACGTTTTACCGCCGCCTACCTGTATCACGGCGCCGTCAACCGCAGGGCTGCCTATAGCATATTGGTCTGACGCCGGTGCAACCGGGTAAAAGCCTATCGAGCTGAAGATATACCAGGCACTCATTTGGCCGGTATCATCATTCCCGCCTAAACCATCGGGGGTTGGTTTGTACATTCTTGGCAATATCATGCGGATCTTCTCCTGCGTCTTCCATGGTTTGTCTGTCCAATTGTATAGGTATGCCACGTGGTGCGATGGCTCATTACCATGCACGTAATTGCCTATGATACCGTCCTTGGTAATATCTTCTGTCTCAGCAAAATATTTATCCGGCAGATTATAGCTAAATAAGCTATCCATATAAGTAACAAAACGTTTGTTGCCACCCATTAGCTTGATCAGGTCGGCCGGATCTTGCGGAACGTGTAAGGTATAGTTCCAGGCATTACCTTCAATAAAACCCTGCCCTATTGTAGTAAACGGATCAAATTTCTTGCGGAAACTGCCGTCAGCTAATCTTGGATGCATAAAACCAGACTTCGGATCGTACACATTCCTGTAGTTCTGACCGCGTTTGCTAAACTCTTCGTAAACAGCTGTATTTCCTAATTTTTTAGCCATTTGAGCAATGCACCAGTCATCAAAAGCGTATTCTAATGTTGACGATACCGAGTTACCATCCGCCTCATCAGGGATGTAACCTTTATCTATGTAATCTGCAATGCCGCCCAGGAAATTGCGATGACGAGCTGTTGTTACACAAGCTTCTAAGGCCTTTTTGGTATCAAAGTTCGCGTTGCCTTTTATTACCGCATCGGCAATTACTGATACAGAGTGATAACCGCTCATACACCAGTTTTCGTTACCCGAGTTGCTCCAAACTGGCAGCATATGCTCCGGGCTTTGGTCAAAGTGCGCCAGCATTGATTTTACCATATCGGCGTTACGGTCTGGGTCTATAACGTTAAACAGCGGGTGCAAAGCGCGATAAGTATCCCATAAGCTAAAGGTGGTGTAATTAGTAAACCCGTCGGCTTTATGTATATTTTGATCTAAGCCTTTATATCGCCCGTCAACATCCATATAAACGGTTGGGTTTATCATGGTATGATACATTGCTGTATAAAAATTCTCTTTTAACTCTTTGCTGCCGCTAACAGTAATTTTATCCAGCTCTTTCTCCCATTGATCCTGTCCGTCTTTTCTCACCTTATCAAAATCCCAGGTTGATGCTTCAGCAGCCAGGTTAGCCTGCGCGCCGGCCATACTTACCGGCGATATTGCAAATTTTATCTTGATCTTCTCGCCTTCTGCGGTGTTGAAGTTAAAGTAAGCGCGAAGGTCTTTACCGGCTATCTCCGGGAAATTCTTTACCTGGTTAAACTTACCCCAGAAACCGCCGTATGGCGAACGTCCCGAATAATTCTTATAGCCATGGCCCGTAAATGGCTTAGAAAACTCCATCGCAAAATACAAGGCCCTGCTGCGTGCCCAACCGTTGGTTAGGCGATAACCAATTACGTGGGTATCATCAATTACACGCATATAGGTCCACACGTTTTTACCGGGGTAATTGTAAATACCTGCCATCAAATCCAAAATAATGTGTGAATTATCAGACTTAGGGAAAGTATACTGATGAAAGCCAACACGGGTAGTGGTGGTCATTTCGGCAGTGATGTTGTGCTCGTCAAGCTTTACTTTGTAATAGTTGGCCTCGCTTACCTCGTTGGCGTGCGAAAATGGCGAACGATAACCGCTATGCGGTTTGTCGACAGTGCCTGGGTTCAGTTTCAATTGGCCCACTGTTGGCATAATTAAAAAGTCGCCAAGATCTGAGTGGCCGGTACCATTAAAGTGGGTATGGCTAAAGCCTACAATGGTTTTATCCTCATACTGGTAGCCGGCACAGTATTCATAAACTTTAGGATTATACCTGCCATTTACTTCATAGCCGGCAGTATCTGTTTCGGGGCTTAATTGCACCATACCAAACGGCACGGTAGCACCCGGGAAAGTATGGCCCATACGCTGAGTGCCTACGATTGGCTTAACGTATTGTAATAATTTTTCGGTTGATCTTTGGGCGCTGGCTGTAAAAGCAGCACAAGCAAACAGGGCGGTAAAAATTCTCTTCATGGAAATAATGAGCAGTTAATTTCAATTTCAACGCAAATTATAAAATGTAATTGATTAATTGATTTAATTTATCTTTACCAAAACGCAATTGCCATAATGGCATGCAAAAACATTGTTTGTAACAACGGTATGCGTTTTGTGCTCTAATTATCAAAAAACAAAAACTAAGAAAAAATGAAAAAGCTATTCACAGCAATATTAGTAGTAGTGGCAGCAATGTCATTAAGTTCATGCAGTTACAACAGCATGGTAAAAATGGATGAGAATGTTAAAGGTAAATGGGGAACCGTACAGACCATGTACCAACGCCGTTCTGATTTGATTCCTAACCTGGTTGAAGCTGTAAAAGGCGCTGCCAATTTCGAGAAAAGTACTTTAACAGCTGTTATCGAGGCTCGTGCCAAAGCAACGGCCATACAGGTTGATCCATCAAAATTAACTCCGGAGTCTATTAAGGCTTTCCAGGAAGCTCAGGGCCAGTTAGGTTCGGCTTTAGGCAGATTGATGGTAGTGTCTGAACAATATCCAAACTTAAAAACAAACGAGAACTTCCTGGGCCTGCAAGCGCAGATAGAAGGTACAGAAAACCGCATATCAGTAGCACGTAACGATTTTAATACTGCTGTACAAGAGTATAACACCAAGATCCGTTCGTTCCCGGCAAACATAACTGCAAAAATGTTTAGCTTCTCAGAGAAAGGATATTTCCAGGCTGAAGCCGGCGCTGATAAAGCACCGAAAGTAAAGTTCTAAATTATTGACTGAGTGAATTAATGAATTATTGATTAGATAATGCTTCAATCAATAATTCATTAATTCAATAATTCCAACATACTCCACATGGCTGTATTTAACGACGACGAGCAACAACGCATACGTGAGGCAATAGCCGAAGCAGAAAAATGCACATCAGGCGAGATAAGGGTCTGTATTGAGAAAACCTGCAGCGAAGATGTGCTTGACCGCTCGGCCAAATACTTTCACAAGCTTGATATGCATAAAACCAAGCTGCGCAATGGCGTACTGGTGTATGTAGCGGTGGTTGACCGTAAGTTCGCTATTATTGGCGATGCAGGTATTAACAAGGTGGTAAGTGCCGATTTTTGGGATTGCACCAAGGAAGAAATGCTAAGCCATTTTAAAACCGGCGATATTGTTGAAGGCATTGTTACCGGCATTAAAATAGCAGGCGAGCAGTTAGGTAGATACTTTCCGCACGATCTAGGCAGCGATAGCAACGAAATATCAGACGATATTGCCTTTATGGATGGCGAATAAACCTAAAATCATGTTTAAAAAATTAATATTATTTGTTGGTTTGTTGGCGGTTACCCTGTCGGGGGTGTCGCAGGAGTTGCCTCCTAAACCAAACACAATTGTAACTGATTATACCAACACCCTATCGGCCGATGAAAAACAGCGCTTGGAAAGCAAGCTGGTAGCCTTTAACGATTCGTCATCGACCCAGATAGCTGTTGCTATTATGCACTCCATCGGCGAGTATGATCCTAACGAGTATGCTTTAAAATTAGGCCGCAGCTGGGCTGTAGGGCAAAAAGGATCAAACAATGGCGTAATGGTATTGGTGGCGCTTGACGATCATAAGATGTCAATCCAGGTTGGGTATGGGCTTGAAGGCGCTTTACCAGATGTTGTAGCTAAGCAGATCATCGATAGGGATATTACGCCGCGTTTTAAAGACAAAGATTATTATGGCGGCTTAGATGCAGGTACCGACGATATTATCAAATACACCAAAGGCGAATACAAAGCCCCAAAAAAAGCACAGTCTCAAAAAGGCGATGGCGGCGGCAGCCCGGTTGGCTTCATTGTTATTATTGTGGTATTTATACTAATAATTGTTTTCCGTAACCGTGGTGGCGGTGGCGGGCACGTAATTGGTAGCCGTGGCGGCGCAAGCCCATTTTGGTGGTTTTTAGCCGGACAGGCATTAGGTAGCAGCAGCAGAGGCGGCAACGACTGGGGTGGTTTCTCCGGTGGTGGCGGGGGAAGCAGCGGCGGCGGCGGGTTCGGTGGATTTGGCGGCGGCAGTTTTGGCGGTGGCGGTGCCAGCGGTAGTTGGTAGTCTTTAATTAATGAGTTATTGAATGAGTGAATTATTGATTTATTAAATAATCATAATTACTCCTAATTAAAACCTAACTCAATAATTCATTAATTCTGTAATTCAATAATTAAATGAACGAACTTAAATGGACCATCTGCGGTTCAGAATATATACATAAAGGCCCGTGGGCCACATTACGGTCTGATAAATGCGAAATGCCTGACGGCCGCGTTGTTGAGCAATATTACGTTTTAGAATATCCTAATTGGGTTAATGCCGTAGCTTTAACTGCCGAAAACAAGATCATCATGGTGCGCCAATATCGCCACGCGGCCGGTATCGTATCATTAGAAATCCCCGGCGGTGTTATTGACGGCGATGAAGAACCTGCTGCAGCCATGCGTCGCGAACTGCTGGAAGAAACCGGCTACCGGTTTGATGATATCGAGCTCATTTGCACAGTTTATGCCAACCCATCTACCGCAAATAACCATACTTATTGTTACCTGGCCAAAGGTGGTATAAAGGTTCAGGAACAGGCGTTAGATGAGCACGAAGAACTTGTAGTTGAAGAATACACCATTGCCGAAGTGAAGCAACTACTGGCAGATAATAAAATAGCACAGTCGTTACATTGCACCGGGTTGTTTTATGCGCTGCTGAAATTGGGCGAACTATAATTATCAATCCTCCATTTTTCTTAAAATAAATTTGCCCAATCCATTTATATTTATTTACTTTGAATTACAAAGTGCTTTATATGAAAGAAACCGATATTAAAGACGACCTGGCATCCATACGCAGTTTAATGGAGCGGTCATCAAAGTTTATATCACTTAGTGGCTTATCAGGGATATTGGCTGGTGTATACGCTTTAGTAGGCGCTGTTGCAGCTCATAAGTTTTTAGAGACGGGTCCTGCACATAACTTATCATTTGGCGGCGATACATATCCGGGATATGGCCCAAACTCTATTACCGTTTTAGGTCCCTTGGTGCTTATTGCACTGGCTGTATTATTTGTATCAATATTAACGGCTATCATACTATCCTATCGCAAAGCGCAACAAAAACATCAACCCTTTTGGAGCAAAACCAGTAAAGCATTATTGTTTCATATGTCTACCCCGTTAGTTGCGGGCGGGCTATTGATCATCATATTCATATTCAGAGGTTACTATGGCATAATTGCACCGGCTTGCTTAATATTTTATGGTTTATCATTGGTTAGTGCCAGCAACTTTACTTTTAACGCCGTAAAATCACTTGGTTTATGCCAAATAGTTTTAGGTTTAATTAGTGCTTTATATCCCGGTTACGGTTTGTATTTTTGGGCGATAGGATTTGGTGTGCTGCACATTATTTACGGCAGCGTGATGTACTTAAAATACGATAGGTGAAAATACCATTTGATAAATTAGATAAAGCTTTTGAAAACCGCCTGCGCCTGCAAATTATGAGCGTGCTGGTGGCTAACGACAGGTACGACTTTAATTCGCTTAAGGAGTTGCTGGATGTTACAGATGGTAACCTGGCTTCGCATTTAAAAGGGTTGGAGAAGGAGGAATACATACTTGTTAATAAATCTTTTTTGGGCCGCAAGCCTAATACTAATTATGAAGCAACCGCAAAAGGTAAAACGGCATTTACAAATCATTTGGACGCTTTGGAGCAGCTAATAAAATCAACAAAAACTTAATCTATATTTTTTTACTTATTTACTTTGAAATACAAAGTACTTTTAAATAATAAACAACACCTTTAAAACATATCATCATGAACAACAGCCAATACTGGATAAACCATTTCAAGGCAAACGCCACCGAGAAAAGAGTAAATTGGGACATAGCACCCAACATTACCGACGAAGAAACAGGAACCATACTACATTCATTACAAGCCTGGCAACTGGGCGAAACCTCCGAAGGGAAACACCTGATTGCTGCGTCAACCAAATATGCCATGAAAGTTGGCGATCCGCAGTATTTGGTAGCCGTGCGCCTTTTTATCAAAGAAGAGCAAAAGCACGGTAATAATTTAGGCGCCTACCTGGACCTGATAGGAAAACCCCGGATCAAGAAAGATTGGGGCGATAGCTTATTCAGGAAGATCCGCTATTTCAATACCAATATGGAGTTGTGGACTGTAGCCGTTATTATAGTAGAAAGCACGGCACAGATTTTTTACCAGGCATTAAAGGATGCCACTAAATGCACCCTGCTTAAACAGATTTGTACGGATATATTGATTGATGAAGCATACCACATCAGCTTCCAGACAGAACGGCTGGCTATGATATTTGAGGGCAAAAGTCATTTCTCAAAAAGCTGGCGGGCCGTGGCTTATCAATGGTTCTTTTATGCTACCTCGGGATTGGTATGGTTTGCGCATAAAAAGCTGTTTAAAGCCGGCGGAGTTACTTATGATATGTACACTAAAAAAATGCACTGCAAATACGTTAAAACGCTTAAATTGATAACAGATACAGAGGATGCTTTGTGGATTTAACTGCTTAATACCTAAACCATATCAACCAAAAAAGCCTTCCTGCAAGTAGCGGGAAGGCTTTGTAATGACGGATAAATATATAGTTAAGCTACTTTTACATTTATAGCATTGATACCTTTTCTGCCATCTTCAACATCAAAGCTAACTGTATCGTTATCACGGATGTTGTCGATTAATCCTGTTGAGTGTACAAAGATCTCTTTGCCACCATCATTAGGTGTAATAAAACCAAACCCTTTGGTCTGATTAAAGAATTTTACTGTTCCTGTTTGCATTATATTTTAATTAATTTTTATAAATGTAAGGTAAATTATTGATAATTAATTAAATATGTTTTTTATCGATAAAATATCTCCAATAAAAAAAGCCTTCCATTGTGGTGGAAGGCTTTTTAGTACGATGAATAAATATAGTTTTAAGCTAATTTTACATTTACCGCGTTAAGGCCTTTTTTGCCGTTTTGTACTTCGTATTCTACTTCGTCATTCTCGCGAATTTTGTCTACTAAGCCTGATACGTGTACAAAGATCTCTTCTCCGCTTTCAGATTTGATGAAACCGAAGCCTTTAGAGTCATTAAAAAATTTTACTGTTCCTGTTGCCATTATTGATTGTTTTTAAAATTAATGCAAGGTAGTAAAATATTTAATATTCAATACTATACCCATTATTTCGATATTTTTTTCTCTTTTAGCTTCACTTCTATATTATCATTTATGCTTTTTAAGTGTGTAATGAAGTCCATTTTATGAGGAGGCGAGATGACAATACTGTCATATCTATTGTAAAAAATCTCAATCCGGTCAAACGATAAAGCCGGCGCGCTTAAAACAGAATTAGTTTCTACTATAGATCTGACCGAAGAAATATCAATATCCGTATTATAGAAAAAGCCACAACGCACATTCAATGTATTGCCATTAATGGTATAATTAGTCATTAAAAACATAGGAGCTATAAAACCGCCAACAAATAAATTAATAGTAAGTCCAACCCATACATGATCGATAATATAAACCACCGACAAGCCCCCAATTAAAACAACTACCAGGATGAATAAAGCAGGGCTGATTTTTGATTTATAAACCATGTTATTAGGTTGTATGTAATACGTTTTAGTAGTACGTTTTAATGGCAAATTATTTCGTATTTGACTCTAAGGTTGTTTAAACGTTACGCCATTTTAAATTAATAACGTATTATGTATAACGTCTACGCCGCGTCCGAGATATATTTAACCAAACAGCGTTTTGCAACAGGCAGTAAAGTTTGCTCAAGCGGGAAAGTAATATTGCTATGCACATAATAAACCGCTGGATTGGGCAGGTGTTTGTTTTGTTTGATAAGAAGCAGCTTCATCGCCTCGGGGGTATTTACAATATTATGCTGATAAGTATCTATCAAACGGATATTTATGCCACGGTATTTGTCGTCCTTATCCTCAAAAATGGTGAAATGGTATTCATATAAATGATTTGTAGTTTCTTTCCCGTTACGTAGAGAGAAGTATCCGTCATAAGGCAGCAGGGGCATAATGCCTACCGGGTCGATATTTAAACAGCTTTCTACAAAATCATAGATCTCTTTACCTATTTGTATGGCCGGATCCATCTGGTGAAGTGCGTAGGCTATGATCTGTTCTATCTCGCGCATGGTGCTATCGTCCTCCACAATTTTTTGATAGGTAAGTTTAACAGCGGCTATATCAGCCTTGGTTAGCCGTTGCGGAAAGGCATTTTGCAGCGTGGTTTTATTTTGTTTAAAGCAGATAAGATTATTGTAATGAAATACCAGGTCGCTTAAGTTTGGGTAGAGGCGGCTCTTATCAAAGTGACGGTTTATCTCTTGCAGGTATGCCAACAACTGGTACTTTTTGTACTCAAAATCTATCGAACCTTCTATAAACCAATTGATGCCTAATGATTTCATAAATCTATCTCCCTTACATGCCCCTTAAATTAAACAAAAATGACCAATTTTGCAATATGCCCAACGGAACCCTGTTTTTAATCCCCGTACCGCTTGCCGAAGAGGCCGCGGCCAAAACGTTTACCCCTTACCTGGTTGATACCATAAACCATATAAAGGAATATATAGTTGAGAATGAAAAAACCGCACGCCGTTTTTTAAAAGAAGCAGGCCTTAAAACACCGCAAAGCGAGTTGGTGATTCATGATTACGGCAAACACGCACGTGGTGCAAGCATTAAGCCTTATTTTATCGGCCTGCAATCCGGCAAGGATGTAGGCTTGATGAGCGAGGCAGGCTGTCCGGGCGTTGCCGACCCTGGGGCAGAGATTGTAGCCGAGGCGCATAAGCGAGGGATAAAAGTCGTTCCGCTGGTTGGGCCAAGCTCTATTTTGCTGGCGCTGATGGCATCGGGCTTTAACGGGCAGAGTTTTGCTTTCCAGGGTTATTTACCTATTGATAAGATCGAAAGAAGTAAACGGATAAGAGAGTTGGAAGGTTTATCTGACAGGTTAAATCAAACCCAGATCTTTATTGAAACACCTTTCCGCAATAATCCATTGCTGGAAGAGATCTTAAAAACCGGCCATCCTAAAACCAGGTTGTGTATTGCCAGTAATTTAACTGCAGTTGATGAGTTTGTACAAACCAAAACCATCGCCGAATGGCAAACCCAGGTACCCGATCTGCATAAAAAACCAACAATTTTTATTATATCGCGTTTCTCTTAAATGCTAGTAACCGAGCAACATACCAAGGTATTAATAGTTGGTGCCGGTCCATCAGGTTTGATGATGGCAGGGCAGTTGTTAAGGCATGGTGTACAGCCCATTATTATTGACAGCAAGCAGGGGCCTACAGATGAATCAAAAGCACTGGCCGTACAGGCACGCTCTTTAGAAATATATCGCCAGCTGGGTGTTATTGATCGCGTTATTAAAGATGGCAAACAAGCATCAGGAATTGTTTTTAATAGCGATGGTAAAGAGATGGCCTCACTTTCGCTGGCAAACGTTGGCGAAGGGCAAACCCTTTTTCCATTTGTGCTACTTTATCAACAAAGCAAGAACGAACGGTTGCTATTGGATTATTTAACTCAAAACTGCTGCCCGGTTTATTGGGATACCACGCTGGTATCGTTGACTCAAACTTTACAACAGACGGAACTGACACTGCAGTCGGGCGGCGAAGTTATAAATATAACTGCCGATTGGGTGGTAGGCGCAGATGGCGCGCATAGCGCAATACGCAAGAGCTTGCAAATACCTTTTACGGGCGATACATACGCCCATGAGTTTTACCTGGCAGATATTGAATTGGCGAACAAAGATCTCACCGGCTCGCAGGTACAACTATACCTATCAAAAAAAGGGATAGCGGCATTCTTCCCATTGCCTGAAGAAAAACGGTATCGGATTATAGGCAATATCCCGCCTGCCCTCGAATCCAAAAAAGACCTGCAACTTGACGAGATGCTGTCCCACCTGAACGCTGTAACTGGGTTTGATGCCGATGTGATACATAACCATTGGTTCACCACCTACCGCTTACACCACCGCATGGCCGAAAATTTCAGGCGCCAACGCTGTTTTTTGATTGGTGATGCCGCACATATCCACTCGCCTGTTGGCGGTCAAGGTATGAATACAGGTTTACAAGATGCCAATAACCTGGGATGGAAGCTGGCGGGTGTAATAAACAAACAGTTAAATGATGCCATATTAGATAGCTATGCCGCCGAGCGTATGCCGGTTGCAAAAACGCTGCTAAATACTACCGACAAGTTATTTAAACTGATCGTGTCGACCAATTGGTTCACTATGCTGTTTAAAAAATGGATAATGCCGGGTATGTTGCAATTTGTTTGGAAGAGCGAAAACTTGCGCGAGCTGTTTTTTCAACGAGTGTCGCAAATCAGTGTTAACTATCGCGACAGCAAAATAAATTTGAACCTTAGTAATAGTAAAACAGTTAAGGCCGGCGACCGCTTACCTTATCTTAAAGTATTTGACGAAAAGCAACGGGAAGAAACCGACCTGCACGAATGGTGCGCCAAGCCTGGGTTTACACTTATTGTATTAGGTAAACTGCAGGAGCTGGATCTGTTTACACTGGCTAAATGGATCACTCAAAACTACCCCGCAAATCTCAATTTCTTTTACCTGCCGCCATCAGCCAAAAACCGGGAAATATTTAAAACGTTTGAAGTTAGCGAGGGCAAAAAGAAAGCGCTTATCATTCGCCCGGATATGCACATAGGCTTAATTAATGATGTGGTTGATATTGAAATTATGGATAATTATTTACATAATGTTGTGGGGATAAAAAATGCATAGCATCCACCTGTTTCTTAAAAAAGCCATCCTGTTTATAATAGACCTTTTTTACCCGTTGTTTAGAAGATTTTTTTCTTTACAGACATTTAGATACATTGCTTGTGGTGGCGTTAATACACTTCTCGATATTGGCCTGTTTGCTGTAAACTACCACTTAATATTCAGGAAGCGTAATGTAAATATCGGAGCTATAACAATCAGCCCGCACATTGCTGCTTTATGGCTTGGGCTTTGTTTAACCTTGCCTATTGGCTACTATCTTAACCGATATGTTGTTTTCCAGGAATCGGGCTTACGGCGACGGGTGCAACTTTTTCGCTATATTTCGGTGACTTTTCTTTGCATCAGCCTTAACTACGGGTTACTCAAACTATTTGTCGATTTCCTGAACTGGTACCCTACCCCATCAAAAGTATTAACCGCTGTTTTTGTGGCAGCCTTTAGTTATACAACCCAAACGTTTTTCTTCTTTAAGAACCAGAACGCTATTGACCCAATGGGATAACAAAAAAGCGCCCTGGTTAACCGGGACGCTTCAAATCAAAATAAACTCACACCTCATTTTTGATTTACCTTATTAGGGTATCCTCTGTTTATAATTTAATAATATGTATCGGCAGAAAGGTGTTAGTATAGAATGATTATGTATCTGTAATCAAACTACCCAGTTATTGACTAATTCGGGCGCACGGTTTCTTTGGCCCCTCAACTAAATACACCGCAGCAAAATAATTTTCTTCTGTAACGAGTTTGCCTTGCCGTCATTAGTCTTTAACCTGGCACTTGTGTTAAACTTTCAATCAATCTCTCAATCCTCCCGCTCAAGTTTAAATTACAGGCTAAATGTGCAGATAGCCCGGCAACAATCTAAATTTGTATCGCTGAATGTGGTTTTTGTGTCGATAAACTATTAAACAGGGTTGTTTTAACCGTGGATGGTCTCGGCTTTGCCGTAATTTTTAACTACCTGCGCTTCAAATGCCAGGAATTCTTTCCAACGCTTATCTACATCAATTGCAACGGCGTGTTTTCTGGCAAGATTAATAAACATAGTATAGTGAGTGGCCTCACTAATCATTAATTCGTGATAAAATTCCGACAACTGCTTGTCGTTAATATTTTCAGACAATACTTTAAAGCGCTCGCAGCTACGGGCCTCAATCATTGCTGAAAAAAGCAGCCTGTCAATCAGCTGGGCTTCCCTGCCTCCGCCAACGATGATGAACTTACGCAGTTCATTCACATAATCGTCCTTTCGCTCCTTACCCAGTACATATCCGCGTTGCAGTATAATTTCATGCACTCGTTTAAAATGATCCATTTCTTCCTGCACCAAGGCTATCATTTGTTGTACCAAATCGCTAAGGTTTGGGTTTTGTACGATAAGGGTAATGGCGTTAGTTGCCGCCTTTTGCTCGCAATAGGCATGATCTATCAATAACTCTTCTATGTTACTTTCCACTACATTTTTAACCCAAGTAGGGTCGGTAGGTAGCTGTAGTTTAAGGATGGTCTTTTCGCTCACGATGCAAAATTACTTATACAAACTCTTACTCTCAATAAATTTTAAAACAGGATCTGGCACAAAATATTGTACGTTCTTTTTCTCTGCTATTGATTTACGGATAAATGTTGCGGACAACTCCATCTGCGGAGTCATTGTAATAGTAACAGCCGGGTGCGACGCAAGTTCGGCGTTTTCATAGCCGGGGCGTGGGTAAACAAAGATCTGGTAATCGCGCAATATCAGTTTATAATTCTTCCATTTAGGAAGGCTTACCAGGTTGTCTGATCCCATAATAAGCGCGAACTCGTGCTGCGGGTATTTCTCTTTTAAATGAGTAAGTGTATCAATGGTATAGGATGGTTGCGGTAATTTTAATTCTACATCGCTAACCTCTATGTTTTGTGCATTATCGGTGGCCAGGCGTGCCATTTCTAAGCGGTCATAGGTATTGATCAGGTCGCCATATTTTTTAAGTGGATTTTGGGGCGACACCACTAACCAAACCTTATCTAAAGTTGTATGGTTAGCTAAATAGTTGGCAATTATAAGGTGCCCAATATGAATAGGATTAAAGGAACCGAAAAGCAGTCCTATTTTCATTATTTATCAGTTAACAGTAGTGTGTAGAAATATTAACCGGCAGCAATTATGCAATAAACTTCCTCACTAAATCTTCAGCCTCTTTGCATGCCGTTTGAAGATCGTGATTTTTTAGGATAATATCAAATCGCGGGGCGTAATTCAATTCTTTTTCTGCTTTGGCAAAGCGCTCTTTCAATTTATCGTCACTATCTGTGCCCCTGCCCGTTAAACGCTCCTTCAAAACTTCAAGCGATGGCGGTTGTACAAATATGGCTAATGCCTGTCCGTTGTATTTACGCTTAAGGTGCAAGCCACCCTCAACATCAATATCGAATATTACGGTTTTCTTCTTTTTCCAAATACGTTCGATCTCGGTACGCAGGGTACCGTAGAAGGTTCCTGAGTAAACTTCCTCAAACTCTACAAACTGTTTTTTGGCTATACGGTGCAAAAACTCTTCCTTACTTATAAAGTGATAGGCTTTGTCTTGCTCTTCATCACCACGGGGCGGCCTTGTGGTAGCTGATATAGAAAACTCCAGTTCAGGAAATTTAGTAAGCAGGTGCTTTACTATGGTAGTTTTACCGGCTCCTGATGGTGCAGAAAATATAACGAGTTTTCCGTTTTTGCTCATTAGTCTATTGATGTCATTAGTTCATTGGTGCAGCTGTACCTAATGACTATAATACGTTAAGTAATTGTTCTTTAATTTTTTCAAGTTCTTCTTTCATCCCTACCACCAATTTTTGGATATTGGCATCATTGGCTTTTGAACCTAAAGTATTTATCTCACGGCCTATCTCTTGCGATATAAAGCCCAGTTTTTTCCCATTGGCATCGGCATTTTTCAATGTCTCGATAAAGTAATCGCAATGGGTTTTTAAACGTATTTTTTCTTCGGTGATATCCAGCTTATCAATAAAATAGATCAGCTCCTGCTCAAAACGATTGTTGTCTATGCCTTCACGGCTAACAGCTTCAGCTAAAAAAGTATTTAAACGTTCGCGGATAATAGGAACGCGCTTAGGCTCTTCAACCTCAACCAACTTAAGGTTTTGCAGGATGATCTCTATACGGTATTTAATATCCTGCTCTAAGGTATTACCCTCATCGCTTCTAAATTGCTGAAAAGCTGCCATTGCCTGGTTAAAGGTTTTCTCGGCAATTTTCCACTCATCTTCTGATAGTGTTTCCTCGTCGTACTTTACTACTTCAGGCAAGCCAAGCGCCAGTTGTAGCAGGTTGGTTGCCGGCTCATTTAGTTCCTCGCTAACCGCTTTCAGTTGCGAATAATAGTTTTTTAACAGCCCGGTATCAATACCAGCCGCTTTAACCGGGGCCGAATTAGTTTGCTCAATATTGAACGATAAGTTTACCTTACCCCGCTCTATTTGCTTACTACAATCGTTACGTAACTGGAACTCTTTTTCAGAGAATATTTTGGGCAGGCGCAGAGACAGTTCAAGAAACTTACTGTTCAGGGATTTGATCTCGACTGTATATTTTGTGTTACCCGAGTCGAAAGTGGCAATTCCATATCCTGTCATGGATTTTATCATGCGCAAAGATAGTTTTTTTAGGCTGTTTACCCAACCCCAGTAGCAAATTGCAATTTGTAACGGTATTATGGTGATTACCAGTATTAACTTTTACCATCAGCTCTCGGATCTTTCGTTGTCAGCATTAATTTAAAAATTAACACTTTTTTACATTTACCCTCGTTTACAATGTGTAATTTCGCATGTTGATCAAGTCGTTTATATATTACCGTTTCAGCGCAGCAGTTATGCTGTGTTTTTGTTTAGTATCAGTTGCTTCTGCACAGCAATTATTTACTGTTAAAGGCGTCGTGTTTAAAAAAAACACCCCTATAACTATTGCTTTTACCTCAATAACTAACTTAAACCGTAAAACCGAAGTATTGAGCGATGAGCTTGGTGGTTTTCGTATCCAGGCTGCCATAGGCGATTCGCTACTATTCAAAAAATCCGAATATACCAGCCAGGTTCTTGTGATATTAAAATATTCAGACCAGTCTGTTTACATGCAGCCTGTAATCCATTTAGACCAGGTTACTATTAAGGATCTTAGCAAAAAGCAAATGCTAAATGATGTAATGGACGATTATAAGCGAAAAGGTCAGTACTCCTCTTTAAAACCAAGTGTTGGCTCTGTTTTAAGCTCGCCTTTAACAGGGATATATGAGCTTTTTGGCAAAGGGCCGGAACAAGCGCGAAAGTTTCAAAAATATACAAAAGAAGAGATGGAACGTGTAGAAGTAGCCAAACGTTATAACAGGCCGTTAGTAAAGAAAATCACCAATATGCCCGACGAAGACATTGAAGATTTTATGTTGAATTTCACTCCGAATGTTGAAGATATTAGAATTTGGACTGATTACGATATTATAAAGTATGTACAACGGTCGTACGATTACTTTAAGAATAATAAAGGCACATTAAAACTGCAAAAGCTTTATTAGTATTAAATAC
Organism: Bacteroidota bacterium; assembly: GCA_040388395.1. Taxonomy (GTDB): domain Bacteria; phylum Bacteroidota; class Bacteroidia; order Sphingobacteriales; family Sphingobacteriaceae; genus Mucilaginibacter. The sequence continues at coordinate 212,884 of JAZKBY010000015.1, read as the reverse complement.
CCAAAGCTTCGCAGGCTTTTTCGGCAGCTAATTTCTCTGCATTCTTTTTACTAAACTCTTTTCCCAAGCCCATTATCTGCCCGTCAACACTGGCTTGCACGGTAAATAACTTGGTGTTTTCGCCATCGCCATTATCAATAAGGTCAAAAGATATATCCTTGCTATGGCGCTGGCACCACTCTATCAGCTTACTTTTAAAGTTGGTTTCGGTCTGCTCAAGCGTGTGAATATCAATATGCGATTTAATGATATGGTTTACCAAAAAGTTCCTGGTAAAATCATAGCCTTTGTCCAAATAAACAGCACCAACCAAAGCTTCAAAAGCATCGCCTAATAATGATCCCTGCCTGGTTGGGCCCAAAGCGCGGCTATCATACTCTATCAGTTTTTCAAAACCCAGCTTGCGCGCCAATTGGTTAAGGTTAACCCTGCTTACAATTTTTGAGCGTAATTCCGTTAAAAACCCCTCGTCCTCATACGGATAAAGCTTAAAAAGCACTTCGGCAACAACGCTGCCCAAAACAGCATCGCCTAAAAACTCCAGGCGTTCGTTACTGTTTTTTACTCCTTTTTTTACGCTTTGGGCTACAGATTTATGGCGAAATGCCAACCGGTATAACGACAAATTGCCCGGTACAAAACCGAGCAAATTCTTTAAAACTTTAACGTACTTTCTGTGTGGAGACAGGTATAGTTTATATAACCGGCTAACAGGCATCCACTAATTAAGCTTCGTATTTTTTAAATATTACAGAAGCATTGTGGCCGCCAAAACCAAAGCCATTACTTTGTACAATGTTTATATCGCGCTTTTGAGCCTTGTTAAACGTAAAGTTTATTTTAGGATCAAAACTTGGATCATCGGTAAAGTGGTTAATAGTTGGCGGTATGATGCCGTTGTTTAATGCTAATATTGATGCAATAGCTTCAACCGCGCCGGCAGCACCTAATAAGTGGCCTGTCATTGATTTGGTTGAGCTGATATTTATCCTGTAAATATCTTCGCCAAAAACATCCTGTATAGCTTTAATTTCCTGCGGATCACCAATTGGAGTAGATGTTCCGTGAACGTTTACATAGTCGATATCTGATGCCTGCAGGCCTGCGTCCTCAAGCGCCGAGCGCATTACCAGGGCGGCACCAAGTCCGTCCGGATGAGGGGCAGTCATATGGTAAGCATCGGCACTCATGCCGCCGCCCATCATTTCTGCATAAATTTTAGCACCGCGTGCTTTAGCGTGTTCCAGTTCTTCTAAAATAATTGTACCAGCGCCTTCACCTGCAACAAAACCGTCGCGGTCAAGATCAAACGGGCGCGATGCTGTTGCCGGGTCGTCATTACGTACAGACAGTGCGTGCATAGCATTAAATCCGCCAATACCAGCCTCATTAATAATAGCTTCAGACCCACCGCTTATAAACATATTAGCTTTACCCAGGCGGATATAGTTAAAAGAGTCTATCAGCGAGTTGTTTGATGATGCACAAGCAGAAACTGTCGAGAAGTTTGGACCACGCAAACCATATTTAATAGAGATATGGCCCGGCGCTATATCGGCGATCATTTTTGGGATAAAGAACGGATTAAAACGTGGTGAACCATCGCCCTTGGCAAAGTTAACCACTTCATCTAAAAACGTTTTTAAACCACCAATGCCTGATCCCCAGATAACGCCAATACGGCTGGTATCTAATTTTGAAAAATCTAAACCTGCGTCTTTTACTGCTTCTTCGGTACTATACAGGGCGTATTGTACAAAAGGATCAAGCTTGCGCGCATCCTTTCTACCTAAAAAGCCATCAGCATCAAAGCCTTTAACTTCGCATGCGAATTTTGTTTTGAACAATGTTGTGTCAAAACTTTTAATCATGGCAGCGCCACTTACTCCATTGATCAATGAGTTCCAGTAATCTGAAACATTGTTGCCAATTGGAGTAAGTGCCCCCAGCCCGGTTACTACAACTCGTTTAAACCCCATTTAATTAAATTAAGGAGAAGAGCTTATTTAACGTTTTTTTCAAGGTAAGCTACAGCTTGACCTACTGTGCCGATTGTTTCAGCCTGATCGTCAGGAATAGCGACATTAAATTCTTTTTCGAACTCCATGATAAGTTCCACGGTATCTAAAGAGTCAGCACCAAGGTCATTGGTGAAGCTAGCCTCAGGGGTAACTTCACTTTCGTCAACACCCAGTTTTTCTACGATTATAGCTTTTACTCTTGAAGCGATATCAGACATAGTATTATAGTTTAATGATTAATAATTTCAGTGCAAAGAAAAATAAAATCTATCAAATATCAAATCTAAAACTTTTTACTTTAAACGGTAACAAAGTTTTAGTTGAAAAGGTTTCAATTTGTATTTTTACCGGCGCAAATGTAATCATATAATTGAATAGAAAATTTTTAAAATTTGAGATAGATCTGGATTTTGTACTCATCGCAGTTACAACTTCACTTAAAGACTATCGTATTTGTTACTTAATTAACAAATATTTAAATTTTAACTTTGTTAAAACTGAGGACCTGGCCGTCGACATTCACCCCGGTGCCGCGCCGGTATACTTCTCTTTATACGCATATAACTGGGAAGCCAGTGAAACAGATTTCTTTTTTATAGGCAATAAAGGCAGCGACGGCTACTTAATACCCGAGATGAAAAAGGCAGATTATTTTTTAATGATAAAAAATTATATTGATGATAACGACCTTGACAACCTTATTTCGGCATTAAATAAGATCCCCGAAATTGTTGCAGCAGTAAAGATTGACCCTAAAAAAATAAAATCACGCGAAAATCTCTTATTTTAGCGCCGAATTTAAAAAAGAGCACAATGCGTTTTATGCGCGCTACCTAAATATTGAACCCAATAAACTATGAATATACCGTATAACCGTACTAAGATCGTCGCCACAATGGGGCCAGCTTGCGCCAAAAAAGAAACATTGTTAGCAATGATCAAAGCCGGCGTAAATGTTTGCCGCCTTAATTTTTCACATGGAAAACCAGAAGATCACAAAAAGTTTGTTGACCTGATAAGGGAAATAAACAACGAGCATAAAACAAACGTTGCCATGCTTGCCGATTTACAGGGCCCGAAGATCCGCATTGGCTTAGTGAAAGATGGCGGTATACACCTTAAAAACGGTACACATATTAATATTACTACCCATGAGTGTGTAGGCGATGATAACCAGATCTATATCACTTATGATACCTTCCCGCAGGATGTACAGGCTAATGAAATTATTTTATTGGACGATGGCAAGATCCAGATGCGTGTTATTGAAACCAATAAAATTGATACTGTAGTTTGCGAGGTAGTACACGGAGGCATTTTAACATCACGTAAAGGCGTTAATTTACCAAACACTAAAGTATCTATCCCAAGCTTAACAGAAGAGGACCTGGAGAACTTACAATACGCCCTTGAGTGGGATATTGACTGGATAGGCTTATCATTTGTGCGTAACGCCGATGATATAACCGAACTTAAACAAGTTATTGCCCGCAGTGGTAAGGCTGCTAAAGTAGTTGCTAAAATAGAAAAACCCGAGGCTATTGATAATATTGATGCCATTATAGCTGCTACAGACGGTGTGATGGTTGCCCGTGGTGACCTGGGCGTTGAAATGCCTTTGGAAGAAGTACCATTGCTGCAAAAAATGATAGCCCGCAAATGCCGCGCGGCATCAAAACCGGTTATTGTTGCCACCCAGATGCTGGAATCTATGATAACTACCCCGCGCCCGACACGTGCCGAGGTTAATGACGTTGCAAATTCTGTATTAGATGGCGCCGACGCGGTTATGCTTAGCGGAGAAACATCAGTTGGCGAGTTCCCGCTGATAGTTATTGAAACAATGGCCAAAATTGTGCGTAATGTTGAAGAGTTGGGCTACCCATTCAATTCGGACAGAGGATCGGTATCTGACGCAACCTCTGCAGGTTATTTAAGTGACGCTGTATGCGAATCAGCAGTTCACCTGGCCGAACGCACTAATGCAGTTGGTGTTGTATCAATGACCACATCAGGCTATACTGCTTTCCAGATATCAAGCTACAGGCCAAAGGCACGTACCTTTATATTTACCGCCAATCCGCACTTGCTAAACGCGCTTAGCTTAGTATGGGGTGTACGTACTTTTTATTACGATAAAGTTGAAAGTACAGACCAAACCATAGCCGATGTAAATAATATGCTTAAAGCTGAGAACTTGGTTGGCGCTGGTGATGTGGTAATTAATACCGCTGCAATACCAATTGTTAACCATGGTAAAACCAATATGCTTAAAGTAACGGTGATAGAATAATAATCACAATTATATACTTAAAAAGGCCCCGATAAACATCGGGGCCTTTTTTGTTTTAATATATGCCTGCGCGACACACCAACTCTGATACCCTGGCAGCATTGCCAAAATAACAATCCCAATACAATCTTACTATCTTCATAACTTTGATTTTATTGTTGTACGTTTTTATATGACGATTAATTATTATTAAGGTTTAATTTTTGTTTGCGTTATTTATAATAGCTTTAAAAACCTCCCCTTTATTATAAAGATACAAAATGTATCTTTTTTGTTACATAAAATTTCATTTTTATTATGGTTTCTGTATATTCGTCTCGTTAACCCCTATTAATAAATTGATTAAACAAGTGTGGAAGCGCGCTCTTACAGCATGCATGGTGCTATTAAGCACCGGGATATCATTTGCTCAGGATAAACAAGATTCGCCCGAAGTATTGCGTAAGCAAACCGATGCGAAAGAAGTTATAAGCAACTTTTTTAGCGGCAAAAAGAAAGCCGATACAGCATCAAACGGTAAAACTCACTCTACATTCTCTACTTTGCCATCCGCGGGTTATAACCCCAGTGTTGGTTTTTCGGTCGGGGTAACCTCAACCGGTGGCCATGTTTTTGGCAACCCAAAAACCACAACCTTTTCGGTAGTTAATGCAAATGCCTATATATCTACGCTTGGACTGGCATCGTTCGAGTTTAAAAATAACATATTTACCGACGACGATGTATTTAACATACAGGGCGGTCTGCAAGTTGGCAAAACCGTAGCGCTTGATTATGGCGTAGGCACCGGCCACCGTGTACAAGGCGACGGTACGTTTTCATTAAATGATCTTCCGCTGGACAATAACCCGGATGTTTTCCCGATAAAGTTCTCTTATCTTAAATTTTCTGAGCGGGTATATCGCCGCGTTTTTGAGCATGTGTATGCAGGCGCTGGCTTCATTTTTAATAAATACAGTAATATTGATGATGAACGCCAAAGCAGCAAAGGCCCCACCGGTATTAATATTAACACGCATAATTTCAGATACAGCAGGATAAATGATTACCCGACTTCAGGCTATTCGGCAAGCGGATTATTGTTTAACGTTGAGTATAACTCAAGGGACCATATAAACCGCACCCAGGACGGTATGTATGCTGACGTTGTTTTACGGGTAAATGAAACATGGCTGGGTAGTGAGCATAGATCCATGCAATTAAAAACTGAGTTAAGAAAGTATTGGAGCTTATCAAAAGCTAACCCTGCTCATATGCTCGCATTTTGGTATTGGGGCACTTTCCTGCTTAACGGCACAGTACCTTACCTTGAATTGCCCGGTACAGGCAGCGATGCGGCTAACCGCTTAGGCAGAGGTTACACTATTGGCCGTTTTAAGGGCACGTCCTTTGTTTACAGCGAAATGGAATACCGTTTCCCCATCACAAAAAATAAGTTGTTCAGCGGCGTGGTTTTCACCAATGCCGAGACAGCCAGCAATAGCCGCACTATAAATTTAACTGAGTTTATTGAGCCGGGCGCTGGTGTGGGCCTGCGCTTGTTGTTTAACAAATACTCACGTTCAAATCTTTGTATTGATTATGGCGTTGGCAATTACGGCTCTAAAGGAATATTCCTGGGCCTAAATGAAGTTTTTTAATCCCCCTTTATTCAATACCCCTATTAATGCAAAAAGCGGCTCAGTTTAAAACTGAGCCGCTTTTTTGTATGTGATTTGGAAACTAAGATTAGTGATTTAATCTTCCTTCGTGTGCATCAATTGATGTAATACCAGCCTCTGGCAATGCGCGGTGGGGGCGGGTTAAAAACGGTGATTCAACTGCAAAAATACCTTTGATCATTAAAGCTGCGCCTAATAAGAAATGCGGCCATTTAACTTCGCCGGAAAATGCGTAGATCCATGGCAATGCTAACAGGAATGACCCCATTAATACATCAACACAATTTTGCATTTGTATAGGAAAAACCTTAAGGAAGCTAAAACCGGTTGGGCTTTCGCTAAACATCGACATGATTAGCTGTAACCATCCCATTAATAATGGCATAAATAAGGCGGCAGCAATAGTAGCATGGCTAAACTTAAATAACCAGGGCGATGCTAATAATAACGCTGCGATGGCATAATTTAAAACTCCGTATGCTGTTCTTGAAATGAAAGGCTTCATTGTATGTTGTTTTTGTACTTGTTTAGGGCAAAATTAATAATTTATGCCTAACATTTTTGGTTAATTTAAAAAAAGCTGTAAAGATTTTAAGCTTTCTTTTTAACAATTTTTGAGGCTACAAAAGCAAACAACCCTAACACAATTCCCGAAACAACACCAATTATTACCCCAAACCCCGACATATATAGCCGCGGATGGGTACCGTTATACATGGTTGTCATATCCGCATGGTTAGCCGTGTAGCTGCTGTAAAAAAATCCATGGGCCGCAGTTATCCAGATACAGTTAAATATACTTACCATAAAACCGTGCAGAAAATATTTTCCCGGGACTACTTTGGCTATTACATAGGCACAAAAAACAAATATCACCAGCCAAAAGGCGGGCTCAATTTTTTCGGGGATAAGTGATATGGTAGCGAAGGCCATGATCAACCCGAAGAATGATAGTTGAATAATAAGTTTCCAGTTCATGATGTTGTTAATTAGGTTATAGCAGATATATTAATTGTCTGTCAATTATTATGGAACGTAAGCGGTAAATCGTCGTTTTTAGGCTCTTCAAACTTATAAACAAAAGTTATCGGCGCCGCAAATTGCACCCTTACCGGCTTACCGTCTTTAATACCCGGTTGCCATTTAGGCGATTTCTGCATCACCCGCACTGCCTCTTCAGACGTACCGCCGCCCGGCCCTTTTATAGCTTTAATGTTGGTTAGCGATCCATCTTTTTCAACAATAAACTGCACGATGACTTTACCCTGTACCTGCGTCAGTTTCATTTGCTTTGTATATTTTATGTTGCTTGATAAAAATCTAACAAAAGCCTTTGCCCCATCCGGGAACGATGGCTGTTCATCAACTTTAAAATAAACGCTGTCGGTTTGTAAAACAGGGGTTTCAATTTTTGGTTTATCCTGCGCCTCGCACGTCTGTATGTTGACTGCTGAAAATATCGCTGCCGTTAATAATCCTGTTAAGCTAACCCTTATTAGAGGTATGTAAACCCAATTTAAAAAATTTCGCATAATATTGATTAAGCTAAATTGCTAATTACCTGTTTAAACTAAAGCTTATGGGCACGGTATAGTAAACCCTTACCAACCTGCCTCCCTGTTGCCCGGGTGTCCATTTAGGCGATAAAGAAAGCACCCTTACCGCTTCATTACCCATTGCTTCTGTTGTGGCACGTACAACTTCAATATTTGATAAATGGCCATCTTTTTCAACAACAAATTTGCAAATTACTCTGCCTGGGATTTTGTTTTTGGCATCATCGGCAGGATATTTTATATTATTTCCCAAAAATACGCCAAATGCTTGTAAGCCGCCGGGAAACTGTGGTTGTACATCAACCCGGGCAAAAATGCCCTCTTTGATGGTATCTGTAACTGGCCGGCTAATTGCCGCTTTGCTGCTGTGTATGGTTGTAACAAATAAGGCCGGCATTAAAAATAATAACGGCGCGACTGCTTTTTTTAAGGCAACTTTTAAGTTCATGGTTAGGTTTATAATTTGAGATAAATATAACAAATATCGGTATAAACAAAAAACCCTGCACGGTTGGTACCGTCAGGGCTTTAGCTATTAATTTATTGGCATTAAGGTTTAGCAGGTGCTTTTTTAGCTTTTACAGATGTGATTATTACTACTCCGTTTTTGCCTCTTTCTCCATAAAGTTTGGTGGCAGTTTCATCTTTTAATATTTCCATACTGGCTATATCTTCTTGCTTTAGTAAATCATCAAAGGGACTTACACCCGGCTTTGTCTTCAACACTACCCCATCCAGTATATAAAGCGGCTGATTTTTTGATTTTAACAAGCTGTCTGCACTCCGTTCTTTAGCACGTGCATCTGCATCCTCGTTCGCCTCGCCCAATTGAAAGGCTATAGGCACAGTATAGTTTACCCTTACCGCATGGCCGTCCTTAATACCCGGAGTCCATTTAGGTGAGACAGACATTGCTCTTACGGCTTCCTTTGCCATTGTTTCACTTGGTGCACGTACAGATCTGATCTCTGTTAAAGTACCATCAGCCTCTACAATAAATGAGCAAATCACTCTTCCGGATGTACCGTTCTCACGATCTTCCTTAGGGTAACGAATGGTATTACTTAAATATTTTCCAAAGGCTTCCAGCCCCCCGGGGAACCCGGGTTGTCTATCAACCTGGTTATATACTTTACCGGTCTCGTCATTACCGGCTGCTGTAGGTAATTTAAACGCAATTGGGACGGTATAAGAAACCCGTACCTGGCGGCCTTTCTGAATGCCGGGATTCCATTTTGGCGATCTTAACAATACGCGTATCGCTTCGGCACTTAGTGTTTCGCTGGGACTGCGCACGGCTTTAAGCTCCGACAAAGTTCCGTCTGTTTCAACTACAAATGTCACTATTACCCGTCCCTCCGTTTTATTTTCCTTATCAACAGTTGGGTATTTTATATTGTTAGCAAGATACTGCCCAAATGCCTGTAACCCGCCCGGAAAGCCCGGTTGCTTTTCAACCTGCGAAAAAATCGGCCCTTTAGGTAAGGTATCTGCCTTAATTTCGTGGTCAATATTTTCGGCTATCGTTATGTATTTGTTCCCATCTTCGGCCGGTTTATTTTCTGCCGGTATTTCGCTGTTGTTGTCCATCATTGGCACTACATCAGCCGCACGCGTTAACAATACCTTTTGGGTTTTTTTGTTAATAGCAGCTACTGCCTTACTATTGTTTACTGTCGCGGATGAAAATATCATCATCAAAATAAATAGCGGTGCTGATAGCCCGTATTTAGCCAGCGCTATGCGCTGCGACTTGTTTTTATGTAACATCATGATACGTTTTTTTAGCAGGCTGTGATTATAAAAAGGTGTAACCAGGCTATGGGTTTCTACCCGGAAGGTTTGACTTAACAGTAACATGGCATAATCTACCTTATCGGTCCCGGCCTGTATCACCTGCCTGTCGGCAATATATTCGTGGATGTATTTTATAGCAAAGCGATACAAGTAAACCACAGGGTTAAACCAGTTGATGATCATCACCGTTTCTATGATCATTACATCAACCGAATGCCATTGGCCGGCGTGTACCTGCTCGTGCTCGGCAATTACTGATGATGGTGATATGTTTTCGCCCAGGCTTATCTTCTTAAAAAAAGAATAAGCTGCAGATGGCGAAGGTTTTTCAATAGCTTTCTTTAATACCAGTAGTTGCCAACCCAGCCGTATTATTAAAAACAAGGTGACGCTAATATATAACCCATTAATTACCTGGCCGAGAGTTATGCCGTTATCTGCCGTAGGCTTAACGGTGAAGTTGTAAACCACACCTACAGGCATACTGTAAATGGTTTGCTGTACCTGCTGGGTTATAAACAGATTCTGCACCCAGCTTGCCTGTATAAGCGGGATCAGAAATGACAGTAATGATGCCGCCACCAAATAAATCCTGTTAAGCTGGAAAAAAGTTTCCCTGCGTAATAACAAAACATAAAAGCCGAAGAACAATACCAGGTAAAAATTTACCAGTAATAAATAATGCCACCAGGTCATAACTATTTATTTTTAAGTTTCTCAATCAGTTTCATGATCTCGTCGGCTTCTTTAAGATCGATTTTTTCTTTCTTCACGAAGTAGGAGAACATGTGTTGTACAGAATTGTCAAAATATCCCTGCATCAACTTATCAGTAGCAAAGTTTTGATATTGCTCTTTACTGATGATGGGATAGTACTCATGGCTTTTACCGAAAGCATTATAGCTAACAAAGCCTTTTGCCTCCAGTATCCGTATAATGGTTGATACGGTATTATAGGCCGGTTTCGGCTCGGGCAGGTGTTCCATCACATCTTTTACAAAGCCTTTTTCCAACTGCCAAAGTATTTGCATTAATTGTTCTTCGGCGCGCGTTAGTTCCTTAATTTCCATGGGGTTGTGTCTATTAAATATAGCTTGGTTAACAATCTTAAACGAAGATATTAGTTTGAAATGATATTTACAACTAATTTTTTAGTTTATTTTTAATTAAACTTTTTTTCGCCACCTTCGTTCTCCATCTTTCAACCTGGATTATACCAATGGATATAACTTTTCACGGCGCCGCCCGTAACGTAACCGGCAGCAAACACTTAGTACGCTTACAGGATGGCACCAGTATTTTGCTGGATTGCGGTATGTTCCAGGGAATGGGCGAAAACACCGAGGGCCTTAATGAGCATTTTGGTTTTAACCCCCATAAGGTTAATTATATGATCCTTTCGCACGCGCATATTGATCATTGCGGACTTATACCACGCCTTGTAGCCGAAGGCTTTAACGGGCCTATATTTTGCACATCGGCCACGCTGGATCTTACCCGGATCTTATTGCTTGATTCGGCGAAGATCCAAATGAGTGATTCAGCGTATAGTAACAAGCACCGTGCAAGAAAGGGCCTGTCCCTGTTGGAACCGCTGTATGACGATCAGCAGGCCGAGGAGGCATTGAAACTATTTAAAGTTGTAGAGTACCATGAAGAATACGCCATTACCAAAAACGTAAAGTTCCATTTTAGCGACGCCGGCCATATCCTGGGCAGTTGCGCTGTGCATTTAGTAGTGAATGAGGGCGGCAAGGAAACCCGCATAACATTTAGCGGCGATGTCGGCCGCTACGGCGACTTATTGTTAAAAAGCCCGCAAAGGTTCCCACAGGACGATTATATTTTATTGGAGTCGACTTATGGCGACTCGTTGCATAAATCATTAGAGCCTATCGAGGACGCTTTGCTGGAGGTAATTAAACACACCTGCCTGGAGAAAAAAGGAAAGGTAATTATTCCTGCCTTTAGCGTTGGCCGCACGCAGGAGCTATTATATGCTTTAAACGCGTTGGAATTAAAAGGCATACTGCCTGACGTTCCATATTTTGTGGACAGTCCATTATCAAGCAAAGCCACCCAGATATTAAAGGACCATCCGGAAGTTTACAACAGTGGCGTGAAAGAAGTTTTAAAGGTTGATGATGACCCGTTTGATTTTGAGGGGTTGCGCTTTGTTGAATCAACCGAGGAATCTATCGCGTTAAATGAAGATCCGCGGCCCATGGTTATCATCTCCTCATCCGGCATGGCCGAAGCGGGGCGAGTAAAGCATCATATTAAAAACAACATCAATAACTCAAAAACCACCATATTAATTGTTGGTTATTGCGAGCCAAACTCGTTAGGTGGGCATTTAATGCGGGGCGATAAAGAGGTGTTTATTTTTGGCGATAAATATGCGGTTAAGGCCGAGGTACAGTCCATCAAATCAATGAGCGCCCATGGCGACTACGAAGATCTGCTGCATTTTTTAAATTGCCAGGATCCTAAAAAAGTAAAGAAAATATTCCTGGTACATGGCGAGTATGAGGTACAGCAGCATTTTGCCAAAATCTTAAATGAGCATGGTTTTGCCAATGTGGAGATCCCGTACCAGCATCAGAAGATAGTGTTGGAGTAATATCCGAAGCTTTATTTCTTCAAATTCTTATCAGCAAAATCAAATACCTTTTTTAATAACGGTGTAGACCTTGACATGCCTATGTTTTTGCGGATGCTTAGTTCCTGTACTGCTATCTCGATAAATAACCCATCGATAGCTTTTTGGGTGGCGTAATTTGCAATATCCGGATTGATCTTACGTACAAACGGTACTTTATTATAGGTACTAGCTAAGATAGTATAGTATCGGGTAGCGTTAACCTTATTCAAACTGGCCTGTATAACCGGCTGGAATTTTTCCATCAGATCGGTAGTGGTCGAGATCTTGAAATACTGGGTAGCGGCATCAGGCTGGCCCAATAGAATATTTGTTACGTCCTCCAGCGTCATTTTTTTGATAGCGCTTATAAATATCGGCTTGGCTTGTACCACCGCGTCTTCGGCGGCACGGTTCAAGCCCAATATGGCATCATCGCAAACTTTACCCATACCCATGCCACGTAAGGTCTTTTCGGCTTTTTGTGCTTCGGGTGGTAACAATATTTTAACAGCTGCGTTCTTGAAAAACCCATCAACTGTCGATAACTGATCGGCGCTTTTAATGGTACCCTGCTCAAGTGCCTGTTTTAAAGCAGTACCAATCTCAAGCGACGTAGGGATGATTTGGGCGTAGCTTGATAATGCTAAACCAATAACCAACAAGGGTAATAATAGCAATGATTTTTTCATGCTATAAAACTAATAAAAAAGGGAATGATTTTTATCCGATAGCGTGTATTAACACAAATACCAGCCCGGCTATTAATGCAGAAATTGGGATGGTGATGATCCAGGCCCAAACCAGGTTAATGGTTACGCCCCAACGCACTGCAGATACACGCTTGGTTAAACCAACACCTATTATTGAACCGGTAATAGTATGCGTTGTAGAAACAGGGATAGCTAAACGTTCGGTAATAAATAAGGTAACGGCACCGGCTGTCTCGGCTGCAACACCTTCAAGCGGGGTGATCTTGGTGATTTTTGAACCCATTGTTTTTACGATCTTCCAACCGCCTGACATGGTACCTAAAGCGATAGCGGTATAACAAGCCAAAGGGATCCACTCGGGCATTGCGGAACCGCTTGGGATGATTTTAGAAGCAATTAAAGCCACATATAAGATCCCCATAACCTTTTGGGCATCATTGGTACCGTGCGCAAAGCTTAATGCCGCGGCCGATACTAATTGCAGCCTTTTAAACCACCTGTCGGCAGTGGCGGGTTTTGCCCGTTTACAAATATGCAGTATCAGTATGGTAATAAAATACGCTATAATTAAACCAATAAATGGAGCTAATACAATGTAAGCTATAATAGTAAGGATATAGTGCATATTAACTGCATCTAAACCATGCACCCCCATGTACAAAGCATTGGTTATGCCGGCACCGGCAAAACCACCAATAAGCGTGTGCGATGAGCTTGATGGAATCCCGAACCACCAGGTAGTTAAGTTCCAGGTGATAGCTGCTGTTAAACCTGCTAATATTACATGCAGGGTAATAAAGTGTTCGTTTACAATTTTGGCAACAGTATTGGCAACCTTATGGTCTTTTATAAAAAAGTAAGCGGCAAAATTAAATACGGCGGCCATTAATACCGCCTGGAAAGGTGTTAACACTTTGGTTGAAACAATGGTAGCAATAGAGTTTGCCGCATCATGAAAACCATTGGTGTAATCAAAAATCAGCGCCAGCGCAACTACAAAAACTAAAAGGGTAGTAACCATTTATTTATAATAGTTGATTATGCGTTCTTAACTAAGATAGATTCCATAACATCTGCCGCGTCTTCGCACATATCTGTAGCAGTTTCAAGGGCAGCGTAGATCTCTTTATATTTTATTAAGCGGATAGCGTCTTTTTCGTAAAGGAAAAGATCGGCAACGGCACGGTCAAATACATAATCGGCCTGGTTCTCTACACTGTTAATACGAATGCAGGAATCGGCAATGGCGCGTACGTTTTTAAGATCTTTTAATTCGCGTACGGCTTTCTCCAGGTCTATGCTGCATTGTAATACCAGTTCAGATAATTTTAAGATATGCTCATTATAATCATCAATGCGGTAAAGGTTCATGCGGTTAGCGGCGCCCTGTATATAATCGGCAACATCATCAATAGCACTTGCTAACGAGTGGATATCCTCCCGGTCAAACGGCGTGATGAAGTTTTTACCAAGCTCTAAATAAACCTGGTGGGTAATTTCATCACCTTTATTTTCCAGCTTATCAATTTGTTTAAAAAGCTCTTCTCGGGTTGCAGGGTTGCTGCTGTTAACAGTTTCAACCAAAATGGTTGCCATTGTTACAACGTTATTTGATGCCTGCTCAAACAAAGGGAAGAATATCTTTTTATCCTTAGGGACAAAATACTGGAAAATGCTATTTAGTGACATGCTTATGGATTATTTGCCAAAGGTACGTTTGGTATGTTAAATTAATGTTAACTTTTCAAAATCGGTATTCCCGTAAAAGGTAAATTTTGTTTCACTTTTTGTAGCGTAAACCCAAAGGTTGAGCCTACCCCCTCGGTACTGCGCACATTAATAGTTTGCTGATGAGCCTCTACAATGTGCTTAACAATAGCCAGCCCTAAACCCGAGCCCCCTATTTGCCGCGAACGGCTGGTATCTGTACGGAAAAAACGCTCGAACAACCTTGGCAGATACTTTTCTTCAATGCCCATCCCATCGTCGGTAACCTCAACCAAAACCTGGTCGTGCAGGTCAAATACTGTTACCCAGGTATTGCCCCCTTCTTTACCATATTTAAAAGAGTTATCTATCAGGTTAACCAATACCTGCGTGATCTTTTCCCGATCAGCGGTTACCTGTATAGCTTCGTCATACTTCTGTTTAAATATGATCTTAATATTATGCTGCTGGGCCTTCATTTCTGACGATTCCAAGACTTCCTTTATCAGGTCGTTGATCTTAAATTTGGTATAGTTGATAGGCAACTCGCCCGACTCCAGCTTTGAGATCTCATCCAGGTCCTTGATTAAATAACTTAGCCTATCGACATTTTTTGATGCTTTAGCCAAAAACTGGCGGGCCATGTCGCGGTCTTCCAGGTCATCATCCTGCAATGCTTCGATATATCCCTGTATAGCAAACAAAGGCGTTTTAAATTCATGCGAAATATTGGATAAAAAATCGCGGCGGAACTTCTCCTGCGTGCGCAGGCCTTCTATCTCGCTTTTCTTTTCGCGGGCCCATTCCTGTACTTCGTGCTCAACATCGTTTATAGGGTCAGAGCTCATGTGTTCGCCCAGGGCATCGCGCAGGTCGCGGCCCAGTTTAAGGTTATGAATAAGCTTATAAATGAGCTTTATTTTTGAGTAAACATACTTCTCTATCAGGTAATAAAATACTATGAAACTGGTAAATATCGTAACCACAAAGGTTATGGCCATGTCATAAAACTTATGCTGAAAGTAATAGTTTACCGCCGACAAGGTTATCGCTACCGCCAACGCGTTTATAAAAACCAGTACACGTAATTTCATAAAGTAAAGGTACTAATTTAGTGATTGATTGATTTGGTTGAATAAGTTGATTAAGTTATATTTTAGTTAAAAAATTGTAATGGTGAATAATAACCACTCTCCTATCAACTTAATCAATCATTCACCATTACTTCGCAACCTGTACCTCAATATTAACTGATACATCATTACTCATCACCAAACTTTTACCACCGATATTAAAATCAAGCCGGCTTAATTTTAGGCCGCCTTTAAAAGTAGCGGTTGATGCGTCAGTGGTGTAGGTAAATGGCACTTCGAAAGTTTTGGTTATCCCTTTTATGGTAAGGTTAAACTGGCCGGTGTATTTGTCGCCGCTTTTATGTTTAAGCGATACCGATTTCATGGTGATGGTTGGGTATTTAGCAACATCAAAAAACTCATCGCTACGCAGGTGAGTGTCGCGCAGATCGTTATCGGTATTTATGGATTTTACATCCAAGATAGCTTCAATGGTGCTGGTTTCAGGCTTATCCGGATTAAAGTCCATATTAGCTGTTAAGCCGTTAATAGAGCCGCCGGTATTTACGCCCAGGTTTTTTAGCTGAAATTTAATGGTTGATTTTAGAACGGTAACTTTTTGCGCTGACGCAAGATTTGCTAAAATTAACAGGGGAATAATTAGGGCAACAATACGTTTCATACTGCGAATTAACGGCGATTATATTTGTATTTATAGTGTGTGTTGTTTTTTTTACAATAATAAAATACGCACACACACTTATGGACGCCAAAATAATACTAAAGTTTAATCAGCACTAAAACTCCATATGCGCCCTTATTGATAACATGTTAACCGGCCCTTGGTCTTTATTATAAACCGGTTGATGATAAACTGGTAATCGGGTGATAAGAATAGTTTGTTTGGGTAAGCGTTTATATTTGTAACAGTATTACGCGTTGTTTTTTTACATTAGTGGAATCAAATAACTCGCTTAACCATGGGAACTAATGAAGGAATATAAATTTGAGCCAATATGGGTATCAACATTAAATCTCATATCGTTAGTGATGACTTATGGTTTTCTAAAGGTATTTATTGAGAGACCTTCCTATAACGTTCCGGGCTTCATTTTCATATCCGCACCTGTAATCCTGTGCATGCTATTTTTACCTATGGGCATAAAAATGTTATTAGGAATACCAGCAATTACTTTTACCCAGGATCAGTTTGTAGATAATGTATTTGGTATAAAGATAGATTGGGATAACGTTCAAAATATAAGGCTATCCGGCACACGTAACCCCCTTTTATCCATCGATTTAAAAGATACGGACAAGTTCTACGCGTCAATAAACAATCCGTTCAAACGTGTTGCAATAAGAGCGCTGTTTGCCTTATCTACAAGCGATATAGTTGTAAACCTTGCTTTTGTATCAGGCGACAACCACGGCATTGTCGCAGTAACCCAGGTATACTGGGAAAAGCATTATCAGCCTGATATTTAAAACTCTATATGCGCCCTTACTGACAATACATTTACCGGCCCGCGATCTTTGTTATAAGCCGGGTTGATGATAAACTGGTAATCGGGCGAGATAAATAGTTTGTTTTGGTAAGCGTTTAGCTTGTAATAGATCTCGCCTATTAGTTCTGTACCATAGTTTAATTTTCCATCGCCAATAATAAAGCCATAGCCGCCTGCTGCCAGGTAATTGCGATGTGGCGCAGATATGCCATTGCCTACAAACGCTATTGCCAACTCGTCGTCCCCACGTTTCCATGAAGTCCCTTTTAATTGTGCGCCTAAACTGAAAGAACGGTCTATCTCGGTGAAATACCAGGTTTGGGTATGACCATCGTTATAACTTACTTTAGCAAACACGCCAAAGTCTTTGGTAAGGTATTGGTCGGCGCTAATGGCAAATCCGTATTTATGGCTGCCGTAGGCTTGCGTAGTATCAACATTTGGCGCGACAGGGCTAAGCGCTAATGCTTTATTATAGTCGCCCATTTTGCCGTTATTCAAAAAGCCTAAAACCCGTACGGTACCTTTTTGGTCGTTTAAAGTATAACGCTTCTCAAACTCCAGGGTTTGGGTATTTGCTTTGTCTATTTTTTGATCCCAAATAGCGCCGTTACCTTCGGTAGTTGACAGCGAGTAAGCAAATCGCAGCGTCCAGGTTGGCTGCCCCAATTCGGCCATTGCCGCTAAAGCATAGCCTCGGGTATTTGCCGGGTAATCCCAGGCGGCATTGTCCATCAACGACCAGTTCATGAACTGCGAGCGCGCATCATGCGCAAACTCATTACCATCAAAAAAATCCGCCATGCCAAATTTACCCGCGGCGAATGATAAATAGCGCTTACTCCTTACTCCGCCCAACTGATTGGCATCGGGTTCAATAATATCCTTTTCATTGCCCCACTCAAAGCTTTGTTTAAAATATAGCCGGCCTATATAAATAGACGGCGATGCGCTACCCACTCTAAAAGTCTCGCCATTAGGGAAGCCTGCTACACCTAATGTTTTACTTACACCCGCTCCGCCCGAGATCTCCGGGTTAAAAACCAACTGCGCACCTTTCCATAAACGTGCAACACCAAAAAAAGTAGAGGTTATAGAGCTTTCTGTTTCTGACTTAGTTAATAAACTGTTGTCGCCACTGTACTTTGCTGTAAAAGCGGGCTTATACTGCGTTATTATAGTTTGTTGAAAATGAAAGCTAAAACGCTCTCTTTTAACAGTATCTTGCGCCGAGACGATTTTTGTAAAACCTGATATAATAATTGATAACAATAGAAATTTCTTCATATATAAATTAATTGCACTCCAAATAAAACTGTTCTAAGTATTGCTCCATAAAATTATGGCGCTGCTGTGCCAATTGCTTACCGGTTTGTGTATTCATTCTATCTTTTAATAGCAACAGTTTTTCGTAAAAATGGTTAATAGTAGGCGCTGTTGAGTTTTTGTAGGCTTCCTTACTTTGATTTGGATCGGGTAGTATTTCGGGATTATATATCTCCCGGCCTTTAAAGCCCCCATAACTAAAGGCACGAGCAACACCTATGGCGCCAATGGCATCCAGCCTGTCGGCATCCTGTACTATAGCTAATTCGGGCGAGTGAAATGCGGGGTTATCAAAACCCGACTTGAAAGACATGTACCTGATAATATTTTGCACATGCAGGATAGTTGTTGAGTCTACACTTATACTTTGCAAATAGTTGCCTGCGGTTGCAGGGCCAACTTCTTCATCGCCGTTATGGAATTTACTGTCGGCAATATCATGCAGCAGGGCAGCAAGCTCTACGGTAAGCAAGTCTGCCTGTTCTGTTTGTGCTATACGTTTGGCGTTTGTCCAAACCCGGTGGATATGCCACCAGTCATGACCACCTTCGGCGTTCTTTAAAGTATCCTGAACGAAAAGTATTGTCTTATTAATGATTTCTTCGTGATCCATATTTGCTGATTGTATTGCAAATATAGCATACTTGTTAATCTGTGCCGGTGCGTAACGTCATGGGCTCGGCTTCTTCGGTATCAGCATCAAGCAATTCGCCTGCGCCTATTTCTAACACGTCTGCTATTTGAAAAAGCCTTTCAACGGTTATTTTGGTATAACCCAATTCAATTTTGCTGTAAGCATTTTGCGATATATTTAATTTATAGGCAAGGTATTCCTGCGTATAATTTTTCGCTTCTCTTTTTTTTCTGATAGTTGCCGCAATGGCTTTAATTTTAAAACTGATTTTCTTGCTCATGTTGTGAATAGGGGTTAAAAACCCCTATTTACGAATATTTTGATCAGCCGGATTTATTTTTTTAATTTAAAATTACAAAAACCGCAATTTTTTTTATTTCAACTCGTAATTAATAGTCACGGCGGGCAATAAAGTTGCCATATCAAGAGGCACCTGGTCTAAAGCAACAACAGGCTTACGGTGCGAATAAAAGTTATACATAGCTTTTTGTAGGGCAGGGCCCGGCGTAGCAGGCAGTGTAAAACCAATGCTAAACGGAATGATAAAATCATGCAGTTTTTCATGATCTGGTATTATCCATTTATGATTTGATTTTTGCAACGCGGTGATAATTGGCTGGGTAAGCGATATATCATCAGCATAATAAATAATTATTTTTTTAATCGTACCTTTTTCATCCGCTGTAAATTTAAATACCGCTGTACCCGTAGCTTTTTTCGCAATTAGCTGTGGTGATACCACCACGCTGTCTGTAAAAAACTTAGCCATTATTTCTTTACCGCCCTGGAACGGGAAAGCCAGCTGCTCTTGCGCTTTTGTATAAAAACCCGTTAATAATATAGCTGCTATTAATAATATCTTTTTCATGTTACTCATCTCTCGGTTCGCGTTTGGTGCCTTCGTACAACTCGTACTCTAATAAACGGCAATCCAGCTTACCATTGTAAAACTCTATTTTTCTTGAAGAACGCAGGCCTATCTTCTTAGCCAGGTCTGGGTTGCCGGTAAAAATATACCCTTTATAGCCCAGGCATTTTTTCTTCATGAAATCGCCTACACGTTTGTAGGTGGCTTCCAGTTTGCTGTGTACACCCAGGCGTTCGCCGTATTCGGGGTTAAACATTACAACGCCCGGTCCTTCGGGTACTTCCGTTTCCTCAAAATCACAAACGCTAAATTCTATTAAATGTTCTACCCCAGCTGTATTCGCATTTTTTTGGGAGATATCAATAGCATCCTGAGATATATCCGTAGCTATAATTTTAAAGCCGATACTTTTCTTCGCCTTATCCTTTAACGCGCGGCGCTCTGCAAAGAATACGGTTTCATCATATCCCATAATATGCATGAACCCGTAATTCATCCGGAAAAGCCCCGGATGCTTATCGGTAGCCAATAAGGCCGCCTCTATAGCTAACGTTCCCGAGCCGCACATCGGGTTAATAAACGTACTGTTCCTGTCCCAATGGGTGGCCATTATGGTTGATGTAGCCAAAGCCTCAAGCATTGGTGCCTTCCCCGGTATTTTACGATAGCTGTGTTTGGCCAGAGTTTCGCCGGATGTGTCTAAAAATATTTCGGCTTTATCATCTTGCCAGTAAAGGTGAATTACAGTTTTGTTATTATCGGCACCCGAGTTTGGTCGGATCCCTTTTTTTGATTTTATCCTGTCAACGATAGCATCTTTAACCTTTACGTTAGCAAACAGAGGGGTTAATATATGCTCGTTATTTACGTTTGATGTTACTGAGAAAAAGCCCGAAAAATCTATCAGTTCTTCCCATTCAATTTGCACCAGCTCGTCATACAACTCTTTCGGGTCGGCAGCGGTAAAACTTTTTAACAGGTATAATATCTGACTTGCGCAGCGCAGGTTCAAGTTTAATGGTATGGTTTCGGTAACTGTTCCCTGCAGCTCGATGCCGGTTTGAAATACGCGCGTTGGGGTGAACCCTAATTCTTCTACTTCCTGCTGCAAATACGGCGAAAGCCTTTTGTTACAGGTTATTATAATTTTACTCTCGGTGTTGAAAACTGACATTATTTAATTTTGAATGACGTTAGATGGACTAAACTATTATCTAACTCACTACATTTTAACAAGTTTAAAGATAAGCTGCAAAAGTAACCTTTAAAAAACAATTTATTGTGGAAAACTTAGCCGATAATGTGAGAAGTTACAAGCCATTATCTATTAACTTTACATTTTAATTTTTTGAACTATGGAAATTAAGGGTAAGATACACGAAGTGTTCCCGACCGCTCAGGTTACTGAGGCGCTTAAAAAAAGAGAAGTTATTATAGAGTATGTGGAGAACCCGCAATACCCTGAATACTTAAAATTTGAGGCTATACAAGATCGTTGCAACTTGTTAGATAACGTAAAAGTTGGTGACGATGTGGAGGTTTTCTTTAACTTAAGAGGCCGCCCATGGACTGACAAAACAGGCAAAAAGAGTTATTTTAACTCTATGCAGTTATGGAAGATAAACGTACTAAGCGGCGCTGGTAGTGCTGCGGCTCCGGCATATGCTGCCCCGGCCGATATCAGTTCAGCTCCTGAGGACGACGATCTGCCATTTTAATAAAGCATAAAGCCTGTCACAGACTTTTAGTAACAGTAAAACCCCGCCCCGGCGGGGTTTTACTGTTTGTAGCCATATGTTAAAAATTGTTAAAACCACTATTACTACTTTATTTTAAAATATTTTTGTTAGATATAATATCAGCTTAAGTTTGAAAAAGAGGAGCATACGTATAATTATTGGGTTAATGGGGTTTGCGCTTATAGGTGTGGTTGCTATGCAATTGTACTTCTTAAGGCAATCTTACGATATGCAATCCAAGCTGTTTGACCGCTCTGTTAACGAGGCTTTAAACAATGTGGTCTCTAAATTAAGCAAGCGCGACGCGTACAACTTTTTAATGACCAAAACGCAGCGTAATATTAACGGACAGGTCCAAACTGTAAAATCTATTTCAATAGCAGGTAGTAACCCTACAGGGCCCGATAAATTTTTCATCAGCAAAGATTCATTGCAGAAACAAGCTCGCCGCAAGCGCAAGCTGGCCATTTTGCATGACAGCCTGAAAAATTTGCTGATGCAACAGAAGCTGGACGAATTGGAAGACAATATAGGTTTACAATGGGAAAGGTATACCGATGAATTTGGCGTTCCTTATGTACGTTTTATCCCGGTATTAAAAAACCCCGATCAAAAAATCGACCAGAATAAAAAGATTGAGAAGTATGAGGTTATTTATAAATCTTATATCGACCCACAGTTTGGTGCGTCGGTAGTTACCAAAAGAACCATCAATCCGCTTTGGTTAAAAGAGCAGGAACGCAAACAAAAACAGAACCAGGTTAACCGGGTAAAAAAACTGCTTGCGGCCGACTCATTGCATGATTTACAGGCTGCCAACCGCAGCACAGTTATGCAAAACGTTTTTGAAGAATACCAACGTGTTGGCGAACCTTTAAAGAAACGTTTAAGCGACCCGTTTTGGGTAGATACGTTATTACGCATGGAACTGCATAACCAGGGTATTGACCAGCCGTTTAGTTATGAAGTGTCCTCCACTAAGAACGATTCGGTTATCTTCTCGACAGCATTGGATAAAACAGGCGCCAAACCGATATTTACTGCTGCGAACAGCTACCAAACCCGCATATTTAAAGAAGAGGTTTTGAATGATCCGGGGATGATAAAGCTGGCGTTCCCTCAAAAAAACTCGCTGATACTGGGCCATATGGCATCTACTTTGGGCACTACTGCAGGTTTATTACTGATATTGGTTTTTTGTTTTGGATATACCTTGTTCTCTATCATCAGGCAGAAAAAGATCTCTGAGATGAAAACAGATTTCATTAACAACATGACCCACGAGTTTAAAACCCCGGTATCAACCATAATGATAGCCAGCGAGGCTTTAAAAGACAGTGAGGTTGCTATTGACAGGAACCGCATTGCCCGGCTTGCCAATATTATTTACGAGGAGAATGAACGATTAGGCAGCCATATAGAACGTGTGCTAAACATTGCCAAGATTGATAAGAACGACTTTAAGCTGGAGAAAACGCCGCTTGATGTTAATGAAATGATAAGCATTGTGGTTGACAGCATGGCGCTTAAACTACAAAAATGTAATGCCGACCTGATATTGGAACTGGATGCCGATAACGCTGTTATTAATGCCGATGAACTGCACTTTAGCAATGTATTATACAACCTGATAGACAACGCTATAAAATACAGTGAGGATAAGCCACAGATAACCATAACCAGCACTAATAAAAACGGGCACGTTATAATTAAAGTGGCCGATAAAGGCATTGGCATGAGCCGCGATCAACAAAGCAAAATATTCGAACAGTTTTATCGTATCCCTACCGGTAACGTGCATAACGTTAAAGGCTTTGGTTTGGGATTGAGTTACGTTAATACTGTAGTAAAAAGGTTAAATGGTACAATAAATGTACGCTCAGAGAAGGATAAGGGGTCGGAGTTCGAGCTTAAGTTTCAGGGTGCTTAATAAGTCGGAAAGTCAGAAAGTCCGGTAGTGGCATACAAATTGAATTATTATTGCAATAATTATAAGAGACTTCGGACTTTCGGTCTTTCGGACTTCCGGACTAAATAAACCTATCCTATGAAAAAAATATTACTGGTTGAAGATGACCCTAACCTTGGTCTGCTTTTACAGGACTACCTGCAGTTAAAAGGAAAGTTTGATGTTGTTTTATGTACTGATGGCGAAGAAGGCCTGCATGCATTCACCAAAAACAACTACGACCTGTTAATATTAGATGTAATGATGCCTAAAAAGGATGGTTTTACCTTAGGCAAAGATGTACGCAAGATAAACCCGCACGTACCCATAATATTTGCCACCGCCAAGGGAATGATAGAGGATAAAACTGAAGCGTTTACCCTTGGCGGAGACGACTATATTACCAAACCATTCCGGATAGAAGAGCTACTGTTACGCATTAACGCCCTGCTTAAACGTACCGACAGCGCCGAAAAGAAAGAAGAACTGCAACCATCAAGGTTTGAAATTGGCAAATACCAATTTGATTATACCACACAAATTATAACTATTGACGGCAGTCAGCAAAAGCTATCAACCAAAGAGGCCGAGTTGCTGCGCTTGTTATGCCTTAAACGTAATGAAGTGCTTACCCGCGAAGAAGCGCTGCTACATATCTGGCATGACGATAACTACTTTAACGGCCGTAGCATGGATGTGTTTTTAAGCAAGATCCGCAAATACTTAAAAGATGATCCGACTGTTGAGATCATTAATGTGCATGGAAAGGGGTATAAGTTGTTGGTGAATTAATCTTAGGCTACAAGTTAACTTATAACATAC
This sequence comes from Bacteroidota bacterium, assembly GCA_040388395.1. Classification (GTDB taxonomy): domain Bacteria; phylum Bacteroidota; class Bacteroidia; order Sphingobacteriales; family Sphingobacteriaceae; genus Mucilaginibacter. The sequence continues at coordinate 188,577 of JAZKBY010000015.1, read as the reverse complement.
TGTTTCAGTGTTACACACACCTGATACACTTGTAACACCTGTAACACTTGCTTTACGATCACCGTATTGTTTTACAGCAAAAAATGGATAGATTTGGGTTACAACTGAACTCAATATCATCATGAAAAGAAAATTACTTTACGTATTACTGCTTACAGCAGGAACCATTGGATCGGCATCCGCTCAAACCGATCAGCAAATGCTCGACAGAATTAAGGACGAAGGCTTGGAAAAATCGCAGGTTATGGCAACTGCTTTCCAGCTTACAGACGTGGCGGGCCCGCGTTTGGCTAATTCGCCCGGCTTAAAGCGCGCCCAGGATTGGGCCGTAAACGCATTAAAAACCTGGGGCGCAGTAAACGCAAAACGCGAACCCTGGGGTAAGTTTGGTAAAGGCTGGGAAGTTCAAAAAAACTACGCTGCTATTACCGCACCATACTACCATGCAATTATCGCTATCCCTAAAGCCTGGACCCCTGGTACCAATGGCCTTATAAAAGGCGATGTTGTGGTTATTAAAATTGATACCATTACCGATATTGACAAATACAAAGGCAAGTTAAAAGGCAAAATTGTAATGACAGATGTTAAAGGGAACCTTGAAAACACCTTCAGATCTGATGCAAGCCGTTTAACCGATTCGGCATTAACTGCTATGGCTAACGCGACCCCGGTTGCACCAGGTGCTGGTGGCCCGCGTAGAGGTGGTCAGGGCGGTCCGTTTACTCCCGGCCGTATCCAGGCATTGCTTGCTTTGCGTACTGCTATTACCAATTTATATGTTAGCGAAGGCGTAGGCTTAGTGTTAAGCCAGGCCCGCGGTACTGACGGTACAGTATTTACCACCAACGGTGCATCGTATGCTGATACTGCTCATACAGTTGCCCCCGAACTGGAAACCAGCGGCGAAGATTACCAACGCATTTTACGTTTAAGTAAAGCGGGTATTAAAGTACAGTTAGAAGCTGATATTAAAACCGAATTCTTTACTAACGATTTGCAGGGTTATGATGTAGTAGGCGAAATAGAAGGTACCGATCCTAAATTAAAAGACCAATTGGTTATCATCGGGGGTCACCTTGACTCATGGCATGCTGCTACCGGCGCTACAGACAATGCTGCCGGCAGCGCGGTAATGTTGGAAACAATGCGCATTTTAAAGCGTGTTGGTTTTAAACCTCGCCGTACCATCCGCATAGTGTTGTGGAGCTCTGAAGAGCAGGGGTTATTTGGCTCACGCTTTTACGTGCTTAACCACTTTGGCGACCCAAAGACTATGATCTTAAAACCGGAAGCGGCAAAGGTTTCGGCATACTATAACCTGGATAACGGTACCGGTAAAATACGCGGTGTATATTTGCAGGGCAACTCGGCCATTGGCTCTATATTTAAAGAGTGGTTAGCACCGTTTAAAGATCTGGGCGCTAACACCGTTACAATTGGCAATACCGGCGGAACGGATCACCTTTCGTTTGACGCGGTTGGGATCCCAGGCTTCCAGTATATACAGGACAACATGGATTATAGCACCCGTACTCACCATAGTAACCAGGATACCTACGACAAGCTAAGCGAGGCTGATCTTAAACAAGCCGCTACCATTAACGCATGGTTTGTTTACAACACCTCACAACGCGACGAGATGATGCCGCGCAAGGAATTGCCAGCAGCTCCTAAAAACTAATATTAAAGGCCCCGATAAACCGGGGCCTTTCTTTTTTAAAAGTATATTACGATAGCCTACTAAACCACTTTTATATCATACTTAAACAACAGCCCTTCTAACCCGCTTGCCGAAAAGATGGCGCGCTTCATGGTGTTTAGCTCGGGGTCTATTATAAAGTTTAACGCTGTAGTAAAGTTAACTGATGTAAGGTCGGTTGTGTTAAAAACAGCACCGTTAAGGTCGCATTCATTAAACACCGATCCCGTAAGGATAGCCCCGGTAAATGTTACTTCTTTTAATGATGATTTGATGAAGTGGGTTTTAGGCATCTTCTTAGCCATAAACGAAGAATAATCCAGCATACACGACTCAAACCTCACCGTAAACAAAAAATCCTCGCTCGGGCTAAAGTTTACACCCAGGATCTTGCATTTTTTAAACACCACGTTATTTAACGTCGACCGGCTCCATTTTATCATGGACAGGTTACAGTCCTCAAAAACACAATCAATAAATTTACAAAGGGCAAACTCGGCATCGGTAAAATCGCATTGCTTAAACACGCAGTTGTTAAACTCCGTGTTTCTTTCCGTGGTTTTGGAATAGTTTAATTCGGTAAAGGTCTTATCGTCGACGATTAGTGAACTCATAACGTTGCAATTATTTCAACCCCTCAACAAACTCCTTCATCGCTAATCCCGGATCAGCCTGCTTCATAAAATTCTCACCAATTAAAAACCCGTTAAAGCCTGCTTTCTTTAAGCCTTTGATGGTATCCACATCGCTTATCGCGCTTTCAGAGATCTTTAAAAATTCGGCGGGGATATGCTCACCCAGTTTGTAGGATGTTTCTACCGATACGGTAAAATCAGCCAGGTTACGGTTGTTTACACCAATGGCGTCAACTTTAGGATGGATGCTGCGCTGTAGCTCTTCAAGGTTATGTACCTCTAACAACACATTCAGTCCAAGGCTTTTTGCAAGCGTTGCCAGTTTATCAATTTCTTTGGGGGTTAGTATAGCGGCTATCAACAGGATAATATCGGCACCTAATGATTTTGCTTCAATTACCTGGAACTCATCTATCATAAAGTCCTTACGCAAAACCGGGATGGTATTTGCCTGGCGGGCTTTAAACAAGTCAGACTTGGTACCCATAAAAAAGTCGGTATCTGTCAATACCGATAATGCCGAAGCACCTGCAGCAGCGTAACCATTGGTTACCTGCACCACACCAACATTATTATTAATAATACCTTTTGATGGCGACCGGCGTTTAAACTCGGCTATAATGCCGGTACGCGCCGGGTCAAGCAAAAAATCTTTGAACGAGTAAGTATCACGGCTGAACAATGCCGAGGCTTCCAGCTCTTTAACTGTGGTATTTTCTTTAGCTTCTTTTACTTCAGCCTTTTTATTAAGAACAATTTTATCAAGAATATTCATTGGCCCCCTAACCCCCAAAAGGGGGAATAGTATTAGTTAAATATTAAATTCTGCTCAATTATAAGATATTTTGGGCAACCCGCCAAGCGCTCCCCCTTTAGGGGGCTGGGGGGCTAACCAGTTTTGCATCATTTCTTTGCCAAACTCGGTTAGGATAGATTCCGGATGAAATTGTACACCGCGCACATCAAACTCTTTATGTCTTAACGCCATGGCCGAATTATCCACCTCATCAACCGCGGTTACGGTTAACACATTAGGAATAGATTTCTCATCAACCACCCACGAGTGGTAGCGGCCAACTTTAAATTGATGCGGTAGGCCGGCAAAAAGCTGTTCGGTGTCGTCAGTAACAGTAATGGGGGTTGCTATGCCGTGCATAGGTTGTTTTAAATTGTATAGCGTACCGCCGAAAACTTCGGCGATAGCTTGCTGGCCAAGGCATACACCAAAAATACTTTTGGTTGGGGCATACTTTGCAATTACATCCAGCAGCAAACCCGCTTCTGACGGGATACCGGGGCCCGGGGAAAGGATGATCTTATCGTAAGCATCAACATCTTCGATCTTAAACTGATCGTTTCTCCAAACGTCACATTGCAAACCAATTTCGTTTACAAGGTGTACTAAGTTGTACGTAAACGAATCGTAATTATCGATTATCAGGACTTTATTTTCCATTTTACAAATCTTTAGTCTTTTATTAATTAGGTAGGTCTTATTACGTTAGCTTTGACGGCTTTGTTGTTGGTTTGTTACAATTGTACAACTTACAGCTCTTCTGCCAATTCAAGCGCTTTACGTAAGGCAGCTATCTTATTATTTACTTCATTTAACTCACTCTCGGCAACCGAGCCGGCAACTATACCCGCCCCTGCCTGGTAATGCAGCGTATTATTTTTACTTAAAAACGATCGGATCATGATAGCATGATTAAAATCGCCGTTAAAGCCTAAGTAACCTATGGCACCACTATAAAAGCTGCGTTTTATATTCTCGTTCTCGTCGATGATCTCCATTGCACGGTATTTTGGCGCACCGCTTAGTGTACCTGCCGGGAAAGTATCGGCCACTACTTTAAACGTTGGCACATCAGGCAGCAGGTTACCGCTTACCATAGATACCAGGTGGATAAGGTGCGAGTAGTATTGCACTTCTTTAAACGCCTTAACTTCTACATGCTCGCAATGGCGGCTTAGGTCGTTACGGGCAAGATCAACCAGCATTACGTGTTCGGCAGATTCTTTAGCGTCATTTTTTAAGCTGAAAGCCAGTTCGGCATCCTTCTCATCATCACCGGTACGTTTAAAGGTTCCGGCGATTGGATAAATGGTAGCCTTACGATTTTTAATGGTGATCTGCGCCTCGGGCGATGAGCCAAATATCCTGAAATCGCCATAATCAAAATAAAACAAGTATGGTGATGGGTTGATAGAGCGTAACGCACGATATACATTAAATTCATCACCCGTAAACTCTTTTGAGAACGCCCTTGAAGGTACTATCTGGAACACATCCCCACGATAGATGTGCTGCTTCATCTTTTCCACTATGGCTATAAAGCCTTCGTTGGTAAGGTTTGATTTTTCATCAGCCTTGCTCTGGAAACTATACTCGGGGAAGTTTTTGTTTTTTATCAGGTCCAGGATCTTGCTCAAGCCGCCGTCTTCCTCCTCGCCCTCCGGAAGGTTATGGAACACATACAACTCGTTTTTAAAGTGATCTATAGCGATAATGTAGCGGTAAATATTATACTGCATTACCGGGATCTTGCGGGTGGTATCGTCGCTCTTTTTAAGGCGGATGGTTTCAAAATGCTCAACCGCTTCATGGGTGAAGTAACCAAACAAACCGTTAGCAGCAATTTTAACCTCAGGGTCTGTAATTTCAAAACTGTTAATGTAATCGCTTATCTGGCTTATCAGTTCAAATTCGCCTTCTTTTAATGTTTCTTCGGTGCCGTCGGGGTAGCGTTTGTTTAGTTGCCCGTCGTTTAAAGTTAACCCGCCAATTGGGTCGCAGCACACGTAGCTGGTGCTGTTTTCGCGGCTATGGTAGTCAGAGCTTTCTAACAGTAACGAGTTTGGGAAAACATCGCGCAGGCGCAGGTATATGCTAACCGGCGTAGTGGTATCGGCAAGTAGCTTTTTATAGGTGGTATTAATTTTATACTTTTTCATTTGAGTTGTTAAAAATCATTGTAAAACAAAAAACCCGGCGAATGAGGGTCGCCGGGTTTTTGTATTAGGTTTACAATTGGTTAGTTTCCTATGGTCAAAAAGTTATCCGGCTGCCAAATTTAATTGGTGCCACCAGCTTTTTATATTTACCTTTTTGATCATTGTGGACGCAAATTTATAAAGAAAATTGAAATGGCAAATTTTTTCTGCAATTATTTTTAACTTATTTTAAGATAGAAATTTTGCCGGCAGCCAATGTGCCAACAATTATAAGCAGTGCCAGCGTATAAAACAGGGCAATTGTTTTGTGCTTCGCTTCGGGTAATACAAGCTTTTTGCTTTTGCTGTGGCCTATTGTAATTAAGGCTAAGGCTATTACCATCATCACCCAATGTTCTACCGTAAAATAGCGGGTAGTTGGGTTCTTCATGGTATCGGCATTAAACTGTACAAGGGGGCTTAAAAAGTATAATACTATACCTATCAGCAATTGGGTATGTGCCGATATCATGGCAACCAGGTTGCTTATGCGGTTACGATTGGTGTACGGCCTGCCACCCAACCAGCCTATAAAAGCCATTAAAATGGTATAGATAAACAATACCAGGATGATATACCTGAAACCCGAGTGCAGGTGCTGTACGAAAGTGTATGCGTTCATTGTGCTTGATTTTTCTGCTAAGATACAAATTTGTGTTACAGATTGCTGCACTACATCTCTGCCAAACATGCTATTGCAACATCCCCCATAATACTATATTTTTGCTATAACCCGCCAGCACATGACAAAGCATATCCTATTATTATTAACCTGCAGCCTGTTTGTATTAAGCGCCTGTAAAAAAAAAGCCGCCACCCCAACAATAGTAGAAAACACCCTGAGCTTTAAGGTTGACGGAGTCTCAAAAAGCTACACCGGCGTTGCAATTAAAAGCACATCCGGGGGTAATTTGCAGGTCTCGGGCTATGAAACCGGTGCCGCAGGCAATACCGTATTTATATTGGTACCAAACCCAAAGGTGGGCACATTTACAGCCGGGACCGCCGGCACTTACTTCCAATTATCGGTACAGGAAACAGAGATCGCGGCCTATGCATCAGACCAGGTGGGGACTGTCAATATAACCTCGTTATCAGACACCCGGGTAGCGGGAACATTCAGTTTTGTTGGCAGCCATATTGGGTCGGCGGCAACGACAACTAAGACGGTTACCGAGGGCAAGTTTGATGTAGCCCTTACCGTGCAGTAAAAACGAACGCACTGACATCCTTAATTTTCGAAACCTGCAGTCAGCCGTAAATAGTCTGTCTGCAGCTGTAGACTGTGTGTGGTTTGGGTACTGCAATCTGTTAAAATCCGTAAAAAACTGTAACTTTTTGATATTTTTCATGCACACTCATTGGTTCTAAAACAGCAACCGTCCCCGCTCCAAAGGAGTCCTACGTACCGGTTAAAAAATTTAATTTAAAATGTGGTGTCAAAGTAGCGCCACCATTTGCCTGCCAGGTGTTTCCGTAATTTGTAATGATTTTGCCTCCCGGCATAAAATATGACAACTACTAATTGATCGATCGGCCCGGTGCCGTTTTACCACTTTGCAATGCCCCAATCAAACCGCAATTTCCTTACTTATAAGTCATTGCAGCCATGGATGTTTAAATCATATATTTGATACAACCTTTCGCCTGTCCAATGAGAATTACCCTGAAATTACTATTCGTTACCATCCTGGTGTTTGCTTACGCCGGGGTGCTTGCCCAACAGCGGCAGGAGGTTTCCGGAATTGTAACCAATGAAAAAGGCGAACCGCTTAAAAGCGCTACCGTTTTTATTGGCGGAAGTGACCGGGTAACGCTTACCGACGAGGATGGCCGGTTTAAGTTTAAAGGCGTATCGCAAGGGTCTTTCCAGGTTTCGGTACACATGCTTGGCTATGCCCCGTTAACGCGAAACATTTTTGTGCAAAATATTGCTCTTAATATCAGAATGCGGTTGGAGCCAAAAGCCATAACTCTTGACGAAGTAAAAATAGGTCGTAAAAATGCCCGGAACAAAAACTACAATTTGTTTAAAGAAAACTTTTTAGGCACATCAGCAAATGCACGGCAATGTGAAATAATCAATCTGGAGATCATACATTTCAGCACCCAAAAAGGGTTATTATTGGCAGATGCCGATGATTTTCTGATCATCAAAAACAATCGGCTGGGTTACCGCATCCATTACCTGCTTAAAGATTTTAGCTATGACAGTAAAGACAAACTGGCGCTATATCATGGTGATTTTAGCTTTGAAGAGTTAGACAGTACTTCTGTCGACAGAAAGAAATGGGCTAAAAACCGTGCAGAAACCTACCAGGGTTCGTTTATGCATTTTTTGCGTTCGGTATATACTAACAGCACTTCCGAAAATGGGTTTATAACAAGGCCGTTATATGGTACTGCTATTTATACCTACAGCGCCGTTAACGGCCTCATATCCTCAATTAAAAGGGTTGATGGAGTAACGATAGTTGACCGCCCGGTAAAGTTCGACTCCCTGGTGTCAGCCGTTAGCAACAATTTGATCTCATTCAAATTTAAGCAACTTTATATTAGCTACGATCCCCGAAGAGCGGCTGGATTTAAGGATAAAAAGAACGATGATAAGATCATCGTCCCTATTGAAAAAAATGCCTCTATATTACGATTAACAACCCCTCAATCATTAATAGATCAAAAAGGAAGCTATGCAGATTACCGGGATTTTTATATCAGGGGAAACTGGGCCATAGCTCGTGTGGGTGATCAATTGCCTGTCGATTATCAGCCCCCGGCCGTGCCCATCTCGCGCAGGAACAGCGCGGTAGATAAACTAACCATAGCTCTTCAAAACTGGACGGACAGCATCCCCCAGGAAAAAATATACCTGCATATGGATAAACCACACTACGCGTCGGGTGATACCATTTGGTTGAAGGGATATCTTACTAGCGGCAGCAGGCATGAGTTATCTGCTATAAGCGGCGCGGTATACATGGATTTGCTGGATGAACGCGATACCCTTATTAAGGCTTTAAAGTTACCCGTAAATGGAGGCATGGTTGCAGGCAATTTTGTATTAAATGACTATTTACCGGCGGGCAGTTACCACGTACGAGCTTATACCAAATGGATGCTGAACGCCGGGCAGGAATATTTTTTCAATCGGATATTTAATGTGGGCGATCCTGCAAAAACCGAAAAGAAAAAGAATTACAATCCTTCTCTGCAACAATCCGATGTCCAGTTTTTCCCGGAGAGTGGCAGCTTAGTTAATGGCATTACTTCAAAGGTAGCCTTTAAGGCAGTTGGTGTTAATGGCCTGGGGGTTGCCGTAAGTGGCAAGATAACCGATAATGATAACAACGAAGTAGCGCAGCTTGCCACGCTGCATGCCGGTATGGGCAGCTTTTTATTGAAACCGCTACCAGGTAAAACTTACACGGCTGCCGTTAAATTCGCGGATAGTACAACCAAAAACATAGTGTTGCCGGCTGCCGTAAATGAAGGCTATGTACTTGCTGTTTATCAGCCTAATAAAGATAGTATTCTTGTACGAATCCGCGCCTCTGCTACCTTGCAGACGTCAAGTATTATAATGGTTGCTCATAGTAGTGGCGAAACCATACTTGCCTCACCAGTGACAATAAACAGTGCTATAACCTCGCTCTGGCTGGATAAAAAATTGTTTCCCGGCGGTATAGCTCAGTTCACCATTTTTGATGCCAATGGCCAGCCCTTAAATGAGCGTATAGCCTTTATTAAGGGCGATGACAAACTGCATCTTGACCTTAAAGCCGACAAACAAGTTTATAAAAGCAAAGAACATGTTCAGCTTAGTTTAAGCGCCAATGATAGCGAGGGCAACCCTACCCCATCCAACTTTTCGGTAGCCGTTATAAACGAGAGCCAGGTAAATGTTGATGAAACTGCCGAGAGTACCATATTTTCGCACCTGCTGCTAACATCAGATATTAAAGGTTTTATAGAAAGGCCCAATTACTATTTTACAGCCGATACAGATGCTGTAAACACAGCGTTGGACAACCTGATGCTAACACAAGGCTACCGCCGGTTTGAATGGAACACGCTAAATACCACCATAAACACCAAACCTGCGTTTGAAGCCGAGGGCCTGACATCTGCTTTCTCGGGCTTGGTTACAGATTTAAAGCATCAGCCCCTTCCGGGAGCGCTGGTTAAAATGCTGTCAATACGGGGCAGGATACTAAAAGATACAGTTACTGATGCTAACGGAAGGTTTAGGTTTGATAAGATATTTGTGGGCGACAGCATCAAGATTACATTCCAGGGCAGGGATCAAAACAATACAGATAAGGTAATCCTGACCTTAGACAGCATCCCGCAGGTAACCATAAAAAGTAGCGGCAACACAAATGGTACAGAACTACCAACGATTGTAAAGCAGCTAAAAACCCGCCAGCAACAAGCCGAGCAAGAAGACCAAACAGTTAAGCTAAGCGGGCTGCATGTTTTAAAGCAGGTAGATATCAAAGCAAAGAAAATAGCTCCTGTTGACGATAATTTATTTCCGCAAGGGATATTACGGGTCCGCGATGAATCGGCAGATCAAGTGGTTAGAATACCCAACCCTGAGCTGTATAATGACCTGGCAATGGCACTGCAGGGTCGCCTGCCCGGGGTAGATATTAGAGGAAACGGGGAACTGGGCTATGAAACTAAAGCCTTTATAGACATGCGCTCAAAAAAGCGGATGAAAGTTATTTTAAACGGGCGTTTGCTTGGCAGTTACGATGAGGTTGATGAAATATTGCAGGGAGCTATCCGGCCCGGAGACGTAGACAAGATTTTAATGGTAAGAACAAATTTGGCCGCGATAAATAGTCTTGGTGGTGGTATAGTCAGGCCAAACACCTCCGGTAGTGTAGCCGCGACAAGTAGCCCGGATGCTACCGACAACGATACTTACGTATTAATTACAACCAAAGTGGGCGATTGGCGCAAAGGGTACAATCCGGCCATAACTAATATAATACCCAGGGGGTTTAATAAGGTGCGTAAGTTTTACTCGCCTAAGTATAACAATACGGCAGAGGAAGCAAAGATCCCAGATTACAGAACCACCGTTTATTGGAACCCCTACGTAGGCGTTGACACTACGGGCAAAGCAAGCTTCGATTTTTTTAATGCCGACGGCCCGGCAAATTACAGGATAGTAGTAGAAGGTATAAATGCCGCCGGCGAATTAGGCAGGCAGGTTTATAGTTATAAGGTTGAGTGATGCAGCAAAAACACAAAAAATCAACCGCAATTTCCTTACCTATAAGTCATTGTGTCCATGGGTGTTTAAATGTTATATTTGATACAACCTATCGCCTATCCAATGAGGATTACCCTTAAATTACTATTCATTACTATCCTATCGCTTGCTTACGCCGGGGTGCTTGCCCAGCAGCGACAGGAGGTTTCGGGGATTGTAACTAATGAAAAAGGCGACCCGCTTAAAAGCGCTACCGTTTTTATAGCGGGGACGGACCGCATAATGGCCACCGACGAAAACGGCAGGTTTGATTTTATGCGGATCCCGCAGGGCACTTTCAAGTTAGCGGTAAGGATGTTGGGCTATACTTCGTTAACCCGCGATATTATTGTTAAAAACACATCGCTCAATATCGAAATGCGGCTGCAACCAAAAGCTATAAACCTTGATGAGGTAACAATAGGATCAAGCAGGGCATGGGATAATAATTTCGAGGTATTTAAAGAACAATTTTTGGGCAGATCGCGCAATAGCAGGGAATGTGTTATTTTAAACCCACACATTATACACTTCACCACAAAAAAAAATCTGCTGCTGGCTGATGCTGACGATTTTTTGATCATAGAAAATAAGCGCCTGGGTTACCGCATTCATTACCTGCTCCAGGATTTTGGCTTTAACTCGAGGAACAACACCACTTTATATCACGGCGAATCGAGCTTTGAAGAGTTAGACGGGACAGAAGCGCAAAAAACAGAGTGGGCAAAAAATCGCGCGGAGGTTTACAAAGGCTCGTTCAGGCATTTTTTGCGGTCGGTTTATGCTAATAATGTTTTAGAGAATGGCTTTATAGCCAAAAAGATAATAGGCTACGGTAAGTATTATAAGCTGGATACCTTAAGCGACCCGGACAAACTAATTGTAACAAGCACCCCCGTAAAGTTTGATACGCTGATCACAGCTATCGACAGTACCTTTATATCGCTAAAATTCAGACAGCTATATATTGTTTATGATCCAAAAAAAGCGGCTGCTATCCGGCTCGAGGCCCTGCAAAAAAACATCATTACGCAGCCTAAACTTTCAATTTTCAACAACGACGCCTCAGTGCTGAGGATGTCTACCGACCAGGCCCTGGTAGATAAAAAAGGCAGCTATACCAACTATCGCAACTTCTTCATTAAAGGCTATTGGGCACAGGCCAGGATGAGCGATGAACTGCCGGTAGACTATGTTTCTACCTTAACAGAGATCCCCCGGGGAAATATCCCTGTAAACCAACCGGCGTTTGCCCTGCAGGCGTGGACGGACAAGGATCCGCAGGAAAAAGCTTACCTGCATATGGACAAACCCTATTATGCCTTAGGCGATACGATATGGTTTAAGGGCTATCTTACCTCAGGCAGCAGGCACCAGTTATCAGCAATTAGCGGCGCGGTTTATGTCGATCTGATCAACGAGCAAAATCAACCCGTAAAAACATTAAAGCTGCCGGTTAATATGGGTACCGCCGCGGGCAATTTAATATTGGATGATGAAATTAAAGCAGGCAGCTACCGCGTAAGGGCCTATACCCAATGGATGCGCAATGCCGGCGACGATTATTTTTTTGATAAGACATTCACCATAGGCAACCCACCCGTTGCTGCCAAAATCAAAAAAGCCACGTTACAACAAACAGACGTTCAATTTTTCCCGGAGAGCGGGAATTTGGTAAACGGCATTGCATCAAAGGTTGGCTTTAAAGCCGTAGGCCCCGATGGATTAGGTCAGGTTATCAGCGGCACCATAACCGACAATGACAACAACGCCGTAGCACAAATTATTACCCAGCATGCCGGCATGGGCAGTTTTTTGTTAAAACCTGTTGCGGGTAAAACCTATACCGCCAACATCAAATTTGCTGATAATACCACCAAAAACATGGTACTGCCAAATGCGCTTAATAACGGTTATGTACTTAATGTTTACCAGCCTAATAAAGACAGCGTTTTAGTACGCATCCAGGCATCGGCTACCCTACTGCGCTCAACCGTGAATTTGGTTGTACATAGCAGCGGTGAGCTAATTTTTACATCGCAGGTAGCACTTAATAGTGCAATGACCTCGGTTTGGTTGGATAAGAATTCATTCCCGGGCGGGATAGCGCAGTTTACCATCTTTAATACCAATAGCGAACCCCTTAATGAGCGCATTGCGTTCATTAAAAATGCCGACCATATGCAGTTGGCCATTAAACCCGGAAAAACCGTTTATAAAACCAGGGAACCTGTGCAATTGGAGTTAAGTGCAGATGATAGCGGGGGCGCGCCAATAGCCGCCAATTTTTCGGCAGCGGTTATTAACCAAAGTAAAGTGCCTGTGGATGTAAGTGCCGAGAGTACTATCTTTTCAAATATCCTGCTGACCTCGGACATTAAAGGTTATATAGAAAAGCCTAACTATTACTTTATGGCTGACACCGGCGAGGTAAATAAGGCGCTGGATAACCTGATGCTGACCCAGGGCTATCGCAGGTTTGAATGGAAATCGTTGGTTAATACCATCAATACCAGGCCACTCGTATTGGCTGAAAGATTGGACGAGGGCGCATCCCGGTCATTTAGAATTTTAAGGGACGAGCCTTTGCAAAAAATCAATTTGCTAACAAATACGGTCAGCGTCAAACCGGCTTTCCCTGCCGAAGGAACGCGTGTTACCATATCCGGGACAGTAAAGACCTTAACCCATAAGCTTTTGCCAAACGCCAATGTGTTGCTTATATCGCTCAATGCCCGCATCAGGAAAATTACTACTACAGATGATAATGGCAGGTTTAAGTTTGACAGCCTGATGTTTGCCGACAGCGCCAGGTTTGCAGTACAGGCCCGCGATACGAAGAATACCGACCATGTTATTATTACCATAGACAGCATCCCCAAAATTACCATTAGCCCTAAACCAAACCTGGCTGATGTGAACATCATTAAATCCATCCTAAAAAAGGCCGAAGACGATGGGTACCCCGTGCAGCTAACGGGGCCGCATGTATTAAAGCAGGTAAATATAAGATCCACTAAAATATTGGAAGATCCGAATATTACGCCACAGGGACCGGATAAATTGCCGGATGAGGAATCGGCAGACAAGATAATTATAGTGCCCGAAGATGAACCCGCCTTAAGCATGGCTATGTTCTTACAGGCCAGGCTGCCGGGTGTATATGTTAATATTGATAATTTGGGATTGCGAAGCCTGGTTGAAATGAAGGCGACAATTAACGTTAGTCCAAGCGCAGCTACACCGGTAGAACACGAGGGTTTAGGCGTTACACTTGACGGCAGGGCCTTACGAACAAAGGAAGAAGTTGATGAAGTATTAAGTTATAGTGTTTTACCACAGGATGTAGCAAGGGTATTAGTGGTACGCACTAACCTTGCGGCGGTTAATGCCCATGGCAAGGGGATATGGATCATTACCAAATCAATGTTGAAACGCAAACAATACAACCCGGCCATTGCCAACCTGCAACCCAAAGGCTACAACAAGGTGCGCCAGTTTTACTCGCCGCGGTATGACCGGCCCGACAACTCCCAATTATCCGACTTACGTACCACCATATTTTGGGAGCCATATGTAAACACCGATGCTAACGGCAAAGCCACGCTCAATTTCTATAATGCCGACACCCCGGGCACCTACCGGGTAGTAGTAGAAGGTATAAACGCCGCAGGCGAATTAGGCAGGCAGGTTGTTAATTATAGGGTTGAGTAGTGGTGGTGGCCGCTTTTCGTCCGTTGCCCGCTACCTTTGGACCGGCAGGCCAATATTTGTCATGCTGAGCATAGCGAAGCATCTTGTATCACTGACAGGTTATAAACTGGTATGGCGTAGAAGATCCTTCGCTATCGCTCAGGATGACAAAAGACAAACGCTATCCTATCCGGCAAAACTAAATTTCCCCATCAACACAGCCGGGTTAGTACCGATATGCAACGGCTGCCCGGCCAATGCTTCATTGCCCAATAAGGCAAAAAGTATAGCTTCTTTAGCATCGGGGTTAATGCCCAGGGCGGCGGTATCGGCAATAGTGGTGCGGTATAAGCGTTTTTCGAGGTATTGCATCACAAACGGATTCTTCGCTCCGCCGCCGCTTACAAACATTTGTGCGCCTTTGGGCAGGTAGGCGCGCACAAAATCGGCAATGGCTTTGGCGGTGAAAGCGCTAAGTGTCGCTATCACATCTTTATGGTCGATATGGCTGGTGCCCGAGCGTTCCTGCGCCTTGCGTACATATTCTTCGTTAAACAGTTCGGGGCCGGTGGTTTTGGGTGGGGTCTCTCCAAAGAAAGGATGTTTAAGCAACGATCCCAGCAGATCTTCATTCACCTCGCCCGAAAAAGCAATAGCCGAATCTTCATCAAACGCCTTATCAAAATAAGTGCTGCAAAACATATCTATCAACGTATTACCCGGGCCAATGTCTGAGCATAGTACCTTGTCCATATCCCCGTCCGCGGGTAAAAAAGTAAGGTTGGAAATGCCGCCAATGTTTACCAATATCCTGTCCTCGCCGGCTTTGCTGCCCAGCAATACATCGCCATATAAAGCCAGCGGAGCGCCCTCGCCCCCGGCGGCTATTTGTTTCTGGCGGAAGTCGCTGATGGTTAAGATCCCGGTCTTAACAGCGATGTGGTCGCCGTCGCCTATTTGTAAGGTGGCGTTTGGATAGCCCTCCTGCCTGTGCAAGCGTTTGGGTGCATGGTAAATGGTTTGGCCGTGGCTGGCTATAAAGTCGACATCCGCGGGTTTAACGTTCCAGCCTGCTAAGGCCTGTAGTATCAGTTCGGCGTGGTAGGTGCCTATAAAATCATTAAGCAAACAAACTTTTTCCAGGTCCACCTGCCGGCGCGAGAAGATCGTCCGCACTTCACTTTTAAAAAAGTCCTGGTAGGGTACAGTAGTAAACTGCAGCAGTTGGCATTGGGTAGCAAGGCCGCTGCCGGTAAATTTGCACAGGGCAATATCCAAACCGTCCAAAGATGTGCCCGACATTAAACCAATGCCAATACGCGCAGGTTTTTGAGCGATGGTAAACAGGTGCTGGAGATTGTTGTTGAGTTGTGCCATGTTAATTAGTTTTTAAAGCGCCGTTTACTCACCCCGACGGCGCTACGCTGGTCGACCCTCTCTTCGCCTTTGGCGGAAAGAGGGTTAGTTTTTTTCTCTGCTCTTTCCCTGAAAAGAAGGAAAAAACGAGGTCAAATGACGTAAATTTCGGGTACGTTACCGTAACTTCGCATTCAAGTTATGAAAATATACATTTGGAACAAAACTTAAACTAATATTTTACGATATTTGCTGCTCCGAACCAACTTTTATATATGGCCAGATTAAATTTATTAGAAGAAACACGCTACGAAAAACTCCCCGTAACGGTATATCCTAATCCTGCTGCCGGCGCTGTAGCCGTGGCACAACGTATTGCTAAACTCATCCGCAGTAAAGCCGACGGCGAAAAAACCGTATTAGGCCTTGCCACGGGTGTAACCCCCATTGCTGTTTATGCCGAACTGATAAGGCTGCATAACCAGGAAGGGCTGAGCTTTAAAAACGTAATAACCTTTAACCTGGACGAATATTATCCTATGAAGCCCAAAGCCATACAAAGCTACGTGCGTTTCATGAACGAGAATTTATTTGACCATATAGATATCGACCGCAAGAATATCCACATCCCCGACGGTACTTTGCCAGAGGATAAGATAGCCGCCTTTTGTTTGAATTACGAAAAGCAAATTGAGGAACTTGGCGGGCTTGACCTGCAGATCCTGGGTATCGGTCGTACCGGTCACATTGGTTTTAATGAGCCGGGCTCGGCGCCAAACTCGGGTACCCGTTTGGTTACTTTAGATGACCTGACCCGCACGGATGCCGCGCGCGATTTCGGTGGTAAAGAAGCGGTACCAACCAAAGCCATTACCATGGGCGTGGGCACCATATTTAAGGCCCGCGAAATTATACTGATGGCCTGGAGCAAAAAGAAAGCGCCAATCATCAAAAAGGCGGTAGAGGGTGAAATATCGGGCGAAGTGCCTGCTACCTACCTGCAGCTATCAGACCATGTAGAGTTTATCTTGGATGAACCCGCAGCGTCTGAACTTACCCGCTTTGACACCCCATGGCTGGTAAAAGATTGTGTTTGGACCGATGAGCTTAAAAAGAAAGCCGTGATATGGCTGGCCAACAACGTTAACAAGCCAATATTAAAACTGATTGACGAAGATTATAACAACAACGGCATGGCGCAGCTGGCTACAGAGCAAGGGCCGGTATACGAAATAAACATTGACATTTTTAACCAGATCCAGCATACCATAACCGGCTGGCCGGGTGGTAAGCCTGATGCCGACGACAGTCAGCGGCCTGAGCGTGCGCAGCCGGCTAAGAAACGCTCGGTTATATTCTCGCCACACCCGGATGATGATGTGATATCAATGGGTGGTACGTTTATCAGGCTGGTAGACCAGGGGCACGATGTGCACGTGGCTTACCAAACATCGGGCAATACCGCGGTTTGGGATGATGATGTATTGCGTTACATGGAGTTTGCTATTGATTTTGAGAAAAGCCGTGGCGATGATACCTCAAAACTGCAGCGCATTCATAGTGATATGCGTACATTTTTTGCCACCAAACAACCCAACGAGATAGACACGCCCGAGGTACGGGACGTAAAAGGTTTTATCCGCAAAAGCGAAGCTATTGCAGGGGCACGTTTCGCCGGGTTGCATGATGATCATATCCATTTTATGGCGCTGCCTTTTTACGAAACAGGTAAAGTAACCAAGAACTCGGTAAGCCAGGTTGATGTGCAGATGACTATTGAACTGCTACAAAAAATAAAGCCTCACCAGATCTTTGCCGCAGGCGATTTTGCCGATCCGCATGGTACGCACATTGTGTGTTTTAATATTATACTGGCGGCTTTAAATCAGCTTAAAAAAACCGAAGATTGGGTAAAAGACTGCTGGCTGTGGATGTACCGCGGTGCCTGGTTTGAGTTTGCCACACACGAAATTGAAATGGCTATCCCGTTATCACCAGACGAAGTTATGCGCAAGCGCCTGGCGATATTCAAGCACCAATCACAAAAGGACCCGGCCGTTTTCCCGGGTGAAGATGCAAGGGAGTTTTGGGTTAGAGCGGAAGATCGGAATCGTGAAACCGCCGAAAGTTATGACAGGCTCGGATTCGCAGAATACGCGGCAATGGAAGCTTTTAAGCGGTATTTCTATTAGGTTGTACGTTAGACGTTTTACGTGGTACGTTTCGTTTTAAAGTGATAAATTAGATGCTTTATCTAAACTTATCATTATGCAAAACTATAAAGACCTAACGTTGTGGCAAGAGGCACATAAATTTGCTTTGAAAATTTATGCGGCAACTAAGTCGTTTCCTAAAGATGAAACATTTGGCATTACATCGCAAATAAGAAGAGCGGCTGTTTCTATTCCGTGCAATATCGCTGAAGGTTGCGGTAGGTATACTTCAAAAGATTTTGCTAACTTTCTGCAAATTGCTTTGGGTTCAACAAACGAAACGGATTACCTGGTACTATTAGCAAAAGACCTGGGGCATTTTTCCGAAAATCAATTTATTGATCTGCAGGAAAGTGTAAATAAGATCAGAGCTATGAATATTAATTTGATAGAAAAGGTCAGAAAATAAACAACGTAAAACGTACCACGTATAACGTAAAACATAATGAGCAAATCTCAATCTCAAAGACTCCTCTCCCTCGACGTATTCCGCGGCGTTACCGTCGCGGCCATGACGCTGGTTAACAACCCCGGCGATTGGGGCCATATCTACCCGCCGTTTGAGCATTCGGTATGGAACGGTTGTACACCTACCGACCTGGTGTTTCCTTTCTTCCTGTTTATTGTGGGGGTATCTATTGTCTATTCGATGGAACGCAAAGTGGCCGATCCATCCAAACACGGCAAGTTAGTATTGGGTGCTTTAAGGCGTGGCTTTTTGTTGATTGCTATCAGTTGGGTTATTCATATGATATTGCACCCCGGTTTTGAACATATGCGTTTCCCGGGTGTATTACAGCGTATTGGGGTGGTGTTTTTTGTTTGCGCGGTGTTGTACATTAAAACCTCGCAACGCGTGCGCGACTGGCTGTTTGTTATTTTCCTGGTAGGTTATTATGTGATCATGAATTTTGTGCCCGTGCCAGATACCGGCGTACCAAGCTTAGAACCTGCAACCAATATGGGTGCCTGGCTGGATCGTTTGGTTTTCACCACCAACCATCTTTGGAAAGAATCAAAAACATGGGACCCTGAGGGTTTATTAGGCACCATTCCGGCTATTTGTACCGGCTTGTTCGGCATAAGGGTAGGTAGTTGGCTAAAACGTAAGGACCGCGAAGACAGTATTAAAGTAAGCTGGTTATTTACCTATGGGGTGTTGGCAGTAGTCGCCGGTTTGGTGTGGGGGCTTTTCTTCCCTATAAACAAGGCATTATGGACAAGCTCGTTTGTATTATATACCGGCGGTTGGGCAACCATCGCGTTAGCATTTTCTTACTGGCTGATAGACGTGCAGGGGTATAAAAGAGGCATTGGTTTCTTCCTGCCATTTGGGGCAAATGCTATTACGGCTTATGTTTTGTCGATCTTTATTCCGCACTATATCAACCTGATTAAATTGGGCGGCTCGTCGCTTTACCAGATCCTGTATAAACCTTATTTTATACCAGAAGCCGCCTCGTTATTTTCGGCGGCGGTAATGGTTTTGCTCGTTTGGATCCCGATGTGGATACTGTATCTTCGAAAAATCACCATAAAAGTGTAATGCGCGAACTTAAAACCTTAAAAATTAACGCATAAAATAATTTTTAACTAACCTTTGCGTTTTTGCATCTTAGCAGAATATTACCAAACACATATAATGAATTTTAGAAAGACCCTTTTGTTATGGGCTGTTACCTTGCTTATTACTACAGGTACCGCATTTGCCCAGGTTAAAAAAAAGCCGGCTGCCTCCCCTGCAAAAAAAACAATCGCTGCCAAACAACAAGCCAAACCTGCAACCGCCGCGGCGTTACCGGTTGACCCGGAAGTTATTATTGGCAAGCTGCCTAATGGGCTAACCTATTATGTACGTGCAAATAGCGTGCTTAAAGGCAAAGCGCAATTAATGCTGGTAAACAAGGCCGGCTCTGTATTAGAGACCGAAGCACAACGCGGCATGGCTACAATGGTACAGCGTATGGCTTTTAATGGCACGCGCGATTTCGCTAAAGCTGATCTAACAAGCTATTTGAGTAAACTGGGTATAAAATTCGGCCCGGATATTAACGCAGTTACATCCTTCGATGAAACTATTTACCAGTTAGCTGTACCAACCGATACAGCTAAGGCATTAGCGAACGGGTTTAATGTATTAGCCAATTGGGCCGCCCGTATCAACTTTGACGCGGCAGCTTTAAATGCAGAAAAAACTACACTTGCAGCGCAGGCAGCATTGGGTGGCAAAACTGCCGAGGACAGGCTGCAACAACAAACCTTGCCGGTATTGCTAAATAAATCGCCATACGCTTACAGGATGCCTATTGGTACGGAGGCGACGGTTAAAGGTTTTACTGAGGCATCTGTAAAAAGTTTTTATACCGACTGGTACCGCCCCGATATGCAGGCCGTTATAGCCGTTGGCGACTTTGATCCGAAACAGGTAGAGGAGCAGATAAAATTTAATTTCTCATCGTTAAGAAATCCATCACCGGCTAAACCACAACCGCAATATACAGCCACACCTACTCCGGGTACCGCCGTAAAAATTGCTACGGATAAAGACTTTAATTATACGTTGTTCCAGGTGATAGTTAAACATCCGCAGGCAATAGTTAAAACGCAGGCAGATTACCTGCAATCTATGCGGATAACCTTATTTAACCAGATCCTGAACTCGCGTGTAACCGAACTTACAAAAATACCATCGCCGCCAATATTATTCGGGCAGGCAGCTTATGCCGAGTTTATAGGCAAGCAGGACGCATTTTCGGCCATTGCTGTAGTAAACGGCGCGCAGGGATTAGAAACCGGGATTAAAGCTATTATGGGCGAAGTGTTGCGTGCACGTAAATTTGGTTTTACATTAACCGAACTTGAACGCGCCAAACAAATTGCCCTTGCGCAAATTACCAACGCCTATAACGCAAAAGACAACACGCCGCCGGCAAACTTCGCTGGCGATTATGAGCGTAACTTTATAAACAAGCAAGCCTTGCCAGGGATACTTTATGAATACAATTACTACATCAACAATATCGGCAAAATAAGCCTTGACGAAATGAATGCGCTGGCAGTTAAATTAACCAGCGACCAAAACCGGGTGATATTATTAGAAGCTCCTGATGCGGAGAAAGCTAAGTTGCCAAATGAGCAAACCCTGTTAAAATGGGTAGCCGATGCGGGTACAGGTATAACCCCATATGTAGATGAAAGCATAACTCCGTTTATGGCCGACGCGCCTACCCCCGGCAAAGTGGAAACCATGAAGGTTGACAGCACTATATCTGTAACCAATATTACTTTAAGTAATGGCGTAAAAGTGATATTAAAGCCCACAACCTTTACCCCTAACCAGATATTAATTGCAGGTTATAGCTTTGGCGGAACGTCATTGGCAAGCGATCAGGATTTCCTGTCGGCAAATATTGCAGCCAACGTAGTAACCAACAGCGGTGTAGCCGGGTTTAACCAAACACAGCTAAGTAAAATGATGCTTGGTAAAAACTTTAGTGTTACCCCGTATATAAGCGATATAACTCAGGGTGTGTCGGGTTATGCCATGGGCGATAATTTTGAATCGGCGCTACAGCTTTTACATTTATATTTTACCAGTCCGCGTAAAGATGAAGATGTATGGAAAAAGTATATCAGCCAGGCACAGTCGGCTTTAGCAAGAAATGCCAATGCCCCGGGCGGTGTATACCAGGATACTGTTTTGACTGTATTAGGCAACTATAGCCCGCGCAGCATGCCGGCTACTGCCGATAAGCTAAACGCAGCCAGCCTTGATAAAGCTTACGCTTTTTATAAAGCACGTTTTGCCGATGCCAGCAATTTTACCTTTACTTTCACGGGGGATTTTTCGGTTAACGCAATTGTACCATACCTGGCAACTTACTTAGGCAGCCTGCCATCAACAAACGGCAAAGAAACCTTTAAGAATTTAGGTATCCACCCGCCAGCCGGCCAGGTAACAAAAACCGTATACAAGGGTGCTGGTAATAAAGCCACGGTACAATTAATATTTAGTGGTAACTATAATTACAACGACGAAAATAACACGCAGATTGATGCTTTAGAAGAGATCTTAAACATCAGGCTTGTTGATTCACTTAAGGATGGTAATAGTATCTACTCGCCGGGTGTAAGGGTTAAT
Organism: Bacteroidota bacterium; assembly: GCA_040388395.1. Taxonomy (GTDB): domain Bacteria; phylum Bacteroidota; class Bacteroidia; order Sphingobacteriales; family Sphingobacteriaceae; genus Mucilaginibacter. The sequence goes on along the minus strand of JAZKBY010000015.1, from coordinate 166,580 downwards.
TATGGTAAAAATCCAGAAGGCAGTTATAAGGTAACCATATCCTTTTTAGCTGACGTAGATGGTGTTGACAAAGCTACTGCCTACATATTAAGCGAGATAAACAAACTAAAACAAAATGGTGCAGGCGATAATGATATTAAACTATTTATAGCCCGCCAGGCACGTGCCATACAGAGCCAGTACAAGCAAAATACTTTTTGGCAGGCTACGTTAACTACTTCGGCACAAAACCAGGAGGACCCTGATAAAATTTTAAGCCGCGTGCAGGACCTGGGGCAGGTAACCCAGCAAAGCACCAAAGACGCAGCTGCAAGATACCTGGGAGGCAATAATTTGATAAAGATCATACTGTTGCCCGAGAAGAAATAACAGTATAATTTGCATACAAAACTAAGTCCTGCCCCATAACCGGCAGGACTTTTTTATTTCAATCACAAAAGATTTATTACTTTGTTAGTTGAAAGATGATAAGCCCGGGGCAACAAGTTATACAGCAATGGTACAAGCAAAAAAACTGGCACCAGTTTCCGTTTCAAAAAGAAATGGAAGAGGTTTACCTTGCCGGTAACTCGGGTTTGTTAAACGCTCCTACGGGTAGTGGTAAAACGTTTGCCCTGTTTCTGCCTTTCCTGTCCGACTTTATTAATAAACACCCGGATTATAAAACCCGCCAAAACAACGGCCTGCAAATGCTCTGGATAACGCCACTGCGTGCCTTAACCAATGACATCAGGAAAGCCATGCAGGAAGTTTGCGATGACCTGGGCATCCCCTGGAAAATTGCAACCCGCACGGGCGACACCCCCGCTGCCGAAAAAGCCGCCCTGAAGAAAAAGCTACCCGAAGTACTGCTCACCACACCCGAAAGCCTGCACCTTATGCTGGCCCAAAAAGAATATCCAAAAATATTTCAAAGCCTGCAGGTACTGGTGGTTGATGAATGGCATGAGTTATTGGGAACGAAGCGGGGGGTGCAAGTGGAACTTGGCCTTTCAAAACTTAAAACGCTCGGCTATAATAATGCTGCAACCGCCAAAACAGACTCACCACTCACTACTCACCACTCACCACTCAGAATTTGGGGTATAAGCGCCACCATCGGCAATTTAGAACAAGCTGCCGATGTACTGTTAGGCAATGATTTCCCGCGGGATAAGATAAAAATGGTGCGGGCCAATGTGGATAAGAAACTGGTGATTGAATCTATCATTCCCGAAAACATTGAGAACTACTCGTGGGCCGGGCATATTGGCTTAAAGCTGTTGCCGCAGGTGATGGATATTGTAGCCAAAAGTAAAACCACGCTGATATTTACCAATACGCGGTCGCAGTCTGAGATCTGGTACCATGCTATTTTAGATAACTACCCTGAGTATGCGGGAGTGATGGCTATGCACCACGGCTCGCTGGATAATGAGCTACGCAACTGGGTAGAGGCCGCCCTGCATGCCGAGGCATTAAAAGTAGTGGTATGTACTTCAAGCCTTGACCTGGGGGTTGATTTCAGGCCCGTGGACACGGTTATACAGGTTGGCAGCCCCAAAGGGGTGGCACGTTTTATGCAGCGCGCAGGTCGCAGCGGACACCATCCGGGCGCAACATCAAAGGCTTACTTTGTGCCTACACACTCCTTAGAGTTATTGGAAGGCGCAGCCCTCAAGCAAGGCATTAAACAAGGCATTTTTGAAAGCCGCGACCCAATGCTGTTGGCTATGGATGTTTTGATACAGTATATGGTGACCTTGGCGGTATCAGAAGGGTTTAGAGCTGATGAATTATACAAGGAGGTTACCGGCACCTATGCCTTTGCAGATCTGCGCAGGAATGAATTTAACCAGCTGCTTGATTTTATAACCAACGGCGGCAAAACCCTGGCGCAATACGACGAGTTTTTAAAGGTTGAAATTGAGAACGGGGTATATAAAGTATTTAACCGCCGGGTTGCCATGCGCCATCGCCTAAGCATTGGCACAATAACCAGCGATATGAACATCCGCGTTAAATGGTTAAGCGGCGGCAGTTTGGGCACGGTTGAGGAGTCGTTCATCTCCAAACTAAAACCGGGCAATACATTTTGGTTTGCCGGGCGCAGCCTGGAGTTTATCCGGATAAAAGAAATGAGTGCCTACGTTAAAAAGTCGAACGCCAAAAAAGGAATGATACCCAGCTGGAACGGCGGGCGCATGCCGCTGTCATCGCAGCTATCGGCAGTGTTCAGGGACAAGCTGGACGAGGTAGCACATGGTATTGAAAAGGACGTAGAAGTGATCGCCCTAAAACCATTATTTGATCTACAGCAGGAACTATCGCACCTGCCGCAAAGCCATGAGTTTTTAATTGAATCCTTTAAATCGCGCGAGGGACACCACCTGTTATTTTACCCGTTCGAGGGGCGATTAGTGCACGAGGGTATGGCATCCTTATTTGCCTACCGAATCTCGAAAGTAAAGCCTGCAAGTTTTTCAATAGCCATGAACGATTACGGGTTTGAGCTTTTAACGGACGAAGATGTACCTATCGAGCAGGTTTTGGAAGATGCCGATTTTTTCTCGATAGAGAATTTATTGGAAGATATCCAGCATAGCTTAAATGCCAACGAAATGGCGCGCCGCCGGTTCAGGGATATTGCCAGCATAGGAGGATTAGTGTTTAACGGATTCCCCGGGCAGCTGGTCAAGAATAAACATTTGCAGGCCTCATCGTCCCTGTTGTTTGATGTATTTAGCGAGTACGAACCTGATAACCTGCTGGTGCGCCAGGCCTATAATGAGGCCCTGGCATTTCAGCTGGAAGAGTTTAGGCTGAGGGCGGCATTACAGCGCATCATCACCCAAAACATTATCCTTAAAACTATTGAACGCCCTACCCCGTTTGCCTTCCCTATAATGGTTGACAGCCTGGGCCGCGAGCGCCTTACTACTGAAAGCATGGAGGACCGAATTGCCAAAATGGCCCGCCAATACGGCGCTGAGGGTGTGGGCGGTAATGAGAATAAAAAGGTGCGTAAACCGGGAATTACCCGGAAGAAGGGATTTTAGATTAGTTGGCAGTGTATAGTATGCAGTTGGCAGAGGGTAATCTTCTATTGCCTACTGCAAACTGCCCATTGCAAACTGATCAATACCCAACCCGCTCTACCGGCGGCATATACATTAACCGTTTCTGAAAGTACACATCCCAGCTATGTTGCTGTGTTACATCGCGCATGTTTTGGGTATCTACATCGTAGTTGGCGTTTAGCTCCTGGTATTTGGCGTGGATACGGTTAAACAGGTCGCTGGCTTGCGAGCGGTAATAGTTTTCATCAAACCGTGTGCGATTGATCATCCGCAGCAGCTCTTGTTGCTCCATATATGATATGGTATAGTGTCCTTGTTCATGGCTAAGTATGCGGGCAAGATGTTTATTATCAGTTACGCGTTTCATGTCTATCCATGAGCGTTCCCGGTCAACGGTTAGGCGTACATCGGCAATCAATTTAAACCTGTCGCCCTGGCCCGCTCCTTCGTAGTGGAAATTGATAGAACATTTAGTGTGAGCAATGGCGTTATTATCACCCGGGCGTGCGATGCCGCCAAAATCGGCAGCAGTTAACTGGCGATACGAACCCTGCGCTAAAACCAAATTATTAAAGCATAGCATTAACGCCACGGCGCTAATCACCCTCACAAATCTCAATATCATTAATTAATAGGTTAATATTTTGCCTTTTGGACTACCCGATAACGCAAGAGTTTAACCTGTTATTATTTATTTTTTGGTTTATCGGGCTGTAAAACGTTGAGGCTCATCATTTCTTTCATTGTCCGTTGCATCGAGTCGGTTGATCCGTCAAGGAAAATCACGTTCCCTTCAGAGTTCTCGGCGAAGTGCTTGATAGATTCTGTCCACATGGTGAACAATATCACTGATGTATCCATATGTGCGGTTTCCATTTCTTTAGCAGCAACGGTCATACCCTTAGCAACTTCCTGGCGAAACAACGCCACACCCTGCCCGCGTAATTGAGATGCCTGGCGCTCGGCCTCGGCAGAGATCTTAATAGCATTACCCTCAGCTTCGGCAGCTTTTGTTTTGGTGATCAATAAGGCCTGGCCCTCGTTTTCGGCAGCGGCTTTCAGGTTGTTTGATGCCACAACCTGGCTCATTGATTTCATGATCACGTCATCAAACGTAATATCGTTTAATTGAAGATCCTGCAGGTGATAGCCCCAGGTCTCCAGGATCTGGTCGAGCTGCTCTTTTACATGATCTACAATATCGCGCCTTAATATCAACACTTCTGATTGACGTTTGGTAGCTACAAATGCACGGATAGAACCTTCAACTGTACGGATCAATGCCTGCATTAAATTGCGCTCGTCTACAAACTTAAAGGCTACGTTTTTTATGGTTTCTTCCTGTTGGTCTAAAACAGAATATAATAGCATCGCCTTAAAATAAACATTGGCTTGATCGAACGTTACCGCCTGGAACTCCAGCTCGACCGAACGGTTTTGGATGGATATTTTCGAATAGATAGCCTCAACCAACGGGATCTTAAAATTTAAGCCCGGGGTAAGGATCCGGCGAAATTTTCCAAATATGGTAATAACGGCAATTGTGCCTTGTTTAACGGTTACAAATGACGAAAAAACAACTATCAGTAAAAATAAAATTAGCAATAATGAAACTATTTGGCTTGTCATGGTTTATAGATTTAGTAAAATAAATATAGTGTTATTTATTAAACAGAATTATTAAATAAAAAATCAGCAACCCCATGAACGTAAAAAGAACTTTCGGAACAATACTTACCATTTTAGGTATTATTGGATTAATCTACACCGGTGTAGCAATTATACAGCATAGCGACGGCTTTACCGAGCTGACCGTTATCGGCGTGCTTTCAATAATATTTTTCTTAACAGGAATAAGCCTGGTAAGGGTTACCAAAGACGAGGCGTAGATCAACAATAATAAGTTGCAATAGGCGCATTGACATTGTTCCACAGTGATGGGGATTTTTGGGGATTTATATCTCGCCGAAAATCCCCACCAAATTCCGCTTAAGTTACTTTGAACTTAACTCAGTCGAAATTTTTAATTGGTGTATAATTTGATTGATTAGTGCAGACTAATTAATTAAACTCATCATGGAATCAAAATCAACGCTTGGCACCGTACTAACTTTAGTAAGTATAACCGGGCTAATTTTTGCAGTAGTAGGCGAAATAACAAGTTATATAAGCCGAAGCGCATTTGCCGGTATTACCTTATTAGGTTGTATAATGTTTTTTGCAGGGGTTACTTTGCTTCGCGACCGACTGGCGCATAAATAGTATATCAATATAGTTTTATATAAAGGCCCGCTTAGTTTTCTGAGGGGGCCTTTTTTATTGTTAGCTTTTCGAAACCTTTCTTTTCTAATTTTCGTAAATGCACGAATAATTATAAATACCGCATTTGTATTATTGGTTATAGTATCGACCTAAGATTACTTTTGAGCATCTTTTGTACCGGTATAATTATAAAAATGTTTATGCTTCTAACTGCTTATTTATATGGATTCAAACTATAAAACCGGGATGAAATCTAAGATCACAGGAATTATATTAACGGTAGCAGGGGTTGCGGGTTTGATATATGCCGCTATAGCCCAATTTACTGATGGCATGGCCAAACAGCCTGTAGCCGGGATCTTATTAGTATCCATAATAGTGGTTTTTATCGGCGTAAGCCAACTATACAAAAAACACCCGGACGAATATTAAATTACCGGGCATAAAAAAGCCTTTTCATTTCTGAAAAGGCTTTCTCTGTAAAAAATCTTTATTTAGTTACCAACCTGGCTATCGTCAGGCGCAGTGCTTAATTCTTCTTTAAACTGCGCTAATACCCTACCGCCTTTATAAAAATAGCGGCTGTAATAAGCATCATCAAGGCTGCTTATAGCAACGCCTTTCATTGACGCATGCGCAAACCTGTTATTACCCAGGTAAATACCAATATGTGATATACTGCGGCTATGGATTTTAAAGAAAACCAAATCGCCTTCTTTTAAATCATCTTTACCAACCGGGCTAACCATGCTAAAAATATCGCGCGAGTTGCGTTTGATATCTAAATTAAATACCTGGTTATATAACTGTTTTGTAAATGCGGAACAATCAACACCTTTTTTTGAGCTACCGCCAAAACGGTAAGGGGTGCCTATCCAATCATATACAAAATTAAAAAGCTTCATGTTTGATGTTGCAGATACCGCAACATGCATAATTTGAGAAAGATAATCCTTTGCTAAGCTCTCTTCTTCTTCTGCCGGTCTATCAGTTGCCTGATTTGGAACACTTTTTGTTTGGGCCTGAACGGCTAAAACGCTGAAAAATAGGGCTATTACCAGTACTGTTTTCTTCATTTATTCCTTGTTTCTATCTTGTTTAACGGACAAACTGTCCACAATGTTACACACTTTGAATAAGGTTGAATACAAAACTATCCATTTTTTCCGGAATCACAAATAAAAGCCGGATTTTATTGACATTATTTAGTTTTCCACAAATGAGAAGAACGGGAAGATCAAAGTTTTATTTTTACCGGTGTTTAATATTTGTAAATTCTTCAAAACTAAATGGCTCGGTTGGTCATTTATAACCATACATTTCAATCTTTAATCGTTACTAAGTAATCTTCGTAAATAAACTTCGCAACAATTCCGTTCGGGTTTCGATAATTTGGAAGATATAATTAGATTTGCGCATTATACTAAATTGGTTGTTTGACAAATGAGTTCAATCGAAATAAATAAAGACACTTATTTAAAGTGGTACGAGTCTATGCTCCTGATGCGCAAGTTCGAGGAAAAAGCAGGACAATTATATGGACAGCAAAAAATAAGGGGCTTTTGCCACTTGTACATTGGCCAGGAAGCTGTTTTAGCCGGCGCTATGTCTGTGTTAAAAAAAGGAGATAGTATGATCACCGCTTATCGCGACCACGCTCATGCTATTGCCCAGGGCGTAACTTCTAACGCTATCATGGCCGAACTTTATGGCAAGGCTACCGGATGCTCAAAAGGCAAAGGCGGCTCTATGCACATGTTTAGCAAGGAGAACCACTTTTATGGTGGCCATGGCATTGTAGGCGGGCAGATCCCTTTAGGTGCAGGTATAGCCTTCGCCGAAAAATTTAAAGGTACCGACTTTGTTAACGTTGCTTATATGGGCGATGGCGCAGTGCGCCAGGGCGCATTAAACGAAACCTTTAACATGGCCGCGTTATGGAAACTACCTGTAATTTTCATTTGCGAAAACAACGGTTATGCAATGGGTACATCAGTAGCGCGTACTACTATACAAACTGATATTTATAAACTGGGTTTACCTTACGGAATCCCATCTTCGGCTGTTGACGGTATGGACCCTGTTGCGGTACATAACGCCATGGACGAAGCTGTACAGCGTGCACGTAACGGCGAAGGGCCAACCTTCCTTGAAATGCGTACCTACCGCTACAAGGGCCACTCGATGTCCGATCCGCAGAAATACCGTACTAAAGAAGAGCTGGAAAGCTATAAAGCAAAAGATCCTATCGAGATTACAAAGTTAGCTATTGAAAAAAATAAATATGCTGACGAGAAATGGTTCGAGGAGATCGATGCAAAAATAAAAGCCGAAGTTGACGAAGCTGTACAATTTGCCGAGGAATCGCCATGGCCGGAAGCATCAGAATTATATACCGATGTTTACGTACAGAAAGATTACCCATATATAATGGACTAGTCTTGTTGAGTCTTTAGTCGCTAGTCCGTGGTCCGGAGTCATTTTTAAAATGTCGACTTAAGACTAAAGGCTCCAGACTATCGACTCGAAGATATTAATAAAATAAAAAATCTATTCATCCTATAAATATGGCCGAAGTAGTTAAAATGCCAAAAATGAGCGATACCATGACTGATGGCGTGGTAGCTAAATGGCATAAAAAAGTTGGGGATAAGGTAAAATCAGGCGATGTATTGGCCGAAATAGAAACCGATAAAGCCACCATGGATTTTGAATCGTACCAGGATGGTGTATTATTATTCATCGGTGTAGAAGAAGGAAAATCTGTCCCGGTTGACGAAGTAATTGCCGTTTTAGGTAAAGAGGGCGAGGATTATAAGACAGCGTTAGAGAGTAGCGGTGGCAGCAGCAGTGGCAGTGATGCCAAGCCGGCTGAAACTGCCGACAAAGCTCCTGCTCCGGTTGAAGACAAAGCCCCTGCAACTGCTCCTGCCGCTGCTCCTGAAAAACCGGCTGCGCCAAAGGTCGATCTTTCAAGCATCCCTGCAACGGTAATCCGCATGCCTGCCCTGAGCGATACCATGACCGAAGGCATCATTAACAAATGGAACTTCAAGGTTGGTGATAAAGTAAAGTCAGACGACTCGTTAGCCGACGTTGAAACAGATAAAGCTACAATGGAAGTTGTTGGCTACGAAGCCGGCACACTTTTATACATAGGCCCAAAAGAAGGCGAGGCTGCGCCGGTAAATGGCATTATAGCTATTGTTGGTAAAGAAGGAACTGATATTACGCCGTTGTTACAGGATGCGCCTGCCGAAGCTAAACCAGCTGACGCCGCTCCCGCTGCTGAGGCTACACCTGTAACTGAAGAAAAGCCTGCTGCCGAAACAGAAACTGTACATAGCGACAGCCGTGTAAAAGCATCGCCGTTAGCACGTAAAATAGCCAAAGAAAAAGGTATCGACATTAATGCCGTAAAAGGCACTGCCGAAGGTGGCCGTATTGTTAAAAAAGATATAGAAGACTTTAAACCGGGTGAAGGTAAAGTGGCAGCAACAAGTAGCACTGGCGGCGAAACTCAATCAACTGCTACTGCCCCTGCAACTGCTCCTCAAAGTGCTCCTGCAAAAGCACCTATTGTATTACCTACAGTAACGGGCGAAGAGAAATTTACCGAGAAACCGGTTAGCCAAATGCGTAAGGTTATTGCCAAACGTTTGTCTGAAAGCTTGTTTACCGCGCCGCATTTCTATGTTACCATGTCGATAGATATGGACCAGGCTATTGCTGCCCGTAACAAGATCAATGAAGTTGCTCCGGTTAAGATCTCATTTAATGATTTCGTGTTGAAAGCTTGCGCTATCGCGCTACGTCAACATCCAACTATCAACTCATCATGGTTAGGCGATAAGATCCGTACTAACGAGCATATCAACATTGGCGTTGCCGTTGCTGTTGACGAAGGTTTATTGGTACCGGTTATCCGCTTTGCCGATGGTAAATCATTAAGCCATATCTCTGTAGAGGTTAAAGACTTTGCACAACGTGCTAAAGCTAAAAAACTGGTTCCTGCAGATTGGGAAGGCTCAACCTTCACCATATCTAACTTAGGCATGTTTGGTGTTGACGAGTTTACCGCCATCATCAACCCGCCTGATGCATGTATCCTTGCTGTTAGCGGCATACAAGCTGTACCGGTTGTTAAAAATGGCGCGGTTGTTCCGGGTAACATCATGAAGGTGACGCTAAGCTGCGATCACCGTGTGGTTGATGGCGCTTCAGGAGCTGCTTTCTTGCAAACCCTTAAATCATTATTGGAAGAGCCGGTTAGGCTGTTGATATAATAGAAAGTCCCGATAGCTATCGGGACAAGAGTAAGATTCAAGAATTAAGAGCGATGGGTTTAGACTTATCGCTCTTTTTGTTTTGAGATTATCTGTTGAGATCTTCTTTTTGATGGTAGATTGACTTCACTTCGATGCCAACATCATCAACTTTATAGAATATATAAAACTGATCCCATATTAATAAGAGTGTGTTATCTCTTTGGGTGTCCATACCGCTTAAAGGTTGCTTTAACAATACCTTGAGTCGCTTATGAAGGTTTACTACAAACTTTCTGGAATAAGTATCTGATTGATTCCTTTTATCGTTAAACTCTATTATTCTGTCAATATCAAGAAATGCTCTTCTGGAAAAGATTACTCTTTTAGCCATTTCTTATACTTCTTTTCAAAGTCTACCATAGTGAAAATATCACCATTTTTGATATCTTCTTCACCTTGTTTTATTCCCTCCAGCATATGCTCTGGGATTTGAAACACTTTATCTTTATAACTAATCATCGTATTCAACATCTCCAAATAGTCCGGATCGTTCAGGCTATCTACCTTTTCATGAATTGATTTTTTAAGTTCTAAAACTGTCATAACATAAAGTTAAATATTTTTTATCTGATATTCTGTCATAAATATCTTAGATAATCAACTCTTATACCAGTTTTTGTAACTTGGCACTTTGATTGATAAATCATTATTAATGAAACAAAAATTTTATGATACTGCTGTGAAGCAGGAACGGGCCGTACTGGTTGGCGTTATTACCGCTAACGAAACTGATGAACGCGCCAAAGAATATTTAGAAGAATTACAATTTTTAGTAGATACCGCCGGTGCCGAAACCGTTAAGATCTTCACCCAAAAATTACAGAAGCCGGATCGTGCAACCTTTGTTGGCTCGGGCCGGTTAGAGGATATTAGAGTATTTGTAAAAGAAGAAGAGATAGACATTGTTGTTTTTGATGATGAGCTAACGCCGTCGCAATTACGTAATATCGAGAACGAATTACAGGTCAAAATTTTAGATCGCAACAACCTTATCCTTGATATTTTTGCCAATCGCGCACAAACCGCACAGGCAAAAACACAGGTTGAGCTGGCACAACTGCAATACCTGCTGCCACGCCTTACCCGTTTATGGACTCACTTAGAGCGACAAAAAGGTGGTATTGGTATGCGCGGACCGGGTGAGAGCCAGATTGAAACTGACCGTCGTTTGATCCTTAATAAGATAGACTTGCTTAAAGACAGGCTAAAGCTGATAGACAAGCAAAACGCAACGCAGCGCAAAAATCGTACAGCAATGGTACGTGCGGCGTTGGTGGGTTATACCAACGTTGGTAAATCAACCATCATGAACATGATCTCTAAATCGGAGGTATTTGCAGAGAATAAGCTGTTTGCTACACTGGATACTACGGTTAGGAAAGTGGTGATTGAGAATGTGCCGTTTTTATTGTCAGACACGGTTGGGTTCATTCGCAAGTTACCACATGACTTGGTGGAGTGCTTTAAATCGACGCTTGATGAGGTACGCGAGGCCGATCTGTTAATCCACGTGGTTGATATTTCGCATCCAAGTTTTGAGGACCATATCCGCGCGGTAAATGATACGCTGAAAGACATCGGTGCAAGCGATAAACAAACCATTACGGTATTTAATAAGATAGACGCTTATAAGCCTATCCAAATGAATCCGGATGAGGAGGTGGAACCTTTAACGCTCGAAGATTTTAAACATAGCTGGATGGCTAAAAACAACAGCCCTGCTATATTTATATCAGCTACCCAAAGAGAAAACATCGACGAGTTTAGGAACCTGATCTATAAATATGTGATGGAATTGCATGTGGATAGGTATCCGTATGATAATTTGCTGTATTAGCCCCCCGGCCCCCTGAAGGGGGAGAATAATAAAGACGTTCTATCAGGACGTCTTTATTGTTTTTTTACTAATATCCAATAAAACCTTATCCAAATACCCGTTAAATTCTTTCGGGCTTTCTATCATAGCGTAATGCCCGGTTCCTTTGGTATAAAATACCTGGTAAGGTAGTTTTTCGGCATCAAGGTATTTGGTATTGGTTGGCGTAACATCGCTGTTTATTAAATACAGCTTTTGTTTGGCTTGCTTGAGCTTAGCTAACTCGTCAAAATCATTCCCTTGTTCCAGTGTAGCAATGGCGATCTTTTGGTCTGTGTGTTCTACATCGTTTAGTATGCGCTTCTTAATATCTGCAGAAGTTGTTTTAGAAAACAATTGCTTATTAGCCCATTCTGTTGTAACTTTTTTAAAATCCTTACGCATTTGAGTTAAAGCATCTTCCCAACCTTTTTTTGCTTGCGGGGTAACGGGTTCGCCTACACCTTTAAAGTTATCTATTCCCACTACACCTATTACCTTATCAGGGTTATCGATAGCGGCCTGTAAAACTATATCGCCCGACATGGAGTGACCTATTAAAACCACCTTTTTTAAATCAAGTTGTTTAATTACCGAATCTATATCACCAGCATACTCCAGCGTACCCCACTTGTCGCGGTTAGTGCCTGATGCACCAAAACCCGGTAAATCAATTGCTACCACCCGATAGCGTTTGCTGAAATGGGATACCTGGTCGGTCCAGTAGCCTTTGTTTATTGCCCAGCCATGTACGAAAAGCAAAGTGGTGTCGCTCATACCGGCATCGGTATATGCTATTTTAACCGAATCGTTATGGAGCGAGGCTAAGGTGTCCGTGTTTTTTAATTCGATTTTTTTTGAAGCAGAGGTGCAGGATGACAATGTTCCTATTAAAACAGTCCAGGCAAAAACGTAAAGTAATGTCTTCATTCTTAAATATTTATTGCATTAACTATTGCGGGATGGTTTTTGTTTGCCGGGGTTCTCTACGTCAGGAATATATCTTTCTCAATCTCCGGAATTATCCCCTTCTCCAAAGCCGTACTAAACAATAAATTTATAGCTTTCCTGCCCTCTTCACCCAGGTCAACAGAATATTTATTTACGTAAAGTTCAATATGCTTATACATTACCTCCTCGCTCATTTCCTGCGCGTGCCGGCGGATAAAGTCCAGTCCCGACTTAGGATTAGCAAAAGCAAACTCTACCGATTTACGCAGCACCCTGTTTATTTTATGCTGAACATCCAACGGTAAATTGCGGTTTGCTACAATACCCCCTAACGGGATAGCGCAGCCAGTTTCTTTTTCCCAATAATCGCCCAGGTCAATGATCTTTTTCAAGCCTTTATCCTGGTAGGTAAAACGGTTTTCGTGGATGATCAAACCAACATCTACCCTGCCCTCTAAAACAGCGTTTTCTATATCAGAGAAAACCAGTTCAACCTTGTTAGTTGCATTTGGAAATGCCAGGCCTAATAAAAAATTAGCGGTGGTGTATTTGCCGGGGATACCTATTTTGAGTGATGAGTTTTGGGTAGTGAGTTTTGAGTGAAGTTCTTCTGGATCATCCTTACAGATCAGCATCGGCCCAACGCCAAAACCTAATGCGCTGCCCGCGTCCAGCAAAACATATTGGTTAGCCACATAAGCAAATGCATGATAGCTTAGCTTGGTAATATCCAGCTCGCCGCGGAAGGCTTTTTGGTTAAGCGTTTCTACATCGTCATAAAACACTTCAAACTCCAGGCCCTCGGTATCTATCTTATTATGAATAAGCGCATCAAATATAAATGTATCGTTAGGGCAGGGCGAAAAGCCGAGAGTCAATTTCATGTTGTACGTTTTACGTTGGACGTTATACGTTAAAGAACTTAATTAAAATACGTACCACGTATAACGTAAAACGTACAACCCTTAAAGCTCCTTAATTAAATCCAGCGCAAAGGTATTCAGATTTTTAACAGCAAGCCCTATCTGCCAGTTGTCGCGGTTACGTTTTTCTACATAATTTGACACTGCCCTGATCTGTACGCAAGGCACCTTTAGCTCGCGGCATGCGTAAAAAAATGCAGCGCCTTCCATGCTTTCTATTTGGGGGTTAAGCCGGGTTACAACCTCTGCGATAGTTGTTTCATTACCATGCACAGTATTAACAGTAATAGCTGTAGCCTTTGTAGGCGCCATAGCGGTAAAATGGCTAAGGCTGCTTGTCGGGTTAAAAATGCCTGCGCCAAGGCCCAATTGTTCGATGCTGATAAAGCGGGTATCATCTTCGGCGCCCAGTTCGGCAAAGGTATCTTTGGTTATTTCGTATACCTCGCCAAGGGGAAAACTTTTATCGAAAGCCCCGGCTACGCCCAGGTTTACTACCAGGTTATATACATTATGCGGCAGATGCTTGCCCAGTGCAAAGGCCGTAGCCACCATACCTGCACCGGTAATTAATACCGAACAGTTAGCCACAGAAGTATGGCGCGGAACAAACAGGTTATCTGCCTCGTCTGACTTTTGCATACCAAATGCATCCATTAATGGCTGGACTTCGCCCTGGGTAGCAGCAACAATTAATATCCGCATGTCATTTTCTTTATTCAACTAAGATAAACAAACGCCCTTATAATTGTTTTGTATATTTGCAGCCATTAAATATTATGATGATACACATAACACGCAAGGAACATTTTAATGCAGCCCATAAAATGTACCGTGATGAGTGGAGCGCCGAAAAAAATGCTGAAGTGTTTGGCAAATGCGCCAACCCAAATTGGCATGGCCATAACTATAACCTTTTTGTAACTGTAAAAGGCGAAGTGACCCATGCGACAGGTTATTTAATTGATTTAAAAGAGTTAAAAGTGATCATTAACGATTATGTTATTGAGAAGCTTGACCATAAAAACATTAACCTTGATGTTGATTTTATGAAAGGCAAAATGGCATCGACCGAATTGCTTTGCATTGAGATATTTAACCAGTTAAAGGCCCCGATTGAAGCCTACGAGGGCGTATTTTTACATTCGGTAAGATTACATGAAACCGAAAATAACTCGGCAGAGTATTTTGGCGATTAAACCTGCACAATGATCTACGACGACGACAACATTCCGGACAGGAATGACGACATTAACGGCTACGAAAAAGTAGACCGCTATAACCCGGACCTTATTAACAGCTTATCGGGGCATTATAAAGAAGTATTAAAGCAATTGGGCGAAAACCCTGAACGCGAGGGCCTGTTAAAAACCCCCGAACGTATTGCTAAAGCCATGCTGTACCTTACACATGGTTACGATTTAAATCCAAAGGAGATCTTAAACTCGGCTTTGTTTAAAGAAGAATATAGCCAGATGGTAGTGGTAAAAGACATTGAAGTATACTCGATGTGCGAGCACCACATGCTGCCATTTTTTGGCAAAGCGCATATCGCCTATATCCCTAACGGGCATGTAGTTGGCCTGAGTAAAATACCACGAGTGGTTGATGCTTATGCACGCCGCCTGCAAGTACAGGAACGTTTAACTAACGAGATCCGCGATTGTATCCAGGAAGCCCTGCAGCCCATTGGCGTAGGTGTAGTTATTGAGTGCCGCCACTTGTGCATGTGTATGCGCGGCGTACAAAAACAAAACTCGGTTACTACAACATCAGCCTTTTCAGGCGGATTTTATCATGAAAAAACAAGGGCGGAGTTTCTGCATTTGATATCGTCTAAATTAAGTTAAGTGGTGAGTGGTTGATTAGGTGAGCGGTTACAGCATTGCTTTTTTAATCAACTTATCAATAACTAAATTTCTAAATTTGTGTGAGCAACTACTCACCCAATCAACTTAATAAACCATTAAACCAACCAATGAAAGCATACATTTTTCCAGGACAAGGCGCACAGTTTGTAGGTATGGGTAAGGACCTGTACGATCAATCAGAAAAAGCACGCGAACTATTTGAGCAAGCCAATGAGATCTTAGGGTTCCGCATTACGGATATTATGTTTAACGGTACCGACGAGGACCTTAAACAAACCAATGTTACCCAACCTGCAATATTTTTACACTCGGTTATTTTAGCTAAAGTATTACCTGATTTTGCACCTGATATGGCTGCGGGCCACTCATTGGGCGAGTTTTCCGCGTTAACTGCAGCAGGCGCATTATCTTTCGAAGATGGTTTGCGTTTAGTTGCGGCACGTGCCAATGCTATGCAAAAAGCCTGCGAGATCCAGCCATCAACCATGGCGGCTATTTTAGGGTTAGATGATTTTACTGTAGAAGATATTTGCCAGCGCATAAGCGATGTGGTTGTACCTGCTAATTATAACTGCCCGGGCCAGCTGGTAATATCAGGCACCATATCAGGTATCGATAAGGCTTGCGAACTGATGACCGCCGCCGGTGCTAAAAGAGCATTAAAACTAAATGTGGGTGGCGCATTCCACTCGCCTTTAATGGAAGCAGCAAGGGTTGAATTGGAGCATGCAATTGTAAATACTACTATTAACCAGCCAATATGCCGCATCTATCAAAATATTGATGCTAAGCCATACATTGATCCGGAGCAGATCAAGCATAATTTAATTGCCCAGCTTACCGGTCCGGTTAGGTGGACACAAACAGTAATGCACATGCTGGAAGATGGCGCTACATCATTTACGGAGGTAGGGCCAGGCAACGTTTTACAAGGCCTGGTTAAAAAAGTAGACCGGGCAATGCCCACGGCAAGCGCCTCATTACAACAATAATTTTTAAAGCCGCAAACTAAAGCGGCTTTTTTTTATTGTAAGTTTACATAAGTCTATTTACAACATTTGAGTTACGCAGGGAAAATACGTTTAATGCTGGCATTATTAGGGGCCAGCCTGTTGTTAACGGCAATTATTGTGCGTTCTACCTACACGTCTGCCATTAACTTGACGCAGACGGCTAAAATGCTGGAAGATAACCTTAATAAAAAAGAAGGTTATATAAACCGGGCCGTAAATACACCTGCCGGCTTTAACAGGTTTAAAAACCTTAGTAACAACAGCGAGGACGGTTTAAAACTCCTACAGGAATTTACTACCGGGCGCAATATCAAAGTATTAACATTTAAAGGCGATAGCCTTACCTATTGGAGTGATATTTCTTATATCCCCCAAAAGCCGTCGTCTGTAAAAGAAGGTTACTCTTTTTTTAAACCGGTTAACAGTGATGCTTACTATGAGTTTTATAAAAGAAGCCAGGGCGATTTTTCGGTGATCTTTCTCATACCTGTTAAAATAAGTTACGCGGTTCAAAATCATTACCTGCAAAACAGGTTCTCGCCTGATCTGCTTAAGGACAACAACATTGATATTGCCGATTTTACTGATGGCAACACTTATGCCATACACAGCCTTACGGATATCTATCTTTTTTCTGTTAAAGAGATACATAACGAGGTTAACTACCGGTTCTTTTATTTCGAGCTGGTTATATGGCTGTTAACCTTTTTTGTAATATGCATACTCGTACAAAACATTTGCTTTTACCTGGCCAATAAAGGGCATTTTTTATTATCGTTTTTTTTATTGGCTTTATTTATTGTTGCGGTACGGTATGTTAACCTGCAATATAGCTGGCCAAATTTCACTTACCGGCTCGAAATTTTTAACCCTAAGCTGTATACGGCTAACAAAGTATTCCCATCGTTAGGCGACCTGTGTATAAACATCCTGATGCTTAGCTGGCTAACAGCTTATCTTTACCGTCAGCGCTTCAAATTAATAAAACACAAGCCTGGCAAAGCATTAAGCTACATAGTGGTTGCCGGCTGTATTTTGGCCCTTATAATTATATCAACAGAGTTGTTGAAAGTATTTTACGGGCTGGTAGTTCATTCCAACATCAATTTTGATGTCAACAACGTGCTTAGCCTGTCGGCATATAGTTTCTGCGGAATATTAATGTTATGCTTTAGTTTCTTTATATTTTACCTGCTCAACGAGATTTTCTTAACCGTTTGTGTGCGGTTGCCCGTGCCGCCAAAACATCAGCTTATATTATTGGGTACAGGCATTTTATTAACCACAATTTATTATAGTTTTTACCGGCACGAATTTATCGCGTTTTATATTTTATGGTCGTTTATAGTAATTATTCGCGGCTACGCATATCGCTATAAAAATGGCAAAATCACCACATTTACGTTTGCCGGGGTGCTGTTTATTTGCGCGGTAATATCATCAGTAAATCTTAATCATTTTCAAGAGAAGAAAGAAAATCAACACCGTAAAACACTGGTAAAGAAACTGGAGAATCCTAATGATGTCACTGCCGATTACCTGTTTAAAAAAATAGAGCAGCGCATAACCACCGACCCTATTATCGTCCGCTATTTTAGCGACACCCTGCATAATAATGATTACCTGGAAAACCGTTTCCAGAAACTTTATTTTGATGGCTACCTGTCAAAATACGACTTTAAGATCCATGAGTTTGATGCTGACGGGCACCCACTGTCGGCCGATAAAAACTATCAACTTGAGGTTTTTAAAGATATGGTGCTTTACAGTTCCATTAAAGTATCAAACTACTTCTACCGCGAGAATGAGTCCTTTGGATTCCAGAATTATTTTGCAATACTGCCAATTATTCAAAAAGATAAAAACCTGGGATCAATTGTTATCGAGTTAAAATCTAAAGCGCTTCAAACTTCAGGTTATTTCCCTGAGTTGTTGATGGACGGGCAATCGACAGATGATAATGATTTTAAAGACTATTCTTACGCTTTTTACTCGGATGATAAATTGGTAGCACAAAGCGGCAATTTTGTTTACAAAATAACACGCGACACTAAAATTAAATATCCTTTAAAAACATTTATTTTTAAAACTGTTGCCATAGATAACCCGGCCTGGTATAGCCCCTTTTCGTCTTACAGCCATTTAATTTATAAACCTACCGAGCGTAACCAGATAGTAATAAGCAAGCAGGAGAATACAATTTTTTATAATATCACTTCGGTTACTTTCTTTTTTGTGGTGCTGCTGGCATTTAGTGTAATAACACTTGCCGCAAGCTGGGCATGGCTGCGCATTAAAATATTAACCATAACCAATAACAAAATTAAATGGGGCGTAAAAATAACCCTCGATAAAATTCTGTACAAAACACGCATTCAGTTTTCGATGGTGTTTGCCGTGGTTGTTACCTTAATATTGGTTGGTATAATAACTTATGTGTCAATAAGTGCCCAATATCAAACCCAGCAGGAAAAAATGATCCGCGACAAGATCATCAAGATAACCGATATATTTGAAAATGGCCTGTTTGATAAATACATAACCTCCGTTACAGAGCAAAGCCAGATAGCTTTTGATGCGTTGGCAACTTCATATTCGTCAGACCTGGTTTTGTTTGACAGCCACGGCTCGGTGCTAATTACTACCCAACCGCGCATTTATGATTATGGTTTAGTTGCGCGGCACATGAGCGCGAAAGCATTTTTGAAACTGAATAGCGAACATCGGTCTGAGTATATAAGTGATGAGGCAATAGGCGGCCTTAGTTTTAAAACCGTTTATGCTCCTATACGAAACGCAAAGGGCGAGACTATCGCGTTCCTGCAGTTGCCTTATTTTTCGAACGAGTATGATTATAAGGAGCGCATTGGCTCATTACTAAATGTGATGATAAATATCTATGCGCTGATATTTATAGCGATAGGACTGTTTGCCGTAATTATTGCCCGCCAGATAACTAATCCGTTAAGTTTTATACAACAAAGCTTAAGCAAAACCATTTACGGCAAAAAGAACGAACCTATAAAATGGGACAGGGATGATGAGATAGGTGCACTTGTAACAGAGTATAACACCATGATAGCAGCCTTAGAGCATAGTGCCGCAAGGTTGGCCCAATCTGAAAGAGAAAGCGCCTGGCGCGAAATGGCCAAACAAGTTGCGCATGAAATTAAAAACCCGCTTACCCCGCTAAAACTTGGCTTACAGCTATTAGAGAAATCATGGCGTGAAAAAGACCCTAAGTTCGATCAGAAGTTTGAGCGGTTCAGTAAATCGTTTGTAGAGCAGATAGAAAGTTTATCGCAAATTGCATCAGAGTTTTCGGCATTTGCCAAAATGCCTGATACACGCATGGAACGGTTTAACATATTTGATGTAATAAGCCAGGCCGTTACTATTTTTAAACAGATGGATAATTTTAGCATTATTTATAAAACACCCGAATTACCGTTTTATATTAATGCTGATAAGGACCAGTTATTGCGCTGTTTTAACAACTTATTAAAAAACGCTATCGAGGCTACTCCGGCTGATAGATTTGGCCTGTTAGAAATTAACAGCGAAATTACAGACAATGATATTTTACTAACCGTTAAAGATAACGGCAATGGTATACCCGAGAGCACGCGCGAAAAAATATTCGAACCTAATTTTACTACAAAAAGCTCGGGTACGGGGCTTGGCCTTGCATTTGTTAAAAACTCCATTGAAAATGCCGGCGGTAAGGTTTGGTTTAAAACAGAGATGGGTGTGGGTACAACGTTTTTCCTGCAACTGCCCGGCGTTGCCTAAATCTCGATAGGGTTTGGCAGGCAAATAATTGTCTGAAATGCTTGTATAATAATCATAAAAAGTTTTCGTTATATTTACCTTAATTAATATAATACGAAAACTCTTGATTAATATAACACGAAAACTCTTAATGAGATTTACATTCCTTCTGGCTTTTTGTATACTAAGTTTATCGGCATCGGCACAATTTTGGCGCCGTAAGCCCAAAGCACCACAACCCGAGTTAGAAGCGGTACAACCCGCACTTTCAATAACAAATACAATACCTGTAAGTATTGCAGCCAATAATTTACCTGCCTTACAATTAACGCGTTCTGTTTACCAGCTTGAAATTGCTGAAGAGGCTATGCTAAAAGAAGCCAAGCATAATATGCGTTTCAGAGTATATAACCAGGCCAGCTATAATTTTAGCGATCTGGCTGCATTGTATTTACAGCAAAACCGATTCTCGGAAGCTAAATGGTATTTATTGCAAAGCAACACCATTGCCCGCCAGGCCGAAAACACCAGGCATCTTTTAGATAACTTATTAATATTAGCCGACATAAAAACTACTATAGGCGAAACAGTCCTGGCCATGGTCGACCTGCAGGAGGCTCATGATATTGCCACAACAAAAGGTATGTTAACGGATTTGACAGCTATCGACAAAAAAATAAAATACCTGCAAACCAATAAACTCATTGCCGCCAAAGTAGCCTTACGCTACGCCGATGCGGTAGAAATAGCAAACGCTAATAAAGCCAACGCTATTGTAAATTAAACCGAGTTTTATAACAATTTCGTAAAATACTTAACGTAATAGCAAAACAGTAAAACATTATTGTAATATTGTTACTTGTTATTAGTCTTACTATATAAGAGGTGGTTTACTGTCTCTTATTTTTACAAATAAAAATAATAGGCATAAGTATTGATGTACCCAATAAGAACACCCGAATTAACGTTAGTAAAAGATATGTTTAAAAGATTTTATTTTGTGTTGGCCATTAGTGCCGCACTGGCGTGCAAGGCAGCACCTGCCAAACCTGTTAATGTACCGGGTTCAAATAACCTGGAGCCTACCGAGCAGCAAAGTATGATTTGCAAAACGGTAGCCAAGTTTATCTCGCAATACAACTATAAAAAAGTTGAGTTAAATGATTCTTTATCAGCAGTGATATATGATCGTTATATCAAAAGCCTTGACGAAGGGCATAATTACCTGATCGCATCAGACATAAAGGATTTTGATAAATACAAAAATTCGCTTTCAGACGATATCAAAAACGGTAACCTTAATGATATCTATTATATCTTCAATGTGTTCCAAAAAAGATATACCGAGCGCATAAAATACTCTATAGCACAATTGGATAAGACTTTTGATTTCACCCAAAAAGAATCATTTACTTATGATCGTGCTAACTTACCGTGGGTAGCAACTGAGGCCGACATGAATACCGAATGGAGCAAACGTGTAAAATACGACATGCTTAACCTAACCCTGGCCAGCACTGATATGGCTAAGAACAAAGAGAAGCTGAAAAAACGTTACGAGGATTTGCTGTTACAAAACAACAAGTTAAACACTAACGACGTTTTCCAGATCTTCATGGACGATTTTACCAATGCAATAGATCCCCACACTAATTATTTCGATCCGTTCCATGCGGCACAGTTTAACATGGAGATGTCAAGATCATTACAAGGTATTGGTGCTACATTAGAAACTAAAAACGAATACATAAGCATACAATCGCTGGTAGCCGGCGGCCCTGCCGATAAAAGCCACCAGATAAATGTTGGCGACCGGATATTGGCTGTTGCACAGGGCAAGGATGGCGAGTTCCAGGATATCATAGGCTGGCGCATCGATAATGCTATTAAATTGATACGCGGTACTAAAGGCACCTTAGTTCGGTTAAAAATACTTCCGCAAGGTAAAACAGCCGGCGATCAGCCTAAAACTGTTGAGATCATTCGCGAGAAAATTGTTTTAAAGGACCAGTTGGTTAAACAGGAAGTTAAAACCTATAACAACAATGGTAAAACTTATAAAATTGGTGTAATAAATGTACCTGCTTTTTATGCTGATTTTGCTGCGCACCGTGCCGGCGACCCTAACTACCAAAGCACTACCCGCGATATGCGTTTAGCTATCGACACACTTAAACGTGCAGGTGTTGACGGTATTGTTGTCGACCTGCGTCAAAACGGTGGTGGCGCTTTAGATGAAGCCATATCATTAACCGGCTTATTTATTAAAACCGGCCCGGTAGTACAGGTTAAAGATACCCGCAACGAAATTGATGCGCAGAGAGATGAAGATCCATCTGTAGCTTACAGCGGCCCAATGGCGGTACTGATAGACCGTTTCAGCGCTTCGGCATCCGAAATTTTTGCCGGTGCGATACAGGATTATGGCCGCGGTTTAATTATCGGCACACAATCATACGGTAAAGGCACCGTACAAAATCAAATTGACCTGGATAAGATCATCACGCCATCTGTAGCCGAGCAATTGGGTTTAACAAAATCCAAAACAGTATCAACCGGTAGCGAAAACATGTTTGGCCAGTTAAATTTAACTATCGCCAAATTCTATCGCATTAGCGGCAGCTCAACACAACATAAAGGTGTTATACCTGATATCTCGTTCCCGTCATTAATTCCGTTGGATAAATATGGCGAGGATACCGAACCATCTGCGTTACCGTTCGACATGATCCCAAGAAGCGATTATACCAAGGTTGGCGATTTTAGCAGCGTTATACCGCAGTTAACTAAAATGCATGACCAGCGAGTAATCACTAACCCAGGTTATAAAGCATTAGTACAATCGGTTGAAGATTATAAAAAAGCCGAGAAAGAAAAGTCAGTAAGCCTTAACCAGGAGCAGCTTAAAAAACAGCGTGCAGAGGACGAGCAAAAAACGTTTGACCGTGATAATAGCTTACGTATTTCGTTAGGTTTAAAACCTTTAAAGAAAGGCGAGCCAAAACCTAAGAAAGAAGATCTTGATCCGCTGAAATTAGAAGCAGGCCAGATCTTGATTGACTATATTAACCTGGACAATAAAGTAACCCGCGTTGGTGTTCCTGCTAAAAAATTCTAAGTTAACTTAAATACAAACGACAAAATCCCGGCCGGTGCCGGGATTTTGTCGTTTAAAACCAATTGGGTTCATAACCGTTAAACTTACATGGCTAAGAAACCGTTGCTTGAGTTTACCGACAGGGGGATATACTGCGCTAAAGGCAAATTTTACATCGATCCCTGGAAACCGGTTGACGATGCCGTAATAACCCACGCCCATGCTGACCATGCCTATTGGGGCCATAAACATTACCTGGCTCATCACCTGTCAAAAGAAGTATTGCTTTACCGCTTAGGCGACATCCAATTACAAACTATTGAATACGGCGAAACCGTGATGAAAAATGGTGTGGTTATTTCACTTTATCCTGCGGGGCACGTTATCGGCTCGGCGCAAATAAGGGTTGAATACCAGGGCGAGGTCTGGGTAGTTTCCGGCGATTATAAGACTGAGGATGATGGTGTTTCTACACCATTCGAGCCGGTTAAATGCCACCATTTTATTTCGGAGTGTACTTTCGGGATGCCAGTATATCAATGGAAACCACAGGTACAAATATTTGATGAAGTAAATAACTGGTGGCGCAATAATGCCAACAATGATATAGCAACGGTTATCGTTGGTTACTCTTTAGGCAAGGCGCAGCGCATCCTTCAAAACCTGGACCTGTCAATAGGCACAGTATATACACATGGTGTTATTGAAAACACCAATGAGGCCCTGCGCCGCAACGGCGTAATTTTAAATCCCACAGAAAGAATAACGCCCGATACACCAAAAGAAGAAGTACGTAAAGGTATTATTATCGCCCCGCCATCATCGGTAGGTACGCCGTGGATGCGTAAGTTTCAGCCTTATAGTTTTGGCTATTGTTCGGGATGGATGGCTATCCGCGGAGCGAAAAGAAGGCGCGCTGCCGATAGGGGCTTTATCCTGTCGGACCATGCAGATTGGGACGGGCTGGTAAGCGCCATTGATGCTACGCGTTGCGAAAAGGTATATCTTACTCACGGTTATACTGCCAGCTTTACCCGTTATTTAAATGAGATAGGTTTTGACGCGCACGAGGTACACACCCTATATGGCGATGATGAAGCATTGGAAACCGTTCCGAATGAAGAACCGGTGACTGCAGAAACAAAGGAGGTGTTGTCGTGAAAGCTTTCGCTCAACTCTTCCTATCCTTAGACGAAACCAATAAAACCAACGAAAAGGTTAAGGTTTTAAAGGACTATTTTAACAGCGTGCCCGATACCGATAAAATGCACATGCTGGCACTGTTTACAGGCCGTAAACCCAAACGTGTTATTAACTCTACCCAAGTAAGAACCTGGGCCACCGAGGTCACAAACATACCCATCTGGCTTTTTGAAGAAAGCTATCATGTGGTTGGCGACCTTGCGGAAACCATTGCTTTACTGATGCCACAAAACGCCGACAGCACCAGCAGCAAAACTTTAACAGATTGGGTAGGCGAGCTAAACGAACTGGGCGCTAAAACTGAAGAGGAACGCAAGTTATGGCTCATTGAATCATGGGCGATGCTGGATACCCAGGAACGATTTGTTTTTAATAAGCTGTTAACGGGCAGTTTTCGCGTCGGTGTATCGCAAAGCTTGGTCATTAAAGCATTGGCTGATATTACCAAATTAGATGCCCCTACGCTAACACACCGGATAATGGGCAGCTGGATGCCCGAGACTTATACCTACGAGCAACTGGTACAGGAACAAGGCGCGTCAGATGATATATCGCGCCCCTACCCGTTCTTTTTGGCTTACCCCATCCAAGAGACCTCGGAAAAACAAAAATCGGCAGATGACCTAAAAAGCGCTTTGGGCGATGCAAATGATTGGCAGGCCGAATGGAAATGGGACGGCATCCGTGCGCAGCTTATTAAGCGTGATAGAAAGATCTTTATCTGGAGCCGGGGCGAGGATCTGGCAACTGAAAAGTTCCCGGAATTGCACCCTTTTTTAAACGCGCTGCCCGACGGTACCGTACTGGACGGCGAAATACTAAGTTTTCAAAACGGCTTACCCATGCCATTTAATGTTTTGCAAACCCGTATAGGCCGAAAAAACCTGAGCAAAAAAATACTGGAAGAAAGTCCGGTTGCCCTGATAGCTTATGATTGCCTGGAATATGCCGGCGAAGATATCCGCACCAAAACACAAAGCGAACGGCGGGAGATATTGGAGAAATTACAAGACAGCACTGCGTTTCCTGAAATATTCAGGATCTCAGCCTTAATAAAATTTGATAGCTGGGATGACCTGGCAACAATGCGCGAACAATCAAGGGCGATGATAGCCGAAGGCATAATGCTGAAACGTAAAAGCGCCACCTACCAGGTAGGCCGTAAGCGCGGCGACTGGTGGAAATGGAAGATCGACCCTTTATCGGTTGATGCGGTAATGATCTACGCCCAAAAGGGCCACGGCCGCCGCGCCGACCTGTATACCGACTATACATTTGCTGTTTGGGATGGCGATAAGCTGGTACCGTTTGCCAAAGCCTATTCGGGCCTTACTGATGCGGAAATAAACAAGGTGGACTATTTTGTAAAACGCAATACGCTCGAAAAATTCGGCCCGGTACGCACGGTAAAACCTGAACTGGTATTTGAGATTGGCTTTGAGGGGATCAACCGGTCGACCCGCCATAAATCGGGCATAGCTTTGCGCTTCCCGCGAATATTAAGATGGCGGCATGACAAGCCAAAAGAAGAAGCGGATACGCTGGATAATCTGAGGGCCCTGTTGGGGGATTGATTACTTCCACGCAAAAACCTCCAACCCTATCTCCTTATCCGCGCCACCGGCAATATATATTTTATGATCCAACACGGTACCGCCAACACCGTTCCGGGCCTTGTTTAAACTTGGGCCTACTTTCCATTCTTTGTCCTTTTCAGGGTCCATATAAAATACATCTGTTTGCGGGCCATTGGGTTTTGTTACTGTAGCACGCTCACCACCTATATAAAATATTTTATTATCCAGGTTTACGCAACTGCCACCGCCTGTGCCCATTGGTAATTTTGCGGCAAGTGTGCTCCATTTTCCCGTTTTAAAATCATAGCAATCCACATCCAATACCACCTTATCAAAAAACGACATAAAGTTATTAGCATCATGCAAGCTGGTATTGCGGCCGCCTATAGCATATAGTTTATCCTGAACCACTACGGCCATACTATGATCGCGGATATGTGGCGCGTCAGGCAAAGCCTTCCATGTATTCGTTGCTGGGTCGTATACATCAAACAGTCCGTTAGTGCCGTTATTATGCCCGTGCAATATGCCACATACCAGGTAAAGCTTGCCTTTATAGGCTGCCGCGCCAGCACCGCCCCGCCTGCGGTTTTCGGGCAGTCCGGCTAACTGGCTCCACACATCAGCTTTGGTATCGTAAGCATACGCATTAGCCAGGGGTATTTGATTAGGATAATTCCGGTCAGAAAAAGCATCCAGCACATACAGCTTATCACCTACAGTGACCGGTTGAAAATGGTGCATTATTGATGGTGTGATAGTCCCTTTACTCCAGCTTGAAGTTGCTGGATCATAGATCTGCACGGGCATTGCAGGGGCATCGCCGCCTACTAAATATAGCTTGTTGTTTACAGCAACAAAACCGCACTCGTTACGGGATGGTGGGGCGTTGGTTGATTGTACCGGTGTCCAGGCACCCTCTTTGGCTTTATAAAAAGCCGCGCATGTTAAAAGCAATACAGGTAAAGCTATGATCCACTTTTTCATGATGATTGGTTTTAATTATAAATATAGAACCCGTTAGTTGTATCGGTGGTTTTATAAATTTAATTATTAATAAGGACATATCGCCCGCAAATAAGCATGTGTCGGCATGGTCATAGCAATTTACCTTAGCAACGTAAGAAAACCCTAACATGGCAGTGTGACATTCCTTTTAAGCTATGCCCTGATAAATAACACTTTGTTTTTTAAGGATATATATTTTACATTTAATCCACCAAATAAATCTGAAATGAAAATAACCTCATTCCTTTCACTTGCTTTTGTCGCTATATTAACCATCTCATCCTGTACAAAAAGTGCCCCGGCAACTCCTGATAACCCCGGAACTACAGGACCCACCGGTGCTACAGGACCCACCGGGCCGGTAACCCCTGTTAAAACTACTCCCTCCCCAGGCATATATTTTGTTGGCACGAGCTTATTGTTAGATGTCCTCCCGCAAACTTACAACCAGGCCACTATCTGGAAAAACAGTGCAGCTACAACCCTTTCCACAGCTAAATCTTATGCGCTGGCAATTACAGCCGGGGATACGAGTATATATGTGGCGGGTTATGAGGGAATAACCGCCTGTTATTGGAAGAATGGTAATATTGTAAAGTTAACAGAACTCCCTTCCTCTTCCGGGGTGACTCAGGCCAGAGCCATTGCGGTGCAAGGAAATGATGTGCATATAGCTGGCTCAACATATACAGACGCTTTTTATTGGAAAAATGGCAGTGTTTCGATATTACCCTCCCCCGACAAAAGCAGCGGTGCATACGGCATGGTTCTTAAAGGATCAGATGTGTACATATGCGGCTATTATGCAACGTCTACCGGGCAGACAGCCTGTTACTGGAAAAATGGCGTTATTAATACCTTTAATGATAATTCATTACGATCTGTAGCTTATGGTATTGCTATTGCTGATAATGGTGACGTAAGTGTTGTGGGCTACCGTTTGGGTACCCTATCGCCCAAATCTGGTTTAAGTGGTAATAATGTTCCTACCGTTTGGAAAAATGGCGTAGCTACAGCTTTGCCAATTACAAATGCCGGCGGTATGGCCATGGCTGTAACTACTAAAGGAAATGACGTTTTTATTGCAGGTTATGGCGAAGATAGGCCCGGCACAGGTGCGGGAGCAGTTTATTGGAAAAATAATGTCCCTACATATATCGGTAATAACAGTACAACCGCCTCGTCAATTTTTGTAACAGGCGACGAAGTGCATATAGCAGGGGTCAAAAAATTAGACGGTACTACTATCGCGGCTGCGTCCTGGAACACAGGTGTTATATATGGGCAATCATTAAACTCGGTGTTTAATGGTGTGTGTGTGGTTAAATAGTGATTGTGAGGCTTTACGCACGCGTATCATTCCCATTATAAATGCTCAGATAGCTTTCATAACGGGATAGCTCGATCTCGCCATTTTCTAAAGCGACAAGCACGGCGCAGCCGGGCTCGTTAATATGGCGGCAATTGTTAAAGCGGCAGTTATGCATGCGCGAGCGCATTTCGGGAAAGTAGCGGCCAAGTTCAGGCTTTTCAATATCTATTACACCCAGTTCACGGATGCCGGGGGTATCAATAATAAATCCGCCTTGCGGCAGTTCGAACATTTCGGCAAATGTGGTGGTATGGGTACCCTTGTCGCTCCACTCAGATACTTCGCTGGTGCGCAGTTCCAGATCGGGCAATAAAGCATTGATCAGGCTTGATTTACCCACACCGGAGTGCCCCGAGAATAAGGTTACTTTATCTTTTAATAAGTCCTGCACCAGACTCATGTTCGTACCTTCAAGCGCCGACACCTCAAAACAGGGGTAGCCAATATTTTCATAAACGGCTTTATAATCGGCAAGTATTTCCAGGCCTTCGTCGCTAAAAAGGTCCAGTTTGTTATAGACTAATTTTGCGGGGATATCATAAGCTTCGGCGGTAACTAAAAAGCGATCGATAAAGCCAAGTGATGTTCTCGGCGAAGCCAAAGTAACTACCAGCAGCGCCTGGTCTAAATTAGCGGCGATGATCTGCCCCTGTTTAGACAGGTTGATAGATTTACGGATGATGTAGTTTTTACGCTGATGCAGATTAGTAATTACACCGGTTTGCTGCTCGGGTTCTAAATCGAAATCTACAATATCGCCAACAGCCAGTGGATTAGTAGTGGTAATACCTTTAATGCGGAAGATCCCTTTTATACGGCAATCGTATCTTTTTTTATCAGGCGTTTGCACCTGGTACCAGCTTCCGGTTGATTTTGTTATTAGTCCCTGCATTAAAGTGCCAAAATTACTTTAATACTTTCAGTTAATCGATTTATTGTCTCTTTATCTAAACTTCCTACGCGTCCCATTAACCGCGAATGGTCAATTGACCTTACTTGATCGCATAACGCATATGATTTTTTCATCAATCCATTGACAACTGTAGGCTCGATAGCTAACCGTATCAAAGAAACGCCTTCTCTATGTTGCGATGAAATTATACAAGCAATAAAAGACCCATGCCCTGATTGATTTAACAAATCCGATTGAAGAATAATAACAGGGCGTATTTTGCCTGGTTCACTTCCAAAAGATGGATCGAGGTTTGCAATCCAAATTTCATATTGCTTAGGATAGTTCTTAGTCATTCAAATATTTCTTCAAATCTTCCAATGACGCAGTTTCAAATTCCTTTTTCAATTCTGTATCCGGATCAAACTCTTTCAATAAAGCAACCTCACGCCTAACTTGTTCTTCTATCGCTTTTCCTTTTTGCCATTTGTTATATTGCTCAATAGCTGTTTTTATATAATTAGAACGGCTTGTTTTTCCAGCCTTTACTCGCTCTTCCGTTTCCGCAAACAGACTATCATCTAATTTCAAAAGGATGCTCTTCATGATTATATCTATTTATATATCAAAAATAGATATACTTTTTTATATATAAACAATTTTTTATTTTATCCTTGCTTATTAAAAAAATATCTACTTACTTTACAGACATTATATGAAACTGTTAAACACAACATCAACAACGATTACAACCACCGGCAAAAGCCACGGAGGAAGATAATCGTATGGTGTAAAAACATAAAAATACAAACCACATGAACGCCTTCCTCCACACAGAGGAAGGCGTTTCTGTTTTAATAACGTTCACAAAATGAAGATTCTAAAATTTGGCGGGACATCCGTAGGTTCGGTCGAAAGTATTCAAACCCTGTTAAACATCCTTAAGGATGAAGTTAAACAAGCTGCCGGCGAAAAACCGGTAGTAGTATTATCAGCCATGAGCGGTGTAACCAACCTGCTTATCAACATGGCCGAAGAAGCGGCTAAAGGCAATGATTTTGCTGCGCAACTGGCCGACCTTGAAAAACGCCATTTCGACGTGGTGAAAGGCTTGCTTGAAATCCGCGATCAAAACCCGGCCCTAACCCGTTTAAAGATCAACTTTAATCAACTGGAAGAATTGCTGCAAGGCATTTTAACCCTGCGCGAGCTTACCCCCAAAACCCGCGACCTGGTTGTAAGCTATGGCGAACGTTGCTCTACGCTGATGATCAGCAAAATTGCTGCGCAGTACTTCCCGGCTGTTTTTGTGGATGCATCAGAAGTGATAAAAACCGATAGCTCTTTCGGGCAAGCCAAAGTAAATACCGAGCTGAGTGAACAATTAATTCGCGGATTATATAGCGAAAATAAAGACAACACCTTATTTGTTACCGGCTTTATAGCCAGTAATGACGAAGGACAGATAACCACTCTGGGCCGTGGTGGCAGTGATTATACAGCTGCTATATTCGGCGCGGCATTAAACGCCAGTGAGATCCAGATATGGACCGACGTTAATGGTATGATGACTGCCGACCCGCGCATGGTAAAAAAAGCATTTTCGTTAACCGAGCTTACTTATACCGAGGCGATGGAACTTTCGTACTTTGGCGCAAAGGTTATCTATCCGCCAACCATGATCCCGGCGTTTTTAAAGAAGATCCCCATCGTTATTAAAAATACTTTCGAGCCTGAATTTGAAGGCACGGTTATACAGCATGTTTGCAAACCATCCAACCTGCCTATAAAAGGTATATCTACTATTAATAACATCAGCATATTAAATGTTGAGGGTAGCGGCATGGTGGGTAAGTCCGGCTTTAGCGGCAGGCTGTTCTCATTATTGGCGCGCGAGCAGATCAACGTGATATTGATCACCCAATCATCATCAGAGCATAGCATAACTTTCGCCGTATCTCCCGGCGATACCGAGCGCGCCCGCCAGGTAATTGAGCAGGAATTTGAGTTAGAATTACTCGCCAAAAAGCTGGAGCATGTAGAGATTGAAAAGAACCTGGCCATATTGGCTGTAGTTGGCGAGAACATGAAGGAAACACCGGGGGTATCCGGCAAGTTGTTCCACTCGCTGGGCCGTAATGGTGTTAATGTTAGGGCGATTGCGCAAGGATCGTCTGAGTATAATATTTCTGTAATTGTATCCGCAACCGACCTGGCAAAGGCTTTGAACGCGGTGCATGATGCCTTCTTTGTGCAGCTAACCAAAACCCTGCATGCTTTCTGTTTAGGCACCGGCAACATTGGTAAAACTTTATTTAAGCAGTTAAATGCCCATACCGCATTTTTACATGATAACAATGGCATCCAGGTTAAAATAGCCGGCATTAGTAATACCCGCAAAATGGTTTTTAATGAGGATGGTATCTCGCTGGATAATTGGGAGGAAACGCTCGCTCAATCCAACGAGCAGGCTGATCTGCCCGCATTCATTGCCAAAATGAAAAGTATGAACCTGCCTAATTGTGTGTTTATTGATAATACAGCCAGCCCCGTACCGATCCAGTTTTATGACGAGGTTTTAAAGTCGACCATATCTATTGTTACCTGTAATAAAATTGGCAATTCGGGCAGCTATCAACAATATAAAACTTTCAGAGACAGCGCCCGCCAGCACGGGGTTGATTTCTTTTACGAAACCAATGTGGGCGCGGGCTTGCCTATCATCCGTACATTAAAAGATTTGATGAATAGCGGCGACAGGGTGCAAAAGATAGAGGCTATCCTATCAGGTACAATATCCTTCCTGTTCAATAACTTTAAAGGCGATGCCAATTTCCACGACACGGTTAAATTGGCGCAGGACAAAGGCTACACCGAACCCGACCCACGCGACGACTTGCGCGGCACCGATTTTATGCGTAAGATGCTGATCCTTGCCCGCGATGCAGGCTATGCTTTAGAAACATCGGACGTATCCATACAAAGCATGTTGCCCCAGGCCAGCCTGGATGCTGCAAGTGTTGATGATTTCTATCAAACATTAAAAGATGAAGACGCTTTCTTTGCCGATATCAAGAATCGCGCGGAAGCGGAAAACAAAGTGCTACGCTATATAGGTAAGCTTGAAGATGGCAAGGCATCCATCACTTTAGAAATGGTTGACGAGAACCATCCGTTCTACATGCTGTCAGGCAGTGATAATATCATTTCATTCACCACCGATAGGTACAAAGAGCGCCCGTTAGTAGTTAAAGGCCCCGGCGCAGGTGCCGAGGTTACCGCCGCAGGTGTATTTGCAGATTTAATTAATGTGGGCGCATAGCCCCCTCCGCCCCCTAAAGGGGGAACTTTTGAAATAACAATATGGAAAATAACATACAAGAAAATAAAACAGCCATTCAAGCTCCCCCTTCAGGGGGCGGGGGGGGCTTTAGCTCCAGTGTTTCAGTATTCGCCCCGGCAACCGTTGCAAACGTGGTATGCGGATTTGACGTGCTTGGTTTCGCTGTTAATGCGCCCGGCGATGAAGTGATTATGCGTGTTACCGATAAACCCGGTATTACCATCAGCAAAATTACCGGCGATGATGGCCGCCTGCCTATGGACCCGGCCAAGAACACCGTAAGCGTAAGTGTTAAACATTACCTGGAAAGCATTGGCCGTACCGATTTAGGCCTGGATATAGAACTACACAAAAAGATGCCGATAGGCAGTGGCTTGGGCTCAAGCTCGGCCAGTACGGTCGCGGGGCTGTTTGCCGCTAAAACTTTATTGGGCGATACCAGCGACCCGATCCACCAGCTACCGTTCGCTATGAAAGGTGAGGAAATGGCTTGCGGACATGGGCATGCGGATAACGTTGCGCCGGCGCTATTTGGCGGCTTTGTGCTGATCCGCAGTTACGAGCCTTTGGACGTGGTGCGCTTACCGCACCCTAAGGGATTGTATTGCGCTATTGTGTTCCCGGATGTAGATGTGCCCACCCGCGAGGCAAGGCAGATCATCCGCAACAAAATACAAATGAAGGATGCCGTGACCCAATGGGGGAATATTGCCGGACTGGTAAGCGGTTTGTTTATGAATGATATCGACCTGATTGGTCGCAGCATGCAGGATGTACTGGTTGAACCGGTACGCTCCATGCTGATACCCGACTTTTACAAAATGCGCGAAATGGCGATGGAGCTGGGTGCCGTAAGCTTTGGCATATCAGGCTCGGGGCCATCAGTGTTCGCGTTTACCCGCGATGAGGCTACCGCGCACGCCATTACTCAGAAATTACAGCAGCATTTAACGGGGATAAAGATAGGATCGCAAGGGTATGTATCGCCGATAAATGATGAGGGGCCGAAGGTGATAGGGTAAGTTAAAAGTCAAAATTAAAAAGTCAAAAAAATAAACAAATCCGATATCGACCATCCGAATTCCGAAATCAAAATGAAATTCTACAGTACCAATAATATCGAATCAAGAGTAAGCTTTAAAGACGCAGTGTTTAACAGCATGCCGCAGGATAAAGGGCTTTATATGCCCGTCACCATCCCACGGTTGGATGATAAGTTTATCAATAACCTGGATAGCTATACCCTGCCCGAGATCGCTTTCCATGTAGCTCAAAACCTGTTAGGTGATGATATCCCTGCGGATGACCTGAAAGCGATAATTGATGACGCTATCAACTTCTACGCGCCGATAGTAAAGCTGGAAGATGATGTATATGTACTGGAACTTTTCCACGGACCATCATTAGCTTTCAAGGACTTCGGCGCCCGCTTTATGAGCCGGGTAATGAGCTACTTTTTAGAGGAAGGCGAAAAGCAGCTGGACGTATTGGTAGCAACATCCGGCGACACCGGCGGCGCAGTTGCCTTAGGCTTTTTAGGGGTGCCCAACACCCGTGTCACTATCCTTTACCCCAAAGGAAAGGTAAGCGATATCCAGGAACTGCAACTAACCACCAACGGCCAAAACATCCGCGCTTTGGAAATCGACGGCACATTTGATGACTGCCAGGCGCTGGTTAAACAGGCATTCACCGATGCCGGGCTAAATGCAAAGTACCGCCTGACATCAGCCAATTCCATTAACATCGCAAGGTTGATACCACAGACGTTCTATTACTTCAACGCTTATGCGCAGGCTTTAAAGCAGGGCAAAAGCAAGATCGTATTCTCTGTGCCCAGCGGCAATTTTGGCAATATAGGCGCGGGCTTGTTAGCGTGGAAAATGGGCCTGCCGGTGCAGCAGTTTATAGCAGCTACCAATGCCAATGACACCGTTCCGCAGTTTTTAAAGAATGGTGTTTATGAGCCTAAGCCGTCAGTTGCAACGCTATCAAATGCCATGGATGTGGGCAACCCAAGCAACTGGGTACGCATTGCCGATATGTTTAAAGATGACATGAGCCAGCTTAACAAACTGGTTACCGGCTACAGCTTTAATGACGACGAAACCTTAGCCGCCATCAACGCCATATACGATCATTACAAATATGTGGCCTGCCCCCATACCGCCATAGCCTGGCAGGCATTGAAGGATTACCAGCAGGATGTACACGTTGATGATACTGCCGGGATCTTCCTCTCAACCGCGCATCCGTGCAAGTTCCCGGATGTGTTCCCGGAGCATATAGCCGGTAAGGTTGATGTACCGGCGCAGGTTAAAGAGTTGCAGGCTAAGGCCAAGCAATCAGTTGCTTTGGGTAAGGATTTTGAAGGGTTTAAGGATTATTTATTGGCTAATGCCTGACTTTAGCGTTAGCTATGCGCATGTGTCCAGTCAGGCGCATAGTGAATGTTAGCAGGATCAAAAACCTGTTGCCCGGGATGTCCGGGCCCAGCAGGACCACTGGCACTGGTTTGGGCCGTAGCTTCGTTAACATTTGGATTGTTACCCCCTTCTACCGGTGCACTCATGACAAAGAGCTTAGGTCTTTCCCATTGTTTTTTTAACGAAACGCGTTCTTCTTTGTCCATAATGTTCTCAGTTATTGGCAATAAAGTCCATAAACATACAAAATAAAGCAACCATCCTCACAACTTGAGGATGGTTGCCGGCGTTTCTACTTCCTCAACTTCTTAAACTCCGACCCTTCCTTCCATTGCGGGAAGGTGGTTTCAAAAGCAAGGCGCTTACCAATCTGGAAGATCATCTTCACATCCTCCAAACCACCTTCAAGCGTCCAGTTGGGGTCATATTCGTCTGATGGCTGATGATAGTGGTTTGCGGTGTAATCGTCCTGCAGCTTCTTGCCGTATTCTTTGCCTTTAACGGCATCGTCCATGCCACCATCTACCGTAATAGAAGGTACCCCTACCTTAGCAAAGCTAAAGTGATCGGACCGGAAATAAAGGCCCGCTTCCGGATGAGCTTCCGGTGCAAGGTATCTTCCGCTCTTCTTCAGTTCTGCCTTCAGGTAGTCTTCAAGGTCCGACTGTCCTTCGCCTGATATAGCTACGTCCTTGGTCTTACCGAAAGCCGTGATACCATCTATGTTGATGTTAGCTACCGTCTTATCCAATGGATACACCGGGTTCTCGCCGTAGTATTCAGATCCTAACAGGCCCTGCTCCTCGGCGGTTACCGACAGGAACACTATCGTACGCTCGGGTGGGGTTTTCATGCTTTTAAAGGCTTTGGCTATCTCCAGGATGGCGGCTGTACCGCTGGCGTTGTCTAATGCGCCATTGTAGATCGTGTCGCCTTTCTTATCAGATGCGCCTACACCTAAGTGATCCCAGTGCGCGGTGAAGATGATGTACTCATTGGGGCGCTTAGTGCCGGTGATCTTAGCTATAACGTTGTGCGACTTATTAAACACCACCTTAGTCTTCATGGTAGCCGATAGCTTAAGGCCCATATCAAAGCCCTTAAAGCCCTTGGTGTTGGCGGTGTGCAGTACGCTGGTGTCCTTGCCGGCCGCCTGTAGCATTTTAACAGCGCTTTCGTGCGTTACCCAGCCTTGCATAGCCAATTGGTAATCATGGCTTGCGCTTTTATCAAGGTGCAGCTTAACACCACCGTTTGATGTTTGCACCACCTGGAACGGGTATGACGCCGCGGCCGTGTTATGCACTATCAAGCAAGCTTTGGCACCCTGGCGGGCGGCCTCTTCGTATTTGTAGGTCCAGCGGCCGTAGTAGGTCATGGTTTTGCCCTTAAACATGGTGGTGTCGCCGGTTTCAAAGCCGGGGTCGTTTACCATAACCATTACTACCTTGCCTTTAACGTCAAGGCCGGCATAGTCGTTCCAGCCATACTCGGGTGCTACCACGCCGAAGCCGGCGAACACCAGCTCATCGCTGGCTAAGGTTTGTACCGTATCTGTGCGTTTGGTAAACACGACGTAGTCTTGTATGTTCTTTAGCTCGAAGGTACCCTTGGGGCCCTGTACTTTTAGCGATGTCACCGCTTTAGGGCTTATCTCTACCATGGGCACATCCTGCAGGTAGCTGCTGCCGTTGCCCGGCTCAAGGCCCAGGTTCTTATAGGTCTTCTGTAGGTAGTCGATGGTCTTAACCTCGCCATCGGTGAACGGGCGGCGGCCCTTATACTCGTCCGACCCAAGCACCTTAATATGCTTCGCCAGGCTGTCTTTATTAAAGGCTGCCAGGCCGTCTTGCTCGTCTACTGTTGTTGATTGATTACAGGCCGACAGCGCAATAACCGCTGTGCCCGCCATTAGCAAATGCTTGATAAACTTAGCCATATGTGAATTGATTTAAACGAATATAGCAAATTACCCAATGGCTTTATTAATTTTGAGGCTATATTAACGTTATGGCAACAAAGGTTTCTTTAAGGGTACTGGCAGGTATATGTTTAGTAGTATTAATGGCAGGCTGCGGCAACAGCAAGTTCGACCGGCAGAAGTGGAGCTATGGCGATGGCCTGGATTACCCTTTGCGTGATGATATAGTTGCCGACCTGATGGCTAACCACCACATTAAGGGACTTACCTACCGCCAGCTGATCGACTCGTTAGGCAGCCCGCAGCGCCGCGACTCGCTTAAGTTCACCTACCAGGTCATTGACAATAGCTACAACTACGGCAAGAAGCAACCTGTGCATCACAAGAACCTCATCGTGTACTTCGGCAAGGACTCGGTAGTTACCCGGTTCGAGCTTTACGACCATACCGAGAAGCCTAAGAAGAAGAAGGATTAACGTGGGACGTAATACGTTGTACGTTGTACGTAATACGTGGTTTAGCTGTAAGAAAAGGGGATGCTGTTTCACGCGCGTGTGACACAGATGAAACAGGTGAAACACTTTTTTGGCCTAACAAATTGACAATAAGCCTTTTGCGAAAAACGAGTGAAACAAAATGAAACACCATTTTGAGCTTAACCAGTTGAAAATAAAGGCATTGTGAAAATAAAAAATGTTTAAACACACATTGCAATTTTACCAACTAATCAGTAGGTGGCCTTAAACCTAAACACGTCTTAACCTACTCAAAATCACACAATTGCAAACAGGTTGTTTTTTTGCCTTTTTGGTGGATGCATCGGTAAAAGTTCAGCACTTTATATTTTATTTGATGCGGTGATAATGGCGTTGCCTGCGGCCCGGGTTATCCGCTTATACGCGCACATGGCCTTAGGCGCGGTTTCTGCAAGTAATGACCAACTTGCAAATCAAAGTGCCACTGCCACTCAAAACTGCCACTGAAAAAAGGGCCGGTATCCGCTGCTACCTAACGCGGGATGGCCTGAACCATGATGCGTAGGATTTGAGGATTACAGGATTATAGACGCTACCGCAAGCGTTTCGCTTGTGGTACGGTGATAGGTTAACAGTACCTCGCGCCAGACGGGGAAAATTTTTTGTTAGCGGATTACTTCTTGTGGAACAAGTAAGTTATAGGTAAATTTAAACAAAAAAATATGGGGCTACATGAAGTTGAAAAATGCATTTTCACAGACCTTCCTGTCCAAAATGTTGTGGATGAAGATGTGAGGGACGCCATCGAATATTGGCTACCAATAGATTCCCATCGAATTTTTTTCCGAATTTCTCAGGATGCAATCAAATGGGGTAAAGAAGACGAGTTCTTCCAAGATAATAGACATATTTTTCAAGGGTTAATTATCAATAATGATTGGATTGAAGATCAAACCGAACTTATCACTATCGAAAAATTAAAAGAATTAATATCACAAAAATCTTTTCCTCGCAGCCCGCAAGAAAAAGCGGACAATTTATTTAATTATCTATTTGCAATGCCAAAAGAGGACGGCAAAGTTGTACAGATAGAATTAATGGATGCTTTCTGGAAAAAGCTGTACTTCAAATCTTCTAGCGAACTGGTAAATTATATTAGATATTTAAATGAGCAAGAATTAATTATTGCTGATATTTATAGTTCATTTATTAGCTATAATATTACATTTCAGGGGTTAAATTATGGAATTAGGTTACAATCACAAGGCGAAAAATCTAACTTATGCTTTGTCGCAATGGCATTCAAACACGAAACGTTAAATATCAGAAACGCCATCAAGGAGGCGTTAATAGAAACTGGATTCCAACCAATTATTATTGACGAGCAAAATATTGATAGCGATAAGACAATAAACGATGAAATAATTGCAAGCCTTAAACGATGTCGTTTTTGCGTTGCTGATTTTAGCTATCACAGTAAAGGAGTATATTTCGAAAGTGGATTTGCGTTAGGGCAAGGTAAAAAGGTCATTTATACTTGTTTGGATAGGGAGTTCAACGAAGCACATTTTGACATTAAACCGCTACAACATATTATTTATGCAACTGCTGAACAGTTAAAAAAAGATTTAATAAATAAAATCGACGCTTGGATTAAGTAACACACTCTCTTTAGGCGCAAGAAAACGCCATGCTGTTGCCAGTACCGCATGTTCAGTTCCAGATGTTTAACTATCATTTCCCTTTTAACGAAATGAAAAATTCTTTGGTTTTTGCAGGGTCAACCAATACTTCTAAAAACTCTCGCGAATCATCTCTTATTTCTGGCTTGTTTAAAAGTATGTTTCCTAAAGTTCGCAGCCTATTTAATTGATTTACAGACCTCACTCTACCTTGTAGTTGATCATTCGTTCTAATTGTTTCGATAAAGGCTTCAGTTGAGGAATTGTCGAACTTTTCAAACATTTCGGAGATTTTTGGAGCTGCTGTATTAGAGTAAAATTCAGTTCTCGAATAATAAGCGCTCCCACCTCGATAGCCAACGTAAGTCAGTGTCAAAGCACTTACAAATCTATTAATAAGTTCATCCGGTATTGTAGTGCCGAGTCTCTGCAAATTTTGCGCTGCCCTGCCTTCAGCTCCCCAATTATCGAGGTTCTCCTCCAACTCTTTAATGGCGGGTTCAAAAATAATTCGCCTGCTAGCTGATGACACATATCTCATGCCATCTACGATAGTTAATATGCTATTAGCTTTCGCAATTGTATCTCCGTTAGCTTCAACTATTAATTTGTCATATCGTTTTCCAATTTGTTGTCGAATATCTTTTGAAATTACTTTCCATAAAACAGGATAACTGTACTCGATATTACTTTTTAAACGTGTAGATGCATTATCACCAATGTACAATGTAAAAAGACGATTTGACATTTCATTTTTATAAATCTCAGGCAAGTCCGTAAAAGCTTGTTCAACTGCCATTTCATTTTTATTGAATGTGTCCGTATCCATGGTTAGAATATATTGATTAACATCAATTATCGTCAACGGATAATCCTGAGAAAGTACATAGCGATTGCAATCTGCAATCATATTGAATACTTTAAACAAAGTTGGGTCTGAACTATCAGGATGGCCGTCAAAGATGTTTCTTGTCTCCCTTGCTTGATGCAACAGTTTATGCGCCTCCCAACTTACGACACCAATCTTATAAGCACCATCAATAAGTTCATAATCAGTTAAATGGTTTTGAAAGTCTTCATATGTTTTAATTTCTTTTTTTGGATTTATTTCTTTATTAAATAAATCTATACTTCTATGAATGATTTTTTTTCTTAAATCATCCACAACTGCATTCCAATATGACCCTATTGCACTCCTTAGTCCACCAGCGGCCAAGACAGTAATTGCCTCTCGTACATATTTATTATCTGCAAAATCTTCCCTTACATTGGTTAACTCCCTTTGTAAGTATTCAAGTTTATCACCTGGTATTACTATTTCTGTCTTAGCAACTTTTTCCACGTCAGTCATCTTTTATCTTAAAATAAGCAATAATGGTATCAATAGTAGAGTTAATCAAATCATCAATTAGTTGATCATCCGAGATGTTTAAAAACAACTGCATTTCTCGAATATGTGAAACCTCAATATTGTTATTTATTTTGAATACTGTTTCACCATCACTTATCCTTAAAACTTCAACGGTAAATCCACCGCTTGCGCTTTTCTTACTTTCAACCTTAAATACTTTGTTAAATTGATCTATTGTCATATAATGGCTATTGAAACAGTAATATTAGTCAAACTAATTTTATGTAAAGTATTTATTTGAAAAACAGGTATTTATACGCAGTTTTTTCCGTTGGTCCAGATTTATAGGGGATTTGCAATCCCCATACGCAATGCCTCCGCGGATCAGGAGATCCGCAACAAATTTAGTCCGGGATTATAAATCCGGGCTAACCTGGCAAATTCTTTTAGTTCAGGCTGAAAAACTGGCATTTTGCTGAAAATTTTTCAGTCAAAAACTGAATTTTTTTCAGCGGTAACGCGCTGGCACAAGGCTTGTTAGATTTGCTATAGTTTAATTAATCTTATTGTTTATTTATTAATTTAAAAGGCCATGACCTTAGTTAAATTCAACAACCGTAACAACACATTAATGCCAGGCTTTAATGATGTTTTTGATTCTATCTTTAACGACACTTTTTTTAATGACCGCATGATCACCCGTGTACCCGCCGTGAACATCAGCGAAAGCGAAAACAACTATCATGTGGAACTGGCTGCACCGGGATTAAAGAAGGAAGACTTTAAGCTGAACCTGGAGCGCAATCAGTTAACCATTTCGGTTGAGCAGTCGTCTGACTACCAGGACAACCAAAAAAATTACAGCAAACGTGAATATAGCTACAGCTCTTTCGTACGTTCGTTCACGTTGCCTGATAGTGCCGATGACAGCCAGATCGACGCCAGTTACACCGATGGCATACTGCGTATCGATATCGCCAAACGCGAAGAAGCTAAGGCAGTGCGCCGCCAGATCGAGATCAAATAAGTGTTATAATTTTTTAAATACGGAGGGCTCCTGTTTCAGGAGCCTTTTGCATTGGGAACGGTTATGAAAACGCAGTTTTATATCTTATTGAGTTTAAGAACGCCGAAGGGATTCATAGACTACGGGCAATTCAATTTGGGTGATGAACGAACAGCGGCCTGCAACCTCTTTGAGACGTTGAAAGGCACCGGGGATTTCAGCGCCCCGCTCCACATCGACCTGATGGAAACCGTAGACGAATTACCGGTGAAGATCAAAACGATAAGTTGTTCGCTGGAACAATTGAGCACCAATTGCCGGCTGATTGCCAAAGAAATGTTTCGCTTAAAAAATCTGGAGGAATTGGTATGAAAGAGAAGATCGATTTTTATAGCTCTGTACTTTTTACGGCATTGTTCTGCCTGCTGCTACTGGATGTTGCCCTATGGGTGGTGGGTATTATACACCGTATACCCGGTAGTCACAAAGAAGTGCTGCTGACGGGATTTTTACTATGGTTTGTTATCCTGGTGGCCCGGCGCGACCGGGACGACGATTGGGCAGGACAGGTGTGAATAAAGAAAATTTATAGTGCTTTGCGCGTTGAAGCCATACTTGCCCATGCTGGCGCCTGCACCTGTGAGGCCGCGTTAACGATTGAAGCGGATACCGGCCATGTGGCTAAGGCCTGTGCAGTATGAGCGGAAAGCGTGGGCCGCAGGCAACGCCCTTTTATTAGCGGCCGTTTTTAGTTGCAGTAGCGGTAATAAGCTTAGCTAATTTCGAGTCGCTTCATTAACCCCTCGCGTTGGGAGGGATCCGATAGCCATCGGATGGCACGGGCCGCCGCTTTTTTGCATTTTGTCCCCGCAGGCTCTCCTGTAAGGAACCCTGCGGGGACGTGAAAGCAGCTGTTAGCCTTAAGCCGTTTTTTATTAAAAACCGCTATCGTCAAGCGCGAATGTGTTTTTGCGATCTTTCCATTTCCCTTTGGTAAAATCAGGGAACTCCTGCGTTTTGTTACCCTCTTTTATTGATTTGGTTGATAAAG
The DNA here is from genome assembly GCA_040388395.1 of Bacteroidota bacterium. Lineage (GTDB taxonomy): Bacteria > Bacteroidota > Bacteroidia > Sphingobacteriales > Sphingobacteriaceae > Mucilaginibacter. The sequence continues at coordinate 124,142 of JAZKBY010000015.1, read as the reverse complement.
GGGCGATAACGCTCATGGTCATGGAGTCGTACACATCAATTGGTGTTTGTTTCTTTTGTTTTACCGATTCTACAAACGCGTTAAAAACAAACCAATCCATACCACCGTGCCCCGCGCCTACGGCTTCTTTTTCATACTTCTTCCACAGTGGGTGGTCGTATTTGGCGAACCACTCGCTTGCTTTATCCCAGGCATCATCGTTCTTAGATTTATGATCGATATAAATACTGTTATTTACGTCCATCCATAAACCTTTTGTGCCTTGTACCCTAAATCCTAACGAATATGGGCGCGGCAAGTGGGTATCGTGTGTTAATAAAACAGTCTCGCCATTGGCACAGTTAATCATGGTTTGCGTAACGTCACCGTTTTTGTAATTGATTTTGGCAGCCGGGTTTCCGGGGGCCTTCTCTTCTACATAAGCACCAAGCCCACGTGCTTTTGAACTAAAAGATGTTAAACTGGTAAACCTGTTACCCCTGTTAATATCAATATATTGCATAACGGGCCCCGCGCCATGTGTTGGGTACAAATCACCATCTGTATCAATATTAAATTGGGTGCGCCATTGCGCTTCGCTGTAAGCATCAGTACCAAATTCAACGCCACCTTTTCCATTAAACAAAACATTGCGTAAATTATGCTGATAACCACCTTCCACATGCACTATTTCGCCAAACAAACCCTGCCTGGTCATGTTAAGTGCAGCCATAACATCACGACGGTAGCACACATTTTCCAATGTCATGTAAGGCATGCCTGTTTTTTCAGATGTGCGTATAATATCCCAATGCTCATCAACAGATAAACCGGCTATAACCTCGCAACCTACATACTTGCCCGCTTTCATGGCATCAATAGCCTGCGGATGGTGAAACTGCCATGGCGTTGCTATAATTACAGCGTCTATATCTTTCCTGTCTAATAATTTTTTATAGGCATCTAACCCGCCGGTATATTCGGTTGGCGCCGGCTTGCCTTTTTTTGCAATATATTCACGGCAATATTTTAAAGATCTTTCCTGGGTATCGCAAATAGCTACAATTTCTACATCGTCGCGCAGTAAACCTTCCGAGATATGGCTCATTCCACGGGCGCCTACGCCTATATAGCCTAATCTAACTTTTCCGTTTGCTGTTGATGCAAATAAGCTGCCTGATGGTAATATGGTTATGGCTGCGGCAGCCACTGCGCCATTTTTAATAAAATCTCTTCTTTCCATTTATAAATAATTTTGATGTGATGTCTTTTATTTTTTGAAATTATAGATAAAATCCATGTCGGCCTTATTTCTGTCAACGCAAACGTTTGCACCAGGCATTAGGTCTTTACATATTTAACACAAGCAATACCTGGCTTTAATAAATGCTTAAACTAAAGCGAACGCAAATGTTTGGTAATATTGCGTTAGCATAGGGATATAACATAAATAAAGTGATCGTATTAGTTTGATTTACAGCTACAAATATTACGCAAACGTTTGATTAATAAATTTAGAAACTATAACTTATGCTCATATTGCATCCATCAAATCGTTAAACGTATTTTTTATATCAAGCAATTACCAGCCTATGAGATCAAAGCCGGCCACCATAAAGGAAATTGCGCAATTGCTAAATATTTCTATTTCAACTGTTTCGAGGGCGTTGCATGATCATCCAAGCATCGGACTTACAACGCGCCAAAAGGTTAAAAAACTGGCCCGTGAACTAAACTATGAGCCCAATCAAACAGCTATATTTCTGCAAAAAGGACGTACATTAACCATTGGCGTTATTTTACCGGAACTTTCGGAAGCATTTTTTTCATCGGCGATCAGTGCGATTGAGGATACCGCTTACAAACGAAATTATACCGTTTTACTGGCACAATCACACGATGATGAGCAACTGGAAAAGCAACTTATTGAGAAAATGAAGAACCACCGTGTTGATGGGCTGTTGGTTTCGGTAGCAAAGAACACGTCATCGTATCAGCATTTCGAAAAACTGAGGCAATACAATATCCCGATTGTGTTTTTTGATCGCATTCCTGTTATGCAAAACATTCATTATGTGGCTTGCGATATGGAAACAGGCACTATAGACGCGGTTAACTATTTATTAAAAAAGGGACACCGCTCTATAGGCATGATCAATGGCCCGGGCACCTTATTTGCCAGTGGCGAAAGGAAAGAAGGCTATATTAAAGCCATGACAAAAAACAGGTTAAAATTTGACCCGTCGCTAATTGTAACATGCGACCTGACGGAAAAAGGCACGCAAAAAGCCATGGACGAGTTGCTTGCCAGTAAAAGGAAGCCCACGGCAATTGTTACTTTTAATGATTACGTGGCGTTGTTTGCCATTCAGTATGCTAAAAGTTTAAAGCGGGAGATTGAGAATAATATTGAATTTGTAAGTTATGCTAACTTACCGCTGATCAATTACATGGAAAACACACCGTCGGCTTCGGTTGAGCAATTTCCTTATTTACAAGGGCAAAAAGCGGCTGATATACTACTCGACTTGCTCTCGCACAAAAAACAAAACGACAACGAGCAAACAGCCTATTATAAAATAATTATAGAATCGCAATTGGTTTTGTCTCCTCAGGGTTCCCTGTAAAGAACCCTGCGATGCATTACGCCCCAAAGCGCAAGGTCCCCCGTTGGTCCGGATTTATAATCCCGGACCAGTTGGCAGTTTCTTGTCGCTTCATTAACCCCTCCCTACATCCGCCTTCAGGCGGAAGGGATCCGATAGCTATCGGATCGCACGGGATGGTCACACTTTTTGCGTTAACGGTATAAAAATATCGATTTAAAATATTATACTTTTGAATGATGGGCCATAGAACATCCTCCATATTTATGACAACGAAAACATACTCCCTGTACTTCATCACTTTGCTTTGTTTATTGCCATTGTTTTTAATGGCGCAAACCAAAATTAATAGGCGGGAGCTGGTTCAAAGGCATAATGTGGTTAACAGGGGGACGGATAATTTATCTTCATTGTCTGTAGGTAACGGTCGTTTTGCTTTTACTGTTGATGCTACCGGGCTGCAAACATTTCCGCAACATTATGATAAGGGCATTCCCCTGGGCACGCAATCTGAATGGGGCTGGCATAGTTTTAAAGATACGGCGGGTTATAAATTTGAAGAGACTTTAAAAACCTACACGTTTGACGGCCGCGAGGTTACTTACCCGGTACAGGCAAAAGGGCCGCAACGCAACATGAACGCGGTAAATTGGTTCAGGGAAAACGCGCATCGATTGCAGTTGGGAAACCTGGGCCTACTGTTATTGCATAAAGATGGAACGGAAGCGCAAATAGAGGAAATCCACGATATTAACCAAGTGTTGGAGTTATGGACAGGCGCTCTTAACAGCACGTTTACCTTTGACGGCGAACCGGTAAGCGTACAAACTTATTGCCACCAGAATCATGATGTGATAGCGGTAAAAGTTGAATCAAAGTTAGTAAGCGAAGGCCGGCTGAAGGTACGGCTACGTTTTCCTTATCCAACCAACCAGTTCGGGGATGATGGCGTCAATTATAAAAACCCGGCGAAGCATACTTCAATCCTTACGTCATCCGGAAAGCAGGAGGCAATTATTACGCACCGACTGGACGCCACCCAATATTATGTCGGGCTGGCCTGGCAAGGCGCTGCAAATGTGAAAAGCAATGGTATCCATCAGTTCACTTTAAGTCCGCAGGGAAAAGCCAATGTGTTGAACTTTAGCTGTTTATTTACGCCACATAAACAGCCATCGGTTTCCCCAACTTTTATTGAAACCCGGGCTAATAATATTAACCAATGGAAGGCATTTTGGTTAAGTGGCGGTGCTGTGGATTTTAGCGGCAGTACGGATAAACGGGCAGCAGAGCTGGAACGCAGGGTGATATTGTCGCAATATTTAACCAAAATACAGTGCTCGGGTAACACGCCACCCCAGGAAACGGGCCTAACTTATAACAGCTGGTATGGTAAGCCGCACCTGGAAATGCATTGGTGGCATGCTGCTCATTTTGCTTTATGGGGGCGAGCGCGGTTGCTGGAAAATAGTATGTCATGGTATCGCGATATAAAAGCCAAAGCACGCGCTATTGCAAAAAGGCAGGGTTATGATGGCATCCGGTGGCCAAAAATGACGGATGCTGACGGGAATGAGAGCCCATCGTCAATTGCGCCGTTCCTGATCTGGCAACAACCGCATTTTATTTATTTTGCCGAACTTGATTACCGGGCACACCCTGATAAACGAACTATGGATAAATACAAGGACCTGGTATTTGCCAGTGCTGATTTCATGGCATCGTACCCAACCTATGATAAAGAACATGACAGGTACAATTTGGGTAAGGGGCTGATACCTGCGCAGGAAACCTATAATCCGCAGGAAACTTTTAACCCAACCTACGAACTACAATACTGGCGCTGGGCATTAAATGTAGCCCGGACCTGGCGGAAACGCTTACATATGCCGGCCAACCCGAAGTACGACCTGATCATTAAAAAGCTGGCGAGCTTGCCTCAAAAAGACGGCGTTTATGTTTCGACAGAAAGCACACCCGACTGTTACACTACGCCCAGGTTGATGGCAGATCATCCATCGGTTTTAATGGCTTACGGGGTTATGCCTTACAGCAATAAAATGGATACTTTGGTTATGAGAAAAACCTTCGACCTGGTTTGGAAGGTTTGGAACTGGAATTACACGTGGGGCTGGGATTTCCCGATGGTGGCTATGAGCGCGGCCCGTTTAAACATGCCGGCAAAAGCGATTGATGCCTTATTTATGCAAGTGCAAAAAAACACCTACCTGCCCAATGGCCACAACTATCAGGACAAAAGCCTACGGCTATATTTACCGGGCAATGGTGGTTTGCTAACCGCGGTAGCCATGATGTGCGCCGGTTGGGATGGAAGCAAAGGTACTGAACCGGGCTTCCCTAAAGACGGTACCTGGAAGGTGAAATGGGAAGGTTTGAAGAAAATGCCCTGATTGCTTGCGGATAATCCGCACCCGACGCCAGATTATTTAAAAAGCCCGGCAGTATAACCACCGGGCCTTTTAACAATATTGTACTACTTTCTATTTTTCTTTACAACTTGTAAGTTGTCCATTTTTCGTTACTGGTATTGGAGGCTACTACATTATCTATAAACGCCATACCACGCAGGCCTTCGTTGATAGACGGAAAATCAAGCCATTCGGGTTGAGGTTCTCTACCTTCTATTTTAGCGCCAAGGGCGAATACAAAGTTTTTATAAAGATTGGCAAACGCTTCCAGGTAGCCTTCCGGGTGGCCCCCCGGTGTGCGGCAATTGGATGTTGCGTAGGTAGATAGCCTGTCGGTGTATCCGCCGCCTGCCCGCAGGGTTTCGGCCGGTTTATCCAGCCAACGCAACGTAAGCGTATTAGGCTCCTGCTGCGACCATTCTAAACTACCGTTTTCGCCATATATGCGCAGGCGAAGCGAGTTTTCCTCGCCGGCAGCTACCTGGCTTGCCATCAGGGTGCCGGTGGCCCCTTGTTCGAATTTAAGCAGAACGGCACCATCGTCATCAAGCATGCGGCCATCAACCACGATATTAAGCGCAGCGTTTAGCGCGGTGATCTTAAGGCCCGACACATACTCGGCCAAATGCGCGGCGTGTGTACCTATATCGCCCATGCAGCCGGCTTTGCCTGATTTAGACGGATCTGTGCGCCAGGATGCCTGCGCATTTCCTTCCCGCTCTGACAGGCGGCTAAGCCAGCCCTGGAAATATTCTACATAGATCTTCCTTACTTTGCCCAGTTTGCCGGATTTGATGATCTCGCGGGCCTCTTTAACCATGGGGTAGCCTGCGTAAGTATGTGTAAGCAGCAGCATAAGGCCGGTCTCTGCTAATTTTGCCTGCAATAGTTTTGCTTCTTCCAGCGTAAAGGTGATGGGTTTTTCGATAACCACATTGAAGCCGCATTCAAGGGCTTTCATAGCCGGGGCAAAATGCGCGAAATTGGGTGTAACGATGGTTACAAAGTCTATACGCTCGTGCGCGGGACGTGCCGCCTCTTTATCAAGCATTTCGGTATACGATGTATAGATGCGGTCTTCGTGCAGGAATAACAACTTTCCGCTTTCGAGTGCTATTTCAGGATTGACGCTTAAAGCGCCGCAAACTAATTCAACCTGTCCGTCCATATTTATGGCAAGCCGGTGGATAGCGCCGATGAAAGCGTCTTTACCGCCACCGATCATACCCATACGCAGTTTTCTTGTGTTCATTTGTTTTGGTTTATTTTTTGGAAATGTAAATATGTAAAATAAGATGCAGGCCGTCAAATTTGATGTAAAGTATTGTTATGACGATGTGGAAGACTGCACTTAGGGACTCCTTTGGGGCAGGCATATGAATGAACAGCCTGACCGGAAGGGAAACACCCAAAATCAATTGGTGGTTTCTTCTCGGTTAGTTAAATATTATTAGCATTAATGTTTTCTTATAAGTCATTGAAAACAACCATATTAAAATACTTATTATTTAATAATTAAACATATGTTTGTAACAATATTGTTAAGAAATAATTTAAACCCCTTTATGAAAAAAATCTATTCACTAAGTTTTGTTGCCGCGGTAGTGGCTTCATTACTATTTACCGGCTGTACAAAAGATTCGTCCACAGCCGCAACTGCAGATACATCTGCGCAGGTATCTTTTGGTGTGCAATCTGATAATCCCTTAGTTACATTAGCTTCGGTTAATCCGGGCGGCAGCTTAGTTACCCAGGCAGTGTCAACTACAGCATCAGTAACCTGGACAACAGCTACAGCCAACATCACTAAATTTAAATTAAATGCAAAAAAGGCGGGCGTTGCTTTTGAAGTTGTTTCAAACGGCCTGCTAAATATTGACATGTTTGCCGCAATACCGTCTACAATTTGCGCTGTAATTGCAAATGGCACTTACACAAATGTTGAGCTGCACGTAGTGTTGGCAAAATCAACAACTACAACGTTGCCTTTGGTGTTAAAAGGAAATTATACCACTAAGGCCGGAAATGTTATACCTATTGAGTTTGACTTTAATGAGGATACAGAAATTGTAGCATTAACAAATGATTTGACCATAGACGGAAAAAACGATGTTCTTGCCAAGGTTAGCCTTCATTTAAATAAACTATTATCAAACATAACTGCGCAGGAAATAGATCAAACGGTGAGGACTAACAGCATGATCTTAATAACAAGTGCTATAAACCCTACAGTTTACGCTAAAATTAAAGCCGACTTATTACTTAGCGGCGGTTCGAATGTTACAACCACACCAAAGAAATAAAGCTTAAACGTTTTCATTCCCATAGAAACAACAAAGCCCCCATACAATCGGGGCTTTGTTGTTTTAATATTGCTTTCGACTAATAGTTAAGGTTCGGCCCTAACCATCTTTCCACCGTTTCTACGCTCATGTTTTTACGTACCGCGTAATCTTCGATCTGATCCTTGCTGATCTTGTTCAGTCCGAAGTACCTTGATTGCGGGTGCGCGAAATAGAAACCGCTTACTGATGCTGCCGGTGTCATAGCTAAGCTTTCTGTAAGGTGCATTTTAGCGTTATCCTCGGCTTTAAGCAGGTCGAACAAAGTTGTTTTTTCGGTATGCTCAGGGCAGGCGGGATATCCCGGTGCCGGGCGGATGCCCTGGTATTCTTCTTTAACCAGTTCTTCAACAGTAAGTTGTTCACTGGCAGAATAACCCCAGTACTCTTTACGTACCAGCTCGTGCATTTTTTCGGCGAAGGCTTCGGCCAACCTGTCGGCAATGGCTTTGGCCATGATGCTGTTATAGTCGTCGTAGTCTGCTTCGTATTTGGCAACCAGCTCGTCGCAACCAATACCTGTTGTTACGGCAAATCCGCCAAAATAATCGGCCACGCCGCTTTCTTTAGGCGCCACAAAATCTGCCAGCGCATAATAAGGCTCGCCTTTCACTTTTTCTGATTGCTGGCGAAGGGTGTGGATGCGGGTTAATTGTTGCGTACGGGTTTCGTCGGTATACAATTCAATATCATCGCCTACCGCGTTTGCCGGCCAGAAACCGATAACGCCGTTGGCCTGCAACAGGTTATTATCTACTATTTCCTTTAATAGCTTTTGGGCATCATCAAATAGTTTCTTAGCCTCAACGCCTACAAACTTATCGTCAAAGATCTTTGGATAGCTGCCACGCAGTTCCCACGTATGGAAGAACGGTGTCCAGTCGATATACGGTACCAGGTCGGCCAATGGATATGCTTCAAAAACCTTAGTACCGGTAAAGGCAGGTTTTGGCGCGACTTTCTCCAAATCTATCTGGAACTTATCGGCACGTGCCTGCTCAAGCGTTACAAAACGTTTGTCGGATTTTTTATTGGCGTGGGCCTCGCGGGCTTTTTCGTATTCGTCTTTTATGCCCTGGATATAGCCATCGCGTGTATCCTTGTTCATCAGGTTACTGCAAACGGTTACGCTACGTGATGCATCCAGTACGTGGATGGCGGCACCCGAATAGTGTGGCGCAACCTTTACCGCGGCGTGAATGCGCGACGTAGTGGCACCACCAATAATTAACGGGATAGTGAAGTTTTGGCGCTCCATCTCTTTAGCAAAATTCACCATTTCGTCTAACGACGGCGTTATCAATCCGCTTAGGCCGATAATATCAACTTCCTGTTTTATCGCTTCTTCTATGATCCGTTGCGCGGGAACCATCACCCCAAGGTCGATGATCTCGAAGTTATTACAGGCCAGTACTACGCCTACAATGTTTTTGCCGATATCATGCACATCGCCTTTAACAGTAGCCATCAATACCTTACCGGCATTGGCCCGGCTTCCGCTCGAGTCCTCGCCTGCATCAATAACACGCTGTTTTTCCAATTCGATAAATGGCAGCAGGTACGCCACAGCCTTCTTCATTACCCGGGCAGATTTTACAACCTGCGGTAAAAACATTTTGCCGGCGCCAAACAGGTCGCCCACTATATTCATCCCGTCCATTAACGGGCCCTCTATCACTTCAAGCGGCTTGGCGTATTTCTGCCTGGCTTCCTCTACGTCGTCATCTAAATATTCAATGATACCTTTTACCAGCGCATGCGATAAACGGCTCTCAACCGGCTCTTTGCGCCATTCTTCGTCGCGTACAATTTCTTTGCCTTTGCTTTTTACGGTGTCGGCGTATTCAACCAGGCGTTCGGTGGCATCATCGCGGCGGTTAAGCAGTACGTCTTCAACCAGCACCAATAATTCCTTATCAATTTCCTGGTAAACTTCCAGCATCCCGGCGTTAACAATACCCATATCCATACCCGCCTTAATAGCGTGGTAAAGGAAAGCCGAGTGCATCGCCTCTCGCACAACATTATTCCCCCTAAAAGAGAACGAAATATTACTTACCCCGCCGCTAACTTTAGCATATGGCAGGTTTTGTTTGATCCAGCGCGTGGCTTCAATAAAGTCGACCGCATAGTTATTATGTTCTTCAAGGCCGGTTGCCACGGTTAAAATATTCGGGTCGAATATGATATCCTGCGGCGGGAAACCAACTTCGTTAACCAGGATATTATATGATCGCTGGCAAATTTCTTTACGGCGCTCTAAACTATCGGCCTGGCCTGTTTCATCAAAAGCCATTACAACAGTTGCGGCACCGTAGCTCAGGATCTTACGGGCGTATTCTTTAAACTTCTCCTCGCCTTCTTTCAGGGAGATAGAGTTTACGATACCCTTGCCCTGAATACATTTTAAACCGGCCTCGATAACCGTCCATTTAGACGAATCGATCATGATAGGCAGCTTAGAAATATCCGGCTCGGACGCAACCAAATTCAGGAACTTAACCATTACGGCTTCCGAATCGATCATCCCCTCATCCATGTTAATATCGATAACCTGCGCACCACCTTCAACCTGCTGGCGGGCAACGGTTAGGGCCTCTTCGTAATTCTCGGCCAATATCAGCTTCGAGAATTTTGGCGAGCCGGTAATGTTGGTACGCTCGCCCACATTAACAAAAATGCTTTCGGGGGTTATGGTAACAGCTTCTAATCCGCTTAAGCGCATAAAAGGTTGCACCTCGGGTATCGGGCGGGGTGGATATTTTTCGGCGCGCTCGGCTATACACCTGATGTGATCGGGCGTTGTACCGCAGCAGCCACCAACAATGTTCACCAGTCCGGCTTTCATGAAGTCGTCAACCTGGTGCGCGGTTTCGTGCGCGGTTTCGTCGTACTGGCCAAACTCGTTTGGTAAACCTGCATTTGGATAGGCCGAGATAAACACGTTAGCTTTCTCGGACAATTCCTGGATATGCGGGCGCATTTCTTTAGCACCCAGGGCGCAGTTTAACCCAACAGATAATAAGTTAGCATGGCTCACCGAGTTCCAGAATGCCTCAACCGTTTGCCCCGAAAGGGTACGGCCCGATGCGTCGGTAATAGTGCCTGATATCATTATCGGCAAATGTTTGCCGCTTTCGTTAGCGTATCTGTCAACAGCAAATAATGCTGCTTTGGCATTTAAAGTATCAAATATGGTTTCGATCAGTAACACGTCCGATCCGCCATCAACCAGGCCACGCACCTGGTCGTAATAGGCATTAGCCAAATCGTCAAAAGTAACGGCACGGTAACCCGGGTCGTTTACGTCCGGCGATAAAGATGCAGTACGGTTAGTTGGCCCAACAGCACCTGCCACAAAACGCGGTTTGTTGGGTGTTTTTAAAGTGTATGCGTCGGCAGCTTCGCGGGCTATACGGGCACCTTCATAACTTAGCTCGTAAGCCAGTTCTTCAAGGTGGTAATCGGCCAGCGAAATTACTTGTGTGCTGAATGTATTTGTTTCGATAATATCCGCGCCGGCATCCATATATTCTGTATGGATAGCTTTGATAATATCCGGGCGCGTAATGTTTAACAGGTCATTATTTCCCTGCAGATCGCTGGGGTGATCTTTAAATCTTTCTCCGCGAAAATCCTTCTCGGTTAATTGGTACCGTTGTATCATGGTGCCCATTGCACCGTCAATGATCAGTATGCGTTTTTTTAGTTCTTCTTTTATATCCATATTAAGATTTGAGATTTGAGACATGAGATTTGAGACGAAAATGTTTCAAATCATGTCTAAACCAAATAATTTATCAGATGGAAAGGCTTGAATAGACAGATAAAGCAACTACGACAGTTTCTCATATCTCACGTCTCAAATCTCACATCTAAAGCTGCCTAATCGAAAAAGTCGGGTGTTGGTTTTGACTTTCACTTATCTGTCCCGGGCGGCTGTAGCGGCCTGAGTAGAATTTAGCACCTTGTTAGAAACAGGTTGCTAAGACATCGCAGGGTCTAATCCCTCCGTCTTTCTCTATAAGCAGTGCAAAGATGCGTAATAAGTTGGTAATAAGCAATAGGTTTCACGCAGCCTAATCTCCTCTCAATGCAATAAAAAAGCCGCCTTTTCTGGAGGCGGCTTTATAATGAATTATGCTATGATTATCTTCTTCTGCCGAAAATGCGCAATAGCATCAGGAACAGGTTGATAAAATCAAGATAAAGGGTTAAGCCACCCATTAAGGCATATTTTTTTGCTGAGGCATCGCCGTACTCCAGGCCTGCACCAATGCGTTTTAGTTTTTGCACATCATAAGCAGTTAAGCCTACAAATACAGCTACACCTACGTAAGATATAATTACATCTAAACCCGTGCTATGTAAAAAGAAATTCACCACGCTGGCAATGATGATACCAAATAACAGCATGATCATGATAGAACCGAATTTAGTCAGATCCTGTTGCGTGGTATAACCGGCTACCGCCATAACACCAAACAATAATGACGCTGATAAAAATACGCTAAGCACAGAGCCTGCGGTGTAAATAAGCAATATAAAGCTTAAGCTGATACCTGTTAAAGCAGCATAAACGATAAATGCCAATCCTAAAATTGGGTAAGATATGCTGTTTAAGCCAAAGCGAATTAAAAGCACAAATGCTAAAGGCGAAAACATGGCTATATAAGCAAATGCTGTTAACTGGTGCGTTGATTCATCAACCAGTAGTTGTAATAATGCAGGTGTGTTTGCAAAAGAATATGCCGCGAAAGTTGATATGCCTAAAGCCACAAACATCCATAAGAAAACATTCGCCAAAAACTTACGCGATGCGTCGGCATCGTTTATTTTTGATACGCTTTCGTAAACGAAATTAGAAGTGTTATTTTCCATTTTTTAATTATAATTGTTAATTAGTCAAATCTAAAGTAAAGATCATTGATTTACAATAGGGCTACAATCATACCAAATGTTTAATTCAGTCTTTTTGTCAGTTGCTCTTCCACTTTCTTAAATAATTGCAGTGGCTTTAGGGCCCGCCAGTTGATGTCATCCAATTCGCCGCCGAAGTTGATGTAGTAGTCGATGTTGTTTCTCTTAAACTCTTCTATCACATGCTCGCGGAAATTAATGCCGGCAATCCAGCCATCCTCCACATCCTGGAACCACTCCTCGTAATAACAATCGTCGGACGAGTGGAAGTTAAGTACATTCTCGCCTATCAGTATAAACTGTGTTATGCCGTTGTCAACCATCAGCTCCAGTATCTCGCGCTTAAGCAGCATAATATCGTTGTTTATGGCATCGTTCCATTCGCCAATAAACTCTATGATGGCATAAGAACGGTCATAGTCCGCATAAAGTACTTTCATGTACAGCGTGTTTGAGCCAAACGAATCCCATTGCGGGTGCAGTAAGAAATTGTAAACCTGCTTATCAAACTCAAACTCGCTATACTGTGTAGCGTAAAAAGGCGAGTATTCGTCCTCTGATGCTATGTAATCATCCCGCCATTTATAATATGGTTCTATCTCGTGCATGCTATTTTAATGTGCAGATATGCGAATGTGCAGATATGCAGATTTTTTTGATTATGTAATTTATTAATTCTCTATCATTTGCACATCTGCATATCCACGCATCTGCACATCTATTTATTTTGATTGTAATAGTCTACTGCCTTACGCACGCTGTCATTTTTCTTTAACAGTTCTGCCGCAATTACTTCGTCTACTCCGGTTTCGTCCATTACCATCTTGGTGGCGCGGTCTACCAGTTTATGGTTTGATAGCTGCATGTCAACCATCTTGTTGCCTTTTACTTTGCCCAGCTGTATCATTACGGTTGTGGTTAGCATGTTTAAAACAAGCTTTTGGCCGGTGCCGGCTTTCATGCGGGTACTGCCGGTTAAAAACTCGGGGCCGGTAACAACTTCAACAGGATATTTGGCTTCGGCGGCCACCGGGCTGCCACTGTTACAAACAACGCAGCCGGTAGCTATATTATTTTGATTAGCTGCTTTTAAGCCGCCAATAACGTAAGGCGTAGTGCCTGATGCCGCTATGCCTACCACCACGTCTTTATCAGTAATGTTATAAGCCAACAGGTCCTTCCAGGCTTGTTCGGTATCATCTTCGGCAAACTCAACCGCTTTGCGGATCGCACCATCGCCGCCGGCAATAATACCTACCACCATATCAAACGGAACGCCAAAGGTTGGCGGGCATTCTGACGCGTCGACTACACCTAACCTGCCGCTGGTACCCGCGCCAATGTAAAACAGGCGGCCACCGGCTTTCATTCGTTCGGTAATAATTATGGCCAATTTTTCTATCTGCGGCAGCGCTTTACTTACAGAAACCGCTACAGTTTTATCCTCGTAATTTATATCCTTCAAAATTTCGGCCACACTCATCTTATCCAGGTTGTTGTAGTTCGATTCTTTTTCGGTAGTGTTTTGCATCCTTTGATGTTTTTTTTGCCAAAATTCGGTAAAATTCCTGATATGGTTTAATTATTGAGTTAAGTAATTACTATGCTATCGGCGTAATTCATTAGTTTTGTAATAGATATTTATGAAGAGAGCAGCGGGCATTATTTTCAGGTCGGTTATTCTGCTTTTACTTGGGGTGTTTATTGGTATTTTGGTAACTAATAAAGACCTGAATACAAGCATTTCTTTTGATGGCAAGGATAAAGTTTCCAGGGTTTTAGACCTGGTAAGGCATAACTATGTCGACTCGGTTGATGTGGATAGCATCGAAGGCTCTACCGTTAATAATCTTTTACAAAATCTTGATCCGCATTCGCTTTACTTACCGGCACAACAGGCATCATCAATAAACGAACGTTTAGAAGGTGGCTTTACCGGCATTGGCGTTGAATATATTTTGCTGCGCGATACCTTAATTATCACCCAGGTTAGCGCCAATGGCCCCGCGGCTAAAGCCGGTGTGCTACCAGGCGACCGTGTAATTGAGGTAGATCATAAAAGTTTCTCGGGTACCCATTTAACCGTAAGCAAAATCAGCAAGATCTTCAGGGGTGTTAAAGATTCGCAGTTGTTAATGGCAGTATTGCCGTTCGGCAGTAAAACCACTAAATTTTATAATGTAAAACGCGACCATGTTGACCTAAGCAGTATGGACGCCGCTTATATGTTAAACCCAGTAACGGGCTATATCAAAATAAGCAAGTTTGCATCAACTACCGATGCCGATTTTCGCAAGGCTTTGGTTAAATTAAAGCTTGACGGCATGAAACAGCTTGTACTGGATATCCGCGGCAACGGCGGTGGCTACCTAAATACCGCTACTGCTTTAGCCGATGAGTTTTTAACCAAAAAGCAGCTGATAGTTTACACCAAAGGCGTACACGACCCGCGCACCGATTACTTCGCGACAGACTCCGGTAATTTCCAGAATGGGAAGTTGGCTTTGTTAATAGATGAATATTCTGCCTCGGCCAGCGAGATCCTGGCAGGTGCCTTGCAGGACTTGGATCGTGCCATTATAGTAGGCCGCCGATCATTTGGTAAGGGCCTGGTTCAGGAACAATTTGCTTTTCCGGATGGCTCGGCAGTTAACCTAACTATTGCACGTTATTACACGCCTTCGGGCCGGTCTATTCAAAAATCATACAGTGCCGGAGTAGAAAATTACCGCGCTGAGTTGGCGCAACGCATGCGCAAGGGCGAGTTATTTTCGGAAGAAAACAGTTTAAAGGATAGCGCTTTTAATCAGCCTACAAAGTTCCACACCACGAACGGACGAAAGGTTTTTAGCGGCGGCGGTATTATGCCCGATATTTTTGTACCTGCCGATACCACGCAAAATGCGTACATGATAAAAGAGTTAAATAACAACCAGCTCTTTAGCGCTTATGTGATCGACTGCATGCAGCCGACATTAAAACATTACACCGCTGATGATTTTTTTAAGAATTATATAATCACCGATGCCGACTTTGGCAATTTTATTGCCTACTCCTCAAAGACGATAAAGAACATGAACCCGCGCGAGTTAATGGCATCAAAAGAAAACATCAAGACTGTGCTTAAGGCCTATGCCGCGCGTTTTAAATGGGGCGACGAAGCCTACTTTAAAACCATTAATGCTAATGATATGGCGGTGAAAAAGGCCGTGGCGGCTTTGTAGATGTTTGGATACTGCACTATGCAAATAAAGTAAACGAAACACTACTTCATCAATGCTTTTAATTTCAATGCTGCAACATTTTTTGGGTTTATTTGTAAAGACTTATCCAGGTATATTTTAGCATCTTTTGTGTTTTTTAAATTAAAAAACCCTTTGGCAATTTCTGCATTAACGTCATCGTCGGCCTTACCGAATCTACCTGAAACGATATGCTTTACCGCCAGCATAGACTTTAACAACCCGATCCCTTTATTAACATCAATATTTTGATCGATGTAACGATAACCTATGATATAAAGCATGCTTTCATTTTTTTCCTTCGTATTTAAATATCCTTCCTGCAATATTTTCAAAGCTTCATCCGGCTTGCCATCAAGATCATAAACTTTAGCAAGCTGAACATACATAGAGATATCGTCCATAGCCGACTTGCCGGTATTCTGCTTTTTTAATAACGCCATTTGATAGGCTTTTTCTGAGTTTTGATACAAACCTTTAGTCTTAAGCACATATCCTATATTAAACAGGTCTATGTCCATGCATTGTTTCATGGCGTATACAGAATCAATAAAGGTGTTGATCTCGTTAACATTATATTTGCCTATATCAGCATGATCCAGAACACCATCAATAACCCGGGAATAATTAATATTACCGTATTTCTCTGTCTTTTCTTTTAGCACAGCATTATAATAAGCTGCTAAAGCTTCCCCGGAATATTTTTTCCTGATCACATTATAGTCCCTAAACGCAAACAAAAGTGCCTCCGGCAAAGCGTAAAGGATACTATAAGAATGAGTTGCATCAGCAAAATATTCCTTTTTAATATTTATATAAGGCGATCTTTTCAGCGAGTCAACAAGTTGACTGGCAAATTGCACTCGTTTAGGTATGTCATTCGCTACAGCTATGAAGTAGGATGTTGTGTCCTTTATTTTGGCGGTATATGATGAGAAATCCGGCGTATAATTAATCGGGTACTCCAACGAAAAATTTAAATATGTATTAAAGAGCGAAGGATCATTACGAAGAATATAATTGATGTAATCTGCCCCTTGCGAAAGGCCCACGGCTAATTTTAAATTTACAGTATTATACGTTTTAGAAATGTAGGGAAGAAGTTCATGCTTAACAAAGCTATAATACCTGCCCCCTTCATCGTTAAGGTCAGGGCTTTTATAATCCTCGTTACCGCCTTTAATTTCAGCGTGAACCACTATTACATTAGGTATATCCCATATGTTACTTGCTGTGGCGGCAATATAATTGGCATGGTCATAAATAAACTCGTAAATAGTTGGGTATTTTTCTGTTTTTGAATAATTTTTTGGCAAGTAAACTTCTACGATAACACTATCTTTTACATAAGCCGAGAAAATTTTCCTTGTTATCAGTGTCTGTGCGTTTACAAACGCGGACAGCAAAACAGACAGGTATAAAATTATGCATGTTCTTTTCATTTCTGTAATAGATTTTGGCTAAAAGTACAGGGTAAGAAAATGAAAAAATTGTATTTTTTTGACAGCCCAAAGGTTAATCGGTACTTTTAAGAAATTGAAAGATCAACTTATCATTACTAAGCCTATCAATTGTATCAAAAAAAGATTTAGGACGCGTACCGGTGAGTTTTTTATAAACTTTTATAAAGTATGCCTGATCATAATAATTGTTTTCATAAGCAAGATCAGTTAGCTTTTTTAAGCGATCTGCAAAAAGCTTATTTTCCATTGAATTTCTGAAGCGGGCTATTTGTTTAAACTTTACAGGCGGCACACCCAGGCTTTTATTAAATAACCGAATAAGTGCCCGTACATGCAAACCGTTTAAAGCCGCGACGTCATTTATTGAATATTGATTTGTTTCATCGGTCAATAGCATTATCGCATTTTCCATTAGCTGTTGCTCGGGCAATGGTTGAAAAACAGACCAAAGAAAGGTTTCTATAACGTCTATCTTTTCTTTATCCGAAGTCTGTAGATAAATATCCTTGCAAAAAGCTTTGTAACCTGGAGCATCTTCCCAGGTTTTAAAAAGTTGTACCTGGCCTTTCATTGTTAGCGTTTGCCCGGGGTGGCCAAAATTACAAAGCCCTAACGGTTTAAAAGCTATAGTGATCTTATTGAGTCGCCCCCGCCATTCTACTAACAGTGGCTCTTTCCTGATCTGTGTCGCGAAAATGTGCACATCTGCGTGATCGCTTTCTTGTATTCGAATAGATGAATTACTGATATCGAAAGAAACACTATGGTGAATGTTTATTGCTGTATTGGTATTCGGAAAGGAAAAGTAAGAAAGATTAAATGCCGGATCATCGGATTCAAAAAAGTAGTAATAATCAATATACCGTATAAGTTCCTTTTTGATTGGTCTGTAAAAGGGGAAATTAAGGTTTTTCGGATCAATCACTTTATGAATATCTACGTAATATGATAGTAGTATACATCCTCCTAACAGATCATTAAATCATCAAACAAGACATTTGCACATCAATCTACTTCTGTCTAAACCAAACCTGTATAGGTGCTCCGCTAAAATCGAAGTTCTCTCTTAATTTATTCTCTATAAACCTGTAATACGGTTCTTTTACATATTGCGGCAGGTTGCAAAAGAATGCAAACATGGGCGATGTGCCGGCTATTTGGGTAATGTATTTTATCTTAACGTATTTGCCTTTTAATGATGGCGGCGGATAATGCTCGATTATCGGCAGCATCACCTCGTTAAGTTTCGAGGTCGAGATCTTACGGGCGCGGTTTTCGTAAACCTGGTTTGCTACGTCAATCACTTTCAAAACACGTTGTTTTTCGGTAACTGATGTAAATACAATAGGCACATCGGTAAACGGTTGCAGCTTTTGTTTGATCATGTCCTCAAAAACCTTGGTGGTTTTATTGTTCTTCTCAATCAGATCCCATTTGTTTACTACGATCATTACGCCTTTCTTATTCTTCTCGGCAAGGTGGAATATATTGATGTCCTGCGATTCAATACCTTCAACAGCATCTACCATCAAAATAATAACATCTGCCTCTTCTATAGCCTTAATGGTACGCATAACCGAGTAAAATTCGATATTCTCTTTTACCTTGGTTTTTTTACGCATCCCGGCGGTGTCTATCAGCATAAAATCATGACCATATTGATTATAATGGATATGGATAGAATCGCGCGTAGTGCCGGCGATAGGTGTTACGATATTGCGATCGGTACCTATTAAAGAGTTGATGATGGATGATTTACCTACGTTTGGACGGCCAACAATGGCATACTTAGGGCGGGTGTTTTCTTCAAGCTTAACATCCTCGAAATGTTTAACTACTTCGTCCAATAACTCGCCCGTGCCCGAGCCTGTCATCGATGAGATATTGTAGATCTCGCCTAAACCTAAACTATAAAATACAGTGGCATCTGATTGCTGATTGTTGTTATCAACCTTATTAACTACCACAAACGTTGGCTTGTTGCCTTTACGCAGTATGTTGGCAATCTCGTCGTCAAGGTCGGTTATGCCGGTAGTAACATCCACCAAAAACAAAATAACCGATGCTTCTTCGATAGCGATAACCACCTGTTCGCGGATAGCAGCCTCAAACACGTCGTTCGAGTTGGCTACGTAACCGCCGGTATCAATAACGGTAAACTCGTGATGTGTCCACTCTGATGTGCCGTAATGACGATCGCGGGTTACGCCGCTAAAGTCATCAACAATGGCTTTACGGGTTTCGGTTAAACGGTTATATAAGGTTGACTTGCCTACATTTGGGCGGCCAACTATGGCTACTATGTTACTCATTTAAAAGGGTTGTACGTTTTACGTGTGTAGAGCAAAGCTCTTTAGTTTTAATATTTTTGCAAAGATAAACGTAAAACGTATTACGTACTACGTCCAACTTTCTGCTATTCGTACCCAAATTTTTTCAGGTAATTTTTTTTGCTGCGCCAGTCGGGTATTACTTTAACAAACATTTCAAGGAAGATCTTCTTCTGGAAAAAGTCCTCCATATCGCGGCGGGCGTAAGTGCCTACTATTTTAAGCATTTTACCCCCTTCGCCTATGATGATGTTTTTTTGACTGTCGCGTTCAACAATTATCTCAGCGCTGATACGATGCAGTTTCTCACCCTCAACAAACGCGGTCACTATAACCTCGGCGCTGTACGGGATCTCTTTTTTGTATTGTTTCAGGATTTGCGCGCGGATCATCTCTGACGCGAAAAATCTGTCGTTACGGTCTGTTAACTGATCTTTCTCGTAGTAAGCCGGGTGCTCAGGCAAATGCTCTATCACGAAGTTCATTACCGCAATAACATTGTGGCCATGTAATGCTGATATAGCGAATACTGCCTTAGGCTTTAATTTTTCCTGCCAGTATTCCACCTTTTTCTTAACCGTTTCTTCGTCGCTTTGATCTATCTTGTTGATCAGGATCAATAACGGCGCCTGCGATCCGTTTAGTTTTTTAATTACATCCTCCTCGTCATACTCCTCGTAGATGTCGGTAACCAGCAATATCAGGTCGGCATCTTCTATCGAACCTTCTACCTGGTGCATCATGCGCTCATGCAATTCATAATGCGGTTTGATGATCCCGGGGGTATCTGAAAATACAATTTGATAGTCGTCTGTATTAACAATACCCAAAATACGGTGACGTGTGGTTTGTGCCTTAGGGGTGATGATAGACATTTTTTCGCCAACAAGCGCGTTCATCAGGGTTGACTTACCCGCGTTTGGCTTACCAATTATGCTTACAAAACCTGCTTTATGACCCATTGAAAAATAATTAAAATAATATTTGGACTGCAAAGAAACGAATTATATCTTTGCAGTCCAATTAAAAGGAGGCACAAATTGCTTTTTAGTGATTGAAAACAAACATTTCGGGTTTATGTCCGTTATGTAATACCAACAAAAGATAGTGCGGGATGGAGCAGTTGGTAGCTCGTCGGGCTCATAACCCGAAGGTCGTAGGTTCGAGTCCTGCTCCCGCTACCTCAGAAACAGGCAGTTACGTTAGATCGTGACTGCCTCTCTTTTTTTTGTTAAAACAATGTTTAAACATTTTGGCAAATAACATTGTTGGCTAGCCAGCCTGACGTTACACCGCGCAACGTCTTTTTCTGATTAAAAATACGAAAAAGTTTGGTAAAATTCATTGGAATTCATAACCCTAAGGTCATAGGTTCGAGTCCTGTTTCGTGTTATAAATCAGACAAATATTGTCAGAGAGTGTTTAGCGTATACGGACAATCGTACTGATGATATTATTAGTATTTAAAATACTTAGTCTATAGATTTGGTAGATTAAATATTAATTTTTATGTTTGTCGCATCATCATGAAAACGACAGCAATAATTGGACACTCATCTCGCTCAGAGATCGCTTTTAAAAACCAGGTCATGAACATCTGTTTAACGGATGGTATGATGTGCTGTTGTTAATTCCTTAATTTCTATTTATAGAAAAAGCCACGGGTAAATTCCTCGCTGGCAGCGTAGACCCGCTTGTTAACAATCCCCCGAAAAAAATGTGTTGAAATTAATATGAAAAAAAATGAACCGGCAAGGAAGCCTTGCCGGTCATCAATGAAATATCAGTTCTGTAACGGCAATCACTCACTGATACTCATCTCCAGTCTTAGCAATGAAATTAATCATTAACATAAAACTCGTTAAATATGGAAATATTTATCCGTAAGAAAAAAACATTTATACCACTCAGTTTTTTCATACTCCTGCTGGCATTAGCCACACCACATAAACTTCTTGCACAACAACAGTTACCAGCGGGCAACTCAAAATTTGAAGGCCTTGTTATTGACTCGGCCACTAAACAAACCCTGCCCGGCGCTGCTGTGCGCATAAAAGGAGTAACCAACGGCGCGACTACCGACGCAGATGGCAAGTTTGTACTGATAACCGCGCAACACGTCCCTTTTATTTTGGTGGTAACCTATATTGGTTATGAAACCAAAGAAGTAGCAATTGATGGCAGCCCGGTAACCATCAGATTAAAAGAAACCAACAACCAGTTAAACGATGTGGTTGTGGTAGGCTACGGCACCCAAACCCGTAAATCACTAACCGGCTCGGTATCTACCATATCTGTTAATGAGGTGCGCGACATCCCTAAAGCAACCTTTGCAGAACAACTGCAAGGAAAGGCTCCCGGCTTACAGGTAAGCGCATCGACAGGTGTGCCCGGCGACGGTATGTTTATCCGAATTCGTGGTACGACATCAATTAACGCCAGCAATGACCCTTTGTATGTAATTGACGGGGTATATGTTAACAGCGGATCATTACAACGCCTTACTACTCAGGGGCAGGCCAATAATCCATTATCAGACATTAACCCGGATGATATTGAAAGCGTTACCGTTTTAAAAGACGCCGATGCAACAGCAATTTATGGCGCAAGGGCGGCAAATGGCGTAATATTGATCACTACCAAACGTGGTAAATACAATACGTCGCCTAAAGTAAGTTTAAGTGCTTATTTTGGTGGTGCGCGTGCCCCAAAACTATGGGACCTGGCAACCGGCCCGCAACATGCAGAGCTAATAAATGAGTATTACAGAAACTCAAATGCCGACGCTATTGCTATTGGCGCGGCAGCGGGCACAGCGCCGGCAACCACTTATAAATTTCAGCCGTTTCGTGCCTTAACTGATAATCCGACCGCATCGCCTGCTCCGCGTGGCCTGCCTGAAACGCAGCAGACTTATGACAGGTTACATAAAGCTTTCCGCACCGGTTTCTTGCAGAACTATGATCTTTCGGTATCTGGCGGAAATGATAAAACCACTTATTACATAGGGGGCGGTTTAAACAAGCAGCAAGCCGATCTGAAAACGAATGATTTTAGGCGGGCAACTTTTAAGATCAACCTTGATCAAAAAATAAGCGATTATGTAACTGTTGGTACCAGCAATAGCTTAACTCAAACTTACCGTAGCAACGCCCGTGTAGGTGACGGGCCGCAAGGAGGTATTTTGCAGTCGGCATTACATACGCCAACTTATTTGCCCGAATTTAATGCCGATGGCAGCCCGGGCAAATGGGCCGGATTTGATAACCTGGATGTGTTGTTGAATAACACCAACATGAACAGCACCAGTAACCGCCTGATAAGCAATTTATATGCTGAGGTAAAAATCTCTAAAGATCTGAAGTTTAAAACCAGCTGGAGCGTTGATTTCAACCAATACAATGAATTTCAATACTGGAACAGCTTAACTAATTTGGGTATAGCTAACCTTGGTTTAGGTTCGACAGCGATAAGTAATAACACCATCTGGACCGATGAGCAAACCTTAAATTATAACCATTTATTTGGTAAACATAGCTTTGGTGCTTTAATTGGTAACTCATTGCAAGGATCTGTAAGCGGCCAAACCACGGCGCAGGGCACCAATTTCCCTAATGATTCGTTCACGCAGATCTCGTCGGCTGCTACCAGTACATCAACTTCATCAGAAACCAGGTATAAACTGTCATCTTTCTTTGCACGTGTAAACTATAATTACGATACAAAGTATTATGCCGATTTCAGCATCCGAGCTGATGGTTCATCTCGTTTTGGAACTAATCACCAATGGGGATATTTTCCTTCGGCAGGCGTAGCGTGGCGTGTTAAAAAGGAAGACTTTTTAAAGGATGTAGCTTTTATTTCTGACTTTAAGTTACGTGGTAGTATTGGCGTAACAGGTAACCAAAACGGTATTAATGATTTTGCATCACGTGGTTTATGGGGTGCCGGCGCTAACTACCAAAACAATCCGGGTACAACACCGGCACAGTTAGCTAACCCTGACCTCAAATGGGAAAGTACCCGCCAAACTAATGTCGGGTTTGACTTAACGCTGCTTAGAGACCGCTTAACCATTAGCGGCGATGTTTATGATAAATATACCAGCAACCTGTTGCTCAACCTACCATTAGCATCAAGCTCCGGTTTCTCGTCTATCCTTACCAATGCCGGCGAGATGAGTAACAAAGGATTTGAGTTAAACATTAGCAGCACCAATTTAGATGGCGCGTTTAAGTGGAGCACCAATTTTAATATCTCGCGCAACATCAACAAAATTGAAAAACTGCCAACACCGGTTGTTGCCGCTTATGCAGCCGAGCGCATGGTGCAGGGCCTGTCTATGTATACTTTCTTTACTTACAAGCAATTGTATGTCGATCCACAAACGGGTAATTCTGTTTATGAGGATGCCGACAAAAATGGCACAATAAACTCTAACGATATTGTGGCTGTTGGTAATGCCTTGCCGAAGTTTACCGGCGGTATAACCAATAGCTTCCGTTATAAAGGTTTGGACCTATCGGTATTCTTCAATTTTGTTTACGGAAACAAGGTTTACAACAACAATAACTACTTCCTGGAAGGTGGCGGTACCCGCGATGCTAACAGGGCCATTGATGTTTACCAGCTAAACCGCTGGCAAAAACCGGGCGATATTACAGATATGCCAAGGTTAACAGCTTACGGGCAAAACTATACCATTAGCCCAACCAGTCGCAATATCGAAGATGGCTCATTTCTGCGCTTAAGTAATGCGACCCTTGGTTATAATATTCCGACCAGCATTACCGGGAAAGCCAAACTATCATCTGTACGGGTTTACGTAAGCGGCTCAAACCTTTGGTTGTGGACAAAATACAAAGGCCCGGATCCTGAGATCAACGTGTCATCATCAGCCACTGTGTTAGGGTACGATTTGGGTACCCCGCCAATACCACGCACCATACAGATAGGCGCAAACATTACTTTCTGATCATAAAAAACAGTCAATCATGAAAAAAGTAACTTATATATTCTCTTTATTATTACTCTTCACTTCCTGCAAGAAATTCCTGGAGGTGCAGCCAAAGCTCCAGGTAGATCAATCGGAAGCAATAACCAATGCCGGTACGGCAAAAACCGCAGCAAACGGTTTGTTTAACCTGCTATCAGCCGGTAGCTATTATGGCTCTAACTTCCCGGCACTGGCTTATTTATCAGCCGGCGATATCCAATGGTCAGGCTCGCAAGGCGACCCGAGCGAGATCACCAAACATTTAACATCAGCTACCAATGGTTATGTGCAATCTGCGTGGTCATCTATTTATAAAACCATATCGCAGGCTAACTACATTTTAGCCAATGTGCCAAAGGTTACTGATCCGTCATTAACCCCCGCGTTGCGTAACCAATATTTAGGCGAGGCCTATTTTGTACGGGCGTTGGCCTACTTTGATCTGGCCCGCGGCTGGGGCGGGGTGCAATTAATACTTAACCCTACTAATACGTCTACAGATAACACCGGTATACCGCGCAGCAGCCTGGCCGATACTTATGCCCAGGTTTTAAAGGACCTTAACGCCGCCGAGCCGCTTGTACCAACGGGTGTTAACCGCAACCGCGTTACGTTACGTACTGTGCAGGCACTTAAGGCACGTTTTTACCTGTATCAAAAAAACTGGGCATTGGCCGAGCAGTTTGCAACATCTGTTATAGGCGATAATGCTAATTATACTTTAGTTACCCCTTATAGCGCGTTTTTCGCTAACAACGCGGTAGCTACAAACGAGTCGGTATTTGAATTGGCATATACCACATCAAACACTAACGGGCATAGCAATTGGTGGTTGCCACCGGCGTTAGGTGGCCGCAGGGAATGGTCGCCAAACGACGCTTTAGTTGCGTTGCTAAATAACCCAGCTATTGGCGGCAACCGCAATACTTTAATAGCGCAAACCGCGCCGCCGGGAAATTTATGGTACGGTAAATTATATTACCGCAATCCGCTGGGTACAGACCCCGCATATGTTATCCGTATTGCCGAGTTGTACCTCATCCGCTCTGAAGCGCGTGCACAACAAGGAAATTTAATCGGCATAAACAGCGCGCAATCTGATCTGAACGCGGTGCGTGCCCGTGCCAATGTTGCGGCAAGTTCTGCAGCTACTTTAGACGATATTTTACTGGCATTAGAAAAAGAGCGCCAGGTAGAATTTCCATTTGAGGCCGACCGTTGGTTTAACCTGGTACGCACAGATCGTGCGCAAACTGTGTTAGGCTTGCCCGACAAGCACCTCTACCTATTCCCAATACCATACAATGAAACATTGGTTGACCCGCAACTCGCCGGAGCTAACCGTAACCCTGGTTATTAATCACTTTAAAAAATAATTATCATGAAAAAATTAAACATCCTTTTAATAGCTATAGCAGCATTTAGCTATTCGTCTTTTGCGCAACGGTCGCCTATCACAGTAAAAAAATCAGACACCAGGCATGGGCCGGAAAAAGGCAGTGTACTCATTATCGGCGGTAATGTTGGTTCGCAGCGCGATATCTGGGATAAGTTTACAGAGCTTGCCGGTGGTAAAGATAAAGCCGTAATAGTTGTAGTTACAACTGCCGGCGGCGACTCGGCAGCTTACGATAGAAAATCGGTTGAAGAAGTAAAAAAGCAAACAGGCGCTAAAAACGTAACCCTGTTTCATACCAGCGACCTTAAGGAGGCAAACAGCGAAAAATTCATTGCTCCGCTAAAAAATGCGACCGGCGTTTATTTTGAAGGCGGCCGCCAATGGCGCATTGCCGATTCTTACTTAAACACCCTCACCCACCAGGCATTTATTGATGTGCTTAACCGTGGCGGTGTAATAGCAGGTAGTTCGGCAGGTGCAAGTATCCTTGGCTCATTTCTGTGGCGGGGCGATACTAAAGGAGCTCAGGTTTTAGTAGGCGATCATACGCAGGGCCTTGGTTTCCTTAAAAACTCGGCTATAGACCAACATTTATTGGTGCGTAACCGTGAATTTGACCTGGTTGATTTTATCAGGAAATCGCCGGAGTTGATAGGTCTTGGCCTTAATGAAGCCACAGCAGTTTTGGTACAACGCGATACTTTGCAGGTATTAGGGCACTCGTTTGTAGCTATCTACGACTACAATACCATAGTTAATAGCGGCGAAAAACATGTGGTTAATGGTCGCGAAGACTTCACTGCGTCAAACGGCCCTTTCTTCTTCCTGAGCGCGGGCCAAAAGTATGACCTGGCTAAAAGGCAGGTTATAAAAGAACCACGCAAACCCCGTAATACAACAGCTAAGGCTGATGATGACGAATAATTAATAGCAATTGAGATTGTATGGATCACCCCATAAGATCTCAATTATAAAGCCGGGTGACCGAGTGGCGAGGTTATGGTCTGCAAAATCATTTACGGTAGTTCGAATCTACCCCCGGCGTCTACGCTAACCTTATTTAAATTAAAGCAATGAGTAAAATTATAACACCACAACCACCCAATGAGTGGGCGGAAAAAGAAAAGAGCATTTTTCGTTTCTTCTTGCTCTTCTTTATTTTGCAGGCGCTTCCATTAAGTGTCGACGTTTTTAAAGCAGTATTTGGTTTTAACTGGCTGCATATCAGTTATGGCGATATATTTAATTTAACCCGGTTGTCGGCCAAGTTTATTCTTGGTGCAGATAGCTTTGTTAACTGGATAATTGTTGCCGTAATTGCGCTTGTTGGAGCAATTGCCTGGAGTCGATCAAAACACCGCGACATAGATTATGACCAATTATACTACTGGCTAAGGGTAATTGTACGTTACCGTTTGGCTATTGGTATTATAGGCTATGGTTTTATTAAATTCTTTCCTTTACAGGCGCCCTTCCCATCCATCAGTAATTTAAATACCGCCTATGGCGATTTTACCGATTGGAAAATATTTTCGATGAGCCTGGGGATAGTACGCGGCTATGAATCGTTTTTAGGCGGGATAGAGATAGTGGCCGGTTTGCTATTGTTATTCAGAAAAACAGCCACCATAGGCGCACTCATCATATTAGTATTTACAGGTAACGTATTTATATCCAACCTGGCTTACAAGGGTGGCGAATACGTATATGCTATTTATCTGATAAGTTTTGCGCTGTTTGTTTTATCGTTTGATGCGGTGCGCATCTATAACCTGGTATCACTTGAGCGGCCTACCCAGCCAACCCATTTTAAGCCATATTTTGCAGGCAGGCAGCAAAGCATTCGTTGGGTGCTCAAAGTATTAGTGGTTTTCTTTTTTGTGTTTTTGTATGGGTTTAAAACCTATTCGGGTTTGCATCATGATCCTTACCAGTTTCCGCGTACGCCGGGTTTGGCAAAAACAGCTGGTATTTATAACGTGAGCGAGTTTAAAATCAACAATAAAGAACTGCCTTATTCTGCAACCGACCCTATACGTTGGAAAGATGTCGTATTTGAAAAATGGGCAACCATCAGCGTGCGCTCTAATCGCCCGGTGTTGATTGATTCTGCAAATTACGAGCAGATTTTTACAAATGATAAAGACCGCGATTACGAACTGGCGGGATCAGCAGGCAGGCATTATTACAGTTATACAGTTGATACGGCAACCCATGTATTATCGCTTGAAAATAAGAATTCGCATTATAAAGGCGAGAAGCTGACGCTAAACTATGCCAGACCAGATAGCACCACCATTATCCTTTCAGGCCTCGATCAGTACCGCGATTCAATTTACGTGGTATTAAATAAGATCAACAAAAAATACCCGCTGCAACTGGGCAGGCGTAAAGCGCTTAAACTTTAACAAAATCATCAACAACATAAATCCTAAATGTTATGTCTGACAAAAAACAGTCTTCAGATCAAACTGAATCGTTAAATACTGTAACGGCAGCAGCCAAAGCGCCATGGCCGTGGTACAAAAAATTCGGGTTCCGTGTTTTGTTTGTATTCTTTTTAGCCATGTCTATTCCATTCTCGGCCAGCTGGTATAACAACGCTTTTACTCTTAACTGGCTTCGCCCCCATTACCGCGATCTATATGATATTGCCCGTTTTCAACCTAATTTCCGGCAATTTTTTGGCGGGCAAAGATATGGTGATATTAGCGACGCCCCTACTGATAGCACTGCACCGGGAGGTGATGAGAAAAAGGGAGGTAAAAGGCATCGCGGTGAAGGCGATAGTACAAAAGCAGGCGGCAATATTGGCGCCGGTCATGGCAAACACAATCACCATAAAGATTCTACAGGTATAGCTCTCGCAGGCAAACCAGGTGGTCACGGTCGGCACCATCGCGATAGCTTAACTACAGATTCTTCAAATCATGGACTGACAAAGATTGGCGGGGTTGGAAATAATAATTATCGTAGCGGTAACAGAAATGACGTACTTCCGCCGGAAAGAAATTTCCTTGCTGATTATACGGATTGGGGCATAGCATTTTTAATTGGCATAGTTGGCGCTTTGATCTGGACTTTGTTTGATCGTAAAAGCAAATCATACAACATATTATATTATTGGATCCGTGTGGTGGTACGTTACCGCGCCGGTATAGGTATTATAGGCTTTGGGTTTACCAAACTGTTTCCAACACAAATGCCATACCCGTCATTGGGCTTATTGAATAGTAATTTTGGCGATTTTACCGCGCAAAAGATCTATTGGATGTCGGTAGGTATTGTGCCCTGGTACCAGGTATTTGGTGGCGTGGTAGAGATCTTAGCCGGTGCATTGTTATTCTTCAGAAAAACCGCCACATTTGGCGCGATACTTTTAGTGGGTGCCTTAGGCGATATTACTTTTGTAAATTATGCTTATGATGGCGGCGTGCATGTTTACGCATTTTACTTCGTGGTGCTTGGCCTGTTCATCGCGGCTGACGATTTTCCAAAACTATATAACCTGCTAATATTGGAGCGATATACCGTTCCGTTCAGGGTTTACCCGGATTTTAAAAAGCCCTTGTTAAAATACACCCGCATTGGCTTAAAGGTATTAACGTTCATTATCTTTTTCGGTGTACTAACTTATACCGAAGTCATCAACTTTAAATACGATCCCTATAAACAACCATCAACAGCGGGCGTTAAAAAGCTAAGAGGTAATTACCATGTAACCGAATTTAAAATTAACGGACAGGAAATCCCTTATAACCCATTGGATTCAACAAGATGGCAGGAAGCCACTTTTGAGAACTGGACTACACTAACCTTCAAAGTAAATAAGCCGGTATTAATCGATCCATCAAACGGCGGCGGTAGCCCTATGCGTGATATCCAGCGCACGTTTGAGATAACAGGAGTAGCCGGTGGCGAGCGAGCTTTCCATTATTACGCCGATACGGTAGACAGGGTGCTGTATTTGCAAGATAAAAACGCAATATCTTCAAGAGGTGGCGGCCGAGGTGGCCGCAGAAGCGGCGATACTAACAAGCGCGGCAAGACAAAAGAGGATAACTGGATAAGCAAAACAGCATGGCAGCATATCGGCAGTGAGAAAGACATGATAGATCCGCATGCCTGGTCGGCCCGCCGGGACAGAGAGTTCGCCGTTAAACCACGCGAGCAAAAAAGAAACCGTATGGTATTAAAGTATGATACGACTGATGGTTCAAGGGTTATCCTATCCGGCATAAACGAGCGTAAAGATTCTATTTATGTTGTGCTTGATAGGTATGACCGTAAGTATGTATTACCAAAAAGCACATTAAGCGCCGGTAAGTATTAGTATAATGAAAATTGCACTGTTGTTTATATTTATCTGTATGGCTTTATTGGCGTTAATGGCTTTTAGAGTTTCTTCGGTAAAGTCGCCGGGGTTGCTCCAGCTAACAGACACCACAAAATGGCCGGCCAGGTTTGGCTTTGGGCATACACCTACAGCGCAGGAAATTGCGGCCTGGGATATTGATGTGCGGCCTGACGGTAAAGACTTACCCAAGGGACAGGGAGATACAGAAAAAGGAAAGGCATTATATGCATTAAAATGTGCAGCCTGCCACGGTGGCAATACTGTTGGAGCCCCAGGTGCCAAGCTATTAGGACCGGTTTTAATTGGTGATACATCAGCTAAAAGCAAACCAAAAACTATTGGCAACTATTGGCCTTATGCAACTACACTGTTTGATTATGTACGCCGGGCAATGCCTTATAATCAGCCGGGATCGTTAACAAACGATGAGATATATAGCATAACCGCCTACCTGCTAAACGCCAATAAAATCATTAAAACAGGCACGGTACTTAACGCGCAAAACCTGCCTAAAATAATTATGCCTGCCAAAAAGCTATTTATTATAGATGACCGTAAAGGAGGGCCGGAAGTTAAGTGATGAAAAAGATCGACGAAAAACAGCCTTCAGCTAAGTCAATCAAAATAAGCCGCCGTACTTTATTAAGCGGTGTGGTTGCCGCTGCTATTTTGCCGGTTAATACCTTTGCTAACTATGTGCAAACAGGAGCGCCTGTTTTACCGGAACCTGTTGATGATCCAACTAAAATACCTGGCCCCGGCCCTACCCCGGTTGGTAAGCGATCTCCTTTCGAAAACCCGGTACGTAAGCCGTCTGACATATCATCGCGCACGCCTTTGCAGGATATGTATGGTACCATTACGCCGGCTGACTTACACTACGAGCGGCACCACGCCGGCGTACCGGTAATTGATCCGGCAAAACATGAATTGCTGATCCATGGATTGGTAGAACGGCCTATGAAATTTACACTGGCAGATATCAACAGATTTCCGTCAGTTAGCCGTATTTGCTTTTTGGAATGTGCAGGTAATTTCAGAACGGGTAAAGAAGAATTGACACCGCAGGATGTTCTGGGCTTAACCAGTCAGAGCGAGTGGACGGGCGTAATGTTGTCAACCATATTCAGAGAGGTTGGGGTTGATCCAAAAGCCAAATGGTTTTTAGCCGAAGGATCAGATGCTGCGGTTATGACGCGAAGCATACCTGTAGCCAAAGCCTGGGACGATGCCATGATAGTTTACGCTCAAAATGGTGAAGCTATGCGGCCCGAACAAGGTTATCCTATTCGATTGTTATTACCCGGGTTTGAAGGCAATATGAATATTAAATGGTTAAGGCGGATAGAACTATCAGACCAACCCTATATGACCCGCGAAGAAACATCCAAATACACTTATCCTGTTAAAGATAAAATCCGGATGTTTAGCTTTGCAATGGATGCACGGTCAATAATCACCTATCCGTCTTACCCGCAAAAGATTGAACGTGGCTGGATAGAGATCCGTGGGATAGCCTGGAGCGGCAGAGGCAAGGTTGCAAAAGTTGAGATAAGTACAGATGCAGGTAAAACCTGGCAGCTTGCAAATTTACAGGAGCCGGTGCTTAGCAAGGCACATACTTATTTTAGATACTTGTGGAACTGGAATGGCAACTCGACCGAAATATTAAGCCGCGTTACTGATGAAACCGGTTATTTACAACCAACTTTAAAACAATTGATAGAAGTCCGTGGGACAGCTTCAGGCGGCTATCATATGAACCCTATTACCGCATGGCAGGTTAAAACAGATGGTTCTGTCTTGTTTAAACCGGAAGGTTAAACAAGGAACTTTAACAGGTACCTAAGTAAGTGAAATATTACATAAATTTATAATCTACTAATTCTATGTAATTAATAGATTATTATATATTTGTTGCATAGCTTAAAGATATTCTTTCGTAAGAATTTAAAAATGCATTATAAATAATAAACCATGTCAAACAAAAACAACGCTGCAGAAAATAGTGCAGCTTTAACAGATGCCGGAATAACGCCGGATAAGAAAACATTTTTGCAATCACTTACCGAAGACTGGTGGGCCGTCATTTTAGGGTCGATTATTATAGCTACCGTGCTGTATTTAACAAACAGCGGTACTACAATAACCTTACCCACCTATAAATGGGCAACCAGCGCCGACTTATTTGGCAAGATCTTATCGGCTCATAACTTATTATTGATTATTGAAACCGGCGCAATTTTTCTTGCGCTTGCCGTTATTGCTGTCGGTTTATCAGGTGGTAATGTTGCAAGGTTTGCTGGTGGTTTTACACTGATCTATTTTTTCGCCATTATCTCATTCATTATAGGTGGTAATAAAAACGTATCCTACTTTGGATTAGAATATGTAGTATTTGCCTTACTGATAGGCATATTATTAGGTAACCTGTTTGAATTGCCTTTATGGTTAAAGGAGGCAGTACGTTCTGAATTTTATATTAAAACCGGGCTGGTAATATTAGGTACTACTATTTTATCTGCCGATTTAATAAAAGCCGGGTTGCCGGGTATTGTACAAGCTATTATTGTAGTTACAGCGGTATGGTTCTTCTCACTATGGGTCAGCCGTAAGTTAAAAGTAGATGATGAGTTTGGCGTGATACTGGCATCAGCTGTATCTATTTGCGGTGTATCAGCTGCTATTGTTGCAGCTGGTGCAATTAATGGCGATAAACGTAAACTATCATACGTAACCACGTTGGTGCTGATCATGGCCATTCCGATGATGATCATACAACCGTGGGCGGTTAAGTATTTTCATATTCCCGAGGTTATTGGCGGTGCCTGGTTAGGCGGTACGTTAGATACGACAGCTACGGTAACAGCAGCAGGTGACTTAGTGGGGCCAATAGCAGTTAAAGCGGGTGTTATAGCAAAATTTTCTCAAAATGTATTTATTGGTGTAGCGGCATTTTTTATAGCGATATGGTGGGCTTATAAGAAACCAAAAGGTGGCGAAGGAAGTATTTTAGCAAAAACCGAAAGCCCAAGCCTAAAAATAGTATGGGAGCGTTTTCCGAAATTTGTGTTGGGTTTTATTGCCGCGTCGTTGGTGTTCTCATTTCTGTTAGCGTCGACTACAGCAAAAAGTGTTGCGCCGACCTTAAATGGTTTACGTACAGTATGGTTCGCTATAGCGTTTATTTCAATAGGCATGGAAGCTAGGTTCTCTTCGTTGGTAAAACTACAGGGTGGCAGGCCAGCGTTTACATTTGTTACGGCTCAGATCTTCAATATCTTCTGGACGCTGTTATGGTCCTACATATTATTTGGAGGATACATATTCCCTATACCTGATTTTAAATAATTAGTTAAAGGATATTTATTAAGATATCGAGTTATAAGGTTTAGATCCTCCAAAAAGTTCGAGATTTGACCTGTTCCGTCTACCTCAGAAACAGGCAGTTACGTTAGATCGTGACTGCCTTTCTTTTTTTTGTTAAAACAATGTTTAAACATTTCGGCAAATAACATTGTGGCTAGCCAGCCTGACGTTACACCGTGCAACGCTTTTTTATAAATTAAAGATACGAAAAATCGTCGTTTCCGCATTAAAATTCGCTTGCGATTAAGTTGCTAGAATAGGCCTGATGATGGTAAATTTCGAGTTACTTACTACACGTTTTAATAGGTGATTAAATCCCAGTTCCATCCGTATGGTAGGAAACGGTCGGATTAGATGCATTAGAATTAATTGTGATTGGCGAATCAAAGTAACCTTTACTTGTCGGCTTAAAATAAAGTATTATATCAACACTACTGTTTGCCGGAATTGTAACTGTTTGTTTTGATACTGAAAACGGTGAATTAACTCCAATTCCTGTTACGGTTATTGGTGACGCTCCCAAATTAACCAGAGGCAAAGTTATTGATCTACTTGTATTTATTGACGTATTATCGAAAGTTGTAACGGTCCCATTCTTAACGATTAACTCACCCGTTGGTGTATTTGCTGGATTTGCTACGATAACCAGCATACACATTTGTCCCGCATCTGGTCCGGATTTAACCTTTCCGGCAACCACTAAGCTTTTAAAGGTATTTCCCTGAGAAATTAGTGATTGCTTAATGTCATATAAATCCCAAGCAATTGCCGCCGCGTCAGTAACAGAAGTTACCCCCTCGTCTACTTTGAATTTACTTATGCTATAAGCAACCGCGCTAATATCTATTACATTGTTCACGTTGTTACGTAAGGCAGTTGTCATCGGAATTTGCTCGATTACCCTCTTAGCGATTACTTTTGCTGTAGAAACCTTGATGGCGTCGGTAAGTGTCTTGGCAAAAACCTCACAAGCAATTTCAGACGTTGGGGGCGTAAAACAGGCAACTTCCGAAACTGTTAAGACGGATTTTGTAACCGGGTTGCTCATCACATCGTTCAAAATATCCTGGCCAAGCGAGTTCACTAGATAGGTCGCCGTGTTACTGTCAAACTGTGCAAAATTCTGTGCCCGGATGCCAAGAACCAGTTGTGCTTGGCTAATGGATGTCGGCGAGCCGACATTTAGCACCATATTTGCATGGCGCAGGTAATTTAATGTAAATGCCGTGATGTATCATCAAATATACACATATTTCAACCTGCATTTTGGGGGCTATTTTTATGAATAATGAGGTGTGCCAATGCCGGATCGCTCAACAACCGCTCCATCTCCAGTTCAATAATATCCTGGATATCTTGCTTGATCTGCAAATAATTCCGCTCCACGATCGCCGCGCTGATCTTCCTGACCTCCGGCAAAGGCACATAACCATCGATCTCTTTTTTAAGCGCCGCATGGTCGTTCAATATCTCGCAGTGAAAAGCTTTAAGTTCAATTTTGCAATCCGGGTTATCCGCTACCATGCCCACAAACTCACCGGAACTTAACGCTGCAATACGTGACGGCGGCACCGCCGCCTCCAGCTGCTTGGAGCGGCTGATGGAAGTATCATTGCTGTTAATGGATAAACTTTCCCTATCCTGCATAATGCGCCCAATCTTTTCTGAAACGAATTTGGCAGTATCGCCGGATACCTGGCCTACCGCCATGTTACCCACGATATTCATGATGACATCCGCCTGCTCCCGCCCGTAATCCTTGCGTAGCTGGCTGGCATCCTGGATACCCAAACAAGTCGAAATTAAATTACTACGCCCGGTACTGATCGTGGGTATGATATCCGTCGTCAGGGTTGGGAATTCGTCGAATACCAGGCTGCATTTCAGCTTATTCTTTTGATTGATGATCTTGAGCAGGCGGTTGGTAAATAAAGACAATACCGCACCATAGATTTGGATCTTCTGCGGGTTATTGCCCATACAAACGATCTTCGGTGCTGCCGGGTTATTGATATCCAGTGTAAACTCGTTACCTGACAACACATAATACAATTGCGGCGAAGCAATGCGCGCCATCGTGATCTTGGCCGAAGCTATCTGCCCCTCCAGTTGCTCCACGGCATCGCGCTTATAGGCACTAATGAACGGATTGATCAGCACATCAATTTCCTTCTGCGTACTCAGCAGCGTAAACAAACTATCGTAGTCAGCCTGCATCAGCTCGATGACATGCGGCAGCGTGCAGTACTCCCCGTTATTATACTTTCGGAGATACCAAATAATCGCTGTCAAAAAATTGATCGGCGATTCCACAAAAAAGTCCCCTTGCCGCTTGATCCATTCCCGGTTTAATCCCAGCAGGATGGTTCGCGCCGATTCCACCGCATCCGTCAGGTCCAGCATCGCCGACGGGTCCAGCGGGTTACAGCGGCTGCTCCGCGACAGGTCATCAAAATTGATCGAAAAGAATTGGGGTGCTACCTTATACAGGTGCTTACATTTCAGCCAGGTATTATAAGCGATGACCGCCAAATCCGGCATCTTAAAGTCATAGACGAACATCGCAAAGCCCTTGCGGATATGCTGCGTAATGATGTGCCGGATGATAAAATAACTTTTGCCCGAACCCGGCGATCCCAGCACCACCAGTGCCCGAAACAAATTGATAAAATTGATCCAGCCATTGCGCGCCTTACCCTTCAGCACATAGCGCACCGGCAGGTTCACTGAGAACTCATTTTCCAGCAGCCGCTCCTCCTGCGGGAAGGTCTCCTGGTCACGGTTAAAAATATCTCCCGCCAGCTTATCCCGTATGATCCGGGAGATCATCGTACCGCCGCTTAATAACAACAAGTACCCCAAACCCGTTACGCTTACATAGAGCAGTGTTAGTGTCTCCAAACCGAGCGGCAGTAACAAAAAAAAGTAGCTGCCGAAATAAAAAAAGAGACCAGCAATCAGGTATAACAAAGCCGATTTAAAGGTTTGCTGCTCATCCTTCTTCCCCTTGACACCGATCAGCGCAACCGCCAGGAAAACCAGCACCACCAGCTTCGGTTTCAGGAAGCTGCTGAACAAACCCGTTTTCACCACATTCGCCAGCAACCTGTCCGTGATCCCCGACACCAAATGCCAGTCCACGAACGCCCCGTAACACTCCTTGTAAAAGTGCAGCAGCAATACCGCCACACTGATCAGCCTGGTCATATCCAGGATCTTGCGCATCGCCTGATCATTCTCCCCCGTCTGCATAAACCCCTCCTAACCCTTTCTAATAATCATTCACACTTAATCTTACACACTCACACCAAGGCACAGCTAGCGCCAGCCCGTCTCTCCAATCCTGAAAAACGGCTAGCTTATTGCCCATAATCACCTGCTTTCCTTAGCCCGGCGACAACCGAACTCTTTTCTTTTTCCGGCGCTTCGTGCGCTTCAGTTCCCAATCCATCCCAGTCGATTGTTCCCGATCCACCAGTAAAGCATCCGCCGCCCGGGCGAAACCAGCTTCCACGCCAGCCACCTCACCAAAATCCAGTAAAATTTCACGCTTTTCTCCCGCGTTTGCCTGACCCGCCATACCCCGTTTTTGTGCTTTCCCGTTTTGTTTTTTCCCCTCACCAGCCGCCATTTTTGGACAGCGTTCCAGTATAGCTTTGGCGCTGAACGCCTTGCCAAGTTCACTGCCGTTAAATACTACTTTCTGGTCGTGGTCAACATAAGTTAACCCATAAACAACTCCATCAGAATTCTGCCTAATCACCAAGTCAATACCCTTTTGCTGCAAGGCTTTTTTCAAACCCTGCAAATCTAAATTACCATTCAGCAAAGCCATATTCACCGCGTTGGCCACCCGGCTTTTTTTCGCCGGCTTCAACTCCTCGCTCTTCGCGAACTTTTCCCGCAGATTTTTCAATGTCGGCTTGCTGGCAAAATCGCTCGCCTTTATCGGCACACCCACCTTATTTCCTGCTTCATCCAATACCCGGAGCACCAGCCCCTCATGCTTTTGCACCTGCGATCCCTCACCTCCCGAATCTGCAATAATGTTATACAAACCAAGCACCGCATTGAACTGCGCCAGGGAGGTGAATTTATATTGGTCACACACCACATTTATGATCCCGTTCATAGCCCTTTTGGTTTCCATGCGCCCGTAAAGGGCACGCTGAACATTGACCGGTTTGAACCTTAACGCGGCATCCTGCTGCACCTTACCCGCAACCACCAGCCCGTAAGCTACTTCAATCTCCTCCCGTGCTTTTTTCGCCCGGACACGGCCAATATCATGGAGATTAATAGCTCTGCCGTCCGCTTTAATATTTGTCGTTAACAAATGAATATGCGGGTGCCCCGCATCGAAATGCTGGTACAATAAATAAGGCTGCCCGCCAAACCCAATCTTATTTAAAAACACTTCCGCCAACTCTTTCAGTAGTTCCTCTGAAGGCTTTTCCGATGGATGAAAATTCAAAGAAATATGTACGCTGTTCACCTTTGTCCGCTGGTTCAATTCCGTCAACAATTCCAGCCGCCGCAGCTTTTGGTGAAAACTCATCGCCTCCGCATCCATCGGGTAATAACCGGCATCCAAACACTTCGCTAACCCTGCCTTGACCTTGTTTTCATTATAGTTCAGGCAACCCCGCAAACTCTTGCTTTGATGGACTACTGCAACCATTGCTCGCTCACCGAATTGATCTTCCCCTGCACCTCATTTACGACCTCAAAAAAGCGGTCGCGGTCACGAAAAAAACGCTCCACCCAAACCTGCATCTGCGATGAATGATCCAGCATATTTAACCTATGAACCGCCTGGTTAAAATTCACGCCAATCGCATTTAACTCCCGTTTCAGCACCACCAATTCCGCCACGAACTCATCCAGCGATTTACTGCGCGAATAAACCGTGATCCGTTTGCCGAACAGGATCCGGCGCACATATTCCGACAACTTTTTCACCGTACTCTGCTGCCAATTCTTTTCCAGCTCACCAAACTCATCACCCGTAAGCCTTAAGCCGATGATCCGTTTCCTGCCTGTATCTTTCGTCTCCATCACACGTTCTTTTCACACAAAGTCTAACTAACCACACAAACTTCAAAAACCAGCGCCCTAACCGCCCCCCGAGTTCCGAGGGGGCGGCCAGATTTCAGTTGTTGTTAAACAACTGTACATCTGGCCGATTGCAAACCGGGCAATCTCCCGCCCGTCTAACGACAGTTAAAAAATACCAAATAACCAAAAACTAAAAATAACTATCAGACCACCGTCCGCAGGCCGCCACCCAGCCGCAGGTACGGCTTTTTAACCTCGCCCTTACAACGCAGCCAATCATTCAGATCATTAAACTTTTCATAAAGGCCACTTTCGTCCACGAACTGCTTACCCAAAGACAAAGCATAATCGCGGTACGCTAAGCCTGTTACATCCCGGTCCAGCCAGAGATGCACCGAACTGTGTTGCTCCAAAAAAGGGACCGCCCGGTCAAACAAACCCACCCCATTCAGCACCACAAAATCAACCGAACGCAGGTCCTGGTAAGGGTGCAATGTCACATAAGAAAGGAAGTCCATAAAACCCTCGAAAACATTCACCGCACCGGTGCCTGAACCCAGGCAAGTAATATCTTTAGGCGCACTGCTTTGCTTGAAATTCTGGTTGCGGATTTCCCAGCCGCCGGCATCGTTTTGAAAGCCTATACCATAGTATTTCCGGCTACCTATGACATAAGAAACTTCCTTACAAAAAGCATCCGCCACCGCCACCGGAATTGAGCGCTCATGCAGGTAATTTTTAAGCGGGTAGGCATACAGCGGACGCACTTCTGAAACGATCAATTTTCTGTCTGAACCCGCACGCCCTTCATGCAGTCCCGGCTCAAACAAATAGAGCTGGTGAGGGGAAAAAGAAACATTCATCCGGTCCAGTAACTCCACCACCGAACAACGGTGATACCGCAACAAAAAGTCAACCGGGTTGCCGCCATCCATTAGCCCGAAATCATACCACTCATTGCTCACCCTGTCCACATGAAAACTTGCCGTCCGCTCCTCCCGTAGCGGCGAACGGTACCAGTAATCCGTGTCGTTTTTTTTGCGCGAAACCGGATCATGATCCAGCATTTCCAAAAGAAAAACCAGGTCCAGTTCCCGTAGCCCAGAAAGCGAAAACTTTTCGTTTGTCATATCCATTGCACACCTCCCCTTCACTAATCGAAATCAAAAGTAGGGCAGCCAAATGACATTCACCTATCCTACCCATATTTTAATGAGGATCGTTTCAGCACAACAACCGACCTTTGAGCTATTAGTTAATCATTAAAAAAACAAATGCTTATGGCAACGACAAATGTGTTGGGGACGGTTTACGAAACTTTATTATGTAGCCCGGGGATGAATGAACCGGTGAAGATCGATGTGAAAGTCGAACGCAAAACGGTACTGCTGTTAAGCAGCCTAATTGATGCAGGTTTGGCAAAGGACGGGGACTCGGGATTTGAATTGTTAAAACTTGTTCCGCAAGAAGATCGGGAACAGTTGCAAACTTTTTCTGATGCCTGTCTTCAAAAAGCCGGGTTAAAAGAATTAAGTGAAAAAATGAAAAGCTTTACAGTCAAAGGCTAAAACCTGCCGGACACTATCCGAAGAATAGCGTCCGGTTATTTTTGTTTAAGCCGTGGAATCAACTCCTTCTCCAGTGCTAAATTTTTGTAGCCAGGGTCCTGCTTTAGTATTTGGCAGGTACTGGCCCAGTTCCGATCAGGTGGCCTCAATAATTAAATATGGCGACAGGAAGTTCTCCAAACTATTTAGACCCACTTAGTTAAAACTGATACTTGAACAAGTTGCTATAATTCCTTCTTGCGTTAATATTCGTTATATTCGTTATTCCGATATAATATGAATGAGCTGAGCCCCTATAGCGATCAAGACTTAGTCCTGTTGTTGCAGCAGGGAAGCCAGGCGGCTTATCTGGAGATTTATGACCGTTACCAGTTCGTTTTGCAGCAGCATGCTTACCGTAAACTGGGCGACCTGGCTGAAGCGCAGGATATCTTACAGGAACTATTTTTTCAACTTTGGGATAAGCGGGAGCAGTTGGATTTACATACGCATCTGCGCGGCTACCTGTTCACGGCGGTACGTAACAAAATACTCAATCATTATTATAAGCAACAGCGCGAAAACCAATACCTGGCCTCGTTGCAGGATTTTATCGATCAGGATAGCTACAGCACGGATTTATTGCTGCGGGAAAAGGAACTGGCGGAATTAATTGAAAAAGAGATCGCCGCACTGCCGCCAAGGATGCAGGAAGTTTTCCGCATGAGCCGCGAACAGCATTTGACGCACCAGCAAATTGCTGATATTTTGGGAAAATCGGTACAAACGGTGTCGGCACAGATTCGTAATTCGCTCAAGATTTTACGGCTGAAACTCGGTACCTTAACGATTCTTTTATTTTTTATTTAAAATTTCTTTACACACGATACCTATCGCGCCTGAGTTGTTTGTCATGTCTTTAAATACGCCATGATGACGGAACAAGATGCCCGCAATTTATTAGGAAAGTATCATCAGGGAACAGCCACGCCCGAAGAAGTTGCGCTGCTGGAAGCCTGGTATGCGTCGGTTGACCCCAAAGGCTTACCGGAACTGCTGACAGAAACTCGGGAACGCAGCGCTGCGTCGCTGCGTGAAACGCTGGTGGCTTACAGCAACCCGGTTAAAACGCTACGTTTGTTGCCAAGAATTGCCGCGGCAGCAGCAATTCTGCTGGTGCTCTCCGGTACGTTATATCTTGTATTGCGTCCTGTGCTGACCGTGCAGGTGGCTCAGGTACCGATAGATATTAAACCGGGCACGAACCAGGCCACATTAACATTGGCCAATGGCAAGACCATCGCCCTGACGGACCAGCAGGGCGTTATCGCGCAGCAAGCCGGCGTTCAAATTAAAAAAAGCGGCAATACGATCACTTATGAAAGCCAGGCGGCTACGACTGTAGCTTATAATACGCTGACGACTAAGGCCGCGCAGCAGTTTCCGTTAACGCTCCCTGACGGCACCAAAATCTGGCTGAACGCATCCTCGTCCGTGAGGTTCCCGACAGTGTTCAATGGTGCAGAACGTAAGATCGAATTATTATATGGGGAAATTTATGTGGAGGTCGTGCACAACGCAGAAATGCCGTTCCGCGTCGCCAGCAAAGGCCAATTAGTGGAAGATATAGGTACCCAATTTAATATCAACGCTTATGCAGATGAACCGCTGGTGAGGACCACGCTGGTAGAAGGTGCCATAAAAGTTAATGGCCAGGCGGTAAAGCCCGGGCAGCAAAGCACGTTGGCTAACGGACAGTTGAGCGTTAGCCCGGCTGATACCGAAGCAGCGGTGGCCTGGCATGTTGGTGAGTTTATTTTCCGTGATGAAGACTTTAAGACGGTCATGCGTAAAATTGCCCGCTGGTACGATGTTGAAGTGGTCTATGATGCCAATGCACCTGTTGACCATATCCCTGGTGGCTGGGTGTCCCGCTCCAAAAATATATCCGCCGTGCTGAAAATGATGGCCGCCACGGGTAAAGTACACTTTAAAGTGGAAGGAAGGAGGATTACCGTGAGTAAATAACTACCACTCCAACGGTGCCAAAAAGAAGCCGGAAGTGCACGAACACGACCGGCTAAGTGGAGCACCAGTAAAAGATTTTCGACGATCCAATTACTTTAAACCCCAAAACAAATGTATAAAAATTATACGTTCCAAATCCTGCGTGTCATGAAACTAACTACGCTTTTACTTTTAGCTACGCTCCTGCAGGTGAGCGCCGCGACTTTCGCGCAGAAGGTCACGCTGAAAGAAAAAAACGCGCCGCTGGAAACAGTGCTCAGAGAATTCCGTAAACAGACGGGCTATGACTTTTACTTTGACCAGCAAACCATCAAAAAGGCGAAGCCGGTTACGCTTAACTTAAACAGAGTCAGCCTGGAAGAGGCCTTAAAACAAACACTGGCCAACCAGTCATTGGATTACAGCATACAGGACCAAACTGTTATTATACGCGATAAGGCAGCTACGCCGGTAATTCCGGTGACCATTAACGGGAGTGTCCGGGATTCCCTGAAAAAGCCGCTGGTTGGTGCCACTATTACCATTAAGGGCGGCAAAGCGACGCTTAGCGATGACTACGGCCAGTTTACCCTCAGCGCACAGACCGGCGATGTAATCACCGTCAGTTTTGTGGGTTACCGACCCCTTAGTTTTAGCGTGACCGAAAATATGCCTTTTCAGGCGATTGTGCTTTATGAACTAAGCAGTAAATTGAACGAGGTGGTCATTAATACCGGTTACCAAACTTTAAAGCCTAATGAAATCAACGGGTCGGTTTCGGTGGTGACGAATGAAATGCTGAACCAGCAGACCGGTACCAATATTTTGCAGCGGCTGAATGGCGTGACCAGCGGTATTTATTTTAATATCAATAAAACAGCCGGCCAGAGTAAAAACTTCATTTCGGTGCGTGGACTCAGTACCATCAACGGGAATGGCGACCCGCTGATCGTGGTAGATAACTTTATTTATGAGGGTGATATCACTACGATTAACCCATCTGAGGTGGAGAGTATCACGATTTTGAAAGACGCGGCGGCGTCCTCGATTTGGGGCGCGCGCGCTTCCAATGGCGTTATTGTTATTACGACTAAAAGAGGCGTGTTCAATCAAAAAATAAAAGTGGATGTATCAGCTGTGGTGACCTCAACGCAAAAGCAGGATGCCAATTATTTGCCTAAAATTGGGGTGAGCGATTACCTGGATGTGGAGCAGTTTTTGTTTAACAA
Organism: Bacteroidota bacterium; assembly: GCA_040388395.1. Taxonomy (GTDB): domain Bacteria; phylum Bacteroidota; class Bacteroidia; order Sphingobacteriales; family Sphingobacteriaceae; genus Mucilaginibacter. The sequence continues at coordinate 80,869 of JAZKBY010000015.1, read as the reverse complement.
AGGCTTTTTCAATACCACTATTACTAATACTTCTTCCCGGCCGCCGCTCAGCCCGGGCGTTGAAATATTCCTGAAAAGGCGGAACGGGCAGATTACGGCCGCTGATTCGCTGACGCAGATCAATGCCTTAAAGCAATACAATTTAAACGACCAAATCAATAAGTTTTTTTATCAGTCACCGCTGACACAGCAATATTTTGTGACTTTGCGAGGTGGCAGTAATAATGTGGCGTGGAATATGAGCGGAGGACTGGACCGAAGTGCAGGTGCGCTCCGGGATAAAAACCAGCGCCTGACTTTTAAGTTTGGTAATAGCATTAAGGTTTCGTCGCGGCTGCAGGCGGATGTGGATGTGGCGTATGCCAACACGCGTACACAATCGGGTATTGGTACAACTGATATTAGGGTGAATAACCGGGTAGTGCCTTATCTTCAGGTAGCTGACGCGAATGGGAATTCGGTGCCGTATTACCTGTACCGGAACTCGTTTATTGACACCCTGGGTAAAGGCAAGTTTATGGATTGGCATTATTACGCTTTAGACGAATATAAGCATAGTAATACGGTAGCGACGCTGAATAATTTTACGGCTAATGTCGGCTTGACCGCCAAACTGTTGGCGGGATTAACCGCTACCGGGCGCTACCAGTATCAGCGCCAATGGACGGTAAGCGAGAAGCTTTCAGATCTGGATAGTTATTATGCCCGTGATTTGATCAATAGCTTTTCAGCGCTAAACTATACGACCGGCATCATCAATTATATCGTGCCCAAAGGGGCGATCCGCCAGTTTATCCAGTTAAACCAAAGCGCGCAGAACGGGCGTTTCCAGCTGAATTATAACCATAGCTGGAAGGATCACCAGTTCACTGCGCTGCTGGGCAGCGAAATCAGGGAAGTCCGAACGGACGGTACCGGTTCGACCTATTACGGTTATATCGCCGACCCGTTGTCCTATGTGGCGGTTGATTTCCGGAACCGTTACCGAACCAATATTAGCGGCGCTACGGCGCTCATTGCTGGTGCACCCAATTTGCAGCCGACACTGGTTTCCAGGTTCGTTTCGCTCTACGCCAATGCCTCGTATGTATTTAAAGAGCGTTATTCACTATCCGCCAGTGGGCGGCGTGATGCTTCCAATTCCTTTGGGGTAAGTACCAATGATAAATGGAACCCGCTCTGGTCATTAGGTGCTGGCTGGGATATTACAAAGGAAGATTTCTTTAAGACCAAAGTAATTAATTATCTAAAACTGCGTACCAGCTTTGGTTACGGTGGCAACGTTCTGCTGGGCCGTTATGCCCTGCCGGTCGCCGGTACCTCTACCGACCTGTTCACCAATTACCCTTACCAGCGTATCGGCACCTTAGCCAATCCTTCGCTGCGCTGGGAGCGTACCGGGCAGTTGAACCTGGGTGTTGACTTCGGCTTGTGGCAGGACCGTTTAAGCGGCAGCATCGATGTTTACCGCAAGAAAAGCACCGACCTGTTTGGCCAGGCGCCATTGGATTATACCGCTTGGGGCGGCGCGGATAATATCCAGAAAAACGTTGCCAATATGCTGGGGCATGGTATGGACATCGCTTTGCGATCAAGGAACTTGACCGGCACGGTAGGCTGGAACAGCACAGCGCTGGTAAATTTTAATAGCAATAAGGTGACGACTTATTATACCGACGCTTCGGCCACGCTGTTTACTTTAGTGAGCGCCTCGGGCAACGCCATTGCACCGGCAGTAGGTAAACCTGCCTTTGCTTTAGCGGCGTTCCGCTGGGGCGGCCTGAACAATGCGGGTGACCCGCAGGGTTACCTGAACGGAAAGCTGAGCACCGATTATAATGCTATTACCAATGCTTCGGCAATTAAAGGCGATACCAGTACCAGTATTACGTATATCGGGCCCTCCAGCCCGACGGCTTTTGGTTCATTGATCAACCAATTTAATTATAAGGGATTTGAGTTAGCGGTAAATATTGGCTACCGTTTCGGTTATTATTTCCGTAAACCATACTTTTCGTCTAATGCTTTGGTGGGCAGTGGTGATGGTTCGGCGGAATATAATGACCGCTGGCAAAAACCGGGTGATGAGGCGCATACGAATGTGCCGGCATTTCAATACACCAATTATCCGCAATCCGGGGCGCGTGATGTATTTTACCAGCTATCGGCGGTCAATGTCTTGCCGGCAGATAATATCCGCTTACAATATGTGAATTTGGCTTACACCAGGCAATTGCGCAAATTGCCTATCCAGTCTTTCACGGTATTCGTAAACGCGTCGAACCTGGCCATACTCTGGAAAAAGGCGAATACGCCTTATGACCCGGACTACCCCACCTCGCAGGGTTATTTACATAATTATTCCATCGGCTTTAGAGCTACTTTACAATAGCAGACTATGAAAAGATATAGCACAATTTTATTTATAGCCATGGTTTTGATGACCATGTCCTGTAAAAAGTTTTTAGATGAAAAACCGACCAACAGTTTGGCGCAACCGCAAACCTTATCGGATTTGCAGGCTTTGCTGGATGACAGCCAATCCATGAACCAATTACGGACTTCTGCTATGGCCGAAGGCGCCGCGGATGATGCGTTCTTGCCGCCCACCACTTATAGTACTTTTGGTGACTTCGAAAAAAGTGTCTACACCTGGAACTATATCGGCACTTATTTCAGTAACGACTGGTCGGCAGGTTACTTGCCGGTATTTAATGCCAACTATTGTTTGGATGTCGTTAGTACCATTCCGGTAACACCCGCTAACCAGGCGGATGTCAACAACGTGATTGGTTCGGCGCATTTTTACCGGGCTTATAACTTCCTGAGTTTAGCTTGCACATTTACTAAAGCCTACGATGCGGCTACCGCCGCTACGGATTTAGGTTTACCGTTACGCGTCCAGTCAGATTTTAACAAACAATCTGTCCGCAGTAATGTGCAGCAGACTTATGACCAGGTGATCAGTGATGCGCAGGCGGCTATTCCGCTGCTGCCCGCCTTGCCGCCGCACCCGATGCGGCCTTCCAAAGCTGCGGCTTATGGTTTATTAAGCCGGGTCTATTTGTATATGCGTAAATATGATGAGGCGTATAAATACGCAGATTCGGCGCTGAAAATTAAAAGCGACTTGATGAATTATAATGGCGATACCGAAGTGGGCAACTTGACGGGTACGGCGCTGCCGTTTAAACAGTTCAACAAGGAGACTATTTTTTACACCGAGCATAGTTTGAATACGGGCCTGGTGAACCCTGGCTCAGCACGTATTGATACCGTGTTATATGCCAGCTACGCGGCTAATGACCAGCGAAAAAAAGGTTTTTTTACACCGGCTGATGGCTACCAGCGTTTCAAGGGCAGTTATGCCAGCGGCACGCGTTTATTTACGGGTATCGCGACGGATGAGTTGTATTTGATACGGGCGGAATGTTCCGCACGAAAAAATGATAAGACGGGAGCCCTGGCCGACCTAAATACGCTGTTGGCCAAACGCTATGTGACGGGTACGGCCGCAGTAACGGCGACTGATGCTAATGACGCTTTGCAAAAGATCTTGGTAGAGCGCCGCAAGGAACTGCTGATGCGGGGTAACCGCTGGATCGATTTGAAGCGATTTAATAAAGAGGGCGCAAATATCACGCTGACGCGTAAGGCCGAGGGTAAGACCTACACGCTGTCTCCGAACAGCCAGAAATATGCTTTGCTGATCCCGCTGGATGTCATTAATATTTCGGGCATGCCACAAAACCCGCAGCAATGAGAAAGTATATCTTAATAGTGCTGTGGCTGTTTGGAATAAACAGCTACGCACAAGAGGTGCGCGTTGGCCAGGTGGTGCCGAATGTTCGGTTTAAACAAATTATCAATTACACGCGGACGACGGCGCGGCTCAGTGACTTTAAAGGCAAGTGGGTTATCCTGGATTTTTGGGGTACGTTTTGCGGCAGCTGTATCGAAGCCTTTCCGAAAATGCAGGGCCTGCAGGATAAGTTCGGCAGCCAGTTACAAATATTGTTGGTGGATACCCATCCAAGTAAACATGAAACCCGCGCAGTGGTCATTAAATCACTGGAAGCGTATAAAAAACGGACCGGTAATAAACTGACCATGCCGGTGCCCTTATTTGATACGGTGCTGAATGCGTATTTCCCACATACCAGCGTGCCGCACGAGGTGATTATCGACCCCAAAGGGGTAGTACGGGCCATCACCGAAGAAGCCGCCATTACGGAAGAAAAGATCGCGGCTTTATTAAAAGGGCAGCAAGTGAAACTAATGCTGAAAGACGATCATCGCTCGTTTGACAAAAACATGCCCCTATTAGTCAATGACAATGGCGGGCCGGGCGATGCCTTCTTTTTCCGTTCTGTGTTTACAGGTTACCTACGCGGCGTGCCAGCGACGGGCGGTATACGCTCGGACACGGTCCATCACCGGCAGTGGTATTATTTGTATAACCATTTGTTTACGGACCTGGTTACTTTGGCCTTTAAGGATGTTTTCCGGCAAGTTGATAACGACCCGCAGCGTATCCGCTGGCAGCTTTCCTTTTTGGCGGATACCGCCAGGTTTTGTTATGAACTGGTATTGCCTAAAACCAGAGCGCCGAAATATGAGGAATATTTGCGGGAGGACCTGAAAAGAGCGTTCCATGTGCAATTGGACACGCTTTCTGTCAGCATGTCCTGCTGGGTCGTCAGCGGTGTGGAGGCAAAAGCCGGCACTACTGCAACGAAAATGACGGGTGATATGGATAAGTACAGCCTGAACAGGTTTCTGGATGGTTGGAAGCTGAAAGACGCGCTGGAGCTCGTTCAGGGAACTTTTTCCAAACCGCTTATTTTCCAAACACCGAAAGACACCCGGATAAAGCTGGCATTTCCTAAGGGACTTGATTTGACTGATGAAAAGGCCTTAATCGAGTTTTTGAACAGCGCCGGTATCCGCATGGAGCAGCAGGAACAGCGCGTCAAAATCGTGGTCGTCAAAGACAGTTGATACTCGTCGTTCTTCTATCAGTTAGTTCAGTTAAACAGTCAAGCCTGTCCCGGGAGCGGGGCAGGCTTTTTGTATCAGAATCGTTTTAAAATAGGCTGAATTGCATTTGCTCAACCTGAAGCGCAGCAATCGCTTTCAAGGTTTTTTGCAAGACATCCTGTTTGTAATTAGTGGTATCAGGATTACCGAGGTACTTTGTCATCTGCGCTTTCACATCTGCCAGCGCAGCGGTTAAAGCCATTTCACGATTAGGATATTTTTTGCAGAAAACACATAGCGGCCCGCTGCTGCCGGCGGTACCATAATTACAGCTTAACGCATAAGCCCAAGTTCCGTTCGGGCCACGCCCAATGCGGATTTCACTTTGTTCCAATTTAATATCTTCACGGTCGAGGAACTTCGGTGCCGCAAACCAGCCATGTTCTGCAAAGGCAATCTCCGTAAAACCGAACTCCAGCGCATGGCGGTGTTCATTCAAATTCATCGTGATTGCGCGAAAGCAGTCACCGAAACCGGCAAACCACTTTAACTTTTCAGTGTCACCTGCGGTTAGCGCTTCGCCAATTTCTGCCAGAATCGCTTTTTCATAAGGCATCAGGTGATGCTCCGTGCAATAGGCATCGATGGATGACTGGGACTGGAGGGTTAATGCAAACTTTTCCATAAGCTAAGTATTAAGTTTTTATTGCCCCCCAGCGCGGAACGGGCTGCTGTCAAGGGCGCGGCGGAGCCGCGTTTATATACCCTTGACAGCTCGCCGGGCCCGCGCTACTTTTGCAAGCCCAAAAACTTAATGCTTAGCGGGAAGGAATGCCCGCCGGCCCAGTTCCATAGCCGACAACAGCGTCGCTGCTTTGGCAACACCTACACCGCGAAACCTGCAAAAATCTTCCGCTGTCCGGGTCAGCAAACGCGCCGGGTCATCCTTTACTGACCGCATGATTTTGCCACATAAATCCAGGACCGATAACTCCGAACTCCCGGTACAAAAAAGGATCGCCAGAAGTTCCGCATTACTTAGCGAACCTGCGCCCAACGCATGCAATTTCTCCCGCGGCCGATCCGCTTCCGGCAACGCCTTCATGCCGGTCGGCTCCGCAACAATCCTCATCTGCGCTTTGCTGAATAACTGCGGCCCCTCGCCGCAGGTCATCTCCGTCAGGATGACCGTCAGCCCTTCAACCAGGAAGGCCAGGTCCTCTTCCCAGAACTGGATAGTTTGCCGGTGATATTTGTTATCTTCATATTTCTCGCTGGAGGTCAGCAGTACAAAATGCGTATCGTTGACCGCTTTCTTTACATCTATAAAATAACGCTTGTTCCCGTGCCCGAAGCTTTCGCTTGCCAGGTTGGGATAGTTAGTTTGCCGTATTTTTTCCATGACCGTAAAATTTAGATACGCCACAAAATTCCGTTAAGCCGCAATCAAAAAATAGAAAAAGCTGTTATTTAAACGATTATAAACGTTTCAGCCGGGCGGCTACTATCAAAACATGCCAGAGGAAAACAACATAGCAAACGAAAAATTCTGTCTTGAATGCGGAGAGCAACTTGGCCCCGGAAGGGAAGACCGCAAGTTCTGCAATGATACCTGCCGTACCGCTTATAATAACCGCCGCAGAAAAGAGCCCGCGCCGGTTAAAAGCACTCTGCCCCGGCTGCTTGACAAAGAAACCCAAAATACACAGAAGGTTTACAAGATCCTGCTGAACAACCGGCAAATACTGGAATATTACATGCTCTATTTTGGCGACGCACTCGAACTGCGCGACCTGATCGGGCGCGGTTTCAATCTCAAATATTTTACCAGCGAGTACCTGGCAGATGACACCGGGACCTATCGTTTTTGTTTTGACTATGGTTATTACGTAAAAGACGGGATCGCCAATCTCTTGCACCGCCCTGAAGAAGCCTGACACCAACAGCAAAACAATTTCGGAGGTAATTAAACCAGCAACTGCCGCGGTTTTGGTCAGCGCAGGGACGGCTTTAGCCGCCTGCGCTGGCGAAGCGCAACCAAAATGGCGGCTGTTGCGCCGGCGGGCAGGGCTGGTGAGCCGGAGCGTGGTGCGCGACAGCGCGCTACGCGGAGGAGAAGCTGCCCCCGTCCGCAGGCAATCCGATTCAAAAAACACTAATTTCCTTTGGCATCATGGCTATCTTCGCTATTGCGGAGCGGCTTTAGTGTAGGTACCCCATTTGGCGATCGCTAACGCTGCGGATCGCTGCGCATTATTTTGGTGATCCGCGTTCAGCGTCCGGTCCGCATACCAGGTCAGGCCTTTGGGCGCTTGCTCCCTGAAAACGCTGGCCATTTCATTAAACGCAGGTTCCATTTTACCGGTTTCTTTATCCCCCAGGCTTAGGTACAAAAATCCGGAGATCCTATCCCGCGTGCTGAACAACTCACTCGTTTTCGAAACAATGACAGCGTGATCCCGCCAAAGCGCGGGACTAAAACAGAACCTGGCCTGGAACATGCGGGGTTGGTAAGCCAGTGAATACATGACCAGCAAGCCGCCCCTCGAATGACCGGCAAACAAACGAGTATTTGAGGCAGAATAATGCTGAGCCATATAGGGGAACAGTTCATATTTCATAAACTGAAGAAATTTGTCGGCCCGTCCCATCGGACTGCCCTTGACCGTGTCGGTCGCCATATAGGGCGGGATCATATCATATTGCCGGTTTTCAGCGGTCATATTAGGAATACCCACAACGATGGTTTCGGGCGCGCAGCCTGCGGCAGCCAATACTTCGAACTTATTGGCGATATGCCCGTCCTGCGCCCCGCCGTCCATGACATACAGGACGGGGTATTTTTTTGCCTGGCTATAGTTTAGTGGCAGATGGATGATCAGTTCCCGTTCCTGGCCCAATACCTTAGATGAAACTTTGCTGAGGACGACATTCGGGGGATAGGTAGCGCGTTCTGTCAGGTAGGCATAAAGGCCGATGGAAATGATCGCGGTCAGGGCGATCACAACGATAAAAGCGATCATTCTTTTCATGCCGTAAAATTACGCAGCCTGAGCCAGCGGGAGGGGGACATTCCTGCGTCATTCTTGCGACATTACAGGAACTCCGGCAGGAAAGCGTAAATATCAGCCTGTTCACGGGCCAGCTGAACAGCGGTCCGAAGCGTTAAGATGACATTGACCAACAACAACGCCACATAGCCCAAGACAAAATTAGGGACGCGGCCGGAAACCAGCGATCCGGTCCATAAGTAGCCAGCCAGGTAGACCAGCGGGAGCGACACCAGGGAGAGCAGCGTCCAGGCCACCTGGAAACCAATCACTTTCTTCGCGGCGGTACGGACCGCCGGCAGCGCCTTGTACCGGTAGGCCAGGGCGGCCGGAAATACCAGGTTGCCGAGCGGGAATGCCAGCACCAACAGGGCCGACAGGTTGATCAGCCGGATCTTTGCTAAATTCCCGGTATCCGCGTCAGGCATAGCACTTAACTCCGCTACCGGCACACCGAGCGCGCCCGCGATCGCTTTGATCGTATAGAGCCGCGGTGAAGTGCTGCCTTTTTCGATACGCTGCACGGTCCGGAGGGAAAGACGGGAGGATTCGGCCAGCATTTCCTGTGAAATGCCCTTCATTTTTCTCAAACGGATCATGTGCTCGCCTAATCGCATGGTTAAATATAGGGATTTTATCTTTTGAGCAACCTTTGTTCCACCACCCGCCTCAACTCATCTCGATAGGCCCGGCTCACGGGGACCTTTTTGCCGCCCAGGAGCACGGTAGGGCCATCGAGCGCCGTGATGCGGGACAGGTTGACGATAAAAGACTGGTGGATCTTCAGAAAGGCCGCTGGCGGCAAACGGCTTTGGATACTTTTCAGGGTCAGGTAAGCCACGAGCTTTTTTTCTTCCGTATGGATATGGACGTAATTGCCTGTGCTTTCGATATACAGGATCGTGGCCAGTTCCACCTTTTCGATCCGTTTTTCACAGCGGATGAACAGGCTGTCCTCCAGGTTCCCAGAAGCTGACAGTGCGCGCAGTTCTGCATATTCCCCGGCTTTTTGCACGGCTTTTTCAAAGCGCTCAAAAGCGATGGGCTTTAACAAATAATCGATGATATCGAGTTCATAGCCGTCGAGGGCGTAATTCGGAAAGGCTGTAGTGAGTATGACCATAGGTTTGATCCCCCCTTGTTTAAGCCAGTCCAAACCGGACCTTTTGGGCATTTCGATATCCAGGAAGATCAGGTCGGTGTCACCGGTCATGAGCAGGGCATTTGCGACACTTGCCGCCTCTCCGGCCAGTTCCAAAAAGGGTACTTTGCCGATAAACTCCCGGAGCACTTTACGGGCTACGGGCTCATCATCCACGATCAGGCAGCGCAGCTTTTTCATGTATTCAAGATCAAATGAACGCTATAAAAACCATCCGTCTGCTGAATTTCAAGTGAGTGGCGATCCGGGTACAGCAGTTCCAGCCGGCGTTTCACATTAGCCAGGCCGATCCCGTTGCCAGGTTCAATGGCTTCATAGGAATTTCTGCAGTCAAATATCAACTTATCATTTTCTTGTTTAAGGCTAACCGAAACACTGTTGGTCCGCCGGTCATCGCGGGTGCTGTATTTAAAGGCGTTCTCGACAAAGGCGACAAATATTAATGGAGCCACAAGGACGGTATTATCCGTAATGCCGATCTGTAGCTCAATCACTAAGTTGCTGTCACTTCGCGCCCGCTGCAGGGCCACATAATTTTCGAGATAGACCACCTCTTTCTCCAGGGTGATCCAGTCCACATCCGCTTCATACAAATTATAACGCAGCAGGTCCGAGAACTGTACCATCATATCCCTGGCTTGTGTATTTTCGATATCAATGGTGCCATAAATGGTATTCAGGCCGTTGAATAAAAAATGCGGGTTGAGCTGGGCACGCAAGTATTTTAATTCGCTGTGCAATTGCGCGACCTCGATATTTTTCACGCGCTCGTTCTGCCGGCTCCAGCGCAGGCTGAATAGTAACAGCGTAGAGATCAGAATCGACCAAAAACTGTCAAACAGGTTCCATTTAAAGTAATCCCGCAGGAGCATGAGATCCTTGGGCCAGACAATAGCATCATAATGTTGCTTGCTGAGCGCTTTCAAATAGGTATTGAGAACGACGAGCGCTAATACAGCTATGATATAAAGTATGGTCTTTTTTTTATCCAGCAGCCTGGGGATAAGCAGAAATGCGTTGACATAGATTAGCATGGCCAGCAATAAAACGGAGATAGCCAGTGGGGACAGCGCGAACAGCCAGCCTTGCTTGCGGATATAATCCTCCACGTTCATCAGGTTGTACACGCCGTAAACCAACCATACAATAAAATGGAACAGGTAACGCCGCTGAAAAACCGGGCTCAACAATTTCATTACCAAAGCTAAAAAAATCAAGACGAATATAAACGGGTCAAGTACATAGCTTTTCCGGTTAAATATCCGGAACTTTCATTATAAAGGTTGTTTAGCTTAATTTAGTGTTTATGTCGAATCTCCTTTTTGTATCGCCTTTTTTTATCGTGGCCGACCTGAAAACATCGGTAGACTTTTATGTGCAAAAATTGGGTTTTGAAGTGCACTATATGGCGGAAGAAGAAGGATATGAACCTTATTTCGCAATGATCGGCCGCGGTCCGGTATCGCTCATGCTGAAATCCAGTGGAGAACCTCTACCCAACCATACCCGATATGAATGGGCGGGTTGGGATGCACATTTTGGCGTAACTGACCCGGATGCTTTATTTGATGAATTCAGCTCCAAAGGGGTCAATTTTTACCAGGATTTAAAGGATAATACCGATAACCTTCGTGGTTTTGCCGTGACTGACCCCAACGGCTACCGTTTATTTTTTGCACGGCCCATATGAAAATTAAACAAATGAGTCCGCTGTTGCTGGTCACTGATCTCGAACGCTCCCTCGAATTTTATGCCAACCATTTGGGGTTTAAAATTGATTTTCTTTACGAAGACTTTTATGCAGGTATCCGCAACGAGGCCCATCGTATTCATCTCAAATTGGGTAAGCCGGTACAAAGCAACGAGGAGGAACACCTCGACCTGTATTTTTCGGTCGAAGCTATTGACTTCCTTTTTGAGTCGTTTAAAAATCAATCGTTAAAGATCATCCAGCCCTTACGGGAAATGCCTTATGGCAAAGAATTTTACATAGCTGATCCGGATGGGTATATTTTAGGCTTTATTGAAAATGAATAAAAAACCTGCTTGTTATTATTGCTTTTGGTAGGAGCAATTACCGCCGCGGCGGAGCTAAATTTAAGCCTCAAAAAGCCGACCGTGTGACCGTGATGGTCATTAATCCAACTTTACCCGCTGTTAAAAGTGCTGTTGCCCAATAAGCCGGCTGACGACCGTTGGATCGAAATCAGGCTATGATATTCCATTTAACCCATATGGCGATTATATTTGTGTAACGTCCGGAGCAAATCGACGTCTTGTATCTCAAAACCCTAATAATGACCACACGAAGAAAATTCATGAAGCAGGCCGGACTGGCAACAGCCGGGTTGGTGGCCTTCGGCGGCCGGGCCGCTGCCGAAGATCAAAAATACAAGGAGCTGCGCGTAGCGATCAGCTCCCATACCCGGTTTTTAAAGATCCCGGGGCTGGCCGCCGCGGTGGTAGCAGACGGCAAGGTTACTTTTGTGCAGACGGAAGGCTTCGCCGATATCGCGCAAAAGATACCGGTACGACGGGATCATATCTTCCCGGTGGCCTCGCTTACCAAAACCTTTGCCGCGGTAACGCTGCTGCAGTACCAGCAGGAGGGCAAGCTCAGCCTGGACGATTATGTGCTCGACTACCCGTTTTTATCCGTCGGCCTTTCGCCTGACCGTCTGCCCAGCCCGAACGTGAAACTTAAACATGTATTGAGCCATACCTCGGAAGGCGAACCCGGCGCAAATTATATGTATAATGGCGGCCGTTACAGCTTTGTCTACGGAGCATTTGAAAAGATGAGCGGCAATACCAAACATTATGAGGCTTTTGGGGAGGAGGTCCGTAAAAGGATCATCCAGCCATTGAACCTGAAGGATACCTTAACCGGCTATCCGGCTGATAAAGCGCACCCTGCACTACTGCGCATCGTGACCACTTACAAACTGAACCAGCAAAAACAGCTGTCGGAACCGGAGAATGGGCTGGCCGGCCAAACCACGCTCTATCCATCCGCCGGCCTGTTGACAACCCTCGATGACCTGGCGGCCTATAGCCACGCGCTTGACCAACATACGCTGTTGACCGCCGAAAGCTACCGGCAAATGACGGCACCTTTCGTGACCAACAACGGGCGATCCGATCCTTACGGGCTGGGCTGGGCGACCCAGCAAGTGGACGGGAAGCAGGTTCACTGGCACTATGGTTACGGTGATTCCTATGCCGCGCTGCTCATCCGGGTACCGCAGGACAAACTAAGCTTTATCCTGCTGAGTAATGCGGTGCCCGCTTCCGAAGCGTTTATTTTAGGTTACGGCAATGTGCTGAATTCCGTTTTCGCGCAGGCATTTTTTAAACATGTCGTTTTTAAACGCAGCGGCCAGTTTTCCTATGAAAACATGACTGGTAAAAAGATCACGGGTAATGACGCTTTGTTCTTTGACGAACTATTTAGCCAGGCCTTAATGCGTCATTACACGGAACGAAAATATCAGGAGCATACCGGCGAAGCCACCCAATTATTAAATTACCTGGTCGTAAATGACCCGGCACGTTTTCAAAAACCGGATGTTTCCCTTATTTACCTCATGGCCTTGATCGCTAATCCCAAGTTTAGCGTGCAAATGGAAAAAGCCATTAAGGCTTACGACGCTACGGGCTGGTTTCACCCTGACATCCACGAGAAGATCGCGGTCTGGTACGAAAGTACCGGGCAGCCCGGGCAGTCCCGGGAATGGTACCACCGCCTGGCCGACAGTCAGGGTTATGGCGAACAAGCCGGCGTGCGGCATGCCTGCCACCTATTGGGTAACTATTATCTAAAAAATAGGGACAAGGAAAAAGGACGGATCTATTTATGGCGGGAAGCTCTCTATAACTGCCATATGACCGCGGATAAGGAAACAGATAACCAAGTGGCCGCCATGAAAATATGAGCAACGCAGCGGCCTAAGTTTCGTGCTGGGCGCCGGTGGTAAAACAGGCCGAAAAGATATGACCCAATAATGAACAGCTACCGTATCAAAACCGAACGGTCATACAACTAATAAACTACTTAAATTACTAATAATCAGAATATTAAAGGTTTGGCATTCTTTTAGTTGCCTAATAGGACACTCTTTTAAAAGCTATGCTTAAGAATTACCTGAAAATCGCTTTCCGCAACCTGATCAGGCATCCGGCAGCGTCATTTATAAATATTTTCGGTTTAACGATCGGCTTGTGCAGTTGCCTGTTGATGGGCATCTATATCCGGCATGAGCTGAATTATGATGACTTTGAACAGAACGGCGACCGGATCGTTCGGGTGATCATGGGTTATCGCTTTCAGGGCGGCGAGGAAGAAAAAAAAGGAAATTTTACCAGCGTGAGGGTCGCACCCGTCTTTAAGCAAACCTTCCCGGAGATCGCAGCTGCGGTGAGAATGACCCAATCCAAGCAGGTGGTGCAATATCAGGATAAACTGATCAATGAAAAAAGATTTATGTATGCTGACCCTGCTTTTTTTGCTGTTTTTTCTTTTAAATTATTGGAGGGCGACCGTAAAACGGCCCTTAGCGCGCCTAACCGGGTAATTCTTACCCGGTCGGCTGCAAAAAGATACTTCGCGGATAGCGATCCTATCGGAAAAACAATTCGTGTCGGCACAACTAACGGGTTATACCAGGTGACCGGCCTAATGCCGGATTGCCCTTCCAACTCCCAGATCAAATTTGACTTTCTCGCCTCTTGGGCCTCACTGGACCTTGCCGGAAAGGAGAAAACCTATTGGGACGCTAACTATACCACTTATCTTTTATTGAAAGATCATAACGCGACCGGCCAGTTACAGGCCAAGATCCGGCCGTTCATGAAAAAAGAGATGGCCGGTGCCGGCGCGACCGTAAACTTTTACCTCGAACCGTTTGAAAGTATCCATTTGCATTCGGAATATGATGGCTTTGAACCCAGTAATAATATCAGGTATATTTATATCCTGGAGGCGGTCGCTTTATTGATCCTGCTCATCGCTTGTTTTACTTACATCAACCTGAATACTTCGAAGTCCCTGGAAAGGGCGAAGGAAGTAGGCGTGAGAAAAGTAATAGGCGCCGAAAAGATGCAGCTTTTCTGGCAATTTATCGGAGAATCCGCTTTACTATGCTTTGCAGCGATGATCATTAGCTTTATCGGCGCGGCGTTACTGCTTGCTGAATTTAATCAACTGACCGATAAAGAATTACCTTTGTCTGCATTGTTTTCGCTCCCGGTGCTCGCAGGTGCGTTCAGCGTAACCTTACTGGTAAGCTTGCTGGCAGGCAGTTATCCGGCTTTGATCCTCTCTAATTTCCAGCCGATACGGGTTTTGAAGGGTTCCTTTAAAAATACCGGCTCGGGCCAATGGCTGCGAAAGTCATTGACCGTATTTCAATTCGCTATAGCAGTATTGCTGATCATGTCTACTTTTGTCATGCAACGGCAACTGCATTATATCCGCGACAAAAACCTGGGTTATAACCGCGAAAGCGTGCTGGTGTTACCGATGGATGAAAAGATGTCGGAAAATATCCAGGTCATCAAGCAGGAATTTAAAGCCCGTCCAGACATCATCAGTGTATCCGGTTGCCGCAGCACGCCGGTAAGTATTGGCGGCGGCTATAATATGCGATCTGCCACCATGCCTGAAAATGAGCAGATTGCGGTTACCGCCGATCCCGTAGATGAAGATTTTGTTAAAACTACCGGCTTACACATTGTAGCAGGGACAGACCTGGGCCGGCAGGATATGAAAGCTGTTGCAAACGCTGATCGCCAAAAAAATGAATTTCATTTTATCTTGAATGAGTCGGCCGCGAGAGAATTGGGCTGGACCCCTCAGCAAGCCATAGGTCAAAAAATGTTTTTGGATGCGTCCAGGCCGGGTTATGTAAAGGCTGTAGTAAAAGATTTTAATTTTGAGTCGCTTCACCATACCATTAAACCATTGGTTTTGTTTCCCGATGTAGGGGGACGTTACCTGTTGGTGAAACTTAAAGGCAACCATATTACCGAAACACTTTCCTTTCTGCAGGCCAAATGGAAAGCGCTGGTGCCTTATAAGCCATTTGAGTACCGCTTCATGGACGAAGACTTTAACCAGTTATACAATTCAGACCTGCGCCTGGGCAAGGTATTGAACATCTTTTCTTCCATAGCCATCGCGTTGGCTTGCCTGGGGCTGTTTGGGCTTTCTGCATATACAGCAAGGCAGCGGGTCAAAGAGATCGGTATCCGGAAAGTTCTGGGAGCAACCGTTGGCCACGTCGCCACCTTATTGACTGTTGATTTTGTTAAACTGGTCGCAATTTCAATTTTAATAGCCTCGCCTTTAGCCTGGCTGGCCATGGACAAGTGGTTAAGCGATTTTGCTTACCGGATACAGCTTGCCTGGTGGATGATCGCCCTGTCCGGATCAATTGTTATCCTAATAGCGGTAATTACGGTAAGCTTCCAGGCTGTTAAAGCTGCCTTGCTGAACCCGGTTAAAAGTTTAAGGCGTGAATAATTTATGTAATGAGGTATAAATTACTTATCAATGATCAAAAACTTTTTTAAAACCGCCTACCGTAACCTGCTGAAACATAAAGGTTTTACTGCGATAAATATATTAGGATTGTCGCTTGGCCTGGCATCATGCCTGTTCATTGTCCTGTATGTGGCAGACGAGTTAAGCTATGACCGCTTTAATAAACATGCCGGCCGTATTTACCGGGTGGATGATGATATTAAATACAATAGCGTAACCGCCCGCGACGCGTTGTGCCCGGCACCAATGGCAGCTACATTGGCAAGCTTGTTTCCAGAGATTGAAAACACGATACGTTTTAGGCAAAGGGGTAGTTTCCATGTACGATTAGTTTTTAAAGGTGTAATTAAATGCGCAATTTTAGACAGTTAAGAAATGGGCATGAAAGCATTGACTCATAGATTTATTTAATTCAACGCAATGGCATCAAAAAGTAATCTTAAGGTTTTGGCGCCTTATATCATTATTTGCTATGGAGTAGGTATAGCCGTGTCAATCATTGTCTTTTTTACGGGTGAAAAAAACAGCCCATTTATTAACATTGGTTACGCAACCTGTACGTCAGAACGATGGTACCTTTCCGGGGAGGGATGGACTTTCACAGCGGCGGCCGGATGGACCGTTCGCGAAGGAGCGCGACCTGGTGACTTCGAAATCAAGCAGCGGTCACATGTTACGATATTCAGGTCATAAAATGTAGCTTGCTTGATATAAATAAGTTTTAAATTGAGTCTGTTATTAACTTGAATGCATATACTTTTCATATTACCCTTTATGATATAGCCTTTATTGGGGCAATATTTACCGGGTTGACTTTTACCCTGCTGTTATGGTTCACCAGAAGAATTAACCGCACTGCAAACTGGTTTCTTGGCCTGGCGCTTTTAACCATCGTTTTGTGGCTGTGTTGGGTATTGGCTACTGACATCCGGCTGGGAACCTACTTTCCCCGCTGGAGCTGGCTGCCGCTGCAATTTTCGCTGGCCATTGGCCCGCTTATCTATTTTTATGTGCTCAAAATAACCCGGCCGCAGTATCAACTCCGCTCGAAAGACCTGCTGCATTTCAGTCCCTTGTTGTTGCAACAAGGTGTTTTGATATTGGAGATAAAGGAAGGCATTAAGACGGGCATTGCAACTTATGATACGCCGATCTTTCAGCAAATGAGCCCGGTGTTACAACTATTGGCAGCAGTTTCGGTACTCACTTACCTGTACTGGTGTCAGAGGCTGATTGAACACTTTTACGATCAACAGAAATTCAATAACCTTAATGACCGTTCCCGGCAGGAGTGGCGCTGGCTGCATCGCTTACTGGCGGGTTTCGGCCTGTTGTGGCTATTGTGGATAGTTTATACCGCTGTGGATTATTTTTATTACCATCACCAGTCAGGCTTGCAGACTTATTATCCTTTTTACCTTCTTTTAGCGATAATGATCATCTGGATTTCAGCGACAGCTTTTTTGAAGCCGGAGATCGGTGTGCCGGTGGAAATGCCTTTATTTCCAAAACCAATATCATCAGCAGAACTCAGGCAGAAAGGGAATTGGCTGAAAAAGGTTATGAAATCCAACGAATATTACCAGGACCCGGAACTCAGTTTAAGTTCGCTGGCTGAAAAGCTTGGCTTAAGTCCCCATGAATTGTCCCGGATTATCAATACAACGCTTAAAAAAAGCTTTAATGATTTTATAAATGAATACCGCGTTGCAGACGTGATCCGGAGAATGCAGGATCCCACTTATGATCGAATCACCCTGCAGGGTATTGGATATGATTCCGGGTTCAACTCTAAAAGCACCTTTCACCGGATTTTTAAGGAAATAACCGGGAAAAGCCCGGCAGAATATAAAGCCATTCTGGAAAAAGAACTCCCATCTTATAACCTGGGACATCACCCAAGGTTTGCGGCCGTAATTTCGAACCAGAAAACCACCCCGAAGTGGTACACTGAGAAATTAAACCGCAGCTTTATGTTTAATCTTTATTTCAAATACGCCTGGCGAAACCTGCTCAAACACAAATTCTTTTCCTTTATTTCGGTTGCGGGGCTTGCTATCGGGCTATGCGCCTGCATCCTGATCATCCAGTATGTCAATGAGGAACTGAGTGTTGACCATTTCCATACCAAACTGAATAGCCTGTACCGGGTGGTGAATGACCGTTACCAGCAGGGTGCGCGGGTGCAGCACAGTCCCATAACCTATTCCGGCATTGGGAAGGCCATGAAGCAGGAGCTGCCTGAAGTAGCGGAATACTGCCGCGTGACCCCTTACCGCGTCGAGGTCGTGTCCTGGCACGATAAAAAAATAGCCGACCAGCGCGCCATTGCCGTGGATGCATCTTTTCTTTCCATGTTTACCTACCCACTGCTGGCAGGGGATAAGCAAAGTGCTTTACGCGAACCGAATAGTATTATTGTTTCGGAAAAAATGGCAAGAGAACAGCTCGGGGTGAAAGACCCTCAATCATTGCTCGGACAGGTGGTGGTATTCGATACGGATTCGCTGCCTTATAAAATTACAGGTGTCTGCAAGGATGTACCGGGCAGCTCACAGTTGCCTTTCGACCTGCTGATATCTTATGTTTCGCTTTACAGTAATAGCGGCAACAACCGGTGGGCGATAGCAGAATATAATTTTACACAGCCTTTTTTCTGGCAATACATTCAATTGAAGGAAGGTGCTGATCCCGAAACAGTGGAACGGAAGTTTGCATCGATTAATAAAAAATATTTCCCTAAAGCCGCAGCGGCCCGTATCAAAGAAGTGTTTTCACTCCAGCCTTTAAAAAAAGCTTATCTCTATTCTGATTTTGAATATGAGATCGGCAAAAATGGCAATTACCGTGTTGTTTGGAGCCTGCTGGTGATCGCGCTGTTCATACTCGTGCTGGCCTGGATGAACTATATCAATTTGTCTACTGCCAGGTCACTGGAAAGGGCCAAAGAAGTGGGTATAAGAAAAGTGACCGGCGCATCCAGGCTGCAACTCATTAAACAGTTCCTGACTGAAGCACTATTGATAAATATAGTAGCGGTCATCATAGCTTGTATCCTTACACTGTTACTGCAACATGAATTTAACCAATTGGTGAACCGCGAACTTTCTATAGGCATGCTGTTTTCAAAACAAACGGCAGCTACCGGGATTACCCTCCTCTTTGTACTTTTTTCATTTGCGGGTATTTTGTTATCCGGTTTTTATCCGGCATTTGTCCTTTCTGCCTACAACCCGCTAAAAGTATTGAAAGGAACCTTTACACGATCTGTTTCCGGGGTGTTTCTCCGGAAAATCCTCGTTACGGCACAATTCGCCATCAGCATATTACTGATCATCGGTTCTTTTGTGGTATACCGGCAACTTCGGTTCATGACCGGACAATCGCTGGGCTATAATATGGAGCAGATGATCATCCTGCGTAAACCGGTGCTCAGTAACCAGGGTGATGCTTTCATGACCAATGCGGATGGATTTATCAATACTTTGCAACAGCTTGCGCTGGTGAAAGGTGCAGCCGTTTCCGGCCGGATACCGGGGGATGAACTTGGGAAGATCAATAATGTAAGCAGGACGGATCTTGCGAATAACCAGGGCACCATGACCAATATGGGTGTGGACGCGCGCTTCATCAATCTGTACCAGATGAAACTCCTGGCAGGACGGAATTTCTCTCCATTGGATTATAACAACGACCTGGCAAAAGTGCATAACCTGATCATCAATGAAACCGCTTTACGGCAACTGGCATTTAAATCGCCGCAGGAAGCGGTCGGTAAATCGGTGACGGCGTTTAACCGCACCTGGGATATCATTGGTGTAGTAGCTGACTTTCATCAGAAATCCTTGAAAAGCGGGTTAGAACCAGTGTTACTGTTGCCTACCCTGCAAGGGCATTACAGCCAGTTCTCCGTAAAAGTAGATCCGCAGCAATTACCCGCAACCCTTGAAGCCATTCAGAAAGCCTATGCCCGTTATTTCCCGGGGAATGTTTTTGATTACTATTTTCTCGACGAAAAATTCAACCGGCAATACAGCAACGATTACCTGTTCGGTAAGGTGTTTGGTTTGTTTGCGGCCCTGGCCATACTTATTGCCGCTATGGGATTGTCAGGACTGGCCCTTTTGACCACTACCCAGCGAACAAAAGAGATCGGTATCCGGAAAGTGCTGGGCGCTTCCATAACGGGTATCGTATTGCTGCTGTCAAAGGATTTTATCAAACTGGTGCTGCTTGCGGTCATCATCGCTTCACCTGTTGCCTGGTATATGATGCATCTCTGGCTGCAGGATTTTGCTTATCGTGCTGCTATCAGTTGGTGGATATTTGCCGGCGCTGGTTTGTTGGCGCTGCTGACAGCGCTTGCCGTGATCAGTTTTCAAACCGTACGTTCAGCCGTGGCGAATCCGGTGAAAAGCTTACGCACAGAATAATCGACCAAAGGTCAATTCATAAACTATAATTCACTTCCGACATGAAATTTTTGAACGCCATACCCATACTCTGCTGTTTGTTGACAACTGGCCTTCCCAAAGTATCTGCTGCGCAAAATGGTATACCAGTAAGCGTAGCAATGCGCACACAGACCATACAAGGCAAAAAAGCCATCAGGATCGTAGTAGATTCGACTATTGCCAGTCCCAATAGCCCCACTTTTGTTAAGATCAAAGGAACAGAATTTCGGAACGGAACCATTGAAGTAAAAATATTGAGCAGGTTACTTGATCACACTTTCAGCGGTGCAAGAGGATTTATCGGCGTGGCCTTCCGGATCAACGAAGACAATAGCCGTTTTGAAGGTATCTATATCCGGCCCACGAACGGAAGAGCCGATGATCAACTCAGACGCAATCATGCCACGCAGTATTTCTCGTATCCGGATTATCCCTTCAGTCGCTTGAGGACGGAGTCGCCGGGCGTCTACGAGTCTTATGCGGATATGGGCCTCGATGAATGGATACAACTGAAGATCGTTGTAAAAGATGCCGGCGCAAAATTGTTTTTGAATGGCAACAGCCAGCCTTGTCTCGTTATAAACGATTTAAAATTGGGGGCCGCCGCCAGGGGTTCTATCGGGCTTTGGGTGGACTTTGGGACAGAAGGTTTTTTTACAGATCTTACCATTCACCCTGATCAATAAAGAAGGGCTAAAAAAATGCTTTTGAACATCAAAGTGCTTTTATAAATTACTCCTATCAATAACACCTTTTATCAAACTATATGGAATATGAAAGCTTTTAAAAAAAATCCAGGTACTGTCTATTTGCGCTATATTCAATTTGCGTTCTTGCTAATGGGGATAAGTTTCTTCCATAAAGCGAACGCACAAGCGGATAGCGCCTTTTTATATCCACCGCTGGGTAAACTGGTCGACATCGGTGGCTGGAAACTACATTTATCAGGACTCGGAACAGACAAAAAAGGTCCGGCTGTGATTTTAGAATCAGGCATAGGGGACTTCTCATTCGATTGGAGCCTGGTCCAACCGGAAGTTGCCAGGTTCAGTCCTGTTTATTCCTACGACAGGGCCGGTTCTGCCTGGAGCGATATGGGTCCCAAACCGCATACCATGCACCAGGATGTCTATAATCTGCACGCGCTGTTAAAAAAAGCGAACGTTCCGGCCCCGTATATTTTAGTGGGAGCCTCACATGGCGCGCTATTGGTACGATTATTTGCAGCGGAATACCCGGATGAGGTGGCTGGCCTGGTTTTAGTAGATGGCGGGTATGATGATAATACCATGTTCATTAACGGAAAAAAAATCAAACCAAGTATAGACGCGAAAGGCGTTGCGATTCCACCTGTAAAAACTATAGCATCAGATACGGATAACCTGTTAAAGCCTGCGGCACAAAAATACTTGAAAGACATTTTGGTACAGCGCGGGTTTCCCCATACGCAACTGGATAGCCCCTATTTAAAATTACCGGCTCCTATACAACAGATTCGCCTATGGGCTATCCGGCAACTGAATTACTTTGCGGTAAACGACAATGACTACTACATCGAAGAGGAAGCATTATTATACCATGAAAGGAAAAACTATCCCTATCAATTAAAGGAAAAGCCGTTGCTGATTTTAACCCAGGGCATTACTAATGATACAACAAGGGTTAACAGAAACAAGGAATTGCTGCTGCTATCGCATAACAGTAAACAACTAGTTGATCCCAAAAGCGGGCATCACATCCAGCTGGAAGATCCTGAATTTTTAGTCAATGCAATAAAGCAGGTTTGGGTTGCTCTTGAAAAACATTTACCATTAGAAAAATGAGCACCATCCTCCATATCCTCAACGGCGATTCTACCGCACAAAGTTTTAACCAAAGCGGCCTGGATGGCGATGTATTTGTTTGGCGGGAGATATTTTCGCAGGGGCCGTTGCTGGACGATATCTCGTCAGCTACATTCTGGAATCTACGGGCCGACTGGATCTGCAAGACCTTTAGTGAAACGCCGGATAATTACAAGGAAAAGGTCATTGGCCCGTTGGAAAAGTTAAGTGAACCCTATGACGAGATCAATCTTTGGTTTGAGTTCGACCTGCATTGCCAGGCCAACCTGTTGGGTGTAATGGCCATGCTGAATAATAAGACCGATCTGCCGGCACCAGCGGTTTACCTAATTTGCCCGGGTGATTTTCCGGGTAAGGAAGACTTCAAAGGCATGGGCGAGCTTACGGGAGCTGAATTAGCTTATTTATATGATCATATCAGGGAGCGGTTGGGCCGGCCTGATTTTGCCATTGCCGAAGAAGCCTGGAAACTCTATATAAACGGGGATGCTAAAGCATTGGAACAATGGCTTGATGAACGTACTTTTTGGGGAAACCTGCACTTACTAAAACCGGCATTGCGGGCTCATTTGAAACGAATAAGCGTCAACCAAAATGGCCTGAATGCTATCGAACAAAAATTGCTGGATATTTACAATAGCGGCATTAAAACCAGGCCTGGGATCTATCATGCCTTTTGGGCAACAGAAAAAATATACGGCATGGGCGATATGGAAATCGATATCTACCTTAAAAACCTTGCCGACAGGCATTGGTTACAAACGATATTATAGACACAATTTAAGTTGGGGATAAAGTATTTTCTTAAATACTTTGAAGTGCAAAGTATTTTTATTTAACTTTGTAATGCAAAGTACTTTTAAAAAAATAAAACAAATGAAGAATAAAATCCTGTTGACCGCATTATTACTGGTGGTATGCACCGGTAGTTACGCCCAAACGCTCGACAAAGCCAAACTCGACCTGTTGTTTGACCGCCTGCTGGAAAAGAACAAGGGCATGGGCAGCATTACCCTGGCCCGGGACGGTAAAATCCTTTATACCCGCTCTTTCGGCTATGGCCAGATCACCGAAACAATGAAGAAGCCGCTGACCGATGAAACTGAATACCGCATCAGCTCCATAACAAAAACCTATACTGCTGTGATGATCTTTCAGCTTGTGGAGGAAGGAAAATTAAAGCTCGACGACCACCTGGATCAGTTCTTCCCGCAAATCCCTAATGCCAGCAGGATCACCATAGCGCAGATCCTCAACCATCGTAGCGGCATCCCCGACCTTAATGTCGAGAATGGCTGGAGAATGAAGGAAAGAACACATGAGGAAGTAATTGAAGCTATCGCCAAAGGCAAAGCTCTTTTTGAACCCGACAGCCAGAATCAATATAGTAACACAGGCTATGTTCTTTTAGGGTATATCGTGGAAAAGATTACGGGAAAACCCTACCAGGAAGCGTTAAAGCAGCGAATCATTTCCAAAATTGGTCTGAAGCACACCTACATGGGAGTTGGAAACACCAATGCCGACAAAAACGAAAGTGTGGCTTACACTTATGAGGGAACATGGAAAGAAGCGCCAGAAATAAATTTCAGTGTCCCGGCCGGTGCGGGAGCTATCCTTTCAACGCCTGCGGATATGATCAAATTTATACAAGCCCTTTTTGACCTTAAACTAATCACTAAACGCAGTCTTGACCAGATGAAAACGATACGCGACGGCGAAGGAATGGGATTGGTGCCATTTTTATTCGCAGGCAGAACCCTGTATGGCAATACCGGCGGAAGTAACGTTTCAGGTGCATGGCTGGCTTATGAACCCAACGAAAAGGTAGCTTTGGCATATACTACGAATGCGAAGATCATTCCGGTTGCTGACATCATTGCCGCCGTTTTCGATATCTACTGGAACAAGCCGTATGAGGTTCCCACTTTTAATGCAGTAGAAGTAAGTCCGGAAATTCTTGATCAGTACGTTGGAGTATATGTGGGATCCGGAGGTCCGGCGAAAATGACGGTGATCAGAAAAGGCACCACAATCGCTATCCAAAACGGAGCAAACACAATTGAGCTTGAACCGATCACCGCGAACAAATTCAAACTCGCCTATAGCGTCACCATTGAATTCGATACTTTAAAAAAACAAATGACCATTAAGCGCCCGCAGGGTGAAGGTGTATTCACTAAAGAAAACTAAATAACAATATCAAACTTATTATTATGAAAAGTCCCTACATCCGGTTTGTCATCATATTCGTCATTTCGGCGTTCGTATTTCAATTTATAACTAATTCAATTTTAAGTTCCGAGATCCGCGGAGCCCCGGTAAACGGAAATTGGTTTCCCGGGGCAGACTCACCTGTACCACGGAAAAAGACAATGGCAGACATTATATACCCCGTTAAAGTGGTTTTGGTAGGTCCGTTAGCGCCTATATTTAATGATCCGGATCCGGCACCACCAGTTTTGGCTTTCTTCTGTGCGCTCTACTGGACGACTATAGCGTCGGTCATTTACTTCATTACCAGTAAAGTATTCTCCCGTAAAAAAGCTTGAGGTTTGGTGGAAGTTAAACAGACCTGTTATAACATTAAAATACAATCATGACTAGATTTGAAGAGATATACTCTGAGGCAAAGTCTGACGACTGGTTTAAACGCTTTGCTGTTTTTTGCCGCGCCGCGCTGGCGGCGAGCTTTCTGCCGACGGGTTTCGTAAAAATTATGGGCCAGCGGTTTGCCGAAGGCCTGCCGCACAACAACCCTTTGGGGCATTATTTCGATGCACTGCTACTGACAGGTTATTACTATATCTTTATTGGGATCGCCCAGGTGATAGTCGCTATATTATTACTCATCCCTAGGACTTCCCTTTTGGGCGCCCTGATGTATTTTCCCTTTGCCATCAATATTTGTGTACTTACTTATGCTACCCGGTTTGATGGTACCAGGCTCATTACCATGATGGTATTGGCAAATTTGTTTTTATTAGCTTGGGATTACGACCGCTTAAAGTACCTATTACCATTTAATCAGCCCGAACCAGAACCTCCCCCCGTGCTAAAAAAGCCAGTGGGTAAGCGCCTCCGTGTCTTGTTTTTTGGAGGTGTCTTCGCAGCGGTGGTTTTGATCATCGCTGGCACTTTTTGGTTATATGAGATCGTGCCGGGCAACTCGGAAGCGGAATGCCAAAATCAATGTGCTTCCAGCAAAAACCCGGCAGCCTGCCAGGTTTTCTGCGACTGCATTTATAAACAAGGGCAACCGCTGGATAGTTGTTTGGCAACTTTTGAGAAAGCTAAAGATATACGAAAGTCTAGTGGAAAATAGCAGCATAGTTAAGCTGGTGAAACAGTAAACCGCCCGGATACCTAGCTTTTCAGGTCAATTGTCCGAAAAAAGGCGCAGATCTGTAACGTACACGAAAAAAAGATGTCTTTCATTCAAACCGGTTTTATGAAAAGTACCCTTATGGCGCTGATCCGTAGATTATTAAAAAAAGGCGGCAAACCACCTTTGCCACAATCTGCTAACAGGCAAGAAGAATTGTCCGTGCGGGAAGGGGTGATCAATGATCTCCCGGCTTTAGCAGAACTTTATGCCCTGGCCGGTGCAAAAATTTCGGGGAATAGCCGGAAACCAGCTAAGGCGGAACAGCAGGGTGACTGTTTCTGCCTGGTGGTCGAAAACAAAAACGGGGAGCTGGTAGGCTTTGCCCAGGGAAAAACGTATCAGCGCGAAGGGCTGCCGGCATGTTCCGGCGAACTGTACCGGCTTTATTTGCGTAGCGGCTACGAGGGAATGGGCTTGGAACAGCAACTGATCGCGGCTTCTGCGCGGAAGATCCTGTCAATACCAGCCTAACGGACAACTGAAACTAACAACTGCAAAATTAGCTACTCAATTTCAGGGTATTAAAGAAAGTCGCAGGGGTTTTTTATTGATCAATCCTTCCTTTTTCAGCATCTGCGGCATTATCCTGGTGCTTGTTCCTGCGGGCGAACAATTCATTGCCAAAATTATAAGTGAGGGCAACGAATATTCCCTGGGTATCCTGGGTATTGCGGTGCAGAGATTTCACACCTGCGAGCCCGGTAATGGTTTCGTTCGTGATCCAGGAATGAAAAACATCTTCGAATAATATCTCTACCGCTCCCTTGCCTTTCCATATTTTTTTCTTCGTGGCCGTATAGACCTTCCACCTGGGGTCCGTGATCCTTTGCAGCCTTTCCTGGCGGCCTACATAAATTCCGCTAATCTCAGCGCTCCAGCCGTGGGCAAAGCTGAAGTTGTTGATCAGGTTGGCGGTGCCGGTGTAGATCGTTAAGTGCTGATCGGGCGGCAGCAGCCCCCCGGTGGTCATATCCTGTTCGAAACTTAAGTACAGGTTCGCATTCCAGGCCGTGGTTACCGGCAACATCAGGCTCGGCCGGATACCGATCATCCGGCTGGAACCGTCCAGGTTGTCCGGTTGCGTGATAAAAATGCCGTTTAAGCTATGTGTCGCGTCGAACTGGGCGTTTTTTTGCACGTCATAGGCCATCCGGATATTCAACAATTGCCGGTAACGCCAGGTCATTTCCATATGCTCGTTCCGGACCGGCTGTAAATTAGGATTGCCCGAACTGTAGGTATAATTATCCACGTAAGTTAGAAAAGGGTTCAGCTGCTGGTAATTGGGCCTGATCAGTCTTTGCGCGAAGCTTAAACCAATAACTTGGTTATTTTTATTGTCCAGTTTATACTGGAGAAATACCGAGGGGAATACATTGGTATAGCTATTGGTAAAAGTTGATCCCGTTACACCGGCATTACCCAACTGGTGGCCGCTGGAGCGGGTAGCTTCCAGCCGCAGGCCAAACTGGACACCCAGGTTTTTCCATTCTTTACGGGAATTGATATAAGCGGCCTGGACGTCTTCCCGGTAGATGAAATGATTGGAACGCCCGTTATCTGCGATGTTTTGGCCACCAATGACTTTAAAATAATTGGCCTCATTATCATTCGTCACAAAAGAAGATTTTAAACCCATTTCAAGCTTCGCTTTGGCAGGCAGCGGCAGGGTATAATCCACTTTGGCCGTATAGATATTTTTGCCTGATGGAAGGAAGTAAAGTGCCAGGTCGTTCCTTTGCAGCGTACCATTGGGCAAATAGACCTGGTTAGGGATCTGCTGGCCGGCCCTGGAAAAGTAATAGATATAATTCAGGTCGGCGCTCAGTTCCTTGCCCGCGTCATTAAAGCGGTGCGTGAAATTCAGGTTAGAGCTGAATTGCCGCCAGGTGAAATCGCCATTACTGGTACCCCTGGCTACCGAATCCAGCGCACCGGAAGCACCATACTGATCATTGGTATAAGCTACCCGGTCGTGGTGCGGCCGCTCGGCCAGGCTGGCGATCAAACCAAAGGCGGTCCTTTTAGAAGCGGCGTAGTCCATCCCGGTCCTGGCCAGCAGGCTATGCCCGCGGTAATCAAACACATTGCTGATGGCCGATGAAGCTGGCGCGGCACCCCCCGTAAAAAATGACCGGTTAAAAACATCTTCGGAACGCGTGTCATTCTTATAATAGGTCAGTCCGCTGAAGAAATTCAGCTTTTGGTGGAGGTAATTGACATTCAGCGAATTGAAGCTGCGCGGCAACTGGCCCTGGTCAAAGGTCAGGTAAGCGCTGCCATTGATGCCCTGCACCCGGTTTTTCTTCAGTACGATATTGATGATGGCACTGCTGCCAGCATCATACTTGGCTGACGGATTGGGCATCAATTCTATTTTGTCCAGGCTGCCGCCCGGTAAGGACCGGAGATAGGCGGCCAGGTCCTGCCCCGAAAGATAAGTGGACCGGCCATCGATCAAGACCAATACCCCCCCTCTGCCATACAGGCTGACCGATCCGTCTGTAGCCACCAACACCCCCGGCGTTTTTCCCAGCACATCCAGCGTATTGCTGGTGGATGCGCTGATCATGGCATCCACATTGATGATGGTCCGGTCGATATCCTCCTGGATCAGGGGGCGTTTGGCTGCCACAACTACTTCCTTTAACTGGTTGCCTTTCGCCGGCAACAGGATAATGGCCGGAAAAGCGACCACCCGGTGCGACTCATCGAGCCTGAATTGAGTAGATGAATAATCCTTATTGCCGATAGCCGTGGCTTTTAAAAAGTAAGTGCCGTTGCTAAGCGCTGTAAATTCAAATTTGCCCTGGCCGTTAGCGGCTTTTCTTTGCACAACCGTACTGTCGCTGTGACGGTATAACGTAATCGTCGCGCCCGGAACAGGCTCGTTTTGCTGGTCTTTTATAAACCCGTTAATGGTTTGGGCCGCGGCAGGGGCAAAACTAAAGGTTAGCAACAAGCCGGCTAATAAAATAAAAAGAAGTGATTTCATGTTCGCTGTTTTTTAATATGCCCAAAAATTGGGATCAGCGGCATGCGTAAAAAATAAAGATGTTGGACTTACCTAAAATACTGACGGAAACTAGTTTTGACAGGTTGAAACGCTTGAACGCCAAAAATCAAGATTCAACCCGATTTTCGCCGGGTTCATCATTTTATTTTCAACCCTATCCCAGAAATACCAAAGTTTGTGGCCATATTATCAAATCATAACGCAAATGGAAAAGCAACAAAAATCGCCCTTTTTATATTTCCTCCTTTCGGCTGTACCTGTCTTCGCCCTGATCAGCGTGGTCATCCTGCATATCATTCATCAAGAGATGCTGATCGTCTTTATCGTGACGTTCTTTTTCACGCTGGCTTACCTGGGCTTATTGTATGCCGGCCGGGCCATGGTGCGCATCTGGTTCGCCGATAGCGGTTCCATTTCCAAAAAAGTGCTGCTCCAGTTCGCCTGCTTTTTACTGGGAGACCTGGTCGCGATGATCTTCACCGTACAACTGAGGCCGGCTAACGGCGTCCCGCCGTTCTTAATGTTCATCCTCTTGTTCCTGCTGTTCAGTTTCGCACTGGGCATGCTGATCAAAATGGCACAGGTGTTTATCCGGGAACAGGTACAGGTGGCCGAGCGCCAGGCAGCGCAAAGCCGGGCCGAACTACGCCTGTTACAGGACCAGCTCAGTCCGCATTTTTTATTCAATACCCTGAATAATTTATACGGTATTGCGATCGCCGAACATGAAAAAATGCCCGCCTTATTATTGAAACTTTCCGAATTGCTTCGCTATGCGGTTTATGAGGCAAAAGAATTATACGTACCGTTGACCGACGAACTGGCTTACCTGCATAACTATATTACTTTTGAACAGCTAAGGCTTGGTGAGCGGTTAAATCTGGAAACAGACATAACAACAATTAGCGACACCAACCTACAAATCCCGCCTTTGCTGTTAATCGTATTTGTGGAGAATGCCTTTAAACATTCAAAAGATACCCGTGATGAAAAGATATTCATCAGTATTTCTTTGAAACTCTGGGAGGGCGCAGTCCTGTTTTCTGTTAAGAATTCGTTCGGCAGCGAAGCAATTCCTGAGAATCCTAACGGCGGTCTGGGACTGGTCAATGTTAAAAAGAGATTAGAGCTACTGTATCCGGGGCGATACGACCTTAGCATCAGCACTGGCAAGGAACAGTTTTATACCGTACATTTGAGATTAACACCCCCCTATTGATATGCGCAAGATTGCCTGCCTGATTGTCGATGACGAGCCGATTGCCCGGGATATTATCCGGACCTATTGCCAGCACCTGCCGCAACTGGAAGTGACGGGGGCCTGTGCAAATGCTTTTGACGCCAAAACGTTGCTCCAAAAGCAAAAGATCGATCTGCTGTTCCTCGATATTAACATGCCGGTACTTGACGGTATAGCCTTTTTACGCACGCTGAAAGACCCGCCAATGGTCATTTTTACCACCGCCTATAAGGAACATGCCGTAGACGCCTTTGAATTGGCGGCAGGCGATTATTTGCTAAAGCCTTTTTCTCTGGAACGTTTTATCATCGCCGTTGATAAAGTGTTGGCGCAAAAGGATCAACCCAAGCCGGACGTCTGGCAGGCCATTTTTATTAAGGCAGAAGGGAAATTCTTTAAAGTGGAATTCGACGAGCTGCTCTTCGTCGAAGCTTGTGGTAACTATACCAAGGTCATACTTAGTGGGCAATCGCTGTTACCTGCTATACCCTTTTCTGGTTTGGAAGCACAATTGCCAGGCAACTTATTTTTGCGGGTACACCGGTCATTTATCGTCAACCGGTCGAAAATCACCCGCATCGATGGCAACCGGGTATTTATTAATGAACAGGAAATCCCCATCAGTAACTTATACAAAGATGCCTTTCTTAAAGCATTGGGCATTAAGGATAACCTTAAGTAGCGGGCACAAACAGCGTATCAGCTCCTATAAACACTACCTGATGCATTAATATATTACGGATGTTGCCCTATCCAGGAAATCGAAAGTCTGCATCAATGATATAATTCCTTCCATAACAATAGCCCCTTTGAGGATTTTATCAGCTGAACATTTGCAGCAATGAAAACTGTTTTTTCGGCAAAAATACAGGCAAAACAGCAGTATGCGTGGCTTATGGCTTTATGATTTTAAATTGCTAAAATTGTATTATGTTCCAAAGCGTTAAAGCATCTCTTGCTGGTTTCGGCCGATTCTCTGAACTGGAAATGGATGCGGTTACAGCCCGTCTGCAATTCCGGGAAGTAAAAAAAAACGGGTGTTTAGTCGTTGAAGGGCAAATATGCCAGTCTTTTTATTTTATAAATCGCGGAAGCTTCCGGCATTATACCGCTTTGGAAAATGGCAGCGACGCTGTTTTAAACCTATATGTTGAAAAAGACTGGCTGTTTGAGTACAAAAGCTTTATTACGCAGACGCCATCAGTCAATCGCATACAGGCGGCAGAGGAAAGCGAGATCTTTGAATTAAGCGGGTGGGATTTCCATGAATTGGTCAGGTCATCCGGCACATTCTTCCAAATCGGCCACATTTTTGAAAGAGCCATTCAGAACCAGGATTATCAAAATAACCGGCTTTCGCCAGAAGAAAAATACGCGCTGCTGATAACTACCAAACCGCAGATCATTCAAAAATTCCCATTAAAACAGATCGCCTCTTACCTGGGCATGGCACCGGAAACGCTCAGCCGCATCCGGCGCAAAAGTATTTCTTGATTTTGGTCAAGTGGATTTCAGCCCCCCGGCCCTAGGTTTGCGGGATGGGAACACAATTTGAAAAAAGAGCTGGCCTTTCACTGGTACTGTTCACCGTATTAATGGTCTTTACCATGATCCTGCACCCGGCAGGCGGCAGCCTGGAATACTTGTTAAAGATCACGCCCAGGATCATCATTACCCATTCAGTCGCGATCTTTTCGCTGCCCTTCGCGCTGGTCGGTTTTTGGGGCCTGACCAAAAAACTCGGCAGCGGCAACTATCTATCCTTTTGCGGTTTCGCGTTTAGCGTCTTCGCGCTCTTTGCGATACTGATCGCCGCGGCAACCAACGGCCTGGTGATGCCCATTTTTATCCAGAAATACCAGCAAGCATCCGGGCCGGTCCTGGACAATGTTAAAATGGTCCTGAAGTATAGCTTTTCCGTGAACAATGCCTTTGATTATATTTATAGTGCCGCTTTCGCTGTTGCGTTACTGTTTTGGTCAGCGGCCATTATCATCACTAAAAAACTACCCTTATGGATCGCTTATTTAGGCATCGCCCTTGCTGCCGGCGCGGTTGTACTCTTTATCAGCGGGCTGGAACAAGCCTCACTGACCGGGTTCCGGCTTTTTGTCTCCAGTATTGTTTTGTGGATCATGGCAGTGGGTGTCCATATGGTCAGGCAAGGCGCTGAATGAATACTTTTGGTTGTCAAATACGTAGTTTTTATGGCCAGGTATCCCGGAATTTTTGTTTGCCGGGAGATAACGCTTAGATTTAAGTCATGAAGATCATCCCACTTTTCAAGGTACGCGATATGCGTGCAGCGATCCGGCACTATACCGCAGTACTGGACTTCGTGATGACCTGGCCGGACGATACACCGGATTCGCAGGTGGTCGATCTGGGCCATGAGGAAATGGAATTCCAAATTACTACCCATGAAAGTGAACGACTCTTCGGGTCAGTAATCTATGTTTATGTTAGCGATGTCGACAGCTTGTTTGCCAAATACAAAAGCCGGGGGCTGGATACCAATAAACCCAATTCGCCTGTGGAGCAGGGGCCGGTCGACCAGACCTGGGGGCGGCGGGAATTTTATGTTAAAGACCTGGATGGAAACACCTTGCGTTTTTGTCAAAATATCAGTTAATGGAAATGCTGACCTATGACCTTGGAAGCGAACGGCTGGAAATTATCTATGTGGCCGGGACGCCCGCTAACGACCCGTTCCTGTTTGGAAATGTGCAAGCTATTCACCTACCGGATTTCTATATTGCGCAAAAACAGACAACACAGGCTTTGTGGAACGCTATCATGGGTGCCGAAGATAATCGTTCACAATACGCGGGAGAAACACATCCGGTGGAGCACGTATCCTGGTTTCAGGTGCAGGATTTCATCGAAAAACTGAATCAACAATTTGGAAATAAAGGTAAATTCAGGTTACCAACGGAAACCGAGTGGGAATACGCCGCCCGCGGCGGACCGCATTGGCGCGACGGTTTCCACTTTGCCGGCACAAACGATATGGGCGAATCCGGCTGGTATGAGCTGAATGCCGGGCCTTACACCGACCCCGTCCTGATCAGCCAACTGAAGAACCAGGCTAAGCTGACCACAACGCATCCGGCAGGAGTAAAAAAGCCTAATCAACTGGGCTTATGCGATATGAACGGCAATGTCTGGGAATGGTGCCAGGACTGGTTCGTCCGGGACACTACCCTCATACCCAACGATGGCAGCGCCTGCCTGATAGAAAGTGATGCTAAAGTGCTGCGTGGCGGTTGTCACCATAACGGCGCCGTACATTGCACCAATACCATGCGCTACGAGATCGGCCCGCAATTTTTCGATGGCTGCATCGGTTTCCGAATCGCTTTTTCAAAAGGATAGCTTAAATTACACTTATGGAAATAGAGATCATCCCCGGCAATTCAAATCACATCCGGGAGCTGCGTGAAGTGTTCCTGGCAGAAAATGCCATCGAGTTCATTTATAATAAATGCCATGAAAACAACTGGGCCCAGGCCTGGCTCTTTAAGATGGACGAAACTTCCATTGGTTATGCAGCGACCTGGGGGCTGGACCCCAAGGCCGAAAAAAAGGCCTTATTCGAGTTCTATTTAACCGCGCCGTACCGGCACCTCCTCAACCGGGTCTTTGAGAAATTCCTGCCGTTAAGCCCGGCCGAGGTCATTGAATGCCAAAGCAACGACCCCTTGCTGGCCGCCCTGTTATTTGAATATGCGCAAAACATCCGGGGCGAAGCCCTGCTTTTTGAGGACGACGGGCCAACTCAATTATCGGTACCCGGCGCGGAATTTACCCAGCTCTCGCCACCGGCGCAGGGCAGCGCCGACCAGGGGAACTATGCTTTAAAGCTGGCTGGTGAGGTGGTCGCTACCGGTGGGTTTATGCTTAATTACAACAAGCCTTATGCTGATATCTATATGGAGGTCAAAGAGGGTTTCCGTAACCGCGGCCTGGGCAGCCTGCTGATCCAGGAGCTTAAGAATGAGATCTGCCGAATGGGCCGGGTACCAGCCGCCCGCTGCAACATCAGCAACCGGGCCTCCAAAGCTGCCTTAATGAAAGCCGGCTTCAAGGTTTGCGGCGTGATGCTCAAGGGGGATATTGTTTTCCGACAACCATGAACAGTACACCTGCTTAGTTAAGCGATTTCAATATATTTACATTTGATGAAAAAGCCTGTTCCATACAACTTAGTTCTCGATTACCTGCCGGAACGGATCATCATCCGCCAATCGTTCGGTATGTACTATATCTACCTGGATAAAAAGATCGTGCTTATTCTTCGTCAACTCCGGAAAAATCTAAACTTCAACGGCCTGTGGATCGCCACAAAAATCGAGGCGCATGCCAGCCTTAAAACCGAAGTACCGGCGATCACTGGCTTTGTGCTTGATAACGGGAAAATACATGATTCCGGCTGGCAGCTGCTCCCGGAAAGCGCTGTTGATTTTGAAACCGCCGCGATCCGTGTCTGTGAACTCATTTCGAAAGGAGACCAGCGGATCGGGAAAGAAACCGGAAAGAGTTTTTCCGTCGAATAAACGTAGATGTTGTATTTTACTCTTATTTGTCAATTTGAAAAAAGAATTCCTTGAGGGCGGTAAAAAAAATGAGCACCCAATGAATCGCCTCGAAAAGATATGGGAAGATTGGGAGACGTTTGGACTATATGCATTTAACAAGGCCCATTATGTAAGCTACACTATAATTGCTTTTCAATTGGCTTATTTAAAAGCTCACTA
Organism: Bacteroidota bacterium; assembly: GCA_040388395.1. GTDB lineage: Bacteria > Bacteroidota > Bacteroidia > Sphingobacteriales > Sphingobacteriaceae > Mucilaginibacter. The sequence goes on along the minus strand of JAZKBY010000015.1, from coordinate 46,434 downwards.
TCCATTAGAATATTCAATGGTGGTTACTCAAACAAACTATTAGGGTTTTGCGGCAATTAGACCACATCGACATCGCCTGTTCCATATCATCATTTTTGACGATGATTAAGAGTGTCCATTACGACCGCATGCGTTATCATTATGTGCCTTTAAATTTCGCGAATATGCCTTTTCTTGCTCGTCACAATACCATTTAACTTTGTTTTTCACCTTCAACTTGTTTATCTTTATTTAGCAGCGTTTCCGGGGCCGAACGTTAAAACGTCCTGCCCTGCACAAAACCTTACCATTGTACTCAATTAATGAAACAGCCTATTTTTCTAATTAATGTTCTATTAGTTTTTTTATTCATACACAAACAGTCCTACGGACAAGACGGTATAACACCCGGACATTCCATCGGTCAGGTATCGGTATCAGGCAATTTAATCGTGCTCGAGTTGGACAGCGCAGCGCTCGGGCAACCGAACCTTTTTGATCTCGACGGCCGCACGCTGCGATTTAGTCCAGTCGGTTCTAGCTACCGTATGACAAATGAGGCTTTACGTTGGGACACCAACTACGGTGTGGAACTCACCGGTGCTGATGTCAGGCTCAAACGGTTCACCTTTCCGTTTTCAGGGCAACGGTGGAGTTCGTTTTCCGTGGGGACGACGGGATCCATTCGATTCGGTCCACCACCAAGCGTGGGTGATGTCGATGCGTACGGTCGCCATGACGGCGGAATCGCTCCCGCCATTGGACGATTTGACCGTCTCGCTGACGTGGCCCCCAAGCTGGGTGAACATGCACCAGCCATCTGCGTGTTTCTAAAGCCCAGGATGTCCGGCCCGCGCTACGTGCGGGAGTTGGCTGATCGCGTTGTCATCACATGGGATCTCACCGAACCATTCGGGGGCTTTTTGGATTTCTCCTGGTTCCCTACGACCAATCTGTTTCAGGCTGTGGTGCACCGCGACGGCTCAATCGAGCTATCGTACAAGACCATGACAGCAAAAGACGGTATCGTGGGGATTTACCCAATCTTATCGGCGGCTGAGCGTGTTCAATCCATTGACCTGTCCAGTCTGACCCCCAAGAGCGGTCCGTTCGCCGCGTTGTATGAGTCGTTTCACTACCTGCAGCCGCCGCAACCACAGGATCTTTCCTGCACCGTTATTAAGGCATTGGGCGACAAGTTCGATTTTCTCGCCTACTATTCGGATTTCCGCATCGACAGCCAGGAGGCCAGCAGCCCGAGCGATGGGCCTATCGGAGGTAACGTCGCCGGGATCGGAGATACCAAACACGCTCAAACAAAACCGATGCTGGATAGCCGCGGCACGGGCGGGCGATTTCAGCTCGGCCTGTATCAGCCAATCTTTGTCGGGGCGAACGAAATGCAAGAGAGCCCGCCCGACAATGCGCCAGCCGGAAACCCAAAAAATATCCCGTTCTATACACGCCCGCTCGCGCAGGCGACACCCGACGAGAAGCCTCGCCCGTACAATTACGCCGTCGGGCATCTCGGTCACGAGATCGGACACCGCTGGTCAGCGTATGTTACCGCCCGCGTGAATGGCCAACCGATCTCGCTCGGAGCCTGGCCCCATTGGGATCCCGGATTGGAGACGCAAGTGGCGTATCCATACTCGCTGCCTCTCGAGGCTTCCACACAAGGTGGAAGCGCGTGGCAAGACAATCTCGACGGCACCTTCACCCAATTGCGCGAAGGCTTTTTCGTACCAGCCTCGGGGTATTCCTATCTCGAACTCTACCTGATGGGATTGATCGCCGCCGCTGAGGTGCCCGACTTCTACATCGTGAGGTCACTTGTGCGGGTCGGCACGAATTCAAACGGACGCCCGATCTTCAAAGGCCAACGAATGAGGATTACGATTCAAGACGTCATCACCGCAGAGGGTCCGCGCTTACCCGATGTCAATCATTCCCAGCGACATTTTAACACCGGGATCGTCGTGATCGTGGAGCACGGGCGAAAGCCAAGTGCGGAACTCATCAACCGAGCCAACGGCATCCGACGACAATGGATCGACTACTGGGCAATCACGACAGGACGTCGTTCGTCGATGACAGTCGATCCACACTGACGAACCCAGCGGCGCAATCATAGAAAATATAAGGAATTGACAATTTGATAACCGCCTGATACTGCTGGAAGTCAGGCCGAGTCCTTAACCGGATATCAGCAGAAAACGGTCAATTATCCGATAATTTCTTTAAGGAACGAAGGCACTGTAAATTTAGGGATGAATCCAATCCAACGCCTCCGTTCTATCGATCTCTTGCGCGGAGCCATCATGGTGCTGATGGCCATAGACCACGTCCGTGTTTATTCCGGCATGCCCTCGGGCGGCCCCGATCCTGCGATCTTTTTCACCCGCTGGGTCACGCATTTCTGTGTCTCAGGTTTCGTATTTTTTGCCGGCACCTCGGCATTCCTCTACGGACAAAAGCTGAATGACCGCGGGAAGCTGTCCCGGTATTTACTAACCCGCGGCCTGCTGCTGGTCGTCCTTGAGCTGACTTTGATCCGTTTTTGCTGGACGTTTAACTTAGATTTTAAAAGCTTTATGCTAGCCGGGGTAATCTGGATGCTGGGCTGGTGCCTGGTGTTGCTTTCGGCGGCAGTCTGGCTGCCTTTCCGTGTTATTTGGTTAACCGGCCTGGTTCTGATCGCCATACAGCAGGTGTTTCATTTTGCTCCCGCAAGTTGGACCTGGTGGCAATTTCTATACCCCAACAGCGATGACGGTTTAGGTTGGATCAATGTTTTATATGTAATCGTGCCGTGGATAGGTGTAATGATGGCGGGCTACGGCTTTGGGAAGCTGTTAATGTTTGAACCCGTACCATGCAACCGGCTTTGTTTGCGCATAGGCATTACGGCCATCGTTGTATTTTTAGTGGCGGCTAGTATCGTGGCCGTTTTGGGCAAGCATGGCGACCAGCCTTTTATTTTCCGGTTGCTGGCCCAGCAGAAATACCCGCCGTCGCAACTGTACCTGTTAATGACGTTAGGGCCTCTTATTGCACTGGTGCCTTTTGCCGAAAAAGCCACGGGCTGGTTAGCGGGTGTGCTTACAGTTTTTGGTAAAGTGCCTTTTTTCTATTATATCCTGCATATTTTGTTAATCCATCTGTTGGCCCTTTGGCTTAATTTTGCACTGTACGGCGCCCACCACCAGGAATGGTATACCACCGCGCCTTACGCCGGTGTTCCCGAAGATCACCGCTGGGGATTGCCCTTGCTTTACCTTATCTTTATAATCGCGGAAATTTTACTGTATGTGGCCTGCCGGGCTTATGGTAACTATAAATCAAAACATCGGGAACAATTATGGCTGAAATACCTGTAAACATTCTTTCTGCGTTCATCGGCGCCGCCATCTGGCACGGCAATGCCGACGAAGCGGATGAGCTGCTGGTGAAATACCCGCAGCTTAATTCCGGGGATATTTTTACTGCAGCCATTTTAGGCGAGGAGGAAAGTGTGGCCCATTACCTGGCCGAAGATCAAAACAACGCTACCGCAACCGCCGAACCCTACGGAGGCAACGCGTTAACCTACCTCTGCCTTTCAAAATACCTGCGGCTGCAAAAGCGGCCCGAAGCAGGCTTTTTAAAAGCCGCCGAAATGCTCATCGATGCGGGTGCAGACCCGAGTGCCGGCTTCTGGAACAAAGGAGAGTTTGAGACCGCGCTTTATGGTGCTGCCGGAGTGGTGCAACATGCCGCTTTAACCCAATTGCTGGTGGACAGAGGCGCTGAAGTAAATGATGAGGAAGTCTGCTACCATTCCCCCGAAACCTGGGAGAATGAAGCGATGAAAGTAGTTGTGGATACCGGTAAGCTCGGAGAGGCATACCTGACGATGATGCTGATCCGCAAGCACGACTGGCACGATTACGAGGGCGCAAAATACCTGCTAGAGCACGGCGCTAATCCCAATGGTGACTGCAATCGCGGCTGGTATCCTATGCATCATGCGTTAAAGCGTATCAACGGGCCGGAGATGTTTGCGTTGCTGCTTGATCATCACGCCGACCCATATTTGGCCGATGATAAGCTGACAGTCATTGCTCGCGCAGCAAGAGAAGGCCGTGCCGATGTGCTGACTATGATAAGGGAACGCGGATTTGATTTCCGGTTGAACGGTGTGGATGACCTGATCTGCGCCTGCGCTTTGGGTGATGAAGCAAAAGTACAAACGCTAAGCCAACAAGCACCCCAACTAAAAAATGAACTGATAGCTATGGGCGGCACCCTGCTGGCCACATTCTGTGCTGGTGGAAATCTTAAAGGTACCCGGTTATTGCTTGAATTAGGCATGCCTGTTAATGCCCCTTTTATTGAAGGCGACGGCTATTATTGCACACCGCCAAACAGCCTGCCTATACATGTGGCAGCCTGGCATAACTACCCGCAGGTGGTTCAACTATTGATTGACTATGGCGCGGTGGTTAATGTACCTGATGCCAATGGCGATACGCCGCTAATGCTTAACGTGCGTGCCTGCACAGAATCTTACTGGACACGGCGGCGTTCGCCCGATGCAGTAGCTGCACTATTAAAAGCAGGGGCATCAGCTGCCGGGGTACCTTTCCCTTGTGGCTATTTAGAGATTGATGAATTATTAAAGATCAACCGATGATACGGCCGCTTGAATTGAGCCTCGGGTTAACCATGCAGGCAGCCAATAAAGTCTTATCGACGACGGATAAGGTCTGGGATATCCTGTCGGCCAGCCGCAACGGCGACTTGCAACAAGTAAAAGCCCTTACCCGGGAATGCCCGGAACTAATTTATGCCCAATATAACTATACACCCCCCATCCATTTCGCGGTAAGGGAAGGACATACCGAACTGGTTAATTTTTTACTGGACCAGGGTGCTCACGATCCTAAATATCGCATCTATCCTTTCCTGGACACGCTCGATATCCTGGCTGAAGACCGGGGGTATACGGAGATCGTAACGCTACTAAAGGATTATGCCGCGCATCCCGAAAGGCAAAAATACTTTGGCGACAATGGTAAAATACTTTTCAACCGCACGCCCTTACAAATCGAATTTGAAAAAGCGGTTGACCGTGAAGATCTGGAGCATACGGCCCGGATCTTAAAAGATCACCCCGAGTTCGCTGCAGATGAAACCTATTTCTGGGGTGAGGGGATTTTGACCTTTGCCGCTAAACTCAATAACCGCGCTATGGTTGATTTGTTAATGTCCTACGGCGCTAAAGTCCCCGACATACTAAAGTGGACCCAGAAGTATTATTTTGAGCGGCTGGACGGGGCGACTTATATGATGGAGAAAGGGATGAACCCCAATACCAAGAGCTGGCACAACGTCATTATTCTGCATGATATGGCGCAGAAAGGCGATCTGGCCAAAGCAGAACTCCTATTGAAATATGGTGCCGACCTCAATGCGGTTGAGGAAGAATATCAAAGCACACCGTTGGGCATGGCCGCGCGATGGGGGCATTTGGACATGGTGGGTTATTTACTGGAACATGGCGCAGACCCGAAACATGCCGGAGCCGACTGGGCAACGCCATTGGCCTGGGCCGAAAGCAAAGGCCATACTGAAATTGAAGACCTTTTAAAATTAAACCAATGAAAATCGAATCAGTTATCCCCATTCTCTATTCTGACGATGTTTCCCGCAGCATTAAGTTCTATACCGAGGTGCTCGGTTTTAAAGAGCACTGGGGCTGGGACGAACCGCTGACCTTTGGCGGCGTGGTTGATGGCAATACCACGATCTTTTTTTGTAAAGGAGACCAGGGACATAAGGGTACCTGGCTGGCGCTCAATGTCGATAACGTAGATGAATATTACGAGGCCATAAAAGAAGACGCCAATATTTTAAGCCCGCCGGATACCAAACCCTGGTCAATGCGGGAAATGCTGGTCAAAGACCCGGATGGGCACTTCCTGCGCATCGGGCATAATACCCAATGCGATTAATGCGTATGCTTTGCGATTCGCTTCCTATCAAATTCAATCTGCATTAAGTGTTTATCCGCCGCGCTTTTCCTTTGAACAGGGCAACCAGCATCAGCGCTAGTCCAATGCCCTGCAGAGCCCCCAGCAGGAAATCTGAGAGGGGATGATAACGGTGGATAAACAAGGTCCCTGCGTTGAACAGCAGGCCGGCGGGGATGAACCACCAATACGGGGTGCGGTTGTTTCTTTTCATTTTTGTTCGGATAATGCTGCTATACGGCGGCGGGTTTGTTCCAGTTTTACGGTAAATTTCGTTAATTTATTAACAAATGGACAAATTCATTGGTGGTGTGACAGTACTGGTAATCCCTTGCCCAAGTGAGATATCGAGCCACGATCTGTGCTATCGCATCCATGATGAAATGGACTTCTTTATCGGTCATCGTAGGGTGTACCGACAGGCGTACCCAGCCGGGTTTGTTTTCGGGGTGGCCGGCCTGGATATCGGCCAGTATTTTTGCTGATGTTGCCTGATCTACCTGGAGCAGATAATGCCCGTAGGTCCCGGCACAGGAGCATCCGCCGCGGGTTTGGATACCGAAGCGGTCATTCAATAATCTGACGACGAGATTGTAATGTGCGCCCTCAATCATAAAAGATACAACGCCTAAACGCTCGGTCATTTCGCCCTGTAGCACGGTCGCGCTATTGATTTGGTTAAAGCGGGCGAAGATGATGTTTAGTAATTCCTTTTTCCGCGCCTTCATACGGGCGGTGCCCATAGCTTCTTTTAATTGGATACACAATGCGGCTTTGATGCCTTGCAGAATGGGCGGAGTGCCGCCGTCCTCGCGGGTTTCGATGTCCGTTATATAGGTATGCGTTCCCCAGGGATTACTGTAAACGACTGTCCCGCCGCCGGGCTGATCGGGTATTTTATTGGTGTATAATTTGCTGTTAAAGATCAGTATGCCGGGCGTGCCCGGGCCGCCGAGGAATTTATGCCCGGAAAAATAAATGGCATCGAGTTGCTGCATATCGATATCTACATACGGCGCGGAGCAGGCGAAGTCCACAAAACATAAGCCGTCGTATTCATGAATGAGTTTGGCTATTTCGCGATACGGCGTTTCGATGCCGGTCACATTGGAACAAGCTGTGACTGCGGCTATTTTGTATGGGCGGTTGCTGTAATCTTCTAGAAGTCTTTTGAAATGGTCCAGGTCAACATTACCACGGGTATCAGGCGCAATGATCTCGACCGTGGCAATGGTTTCCAGCCAGCTCGTATGGTTGCTATGGTGTTCCATGTGGGTGACAAATACGACCGGCCGCAGGGCATCATCGATTTGCAGGTAGCCTTTGAGCTGTTCAGGGACACGCAAGCCCAATATCCGTTGTAATTTATTGACCGCTGCGGTCATGCCGCTGCCGCAAAAGATAAGCGCATCGTCCTTGCCGGCGTGAACATGATTTTTGATGACCGTTTTCGCTCCTTCATAAGCTTGCGAAATTACTCTGCCAGTGTGCGTGGAGCCGGTGTGGGTATTGGCCATAAAAGGCAGGATATGTTCCTGTAAATAGGTTTCGATAGGCTGGTATGCCCTTCCGCTGGCGGTCCAGTCGGCATATAGGATCTTTTGTTCGCAGTAAGGTGAAATAAAGGTTTGTTCGCGGCCGATGACCTGGTCGCGGAAATCAGCGAACTCCGTTTCCAGTTTCATTTGCTTTTTATTTCCTTTTTGAATAGGTTATGTGGACTTACCCGAAAATTGTCGCTGAGCAGGTCAGCGATCAAAAATATATAGCCGATAAATAAAGCCACGACCAGTACCTGTGACAGGGATATTTTCTGGATCGGCTGCCGGTCTTTGACCGCGCAGACCTCGCCCGGGCAGTACTGGGCTTTATCCTTATAAAACCACCCGTAGCATTTACAGGCCAGGCAAATGCCAAATGCCGATTCGAAGAACAGGAAGACCATGCAGAACAGGCAGACGATGCCCGTGACGGGGCTGTAAGAGTTCATGATAATCATGAAAATAAGCATCGTCAGCGATAGGAAAATCCCTATAGTCCAGGCGATCCTTTTTTGTTTCGCACCTACATATTCCGGTACCTGGCCCCGCACGATAAAGCGGGCGATAATGAGCGCGGGCGAAAAACGCGGGCTGATAGCTACACGGATCACAAAATCGGTAAAAAACAAAGTAATAGCATACTTAGCCAACACAAAGTCCCCTTTAAGTATGATCAGCAAAAAAGCGGTAAAGATCACCAGGAAGAGGATGCCCGCCGCTGCGCGGATCTCGCGTTCATTAAGTACCGGAATGTCGTACCCTTCGACCTGTTCCCCGAATTGAAAAGCAGTGTTCATAAAGTTGCCTCCTTAAGTTTCCATTCAGCCTCGTTTACCCCCTTGAATAACAACCAAAGCGCGAAGGTCAGTTCGGCCAGGAAGCAAGGCAGCATCAGCCATAATCCTATTTGCGCGGCCGCCTGCGGTGCCAGCAGCAGCGTGAAATTGCTAATGAGGTAGCATCCGCCGGCTATTTGCAGCAGCGTACCGATCACCTTTGGCAGATAGCCTGATTTTCGGATCAGGTAACCATTCGCAAGCAAGGTCATGCCAAAAAACAACAAACCGACACCAAAACCGATATCGTGCAGGCGAATCGCCAGGTAGCTTAGGGTGTAGAGGATCTGCGGGTCGACTGTTTTCAGGTAAGCACCGCCGGATAAGGGCAGCAGCGCGGCCACCAGGTTCAGCTTATTAGCGGCTAACACCGCGGTTTGGACCACGTTGAACAACAAGGCCAGCAGGGCGATGCGGCGGCTGACCGGGCGCAGCAAGACATAAATGATCAGCATGACCGGGATATCGCACAAGTGCATCACCAAATCGCTGGCGATCCCCGCCCGCCATAAACTCCCGTGGCCAATAATTTGATGGGCGGTAGCCGCGGGATCACCTGCTATTATGAGCCGGTCGCGGACGAACAGCACGCTAAACATTCCGGCGACAATGATCAGCAGGTACAAAAGGCCTGCGGTGCGGGTTGTGGTTTTGATTGAAATATCCGTCATATCTGGTTCTTTTTAAACAAGGATAAGCATTAAAATGAGGCGCAAATACACCCGTCAACAGACAGCAGGATTTGGTCAACGAACGGCGGTAAAACGTCAACTGCAACATCAGCGGAATTGCCTAATTTTACTTTTCAGGAACTATGCAGCTCAGAATCAGTAAATCACAGTTTAAATTTTATGCCCAGACTTCGCTGGGTTATTTGCTGCTGTGGCTGGTCATCGATTCATCCAACGGTCCGGGTTCGTTCTGGTCGCGGCTACTGAACAATATTTGGCTGGCAGTTTATATCGCCGTCATTAACTTCCTGTTCTTTGAATACACCCTGCCCTGGTTAAGACGAAAAAGGCAGATGATCATCCGCCTGCTCTGTTGGCTGCTGGCAGTAGTCACTTTGTGTATGCTGTTTTCCTTTGGCTTGTATGCCTGGCGGGCCATCGGCATCGGGCTGCATAGCTACACCGCCCTGATCGAATTCCAGTCAGTTAAAAAAGGCACCGCCTATATCGTACCGCACGGGCTGCTCTCGGTTTTCTTTTTTGGCTTGTTCAAATACCGGGACAACCATCAGCAGCTCAAACTGGCTGCACAGCAACTACGCCTCGAAAAGCGGGAGGCGGAGCTTAATTACCTCCGCGCGCAAACCAACCCCCATTTCCTGTTCAATACGCTGAACAATATTTATGTACTGGCCCGCGATAAAAGCGACCTGGCCGCCGAATCGGTGCTCCGCCTGTCCGGGATGCTCCGCTTTATGCTGTACGAAACCGGCGGCGACTTCATCGCCATTGAACAGGAAGTAAAAATCATCAACGAATACCTTGAGCTGGAAAAGTTGCGGTATGACGACACCTTGCGGCTGAACTTCAATCATGATATCGAAGATTGGAAGCAAGCCATCCCGCCCCTCTTGCTGATCCCGCTGGTCGAGAACGCGTTCAAACACGGTGTTTCGGAAACCCGGGACAACCCCTATGCAGATATCCACCTTTCCGTTAACCACCGCCGGCTCACTTTTATCGTCAAGAATTCTACGGAAACTGCCGCTGCTGCGGTAAAGGAAAACATCGGTTTGTCCAACCTGCGGCGGCAGCTGGAGCTGCAGTACAGTGATTATAACCTCACTGTCCACCAGGGAGCCTCCACCTTTACAGCCACTTTAACTATCAACCTCTCCAGTCATGTCTGAACTCAAATGCATTATCGTGGAGGACGAGCCGCTGGCGGCCAAGGTACTGGGAGAATACATCGCGCAGGTACCGTTCCTGAAGCTGACCGGCAGCTTTAAAGATGCCCTGCGGGCCGCTGAGTTCCTGCGGGACAACGAGCCTGACCTGATCTTCCTCGATATCCACCTGCCCAAACTAAAAGGAATGGCCTTCCTCCGGACACTGTCCAAACCGCCAGCAGTCATCGTGACCACAGCTTACCACCAGTATGCTGTAGAAGGCTTTGAATTGAATGTAACCGATTACCTGCTCAAACCCTTTTCTTTCGAGCGTTTCCTGCAGGCCGTCGGTAAGGTCAAAACAGCTGCAGCTGCTACCACAAAGGAATTCCTGTTCCTTAACATCCAGCATAAAAAAGTAAAGATCAGTTTTTCGGATGTCCTCTATATTGAAAGCCAGCGGGAGTATATTAAGATCGTAACCCAAAGGCAGTTCTATCTCACCAAGATGGGTACCCAGGAAATTGAGGCCCTGCTGCCGCCCGCCCTTTTTGTACGGGTACACCGTTCGTTCATTGTAGCCCTAAACAAAATAACCGCCTATACCACCGAACTGCTGGAGATAGAAGGTATGCCCGTGCCGGTTGGCCGTACCTACCGAGACAACCTGAATCTCAGGAAACTTTTATAACTCTGATCTTAAGATTTCCAGTTGCTTATATCAACACTCACCAATTAAATAGATCCGGGAAGCTTAAACACCTTTTTATTAATTTGCTTTTATAAAATATAATAACATTTCTTTGGCATTCGAGGTATAAACCTATACTTTTAATCTAGGTGAGATACCGCCTGTACTAACAAGTTAAATGTTTTACCCATCGCAGCAAAAGCAACGACTTTGTAACTATTAGCAGCTATGAAAAATATAGATACTGTAAATATTATCGGTGGCGGAATTGCAGGCTTAACAACAGCGCTAGCTTTGAAGGCAAAGGGGATCAAATACAACCTATTTGAACAAAATCCCGAAATAACTTACCAAAATGTAGCATTGGGAATAAGTGCCAATATCCGCCACATACTGGAAGAGTGGAATATTTTAGAAGAAACAAAACAACTTGGGACAGAAATATATGACTTTCATCTGGTTGACAACAATTTAAATTATATCAAGTCTTTCAAGTTGAAAAGACCTGCCTTATCAGTAAATAGACGGCAATTTCATAAACTATTATACAGCCGTTTAGACGTTGAGCACGTATATTTAAATACCAAAAAGTCAATCCATGACTTCCCGGAAAATGAACTTGTAATATCAGCTGATGGCATCAATTCAAAATTCCGGCAGGAAATTTACCCTAACCTTAAACTCCGCGATTCCAACCAGATCCTTTTTCGCGGGATTAGCGAAATAACACTTGATGAAAAATTTAAAAACTCCTATCACGACTTTGTTGGACAAAACCTGAGGTTTGCCATAATTCATATCGGGGGAAATTATTACGCCTGGTACATCATCAAAGAGAAAAAACAATCCGAAAAAGTATCACCCGACAAGACCGTTTTAAAATCCTATTTTAAAGGTTATCATTCTATTGTACAAAAAGTTATTGATCATTCAGAAAATATTTACCCGGCCGAGCTTTTGGACATCAATCCAAAAAAACGCAAAAATTTAGACTGGTTCAGCAAGAATACCTTATTAATTGGCGATGCCATTCACCCGACAACACCAAATATGGCAAACGGGGCATGTTTAGCAATGGAGGACTCTTACCTTTTAGCCGGTTTACTGAGTAATGAAAATTTAACCTTGCCAGAAACTTTCGAGCTATTTCAAAAAAGAAGAACATCAAAAATTGACCCCATAGTTTTTCACTCTTGGTGGTTTGGGAAGTTAATGCATCAAAAAAATAAAGTAATTGACCACGTAGTGAAAATTGGAATGGCATTTACACCAAAACTTTTGTTTGATGGAATTTATTCAAGGGTCTTGATTGAGACAAAAATCGAAAAGACTTCTTGATAAAATAATCACCGTGCTATAATGATTGGCCCTGATCTAACAAATTACATATTGTTATTGGCCTCTGACTTTTAAATTTCCAAAATATTAAATATGGTTATTGACAATACTATCGAATAAATAGCTGTCATAACTTGCTGTTTTTAGTTAATCATTGCTTTAAAAACATCCGGTTTATATATAACTTGCTTACTGACGAGGCAACTAGACTGTGCATTTAATTGTATTGATCAGATCAAGCCTTGGCTTAAAATGTATAAACTATGTCCTTTGAGACGCATTGAGTATGTACTAACTTCGTTATATGGAAAAGGATATAACTCTCAACGAAGAACCCTCGGCGAACAAAGCAGTTGTAATCGTTGCTATGAGCGGGAATATGCTGCTCAATTTGGCCGGACCTACAGACGTGTTTTTTCATGCGAATAAAGTCCTTCATGATTGCGGAATTGAGCAAGGATATGATGTAGCAATGGTGGCACCAACTACGAGCAAAAAAATAGAAACCGGAGCCGGCATGAGTATTCATTGTGACCACGCGGCAATGGAGATCAGTACCTCAATCGATACGTTGGTTATTGCCGGTAATGATTTCAGGGAGGTTAATCAAAACAATTTCATTCAATTCTACGATTGGTTGTCAACTCGCAACAAGTACAATACACGCCGTATTGCTTCTATCTGCGGCGGTGCCTTTGTCTTGGCAAAGGCGGGTATATTGGAGGGGAAAAGCGCCACCACTCATTGGGAACTTGCTGGAAAACTAAAGAAAACTTATCCCGATATTAAAGTAAATTCCGATTCTTTTTTCACCAATAATGACGGGCATGTGTATACTTCAGCTGGAGTAACCACCGGGATTGATCTTGCCATTTCCTTAGTCGAGCAAGATCATGGCAGAGACATTGCGGTTCGCGTAGCGCGTAAGCTCGTTTTCTACCTAAGCCGACCCGGTCTGCAGGCACAATTCAGTAGTCTGTTGCCTGATTACGGTCAGGAACAGCATATGAGTCAAAAAGCCCAGGCTTGGATGGTGGGGCATTTGCATGAAAAGCTTAATGTAACTTTTGTTGCTGAACAAATGAATATGAGTTCCCGGAATTTTACCCGCGTTTTTACGCGACAAAGTGGGATGCCACCGGCAAAATTCCTAGAAAAGATAAGAGTGGAAACAGCTCGAAAATACCTGGAAGATACAAATATGTCACTCGAAAGAATTTCGGAGCGTTGCGGGTTGGGTGGCCTGGTTTCTATGAGGAGAACATTTCTTAAGCATTTGATGACTACCCCGTCAGATTACCGGCGCGCTTTCCAAACGTCATTACATAATGGCGTGAATGAACTGAGCGTCACTTAACAGATCATCGGATCAATTTTATAAATTTTTTTAATCGCAGATTGAGAATTTAGCGTTACGGCCATACTCTTTACTTTAGGACAGATCCAGAAAAACTAAAATCAAATAAACAAATCATGAAAATTGCAATAAACGGGCTAGGCCGCATAGGTAGAATGACTCTACGAGCACTCCAAAACAAATTAGGCGTCGAAGTCGTAGCCATTAATGACTTGACAGACATCAGAACACTGGCGCATTTATTGAAATACGATACGGTGCATGGTAAGTTCCCCGGTGAGATACGCATTGACGGGAACGACATCGTTATTGACAATAGACCTATTAGATTGCTGTGCGAAAAGGATCCCAGCAAACTACCATGGGGGGAACTGGGCATTGATGCCGTGATCGAATCTACCGGGCGATTCACGAGCAAAGCACTAGCTGAGGCTCATCTACATGCTGGAGCAAAGAAAGTACTTATTTCCGCACCTGCGGGAACAGACGTTAAAACGATCGTACATGGCATTAATAATGAGTTGATCGGAGGTGATTCGATTTATTCCACAGCTTCCTGCACTACGGGCGGCATTGCACCGATATTATATGCTCTGGATAAAGAATATGGTATCGAATCGGGTTACATAGCCACAGTTCATGCGTTTACTTCAGATCAAAACCTACAGGATTTACCACACCGTGATCTGCGGCGCGCACGTGCCGCCTCGTTAAATATCATTCCTTCAACCACCGGCGCGGCAAAAGCCATTGGCGATGTGCTGCAGAACCTTAAGGGCAGACTTGATGGTCATTCCTACAGAGTACCCGTCGCTAATGGCTCCATCGTTGATCTTTCTATTAACTTAAAAAAAGAAGTATCCGTTACTGATCTAAATATGATGCTAAAAAGATATGCGGCTGGGCCTTTAAAAGGAATCATGGAGTACACCGAAGAAGAATTGGTTTCCTCAGACATCATTGGCAATCCGCATTCTTCCATCGTTGACGCGTCCATGACCAGAAGTATTGGAAAGATGGTCAAAGTGGTGGCTTGGTATGACAATGAAATTGGTATTTCGAATCGTATTTCTGAACTTATCGCTCTGATATAATATTATAAATACTTTATCTCTTCATCTGTTACCCTTATAAGAAAATGTTTTAGTTAAGACTAACTTCGTGTTTGATTATACCCACCAACTGTATCAAGTCATTTTTTTTGTTGAGGCCGAATACAGTAATTGCCTTTGTTTTACCTCCTTCTATAATTAAATAGGGAATGCTATCAGTTTTAATTAGTGGATTGGATAATAATATATTTTCGCAGTTAAGTAGTTTCACTATCGCGCTGTTTATAGACGGCTCAATAGTTGTAAGTCCCGTTAACTCAGCACCTTTAACATCCTCCATGATAATCGCAGGCCTCATGTCGTTTTTCCTAGTTTCCAATTGTATATTTTGCAACGTAATTCCTTTTACATGACGTAGAAATAAGCCGCTCGAAGGTAAAGTGTAGCCGAACATCCGGTTTTCAGGATATGACCCAATGCTTTCTGGCGTTGGGAGATTAGCCTCTTCTAAAGTACCATCTCCCATGCTATTTATTTTAATGTTACTTAATATTATGTTTTCTGCGTCAAAACCGGGTATCCCCGTTATGCTGCTAGTCATTTTACTGTGACTTACCGCAGTAACATTGCTAATATTTATGTTGCGAAGATGACCAGGGTTTCCGCCTTTTCGATTGCCTAGTCTCACAAGGATAGGTGTTTGTACATCTTCCATAAAAATGTTACTGATCGTTACATTATCTGTAAAGCCGCCGTCCACATTTTCAACCGCAATACCCGACAAAACTGTTAAAGGCTGCTCTATAAACTTGAGGTTTTTTTGCCAGTTTCTAAGATTATCCTCAGAGGCTTGTTTAATATCAATATTACTGATATTAATATTTCTGAAACCTCCTATCGACCCTGTGCCAAACTTAATCGCATTGCAACTGGTACGCACCGAACAATTTCTTACGATTACGTTTTCGCAGATCTTCTCTTTAGAAATACTTTTTAAACAGATGCCATCGTCGTCACAATCAAAGCTACAGTTTTCGATCAATACATCTTTGCTGTCAATATCAACCCCATCGTTGTTAAAATTGCCATGATTATAAACCTTTATGCCTGTAATGCGCACATTGACACAACCAGCGTAGTTTTCCATCCATAATGCAGAATGCTTCAAATTAAGGTTTGCAACTGTAACATTATAGCAATCGAACATCTCTATTAACATTGGACGCATAGCGCTCAGCTTTGAATTGGAGGCATCTCTTAGCATAAATGCGGGCGAAAGTCCGTTGCCATTAATAGTTCCGTTTCCTTCAAGGGTAATATTGCTAGCTTCATTTGCAAAGAATAGCGCCTTATTAGTAGCGCCTGGTTCATTAGGATTGGATTTCCGGATATTGTTTGGATAATCAATAAACTTACCACTACCCAATATAGTCGCATTATCTGTTAAGTGAATAGTTACGTTACTTTTCAGGTAAAGCGTTCCGGTAAGAAAGGTACCGTCAGGAATAATTACTGTGCCGCCAGTCTTACTACATTTATCAATGGCAGCCTGTATAGCCCGAGTATTCATCGTTTTGCCATCTGCTTTAGCACCATAATTAAGAATATCTATTTCCGTAGCGAATGCTGTAAATGATATACAATGTAGCAAGATGAAGAGAAAAGATTTCATGTAATTATATCGGTTAAATTATAAGAGGTTTATAAGGCGCAAAATAATCCGAGAGTACGGACTGAAAATGGCACTTTTTGGCAAAAAAACGTGACAAAGTGATCATTTTCAGTCAGCGTTATTAGCAATACAAAAATGTTTGATATAATTGAGAATTAACCTAATATAGATTATTTTGAAAGTGATACAAAGCGTCCATCCTGAAGATTTTAAAATTTATCAAACCACGCAGATTCGCGAGCGTTTTTTATTAGACAACATCATCGTACCCGGCAATGCCAACCTGGTTTATACGCACTATGACCGAATGATCGTTGGCGGCATATCGCCACTTGAATCCGCGATCACTTTGAAAAATTATCCTAATTTAAGAGCAGACTATTTTTTAGAACGGCGGGAGATCGGAATAATCAATGTCGGTGGTGATGGA
Organism: Bacteroidota bacterium; assembly: GCA_040388395.1. GTDB lineage: Bacteria > Bacteroidota > Bacteroidia > Sphingobacteriales > Sphingobacteriaceae > Mucilaginibacter. The sequence goes on along the minus strand of JAZKBY010000015.1, from coordinate 29,684 downwards.
TTAATAACGGCTGAAGGTGTCGGTTATAGGGTAAATAAATTGGATTGCCTTTATATTGGCAGGGGTACCAAAGAAGTAAAGTTTGCCAGCTTAAATAAAGACAAGCCTGCGCATTTCTTTTTACTTTCATCACCTGCACATCAAACTTACCCAACAACCCTAATGACCAACAAAAATGCAACAAAGGTCCGGGCGGGCGCAACGGAAACATCCAATAAGCGCACCATTAATAAATATATTTTCCTGGACGGGATCCGCAGTTGTCAGCTGGTAATGGGGCTCACCATTTTAGAACCGGGAAATGTCTGGAATACCATGCCCGCGCATGTTCACGACCGACGGATGGAAGCCTATTTTTACTTTGATCTGCCACCGGATAACCGCGTGGTTCATTATATGGGCGAAGGACAAGAAACCCGCCATCTCGTCGTAAAAAACAATGAAGCCGTGATATCTCCGCCCTGGAGTATACATAGCGGCAGCGGCACCAGTAATTATAAATTCATCTGGGGCATGGCAGGCGAGAATCAAGACTATACGGATATGGATGCGATAAATATAACTGACCTTAAGTAATAAGGTCAGTTATCAGCGGTAGCCCTTGATTTTTTCGATCATCTTTTCGAGAAAACCGATGGCGATCTCTCTGTCACGTGTTTCAGGGCGGGAACCATGACTGCGCAAAGTATCAGCCTTGATATCAGTTTTCCAGGGCGTTGATAGAAAAGGGGCCACAGCTTTACAAACTTTTCGAAAGGAATCGCTAATGAGAATACCGACATCTGTAGCGGCACGCAGTAAAATACCTAACTGGTCGGCGCTCAACGCGCAAAGTACCTTACCAACTGGATCTGGCATTAAAACGTCGTCATTTTCTGCTGGCGGCGGCAGATAGGCGAAATATCTTTTATAAAGGTATTGTGAAAGCTCGGTCAAACCTTCTAATACCAGTTCGCCTAATTGACGCAGCGGACCACTTTCAGGGTAGCTGCTAAGATTGACTATGGCTTGTTTTTGCAGCACGCGCACAGCCAAATCGTAATGACCCGCGGCAACTTTGATTTGGTCGCTGCAATACAGCCAGAACGCCTGGTTTTTCAAACAGGAATTAATCCGGTTGATCTCCTCCGGTAAGCGTTCGCGGATGGCGCACAGTTCTTCAAGGCTGATGGTATCCGGTTGATTTTTGTCCGGATTTAAAGTAACCTCGATCACCTCATCCAGCCAGTAAAAAGGATAATTGTTTTCATTCGTTGACCGCTCGCTCATATCCCACACATTTAGTTTATAAATTTCCCCTACGATCCCAATGGATCCTATGACCTACCGGTGTTAGTACTAAAAAACCAGCAGGAAAAAATTCATAACGCAAATGTGACCAGGCAGTCACCCACTTACAATAGGGAATTTCCCCAAAAACAACGAATAGTAATTAATCCTTAGCGATATAATTTCTGGATCAACTCCAACTTATTGCGGACACCAACCTTGGCATAGATATTTTGTACATGTGAATCCACTGTCTTTTTGGAAATATACAACAGGTCCGAAACCTGCGCGTAGGTCTTGCCTTGCAGGACCAACCTCAACACCTGGATCTCACGTGCTGACACACCATAGCGGGTACAGTTTCGCAGGAAGACGGCTTCGTTCTCTTCGGAAGCAAACAGGTTGCGTTCCTTTATTAATTTCAAATAAAAATATACGATCAGCCCGACCAGTATAATAACTACAGTCAAGGCCAACCAAATCAAATTTGGTAGCATAATAGAAAAATAAAAGGTAAATGACTGAATTAAAAAAGGCGCGGGACATCGCCTATTAGCAATCGAGGTACCGCTAAGCACCTACCAACATAACAAGAGAGCCCGCGCTTTGGCAGGCGTTCTACTTGTCTCCGTTGGTTTTCTTAAATTAGCGGTTTTCGATTAACGAGAGAGTGAACGCAATAAAATTAATATATGTTAAGTAATATATTTCTGTGTTGTATTCTTCATTTTAATTCATTGTAAAGTTAATAAAATATGTTAGTTCTTAGCGGCGGCATCCCAGGCCCAGCCTAAAATCTGTCCGATCGTACTGAGAATATCGTCGCGATCCTTTTCTTCATTTGCATCAATCCCCGCTACAGTACTTTTATTATGCTCAGCATGGAGGACTACGTAATAAATACCCCCTAAGAGCAAGGCCATGACTGCGCGAATGTTAATACCAGAATCTTTAAAGTGGTTGTTAGTCAAAGCCAGCAACTTAGCCCCTTCACTTTCTCGGTCTTCTGAAATGCTCCGCAATACGCTATTGTATTCACTGATCTGCCAAAGAATAAACCCCTGCATTTCCTTTTCCTTGAAAAAGAAGCGAAATTGGTTCTGCAGTAAATCTGTAAATAGTTGTAAAGTATGATTTTCATCTAGAGGTGTTTCGTTTAGGTCTTTTAATAGCGGCTGCCAATAATCACCGCGACTGATATAAGCTTTTAATAAATTGTTCAGACTGCCAAAATAACGGTAGATCAGTTCCTTACTTACCCCTGCAGTCAGGGCGATTTTGTTGATACCCAATTCAGTATAACCCTTTTCTTTCAGGACCTCGCCAACGGCGTTGATCAGCCGCTGCATCGTTTCATCCCTGTTTTTTGCCATGCTGTTTCCTTTCCATAGTTAGATATTTATTTGTTGATGTTTTAAATTCAGCTTCTCTCCAACCATGTCCCAGGCATTTAATACCCGGTCCAGGTGTTCGCGGGTATGTGTCGCCATGATGCTCATGCGGATACGTGCGCTTTTACGTGACACCGCCGGGTAACCAATCTGGTTGGCATAAATCCCTTGTTCCAATAGTAATTTGCAGGCCTCGGCATTGACAGCGGGATCACCCGTCATTACCGGGATAATGGCTGACTGGGTACCCCCTAAATCGAAGCCCATACCCAGCAGACCGTTTTTCAGGTAATCGATATTATCCCACAACTTAGTTTTCCAGAAAGGTTCCTCATCAATCAGGTCAATACTTTTCAGTATACAGGCTGAAGCCGGTGTCGCGGTAACTGAAAAGATATGCTGCCTTGACTGGAACTTCAGGTAGTTCACCAGTTTTGGATCAGCTACGACATACCCGCCTAAATGGCCGAACGTTTTACTGAAAGTGCCGGTGATAATATCCACTTCCTGGTAGAGATTATACAGTTCAATCACGCCCCGGCCAGTTTCGCCTAAAACACCAACGCCGTGCGCGTCATCCATAGCTACATACGCACCATAGCGTCGCGCCAGTTTAACCACTTCACCCAGCTTACAAATATCTGCCGGTTGTGAATAGACACCATCAACAATAACCATCCGGGTGCGGTATTGCCCTTCGGTTTCCATAAGTGTCCGTTCCAGTTTCTCCATATTATTGTGCGGGAATGTCTTTATGTTTGTTAGCTGACAGCCTTCATACATGCTGGCATGGACACCCATATCGAGGATAGCGAGATCTTCTTTTTTCAACAGCGCCTGCATGGTCGCGCTATTAGCGGTATAACCTGTCGTATACAAAATGGCAGCTTCGCGCTTAAAGAATTTCGCGATCTTCTCTTCCAGCAAACGATGAAAATCCATATGCCCCCCGATCGCAGGTGATGCGGCACTACCCACGCCATATTTTTCAATAGCTTCAATGGCGGCGGCCTTAACTTTCGGATGCTGGGATAAGCCGAGGTAATCATTAAACACCAGCGCAACGAAACTCTTGTTCGGATTGCCAGGCAGGTCCAGTTCGACCTCAGGCCTGCAACCGGATAGGCTTTCCTGGCGATAATTCCAGTGCCCGCGCCCCTCCCAATTGTGTACATAATCATCGAAGGCCGCAGCCCACTCGAATGGATTTTTACCCGCAATGTTTTCAAAGTCCTTAAAACTTGCTTTTTCTAAATTAATGTTCATAGATCTGTATTTTAGTTGAACACTAAAATATTGACGAAAGCATTTCATAGTGGTCACATCGCACCATCAGCTTAACTTTTATTTAAAAAAATAACGAATGGGTTTATATTGTACGGTTTTATCTTTGAAAGCAATCTAACTTCAATGGCGAAATTTTCTTTGTCCTTCTGCTTTGATAGCTAATAGGAATATATCACGGTGGGCTTGCCTGCCGATGTGGTAATTGCAAACCATAAACTTCTTTCGGACATCCAGTAATAAGACTTTTGTCATTACTAAATTTTCTCTATCCCTAAAACCTTGGCTTCAAATTGATTGGGTATCGTAATCGTAATTCCTTTTTCAAGCAAGGTTTTACCCAATATTTTGCCAAATGTTTTACCTGTTTCCGGGTCGGTCAGCTTATACATTGTAGCTGAGTCGGCTAAAGGCATATTGAATGTGCGTGTTTTTTCCAGCGAACCGTTGCGGTAAAAGAATAAAACGCCGCCTTGTTTTTCTTTATTAAACTTATAACAACCATCCCAATTGGTCAATGTAGCCCGGGGAAAAATATCCGAAGTTTGTGTGAACCTGATAAACTGATATTTTTGATCCATCATTTTAAACCAACTGTTCCACTTAGCAAACCAGAGTTTCAAATCTACGCTCAACTTTCTTGGATCGCCAACAAATATTGGTTTACTTGAAGCAAGGGACAAATAAGTATATTTTGAATAAGGCGAATTCATAAACTGATTACCAATTAAACTTGTGGCTGCAGGTATGACTCTTGTACGATCATACGACATTTGGCGAATATTTATAGGCCCGATAGGCGCCTTGTCATTATAATTTGTCAGCCAATCATAATCAGCATGTTCTAAAAGGGCAAAATCATTGACATAATATTCTCCCCATACTTCATAAGTACAATCAATTAATAATTGAGGGTATGCAGCGTGCAATTCATCAAAAAGCTGCAAAGCCCTTTCATATATAGCATAGTAAGAGCTTTCATGGTCGCGATAAGTTTTACCTTCAAACCCATAATCGCCTTTACGGTCATAATCTAAAATATAAGCAGAATTTGCTATAGCCAGATCGAGTTTAATATAAGACAGGCTATTTTCTTTTACCAAATCTTTAATTCTTTGCAAAATATAATCATAGTAAGGTGACCCCAGAGACATTGTTACTCTTCCGCGGGCACCATCGTGCAAATAAGTTGGCTTACCATCTTTATCCCTAAAAGCCCACTCGGGGTGTTCTTTATATACCTTGCTATTCACATCTACAGATGCCAATCCAACCCATAAACCCCCTTTTATTCCTTGTTTGTTCATATAATCAAACGCAGGCTTCATGCCATTGGGGAATTTTCTTTTATCAGGCACCCAGTCGCCATAGTTACTTTGCCAGCCATCATCAATAATAAGCAGATCGCTTTTTGTACTTTTCAAAGCATCAGCTAACTGACACATCAAACTATCATTTAAATTACCGCCAAATGGGATCCAAGTATTGTAAGCAACAAACGGAATTTCCTTTTTTTCATAAAGCTTCACGCCTAAACGTGTTCTTATAAAATCTGCGAAGTAACCTTCAAATGCATCTTCCCACCTAGTAAATTTAACCATGCAAATAAAAGTACCGGGCGACGTAAATTTCTGGCCGGGATCCAACCATTTTTTAAATGGATAATGATCATTTAGCCTGGTCATACCTGCACCAATGCTATAATATTTTGTGAAAACTTCAGTACGTTTCAATACACTCGGCGCTTCATTACCTATTATATAACCCTCTTTAGCATAAGTATTATAAACAAGCACAGCAGCATCATGGTGGTCGCCCACGAATGGCCGCCACCCAATATGAGTTCCGTAATAACTATATATCTCACTTTCTTGTTGTGATATCGGTTCAAGGTTTAACCGCTCAACATCCAGATCAGTAATAGCAACCGATTTTGATGAGTTGTTAACTATCTCTATCTTTTTTCGAATTACCGGAAGTTCGTCATACAGTATATACTGCAATTCTACCTGCATCTTATCTGCAGGTGTGCCTGGTATTCCTTCAAGAAAAACCGTCAGTTGCTGCGCGCCATCAGCAGTCCGCACCAGCTCTTTTTTTAAAAATTTAAAGGAAGCATTTTTGCCCGCGCCGCTTACACTTTCATTGCTGATTTTAAAATCAAACTCTTCAGAACCGGGTCGCCCATAGTCCTGACCAGACAGTAAATTTTTATAGGACTTGGTGGTAAACTCATTGTTTTTTATAATGAATTTTCGTTCTACAAATTTATTCTTAAAGACAATACTATCTATGGCTTGTGCATTGGTTATACTATACCCCGCCCCCAGTAAAAGGAGCAATAAAAACATTTTTTTCATTATTGCTTGTATATTAGAATTTGGAATAAACTATTGCACCGCACTATCATTTGCGGCGGTATTATTCACTTTTTATTAATACGATTTATCTGCTTACCAACCCCAGTAAAATAATTTTTCAGTGCATTATGTAAATGGCTGCAATCTGCTTGGTGTGGTTATTTTCCGCGTAATAATTTAATAGTATCCAGTTCGGCCATGGTATAGCTTTTACTACGTCCCTTAGTTACTTCTCTTATTCGCTGCACATCGTCAGACAATACCAGACTGCCTTTATTGCCGAAATCACTGCGGATATAACTTAAAACGGATGCTATGTAATTATTGTCGTTATTACCCAAAGCCGGCATAGCATCGTTATAGGCATTTCCTCTGATAGGGCCTTGTAAGCCGTGCAATAATATCCTTATCAATTTATCAGGTGCGGTAGCATTTACATCGGGATTGTTTGCTAATGCAGGTGCGATCATGCCAGTACCGCCTGATATTACGCCTTTACCATCCGCTCCATGACAGGTAAAGCATAGCTGCTTAAATATTACCTGGCCCTGTGCAACCAGTTTAGCACCTTGTTCATTTAACAATTTTTGTCTGGCTAACTGCTCGGCCTTTGCACGTATTTTGTTCTCGTAAGTTTTTTGCGATATAATAAGCGCCGGATCGTCAGGATAATTTTTTATCAGATCGGCAATTATTGTTTTAGATTTAGCCGAATTAACAAAACGCATAGATAACAATAACTGGAAACGCACATCTGCACTTAGGTCGGTACTCAATTTCTCCAACAGATCAATAGCGTGGCTATCATTCTTCATAAAGTCCTCGCCTATCCAAACACTGGTTTTACGTACTTCGGGGTCTTTGTCTTTTAATGCTGTCGCGAAAGTTTCTTCGTCCATCGCGTCTAAACCATTCAAGGTCCATAAAGCGTGAATACGTGCTAACTGTCCGCCATTAACCGCCAGGGCTTTCAAAGCAGGCACAACAGATTTATCGCCCCTGATCACCAATAGCTTTTGCGCGTTGTCTCTCCACCAGCCATTAAAACTATTTAAGTGGTCAACCAGTTGTGCGCTGGTTTCTTCCAGCATGTGCGGTTTTTCTTTCGACAGTTTATAATCGTCATGCACTAAACGGAAGATCCGGCCACGGCCAATATTGTTTTGTAATCCTTTTTGCTCAATTTTTGGACGCAGATAGCTATCAGCTTTTGTCCATGCACTTTCCTGGATAATACCATGGTACATATCTACAATGTACATGCAGCCGTCCGGGCCTGTAATGGTATTAACCGGCCGGAAATTAAGATCGGTAGAAGCTAAGAATTCAGACTTATCATAAGCGTTCTTCAGTGTGATCTTACCGTTGGTATTGGTTACCTTAGCCCTGCGTATTAGCCGGCCTACCGGTTCACAAATAAACAGGTCACCTCGCATATCAGCAGGCAGTTTATCGCCTCTAAATATCGACTGGCCATTGCAAGAAGTAAAATGATTTAAGGTACTATCAGGCAAACGCAATCGGCCAAAACCACCCTGCACATCAGGCGTTGTAACAATCGGCCATACCGGGATAAAGTCTTTGTCATAGCGATCACTAAATTCAAACTGACCGTAATGAACGTTTTGCTGATACATAGTAGCAGGATCTTCGCCACCGGCAACCGAGAAGAATAGCCGGCCATAGTCGTCATTCGCTAAACCCCATTGTCCGGCGGTGCCTTCAACCAAAGTATCAGGGATTACTTTATCACCTTTTAGGGTATATCTTACCGGATCATAAGTTAAATACATCCGGTTATCCAGGTTCCAGATCAAACCGCTTTTTTGGTGTTCTAAATTATTGGTGTTGGTACCATGATTCTCATATGCCAGCCAGTTTTTATCGGCCACGCCGTCACCATTGGTATCCTGGAAACAATAAACACTGTTTGTCCAGGTTTGACTCACCAGTAAACGGCCCTTATCCAATGGTTGCAGGGTGCGGGGTAACATCAGGTTATCGGCAAATACGGTCATCTTATCCATAACGCCGTCACCGTTGGTATCTTCAAGTAATTTTATCTTGCAGGTGGCCTCATGTTCGCGGCTGCCGTTAACATCAAGCATATAAGTGTTTAGCTCGGCAACATACATGCGCGCATCACCATCCCAGGCAATAGCAACCGGCTGGCTAACCATCGGTTCGCTGGCAACTAGTTGCAAATGATAACCCGGCGGTACGTAAATATGCTTCATCTCCTCGATAGGGGATTTTGGGGTTGGATCGGGATGCATATCAACCAATATGCGGCCTGACGCATCACGCTGTACAGGATATTGGGTAACATATTTTTGTACCGATTTACAAGTGTAAAACAACACTACCGATGCGCACACCACGCCTAAAAGCCATTTGTAATTTCTTATCATACTTTAGATTTATCGATTATATATTAAGAAGGCGTTAGTTCACCTTGTTCTTTTTGTACTGTACTATACGGTGATGGATCATCAGCGTTAACCGATTCATGTCCGTACAATATAGCTGGTATTGCTTTTTTGTTAGAAGCGCCTTATACCTGGGTCGGAACGTCTCACGCAATTCCAGGTTCTTAATAAGTTTAACCGGGCTATCATTGCCATAACTACCTGCAATGATCACCGTATGGCAGTAATCTAAATTAGCCCTGGCGATTGCCTGGTACTGTTGCGGAGTTAATTTGTAATTTTCACTCATAACATCTGTTTCCTGTGATGAATAAGCGACATAATTGGCTGGGGTCAAAATTGGTTCAACATAAAGCGATTGTCCGTTGCCATATTTCATAACTAACATCAATATCACAATCAGCGTTATTTTTTTCATTTGTTTTTAACGGGTTTGAATAATCAGCGTGCTTTATTGGTAATAGAGAATTTATGCTGTTTCATTATCCATTTAGTTAAATAAGCATGAGCGGCATTACACGCAACCCATTCTTCACGGCACCTGTAATTATCTTCGGTTAAAGTTTGGTAACATCTGCCATCGTCACTTCTTTGCTGCATATCTAACACTGCTTGTGCATGAAACTTTTCCCAATACGCTCCGTTTTCAGAAGCCAGGTAATCTTGTTTAAAGGCGTTTACTTGGCAATCCATTAAAGCAAAATGCATCTTTCTGCCTCTGCCCCAGTCATTTTTGTAAGGATAATAAATAGCGGCAGAGTTTTTAGTATATACTGTTCCGCCGGGAGATAAATTTGGAGGCGATGGGAATTTTAGATCAACCAATGCTTTGTAAATAACATCAATGTTATAAAAAGCAGCCTTTGGCGTAGGTCTCTCGGCCAGTGCAAACAATAAAGCAAAAGTATAATTGGTACAAGTCATATAATCAGGATGTATAATACCATGATTGGTAACGGTACCATCGCTGTTGTAGTTGGAGCCATTAATTATATCTTTAAGTTTTTTGCCATTAAACTTCTCATCGCTGTTTACATCCTGTGGCCTTATATTGGCAGATAATATTAATTCAATATTTTTATTGGTCCATATTTCTTTGTTTGGATGATCGGGCATCATGGCCAGGGCAAGCTGTAATATGGTTGCGTTCCATGCGTTTTCTTCGGCTTTGCTATCACCTTTATCACCCATAAAATTTCCTGCCTTATCCCGCAGATACGGTACAACATAATTATTCATCCGGTTGGCTTCATATTCTATCATTTTACAAACATAAACCCTGTCCGTGTCGGCTAATTTATCCCACATAAGCCATCCGGCTGAGCCAACAGTAGAGGCCCAAAGGGTGCTTTGCCAGGCATCTCCCCATCCCCCGCTAACGTTGGCTTTATGGTGATATGCCGTTGACCGGATTAGTTTTATATCTCTTTCTATCGCCTCATTTAATGGCACGCCGATAACCTTTTCGTTATAAATACCTGTTTTAATTGTAACTGAAAAAGCTAAAGCCTCGCTTGCTACCGACCTTACGCTATATTCGTCATTGCCCCCAATGTTAAGGTAATAGCTATCCTGGTCGGAAAATTTTTTCATTGTATTATACCAGGTTGTTAAACCATATTTATCGGCATTTAATAATATATCTCTTTCAAAGAGAGATAAGCTATCCGTAGGATTACCTTTATTAAAATGTGACCAATTAATTGGTTTAATACTCACCTGACAAATACCTATTATGGGCTGATTAACTAACAGGAATATTCCAATAAAAAAACTTAGTTTAAATTTATTCATAATGTATTTTCAATTTTAATGACGAAGGCGGTTACAGTATCTGGCTGTGCTGCCAAAGGCGGCCTAATAGTTAATGTCCCATGTTTATATTCAGCTGCGATAGTTGTTGGGATACCAAGCAATGTTACACGTTTAGGGCGTCTAACGTGACTAACAACGATGGGGTTAGCCGGGTAGCCGGTGCATAAAACATACAAGGTGTTGCCGTTCCGGGTAAAATACAGGCCGCTATCCTTTTGCGGCGGTGCATTGTCCCAGGTACCCGAATCATATATTGCCTCGCCGTTAATTTTCAGCCATTTACCCATATCGGTTAACCGTTGCTGCATGATGACCGGAATAGTACCATCAGCTGCAGGCCCGATATCCAATAAGAGATTACCGCCTTTTGATACCTTTTCAATCAAAAGTTTTATGAGTTCATCAGCGGTCGAGTATTGTTCCAGGTTCTCATTACGGTTTAATCCAAATGAGCCACCTATCCCCCGGCATTCTTCCCAGGGGTGAGTTATTTTTTTATCTTTTGCGTTGTCTTTGTCTATTAAATCGTATTCTGTGGTGTAATAACCGCCATGATGGCCGCGGGTTTCTTTACCCCAACGATCATTTACTGCTATGACATCTTTTACCGGGCTATCGTTATATAGCCATGATAAGAATTCTGTGCTTTTCCACGTGCTGCTCGGCGCTTCCCACTCCCCATCAGTCCACAAAATATCCGGTTTATACCGTGTAACCAAGTCTTTCATCTGCGGTAGCATGTGTTCATTTACATAGCGGTTTATATCTGCATGATATAGTGGATTAAACCATTCGTAAAGCGAATAATAATAGCCCATTTTTAATCCCTTTGCTTTAACCGCTTTCATAAGGTCGCCAGCCAGATCACGATGCGGACCGACATCCATACTGTTCCAATTCCATGACTGTGCGCTTGGCCAAAGTGTAAAACCTTCATGGTGCTTGGAGGTAAGCACCACATATTTAGCCCCCGATGCAGCAAACAAAGCGGCCCATTGATCGGGTTTAAACAACTCGGCTTTAAATTGATTGGCAAAATCAGGGTATTTAAAACCTGGTCCATATGTGGCTAAATGGTGTGCCCGGAAGGCAGCGCCGACATTGGTCGTATCATCGACTAACCTTTTCCAATACCATTCGGCATATTTAGAATAAACATCATATTCTTTTCCAACCGGTGCCCAGGATGGTACTGAATAAACTCCCCAATGAATAAATATCCCGAACTTAGCCGAGGTGAACCACTCAGGAACCGGCCTGCTGTCAATCGATTCCCAATCAGCTGTATATTTTTTTTGACCGTAAACATTACTGAGGCCTATTAGGGTTATGGTCCATACTATTTTCTTGATGTCGATATTCATTGTCCGCCAATTTTTCTAATCTATGGTATATAGGCTAAATTTAATACGTATAAAATGCCAATGGACACCACTTGAAAAAAAAATATTTATAAAAATTATTGCCGCAATTGCTTCCCAGTCAACGTGGATACCTTCATTCGAATATATTTTTTTGAACAGCAATACCATCATTAGTTGGTAACGTTTGGATTTTGTCAGGAACCAGATCTTGGCCATTCAAACCAAAAATCACCTATAAAAGCTTCTGCTAATCTTCACCGAGCTTGTTATGCACTGATGACAGCGAGTACGTTTTCTCAATTTCTGAAGGGGATAACGGCCTATTATAAATTTTAAATTCCTTCAAATAACCATCAAAATTATCGCCGGGAACCGCTTGTTCGTTTTTACCACCAATATACATAGGGTCAGGCGTCAAATTTATGTTTCCTGTTGCCTTCCGTTCTTCAACTAACTTTCCGTTTAACCAAGCTTGTAACTTTGATTCGTTTTTATCGTATTGGCACACTAAATATACCCATTTATTCAATTGGGGTAATTTAATAGATAGGCGTCCATTTTGCACACCTGCTAATTGGAATTCTAATTCGTCTCCGCTACGATAAATTAAAAACTGATTGTCGTCTCGTCCCTTCTGCACAATTCTAGATGCCCCATTCCAACGTTCAACATTAAAAACTATACTAATGGCAATTCCACCGCGTGTGTTGATACTTTTATTACTACTCAGTTTAACGAAGAAATTTTTCTCGAATTTTATGCCTTTTTCAATGCTTTGTTGGGGATTGGCTTCTATAGGTGCGGGGTAATTCTTTCTGCCAGAAAGATCTAAAAGTGGTGTTTTCGAATTAGTGAAATCATAAAATAAAACTAACCCATTTTCGGGTTTTTCTACAGGTTTCTCCACTGTTAAATACTTCTGTATCTCCTTATTGATGTTTATTTTATAAGAACCGCTGTAAGGTGCCTGGCAAGTAAATACAATATCCTTCTTCTCTCCTGGTTTTAATATCGTCGCCTCTTTTCTAGCAATTTTATTATTAATTTTGATTTCCAGGGGTTTATTAATTATATCACTTCCATCATTATATAAGGTAGTTTTTACAGAAATTATTTCACCAGAATGGCTAATATCAGTAGCTAAATACTGCAGTTTGCTTTTTTTGTAGAAGATATTTACAGCATGTTTTTTATTGTCTGGTCCAATTATATAATGCGTACCATTAGTGAAGAATTGCACATTATAAACAACTTTTTGCTTTTCTGATTCTTTAAATATAAGTTCCTTATGTGCCACTTGCTTAGCATCTAAAAGAAGTTTTCCAAAATAGGTGCCCAAGCTTCCCGAGTTCTGTACATCGTAACTTACTTCAATAATTTCTCCTGCGTTTACCTTTTTAGGATAAGTAAAATTGCTGAATTCAAATGATGGCTTACTTATGGTCTCGGAAGGAGGTAGATTTTTAATTCCCCATTTTTTATTTGGCAATGGTCCAAGCACAAGATCGAGTTCACCTCCCTTTGTAAAGTCATCTTGGTAAAACCAGCATTGATCTAATTTTCTATTATTAAGCCTGGCAGATTGTATATACATGTTAGCGGGAGAATTATGACGCGTGGTTATGATAAACTTTTCCCCTTTATAATATTTATTATTTAAATGAATAACGACCGTATCAAAAATTGGGCTGGTGATTTGATAAATTGGCTTAATATCACAACCTCCTTTTATATCAAAGAGACCTATACTCATCAAAACACTTAATGAACCCATTTGACCTTGATCTTCATCATTTCCCCCGTAACCGGAATAAGGCGTAGTGCCACTAAAAGTTTTATTATATACTTGACGTACCCAGTATTGTGATAACCAAGGATGGCCTATGTAATTAAATAAATGGGCCATTTCTAAGCCTGGCTGATTAGAATAATTTACATAATTATTGCCATAGCCGCCAACAAAATTATCAGCCTTTGCTTTTTCAAAAGCAAAATTTAATTTTTTGCTATAACTACCTGTGCCGCCTAAAAGATTTACCAGGCCGTTTACATCATGTACAGCCATAAATGTTGTTTGCCACGTATTTGACTCCACAAATCCACCAAAATTGGCATTAAGTAAGGGGTCAAAAGGCTCTGTCCAGGTCCCATCTTCATTTTTAGGCCTGATAAAGCCTATTGAAGGATCGAACATATTTGTCCAATAAGTTGACCTTTTCATAAAATATTTAAAATCTTCTTCTTTGCCCAGTGTTTTTGCCAGCTGGGCCAATGCCCAATCCTGGGTTACATATTCCATTACCCGGCCTGCCCCTCCCCAGCCTTGCGAAGGTTTAGTTTCAGGTACAAAGCCTAAGTCAATGTATTTCTGTACAAATCCATTTCCCCTGTCCATTGTACCACCAGGCATATGGGCCTTTTTAAGCGCTTTGTAAATGTCCTCCATGTTATCAATACCTTTTATTCCGAGCATATGGGCACCGACGATCAATTCAGATACGGGGCTGCTGGTCATAATCCATGATTCTTTACCTATTACCGGCCCCCTGGGTAAATTACCGCCATCCTTATAATAAACCATGGAAGAATTCACAAAACTTTCCAAAACTTCCGGATAGGCGGCCCCCCAAAGAATATTCAAATCCCACATGGTTAACCAAAGTGCATCTGTACTTAAGTGCATGAATTTGGGTTTGCCTAATGAATCTAAGGGTAATTGATTCACGGCTAGACTACCACTCATATAATTAGGATATTTGCCATTTACATCCTGAATTTGTCGCCTGCCTAACAAAGAGCGCCATAGATCTGTATAAAACTTAATTTTTTGATTTTCGGTTCCGCCTTTTACTTCAATCCTTCCCAACCATTTATTCCACTCATTTTTTGATTCATGTACTACTCTTTCGAAATCCCAATGATTCAACTCTGTATTAAGATTTAATCGCGCCTGGTCAATTCCACACCATGAAAGTCCTGCTTTTACTTCCAATGTTTGGCCTTTTAACATATTATAATCCGCATATACACCTAGTTGTTCGCCTCCAATAGTATCTTTCACCTTTCCCTTTATACTTTCCCTTTTCCAACCAATAAGTTGTCTAAAAGGCTTGTCTAACTGAATAACGAAAAAGAGTTTGATCTTTCCCACAAAACTTTGTTCATTAACCCATCCTTCAAGTTCCGTATCACTTATTCTTTTAATGTAAGCATCTTTCATAATCCCGCTGCCTAGTTGTCCTCCCAACGATATCATAATTTTAGTATCACCTGATCGGTCAAAAGTATATTTATGAAAACCCACGCGGGTAGTCGAAGTTAGTTCTACTTTAATATTGTACTTATCCAGATATACTTGATGATAGCCTGGTTTTACTATTTCGTTTTTATGTGAAAATTGTGATTTCCAATTCTCCGGCCCTTGTGAAGGATCGACATTACCATTTGTTGGCATAATTAATAAGCCGCCAGCACCCCAGTCATGAATATGTGTAAAACCACGAATATACGGTTCGTCAAACCGGTAACCGGAGCTACCTTCTCCTTCCAAAATATTATCAGGACTTAAATTAACCATGCCAAATGGCCTGCAAGCAGAATTAAAGAAAAAATACCTCGATTTTGCCGATTCTATTAATGGATCAACATAATCCACATATGTTTTTTGACCCTTGCATATTGATGCGGAGAAAACGACCAGGATGATACAAAGCCGTATTGTAATTTTAGAACTTCTATTTAAAAAAACAAAGGCATTAACGTAAAACTCTTTAATCATTCTTTTATATTAAATGGTAATTCATGTATTTTATAACCTGTAAAAGATTGTATTAATGAACCTTATGGCTATTATTCGGTTATATTATTAAACGATATTATCCTCGCCTCTCCCGGCTCCAGATCTGCATATACTATCGTTTCATCATTAACATTATCATATTTGTATGCCTGTAAAACAAATTTCCGGCTTGATCTGCTATACTGCTCAACCGGCACAGAAATTTTTATGTTACCGTTTACGTGCCCTTTTAGTAATACGGGTATCTGAGTTTGCTTTTCAACAGATTTATTTACTAAAAAAAGATATGCCAAATTTCTCCTGGTTGAATCTTTAAAAAGCGCGGCCAAAATGTTTTTATTATGAATAGCAACTATGATACCTTTTCCTGTTCCTAACAACTCTTCTTCAGAAATCCATTGATTATAAGGCTGATGTGAAACATGGTAAGTCCCGAGTAATTTCGATCTCATTACTATAGGGCCTATAATTTCACTTATATATTTGTTAATTTTCTTAACATATTCATACTTAACAGAAGGTTTTCCTAAAGTATCGATCAGTGCCGTTCCAAAATGCTCCGGGTTATGCGGTAACGTCACATAAGTAAAATACATTATTCCCTTTCCCCCGTAGGCAATAGGGCAGAAAGCCGTGAAACTTAATTCATACATGCCAGGATCATTATAGTTACGATGAGGTGTGGTAAGTGAATAATACCATAAGGGTCTTCCTTCAGCTTTTTTATGAAGGATATATAAATTATAGAAATAATCCTTTCGAAGGGTGTCTTTTACAAAAGGATAACAATCATAAGAAACAATATCGAGTTTAGTCAAAGGGTCTTTAGTTGTTAAAAAAGTATCCAAATAGGCTTCATAATATTCATGGGTGCGAGATGAGGGTAATAAATTGATGTGTGCGAGCTTGTTAGGGTCGCGGGTTTTAATTGCCCTGATCCATTTCTTTAAGCCTGCGGCTTCCTTAATTGCGGGTTCATCCCTTAAATGATAACCATCTACCAAATTATTTTCAGGTAATGAGTGTATGAATTCAAAAAGTTTATTGGCTGTTGAATCGGTGTAGCTACTCATTCGTCTTCCCACATAAAGTGATTTTATTTGATACTTCGTAAGAATTTTTTGCATTGCAATATAAATACTATCATAGGCACGGCTTCTGGTAGCTTCGTTTTTACCAGAAAAAAAATTAAAATAAGCTGCTTTGGCCTGGCTTACTTTTTTTTCATACAGTACCAGTTTTTTATCAGAAGAATCCGGACGTGGATCAATATAACTTCCGATAATAAATTTATCCTGCTTCCACTGCGCCGAAGCTGAGCCGGCTTTAAAACTTAATGAGAAAAGTATTAATACTCCTATAATTAATCTGTACACCACTATTTATTATTTTAAAGTAAATTCTAATTCTCTCGGAGTTGTTAGCCCTAACTCTACATTTCTTTTCGAAGGCGTGGAACCGCCGATATACAGTTGGTATTTACCGTCTAAAAAAATACTTTCGCCATTTTCGTTGACTGATCTCAGTTTAGCAGGGGTAATTGTAAATTGAATTTTTTTTGATTCACCGGGTCTGAAATGTTTCCGTTTAAAATCCTTTAGCGAATATAAAGGCATATCTTTACCTGCACCCGGTGTAGCTATATACAACTGGGTTACCTCATCCCCGGCAGTTTTTCCAATATTGGTAATGGTTACTTCTGCTATAGCCGATTGTTTTTTATTTGGTACGCTTAAAAGCCGTATAGCTGAATAAGTGAATTTAGTATAGCTTAAACCATAGCCAAAAGGATACATGGGTTCCGGCTTCATGTAGCGATAAGTACGCCCTTTCATTGCGTAATCTTCATAAGCCGGTAACTGATCGAATGATTGAGGAAAAGTGACCGGTAACCGGCCTGAGGGCGAAGTCTTTCCAAAAATGATATCGGCGATGGCATGACTGCCTTCCTCGCCAGGATACCAGGCCAATACCACTGCGTCCGCCAAGTCATGTACTTCGGCCAGGTTCATTGGGCTGCCACCGGTTATAATGGCAACGATCTTATTTTTATTATCTTTTCGCAAACGCTTTAAAAAATCGATTTGATTGGCCGGCAAGTTATAATCCAGCATATCGCCGTCATATCTTGAAGCAATTGCTTCTCCTTCTTCACCTTCTAATAATCCTGATAGCCCGAGAACCACAAAAGTTACATCAGAGGCTTTAGCGTCACCAGTTACCCAGTCAACTGTATTTGCATTTGGTCTATCCAACAAAACACCAGGTTTATAGATCATCTGGCTACCCGGTTTAATAGCAGACGATAATCCTTCTACTATCGTCGGCATTTGCGGATTAATACCGTAATAATCACCCAGCAAAACATCTACGTTTGACGCATTAGGGCCGGTTACGTAATACTTAGACAGGTCATTTCTTAGCGGCAATACGCCATTGTTTTTTACCATAACGATCGATTCCAATGCCGCCTTTTTTGCTAAGGCCCGGTTTTTAGCGCTATTGATAACTGTCGGTGTGAGTTTGGCATAAGGATCTTTGGAAGCGGGATCAAACATCCCTAACCTGAATTTGGTACGCATTAAACGGTATAAGGATGCATCGATCTCTTTTTCAGTGACCAATCCTTTTTTTACCGCCTCAATTAACGCCGGAAATTCATCGCCGCAGTTTAAGCTTACCCCATGCTTCACCGCCAGTGCAACCGCTTCGGGTTGCCCGGCCGCAACATGATGCCCGTTATAAAAATCAGCAATGGCCCAGCAATCAGTAACCACGTGTCCCTGAAAACCCCATTCCTTTCTCAATACCTCATCTAATAGTAAATTACTTGCACAACAGGCTTCATTGTTTGTGCGGTTATAGGCACACATTACTGCTTCAACTTTAGCGTCTACCAACGCTTTAAATGCAGGCAGATAAGTTTCCCGCAGATCCTTTGGTGAAACCACCGCATTAAATTCATGCCTCAGACGTTCGGGTCCACTATGCACTGCGAAATGTTTAGCGCAGGCAGCCACCTTAAGGTGATCGGGATCATCCCCTTGCAAACCTTTTACAAAGGCAACACCAATTGTTGAAGTCAGGTAGGGATCCTCGCCGTAAGTTTCCTGCCCGCGGCCCCAGCGCGGATCACGAAAGATATTAATATTCGGCGTCCAAAAAGTTAAACCTCCATAACGGTTGCGATAACCTTTTTTTACCGCAGTGTTGTACATCGCCCTAGCCTCATCTGAAATTGCGGTGGATACCTGCTGCACCAACCGATCATCAAAAGTGGCGCCGAGGCCAATTGCTTGTGGAAATACAGTGGCCACTCCCGACCTTGCAACCCCATGCAAGCTTTCATTCCACCAATCATAGGCAGGGATACCCAATCGCGGAATTGCGGGGGCTGTATTCATCATCTGGTACACTTTCTCTTGTAAGGTTAGTTTGCCAATCAGGTCTTTTATCCGCAGATCGATTGGCTTTGAAGGATCGCGAAAAAGAGGTTTTGGCTGGCCGCTTCCCGTCTTTGCAAAAATGATCAGAACGCAACAAAACGATAGAATATATTTTTTCATAATGGTTGAAAATGATGACGACGATAATGTAACTAACAGGGTTAGTAATACTCCTGTTTACCTATAAAAATGCCGGATACCAGTTAACAGAGCATCGGCAACCTCAAATTAAGATTGCCGATGCGTAGGTGAAAATCACTTTATAAAATAATAATTAATACCCTGGGTTTTGAGTGATCTTTGTTGGATTAATATCGATCTGACCTTGCGGTATCGGGAACAATTTATTATTGTTGCTGATCGTAATTACGGCACCGCTAACAAGGATATGATTTGTGATAAAGTAGGCGTTCATAACCGGCACCAACAGATCGGTACGAACCAAGTCAAAAAAGCGCAAACCTTCAAAAGCAAGTTCTAAACGGCGTTCCAGCACAATTCGATCACGTAGCGCAGCTTGATTAGCTATATAGGTGCTCGTAATAAGTGGATTAGTCATTTGTAGTTCATGGGAAGTATTTCCATAAGCTCTATCAATTACTTTATTGATATAAGGCAAGGCTGCCGGTGTAGAACCTGTTTCATTAAGGCATTCTGCATACATTAATAATATGTCCGCATAACGCAAAACAGGATAATCGGTGCCATTCTCTGGTCCTACTGCTATGGATGGTGTATTATATTTGCTTACCCATGGCGTTGGCACCCCCGCAATTGTCACATATTGAATATTAATATCCCTGCGGGCATCGCCTGAACTGTAGGCATTATACAGATCCGCTGTAGGCTGGTCAGCGTTGGTACCGGTAAAGGCTACTACTCCAGGTATAACAACAGTGGGGTTAAATGATCCGACAACGGAATTACCTTCGCCATTTGCTATAGTGCTAGCTGTAAATTGTACCGCAAAAAGTATTTCCTTATTGTTGCCATTTGCATTTTTAAATACATCAGCGTAATTTGGAAGCAGGTCATACACTGCCGGGCTTTGAGCAATTACAGCTTGTAATAAGGGCAGTGCCTCTGTATATTTTTTCTGGAACAATAATACCCTGGCTAACATCCCCTTGGCTGCGCCGCTAGTAGCGCGTCCGATATCGGTTCCCGCGTAAGATGCAGGTAAATCAGCGGCAGCTTCCGTAAAGTCCTGTTGTATTTGCGCATAGACAGCAGCAGCAGTTGTCCGGCCATAAGTGAAAGCTTCATCTGGAGTAGCTAATTCCTTCAATATCAATGGTACGCCGCCGAATACTTTTACAAGGTTAAAATAAAAATACGCCCTTAAAAATTTGGATTCGGCTACTAGTCGTTTTTTGAGTGCAGCATCTGTAAATGTGACTCCATCTATACGATTTAAAATTACATTGACGCGTGTTATGCCGATATAAGCTGCCTGATAGCGGGCATTTATGTTATTAGCGTTCGTTCCAAGTGATTTTGAAGTATAATTATCAAAATCACCATGACCCTGACCATACAATGAAGGCACGGCGATGGCATCATCGGTAGGAAGGTCCCCAAACATAAATTCGGTCCCGGCCGCTGCCTGATTTTGTAACGCCGCGTAACCTGCGTTTACTGCTATCACCATATCGCCGCTCGTTTTATAAAAAGTGTTTGCACTGGCCTGGCTTATCGGCGCCAGCTCCAAAACGCTTTTCTTACATCCTACGGCGCTTAGAACCAGCAGGAGAATTAAACTATATTTTTTCATGTCTTTTTATTATATTATTTATAAATGACTATAAGCCCATTTTAAAACCAAAACTAAAAGTTCGCGACAACGGATAAGTGGCATAATCTACACCTGGTGTATTAACCCCCTCACCATATTCGCTTAAGTCTGGGTTGTATCCGATATAGTTAGTCAGGGTAAATAAGTTTTCTGCACTACAGAATACCCGCAGTGAAGTCATCGCCAATCTTTTTGCTATGGAATTTGGAAGTTTATAACCCAAGGTAACATTACGGCACCTTAAATAAGATCCGTTTCTTAACCATCTGTCGGACTGCGTTTCATTTTGGCCAACAACTGCAAGTGCGCCCCCGCCTGAAGTTCTGCCGTAAAGTCCGTTACCGGGTTCTGCCGCTGATTTCCAACGGTTTAAGACAAATTCCTCTGACGTATTCCAGGCCAAGTTTGCCCCACCGATAAACCTAGCAGTTAAAAACTCTATTTTATTTCCATATACACCTTGCATCAGTACGTCCAGGCTGAATGACTTATAATTAATACTATTACTAAAGCCATAAGTAAATTTAGGTGCAGGATCGCCAAGAACAGTTTGGTCATCAACAGTAATTTTTCCGTCGCCATTGGTATCCTGTATTTTATAATCGCCCGGTCCCCCAACCAATACGCCATTGGTTGTTAACCGGTTTTCGGGATGTGCAGCCACGTCGGCAGCATCTTTAAATACACCCGCTTGCCTGTAGCCCCAAAAAACAGACACCGGTTGTCCGACCATTAGTCTCTGTGTAGAGAAACTACCTTCGGTAACATTAGAAATTGGTGCATTCGTCGTACCAAGAGCTATCACTTTATTCCGGTTAAAGGAGATATTAAAATTACTGGACCATTGGAAATTTTTATTGCTAATATTTATACTGCTTATTTCCGTTTCAATTCCTTTGTTTGAAACAGATCCCACATTATAAAGTACGGAACCAAATCCCGATGCAAGCGGCAAAGGTTTGTTGTATAGCAGGCCGCTTGTAACTTTTTGATAATAATCCAGCGTAATATTTAGCCTGTTGTTAAACAACCCAATATCCAGCCCCGCCTCTTTCGTGTTAGTGGTTTCCCAGGTAAGTAATGGATTTGCGGGAGTTTGAATTGCGCTGCCAGCTGCCAGCGTATTGCCAAATGTATAATTATCATTTGTCAGCAGTGATATCGGAGCATAATTTCCAATACTGAAATTTCCTGATTTACCTAATCCTAAGCGTAATTTTAAGTTGCTAAGCATGGTAAATGACTTTAAGAAATCTTCCTGCGAAATTACCCATGCCACCGAAGCCGAAGGAAACACCGCAAACTTAACATTGGCACCGAAACGGCTTGAACCATCCTCCCGCACAACGCCGGTAAATAAATATTTATTTTCATAAGCGTAGTTCGCACGGGCCAAATAACTGATGAGGTTCCATTTTGATTTGCCGATACCGGCCTGGTTACTGTTGCTTGGCGCAGCTACTACTGTAGTCGAACCGGTTACATATTCAACAGCATCGTTAGGGAAAGTGCCTTGAGTACCCTGTATGCCGCTGTTCTCGTCTATTTGTTGTTGGTAAGCATAGCCGGCCAAAATACTGATATCATGAACATGATTAAAAGTTTTGTTCCAGGTTACATTATTGTTCCAGGTATAGTTAATACTACGATATTCATCATGGTAGGCTAAGATATTAAGCGGATTACTAACGAATGAAGGGTTATACAGCATACCAACCGGCGGATTTATCGCTGCCGTAGGTACTGTTGACGGACGATAGGTATTATCCCATCGCTGACTGAAACTTAAATCAAAATCTGTATGAAATACTAAATTCTTTATAGGTTCTATCTCCAGGTAGGTAACGCCTTTCACTACAAATTTTTCATAAGCTTTTTTATAGTCTTTATTTTCAATAACCTGTAAAGGATTATTCGCCCCAGCCCAACCATCTGCAGAATATTCTACATTGGAGTTTCCTCCGTTTCCGCCATAAAGCCCCGCATCGTTTTTTGCTATAAGGCTTGATGGCTGAACTATTGCACCCAATATAAGACTTGCGTCTATATCTGGCGCAGGGCTATTAACATGCATGTCAGTATTTCTAACATTTTCATACGAATAGCTCGGCGCAATGCTGGTACCTATACGCACATATTTACTTACATTGGCATCCGCATTAATTCGGGCGGTATACCGTTTCATACCTGTACTTTTTACTACGCCATCCTGGCTTAAATAATTCCCTGATAAAAAATATCTCGATTTATCTGTGCCACCCTGTGCAGACACATTATAGTTTGATATGGGCGCACTGTTACTCAATACGAGGCTCTGCCAATCAGTATTAGGCAGTGCCGAAGGGTTATCATAACCAACAGGATAATCATAACTATTTTTAGTCCCCCCGAAAATACGTGAGCCATTAGCTATATTAGGGTCGCCGCCAACTATTGCCCAATTAGCCGCGGTTACTTCTTTCCAATATTGGGCCTCTTCGGCGGTATTAAGCACTTTTATTCTTTTAGGCACGTCCTGGAAACCGGTGTAGGCGGAAAACTCAATTTTTGACTGACCGGCTTTACCCTTTTTGGTAGTTACCAAAACCACACCGTTTGAACCGCGTGAACCATATATTGCCGTGGCAGAGGCGTCTTTCAATATATCTACCCTTTCAATATCATCAGGATTAATCATATTAATATCACCTGCTCCATCATAAGCTTGTCCATCAACAACATATAAAGGGACATTACTTGCCTGGATCGAACCCGTCCCCCTGATACGTACCACAGATGCAGCACCTGGCCTGCCGGTTGAAGATGTCACCTGCACACCGGCAACCTGTCCCGACAAACCATCCATAAAGTTTTTTTGAATCTGATTTTCTAGCTGCTTAGCTGTCACTGATGACACTGAAGCTGTTAATGATGCTCTTTTTTGCGTGCCATATCCCACTAAAACAACTTCTTCTAAAGTGTTACTGCTTGCTTTTAATATGATTTTTAATGAAGTAGTTCCACTAGTCACTGTAACGTCCTGACTAAGATAACCGATATAACTTACCTGAAGGATATCACCAGTGGCCGCTGCAATCGTAAATAGCCCTTCAACATCAGTAATAGCCCCGGCGGTGCTACCTTTGATATGGACCGAGGCTCCAACAAGGGGCAAACCATCGCCTGAAGATATAACAGTACCTTTAACTGTTATACTTTGAGAAAAAGCAGATATTGTGCTACATAATGCCAACAGCAAAATGCATAGCTGTTTACCTGCTAAATCCTTAAGTAAAAATTTTTGTTTCATAATAATTTATATTAGTTGAGTTGGTTTCATTGTTGCGTGTTAAGGGCACAATCAATTTAAATCGGTTATATTTTAATACGGCTTTTACCCATCTGACCCCCAGTGTTTTTACAAATAATTAAACCCAACTGCTTTATATGTATAAAAAAGGCCAAGAAGCAGGGGCTTAACACATAGTCCAACGAGTAGGCTATCAAATCCTTTTGTGGTATGTTAATTTAATAAAGCGTTATAACCAAAAAATCACCCGCCTGCACATGAGAAACAGGCTGGGTGATCAAATTTAAACGACTAAAAAAAAATTGAATTAAGGGAAGTATACGTTGCGGATAGCGTATGGCAGGTTCAGTAATTTATCGCCCGCGCCGCCAAAGGTTACATTTGTACCTCCGTTAACAAACAAGGTACCTCCGCGATAATAAGCTTTGTCCGTTATACCGTCACCATTATAATCACCCGGTGCCGGAATATCACCTACATTACCGCCCCAGGTTATATTAGGTGGTTGAGCTGCTACAAACCATACACCTCCTCTGTAAACAGCCATATCAGTTTTACCATCCCCATTATAATCGCCCGGTACCGGAATATCGCCTGCCTGGCCATAAATAGTATTGGTTACAGTTCCGGTAATGCTTGATTTTATATGCCAGGTGCCGGTAGATTGGGTCCAGGTGGCTTTATCTGCTATCCCATCGCCGTCATAATCTCCCGGTACCGGGATGTCACCATTTGAGCCGACAACTACTGAAGTACCGGCAGATGTCTTGCTCAAAAATGCAAACCAGGTAGCTGTAGAAGGACGGTAAACCGAAAGATCCGTCATTCCATCACCATCATAGTCTCCAGGAGTTGGTATATCACCGGTAACACCATAAGTATGAGTACCACCGCCCGGAAGATTGGCCCATACACCAGTGCCGGTGTTCCAATAAACATAATCAGTTTCACCATCACGATTATAATCACCCGGGCAAGGAATATCGCTGGCAGTGCCGGCCGTTACATTGGATAAACCGCTCACCTTCCAGGTACCGGCGTTATAAAATGATAATTTGCTCTTGCCGCTATTATTAAAATCACATGTCCGGGTGGTAGTAATACCATGATACAATGGAATAGTGAACTGACCAAAACCGAATGTTTGAGTGAATGGTGAATAAGTCCTTACACCAACCCGGTCGTTATCTGTCGAGAAGTGCATCAGGCGCATAAATCCACTACCACCATTGGTTTGGAACTGGTAATCAGCCAGAATTGTTTTAATAGTTGATCCATTATTAGTGTCTTGACGATACCCTTCTGTACCAACGTGCCCGCATAAAAACAAGCATATATTTTTATGTGACTTTAATGCATTATAAATACCCAGCCCTTGGCTATTTGTTGGGTTTACACCGCCAGTTATACCCCATGGTGATTGAATTGCACCACCACCAGTATTATTATCAATGAAATAATGTGTAATCACGATTGCGTTGCGACTGGCATAGGTATTAAGTGTAGCATTGGCAAAGTTATTCATCCCTGTACGGTCTTCGTTTTGGCTATCATATTCAAGATAGATAACCACCCAATCTTTGCCGCCTGCGCTGAACAGATCAAAATGGCTATCATTAGCTCCCGAACCACCGGTATAATGACCACCGTAATATGACCTCCCGGTAAAATGTGACGTGCCGAAATAAGTATTGTATTGAGAAGTTGCATCTGTTATCGAAAATCCCTGATTTGGCCATTGGTCATGGTTACCGACTGCCAATCCATAAGGGATACCATTAGGGAATCCGGTGGTTGGTGTTTCCAGCTTATAATATTCATTTTTGGCATTGACCCATTCTGATGGTACATTATCGCCGTCATCGGTTATGTCACCCAAACCGGCTACATAAACAATGTTTGAATCAAGTTGGTGACGTTTAATCCACATAATCTGGCTGTCCAACATGGCTACCGTACCACCATTTTTTACACCAGAATAATATTGAATATCCGGCATGACCACTATATTAAAATCTGTTCCGGCAAGCGAGTTTGTTGCGAGATGCCCGCCTATGTTTTTACTACTTGTAGCAGCCGGATTTGTAACGTCTGTTTTTTTACAAGAGGTTAGATAAAATAACGGCAGTAAAGCCAATCCCAGCATTAGCTGCCATAACATGACTCTTTGCTTCCATTTTGGCTCACCCGGAGAGTACTCCTTGAGCATTTTGGGTTGATCTGTTTTTAAATTCATAATTTTAAGGTTAATTGACATTTACATAAAATATTGCTTTACAAATAGTTGCACATTATCTATACGTACATATTCGAGACCACCTCTAGGCGATAATTTAAAAATGGTAGTAATGATCCTCTTTATAGAAGTTCGGCTTTTGCTCAGCATGAAAGCATCCACCTGCTCCTAACAGGAACAGGTGGAGTGATAAATATTTGCAATAATTTTACGGGAAGTATACGTTACGAATAGCATATGGGAGGTTCAGTAGTTTATCACCAGCACCGCCGAAAGTGACATTAGTACCGCCACTAACAAACAATGTACCTCCGCGATAATAAGCCTTATCGGTTATGCCGTCACCATTATAATCACCCGGTGCCGGAATATCACCTACATTACCGCCCCAGGTTATATTAGGTGGTTGAGCTGCTACAAACCATACACCTCCTCTGTAAACAGCCATATCAGTTTTACCATCCCCATTATAATCGCCCGGTACCGGAATATCGCCTGCCTGGCCATAAATAGTATTGGTTACAGTTCCGGTAATGCTTGATTTTATATGCCAAGTGCCGGTAGATTGGGTCCAGGTGGCTTTATCTGTTTTTCCATCCCCGTCGTAGTCGCCAGGTACGGGAATATCTCCGTTCGAACCAACGACAACAGATGTACCTGCATTTGTTGTGCTTAAAAATGCGAACCACGTAGCTGTCGACGGTCGGTAAACGGACAAGTCGGTTATACCATCACCATCATAGTCACCAGGAGTGGGAATGTCGCCTGTAACACCATAGGTATGTGTACCGCCGCCGGGAAGATTAGTCCATACACCACCTGTCGTCCAATAGACATAATCTGTTTCTCCGTCACCATTATAATCGCCCTGCGCTGGGATATCGCTTGCTCCACCGGCTGTAACATTGGATAAACCATTTACCTTCCAGGTGCCTGCGTTATAAAAAGATAATCTACTCTTTCCACTGTTGTTGAAATCACAGGTTCTGGTTTTACCTGCGTCATGAAACAATGATTTTGTAAATTGTCCGAATTGAAAAATTCCTGTTTTTGGCGAATATGTCCTAACCCCTATTCTATCATTATCTACCGAGAAATGCATTAAACGCATATAGCCATCGCCACCATTTAAATGGAATTGGTAATCGGCTAACATAGTTTGTATGGTATGTCCAGCCGATACATCACGGCGATAACCTTCATCGCCGATATGGCCGCAGAAAAACAAACATACATTAGCACAATTTTTCAGTTTATTATAGATGTCCTGACCTTGGTTTAAGAAACCGCTTCCATTAAATGTGTTATCCATAATACCGTGAGAAATTATGATTGCTTTACGACTCGCGTAGGTATTGACCGTATTAAAGGCCCAGGTTTCCATTCCCGCCCAGTTTTCGTTACCGCTATCAAATTCAATATATACAACTATCCAATCTTTTCCACCCGCTGAAAACAGATCAAAGTGACTGTCATTTCCACCATTTCCACCGGTGTAGGCACCGCCATAATATGACCTTCCGGCAAAGTGCGATGTACCGAAATAAGTATTATATAAGGTAGTAACATCTGTAACCGATTGACCATTTTCCGGCCACTGGTCATGATTTCCTACCGCCAACCCATAAGGAATGCCGTTAGGGAAGCCAGTTGTTGGCGTTTCCAGTTTATAATATTCATTCTTCGCATTCACCCATTGGGCAGAAATATTGGCATCATCTGTTATATCACCCAAGCCGCCTACGTACACAATATTAGAATCGATCTGGTGTCGTTTGATCCAAACTATTTCACTGTCCAGCATGGCTACAGTTCCACCATTTTTAACCGAAGTAAAGTATTGGATATCCGGCATGAGCACAATGTTAAAATCTGTTCCGGTAAGTGAATTTGTTGCAAGATGCCCGCCTGTATTTTTAATATTGGCCACAACTTGGGTTGATAAATCTGTTTTTTTACATGCAGTAAGATAAACCAATGGCGTTAGAGCCATTGTAAGTAAAACAAGCAGTGGCCTGATTTTTCGCTGGTGTTTTTGCCCCGGGAAGCGAAGTTCGGGAGAATCCTGTGTTCGGTCTGTGTTGAAATTCATAATTTTTAGTTAATAGTAGGTTATAGAAAATAAGTTAATGTGATGTGTGTATTGAATATTTTTAGAAGTATTCACATAGAAAATACTGTTGTACTTTTTTACAGTAAAAATTTACAAACAGTTTAAATCAGGTAGCACCATCATTAGGAATAAAGCACAACTAATTCATTATCAGCCAATCAAAGCTAAGGCATAATTAAAAGGCAGGAATGGACAAACTATCTATTTACTTGTATTTTTTGCTACATTTAAATTGCGTTATAAGTATTAAAGGAGAAAAAGGCAGGATATTGAATTTAATAAGGTTAACTATTAAGAAAAAAAGTCCCAACCATAACAGCCGGGACTTTTCCACTTTAAAAAACTATAAAGTTAGATATAACGATTGATCAAATTCTCTATATACTCCTGCCTTCCGCTGGCTACTTTTGGCTCGCCGTTTTGGATAGCGTAAGCTCTCAGATCTTCAAGGCTCAGTTTACCTTCTTCAAACTCTTTACCTTTTCCGCTATCAAATGATGCGTAACGGTCTGTACGTATTTTTTTGTATTCTGATTTTTGAAGGATGTTATCAGCGGTGATTAATGCCCTCGCGAAAATATCCATACCACCAACGTGCGAGTAGAACAGATCGGCCTGGTCGGTAGAGTTACGACGGATCTTAGCATCAAAATTAATACCGCCGCCCTGTAAACCGCCTGCTTCAAGAATGATCAGCATAGATTCTGTAATCTCGTTAATATCATTCGGGAACTGGTCGGTATCCCAGCCATTCTGGTTATCGCCACGGTTAGCATCTATTGATCCTAACAACCCACAATCAGCAGCAACCTGCAACTCGTGCTGGAAAGTATGGCCCGCCAGTGTAGCGTGGTTAACCTCAATGTTCAGTTTAAAATCGTTCAGCAAATCATATTTCTGCAAGAAACCATACACGGTTGCCGAATCATAATCATACTGGTGCTTGGTAGGCTCGCAAGGTTTTGGTTCGATAAAGAACGTGCCTTTAAAGCCTTGTTTGCGGGCATAATCTTTAGCTGTATGTAAGAATTTAGCCAGGTGCTCCTGCTCGCGTTTCATGTTGGTGTTTAGCAAGCTCATGTAGCCTTCGCGTC
>JAZKBY010000014.1:0-228490 GCA_040388395.1 Bacteroidota bacterium | reverse complement strand
TACTTCTATTCATCGGTTACACTTTTAAAGTGTAAACCTATTTCAGGACAAGTCACGCTAACAGGCTCCACAGGAGCCTCCTGTTTATAAAAATAAAGATAAGAAACCAATGGGCTCCAGGGGAACCTCCTCATCAATCATTAAAATCAAACAAATGCTGTTCTTTAAAACTTATATCAAACCTTTTTAACAAGCTTAAATATTCTTGCTTGAATGATTTCTTTTGGTGATGTGCTTCTTGATTTAAAATATATTTCACAACAGCATCTATATGAGAATGTGAATAAGAGAAAACGCCATAGCCTTCCTGCCATTTAAATTTACCTCTTATCCAATTTTTGCTATTTATAAACTCGTTGCTTTCAACTTTAATTTCCTTTATAAAATCAGAGATCAATATCGTGGGCTTTAACCCTACAAAAAGATGGACATGGTCGGGCATACAATTAACAGCCAGCATTTTTGCTTTCCGGTTTTGCACTAACACAGTTATGTATTTGTGCAGCTCCTCTTTATGTTCCTTCGCTATTAGCGATTCTCGGTTTTGTACAGCAAATACAAATTGTAAATAGATCTGTGAAAAAGTATCTGCCATATTTTATTGTTTATTTTTAGGAGGCTCCGCCGGAGCCAAAATGTCTTAAATAATATTTCTATAAACAGGTAGCCCCTCCGGGGCTAATATTACTAAAATTAGGGATTTAATAATCACTTACGTTTACCGGCTCCGGAGGAGCCACCTGTTTATAGAACATAAAGATAAAAAAACAAAGGCTCCAGCGGAGCCTCCTAATCCACCATTCTTAAACTCCTATAAACAGACAGTCCCCCCGGGCTAATATTACTAAAATTAAGCAACTTAATAATCACTTACGTTCCCCGGCTCCGGAGGAGCCACCTGTTTATAGAATATAGAGATAAAAACAAAGGCTCCAGCGGAGCCTCCTAATCCACCATTCTTAAACTTCTATAAACAGGCAGTCCCTCCAGGGCTAATATTCCTAAAATTAGGGATTTAATAATCACTTACGTTCCCCGGCTCCGGAGGAGCCACCTGTTTATAGAATATAGAGATAAAAACAAAGGCTCCAGCGGAGCCTCCTAATCCACCATTCTTAAACTTCTATAAACAGGCAGTCCCCCCAGGGCTAATATTACTAAAATTAGGAATTTAATAATCACTTCCATTATCTGGCTCCGGAGGAGCCCCCTGTTTATAGAATATAAAGATAAACAAGGGCTCCAGCGGAGCCTCCTTATCCTCTATATCAAACAGGTAGGCTCGCACCAATGGTAAACGCCTCACTTCTAACCCCAAGATACCAGGTTAAAAATAAGGCGTTTTATCTTAAATATCTTCCATCCGGAGATATTGCGTTGTAATTGTTGTTTAGCTTAATAACTGCGGCTTGTTTTTGTAGGTTTCCCACAAGAACTCGCCGAACAATGTATTGGCCCAGGCAAACCATGGGCGGCTAAATTTCTTGGCGTCGTCTTTATTAAACGACTCGTGCATAAAGCCTGTGCCCGCGTTGCTGTTTTTAAGGATGTTTACGCACTTTTTAATTTCGGCATCATCAATGCTTGTTAAGCCACGGATGATTACGCTTAAAGGCCAGATGCGGTCTTTACCGGCATGCGGGCCGCCAATACCTTCGCCGGCCGCTCCTTTGTAGAAGAAAGGATTGTTTGACGACAACAGCATTTTGCGCGTGTTTTGATAAATTACATCTTTGTTAGACATTGCATCAAGATAAGGCAAGCCTAACAGGCTTGGCACGTTAGCATCATCCATTAAATTGTAGCTGCCGTAACCGTTAACCTCATAAGCATAGATCCGGCCGTAGGTTGGGTGGTTAATTATAGCATGTTTCTTCAAAGCTGTTTCAACCTCTAACGCCAAAGCGTTAAGCTGGGCGGCAAGCGCAGTATCTTTAGTGATAGCAGTTATCATTTCGGCAGCATGCCTTAAACTTACTACCGCGAAAAAGTTTGACGGTATCAGGTATAAATAAATAGTAGCATCGTCGCTTGGGCGGAAAGCCGAGCAGATCAATCCCGTTGGCCTTACCGGGTAACCGTAACCATCCATCGGTACACCGTCAGTAGCCCAGGCTGTTTTGCGCTGAAACCTGTACGGACCCGGATTTTGCTTGCGTTGCTGCTCTTTAAAAGTTTTAAGTGTCAACTCAATAGCCGATTTCCATTTGGCATCAAACGGCGTGGTGTCGCCGGTAACTTTCCAGTATCTGTGAGCAAGGCGTATAGGGTAGCATAATGAGTCTATCTCCCATTTACGCTCGTGTATACCGGGCTGCATTTTGGTGTCATCATGTGCCCACTCGCCTACTTTATTCGGGTCATTATAAAATGCGTTGGCGTAAGGATCTTTTAGCACACATTTGGTTTGGTGATTAATAACACCTGCTACCAGTTGCTGTAATTTTTTATCCTGTTTTATAAAGTGCATGTACGGATACACTTGTGCACTGCTATCCCGCAGCCACATTGCATCAATATCACCGGTAATAACATAAGTGTCCGGTTTGCCGTCCTGCTCTGTAAAGGTTACGGTAGTGTCCAAAGTATTTGGGAAGCAGTTGTTAAACAGCCAGGTAAGCTCTTTATCTTTTACGTTCTTGCTAAACTCGGCAATTGCGCTCTCGACAGCAGTACTGGTAAAGTTTCTTTTTACCACCCTAACTGTAGGGTAGCCAGCCTGCGCAAACGTTGGCATCTTACTAAGCAACACTGACGCGCCCAGTAAGCCGGTGCTTTTCATAAAAGTTCTTCTTTGCATATTATTTTTAGTTAAATATTAAAGTCTGCAACATACCGGGTTCCCGGCGCGTTGATCATCAGCCTTTTATTTATAAAATCGGTTTAATTTATTGTTAGGATTTTTGCTTTGGTCAGTATTAAAAATACTTTCCAATACTAAAAACTTTAAACCACTTAAGCAAATTATATTTTCCCGCTGCCCTGCCCTGTTTATAGTTTAAACTTGATGCCTCCATTAGCCACAAAGCCATCCAATGGCGCGTAAATATCCCTGAATACCGGGTCAGTAATGCTGCCTGTATAAATCGGCCCAAACTTCGTTTGCCGGGTGTCTGTCAGGTTCTCGAAATTTATAAATAAGGAAAAACGTTCCCAGATCTTTTCGGCCATTAACCCGGTAGTCCAATATCCGCGCCCGGTTGTGCCATCGTTTAATGTTTGCGAACTAAAATAATAAGCCTCCACTCCTATCTTCAATTTACCCTCTACCTCGTAAACCAGGATATTGTTTAAACGGTTACGCGATACCAGCGGGTAACTGCTGAAGGTGCTGCCCGTATGCTGACTCACATCTGCCAGTGTATATCCTACAAACAGTTTGAAATTTTCATAAGTAAGTTTAACATTAGTTTCTATCCCTTTAGTGTTTAAGTCGCCGGCGGGCTGCAGATATTGAAGATTTCCGTTAGCCAGCGGTGTTAATATAATAGGGTTATCAACGCGGGTATAAAAGAATAGTTGATTGATACTGAAACTCCCCCGGTCATCAAACAAACCGGTACGATAGGTAATATCATAACTGGCGCCATAGGAGCGCTCTGCTTTAGTGTTTGATATAGCTATTGGTAATACGTTCCTGAACTCTATACGTTCGGCATCTTCGGTAAACACGCTGGGGGCCTTGTAGCCTAATCCGCCGCCTAAACGGGTGGAGATATGCGAGTTGACCTTATACAACCCCGAAATGCGGGGCAGTACAAAAAAGCCATATTCGTTATGGTGGTCTAAACGCAGGCCCGACTCCAGGATCAGCTTATCTGTTGCGTTCCAGGTATTTTGTATGAAGCCGCCAAGGGTATGATAATCATAACTGCGCAAAGGGAAACTACTGTTAGGGTCCTCGTTAAAATGATCCGTAAGGTAATTAAGCCCGGCTACCCAATCTGCTTTTTCGCCGTTATAGGCATAATTGGCTTCGCTGTATGTAGACGTTTGCTTGCCTGAAAACCTGTAGCCCGGCAAATCAATACTGCGGTCAAAATAACTCATGCTGTTTTTGAAAGTCAGCTTCTCTTTTGCGTTTAATTTATGGTCGAGTTGGGTCTGAAAACTATAGCGACCGGTTTTGTTTAATTCGTAATAAGAATGCTGCGCGTTACCATTACCTTTTAAATATTGCATATCGCCGCCGGTGCGGTTTTCAATAGTTCCGTTTATCCCTGCGATGAGCGTGGTTCTATCACCTAAATAAAAGAACAGTTTTGGGTTTAAAGTATAACGATTATAGCGTGGTATAGCCGAAAGGCCGATGCCGGCCGGATCATAAGCCGCACCATGATTATACGCCGCATAAACAGTTGCGCCGATTTTGTCAAACTTTTGCGAATAAAAACCGCTGGCATCTAATCCAGATGCTGAGGTGCCATTTAGCAAAAAATCCAGATGGCGCTCGTTCGTTGGGGTTTTGGACACCAGGTTAACCAAACCGGCGATGGCACCGCCGCCGTATAAAGTTGAGGACGAGCCTTTAATGACTTCAACTTGTTTTAAATCTAACGGGGCTATCTGTAATAAACCTAACCCTCCAGAGAAGCCGGAATATAAAGGAAAGCCATCGCGAATTATCTGCGTGTATTTGCCGTCAAGGCCCTGGATACGGATACTGGAGTTACCGCTGGTGGCTGATGTTTGCTGTGTTTGGATGCCGGTACTTTCGGCTAACAGCATCCGGATATCCCCGGGTTTCATATTAGCCTTTTCATCCAGTTCCTCGCCTGAGATGACCTCTACGCGTGTAGGGATATTGGCAATGGTACGGCTGCTGCGGGTTGCGCCTATCACTACGGTTTCCAGTTCTTCGCCTGTACCAACCTGTTGCAGCAAAATAAGTAGGGGTTGGTTTTGTGTCAGGGGAAATTGCAATGTATCGGTGCGGGTTTCGTAACCCAAATAGCTAAATTTAACGGTTTGTTTACCATCGGGGATGTCTGTTAGTGTCATCACGCCATCGGCATCCGCGGCAGCACCTTTTGTACCGCCTTGTAAAACGGCAGTTGCGCCAATTAACGGTTCGTTGGTTTTCCCATCTTTAATAATGGCTTTGAATGTGTTTTGAGAATAAGCTATAGCAGTATAAAGTAGTGCAATGAAAAGCACAAAAAGTTTCTTCATGGTTTTTATAATTAAGTAATACAAGGAATTAGCCGTTTGGCTTAAGGTGTATTAACTTAATTTTGGTGGTTGCCAGATGGATAGTGATACTTTTTCGATACGTGGTTGCTGGTAAATATTGCCATGTTCTATATGATCTAAAGCAACAGTAAATAACTGTACACTTAGTGGTTGACTGATTACAAAACCAACACAAGTACCGCAGGTGAAAAACGGAGAACAACCCGGACATTCTTTTTCCTTTGCGGGGATTTTACCGGTCAGTTCTTTTTTTGAACTCACGGTTGCCCGGCAGTCGCTATCAACACAGCATGGTTTTGCTGAGAGCATGATTACGTAAACCGACAATATCAGGCAAAGTATTTTCACGCTGTAAATGTAAAAAAATCAACCAATAATATGTTATGAGCAATCTACCCTTTCAACACAAAATCCTTTATAATAAACAACGGCAATGATCCGTGCTGCAAAGCGCGGGTATGGAAGTCTTTGATATTGAATTTATCGCCCTGCTTCTTTTGTAGTTCTTCCTTCCAGTGCATTATTTGTAAAGCGCCATATTTATAGGTAACTACCTGTGCCGGCCAGCGGCGGATGCGGTTAATTTCGCGAATAGCGATATCATCCTGCCCGCGGATGTTTTTCTTCCAGAAGGCAAGGGCCTGTTCGTCTGTCCAACCGTAATAATTTAACCCTACATCTAAAGGTACCCGTACAGAACGTACAATGTCCCACTGCCATTTGCCCAGCTCGTCATAAGGTGTTTGATACAGGCCTATGTCTTTACCCAACTCTTCGGCATAAGCGCCCCAACCCTCGGCGAAGCCGTAGTAAAAAAACAACTGCTGCACAGTAGTCGGCTTAAGCGTGTTTACCGAGTTTTGATAGTGATGGCCCGGAATGCCCTCGTGGATAAGCAGCCAGTCGACGTTGCGTTTGTTGTAAGGCTTATCTGTTAGGTTATAATAGAAAGTATTGTCGGTATAATAGCCGGGAGTTTGCACCAGCGCCACGTTGGTTCCTTTGGCAATTTTAAGGTCGGTTATATCGGTTTGATTAAACAGGTTATGCAGGTTGGCATTGATGATAACTTTATCTTTTTCAAAAGCCTGCTTTATAGCCGCCTCATCCGTAATAAAAAAGGATGGATCAGTTAAGTGTTTGTAGAAATCATCTTCGGACATACCTGTTTGCTTACGGATAGCGTCGATGTGGCTTTTTACCCGGTCAACTTCGGTTAGTCCGAAAGCATAGATCTGGTCGGGGGTTACTTCATCGCCCACCCATCGCTTTAGCAAATAAGTGTACCAAGCTTTCCCGTTGGGGATAGTTAACAAGCCACCGGCCGGGATCTCTTTAGGCGGACTCTTCAACCATTGTTTCTCCAGGGCAAGCCGCTCCAGGTTTAGGGCGGTTTCGTACTTAATAAGGTCGTAATCCAGCTTTTGGGCAGTACTTAATTCCGCACGTTTATAAGCGGGAATCTGTGCTTTTATAGTGTTAAAGAAAGCCTGTTCTTTATTCACATGATCGGCCGAACCGATATGTTGTAAACCGGCTACATAGCTTAGCTCGAGCTGCGGGATGTTAAGCGACCTATATCCGCTTACAAATTTTGCCGAAAAATTGTCGAATTTTTGCTGTTGCGCTTCTGCATTAAACAATAACAGCAACGCACCCAGGGTGGTAAAAAGCACTTTCATAAGACCGGTTATTTTTAGATAGACGCTTAAGCGCTCTCATTGTTACACCAGTGTTACTTATGGTGATACTGGCTTATTTAAACCATTTTTTATGCATGGCCACTTTTATAGCCGATGCTTTGTTTGATACATGCAGCTTGTTATAAATATTGGCGGTATGCTTGCGCACAGTATGCGGGCTTATAAAAAGCCGCTCGCCAATTTGCTGGTAGTTAAGGCCATCAACAATGCGTTGCAGAATTTCGATTTCGCGGTCAGACAATACACTGTCCAGCTGATGATCTGTTTTGGGTTCTTCGACAGGTTTATTTGAATTTCTTAAAAGTGACAAAGCTTTTTGCGCAATGCGTGGCGACATGGGTACGCTGCCATCGTAAACACTTTCCGTAATAGCCTTTAAAATATTGCTGGGTTTTTCGTCCTTTAGCAAATAGCCGCAGGCACCTGCCCGTATAGCCTCAAATAGTTTCTCGTCATCATCAAAAACGGTGAGCATTAAACATAGTACGTCGGGGTAAATTTCTTTGGTAATGGCCACGGTCTCAATGCCATCAAGATTTGGCATTTCAATATCCATTAGCACTACCTGCGGCAGGGCGTCGGTAGATAAGGTGTTCATTTGCATTAAAAAATCATTACCATCGCAAGCCAGAAGCACAACGTCCAACTCCTCGTAATAAGATAGTTGGTCAGATAAAGTTGTACGCATTAAGCGCTTATCGTCAACAATTGCTATCCTGATACCCATTTTGCTAATTATTATTTGATCAACTAAATTATTATAAACATACTTCTTTTTGCAGAAAAAAGGCTGCATCAAATAATGCAGCCTCTTTACACCATATTTATATTTTAGAAATTGAAGCCTAAACGCAGACCGATAAAGCCGGCACCGCTGTAACCTTCGTAACGGATGCTTGGATCAAAAGCGCCTAAGTGAGTACCAACACCTACAGAATAAGTAAAATTAGTGCTGCTTACAGATGCTAAGCTACCGGTTCCTGTTGGATAATACGATTTAGCTATGGTAAAACCAGCTTCGCCTAACCCGTAAAAAGAATCGCTCAGCATGTATTTGTAACCGGCCTTAATTGGGATGTTTAATGATGCTTTTGTGTTAACACCTGTAATGCTTTTTGGAATAAAAGCTATAGCGCCTGTAGTTGCAGTAATAGCGCTTGTTTCGTTTAATGCATAAGCGATACGTAAAGTAGCACCGGCGCCAATATTATAACCGCTTGACCATGCGCCAACAGGTAAGGCGCCTTCAACACCTAAGCCAATACGTAGTTTTTTAACGTCTTTGGTTTGAGCGTACATTTTTGTAGCAGTTAATGCAAATAACATTACTAATACCAGGGTAAATTTTGTTTTCATTTTGTTTGTGTTTGAGAGTGATAAATAAAAATGTTTGGTTGTCAATTATTTGACGATACTAAACTCCCACTATTGCCATCCGGTATCAATAATACATATGTGCTATTTTTTTACAATATTATTTACTATCATTATCGTACTAATTATTAGCCCCTTAACGCCGCTTTATAAGCGATATTTAAACTATAATATGAAGAAATTTATACGTTTAATATTATTCCTTCTCCCGGCATTGTCGTTTGCGCAAAACAAAAACATCGACAGCCTTAAAAAAGCGTTAAGTGTTGCAAAAGCCGACACTACAAAAGCTAACATTTACCATCAACTTGCTATTGAGTTACTGAAAATGGACCCGGATGCAGCGCAAAAAATGAGCGCTCAATCTTACATAATCTCAACCAAAGCTAATTACCCAAAAGGCATTGCGTACGTATATTTATTCAGATCGATAATGGGGTCGTATACCGGCAATTTTGCCGCGCTAAAAGCAAATGCGGATACCTGCCTTGACATTGCTACAAAACATAATCTGCCATCAATCCTGGCATCCGCTTACAACTCGTTAGGGGTTTTTTATTGGCAAACCGGCGACTATTCGTCATCTTTAAAAAACCACCTATCTGCGTTAAAAATCCGCGAAACGCTTAATGATGAAGCAGGCATAGCAAAATCATTAGGGAACATTGGGCAGGTATACCTGGATAACGGCCAATTTAAAGAAGCCGAAAGCTATACTTTACGCTGCCTTGCTATCGCAAAAAAACAACAAAACAGCTACGTAATAGTTGCCGCTTTGCATGTATTGGCTAACACCTGCAGCAGCCAGAAACAATATGCCCGGGCGCTTAATTATGACCAAGAAGCATTGGTTATTTGCTTACGCGAAAACAATAAACGCGGCCTGTCACAGATCTACTCAAACATGGCGCATTGTTATAACTACATGCACCAGTATGACAAAGCGCTTAAATACCATTTTAATGTGTTGGCGCTTGATGAGTTTTTTGGCGATAAAAAGCAAATGAGCGACACCTTTTTAAACATTGGCGAAGTGTACAAAGACAAGGGCCAATATACCGATGCTAAAACCTGGTTAAAAAAATCGCTGGCGTATAGCACCGAAACCAAGTACAAACATGGCCAGCAGGATGCCTGGAAATTTTTAAGCCAGGTGTATGAGAAAGAGGGTAACTATAAAGATGCTTTGCTGGCGCATCAGAAATATCAGTCGCTTACTGCTGACATTGTAAATGAGGATAATAACAAACAAATAGCCCTGATACAAACCCAGTACGAAACGCAAAAAAAAGAGCAGCAAATAAGCTTACTAAATAAAGAAAACACTATTCAAAAACTATCAATTAACAGCCGCAATAAAACTATAATTTTTATTATCGGCTTTATAATATTGGCCGGTGTTGTTGGTATGCTATATTATAACAGGCAACAACTGCAGCAAAAGGCTTTGGCCCAACAACAAAAAATAGAGCAGCAAGGCCTGCTTACCCAAGCTATTA
The DNA here is from genome assembly GCA_040388395.1 of Bacteroidota bacterium. GTDB lineage: Bacteria > Bacteroidota > Bacteroidia > Sphingobacteriales > Sphingobacteriaceae > Mucilaginibacter. Next base: position 218,721 of record JAZKBY010000014.1, on the reverse strand, counting down.
TTGATGCCGAGGAAAAAGAGCGCCGGCGCATTGCCAGCGACCTGCATGACGGTGTCGGGCAGCTATTCTCGGCAGTTAAGATGAATTTAAGCGGGTTGCTTGACCGTGTTACTATCAATCGGGAAGAAGACCGTTTCCTGGCCGAAAAAACCATAGCCCTGGTTGACGAGAGCTGCAAAGAAGTGCGCGTGATATCGCATCAAATGATGCCCAATATGTTGTTGCGGTCGGGTATAGCATCAGATGTAAAAAGTTTTATCGAGAAGATAGACTCTGAACGTTTAAAAGTAAATGTTGAGGCCATCGGCTTTAAAAACAAGCTGGAAAGCAATGTTGAAATAGTATTATACAGGGTAATACAGGAAACCGTAAACAATGTTATAAAACATGCTAAGGCAACCATGCTTGATATTAAACTTATACGCGATACACAAGGAATTGAAGCTATAATTACAGATAATGGCGTAGGCTTTAATACCGAATTAAAAGACGATTTTGAAGGCATAGGTTTAAAAAATATTGCTACACGTATTGAATATTTAAAGGGGAATATCACATATGCGTCTGAGCCTGGAAAGGGTACCATTGTAAAGATCTGGGTGCCAGTGGCGTAGCAAAAGAATACTACATATGTATTATTGACGCCTGTTTTTAATTATCGTCACTTAGGGGTAACCCAACCAGACAGTAATTACAATGAAAAGGCTCCTGTTATTATTAATAATAATACCTGCAATAACACTTGCGCAGCGCAAAGCCGATATTGATGGATCTAAAGCAGATTCGCTTAAAGCCGGCCGGCTACTTGCCGATGGTATGAAATACGCCACCACTTTTGACAAAAAAGTACCCGAATACTTATCGCAGGCAATAAATATAGCTGAGGTTAAACGATCTGCCTATTTCCTGAATATACATGCCGAAGCGTTACGTACCCTGGGTGTTTATTACACGTATACCGGCAACCAGGATAAAGCCACCACCTACTATAGCCGCCTGATGCAGTTGGGCATTGATAATAAGTCTCCGTCTATTATAGCCAGAGCTAACCTTGGCCTGGGTATCATTGCCGATTATAAATCTGATTATGAAACCTCTATCAGTAAAAATTTGCTGGCTTTAAAATATTTTGAATCTGCACGCGATACCATGGGTATTGCGGCTGCAAATGGCAACATTGGCAATTCCTATATCCGCTTAAAGCAGTTCACCAAAGCAATTACGATGCTTAACACGGCTATCGACCTGTATTTTAAAAAGAAAGAAACCCGTAAGGCAGCCAACAATATATCAAGCCTTGCCCGGGCCTATAAGGGCCTGGGTAATAAACAAAAAGAATTAGATCTTAAATTAAAGGCGCTGTCGCTGTTCACTGCCGACGGTTATAAAAAAGGTATGGCTACGGTATGTATTAATCTGGGGGTATATTATTGCACCGAAAATAATACCGATGAGTCCCTGAGGTATTTTAATATGGCGCTTAAGTACAGTTGGGAAATACACGATACCGGCAACATAGCACTGTTATATAATAACCTCGCCGACCTGAAAATTAAGCTGAATAAGCCGGGTGAGGCTATGATATGTACCGATTCTGCCTGGTATTATTCTAAAAGAAGCGGCGACCGGCTGGCGCAGGCAGATGCCCTGTTTAACAAAGGGTTACTGCTACATATGCTTGGAAAACATAATGATGCCGAAATCTATACAGATCATTATACAGCGTTAAAAGATTCTATTTATACCACCAAAATGCAAAGCCAGGTGGCCGATATGGAAGTGAAGTACGAAACGGAAAAGAAGGAAAACCAGATAGCTTTATTAAATATCGAGAATAATAATAAGTCGCTATTGGTTAAAAAAAATAAGCTTCAGATTATTGATCAGCAGCAAGCGTTAACCATTAATCAACTGGAGCTAAAAAATAAAGATGCCAAATTGCTTAATCAACAATTAGATGCCGAAAAGAACGAAACGAATATCAAATCGCTTCAAAAACAAACCCGAATACAAAAACTGGAGATAAGCAACAGCGAGTTTAAACTCAAACAAAAAAACTATGCTATTGCGGTTATCCTGGTATTGATAGTCACCAGCGTTTTATTGGGTTATACATTTTACAATCGTTACCGCTCAAAACAAATAGCATTGGCTCAACAGCAAAAAATTGAGCACCAGGAACAGTTAACCCAATCTATTATTGACGCGGAGGAAAAAGAGCGCCAGCGTATTGCCAGCGATCTGCATGACGGCGTGGGCCAACTGTTTTCGGCAGTTAAAATGAACCTTAGCGGGTTGCTTGACCGGGTAACTATTAACAGGGAAGAGGACCGCTTTTTGGCCGAAAAAACGCTGGCCCTGGTTGACGAAAGCTGTAAAGAGGTCCGCGTGATATCGCACCAAATGATGCCTAATAATATGCTGCTGCGCTCGGGTATAGCATCGGATGTGAAAAGTTTTATTGAGAAGATAGACTCGGAGAGTTTAAAGGTGGATGTGGAAACCATTGGCTTCAAAAACAAACTGGAAAGCAATGTAGAGATAGTTTTATACCGGGTGATACAGGAAACAGTTAACAACGTTATAAAACATGCTAAGGCATCAACCCTCTTTATTAAGCTGGAACGGAAAGCATCAGGTATAGACGCTGTTATAGCCGACAATGGCGTCGGCTTTAACACAGCCTTAAGAGATGATTTTGAAGGTATCGGCCTAAAAAATATTACTACACGGATTGAATATTTAAAAGGTACTGTCGCATATCAGTCGGCACCGGGCATGGGTACCAGCGTTAATATTTGGGTGCCGATAGCTTAAAAAATTGGGCTGTTACTGTATAACAACCCAACTTTTTATATTGTATCTTTTGTTTTTATAGCTGCCCTTCCTCGCAACACTTCCCTTGCCTTTTTCGTTTTGCCACGTTAGGGTTAAGGTGTTAAAGCTGTTCTTGTCATAATTAAATGTAGTCCCATCATCTTCAAAAAGTGTTGCAGCGCCTGTGCTCTTCCCGTATATATAGCAAGTTATATCAAAAACTGTGGTAGTCGAAATAAACTCTACCGGCTTTGCCATAGGTAAAATTGCACCTTCTTTTATAAAAATGGGGATTTGCTCAAGCCCTGTTGCAACAGTATAGCTTTGCCCGCCCGCATATATTTTGTTGGTATTATAATCATACCAGTTACCGGCCGGCAAGTATACTTTACGGGTCGACGCACTGTCGGCTAATGGCGCGGCCAATACGTTATCGCCTATCATATACTCGTCTGATACATTGAAGGTGTTTTTATCTTCAGGATAATCAACTACCAACGCTCTGAAAGGTGGCACGCCCTCACGATTATATTTAGCAAAGGCCGAATACAGGTAAGGTATAAAACTCATCCTGAAATTAAGTAAGGTTTTAATATGCGCCTCGACTTCTTTTGCATTGGGCAGCATTTCGCCTTTGTTGTTTTTGTCGCGGTTGTATTGCAGCCATGGCGGGCTTTTTAAGTACCAGCTGTCAAACACCGTTTCGGCAGCTAATATGCTGGTTTGTGCGCGGCGGCAAAGCTCTTTTACGTTTGCCGATTCTCTAACTTCCGGCGACCATAACAACCCCGAGAACCCCGAATTACTGATCATCCTGATATACTCGCTATGCACATAAGTATCGCTGTATAAAGTAGTTGGGAACGACGAAGCAAAACCATTTAACGACCGGATACTAAAATACGACCGCTTATTAGCCTGCTTATAAATATTATACATGGTCTGGAAATACAGTGTACCAAACTGTTGGTGCATCTGCTCGCCATCAATACCCGACGGGAACTGTGACAGCTCAGGGAACGCCCAGACTGCGCCGCCCTGGGTTAGGTTTGAGTTGTCGCACTCATCAAGCTTAAAGGATGCTATGCCATTATCAACAAAGGTTTTCTTATGATAATCTGCAAATATTGCAGGGGCGGTTTTACCTGCAAAGTCAGGGACCAGCCCGTTCCATACTTTATAATCGCCGGCGCTGGTTGCAAGCTGTCCATATATTGGCGATACCGGCGCAACGTAGGCATGCTCCCATAAATTAAGCTTGATCCCTTGTGTCTTCATCTTATCTATCAACTCCTGAGGAGCGGGGAAGTTAACCGGGCTCCATACGTATGAGCATGAATAAGCTGCTGTTTGCCATTTGGGTTCTAATCCAATTACATCAACAGGCATATGGTTGTCACGGAAGTAGTTTACCATGTTATACACGTCCTGCTGCTGCGATTCGCCCTTCATGCGGTATTGCAAACCTAAGCCCCACATGGCGGGCAAGGCGCCACCGCCACTAAACAGGTTGTAGCGCTGTAAGGCATTTTTAAGCGTAGGGCCGTCGAATATAAACACATCGCCACCTTTGGCGCCTGGGATATCAACTATAACCTCGCCCGATTTGTTATTAGTATTCTTATACAACTCCTCAACCGACTGCGCCGCCTGGCCTGCGCCGGTATTTACATTCACATCACCCTTAACCTGCTTGTGTGTTCCGACATAAAAAGTGGTATAGCGCGATGTATTGATGAAGATTCCATAGCCTTTATTTGACACGTAGAACGTTGTTGGTGCATGGGTATAGCCAAGGTCGTTTAATGGATTATCGTTCACTATAGGGCGTCTTTTCAAGCCACGTTGCCTAAAGGAGCCTATCTGCAAGCCAAAGCCATAGATCTCTTCGGTGTTTCCTAACGGGATATGGACTACCGCGCCGCGTGAGTTTACTTCGATACGGATAGCTTTAGGGTCGACACCTGTTTCAGCCAAAGGTAACTGGCTCATGGCTTCAACCTTTGGCTTTTCCTGTAAGAGGTTGTAGGGCGAGAACTTATCGGTTTCGCCCTGGGTTACGCGGGTGACGCCGGGCGCCATTTGCTGTACCTGTTGTGCCTTAGCCACAAAACTAAAGCAAGCCACTAACGCTATTACGCTAAATGAAAAATTACGAGTCATCCTGTTTATAAATTGGTGCCGTAATTTACATGGATTGAGGTGATAAAAAAAATAAGCTTTTACTACTAAACTTACGAAGTTTTAAAAACTTCGTAAGTTTAACACACGGGCAATTATTTATGCAAACTCTTCCAAATAATATCAAACACATCCGTAGGCTGCACATTTTTTTCAGCTTCATTAGTAATTAATACCGCCTTATATTCATCTTCAATATTGGTACGGCCGTGAGAACCTTTGATTAGCGTTGCATCTAACGGAATCACATCCATCACATACCTGAAACCGGCCAGCTTGCGCGCCAGCTTATAGGCGGCGCGGGCCTTCGAAGTCATGAACATTTCAACCGGGTCGTAGCCTGGTTTTTTGTGGATATCCACACAGCGGGCATAATCGGGTGCTACGGCATCATCCAGCCAGAAATAGTAAGTGAACCAACTGTCTTTCTCTGCAACCACAACAATGTCCCCCGCACGTTCATGTTGGATGTGGTGTTTTTTCTGCGCTTCGCGGTCCAATACCAGTTCAATACCTTTAACGCCTTTTAGTAAGGCAGTAACCTTTTCTGTAACCGATGGATCGTTGATATAGATATGCGCTATCTGGTGATCGGCAACTACAAATGCTTTTGAAGCGCCTGCATCCAACAACTCCAGTCCGTTTTCTACACGGATCTGCAGCAAACCGTTTTCGCGGAACAGGCGGTTTAAATGGATAGGTTTACTTACCGGGGCTATACCGTATTCTGATAAGATAATGATCTTGGCATCTTTCTTTTTGTAGAAAGTAACCAGTTGTTCAACTACTGTATCTATCTCTGCAAGTTCTTTACTAATAACCGCCAGGTTAGGACCAAACTTTTGCAGGCAATAATCTAAATGAGGCAGGTATATGGTTGTAAGCGTTGGGTTATGCAGATCATCATTCATCATGGAAGCATCAGCTATCCATTGGGTTGATTTGATATTGGCACCCGGCCCCCAAAACTGGAACAACGGGAACTGGCCTAATTTTTCCTGCAATGTATCGCGTAATTCAGCCGGCTGCGAATAACAATCGGGTGCTTTACGGCCATCTGCCAAATACTGCGGGCGCGGGGTTACCGAGTAATCGGCAGTAGAATACATATTATACCACCAAAACATATTGGCGCTGGTAAATGACGGATCTTCTTTTTTTGCTTTATCCCAGATTTTATCGCCGTTAACCAGCTTGTTTGATTGTTTCCAGAATTTCACTTCCGAGTCAACACGGTCATACCAGCCATTGCCAACAATTCCGGTATCAACGGGCCATTTGCCGGTTAGGTAGGTTGATTGTACCGAGGTTGTCACCGCGGGCAAAACCGGCTCGATAGTGGTGATGTGCCTTTCGGCGATATATTTTTTAAGGAACGGCGTATGCTCGCCTATTACAGATTTTGATAAACCTACAACATCTATAACAACCGTTTTCTTCATAGTGACTTCTTTTTATAATTGGCCTTTAACCCAGTTCAATTCGCGCGCTATCGAATCGTTTATTGGCAATTTCTTGGCATCAGGCAATACGCCCCAGGTATATGTTTCTACTTCTAAATGGCCGGTAAAAGGCTTGGCTTTTTGAATATCAAGCACCTGCACAATGTCCGACTGGGTCGATTGCACCAACCCATACTCTTCCATAAATATCGGCACATGAAAGTGCGCCCGCCATTGTTTAACCAACGGGTTTTCAATATCGGCCAATGCTTCCGGCAGATCGGGATAACGCAACAACCGTCCGTTCACCATCCTGGCTACCACCTGGTGCAAATAGGTCGATTCGTCAAATCGCTCAAACGCATCTTTAATAGGCTCGCGCGAGTTAATATCCTCCGGCAAGGTCGCGTTTAGGGCTGCGCTAATCTGGATCTTACCAACTTTTAATCCTTTAGCAGAAAGCTCGTCAACCACCTGCTGATGCGGTTCATAGCCGATGGCGAAGTGGCAAACATCATAACATAAAGTAATATGGTCTTTTATCAGCTGTTCTGCTTCGTCGGCATCAATATTAAACCTTGCCGCAATGCTTTCTCGGCCTATTGGCAGCAGCTCGTTTTCGTACCAATCTATATATTCCCTGCCGGTTTCTAAAACGCCATCCGGTTCGGGCTCAATATCCAGGTGCATTATTACACCTGTAGCACGGCGCAATCTTATTAACTCGCCTGCAACCAACAGGATATTGCTGGTGGCGGCATCTTTTGCCTTTTTTAACTCTTCGGCGGTTTTATGCCAGTACTTATAGCTTAACGGCGAGGTAGAGATGCCGCCATCCATACCCTTTGGCAATAAGCTAAGCAGGATGTGAAACATGCGGATAGTATAATCAAGACGTGATTTTGTTGTCCAGTCGGGCGCGTGTACCTGGTCTTTAACCACGGTATGATGAAACTCGCCATACGGAAAACCATTCATGGTAAACACGTAAGCGTCGTTCTCTTTCAACCATTGTGTAAGCAGGAACAGGTTTTCGGCTTTTTCCAGGTCGGTGCTTGCAACGTTTGATAAGCGCAGGCCTATCCCCATCGGCTTATCCGGCGATACCTGTTGTTTTATACCCGGGAAGTTCTGTTTTAAAGCAGCAAAATGCGCAGGCCAGGTTTCCCCGGGATGGATATTTGTACAGTAGGTTAAATGTCCGGTCGCTAATTGCATTGTGTTTACCTCACCCCAACCCCCTCTCCTTTGGAGAGGGGGTTAAAGGCCTTTTTTAAATATTATATTCAACCTGCATCGAAAGTCCTCTCCTTTGGAGAGGATTTAGGAGAGGTGTGCTACTGTATCATATTCACTCTTCAACACCTCGCCGGCTTTTTTAATCAATGCGGCATCCATTTCGTGCACTTCTACACCCACGCCAATTTGGTTAAGCAGCATAATTGTTAGTTCGCCGCCCAAATGTTCCCTAAACTCCTGCAGGCCTATTAATATCGGGCTATCGGTACCTGTAACTTCCAACAAAGGATGGGTAATTTCAAAGCCAATCTTTTTAATTAAGTTAACTATACGGTGTGTTTCATCTGTCGATAATCGCCCCGACAGGTTAGAATAAACCGAATCCAGCGCTATACCCATTGCCACGGCTTCACCGTGCAATACTTTAAAGTTAGTTAATTGCTCTAATTTATGCGCGCTCCAGTGGCCAAAATCCAACGGGCGTGATGATCCTTTTTCGAACGGATCAAGACTGGCGATATGATTAAGATGCAGTTCCGCGCAGCGCTTTATCAGGTATTTCATGGTTTCCATATCGCGGGCCACAAGGGCAGCCGCGTTATTCTCTAACCATTCAAAAAACGATGCGTCCTTTATCAGCGATACTTTTATAGCTTCAGAGATCCCCGAGCGGTAATCGCGGTCGGTAAGCGTCAGTAAAAACTGGTCGTCGTTAAACACCGCTACCGGCGGAGCAAATGTGCCCAGGAAATTCTTTTTACCAAAATAGTTGATGCTGTTCTTCACCCCAACGCCCGAGTCGTTTTGCGACAATACGGTTGTAGGGATGCGGATATGTTTTACTCCGCGATGCGAAACTGCCGCCGCATAACCCACCATATCAAGCAACGAGCCGCCACCAATGGCAGCCACATAGCTATGGCGATCAATACTATATTGATTGATGATATCCAACAAGCGGCTAAAATGGCTTTCGTCGTTTTTAACGGTTTCGCCGCCGGGCATTAGTATAATTTCGGGGATAAGCTGTGCTGCTTTATGGATAGCAAAATAGCGTCGGATCTTGTCAGCAAGCTCGGGTTTAGCATTAAGCACATCCTGGTCTACCGCGAACAATATTTTCTTTACCGATGCCGACGTGGAATCGGCACTTAAAAAATTATTAAATCCATCGTTAGTCAGGTCAAATAAACCCGTGGTAAAAAAGACCTTGTACTCAAACTTTACACTAAACGCCTGCTGTAAATATTCCATATCAAAAAGCGAATATCTAAAACATAAAATTAATATCCCCTATATATCGAAAATTTGACGGAAATATTGAGGTAGGATTAAAAGCAGATTAATACACAAGCAGTTTTGCTCCATAGGAGCAACAGGTCGGTAGAATTTAAATTAGAAAGAATTATCGCGCCGCAGGTGCGGAACTAAGTGGCATACCTACGGCATGCTAAATTAATATTATTGATTCTTCTACCAACGTTTTGCTCCTAACGGAGCAATGTTATTGTATCGTATGCTGTTACGTCACCGCAAACATCTTGGCAAACCGTATAGATACCGGCAGCAAGCAGGTAATAAATATGGCAGCCCACATCCCGCCAAAGGCGGCGGCCCAGGCGGCATCCATTAATATTAATGATATAACGCCTGCTTTAACAGCTTTACCAATATTGGGGCCAATTGGGTTGTTTATGGCGTTTAACAACGGCCGGTATATCATCCACACAAAAGGCAACAAAAATATTATGGCTTCCGACTGTTGCTGGCTTATGGCAAAGTAAAGTATAGCGCAAATTACAATGGCATAAAGCACCCCGCCGATGTACAGATTACGCTTATTACCGCCATGCACCTCGCCCTGGCTTATCATGGTGATTGAGAAGATGTAGATGATTGGGACTACAGCCAGATAATAAAATTCTGTTAGCATCGGCACCGAAATACTGATACCTAGCAATAAATTTAGCCCGCGGCATAAACCCATATTAAGCGGACCAATAAACTTAATATGCTTGCTGATCTTATTATACAACAACGCGAAAAATGCTATTGCTAGGGCAATTGCCCCGGCATGATTACTGTATGAGAAGGCAAAGCCGATACCCCATAATAACAGGAAAGTCCCTAAAAATGATGCTTCTTTTAAGCTCACCAATCCACTGGGAATGGCGCGCTCGGGGCGTTCTACTTTGTCCAGTTCGGCATCAAAAACGTCGTTAAAAACAATGCCGCCGCCGTACAGGCCAATGGTTGATAAGCAAAGCAGCACAACCGGGTAAAAACTGTTTGCGGTAAATGTAAGGTGATAGAAATAACCGGATATAGCTATGCCTGCCAGCACATCAGCAACCGAGGTTACGATGTTTGCCGGGCGCATCAGCCTTAAATAAACGGTTAGTTTGCCTGCCATGTTTAGCTTATAATGATGGATGACTTATCAACGCGCGGCTGTTGCCCGCCGCGTAAAATGGTATTTCCTTCAAATTTCTGACTTTGATCTATAGTAGATCCGGTAGTTGCAAAATCTGCTTCATCTATCTGCCCGCTTTGCGCGAACGCGGTGATAGCATTGCGATAGGTGATCAGTTCGATATCGGCATCGCTGATACCTCTTATCTTCATTAGCGCAGCTGTCTTTGGTACTGCCAATGGATCGCTGATACCCCAATCGGCTGCTGAGTTTACCATGATGCGTTCCGGGCCGTATTGTTTGGCTATCTCTACCATGCGCTCGTTACCCATTTTGGTGAACGGGTAGATGGTAAACGCTGCCCAAAAGCCACGGTCTAAAACCTCCTTAACAGTTTCCTCATTGTTATGATCCACAATCACCATACGCGGGTCAAGGCCATGCTCGATGGCGATATCCATGCTGCGGGTAGTTCCGCCTTTTTTATCGCGGTGCGGCGTGTGGATCTGTACCGGCAAGCCAGCTTCTTTAGCCAGCTCAAGTTGTGCGCGGTAATATTTTTCTTCGGCAGGGGTTTGGTCGTCAAAGCCAATTTCGCCTATGCCTACTACGCCCTCTTTGTAGATGAAGAGCGGCAAGATCTCCATTACCTGTTCAGCCAATGCTTCGTTGTTTGCTTCGCGCGAGTTGAGGCCGATGGTGCAATAATGCTTGATTCCAAACTGCGACGAACGGAACCGCTCCCAGCCTATCAAACTGCTATAATAATCGCGGAAGGTATCAATACCCGTGCGTGGCTGGCCCAGCCAAAACGCGGGCTCTATCAATGCCACAACACCGGCATCGGCCATAGCCTGGTAATCGTCCGTGGTGCGCGATGTCATATGCACATGCGGATCAAAAAACTTCATGCCTTTTATACCGTCTAAACTAACCGGCGGCGAAAGTGGTTCATTCTTTACTTCATCAAACGAATGGGTACAACACATATCTTCTCTGTATTTATTGGCCGGTTAATGTCTCCCAGCTTAAGTTCTTATTTTGGATAGCCGTTTCCAGCTCGGGGTATTTATTTAATAACGCTTTTGCAGCAGGGTAGTTTGATGCAGCTATTGCCAGCGCGCCGGCTTTACGGTCGGTAAGCTTGCCATCATCAAATAAACGCTTAATATCTTCAAACAGCTTATCGTCTATAAACGGACCAACCATGCGCCACATCAGTGGGTTAAGCTCGCGGCCCGCGGCCCAGCGCTCGTGCGCGTAATCGCTGATGATGTAAGCGAGGTCCTTATTGGTCCGCTCATCCACACCTATAATTTTATTGATATCCTTATCTGTAAAAAATGCTTTCAGGATCAACTGGTTCCAGGCTGCCTGGTCAAGATATTTTGCCGGGTATGGATTGTTGTACATAATAGCCGCCAATACGTCACCAATATTACTGCGAATCCCTTCCGAACAGCGTTTTATCCAGATCTCCGGGTAAGCCAATAATGGCAAGGTGGAATATAAAGCTACCAATTCCCCCATTTCGGCGGCGAGGAACAGGTTTTCTATCGACTTGAAATATTGTGACTGATCTGCCGAATCAAGGTTCATCAGTAAATAAGCGCGGCCCAAACGGTCGATCGTCCAGCCATCAACCGAAAAACCGGGGACGGCCTGCTGTATTTGTTGTGATTGTTCTGGCGTGATATTGATAACAGCCTTGCCCGTTTTACGTGGCAGCATAGCAAAGGTGCTGTTTAATGAACGTTCCTCTTCTAGCCAGGCAAATACTTCGGGAGTAGTATTAGCTTGCAGTATTTCTTTTATTATGGATTTGATAGCTGTCATTATTAGATATGTATCACCACAAAATAATCAATGATCAACGCTGCCGATATGATGAGCAAACCAAAAAACTCGCGGGTATTTTCAATAAAAGGTTTTTCGGCCTGCATAGTTTCAACCAGGCTTGGTTTGTTATATTTTATTATCCAGTCACGTACGCCGTCTTTCTGAAAAAACAAGATAACAGCGTAGATCAGGTAAAAAGCTGTTAAGCCTAAGTATACATTGGGGTAGTACATGCCAAAACAAGCCAGTCCGCAACAGGCGGCAACGGCTACATATATGGGCACCCATAAGTACCAGTCGATATCGTTTAAATTAAGATAAGCGAATACCAAAAACGATAAGCAGAAAATAACGTTGATAATTATAAAGATCATGGTTAAATAGTTTTTGTAAAGATAGCACCAGGTTTATCAGCGATATATGATCAATATCACGAATGGTAAAATTACGGTTCAATTCTATAATTGCAGTAAACAAATATAAGTATTGTGTAAAAAAGCAATTACGGTAACGATTGGTATAGTTACCTAACCGACTGATAAACCCCCAAATGTTTAGGTTTGGTTAGCACAATATGCCATACATGATTTTTGCGCGAGCGGAAGGACGCCGCACTGCAGCTTAAATAATAGCGCCACATTCGGTAAAACGTTTCGTCGTAATCTTTTTTAATACTATCCCAACTGTCCTCAAAATTTTTGCGCCAGGCCATCAGGGTTGGATCATAATACGGACCGAAGTTATGCAGGTCCTCCAAAATAAACAGGCCTTTCCAGGCGGTAGCCAGCTGGCTTACAGATGGCAGCATCCCGTTAGGAAAAATATATTTATCTATCCAAGGGTCGGTTGTTTTGGCGGGATAGTTGCCGCCAATGGTATGGATAAAGAAGATGCCGTCGTCGGTTAAGTTTTTTTCAGCTACTTCCATGTATTTTCTAAAGTTACGGTACCCAACGGCCTCTAACATGGCTATAGATACAACGCGATCGAACTGCTCATTAACGTCCCGGTAATCCTGGATCCTTATCTCCACAGGCAGGCCCTCATTAATTTCCCGGGCTATGATGGCTTGTTGTTCTGATATGGTTATGCCTACTACCGATACGCCGTAGTTCTCTGCAGCATACTTGGCAAAGCCACCCCAACCACAACCTATTTCCAGCACACGCATACCTTTTTCCAGCTTTAGTTTGCGGCAGATCAGGTCGAGTTTGGCTTCCTGGGCTTCATCTAATGTTTTAGCAGTTTCCCAATACCCGCACGAGTACATCATCCGATTATCCAGCATTTTTTTGAAAAGTTCATTGCCGATATCGTAATGTTTATAGGCAACCTCTTTAGCCCGGGCTTTTGACTGCCGGTTAAGGTATGTAGATTTAAGAAAGTAAAATAGTGTACTGAGATCCCGCGGTATCATTTTATCAACCCGGTAATATTGGATCCTGAAAAATAAATCGTCCAGATTTTCACAATCCCACCAGCCACTCATATACGATTCGCCAAAACCTATAGAGCCGCTGCTTAAAACGCGGTCATAAAATTTTTCATTATGAATCTGCATATCCCAGGGGTTATCGCCATTTATAGCAATACCGCCGGCTGCAAACATATCGGTGATAATTTGTTTTGATGATGCCATTAAGACCTTCCGGATTTTTGTTTTAGCAATTCCGTATGAAAACAAACTTTTGGGCTATATGTTTTTACATTTTGACTAAAATTATGAAAGTATCCGGGGGCGATATATGCCGGGTGTGTTATCCCCTATCTAACAGACTGATAACTATTTAATTTACTTTTCTTAGCCAACACAATATGCCATACGTGGTTTTTACGCGAGCGGAAAGATGCCGCGCTGCAGCTTAAGTAATAGCGCATCATCCTGTAAAATTGTTCATCGTAATCATGTTTAATGCTTTCCCAGCTGTCCTCGAAGTTTTTGCGCCAGGCCATTAATATAGGGTCGTAGTGCGGGCCGAAGTTATGCAGGTCCTCCAAAATAAATAAACGTTTCCAGGCTGTGGCCAACTGGCTTACCGATGGTAGCATCCCGTTACGGAAAATATATTTATCAATCCATGGATCGGTTATTTTAGTGGCGTGGTTACCGGCCATGGTCTGAATTAAGAAAATGCCGTCATCAGTTAAGTTCCTGGCAGCTACCTGCATGTATTCTGCATAATTACGGTAACCTACATGTTCTAACATTTCTATGGATACAATGCGATCAAATTGCTCGTTTAGTTCGCGGTAATCCTGTACCCTTATCTCAACCGGCAGGCCTTCATTAATTTTTCGGGCTATAATGGCTTGTTGTTCTGATATGGTTATCCCTACTACCGATACCCCGTAATTTTGGGCAGCGTATTGTGCCATCCCGCCAAAGCCACAACCAATGTCCAACAGTCGCATGCCTTTTTCAAGCTTTAATTTACGGCACATCAGGTCAAGCTTTGCTTCCTGGGCTTCATCTAACGTTGTGGCGGTGTCCCAGTACCCACATGAGTACATCATCCATTTGTCCAGCATTTTGCCGTACATCTCATTCCCGATATCGTAATGTTTATACCCTACTTGCTTAGCACGGTCTTTTGTTTGCCGGTTAAGGTATTTAGATTTAAGGAAATAAATAAGTGTGGTAAAATCGCGGGGGATCATTTTATCAACCTGATGATATTGGATCCTGAAGAACAGATCGTCAAGCTGCTCACAGTCCCACCATCCATCCATGTACGATTCGCCGAACCCTATTGAGCCACCGCTTAAAATACGATCATACAATTTCTCGTTCTGTACCTGTATGTCCCAGGGGTTAGCGCCGTTTATAGTAATACCGCCGGCAGCAAACATATTGCCGATAATTTGTTTAGATGACCCCATTACAGTTTAATTGTGACAACAGTAGCAAAGAAACAAATTTTGGCGATACTTAAGGCTGTAAAATGCAGATTATCACTTTATTTCCGTTTAGAGATTTTATACTTAGCCAGCCTTCGGCCCACATATTTCTGCCTTTTCTGCTCGGCTTCGGCTATACTCTCAGCCTGCGAATTATCATCGAAAATTTTTGGTATCGCAATACGCTGTGCACTGTAAATGCCCGATTCGCCGCTAAAAAAATAGGCGGTAAAACATGCTACTGCAAAAAACAGGGCATATTCGCTGCCAAATAGTTCTACCCCCATAAAGGTACTTGCGAGCGGCGTATTTGTTGCCCCTGCAAATACTGCGATAAAACCCAAAGCCGCAAACAGGCTAACCGGAGCATTCATTAATCCTGATAAGGTGTTACCCAGGGTAGCGCCAATATAAAACAAAGGTGTTACTTCGCCGCCCTTAAAGCCCGAACCAAGTGTTATAGTAGTATAAATGGTTTTCCATAACCAGCTCCAGGTATCGGCGCCGCCGGCATTAAAGGCAGAAGATATGGTAATGGCATTGGGGTGTGGCGGTTTAACCCCTAACCCCAAATAATCGGGCTTGCCTAATATTACGGTCAGCAATATTACTATTACGCCGCCCAGGAACGGGATGAGCCATTTAATTTTTATGAGCTTGTTAAATACAGTTTTAACACCATGCACGGTCTCTGCAAACAGGTAGCTGGTTAAACCAAACGCTATAGATGCTACCATAACTTTACCCAATAAAACCACATCAAGCGGTAAATAGGCCGATAATATATTATGTCCTGCCGGCACAATAGCTATATGATAACTTTCGTGGTGTACCCCCCACGCCAAAACGGTAACATCGCCGACTATGGCAGCTACGAGGCAGGGTATTAAGGCAGTATACTGGATACGGCCGATAGTTAAAACCTCCATTGCAAATATGGCGCCTGTAAGTGGGGTACCAAACACAGCCCCAAAGCCGGCTGCAATACCAGCTGTTAATATAACCCGGGTATCATCGGCATTTAAACCAAACCATTTGCTGAACATTTGCGCCAGGCTGCCGCCAATTTGCACAGCCGTACCCTCGCGGCCCACCGAGCCACCAAATAATTGCGTAACAACGGTTGAGATCAATATCAACGGTGCCATGCTTTTGGGAACGCCACCGCCGGGGTTATGGATCTCGTCCATAATAAGGTTATTGCCCTTATTTGATGCTTCCCCCCAAAACTTATAGGCGAAATAAATAGCAATACCGGCAATGGGTAAACCATATACTATTTCGGGATGGATGAACCTATAATCAATAGCCAGGTTAAGCAGCCACAAAAACAACGTTACCATACAGCCAATTGCAAAGGCAATGGGTACAGTAATAATTGTCCATCTAATTAAATGCTTTAGTGTGAGTAGTTGGGGAGCGTTAAAAAATCTGTTTTTCATGATATTATCCTACAAAAAAATAAGCGTAGCTATGGCTACGGGTTAATTAGTTTTTGTAGGCGCCATCAGCTTTTTAGGGCGGTTAAGTCGGAAGACACCATTTCCGTTTGATTGTTGCCAAAGTTAGGGATAATTACTAAATATAAAAACCCCCACTACAATGCTATTTAGCTTTAGGAGCTACATAGTGTTTCTTAATCAATGCGGTAACCTTATGGCGTATATGGGTTGAAATATTTTTCTCCCATTTTATTTTATAGGTGCCGTCTTCTCTTTTGGTAACTGTGAAATAATCTTTTAGGTCACCGTTAATTTCGCTTGCGTTATTTATACCTATTTGGGCAAGGGCTTTATCAAATTCGTCCATGTTGTTTGTTTTAATTGTTTTCATTTTCCCGGCGGCGATTACTCACCCCAGACATCGCTTCGCTCGTCTCCCCCTCTCTTCGCCTTCGGCGGAAAGAGGGTTATTTAAAGTCTCCCCTACCGGGGGAGATTTAGAGGGGGCTTACTGCACCGTTGTTTTAACTTTATATTGTTTAAGCGCATTAACTACTACCTGCACTATTTCATCCTGCCCGGCATCAGACATTAAATAATCTTCATCATCCGGGTTATTAATAAACCCTGTTTCTATCATTACGGCGGGCATAGCGCTGTGGTCAAGCACCAATATTACCTGTTCTTTAACACCAATAGTTTGGCGGCCCTCGCTTTTAAACTCCTGGTTAAGCAGGTCACCAAAAAGGATGCTTTGCTTGCGGTACTTTTGCAGGTAAGCATTTATCAGGATCTGGTTTACCGGTTCGTCCGCATTATAGTCCTGGTATTTGGTTTTATAATCTTTTTCAAAGGTGATAGACGAGTTCTCGCGGATTGCTTCTACCTGTTTATTAACCCGGTTATAACCGTAAACCAGTATCATGGTGCCTTTTTGTTTGTGTGAACTATACCGGGTCCCTTCGGGCGATGAGTTACAATGGATAGAGATAAATAAATTGCCATTACGGTCATTGGCTATGCCCGCGCGCCTGTCCAGCGGAATAAAAGTGTCATCGCTCCGCGTCATCACGGTAGTAATAGCAGGCATTTGTTCCTGCAATGCAGTTCTCAATTTTTTGGCGATAGATAAGGCAACGGTTTTTTCGTTAGTGCGCAGGCCATGTGTGCCCGGGTCTTTACCGCCATGCCCGGCATCAATAATAACCGTTTTAAACATGAAGGTGCTTTTTTTAGAAGTATCCTGTTTAGCAGTAAATGAGCTTAACGATACGATCAGGGCCAGCAGCATACTGTTTAGCGAAAGCAACTGCAGGCTCTTAAGGGGTTTATTCATTTAACAGGACTATATATTATTCTTTGTTAGCGCATTTTGGGCAAAGGCCTGTAGCGCTAAAACTCAATTTTTCTAATTTAAATCCCGCCGGTAATACTATAGGCGGCATATCCAGTTCATCTAAACAATACACGTTTTTGCAATTGGTGCAATTAAAATGCAAGTGTTCGTCATTATGATTATGCTCATCACAGTCAGACGAGCAAATAGCATAATTTGCCGTTCCGTTTAAGTCAAACACTTTATGGATGATCCCTTTTTCTTCGAACGCGTTTAGGATACGGTACAGCGTAACGCGGTCAACATCGCCAATAACACTTTCCAGGTCGGGTTGTGATGTGGCCGTTTTTTTATTCACCAATAAATTCAACACCCTTAACCGCGCCTCGGTGCGTTTAAGCTGGTGCCGCTTTAATAAATGCTCGAAATGATGATTAATACCCATTTGATTAAATGATGTTTACAAAACTACTAAGAAATAGTGAGTTTGTTATAAAAAGCGCGCCGTTTACTCACCCCGTGACACTTCGTGCGCGACCCTCTCTTCCACAAGCGGTAAAGAGGTTGTTTTATTTTAAAATATTCACCCCCTCTTTCCGCCGAAGGCGAAGAGAGGGGGTGACGAGCGAAGCGATGTCGGGGTGAGTAATCGCAGCCCAATCATTCGTTACCGCCGCTTAGGATGATTATGATCTAAATGAAAAAAATGATCTTTATTACTGCAAACGCCTACAAATTTATAATTAATAAAATGCGCTGCCGCTATTGTCAACCCGCCCAGGGGTACAACAATGGCTTCTTCCCAACCCCTTAAATAAATATGCCCTGCAATTACCAATACAAACCCACTACACAATAACAATAACGGCAATGCCCGTTTATGCGTACGGAAGTAAGATAAAAAAATAGACGATACGCCCAGCAATAATGCCAGCGTAATCATACTCCATTCAAACAATGGGTTTGCTAAAAACCCTACGCCCGCCAATGGCAAAAAAGTAAGCAATATGGGCACTATTGCGCAATGTATAGCGCATAGTGTTGATGCTGTCATTCCTAAATTATCTAACCGTTTGCCCAACTTTCTTGATGCCATGGCACAAATATATACTAATGCAACTTAATTGCATTTTATTTTTCAGAAAATTATACTACACTGACACTAAATTTCGCCAAAGGAAAGAATTGAGGCCTGTAATAATTTTGTTATTATTTTATGCAATCTTTATGTAATATTGCTTGTATATTCATGTAAATTAAAACACTTTTACTTTTAACGGTGTTACAACATATAGGAATACAACCTTTTTTAAGATAGTCCGTATAAGCGCTTATATATGAACCCTGATAACAAACCTGTAAGTATTCTATTAGTTGATGATGACGAGATAAATAATTTCATCTCAATAAAGCTGATAAAAAAGGCTATAGATAACACCGCTATATCCGCATGCTTAAACGGAAGGTTTGCAATAGAAGAGCTTGTTGAGATCCAAAAACACGACCCATCACTGTTACCCGACTTTATTTTATTGGACATAAACATGCCAATAATGAACGGCTGGGAATTTTTAGACGAATACAAACGCTTAAATATCGACCCGCAAGGTAAAAGCAAGATCTATATCATATCATCATCTGTATTTAGTAATGATATTAATAAAGCACGGTCATACCCGCTGGTTAAAAACTTTATTTCAAAACCGTTAAGTGTTGACAAGATAAAAGAAATGTTTGCTGCAAATTAATATTTGCATAACGCGTAAAAAAAGCGATGGGTTTGAAACCCATCGCTTTTTTTGTTTTATACCGGCGTTATCGTAAAATGATCGCCGTTATAACTGATGTTACCCACAGGCGAAGATTTTGCATGGTAAAATAGTGTTGTCCACCCTTCGGCGGCGGCTTTTTTTCCATACTCGTCGCGCAGGTCCATCGCCTTTTGGGCGTCAAAATCATATTTGGCTTTAAAGCGCCTTATTAACTGTTCAGGCTCCGGTAGCTCATCGCCACCAAAAAAACATTTATCGGCGCCATCTTCTATCCAAAACACCTGGTGATACTGGCAGTGCCCGCCCGATAGTTCATATCTTATTCCCGGCTTAAACTCGCCCGATCCTTCTACATAAGTAATCTGCACCGACCGTTGCAGGCTATCAAAGATCTCCCGGTGGTAGGATGATGATTTACCGCTGAAAGCAGTTTCCCATTCGCCACGCTGTATGACATGCTCCGCCGCAGGAAAGCTGGGTTCGAGCTTACCATTACGTTCTACTACTAAGCCGCCCGAATGATCGTAATGTAAATGAGACATCAAAACCAATGTTACATCCTCCGGATCAAAACCCGCGTTGCGGATATGCTGATGCAGGAAAAGCTCGTCACGGGTATCTTTATAACCTAAGCCCGAATCAAATAAAATAAGGTCTGTTGACGTTTGTACCAGGAACGGATTAACATGTATGAATAGCGAACCCGGCCGGTCGCGGAAATTATCAACCTGTGGATCAAAAGGAATAAATTTTTTTGAAGCGTCTACCGAGTAAGAACCCTCGCCAAGTGGGAAAATTTTCATAATATGTGGATGTGCAGATCTGCGGATGTGCAAATATGCAAATGACTATGTATTAATTATATCAGGTAATTTTAAAATTCTAACAATCAAAAATCTGCACATTTGCACATCTGCATATCTGCACATTAACTATATTTACTGTTTTAAGCAACAAAGATATGAATAAACGGTGGGCGATAAGGGAAGTACCGGCAATTGATGATATAAACCATTTAGCTGCCGAGCTGAACATCGATCCCGTTTTAAGTACTTTATTGCTGCACCGGGGTATAAAAACCTTCGAAGAAGCTAAATATTTCTTCCGCCCGGACGAGCGCCATCTGCACGATCCTTTCCTGATGCAGGACATGGAAAAAGCCATCGAACGCATTGAAGCGGCCATCGCCACCGGTGAAAAAATAATGGTTTACGGCGATTATGATGTCGACGGCACCACCGCCGTTGCCGTTGTATACAGCTTCTTTAAAAAGCATCACGGCAATATAGAATATTATATCCCCGACCGTTATAAAGAGGGCTACGGCATCTCAACTCAAGGTATTGACTATGCCGCCGAAAATGGCTTCGGCCTGATCATCGCGCTGGATTGCGGGATAAAATCCGTAGATAAAATAGCCTATGCAAACACTTTAGGCATCGATTTTATTATTTGTGATCACCATACGCCTGGCGATGAATTACCCGCCGCGGTTGCGGTGCTTGACCCTAAACGTGCCGATTGCCCTTATCCTTTTAAAGAATTATCAGGTTGTGGCATCGGCTTTAAACTTGCCCAGGCTTACGCCGAAAAAAACGACCTGCCTTTTGAAGAGGTTAGCCGGTACTATGATCTTGTTGCTGTAAGTATATCCTGCGATATTGTACCCATAGTCGGCGAGAACCGGGTGCTGGCATATTATGGTTTGAAAAAGTTAAATGAGGATCCATGCATCGGCCTTAAAATATTAATGGGTGTTGCCGGCAAAAGCATAAGTTATACAATATCTGATATCGTGTTCCTGTTAGGCCCGCGCATCAACGCCGCGGGTCGTATTGACGATGCCAAACACGCGGTTGAATTATTAATAGCCTGCAACGATGAAGAGGCCCAGATAAAAGGCGACCTCATCAACATAAAAAATACCGAACGCAAGGGGCACGACCTGCAAATAACCGATGAAGCCTTAGGTATGATAGGCGACAGCCAGATCCTGATCGACAAAAAATCGACCGTAGTATTTAATAAGGACTGGCACAAGGGCGTTATAGGTATTGTTGCTTCGCGATTGACCGAGAAATATTACCGCCCAACAGTAGTGCTTACGCAGTCTAACGGGCATGTGGCCGGTTCGGCACGATCTGTATTTGGGTACGACCTTTATGAGGCGCTATGCGGTTGCAGCGACCTGCTGATCCAGTTTGGCGGGCATAAATATGCAGCAGGGTTAACTATGCACCCCAAGAATGTGGAGGCATTTATGGATAAGTTTGAGGAAGTAGTTAGCGCAACCATCACTGCCGAGCAATTGATCCAACAGATACAAATTGACGCCGAATTACGTTTAACACAGATCGAGCCTAAATTTTTTAGGGTGATGAACCAGTTTGCACCGTTCGGGCCTGAGAATATGTCGCCGGTGTTTATTACAAAAAATGTGTACGTTAGCGGTAATCCGGGTTTGGTGGGGCAGAATCATATAAAGATGACGGTGATGCAGGAAGGTTCGGCCTTGTTTGATTGCATCGCCTTTGGCCAGGGCGAACAACTATCGCAAATAAAAAAAGACGTACCTTTTGATATTTGTTATACTATTGAAGAAAATGTATGGCGCGAAAGGCGCACGATACAGTTAAATGTAAAAGGGATAAGAACGTTATAAGTTGTACGTTTAACGTTATACGTAAATCAACAGAAACGTAAAACGTACCACGTCCAACGTAAAACAAAATATATGAACCTACGGGCAGAGAATTTAGTTAAAAAATATAAGCAGCGGTCTGTTGTTAGCGATGTGTCGTTCAACGTATCGCAAGGCGAGATCGTTGGGTTGCTTGGGCCAAATGGTGCGGGTAAAACAACCTCGTTTTACATGATTGTTGGTTTGATAAAACCAAACGAGGGCCATATATTTTTGGACGATGAAGAAATAACTACCGACCCCATGTACCGCCGTGCGCAAAAAGGCATTGGTTACCTGGCGCAGGAGGCTTCGGTGTTTAGAAAACTTACTGTTGAGGATAATATTAAGGCGGTGCTGGAAATGGGCAAAATGACCAAAGTACAACAGGAAGAAAAACTGGAAACTTTGATTGATGAGTTTAGCTTACACCGTGTACGCCGCAACCGTGGCGATTTACTATCAGGTGGCGAGCGCCGCCGTACGGAAATTGCCCGTGCGCTGGCTGCCGAACCTAACTTTATATTATTAGATGAGCCGTTTGCCGGGGTTGACCCAATAGCGGTGGAAGAGATCCAAAGCATGGTGGCTAAACTGCGCCATCGCAACATCGGGATCTTAATAACAGACCACAACGTGCAGGAGACGCTGTCAATTACAGACCGCGCTTACCTGTTGTTTGAGGGTAAAATATTAGAATCGGGTGTACCGGAGGTATTGGCGGAGAATGAATTAGTGCGGAAAGTGTACCTGGGTGCCAACTTTGTGCTTAAAAGAAAAACATTCGCTCAATAACTTAAATTGCCTCTATGACAATTTTTAACTCCGTTTTTACCTGGTTCATGAAAAAGCGTATCCACCAGATAGAGCTTTTTATGAAATACCCCAACGAGGTACAGGAAGAATGGTTTGAACAATTGATATCGCGGGCCGAGAATACCGAGTGGGGCAAAAAATACGGCTACAAAAGCATTACTACTTTAGCGCAGTTTAAAGAGCGCGTCCCTATACAAACTTACGACACGCTTAAACCCTACATAGAGCGGATGCTTAAAGGCGAGCAAAATGTGCTTTGGCCGTCAGAAATTAAATGGTTCGCCAAATCATCAGGCACTACCAGCGACAGGAGTAAATTTATCCCGGTTAGCGAGGAATCGTTAGAAGAATGCCACTTTAAAGGCGGCAAGGATCTGCTAACCATCTACTTCAATAATCGCCCCAACGCTAAAATGTTTACGGGTAAGATATTGACGCTGGGTGGCAGTCACCAGATTAGCCAGTTAAGCCCCGATACTTCTTTTGGCGACTTATCAGCAGTGATCATGAAGAACTTGCCCTTATGGGCCGAGTTTCACCGTACTCCGCACCTGGACATTGCCCTGCTGGAAGATTTTGAAGAGAAGATAGAGAAAATGGCCCACGCCACCCGGGATGTTAATGTAACCAGTCTTAGCGGTGTACCTACCTGGAACCTGCTGCTTTGCAAACGCATCCTGGAGATCACCGGCAAGAACAACCTTTTAGAAGTTTGGCCCAACCTTGAAATGTATTTCCACGGCGCGGTTAATTTTACGCCCTACCGCGAGCAGTTTAAAAAGCTGATACCAAGCGATGACATGTATTATTTGGAGAACTACAACGCGTCCGAAGGCTTCTTCGGCATCCAGGATACAGTTGAGCCGGGCGAAATGCTGTTGATGTTGGACTATGGCATTTTCTACGAGTTTTTACCGACAGAAAACCTGCACAACGAAAACCCCGTAACCCTTACGCTTGATGAAGTTGAGCTGGATAAAAATTACGCGCCTATCATCAGCACTAATGCCGGCCTATGGCGCTATTTAATTGGCGATACCATTAAGTTTACCTCGCTGGTGCCATACCGCATCCAGGTTACCGGGCGCACTAAGCATTTTATAAATGCCTTTGGCGAGGAAGTAATTATAGACAATGCCGAGCGTGCGCTTGAAGAAGCCTGCAGCCAAACAGGTGCCATTATCCGCGAATACACCGCCGCCCCTGTTTACTTTAATGGCGACGAATGCGGTGCCCACGAATGGCTGATCGAGTTTGAGAAAAAACCCGCCGAGTTTGAACGCTTTGTGGACATACTTGACCAAACCCTGCGCCGTATCAACTCCGATTACGATGCCAAGCGTTTTAAAGATATGGCTCTGCGCCGCCCCATAGTACGCCGCGTACCCGAAGGCACTTTCTTTAACTGGATGAAAGAAAAAGGCAAATTAGGCGGCCAGCATAAAGTGCCGCGGTTAGCTAATAACAGGGAGTATGTGGATGCTATTTTGAAGGTGGTGGAGTTGGTGGTGTAAAAAATTTCTGCTACATTAGGGCAACCATAACCTCATGACGTTTCGATACCTTTTCATTTTTATTTTATTGTCCTGTTCTATTAACAGCAATGCACAAACAGACTCTCTTACCAGCATTTTTGTAAAAACCTACACGCCTGAACAATTGCGTACCGACATTGATTATGTGCGTGATTTGCTTACCAAAAAACACCCCAATCTATATTGGTATATAAGCAAGGCCAAACTTAATTACAAGTTCAGTAGCCTTAAAAACGCCATCAATACCCCGCTAACTGCACCACAGTTTCAACATAAACTATTGCACGTTTTATCAAGCATTGGCGATGGACATATAAAATTAGCGCTTAATGAAGATAATTTCCCATCAGCCGATATGCTCTTTTTTAAAGGAGATAAGATCTATCCGATACAACAATTAACTTATAAAATTATAAAAGGCAGGCTGTATGTTGTAAAAAATGATTCGGGTAATAACCTTATCGCACCTGGTGCAGAAATCCTTTCTATTGATGGGAAACCGGCATCGGATATTATTTTGACTCTCGCGGACCAACGGGCATCTGATGGCTACAACCAAACTCTTAAAATTGGGGCATTAAACTTAAGTGAGTTCCCTAATGATTATTATTATACCTATGGTTTAAAGCAGAAGCTAAATGTTGTTATAAAACAAAATGACAGCCTAAAAACCATTGAGTTAATAGCACAAGACAGGCCCAAATTACTAAATGCTTCTTCCGAACTTTATGACATATATGCAGACACTGCTTCTAACGACAAACCTGCCTATCTTAAAATATCAAAATTTGAATGGTATTTTCCTGAACTAGACCCACTTAACAAAATTTTTGTTGAATATAATAGACTCGATACAAAATGCCTTATCATTGATCTGAGGGATAATATGGGGGGAGACTATAAGCGAATGGCCCACTTGTTTTCAATGTTGATCGATAAGCCAACATATTTGGGGGCACTTAGATCAGGGCAATTGGGCCATGAACAAACAGCTATGTTACACGATTTCGACAATGGTTGTAAATGGCCAGTACAACCCCAGTCTTACCATTATGATGGCAAACTATACATTATAACTAACGGGGTAACATTTTCGGCTGCGGCGTGGTTGGCTGCCAATTTAAAGATTATAAATAGGGCTACATTAGTTGGCGAAGAAACCGGAGGAGGACGAAATGGCTGTATTGCGGGCGTATATGATGAGTCGCTCCTTCCCGGTAGCGGCTTAAGATTTACATTTGGCTTAGTGCAGATTACCGTATTACCAAAAGTAAAGCAAATTGGGCGGGGCGTAATGCCCGATATACCTATTACTTATACCATTAGCGATTATTTAAAAAATAAAGATCTGGAACGCGAATGGATTGATAATGATATAAAAGCAAAGGGTATATTGAAATAGCTGTTGCTAAATTTACAACCTACTCATACTCATCATAAACCCAATGGCCTTCGGCAAGAATTATATTTCTGTAAGTAATATATTAGCTATATTAGGGCAACCAAACTATAACCTTTGAAACATTATTACCTTATCATCCTGTTATTGTTAACTTGCTGCCACAAGGGTAAAGTACAAAACAGCAACAGCATTTTTGTTAAAACCTTTACGCCACAGCAGTTACGGCAGGATATTGATTATGTACGCGATTCGCTTACAAAAAAGCAGCCCAATCTATATTGGTATATAAGCAGGGCCAAGCTTGATTATAAGTTTGATAGTCTTAAAAACACCATCAACACCCCTTTAACTGCACCTCAATTTAGAATTAAGCTACTCTACGTTTTGTCAAGTATTGGCGATGGGCATATATCTTTATTATTGAATGAGCCGAAGATCCCGCCAGCTGATATGCTGTTTTTTAATGGTGACAAAGCATATCCCATACAGCAGCTGGCATATAAGATCATAAATGGCAAACTGTACGTTTTAAAAAACAAGTCGGGAGATAATACCATATTGCCCGGTGCGGAAATTCTTTCGATCGATAATAAGCCCGCCGCTGAGCTTATTAAAAACTTTTCGGACGAGTGGCCGTCAGATGGCTATAATCAAACTTATAAAATTGGGCGGTTAAACTTAAATGATTTTCCCTCCCGCTATTATTTCACGTATGGGTTAAAAGAGCAACTAACCTTTACTGTAAAGCAACATGGCAGCATAAAAACCTGCAAATTATCGGTTCACACAAGGCCCAAACCAAAATCCGACGCTAATGGGGTCATAACAAGTTCCTACTATATACTTAGCAGGGAGCGCACCGCCTGTATTATGGTATCAGGGTTTGTTAACGCATCTGACCCATTTGTTAATCTTTTTAAAACGATTAAAGAACAGGGTGTTAAATACCTGGTAATTGATCTGCGAAATAACATGGGCGGCGACTACATACAAATGGTTAAGCTTTATGGGCATCTTATAAACAAGCCTGCTTATTTTAGTAATATAAAAATGGGCGTATTAAACATTACGCAAAAAGCAATAGCAAGATCGATGGATTACGGCACTAAAACACCGATACTACCCGATAGCAACCATTTTGATGGAAAGGTCTATGTCATGATAAATGGCGTTACCTTTTCGGCAGCGGCTTTACTCGCGGCTAATTTGCAAGCCACTAACCGCGCCGTTTTAGTAGGAGAAGAAACCGGGGGTGGGCGCAACGGCTGTATTGCCGGGGTATATCATGAGGCCCTCCTGCCCAACAGTAATTTGTATTTTAGATTTGGGCTTTGCCAGTCTACAGTAACATCTCAAGTAAAACAAAATGGGCGTGGCGTAATGCCCGATGTACCTATTGCTTATACCATTAATGATTATTTAAGCACCAGGGATTTCGAGCGCGAATGGATAGATAACGATATAAAAGTAAAAGGTATATTGAAACAATAACTTATCCACCAATACTCATCATAAACCCAATAGCATCCGGCGAATGCAGCGCGTCCGTTGACACCATCGTATCTGCCGCTGTTTCTGCTGCTCTGACACGCATTTGTTGTTCAAACGCAGCAATTGCCTCATGTGTATCAGCGTAATTATCCTCCAACAAACAATGGCTCAGTTCAACTGCATCCAGCATCGCCATATTTACGCCTTCACCGGCAAATGGCGGCATCAGGTGGGCAGCATCGCCAAGCATAGTTAGATTGGGTTGTGCTTCCCAGGTTTGGTCGAAAGGCATGCAATACAATGGGCGGGGAATAAACTGGCCGGTAGCGTTTTCAAAAAGTTCAAGCCAAACATTATCCCAACCTGCATAAGTACACTTAAACCAGTCGGTGATTTGGTCTTTATCGTTAAAATCAAGTCCGCTTTGTTTTACCCATTTTTCGTCGATATTAAAGCTGGGATAAAACACCAGGCTGCCATCGCCTTTGGCACCAACTATTAAACTTTTGCTATCGCCAAAGGCGAAGATCTTACCGCCGTTTAACAGCTTGTGAATATTGGGCGCGTTTATTGCCGAATCATATACCGCACCCTCTATCGCTGTAACTCCCGAATAGAACGGCTTAATATCTGTAAGATAAGGGCGGATCTTAGAGTTAGCTCCATCCGCAGCAATAACAATATCGGCAAATGCCTCGGTACCGTTGTTAAACTCCAGCTTCCAAACACCATTCTGTTGGTTCATGGTTACAAAATGGCTGTCCCAAACCACTGTACCGGGTTGTAATGATTCCAGCAGGATTTGCTGTAGCGGACCGCGATCTATCTCTGGCCGGGCATTTTCGCCTTCGCCATTTACATCTTCTTCCAAAATGGATTTGGCGTACATATCCATTAGGTGCATCCTGTCGGCTCCCGGGCGATAGTTGGCATTAAACTCGTCCATTAACCCGGCTTCACGCAACGCGCGCAAGCCTGACTCATCATGCAGATCCAACGTTGCGCCTTTGGGGCGTGCATCGGCATGTTCGTCGCGCTCGTAAACATTTACATCGGCGCCGTTCATTTGTAAAAGCCGGGCAAGGGTTAGGCCACCCGGTCCGCCGCCTACTATCGCTATTTTTTTGTCCTGGATGTTTCTCATCTTTCGTGTTATTATTAATGGAGACGATTGTGCGCGGAAAACATTTTAAAAAATTTACAAATACTGTTGACAAAAGGATAGCCGCCTAAGCAAATCAATCGTTAATTGACCACTTGGGTGTAATTTGCTATCTTGCATCACGCAAAAGCAAAATGACTACCAAACCCTTTAACCGCCCCATTCGTGTTTTAGTTGCCAAAGTTGGCCTTGACGGGCATGACCGTGGCGCACGCATTATTGCTACTTCGCTACGCGATGCGGGTATGGAAGTAATATATACCGGCCTGCGCCAAACGCCCGAGATGGTGGTAAACACCGCTTTGCAGGAAGATGTGGACGCTATCGGCATTTCTATCCTATCAGGCGCGCATATGACGGTTTTCCCCAAGATCTTAAAGCTGATAAAAGATAAAGGTATGGATGATGTGCTGGTTACCGGTGGCGGCATTATCCCCGAGGATGATATGAACACCTTGAAGCAAATGGGCGTTGGCGAACTCTTTCCGCCGGGCACAAGTACACAGGATATTGTAAAATATATTACCGGTTGGGTGCATGAGCATCGTAATTTTTAACTTTGCGTTATGGTCTACCAAAATCTACTTATCGAAAACAAAGGGCGCATTCAATATATCGTCATTAATCGCGAAAGCAAATTAAACGCGTTAAATAAAGATACTTTATATGAGCTGCACATTGCCTTAGGCGATGCGCTATACAATGCCGAAGTTGGCGGTATAATAATAACCGGTGCAGGTGCCAAAGCCTTTGTTGCCGGCGCCGATATTGCCGAATTTGTTGGCCTGAGCATGAAGGCCGGCCTGCAATTGGCGCATGAAAATCAAAAAAACATTTTTAACCTGATAGAAGATTTTGGCAAACCCATTATAGCTGCCATAAACGGCTTTGCCTTAGGCGGTGGCCTGGAGTTGGCTATGGCTTGCCACATTCGGGTAGCGTCTGACAATGCCAAAATGGGGCTTCCCGAAGTAACACTTGGCCTTATCCCAGGCTATGGTGGTACGCAACGCTTAACCCGTTTAGTTGGCAAAGGCAAAGCTTTAGAATTGATAATGACCGCCGATATGATAACCGCCGCCGAAGCTTACCAGTTGGGTTTGGTTAACTATGTGGTTAGCCAGGATGGCTTATTAAGCAAAGCCGAGGAGATCCTTAATAAAATATTATTAAAAGCCCCGTTAGCTATCGCGGGGGCTATTACCGCAGTTAATGCGGCTACCCGAAATGAAGGCAATGGCTTTGAAACTGAAATGGAAGAATTTGCCAAATGTTTTGGTACTACCGACTTTAAAGAGGGTGTTTCAGCCTTCCTTGAAAAACGAAAACCTGCCTTTAAAGGTAAATAAACCCACTTTTATTACATTCGCCTGACCAAATTACCCGGATAGTCAAAAAATAAATCACTGTTAATCAATCGATTGAATAATCATGACATTTGGATGAAAAAACGTATCTGATTTGTGCTGTTACTTTGCTGCCGTGTTAAACAACACACACAACAATTTAATAACACATAACCATGAAAAGTACATTAAAAATCACAGCACTTGTTTTAGCATTGGCAGGTTTTACCCTAAGCGCTAAAGCACAAACCAACCCTACATCTACCAAAACAACAACAAGTGGCATTCGCTACAGCATCGGCGTTGATGCCGGTATCCCTACAGGAAAATTATCTGACAGTTACAACTGGAACCTTGGCGGTTCGTTACAAGCTGATATCCCTGTTGCATCTCAATTATTTGTTACTGTTAACGCGGGTTACAACAACATTTTTGGTAAAGATGTAACCGTTGGTGCAGCCACTGTAAAAGCAACCGATATACAGTTACTGCCTGTTAAGGCCGGTTTAAAATACTTCCCGGTTCAGAACTTTTATATCCAGGGAGAAGCCGGTGCAGCATTTGTATTAAACAAAACAAAAATCGGTGCCGATAACAGCACAGCATTTATCTACGCACCACAAATTGGCTACCAATTTGCATTAGGCGGCAGCAACTATATTGATGCCGGCGTGCGTTACGAAGCAAGCACCAAATTAAAAAGCGCCGTTGACGACAGCAAAGTAAACTTTGTTGGCTTACGCGTTGCTTACGGGTTCTAAAAAAGTATACCTACAATTACCTATGAAGCGAAAAGCGCCCTTTAACCGGGGCGCTTTTTTATTTTATCGGGGTAATGGCCTTAGTTATTAAAATTTAACATTTTTTTACATCTATTTATAACAGGTTATTGAAAACGGATATTAGCTTTGCACAAATAATAGTTACCGGTAAACTTAGGTAACCTATACATTGTTAAACCGATATGCGTTTTAACATACTAAATATTGAAACTATAACATGAAAATTACTCTTAAAACGCTTATTTACGCTCTACTTTTTATATGCTTTACTACTGCCGCTAAAGCACAGTTAAATGTGCCGGATAGCTTGCGTATTGGTATTGGCGCAGAAATAGCCTCAACAACCACTACCAATTTTGGCACAGGTGTAATTGCGCCTTCGAGCGGTACGGCTGCCGCTGCATATACCTATGGCGCAGGTGTTTCATTAAGAGTTGATATACCTGTAATATTCAGATTGGGTGCTACTGTAAGCGCTGGTTACACCAGCTTTTTTGCAAACAGTAAAGCGCAATACAGTCAGCAAGCCATAAGTGGTATCAATTTGCCTAATTTTAATGTTATCCCTTTAAAAATAGGTTTGAAGGCTTTTATAGGTGGAGATCGTTTTTATGTACAGGGAGAAGTTGGCGAAACCCTGATAGCAAATAAAGCTGATGTATATGCAACTTACACCAATTCATTTACCTGGGCGCCGGGACTTGGTTTAGTATTACCACTTAAAAAACGTCATACCTATATTGATGGTGGCATCCGTATAGAGAACACTGCCAGTTTTTATAATGCCAATAACACCAATACGTTTTGGGCATTGCATGTTGCTTACGCGTTTAATTTAAAGTAGCAATAGCTGCCGCCAATTTATCGCAAAAAATTGGGCCTAATGCCTTATTACTGTACAAAAAATTATTGAAGTTATCATTTTTGTGTAACTTAACGGCTTAATACGTTACCAGTTAACCGAAATTTCTGATATGAAAAGAATCCTCATCATAGATGATGAAGTAAATGTTGCGTTATTACTCTCAAAATTTTTAACACGCAACGGATTTGATGTACGTACCGCTTCCAGCGGCAATAGCGGGATAGAACAGCTTAAAACTGAAGAATTTGACTTGGTACTATGCGATTACCGGCTTGAAGATACAGATGGCCGCGAAATGCTGCGCAAAATAAAAACCCAATATCCAAACACTGGTGTTATTATAATTACCGGCTACTCTGATATTAAGATGGCGGTGGAGCTGATAAAAATGGGCGCTTACGACTATATCAGCAAGCCTTTATATCCCGACGAAATATTAAATACTATAACCAAAGCTATAGAGACGCGGCAAGCATTAATTGATGGTGATAACGAGCCTGCACCGGTTGGTAAAGCGGGGAAAAAACAAGTCCCGCTGGCAGATGGCGTAGTAGTTGGTACCAGCCGTGCATCAAAAGAACTTTCAAGGCAAATAGAGTTGGTTGCGCCAACAAATTATAGCGTTATTATTTTGGGTGAGAGCGGATCGGGCAAGGAAGAAGTTGCTAAAAGTATCCACCTGCACAGCCATCGCAGCAGCCAGCCGTTTATCGCGATGGATTGCGGATCGCTTACAAAAGAATTAGCAGCCAGCGAGTTTTTCGGGCATGAAAAAGGATCGTTTACCGGCGCGTTCGCTACCAAAATAGGCCATTTTGAAATGGCAAATGGCGGCACCCTGTTTTTAGACGAGGTTGGAAACTTATCATATGAGATCCAGGCTGCTTTGCTAAGAACGGTGCAGGAACGTAAAGTAAAAAGAATAGGCAGCACCAAAGAGATAGATCTTGATGTGCGCATAATAGTAGCAACCAACGAGAACCTGGTTGATGCTATAAACAAAGGCAAATTTAGGGAAGATCTTTACCACCGTTTTAACGAGTTTAGTATCTACATGCCGCCACTGCGCGAACGTGGCAGCGATATCATGTTATTAGCCGAGCATTTTTTGCAAGCTGCCAACCTGGAACTGCAACGCAATGTAACGCACTTCTCGCCCGAAGTTGTGGAGTGTTTTATGAACTACCGCTGGCAGGGTAATGTGCGCGAATTAAAGAACATTGTCAGGCGCGCGGCCTTAATTAGCGAGGGAAGTGAAATAACGACCAAAGCCTTGCCTTTAGAGATCTCGAACTATAAAATGCCGATGTTTGATTATGGCAATCCGCAAAATGGCTATAGCCAACCTGGCAACTACCAGGCACCACAACAGCAAGAACAACGCCCCGAGGTAAAAGAACAGCGTCATGACCTTAAAAATGCTGCTTTAGAAGCCGAATACGAAACCATCTTAAGAGTGTTGCGCGAGGTTAATTTTAATAAAACCCGGGCTGCAGAAATTTTAAATATCGACCGCAAAACGCTTTACAATAAGATGAAAGCTATCAACCTGAAATAAAATAGCAGTATATGAGCGGAGGATCGGTTGATGCGGAAGCAATGAGCAGGTTGAGGCATGATATTAAAAATCAGCTTTCAAATATCCATATGGCCTTAGAGACCCTAAGGTACGAAACACCCAACCCATCAGAAGATTTTACGTTCTGTATCGAAAGCATTGACACCAGCGCCAGAAAAATAAATGAGCTTTTAAAAGAGCCCCAATAAAACTATTTGGCGCTTATTTGTTTATAGTGTTGTTACACACAGCACTAAATGTCAATTTTTAACTATAAGCAGCGTAATAATATTATACTGGTCAGCATCATTGTGCTGGGGTGCTTTATATTATATGCGCTAAGCGGCCTTATCAGTGCCATATTAGGTGCTATCGTGCTGTTCACCATTTTCAGGCCTTTTTACCTGTATATGGTCGAAAAAAAAGAGTGGAACAGGCCCGCTGCCGCACTCATCATCATCTTTTTATCGCTTACTGTAATTATACTGCCATTTATCACTTTAAGTTTTATGGTGATAGGCAAGATTGCCGAAGTAAATTCCAACCCGGCATCTGTACAGCAATTGGTGATAAAAATTGATGCTTTTGCCGGTTCAACTTTTCATCAGCCTCATTTTGCGGAGAATACACTGCAAAAGTTGGGTCTATATGTAACCGATCTTTTTCCGTCATTATTGGGCAGTGCCGCAAATATTATATTAACGCTGTTGGTATTGTACTTCCTTTTATACTTCATGTTTGTGCAGATAAAGGAGTTTGAGGCGGCAATGTTGCGTTATGCACCTTTCAGAGAACAATATGCTATAAAATTTGCTGTCGCGCTACGAAACTCTACCTATTCGAATGTGTTGGGGCAGGGCATTATTGCCGTTGTGCAAGGCGCTTTATTAGCTAACGGATTTTGGATCTTTGGTATTCCCGATCCGGTTTTCTGGGGCGTAATAGGGGCGTTTATCTCGTTTTTACCGGTAGTAGGTGCACCAACATTGTGTATCCCGGCCAGCCTTTTACTATTTGCCGACGGACATAATTTACAGGGTGTGCTTTTGCTGGCTTACGGCCTTTTGTTTATTGGCAATGTCGATAATGCGTTGCGATTGATAATTAATAAGCGTGTGGCAAACACTCACCCGTTAATATCTGTTATAGGTGTATTTATAGGCTTGCCTTTATTTGGCATAACCGGGTTGGTTTTTGGCCCATTATTGCTATCTTACTTTTTATTGCTGATAGAGATATACGAAACCAATAGAATGGCTGCCGACAGGCTGGACCGGATACAATCAAGCCCGGACAACTGACCTGGTGTTTGAACACTTTTGTGAACAATTATAAGGCAATTGCAATTTAAAATTAATTAATTACAGCTAAACAAATACAAAATATCGGATTAACTATATTTGGCAAGATATTTAGTCGTTATATAAATCAAATGTTCAACTTAAAAACTTATTTAATATGAATGATAACACAAAAGTAGTTGTGGCCCTGCTTGCAGGACTTGCGGCAGGAGCGGCATTAGGAATTTTATTTGCACCGGACAAAGGCGAAGAAACCCGCGATAAACTAAGCGAATCATTAAAAAACCTGGGCGACTCTATTAAAGAGACCGCAGCAGCCGAAATTGATAACCTTGTTGGCTTTAAAGACAAAGTTGTTGACAACATCAAATCAAAAATTAAAGGTGCCGAAGAAGAGTACCAGGACGATTTGGAACACGCATAAATTTAGTGATGAGTAGTGAGTTTTGAGTAAAAGTTAAATAGCTTACTCATCACTCACTATTCAAAACTCACCACTCAAAACTACCTCATGGAAGAAGAAGCCAAAAAAGAACAACAACCACCATTATTTGATCAGCTTAGAGATTACGCCGAAATTCGCTTTAAGTTGGCGAAGTACCAGGCCGTTGATGGCGGGGCGGCAATTTTTGCCAGCTTCATTGCTGATGTTGTTGTTGCTATAAGTATGGTATTGGCTTTTGTATTTGCCAGCTTTACATTAGCTTTCTATCTATCAGAGGTGCTCCAGTCGTACTGGGAAGGATTTGGTTGTGTGGCATTACTTTACCTGGTTATAGCTATGGTAATTAAACTAAATAAAGCAGCTATTGAAAAACCAATTGCCAACGCATTTGTGAGAAAGATTTTTAAAAACAGAGATAATGACTGATCTGCCTATTTTAAGCCATAGTGATCTGAAGAACGAAATATACCGGCTAAAGGGCTTGGAGCGCGAAAAAGGTGCTGCAATACGAGCCCACTTTAGCGGCCCCGGTGCAATATTTTCGACCATATTTTCTTTATTTAAAGGCGATCCGAACGATAGCAAAGACGGCGGCATATTTAACCAGGACTTTTTAGGCGTGATATCGCGCTTTGCCATACCATTTGCATTAAATAAAACGCTGTTCAGAAATTCAAACTTTATAATTAAGGCTTTAGTGGGTTTGGTTTCTCAAAAAGCTTCGCACTTTATCTCAGAAGATTCTGTAGAAAATGTTTGGGATAAAGCCAAAGGCCTGTTTGGCAAGGTAGCCCACCTGTTTGACAAATCTGCCAAAAGGAAAAAGCCTGAGGTGGTTTCTTTTAAGAAAATTAAGAAGGATTAGTCTCTTTTGTCATTCTGAGCATAGCGAAGAATCTTCTATAAGAGAACAGTAGCCAACTTATAAGGCGTATAAGATCCTTCGCTATGCTTGGGATAACAACTTTTATACGCGGCAATTATAATCCCAGGAAATGATCAAACGTATCGCTCCTGATCCCTAACCTCAAAGTCTCTAATGGAATAGTATCTGCCGGGGCAATGTTACCAAGGCTTACGTTAGCACCTATTAGTTTGATAAACCAAACCTGTTGCGCTTTTTGCGGTGCTTCCCAGATAATGCTTTGTTCGGGTATCTGGGTTAGTATCTCGTCAACCAATCCCTGCCTAACCTCTCCTGAATCACGATAGATGCCTACATTACCGCTCTCACGCGCTTCGGCAATAACTTTCCATGACCCGGCTTCAATTTCGGCCTTCATCAGTTGGATCCATTTATAAGGCGCGAAGATCTTTTGTACGTCTTTTGACCCAACTTCTGATATAACGGTAACCAGTTTAGCCATTTTACGGATATACTCGCATTTTTCTTCGTGGTCGATAG
Organism: Bacteroidota bacterium; assembly: GCA_040388395.1. Taxonomy (GTDB): domain Bacteria; phylum Bacteroidota; class Bacteroidia; order Sphingobacteriales; family Sphingobacteriaceae; genus Mucilaginibacter. The sequence continues at coordinate 182,554 of JAZKBY010000014.1, read as the reverse complement.
TTATCGAGCCGTCAGACACTTCTGCATGCTCAAGTTTATATTTATCTAAAATGCGGCAATAATCGTCAAACTGTCCGCGCACAATCATCGCCTCAAATAAGGTCCCGCCAAAATAAACCGGGATTCCGGCTTCCTGATACATGGCAATTTTTTTATCAAGATGAGGGGTAACATATGATGTGGCCCAGCCAAGCTTTACAATATCTGTATAAGTGCCTGATACTTCCAAAAAATCTTCCACTTGTCTTAAGCTCAGTCCCTTATCCATTACCATTGTGATCCCGCTGTCTCGTGGTTTAAGCGTGCGCTCCGGAAGATTATTGATCGTATAATTCATAATACCTATTGTGGGTTGTATTTGGCTGTAAAAGTCTAAAAAAAAAGCTAAAACGGGAAACGTTTTAGCTTTTTTAACGATAAGGTCACGATAAGTTAATTCGATCTGTTACCAGTTGTTTTATTTGTAATGCCAATTGATAATAACTCTGGGCTTCATCTATTTCGGGCATTAGATTTGTATCAGGGTATCTTCCCTGTACAGCATAAGCGTTTATGTTTAATGAGTCAATTGTAGAGAACACAGGATCAAAATTTGCGCATTGATCCAGCAAAAAAATTATGTTATGCGTCCTTTCGATATCAACACCTTTATAAATTAGAAAGGCTTTTAAACATTTTTCTATAGCTTGCTGACAATGAAAGCAGGCATTGTCCAAAATCATTGGCTCTATTTCCAGCAAACGCTGTGCGCTTATCAGATCATGCTCTGCTTTAGTTAACCACGAACTAATATAAGCACGCAATTCGGGAATCATAGGGCAATACCTTCTCTTAGTGCGGTACGAATAATGTGCCCGGGTAATACCTTTTGCCAGCTTACTTCTTCTTCGCTGCTAAGTAACACATCAACAGGCGCTTTTATCGCTTTTATAATTTCACGATCAAGCCGGGTGCTCCAATGTATTTTTTCTTGCTGAGTAAATTTCGATGGTGTAATTATCAACAGATCGTAATCGCTTAGTCTATCATTATCACCCCTTGCACGAGAACCAAAAAGCACTATACGAGAGTCGGGCAGATTAGACTGCACCGTCTTTCGTATGGTATCATATATTTTTACGTTCTCCACCTTTCAAATATACCTAATTCACTCCAAATTGTAATTCAACTACTTAGAGTAGCGGTTAATAATATCGAGTATCACTTTATTTTCCTGCAGTTGTGGTAAATAATCAAACAGGATATAGTGTTTTTCCGGGTCGGCGGCAAGGGCCAGCTCCAGTTGATTCAATGCTTCATTATATTCGCCTTTGGCAAACAGGTAAGCTACCATACGGTAGTAAAGCTCGGCAGCCTCGGGGTTGTTTTTTATGCCCTGCGACATGATCTCTATGGCGCCTTCCAGCCTTTTGTCTTCATATAAAATAGACGAGTAATCTAACCAGGCATCAATATCCATCGGGTTAAGCTCAACTACCTTCTCGTAAGCGTCTTCGGCTTCCTTCATATGGCCCAGTTTATACTCGGCATCAGCAATAGCAAACCAATAATCCGCATTGGTAAGGTCGATATCTAAGGCTTTTTTATAGAAATGTAATGCTTCAAAATAGCGCTCTTCAAAATCAAGTGTAACACCTATTCCAAACCACGCGTCGGCCAGTTTAGGGTCCATTTTAACAGATTTTTTATAGAATGCACGTGCATCGTCCATCTGCTCCAATTTCTCGTAGCATTCGCCAATGGCGCAATAAGTGTCAGCGTTAGGCTGCTCATACTCGAAAGTATGGCGATACACTTCGATAGCCTCGGCATATTTCTCCAGGTTAACCAGGGCGTTACCTTTGTTAAAGTAGGCAGATGCAAAGCTGTCTTTTATCAGGATAGCATAATCGTAAGCGTCAATCGCTTTTTCAAACAAGCTTAGCTTGGTAAATGCATTACCCAGGTTATACCATGCCGCATAGCTGTATGGCTCGGTATCGATGTATTGCTGATAGAACTGTACGCTTTCTTCCTGATTGTCTAAAACGTCATAGCAAAAAGCCAGTTCGTAAAGGGCATCCTGGTTTTCCATATTTTGCTTTAAGCAAAGCTTAAGGTAAGTGATGGACGTTTCGTAATCGCCCATGTTTTGGTAAACGTAGGCTATATGTAATAGTATCTCGTCGGTTTCTTCGGCAAGGTCAAGCGCTTTTTCATAATTCTCCAGGGCCTCGGCATAACGCTCCATGCTCTCATACATATTACCACGGATGATATAAATATCCGCGTCCGAAGCTTCGAGCATAGCCGCCTTATCCAACGCCGCAAACGCGGCACCGGTATGGTTGGTTATAGCCAGTAACTGGGCTTGTTTTATTAAAAATACTGCGGCAAAGGGATGTTGATTAATAGCATACTCGGCTACCTGCAGGGCCTTAGCGGGGTCGTTCTTTTCGATATAATAATCGATAATGTTCTCAAACGCCTGGGCATCAAAAAAGTACTGGTCATGATTCCTGATCATTTCCTCGTACCGCTCTACCGAAAATTTTGGATCTTCGGTAAAACCAAATTCAAATTCTTCTTCCATTAATTAGTGTCTAAGAACATTGGTTTAACAATCTGTTTTTTGTTAGACTGCAAAACTTTAGCTGTGTTTAAATTACCAGTAAAAGATTCTAAAAAGCAATTAAGTTTTCAACATACACACATTTTTAACATCGCTATTTGCAAAGTATTGATTACTAACACAAAGCATTTGAGGAGCAGTGGGATGAGTTGGCAATTATTGCCTTAAAGATTTTTACCTTTGATATTACAAAAGTACGGATTATGCGCGTTGATATAACTGATACCCTAAAACATTTACATATAGATAACATAAATTCTGCTTACAGCACCGGTAGCACCTGGGCCGGCGGAGCCGATAATGTTATTAAAGATATCATATCGCCGGTTGACGGGCAGAAGATCGCTTCGGTTAAAATGGCGACGGCAAACGAATATAATATCGTTGTAGATCAGGCCGGCAAAGCATTTATCAACTGGCGCACCTTACCCGCACCCAAGCGGGGCGAAATTGTACGCCAGATAGGCGAAGCCTTGCGCGAAAACAAAGCACACCTGGGTAAACTGGTCTCTTACGAAATGGGTAAAAGCCTGCAAGAGGGCCTTGGCGAAGTACAGGAGATGATTGACATTGCCGACTTTGCCGTTGGCCTTAGCCGCCAGCTTTATGGCCTAACCATGCATAGCGAACGCCCCGATCACCGCATGTATGAACAATATCACCCGCTGGGGATAGTTGGCATTATATCGGCGTTCAACTTCCCGGTAGCGGTTTGGAGCTGGAACGCTATGCTGGCCTGGGTTTGTGGTGATGTTTGCATTTGGAAACCATCAGAGAAAACACCATTAACGGCTATTGCCTGCCAGCACATCGCGCAAGCAATATTTAAGAAGCATAATATTGACGAAGGCGTATCGTGCCTGATTATTGGCGATAGAAACATTGGTGAGCTGATGGCTAACGACAAACGCCTGCCATTAATATCAGCCACCGGCTCAACCCGCATGGGTAAGGCTGTAGGTGCTGCAGTTGGCGCCAGGCTGGGCCGCAGTTTGTTAGAACTGGGTGGCAACAACGCCATTATCATAACAGAAAACGCCGATTTAGATATGGCGCTAATAGGCGCTGTGTTCGGTGCAGTTGGTACCGCCGGTCAGCGTTGCACGAGTACGCGCAGGTTAATTATCCACGAAAGTGTTTATGATGCTTTTAAGGCTAAATTGGTAAAAGCATACGGGCAGATAAAAATTGGCAATCCACTGGATGAAAACAACCATATGGGTCCGCTGATAGATAAGGATGCGGTTAACTTATATTTAGATAGCATAGTCAAATGCAAAGCCGAGGGCGGCAATTTTGTTGTAGAAGGCGGTAAGCTGGAAGGCGAGGCTTATAGCTCGGAATGTTACGTAAAGCCGTCTGTTGCCGAAGTAGAGAACCATTACAGCATTGTACAGCACGAAACCTTTGCGCCCTTACTTTATCTGATAAAATATAAAACATTAGACCAAGCCATAGTGTTGCAGAATGATGTTCCGCAAGGTTTATCGTCGGCTATCATGACGGGCAATTTACGCGAGGCAGAGACGTTCTTATCCAGCGCCGGATCAGACTGCGGTATTGCAAACGTTAACATTGGCACGTCGGGTGCTGAAATTGGCGGCGCATTTGGCGGCGAAAAGGAAACAGGTGGTGGCCGCGAGTCGGGATCGGACGCGTGGAAGGTTTATATGCGCAGGCAAACAAATACCATTAATTATTCAACAAAATTACCTTTGGCACAAGGAATTAAATTCGATTTATAATATATTACACAAAATTTATATACATGACTAATTTTAGTAAATACCTGTTTGGTTCCGCTACATGTGCGGCATTAGTATTCAGCCTTAATGTATCGGCGCAAATGGCACCTGCTGCCGACCCGCCAAAAAACTGGCACCAACTGGATCTGAAAGCTGATGGCTTTTATGGTATCAGCCTAAACAATGCCTACAACTTTTTAAAAGGTAAAAAAAGCAAAACAGTAGTTGTTGCTACTATTGATAGCGGCATTGATACTACACAAACTGATCTGAAAAGTATTCTTTGGGTAAACCCTAAAGAGATCCCTAATAATGGTAAAGATGATGATGGCAATGGCAAAATTGACGATGTGCACGGCTGGGACTTTTTAGGCGGCCCCGGTGGCAAGGTTGATTACACCGAAACTACCGAAGAGGTTAGAGAATATAATCGCCTTAAACCTAAATATGCCGCTACTACAACCGCACCCGAAGGCAGCGAAAAAGAATATGCTTATTGGATAAAGGTAAAAACACAGCACGATGAAACCGTAGCAAAATCAAGCACCGAATCGCAGCAGTTATCGCCGATGATGAACGCATTGATGGTTACCAGTGGCTACATTAAAAGAGAACTGAAGTTAACTCCGTCTGCCACGTTTACTAAAAAGGACCTTGATAAGATCCCGACTACTACCAATGATACCATTAACCAAAGCAAAGGCGTTTGGACGCAGATGTTTGAGCAGGTAGACGGCGACAACAGCAAAGTGATAAAAGAGCTGAGCGATTATTTAGCCAAGCTAAACAACGATATCAACCCCGACCTAAACGCGCGCAAAAACATTGTTGGCGATAACCCTGATGTACAGGACGGCAAGCCTTATGGCAATAACGTCATCAAAGCACCTGATGCGTCACACGGTACGGGTGTTGCAGGCTTAATTGGCGCTGTGCGCGGTAACGGTTACGGCATTGATGGCGTTGCAGATAATGTGCGCATCATGAGCATTAAAGGCGTACCTAATGGCGACGAATATGATAAGGATATCGCTAACGCGATTCGCTACGCGGTTGATAACGGTGCCAGGATCATCAACATGAGCTTTGGTAAAAAGATCTCGCCGCATAAAGACTGGGTTGACGCCGCGTTTAAATATGCTGCAGCGCATGATGTGCTGTTGGTACAGGCATCGGGCAATGATAACCAGGATATGGACGAAAAACCGGAGTTCCCGAATGATACTTTTGCAGATGGATCAGGCACGGATGCTGATAATGTAATATCTGTAGGCGCATCAGGCGCTAAGGTTGATGAGACGCTGGCCGCTACGTTTAGTAACTACGGCAAAAAGAATGTCGACGTTTTTGCACCTGGCGCAAAGGTAACATCGATAGACACCGATGCCGAATTTAACACTGCCGACGGCACCAGTTTTGCATCGCCAATTACCGCTGGTATAGCTGCATTAGTATTAGAGTACTACCCGACACTAAGTGCTAAACAACTAAAACAAATTATCCTTGAATCGGCCACGCCGTTAACCGGCACCATGGTTTTAAAACCCGGCAGCAAAACAGATAAGGTTGATTTTACTACGCTAAGTAAAACCGGCGGTATTGTAAATGCTTATAAAGCGGTACAATTGGCGGCTAAGTTAAAGGGAGAGCGGAAGTAGTATTTCTTTTAGATAGTAAACAAAAAAGCGAGCTTAAGCTCGCTTTTTTGTTTACTATCTAATTGCTTCGATATTGGCTGTTACCTTGTTATCAAAGTCTTCAAAATACCCCTCTGACGCCCAATGGACTTCGCCTTGTTTATTGATAAGATAAAAGTTGGGATCGCCCTGAACGTTGTAGGCTTTTGCAACCGATTTGCCCTCTAAATATACAGGCGCCTTAATATCCTTTTTATTCATAAATTCTAATACCTCATCTTTGCTGTCCCTGGTGTTAATAGTTAAAACAACCACATCAGTTCCCTCATACTTTGCATTAAGCTTTTTCATAGAAGGAACAGCAAGTGCTGCAGCAGGACATCCATTTGAAAAAAATTCAACAAACACTACCTTGCCTTTTAAATCTGCCAGCGAGAGTTTCTTGCCGTCTGTTGATGTCAGTTCCCAACCCGGGGCGGTTGTGCCTTTGCCCAATAAAGGCAATGCTTTTTGTTCGGCCCTCAACCCCGGCGGAATAGAAAAGTCTTTAGGCCCAGGTGCTTTTGCACTGAATTTATAGTCCGAAAATGAAGCGTTGCGTGTCATCCGGATAGTACCTAACGATAGGCCTCCTTTGGACATCTCTGCTTGTTGGTCTGATATCACACCCAGGATCATATTGTCTGTTTTCTTTATAAAAACATGTATCTTGTCATACAATTTCTTCGAACCATCTTCCCATTCAACAAACAAATGATAACAATCGCTTTTGTTGATCATGGTATCCGCAAGCGATTGTGTAGTATACCGCGTCTCATTGATTTTCCTGTTTAAGTCGTTTGCCAAAAAATTCAACGGGTCAGCATATGACTTATTTGCCTCCCTGGGCTTCATAACATATATGCTATCTTTCAAATAAAGCTCAAGTTGCTGCTTACTATTGCCCACATACTTAAATTTACCATAACTGGCATCACGATCAACCAGGTAGCTTTCATAGTTATTATCACCCAGCCGGTTATATAGTGCTACTTTAATTTCGGCGTGCTGATCACTTCCGCCAAAAGGGTCATTGTTTGTTTCTGAAACTTTATAACTGATGCCGGGGCTATTAGTTATCTTATCAATAGAACTTTGAAGAATTTGTTGTTGAGCTTTAGCTGTAAAAGCAAATAATAAGCAACAGGCTAAGATGGAATTGGTAAATGTTTTTCTGGTCATAATAAGATTTGGGTGGGCAAATATAATAAATTATCCGTTGTCATATAAGGGAATGTTGTTATTGTTATGCTAAATTGTAACAAAAACATTCCTTACAGCCATAATTGCAAATCACACATTAGTGCTTATATTTGCGTTCCAAAAAACATCATTTAATTAGTAAGATGAGAGAAATACAGTTCAGAGAAGCGCTTCGCGAAGCAATGCAGGAAGAAATGCGCAATGACGACAGCATATACCTGATGGGCGAAGAGGTTGCCGAATATAACGGTGCCTACAAAGTTAGCCAGGGTATGTTAGACGAGTTTGGCGCTAAACGGGTTATTGATACCCCAATCTCTGAATTAGGCTTTGCCGGTATAGGCATTGGCTCGGCCATGAATGGTTTAAAACCAATCATAGAGTTCATGACCTTTAACTTCTCGTTGGTAGCTATAGACCAGGTGATAAACGGCGCTGCCAAGATCATGTCAATGAGCGGCGGCCAGTTCTCTGTGCCAATTGTATTCCGCGGACCAACCGGTAACGCGGGTATGCTAAGCTCGCAACACAGCCAGTGTTTTGAAAACTGGTATGCAAATTGCCCGGGCTTAAAGGTGGTTGTACCATCAAACCCTGCGGATGCTAAAGGTTTATTAAAATCATGTATCATTGATCCCGATCCTTGTATTTTCATGGAATCGGAGTTGATGTATGGCGATAAAGGAATGGTTCCGGAAGAAACGTATTATATCCCAATTGGTAAAGCTGCCGTAACTAAAGAAGGTACAGATGTTACTTTAGTTGGCTTCGGCAAGATCATGAAAGTGGTTAATGCTGCTGCGGCCGAATTGGAAAAAGAAGGCATCAGCGCCGAAGTTATCGACTTACGCACCGTTCGCCCTATTGATTACGAAACCGTTATCAATTCAGTTAAAAAAACTAATCGTTTGGTATTGGTTGAAGAAAGCTGGCCGTTAGGATCAATAGCTACCGAGATTGCCTTTAAAGTACAAAAAGACGCGTTTGATTATTTAGATGCTCCTATCCTGCGCATTATGGGTGGTGACGTTCCGTTACCTTATGCCCCAACATTGATACAGGAATACCTGCCAAACGCTGATAAAGTTGTTAAAGCAGTTAAGGAAGTAATGTACGTTACAAAATAGCACATACTGAGACGCAAAATATTGCGTCTCTACGTCATACAAAAGCCCTGATTTTATCGGGGCTTTTTTTATGCTTATAATTGCGTAACCAATTTTGCCAGCATCATGAATTTTAAGAAAGCGTACTTATTGACTTTCGCCTTGTTGTTTAGTACGATAATCGCTTTTGCCCAAAAGCGCGATCTAAATATTGTTTTCGTAGGTAACAGTATAACCTATGGCGCAGGACTGCCTGACAGGAACACCCAGGCCCCGCCGGTGATTTGTGCTAACTATTTAAGAGGGCAATCAAACATCGGCTCGGTCGAGATCTCAAACCAGGGCCATAGCGGTTTCACCACATTAGATTGGCTACCCGGCACCAAAGCTTTTATAACCGCCGAGGCGGCGGTCAAAGCCTTTACTAACCAACAGGCGCAATTGGTATTTTCTATCAAAATAGGCACCAACGATAGCGCCATGAAAGGCCCGCACGGCGCACCCGTGGCCGCGGAGGATTACCGCACCAATCTGAAAAATATAATAGATCAGTTATTAAAAGATTTCCAGAGCTGTATCGTAGTTATTCAACACCCAGTTTGGTACAGTCCGAACACTTATAATGGTTCAATGTATTTACAGGAGGGACTGGATCGCCTGCAAACTTATATCCCGGTAATTGATGAATTGGCGGAAAACTATAAAGCCACAAACCCTAAACAAGTATATGTTGGCGATACCAAAGCGTTTAAATATTTTAAGAAAAACTATCTCACAGATTTTCAGGCCGAAAATGGCAAGCAAGGCATTTTTTACCTGCACCCCAATGCCAAAGGAGCAGTTGCACTTGGTGAGTTTTGGGGTAAGGCTATAGCGAAGATTTTGAAATAGATAACAAGGTTATCGTGGTTAGGGATAGCGGATCAGGATGAAGTTGACATAAATTTTGTATTTTAGTAACGCACACAACTGATCTCATCATGTCGAAATTTAGAACCTTATCGGTGCTGGTTATCTTATCAGCATTAAAAATCAACAACGCTGCTGCCCAACTTAAACCAGCTCAAATCGACTCGTTGGTTTTAAAAACCCTTAAAACTTTTGACGTTCCCGGCATTGCCGTAGCGGTTGTTAAGGATGATAAGATAGTTTACGCGCATGGCTATGGTATAGCATCCTTAAATACCAAAAAGCCGGTTGATGCCAATACACTGTTCGGCATCGCCTCAAACAGCAAGGCCTTTACCGTGGCTGCAATTGGTATATTAAGCGACGAAGGTAAATTGAAGTTGGATGATAAAGTAACCGATTATATCCCCGAGTTTAAATTATATGACCCCTGGGTAACGTCCGAATTTACTATTCGCGACCTGCTTACACACCGCAGCGGATTGGGTTTGGGCGCAGGCGACCTGATGGACTTCCCCGATTCGACGGATTTTACCATGAAGGATGTAATACATAACCTGCGCTATTTTAAGCCGGTATCGAGTTTCCGTACCAAGTACGATTATGATAACCAGCTTTACAAAGTGGCAGGCGAGGTTGTTGCCCGCGTGTCGGGTATGAGTTGGGAGGAATTTATAGAAACCCGCATTATGAAGCCATTAGGCATGAACAATAGCTCGGCATCCTACCAACGGTTAAAAAACCGCAGCAATGTTATTGATTCCCACGTGCCTATTGACGGCAAGGTCGAGGTTGTGGACCGTTATCTGTCGGTAACCGGCAATGCGGCGGGCGGTATTTATTCAAGCGTTAATGACCTTGCTAAATGGGTTATCATGCAAATGAATAACGGCAAATATGGTGTTGGCAAACAGTTATTCAGCGAGGCGATCCATAACCAGATGTGGAGCCCGCAAACTATTATACCTGTTGCGGCGCCCGGGGTATACAATACGCACTTCGCGGCCTATGGGTTAGGTTGGTTCATGAGCGATGTAAAAGGTTATAAAGAAGTGAACCATACAGGAGGCATCGATGGAATGGTAACCAAGGTGAACCTGATACCAGAACTTAAACTGGGGATTATTGTATTGACCAACCAACAATCTGGCGCCGCATTCAGTTCGATAGTTAATGAAATTAAGGATAGTTACTTAGGTGTAAATACTGTTGATTGGGTGAAACGTTATGATGATGCCATCAAAAAATCGCAGGGGGACAATGATGCTGCGTTGAACGCTATATGGAAACAGGTTGACGACAGCAAAAAGGCAGGCATAAAAGTAGATGCGACTGTTTTGGGCACCTATCATGATGTTTGGCTGGGCGATGTAACCATCAGCAATGACCAGGGCAAAATAATGTTCAGGGCTAAACGGTCGCCAAAACTAACCGGCGAGCTGCTGCCTTACAAAGCCAATACTTATATTGTTAAATGGCTTATTCGCGATATGAATGCCGACGCGTTTGTAATTGTATCTATGGATGAGAATAATAAACCTTCGGGCTTTAAAATGAAACCGCTAACCCCGGCAACAGATTTCAGTTATGATTTTCAGGATTTGGATTTTCATAGATAGAAACCTCTTACATATTCCTCCTATACTGTCCGCCCACCTCATACAACGCATGCGAGATTTGCCCCAGCGAGCAATACTTACATGCTTCCATCAGGCTTTCAAAGATGTTTTCGCCGGCTATTGCGGTGTGTTGCAGGTTTTGCAACAGTTGGCCTATCATATCGGCATTACGCTCCTGGAAGGCATGTAATGCGCTTATCTGGTATTGTTTCTCTTCCTCGGTAGCACGGATCACTTCACCTGGTGTTATGGTTGGCGATCCTTTTTTGTTGAGGAAGGTATTTACGCCTACTATCGGATACTCGCCATTGTGTTTTAATGTTTCGTAATACAACGATTCTTCCTGGATCTTGCTTCGCTGATACATGGTTTCCATAGCGCCCAAAACCCCGCCGCGATCATTGATGTTTTTGAACTCGGTCATCACCGCCTGCTCTACAAGGTCGGTTAGTTCTTCTATGATGAATGCGCCCTGGATAGGGTTTTCATTTTTGGCTAATCCCAATTCGCGGTTAATGATCAATTGTATAGCCATTGCCCGGCGAACCGATTCTTCGGTTGGCGTTGTTATGGCCTCATCATAAGCGTTAGTGTGCAACGAATTACAATTATCATAAATAGCGTACAAAGCTTGCAGTGTGGTACGGATATCATTAAAATCAATCTCCTGCGCATGCAGTGACCTCCCGCTGGTTTGGATATGATATTTCAGTTTTTGTGATCGGTCATTACCCTTATATTTATTCTTGATGGCTTTGGCCCAGATGCGACGTGCAACACGGCCGATAACCGAATATTCAGGATCTATCCCGTTGCTGAAAAAGAACGACAGGTTAGGCGCGAAATCATCAATATGCATCCCGCGACTCAGGTAATACTCTAAATAAGTAAACCCGTTTGATAAGGTGAACGCCAGCTGCGTAACCGGATTTGCTCCCGCCTCGGCAATATGGTAGCCGGATATGGATACCGAATAAAAATTACGCACCTTTTCGTCGATAAAATATTGTTGCATATCGCCCATCATGCGCAGGGCAAATTCGGTGCTAAAGATGCAGGTATTTTGCGCCTGGTCTTCTTTCAAAATATCAGCCTGCACGGTACCGCGTACCGTGGCAATAGCGTAGGCTTTTATTTTTTGATAGATGTCGGCTGGTAAAACCTGGTCGCCGGTTAGGCCAAGAAGCATTAGCCCTAAGCCATCATTTCCGGTTGGTAAACTTGTCTCATTAGCCGCTTCGTTAGCCTCACCTAAATCCTCTCCAAAGGAGAGGACTTGCCTGTCTGATTGATTAATAAGCGCTTTAGTAATTTCTTTTACTACCGATTTAGGATCTCTTATCACCTCCTCATTAGTAAAGCGGATTACCGAGAATCCTTCGCCATTTAAAACCGTAGTTCTTACTTGATCCTGTTCTGTAGTAATATTATGATACCCTCCATCTACTTCAATTACCAATCCTTTTGGCAAGCAAACGAAATCAGCAATATAACCATCAATAGCATGTTGCCTTCTGATCTTAAATCCAGTTTGATTATTTCTAAGGAACTGCCATAAAATATTTTCTGCTTCGGTAGGGTATTGCCTGTTATCGCGTGCATTTCCTTTTAAGGTCTCCCATAGCTTCAAATTAGCCGTTTCATACCCAAATCTTTTTCTCCCTGCATCGAAGTCCCTCTCCTTTGGAGAGGGATTTAGGGTGAGGCTACCAGGCTTGTTGCCAACGCCGTACTTCGGACGCACCAACCCCCGATCATCATAAACTTCCTTAAACTTAGCCTCAACCAAATGTTCCAGCTTATTTTCAATGATATATTTTTCGCATTGCTGATCGATAGCCGCGTTCATAAAAAACCCAAGTAGCATAGGTGCGGGGCCGTTTATGGTCATAGATACCGATGTTGACGGGTCGCATAGATCAAAACCTGAATAGAGTTTCTTGGCATCGTCAAGCGTGGCTATGCTTACTCCGGCATTGCCTATTTTACCATAGATATCAGGGCGTACATGAGGGTCCTCGCCATAAAGCGTAACAGAATCAAACGCGGTACTTAACCTATGCGCCGGCTGGCCTAACGAGACATAATGAAAACGCTTGTTTGTCCGCTCCGGGCCGCCCTCGCCGGCAAACATCCGGGTTGGGTCCTCGCCTTCACGTTTTAACGGGAACACGCCCGCAGCATATGGAAATTCTCCGGGTACATTCTCGGTTAACAGCCAGCGTAAAATATCACCCCATGCCTCATATTTAGGCAGGGATATTTTAGGGATCTGCAATTGCGATAACGAGGTATAAAACAACGGCTGTTTGATCTCTTTATCGCGCACTTTATAAATAAAATCAGGCGCCTTATATTTTTCAACCGTGGCGGGCCAATCAGCCAGCAGGCGTTTACAATCGGGATGTAATTGTTCCTCCAGGTGTTTTTCAATGTCACGTAGAGACGCAACATTTTGCGTCTCTACAATTTCCATTACCCCTTTAACTTGCCACAACTGCTGCGCAATTTTACATTGCTCATTTACCCATTTGGTATAAGCATCGCTGCTTTCGGCAATTTCTGCCAGGTAACGGGTACGTTCGGGCGGGATGATGTAAATTTTCTCCGCTTCGCTATCACCTAAACTGATAATATCATTTAACTTTATTGTCACACCAGTTTTAACCGTCACTTTATCCACCAACGCAGCAAACAAGGCGTTCATTCCAGGGTCGTTAAACTGCGATGCCATGGTACCGTAAATTGGCAGATCAGCATCCTTTGCCTCAAATAATTTATGGTTGCGTTTGTATTGCTTGCGCACATCGCGGATAGCATCTAACGCGCCGCGTTTATCAAACTTGTTAAGGGCCACCATGTCGGCGAAGTCCAGCATATCAATTTTTTCTAATTGCGATGCCGCGCCAAATTCGGGGGTCATTACGTAGAGCGACAGGTCGCAATAATCGGTTATCATGGTATCGCTCTGCCCAATGCCCGATGTTTCAACGATGATCAGGTCATACCCCGCCGCCTTACAAATATCAACCGACTCTTGCACATGTTTACTCAAAGCCAGATTAGCCTGCCGCGTAGCCAAGCTGCGCATATAAACCCGCGGACTATTAATAGCATTCATCCTTATCCTGTCGCCCAATAAAGCACCGCCTGTTTTGCGTTTGCTTGGGTCGACAGAAATAATAGCCAGCGTAATATCCGTCTCCATCAAAAAGCGGCGCACCAGTTCATCAACCAATGATGATTTGCCAGAGCCTCCTGTACCGGTTATGCCGATAACGGGGATAGTTTTGGTAGCAGGTGCAGTAGCAGGTATTGTAGTGCCGGCCTCAGCCAGCGTTATCAGGCTTGCTATCGCATGCGCGTCTTTATCGCCTATTTGTTTTAATTGACCGTTTAAGTGGGTTACAGTTTTAAAATCGCACTGTTTCAGCATGTCATTTATCATGCCTTGCAGACCCATCGTACGGCCATCGTCGGGAGAGTAGATTTTACTGATACCGTAATCCTGCAATTCTTTTATCTCGTGCGGGAGGAATACCCCGCCACCGCCGCCAAATATTTTGATATGACCCGCGCCGCGTTCGGCAAGCAGGTCGTGCATATACTTAAAATACTCTACGTGCCCGCCCTGGTAGCTGGTTAGCGCTATGCCTTGTACATCTTCCTGTATGGCGCAGTTTACTACTTCGTCAACGCTGCGGTTATGGCCCAGGTGAATAACCTCGGCGCCGCTGGCCTGCAGTATGCGGCGCATAATGTTTATGGTAGCATCGTGCCCGTCAAACAATGAAGCAGCGGTAACAAAACGTATTTTATTGGCAGACTGATAAGCGACGCTATCCATAGTATAGTTGGTATAAAACAAAATTAATAAAATTTACGTTAAAAATGTTATGCATGCATAACATTTGCCATCCATTTTTATACTGTTAAGCTGTTGGCTTTCAGGGGATTTTTTTTATTTTTGATAGCCCCTGCCTTATGAGCCTGATAAGAAAAGCGACACATAGGTTTTTAAGCGGCAATTTTTGCCGGAAGGGATTGGTATGGGGTTTATTTTTATTGATTGCTAATAGTGTTTGCGGACAGGCTCCGAATATTAGTTACCCTAACCCACAAGTTTATACAGTAAATATCCCGTTAACTACACTGTTTCCAACCAATACAGGTGGGATTGTGCCCGCATATATTTACCAGGCCACAAGTAGGTTTGCAGGTAGCGGTACTGCCGGAAGCACTGATGGTGCAAGCACGGTAGCAAAGTTTAACGCGCCCCAATCTATTACAAAAGATGCGGCCGGCAACTTTTATGTTCCTGAATATAACAATAAAATAATTCGCAAAATTACGGCTAATGGTGTAGTTAGCACTTTTGCCGGGATATTAAATACGCCGGGCAATACAAACGGCTCGGTTTTCACGGCTACCTTCATGGGGCCCACGTCGGTGGCATTTGATAGTGGCGGAAATATGTTTGTAGCCGATTACACCGGCCACACCATCCGAAAAATTACAGCTAACGGTATAGTTACCACCTTTGCAGGTACCGGAACATCCGGGTTTACAAATGGCCCGGTTGCTACGGCAACTTTTAATGAACCTTATGGTTTAGCTATTGATGCTAACGACAATATTTACGTTGCAGACCTTCAGAATCATGCGATACGTAAAATAGACAATTTAGGGCAAGTAACAACTTTGGCAGGCAACGGCACTTTTGGCCAGGCTAACGGCACCGGTCCAGCGGCACGATTTACGTTACCCGGTTATCTTACTACCGATGCCGCAGGGAATGTGTATGTGTCAGACGGTGGTAACAATGCTATCCGAAAAATAACACCCGGCGGAGTGGTTACTACCATTGCCGGCAATTTGCCGGGTGTTCCGCCTGCACTCGCTGATATCGGTGTTCCCGGCGGGCTAAAAATTACCCCTGGCGGAAACTTATATTTTGTTAGCCTGAGCAAGAATAAAATTTTCGAGATCACATCATCGGGCTCATTAATACTTATGGCCGGCGATGGCACTAGCGGTTCGGCAAATGGCGTTGCTGCTACTTTTAAAAGACCACAGGATGTTGAAATAGATGCAGAAGGCAACCTGTTTATTGCCGATCAGGACAATAACATGATAAGGAAAGTTAACGCAACCGGCTATTCCATCTCGCCACAATCACTGCCTCCCGGGATTCAATTTGATGTTGCCAGTGGTGCTTTTAGCGGTACGCCAACCGCAGCGTGGCCATCAACCAATTACACAGTTACCGGTTATAATATAGGTGGCAGCAGTACTACCACCGTTAACATTACCGTAAACGCAACTAATGTTACTCCACCGGCAGGTAATCCACCGGATATTAGCTATGTTACCCCGCAAGTTTATACCGCAACCACGGCTATAACACCATTACAGCCAACCAATAACGGCGGCACAGTACCTGCAAATGTTTATGGGCAGGTAACCAATTTTCCTGTCACCCCGGTAGGTTTTAATACACCAACGTCATTAGCTTTTGATGCCGCGGGCAACCTTTATGTAGCCGAGTTTGGTAAGAGGGTTATAAGCAAAATAACGCCAGCCGGTATAGTAACAACATTTGCGGGAAAGGCTAATGTATCCAGCAATATTGACGGCCCTTTGGGAACAGAAACTTTTGGTGCGCCAAGCGGGATAGTTTTTGACAGCCAGGGTAATATGTTTGTAGCTGATAATTTATATAATACAATTCGTAAAATTACCATTTCCACAGGTATCGTCAGCACATTTGCGGGCAGCGGCTCGGCAGGTTTGTTAGATGGAACAGGCACTGCGGCGCAATTTAAACAACCTTATGGTTTAGCTATTGATGCCAATGATAATATTTATGTGGCCGACCAGGGCAATAATGCCATCAGGATGATAACCAAGACCGGGGTTGTTACAACACTTGCCGGAACCGGTGCCCTTGGCATAACAAACGGCCCCGCTGCAACAGCCACATTTAGGGGCCCAACGTATGTTGCCGTAAATACATCAGGCACTGTATATGTAGCCGATCAGGGCATTAATAACATGATAAGGATTATTTCGGGCGGACAAGTAACTACGCTTAGTGGATCAAACATAAACTATAATGGCATTCCTAATGGGATGAGGACCGATGCTACCGGTAACCTATATTTTGCCGCTGGTGTTAAACATCAGATCTTTAAGTTAACTCCCAACGGCAGCCTTATCAGCCTGGCCGGTAATCCCGGCGGGGCAGCCGGAACCGCCAACGGTATTGGCCCTGCTGCCAGTTTTAGCACCCCTGCTGACATAGTATTTGATAATACAGGCAACATGTATATAGCCGACAAAGCCAATAACCGGTTAAGAAAACTAAACCTAACAGGTTACAGCATCGATCAAACCTTACCCCCTGGCCTAACGTTTGATGCTACCACAGGAATTATAAGTGGTACGCCTACAGCTCCTTCTGTGGCTACAAATTATACTATAACTGCATACAATATAAGCGGGAGCAGTTCTACCACTTTACAGATCCAGGTTAACGGTTTACCAGCACCGCCTAAAATCCTGGCGCCGCAAATCAGTTATGCGTCACCACAAACTTATAGCCCAGGCGTAACAATTACACCTTTAGCACCAACTAACACCGGCGGTGCAGTGCCTGCTACGATATATGGAGAAACCACAGAAGTAGCAAGCGGGTTTAACCGCAGTACAGCTGTGGCTACGGACCCATTGGGCAATATATATGTAACAACCACCGGTTCAAACCAAATCCAAAAAATAGATGCTATAACGGGTACTGTTACAATAGTGGCGGGGAACACCTCCTCAGGCAATACTAACGGGCCTGCCGCCATATCCAATTTCGCGAATCCTATAGGTATTGTTTTTGATTCTTTTGGCAATATATATGTGTCAGACCAGACCAATAATGCCATAAGAAAAATAACACCCGGAGGCACCGTATCAACTTTTGCCGGCAGTGTTACGTCAACTGCCGGAAAGTTTGATGGCATAGGCAATGCTGCAACTTTTAGTGCGCCCCGGGGATTAGCAATAGATGCATCTGACAATATTTATGTGGCCGATTTCGGGAATAATTTAATACGAAAAATAGATACCAAAACAGCCCTCGTTTCCACCGTTTTTGACGCCGGAACGCTTAAATCACCAAGTGGAGTCGGCATAGATGCCTCTGGTAATTTATATATCGCCGACGCGGACAATAACCGTATACAAAAAGTAACTGGCAATGGCGATCTAACAACTATTCCGATCCCCGCAGGCACCTTAAAATCTCCGCGTGACGTAAAGGTTGATGGCAGTGGTAATATTTATGTAACAGATCAGCTTAACCAAAGAGTAGTAAGAATAACGCCTGCCAATATAGCAACTACGTTAGCTACGTTTACAACAACTATTGTCGGTGCGGTGCTTGATGGGCTTGGCAATCTCTACATCGGCGATAACGCTACTAAAGTGATGAAGGTAGTTGTATCCGGTTATCAGATAGATAAAGTATTACCCCTGGGATTGTCTTTTGACCAAAAAACCGGCATAATTAGCGGCAAACCGGTTGCGCCATCGTCAATGCAAACGTATACCATTACCGCTTACAATGGTGGCGGCAGCAGTACTTTTAGGTTAAACCTTGAAGTAGCAAACACATCAGCAACTACCATAACATTTAATACGCCTGCTTTAAAAACTAATGCTGATAATACGGTTACACCATCTGTTACAACTAACAACGACGAAGCGCCGGTTACCTATACCAGCGACAACCCGGCGGTTATAAGTGTTGATGCCAATGGCGTTTTACATAGGGTGGGCGCCGGCACGGTTACCATCACCGCATCGCAGGGCGCTACGGCACATTTTACAGCGGGAAGTGCGACTACCACAGCAACTTTTAAGCTAAGCCAGCAAATCATTTTCCCGGCTATAGCAGCAAAAACTCTTTGTTCTACAGATTTTTCAAGCGGTGCTACCAGCGCAACTTCTGCTACGCACCCTATTACTTATACAAGCAGCAATACGGCAGTCGCAACTATAGATAATAGCGGGATTATACATATTACGCGTGGGGGTACTACTATCATAACCGCATCACAGGTTGGAGATGCAAGTTTTTATGACGACGCAGCACCTGTGTCGCAAACATTAGTAGTTACCGAGGGCCTAAGGCCAATAGTAAGTGTTACACCCAATAATAGTGCTACACCCAATAATTTAACTATTTGTGCAGGCGCATCAGTTACTTTTACAGCTGCCGTTAGCAATCTTGCATTGCTCACCAACCCCACTTATCAATGGCAGGTAAATGGGAGCAACGTGGGTACAAACAGCAATACATATACATCGTCATTAATAACAGGCGCCGACATTGTTAAATGTACGGTTACAAATAATGCTGCCTGTTCAGCCTTTGATTTTGGTACTTCTCCGGCATTCACAATAACCCCAATGTCTGCTTTAAGCATTACCATCCAATCATCGGCAAACGGCGCGGTTTGTAGTGGCACCGCGATAACTTTTACAGCTACACCAAATTATACAGCCGCGGGCAATATTTACCAGTGGTATTTAAACGGAGCCGCTGCCGGAACAAACAGTAGTACTTATACCGGCACCACTTTTAATGATGGCGATAAGGTTACCTGCACATTTACAAATAGCTCGACACCGTGCCTTGTTTCAAGTACAGCTAACTCCACTTCTTTAACGGTTAATATTACGGCCCCGGCAAGCCCGGCGCCAACTGTTACCATAGCCGAGTCGGCCAATAATGTGTACGAGGGTACTCTGATTACATTTACAGCAACACCTTTAAATACAATAGGTGCTATAACTTACCAGTGGCAGGTAAATGGGGATAGCGCAGGCACAAATAGCCATACCTTCACCTCATCCACTTTTTTAAATAACGATAAGGTTACCTGTACAATTTTATCTGGCGGCTGCGCGGCGCCCGCAACCAGTGCACCGGTTACTTTAACTATTAAGCCACCTCTTAAAATATTACCATCCAACACCTTCACGCCAAACGGCGACGGCATTAATGATCTTTGGACCATTACAGGTTTATTAAGTTATCCAAACTGCCTGGTAAATATTTACAGCCGCAACGGCGAATTAGTGTATCAATCAAAAGGTTACGCCAAACCGTGGGACGGCGTTTACAAAGGCAGTAACCTGCCGTCGGGCACTTATTATTATGTTATCGATCTTAATAATAATAGGCCAAAAGTTAGTGGCTATATAGCTATAATAAGATAATACAGGCGTTTTCGACCCTTTAATTGTTAATTATTAGCCATTTGTGTAAAAGTATAGTGTTAAATCCATGTTAAAACTACCGGGAATATTAACCTATTAACTCTGTAGAATTTATATTTGTACAATTGTTATTATCGAGCTACACCAATTGTTCTTTATGGTAAGTTAATGAGTCAGTTAGTACAGGAGAGAGAGCTTGCAAGCCCTCTCTTTTTGGTTAAAAGCTTTTTATAGCTTAAAGTAAATACAGTTAAGATAAACATCCTGCACTTTATGGTGTTATAAAAATAAAACACCAAGCCATGATCGAGTTAAAAGACACTACACCAGCCGAAAAAGACGGGAAATACCAATTTGAACTACACTACTCCGGCCGCGAGGTAAATTGCCAGGTAGAGAAAGAACATGATATATTACATGTTATTATTGACGATAACATTATATCCGAACTTAAAATCAATAGCGACAATACGTTAACACAAATAGGCGGCTCAAACCTGCCCGACTCCAGCATAGATTTTATAAAGAAAAAGGTTTTAGGATTGCAGGTGTAAAGCCCCCTTTAAATCTCCCCCGGTAGGGGAGACTTTTAATTTGACATTTTTTTAGCCCTCCCTTCCGGGGAGGGTTGGGTGGGGCTTATCCCAACACCTCTTCCAGTATCTCGTGCGAATGGATACTGCCAAAACTCTCTATATGCAGGGCGTAGTATTCAAGCAGTTTGGCTATTAAATACCGGCGCTCATCATTAGTTAGTTTTAATGCAGGCAGGCTCTCAAAATTACATTGTAATAACTTGCCAAAATTTTGAGTATGTGGTGGCGATAAATATGAAACACTATCGGGCTTATACTTTACAAACACCCCATTTTTCAGGTCAAAATAATCAGCTACATTGGCCTGGTACCTGTCGGGATAAAAGCCCAGGTAGCGGGTAAGCTGTAATAAAAAAAGCAGGTGGAAATTAGCCAGGCCCACGGTTTGATGATCCAGCCATTCTATAGCGCTGAAAACAAAATCAAACAGGTTCTCGTCTGCAGTTTGCTGGCGGATAGACTTATACAGCACCTCGTTTAAAAACATGGCCATGCTGCTTTTTATAACGTCGTAAGGGATGCTAAGCAGTACCGGCGAGGTTTTAAGTTCGGCTATACGTTGTACATTGCCTGCCGCTTTGTGGTAAACTACCATATCCAATAGGTGCAGCGGCTGAAGCATATTGCGGCTTATTTTCGCCTTCGGCTTTTTTACCCCATTAATGATGTACGATTGCAGCCCAAGCTTTTCCGTAAAAACCTGTACTATAACACTGCTTTCGCCATAGTCGGTGGTTTTTAGTACGATGCCCCTGGTTTTATGCAGCATGGATAAGCAACAGCAATTTAGGTAAGAAAATAATAGCGCCTGTTATCAACGCAAACAAAGCGGCAACGACCACCGCACCGGCACTAATATCCTTGACATGGCCGGCGGTCTCATTATATTCGGGCGATACCAAGTCGACTAAAAACTCAAGGGCGGTGTTAAACAGTTCGGCCATTAAAACCAGGGCGATGCAGAGGATGATCCACTGCCACTCGTTTACAGCTATATGTAAAGCATACCCCATAAAAATAGCCAGTATGGATGCTACCAGGTGCACCCTGAAATTTAGCTGCGTTTTAGCCGCATGGCCCAATCCCTTAAAAGCATACCCAAAACTGCGGATGAGTTTTTTCATTAGGTCAAATTTACTCATATCTTTAACAAACTTAATCTATGAAGATCCTGTTAACCTTATTTATACTTTCTTTTTCAGCCGTTTGTTTCGGGCAAACTCATGATTTAAAAGATTTTATAGAAACACCTGCACCCAAACCGTATAGCCCTGAGTGGTATACTATGGGTGGAAAAAATTGGAAATCTTATAAGACCAGCATCGTAAAGGGTAAGCTGAATATTACAGATCTTAACAATAATAACCGTGGAGCTGAATATAAGCTGCCGGGAGGAACTCTTTGGGCAATTAATGTTGGCGAGTTTGGTGGGACACTATATTATCAGCCTAATGATACAACGTTAAAATATTTTAATGTAAATGGCAAACCGACCAACTTAAAAAGCTATAACCGAAATTTCTACACCCACATGTTGCACGATAGTACTCAAAAAAGCAGGTTAAAAAGCAGCCAGTTTGAATTGATGGGAGGAAATATAGATAGCTTTTTTAAATACAGGGACAGCATCTACTTTATAGAAGGATTGGCGCACATGGGTATTAATCGCGGCGCAGTCTACAAAATCGAGGTTAATGAACAAGGATGTAATATTAAAAAGGTACTGGAAATTGATAACGCGCCAGCATCTTTTTTGATTAAAGGGGATAGAATTTACTTAGCAACATTTGGCAGGTTTTATATTTTTAATAAGTGGAAGAAAGAATTGGAATTAGATAATTTATTTTGGACCGGATTGGGCCCGAATGAGCTTGTCATGGCCAATAAAAACACACTTTATACAGGTATTATTGGCGGGTATGCTAAAATCGATCTTAAAGCGAAAAAAGTAACCCTTTATAAATATAGCAAGACAATTAATTAGCATATAGCTTTAAAAACGGCTATTAACCTTTGTTCGCATAACCATCTATTTTATTTCCACTATCGAATAAACATCAACCCCATTCACATTAAACTTTACCGTACCGTTAGCATAAGTAAATGGAACCACGATATTACCCGGCTGCATTTTAACCGATAACGGTTTTGCTGCCATCTTAACCGATACACTTAATGGCGATGTTATAGTGGGCAATTTAAAATCAAGCTGGTTATTGGGCAAAGTATCAAAATGATCGTCAACATTAATAAGATGCACCAGCGTGGTTCTATTTTTCTTGTTGATAGTAACATGCACCTTTGTCGACCCGGTTACCGCAATTTTAGGATTGGGAAATAAACTCTTTAATACACCCGCAACTGCCTGGCGCAAAGTATCGTTACCTGTTTTGGCATATTTAAGCGATATATTATCGTCGATACAAGCTATCATTCCTTTGCCATAGGCTTGCATCCGTACCGGCAGTTTGGCTATGTTATCGGTGCTTGTTGATACAGTTTCAGGCAGCGAGTTAGTGAATATATGTTTATCGCCAATAGCTAAAACTTTCCCCCCTTCGCGTACATAACTTTCGATCTTTATTACAAATTCAGGCTGCAGTTTTTTCCACTCGGATATGACTAACACCGGGTAATTGGCTAAGCTGTTTTGCAGATGATGTTCCTGCAACAACTGTACGCTATATTGAGAGTTGAGCAACATAGCCAGCGTGCCTTTAACATTGTTATTTCCGCCCTGTCCGTTCTCAAATACCCCCGGCGATTCATTATAATGCCCATAGGCAGATAACAATAGTGCTACTTGCGGGATAGGCGTTGTTTGATAACAATAAGCTTTACGCTCGTGCGCAAACTTTGATATTTCGGTTAGTGTTGGCACCATTTCTAACTGCAATGATGCATCGCGCTTTTGCGGAACATATACCTGGTACCCACCACCTTGCGATAACACCAATGCAGCCTTCTGCTCTAATTGCCGGGCAGTTTTCCAGTAGAAACCTTTGCCATTTTTATCGCTCATAAAACCCCATGCCATCAGGTCCCACGGCTTGCCTTGCGGAGCCAGCGCACGCGCTTCAAAGTTTACATCTGGTACGGCATCACTGGTAAAATCGCCTGATAGATAATCAACCGACTCGTCAACCATCCCCGGCATAAATGAAGAGAACGACCAGTTACTGGTGATTAAAAACTTAGGGTTATTTTTATGCACCGCTTTAAAGTAATGGTTTAAATATTGCCTGAAAGCGTACCGGGTAAACTGCACATAATCGGGCCAGTCTGCATCTTTCCTTGAATGCGGTGCAGTATCTTTACCACTATATTTTTTGTACGCAGCCAATGCCTCGGGCGAATAATCGGGCTGCAGTGCCCAACAATCGCCATCAACCCAAACACCATTAATGTTGTATTTATCGCTTAGCTCTTTCAACTGCGGGATAAAATAATCATCGGCATACTTACTAAAAATAGAGGTCGCGCCTTTGTCGGGCTGCCCGTTAGCGTTGATCCGTGCCCAATCCGGGTGATCTTTAACAGCCTGCGCGTCCAGCACGCCCGAGAAATGCGAAAACAGGGCAACACTTTTCTTAGCCGTTTCTTCGCGAAAGATCAGCAGCGGGTCTTTTGCTATTTCGGGGGCGGCAACGCCAACCTTTGTGGGATAACTTGAGATCCCCGGGTGGCCTTTTGTATCTACCTGGATGTAGTCGGGCTGAACATTATTCAGCATGTAGGCTACGTCCTCGTTCTTTAATGTTTTGCCTATGCCTTTAGTATCCGGATTGGCATGAAAATCAAAATGTACGCCGAAAAACCTGTCGGTAGCTTTAAAGTTGTTACTGCTTTGGGCATAGGTGCCAAAGGGCAGGGCTATCAAAACAATTATGTACTGCGTTAATTTATATCTGATCATGCTGGTTCAAGATTGATTATGGTTAGGGTAAATTTAACGAAAAATAGACAGCGATGAGTATCATTTGCAGGATGTAGGACGTTGCGCGTTAAGGATTGCAGCGGATACCGGCCCTGCGCCTAAGGCCTGAAGGCGTATGAGCGGAAAGCCTGGCCCCGATTTTAATCGGGGAAACGCCAAAATGATAAAAAAACTTTGATAAATGTTTTCAATACATGACCCATTTAATATTACTTATATCACCAATATCATAACTTACTCCTAATCTCATCACCGTCAACACATTTTCCCATTCTATATATACATTTTTTCATTGTAAATCCGTACTTTTGCAACCTCTAAAATTTGAGGTGTAGTAGCATAATGTACAAGGAATATAAGCAGTTAAATTTATCGGAAACAGGCAAAGATGTGCTGGAGTTTTGGAAGAAGCATAACATCTTCGAAAAAAGCATCAGTAGCCGCCCTGCCGATAACCCATATACATTTTACGAAGGCCCGCCAAGTGCTAACGGCATGCCGGGCATTCACCACGTTATGGCCCGCGCCATAAAGGATATTTTTTGCCGTTACAAAACTTTAAAGGGCTACCAGGTAAAGCGCAAAGGCGGTTGGGATACCCACGGCCTGCCTATTGAATTGGCTGTCGAGAAAGCTTTGGGCATTACCAAAGAAGACATAGGTAAAAAAATTACCGTTAAAGAATATAATGATGCCTGCCGCAAGGAGGTAATGCGTTACACAGACATCTGGAACGACCTTACCGAAAAGATGGGCTACTGGGTCGACCTGGAAAACCCTTATGTAACTTACGAGAACAACTATATCGAATCGCTTTGGTGGATATTGAAGCAATTGCACGATAAAGGATTTTTATATAAAGGGTATACTATCCAGCCTTATTCGCCAAAATCGGGTACCGGCTTAAGCTCGCACGAGCTGAACCAGCCGGGTACTTATAAAATGGTGAAGGATACCACTATTACAGCTCAGTTTAAGGTTAAGCGTGATAAGGATTCGGAGTTTTTATATAGCGACATCAATACCGACCTGTTTATTTTAGCATGGACCACCACACCGTGGACACTTCCATCAAACAGCGCTTTAGCCGTTGGCGAAAAGATAAGCTACGTTAAAGTAGCAACCTTTAACCCTTATACTTTCGAGCCTATTGCCGTTGTATTGGCAAAAGATTTGGTGAGCAAGCTATTTAAGGCCGACGGCGAAAATGCTTCGTTTGCTGATTATAAAGCCGGCGATAAGATCATCCCCTGGGCAATAAAGGGAACTTATAAAGGATCTGAATTAGTTGGCCTACACTACGAGCAATTAATGCCGTATGTGACCAATGCCGATTTGGAGCAAAATGGTTTCCGCGTTATTGCAGGCGATTTTGTTACTACCGAAGATGGTACCGGCATAGTACACATTGCCCCAACCTTTGGCAGCGATGACTTTAGGGTAGCAAAAGAAAACGGCGTACCTGCCGTTATGGTAAAAGACGAAGCAGGTAAAGACGTACCACTGGTTAACAAGCAAGGTAAGTTTGTTGATGAGGTTACCGATTATGCAGGTTACTACGTTAAAGAAGATTATTACAGCACAGAAGAGCGCGCGGTTGAAGGCTTTAAACCTACCGACGTACTCATCTCCATAAAATTAAAGACTGAGAATAAAGCGTTCGACGTCAAGAAATACGAACACAGCTACCCACACTCGTGGCGCAGCGATGAGCCAATTTTATATTATCCGTTAGACAGCTGGTTTATTAAAACCACTGCTGTTAAGGATAAAATGGTGGAGCTTAACAAAACTATCAACTGGAAACCGGAGTCGACCGGTACAGGCCGCTTTGGTAACTGGCTGGAAAATTTGGTGGACTGGAACCTGTCGCGTTCACGTTACTGGGGTACTCCGTTGCCGATCTGGCGCGAAGAAGATGGCGGCGAGGAGCTTTGTATTGGCTCTATAAAAGAGTTAAAAGATGCACTGGCAGTAGCAGTTGAAAGCGGCGCTTTATCTGCCGAACAATTGGAGAAAAACAAATCAATAATTCAATCACTCAATAATTCAGAATTTGATTTGCACCGCCCATATGTTGACGATGTGATATTGGTATCATCAACTGGTAACAAGATGTTCCGCGAGCCCGACCTGATCGACGTTTGGTTTGATAGCGGTGCCATGCCGTATGCACAATGGCATTTCCCATTCGAGAATAAAGAAGAGTTTAAAAACTCTTACCCGGCCGATTTTATTGCCGAAGGTGTGGATCAAACGCGTGGCTGGTTCTTTACCCTGCATGCCATAGCGGTAATGCTAAGCGAAGCCAGCGACGAGATAAAAGAAGTTAATGCCGCCGTTGGCAATAAAGGTGTAGCGTTTAAAAACGTTATATCAAACGGTTTGGTGCTGGATAAAAACGGCAACAAAATGTCAAAACGTCTGGGTAATGGAGTTGATCCGTTTGCTACTATTGAGCAGTTTGGCGCCGATGCTCCGCGCTGGTACATGATTAGCAATGCCGCGCCTTGGGATAACCTGAAGTTTAATGTTGATGGTATTGATGAGGTTCGACGTAAGTTTTTTGGTACGCTTTATAATACCTATACATTCTTTGTGATGTATGCCAACATTGATAAGTTTACCTATGCCGAGCCGGAGATTGCAATTAATGACCGCCCTGAAATTGACCAGTGGATCGTATCTTTATTAAACACCCTTAGCAAAGAGGTTGATGCTTTTTATGCTGATTTTGAGCCTACCAAAGCTGCCCGTGCTATCCAGGATTTTGTGGATATCAACCTAAGTAACTGGTTTGTGCGTTTAAGCCGCCGCCGTTTCTGGAAGTCAGACAACTCGGCCGATAAGCTTTCTGCTTACCAAACGTTATATACCTGCTTAATTTCGGTAGCGAAGCTGATGTCGCCGATAGCGCCATTCTTTGCCGAGCGTTTATATACTGATCTGAACAGCGTTACTAAGAAAGAGGCATTTGAATCAGTTCACTTATCTTATTTCCCTGAGTATAATGCTGATCTGGTAAATACCAGGTTGGAAGAACGCATGCAAATGGCGCAGGATATATCCTCATTGGTATTATCATTGCGTAAAAAGGTTGAGTTGCCGGTTAGGCAGCCATTAAGCAAAATATTACTGCCGATACTGGACAAAGGTTTTAAAGCGCAGGTCGACCAGGTTAAAAACCTGATCCTGTCGGAAACCAACATCAAGGATATAGAGTATATAACCGATACCGCTGGCTTTATTAAAAAGAAGATCAAGCCAAACTTTAAGGCTCTTGGCGCTAAAGTGGGCAAGGACATGAAGGTTGTTGCCGATGTTATTAATAATTTTACGCAGGAAGACATTAGCCAACTAGAAGCAGAAGGCAGCATCAACATACTGGATGCTAAGTACTTAATAGTTAATACTGACGTAGAAATTATTGCCGAAGACGTTCCGGGATGGCTGGTAGCGAATTTAGGCAAACTAACCGTAGCTTTAGATGTTACCCTTACCGACGAATTAAAAGAGGAGGGGATATCACGCGAATTTATTAACAGGGTACAAAACATGCGTAAAAACGCAGGTTTTGAGGTTACTGACAGGATAACAGTCACTGTAAATGCACCCGGAATTATTGAAGAAGCGGTAAATAAGAATTTATTATATATTTGCGCCGAAATTTTAGCTGATAGCATAACCTTTGATAATCAGCTAACTGAGGGCGAAAAACACACCATTGGTGAACACGAATTAATTATTGCTATTAATAAAGTATAAATGAAAGTAGAAAACGAAAAAACCAGGTACAGCGATACCGAGTTGAAGGAATTTAAAGACCTGTTATTAGATAAATTAGCAAGCGCTAAAGAAGAATTAAATGCACTGGCAACTTCTTTAAGCTCGCCAAATGCTAACGGTACGGATGACACTGCCGGTACCTATAAAACGCTGGAAGACGGATCGGCAACTTTAGAGAAAGAGCAGATCAATCAGTTAGCCGCACGCCAGAAAAAATTTATTGAGCAATTAGAAGCCGCTTTGGTGCGTATTGAAAATAAAACTTACGGTATTTGCCGCGAAACCGGTAAACTGATACCTAAAGAGCGTTTACGTGCTGTACCGCATACCACGCTTACAATGGAAGCTAAATTAAAGCAATAAATGAAGGCTGTTTATATCAAACCCTTTTTAACTGCTTTATTAATAATTATTGCCGACCAGTTTATTAAAATCTGGGTGCATACCCATATGTACCAGGGCGAGGAAATTAAATTCCTGGGCGACCGCGGCATGCTGCACTATACCGAAAACAACGGCATGGCCTTTGGCATGGAGCTGGGTGGCGACTGGGGTAAACTGGCTTTAACCTTGTTCCGCATTGTGGCGGTGATTGTTATTGCCTGGGGTATTGTTTATTTAATTAAACATAAATACCATCGCGGTTTAATAATGAACGGCGCGCTAATATTAGCCGGCGCCGTTGGTAATATTATCGACTCTACTTTTTATGGTGTGATATATCACTATGCTCCGTTATTTCATGGCCGTGTGGTTGATATGTTTTATTTCCCGCTGATATCAGGTGTGTTCCCTAACTGGGTACCGCTGTGGGGTGGGCAGGATTATATATTTTTCCGCCCGGTGTTTAACCTGGCCGACGCCTCTATCTCTGTAGGCGTTATTTTGATCCTGATTTTCCAAAAACACTATTTTAAACAAGAAACCGTAGAAGAAAGCGCTCCAAACAGCGAAATGGTAGAGGATTAGTCTATTTTTCTGCATAAATATATTAAAAGCCGCGAATTGCGGCTTTTTTTGTTTCCGCCGGTTAACTTTTAGCATACCAAGCATTATTGTAGTTATATAATATCATTGATACCTCATTATTTAGGAAAACAGTTGATATTGTCTAAACAATTGAAATAAAAATGATATAATTTTTTAGTTTTTATGATATTTTATGATAAATCAGCTTAAAAAAATAACATTTTAAGTTTTTTTGCTATTTTTTTGTTAAATTGTATAGGAAAATTAAAATGTATTATTAATTTAGCAAAAGCAATCAATCAAATCGTAGCGTTCTTTATAGATTTTTTAATATTCTGTTAAATAATTCATGTAAACCCTACATAGAATTATAGAATTTATTACTTAACCTAAAAACTATGATTTTTACAAACATTCTTCAACACCCGTTATCGGGCCTGTTGCCCTTTGCAGCACTTACAGTGCTTGCAACTTTATTTGCACAATTTTCTGCTTTAGCATTTAATGCCGGCAACAGCCGCAGGGATTCCTATGTGCTTATCCCAAATCGCATTTCATTCCCTACACTATATTATTAATCACTTTTAACAATTTTCAACATGAAAAAATTTGTACCATTTGGCATTTTAATTATTGTTGTTATCCTGGCGTTCGCGTTCCCGGGTAACAAAGCTGCGACGCCTGCTGCAGCTACTTACAACGGCGCAGACATTGCCTGGATGCTAATCTCTACAGCCCTTGTATTATTAATGACCCCGGGCCTTGCCTTCTTCTACGGCGGTATGGTTAGGAAGAAAAACGTTATCTCTACCATGCTGCAAAGCTTTGTTTGTATGGGTTTGATCACTATCATCTGGGTAGTATTTGGCTTTAGCATGGCTTTCGGTACAGATGTTGGCGGCTACGGTATCATCGGTAACCCCGGCTCATTCTTTATGATGCAAAACACATTAGGCGTTGCCTGGTTAGGTGGTACCATCCCGGTAATATTGTTCGCTATGTTCCAGTTAAAATTCGCGGTTATTACACCGGCGTTAATTACCGGTGCATTTGCAGAGCGTATCCGCTTCAACTCTTACCTAATTTTCATTACCCTGTTTATCATTGTTATCTACATCCCTCTTGCACACGCAACCTGGCATCCCGAAGGTATCTTCTTTAAATATGGTGTATTAGATTTTGCAGGCGGTACTGTGGTACACATGTCTGCAGGTTGGGCAGCTTTGGCATCAGCCTTATATCTTAAAAAACGTACCGGTGCCGAAGAAGCACACACTCCGGCCCGTATCAGCTACGTAATATTAGGTACAGGTTTACTATGGTTTGGCTGGTTCGGCTTTAACGCAGGTTCTGCATTAGCTTCAGGCGAACTTGCTGCTACAGCATTAGCTACAACAACTACAGCTTCGGCTGCTGCCGCAATGTCATGGATCTTCTTTGATATCTTACGTGGTAAAAAACCATCTGCGTTAGGTGCTTGTATCGGCGCGGTTGTAGGTTTGGTGGCTATCACTCCTGCTGCCGGCTACGTAACTGTATCAAGCTCATTAATTATAGGCATAGTTGCCGCAGTGGTAAGTAACCTTGTAGTTATCTGGAGAAGCAAAACCAATATCGATGATACACTTGACGTATTCCCTTGCCATGGTGTAGGCGGTATGGTTGGTATGTTAATGACCGGTATATTTGCTACAAAGGCCGTTAACGGCGCAGGTGGCGAAGGTTTATTCTACGGCGAAACCAGCTTATTTGTTAAACACCTGGTAGCATTGGTTGCTGTATCGGCATTTGCATTTTTTGGTGCATTTTTACTGTTAAAAATTACAGACTTAATTAGCCCGCTACGTGTAACGCCAGAAGAAGAGCTTGCAGGCTTAGACGTTAGCCAGCACGACGAAGAGCTTTAATAGCATATTAATATTTATGGCCGGTTACTGTTTGGTAGCCGGCCATATTTAATATATTGCTATAGCAGCTACCCCTTTTACAGAACTATTGTTCCTAATTTGTTTCATTGATAAAAAGGAGGGCTCATGGCAATAACAATACTTGAAATAGTTGCGCTGTTTTGTTTTTTGATACTGTCGGTGGCAGTTCCGTTAAGAAAGAAAAAGCCAAAATATAAGCGCCCCGACAAAGCCACCATCAGTACCAGCTACGGTATTAATGAGGACGGCGAAATTGAGGAAATTGCTAATAAACAAGGAAAAAAAGAAGATTTTTCATGATTTAAATAATAATTTTCCTACATTTATATATAGAATATAGTTTTAATGGAGTTTAAGGCAAGCCATTTTTTAAGATCATTTGTATTACTGCTTTTGTGCTGCGTGTTTTTTGCCAGCCAGGGCAAATCAAATGCGCCTGCCTATAAAGACAATAAAAACTCTACTGTATCAAAAGCTTTCAGGAACGACAGTGCACCAGTTAGCCCGCTTATAAAGTTTAATCTTTTAGCAGGCAACCAGGAGGCTATCCGCCAGGTTCATAAAACCAGCAATCCTGTTTTTTCGGCCTATTTATTGCCGCAAACCATAACCACTTGTGTAAAGTGTTTTAATTTTTTCTCCGGATATAACGACCACAGATATACGCTTCGAAACGCAGACTTTCTGTTTCCTTTCCATGCCTTTTGGTAGTACCAATAAGGTATCTGTAGCTTAGCTAAAACCCGTCAATAATATTGATAATAACTGCCTGCTTAATGCATGTAGCTATAGTTACGCCTACGGATACTTACCTCAATTTTACTATTGCTTTTTATAAGCAGTATGGCACTCAATAATTTAATTAAGCCTCATGCAGTCTTTATTGGGCCAGCCTTACAAGCACACATTATTAGATTTGATTGATTGCTACAACAACACTAACATACGTGCATTATTTGTAAGTGCTGACCCTTTACCCCTGCTGAATCAAACCAGCGGTTAATAAAGACTTTTACAATAGTAGGAAAAGGCTGGTCCTTGGGGGATCGGCCTTTATTTAAACTTAAACAGCGCCGTACCGGTAAAACAGGTATAAAAATAAAATTATATTTCACTTGTAGTATAACCCTTAATGATAATTATCAGAGGTAATACATTACAATAAAGATCTTTAATCGTTTGTTGTTGATCGGTTAAATGTGAGGGCCTGCATCCTGTTACCAGGGGCAGGCTTTTTTGTGAAATTAATGGCCACTTATTTCGATTTTAATTATTCTATCTAAAACAAAAGCCGTCCCGATAAATATCGGGACGGCTTTTGTTGCGCAATTAAATCAGGTTATTGATTAACAGGCTTCACCCGCTGTGGCGGCCTGCGTTGCTCCTGCCTTTGTTGTTGTTGCGGCTGCTGTTGTTGGCCACGCTGTTGTTGCTGAGCCTGTTGCGCAGCTTGTTGCTGCTGGCGCTGGGCCTGCTGTTGTTGCTGAGCGGCCTGTTGCGCCTGCCTTTGTTGCTCGCGCTGCTGTGCCTGTTGCTGTTGGGCCTGTTGCGCTTGCTGTTGGGCTTGTTGCCTTTGCTGGTCGCGTTGCGCACGTTGTTGCTCCTGCTGCTGCTGTTGGGCCTGCCCGCGCTGCTGCGCTTGTTGTTGCGCTTGCTGCTGAGCCTGTCTTTGCTGTTCTTTTTGCGCCTGTTGTTGCTGAACTTGTTGAGCCTGCTGCTGTTGTTGGGCACGTTGCTGGTCGCGCTGCGTTTGTTGCTGCTGCGCCTGTTGCCTTTGCTGTTCGCGTAATTGGCGCTGCTGATCCCTTATAGCCATTTGTTGTTGCTGTATGGGTGTCTGGCCATTAATTGCAGGCGCTTGTTGAGTTTGCCCCACACTTTGCAACTGCTGCTCGCGCTGATATTGCTGGCGTCTCTGCTC
Organism: Bacteroidota bacterium; assembly: GCA_040388395.1. Lineage (GTDB taxonomy): Bacteria > Bacteroidota > Bacteroidia > Sphingobacteriales > Sphingobacteriaceae > Mucilaginibacter. Next base: position 149,272 of record JAZKBY010000014.1, on the reverse strand, counting down.
GCGCAAAGTACGCTGCTCATTATTTATCTGCTGTTGCTTGTTCTGCAAGTCGTTATTTTGTTGCGTTGGAGTAGGGCGATTATCATTACCATTACGCCCGCCACCACGATTAAATACAGGCTGCTGAGCAGGTTGTGTTTGCACAGGCGGTGTCTGGTTAGGCTGGGGTTGATTAGGCCTGTTAACCTGTTGATCAGGCCTTCTATTGCCCTGGTGATCCGGGCGACGATCTCCTTGTTGATCGGGCCTGCGTCCTTGCTGATCATTATTTGGCCTGTTGTTTACACGCACTACATTGTTATTATCATTGGCGTTACGGGCTACATTGGCCAGTTTTGCTGCATTGTCATGGTTAAACCCTGCAGCACCACCCGGTCCGCGACGCGCAATACCCTGGTTGGGGTTTTGTTGTTTATATGCGTTAGCGTCAACCACTCTTTGCGGGCGTGCATCCCCCGTGCGTTTAACTGCCGGCCTAAATATGTTAACAGTATTATTTTGCACATTCATAGCGCCCGGCCTTGCGGCATTGTTTATAGCATAAACCCGTGGACGCTGGTGCGTATAACGCTGGATATCTGCAGCCCGGGGGCCGGCAATATACCGGCGCCCGCCATTGCTATAAGTATTATTTATTACCGTTGTATTGCGGATAATATTAACTACCCTGGTATGCGGCACGTAATAATTATAAATATTAGGGCGATTGATATATGCCTCGGGAGCAAATGCCCAGTAAGCGTCAGGCACGCGGTAACTGCTGCCAAATGACAGGCTGATACTTATACCCGGCGTTAAGGGTGCCCAGCCGTAATAACCGCCGCCATGGCGCCAGCTAACCCATGCAGGTGCCCATTCATAACCCGGGATCCATTCCCATCCGTAAAAATCGTCATAGCGCCAGCGTCCGTAGTGGAAAGTTGCCCATCCCCATGGATATCCTGACACCCAGGTATTGCCATATTCTGTTAATACCCAGTGGCCCCGGGTTTGGTAGGGCCTAAAATCTTCGGCAACATCCGGGATCCAAACATCGCCATATTGCGGGTCGCTAATCCAGGTACCGTAAGGTGCCAGTTCATCATAAAAATCCTGTTCAGAAATATATTCGTTCTGCGCAATGCTTTTATGCGGGGCGGCTACTATCAGCAACAACGCCAAAAGGCTAACACCCCATATTTTATTTAAGATTTTCATAGCTTTATAGTTTAAACAGCAATTTTTCAGGCTGTTTTATATATTGACATAACAAACTATAAAACGTTTAGCCCGTTAATTGTTTTAATATCTTTAGTTAGCTAAGTTTACCATAGCTGGTTTTCTATTTATAATTAATAATTTTACCCTTTATTATTTGATATACTATGAGCACAGAAGTAAATATTCCACGCCTTGACTTGAATACCTATACTAACGGTACCGAAGCCGAGCGCAAACAATTTTCGGACGATATTGGCAAGGCTTTTAACGAAACCGGTTTTGTTACCATTACTAACCACGGTTTAAGCAAAGAGCTGATTGACGAATTATATGCACAGGTTAAAGCCCTTTTTGCATTGCCGGATAGCATAAAATCAAGCTACGAAATAGAAGAGCTTGCGGGCCAGCGCGGTTATACCGGTAAAGGCAAAGAAACCGCCAAAGGTTTTAAAACACCCGACTTGAAAGAATTTTGGCAGATTGGCCAAACGGTTGAAGGCGACGACGCGCTTAAAGCTGAATATCCGGAAAACCTGGTGGTAAAAGAGTTACCAGCTTTTAACCCAACTACTTTAGAGATCTACAAAAAGCTGGAAAGCATTGGCAAACAATTATTGCAAGCCATTGCAATTTACCTTGGCCTTGATGAGCATTATTTTGATAACAAAGTAAATAATGGCAACTCGATATTGCGTACACTGCATTACTTCCCTATCGAAAACCCGGATGCTGTACCCGCTGACGCAGTACGCGCCGGGGCACATGAGGATATTAACCTGATTACTTTACTGATAGGCGCCAGTGCAGATGGATTAGAAGTACTAACCCGTACCGGTAGTTGGTACCCTGTTAAAGCGCATGGCGAGGATTTGGTTGTTAATGTAGGCGATATGTTGCAGCGCTTAACCAATAACAAGCTAAAATCAACCACGCACCGTGTGGTTAACCCACCGCGCGAACTGATGAAAAACTCACGCTACTCAGTACCGTTCTTTTTACACCCGGTATCTAATATGGATCTAACCTCGTTGCCATCAACGGTTGACGCGGAGCATCCAAAACTATATACTGATACCACGGCCGGCGAATACTTAGATGAGCGCCTGCGCGAAATTGGACTTAAAAAATAGTGGTAGTTGCAGTATTTAGTAGCAGTAATGCTAATAAAAAAGGAGACCTTACAGGTTTCCTTTTTTTGTTTAGGGGAGTTTATTAAAGTCTATTTGCGGATGTGACTTTGCTGATGCTTCTTTCTTCAACGGTGTTTTAAGCGTTGTAAAATCATCAAAGAAACCGCAATTACGCAGGTAAAACTGGTCGCCTTGCACACCGCCTGCATAGTCTTTCCGGTAATTTACTTTGGCTGTGTTATCACCGGTAAAAAGTGCTTCATTTAGCGGATACCATTTGCCATCCGTATCAACTACCCATTGGTTGCCAAAAAACACCTGGCGGTTTTTATCACCCATTTTTGGGTCGAAGTTTTCAAGGAATGAATGTAAACCCTTTAAATATGAGCCTGACTGCGGGCGTTTAAAGCTGGCTACCAGTTGCCATTCGGCCTTGCCGGCAGGTTTAAAATAAGCGGTGTAGATGGTTGTTTCGGCTGCTATATCACCTTGTGCATGCAATAAAAAGCAATAGGTTTTGCCGGCCACCCAGGGGAAATTCATATAACTCTGCCCGCCCGAGCCTTCGCCGCCAAACTCGCCGCCGTGTACATTAGCGCCTTTTTTAAGCAATTTTACCTTCATGCTTTCGGGGATCGTTTTCGGATCATCGGTAGTATAAGGGCTCCAAACCGAAAACAATACATGCCGGGTATCGGCCGAGTTCACCTGCATCCCAAAATAGCCGCCTGTAAATCCGTCAACCATAAAATAAGAGCCAATAATATCCTTGCCAGCGGGCACGGTTACTTCGTTATAGTACCATTCGGTGGTGTTTTTAACGGCATCGGGCACTGTATAATTGAGGTGCACAGACGGGCCGCGGTGTCCCCAGTAAAAAAAATTACCCTTGTTATCTTTTACATAAGCCGCGCCGTCTTTAAGCGCTGTGCCTATTAATATCATATCGTCTATGTCGGCAAAAACGTCTCCGGTTTTCGACAGGCCTTGTAGTTCTATTTTTAAATAGCCCGGCTTGTCTATTTTTATCTCACCAAAAAATACAACATTATATCCAGACGCCGCTACTGTTTTAGTAAGTGTATGCCCAGCCGCCTTAACGCTTATTTTGCTTTCGCCGGATGGCACACGCATTTTAAAAGCGATGAGTAAGCTGCCTGCCTTTTCGGGCCGAACGTAAACGGTTACGACATCTTCGCTATTAGTCCAGTTGCTAAGCCCCCGTTCATTTATCACAGCTTTAGCCTGCCCGGTTACAAAGGCGTTACCGCCAAGCGGCACAACCACAGCAGCAGTATCTGTTCGATTTTGCGTAGCTAATGCATTAAACATACAGCCCATGCCAAAGGCAAGCGTAAGAAATGTTCTCTTAATAAATTTATTAATAATCATGGATATAGAAATAAGGCGCTATTGCAACTACCTGCTACGCATATTTATGCGCTATAATTTCCCGCCCATTTCGGCTTTTATAGCTCTTAAAAATTCATTAGGATGGTGCGAGCCAATGATATAAACCAACCCGTCCCTGTCTGTAAGGTGTACAGCGTCCCGGCCTGCCGCAAAAAAACGAATGGTGCCTTTGCTGTGCAGGTTATATACCGGGTTATTAACCAGGTATTTGCTATAAGGCCCAACTTCGGCTTTTGCGATGCTGTTCAAATCTATTTTAACCAGGCGGCTTGTCCATAAGCCATTTAATATAATGCTCTTATTCTCTACCCTGGTTTTAAAGTGTACCAGGAAGCCCATGATTATAGAAATGATCAAGATAGCGAAACCTACTACAGCCAGCAAATCGCCGTTTGAGTCGCCTACTGCTGTAAAAGCATAAGCAGCAAAACAAAATATAGCCAATACCAAACGTATAGACAGCGGGATAAACTCGCGCCCCAGGTATTGTTTCTCTGTAAAAATTACTTTCTGGCTCATTTTACTTTATACAATTCGAAGATAGTTACTTTTTTGGTGTTTTTAGTTACTTTATATCTGTCATCAAGCCGGGCACCGCCCACCCATATAATTTCGCCGTTGCCGTTTATTAATATCGGCACCCGGCTTTTTTGGTGCAGTGGTATTTTCAGGCTGATAAAAAAATCGCTGAGCTTCTTTTTTGTTTTCATCCCCAATGGGCGGAAACTATCACTTTGCTGCCATGCACGAATGCTTAGGGGATAGCTCAGTTTATCAGCATCAACAGAAACCGCTAATGGGTTATCTTTTATAATCAATGGCGTATCATCATGCAAAACCGTTAATTTATAATCGCCATAATTAATGGTATGGTCATCTATAGCAATACTTACCTCTTGCGGTTCATCTCTGTTTTTTGGCGCTACGATTAAATTATCCCTGTCCAGTATCAGCTTAAAATTCCCAGATTCAAATACCCTACCCGCATGTTTATTTAATGCAGATATCACATCATCAATAGCTGTCTCATTAAAACCGAAGTCCTGCAGCAATTTAAACAACAAGAGCCTTTGCGGGTTTAGCGCTTTCACGACATCAATTGAGATAAGTACATCCTCATCCCGATAGGTAAATAATTGCGTCTTTAATTCGGCGATGCGCAGATCCAGCAAACTTTCAAGATCGCGGAAGTGTTGCAGGTTATTCTCGAACGTTTTTTCAAGGCTCGGATTAAGCTCCCGTAGTATCGGTATAACCTCATGCCTTAACTTATTACGCGCATATTTTACCGAAGCATTGGAGCTGTCTTCAACATATGGATACTTATTATCAGCCACCCATTTTTCTATTTCCTGGCGGGATAAGAACAGCATTGGCCGCACCAACCAGCCGCTCTTTGGCAAAATACCATGCAAGCCGGCAATACCTGTGCCGCGCACCAGGTTTAACAATATTGTTTCAATTGCGTCGTTTTGGTGGTGCGCAAGGGCAATGGCGGTGTAGTTATGTTGCTGCCTTATCTGCTCAAACCATTGATACCTAAGGTCGCGCGCTGCCATCTGGATAGATATTTTGTTGGTTGTGGCATAGTTTTGGGTATCAAAGTTTATAGTGTGAAAGGGCACGCCGCATTGTTGTGCCAGTTGTTTGCAAAATGCCTGGTCGGCATCGGCTTCGGCCCCCCGCAATTGAAAATTACAGTGTGCAATAGCAAATTTATACCCCGATGATAGCAATAAATGAACCATCAGTACAGAATCCATTCCACCACTTACCGCTGCCAGTAACGTGCCGTTAGGTTCAAACAGGCTGTTTTGGTCAATAAAATCGGTGAATTTTTTATCCGGGAGCATCATCAAAATTATTAATTTAATAACCCCAACAAAAAACTAATTTTGCAGTAGTGAATAAATACGTTTTAAGTTTATTGTTTTTACTGTCTGCAATGGCTGTTTTGGGCCAAAGCAAATCAAAGGTTTACCTAATTAGCTCGTCGACCACGGAGATGTTATCTGTGCCCGGGGGAAGCGGCCAGCGGATAATAAAGGTACATAACGGTGTATTTAAACAGGACTACTCTACCCTAACATCAGACAGCGCCTACTTTTACCCCGACCAGAACCTGGTTGACGCTTTTAGCCACGTGGTTATTAACCAGGGCGATACGGTGCATATATATTCAGACCTGTTACATTACGACGGCAATACCAAATTAGCCACGCTAACCAATCATGTTATAATGGTTGATAAAGATGCCACGCTAACTACCGATAACTTCACCTACAATACCGCAACCCGTATAGGGACTTATATTGAGGGCGGAAAGCTGGTTAACAAGGGCAATACGCTTGTAAGTAAAAACGGGTATTATTTTTCGTTCACTAAGGATGCTTACTTTAGGTATGATGTGGTTTGTACCACGCCCGATGCAGTTATAAAAACCGATACCATGCGTTATAATTCGGGCACGCGCATTAATTATTTTTACGGGCCAACCATTATAACCGGTAAGGATAAAGATGTTTTATATACTGAGAACGGCACCTACAACACCGTAACCGAGCAGGCAGCTTTTGGCAAACGGAACTTATATATAAATAAAACAAAATCGCTGCGTGGCGACAGCTTGTTTTACGACCGGTTAAAAGGCTATGGCCGCGCGGTTAAACACGTAACTTTTAATGATAGCCAGGACAGGATGACCCTTAAAGGCGAGTTGGGGGTATACCATAAATCGAACGAAGAAGCATGGGTGACCGATAATGCTTACATGATATTTGTAACCGAGGATAGCAGCGCTGTTAAATCAGCAGATAAAAAGTTACCTGCCGATTCCCTACTTAAAAACACGAAGACAGGCGCTATCGACAGCCTCACCAAAAAAGCTACAGCCGCAGCAAACGCTTTATCCGGCGATAAAAAACTAACCTTAAAAGGCATTACAGATTCAGTCACTAATAAGAAGGCTGATATCACTAAATTTGTCAACGCAAATAGTAAAACCATAAAAAGCTTAGCAGATTCTACCGCAAAAAAACTACCCGCAAAAACTCCTGTTATCACAGCACCCAAAAAAGCACCTGTTAAGGCCACGGCGCCGCCGGTTAAAAAGCCGGTAGCACCACCACCTGTAAATAATACTATGCCGCAGGTTAAAGGCCCCAATACGCAACCGATTATTAAAAGAACACCCGCGCCGCCGCCAAGCGTCACTCCGCAAATTGTATACAGGTTTGCTGATACCATACGGAAAGAAGAAAAGCCAAAGCCGGGTATGAGATACGACTCGCTGTTTTTTGCTGCCGATACTTTAAAAACACAGGTAATAACTTACAAGGATTTTAAAATATTAAAGCAAAAGCAATATGATGCAACGCATATAGATACGTCCATTAAGGTGGTAAAAAGGAAACCATCTTTTATGTATAAAACACCACCTAAATACATAGAGCAGGAACCTATTCCGTTCCCAAAAGACACGACCTATTTGCACCCTGATTATTTTGGCAAACCAAAACCACGTGCGCAAAAGCCGGCGCCCAAGCCTGTTGCTCCTAAAGTTGTAAAAGCATTGCCTAAATTAAGCCCTCAGGACTCGCTTAAAGCTAAAAACAAGGCAGATTCGATTGCTTTACGGATGCCTAAGCCTTTGAGTGATACATCGCATATAAGGATAGTTAGGGGATATAATCATGCCAAGTTATTCAAGTCAGACTTGCAGGCTAAGGCCGATTCCATGTTTTACAGCACCAGCGATTCCACCATCCGCATGTATGTAAACCCGATGATCTGGACACAGGCTTCTCAATTATCCGGCGATACGATAAACCTACAGATGAAGAATAAAAAGCTGGACAACCTGGATATGTACCCGGCGGCCTTTATCGTCAACCTTGAAAAAAACGACTCGACATTTTATAACCAGGCCGGAGGTAAGCTTATGCATGGTACTTTTAAAAACAGCAAGCTAAACGCATTTGTGATTACCGGCAATGCCGAAACCATTTATTTTAAACGGGATAGTGTTAAAAACGTGGTGACCGATATGTCTCGCACGGTTAGCGGCAAGGCATTCTTTAATTTTGACAAAGGCGAAATAAGCAGTAACGGCTTTGTAGGGAAGTACGAGGGCCATGGCGTGCCATTAGACAAGGCAAAAGAAGAAGACAAGATCCTTAAGGGATTTATCTGGAAACCTAAAGACAGGCCGATATCAAAAGAAGCTATCCTATCTGGCTATAATAAAAAACCGGTTGTGGTTAAAAAGCCTGTTACCAAACCCGGCACAACAACTAAAAAGGGAAGCAAGTCTTTACCTGTAAAAACGGGCGGTGTTAAATTAAGTAAGGATACACTTACCAATAATCCACCTGCTTTAAAAATGGGTAAGGATAGTATAATTAATAAACCCGCGAACCTTAAAACCACCAAAGACAGCGTAGCTAAAGACACTGTTACCCAGCAAAGGCGGTCGATTATTTTGAAACCTTAAAGCGTATTTAAACACGCTACCAGCTTTTCTACAGCAATTGCGCGATGGCTTATGGCATTTTTTTCTGTTAGCGTCATCTCGGCAAAGGTAATGTCGTAACCATCGGGTTGGAATATGGGGTCGTAGCCAAAACCTGCCGTACCGCTTATTTCCGGGCGAATGGTTCCTTCAACTGTTCCCTCAAAAAAATGCTCGCTGCCATTCCATACTAATGATATTACCGTACGAAAACGCGCCTTGCGATTGGTTACACCCTTTAAATTTTGCAGAACTTTTACAATATTAGCGGCATGATTACCATGTTCGCCCGCGTAGCGTGCCGAGTAAACGCCGGGGTCGCCGTTTAGGGCATCAATCTCTAACCCGCTATCGTCGCCAAAGCAATTAACCGCGTATTTATTGTAAATGTAACGGCTTTTTATAGATGCGTTTTCCCTGAAGGTAGTGCCCGTTTCGGCGATATCATCATAGCAGTTAATGTCGTTGAGGCTTAACAATTTTATGCGCCCTGCAAGCTTGTCCGAAACCTCCTCAAGCTTATGGGCGTTGTTGGTGGCAAATACTAATTGCTGCATTACAGGTTTTTCATTTGTTCCCAAAACACTTTTTTATTGTCCGTGCTGCTCATCATATCATCAAAGCTAAAGCTATGCAGCAGCACACCGTTCTTCATTTTTTTAGGCTGATTAAGCGGTGGTACGCCCATACCGGCAGGCACTGCAGCTTCGCCTAATATTAAAAGCTTTTCGGGTTTAAAGTGATTCACTAAATCAATAATACCCGTGAATGCGGCTTTAGCTATGTTTAAAATCGCCACATCATCTATACCATAGCCCTTACGGTTGAGTATATTTTGCAAGGCAGCAAGGTGGTCAGCTGCTATAAACTCTTCAGCAGGATAGTGGGTGATGATCAAAAATTGCTTTTTGTTACCGCCCAGATAATTAAACCCTACAGGCTTCGTTTCTGTAACAGTAATTTGCGGGGCAGGTGTAGTGGCAGCGGCCGGGGCAGTAGCAGGTGGCTCTTGTAGAGTAGCGGTGACAGGAGCAGTTGCAGGGGGTATTTCCACTGTTGTTGCAATAGATTCAACCGGGATTACCGGGAGCTGTACTACAGCCGATTTATCGCTTTGCAGCAGGTAAATATCATCTTGTAAAATAAATCGTAATGCTGCCGGATTCTCTGCTCTCACTTTAACAAATTTTAACCAAAAATAGTTAAAGTGTTTGAAGCTTTATTGGCATATTCGCATAATTATAAATTAGGGTGTATTAAAACACCCTGGTTAGCAGTTATAATTGATAAATTTTACCGAAATTCGGGACGTTTTTGCGGATACTTATCCGCAGTATATTTAAATAGGATAAATGAGAAAGTTTGGGATAGTTGTTTTAGGTATTGTTTTGTTTGCATCTGTTGCTAACGCACAGAAAATAGTGTTAGATAAAATTGTAGCGGTAGTAGGTGGTAGTGTTATATTACAATCAGACATTGAATTATTAAATGCGCAATATATTATACAGAACGTGCATCCTGATAAGTGTTTATTAACTCAGAGCTTAATAACACAAAAACTATTGGTACAGCAAGCCGCTATAGATAGTATCGAAGTAAAATCAGACGATGTTGATAACGAGGTTGACCGCCGTATGCGCAGTATGACCCAACGTGCCGGCGGACAGGAAAGATTAGAGCAGTTTTTGGGCCGCTCATTATTACAATACAAAGAAGAGATTCGCCCTGATGTGAGGGAAATGATGGTTGCCGAAAAAATGAAGTCGCACATCACCGAAAAATTAAACACCACTCCGCAGGACGTTAAAGACTTTTTTAACAGGATGCCTAAGGATAGCTTACCAACCTTTAACAAAGAAGTTGAAGTTGCCGAGATTGTTTTCGAACCTAAATTAAGCAAGGACGAAAAAGATGTTTATCGCGAAAAATCACAGGCTTTACTGGACAGGATTAAAAAAGGCGAAGATTTTGCCACATTGGCTACTGCATACTCGCAGGATCCTGGGTCGGCACCGCAGGGTGGCGACGTTGGTTTTGCTGATAGAAATACATTTGTTAAAGAATTTACAGGCTGGGCATTTAAGCTAAAAGCAGGCGAATATTCGCCCGTGTTTGAATCGCCCGAGTATGGTTTCTTCTTTTTACAAGTATTAGAGCGCCGCGGCGAGCAGGTACACGTGCGCCATATTCTGATTACGCCGCCTACAACGGCTGCAAGTTTAGAAAGAGCAAAAGGCAAAGCCGATACCGTATTTAATTTGATAGACAAAAACCGCAAGGTTGATTTCTTTTCGAGCGCGGCTTCTTTTTATTCGGATAATAAAGAAACCAAGTATAATGGCGGTATGATAATTAACCCCGAAGGCGAAACACGCAGTACTTACATCCCTACTGATAAACTTGACCCGCAAATTGCTGTGGTTGTTGATACTATGAAGGTAGGCGGCATATCAAAACCGGTATTGTTTACAGATCGTACGGGCAAAAAAAGCTACCGGATATTCTATTTAAAATCTGTTACCAATGCTCATAAAGCTAATTTAGAGCAGGATTTCCCTAAATTAAAAGCATACGCTACTGATGACAAGACTAATCGTACTATTAGCCAGTGGTTTGCTAAAAAAAGGAAAGAAACTTATATAAAAATCGACCCGCAATACCAGGCTTGCCCTATATTGCAAGGTTGGGCAACACCAACAAGCACCGCACAGGTTAAACCTTAAAAAACTATGCAACACAAGTCCGATGTAGAAGCAGCAGATGCTTTAAAACACGCTTATCAGCAAATACGTACAGAAATAAGTAACGTAATAGTCGGGCAGGATGAAGTTGTAAAGTTTGTGCTGATATCTATTTTTAGCAATGGCCATTGTCTGCTGGTGGGTGTACCGGGCCTGGCAAAAACCTTGTTGGTGCAAACCGTATCGCAGGTGCTCGACCTTAACTTTAACCGCATACAGTTTACACCCGATTTGATGCCTTCGGACATTATCGGCTCTGAGATATTGGGCGAGGACAGAAGCTTTAAGTTTATCCCCGGCCCCGTTTTTTCAAACATTATTTTGGCGGATGAGATCAACCGTACGCCGCCAAAAACCCAGGCCGCTTTGTTAGAGGCCATGCAGGAAAAATCGGTTACCGCGGCCGGCGTTACCCATAAGCTATCGCAGCCATTTTTTGTACTGGCCACCCAAAACCCAATTGAGCAGGAAGGCACCTATCCGCTCCCTGAAGCGCAGCTCGATCGTTTTATGTTCAAAGTATCATTGAACTATCCATCGTTTAAAGAAGAGCTTCAAATCGTTAAAAACACCACCAGCACTGTGCAGCAAAGCGTAAGCAAAATACTAAATGCCGAGCAGATCATATATTTCCAGCAATTGGTAAGAAATATCCCCGTTGCCGATAATGTATTGGAGTATGCGGTAAAGCTGGTTGCAAAAACCCGCCCCGGTGGCGAATTTGCTGCACCACAAGTTAAACGCTTATTAAACTGGGGCGCAGGTCCGCGCGCCTCGCAGTTCCTGATACTGGGCGCTAAATGCCATGCGGTTATCAACGGCAAATATTCGCCTGATATTGAAGATGTACAAGCTGTAGCCAGACCTATATTAAGCCACCGTATTGTACGCAGCTACCATGCGGAAGCAGAGGGGTTGTCTACTGATGATATTATTGAGCAATTGTTCTAAAGATTGGTGATTGAAGATTAAAGATTGGGCCTGTCAGGCACTAAAATAAAAAAGGCGAACCAAAATGGTTCGCCTTTTTCTTTATACTGATCTTTAATCTTCAATCACCAACCTTTACCCTTAATTCTCAATCGCCGAAAATACTTCCAGCAGGATATCCCATTTATGTGTTGCATCAAGCTCCCAGATACGCACGTAATTAAAGTTGCTAACGATGTTTCCTTTTTTAATACGGGCACGGCCATAGGTATAAGCCAGGTCATTACTTGTCGAACGACCACCGCTGATAGTTTCAGCCGATATGCTGATAGCCTCGTTGTTTAAAAACTTCAAAACCCTGTCAGTACCGGTCATTGGCTCGAAGCCGGGGAAATAGTAACGTCCCTCGGGGCTTAAAAACTCCTTATATGCACCTAATGAAGATAGCGTTAAAGCCTGGTTCATTGATTTATCAGTAGCCAGTATAATGGTTTTACCGTTAAAAGGGTCCTTATTCAATACCGGTTTTTTGGTAGCATCGGGCTCCTTAAAATCTATAAGGGCATCTTTCTCTGCTTCGGGGTGTTGGATCCCTAAATCTATTAATAGCTTTAGTTTTCCATCGCCGTTACTGCGCCATACCGATACATAATCACCAAATACTTTATCATCTTCGTTTTTACCGTTTTGATATACATAAGGGCCGGCAGTAAATGCTAAATCGCCGTTGTAAGAGATGCGGGCAATTTTTGGTGTCCACTGTAAGGTGCCGGCTTGTTTTTCGATATTTGCATAAAAATCAGTGATCTTAACCGGCTTGGGCCTGAATACAATACCATCCGCGTCGGCAACAGATAAAAAGCCTTCTTTCATACCCTTTTTTGCCACTAAATTATTAAAGCTTTTCTCGGCTTCTACTACTGTGCTAACTTTGGCAGGCAATTGCGCTGCAGCTATTGAAGCTGTACAAACAAAGTAGATGGCGGCCAATACGTTTTTTTTCATTGTGTGAGTTTTGGTGTTAATGTAATCCGCAACTTTGCGCGGACTAATGTATCTGCTTTTATTTTTAGTAACGTTAAAAATTAAATTAAATTTTACTCCAGTTTGTTCCTTCTTTGCTATCCTTTAACTGGAAGCCTATTTTTTGCAGGCCATCTCGTATTTTATCAGAGGTAGCATAATCCTGGTTAGCTTTTGCTTCGTTACGTAAGTTAACCACCAGGTTTAACACTTTCGGGAGATCATCATTTGCTGCTTGCTCATTCTTCAATCCTAAAACATCAAACACAAAAGTGTTGACGATGTTTTTTAAAATTTCCAAATTAGCAGCATCTATCTTCAGTTTGCCATCATGTACCGAATTAATGATGCGGGTAGCTTCAAACAATTCGGCTATTAAAACCGGGCTGTTAAAATCATCATTCATGGCATCATAGCAGCGTTGCTTTAAGGCACTCACATCAACATCCGAACTGGCAGACGCCTTTAATCCGTCTAACAAGGCAACCGCGTTCATCAGGCGTTTAAACCCTTTGTCTGATGCTTCCATGGCTTCGTTACCAAAATCAAGCGTGCTGCGGTAATGTGCCTGCAGCATAAAGAAACGCACAGTCATAGGGCTATAGCCCCTGTCTAAAATAGAATGTTCGCCGGTAAACAACTCATGCGGTAAAAAGCTGTTGCCTAATGATTTTGACATTTTTTGCCCGTTTACCGTAAGCATATTAGTATGGATCCAGTAAGTAGCCGGATTTTTACCGCAGCTTGCTACGTTTTGTGCAATTTCATTAGTATGGTGCGTAGGCACCAGGTCAATGCCGCCGCCATGGATATCAAACCGTTCGCCCAGGTATTTATGGCTCATGGCCGAGCACTCTAAATGCCAGCCCGGGAAACCAACGCCCCACGGCGAGGGCCATTTCATTAAATGCTCTGGCTTTGCTTTTATCCACAAGGCAAAATCAAGCGGGCCGTGTTTATCGTTCTGTCCGCCCAGGGTGCGGGTATTTACCAGCAGGTCCTCTAAATTACGGCCGTTTAGTATGCCGTAGTCTTGCGTTTTATTATATTTTTCTACGTCGAAATATATAGAGCCGTCAACCTCATAGGCGTAGCCTTTTTCCAGTATCAGTTTAATTAATTCAATCTGCTCAATAATATGGCCGGTAGCAGTAGGTTCGATACTTGGCGGCAGCGTATTAAATATCGCCATTACATCATGAAAGCCTACCGAGTATTTTTGCACGATCTCCATTGGCTCCAGCTGTGCCAGCTTGGCTTTTTTAGAGATCTTATCTTCACCCTCATCGCCCGCATCGCCCTCTAAATGGCCCGCATCGGTAATGTTACGCACATAACGCACTTTATATCCAAGCAGCATCAGGTATCTAAATATCAAATCGAACGAAATATAGGTACGACAGTTACCCAAATGCACGTCACTATAAACAGTGGGGCCGCAAACATACATACCCACATGCGGTGGATTAAGCGGCTTAAATTCTTCTTTTTTACGTGATAATGTATTGTAAACAAATAAATTTTGTTTCATGGGGGCAAACTTACGATTTTTCAGTTTCAGTTAAAGCGTTAGATTAAGTTGATTGAGTGAATGGTTTTATTTTACACTGCAATAACTTAATCAACTATTCACACAATCAACCGCTCACTATCTCAACACCAAATCGGCAAATACGGGGTAATGGTCTGATAATTTTTTCTCGGCTATGGTATAACTTGCAACATCAAATTGCCGCGAAACCAGGATATAATCTATCTGGTAATTCGGAAAATCGCCATTGTAGGTACGGCCCAGGCCAAAACCTTTTTCAACAAAGGCATTTTTAAGCCCTTTAGCCATTTGATTTACCGCGTATGATGACGGTGTATCATTAAAATCGCCCGCAATAATGTATGGATATGGGCATTGTTTGGCATGCGCCTTTACTATTGCCACCTGCTCGCTGCGTTTCATAAACGCGCGTTTTAGTTTGCCGCCCAGGCGCTTGGTCGAGCTAAGATCCGGTTTGCCTTTTTGGGTAACAGTATCTATATATTTATAGTCCGCCGGTTCAAAATTAATAGACTGCAGGTGTACACTATAGACCCTGAAAATATGGCCGCCCTTTTTTATATCAGCATACAAACACTGGTTGCCGCTATATAACGGCGAAAGCTGCACAAGGCCTTTTGCAATAATGGGGAATCTTGAAAAAATGGCTACACCAACTTTTTCGTCTTCATTACCGCCAAAGCTTTCAAAATAATAATTAGCCGACCCGATAATTTCCTTCATTGAATCAATCATGGCATATTGGCCACGTTTGCGGGTAAAAAATTCTTGTATCCCTATAACATCGGGTTTTTGATTGGCAATGATCTCTAAAATTTCGTGTTTGGTAGAAATGTCTTTTCCCGATCCGTATTTTTTAAAATCATGCACGTTATAAGTCATCATCCTTACAGCATTGCCGGCTTGTGATTTAACCATATTACGATTACCGGGATGGAACCCGATATTGTTTTGCAATACCCCAAAGCCACATAGTATCCCCAATACAGATATCAGCACCAGCCAGCTTTTGCGCAACAGCCAATAACCAATCATTATTACGTTAACAAGCAATATTGGCGGGTAGGCCAGGCCAAAGAAAGCGATGAGCCATGATTTATTAGGATCAGTTACGGGGGCAAGGTAACTTATTAGCAAAGCCAGGCATAAACCGCAGTTTATCCACAAAAGTATTTTATCGAAAAAAGGCAATTTTTGCTTTTTCTTCATTTTTTGCTGGCGCGAAATAACGTGTCTTTTTCCTGCTGACTCAGGTTATCATATCCCGTTTTCGATATTTTATCCAATATAAGGTCAATCTCATCCTGCCGCGGCGTACCTGAAGATGACGCTTTATTGCGATTTGTTGATGCAACTTTCAACTTAGGCTTTGCTTTAAACAGCTTAGCTATCCCGCCTACCATATCGCGCCCCTGCTGCACCTGTTTTACGTATATAAACCCAAACAATGCGCCACCTAAATGGGCTATTTCGCCACCTGCGTTGGGGCCAACTATGCCTAAAAAATCAATCACCAAATAAAATATAACCAGCCACTTTAGGCGCACCGGGCCTATAAACATTAAAGATATGGTATAATTGGGTGCTATTGTAGCGGCAGCAACAATTACAGCCATAACCGCTGCAGAAGCGCCAACAACCGAACTGGTTAACATCAATCCGCTTTGCGTAAACGCAGGGAAAACATTATAGCTGATCAGGAATAACGCGGCACCGGCTAACCCGCCTAACAGGTATAAACCTAATGTACGTTTGGTGCCTAAAAACTCTTCAAAGATCTGCCCCAGCCAGTAAAGCCAAAGCATATTAAACAGGATATGGAAGATCCCTGCATGCAAGAACATATAGGTAAATGGTGTCCAAAAACGTACGGCCAGCTTGGGCAGATAAGCCGGCATGTACAAATACTCGCGGGTAAGGTCGTCAACTATCGTAGTCCTGAATATTAAGCGTTCAAATATGGAGAATACACCAATCACCAAAAAAACAATAACGTTAATGCCGATAATCAGGTATAGTTTACTACCCGACCGGAACATCTTGTTATTAATTTCTTGCCACAACGTCATGATATATTAATAGCTTAATATTGAAAATCTCTCGGGCCTTTTAAGTGCCATGCTTTAACTAATATAAACCCAATTAATGCCCCGCCCAAATGCGCAAAGTGTGCCACATCGTCGCCTTGTACCTGGCTTACGCCCAATGATAGCTCTATCAGCACATACACCGGCATAAGGTATTTTGCTTTAACCGGTACGGGTACAAACATTATCAATAGCTCGGTATTTGGATACGTCATACCAAAAGCAATCAGTAAGCCAAATATAGCGCCTGACGCACCTACCATTGACGACATGTAAATACCTGCTAATTTTTTAGCATCCGCTAAAGGAATGCTATTTAAAGTAGCGTTAATATCGTGTGTAGTAAAAGCGCCTATTATGCTATGCACCTCAATAGCTTGTACCACCAATTGTAAAGCTATACCGCCAAGCCCGCAAGCAAAATAAAATATCAGGAACCGTTTTGGCCCCATAGAATACTCCACAACAGCACCAAACGAATACAAAGCAAACATGTTAAATATGATGTGAAACCAACCGCCATGGAAAAACATATAGGTTATAGGCTGCCATGGTTTAAATAATGGCGAATCAAAATAATGTGCCGATGCAAGGTTGTATATCTGGTTTACCATAGCCTCGTTAAAAAGCAGAAAGGGTAAAAAGCAAATAACGTTTATGATAAGCAGGTTTTTTACAACCGGCGGTAGGTGAGCTAAGGGTGATTGCATATTTATTTATCGTATCGGTTATTTCTCAAACCGTTCTATTAATTCATTTAGTGTAAAGGTACTAATTACAGGCTTGCCATTTAGCGCAACATTTGGCATTTGGCAGGCAAAAAGTTGATCGGTTAACTGGTTCATTTCTTCGGCTGATAACTTTGTGCCGGCTTTTATGGCCGCGTTGCGCGCCAACGACCGGGCAAGGTTATCGCGCTTGTCCAGTTTTAGTATCGACAGGTTATTTTTAAATCCTTCCAGCAAACGCTCTAATAACTCATGTTCGCCCACATTGTTTAGGTCGGCCGGGATCCCTTCTACAACCACGGTGTTTTTACCAAACTCGCGGATATCAAAACCCAGCGCCCGGATATCAGGCATCAACTCTCTCAATAACTCAAAATCGGCCCCGTTTAGTGTGAGTGATTGCGGGAATAAACTTTGCTGGCTAACACCCGAGTGGTTTTGCAGCTGCTGTAAAAAACGTTCGTACAAAATGCGTTCGTGCGCGGCTTGCTGGTTGATCAGCATAAAACCCGACTTGATCTGCGACATGATAAACCGGTTATGCACCTGGAAAAACTGCCTGTCGGTTGATTTTACGATCTCCTGGTCATTTATTGCTACAGTCTCTTCTGCATGGATCTCGTGCTGGGTATTTGTATCCTTTTTGCTGATCTCATACAACGTATCCCAATTTTGTGGGATAGCCGCACTTTGATGCCTGTATGTGCCGCCACTGTTGCTACCGCCGCTTTCTTTCTCAAAAGGTAGTTCACGTTCTTTAACAAACGGATTAAAGTCAGGGTTGAAAGCAATAACCGGCGCTATGATTTCCTCGAACGGTTTTGGTGTTATCAGGTGCTCAATACTGTTCTCCTGGTCAAAATCTAAACTCGGGGTAATGTTATATCGTCCTAAAGATCGTTTTACCGCAGAGCGGATAATGGCATAAATAGCTTTCTCGTCCTGGTATTTGATCTCTGTTTTTGTAGGATGTACGTTGATATCAATTTTTGACGGATCGATATCAATAAACAACACATACAAAGGATAAGTATCATCCGGCAATAACTCCTCGAAAGCTGTAAGTACCGCGTGGTTTAAATACGGGTCCTTTATAAAACGATTGTTTACAAAGAAGAATTGCTCGCCCCTGGTGCGTTTGGCAAACTCGGGCTTACCAACAAAACCACGCAGGTTAATAATAGTAGTATCCTCTTCAACCGGTACCAGGCGCTGGTTATAATTATTACCAAACAGGTGGATAACCCGCTGCTTTAAAGTGGTGGCCGGCAGATGGTAAACCTCCTGCCCGTCATGATGCAGGGTGAAGAACACTTCGGGGTGCGCTAATGCAACGCGTTGAAATTCGTCAATAATATGGCGCATCTCCACCGGGTTACTCTTTAAAAAGTTACGGCGCGCCGGGATATTGTAAAATAAGTTTTTAACGGAGATAGAAGTACCCGCAACAGCCGAGCAAGGCTCCTGCTTCATCACTTCTGACGCTTCAATAAAGATCTGTGTGCCCAGCTCATCCTCATGGCGGCGGGTTTTTAGCTCTACCTGCGCAATAGCGGCGATAGATGCCATTGCCTCGCCCCTGAAACCCATGGTGCGGATGGCAAAAAGATCCTCGGCTTTCTTAATTTTTGATGTGGCGTGGCGCTCAAAGCTCATGCGCGCGTCGGTACCGCTCATGCCACAACCATTATCAATAACCTGTATCAATGATTTGCCGGCATCCTTAACAATCAACTGGATCTTATCCGCCCCGGCATCAATAGCATTCTCTATCAGTTCTTTCACTGCAGATGCCGGCCGTTGTACCACCTCGCCCGCGGCGATCTGGTTAGCGACTGAGTCTGGTAAAAGCTGAATTATATCTGACATCTATAAAATTTCCCTTCAATTTCGTTTTCGGTGCTAAATTAATTATTTGATGCCATAACTTTATCATACAATAGTTGTATATACTTTTAAGTGTAATATATTTACATCCTTACGTCACCTGTATGAAAAAATTATGGCCCATCGTGCTGCTTTTTGCTGCAGCCTGTAAACAAAAAGAGTACAATGCCGACCTGCTGGTTAAAAACGCGGTGGTATACACGGTTGACAGCAACTTTACTACCGCCAATGCATTTGTGGTAAGTGGTGGCAAAATTATATCAGTTGGCAGCGCTGATACCTTAGAAGAAAAATACCTGGCCCGCGAGGTGATAGATGCCGGCGGCAAAGCCGTATATCCCGGTTTTATTGATGCACATGCCCATTTTTATGAATACGGACTTGGCTTGCAGCAAGTGCCTTTAAAAGGCATGAAAAGCTGGGCCGAAACCGTTGATACCGTAAAAGCCTATGCCGAACGCAACACCGACGGCTGGATAATAGGCAACGGCTGGGACCAAAACTTATGGGCCGGCAAAAAGTTTCCGGATAAAGCCATGCTGGACGAGTTTTTCCCGGTGCGCCCGGTGATATTGCACAGGGTTGACGGGCATGCAGTGATTGCCAACCAGGCCGCGCTAAACATTGCCGGCATTAAACCAGGCCAAAAAGTTACCGGCGGCGAAATTGAAACCATAAACGGCAAACTTACCGGCGTATTAATTGACAACGCCGTAGGCATTGTTACCCGCAAAATACCCGACCCAAGTGAGCAGCTAACCCAAAACGCACTGTTAAGTGCACAAGCTAATTGTTTTGCGGTAGGCCTTACCACGGTTGACGATTGCGGACTGCCTTACACTATGGTAAGCACCATTGCAGAATTACAGCATAAAGGCGCACTAAAAATGCGTATGTACGTAATGCTCGCCGACAAGCAAGAGAACTACGAATACCTCTTTAAACGCGGCGTATTTAAAACGCCCGGCTTAGATGTACGCTCGTTTAAAGTTTATGCCGATGGTGCATTAGGATCGCGCGGGGCGTGCTTGTTAAAGCCTTATAATGACCAAAGAAACTGGAGCGGCTTTTTACTAAGCAGTCAGAAACATTTTGAAGAAGTTGCAAAAATAATAGCCGCGAAAGGCTTCCAGATGTGTACCCATGCAATTGGCGACTCGGCTAACCGGGTGATATTAAAAATTTATGCGGCAGCCCTAAAAGGCAAGAACGACCGCAGGTGGCGCATAGAACATTCACAGGTTGTAGCGCCGGGAGATGTGGCTTTGTTTGGGCAGAACAATATTATTCCGTCGGTACAACCTACTCACGCAACATCCGATATGTATTGGGCAGGGCAACGTTTGGGTGCCGGGAGGTTAAGATCGGCCTATGCCTATAAAAACTTATTGAAACAAAACGGCTGGATGCCTTTGGGCACCGATTTTCCGGTTGAGAATATCAGTCCGTTTTATACGTTTTATGCAGCAGTAGTGCGTAAGGACCTGAAAGGGTACCCTGCAAACGGCTTCCAGATGGAAAACGCGTTAACCAGGACAGAAGCCCTAAAAGGCATGACAATTTGGGCGGCCAAAGCCAATTTCGAGGAAAAAGAAAAGGGCAGTATTGAGGTGGGCAAGTATGCCGACTTTATAATAACAGACCAGGACTTAATGAAGGCCGATGCAAGCGCGCTGCCAAATATTAAAGTTTTAAAAACCTATATAAACGGAGAAAAGGTATATGAGAAAAAGTAATAATTGTGTTCTTTTAATTTTATTGGCATTTACTTTATTTAGTTCGGCTTGCGCGCAAAACGCGGGGCTGGCATATTTAAGAGAAGAACGGTTGGCCGAAAAGTCGACCATACTATTAAACAACGATAATTCTCTTATCCCCTTACGTAACGTTGGCAATTTAAAAATAGCGAGTATCCATTTATCAAACACATTTGCCACAGGTTTTGATAGCCTGTTAAACAAGTATGCAAGGGTTACCTCGTTTAGCGTAGCGGGTTATGTTGGCAAGCAGGGCTTTACTCACCTATCTACCGATCTTAAACCTTACAACACCCTTATTGTACAGCTTAACCAAGACGATCTGGATAATACCGAGTTAGTAAAATTTATTACAGACAATCAGAAGTCCAGGAACATGGTGATAGCCTATTTTGGCAAAGGCGATGTACTGGCTAAACTGAACGATGTTACCGCGCCTATTCTTTATGCCGATCATGCATCAGCTATTGCGGCTTATTTTAGCGCGCAGGCTATATTTGGCGGCGTTGCTATCACCCAAAAGCTGACAGGTAGTATTACACAGAAATACCGTTTTGGTATGGGTTTTATAACCGAAAAGACCCGCCTGCAATATACAGTACCCGAGGCTGTTGGCATAAATTCTAAAAACCTGCAGGATATAGACAAGATAGCCAAAGAGGCTATGGACGCGCACGCCACGCCCGGCTGTGTAGTACTGGTTGCCAGGGAAGGTAAGGTGATATTTAATAAAGCCTACGGCTACCATACTTATGCTGCGGATATTCGGGATAAGATCACCGATATTTTTGACGTGGCATCTATGACCAAGATCTCGGCAACTACAATTACAACAATGCAACTGAAGGATGAGGGTAAGCTGAATGTTGATTCAACTCTGGCTTATTACCTGCCAATGGCACGTAATACCAACAAGGCTGATCTACAGTTACGCGAAGTATTAATGCACCAGGCTGGGTTGATACCTGATATTCCAACTTTTGGTAGTATCAAACCTACTGATCATAGCGCCGACTCATCTGCCGCCTTCCCGGTTAAGGTTAACAACGGCTATTTTTTGCGGAAGGATTATTATAAAGACATTATGCTGCCGGCTATGTATAACTCGCCGCTTAAAACGCGGGGACAATATATTTACAGCGATGTAAGCATGTTGTTAATGCAGCAAGTTGTAGAGAGTATCATGAAAACGCCGCTTGACCAATATGTACAGCAGCAATTTTACAACAGGTTGAGTATGCAAACGGCAGGGTTTTTACCGCTTTACCGTTTCCCGGCAGCGCAGATCATCCCTTCGGAAGATGATGAGGTTTACCGTAAATCTGAGTTAGTAGGATATGTAAACGACCCCACCGCAGCTTTAATGGGTGGTGTTGCAGGGCACGCAGGTTTGTTTGCCAGTGCTAATGATCTGGCCATTCTTTACCAAATGCTTTTAAACAAGGGCACCTATGGCGGCGATCAATTCATCAAACCTGAAACTGTCGACCTGTTTACTGCCAAACAATCACCTATAAGCCGTCGCGGCTATGGCTTCGACCGTTGGGATCCGATAGCCGACCGCAAATATCCATCTGAATTAGCATCACCTGATACTTACGGGCATACCGGCTATACCGGCACCTGCGTTTGGATTGATCCTAAATATAACCTGGTTTATATCTTCCTTTCAAACAGAACTTACCCAACCGTTAGCAGCAAACTGGGCAGTTTGAATATAAGGCCAAGGATACAGGATGTGGTTTATAAGGCGATAGCGAAGGGATTATAAGCCCCCTCTAAATCTCCCCCGGCAGGGGAGACTTCAAAAATACCCTTATAATTTTTAAGCCCTCCCTTCCGGGGAGGGTTTGGGAGGGGCTAACACCTGGTTAAACTCCAACCGCTCGCCATCCGGCCCGGTAATATTAAAATATTTACACCCGTTATCCCAAAATTGCAGGAATACCGGCTCCGGCTCGATAATGTTAAAACCGCCGGCTTTTACGGTGGCGTAGGCTTCATCAATATCGGGTACATCAAAAGCCACGTGGTCTATATGGCCGTCTTTGCGGGCAGCTATTTCGGGCAGTATGCTGGCGGGCATCTGGTATAGTTCCATGATCATGTTGTCGCGCTTCATCATTATGCAGGTGCCTTGTTCGCCGTTATGGATAAACGGTTTTTCCATCGCGTTAGCAAATCCAAGCTTGCTGTAAAATGCTGCCGATGCCTTGATATTGGTTACCGGTATGCCTATATGCTGTATTGCGTTGATGTTTAAATTTATTGCGCTTTCCATAAGTTAAATAGACACGAATGCTTGTCTGGCTTTCTATAATTAGATCGAATTTCACGAATTAAAATCTATATGCAGTAATAAATTCGTGGAATTCGATCCAATTCGAAAAATTAGTGTGTGATTAATATTACAAATGGAAAACACTAAATCCATAAAATGCTGTTAAACTTGCATAATAATATATTATCACAAAAGATCGATATCCATACTAAATGAAAATCGGAATTGTTTGTTACCCAACTTTTGGCGGCAGCGGGGTTGTAGCCACAGAGCTTGGCAAGGCCTTAGCCGATAACGGCCACCAGGTTCACTTTATAACCTATAACCAACCCGCCCGATTGGATTTCTTTTCGGAAAACCTTTTTTATCACGAGGTATCGGTATCAAAATACCCGTTGTTTGATTATCCGCCCTATGAGTTGGCCCTTGCCAGCCGTATGGTTGACGTGGTACGATTCGAAAAACTGGATATCCTGCACGTACACTACGCTATTCCGCATGCTTCCGCGGCGTTTATGGCTAAGCAGATCCTGCAAACGTATGGGATCTATATTCCTGTGGTGACCACGTTGCACGGCACGGATATTACGCTTGTTGGTAAAGATCGCACCTATAAACCGGTGGTAACTTTTTCAATCAATATGTCCGACGGGGTTACTGCGGTATCAGAAAACCTGAGAAAAGACACCTATGAGTTTTTCGAGATCGAGAACGATATTAAGGTTATCCCCAATTTTATAGACCTGCACCGCTTTAACCTGCAGGCCAAAAATCATTTTAAAAGAGCCATTGCGCCCGAAGGCGAAAAAATATTGGTACACACTTCCAACTTCCGCAAGGTTAAACGTACCGAGGATGTAGTGCGGATCTTTGCCAAAATCCGCGAAAAGATCCCGTCAAAGCTTTTAATGGTTGGCGACGGCGGCGAGCGCAGCGATTGCGAGCAATTATGCCGCGACCTGGGCGTGGGGGATGATACCCGCTTTTTAGGTAAACAGGATGCTATTGAAGAGATCTTGTCGGTGTCTGACCTGTTCCTGATGCCCTCACAATCTGAAAGCTTTGGGTTAGCAGCATTAGAAGCGATGGCCTGCAAAGTGCCCGTAGTAAGCTCGAACGCCGGCGGCCTGCCCGAACTAAATATTGACGGTGTAACCGGATTTTTAAAAGATATAGGCGATGTACAAGGCATGGCCGACAGCTCTATTTATATTTTAGAGGACGAAGCCCGCCTGGCAACCTTTAAAGAAAACGCCCTTGCGCGCGCCAAAGAATTCGACCTGGCCAAGATCTTACCGATATATGAAAATTATTATATCGAGGTAATTGCCAAAACAAGGACGAAGGCGGCAAGCTGCGCGAAAAGTTAAGGTGCCTTGAATGCTAAACTTACGAAGTTTTAAAAACTTCGTAAGTTTGAACACCTGTTGTCATTTCCGTCAATAAACCAACTTATACCCAATTCCCCGTACATTAATAATCTGCACCGATTGATCGGCCGATAGATGCTTTCGTAATTTGGTGATAAATACATCCAGGCTCCGGGCGTTAAAAAAGCTGTCATTCCCCCAAAGGGTTTGCAGTATATACGGGCGCTTTACTACCTGCTGGTAGTTTTGGCAAAGTATTTTTAATATCTCGCTTTCGCGGGATGTGAGCTGGGTTATGTTTATCCCCTGTTCTATCAAATTTTTACGCGGGTTAAAGATAAATTCGCCAAACTGGAACACCTCGGTTTCGTTAACAGGCTTGGCGTTTAACACGCCCTCTTTATTCAATTGCACTTGGATCCGCACGATCAACTCTTCAATACTGAACGGCTTTTTCAGGTAATCATTAGCACCTAACTCAAACCCCGCCACTACATCTTTTGATTGTGATTTGGCCGTAAGGAAGATGATAGGGGTTTGCCTGTCATTCGCTCTTATTTTTTGAGCAACTTCAAAGCCATCCATTAAAGGCATCATCACATCTAACACTACAATGTCCGGTTTACTCGCCTGGTATTGCTCTAACGCTACCTTACCATTGGGGCATAAAATCACTTTATAATCGCGTTCCTCCAGGCTTTCACGGATAATATGTGCCAGCGAAGTTTCGTCCTCGGCCAGTAATACGGTGGTTTTGCTCATCATTTTAAAGGTATAGAAATCATGAACTCGGTTGTAACATTTATTTCACTATTTACGCTGATGGTGCCTCCGTGTGCCTCAACAACCGAGCGGACATAGCTTAGCCCCAGCCCGCTGCCCTTCACGTTGTGCATATCGCCGGTAGGCACCCGGTAAAACTTGTCGAATATATGTTTAAGCGCCACGGGCGGTATACCTATCCCATTATCAGTAATAACATAACAGGCAAAGTTAGCGGCTTTAGTCCCGGCAATTTTAATACTTACCGAGTCCTTTGAATATTTTACCGCATTATCAATTAAATTAATAAACACATTTTTAAAGTGCAGTGGGTCGGCATGAATGTGTCTCACTATCTCGGCTATCTCCACATTAAACTGTACGGGTTTAACCGCCCTGAATTGCTGCATACTTACTATCTCATCAACCATTGCGGCTACATCTACGTGGTGCAAGGTAAGTTGCAGATTATTTTTATCGTAAACGGATATGTTAAGCAGCTTGGTTACCATGTCATTAAGGCGTGTAAGCTCGTTCTTGCAGATGTCTAAATAGCGGTTGGTTTTCTCTTTATCATCCAATGCTTTAAAATTCTGCATCCCTTCAACAGCTGCCGATATAGTTGCTATGGGTGTTTTAAACTCGTGGGTTAGGTTATCAATAAAATCGTCTTTAATATCAGCCAATTGTTTTTGTTGTTTGATGATCTTGATGAGGTAGGCAAAGGAGAATATTAATATTAAGATCAATACTACAGACAGAATAGCCTTGAACATTACTTTATTTTGCACCCAACTTTTACGGTGTGGGAAATAATAACCCACCCATAATTTTTTAGGGTATTTATGCAATACGTTTTGGCGATAGTGGATAAATTTTTCAACAGCGTACTGCGGCGCACTTACCGTATCTGAAGCAGCAAAACAGATTTTTGCCGTCTCGTCGAGTCCGGTTATGCCATAAAATCGCAATCGTTCCTTAAAATATTTAAGGATCCGAGCGCTATCAGCCTTAAACACTTCGCCTTTGGTTGACTTTGCCATTTGATAAAAGAATTTATCATCTTCAACAACAGGACTTCGATGAAAAAATTTACTTAGCGAATCATTCAGTCGTATATTTTTTTGATTAGCGTCGCTTGTCGCTTTACTTGGTTTACCATTACTAAGCATACCGGGCGACATGATAGAAACCCCATCAGGTGAAGACATGCTAACGTGCATAAAATAGCCAGTTTGCATGGTAGGGTTTTCTATGATTTGATGTACGTAGTCAAGGTCGATATGTAAAGAATCGCCGCCATTTACGTATTTCATTTTAACAGAATCAACCCACTTTTTCAGGTTGTTTGTAAGGTAGGTGGAATCTGCACTTCGCTGTTCGTTATTATGCTTTTCTAAAGCTTCAATTAAAGCGTAATTGCCGTGAGTACTTAGTTTATTCAACTCCGCGTTATACGTTTTAAACATCCAGTCGACCTGGAAGAACATAATGCCGCACACGGCAATGGTTATAGGTATAAGGATAAGGTTTAGTTTTCTTTTCATCGTTTCTGATACTTAAAACGAATATATGCCGGGCTTTTTAAAACAAGCTTTTCTGTTAACATACATTAACATTGTTTAGTAATGGATAAGGAATTGTGGTAAATGGCTTTCTTTTTAAGCCCTAATTTTACAGCAAACTGTAAATCAATTATATAACTTAAATTTACAGCTAATTATCCTGACGAATAAGGCGATCCACTTTTAGTGATCCACTCCTTGAAAAACAGCAAAAAACGGCCATTTTTCGCCTATACTGATTATCAGTATATTACTTAACATTTGAACTTAAAAATTCTGACGAATAAGAGTGATCCACGGTGATCCGCTCAAAAATTTAACTATTTTATTTTCAAACAGTTATCCAAAAACAGCGATCCAGGTGATCCACATTTTAAAGTGGATCACCTACGTGGTTATCGGGTACGCCATTTCGGCCTTAGCCTCGCGCATTACAAAGGTACTTTGCAACGCGCCCATAGGTACGGTCTCAAACAAATGGTTCATCAGGAACTGGTGATAAGCATCCAGGTCCTTAACTGCTACCCGTAATATAAAATCATACTGGCCCGACATGTGGTAGCACTCCATAACCTCGGGCACCTTCACTATCTCGTTCTCAAAGTAGTTTAACGTCTCTTTGCTATGGTCGCGCAGTTGTACGTGCGTAAAGGCTATCAGTCCACGGTCTATCTTCTTATTATCCAATACAGCCACATACTTCTTGATATAGCCCTGGTCCTGCATCCGGCGGATACGGTCGTTAATGGCGCTGGCGCTCTTATGTAGTTTCTCGCCAATCTCTTTATTAGTCATGCGGGCATTGTCCTGCAATATTTGCAGGATCTGCTTATCAACGGTATCTAATTTATTTAACATAAGCAAGTATTCGGAAAAGGGACAGATAATAACGAACAAACAGGATTATTTCCTGTCAATATCTGAATAACAGGACAATTTACGGATTATCTGTTGATATGCAGTTAATCAGCCTGTAAATTCTGAAATTTATATAGAATTATTACCTGTGGTATCTGCACCAGTCGACAAACTTATTGAATTAGAGATTGTTGCCTTAGATACAACCTTTTAAGAGAAGACCTGAATGAAATTAGTTACCTATAAAACCGCCGCCCGCGAGGGACTGGGCGTTATGATCGATGGCCAGCTTTTCGACCTGAATACCTGTGGCGTAGTACTACCCGACAATATGAGCGACTTTTTGCAGGGTGGCGAGATCTTTATGGATAAAGCTACGCGGATTGACCGCTATGTAAAGTCAAAACGACTAAAAGCCAAGCTTGTTGAGCAATATGAATTACTGGCACCAGTACCCAGGCCAACATCCTGCCGCGATGGCTATGCCTTTAGGCAGCATGTGGAATCGGCACGGCGTAACCGTGGCGCTGATATGATCAAGGAGTTTGATCAATATCCTATATTTTACTTCACCAATCACCAGGCTATATATGGCCCGGGTAATATCAGGTGCATGCCCGATCATTTTAACAAGCTTGATTTTGAATTGGAGGCTGCCATAGTAATTGGCAAACCCGGCCGCAACATTAAAGCCGCAGATGCCGACAGCTATATAGCCGGTTATATGATCATGAACGACCTGAGTGCGCGAACCCTGCAAATGGAAGAAATGCTTCTAAACCTGGGTCCGGCCAAAGGCAAGGACTTTGCAACGGTAATTGGCCCCTGGCTGGTTACGCCGGATGAACTTGAGCAATATAAAACCGAACCCAAACCGGGACATACCGGCGCTGCTTATAATTTAGAAATGACCTGCAAGGTTAACGGTATCCGGGTTTCAAAAGGCAATATGGCGGATATGGACTGGACCTTTGCCGAATTGATCGAGCGCGCATCATATGGTGTCGACCTGTATGCGGGGGATGTGATAGGCTCGGGCACGGTTGGTACAGGCTGCTTTTTAGAGCTGAACGGCACGGGCTTACGCAAAGACCCTAACTATACCCCCCAGTGGCTGCAACCAGGCGATGAGGTGACAATGGAAATAACAGGATTGGGCACGCTTACCAATACCATGGTTGCCGAGGCTACAGATTGGTCGATACTTAAACAAAAGAAATAACCAATGAAAAGCTTTGAAACAAAGGACATGAGCACCGGGCAGGTACATAACTACCTGCAGCACGCCATTGCGCCAAGGCCCATTGCATTGGTATCAACCATTGATAAGGATGGCAAGGTTAACTTAAGTCCGTTTAGCTTTTTTAATTTGTTTAGCGCCAACCCGCCCGTATGCGTGTTTTCGCCGTCGCGCAGGGTTAGGGATAATACTACCAAGCATACTTTAGAGAATATACAGGAGGTTGCCGAATGCGTCATCAACATTGTAGATCATAGCATCGTTTACAAAGTAAACCAGGCCAGCGCCGAATATCCCAAAGGAGTAAACGAGTTTCACGAATCTGGCTTAACCGAACTGGCATCTATACATATTAAGCCGCCCCGCGTTGCCGAATCGCCGGTTCAGTTAGAGTGTATCGTTAAACAGATCATCCCGTTAGGCGATGGGCCGGGTGCCGGTAATTTGATATTAGCCGAAGTTAAAACAATCCATTTCAGGGATGACCTGCTGGATGCTAACGGCCAACCTATTCAAGAAAACTTTGACCATGTTGCCCGCCTCGGCGGCGACTGGTACAGCCGGGTAACGCCGGAAAGCATGTTTGCGTTACCTAAACCTATAAATGAACCATTAATCCAATAGATCATGCCAAGCTATCATACATTAGGAAAGATCCCGCATAAACGGCATACCCAGTTCAGGAAGCCGGATGGTACGTTGTATGCCGAAGAACTGGTGTCGACAGAAGGATTCAGCAGCGTTTACTCGCTGGTGTACCATGCTTACCCGCCAACAATGGTTAAAGAGCTGGGCGAGCCGTATTCCGTAGAGCCTAAAATAGCACGCGAAAAGCATTTGAAGCATACAAGTCTTATCGGCTTTAACATTAAACCCGAGGACGATTACCTGCAAAGCCGCAAGCCTGTACTGGTAAACAGCGACCTGCATATCTCATTGGCTGCTCCGCGTAAATCAATGACCGACTATTTCTATAAAAATAGCCAGGCCGATGAGGTGGTTTTTATTCATGAGGGTACAGGTACGCTTAAAACAGGTTTCGGTAATATCAAGTTTAGCTATGGGGATTATTTGATAATCCCGCGCGGCACCATTTACCAGATGGAGTTTGACACAGAAGCAAACCGCTTGTTTATTGTGGAGAGCTTTAGCCCTATCCGCCCG
The DNA here is from genome assembly GCA_040388395.1 of Bacteroidota bacterium. Lineage (GTDB taxonomy): Bacteria > Bacteroidota > Bacteroidia > Sphingobacteriales > Sphingobacteriaceae > Mucilaginibacter. The sequence goes on along the minus strand of JAZKBY010000014.1, from coordinate 119,074 downwards.
CCAAAAAGGTATCTGAATAGTTACGGTCAGTTAATGGAACATGCACCCTATTGCGAGCGCGACATCCGCCAACCGGAGAACCTGGAGACCCATGATGAGAAAGGCGATTTCAAGATCCTCATCAAAAAACAAGGACTGATCTACCCATACATTTACGGCACGCACCCGTTTGATTTTGTGGGTTGGGATGGATTCCATTACCCATGGGCATTCTCCATCCATGATTTTGAACCGATAACCGGGCGCCTGCACCAGCCACCACCGGTGCACCAAACTTTCGAGGGGCATAACTTCGTCATCTGTTCGTTCGTACCGCGCAAGTTTGACTATCACCCATTGTCTATCCCGGCACCATATAATCATAGCAATGTGGATAGCGATGAGGTGCTATATTATGTCGACGGCGATTTTATGAGTCGCAAAAGCGTGGTAAAGGGGCAAATTACTTTGCATCCGGGAGGTATTCCGCATGGCCCTGCACCTGGTTCAGTTGAAAAATCTATCGGTAAAGAATCAACGGATGAACTGGCAGTGATGATAGACCCGTTCAGGCCATTGATGCTGACAGAGTATGCGATTGAGATTGAGGATGAGAATTATTATAAGAGTTGGATAAGCTAAACACCATGGAAACACAAACATTAACACCCCCAAATAAAACACAAGATTTTTTACCGCTAAACGGTACCGACTATGTAGAGTTTTATGTAGGCAATGCCAAGCAGGCGGCACATTACTATAAAACAGCTTTCGGGTTTCAGGATTTGGCGTATGCCGGCCCGGAGACTGGTGTGCGCGATCGTGCATCGTACGTTTTGCAGCAGGGAAAGATCAGGATAGTACTGACAACCCCACTGCATTCAGATCATCCCATATCAGACCACATCAAAAAACACGGCGATGGCGTAAAGGTATTGGCCCTTTGGGTTGATGATGCTTACGACGCTTTTAAGCAAACTATCAGCCGCGGCGCGGTGCCATACCAGCAACCGCAAACCATTACAGATGAATTTGGCGAGGTGCGTACCAGCGGTATTAAACTGTATGGCGAGACAGTTCACTTATTCATCGAGCGTAAAAACTATAAAGGGTTGTTCCTGCCGGGATTTACAGCGCATCAAACAAACTATCAGCCTGCCGATACCGGCTTACTATATGTCGATCATTGTGTTGGCAACGTAGGCTGGCATAAAATGAACGATTGGGTTAATTTTTATGAGGACATTATGGGCTTCAAAAACATCCTTACGTTTGATGATAAAATGATCTCGACCGAATATTCGGCGCTGATGAGTAAGGTGATGAGTAATGGCAACGGTTACGTTAAGTTCCCGATAAACGAGCCGGCCGAGGGTAAAAAGAAATCGCAGATAGAAGAGTACCTGGAGTTTTATGAGGACGAAGGAGTGCAGCATTTAGCCTTAGCTACCCACGATATCGTGAAAACCGTAACCGACCTACAAAGCCGTGGCGTTGAGTTTTTAACCGTACCCACATCATACTATAAAGAGTTAACTGCTCGTGTCGGCCATATTGATGAGGATTTAGGCCCCCTTGAAAAACTGGGGATTTTGGTCGACCGTGACGATGAGGGTTACCTGCTCCAGATCTTCACCAAACCGGTTGAGGACAGGCCGACCTTGTTTTTCGAGATCATACAGCGTAAAGGTGCCAAATCATTTGGGGCAGGTAATTTTAAAGCGCTTTTTGAGGCAATAGAAAGAGAACAGGAATTGAGAGGGAACCTGTAACCCTCTTTACGCCAAAGGCGAAGAGAGGGTGGTCGAGCGAAGCGATGACCGGGTGAGTCAACGGCGCGCGTTCTAAGCATGGCGGCGACGACTCACCCCGCGACCCGCCTACGGCGAGCGCGACCCTCTCTTCCGCAAGCGGGAAAGAGGGTTATTTAACGATTAAAATATTTATATGGATTTCGAAGACTTTAACAATCCGCAGGTAAAAGCATTACCCAAGCACTTGCGGCAATATATTGTACCGCAACACTATGAGCATTATACGCCGATAGACCAGGCGATATGGCGCTACGTGATGCGGCAAAACTATAGCTATTTAAAAGATGTGGCTTACTACCCCTACATCCCCGGTTTAGAAAAAGCGGGCTTGACTATAGAGCATATCCCCAACCTGCAGGAAATGAACGAGGCGCTGGCCAAAATCGGCTGGGGCGCGGTTACGGTTGATGGGTTTATTCCGCCGGCTGCATTTATGGAATACCAGGCATATAAGGTGCTGGTTATTGCTGCGGATATCCGCCAGTTAAAGCATATTGAATACACGCCTGCACCGGATATTATACATGAATCTGCGGGCCACGCACCTATTATTGCGGATCCGGATTACCACCAATATCTGAGTTATTTTGGATCGATAGGCGCTAAAGCGATGTTCTCGGCGCAGGATTATGAATTATATGAGGCTATTCGTGCCTTGTCCATCCTCAAAGAAATGCCGGATGCCGACCCTGCCGAGTTAAAAGCCGCAGAGGACCAGGTAGCCTATTGCCAGCAAAACATGGGCGAGCCATCAGAAATGGCGCTGCTTAGCCGCCTGCACTGGTGGACCGTAGAATACGGTTTGATAGGTAATCTGGAGAATCCCAAGATCTATGGCGCGGGCCTGCTCTCTTCAATCGGCGAAAGCGCTACCTGCATGCAGCCTAATGTAAAGAAACTATGGTATAACCAGTATGCGGTAAATTACCCATACGATATTACCCAGCCGCAACAACAACTATTTGTTACCGAAACTTTCCAAAACCTGATAGATGTGTTAGAGCAGTTTGCCAATAAAATGGCTTTCAGGGTTGGGGGTGTTTACGGTTTGCAAAAAGCTGTGGAGAGCAATAATACTTGTACAGTAGTCTATAGTTCGGGCCTGCAGGTATCGGGCACTTTGACGGATTTTAAACAATACAACGGCAAACCTTCATTTATAAAGTTTACCGGTCCGGCCGCATTAGCTGTGGATGACAAGCAGTTAGATGGCCACGGCAAGGATTATCATAAAGATGGGTTTAGCTCGCCTGTAGGAAAATTTAAGCCAGATGGCGAGTTAATTTCCGGCAACCAGTTGCAGTTGGATTTTGAAAACGGCATTACCGTAAAGGGCCTGGTTAAAAACATCACCCCGCAAATCATCAATTTTGAAAACTGCACAGTAACATCGGCGGAAGGGGCAATTTTATTCGACCCATCGTGGGGTGTTTATGACATGGCTGTTGGCGATGATATCGTTTCGGTTTTTAGCGGCGCCGCTGATAAAAACACCTTCGAAGAGATCGCTTATCACCCAAAAACCACCACTTATCACCCTATATATACCGAAAAACAACTGAATTTACACCGGCTTTACCAAGATGTACGCCATTATCGCGAAAATACCACAGCGCATCAAAAACTGGCTAACACCTGGAAACAATTGCAGGCCGATTTTCCGGAAGATTGGTTATGCGCATTGGAAATTTTAGAGATCCTGGACCGCGAAAAACAGGAGCCGGAAGTCGCGGCAGCCATTACCAAATTTTTAGAAGATAAAGCAGATAAACAACCCGGGCTTAAAAAACTGATCAATGATGGGTTTTATTTAATCAAACACCCGGTGGAGCAATCGGCATAAAAATAATTATGTAAGTTTGGGTTTACACCCATGTATGTTTAACAATATTTTAAGCTCCTTTGGTATTAATGCTGATGATTCGGCTATTGTACCTTTTGGATCGGGGCTGATCAACGGCACCTGGAAAGTATCCGTTGGCGATGACGCTTATATTTTACAGCGCATCAACACCAAGATCTTTAAATCGCCGCAGGCTATTGCCAATAACTTAGTTAGCCTGCAAACCTATTTAGTGCAAACAGCTCCGGCCTATATTTTCGCCGCACCACGACCAACACTTAACGGCGATTATTTAGTAATTGATGATAATCAATATTACCGCTTGCAGCCATTTATTAAAAACTCGCATACGGTTGACGTCGTGTCCGAACCTGCGCAAGCTTTCGAGGCGGCAAAGCAGTTTGGTAAGTTTTCGCGGTTGTTAAATGATTTTGATGCCAATAGCTTGCAATACACTTTACCCGATTTCCACAATCTTACCTTACGGGTTGATCAATTTAAATCGGCCTTAAAAAATGCCACAGCGGATAGGATTGATAAGGCAACCGATGAAATTAAAGAGATAGAAAAGCATGAAGCCATTGCTGATACTTACCGCCAATTGGTTGATAAAAAAGAGATCCCGCTACGAGTTATCCATCACGATACCAAAATAAACAACGTATTGTTTGATGCTGATAACAAAGGCTTATGCGTAATAGACCTTGACACTGTTATGCCCGGCTACTTTATAAGTGATGTTGGCGATATGATGCGTACTTACTTATCACCGGCCAACGAAGAAGAGAAGGACCTGGATAAAGTTTTTATTCAGGAAGATAACTTCACGGCGATCTATAAAGGTTATATGGCCGAAATGGGGGATGTTTTGACATCCGCAGAAAAAAACCTCTTCTTTTACTCAGGCAAGTTTATGATCTATATGCAGGCCGTTCGCTTTTTAGCCGACTACTTAAATGGCGATATTTATTATCACACCACTTATCCCGGCCAAAATTTAGTGCGGGCTCAAAACCAGCTGAGCCTGTTAAACAAATACATCGCAACCAAATTCAATTAAAAAAAACGGATTTTAAATAAACCGATATGTTTTATAAAGCATTTAAACTACAAGCAATAATGTTATTTTTTATCCTGGCGGGATGTTTAACCTCGGTAGGGCAAACACTGAAATATGTATCCGGCAATAATAGCTGGAATGCGGATTCGTTGGGCAATCATCGTGCGGTAGTTAGTGTTGCAGCTGCCGGACCGGTTAGCAAGGCCGGGATCCAGTGGCGGTTAGCCTATAAAACTCCATCCGCAGTAATTGTGGTTGATGCTAAAACCAATAAACGTGTTGCCAATGTTAAGGCAGATGACCTGTCGCGCGAAAGCGGAACAGTTTACTTTGAACCAACATCGGGACCCGGTAAGTATTACATTTATTATATGCCTTATAAGGTGACTGCGCGTTCCAATTATCCGCAGGCCGTTTATATTAAAATGCCAAATACAACATCGGAAACCTGGCTGAGCAAGACCGGTAAAACCACTTCAGCTACGGTTTTATATTTAGAGTCGGTTAACGCCATGAATAGTTTTTACCCTATGGAGGTAATTGCTACCGGCAAAGAAGTGCAAAACCTTTTACAAGTCAATGCCGATAAACCTTACTTAGTATTTCCCGAGGACCGCCTGCATCCCATAAAAATGCAGCATGATATTCCGCAGCGCTGGGTGCAAAAAGGTACCACCACAAAATTTGCTGATGTAGCCTTAAAAGGAGAGAACTTTAGCTACCAGTTAGGTATTTACCCTAAGCAATTGCTTAATAATGTACGGGTGAATTTTACCGCGCTTACCGATAATAAGGGGCACGCTATCCCGCCATCGGCCATGAGTTGTTTGAATACCGATGGCACCAAATACGACGGCACGGCTCTTATAAATACAGTTAATATAGCCGAAGGTAATATACAGCCCTTATGGTGCCTGGTTAATATTTCGCCAACAACCCCGGCGGGTGTTTACAACGGCACGGCTACTATAACTGCGGATGGTGTTGCCGCCACTCCAATTAAAATCAGCCTGACAGTAAAAAACCAATTAGCGGTAAAAGGCGGTGTTAATGAGCCTAAAAAACAAACCCGGTTAACCTGGTTAAACTCAACCTTCGCACAAAAAAATGATGTTATAAAGCCTTATACACCATTGCTGGTTGCTGATAAAACAATCAGCTTATTGGGCAGAAAAGTGGTCTTAAATAACAGTGGCTTCCCCGAAAAGATCCAGACTTTCTTTACGCCTGAAATGACGGAAATGACCACCACGCCCAAAAACATCCTTAACGAAAATATCCATTTCCACATCGTTAATGCCGCGACACATAAAGACATTGCTTTTAAAAATGCGGGGGTAACTTTTACTCAAAAAGATGCAGGAACAGTAAAATGGCAATCGGTTAACACCTCTGATCCGCTGCAAATGGACGTAAACGCGTCGATAGAGTTTGATGGTTACATGAATTATAGGGTTAAGCTAACTGCTTTAAGCGACGTGAGTTTAGATGATATAAAATTTCATATCCCGTTTGATAAAGGTGCCTCAAAATACCTGATGGGCCTGGGCCAAAAAGGAGGTTTACGCCCCGATTCGGTAAAATGGAAATGGGAAGTTGCCACCAAAAACCAGGACGGCGCCTGGGTGGGCGATGTTAATGCCGGCCTGCAATATTCATTGCGCGACGAGAATTATGTGCGCCCGTTAAACACTAACTTTTACCTGCAAAAGCCATTACTGCTGCCAACGTCATGGGGTAACGGTGGCAAGGGCGGTATCACCATGGCCGTTAAAGGCCCTAATATGCTGGCCGAAAATTATACCGGCGCACGCACTATGAAAAAAGGCGATGTATTGTATTTCAATTTTACTTTGTTAGTCACTCCCTTTCATACCATTAATACCGATTTCCAGTGGGCCACACGGTTTTATCATAAATATGCCAAACTGGATAGCATTAAAGCTACCGGCGCAACAGTAGTAAACATCCATCACGCTACGCCAATAAATCCGTTCATCAACTATCCATTCATAGCGCATGATGCTATGAAGAAGTATATAGCCGAGGCGCATCAAAAAGGATTAAAAGTTAAAATTTATAACACTGTACGCGAGCTCTCGAATAGTGCTTACGAGACTTTCCCGATGCGCAGCCTGGGGCATGAGATCTATTCTACCGGCAAAGGTGGCGGTTACTCGTGGTTGCAGGAGCATTTGGGCAATGATTATATAGCTGCCTGGTATGTGCCCGAAATTAAAGACGCAGCCATTGTAAACAGCGGTATGAGCCGCTGGCACAATTACTATGTAGAAGGCATGAACTGGCTTGTGCAAAATGTGGGTATTGATGGTATTTATTTGGACGATATAGCATTTGACCGTGTTACCATGAAACGTATAAAACGGGTGCTTACGGCTGATGGGCATCCGGGTATTGTGGATCTGCACTCGGCTAACCAGTATAATAAAAGCGATGGTTTTAATAACAGCGCTAACTTGTATATGGAGCAGTTCCCTTACTTAAACAGGCTATGGTTTGGCGAGTATTTTGACTACGAAAAAAACAACCCCGATTTTTTCCTTACCGAAGTATCAGGTATCCCGTTTGGTTTAATGGGCGAGATGCTGCAAGATGGTGGCAACCCATGGCGGGGCATGGTTTACGGTATGACCAACCGCATGCCCTGGAGCGACAATGCCGACCCGCGTTCTATCTGGAAAGCATGGGACAACTTTGGTATGCAAGGCACAAAAATGATAGGCTATTGGGTTGATAGTAATCCCGTAAAAACAAATAACGATAAGGTTATTGCTACTATATACAAAAAGCAAGGCAAAGCCATGATAGCCATTGCCAGTTGGGCCGATGGCGATACCAGCATCAAACTAAATATTGATTGGAAAGCCTTAGGTATTGACCCTGCTAAAGCAAGCATTACCGCACCGGAAATAAACAATTTTCAGCCTGCTAAAAAGTTTACTGTTGGGCAGGATATTCCGGTTAAAAAGGGCCAGGGCTGGTTGTTGGTGCTTAAATAGATAGTTGTTGCTTACAAGTAGCTTAACCACCATTGCGTATGTGTTTTTTTATATTTAGCAAACCACCGGCATGGGAAGTATAAAATAAAGATCGTCAAAAACCATACACCGTAAACACCTGCTAAACTTAAGCCAAAACCAGCCGGCTCAAACAGGAATGGCGCGTTTGTAGGAAGAATCTGGCTGGTTTTAAAGCCCATTGCAAAAAACAGGATAATGTGGATAGTTTGGATCAAATACCAATGGCATAAGTAATAGAAGAACGGCACGTTGCCATATACAATTAATATTGCTGTAACCCGGTTTTTAACCCCCTCTAACGCTGAAAGAAGAACAAGCGAAGTACCCAACGTCATCCCCAGGTATAGTAAGGAGCATGGGTATTTGGTAACGTTAAAAAATGATATCACGCTTAAGGCGGTAGTTTTTTGAACCGACCATGGCGAAGGATCGCCGTAAATATTAAAGTATCTGAATACCACAAACAGCGCAAGTAAACCCAGCCCGGTGTACAATAAAGTTTTACGGCGTTTAGCTGTGTTATAAGTGCTTTTATATAGCGTGCCAAATACATAACCCAACAACATTACACCGGTCCACGGTAAAAGGGCGTAGGCTATCAGTACAAAATGCTGGTTACCCAAACTAACAATACCATTACCCCCGAAACCGCCTGCCGATAAGAATAAGGCCCATGGTACAGTTTTACCAATCGCCCCCACATTAACCACATCCAGTATATTGTGCCCGAAGAAGATTACCGCGCCAATAACGCCGATAACTACTACTGATGCCCTTAGCCTGATTAGCAAAGCCAGCAAGATCATGCTGCCGCCAATGGCCCATATCACCTGCAAAATCAGTACGCTATAAATGGGATTAAGGGTTATGCCAAAGCTTATAAAAACCAGCTCAACCGCAATAAGCCATAAACCTCGTTTAAATAAAAATGCACTTAGTTGATTAGGTGTACGGCGCGTACCTGCTATGTTAGCCGAGACACCGCTCAAAAACACAAATGCCGGTGCACAAAAATGGGTTATCCAACGCGTAAAAAACAAGAAAGGATAAGTTACCGCCAAATCGGTAGGCTCGGGCGATCCGTGGAAAATATCCCTCGTGTGGTCTATCGCCATAATGAGCATCACCAGCCCGCGTACAATATCAATAGATTCTATCCGGTATTTTGTTGTTGCGGCAGCTGTAGTCATGGCTTTAAGTTGTTGAATGTGATTGTGATGAACGAATATACCACAAAAAATAAAAGCCCCCAACTTTCGTCGGCGGGCTTGTAATATTTTTCAATGAACCCGGTTATTTTTTTAACGGATAGGTATTAAAGAATAATGAAACCGCAGTTGAAGGCCCGAATCCTTTCTTTAACACCGGCGCAGCCTCTGGTGCGCGGGTGCCCCATTTTGTTGTAATTATACCGTACGAGTTGCGGTTGTTATAAGCAACCTTAGCGTTAAGATTCAACCAGTCCACCAAGTCGGTTTTGCCGGTTTCTACAGTGTACATGCGGGCATAGCGGGCAAATATGCCCTTAAAGCCGGGCAGGTCATTGCCGCTGTCTTCATTGTTCATTACCCTGCCTTTGTAAATTGAGTCGCGGGTAAATTGCGCTATCTTTTGTGCTTCGGCTAAATAGGTAGCTTCCTTGGTATACTTATAAAGCATGGTTGCCGCGCCCAAGAAAGTCCCCTCGTTATAGGTGAAACTAACATTACTGGTTCTTAACAATCCGGTGTTTCTGTTCAGGTCTACATTATCTTTTACTTTGCCGGTAGCAGGGTTAAGCAGGTAAATTTTAGACCAGCTATACAATGCTACTGCTTTATCATAATACGTATTGTCGCCGGTTGCCCGGGCAAGATAACAAGCAGCTACAGCTGCCGGCCCTTCAATACAGGCATTTTTTGATGTCTTGGTTTCAAACCAAATTAATCCGCCGCCATAGCTGTTGGTAAAGGCGCGTTTATACATTTTATCAAACTGGTCTTTAGCTTTTTCTAAGTATGTTTTGTTACCAGTTAAAAGGTAACCGCGCACACTAAATAACACCGCCCAGGTAATATCATCGTTATATTTATTATACATCCAATCCTCTTTATGGTTGGTGATGAAATTGGTGAATAAGGCGGCAAACTTGGTTTTGTAAACAGGGTCCTTAGTTACTTCGTAAGCATCTAAAACTGTTTCCATCATTTCGGCCTGATCCCAGAAACCTTTATGGTCTTCTATTTTAAAGCCGTTGTACCAATCGTTAAATGCTTTGGTTGCGGTAGCCAAACCTGGGGCTGCTTCCTGCGCTGTTTCCTTGGTGAGCACCCATTTTTGCACATCAGTTTTTGCTGCTGTGGCTAAATTTATTTTAGTACCATCCGCAGTACCTCCCGCATTTAAATTAAGCGCGAATTTTGGATCGGCTACCGATTGCAAAGTGTACACCCCGCTGCTTGCCTTAGTAATTATCCATTTAACATCGTTGCTGTTAGCATCATCAAACTGGTCTACTTTTACCGAGTCGGCAGGTGCAGCCGCTACATGCAGCAATTTGCCGCTGCCAACGTTGGTTAACGTATAAGTATTTTTGCTGATGAGTTTAACTATCCAGCGTTGCGCATCAGATTTTGTGTCCGTCCAGCTATAAACAGCTGCACCATTATCAACCGATGAGTTGGTAACATCAAGCATTTTGCCGTTTGATTTTGATTTGATGGAGTAAATTGCGCCGGGTGTTATGCCACTGGTTTGAGCAAAAACAGAACTTGCGGTTGCAAGGAAAGCTATTACAACCAAAGTGCGTAAGTAAAATGATTTCATACTGAGGGGATTATTTAAATTAATATAGTTGGTTATTGAAAACAATATTCTATATAAATTTCAGCTTTTAAAGCAATGTGGTGAATATGTTACATTGCAATCGATTGCAGAAAACAGCCCCCATAACCAGTTTAAAGAGGCTGCACCGGCAAAGCCGCGCATACCGAGATAACACCTGCAACTGATTACCGGAGGATGAAGTGCATTTGGGATATTTTAGGTTAGATAGGTTGTAACGGCATAAGACTTACGAAGTTTTAAAAACTTCGTAAGTCTATTTAAGTTGCTACTATTCCACCCTCTTCCAAGGCCCTGGCAATACATTACACCGCTTGGCATATACATCCCACATATCGCTCATCTTTTTAACCAGGTCGGGGTGTTGGGCGGCGAGGTCATGCATTTCGCTGCGATCTTTTGATATATCATATAGTTCCCACGGGGATGATTTATAGGTCATGCCTTTCAAATCAGCTTCGCTTACCAGCTTCCAGTTACCCATGCGTACAGCTTTGTTCATTTCGTGATCCCAGTAAATAGCCTCACGGGTTAATGGCTTATTTTCAAAGCTCGGCACCAGGCTTATACCTTCAACCGGAGTAATGTCATGCTGGTTATAGGTTTTAGGGTATGGGGTTTTTGTAATATCCAATATCGTTGGCATAATATCCATTTCATGGCCCGCCTGGCTGCGCAGCTCGCCTTTTGCTTTTAAACCAGCGGGCCAGTGTACAATTAACGGCGTTGAGATTCCACCCTCATGTACATAGTGCTTGAATTTACGCAATGGCGTGGTAGATACGTTTGCCCACTCCTGCATGTAGGATACATAAGTATCAGCAGGGCCAGCCATTAATTTTTTGCCCTGCATCACCAACTTGCCCTCTCGGGTGGTTACCGGTTTGTTAGAGTAGATCAATGAATCAGGGCCAAGCTTACGCACCCTGTTTGGATTAGGAGCCACCGGCCTTATCTCGCCGCTGCCGATGATCTCGGCGCAGGCGCCATTATCCTGCAAAAAGAAGATCAGCGTATTATCATACATACCATCAGCCTTTAATTGTTTAATGATGCGGCCTATACCCTGATCCATAATATCAATCATGGCTGCATAAGTTTCCATACGACGCAACATAGCAGGTTTATCTTCCTCGCCGGCCCATGATTTACCGTCAAATGGTGATAACGCAACGTCAGGTTGTACCACACCCAATTTTTTCATGCGCTCTAAACGTTCTAAACGTAACGCTTCATAACCTTTATCAAAACGCCCCTTGTATTTAGCTATGGCAGCTTCGGGGGCCTGCATTGGCCAATGGGCAGCGGTATAAGCGACATACATAAAGAATGGCTTATTTTTATCGCGTTCTTTGATAAATTTTACTGAGTTATCAGATATCGCGTCGGTAAAATAATAATGTTCGGGTTTATATTCTGGATCGTTGGTTGTGTTTACCAGCTTATTGCCACGGGCAAGATACCCTGGGTCGTAAAAATTGGCGGCACCCAGTATTGTGCCGTAATAATGATCAAACCCGCGTTGCAATGGCCAGTTCTCTTTGCCAAAGTTTGGTTTAGGATCGAAGTTCAGGTGCCACTTGCCGGTCATCGCTGTTTCATAGCCTGCAGACTTTAGCACCTCGGCGATAGTAACCGCGTTGTGGCTCAAATCGCCGCGATAGCCGGGTAATTTAAAATCGTCAGTTGTCATCCAGCCCATGCCTGCCTGGTGCGGATCAAGTCCTGTCATCAGCGACGCCCGCGACGGGCAGCATCTTGCTGTATTATAAAACTGCGTATAGCGTAAGCCTTCTTTAGCCAGCATGTCCAGGTTTGGCGTAGCGGCTTCGCCGCCATAGCAGCCCAGGTCGGAATAGCCCATATCATCAGACATGATCAAAATAATATTTGGCTTTTTCTGCGCTTGTTTTGCCGGCGCCGGTTTAGGCACACTACCGCGCCAGGAAATAATACCAATTGCAACAACTGCCGCTAAAATAAGGATGAGCCCAAATCTTAAATTCTTCATACTATTGATGTGTTTATAGGTTATTCTGATTTACTAAGTTATTGAATTTTATGATTGGCAAAAGCTATTTCATAGGTTGACTTTCTTTTTGATAGCCTAACTCCTGTTCGCGTTTTAGCCAGATTGACTCTAACCGGTACACTTCCAATTTGTTAATAGTGCTTTCGCCACCTGTAACTTCGAGTCCCAAATTACGATTGGCCTGGTCGGGATAGAAAAACCGGGTAACATTAGCTTCGCCCCGGTTGCCGTAGATCTCAACCGAATTACGGTCGATGATAAAGCGGAGTGATAGCTTATTTCCCGGCGCATCAACCTTTACTTTGGTATCTAAAAACTGTAGCTCTTTATCCTTCACATTATAAACCGCATTAACGCCACGAATATTAAAAGTAAGCTGCTTAGCGCTACCTAAGCTGATGTTAGCTACCATTTCAAAAACATCGCCGTTGACATTTTCTAACAGATTTTGGCCGGGCTTTAGCGTTGTGTTATCCCATACATGTGGGTCGTAGCGTAATTGCTTAATGCCATCAATAGGATTGCGGCATAATTTGATTTGATGGTCAATAGTGCTTAAGCTCAGCTCGACCGGGAAGAACAACTGCTGGCTCCAGGTACGCGCCTGTTTGGGCGCGCCGTTTATCAGCATAAAACCTAACTGGTAAAATGGCCCATCGCCCTCATATGATTGCTTCCAGGTTTGGGTAGCGTAGATGTCTTTTGTGTATTTATACCGATGGCCGCCATCCATAAATATTTCAGGCCCAATTGGAGTCATTGGCGTTTCGGGGGTGAACTTGGTGCCGTCAAAATTGCCTATATAATAGGCGCCGTTACCATTTATCAGCACCCATTTTTTGTTATTCTCGTTATTATCAACCGGCATCTGCATAATATCCGGGCACTCATAAAATCCATCCATGCGGCTTAAAAAATCCCAGTGCACTAAGTCTTTTGATTTATAGAATTGGAAACTATTGCTCTCATACAACACCATCCGCCATGATTGATCGGGTTTATACCAAAAGACGTTTGGGTCGCGCATATCATTATGCATGGGTATAACCGGGTTGGCTTTATGCCTTATCCAGGTTTTACCGGCATCATTACTAAACGCTAAAGCGATGCCACGGCCGTAATCGGTATAAAACACAACCATTGTCTTCTCTACGCCGCGCTTTAAGCCTAACGAGTTGTTCCAGTCGACGATACCACTCCCACTGCCGGGGCGGTTATCAATAATAGAGTTGGTTACGGGTGGCTCCTGTGTCCAATAGATACAATCGTTGCTTATAGCGTGGCCCCAGTTTTTGTTATCGCGACGCGACTTCGACCACTCATCGGACATATAGAATAAATGATAAGTTCCTTTATATTTTACCAACCCGGTAGCATCGGCAATTTGCCCGGTTAGGGGCGTATAATGCACCTGCGGGCGTAATGGCTGATCGTAATGCATATTATCAAACACATCCTTATAATCCAACCGGTAAGGGTCTGTTTGCTCCGTCCGCGGTTTTACAGGTGCCGGTTTTTTAGCTGTATCTGCCTGCTGGGCGCAAAGTGCACCATACCACAACAACGCTAATAAACTGCACATTAATTTTTTCATGATATAAGGGTTATAAATTGGCTATTACAATAATAGCCAAATGCTTACATACATTCTGTAACTTTTATGCATAGCAACTTACCCCTAAAATGCAAAAGCCCCGAGTCCCTCAACCCGGAGCAATTTGCCACTAAACCTAACATGCAATATCTGTTAACCGTGCACGGCCCCTATTTTCTTTAACAATTTCCTGTTTTCGCGTTTGTGTATCAACCGGTGTACCAGCGCATAGATACAAGGCAATATCAATAGCGTTAGTATGGTTGATGTTACCAATCCACCAATAACCACAACCGCTAATGGCTTTTGCGTTTCGCTGCCTATACCGGTTGATATAGCTGCAGGCATCAGGCCAATGGCGGCCATAAGTGCTGTCATTACCACCGGGCGCACGCGGGATATCACACCTTCCAATATGGCGGTATCCAACGGCATATGTTCTTCTAAATTTTTCTTAAATACCGATATCAGGATAACCCCGTTCTGGATACAAACCCCAAACAAGGCAATAAAACCAATCCCCGCCGATATACTAAAGTTAATGCCTGTTAAATGCAGCGCCAATATCCCGCCAATTAAAGCAAACGGCACGTTCATGATAACCAGCGTGGCATCTTTGACATTACCAAAGGTGATAAACAGGATCAGGAAGATAACCAGTAAGCACAACGGCACTACGTGTGCCAGGGTGTTTGAGGCGCGGGTTTGATTTTCAAACTCGCCCACCCATTGAACGGTATACCCCTGGTCGAGTTTTACAAAACGGTTTATTTTTTGTTGAGCTTCGGCAATGGTGCTGCCCAAGTCGCGGCCACGGTTTGAAAACTTTACCGCAATGTGCCGCATATTGTTGTCCCGGTAAATAAAGGCCGGGCCTGTAAGTGTTTTAATGGTCGCAATTTCTTTTATAGCGATCTTTGATCCGTTTAACGTAGGCACCATCAGGTTCTCGATCTTATCCTGCGTATCTCTAAATTGTTTTTGATAACGCACGCGGATATCAAACCGACGCTCGCCTTCGTAAAGTTCGGTAGCTGCTTTACCACCTATCGCCATCTCAATAACCGAGTTTGCATCGGCAGTAGCTACGCCATACAAAGCCATCTTACGCTGATCCAACTCTATCCTAAACTCAGGCTGACCTAAATTGCGAAGTATCCCCAGATCATCAACACCTTTTACTGTTTTTAAGACGCGCATTATCTCGTCGGCCTTTTCGTCTAACACTTTAAAATCAGGCCCAAATACTTTTACCGCGAGCGCGGCATTTACACCGGCTACAGCTTCCTCAACGTTATCGCGGATAGGCTGCGAATAGTTAAATACAATACCCGGTATCTTCCTTAGTTGCTCGTCCATCTGATCGATCAAACCATCAGACGTAACACCTGCGGGCCAGTCTTTTTTATTTTTAAGGTCGACCTGGATCTGGACATCAAAAAAGCCTTTGGGGTCGGTACCATCATTGGTGCGACCAACCTGCGCCAGCGTTTGCTTAACCTCGGGGAACTTAGCCAGGATCTGCATCATTTTTTGATTAATGCTTTCGGCCTCGGGCAAGGATACGCTCATTGGTAACTCGGCTTCAACCCATAATGCGCCTTCGTTCAGGTCGGGTAAAAACTCCGTTCCTAAAAACTTAGCCGAGAAGAATGTCAGCACCATAAACGCCACCGCTACCAGTATGCTTTTTTTAGGGTGTTTATAGGTATAAGTAAACATTTTGCGGATGCCGTTCTCAAAGAATAGCACCACGGGATTATGCTTCTCCTTAACGTTTTTATTGAGGAGGATGCTTGACAAAGCAGGTACCAACGTCAACGTAAATATTAACGCGCCCAACAAAGCGAAGCCCAAAGTATAAGCCAGCGGCGAGAACATTTTACCCTCTACCTTCTGGAACGCGAAGATGGGGATCAAACAGGTTATGATGATGAGCTTGGAGAAGAAGATAGCCTTCCCCATTTCGGCACCAACGTTTTTAAACAGGCCAAGCTTGGCAAGCTTGTTGAATTTCTCCATGCCCACCTCGTGCGCTTTATGATCAAGCGCCACAAAAATGCCCTCGACCATCACCACAGCCCCGTCTATGATGATACCAAAGTCAACCGCCCCCATCGATAGTAAATTGGCGCTCATGCCCTTTATGCGCATGCAGATAAAAGCAAATAGAAGCGATAGCGGGATAATGATAGCCACGATCAAAGTCGTCCTCCAATCGGCCATGAACAAGAACACGATTACTGTTACCAATACAATACCTTCCAGTAAATTATGTATCACCGTTTCGGTACAATAATCCATCAGGTTTGTACGGTCGTAAAAGGTGTCGATCTTCACATCTTTGGGCAGGATATTATCGTTAAGGTCCTGCACCTTCGCGCGTACCCGGTCGAGCACTTCGGCAGGGTTTTCGCCTTTACGCATTACAATGATGCCTTCAATAACATCCTTCTGTTTATCGCGGCTTACCTGCCCTAAGCGCGGCAGACCGGCTTCCCGTATTTCGGCAACATCTTTGGTAAGTATGGGTACGTTATTTACATTTTTGATGATGATGTTGCGCATATCCTCAATGTTATTGATGAGGCCGATACCGCGCACTACATAAGCCTGGTCGTTCTTCTCGATAACATCACCACCTACGTTGATATTACTGCGGTTAATCGCTGTATAAACATCAAGTGAGGTCAACCCATATTTTTGAAGCAAAGAAGGGTTAACACTTACCTCGTAAGCTTTTTCCTCGCCGCCAAAGCTGTTAACATCGGCAACGCCGGGCACAGATTTAAACTGGCGATCGAGCACCCAATCCTGGATAGCGGTGAGCTCGTGCAGCGACTTGGTTTTACTTTTTAAGGTATAGCGATAGATCTCGCCTGTCGGTCCGTAAGGTGGCTCTATTTCGGGTTTAACCCCTTCGGGCAGATCGGCGTTAGCCAAACGGCTTAGTACTTGCTGGCGGGCAAAGGCATCATCTACATCGTCATCAAAAATGATACGGGTGTATGACAAGCCAAACGCCGACGTGGTACGCAGGTTTGATTTTTTTTGTACCGAGTTTAATACCGTTTCAATAGGTATGGTTATCAGTTTCTCAACCTCCTCGGCACTGCGCCCCGGCCATTGCGCTATGATGATGATCTGCGTATTGGTAACATCAGGGAAAGTTTCGATAGGTGTATTGCTATAGCTCCATATGCCTATGGCTACCAAAACGGCAGTCATGCAAAACACAAAATAGCGGTGCTTTAGCGAGAAGTATATTATATTTTTAATGAATTTATTCATTGTAGTTTTGAGTTATGTGTATTGAGTTTTGAGTTTTTTTTGGCGATGAATTGATTTTTTTACTCACAACTCATCACTCAGAACTCATTACTAATCCTCAGTTAAGGAATTATATAGTAACAATTGATTTTTTGAGATCACTTTGTCGCCCGGTTTCAAGCCTGATGCGATGTAGGAGATATCATCAACTGTTTTTATTACGCTAACCTCGCGCACTTTCAGGTCGCACTTACTGTTGTAAACCACTACATAATTTTTGCTGCTATCAAACACAACAGCTTTTGCAGGTACAGATACCGCCTGCGCGTTTTCGTTATTGGTGATGGTTACATTGGTAAACATTTCGGGCTTTAATAACATGCCCGGGTTAGGCAACGCTATCTTGATCTTCATTACTTTATTATCCGGATCAAGCACCGAGCTTATTTCATTAACCTTGCCCATAAATACCTTACCGGGATAAGCCAGGGTGGTTACTTTGGCAGTATAGCCTGTTTTAACTTTGCTAATGTCCGACTCAAAAACATTGGCCCAGATCCATACATCTTGCATATTTGATATGGTGAACATACTACCGCTGTTATCTTGGCGGATAAAGCTGCCCGACGTTATATTTTTCTCAATGATATATCCGCTTTGCGGGGCCTTGATAACAAGCGTTCCGTTATCGCTGGTGTTGCCACCGCCGTTTATAGAAAGTTGCTGTTTAACCTTGCGGTTGGCGGCAATGGCTTTGTTATAATTCTCTTTTGCTTCGGTGAAATCGCGCTCACTCGAGATGCCATTTTTATATAATGATTCGGCCTGGTCAAGCTGGCGTTTAGCTATCGCGAGGTCTGACTGGGTTGATGACAGATCAGTATAATTACCTGCCACATCCGCGCTGCGCATTATGGCAAGGGTCTGCCCTTTCTCTACCCTATCGCCCAATGACACCTTAACCGCCGTTACCTGTCCGCTTGAAAAAGGGAACACCTTCACCACGTTATTATCATCGCTTGATACTTCGCCTGATAGGGTTAGTTCATCCTTCATGGTACTGGTTTTGGCGGTATCAATAGTTATCATTTTTTGTAATGAGTCGCTTATACATACCTGCTTATTTTCGGGCACGTCCACCTGTTTTTGTTTACACGCGGCCAAAAGCATCAGGCCCGAGACACCGATCAAAAACGTTTCTCTTTTCATTATTCTGTATATTATCAATAGTTTGTTAAGGCTTTATTATAGTTGTCCCGGTGGCAAAGTTTAAATCTGCAATGGCCTTTTGGAGGCTGTTTTGCTGTTGCAGTAGTTTTAGCTTGGTGTCTTTGTAAGTATCAAAAAAGTCCACAAACTCAATCAAACCTATTTGGCGTTCTTTAAAGCTTTTAAGCATGTTGTTAAACAGTTTATCGTACTGCTCATTAAAAGTGGTTTGCTGTGTCGAGAAGAGTTCCTGCGTTAGCTGATATTGCCTTACGGCTGATACTACTTCATTTTTAAGGCGCGCTTCGCTGCTTTTTACGGTGGTTTCCTGGCTCTTTACAGTGTAGGTTGCCGATTTGATATTGCCCTGGTTCCTGTTAAAGAATGGCAATGGCATGCCTATTTGTAAACCATAATAATTTGGCGCATAGCTGCTGTTTTTATCATAAGCTACACCTACGGTAATATCAGGCGCGGCTAAAGCTTTTTGGTAAGCCAGGTCGTGCGTGGCAGAATTAAGCTGGTATTTGTTTGACAGGTAATCGGCACGGTTAACTTTTGCCAATTCGATCAGGGCCGGAATATCCAGCCCCGTCGATTGGCGTTGTTGTTGATCAGTTGTAATAGGATTGATATAGGCGGTTTCATTAGCGCCCAACAATGTCTTTAACTCTGTTTGGAGATCGTTTATCTGCTTACTGTTTTCTATCCGGTCATTCTGCAGGCCAAACAATAAAGCTTTCAGCCTTACCAGGTCCTTCATAGAAGTGTTGCCTGCATCAAACGACTTTTGGATCCCGTTAACCAAATTAGTCGCCGAAGTGATCTCAGTTTGGTAAACATTTCCTTGCTGTATCAAAGTAGCCAGTTGCCCAAAGTCAAGCTGTAGGTTGTAGCGCAGGTTACGCATCAGGTCGTTAAACTCTGCTTCCTGCACCTGGGCGTTGTCTTTAGCTACCTGTACCTGTTTGCCGCGTTTGCCGGCGGTAGTGAATACCTGGCTAAGCTGTATAAATACCTGACCTTGCCCTAAATTGCTGTTGTGGTAAAAAAACTTTTTACTGCCGCTGTCATATATATTTTGGTCGGTGCTTAGCGTTGGGTTGTCCCAAAGCCTGGCCTGGGCAATTAAAGCTTTTGAGGCATCAATATTATACTTTTGGGCAAGCAGTTCAAGGTTATTTGACAAAAACTGTTTCTCGGCATCCCGGAAAGTTAACGCTAACGTATCAGCCGGGCCTTGTGCCTTTAGCGCTGATGTAAAAATTAACAGGGGTATTACAATAAGAACTTTAAAACGCATAGTTATTCTAAAGCGCCAAAATTACCCCTTGCTTAGTTGGCTTGAATTAGAATGAAATTAGAATTTAATTTCTGGTAAATTTTATAGTAATAGCCGTACCCTGCCCCTCGACTGATTCAACCTGCAACGTCCCTTTAAATAGCTGAATGATTTTTTGGGTAACGTATAAGCCAATACCGCTGCCCACGAAATTATGCGAGTTGGTTGCGCGGTAAAATGATTTGAAAACAAGATCCAGATCTACTTTCGGAATCCCTATTCCTGAGTCAATAATCTGCATGCGGATCAATGTTTCATCAGCATAAAAATTACACTTAACAGGCTTTTGACTGGAGAATTTAAAGGCATTACCAATTAAATTATTTAATGCGATGAACAACAACTGGTAATTAGCATGAACGGTTAACATGGCCTCGTCATCAGGCATGTGCTCGATATTGATTTGCAGCGCATCTGCGCCAGCTTTTTGCGACCAATAGGCCTGGACGTCCCAGAGCAATTCATCCATCCTTATAGGGCTTTGTTGGGCTATGGTGTAGTCCATGTCAACCTGGGCCAGCTCCATCAGGCCGGATATAGTATCACGCAATCTCACAGATTCTTCTAATACTAATTGCAGGGTTTTTTTGGTTTCTTCGGCGCTGCGTTCCTTATTTAGGGCCAGCTCTACTTCGCCAATAATGCTGGTTATGGGCGTTCGTAATTCATGCGATGCGTTGGCTACATAGGTTCGTTGCAGCTCAAAAGCGTTTTCTAAATGCTCTAATAACCGGTTAAAGTTATTGGCCAGTTCGCTTATCTCATCCTTACCTTTGCCTTCATCAACCCGCAGGTGCAGGTTGGTTGATTTAATAAGCTGCATTTGCCTTACTACGTTTTTTATGGGCGATAATGTGCTTTGGGCAAGCCACCTGCTTACCAGGAATAAGGTTATGGTAACTATTAGAAATACGACAATCATAGCTTCTAATATCCTGTCCAGCTGCCGCTTGCCTGTCTGATCAACCGCCGAAACCAGGATAACAAAATTGCCCTGGTTGTCTTTATAGTAATTGCCAACTACCTGCCGGGTTTGATTCGCGTATTCGAGATGCTTGTAGCGCCTTACATTTTTAATGGTTTTTTCCTGCCAGTATTGCTCATCATCTTTAATAAACGCAGCACTGTTACGGTCATCATAAATGCGGGTTACTTCGCCATGCAGGTTCTTAAAAAAACGGTTTCTTACCTGGCTTAACGAGTCGGGGCTTATTTCATCAGCCTTTAAATAAACCTGCGCTGCTGTGTTTGCACGATCATTTAAATGCGTATAAAAATCGTTTCGCACAATGGCATAAACAGAGATATACAACGACACCATTACACCCAGCAATATGCCCGAGCCTATTAATGTAAAATAAAGCGAAAGCCGGTCTTTTATTTTCACCTAAACGTCTGTTTTGAAGATATACCCTTTGCCTACCACCGTATGAATATATTTTTCGGCAAAACCTTTGTCTATTTTATTACGCAGGTAGTTTACATATACATCAACCACATTGGTACCGGTATCAAACGAGATGCCCCAAACCTTTTCGGCAATGGTTTGGCGCGATAAGATCTTGTCGCTGTTATGCATCAGCAGCTCAAGCAACGCACACTCTTTGGTGGTTAGCGTTATTTTTTTGCCTTCGCGCTCAACAGTATTGTTAGACGTGTTTAGGGTGATGTTGCCCAAGGTTATAATAGGTTCAGCATCAGGTGCATTGCGCCTTAACAGGGCATCAACCCTTGCCTGCAGTTCTTTTAAATGGAATGGTTTTACCAGGTAATCATCGGCACCGGTATTTAAGCCGGTTACTTTATCGTCCACGCTATCCAGCGCGGTAAGCATTAAAACCGGGATGGTTTTATTTTTTTGACGGATATGCCGGCACACCTCAATGCCCGATACAAAAGGCAGCATGATATCCAGAATTGCCAGGTCATATGGCTTAAGTGCAAATTTGCGAATGGCTTCGGCGCCATCGGGAATGATCTCAACGTGATGTCCACCTTCTTCGAGCGCCTTTTTTACTAAAGCAGCTACGCGTTCTTCGTCTTCAACTAAAAAAATGTTTGCCATACTATTAACAAATATAAAGGTTATGGCATTAACTACCGGCTAACTATTAAATTGTCTTAAATGATGGTCGACATGTTTGTATGCAAGCTGCCCAACCTGTTCCTTCGTCATTTTACCGAAGAACCAATGCCTAAATTCGGGCTTATTGTAATTGGCATATTGTTCAAGCGTACTTATCCATTTAGCCTTTTCCACCTCAACATTGCCACCGGTTTCGGTTACTATAAACTCAGGACTGGTTTTTGCATTTTGCCGCATTGGGGCTTCGTCTTTCAAGATGGCTTTTAATATAGGTTTCCCGAGCAGATAACCTAAAAAATGGCGTTTGTAAACTTTTTCGCCCAAATACATTTCATCAGCCAGGATGGCGTGTTTAAGCATTTGGTCTATGCTCATTTTACCCCATTGTGGTTTGCTGGCTACATTTAAAGTTTTAGCACGGGCTATCAGTTCGTCGCGCGTAGCTTTGTCAAAAATGGTTTTCATGTTTTGTTGATCGGTATAAAAACAAACCTACAATATCCGCAGAAATAAATACGATACAACTCTGGACAATTTAAAGGGGCAAATGCGACAAGTTTTGAAGTAGCAGACTTACGAAGTTTCAAAAACTTCGTAAGTCTCATGCGATGGTTTTTACACCGTGCACTCATCCACCAGCATCAATATAGAGTGATAGCTTTTACCAACAGCGTCTGATAATGCTATCTCGCAGGTTTTTGATGAAGAATAATAACCGTCGAAACTGTCGGCTTTAACTTCGGTAGCTTCTGGCTTGGTAGCGCAATAAGTTAGCTCGGGATGCAGGAAACCCCTGTCGCCTGCCATGCCACAGCAACCCGCAAATACAGGCAGGTTAACATCGTTGGCGAATGATTTGGCGATCTTAGAAAATTGTGCTTCCAAACCCGGCATTTTTTGCAACGAGCAAACGGGATGTAATACAATATGATCCTTCTTTTTAGCTATGCTGATATTTGGCAGCACATGGTCATGGATATAGGTAACGCTATCGATGATGGCAAGTGCGTCAAATTTTTGCTTGTTCTCGTCTGTCAATGCCGGACGACAGTGTGTCAAGGTTTGGGTGCACGATGTGATATCTAATACAACCGGGTATTTGCCCGCTGATGTAACTTCCCAAAGCTTACTTACTGTTTCATTAACTGTATAGGTGTAAGCGTCTTTAAACCCTTTGGACGAGTAGATCTGCCCGCAGCAGTTTTTTTCGATATTTTGAGGGATAATGACATTGATATTAGCTTTGGCCGATACATCCATAAAAGTTTGCATCACGCCTTTCTGCCCCTGCACAGGCTCGCCCATGGCGCGCGAGATACAGGCCGGGAAATAAACTACTGAATTAACATTATCAGCTACCACATTACTGCGCGGTATGCTGCCCGCAGTAGCCAGTTGGTTGGACCATAACGGGAAGCTTGGAATAACTTTACGCAAACCTTTTGTAAGGTTAAACATAGCCTTTGGTCCAAAGATCTTATTGATAAGCACACCCGATGCCAAAGCAAATTTAACCACGCGATAAACCCCACGAAAGTTTTTAGCAGTAAACAAAGCCAGGCTATTTTCTGTTGCCGAATGATTTTCGCGGCGCAGGCGTTTTACCAGGTCGCCCGTATTAATATCAACCGGGCAGGCAGTGGCGCAAAGGCCGTCAACGGCACAAGTATCAAGTCCTTCGTATTGATATTGGTCAAGCAGTTCGGCGTGTTGGGCCGCGTTACCTTCTATTTTAAGTTTTCGCAGTTCGCGTCGCACTACGATGCGTTTGCGCGGCGTAAGTGTGATATCGCGGCTTGGGCATTTATGTTCGCAGAAGCCGCATTCAATACATCGGTCAACCTCTTCTTCAACTTGTGGCAGGTCCTTTAGATTCTTTATGTGGGCCTGCTTATCTGCATTAATAATTACGCCGGGGTTGAGAAGATTTTCGGGGTCGATCAGTTCTTTAACGGACTTCATCACCCGGTAAATCTCGCCGCCCCATTCGGTTTCAACAAACGGAGCCATATTGCGGCCGGTGCCGTGCTCTGCTTTTAAAGCACCATTATATTTTGTTACTACCAGGTCAACCACTTCCTGTAAGAAAGCCTGGTAACGCGCTACTTCTGCAAGCGTATCAAATGCCTGGGTAACCACAAAGTGTATGTTGCCATCCTTGGCATGGCCGAAGATGATAGCGCGGGTATAATTATATTTCTTAAATAGTAATTGCAGATCAGAAATAGCATCGCCCAAACTATCAACCGGGAAGGCTACGTCTTCCAATATCACCGTTGTCCCACTGGCCCTAACCGCGCCTACTGCCGGGAACATGCCTTTACGCACCTTCCAAAACTGGGCCTGTTTATAGGGTACATCTGTAAACTCGGCCTTTTCTAACAACGATAGATCATCGGCTATGGTTAAGAAACTATCCATCGATAGCTTTAATTCTTCCTGCGTATTGCCCTGATATTCTACCAATAAAGCCGCCGCGCTTTCGGGCAGGGTTTTAATGATAGCAGGCATGCCTTCCATGTTTTCTATGGATTGCAGCGAGGCCCTATCCATCAACTCGACAGCGGCGGCGCCCGAAATAGTTAGCGGCGTAATAGCCTTGCAAGCCGAATAGATATCCGTAAAGTATAACATTGCGGTTAACTTTTCGGGATAGTCATTAACCGTATTTAAAACCGCTTCGGCTATAAAACCTAACGTTCCCTCGGCGCCTATTAGCAGGTGCGCCAGGATATCCATTGGCTCTTCAAAATCAATAAATGCGTTTACCGAATAGCCTACGGTGTTTTTGGTTTGATATTTTCTGCGGATCTTGTCATAGATCTCGTGGTTGTTGATGATCTGTGCACGTAATGCAGCTAATTGATCATACAATTCCGCCGATTCAGTTTTAAACCGCTCGTAATCAATAGCCAATTCCGTAGTATAGGTTTTGCCATCAGGCAATATAAAGCGGATGTATTTTACGGTATGGTAAGAGTTTTTGCTAACGCCGCAGCACATGCCGCTGGCATTGTTCGACAGGATGCCACCCATCATGGCTGCATTTATACTTGCAGGATCGGGACCAATTTTACGGCCGTATTTTTTTAGATAGGTATTTACATTAGCGCCAATAGCACCGGGTTTTACCCGCACAGTATCGCCATTATTTTCTATGGTGACATCATTCCAGTGCTGGCTCAGGTCAACCAAAATACCGTCTGTGATAGATTGGCCTGACAGGCTGGTACCGGCGGTACGAAATGTAACAGGGATCTGGTGCTGTTTAGAAAATGCCAGAAGGTTGATTATTTCCTCTTCGGATTTTGGGAGCACTACCGCTTTTGGGCGCAGGTAGTAAAAGCCGGCATCTGATGCAGATGCGACCAAATCGATCAAATCTGTTTTGATCCTTTCGGCAGGTATTATGCCTTCCAGTAATTTACCTATTGCAGACTCCAATATAATTTCCAGGTTTATTATCAGATAGCTTCGCGATAACCGTAAAGCGCCGCCAATTTAAGGCATTCATCCGGCAGACGCTAATATTATTTTTCAGGTTTCCTATCCGATAGTTTCGCGATAACCATAAAGTCCCGCCAGTTTAAGACACTCCGTTGATGGTAAAACACCATCCGACGACGTAGATTCAAACAAACTTGATGCCGCAGCGCCAACACCCAATTCCAGGCAATCTTTCATATCCCGGTTATTATGCACGCCAATTAATACACCAGCTGCAAAGGCATCTCCTGCTCCTGATGCACCCATTACTTTGGCAGCGGGTATCTGAATGCTGGGTTGAAAATGCGAGTCGCCGGCTTTACTGACAGCGATAACACCTTCCGGGAAATGCAGGATAACCCAGTTATTTACGCCCATATCCAGGAGTTTAAAAGCGGCATCGTAACAGTCTTTCATGATGATGTTACCGTTCGTACCTATAGTTTTAACAGCCGTTATCATACCGGCCTCATATTCATTTACAAACAAATAATCAACATAAGGCAGGGCCGATGGT
Source organism: Bacteroidota bacterium (assembly GCA_040388395.1). Lineage (GTDB taxonomy): Bacteria > Bacteroidota > Bacteroidia > Sphingobacteriales > Sphingobacteriaceae > Mucilaginibacter. The sequence goes on along the minus strand of JAZKBY010000014.1, from coordinate 92,978 downwards.
ATAACATCCTTAAACCTATCAGATCGCTCGCTTACAATATCAACCGAAGTAACTAAGCCGTGCTGTTTAGCTTTTTTCAAAACTTTTGAAGCGCGGCTGGTTCCATCGGTTTCAATAATATCAAGCTGATCAAGCAGCAATAAGTATCCTAAATGAAAGATCTTATCCTGCGATAAAGAGAAATCAAAATCATCAATATCCAACAAAGCATTGGCACCACGCTGATGGAAAAAGGTACGTTTGCCCGTGCCTTTAACGCTCATCACATCAGTGTATGAAGTATGCGCCTTGTTAGTCTGGCGGATCTGCGTAGTATTAATACCTAAACCCTGGCAATGGCTTATGATCTGGTTACCACGATCATCATCGCCCACTAAACCAACACCACTAAGCGGGAAATTAGCTTGTAGCTTCCATAGATCCATAATGACATTATAGGCTGAGCCGCCATTACAACTGCTTTCGGACAGGATGTTCACCAGTTTTTCTTCCTCCGGGAAAACATCTATCAACTTTACATAGTCAACTATCCAGTTGCCGCCAACTAAAATGCCGTTTTTCATGGCTTATTTATCGCTTAGTAGTTTAACTATTGGTGCTTCGTCCTCATCTATCTCGGCGTACCGGCCAATGTTGGGGTCGGCAAAAAAGTTGTCGTTCAGATCATCGTTAGCTGTAGATACTTCGCCGATGATACATTCATCCGTCCCCGGGTAAAAAGCGTGCCAGATGCCGGGCTCAATAGTAATACGCTCGCCGGCTTGTAACTTAAGGGTCGATCCGGATTGTATAGTTCTAAACTGCCCGTTAACTTTCATCTGAAACGCTGTACCCGACTCGCCAAGCGCAGGGTTTTGCGACCAAAGCTCAATTACCAGGTCGCCGGTACGGCAAATAATATCTTCTTTCTTTTTTTTGTGCGTATGTGCCGGCGTAGTTTGCCCTTTTGCGGCATACATCAGTTTTTCGCAGTACTCGGCCTCCTCGGCCAGGTTGATCAGTATCAGCCCGTATTTTTTAAAATCGCCCAGGCCAAAATCAGTTACATCCCATTTTGGGCTTGGCGGCAACGTCCAGCAGTTTTTCTTAAAAAACGCGCCCGAGGTTACAATAGCATTATTGATCTCTGATCTTTTCATACCGGTTGTTGTTGATATTCAATTTTCTCTACCGAACTGTTAGCAAACGATTTTAACGCCGCATCAAAAACATAATGACTGGCAACAGCTTCATCAGGCGTTACACAACCAAAGCGGCCGTTTAAAAAGCCTTCACGCTCGGCCACGTAACCTGCCAGCATCTGCATAAAGCAATCGGCAAAGCCCGGCTCAAAAATACCGCCCGTAATTACCGGGAACGGAACACCTTTAAACCCAAGATCGGTACGTTGCCAGTATTGGTCGCCATCAATTCTAAAAGTCCACAGCGCTTTGGTGTCTTTGGTGCTGTATTTCACACCGCCTTTGGTGCCAAATATTTCAATATACCACGTATTGGTTTCGCCGGGAGCAATGCGCTTCATTTCTAAAAGCATCGGCACTTGTTTGCCATCAATAGTTACCTGTGTATTTAATGTCGCGTTGTTCCAGGTATCGCAAATGGCCATGCCACCTTTTCCATCCGGGCGCTGCTCCACTATCCGTTGTAGGTTAGCGTAAACCAATTCGGGTTTCCAACCTAAGCGCAATGGTACGTGTAAAACGTGCATGCCCAAATCGCCCATAACTCCTATCTCACCGCAGTATTTAACCTGGCGCTTCCAGTTGATCGGTTTGTTAAAATCCAGATCGCTTGAATGCAAGAATCCCGCTTTTATCTCGATGATCTCGCCCATGCGGCCAGACTTAACCTCTTCAATAACCCGTTGCGGGCCAGGCAGGAACGGCATTTCAGAACTGCACCGTACAAAACGGCCCAATGCTTCTCCGGCTTCTTTTATCGCTAATGACGCCTCCAAATCTATCCCGAAAGGTTTCTCCGCCAGCAGGTCTTTCCCGGCTTCCAATACCTCTATATAAAAATCTTTATGCAGGTTATGCGGCAAGGCTACATAAACTACATCTATATCTTCACGCTCTAATAATTCTTTATAATCGGTGGTAAGTAGCTCGACACTTGATATATTTTTATACCAGGCCAATACCTGCTCGTTTAAATCGCAAACCGCCTTCAGCTCCACCTTCGCGGGAAAATCATTCAGCGCGAACCAGCGGCCAAACGCGCTTGCTGCTTCACGTCCCATAAGCCCCCCGCCAATAATTCCAATATTGATAGTTTTCATCAACTCTAATCTAATAGTTTGTTTTTAACTTTTTAAAAGATGCATTACATCTGCAGGTTTCGCGCCTTCGTGCACCAAAGCCATCAGGGCTTTGGTCATACCGGCCGGGTTAGCATGCTGTATAACGTTACGTCCATAAACAATACCCTTAACACCTTGCTGCATCAAGCCATAGGTACGGTCCATAATTTCCTGGTCGCTTGCTTTGCCGCCGCCACGTACTAATACCGGGATGTTTCCGGCTATTGCAACAATACGATGATATTGTGTTACATCATCAGTCGGGTCGGCTTTAATAATATCGGCGCCCAACTCAACACCTTGTCTTACCAATGGGATGATCTTCTCGGGATCGCCGTTTACCATATACCCGCCGGCCTCGGTATTCGGGCGGAAAACTAATGGTTCAATCATTAGCGGCATTGCATATTGCTCGCATACCGGCTTTATTTTAAGGATGTTTTGGATACATTGGTCGGCAACCTCAGGCTCGCCGGGGATACTGAACAAGTTAACTACTACGCAAGTCGCGTCTAAGCGTAGAGCCTGTTCAACAGGGTTTTCAATCATGCGGCTAAACAGCGCGCGTGGCAGGTCCTTACCGTAAACATTCGCAACATCGGTACGTAGTACCAACGATGGTTTGTGGCGGCCGGGGATCGACTGTAAATATTGCGCCTGGCCCACGGTTAACTGTATAGCGTCGGGTGCAGCATCTACTAAAACATCAACCGCCTTCTGGATATTTTCTATTCCGTTTAAAAACGCGTATTCGTTAAAAAACCCGTGGTCTATAGCTACGTCAAAGCAGTTACCCGATTTGCCGTTGAATAATCTATTTAATCTGTATGTTTTCATTGTCTCTAAGTTCTATGCTAATTTCTGTTGTGATATATGAGTTTTGTTGTTTTAATGCTTGTCTGCTAACGCTATATTCATCACGCCGCCGCGCGAAATACTTTTGTAAGATAAGGTACTTTCTTTGTAGTTAACTCCATTTAGTCTAACGGATTTAATATAAATGGCCGATGGGGTATTTTTGGTAACCTTAATAACAAACTTCCTGCCGTTTTCCATGTTGATGACCGCTTTTTTAAATAAAGGAGTACCTAACTGATAGCTATCAGATACCGGGTCGACAGGGTAAAAACCCAGCGCCGAAAACACGTACCATGCACTCATTTGCCCCGAATCATCATTGCCACTTAAGCCCCCGGGGCCATCAGTATACTCCTCTTCGCGGATCTTTGCCACTACCTGTTGCGTTTTCCACCGTGCGTTGGTAAAGTTGTACATGTACGGCGTTTGGTGCCCCGGTTCGTTGCCGTGCCAGTACTCGTCCTTTATAAAAATGCTGTCCAGCGCGCTTTCAAGTTTATTTTTACCACCCATTAGTTTGGTTAGTCCGGCAACATCCTGTGGCACGTAAAAAGTGTATTGGCGCGGAGTGCCTTCAGTGATGTATGATGTTTTCTTATCAGGATAAAACGGCGTTATCCAGGTGCCATCCGCATGCTTTGCACGCGCAAGGCCGGTAGCGGTATCTATTACGTTTCTATAGTTTTTAGATCGATTGATGAGTTGCTCATAATCACCTTTATGACCTAACGATTTAGCCAGCATAGCCAACCCATAATCATCATAAGCATATTCTAACGTCCGCGATACCTGTTCGGCTTTATGCGGGGCGTTATTCACCGGATCTTCCAATGGGATATAGCCATATTTCATATATGAATCTAGTGCCCTACGGCCTTTTCCTTCTTCATAATCAGCCTTAGGCGCAATATCAAAAGCGTTTTGACGCAATAAGTGATACGCCTCTTTAACATCATAATCGGCAATGCCTTTTAAATAAGCCGATGCGATAAATGGTGCGCCGTGGTCGCCTATCATAGCGCTGGTATAGCTGTTCCAAATCGGGAATATTGGCATCCAGCCGCCTTGCTGGCCTTTTAATATTAGCGAGTGTACAATATTACTTACCAGCTTGGGCTGTATTATTTCCAACAGTGGTAGCTCAGCACGGTAAATATCCCACATGGACATATCACAATAATAGTTTTTACCCGGGGCCACCTTGGCTGTTTGGTATTGGTGCGAAAATACCGGGTAAGTCCCCTCAACATCATTATATAATCTTGGTGCCTGCAGGCTGTGGAATAGCGCTGTATAGAATATATGCTTGTTCTTTTCTTCGGCATCGGTAACCTGGATCTTATTAAGCGCCTTTTCCCACGCAGTAGCGGCTTTAGCCCGTACGCCATTAAAATCCCATCCGGGTATTTCGGTTTCTAAATTTCTTCTTGCTGCCGCGATGCCGGTAAATGATGTGCCGATCTTTATGCGCAACACCTCGCCTTTTGCTACTTTAAAACCGAGGTATCCGCCTATATCTTTTTTATCGGCAATGCTATCCGCAGTAAAGTGGTCTCCACCCGTAAAAACACCGCTATTAGCCGCAACTCGTTCAACCTTCATTACAAAGTAGCCGCTAAAACCCGCAGGTTTGCCGCTACCTAAATAAATCCGATATGCAGGATTATATCCCGATATCTCACTCTTCGTTCTGTCTACATATACATGCGCCTTGCCCTTGTCGCTGTTTGGGGTAACCAGCAAGTAAAGGCTGTCATCCTTACCTGCCGTAAACTGTATAATTCCGCAACGGGCTGTAGCGGTTATCTCGGTTATTAATTGGTTGTTGGTGAATTTGGTTCGATAGTAGTCCGGCCTGGTAATTTCATCATCATGAGAGAAAGCTGCTGCAACCTCGGCGTTTGCCGTAACCAATTTACCCGTAACGGGCATAATGGTAACGCTGCCATAATCTGGCACGCACGAGCCACTTAGCCAGTGTGTCCCGCGGAAACCGCTCATCATCTTGTCCTGGTAAATGTATGGCGGCACGCATTTGGTTTCTAAGCGCTGGGTTTGCGGTGTCCATTGCGTCATGCCAAAAGGTACACCTACACCGGGGATAGTATTGGCCCGCTGCTCGGTGCCTGCACCGTGTTTACCGGCCGATAAAGTAGTGCTTGGTGCCGTTCCAACGTATGGATCGACATATCTGAGCGGCCCTTTATTTTGGGCACGGGTATTGCTTACAACCAGTAAGAGTAAAAAAGTGGCAAGCAATCTTGGCATATAAATGTTCTAAGTTATTCTATCGTGCTGATAGCACCAAGGGGATGATGCGGGTTTATAAAAACCAAACATAGAAAAGTTATCTTGTATATACAAGTTGTTTGTTAAACTTTTTAAAACCTTGTTTACAGGGATTTAAGCTAACATTTACTACATTTGTAGTTACACCACACCTAAACAATGACTAAAAAAGAAGTAATCCACCTATATAAAAAAGTAATTGACGACCTGAAAGCGGCCATTGAAGACGGCACCTATAAAACGGGCAATCTTTTACCTTCGGAAAATGACCTTTGCAGGTCATACGATACCACCAGGGTTACTATCAGGCAGGCGCTATCGGCGTTGGCTAATATGGGTTATATTACCCGCAAGCACGGTAAGGGCAGCATAGTTTCTGAGCCTAAATCGGGTTTGGGAATCCTTTCATTGAGTGGTGTTACTGCCGGCATCGGCACACAAAGACTAACAACGTCTATCCTGCAAAAACCGGTTAAGCAAGACTGGCCCGACGATTTCTTTTTCCCGATAGATGACAATGAAAGTAAAAGCGGCTGTATTTTCTTTTCGCGTTTAAGGCATATTAACGATACCCCTGTTTTGTACGAAGAGACTTTTATCACCAACGTTGATCTTCCCCGTTTTTCATCAAGAAGCCTGGAGAACCGTTCGCTTTTTAAAATACTGAAGGAGTTTTACAACGTTGAAGTAACCGAGGGCGAGCAAAAGATCTGGGCCATTCATGCCGACAAAAACATCAGCGCCCTGCTTAATATCAAAACGTCGCACCCGGTGGTACACATGAAACGCAGGTTACAAACCAACAATAAAGATGTGAGGATCTACTCGTCGCTATTCTGTAATACCGAGGAGAATTTCCTGCGGGATAGCTTTTAATCCAGCAGGTCTATCCGTATGGCGTCCATCCCTGCAGCAATTGCAGATTGGACCCCCGGATCGCCATCTTCAAATACCAGGCAGTCTTTTGGATCGATACCCAATTTTTCGGCAGCAGCTAAAAATGGATCCGGGAAAGGTTTACCGCGTGGTGTTTCGCCTGCGCAAACCAGTGTTTCAACCAGGTCGGCAATGCCCAGCACCTTTAAGGTTTTTTCAACAGCATCACGGGTACCACCAGATACAACCGCAATCCTTACTTTGCCAACATGGGCTTTTAAATGATCAACCACATGGTCAACCGGCAATAACTTATTAATGTATTCGTCGTGATATAATTTCAATCTTATCTCGGCAAATTCTTCGGGGTCTAAATCTACGTCGTACCGTTTGTTTATCTCACGCACCACAGCCGGTACCGGTAACCCTGCAAACTCATCAATAATCTCACCGGTAATGGTTACGCCCTTATCTTTAGCCACCTGTATATAGGTTAAGGCATGTACAGGCATATTATCGGCAAGGGTGCCATCGCAATCATAAAGAAAAGCTTTATAGTGGCCGGTGCTGCGCTGCACCAGTTTCTGGTATTTAGACAAACTGTTTTCCATAGGCCGCTAAATTAAAAAAATAGCGGCTGGGTTTTGTAAACCACCTGTAAGAAAAGGAATTAATAGTATTGTCCATCTTTAATGCCTTTTTATCTATTTTTAGCATACCTATTTTGCAATAGAATTGTAGCGATCAATAAACCAATTTTAGATGACCTTTAAATATTTAGCCTCCGCATTTCTATTGTCATTAACTACCATCGCTTTCGGGCAAAAGCAACAATTACGGTTACATTACGATAAACCTGCCGTCACCTGGGAAGAAACACTTCCATTGGGGAATGGCCGGTTGGGTATGATGCCCAACAGCGGGATCTCGACAGAAAAAATTGTGCTGAATGACATTACCCTTTGGTCGGGCTCGCCACAGGATGCCAATAATTACGAGGCCTACAAAAAACTGCCCGAGATCCGCGACTTACTATTAGCAGGCAAGAACGTAGAGGCGCAGAATTTGATAGACAAAGATTTTGTTTGTACAGGTAAAGGATCGGGCGGTAGGCAGTGGGGGTGTTTCCAAACCCTGGGCGACCTTAACCTGCAGTTTGATTATGGCAACGCCGATGCTGCAAAATTCGCCAATTACCAGAGAGAACTATCGCTTAATAATGCCGTAGCAACCAGTAGCTACCAAATAGGCGATGTTATTTATAAACGCGAATATTTTACCAGTTTTAGCGGCGATGTTGATGTTATTAAACTATCTGCCAGTAGACCAGGAAAATTAAATTTCAGCATCGGCCTTAGCCGTAAAGAGCGATCCACAACCAGCATAATTGGCAATACTTTACAAATGGAGGGCCGGTTAGATAACGGTACCGATGGTAATGGCATGCAATACATCGCCAATGTTAAAGCTAAACTTACAGGCGGGACATTAACTGCTGATGTCAATAGCCTGGTGATAAAAAATGCAACCGAGGTTATCATTTACCTATCAGCCACTACCGATTTTAAGGATACTAATTTTAAAGCGATAATGGCACGAAATTTAGCTAACGCGATGAAGAAGCCTTACACTTTATTAAAGCAGGAGCACACTGCAAAGTTCAAAAAACTATTTGACCGGGTTAGTATAGATCTGGGTAAAGGCAATGATAACGAGCCGACCGATCAGCGTTTAATGTCGTTCCATAACAACCCAACTAATGATAACCAACTGCCGGTTTTATTTTACCAATATGGCCGTTATTTAAGCATTTGCAGTACCCGGGTTGGGCTATTGCCACCAAACTTGCAGGGCCTTTGGGCCAACCAAATCCATACGCCGTGGAACGGCGATTACCATCTTGATGTTAATGTGCAGATGAACCATTTCCCGGTTGAGGTATCAAACCTGTCAGAACTAAACCTGCCGCTGGCCGAATTAGTTCGCGGATTGGTAAAGAATGGCGAACGTACCGCCAAAGCTTACTATAATGCAGATGGCTGGGTGGCACACGTAATTACCAATATTTGGGGATTTACAGAGCCGGGCGAAAGTGCATCGTGGGGTATAACCAAAGCCGGATCGGGCTGGTTATGCAGTAACCTTTGGGACCATTATGCTTTTACAGATGACAAAGCCTATCTGAAAAGCATTTACCCGATACTCAAAGGATCGGCACAATTTTATAACAGCATATTATTTAAGGACCCTAAAAGCGGGTACATGGTGACCATACCATCATCATCGCCCGAAAATAGTTTCGTGATGCCCGACGGCAGCGGCCGCCATGCCAGTATTTGCATAGGCGCAACTATTGATAACCAGATAATGCGCGAACTTTTCGCCAACGTAATAACCGCGTCTGAGACTTTAGGATTGGATGCTGATTTCAGGAACCAGTTAAAGAAAAGATTGACAGAGATCCCCCCGGCAGGCATCATCAGTAAAGATGGCAGGATACAGGAGTGGCTGGAAGATTATAAGGAAACAGAGCCTACGCATCGCCATATCTCGCACCTATACGGCATTTATCCGGCTTCGGAAATTACGGCAGATGGCACGCCCGAATTAGCCGAAGCTGCCCGCAAAACACTTAATGTTCGTGGTGACGACGGGCCAAGCTGGTCGATAGCTTACAAGCAATTATTTTGGGCACGATTGCACGACGGTAACCAGGCATTCAAGCTATTTCACGAAATGATGAAACCCGTGAAAGGCACAGGCATAAATTATAGCGCCGGTGGCGGTATTTATCCTGACCTGTTATCGGCCGGGCCGCCGTTCCAGATAGACGGCAACTTTGGAGCCGAGGCAGGTATTGCCGAAATGCTGATACAAAGCCATGAGGGATATATTAATTTATTACCGGCTATTCCCGATCATTGGAAGGCAACTGGCAATGTTAAAGGGTTAAAGGCACGTGGTAACTTCACCGTTGATATGCAGTGGAAGGACGGTAAGATCATTGCGTACAAGATCACCTCGCCGCAGGCAAAAAAAGTAAAAGTTAAAATAAACGGAACTATAAAACTGGTCTCGTCCGTTAAAGGGTAGCGATGGAAAAACGAAAATTTTGGTGGGCGGTTGTTATAATGATGGTGCTATGTACCATCACCTATTCCAATCATTTTCAAAACGAGTTCCATTTCGACGATTCGCATACCATCCAAAACAACGTTTACATTCGCAATATCCGTAACATACCGCTGTTTTTTACAGATGGCAGCACCAGCAGTTCGTTGCCTCAAAATCAATCATACCGGCCCATAGTAACTACTTCGCTGGCTTTTGATTATTGGCTGGGCGGCGGCTATTACCTGTTCTTTTTCCATTTAGATACTTTCGTGTTGTTCCTGCTGCAGGGCTTGCTGATGGTTTGGTTTTTCCGGAAAATCTTTAACCTGTCTGTCCCCGATGTAAAGTTTAACACTTACGTCGCGCTTATAGCCGTCACTTTTTATTTGCTGCACTCTGCTATAGCCGAGACGGTAAATTATGTCATTGCACGGTCCGACCTGCAATCTACACTGGCTGTTATTGCTGCTTTTGTGTTGTACCAATATTCAAAACAATGTAATAGATTTTATCTATATCTTATCCCAATAATTATAGGAGCGCTTGCTAAACCAACAGCAATTATGTTTGCGCCAATGTTATTTTGCTACGTTTTGTTGTTTGAGGAGCAGTTAAGTTTGGGCGATATTTTTAGTAAACGCTTATTTAATGTTATTAAAAAGACGCTGCCGGCATTTATCTGCTGTGTTTTTCTATTTTGGCTACAGGGCCACCTCACCCCAAAAACCTGGCAGCCAGGCGGCACCGCGCCTATGCAGTATTTAATTACCCAACCGTTTGTTATTGTCCACTATTTCCAAATGTTTTTTTGGCCGAATGGGTTAAGTGCAGATTCAGACTGGGCACTGATACCCGGCATATCCGATTGGCGTTTTATCGCCGGCACTGCATTTATTTTGATAACGCTGACAATAGCGTTTTTTACATCCCGTAAAAAAGAACTGCGGCCGATAAGTTTTGGGATCCTTTGGTTCTTTTTGGCATTACTGCCTACCTCAAGCATTATCCCATTGGCCGAGGTATTGAATGATCACCGCATGTTTTTTCCCTTTATAGGGCTTTTAATCAGCGTAAGCTGGACCATTGCCCTGATAGTTAAAAACTATCTGCCAAAATATAACGTGGCCCTTGCGGCGGCATTAGTTGTTATTCTTGCATCAGGCGCATATGCAACCTGGCAACGCAACGAGGTTTGGTATAACGAAGAAACGTTATGGCATGATGTCACCATAAAAAGCCCTAAAAATGGGCGTGGCTTAATGAATTACGGTCTCAGTAAAATGGCTGTTGGCGATTACAAAACCGCTGATATTTATTATACCCGTGCCTTAAAGCTGCTGCCCACCTATTTTAGCCTGTACGTTAACCTCGGCATTTTAAAAGCTGCCACCGGGCAACCTGCATTAGCCGAAAGCTATTTTAAAATGGGTCAGGCTTATGGCACTAATTATCCTGATGCTTATATTTATTACGCACGGTTTTTAAATCAGCAGCACCGTTATGCCGAAGCAATAACCAACTTACAGCAAGCTATTTCACTATCACCAGGGAATATTTATGCACGCACCACCTTAATGGATGTTTATCAAAACACCGAAAACTGGGATGCATTAAAAGCACTCGCGCTGCAAACGCTGCAATTAGCTCCCGATAACGCAGAAACTCAGAAATACTTACAGGCAGCCGAAACCAGGAAAAGCAAAACTGACACGGAGGCCGAACAGGTAAAGTTATCGCCTACGGCAGAAAAATATCTGACACTAAGTTTAGCTTATTACAGCGCCGGGCGTTACCGGCAATGTATTGATGCTTCTGCCAACGCTATCAAATTAAAACCCAACTTCCCCGAGGCTTATAATAATATCTGCGCCGCGTATAACCGGCTGGGGCAATGGGCTAAGGCTATTGAGTTTGGCGAGCAGGGATTAAAACTTAACCCCGATTATCAGTTATTGAAGAATAATTTAGCTGAGGCTTATAGGCATCGTTAAACAAAAAAGCCACCCTTCATAGGGTGGCCTTCAACAAACACTTATTTAAACACTTACTTTTCAATAAGCTTCACGTCAACGTGCGACGGAAACTGCGGGGTAAAGTATACTTTATTGGTAGCCTTTTGGAAATCAGACTCTTTAGCTTTATAGATATTTACAAACTTTTGCGGGTTACGGTCATTTAACGGAAACCAGGTGCTTTGAACCTGTATCATGATGCGGTGACCCTTCAGGAATGTGTGGTTAATGTCCTCAACATCCCATTTAAGCTCGGCCACTTTACCGGGCACCATAGGCACTGTTTTGTCAAAACCATTTCTGAATTTGGCACGCATAATTTCGCCACGCACCATCATCTGGAAACCACCCATCGGGATAAGCGGATTCAACGCCGCGTTATTAGGCGCATCGTCCGGGTAAACATCAATAACCTTAACCACGAAGTCGGCATCGGTACCGGTTGTAGATACAAACAGGTCGGCATTCACATTACCGGCAATCGTCACGTCCTTATCCAACACATCGGTTTGGTAAACCAATACATCAGGGCGTGTAGCCGCAAAACGCTGATCCTCCACCATAAACTCGCTACCGCGAATAGCACGGATTTCGGCAGTATACGGCACTGGTTTAGCCGGATCGCTTAGGTACGAATCAAACATTTGCTTGTTTGCCTTAGGCGCGGTAAATGCCAGCTTACCGCCGGGCTGCATGTATATAGCAGCTTGTTTAGCTTCAACCGGCGGCCAGGCGCTATATTTATGCCAGGTGTTGGTACCGGTCTCAAACACGTAAGCTTTAGGCAGTTTAGGATCAGGCGCATCTTTTAAATAATGCATAAAGAATGGAAACTCGATATTCTCACGATAGAACAAACTTGTTTTCGAGCCTAACTGGATATTACCAACAGTCTCCCCATCGCCACGTGAAAAGAAGCCGTGATACCATGGGCCCATTACTAAGGTATTGATGCCCTTATGCCCGCCTTTTTCTATGGACGCAAAAGTCTTTAGCGGGCCGTATGGGTCTTCCTGGTCAAAGAAACCGCCGACGGTCATTACTGCCGGGCCTATGTTTTTTAGGTGTGGCTCGGGTGTGCGGCTTTTCCAGTACTCATCATAAGTTTCGTGGAACTGCATTTCGTCCCATAGCTTATTGGTATGGTGCAAGATCTTTTCGTTAAAATTCTTTAACGGGCCCATATTCAGATAAAACTTGTAACCATCCTGTGTACCATAGGCGGAGAAACCCTTCGCCCCAATTGGGCTTGGCGCAGGCCTTGGCGCACCAAAGCCAGAAAGGAACGCGAACGTACCCATCTCCTGGAAAACGCCGTTATGATGCCTGTCATCGCCCATAAACCAGTTGGTAACGGGTGCCTGCGGCGATACTGCTTTTAGTGCAGGGTGCGCCTCGATAGCCGTCATAGTTGTATAAAAGCCCGGTGCCGAGATACCCCAGGTGCCAACCTTGCCATTACTAAGCGGCAGGTTTTTTATCATCCAATCTATGGCATCATAAGTATCGGAGCTTTCGTCGATATCCTTATTAGTTTTTTTAACCTTGTAAGGGCGGGTAGCTACAAAATCACCTTCCGACATAAACTTGCCACGCACATCCTGGTACGCAAAAATAAAGCCTTCGCGGGCGAAGATCATAGATGGGCCAAGGGATGTTTTAAAAGCATCCGGTCCGTAAGGTGGAGTGCCGTAAGGGGTGCGATCAAACATAATAGGGTAAGTCCTGCTTTCATCCTTGGGTATATAAATAGCGGTATAGAGCTTTATTCCGTCACGCATGGGGATCATTACTTCCAGTTTGCGATAGTTGTTTCGTATATAAACAGAATCAGCTTTTGCCGCAACTCTGGCGGCTATCATAGCAGCCGTTTGCGGCCGTACAGGCACTTGTGCAAACAAGCATAGCGGGTTTAAAATTGTTGCTGCCACAATCAACAGTAACAGTGCTGGCAAGTTCAGTTTTTTTGAGCGGTGATCAATCCTCATGTTGTTATATTAATTACAAATAGCTCTTGTAAAATAAAGAATATCCGCGACGTTACGAATTTCTGTGATCACAAAGGCTACCGTTTAGTATGTGATATACAGCCTTGATTGCTTTGATTGCTATTTGGTTGCAATTTGTTAAGGTGGAAAAAATTTGCATAACTTTACCAGAACTGAGTGATAAATTGGATTCTGTCAGGGATCTTTTAGCTAACTCATCATTGTCCGGAGGTGTTGGTAGCACTTCCGGATTTTTTATGATTGGCTGTGACCCTTGTATAAATCCATATCTTTGTTAATTGCCTTCCAGCTGCGGCATTTTAAATACCAGCGGCTTTTCTTTCCGCAACATTTTGGCAGCCTCGCCGGTAAGTTTTAAATAGAAGTCGGATGGTTTACCGTCAAGATTTACAAATGAGGTTTGCGAACCGGCGGGAGTTACCGGAGCGCTATCAGTAACCTTAAATATGGCCGTGCCTTCGTTCACCTCATCAAACATGGCAACATATATCATTTGCGCACCGGCTTTCATGGCGGTACTAAGCATTTGCCAGTAAAACTTGCCGCCCATACGCGGGATAGATCCAACCGGCTTCACATCATCCGGGAACTCGCGGCGGCTGAGGTTATGCCAGCTAAAGCCGGGGTATACGCAAGGCACATATGCTATATTATTTTCGCGGCACCATTTAATATCGTCAATAACATCATCCCGGTAGCGGTCCATATCATTATGCAATAAAGGCGAATAACGCTGTACACTCCACGGCAGCACAATATCGCATTGTTTAATAATATCATGCAGGTATGGGTCGGGCAGGCAATCGGCTCTTAAGGTACGCCAGGAGTTAGGAACGCCCAGCATTACCGCGCAACCACCATAAACCGGGTCGTTTTTTAGGAAATCTATTAGTCTTTCTAAACCTATATTACGGGTATTATACGGACGATCAGGAAAGCCGACTCCCCAGATAGCCACAACAGGTTTGCCGTTGTGATGCAAATAGGTCTTTGCGCCGTCCTGGTTGGTTACTTTAAGTTCATCAACCAGATACTTCCAATCGTCGATAATAGATGAGCAATCCTCGCCATTGCCGGCAAGGCCGGACAGATCATACATAACAGCTACCGCTCTTTTATATTTCGAGGCAGCCTCGAATGCGTTACGGATAACTGTTGTACCCGCAGGAGTTCGGTTTTGCTTTTTAGCGTTCCCGAAAAAACGTTGTACAAATACACCATCTACCCCGTATTGCTGCATCCATTTAAAATGCAGGTCGACAGTGCTTTTATCATTCGAACTAAAGAATTTTGCAGGCTGGCCGTTAGCTAATTTAAACGGCGTATCATACGTTTTCTCATACTCGGTCACATCGGGCCACATATCAATCCGCGATTGGCTTTCATCGCCATAAGCAAAATTTTTGGATGTGCCGCCATCACCCGCCGCCCTGAACCACCCCTGGTAACCCGCCATTATTAATCCTTTATAATTGGGGTACAGGGTTGTTTTACTATGCTTATTTTGACCATTGCTTATGGCAGTGATTAGCACAAATAAAAGGCACAGTGGCAGCAGTTTATATTTAGTCATGGTGGTTAGGCAAGTATATAATTGGTTATCAAATATATAGTGCGGCAAGTTGATTCTCCAACCTTAGCAGTAATGTTACTTTAAAAGCCGCTGTCATCCAATGCAAAAGTATTTTTGCGCGTCTTCCATTTGCCGCGGGTAAAATCAGGGAACTCCTGCACCGCGTTACCTTCTTTTAATGATTTAGTTGATAATGGCGCTATAACGCTCATCGTCATAGAATCATAAACATCAATAGGCGTTTGTTTTTTCTGTTTAACTGCCAGTACAAATGCATTAAAAACATACCAATCCATACCGCCATGGCCGGCTTCGGCTGCATCAGCAGCGTACTTTTTCCAAAGCGGGTGATCATATTTATCCAGCCATGCTTTGGCCGGCTCCCACACATCATGTTGCTTAGTTTGGTGGTCTATATAAATGCTTTGGTTCACATCCATCCAAATACCTTTGGTACCATCAATCCTGAACCCTAACGAATACGGACGCGGCAAATGCGTATCGTGCGTCAACAGTACTGTTTCGCCATTGGCGCAATTGATCATAGTTTGGGTGATATCGCCATTTTTATAATTAAGCTTTGATGCCGCGCTGCCCGGCGATACCTCATTGGCATAAGCCGCCAACCCACGCGCCTTGCTACTGAACGACGACATGCTTGTAAACCTGTTGCCCCGGTTAATATCAATATAATTCATTACCGGGCCAGCACCATGAGTTGGGTAAAGGTCGCCATCCTGGTCTATATTAAACTGGGTGCGCCATTGGGCCTCACTATTTGCCTCTGGGCCGTATTTTGCGCCGTCGGTAAACAATACATCGCGCAGGTTATGCTGGTAACCGCCTTCTACGTGCAATAACTCGCCAAACACGCCATTACGTACCATATTTAAAGTAGCCATTACATCACGGCGGTAGCAAACATTCTCAAGCGTCATGTAGGGGATACCTGTTTTTTCGGAGGTATTAACAATGTCCCAATGCTCCTGCACAGTTAAACCTGCAATAACTTCGCAACCTACATACTTGCCCGCTTTCATAGCATCAATAGATTGCGGGTGGTGAAACTGCCACGGCGTAGCAATTATCACCGCGTCGATATCTTTACGATCCAACAGTTTTTTATAGGCGTCAAGTCCGCCGGTGTATTCAGTTGCTGCGGGGCGGCCTTTTTTGGCGATGAACTCGCGGCAGCGCTTTAATGAGCGTTCCTGAATATCGCATATAGCTACTATTTCAACATCATTGCGTAGCGTAGCTTCCGATATATGGCTCATGCCGCGGGCACCTACGCCTATATAGCCTAATCTAACTTTATCTGCCACGCCGGCAAAAAGGGTTCCGGAAGGTAAAATGGTTAAGCTGGCTGCACCTATTGCGCCGGCTGCTATAAATTCTCTACGTTGCATTGGTTTATTGGTTTGGATAAACTAATGTAGCGAATATGAAAGAGAAACTATTGAGCCTAATAAGCAAAATATAGCGGCATATTAACGCTATACTGTTTCACGTGTGTGTGACACAGATGAAACAGGTGAAACATTTTTTAGACTTAATAAATTGATAGTTAGCCATTTGCGAAAAATGAGTGAAACAGAATGAAACACTTTTTTCGACTTAATCAATTGATAACAAATGCTTTGCAAAAAACTTAGTTGTTTAAACACGCGTCTTGGTAGTGATATACCAATTGCTCTTAGGCTGATTTATAAATCATTACTCCTGCATTAAAAATAGCACAAAAAAACCCGGTTTGCTGCCAAACCAGGTTTATAAGTTATACTAAAGCACGCTACCGCACTTCTAAATTTTGATACTTTGTTACGACGCGTTTGCCAGGACAAGTATTTTTGCCATCTCTTTCGGCGCTTCTTTTCTGCGTGCTTTCCGGTCGATATCGGCGTACTTTAAACGCAATTTCTTTATCATTTCAAAGCTAAAAGCGTCGTCGATAGGCAAGTGGTACTTGCACACGGTTCTTGCATGCAAAGCCAACCGCTCAGCCGGAACTTTCAGGTTTTCGTAGTTAATATGGGTAAGGCCTGTTTGGCGGTCGGTATCAAATATTACAAACGTATCAATTTGTCTTCCTTTATCGTCAGTATATACAACTGATGCGTTTTGATGGTAGTATTGCATAATGGTAAATTTTATAAATTAAGCAGCTTGTTTTAAACGGAATTGCTGCAGATCTTCCGATAACATTTCCCGTAACTCAATGTCGACGGCCTTTAATAAAAGGGCTGTGATCTCTATATTTTCCATAACAATTGGTTTGATGTTTTAATAAATGCCAAAACTGTGCCACGGGCATTTTTAAGGGACATTGACCCCCTACTAACCCTATTTACGTACGTTTTTATAGACAAGTATCATGTACGGGGTGGACACTTGATAATTAAAAAGGCCCGGAAAACATCTCCCGAGCCTTTTTAAATTTAAGTTAATGGTATTTACTCCCACCTATGTGGATGTATTAATTGCTTACGTCGTCATTACTTATGCCTCGCTTGTTTTTCTTTATTGCTTCCTTTAATTTTCCGAATTTATAGCTCAGGGATCCGCCGAAGGAGCTAAAGTTCTGCTGATCATGACCTACCTGGTCAAAATTTGGCCCAAATGAATTTGTAGTATTAAGGCGATAGCGTTTGTATGGATTATTGGTGAAGGCCGAAAAAGTTAGCTTATCTTTAATAATATCCTTACTTACGTTAAACGCTGAACTGATATATGCGTTAGACTGCTGCTGAACGGTAAGCTGGCCGCCATTTACATAGACATTAATACCGGTACGCCAGCCATTGTTTAACTTAAGGCCCGAAGCAATGTTGGCGTTAAACATAAATCCCTGATTCTTTATTGGTTTGCCGTTGCTTACCCCGGTTGCCCAACCATGCATCAAACCTCCGTTGATGCTGACATTCCAAATTTGGGTTAATGGATAGTTAAAGTTAATATTCGTTCCTAATGCCTTAGCGGTTCCGGTATTTTCAAAACGTGTACGGGTAATATTAGTTACTTCATCATATGAAGATACCGGGAAAATAAGGCCCTGGATCCAATTATATTGAAGGTTCACAAACAGGTTTCCTTTGCCTGCCCAATCAAAGCCAAGCCGTACCTGGTTACCCTTGGTAGGGCGCAGGTCGGGGTTGCCCGACGTTTCGAAAGTGGGGTTAGACCGGTCAACAAAAGGGTTTAACTGGTTGATACCCGGACGCTGAATACGCTGGTTCCATCCAAAACTAATACCTGTGGTTTTAAAACGCCTGCTTAACGCTACTGAAGGTACTATACTAAAATATTTCTGCGATACTTGCGATGCCGTTGACAAAAAGTCGGCAACGATATCTGTATATTCAGCCCTGATACCTGCCTTTACCGACCATTTTTGGATAGCATACTGATAAGAGTTGTAGCCGGCCAAAATGGTTTGCCTGTTATTAAAAGTGTTTGTTTTTGATGGATCAGCCAGGTAATTGCCGGTTGCATCGGCCGATAAATATTGAAAGTCGCTTTCGTTATAACGAACAATTACTTTTGCGCCCGCTTCAATATTGATCTTATTAACCGGGTAGACATGATCTAACTGCACGGTATGCTCGCTCATAATGCTTTTATTAGCCTGGCGAAAATCGGGCAGCGTATAATTTATCCTGTCGTTAAAAAGCTGGTCAGCATTTTGATGGTTTACAAAGCCATAATAACGATAAGAAAAAGTAGTCAGTTGGTTTTTGTTGCGGCGATACCCTTTCTGATAATTAATAGCCAGATCTGCACCTTGTCCATTATTATCATTATCTGTCAGCAAATCATATCCCTGTGTAATAGTGGTATTATTACGTAAGATTGAATTTTGAGATGATCGCCCGGTTCCATTACTGCCATTCAGGTTAAACTGCCCCGAGATGAGGTTCAGTGAGTCGATCTCATAACTCAGTTCCACGCCCAGGTAAGCATTTTTACCGTCACTCTCGCGGTCGCCCGTCTGAAAAAGCGTCGATGACAGATCCTTACTTGTGCGCAAAACGTCGTTTATTGTTACGGGATTGTTAGCCAAACCGCCACCACCAAATGCCGACAAACCAAACTTACCTGATTTTGTGGTAAATGATCCCCCTAAGGTTGGGCCACCCGTAGGAAAGCGTTCGTTAACGCTAAGGTTGGCATTATAACCGTCGTCTATAGTTTTATTGGTGATGATATTGATTATTCCGGCTAAACCTTCTGCATCATATTTAGAAGAAGGCGTGGTGATAACTTCAATTTTTTGAATGCTGGATGCAGGCATGCTTTTTAATACGTCTTTTGGATTTCGCTCCATCATACTCGACGGTCTACCATTAATAAAAATCCGGTATGCCGGGCTTCCGCTTACCTGGATGTTATCTTCAGCATCAACAGTTAACAACGGCACTTTTCGCATCATTTCCAACACGTTGTTGAATTTACTGGTAGCATCAGCCTGTATATCGTAAGTAATACGGTCGGCTTCCTGTTTGATAACGGGGCGGTTAGCCGTTATAGATACTGTTCTAATCTGCGTGGTTGACGCGCTGATGACCACATCTCCCAAATCAAGCGGCTTATTACCATCGGTAGAGATATTGATGGATTTACCCGTATAGCCAACAAGTGTAAAACTAATAGTAAATTTCCCCGGCTTAACGTCCGTAAGGGTAAATGTGCCATCTATTTTGCTGACAATTGTTTTTATCTGCTGGTTATTCGCGTTTTTAAGCGCCACCGTTGCAAATTCGGCAGGCTTTCGGGTTAATGAATCGATCAACCGTCCTTTGATGTTGTTACCGCCGGCGATGCCTTGTGCAAGTGCTGTGTATACCCCAGCTAACCAAAGCAATAAAATTATAGTAGTTTTCAGTTTCATTTGTAAGTCATTTTGGGGTTAGACTACAAGACGACGTACTATGTTACACATAGTACTAAAATAATGCATAGAACTTGTAAATTATACAAAGAGGTGTTATAGCTTTACTGATAACACGCCGAATCCGAATCGCAATAATCAACAGATAAACTAAAATTTCCTCTATCTTAGTTTTTATAAACCCGGCCCAGGCCATTACGCTATATCATGAAAAAACTGCTGCCATTAATGCTGATGCTAATAAATGTTTGTTCGCTACGCGCGCAAAACGCTTCAGGTAATCAACCACTTTCAATTGTTCCGTACCCTGTAAGTGTTAGTACTTCGGGTTCGAAGTTTGTTATATCCAAAAGCACTGTTATACGCATTGATGCCAATAACCCCGAACTCCTCCAGATTGCGCAAACGATGGCTGGCGAGCTTAAAAGCCTTGTTAACAGCTCGGTTGCTATCGGCATAAATAATGGCAGCAAGGCTCTTAACAACATAGTTTTAACGCTAAACCATACCGCCGACACTTTGGGCGATGAAGGATACAAACTGTCTGTACATCCCACTGGTATAGTTATCAGCGCCAATAAGCCGCAGGGTATATTTTACGGGCTGCAGACTTTTAAACAGCTATTGCCTGTTAAGGCCAACAGCTCAACCGTTGCTATACCAACAACCAATATCATTGATAAACCACGGTTTAAATGGCGCGGACTAATGCTGGATGTTGGCCGCTATTTCTACTCGGTTGATTTTATTAAGAAGTACCTGGACTATATGGCCATGTATAAGCTCAACACCTTTCACTGGCACTTAACGGAAGATCATGGCTGGCGCATTGAGATAAAGAAGTATCCAAAGCTTACGCAGGTTGGCGCCTGGCGCGCGGGTACACAGTTCGACCGGGCAGCTAACCAGGTAGATAACAACCCGCATGGCGGCTATTACACACAGGACCAGGTGCGCGAGATCGTAGCCTACGCAAAGGACCGCTACATAACCGTAGTGCCCGAGATAGAGATGCCAGGGCATTCGTTGGCTGCGCTGGTGGCTTACCCCGAGCTTTCGTGCACCGGCGGTCCGTTTAAGATGCCGGTGCTGTGGGCGATTCAGAAAGATGTTTACTGCCCGGGTAACGAGCAAACCTTTACCTTTTTGCAGGATGTGTTGACTGAGGTAGCGGCGCTCTTCCCCGGCCCTATTATCCATATTGGGGGCGATGAATGCCCTAAGGACCGGTGGAAGCTTTGCCCAAAATGCCAGGCACGCATAAAAGCCGAGGGCCTGAAGGACGAGCACGAACTGCAAAGCTATTTCATTAAGCGGATAGAGAACTTCCTGCTTACCAAGAACAAACGCATCATAGGCTGGGACGAGATCTTAGAAGGCGGACTGGCGCCAAACGCGGCGGTAATGTCATGGCGCGGGATAGCCGGCGGCATTGCAGCTGCCAAACAACACCACGATGTTACAATGACCCCAAGCAACTTTATGTACTTCGACTATTACCAGGGCGAGCCTTATAACGAGCCCGTTGCGATAGGCGGCTTGCTGACCTTAGAGAAGGTATACTCGTACGAACCCGTACCTACCGAGCTGACAGCCGATGAAGCCGTATATATTAAAGGTGTGCAGGCCAATGTATGGTCGGAGTTTATACATTCGGCCGAGAAGGTGGAGTATATGACGCTACCCCGTGCTGCCGCCTTGGCCGAAGTAGCCTGGACACCCGCCCGCCTCAAAAACTGGGAAGGCTTTAAGGACCGCATGGACGCCCAATACAAACGCTATGATGCCATGGGTATTAACTACTCTAAAAGCGCTTACAACGTTTGGCAAACCGTAACCAACGCCGCAAATAAACAGGCCACCATCACCCTGGCCACCAATAGCGCCAAACCCGAGATCCATTACACCACCGACAGCACCGAACCCACCATAACCTCGCCGGTTTATAAAGCGCCTTTCCGGGTAACTACACCGGCAACCATCAAATCGGCTACGTTTAAAGGCGGCAAGCAGGTGAGCAAGGTGAGCGTGACCTCCGTTAATCCCGAGCATGCGGTGTTTGAGGGGAAGTGATGGTGTACCAGGAATAGGTGATACACCTGTTTTCACAAACGGCTGATTAATAGATTTTTAACTTTTTTCGTGAAACAGTTTGACACAACATATTCGTCAGGGAAATTGAGCGTGATTTTTAGTTACATGATTGATATTTAATTGATTGTAATTTAAGTGATTTTGGTGGGGTGGTACAGTTTTTTGGCACACGTTAATGTTGCTCTTACGCTGTCCGAAGTTTGAATTATATCGCCCGAAGTGTAAAAGTTTTACCGCCCAGCTCCCCCCGTTTACCGATTTTTTTAACGGTTTAACCCATTTGGGATTGTTGCTATTAGTCTGCAAGATTAGCTTGGCAACATGAAAGTAAAAAAAATACTAATCTCGGGTGCAAGTGTCGCCGGGCCGGCGCTGGCTTTTTGGCTTAATAAGTATGGCTTCGACGTGACTATTGTAGAACGGGCACCGCAAATTAGGCCCGGTGGCTATGCTGTCGACTTTAGGGGGCCGGCAATGGAAGTGCTTGACAAGATGGCTATTGTAGCGGAAATCAAAAAATTCGAAACACGTGCAGGCAAGATCACTATAGTAAATAAAAACAATAAAAAGCTGGCCGATATGCCCGATGGCTTTACAAGCGGGGAGCTGGAGATATACCGCGGAGACCTGGCAAATGTATTTTATGAAGCGACCAGGCATAACACAACCTACATTTTTAACGATAGTATTACAACCTTACAGGAGGATGCCAGTGGTATCACCGTTGGTTTTAGTCACGGCGAAACGCAACGTTTTGACCTTGTGGTAGGTGCCGATGGTTTGCATTCAAATGTCCGCGGGCTTGCCTTTGGTGACGAATCAAAGTTTATGCATCACCTGGGCATTTACTTCGCGATTTTTAGCACCCCTAATTTTACCAACATAAAAGACATGGCGGGCCAGTATTACGGTACGTTGGGTAAAAGAGTAGGTTTGTTTAGCGCAAAAAAGGATACAGCAGCACAGGCCAGTTTTTATTTTGCCTCGCCTCAGCTCGATTATAATTACCGGGACATTCAGCAGCAAAAAGAAATGATCCGCGAACGATTTGCAGCTGAACAATGGCAAGTGCCGGCACTGTTAGAATTTATGGATACTGCACCTGATTTTTATTTCGATTCGGTTAGCCAGATCAGGATGGACCGTTGGTCGAAGGGCCGGGTGATATTACTTGGAGATGCGGGCTATTGCGCTTCGCCAATGTCGGGCATGGGTACCAGTATGGCAGTTATTGGGGCGTATGTTTTGGCCGGCGAATTAAAAGCTGCAAATGCCAACTATACAGTGGCGTTTAATCACTACGAAACCGAAATGCGCCCGTTGGTAACAGCTTGCCAAAAATTGGCCGAAGGTGCCGAATGGTTTGTACCGGAAACCCGTTTTAAACTTTGGATGAGCCGGCAGATGTGGAAGGTACTACCGTATACACCATGGAAAAACTTGATGATAGAAATGCCCCTAAAGGCGGCCAATAGTATTAGCCTGAAGAGTTATTATTAATTTGGTCGAGCTGTTCTAGCTCCCGAATCACTCACGTTTTTCGAAGTTAACAACGTCGAACCACTATGCCTGTAGTTTTATTACTACAGGCTGCAAAACAAGGGCCGAGAAACATTTCGGGGCTTTTTCAATCATTGTGAGTATCAAATATTATTCGCCACCGAATGCTAAAATCGCTTAATCATTGGCATACAGGCGATAACAAATGGTATTTAAAAGGTAATATATTGCATTACCAATTATTAGCCTTAAAAGGCACTCTTAACCATTATAGCGATGAAACGAATATTAATCCTATTTGCTGTTTTTGCATTATTTGCTACGACGGTATCCGCACAAAAAAAATTAACCCGCGATGAGCGGATGAAATGGTGGCGCGAAGCGCGTTTCGGTATGTTTATCCACTGGGGCGATTATGCGCAATGGGCCGGTACGTACCACGGCGAGAAGATAGGCCACGGTGGCGAGTGGATAATGAACCACGCGAAAATACCCGTAGCCGAATACCAGGCCGCCGCCAAAAACTTTAACCCGGTAAAATATGATGCCGATGCATGGGTACGTATGGCAAAAGATGCCGGGATGAAATACATTGTTATAACGGCTAAGCACCATGATGGCTTTGCCATGTTTAAATCAAACGCCAGCAAATGGAACATTGCAGATGCCACCCCTTACGGCAAAGATGTATTAACGCCATTAGCCGCCGCCTGCAAAAAGTATGGCATTAAATTAGGATTCTATTATTCGCAGGCACAGGATTGGAACAACCCGGGCGGCGCGGTGTCACGCAAGGTAGCGAGTGGTGGCTGGGCTAACCCGGATTCGGCAAAAATAGATGCTTATACCAAAGCCAATAAAGGGCATTGGGACCCATATCAAACAACCGCGACGATGGGCGAATATATTGACCGTGTGGCCGTACCGCAGGTTAAAGAACTATTAACCAACTATGGCGATGTGGCTGTACTATGGTGGGATACCCCAACCGGGATGACCGATGAATATGCAGAAAAACTAAACGCTGTATTGGCGCTGCAACCCAATATTATTACCAACGACCGTTTAAAACGGCCCAACTATCCCGGTGATACCAAAACACCGGAGCAAAAAATACCAAGCCTGAGCGAGTTGGATGGTAAAGATTGGGAAACCTGTATGACCATGAATGGTACCTGGGGATTTAAAAGTTACGATACTAAATGGAAAACCCCCGAAACACTGGTCCATAACCTAATTGATATTGCGTCAAAAGGCGGCAATTATTTATTAAATGTTGGGCCCGATGCGCTGGGGCAGTTCCCACAGGGAAGTATTGATGACCTGAAGGCAGTTGGCACCTGGATGAAAGTAAACGGCGAAGCTATTTATGCCACTACCGCCAGCCCGTTAGCTCAATTACCATGGGGCCGCTGTACTAAAAAGGTTGAAGGCGATAAAACCATCCTTTACCTGTCGGTATTTAATTGGCCGACTAATGGTAAACTGATTGTGCCGGGTTTAAAGAACGCGGCGCTATCGGCAAAACTATTAGCTAATGGCACCTCTTTAAAATCGCAACAAGGTAATGACGGATTAGAGATCAATGTCCCGGCCAACGCGCCCGACGCTATCGCTTCTGTTATAAAAATTGAAGTAAAAGGCAATGTGGCTAATTAGTATCGGCAGTACAGGCAAAAATTAAATTTAAGGTATGACCTTCAAGATATTTAAATTAAGCGTTGGTGTATTATTAAGCGTGCTGACAGTAAAAGCACAAACTACGGTTACGGCTCCGGCGGATAACTCAGCTTATATTTTAACACCTAAAGCCGGGCCCGCGCCACACATTAACGGCCCTAAAATATTTGGCGTAAGGCCGGGGCATCCTATTGTTTTTACCGTGCCCGTAACCGGTGCCCGTCCGATAAAATTTTCGGTGACGGGGTTGCCCGCCGGGGTTAAATTAGACGCGGCAACAGGCAGGTTATCCGGTTCTGTTAACAAAACGGGCACCTATAACCTGGTGTTGATCGCTAAAAATTCGGCTGGTAGTGATAAGCGTAATTTCAAATTGGTTGCAGGCGAAGAAATTGCGTTAACGCCGCCAATGGGCTGGAACAGCTGGAATGTTTATGCTTCAAAAGTAACCCAGGACTTGCTGCTGGCCAACGCGAAAGCCATGATAAGCTCGGGTTTAATTGATCATGGGTGGAGCTATATGAACATTGACGATGTTTGGCAGGGCGAACGCGGCGGTCTGTTTCACGCCATACAACCCAACCCGGTAACCTTTCCTGATATGCAGCAGGCAAGCGATGAAATTCATGGCATGGGTTTAAAAATTGGGATCTATTCTACTCCGTGGGTCGAATCGTATGGGCACCATATTGGCGGTTCGGCTAATAACCCCGAGGGGACTTTTGAAAAGACCCCGGTAGTAGTGCCGCGTAATAAAAAACTAATGCCTTATGCCATTGGCACCTACCAGTTTGTTGATAATGATGTAAAGCAATGGGCCGCGTGGAACATAGATTACCTGAAATACGACTGGAACCCCATTGAAATGCCCGAAACCAAAAAGATGTTTGACGCTTTGCGCAATAGCGGCCGGGATATTATTTACAGTCTTTCAAACTCTACGCCTTTTGCTACTATTGCCGACTTATCCACCGTATCAAACGCGTGGCGTACAGGCGGCGATATAAGAGACAGCTGGCCCAGCTTAAAAAGCAGGATCTTCACCCAGGATAAATGGGCGCCCTATGAAAAGCCAGGCCATTGGAATGACCCCGACATGATGATAGTAGGCTACCTAGGCTGGGGCAAAGATCTACACTCAACTAACCTTACACCCGATGAGCAATACACCCACATGAGCGCCTGGTGCTTAATGTCAGTACCGTTACTGTTGGGTTGCGATTTGACCAAACTGGATGACTTTACATTGAGCTTATTAACTAACGACGAAGTATTAGCCGTTAACCAGGATGCCACCGGCAAACAAGCAACGGTAATATCCAAACAGGGCGACAACGGCATAATGGCCAAAACTATGGAAGATGGCACAATAGCTGCCGGATTGTTTAACCTGGGCGATAACGGAAAACAACAGGTTACATTAAACTGGGCCGACCTAAAGCTAACCGGCAAATACACCGTACGCGACTTATGGCGACAAAAGGACCTTGGTACTTTTAATGGAGAGTTTAAAGCAGATGTTAACCAGCATGGCGTAGTAATGGTAAGTTTACGTAAAGCCAAATAAACTTGCGGGCATTGCGGCCAGAACCAACAATGCCACTTTTATTACCTTGCGGAAAAATTCAACCAATGACAACAGGCCCAATGCCCTCTTGTGTGCTGTCCGAAGTTTGTAACTTCGGACAGCGGACTATAAACCTCGGACAGTGCAATTATGTTATTTCAGAAAGCCATCCATATAACCTAATATTGTCTTCGTCTGCATCATCAGGCTGACATGACTCTGCGAAGGAACAATGGCCAGTTGCGATTTTGGCATTGGTGCAAAATCAGCAATTACACCACCTCCCAGTAGTTTATATGTTTTTATCAGCTCAATTTTATCCAGGCCGTCATTGTCGCCCGAGATCAATAATACAGGCGAAGTGATTTTAGCAACATTAGCATCGCCCAGATCAAATGGCCGCCCGGCAAAAGCAATCATATGTTCTATGAACTGTGTCCATTTTGTTTTGTCGGGTGCTACCGCGTCATATGCTGTTTTCATAGGCGAGTTCGCAAATAATTCAGGCTTCATAGCTTTAAACGCATTCGTTATTTCAGGCATCCAGCCGCCACTTTTGTAAGTAGAAGAAATGATCACTAATTTTCTTAACCGCTTTGGGAATTGTATAGCAAATTCATAAGCCACAGAGCCACCCATGCTATACCCTGCAACATCCGCACTGTCAACTTTTAAGTGATTCATTACTCCTTCCACGTCACTTGCCAGGGTAGGAAAATCCATTTTTCTGTCCGAAAACGGCGTGCGCCCATGCCCCTGCAATTCAATGGCAATTACTTTTCTTGTTTTTGACAATTCAGGTATTAATTGCGCCCAGTTCATCTCAATGGTGTAAAAAGCGCCGTGCAGTAAAACAAGTGGCCTCCCCTCACCATATACCTCATAATAAACTTTAATGCCGTTAACCGGCACATAGCCCCTGTCGGCCGGTTTAAGCTCTTGCCCGTTAGATTGAATTGCTGTAAAAAAAAGCATAGCAATTATTAATACCGATTTTAGGACATTAGATCCTTTAAATACTTTTTTCATAAAACGTTATTTAAATTATTTTGACTTTATTGACAATACAAAGATCGAAGGTCTTTTAGGGTTTTACAGGGTGTAAAAGAGACAAATGAGGGGTGGATCGCGACAGCAAACAAAATATTAAAGGTTAGATTGGTTTGCATGGATAAGCAAACCGGAGCGCTATCTTTGGCCGCTGTCCGAAATTTGTAACTTCGGACAGCGGCGGTCACTGATTTTAACAATGCTTGTTGCAAACTACAAGGCTGTGTAACCCCGCTTGCTTAAAATCAGGAAACATAATGCCCTAATGTACTTATGATGTTACCCAATTTAGAATAATGAACACCACCATTTGTATGTGTAGGCATTAATTGCGCTTCATGAGTAGCTTGTGGGCCTTTTTCTATTACAGTGTCTAAAATATAAATTTCAGGTTTCGCCCATTTTTTTTTAACAGACGTGTTTTTTTCTAAAGGATCGTGAGTTGGGTTTCGGCTCATATCTTATAAAATAAAGTTGAATAAATATACATTTAATTAGATAAATAGTTATCGCTTGCTGATAAAAAGTTAATGGGGGAAACAAAAGGCCCGAAGAATTCTCCCGGGCCTTTTCCAATCATTGTGAGTTTTAAATACTATTCGCCACCGCCGTCGCTGCCATTTACGCTGGCTTCGCGGAATAGTTTGGCGCTTGTAAATACAGTTTGTTATTATATTATGTATTTTTGTGTATCAAGTAAAAAACATGGCAACTATAGATTCAACTTTGGAGAGTATTATGCAGCTTGACTTTCAGTCGAGGGAAATGCTATTAGAGATCTTTCAGAAAAGACAGATAGAGACCCGCCGTACTAAAATGGCTAAAGCAGCTAATCAAACGTTAAAGGAATATCATTCTGGCCAGTTAGAAGCCTCAACCGCCGATGAAGTGATTAAAAAGTTAAACTCACTATAGGTTAGCAATGCCTTTAGAACGGAAACTGGTTTTATCAAAGGCTTTCGAAAAAGCGTATAAAAAATTCACAAGTAATAACCAGGGGTTAAAAGGTTCGATAGCTAAATCGTTACTTAAGTTACAACAGGACGCTTAGATCCTGCATTACGAACCCATAAGTTAAGCGGTAAACTGGCCGCATACCTGGCATGTTCGTGCGGTACGATTGCCGAATAATTTTCATCATCGAGAAAGACATAGTTGATAATAGTATAGAAAATATACTGCTGTTAGATATCGGCACCCACGACGACGTATATTAAAAAAGGCCCTCGATATATCAAGAGCCTTTTCCAATCATTGTGAGTTTTAAATACTATTCGCCACCGCCGTCGCTGCCATTTACGCTGGCTTCGCGGAATAGTTTGGCGCTGAAGAAATCGTTGTTCATGCGTGATATGTTGGTCAGCGTAATTTCTTTAGGGCATTCGGCTTCGCAGGCGCCGGTGTTGGTGCAGTTACCAAAACCTTCTTCGTCCATTTGGGCTACCATGGCTTGTACACGGCTGTAACGCTCGGGCTGGCCCTGCGGCAACATACCCAACTGCGATACCTTAGCCGATACAAACAGCATAGCCGAAGCGTTTTTACAAGCTGCCACGCAAGCGCCGCAACCTATACAGGTGGCCGAGTTGAAAGCCTCGTCGGCAATTACTTTTGGGATAGGGATGATATTAGCATCGGGCACACCACCGGTATTTACCGATACGTAACCACCCGCCTGCTGGATCCTGTCGAACGCAGCACGGTCAACCGCCAGATCCTTTATAACCGGGAACGCTGCCGCGCGCCAAGGCTCTATAACAATGGTTTCGCCATCCTTAAAGCTGCGCATGTGCAGCTGGCAGGTGGTAATGGCGCGTTTAGGCCCATGTGGCTGGCCGTTAATGTATAACGAGCACATACCGCAAATACCTTCGCGGCAATCATGGTCGAAATGGATAGGGTCATCACCTTTTAAGGTAAGGCTCTCGTTTACCACATCCAGCATTTCAAGGAATGACATATCAGGCGAGATGTTCTCGGCCTTGTAGGTCACCATTTTTCCGCTGCTGTTAGCGTCTTTTTGTCTCCACACCTTAAGTGTAAGATTCATGTTTCCACTCATTGTCTCTTAGATTTGAGATATGAGATTTGAGATTTGAGACAGAGGGGTTAATCTCACGTCTCAAATCTCACGTCTCACATCTATTTTAAAAGTGTCTTTTGAAATGCATAATTCATTTTCTGCAATTCATCTATTTGTTTTAATAAGCTGTCCAATAAATCATCGCTTAATAAACTTAGCTTATTTGATATTATTAACTGCGTTTGCAACTCATAAGAAGAACCATTAGCAATTCCTAAAAAGTTTGAAAACTCTTTAGGAGAATTTCTGCCGGCACCTTCTGCTATATTCGATGGAACAGAAACCGCTGCTCTTCTCGATTGACTAATTAATCCAAAACGCTCGTCAGAAGGAAAACCGGCAGTAGCTTTATAAACCTCTACCGAGAGGTCTATCGCTTTGTTCCAGATTTTTAACTCCTTTAGATTATGCATTCTTTTTAGATTTGAGTATTGAGATGTGAGATTTGACATAGACTTCCATGTCTCATATCTCAAATCTCACGTCTCATATCTTACTTGTAACTACGCTGCGAAGGATGAACAAATTCAAAGTTCAGCGCTTCTTTATGTAACTCCTCCGGCTGATTCTCGCCTTTATATTGCCATGCGCCTACAAACGAGAATACCTCATCGTTACGCAATGCTTCACCTTCCGGGGTTTGTGATTCTAAACGGAAGTGGCCGCCGCATGATTCGTTACGCATTAATGCGTCGTCTACCATTAGCTCGCCCAGTTCAATAAAATCAGCCACGCGGCCGGCTCTTTCTAATGATGCATTTACTTCTTCATTAGCGCCAACAACTAAAGCATTTTTCCAGAACTCGGCTTTTAGGGCTTGTATCAATCCTTTGGCTTTAGTCAAACCTTCGGCAGTACGCGCCATACCGCAGTATTCCCACATAATGTGGCCAAGGTCGCGGTGGTATTCGTTTACCGTTTTGGTTCCTTTAAGGGCTAATAGCTGCGCTATCCTGTCGGTAACATCCTTTTTAGTTTGCGCGAAGGCAGGATGGTTAGCATCAACCGGTTTTGGGCCGATGGTAGCTAAATAATCGCCTAATGTATATGGGATAACAAAATAACCATCAGCCAAACCCTGCATTAATGCCGAGGCACCTAAGCGGTTTGCACCGTGGTCGCTAAAGTTACACTCGCCCAAAGCGTAAAGGCCCGGCACGTTGGTGCTTAAGTTATAATCAACCCAAAGGCCGCCCATGGTATAATGCACGGCAGGGTAAATACGCATTGGTTGGGTGTATGGGTCCTCGTTTGTTATCTGATAGTACATATCAAACAGGTTACCATACTTTGCTGCTACGGCTGGCTGACCAAGGCGTTTTATCGCGTCGGCAAAGTCCAAGAACACGGCAAAGCCAGACGCACCTACACCACGGCCATCGTCAACCATCTCCTTAGCGTTACGTGATGCCACGTCGCGCGGAACAAGGTTACCGAATGATGGGTATTTACGCTCTAAGAAATAATCGCGGTCATCCTCTGCAACCTGCGCGGCTGTGATCTGTTTACTGCGTAATTTCTCAGAAGTTTCTTTAGTTTTTGGCGCCCAAACACGTCCGTCGTTACGTAACGATTCAGACATCAGCGTTAGCTTACTCTGGTGATCGCCGCTTACCGGGATACAGGTTGGGTGAATTTGAGTATAGCAAGGGTTAGCAAAAAATGCACCGCGTTTATGCGCGCGCCATGCTGCTGTAACGTTAGATCCGATGGCGTTGGTCGACAAATAGAACACGTTACCATAGCCACCTGTACATAACAATACGGCGTGGCCGGTATGTGTATCGATCTCGCCGGTTACCAGGTTACGGGTAATGATACCTTTTGCCTGGCCGTCAACTGTAACCACGTCAAGCATTTCGCTGCGGGTGTACATCTTAACTTTGCCTTTATGGATCTGGCGGTTTAACGCCGAGTATGCGCCTAATAATAATTGTTGTCCCGTTTGGCCCCTCGCATAAAACGTACGCGATACCTGCGAACCACCGAACGAACGGTTATCCAGCAAGCCGCCGTATTCGCGGGCAAATGGTACGCCCTGTGCAACGCACTGGTCTATGATGTTAACTGATACTTCGGCCAAACGATAAACGTTGCCTTCGCGGGCGCGGTAATCGCCACCTTTAATGGTATCGTAAAACAAGCGGTAAACACTGTCGCCGTCGTTTTGGTAATTTTTAGCAGCGTTAATACCACCCTGTGCAGCAATAGAGTGCGCACGGCGCGGGCTATCCTGGAAACAAAATGCTTTTACGTTATAACCCAGCTCGCCTAACGACGCAGCAGCCGACGCACCTGCCAAACCCGTACCTACAACTATGATGTCGTATTTACGCTTGTTGGCCGGGTTAACCAGCTTTAAGTTAAATTTATGCTTGCTCCATTTTTCGGCTAATGGGCCCTGCGGAATTTTAGCATCTAAACTCATATTTTATGTTTTTGGTTGATTGGGTTGATTACGTGAGCGGTTGTTTTGGATTAACTACTTAACTAAATCAACTTATTCAACTTAATCTAACTTTTATTTAAAAAAATAATACACTATCGGCATCAGCGCGAAGGCTGCGGGGATAATAACCGCGAAGAACCACGTACCGATAAACTTAACCACGGGGCTGTATTTACGGTGCGTCCATCCCAATGTCTGGAAAGCGCTCTGGAAACCATGCAGCAGGTGGAACGATAGTGTGCCCATCGCAATAACATACAGTATTAAATACCAGATGTTATGGAAACTGGTTGAAACCAGTGCGTGGATATCCTTAACCCTAACAATTTCTACATTGCCTTCGGTGGTTGATGAATGCTCGAAATTTGGATCGATGGGTACAAAATCTGTAACCGTGGTTACATTGCTTAATACATCGGTGCGATACTCTTTATAGCCAACGTTGTGGGTATACTTGTAGTTATACCAAAAATCTTTCATGTGTACCACGATGAAGAAAAACAGGATGGCCCCAAGCAGGCCCATGTTTTTTGATGACCATGATGCCGGCGATTTTGGTGCCGATGCATAAGCCACCGGCCTTGCCTTGCGGTTTTTTAAGGTTACTACCAGACCGTAAAACGCATGCAGCAGTATAGAGAAGTACAGCAGGTAAGCTATAACCTCTATCGGCGGGAAATGCGTAAGGAAGTTGGCATAAACGTTAAAACCATAACCGTCGTCGTTCTTAAACAGGAACAAGTTACCGCCTACGTGTACAATGATGAATGTACACAAAAACAAGCCTGTTAAAGCCATTATAAGCTTTTTGCCCAGCGATGAGTTAAAGGTTTGTTTAATTTCGCTCATTATTTTATTGTAAATGAAAATTTAGGCAAAAGTATTTATTAAATAACAAAAGATAGAAATGCTTTTAACTAAATAGCCGCCAATTAGCTATTTAGAAACAATCTAAAGGGATGTATGATTAGTGTAAAATTTTACTGGTACTTTTGCCTGTAATACTAATTGTATTACTTTAGTAAAAACCCAATACCCCATCACCATGAAGTACCTGTGTGCTATTATTTTTGTTCTGTTATTTACAGCCTGCAAACACTCACAAAGTGGCCAACTTGAAATTACCGGCACCGCCGACGGTGTAAATTTTGGCAATGTTATTATTAGGGACCAGGCAAATTCGCCCGTTTTCAGGGCCGATATAACTGCCGGTAAATTCCATCTAAAAGATATTTTACAGTATGCCGGGTATTATAAAATGATCTACGCATCAAGCGCTACCCGTGGCGGCACCCGCGAGGTTGAGGTTTACCTTGAACCGGGCACCTATTCTATTGATATCGACCAGCAAAAAATAAACGATTATCCGTATATCACCGCATCATCGCCTTTACAAACGCAGCTGTCAGCTTTTAACGCCATAAGGGATACAGCCAGGCATGAGGCACACAACAAAGCTATTGATATCACTAAACAAATGCAGCAGATAAGCGATACCGAGATAAAATCAACCACACAAATTGGCCGCATTAATGAGCTGCAGGCAAAACAACTGCAAGCCAACCAGATTGACGAAGTGGCGGTTTTTAAAGAGTTCATGAGCAAATACCCGGATAATGCTATAGCCGGACATTTAATGAAAGCGTTGCCTTACCAGGATAACCCGGTTGCTTATTATGCTATCTTCAATAAATTTAGCATGCTGGCCAAAAACAGCGACGACGGCAAGGACCTGGAAGTGAAGCTAAAAGAACTGGCGAAGCTTGCACCCGGCAGCCCGGCACCTGATATTGCAGGCATTACGCCAGATGGTAAACCGCTCAATATTAAGGCTCTTCACAAAAAAATTATATTGCTTGATTTCTGGCGCTCGACCAACGGATCAAGCCGTGATAACCACGAGGAGGTAATACGGACCATGTTGCCGGAGCTGAGCCCGAAAGGATTTGGTGTTGTTAGTGTTTCGTTAGATACCGACAGGAATAAATGGCAACAGGCAATTACATCCGATGGAATGAACTGGCCACAGATCTCCGACCTTAAAGGCGACGACTCGCCTAACGCAAGTACATGGGGTATTAAAAGCATCCCTACCTATTACCTGTTAGATGGAAATGGTAAAATAATTACCCGCGTTCCGGAGTTTGTAGAAATTGGTGCGGCTATTTCTGATTACCTGTCAAAACATTAATTACTAAATTTTAAGTTTTCGGATATTTTATTTTACCTTGGTGATACCAATTTACCTGTCACCATGAAATATTTTGCCCTCCTTTTTATTGCCCTTTTATTTGCCGGCTGTACCGGTAACGATATCGAGATAAACGGCATTGCCGATGGCATATCCGACGCTACAATAATTCTTAAAGACGGCTCCGGCCAAACGCTATCAGGCGTTAATATAAAGGATGGCACATTTCATATCCCAAAAACGCACCTGGATTATCCCGATTATGGCACCTTGATATTTGCAAGGCCGGGCGAGGATGACCTGGGCTTTGAGATATATCTTGAACCCGGATTATACACTGTTAAATTAGATAAAGCGAAATTAAATAGCTATCCGCTGGTGACATCAAATTCAGCAATCCAAAATCAATTATCAGACTACAAGCTTTTATTGGAGAAAATGAGTTGGGACGCCCATCAAAAAGTAAAGGCGCTCGAGGAAAAATTCCAACAGGCGGTCAGATCGACCCCGGGCTGGAGTGACAGCACCACTGCCTTATCTAATCGTACAGAAGCTGAACGTAAAGATTTAATGGATGTTAGCTGGCGGGTATTGTTGGCTTACATGAATAAACACCCTCAAAATGAGATCGCAGCCCATATGATGCATAGCATGGCTATGGATAACAACCCCGCTGCATACTACTCCGTTTATCAAAAATTTAGCCCGGCGCAAAAAAACACAGATGAAGGTAAAGACATAGGTGAACGACTAAAAGCGCTTGTCAGGTTAAAACCCGGTGCAATGGCACCAACAATAGCCGGCACTCAGCCTGACGGTAAACCGCTCGATTTAAAATCGCTACACAAAAAATTAATATTAATTGAGTTTTGGAAAGCCGGAAATTTTCAAAGCCGCCTAAACCACCAGGCTATGCTTAAGAACCCGCCGCCATTATTTATGCGTATTAATGATCTGGGTATTGTAAGTGTATCGTTTGATAAAAAGCGCGATTGGTGGTTAGGCTCTATGCGTGATGACAAGCTAACCTGGCCCCAGGTATCCGACTTGAAAGGCTCCGACTCGCCAAATTTTACCAATTGGGATATCCAAAATTTGCCTTCTTATAGTTTATTGGATGGTACAGGCCATATTATAGAACGCGATCTGCAACTAAGCGAGATAGGCATCGTAGTTGATAAATATCTTAAGAGCCATTAAGCAATATGCATTACTTTATCTTTAAGCACGGCAAATATCCGGTCGGTTTCTAAACTGCGGATAGCTACCCTGCCTGTAAACTTGCCAAACGACGGCAGTATGCCCTGCCTTTTCCCAAACGCGAAACAAGGCAGTGTAAGGCTTTGGCGCCCCTTACCTTTTAGGCTTACGCCGGGGTGAATATGCCCGCACAGCACATAGCCGTTTAACTCATTCAATTCTGTTTCGCTTTGCGGATGGTGCAGCATCAGGAACGGCCCCATTAAAAGCGATGCGTGCAGTTCGATGTTTAGTTGATGGTAATGATCGTCATGCACAATATCGTGGTTACCGCGGATAAGGATGATGCGTAGCTTAGGAAACTGCTGCCGCCATAGCCTTAACCATTCCCAATCGGCATTCATATCGCTATGGAACAGGTCGCCCAGGAACAATAGTTTTTCGGGCCGGTATTCATGGATCAGGTCAGACAATACCCCCAGATCACCCTGCTCCATATCCCGCGGAACAGCAATGCCCGCTTTACGGAAATGGCCAACCTTACCCAAATGCACATCGGCAGCAATCAACGCCTTTTCCTGTTGCCAGTAAATAGCCCGTTGGGGTGTCAATAAAAGATCCTGGTCTAAAAGTTTAAAAGGAGTTGCCGCACTCATCGTCATAATTAGTGCAAAAGTAGTAAAAGAGAATAACAGAGGCGTAGCCTCGACCGATATTGTAGCAACGGGTTTTAACCCGTTGTGCATTCGAGATAAAAGAATAAAGAGCCGTAGGTTCGGCCCATATTATATGGATCGTGCCTACAGCACTCAACCACCTGTTATTTTGTGATCAACGGGTTAAAACCCGTTGCTATAACATTTGCCGAGCCTATGGCTCTTCTATTATAAATGAAATGAGAACTTGTACCCAAAAAGATAAAATATCTTCCTACTTTTAAATACAATGAAAAAATTCCCTGCCTTATTAATTTGTATCGCCCTAATACAATGCCTTACTGCCGAAGCGCAAACTATCGAACCTGATAGCGCCGCATTTGCATTAACCAAACTCAAACAACAACAAGCCAGCTTGTTAAATGCTTCGCCTGCAACGGGCGCTGCAAAGGTTAAACAAATAGAGCAATTGCTACGCTGGGGCCTATGGGATAAGGCCTGGCAATTAATCAACACCAGCCCCGTTACAGCTGATATCCGCTTGTTAAAGGCTGATTATTTGATATTACATAACGATTACCCGGCTGCCGAAAAGGAAGTAACCACGGTGCTTAAAACCACTCCTAATAATGTTAAGGCGCTACAATTAAAAGCTACTTTACAGATCCAAGCCTGGCGGTTACCGCAGGCTATCATCACCTGCAAAAACATTTTAAAGGCCAACCCTGCATCCGAGGCTACGGAACTGATAATGGGCCGGGCCTTGTTGCTGCAAAAGAAGTACCCCGAAGCGTTAGCTATCGCCAAAAAAATAGAGAAAAAAAACGCGGTTAATGCCGGCGCTTACCAGCTTGAGGCCGATGTTTATTTCTGGGATCAGCACCCCGAGCAGGCGGAAGCTCCTTTAAAAAAGTCGTTGGCGATTGATCCCTATAATGCCGATGCCCGCTTTAGTTATGGCTATGCCATTTGGCGCCGGGTTGATGCTACACAGTTAAACGCTATGGCGGCGCAATGGGAGATCGCGTTAGCAATTAACCCGCTGCATTTTGCTACGCACTGGCATTGGGGCAACGGGCATACCAACCTTACTTATGCTGATTATGCGGAGAAGAACGACGACGAAGTACGCCGTGCCTTAGAGAAAGCCGACGCCCTGTTTAGCGCTAATAAAATTGACGAGGCTATTGCTTATACCCGCACCGTACAGCAACAATACCCAACATCGGTATTGCCGCTGATGCACCGCGGATCGCTTTATTATAGCGCGTTTGATATGGACCGGAAGCTGCGGTTAGATTCGGCGGAGAAGATCTTTAAACAGGTGCTGCTGCGCAAAAAGCATTACGGGCCGGCACATAATGGCTTATCCGCAGTAATAAAATCTAAGCGGATTCCGTACCTGTCCACCTATGATTCGGTAACGCGGGTATTGCAAAACGTGAAGATCACCGATATGAAAAACTTCGAACAGGTTTTCCCGGATGTTTCTTACTATCCCGGTACGTTGGCAAAAGCTATGGTTTGGAACCAGATGTATGCCGCTACGGTTTACTTCCCGTTCCTGTCTAAACAGAACCGGTCGTTCAGGGTATCGCCGTTGCATATTGATCTGGCTATTACCATGCACTCGCCAAGCTTTAGGTACACCACCACTTTTGATAACCGCCAATGGATGGACATCCGTGGTGTGGGCAGTGGCTGTGCCGATATGGAATATGTAGAACGCGGCGCTTACGAAGAGCGTAACGTTGTTTTGCATGAGTATGCGCACCTGTTCCACCAAACTGTTTTAACTGATGATGAGGTAAGGCAGATAAGGAAACATTACTATACGGCAATGGCCGAGCACCGTACCCTCGACTATTACTCGCAAAATAACGAGCACGAATACTTTGCCCAGGTTTACCCTGCCTACTTCGAGCCGGTAAAGGTGCATCCGTTGGATTTTAAATCTATGAATACCACCAGCGACCTTAAAACAAAGGACCCCGGCGTGTATGCCTTTCTTGATAAGCTGGTTAAAAAGCAACGCGCCTACTTAGCAGGCGATAAAAGCGCCATGGCCGACAACTGGGCACAGGTATATTTAAATTTAAGCGGAGGACGGCGCGGAGGCCCTAATGCAAAAGCAGCCGCCTATTTGGATACCTCGTTAATGTACGATAGCAAATACCTGCCTACCTACCTGGCTTATGCACGGTTAAAGCTGGCCGAAAAAGATTTTACAGCCGCTAAGCTATGGCTCTATAAAGCCGAGGCCATTAACCCTAAATACGCGCCGATATATGTGGCCTATGCGGATATGGTAGCCGCGCTTTACGACGCTAACGAAGTAAGCCAGAAAATGGCTGTAGAGCAGCAGGCGGCGTACCTTAACCAGGCATATAAGCTTGAAGACGATTACCAGGAGCTGGCTGCCATTAATACACAACTGCGCGAAATGTACCGCCGCAACGGGCAAACTGTCGATGCCATAAACACCGCGCTCGACTATGTGAACAAGGGTGCAATAGTATCAACCTACCTGCGCGATCAGCGGGATGATGCGCAGGCTTACCTGGCTTCGTTAAGTTTAGAGTTGGGTTATATAGAGCCATCAGGTGTGTTAAAGACGCTGGTTGAACAAAAGCCCCAGAACTTTAATTATCGCACCTTATATGCCGATGCATTGGCCGCTAATAAACAATACGATAAAGCCATAGCAACACTACAGCAGGCACAGCGCATTTTAAAGGCCGGCGGTAATAACAACGCGGGTTTCGACCTGCAAATAGCCGAGTTTTATAACGCGCTTGGTAAAAAAGACTCGGTAGCTAAATATATGGCAACAGCAGGAGCGGGCCGTGCTGGCCGTGGCGCTGACGTGTTGCGTTACATCCGTTTACTATATGCCACAGGCGATGTGCAAACCGCCAACAACAGGTTTAATGTATTACCAACAACCGGCGACAACGCCTATGTGGCCGACCTGGCTTACACCAAGGGTATGTTGCTGCAACCCACAAACCAACCGGCAGCAATGGTACATTATGCAACGGCGCTAAAATATAACCCGTACCACTTTAAGGCTTACGCGCGGCTTATAAATTATTACCAGCAACTAAAGCGAAAGGACAGGATAGATTCTCTTAAAGACCAGGTTAAAGCACTTAAAATGCAGCCGGGGCCGGGCGTTTGGTTATCCAATTAAAAAACTTACTTGTCATCCTGAGCGATAGCGAAGGATCTTGTAAGCAAGACAGGTTGGCGTTATACTCGACGTATAAGATTCTTCACTATCGCTCAGAATGACAATGCTCTAAAACAAAAAAGCCACCCTTTTGGGATGGCTTAGTTTTCAAAGGTTTAGGTAGGGTTTAATTATAAATATTGTCTCGCTTTAACAGGTTAACCTCGGCGGGGGTAATGTCAACAATGGCGCGACGCTCGTTATTGGTGATGTTTAGCTCGTCCATAAGGTTAACCATGTTGGCGTAGTTTGATCTGTCGCTGGGTTTAATCAGTACTACCATATCTTTTCCCTGTTCGCGTTTTATGCGGGCGCTTTGTTCAAGCAGCGCTTTGCGGATGCCGTTTTTACCGAACCCATCCACAGCAGGCGCGGTTAATGATTTACCGGGGATGCCGATGTACCATTCCAACTTATCGTTAGCGCCTAATAACACCGTCATGGTGCGCGACTCGGGCACAGGCATATTAGGCCCATCCTCGGGCATCGTTAGTGCCATAACGTTGGGCTTTTGCAGCGTGGTAGTTAATATAAAAAAGGTAATCAGCAGGAAAGCCAGGTCGACCATTGCCGTAAGGTCTACCCGTATTGCTTTTTTGGTGCTTCTAACGCGGCCGCTGTTTCCGTTAACTGCCGGTTTGTTTTCTAACTCTGCCATAACTTTAGGTTTTATGCCAAAAGGCGGTTAATAATTCAGGTTGATTTATAAGATAAAGATAATCATATTTTTATTAAATGCAACAATATTGCATTTTGTTTTTTTTAAATAGATTTTCTTTCTTGTACCGCCTGTACCGCTTCTGGTGGAGCGGTACAAGCGGTACAAACCGGTACAATTACTTGATAGCCTCTAACAGTCGTTGTACTTTGGCTTTAGATATGCCAAGCAA
Organism: Bacteroidota bacterium; assembly: GCA_040388395.1. Lineage (GTDB taxonomy): Bacteria > Bacteroidota > Bacteroidia > Sphingobacteriales > Sphingobacteriaceae > Mucilaginibacter. The sequence continues at coordinate 52,465 of JAZKBY010000014.1, read as the reverse complement.
TTCGGCAACCTCGCGTACGGTTTTACCCTCTGTTCTTAAATCGGCAACCTGCGCTTTCAATAGGTCTCTATCTTGAATGGTAGATTCGCGCAGGTGTTCCCACTCGCGGCTGTAATCAATAAAATCAAACTTTAAAAACTTACCGGGCTTGGTAATCTGGAACAGGCAAACATTATCATCGCCATAAATCTCTTCAGTATTGCGTTGTTTAATTTGTTTAAGGTAGCGTAGGTTATTATCAATTTGGCTTTCGCCGATGCTAAAGGCGCTGTCGCAAAAATTCATCAGCATTTTACTGCCTTGCAAATCGTTACGGTTAATTGGGCGGGACGGATCTCGCTTGGGGGTATGTGCCAGGGCAAGTATACTTAGGTTATACTTGTTCTTCATCTGCTTTAAATGCTTCATCAATGGTAAGGCATCTTTAGCTTTCTCGGTCTCGTTACGTAAGTAGGTAAGGTTATCAATAATTAATACTTTGGTTTGGCTTTCGGCAACAGCTTTCTCCAACGAGTAATTAAGAAACTCTTCAAACGTCAAACCGTCAGTCTCGATATTCTCCGGGTCTATTTCGGCACGCAAAAATAAAGGCGACCACTCATAAGGTTCAAATACCACATTCTGATACCTGTTTTGAAACTGCTTCTTAGTCAGCTCAAAATCTAAATAAACTACCTGCTGTGCATCAGCCTGTAACCTTAACGGATGGATAGCTTCGCCACGGCTAATACTGTCGCCAATTTGTACCGCGAGGATAGATTTACCTAAGTTAGTATCAGCAAAAAGGATACATAATTCGCCCTCATGCCAAAACTCGCCAAAAAGCATTTGGGCCTCCGGTTCGTTACTGGCCTCTTCCATCCAGCGGGAAGCGGTGCGTAGTAAAAACATACCCTTTTCTTCGGATTGGGGTTCAAATTCGAACCCGGCCATCATCAGTTCAGCTTTCTCACGGGCGTGAGCAAAAAGTTGCGCTTTGGTAAGGCCCTGAGTAGGCCGCGCGTTGTTGTTTGTTTGATTTAACATATTTCTGGTTTTTAATAAATGAATAAGCGGATGGGATTGCTGTACCGGTTTGTACCGCTTGTACCGGTCCACGAGAAACGGTACAGCCGGTACAAACCGGTACAAGAAATAATGATTGGAGTAGCCGACAAGAACTATCGGCTACAAAACATACCAAAGTTAAGTAGCTTATTTGAGGTAAATGGTGACACTGTTTTGTCAGTACGCTTAATTGTATTGTAACATATCCGCTATCTTCCATATGCCAAAGCCACCTTAACCCCGTGGCTTTTTGTTTACCCCTTCTTTTTTCTATTTTTAGGGAGTGAAATAATTTTACTACTGATCTCAAGGAAACGCTTATCCAATTTTTATGAAGAAATTTTACTTATCTGTTCTGTTTGCTTTAGGGCTGATACAAGTTAAGGCGCAGGCCCCTGTTGCTGCCCCCGCCCCGCCAAAAGGCAATTACCAGCTGGCATCAAAATTTAATGCCGATAAACTGCGCAAAATGGTTTTCTCGCAATCGGTTGATCCGCATTGGCTGAAACTTAGCAACCGCTTTTGGTATGTGTTTGAAACCAGCGAGATAAAGAGCTGGTACATTGTCGATCCCGCAACGCGGAAAAAAACACGCATGTTTGATAACGACAAGCTGGCTGCCGAAATAACCCTGATTGTTAAGGACCCGTTTGACGCGCAACACCTGCCGATAGAGAACCTTAAGTTCACCAATAACGAAAAATCAATACAGTTTGAGCTGAAAAGCACCATCGACGTTGTAAAGAAAGAACGCAAGGATAAAAAGGCGGCCGACTCGCTGGAGAAGAAAACCTTTTACTTTACTTACGACCTGGCAACCAACAAACTGGCCGAGTTGAAAGACTTTAACAAGGTTAAGCCAAAACCAATATGGGCGTCGATAGCGCCGGATAGTTCGGCAATTGTGTTCTCTAAAAACTTTAACCTGTACTGGATGGATAAAGAGAACTACAAAAAAGCGGTTAAGAACGAGGACGACAGTACCGTTGTAGATCACCAGTTAACTAAAGACGGTATTGAGTTTTATGCCTATGGCAGCGGCCGTGGCGATGATGAAAGCGTAACCGATAAAAAAGCCAACAAGAAACGCAGGCCGGCAGGCGTACTATGGTCGCCCGACTCGAAGTACTTCGTGATGGAGCGCACCGACGAGCGCAAGGTAAAAAGCCTTTGGGTGATAAACAGCATTGCCGAACCGCGCCCAACCCTGCAAACTTATAAATACCAAATGCCGGGCGAGAAAGAAACCCCAACCAGCGAAATGCTGCTGTTTGATTTCGGCGCCAAAACATTTAAGAAACTGAATATCTCGTTGTTTAAGGACCAGTCGATAGGTGCATGGCAGGCCCCGCCTGTAGCCAAAAACCGCGACGACGAGTTTAAGCCGAGCGTATGGCTGGGCACTGCGGATAAATTCTATTTCTACCGTATGGGCCGCGATTTAAAGCGGTTAGACATCTGTAACGTCGATATCCACACCGGCAAAATAAATGTACAAGCAGACGAGCGGATGAACACTTATGTAGAGATCTCGACCCCCGGCCTTATAAACGGCGGCAAGGAGTTAATTGAATGGAGCGAGCGCGACGGCTGGGCCCATTTTTATTTGTATGACGATGCCGGTAAGATGAAGAACCGCATTACATCAGGTTCTTTCCATTGCGATGATATTGTACGGATTGACGAGAAGAATCGTGTGCTGTACTTCACCGCATCGGGCCGCGAAGCTGGCGAAAGCCCTTACTATGTACACCTTTACCGGGTTAACCTTGATGGCAGCGGCCTTAAGCTGCTAAACCCGGGCAACTTTAACCACGGTAGCAATATTAACGACGGGCCAAGCTACTTTGTAGATAACTATTCGAGAGTTAACGCTGGGCCAAAATCGACGCTATATGACAGCATGGGCGCAAAAATAATGGACCTTGAAACCGCCGATCTGTCAAGGTTAATGGCGACAGGCTACAAGTTCCCCGAGCCATTTAAAATTAAAGCTGATGATGGCATTACCGACCTGTACGGCGTAATGTACAAGCCTTATGATTTTGACGCGACAAGGAAATACCCTATCATAGAATACGTTTACCCCGGCCCGCAAACAGAGGCTGTAAACAGCGGCTTTAGCGTTAGCGCAGGCAGCATGAACTATGTTGACAGGCTGGCACAATTAGGCTTTATTGTAGTGAGCGTAGGTAACCGTGGTGGCAGCCCGGAGCGGTCTAAATGGTACCATAACTACGGCTACGGCAACCTAAGGGATTATGGACTGGCTGATAAGAAATCGGCAGTTGAGCAACTGGCAGACAGGTTTAGCTTTATAGATATTACCAAAGTGGGCATTACCGGCCACTCGGGTGGTGGTTTTATGAGCGCCGCCGCGATGTTTGTATATCCTGATTTTTATAAGGTTGCGGTATCCGAGTCGGGTAACCATGATAACGCTGTGTATAACAGCTGGTGGAGCGAGAAGCACAATGGTATTAAAGAGATAATTACCGCCAAAGGCGATACCACATTCCAGTACACTATTGATAAAAATCCCGATATCGCCAAAAATCTGAAAGGCAATTTGATGCTGTCAACCGGTGATATTGATAACAACGTAAACCCGGCCAATAGCATCCGTGTAGTAAACGCGTTAATAAAAGCCAATAAAAGGTTTGAATATGTGGTACTACCCGGCCAACGCCACGCCTACGGCGACATGAGCGAATACTTCTTCTGGCGCAAAGCCGATTACTTTGTACAGCACCTGTTAGGCGATTACTCGCAACCGGTAGATATACTGGAAATGACCAGGGAAGTTGAAATGAATGGGAAGCGGAGGTAACGCTTTTGAGACGATATACACATTAATAGAAAAGGCCTGCAATATCTTGCGGGCCTTTCCATTTTAGTTTGAGTTTCTAATTAGGGTTACGCAACAGAGGCGTAGCCTCGGCCAATATTGTAGCCAGGGTTTACTATAATTTACTAATTTTATTCCCGCATATAGCGAAATTTAATGCCTAAAAAATTACTCATCATCATTCCGTGTTATAATGAACAGGCATCGTTACCGGCACTGTTGTCAGAATTAGCTGATCTTAAAATCCCGGGGTATGAACTCATCCCTTTAGTTATTAATGATTGTTCTACAGATAATACTTACGCAGTTGCCCGGCATCATCATATAAAAATTTTAGACCTGCCTGTTAACCTGGGCATAGGTGGCGCGGTGCAAAGCGGGTTATTATATGCGTCGCTATATAACTTTGACCTCGCTGTGCAAATGGATGGCGACGGCCAGCATCCGCCCAAAGAATTAATTAAGCTGTTAAACTGTTATGAGAGCACTGATACAAATTTGATTATAGGCTCCAGATTTATTGAAAAGGCAGGATTTCAGTCATCATTTACGCGCAGGCTGGGCATTGGGTATTTCCATTGGCTCAACAGAGTTTTTACCGGATTTAATATTTATGATAGTACATCAGGTTTTCGCTTGTTTGACAGGAAGGCTATCGAGCTGGCATCCGTTTATTACCCTGACGAATACCCCGAACCTGAATCATTAGTATATTTCGCCAAAGCCGGGCTAAGTATAAAAGAAACCCCGGTAATAATGGCAAGCCGCATTGGCGGGCAATCATCCATCAGAAATTTTTCTTCTTTGTATTATTGTATAAAAGTTACCCTTGCTATGTTTTTTTCTGCAATTCGTAAAAACTACTAACTATGGCCCGCATCCAGATCATCACTATAATAACCAGTTTGTTATTCTTGCTTTATATTTCAAGGCTGATAGTAAAAGGCAAGCTGCGCGAAGAATACGCCATTGTTTGGTGTGTTTGTACAGTAATACTGGTTGCATTCTCGTTTTGGCGAAGCGGGCTCGAAGTTATGTCGAAGCTATTTGGCGTATACGAGGCGCCCAACCTTGTATTTACGGCTTGCATTTTTGCAATCCTTATTTATCTATTGCACCTAAGTGTGGTAGCTTCGAAACTGCATAAGCAGAACAAACAAATGGCGCAGGATATAGCGCTGTTGAAGGAAAAGGTTTACAGTTCAGAAAAAGTAAAATCCTCTTCAGAAATTACTTAGCTAATACTTACCATGCATTTAATAACACCATTAGCCGGGTCAAGCCAGCTTTTAAACTCGGTTGCAACGTCATCAAAACTTACACGGTGAGTAATGTAATTGGCGGGGTCTACCAGCTTATTTCTCATGGATGATATAACCATGTCAAAATCTTCACGCGTTGCGTTACGGCTGCTCATTAGGGTCGCCTCGCGTTTATGAAACTCGGGGTGGCTAAAACTGATCTCGCCTTTTTGTAAGCCAATTAAAACAAAACATGCACCATGTGCCATGTATTGAAACGCGTTGTTTATAGCCTTTTGATTGCCGGTTGCGTCAATAACAACCGTCGGCATATCGCCACCTGTAATTTCCTGCAGACGCTCCATAACATTATCAGTTAAAGGATTAATGATATGATCAACTTTTAATTTGTCTTTACAGAAAGTTAAACGTTGCTCGTTTATATCTAAAGCGACAACTCTTCCGCCTGATATGCGGGCAAACTCCATGGCGCCAAGCCCTATAGGCCCGGCTCCAATAACCAAAACATATTCGTCTTTTTTAACATCAGCACGGCGTACTCCGTGCGCGCCAATAGCCAGCGGCTCAACCAGTGCTAACTCGTCTAAACTTAACCCTTGCGAATGCAGCAGCAGGCGTGTAGGTACCTGTATATACTCAGCCATGCCACCATCAGTATGTACACCTAATACCTGTATACTGCTGCAACAATTTGTTTTGCCGGACCGGCAAGCCAAACATTCACCACAATTTATATAAGGAATAACTGTTACAAGTTCCCCGGTCTTAAAGTCATTATTACCACTCACCACTTCCGCAGCTAATTCATGCCCTAAAACCCGCGGATAGGTAAAATATGGCTGTGTGCCATCAAAAGCGTGCAGGTCTGTCCCGCAGATGCCTATACGCTTAATTTTAAGCAGGGTATGGCCCGGCTGCAATTGGGGTATTTCTTTGGTTGTATAGGATAGCTTACCCGGCTCGGTGCAAACAAGTACTTTCATTCCGTTAAGTAAAATATTATTGACGATAAAATTACTTTTTATACAACAGAGTTTTTTTGGAATTTTACCCAATCAATGATGGATATATTCATGAAGTATATACCGATGGGCCTAAAAAAGGAAAAAGTCAACCACCTCGCGTGACTGACTTTTATTTAATTAACTTTAACTTTCCAATTATTAACAAATTGGTATTGCAAAAGTAAGGCGCGCGCATCCGGCAAAATGTGTCGATATCACCATAACATGCTTTAATTATATAAAACAATGAAGCCCATCCCAACAGTTGTCGGGACGGGCTTTCATTTCAAGTTTATATGGTATTAATTATGGAACTACCACAACTCTTACCGGCTCGGGGATAATGGTATCACCATTGTCCAACGTAATTAAAAAGTAAAAACGCTTAGCCAGTTCAGTACTGTTAGCGGCAGGTATAACACCCGCAGCTTTAGCAATATAGTCTGCAAACGTAGTGTTAAACGTAACCGTTGTACCTGTGCCGGCTATTGGCACCGGAGGGGTACCATTATAAAGACCTGTTGTACCTTGTACCTGTGTTTGTGTTGTATTGGCAGACACACGGGTTATCTCCTTAATGGTACGCCCGGTACTTGCCGGGATAGACAATGTAATAGTAATTGTACCTGTAGCTCTTGACGCGAACACGGTTGGGTCGGGGCGATAATCCTGCGCGTTGGCTACCGTTACAGGTACCGCCGGCCTGTTATCGGTTAACCCATTAAAGCCGGATTTTTTGCATGATTGCATTAGCGCTATCGCAACTATGCCCATCAATAGATATTTTATGTTATTCTTCATGTTTTCCTTTTCTAAATAAATTAACCTGATTATTTACCCCACCAAACCTTAACATTGGTTAAAGGCTGTGGTGTTGGTACATTTGGATTCCTTTGTATTTCATTATTTGTGTAAGCAAATCTTTTAGGTATAGTATTTGGATCGTCGCCTTGCGCGTTTTGCGCTAATGCCAGGACCGGGTAGCCGGTTCTGCGGTAATCATTATATGCTTCGATACCATTACCCACAAATGATATATATTTTTGGGTGATGATTTGCTGACGCTTGGCTTCTGTTGACCCTGTTAATATGGCTACAGTTGGGTTTGCTAATAAATAAGCGTCAACAGCTGCCTGTGTGATGCCTGTTTTTAACATTGATTGAGTGATGCCTTCTTTATATAATGCCTGCGCATCGCCCGGGGTACCTAATACCAGGGCTGCTTCGGCAAGTATAAACGCACGCTGATAGTTTGTTACCAATCTTATAGGAGCTTCGCCTGTGGCGCCGGTTATATAGGTATTATATTTTGAGCGTGAAGCTGCGGCGGGGGCGGTAATAGTAGCACCGTTATCATACGAAGTAAATACACCGGTAGGGCTGGTATAAAATTTACCTAAACGCGGGTCGTTCAGATTATTCATCATCGTTAAAAAACGGGTGCTCAACATCTGGTCATTAGGCCTGTTTACATTATTATAAGCATACAAAGCGTTCTGGTTACCAACGGCTGTACCAAACGGAACTTCAAAATCCTGTGCGGTGCTATTGATATAATTGTTGCCGGTAATAACATCGTTTATAATTTGCTTGCTAAGCGTTGGGTTTGCATTTGATATTTGCATAGCAAATTTTAACAGCAAGGTATTACCTGCACGTGCCCACTTAGCCAGATCACCTTTATAAACCAGATCATCGGTCCCCGGTACTAAAGCGCTGGTTTTTGCAAGGTCAGCTATACCGCTTTTTACAAGGTCAAACAAACTGGTTATGCCTAATGCGGCGTTTCCCTGGTATATGTCTTCCTGTTTATCAAACCGTGGCTGCGCAAAAGTAAGGCCCTGGCCGGCTTGCGAGTAAGGCACATCACCCCAAAGATCAGTAGCTACTGATATAGCGTAAGCCAATTCAATTTTAGCTATCCCGGCATAAGCGGGGCTGGTTTCCTGGGTTTGTTTAATAAGGTTAACACATGCACTAACAGCGCCGTTGTAAACCTCAAAATCCCAATCATTATCCATTGTGCCACGTACGTTATATATGTCATAGGCGGCGGGGTTATTGCCTAAACCTGCATTGTGTTGCACTAAAACATCGGCCGCCCTGTCTAATTCGTTAGAGTTTGTCCATGCTAATGCAACTTCTGTATTAGGTAATTGCGTTGCAGGCGGGACCACTAACGGATTGTTAGGTGTATTGTTAACATCTAAATATTTCTTGCATGAGGGAGCTATCAAAACAATTGCCGCCATCATACTTATTGTTATTATCTTATTTTTCATAATCTTAAATCCTTAATTTTTTAAAGCGTAAACCTCAAATTAAACCCATAGCTCCTGCTGTTTGGAGCGCTTTGCAACTCCAATCCCCTGATGTTGCTCGCTCCTGCTGTATTAACTTCCGGATCAATAGGGCTGTTAGGTGCCTTGTAGAACAAATTACGCCCAATAAGCGAGAAGGTGATGTTACCGAAAGGCAACCTGCCTAACATACTTTTAGGGACGGTATAGCCTAAAGAAAGCTCTCTTAAGCGGTAAGTTGTGGCATCAAACACACTAACATCTGTTTGGGTACCAAAAGATTGCCAATAGGTTTGTGCTGCGATCTGGATGTTGTTTGGAGTAAAAGTTCCGTTAGCTTGTTGTATCACACCCGGTAAAATACGTGGTTGCTCGCGATCAATAGCTTGTTGCTTTAGCAAACCACGGCCACGATAGGTTGCTGCCGAGAACGATACGACATCGCCACCTTGCTGTGTATCAAACAAGAATGATAAAACAAGTCCTTTGTAATTAAACGTGTTGGTGATACCTGCTAAGAAATCAGGATTTGGATTGGCAATTTTTTGTCCGGCTAATGCAGGCGCAAACGTACCTGTAGCAGGGTTAATTATAAACTGTCCGTCAGGGCTGGTTGGATTTTTATTACCCAATATTATACCGTAGGGTTCGTTAACGTTAATTGATGGTATGGTGCCGGTAAACTTGCTGCCCGGAATAGGGAAGCTGGTTATACCAGGGGCAATAGAAATAACCTTATTGCGGGTACGGGTATAGTTTAAGCTGACGTCCCATTTAAAGTCGCGGGTTTGAACCGGTGTTGCAGAGATCAACGCTTCAAAACCGCTATTGTTTAACTGGCCAACATTAGTTGTGAACGTGTTGTAACCGGTTGACGTTGGTATAGCGACATCAATGATCTGGTTTTTACTTACTGAGTGAAAATAGGTGAAGTCTATCGTTAACGCATTGTGGAAAAGACCCAAATTGGTACCAAACTCGTACGATGTTGTAAACTCCGGCGTAAGCGTGTTACTACCAATACGCGAGCTGGTTGTAAAGCCTGACACACCGTTTGAAGGGAAGCTAAACAATGCCACGTTATTACCGTAACCGGCAGTGACGTATACTGAATTTAATAAATACGGATCGGCATCTTTACCTACTTTAGCTATACTGGCCCTTAACTTTCCATAAGATAAAATAGGCGAGTTAATTTTAAACGCGTCGGTAAATACAAAGCCTAAACTGGCTGCAGGATAAAAATACGTGTTCTTGCCAACCGGCAGTGTTGATGATTGATCCTGGCGGCCCGTTAGCTCTAAAAATAAATAACTACTATAATCAAGCGATAGCTGCCCATAGACACCTAATAAACGGCGTACGTTACTGGTTTCGCCTGACCCTACCGTGAACACAGTTGCGTTACTTTCGTTATAAAACCCTGGTATAGTCAGGTTATCACCTTGTAGGGTTGTATTTTGGAATTTACGTTGGTTGATGTTTTGTCCTACCAACACCGAAGCGTTCAAATTATCCAGGAATAAATTTTTCTTGCTTGCTCTAACAATCAGGTCGCTGTTTATCTCACTTCTATAAAAGTTATCCTGTAAAACCTGTCCGGCAGGTACACGTGCTGATGAAATAGCAAATATTTGCTTCCTGCGATCGAAATATGTATCTGTACCTATACGGTAGCTAATATTTAACCATGGTAAAACATCATAGTTTACATTGATATTACCTATTAAACGGTCAACGTTACTGGTTAATGGGTTTTCGTAAGCATCAAAGTACGGGTTATCTACTCCCGGGGCATAAAACACGTTTCGGCCATTGGCATCTTTATAAGGCAGGCCCTGCAGGTCATAGCTTCGCGGTACAAATAATGAACCTATTGTACTGCTTCCATTACCTCCTAAAACGCCTTTGTTAGCGGTATTACTGTAAGCAATGGATGCGCCGGCTCTAAGCTTATTGGCCAAAACCGTATTCATGTTAAACTGCGCGTTGGTACGGTTAAGATCGGTATTAGGTAAAATACCGGTTTGCCGTGTGTTTGCTATCGAAATAGAGAAGTTTTTATCCTTATCGCCGTTAGAAATATTAACGGTATTAGCTAAAAGGCTCCCTGTTTTAAAAAAGTTTTTAATATTATCAGCATAAAGCTGGTAAGGTACAGTTGCACCAGCTGCGGTAACTAAGCCATTTAAAACCGAAGGTGTTGAACCAAATTTAGGCCCCCATGAGTTGGCCGAAGTTGATACGTAAGCACCTAAAGTACCCTGGCCATAGTCTGTTTGCAACTCCGGCAATCCGTAAACTTTTTGTGTTTCGTAAGTCGATGAAAAAGTTACCTCTGCCTTTTTATTGGCGTTACCTCCTTTTTTGGTGGTTACCACAATAACACCGTTTGATGCTCTTGAACCATAAAGAGCCGCCGCTGCAGCGCCTTTTAGTACGTTTACAGATTCGATGTTATCGGGGTTAATATCCAACGCCCTGTTTGATGGCTGGTTATCACCATTGGTACCTAATGACCCGCCGTTGGTACGATCGACATCATTGCTTATTGGTACACCATCAACAATAAACAAAGGCTGGTTACCACCTGTAAACGAGTGTATACCACGTATATTAATATTGGTTGATGCGCCCGCGCTGCCACTGGCACCGGTAATTTGCACACCGGCAACTTTGCCTTGCAACAAGTTTAAAAGGTTAGGCTCGCCACGGTTTGAAAGCTGACTGCCTTTAATTTCCTGAACAGAGTAGTTCAGTGAGCGTTTATCTCTTTCAATACCAAGGGCTGTTACTACCACCTCGCTTAAAGCTTTGCTATCCAATACCAATTTTACATTGATTACAGATTGTGAACCAACCTGAACTACCTGGCTGGCGTAGCCTACATAACTAAATGTTAATGCCTGCGCGCCTGCGGGTAAGCTAATAGAATAGTTGCCCTGCACATCTGTTTGTGTGCCGACGCCTGTACCCTGGATTGTCACAGAAACACCCGGGATTGATTGCCCGTCATCGGCACCTATTACCGTGCCTTTAACGGTTTTGCTTTGTGCCGATGCATTGATTGTGCCTAATGCAAACAGCAAGAATATTATGAGTAAACTTTGTTTCATATTAATGTTAATTAAGAATTAATGAAAATTGGCCCTGCCTGAGAGCGTAGTGCTTTGTATAAATCAATAGATTACAAAGCCCATCATGTTGGGGATTTAATGAGTAGCGTATAGTCCATTAGCGAGATCAGTTTTATGTTATTATTACCAAATTGTAATATTATGAAAACACGATCCCGGCGGATATGCGAGAATCACCCGTTTGGTGATTTAGGCTTATGTATTTAAATATATTGGGGTTGGACACTAAACAAAAAAGCCGGCTAATTATCAATAATCAACCGGCTCTGCCGTAGCATTATTTGGATAATGACTGTCGGTATTTTTGTGGGGTAATACTGTACCTGTTTTTAAAAAGCCTTATAAATGAGCTCGGGCATTCAAACCCAACCAGGCATACAATTTCGTTAATAGGATACCTGGTTGTTTTTAACAGTATGCGCGAGCGTTGTAAACGTAACTGTATTAAAAACTGGTGCGGCGATAAATTAAAGGCTTGTTTAAACGTACGCAACAGGTGGTTAACGGATAAGTAGGCGTGCTTTGCCAATTCCTCTAACGATATGTTTTTATTATAATTGGTGTACATGTAATCTTTCGCAAGGTTTAATCTTTTCAAGATCTCTATGCGGGTGGTTTGGTTGGTAAAGTTTAATTTTTCTGCCTTATCAGCGATCTCATTAGTATAGATCCTATAATAATTAATGAGGCTGTGATGCAGGTATTCGTTTATTAACAACTCATCCTGTACCCCATCATCCAAATGCTGCTTTAAGTGCCTGATGTTTAAGCGCATATCAGCACTTAAGGGGTATATGGTTTCATTAAAATCAAGCACATCCGATGTGGTTTTGCCGGCATTGTCCAATAACTTACTTGCCGGTAAGGAATAGGCCTGATTAAAATCCTGTAAAAAAGCCTGATCAAAAGCTATTGAAAATGATTCCACCGGGGTGTCAGAATCTATTTTACTGGTGTATTGCGTACCCTTATTTAATAATAAAAACGAATCCGGGTATATTGAAAGCTCGCGCCTGCCCATCTGGAATTGTTCGTTACCGGTAAGGGCGAACCTAAAACTCAAATCGGCGGTACATTGGGTTTGATAACGATGTGCCCTTGTTTCGCTGAATATTTTATTGTTGTTTCTTAACGTCTTGCTATAATCCATGGCGGTATAGTTTATAATTCGTTATAATTTCTTTCTTCTAATAAAACATATGCGTTGCCGTAGTTGTCATTAAACTCGGCACACAGGCCAACAGCCAGGTATTGCGGCTGCCCTTTAAAATCAACTCCCATAGTTTTTAAATTATGGTAATCTTTAAGGCAATCATCTGTACTTAAAATAATGCGCGATTTGAAGCCCGATTCTCCCTTGTCTTCCACCAGGTTTACATATTGGTCGGCATTATTTATGCGCATAGGTATTTGGTCGTTCTCCTTATCAAATGCAATTTTATCCGACGCGCAAAATCCAAGCTTTTTAGTGAAGAAGCTTATTGCCTCTTCCATATCCTTCACAAAAATTTGAGTGTATTTTATTTTCATAACTGTACCACATAATCATTAGCAATTAATTAATTAACAAAGCCTAAGTGATCAGTTATGTCCAATAAATGGATAAAGTTGTAATACAATTAACCTTGGGTTGCTTGCATATCCAAAGTTAACCTATAAACTTAGTAGATTTTATCACCCAAATAGGGGGATTTTGCATATTTTTAAATAGTAGTTATAAATGATAAGGGATTATCACTTATTGTTAAGAGTCGATGAAATAATGGCAATGGGATCCGACTTAACCAGGTAAGTAGTCGGTGTAGTGGCAGCTTATATCAGCTTATTATCCCGGGCTATTTTAATAGCATCAGCACGCGAGTTTACATCAAGTTTAGTATAAATGTTTTTGATGTGGCTTCTTACTGTTTCAAGGTCGATAAATAATTCGGAAGCTATTTGGGTACGGCTTTTGCCGTTATATATTAGTTCTAATATCTGCGTTTCGCGTTTTGAAAGGGGTGAGTCCTGGTTTCTGCGGAATGAGTTAATTACCACTTTAGCAATACTTACACTCATGGGGCCACCACCTTGTTGTACCTCTTTTATAGAATCAATAATTTTGGCAGCGGGCGTATTTTTGGTTAAATACCCCGACGCTCCGTTAGACAGGGCATCAAATATTAATTTTTCCGACTCATAAACCGTCAGGATAAGGATATTAGCTTGCGGTACTAACTTTTTAAGTTTGGGTATGGCCTCTACGCCGTTTGTACCGGGTAATTCAATATCAAGCAGGATAACATCAGGCGCATCTAACGCAATTTTCTTTGCCGCATCCTCAAATGAGGCATAGGAACTTACCACGCTATAACCTTCGGTTTGGCCAATTAAAAATGCATAGCCCTCGCGAATGGTTTTATCATCCTCAATAATTACAATCCTGATATTATCGCTGTTATACATACCTTTTGTTTATCAATCTTTTTTCAATTTTAGTTTTAAAATTACCTGAGTACCATGGCTGCTGTTTGATTTTACTTCAACGGTGCCGCCAAGACGTGCGGCCCTGTTCCTGATATTATTTATACCGTGACCGGTGGTATCATTATTTATATTAAAGCCCTTACCATTATCGGCAAGTGTGATCTTCATTTCGGTAGCGCTTATAAAATTCCAGCTTAGGTTTACCCGGCTTGCGCCTGAATGCTTTAGTGTATTATTTAAAAGCTCTTTGTATATCATTGTTATATTACGGCAATAGGCCATAGGCAGTTTAATACGATTAAGGTCAGGGTTTATTTCATCCATATTAAACTTTACAGATGTATCATGAAAAAACTCTGAGCCAAAAAGCCTTATGTGGGTTAGAATCTCGTATAAATTATCGCTCTTAGGATCTAAGGCCCATAAAATATCTTTTGTGCCATTATATAGTTCTTCAGCATTCTGTTTTATTTGCCCTATCAGATTTTTCTGTTCAGTTTTCTCTTCACCCAGTTTGGCCGTCAATATGTCTGATAGTACGGTTATGCGTGTTAATTTGTTACCCAGGTCGTCATGGAAATCTTCGGCTGTTTGTTGCCTTATTTTCTGCTTTTCCTCCCGCTTCATCTGTTCAATTAGCTGCTGTGAGTGTAATTTACGCTTATGCATGTAGGTTTGAATACCAAATCCTAATAGTACAAATGACAGCAGTAACAATGACCTGAAAACCCAGGTTTGATAAAAAGGAGCGGCTATTTCGAAAGTATATAATGCTACGTTTTTTGATAAAAGCCCTGCCGACGTAACTGCCTTAACCTGGAATGTATATTTACCCGGTGGTAAAGAAGGATAATCAACCATGTTATTCTTCACCAGCGCGCTAAACCTGTCATCATATCCGTACAGCCTATACTGGTATAATACATCTCCCGGATTTTTTAGATACACACCTAAAAACGAGATCGCCAGGTGGTTTTGATTATACGGGATCTGGGGATCTATAGCATCTGTTATGAGCCTGGTGGCTTGTTTTGTAAAAAGTTTTACCGATTGAATAATTACATGCGGGGTTGAGGGTGCATTTATGGTTTTAGCTGTATTATATACAATAAGGCCTTTGGTGGTGCCCATCCATATTTTATTATCTAAAAAAATTGCTGCGTTTTGATTTGCCTCTGCAATAATACCTTTTGAGCTATCATAACCAACAACTGTAAAATCGGTGCCGTTTGCAGCAGGCACAATGCGATTGGCCCCACGCCCGGTTCCTGCCCATATTACACCATGTTTATCGGCTATTAAACTGTATATGCTGTTAGAGTTAAGTCCCTTTTTCACATCGTAATTTTTGATGCTGCCGGTTGTTTTATCCCAAATAAACAGCCCCCAGTCGGCGGTGCCAAATACTATTTTATTGCGATAAGTGATCATGCAAAAAATATTTGATGATGCTAACGCTTTGATGTTGAAGCCCGGCACAAGTTTTTTATTTACCAATAACCTAACACCGGCCTGGGTGCCTACCAGCATAGAATCTTTACCCATTGGAAGTAAAGATGTGGCGAATCCATTTAACTCATTAATATGTACTAAGGTATCGTGCCCCAGATAAAAGCAACCTGTTGGCGCGGCCATCCATATCGTTCCGTTGCCGTCCTGGCTTATTGCATTAGCTATTCGCATGTTCGACCGGGGTATCATAATATATTTATTACCGTCAAACTTCCAAACTCCACCTAAGGATGTGCCGATCCAGATATTATTGTCCTTATCGGTATAAATGCATTGCGCTTTCTTGACGTATCCTCCGGTTGCTGGTAATGGCACAGATTTAAACTCTTTGCCATTATATTTAAGCGCTCCACTTCCATCGGTAGCAAGCCAGATATTTTTATCCTTATCACTGGTTATGCTCATAATGGTCTGAAAACTGGTTATCCCGTACGACTGATCAAACACTACGAACGAATCGCCCTCATATTTATAAATACCGCCTCCCCAGGTTGATAGCCATAAATTGCCATCATGGTCGCAATAAATATTTGATATAGTGATGTCTGTAAAACCATTCCGCGCATCAAAATGGATCAAACGATTGTTTTTTATATAAAAAGCTCCATTTGTAGTACCAACCCAAATATCTCCATTTTTATCCTGCTCTACAGCCAGCATGGCAACCTTAGCTGTGCGCAACTCCTTGTCTGGGTAAAGGGTTATTGTTTTATTGATGCTTACAAATAGCTGGTTGTCGGCAATCAGGTATACTTTAGCAGGATCAAGCCTGTCAAACAGCATTCGCCGGATAACTATATTTTTATGTTCGGCCGGTATTGGTATGAGATTTACCCAACTGCTTGCCATCAAAGAAAAAATGCCGGCCTGGTAAACACTCACACAAATATTTCCCAACCGATTAATTGCAACACCGGTTACCGAATACTCGTCGTAATTGGTTACTGACACTTGCTCTATTGCATTACCCTTTACCTTGTAAAGCCTGCTTTGCATGGTAAACCATATTGTTCCTGCTTTATCCTCTACAATATTGGTTATAAATGGCCGCTTAACATTTGCCGGAACTTTGAAGTTAGTTACTCTTTTGCCATCAAGGCACGACAGGCCCTGATTAGTGCCAAACCACACCCGGTTTTTTTGATCGGATAAGAGGGCGTATATCAAGTTGTTTGACAGTCCATTTTCCCGGGTGAAGGGGATAAAATCCTTCCCATCAAACAAGCATGCGCCGCCAAGGGTGCCTATCCATAACCTGTGCGATTTATCCTGGCTTAAACCATTAACCTGCGATTGCACGAGGCCATGTTCAATATCATAATGTGTGAAGCTATATTTCTGCGCCTGTGCTTTAAAGGTAAAGCAACTAACGACACAAACCGTTATAAATAACAGTCTTAAGGCATCAAACGCAGTTAGGGTATTTCTTTTTAACACAAACATATTTAAACAACAAATTTTAGCCTCCGGTAAAGCTACCGAAAACTAAAACCTGTTTTATAGTAAAATACCACCCCAAAATAGAGATGGTATTTTTTAGTTTCTTAACTATAAGATGCCTCTTAAAAAATATTGTTACGTGTTTAATTAAATAAACACGGCAACCTTATTTAACACTGGCGGTAGCATCTGTAGTACCCGGAACCTGGCTTTTATCATTAGCAGGGAAGAACTTACAGATCTGGGTGATCTTCCACTCCTTGTCCTCGTTCTTTTCCAGTGTTATGTAATTTTGTTGCTTAAAGCTTGCGTATTCAAAATCTACACGTGCAATAACCAAAGCGTCACTTTTTACAATAATTTCATATTTGCTGGTGCAGTTTTGTTTAACCGCATCAATTCTCATTTGCTCAACCAGGTTTGTTTTGTGCTGCACAATTACAGCCTCGGCTCTTGGAATTTTTACACAAGCATCATCGCTTAATATTTTCTTCAACTTCTTCGAGTCCGAATTCATGTAACTGGTAATGTAATCACCAATAACGGCCTCGTAGTTTGATACTACCGGTGGAACTTTAGCATAACTGCTGTTTGTTGTGATTGCTAATGCAACGATTATACATATCACTAATAATTTACTTTTCATAGCATTGGTTTTTTTTAATCAAATATCAATGCAGGGCGATAAAGCAAATGTGTAAATCCCACCTAAATATAGGCACATAATAAAAACTAAAAATGTGCGAAAATCACCAATCGAAAAACAATTGGTAACATTTAAAATTAAAAAGCATCTTATATTCTTAAACCGAAAAACTATGAAAATTTTAACTTTAATAATTATTATCGCCGGCGCATCGTATGTATACAATGAAATGCCAGACGCGCCGCTTAAAAAAGCGGGAACCTGCAAAAACATCAGCAGAAAATCTACTTGTCCTAATAAAGAATTTGCCGATCAAAAAGATAATTAAAAGCTAACTGCCGTAACATCAATTACCCCCAAACAAAAAGAGCCCCGGATATCCGGGGCTCTTTTTGTTTACAAGTGTTGTTTACTTGTTGGTGTAAAATACTAATTGTGGGGGTGCGAAATAAATCTCCGGAAGTTTGATCGCCGGATCTGCTGCCGAGGTTGGCCGGACACTTGCCTTAAGTGTAATGCTTGTGCCCGGCACGGCGTAGTCTGCCGCAAGGCCCCTGCCTATAATGGTGTAATACCTGCCCGGTGCCAATGCAATTGCTGCAGATACCGCGCCTAATTTGGTAGTTGTACCGGCTAAATACAGCTGGAAAGTATAGTTGGTTAAACCTGTAGGGTTTAATGGCAAGGCAACAAAATCACTTGCATTGCTGTAGGCAATATTTGCAACAGCGGTAGTTGTTGTAGCAGCCGTTGCGCCGGCTAATGTGGTTGTCGCCGACATATCAACAGCGGCACCGTTAGGTATCATATAGTTAACGACTGCGCCATAACTTGTACAGAGCCGCAAATAGCTACCAGAAGAAGTAAAAGGAGAACTTTCTTCATAGAATAAATTTAAGTGATCAGTTAATGTGCGGTTAATGAAATGCTTTAGCGAGCAAGTCCGATTAACCTTAGTGTAAAGGTTAGTCTTTATAACTTATATATTTCGAGAGGCGCAATTTTTTTTAAAAATGCAATAAAAAAGTGGAAGAGCGATCTCGCCCGTCCACCTAACTGCCTGATATAAAATACTGTACGTTATTTTAATTCCATCTGTAGCCCCATCACTGCCCAATCAGGCAGGTTTGCCGGCTTAGCAATTACAAGCGCGTCGTCTTCCTGTTTCCATTTCAGTTTTTGCTTACTACCTAAAAGCGATACGCTCACTATTTTTTTGTCATTAACTGTCGAAGTTTTTCCTAAGGATTTGATCTGTATATCGCCTTCGGGCATTTCCATGCAAAAAGCATACAGGTTATTGCCTTTAGTGGTAAAACGAATATCGGTGGGTTGATAAGAACGGGTATCTGCAAGGCCCGAAAACTGCCCCTTCTTTTGGTTTTCTTTAATGGTCGACGGGCCCTCGCCATAAATTTTCCACGGGCGTGTACCATAAATACCTTTGCCGTTTGATGGCATCCAGGCGGCGATGTCTTCTACAATTTTTAATACATCCGGCTCCAGGTCGCCTTCGGGAGTTTGGACTACATTTATAAGAAGGTTACCGTTTTTACTTACGATATCAACCAGCATCTGTATAACCTCTTTGCCTGTTTTGTATTTCTGGCCGGTTTGGTAATACCAATCGCCTATAGAGGTGTCTGTTTGCCACGGGTAGGGATTAATATCGCCTTGTACACCACGCTCCAGATCCTGTACCCATTTACCATCTGAGGCTTGTTTACAATTATAAATAGCAGTAGGACTGCCATTGTGGAAAGCATAGTTACCGTTATAGAAATTAGCCAGCATACTGCGGCCCACATCGCCGAAAGGCAATCCGCTGTCCGAATAAAGCAAATCGGGATGATAAGTATCTACCAGTTCTTTTATGTTAGCATACCACTCTTTCATATAATCCGGATTGGTAGTAAGCCAGGCTTTATCGTCGGGAGCGGCTTTGGTATGGTATAGATCGGCATATTGCGGGTCGGCACCATCATAGGGTACATCTTTAAGCTCGCCTGTTTTGTCTGCTCTGTGCGAGGCCTGGAACCACGTGTAACTGGCACCCAGATGCTCTGATACGCCAAACTTAAGTCCTTCTTTCTGCGCCGCTTTTTGCCATGTGCCTACCACATCTTTATGCGGCCCCATATTAAAGGCGTTCCATTTATGAAGCTGTGATTTCCACAGGAAGAAATTATCATGATGGCTGCCCATGCTTACAAAATACTTAGCACCGGCCCTTTTGTATAGCGCCATTAGCTTTTCAGGGTCCCATTTCTCGGCTTTCCATAAAGCGATAATATCTTTATAACCAAATTTTGATGGCGGGCCGTAATTTGCCACGTGGTATTTATTTTGACGGCTACCTTGCTCATACATACCTCGTGCATACCAGTCGCCCTGGCGTGGCACTGCCTGCGGCCCCCAGTGCGCCCAGATGCCAAATTTTGCATCCCTGAACCATTCGGGATATTTGTATTCTTTTAACGCTTCATCAGTGGGTTTGAACGGCCCCGGGTTTATAGGTAATTGCTGGGCTTTAGTTACAAGTGTACCCGCTGTTAGCACACCCATTAAAAAGTACTTCAGGTTTGTCTTCATAAATTTATAATTGGCTTGAACTAATATAGGCGAATTTATCCGTCCCGGCACATATAAATATTTACACTATTTGTGGTATAAGATAATGGCAATCGTCTTTATCAGATATTCCTGATTACCTTTGGCAGATTAGTTATAAGATATAATGAGCAACGATCTGCCAAAAACAACTCCCGAAAAAGAAAACATGCACCCCCGGAATGTACACCGGACGGGGTATGATTTTAAACAGCTTATTAAAGCAAATCCCGCTTTAAAGAAATTTGTGGGTTTAAATAAGTTCGAGATTGAGTCGGTTGACTTCACTGATGCTGATGCTATCAAAGCATTAAATAAGGCCTTGCTTAAGCAATTTTATGGTGTTGATGGCTGGGATATCCCCGAAGGATACCTTTGTCCGCCTATCCCCGGCCGTGCAGATTATATCCATTACGTAGCTGATCTGTTGGCAGAGACTAACAATAACGCTATCCCGAAAGGAAATAAAGTGCGCGTGCTGGACATTGGCACAGGCGCAAACCTGGTTTACCCGCTAATTGGTTCGAGTTTTTACGGCTGGCAGTTTGTAGGCACTGATATTGACCCAACAGCTATCCGCTCGGCAGGTAATATTATAGGATTAAACAAAGGCCTGGAACAAAAGATCGAGCTCCGTTTACAACCCGGCTATGACATATTTGCGAATGTTATTAAACCTGATGAGCGTTTTGATCTGACTATTTGCAATCCGCCGTTCCACGCGTCATTTAGGGAAGCGGCAGATGCCACGGCCACCAAATGGAAAAAGTTGGGTGTGATGAAAAAACCTACCTTTTTAAACTTCGGCGGCCAAAAAAATGAGCTTTGGACCAAAGGCGGCGAGGCCGGTTTTATCCGTAAGATGATTGAGGAAAGTGTGAAGTACGGCAAACAAACGCTTTGGTTTACCACCCTTGTATCAAAAAAAGAAACATTGCCGACTGTTTACAGCACGCTAAAGTTTGTTAAAGCTGTTGATATCAAAACGATCACCATGGCACATGGCCAAAAAACAAGCCGTTTCGTAGCCTGGACATTTTTAACTCCCGAAGAGCAAGCTGCCTGGAGAAAATAGCTTAAGCTTAATTGTTCCTTTTGTTCTACATAATTATTATGTATTATTGTGAGTAGCTGTTAATATGGACGTAGAAAATTTAAGTAAGGACCTGGAGCGCGTATCTACCGAAACAATGGCCGACATTGTGGAGCTGCGTTTAAGGGAGTTTTTTAAAAAGAAATCTTTTAAACCGGGCGACGCCCTGCCTAAGGAAATGGAACTGGTAGCCGCCCTTGGTGTTAGCCGCAATGTTGTGCGCGAGGCCCTGAGCCGCTTACGCATGCTGGGTATGATAGAAACCCGCAAAAAACGCGGAATGATACTGGCCCGCCCTGATGTATTGGGGACATTTGAACGTGTACTTGACCCGCTGATTATTGATGACCATATATTACAGGACCTTTTTGAACTGCGTCTGGCATTAGAAATGGGTCTGGCCGACCTGCTCTTCCTCCGTAAAACCGATAAAGATATTGCCGAACTTGAAAAGATCGCTCTTGATGAAAAGCACGATGGCGAGCAACGCTTTAGAGTAAAAAGCGAAATAGCCTTCCATGGCAAGCTATATGAAATAACAGGTAATAACACCCTAAAACGTTTCCAGGTGATGTTGATGCCGGTGTTTGGCTACGTTACCACGCTTGAAAAAGACAGAAGCTATCGCTCAGGCAAAGTAACCCACCTTGATCTGGTAAACATTCTTAAAAACGGCACCAAAGAAGATTTTAAGACTGGCATGTACGAGCACCTTAAGCCGCATTTTGATAGTCTGCCTAAAAAGAAATAGCAATCCAATTGTTTTCATAAGTGTAGGGTTTCGCAAAATAGTATCAGGATTCTAAAATTATTATGTAGTACATAATAATTTAATCTTTATATTTGTGATAACCGATAAGCTCATCAATGGCTTAAACTTATGAGAGATAAACTAACCGCCGCCAATTTAAAAGGTAACTGGGCAACATTGCTGCTGCCGGTAAATACTGACGATACATTTAATTATGAACTGTTAGCTGCTGAAATAGATATGCTGGTAGCCGCCGGTGTAGATGGCATCTATTCAAACGGTACAGCCGGCGAGTTTTACAATCAAACAGAAGAAGAGTTCGAGATCGTAAACCAAATATTGGCTGATAAATGCAAAGCGGCTGAAATGCATTTCCAGATTGGAGCCAGTCACCCATTGCCAATAATGACTATCGCCCGGCTTAAAAAAGCAGTAGCGCTTAAGCCTGATGCCATACAGGTTATCCTGCCAGATTGGGTGCCAGTAACGACATCCGAAATGGTGGATTATCTTAAAAAAGTGGCTGAGGTGGCAGGCGACATTCCTTTAGTACTTTACAATCCGCCACATGCCAAGTATGTATTACAGCCCGCAGACTATGAATTGCTCAAAGACATTCCCCAACTAATAGGCGTTAAATTATTAAGCCGCGATGACGAATGGGCCCTTGCTATGAAACAGCATGCCGCGCACTTATCTGTTTTTGTACCTGGTCATTTTTTAGCTACCGGCTTTAAAAGAGGTGTAGGGGCTGGCGCGTATTCAAACGTGGCCTGCATCAATCCAAAAGCAGCGCAAAGCTGGTGGAATATGATGCAAACGGATATCGATCAGGCTTTAAAGATACAGGACGATATCGCAGTTTTTTTTAAGCAATGCGTGGTGCCTTTAGCACAACAGGGCTATAGCAATCCTGCATTAGATAAATTTTTGGCGGCAGTGGGCGGCCATTATAACGTTGGCACCCGTCTAAGATGGCCTTATAAAGGAATCCCAGAAGACCAGGTATCTGCCGCACGCCAGCAGGCAAAGCAAATGATGCCTTACTTCTTTGACGAGACAAAATGAGGGTAGGCATAATATTAACCGCATTATTATTTATGGCGACAACAGCATCGGCACAAAGGCCGGGTTTTAAATGGGGACAATTAGCGCCGATTCCCGACGAGCATGGTTTTGCGGGCTCATTTGCCGGTATATCAAACGGAGCATTAATAGTGGCAGGTGGTGCAAACTTCCCCGACGGTGGCGCGCCGTGGACAGGCTCTAAAAAAACCTGGACAGATAAAATATTTGTGTTGGATAAACCTACTGGTAAATGGAAAGAAGCGTGGAAATTTGAGGAGCCTCTGGGTTATGGCGTATCAGTAACCTATAAAAAACAATTGATCTGCATTGGCGGCAGTAACGCAAACGGTCATTTAGCTACCGTATATGGTGTAGATTACTATCCCAACGGAAAATTTGAATTTGAAACTTACCATGATCTTCCCCAACCTCTGGCAAATGCCTGCGGCGCGGTTGTGGGCCACACACTTTATATAGCAGGCGGTTTATTAACTCCTGATGCTAAAAGTACAGCATCCGTTTTTTGGTCGATGGACCTGGATAGCGACAACCCGTACTGGAAAAAATTACAAACATGGCCCGGCCCGCCACGAATGCTAAGTGTAGCAGGTTCACTCAATGGAAAATTCTATTTGTTTAGTGGTACTGACCTCGAAGATAAAGCAGAAGTCGCCCATCGTAAATATCTAACCGACGCTTATGCCTATACACCGGGCAAGGGCTGGAAAAAACTGGCAGATTTACCACGCGCTGTAGTTGCAGCAGCAGGCCCGGCGGTGGCTTATCGCAAAAATCAATTATTAATATTTGGTGGCGATGACGGCAAACTGGCGGATGATGCCGCGACGCTTAGAGAAAAGCATCCCGGTTTTTCGGATGATATTTTAAGCTATAACACAACAACCAATAAATGGACAAGCGCAGGCAAGATCAAAACCAATAAATTAAGTGATGCGGCCGAAAAGCCGAACAAAAGCCTTTGGGCACCGGTAACCACTACTTCGGTATTTTGGCAGGGTGCATTAGTAATCCCGGGTGGCGAGGTAAGGCCAGCCATGCGTACATCACGCGTGTTAACAGTACAAATACCATCAGCATTAAAATAAATGGAGACAGCAAATAAAAAACCGGCCGGTTGGTTTTACCCGTGGGTGATAGTAGGGATATTATGGTTGGTGGCATTCTTAAATTATTTCGACCGCAACCTGATCGCGTCCATGCGCGACCCAATTGCCGCCGAGTTTAAGCTGACCGATGCGCAGTTTGGTTTGCTAACTACAGTGTTTTTATTATCCTATGGTATACTAAGTCCGTTGGGTGGTTACCTGGCAGATAAGTATGGCCGTAAACGGATCATTATATTCAGCGTTTGTGTTTGGTCGGCGGTAACGTTATGGACCGGATTTGTAACCTCTTTTCCAGAAATGCTGGTGGCAAGGGTGGTTATGGGTATTAGCGAAGCTTGTTATATCCCCGCAGGGTTAGCGATGATAGCCGATTATCATAAAGGTAAAACACGATCGTTAGCGACAGGCCTGCACATGAGCGGGCTTTATGCCGGGCAGGCTTTGGGCGGTATAGGCGGTTATATGTCCGAGGTATGGGGCTGGCGCTATGGTTTCCAAATGATAGGCGTAATTGGCGTGGTATATGGTATCATATTGATCTATTTTTTACGTGATAATAAAACCAAGCGTGGCGATGAAACGGTATCAACCAACACCGAAGTAGTAGCAGAAAAAAGGCTGGGCCTGTTACCAACTATTAAAATGCTGTTATCCGAAAAATCGTTCCTGGTACTACTATGTTATTTCTGTATGCTTGGTATAGTTAATTGGATGATCTATGGCTGGCTGCCTACCTTTTTAAAAGAGCATTTTACCTTAGGTTTAGGCAAAGCCGGATTATCTGCCACCGGTTATGTGCAAATAGGCTCGTTCGCCGGCGTAGTTTTGGGCGGCTTAATTGCCGATAGATGGTACCGAACAAACAAACGAAGCAGGTTATATATGATAGTCATTGGCTTTACTCTTGGCGGGCCGTTCCTGTTCCTGATGGCGTCAACCCAGGTTTTTGCTATCGCGATTGGAGCCATGATAGTTTATGGCCTGGCACGGGGTATTAACGACAGCAACCTTATGCCTATCCTTTGCCAGGTGATCGATGGCAAATATATTGCTACCGGATATGGTTTCTTAAACTTCCTGAGCACCATCATCGGCGGCATAATGGTTTATGTAGGTGGCCGCATGATGGACGCGCATATCAGCCTCGCCATAATTTACCAGGTATCAGCTGTATTTATGGTGATAGCAGCGTGGTCGTTATTGAGAGTTAAGATCAGTAAAACTTAAATTTATTGATAAAGGTGGTTTTGCAATAACCAGTTATAGCAGCGATCCATCCATTTATCCTGCGTTGTAGCGTTGTTCATACCAAAGCCGTGGCCGCCCTCCTGGTAAACGTGGATCTCGGCTTTAACGCCATGCTTTTGCAATGCCATAAAGTAGTTAATGCTATTGGCTACAGGCACAACTTTATCATTTGCTGCCTGCACTAAAAATGCCGGCGGGGTGTCGGTAGTTACCTGCAGCTCGTTAGAGTATTCTCGTGTTTTTTCAGGAGTGGCATTTTCGCCTATCAGCGCTTTTTTAGATCCTTTATGCAATATGCTATCCTGGAAAGTAATTACCGGGTATATTAATAAGGAAAAATCGGGCCGCAGACTGGTGTTCTTTGGGTTATCAATAACCGCTTTCTGGTAATGTGTTGATAACGTCGATGCCAAATGTCCCCCTGCCGAAAATCCCATAATACCTACTTTAGTTGCATCAATATGCCACTCGGCCGCACGCTCGCGTACAATTTGGATAGCACGTTGTGCATCCTGCAATGGGCCAATCTCGCGGTTAACCATTATTACATCGCTTGGCAACCTGTATTTTAAAACAAAGGCAGCAATACCATGTGCGGCGAAATCGCGGGCCACGTGTGCGCCCTCATCGTTCACCACTAAATAGGAGTAGCCGCCGCCGGGGCAAATTATGACCGCTGTACCGTTTGCTTTTGCCGGCTCAGGTAAAAACGCGGTAAGCGTTGGGTCTACCACCTTACTAACCTTTCCTCTTTTTGATGTGGTGTCGTTCACCTCCACTACATCGCTTTTTTTAGAGTTGGGCACAGTTTTATATAAATGGATAACTGTTTGTGCTTTTAATAAGGATGCTGATAAGATGATCAGCGCAGCTAAAGATATTTTTTTCATAACAGGAACTAATTGGTAGATCAAATATAAAAATAAATTCGTTATTATGTAGAACATAATGATATATTTGAACTGAAATTTCTTCATAACCTGGATTATACAGAAAAATGAAAATACGTTTAGCCAACCCGGTGCGTTTTGTTGTGGGCTTGTTTTTTACAACCGCCTTTACATTAACTGCATCCACTTATGCAAAAGCGCAGAAAGCAAAAGCCGCAGCGCCCGAATATTCGGTCCAAAAAATATTTACCGGCGGCGAGGATGGGTATCATTCTTATAGGATCCCATCATTAGTAAGATCTGCAGGACATGGATATTTACTGGCTATTTGCGAGGGCCGCAAAAACAGTAATAAAGATTACACCAATATAGATATTGTATGTAAACGCTCATTAGACAATGGCGTCACCTGGGGCAAGCTACAGGTAATTGCCGACCCGGGTAATTATACAATGGGCAATCCTACTACAGTTGTCGACCAGCAAAACGGCAAGATCTTCGTGTTTATGGTGAAGAATGATTCAACCCACTATAATCAGCCTGATAATACATTTAAAGATTTCGCCGTAGGCGAACGTACAATATATTACTGTTCAAGTACCGACGAAGGCGCGAGTTGGTCGGCACCGGTAAATGTTACCGCTACTACCCAGCCCACAGAACGGACAAAAGATTGGATAGGCCCGGGTGTTGGTATCCAGAAAATTCATGGAGCAGATGCGGGTTATTTAATTGTCCCGGCTTACGGTCGCAATATTTATAGTGCAGATCATGGCGTTACCTGGAAAGATGCTGTTTATGATCAGGGAACGAAAAAATCAACAGAGGCTACTATCATAGAAAAGTTAAACGGCGATCTAATAAGGAATGATCGCCCTGTAACAACTTTGCCGCGTTACCGCCAAGTGGCTACCGGAACGTTAGAAGGTGGTTTTAATTACTGGGCATCGGACACAAATCTGCCCGATCCTGCAAGCCAAGGTTCGGTATGGCGTTATAATGACCCGGAACCTAACAGGATATTATTTTTGAACTCGGCCAGCCAAAAAACAAGGACCGCCATGATGATCCGGATCAGTTATGATGAGGGAAATAGCTACCCGGTGGGGCGTGATATACCTGTTTTTGGCTCGGAGCCGGGTAAACTGGGCGGCTATTCAAGCCTTACCAAAACCGCCGACAGGCACGTAGGCGCTTTGATAGAATATAATGAAGATGTTAAAAATAATGCTACCAGCCAACGCTCTATCGTATTCAGTAAATTTAATTTGCCGTGGATATTGAATGGAATTGCCGAGAATCCTACCACGATTGCTAAAAATACCGCCGCTGTTTTACCACCGCCCCTCGTTACAGCAACAACCGCCGAAGCCTTAAACTACATTTACAAACCCGGCGACAATGGTTATATGTGTTTCCGCATCCCGTCAATGATCACTACTAAAACCGGGATGCTGCTGGCTTTTGCCGAAGGGCGCAAAAAAGATTGCAGCGATGCCGGCGATATAGACCTGGTATTGCGCCGCTCTACAGATGGCGGTAAAACCTGGGGACCATTACAGGTGGTTTGGGACGATTCGACAAATACCTGCGGAAACCCAGTGCCTATCCAGGACGTTGTAACCGGTAAAATCTGGTTGATAAGCACCTGGAATTTTGGCACTGATCATGAAAAAGATATCAAAGCGCAAACCAGCAAATACGGCCGCAATGTTTACGTGCTTTCGTCTGACAACGACGGTAAAACATGGTCGACCGCAAGGGAGATCACCAATGATGTAAAATTACCGGGCTGGACCTGGTATGCTACCGGCCCATGTCACGGCGTACAGATCTCAACAGGAAAATATAAGGGGCGCTTAGCCGTACCGGTAAACCATATTGAGTTTGCTACGGGTAAGAACTTTGTGCATACCATTTATTCTGACGATCATGGTAAGACATGGAAGCTTGGCGATAACACACCGCAGGCCGGGACTAACGAAGTTACCATGGCCGAGATAGCAAACGGAAACCTGATGATGAATATCCGTAATTCAGATCGGGCACTTAAAACCCGCCTGGTAACCACCAGCACCAACGGCGGTCAAACCTGGGCGGACGTTACAACCGATACAACGTTAATTGAACCGGTATGCCAGGGTAGCTTATTGAGTTATCAGCTATCAAAAAACAAACCGGTGTTGTTTTTTATCAACCCAGCCAACAAGCTAACCCGCGCTAATGTAACTATCCGCGTGAGTTTCGACCAGGGAAAGACGTGGCCAAACAGCCAGGTGGTTTTCCCCGGCCCATCGGCATATAGTGATATAGCGGTTTATAACAACAAAGAGGTGGCTTGTCTTTATGAGGCCGGCATTACCAAGCCATATGAAGGCATCGCCTTTAAAACCATCAGTTTAAAGGAATTGACCAAACAATAAAATAAGCAAATGAAACAGGAAGGGTTATTTAACTACCGGAAGCTGACAGATGAAGAATTAGCATCTTTTAAAGAACAAGGCTTCCTGGTTATTAAGGGGATTTTAAAACCCGAAGGTGTTGCCCAAATGCAGCGCGAATGCATGGCAGCATGGGATAAAGAGAAAGAAGGATTTGACCCTAACAAAAGCTGGCTGCAAAACTCGTTGCTGGTAAACATTCATCACCAGGCACCAACGGTTAGAGATTATTATTTTGACGGCCCGCTGGTTGATGTGGCTACACAACTGATAGGCCCGAATGTAAAAGGAGCTACGTCGCAGCTTACGTTTAAAATGAAAGGCAATACCAAGCCTTTTGGCTGGCACCAGGATAACGGCTACGGCGAATTGGAGCCCTACAATGCACTAACAACCCTGACGGCACTTGATGATACCGACCGCGGAAATGGCTGCTTATGGCTCATCCCGGGCAGCCACAAACAGGGACAGATAAGGGTACAGCAGAGTGAGGAGCAGAAAAAAACGCAATCAGAAATTGTGGTAGAGGCTGACGATAGTTTGGCCGTACCCATGGAAATGAAAGCCGGTGACGCACTGATATTTAATTGCTGGATGCTGCATAAGTCGGATGGTAATTACTCTACCGACCGAGACAGGCGCATTCTGTTTTTACGTTACGCGGATGCCGACGCGGTTGAGGTTTATAACAACCGCAAACCACGCTTAGGGAAATTAGTACATGGCGATACAAAATTTGAAGAAGTAAAGGCTTTTGAAGCAGATATATAATATTTACGATACAATAAAAATGAAGATAAAAGGAATAGTTGCAGCAACGTTTTCGGCTTATAAACCGGATGGATCATTAAACTTAGAGCTCATACCATCGCTGGTTGATAAACTAATAGCCGACGGGCTTACCGGCGTATACATTTGCGGTACCAACGGCGAGGGCCCGAACCTTACCATCGATGAGCGCATGGCCGTGGCCGAAGCTTACGTAAAAGCAGCAGCTAAACGTTTTTTGGTGCTGGTGCATGTTGGGCATACTTCTATACAGGAGAGTAAAAAACTGGCGGCCCATGCTGCCAAAATTGGTGCCGATGCCATATCATCAGTAGCGGCATTTTATTTTAAACCAACAAGCGTACAAAACCTGGTTGACTGCATGGCCGATATCGCTTCAGGTGCGCCAAACCTGCCATTTTACTATTACCATATGCCGGCACTTACCGGCGTAGGTATGGATATGGTTGATTTTTTAAAGCTGGGCGAAGAAAAGATCCCTAACCTCGCGGGGATAAAATATACCGCTTCAACTTTACATGAGTTACAGGCTTGTTTAAACTATAAAAATGGTAAGTTTGATGTACTGTCGGGCTATGACGAAATGCTGTTACCAGCATTAGCTGTAGGCGCACAGGGGGCTATTGGCAGTACTTATACTTTTGCCGCGCCGGTTTATTTAAAAATTATTGAACTGTTCCGCGCAGGCAAGTTGGATGAGGCCCGCGATTTGCAGGGCCGGGTAGTTGATTTTATCCGCTGTATTATTAAACATCCTTCGATAGCGGCACAACGTGCTATTGTTAAGATGTTAGGATCGGATCTGCATAGCCCGAGGTTGCCTTTGGTACCGCTATCGGATGCTGCTTATAATGATTTGAAAGCTGATCTGGAATCGGTTGGATTTTTTGACCTGCTAAAAGAACACACACTGACAAAATAATACTATATGCCTGAAAATAGCCGTATAATTGGCCATAATGGATTTAAATACCGGGTAAATGCCAATTGGGGAATACCGCAACCGGGTACTTACCCTGTTAATGATTGCCATGAAATGGTGATGGCCAAAAGCGGCCTGCTTTACCTGCTTACCAACGAAACGCAAAACAATATCCTGGTTTATAACAAAGACGGCAAAGTCGTTAACAGTTGGGGAACTATGTACCCCGGTGCTCATGGCCTTACCCTAAGTAACGAAGGCGGCGAGGAGTTTTTATACATCACAGATACCACACGCCACCAGGTTATTAAAACAACACTTTCGGGCAAAGAATTGATGGTGTTGGATTTCCCTAAAGAGATCCCGCTATATACTTCAGCAGATGAATATCTGCCCACCGAAACAGCAATTGCACTAAACGGCGATATCTACGTAACCGATGGTTACGGGCACCAGTTTGTTATCCAGTATGATAGCAAAGGCAACTACATCCGCCATTGGGGCGGCAGGGGCGATGGCCCTTACCAGTTTGATTGTGTACATGGCGTAGCTATTGATTACCGCAAAGCAAAACCTACTTTACTGCTGACATCAAGAAATCATAATGCCATAAAAAGGTTTACAATGGACGGCCAGTACCTGGGCGTTATCAACTTGCCCGGCTCATTTATTTGCCGCCCGGTAATTAGCGGCAATAATATATATGGTGCGGTGTTTCGGTCGGAGCGGAACGATAATAACGGCTCCGGTTACATAACTATTATCGATGAGAACGACCGTGTTGTTTCAACTCCGGGCGGTACAGAACCAATTTATGTGGACGGCCTGTTACAGCCACAAAAAAAAGCGGATGATACTTTCATCCACCCTCATGATGTTTGTGTTGATGCCGATGAGAATTTATACGTCCCGCAATGGAAATCCAATAAAACGTATCCCTTATTGCTCGAACGAGTTTGAGCCTGAATAATATTTCAGATTGATCAGGTCGCTTGGAATATTCGGTCGCGTGTTCCAGCCATAGTGGATGGAAAGAGCCGTACCCAAAGCTGTGGCCTGCGCCATAGATGCGGCGTACACTTCGATATCCGGATAGGCCTGTGCAAGCAGATTCATAAAAACAGCGTTCTTGCTAAAGCCGCCATCTACGAAAATGCGTTTAACCGGGCTGTTGTTTAGCACCAGGTCTGTAGCTTCTTTTTGCTTAGTCACGAGGTTGTGCATCAGCTCGAAATATGCGGCAACGTCATCGCCTTTAAGTTCAGTATCGATGGTTATATTGCGATACTTAATTACGTCCTCGCCGTATTTTTCGGCAATAGCCTTTACGCCAACATCGTACTCATGCCCGCTAAACAGGCGCGACGCTTTAACCGGTTTGCCTTTATATTGGATATAGTTTAAGCAATCTTTTTCCAATTCCGCAGTCGTTAAAGGCGATTGGTTAAAAGGGTTTAAACTGATAGACCACGTACCTGTAGACAATAAAACAAACGGCATATTAAAACTTGCCAAATAAGGTATCAATGCTGCCGAGCTATCATGCAGCCCCATGCCTACCTGGTAGTGTTCGTGCTCATCAGCCGGTTCAACTACCCCGTTTGATGGTGCTATTGGGGCCAAGATTTTATCTAAGCCCTCGTTAATTACCCAATTATGGTAGGTGTTCTTTTCAAAATCCCAAAGAGCGGTATGGCAACCAATGCTGGTGCAATCTGAGAAAGCGCGGCCGCTTATTAAAAAACTTAAATATTGTGGCAGGTGCAGGGCATATTTTATCCGTTTAAATAAATCAGGCCGCTCATGTTTTATGCGATATAGTTGCAGACCTGAATTTAAACTCTCTAAAACCGGCGATGCTGTTTCAAAAGCGATCTTTGCTTCATCACCATAGGTATCATAAAACTGCTTTTTAAGCTTTTCAGGGTATGGTTTAAGATAGTTGTACAGCGGCGCAATAGCTTCGCCATGTATATCTAAATAAACAAAGCTGGCGCCGTAAGCAGAAAAATTAATCGCTTCAAGGCGAAATTCCTTTAACCGCTTTACCTCATTAAGCGAATCAAAAATTGATTTTTTCAACGCGTCTAAATTTTCGCAGGCAAAGCCATCTTCGTCCACAATCTCATTAAACCTGGCCGAGCGTTCAAAAACAATATTATAGCTCTCGTCAAAAAGGAAGAGCTTTTTATTGGTTTTGCCCACATCAAAAACTGCGATAACAGGTATAGGGTTCATGCTATAAGCCGGTTGCCTGGGTTTTCTCGCCGCGTTGTTTAATTAAATTAGTGCGCACTCCTCCCTCACGATACAAAGCAATAGGGTTTAAAGCACCACCGGCACGTAAACGCGCTTCGGCTATCAGCGGGCGTACATCCGTACGGTAAGCTGTTTGCAGTAACTCCTGTGCTTTGGCTACATCGTTATTTTGCTGTGCATCAACCAGTGCTTTAGTGTCAACCAATAACGCCTGCGCATAAGCAATCTTTATCGCTTCAACCGATTGGATCAGATCCTCAATAGGGTCCTTAACATTATGCGAAGCATCTATCATCCAGCCGATGCCGGTAGCATGGTTCAATCCACGGGCATCCATGCCTTCAACCAATTCATTAAATATCAGGAATAATTGGTATGGGTTAATGCTGCCTACAGTAAGGTCGTCATCACCATATTTGGAATCATTAAAATGGAACCCGGCCAGCTTTTGCTCCATCAGCAATAAAGAAACAATTTGCTCAATATTAGTATTTGGCAAGTGATGGCCAAGATCAACCAAGGTCAAAGCTTTTTTACCAAGCTTAGAAGCTAACAAGTGAGATTGTCCCCAATCGCCAATAGTGGTCGAGTAGAAATTTGGCTCGAATGGCTTGTATTCTATCCATACTTTCCAATCATCCGGCAGGGCAGCATAGATCTGCTGTAAGCTGTCTAATGTATTCTGGAATGCCCTACGGAAATTCAATTGTCCGGGGAAGTTTGATCCATCAGACAGCCAAACTGATAATGCTTTAGACCCTAACTCAACGCCATATTTTATTACTTCGATGTTGTGAGCGATAGCCTGGTCGCGCACCGCTTTATCTGTATGGTGTAATGAGCCAAATTTATAGCTCAGCTTGGCATCTTTTTGATCCTGGAAGGTATTAGAGTTTACGGCATCAAAGTGCAAACCGTATTGTGCAGCATGTTCTTTGATAGCTGTTGCATTTTCAGGGATATCCCATGGGATGTGCAGGGATATGGAATTGCTCGAACGGTTCAACGCGTGGATCATACCCACATCGCTGATCTTCTCTTCTAAATTACGCGGCTCGCCACCGCCAGAGAAACGACCAAAACGTGTACCACCAGTACCTAAGGCCCAGCTTGGTATCGCAATATTAAATGCCTGCAGTTTCTGCAGCACGTCATCCAGTTTAGCTACATCCTCGGCAACAAAATTAAACTTGCGCTGGTGATCTTTTATATGCTGATGATTAAATTCATCAATTTTATGTTGTTCCATAGTATATTATCTTACAAATCCGGCAGCAACACCACCGTCAACGTTTAAAACATTTCCTGTCGATTTACTTAACAAGCCACCCGCGAAAGCGAAGCAGGCGTTAGCGATATCAACCGGCAAAATAACTTCATTTAATAAGGTGCGCTTGGCATAATAGGCTGGCAGTTCGGCAACGGTTATACCGTAAGCCTTGGCGCGACCCTCGGCCCAGCCACCCGCCCAAATGTTACTGTCGCTAATAACGGCGTCAGGGTTAACCACGTTTACACGGATCTTATCGGCACCTAACTCTGCAGCGTTTAACCTGCTTAGGTGTAACTGCGCGGCTTTGGCGCTGCCGTAACCAGCATTGTTCGGACCGCTTACCAGCGCGTTTTTACTTACTATGTTAATGATATCGCCACCGATATCCTGTTTCTTCATCACATTAGAAGCCGCCTGTGTTACCAGGAACTGGCCTTTCACTAACACATCATACAACAGGTCCCAATCCTTTTCGGTATGGTCGCCAATGGTTTTTGAGATAGACAAGCCGGCGTTATTTACGATCAGGTCAACACCGCCGAAAGCCAAAGTTGCGATACCCACAGCATCAGCGATTTGATCTGCCTTTGTAACGTCCAATATTGCAGTGGTGTAGGCATCCTTGCCAAATAGTTTTTTAAACTCTTCGCCGGCACTTTCAAGGCGTTCGGCATTCATATCGTTTAATACCACAACAGCACCTTCTTCAGCAAATTTTTTGGCGATAGCTTTACCGATACCACCGGCACTACCGGTAACCAATGCTATACGGCCCGATAACGCTTTTGGCTTAGGCATGCGCTGCAGTTTGGCTTCTTCTAACAACCAGTATTCAATGTTAAATGCTTCCTGGCGTGGTAATGAGGTATAATCAGATATGGCCTCGGCGCCCTTCATTACGTTAATGGCGTTGGTATAAAACTCGGCTGCTACACGGGCAGTTTGCTTGTCTTTAGCAAAAGTGAACATCCCTACACCGGGGTATAAAATTACCACCGGGTTAGCATCGCGGATAGCAGGGCTATTGGGGTGCTTGCAGGTTTCGTAATATTCCGTATACATGGCGCGGTAAGCATCAAATGCAGGGGCAAGGCGGGTTTTAAGGGCTTCAACATCGTTCAAGTCTTCATCCTTACCCAAGTCCAACACCAGTGGACTAATCTTTGTCCTTAAAAAGTGATCGGGGCAGCTGGTACCCAATGGCGCCAATCTATCCAAATCCTTTGAGTTGATAAACTCCAACACACGGGCATCATCTGTAAAATGTCCGATCATATTTTGCTTTGACGAGCAGAAACCACGCAGTATCGGCGCTAACGCGATAGCCTGCTTTTTACGGCCGGTTTCATCTAAACTATCCAGTTTTTTACCGCCGAAGACCGGGCCTTTTTTGCCGTAGCTTTGCTCAAGGTATTCGGCGCATTGCTCTATAACTTCAAGGGTGTTGATGTAACTTTCGTAAGCGGTATCGCCCCAGGTAAATAAGCCGTGCGAGCCTAACATGATACCACGGATACCTGGATTAGCATCTAAACAGGCCTTTAATTGTAAGCCCAGCTCGAAGCCCGGCTTTTGCCATTCAACCCAGCCAATTTTCCCTTTAAACAGGTCGGCGGTGATTTGCTTGCCGTCTTTTGCTGCCGCGATGGCGATAGCCGCGTCGGGATGCAGGTGGTCGATATGCTTGAAGGGTAAGAATCCATGTAAGGGTGTATCGATTGATGGCGCTTTTGAGGCCAGATCATAAATGGTATGGTTAAACAACTCTACCATTTCATCCTCATGCTCCAAACCTCGATATACGTTTTTAAGACTGCGCAGTTTATCTACATACAATGCCGCAAGCCCGCTTTTTTTCAGCGTACCAATATCACCGCCCGAGCCTTTGATCCACATTACTTCAACCTCCTGGCCGGTCAATGGGTCCTTAGCCATGGCTTTGCAGGATGTATTGCCACCGCCGTAATTGGTAAGGCGCAGATCGGCACCTAACAGGTTAGACCGGTATATTAAAAGGGCTACTTCATCACCCGCAAGCTTTGCAGCCTCCGCATCGTCCCATAAATAGCTTACGTGCTTAAAATTTGTTTCTTTGATAGACATTGTACTATTTGTTGATCGTAATATTATTTGTTTATTTCTATTTGCGCTGTTTTAGCAGCTTCTTTATCCTTTAAATTATTACCATAGCCTACCAAAACAACCGATAGTATAATGGTTACTATACCTACAACAAGGGTTGTAAATGCTTTTTTGCTTACCGATTTCCATTCTTTCAATACCAAACCCCACATATTTGCTACCAGGATGATAAACGCCATGTGCAGGATCCATGAGCTTGCGCCATTACCCAGCTTGCTCTCGCCCATTCCGTAAAAGAAGAATTGCAGGAACCAGGTTGTCCCGGCCAATGCCGAGAAGATATAGTTTTTTAACAGCGGTGTTTTGCCATCTACATAATCACCGAAAGTTTTGTTGCGCGCATTTAATATCATACACCAGATAAAGTTGGTGGTCAATCCGCCCCAAAGGATAACGATATATGTAACATTGTTTTTGTAAAGGAAGTTCGCACTATCAGTTATATGGTTTGCTTCTCGCCACGCAACGTTAGCCGCATTTGCCATATCTGCACCGGCATCAATACCAAATGCAAAGCAGGCGCTTAACACGCCTGAAATAATAGCAACAGTAATACCTAAGCCAAATTTGTAGTCTTTGTTTTCGTTAGCTGCTGCACCTGCTTTGTTTAGGTCGCGTTCTTTCAATGTGCCGGCACGTCCGCAAATAATAATGCCCAGGACGCATACCGCTATACCTATTAGGACGATCTGTCCCCAGTGGCTTGACGCCAGCATACCTATGCTATCTTTACCGTCCTTCGGCGAAAACTCGTAATAAACCGCAGGCACTAACGCGCCAAATACAGAGCACAAGCCTAATATAATGGTACTGCCTAATGATACCCCTAAGTAGCGCACACCCAGGCCATAAGTTAAACCGCCTATTCCCCATAATAAACCAAAGAAATAAGTTAAACCTAAGATACCTCCGTTAGTTGCTTTAATGATCTCCATAAAATGCGGCACGGTTAACCATGCAGCCAATGGCGGAACGATAAGCCATGAAAAAATACCGCCCACTATCCAGAAACTTTCCCAGGCCCAGCCTTTAACTTTTTTGTATGGGATATAAAAACTACCCGAGGCAAAGCCGCCGATAAAGTGAAATATTACTCCGAAAATTACTTCCATGTGTTTAGGTATTACAATGTTGTTGTGAAATGATAAGTGCCTGAACCAACATTAACAGCAGTATAGCCTGCTATTTGGCCGGCCGCTTTTGTAACCGGTTTGCCTCCTTCGGTAACCGCGCCGTCGGCTTTGGTTGGTACATAAATAGTAGCGGTTGTATTTGCCGGGATAACTACATCCAACACAAAATTACCACCGTCAATCTTCCAATGCGAGCTTGCTTTGCCATAAGGTGTTTCGTAATCGGCAGCAATAGTTTTAAAGTTACCGCCTATGGTTGGTTTTATGATGATGCCTTTATAACCTACCTGGTCGGTTTTGGTATCTAACCCCGCAACGGTGCGGTACATCCAGTCGCCGATAGCACCGTAAGCGTAGTGATTATAAGAATTCATTGATGGTACTTCAAGCGTGCCGTCCGGATGGATGCCGTTCCATCTTTCCCAAATGGTGGTAGCGCCCATTTTAATAGGGTATAACCATGATGGATAGTTTGGTTGTAATAATAATGTGAACGCAACATCGGCATGCCCAAAACGACTTAACGCGCTGCATAAATAAGGTGTGCCTAAAAAGCCGGTAGTCAGGTGGTTGCCGTAACGGCGTACGTTATTGGCCAACCTATCTGCAGCTTGTTGCCTTAAGTTATCTGGCAGCATATCAAATTGCAACGCCAAAACATAAGCGGTTTGGGTGTCAGATGATATTAAACCGTTTGGTGTAACATATTCTTTTATGTAAGCCGCTTTAACATCAGCCAGTAATTTGGTATAATTTGCTTCATCATCCGTTTTACCTAAAACTTTTGCCGCGTTTATTAGCAATTGTGTTGAGTAAGCATAGAAGCATTGCGCTATTAAATATTTACTGGTGATAGCTGCCGTGCCGTCGTTGTCATCATTTTTGGTGAAGAACAGCCAGTCGCCAAAGTGGCTGCCGGTGTTCCAAAGATTGTTACGGCTGCGGTTTTTCATGCAGTCGACCCAAGCCTTCATGCTGCCGTATTGGTTGGCAAGGATCTCTTTATCGCCATAAGCCAGGTACATGTTCCATGGAATAACGGTAGTCGCGTCGCTCCAGCCCGCGCTTCCGCCACCGCCCGACTTTTGCAAGTTGCTGAACGCGTCAGGAATAACATGTGGCAGGCTGCCATCAGGAAACTGATCTAAGGCAACATCTTTCAACCATTTCGTAAAGAAGTTATGCGCGTTCATATTATAGGTCGCGGTGCGCGAAAATACTTGCGCATCGCCGGTCCAGCCTAAGCGCTCGTCGCGTTGCGGGCAATCGGTAGGGATATCAATAAAGTTACCGCGTTGGCCCCACTCAATATTGTGTTGTAATTGGTTGATCAGTGGGTTTGAAGTAGTGAATGTACCCGTAACCGGCATGTCCGAATAAACAGCAGTCGCTGTAAAGTCTTCAGGTTTTATCTCGCCCGGATAACCCTCAATACGGATATAACGGAACCCCTGCCAGGTAAACTGCGGCTCGAAAGTCTCTTCGCCGTCACCTTTTAGTATAAAAGTGTTTATACATTTAGCATCGCGCAGGTTGTCTGTATAGAAGTTACCTGCTTTGTCCATTACTTCGGCGTGCGATATCACAATTTTATCGCCGGCATTACCTTTAACTTTAAACTTAACCCAGCCAACCAGGTTCTGACCAAAATCAATTACCTTCTCGCCTTTTGGTGTGGTAAAGAGTTTAACAGATTTAAATGTTTCGTGCTTTTTAACTGGTTCGTTAACGGTAGCTATCAGTATATTTTTAGGATAGTTTTGTACCGCTACTTCGGCCCAGCTTTTATCATCAAATGCGGCGGTCGACCAACCTTTTTGCTCCATACGGGCATCGGTGGTTGATCCCATATATACTTCTGCATAACGCACCTCGCCGGTTGATGTTTTCCAGGTGCCATCTGTGCCAATGGTAGCTGTTGTACCATCAGTAAAAGTGATATTTAGCTGTAATAGCAAAGCGATGTCTTTACCATAAATTTCTTTACGGGTGCCAATTCCATAAATGCCACGGTACCAACCACTACCTAATGAAGCACCAATAGCGTTATTACCTTGCTTTAACAGGTTAGTAACATCATAAGCCTGGTATTGGATGCGTTTGTTATAGCTGGTATAGCCTGGAGTAAGGTAATCTGTACCAACGCGCTGGCCATTTATATGTGCCTCATATAAACCATGGGCCGTAATGTAGGCAAATGCCGATTTTATTTTTTTGCCGACAGCAAATTCTTTCCTGAATAACGGACTTGGCCTGCCCGCTTCTTCGGCGCTTTGGCTTATCCATTGCGCTTTCCAGTCGGCTTCGGTTAACAAGCCCATTTGGAACGATGCTGTGCTCCAGTCGGACGCCTTGCCTTTATTGTCCCAAACCCTAACCTGCCAGGTATATTTCTGGCCCGATGCCAACGGCGAACCTTTATAAGTTATATACAGCGACTCATCGCCGGTAACTTTACCCGGTGCCCATACCGTGCCTTTCGGTCCGCTAACCTTTAGCTCATAAGCGGTTTGCATTACATTGCGGGCCTCGCCGGCATTTAACTGCCAGCTAAACCGCGGCGATAACGCGTCAACGCTGTTAGGGTTAGTTAAATTTTCGGTTTGTAAATGTTGTACTTTTACCTGCCCCAGGCACAGCTGCGTCGCAAAAAGGGCAATAAATAAAAAGGAGAGTTTTCTCATTGTTTATTAAAAAAGGATGTATAATTGGTTAAGGCAAGTTAACAAAAATGATTTTGGTTAACCGTCCCCTACTGTCCTATTATTTGAGATGAAAAATTATTTAAAGATTATCCAGATAGACGAACACTCTATAACACCCAAGTATTTGCAGATCTGCAACAGCATATTACGCGGTATTGAGGAGGAGAAGATAGAGAAGGACGATATCTTACCTTCTATAAATGACCTGAGCATCGCTCTTGAGGTTGCCCGCAATACGATAGAGCGCGCTTATAAAGAGTTACGCAAGTACAATGTTATCAATTCGGTAGCCGGCAAAGGCTATTTTATAAGCAACACCCAATTTAACCAGCCCATAAAGGTTTTGCTGCTGTTTAATAAGTTAAGCAGCCACAAAAAGATCATTTACGACGCCTTTGCCGAAGTATTGGGCAGTAATGCCGCTATCGATTTTTATATATATAACAGCAACTTTAATTTCTTTAAAAAACTACTTACCGGCAATATTGATCATTACTCAAAACTCATCATCGTTCCGCACTTTATTGAGAACACAGAAAGTGCCCGGGCGGTAATCAATAACCTACCCAAGGATAAGCTGATACTAATGGACCGCCTTGAAAACATCACCGGCGATTTTGGCGCGGTTTACGAAAACTTTGAACAGGATATTTACGATGCGCTAACGCAATTGTTGGATAAGCTGAGTAAATACCATACCATAAAGATCATCTTCCCCGAGCATAGTTATTATCCAAAGGAGATCCTGAAAGGCTTTATTAATTTTTGCAGGCAGTATGCTTTTGAATATGCCACTATCCATGAATTGGCAAACGAAACCTTGCAATCGGGCACGGTTTATATCAATTTAATGGAAGACGACCTGGTTGAGCTGGTAGAAAAGATCATCGTCAGCAAATTAAAAGTGGGTGAGGATATCGGCGTGATATCCTACAACGAAACACCGCTAAAAAAGATCATACTGAATGGTATTACCACCATATCAACCGATTTTAAAATGATGGGCGAGAAGGCGGCAGAAATGGCGCTTAATAATACTAAAGAACATTTGGCAATACCGTTTAAAGTGACTTGCCGGGAATCGTTGTAGAACACACGCTCTACAACGCCTTACTCAACCCCTCCCATTTAACTACCCATG
Source organism: Bacteroidota bacterium (assembly GCA_040388395.1). GTDB lineage: Bacteria > Bacteroidota > Bacteroidia > Sphingobacteriales > Sphingobacteriaceae > Mucilaginibacter. Next base: position 11,211 of record JAZKBY010000014.1, on the reverse strand, counting down.
ATCCATCATTTGGCCAACCAGGTTGTTTAACATTTTTATCACCATCCCAACCGGCGGTCATCATTGCTACCGCATAAAGCAAGCCCCCGTTTGCAGGGAAATATGGAAAGGGATTACCGCCACCAACCATGCCATGCTCGTCAAAACCAAACTTTTTAGCCGGGTGCAACAGGAAATCGACAGCATCTTCCGGATGCCCCAGGCGGGCTGCATTCATAGCCACCATAGGGAAATCCCAGCCCCAGCCTTTTTCCCATTGCCAGGTTGCTTTAACTTTTTGATAGGTTGCTTCCATCGTGGTTAAATTAACACCATCGCCCGGCAAAACGCCGTACATTCCGGTTAAAGCGGGGTGCTCGTAATTATACTTCGTCCACATATCGGTTATGTTTTCCCATTGCTCATATAGTCCATCTTTTTGGGGTGGTGGCGCTAATTTTTTAAGCACTTTATCCCACTTAGGGTTTGGCGGCAATTTTAACTTTTTGCGCCATGCTTGTGCTGTTTGCAGACCGAAGCGCCAGTAGGCCAATTCGAAAGCCGGGTTTTGTGCGTCGAGCTTAACTTTATCATTATTCTCAGACACCACCCTTAACGGCGGACCTAATATATATTGATCTCGCGCGATATCTAAAAAAGCATATGATGCCAGGAAATTGGCCGTTTCTTCAACTACACTATCCCATTTCTTTAAGGTTTGTAGCGTAGGATGCGCTCGATAATCTAACTCTGCGAAAAATATAGGGTGCGGTTGCTGCCAGATCAGGAAGGCGTGATCAAGCGACGGCCACTCGCGCCCGTCGGGACCGGTACATTTGGGCCAGCGTGCACCTTCATAGCCTTGAAACTTCGCACGTTGCATAGATGAAGCCAACTTATCGGCATAAATGTGCAGGCTTTTGTTGAGGATGGGCCATTTATTCCACAAAGCGTAATGGGCCGCGTGCCACCAATACATTTCGTAATGAAACTTGCCATACCAGCTGTTGCTTACCAGCCCGGTTTCCGCCGGCGGATAATCGCCCCCGGCATTAATGGCCATATCGTATTGCGATAATACGATCCGTCGCTCCAACTCAAACCAGCGTGGATCCTTGCTTTTAGATAGGTCAACTGCTCCGCCACTTTTCCAGAAAGCTGGCCAATGCGCGCTGCTTTTAGTTTGTATATCGGCGAAAGAAGGTATTACGTAGTTGATCTTTTTTGGCGAGAAGGCAAAAACATACTCAACAGTTGTTTCGCTCTTTCCGGGTTGAATAGCATAACGGTGATCCCTGGTTTTTTCTATTTTATTAGTGCCAGTCCACTTGGCAACAACCTGGTAAATGGTGCTATCAACTGTACGGTCAAACACCGCGGTGTTATTACCGGCTAATTTTAATATTGTTTGATGTGCCGATGGTTTATTAAAATCAGAGCCATTGCTAAAATTGTTTGTATTACCATATGGGAACTCGATAAACAAGCCCAGCCTTCCCGTTTTTATTAGGGTTGATGTTATTTTAAACCCGATGATATCTTTAGCAGGGTCGCATATGGTAATAACCTTTACTGCTTCGCCTTCCAGTACAAAATTACTTTCTGCAACGCCTGTCCATAAGTTTAGGTTTTGCACGGGTGTTTTAAGGTCGGTTACCGTGGCGATTGTGCCGTCAGCTTTTGTAAGTGTTAAGCCAATGCGCGCCAAATTAAGGCGGTGCACGTTGGCTTGTAACCAGTCAACTATTTTCGGCTGTTTAGGGTCGGGCAGATCATAGCCAATCATCCTGCCGTGTGTTTCAACCTGTGGTTTTATAAATGAATCTACTGTGATGCCCTCAGGTAGCGGAACATTATGCCAGCCCCAATGCGACATGGTACTAAACTTGTCGCTCAAAGTCTGCATGCCGGTAATATCAAATCCATAAGCAAAATTGCCGTTGCCAACCTGGGTAGGGCCACCAAGTTTAGGGTTTGTAATAGTGATATTATGCCGGTTAACCAACGCTTTACGGTTTATAGTGCCCGGTTTTTGCTGCTGCGCGATAGCATTAATAGTTAACAGCAGGCAAACAAAAACAGGCACAGCAATGCGCAGGCAACGGTTAAGGGCTTTCATAAACAGGCTTATTGAATTGGTTATTTCAAATATGAACATTGTGCAACTAATAACCTACCCCATCTATCTGACAGCCGTTTTTGTATTTAATTTGATACGAGGTATAGAAATAGCGCTTGGTTACATATATTAGATTTCTGAATACAATACCAATTATAATCCCCTGTATGAAACTCATAAAGAGCAGTTTATTACTGATATTTTGCAGCTATGCGTTTACCGGCATCGCCCAAAAAGGCTTGACAACTTACTCAACCAATAAACTTGTTATAGATAAAGGCGAGGCCCTGTTCCAAAAAAACTGCGGCGAGTGCCATAACTTCCGCCAGCGTGGTATCGGGCCCGATCTGGGCGGTGTTACTGCCGATGCATCGTATGCTTATTTAAGCAAGTTCATCATAAACTCGCAGGCCGTAGTGAAAAGTGGTAACAAACGGGCAGTTGCCTTATTTGCTGAGTATAAAGTGCCGATGCCCGCGCATCCGCAGTTAAAACCGGCAGAGATAAACGCATTATTATCGTTCATCAACACTCATAAAAAGACAGCCGAAGTATACGTAAACACCGCCAAACTTGGCGCACCGGTTAAAGACCCCATGCCGGCTAAAATTGCCAAAGCCGGCCTTACCCTAAAACTGAAAGAATGGGCGACTGCCCCGGCAACATCAACCAGAAATCCGCTTACCCGCATTAACCAAACCTATGTATTAAAGACACCGGCAGGCAACCGCCTGTTTATGCTCGACCTGCGCGGTAAGCTGTACGAGATCAAAAACAAGCAGTTTAACGTGGTGATGGACATGGCCAAAGAAAAGCCAAAACTGATGCCCGCACCAGGCTTAGGCTCAGGGTGGGGTGCGTTTGTATTTCATCCTGATTTCCTGAAAAATGGGTTAATGTACAGTACCCACACCGAACAAAAAGGCTCGGCACCGGCTGATTTTGCCTATGCCGATTCCATCCCCGTAGCTGTACAGTGGATAGTTACCGAATGGAAAGTTAAGGATCCCACAGCTGCCGTTTTTGAAGCTACACCGCGCGAGATGATCAGGATGAATAATCCATCTACCATGCACGGTATGCAGCAGATGATATTTGACCCTACGCTTAAACCGGGCATGCCGGGCTATGGCCTATTGTATCTTGATTTTGGCGATGGCGGCTCGGGAGAATTAGGCTATCCATGGCTTTGTAATGGATCTACCGAGCCTCGGGGTTCTATCCTGCGGATAGACCCGGCAGGACGCAACAGCCGCAATGGTAAGTATGGCATCCCACCATCTAACCCATGGGCCAAAACCGGTGACCCAACCATTTTAGGCGAGGTGTATGCCCGCGGTTTCCGTAACCCTAACAAGATCACCTGGGCGCCTGATGGCAGAGTGATCGTATCTGAAATTGGTTATACCAATGTAGAGGAGCTGAATATCCTTAAACCGGGCCTTAACTATGGCTGGCCAACACGCGAAGGCACCTTTGTTTCCATCTTAGCCGGCAAGAAGAGTGCAATCTATAACCTGCCTGCGCATGATGATCCTAAGTATACCTACCCTGTTGCCCAGTATGATCACGACGAGGGTAACTCCATATCAGGTGGCTTTGTGTATACGGGCGATATAGCGGCTTTGAAAGGCAAATACATCTTTGGCGATATTGTAAAGGGCCGGGTGTTTTATGTAGAGCTTGCCGATTTGAAGTTGGGCAAGCAGGCGACTATCAAAGAGTTCGACCTGCAGTTTGGCGACTTGAAAACTACCTACCCGCAGTTGCTTAAGAATGTTAAAGCCGATATGCGCTTTGGCCTGGGCGAAAACAACGCCTTCTACATCTGGGCCAAAACCGATGGCAAGATCTGGCAGATTAAAGATTGTGTTGCTAATTAATAGATAAGCAAATGGAAAAAGAAACCAAAACCGACATCTCGCGCAGGGACTTTGTGCAAAGCAGCTTAGCATTAGGCGCAGGCGCTATGATCCCGTCTATGCTGACCAAGGCCTCCTTCGCGGCAGCAAACCCGGCGACGCCTAAAACCGATAACCTGGTAGGCATACAGATAGGCGCTATATCATTTATTGATGAAGGCGTTAACCAGGTGTTGGATAATATACAAAAGAGCGGGCAGATCAACACGCTGTTCCTGGCTACGTTTACTTACGATGGTGGTATCGCCGGCAGGCAGATCAAGGGTTACCCGTTCCCGGACCATGGCAAACTGGAGTACCAGGACCTGCGCGGAGGCAACTATGCCACGCCGCATCCGCAGTTCTATAAGAACACCATCCTTAAAGAAACCAAAGCACCCGACCACGGCGACTGGGATATGCTGGCAGCTGTCATCCCCGAAGCTAAGAAGCGCGGCCTTAAAACCTACGTGTTTAACCAGGACAGCTTTACCTGGCATAAGGATGTACCCAACATTGCCAAGCTGCAGGAAATCGGCATTTACGGCCAGCATGTGGAGAGCTGCTGCGACCTGAACCCCGACTATATCAACTTCATCAGCGGCATGACCAAGGACATCTGCTCAAGCTATGATATTGACGGGTTAATGTGGAGCTCTGAACGGCAGGGACCATTTAACAACGCCATTGCCCCGTTTAAGGGCGAGCGCCCATCGGCACGTATTACCTGCTTTTGCGAGCATCACCGCAAGGCTGCCAAGTTAGCGGGTATTGATGTTAACCGTACTTTAGAGGGCTATCATAAACTGGTCGACTTCAGCCGCAAGTCGACCGCAGGGCAGCGCCCGGTGGATGGCTACTTCGCCGAGTTTTGGCGGATCATGACCGACTACCCCGAGATCCTGGCCTACGAGAAGCTCTGGACCGCCGGCAACCACGCCACCTATGCCAATGTGTACAACTCGGCTAAGGCCGCTAAGCCTTCTATCCAGGCGGGGTTTCATATCTGGCACTCTAACAGCTTGAGCCCGTTCACCAAGGCCGAGATGCCTTACGAGCGTTTGGCTTATGCCGACTTTATCAAGCCTGTCATCTACAACATTGTTGGCGGGTCGAGGTATGCCGGGTATATCAACTCCAACGCCTCAACGGTGTTTGGCGACCTGTCCAAAGAAGAGTACCTAAAGGTTAACAACCGCCTGATGAACTACGAGGATATGGACCTTACCACCTTAGGCAAGGAAGGCATGCCGCAGGACTACGTAGCCAAAGAGACCAAACGTGCCTTAGACAGCGTGCAGGGCAAATGCAAGATCTACGCGGGCCTTGATATCGATATCCCCAACGCGGCTAAGAACAAACAGACCACGCCCGAGGATGCCTACCGATCAACCATGACGGCCCTTAAAGCCGGTGCACAGGGCATCATCTTCGCGCGTAAGTACTCAGAGATGAAGCTGCCAAACATTGCCGGTGGCGCCAAAGCGGTGAAGGACTTTTATGAGGGGAAGGGATAGGTCCTTTCGCGCGCTTACCACCCTTGCTGTTTCACGAGCGTGTGACACAGATGAAACACTTGAAACAGAATTTCGACTTAATAAATTGACTATAAGGCAATTACAAAAAAGCAGTGAAACAAAATGAAACACTTTTTTGGGTTTAATGATTTGATAATTAGGTGATTGCAAAAATAACATTTGTTTAAACATTTATTGTCTTCACAGAGGTAAAACAGAGCCCCAGGAATCCTTTTTTTACCATCAATAGCAAACAAAAGCTCATCTTTTTGATTGTTCTTTAAACAACCAATCATATGAAGACGACTAAATTAACTTACACGCTATTGCTTTCTGCAGGTCTGTTGACGATAGGAAGCACAGCCCGCGCGCAGGACGATTTTCCAAAAGAAGTAGCCGGAACCATGCAGTTCCAGGGCATGTACCGCCAAAGTAAACTGGGGCAGCTTAACGGGATACTGGGTGCCAACGGCATCCCGGCCTTACCCGAAAGCAACTATTGGCTCAGCCTTTCCATGAACCATATCCGTAATAAGTGGGTAATAGAAGATGGGATAGGGGCAAGTTTTACCTCCACCTCGGCAGCCAATACCACCAATGGCATCCGGGCAAAATATAACCAGTACCAAATTTATGGCCGGTTAGGTTATGATGTGTCTACCAGGGAAAAAATGCGGGCGTTCCCGTTCGTGGGTATCAACCTGTCTACCGCAATGTTGCGCATCCAGGATAATAACCGCATGCAAAACACCTCCAACTTTTCGCCCGAATTGGTGAATTTGACGGCGAGTAAAACCCTGTGGAACCCGCGTTTCGGACTGGAGTTCGGCGGCGGTTTCGATTACCTTATCGCGATGAAGGATAAAAAGATGGATAATATCACCATCCACCGCAGTTTGCCTATTGGCCTAAGGTTTGGCTATTATTTACAAACATCTAATAGCCCCTGGAGGGTTGATGATAATTACAAGCTCCAAAACGGACCGGATAATAAACAAAGCAACATCTTTGTTAACCTGAACATTGGTTTAGGGTATAAGATTAAGAGAGGGTAATTTTGAGAATATAGAAAATGAATAGGCCCGCGGTTGTACTGTGGGCTTTTTTGTTTTTGGCGTCCATGCTGAATTATACTACTGTTCCGTTCAAAACGTAAATAAAATCTTTTAGTCGCAATTGCTCATCATTGGGCAAAGCAAAAAGAATATCTAATGACTTATTCACGAACAGCCTTTTGTCCTGTTCGTTATTTAGCGTTGATAAGAAATACTTCAACTTAGTTTTAAAACCCACCAGACCAATTTTTGCTGACTTGATTTCGTCTACAAAAAAGTTGGCTTTTTCGGTAATATATGCTTCGGTATTGAAGGCCATTAGCTTACAGTTATTTGATAAAGGTAAGAATTTTACAATACGATAAACCAAAGACACAAGTCAGGCTAACGCTATTTTCAAGGCACTAAGACTTGCAAATGGGCGTATTTAAAACTTACTTGAAGTTTTTTCTTATCTTAGTTAAAACATAAACTATGATTTCAACCCAACCAATTCACGATACTATTACAGTTACCAAATTAATCGTTGACACTGTTCGTGCAACATCGAAAGATTCGATGGATTTATTGACGCGGATGGATACTTTCTATAATAATTCTTGGTCGAAGTTGATAATGGTTATTACAATAGCATTTGCGATAATTGGTATATTAATTCCATTTTTAATCCAATTATATCAAAAACGAGAGTTAAAACTTAGCGAAGATCGGTTGAAGGAAGATATTAAAAAAGAGGTTGCATTAGCTTTGGAAGCCTTAAATATAAGTTCTGAAGAAAATATTAAAGCTAAACTTGATTTACTCACTGTCGAAATATACGCCGGTCTTTATCATGTTCAAGCACATAATCTACTAATTCAAAAAGATTATACAAGATCTTTAAGAGACTACACTAAAGCAATACTCGGTTACATTAATTCAGCTCAATTGGATAATTTACCGAGTGCATTACTCGGTGTAACTGTTAGTCTTGAACACTGTACTAAAAAAGAAGCAGACAAACGATTTTCAGAAGTTAATTACACATTCGATAAATTTATTGCGTTAATTAGTAAGCTTGATAAGCATAGTGCTGATGTTCTTAAGTTGGTAACGATCTACGGTAAACTAACTGATAAGCCATCTGAAAATGAAAAAAAATAAATCCCCCGCTGGCACAAGTATGTCGGGCGGGTTAGTGAGTAAGGCTATTTGTGCCTACATCACCATACAGGTAATTACTTAGCTTATGTAGAGATTGCTTCGTTCCTCGCAATGACGCGCGGAGAGGATAGCAATTAAGCGTTTCGCCCAATGCCGTCCGAAGTTTATAACTTCGGACCATTATGCCTGTAGCCTGCGGCTACACGTGCAGTTTGTTGTTTGGGGTACAATAGGTTAAGACTATTTGCATAGTCGTCCGAAGTCAGTGGCATTCGGGCAGCGGATGGGGTGGGCATGGTGCACAGGCCTCCATCGCAACGCGCGCCGTCGACTCACCCCTGCTGGCGCAAGTATGTCGGGCAGACATGAGGGCAAAGGCTACTTGTGCCTTTACAACCATACAGGTAATTGATTAGCTTACGTAGAGATTGCTTCGTTCCTCGCAATGACGCGTGGAGAGGATGACATTAAGTATCTCGACCGCAATGCGCGCCGTCGACTCACCCCGTCCCGATACTATCGGGAAGCGCGACCCTCTCTTCGCCTTCGGCGGAAAGAGGGTTGGGACACAAATAAAAAATCTTTCAAAACAAACCCTCTTTCCCGCTTGCGGAAGAGAGGGTGGTCCAGCGAAGCGTAGACCGGGTGAGTCGGCGCGGACAGGTAGACGCCTGCCGCGTTAACAATGGGAGCAGATACCGGCCGCTTCGAGGGCCTCAGCGCAGGCCGAGCCTAATGCCTGAGGCCGTATAAGCGGAAAGCCTGACCCGAAGGGGAACGCCCGGTTAGGGCTTATTCTGTCCGCAAACTCTTTACCGGATTTGCCAGCGCAGCCTTTATTGCTGTATAACCCACCGTTAGCCAGGCTATACATATTGACGATAGTATTGTAATGGCAAAAAACCATACGCCGATCGTAATATGGAAGGTATACGCCTGCAGCCATTTATGCATAAAATACCAGGCCAATGGCGACGCGATAAGAAACGCAATGGTTACCAATACAGTAAATTCTTTAGATAGCATGATCACTATATTTTTTACAGGGGCGCCAAGCACTTTACGGATGCCGATTTCTTTTTTACGCTGGATAGCCATAAAAGAGATCAAGCCATAAAGCCCCAGGCAGGAAATAAAGATCGCGACAGCCGAGAAAAGCGTATAAAGTTTTGAAAGCTGGTTTTCCTGTTTATAAAAACTTTCGATGATTTGATCCATGAAATGATATTCGAAAGTATACTCGGGGAAGGCTTTGCTCCATATTTTTTCCATAGCTGCCGATATCGTTTTAGTTTTACGAAGATCTATCTTCATGCTGGCCAGCCGATACCCGTTTTTGGCAGTTGACATTACCATAGGCCCAATAGGGTCACGAAGCGAATTGTCATGAAAATCTTTCACCACACCTACTATGGGCAAAACTTTTCCGTTTATTTTGATCCGTTTACCAATAGCGTCGTTTACATTTCTAATGCCTAATTTCCTTACCACGGCTTCATTTACTACAAACTCGCGCAGGGTATCCGACGGAAAATACACCCTGCCGGCAATAATATTCAGGTTATACACACTGAAGAAGCTCGGATCGGCAATTTTCATTCCAACGATCATGTCCGCCGCGTCGGTATTATTACTTTCAGTTCGCAGGTCCGTGGCCCAGCCACCACCTTCCATTGCAGGCGAGAACATACTCATGCCAACCTTTTCAATACCCGGCACTTTTGCCAGCTCATTGCGCAGGTAGTCTACTCTTGCATGTCCGAGGCTGTCGCCGGGGAAGCCGGCATAAATAATGGCGTCCTTCCTAAATCCCATATCGGCATTGCGGAAGTAATCCATTTGCGACGTTACAACCAGTGTACCTATAATGAGCGCCTGCGCGATCACAAACTGGAAAACCACCAGCCCCCTCCTGAAAAAAACGCCTTTCTTTTGGTCGGCACCGCCCGAACCCTTTAAAACGTTGACCGGCTTAAAGCCCGACAACACCAACGCCGGGTACAACCCCGAAATTAACGACACAAATACCAGCGCGCAAAGCATAAACAATATTAACTTACTGCTAAAAAGCGTTGCCGCATAAATATGGATCTCCAACAGGTTATTGATGCCGGGCAGGCAAAGCAAAACAATAAGCAGGGATACAACTAAAGCAAAAAAACAGGTAATAGTTGTCTCGCCCAAAAATTGAAGTACTAATTGCGCGCGGCTTCCGCCTAATACTTTCCTTACCCCAACTTCGCGGCCACGGTTAATAGCCTGCGCCACGGTAAGATTAATGAAATTTACACACGCCACAATAAGCAGGAACAAACCGATGAGGTTAAGCGCCAGGATAAGGTCCTTACTAAAAGTGCGCCCGTTAAAGTTTCCGTAACGCTCGTCATAATGAACCTCGCTTAAAGCCTGCAGCGACAGATCATAATCCTTGTTTACTGGTGTGATATGTGTCTTGGTAAAAGCAGCAAGAGCCAGTTGGGCCTGCCCTAAAGTAGCGTTATCGCTCAATTGTATAAAGCAATAATTTCCGTCATCTATGCCGCGCCAGTTGTCATTATTAGGAGCAAAATAGGTGCTGTAAGACAATACGATCTTTAGCGGGAAATCTGTATTGGACGGCGGGTCATTCAGCACACCTGTAACTTTAACAAAACGGCCGTTAATTTTAAGCGTTTGGCTGGTCACCCCTTTCCAGTCGCCAAAATATTTTATCGCGGTTTCCTTGGTTAGCAATACGGTGTTAGGTTCGGTTAACGCAGTTTTCAGGTCGCCATCTGCCAGTCCGAAATTAAACATCCGGAAAAATTGCGGCTCGGCACAAAACAGCCCGCTGGGTTCCTTAAATCTTTTTACCGGCGAGCCGTCCTTGCCCGGCACAACCACTTGCGCATCGCCATTACCGGCAATAGCGGCGGCATTTGTAACCTGCGCAAGTTCCGTGCGCAGGGCAGCGGTTACCGGAATAGGAACCCCCGTACGGTATTCCCTGTTTAAGGGGTTTCTCCCGATACGGGTAACACGGTAGATCCTGTCTTTTTTGGCATGGAAGCCGTCAAAACTCTGCTGGTACTGCACCACCAAAAATATCAGCAAAAAAGCCGCAAAGCCCACAGCGAGGCCGGCAATATTTATGCCCGCGTTAACCTTATGTCTTGACAAGTTTCTAATTGCGGTTTTGATGTAGTTTTTTAGCATCTCTGTATAATTTAGGTGGTCAGAATCTTTGGTTTATAAGCTACGCTTATATTATTTCAAAACAGATGCCAGTGTTATAATTAACTGATTGTAAGAAAATTGCGATTTTTATTCTATTTATAAGCGTTCGGTTTCGATACAGGTATATGTTCGGTTTTAGTTGGCTTATTTAAGGCGGATGATGTGGATTTGATGCACAGGCCGCACGCAACGCGCGCCGTCGACTCACCCCGCGGCACTTCGTGCGCGACCCTCTCTTCGCCTTTGGCGGAAAGAGGGTTTTATATTTTAACAAACTTTTG
>JAZKBY010000013.1:0-143784 GCA_040388395.1 Bacteroidota bacterium | reverse complement strand
TTTTTAAACTCGGGCATGGTGCGCATAATACGGCAGGCTTCTATGCCATCCATTTTAGGCATCATTATATCCAGTACAATAAGGTCGGGTAATGATCTTTTAGCTTCGGTAACAGCTTCCTGGCCATTGCGGGCTGTAAATACCTGGTATCCTTCTTTTTTTAAGTTATACTCAATAAGCTCTAAAATATCCGGCTCATCGTCAACTATCAGTATCTTTTGTTTGGTTGAGGTGCTCATAGACGATTATAAATTTGTTATAAAAGTATGTACTTAAAAAAAGCTTACCGTAAAGTTAATATTAACAAATTGTTAACCGTCGTATTATCTTAACATATTATATAGGCTTACTAAACGTTTTGTTTAAAAAGTCGACCAGCGCAGTGCCGCTTACATTTTTAGCCACAATAATTCCTTGTGGATCAATTATATAATTTGTAGGGATAGCCTCGATATGATATAAAAATTCGGTTGGGCCCTCAAAACGTTTCAGGTCTGATACGTGGGTCCAGGTTAGTTTATCGGCTTCTATGGCTTTTTTCCACTCAGGTTTGCCTACGTCAAGCGATACCCCTAATATGTTAAAGCCTTTATCTTTAAAAGCAGCGTAAGCTTTAACCACATTGGGGTTTTCGGCACGGCAAGGGCCGCACCATGATGCCCAAAAATCTATCATTACATATTTGCCTTTATAATCTGATAGCTTAACCGGTTTATCATCCATAGTCATCGAAGTAAAATCAGGCGCTTTATGGCCGATAGAAAGTGGCTTAACAGCCATCATCTGGTGGACATAATGTTGTACCGCCGGGTTATCACTAAACGTTCCGTTAGCCTTCAGGTAATCAGCATAAGCAACCATTTGCTGCTCATACTTCATAGGCTCGATAGATGATATGGCATAGAATGAGGCTAAAGCATTTTTATTATCGTTAACAAACTTTAATACGGCATTGCTGTAATCGTCCATGTTTTTTACAAACAGAGGGCGGTATACCTTTAGTAAAGAATCCTCTTTACCGGTAGCTTCTAATTTAGTTTGATACTCATCAACCACTTTACCGTTTAAGCTGCCATAATAAAGGCTAAGTTTATTAAACTCCTTAATCTTGTCAGAGTTTTCAGAACCTTTTACATCGTATGCACCTGTTTTATCGTTCACGTCCGTCGAGAACTCAATAGCATCACCATTTTTAACTATCAGGTCGAATATTGAGGTACCAACACGCAGCTTGTATAAGTTTGCAAACGGGCTTGAGTGTTTAAATTCGAATTTACCACCGTCGCTAACAGCTGTAGAATCAACTATGTTTATCTGGGTGCTATCGGCCTCTAACAGGTAAACCTTTTTTACTTTACCCGGATTTTGTAATGTACCTGTTATTTTAAATACCGACTCATCTTTACATGAGGCTAATACAAGTACTAAAGCTATTACGCTGTAAATTGCTGAACGCATCGTCATTTTATTTTGATTCTAATTCTTTGATTAATAATTGGTTGGTGGCCTGCGGATCTATCTTTCCTTTTGAGCTTTTCATAATCTCGCCCATAAACAGACCCAAAACGCCTTTTTTACCCTTTTGGTATTCAATAACCTTATCAGGGAATTTGGCTAAGGCATCTTTTATGTACTGGCTGACATCGTTACTGTCTGCGGTTATCAATAAGTTTAATTCGGCAGCCAAAGCTTCGGCCGTTTTGCCCGGCGATTTAATCAGCGCAGGGAATAATTTATGTGAGGCGACTGTATTGTTAACCTTACCATCATCAACCAATTTAATAATACCCGCCAAATTAACCGGCGCTATATGCAGGTCTGTAATATGCAGGCCGCTTTCGTTTAAGTATGATTTAACCGCACCCATCATTAAGTGAGCCGCGGCTTTGTAGTTTGATGTATGTTTGATCAATTCTTCAAAATACATGGCCACCTCTTTATCGGCTGTAATTACCGAAGCGTCATAATCAGACAAACCAAGTTCCATATACTTTTTATATAACTCAGTCGGTAAAGCAGGCAAATCCTTACGAATATTTTCTACATAAGCATGATCCAGCACCAATGGCATTAAATCAGGCTCGGGGAAATAGCGATAATCGTTAGCCATTTCTTTGGAGCGTAGTACAGATGTTTCTCCCGTATCCGCATTAAAGTTTAAAGTATTTTGGTCGATATGCTCACCGGCCTCAATAGCTCGCACCTGGCGCGCAAACTCATGCTCAATAGCACGTTGTACGTTACGGATAGAGTTTAGATTTTTCACCTCGCAACGGTTACCATATTCTTTAGCACCATACAGGCGGACCGAAATATTGGCATCGCAACGCATGCTGCCTTCTTCCATGTTGCCATCGCAGATATCTAAATAACGTAATGTTTTACGGATCTCGGTTAAAAACTGGCCGGCTTCTTCCGCACTGCGCATATCAGGTTCTGATACAATTTCTATCAGCGGTACCCCTGCCCTGTTCAGGTCGATCAACGAATCGGCATGATGATTATCGTGCATGCTCTTGCCGGCATCTTCTTCCATGTGGATATGATGAATAGCAAGGTCTTTAGTCGTTCCGTTTGCCAACCTTACGGTTACAGATCCGCCTAAACAAATAGCGTGCTGATCCTGGGTTATCTGGTAACCCTTAGGCAGGTCGGCGTAGAAATAGTTTTTACGGGCAAAGCTGTTTTTTAGGTTGATAGTGCAGTTACAGGCAAGGCCCATTTTAACCGCATACTCAACCATACGTTTATTTATCCGTGGCAAAGTACCAGGGTGCCCCAATGATATAGCGCTGATATGATGATTAGGCTCGGCCCCAAAAGCGGCAGAATCTGGCGAGAAAGATTTGCTTAGTGTAGATAGCTGCGCATGAACCTCTAATCCAACAACTAATTCATACTTTTCGGCTATTTCTACAGGTAGAAGTGTCATAAATTAAAAGATGAGCAATATTTGTGCTTATCAACGCCAAATATAATTATTTATATGTCATTGCGAACGTGCGTTGCGCACCTGTTCGCGTGAATACAAACTTTGACAACTTTTTGAAAGTTGTCAAAGCTGTCTATGCAATAAAGCCTTTTGCTTTTTCTAATACGGCAGGCAATCCGTTTACGTCCTTACCACCTGCAGTAGCGAAGAATGGCTGGCCGCCACCGCCGCCCTGTACTTCCTTAGCCAGTTCGCGAATGATGTTACCTGCGTTTAAGCCTTTCTCTTTAACAAGGTTATCAGCTATCATTACGGTAATGTTTGGCTTGCCATCTATCACTGCAGTTAACACCAGGTAAAGATTTGGTACGATATCTTTTAAGTTATAAGCCAGGTTCTTTATCGCATCAGCATTTGGTAGTTCTACCTGTTGGGCAATAAAATTTACGCCATTGATAGCTTCGGCAGTTTTAGCTAACTCATCTTTTAAGCCTGATGATTTTTCTAAAATTGATTTCTCTATCTCTTTCTTTAAACGGGCATTTTCTTCTAATAAACCTTCGATGCTTTTGGCGATATCCTTAGGGTTCTTTAATAACTCTTTAACCTGGTAAACCAGTTTGGTCTGCTCGTTAATAAAGTTTTCGGCACCCAAACCGGTAATAGCTTCGATACGGCGCACACCTGCAGCTACAGCGCTTTCTGATATGATCTTGAAGTAACCAATAGCACCGGTAGCTTTTACGTGCGTACCGCCACAAAGTTCTTTACTGAATTTTTCATCGAATGTTATCACCCGTACAAAGTCGCCATACTTTTCGCCGAATAGCGCAGTTACTCCGCTGGTTATAGCTACATCATAAGGCACATTACGTTGTTCATTAAGAGCGATATTCTCACGTACTTTTTCGTTTACTATGGCTTCGATGTGCGCCAGCTCTTCGTCGGTAACTTTGGCGAAGTGCGAGAAGTCAAAACGCAGGTAATCGCTGTTAACTAACGATCCTTTTTGATTTACGTGAGTACCCAATACCTGTTTCATAGCGGCATGCAGCAAGTGCGTAGCGCTATGGTTATTCATGATGTTATTACGGCGTTCTTTATCAACAATTGCTGTCAAAGCGTCATCGATATCATCCGGCAGTTTATCTATATAATGAACTATAAGGCCATTCTCTTTCTTGGTATCGGTAACATACACTACCTCGCCATCCGGGAAAACCAATTCGCCGGTATCACCTACCTGTCCACCGCTTTCCGCATAGAAGGGCGTTTTATCCAACACCAACTGGTATTGCTCTTTACCTTTTGCGGTTACCTTGCGGTATTTAGTTACATGGGCTATTGTTTCGGTTTCATCGTAGCCGGTGAAAACAGTTTCCTCGTCTTTCAAAGTAACCCAATCGCCGGTATCAACTGCTGACGCAGCACGTGAGCGTGTTTTTTGGGCTTGCAAAAGTTCATTAAAGACTTTTTCATCAATATCGAAACCATATTCCGAAGCTATTAATCGAGTCAAATCTAAAGGAAACCCATTAGAATCATATAGTTCAAATACTATACTGCCATGAATAGTGGGTTGAGTGCTAAAAAGAGCTCCAACATCTTTTTTAAATCGATTACGTGCGTTTATAAAAGATGTCGTAAACAGGTTTCTATTAAGTAGTTCAGAACCATTTTCTGTTGTAGCAACTACTACATTAAATATATCCGTTTTCGTTATATATTCATTTATTTTTGTCAAACCTCTTTCCAAGGTCCTTAAAAAAGAAACCTCTTCTTCTAATATTACTTTTTGTACAAATCCTTTTTGATCGTTTAGATTATCAAATACTCCTTTGAACTGCTTAGCTAATAACGGCACCAATTCATTTATAAAAGGATCTTTGAAACCTAAATACTGATATGAATATCTTATTGCTCTACGCAAAATACGGCGGATTACATATCCTGCTTTATTACTTGATGGGAGTTGTCCATCTGCAATAGTAAAACTAACTGCCCGAATGTGATCAGCTAAAACACGCATTGCAACTGCTATATCCCAATCAGCATCACCCGGAACAGCGGCGGCATTGTATGCCTTACCTGATTTTTGAGCGATAAACTCAATCATCGGGCTAAACACGTCACTATCGTAGTTACTTTGTTTACCCTGTATCACCCGCACCAAACGCTCAAAGCCCATACCTGTATCCACATGCTGTGCAGGTAGTGGCTGTAACGATCCGTTTTTCAGGCGGTTAAATTGCATGAACACGTTGTTCCAGATCTCAATAACCTGCGGATCATCAGCATTAACTAAGGTAGCACCGCTAACCTTCGCACGTTCGGCATCGGTACGATTATCGTAGTGGATCTCCGAGCATGGGCCACACGGACCGGTCTCACCCATTTCCCAGAAATTATCTTTTTTATTTCCTAACAGGATATGATCTTCGGGCACATAAGCTTTCCAAAAATCAAAGGCTTCCTGGTCTTTGGGCAAACCTTCTTTATCATCGCCCTCAAAAATGGTGACGTAAAGGCGGCTTTTATCTATTTTATATACTTCGGTAAGCAGTTCCCAGCTCCATTCGATGGCTTCTTTTTTAAAGTAATCGCCAAAGCTCCAGTTGCCCAGCATCTCGAACATGGTATGGTGATAGGTATCAATACCCACCTCTTCCAAATCGTTATGCTTGCCCGATACACGTAAGCAACGCTGTGTATCCGCCACGCGCGGCGATTTGGCCGGGGCCTCGCCTAAAAATATATCCTTAAACTGATTCATACCCGCGTTGGTGAACATCAGTGTCGGGTCGTTTTTAACAACAATAGGTGCAGAAGGCACTATAGCGTGCCCTTTAGAAGCAAAAAAATCAAGAAAAGCCTGTCGTATTTCGTTAGCGGTCATGGGGCAAAGATAATTATTAGTCCGAAAGTCGGGAAGTCTGAAAGACGGAAAGTTGTTTAACAGCACAATTAAATCTTTCGGACTTCACCGACTTTCGGTCTTTCGGACTTAATTCAAAAAAACTATATTTGCGTATGGCTTACAAAGAACACGAAATAAGTAAAATGTATTATACCATGGGCGAGGTTACGGCCATGTTTGATGTTAACGCGTCGATGATACGTTTTTACGAAAAAGAGTTTGATGTGCTTCAACCCAAAAAGAACAAGAAAGGCAACCGCCTTTTTACGCCAGAGGATATAGAAAACCTCAAGATCATTTTCCACCTGATACGAGATAAGGGCTATACGCTTAGCGGAGCTAAAGACCACCTGAAGGGCAACCTGAACGAAAGTAAGGACAGCCAGCGTGTTATCCATTCGTTAGAGAATTTAAAGAAGTTTTTGCTGGAAGTTAGGGATCAGTTATAATCTGCCCCATGATTGTGTAGGATTTGTGGATTGTCCTGATTAATTTAGGCTGTTAATCCTTATCAATGTTAGCTAATCATAAAGGAGAAATTCCGTTTGTAGTGCTTATCCTTCCGTTTTTGTTCGGGATAAGTATTGGTTTAAGCTTTTGGCAGATAACCTACTTAAACCCGGTATTAACATCGCTCCTTTTTATTGGTGTCGCGTTTATAATCCTCAATCTCAATTACGCTCGTTTTGGCTTATATAAGGTTCGATGGATCGGTGGTACGCTTATAACTTTGATCCTGTTTTTAAGCGGCTGGTTTAGCGTTATACAGTATAACGAATTAAACAGCGACAATCATTTTTCTAAAACTCTTACCAAGTATCTACTGGTAAAGATCAATAATGAGCCAACCATTAAAAACGGATTAGTACGTTTTACGGCTAAAGTGGAGCAACGGGTTGATAGTACGAAACACACATCTGTATCGTCGGGAACATTGCTTATTTCCATAAAGGATACTTTAGCCTATAAGCTTTACTATGGAGATGAATTAATGATCCCGGCTACTTATACAGTTGTTGATCCGCCATATAATCCTGCCGAGTTTAACTACAAAAAGTACCTGTCTAATCAGAATATCTATCACCAGGTATTTCTCTATCCCGGCCAGTACAGGGTTGTGTACCATAATTCCGGCAATCCAATTATAGCTTACTCGTTGAGATTACGGCAGCGTTTGGTTGAAAAGCTAAAGCAAAACATGCATGATACTTCGGCAATTGCTGTGGCATCGACCTTAATATTGGGTTATAAGGCTGATCTGAGCAATGAAATATTACAGGCTTATTCTAAAACCGGTACCATCCATATCCTTTCAGTATCCGGCGGCCACGTGGCGGTAATTTATTTATTGTTAAATATTGTGTTTGGCTTTTTAGGTCGATATAAACATGGTAAAGTTATTAAGGCCGTTTTAATAATATCATTGATATGGTATTACGCCATGATTACGGGCTTCTCGCCCGCAGTATGCCGGGCGGCGGTAATGATATCGCTGATCATCATCGGTAAAACCTATAGTCGTTATATTAACACCTTAAATATACTGGCGTTCTCTGCATTTGCGCTTTTGTTATATGATCCATTATTTATTGCTGATGTTGGCTTCCAGCTCTCTTATCTCGCAGTTGCGGGGTTGATTGTCTTTCAACCATTGGTATATAAATGGCTTACTTTTAAAAACAAATGGGCCAATAAGTTATGGGCGGCGTGTTCAGTGTCTATCGCAGCACAGGTTATTACATTCCCATTAAGCGCTTTATATTTTCACCAGTTCCCGGTTTATTTTTTGGTGAGTAACTTGTTTATATTGATTCCGGCTGAGATCATATTATGTATCGGTATGGCTTATTTGGTATTACCGCAAATACCGATGGTTTCTGTGTGGCTGGCCTGGGTTCTGGAAAAGGCCATCTTGATAATGAATAAGGCGTTAGTCTTTATCGAACATATACCATTCGCCAGTATCAATAAAATATGGTTGACTACAGCTGAATATGTAACGCTGTGCCTGATTATAGTTTGCCTGTTTTATTTCTTCTTTAACAGGAAGTCGTGGTTATTAAAGATGAGTTTAGGTTTGATGTTTTTATTGGCGATAAGCGTAAGTGCCAAGCGTTTAAATGCTTTTAACGCCGATAGCATTACCTTTTTGAATATGCGAAAACATTTAGGAGTTGTGTTTAAGCATGGCGATAAAGCAATTATACTAACGGATATTAGTCCCGTTGATAAAAACTACCTATACGCTATTCAACCTTATCTTGATAGTTGTAAAATAACGGATACCATCGTGACCAACCTGCAACGGAATATCAAGACAACATTTTTGCGAAAAAATAACAATCTTATTCAATTCAATAATAAGATGATCCTGGTATTTAATAAAGCGCTGCAAGGCAAAAAACTATCAGAAAAATTAACGGTTGATTATCTGTACATAACTGGTAACCCGCATATCAGTATAAAAGAGCTTAGTGCTAACTATGAGTATAATACCTTAATTATCGACGGTAGTAACACCGATAAACTGGTTAACAATCTCTCTGCCGAAGCCAAAAGCATGGCAATTAATTATAAAGTGATTAAACGTAACAATTCATTCATAGTCTTATCTAATTAAAAAAATATATTAAAGCGAAAGTTTGCTTGATATGTTATAAACAACTAAATTGGACTTATAAACAACAAAACATGAATACTAAATTAAACATTGCCTTAGGCCTGGCATTTACGGCTATCGCATTTAACGCAAACGCTCAAAAGGCGTACACCCAGGGTGTTGCTACTTATCAAATGACAGTACCGCAAGGCGAGGTAGAATCTAAAATGTACTTCACTGCAGATTCAAACGCTGTTGTTAGTCAGCAAGGCCCCGCAACTATAAAAATGGTAGGTAATGCTTCAGGCAGCTACTTTGCAGTATTGGTAGATGTGCCGGTTGCATCAATAAAAAAAGCAGCAGTTTTAACTCCCGACGAAATAGATCAGGCTAAAGCTACACAACCAACTTTTACTTTTACACCAACTACCGAAACTAAAGTTATCAGCGGGTTTAACTGTAAAAAAGTGAATGTCAAAGACACCAAAAGCGGTAGCGCTTATACTGCCTGGGTAACTAATGATATTGCTTTACCGGCTGTTAGCTTAACGAAAGCTTTTAAAGATGCAGGTGGCACACCCGTACAGTTTACAGCTATCCAACAAGGACAGGCTGTTGAGGTGCTTTTAAAATCAGTAAGCGAAGACAAAGTGCCGGCCGGTATGTTTGGCCTGGCCGGGTTTGAAAAAATATCTCTTGACGACCTGAAAGCTATGGGCGGCCGATAGTCAGCCACATAACATTTTTTTAAAGGCTTCTTAACCTTATGGTAAAATAACTATTTTTGCCATCCGATGTTAAGAAGCCTTTATAGTTTTATACGTTTTTATATCTTTTGGTTGTTGTTCTTTGCTTTAACAAGGGCCACCTTCGAGATATACTTCCACGACAAGCTTCACGGTACAACAACTCTTGATATCGTAAAGACGTTCATCTACGGCCTCCGTATGGATGCATCGGCTACAGCTTACATAGCTGTAATCCCCCTTTTAGTTTTCATTATCGGCTGGTTTGTTGGTAGTAAACCTATCAAAAGCATTTGGTTAAAAGTATATACCTGGTTCTGCTTGTTTTGCATTAGCCTTATCGCTGTGGTTGACCTGGGCCTGTTTATAGAATGGGGAGCTAAGGTAAACTTCAGGGCGTTTGATACTTTGTATAACTCGCCTGCCGAATCAATGTCATCTACCGCGTCCTCTCCAATTGTTCTGCATTTAACTATAATGCTCAGTTTACTGGTTGCCGGTATCGTGCTATCTTATTTTATACTTGACCACTCTTTTAAAAAACCAATAGCCGCCACTAAACACAAGTTATTGTATGTGATTCTGCTGGTTGGCGTTAACTTCCTTTTCCTAAGGGGCACTTTGTCGCCCGATCCTATCAGCCAAAACGCGGGGTATTTCTCTGATAACCAAATATTGGACCTATCGGCACAAAATACCGAGTGGAACCTGTTTAACAACGTGTTTGAAAACTTACGCAAGCCCTATAACCCTTATTTGTTTTTAACGCCTGCCGACGCCGAAAAGACCGTAGCCGAAGCCTATAAAGTAAAGAAAGATACTACTATACATATCCTGAATACGGACAGACCTAACGTAGTTATCATCCAGTTAGAAAGCTTTACGGCCGACCTGATAGAATCATTAGGTGGCGAAAAGGGTGATGCGCCAAACTTCGAGAACTTCATTAAGCAAGGTGTCTTGTTTAACAATATCTATTCGGCGGGCGACCGTACGGATAAAGGGATCATAGCCATTCTAAGCGCGTTCCCGTCGCAGGCTATCCGTACTATTGTTATTGACACGCCAAAGCAACGCAAGCTGCCGTCGCTAATGAACGAGTTTAAAGACAGCGGTTACGCCACCTCTTACTTCTATGGCGGCAACAGCGACTACATGAACTTTGATACCTATATGGCCGACCATAAAACCGACCATATCATCGATCAAAAGACCATGAAGAAAAGCGAAGTAGGCACAACCTGGGGCGCATATGATAATGTGCTTTTTGGTAAGCACCTGGCTTATATGGATAAGCAAACCAAGCCTGTTTTTTCACTACTACAATCGTCAACGAACCATGAGCCGTTCCTGCTGCCCGGCGCGCCGCATTTTAAGGGTAAGGAAGTAGAAGATCTGTTTAGAAGCACAGCGTGGTTTACAGACTCATGCCTGAATGCATATTTCACTGAGGCAAAGAAGCAACCCTGGTACAAAAACACACTGTTTATCTTAGTGGCCGATCACGGGCACCGTTTACCTAAAAGCACGGCTGCAGCCTATGATCCGCAGAAATACCATATACCTTTACTGTTCTTTGGCGATGCGGTAAAACCTGAATATCGTGGTACAAAGATAACCAAGCTGGGCAACCAGGTTGATATAGCTGCTACACTGCTGGCGCAGCTTAATCTGCCGCATAATGAGTTTAAATGGTCTAAGAACCTGCTGAACCCGTATGCGCCCGAGTTTTCATTTTTTGATTGGGATAATGGTTTCGGCTTTATGCTGCCTGACCAGGCAATATCATACGATAGCTCGGGCCAGCGAATGATCTACGTCAAAAATAAAGGCGTTAGTACTGACAAGGCTTTGACTACGGGCAAAGCTTTCATGCAACAAGTATTTACCGAGTACCTGGCCTATTAGGTGATCCATATTAAAAAGTGGATCACCTGGATCGCTATTTCCTGATAACTATCTGTAAATAAACCACTTAACTTTTTGAGCGGATCACAGTGGATCACTTGTAAAGCTTTAGGTAGTTATATTTAAATTACTGTAAATAAAAAGGTTATGAATTTTACCAATTTCCTGACTTTTTGGGGTGGATCGGTCAAAGTGGATCATACCTAAGCAACTTAGGTATTGGCTAGATCTCGCTGTTGGTGTCCTCGCAGACAGCTTGCAAAGTCGTCTGTGAGGACACAGACGACAGTTAAAACATCACAAAAAATGCTCCGTAGGAGCAAAACGTCGGTAGAAAAAACCTATATAATATTTCAATCGCGCCGTAGGTGCGACACTTAGCGGTAGGTTATGTACCTACGGCACATAGGTATTCTCTTAATTTAATTTGCTACCGACCTTTAACCCCTACGGGGTTAGTTTATCAGCAATAAATTTTAATTCACCTCCGCACCTAAAGCCACAACCCAATCATTAAACAACCGGGTTTCCATGGCTACCGCTTTATCGGCATGCGATTGCCATTGCGGCGAGAAGCTTTTAAGCTGATTGATCATCTCTTCCAAATGGCCCTCTTCTTCTAAAATAATCGACTTAACGTTGATCTTGCTGCCGGCATTATCCAATGCATCCTGGTATATCGGGTAAAGCTCATCGGCCCGTACCTCAATGGCATAGGTTACTAACAGGTACGCGGCAAACCGTAATTCTCTGCCTGTTAAATGTAACTCCTTTTTTAGGTAGCGGCATACTTCAACATCCAGCATATTCAGGTAGTACTTGCTATAATTTGATGCCACCAGGTATTCATCCGCATAGGTTGGGCAAAGTGCTTTACCTGTCTTTTCTATTTGCTTTTTTAAATAGAATGCATGGCGATGCTCTTCGGCCGCATGTTTTAGTATGATATAAGTAACCGTAGTTGGGTCCTCACTTGCCGATATTTTACGTGCACCTGTATTTTCCATTAACGACAGTGTGTTTAACCAGCGTGCATGGAGTTGATTATCGGCAATTATAGTAGGTAGTATATTGTGTAAGCTCATAGTTATGTTTGTTCAGTTATTATGCGGGCGTTCCCTTCGGACCGGGCTTTTCGCTTATACGCCTTCAGGCCTTAGCCACGGGCCGGTATCCGCTTCTCCCGATAGCTATCGGGACCCTAACGCGTTTGCAGTTAATTAGTGGTTAGTGATTGGTGATTAGAAAAACAACTAATCTCTAATCAACTATTCACCAATCTCTAACAATGCCTGCTCTATTTTGCTGTAAATGTAATTCAAGTCAGCTTCTGTAATGCAATACGGAGGTAAAATATAAATAATGTTACCTAACGGGCGCAATATTATACCGGCGTCTAAAAAGTAATAGTACAACTTATCGCGCAGCGAATTAAAATATGATGTATTGTTACCCGTCTCCCATTCCATTGCTATAATAGTCCCGGTTTGGCGAACTGTTTTTATTTTAGGGTGATCCTTTATTTTCAATGCAAACTGACTATGTGCATCAGCAATTCGTTTAATATTATCAGCAGTAGATGTTTCTAAAAACAGGTCCATGCTTGCCAATGCTGCCGAACAAGCCACAGGATTAGCCGTAAACGAATGGCCGTGAAATAAGGTCTTTAGCTTATCGTCCGACAAAAACGCGTCAAATATAGCCTGGGTACAGGTAGTTAATCCGAGGGCCATAGTACCGCCTGTAAGGCCCTTAGAGAAACACATAATGTCCGGCTGCTCTGTTATATGGTCGCAGGCAAAACGCTTGCCTGTGCGCCCAAAACCGGTAAATACCTCGTCGGCAATTAACAGCACTCCTTCTTTACGGCAATGCGCCATTAATTCGTTTAAGTATTGCGCCTCGTACATCAGCATACCACTTGCACCCTGTACTAATGGCTCAAATATGAAACAGGCTAAGTCAGATTTGAGATTTGAGATTTGAGATTTGAGAGCTTGTATGTTGCTTTGATTTGGGAGATCAATAAACTCTACTTCAAACAGGAGCGAATCAAACGGTGCGGTAAACGCGCTCCGGCCACTTACGGCCATAGCTCCAAAGGTATCGCCATGATAGGCGTTTTTAAATGCCAGTATTTTTGTGCGCCGGTTACCCTGGTTGTTCCAGTACTGCAGGCACATTTTTATGGCTACTTCGGTAGCCGTCGAACCATTATCAGAATAAAATGCTTTTTGTTGATTGTTGGGCAGTATAGCTAACAGTCGCTCGGCCAGTTCAACTGCGGTTGGATGAGTAAAACCGGCAAATATTACATGTTCCAGCTTAGTTAGCTGTTCGGCAACTTTTTTGGCGATGTATGGATGTGCATGCCCGTGGATATTAACCCACCATGACGATACCGCGTCGATGTACTTTTTACCGTCCTCATCATATAAACAGGCACCTTCACCCCTTACTATCGGTACAGGGGGCCGTACCGATTTCATTTGTGTGTATGGGTGCCATATAACTTTAAGGTCGCGCTCAACTAAACTCATAAATTAGCTATTAAAAGTTTTGCAACATATTGATCTGTGGGGAACGTAAAATCATCCACTTTAAGCTCAGATAACTTTATCCACCTAAACGATTGTAACACTTCTCCTTCACCTTCAAAATCGAAAGCGACGCTTTTAAATGCCAACTCAAGCGGTGATAAATTGTTGACTACATAATAAACACTGATGATCTGCGAATCGTTAAAGGCTGATTTTACAAAAAAATCTGTGGTGTAAAAGTGACTGATCACCTCGATTTCAACATTACATTCTTCAACAAACTCGCGTTTAAGCCCATCTGCCAGCCCTTCACCAAACTCTAAGCCACCACCGGGGAACTTGGTAAACTGCATACCATACTCCTGCTCGTCGCTTATTAGTATTTCCTGCTCATCATTTATCAACAGGCCATAAACACGTACATTAAATAGTGCCATTATTCAAAGTGTTTTTTGTTGCGGATAACCCTGTCCATCGTCCACACAATATCTTCTGTTTTAGCCTCGGCCCTTACCGGGCAATTGGGCATATTACAGTAATGGCAGCAATTGGGCAGGCATGGGTCGGCATGGATAAACAGTTCTGTTTTGGTAACGTCGTTGTTTATCAATTTATCAACCAGCGATACTTCTTCGTGTACCCTGGTTAAATCAAAATAATATGGCAGTGTTAAATGGCAATCGATGTGTAATTCGTTGCCATATTTTTGCGCCCTAAAGTTGTGTACATCTATCCATGCCTCACGGCGTTTATCATTTAACAACTGTACTACTTTCGTAACCACATCAAAATCAGCCTCGTCCATTAAACCGGCTACTGATCGCCTAACAAGTTTATAACCGGTAAAAATTATGTATCCTCCCACCAATATTGATAAAATACTATCCAGCATCAATATTTTAGTGAAGTGAATTAACAGCAAACCTAACACCAAGCCGCAACTGGTTACCATATCGGTTATTAAATGATGACCATCAGCCTCGATAGTTATAGATGGCAGCGATTTGCCTTTTGCTATCATATAATAACCTAACGCGCCATTAACCGCCCCGGTAATACCAATAATTATTGCACCTATCAGTAAATCATGTATCGTGTTGGGATGAAATATTCCGTAAACAGATTTAATGATGATAACGGTGCCGGCCACGAAGATCAATGCCCCTTCAATAAAAACAGAAAAGTGCTCTATCTTACCGTGACCGTAAGGATGATTCTCATCCCGAGGTTGCGATGAAAGATAAATACTGAAGAAAGCAAACGAACTTGCAATTACATTAACAATACTTTCTGCAGCATCTGTAAGTACAAAATTAGAGTTGGTTAATACATATGCAGTAAACTTAGCCAGCATTAATATAATACCGGTGATAAGCGAAATAAGGATGATCTTTTTTTGTTCCTGCAAAGTGGCTTTATTATGGGGCAAATTTAGGCTATTTAGAGGTAAAAGGAGAAAGGCTAAAGGCAAAAGGTGTTATAATAGACAAAAAGCGATTTAACTAATTAACCAATAGCATCATAGCGATGGGTTTGAAACCCATCGCTATATTTAAAACCCTTCGCCTTCTACCTTTATCCTTTTACCTTTCACCTTATTTTTTATCTTTGCCGCAACAACAATAAAATACAAACTATGAGTGCATTAAGTAACAGGATCAACAACCTGTCAGAATCAGCTACTATTAAAATGGCCAAAATGGGCCGCGAACTTGCCGCTAAAGGTGTCGATGTGATAAACCTTAGCTTTGGCGAACCGGATTTTAATACCCCCAAGCACGTTAAGGAAGCCGCCAAGAAGGCAATGGATGATAATTACACCTATTATACTCCGGTACCGGGATATCCTGAACTGCGTAAAGCTGTTGCTGCCAAGCTGAAGAACGAGAATGGCCTTGACTATGATTTTAGCCAGATCGTCGTTTCAACAGGTGCTAAACAATCAATTGCCAACGTATTGTTTTGTTTGGTTAATCCGGGCGATGAGGTCATCATCCCTACTCCTTATTGGGTATCATACTCGGAAGTAGTAAAATTAGTAGAAGGCGAAAGCGTTTTTATTGACACCGCAGTTGAGCAGGACTTTAAAATTACACCAGAGCAACTGGAGGCCGCCATTACGCCTAAAACTAAAGTGTTCCTGTTTTCGTCACCATGTAACCCTACCGGTAGTGTTTACAATAAAGAAGAGTTAGCAGGCCTGGTTAAAGTATTTGAAAAATATCCGCAGATCTATATCATATCTGACGAGATCTATGAGCATATTAACTTTGTAGATAAACACGAATCTATCGCTCAGTTTGACAGCGTGAAAGACCGCGTGGTTATCATCAACGGCTGGAGTAAAGCTTTTGCAATGACCGGCTGGCGCTTAGGCTACTCGGCTTCAAATAAAGAGATAGCAGCCGCTTGCGATAAATTGCAGGGACAAATAACATCCGGCACATCATCTATCAGCCAGCGTGCCGGTCTTGCCGCTTACGAAGGTGGTTTGGAGACCGTATTAGAAATGCGCGAAGCATTTAGACGTCGTCGTGATATCGTTTATAAGTTAATGACCGAGCTTGACGGTGTAAAAGTAAACCTGCCTGATGGCGCATTTTACTTCTTCCCTGATGTTACTTACTACTTTGGTAAAAGCTATAATGGCAAAACCATTAATGATGCCGACGAATTAAGCATCTACTTATTAGAAGAAGCCCACGTGTCAACTGTAGGTGGCGATTCATTCGGCGATAAAAAGTCTATCCGTATGTCATACGCTGCATCCGAAGAAAAATTGGTTGAAGCGATGGCGAGGATAAAAGCTGCTTTGGGTAAATTATCTTAATATTATAAGATTGTCATTCTGAGCATAGCGAAGAATCTTATACGCTTTGCTTATCGCGCTTACAAGATCCTTCGCTACGCTCAGGATGACAAAAAATTCCATAAAAAATCCCCTTTGCAATTTGCAAAGGGGATTTTTTACTTTTAAGTAAGATTTATTACAATTCAAATCCATAAGCCAAACGCAGGCCTACTAAACCGTAGCTGTAGTTTTGACCAGAGAAGTCTTCGTACCGTACGCCAACATCCCATTTTTGATTAGCCCAACCTAAACCCGGGGCTAATATTAGTTTTGTGTTTTTGGCACCTTTGGTTTCAAAGCCAGCACCTGCTTCTGCAGAGAAGTAAAACTGGTTAGCAAAGAATGCTTTAAAACCAGCTTTCAATGGTACTACACCTGCACTTGCTGTTTTAACAGTTGTTGCGCCTACGGTAGTTTCTTTTCCGAAGAAATTATAATAACCTGATGTTAGCATTAAAGCAAAATGATCGCTTGTGTTGTATTGTAAACGTGCGGTACCTCCTAATTCAAAATTTGATCCTGTATGTGCATTGCCCGTTGGAGCACCAGCTTCAAGGCCTATTCCAAAACGCAATTTGCTAGGGGGAGTTGTTTGTGCGTTTACAGTCGTTCCGATTAATAGCGCAACACCCGTTAAGGCCGCTGCCGCTAATTTTGTTAACTTTTTCATTGTTGTGTTTCTCGTTAGTAAATAAGTAAATAGATATAAATATTAATATCTGCACTTAATCAAATACTTTGCCACAGTGCCAGTTTTTATTTTTTTTAACATTTAATAACTTCTAAGGTTACCTTATTATTCCGGGGTTATTAACAAATGTTAATAGCTTATAAGCTGATAATGAGCGAAAAAATACCAAACCAGGCGTGATTGGTCTGGTCATAAAAAAAACGACAAAAATTTATTGGGGGGACAACTCACGCGTCTGCTTGCTGTTACCAATTTTGTAGTAAATAGCAGGGCCAATATCATCTTTATACTCAAAAACTGTACTCTAAACCATACAAAATACTATTACAGGCAATTAAAAAACAGCTTAAAAACAAAAACGCCCTTATTTTGGTAAGAGCGTTTTTATTTTTTTATCAGTTGTATTAATGTAATATATCAGAATCCGGCTTGTAGTTCTTAGCCAGTTCGGCCAGCTTTTCTTTACCGTAAGCAAAACGCGTTATCAGGAAGAACAACACCGGTACAATGAAGATCGCCAATGATGTCGCGGTAAGCATCCCGCCGAATACGGTCCACCCTATTGTTTTACGCGCCTCGGCACCCGCACCCGATGCAAATAACAACGGCGTAACACCCAGTATAAATGCCATTGATGTCATGATGATAGGCCTTAAACGAAGTTTTACTGCTTCAAGTGTGGCTTTTTCAAGGTCCATGCCTGCGTCAACCCGCTCTTTGGCAAACTCCACTATCAGGATGGCGTTCTTGGCCGCCAGACCTATAAGCGTTATTAAACCTATCTGCGCGTAGATATTATCTGCCAATGATTTGTTAAAGGTCAGGAACAATATCGCTCCAAAAGCACCCAACGGTACAGCCAGTAACACAGAGAATGGCACCGACCAGCTCTCATACAAAGCAGCCAGGAACAGGAATACAAACCCAATAGATAAGGCGAAAATGTAAACCGTTTTTGAACCTGATAATTTCTCCTCGCGGCTTAAGCCTGAAAACTCATAGCCATAACCTTGCGGTAAGGTTTCAGCTGCAACCCGTTCTAAAGCAGTCAAGGCGTCGCCGCTACTGTATCCCGGTTTAGGGCTACCCAGTATCTCCGCAGATCTGAATAAGTTATAGTGTGAAATCAATGGCGAGTTCTCGATCATCTTATAAGATGTAAGTGTACTCAACGGCACCATTGTACCGGCCGAGTTACGCACGAAGTATTGCCCAAGGTTATCCATATTGGTACGATAGTTGGTGTCGGCCTGGGCCAATACCCTGAAATTACGCCCGTAAATGGTAAAATCATTTATATAAGCGCTACCCATATAAGTTTGCAAGGCATTATTAACGTCTGATAGCTGTACACCTATCCGTTTAGCTTTTTCGCGGTCGATAGTTAACTGGTAAGCCGGCGTGCGTGCGGTGAAGAATGAGAATGCCCTACCAATTTCGGGTTGCTTATTAACTTCAGCTACAAATTTGGTCATAACAGCTTCAAAGTTTTTGATATCTCCGCCGGCCTGTTTTTCTTCCAAAATAAATGAGAAACCAGCTGTTGAACCTAAACCGGGGATTGCCGGCGGCGCAATTACGGTAACGTTGGCTTCTTTAAACCTGCTCAGTTTTTGCTGTAACATACCAACCAACTGTAAGGAGGTTATTTTACGCTCGTCCCATTTCTTAAGCTGCACGAATATGGTGGCACTGTTTGACTTGGTGGCAAAACTAACCACGTTTAAGCCACCCAAGGCAGCATAATGGGCAATTTCAGGCACTTTATCCAATGAGTCCATCATTGCGTGCAATAAGGATACGGTACGTTCGGTTGATGAGCCTTCGGGCAAATCATACGTAACGTAGATCCGGCCCTCATCCTCAATCGGGATAAAGCCGGTAGGTTTGCCTTTGAAAAGCAATACCGTACCGACTACTATGCATATCAATATAATAACAACGAATTTGGAATTCTTGATCCCCCTATCAACACCATTACGATATTTAAGTGTAACGCGCTCAAACCAGCTGTTAAATGTGAAAAAGAATTTATCCAATCCGCCAGACCTGGCATCTATTTTATGTGGTTTTAACAATAGTACGCACAATGCCGGTGTTAGTGACAAAGCCACAAATGCCGATATTAATACCGAGATAGCGATGGTAATGGCGAACTGCTGGTATAGCCTGCCCACAATGCCCGGGATAAATCCTACCGGTACAAACACCGCCGCTAATATCAAAGCGATGGCAATTACCGGCGCAGATATGTCGCGCATGGCATGTAAAGTGGCATCCGCCGGCGACATACCCTTTTCGTCCATATAATGCTGCACGGCCTCAACCACAACAATGGCGTCATCAACCACAATACCAATGGCTAATACAAAACCAAATAGTGTAAGTGTATTAATGGTGAAGTGCAGCGGAATAAAGAATATAAACGTACCTATAATAGATACCGGGATAGCCAGTACCGGGATTAGTGTAGTTCTCCAGCTTTGCAGAAATAAGAACACCACCAAAATAACCAGCACTAAAGCGATAACTAATGTTTCTATCACCTCATGTACAGAAACCTTAACTACGGTGATAGACTCGAACGGCACCACATAATCCACCCCGGTTGGGAATGATTTTTTAAGTTGCGCCATTGTAGCGTATACGTTTTCTGCAGTTTCAATAGCGTTGCTGTTTGGAGCCTGGTAAACTAAAAGGTATGATGCCCTTTTACCATCAACAAACGAGTTACCGGCATAGTTAAACTTACCCAACTCTATACGTGCCACATCCTTTAAATGTACTACAGAGCCAATGCCCGGTTGCGTACGTACCACTACATTACCAAACTCCTCTGGCTTTGCCAAACGGCCCTTTACCAGTACAGAGTATTCAAATGTTTGTCCGTGTTCTTGCGGGGTTGCTCCTACCGTACCTGCAGCCACCTGCGCGTTTTGTTCGTTTAAAGCAGCAGTAACATCTGCCGGGGTCATACCTAAGGCGGCAAGTTTATCCGGCTTCAGCCAGATCCGCATACTAAAATCATCCGCACGCGATACCACATCCCCTACGCCTTTAGCACGTAACAGTGCATCCTTTATAAATACGTTAGAATAGTTATCTAAAAACGTAACATTATGCATCCCGCTTGGCGAAAATATAGCAACCAGCATTAGTATACTCGGGTTACGTTTACGTACGGTTAGGCCCAGCCGTTGTACCTCTTGCGGTAAAGTTGGGGTGGCAATACCTACGCGGTTCTGCACGTCCAATGCTGCAATATTAATATCTGTACCAACTTCGAAGTTGGCGGTCATGCTTAAGGCGCCGTTGTTGCTGCTGTTACTTTGCAGGTAGGTCATGCCCGGTGTACCGTTAACTTGCGTTTCAATTGGCGTCGCCACGGTTTGCTCAACCGTTAGGGCATCCGCACCTGTGTAGTTACCTGTTATAGTAACCGTTGGCGGCGTAATCTCCGGATATTGCCCTACCGGCAAACTCATAATAGCTAAAATACCAACTACCACAATCACTATCGAAATAACAATTGCTGTAACGGGCCTTTTTATAAAAGTCTCTGCGATCATCTAAAATCTGTTTAAAATACCCGTAATTAGTTCTTTGCCGGTTTAGAGGCATTAGCCGCCGACGCAGGCGGTATGCCTAAAGCAACCCTGCCACTATCGCGTAAGCGCTGAAAACCATCTGTTATGATTTTATCGCCTGCAACTATACCATTCATTACTACTATTTTATCAGTTAAACGCGGCCCTATGGTTACTTTGCGTTGCAGGGCAATGGTATCACGTTTTGTTTTGGTTGCGTCTGTTTTATCTTTCATTGTTGTATCCTTTACAACAAACACAAAGAATTCGCCCATTTGCTCGGTTACTGCCCTGTAGGGAATAATTACCCGATTGCCCGATTTATTGTTCAATACCTTTATCGCTGCACTCATACCATCCTTTAAAATACCCTGATCATTAGGGAACTGAATCCTTACTTTTATAGAGCCTGTTTGGTTGTTTACCCCCCTGTCGATAGCTAAAACTTTACCGGGTTTGTTATATATGGTAACGCCATCAGATAGTTGAAGCTTAAATGTTGAATCGGTGTTGTTTTTTTGCAGATCATAAAAACGATTGATATCCTGCTCGTTGATCACGATATCAACACCAATAGGGTTTTCGCTTGATACGGTGTTTAATAAGGTACTGCCTGCTCCTACCTGCGACCCTAACCTAACTTGCGAGATACCGATACGGCCTGTAACAGGCGCTGTTATAGTTGCATACGATAGATCTGTCTTAGCCGATGATATAGCTGCTTTAGCCACTTCAACCTGTCCTTTGCTCGTTTCGTAAGCAGCGGTGGCCTGATCTACCGTTTGGCGGGCAACTGCGTCATTTTTCAACAGCATATTATACCTGTCCACATCTTTTTGTGCCTTTGAGAGATTGGCATTTGCGCTGGCCAAATTAGCCTGGGCCTGCAATAATGCAGCCTGGTATTTACGTTTATCAATTTCATAAAGCGTCTGCCCCTTGGTTACTATCTCGCCCTCCTTAAAATATATGCCGGTTATAAAGCCGGATACCTGGCTGCGCAGTTCAACATTATTTAGTGATACAACAGTTCCCTGGTATTGGTCGTAGTAAACCGCATCGCCGGTTTCGGCAATAGCTGTATTAACAGGTGTTGGTGGAATGGCTTGGATAGGCCCATTGTCTTTACAGGATGCAATTGCTAACATAGCAACCGGAGCTAACCAAAATAGGTGCTTTTTTTTCATTTGTATGGATGGTAATTTGTTGTTCAGTAATAGTTATTCAACACTAAGTATGCCTAATGCTCTTTTTAAATCAATTTTGCTGGATAATACCTGGAACAGCGAATTATAATAATTCAGTTCTGATGTCCGCAGGTCAGACTGTGATACAATAACATCCAGGTAAGTTTTTACACCTTCGCGGTATTGCAAGCTTACTACATTATATACATCCCTTGCCAGGGCTACGTTTTGTTTAAGCGTTTGATAGTTGTTGTAATTACTCTTATAGCTGGCTAATGCCTGTATATATTGTGTATTAATAGTATTTTGCGAGTTAACGATATCTAAGTCTGTACGCTGGATCTGTAACCTGGCCTTACTTAAATTTTGCAGTCGTCTTGTCCCCTGAAAAATAGGTAGTGTCAATGATAAACCTGCATAGCCGGTTGGGAAAGCATTTCTGTAAAGATCAGAAAACCGGGTATTAAAATAAGCTAAATTATAACTACCTATCGCCGATACCGATGGCAAAAATCCCCAGCGGTAATAATCAACATTCAGGGTTTTAAGATTCTTTTGTGTTTGCAATAACTGGTATTCTATCCTGTTATTTACATTAAGCGTTTGGTTTGTATCTATATAAGTTTCTTTTTCGTAGCTTGTCGAGTCGTAAGCCAGACTTATATTCAAACCCGGATTAATGCCCATAATTTGTTTAAGGTAAGCAAACTTACTGTTTATAGTTTCGGTGGTTTGTTTACGTACAGCCAATTCATTATTTAAGGCGATGGTAGCTTGTTTGTAATCTATTTTATCTACAACCCCGGCCTGGTACCTGTTATAGGCATCCTTTAAACTGCGTTGCAGGCGCGTAATGTTTTCGTTTATAATGTTTAGTTGCTTTTGCGATAGCAGCACATCAAAAAATGCTTTACTAACATCTGACACAACATTGATCTGGCTGCTTTGAGTATTTTGCTGATAGAATAGCCTTGAATAGTTAGAAGCTTTTGATGCCAGTAATACATCATTGTTATATATGACCTGGCTGGCCTGTAAACCTAAGCTCGAAAACTCATCAATACTTGATACTACACCGGGAGTGGTTGAAGCAACCGGGCTGCCTTTAAAGTAATGATTATAAGAAGCTGTTGAATTAAGTTGCGGTAGCCAGCCCGACAGCCCTATCTTGATGTCGCGCTCATTTATCTGTTGATCAATGGCAGCTTGTCTTACAGCCGGTTGATTGCGTAAGGCATATTGGATACTTTGTTTTAATGTTACAACGTTAGGTATAGTGTCGGTACCGCTTTGAGCAAAAATTGAAGTGGTGTTTAAAATTACGATAAAGTTAATTATCAACAATGAGTGTATTTTTTTCATATAGTAGAATGATCGGCAGATCCGTTAAACAAAATACAGGTGAGGGGATTCCTGGTTTTTTCAGTTTAGAATTGTTAGGAAATGCGAATATGAGGTATTGAAAAATTAAACAGAAATATGCGTCAAGATTTTTACGTAAATACTACACAAAAGCTATCATTAACGATGTTTTTAGCAGTTTTTTGAAAAAAATGAAAAATAAAGGCGTTAATTAAACAAAAAAATTAATTAATTTGCCGAGTGGGAAGTGCATTGCATTTTGAGAAAAGTGGAATGTTTAAAAAAATTACATACTAAATATAGGTTATAAACTTATTCATGGTATTTTTACAAAAAATTTAAGCAGGGTTAATACATGGTTAAAAAACTACATGAGAAGATTGCGCAATTTAAAGATGCAGCAATGATCAGGGAGAAAGGACTGTATCCTTACTTTAGGCCTATAGAGTCTGGACAGGATACGGAAGTAATTATAGATGGCAAGCGTGTATTAATGTTTGGATCTAACTCTTACCTTGGCCTTACCAATCACCCAAAGATCAAAGAAGCTTCAAAAAAAGCAATTGATAAATACGGGACAGGTTGCGCGGGATCAAGATTTTTAAATGGTACACTTGACATACATGTTGAATTAGAGAAAAGACTGGCTACATACGTTGGTAAAGAAGATGCTGTATTATTTAGTACAGGTTTCCAGGTTAACCTGGGTGTTTTATCTTGTGTATCGGGCCGTAATGACTATTTAATTCTTGACGAATATGATCACGCCTCATTAATTGATGGCAGCCGTCTTTCGTTCTCAAAAGTTATCAAATACGCCCACAATGATATGGCCGACCTGGAACGCAAGCTTAGCATGTTACCGGAAGAGGCAGTAAAAGTTATCGCTGTTGATGGCATTTTCAGCATGGAAGGTGATATTGTTAAATTACCTGAGATAGTTGAGTTAGCCGATAAATATGGTGTTAACATTATGGTTGACGATGCCCACAGTTTAGGTGTTATTGGCCACAATGGTGCAGGTACTGCATCGCACTTTAATTTAACTGATGATGTCGATCTTATAATGGGTACTTTCAGTAAATCATTAGCGTCATTAGGTGGTTTTATAGCTGCCGATCATGATACCATTGATTATATGAAGCATCGTGCACGTTCATTAATGTTTAGCGCAAGTATGACACCTGGCTCCGTAGCCAGCGTTATTGCAGCATTGGATATTATAGAATCAGAACCAGAGCGCATCCAAAAACTTTGGGATAACACCAACTACGCTATGAAACTATTGTTGGACGAAGGTTTTGATCTTGGCCCAACAGAAAGCCCTATCCTGCCTATCTATGTTAGGGATAATGATAAAACCTTCCTGGTAACTAAACACCTGCAATCATCTGGTGTATTTGTTAACCCGGTTGTGTCGCCGGCTGTACCGTCCGACTCATCTTTACTACGGTTCTCATTAATGGCTACGCATACATTTGCACAAATTGAAGAGGCTGTTGAAAAGATAACCAAAGCCTTTAAAGATGTAGGCGTTGAGCTACACGTTAAAGAAAAAATATAATTAAACACTATATAGAATGCGGCTATTTAAAAGATGGCCGCATTTTTTGTTTACTACCAATAAAATTCTGCCCCCTACATGAAAAAGATAATACCGGTAAATTCTAAACAAGAACTTGCAGCATTTATTGATTTCCCACATGACCTTTACCAGGATGACCCAAACTATGTGCCCGAATTATTTATAGCACAACGGGACCTGTTAACCAAGCATCCTTTTCATAAACATAATAAGCTACAATGTTTTTTAGCATATGATGGCAATAAGATAGTTGGCCGCATAGCCGGCATTTTAAACAATGCCCATAACGAGTACAATAAGGTTAATGATGGCTTCTTCGGATTTTTTGATTGTGTAAACGATCAGGATACCGCCAACCTGCTGTTTAAAACAGCTACAGACTGGCTAAAGGATAAAGGCGTAACCGGTAAGTTTTTAGGCCCGGTAAATTTCTCTACTAATGAGCCCTGCGGTTTATTGATTGAAGGATTCGACAGTCCGCCGGTATTAATGCAAACTTATAATGCGCCTTACTATGCCCAGTTAATTGAAGGCTTTGGCTTTGCTAAAGATGTTGATTTGATTGCCTGGCATTGGGATGGTAATAACTATGATGATAAATCGGTTAGGTTGCTTAATGCCTTACAAGAGCGTTTAAAGCGCAACAATATCGTTATTCGCAAGGTCGACCTAAAAAACTTTAAAGAAGAAACGGCTAAGCTGCGGAGTGTTTACAATTCGGCATGGGATCAAAACACAGGTTTTGTGCCTTTAAACGACGAGGAGTTTGATTACCTGGCTAAAGACCTAAAATTGATACTTGACCCAGAGTTTGCCTTAGTTGCCGAGCAGGATGGCAAAATTGTGGCCTTTGGCCTTGCGCTGCTTAATTATAATGAAATTTTCAAGACCATAAAGAAGGGCCGCTTATTCCCTACCGGGATCTTTAAGCTGCTGTTTGGCAAAAAGAAGATCCAAAGTTTGCGTATTTACGCGTTAGGTGTAATTGATGGCTACCGCAAAATGGGGATCGAAGCTGTTTTATATGGCACCATTATTAAAAACTATACAGCAAGAGGGCTAAAGTGGGCCGAAGCCGGATGGACGCTGGAGAACAATACCCTAATCAATGAGGCCATCATCGCCATAAAAGGTGATCCGTATAAAAAGTACCGGATGTACCAAAAGCAAATATGAAAGAGAAGGTTTTAATAACCGGTGCCAGTGGCTTTGTGGGATATCATCTTATCATCGAAGCGCTGCAAAATAATCTCGAAGTATATGCGGCGGTTAGGAAAAACAGTAAGGTAGAACATCTTAAAGATCTGCCTATAAAATATGTGTACCTGGATTACAGTGACATTGAATCTTTAAAATCAGAACTGCAGGATAAACAATTCGACTACATAATACATGCAGCCGGTGTCACACGTGCTGTATCAGCCGATGAGTATGATTTAATAAACGCCGATTATACCGCAAACCTGGCAAACGCCGCCGCACAATCGGGCATTAATTTAAAAAAGTTTGTACTTATAAGCAGTCTTGCTGCAATAGGCCCGCTAAAAGGCATAAATGGCATTATAACCGAAGATACCAACTCCAACCCTATTACCGCCTACGGCAAAAGCAAGCTATTAGCCGAGCATAAACTTAGAGCAGTAAAGAATTTAAACTATATTATTTTACGTCCAACTGCTGTTTACGGCCCCCGCGATACGGGAATCTTCATCTTCTTTAAACAGGTAAGCAAACGCCTTGAAGCATACATTGGCCGTGGCCAGCAAAAGCTAAGTTTTATTTATGTAACCGATTTAGCCAGGGCCAGTGTAAGGGCCGTATATGCAGGTGGCAATAATACCTACAATTTAAGCGATGGCAATTTTTACGATAAGTATGAATTAGGCCAGTTAACAAAAGCCATTTTGAACGTAAAAACGCTCAAAATTCATCTTTTGGTAAATTTTGTAAAATTAATTGCTGCGGTATCAGAAAAAGTAAGTTCTTTGAGAAATACAGCCCCTATTTTAAATCTTGAAAAACTTGATGAGTTAACTGCTGTTAATTGGTCATGCAGTATTGAACTGGCAAAGCATGAGCTTGGCTTTTATCCCCAATACCCGTTAGAGGCCGGTTTAACCGAAACCCTAAAATGGTACAGGGATAATAAATGGTTATAATAACGTTTATCTACATCACTATCTACATACTTAATTTGCACTATGAAAAACAACATTAAACCTGCTGAGGGGAAACTTGGCATCTTATTGCCTGGCCTGGGGGCTGTGGCGACAACTTTAATAGCCGGCGTTGAGTCGGTAAAAAAAGGATTATCACAACCAATTGGCTCGCACACCCAAATGGGGACGATCCGTTTAGGAAAGCGCACAGAAAACCGTCGCCCTAAAATCAAAGATTTTGTACCACTGGCAAGCCTTAACGATATTGTTTGGGGTGGCTGGGATGTGTATACTGATAACGTTTACGAATCGGCAATGAACGCCAAAGTTTTGGAACCGGGCTTATTATTCGCTGTTAAGGATGAACTGGAAAAGATAAAGCCAATGAAAGCGGCTTTCGATCAAAACTATGCCAAAAACCTTACCGCAACTCACGTTAAAACAGGTACCCGGTACGAGCTTGCTCAGCAGGTAATGGAGGATATCCAAAACTTTAAAGAAGAGAACGGACTTGACCGCGTAGTATTGGTATGGTGCGGATCAACTGAGATCTATTACGAAGCATCAGACGTGCACAGTACTTTAGATAAGTTTGAGGCTGGTTTAAAAGCCGACGATCATTTGATAGCACCAAGCATGATCTATGCGTACGCTGCATTAAAATTAGGTATCCCGTTCTCTAACGGTGCACCAAACTTAACTGTGGATATCCCGGCCCTGATAGACCTTGCTAAAATGACCGAAACACCAATTGCAGGTAAAGATTTTAAAACCGGTCAAACTTTGATGAAGACCATTTTAGCACCGGGCCTTGCCGCGCGGTCGTTAGGTGTTCATGGTTGGTTCTCTACCAACATCCTGGGTAATCGCGATGGTTTGGTATTGGATGATCCGGATAACTTTAAAACTAAAGAAGTTTCAAAACTTGGTGTATTAGAGGATATATTCAAACCTGAAGATAACCCTGAATTATATGGTGATATTTTTCATAAGATCCGCATTAACTATTATCCGCCGCATGGCGATAACAAAGAAAGCTGGGATAACATTGATATCTTCGGTTGGTTAGGGTATAAAATGCAGATCAAGATTAACTTTCTTTGCCGCGACTCTATCTTAGCAGCCCCAATAGCCTTAGATTTGGCTTTGTTTAGTGATTTTGCAAAACGTGCGGGCATGAGCGGGATCCAGGAATGGCTATCATTCTATTTAAAATCGCCGCAAACAGCACCTGGTTTACCTGCGGAAAATGATATATTTAAGCAGTTGATAAAGTTAGAGAATACCCTACGCTACTTAATGGGCGAGGATTTGATAACTCACTTAGGTTTAGATTATTACGAAGAATTAGTAAACTAATATAGCATGTTATTTCATAAACTGGCCGCTACTGTTTTTGGCATTGGTTACTTAGGTAAAGGTGTTGGGACAATGGCGGCCTTTTTTGGCTGCGTATGCTGGTATTTTCTTTTTAAAAATGACCCGGCTATCCCCTATGCCATCCTGCTTACTATTTTAGTAACTGCTTTGGGAGTATGGAGCGGCAACGTAGTTGAGCCACTTTGGGGAAAGGACCATAACCGGGTGGTTATTGATGAGTTAGCCGGTGTGTTTATCAGTGTATTATTTGTACCGGTTACTGTTCCATATCTCTTAACAGGTTTCATCCTGTTCAGGTTTTTTGATATTTTAAAGCCGCTGCTTATCAGGAGGCTTGAAGCATTACCGGGTGGCTGGGGCGTTATGGCCGATGATGTGTTGGCAGGTATTTATGCCAATATCATATTACAGTTAATTGTCTGGCTAAAAATTTTCTAATGTCAGCGTTTAGTAAAACCTGTTAAATTTTGTTAATTCCCCATCGTTATTTGACTTTTTGACCACAGAAGTCTATTGTATTTCCTTACCTTTGCCCCCTAATTATCGAGCTTGGTAGTGTGCCGGTCTATAGCATAAATTGCTTTAAAACTTATTCTTTATAATAAGCGTAAGTCGTAAAAATAAAGGCCCTGCAAACCAAGTTTGTATTTTGTAAGTACATGGATTTTAAAAGTTTATACCGAAAGTTTTCATTTATAGCTTTCTTATTATTTTTCACCTCAGCATTATTCGCACAATCTACGCGTGTTACCGGTATAGTTACCGATGGAAGCACTAAGAAGAACGAGCCTATGCCATTTGTTACCGTTGGCTTTGTAGGCACTACGGTTGCCGGCCCTACTGATAATGATGGACGATACTCGCTTGCCTCAAGCAAGCAATACACGCAGATTAAAGCAAGCTTTATTGGCTTTAAAGATGTTATAGTAAACATTGTACCGGGTAAAGCGCAGGTTGTTAATATAAGGATGGTTCCATCACAGGAAGAGTTGAGCGAAGTAGAGATAAAGGCGGGTAAAAAGCCCCGTTATCGTAATAAAGGCAACCCTGCAGTTGAGCTGATCCGCCAGGTAATAGCCCACAGAGAACAAAATCGCCCGGAGCATTATAATTACGTAGAGTACAAGGAGTACGATAAAATGCAATTCTCTATCGCTAACCTGAATACTAAGATCGGCGAGAAAAAATTCTTCAGAAAATACAAGTTTGTTTTAGATAACCGCGATAGCACAACCGTACCGGGCACATCATTATTACCGGTTTTTTTGGACGAAAAGATCTCGCAGTATTATTATCGCAAAAACCCGGAGAAAGAAAGAACGGTAGTACTTGGCCAGCGTAATGTTGATTTTGGGGGTGCCATTGATAACGAAGGTATCGGCCAGTTTTTTAAATACATGTATAACAAAGTTGATATCTATGATAATAGCATCAACCTTATCACCAATAACTTTTTAAGCCCTATTGCTAACGGCGCCCCTACTTTTTACAAGTACTTTATATCAGACACTATAACTACCGAGGATAATAAAAAGCTGATTGAACTAAGCTTTACCCCACGTAATACGCAGGATTTGCTATTCCAGGGCAAGATCTATATTACGCTTGATAGCAATTATGCGGTACAAAAGGCCCAATTAGGTATCAATAAAAACATCAACCTTAACTTTGTTAAGTCGATGACTGTTAATCTTGATTTTGAGCAAAATCCGGATGGCCGCTATCACCTTAGCCGAAGCAATACCCTGGCAGATTTTGGTGTAAACAAAAAGAAAACCGGGGGCTTTTTTGGTGTTCGCACGTTAACTTATAAAAGCTACGTCGTAAACAAACCACAGGCT
Source organism: Bacteroidota bacterium (assembly GCA_040388395.1). Taxonomy (GTDB): domain Bacteria; phylum Bacteroidota; class Bacteroidia; order Sphingobacteriales; family Sphingobacteriaceae; genus Mucilaginibacter. Next base: position 113,499 of record JAZKBY010000013.1, on the reverse strand, counting down.
GATACAGCTTATATTCAAAAACCTGACGAAACGGAATTATCAGAAGAGGTAAAGCACAGAAGTGAGCAGTTTTGGTCGCAAAACCGCTTGGATACTTTAACAATCGCCGAATCAAAAGTTTATAAAAACATTGATAGCTTATCGCACATGAAGTCGTTTCAACGCACTTTGGATATTGCTACTTTATTATTAGCCGGTTACAAAACTTTTCCGGGATTTGAGATAGGCCCATCGAATACATTTTACAGCTTTAACCCGGTCGAAGGTCTAAAGCTTCGATTTGGCGGCCGTACTACACCCGAATTAAGCAAACGTTACTATTTTGAAACTTACGGCGCTTATGGTTTTAAGGATAAAAAATGGAAAGGATTTTTAAGCGCTACCTACTCGCTTAACGATAAGTCTATCTATAAGTTCCCGCAGAATTATATAAGAGCAAGTTTCCAGCGCGATACCAAAATACCGGGCGCGGCATTACAGTTTGTGCAACAGGATAACTTCTTACTATCATTTAAACGTGGTGTTAATGATAAATACCTTTACAACGACTTTTATAAGTTTGAGTATATGCATGAATACGAGAGTCATTTCTCGTACCAGCTACTATTAAAAAAATGGACACAATCGCCGGCAGGGTCGTTATACTTTATCAATAATACAGGCAGGATAAATGACCTTACCACATCAGAAGCTACATTAACATTGCGTTATGCCCCTAACGAGAAGTTTTTCCAGGGCAAAATATACCGCAGGCCAATACCGGGGCCAGATCCGATAATGAGCCTTGACTATACACAAGGCTTCAAAAACGCATTTGGCGGCGCTTATGGTTATAAGAACATACATGCACGAATTGATAAACGTCAGTATTTATCGCAGTTGGGATATGTAGATGGCTTTATTGAAGGCGGAAAAATATTTGGCCAGGTACCTTATCCTTTACTTACTGTTTTTCGTGCTAACCAGAGTTATAACTATGACTTATACTCATACAACTTAATGAACTTTTTAGAGTTTGTGAGTGATCAGTATGTATCATTAAACCTTGATCAGCATTTTATGGGTTTCTTTTTCAATAAGATCCCATTGTTAAAAGCACTTAAGTTGCGCGAAGTTGCGTCGTTTAAAGCGATTTACGGTCAGCTAAGTGATAATAACAACCCAACGCTTCATCCGTCGTTATATCAATTCCCGGTAACTGCGACAGGCCAGCCTATTACTTATTCATTAGGCAATACCCCTTATATTGAAGGTAGTGTTGGTGTGGAAAATATATTTAAATTTATACGGGTTGATGCAGTTAAAAGGTTTAACTACCTGGATCATCCAAACGTATCGCAATTTGGCATACGTGTAAGGGCAAAATTTGATTTTTAATAAATGGAACAGCAACCATCCCTGCGTACAAATCTGCAATTAGGTATCTATAAGGTAATAGACCCCTTTGTTAAAGTTTTAATAAAGATAGGCCTCACCCCTAACATGGTCACCTCTATTGGCTTTGTATTAAATATTGGAGTTGCTGCAATATTTATTATAGGTGGCGAAGAGGGTAACCGTGGCGATCTGAGCTATATAGGCTGGGCAGGTGGGCTTATTTTATTTGCCGGGTTATTTGATATGCTTGACGGGCAGGTTGCCCGTTTGGGTAATATGAAATCGACATTTGGCGCTTTGTATGATTCAGTATTAGACAGGTATAGCGAACTGATCATGTTTTTTGGCATATGCTATTACCTGGTTGCGCAGCATTATTTTTTAAGCTCAATATTTGCTTTTATAGCCTTAATTGGTTCTATGATGGTAAGTTATGTAAGGGCGCGTGCAGAAGGCCTGGGGATTGAGTGTAAAGGCGGTTTGATGCAACGCCCCGAGCGTGTGGTTACTATTGGCTTGTTTGCCATTATATGCGGGGTTAGCTCGTTATACATTGGTGGTAACTACAAGTTATATGCCCCCGGCATAAAGTATCATGTTTTTGAAACCATGTCAATCTTTACTATTCCTATCACCATATTGGCTGTACTAACAAACATTACCGCATTTAACCGATTAAGAGACGCAAAAAAAAGCCTTGAGGCCCAGGAAAAAAATTAACGTTACCCATTGATGAGACTATCTATTATATTTTTATTAACCGCTTTTTGCTCCTATTTACCGGTAAGCAAAAACGTTGATAATATTGCCGCTAAACCTACTGCTATTATTGCCGACACTGACGAAGATAAATTCCCGGTACCGCCTGAGAGCGCGAACAGACTATTTTATCTGCAACGTACTGCTAATACCAATACCATTATTTATGAATTAAATACACCCGGTGGTAAGATAGACGCGGAAAATCCGTTACATGTATATTGGATAAGATATGCCGAAAAAGGGCAAAAAGAAGAACTGAGTTATATACAACGTAAATTTGCTTATGGTGTAATAACTAAGAAACTGGCTAACGATCAATTTGATGTCAGATTTGTATCATACAAAAAATTTCCACTGCTTTTGATGAAGGCAAACGACGGAAAATATCATATCTTCGCAACAGTTGCACAAAAGCAAATGATGCTTAACCGCTTATTTGTAAAAATAGAAGGAGGCTCTTTCTGGTTACCAAACGTGGTATATGTAGAGCTAAGAGGAACAGATCAAAACACAGGCAGAGAAATTGTAGAACGTTTTAAACCCTGATTTACTATGGCAAAAAATTTCATATCAAATTCACAGGAATCAACAAGAATGTTTAAAAGCGACCTTTTGGAAGCTTTATCAAAAGTTCATTACCTGGTACCGGTATTTATTTTTGTACCGGTTATATTGGCCAGTACTTACATAGCTTTATTTGTTAAAAGCATTGGCATAGTTACTTATTTCGAGTTTTTCCTGATAGGCCTTTTTGTGTGGACATTTACAGAATACATTATGCACCGCTTTGTATTCCACTATGTACCTAAAAACAAAATAGGTTTACGGTTACACTTTATTTTTCACGGTGTACACCACGATTATCCCAGCGATGCCAAACGTTTGGTGTTGCCACCATCAGTTAGCATACCGTTAGCCACCGCGTTTTATTTTTTGTTTAACGCCATATTGCCAGCCAATTATGTCTTTGGATTTTTCCCGGGCTTTATATTGGGTTATTTGTTTTATGATATATCGCACTATGCTATACATCACTTTAACTTTAAAGGCAATATCTGGAAAAAAATAAAACAACACCACATGCTGCACCACTATCAGGCTCCCGAAAGAGGCTTTGGTGTCAGCTCTCCCCTTTGGGATAAAATTTTCCGTTCAGACTTTATTAAAAAATAGAATGACTGGAGTGGTTAATCATGGCCCGGTTGTAAACGCCAGATCAATAATAACCGTTACACTTTTATCTGCTGCCTATATTTTACTATCATCATGGGTAGTAGGTTTTAAATCAGACCAGGTGGTATTGCTGGTTATTTTTAACCTATGCTTCTATCTTTCTGCTATCACCCGTAAGTTTATTGTAGGTTTTAGCGTCTTTATTGTCTATTGGATCCTGTTCGATTACATGAAGGCATTTCCCAATTATAACGTAAGTACGGTACATATCGCTGATCTGTATAACTTCGAAAAACATCTTTTCGGTATAAATTACCAGGGACATATATTAACACCAAACGAGTACTGGAAGATAAATGCGTCAACCACCTTGGATATAATAGCAGGCCTGTTTTACATCTGCTGGATCCCGGTACCGCTTGGATTTGGAGCTTACCTGTTTTTTAAAAACCGGCGGGAGTTTTTATCTTTCGCGATGACTTTTTTGGTAGTAAACCTGCTTGGGTTTGTAATATATTACTCCTTCCCTGCTGCACCGCCATGGTATATCCAGGAGCATGGTTTTGTTTTTCTTCCGCACACACCGGGCAACACCGGCGGGTTGATAAGATTCGACCATTACTTTAACGTTAACATCTTCCAATCCATCTATCAAAAAGGGTCTAACGTATTTGCGGCTATGCCATCGTTGCACTCGGCCTACCCTATTATTGTGGTTTATTATGCCTTTAAAAATCATGTAGGCTTTGGTAAGTTTATTTTATCAACGGTTATGGTTGGTATTTGGCTTACCGCTGTTTATACCAGCCACCATTATATTTTAGATGTTTTGGTGGGGATCTGTACTGCTATATTTGGCATCAATTTATTTAATGTACTTTTTTCTAAAGTACCTGCACTCACTCAATTTTTAGATAATTATGCTACATTTATAAGTTAATTATAACCTTATAAATGAAGCTTTTACTTACAATTTTTATGCTGGCTGGATCGGTATGTGTAATTGCGCAAACCAATACTTTGCCATCTGATGTTTACAGCGCGGGTAAAACAGCTAAACTTAATCCCGACGTAGAGAAAAGCCCGGTACTAAACGGCACTACTTTAGATCTCCAAACACTTAATGTTTATACCCTAACACTTGCCGCCGGTAAAACCTATACTCTTCCGGTTAATAATAACCTTGAGCAATTAATAGTTGTAAAAAACGGCACAATTAATTTAGTACTTAAAGATACCGCACAAACAGTTGGCCCGGGTAGCATTGCCCTGGTTTTAGCCGGCGATAAGATTAGCTTTAAAAACTCTTCAAATAAACCGGTAAGCTGGTTTGTTTTAGGTTATCAATCAACAAACCCGGTAAACATACAGCGCGGGCAGAATGCAGGCCCTTCATTTATTAAGAACTGGGACCTGCTAAAAGTCAATAGATCTGCAAAGGGCGAAACAAGATCATTGTTTGACAGGCCTACATCTATGTTTGAGCGCTTTGAAATACATGCGACAGCGTTAAATCCCGGCTATGCAAGCCATGACCCGCATACCCATCGTGTTGAAGAAATTATATTGATGTTAAATGGCGCCGTTTTAGAAACAATAAACCAGGGGACAAAAGACGCGCATGCGGGTGATTGTATTTATCTGGCATCAGGCAGTTTGCACCGGCCGATAAACAATACCAACCAACAATGTTATTATTTAGCTATCCAATGGCATAATTTAAAAACCGATTAAAACCTATTACTATGGCCATCCAACGCAGAGAATTTTTAAAAAGCACCGCTATAGGTGTAGCCGGTCTTAGCATGATACCTATGTTTGGCGAATCGTTATTTGCTGCTCCTACAAGTTACACATTTAAAAAAAGCACACCAGAGCAACAGGGCATTAGCTCGGCAAGTATACTTGACTTTATCACCAAAGCAGAAGCAGGGAAGCTTGGGTTGCACAGTTTAATGGTTATCCGCAATGGTAATGTTGTGGCCGAAGGCTGGTGGGATCCTTACAAGCCAGATCTAAAACATGTATTAAACTCGTTAAGTAAAAGCTTTACATCAACTGCTATTGGTTTTGCGGTGAGCGAGGGTTTAATAAGTGTCGATGATAAAGTAACAAAGTTTTTTCCCGAGGATATGCCGGCTAACCCCTCGCCCTATTTAAATGATATGCAGGTAAAGCACCTGCTTACCATGACCACCGGGCACGATACTGATACTTCAGCCCCGATGCGCCGTGACAACCAGGTTTGGACAAAAGGGTTTCTATCATGTCCTGTTACGCACCAACCTGGCACCTACTTTTTGTATAACAGCGGGGCAACTTATATGCTATCTGCTATTATAACCAAGGTTAGCGGCAAAAGTATGTTTGATTATCTGGCTTCTCGCCTGTTTAAGCCCTTAGATATAAGCGGTATTGATTGGGAAGCCAGTCCGCAGGGGATAAATACAGGCGGCTGGGGATTACGGGTAAAAACAGAGGATATTGCCAAATTGGGTATGCTTTATCTGCAAAATGGGATATGGAACGGTAAGCAAGTGTTGCCCGCAAATTGGGCGCGTGATGCGACAACTTATAAAGTACCTAACACTCCTGTTAAAGGCCAGGACACATCAACAAGCGATTGGCAGCAGGGTTATTGTTACCAGTTTTGGCGTTGCCGTCATGATTTTTTCCGTGGTGATGGCGCGCAGGGACAGTATTGTTTGGTATCGCGCGATCTGAATACTGTAATAGCTATAACCAGTGAGGTACAAGACATGCAGAAGACGTTGAACTACGTATGGAATTATTTACTTCCCGGCATAAAACCATCAGCTTTACCCGCTGATACCGCTAACCAAAATGCTTTAAAACAAAAATTGGCTACGCTGACCTTATTACCGGCTAAAACTAATTTTGGGCAAAGTACACAAACACAGGTATCAGGTAAGACTTTTAACATAAAAGATAACGCCCTTGCGATTAACCAGGCATTATTAACATTTAATGCTGATGATTGCAGCTTTATATTAAAAGGCGATCAAACAGAACAAAAAATAACCTGCGGGCTTAATAAATGGGTAAAAGGCGAAACGCCGACAGTTGGAGTGTCGGCCAAAAATGCCCCCGCCCGCAAAATTGTAGCTGCCGGTGTTTGGACCACGGATAAAATCTTTGTAATTAGCTTACAGTATTACGAAACGCCAAACTCTGATCTGATAATCTGCAATTTTGAAAACAATGCCGTCAATATCAAATTCCTGGCGGGGATAACTGCTAATAATGGCGGCTCCAGAGATAACAGGCCGGTGTTAGAAGGAACAGTATAAGTTGAATTAAAGGTTGGTTAGCGGGTATGCTGCTCGTCGGCCAGCCTTTTTTCTATTCGTCTGTCAGGGACAAACCAGATACAGGCCACCAGTACATACAGGGTAAGGCTAATGCGTACATCAATCCATGCAAGGCCAATTGCTAAAATATAACAAGCTGTTGATAATTTCCCTTTCCAGTCGCTGCCTATCGCATCAGCCAATAAAGAGTGCTCTCCTTCATGCTTAACTAATAGTATTGCTAAAATGGTGTAAGCAATGGCGTTCATAAAAAGCACAAAGCCATATAATGCTACGGGCCATATTTCTTTAAAATGATTTTCGCCCATCCACTCGGTAACAAACGGGATAACCGATAGCCAAAACAATAGATGCATATTGGCCCATAATACAGCTCCATTTATAGATTTGACCGCGTGTAACATATGGTGGTGATTATTCCAGTAAATCCCCACATATACAAAGCTTAATACATAACTTAGAAACACCGGCCACCTATGTGTTAGCGCTGCCAGGTCGTGTCCTTCTGGCATTTTAAGCTCTAATACCATTATAGTGATAATAATCGCTATAACCCCGTCGCTAAAGGCCTCGAGCCTATTTTTACTCATATTAACATTAACAGGACTCATAATGACCACAAAATAATAAAAAAAAAGCGCCACACACTATTGTATGCGGTGCTTTAGTTAGTGCTGCTTTTTAAATCGGTTAATAATCAGAATAATCAGCCGGGTAAAGGAAAAGGCTTTCTGATTTTGATACGTTTTTTTGATACTCTGCCATTTTGCCTAATCCTTTAAACTTTTCGTCGGCGAAGAATAATTTCCACTTATCCTTATTGTCTTGCAAACCGTTAAACGTGGTCATATACATTAAGTTTGGCATGTGACTACCTGCTATAACTTCGGCGTAAAATATGGCGTTGAAGTTGTAGCTTTTAAAAATGCCGATCTCATCGCCCACATTAAACATTTTCACTTTACTGGCATTGTATTTTTCGGTAGCGCTTTCATAGCTGCGCAGTTCATAGATACGATCGGCTTTTTTTGCTGTAAGGTTTGGCATGCCGGGCTCGGGTGCACCCGGGAATGCACGAAGAACGATAGTCTCAATACGAGTATAGGCAGAATTGTTAGATAGTGCTTCCAGATAATCTTTGCCTGCCTCAAGGTATTCCTTGTCTTTCAATAATTTCTGATCTGTGTTCTCTAATGCGTCCCAGGTTTTATAGGGTATGTACACATATACCTTTTTATCAAGGCTATCCTGTTTTAAAACCTTAAAAACACCTACATTTTTAACGCCCGCCTTGTGCAGTGCAGGGATATAAGCATTTTGGAAATAAGAATCTAACCGGGCTTCCTGTGCTGCTGTTTTAAAGTGATATATCTTTATCTGGTAATAATACTGTGAAGCAGCACGCACATACAATCCGGAACATAGACAGGTTGCAAACACAAAAAGCGCTACAAGTGCAGCGGGGCAGTTTTTATACAATACTTTCATTTTATTAGATGATTTAATCTTTAACGCGTGATAATCTGGGTAAACTTACAATTAACAATACAAAAACAGCAGTTACCAGCTGTAACAAATTTGCATCAACACCTATGCTTAATGTAACAGCCAATACTAACTGAAATATAATGGCACCTGCTAATACTAATGACAAAATTACCCAAACAGATGCTACGTGTAACCAGTTAATCAATACCTCGGCAATAATAACAGAACCCAAACCTATTATCACTACACCGACACCCATATTAATATCAGCGAAGCCCTGAAACTGGGTTATCAAATACCCGCTAACAGCAGTAAGCGCATTAGCCAACGCAAGGCCGATGATCTTCATTCGGTCGGTATTTACGCCTAACGATCTTATCATCGACTCGCTGTTACCGGTTGCACGCATGGCAATACCAAAATCGGTTTTAAGCAAGTATCCTATTAGCAACGTTATTACTGCTACAATTAAAGCTAATATCACGAAGGTGTTTTGGTTTGCGTTTGTAAGAAGCTGCATTACAGTAAACACCGACGACGTGCCGATCAGTGGTAAATTTGATCGTCCCATCAACACCAGGTTAATAGAGTACAGCGCTGTCATCACTAATATGCCGGCAAGCAATGGATTTATCTTTAGCTTGGTATGGATGACCCCTGTTATCGCTCCTGAAATAGCACCGGCAAATATTACCGCAGGCAAAATTAAATAACCCGGCAAATGCCTGGTCAGCAAAATAGCGGTTACCACTCCGCCTAATGTGTAGCTGCCATTACTGGTTATATCAGGGATGTTAAAGATCTTCATAGATATATAGATCCCTAACGCTATCCCCGAAAAGCAAAGTCCCTGTAATAAAGCGGTTAGGTAAAAATCCATTATTTTACGGCTTCAAAATTTGAAGGTATTGCTATATTGTATTTCTTAACGGCAGCAGGATTATAAACCCGTTTCCTGATCTTCACCATTTCTGGTTTTAAACCATCAGTTTTATGCGTTTTAAGGTACTGCGCAGCTTGCAGGCCGGTTTGGTATCCCCATTGATAAATATCAGCGCCAAAAGCGGCTACAGCACCGCGTTGCACCAGGCCAGCTTCGCTGGTAAAGATGGGAACGTTAGCCTGGTTGCAGTTTTTAAGTATAGTCTCGAACGATGCAAATACGGTGTTATCAGGATTGGCAAAAAAAGCGTCAATATGTTTGCCTAATAACGCCTGGGTTACCAGCTGTGCGTCGGCAGATGAATTTAACGGCAAAGCTATCAGCGTAACATTCAATTTATCGGCCAGCTGTTTTATGCGTTGCATTGCGTCGGCAGATTGTGGCTCAGCCTGATTATAGATCATACCGATTACCAGCTTAGCGCCTTTTGGTTTAAGCAGTTTGGGGATGATAGAAAACGAGGTATCGATATATTGCAGATCCTCTACAGCGCCGAATAAATTGGCGGGCACTTTACCATCAGCACCAACAACCTTCATCCGCTCGGGCGTTGGCGACACCATTTCGAAAATTGGGATGGTTTTAGTGTTTTGAACCGCGGTTACAGACGACAGAGTTGTACATGTAGCCAGCAGCACAACCTTTTCGGATATAAAGTAATTCACTATTTGTGTTAGCGTTGGGATATTGCCCTGTGCATTACGGTATTCTATCTGTATAGTCTTTTTGTCTTCGCTGAAACCATTTTCTTTTAGCGCATCGGTAAATCCTACCCGGGCTTGTGCTATGGTCGCATCTTCAAAAGCATCAACAAAACCAATTACCGGTGCCTCATTAGGTTTAGACGAATTACAGGCTGTTACCACAAAAGCTAATAGAATAATAGGTAGGTATCTTTTCATTTTACTAAGTTATGTAAATGAGCCGAAAGCTAAAAGCTGAAATGCAAAAGGTGGCACTCTATAAGTTTTTAGTTATTTTAGCCGAACATGAGGACTATTATATCTAAACTCCCCCAGGTAGGTACCACTATTTTTACCACCATGTCTGCATTGGCTGCAGAGGTTGGTGCAATAAATTTGTCGCAAGGTTTCCCGGATTATGATTGCTCGCCCGAATTAATCGAGCTGGTAAACAAAGCTATGAAAGACGGTCATAATCAGTACGCGCCAATGGCCGGCGTAAAAGCACTACGTGACGAGATAGCTCACAAAACAAAAAAGCTATATAATGCAGAATATGATCCGGATACGGAAATAACCGTCACCGCCGGCGGCACACAAGCGATATTTACTGCTATTACCGCTGTTATAAACCCTAATGATGAGGTAATTGTATTTGAACCTGCTTTTGATTGCTACGCCCCGGCCATAAAGCTGGCTGGAGGTATCGTTAAGTCGTTAGAACTGGAGCCTGCCAATAATTATCGTATTGATTGGGCCATGGTTAAAAAGCTGATAAACAATCGTACTAAACTCATTATATTAAACTCGCCGCATAATCCCACAGCTACAATATTACATCAGGAAGATATTGATGCGTTGAGCGCTATTGTAAAACACCAGGATATATTAATTTTGAGCGATGAGGTTTATGAGCATTTGATTTATGATGGCGAAGTTCATCATAGCATGGCCCGCTACCCCGAATTACAAAAACGCAGTTTTATAGTTGCATCTTTTGGTAAACTACTACATGCAACCGGCTGGAAAATAGGCTATTGCCTTGCTCCAGCTAATTTAATGCATGAGTTTAGAAAAGTGCACCAATATTTGGTTTTCAGTGTTAATTCGGCCATGCAGCATGGCATAGCAGCTTACTTAAAAGATGAAAATATTTACCTTAACCTGCCATCTTTTTTTCAGCAAAAAAGAGATCATTTCAGAAAAGGATTAGCTGAAACTAAATTTGAATTATTACCTTCATATGGTTCTTATTTTCAGTCGGTTAAATATGGCCACTTAACGTTAGAATCTGATACGGATTTTGCATTGAGGCTAACTAAAGAAGCGGGTGTGGCATGTATCCCGACGTCTGCTTTTTATACTTTAGGTACTGATCATCGTGTTTTAAGGTTTTGTTTTGCCAAAAGGCAAGAAACGTTAGATGACGCCGTTAATAGATTATTGGATTTTAAACTTTGAAGATAAAAATCACGTATTAAGCCGAAGCCAAAAAGCTACTATGGAAAATTTAAAGATCACTTTGTTTCAAGGATACCTGTTTTGGGAAAAGATTGACCAAAATTTACAAAATATAGCGCTTCGATTAAATAGCATCCGCGAAAAGACGGACCTTATCGTCCTGCCGGAAATGTTTAATACCGGCTTTACCATGAATGCCGAAGAATTGGCAGAACCCATGGGCGGTAAAACTATGCTGTGGATGCAGAAGATAGCGCAGAAATATGAGTGTGTAGTAACGGGCAGCCTGATCATAAAGGAAAAAGATAAATTTTATAACCGCTTAATATGGATGCTGCCTGATGGTAAATGCAACTATTATGATAAAAGACATTTATTTGCCTTAGGTAAAGAAAACCATACGTACACCGCCGGAACTAAAAAGCTGATAGTTGAGCTGAAAGGCTGGAAAATTTGCCCGATGATCTGTTATGACCTGCGTTTTCCCGTATGGATGCGTAATGTCGACCAGGATTATGACCTGTTGCTGATAGTGGCCAACTGGCCCGAGCGCAGGGCTTTGCACTGGCGTACCTTAATCCCGGCGCGGGCTGTAGAGAATCAAAGCTATGTTATCGGCGTTAACCGTGTGGGGCATGATGGCAACGAGGTTTATCATTCAGGCGACTCGACCTGTATTGACCCTAATGGCAATGTTGTTTATTATAAACGTGATGAAGAAGATGTTTACACCTTCACTATAAATGCAGATGAGGTTATAAAAACCCGCCGACTTTTACCTTTTTTAAAGGATGCGGACGATTTTAACCTAATTTAACTACCTCTGTTTCTTATAAATCAGCTAACTTTATTAATTTTATACTTTAAATTATAGCTTAGTATAGTGATAAAGATTTCTCGTGTTTTACTTTTTGCTGTCATGGTTTTCGGCCTTACAGCATCGGCCCAAAAGAAAAAAGATTATACACCTTACGTCGACCCATTTATTGGTACAGGCGGTCATGGTCATACCTATCCCGGCGCGGTAATGCCCTTTGGTATGGTGCAATTAAGCCCCGATACCCGGTTAGAAGGTTGGGACGGCTGTTCCGGCTATCATTATACTGATAGTGTGGTTTATGGCTTTTCGCATACCCATTTAAGCGGCACCGGCATTGCCGATTATTGCGATATACTGTTTATGCCAACTACGGGCCAACCACAGTTTAAAAACACAGATTACAGCTCGCCGTTTAAAAAGAAAAATGAAATTGCATCACCGGGTTACTACAAAACCAAGCTTGATAAGTACGATATCGGGGTTGAATTAACAGCTACCACACGTGCCGGCATGCATCGGTATACTTATCCATCAGCCGCAGAAGCAAATATTATTATTGACCTGCAACACCGCGACCAGGTTTTAAACTCGTGGATAGAAATTATTAATGATCACGAGATCCGGGGTTATCGCGAATCGAGAAGCTGGGCCTCAGATCAGCATGTTTATTTCTACGCTAAATTCTCCAAGCCTTTTAAAAGCTATGGCATAGCAGTTAACAATGTAGTACAGGAAGGCGTTAAAAAAGCAGATGGCAAAAACATAAAGCTTTATATCCGGTTCAACAATCCCGGCGAAGTAATATCAAAGGTTGGTATATCAGCGGTAAGTGCCGAGGGAGCATTGAAAAATCTCAATGCCGAAATGCCGGATTTTGATTTCAAAAAAGTACAGAAAGCGGCAAAAACAACCTGGATAAATGCCCTGGCGAAAATAGAGGCAGACGGCGGCGCACCCGAGGTTCAGCAAGATGAACAGCAAGGAGACTTGCAAATGTATAATCAACGTAGAACAGAAAGAAAACCAAAGGCCGTTGATTACGGTAAAATAAAGCGAACAATATTTTATACAGCATTGTATCATAGCATGTTATCCCCTAACATATATAGTGATGTTGATGGCCAGTATCGGGGTATGGATCAAAAAATTCATTATGCCGAAGGCTTTGATTATTATACGGTATTTTCTTTATGGGATACTTTTAGGGCCGAGCATCCGCTGCTTACGCTGATAGATAAAAAACGTACGCTTGATTTTATAAAAAGCTTTTTGGCTATTTATGATCAGCAGCGTTTGTTACCAATATGGTCGCTGGCATCAAACGAAACCTATTGTATGATAGGTAATCACTCCATACCCGTTATTGTTGATGCTTACGCAAAGGGAATACGGGATTTTGATGCCTTAAAAGCGCTTGATGCAATGAAGGCGTCTGTAAACCGTAACCAGTTTGGCTTAGTTGGATACGGCGCGCACGGTTTGGTTTTGGCTGATCACGACAAGGAATCGGTATCAAAAACACTGGAATATGCTTATGACGACTGGTGCATTGCTCAGTTTGCTAAACTATTAAACAAACCGGTTGACTATGCTGCTTATACACAACGCGCCCAATACTGGAAAAATGTGCATAATAAAGACAATGGCTTTATGCAGGCTCGTGTTAACGGTGATTGGTTTAAACCGTTTAACGCTACCGATGTAAATGATAACTATGTGGAAGGCAATGCCTGGCAATATACATTCCTTGTTCCGCAGGATGTTAGCGGCTTAATGAACCGAATGGGCGGTAAAACTACATTTGCGGCCCGGTTAGACGAGCTTTTCACAACCAGCGCGAAGTTGACAGGCAAAGAAACCTCAGATATTACCGGCCTGATAGGCCAATACGCACATGGCAACGAGCCAAGCCATCACATGGCTTACCTGTTTAATTTTACAGATGATGCTGATAAGACGCAGTTCTTTATTAACAAGATTTTAGATGAGCAATACACTGATAAACCTGATGGCCTTGCCGGTAATGATGATTGCGGGCAGATGTCGGCATGGTATGTTATGAGTTCGTTGGGGATCTATAATATCGCGCCGGGCCAGCAACAGTTCCAGATAGGCTTACCGCAGTTTGGAAAAGCCGTAATTAACCTGGAGAACGGTAAAAAATTCACTATAATTAATGAAGGTACATCAGTTACCCGCAACAATATCTATTTGCAAGGGATGAACCTGAACAAGAAATCGTACAACAAGCTTTACCTTGACTATGATGATATAGCCAACGGCGGTGAGTTTGAAGTTTACAGCGGTCGTTTACCCAACAAAATGTTTATGCAGGACCTCGAGAAATCAAAATCAAGCATAACTGATAATTTGATAACCCCCAATCCTACCATCACACTGCTACAAACATTTGCACCGCCAACACAGGCAGCGATCAAGATTAATGATATTGAGCCCAATACTATTTATTATACAACTGATGGCACCACCCCTACTACGTCATCAACATTATATACCAAACCAGTTCCGGTAACATCAAAAATGGTAATTAAAGCTATCGCTGTTAAGAACGGAAAAGCGAGTTTTGTAACCGAAGCTAAGTTTTAAACTTCTAAACTATGGCCTACGACGAGCAACTTGCTAACAGAATAAGGGAAGCCCTTGTTGACCATGGCTTAACCGACATCGAAGAAAAGAAAATGTTTCGTGGCATTTGCTTTATGGTGAATGACAAAATGTGCGTCTGTGCCAGTGCAGATGAAATGCTTTGCCGCATCGGCCCGGAATACAAGGAAGCACTTGAATTAAACGGTGTTCGCGGTATGATCCGTAACGGTAAGGCCCTTAAAGATTTTGTTTTTGTAAGCGCCGATGCCATGAAAACAAAACAACAATTTGATAGTTGGATAAGCAAAGCGTTAGCTTTTAATAAATTTGCCAAAGCAACCAAAAAGTAGAGACGCAATATTTTGCGTCTCCATACATAAAGCCTTAAAATTTAACTGTTAAAATTGCGTTGTTACATAATTATAAACCGGCTATGATTTTGAGCCAATAATTTTACATCTTTACCGCATGTTCAGACGTATAAAAAACCAATACCTACGATACTTTGCTATATTTATTTACGCTGTAATTATCTTCTTTTGTGCAATAGAGCTAAACTTTCTTTGGCTATTTGGCTACTCGCCGGATATGCACGACATTAAAAATCCAAGCCAATCTGTCGGATCGCAGGTTTATACCGCTGATGGTAAACTGATAGGTGAATATTATCGCGAGAACCGATCGCCGGTTGAATATAAAGAGATCTCCCCCAGCCTTATAAATGCTTTGGTAGCTACAGAAGACGTGCGTTTTTACAAGCACGGCGGTGTTGATTTTTACTCGTTCGCTACAAGTATGTTATCAACCGCTAAAGGCGACAAGCGTGGCGGCAGCACAATTACGCAGCAATTAGCTAAAAACCTGTATTCAACCCGTAAACGGAAGTCGCAAGGTTTATTAAGGCATATCCCGGGACTAAGTACGCTGATATCGAAATGCAAAGAATGGTTAACAGCTTATAAAATTGAGCACGTTTACAACAAAGAAGAGATACTTACTCTTTACTTAAATACGGTTCCGTTTGGCAATAACTCATTCGGTATTAAAACCGCTACTTTAAAATTCTTTGATAAAACGCCCGATGCGGTTACCCCTGCCGAAGCTGCTACCTTAATAGGTATGCTTAAAGCAACGACTACCTACAATCCTATAAACAATCCCGAAAAAGCTATAGAACGCAGAAATACGGTACTAAGCCAAATGGAGAAGTATGGCTATTTAAAGAAAGCGGAGCTTGATGCCTATACTAAATTACCTATAGGCTTAAACCTAAGTTATGTAGAGAATGATTCGCACGGCGATTCCTATATCCGTGAGGCAGTAGAGCGTTGGCTGAAAAAATGGTGTAAGGATAAAAATTATGACCTTTACGAGGACGGCCTGAAGATCTACACAACAATTGATTCTCGTTTGCAGCAATACGCCGAAGAAGCTGTTGCCGAAAAAATGAAGATGCTGCAAAAGCGTTTTGATAATCTTTGGGGAACTAAAAACCCATGGCGCGATTCGAAAGGTGTTGAAATAAAAGATTTTTTACTAAAAGCCGAACAGCATTTACCTATCTACAAGCTATTAGTTAAAAAATATAATGGCGATACTATACAGATAAATCAGTATTTCGGGAAGAAAAAGCGAATGAAAGTATTTACATGGAAGGGTGAAAAAGACACTACTTTCTCAAGCGTCGATTCTATAAAATATTATACTCGTTTGTTAAACACCGGTATGATGACTATCGAGCCATCAAGCGGTAAAATTAAAGTTTGGGTAGGCGGTATCAACCATAAATACTTCAATTACGATCACGTAAACCAGTCAAAACGCCAGGCGGGATCAACCTTTAAGCCGTTTGCTTATTTAACAGCATTAGACAACGGCTTTACGCCTTGCGATAAGTTTACAGATCAGCGTGTATCTATTAAATACACAGATGGCGGCAAAGAACAGGTTTGGGAACCTAATAATGCCGATTTCAAGTTCACAGGCATGGAGATGTCTTTGCGTTGGGCAATGGGTAAATCGGTTAATTCAATCACCGCGCAGGTCACTGAAAAAGTGGGTTGGAATAAGGTTGTTGAATATGCTCATAAAGCAGGTATTGAAAGCCCGTTAAAAGCCGTGCCTTCTGTGTCATTAGGATCAAATGATGTATCTGTTTATGAAATGGTGCGTGCTTACAGCACATTCCTGAACAAAGGCGAGAAGATCGACCCGTTGTTGGTTACTAAAATAACCGACCAGGATGGCAATACCCTGCAAGATTTTGTTTTAAAAACTGAACAGGTTATAAGTGAAGAAGTTGCCTGGTTAATGCTATACATGTTTAGAGGCGGTATGGAAGAACCGGGTGGTACATCACAAGCATTATGGGAATACAACGACTTATGGAAAAAAAATAACCAGATAGGTGGCAAAACAGGCACGTCGTCTGACTATGTTGACGGCTGGTATATGGGGATCACTAAAGATTTGGTTACAGGGATATGGGTTGGTGCCGATGATAGAAGCGTACACTTTACCACATCAGAGACCGGTGAAGGATCACACACAGCATTGCCAATTTTTGGCAGCTTTATGCAGCGTGTTTATAACGATCCAAAATCCGGTTATACTTATGGGCCGTTCCCTAAGCCGTGGTCAAAAATCACGAAAAGCTATGATTGTCCGTCGCCAAGATTACCTAAAGATACCCTGGCAACCGATAGCCTGAATATGCCGTTAGATACTTTAAACGGGTTTCCTGCACCGGATAATCAACCACCGGGCATTAATCCTCAATAAAAGTTTAAACGGATTTATTAAATTAGCGCTGATTTATTAAGATTTATGCATAATAATTACCCCACTATAGGCAAAGCCAAAAAGTATTTATTTGTTGTAATTTGTTTTGGCCTGCTATTTTTAAGCCAGTTTGCTAATGCGCAATATTTCGGGCAAAATAAGGTGCGTTATAAAAACCTGAAGTTCAAGGTTTATAAAACTCCGCATTTCGAGATCTACTATTATTTAAAAAACGATAGTATGATAAAACGTTTTGCCCAGGAAAGTGAATTATGGTACACCCTTCATCAACAAGTTTTTAGAGACACTTTCAGAAAGGTTAACCCGATTATATTATATGCCAATCACCCGGAGTTCCAACAAACTACCGCAATTGATGGCGACATAGAGGTAGGCACCGGTGGTATAACTGAAGGTTTAAAGAACCGTGTGGTAATGCCGGTTATGGAAAATAACCAAATGACGAGGCACGTAATTGGCCACGAGCTGGTACACGCCTTCCAATACCATTTACTATTAGGAAAAGACGATAACAACTACGAAAACATAAATAACCTGCCGCTATGGATGATAGAGGGTATGGCCGAATATCTGTCTTTAGGTAAACGGGATTCATACACGGCGATGTGGATGCGGGATGCCTACTTAAATCATGATATTCCTACCGTAAAAGATTTAACCGAAAGCAGCAAATACTTCCCTTACCGGTATGGCGAAGCATTTTGGAGCTTTATTGGCTCTACTTATGGCGATACTATTATCACCCCATTCTTTAAAAACACCGCCCGCTATGGCCTTGCTTATGGCGTGAGGCGCACGTTTGGGTATGATGATAAGACGTTATCACGTCTTTGGAAAAACTCGATAGAAAACACTTATAAACCGTTTTTAAAGGATACTGTTCAAAAACCCGTTGGCCAGTTAGTTATA
Source organism: Bacteroidota bacterium (assembly GCA_040388395.1). Lineage (GTDB taxonomy): Bacteria > Bacteroidota > Bacteroidia > Sphingobacteriales > Sphingobacteriaceae > Mucilaginibacter. The sequence goes on along the minus strand of JAZKBY010000013.1, from coordinate 95,142 downwards.
AATGATAAAAATTCCGGGAAGATGAATGTCGCTCCGGCAGTTAGCCCGGATGGTAAGTACCTGGCATTTTTATCAGAAAAGAATTTATTTACGATCGATCTTTTCCTTGCCGACGCAAAAACGGGAGTCGTCATAAAGAAGCTCACCAGTAAAGTATCCAACACGCATATTGACGAATTTAACTTCATTGAATCGGCAGGAACATGGTCGCCGGATGGAAAGAAGTTTGCTTTTAGCGTATTTAATCGTGGCCGCAACCGGATGTTGGTTGTTGAAGTACCAAGCGGGAGAATATTACAGGATATCTCTATGGAGAAAGCCGAACAGTTTAGCAACCTTTCATGGTCGCCAAAGGGTGATGAGATTGTTTTCCAGGGACTATCAGAAGGCCAGGTTGATCTTTACCTGTACAACTTCAATACTAAAAAGGTCACCCAACTTACCAATGATAAATATTCAGATTATCAGCCGAGTTTTTCCCGTGATGGTAAAAAGGTAATTTTCTCTAGCGACAGGACTACCTATGATCGTGTTACATCGCAGGATATCACCTTTAACCTGGCAGAATACGATCTTGCTACAGGTAAAACCACGGATATTAACATCTTTAACGGAGCTAATAATTTAAACCCGCAATACTCGTCAGACGGTACACAGGTTTATTTCCTGTCAAACCGTGATGGTTTCCGCAATATGTATCGTTATACAACAGCTACCAGAAAGATCGAACAAATGACGGATCTGTTCACCGGGATCTCGGGCATAACCGAGTTTTCGCCGGCGTTAAGTGTATCAGCCAATAATGATATTGTTTACTCCTATTATCGCTCTCAAAAATATTCGCTTTACAATGCTAAAGCTTCTGAGTTTACACCTGTAACAGTTGGTGGTAATGATATCAACTTTGATGCTGCTATGCTGCCTCCGGCACGTGCAGTTGGTGTAGATCTGATAAATTCTAACTTAAGAAATTACCTGGCATATCAAAAAATGCCTACAGACTCGATCAAAAACATCCCATACAAACCGCAATTTAAGTTAGATTATTTAGCAAGTAACGGGATAGGTGCGTCGGTAAGCTCGTTTGGTACAGGCTTATCCAGCGGCGTGCAGGGTGTGTTTAGTGATATTTTGGGCCGGAACCAAATATATGCCGGTTTAGCTGTAAATGGCGAGGTATATGATTTTGGCGGGCAGGTTGTTTACATAAACCAACAGGGTCGGTGGAATTTTGGTGGAGGGATCTCGCATATACCCTACCAGTTTGCAACCTATAACCTGGTTGCAACTAACCATACTTTCGGCAGTACAACCATCCCTGTTATAGAGGAGCGTTACGATATCATTCGGGTTTTCCAGGATCAGCTATCGTTGTTTACCTCCTATCCTATTTCAAAAACTACACGTGTTGAAGTTGGCACCGGGGCCTCACAGTTTTATTATAGGGTAGATAGGTACAGCACCTATTATGATAACAATGGTAATTATCTTGATTATCAAAAACATCATATTTCAAACGACGATTATAACAACGACCCATTAAATGGCGGCAACTATTTAAAATCTTTTACGGTTTACCAGTTAAGCACTTCGCTGGTTGGCGACAATTCATTTTTTGGTGTTGCTTCGCCACTTAATGGTTTCCGTTACAGAGTTGAAGCTGAATATAATTTTGGCACCTATAAGTTCTTTGCACCTACAGTTGATGTGCGTAAATACATACGCGCAGCACCGGTTACTTTTGCCGCCCGCGCGTACGGCTATGGGCGTTTTGGCAACTCAAACGGTCTATATCCATTATATATAGGCTATCCATTCCTTATCAGAGGTTATGAGGCTCAGACTTTTTATGAAGGTAACGGCAAACCAAGTAATGGCTTTACAATAGACCAATTATCTGGTACACGTACTGCCGTAGCTAATTTTGAAGTAAGATTACCGTTTACCGGACCGGAGAAACTATCAGTGATAAAATCGAAGTTCCTGTTTTCAGAACTTAACTTCTTTTTTGATGCCGGTTTAGCCTGGAACCCTGGTAACCAAGTCAAGTTTCAAATGGCACCTGATAAAATAGGTAATGATGCTCTCGGCAATGCCGTCTATAACACTAACCAGCGGGTGCCGGCATTAAGTACCGGTATATCTTTAAGAGTAAATGTATTTGGCTATTTTGTTTTAGAACCGTACCTGGCCCTACCTCTTAATCGCAATGACGTTAATAAGCCGGTATTTGGTTTTGGGTTTACACCGGGTTGGTAATTGGCTAAACATAACTTTGCATTTTGAGTTATATATTAATGATGAGAAAAAGTATTTGCTTAGTTGTGTTGCTGTTATTTAATTACGTTTTGTTAGCGCAAAATAATAAGTCACCGCTATCAACCTTAAAGAAAACCGGCGACTCAAAAATGTTGCCGACAAATGATATAGCCACAAACATATCAAAGGATACTGAATACAGTACTTTTTATAGGGTTATCCAAATTGGTGGTTTAAACGAAACCTTTAAAAGTAAAGGCCCTATAACAGTATTTGCGCCAAATAACCAGGCGTTCGCCAATCTTTCAAAAGGTAAATTGGATACGCTTTTAATGGACGATCATAAATATGACCTGATAGCTTTAACAACTTACCACGCATTATCGGGAATAGTTACAGCACGAGACATTGCGCATGCTATAAGTTCCGGCAAGGGCACAGCTACCTTTATTACACTTACCGGCAGTAAGTTAATGGCCAAATTAGATACAAACCATAACATTGTTTTAGTTGATGAAAATGGTGGACAAAGTATTGTCAGCAAATTTGATGTAAAGCAGGATAACGGTTTGATCCATCTTGTTAATGGAGTATTGATACCCAAATTTAAAAATATATAAGCTGGCATGGCTATGACAAACCACGTAAAATTTTCTTACGTAATTAAGTTATAAATCTAAAAATCATTAAAATGAAAAGATCAATCTTAGCGATAGCTATATTATTTACAATAACAGCATTGGGTTGCCAAAGCAGCAATGGACAGGTAAATACAAAAAGATTAAGCAAACCCGCTGCCGAGTGGAAAAAGGTATTAAATGCCAATGCTTATCATATTATGGTTGAAAGTGGCACCGAGGCCCCTTTCCACAATGCCTATTACAACAACCATGAGAAGGGTGTATATGTAAGCGCAGCAACCGGCGAGGTCTTATTTACATCAGACGATAAATATGATAGCGGTACCGGCTGGCCAAGTTTTGTTAAACCGGTAGATGCTAAAAAAATAAAAGTAGTAACTGATAACAGCGACGGCATGACCCGCGACGAAGTTATAGAAGCAAGCACCGGCTTGCACCTTGGGCACGTTTTTGACGACGGCCCCGCTAACAGGGGCGGCAAAAGATACTGCATGAACTCAGGCGCTTTAAAATTCATTAAAAAGTAACAGAGATACGGCGGTTATTAATTGATGGGCGCAATTGCGGCCTGCTGCGTAACCCGCTTTCAAAATTTAAACCAATGGTCAGATCTACCCAATCAGGGTTAACAGGTCTGATCATTTTTTCTTTCTGGGGCCTTGTATAAGTGCTTACAGTTTTAAAACGTTCCATCGCCATTTCTTCTGAATTTATCTCTTCAAAGTAAACAAGCCTGTTTAATTGTTTCGAGCTATCGAAAAACAAAGTAGGCATATCGCCATAAAATTTTAGCGTTTTTAATAAGTCTGAGCAAAGGCCTACATGTAAGTTATTGCGGTTTCTGTCGGTAATAATGTAGATAAAGCGTTTCATGTTAAAAATAAAAATTTGCTGGTTAAAAAATAATTACTAATTTTATGAGCATAAAAATACTAATTATTTTAGCAAATGCAAATTTTATGACAAAAATTTCATCAAATATTAAATTTCTTAGGAAAAAGAAAGGCCTTACACAGCAACAGTTTGCAGATGAGGTAGGTATAAAAAGATCCTTGGTTGGCGCTTATGAAGAAGAAAGAGCCGAACCTAAATACGATTTGCTAAAAAATATAGCATTATATTTTGACATCACCGTTGATGATTTTATTAATGAAACCATTGACGACAAGTTCCTGGCCAAGCCAAAGCCCAACCAGGGTGGTTTACGCGTACTAAGTATCTCTGTCGATAAAGAAGATAATGAGAATATAGAAATGGTGCCGTTAAAAGCCAGCGCCGGTTATATGAATGGTTATGCCGATCCGGAATATGTGGCGCAGTTACCTAAGCTATACCTGCCTATGTTTAAGCAGGGCACTTATCGCGGTTTTGAAATAAAAGGCGACTCCATGCTCCCACTTGTATCGGGTACTACTATAATAGGTGAATATGTTGAAAATTGGGGCGATATAAAAGCTACCGAGACTTATGTTATCATTTCAAAAAATGACGGCGTTGTATATAAGCGTATTGGCAACAAGTTTAAAGACAACAAAAAACTGAAGTTGGTATCAGACAACCCGGTGTATGAGCCTTACGAAATTAATGGTGAGGACATTTTAGAGGTATGGAAAGCCAAGGCATATATATCAACCCATTTGCCACTGCCGGCGCCAGAGCCAACAATGGAGAGCCTTACAAACATGATGGCGCAGATGCAAAGGTCTATATCAAAATTAGAAGGCAACAATTAAGTTACATATTTAATACTAAACCTTATTCATCTATCTTTATCAAACACCAAACAATAAATTTAAAAAGATCATGAAAAAGTTATTATTAGTATGCGCCTTTGTATGTGGCGTTAGTGCAGTTAGCTTCGCCCAAAATGGTGGCGGTGGCGGCGGTGGTCGTAACAGAACACCTGAGCAACAAGTTGCAAGATTGAAAGACTCATTATCATTAACTACCGACCAGGTTGCAAAAGTGACTATAATTTTAGCTGCACAGGCAAAATCTCAGGATAGTTTAAGAACTGCTAACGCAGGTGGTGACAGAGCAGCTATGAGGCCTGCACAAACTGCGTTAAGAAAAGTTTATACAGATAAGATCACTGCTATTTTAACACCAGAGCAGGCTGAAAAATATAAAAAACAACAAGCTGCCCAGCAGGCAAGACAACGAAACCGGAACTAATATAACTCCTAATATTAAAGCGACTTAACAGTCGCTTTTTTTTGCTTTATACGTCTATTAATTTGTTACGGCAACAATTAAGTTACATCTGTTATTTTAAAACGTATTCATATATCTTTATAAAAACACCAATTAACCAATCAAAAAGAAAAGAAATGAAAAAAGTATTATTAGTATGCGCCTTTATATTAGGCGTTAGCACAATCAGTTTCGCTCAAGGTGGCGGAAGAGGCAGAATGAAACCAGAAGAGCAAGTTGCGGCTTTAAAAACATCATTAACATTAACTGATGACCAGTCTGCAAAAGTATTGGCAATTTTAACTGCAGGTGCTAAAGTAACAGACAGTATTCGTACTGCTGCTAACGGTGATTTCGCAGCTGCGCGCCCTGCAATGACTGCAGCAAGGAAAAAATCATCTGACAAGATCTTAGCTTTGTTAACTGCTGACCAGGCTACTATCTACAAAAAACAATTAGATGACCAGGCTAAAGCAATGGCTGCAAGACAAGCAGGTAACTAATCTATCTTAAAGAAAATAAAAAGCGGCTAATTAACCGCTTTTTATTTTAGTGCAAATTACTTTGTACTTGTATAATAAACATCCTATATTTATTTAACCAAACAAAACAAACCTCTAAAAGAAAAGAAAATGAAAAAGGTATTATTAGTATGCGCATTCGTTATTGGCGTTAGCGCAGTAAGTTTCGCACAAGGCGGTGGAAGGATGAGGATGAAACCAGAAGAGCAGACAGCAAATTTAAAAAAGACATTAACTGACCTTAATGACGATCAGTCTGCTAAAATTACAGCTATTTATACAGTAGCCGCAAAAAAACGCGATAGCTTAATGACTGCCGCAAGAGATGCAGGTGGTGACAGACAAGCTATGATGGCTTCTTTTATGAAAATGAGTACAGAAACCGACACAAAAATTAAAGCAGTATTGACCGCTGACCAGGTAAAAGCTTATCAAAAAGTTGTTGACGAACGTGCTGAACGTATGAAAGCAATGCAAAACGGCAACTAATTAAATGCATTTACATTATAAAAGAAAGCTCCGATAAACCGGGGCTTTCTTTATTTTAGCTAAAATTTTTATACTTGATATCAGCAGCAAACTTTATACAGAACAGACTATCGGAAAGGCAGCAAGCCGGTAGCTACCGGGCGCTAAAGCCTGAAAACACACTTATTGATTTTTGCTCGAACGATTACCTGGGTTTTGCCCGTTCATCAACGTTAAAAAATAAAATTGATGAGGAACTCAATAATCATCCAAATCCAACCGGCTCTACCGGGTCAAGGTTAATATCGGGCAACCTGGCCTATACCGAAATATTAGAGCGGGATATCGCCTCATTATTTAAAAGCGAAGCGGGACTGTTATTTAATTCGGGTTATGATGCTAATGTGGGTTTATTATCTTCATTACCACAACGTGGCGATACTGTAATAACTGACGAATTAATTCATGCCTCAATAATTGATGGCGCGCGATTAAGCCATGCCAACCGTTATACCTTTAAACATAACGACCTAACAAGTTTAGAGCGTAAATTACAACATGCCAAAGGGGTTTGCTATGTAGTAATAGAAAGCATATACTCTATGGATGGCGACACTCCTCCCCTTGTAGAAATATTAGACCTGACTGAAAAATATGGGGCAAATTTAATAGTAGATGAAGCTCATGCTGTCGGTTTGTACAATACAGGTATAGTTACCCACCTAGGATTACAAAACAGGGTGTTTGCACGCATAGCTACCTTCGGTAAAGCGTTAGGCAGTCATGGCGCAATTGTATTGGGCAGCGATCTGCTAAGGCAATATCTCATTAATTTTGCACGATCTTTTATTTACACTACTGCCGCCCCTTTTCATCAGTTGGCTTGTATACGGGTTGCTTGCGATGAATTACAGAACGCAAATAATGAGATAAATACATTGCGCGGACACATCAATCTATTTAAACAAACTATAAGGTTACCAACTGCATCAGCATATAGGTTAATTGAAAGCGATAGTTCAATTCAATGCTTGTTATTAAATAGCAACCAAAAAGCTAAGGAAGTAGCCACGCATTTACAAACCCAAGGGTTTGATATACGTGCAATACTAAGTCCCGCTGTACCTTTGGGTAGCGAAAGAATAAGAATATGCCTGCACGCGTTTAATACATTAGCCGAGGTTAGCTCACTGTCCAACGAAATTAATAACCTGCTAAATGAGTAAACCACTATTTATAACCGGCATTGGCACAGGTATAGGTAAAACCTTAATTTCGGCTGTTTTGGTTGAAAGCCTCAAGGCCGATTATTGGAAGCCTATACAATCCGGCGATCTGGATGATAGTGATACTATTAAAGTAAAAAACCTGGTATCAAATAGCCTGTCTGTGTTTCATCCCGAAGCTTATAAGTTAACGCAGCCCTTTTCGCCGCATAAATCAGCAGATCTTGACGGTGTAGTAATTGATCCTTCAAAACTTATCCCGCCCAAAACCGATAACCAGTTGATTATTGAAGGAGCCGGTGGTTTAATGGTACCATTAAACAATAGCTTTTTGATGATCGATCTGATCCAACAATTAAATGTGGAAGTTGTATTAGTAGTAAAGCATTACCTGGGGAGTATTAATCATACATTGCTTTCGTTAGATGCTTTACGAAACAGGCAAATCCCGGTAAAGACTATTGTTTTTAACGGGGATAGCGATCAATATTCGGAGGATGTGATTATGGCTCATGCTAAATGTAAATCTGTAGCCATCCCAACAATTAATGACATTAGTAAAGCGGCAATAGCCGCTCAGCATATAAATTTATAACACGGTTATCATGAAAAATATCGCAGTAATAGGTTCGGGCACTATGGGTAATGGCATTGCGCACACGTTTGCACAACATGGCTTTAATGTTTCGTTAGTTGATATTAATGAAGATGCGCTGCAGCGCGCGTTACAAACAATTACTATCAACCTTGATAAACAAATAAAAAAAGGCACTATAACAGAAGAGTTAAAAACTAATGCGTTAAGCAAAATCCAAACCTATACCGACCTTAAACAAGGAGTTAAAAATGCCGAACTGGTAGTTGAAGCTGCTACCGAGAATAAGGGCGTTAAACTAACGCTGTTTAAACAGTTAAGCGAGATCTGTCGTGATACAACAATATTGGCTTCAAACACATCATCTATTTCGATAACACAAATAGCTGCGGTAACTAAAAATCCGGGCAATGTTATAGGCATGCATTTTATGAACCCGGTACCATTAATGAAGTTGGTTGAAGTAATAAAGGGCAAACAAACTACTCAAGAGGTTACCAATACAGTAATGGAATTGGCCAGGCTGCTGGATAAAATACCGGTAGAAGTAAACGATGCGCCGGGTTTTGTGGCAAACCGTATTTTAATGCCGATGATAAATGAGGCCATCTTTACACTTCATGAAGGAATATCTGGCGTTGAAGAAATAGATACAGTAATGAAGCTGGGCATGGCGCACCCGATGGGCCCGCTACAACTGGCAGATTTTATAGGGCTTGACGTATGTTTGGCTATAATGAATGTACTTTATACCGGGTTTGGTAATAATGAAAAATACACCCCTTGTCCCCTGCTTATCAGTATGGTAAATGATAAAAACCTGGGCGCTAAAACAGGTAGCGGGTTTTATAAATACACTGCCGGAAGCAAAGAATTAATGGTCGCTGATCGGTTCAAAAAATAAAAATTAAACTTTTCAAATTATCATTTGTCAATAATTAATATAAAACGTTGACCTATGAAAACGATAGCAAAAGTTGGAATACTGCTGGCCTTAACAGGTAGTTTATTAACCTCATGCACAGGCGAATATTATGTGGCCAGTTACCCAAATGACCCTGAGTACGTCAGACCAGTGTCGCCTTATGCAGGCGCTGTTTGGATAGATGGCGAGTGGGTGTGGCGCGGTGGACGATATACCTATATTAACGGATATTGGACACGCCCACGGGCTAACCGCGTTTGGGTAAGAGGCAGCTGGCAATCAAGTCCCAGAGGCTATGCCTGGCATAGAGGTTATTGGAGGTAAATACCAATAAAAAGGGCCGGTAACAATTTAATACCAGCCCTTTATTTATTACATAGATACTACCCTGCAACTACTTTAACATTTTATACGTAATAGTTTACAGTTAATAAAATATTCATTATGTATAAATAATATTGTTGAATTTGAATTAATTAAGAGGTATTACAAAATTGGTGTTTTGATATCTACTTTTTATATTTATATTTAACGGTAGTCTATGTCTTAAAAAATGCACCAACTATTCCCTGCGTTTAATTATAAAACTTACCCTATCCATTTAGATTTTCCGTCGAGAAAGTGGTTATTAAGTTGCTGTTTCTTATTAGTAATATTTTCTTCCAGGATTGTATCAGCCGAGGGTAGTAAAGAGTTAAACTCCAATGGCGGTAACCGCGCCTTTCTGCTATCGAGCACAATAAGCACTTCTTCTTTCCCCTTTCCTACATTAGGAACTATGAAGGTGTATGTAAAAGTAGGCGAAACCATATATTTAGGATCAAGCGCGCAGGGGGTAGGTACCGGAACTATGAATTTAAGGGCACCGGATGGCACCACTTATACAAGTGGTAATTCTGCTACAGTTGGCTTAATTCCTAACATTAACCAGGAATCAGCGGGGCCGCTTCCCAATGCAGGCGGATACACCCCTTACACCCGTACTGTCACAGCCGGCCAGGAAGGGATCTGGGAGATAGATTTCATGCCACCCAGTCCGGATAACACCTCAGAAGGAAACCCTGTTACTGTGGCTGCAAATGACCCCTGGAACCAACCATCGGGATCATTTATTGCTGCCTTTGATGTATCTGTACGAAATACAGCTAATAGTGCTTTTTTATCAGGCAGGGTGTTTACAAATATATTTTCTGGCCAGTTAAGCGCGTTTAACGTAGGTTTTAATGGCCTTTTTTATATCCTTACTAAAGACGGTTATAAATATACTCTTGACAACAATGGTCAAGCCGGAAATGGATTTTCGTTTTTTGCAAACAATAAAGGGTTTAGAAACGGTGCAGGTGCTGCAAGCTATCAAAGTATAAATAATACCACGAACGCTAATGTACAAGATCCAAGAGCTGCCGATACGCAATCTGATATTACTCATAAAATATTTTTCAATGCACCGGCTGCCGATCTTCCGGCAACTGCTATTACGCCGGGTGGCAGCAGTACCTGGCTGGTTAACCCGCCATTTGTACCAACTATAAGCGGCGCAACTTTTACAGGAACAGAAGGCACTGTAGGCAAGGCCGGCACATCGCCATTGGGTGGTACAATTAATTTTACAGCTACAGCCAACGGAAGCTACGTAATAAGTATTGACGCTGATAATAATGGTGTGTTTACGGATCCTATTGACAGAAAATTAACAGGTACATCCGTATCAGGCTCCAATGCTATACCATGGGATGGTTTAGATGGCTTAGGAAATAAATTACCCGCCGGCGCTGTAAGTTATGCTGTAAATATCGAGCTCTCTTTGTTTGCAGCGGAAGTCCATTTCCCGTTTTTTGACGTTGAGCGAAACGTTAATGGTATTAAATTAACTCGTACCACAGGAATTAACAGCCCTGATAATACAGTTTATTGGGATGATAGTCAAATTACGATAATAGGCACTCCTTCCTCACCTATTAAAAATGTAACAGGCATTAATAGCATTACCAATGGCCATAAATGGGGAACCACAGTATTAACTAATTCTGACGGAGATTTCGGGAACAATCGAAGCATGGATACCTGGGCTTATGTTAGAAACGCACCTTTAAATACCACGGTTAGCTTCGTATTACGGGAAGCAGATCTTGAATTGACAAGTCTTACTTCTGACGTGACGTCGGGCTGTGTGGGGCAAAAAATTAATTACACGGCTACAGTTAAAAACAACGGCCCCAGTGATGTAAGCGGCGCTACGTTTTCTTTTAACTTTCCAGCCGAGTTAACTAAAGTAACAGTAACCAGTGCTGCAGTTACCGGGACAAGCGCTGTGACAGCAGAGAATACCGCCGCCAATGTGTATACCGCTAAACTTGATCTTCCGAATGGATCATCAAGAACTTTTACAATAACAGGTACGGTTAGTACCGCCCCTGCCACTACACTTAACACAACAGTGGGCATTTTACGCCCTGCCGACGTGACCGATCCTGACGCGACTAATCCCGATTCCGCAAGTCCTAATGACCCGGTCGGCGAGTGCGATTCTGCTCCGTCCGGCGTAGGTTGTAATAACATTAAAATTTCTAATACAACCTTTTTAGCAGCGCCTAACGCGGGTGCAGACCAGACAGTAGAAAAAAACACCATAGCAACAATTACGGCTAATACAACCGGCACGTGGACACAATTAGGCATCATCCCATCTATAGCTAATATAAATGCTCCTGCAGCTGCTTCATCAACAATATCAGGATTAACTGCAGTTGGCCCTTATAAATTTATTTTTACTAACGCTAATGGCTGTACCGATACAGTTGCGGTTAACGTTACTTCATCAACAATAGATGCACCTAATGTATTAACACCTAACGGCGACGGACAAAATGATGTCTTGGTAATACCCGGTATAGAGTTTTTCGCGGGAAGTAAATTATCAATATATAACCGCTGGGGCAATGAGGTTTACCATTCAGAAAATTATAAAAATGATTGGGCCGGGCCGGGTCTTGCAGAGGGCACTTACTACTACCTGCTTAAACGCAAAGAAACAACCGGCGAAATAAAAGTTTTTAAAGGCTGGATATATTTAAAACATTGACATGAGGGGACTGAAAAAATATATCCTATTGATATTGGCTTTTGGTTTAAGCAAAAGCCACGCACAACAAACGATACAATTAAGCCAATACATTTTTAATGGTTTGGCTGTAAACCCCGCCTATGCCGGTTATAAAGAAGACTGGACGCTTAACTTAAGCAGCCGGCTACAATGGGCCGGTGTTGATGGGGCACCTAAAACAAGCGCTTTATCAATTGATGGTGTTACAAATCCTGATAATAAAACTATTGGCCTGGGCTTATTAGTTACTAATGACAGGCTCGGACCGGAAAATAACTCGTCTATTTATGCTAATTATGCCTTTAGGATCCGTCTGAATGATGATGATTCGCAACGCCTTTGCCTGGGTGTTGGTGTAGGTGCTATTGTTTATAATATTGACGGCTCTTTATTTAATAGCGGAAGCATTACAGACCCAAGTATTATGCCCGGCGTTCAGAATAAACTTGCCCCTGATTTTAGGGTAGGTATATACTACTATTCGCCATTGTTTTATATTGGAGCATCCGGCCTTAATATGGTGCCCGACGCTTATCCGGACCCTGTTTCGATATTTGTAAAGCAAGTTAGAACGTATTATTTAACCACAGGTTTTATTGTACCCATATCACCTGCAGTTAACTGGAAACCCTCATTTTTAGTTAAAGAAGATTTTAAAGGCCCTACTAACATTAGTGCCGCTACTTATTTTTTATTTGGTGATCTGATATGGGTAGGTGCCTCATATAGTACCAGCGTAGCACTTTGGAAAAAGGCTAATTTACAATCTGATTTAACCCGTATGGATGCGATTGCCGGCATTGCCGCAGTAAACATAACGCCGCAATGCAGATTTGGATACTCATATGACGTTGGCACAAGTAAATTACCCGGCTATCAAAGCGCGTCTCACGAAATTTCTTTTACGTATAGTTTTAGGCGTGCAAAGGGAAGAATATTAAGCCCACGTTATTTTTAAGGTAATTATATGAAAAAAATAACTACCCTTATCCTATTAATCATTAGCTTTTTAACGCATGTTACTGCGCAGGAACAGCTTAATAAAATGCAACTGGCCGATAATCTTTTTGACCGGTATGAGTATTTTAAAAGCCTGGCTATTTACCTTGATCTTGCAAATAAAAACAACCCAAAACTACACGCTGTTGAACGGGTGGCAAATTGTTACCGTTTAATTAACGATTACGATAAGGCCGAGGAGTGGTATCAAAAAACGGTTACCTATCCCGAAGCAGATGCTATCGATCATTACTATTACGCCGAACTACTGTTGCGAAATAAAAAGTTTAACGAAGCGCGTGAGCAGTACAAGGTTTATTATGCTCTGGAAAACGCAGATCAATTGCCGTTTAAATTGGCTACCTGCGACTCTGCTCAAAAATGGATGAAATCGCCGGTAGCCCTTTTTACCATTAAAAATGAGCAAAAATATAATACAAAATTCTCTGATTGGGGGCTGAATTATGCTGGAAAAACCGGTTTTGTATTTACATCTGACAGGCTTGTTGAAGATAAAAAAACACAAAAGAAGATTTATAACCGCACCGGCGACGGCTTTTTTAAGCTATATCAAAATGATGGTGATATTTCCGTCGCGCTTGAATTAAAGACAAAAAATAATCCCATCTTTGATGCAAATTATCATGTTGGGCCAATGGTGCTGACCAACTCGGGAGATACGGCTTACATAACCATTACCACTACCCTGCCTAAAAACAAACTGGCGCTTGATTATGATACCAGGGGGATACAGCAATTATATACCCGCCGTCTTCAATTAATTATGGCAACCAAGGTAAATGGGCAATGGTCTAATTTTAAAAATTTCCAGTACAATAATATCAAAGAGTACTCTATCGGCCATGCAACTCTTTCTAAAAATGGCAATGTAATATATTTCACTTCAGATATGCCGGGTGGCGAAGGTAAGACTGATATCTGGTATTGTGTTAAACAAGCCGGCGGTGAATGGGCCGAGCCGATAAACTGCGGCAAAGTTATCAATACAAAAGATGACGAGGCATTCCCTAATTTAAGTGATGATGGTGTGTTATATTACTCATCGACCGGCTTACCTGGAATGGGTGGCCTGGATATCTTTAAATCAAAGGGAGAAAAATCCACCTGGGCTAAACCTGTAAACTTAAAATACCCGGTTAACAGCACAAGCGACGATTTCTATTTTATAACGCGCGATTCTTTAAGTGGTTATTTTTCATCAAACAGAGAAGCCGGGAAAGGCAATGATGATATATATAGCTTTGGCTATACCCCTCCTCCTACTGTCTTAAGTACGGCACTTTCCAGTACCATGCCAAAGTCTGCTTTATCACCACCACCTGCGTTGCCGGCGTCTGCAATATTGACTTTAAAAAAAGGCGAAGGCTTTATCCTGAATAATATTTATTATGATCTTAATAAGTTCGATATCCGTGCCGATGCAGCTGTTGAGTTAACTAAGTTGGCCACTATTTTAAGGGAGCACCCTTCCATACGTATTGAAGTCGGATCACACACAGACTCCCGGGCCCCATCAGCTTATAATTTAATTTTATCCAACAAAAGGGCCGCCTCTGCGGTAACTTTCCTTGTACGACATGGTGTGGCGCGCAACAGGTTAGTTGCCAAAGGTTATGGTGATACCCAATTGCTTAATCAATGTGCAAAGGGCGAATATTGTTCAGAGGCAGACCACCAGGTAAACAGGAGAACCGAAATACACGTTTTAAGCGAATAACGCCTAACTCAATTACTGTGTTTTGAATTGATATAAGCCTGAGTCGGTATAATTTCCGTTGGAATCTAAAGTAACTATCCGCCAATAATAAGTAGTGTTTGCCGTTACAGCAACATCATTATAAAAATTATCAGTAACCGCTTTAGCCAGCGGCGGGTTTGTTGTCGTCCCTAAAAACACATTGTAGCCCGTTATATTTCCTTCAACCGAGCTTCCCTTCCATGATAGGTTAATTTTTCCGTTAGCTGCTGTCACAATCTGGCCGTAAGCCGGAGCCACAATTTCTGCAGGGAAAGGCGCATAGGTAACAAGCCCGGCACCTGAGTTATAAAATTTCCAGCTATCACTTTGTGTTGTCGTGGTTGATGAGTTTTGCTTTGCTGATACGTACCATGAGTACGGCGTATTACGTAATAAAGATGCAGATGCTTTGGTATCGGTTGTAGTTGTAGTTGTTAATGTATTAGTGAGCAGATTTTTTAAAACAAGGTCATAACTATTAGTATTGAGCGTGTTTGACCATGTAAATAAAACCTGGCTTTCTGTTACAGACACGACAGCGCCCGATATACAGATTGAGTTTTGAGCTGGTGTTATCAACGTAGGTTTGCCCGGTATCGTTGACGTTGTGCCTGTATCACCTCCATCCTCAATGGCATTTTTCTTCTTTTTACATCCCGATATAGCGACGACCATTAAAGCAAAGATTATCCACTTCTTCATTTCTTCAATACTTTAAATGATGAAATTGTATTGTCAAGATTTAGGTTTAAATAATATAAACCTGCAGCCAAGCCTTTTAGATCCATTTGTACAATACCTGATTGATTGGTATAAGTGCCGGTATAAACTTGCTTGCCGGATATTACATCATATACATTTACCTGCATTTGCCTTGTAATAGTATTTCCAATGTTCACGCTTAAAGTGCCAGTAAAAGGATTTGGATATGGGATATAATCCCTGATCAAAATATTCTTCTCAACCACTCCCTGGCATAACTTATCCGTAGTAACCAATATTTTGTTACTACCGTTAGCAAGCGGAACCGTTAACTGGTTTTGCGCGGTTGTATAAAGCGTTCCATTTACATCAACGTTATATAAACTCGCACCCGATAATTGAAGATTTACAGTGTTTAACGTTCTGTTGATGGTTGAAAAAACAGACAGGTCCTTAGGTTCTGTTATAACAACGTTATAGCATTGCGAGTAGGTTTGGCCGCTTACTGTTATGCAAATACTATAAACACCGGGTTTTAGTTTACCTATCGTTACCGTATCTGTAAAAGGAAATGAAGTGCTTACGTTGGCGGCATCGATAAGATTAGCTACATAGTTAAGCCGTTGTGCAGTTGATATGAATACGGTACCATTGTTGCTTCCTTTGCAGCTTGCCGCATTTATTTGCAACCTAAAGTTTTGAGGCGGAAGTGTAAAAGCCGCCGTGACATTAGTAGCAGGAGATATACTTGTTTTACCATTAACTATAACACTAACGGTGTATGCACCACTAATTTTAGCTGTATAACTTGAATGCGTTTCGCCTGATATAACATTACCATTGTAGTTCCATTGGAAGGTGTACCCTGCAGGATAATTAACGGAAAGGGTTACAGAATCGCCAGCTAAAAATGCTGTGGAACCGCTTGCAATTATAACCGGTAAGGCCGCAACTGTTAATAAACCATCTATGTATGTAAAACTATAATTATTAGCTACTGCGCCACTTGCTGTTATTGGGTAAGTACCCTCGGTCGATATGGTTGTCGCTGCGGTTTGCGCAGTAGGTTTTGTAGTTAATTTGGTACTATCATCACCATTTACAAAGCCCGCATATTTAACGGTTAGGGTTGAATTATCCTGGCCCGTAATTTTACTTTGGTTATTTGCCGTTATTGTTAAGGTAGCCTTGGTAACAATCAATGGCTGTGTTACAGGTGCTGCTGCAGTGAAATTAGGGCTCGATGCCTGGTTAGCCGTAATATTTGTGGTACCGGCACCTATAACATGCACACTATTGTTAACTATTGTGGCAACTGCTGTGTTACTACTTGTGTAAGTTATCGGTATGGTTGTATTACTGCTTGTTGCCGGGCTGGTAAGATCGACAGCACCATAAACCTGGTTAGGAATTGGATTAAAAGTAATTGTTTGAGGCGCAATATTTACCACCCCAATATTAATTACAGCTGTGTCACTATAATTACCTACATAACCTGTAACAGTATAATTTCGCGCAGACGATACTGTGTCCGGTGTACCGGATATAGTTCCAAACTCGTCCATAGATACGCCTGATGGTAAGAATGGGGCAATATGATAGCCATTCAAAGAAACCCTTCTTACACTAAAATTCTGGGCATCAGCTATCACAATGTTTCCAGTCTCATCGTATGATATGCCCGCTCCGCCTGCAAATCTTGCAACGGTGTCGACCCCCTCTCTAAATGATATACCGTCATTATGCAAAGTATCAGCACCGGCAAAAATAGTACTGGTGCCTGTAGTTGTAACTCTTGATATAAAACCCGTTTGATTTTTTCCATTGGTTACATACAATGTGCCTATACTATCAATAGTTATCCCCGTAGGCAAATAGATATTTGTATGATGAACAATTGTGGTAACATCACCTGTTGGCGTAATTTTCCTGATGGCATCATTAAACGTATCGGTAATATAAATATTTCCAACTCTATCTAATACAACACTATGCGGCAAATAAAAGCTTGCCGCTGATCCATTGCCATCGGTCAGCGCAGGCGCGCCATTACCGGCAATAACGGTAACGACCCCTGCCTGAGTTACTTTTTTGATAAGATTATTATAAGTGTCTGCAACTATAATGTTGTTTGCTCCATCAATAGCAATACCGTACGGCAAATTTAAACCTGTTGCAGGTATAGTAGAGACAGATCCACCCTGAGTTATTTTTCTTATCCTATTATTTGAAAAATCGGCTACGTAAATGGTGCCGCTCTTATCACAAGCGAGCCCGGTAGGGAAATTAAATTTAGCAGCGCTTCCTACCCCATCAGCAAAGCCGGGGCCATTGCCACCGGCAAGGGTTGTAACTACACCATTAGGATCAATTTTCCTTATGGCATTATTATTAGCATCGGCGATAAATGTATTACCTGCAGGATCGACAGTTACGCCAATTGGGTTTGCAAACGTCGCCGCATCTGGGTCTGTATCATCATGATATCCATAAAGCCCGTTACCTGCAATACCGCTACTTTGCGCATAATACCCCGGCGGCACAACTCTGCCCGTATTAGTTATATGTATTGGGTTTATTGGTTTGTGTACTGCAAAAGTTTGGGGCGATGGGTAAGAAAGCACAGGTGCTTGAGCATAAAGTATATTTACCCCAAACAATCCTGTTATAAAGAAAAATGCAAAGTAAATTTTATCCATATCTTACCCATATCAAAGATATCATATTTAGCATTTATTGTTAAAAAATATATACTAAATCATTTTAAACAATAAATATCGCCTAAGTTAAATCCTGGATATTTTTTGTGGTACTTGATAACTGGAAAAAAGGTGGTCTATGATTTTAATTTATAATGATAATTTACCCTGGTAATAGTCTAATACTTTGGTGCGGATCAGGTAATCATATTTTGCGTTAATAAGGCTGGTACGCGCCCTGTCTAAGTTACCTTTTACAACTAAAAACTCGACAGAGGTTAATACACCTGAGTTGAATCGTGTCTCTGCTATACGGAATGATTCGCCATAAGCATCCACCTGTTTAACTAAAAGCCGGTAACGCTCATAGGCAGCGTCCATGTTCACATACGCCTGATCTACGCTAACTTTAAGCTGTACCTGGTTGGTTTGCTCAGTGTATTGGGCACTTTGCAAATCTATCTTCGCTAATGATATTCGGTTTTTATTTTGGAAGTAGTTAAGTATCGGAATTCTGAGACCCAAACTAATGTTTGTACCGTAGTTGTTTCTAAATTGATCGCCATAACTAATATTCTGTGTATCATAATTAGCTTGCCTTCCGTAAACAACTTGCTTACCGCCGGCAGTATTAATAAACAAATTAGTTGCAACTGTTGATGAATCAATAAATGTGGAACGTTGCGCTGCGCTTGAATAGTTTGTATTTAACCCTCCCGACAATGACAAAGACGGTAACAAAGCTCCCCTGGCAGCTTTTACCCCTTTTTCGGCGCTCTCGCGGCGTAAAGTTCCTGCTTTTACCAGCGCAAAATCACTTAATGCTGTGGCGTAAACCTGGTCGGCACTTTGTCCGTAAGTTGATGGTGTATTATCACTCATTTGGCGCTGAAACCTGATGTCTTTTCGATACTGCACGTTCATTAACTGCAGCAAATTTAATTTTGCAATATCCAGTGTATTTCGGGCATTGATCACGTTACCTTGGTCGCCTGCTAACTGTCCTTGCAGATCATATAATTGTGATGGCGGCACGGCGCCATCTTTACTTAAAATTTCGGTTCGTTCAACTTGTTTTTGCGATACTTCGGCTTGAGTGTTTGCCTGTTTTAATTGATCTTCGCTGCTTAATACCTGTAAATAAGCTATGATTAAATTGAGCGTAAGGTTGTTTTTAGCTTGTTCAAAATCCATTTGGCCAGCCTGGTATGCTAAAGCAGTTTGCTTAATACTGTTTTGCAACGTAAGCCCGCTTGATAAGATCAGGCTGCTTGACAAACCATAACTTGCCGATGTAATGGGTTGGTTTAAGTATCCGTTAGTGAACGAATTTAGGCTCCTGCCCTCGCTTATGCTATGTGTAATATTACCATTTAATGTAGGCAGCAGGTTTTCCCGTGCCTGGTTCCAGTAAATGCGGCTGGTTTGCATTTGCAGTTCACTTTGTTTAACCAGTAAATTATTTTTTACGCCAATATCAAGGCATTGCTGCAAGGTTAATACACTATCCGGCATTTGCTGCGCATTTACAACACCAACAGATAGTGCTAAAATTGCAGCGGTATATTTAATTACTTTAAACATTTTATACATTTTTTGATGACGCTACATTACCGTCAAGCAGGTTAATAATACGCGTGCCGTATTCGGCATTTTTTTCGGAATGGGTTACCTGTATAATGGTCATTCCGTCCTCCTTGTTTAGTTTCTGGAATAGCTCCATTATTTCTTCGCCTTGCTTCGAGTTTAGATTACCTGTAGGTTCGTCAGCCAATAATAATTTAGGCTTAACAATCAAAGCCCTGGCTATACCAACTAACTGCTGCTGGCCACCTGAAAGCTGCGCAGGGAACAGATCCTTCTTACCTACGATCTGGAAACGATCAAGCATATCTGCCACTAACGCTTTACGTTCTGACGAATTAAAATTATGGTATAGCAACGGAGTCTCTATATTTTCATAAACTGTAAGCTCATCAATTAAATGATATGCCTGGAATACAAAGCCAATATTTTCTTTATATAAAGCCGCACGCTGCTTTTCTTTTAATTGATGAACCATCTTATCCAAAAAGTAATAATACCCCTCTGACGCCTCGTCTAACATCCCTATAACGTTTAACAAGGTTGATTTTCCTGAGCCCGAAGGACCCATGATGGATACAAATTCGCCTTCATCAATATCAAGACTAATATTGTTCAGCACCGTAACTTTATTACCGCCCGCCTGGTAGTATTTCGAAATATTTTTAAGTGATAGCATATTGCTTTTTTAGTGGATATAAGTGAGTTTTATTCGCTTCTTAAATTTTTTACAGGATCAATCTATGAACTAATTTACACCTATACGTAACAATAGCATACCAAACTATCAAATTATTGACAGTTAGGTATTTATGATAAAAATAATGAAAAAACCTGTTCGCTAACGCAACAACAAGTGTACGGTTTTGATACAGTAAATTTAAGAAGCAAGTTTAATATTACTCGCTTCTTAAACTCTTTACCGGGTTAGCTAAGGCTGCTTTTACAGATTTGAAGCTGATGGTTATAAATGCAATGGCTATTGCTATAAACGCGGCTAAGGCAAATATCCACCAGCTGAACGGCACGCGATAAGCGAATACCTGTAACCATTTATGCATGAAGTAGTATCCTACAGGCATCGCAATTATAGTAGCTATTAACACGGGTTTTAAGAGGTCTCTTGACAGTAATAGCAATATGTTCTTTACTGACGAACCTAATACCTTACGCACCCCTATTTCCTTTGTACGTTTGGCAGCAGTAAATGATGCCAAACCAAACAGGCCCAGGCAGGCAATAAATATCGCCAAACCCGAGAATATACTTAAGATGGTTTGCTGGCGTAGGTCGGCTTTGTAAGTGATATTAAATTTTTGGTCGAGAAAATTATACTCAAAAGGGTATATAGGCGCAACATTAGCATAAGCCTTATTGATGGTAGCTAATATTGATGCGATGTTCCCAGCTTTCATTTTTATCATCACTACTCTCCTATCATTGCCTGGAGATATTACCAACGCATCCATATTTTCTTTTAACGACAGGAAGTTAAAATCTTCAACTACGCCAACTATAGTACGCCTTACACTATCGCGCACCAAGTTTTTTATCCATTTTCCTACAGCTTGTTCGGGGGTAAATCCTAATTTTTGTGCTGCTGTGCGGTTAATTAAGATAGCCTTCGCGGTATCTGTAGCAAATTGAGAGG
Organism: Bacteroidota bacterium; assembly: GCA_040388395.1. Classification (GTDB taxonomy): domain Bacteria; phylum Bacteroidota; class Bacteroidia; order Sphingobacteriales; family Sphingobacteriaceae; genus Mucilaginibacter. The sequence goes on along the minus strand of JAZKBY010000013.1, from coordinate 73,817 downwards.
AGAAATTCCTCCCGGCTATAACTTTTAAGCCAAGCGTTTTTACATATTCAAAATCGGCATATTCGGTTCTTGATTTAAAAACTTCATGTTGACCCTCTGCATCAAACCCCTGCATGTCGAAAAAGCCCCCCGGCTCGCCCGATGCTAACGATACAGACGAAATATTGTTACTGGCTTCCAACTCTCTTTTAAAAGTTTCTTTATGATTATAGATGTCGTCGTTATCAATCTTAATAACCACAATTTGTTCCTGGTTGTAGCCCAACTGCTTGGTCTTTACATAGTTCATTTGGCGCGATATCACTATGGTACCAATGATCAACAATACCGAAATGCTAAATTGTACCACAACTAATGACTGACGGAAAAACACACCACCGCTACCTAACCTTAATCTTCCCTTTAAAGCCTGGATAGGCGAAAAACCTGATAGAAAAAATGCCGGATAGCTTCCTGCTAAAAATCCTACAACTATAATCACCCCTGCTAAAAACGAGTAGATAGGCAATGAGGTCCATCTAACTGTTAAATTGTAACCTAATAACTGGTTATAATAAGGCATACATAATATTAATAAACCAACGGCTAATACGCATGAGATCACAGCTAATAAGACAGATTCTCCTATAAACTGGATAACAAGGTGATTTCGTAACGCTCCCATAACTTTACGCATCCCCACCTCTTTAGACCGCTCTACCGCCCGGATGGTCGACAAGTTCATAAAGTTTATGCAGGCGATCAGCATGATTAAAACGGCTATGGAAATAAAAATATAAACCACCATTTTATCGCCATGCTTTACATTGTCAAAAGCCGAGGATTTTTCGAAGTAAATGTCTGTTAATGGTGTAAGTGCCAAATCGAATTTGGTGCCAAAACGGGCCATATCCTTACCCATGTACTTTTCCATAAATTTAGGAAACTGCCTTTCAACCTGTGCTTTGCTAACGTTGTCATTCAATAGAACATAAGTAAAAAGCCCGTTATTGATCCATACATTAAAGCCTGGGTTGGTGGTGTAATTAGCCAATGGAATAATGATATCAAAATCCATATGCGAGTTTGACGGGACATTTTTCGCGATTCCGGTAACCTTTAATTGAAGGTGCTTATCAACCTGAACCACTTTGCCCATTGCGTTGTCTACACTGCCAAAATATTTTTTTGCAGTGTTTTCTGTAAGCACAATATAATTAGGCTTACTTAAAACATCGGTAGCATTTCCCTTTATAAGCGGGAAAGAAAACAAGGTAAAAAAGCCCGGATCAGAAGCGTAAATTTTGGTCTCATTAAAAGCTTTATCACCAAACGAAATCAAATTGTTTGATGGTGATACCCGTACGGCTGCTTTTATATCCTGCGGAAAATCGTTTAACAGGGCCGGGCCATATGGGCCAGACAAATAAGGCACTTTAGGCTTAGCAATATCATACCCCCGCATAACACGATAGATATGATCTTTTTTTGCATGGAACTTATCTACACTAAACTCATTCATTATATATAGGAATATCATCATGCATACAGTGATGCCAATGGTTAATCCTAAAATATGAATAATGGAGAATGCTTTATTTTTATAAAGGTTTCTCCATGCTATCTTGATATAGTTTTTGATCATGACTTTCTTACTAATATTGATTTACTCGCTTCTTAAACTCTTTACGGGGTTTGTCAATGCAGCTTTAACAGACTGAACGCTAATGGTTATAAATGCTATTAAAACTGCTATCAAGCCTGCAAATAAAAAAACTGTATACCCGACAGGTATTCTATAAGCGAAGGCTTGCAGCCACTTATTCATAGCATACCAGCCAATAGGCGTAGCAATTGTTATTGCAACTAATACAAGCTTAATAAAATCGACAGCTAAAAGTGTTATGACGTTGCCCACACTGGCGCCCAATACCTTACGCACACCTATTTCGCGGGTGCGTACCTGGGCTGTAAATGCGGCTAAACCTAACAACCCTAAACAGGAAATAAATATGGCAATGACAGAGAAATAATTAAACAGGGCACCTTCGCGCTGCTCGCTTTTGTACAAGCCATCAAACACATCATCCAAAAAATTATAAGCAAACGGTACTTCGCCGTTATAGTGTTTGTATTCTGTTTCTATAGCAGCTATCGCTTTCGGAGCATCATCCGCTGTAGTTTTAATATATAGCGTACCAAAATTGTTCGGATCATAAGCAAATGCTGCTGGTGCAATTTTTTCTTTCATTGAGGCGTAATGAAAATCTTTTACTATCCCTATTATTTGTCCCTTCGTTTTACCCATCCTGAACCATTTACCAACCGGATTTGTCATGCCCATTTCTTTAACGGCAGTTTCATTTAAAACAAAGTGTGCTGTATCAGTTATTGCACCAGTAAACATGTTTCCCTGCACAAGTTTCATTTTAAAGAAGGAAGCAAAGTCTTTGTCGACCGCTATAGGGTGCATAAACAAGTTCTGTTTAGGGTCTTTACCATCCCAATCAACATTCCCCGTAAAGCCATAAAATTTCACAATATTTTGGTTGGATCGGGTTATAGCGTTGATAGCAGGATTCTTTAATAATTCGGCTTTTACAGCTTCATAATGCGAGCCCATTTCGCGCATCCTTACAGAAAACACATGAGCCTTATCATATCCCAGGTTTTTAGCCTTAATGTAATTTAATTGCCTTGTGATTACGATAGTTCCTACTATCAATATCACAGAAACTGTAAATTGCGTAACAACTAATATCTTCCGGAACATTACGTCGCCCATACCAACTGCTATCTTTCCTTTTAAAGCTTTTAATGGTTCGAACGACGATAATAACATAGCCGGGTAGACACTTGACAATAACAGCGTTCCGGATATCGTAAACAAGAGCGTTGTCCAAATACGGTAATCAGCAAGATCTATGATCAATTCTTTTCCGGATAGGTTATTAAAAACCGGCAGTAAAAGAAATATCAGCCCAAAAGCCAACAACGCCGCAAGCGAGAACAATAGCGTTGTTTCAATGATAAACTGCAAAAACAACTGCGCCTTATCTGCACCAACTATTTTGCGCATACTTATTTCTTTTGAGCGAAGCATGGAGCGGGCTGTTGACAGATTTATGTAGTTGATACAAGCTATAACTAATATCAATATTGCAATTACGATGAATATTCGTACCGTTTCTATTCCCTTGTCGGTAAGGTCGGCATTATACAAATGCATCTTTTTAAGCGGTAACAGCAAGTATTCTGCATCGGTATCGTCAGGTTTGTGATTTAGATGGATCTGCCGAATTTGGGTGGTGAGTTTTTTAAGATCAGCGCCCGGCTTTAGCTGCAGGTAAATATCATACGAAAAGTTACTGAAGTTATTGCTTAAATTAAGGCCATTTGCAAGCATGCTTTTGATATGATAGCTCATTGGCATTATCATATCCACGTTAATGCTCGAATTTTTTGGGAAATCATCAATAACGCCACTTACAGTAAAATTGGTTTTGTCGTCAGCAACAATTACTTTGCCTATTGGGTTGGCATCGCCAAAGAATTTTTTTGCTGTCTTTTGTGTAATTACAACTGAGTTATCGCCCGTAAATGGTTGCGTAGTATTACCTTTTATTAGCTGAAAATCAAATACCGAGAACAACGACGGATCGGCAAAGGCTGCTAATATATCGCCAAATGTTTTATCCTGGTATTTAAATAATGCAAAATTGCCATTGCCGGTCATTCTTACAGACTCTTTTACATCAGGCAACTGCTGCTTTGCCAACGGCCCTATCGGTGCCACGCCGACGGTAAAGATTTGCCTGCTGGTGCCCGTACCGCCAAACAACTCTAAACGATAAATATCCTCGCTCTTTTTATGAAAACTATCAAAGCTTAACTCATCCTGCACCCATAATAATATCAAGATACCTATAGCCAACCCCAGCGTAAGGCCGGCAATATTTATTACAGAATAAAATTTATTCTTTAACAAATTTCTCCACGCTGTTTTAATGTAATTCCTTATCATGATCTTAGTGATTGTATTTTATTCGCTCCTTAAGCTCTTAACCGGTTTAGCTATAGCTGCTTTTACAGATTGAAAACTTATGGTTATTAAGGCGATGAAAATGGATAACATCGCTGTTAACACAAATACATTTAGGTTAATATCTATGCGATACGCAAAGCTCTCCAACCATTTATGCATAGCAAACCATGCCAAAGGCCAGGCAAGCAGGTTGGCAAGCAAAACCAGTTTTACAAAATGCCCAGACAACAGTAATACAATGTTCTGGACAGATGCACCGAGCACCTTGCGTACACCAATTTCTTTAATCCTTTTCTCGGCCGAATAAGATGCCAGGCCAAACAAACCAAGGCAAGATATGATGATAGCAAGGCCCGCCAGGATACCTACGATCTTACTTACTTGTGTATCAGCTTTATAAACTTCGTTAAAATGATCATCCAAAAACTGGTATTCAAACGGACGGTCGGGGAAGTTAGTTGTCCATACATTTTTTATAAAAGCAAGTGCATCGGCCGTTTTACTGCCGTTTATTTTTACCGTCAGATACCTGAACCCCCACTCCTTTTGGTTAAACAGAAACATCGTTTCGACCTTGTAATGCAACGAGTTAAAGTTAAAGTTTTTAGATATACCGGTTATTACGCCTAATGAATCATTACCAAAATGCTGACCGATTAATGAAGCTAACGGTGTGCTTTTAGGTTGATCTTTTAATAGTTCATGAGCAAGTGCCTCGTTAATAATATATTCCTTACCATTCGCAGATTTTTCGGACGAAAAGTTTTTCCCCTCTAATAATTTGATATTGAACAGGGTCAGATAATTATTATCAACAATTAACTGAGTTAGGGCAAGGTCTTTTTTTGGTCCGTTTGCTGGCCTATAGCTTACTCCCGTTTGGTCTAAATGGCTCCCTAATACATCCTGCGAAGCTGTCACTCCCGTTACCAATGAACTACCTAACAGCTGTTGCTTCATAACGTCATACTTAGCATCAGTATTGCCATTTAATGGTATAGTTACTATTTGTTCTCGTGTAAAACCGGGGTCTTGCTGCTGCATAAAATGCAGTTGCTTAACAACAAAAATTGTAGCTATTATTAAAAACACGGCGCTGGTAAATTGGCCAACAACTAACACGTTTCTAAATGTGCCTTTACTTTTGCCACCATCGCTACCACCTTTTAGTACTTTTACAGGTTTAAATGATGAAAGATAGATGGCCGGATAAATACCCGACACCACACCAACCAAAATTGTGAACCCAATAATTACAATACCCAACATTGGGTCCTTTATAAAATTAAGGCTGAGATTGCGGCCGCTTAAATTGTTAACGTAAGGCAACGTCAGCCAAACCAAAAGCAAGCCAATAACTAATGCAATTAATGATAGCATAATGGTTTCGCCTAAAAATTGAATGGCTAATTCAAAACGCCCGGCGCCTATAGATTTACGAACCCCTACCTCCTTAGCCCGTTCTGCCGACCGCGCTGTAGACAAGTTCATGAAGTTTACACAAGCAATAATCAATACTATAAGCGCTATAATGGCAAATAGATTGGTTGATTTTTTATCGAATTTTTGATAGTTGATATAATCTAATCCTATATCACTCGCATTGGCGTGGACATCCTGGAGCTTTAAAAAAAACAGTTTATAAAATTTAGTAATATCAGGCCTGTTTGAATATTTGATCATGTAAGCAGGCAGCTTGCTTTCAAGTGCTGCGATATCTGTGCCGGGTGCAAATTCTACATACGTATCAAGCCAGTTACCGCCCCAATTGCCTGCCATCCATGGCTTGTAGTTAGTACTAAATGAGTATACAGCATCAAATTGCATTTGCGAGTTTTTAGGTACATCCGGCATAATACCAGTTACCGCAAAAGTTGCAGTATCACCGTCGAAATGGTTTATGGTTTTACCTATCGGATTTTCCTCGCCAAATATTTTTTTAGCTGTGGTTTCGGTTAAAATGATGCTGTTTGGTTTTTGTAGCGCTGTTTTTCTATCGCCAGCCAACAGTTTAAAATCAAACATTTGCAGGAATGTAGAATCGGCTGCATAAGCCTGTGGAACAAACATTCGTTTATCCTGGTAAGTTAGCTGGTACTTATCGTGCCATTTAACACGCGTAAAGTTTTTTACCTGCGGAAATTCATTTTTAAGCGCCGGCCCCATCGGGAACATAGAAAGGCCAACCTTTTGCGACGACACCATACCCGGGAAGCTTTGTACTTCGTTTAGCCGGTAAATGTTTTTGGTATGGAAATTATCAAAACTCCTTTCAAAAAAAACAAATAGCATTATAACAATACAAGCTGCCATACCTACGGCAAGGCCAGAAATATTTAATGCCGAAAAAACTTTGTTTTTCCAGAGATTTCTCCACGCTGTTTTTATATAATTCCTTATCATGATCTATGGGGTAATGATTTATATCTATTCGTTTTTTAAACTTTTAACAGGGTTTGCCAAGGCTGCCTTAATGGATTGAAAACTTATTGTTATTAAAGTTATAATTATGGTTAAACCCGCAGCTAAGGCAAATATCCACCAGTTAATAGTGGTTCGATAAACAAAATCCTGCAACCATTTATTCATAGCATAGCCCGCAATTGGGATAGCTATTGTACAGGCTATGACCAACAAGATCAGGAAGTCTTTCGACAACATGGCAACCACGTTTTGAACAGACGCACCTAGCACTTTGCGGATACCGATCTCTTTTGTCCTCCTTTCGGTTGTAAATATGGTCAGCCCAAGTAAACCCAAACAAGCTACAAATATTGAAAGGACAGTAAACAGCGTCAACACCTGCCCCATAGTCTGCTCTGACCGATACAAAAGATCAAACTCGGCATCCATAAAACTATAATCGAATGGCTGGTCGGGTGCAAATTGTTTCCACTTAGTTTGGATAGCGTTTAAAGCAGTGCTATAATTACCAGGCTTTAAACGGACTGTCATATATGACGACCTGATATTATAAGTTTTTGATGTGGTGTAGAATAACGCGTAAGGCGAGATACTTGCACGAAAAGATTCTGTATTAAAATCTTTCAGTACGCCTATCACCGTGAATTTCTGGTTGCCATTTCCGGGATAAGTGATAGTTTTGCCTATCGGATTTTTCCATCCTATTTGTTTAACCGCGGTTTCGTTCAATAAAATTGAGGCCGAATCAGCAAACTGTTTAGAAAAAGAGCGGCCACTTACCAGTTTCATTTTCATGGTAGCTATAAAGGAGTCATCAACCATGTATGATGAAAGGTTGATATTGGTTTCCGCGCTTTTAGTATCGGCAGTATTTACTTCAGGAATGTAAGTATCGCCAAAAGAATTCTCAGCAGGTAGCCCGGTTGATGAGCTTGCATTAACAACCTGTGGCAGCTTCAACAGTTCCTGTCTAAAACTTTCCTGGCTGGCGCCTAGCCTGCTTGAGTTTGCCAATATCACAACGTTTTCCTTATTAAAGCCCAGGTCGGTATTTTTATTAAACATTAGTTGCTTATAAACAACGATTGTACAAATCACCAAAACTGTTGATACTGTAAACTGAAAAATTACTAAAGCGTTACGGGTTATTACACTTCCGGCCGAACTTTTTAACAGATTGCTACCTTTTAAAATGCTAATGGGTTTAAATGAAGTTAGAAAAAAGGCAGGATAACTACCTGCAAGCAATCCGGTAATAGCAACCAAAATAACTATTGCCGTCCATGTATTTAAATTGGCAAATGTTGCTGATGATAATGCTTTTCCTGATAGTTGATTGAAACCGGGTAATACCAGCAACACAATTACAACGGCGATAAGTGCAGCCAATAAACTGTATAGCAACGCCTCTGTAATAAACTGTTTTATAAGTTGGTTCCTTAACGAACCTAAAACTTTACGGATACCAATCTCTTTGCTACGTTTATTTGCTTGAGCGGTTGAAAGATTCATAAAATTCACACATGCCAGCAGCATGATAAACAACGCCACAGCGGCAAAAATATACACGTACTTAATATCACTCTGGGCAAAATACCTGTTAGCAATATTAGCTGAATAAAGGTGCTGATCTGTTACGGGTTGTAACTTCAAATCCCACTTCCCTCCTTTACGTTTAAACTCATTCCAGGGTTGGCCTATACGCCCAAAAGCTGTTGCCGCCTGCTCTGCTACCATTTTAGGAAACTTGGCTTCTAAATGCTCTATATTAGCCTTATCTGTTGCTACACCCGGATTTAGTTTAACGTACGTCGCCATTTGTAACCATACCCAACTCCAGTTAAAATATTTTACTACGCGATAGCTTGCTGTTGATTGCAGTACATCAAATTGTAGTGACGATTGCCTCGGCAGGTCCTTTAAAATTGCGGTAACTTTATAAGGTGTTTGGTTATCATCAAATAACAATGTCTTTCCTATCGGCGATGACTTACCAAAATATTTCTTAGCGGCGGTTTGAGTGATAACAACCGAGTTTACGCCGTTTAAACAGCTTGCCAGATCACCTTCAATTAATTGATAGCCGAAGAACTTCAAAAAGTTAGAGTCGACGGCAAGCAAATTCTTTTCTGTAAAAGATTTTTTTTGGCCACTAGCTTCATAATGCACCACGACATCGCCAGGTTGGAAAATACGTGTGTAGCCTTGTATCTCGGGGAAGCTCTTTTTAAGCGCTTCTCCAGCAGGTGGTGGTGTATGCCCGGCAATAACTTGTTCGTTACCCATTTTGCCGTCAAGATTTACCCGGTAAATGCGGTTTGCGTCCTTAAAAAAGCGGTCGTAACTCAACTCGTCTTTAATATAAAGACCTATTAATATCAGGCAGGCTAAGCCAATTGCTAACCCACTTATATTGATAATGCTGCTTACCTTATTCCTAACAAGGTTTCGCCACGCGATCTTAAAATAGTTCCTTATCATAGCTGCTGATTAATGGATTATCTATTCGCTCCTTAAACTTTCAACCGGATTTGTAATTGCTGCAATTGTTGCCCTGTAGCTAACCGTTATTGCGGCTATTATAAATGTAGATGTTATTGACATCAGGAAAATGCCCGGGCCAATGGGTATCTTATATACAAAATCTTTTAAATAATTATTCATGGCCCACCAGGCTAATGGCGCTGCTATTAAAAATGCTATAGATAATAGTTTACAAAACTCTCTACCAAACAGCCATAAAACCTGCAATATATTGGCACCTAAGACTTTACGAACTCCTATTTCTTTCGTTTTGCGCACAGCCATAAATGATACCAGCCCATACAGTCCTAAACAGCCTATAAAGATGGCTATTCCGGCAAATGCCTCTATCAGGGTTAACAGGATGTTATCCATTTCATAAAACTTGGCAATGCTCGCATCCAAAAATTTATAATCATAAAGCTCGTCCGGAAAAGTGTCATTAAATATTCTTTCAAATGATGCCAATGATGATTTAGCGTTGTGCATGTTGATCTTTACCGCCATGGTTGAATAATTGCCGGTATCGGGCATAATGCATAGGGGTGCTATTTCTGTATGGAAAGAGTAGTTATAAAAATCTTTAACTACACCTGCTATAGGTGCTGTAGTATGCTTGCCGTTTACACTTAGTATTTTACCAATTACATCCTGGGGTTTAAGGTTTAGTTTTTTTACAAAGGTTTCGTTAACTAAAAACTCGCGTGTAGTATCTGATGGGAAAAAATTACGCCCGGCAACCAGTTTAATACCAAACGTCGATAGGTAGTTTTCGTCAGCATACTTTAAATTAATACCCCAATGTTCATCTTCTGCCCTATGATCATAATTAGCTCCTGTAGTGCTGTTTGAGTTGGCCGCAGGTGGTGCGTAACACATTGTTATCTTCTCTACACCCTGTACCTGATTTATGCGGTTGCGCATTGTACTGTATTTTGCATTACTACCATCGGGTAACGGTAGCAGCACTATCGCATCTTTATTAAATCCCAGATCGGCATTTTGAGAATAATGAAGTTGCGATACCACTATTATTGTCCCGATAATTAATACCTGTGAAATTGAGAATTGAACTACCACCAACACTCTGCGCAACGAAAAACCACCTACGTCTTTTTGTGATAGTTTACTTTTTAAAGCCATTATTGGCTGGAAACGTGCCAACACCAAGCCGGGATAAGAGCCGGACAAGAATATTACAATTGCCGTAATTACAACAATAAAGGCGCTTAACAACGACCAGTCAAATTGCATTTTAGAGTGGAACAGGTTATTAATTAGCGGCAATCCTATTTCGGCCAAGCCTACTGCCAAAACTACTGCTACACAGGTTATAAGCGCTGTTTCTGCTATAAATTGCCAAAATAACTGCTGTGGTAAACTACCAAGCACTTTACGAATCCCAACTTCTTTTGAGCGGTTAAGTGCCTGTGCTGTTGCAAGGTTAACAAAGTTTACACAAGCTGTTATGATTAAAAATAACCCTATGAAAAACAACGCCCACAAATATTTTTTATCGGCATAGCCATCAAGTTCTGAATTAAAGTGAATATCCGAGAGCGGTTGTATTTTAAAGAACCATACTTTGGCATCGCGACCTTTAAAATTAGCTTTTACTAACTGTGCTAATGCTGCATTTACCTGCGGTACGGTAACGCCTGATTTTAATTTAGTAAATGCTTCGCTGCCACCATACACACCACCCCAATTGGTTTCGCGCCGCGGGCTGGTATAAGCATCTAAATTGCTGTACGATACATAAATTTCCTGTTTTCTGTCTGTATTTGCAGGCAAGTCTTTTAATATCCCTGTTATGGTAAAGCTAATTTTATTGTCAAGGCGAATGATCTTACCCATTGCATCCTGGTCACCAAAATATTTTTTTGACATTTTTTCTGTGATTAAGGCTTCATTGGGGTTAACCAGCGCACTTTTCTTGTTGCCTTTTATCAGCGGGAAATTCAGGATCTCAAAATACTCCGGCTCTGTAAACGCTACGCCGTCTTCTTCGCTAAATTTTTTCACTTCTTTGCCCGGGATAGTAATTAGCGTACGGTGAAAATTAATAACCCTGGCAGTTTTCTCAGACAAAGTGAAACTGGTTTTATATGCCTTACCTAATGGCTGTGGCACCCCATTTGATTTACCTACGGTTTCGTCATGCCATTCTGTATATAGCCTATAAACGCGATTTGGGTCTTTATGGAAGTTATCAAAGCTCAAATGATAGCTTATTAAAGTAAATATTAATATGCCACAAGTAATACCTAAGGCTAAACCTGTAACGCTAATAAAGGCATATGCTTTATTACGCTTTAAATTACGCCAGGCAATTTTAAAATAGTTCTTTATCATATTATTCGCTTCTTAAACTTTTAACCGGGTTTGCCAATGCTGCTTTTACTGCTTTATAACCAACCGCAACCCATGCTATAACTAATGATGCCCCTATAGCTAAAACAAACACACCAGCCGATAAGGGGATACGGAATACAAAACTTTGCAGCCAACTGCTCATCATATAATAAGCTACCGGTGTAGCTATTACAAATGATGCACTTATCAGCAACATAAACTCTTTAGAAAACATATAGACTATGCTTGTAATTGACGCGCCTAAAACTTTGCGCACGCCTACTTCTTTGGTGCGCTGCACCACCATAAATGATACAAGGCCATATAAACCAAGGCATGATATAAATATGGCTATCATGGCAAATATTTTATAGACCAGGGCCAGTTGGTTTTCTTGTTTATAAAACTCGGCTATATTTTGATCGAGGAAACAGCCATTGTAAGCATATTCTGAGTAGGTTTTCTCCCATTGTTTTTGTACCGATGTTACAGTGGCAGAGAAGTTACCGGTGCTTAATTTAACGCCAACAACCGCTTCCTGCTTTTTCATTTGAAGGATGACGATCGGCTTGATGCTCTCGCGTAGGGTATTAACTTTAAAGTCTTCCACAACGCCAACAATCGGGTGCCACTTACCGCCGCCCAGTTTTACTGTTTTGCCTATTACGGTATTAAGATCCTGTATCCCCAGTTTATTTACAAATGTTTCGTTAACTACCAGGCCACTGGTTGTATCTGCCTGTGCATATGCGTTTCCTGCCTTAAAGCGCAGTCCGAAAGTTTTAAAATAATCGGCGTCAGCAAATTTCAGGTTGGTTTGATAAGGTTTATCCATGCCCGAGTGGTCATAATAAAAATTGGTAGACCAATTGTTTTGTGACGATGGCTGATCAGACATAAAAGTCACACCCTTTACGCCTGGGCTTTGCAAAAGCTGTTGTTTAAAGCTGGCCATTTTTTGCAAGCTTATGCTATCTGTACTGCCCGGTATTACCAATATGGCTTCTTTGTTAAACCCGAGATCGGCCGAGTTTACATAATTCATTTGCCTAACGGCCACGATGGTACCGATGATCAATAATTGAGATATAGCAAATTGCGCAACAACTAGTACCCTGCGTAATGGTACACCACCAACCGATGCAGCAGTGATCTTATTTTTCAACGCCAACACCGGCCTGAAGCCAGAGACAACCAAAGCCGGATAGATACCTGATATCAATACAATAACCATGGTTGTCGCCAATAAAAACGCAATAGAACCAATATTGATCAAACTGATATCATCAGGTACACTTGCAATGTTTTTTAAGTAAGGTAGCGCCAGCTTAGCTGTTGCAACAGCTATTGCTAAAGCAAAAATCACAATCAGGCCGGTTTCGCCAAGCGACTGTTTGATCAGTTGCCCGCGACTGCTTCCTAACACCTTACGGATGCCAACTTCTTTTGACCGGCCAACAGATTGCGCTGTAGACAGGTTAATGAAGTTGATAGATGCCATTAAAATTATCAGGATAGCAATAAATGATAGCGTACGGATAGTGGCGGTGTTGGTGATATGGTCGCCCAGAGTATTACCAAAACGAGTATCAAAATGCAGATCGGCAAGCGGCTGTACCAAATGTATTTTGGTAGCAGCATTTTTTTGATCGTAATGTTTTTTTGTAAATGTTTTAAGTTGGGCGTTTATCCTGCTTGCGGGTGTACCTGCGGGCGGCAACATGAATATTTGATGATTGCTGCTGTTATTACCCCATGTGTCCTGCAAATTATATTCCGCTAAATGCGGTTTTAAGGTCAGATATGATACTAATACTTTTAGCGGTAAGTCGCTGTTTGAAGGGGCGTCCTCGATTATACCGGCAATTTTTAACGTTAGCAGGTTATCCATCTTGATTACTTTGCCTGTCGCATTTTCCCAATTACCATAATATTTTTTAGCTGTACTCCTGTCAATAACAACCATATTAGGTTTAGATAATACAGACGCATCACCTGATAACCATTTATAGTTAAACATGTCAAAAAACTGGGGCCGCATAAACAGTACACCAATAGCTTCAACAAATTTTTTGTCGGCGCCATTAACACCGCCATTGCTTGCCGGTACAGTAATTTGGCTGCCATAGCTTGTTTGTATGGTAGCAAACTTAGCATCGGGGAAATCAGCCTGTAAAGCATCAGACATTGGATATGGTATCCCCTCGCTGTAGCTTATACCATCGCCCAGGTTTTGTTGCAGCACAACGCGGTAAATCTTATCATATTTGGGCTGGAATTTTTCATAGCTCAACTCAAATTGTATCACAACAAATATCAACAAGCAGGCAGCAACTCCTATTGCCAGCCCGGCTATGTTAATGGTTGAATATGCTTTGTGGCGGACTATATTTCTCCAGGCTATTTTAAAATAGTTCTTTAACATAATCTTAGTTTTTATTCACTTCTTAAACTTTTAACGGGATTGGCTAATGCTGCTTTTAGTGCTTGAAAACTTATAGTAAACAAGGTTATTATCACCGCAGCAAGTGCAGATAACACAAATACAGCTGGCCCTATGCTAATGCGATAATCATATTTTTGCAGCCAACCATGTAAAAAATACCAGGCTATTGGCGATGCAATAAGACAACTGATGAATACCAATAAAACAAAGTCTGTTGAGAGCATCAGCCACATCTGCACAATTGATGCGCCTAATACCTTGCGGATTCCTATTTCCTTGGTGCGTTGTTCGGCAACATAAGCAGCCAATCCGAATAAACCGAGGCAAGATATGAAGATAGCCAGGCTGGCAAATATGCCGGCAAGTTTGCCAATTAAGGTTTCTAACTTGAATTTTTGACCGTAAGCGTCGTCAGCAAACTGGTAGGCAAATGGATATGCCGGATTATATTTATTAAAGATCTGTTCAATCTGTGCTATCGCGGTATGAGTATTGGTCCGTGCGGATAACTTGTAAATAACCTGGTTAAATCGGCGTCCATGCCCAAATATTGCAGGCTCTACAGGTGTAAAAGGCGAATCCATTAAGGCATCTTTAACAACGCCAATTATCGTTACTTTACTTTTATTTCTATTCCATGTAATTTGCTGGCCCACCGGGTTTTTTAAACCCATTCTTTTTATTGCAGCCTCGTTAACCAACACGTTAGTACTATCTTGCTGCCATAGCGGCGAAAAATCGGCACCGTCAATAATTTGCATTCCGGCAGTTTTAAAATAATTGTTAGATACGTATATAGTTCCAATGTTAATTGACTCGTCTGCGGCATCCTTTTGCGGCCAGCCGGTTACAGAGGTGTGGCTGTAAATATCAGTTACCGGGCTTGAAGCAGTTGCTATGTTATTTATCAATCCCGTCTGCACCAATTCATTTTCTAAGGCGTCGTAATTGTTATTCAAATCGTCGCTCATATCGCTCATTACCAATCTTTCTGAGTTATACCCGGTCGGCCGATCCTTAGCATGTTGTATCTGCTGATATATAATTATGGTACTGATGATAAGGGCTATTGAACAACTAAACTGAGCAACCACTAATATCTTACGTGGCAACGTGGCGGACTTCCCAACTTTTAAGCCCCCTTTTAATACGCTTACCGGGTTAAATGATGATAGATAAAAAGCCGGGCGGCTACCTGCCAATAAGCCCGTTACCAACACATAGGTGATCATTACCAACCAAAAAACAGCGTTATTGTATGGTATGGCGATAGAAACGCCTGTTAAATTATTAAAGTATGGCAATGCTAACTGCACCAATAGCAACGCAATAATAAACGACAAAAACGTAGTTAATACCGATTCTGTTAGAAATTGAAATATCAGATCTCGCCTATTGGAACCTATCGCTTTGCGCACGCCAACCTCGCGTGCTCTTTTTTCAGACCGCGCGGTTGATAAGTTCATAAAATTGATGCAAGCTATCAGCAAAACTAAAATGCCAACTATACTAAACATGCGCACATAGTCTATAAAACCACCTACCTGCACTCCGTTTTTAAAATCAGAATTGAGATGCCAATCTTTTAACGACTGCATGATCACTTCTGGTTTAGATGAGCGCATTATCTCGCCCTTGTTAAAAATGATATTCTTTATTTTAGGTGCAACCTGTGCGTAAGTAACGCCTGGCTGCAACATAGCGTAAAGCTGGAAAGAGTTATTGCCCCAATTTTGCCGCGCACCGTTTAATCCGTTTGATGCTTGCTCGTTATAATTAAAGGGTATTAAATAATTAAAACGCAATGATGAGTTTACGGGTAAGTCTCTTAATACACCGGTTACTTTAAGATTACTTTGGTTATCGATCTTTACTATTTTACCGATCGGGTCCGCGTCGCCAAAAAGTGATTTTGCTGTAGATTCGGTAAGCACAATAGAGTAAGTGTCTTTTAAAACTACATTAGCGTTTCCTTTAAGTAACGGAAACTGGAACATCTTTAAAAAGTCTGCCCCAACAGCCGAGCCATCAAGGTAAAGCTTCTTATCGCCCACCATTAACCCGTGAGTACCGTTCCAATCAGATTCGGCTACGTATTTAATTTCCGGGTATTCTTTTCGCATTACTTCAGCCAATGGAAGCGCCAAAGCGTTTTGCGTATGCTTGCCTGCATGCTTACTGGTAAAATTTACTTTTACCTGGTATAATTGATCCCCATTGGGCAAAAAGCGATCATAAGAATATTCATTAAATACCCATAGCGCAATCAGCAAAGCCACGGCCATGCCGGCTGCCAAACCAACAATATTTAATGCACTGTAAACCTTATCATTTTTAAGGTTGCGCCATGCTATTTTAAGGTAGTTTCTGATCATAGGTCGACTGATGTTCTCTATTAGCCCTTTCCCTAAAGAAAGGGCTATAGAATAATTAACTAACTGATATTAAATTTAGGTGACAGGTGTTTGTTATATCATAATATTTTCCATCACGGTATGTCCATCCAATAAACGGATAATACGGTGACTGTAACGTGCATCATGCTCTGAGTGGGTAACCATTATAATGGTTGTACCTTGTTCATTCAGGTCTGTTAATAGCTCCATAACCTCATTACCGTTACTTGAGTCAAGGTTACCTGTTGGCTCATCTGCCAATATCAGCTTTGGGTTATTAACCACAGCGCGGGCAACTGCAACACGTTGTTGCTGACCACCTGACAGCTGCTGCGGATAGTGATTGCGGCGGTGCATAATCTGCATTTTTTCTAACACAGCTTCAACCCTGCCCACACGCTCTGATGAGGGCACGCCGGTATAGATTAAAGGCAACTCTACGTTTTCATAAACTGTTAACTCGTCAATCAGGTTAAAACTTTGGAAAACAAAACCTATGTTGTGTTTACGCAAGTCGGCACGTTTACGCTCGTTAAAATCGGCTACTTCAATGCCATTGAACAAGTAGCTTCCACCATCCGGGTCATCCAATAGCCCAAGGATATTAAGCAAGGTTGATTTGCCGCATCCCGAGGGACCCATTATGGCAACAAACTCGCCTTCTTTAATGTCAATTGTCAGCTTATTTAAAGCAATGGTTTCTACCTCCTCTGTGCGGTAAAATTTCTGTAGATCGGTAATTTTTATCATTTGTGCCTCCTGCTCTTTTTAATGAGCGCGTTTTAATTTTTAATCAGTTAGTTTATTTCTTTAGTACGAGTTCCTGTATATCGCCATATGTTTCGTAGCTTGATGTTATTACTTTATCGCCAGGTTTTAGGCCTTGCGTTATTTCGTAGTAGTCGGTATTTTGCCTGTTAAGCTGGATATCCGTTTTGTAGGCCATCTTGCCGTCTTCACTCACTTTAAAGATCCAATTACCGCCTGTTTGTTGGTAGAACCCTCCTTTAGGCAATAATACCTGTTGCGATTCATCGCTAAGCGCTAACAATATCTGCAGCGTTTGTCCGCGACGGATACCTGTAGGTGCCGCTCCGGCAAACTCCATATCGACCTGGAATTTCCCGGCGGAGATCTGCGCAAACACTTTCTTAATTTTTAAAGTATAGTTTTTCTCTGCAAACGTAAATGTGCCGGTTAAGCCAATGTATACCTGTGATAAATAGTGTTCATCCACATCTACCCTGACCTTATACCCTGATAAGACGTCAATTTGTCCTAAACGTTCCCCTTTATTTTTGTTCTGTCCAACTTCCGAATCCATTGAGGTTAACTGGCCATCAATTGGCGACCTTACTGTTAAATCGGCAACTTTTTTACGCATTAAATTCAACGCGTTTTTCATTTGCGCGTACTGCTCTCTTGCCTGTATGCCTTGTTGCCGGGCAAGCGCAGTATCCTGCTTCAAAATCTGTTGAGTTAGTTTACGCCTGTTTAGCGCGTAGTTATAGGTATTGGTAGCCTGCTGATACTCTTGCGAGCCAATAGCCTTTTGCTCAAATAAATGTTTATCTAATTTATAAATGCGCTCTGCCTCTTTATATGCATTCTCCACATCAGCCATCTGGTTTAATTTTCCGATGGTGCTTGACAATGCATTATTTTGAGAAATCTGCATTTGTGTTTGCGCAGCATATACTGCGGTTTCCTGGTTAGCCAGGTTTAACTCCAGGTCTGTATTTGATAGTTTAAGTATCGGGTCGCCTTTTTTAAGGTTAGCGCCATCTTCAACATAACGAGCTTCAACCAATCCGCCTTCAACCGCATCTAAATAAATTGTGGTTTTGGGCATTACCACGCCATTAACAGGTATGGTAACCATGAATGGGCCTTTAGTTATTTCACTTATAGTTATACGTTCAGTATCTACATCCAATTTACTTTTGCCAGATGTAAAATAAATGCTGCCGGCTATTAATAAAACCAACGCTGTAATACCACCTATTGTTAAAAGGCGCTTGGTATTCCACTTTTTCTTTTCGATTTTTCTATCCACAATATTAAAATATAACCTTATTATTTGCACTAATTTACAAAACAACGTGCCACAATATAATTAGCTGTAAATCAAATCAATAATTAAATATTGTAAAAAAACTCGTCCGATTTTGAAACAGCAGGTGTACGGTTATGATACAGTTATTTTTAGTGTAACTAATGCAAAAATTTGTTTTACAGCTAATTATAAATAATGGTTACATATTTGAATAGGCAGAATCAAAATATCTGTTATATTTAATTATATTTCACCTGCTGTATGTTATTAAAAAAAGCCACTGTATTAATTGTTGATGATGACCCGGATGTACTTACCGCGGTAAAGCTGTTGCTTAAATCAGAGGCAAAGGAAGTTATCACTGAGAAAAACCCTGAGAATTTAAACAGCCTGCTGCAAAGGAACCAGGTGGATATTATTTTGCTGGATATGAATTTTAACAGCGCAATAAACACCGGCAATGAGGGTTTATACTGGCTGCGCAAAATAAAGGAATGGAAGCCTAATGTCACCGTGATAATGATTACCGCTTACGGCGATATTGACCTTGCTGTTAGATCATTAAAAGAAGGCGCAGCCGATTTTTTAGTAAAGCCATGGCATAATTTAAAACTACTTGAAATTATTAAAGACCTACTTGACAAAAGCGAAGATAACAATCAGAATAAGAATAACTTATCAGAAAAAAAGAGCAATTCATCAAACCCGTTAGTTGGTGAGTCATCCATAATGGATGATGTTTTTTTGAAAGTTAATAAAATAGCTCCAACCGATGCAAACATCCTGATATTAGGGGAAAATGGCACAGGCAAAGATCTGGTGGCAAAAGCCATTCATGATCGTTCATTACGTGCTAATAAACCTTTTATAAAAGTAGATGTCGGCTCACTTACGGATACGTTGTTTGAAAGCGAATTATTCGGGCATAAAAAAGGTGCGTTTACAGATGCCCGCGAGGATCGGGCGGGACGATTTGAAGATGCGCATGGCGGCACTTTGTTTTTAGATGAAATAGGTAATATATCCTTAAGGCAACAGGCAAAACTACTCACCATTCTGCAAAACCGCCAGGTAACCAGGTTAGGCAGTAATAAACCAACCGATATTGATATCAGGCTAATCTGTGCAACTAACTTACCGATAAGTGAATTGGCTAACGATCACCGTTTTCGTAAAGATTTGGTTTACCGTATTAATACGGTCGAGGTAAATATGCCACCATTACGTAAACGAGGCGGAGATATTGAACTTCTGGCCCGTCATTTTGCAACAATATATGCCGGTAAATATTTAAAACCAACCATAACTTTTAGTGAAAGTGCTTTGCAAAAGCTAAACAGTTATAGCTACCCCGGCAATGTACGCGAGTTGCAATACATTATGGAACGCGCAATTATTATGGCTGATAGTGACGTTTTAACTGCGGATGACCTTATATTTTCGTCAATAGAAAACACTTCGCCCGAAACTGAATCATTTGATGATATGCCATTAAGCATGGTTGAAAAAACTACTATTTTAAAAGTAATTGACAAACACAACGGTAACATAACCCGTGCGGCTAAAGAATTAGGATTAACCCGTACCGCGCTCTATCGCAGGCTAAGCAAATATGGTATTTAAACGATATGAATGGCGCTTAATGATGCGCGTATTTTTGCTATTTTTAACGCTATTGGCAATTAGCATGGTTATAGTTAAGGGGTTATACTGGTTCCTGCTAATTGGTGTGCCCGTTGTTGTTTTTGAATTGCTGGACTTATTAAAGTTTAATAAAAAAGCGCATAACGAGGTTGAGCAATTTGTTGAATCTGTACATTACCGCGATTTTTCGCGCCACTTTGATGTTAGCCATGCACCCATTGAATTAAAGCCGTTACGTAAAGGCTTTAATGACATCAACGATACTTTTAAAAACATCAATCGCGAACGCGAAACCCAGTATCAATATCTGCAAAAAATATTGGAGCTAGTAGACACGGGCATCATTTCCTATGAGCATGAAAGCGGGCAAATTGGTTGGCTAAATGAATCTTTTAAAAAAATATTTGACATCCCATATCTCAAAACGATCCACTCCCTTAAAAAACGCGACGAGGCTTTGTATAACGAAGTGATGCTACTAAAGTCTGGAGAGAGCAAGGTTGTATCCATCACCCGGAACAAACAAATTATTAAAATACTGCTTAGTGTAACGGCTATGCGCAGTGAGGATAAGTTATACAAACTACTTGCCTTCCAAAATGTTAGCGAAGCCTTGGATGAAACAGAATCTAAAGCCTGGCAAAAGCTACTGAATGTCATGACACATGAGATCATGAATTCGGTTGCCCCTATTTCATCATTAGCCGATACTTTGAAAAACTGGTTGCAGAATTATGATAAGGACGGTAATAAAGCCGATTTAGAGGATTTAGAGCTTGGCATAGATACTATTAAGCGCCGAAGTGAGGGCTTGCTTAAATTTACGGAGAGTTATCGCAACTTAAACAAAATCACCAAACTTGATATGAAATCGGTGCTGGTTAGAGATCTGTTTGAGAATCTGAACAATTTAATGCAACCTACACTTGCCAAGAAAAACATCGAATTGGATATTGTATTACGCGATATGCAGATGACTATTGAAATGGATGTAAACCTGGTTGAGCAAACGTTAATAAATCTATTAGTTAACGCTATTGACGCAGTAAAAGATACATCTACACCTTGCATAACTCTAACAGCAGAAACTGGCGTTAACAATAAACCAATAATAAAAATAGCCGATAACGGCGTGGGTATGCCGCCCGAGTTATTAGACAAGATCTTCATTCCATTTTTCAGCACCCGTAAAACCGGTAGTGGTATTGGGTTAAGCTTATGTAAGCAAATAATGATGCTGCATAAAGGCAATATTCAGGTTCAGTCCATCGAGGGCGAAGGCTCGGCGTTTATTTTATTATTTTAATTATAATTATTAAAGCCGCAAACTATTTACTCCTTTTAAACGTATATAACCACTTATTAGTTCATTTATCGGTACAATTGTGCCATTGAACGATACATAAGCTAATTATTGTTACGTAAACAGCACTTTTAACTAATACTAAAATATGTAACGATTTTGTCGCATATTTGATTTCTATACTTTTTAAATACTGAATTTTGCCCCTACAAACACCAGTACTCTTTGTTGTATTTAATAGACTTGATACTACCAGTATAGTATTTGATGCTATTAGGAAAGCGCAACCAAAAAAACTATACATAGCTGCTGATGGCCCAAGGCCAAACAATGCTTCGGACGCAGAAAAGTGCCAACTGACAAGAGAGCTTGTTGTCAATATTGATTGGGATTGTGAATTGAAGACATTATTTCGGGACGAAAATTTAGGTTGCGGATTGGGGCCCGCTGGGGCATACGATTGGTTCTTTGAGAACGAAGAAGAAGGAATAATATTGGAAGATGATTGTCTACCCGATCCAACCTTTTTTCGATTTTGCGAGGAGATGCTTGAAAAATACCGGTATGACACGCGTATTATGCATATCACAGGCAGCAACTTTCAGAAGGGTTGGCAACATGATAATAATTTTTCTTATTATTTTTCAACTTTTCCGCACGAATGGGGATGGGCAACCTGGCGCCGTGCCTGGAGATTATATGATTTTGGCGTAAAAAAATACCCTGAGCTAATTGAAAAGGATTATTTTAAAGATTACTTTGGGTCTGCCTTAGAAAAAAAATACAGATTGGCCAAAATTCATAATAGTTATAATAACCCGGATGCTAACTGGTGGGATTATCAGTGGTCATTTGCAATATTTTCAAATAACGGATTATCAATCATCCCTAATGTTAACCTTATCGAGAATATCGGTTTAGGTGTAGATGCCACCCATACCCTATCCAGTAAAGATCACTTTAAACATAATATTGCCCGTCCTATACAATTCCCTTTGCAACATCCTTCATTTGTTATGCGCAATAGAAATTCAGAACGTCGTTATTTCAAGGCGTTGATGAAAAGCATTTTCAAGCGTAAACTATTAAGTTTACTGGGATTTAAAGGCTATAATTTTAACGGTTAATTATTCTGATTTTAGTACCGTAAACCCCGAACCTGGCGGCAGATCAATTGCAACCTCTCTTGAAGAAACGCTAATAGTCCTGTTCATCAAATAACTCCCCGTTCATTTTGTTCATTCTTTATTCATACGCATTAAACACTTATGGTATTTGCATATTATTGCATCTAACTTAACCCCCAATTTTTTATGAGCACTAATGATTTACCAAACGACTCTTCTGAAGGAACAATTGATGTTGACCTGGCTATTGAAATGGCAAGAAACTGGAGAACCTACCTGGAAACTTCAGGGCAGGCATTTGACGTACGATCGTGGTTGATACCGCGTGTATCGTATGATAATTTATTAAAAAACAACCCAACTATGGAAGCTGTTAGAGCATACATTGGATTGAGAGACCCTGCCGATCCAACCTCTAGCCAAATATTACTTGTACCGGTTGTTGATGGCCATGATCAACTATTCCAGGGTACCCAAAATGGTGGTGTTGGCGGAGACGATGGCGACAGCAATGTTTATGATATGTCTCAGCCTTGTCCGCCAACCTGCGGCGTTGGCGGTGGCCTTGAAGCCTAATTAAAACTTAATTTACGTTTGTTAAGGTATTGTTTATATTTTTATACCTTAACAAACGTAAATTAAATTGACATTTTATCACATTTTCGACCGGTTTATCGCCGGTTCCAGCATATTAATTCCCATAATAATTGCTGGTATTAATTACAAGCTATTAAGTAACCCACTTAAAGTTTTCTTTTATTTTAACATCTTCACGTTTATACTTAATTCGCTAAATATTATACTATCATCGTTAAGCATTCGCGACCTTTATCTTATTCATCTCTATACAGTTTTTGAATTTGCTTTTATTTCCTGGTTTTATGCGCTGCAATTTAAAGGCTTGATAGTTAAGATCATTCCACCGCTTGTGCTTGTTTTCGCAATATGGTGTGTTGTAAATTATCTTTATGTGCAAACTGCCATTCAACTCAATACTTATACCCGCTCTGTTGAAGCTATAATAATCATTGCTTACTGTTTAATGTTTATCAATAGACAAAGCCAAGTTGAAGTATCGCAGAAATGGGGAGATTTAAGCCTTAACTGGATAAACGCCGGGATATTACTTTTTTACTCGTGCAACTTTTTCATATTTATTTTTTCAAATTATTTACTTAGCCCAGATAGCCAAATTATTAAGGCGATCTGGACCGGGTACGACGTTATTTTATTATTCGAAAACATATTTTTTGCCATCGCTTTTTATAAATGGAAGAAACAACCGATAACATCGCCTTATTAGTAATATTGGGTACCGTCGGTGTCTTTTTAATGGTAACTTCATTTATATTGATCTACGTTCGCAATCAGAATAAACTTTTACAACAACGCCAACAACTCCAACAGGCCCAGTTGGCCCATCAAAAAGAATTGCTGCAGGTTGTCATCGAATCGCAGGAAGAAGAAAGAATACGTATAGGCCGGGATCTTCATGACGATGTTGGCGCTGCAATATCAAGCTTAAGATTGATCATTGGAATGTTTAAACCTGTAACGGCAGATGATCAATATAACGAGTTTATTAAAAAAAGTAAAGCCATCATTGATAAAATGATGACCGATGTTAGAAACATTTCGCATAATCTATCCCCAACAGCATTAACTTATTATGGGTTGGGGTTTGCCATTGAAGAGCAATGCGCTATAATAAATCAGTCGGGTAAAATAAATATAGAATTTAACAACCAGGCGGTTTCAATTTTAGAGAAACTACCTCTGCCTATTTCAACAGCCTTATATCGGGTTTTAGAAGAATTGCTTAACAATACTATAAAACACGCAAATGCTACAAAATCAATACTAAATTTCACTTCAAATAATGGGCTACTGGTACTTGAATACAGTGATAATGGTGTAGGTATGGATATTAAACAAACCAACAACGGGATAGGATTACATAATATTGAGAGCCGGCTCACTGTTATCAACGCCAATTATAAAGTTGACACAGCCCCCAGAAAGGGATTTACTATTAAAATTGAATGCGCATAGCCTATTACCTTTATACATATGGAAAAAATAAGCGTATTTATTGTTGATGATCAAAATTTGTTTAGGCAAAGTCTGGCTTTGCTAATTAATAGCATTGACGAATTTAGGCTGGAGGGCGATTTTGAAAGTGGTAATGCGTTTATTAAAGAATTGCCAAAACTGGCGACCGATAAAATTCATATCGCAATTATAGATATGGACATGCCGGGTATGAATGGCATTGAACTAAATGAATATTTACATGACCAATATCCACAAATAAAGGTTATTATTCTGTCTGTACACGTTAGCCCATCGCTAATTGCGCAAATGATCCATGCTAAAGCATCAGCTTACTTAGAAAAGAATTGCGATAAAGATGAGTTGGCAATGGCTATCCAATCGGTTTATAAAACAGGGTTTTATTTTAACAGAAAAGTTTTAAAAGCAATACAGGATAATGCGGCTAATAAAACTGTAACCCAAAAGAAATTAGATAGCTTAACAATAAAATTATCCGCTCGCGAAAAACAAATACTTGAGTTGATATGTAAAGAATGTAGTACCGCAGAAATTGCAGAAAAAATATATGTTAGCGCCAGGACCATAGAGGGGCACAGAAAAAGATTGCTAACAAAAACCGGTTGTAGAAATACTGCCGGACTTGTGTTATTTTCTATAAAATATGGTATTTTCACGCTATAACAGCCCAAAGCAAACTACGTATAAATACGCTATTTTAAAATAGCGTATTTATACGTAGTTTGCTTTAACGGAAATTTAATTTATGTAAAAATAGCACGATAAATTAATTAATTTCAAATAGAGAAATAAAATTCCCATTCAGTAAATAAATGCGAATAAAATTAAATGTTACCGCTTTTTATACTTTAAACAACGTGGGGCCAAACGTTAATTAATCGATACAATAGTATATCTTGTCTACTAATTTAGTAGTAATACACCTATGGATAAGATATATATTACCAATCATGTTAAATTAGAAATATTAAACATTTGTGGTATATCAACATTACAACCATACAATTTAAATGGATATACAGAATTGTTTACATTGGGTTTTAGTGATGCTTCGCATTGCAAAATGCTTGAAAACAAGTTAGAAGAGATAGCTTTACAATACAATACAGGAAAATCAATTACACCAAATAGTATATCAACAAATTTCACCGTAAATCAATGCATAGAGTTGGTTATGATGAAGCAGATCTAAAATAACGGGGGGAAATGTTAATGAATGTAGTTTCATTACCAAAATATGAAGAGTTAAAAAAAATACTGCTTATTAATGCGGGGATAACCCATGTGCTCCCATCAGAGTGTAAGGCATTATCAGACAGGGTCTTTAAAAAGAGTGGTAACCGTATCAGTGAAACAACATTTAAACGGATATATGGCTTTGCTTACAGTAAATACAGCCCTTCGCTATTTACGCTAAACGTCCTTGCTAAATATTGTAACTATAAAAGTTGGGACGATTTTTGCCAAAAGCAGGAAAAGAAGCTGATAGCGACATCCAACGATGAATTAAATTGGCAATTATTACAACAAAACGCCAATAAAATAACAGGGTTTACGCTACAGGCATTAAAAAACAAAACGGGTATCCCCTACAGTCAAACGATAGACAGGGATTTTATTGACCATCATTTTGATGAATTTCTAAATTCGGGCTGTACGGGGACAGTATTATCTGCCCCTGCAGGCTATGGTAAAACCGTAGCCCTTTGCCAATGGATCGAAAAAAAGATCGCTATTGACGAGCTTAACGATAGCAATGATATCATATTATTATTTAGCAGTAATGCTATTATGAGCGTTTTGGTTAGTGGCAGGGATATCCACGATTGGATGCTGGCTTTACTAGGCTATAATACCGATAATGACATTAATGTATTGTTAGATATAAAGCAAAGGGGCGGCAGTAAATTTTACCTCATAATTGATGGCTTTGATGAACATATGTTTAAAGGCGATCATTTCAGAGTGATACTTAATCAGCTTATTGATATTTTTTCATTTTATAAATCGCATGAGTGGTTTAAACTTGTACTAACAACCCGAACGGCGACCTGGATAAACAATAAACATGAATTAGAAATTGGTAATAACACCTGGTTTACCGGATTTAAAGACAACCAATCTATAAATGTACCCTTATTTAGTGTTGATGAGATTAAATTACTCTGTCATAAAATAAGGCCGGGGGCCGAAAATGCTCTGGCTATTAACGTCGCCGAGAACTTTAATCATCCTTTGTACTTTCAATTTTACTATCAGCAGCATAAAGAAAACTTCTCTTTAAGTGATGCTGATCATCTTTGTTTTTACGACACCATATCTACCTTTATTTTCAACAAAGTTTACCTGGGCCCTTATTCGGCAGAGAAAATATTATTGATAAAGAACCTGGTTGAAGAATTAGATATTAAAAACAATATTTACCAAATAAATAAATTACGGGTAAACAATACTATTAAAAAACACACCAACGCCTACCAGGAATTATTAAGCGTAGGGTTTATAAGGGAGCTTAACGAGAGTAATAATTATCAATACAATACTTACATTGTATTTGGCAACACGGATTACCTGGAGCACAGCATCTCTAAAATATTGCTCTATAACAACAGCAATTTATTTGATACCGATCTTGTAGTGGTAGTAAATAAGCTGCTTATCAATAATTCTCATAAAGTAAACGTATTAAAATGGTGCTTAATACACGCCATTAAATCAGGACAATTAAAAAACATTGAACATATAATAGAAGCAGATTTAAGCACAAATGAAAAATCAGACCTCATAACGTTTTTAGGTGAAGTATTAGAAAGTGAGTATTCATCAACTAACAGAAATGTTTCATTAATACAATATTTTAAACATTCGTTTAGTGAAAAGTTATTTGATTATTTTTTTGGTTTAGAGCTTATTAATTCTGATTATAAAAAATTCCTGCATGTATTGTTGAAGTTTGAACTTTCAAACAAGAAGAAAATACTTATCCATTCTACATTAGCTATTATAGCAGCTATACAGGTTGATCTCAATGAGTTAGAAAGCTGTTTAGCTAAACTTAAGGCTTTTCCAAAAGCAGAATATGAATCGTTTGGTGTAAATCCGTTAAATTGCCTGGATGCAGTATACTATCATCTAAAATATGGAATTATTAAAACTGAAGTTCTGGCTGATTTAACTAAATTATATTTTAAAGCAGACGATACATCAGCCTTGAAAAAAAGCGCAGCAAATGATATGCTTTACCTTTTAGGTTCATATACCTTACTATTAAGTAATAACCCAAAAAAGACACTTAGATTTATTACCTTTTTAATAAACCACTACCGCACAGACGTCCTTGAAGAACACATATCGCAATATGGATTTTTTATAAAAACACTTGCTGCAAACTCGTACTTTGAATTTGGAGAGCATGATAAGGTTAAAGAAATATTTTATTCAATTTCAACAGCATATAAAAATGGTGATGAGCTATTAACACCATATATGCGTATCTATTTTCACAGTTTAAAGATCAAAACATTCATAGGTACATCAAAAGAAAATCTGATACCAGATGAAATGAAAACTGTTAATGACATTGCTACCAAGTATGGATACAAATTTTCAAAACTTTATATATCTTCTGTTATTTTAAGAAGTACAACACTTCAAAACTTGATTCCTGAGTTTTACAAACAAGTTAGCTATGATTTTAACAAAATAATAAGAGACGGCCGTTTAAACGCTAAGCTTTTTTTGCAAACCACAACATCCGGAAACAAGTAGTTTAAACTTATTTATTTGCAGATACCTTGAAAATAAAGGCACCCTCTTCATTAAATGGTATTGTAAAATTATCTGAAACAGTAATCAAGTCTCCGCTTAACAATTCTTTAAAAATGTACTTTTTATTAGTTGCTAAGCCAAGTCGTTTTGCGTTCAGTTTTAAATCAGCTGGTTGTTTCTTATAGTTAAATACAGCCAGGTAAACAGCATCGGCATTTTTGCGGATAAAAGCTTGGGCTGCCGCGCCCCCTATATTACCATCAACCGGCATAAAGGCTTTACCGCTCTTTATTAACTGCTTAATTTCAGGCTTTTGCAGCCAATCTTTAACCTGTTGTTGCCATGGAGCCTCTTTGCTGTAATCATCTCCCAATATTACAGACCCGGTAATTAATCCTGATATCAACCTGGCACGATTGGCGCCGGCATTTTCTTTTTCAAAAATTAAATGGTCAGCATCAATATAATCGTACAAATAGGTTTGCCACCAGCCATAGGTCACACTGTTTAATGAATATTCCGTGTCTTTAACAGAATGGAAAGCATCGCAGGCAATACGGCGCATATTTACGTAAGGCGCTGTAGCTAATGATGGTGATATAGCAGCATAAACAAGCATTGAATTATCCAAAACCTTACTTATTGTTTCCATTCCGATTTTGTACGCCTGCATCCCTGTGGTAATATTAGGATCATAAAACTTACTCGATTCAGCCGCTCCATGTCCCAGGAAATCGATCTTGATCATTTTAAAACCGCAATCTTTCAGTTTCCCTAATACGAAAGCAATACGAGCCTGTGTACCGGGATGCGTTGGGTCAAGCGCCCTTCCCCCATCAAGGTCATGATAGCCTTTATCCGTTTTAGTCCACATATCGGCAAACTTATAATTGCCGCCCTCTGCAGTGCGCTCTTTATTTTTAGATTTAAAACCCCAATCTGTAAACGGGGCCCAGTAAACACCGGGTTGCAGGTTTCGTTCTTTACAGTAGTTAACAAAGTCTTTAAGTTTAGAAAAATCCCCCTTAAAACCTCCCCGAACCATATTATCCCAGTATGAATCGAGATCAATATAAGCAGTGCCATCATCGTTACGAAAATCGGGTATTTGCTTGTCAAAGAAATCGACTACACCTGTAGCTTTTTCATAACTGAGTTTTGAACCAATAACGCCCCAACTGTTCCAGCCAACAGGCGTCGCTTTAGCCCATGGTTTAATATATCTGCCTTCAATTGCGCTGCAAGTACGTGCGTAAGTTTCCATTCCTTTTCGCCAATCGGCAAAATAACCCAGAAATACTTTAGGGGAAATAATCTTATCCCCCTTTAATGAACCGTGAGCCATTGAATCGCGGGTTATGGCTACTTCGTTTAACCCGCCAAAAATCTCTAACCGGTCTATCAAATTGCCGCTCCCTGCGCTTTTAACTCCTGTTTTCCAGCTACCATGTGTAAGCGATCCTGTAACCAATCCTTTTCTTGATTCATTGTCATACACAACACCAACTTCGGCGCTCGTGGTAACTTGTTCATTTAATTCGTTGGATTGATATCTTATAAAAGTATCATTATCAAAAGGCACAAATAAAGTTTGGAGTTTGTTGCCAGCATACAGGTTTGCTTTGTTTGTGATAACCGGTGCCATATAATTAGAGCGCAGATCATGTCCATCTATTTCCAGCTCTGTAATTATGAAATCCTTATTAGTATAACAGTAAAATCGTTGTACCATAATAGGCAAGCCGGAAGCCGTTGAGATAAGCGAAACTACTTTACCTGCTCCAATCTTATCCTTAATACTTTCAATTTTTATCGTGCGTTTTTTAAAATCTATGGTTTGATATTTATTGTCTCCCGATAGAAATGAGGCCGACGCATCAGCTACTATAATTTTACCGGCATATTTTACAGTAAACAGGCCGGTATTTACATCAACTATTAACTGATTGGTTTTGCCAAAGGGAGTGATGCGTTGGTTTTCTTTTACCGCTCCAAAAGATTCGCAAGTCAAAATAAAAAGGAAAGCAATAACAGCGTTTACTCGTAGCATAGTTTTATAGTTTAGACAAAAGTATACAAAGAGATATCACGGTTACTAAGCTTTATAAGCCTACTATTAAGTGCAATTACCTCTGCACAATTTACTTTGTTTGCAAAACTAATTTTCTCACAGAAAAAGAATCGTTACCCGAGAACAGGTAATACATAGACTTACCATCCTTGCTCATCCAGTTTACCGGTAAACTGCCCGACTCGCCCGGTCCCATATCCCATTCCCTGGTATAATACACCGTTTTCCACGGCCCCCATGGGTTTGGTGATTCAAATATTCCTAAACCTCCTTTAAACCTCGGGCCCTCTTGCTCTTTATCTCCTGAAAGCGGGATTACCTGGCACCATAAATATCTTTTTAACGGTGCATCATAGGTCATGCCTGATCGATAAGTCTTACCGGGGTTTACATAAATTGGCTGGCGTTTCCTTATATCGTCCGACCAAACAGTCAAACCTGTTTTAGTATGCCCTGCAAAGAACTCATACGCTTTCCAGTTCATCAATTGGGTTTTATTAACCCGGGCCATCACCATTTTATCGGCGTATTTATAAGCACTGGCATCATCAACCGAATATATATAAACGTAGCCATCCTTCGCTCCCGCATTATTTTTGCCGTAGTTAACAAAATTAGGGCAGCCAAAACTCGTGTCGATCTTCCAATCGGCCCAGGTCCAGTTTTTGCCATGATCTGTAGAGTAAGCCAGTCTTGCGTTGTTGGCATTCCTCACCCACATATACAGCTTACCAGCAATCATTATCATACCGCTTGCTTTTACCCCAGCAGGCCCCTGCCCTACAGTCTCGCCTGACATACTGCGGATATTTTGTCCTTTTATATTTGGCGGCGTTCCCGAGACAACCGCCAGCCCGGAACTTAATTTAATTTCTGTGAATGGTTTAAATCCATTTCCATCACCATAAGCTGTGTACATCAGCCCATCATCGCCCCAGGTTGACGGCCATAGGTCGCCACCTTCTGCCATCCTTATAACTTCATTAGCCGGAGCAAACTTTGCAGCTGTTATATAATCGCTTTGCGGATATGGCGATGCTTCAACAGCATCAACTACCGGGTTAAAAAGGGTGTTTTCAATAAACTTCCAATAGCTTTCGCCGGTGGTATTTTTGTTCATGGTCTCGCCCATCCGCACCACAATAATATCAAGGCTTGGTATGACCAACAGTATTTGTTCGCCGGCACCGGCACCCCAAAATGCATCACGAGGTAACGATTTAAAGGCACCAGTACTGTTTATAAACCAGCCTAACGCTGCTATTGGCGCAGGATCTTCTCCCGATTTATCTGATCTGTCAGGAATAGCCATTGCGTTTAAATTTACCGAGTTTGTGGTACCATCAATGGTCAACGCCTGTTTCATAACAGCCGAATCTATCACTTGGTCGCCCTGCCAGTTTCCTTTCTTTAACACCAATCTGCCTATCCGAGCTACAGCATCAGCAGTAAAAGCAGCGCCGCCCCATCCGGCAATTAAATTCAGTCCGTCAACTTTATAGGATGTTTTATAGCCCATGGAGTATGTGCCTTTTTTTATACCTATCCGGCTAAATACGCGCTGATCTAAATAAGTAGCAATATCTTTATAAGACGAATTTCGGAGACTGCTGGTAACCGCGTAGTTTAACATGGCTATACCAGGGTTACTATAATTAGATCCTGTACCAGGTTTAAACAAAACTTTTGCGCTATCGCGCGATAAGGTAAAAGGATCAGGGTTTTTACGCCAGAACTGGCCTTTCCACCCTGGCAGATCCATATGCCGGTCCTTTTTTTGTGCGATAAGTTTCGCCATTTCTTCGTCCGTTCCTTCCGAGTCATCCAAGCCGGATGTATGCGTATCTAATTGGCGGATTGTGATCTTTGATTTAACATCTGATTTTTTCCAGGCCGGGATATACAAACAAGCCGGTGCGTCGGCGGCGATATAACCATCTGCTATGGCCGCATTTAAAGACATACCGCTAATTAACGCTTTTGCCAATGATGCAGTACCGCTTGTAACCAAAGAATCGCTCCAGCCTTTTGCAAATACCTCGCAGATTATCTTATCATTTCGGATGATGAGTAATTTTTTAGTTCCTTTTGACAGTAGATCTTTTTTTAATGCTTCCAGCTTACCGGATGACATCCCTTGTGCTTCAGGCGTTGAGTGTTGCCAAGCAAATTCTTTTTTAGTAATAATTGCTTTTTGCGCTAATGAATTAAACGAAAAAAACAAAAACGCTAAAAACAGGCTATGAGTTACTTTAGTCATCAGGAGTATATTAGTTAACTAAATTACTTATTATTTGGTATGCAAGTATGGCACCATCTATAATAATACTGTTAAACAAAAAGGCGGCAATGATATTGTCTATCATTACCGCCTTTAGAATGTTTAGTTAAAATGATTATTCAACTATCAGCGTACCCTGCATCACATAAAAGTGACCGGGAACCGTACATACGTAAGTATACTTACCGGCTTTTGGTGCAACAAAATAAATTGTTTGTGATGAGCCCGGTCCAACCAATGTTGCGTTAAACAATATCTTAGGTGTATTGGCAATATAGCTAAGCTTAACTGCCTGCAAGCCAAGCTTTGTACCCATTTCGCCAACTGGAATTGCTTGTCCTTCGGGTACAACTACAAGGTTGTGCGGCATATCATCGTTATTAGTAAATGTTAATTTAACCTTGCTTCCTGCTTTAACTTTAAGTTCTGCCTGGTCGTACTTCAAACCCGGTTTTGTACCGATGTTAATAATCTGATCTATTTTGGTCCATGAAGCAGGTTTAACCGTTTGGTTCTTTTTAAGCGCAGGGCCGGTAGCAGCCGATGCTTTAGCTGCAGCCGGTGCAGGCATTTCCATATTCATACCTGGCATGTCATGTGTCATTTTTGGCTTGCGTTTTGGTACGTTTAGCTTAGCCCCATCAGGGATGTTGTTTAGCGTATAGTAAGCCACAGGGTGCAGCACGGCTACGGCACTATCGGCAGATACAATATTTTTATCCAGCTTAATTTCATGGATATATTTTTCGCGCAGGCTATCAGCAACCAAACGCACACGTAATCCATCTTCTGATACAATGGCCGCGTTAACAATATGATTTTTCTCGCGAATAGTAGCACTGCCATATACCGGGTGGTATTTATAAGTGAACCCCGTAATGTTATAGTTGTCAGGATCGGCAGCCGCTTGTTTGTTAACCGGTTTGGTAAACTCTATTTCAAAACCGTCAGGCATTGCTCTAACCGCTTTCATTTCAAACGGTGTTTTCTTTGACCAAACTAAACGCTCTAAGCCAAATATCTTTTGGCCCGTTGATCCCCAACCACGGCTGGTTTGCCCTACAAACAATGAATTATCAGCACCCCAGGCCATTCTTAAAACGCCCGACTCAAAGCCTTCACGAAAAGGAATTGCAGCGCCTTGTAACTGACCTTTAACTGTTTCTAAAAACACACGATTTAAACGGCTTTGTGCCTGATCGCCAACCAAAACCTGGCCTGCAAACGGGCCAAATTTATCATCTCTTGGTATTTGAATTAATGCTGATGTTGATTGCCCTAACACGCCATGCGGCAGCCATACCGTAGGCGCTTTAAAACCTTTACCAACTATAGCCGAAACTTCTGCCAATGTTTTATACGGACGTTTTGGGTCACGATCCTCTATCTTGCCTTCCGGATCATTGAAACGTTTATCTACCAGTGCATAGATATCTTCTGTACGCACTTTAACAGGTGATGATGGATCGGCAGCCCAATTCAGTCCTGCCGGATGCATGGCAAAATCGCCCTTATCTAACTGCATAATATATCCTGAGCCTATCCAGTCGCCTTGATTTTCTGTATAAAAGTATTTTCCATCAACAATACCTTGTCCGCAAGGCGAACGGAAACCTGTCGCGTATGGGCTCATATCGCCGTCTGGCGTTATATCTAAGCTCCAGCCTCTCCATGGTCTGAAACTTTTACCGCGCCACCACTCTTCAGCAAAAGCGACGTTAAGATTCACCATTAAGTGTCCGTTAGGCATTACAACCGGGCCGTAAGAGTATTCATGGTAATTACCTGATAACTGCCATGCGTATACTGTTTCGTAGATATCGGCCATGCCGTCACCATTTTTATCTATCAGTTTGGTTAACTCGCCGCGTTGTACACAGTAAAAATTACCGCCTGTGTAAGCCAGGCCTAACACTTCATGCATACCAGTAGCAAACTTTTTATAGTATGGCAGGCTTCCGTTTAGCTGGTACGGGTTTGATATAATATACACATCGCCACGGCGCGTTGATACACCCAAATCGCCGTTAGGCAAAGTAGTTAAACCACCGACCTCAAGCTCCACACCTTCGGGCACCGGAACGTTAACTATCCGATAATAGTCTTTTTCTGCATTTGACTTTTTACCGGCCTGGGCAAATGTGGCTGTAAAGCCTAAAGTTGCGGTTGCAGTTATTAATATATTTTTATAAATAGCTTTCATCTTTAATGTCTTTTAAAATTACCAGATCAGTGAGTATTGAACAAAGGTTCCCTTATCCGTATTTTTTAACGGCAATAACAATTCCTTGCCTTTACCAGCCGAACGAATAAGCGGTTTAACACCTTTATCAAGCTGCAGGTAATAAGTATTGTCGTTTACGCTGTACATGCCATTTCCAAGATCGGTAATGTCCTTAGCGTCGGCCACACGTACGTATAGGTCCTTCGGCGCCGGGCCATCAACCCAAATCTTTCGACTAAGGGCTTTGCCATCGTCGCTGGTAGCTTTATCATTAATTATAATGCCATCAAAGTTGTATTTAAAAGTCGGCATGCCGGTTTCATCCAGCTCATAACCTTTTGCACGGAAAACACCTTTTGCAGTACTATCGGGCCAAGCCTGCGCCTCTTCGTGAATGTAAGCCAATGCCGGTTTATCATCTAAAGCTATTACGCTTCCGAGCGGCCTTGAATTACCGTCGCCGCGGGATAACCACATTGGCGACGCGTCAAGAAAACCACCTTTCCAAACCTGGTAAACAGCACCATTGCTTAAGTCGTAACCAAAGCTAATGTTATGCGGGATACCAACGCTTGCAGAATGCGTAATCCTTTTACCCGGAATATCCATAAAACTGCGGAATACAACGGGATCGCTTTTTACATCAATAGTAACAGGCTTTTCATTACTATCCCAAACATTACGGCTGCCATCAACCTGCATAGTGTTAACCCTGGTTGAATAGCGGATATTTTTTATTGCAACCGCGCCGTGGTCGCCCTGGATACGTATTGGCCCCGTAGCGGCCTCGTTAGCAAATGCCGATCCACGGGTTGGAGCCTGCAGTTCTGCATTTTCTATGATTGTAACTCCGTTTAATACGATCCTTACTACACGCGCGTTAGCTATTTTCTTACCTGACGCATCAAACTTTGGCGCCTGGAAAGCTATGCGGATATTTTGCCAAAGGCCAGGTGCGCGGCTTACGTTTACACGTGGTGCAACACCATCATAACCTTGCTGTCCTGCAGGGCGGGCATCGTCCCACCGCTCATATATCGAGCCTAAATCGCCGCTGGTTAAGGCTGTTTTGCCCCAGCTATCCAACAACTGGATCTCATAACGACCCTGAAGATAGATACCTGAATTAGATTCTTTGGGCATCATAAAATCGACGCTGAGGTCAATATCGCCATGCTCCATATTAGTGAAGATATCTTCGTTTTTTTCTTTACCCGGGATACTTACCAGGATACCCGTTCCATCTTTTTTGGTGAGGGCGTTGTGCTTGGTAATGTCGGCCGTGACCGAACTCGCTACCGACCAGTTAGGGCTTGGACTTTTAAAAGCCGAAAGATCATTTAGTGCGATCTGTTGATTTAGTTGGCCTCCTCCCCTTTGCGCTGCGGCAAAAAAAGGCATACAGGCAGTTAATAGAAACGCCTGCAATGTGATACATTTTAGCATGTACTTGTGTTGCATAAACTTAGATTTAATAAGACGATAGAAAAATATGGTATCTATTGGTTTATACAAATATGTAATTATTAACTTAAATTTCAACTTGTATAGTCAACTTTTATTTGCAATAATTTAGTTCTTAAAATTTGGTTTACTGTTGTACGCTGTTTACAGCGGTTTGTTGTATTTTTATTGCATGCATACTACCGTTATACAGTACACCTGCTTGTTAGCCATCATTTTGTTTAGCGTAATGCTGGCGCAAAAAATAAAGGTGGCCTACCCCATTGTATTGGTTTTAATTGGTTTGCCGTTGGGTTTTGTCCCCTTTTTGCGCGGTGTTGAGATAGAACCCGAATTAATATTCGTGATATTTCTGCCACCGTTGCTGTATGAAGCTGCCTGGAACACGTCATGGAAAGATTTTTGGAAATGGCGGCGTGTTATCAGCAGCTTTGCTTTCCCGGTGGTTATACTTACTTCGTGCGTAGTAGCCTTTGTTTCGGCAAGCCTTATACCAGGCTTTACGCCGGCAACCGGCTTTTTGTTGGGTGGGATTATCTCACCTCCAGATGCGGTATCGGCCAGCGCCATACTTAAAACAATTAAAGTGCCCCGCCGCTTTATCACTATTGTAGAGGGCGAAAGCTTAATGAACGATGCTTCCAGTTTAGTTATTTTCAGGTTCGCATTAGCGGCAGTACTTACCGGTACTTTTGTATTTCATGAAGCAGCAATTAGTTTTGTATTGGTAATTGTAATGGGCATTGCTATAGGCGTTTTAGTTGCGTTGTTGTTTTATACAATTCACCGCTGGCTGCCTACATCAAATAATATGGATGTTGTACTGACTTTTATCACACCATATGCCATGTACATGGCGGCAGAGCAATTTCATTTTTCGGGTGTGTTATCGGTAGTAAGCGGTGGGTTATTCTTATCGTTTCGCCAACAGCAGTTTTTATCGCACCGCAGCCGTTTACAAGGCGTAAATGTATGGGAAGCCGTGGCGTTTGTATTGAACGGAATAGTATTTATCCTGATAGGCTTAGAGTTCCCCATCATCATAAAAAACCTGGGACCGAATGGTTTAGCACCGGCAATTAAATACAGCGCAATAATAACCGGCGTTTTAATTGTAACCAGGTTTGCCAGCACTTTTGGTGCTACTGTTATTACCATGGTGATGAGCAAGATCATTACCGTGGCCGATCCGAACCCCGGCTTTAGGGCACCTATACTGTTGGGCTGGACGGGCATGCGCGGGGTGGTATCATTAGCGGCTGCATTAAGTATCCCGGTGGCGCTTAGTCCGGGGCTCCCTTTCCCTAATCGCGATCTTATTTTGTTTATCACCTTTAGCGTGATATTGGTTACACTGGTTTTGCAGGGTTTAACATTGCCTGCGTTGGTAAAACTGGTAAACATGCCCGACCCGGATTATACCGACTTTTCAATAGAACAGCAAAGGCAACTGGTACGCAAAAAACTATCGCATCTATCGCTTAAAATATTAGACGAAGATTACCACGAGCATACTAAACATAATGGCATGGTAAAATCGCTTAAGTTGCGGTATAGCACGGATATGGAGTTTTTAAAAGATTGGGAAAAGGACGATAATGTGACTCGCGCCAATGATTTTTATAAAGATTACCGTAAGATAATGGCCCATTTACTCAAAGAGCAACGCGCACTATTGCTTACCCTTAATAAGAAAGAAAACATAAGCGATACACTTGTAAGGCACCAGCTTGAATTACTTGATCTTGAAGAGGAGAAACTGCGCCAACATTTTGAAGCCGGCGAATAGTAATTGCTATGTTTGAATTTTTATATAATTTGCAGCACCAATTTATAATCAAATATTGAAATGAAAAGATATATTATAACTGCTGTTTTTAGCTTATTTATTGTTGCTGCCTTTGCCCAAACAGCACCAGCAACACAAATCCTCAATCCCAAACCACCGTTTTGGGATGATGTACAAACCATAAAGAAATTCGATGGTATGTTTGCAGCGCCACAACACCCTATTGTTTTTACCGGCAGTTCTTCTATTCGCAAGTGGGATGATGTAGAATACACCTTTGCAGAATACGCCGCTTTAAACCGTGGTATTGGCGGCGCGGTAACAAATGATATCATTCGTTACTTAAATGATCTTGTATTTAAGTATCAGCCTAAACAGATCGTAATTTATGTTGGCGAAAATGATTTGGTGGTTAAGAAATCGAAGGCTGATTCAGCCTTGATCAAAAGATCAAAAGCGGACTCGATATCAATGATGAAAACTGATCTTGATTCGGTTTATAACCGCACCATGAAGCTGTACCAGGCTATAAGGGCTAAAATGCCCAATGTACCGATACTTTATATCGGCATGAAACCCAGCCCGTCCCGCGAAAAGATAATGCCAATGGAACTTGAATTTAATGCGCGGGTTAAAGCGTTTTTAGCTGCCGATAAGAACAGCACCTTTGTTGATGTATATCCATTGATGCTTGACAATGGGAAATTGAGGCCCGAATTATATGTTGGCGATAAACTGCACATGACCAGGTTAGGTTATGCCATTTGGGAAAAAGCTGTAAAGCCGTATTTGATAAAATAAGTTGGTAATAATTATTTAAGTTAGAGCTTGGGTGTAACCTTTGTCAGATATGAACTAATTTATCGTCCAATGTTTACTTTCCGATACAAAAAGTAAACTATTTCTGATTATCAAATAGTTACTCTATTTTACTTACAAAACAGTCAACCAAACTATAAAAGCAAATGCAAATAAATGATAATATGTAATCGCTCATTATAGATTCTATTACTTAGACCGTTTTATAATACTTCACTTATGCCGCGCTCACTTGGTTTGCAACCAGGTTAAGCTGGCAATGTTCAAGCTTAATAAAGCCAATCGTTCGTCACTATGGCTCGCCTTTGCTGACGCAAAAGGCTTCAACTCTGTCATAGCTATTGAAGTTGCAGCGCTCTCGCTCTGCTCAATAGCAACGCCAGGCTTTTTTGAAGCATTCTGTGAAGTCGCCTGTCGACTCTCTCTTCACAGACCTTTTGCGTTGTCCGCACCACCTCCGATAATCTTCGGTGTTTTGTAAGGCTCGTGAAACTTATTATAACAAAATAAAAATTAGTATATTTAGGTATAAAAACCTAATACTTAAACTGTTTGCAATGGAAATTTTAGCACGAATTAATGTTTGCCTTTCAATACTAAGCTCTATTGCGGGCATTATGTTGCTATTATGGTTCTAATAGATTCAATTAAGAAAACAAAAATAAATGATAAAAATGAATTACATACCAACGAAATTAATGCCTCCAAAATGGATATAGATAACAAATCGAATTTGATAAAAAAACATAAGTGGTTAATTATATTTTTTATAACCGGAATTCTTGTCAACAACATTCTATTGTTATTTTCGTATAGAGGATTGAACGCTCTAAATCGAGCATCGACTAACGAATATAAAAGGGGTTTATCTGAAGCGTCTGCAAATCATCCCTATCAAGGCAAATGGGCCATTGGCTATTATCACCAGGGCGACACAGTCAAAAATCCATTCATTGATTCAATTATCCTGTCGTACGACATAAATACTGGTGTTTATTCCGGATATTCAAAACTAACATGCGTTGATCGAGATAATATACAAGGTAACGTATTAGCTCTGCACTTTGAAAACATGTTCTATACAAAGGATCGCGGAAGTCGGAGGCTAAATTTAATGCTGTCATTTTTTGGTAGAGTTGATACATTAAACTCTAACGTTACCCAAGCGGATTATCCAGGTGACCCAGGTTTTACAAAAAATGAAATTGACTTTTATTTCAGGGATAAGTCCAGAGTAGTTCTACACAGGTAGATTTAGTAAATCTTACTACATGCGTTTCTCTTCGGTGATTTTGAATGCTCGGTAAATTATATTCCGTTAAAAACGTATAAGGAAGCAAGTATCTTAAGATCAATAAACTTCACTTTCCTGTTCTTTTACATTTATTTTGAAAACAGAATAGAATGCTTTATGTACATAGATTTTGCAATCATTATTAATATCATTAACTGTCAAAATAGGATTTTTATCATAAAAAAATTGAACAGGATGAGTTGGGCCTTTTTTTATTCCTAAAATACCCGCACCGTATAATATTAATATAACCTCCTTCAAAAAGGATATAAATTTAAACTGATTGTTTTGCCATTTAACAACCATATTACTCAAGTCGCCTCTGAAGATTGTCTGAGGATTCTCTTCTAAGTACGTAGTATCAAAATCATCTTCTTTAATATTTCTTAACCTAAAACCGTTATGTTTTGCGTATAAGAACTTTGTTAATTTATTAATGTCACCGTAATTTTCTCCCCATTCATCTTCAATTGCTTGTAACCTTTCAACCGAATAATCCACTTCAGCCTTTTTTAGAATATCCATCGAAAAAGAGTTTTTATTCTTAGAATTTTCTATGGCATGATTTACAAATGAAATCACATCACGAGGGCGATTGAAAGTGCGTTCTAGCATATACTCAAATCCAGTCTTACCAGTTTTATAAATTTTTTCAAAAGCATTCTTTGTATCCAATATATTTCCAGATACTAATTGAAGCCTTATATTTAAAAGTTCCTGAAGTTCCAACGACGTCCACTCAATCTCTGCATAAAGAGGTTTAAACTTCTCACGTTGCCCCCCATTGTGTTTAGCCCCAGTAAATAAGAGTTGATATAAGTTATCCCTAAGGGCTATGACGATTTTCACCCCTTTAAAGAATTGAAATTCCTTAATAACTTCTATCATCGCTCCAATTAGATCGTATCGCATTGTTGTCGATATCCATTCTTTATCGAGATCGTCGATGATCAAAAAATGCTTTTGTTGGACATCAACAAATATTTCTTCCTTCAAAATATTTATTATCTCATGAATATCATGAGCGAGGGCTTCTGTAATGATGTGTTCTGCTTTAGTTTTGATTTCTGATTTAACAGTAGAAATATCTGATCCATTAGAGTTCGTTTTAGCTCTTAAAACTTTAACGTCTACGCCAACCTCTGTTTCAAATTTTTGCTGTACGGTTCTTTCAATTTCCTTTATACGAGTTTCAGCGT
Organism: Bacteroidota bacterium; assembly: GCA_040388395.1. Classification (GTDB taxonomy): domain Bacteria; phylum Bacteroidota; class Bacteroidia; order Sphingobacteriales; family Sphingobacteriaceae; genus Mucilaginibacter. The sequence goes on along the minus strand of JAZKBY010000013.1, from coordinate 32,537 downwards.
CAATCCAGAACTCGCTACTCCATTTGTCAAAATATTCTAAAGCTTTGTTTCTTTTGGGGTTGTTAATTCTTTTAAGTTTATCCTTTATTCCTAAGTACCAATTATTTTTTTTGTGGTTATCATAGCCGAAGTGTAATCTGATAAGTTCTATTAAAAAAACATGTTTCCAAAGGATTTTGTAGAAGAAGTTTAAGTTAACATCAATTTCCTTAAAATATTGCAAAATCGTCGAGTTCGAAAGAAATCTCAGTGACATCGCTTCAGGGTCGATTCTGACTACCTTTTCTTGAGTAAATTCAATGTGTTTGAGGATTGCTGATTTGCCACTTCCAGTTCTTCCTATCAAGATGGAGCGCTGATTACCCATATCTACTATAGCAGAAAACGCATCATTTTCAATGAATGCTTGCTCCAAAATTCGGTCAGTTTCAGCATCTGGTGAGCCGATTTCCTGATACTTGTCAAACTTGAACTTTTTGTCCGGGTATGAGCGTTTTGCTTTCATATAAATAGAGATGACCTCAGAATGTGTGTAAAGTTTGTTAAAGCTACTTTCTTGTATTGACTAAAGCAAACGCTAATGCAATTCTCTACACTTAGTTAGCTGATACAGCAGCATACAGCCACTTCGTTCAAGGTAGTATGACGTAAATGGGTATCCCAAAGGGAACCACCACATTTACTTATATCTCCACCTTGCCTTTGCTGCCATTCAGCAATCAGTCGGTTCGAGAATTTCCTCGGCTTAAACTTACTGGAATGACAGACATTAAACTACTCCTCAAAGAATTTGACCGTTACGCGTATGGACAATCTCAACATAAAGCGTTTACTGAACTACTCGATTGGACCTTGTTACCTTTTAAGAAGTTCAACACGAGGAAGAACAAAATAAAGCGTTAGAAACATAACAAGCACACCCGAGGGTTACCCAATTGGTGAAGCTATTAGCGTTTATCAGAGATGCGTCAGAGGGCTTTTGTGACCCGTTGGCTGAATTATATCCGCAAGCTATTTCGAGTGGCCATAACGGCCAATACTTTACTCCTGAACCTATCTGCGATATGCTTTCTATTATGAGTGGAGATACATTGAGTGACGGGCAAAAGGTATTAGATCCTGCATGTGGAAGCGGTCGGATGTTGTTAGCAGCAGCTAAACGAAACCGGTTTGCGTTGTTCTACGGTGCAGACCTGGATAACACTTGTTGCAAGATGGCATTGGTTAACATGCTAATAAATTCGCTTACTGGTGAAATCGCACATCTTAATAGCATATCAAATGAATTTTCCAGGGGATATACGATTCAAACCACTTTGATTGGCACTCATCACATCCCTTACTATATTGAGTTTACTGAAGCTGATTTAAGCCATATTTGGCTACATCCTTTAAAAGGTAATGACATCAAACCTAAGTTCGATAATGCTTTTGAACCTATAAGGGCATCACAACCTATCAATGGCGTACAGGGTAGTTTGTTTTAAACTGCGGCTATTCAATTTATCCTATCTTAGCTATATGAATAGACTTATACTTATTGGCAATGGCTTCGATCTAGCACATGGTTTGGAGACAAGTTACAATGCTTTCATCCTATGGTATATCAAACGTGCCTATAAGACCTGCTTAGAAGGTGATGGCTATTGCGACCAGCTTATAGAATTGAATAATCAATATAGCATTGAGTACGGTATAGATTTCTCAACGGTAGAGAAACGAATTGATCAGATTTATGATGAATCCAAACTCAATATACTCGCTTCAGGTCAAGGATTATCATCGCATTATAATGGGTCTACTCAACATTGGTTTATAACCAACTACTGTTCAAAGCTATTGATGAATTTATTGACAGGATGCAGTGATGCTAATTGGGTTGACATCGAAAATGAATATTACCGAGAATTAATCAAAACACTAGACATAACTAATGACAATAAGCGACTTACAGAAGTAAAACTTTTGAATGGAAGTATGCAGTGCTTAATAGACCACTTGTATATTTATATCAATTCCTTAACTGAACCGGAAGCTGTAATAGGGTACGATAGTATATTTGACAGTCCGATTTCGGTCAAGGATGTACATAATCCTATTTCGGTTGATCCAGCATTGCATTTTACTAAAGATGAACATCCGAAATCTACTTTGATTTTAAACTTCAACTATTCTTCGACTTTGACCAGGTATTCTAGCCTATTTAACAGATTAAGAATCTTTGTAAATCACATTCATGGCCGAGCGGTTAGTAATGAAACAGCTTTGATCTTTGGTTTTGGAGATGAGTTAGATGATAACTACACAAGAATAGAGAAGGAGAAGGTGAAAGGTTTCTTCTCGTACATGAAGTCATTCGGATATTTTAAAACCTCCAGGTATCGTGAACTTGTACGTTATATTGATAGCGGTCCCTATCAAGTCTTTGTGTTGGGACATAGTTGTGGCCTTTCTGACCGAACAATGCTTAATATGGTTTTTGAACATGACAATTGTTGGTCAATCAAGGTCTATTACCACAAACGAGCCGACGGCACCGACAATTACACAGAGCTTACCCAAGAGATTTCAAGACATTTTAAGAACAAAGCAAACATGCGTGTTAAAGTCGTAGACTTTGAAGCATCATTTGAAATGCCACAAGTTTAATTATTGGTTAAGGGTTTAATGTTGAGGATATGATTCAGCATCGGGTCATAAATATACCTTAACATAAAAGTCATCTAACCTATAAAGCTGCACGAATACATCATCAATTAAATGACTGGAAACGAACTTACCATCCCAAACCGCGTTGGCTTGTGCGTTAATATCTAATGCTTCAAACGCCTCAAGTATCATATTAGCCTTTACGGCAATACCTGGCTGGCCGCTTAGGATTTGCAATGAGCAAGCTTTAAAAGTCGTAAGTTCAAATTTGAGTCCTATTTGTTTTAGGAGTTCCGAGCACTGCCGGTTTTAACAATTAAGTAAATCACATTTTATTATGTCGTTTTTTTTAAATTAGTAAAATCTTAAATCGTTACCAAAAAACCTTTTCTTTATCAATGCAACATAATTATTTAATAATGTTCTTAAGTACTTAGTATTTTCAGAGTATATCAAAGTAAGATTTACGTTTACAAATAGATATGACTTTATCTTATTAAACTCAATTCTCGACATAAAGTTTTTAGAGACTTATTGACATTTTGATTGTAACATATGGCTGTTTTTTCTAGTATAAAAAGGGATTTGAAAAAATCTTTGATTCTAAAATTAATGCTGTTTGCGTTTATTATTTATTTCGCATTTGCAGGTTTTTATAAGCTAAATTATCTACCCGGTTTACATGGGGATGAAGCCTGGATCGGCATAAAAGCCAATAGCTTTAACCAATTTGGCATTCATCAAATCCGGGGAATGAATACCTATACGGGTATACTTCAAATACTTATTTCACAGTTAGTATTTAAGGTATGGGGAATCGGGGTATTTCAGTTACGCGCAGGAACAGTAGTGTTGAATATCCTCACGTTTTTAACTATAATTTTTTATCTGATTAAGCAAAAGCAATCCGGGTCGGCGATATTCTACATGCTGATCTTGGCTCAATCATCTTTAATATTAGCATTTTATAGGGTTGCTTGGGAAGTGAATACTTTAACTCATTTTTTTTTGGCAACAAGTTTTATACTGCTAAAATCCATTAACAAAAATTCCCGATGGAATTTCTGGTACTTTTTTCTATTCTTGCTTGTCAATATACTGGCTTCTTACAATCACATCATTTTTTCCTGTGCCCCGATAGCTGGTTTTTTTGCGCTTATAATTTGGAAGTTAAACACAGGCGGTAAGACATACGACCATATTGCCTGGCTGCTTTGTATTAATTTAATGAATATCGTTGGCATTTTCCTAATCATGAACTATTGTAATTACCCAATTGGAGAAAACCTCTTATTGTCTTTGAGCATGCTATTAATTATAGTCTTGATAGAAATCTGGTCGGTGCAGTATTTAACAAAGCAAATACCTTTTGAAATACCCAAAATCATGATTTTGGATTTGCCCATCAAGGCATTTCTTACGATTGGCATCTTGATCTTTGTATTTTTTCACGGGATAGCATTCGCAAGTGTGCTGGCCAATTACAAAATTCTTCTTGAAGTATATTCTTTTGAACAATCAACTTTTTACAAAATAGTTTTCGTTATAAATGCGGTCATTTTAGCTGTTTATTTTTCGCATTGCTTATACCGTGTTTTTAATAAGCAAAACGTACCGTTTTTTGCGTTTTTCATCATAGTCTATCTTTGCCTTTTTAATCTATATACCAGAAATACGTCTTACAGATATTATCTTGAATTTTATTTCATATTTACCTTTTTTGTTGCTACTAATCTTGCTGTAAAAACTAACCGTCTCGTTACCTTAAGTCTGTTATTAACATTTTCAATTACGGTACACACATTTTGCGTGATTTTCTTTTTCAACAGGCCATTAAAAGCTATTCGCTTTGTCCGTAGTCCTGGTCAGGTTGAGACTTCGGCGCATTTCCTACCAAAAGAACCTTTATTGGATTTTATTAAAAAAAACAATATCGGTTACATTACAAGTCTCACTGATAATTCTTTTTTTATCACCCAGCCACTTGAATTTTATAATTTAGTCAAGGAGCGGCCTGACACCGCTTCAAGGAGTGTTCTGATCATGTATGATTACAAACATTATGGTTCAGGCTTTCAATTTGTAAAATCGAATAATGCCCCCTAAGCTATTGTGTGATATATTGCTCAAGCTATCCAACGATGATACAAAAAGTTATCAAAAGTTTGTAGTTGAATAACTACCTCTATTACGTAGAACAGCAGCCAGTAATTTTTATATTTTGGCAGATATAAAAATAACGCAAGTGATCCAAAAAAACCGACATAAAATACCAGCAATAATGGGAATTCAAATAGTCCGGTAAAGAAAATATTAACAAAAACCACTGCCCCAGCGAGTAATGCCTGACCTGACTTCTTTCTCAACTCTTCGAATAACCAATTTAAAAATATGATAACAAATGGTGTACATAATATATGACGATTGATACTCCAGATACTGGTATGGCCATCTTTGCTATATGTAAAAAAGGTGTCAATAATAACTATTGCAGCTAATACAAAAGTTGAAAAAGCGATGACTGGATCAGGATTGGCGTCGGAGACTTTCCGATTTAACGAGTTTGCGCACCATATTATACAATAAATCAAGGCGATTACCCCAATAGAAAAAGCGATGCTGTCAAATCCCAAAGTACGTTGAGGTTGTATCGTCGTTAATGGAAAACCGGGTAACTGCCAGGTTCTTCTAAAAAATTTTTGTGCTTCAAGGAGATTAAACCATTTCCCGGTTTGATAACGCTGCGTCATGACAACTACGGCAGTACCGCTTAGGCAGGCTAAAACCCGTCCAATGATTTGAGGGATTCGACCGCGGAGGTTATCTTTCCACGTAGTCAGTTCAACAAAAATAATCGCCGCGATAAAGACAAAAGCGGAGGCTTTTGTTATTGAAGCAAGAAAAAAACCCGTGTAAATCAGCCAGGATATGCCCTTTCGATAACCAATTAGAATGGTGGTACTCAAAAGAAAAAATATAGCTTCCGAGTAGGGTATATAAAAAAATATAAACGACGGGAACCCCAAAATCAATAATAATACTAGAACTTGTATTTTATATTCTTTCAAAAGGAGAAGCATACTTATCATGAAGATAAAGGCGTTGAGGAAGCTCATCCCTATTGCGTCAAGGCAGGAAATTTTCCAGAACCAGGGAAATAAAGGGCAAAAAGCCAGTTCAGACGGTTTTTCATCCAACCATCTGTAGCCGTGCTCTTTTATGTCGAAGTAAAATGAAGCATCCCAGTTGAGTAAGTTATTATTATTGGGCACTCCTGTGAGGTAATTAAAATAACTTAACGCAATATAAACAGTTATTAAAACTAAACAATGCAGAGATAGCAGGGTGACACTTTTGTGCTTTGCAAAAAAATATGGAAGTTTAAAGCCCATCGGGTTATTTTTTAGAAAATCCAAATTGTCTTGGATAATACGACAGCGACACCATAAAAAATTGTTGTAAATTATTCACCGTTCCTGTCCGAATCATGTTGTTATCGATCACCCTGATCATGTTAGTTCGCTGCTTTAACAAATCTGTCGCCGTCAACTTTAATTCCAATTGCTCTTTTTTGAGTAGCCGATAATAAACATTGACGTTCCAGGTTAGGGTTTTGTATGTTTTATCAAAAGAACTCGACGTAATATCATACGTAAATGAATTAACTATAGTGGAGTGTGCAGGCCATGACAATTGAATATTGATACCTGTCGAAGTACCCAATGAATGAAAACTTCTGTTGCTCAAGTTTCCGGAAAAATTATTTTTCGAAAAATTGGCGGTACCGACAATATCATACAGCAAAAGATCATTTTGTACATAATTGGCTACCCAATACAATAAGCCGCTAAAGTTCCTGGACGTTACCTGTTCGTTAGCTATATAATAAGGGCTTTTAGAAAAGGTTATATTCGGATACACTCTTATTCCAAACGGATTAGCAAATAGTTTAGTTGATTTTTCAAACGAAAAGGTCGTTTTGATATATTGATAGCCGGGTATATTGATGGTATAACTCTTACGCCGGCCAGCGTTATCATAGACGCTGCTGTCGGCAAATTTATTTTGGGTAATTCCTGCATTAACAGACATTTTAAATGTCCCGCCATTATTTGCTAAAATCTCCTGAAATGAAAAAGTTAGTTCTTGATTGCGTTCCTTCTTTAAATTTGGATTTCCAAGGAAAAGATAGCTTTGATTTGCACTGTCGATTAAGGGAACTAACTGATCAACCGTAGGAACATTAATGGTTGTTTTATATTGCAGCATATATAGTTTGTTAAATAAGCCTTCTTTCGAATGATTATACCTGAAATAAAGTGATGGCAGCGCTGATATATAATGTCGGTTAACTTCCTGAAACAATTTATCTGAATGATTTTGTTGGCTGATCAATTGAAGGTCGTTTCCGGCACTGATCTCGTAATTTTTGACATCCCTTACACCGATGCTGTGATCTGAATAACTTAACTTCATACCCGGCATTTCATAGAAAGAATTCAATCTGCTTGTATTGCTTAAATAAGGATCGTGATTAATATACTGCTGGGTACCTGCGTTAAACTTTTCCACGTCCTGCGAATGATTGTCATTCTCGCTGATCAACGTATTACTCAGGGTAAGATTGACTTGCCCGACATACCCCATTAATTCTAAAAGGTTAGATTCAGCGTAAAGATTTTGGTTGAAATTATGGCCAGCTTTTGTTTTCAAGCGATTTAAATCAGTGTTTGAAGCTGATGATGCACCGGTTATAACATTAAATGAGTTTTTTAATATTTCGGTAGCATTGACTTGATTTGAGGTGAGATTATATCGTATTAAAAACTTTTGCCGTAAATACTCTTTATCCTTAGCGACGTATTCACTGTTCAGGGTTAATTTTTTGACATCTTGTGTGATATTAAACGATGTCTTGCTATTGTTTAATACTTGATCATTCTCATCTTTTGTTAAAGCATCGTCGCCACTCCCGGTTGAAAAGTGTTGTTTTTCAACAGCAGGTTCAATAGTTATTTCCCGATCAGCGTTTTTATCGATATAACTACCGTGAAGCTGTTGGTTTGTTCGATTGGTAATTTCATTATTGTTAGTATACTGCTTAAAAATCTTATTTGTCAGCGATGTTACATCCTGATAATTTCTCATTGTAACGTTATCGACAGCATAATCAAAAAATTCAACCTTAGTGTTTGCTGTTTTGGACCAGTCTCTGGAATAACCCACTCCTGCAGCTTTAAAATTATTCAAGCCAGGCATTGTAAAATTACTCTGGTAACTTGTATTATCATTACCTCCCGGCTTATACACGGTTTGCTTAAGCAGTCCCTGTACATTAAATACCTGTTTGTTCGTGTTATTGGTCGCAGCAATCACGCTGATCTGGTCCTTAGCTGAGAAAAAATTTAAAGCAACATTTCCTTCCCGTCGCTTATCCGTTCCTATTCCACCGCCGGCTTTTCCAAAAAAGCCTTGTTTCATACCTTTTTTTAGTATTACGTCCATAATTGCCTGGGGTGTAACATTCGATGGATCTGATTTTGATTTATCCTCGTAAACTTTAACTTTATCTACGGCATCCTTAGGTAAATTACGAATTGCAATTACGGGATCGCCACCGAAAAAAGGCTTACCCTCTACATACAACTGGCTTATATTTTTACCGTTAACAGTAATTTTACCATCTGCCCAAACAACAATTCCGGGCACTTTTCTAAGCAAATCTTCCACAACGGCATTTTCTTTGGTTTTAAAAGCTTCAGCATTTATTTCTAAAGTGTCGCCGTGCATAACCATGGGCGGTCGCTGAGCCGTGATGGTTACCTCCTTAATTTCATTTATGCTTTTTTGTAAAGTCAACTCGCCAAGATCTATAACATTGTTTGAGGCACTTAGCTTAAATTTCTTAGAGAGCGTGGTAAACCCGACATGTGTTATGCTGACTGTCAATGATGTTTCCAAAGGCAACTCGCTAAATCTAAACGTACCGGTAGCGTTAGTAAAAGCGTATTTTAAAATAGTATTCTCTTCACCGGCATAAATGGTTGCGGTGGCACCTATCACGCTCTGTTTAGTTTCTGCATCTTTAACAATACCCTGCAGGTTAACTTGCTGAGCAAAACACCGCAAAGTATTGCACAAAAGCAATAATGAAAACAAGTAAAAAGAACGCTTAATACAAAACATTCCTATTTATTTAAGAATTTAAACACATAGCTTAAATATTGTTCTGTTTGGTAGCTCAATTCTTTAAAGGGAATAAAAATCTTTGTTGCTCGAAAGTCTTTCGTTAATACAAATAAATAAGGAAATCCTTTACCTTCCATGGTGAGGTTCAAATTACCATTTTGCATAAGGTAGACATTATACGGATGATCTTTATTTTGGGTTTTTATTAAAAAGTCGCGCTCAGTTTTGGCATCAGTCAAAATCAGGAGTTCGGCGGCATTTTTACCTTTAAGCAATTGCACTTTTGACAGTACAGAGTCCACACAAATCTCGCAATCATATGAAGAATATCTTAAAATCAATTTGTTTTTTTTACCAACAAGCTCTTTTAACAAAAAGGTCTTGCCGTCATTCCTTTCTAAAGTCATTGTGTCAGAAATCAACTGGTCATCGTTAGGTATGACTATTGACGGGTATACATTCCAAAATGTTGCTTTAATAGCGTTCTTTGAATTTTCCAGGGAGGCTAAAGGTTGCGAACTTACACTTTGATTAAACTTTGGCGGGTACAACAAAATAATTATAAGCGCCGCCGCAGTCAGTACAAACAAAGTAAATAGTATATTATTTGCCAATTTCAAGTTCATTATGATAGGTTTTTAAGTTGCTAAATAATTTATAATTGCATCATTTCCCAGGCTTTTGTCAACGTATAACTATATCCTGTTAAAAGAATAATATATAAAATAAACCCGGCAAAAGCAATATTCTGCAATCTGGATGTTGATTTAAATGACAGGTCGAATTTTTGGTTGAGAATCAAAAAAAAGATTAATAATAAGCCGCCGGATGATAAGTAGGTATATCTGTCGGCATATAAAGAAATTCGTGGCATCTGTATAACTTGTATACATAAAAGCAGGTGGAAAATGAATATACCAAACCCCAGATAAAACACTTCTTTGTCTTTGTTTTTTTTCAAAATCAAATAAGATAGCCAGGTAATAAACATAATAACAAATGGATAACTGTAATAAATCAATGGTAAACTATGCCCATACTTCATGGGATAGGGATATCTCAATTGAAGACTTATAGGTATTAAAGTTTTTAAGGCATAAATCCAAACGCAATAAAAACTTAGGAATATACGCTGGTGAAACGGGTAATAGTCAAACACATGTTGTTCTTTACCGGTAACATTAACCCATGTCATAAAAAGACCGATAAAGAAACCGAGGAGGATAAATGGTCCGGCTGTATTGATTATTTTTTTTACGTTAATTTTCGAGTCAATTTTTGATTGGTACAGATAAACAAATAATGTTATCACCAAGGCGTATAGTACACCCTGTTCTTTTGCTAAACAAGAAAGTACAAAGGCAATAATGCTTAGGAAATACCAGGTTTTTGAAGCTTTAATGTATGCCTTTATAAAACAGATGAATGATATATTACCAAAAAATGCAAAAAGGAGTACTTTAGTGGCCGAGATCCAGACTACAGATTGTACATTAAAAGGTAAAACTGCCCAGGTTACCGCAATGCTGTATGCCACAATCTCTGCATTCTCTACCGAAAAAACATTTAATATTTTTTTCATCAAAATAAATATCAAACTAATATTTAACAGGTGAATAAACAAAGAACCCAGGTGATAATAGTATGGATTATAGCCATTCAACTGATATATAAGGTAATAATATAACGTGTTGATCGGCGAATACATTAAGTACTGCGTGTCAGTAAAAAGCGCGGTAAAAAAGTGAATATTTGGAGCGTTGGCCTGAACTATCGGATGGTTAAGCAAGATCCATTCGTCATCGATATTTGCAAAACCGAGATAAGTTATCGGAGCATAAATAATAGTAACTAAAATTACAACGAAAAATGCAAATGAAAGCTTTATTTTCATGACGTAAAGAAGGTGTCGTTTTTTACTGAATTTTGCAGGAATTTCTAAATCTCAAGGTCGTAATTAGCGTCATCAATACATCGCGTAAACATCTTGGGCGAGTTCTATAAACGCAATCAAAGCTGCCGATCCTTTTTTAATTAGTCGTTTCCATGCTTTTGTGATTAATATTATAAGCCTTTATGATCAGTATTGTTAAAATATCTGATCTTGAATGTTATATTCAAGATCAGATTGAATAGCACCGACGAGGTTATTTAATGGTTATTCATATATGACTATGTCATATCCTGCACATTCACCGTCATATCCTCCCTGGAAAGTTTTCTCTGTACAATGTGAACCATGATGATTCATGGTAAATGAACAGTTATGTCCTGTAATATTTGACGTTACTGCACTAACCGTATATTGCATGCCAATTATATTTCCGTTTGAATCGTAGAGAATCGTTCCGGGTTCATCATCTTGGCATTGGTGACAAGAGATCTGCATATCTTGGTCGGCCACCCAAAGATCCCCATCATATGTATAAGAGTGGGTTGTACATGGTGTGTTTTCTGAGGCAAACGAGTTATTTTTCATTGCCAGAGGTAGGCCAACTGCAATTAGTGCAACTATGACAGCCTTTATTTTCATATTGTTAAATATTTTTTTCATGTTTTTTAATTTAATGTTTAAAAATAAGTATATTATAACTGTTTGATCTTGAATATAATTTAAAAATCAAACTTACAGTCCTGCCAGTTTTTTTAACGGTTATTCATATATGACTATGTCATATCCTGGACATTCACCGTCATATCCTCCCTCGAAAGTTTTTTCTGTGCAACCTCCACCGTGATGAGCGTAGACATATGAACAGTTATGAGCTGTTATATTTTGCGTTACTGCACTAACCGTATATTGCATGCCAATTATATTTCCGTTTGAATCATAGAGAATCGTTCCGGGTTCATCATCTTGGCATTGGTGACAAGACATCGGCACATCCTGGTCGGCCACCCACTGTTCCGAATAGGTAAAAGAGTGGGTCGTACATGGTGTGTTTGTTGAGGCAAACGAGTTATTTTTCATTGCCAGAGGTAGGCCAACTGCAATTAGTGCAACTATGACAGCCTTTATTTTCATATTGTTAAATATTTTTTTCATGTTTTTTAATTTAATGTTTTAAAAATTTAAAAATCAGTACGTTATTAGGCGTTTGATCTTGAATATCATTTTTCAAAATCGAACTTATAATACCGACAGTTTTTTTAACGATTATTCTACAAAGCTCCAATAGTCAGTAGATGGACAAGTACCCTCATATCCTCCCATAAAAGTTTTTGCTAGGCATCCAGTACCCAGAAGGTTGGCTGAGCAGCTATGGCCTGTCATATTCGAAGTTACTGAAGTAACGCTCCATTGTATGCCAATTAAAGTACCATATTCGTCATAAATTTCTTCTCCTTCACCATCGTCTTGACAGGAATGACAACTCAACGGCATATCTTGTCCGGCTTTATAATGCCCGTCATAGGTGTCCGTATGGGTTGTACACGGTACAAATTCCTGGGCAAACGAAACATTTTTAATTGCTAGAGTTAGTCCCATTGCAATTAGCGCAATTATGACAACTAGTCTTTTTGGTTTGTTAAACGTTTTTTTCATGTTTTTTGTAATTAATATTATAAGCCTTTATGATCAGTATTGTTAAAATATCTGATCTTGAATGTTATATTCAAGATCAGATTGAATAGCACCGACAAGGTTATTTAATGGTTATTCTCCATATATGACTATGTCATATCCTGGACATTCACCGTCATATCCTCCCGTTAAAACTTTTTCTGTGCAATTTGGACCGTCACCAGCGTAGACCCAACTACAGGTATGACCTGTTATATTTTGCGTTACTGAACTAACCGTATATTGCATGCCAATTATATTTCCGTTTGAATCATAGAGAATCGTTCCGGGTTCATCATCTTGGCATTGGTGACAAGACATCGGCACATCCTGGTCGGCCACCCACTGTTCCGAATAGGTAAAAGAGTGGGTCGTACATGGTGTGTTTGTTGAGGCAAACGAGTTATTTTTCATTGCCAGAGGTAGGCCAACTGCAATTAGTGCAACTATGACAGCCTTTATTTTCATATTGTTAAATATTTTTTTCATGTTTTTTAATTTAATGTTTAAAAATAAGTATATTATAACTGTTTGATCTTGAATATAATTTAAAAATCAAACTTATAATACCGACAGTTTTTTAACGATTATTCTACAAGACTCCAATAGTCAGTAGATGGACAAGTACCGTCATATCCTCCCATGAAAGTTTTTGCTAAGCATCCAGTACCCAGAAGGTCGGGTAAGCAGCTATGGCCTGTCATAGTTGAAGTTACTGAAGTAACGCTCCATTGTATGCCAATTAAAGTACCATATTCGTCATAAATTTCTTCTCCTTCACCATCGTCTTGACAGGAATGACAACTCAACGGCATATCTTGTCCGGCTTTATAATGCCCGTCATAGGTGTCCGTATGGGTTGTACACGGTACAAATTCCTGGGCAAACGAAACATTTTTAATTGCTAGAGTTAGTCCCATTGCAATTAGCGCAATTATGACAACTAGTCTTTTTGGTTTGTTAAACGTTTTTTTCATGTTTTTGTAATTAATTATAAATTAGATTTAATTATCAGTACTATTCGATTTAACCTGACTTCTGGTGGATTAAATCGGAAAGCATTGATATGTATTGTTATATGTTTAGCTATTTTTATTGGATCAATTTAATGATTAGTCTTTTTCTGCCTTTTTTTTGCAATACTGATTTTTTTCACCTTATATATTTTGCTTAACAGATAAAAATGTCAGCACCGGGTTTTGTTGAATATTGGACTGAAAGAATTTTTTCAATGGTACAGGCAATGTAGCGTCCCATTTTTTATCACCGGTGTGTTTCATTTTAAGGGCAAATAATTTTGCTGCAGGAAGTGACGAAATAAGCCGGTTATTGATATCTATGGAATATATTTTTCTTCCGCCAAAAGGTAACATATGGGTTGTTTTATCAGAAAGATAATGAGCTAAAGATTGCAGTGTTTTGCTTTTTAAGTTATAGACAAATGCCTGGCTATAATTATAGCCGTACAGTCTGAAAGTGATATTGTTACCTGATTGATAAAAATCCGTTACACCGTAAATTATTTCACCATTAGATGTGACATATTTTTCGCGCTTCCCATTATATCTGGAATTGGTCATAAAATCTGCCGGTAATGTATAGACATCTGGGAGGTTAATTCGGTAAGAATTACTTATAGTTACAAGCGAATCAATTTTATAAATGTTATAGTCATAAGGAGCAGTAAAATTCATCCCATTGTGATGGTTGTCGTAAAAATATTGGTCGGTGGCAAAAATATCGTAGTATTTTACAATAGTAGAGTCATACGGTAAGTAAAGTTTCATATCAGGATTGCTGCTAACAGCCTTGCTGTCCACAACTACAATATTGCATGGTGGTTGATTTATGGACCGCAACCAGCTGTCATTAAACGCCTGATAATATATGTTAAACCTGCCAACGGTTGTATAAGCAGGGCCAAGATATTTGGGCTTTTCAACGGTCCTTAAAAACTCTCCTTTTAAGTTATAATAATAAATTAAAAAGCTGTGCTGGTCATCAAACATCAGTTCGTTTTTGGTTTCATTAACCGCAAAATGATAAATCTTTTTGTAGGGAATTTTTACGTTTTTATCCTTGTTCGATATTCTGGATTGAAATTTCCCTTTTTTATCAAAAAAGAAAATAGAATTACTGATATTATCCCAGATAATATAGCTATTAGCAGTAACTTCTAGTTGTGAAATTTCCGCAAAAGAAGAACCTGGAACAGTCTGTAGCGGCAGGTATTCAACAGAGTCAAGAAAAGAAGAAGTAGCGTTTGTTTTTTTTCCGTCTGCAGGATCGATATCAATATTTTTTAGGTTATTTTCATTCACATGGAAAGTATTTGGTCCATATTTAATAACAGATTTATGGTTACACGCTGATAACCAAATGATTGCTATGGCTAATGCTGTTAGCGAAAAAACATTTCGAATAGTTTTTTTTTCAAAGTTCATAGAATTAAAGTTTAGGTTTCTAAATAATTAGCTGCACTACGGCGTGTTGCACTTTTAGCCGCTTAGATAATTTGGATGAGGTTTCATGTAATTAAGATTAGGTTAATAATTTGAATTATTTTTTGAAAGTGATAAAAACCAAAACCGGATTTTGCTGGCTGTTCGATTTGAAAAACTTAACCAGCGGGTCAGGCAGATCTTTGGACCATTTATTTTCAACCATCAACGCGGTCCTAGCCTTAAACAATGCTGATGCAGTTACTGAAGTGATAAAACGATCACCCTTATCGGCAACTATGTACCTAGTACTCGTAAAAGGCAAGTTATAGGATAATTTATCCGGTGAAAGGCTGATAAATTTGGCGAGATCTTGCGTTTTTTGGTTATAATACATCAATATATCGCCTTTATATGATAATAATGTAAATAAGATATTCTCATCGCGACTATAGAAGTTCGAGATCGCATAAATCACCTCGTCATGGAGCTCTGTATAGCTCATTCTTTTCTCGTTATAGTTGGCATTAGATAAAAAATCCGCCGGGATGGTATTAATAGCAGGCATCACCAAATGGTAAGCGGTCGACAACTTACCCCCTGCGTCAATACTGTAAATATTATAATCGTATGAATTTGTGATGAATAACCGTCCATCCTGATTATTAGATAAATTCCGGTTCATTCCATATAAACTGTGATAATCTTTAATAACAGTCGTATCGAAAGGTAGGTAGGCGGTGGCATTATTTTGTTTATCAACCACTAATAAATTACCTACTGAGGAATGGTAATTTCGAAAATAGTCCGAATTGTAGCTTTGATAATAAATAGCCCGATCTTTAAAATTATAGTAAGCGGCTATCAGGTAAGGCGGTTTTTGGGCGGTCCTTTTAAATTTTCCATCAAGATCATAATAATAAATCAAGAAGGAATGAGCGTCATTGAATAAAATTTCATTATTAGCCTCATCCACCGAAAAATGATCTATTTTTTTAAAAGGAATTGGAACGTTTTTATCAGTGTTTGCGATTTTAGTGATATAGTTGCCTTTTTTGTCAAAGAACAAAATTGAATTTGATATTTTATCCCATATGATATAAGATTTTGCAGTAACCTCTAACTGGGTAATTTCACCAAAAGTAGATTCTTTAGTTGTTTGCAGCGGCAAATAGCTGACAGATTCTGCAAAGGTTGAAATTGCGATTTTCGATAGTGCCGAAGCGGGGTCTAAGCGTAATTCCGAAACCTTGCTGTTGTCTGCTTCCCGGGATGTAATATTTAAAAATGCCGGCTGGGTTTGCGCATACACAAATGATAAAGACGAAATTAAAGACAGCCCAGCTAAAAAGAATTTCATAATGTGATGGTTAGGAGTAAGTTAACGCGCCCAAACAGCGAGGTTCTTAGCATTTCAATTAAAGATAAAGAGATTAAGTTGATATTTCAAAATATTTTTTTACTTTTTAATTACTGGAATGTATTTTAGATCAAAGCGTTAAAATTTAACATAAATATTAAAATACTTTATTGACAAAATATTTCAACTTCCTAATTATCTAAATTCATAAAGCGCTAGGTCTTTATCTGCAAGTTTGGTATCATAAAGCTGTATACCCCAGTCCATAAAACGAGGAAAACTTGTTCGTACGATAACAAGGTGTGATGTACGTATAAGGCTTCTCACAGCATTATTTTGCGCGTCTTTTTTATAGATCGTCAATAGGTTTATGTATCCGTTTTTTTTTAATTTAAGTAAGTTAAGGGTTGATTTTGGATCAAATGAACAAATTTCCACATTGTAATTTTTATAGAATATATCCTTCGGATGTATAGGATCGTAAGGATTGGTACGGGGGGTTATTATCAGATTAACCATTCTGCCGCCATATTCGGTATGGATGAAGTCCGCTATAGCTAATCGGCTATCGCCTGCAGACTTAAGCGAATTACAAACAAGGGCTAACGCATTTACAAATAACAATATGATAATAACGTATCTGAATTTAGCAAATTCAATAAATTTAATGCTGGATATAGCAATGAACACAACCGCAGGTGTCAAATTTGCCAAAGGGAACAGGAATCTTAGTTCCTTATGAGGGATAATACAATGTATAACTAAAAATGGCAAGATAACCCATACTAACAGGTGGTTAGACTGCTTATAAAGTACGATCAATAATGCCGAAATTATAATAATACCAAAGCATATGATCGGGGCATTTAGAATATATATAAAGTACTGATAAAACGGAGCTACGCCATATCCCGAAGCGACATCGTCTACGATATTCGCTTGAAAGTAGTTATATATCGTTAACACCCATTCGCCGTAAAACCAACGATCAAGCAAAAGGCCTGATAACAACATTGTAAAAATGGTCAGCACTAATATAAAAAGAGACTTAACAGGTATTTTATTCACGAAAATAAGCCAGCATAAAATTCCTGCAATTGATAAAGCAGTTTGATACCGGAAAATTATGGAAAGGCTCATGAATAGCCCTAATAAACATAAACGGAAGAAGTTTTCATTCTTTTTTAGAGACATCGTCAATGTAAGTGAATTTAACAAGAAAAGACCGGACCAACTTTCTGACGAAAATCTTACGTTAACATAAGGAAGGAACCACAAT
Source organism: Bacteroidota bacterium (assembly GCA_040388395.1). Lineage (GTDB taxonomy): Bacteria > Bacteroidota > Bacteroidia > Sphingobacteriales > Sphingobacteriaceae > Mucilaginibacter. The sequence continues at coordinate 15,054 of JAZKBY010000013.1, read as the reverse complement.
AAAAAGGAAAAGAAAAGAAAGTATTTCACTATAAATGCAGGAAGTGATGGCGAGATTACTTTAGTAAAGTTGTTTATTGATATAATCGCTAATAGAGCGGTTAATAATCGTAGCATGAATGCCCAAATGAACCTGTCTCTTATATTGCAAGCGATAAGTAACTTAAAAACGCCTAAAGCAATGGCAGGTTGAAGGCTGGGTCTTATTCTCGCCTGATATTCCCAGGCAACATCCTTTAAATCAATTAGCCCTAGCTTGAAGTCTGCAAATTCAAGTATTTGATAATGTTCGTCATAATGGTGAAAGCCAGAGCTGAATATGGCCGTAATTAAATAGACTATAAAAATTCCTCCACCCAAAAAAACCTTTTTAAATAGGTATATATTGGTCTTGTTTACAAACTTTTGATTATCATAAGAGTGAATAAGATTCATCATATTTATGGTCGACCTAATTTGGTTTTACTTTCAGGGCGTATATTTAAGAAATTATCGTATCATGTCGATTATAGAGAAGGCTTATTTGATTGAAATTCGATTATTCAAAAGTGAGCCTATTTCTACTGTGATATTATTGCCTTATTGTCAGTGCTCTCCTTATAAAGAAACAAGTATCGGTAGTGATCTTTATTGGGATACTACTAAGATATGCTAAGATCAAGCGTGAAAGTGGCATGGGAAAAGATAAGTTCAGTTAGCGATTCGATGATAGACTTCGTTTTTTTTATCGCCCATTTAAAGTTGCGAATTCGATTTTAAAATTCCTAATAAAATAATTATAACGTTTATTCAAGAACAGCAATTAGATTCCTGCTGGGAAGCAAATGGCGAAAATGGATATTTGAAAATAAATTCCAACATATAAAATAGCGATGATAGTGGAGACTTATAGAAAATGGGTATACACAACCTCATCCACACCTAATATATATTCTTTAGTTTGTCTATGAACCTCGTTTTTGATATTTGCTTTAACGTTATCGTTGAATTGGTAAGAATCTATTTCATTAAATGCTTTCATAATATATTCCGGCATGTATTGTTAATAGAAGCCGATAACTCTTAATTGTTTATGTAAAAATATAAATATACGACTTCGAACTTAGTTATTTAAAATCAAGCCCTGAGTTTTTCAATACCGTCTTTTACTAAAAATTCAGAATCAGAACCGTTGCTTAATGTATTTCTGGCGTTTGTACGTTGGGTACTGGAAACCAAAAAACAACCCTTTCTTGCTCTTGTAATACCGACATAATGCAAGTTTAAATCTTGTAAATAATCGTTGTATATAGGATTGTTGAAGTCATTGTTGGGGCCAGGTGCTTTAGACGGGAATACCCATTCGTGCATGTCCAGGTGATACACGACATCAAACTCCAAACCTTTTGATTTGTGTAATGTCATTATATTTAAATCCTGTTCACTTGTTGGCTTATAAGCTTCCAGTTGAGATTTTAAGTTTAGAACTTGCGTTAATAGTATTACAGATTCTTGATGTTTAGAGTTCGGCGCTAACTGCTCTGCTATAGAAACGAATAGTTTTAGGATTTCAACAAGGTTTAAGTTAGGCTCTTTAAATAATACGCGTACCCTATCACGGCCTTCAACCAAAGCCCGTCGCGACCTTGTATTAAGCTTTTCAAATGAAACATAATCTTCTATAACGTCTAAAAACTTAAAAGAAGGGTCAAAAGCGAATCGCAATAAATTGCTAAAAATTCCCGCCCAAATTGCAAGACTTAAATCTAAGTCGGTGGTTACAATAATTCTATGTGAGGTTTTTAGATTTTGACTTATTAATTCGGCTGTGCGATTACCTCTTGTTAGAATCGCAATTTGATTATGCTTTATATTTTGGGCGGTAATTTTTGGTATTGTTTTGTCAATCCATTCTGCTATCTGTGGCTCACTTCCTGTAATTCGAAATGATTTTACCATTGACTTTTCAACTGGTATTAATTCTATATTAGGGTCAAGTAAATAATTACTGTAGTTTATTATGGAGTTATCACAGCGATGATTTTTATCCAATTTAAATGTTTTAAAATTCACCGTACCAGTTAAAGCTGAAAGATATTTTGAACTTTTACCTGAAAATGCATAAATCGATTGGTTTAAATCACCTACGGCTACTCCTGTGATTCCTAACGCAACAATTTGTTCAAATAAGCTATGTTGATTTGCTCCACAGTCTTGATATTCATCAATATAAATTGAAACGTACCGCGCTTTTAAATAATTTCTGCAAGCTTTTGATTTATTGAATATATAATTGGCAGATATGCCTACAGTTTCTAAAGGTATTATCCCTTTACTGAAAAATGATTTTAATATCTCAATTTGTTCATCCTTAACATCATCCCAAGAACTATCCCTATTTACCCATGATAATGATTGTTGTTCCAACTCATCCATAGTTTCAATTGTGGGAATTGAAAAATCATCGCCCAACCGTTTCCAGATATGCTTACCAAATGGGATGATTATTTCACCGATATAAAATTTGTCCATTGTTCCGAAAAATGATGATTTAGGATCATGGCCATTTTTCAAGCATCTATCCTTTAGTTCACTTGATGCTTTATTGGTATATGATATAGCAATGACGCCCTGATAAGATGGACAAACATTCAGTAATACTCTAATTTTCTCAGAAATTACAAATGTCTTTCCACTACCAGGAGCGGCAATTATCACCGCACTTTCGTGATAGTTGAGGATTAATTCTTGTTGATCAGTTGGTTGCATACAACTTTTCAATATATGTTTTACAATATTCTAAAGGGGCACTTATAGCATCACCTTTTAATCTGGATAAACAGTCTTTATTGTCTATCAAAAAATCGTACATATTAACTGCCTTTGCACTCTGCATTGCAGCAACTATTTCCGCGGCTACCGTTTTTCCATAGTGAGTTTGCAATTCTGCACTGATAGTGCTATTAACCAAATCTGCTTCCAAATCATTAATTGAAACAAATGAGCCTTTAAGGGCTAAGGCGTCAATAATATTTTTAGCAGCATCAAGATTTGCCTGTGGTGGCACATTCGTTGGGAAACCTCTTAACTGTGCCTTATATTGTGCAATAACAGCGTCACATGCCGCATCTTTTTGGCCGTGCTTTTCATAATAATTCACGATACGGTTAACACCAGCAAAAGTGTATTCTGTTTTGGTTGGTATTTTGCTGATGTCATTATCTGTTCGTAAGACCCATTCTATTTCTAAACTCCTAAGAATTTTTATAAAGGTTTCAAAACCCACACCTGCAACCATCAAAACGCTGATATTTAACCTATCAAGGTCGATATCCAATTGTTTAGCAAGGGTTTTATAAAACATTTCTTCTGAAGGACCTTCTATTAAAAAAACCACATCTGCAAAAAATGCTTCAGCCGGTATAATGCTTAAACGATATCCAAAGCTTTTGAAAGCATCATCAATTATTTTTGAGCAGCCATCAGAGGCCGCCTTAGTTCCTGCATTGGTAGGTACAAGCCGTATTATTGAATTTGGGCTATATTCACAAGCAATTTGCGGTGAATGTGTGGTAATCAATACCTGACCATTAAGAGTAGATCCCAAATATTCCGCAAGTTTTCTTTGTTGATGTGGATGAAGATGTGCTTCCGGCTCTTCAATACAAATAATTGATACTTCTTCCAAATCATCAGCCAACTTATTTCTTGAAGCCCAAAGGGATAGAAAAATTTGATTTAACTTACCATCCCCTCCAATAACTAAGTTTTTGTTATTGCTCTTAGATGCAATTGAAACACTATTAATAAAACTGTCAACGTTTGACGTATTGGCATCAAATACGATTTCCTGGGTTTGGTGGTGAATGGAGAGTTTATTTAATTCCGTATTAATAGTCTCTGTTGCTTTTGCAATATAAGATAGTTCAGGAATCTTTTTATCCACTGTGGTTAAACTGGTAGAAATTTCAGCATATAAAGTTTCATCCTTTTTAACGTCAGCATCTTCTCTGCTTTCTTTTGCTGTTTGAAAAAGGTTTGCTTTTTCTTTGTTTATATAATTATGAAAATCTCTTCTGCTACTAATATATTTTAGATTTAAAACTTTACGATAATAGCGGTCATTAATTTCTTCCAGACTTGCTATATCTTTACCGGCAAATAATTTATATGTTTTGGTTTTTGTAACGGCATCGCGATACCCCTTGTATTGGAGATATAATTCATCAGTATCACTTATTTTACCTTTTAATTTTGCAACAACGCAGTCTTCCTTTACCTCTTTAAAGCATAGGAGTATCGAAAATTCATTTGTGTCCTCAAACGCGTAAAAATCGGAATCCTGCGGTTCAACATCATATTCTGAAATGCCTTTATCCAATAGCAAACGTATTGCCCAAATTAAATTTGTTTTACCTACGTCATTAGCACCGATAATTAAGGATTTTTCAGCAAAATTGATTGTAGCTTCTTTGAAATTTCTAAAACCAGAAATTTTGACTGTTGACAATAACATAGTGATATTATTAATTGGTTTAAATTCATATAAAAATAAGCCATTTATTTCATAAAGAGCCATAACAATATTGATTTGAAGATTAGCTAATTGCAGTGCAGCAATAATGCTTATGTTAGCTTTACATTATAATATTTACAATGTTGTTTATAGACAAGTATATCGAAAAAGAAAGCCTGGACCTGTGTAGCAAATACAAAAATCAAAAAAAGGTTTATCTGGATTTAAAATACTGGATTCTTTTACGTGATGAGAATAAATTAAGCAATGATCTTGACCGAAAATTAACAACAAAACTCAACGAACTCCTTGCCACCAATAAATGCATTTTCCCTATTAGTGAAATTACTTTTATTGAAATTATGAAACAAGGAGATAAAGATCGGCGCAATCAGATGTTAAGTGTTGTTGATCGCTTTTCAAGAGGATTAGGAATTACAAATGAGGAAGATCGCGTAAAAAAAGAATTTAGGTATTGGCTTCAGTCTAAGCAAAGCATAACAACTATAAAACCTGTAAGTCAATTAATTTGGGGTAATAATTGTCTGATAACCGGTTATCATGGTTACTGTGTTATGGGTAAAAACTTATCACAAAACCTTCAAAAAGACTTTTATGATTTTGTGTCTTCTTTATCCCTTCACAATATCTGCGCTAACCCGACACCCACCTTTGAACCTTTCAGAGGCAAAGATGATGTGATAGCATTAAATAAAGGTAAAGAAGACTTTAAACATGAAAATAATACGTTTGATGAAATGTTCTTATCAGAGTTGGGTGGTTTATTGGATTGTTATAAACCAACTTTTGACCGGGTTTCATTTGAGTTAAGTGAAATTGACCAGGAAAAAAAAGGAGAGCACATACAAAATCAAAATATAACCATCGAACCTTGGGCAGGACTGATTTATCAGTGCTTTAAACTTAATAAAATAGCGAATGAACTGCCCTTTTTCAGAATCTTCCCTACACTATTTTCATTAATGCGGTGGAATAAAGGCAGAAAGTATAAAGACGGGAATGACACATTAGATGTAAAACACGCAACTTGCGCATTACCTTATTGTGATTATTTCTTTACAGAAAATGAGCTAAAATCAATGATTACACAATCTCAATTAGATAAAGCATTCGATTGTATTGTGGAAAGTACGCCGGAGAGAATTTTGGATGAACTAAATAAAATCGTTTAAACTATTTCTAAGTCTATGTTTCAAATCAACTCACTTTATCTTACATTATTAAACGATAAAGATACCATAACATAGGCATAAATAACAAAAACGCCCCCTGTTTACACCGCTGAAAAAATCAACTAGGTAAACAGGGGCGTATGGGGCGGGCGTAGATTCTTATAAAGAAAACGTAGTTTGTCTAATTTTCGACTTTATCAGATATAAAATCAGAATTCTAATAATTGACTAGGAGTTATATCGAGAGCTTTTGCGAGTGCAAAAATTACTGACACCGATGTGTTGATGATACCACGCTCTATCCTACTCACCTGACTATATTCAATTCCGGCAAAATTGGCAAGGGCTTCCTGCGATAAATCCTTTGCAATCCTGTGCTTTCTCACGTTTTCCGCGAGTGTTGCAATTGCAAATGGATCTCTAAGCTGTGGCATATCCAAAGCTTAAGTTTATTTTGAGTTTGACTTAAGGCAAATTTGCCTTATAATTGAGGAACTTAAAATTGTTCATATGAAAAAACTAATCTTCGTCTTATCAATGTTATTATTTCCCATCTTAACCTTTGGGCAGGAAAAATTTTTAAAAGGATACCAGTATGCCATTAATGAAAATAAAGTTTATCCGTTTGACTACCTAAGGACTTTTAGTAAAATGGATAGTTTATTTGTAACCATTTATAATATTTATGACCCGAAAAGCGAAAGACTTTCTTATGTAATAACAGCAATAAATGATCCGTCAAAGAAAACCATATATGTTGAGGTAAATGTCCACAATGGACCTCACCTTACTTCAGAAGAAGTGGGATATGACACTCCATCTTTAAATCCTTTTGGATACCGAGGTATATCAGATGCATTGGTCGGTAAATATATTCCTGACCAACTTAAAGTGAAGTTTGTGAGTTCTAATTTTGAGAACGTAAAGATTATGGAAGTTAGTGGTACTATAAAAGGAACGACCGGCTTTATGTTTTTTGTTTTAGATAAATAATTGAACTTTATTATAGGCTTTTGTATGATGGTAGTAATGAGGGGCAAACAATTTTACTAAGCAACTTAAGTGAATAGGGTAGTTTCGCTTTTGAGATTTAGTAACATTAGCTTTGCCAAACTAATCTGATATCTCACCATCAGATTAGTTCAAATCGTTAACATTAAATACTAAAACCATGTTAAAAATTTTGCAAACGCTATTACTATTAGTGTCGATTAAGCTTAATGTTTATATTTTAAAAAAGTTTAATTTTAAAAAAAGTTTTAAGATTAGTAACTAGGTTAAACATGTGTATGGTCTCGTCACATTACATATGAGCCTGTTTAAAATATTTTATACTGTTACCTAAAATTCTGACTACAAGCATTATTGATTACAGTATTTTTATGTTATTTATCGCTATTATAAAAGTTTGACATAATCTTTGCCGAACTCTTCGATATCAGAGACTAACGACTTCAAGACCGGTAGAAAGTTATCAAATTCTTCGATCTTAAAGTTGTTATGCACCTTAATTAAGTCGTTGCTTAACGAATACAGAATATCTGTTTCGCCAGAATCTTTTTCATCTACTACAAATATTTTAATTGCCATTTTTGTATATTTTATATATACTAAAAATAAGAATAAAAAGGGTTAAAAGTTAAAACACCCCCTCTTAATAGAATGATATCCCCATTTTATTACCAACGATACAATCTTAATAAATTGTAGGCATAAAACACTATAAAGCAACAAGTTATATGGGTTGTCATATTTAATTATAGGCAATTTAAAATCAGATTAGTTTTTATTATAATCTAACTTCTAATCTGATTTCAAATCAATCCTCGATTTCCTGACATCTAAGCAAGGCTTTATAAAAGATCATATATGTTAACCTCTGTTTAATAAAACTTGCTTTAATGCAGGCTTTGATACCTTAGATGTAAAATCAAGTCAACATCGTTATATGATTTAGACATCGATGGTATATTATCCGAATATTAACCGCAAGAATTTAAATATTCTTGACTATTTATAAAACTAATGATCTTCACCTTTTTTTCAAGTTCTATTGCCAACTCTGACTTTTCTGTTAACAGAGGTTTGCTAAGTAAATCTTTTGCCAATTTTTTGGCATTTGTTGATTGATTGGGGTAAGACATAAATCCTTTTGATTTAGCATTTTCGATTAGTGTGCAAATCTCGCTATAACTCCCTAATGCATTAAGACCTAAAATTTTTACTTGTTCGTTAAATCCTCCTTTAGTCTTAAATACTTCAGGCTTGAATGTCAATACCTCATTTCTCTTAGTTATTGAATCGAATGCATCACACCAGGAGTCTATTATTATTTGATAGTTGATTAGAACATCCTTTAAGGTTACCTCAGTTAGCTTTAAAAAATTAGCCAATGCCTGGTGTTTTAGGTACCGATATTCAAACCTTAAAACATTTTGACCTTTTAAAATTTCTAAAGCTTCCTGATTTTTGATTTCTTTCTTTTTGTTATAAAACACCATTGCTCTATTGGTAGTATTAAAATTTAATCCTTTACCCTGCTCTAATTTTTTGAATCTTGATGCACTTTCCATTATTTGACAATAAAGTTCTGGTGGTTTAATGGTAATAATGTTATCTGCTATATCTAATCTTCTAACCTTACTATTAATTAGTGGTAGTTGAAATATTTGACTTAATTCTTCGATAAGTTCTGTGATGTCTTGAAAAGTAAGGGTTTGTTGGTTGTTACCGTATTGATATTTTGTCAAAGAATTTTCTATTTTAAAGCCTATTACTGGATTATAGGTGATATAAAGGTTATTAAGTTTGAGAGTATAAGTTATAATTTGCTTTTTTTGTCGTATTTCTAAATCAGGGTAGTTTTCTAATAGAAATTCAGAATAGTCATTGTTAATATATTCCGGAGAGAGGTGGAGGTGGATAGTATCGATCATTTTATAAGATTTGTTTATATAGATTGAGTTAATATAAAAAGGCACGAGAAACGTCCCGTGCCTTGAGAGCTTTATTTTGTTGACTTTAAATCGGCCATTTCAGCATCAAATTCACCGTTTATATGCATTTTATAATATCGATTTTCTTTTCTTTTCGCGTTTTTTAAGATATAAACTATGAATTGATTCGGTTTAATCTGATCAAATAACATAAAATCATTTGTAGCTACCGTACTCCGTACAACACCGTGATTTTCAGTCTGAACATTTCCACTAAATTTCAATAATGCTAAACCGTAAGTTTCGCTGAAATAAGAGATCGTTGCTGAAAAATAACCGTCAGGATCAATGCGTTTTGCTGGATAAAAATCATTCAAATAGTTGATTTTTAGCAGATCGTCAAAGATTTTACTTTCTCCGAATTTGTCTTGTAACACAATATAATGTAAATAATACCCCCGTTCTCTCGTCAACTCGACAGTAAACATTATGTATGCGTCAATAATGGATTTCTTTATTTTATTAGTTTTCATGATTAGGAATTTTGTTTAAAAGTTCGTCAATATCTTCGTTCAATGAGCCGTCGATCAGTCTTGTTAAAAAATGCGCCCGTTGGCTCTGGGTTACACTTGCATCGGCTATAAAAACCTCAAATACATTTCTTTCACACTCTTTAAAATAAATGCAATGTTTTGACTCCGCTACGTTTACGATACCGTAAGGATGCATGTATAAAGCGGTCTCAAAGAGGAATATTTTTGATTCGCATTGATTTTTAAATTCCAGCGAGTACAACACGTAATCATTTGCGATGCCTTTCGGGTTAAGCCTTCGGAATTTTACTTGCAGTTCTTGTGAGAAAAGCTTATTAAAGCAAGAATTGTTACCGACCTTTTGCAATCTGTTGACGGCGCAATGATTTGAGTAAGCTTCTTGAATGAGCTCGAATTTGTAATAGGCATTGACTAAATTCATACCTTACCCCCTCTCCAAGCTTTATTGGCTATGTAATTGATGGTTTCTTGTTCGACGTCGGCCACCGGATTTATAGGGTTGCTGAGGAGCCATTTATCTACTTCATCGCGGTTAAAGAAGATGAGTTTACCATTGGGACAATAAAAAGGAATGGCCTTAGTATGAGTTAATTTATAACAAAATGATTTAGATACCCCAACGTATCTGCAGAACTCGTTAATGTTCAGGACCTGTTTTTGAGCTAACAATAGATTTTCTATGTAAGCGAGTGTGTTGTTTTCTATCATGAATTTATTTCTTTTAAGTTATCAAAATGATTAGGCGCCTTAATCATTTGATGGTTCAAAGAAACGTCATTACAAGATTTTATACTATATTCTTACCCTCACCAGTGAGGGTAAGGGTTTATATTTCCTTATTTAAATTCTTGATAAATAACTCAATATCAGATGCTTTTTTACTTGATTGTTGCGTATGGAAAAGGTAATACGCACTTTTAAGTGACTTTCTATAACTCGTTAAATTTGAAGATTGACCTTTTATTTCAATATTATTTATAATAAAATCATATAGATCTTTACTATCGAAAACTTCCGCAGTCAGATTTACAATCAGGCTAAATAAAGTTAGTTTATTAACTCGAATAGTGTTTCTTTCTGGTACATCTATCCAGTGAATTTTGTTATTTAGATTATTTCCTGGATGATTAATTAATTCTTCAATTAAGGATTTAGGGGTTGATTTATCGATAAATTCGTTAGATAATAAAAAAGAATGAAGTCGAATAATCTGTGAATCTGTAAGAGGTTTGAATTTTAATTTATGACCTTTTTGATTCAATTTATGCGATGATATAATCTCTGAAGTTGCTAATTTTACTGTACTTGGCGCCTCCAAAAAAACTTTATATTGAATTAGATCCCAAAGTTTACCAATAACTCTTAGTTCAAGCATAGGTGAAACTTTGTTCGATTGATATTCATAAATATCCTTTTCTTTATATGTCTCAAAAAGTTCATACAATTTTTTACATAAGCTTTTATTATTAATTGTATGCCGTTGAATTACTTTGTCTACCTGACTGATTTCATTATTTAGATAAACCCGTTTATCTAATGGTTGAAGTTTATTTAACTTCTTTAAAAAAACATTTTTTAAGTCATCATAGTATTTGTAGACTTGATATATACCCGGCTTGGTTTTTTTACCCCTTTGATTAATAAAGTGGTCCCTCCAGTGGTCAATTACCCACTTATTATATAACCTTAATTCATTTATACCATTAGGTTTAATAGTTAGCAAAACCATGTCAGAGGCGATATAATCGATTTTCTGATAATCGCCGACATACTTATCCCAAAACAATAATTTTTCGTTGTATGCGGTTATCTTAACGAATTTTTCAACAATATCATTAGCCTCACTATTCATATTTTATATGCCTATATCAGGTAGTAAATCTACGATATCATTCTTTTTAGAGTTAATAATTTTTGCGTAGATCTGAGTCGTTTTTAGATCTTTATGACCAAGTAAGCTTGAAACCGTGTATATGTCGCCACCAGATGTCAGTAATAAAGTCGCATAAGTATGTCTGGCGCAATGAAAAGTTATTTTTTTACTAATACCCGCATCCATCACCCATTGCGCTAAGCGCAAGTTATGCCAGGCACTGTATTTTAATCCTTTAAAAACGCGATCTTCATCATTTTTTCTACTGCCTAGTAGTTTAACTGCTTGATCAGAAATTGGGTGATACTCCACTCCCTTCGTTTTCTTTTGGGTAAAGTTGATTTTAAACTTGCCTTCAACCTCAGAATAGACTATCTCCTTCCAACTCAGCTTATTGATGTCGGACCATCTTAACCCGGTTAAACAACTAAACAAAAATGCCTGTTTTAGCATTGGAATCAAACACTCTTTATCTGATAACCGTCGAAGTTCTTCAGCCAAAAGAAATTCACGTCTGTTGTCAGTGTATTTAATCCCTTTAACGCGTTTAGCAGGGTTATCCACAATAATTGCCTCATCCACGGCTTGATTTAATGCTGCCTTTACTTTTAACAAATATGATGATGCGGAACTTTTTGATATATCTGTATTGCTTTTAGTGATTTTACCGTACAATAAGTAATCTTTAAATCTATTTAGAAAAGCCTCGTTACATTCGGAAAATTTGACGTCGTGTCCTTTTGCAAAGTTTACCAAGTGTTTATAAGCACTCGCCCAATTTCCATAGTTACCTTCACTGCGCTTTCTTTCATCTGTCAACTTTTTAAAATATTGTAAAAAGCTAGCCTGAGCTTTAAATCCCGATGTCACTCCGTAACGGTGTTCTTGGATTTCAATAACCCTTTTTGACCTAATACTTTCAGCAAGTGCTTTGGTTCTTTTGTTATGATCTCGTTCAAGTGTTGTATTAGGTTTTTCATATAGAAATAAATCAAGGTTTTCAAATTTGCTTTTACCTTCATGATAAATGTCAAGTGAAAGTCTAACCTTACTATTTTTCAATTTGTACTCTCTTATAGCTACGCCCATTTTCTTTGGTTTTTAATATTTGTCAAAATTAGATTAACTGAAAATTGAAAAACAATTTGTCGGATCAAACTTTTGTTATAAAAAACATGACGTTTACCTATAAGAAAATAAAAGATAAGAAGAGAAAAATGAGGCTTGATTTAGCTTTTGAGTCTGAATATTTCCGAATATTTCTGACTGAGAAAATAATATTTACAAACCACTCGGAAAAATTAACGAAATATCTGCCATCATATACAAACAAATGAAACAAAAACTTGGTTTTAACAACTATATGACAATATGTGCAATTATCTGATAGTCAATTACTTCCCGATACAAAACTTACTAAAGATATTCTCCAATAAGTCATCGGTAGTAACCGCACCGGTGATTTCACCAAGATAATGTAGTGCCTGTTTAATATCCATAGATAGGAAATCAGAAGTAACAGTATCTATTCCATTTAATACTCTTGCCAAGGCTTCTTCTGTTTTTTGCAACGCTTCAAGGTGGCGTATGTTGGTTACCAGCGTTTCATTACCATCCAACTGATCTTTAACTGCTGAGCTGTATATTCTTGATTTCAAGTCGTCTATATGGGTTTTCTCTTTTGCAGAGATCAGCAGGGTTTGTGCTTGTGTTAACTCGTCGAGTTTCTCTTTCGACAACAGATCAGCTTTATTGGCTACTACCAGCATCGTAACACCTGGACGTTGCAAGCTTTCCAGGTCGCTGTTCAATTCATCTATGGTTATCTGGTCAGCATCATAAACGTAAACCAATAGTGCCGACTGCTCAATCTTCTCCATCGTGCGCGCAACTCCTATCTTTTCGATAGCATCTGTAGCTTCGCGGATGCCGGCTGTGTCTATCAACCTGAAGTTTATACCGTTGATATTCAACACCTCTTCAATGGTATCCCGGGTAGTGCCGGGGATATGGCTGACGATGGCCCGTTCTTCGTTCAGCAACGCATTTAACAGGGTTGATTTACCTGCATTTGGTCGCCCGGCTATTACTGTATTTACACCTTGTTTAATAGCATTACCTAACTCAAACGATTGTATCAACGCTACTATAACCTTATTTATCTCAAAGATCAATTTCTTTAACTGGTCGCGATTGGCAAACTCTACGTCTTCTTCGGCAAAGTCAAGCTCCAGTTCAATTAATGAGGCAAACTGTACCAGTTGCTCACGCAGGGTCTGGAGCTGGTTGCTAAAGCCACCGCGCAATTGCTGTAAGGCCACTTGCTGCGACGCTTTCGAGTTTGATGCGATCAAATCGGCAACTGCCTCGGCTTGCGATAAATCCAATTGTCCGTTAAGGAATGCACGCAAGGTAAACTCGCCGGCTTTGGCTGAGCGTGCGCCCTTTTTAATCAACAGCTTGATGATGGACTCGATAATGTAATTAGAACCATGACACGAGATCTCAACCACGTTTTCGCGGGTGTATGACTTAGGTGCGATGAACAACGAAGCCAATACCTCATCCAATATCACATCGCCATCAACTATACTACCGAAGTGGATGGTATGCGATTCTTGCTTGGTCAGGTCCTTACCTTTAAACACGCTATCAGCAATCTTAATAGCATCCGGGCCCGACAGGCGGATTACGCCAATAGCACCTACACCTGCAGGCGTAGCTAACGCAACAATGGTTTCTTCGGTATTAGTCATTGGGCGCAAATGTCGCAAATTAGTATCAACATTAGCCATAACCCTAAAGTAAAAAAACTAAATTGCGCCCAATTATGGTAACCGCATTCGAAGCTTATTTAGACACTATTTCGGTACATCACGTTGGCAACCAGGCGCTGAGTGAAATGTACGCACTATCTGACCACCCGCTTGAACTAAAAGACGAGTTGATATCAAGCCTGTTAAAGCAGTACTTCTTACATCCTTTCGAGAAATCGGTAGAGGTGTACCACCTAATGCACAGCAGCGGCGACCTGGCCCTGAACGAGATCCACCACTTCGCTTCGCAGATCTTTGAGGATAAAGAGAAGTTCCATGAAGCGTCCGAACAGATAGCTAAACACCTGTACAAGGTTGCTAATCACCCTAACATCAAGTCGGGCGAGTTGTATGTGGCTTACTTTAAGGATGTGCAAATAGAAGGCAATTTGCTTGATGCCGTAGGTATCTTCAAATCAGAGAATAAAGAGACCTATTTGAAGGTATATCCCGAAAAGGGCGGCTTCGCGGTTGATTATGAGGAGAATGCCATTAACATCAACAAGTTGGACAAAGGCGTACTGATCTTCAATATAGAAAAGGAGAACGGCTATAAAGTGGTTGTGATAGATACCGCCAACCGCGGGCAGGACGCTGCTGTTTACTGGAAAGACGACTTCCTGCAACTCAAGATCCGTAACGATAGCTATAACCAAACCAGCAATGCTTTAGGCATCTACAAGAACTTCGTGACCAACAAGATTGACGAAGAGTTTGATATGTCCAAAACGGATAAGATAGACCTGCTTAACCGGTCGATGAAGTACTTTAAGGAGAAGGAAACCTTTGATATGGACGAGTTTGCCGACGAGGTGATCAGCAACCCTAAGGCTATCGAATCCTTCAAAACATTTAAGAACCAATACGAGGACGAGTTTGATACGAAGATCAACGATACCTTCGAGATCTCAAACAACGCGGTAAAGAAGCAGGCGAGGGTTTACAAGAGCGTGTTAAAGCTGGATAAGAACTTTCACATCTATATCCATGGCGATAATAAGTTGATTGAAAAAGGCTTTGATGATGATAAAGCAATGAACTATTACAAGGTGTTTTTTAAGGAAGAAGCTTAACGGTGATCCACATTAAAAAGTGGATCACTTGGATCACTCTTTTTAGATAACTACCTATTAATGACCCGTCCTAAAAAAAGTTTACACTATTTGTTGTTAATACTGATTTGAATTT
>JAZKBY010000012.1:0-140075 GCA_040388395.1 Bacteroidota bacterium | reverse complement strand
AAATATTTTATTTTTATTCAAATTATAATTATACTTGTATTTCAATAAAGATATTCAAATTTATGTCCCACAGAAAAGCTCAAAATTTAGAAATTGATAATCTTGATATCCAGATTTTATCAATATTGATGAAAAACGCCACCACTCCTTACACCGAAATTGCTAAAGAGTTGATCGTTTCCGGCGGAACTATCCATGTGCGCATGAAAAAGTTGGAAGAAATGGGGGTAATAAAGGGTGCCAGTTTAGAGGTCGATCCGCAAAAACTTGGGTATGACATTACCGCATTCCTGGGGATATTCTTAGAAAAGGGATCGCAGTATAACGATGCGGTTAAACAATTAAAAACCGTTAAAGAAATAGTTGAGCTGCATTATACCACGGGTAGCTACAGTATTTTCGCTAAGATCATCTGCCATGACACCACGCACCTGCGCGAAGTATTGAACGAGCAGATACAAGGCGTTAAAGGTATACAACGTACCGAAACATTTATATCTTTGGAAGAAAGCATCCGCAGACAGATAACTTTGGAGTAACCACCACTTACACTTTACATAATTAGAAAGGCTTGCCGTAAGGCGAGCCTTTTTTTGTTTTAACAAATGTCTAACGGAAATTTTATACTTAAAAAATTTTATTAACTGATATACAACTACTTATGCATTTAGGAACGCTTTTTAGCAATTGTCTGTTTAAACAATTAAATTTTTTGTAAGAATTTGATTATAAGATATTTAACATCAAAAAGGTGTTTCATTTTGTTTCACACGTTTTTCGTAAAGAATTAACTATCAATTAATTAACCAAAAAAAGTGTGTCACCTGTTTCACCTGTGTCACACTCGCGTGAAACACTTGATGTTAGTTAGCGAACGCCACCAGCGCCTGCTCTATCCTATCTATAGTTTCATCCTTACCCAACAAAGCCGCTATATCAAACACATGCGGACCAAACTTGCCACCTACTAACATTATACGGAACGGCAGCATTACATCACCGGGTTTAAGGCCCTTTTGCTCCATTAAGGCTTTAAAAGAAGTTTCGATAGTCGCGCTTTCAAAATCGCCTAAGCTATTCAACACCTCGATAAACTCTTTAAAGAAAGCCGTTTTATCGTCAGTCCATTTTGGTTTAACGGCAGCAAGATCATACTCGGCAGGGGTTTGGAAGAAGTAGGCTGCTTGCGGATAGAAGTCGGTTAACAAAGTACAACGGTCCTTTATCAGGTCGATAACTGTAGATAGATAAGCGTCGTCTTTAACAGTGATACCCTTGCTTTCTAAAATCGCTTTAACTCTCGGTTGCAGGGTATCGGCAGTTGATCGCTTGATCCACTCGGCATTGAACCACTTGGCTTTCTCAAAATCAAACTTAGCGCCTGCTTTGCTTATACGGTCGATAGAGAACTTGCTAACCAATTCGTTCAACGTAAACAACTCCTGCCCAGACCCATCGTTCCAACCCAGTGTAGCCAGGAAGTTAACAAATGCCTCGGGTAAAAAGCCCATACCGTCAAATCCGGCAGCGCCATCCCAATCCAGTGCAAACACCGGGAAACCCAGGCGTGCGCCGTCGCGCTTGCTTAGCTTGCCGTTACCATCGGGTTTTAGTATTAATGGTAAATGCGCCCATTGCGGCATATCGGCTTTCCAACCTAAATAATCCCATAACAATAAATGCACGGGTGCACTTGGCAGCCACTCCTCGCCGCGGAAAGCGTGCGAGATCTTCATCAGGTAATCATCAACCACAACAGCTAAATGATAGGTGGGCATGCCATCAGCTTTCAATAAAACTTTGTCGTCAACCGTATTAGTTTCAAAGCTAACGCGGCCACGTATCATATCTGTAAAGCTAACCGTTTGGTCGGCAGGTATTTTTATGCGGATAACATGAGGGGTATGGTTATCTAACAATTGGTCAACCTCATGTTGTGGTAATGATAACGAATTACGCAAACCATCGCGATATACCTGGCCGTATTGAAAGTTAGGGATCTCCTTGCGGTTCTTATCCAACTCCTCGGCAGTGTCAAACGCATAGTAAGCGTGGCCCTGCATTACCAGCCGTTCGGCATATTCGCGATAAATACTTTTGCGCTCGCTTTGGCGATAAGGCGCGTATTGGCCAGGGTTATTTACACTTTCATCGGGTGTTATACCGCACCAGTTTAAGCAATCTATAATATATTGTTCGGCACCTTCTACAAAGCGGTTTTGGTCGGTATCTTCAATACGTAAAACAAAATCGCCGTTATGTTTCTTAGCAAATAAGTAATTAAACAAAGCGGTGCGTACGCCGCCTAAATGCAAGCCACCTGTTGGGCTTGGTGCAAATCTTACTCTAACTCTTTTATCTGACATTGTGCGGCAAAGATAAATTTTTAGTCGGGAAGTTTGAATGGAGTAAAGTCCGGGGGATGTAAAGTTATTTTCAAGTCCGGAAGTTAGAAAGTCCGCAGAAGTCCGAAAGTGTTTTGTGCCTCAAAATCTTTCGGACTACCCCGACTTGCGGACTTTCGGACTATAATTAAATTATAAGATACAAACCTATTTTACGTTATTTGGAACTGATATGCTAAACACCTACGAAAATAAAAGGCTCTGGAAATATATATTGCTTGCCTTTGCTTTAATTATAGCAAGTGGGTCTTTATTTTACACTAATTACCTGGCGCGCAACATAGCCCGTTCGGAGCGTACACGGGCGCAGGTGTGGGCCATGAGTATGAAGCAGGTTATATCTGCTGATGACAATGATTTTTTGCCCTATATTTTTGCTGTGAGGGATAGCTCTATAGTACCTGCCATAGTAACAGACGAGAAAGGTGATATACAAACCTTCAAGGGACTTGATACCACAAAAACCTATATACCGCCTATACCTGAGGCCGTAAAAGTGCCGAATGCCCCACAATATGATCCAGATTATTTTAAAGGCGAACTGGAGACCATGAAGGCGCAGCACGAGCCAATAAAAATAGTGCTACCCAGGGGTTATTGGCTGATATATTATAAAGACTCAGACTTGCTCACGCAATTAAAAATATTTCCCTACGTGCAGTTATCAGTTATCGCGGTCTTTTTATTGCTGGCTTATACATCCTTCAACTCATCCCGAAAATCGGAACAGAACCAGGTTTGGGTTGGTTTAGCTAAAGAAACCGCGCACCAATTAGGTACACCCATCTCGTCATTAATGGCGTGGATAGAGTTAATAAAAGATAAGTTTAATGCTGAGGATGACCCATTAATGGCCGAAATGGAAAATGATGTTAGGCGGTTGGAAATAGTGGCCGACCGTTTTTCAAAGATCGGCTCGAAACCCAAACTTGAAGAACATTCTGTTTTTGATGTGGTTGAAGATTTTGTAAATTACTTTAGGGTAAGAGTAAGTAATAATATCACCTTTGAAATAAAAGGCGACCGCGACCTTGTAGCCGGCTTAAATATTCCGTTATTTGACTGGGTTATAGAAAATTTATTAAAGAATGCTGTAAATGCCATTGAAGGCAAGGGTAATATTACAGTTGATATTGGCACCAGCAAAACCAAGGACAAAGTAGTAATTGACGTTACCGATACCGGCAAAGGCATCCCGCGGTCGAAGTTTGTTACGGTGTTTCAACCCGGTTATACTACGCGTAAACGTGGCTGGGGCCTGGGCCTGTCATTAACTAAACGTATGGTTGAGAACTATCATAACGGACACATATTTGTGCGCGATTCTGAACTTGGAAAAGGCACGACATTCAGAATAACATTAAAAAACATCAGATACAATGAACAGACCTAATGCCGAAGATTGCGCACCTTTTTATGGCAAATACATTGCCCTTGTAAACGACGACCCGATCTTAGAAACACTTGAAAAGCTAAAAATAAGCACCTATGATTTTTTCTGCAGCCTAACCGAAGAGCAAGCCAACCACGCTTACGCCGAAGGTAAATGGACCATTAAAGAAGTAGCGGGGCATTTAACCGATGCTGAACGTACGTTTGCTTATCGCGCATTCGCATTTTCGCGCAGGCAAGGCGAATTACCCGGCTTTGATGAGAATGAATATGTGGAAACAGCAACCTTTAACACCCGAACCCTACAGGATCTTGCTGCCGAATTTAAAACTACAAGGGAAGCTAATCTGTACATGCTGCTTGCGCTAACCGAAGACCAGTTAAACATTGTTGGCATAGCCAACGGCAGCAGTATTAAAGTAAACAGCATACTTTATATAATGGCGGGCCATGAGCTGCACCATTTAAATATATTAAAGGAACGATATTTGGCATAGTCTTAAAGCAGAAAGACTAAAGCAAAACCGAAGAGTTTATCCCTCTGGCTTTTTGCTTTAGTCTTTCTGCTTTACCTCTCTGCTATTCTTCCTTCTTAGCGTCTTTCTTCTCTATCAGGTACGATACAAATAAACCCGCGCCGCCAAATATGGCTATCAATGAAAAGTACAATCCGGCAATAATGTCTTTCGTTCTTGATTCCGGCATACTGTAGTCCAAACAAAAAGCAAAGAACAAACCTAAACCCGCACCTATAAGTAAACAACCCCAGGTAAGCACAAAGTTACGGTTAACAGGCTTGCTAATTTCAATACCCGGATTCATGCCGCGCTCAATCATAGCCATTTTTTCGCGGCTGCGTAAATAAACAATTCCAAATATCAAGGCAAAAAGCCCAACTGATACAACGATGGGGATCATAACCCCGATTATTCCTATACTCATATTATTTAAATTAAAAAGTTAGTTACTTAGTTACCATATCACCACAATTGGTGTATTTGCAAGCTATGACTACACGTTTTTTAATGAGGTTACACGCTATTAAAAATAAATTTAATGGGCTATTGCAGCATTATTATGCTCCTTAAACAGGTTATAATAAATATATTAGCTTTTGCTAATTAATTGCAATATATGCAACCTACCATTCGCCAGATACTATACGCCCAATATACTTTAACGCAAAGAATTAAATATCTGTCCCGCTTTATAAAGTGGCAGTTTATCAGTAAAATTTTAAAAAAAACCTTTATTTTTAACTATACCGCCAATAGTAAATTAATGCTGATGAATGGATTTGTGGCCCTATCGGGTAATTACTATTTTGGCATCAGCGACCCGGATGTAATGCCTTTTGTTCTGCACTTATTACGGCCCGGCGACTTATTTGTGGATTTGGGTGCAAATGGCGGCGCCTATACAGTTTTGGCGTCTGCCGAAAAAAAAGCCAATACTATAAGTATCGAAGCGGCGGCTGATATTTTTAAAGGCCTGCTAAAAAACATCGAAGTTAATAATATACAATCGCGAGTTGAGGCATGGAACGTTGCGGCGTCTGATACAAACGGGTTTTTACCTTTTACCACAGCCGACCATGCAACAAACCATATACATTATGAAGAGCGCCCGGATATAGTACAGGTTGAGGCAAAAACACTGGATACCATATTAAATGGCCGCATACCCTTATTAATGAAGATGGATATCGAGGGGCATGAGCATAACGCATTGCTTGGCGCAAAGCACACACTATCCGCACCGGGTTGCAAGGCTTTGGTGATTGAGTTTTCTAACACCGGCGAATATTATGGCTATGGCAATACCACCACTCACCAATTACTTATCGACTACGGGTTTAAACCTTATAAATACAATTATCGCGACAAGCAACTAATATCGTTTGACCCGTTAAGTACTTATTTTGAGTTCAACATGATCTATGTAAGAGATGAGGTATTTGTTAAAGAACGCTTAAAAAGCGCCGATCACGTTTTGATGAGTGGGCAGTTGATCTAAAAAGCCTTCATAAAATATTATATAAACATTGTAACCTGTATCTTTAATATGTAGTCAGAGCGTATATATAAGATGCAGAGCAAGCTTTCGGATATCGATTTGATCAAACAAACCCTGGCGGGTAACCAGGCGGCTTATGCCGACCTTATAAAACGGCACCAGCGTTTTGTTTTTACACTGGCTATGCGTTTTACCAAAAGTCGCGAGGATGCCGAGGAAGTAGCGCAGGATTGTTTTATAAAAGCCTATCGGTCGTTAGATACATTTAAGCAGGAATCAAAATTTAGCACCTGGCTATATCGTATTGTATATACTACAGCCATGACATCGCTGCGCAAAAAAAGGGTTGATACTTCGTCTATAGATGACGAAGAAACATATATACAGGTAGAGAATGTATCGTCAGGTTTTGATACTAACGACGTCGAGAATAAATCAAGGTCGTTTTACCTTAACCAGGCTATTGAGCAGTTAACAGCCGATGACGCCACAATAATTACGCTATTTTACAAGGGCGAGCAATCGTTAGAAGAGATTGCACAAACCCTGGGTATTGAAGCGAACAGCGTAAAGGTTAAACTATTTAGGGCACGCCAGCGTTTGAAAGAAAAGCTGGAGCGTAATTTAAAACACGAGGTAAAAGAACTGATATGAACAGCATAGAAGAAAAACTTTGGAGCTATATTGATGGCACCTGCACCGCAGATGAGCGTGCAGCCATTGACCTGTTATTGGTTGAGAACGAAACGTACCAGCAAACGTATTTAGAGCTATTGGCCCTTAACCGCGAAATTGCCGGGATGGAATTAGAAGAACCATCAATGGCTTTTACTTATAAGGTAATGGAAAACATACGTGCCGAACATGCCCGCCAACCGTTAAAAACACACATCAACAACAATATTATAAAAGTTATAGGCGGATTTTTCATCATAACTATCACCACTATGCTGATAATGGTACTGGCAAGCATAAATTGGTCGGTAGCGGGGCAGGTAAGTGTACCTACTGTTAAAATGCCCGATTTTTCCGGTATTATGAATAGTGGCGTATTTAAGGGTTTTATGTTTTTTGATGTGGTGTTGCTGTTATTTGTTGTTGATGGGTTTGTGCGTAAGCGTGTCTTGTATAAACAATCGTAATGTATTTTATACACTTTGGTGTCTAAAAATGACAACATGCTATTTTATTATTTTGGACATTTTTTAGATCAAACAGGTAATAGTATGCTTAAACCCCGTAGTTTTAAGCATTAGCATGCCAAACAATAATATTGGTATAGTAATTGCGTTAGTATATGTAAGCTGGCAAACTTGCCAGTTTAATTGTGATAAGGTTTAGGTTGAATGCCCCTAAGAAGCAAGTTCGAAGGGGCATTTATTTTTTACCAGAATTTTTTGCAGCATATATAAACATTACGCTATATACACTTAGATTTATACCGGCTCTAAAAAAGGCCCCTGGCAATATCGCCAGGGGCCTTTTTTATGGTTTGATATACTACTTAATCATTATTGTTCTTTTTTTACAGTAGTGGTGGTAGTTGTCTTTGTGCTTGCGGCTACCGCTGGTTTTTTATACACAGTATGATATACACGCCTTACCGGACGACGTTTTACCGGAGTTGTAGTATGCACTACATGTGCCGTTGATGTTCTGGTAGCGCTGGTAGTAGTTTGCCTGGTGGTTACTACCGGTTTGGTTTCTGTTGTTGTAGTTACGGTAGTTGTAGCCGGTTTGGGTTCAGGGCGACGATCGACAACTACTACCGGTGCGGGAGCAGGCGCTGGAGCGGGAGCAGGTGCAACTACCACCCTTGTTTTACCCGTTGCAGCACTGGCGGCGGCGCTATTTATAGCATCCGGCGTACCTTTACCTTCTACTTTAATTTTAGTTACCTGGCGGCCGTGTACGCCGGTTTTAACTTTCTTTTTAACCTCAATTTTATTTTTTGAAGTGTCATTGTCCTGAGCTTGTGCAAACTGGGTGGTCAAACCTATCCCGGCCATTAATAATACTAAGCTGATCTTTTTCATAATTATTTGTTGTTGAGTTATGTATCAATTGTAACAGAGGCATTACATTATTGTTTCGATCGATACCTACTCTAGCAATATTCCACTTTCTTTACACGTTTGTGCTGAGGGTCATTATTTACTTAATTATTATTTCCTACATTTGATCAAATGAAATTTTTAGCGGTTTTACAAATTGTATGCATCTTGTTTTTGTCGGCCTTTCAGGGCACGGCAAAACCTATTGTTGCGCAAACAGTACAATTTGATTGCTGCAAAAAAGTGGATGCAAAAAGCACCTGCCATCATAAAAAATCAGACAAGAAAAACGATTGCGACACGCGGACGTGCAATATGCTTTTAACATGCGGAATTTGTGGCTTTTTAGCTATCGAGCCGCTGACGGTTAAACCGGCTTCATTTACTTCAATTGATCAACCAGTACAGCTATATAAAATCGGTAATGCAACCGGTTATCCATCAGCCGACTGGAAACCACCAAAAGTTTAAACTAATACCCACATTGAGCCTTAAGGGCTAAGTATTATTATTAAACTTTTAATTTAAAACATCATGAAAAAAATAATTTTAAGCGCAGCTGCAATCTTAATTGCAAGCGCAGCTGTATTTGCAACACCAAAAGTTCCTGTTAAAAAAGCAAAAGCTGCTTGTACCTCGTGCTCAAAAGCAAAATGTACCAGCAAAGCAACCTGCCCAAAAGTGACAGCCGATTGCGTTTGCAAATAATATAGCTATTTAATGCTGAAGCCCTTTACCGTTGGTAGAGGGCTTTTTTGTTTAGATTGCTTTTGCTTTCTCCTTTATATAAGGGTTAACAGCTAACGAGATCAATATTACCAGGATGCAGCCTATTGGGTTAAGCCACAAATAAGCTACCGAGCCCAAATACCCCATTATACATATAATAGCTTCTGTAATAACCGCTGCAATAAATACGGCTGTGCCCCCTACCCGCTTTACGTAGAACGCCACTACAAACACGCCGAGGATGGTGCCGTAAATGTAAGACCCTAATTGGTTCACCGCCTCTAACAAATTCCCCATCTTGCTTGCATATAAAGCCATTCCCACACACACAATCCCCCAAAACACCGTTGCCAGACGCGATGCCAGCAGGTAGTTTTTATCAGACGCACCCGGGTTAACGCTCCGTTTATAAATATCAACTACACTGGTTGACGCTAATGAATTTAACGCACTGGCCGTCGATCCCATAGAAGCTAAAAATACAATGGCTATCAGCAGACCGATTAATCCTTTAGGCAGGTAATGCGTAACAAAATTCAGGAAAACGTAATTGGTATCGTCGGTGTCGGCGTGGCTGTTGTTTTTCTTCATCAGCTCAATGCCTTGCTCACGTATATCTGCTGCCTGATGCTCGGCCATTTTAAGGTTAAACTGGGCCCGAACGATCTGGTCTTTATCCTTGCTGTCAATAGCTTTAACCAATTCATCAGCGGTCACTTTACGCTGCTCAAAAGCTATGTTATAATTATTTTCAAGCACGCTATATTCTTTAGCGTAGGCACTTTGTTTAACTTGCTTAACCTCATACTGGTTAAAAAACATGGGCGGCTTATTAAACTGGTAAAAGGCAAAAACCAGTATGCCTATTAACAGAATGCAAAACTGCATCGGGATCTTTATCAGCCCATTCATGATCAATCCCATCCTGCTCTGCCCTACCGAGCTACCGGTTAAATATCGCCCCACCTGGCTTTGATCTGTGCCGAAATAAGACAGCTGTAAAAAGAAACCACCTATTATCCCGCTCCAGATATTATAGCGGCTGCTTGGGTCAAACTTCCAGTCGATGACGTTCATTTTGCCCAATTTTCCGGCAAGCTTAACCGCGTGGACAAAACCTACATTATGCGGCAACAGTACAACTACCAATGCCCCTGCGGCAAACATCCCCAAAAAAATAATACTCATTTGCAGTAGTTGGGTGTACGATACTGCTTTAGTGCCGCCCGCCACCGTATAAAACGTAACTAATCCGCCTATAAACAGGGTGGTATAAGTTGTATTGATATTGAGGATAGTTGACAATATAATAGCCGGCGCATAAATAGCAATCCCGGTGGAAAGTCCTCGTTGGATTAAAAACAGGATGGATGTTAAAGCCCGCGTTTTTAAATCGAACCGCTGCTCTAAAAACTCATAAGCTGTATAAACTTTAAGGCGATGGAAGATAGGCACAAACGTGATACACAGCACTATCATGGCCAGCGGCAAACCGAAATAGAATTGCACAAAGCGCATCCCATCGCTATAAGCCTGACCCGGAGCGGATAGAAAAGTAATAGCGCTGGCTTGTGTAGCCATTACCGAAAAACCAATATGATACCAGGATAACGACCGGCCGCCAACTAAAAACTGGTCGATGTTTTTATTGCTGCCGCTTTTCCATAGCCCGTAAACTACTATAAGCAATATGGTAGCACCCAGAACTATCCAGTCGGTTAAGCTCATTTAAGGTAAAGGGTAATGAGCCAGAAAATTATAATTAAAAAAACCAGCCACCCGGCTACAATGCCGTAAAACTGGTTCCAGTTACGTATAAATGAAGGGAGCTCAGGATCAGGCTTCTTCACTGCTTTTAGCCAATACTTGTACAAAGAAGGCCGAAAATAAAAATCCTAATAGCGCACCTACTATTATCCAGACACATGCTATCTCGATAATTGCGCCAACAAATGCGCCGCTTAATATGCCAACAAGATAATAGATGTAATTTAAGTTCTCTTTTTCTGCTTTGGGATGGTGACTCATAGTGTTTGTAATATAGTACGTGCAAAAGTAATTTATTATATGATGTGTAGCAATAGCATAATGTTAAAAAAAGGCCATCACGTTAAACTTATTTAGGCTTGCTCAACAAATTCACGAACAACCTGTACGCTCCAGGCACACCGGCAGGCAGTTCTCTAAAAAAATCAAGCGAGGTATATACAAACCTACCCTTGCCATAATCGCCAACTATTAATGAGCCGGGGTTTGGTACTTCGCCGGGGTCATTCATGTTGAGGATGGTTTTATAGCGAGGGTCAATCCCGGTTACAAAGTATAGCCCACGCTCCTGGATCCAGCCATCAAAATCAGCCTGCGTTATTTTATTGGGATAGTTAAGTACCGGGTGCTGTGGATCAATAAACGTAACCTTTGCTTCTTCGTCAGTTACACGCTGGTTAACTACCCTGAATGGATATGGCCCGATCTGGCTTAACACCAGCGGATTAAACACATTATACTGCACCACAAAATTGCCGCCGTTTTTAACATACTCCATCAAACGGGGCTGCTCAACCACAAGGCGCGGGTTGGTGTTGTAGGCGCGCACACCGGTAACAATGGCGTCGTAAACCGATAGATCGGCGTTCATGATATCAGCCTCAGTAAGCTGGTGCACATCATAACCCACCTGTGCTAATGATTCGGCCACCACATCGCCGGCACCGGCTATGTATCCAATTTTCTTGCCGGCAGTTTTTAGGTCGATATTAATGAGTTTAGCCTCAGCTGGAGGGAATAACGTTATCGTTGGGATATGGTCATAAGCAATCCGTTGTAGCCCCATACTCCAATCTTTACCGCCAGTAGTTACCACAGTTTGTAAAACATTATTGCTTGGTTTATTATCCAAAGGTGCAATGGTAAATGACTCAGTCCACTCTGTACCTTTTGGTTTGTTTGTAAAATCGATTTTAGCCGGGGTTATTTTCCAGCCCCCAATGGGTTTTAGGCTGATGCTACCACTGGCGTTGGTAAAGCTTTGTAGTTTGATTTGCACGGTTTGGGGCTGTGTGCTGTTAAACACGTAATCTTTACTTACAATGTTAGCTGTAACTGGTGGAGCTATGGCGATGGGCTGGTAGATCTCGCCTTTGGCCTGGTCAACGTATTTGTACATTATCTTGCGTTTAAAGTACAAGATGTTACCGTTAATACTAAAGTTAAACATTACCCAGGGCGCATCCGGATTTTCAGGGTTACCCACCATCTCTGGATTTTCAATATTATAGGTTCCTAATTTATGTGGAGTAACCAACCAATAGGGTTGCGACACCTTTTGAATAACATCTTTTAAATTAAAGGTTTGCATTTGATTTGGCAACAAAGTTTTATTGGCCACTACCCCCATGGTTGCCCATACAACTTTTCTCTCATCACTACCCGGGGCGGCCTTACTTGCAAACCTACCGTCGGTAGCAACAAAGTCTACAGCTATACCCGGCGTTCTGCTTATTACCTGTGCGGTTACATTCATAGTATCGCCCTGCGCATAAGTTGGCTGCTGTGCGTAAGCCTCGAACCACAACCCTGCGCAAACTGCCGTTAGATCAGCGGCTTCACTTGCTTTGATGCTCTTCCAAAACGGATCATCTATCTTCGCGATCTTAGCCTGTAAACTAACCAAAGTAGCTACCGACTTTTCGGGATGTTCTATATCAAAGCTGCTTCTTAGTGACGCGATATCTGCCTCAATGACTTCGCCGCCCTTTACCCTACTCCATGAAGTATTAACCCCATCCATCAAATCATTTACAGGCGCATCACCAAGTATGGTCTTAAAGTACTCGAAAGATGCGCCCCTTTGCTTCGCCGAGCCAAAGCCCTGGGTTTTGTGGTTCGATCGGCTATCGGCAGCTATCTCGCCGTAGCCTTTGCCTAATATGGGGTTGTAAACGCCTACGTCTATCTTAAACTGGTTTGGCGCCGTAGTGTTGGCACCACCAAAGTTAAAGGTATTCCATAACAGGCGCTTTACCTGCCAGGTTTGTACATATTTCAATTGTTCGGGGAAACGTTTCGGATCAGCAGCCGCCTTGAATGCCTCTTCGGCTATAATGGCTGATGAGGTATGGTGCCCGTGGCCGCCCTCGCCGGTTGTAGGGAAACGGCAGATAATCACATCGGGCCTGAACTTGCGGATAACCCAAACGGCGTCACTCAACACCTTCTCATGATCCCAGATCCTTAGCGTCTCTTCAGGTCCTTTAGAGAAGCCGAAATCGTTAGCGCGGCTAAAGAACTGCTCGGCGCCGTCAACACGACGTGCGGCTAAAAGCTCCTGCGTACGTATCAGTCCTAATATCTCGCTCTGCTCGTTGCCTATCAGGTTTTGGCCGCCGTCGCCGCGGGTTAGGGCAAGGTAGCCGGTACGGTAATGTTTCTCTTGTGCCAGGTAAGCCAGCAGGCGGGTATTTTCGTCGTCGGGGTGTGCGGCCATGTATAGCACGCTGCCCAGTACGTTTAGCTTCTTAAGGTTTTGTTGTATGGTTGCCAGGTCGGCCGGTGGTGCTGTTTGTGCAAAGATGGCGCTGCAGATAAGTAATAACGCAGTAAGGAGTTGGGTACGCTTCATAGCCAAATATATAAAAGAAAAATTAGTCTCTAAGCGTGTAAGTAGCGACGGTAATTTAAAAGTTACTTAATAGTAAAGAGCGTTGCCAATGCCGTCAACAAAACCTACCCCAAAATCTCCTTAATATCATCTGCAGATAACGACTTGATAAAGCTTTCCTCGGTTGTAATGAGCGCGCGCGACATGCTGAGTTTGCGTTGCTGCAGGGCTAGGATCTTCTCTTCCACCGTGTCTTTGGTGATGAACTTGTAGATGAACACGTTTTTGGTTTGGCCGATGCGGTGCGTGCGGTCGATAGCTTGTTGCTCTACAGCCGGGTTCCACCATGGGTCGAGGATAAAAACATAGTCGGCTTCGGTGAGGTTAAGGCCCACTCCGCCCGCTTTTATCGAGATCAGGAACACGCGGGTACTTTTATCTTCCTGAAACTGCTTAACCACGTCCCCACGGTTTTGGGTTGCGCCATCCAAATAAACATACGGAATGTGCTGCTCGTCGAAATGGCGGCGGTAAATAGCCAATTGCTTTACAAATTGCGAAAAGATCAAAACCTTGTGCCCGCCGTCAAGTACCGTATTTAGGGTATGCGTAACGTTCTCGAACTTGCCCGAATCGCCCTCATAATCCTGGTCGATCATATAAGGGTGATTGGCTATCTGGCGCAGCTTGGTAAGCCCTTGCAAAACCTGGATCTGTGTTTTGGCGAAGGTGCCGTCCTCCAGGCTTTTTAACAGCTCGTTACGATATTCTGATTTTACTTCTTCATAAACTGATGCCTGTTCTTCGCTCATCTGGCAATAAAAAAGGTTCTCGGTTTTTGGCGGAAGCTCGGTAGCTACCTGTTCTTTGGTGCGACGCAGTACAAATGGTTTTATCAGCGCCTGTAGCTTGCGCGCTTTCTCCTCATCCTTTTTCTTTTCTATCGGGGTCACAAACTCGTTCAGGAAATATTGCTGCGTGCCCAATAAGCCGGGGTTGATGAACGACATTTGCGTCCACAGATCATTAACCGAATTTTCGACCGGCGTACCGCTCAATATCAGCTTAAACTTTGATTTTAACTGTTTAACCGAATGGAACGATTTAGATGCCGGGTTCTTGATATTCTGGCTCTCGTCCAATATCACGTAATCAAAAAAGTAAGCCTTAAACAGCTCTATATCTATCCGGCTTATGCCGTAGGTGGTTATCACCACATCGTAATTGGCAAATACCTCTGGCGATTTATAACGGAACGTGCCAGTATGCACCATCAGCCTTAATTGCGGTGTAAACTTTTTAGCCTCGTTAAGCCAGTTATAAATAAGCGACGTCGGCATAATAACCAACGAAGTGCTTTTGCCACCCATAGCCTCGGTATCTTCCTTGTGTTTTTGCAGCAGGGCAAGGGTTTGAATGGTTTTACCCAAGCCCATATCATCGGCCAAACAGCCCCCAAAATGGAAGTTCTTTAAAAAGTGGAACCAGTTGTAACCTGCCTGCTGATACGGCCTTAAACTGCCCGAAAAGTTATCAGGCATAGGCACCTCCGCCAGTTCGTCAAAGTCCATTAGCTTTTGCAGTTTGCGGCTCATGGTTACTTCGGCCATCTCGCCGGCAAGGTCGTTAACCAGGCCTAAATGGTGCCGGCGCAGTTTTATCTTGTCGCCACCCTCGCTAAAATGCAGCAGGTTGCCATATTGTGAAAACCATTGCTCGGGGATAACCGCTATCTCGCCAGATGGCAGCGTAAATTCCTTTTTATGATTAAGGATATGATTTTTAAGCTGGATAAACGGAATGCGGTACTTACCGAAATAAACAAAAGCATTGATATCAAACCAATCATTATCCTCGGTAACTTCGAGGTCAATCTTACTGTTGCCGAAGACGTAGCGTTTCTGACCCTCGGGCTGCTCAATTTCAAAGCCCTGCTCTATTAACGTGTCATGGTGATGGTTCAACCATTCAAAAATGGAGTGCGCCTGGTTGGTATCATCCTCGTTATGCACCACCTCAAGATTCTGGAACAACGACGAAACGGCCTTTAAGCCAAGCTCCTCTAACTGGGTAAGCTTGTTTTTTTCCCACGTAACCGACCGTTTAATGCGGTGGAAGGTATAATCGTCGCCATGAACCTCCATGCGTACCGAAATATGCCTGCCATCCCCGTAAGGGAAAATATAGCCTGCATATTTAAAATACAATTGCAGCTGTGATGTGCCGCCCTCAATGTATATAGGTTTTAACATGGGGATGGCCTCATGCTTTTCGGTATCAATAGTAAAGCCCTCGGCATAAACATTATGCTTCTCTATCAACGGGGCTACAAATTTTTCGAAGTATGATTTCTCTGACGACCGGGGCACCGCTATGTAACGCTTATTTAAAAACGGCAGCAGCTTTTTACCTTCAATCTCTTTATCAAAATAATACAGCGTATCGTCCATCAACATCCAGGCGGGGTGGTTGCAAATGATCTCGGCATTTTTGAACATGAACTCTATCCGCATACCCTTGTATTTCAACGTAGGGAAGTAACGGATCTCCTCCGCGTCGCGCCTGAAATGGAACAGTACAGTAGTTGCCTCATCGGCAATCTTCAGTTTCTTCTCGGCCGGATAGCCCTCTTTGCTCATTTGGTAGATTTGCTTATCGGCCAGTAAGTTCAGGGCATCGGCCATGCGCTTTTCCATTTTTGGGCGGATGGTATCAAAAAGCGTATCGTTAAAGATCTTAGAAAAAAACTCCGACGGGCGGATAGGCTTTTTATAGAATTTTTTGATGACGTTACCCTGTTCTATCTCTTCAAGCAACTTAATCAGCTTGATATCGACGTCGTCAATACAGTGGATAAACTCGGTAGCCGTATTTGAGAATAAACGTTGGTGGGTAAGCGAAAACTCGCCGTTAGGGTTAAGCTGAACTATGTGTGGTTCAATTACATATCCTAAATACTCATGCCGGGCAATTGCATAAATAATCTGGCAAGGTTTTGAACTGTCGACACGTAACATAGATAGCTTTAGATAAAAAATTATTAAAAGCTACATCAACAAAAAATTCAAACGTACTTAGAATTTGCAGGAAGAAAAAATGTTTTGGGTTAAATAATTATTAACAATGTGGATAAACCAGTACCAATGAACTAATGAACTTATATCTCCACCTCTCCCTCAAAAACCTGTTTAGCCGGCCCTTCTAAAAATATATGGGTGAAAGCATTACCATCGTAGTTAAAGCGGATATTCAAATCGCCCCCTAAAACTTTTATGGGCGTTTCAATGCTGCCGGTTTGGTTGTTATGTTTAGCCATGGCTAAAGCTACTGCTGTAACGCCGGTACCGCAGGCATAGGTTTCATCTTCAACACCTCGCTCAAAGGTGCGCACAAAATAGCCGTTGGCTTTTGGCTCTACAAAATTTACGTTGATGCCGTTAGCTTTGTAGGTTTCGTTATTGCGGATAGCGTGACCGTCTATATAAACATTTTTATTGGCAAGGTCATTTGCCAGGGTTACGTAATGCGGCGAGCCGGTATTTAAAACATAGGCATCGGCATCGCGGGTAACGGTATCAACATCAATCATTTGCAAGCTCACCCAGTCGCCGGTTTCTGAAATTTTGGCATGATGCGGGCCATCTACTGCCAAAAAATCTGTTTCGCTGTTTATGATGCCCAGGAATTTTGCAAAAGCTACAATACAGCGCCCACCGTTGCCACACATACTGCTTGGCTGGCCGTCGGCATTATAATATACCATCTCAAAATCAAAGCCTTCTCTGTTTTGAAGAAACATGATACCATCCCCACCAATACCAAAACGGCGGTCGCATAAGCCGGCTATCAACTTTACATTATGGTGATTTACAGCGCTTTCGCGGTTATCAACCAAAATAAAATCGTTGCCTGCGCCCTGGTATTTATAGAAATGTAGTTTCACTGTATTTATTTAATAGTAACTTTATGACTCAAACAAACGGCCAATAACAATACAAAAGGCCTTTGTGTTAAATTTAACATTTTTTAACATAAAACCGTATAACTTATGCTTGCATATACCGTCTATATGGTATTAAATTTGAAGTGCAAAAATAAGTATTACTAACAAGAATAAATAAGGATTATAAGATGAAAAGAATTGGTTTAACATTATTAACAGCTTTTGTAGGCGGCGCTATGGCGTTAGGTACTTACAAATTAGTTGAAAAGAAGTATGCTGATAATATGAGCTTTGACGAAAAACAACAAGTTTATTTTGCTAATAACAAAATGTCGTCGGCCATTACATCATCAGCAGGTGAGGTTGATTTTACGCAAGCAGCTGCAGCGGTAACGCCGGCTGTGGTTTACATCCGTACAACTTACACCAATACTGCACAAAACTCACAGCAAGACCAGTTACAACAAATGTTTGGCGATATGTTTGGCCAGCGCATGCCGCGCCAAAACACACCGCAATTAGCTTCAGGCTCGGGCGTTATTATTTCGCCTGACGGTTACATTGTTACCAACAACCACGTGGTGGCTAAAGCCGACAAAATTGACATTACTTTAAATGACCACCGACAGTTTAAAGCCAGAGTGATAGGTACAGACCCTAACACCGACCTTGCTTTAATTAAAATTGAAGGCACCAACCTGCCTATTGTAAAATTAGGCAACTCGGACGATGCAAGGGTTGGCGAATGGGTATTGGCAGTTGGTAACCCTTTTAACCTGACATCAACCGTTACAGCGGGTATTGTTAGCGCTAAGGGCCGTGGTATTGGTATTATTGGTTCTGAAGATAATGGCGACGATGATGATGCTAACCCATTTGGTGGCCGTATGCGCAGGCAGCAACAACCGGCTACTCCACGTTTAAACAAAGGCATCGAGTCGTTTATACAAACAGATGCAGCTATTAACCCTGGCAACAGTGGTGGTGCATTGGTTAACACCAGGGGCGAGCTGATTGGTATCAACTCGGCTATTGCTTCACACACAGGTTCATACGAAGGTTATGGTTTCGCCATCCCTATTAACCTTGCTAAAAAGGTATTGAACGATATCCAGAAATATGGCGCGGTTAAACGCGGTTATGTAGGTGTAAACTTCCAGGAGTTAAGCCCTGACGCTGCAGAGAACCTGCACATTAAAAACACAGTAGGTTTATATGTTAACGATATTGTTGAAGGTAGCGGTGCAGAACAAGCCGGTATTAAAAAAGGCGATATCATTAGCAAAGTTGAAGGACAACCGGTTTATGAGTCGTCTGACTTACAAGAGCGCGTAGGCCGTTTACAGCCGGGTGATAAAATTCATTTAACCGTATTACGTGATGGTGCCGAGAAAAACTTCACCGTAACATTAAAAGCAGATGCGCCGGTGGCAGCACGTACCGCAACGGTAACAAAATCGGCAACCGAATTGTACAATAGATTAGGTGCCAGCTTTGTGCCGCTTACACCGCAGCAAAAAGCTAAGTTTCATGTAAACAGCGGCGTATTAGTTACCCAGGTGCGCAGCGGCGGTATGTTTGAGAATTTTGAAGTTCCGGTAGGATCAGTTGTTACCAAGGTAAATCAACAATCTGTAAACAGCATTGGCGATATTGACAAGGCAATAACTAACCTTAAAAATGGTACTGTTACCATAAGCGGATACTACCCTGACGGTGGTAACTTTAATAACAGCTTTATGGTAGCCCAGTAATAATGATTAATAATATATAATGAAGAAGCCCGGCCAAAAGCCGGGTTTTTTTGTGCACCTCTCCCAACCCTCCCCAAAGGGGAGGGCTTTCTATACAAGTTTTTTAAAGACCTCCCCCTCCGGGAGGATTTAGGAAGGGTAAATTCTTACCTTTGCGCCCATGATCGATATTGTATTAAATAAGGGTAAAGAGAAAGCTGTGCTGCATCGCCATCCCTGGGTGTTTTCCGGAGCGATAGCAAATGTGAAAGGCAAGCCCGCAAACGGCGACATTGTACGGCTGATGAATGCCAAAGGCGATTTTATGGCTTATGGCTTTTATAACGATCAGAGCCGTGTGGCGGTAAGGTTATTGGAGTGGGATGAGGAAGTTACTGTTGACGAGCAATGGTTCCGCGATAAAGTAGCAGTTGCAGTGGCAGCAAGAAGTGAGTTATTGAGTAGCGGCGACACTAACACCTGTCGTTTAATATTCAGCGAATCGGACTACTTACCCGGATTAATAGTTGATAAATATGCCGATCATTTAGCGGTGCAGGTACTTACATCGGGTATTGAAAAAATGATGCCGGTTATTATTAATGAGCTGAAGCGCTTATTAAATCCCAAAAGCGTTTTTGATAAAAGCGATGCCGCATCGCGCCAGCACGAGGGATTGGAAACCGAGAATGTGGTTTTGTTTGGTGATAATCCGCCCGAATCGGTAGAAGTAAAAGAGAACAATATCATTTATAATATCAACATCGCCGAAGGCCAGAAATCAGGCTTTTACTGCGACCAGCGCGACAACCGAAAAATTGTAGCTGCACACGCCAACGGCAAAACCATGCTGGATTGTTTTAGCTATACAGGTGGTTTTACGCTGAATGCTTTGCATAACGGCGCGTCCGCTGTTACCAGTGTAGACAGCTCGGCACTGGCAATAGAAACGTTAAAAGAAAACATCAAATTAAACAAGCTGGATGCTAAAAAACATACCGCCATACAATCTGACGTAAACAAACAGCTGCGGGTTTTTAAAGATGAAGGCGCCTTGTTTGATATCATTGTGCTTGATCCGCCTAAATATGCACCGTCGCGCTCAGCTTTAGATAGGGCCTCAAGAGCCTACAAGGACCTGAACAGGTTGGCAATGTTGTTATTGAACAAAGGAGGGCTCCTGGCCACTTATTCGTGCTCTGGCGCCATGAATATGGAGACATTTAAACAAGTGCTGGCCTGGGCAGCTTTAGACGCAGGCAAACAAGTACAGTTCATTTATCAATTTTGCCAACCGGAAGATCACCCGGTGCGCTCGTCGTTCCCCGAAGGTGAATATTTGAAGGGGTTATTGTGCAGGGTGTTTTAATAGCGTAAAAAAGGCCGCTGCTTCTTGCAACGGCCTTCCTAATCTTTAATCTCTATTCTTCAATCTTTAAACTTAGTCAAACTTCACATTACTGTAAGTTGATTTTATAGTTATCACTTTATCAGAATTGCCTTTGCCTACGTGGCCCTTGTAATTTTTTGTTGACGTAAAGCCGCGTTGGTTATCAGGAGTTTTACTGGTTACGTTGGTAGCGCTGTCGTACAAGAAATCGCCATAATGTACCGTTACATCAAAATCAGCATTCGCATCGTTTAGCGATCCCAATTTAATTGGGGCATATGATGAATTGATTGATAATGCTTTCAGGTTTTTACCCACATCGCCTATCTCTAAGCCACCGCCAAAATGTACCACAAACGTACCTGACGAGCTTAGCTTACCAATTTTTACAGGGCTGTAGCTAAAGTTTGCGTTAAGGTTATCGGCCTGGTCTAACTGAACGCTGCCATAAGCAACTTTCAGGTCGCTGTTAGAAAGGCTTTCAATGTTAGCGCTGCCATATCTTACATCAATAACATTATCGCTGTTGGATAAAACTTTGGCAACAAGGCCACCGAATGAGTTTTTGATGTTTAATTTACCACTCAGATCAGGCAGCGTAATACCGCCATACTTATTATTAATAGTTAACGGGCTTTTAGCCGGCATATAAACCACATAGTTGATAATTACTTTACGCATTTTGGTTATTTTACCATTCTCAGAACTTGTTCCCCACCACGAGTTTTTTTCGCGATCAATAGCGGTGGTAAAGCTAACGGTGTTACCATCTTTACCGCTGTTAATATTAGTTTGATCAAGCAATTTTTGAGCCTCGGTGTCATCAAGGGCGTAGGCTTTAATATCAACATCAACTTTAACCTCGTTTTTTGCCCAGGTATTTATAGTTACTTTACCATAGCTGTTATCAATTTTCAGCGCGTCGTTAGCATCAACATTGTAGCTTTTTGTAAATGTTTTTGCTTTCTCTTTGATCTCGCCGCTTGCCACTTGCTTTGCAAGATTACCATCTACATTATCAAAGTTTAAACGAATATTGTTAGCAAATGTCCTGGTAAATGTGCGCCTCATGGATGAATCAAGCCTTACACTCATAGTCTTGCGCAACGTGGCCATTCTTTCCTGGTTAGCAACTGAGGCTCGTGTTCTTTCCTGGCGGCCTAACTCATTTATCTCTCTATCCAAGGCACGCTTTTGTTCTTGTAGCTTACGCAGTTTTGTACGATAGGCTGTGTCTTGCGATTCGCCGTAGCCAAAAGCCGTGTAAGGTACATATGCCTGCGGCGATGTAACATACACGCGTGAAACAGGTGGCACTGGTTGTATCGGTGCTACTGGCGCTACCGGTGCCACAGCTGGTGCCTCTTGTGCAGTTGCTATGTTAAAAGCCGACAGGCTCATAACAGCCACTAAGGCGATATTATATATTTTTACTTTCATTTTTTTGATTTTTAAATTCATTAAATTGTTCAATTACATTAAGTTGCTGATTAAGCACCTCTGTTTGCACCTGCAAGTTCCGGATCATTGCGCGCAGTACAGCTTCCTGGTTAGGGCTGGTAGCCAAATCTTTATTTAATTTTTTATAGGTCGAATCCATTTTTGCTATTTCGGCCGTAAACTCTTTGTATAGTTGCGGGTCGGTTTTGGCAATGCTTTTTAGCTCAGTACGCTGGCTGGCAATTAACGATGTGTATTGCACCTGTTGTTTAGCATACTCGGGGTTAATGGCTGCCAGGTTAATTGTAGCAGGCTTTTGTTTAGCCAGGTACATAATAAAGCAGGTACCCATCACCAAAGTAACCAACGCGGCAACCCGTAAAACAAACCCTAACGAAAACGTCTTACTCTCGCGTTTTTCGTCCCTGAAATGTTGCGGCAGATCCGCTTCTATCCTGCTCCACAGGTCGGGTCGTGGCTCCAGTTCGTCAAAATGTTCTTTGTTGTTAGTTATAAAATCCTCTAATCGCTTGCTCATTGTACTATTCCTTTTCTTGATAAAATCTCGCCCAGCTTTCTTTTAGCTCTTAAAAATTGTGTTCTTGATGTGTTTTCTGTTATTCCTAAAATTTGTCCTATCTCTTCATGGTCGTAACCCTCTATCAGGTATAATGATATTACCTGTTTATAGCCATCGGGTAGTTCCTCCATCGCCTTTTTTACCAGGCTTACTTTGTGCTGCACTTCTTCGTCATCATCACCCTCCTCGTCAATTATATTATCTACATCCTCGCTTAACTCAACCAGCTCAACCTTGCGTTTGCGCAACAGGTTTATCGACCGGCTTACCACTATCTGCTTCAGCCATAAACCAAAGGTGGTTTCCTGCCTGAAATCGTGGATGCGTTTAAACGCGTCTAAAAAAGCTTCCTGCAAAATGTCCTCGGCTTCGCCCACGTTCCCCACTATCCTAAAGGCGACGTTCAACATCGCTTTAGAATACAATTTGTATAACTCATAACAGGCCTTTTTACTGCCTTGCTTACACTCAACTACTAAGTTGTAATGCTTGTCTATGAATAAGGTGGTCTCCAAGTTTTCTTTACAGCTTTCGGGTTATATGACAACGACAATTTTTAAACGTTGCACCAAAATGAAATTATTATGAAAATAATATGAATTTATGGTATTTATACTGGAAGATAGGCGTTTAGATGGAAATGTTTGTTGGGTATACTTTAAGAATAGAAGAATTGTGTGAGTAAGCAGGTGGGTGTTAGGCAAAATGTTATTGCGTATAATTTGAGAAGGGGAAAATGCGGGAGAGATGTATAGAAGGATGAGTAAAATATAAATTATTTGAACATGGGCGTTGCCTTCGGCCCGTGCTCTACGCTTATACGCCACGAGGCCTTAGGCGCAAGGCCGGTATCCGCTTCGATCACTAACGCGGGGCTTCGTTCAGGAAGTCATCCACCGCGGCAACGGCACTATCATACCTATTCTGCCCTGTACCGCTGATCAATACATAATTGGCGTTCAAATCATTTAACTCTTTGTACCAAACATTCATAAAATGCTCGCGCATGTGGGGGAAATCGCGCAGGGGGTCTTCCTGCCAGGGCAGGTCAATGTTTAGCAACAGGTAAAGGTCGTAATGGCTTTTGGGCAGTTCGTCCAAAACTTCCTGCGGGGTTTTGCCAAATATTTGGTCGCTCCAGATCTTAACAGTAAGGAACGTAGTATCACAGATCAGTATTTTATTAGCTTGCGGTAGTAACTCCTTCTCTAAAGCAACCTGTCCGTGAAACATGTTGATCTCATCCTGCCAGGTGGGTGTATCGGTTAGTTTTTCGCAATAACCGCGGGCATACTCGGGCACCCAAACAGTATGGTAATAATCAGCCAGGTATTCAGACATTGTTGATTTACCCGTTGATTCAGGGCCTACGATGGCGATTTTTTTTATTTCGGATTTCATACTGCAGCCTCCTGCGTTCTCCAGTCTCTTTTCCAATCAACATAACCCATCAAAGCGATAGCTACATATATAGCATACATTACAGCTGTTAAATGCAGGTCCTTAAATATATAAACGCCTACATAAACAACATCCACAAAGATCCATATCAGCCAGTTTTCTAATACTTTTCTTGCCAA
Source organism: Bacteroidota bacterium (assembly GCA_040388395.1). Lineage (GTDB taxonomy): Bacteria > Bacteroidota > Bacteroidia > Sphingobacteriales > Sphingobacteriaceae > Mucilaginibacter. The sequence continues at coordinate 116,213 of JAZKBY010000012.1, read as the reverse complement.
AAATATTTGTGCCACCAGGCTGCACGCGGTGCAAAAACTATCTAGATAAGGGAAAGACGCAGTCGTATATTTTAACACCGACCCCAATATAAAAGTGAACACTACTACGGCTATAATCGATAGTATGATCTCTTTCTTTTTAATGCGCGTTACCGGAGTTTTTGCTTCGGTAGCGGGCTTTTTGCTCCAGTAATACCAGCCGTAAACGTTCATTATAAGGAAATACACCTGCAGGCCCATATCGGCAAACAAATGCGCTTCAAAAAAAATGAAAATGTAAATTACGACGCTGATGATAGCGAAGGGCCAGTTCCAGATAATGTTTTTGGCGGCCAGGTATACACACAGTAAGCCGGTTATAACCCCAATTACTTCAAGTAAAGATTGTTGTTGCCACCAGGTTTGCAGTGCGTGTATTATTGCCATTGCCCAAATATATGAGTTTACACAGGAAATAATCCTGCGGTTTTTTTTAAGCAAAATGAATATTTTTTCATTTAAGGCAAATAAAAATAGGATTTGTTAATTAAAAACCCCTAAATTTATAGCTAAGATTTAAACAAGTCTCGCGGCGATACTTTTTGTGTGAGGAAAGCGGCAACCGGAGACACTACACCAAAATTTAATTGTTAATTTTTTGCAAAAAAAAGCCGTTCTTTTCATAGGGGAACGGCTTTTCTTTTTTAGTATAGATCGTTTTTAGTGTACATCTGTGGGTACCTTGGCATTCTTTTTAAATGGTTGCAGGTACAGCAATGGTATCGAAAACAACATCACCAATCCCGAAATGTAATAAGCATCATCATAAGTGAGCAATAACGATTGCTTGGTTACCGCGCCTTCAATTGCCCCATATGCCATGTGCAAGGCATCGGTTACCGACTTGCCTTTGGCTATAAAGCCTTGTTGTATCATGTGCAGCCTATCGTTAAAGACATTGTTATACGGGTTAATATTGCTTAACAAGTTGCTGCGGTGAAACCCTGTGCGTATATGGATGATAGTAGTTAACACGGCTATACCAAACGACCCGCCCAGTTGGCGCATCATGTTGTTTAAGCCGGTACCTTGTCCAAGCTCGGCACCTTTCAGGTCGGCAATGGCAAGTGTGGTTAACGGTACAAATAACAGCGCCATGCCTACACCTCTTATTAATAAAGGTATCAATACATCTTTTTGCCCCGTGCCTAATGTAGACTTGCTTAACATAAACGTAAACACGAAGAACAAAAACATACCTGCGGTAGCCATAAATTGCGCCGGGATACCTTTGTTAAGCATCTTGCCAATAAAAGGCATCATCACAATGGTACAAAGGCCGCCTGGAAATAAGAGCTCGCCGGTTTGCTGTGCCGAGAACCCCAAAAGGTTCTGGCAAAATACCGGGAAAACAAACACCGACCCATACAACCCAAATCCTAATATAAACGAGGTAAACATACCCACCGCAAAGCTGCGGTGCCGCAATATGCCGAAGTTTACTATAGGGTGTTCTATACTTAATTCGCGCCAGATAAATAGGATAACCCCTAATACAGCGGTTATGGTTAAAACCAGGATATAAGTGGTAGCAAACCAGTCTTCCGATTCGCCTTTCTCTAATATCGTTTGTAAGCTACCTACTGCAACAGCAAGCAACCCAATGCCCCACCAGTCAATAGGTTTACCCTTTGCCTCCTTGGGTGTTTCGTTGATGAAGGTGTAGGCGCAAAATGCAGCCAGTGCACCAACGGGGATGTTTACATAAAAGATCCAGCGCCAGTTAGCGTGGTCAGTAATATAGCCACCAATGGTAGGGCCCACAGTAGGGCCTACTACTGCGCCCAAACCAAATAGTGCTGTCGCGGTGCCTATTTGCTCGCGTGGCCATGTTTCAACCAATATAGCCTGCGATGTTGATATCAAACCGCCACCGGCTAAGCCCTGCAATATCCGGAAGATAACCAGTTCGTCCATGCCGGTTGCATTACCGCATAAAAACGAAGCGATGGTAAAAACGATGATAGATGTGATAAAATATTGTTTACGGCCAAAGCGGCTGCCTAACCAGCCCGACATTGGCAATATAATTACGTTTGCAACGGCATAGCCGGTAACCACCCAGGCAACGTCCTCTAACGTGGCGCCCAGGTTACCTTGTATAACCGGTAAGGATACGTTTACTATCGTGGTATCTATCAACTCCAAAAGCGAAGCCACGATAACCGTGATGGTAATGATCCATTTTTTAAAGCCAGTTTCAGCCATTATAATTAGTCTTTAGTATTAACAGATACGTTCACGCTCATACCCGGGCGCAGTTTATCCAAAACATCTTTTGATGCGTTTATTTTAATTTTAACAGGGATACGTTGTACCACTTTTACATAGTTACCGGTGGCGTTGTCCGGAGGTAATAATGAGAATTTAGCGCCCGTTGCAGGCGAAAAGTTATAAACCGTACCTTCTATTTTAAGCTCAGGATAAGCGTCGGTTTCAATGTCAACCTTTAAACCGTTCTTTATCTTCTCTAACTGCGTTTCTTTAAAATTAGCGGTGATGAACAAGCTGTTATCATTAACAATAGAGAACAGTGTTTGCCCGGCCTGTACCAACTGGCCCAACTGCACATTCTTTTTTGATGCGATGCCACTTGCAGGCGCTTTAACATTAGTATAGCTTAACTGCAGTTTGGCATAATCAACGTCAACTTGTTTCTGGCTAACGCCTGTATTGGTAACTTTTAACTGGTCGCGGGTGGTACCAATTTGTTGTATGGCTGCTTTATACTGGTCTCTTGCAGCATCAAGGCTTGCCTGTGCAACTTCAAGGTCTGATTTTGCCTGGTCAAATTGTTGTTGGGTAATTGAGCCATCTTTAACCAGGTTAGCATAACGGTCGTAATCTTTTTTAACCTTATCTAAACGTGCCTGTGCTGATACTACACCCGCTTTAGCCACTGCCGAGTTTGAAGCCGTAGTGAAAATTTGCGATTGGCCAACATTAACGCCTGCACTTGCACCAACTTGGGCGGCCTGTGCCTGCTCTAATTTAACCTGGTAATCGCGCGGGTCGATCTTTACCAGTACCTGGTCTTTTGTAACGTGCATGTTTTCTTCAAAGTAAATACTGTCAACATAGCCGCCAACGCGTGCTACAACCGGGCTTATATCGCTATCAACCTGTGCGTCATCCGTATCAACGTGTTTGCCGTAGTATATATATTCTTTTACACCAAAAATTGCACCGCCTAAAAGTAGGATCCCTAATACAATAGGAAGTACTCTGTTTGGTTTTTTTGCTGGTGTTTCTGTTTCTTGCTTTGCCATTTTGTGTCGTGTATTATTTGTTAAGTTTTCCGGTTGATTTTAATAATGTGTAGTAAGCCAGTCCCGCATCGGCTTTAGCCAATTCTAAATTTATCTGGGCCTGGTATAGTAATGTTTCTGCATCTGCTTTATCTGTTGCCGATGCTATGTTGCTTTTGTATTTTGATGTCAGGATATTGTTGTTTTCGCCTGCCTGCTCAATTGATGTTTGTAACAGCTGTACCTTATTTAAAGCGGTTAGATATTGCTGATAGTTTTGGTTAACCTCGTTCTTTACATTATCTGTAGTGATGCTTTTGTTAATGCTCACCTCATCGCGTTGGATGCGTGCCTCGGCCAGTTTGTTTTTGCTGGTCCACAATGCGCCGAAGTTCCATGCAGCAGTTACCCCTAAAGTCACAGGCGTAATAAAATTGCCGCTTCGCGGTAGCGGATTGCCGCTCACGTCAACATAATAACCACCTGCCGACGCCGATATAGTAGGCTTAGTTTCGGCATTAATGGTTTTAATATTTGTTTCGGCATACTTATTACGCAGGTCAAGCTGGCGCAGTTCCTGGCGGTTGGTCATGGCCGAATCAAGGTAATCCGTCAATGTGCCGATACTCCTTTTAGCCATCGGGATCTCATCAATAGTTAACTGGGTAGTTTCAGGCAGGCCCAAAAGGATATCCAGGTTATAGTTGATGATCTTGCGGTTGCTTTCCAGGTCGATACCTGTTAGCTCCACGTTTGAGCGTTGCAGCTGGAAACGCAACACATCATTTTTGGTAACCAATCCCTGCTCAAAAAAGCGTTGCGATTGGTGGATCTGCGCATCTATAGTTTCCAGGTTTTGTGCAACTACTTTCTTGCTTTGCAGTACTTTGTATAAGTTATAGTACTCACTTATAATTTCGTAGGTAATTTGGTCTTTATCCTTAACCGCATCTAAACGGGCAATACTGGTTAACAGTTGGGTTGATTGCTGCGCGTATTTATATCTGCCTCCGGCAAAAATAGTTTCGCTTAATGATGCAATGCCTAAAAAAGCGTTCGCGTTTTTAGGTAAGTGGATATCGCTGCTACCAAAAGCCAAAGTATTGTAAGGTATTTCTGCGCGGTTATAAGCAAAGCTTACATTACCTGTTGGCAGCGCCTTATCTTTAGTTTGATTATACTGCGATATCGCCTGATCAATTTTTGATTGCGAAAGTTTTAAAACCTTGCTGTTTGCAAGGCCTAATTGTACGGCTTCTTCTAATTTAAGGTTCTTGTCCTGCGCCGAGGCTTTGTTGGCAACCAGCGACATAAGTAACCACGCCAGCACAACAGCTATTACGGGCAACTTGCAAAGGTGTAATTTGTGAGATGTATTCAATTGTATATTCATGGGTAATTAGTTGTTGAGTAGGTATGCTTTCATTAAGTTTTTCATGAAGCTTTTTATCTGTGGCTTCAATCTTGCTTCTATCATTTTTTCGTCCTGTATATCATAGCGTAATAATGCCGATGCTATCAAAGGCGTGTTAAGGATATAATTTTTTGTGCCATAAAGCGTAGCTATCACCATAGGGATATCGATATCCTTTTTAAATTCGCCGCGGGCTATGCCTTCGTTCAATATCTTATCAAGCTCGGTTACGTTTTTAAGTAGCATGTCGCGCAGCTTGTCAGACAGGTCATTGCTGCGGTTCATGCCCATTTCCTGGTACAGTAGTCGTTGGAAACAGTTGTTGTTAACAATCTTCTCACCGTACAATTCAATGTATTTTTCCATTTTTTCCCATGCACCTATAGTTTCGTCGTTACCCAGGTTCTGTAAGATGTTTTGAAACGATGATATCTTCCGTTGGAAAATTGCCAGAAACAAACCCTCTTTCGATCCGAAATAATAGTTCAGCATGGCCATATTAACTCCGGCCTCACCCGATATTAACCGGGTTGATGCGCCGTCAAAACCTTTTTCTGAAAATACGCGCTCGGCTACGTCCAGTATGTGGTCCTTTTTGTCTATTTTATCTTTGTCCATAATCTTATTAACAGCACAAAATTAATCAAACGATTGATTAATGCAATATTATTTTTATGTTAAATTCATAAACAGCTGATTATCAATCATAAAAAATTAATCAATCGATTAAACAACTATATTAAATACAGTATTTTTGGACAATTGTTTGAATAACGATTGAGGATGAGGGTTTTGGACACTATCCATGACACGCCGCTAATAGCTACACGTTTTAAATCAATCAGGCAAATAAAAACACCTGCCCTGTTTTCTTGTTAACAGTACAAAGTGTTATAGTATTTAATGTTTCCGTTTCATTTGTTTATATTTAAGGGGATGGCACAACAAATTGTAAACTTTGAAATACTACCTGTTAAAAAATGAGTAAACATATTTTAATAACCGGCGGCACGGGTTTACTTGGCATTAAGCTTACCAAACTTTTATTGGATAGGGGCTATTCGGTTAGTCACCTAAGCCGTAAACCTACCGACGTTGACGCTCGCGTACATACCTATTTATGGGATGTAAACAAAGGCGAGATTGATGAGCACGCGGTTGATGGCGTGGATGTTATAATACACCTGGCTGGCGCAAATTTAGTTGATAGCCGGTGGACCAACAATCGAAAAAAAGAGATCATACGCAGCCGTACCAAATCAATCGAGCTTATTTATAAGCTGATGCGGGATAAAAAATCGCATACTGTTAACACGGTCATCTCGGCATCAGCAGTTGGGTATTATGGCGACAGGGCCGACGAACTGCTTACCGAAGACAGCGCGCCCGGCACCGATTTCCTGGCCAACGTTTGCCTGCAATGGGAGCATGCCGCTGATACCGGCGAGTCGTTAGGGTTGCGGATAGTGAAGTTTCGTACCGGGGTTGTTTTGGATGCACACGGCGGGGCGTTGGCAGCCCTGGCTAAACCTGTAAAATTTGGCTTTGGTACGCCATTGGGTGGTGGAAAGCAATGGATGTCGTGGATCCATGAGGAGGATGTTATTGACATGTACCTGTATGGGATAGAAAATGAAACTTTAAGCGGCGACTATAATATGGTGGCCCCTAATCCGGCTACTAATAAACAACTAACCCAGGCAGTCGCCAAACAACTGCATCGGCCTTTATGGCTGCCTAAGGTGCCTGGTTTTGCCTTACAACTGGCTTTAGGCGAGATGAGTTCGATGGTACTGGCAAGTCAGAAAGCGTCGGCACAAAAAATTGAAGATGCCGGGTTTAAGTTTAAATATCCTACTTTGACGTGGGCGTTAAAAGATCTTTATAAATAACTCCTGTTATTGAATACAAAAACAACCCTCTACTGGTTTCGTCGTGATTTGCGGCTGGATGATAACGCAGGGCTGTACCATGCACTTAAAAGCGGTAACCCTGTGCTATGCCTGTTTATTTTTGATCCTGCAATTTTAGACGAGCTGGACAACAAGCAGGATACCCGCGTAACGTTTATTTATGATACGATAACTGATCTGCAAAGGGAATTAGAAGAACACGGCAGCAGTTTACTGGTTTTGTACGACAAGATAGAGGACGCCTGGCACAACGTTTTAAAAGACAATGATGTTGCTGCGGTTTACACCAATCATGATTATGAGCCGTATGCCAAAACGCGCGATGAAGCTATTGCAAAACTCCTTCACAAACAAGGCATCGACCTAAAAACCTATAAGGACCAGGTAATTTTTGAGCGTGACGAGGTAATCAAGGATGACGGCAAACCCTATACTGTATTTACACCTTACAGCCGCAAATGGAAACAGAAGCTTAATGATTTCTACTTAAGCCCTTATCCTACCAAAAAGTATTTAACACAATTATTTAAGATAGAACATTTACCCATCCCCACATTAAAAGAAATAGGGTTTGAGCGAAGTGAACAATCCATCCCCGCCAAACATTATAAAACTATTATCGATGATTATGCAGAAAAACGCGATTACCCGGCAGTAAAAGGCACATCGCGTATAGGTATACATTTACGATTTGGCACAGTAAGTATCCGCCAACTGGCAAATGATGCTAACGACGCCAAAGAAAAAACCTGGCTGAATGAACTGATATGGCGCGAGTTTTATATGATGATCCTTTACCATTTTCCGCATACACAAAACCATGCATTTCGCCCGGAGTATGATCGTATCCAATGGATAAACAACGAAGGGCATTTTGAAGCCTGGTGCAAAGGCCAAACAGGCTACCCGCTGGTTGACGCGGGGATGCGCGAGTTGAACGAAACCGGCTTTATGCATAACCGCATCCGTATGTTAACCGCAAGTTTTTTAGCGAAGGACCTTTTAATAGATTGGCGCTTGGGTGAACGTTATTTTGCCGAAAAATTATTGGACTATGAAATGGCCAGCAACGTTGGCGGCTGGCAGTGGGCAGCCGGATCGGGCACAGATGCCGCGCCATACTTCCGTATTTTTAGCCCTGACGCGCAAACTAAACGTTTTGATCCGGAATTGCAATACATAAAAAAATGGGTTCCGGAATATGCAGATTTCAGCAAATATCCTAAACCCATTGTTGATCACGCCTTTGCGCGCGACCGCTGTTTAAAAGCTTTTAAAGCTGCTTTAAGCAAATAATTTATGGCGATACACTGGTTACCTGTACATCAAACCTAAAACAGCTGTTTGCCGGCACAGCGCCGGAACCTGATTTGCCATAAGCTAACGATGAAGGCATAATAATTCTGATCAGGGTACCTGCAGTGGCGTATTTTTTCAACGCTGTCTGTACACCTTGAATCAGGTCAGGAATATCAAAGGGTGTTTGAATTGTTTCATTATAGCTATCCACCACTGTTCCGTTAAATATTGATGCGGTGTAAGTCATACTTATTGTACTGTTTTCGGTTATTGGGACCGTACCTGTGCCTGGTACATCTATTTGATACCAAAAACCGGCAGGATCATACTGCATAACCGAGGTTAAATTATTGTTGGCCAAATATCTTTTAATACTTGCAACATCATAAGCGGCCTGATTATCAATAACGTGAATATATAGATCCAAACTTTGGTTACCTGCTACCCTGCCAGATGTAAGTTCACTGCTACCTGAACCGGCACCGCTAACCCCATAAGCAAGGCGCGATGGTACAATAATACGTGCAGCTGCTCCACGGTATTTTAATATATTGTGAATTGCCAGCTGTACCCCGGAAACTCCTATACCTGAAGGGCTGCCTGCCGGGCTATTTGGCAGGGTGACTATGTTTTTTATATGGCCTACAAATGATTGGAAATGGTTGTGTAGCGTATCGGCAAAAATAAATTTACCATCAACACTGCGTACACTATAAACACCCGAAATTTCATCAGAATAGTCTAAAGCCGCGCCCGTGCCCGGGTTAGATATACTGTAGTATATACCACTTGTATCACGTGTCATCCCGGTTATGCCGTTGGCACTCATATAGGATTTGATCTGATCTTCATCATACTCCTTAATTGTTGGGCCGTAATTATCTTTTCGGCAGGAAACTAAGGCTATTGTAGCAAATAATAAAAAAGTAAAAGTGGTTTGTTTCATTTGTTTTTATTGTTTCCAGGCTCGGCAGTTAGCTGCTTTGGGCCTTATTGCTTTTAAAAGCAATCATTTAATTTATATCGTAAAACCCGTTACATTAACGGGTTAATATTTTTGTTAATTAGTAATGTCATACAACTGGATATTAAAATCAAGTATTGCGTTTGCAGGCAAACCATCTTTTAAACCAAACTCTGTACCAACCGTTGGCTGCGGGTTTGGCCCGTATGCATAACGCGAGGGTATTAGCAATCTTACTATCCCGCCTTTTTTTATTTTGGGGATCCCTAATTGCCATCCTAATATTATTTCTGACAACGTAAACGAAGGATGAAATTCGTTTGTTTGCCTGAATAGTTTTCCCGTTGTTAACAACCTCCCGGTGTCGGCTACAGTAACCCTCGTTGATCTTGTAAACAAAGCATTGCCGCTACCCGGTTGTATTACTATATAATAAACACCCGAGGTATCAATTTTTTTAGCATTTAGCGTAGGATTAGCCTGTACATAATCAGCTATGATCTTATCATCTATAGCTTTTTGTGCTTCGTAAGCGGCTTTGCCGCTACTGTTTGATTTACCACAAGCTATAATTAAACAAGATCCAAAAAACAATATGATTAACGCCGCCCTGTTCATTTACATTTTCAAAAGGCAAATTTATTCTTTTATATGTCAAAAACAGCAGCTTAACATATTTTAACATTTAAAACATGCCGCGTTTTTTGCAATTGCCATAATTCAGGCTATTTATCGGGGTCTTCGGGTTTGTAATTTAGGGTAAGCTGATTGATCTTTTTAAGCATATCGGTTAAATACACTTTATCAGCCTCGCTTATATGGGCGTTAAGATAATTGTTAAACTGCTTCACCACGGCACGGGCCTGCTGCCTTTTTTCTTTGCCTAAGGGCGTAAGGTAAATTTTTACAGACCGCTTATCGCCCTGGTTTGATTCGCGGTATATCAGCCCGGTTTGCTCCAGCTGGTTCAACATTCGCGAAAGGCTGGTCGATTTTAATCCTAATAGGGCAGCAGCCTGTGATACAGTTGTGCCCTCCTCATCATCAATATTAATCAACAGGTAGCCTATGGATTGTGTTATGCCAAAATCAGTAACCAGGGCATTGTACCGGTTTGCAACGGTTTGCCAAACTATTTTCAAAAAATAATCTATAGTTTCCTGGTGTTTTATGTTGGCCGGCATATAATTAAACTAAGCAGTTGTATAGCGCAATTGTACGTAATTTTTTATGAAACTGTATTACCAACCTATCGCCGTATCGTCGCCACGCGGGTCGGCACCTCCCTGGTAACCATCATTGGTTTTTAAAATAGCGTCTACCCGGCCTATGCTGCCACCCGCCACCATTTTATAACCTTTCTGCGTTAATTTAGTAACAGTAGCAGGGTCAATAGCATCGCGTTCCATATCTACTTTATCGGGCATCCATTGGCTGTGAAAGCGCTTGGCGGTAACAGCATCCTGCATACTCATATCAAACTCAATAACATTTAATATTGTTTGATATACCGATGTCATTATGGTCGATCCGCCGGGCGTACCTACTACCATAAACAGTTTGCCGCCTTTGGTAATAATGGTCGGCGTCATGCAGGACAACATGCGTTTGTTGGGTTGTATAGCGTTGGCTTTATCACCCAATAACCCATACATATTCGGCACACCCGGTTTCGAGCTAAAATCATCCATTTCGTTGTTCAATAAAAATCCTGCCCCGCCTACAAATATTTTCGACCCAAATGTGCCGTTTAAGGTAGTGGTAATAGCTACCGCGTTGCCATCTTTGTCGACAATAGAATAATGAGTTGTTTGGTCGCTTTCATAACCCGCAAAGCTGCCCGGCTGTATGCTGCTGCTTGGTGTCGCTGCATCCCAGCTAAAACTATTCATACGCGATTTAATATAAGCCGGCCTTAATAAACTATCAACCGGTACTTTGTAAAAATCGGGGTCGCCCAGGTATTTTGACCTGTCTGCATATACGCGTCGCTCTGCTTCAACCATCACTCTAACGGTTGAATCGCTATTATACCCGTACCGATGCAAAGGGTAAGGCTCGACAGATTTCAATAACTGCACCAGCGCGATCCCTCCGCTTGATGGTGGCGGCATTGTGAAAACGGTATATTGTTTATAAGTACTTTTTATTGCTTTGCGCCATATGGCATGATAGTTAGCCAGATCTGTCTTTGAAATAAGGCCGTTACCTGTTTTCATTTCGGCCACAATAGCTTCCGCCGTTTTACCAGCGTAAAAACCCGCGCGGCCATTGTCGCGGATTAGTTGTAATGTTCTGGCAAGATCAGCCTGGATTAAAATATCCCCTTCTTTCCATGGCTCGGCCTTTACCAGGTAATTCTTACCCGGGTTCATCTTGATAAAAGTATTATGTACGCGGTTGATATCAGCTGCCAGGCGGGCCGTCATTTTAAAACCTTTTTCTGCAAGGTCTACAGCCGGTTGCACCAGCTGGGCCCATTTTAGTTTACCATATTTTTTATGTGCCTCTACCATCCCATCAACCGACCCGGGAACACCCGATGCCTGGTGGGTAGCTAAACTCATGTCTGGTATTACATTACCGGCTGCATCAAGATACATATTGGTTGTTGCAAGCGCCGGGGCCTTCTCCCTAAAATCAAGTGTATTTGCCTCACCTTTAGCCGACCGGAATACCATGAAACCACCACCGCCTAAATTACCTGCCTGCGGATGCACTACCGCTAAGGCAAATTGCACTGCCACAGCTGCATCAACCGCGTTACCGCCTTTTTTCATTATCTCAACACCAACTTTTGCAGCATCCGGATAGGCGCAAACCACCATGCCGTTTTGATATTTGTTTCCAATGCCCTGTGCTTTTGCAAAATTAGCAACCAACAAAAAAGCACCCAGGTAATACCATTTTCTACACATCGTAATCGTATTTTATTTTCACCTCTAAACTAAAGAATAATAGGCAAACAGTTATTAAACCTTATTAGTTTTTACCCGTCTTTACCATAAAGTTTTAAAAACAGCGTTATAGCATCATGAAAAACACTACTTATAAATTACTTATTGCAGTTACTTTTTTGTTTATCGGCTTACGATCGAACGCGCAGGATTACAAAATGGCTGCCGGCTTAAAATTTGGCGGATATGAGAACGGTATATCAGGCAAATACTTTATGGACAATAAAACCGCCATTGAAGCTCTGCTTGGTTTCCGCAACAGCGGGCTGGTTGTTACCGGTTTATATGAAATCCATCAGGAAGCATTTGGCGTACCTGCCTTAAAGTTTTATTACGGCTTTGGTGGGCATATAGGCTCGGTTGGGCAAGGTACTTACCGCACATTTAACGGTAACGACCGGATCTATACTAAACCACAATTATTATTGGGTGGCGATGGTGTTATCGGGCTGGAATATATTATTCCAGAATCGCCCATTGCTGTGAGCCTGGACCTTAACCCACGGGTAGAATTAGCCACCGGCCCCTATTTTGACCTGGCACCGGGATTAGGCATAAAGTATATTTTTAAATAACCTACTATTAACCAACGGCAAAGTGCCGCAAACAAAAAAGGTGTTGAGCAGAACTCAACACCTTTTTTATATCTAAATAATTCCGAAATCGTAAATCCGACTTCCGAAATCAAATTACTCTGCTACTACAGCGAAAGGTACTTGTACCTTAACTTCTTTATGCAGGTTTACAATTGCGGTGTAATCACCAACAAATTTTGGCTCCTGGTCAAAAGTAATACGTCGACGGTCAACTTCAAAACCTTCTTTTTTCAATGCATCAGCAATTTGGATTGTGTTGATAGCACCAAAGATTTTTCCGGTTTCGCCTGCTTTAGCACCAATAGTAAGTTTAACACCTTCTAAACGGGCAGCAATTGCATCAGCATCCTTGCGTATTTTTTCTTGTTTAAATGCAGCTTGTTTTAGGTTTTCGGCTAAAACTTTGCGTGCAGATTCAGTAGCTAATATGGCGTATCCTTTAGGGAATAAAAAATTACGGCCATATCCTGGTTTAACGGTTACTACATCGTCTTTATCACCCAGGTTTTTTATGTCTTGTTTTAAAATAACTTCCATTGTCTTTTACCTCCTGATTATTTTAATGAGTCTGTAACATAAGGTAATAAACCAATGTGGCGCGCACGTTTAACGGCTTGGGCCACTTTACGCTGAAACTTTAATGAAGTACCGGTTAAACGGCGAGGTAATACTTTACCCTGATCATTAATAAACTTTAATAAAAAGTTAGCGTCTTTGTAATCAATATACTTAATACCATTCTTTTTAAAACGGCAGTATTTTTTACGGTTGTCCTCTACTTTAGGGGCGGTTACGTATTTAATTTGGTCGTTTGCCATTAGTTTGCTTCCTCCACTTTAGCTGCAGGTTTCTTGTTAAAGGCACCACTGCGTTTTTTCTCATTGTAAGCTACGGCATGTTTGTCCAAAGCTATTGTCAGGAAACGCAAAACACGCTCATCGCGTCTTAACTCGACTTCCAATTTGTTAATTAAATCACCTGGAGCCCTAAATTCAGTTAAGTGATAGTACCCTGTTACTTTCTTTTGAATAGGGTACGCTAATTTTCTCAAACCCCAATTATCCTCCTGGACAATTTCGGCTCCGCCATCGGTAAGAGTTTTGCTGTATTTGGCTATTGCCTCTTTAGCTGTCTCTTCTGATAACAACGGGGTTAGAACGATCACGATTTCGTACTGTTGCATTATTATACTTTGATTTTTAATTAATTGACCCGACAATTCGGGGCTGCAAATGTAGGAAGAATTCTTTAAATATCAAACGTTTATATAGATTATTTTGAACTTGATTAAGTATTGTACAGATCGCAGAATAATTTACTTTTGAAAGCAAATATTAACTATCACCGAAAATGAAACATCTTAAGATTATCCTTGTGTTCTTAACACTGTCAATTAACGTTAACGCACAATACGCTATGAAAATAAAACATGATGCAGAGGAAATAGCAAAGGCTGTTGTTAGTAACGATTTTAAAACGGTTGTTAAATACACCCATCCCATAGTTATTAGGATGGTTGGCGGACCTGATAAAATGATAGCTTTAATGAACAAAGGACTTGAAACAATGAAAGCACAGGGCGCCGCTATTACAGGAAGTGAAATTGGAGAGCCCGGAAAAATCCTTAACACCAAGACAGCCCTTTACTCAGTTGTGCCACAAAAAGTCACAATGACATCTAATGGAACAAAGTTTTATAGCACTTCATCTCTACTGGCAATAAGCTCAAACAACGGCGCTAGCTGGTATTTTGTAGATGCCGGTAATATTACAGACGCTCAAATAAAACAAATATTTCCTGAAATATATGGCAAGTTAACTATACCTAAGCGATCGGAACCCGTAGTGATTGGTCAATAATCTCTATCAACTTTTGTTCATAAAAATAAAACACAAATTTAACGTTAAGGACAAAACATAAGGTTACGTTTGATTGTCTTTTAAACAGTTAAACATTACTGCCATGGAGTTTGAATATCTTGAAAGCCAATCAACAAATCATACCGTGTTTATGTATGATACCATCTATTTTCAACAACCTGGTGAAAACGATTTTACAGAGGGCGATTGGGAAGATGAAGAGGATGAAGATTTTGACGACAAAGCCGACGATCTGGACGACCAGCATGCTATACAGGCAAGTGATGATATTGACGAACCCGATGCAGAGGCCGAATATGATATCACCAACCCCAATCCGGATGATGATCATTTGCCCGAGGAAGAGTTACAATAGATCATAACCGTTTCCAATTTATCAACAATCCATTTTGATACTTTCAGGTAAAGCAATTTCTTGCTAACTTAGTAGCTGTGGATAATTTCATTGTTTCGGCACGCAAATACCGCCCGGTTACTTTCGAAACCGTTGTCGGTCAGCAACATATAACAAACACGCTAAAAAACGCTATCAGGAATAACCAGTTAGCGCAGGCATTTTTGTTCTGTGGCCCGCGTGGTGTGGGCAAAACTACCTGCGCCCGTATCCTTGCCAAAACCATTAATTGTGAAAATTTACAACCCAACGGCGAAGCTTGCGGAACGTGCAGTACGTGCCAATCTTTCCAAAATGGCAACTCGTTTAACGTACATGAGCTGGATGCGGCATCAAACAATTCGGTTGACGATATCCGCAGCCTGATAGAGCAGGTACGCATACCGCCACAAGGTGCGCGTTACAAGGTTTATATTATTGATGAGGTGCACATGCTATCGCAGGCTGCATTTAACGCTTTCCTGAAAACGCTGGAAGAACCACCCCATTATGCCATATTTATATTAGCCACTACCGAAAAACATAAGATCCTGCCCACCATCCTGTCGCGCTGCCAGATCTTTGATTTTAACCGTATAGGTGTTGATGACATGGCTAACCACCTGGCATCCATCGCACAAAAAGAGGATATCAAATATGAGGATGATGGCTTGCATATTATCGCTCAAAAAGCTGACGGCGGTTTGCGGGATGCCTTGTCAATGTTTGATCAGATAGTAAGCTTTTCCGACGCAAACGTTACCTATCGCTCGGTTATTGATAATCTGAATATTCTTGATTACGATTACTACTTTAATATAACCGATAGCCTGCTTACAGAGAATACAGCCAAAACGCTGTTATTTTTTGATGAGATCTTAACCAAAGGATTTGACGGCGCTCATTTTATATCAGGCCTGTCAGAACACTTCCGCAATCTGTTGGTGACCAAGGATGCATCGACCTTAAAATTGCTGGAAGTAAGTGAGGGTATAAAAACTAAATATTTACAGCAATCGCAGGCGGCCAGCATATCGTTCCTGTTATCAGCAATGAATATCGCCAACCAGTGCGATCTGAACTATAAGTTAAGCAAGAACCAGCGCTTACAGGTTGAGCTGGCCTTACTTAAAATGTGCCACTTGCTCTCGGTATTTACCCTGGCTACCACGCCGCTAACTGCAATGCCCGACAACGAGCAGCTAAAAAAAAAACCTGATACCTCAGCACTAAGCACTCCAAAACCACCTGTTGTTAATAATGACGTGGCCATGGTGGCTGATACACCTGCTCCTTATACGCCATCGCCACAAATTACCGAGCCAGTTAAAAACGCGGCCGAAAGTGAGCAAGAAACGCCGGTAGCCGAAAAGCCCAAACCATCTTTTATACCCAATAGCGGCGCTACGGTAGTAAAAATACCATCCTTAAAAGACATTGGTAACACAAAAGAAACCATAATAGAGGAAGAAGATCCATACTTAAAAGGCGACGCTAAAGAAGATTTCAAATTCGACGACTTTTTAAGGGAATGGAATACCTACGCATCCAAAATAAAAGCCGAGGGCAAAATGAACCTGCTACCTGTTTTTATAACCGAGGTACCTACCATGTTGCAGCCATATGTATTTGAGATAATAGTTGCCAACAAAGTGCAGGAAGATCTTTTCAGAGATGAGAAACCATTTTTCCTGAATTACATGCGCACCACGCTTAAAAACTTTGATATCGAAGTTAATGCCCGCATTGATAAGCAAGTTGCTGTAAAACGCCCGTATACAAGCCAGGAAAAATATCAACATATGGCTGCAAAGAACCCCCAATTAGCCGAATTAAGGAAGCGATTTAATCTGGATTTTGATTGATAATGTCAAAATTGTATCTTTAGAGTTAAAAATATATCAATATAATACCCCGTGACGTTTTATAACAGGCTTTTAATAGCATTTGCCACATCGTGTATTTTATTAAGTTCCTGCAAGCTTGACGAAACTCCAATGCCGGTTCCGAATCCAAATTTCAATGCAGGTGGCACCGTTTTGGGGATCAATGTTTTTAATACAACAGTTAATGACGATTACTTGTCCCATTCCTGGACTGTTAGTTCAACTGTAAAACAGTATTACGACAGTAATAACGTTGTTATTTCAGGAGTGAGTGTGCCTAACAGGTTCAGCTCAGTATCGCTAAATGACAGCGCTAAAACTTTTGCTTATACTAATGGCATATTTCTTTACCCTTCTGACCCTGCTTCCGGATCTTACAGATTGTATACAACGGATAATGTTTTATTTATAACATTGCTTACCAACGTTTTCTTTGATAATGCAAATAGCACTACCCGAATTACAAATTTAACTACCCGTGCTATGACATGGATAGCTATTAACACCAATACGGTAATGATTAACGGAGTACCGGTTCACGAAGCTTACCAGATAATTTTTTCCAAGTAGCATAGCTATAAATTTATTTAGGTGTATCATCTTTGGGGTACCCCTCCTCATCCAGGTCATCCCTGTCATCCTCAGGTGTATGGGCCAGCATTTCGTCAATTGGGTCAACGTTTACACTTTCACCATTGTCAATATGCATACTCAACTGATCGACATCTGTCTCCAATGATTCATTTGGTATATATTCGTCAACCACATCATAAGGGTTTGCCTCATCATAGGTAGAGTTCATATCGGCGCCGTTTTTTTGTGAGGTATTATACGGATCGGGGTGGTCGTAATCCGGGTCATCACTTTTTACATCAAGCTCATAGCTGTTATCATCGGCGTTAAACCGTAACTGCTGTTTGTCAATTGTTTCGCCAAGCTCGTCCCTAAGGGTTTTGTCCCTGTCGTCGTTTTCGTTGTTAAAAGGATTATTGTTCATGGGTTTATTGTTTAGTATAAAAATACAGTAAAAAACCCTGCCAAAAAATGATTTAACCCACTAAATAAAATGATTGTTAAAATCTGATCTGTTTTCTATACGTAGCAACCCCACCAATCGCAAACTTTATCCCGATCGACAATTGCGAGTATGAATCCTTTCCTGTCCCTGCCGTGAAGCCATCCAGTCCATCACCCATTATAAAGTTATATTGGTACCCCGCATCTATTTTAAACCCGGGTTGATTATACTTGTTATAGAACTTAAACTCATAGCCAATCCTCACCGGGATAACGATCTGGTTGCTGTTATTTTCGCCATCTGTATAAAACCCCGGGGTTTTAATAGATGCCCTGTTAATTTCCGTCATATGATTTACAACAAATCCAACACCTGATGAAACGTAAAGGTTTTTAAAGGCATTAGCCATATTGCTTTGACTATAGTCTATTATTTCGCCCATTTGTAACTGCGCCCTGAACATTACTGCAGCGAAGTTATTGTTGAATTGCCTGCCTGTTGTTGTAAGTAAAGAATCGCCACCTTGTAGTGTACCTGTCTGGTATTCAATAACGTAGTTAACAAAAGGACTTACGTTATAATTAAAATTAAAATGCCCGGACCGTGTGCTGGTAATAGTTTGAGCATCGGTATATGGTTTATTAAAATCAAGGCCTAAACCAAGGTCGTACTGCGAAAAATCATTGGCAACCTGTGCCTTAACCGTACCTATTGCTAAGCAAAGAACAAACAGTGAAAGACATTTTTTTATAAAAAGGTTCATATGTTATTTACGGGCAAGTTTATAAGTTAGTTTATCACCGGTTACCGCGCCGGCCGCCGAACCGCTTATCGTAGAATACATTATTAAACTATCAGCCGTTAATTTACTAATTGTATAATTATCTTCAGTATTAGGGCCAAACGATATTTTTTGAGAGGTAGATGTATACCTGCCATTAATTAGTTTATCCGGGTAGGATGATGAATATTTAAACGTATTATCAATATTAAAAATATAATAATCTTTTGCGGTAAAGCTTTTTATAGTATCACCTGATGTTATTTGTGCTTTTACAAACCACATACCCGGCAACAAAGGCTTAGCGTTATTACCCCCACTCTGATCAAGACCCGAGTTATCAAGCTTGCAGCCGCCTATAATACCGGCGCCTATAGCAAAAATAATGTGCAGGGTTCTTTTCATGTATAATTATTTGCGGGCAAATCTATAAGTTGCATTGCTGATAACCGTTGCACCACCGCCTGATCCGGGCGCTGTTGCCATTACAAGGCTATCAGCTGTTAATTTGCTAACGTTATAAACGGTTGTTCTGTCTGTATTGCTTAACGTAATTTTTTCGCCGGAGCTATCTTTTACATAACTATATGCAAGTGTTGCGGATACAGCGGTAGGTGTTGATTGCGAAATAACAACCGTTTTATCATTATTAAATAAATAATAATCATTTGCGGTAAACGCCGTGTTGGTACCAGCGCTAATACCACCAGAGCTATATATAGATTTTACATACCATTTGCCCAATACAGTTACTTCGGCATCCTTTTGGGCGTCATCTTTCTTGCAGCCTGCTATAATGCACGCACACAATATTATAATTAGGAAAGGTCTTTTCATTGGTTAAAATTAAAAGGGTTGATCCTGAAAACTATATCGGCTTCGAATTTATTTAAAATTAACCACTATTTTACAATTACAAGCAATTATTGATAAACAGTATTTTATATCTTTGGTGCCACTATAAAAAATAAGATAACCTGGTATGTCAAAAATTAAAGTAAATAATCCCGTAGTTGAGCTGGATGGTGACGAAATGACCCGCATCATCTGGAAATTTATAAAAGATAAACTGATAGTTCCGTACCTGGACCTGGACATTAAATACTATGATCTTGGTTTAGAGTACCGCGACGAGACTAACGACCAGGTTACTATTGATGCAGCCAATGCCATTAAGCAATACGGTGTTGGTATTAAATGCGCTACCATTACACCTGATGAGCAGCGTGTAGAAGAGTTTGGTTTGAAACAAATGTGGAAATCGCCAAATGGTACTATCCGTAATATTTTAGATGGTACAGTTTTCCGCGAGCCTATTGTGATGAACAATGTGCCACGTTTAGTACCAAACTGGACAGCACCTATCTGCATTGGCCGTCATGCTTTTGGCGACCAGTACCGCGCTACCGACTTTTTAACCAAAGGTAAAGGTAAGCTTACCATTAAATTTACGCCAGAGGATGGCAGCCCAGAGCAATCGTTCGAGGTATTTAACTTTAAAGGTGATGGCGTTGCGTTGGCAATGTACAATACCGATGAGTCTATCCGCGGTTTTGCACACGCTTGTTTTAACCAGGCGTTGATGAAAGGCTGGCCTTTATACTTATCAACCAAAAACACCATCCTTAAAAAATACGATGGCCGTTTCAAAGATATTTTTGAAGAGATCTACCAAAACGATTACAAACAAAAATTTGCTGATGCCGGCATTACTTATGAGCATCGCTTAATTGACGACATGGTTGCATCGGCCCTTAAATGGAATGGCAACTTTGTTTGGGCTTGTAAAAACTATGATGGCGATGTACAAAGCGACACTGTAGCTCAGGGCTTTGGTTCATTAGGTTTAATGACATCAACCTTAGTTACACCTGATGGTACCGTTATGGAAGCAGAAGCTGCTCACGGAACAGTAACCCGCCACTATCGTGAGCACCAGGCAGGCAGGCCAACATCAACCAACCCTATCGCCTCTATCTTCGCGTGGACACGCGGTTTAGAGTTCCGCGGTATCCTTGATGGCAACCAGGAATTAATCGACTTCTGTAAGGCTTTAGAAGAAGTTTGTATCGAAACTGTTGAAAGCGGTAAAATGACCAAGGATTTGGCCATCACCATAAAACCAAAAGTACAACACGGTGTAGATTTCTTATATACCGAAGAGTTTTTGGAAGCAATTGACGAGAACCTGAAAAAGAAGTTAGGTAAATAATCCTGGCTGATATTATATTTGAAAGCCCGCCTGTGAATCAGGTGGGCTTTTTTATGTCGATTTTCTTAACTTTGTAGCTATAAAACAAACAACAACATGTCTACTGCACTATATCCCCTTAAATTCAAAACCATTTACAAAGACAAAATTTGGGGTGGTCAAAAAATAAAAACTTACCTGCATAAAGATTTTGGTAACCTGCCTAACTGCGGCGAAACCTGGGAGATCTCAGGCGTAAAATCTGATGTTTCAATTGTTGAAGGCGGCGCACTTAACGGCGAATCATTAGCCAACCTTTTAGAACAATATGGTGCCGATCTGGTAGGTGAAAAGGTGTACAAACACTTTGGCAATATCTTCCCTTTATTGGTAAAGTTTATTGATGCTAACGAGGACCTTTCTATCCAGGTACACCCTAATGATGAGCTGGCTAAAAAACGCCATAACTCGTTTGGCAAAACAGAGATGTGGTACATTATTGAGTCGGACCCCGGTTCGACCTTAATTGCGGGCTTTAATAAAGAATTAACACAGGAAGAGTATTTAGAAAAGTTTAACAGCGGCCATTTAATGGACGTGCTAAACCGCGAAACTGCTAACGAGGGCGACGTTTTCTTTTTACCTGCGGGACGCGTGCATACCATTGGCGCGGGCTTACTATTAGCCGAGATCCAGCAAACGTCAGACATTACTTACCGGATATACGACTTTGACCGCGTTGACGACAAAGGCCAAAAACGCGAGCTGCATACCGAAGAAGCGTTAGCAGCTATCGATTATAAATATTACGGCAACTACAAAACCAAATACACACCTAAAAAGGACGAAACGGTTCAGTTAGTTAGCTGCCCGTATTTCACAACCAGCGTATTAGATGCTACCGAAAGCACCAGCAAAGACTACAGCAATCTGGATTCGTTTGTAATACATGTTTGCCTTGCCGGCGCTTACACCATCAAATACAACGGCGAAAGCTACCCTGTTAAAATGGGCGAGTGCATTTTACTGCCAAAAACAATTGATAAAATTGAGTTGGAAACTGAGGGTGGGTTTAAGATTTTGGAGAGTTTTATAGCGTAGTGACTTTTCAGACTTACGAAGTTTTAAAAACTTCGTAAGTCTATATCCGACATAAAACAGGGTGTCACCCTGAGCCCCGTCGAAGGGTGAGCGTAAAGGCCTTTGCCCGCATACTTCGAGAGCCTCAGTATGACACCCTTTTTGTTTACAGTTACTTATACTTCCAATGCCTTGTCTTCCCTTCTTCCATCCACTCTAGGGCTGTTTCCATGCGCTTTTGGCGGGTAGGTTCGGTTTTGGCTTCGGTTATCCATTCAAGATATTCGCGTTTACAGGATGGGCTAAAAGCATGGTAGGCGGCGTTTGCTTTTTGGTTTCCTTGTAGCGCTGCAATGAAATAATCGGGTTCGGGTATTGCCGCTTTTAGGGTACCTGTTGCCTTTTTCATATTGCCTTTGGTACCCGTTTCATTTAGCGATATTGCCTGCAGTATAAAGTCTATGAGCGCTTTATCTGGCGGCAAATCATTCACACTGGTAATCCGCCCAAAATTACCTGCCGATGGTTCATCGCCTTTATGAATAAAGCCATCGGGGTCTTTTAGCGACGCACCCTTCCAGAAACCAAAAGAGCAATGGGCTTTAAAAGCCGCCATATTGGCCAACGCACCTTTATATTCAAAAAACGGGTGGCCCCATTTAATGTTCTCGGTTATAAGCGGCGACGCTGCATGCACCACTTCGCGGATATGTTTTAATATTGGCTGTGCAAAGGGCGGCTTTTTACCGATATACTCGTCAATGCGTGGATCATATTGCTTCATAGCACCAAGATAATAATTTTATAAATTAGTTACCTAATCGCTCACAAATCTCTGCAACAGACTTACTTATCGGCTTAAACTCAATACCAACAGCTGCCTTAATCTTACTATTATCAAAATCACGGTATTGCACGGCCGACTGCGCCGCGATCTTATCAATAGCGGGCGGTTTGCCTGTTATAAGGCCAGCTAACTTTGCACCACGCCAGGCCAGTTCCATCATCCAGGGTTTGGCTAATATGGCGGGTGGGGGTATGTTGAAGCCGTTGGCTATTGCGGTGGTCATATCCTTATAATGCCAGTTCTCGGCACTAATGATGTAGCGCTCCTCTGTGATATCACTTTCCATTAAGGCTATCATACATTTGGCAACATCCTCTACATCAACAAACCCTGACGTTCCATCGGTATAAAACTTAAGCCCTTTACGTACAGTCTCAAAGAGCTGGCCGCTGCCCAAAGTGCCGGCATTGGGCCCTATGATCAATGACGGGTTAACGATAACCGCATCCAGTCCCTCGGCAATGCCGCGCCATACTTCCATCTCGCTTTCCAGCTTTGATATGGCATAGCCATCCTTTTCGGTTGTGACCTCCAGGTGATGGTTCTCTGTAATTAGCTCCCCCGGCTTTGCCTGGCCTATGGCGGCTATAGAGCTTACGTGTACCATTTTGATATCCCGATCCAGACATAGGTTAACCAGGTTGGCTGTACCTTTTACATTGGTGCGGATCATAGCCGCCTTGTCAGCTTGCTTTAACGATACCCAGGCGGCGCAATGATAAACCTGGTCAACACCCTCCAAAGCCTTCTCTAATGCGAAGATATCCAGCATGTCGGCATCCACCCATTCTATCCGGGTATACGGGATAAGCAGCATGGGGATCACAGACGATGCCCGCTTCGTGCAACGGATAGCGTCGCCCCTCTCTGCTAATTGCTTAGCCAGTTCTGACCCTAAAAAACCTGTTGCGCCTGTTATTAATATCATGTGGATGTACTTGTGCAAATGTGGCGATAGATGCGCGGATATGCAAATTTGCAGCATTTTACAAAAAACCCGCTAAAAACGCCGCTTTATGCGCCTGCACCCGCTATTCGCGCGCGTTTAGGCGCGGTGTAACCGCCAAAATCCGTCATAATCTGCAACATTATTGCGCACTCATTGGTGCGTTAACTGCAACCGGCCCAGTGGTTAAAAAATTTAACTTAAAATGTGGTGACAAACAAGCGCCACCATTTTACCGGGCCATGTTACCGTACTTTGTAATGCAGAGTCGAGCGATGTTATTTCAAACCGAGTGAAACTAACACTTCTTAATCATCCGCACATTTGCATATCTGCACGTCCGCATATTTGCACATCCACACACTTGCACATCTGCATAGCTATCTGCATATTTGCACATCCACATATTTGCACATCAAAAAATGTCCTTATCCGATTTTTTTACGCCTGTTGATCTGAATGCTATTGCTCCAAAGGCCGGTTATAATACCAGCCACCTGGGTAGCAAGATAGCCTGCTATACCGACAACTTCCCGGACCTGGACCAACCTGCAGATATAGCCATAATTGGCGTGCAGGAAGACCGCAACGCCGTAAACAATCCGGGCTGCGGATTAGCGCCTGATTATGTGCGCGAAAAACTATACCAGCTGCATGAAGGCGCGTATACTACCCGGATCGTCGACATGGGAAATATCAAACAGGGACAAACCGTAACTGATACTTATTTCGCGCTTAAAACGGCAGTTGCCGAGCTGATAAAAAAAGACATCATCCCCGTAATTATTGGCGGCGGGCAGGACCTTACCTACGCGCAATACCTGGGCTATGAAACCTTAGAGCAAAAGGTCGACCTGGTGGTAGTCGACTCGCACTTTGATCTGGAGGACGATGATAATAGCGAAACTATTGAAACGACATCAGCCTCTTATCTCAATAAAATATTCCTGCATGAGCCCAATTACCTGTTTAATTACAGCAACCTGGGTTACCAAACTTTTTTTGCCAGCCAGGATAGCCTGCGGGTAATGGAGAAGCTTTATTTTGATGTGCACCGCCTTGGGGTTTTAAGCAATAATATAGCCGTTGCCGAGCCTATCATCCGCAATGCCAATATGGTGAGCTTTGATATCAGCGCCATCCGGTCATCAGACGCTGGGGCAAATGCCAATGCAACACCAAATGGCTTGTACGGTGAAGAAGCCTGCCAGGTATGCCGCTACGCGGGATTTAACGACAAGCTAACCTCCATAGGTTTTTACGAGTTTAACCCGGCGTACGATAGTAACGGGCAAACCGCCATGCTGCTATCGCAAATGATATGGTACTTTATTGATGGCGTTTATAACCGTAAAAAGGATTTCCCACTACAGCCAAAATCGCAATATCTTATTTATAAAACGAGCTTAAAGCATGACGATCATGAGCTTGTATTTGTAAAAAGCAAAAAATCAGACCGCTGGTGGATGCAGGTACCCTACCCAACCGGCGGTTCAAAAAACGAACGCTTCCATTTAGTACCCTGCCAGTACGAAGATTATAAAACCGCCACAAGCGGCGAAATGCCTGATCTTTGGTGGCGCACTTATCAAAAATTAAGTTAGATACAATTGCAGGAACTATTATCCGTTATAACTCCTGTATCTTTTAAAAATAAATGAAGAAATTACTTTTTATCCTATCGGCATTATTGCCAACACTTGTATTTGCACAACAGCCGGCAACTAATTTTACTATAAATGGTAAAGTGGGCAACGTTGGCGCGCCGGCGTGGGCCTATTTATTTTACCAGGTTGGCGCAAACAGGTTTGTTGATTCTACAGCAGTAGTAAACGGCAGCTTTACAATTAGCGGGTTTCTTCCAAACCCATCCCCTGCCATGTTGGCCATAGATCACATGGGGGTAGGTTCAGCCAAATTAGGTAACACGCCCGACCTGGTTGGCTTTTACCTGGATAAAGGCAATATCAACGTAACTTCAGCCAAAGACTCCATTAAAACCGCCACCATAACAGGGTCCGTAATAAATGACGACAACAACTCGCTCGGGCTGTTGCTTAAGCCAATTAACGAGGAAGCCAAAAAATTAAACGACGAAAAAAACGCGGCATCGCCGGCTTTACAAGCATCTGCAGAATACCAGCGCGAATTGCAAGGCAGGTATAAATCATTACAAGACAGGCAGCGTACTACTTTCACCACCTTTGTAAAAACCCATCCCGCAAGCTTTTTAAGCTTGATGATTTTAGGGCAGATGAGCAAGCAGGGAATTGACCCTGTAGAATTAAACATATTATTTGGCAATTTAGATGCTTCCATAAAAGATATGGAGATAGGCAAAGTGCTGAAAAAAATGCTTGACGAATTAGGTGCCACAGCAATTGGCAGCATAGCTCCTGATTTTACGCAGGCCGATGTAAATGGCACGCCGGTTAAACTATCATCATTCAGGGGTAAGTACGTGCTGATTGATTTTTGGGCATCATGGTGCGGGCCTTGCAGGCAAGAAAACCCAAATGTAGTAAGGGCCTACAATAAGTATAAAGACAAAAACTTTACCATACTTGGCGTATCATTAGACAGGCCGGGCGCTAAAGCCGATTGGGTAAATGCTATAAAGACTGATGGCTTAACCTGGACACAGGTATCCGACCTTAAATATGGCAACAACGAAGCCGCGTTATTATACGCTGTACAATCAATACCTTCTAACTTTTTACTGGATCCTAACGGCAAGATAGTCGCCAAAAACCTTCGCGGAAGTGATCTGGAGGATAAGCTGGCGGAGTTGTTGGGGAAATAAAAACAGCCCCTCTCAACCCTCCCCGGTAGGGAGGGCTTTAAAAAAGTAAAGGACCAAGAAATTCAAAAGTCTCCCCTTCCGGGGGAGATTTAGAGGGGGCCGCTTACTGCAAATACTTCCCAACTATCGGCATCCTTCTGCCCATACCAAATGCTTTTGGCGATACCCTTAATATTGGTGGTGTTTGGTAGCGCTTATGCTCGGCAAGGTTAATCAATCTTATAGCACGATTAACGGTAGCTTCATCGTATCCCATTTTAATGATCTGGGCCGCAGAACAGCGGTGTTCAATGTATTCAGCTAAGATCTTATCTAATACATCATACTCGGGCAACGAGTCGGAGTCTTTTTGTCCCGGCCTTAGCTCGGCTGATGGTGGTTTGACGATGGAATTTTCAGGGATGATCTCTTTATCGCGGTTAATATATCGCGCCAGCTCAAACACCTGCGTTTTATAAACATCGCCAATAACAGAAATACCGCCGCACATATCGCCATATAATGTTCCATAGCCTACCGCGGCCTCGCTTTTGTTAGAGGTGTTTAATAAGATATAGCCAAACTTATTACACATGGCCATCAGCAATATAGCGCGGGTGCGCGATTGGATATTCTCCTCGGCAATGTTAAACGGCAGGTCCTTAAACTGCGGATGCAGGGTTGTTTCAATTGCCTCGGTAATGTTTTTTATAGCGATGGTCTCGCTCATGCAGCCCAGGTTAGTCACCAGGTCCTCGGCATCTTTTAGCGAGTGGTCACTTGAAAATTTTGATGGTAGCAACACCGCCATTACATTGTCCGCGCCTAACGCTTCCGCAGCCAACGCACACACAACTGCCGAATCGATACCACCGGATAATCCTAATATCGCACTGCTAAATCCTGATTTATAGAAATAATCGCGAATACCTAATAACAACGCCTGGTGAATCTGGGCGATATCGCTTTCGCGTTCTTTTTTTATTGTCGATGGATGATCAAAAGATATAGCATCGTTATCATCCAAAGTATAATAGGTTAAGCATTCTTCAAAGTATGGCAACTCATCAATTAGGTTACCGGCTTTATCAAACACTAACGATCCGCCATCAAATACCAGCTCGGTTTGCGCGCCAACGTGGTTAACATAAAACAACGGCAAATTATAGCGGGTTACGTTATCCTTTAAAATAGCAATACGTTCTTCATCATGGTTATATGCAAATGGCGACGCGGCTATGTTTATCATCACGTCCGGGTTTTGCTTTATCAGCGTATCCATCGGGCGGGTAATGTACAGCGGGTTCTCTATCGTGTTCCAAAGGTCCTCGCAAATGGTTAAGGCTATGCGCTTGCCTTTAAACTCGATGCAATTAAACTCTGTCGATGGTTCAAAATAGCGGTATTCGTCAAAAATATCATAGTTAGGCAGCAGCGCTTTGTTTACTACGGCTTTAACCTTTCCATTCTCAATAAAATAAGCCGAGTTATTGAGGTCCTTACCCTCTGGCTTATGGTTAGGGATGGGCAAACCAATTATGCAGGCAATATCCATACACTCGGCAGCAATTTGCTGTGCCGCCAATTCGCATTGGTTTATAAACTCGCTAAACTCCAGGAAATCGCGCGCCGGGTAGCCGCAAACACATAGTTCGGCAAATACAACCAGGTCGGCGCCATTTTGCTTCGCTTTTTTTATGTTTTGGATGATGTGTGCCGTGTTCGACTCAAAGTTTCCAACGTGATAGTTAAGCTGGGCTAAAGCAATCTTCATAAATATATTCTAAGTATCCGCTTGCACCTAAATGCAAATAATAAATTAAATTTGTTGAAAGTATAAAAATGATACCATCCTTCTACAAGTTCAAACAAATTTATTTAATTTTTATTATCGGCCTGCTGTTAACAGCCTGCAGCCGAAACAAAAAAATTGATGTCAGCAATATACCAATTGATGTTAAAATAGAGCGCTTTGACCACGATTTTGACGGTTTGCGTACAAAACCCATGGAGCAGCAAGCCATATTTATGGTGCAAAAGTATGGCGACTTTTACCGCGACTATACCCAACAGATCTTAGAAGCCGGCAGCATTAACGATACAGCCTATTTTAACACCCTGCGAAACGTTTTTAAGGGAAAGGCGTATTTGGACCTGAAGCACGATGTTGATGCCGTATACCCCGGCGATTTGACTAAACAGGAAGCTGAATTAACCGACGCCTTCAGGCGGATAAAATATTACTATCCAAAACAGAAAATACCAAAAGTTTATGCTTACTTCTCGGGATTTAAAGCGCAAACATCTGTTGGCGATGGCTACTTTGGTATTGGGCTCGACTTGTTTTTAGGTGCCGATTCGCGGTTTTACCCGGCTTTAACCGAAGTGTTCCCGCGTTATATTTCAAGGCGATTTACACCCGACAATATTACCCCGCGTGTGGTTGAAGGCCTCGCCCGCGAAGATATGTTCACTGAAAGTGAAAATGATAAAACATTGTTGTCAAAAATGGTGTATAGTGGTAAGATACTTTACTTTATGGACCAAATTTTACCAGACGTTGCCGACTCAATAAAGATTGGCTATACCAGCCAGCAAATAAAATGGTGCACAGATTTTAAAGCTACCATTTGGGCTTACCTTTTAGACCAAAACCTGCTGTACGAAACCGATGATCAGAAAATACAAACCTATATTAACGAGGCGCCGTTTACGCCGCAAGTAGGCGAACATAACCAATCGGCACCCAAATTAGGTGTATGGACCGGCTGGCAAATTGTAAGGGAATATATGGACAGGCACCCCGAGGTTACCCTACAGGAACTGATGGCCAGCCAGGATGCTCAAAAAATATTGAACGATTCGAAATACCGGCCGAAATAAACCGGGGTACAGGTCACAAAAAAAAGCGTCCCGCAAATTATGCAGGACGCTTTTTGTTAATATTTAAAGTTAAAGTAAGTTACTTAATGATGGTAAACACAGCTTTAAGGCCTACACCGGCACCAATTGCCAGTATAACATTAGCTACAGCCGATGCATGTCTAAAGTCCGCGAAGCGTAAATAAACGCCAACTAAACCTATAACTATAGCAATTACTAATAATATGTAATGGCGTTCTGAATTTGCTTCTTGCATTGAGCTCATAGTGCTTATCTTTTTTATTGCTACAAAAATAGAAATGTTTAGTTAATTATCTAAAAAATTCGGCTTTTAAATTTTGAACAGACTTACGAAGTTTTAAAAACTTCGTAAGTCTGACGCCGGCAATTAAATATTTGTTTTTAACTGCATCTTTCGCTTATAGCTTCGCAGGGCAACCCACACTATAATACCAGCCACAATAAACACCCAGGCGTTTGCCAATACCAGCATAAACTCTTTAAATATATACCAGCCATTGCCAAAAGCAAGCCCCATCCTGCTAAGAAACGGAATGTTATATGCCGACGGATCGTCATTAGCAATGATTTCTTTAAGAATAGTATTGCTTTGGTAAAAACTCAAGCTTACGGTGCTGTACTTAACTGCATCGTCGATACGGCGGTTACTTATTTGCTGGTCTATAAGGTCATCTTTTAAAAGCAATACATCGGCAGGGTTCTTAATAACAACTTTGCCTTTGCGTTGCTGATTTAAAAACTCGCGGCGGCCGGTTACTTTAAGTTGTGATGAAAGATAATCCAGCGTTTTATCTTCCAGGTCCATCTTCCTTAGGCTGACGTAAATGCCCATATGGCTAACCTGGTTCATGTATTCGTCCAGTTTCTCGGAAGGGATCTTAGCCGTGATCTCGCAATTGGTATTCATGGTCGATACCCGCATTACCGAATCATCACTTATTTTAACATCGTGCCTGTTGTTTACCGTTGATGTGGTTTGATGATGAACAATGGTGCCTTTAAACTGCGCGGTTAAAGCGGTAACCTT
Organism: Bacteroidota bacterium; assembly: GCA_040388395.1. Classification (GTDB taxonomy): domain Bacteria; phylum Bacteroidota; class Bacteroidia; order Sphingobacteriales; family Sphingobacteriaceae; genus Mucilaginibacter. The sequence goes on along the minus strand of JAZKBY010000012.1, from coordinate 86,067 downwards.
TTCGCTGCTTTGCCGGACATCTTTTACTTTGAACCCCATTTCGGCGGTCTTAACAATTTTGGGTTGATTGGCCGTGGTATCGGCTTGGCTTACCGCAACGCTGTCGGCTGATGATCTGTCGGTTTCGTAGTTACTACTTCCTTTACAAGCGGCCAGCAGCACAACGCCCGCCAGCAGCAGATTTAACATTTTGTTTTTCATGATGGATAGATTTAAATGGTTTAGTATTTATACCAAAACATCGTAAATAGTAACCCATCAAGATCATTGATTGTAAAGTTGTTACAATAGTTCAGGCGAGAAATCTCACAACAAAGCCAACGCGATCATCGCCGTGAAAGCGTTATTCTTTATTATTTGCGATTAGGAAATCAACGTCATCCTTTAGGCGGGTGTAATTCTTTTCTAATGCCTGATCTTCGGTAATGGTTACCATTTTCCCATCGGGCCCTACAAAACTGGTGGCGACGGCTGCACCTGTGGCGTACTTAACAATTTTCCTGCTGGCGTTTATCATATAATTTGTAGGATAGCCCATTATGTGATTAAAACCGCCGATTGATATTTTATGAACATCGTCTTTAGATTGAACATCAGACGGAACGATAAAAATTGACTTATTGTAAAGCGGAGCCAGTTTTTGTGTTTCTTTTTTATCGTTCCAAAACAATACTACAAAGTCAATTTTATCTTTATACTTTTCGACAATTTTATTTAGAGCAGGTATCTCTGCACGACAAGGCTCGCACCAACTTGCAGAAACAATAATTAATGTGGGCTTTATTATCTTCCCCATATCAATCACCTTATTATTTAGAGTTTTGAACTTATGATTGCCGATATAGCTACCAGTGATACATGTATTGATTGAGTCATAGTAGGTGAGCGCTAATTTTTCGTTTTTGCTATCCCAGGCCTTTTGGCAGTCTACTGTGTATTTCCGGATAATTGGTTCTGTGTCGGCAAACATTCGTTTTTTAACAGCTGACTGGCCGTAAGACGTTACAGCGCAAAATAAAACTGCAAAACATATTTTAGAAGTTTTGATCATGATTAAGCTCGGGTTCAAGAGCTTAATTAACGCAGAAACGAGGCAACTATTGTATAGTGATTTAAACCTCTCCTTCACGCTTCCGCAGGAACCATTCGATACTCAACAATGCTACTATCAATCCGAAGATCCATTTTACATCTATCATATCGTTATAATGGCTATCCTCGTACACCAGGGTTTTGATGTTTTCGTTCTTGCGGATCCGGTCGGCAAGCTGACTGATCTGTGATGGATATAACATTTGCCCCCCACCCTGCTTAGCCATGTTTTTTAACAGCTGATGATTAGCCGCACTCTGGCGGATCTCCAGGTTAAGCGGTTTAACGGTTAGCTGTCCGTTAGCGTTAAACAGTCGGTTACCTAATTTGGTCGACGCGGCATAAGTATATTCACCAACCGGTAAAGTACCGGCATCCAGCTGGTAGCTTTGGCCGTTACGGGTGGCCAGGAAGCTGTAGTTTTTACCGTCGGTATTTTTAAGTTCTATGCGTACGTCGGGGGTGTTAACCAGTTCAAGCGCGTCGTTATATAGCTCGGCGTTTATCAATACATTCTCGCCCTCGTCAAAAATATTCTTTGCGGGATAGGCCCTAAAGCGTTGCCTGTTGGCATTGGCGGTAAGGTACTGCACACTCTGGCTGAACAATTCTTCCATAGCATGATGATTGCCGTAAGCTTCAAACTCAGCTAACTGCCAGCGCCATAGGCCCTCGCCGGTAAGCACACCTATGCGTCGGCCATTATCATCGCCAAACAACAATAAAGGGTAGCTGGTAGCAACCGAACCAATATGCTGCTTAAACAACACACCGTTGGTAACCGCCGCGGTATAACTGCCAAACGGCGCCATTAAAGGCGGCATTCGGCTTATTTTCTGCAGGGTGGAATCTGACAAAACAAATGACGTAAACTCGGCCGCAGGCTGCGCAAAAACTTCCTGCATCTCCAACCGCCCCGCGCTTATGCGGGTTAGCTTTTGCACCTCGTTAAAGCTGGATAAGTTAGCCTGTCCGCCCAACAAATACCATATGGGCGTTTTACCTTGGGTAACTAACTCGTTTACCTGCCCGTTAGCGGCAGGCATGGTTTGATGCAGGATAACCAGGCTATAATCGCTCAGCTTTAAGCCTGCCATATCTGCTAACTGGCTGGTTTTTAGCTCATAGTTTTTATTGGCTTCTATGGCTTGTTTAATAACGGTGATGTCCGGGTGAGCGCCATCATATAGCAGCAAGATCTTTTGCTTGGCATCCAGCACTTCTACATAAATCGTTTCGGTGTTGTTTTGAGTTGACAGTTCGTTTTTAACAGGCGTAATGCTAATGTTGAATTTATGGATGCCCTTTCTATCAGCGTTTAGCTTAATGGTGAGGATCTTTTTAAAGGCGTCGTTAGTAACGGGAATGATCTGCCCGTTTACCTGGCGGCCGTCTTCGGTAACGCTTAGGTGCATAGTTTCGCCCTTGCTTTGGTAGGCCTGCGTTAATACTTCTATCTCGAAATCGTTGCCTAAAAAGGCTGTTTTGTTATAGTTTACATTGCCGATCAGCAGGTCGCGTTTAGCAACAGTATCGCCTAAAGCTATGGTGTAAATGTTGGTTTTGAAGTTGCGTGCCTCGTATTGCGGGTCGGCATCCTGGTTGTATAAACCGTCGGTAGCTAATACCAGCGCGCCTATGTTTTGGTTAACAAACCGATCATTTAACTGTCGTAACGCAGCCGCGATATTGGTTTGCTTGCTGTTAAAGGTTTTTGACAGACCGCTGCTCAGGTCATGCCCGAAATTAAATTCCTGCACCTCGTAGCCATCGCCTAATTGTTGTTTAAGCTTACCCAGCTCATCAACAAACTTAGCCGGGTCAAACCCCGCCGGGTGGAAAGTATTGATGGAACCCGAGTTATCCTGCGCTATTAAAACCAATGGCTTTTGGGGTTTGTAATTTGTCGACCGTACCAATGGCGATACCAGCAGCAAGGATATTAAAAACACTACTATCGCCCTGAAGGCGGCAAGCACATACCTGAATTTATCAGACAGGTTTACCGGCTGCCTGTACATCAGCCATGCATACAGCACACCCAACAGCAGGCAAACAGGCGCCCACCATCCGGAAACAGTACCCCAGGTGATTGAAAATAGCAGCATTTAAAGGTTGTACGTGTTACGTAGTACGTTTTACGTATTGCAAAATGCAAAAATATTGTGAATGTTAGGATGATATTTATGTATCAATTAAGATTGATAATCCTGCTAAATAAAAAAAGAGCATATCTGTATAACAAATATGCTCTTTTAAATATGTTTTGGCAACTAATCTCTTCCCGATAGCTATCGGGACACCAACCTCTAATCTCTACCTACAACATCCCACCATCAACCGGGATAACTTGTCCGGTGATGTAAGTCGCCATGTCAGACGCAAGGAAAACGCAGGCGTTGGCTACATCTTCGGTTTCGCCGGCACGTTTAAGGGGGATAGATGCTGTCCAGCCTTCAACCACTTTAGGGTCTAAAACTTCGGTCATTTCTGTACGGATAAAACCCGGTGCAATAACGTTGGTACGGATATTACGCGAGCCTAACTCTTTAGCCATTGATTTTGAGAAACCAATAATACCTGCTTTTGAAGCCGCGTAGTTTGATTGCCCCGCGTTACCATCAACCCCAACAACCGAGCTCATGTTAATGAACACACCGGCGCGGTTTTTCATCATAATTTTTGACGCCGCTTTGGTTACGTTAAATATAGATTTAAGGTTAACGGTTAATACGTCGTCCCATTGTTCTTCGGTCATGCGCATCAACAAACCATCTTTGGTAATACCTGCGTTGTTAACCACTATGTTTAAGGTGCCAAAATCGGCAACTATATCATTGATCAGTTTTTCTGCTTCGTCAAATTTCGAGGCATCGCTGCGGTAGCCTTTTACCTGGGTACCAAAGCTTTGCAGTTCCTGCTCAAGGGCCAGCCCTTTTTCAACAGACGATAAATAAGTAAAAGCCACATTAGCGCCGTGCTCGGCAAACTTTTCGGCAATTTTGCGCCCAATTCCTTTTGACGCCCCGGTTATTAACGCGGTTTTTCCTTCTAATAATTTCATAAACTTTTAAACAATGCTGTTTAGGGCAGCGAAGATAAGAATTTAGGATGAAAAGTTAATGAAAGGGTAATGCTATCAACATGTCGGAATGTGATTTGATCAAGGAGGCTCCTCCGGACCATTCAAATTGTATAATTTCAGCTATAAACAGGAGACACCGCTGGTGTCGGTATTTACTATACTCCGGAGGAGTTTCCTGTTTATAGAAGCAGGTGAAAACAGTCCCGGGCTCCGGAGGAGCCTCCTAAGCAAATATTGTAGCGGCTTTTTTATGAGCAGTATTTTAGATAATGATCGACTAATTGCTTTTTTTAAGATCGCAGCTAATCTCTATAGTGATAAATACACTATCCCATCGCGGATTGAACCCCGCGATTTTCACGAGACAGGCGCATCTCTTTATATAAAATATACACCAGGACCAGGTTAGCTGGCAGCGATAAGATAAGCCCGGCATTTATAATTTTTGTATTTAGTGTCAGGTAGAAAACGCTGGTCAATATAATTGATATGCCTGCAATTTTATAAGTGCGGCTATTTTCACAACCTTTTCGTTCTAACGATTCCTTAAGCAAGCCAACGCCAATAATAATCATATTAATGCTCATCAAAATAAAAAGTAAAAATTCGCCGATACTGAAATAATAATGTTTAATAAGGTCGAGGATATTAATTGCAGGCAATAAAATAGCCATGATTAATGCCGATATCGCCAGTATCCAATTTTTATAAAAACTACCGATATAATAGAACCCGCTAAAGAAAGCTATACAACTCAGGATATGGATTATACTTGTGAGCAAATGCATGATGCTATTCAAACCATGTGTTATCAAGTCGTATATTATCGGTATACCGTTAATTGAAAAAACAGCTCCTGCTATAAAGGCCAATTTTATCTTTTTTGATAATTTTTTTGTTTCTGCCGAGTCTTGATTGAGTGTGTTTAAGTCCATTTCTAAAGGTTTTGCTAAAAGATTCAGTGTGTACATGCGCGGTGCCACCTCGCCTGCTTCAATACGTTGTATGGTACGAACATTCAGATTGCAGCTATCAGCAAGTTCCTGTTGCGTTAAGCCCTTGCTTGCTCTTAGCTCTGAAATACGTTTTCCCAGTTTTGATTGTGCCATTGATTTGATTGTGTTACACAATATTACAGATAGATTATTCAGCCTGAAAAAAAAGATGCACGACATTTTTACGGCATTTAGTTTTTGCCCCTATATTTAGCGTATGCCTGGTTGCGCCAGACCTTTGCACTCATAGATTATGCTGTGCATTTATGTCACTAACTTCCTATATTTGATTTAACCAATAACCTAACCATGAAACTTACCTTAAAACTTACGGCGGCATTTTTGTTTTTACAACTCTGCACCACATCCTCATTCGCACAAAGAAGCAGACCTGCATTTGATCACGCCAATAAAACCTATTTTATCGGTTATTGGGAACTTTCGCAAGCCGGCGCGCAGGGCGGACAGTTAAATAAAGTAGGCCCCGGGTATTTAAAAATATTTAATGCTGATGGAACATTCACCAACATACAGACTGCCAAAACCGGGGCAGTGATTACGCATAGCGGCCAATTTTCGGTAAATACAAGGACCGATTATACAGAAGTTGCTAATTACCGTGTGCCACAAATGATTGGCGGACCGTTAGGAAGACAATTTCCGCTTACCTATGAGTTTAGCGCTGACAAAAAGTTTATTACCATTAATTATACTTTAGAGTCGGGCGGGTCGTTTACCGAAGTCTGGAAGAGATTGTAAAATCATTTCTCCTCCGGCTTTTGCCACGGTACGCTGCCACCTTTTTGTACCTGTTTCATTAAAAGGCGATGTAATACTACCCGTTTATCGTTTTCTGTTTTTACAAGGTCGTGCTGCTCACGTGGATCTTTAGCCAGGTCGTATAGCTCAAACGGTTGGGTTGGCGTATTTTGCAGCAGTTTCAAATCGCCGTTAATAACAGCGTTTGATATTTTTGCGCCATAACCTCCGCCCTCGCGCCTGATGAAAAACACAGGACGCGGTGCAAGCTTAGCGTTGCTGTTTTTTAATATGGATGCAAAGCTAACCCCATCAATTTTATGGTCGATAGTAACACCGGTAAGTTCGGCAAGGGTTGGGTAAAGATCCATCAGCAATAAACGCTCTGATGATTGTGTGCCGGGGGTGATATGGCCAGCCCAACTTATGCAGGCAGGAATCTTAATGCCGCCTTCGTACATGCTGCCTTTCCCATCGCGCACGCTGCCGTTATTCGCGCCGGTTTCCAGCTGACCGCCATTATCACTTAAAAATATAATGATGGTATTGTCATAAGTTCCGTTGGCTTTTAACGTTTTTATCACTTTGCCAATACTATCGTCCATTTGTTCTATCAGCGCTACCAGGTTTGCGCGCTTGTCTGTTATGTTTGGTTGGCGTGCTTTTACTTTGGCCAAAAATTCGGGCGTGGGTTGTATAGGCGTATGCGGTGCGGTATAAGCCAGGTAGAGGAAGAACGGGCTGGCGCTATTTTTTTGAGTGTTTAAATAATCAATCGCCCATTGGGTAAACAGGTCGGTGGCATGGCCTTCGGGATTAATTACTTTATCATTTTCGCGCAGAAAGTTTATGCCATTACGGGTATGTTTCCAGTAATCCTCCATCATATCGTCCAGCCAGCCGTGGAAATAATCAAAGCCTTTTTGGTTAGGCAGATTTGGACTTTCTAAACCTAAGTTCCACTTGCCCACAATGGCTGTTTTATAATTAGCTTTCTTCAATAAGGCGGGCAATAATTGGATACCGGGTGTCATATAGCCAAAGTTATCTGCCAGCTGGTTCCTTATCAGTCCGGGCACACCCACCATCTCGGGGTAGCGGCCTGTAAGCAACGAGGCGCGGCTTGGCGAGCAAACCGGCGAGTTGGCGTAGAAATTATCAAAGCGGATGCCCTGTTTGCAAAGCTGGTCGATGTTTGGTGTGCGGATGTCCGGTGTGTTATAATAAGACACATCATGATAACCCAGATCGTCAGACAAAATAATGAGGATATTAGGTTGCGACTTTTTTTGTTGTGCGCTTACGAAAATGGGGATCAAAAATAATAGAGCAAAAAATATTTTGTAAAGAGTTTTCATGATGATTTGTTATGCTGTAGTGGAAATCTTATTCACTATCAAGCCTTTTAATGAAATTCTGTATTGTCAAACCTTCTAATTTATTTAATTGATCTTTTATGTTATCTCTTATTTCGTGTTCTAAGTCAGCCAACTCAAAACATGATGAAAAGCGGTTTATCAGAGAAATATAAAGGTCATAATATCGGATAAGCACTTCTATATGACCTTGATAATAGTCATTTAAAAGTACGCTAGCTTGCAAGTCGAAATCGTTATCACTTTTTTTTTCTAGTTTTTTGTGTAAATCTTTAATGATCTTGATTATTTCTGATACTAACTCTTTATAAACACGTCCTAACTTTAGTTCTTTGCTCTCTTCTATATTGCTTGGATATTGTTTTATTAGATAATTTTCAGCACCATTAATGTTATCCAAACAATTTTCAAAGCTAATAGCATCGATATTATGCACAAATTGATTTCTTATTTCCATGAACTTTAGAAATTTAGCGGTTGTGTTGTTATCAAGAGCTCCGACATCAATTAATAAAAAGATTTTTTGATTGAATGATAAAGCCTTACTTGTATTCCCAAAACAATTTGATGTCTTGGCATTGGATATTCCCAAAAAAAGCGACGCCGCGTGTCCGATCAGTGATTCTATGTACAAGGAATCAAGCAAAACTTGCTTCCTTATTTTTAAACTTTGTTTAACAGTTGGCATAAATTTAAAATCAAATACATAGGTTAATGCAATATAGTATTTATTTAAGCTCGATAATATATAATAGCAATACTCCATATGTAATTGACATACCATAGTTGATTGCTTAAATACTTTTTATCTTGCTAATTTTTACTAATTTGGCATCAACCATTATAAAGCATTATGAAAACAAATAACCTATCGCGCCGCGGGTTTATCGGCAGCAGTGCAATTGCCGCAGCAGGGGCATTAATTTTGCCTAAAACATCATTCGCTCATTCTTTTTTTAAAGCTGATAAACCAAATTCGGTTGTTGGTGGGGTGTTGATAGGTGTTACTACCTACTCGTACGGCCATATGAAGAATGTTACCGCCGAGGATATGCTGCAATATTGCTTACAGGATAACATCAGCGGTGTTGAGTTGCGTGGCGACGCTACCGAACTATCGGCAGGAGCTCCTAAAAAAGTAGCGGGCCAATCAAACGCTGATTTTAACAAGGCATTGGCCGACTGGCGCGCAAACGCCCCTATTGATAAATTTAAAGAGATAGGTAAAATGTTTAAAGATGCCGGCGTTACTATATATGCTTACAAGCCGGTAGTTTTTGGCACAGGCAATACCGACGAGGAAATAAACTACGCTTTTATAGCAGCTAAAGCATTAGGCGCAAACCATTGCAACTGCGAAATGCCCGAGCATAACGATGCGCAAACTAAGCGCATTGGCGATATCGCAACAAAACATAAAATGCGTGTAGGTTATCATGCGCATACACAGGCTACACCTACTTTGTGGGATACCGCTATGGCGCAGTCTGAATATAACGCCATTAACCTGGATATTGGGCACTTTATAGCAGGTAATAACCCTGACGTGGTTGGCTTTATAGAAAAGAACCACGCCCGTATTACCAGCATGCACATTAAGGACCGCAAAGTAAATAACGGCCCTAACACCGAGTTTGGCCAGGGCGACACCCCGATAAAAGATGTATTACAGTTAATGAAAAAGAACAAATACAAGTTCCCTGCAACCATCGAACTGGAATACAAAGTACCGGCCGACTCGACTGACGTAAAAGAGGTTGCCAAATGCCGCGAGTATATGGCCGCAATACTAAGCGCTTAACTACTTCTTATCAATAGTTAAAAAGCGGAAACTATCCTTATCGGCCACTAATGTGGCCGGTTTTGTTTTGGTAAAGTTTAGTTTGATAACAGCCGTTTTACGGCGTTGCACCTTAGTGTTGCTGTTATGGGTATGCATTACGTAATACAATTGCCCGTCTTTACCCGTAAACAGATCACCATGGCCTGTGCCGTTAAGACCCAACAAATGGCGGTCTATAATTGGGTTGGTTGGGTTCTTTGTCCACGGCCCCATTGGTGAGGTGGCAGTAGCATAACCTATGGCGTAATCTATATTTTGATAATCGTTGCTCGAGTAAAGCAGGTAGTATAAGTTACCATGTTTAACCACGGTTGGCCCTTCGCATACCGGCCATTTGCTGTTAGCGGTGTTTTCCCACGGGAGGATGGAGTTTACGCATTCTTTAGCGGCAGCGGTGTCAATATCAGATAGGTCATCTTTTAACGGCGCGACAAAGATCCTGTTACCTTTTTGCAGCCGTACAAAGTACAGGTACAGTTTACCATCGGTGTCTTTAAAAATATAAGGGTCTATCTGGTGCACCGGTCCGGATATTGCTTTTATCGTCTTCTGTTTAAATGGGCCCAGCGGACTGTCCCCCTCGGCAATAGCTACATATTCGTTAGCGGCATAGGCCATGTAATATTTGCTTTTGTTTTTAAATACCTGCGGTGCCCAAAACTTGCTTGTACCGTAGCTCTCCCCCATCGCCAAGGCAAGTCCGCCCTCGGCTTTGCCAACTCCGGCGGTCCAGTTCACCATATCACGCGACTGATAAACCGGGAAGCCCCTGTTGCTGCCCGTGCCATAAACATAGTATTGCCCATCCTCATAAAACATGGTAGGGTCGGCTAATAGTAGGGTGTCTTTAGTTTGGGCTTTTACGGTTATTGTGGTTAACAATGCGAAGAATAGGTACAGGTATTTCATAATTGGCTATAATTTAATTAAAGATATGTTTTTTTGTCATCCTGAGCGATAGCGAAGGATCTTGTAAAATCGACAGGTAGCCAGTCCGCTTATCGCGCATAGAAGATTCTTCGCTATCGCTCAGAATGACAACCTAATCAATCCTATCCTTCACCACCAGCGTCTCTGCAACCCTGTCATGCAGGCATTGTTGCTGCTTGTTAAAAAAGCAATACAGGTAACCGATGCCCAATGTAAGCACGGATAAAACTTTGGCCAAATTCCGGCCGGCGGCGTGGCTTGCGGTTATCCTATCGCCCTGCATATCGCATACCCTAATTTTTAAGATCTGCTTGCCGTAGGTACCTTGCTTTGGCGAGCTTTCCATTAGGATATGATAAACGAGGTTCACTATCGGTATTACAACCACCAGGCTAAGTGCTACAGCTATCAACGCAATCTTATTGCTTAGGAATATGGTGATGATAAATGCCAGCACCGCACAAACGGTCGACACAAAAAACCAATCGATAACAGCTGCGGTGGCCCGCTGGTCAAAACTGCCGAAGTATTGCAGCAAAGCCTGTTTTTGAAAACCGAAAAGCTGGCGCAGCTCTGCAACCTCATGGGCCTCTTTGTAGTCGTCCATGGTGTCGGTTCGCACAAAGTCGCCGGGTTTTATCTTTAGCGCTTTTAGCTCGTCTAAAGTATAAGGGCCTTCGGGTTTGCCGTTTATTACAAGGGTGTACATGCTCATCGCGAACTAAAATTAAGATTAATCTTTAATACCCCAGTGGGATTAGTTTCAACTTCTATATATTTGCCTAAGTTCTTTACTTTATTTCAACAGATAGGTTCGCGGTTATGATGACCGCGATTAAAAAGGAACCGTGTGTGAATCACGGGCTGTCGCGCAACTGTATGTAACACACCAAAGTTGATGCCTTAACTCCAAAATATGTCCATTGTCCGCAGCAGGGATGAGAAGGACGGCATTAACGTTACAAGCCAGGATACTTGCCATTTGTTTAAGACAATGCTTTCGCGTAATGAAGCAGTAGTCAGAGCACATAAAGGAATTTATAGGGGTGTTGTATGCCCGTATATTTTGCTGCGCGTGTCTTTTATTACCATTTCCACGAAAGCATACCGAAAACCGTAAGGAGCATTAAGTCAAATTAATGTTTAACCAAACAAGTTTTATGCGTATGCTCAAAAACAATCTCGGCTACCCACGTGTGGGCGCCAATCGTGAACTCAAAAAAGCCAGTGAACAGTACTGGGCCGGCAAAACCGGTAAACAAGAATTATTTGCAGCTGCCCTCGCCATCCGCGGGCAAAACTGGAAATTGCAGCAAGAGGCCGGTATCGACCTTATCCCCTGCAATGATTTCAGTTATTACGACCAGGTGCTGGATACCTCGCTGATGCTGGGGGTTATCCCGCAGCGTTACACGCAGGTGCTTAGCAACAACCCGGACAACTCGGAGATCGACCTGTACTTCGCCATGGCGCGCGGTTATCAAAAAGACGGGCTGGACATTACCGCCATGGAAATGACCAAATGGTTTGACACCAATTACCATTACATCGTGCCCGAATTTACGGCCAACCAGCAATTTAAAGTGTTCTCTGAAAATGTATTCGAAGAGTTTCATTTAGCTAAAAACGCCATCGGCAAAAGCCCGAAAACTGTATTGATTGGCCCGGTTACTTACCTGCTTTTAGGTAAGGAAAAAGAGCAGGGTTTTGAAAAGATCGACCTCATCAAAAACCTGGTACCGGTTTACATCGAGATCCTTAAAAAACTAAAAAGCTATGGTGCCGAATGGGTGCAACTGGATGAGCCTTTCCTGGCATTGGACCTTACTCAAAAAGAAAAGGATGCCTACACTTATGCTTATAAAGAGCTCAAAAAGGCAACCGCCGGGTTAAACCTGATGGTAGCAACTTATTTCGAGAGCCTGCATGAAAACACGCCGCTGGCCCTGAGTCTGCCCATCAATGCTTTGCATATTGATTTGGTGCGCGCGCCGCAGCAGTTAGATAAGGTATTGAGTTTAATTCCTGATAACCTGATCCTGTCATTAGGTGTGGTTGATGGGCGCAATATCTGGAAGAACGATTATATCCGGTCTGTAGGTTACATTAAAAATGCAGTTGCTGCTATCGGCAGCGACAGGGTGATGATAGCGCCGAGCTGCTCGTTACTGCACACGCCTTTTGACCTGGACTTGGAAACCGCCATCAATCCCGAAATCAAAAACTGGATGGCTTTTGCAAAACAAAAGCTGAATGAGGTTAATGAGTTGGGCCAGATCATCGACGGTAATAACGATTTGCTGCAGGCTAATTTAAAAGCCATATCAAGCCGTAATATTTCTAAGCTGATCCATAAGCAGGACGTTAAACAACGCACCGCCGCTATTACTGATGCGGATGCAGATCGCGTTAGCAAATTTGCCGAAAGACAGAAAATACAGCAGCAAACTTTTGGGCTGCCACTCTTCCCTACAACTACCATTGGGTCTTTCCCGCAAACGGATGATATCCGACAGCTACGTGCGAAACTGAAAAAAGGCGATCTTGACCAGGATCAATACGATGCCGAAATAGCAAAAGCCACTATCGATGCCATCCGCTGGCAGGAAGAAATTGGCCTGGACGTGTTGGTACATGGCGAGTTTGAACGTAATGACATGGTGGAATATTTCAGCGAGTTGCTGGATGGGTTCCTGTTCACCAAGAATGGCTGGGTGCAAAGCTATGGCAGCCGTTGCGTTAAGCCGCCGGTTATTTATGGCGATGTAAGCCGCCCGGCAGATATGACCGTTAAGTGGACTAAATTCGCGCAAGCCAATACCAGCAAATTGATGAAGGGCATGTTAACCGGCCCGGTTACCATACTGCAATGGAGCTTTGTGCGCGATGATCAGCCGCGATCTGTTACAACCAACCAGATAGCTTTAGCTATCCGCGACGAGGTGGTTGCGTTAGAGCAGGCCGGCATTAAAGTGATCCAGATAGATGAACCTGCCATACGCGAGGGTTTACCTTTACGCAAAGCGGATTGGGCCATGTATTTGGATTGGGCGGTTAAGGCGTTCCGCATTTCGGCTGCCGGTGTGCAGGACGAAACACAGATCCACACCCACATGTGCTATAGCGAATTTAATGACATCATTAAGCATATAGCTGATATGGATGCCGATGTGATCACGATAGAAACGTCGCGCTCGCAAATGGAGCTGTTAGAAGCTTTTGCTGATTTTAAATACCCTGCCGAAATTGGCCCGGGTGTTTATGATATCCATTCGCCACGCGTGCCTACAGTAGAGGAAATGGTTAGCCTGCTTGAAAAAGCTGCCGACCTGCTGCCGGTAGGCAATATCTGGGTTAACCCGGATTGCGGACTTAAAACCCGCAAATGGCCCGAAACTAAAGTCGCTCTGCAAAACATGGTTGACGCCGCCAAAGCTGCCCGCGAAATTTTTAGCAGGCAGCCTGTTAGTTAATAATTTCAAGTTAATCGAAAGCCGTACAGCGAAAGTTGTTCGGCTTTTTTTGTTTTATAATCCGCTGTGTAAAGCGTCTACGCTTTACACTACTTAATTGCAAGCGTCTACGCTTGCGAAAAACGGCTGTAAGTTCGTAAGCGTAGACGCTTAAAATTAGCATCGGTAAAGCGTGGACGCTTTACCGGGCGACCTTAATAAACATACGCCAAAGGCCCATCCTTAGCTACCAATACCGACCAACCAGGCTTAGAACCCGAACTAATACAAGCAATAAATTTATCACGGATCGAAATACCAACTTCTATCAAACCATCATTTAATGATTCTGTCCACTCGCACCTGACTTCACTCTCATCCAATATTGGCTTTATAAAGGCATCTTTTGATAAATATTCGGTTGGATTTAGAAAAGGTGCGTCTTCATCCCTCCAAAAAGAAGTAGCAGGAGCCGGTTGTTGATTATACAGCCAAACATCGCCGATGATGTCTTCATCTTCGTATAAATAGGCATAGGCAACGCGGCCGTCGTCCTTTATTAGTACGGAATAATGAGGGTCAAATTCGCAGGAGATTTGTAGGGAAAATGTTGACATATCTTATGAAACAAACTTACGAAGTTTTAAAAACTTCGTAAGTTTAATATGGGCGGTTATATGTTTATCCCCATCGCCTCCCGATACTCCCCCTGCAACTCCAGCAAACACTTCGCGCACATACAGCCCTCATAGTTCTCGCTGATGTATTGCACCTCGTTTAAAGTTAATTGCACCACGCTGCACTGGCATTTGGTGTAAGAGTTAGCCTTACATTCAATGCCTGTTCCGCAACGGTCGCAGGATATGATTTCGTGTTTGGTGTGCATATATAGTCCGGAAGTCGGGAAGACCGAAAGTCCGGAAGTTTTGTTTGTTCAAAGTTAGAAAATAAAAAAGTCCGAAAGTTTAACTAAATGTCAAACTTTCGGACTTTACTGTCTTTCGGACTTCCCGACTTATACGGACTATGCGCTGCAAGTAACGCAGCCTTCTTCCATTGAGCAAGATGGGCCGGCAGGTATTTCGTCTGCTACCGCGTTAACTATTTCCGGTATTACTGCATCCATGTTTTTACCGCCCTGGTTCTCAACTGTAAATTTAACCGCTTGCGATGCTGCTTGTGTACGCAGGTAGTACATACCTGTTTTTAAACCTTTCTTCCATGCGTAGAAGTGCATTGAAGTCAATTTAGAAGCATTTGGCGAGTTGATGAACAGGTTAAGCGATTGCGACTGGCAAATGTAAGCACCACGATCAGCAGCCATGTCTATAATGTCACGCATCTTGATCTCCCAAACGGTTTTGTACAGATCCTTCAATTCTTGCGGAATTTCGGCGATATCTTGTACAGATCCATTTGCAGTGATGATCTTATCTTTCATGTTACCATCCCATAAACCAAGGTTTACTAAATCGCGCAGCAAGTGTTTGTTTACAATCACAAACTCGCCGCTTAATACACGGCGGGTGTAGATGTTTGAGGTATATGGCTCAAAGCACTCGTTGTTACCTAAGATCTGTGAAGTTGATGCAGTTGGCATTGGCGCTACTAATAACGAGTTACGCACACCATGGTTCATTACATCTAAACGCAGGTTTTCCCAATCCCAACGGCCGCTTGTAGGTTTTACTTTCCACAAATCAAACTGGAACTGTCCTTTTGATAATGGCGAACCTTTAAACGTTTCGTAAGCACCGTCTGCAATAGCCAGGTCTTTAGACGCGGTCATGGCGGCGAAGTAGATGGTTTCGAAGATCTCTATGTTCAACTGTTTAGCTTCAGGGCTTTCAAACGGCATACGTAAAAGTATGAACGCGTCTGCCAAACCTTGTACACCTAAACCAATTGGGCGGTGACGTAAGTTTGAATACTCAGCCTCTTTAACCGGGTAGTAGTTATTGTCGATGATCTTATTCAGGTTTAATGTTGCCTGGTAAGTTACCTCATATAATTTCTCATGATCAAAAGAACCGTCACGTACATAACGTGGCAATGCTAATGAAGCAAGGTTACAAACAGCTATCTCATCAGCTGATGTGTACTCCAGGATCTCGGTACATAAGTTTGAGCTTTTTATAGTACCTAAGTTTTGCTGGTTTGATTTGCTGTTGGCAGCATCTTTATACAACAAGTATGGGGTACCGGTTTCTACCTGGGCGTCCAATACTGCAAACCAAAGTTCCTGTGCTTTTATCACCTTGCGGGCACGGCCCTCTTTCTCATAACGTTTGTATAGTTTTTCAAATTCTTTACCGTGGCAATCAGCTAATCCAGGTGCTTCGTGCGGGCAGAATAAGCTCCAGTCCTCGTTAGCTTCAACGCGTTGCATAAACAAATCGCTTACCCAAAGTGCGTAGAACAGATCGCGTGCGCGCATTTCTTCTTTACCGTGGTTTTTACGCAGGTCAAGGAATTCAAATATATCAGCATGCCAAGGCTCTAAGTAGATAGCGAAAGCACCTTTACGCTTGCCACCGCCCTGGTCTACATAACGTGCAGTATCATTAAACACACGCAGCATTGGGATAATACCGTTGCTTGTGCCGTTAGTACCACTGATGTATGAACCTGTTGCACGCACATTGTGGATGCTTAAGCCAATACCGCCTGCGCTTTGTGAAATTTTAGCAGTTTGTTTTAAAGTATCATAGATCCCATCAATGCTGTCATCCTTCATGGTTAATAAAAAGCAGGATGACATTTGTGGTTTTGGCGTACCCGCATTAAATAATGTAGGTGTAGCGTGGGTGAACCAACGCTCGCTCATCAGGTTATAAGTTTTTATCGCGCTTGCAATATCTTCTTTATGGATCCCTACCGATACACGCATAAATAAGTGCTGCGGGCGCTCGGCTATTTTACCATCCAGTTTTAATAAGTATGATTTTTCTAAGGTTTTAAAACCGAAGTAATCAAAACCAAAGTCACGGTCGTAAATAATGCTGCTATCCAGTTCTTCAGCGTTTTTCTCAATTACTTCCCAAACATCATCAGCCAGTAGCGAGGCATTTTTGCCGTTTTTGTTATCAACATAGTTGTATAACAAACGCATGGTTTCTGAGAAAGACTTGATGGTATTTTTATGCAAGTTAGATACAGCAATACGCGATGCCAGTAACGCGTAATCAGGGTGCTTAGTAGTTAATGATGCGGCCGTCTCGGCAGCAAGGTTATCCAGCTCTGACGTAGTTACCCCATCAAATAAACCTTCAATTACTTTTTTAGCTACATCAACCGGGTCAACCAACGCGGGATTTAAACCATAGCACAGTTTCTCTATCCGTGCGGTTATTTTGTCAAACTTAACTGACTCTTGCTTACCATCTCTTTTTATTACAAACATAATCTTGGCATTTAATGGCTGGACTGGGACCAACCGGGGTTACTACTTATTTATTTACTGGATATTTAGGTCTTCTTTAAAAATCTTCATCTAATGTGAATGATTTGTTGTCGCCGCCGCCGTTGTTTAATACGCCGCTTTTTTGGTAATCGCCAACCCTTTTCTCGAAGAAGTTGGTTTTGCCTTGCAGGGATATCATCTCCATAAAGTCGAACGGATTGCTTGCGCCGTAAACTTTATCGTAACCCAACTCGCCTAACCAGCGATCGGCCACAAACTCTATATACTGACTCATTAGCTTCGCGTTCATACCGATCAAACTAACCGGTAACGCGTCGCTGATAAATTCTTTTTCTATCTCAACAGCATCCGTAATAATAGCTGTCGCTGCTTCTTTTGATAGTTTGTTCTCTAACATTCTGTATAACAAACATGCAAACTCGCAGTGCATGCCTTCGTCACGGGATATTAACTCGTTACTGAAAGTTAAGCCCGGCATTAAGCCACGTTTCTTTAACCAGAAGATAGAGCAGAAACTACCCGAGAAGAAGATCCCCTCAACCGCCGCGAAAGCAATTAAACGCTCGGCGAATGATCCGTTGTTTATCCAACGCAGTGCCCACTCTGCTTTTTTACCTACACATGGTACGGTATCAATAGCGTGGAACAAACGATCTTTTTCGGCAGGGTCTTTAATATAAGTATCGATCAGTAAAGCGTAGGTTTCAGAGTGGATGTTCTCCATCATGATCTGGAAACCGTAAAAGCAACGTGCCTCCGGTAATTGTACCTCGCTCATAAAGTTTACGGCCAGGTTTTCGTTCACTATACCATCGCTGGCGGCAAAAAATGCCAGGATGTGCGATACGAAATGCTTCTCGCCGCTGTTCATTGCTTCCCAATGTTTTAAATCATCAGAAAGGTCAATCTCTTCGGCTGTCCAGAAACTGGCTTCGCATTTTTTATACATCTCCCAAATTTCGGGATACTTAATAGGTAGAATAACAAAACGATCCTTGTTTTCTCTTAATAATAATTCTGTTTCTTCTGCCATGCGTTTAACTATATTTTAATATTCAATTCTAATCTTTTCTTTAACCCTCCAAAGGAGTCCTTCGGACTGGTAATTTTAGTCGACAATGCCGCCGAGCAGTTGTTGTTAAAAAATGATGAACAAAATTCATCATCTTAAACTACTCTAAACATCACCCTCACAAATCCCTCTTTTGACTCTTTTAACAGTGTATTCAGCCCATCCGGCAAGCTGGTTGCCGGATGGTTTCTCTTCCTTTATCGGCAAGGATCACCGATAATTTGGATAGCTTTAAAGAACTTATAAACCAAAGATATGACTTGCTTATTTTAGATAGTAACGATAGTTTTACACATCCCCTATAAGTTATAAACAAAATTTTTGTGGAGAGTAGAAATTGGTGATTAATAGTGAGTTAAAGAAAGATTAACCCGATGTTAAATTTATCGGCAAAAAATTTGTTATGCTTTTGGAACAAATTTCATCGACAAAGAATTAACACAGTGGCGGGTGTTTTTTGGGGTCAGATATTCACCTTCAAACACGTGGCCCAGGTGGGCGCCGCAATTGGCACATACAATTTCAACACGGTGTCCGTCCGCGTCAGGTACGCGCTTTACTGCACCGGGTATTTCGTCATCAAAACTTGGCCAACCGCAGTGCGATTCGAATTTGGTTTCGGATGTATATAACGGCGTGTCGCAGCGTTTGCAAACGTATAAACCTTCGGCTTTGTTATTTAATAACTCGCCCGTAAAAGGGCGCTCGGTGCCTTTATTTAAAATGATATATTCTTCTTCGGGTGTTAGATCGTTCAATTTCATGGTAATGAGTGAATTAGTGATTGAGCGAATGATGGAATACGTTTGTCCGTCCGCTACCTATACAAGATACGACAAAACAGCCGGACATTTTGTTTTGAAGGTGGATGTTTACATAGGTTTGACGGAGTAAAACAACCTATATCTTATGCTGTAACGCCCAGTCTATCTCATCAGGATTGTTTACTACGTTTACAACCATACCCTGCTTATTAACGATAAGATGCGTTGGATAAGCGGTTATATTTAATTTCTTTTCCATAAAGTCGTTTTGTCCCGAAACTACGGGATAATCAAATCGTTTACGCTTAAGAAAAGCCTGCAATTTGGCTTTCGAATCGGGTGCAAGACTTATGAAGATAATGTCTTTACGATTTTTATAGCGGGCCTTTAATTGGTTAAGCTCCGGCATTTCTTCTTCGCAGCGTTGGCAACCAATAAACCAGCATTTTACAACTAATACTTTACCCTTTGTATTGGCTGCGTTGTATTTATTACCATTGATGTCTGTAAAATTAAATGACGGAAATTTCTTGCCCTCCTTTTCATAGTTTTCAAGCCACTGATAGGCGTAACCGCTTATAAATCCACTTATGTTTTTATAGCGCGCGGGGTTTATTTTATACAGGCTATAATATAGTTTGTTGTCGTTACCCTTTAACCGCAGGGGCAAATAATCGCCGGTTTTAAGTTTTTCTAAAAACATGGTTCTACTTATCGGCTTTGAAGCGGCATCATAAGTGATAAAATCCTGGCATGGTTTATAATAATTCTCCATATAGAAAAAAAAGCCATTCATGTCTTTTAAAATAGCTTTTGGTTGCATAACAGGTTCAAACTGTTTAGCATATACCATACCCGAAAGTATCAGCATTGATAAAATAAGCATGCGTAGTTTTTTCATAGCTTTAATTATTAATTATTTCGCCACCACATCCAAATGATATTCCTGTATCAATCCCGGGTTTTCGGGCGTTAGTGTAAATGCTACTTTAATATTGGCGTTCTCGCCTTGCATCATAAAGAAACCGCGCATTTGGTTCTCGGCCACAACATCGCTTACGGCAAGTATTTTTCCGGTTTTGGCAAATGCGTCAGCAGTTGCAATTTTAAGTTTATCAGGAAAATAATCCATAAAGAAATTATCGGCGAAAATACCGCTGGCCTTGGCGGTATCCCAATTGCTAATCACCTTTAACAGATCGGCTTTGCGCTGGCCCAGTATGGCCGATGCGGGCAATGTACGCGGTTTAATAGCCGATAACACCAGCAGCGTATCCAGTACGCGGTTATTAATAGCGCCGGCGCTTGCATAAGTTAAATTGCCAAAAACAACTACACCCACACCATAATCAGGCATAATGTTCCACTGACTGCCGAAGCCGGGCAAACCACCGGTATGGCCAACATAGGTACGGTTATCGCAGTCTTTTGCCCATCGTAAACCATAACAATACGCGCTAACGTTAGGGCATGGCCTGCCGGTAGGCGTTTTTGCTTTAGCTGATAAATAATTCACATCCCACGGATACTGCATTTCACGAATGGAACTGCGTTTTATCGGGCTGGTTTCGGCATCATCCCGTGGCGGCCAGGCATCCATATGTACGGCCATGTATTTGCTAAAATCTTCGATAGTAGTTATCAGGCCACCCATAGCGCCGTATGATCCATCATGCAGTAAAGGTTGCTCAACCCACTTATCATCAAGCCAGCGGTAACCCAGGGCCAGCTTATTTTTAGGCACTTTGGTGTATTCCCAATAAGTATGGGTCATGCCCAGCGGTTTTAAAATGTATTGGGTGATGTAATCCTCGTAAGTTTTGCCCGATACCTTTTTTATTATGTAGCCCAGCGTTGCAAAGCCCAGGTTACTATACTCATACCCCAGGCTTGGATTGGTGGAGAATGAAATACCTTTTTTATACAGCGCTACCAGTTCATCATCACTGGCAGCCAGCTGCCTGTCTCCCCAGGGATTGTCTTCGGGATAGCCGGCCGTATGGGTTAACAGGTTTTTTATGGTGATAGGTGTAGCGTCTTTAGTAAGGTATTTTAACCCCTTCATTTCGGGGATGTATAGATATGCCGGATCGTCCAGCTTCAATTTACCTTCATCGCGCAGCTTTAAAATAGCCATAGCGGTTAAGCTTTTGGTCATGGATGCTATGCGGAAGTCGGAACTTTTATCTGCAAGTATCTTCTCTTCGATATTACTATAACCAACCCCGTCGCTATGCACCAGCTTACCATCAACCACAATACCATAAGCCATGCCCGGCCAATGATTTTGTTCGGCGAAGTCTTTATAAAGCTTGTCGATTAAGGTGTAAGTTGATGCTATCTTTTTCAGCCTGTCCGCGTCCGTAAAGTTTGCGGGCTTGTAAGACTGTGCAGATGCGATGAAACCAATCGACGATAAAGCAATGCAAAGGGATAATTTTTTAGCGATCATGAGTATCAGTTTGAGATAACCCAAGATACGAAATTAATGAGTGATTTTTGAATGAGTGAATTACTCAATTAAAAATATCAAAGGGTGTTCGTCCGCCAGGGGAATGAAACAGTTTGAAACAAACGGACACCCTATCTTATTCACCAAAATCACCCAACAAAAAAATCCCGGCCAAACTGACCGGGATCCAAAATATATTATTTTCCCTCTTTAGGGGTTAGAGGGCTATGCTAACTTCGCTAATTCTTCGGCCATTGCAGCGCCAATCTCGGCCGGCGACTCAACAACACGAATGCCACACTCGCGCATTATCTTCATTTTTGCAGCTGCTGTATCATCGGCACCGCCAACAATTGCACCCGCGTGGCCCATACGGCGGCCCGGAGGCGCTGTCTGGCCGGCTATAAAACCTACAACAGGCTTAGTACCATTTGCTTTTATCCAATGTGCAGCTTCGGCTTCCATGCCGCCGCCAATTTCACCTATCATGATGATGCCATGAGTCTCAGGATCATTCATTAACAACTCAACCGCTTCTTTGGTTGGGGTGCCTATGATCGGGTCGCCACCAATACCAATGGCCGTGGTGATGCCTAAACCGGCTTTAACAACCTGGTCAACCGCCTCATAAGTAAGCGTGCCTGATTTTGAAACCACACCTACGTTACCTTTTTTGAAGATAAAGCCCGGCATAATACCAATTTTGCTCTCATCGGCAGTAATAATGCCCGGGCAGTTAGGGCCAATTAAACGGCTATCCTTGTCACTCAAATATTCTTTAACCGCTATCATATCCTTTGTAGGGATACCTTCGGTGATACATACAATAACTTTAATACCGGCTTCGGCAGCTTCCATGATCGCGTCGGCAGCAAATGCCGGCGGAACGAAGATGATAGATACATCGGCGCCTGTTTTTGCAACAGCATCGGCTACGGTGTTAAATACCGGGCGGTCTAAGTGGGTTTGGCCACCTTTACCGGGCGTAACTCCACCTACAAGCTGGGTACCATATTCGATCATTTGCGACGCGTGGTAGCTACCTTCATTACCTGTAAAACCCTGAACTATAACTTTAGAATCTTTATTTACGAGAACACTCATTAGTTTGATTTTCTTTTATATCGCAAAGCTAAAATTATTTTTCGCCTGCTAACCCCTAAAGGGGGAATTTTTTAAGTTATTATAAAAAATTTACAATTCGCCCCTCCAACCCCTGAAGAGAAAGTTTTAAACGCTTATTTGAAATAGCAAACTATTGTTCCCCCTTCAGGGGGTTAGGGGGCCTAAACTCCCCCTCACTCTTCGCAATAACAATAGTAGCAACCCCATTCCCAATCACATTCGTTATCGCTCTCGCTTCCGACATAAACCTATCCACCCCTAACAATATCGCTACGCCTTCGACAGGGATAATTTTTATGGCCGCAAGGGTCGATGTCAGCACAATAAAGCCGCTGCCGGTTACCCCTGCGGCGCCTTTACTTGTTATCATTAATATGCCTATAATGGTTAGCTCCTGCCCTAACGACAGCGGGATATTAAATACCTGCGCCAAAAATATCACCGACATGGATAGGTAGATTGTCGTCCCATCCAAATTAAAAGAATATCCTGCCGGTATAACCAGCCCGACAACCGATTTGGAGCAGCCAAACTTCTCCAGCTTCTCCATCATGGCAGGTAAAGCGGGTTCGGATGATGAGGTACCCAGCACTATCAATATCTCTTCCTTTATATGCTTTAAATACTGCCATAGGCTAAACTTGTACATGCGGCATATCAGGTTAAGCACCACGAAGATAAACAGCGCCATAGTCAGGTAAACCGACGCCATCAGCAATGCTAGTGGTTGCAGGGTTTTAATGCCATAGGTGCTAATGGTATACGCCATCCCGCCGAAAGCGCCTATAGGGGCGGCCTTCATCACTATGTGCATAATATTGAAGAACACCTTCGAGATCTTTTCAAACAGGTCAATAACCGGCTTACCGCTATCGCCCATCTTACTCAACCCAAAGCCAAATAATATCGCGAAGAAAAGCACCTGCAAAATATCGCCGTCGGCAAAAGCTTTTATGGCGCTAGTGGGTACAATATGGGTTATAAAATCGCCCCAGTGCATTTCGGCAGCAGCTTTTTGGTAGCCGGCCAGCTTGGCCTGGTCAAAAGTAACATGCGCCGTAAAGCCTGCGCCGGGTTTAACAAAATTGGCAACGGTTACACCAATTACCAGCGCGAAAGTGGTAACTATCTCAAAGTAAAGCAGCGCCTTGCCGCCAACCCGGCCCACCTTCTTCATATCGCTCATACCGGCAACGCCCAACACAATGGTAAAGAATATAATAAACGGTATCAGCATTGTAATCAGGCTGATAAAGATCTTGCTGATCGTCTGCGCCGTAGCTGCGAAGCCCGGGAAGTTAAGCCCCACAATAACACCCAGCGCAATTGCAAAAAGCACCTGGAAGGTTAGGTTTGAAAATAATCGTTTCATTATAACAATAATACGATTATTAAAAACATTTCATAAAGTTAATAATGGTGGGTGTCCGTCCGTTCAGGGGATAAAACAGTTTGGAACAACCGGACGCCTCCACTATACCAATAAGTGTCCGTTCGTTTTATTTTGTCTCACTCCCTGAACGGACGGACACCTTATGCTGTTATGCTTAGTGGGCGTTCCCTTTCGGGTCAGGCTGTACATTCATACGCCTGCAAGCCTTAGGCTCATGGCCGGTATCCATTGCCATCCTTAACGCAACCTCTTCCCCAACACGTCGTTGCGAGGAACGAAGCAATCTCTACGTAGGACATTCAAAAAGCATAATGCTTATTTGGCGGTAGCCAGCACCAACAATCGGGACATTGATTAGCGAGTGAAGAGATTGCTTCGTTCCTCAATGACGCGTTATTATATATGCTTATCAATTGGTAAAAACTAACTAATCATATCAATTGGTAAAAAAATAACCAATCTTACCACTTGATAAAAATTTAAATTTTAATCACCTTAAAATTTAAATACACTCCCCCCTTCACCCATTCACCTATATAATATATATAGGAATGGCTTAGCTGTGTAGTTCTGTAATACTGGGAAGGATTTATTGTAATTGTTATACAAACATACGATTAATATATTGATTATCAAATATTTAAATAAAATAATCGATATATTAACGAGTGTTCGTCCGTTCGGGGATAAGACAAAAAAAAACGAACGGACACCCTTATCAAACAAGTGTCCGTCCGCAAAGGTGCCCGACAGTTTCGAACAATCGGACACCTACAAAACCAAAAAGTGTCCGTTCGTTTTATTCTGTTTCATACCTAAAACGGACGGACACCTTATATTACTTAATTATATACTATTATCTCCAGTGGCCGGCTACCCAAACATAACCACGCGGGCGGCGGTCCCAATGGCCGGCTACCCAAACTGCGCGTGGTCGTGGTGCAGGTGCCCAATAGCCGGGGCGCTCAACATAAGTACGGCCTCTTGGGGTCCATTCGCCTTCAATCCAAACATGGCTTGCCGATGGGCGTGCGGGGCGGGTTGTCACCACTGTACGGTGATGTGTCATGCGGCTTCTAACATAAATTTGTGCGCTGCTTTCGCTGGCGGCAAACAGCACTAAGGCTGCTGATGCAAATAAAATTCTTCTTAATGTTTTCATAATAGTGTTTGTTTTAAAAATAGCGATGGGGTTAAAGCCATCGCCGTGTCGTTGTTATTCTAAAGACAACGCCAAATAAAAAAAGTTTAAAATATTGTGTCAAAAAGTTTCGGCGTTTAGGTGGCTCCTCTGGAGCCTAAGGGGATTTTAAATATTATTTCTATAAACACGTGACTCCTCTGGAGTCTGGATTTAGTAAGCCTTAACGCTCCGGAGGAGCACCCTGTTTATAGAAAACATAAACCATATATTTAGGCTCCGGCGGAGCCACCTTAAACCACCCAACCAACAACCACTGTAATAATATTAGGCGTGTCATTAATCAATTTATTATCTTCGTTGCATGTCACCGGCTGAAGCAAAAAAACAAATAGAAACCCTATCGGCAGAGCTTAAACAGCATAGCTATAACTACTATGTACTGGCCATGCCTGCTATATCTGATTTTGAGTTCGATAAGAAATTAGAGGCCCTTACGGCGCTCGAAAAAGAGTTCCCAGAGTTTTTGGACCCCGACTCGCCCACCCAAAAAGTAGGCGGCTTTATCACCAAGGAGTTTAAAACTGTTAAGCACCGCTGGCCCATGCTATCGTTAGGTAATACCTACAACGAGCAGGAACTATTGGATTTCGACCAGCGCATCCGCAAAGCCATAGGCGATAATTTTGAATATGTGTGCGAGCTGAAGTTCGACGGCCTGTCTATGAGCCTGACCTACGAGAACGGCAAGCTTGCCCGCGCCGTAACCCGTGGCGATGGCACCCAGGGCGACGAGGTGACCACCAACGTACGCACCATACAAAGCATCCCCAAACAATTAAAAGGCCATGATTACCCTGCCGAATTCGAGATCCGTGGCGAAGTATTTATGCACCTTAAAGCGTTTGAACGCTTGAACCAGGAGCGCGTGGATAATGGCGAGCCAGCTTACGCCAACCCGAGGAACTTTGCATCGGGCACCATAAAACTGCAGGACAGCGCCGAGGTTGCCAAGCGGCCGCTGGATTGCTTCCTGTACGGCCTATATACCGAAAAGACCCTCTTTAAAACGCATTGGGAAAGCCTGCAAGCGGTTAAGCAATGGGGCTTCCATGTTGATGACCATAGTCGCCTTTGTAATGATATAGACTGTGTATTAGCCTTTATTGCCGAATGGGATAAAAAGCGTTTTGGCTTAAGTTATGATATTGATGGCATAGTAATTAAAGTAAACAGCTATAACCAGCAGCAGGAGCTGGGCTTCACCGCCAAGTCGCCACGCTGGGCCATATCCTATAAATTTAAAGCAGAGCAGGTACAAACCGAGCTGTTAGCCGTAACCTACCAGGTGGGCCGCACAGGCGCGGTTACCCCTGTTGCTAACCTTAAACCTGTACTGCTTGCTGGCACCACCGTAAAACGTGCAACCCTGCACAACGCCAACGAGATGCTGCGCCTTGACCTGCATGAAGGCGACTGGGTGTTTGTTGAAAAAGGCGGCGAGATCATCCCCAAGATCATCGAAGTAAATTTAGAGAAACGAGTACCCGGAGCGGCTACTATAGATTATATTACCGAATGCCCAGCTTGCGGTACCGCGCTTAAACGCCAGGAGGGCGAAGCGGCTTTCTACTGCCCTAACGACGAAGGCTGCCCGCCACAGATCACCGGCAAGATGCAGCACTTTATCGGCCGTAAAGCCATGAATATTGATGGTTTGGGCGACGAGACCATCGAGACGTTATACAGCAAAGGCTTCATCCGTCATATCAGCGATCTGTATACCTTAAGTAACCATTTGGACGAGTTGAAACAGATGGATCGTTTCGGGGAAAAGTCCATCACCAATATGCTGGAGGGCATCGAGAAGTCCAAGCAAATGCCGTTTGAGAAAGTACTGTTTGGCCTGGGCATCCGCTACATTGGCGAAACAGTAGCCAAAAAGCTAACCATCCACTTTAAAACTATCGACAACCTAATGGCTGCCACGCTGGACGAGCTGATAGTTGCCGAAGAAATTGGCGAACGCATAGCCCATAGCCTTATCGAGTACTTCGCTACCCCGCAACACCGCGAAGAAATAGAGAAACTTAAAGCTGCCGGGCTGCAATTTGTAGCCGAAGAAAAGGAAGTAATATTAGCCAGTGAAGCCTTATCAGGCAAAACATTCATCATATCAGGCACCTTCGAGCGCTCGCGCGATGAGCTGAGGGATATCATAGAACAAAACGGCGGTAAGATATTAAGCAGCATATCAGCCAAGCTAAACTACCTTGTAGCAGGCGATAATATGGGCCCGGCCAAGCTTGAGAAAGCGCAGAAGCTGAATATCCCTATTATTAGTGATGAGGAGTTGATGGGGATGATTGGGTAGTCACCTTTTTTGTCATCCTGAGCATAGCGAAGGATCTTATATGATCGACAGGTAAGCTCTTTACTGGTCGCGTGTAGAAGATTCTTCGCTATGCTCAGAATGACAATTCTTTTATTTGTCCGCTTTGTCCAAACCTCTCCGCCCCTCTCCCGGACGGACACACCTTTAACAATAATTAACACCTATGCCACGCAACCTTTTAACAAAATACTGCATCTTCGCATAAACATATCCCCTGCATGCGGTTAGCCTTAGCTTGTCTCTTATTTCTCTTTGTTAATATCAGTGCGTTTGCACAACAATTTACTATCAGCGGCAAAGTTGTTGATGATGCCGGCAATGCGGTTCCGTTTGCAAGTGTGTATATTCAGAATACCACGCAAGGAGCATCAGCCAATAGCGAGGGCGAGTATGCCATCAGCCTGAAACCCGGCAAATATGTACTGCAATACAAGGCCGTTGGTTACAAGCAGGAAAGCAGGCAGGTTGATGTTAACCAGGCCAAAACCGTAAACGTTACTTTAAATATTGAGTTTTACCAACTGCAAACCGTTGTTATTGGCGGCAAGGACCCTGCCATTGCCATTATGCGCAAAGCGATAAAAAAACGTAAAGCTTACCTTAACGAAGTACAAGCCTATACCGCCGACGTTTATATTAAAGGCTTACAAAAACTATTGGACGCGCCTAAGAAGTTCCTGGGGCGGGATATGAATTCGATAGGTAAACAACTGGGCCTCGACTCGAACCGCAGGGGGATAATATACCTGTCGGAGTCTGAATCGAAATACAGCTTTATGCTGCCCGATAAGGTGCATGAGGAAATGATCTCGTCGAAAGTATCAGGCAATAACCGGGCATTCAGCTTCAATCGCGCGACCGATCTTAAGGTGAATTTCTATGAGAATTATGAAGATTGGCGCGGCATTAGCCTGAGGCCGTTGATATCGCCACTATCAGACAACGCGTTTTTCTACTATAACTATAAATGGCTGGGCGAGAGCACCGAGAATGGCAAAACCGTTAACAAGATAAAGGTTATCCCCCGCCGCGAACATGACCCTTGTTTTGAGGGTTATATCTATATTCAGGAAGATAGCTGGCGCCTGGTAGGGCTTAATTTATATATCACCAAGAAAGCCAATATCAGTATTGTTGATACCGTTAGGATAAACCAGCAGTTTGTACCTGTTAACAATAAAGCCTGGATGACATCAACCATCCGCTTTGACTTTAATGGCGGGCTATTTGGCTTTAAATTTGGCGGCTACTTTATATCAGTCTACAAAAACTACGACCTCGAGCCAACGTTTAACAAGAAAGACTTTAACGAAGTACTGCGCATTACCAAAGGCGTAAACAAAAAAGACAGTACCTATTGGGAACAGGAACGCCCCGTACCCTTAACTGCCGAGGAAAAGACCGACTATAAGAAGAAAGAAATACTGGCTGCAAAGCGCGAATCAAAACAGTATATCGACTCGGTAGATAAGGTGAACAACAAGTTTAAACCCATCACATTGGTGCTGGGCGGTATTGATCTGCGCAACCGTTATAAAAAAGAATATTACCATTTCGACCCGGTGCTGGGCGATATTTTCTTTAACACGGTGCAGGGTTTCGCTTTCTACTACAAAGCCGCTTTCACCAAAATGATTGACACGGTAAACAACCGTTTCTTTAGGTTGGCGGCCAATGCGGGTTATGGTTTCTCGAACCATATATTTAGCGGCGATATTAATATTATAGCCCCGGTTAAACAAATGCAATTTGGCTTTAACGCCGGATCGGAAGTGCTGGATCTGAACAACCTGCAGCCTATCACCACGCTGTCAAACACCGTTCATAGTTTATTTGCAAAGCAAAATTATCAGAAGCTGTATCAAAAGCAATTTGTATCAATGTCGTTATCGGGCGGCATCTCGGGTGGTTTCAGGGCCAGCGCGTCGGTGGAATATGCTAACCGTAACTGGTTGCCTAATACATCCTCGTACAGTTTTTCAGGCAATACAACAAGGGTATATACATCTAACAATCCGTTAATACCCGGAGCGGATATACCTTTGTTCCCGCAGAACCAGGCGTTTAAAATAGGGCTGCGTGCCAGCTATGATTTCAGCAACCGTTATGAGACCTATCCTAATGGCAGGCGCTATTTACCGTCAGACTATCCAACCATTGGCTTTAGCTATACCAAGGGCATAAAAAATGTGTTAGGATCTGATGTGGATTACGATAAGATCTCGGCCGATATCTCAAAAACGGATATCCCGATGGGGCTGTATGGCCGCACCTCGTTTTACATTGGCGCGGGTAAATTCATCAACAGCAACAATTTGTATTTTACAGATTACAATCAATTTAAAGGTAACGAGGGCCTGTTTTACCGCAGCGGTGTAACCAGCTTCCTGTTGCTTGATATGTACACCTACAGTACCCATACTGAGTATATAGAGGGGCATTTCGAGCATAACTTTTCGGGCTTTATTACCAATAAGATCCCATTGCTGAGGAAACTTAAACTACAGGAGATCTTCCACTTAAATTACCTGACATCGCCCGAGCTTAAGAATTATTACGAGGTGGGTGTTGGTGTTAAATACCTTAACTTAAAGCTGCTTTACGGCCAATCGTATAACAGCGGTAATAATGTACATTCGGCCATAAGGTTGGGGATAGGGTTTTAAATAATATCTAATAATGACGAAAGCGCTAAAAGGCTCTAATCAAAAATTATTATCTTAGCAGCCTTTTACAAAGAACATGAACAAATTTTACGGAACCGGGATAGCTATTGTTACCCCTTTTCTTGCAGACGGACAAGTAGATTATGACCGGTTGAAAAACCTGATCAATTATTTAATTGATGGCGGTGTGGAGTACATCGTGTCGTTAGGTACAACCGGCGAAAGCGCCACATTAAGTCAGGACGAAAAGAAGAAGGTTTTAGCATTTACTGCTGATGTTGTAAATGGCCGTATAAATTTAGTTGCAGGTATAGCAGGTAATAACACCGCCGAGGTTGTTGAGCAGGTTAAAGCATTTGATATGCCCGGCTATGATGCTATACTATCTGCAAGCCCGCAATATAACAAGCCAACTCAAGAAGGTATTTACCAGCATTATAAAGCCATTGCACAAAATGCTAAACTACCTGTGATACTTTATAACGTACCCAGCCGTACAGGCAGCAATGTAAGTGCTGATACTACCGTTAGGCTGGCCCGCGATTTTAAAAACATTATCGGCATTAAAGAAGCATCAGGCAATTTCGACCAGATCAACCAGATCATGCGCGATAAGCCGGCTGATTTCCTGATGATATCTGGCGATGACCCTATTAGCTTACCGATGATTGCTTTGGGTGCAGTAGGTGTAATATCAGTGGTTGGCAATGCCTTGCCGCGCCAAACATCTGACGTGATCCGCAAGTGCCTAAATAATGATTTTAAGGGCGCACAGCAAGGCCATTTTGATCTTGTTGACATTACCCGCTTGTGCTTTGTTGAAGGCAGCCCAGCAGGCGTAAAAACAGCTTTAAAGCAATTGGGTATATGTGGCGATACGGTACGCTTGCCGCTGGTACAGGTTAGTGAATATACTGCCGGCCAGGTTATTAAAGAGATCCAAAAATTTAGGGCATAAAAAAACCCTGCTGCGTGCAGCCGGGTTTATGGGTAGAGATACTGATGCGTATTTGAGACGCAACATATTGCGTCTCTACGCTTTGTTTTTTGCTTCCTGAACTTCCAGGCGGATAGATTGTGCCAGATTTTTAAGGTCTTGCATCCCTTTGCGAACACGGGTACCGGCTGCACTGTTACCCTTGTTGTAAAACTTATCGGCATCCGCCTCAAGCGACGCGATAAGAGCTTTTACTTCATTGAATTTTTTCATTTAATTGCTCCTTTTAAAATTTTAACAGGTGATTGTTTTACGAAAGCTAAGCTAAAAGGTTTTTGCTTAAAAAAAAATACCTATAAATAGTTTAAACAGTGTTTTTTTCCACATTTTTTCATTCGTCTTAAACGCATAATTCCCTCATTTGGACAATATTAAGGGTTATTATCCTGTCAATATTATAATAAAATTGCCTGAGAAATAATATTGTTCAACTAACAGGATACCCGTTATAATTGTCAGACTGATTATTACAAAAACTGATAGCGATTATTTGGGGGTACCCTTACTTACGTTCTTTAAAACTATAAACAAAGGCTGCCTGTCAGAGCCAACCGGATCTGCTGCTACAAAACCGGCACCTAATAACAGGTCTATTTTTCCGTCGCCATCAATATCGCCGGCATCCATAGTTAATGCCTTCGTAAATGGGGTGCCGGGCGGTAACGTATATGCTCGGAAATTAAATCCTCCCTTATTTTCCAAATACACAAAAGCCTCCCAGGGCGATCTGTTGGCCGGGAAAGCGCTGATAGTTGCTATATCAAGGTCGCCATCACCATCAAAATCTTTGGCTATGGCCTTATAGCATCCATTTATCGGGTAGAAAAACTTGCTTACGAAGTTGCCCTTACCATCATTTAAATAAATGTGTATACCATGATAGGGCTTGGGTGTTTGGCTGAAATCGCCATTATCGCCACAGGTGTAAATAATATCTTTAAATCCATCACCGTTAAAGTCGATCACATCAAAATAACTTGACCCGTATGATGGCGGGAAGCTTAGTACCCGCTTTTCTTTAAAATTGCCTTTACCATCGTTTGTATATTGAAATATCCCTTCGTCGCCCTGCGCAAACAGCGCCCATATGTTTGGAATTTTGTTAGGGTTATTATTATCAATGATCGTACGGATACAGCCGGGCTTGTCTCTTAATATATGTTCTGTATGATTGTTACCCTGCTCTTCAAACCAACTTAGCCTGCCTGTCATTTTGCCAAATTGTGTTACAAGATAGTCAGGCCTTCCATCCATATTTAAATCAACTATGTCGGTAGATAACGGGCGGCCTAACCTATCCAAAATAAGCCTGTCCTGTATGGCAACCTTTCCGGTTTTATCTATGCTGATCTCTTTAACCGTACCTTTTTTCGCGTTGGTCGACCATAGGTCGTCGCCAATAGCAGTTGCAGTAATATTGTTGTTTTTAAACACCATATCTACAATAGCGCCATCTAATTGTGATGAATTAACTGTTTTTGCATTGTCGTTTAAAACAATCAGCCGGTTTCGCGCACCGTCACCTACAAGAAGCCGGTGCGGTGTAACGCTCTCATCAATTTTAACATATGAGGCTAATGATTTGGTAGAGATCCATTCGGCAGGTGTAGACAGTACCTTAAAAATTGGCAATTCCTTTATAGGTTCAGATCTGTTTGGGACAGGCAGGTGTTCGGGTGCTTTACTGGTATAATAAGCAACTATTTGCCGCCATTCTACAGAATCTATACCTGCCTTTTTGGGCAGATAGTCCATATTACCTGTTTGGGAAGTTAACAGGCTATCTGATATATGGTACTTAACGCCAAGGTATAAACCCATAACAGGCAACACGCTGTTGTGCCAGGTAGTCTTATCTAATAAAGCTGGATTTGGTAACTGATGACATCTTTGACAATAGTTAGCAGCCAGCGCTTGCCCTTTACTTATATCGGCAGCACTATGTTGGCCAGAGGTAGCTGATGAAGACGTAGTGGTAGTTGAGCTATTACATTCAACAAGCGTGGCACACAACAGGATAAGTAATGTTACAACGATTGTTTTATTAAATGATCGCATATTATTTTGCTTTGCCCTGGCTTATGTTCTTTAAAACTACAAACAAAGGTTGCGTGTCAGGATCAGTTGGTTCCAACTTAGCGAAACCGGCACCTAATAACAGGTCAATTTTACCATCGCCATCTATATCTCCTGCATCCATGGTCATCCCTCTTGCAAACGGAGCGCCCTTTGGTAGAGTGTAAGCTTGAAAATTAAAATTCCCTTTATTTTCTAAATATACAAATGCTTCCCAGGGTGTTCTGCTTCCCGGGTATTCGCTAATTGCAGCTATATCCAAATCGCCATCGCCGTCAAAATCCTTTGCTATAGCTTTATTACAACCCCGGATAGGATAAAAATACTTCTGCGTAAAGTTATTCTTGCCATCATTTAAATAAATATATACTCCGTGGTAAGGTTTCAGAATCTGGCTGTAATCGGCATTATCGCCGCAGGCATATATGATGTCTTTAAAGCCGTCGCCATTAAAGTCAACCAAGTCAAACGAAATTGAACCGTAAGACGGCGGGAAACTCAACACCTGCTTTTCTGCAAAGTTGCCTTTACCATCGTTTGTATATAAAAATACACCTTCGTCGCCCTGGCCAAAAAGCGCCCAGATATCGGGGCCTTTCTTGTTGCTATAGTCAAAAATGGTTTTCAAACTTCCCGGCTTATTCCGCAGAATATGCTCATCAAACTTATCGCCCGTTTTTTCGAACCAGCTTAATTTACCGGCCATTTTACCGAACTGGGTAATGACGTAATCTTGTTTCCCGTCGTGGTTAAGGTCGGCAATATCAACTGATAACGGACGATTCAATCCTTCAAAAAGGGCTTTACCGTTTGTGTTAACTACACCTTTCTTATCAATAGTTATATCAGAGATACTGCCGTATTTAAAATCATTTGCGTGCAAATCGGGGCCAATAATGGTAGAGGTTATCCTGCCTTTTTGGAACAGCATATTTACTATAGCAAAGTTTAAATTGAATGCGCTAAGCTTTTGTGCTTTGTCATTCAGAATAATTAGCTTGTTATCCAACCCATCGAATACGATTAGCCGGTGCGGCGTTACACTTTCATCTATTTTAACATATGATGTTAATGCCCTTGAGCTAACCCATTCGGCAGCGGCCGGCTCTATTTTAAAAAAAGGTAATTGATGTATAGGTTCGGCCCGGGTTACTGTGGGCATATGTGCCGGAGATTTTGTGACATAGTAAGCTATTATCTGCTTCCATGCTACAGCATCCATTGCAGGTGTAACCGGGATATAATCTTTATTAATATCGGCCGAATTTATCATGCTGGCAGGCGCAGCAGATAGAACACCCAGGTATATACCCATAACAGGCAGTACATGCCTCTCCCAGGTGGCTTTACTTAGTAAAGACGGATCAGGCAACTTATGACATCTTTGGCAGTAGTTAGCCGCAAGCGCCTGCCCTTTACTTACATCATCGGCACTGTATTTTAAAGACGAATCTGATGAAGATGAATCGCTGGTTGGGCTATTGCATTGAACAAGTAATACAACCAGTAAAACAAGGCAGGTAATAACGGTCGTTTTATTAAATAAGCGCATAAATTGGTTCTGATTGAATTTGCTCATAAATATATTTAAAATATATTAAACAAGAATGCCACCCCTTGTTAAGAGATGGCACCTGCTATATTACTAAAGATATTTTATTAAACAGTTGCTAAGTTTTCGCGGTAGTGGCCGGCCTTTAGCTTTTCGCCCATTTCGCTGTAAGCGTCTAATGTACGCTGTACGTCTTCTATCGAGTGTGCTGCGGTTGGTATCAGTCTTAACAATATTAATCCTTTAGGGATAACCGGGTAAATCACAATCGAACAAAATATGCCATAGTTTTCGCGCAGATCGCGGGTTAACGCGGTTGCTTCATATAGGTCGCCTTTTAAAAATACCGGGGTAACCATAGTATTAGTAACGCCTAAATCAAAGCCGCGCTCTCTTAATCCAGCTTGCAAAGCATTAGTGATCTGCCATAACTTGTTACGTAATTGTGGTTGCGATTTAAGCAGCTCAAAACGTTTTTTTAGTCCCAACACCATTGGCATAGGCAATGCCTTAGCAAATATCTGCGAGCGCATGTTATAGCGCAGATAATCAATTACCGTTTTATCGCCGGCGACAAATGCACCTATCCCTGCCATTGATTTAGCGAAGGTGCCAAAGTATACGTCTACGCCGTCAATACAATCCTGCTCCTCATGCGTACCGGCGCCTGTTTTACCCATGGTACCAAAACCATGCGCATCATCAACCAGTATCCTGAAATCAAACTTATCTTTAAGCGCGATGATCTCTTTTAATTTACCTTGTGCGCCTGACATGCCAAACACACCCTCGGTAATTAATAAGATACCGCCGCCGCTTTGCTCGGTTAAACGTGTTGCACGCTCCAACTGCTTTTCGCAGCTTTCCAGATCATTATGCTGATAAACAAAACGTTTACCCATATGCATACGCAAGCCATCAATAATACAAGCATGCGACTCGGCATCGTAAACTATTACGTCATTACGGTTAACCAGCGAATCAATAATAGACACCATGCCCTGGTAACCGTAGTTTAAAAGATAGGCATCTTCTTTGCCCACAAATTCCCCAAGACCGGCCTCTAACTCCTCGTGGTGCCTTGAGTTGCCCGACATCATCCGGGCACCCATTGGATAGGCCATTCCGTAATCGGCAGCAGCCTGTGTATCAGCTGCCCTTACTTCAGGATGATTTGCCAATCCTAAATAATTATTCAAACTCCACACTAAATGCTCTTTACCATTAAATTGCATGTGTGCACCTATCTCGCCCTCAAGCTTTGGGTATGAAAAATAGCCGTGAGACCATTTTTGATGCTGGCCCAACGGACCACCCATGCTACTCGTTATTTTGTCAAATAAATCCAAACTGTTACTCTTTTAATCGTTTTTTTGTTACAAATATAAGGTTTTATGCGGTTTGTTAATAGGCTATAGTTGACGGATGGTGGTAAATTAGTAATACAAAAAAAGGGAGACACCTATTTAAAGCGTCTCCCCAATTATTATAAACTATGATCCATGAACCATAAATCGGGTCTTAATCTACGTTGTCGTGTAAGAATGAGTTGCTGTCGCGGATCTCTATTTTACCTTCACTGTCAGGCAATAACGTAAAACGCGATACCTGGCTTTCGTCTGATGCAGGGGTTTCCTGTAAAGCCACTTCCTTACGTTTGTAGGCCGGTACATTCTCTAACTCCTGGATGTTGCCACTGCGCAATTTCATGCTCAGGTCCTTTAAGCGCATAATACGCTCGCGAGACTTGCGCAATTGCTCTTCGATAGACTCGTCTGTCTTATGTTCGTCGGCACTAACCGGCTCTGGTGTTGGCTCAATTATTTCTTCCTCAATCTCGGCTTCAAAATTTATTATAGTTTCAACCTCAGGCTCTGATAGTTTGAAGGTAAACTCAGGCAAATCGTTTTCGATCTCGCCGATAGGTTGTTCGTCAATTTCCTGGAAATTATATTTAATCATAGCCGGCTCTTCGTCAGCTTCGGCCTCTTCAGGGCGCGTGGCAGCAAACAAATCAAATAAACCGGTTTGTTTTTGTTCTTCTTTTGGTTGTGGTTGTTGGCCCTTCATGTAAGGCTCGGCAGTTGTACCTTCGGTTACCGGGTTGATAAACTCATTTACAGGCCTGACCAATGGCGCATCAGGAACCAGCATATTAACAATTTTCTTGCTGCTGTATTCTTTTTCGCGCTCGTCTTTAGTTTGGAAACCGGTAGCTATAATAGTTACCGATAATTTATCGCCCAAATTCTCGTCGCGGCAGTTACCCCAGATCAGGTCGGCAGCAAGGCCGGCTTCTTCCTGGATGTAATCAGTAATAATACTAACCTCATCCATGGTTACTTCTTTTTCGCCCGAACTGATATTTAGCAGGATATAACGTGCACCTTCAATCTCGTTATCTTTCAATAACGGTGATGATAAAGCACCTTCTACGGCACGTAAAGCACGGTTCTCACCTTCGGCAGCGCTGCTACCCATGATAGATACGCCACTGTCTTTCATTACCGTGCGCACATCTTTAAAGTCGACGTTTATATAACCCGGTAATGTGATGATCTCTGCTATGCCTTTGGCTGCTGTGGTTAAAATATCATCAGCCTGCGCAAATGCCGACCCTAAGGTTAAGTTACCAAAGATCTGGCGCAGCCTGTCGTTTGATATTACAAGGAATGAATCAACATATTTCTTTAACTCTTCCATCCCTGCATCGGCCTGCATTTTACGGCGCTTGCCTTCGAAAGAGAATGGGGTAGTTATAATACCAACTGTAAGGATATCCATTTCGCGGGCGGCTTTGGCAATGATAGGGCTTGCGCCTGTACCGGTACCACCACCCATGCCTGCTGTAATAAACAACATTTTGGTATTTACACCAAGCATTTGTTTAATATCGTCAATATTTTCAATAGCCGAATTTGCACCAACTTCCGGTATCGAGCCTGCGCCCATACCCTCTGTTAAACTTGCACCTAATTGCACTTTGTTGGGTATAGGGCTTAACTCTAACGCTTGCGCATCAGTGTTACAGATTATAAAGTCTACACCTGTTATACCTTGCTTGTACATGTGGTTTACTGCATTACCACCACCGCCACCAACACCAATTACCTTGATGATTGACGACTTTTCTTTTAACATCTCAAATTGCATAATCCTTGTTTTCAGCTATATGTGATTTGACGAATTTTAGATTTCACCATTGTAATATTAGCACTTTTTCAACAACCTTTTTCCACAAATGTGTATAATGTGGAAAAGTTAAAGGTTGTGGATAATTACCTGCTTTTACTTCAAAAAATCCTCGTCTTTAATATCGTCCTTAATAAATTTCTTACCACTCTCTAATATTTTACCGAATAAGCCAAATTTCTTATCCTCGCCGTATTTTACTTTTACTTCTTTAGCTTCAACCGGTACTGCTACTTCGCCGTTGTATTCCATTTTCTGGATACCTTTTATCAGCAGGCCTATACCTGTGGCAAAAGTCGGGCTTTGCAGCTCTTCGTAAATATTTTTAGGCAACACTTCGTTTTTAGCCAGGTGCTCGTTAGGGTATCCAACGCGGCAATCAAGGCCGGTAACAAACTCAACCATTTGCGGCAAATGTTTAAGCTGGGCACCACCACCGGTTATTACTACACCGGCAATTAATTTCTTTTCGTAACCTGATGATTTGATCTCATAATACACATGCTCTACAATCTCTTCCATCCTTGCCTGGATAACAAAGGCCAGGTTTTTTATAGAGATCTCTTTTGGCTCGCGGCCGCGTAATCCCGGTACACAAACAATTTCGTTCTCTTTATTTTCTTCAGCTAAGGCCGATCCGAACCTTACTTTTAATTGCTCTGCGATGTTGCGCATAACCGAGCAGCCTTCGCGGATATCTTCGGTAACGCTGTTACCGCCAAACGGGATAACGGCAGTATGGCGGATAATACCTTCGTGGAAGATGGCCACATCTGTAGTACCACCACCAATATCAACCAACACCACACCGGCTTCTTTCTCTTCGTCGCTCAACACCGACTCGGAGGATGCCAATGGCTCAAGGATCAACTCCTGGCTCTCTAATTGTGCCTTGTTAACACATTTAACAATATTTTTAATAGCGGTTACCTGGCCGGATATAATATGGAAATTGGCTTCAAGGCGCACACCCGCCATGCCTATCGGGTCTTTAATACCCGGTTCGCTGTCAACCGTAAACTCCTGTGGTAAAACATGGATGATCTCTTCGCCCGGCGGCATTACCAGGTTGTACATATCTTCAACCAGCTTATCAATATCCTTGCGGCTTATTTCTGATTGCAGGTCGCGCCGGGTTATTAGCCCGCGGTGCTGCAAACTTTTAATATGCTGCCCGGCTATACCAACGTTCACTACCCTTATTTCTACGTTTGATTGCGTGCCCGCAATATCAACTGCAGCGGTAATGCCCTGTACGGTCTTATCGATGTTTGAAACTACACCACGGGTTACACCCGCAGATTCGGCCTTGCCAATGCCCAGGACTTCGATCTTACCGTTTTTACTGCGGCGGCCAACAATTGCGCAAATTTTTGTGGTACCAATATCCAATCCCACTACAATTGGCGAACTTTTTTCTTGTGTTGAACTCTTATCCATATTTACTGTTTTATTAGAGATGTGTCTTTTTTAATTTTTGATGTATCGGCCCGCATTTTAAGCGAGTCGGCGGCTATTTTCATTCTTAGCGAATCGGCCTTTGAATTTTTTATGCCTATTATTTGATTGGCGTATTTAATGTTTATCACCTTATAAGCATCCCACCCAACCTGTGGTAATGCCTGTTTGTAAAACGCCATCAGGTTATGGAATTTTAACTCCAATGAATCGGCGCTACCCAACAAAATGCGTTGGTTGCCAACCCTTGGTATCAATTCGATTTCGTGGCCCGCGTTTACATAGATCTGTGCTATCTGCGCATCCCATAGCGAGTCTTGCCTGATAAAGGAAACCGTTTTAAAAAGATCTTTCGCCAGCACTGTACGCAGCGTATCTACCTTGTTGCCGAAAGGTTCTTCGATAAATCCGTTCACCGCCAATACCCTCGCGGTAAAGTTGTCTGATAGCGGGATCTTCAGCCCGTTTTTATCAATATAAAAGTCCTGGTCAAACTGGTTCATTACCCGCATAATAGGCTGGCGCTGCGAGATCTCTATCATAATAACGCCATCCATATCGGCATATACTTTAGCATACTCAACAAACGGATTTGCCTTTAGCCTGTTCTCTAAAATATGTAAGTTGATGTTGTCAATCTTGCGGCCTATCAGTGTAAAACTGCTTAGCTGCAAAATGTTTTCAACTTCCTTTTTATCGATAAAATACTGGCTGCCGGGGATATAAATTTTCACATCCTTACAAACCACTTCGGCCTTTTTAATTTCAATAAAACTCATCAACACCACCAGGCCACCCAGGCATATCAGCCAGGTAAAGCTTAGTAGTAGTATGCGCCATATTGGTTTCTTAAACATTTTCTAAAGCACTTTTTAACGGTTGTACTAACGTATCAATGTCGCCCGCGCCTACTGTTAACAGTAGTTCGGGTTGTTCTGATCTTACTTTATTTATCGCTTCCTGCTTGCCTATAATTTGTTTGTCGGCCAGCTTCATCCGGTCTATTATCATGGCCGATGTTACGCCTTCAATAGGCAGCTCGCGCGCCGGGTAAATATCAAGCAGCAGCAGTTCATCGCTCATATCCAACACCTCGGCAAACCCGTCCACAAAATCGCGGGTACGGGTAAATAAATGAGGTTGAAAAATTGTTGTGAGTTTTTTATTTGGATATAATTTTTTAACTGATGTAATAGCCGCCCTTAACTCTTCCGGGTGATGCGCGTAATCATCTATATAAATATGATTGTCGTTTTTAACGATATACTCAAACCTGCGTTTTACGCCTCTGAATGATTCAAGCGCGCTCTTAATAGCATCCGCAGAAACACCTACCAGCAATGCCGCTTTAATAGCAGCAACCGAGTTTTCGATATTATGTAAACCGGCAATCCCCAGTTTAATATTGGTGATGCTTACGCCTGCGCTTTTAAAATCGAAATAGAAATTACCATTTTCGATCCGAATGTTTTGCGCCATAGCATCGGCAGGTTCGCTGATGCTGTAGGTAAAACCATTATCTAACGGTAAGCCCTGGCGATGGATCAATGTACCGCCCTCTTTTAGCTGCGACGCGTATAATTTAAACGATTCTGTCAATTGCGCGTGGTCACCATAAATATCCAGGTGATCGGCATCCATCGAGGTTATAATGGCGATATCCGGGTATAAGGTCAGGAACGAGCGATCATACTCGTCAGCCTCCACCACCACGATATCATTATTACCGAACAGCACATTGGTTCCATAATTTGAGGCGATACCACCCAAAAACGCCGAGCAATCTTTACCCGAATCTTTCAGGATATGCGCTACCATGCATGAAGTGGTGGTTTTACCATGCGTACCTGCCACACCAATAGTAAACTTGCCTTTGCTGATCAAGCCTAGTACCTGCGAGCGTTTCCACATCACAAAGCCTTTCTTTTGAAAGAACCCTAAGATCTCTGAGTCTTTTGGAATAGCAGGTGTATAAATTACCAGCGTGCTATCATCAAGATCGCGGAAACTCTTTGGGATCAGCTCACAATTATCTTCAAAAACCACCTGGATCCCCTCGTGACGCAACGCATCTGTAAGGTCGGTAGGGGTTTTATCATAGCCGCAAACAATACAGCCTAAATGGCAGAAATAGCGTGCAAGGCCACTCATGCCGATGCCGCCAATGCCAATCAAATAAACCCGTTGTACGTTGCGTAATTCCATTATGCTGGTGAATGGTTGATTGGGTTGATTGGGTGAGTAGTTATCGCTTTTTAAGTTCCAACCTGACTCGCCTTGTCTAACTCATCTAACCATTTTATTTTTTAATTATTTATTTAACTTAATCAACTATTCACTCAATCAACTACTCACTTAATCAGCCAAACCCCTAAAAAAGCCCTGCCTGCTTTGCGGACAGGCAGAGCTAAGATTTAATTGTTATTAATTGTTATTTGTATAACCTCTTTCGCGATAACTTCATCAGCATTTGGCAGTGCCATCTTGCCGATGTTGTCGCTTAATTTTTTTTGTAATGATTTATCATTTAAAAGCTCCAAAGCTTTTGTTATCAATTTTTCTTCGGCATCCCTGTCGGCCACAAAAATGGCAGCCTGCTCATGCACCAATGCCAACGCATTTTTAGTTTGATGATCCTCGGCCACATTTGGCGAAGGCACCAGGATAACCGGCTTTTTTACTACGCATAACTCGGCAATAGTACCGGCACCTGCCCGCGATATAATTACATCAGCAGCAGCATAGGCCAGGTCCATACGGTTTACAAATTCCATTATTTTGATATTTGGGTGATAATTTTCGCCCAGTTGTTCAATAATGGTTTTATAGTAGAACTTGCCTGTTTGCCAGATCAACTGCACATCTGCAGCTATTATTTTATCCAGCGATGCCGACACGCTGTTGTTTAAAGTACGCGCACCTAAACTACCACCCGTAACCATTATGGTTTTCTTTTCGGTTGATAGTTTATAAAGCTCTAACGCCTGTATCTTTTTCCCTTCCACATCAACCGATTCCTTGCGAATAGGGTTGCCTGTTTTTAAGATCTTTCCTGCCGGGAAAAACTGCTCCATGCCATCAAATGCCACACAGATCTTCTCGGCCTTTTTACCCAGCCATTTATTAGTGATGCCTGCATACGAGTTTTGCTCCTGGATCAGATACGGGATCCCTTTTAACGAGGCCGCATATAACAACGGACCAGAAGCGTAACCACCCACACCAACGGCGGCATCAGGCCTAAATTCTTTTATAATTTGCAGCGCTTTGTTCACGCTGTTAAAAAGCTTTACCGGGAACAGCAGGTTTTTCCAAACCGACTTACGCTGGATGCCCTGGATATTAAGCCCTATAATTTTATAACCAGCAGCCGGGACCTTATCCATTTCCATCCGGCCATTGGCGCCTACAAATAATATCTCGGTAGCAGGATCAAGTTTTTTCAAAGCGTTGGCAATAGCAATAGCCGGGAAGATATGCCCCCCTGTGCCGCCGCCGCTAATGATAACACGTAGCCCCCTAACCCCCTGAAGGGGGAATTTTTGATGAGCTATGCTTTTATTTCCTGCCATTTTAATTTTTTATTCAACTATCATTCCCCCTTTAGGGGGTTAGGGGGCCTACGCTGTCGCTAAGTTCCCCACTTCTTTTATTTCGCCTACAACTACTTTTTTAGGGTCCTCTATATCCCGGCTAACCGATAGTATGATCCCAAACGCTACACTGGTAAACAACATTGATGTCCCCCCCATGCTCACAAACGGTAAGGGAACACCCGTTACCGGGCCTAACCCCACAGCTACCGCCATGTTAGCAAATGCCTGTATGGTCAAGCTAAAACTTAGCCCCGCCGCCAGCAGTGCGCCAAACGCCTTGGGCGCCTTCGTGACAATTTTTATGCATCGGTATAATAAAAACAGGTAGATGCCTATTAATACTATGCCGCCTACTAAGCCATACTCTTCAACAATAATGGCATAGATCTCATCAGAGTATGCCTCGGGTAAATAGTTTACCTCGCTGCTTTTGCCCGGGCCTTTACCAAACACACCACCGGTAGCAATAGCTATCTTAGCATGATCTGCCTGGAATGATTTATCCGGATTAGCAGCCTCGGGGTGTAAGTAGGTATGGATCCGAGAGGTATAGGTTTTACGGCGCGGACCTAAGAAGATAACACCGGTTAATAATATCGCTCCCGCTAAACACGTAATAGCAATTTGTTTTATGCTGATACGGCCTATGATCAACAACAACACGCTAACACCAAAAAGCATTAAAGCGGTTGAAAGGTTTGCCAGGGCTATCAAAATAAATACCGAGCAAACAGCACCCATTATCGGGATGAATGATTGCTTAACATCTTTAATATTTTCCTGCTTACGCGATAGTGATCTTGCCAGGAAAGTTATCAATGCCAGTTTAGCCAAATCGGAAGTCTGGAAGCTTAGTCCGGTACCCGGGATAGCTATCCAGCGGCTTGCATCGTTTACATGGCTACCAAACAAAAGCGTGTATAACAACAGTGGGATAGTGATATACATTAACAGCTTTGAAATGCCTGAGTAATACCTATAATCCAGCTTATGCGAAATGTACATCAGTATAATACCGCCTACTATCATAGCCAAATGCTTCATCAAAATTGATTCGACCCCTACCCCACGTTTATAGGCCAACGAACCAATAGCGCTATACACCGACAACAACGATATTAACGACAGCAATATGACGATAAGCCATATCCAGCGATCTCCTTTTATGTTGTGTAGTATTGTGTTCATTGCGCCCCCTAACCCCCTAAAGGGGGAATTTTAATTGTTAATATTTTCATTTAGCCCTCTTGTTCCCCCTTTAGGGGGTTAGGGGGCCTACAATTCTTTTACTGCTGCCTTAAATTGGTTACCTCTATCCTCGTAATTTTTGAACAAGTCGAAACTTGCGCATGCCGGTGATAATAATACCGTATCGCCTTTTGTAGCTAAATGATACGCCGTTTGCGCTGCTTCTGCCGCCGATGATGTGTTAACTATAATATCTGTAACATCTTCAAAAGCATCATGAATACGTTGGTTGTCCTTACCAAGACAAACTATGGCTTTCACCTTTTGCTTAACCAGGTCGCGCAGCATCGAGTAATCATTTCCTTTGTCCACACCGCCAAGTATCAGCACCACATCGCTGGTCATGCTCTCTAATGCGTACCAGGTAGAGTTAACGTTGGTAGCCTTTGAATCATTTATAAAACTAATGCCTGATATCTTGCCTACCGACTCCAGCCTATGCTCAATATTTTTGAACGTAGCAAGACTCTCCCTAAGCGTATCATTGCGTAATTCCAGCACTTTTGCCACTATGCCTGATGCCATAGAGTTGTAGATGTTGTGCTTGCCTTGCAGGGCCAGTTCAGTAATTGACATTTCAAAATGTTCTTGAGGTGTGTTTATGACAATATTGTCGTTTTCGAGATCTGCTC
This sequence comes from Bacteroidota bacterium, assembly GCA_040388395.1. Taxonomy (GTDB): domain Bacteria; phylum Bacteroidota; class Bacteroidia; order Sphingobacteriales; family Sphingobacteriaceae; genus Mucilaginibacter. The sequence goes on along the minus strand of JAZKBY010000012.1, from coordinate 41,352 downwards.
CCGTTGCAATCTTCTTTTCTATCGAGAATGGTAACTGCCTTGCTTTAAACCGGCGGCTTTGTATCCCTTTTATAGTTTCAGCATCATCGGCACAGTAAATGAACACGTCATCCGCTGTTTGATTTTGTGTGATCCGAAACTTTGAGGCCGCATAATTATCTAAGTTGTAATCATATCTGTCCAAATGATCAGGCGTGATGTTTAACAATACCGCGACATCCACCTTAAACTTGTACATATCGTCCAACATAAAACTGCTTAGCTCTAACGCGTAGCAATCACGCTTTTCGGTAGCTACCTGGTAAGCAAAGCTTTTACCTATATTACCGGCCAGGCCAACATTTAATCCAGCGTTTTTAAGGATGAAATAGGTTAGGCTGGTAGTGGTGGTTTTTCCGTTCGACCCGGTTATGCCGATGATTTTGGCGTCAGTATACCTGCCGGCAAACTCAATCTCTGATATTACAGGGATGCCTTTTTCTTTTATCTTTTTGATGATAGGCGCCTTATCGGGGATGCCCGGGCTTTTTATCACCTCAACTGCTGATAAGATCTCGCTCTCAGTATGTTGATTTTCCTCAAACCGAATGTTCCAACCTTGCAACTGCTCTTTATAATGAGGCGCTATTGCACCAAAATCTGATACAAAAACATCATACCCCTGCTGTTGGGCAAGGTATGCCGCACCCACGCCGCTTTCGCCGGCACCAAGGATCGCTATGTTTTTGTTTGCACTCATTCTGATTATCTCAGCTTCAATGTTATAAATGTTAAAATGGCCAGCATTATGCCCAGGATCCAGAAGCGGGTTACGATCTTAGCTTCATGGAAACCTTTCTTTTGATAATGGTGGTGCAGTGGTGACATTAAAAATATCCGCCTGCCTTCACCAAATCTTTTGCGGGTGTATTTAAACCAGCCTACCTGCAGCATTACCGATACATTCTCGACCAGGAATATGCCGCATAATAATGGCAGCAACAATTCCTTACGGATCAGGATAGCAAATACTGCTATAATACCGCCAATGGTTAAACTTCCGGTATCGCCCATAAATACCTGGGCGGGGTAGGCGTTGTACCATAAAAAGCCAACACAAGCCCCCACAAAAGCACCGGCGAAAATTACCAGCTCGCCCGTATTAGGGATGTACATAATGTTGAGGTAATCTGATATGATATAGTTACCAGATACATATGCCAGTATAGCCAGCGTGATACCAATTATCGCTGATGTACCGGTGGCTAAGCCATCAATACCGTCGGTTATATTGGCCCCGTTTGATATGGCCGTTATGATGATGATAACGAAGAAAAGGAACACTACAAGTGTGTATTTCTCATATCCCGGGCCTAAAAACTTCAATACCTTACCGTAATCAAGCTCGTTGTTTTTATAGAAAGGCAGGGTTGTTTTGGTCGACTTTACATCCTGCGTTAAAACAGGCTTATTGCCTTTCATGTGGAAATCTATCTTGGTATCATATTGTACGGGTAGTTTAACTTCCTGCTGGATCAGTACGTTTTCATTATTGTACATAATAAAGCCGATGATCAATGCCAAACCTACCTGGCCCACTATTTTAAACCTGCCGGCTAATCCTTCTTTATTCTTTTTAAAGATCTTGATATAATCGTCAAGGAAACCAATTGCACCCAACCATACAGTTGTTATCAGCATCATAATGATATAGACGTTACCCAGCTTGGCAAACAACAACGTTGGTACCAAAATACCCAGGATGATAATTAAGCCGCCCATAGTAGGTGTGCCCGCTTTTTGCATCTGGCCCTCTAACCCAAGGTTACGCACGGTTTCGCCAACCTGTTTGTAGCGCAGGTAATCAATTAACCGGCGACCGTAAACCGTGGTCACAATTAACGAGGTAATTACTGCCATAGCCATCCTGAACGTGATGTATTGAAACACCCCCGCTCCAGGTATGCTGAAGTTCTTGTTGAGGTAAGTAAACAGGTAGTATAACATTTACGCCATCAGTTTAAATTGGTTCAGTAACTCTTCCTTATCATCGAAGTGGTTTTTCACACCTTTTATTTCCTGGTATTTTTCGTGGCCCTTGCCGGCTAACAAAATGATATCTCCCGGTTGAGCCAGCATGCAGGCGGTTTTAATTGCCTCGTGCCTGTCGGTAATGCTAACGGTATTGCGTTGCGCTGTTGGCGTAACCCCTGCTTCCATATCCTTTATGATCTGTGCCGGGTCTTCCGAACGTGGGTTATCAGATGTCAGGATAACTTTATCGCTCCAATCGCAGGCTACTTTTGCCATTACGGGGCGTTTGGTTTTATCCCTGTCGCCGCCGCAGCCTATAACGGTTATTACTTTTTCTGTACCCTTGCGGATATTATGAATGGTGCTTAATACATTTTGCACAGCATCGGGTGTATGCGCGTAATCAACAATACCAATTACTTTATTTGGCGATATCACATAATCAAACCTACCTTCGGCACCATGCAGCTTACTAAGGCTGGTTAAAACTTTGGCGCGGTCCTGGTCTAACAACATCGCGGCAGCATAAACAGCTAATAGGTTGTAGGCATTAAAGCTACCCACCATCTTAAACCAAACCTCGTCATTATCAATCAATAGCAACAAGCCGCCGAACTGATTTTCAAGGATCTTGCCTTTGTAGTCGGCCATGCTTTTTAAGGCATAGGTTTTTTTATGTGCCTTGGTGTTTTGCAGCATTACGCTGCCATTTTTATCGTCGTTATTAGTTAGTGCGAAGGCATTTTTTGACAAGCCATCAAAGAATGCCTTTTTAGCTTTCAGGTAGTTGTCAAAAGTTTTATGATAGTCTAAATGATCGTGCGTTAAATTCGAGAAGATCCCACCGGCAAACACCAAACCCTCAATACGGTGTTGCGCTACCGCGTGCGAGCTTACTTCCATAAAGCAATAATCGCAGCCTTGCGTTACCATTTCGTCTAACAACCTATTCAGCTCAACCTGGTCAGGTGTGGTATGCGTTGATGGAATAACTTTTCCGTTTATCTGGTTCTCAACAGTTGATAACAACCCGCATTTATAACCCAGATCGCGAAACAACTGGTATAGTAAAGTAGCGATTGTTGTTTTACCGTTGGTACCGGTTACGCCTACAAGCTTTAATTTATTAGATGGATTATCGTAAAAGTTAGCGGCTACAATACCTAATGCTACGGCCGAATCTTTCACCATGATGAAATCTACCTCGCCGACAGTATGGCCCGGTAATTCTTCGCATATTACAGCAACAGCGCCGTCTTTTACGGCCTTTTCAATATAATCATGGCCATCAACCTGGGTACCTTTTACTGCAACAAACAAACAACCGGGCACAACCTTGCGCGAGTCAAAAACGACAGCGCTGATCTCCACATCCGCCGCGCCTTGCAGCTCGGTGAATGGTAGTCCGGTTAATATATCGCTCAGGTTCCTCATTGCAACTCTATTGTAATTCTTGATTTCTTTGGTATAACACTGCCTCCCGTTACAGACTGCGCCGTTACTACACCGCTGCCTTTAACACTTACTTTATATCCGGCATTCCCTAATGCATATAATGCATCACTTAGGCCCATGCCTGTTACGGCCGGTACGGTACCGGTTTTGTATTTACTTTCTTCAAACGGCAGGCCCGCGCTGGTATCTAAACCGGTAGCAGTTGCAGATGCATATAAAGGCTTCATACCTAATTTGCCAAGCACATGTTTTAAAGCGGCTAAGTTGCCCTGCTTTACTTTCGGCATTGTTGTATTACCCACAAAATGTATAGGTGCCGGATGTTTAATATCCAGGTCGGCTGAATAAACGCGGTCGGCTATTTTCCTGAATACCGGCCCCGCAACCCAGGCCGCCAAATGCGAACCAACTTTAGGGTTACTTATAACTACGATCATAGAATATTTAGGATGATCTGCCGGGAAATACCCGCAGAAGGATGCCTGGTGCGCATCTTTAGCACCATAACCCGATGCTCCGTTCGCTATTTGCGCCGTACCGGTTTTACCGGCAACACTGTATAATTTATTTTTTATAACCAATTTGCCGGTACCCTCTAACACCACACCCTCTAACAAGCCTTTAACCTTAGCCAAAGCTTCGTCCGAGCATACTTTTGGGTTGATAACCCTTGCCTGGAAACGCTCGATAGTATTACCCATGCTGCGGATCTCGCGCACAAAAATTGGCGATATCATTTTACCGTTGTTAGCTACCGAGTTATAGAAGGTAAGCATTTGCAATGGCGATAATTTAGACTCGTACCCATATGCTATCTGCGCTAAACTTTGCAGGTTGTTCCAGCTTTTTGATGCCGGTGTTTTAATCAACGGCTGTCCCTCGCCAGGTATTTGCAGGAGGTTCTTTTCGTTTAAATGATAGCTGTATAGTTTGTCCGTAAAATCTCCCGGATTGTTTCTATAGCTCGCAGTAACCAATTTTACAGCGGCAACGTTTGATGACTCCTCGAATGCACGGCGGGCACTGATAACACCACCTGCATCCTCTGCGTCTCTTATTTTTAACGCGACTTTGCCATTACGCGGGTTCATTATATCATAGCGGCCATGCTGCACATCAACGCGTGTACTGGTATCTATTTTCTTGTCATCAAGCATTGCCATGTACGATGCCAGCTTGAAGGTAGAACCCGGCTCTGCTTCGGCGCCTATTGCATAGTTAAATTTCTCCTTATAATCGCCTTCCTTGGTGCGGGTAAAGTTGGCTATTGCACGGATCTCGCCGGTGGCTACTTCCATTAATACTACCGTACCAAAGTCGGCCTGGATACTATCCAACTGTTTCTTTAATGCTTTTTGCGCAACGTCCTGGAAGTTTACATTTATGGTTGATATAATATCGGCGCCATCTTTAGCGGTTACTTCGTCTTCATCATCATTTACCGGCACGTACACCCCGCCGGCAATACGCTGCATTAAACGCTTGCCGTTTTCGCCATTGATATAGCTTGCATAAGCACCCTCTAAACCAACCGGGTTTTTAATATTCTCGTTTTTATAGCCTATTGTACGGGCAGCTAACGACTGAAACGGCAAAATCCGCTTGTTTTGCTGGATCACAATTAAGCCGCCTTTATATTTACCCATCCTGAAAATTGGAAACTTGCGGATCTTCTTTAACTCGGTAAAAGTTACCCTGCGACGGATCAACTGGTAGCGCGAACTATCCTTACGGGCGTCACGCAGCATGCGCGAGTATTGGGTTTCTGATTTATCAGGGTATAGCTCGGCCAGTTTCATAGCCAGCGAATCCACCTTACCATAAAAAGCTTTATCATCCTCAATGCCGCCGGCAAACATATCCATGTGCAATTCATACTCAGGCACCGATGTTGCCAATAAGCTGCCGTCGACAGAAAGGATGTTACCGCGCGAAGCCTCTACGTTTTCATACCGGGTAGACATTTTGGAAGCCATTGCTTTCCATTTTTTACCCTGTACAAATTGCAGGCGGTACATCTGTACTATTACCGCTACCGAGAAAAGCACGATCAGGCCAAAGGCCAGGTAAACACGAAGCAGTATGTTGGTTCTGATACTCATTGTGTAGCATCCTCCTTGATGGTAATTTTTTGCGCCGGTTGTAGTGATTCTTTAATCCCCAAAGTATCTACCCGTTTAGCCACTTCGGATAGCGTGCTTTTATAAGCCAGGTCGGCTTTGGTTACCTTATATTCCCACGTTAATTCGTGTACTTCTTTGGTTAGCTTATCTATATCACGGATATTTTTTTCGGCCAGGTGGCGGTTGCCAATGTATATCATGCCCAGCAAGCCCAGGAACAATACAAAAGGCAATGCCCGTGTAGCCTCATCAGTACTGATAAAGCCCTGGGTAAAAAATTTAGTCAAAAAGTTCTCAGGAGTTTCCTTTACGGCTTTTTCCTCCACGATCAATTCGCTCTCTACCATCTCCTCCGGAATCTCTGTACGCAAACGATTCATACTACTTTTTAATTGCTATCCTTAGTTTTGCACTGCGTGCCCTGTTATTGCTAAATATTTCCTCTTCTGATGCGGTTATAGCGCCACGGCTTACCGAATCAAACGGCTTTTGGTCGTTACCAAAAAAATCCTTCTCAACCTCACCGCTAAATTTGCCTTTAGCGATGAAATTCTTAACCAGCCTATCCTCTAACGAGTGGTAAGACATAACCACCAGTCTGCCGCCTGTTTCTAACACCTCAGCCGTTTGGATCAAAAAATCCTTTAAAGCTTCAAGCTCCTGGTTCACTTCAATACGCAACGCCTGGAAAACCTGCGCCAGGTATTTATTTTCTTTCCCTTTTGGGATGCGTGCCGAGATCACGTTTTTCAGATCGGCAACGGTTATAATCGGCGCGTTTAACCGGGCAGTTACAATTGTATTTGCCAGTGATTTCGCGTTTTGGATCTCACCATAAATACCGAAGATGCGGTGCAGTTCGGCTTCGGTATAGTTGTTTACTACTTCTTTGGCGCTTAACTCTGCCGACTGGTTCATACGCATATCCAATTCCGCATCAAAGCGGATTGAAAAGCCACGCTCGGCCTGGTCAAACTGGTATGATGATACACCCAGATCGGCCAGGATCCCGTTAACCGGGATAGCGCCGTGCAGGCGGCAAAAGTTTTTCAGGTACCTGAAGTTTTGATCGATAAACACAAAGCGCTCATCATCAATTAAATTTTGTTGTGCATCGGCATCCTGGTCAAAAGCCAGTAGTTTGCCATCAGGGCCTAAATGTTTTAAGATCTCTTTTGAATGGCCACCGCCACCAAAGGTCACGTCGACATAAGTGCCGTCTTTTTTAATATCCAGGCCGTCAATACATTCCTGCAGCATTACCGGGTTATGATAATTACTCATCATTCCCCCTTCCTGCTCTGCCCATTACCTCTTCGGCAAGGTTTGCAAAGTTTTCAGGCTCATTATCAAGTTGCGCGTTATACGCTTCCTCGGCCCAAACCTCTATTTTATTAAACTGGCATGATAGCACCACGTCGGCATTAATGCCTGCATATTCCAATAACGACTTCGGCAAAAGCACCCTGCCTGCACTATCCAACGCCAGTTCTGACGCGCCACGGGTGAAATACCTGATAAATTCGCGCGTCTTTTTTTCGTATTGATTAAGCTTGCTCAGGTCCTCAACTATCTTATTCCATTCTTTTCGGGTGTAGATCACCAAATGCTTTTCGAAGCCACGATTGATCACAAGGCCCTCATTAACAGCTTCGGGAAGCTGTTTTTTGAGGCCAACAGGGATCATCATGCGTCCTTTGGCATCCAGTTTACAATCAAACTCTCCTAAAAAATTAGACATAGTTACACTTCGGCAATTATTGTAACGTAAAAGTAAATAGCTTTTACCACTTTTAAACACTTTTTCCCACTAAAAGTTTTCAACAATTTGGAAGACGCCTTTTTCTCCCACTTTGGTTAGCAAAAGACCGAGTTGGCATTTGGTCTGAAAAATCGTTATGAACGTTGATTTGTGGGATTAGTTGATTACCATGATGTTAGGAGTGCAATAGCTTTAACAACTTTTTAAAAGTTGTTAAAGCTGCGGATATTGTTTTTTCGATAAATATTAATGAGATTAGTGTAAGCCTATAACCAAAACCCAACATGAAAACCCTTTTATTGACTTTCCTTCTGTTCTCTATTTCTTCGAGGTTATGGGCTCAAGATGATATTAAAAAAGACGACATCACAATTCATATCAATGGAAGCGATGCCTGGGGTGGACATAGATTTCTCGTTGATATCGACATTAAACAAAATACAGCAAAGATTTATTATGCGTTCCAGGACAGCATAAGGATGGCAAAGGTGAGCAAGGATGCCAATTATAAACGCGCCTATGCCAATACAAACAAATACAAAAACGGCGACCCGAAAAATAAAGCAGCGTGGGACAGCATAGGGACGCTGTTTGAAAAGTACAGTATTTATACTCGCGCTTTTAAAAAAATAAATCTTAAAACGGATACAGCTTACAGGAATTTGATAGAACGGGTGGTAAAGGCAAATAAAGATGAGTTATCACCTGACATCAATGCAAATTCAAAAGTCACCAAAACTTATATTGTAATCGCAGATGGTAATAGCCTTAATTTGACTATTATTACACCAAGTGCTAAAAGGACCATATCAACCCATGCACCCGACATGGAACACCAACCTTTATTAATCGGCTTTATGAAAAGCACCTTAGATAAGAAACGAAATAGCAGCGCGGCTAAAAAAATATCGCAGTGGCATGTGCAATAATTAGCGTTATGGTAAATATTAGTGAGATTAGTAATACACGGATACCGAATGACAAAAATCAAAAGCTTCTTATTAATATCTATCTTCCTTTTTATCTCGGTAGACTTATTTGCTCAAAGCATTGTTAAAAAAGGAGATATCGTTATTCATTTGACGGGTAATGATGCCTTCGTAAATCATAGATTTTATATTGATATTTATAAGAAAAGTAATTCTGTTAAAGTAGTTTACTCCTACCTTGATAGCCTTAAACATTCTGAAGTAGGAAAAGACCCCGAATATGCGCGGGTTGAAAATAAAAAACAAGAATATGAGGATAACGACCCAAAAAGAAAATTGCATTGGGATACTATTGGTATGATATTCGAAAGGCATAAAGCTTATACCCGCGATTCGGTAACTATAAATCTTAAAACCGATACAGCCTATAGTAACCTGTTACAGCGTGTAGCTAATGTTGATAAAGCCGAATTGGCACCAAAGATTGATCCAATGGTTTTAGATGGTGATAGCATGTCTATTAATATAATTACAACCGACAAAAACATGCAAGCTGCAGCTCATGCCCCCGGCGCAAAAACTCATCCCTTACTATTTAGCTTTATAACAAGCACATTAAATAAGGATAGAAAAAGTAGCGCGGTAAAAAAGATCCGAAAGTATTATACAGAGTATTAAATAATCCCATACAAAGCCCCCCCTTTCCTCCCACTTTTAATCAGTTTCCGATTTCTCCGGATCTTAAAGAATTGATTACCAGGTGTAACTAAATTGTTGTGTAAAAAATATGCTATTGAGCTGGGTGCCTGTAAAAAAATGCAGAGTTTAGTATAAATCGATCATTATGAAAAACCTAAACAAATTCATATTACTTGCAACATTGCTATTTTGCACAAGGGCGCTATTCGCGCAAGAAACTGTTAATAAGGGCGATATGATCATTCATATCCAGACAAGCAACTCGATGACTTATGGGAGCAATTTTATGCATGTTTATAAAAGAGGGAATAAAGCTGAGATCATGTATGCAAAATTTGACAGCATAAGAAATTCAGCTGTAAGGAAAGATACCGCATATATAAATACTATTAAGGATCCTCATTATTTAGAGCCGAAACAAATTGGGCGGGTTGGGAGGATTTTTGATCGCTATAGGGTCTATGATACCGTAAGATCTGTTATCAACTTAAAGAAGGATACCACCTATCGTAAAATTCTATTATTATTTGCACAAACCAGTAAAGAAGACTTGGAGAAAAGCAAGATACCAGATCGTATTTATTTAGATGGATTTGGTTTTTCGTGCGCTGTAATTACTGACGCCGGCACTAAAAACATCACTATCCGTACACCTGTACCTGATACCTATCCAATAGTTTCGGCACTGTTAAAGGAGAGTTACGACAGGATCTTCAAGAAAAAAATGAATTAAATAATCCTATACAAACCTTACCGACTTCTTAATTTAACATCGTACCAAGTTGCTTTGTAATTATATCCAAATCTCCCTCATTCCAGGCAATTATTTTCCCTGCCGGATCGATCAAAACATAGGTGGGGCGCGCAGTAACCTTATAGCTATTTAGTATCTTTTTATCTGCTATTAAAGCGGGGTAGTCCAGTTTATTAACTTTAATTAATTCTTTGATCCTGGAGGGGTTTTCTGTTGTTACGCTTAACACGGCAAGCCCTTTAGGGCGGTAGGTTTCGTTTAGCTTGCGTATAGCTGGTATGCTTATTATACAATGCCCGCACCAGCTTTCCCAAAAATCTAACAGTATGTATTTTCCTTTTAAACCGTCAAGGGTAATTTTCTGGTTATCAAAAGTATTGTAGGCAAAATACCTGGCTGGTTTGCCAATCAACGGAGATTCTGTCACTTCGGCAACATCCGGTTTCCTTTCTTTAATAGTGTAACCTTTATAGGCATCGGTAACAGGTATTTGAGATAAAGTGGCTTTATCATTAAGATGTATATCTGTATAGTTTGCTTCTGCAGAAAAACGAGTACCATTCAAGGTAGATGATGACGTAACACGCTCAATTGCAAAAGATGTTTTATTAATATACACTACCCTGGTTTCTTTCATACCCAATTTATCAATCGGGTAATCAAACTTAACAGCATACTGTTTAGGCTGTACTTGCATGCTTAGCCTTGGTTTATTTTTTAGCAGGGTCTGTTTTAAATGAGCATCTGTATAGTAGTAATTAAACACTATCATAGCCATACGTGCCTTAGCCGGATTATTTTCATTATTAATAAACTGCCTTGGGTTGGTTACTCTTATTTCTTTTATTTGATGAGTGACCTCGAAGCTATTGTCACCGTCATAAAAGCAGTCATAACCGCCCCTGTCTTTTATTTCGCCTTTAATATGAAACTTTGCCAGGAATATACTGTCGGCAGGCGCTGCCTGCATCCAAACCTGGCCATTGGCTGTAGAAACACTGTCGTCTACCCTCGAGTCAATTTGTTTATAGGATGACTGATAAGCGATAGTCTTAATGTGCTTAACATATTGTTCAGCCTTGTTTAACACCTCATTTGCAGTTACAGAAGTATGCGCCTTTTGACCAAAAACGTTTAGAAAACCTATTAGCAGTAAAATGATTAACAATAAGTTTCTTTTCATAGGTTATTTATAAACTTATTAAAGTTATATAATTCCATGCAACGCACCACCAACTTCGCCCATTCTATCTACCATCTTCTCCACCTCGGGGTCTTTAATTAATACCGGCGCGTGATGTGGTTTTATTCGCGCATCAATAATCAGCGGGCCATAACATCCCCAGTGCTTATGTTCGATAAACTCGTTTATCCCATAAATATCATGCGATGGATTGCTGCGGGTAAAGGTTACCCAAACAAAGTTGTTAATATTTTCGGCAGTGAAAGCGGCGTCATCGCATAAAACCATTAACGGGATACCCGCCTGGTCAACCTCGGCAAAATGCTCCTGCAAAAATTCCAGCATTAACGGCATATCGCTGGTGCGAATGTTGGCAGGCACTTCTAAAGCCAATACGCCCGGCATTACCATTTGATATTTTACAAATGGCTTGGGCAGTGTAAATCCTTCGGGTACATCAGCCCATAATTCTCTTTTTACTTCTCCCGCCACTGCAATTGCAACTTTGCTTCCTGAATTTAAACCACTGCCGCTATAGTCAAGCGTATCAATAGTGGTTCGGGTATGGAAATGCAGGTCGCGGGTAAGATCTATGCGTTGTAGTATATGCGTCAGGAAAGGAGCGATATCGTTTACATTCAGGTTCGGGTCATCCTCCTGCGCAGCTATGAACAGGTACTTAGCCAGACTAAGCTGGTTCTTACCTAATATATGGTTCGCTATGGTTAATATCTCCTGCGGTTTACGTTCCTTTAAATAAGGCGTATAACGCTCGCTGCCGATAGCAAAAAGCAATGGGTGTACACCGGCCGCATCAACCGCGTTAACGGCGTGCAGGCCCGGGATCTCCTGCGGTAGGGCCGATCCGGTTAGCTCATGGATCAAAGCGCCAAAGCTGGTATCTTCCTGCGGCGGGCGGCCCACTACGGTAAACGACCATACAGCATCTTTACGATGATATACATTATGCACTTTTAAAAGCGGGAACGGATGCGCCAGGCTATAATAACCCAAATGATCGCCAAACGGGCCTTCTGATTTATTTTCGTGCGGCTCGACTGTCCCGGTTATCACAAAATCAGCATCGGCTGAAATACAAAAACCTTCATCATCATAAAAATAACGGAAACGGCGATTGCCCAAAGCACCGGCAAAGGTCATTTCAGACAATCCCTCGGGCAGCGGCATTACCGCGGCTACCGGGTGCGATGGCGGGCCGCCTACAAATATGCTCACCTTTAAAGGTTGTCCCTTTGCGTTAGCTTTAGTTTGATGCACGCCAATGCCACGATGCAGTTGGTAATGCAGGCCAATCTCTTTATTTAATATATAATCATTACCGGCCATTTGGATGCGATACATACCCAGGTTGGCATTCATAACGCCGGGTTTATCGGTATCCTCGGTATACACCTGCGGCATGGTAACAAACGGACCACCATCTTTGGGCCAGTTTACAATTTGCGGGAGATCGCTGATGTTACACTTACTAAAATTTTTAATACTCCCGCTTTTCATTGGCAAAGCCGATAGCGCGGTAAGCGCTACGCTGGCGTACTTAAACGGGTGCTTTAGAGCCTGCATCGGGTCGGTTTTTACATCAACCAGTGTCTTAACCTTATCCAGCGAATCGCGGAAGATAAACTTAGACCGCTCCAGCGTACCGAACAGGTTTGATACCGCAGGGAATTTACTGCCTTTGACGTTTTCGAACAAAATTGCAGGCCCGCCTTTTTCAAATACCCGCAGGTGGATCTGTGCCATTTGCAGGTATGGGTCAACCTCTTCTTTTATACGTATTAAATGACCATGTTTTTCAAGGTCGGTGATGCAGGCTTGTAAACTTGGGTAACCCATATTAAATAGCTAAACAGCCGCAAATGTACAAATTGAAAAAGTGTTAACTTTAAATTATGAAACCTTTGATAATATTAATAGCCACATTTGCCTTAAGTTGCCTGGTATTTTACGCCATGCAGCAGGATGCTAATTTTATTTTAAGCGGTCGCATTGCTATGGCTTTTATGCTTGCATTTACTTCCGTAGCACATTTCGCATTTTTTAACGGCATGCTGATGACTATACCGTCTTGTGTCCCCTTTAAAAGCTTTATGGTTTATTTTACGGCGATACTGGAAATAGCAGCCGGTATAGGTTTGTTATTTATCTCTATACATTATACAGTAGCTATAGGGCTGATTATATTTTTTGTATTGCTTATCCCATCCAATATTTACGCCGCGCAAAATAAGATCAATTTAGAGAAAGCGGATTATAGCGGTAAGGGTTTGTCTTATTTATGGTTCCGTATCCCGTTACAGTTATTTTTCGTTGCATGGGTTTGGTACTTTGCGGTGTTAAATTGAAAGTGCCTAAATCCCGATTAAATCCATAGATGAACATTAAACAACGTGCTTAAAAAAAGTTATTCTTACTTTTAGCGCTTAAACGTTTCGTGTTTAATATGTCGGTTATCGAGCTTACTATTATTATACTCATCGGCTCGTATTTTGCGGGTCTGCTTGGTTCACTAACCGGCCTGGGTGGTGGGTTTATAATTATCCCGCTGCTTACGCTTGTGCTGCATGTTGATATCCATTACGCTATTGGCGCTTCGTTAATATCGGTTATCGCAACATCTTCAGGCTCGGCAGCCGCTTACGTAAAAGAGGGTATCACCAATATGCGGCTGGGCATGTTTTTAGAAGTTGCTACCACGGCCGGTGCCATGGCAGGCGCTATACTTGCCATTTATACATCTACACATTACATAGCCATATTATTTGGGTTGATATTGATATCGTCGGCAATAATGTCGCTGTTCGAGAAGAAAGAATCTATCATCAAACACACAAGCTACTTAGGCGAAAAACTTAAACTTAACAGCAGCTATCCCACAGCAGACGGCGTTGTCGAATATAGCGTTATCAACGTAATCGGTGGTTTCTTCATGATGCTTTTTGCAGGAGTAATATCAGGGCTACTGGGCATTGGCTCGGGAGCATTAAAAGTTGTGGCAATGGATGGCCTGATGCGCATACCCTTTAAAGTATCAACCACTACCAGCAACTTTATGATTGGCGTAACAGCGGCGGCAAGCGCGGTAGTTTATCTGCAACGGGGGTATATTGACCCAGGGCTTGCTATGCCGGTAGTGATAGGTGTATTGCTTGGCGCCATGACGGGTTCAAAAATATTGGTAAACAGCACCTCGTCTAAATGGGTTAGGGTGGTGTTTTCTGTAATAGTTAGCGTTATAGCCATACAAATGATATATAACGGCGCAATAGGTAAAGTATAATGGCAAACTTAAAAGATACCGACATTAAAACAGCAATTGGCTGGGTGCTGCGTATAGGGGTACTTACGTCTACAGGTATTGTATTGCTCGGGGGAATAATATATCTCTATCGCCATGGGCATACGGTACCAGATTACCGGACCTTTGCCGGCGTACCCGATTTTGTACAACCGGGCGGCATTATAAATGGCATATTAACGTTTAGAGGCAGGGCAATTATACAGGCCGGAATTATTTTGTTGATAGCTACACCTGTATTAAGGGTTGTATTTTCTGCAATCGGCTTTATACTGGAAAAGGATTACCTGTATGTTGGCATTACAATATTAGTGCTGCTTATTATTTTCATGAGCATGCTTGGCGGGCATGCCGTTTAGTTAGGAATTACAGAGCCGGCGACACCGCCCGCCCTGTTTTGTTCATCTTCATTAACAGCATTATGTTTAGCGTTTCCTTTTAGCGAAATATTACCAAATTTATAACTAAAACTAAGTTTTACCCAGCGTGTCTCAGCTTTATCAATTATGGTGGTGTTAAGGTTTCGATACCTTATCATATCGTAATCGCGCTGGCTATTAAAAATATCGGTTATGCCTAATTTTAAGGTTGCTTTTTTATCAAACAACTGCTGGCTTATGGCAGCATCAATTTGGTAAACCGATTTAAATTTACCTATGCCATAAAATGTAGGTGTTTCATATTTACCTGAAAGTTGCAAACTTGTATTATTATATTTAAAAGTTTGCAAACTTGTAAATACAACATCCTGTGTACCTTTGTTTAAATCACCAAATTGCGGATAAGCCTTAATGCGTTGATAAGACGCATCCACACCCAAATTTGCAAGCCACCAGGAAGTTATAGGAAGGTCCGTAGTATTAACCCTTACACCCAAGACTGAATAAGTGCCAAAATTGCTATTGGTAGTAATATTTACTTTAGTCAGATCGTCTTGCAGCAAGTTATTAAAGGTGTAAATATTTGTTGTGGTCATGCCATACAAACTGGTTTCCAATACTTTATTATAAAGGTGGGTTATCTCTATTTTATCAGTGTATTGCGGCAGTAAATTAGGGTTACCCTCTGTATAGTCATACAGATCTACATACCTTCTAAAAGGGTTAATATACTCATACGGTGCCCTTTTTGTGCCCCTATTGTAACTAATATTAAATAAGTTTTTATCATCAACCGCATAGCTTAGTTGAGCTTGGGGAAACAAGTCAATATAGTTCTTTTTAACCGTGCTCATAGCGGTTAACGAGTTCCCGTTTGATATAGTTTGTTCTGCGCGTAAACCGGCTATTAAATTCATCTTTCCTATTTTACCGGTATAGTTTATATAGGCCGAATTAAGATTCTCTGTGTAAATAAATGTATTACTAAACTGTGGCGAGCTTGTATAAACACCCCCAACTTTTGGCCCGAATATCAGGTCGTTGTCACTTTTTACGCTACTGTATTTTATACCGATGTCCCATTGTGCGTTTTCTGATGGCATATAACAATAGTCAACCTTGGCTGCCCAGATATTGATATTTGAAGGCGATAAATTTTGCAGGTATAACGCAGGCCGGTATATTATTCCGGTACCGGTAGCAAAATGATTATCGATATATTCATTAGTATGCCTGTCAATATTGTTATAAGCAACATCAACAGCTATAGTGTTACTTCCTTTTTTATCAAGCCTGCCCGAGTAATTGATATCGTAGCTAATATTGCTTTTATCCTGGTTAGTTTTCGCTATGGTTGATATAACAGAATCCAGATGCCCCTGGTTGCTGATATTAAGCGTGTTGTTTTTTGCATAGTCAAACTTATCCACCGTGCCGCTTATAAACATACCAATAGTATGATTAGGCGTTAGGGCGATGTCTGTACCTATTTTAAAGGTATGTGTTTTCTTCACCCTTATGGATTTATAATCAGCATAATACTTGCTTAAAATGCCCTGGTAATCAATATTACGGTCGGTAATAAAATCATGAAAATTTTTATCGTCATTATAATTATAATTACCATAAATATTGATGTTATCCATGCGGTTATTAAATATTAAACCCGCGCTTGCCTTATAGTAAGTGCCATATCCGGCCATACCGTTTAAGGTAACGTTTGTACCGGCATTAGTGCCCTTTTTAAGTATGATATTTACAACCCCACCACCCGATGATTCGTATTTTGCCGAAGGATTGGTAATTAATTCTATTGTTTGTATCGTATTACCCGGCAGGCTTTGTAACAGGTCGCTTAGGTCTTGCCCGGTAACGTTTGTCGGGTGTCCGTCAATAATTACCAGGGCGCCCTGCCTGCCAATGATGCTTAAGTTACCCTTACCATCTAAATGTACTCCCGGTGCTTGTTTTAATATTTCGGCGGCCGAATTACCATCGGCAATAATGCTACCCTGCACATTTAATACAACTTTTCCGGGCTTTACTTCAATGTATGAACGTTGGGCAGTTACAGTAACCTCTTTTAGTTGTGGGATATGAGGTTCAAGGCTTATGTCTTTAACACCAACATCTTTACCCTCCGTTACGGTGTAAGGCCCGTTTAATGATTGATCAAATCCTATTTTACTGATCAAAAGCAGGTAACGGCCGGATTTAGCGCTAAGTTTAAACATACCATTAGCATCACACGCGGTAGACCGTATAATAGATGAGTCTGCAGCTGCTAACAAAATAACCGTAGCTGCTTCAGCAGCCACATGTTTTTCATCAGTAACTTTACCATGTATGCTGGAATCTGCTTGTGCATAGGAATAGGTATATGCACCTAATAAGAATGCGATCAGTAAGCATCCCGTTAAAAACCTCATTAATGTATTGTCAGTAAAAATTATCTCAGTTAATTTAATAAACCATAAATATGCTTATAAATAGGCTAAGTCATAGTGTTTTTACGGTTTATTTTTATAAAAGTTATTAATACTTATTATATAAGTATGATTTTAAAAACTATTGCCCGATTTTTATTAATTTTCGAAATTAATATTATTGCCATTTTTTACACGAATAGATGAAGAGGATTTGCTTTTTTATAGTAGCTGTTTTTTGCGTGACAGCTTTATTTGCGCAGGGAGAGCCTGCCAAATACAGGACTACTATCACCAACTTTAAAAAGTTTTATAACGCTAATATCCCCGATAGTATCTCAAAAGATTTTAGCCCCGAAATGCTGGCTGCAGTACCGGCCGATAAATTTAGGCTGACCACCCAACAGTTAAGCGCGCAGCTTGGCCCATTGGTAAGTACCGAACTTAAACAATACAGCGCGCCGCTTGCTGTTTATAAGGCTACCTTTCAAAATGGCATATTCGGGCTTAATATCTCCTTAAATAATAAGGGACAGTTTACCGGCCTGTTGTTAACTCCCTATAAAGAACCATCTGCAACAAAGTTAGACCCAACATTAACCGAGTCGCCGGTGTTGTTAAAAACCCTTACAGGTACAATAGCAGGTACATTAACAACCCCAACAAACTTAACCGGCAAAATACCGGTGGTATTGATAATTGCAGGCTCGGGGCCAACAGACCGGGACGGCAATACACAAAGTATGGGCGCTATTCCCAACACCTATAAAATGATAGCCGAAGCATTGGGCAAAGACAATATAGCCTCATTACGGTATGATAAACGGATGGTTGGCGAAAGCGCTACCGGCCAAAAAGAGGAAAATCTGCGCTTTGATGATTATGTTGATGATGCTATAGGCCTGGTAAATTTGTTGAAAGAGGATAAACGCTTCTCTAAAGTAATTGTACTTGGCCATAGCGAAGGCTCATTGGTAGGCATGCTTACCACCATTGCTGCCGAAGGGAATGTTAATGCTTTTATATCAGTCGCCGGGGCTGGCCGCCGGGCTAACGAAGTAATAAAAGAGCAGTTAAAAGCGCAGCCCGCATATGTTACCGAAGGTTTTGAAAAGGTACTGGATTCATTAAAAATTGGTAAGATCCAAAAAAAGGTCGACCCATCTTTATACGCATTGGCCAGGCCAAGCATCCAAAATTACCTGATGAGTTGGTTTAAGTTTGAGCCAAAGGAAGAACTACGAAAAGTAAAAGTGCCTGTACTTATTATACAGGGCAGCACAGATATACAGGTAGGCATTGCCGACGCCACCAATTTAAAAAAGGCAAAATCGGCTGCTACTTACATCATTGTGCCCGGTATGAACCACGTACTTAAAGAAGCACCGATAGATCGTGAGAAAAATATTGCCACTTATAAACAGCCCGAACTGCCTTTAAAACCGGAGTTTGTTGCAAGTGTGCTTGATTTTATACACGGGCTGAAATAAGCCTATTTATAGTTTCCCTGTAATCGCCGTATCACAATAATCTCGCTGATATGGTATGCAGTATGGTCTGCAATTTGCAGCGCTTCGCGTAAAATGGTTTGGCCGTCGCCATGCGGTATTGGCTTGTAGATATCGGCTTTTTTAAACAGGTCTATAAACTCCTCCAGATCACTTTCAATTTGCTTTAACGAGTTTTTCCAGGCGGTGTCATCAGCCGGCACAGTTTCTTTTACCCAATATTCATCCGGCCATTTAGGTGATTTATGGTTGGCATCCAGGCTAAATTGTACCATATCCCATTGCGCAATACGTATATGTTCAACCAGTTGCCAGATACTGTAGGGCAGTTCTTTAGGTTTATCGCCGCGGGCATCCGCAGGTAATCCTTTTAATGCGCCGGTTAAGCCAATATGCGCGCTGCCGCCCCGCAACAGTTTTACTATCTCGTCGATAATAATTTTATGTTCGCTATTCATAATCGTCACTTTTTTAATAGTTAATAGCTTTTTTGTTGTAAATGTTCTAAGTTTATCCAACAAAAAATCAGGTACGATGATACGTAAACTATCCGTTTTAATAGCTTTTACTCTTTTTATATTAGGATGCCAAAAAGAAGGCCCCGGTGCCATGCTGGGTGCAAAAGGCGATGACGCGTTTACTGCTTACGAAGGCTCTTTCCTTGACGCTTTGTGGAAAGTAAATCCCGACCGTGCAACCAACGTGGGTTATCATAAATACGATAGTCTGCTAATTATCCCGGGGGATAAAAGCCGTGAGGCGATTTTGAACTTTGTAAGAGTACAGCAAGATTCATTGAGCCGGTTCGAGATCAAGGACCTGTCCGAATCAAACAAAATGGATTACCAGATCCTGCAAAATCAATTAGAATATACCAACTGGCAAATAACCGTTTTAAAAGGCTGGCAATGGAACCCAACGCAATATGTCGCCATATCAACATTTGCCCATATCCTGAATGAGCATTACGCGCCTTTAGATAAACGCCTGCGTAACTTCTATCAAAAAATGGCCGACCTGCCCGCTTATTATAAAGAGGCCGAAAAGCAAATCAAAGACCCGGTGCCTGAACTTACCACCCTGGCTATAGACCAGCTTAATGGCGGACTGCCCATCCTTGAAAAAGATTTTGCCGACTCTTTAAAGAAAACCAAAATCCCGGCTGCCGAGCAAACTAAAATGACGGATCGCGCCAGGCTTGCCGCGGATGCGATAAAGGCGCATGTTACCTGGTTAAAGAATATCAAGAGCACTAATCCCCGCAGCTTTAGGTTAGGTAAAACTCTTTATGAGGATAAGTTTAAGTACGAGATCCAATCGGCCTACGGCGCGCAGCAGTTGTATAACATGGCGTTTGAGCGTAAAAAGGCAGTACATAAAGAAATGGCTAAACTTAGCAGACAACTATGGCCCAAATATTTTGGCAAAAAAGTAATGCCAGCCGATTCATTGGACCTGATAGCGAGAGTTTTAGATACCCTATCAGTAGCACATACAACCCCCGCCAATTTACAATCAGATATCGAGAAACTGATACCGAAACTATCAGCCTTTGTCACCGAAAAAAAACTGCTTACGCTTGATCCTTCCAAGCCGTTATTAATTCGCAGTAACCCTGCTTATTTTGGCAATGTCGCGGGTGCCTCGTTAAGCGCCCCCGGTCCGTATGATAAAAACGGCAACTCTTATTACAACATCATGAACCTGGTAGGCATGGCACCCGAAAAAGCGGAGAGCCTGCTACGCGAGTACAATAACTACACCCTGCAAATACTAAGTATCCACGAAGGTATCCCAGGCCATTACGCGCAGCTGGTTTATGCCAATAAAGCGCCGAGCATGATCAAATCCATCTTCGGCAGCGGGGCAATGGTTGAAGGCTGGGCCGTGTATGGCGAAGAAATGATGCTGGATGCCGGTTACGACCCATCGCCCGAAATGCGGTTGATGTGGTATAAATGGCACCTACGTTCGGTTTGTAACAGCATCCTTGATTTCGCGGTGCATTGCAACAACATGACCAAAGAGAACGCCTTAAAGTTTTTAACCCGCGAAGCATTTCAGCAACAGGCCGAAGCCGATGGCAAATGGAAACGTGTAAGCGTAAGCAGTGTACAATTGGATAGCTACTTTGATGGCTACAAAGAAATTATTGACCTGCGCGACGCCTACAAAGCCAAAGTTGGTGCCGATAAATACAAGGTAAAAGAGTTTAACGAGAAATTCCTGAGCTACGGTAATGCTCCGGTTAAGTTGATAAGGGGTGCAATGTTAGGTGGGAAATAAAACAACAACCCAATTCAGTTGTCATCTCGACCAACGGGAGAGATCTGTACACGAGCTAAGCCAATGTGGAATTATAATTTCTATGTATATATCACAACCAATCCCGTCAAAACAGTGTTATACGTTGGTGTAACTAATGATCTCAGTAGACGACTGTTTGAACATACCGAAAACAAAGGCAACAAAAACTCTTTCGCAGGAAAATATTATTGCCATAATTTGGTTTACTTCGAACATTTTACACATATTGAGTATGCTATTCAACGCGAAAAGGAAATAAAGCAGTGGAGCAGAAAAAAGAAAATGGCTTTAATAGCATCCTTAAATCCGAAATGGAGATTTTTAAACGATGAAGTAAACGAATAAATAAAATAGAATTGTCATCTCGAACAAAGTAAGAGATCTATACATAGACAGTTTGAATTGCATGTGTATAGATTTCTCGCTATCGCTCGAAATGACACGTTTTTTAACATCTATCATGAAAC
Organism: Bacteroidota bacterium; assembly: GCA_040388395.1. GTDB lineage: Bacteria > Bacteroidota > Bacteroidia > Sphingobacteriales > Sphingobacteriaceae > Mucilaginibacter. The sequence goes on along the minus strand of JAZKBY010000012.1, from coordinate 20,027 downwards.
AAAACTGGCCCCAATTATCCTACCCTCAACTAAAAGACACCATTGCCACAGTACAACTCTGGACGCAGATAGTTGGTAAGATCCGCCTTAAAAAAACGCCGTGGCTTAACCATTCATGGCATGTTACTTTGTATGTATCGCCGCGCGGGTTAACTACGCAAAGTATCCCTAATGGCGATAGGAGTTTTCAAATCGATTTTGATTTTATTGCGCATCAGCTTATTATAACCTGTAGCAGTGGCGGCACCCAAAAAATGGACTTATATCCACGCACTGTCGCCGGTTTTTATAAAGAGCTTTTTGAAAAGCTGGCTTTGCTTGATATTGAAGTCACCATCTACGCCAAGCCAAACGAGATCGACCCTGCCATACCTTTTGCCGAAGATGAAGTACATCAATCATATGATAAGAAGCAAATCGAGCATTTCCATAAAGCGTTGCTAACCATCAATGCCATATTCACGCAATTCAGGGCCGGATTTACCGGCAAGTGCAGCCCGGTACATTTTTTCTGGGGAGCGTTTGATCTGGCGGTTACCCGTTTCTCGGGTCGCAGGGCACCGTTACACCCGGGTGGCGCACCCAATATGCCCGACCGCGTGATGCAGGAAGCGTACTCGCACGAGGTGAGCAGCTGCGGTTTCTGGCCCGGCAGCGACCAGTTTCCGCACCCCGCATTTTATGCTTACTGCTACCCTACCCCCGCCACATTTGGCCAGCAACCAGTTAAACCTGCCGAAGCATTTTACAGCACCGAAATGGGCGAGTTCTTTTTAAAATATGAAGATGTGCGCAACGCCGCCCATCCCGAAAAAGCTTTAATGGATTTTTTAGAGACTACTTATTTGGCCGCGGCTAATACAGGTAATTGGGATAGGGAGAATTTGGAGTGTGATTTTTCGTGGCTGGAAAGATAGATAATAAAGCACTTGGCCGCCGCCGCAAGCGTCCCGCTTGTGGCAGCGAGAAGAACTGATCGTGTCAGCCCTTTTGCGTGTTTAAACAATTAAATTTTTTGCAGATATCTTATTATCAAATAGTTAAACCGAAAAAAGTGTTTCATTTTGTTTCACTCACTTTTCATAAATAGCTATCTATCAATCCATTAAGTCAAAAAAGTGTTTCAAGTGTTTCATCTGTGTCACACTCATGTGAAACAGCACGCATCATTCCGTCATCATAAAATTATTTGCACATCTGCATATCCGCACATCTGCACATCCGCAAGTCATCATAAAATCATTTGCGCACCTCTATATCCGCACATTTGCACATTATCCGTAACTTCGTCAAAATTAACTACTCATTATGCTAAAAGGATTTTTCAATGTCCCTGCGCCGCAAAACGAGACTGTACTAAACTACGGTCCGCACAGCGTAGAGCGTGCTGCGCTAAAAGATGCCCTTGCCGAGGCCAGGGCTTATAAAATTGATATACCCATGTACATCGGCGATAGGCAGGTGTTCGAAGGCAAACGGTTGGAGATCCGCCCGCCGCATGACCATAAACACTTATTGGCTAACTTCTTCGAGGGCGACAAAAGCACTGTTGAGCAGGCTATTGACGCCGCCCTTGCGGCTAAAGCCGATTGGGAGAACATGCCCTGGGAACAACGTGCAGCCATCTTCCTAAAAGCCGCCGACTTATTCGCCGGACCATACCGTGCTAAGATAAACGCCGCTACCATGCTGGGCCAGTCAAAAAACGCTTACCAGGCCGAGATTGACGCGGCTTGCGAGCTGATAGACTTCCTGCGCTTCAACGTGCAGTATATGACGGAGATCTACGCGCAACAGCCGCCCATATCGCCAAGAGGCGTCTGGAACCGTGTGGAGCAGCGCCCGTTAGAGGGTTTTGTATTCGCGCTTACGCCGTTTAACTTTACGGCTATCGCGGGTAACCTGCCGTCGTCAGCAGCTATGATGGGTAACGTAGTGGTTTGGAAACCTGCCTACACGCAGATCTATGCCGCTAACGTACTGATGCAGGTGTTCCTGGAAGCAGGCTTGCCACCGGGTGTTATTAACCTGATCTACGTTGACGGCCCTGTTGCCGGCGAGGTTATATTTAACCACCCTGATTTTGCAGGCATCCACTTTACCGGGTCGACACCTGTATTTCAAACTATCTGGCAAACTATTGGCACCAACATCCATAAATACAAAACCTACCCGCGCATAGTTGGCGAAACCGGTGGTAAAGACTTTGTGCTTGCCCACCCAAGCGCTAATGCCGATGTGGTGAGCACGGCGTTAGTCCGCGGCGCGTTTGAGTACCAGGGACAGAAGTGTTCGGCAGCGTCAAGGGCCTACATCCCGGCATCATTATGGCCGGCGGTCGAGGAGAACATGAAACGCGACCTGGCTTCCATCAAAATGGGGCCAACCGAAGACTTCGAGAACTTTGTAAACGCGGTTATCACCGAAGCATCGTTCGACAAGCTGGCTAAATACATTGATGCCGCTAAAGCGGATGATAGTGTTGAGGTAGTTGCAGGTGGCGGTTACGACAAAAGCCAGGGCTGGTTTGTACAACCTACCGTACTTAAAGTATCCGACCCATACTATGTAACCATGTGTACAGAGTTGTTTGGACCGGTACTTACACTTTATGTTTATGAGGATGATAAGTTTGACGAGATACTTGAGGTTGTTGATAAAACATCTATCTACGCCCTTACAGGCAGCATCATATCGCAGGACCGTTATGCCATCGCGAAAGCAACCCATGCGCTACGCAATGCTGCAGGTAACTTCTATATTAACGATAAACCAACCGGCGCAGTAGTGGGCCAGCAGCCATTTGGCGGCGCCCGCGGATCAGGCACTAACGATAAAGCCGGATCAATGATCAACCTGCTACGCTGGGTATCACCAAGAACCATCAAGGAAACCTTTGATCCGCCGAAGGATTACAGGTACCCGTTTTTGCAGAAATAGCCCCCTCCGCCCCCTAAAGGGGGAACTTGAAGGACTTCAAAAAAGCCCAACTTGATAAGAGTTGGGCTTTCTTTATTACATTTGGGTCAAATAGATGCTGTCGTTTTCCTTCAGAGACCTTAAACATTGAAGTTGTCCTTCATCTGCATATTTTATAACGATACCGGGGAATCCCTCTCCATCTGCGTCAAGTATTTCAATCCCATTAAAGGGTAGCACGACCTCTTTGTTTTCAGTATGTAAAAGATTCTTGTTGCTTAGTTCCTCATCCCACGAATTTAAAACAACCACAAAAGAAGCTCTCGTACTCAGTTCAAACGTGCTTCTTATCGTACATTTTAAAGGATCCATGTCCCCTATTTAAACCTAAACACACTATCCATCTTTTCGTTATCGGTAGTGCTTACTTTCATATCGGTTATAATGCCGGTTTCGATGCTATAAACCCAGCCATGTACAGCAAGTTCCTGGCCTTTGGCCCAGGCGTTTTGTACTATCGATGTTTTGCAAAGGTTGTACACATTCTCTATCACGTTTAGCTCAACCAGGCGATCAACGCGTTTTTGGTCATCTTCTATGCCTATCAATTCATCAGCATGTAAGCGATAAACGTCTTTAATGTGGCGCAGCCAGTTATCTATTAAGCCAAACTCTTTATTACTCATTGCCGCAATTACACCGCCACAACCGTAATGGCCGGTAACTATTACGTGTTTAACCTTTAACACGTTCACCGCATAATCCAACACGCTCAGCATGTTCATGTCTGTATGGATAACCATATTGGCAATGTTGCGGTGTACAAATATCTCGCCTGGGGCAGTATTAGTTATCTGGTTGGCGGGAACGCGGCTATCGGCGCAGCCTATCCATAAAACCGGCGGGTTTTGCCCGTTTGCCAGTTTCTCAAAATATTGCGGATCAAGGGCCAGGGATTTTTCAATAAACTGCTTATTCCCTTCTAAAAGAGCCTCGTAAGTTATATGGTTGGTATCGTGTATATGTTTTGCGCACATGGTTAGTATGTTTTTATTGGGTTGATGATTAATTTTTGTTCCTGCTAAACCGGCGCGTTACTTTATGCAGCGCCAGTTCAGACACATCAAAGTACAGTATGGTAAGCAATATAACCGGTATGCAGTAAAGCACTGCAAAATCATACAAATTAAAGAAGTATCCGCCAATAATCCCACCTAAAAGATAAAATCCCAGCACGGTAAACCTAATGAAGATCTTATTGCGTACGTTATCAGTCTTTTTGGCATTGGGATGCAACCATTCGGCTACCTCGCCACCCAGGTCGGTAAATAAGCCGGTAAGGTGCGATGATTTAATCAATCCGCCGGATATGGTCGACACCAGGCTATTTTGCAATCCCATAGAAAACAGGATGGTGGCTATTACTATTTCGCGTTCTATCTTAGTTTCCTGGTAAAAGTTATGGCCGTATATCGCCACAAATAACAGAACTATTATCTCAATTATCACCGGGATGGAATGCGCGCGGTAATAACTTTTATCCTCCAATGATCGCACGATAAAACTCGACAAAAACGCTCCCACAAAAAACATAAGCAACCAAACCAGGAAGATCAATATCTCGCCAAAGTTTTGTTCGACGATATGTTTGGATAAGTTGGCTACATGCCCGGTAACGTTTGATGTAAAAGCTAAAAACGCTACCAGCCCAACCACATTGGTCATGCCCGACACCATTGCTGTTGATGATGCCAGCATTAAGTTTTCACGAAGTGTGCGGTCGCCTTTTGATTGTCTCAGCATAAATATCCGTTGTGATATGGTTAAATATATAACTATTATACCATTTGCAAGACACAAAAAAATCCCGGCCTGCCATTGCAGCACCGGGATCACTTCACACCAAAAACAATCTTATGCGTGGGCAGCTACGGCTTCCGCGTCTAACTCATATACATATCCCAAATTCTGCGAATCGTGATTACTTACTTTCAGATCCTTAACCAGGCCGGTGTTGATATCAACCACCCAGCCGTGTACTTCAAGGTCCTCGCGCTCTTTCCAGGCGTTTTGTATGATGGTTGTTTTACACAAGTTATAGGCCTGCTCAATCACATTCAATTCAACCAAACGGTTAATTTTAGCATCCTTATCTGTTATGCGATCAAGCTCATGGGCGTGTAGGCGGTACACATCTTTAATATGGCGCAGCCAGTTATCTATCAGCCCAAACTGTTTGTGAGTTAACGCCGCCGCCACCCCACCACAACCGTAGTGGCCGGCAACAATAACGTGTTTAACTTTTAATACGTTTACCGCGTAATCAAGCACGCTCAGCATGTTCATGTCCGAATGTACACATACGTTAGCTATGTTGCGGTGTACAAACACTTCGCCGGGCTTGGTGCCAGTTACCTGGTTTGCCGGTACGCGGCTGTCTGAGCAGCCTATCCATAGTACCTCGGGGCTTTGCCCTTGCGATAACTTTTTGAAGTAATCGGGGTCCTCTTTCAGGCATTCGTCCACCCATTTGCGGTTGCCGGATAGTAGTGATTTGTAACTTTCTTTTTGAGTTAATTTTATGCTTCCGTTTTTGATAGCGGTTGTTATTTCTATTTTATTATTATCGGTTTTCATAACTTTTCTTAGTTAGGGTTTAAAAATTAATTCTTTCAGTTTAGGAACATTGTAATGTTCTTTTATTCCGACCAACTGTACTATAATGGCCTTAGTGTAAGCATTGTGCTTATAGTTGTGGATTATCTCCAAAACATCCGGATCAATAAACCTTGAGTTGGTGCCGTCAATGATCACCTCAGTTTCCTTCGGCAAATTGGTCAGCGTGATCTGTATTGCCGCTTTATTTAAAAAAGACACTTCTTCGGCCAGCACTATCGTGATGATTTTATGATCGGCACTATCAGAAATATGATAGAAAAATGGGTTACGCAAATTGGTACGCAGGATGTAGAATACGCCTATCATCATACCAATACCTACACCTATCAGTAAGTCGGTTAATACAACCGCAATTATGGTTACTACAAAAGGTATAAACTGTGGTAAGCCCTGGTGCCACATGTGCTTAAATAAGCCTATGCGCGCCAGTTTATAACCCGTCATCAATAATATAGCTGCCAGGCATGACAACGGAATATAATTAATAGCCACCGGGATAAACAATAGCGCAAACAACAGCAATACCCCGTGTATGATAGCACTCATTTTAGTACGTGCCCCTGCATTAACGTTTGCAGATGACCGTACGATAACTGCCGTCATAGGTAAACCACCTAACAAACCACTTATAATGTTTCCTGTACCTTGGGCAACCAGTTCGCGGTTAGTAGGCGATATCCGTTTTATAGGATCTAATTTGTCTACAGCCTCAAGGCTAAGCAGCGTTTCCAAACTGGCTACCACCGCAATGGTTATAGCCGTTATCCAAACCTCTTTATTACCTATTGCTGAGAAGTTGGGCGATTTAAACAGTCCGAAAAACTCTGCAGCATTATTTACTATCGGGATATTTACCAGTTGTTTATCTTTTAATGCAAACTCAGTTCCGTTAAACAATAAGCTTAAAACCACGCCCGACAGCACCACCATTAACGGTGCCGGCACTATTGCCAGTTTTTTAAACCTGGGCCAATAAATCAATTGTAAAATGGACACAATCGCTATTATTGTTGCACCATAATTGATCTTTGAAACAGCCCTCAATATACCTGAGAAAGTATTGGTTTGATCTAATTGCCTGAAGGCTTCATCGCCCTCAAAATCGGCATCATAGCCAACCGCATGCGGGAATTGCTTCATGATCAAAATGATACCTATCGCTGCTAACATCCCTTCAATTACCGCGGATGGGAAATAGTTACCTATGGTGCCTGCTTTGATAATACCCAGCGTGATCTGGATAACACCGGCTAACAACACCGCCAACAAAAAGGTTTCGAACGAGCCTAAACCAGTAATTGCGTTAAATACAATTACGGTTAAGCCCGCAGCTGGCCCGGCTACACTTAGTTGCGATCCGCTTAGCGAGCCAACGACTACACCGCCAATAATACCGGTCAAGATCCCCGAGAACAACGGTGCGCCTGATGCTAACGCGATACCTAAACAAAGCGGCAGCGCCACTAAAAAAACTACAATACTTGATGGAAGATCTTTTTTAAGATTTTTTGGCAAAAAGTATTTCTTGAGATTAAGACTGCCCATAGCTGTCCCATCTTGCTTTAAATTCATGATGAATAAAATTGAATTGAAAAATTAAATGAATAGAGGTACATCCCGGAACAAGGCCCGGGTTATTCATTTAAACGTTGGGCGGTGGCGTGGGTACCACAGGATGGAAAAGTTGCACTAATAGCGCGTGCTCCCGGTTATGCAGGTAATTTGTTTCCAGTAAAAACGGATCGTAATGAAAGAAAGCTAACAGGTGCTCATCAAAGCTTTTCTTTTCTTTAAAGGCATCTTTGTCAGGGCTTTCCTTCTCTCCTTTTGTTTCCTGCTCCAGTTGCATAATGACTGCACGGGCGGTATTGCTATCTAAAAAAGAAAATAAAGGCACAAGCGATATACCCATCTTCACTACGAAGACCAGCATAAACATCATCCCTATTATTTTTTTATTCATAGCATTCACTGCGGCAAATATAACAAATCTAACAGCATGGCTGTTGTTTTGTTAACGGTAATTGTACAATTTAATTGCTAATTTTATAATCTTACACTTTAATTACTATTGTGGATAACAAAATAAAAACACTAAAACATAAACGCGAACAGGCATTGGCCGGCGGCGGCCAGGCACGTATTGAAAGTCAGCATAAAAAAGGAAAGCTAACCGCGCGCGAGCGTTTGCACTTCCTGATGGATGAAGGATCTTTCCAGGAAATCGGCATGATGGTTACCCATCGGTCAACCGATTTTGGGATGGAGACCGAAAAATACTTAGGCGATGGCGTAGTAACAGGTTATGGTACAGTTAACGGGCGATTGATTTACGTGTATTCGCAGGATTTCACAATTTTCGGCGGATCGCTGTCTGAAACTCATGCCGAGAAGATCTGTAAGATAATGGAACTGGCTATAAAGAACGGCGCACCGGTTGTTGGGTTAAACGACTCGGGTGGCGCGCGTATCCAGGAAGGTGTAGTTTCTTTGGGTGGTTATGCTGATATATTTTACCGCAATACCATGGCATCGGGTGTGGTGCCGCAAATCTCGGCCATTATGGGTCCCTGCGCTGGTGGCGCGGTTTACTCGCCTGCCATTACCGATTTTATTTTGATGGTCGAGCATACGTCGTACATGTTTGTAACCGGCCCCAACGTGGTAAAAACCGTCACACACGAGATAGTGACATCCGAGGAGTTGGGTGGTGCCAACACGCATGCCACTAAATCGGGGGTTACGCATTTTGCCTGTACCAACGAGATCGACGCCATTCAGCATATTAAAAAGCTACTGAGCTATATGCCGCAAAACTGCGAGGATAAAGCACCGGCATTACCTTACGAACCAACGAACGAACTTCGGCCTGAGCTAAACAACATATTACCTGAGGTGGCTTTACAGCCATATGATGTACGCGAGGTTATTACGCACGTGATTGATACTGATTCGTTTTTAGAGGTACATAAAGATTTTGCCGAAAATATTGTTGTGGGCTTTGCCCGGCTTGCGGGCCGCAGTATTGGTATAGTTGCCAACCAGCCCGGTTTTTTGGCGGGGGTTTTAGACAGGCATGCGTCAACCAAAGCCGCGCGTTTTGTGCGTTTTTGTGATAGCTTTAATATTCCACTGTTGGTATTAGAAGATGTACCGGGATTTTTACCGGGCACCGACCAGGAATGGAACGCCATCATCACCAACGGCGCTAAACTGCTTTATGCCTTCTGCGAGGCAACCGTTCCGCGGATTACAGTTATTACCCGCAAGGCTTATGGCGGCGCTTATGATGTAATGAACTCTAAACACATTGGTGCAGATATGAACTTCGCCTGGCCATCTGCCGAGATAGCAGTTATGGGCGCCAAAGGCGCTGCCGAGATCATATTTAAACGCGAAATAAGCAGCGCAGAAAACCCGGAAGCGAAGTGGAAAGAGAAAGAGCAACTATACTCCGATACCTTTGCCAACCCCTACCGTGCGGCCGAGCGTGGTTTCGTTGACGAGGTTATCGAGCCGGCAGAAACAAGATTAAAACTCATCCATGCCTTTAAAATGCTGGAGAATAAAGTGGTTAATAATCCGAAGAAGAAGCATGGGAATATTCCGTTGTAGAGCTTACATGTCATTCTGAGCGGAGCGAAGAATCTTGTACGTGCGACAGATAAAGCGTATAAGATTCTTCGCTCCGCTCAGAATGACAACTATTAATATTATGAATACCATCATCATCGAACAAATTCGCCCCGAACTAACCTGGCGTTTACGCCGGGATGTGATGTATCCGGATCAAAACATTTCTGAAATGAAAATGCCTGAGGATAACGATGGATATCACTTTGCCGCATTTAACGAGAAGTATATTATAGGTGTAATTTCATTGTTCCATAAGGGTACAGACTTTCAATTCAGGAAATTTGCCGTAGCAAACGACGAGCAAGGCAAGGGTACCGGGACGATCCTATTAAGCTATGTTTTAGATTTTGCCATTGCTATGGGTGCCAAACGCATCTGGTGCAACTCACGGGTTACAGCTATTGGTTTTTATCAACGGTTTGGAATGGTGCAAACCGGTAAAACCTACTCCAATATCGGCATTGATTACGAGGTAATGGAAAAGATTATTGAAAGCTAAAAGCAGAAAGACCAAAGCTGAAAGCAAAAATAACACCTTAACCAAAAAAGCTTTAGGCTTTGTGCTTTAACCTTTAAGCTAAATATTATATTTGCCAAGCCAATTAAAAGGCCCCAACAACACTATGTCTAAAAAGAAATCAGATAAAAAAGAGCACGTTCCTGTTGTAACCGATACATCATTAGCTTTTCTTGAAAAATATATCAATAACGCCTCGCCTACCGGTTTTGAGTGGAAGGGCCAGGAGTTATGGTTGGATTATATCAAACCTTATGTTGACGATCATTATGTCGACAACTATGGCACCGCAGTAGCTATCATCAATCCAAAAGCCGAATATAAAGTAGTTATCGAAGCACATGCTGATGAGATCTCATGGTTTGTAAACTATATTACCAGCGATGGTTTGATCTATGTAATCCGCAATGGCGGGTCAGATCACCAGATAGCACCTTCAAAACGTGTTAATATCCATACCGAAAACGGAGGCGTAGTTAAAGCAGTATTTGGCTGGCCGGCTATCCATACCCGTTTGGCTGGCGAAAAGGAAGAAGCGCCATCACTTAAAAACATATTTTTAGATTGCGGCGCTACATCAAAAGAAGAAGTAGAGAAGTTAGGCATCCACGTAGGTTGTGTTATTACTTACGAGGATGAGTTTATGATATTGAACGATCGCTACTACGTAGGCCGTGCTTTAGATAACCGCGTAGGTGGCTTTATGATTGCCGAAGTTGCGCGTTTGTTAAAAGAGAACAAAAAGAAACTTCCGTTTGGCTTATATATAGTAAACGCTGTACAGGAAGAAATTGGCTTGCGTGGTGCTGAAATGATAGCACATCGCATTAAACCAAACGTGGCTATTGTTACCGACGTTACCCATGATACCCAAACACCAATGATCAGCAAGATCACGCAAGGCGATTTGGCTTGCGGCCGCGGACCGGTAGTATCGTACGCGCCTGCTGTACAAAACAACCTGAATAAGCTGTTGATGGATACTGCTGAAAAAGCCGGCATTCCATTCCAGCGCCAGGCATCATCACGATCCACAGGCACAGATACCGATGCTTTTGCTTACTCGAATGATGGTGTACCATCAGCATTGATATCGTTATGCCTGCGTTATATGCATACCACTGTTGAGATGGTACATAAAGAAGATTGCGACAATGTTATCCGTTTGATTTATGAGTGCTTGTTAAGCATTAAGGACGGGCAAGACTTTAGGTACATTAAATAAACAATTTATTACATTTAACGTTCAAAGAACAACGCTTTAAAGCGATATCAAAATATATGAAACCTACACTATTAATATTGGCCGCAGGTATGGCCAGCCGTTACGGCAGCATGAAGCAGATAGACGGCTTCGGTCCGCATGGCGAAACTATAATTGATTATTCTATCCATGATGCTATCCGTGCTGGTTTTGGTAAGATAAGCTTCATCATCCGCGAGGAGTTTGTTGATGCTTTTAAAGCGATATTCGAGCCTAAACTGGCCGGTCGTATTGAGACAGATTATGTTTTTCAGAACTTTGATCTGAAACCTTTTGGTATAGATAAAACTATCGAACGTGCCAAGCCCTGGGGTACTGCTCATGCGGTATTAGCTGCCCGCAACCAGATCAACGAGCCGTTTTGCGTTATTAATGCTGATGATTATTATGGCTATGATGCTTTCGAGAAGATGGCTAAGTTTTTAACCACCGAGGCTGATGATACGCATTACGCGCTAATTGGCTACCAGATAGATAAAACATTGTCTGATTATGGTTCAGTATCGCGTGGTGTATGCGAGGTAAATGCCGAAGGCAACATGACCGAAGTTAACGAGCGGACCGAAGTTTACTTTACCGATGGCGGCAAAGTTGCTTACAAAGACAGCACCGGCGAGCATCCGCTGCCTAATGATACCCGTGTATCTATGAACTTCTGGGGCTTTACCCCGGCAGTTTTCCAGCAAAGCGAGCCTATGTTCCGCGAGTTTGTTGAGGCTAACGAGGCAAATCCTAAAGCAGAGTTTTTCATTCCGCTGGTTGCTGACAAATTGATAAAAACAGGTACGGCGTCTTTCAAAGTTATCCCAACCGCGTCAAAATGGTTTGGCGTTACCTATAAAGAAGATAAGCCTATCGTACAAAAATCAATCTCAGAATTGGTTGAGAATGGAACTTATCCGGCTAATCTTTGGAGTTAATCATCATTCAGACTTACGAAGTTTTAAAAACTTCGTAAGTCTTATCTGATAACGAGAATCCTGCTCAACGGCGGGATTTTTTGTTTATACCTAACACGCTTTTCAAATACACAAACCCGGCTATGCCTGCCACAACCGACGCTATCAAGATAGCGAATTTTGCTTCTGTATTATGCACCGAAGTACCGAATGACAGCAGTGATATAAATATCGACATAGTAAAACCAATTCCGGCCAGCATACCCATGCCGGCAATATGGTTCCATGATAATTGATCGGGCAGTGAACCTATTTTTAGCCTCACCGTTAACCAGGCAAAAAGCATTACGCCTGTCGGCTTGCCAAATAGTAATCCTAAAATTATGCCCAGGCCTAAAATACCAAAAACTCCGTTTAGCATGGAAGCTTCGAAGTGAATATTGGTATTGGCCAACGCAAATACCGGCATAATAATAAAGTTAACCGGCGTATTTAGTTTATGGGCGAGTTTTGATAACACCGGTCCTTTTTTTGAGCTTACCGGGATAGCCAATGCGGTTAATACACCCGCAATGGTAGCGTGGATGCCTGAGTGATGTATAAAGTACCATAATACTACCCCCGGGATCAGATAAAACGCCAAATGCTTTACACCAAGCTTATTCATCAACAGCAACAACAAAAATATACCCAAAGCCATGCCGAGGTAAAGCCAATGCAACGTTGTCGAATAAAATACAGCGATGATAACTATCGCCAGCAGATCGTCGACCACAGCCAGGGTTGATAGTAATACTTTTAATGAAGATGGCACCAGCTTTCCCAATAAAGAAAGTATGCCCAGTGCAAAAGCGATATCAGTAGCCATCGGGATGGCCCAGCCTGCGCCGGTTGCCTGTCCGCGATTAAACGCAAAAAATATCAACGCCGGGACTATGGCCCCACCCACTGCGGCAAATATTGGCACGGCTGCAATTTTAAAGCTGGACAAGTGGCCATCAATCATTTCATTTTTGATCTCTAAACCTATCAGGAAAAAGAAAATAGCCATTAAGCCATCATTGATCCAATTGAGTGCAGAATATTTTAAATGTATAGATGAAGACTCATAGCCAAAAGTGTAGGCTAACAATCGGGCGAAACTTTCGTGGACGGCTGAGTTAGCGATAATCAACGAAGCTATTACGCATACAATTAATATCACACCACCGGCTTGTTCCGATTTGATGAATTCTGAAAAAGCATCTGTACTGCGTTTGATCATGAGGTTGTGGTAGTCGTCCTAAATATAGGGATATGTTATTAATCTCATGTTTACCAAACTAAAAAAACGATATTGCTGTTGATACCATATGCAGATAGAAATATTAGGCAATGCCGATACCGTTACTTACCAAAATGGTGCCTTAGTTATTAAAACCCCGCAAGCAGAAGCACGGGTTTGGGTTTATAGTTCGACTATTATCCGGGTTTGTATCAGTAAAGATTTTAGCAGTGCTGACGAGTCGTTCGCGGTGATAGAAAAGCCTTTGGATGATTTTACCTGGCAACATTTGAGCGATAGGGTCGAGCTGACTACATCTGCCTTAAAACTCGTTATCCACACAAACCCGCTACGTTTCAATTTCTATACTGCAGAAGGTAAGTCGCTTAGCGAGGATGATGCACGTTTCGGCACCAACTGGCAGGGAGATCGCGTCATTAACTATCGCAGATTATATGCTGATGAAAAGTTTATTGGCCTGGGCGAAAAGGCGGGCGATCTGAATCGTCGTGGTTGCAATTATGTTAATTGGAACACGGATGCGGCCATGCATGGTATCACTACCGATCCGCTATATAAAACCTTCCCGTTTTTTATCGGCCTGCATAGCGGCTTAACCTACGGGTTGTTTTTTGACAATACGCATAAAAGCTACTTTGACTTTGGCGCTACTACGGATGAACAAATGAGCTGGTTTGGCGCCGATGGCGGTGATATGAATTATTATTTCCTCGGCGCACAAGGAATCCGTAATATTTTGGAGGATTATACCTGGCTTACCGGCCGTATGGAAATGCCGCCATTGTGGAGCCTGGGTTACCAGCAATGCCGTTGGAGCTACATGAGTGCCGACGAAGTGCTTGGCGTTGCCCGCAAGTTTCGCGAAAAGAATATTCCGGCCGATGTGATGTATTGCGATATAGATTACATGGACGGCTACAAGATCTTCACCTGGAACGAGCAAACCTTTCCCGATCCGAAAGGGATGATTGATGAGTTAAAAGCGATGGACTTTAGGTTAGTAACCATAGTAGACCCGGGTATAAAAATAGACGATAACTACTCAGAATATAAAGAAGGCGTTGATAAACGCTACTTTGCCGCCTATCCTAATGGCGAGCTATACACCGCCAGCGTTTGGCCCGGCCGGTGCCATTTCCCCGACTTCTTAAATGCCGAAGTGCGCGAGTGGTGGGGCGCATCATTCAAAGCCTTAACCGACGCCGGTGTTGAAGGTTTTTGGAACGATATGAACGAACCTGCCGCCTGGGGGCAAAACATGCCCTGGCTGATAAAATTCGGCGATAAATTTATGCCCGAGATAAGAAATGTGTATGGTATGCAAATGGCAAGAGCCACTTATAAAGGCACCAAACGCATTTTAAATGGCAAACGCCCATTTATACTCACCCGTGCCGCTTATGCCGGCACACAGCGTTATTCGGCGGTCTGGACGGGTGATAACGCTGCTACAGATGAGCATATGCTATTTGGTCAGCGATTGGTGAATAGCTTAGGGTTAACGGGCATGTCAATGATCGGCGTTGATATCGGTGGATTTATGGGCAACCCAACACCTGAATTAATGGTACGCTGGAATTCGCTTGGCCCATACGTGCCTATGTACCGCAACCACGCTGCCCTCGGCATGACCATGCGCGAACCATGGCAATGGGGCGAAGAATACGAGCAGATCATCAGAAAAGATATCGAACGACGATATAAACTGTTGCCATACATTTATTCCGGCTTTCACCAATCTGCTCAAACAGGGTTACCACTAAGCCGTACACTTGCCATTGATTATACGTGGGACGAAAATATATTCGACATCAAATATCAAAATCAGTTTCTATTTGGGGATGCACTGTTAGTTGCACCAGTTATAAGCACTGCCGAAACGGTAGAAGTTTATCTACCTGCCGGCGATTGGTACAGGCTAAGTACCGATGAAAAATTTAGCGGCGGGCAGGTTGTTAATGTTGCTTGTCCATTGACTGATCTGCCGGTGTTTGCTAAAGCTGGTGCGATTATTCCCATGCAAAACGTAATACAAAGCACCAATGAGGTTGGCGATGGCATTTTATTGATCAATGTTTGGAATGATAACGAAGTTAATGACTTTGTTTATTACGAGGATGATGGACTGACTTACGACTATCAAAACGGCAGTTACTATAAACGCATTATAACTTTTGATCCGCAGAAAAAAGAAGTGGTATTTGGTGAGGTTGAGGGTACATTTGTGTCTAAGTATCCAAAGATGAAAGTTGTCTGGCATGGGTTCGGGGGCACAGAATTAGGGGCCACAGTTGAGAATGTTCGTGAACAGATAAAAATTGGTTTTTAAAATAATTCAAGGTATCTTTAATTATGTCATTATCATTAACCTATAAGGTACTATTAAAGCCCGAACCAGAAGGTGGATTTACTGTAAATGTGCCGGCATTACCTGGTTGTATAACTTATGGCGAAACGTTAGATGAAGCCAAGGTTAACGCACAAGAAGCCATAGAGCTTTATATTGAAAGTTTAAAAGAGCACGGTGAAGATATCCCAACCGACATTGATGTTCTTGAATATAACCTGCAGCTTTCTGCATGAACAAGAAAAGTTATAGTTCGAGCGAAATCATAAAACTACTTGAAAGCGCTGGGTTCATATTAGATCGCATTAAAGGCAGTCATCACATATATTTTAATCCAACTAATAAAAAACGAGCGGTTGTTCCGCATCCTAAAAAGGATTGACCTTTTGGTACCGCCAGAAGCATTTTAAAACAAGCGGGAATAGAATAAATCGAATCCTATAAAAAAAGCCCTGCTCCAATAACCGGAGCAGGGCTTTACTAATATATATTGAGAAATTATTTGCTGTCGTCTTTTACTTCTTCAAAGTCAACGTCAGTCACGGTGTCAGAGTGGTCTTGCGGACCTGGACCTGGCGCACCTGCATCAGCACCCGGTTGTTGGCCGGCTTCGGCAGATGCTTTGTACATCTCTTCAGAAGCTGCTGTCCAGGCAGTGTTAAGCTCTGCTTGCGCAACATCTATATCAGCAAGGTTTTTAGAAGCATAAGCTTCTTTTAATTTAGTTAAACCTTCTTCAATAGGTGCTTTTTTATCAGCTGATATTTTATCACCGTATTCTTTCAATTGTTTCTCTGTGCTAAAGATCAAGGCATCAGCGCTATTCAGTTTTTCAACTTCTTCTTTTGCCGCTTTGTCAGCATCAGCATTAGCTTCAGCTTCGTCCTTCATTTTCTTGATCTCGGCATCGGTTAAACCTGATGATGCTTCAATACGGATCTTTTGCTCTTTACCGGTAGCTTTATCTTTAGCCGATACGTGTAATATACCGTTGGCATCGATATCAAAAGTTACCTCAACCTGTGGTACACCACGTGGCGCTGGCGGCAAGCCATCTAAGTGGAAACGGCCAATGGTACGGTTACCTTGTGCCATAGGCCGCTCGCCCTGTAAGATATGGATCTCAACAGATGGCTGGTTATCAGACGCGGTCGAGAATGTCTCAGATTTTTTAGTCGGGATAGTTGTGTTCGACTCGATCAATCTTGTCATTACACCGCCCATTGTTTCGATACCTAATGATAGCGGGGTAACGTCTAACAACAATACATCTTTCACTTCGCCGGTTAATACACCACCTTGTATAGCAGCACCGATAGCAACAACCTCATCGGGGTTAACACCTTTTGACGGCGCTTTACCGAAGAATTTTTGTACAGCGTCCTGTATAGCAGGGATACGTGTAGAACCACCTACCAATATAACCTCGTCGATATCAGAAGTGCTGTAACCTGCATTTTTCAAAGCAGTTTTACAAGGCTCGATAGTACGTTTGATCAGGCTATCAGCCAATTGCTCAAACTTAGCACGGGTTAAAGTTTTCACTAAGTGCTTAGGCATGCCATCAGCAGCAGTGATATATGGTAAGTTAATTTCTGTTTGGGTAGAACTTGATAACTCAATTTTTGCTTTCTCTGCAGATTCTTTTAAACGTTGCAAAGCCATTGGATCTTTACGCAAGTCAACACCTTCGTCGCTTTTAAATTCGTCTGCCATCCAGTCGATAATTACCTGGTCAAAGTCATCACCACCTAAGTGCGTATCACCGTCGGTTGATTTTACTTCGAACACGCCATCACCTAACTCAAGGATCGACACGTCATGCGTACCACCACCGCAATCAAATACGGCAATTTTCATGTCCTTGTGTGCTTTGTCCAGGCCATAAGCAAGGGCAGCAGCAGTAGGCTCGTTAATTATACGACGAACTTTTAAGCCTGCAATTTCACCAGCCTCTTTAGTAGCCTGGCGCTGTGCATCATTAAAGTAAGCCGGTACGGTAATAACCGCTTCGGTAACTTCATGACCTAAAAAGTCTTCCGCTGTTTTCTTCATTTTCTGAAGGATCATTGCAGAGATCTCTTGCGGGGTGTATTTGCGATCGCCAATTTCTACACGTGGTGTATTGTTGTCGCCTTTTACTACTGTATAAGGCATGCGCGCTGCTTCTTTAGTAACCTCGTTAAACTGGTTACCCATGAAGCGTTTAATAGATGAAATAGTTTTTGTAGGATTAGTAATAGCCTGACGTTTTGCAGGATCTCCTACTTTACGCTCGCCGTTGTCGATAAAAGCTACTACTGACGGCGTAGTACGTTTTCCCTCGCTGTTTGCTATAACTACAGGCTCGTTACCTTCCATTACAGCTACGCAGGAGTTTGTTGTTCCTAAGTCGATTCCGATTATTTTAGACATATGATTATTATTTTCTTGATTGTTTATATTACCTCTTTAACAATGGTTGTGCCAATTTGGGTTTGGCAGTTTTTTTAGTGTTGACTGGTAAGTTATGGGTGATAAGTGGTATTATTTAGTCAGAATGCTGTCTTATTGTGGTGACAGGTTGGCAGAAATTGCAGTGATATATGCATGTAGAGATGTAGCCTTAAACAAAACGCCCCACTCAAATGAGCGGGGCGTTTTTTTATTCATTGTAGAGACGCAATATTTTGCGTCTTCTAATTATTCGCCTTTTTCTGCGTTTTCTTCGTTAGCAGCTGGTGCTTCCGGAGCTTCTTCAACAGCTGGTGCTGCTTCTTCTGCTATTGGTGCTTCAACTTCTGCCTCAGCAACTGGTGCTTCTTCAACTACATCTGCTACTGGTGCTGCAACTTCTTCAGCTACCGGTGCTGCTGCAACTGGTGCGTCTGCTTTTGCTTTGCCTGAACCACCACGACGACGTGTTGATTTTTTAGCGGTTTGTGCTGCGTCTGCGCCGTATACTGTGTTGTAATCAACTAACTCGATGATTGCCATTTCAGCATTATCGCCTAAACGATTCTCTAATTTGATAATACGAGTATAACCACCCGGGCGAGAAGCAATTTTCTCAGCAATTTCGCGGAACAGGATAGTAACTGCGTCTTTGTCTTGCAGGTAGCTAAATACAGTACGACGTGAGTGTGTAGTATCGTCTTTACCTTTAGTTAGAATTGGTTCTACATAAACGCGTAAAGCTTTTGCTTTTGCTAATGTAGTAGTGATGCGCTTGTGTAAGATAAGCGAAGTAGCCATGTTACTCATCATCGCCTTACGGTGACTGGTGGTGCGGCCTAAGTGGTTGTGTTTTTTACCGTGTCTCATTGTTTTGTTTGTTGTGGCACGTGCATACCGTTGGGCGGCTTTTCAGTCAAGCCCGCGGAATTATGCAAATACTCCGTTAAAAATTTGTGTTTGGAGTTAGCAAGATCGCCTTGCTGTAACTACTCTTTTTGTGTAAATGAAAAGAGGTTAAAGACTATTCAACTAATCTCTAACCTCTAATCACTAATATTATTCTTCGTCTAATTTAAATTTTGACAAGTTCATGCCAAAAGATAAACCTTTTGATTTTACTAAGTCTTGAATCTCAGTCAATGATTTTTTACCAAAGTTTCTGAATTTCAACATATCTGCTACGTCGTAGGATACCAGGTCAGCCAGGCTGCGGATATCAGCTGCTTTTAAGCAGTTTAACGCACGTACAGAAAGATCAAGATCAACTAACTCAGTTTTAAGGATCTTACGCATATGTAAAATTTCCTCGTCAACTTCTTTAGTTTCTTCTTTAGCTTGCGCTTCTAACATCATGTTCTCGTCGCTGAATAACATAAAGTGCTGGATAAGGATCTTAGCAGCTTCTTTCAACGCGTCTTCAGGATGGATAGAACCATCAGTAGCAATATCCAATACTAATTTCTCGTAATCGGTTTTTTGCTCAACACGATAGTTTTCTATAGTGTATTTTACGTTTTTGATCGGGGTGTAGATAGAGTCGATAGCTATAACACCTACGTTCGCATCCGGATTTTTATTTTCTTCGCTTGCTACGTAACCACGGCCTTTGTTGATCGTGAATTCAATTTCAAGCGTTACTGATGAATCCATGTTACAGATAACCAAATCAGGATTTAAAACTGTAAAGTTATTTGAAAACTTAGTTATATCACCAGCATTAAAAGTATCCTGACCGTTAATGATCACGAAAACTTTTTCACTGTCGCCAGACTCACCGGTCTTTTTAAACCTAACTTGTTTTAAGTTTAATATGATCTCGGTTACGTCTTCAACAACTCCTTTTATAGTTGAAAATTCATGCATTACGCCCGAAAAACGAACTGAAGTAATTGCATAACCTTCAAGCGATGAAAGTAATATACGACGTAGCGCATTACCAATAGTTACACCAAAGCCTGGTTCTAACGGACGAAATTCAAACGTACCCTCAAAATCGGTAGACTTTTGCATGATAACCTTGTCTGGTTTCTGAAATGCTAATATTG
>JAZKBY010000011.1:0-266692 GCA_040388395.1 Bacteroidota bacterium | reverse complement strand
ATAAACGACACACGCCCTGTTTTACTCGGTGAACGCCGTATAACTGTCGGTGAAATCGGGATGGAAAATTAGCGAAGGATAACAGAATTCGGCTGTATTGGAGAGGATTTTATAGCCTAACGGGCCTGCTTACAGATAATATTTCTCGCCGTTAAATTTAATCTTACCGGCATCAAGCAGCATGCGGATGGCTTCAAGGCGTTCTTTCTCTATACCGCTTTTAACGGAAGTTATCAGATCATCTAATTCTAAAGGCGCTGTGGTAAGCAATTGGGCAATCTCTGTGGTGATATCATCAAACACATCGGTAGCGTTTTGCCTGCGCTTTTCTTCAACGCATACATCGCATATTCCGCATTTATCAGAATTAGGCTCATCAAAATATGTTAATAATAATTGGCTGCGGCATTGGCTATGCGTACAATAAGCAAATACGGCCCGCATTTTATTTAAATAGGTAGCCTTGCGTTGCTCCAAATATTGCTTATTGATATATACATTATTAGGATGTTGCCGTGGTTTAAGGTAAGTAACTTGCGGCTGGTCATTTTGCGGGAGGTAACTTAATATCCCATATTCCTGCAATTGCTTTAAGCCTTCTATTACCTGTTGCACGCTAAGGTTACCGCGGCGGGCTACATCAAACTCTTTTAATCGTACATAATTCTCGAACGCGCCGCCGTATGATCTTAATAAGGTCTTAATAAATCCATCCCAACCCGCATTCTGGATCTGGAAATTATATAACTGCTCGTTAAATACCTCAAACCTAAATCGCGATGGCAAAAACACACTTTCATTAAACGACAGATATTCGGCCTGCTCTAAAAACTTAAGCGCGCTTAGGGTCTTTATAACATCCAGCTTAAACTTTGCACAAAAAGCGCCCAGGTCCAAATCAAAACTTATCCCCGCCCCCGCGCCGTAGGCTACCGAATAATAATTAGACAGATAATGGTACACCAGCTTTATCTCATCTATCCCCGGAAAGCTTAGCTCAAAGATCTTTTGCTGCCTTGCCTTATCAGCATTATTATGCAGTAACACAGCATAGGCTTTCTTTTCGTCACGCCCTGCACGGCCCGCTTCCTGGTAATATGCTTCCAGGCTTTCGGGCATATCTTTGTGGATCACGAAACGTACGTCGGGCTTATCAATCCCCATCCCGAAGGCATTTGTAGCTACTATTATGCGGGTTTTGTTGGTTTTCCAGCTTTCCTGTTTCTTCGAGCGTTCGTCGGGCGTTAAGCCGGCGTGGTAGTAATCCGCCTTAATTCCATTATCGTTATAAAACTTAGCTATTTCGGCACATTCGCGGCGACTGCGTACATATACAATGCCACTACCCTTCACACCTTTGGCAATGTCCAACATCTTTCGGAACTTATTCTCCTCGTGCTGCACTACATAGCTTATATTTTTACGCTCGAAGCTTTTCTGAAAAACTATGCCATTTTTAAATTGAAGCTTATCTTGTATATCCTCGCGCACCTCGGCAGTAGCCGTTGCCGTTAGCGCCAGCACCGTTACATCGGGGTGCAGGTTACGCAGGTCGGCAATATGCAGGTATGCCGGCCTGAAATCATACCCCCACTGCGAGATACAATGCGCTTCATCAACTGCAAACAGGTTTACCTTCATGTATTTGATGCGTTCTTGCACCAACTCAGACAATAAACGCTCTGGCGACAAGTACAAAAACTTAACCTTCCCATAGATGCAATTATCCAACGCCAGGTCAATTTCGCGTTTACCCATGCCTGCAGTTATGGCAACGGCTTCAATACCTTTTTCTTTTAAGGTCTCTACCTGGTCTTTCATCAGGGCTATGAGCGGCGACACCACTATGCACAACCCTTCTTTTGCCATTGCCGGCACCTGGAAACATATTGACTTGCCTCCGCCGGTAGGCAGCAGCGCCAATGTATCATGCCCCAACAATACAGATTGAATAATATCTTCCTGCATTGGGCGGAAGGCATCATGGTTCCAATAAGTTTTTAATATTTCCTGTATTGTCATTGTTTTGTGGCAATTCCAAAACTATTAATAATGCGTAATAGTTTTAACTTAGCGTTTTAATAAATATTAACTGATGAAGCTTTTTAAGATAACACTTTTTTTATTAGCTATTACTTGTACCGTAAAGGCTCAAAAATGGAACGTAGAAGTGCCTCCGGGCCCATCTAAAAAAGTTACTATTAACACCACCGAAGGCACCTGGATGAACCTGGACGTAAGCCCCGACGGTAAAACCATTGTATTTGACCTTTTAGGCGATATATATAGCCTGCCTATTGCCGGTGGTAAAGCCACTTTGCTATCCGGTGGCCACTCGTACGAAGTACAGCCCCGCTTTAGCCCCGATGGTAAATTAATATCGTTTACCAGCGACCGCGAAGGTGGAGACAACATCTGGATAATGAATGCCGATGGCAGTAACAGGCATGCCGTTACTAAAGAAAATTTCAGGTTGCTAAATAACGCGTCATGGTTCCCTAACGGGCAATACTTTGTGGCGCGTAAGCATTTTACCGGATCACGATCTTTAGGCGCCGGCGAAATGTGGATGTACCATAAAAATGGCGGCGACGGGATTCAGCTTACCAAACGTAAAAACGACCAGCAAGACGCCGGTGAACCAACCGTATCGCCGGATGGCAAATATGTTTATTGGAGCGAAGACGTTACCCCCGGCCCCAATTTTGAATATAGCAAAGACCCAAATAAAGGCATTTATGCCATAAAACGTTTAGACCGCGAAACCGGAAAAATTGAAGAGGTTACCGGCGATGCAGGCGGCGCCTGCCGTCCGCAACTATCGCCCGATGGTAAATTTTTAGCATTTGTAAAGCGCGTAAGGTTAAAATCTGTACTATATCTGCATAAAATGGAAACCGGCGAAGAATGGCCGGTATACGATGACCTGTCGCATGACCAACAGGAAACATGGGCAATTTTTGGGGTTTACCCCAACTTTGCCTGGACACCAGACAGCAAGAACATTATTTTTTATGCTAAAGGAAAGATCTGGAATTTAGATACAACAACGCTTGGTGCTACTCAAATCCCGTTCGAGGTGAGCTCGGCACAAACTATTACAGAATCATTGCACTATCCGCAAAAGGTTTTCCAGGAAGAGTTTAACGCTAAAATGATAAGGCAGTTAACCACATCTCCTGACGGGAAACGTGTTGCATTTAATGCGGCGGGTTATGTTTACATAAAGGATTTGCCAGGCGGCGAGCCTATGCGGGTAGATACCTTAACTGATTTTGAATACGACCCGCAATTTAGTCCCGATGGTAAATCATTAGTATATGTTGGCTGGAGCGATGCGTTAAAAGGCGCCGTTAATGTGGTTGATTTGACTACTAAAGCGGTAACCCGTATCACGGCGGATAAAGGATTTTATTATACTCCAAAATTCTCAAACCGCGGAGATAAGATTATATACCGCAAAGGCGAAGGTAACGAGGACCTGGGATACGCTTTTGGTGTTAACCCAGGGATTTATGTTATTCCCTCAACAGGCGGCACGCCGCAGTTGATATTGGACAACGGCATTAACCCGCGTTTCTCTGCCGACGACAGCAAGATCTATTTTCAAAGCCGCGAGGCTGGCAAAAAAGCCTTTAAGGTAATGGACCTAAGTGGCGCTAATCAGCGCACGTTGTATACATCAACTTATACCACCCAGTTCGAGCCAAGTCCGGATGGTAAGTGGATGGCTTTTACCGAGTTGTTCAATTGTTATATAACCCCAATGGTTACTACCGGCAGCCCGCTTGACCTATCGGCAACTAATAAGTCAATCCCGCTAACCAGGTTAACCAAAGACGCCGGCACTTATTTACACTGGAGCAAAGACAGCCAGAAATTAAACTGGACGCTTGGCCCTAAATATTTTAGCCGCGATATTAAAAACGGGATCCCGTTTGTTGACGGCGGTACAGATAAAGCCACAGGTTTAGATACAGCAGGTATTGATATCGGCCTGAAATTAAAAACTGATGTGCCTGATGGCATGATAGCCTTCACAAACGCCCGTATCATCACCATGAAGGATGATGAAGTGATAGAGAAAGGAACAATATTAATTGATCATAATAAAATAGTAGCGGTTGGCAAAAGCGGATCTGTGGAAATACCTGCCGACGCCAAGGTTTATGATATTAACGGTAAAACCATTATGCCGGGTATTATTGATGTGCACGCGCATCTACATCCAAGCCCTGATGGTGTTTCGCCGCAACAGGATTGGAACTACTATGCCAATTTATCTTATGGTGTAACAACCGCGCATGATCCGTCAAGTAATACCGAAATGGTTTTCAGCCAATCGGAAATGTTGAAATCAGGTCGCATGGTTGGGCCGCGGGTGTACTCTACCGGTAATATATTATATGGTGCCGATGGTGATTTTAAAGTAGTAATTAATAGCCTTGACGACGCACTATCGCACCTGCGCCGTTTAAAAGCTGTGGGTGCATTCTCTGTTAAAAGCTATAACCAGCCCCGCCGCGAGCAGCGCCAGCAAATTATTGAAGCTGCGCGTCAGCTGCAAATGGAAGTTGTACCCGAAGGTGGATCGACCTTTTTTACCAATATGAACATGATTCTTGACGGGCAAACCGGTATTGAGCATGGTATACCTGTTTGGCCTGTTTATAAAGATGTTAAAGCTTTATGGAACGATAGCAAAACGGCTTACACTCCTACCCTAATTGTTAGTTATGGCACCCAGTTTGGCGAAAACTACTGGTACGACCGTACCGAGGTTTGGAAAGACGAACATTTGTTAAACTTCACGCCACGGGCGATAATCGATGCACGCTCGCGCAGGCGTACCACCGCCGAATACGGCGAATATGGACACATTGAAGTATCTAAAAATGTTAAGGCGATAGCAGACGGTGGCACCAAAGTTAATTTAGGGGCACACGGCCAGCTACAAGGCCTTGGCGCACATTGGGAAATGTGGATGCTTTGGCAAGGTGGTATGACACCGTTACAAGTGATCCGTTGTGCTACCATTAACGGGGCATCATATTTAGGGATGGACAAAGAAATAGGATCATTAGAAAAAGGTAAGCTTGCCGACCTGATCGTACTAAACCAAAACCCGTTAGACGATATCCGCAACAGCAATAACATTAAATATGTGATGCTAAATGGCCGCTTGTACGATTCTGATAGTATGAACGAAATAGGTAACCACGAAAAATTGCGTCAGCGTTTTTGGTGGCAGTTTAGCCGTGGTGATGGTGTTACGCTACCCGTCGGCAATACCGAAACCTACTTATTTACAAGTGAGCATGGGGATTAATTAATTTCGGAATTCGGATTTTCGATTTCGGATTCATTTTAAAAACGCCATAAAACACCAACGCCCGGTTTCTTTCGATCCCGGGCGTTTTTGATGCATTAATCTACCTACTCACTACTCACTCTCTTCACTCGCACTATGTTGATACCTTATTTGCAATTAGCGATTGTTTACAAACCTTTATATAAATACGTTTACTATCGTAAAGGGTTGCTTCAATTTTTATTTTATTTAACTACAGGATAATTAATCATTATTTATAACCAAAAAGGGAAAGCCTCGCGGCCTTCCCCCTATTTAACTTAATCAGGATTAAAATTAGTTCAATACAAATTTCTGGAAACCGGTTTGGCCTGATGAGAAATTGTATAAAGCGCCATATGATGAGCTTAACAACAATCCGTTAGAGCCGCGAAGGTTTACATTTAATAATCCTCCTGCATATATTGGCTGATTACCATTGGTTGGTTCGGTTGCTTTACCGTTACCGGCAATAGTGGTTACCTGGCCAGTGGAGGTGGCAATTTTACGCACACGGAAGTTTCCGTTATCGCCCACAAATATATCCTGGTTTGATACTGCAATAGCACGCACGTCTTTAAATTTAGCGGTGGCCAGTTCGCCGTCCTGGTAACCATCTACATACGATCCAAAAATCACCGCCGTCCTCACCTTACTGGCATTATACTTAACCAGAGATTGCTTGGTTGGGATGCTGTTAGAGAACTGGCCTTTGGTGTAAGATAGTACAAACAGATTGTTGTCGCCATCCAGATCTATACTGTATGGACTGTTTCCATCAAAGTCGCCGCTTGGACCACCTTTCAGGTATTGAGCGAAAGTGCCATCTGTGCCATTTATTTTAACAATATCATCTGTGTTATAGTGTGAGGTTAGGATATAGTAGTTACTGTTATCCCATACCATGCCTGCGCTTTCCTGATCTAAGAAAGTGGTCTGTGTTTCTTTGCTGATGGTACCTGATGTACCAATGGCAACTATATAGGCTTTAGCTTGTCCGTTAGGAAAAGTTGCGCAATAGAACAACGCGCGAATTGCGCCTTTTTTATTGCTGGTAATGGCAACGCATTTATAGCTGTTCATTGCTTCAAAAGTGATATCACCTTTAGCGAATGTTTTTAAGATCTCGCCACTTGGGTTCATCTTATAAAGTTGCTGGTTTTCATCAACCACGTATAAATTACCTTCATTATCAACTGCTTTCGCAAATGCCGAGTAGCTACCATTCAACAAATACGATTGCCCCGGGGTACCTACACTTGTAGGAGGCACAGTCACAGTTACCGTAAATATGCCTGTAAACCCGCTTGCCAACGTAGCACTTTTGCCGCGTACTTTAAGAGTCACCACGCCTGTTGTCACATTGGCCGGCACAGTAACAGTAAGCGTTGTAGCAGTTGCCGCGGTTACGGTAGCGGCAGTCCCATTAAATGATACCACGTTGTCAGTTAATGTGGTACTAAAATTAGTGCCCGTAAAAGTTAACACATCGCCTGCTTTACCGTTTTGTGGCGCCATTGAAGCAAACGTCGGCGGTGCTACATAAGTAAATGTAGGACCGGTAGTAGTTTCGCTGTTTTTTACTTTAACGCTGATTGTGCTTGTTTGTGAGATGGGCGCTATTACGGTAAGTTTGGTGGCAGTAGCAGCTTTAACAGAAGCAGTTTCGCTACCAAATTTCACAACATTCTCTGTTAAAGTTGCGCTAAAGTTAGTACCTGCAATTATTACAGTATCGCCTGCCGCACCTGCTGTTGGCGATATATTATCGATAGTTGGTTTAGCCGATACCGGTGTTGGATCGACCACTGCGCTTTTAGGTTTTGGGTTACTGGTGTAAAACGGCAAAAAGAATTTACCCTCTGAAGTAAAAGTACGGCCACCTGCTTCTTTAAACGTAATGCTCCAGCTTAATGTAAGGCCCTTTGCAGGGTCAATAACTACAGTTACACTGCCTGATATAGCATAAAACGTGTTACCGGAATTTACATAGCTTACATAGGTTTGTACCGGCGCGGCGGTAGTACCGGTTGCATTAACCCTTGTATTAGGATTCCCAGGGTTTGATGAGGTCCCTAATTTTGGAGCTATGGTGATTGTGCCGTTTTTAAGGTCATCAATAAAAAAGTTTAGCTTGTTACCACTGGCATCTAAAGCTGCCGATGCTTCTAACGAGCTTGATGCCTCGCCTGCGGTGGTGTAATAGGTGCTGCTTACATTAGCCGCTGATATATTAAGATCCTTTCCGTCTATTTTACCGGTTAAGTTGGCTGTCGGTGTTTCGGGAGTTGGCTCTGGTGTGTTGTTTTTTTTGCAGGAAGTTACGCCCACTAAAAACAGCACCATTAACAGGGGAATCATTTTAAATTTACTTGTAAAAGTTTTCATGATGAGTTGATTTTTTTAACTCAAAGATGATTTTTAATACAGCAAATGTAAATACCACATATGTAGTATATTTAGGTACATATTGGCACACAAGCATTAAATTTTCTGAGAAATAGGTCTACATACTACCCAACAAAAAAGCCCCGAATATTCGGGGCTTTCGTTATCTTATCATCAATAACTTATCTTTTCTCTATCGCCACATATTCCTTATCTACAGCGCCGTTGTAAATTTGGCGCGGGCGGCCTATGGGCTCTTTGTTTTGTTTCATTTCTTTCCACTGTGCTATCCAGCCCGGTAAGCGGCCCAATGCAAACAGTACGGTAAACATATCTGTAGGGAAACCTAAAGCGCGGTAAATGATACCAGAGTAAAAATCAACGTTAGGGTATAATTTACGCTCAACAAAGTAAGGATCTTTTAATGCTACTTCTTCAAGGCGTTTAGCTATTTCCAATACCTCGTCGTTAATGCCTAATTTCTCTAATATATCGTCGCATGCCTTTTTAATGATCTTGGCACGAGGGTCGAAGTTTTTGTAAACACGGTGGCCAAAGCCCATCAGGCGGAACGGATCGTTCTTGTCTTTAGCTTTGTTTATCCATTTATCGGTATCGCCGCCATCTTCTTTTATTTTCTCCAGCATCTCTATAACGGCCTGGTTGGCTCCACCATGTAACGGGCCCCATAAAGCCGAGATACCTGCAGATACCGACGCATAGATATTAGACTCGGACGAACCTACAATACGCACAGTTGATGTAGAGCAGTTTTGCTCATGATCTGCATGCAGGATCAATAAAGTATTCATTGCACTAACTACTACCGGGTCTATCTCCACTTCCTCGGTCAGTTGGCCAAAGGTCATGTTAAGGAAATTGGTTACGTAGTCAAATTTATTTAATGGGTACATCACCGGGTGGCCCAATGATTTTTTATAAATCCATGAAACTATGGTAGCCATTTTACTAAGCATCTTAATAATGCTTTGGTTAAGCTCCTCTTTAGTTTGGTTTGGTTTTAATGATTCAGGATAGAATGCAGATAGTGAGCATACCAATGATGATAATTGCCCCATTGGGTGAGATTTTGACGGGAAGCCGTCAAAAAACTTCTTCATATCCTCGTGCACCAAAGTATGGCGGCTTATTTCGTACTGGAAATCTTTAAGTTGCTGTGCGGTTGGCAGGTTGCCATAAATCAACAGATAAGCAACCTCAATAAAGGTCGATTTCTCTGCCAGCTCCTCAATAGGATAGCCGCGGTATTTAAGCACCCCCAATTCGCCATCTAAAAAAGTAATGCCGCTTTGGGTGGCACCTGTGTTTTTATAACCAACATCAAGCGTTACAAAGCCGCTTTGATCCCTTAATTTAGAAATATCAATAGCTTTTTCGCCCTCTGTACCCTCAATAATCGGAAGATCGTATGTTTTATCACCTATTGTTAACTGTGCTGTGCCTGACATAGAGTATTTTTGTATATGCAACAAATATATGTAAATCCGCGTATAATTTAGCTGTACTTATGGTTGTGTAATTGTAAAAAAGTTGTCTTATAAAACTTATTTTTATTCAATAGCCTGCATTTGGTATATTCGTACTTAAAATCTATCCAAAAAAACAATTAATGTCAGATAAAGGGGTGCTATTTTTATTTATCGAAAATTATAGCATCTACCTTTCATTGGCTATAACTGCGCTTACTGCAGCTACAATGGGCATTTTTTATAAGCGTTGTATCCGCAATGCTGTAAAACGGTACACCGCCCAGTTACCTAATACCCCCCAACAACTAAATGCGCTTATTAACTCTTTAAATGATATAATTTTTGAGTTTGATGAAAGTAAAATATGCCTGAATGCATGGTTTAACGACTTTACCGAGCGCCCCATCGACCCGAGACAATTAATTGGCAAAAAGCTGGAAGATGTTTTAAGCGAAGAACGCGCGTTGAAATTTAATAATGCGCTTGACTATGTTATAGCTAACAGGAAACCGACGTCGATAGAATACCCGTCAGACTATGGCACGGGTAAGTGGTTAACGGCCAAAATAACGCCTGTATTTGACAGGGACGGCAAATACACCCATCGCATATCTGCTTCAATAATTGATATATCTGAGCAAAGAAATTATGCTGAGGCTTTAAAAGAAAAAGAGCGCTTACTATTAGAAGCCCAAACGGTTGCAAAAATTGGCAACTGGCTGTTTGACAGCACGACCCGTGAAACTTATCTCTCGGCCAACTTGCTTGCCATTTTAGGAACCGGGCATATACCTGACAATATTGAAAAGTTTGAATATTATATGGGCCTTGTCCATCCTGATGACCGCGAGGCTTGTCATCAATTTTTATTTTCGACAGCTACTTCTGCCCAAAAAGAGTTTGAGCACCGGTTAATTACGCCTGAGGGTAAATTAAAGTTTATCCGGATTATAATTGGCGATAAGGTACTTAATGAGGATGGTAGCCTTAAGCGTATATTTGGAATCATACAGGATATTACCGAGAATAAAATATCTGAAAAAGCTATTAAAAAAGGCAGGGCCGAATTGATCGAGGCGCAAACAATTGCCAAAATAGGTAATTGGAGCCTGGATACAACTACACGTAGATTATCGTATTCCGAAGAGATCCATCATATTTTCGAAGCAGACCCCGGCTTGCTTGCACATTTAGGTATAATACGTTTGCTTTTAACCTATGTACATAAAAACGACAAATTTATTTTACAACATTTATTTAAGAGCGCGGCTACTATTGCCAACTATACTTGTGTTTTCAGGATAGTAACGCCGGGTGGTACTATAAAATATTTAAGCGTGATAATTGGTACCATTTTAAAGAATGATAACGGCGTACGCAAAATAATAGGCACCCTGCAAGATGTTACGGACCGCAAGCAGGTAGAAATTGACTATAAAAGAACCGAAAACAAATACAAACTGGTATTAGAGACCATTAAAATGGCAGCAATATCGTTGGATTATAAAGGCATGATTACTTTTTGCAACCAACACCTTGCTAATTTATTAGGTTATACCCAAAAAGAGATTTTAGGTATGCAATGGGTCGAAAGTTTTATTCCGGAAGAATTAAAAGAGAGCATTGGTGCCATGCTTACTCACAACGACATACCGCAGCAATATACTAACCCGGTAGTATGCCGAAACGGCGAGCAACGGATAATTAGCTGGCAAAACACCATGAGCTATGATGAAAATGGCTTATTAAAAGAAACAACAAGTATAGGTGAGGATATAACGGACCAGCAAAAAGCAACATTAGCGTTGATATCTGCTAAAGAACTTGCCGAGAAAGCGTCAAGGTTCAAGTCGGATTTCTTATCTATAATGAGCCATGAGATACGAACGCCGATGAACGCTGTAATAGGTACTACTAACCTGTTAATTAGCGATGACCCGCGGCCAGAGCAAATGGAATATTTAAATATCCTTAAATTCTCGGGCGAAAACCTGTTATCTATTATAAATGACATTTTAGATTACAATAAGATAGAAGCCGGTAAATTAGAGCTTAACGAGCTGAAGTTTAATATCCACACCCTCACAAAAAAAATAAAGCAAACTTTCGCCGCCAAGGCTATTGAAAAAGGATTAACTCTTGAATTAAATATTGACGAGGCCATCCCGGAGTTTTTAACCGGCGACCAAATGCGCCTGAGCCAGATATTAAACAACCTTATAAGCAACGCAGTTAAATTTACACTGAAGGGCAAAATCTTAATAGACCTGCATACGGTGCAGGTTGACAATAAGCATGCTATCATCAAATTTACTGTTTCAGATACCGGTGTGGGTATAGCGCCCGATAATATTGACATTATATTTGACCCGTTTGTACAAGAGCCTGTACTAAACAACAACAATAACGGCGGCACCGGCTTGGGGCTTGCCATAACTAAACGACTGGTAAACCTGCATAAAAGTGATATTTCGGTTATAAGCAACCCTGGCGAAGGCACTACCTTTACTTTTACCATAGCGTTTAAACTACCTGAAACCGAAATTAAAAACAAGGCGCCTGATGCGGATAATGCGCCAATGCTTAACCTGCATGGCATGCGTGTATTGATTGTTGATGATAATAAGATGAACCTGCTTATAGCATCAAGGTTTTTAAAAAAGTGGCAGGCTACCGTGGATGAAGCATTGAACGGGCAAATGGCTGTTGATATGGTTGATAAAAAGGCCTACGACCTCATTATAATGGACCTGCAGATGCCAATTATGGATGGTTTTGAAGCTACATCTGTTATTAAAGAAACGCATCCGCAAATACCTATAATAGCCCTTACTGCCGATGCGATGCCCGAAACATATACCAAAGCATTAGCTGCCGGGATGAGCGATTACTTAACCAAACCTTTTATACCCGCTATATTTTTTGAGAAAGTATCGAGGTATTATAAGGAGGTGATATAGTGGTGAGTTTTGA
Organism: Bacteroidota bacterium; assembly: GCA_040388395.1. Classification (GTDB taxonomy): domain Bacteria; phylum Bacteroidota; class Bacteroidia; order Sphingobacteriales; family Sphingobacteriaceae; genus Mucilaginibacter. Next base: position 254,491 of record JAZKBY010000011.1, on the reverse strand, counting down.
GTAATGAGTTATAAGTCAAAAAACCACTTAAACTCATTACTCAAAACTCGCCACTCAAAACTAATTAGATCTTATCGCTTCAACCGGGTCAAGCTTTGAGGCGAACCATGCCGGTACAATCCCTGATATCAACCCGATACCGATAGAATACGCCACGCCTATAATTATATTCCTGGCATATAAAACTATCTGCATATCAGCTGTCCATTTTACTATGAAGGTACCGCCATATACCATTAATATTCCTATTATCCCTCCCATTAAGCAAAGTATGATTGACTCGATAAGGAATTGCAATAATATAAAGTAATTTTTGGCGCCCAATGATTTTTGGATCCCGATAATATTTGTACGCTCTTTTACTGATACAAACATAATATTGGCAATACCAAAACCGCCCACCAACATAGAGAATAAGCCTATTATAAAGCCGGCGACGTTAATTATTTTGAATACAATGTCTAACTGATCAGACAGCATGGTACTTTCATTTAAAGCGAAATTATCATCCTGGTTTGGCCTAAGGCTGCGGATAGAACGCATTAAGCCTTTTAGTTCGCCTTTTACTTCTTCAATCGGGATGCCATCTTTACCCCTAACTACAATTGACGGACGGTATCTTTCATTCTGCACATCAATTATATTGTGGGCAAAGTTTAAAGGCAGCAATACTTCCTTGTCTGCCGAGATCCCCAGCATGTCTTTTCCTTCTTTGGCAAATACGCCAATAATGGTAACGTACCTGCCCATTACCTTTATTTTTTTGCCGACACCAGTACCACCGGGGAAAAGGTTTTCGGCAATATCATTACCTATTATAACAACCGGCGCACCGGTTTGCGATTCCATTTCAGTAAAATACCGACCATCCTGGAAATCAAAGTTCCATGTTTTGTTATGATCCTGCGTGCAGGCGTCAACCTGTGCACCGTCAACGGTATTGCTACCATATTTTATGGTACGGTTGTCAATTCCTATTTCGTATGATATAGCTTCGGCTGTTTGGCTGCGTTGTTGTAGTTCGTGAAAGTCTTTTAACTTGGAAACCGGGCGCTGCATAAATTTCCACCACGGGTACTCACCGTCTGACACCCAGGGCCATTTTTCTACATATACGCTATTACTGCCCAGCTTATTTACGCTTTTTTGCAGGTTATCACGCAATGTATCAACCGCCGAAAAAACCGCTATTATGGTAAATATGCCTATGGTAACGCCCAATAATGATAGCATTGTACGCAGCTTGTTTTGCTTCAAAGCATCAAACGCAAACAGAAAGCTTTCTCTAAAAAGTTTTAAAAATATCATATCGTATTTCCCTTAGACTTACTTGGCGCAGCATAGTTACAACATTTAATTATTTTATTAATATTGTCAAGATAACACAATTCGGCTCATTATCTGTTATATTCCCACTAAAAATGCATACATTTGCGCCCTGAAAATTCATATATATAAGCATGAAATTATCTCAATTTAAATTCAATTTACCCGAATCGTTAATCGCACATTCACCTGCAGCTACCCGCGACGAATCACGTTTAATGGTATTACACAAGGATTCAGGAAAGATTGAACATAAGGTTTTTAAAGACGTACTGGATTATTTTGATGACCAGGATGTTATGATCCTTAACAATACCAAAGTATTCCCGGCCCGTATGTACGGTAATAAAGAAAAAACAGGAGCTACTATTGAAGTATTCCTGTTAAGAGAGTTAAATAAAGAATTACGTTTATGGGACGTATTGGTTGACCCGGCACGTAAAATACGTGTAGGTAACAAACTATATTTTGGCGATGACGATTTATTGATTGCCGAAGTTGTTGATAATACTACCTCACGCGGCCGTACTATCCGCTTTTTGTTTGATGGAACCGAAGAAGAGTTTCGCCGTAATGTAGAGATACTGGGCGAAACACCGCTACCAAAATACATTAAACGTAAAGCTACTGCCGAGGATAAAGAGCGTTACCAAACCATTTTTGCTAAACATGAAGGCGCTGTTGCAGCCCCTACCGCGGGTTTGCACTTTAGCCGTGAGCTGATGAAACGCCTTGAACTAAAAGGTGTTGAATTTGCCGAAGTTACATTGCATGTTGGTTTAGGTACATTCCGCCAGGTTGAGGTAGAGGATCTGACCAAACATAAGATGGACTCTGAGCAGATCATTATCGAGCAAAAACAGGCTGACATTGTAAATCGTGGCATTGAACGTAAAAAACGCATCTGTGCTGTTGGTACTACCAGTATGCGCGCTATCGAGTCGGCTGTATCGGCTGCCCATACGTTAAAATCAGTTAACGACTGGACCAGCAAGTTCATCTTCCCTCCGTACGAGTTTAGCATTGCTAATTCAATGATCACCAATTTCCACACACCCGAGTCGACTTTGTTGATGATGGTATCGGCATTTGGCGGTTATGAGCATGTAATGAATGCTTATGAAGTTGCTATAAAAGAAAAATACCGCTTTTACAGCTATGGCGATGCCATGCTGATCATCTAATTATTAGATGTGAGATATGAGATGTGAGATTGGAAACGGTCTCACATTTTTTATTTAATTGATATTTTAAGATCGCTATATTTAACAAGGTCATTTCTGAATAAAATACCCATGTCTCAAATCTCAAATCTCACATCTAATATCTCCAGGAACTACGCCATTATAGTTGCCGGTGGCTCGGGTAGCCGCATGCTGTCTAACATACCTAAACAATTCATGTCATTAAACGGTGTGCCCGTTTTAATGCATACTATGCTGGCTTTTTATAATAGCGAGGCAAAGCCAAATCTTATTGTAGTATTGCCGGAAGCATACCATACCCATTGGACGAAGCTATGCGAGATGCACGATTTCACAATACCACATCAGTTAGTAAATGGAGGGGAAACCAGATTTCATTCTGTTAAAAACGGATTGGACCTGATACCGTACAATGATACCATAATTGCAGTGCAGGATGCCGTACGCCCGCTTACCAGCCGAGAGATAATTGATGAGTCATACCAATATGCCGCCGCAAAGGGTAATGCCGTAGTGGCCGTTAAAAGCCGCGATTCGATAAGGCAATTAAAAAACAATGTTTCGGTGGCGTTAACCCGCGATGAGATCTACCTGGTGCAAACGCCGCAAACGTTTCAATCAGTGCAGCTAAAAAACGCTTATCAACAGCCTTTCGATCCTAAATTTACTGATGATGCCAGTGTGGTTGAAGGAACAGGCATCCAGATCAATTTAATAGAAGGCAGCTACCAGAATATTAAAATAACTTTCCCGGAAGATATTGCTATTGCAGAGTTGTTGATGAAAGTCTAAATTAATCTTTCGGCGTATCATAATAAACCAGCTTCCCGGTTTTAGCGCCTGTGGCAGCCCAGGTTTTGGTATCAAATTCTATTAAAGCTACCGCACCCGGCGGCACATCACGCGCATCACCTGTAAAATAATAAAGCACCTGCCCTATCCCCGGGTTATGGCCAACCAGGCCGACAGAATCATAAGTATCATCTAACCGGCTAACAATATCAACCAGGTCATTCTGATCGGCTTCATAGATCCCTAAAATTTCATCAGCGACTGGCACTTCCAGGTGTTGCGAGAGTACATTGGCTGTACTGATGGTTCGCAACGCAGGGCTGGCTACCAGTATTTGCGGTACATGGCCGGTTTCTTTTAAACGCCCCGCCATTATAGCCGCATCCTGTAAACCCGATGGTTTTAATGGCCTTTCAAAATCTACAAACCCTGTTTCATGTGTGGCTTTAGCATGCCTGACCAATAGTAGCTTTTTCATAACAGATGTATTATTTAAACAGGTAGCCTAAACCAATAGAAAACTCCCTGTTTCTTACAACACTTGTACCCGTATCTTGTTGGGTGGTTGATGCAATATTATTTAGCCCTAAAGCAAAAGCCATATTAAAAGTTACCTTGTTTCGAAATTCAAAGCCGGTTGTAAAATTCAAACCGGTATCAAACCGGGTAATATCATCATTTTTACCAAATTTTATTTTATCTGCAGTGTTTGTTCCGGGTGTTTCATAGTCAAGAGTGCCCCACGCTCCTCTCGCGACATATCCGCCTGCACCTAAATAAAAAATCCCAAGGTCTGTAAAGGTAAACTTGCGTAATACACCAACAGGAATTTCAATATAAGTTAAGTGTGTAGTTGTTGTTAACGCGTCATTAAACACCCTCGATCCCTTGCCTGCGATCCCTAATCCAGCTTCCAGCCAAAAATTATTCCCGACCGGCATTTGGGCAATCCCCCTCAGATTAAATGTGGTGATAGAGCTGGCAGACAAGATTTCTTTATTTTCTATTTGCTGATAAGCAAAACCACCCGAAATTTTAAACCCATAGGTTAATTTTTGCGCATTGGCATATAAGCCGCTAACAGCTATAAACAAGGTGATAATTAATGCTTTTTTCATGACAGCTAATTATTTACAAATTGCGTAATATCCTGTTCAGGAATATCATACATACATTTAAAGTGCCCCAGGGGGCAGGCCGGCAAACCAAATTTTGAACATGGCCTGCAGGGCAACTCAATACCTGCTACTAATACTTCTTTCACTTTATAGGGCTGCACCCCTAATAATTCGGGCACGGTACCACCCCAAACCGATACTATTGGCACATTAAATGCTTCGGCAATATGGGTTAGCCCAGTATCAAAGCCTATTACTTTTGAAGCTTTCGACACCAAAAATACCGATTCATCTAATGATGTTATCCCGCAGGCATTATAAATTTTATCTCCTAACGCGTTCGCAATAACATCGCCGTTATGTTTCACATCGTTACCCCCTAATAAAACTATTGGTTTATCGATATCCTTACATAGGCTGATGATCTTCTCATTAGGCATCCGCTTGGTAAAATGGGTAGCGCCAATAACAAAAGCGACATACTTTTGCTGATGAGATACCGGCAATAGCTTATCAAGCCGATGGTCTGCTTTTATATAATAATCTATCGACTGGTTGTCATTCTCTACACCTAAAAATTTTACAGCTTTTAAATACCTGTCAACCAAATGAACAGGCGGCACCAGCTTTAAGTTAAACTTAAGGCTTAGCCACTTACGGATAGTTTGTTTTTTATAGGTTGATGATTTAACACCTGTACGCAACTTAATTATAGCCGTACGCAGGTTATTATGCAGGTCGATAATATAATCGTACTGTTCTGCTTTAATATCCTTTATGGTATCAGATAGGTCGGGCTTTAATAAAAGCAGCTTATCAACGTATGGATTATTGTCGTAAATGTATTTAAAGGCCGGTTTGGTGATGAAATGGATTTCGGCACCGTTTAGCTGTTTTTTCAGGCATCGCACAACAGGGGTTGTGTAAATGATATCGCCCATCGAGCTAAAACGGATAACCAGTATCTTCATTAGTTTGCCTTATACACCTTGATTCTTTATACGTTGAATGATAGAAGTCGACGAATAACCTTCAACCAAATCGATAGTCAACACCTCGCCGCCATTGGCAAGTACTTCCTTTGCGCCCACTATGTTATCAATGGAATAATCGGCCCCTTTAACCAATATATCCGGCAATAAAGTACTGATAAGAGTTAGTGGAGTGTCTTCTTCAAAAACAACAATACCGTCTATAAAAAACAGTGCTGCTAATAATGCGGCGCGGTTGATTTGATCATTAACCGGCCTATTAGGGCCTTTTAAACGTTTTACAGAACTATCGGCATTTAAACCTACTATCAGCCTATCGCCGAGGTTAGCAGCTTTAGACATGTAGGTGATATGACCGATATGCAAGAGATCAAACACACCATTAGTAAATACCACTTTATCGCCTTCGCTCTGCCAATACGCTACCTTGCTTTTAAGCGTAGGCAAATCGCAGATCTTATCTAATAACGCGCGTTCTAAATCTACTCTCATAGTATCTTATTCAAACAAATCATCTACAGCCTGGCATAAAATATGGCCTATCAGGATATGCATTTCCTGTATCCGTGCGGTGACATTCGCCGGTACAATAATATTCAGATCACAGAGCCCATTCATTTTACCACCATCGCGCCCCGAAAGGCCCAATGTTTTACAGCCAATTTCTTGTGCCGATTTAAAAGCTCTTAAAACAACCTCGCTGTTACCACTGGTCGAGATCCCAATAAACAGATCGCCGGGCTGTGCCAACGCCTCTAATTGGCGGGCAAATACATAATCGTACCCATAATCATTTGCAATAGCAGTAAGTGCCGATGTATCGGTAGTTAACGCAATACCTGGTAACGCTCTGCGGTTTTTAACATAACGCCCGCTTAACTCGGCTGCAAGATGCTGGGCATCAGCAGCGCTGCCGCCATTACCTGCAATTAAAACCTTATTACCGGCTTGTAAAGTCGAGGTCATCATTTCGCAGGCCGTTTCAATATCGGGCACAAGCGTGTCAATTACTTTTTGTATGGTATTTTGATGATCTTTAAGTTCTTCAATAATCATTGGCTTATTTTTTCTTTGCCTTAAAAACTTGCGTTATTTCCTGCAATGATAACGCATTCAAACATCTTTCTTTATATAACCCGCCTTTGCGTGCAACAATTACACCATAATGCATATCTAAAAATCCTTCATTACGGTGTGCATCCGGGTTAATTGATAGCCAACAACCTTTATCTAAAGCATATTGGTGCCAGCGCCAATCCAAATCAAGGCGTAACGGGTTAGCATTTATTTCGATAATAACATTGTTAGCCGCACAGGCGTCAATTACTTTTTTATAATCAAACGTATAACCGTTGCGGCTCAATAACAAACGCCCGGTTGGGTGCCCAAGTATAGTGGTATATGGATTTTCTATAGCTTTTATCAAACGCTCGGTAGCCTTATCCTCACTCATTTTTAAGTTGGTGTGGATAGATGCCACCACAAAATCAAATTTCTTCAGGATCTCATCCGGGTAATCCAACGAGCCATCATTCAAAATATCCGATTCTATCCCTTTAAAAATATGGAAACCATTTAGCTTTTTATTAAGATAATCTATTTCTTCCTGCTGCTGCAAAACCCGTTCAATGCTTAAGCCTTTGGCATAAAACGCACTTTTACTGTGGTCGCACATACCCAGGTATTCCAACTTCAACTCGTCGCGGCAGTAAAGCGCCATTTCTTCAACTGTATTAACCCCGTCGCTCCAGGTGCTATGGTTATGCAGGGTTCCTTTTAGGTCGTGATAGGATATTAATTGCGGTAATGTGTCAGTAGCGGCGCGCTCAATAAATGTTGTTCCCTCACGCAGTTCCGGCTTCATAAAAGCCATTCCTGCTTTCTGGTAAATTAACTCTTCATTTTCCGGCTGATCGGCATCTGCTCCTCCGCGTTCCATAACAGCCTTTACGTGTTCGTCGTTACCGGTCTTTTCAAATACCGTCTTAAAGTAGTTCCGTTTCTCAACCACCCATATCACCACCTTTAAGCCGTTTGAGGTATGGCCGGTTATGTGTCCATCTTTATCGGTAAGGTCATTTAATATTTCTGATTGCAATATGGTTTGAAAAGCTACTTCGCAATCGCGACTGCCTACAATAATCACTAATTCATTAATGATCTCGCATAACCGGCGATATTCGCCACCAAACTCTATTAAACCGTTAGGAAACGTCTCCTTTAGTTTATCCATCACTCTGTCGGCTGTCTCTTCTACCTGAGCGTATAAGAATTTGCCGGTGCTGGCCATCTTAAACTCAATAACCTTACGGATCTCGTCCTGTGTTTTTAAGCCGAATCCTTTGGCTTCTATCAGCCGATTTTCGTTACAGGCATAATAAAGTTCGCCAACGGTCTCGATGCTCATTTCGCGCCAGATGGTGGCCACCTTTTTGGCACCAATGCCTTTAATACCCATCATCTCCACAACCCCGGCCGGTGTGGCTGCTAATATCTCTTCCAGCTCCACCATTGTACCGGTTTGCACCAGCTCAATTATCTTGGCGGCAACACTTTTACCTATCCCGCTTATTTTCTCTAATTCTTCGAACGATTTAGAAGCGACGGGGTAAGGCAGCTTATCAACATTAAAAGCGGCGTTAGCTATTGATTTTATTTTAAAGGGATTAACCTCATGCAGTTCCATGAGTTGCGATAGCAAACGAAGTTTACGGGCTATGGGTTTATTTTCCATAATTAGATTAAGCGATAAAAGTACAAAAGGTTCGCTTTAGTTCATAGAAAATTCAACTATGGTCTATAGGCTGTTTACTACTTCACCACAACATCATACTCCATCCGCATTAGCGGGGTGCGCATCATGGATGTAGCATTTTTTATCAGCTCGTAAACTTTATAGTTTTCACCAAGCTCTGATTGCAGTATGCGGGTTTTCATTTGTACGCTGAAGCTTTCGCCTAATTTGTTAAATACGCTTTTTTGCTCTGGATAAGCAACCAGCTTATAGTCTTTTAGTCCGGCTTTTTTAGCTGCCGATTTTACAGCATCATCAATATTACCTAAACGGTCAACCAAGCCGATTTTTAGGGCTTGTGCACCTGTCCATACCCGGCCCTGGCCTATACTGTTAATATATGGCTGTGTTTTATGGCGTCCCGCTGCTACAGCTTTTGTAAAATCGTCATAACCATGGTCGATCTCGCTTTGCAATATCGCTTTTTCTTCGGGAGTTAACGGGCGGCTGGTATTACCCAGGTCGGCAAACTTGCCGGTTTTAACACCATCAAAAGTAACGCCTAACTTATCATTAAACAGTTTTTGCATGTTGGGCAAAATGGCAAAGATGCCTATCGAGCCCGTAATTGTATTTGGCTGCGCGAAAATAGAATCAGCAGCGCATGAGATATAATACCCGCCCGATGCTGCTACATCGCCCATTGAAACGATGATAGGTTTTACTTTTTTGGTTAGCATTACCTCGCGCCATATAACATCGCTGGCCAATGAACTGCCACCGGGGGAATTAACACGTAACACAACCGCTTTTATTTTTTTATCAAGCCTTACTTTGCGCAACGCTTTTGATATTGTTTCAGACCCTATGCTGTTATCGTCGCCATTTCCGCCGGCAATATCGCCCGACGCATAAACCACTGCAATACTATTGTTTGAAATACTTTTGATATCCTCGTCGGTGCTTTTAGTATATTCGGCTATTTCAACGGAGTTTATATTATCGGTTTTCTTGATCTTTAACCTGTCTTTAAGCTCATTTAACAGCTCATCTTTATATTTCAATCCATCTACCAGTTTGTACTTTAAAGCGTCCTGGGGCTGCTTAATACGCAACTGGTTGGCATAAGCAAATAATGAGTCCTTATTAATACCACGGCTTTTAGAAATGCCTGTCAGAAAATGATCGTACAACGAACCCAGGTACGACGTAACCTGTAAACGGTTAGCATCGCTCATTTTAGTTAGTACTAATGGCTCGACAGCGCTTTTATAGGTACCTACCTTAATAACCTGCGCCTCTATGCCCAGCTTATCTAACGCACCTTTTAAAAACGTTACCTGCGAACTAAAGCCGCTAAATTCAATAAAACCTTTGGGGTTGATGTACACTTTGTCGGCAACCGATGCCAGGTAATAAAACCCCTGGGTATAGATCTCTGAGTAGGCGATTACAAATTTGCCCGATTTTTTAAAGTCGATCAACGCGTTACGGATCTCTTCGGTAGTTGCCTGTCCAGACATCATGTAGCTTTCGTCCAGGAAAATGCCTTTTATTTTATCATCGGTTTTAGCCTTCCTGATATTGGCTAATATATCTTTTAAGCCTATAGATTTATCGCCATCAAAGCCTAAAAAACTTAAATTTGCTAACGGATTATTAGCGGTACGCTCTGCAATTGGGTATTTTATATCAATATGCAAAATTGAATTAACATCAACCTCTACGTCCTTATCACTCCCTGCCGCGGCTATAACACCAACAATAACTAAAATAATAATTATGGTTGATAAGATAATGCCGACAACAGTTGCCAACACAAATTTGAAAAATTGCTTCATTTACTATTATAAATATTTATATCTATGCAAACTTAATAAAACCATATGGTATAATATTAAGAGCACCATCTATAATATTTGTTACAACAATGAATAACGTTTTTTTACTATTGGGCAGCAACCTCGGCGACAGAAAATTATATCTGCAGCAGGCCATCATGCATATTGCTTATGACATTGCGCCTACCCAAAAAATATCATCAGTTTACGAAACACAATCATGGGGAAAAACCGACGAGCCCGATTATTTAAATATGGTTGTTGAGTTAGAGACCGAACTATCGGCCCAAACGATATTAGATAAAATACTGTCTATAGAGTTGGTGATGGGAAGAAAACGGGAGGAGAAATGGGGATCGCGTATTATTGATATCGATATTTTATATTATAATAATGATATTATTGATGAACCGGGTCTGCATGTACCGCACCCGCAACTACATAATAGGCGCTTTACTTTAGAGCCACTTGCAGAGATAGCGCCCGACTTTATTCACCCCATTTTGAAAAAGAACAACCTGTGGTTGAAAAATGAGCTGAAGGATAGCTTAATTGTAAAAAAATTATAAATTTGAATATATAAACCATACCAATATGCCGGTTGATTTAACAAATCTTGATCTTGACCTTACGCTATTGCAAGAAATTGCCGATGGCAGCGACGAGTTTATTGTTGAATCGATAGACATGTTTTTGCAGCAAACCCCACCCTCTTTACTGGATATAAGCAACGCTTTTGATGAAATGGATTGGGCAACGGCAGCAGCAGCAGCGCATAAAATGAAAGCTACCTTAGGTTTTTTTGGGATGCTAAACAGCCAGTCGCTAATTCAGCAAATTGAATTGAGCTGCAAAACCGGCGCACCTGACGTTATGGATGTTATAAACAAACTTGACCAGGTACAAGCATTAATAGCGGCTAACAACGTAGCCCTGCTGCAAATAAAAGATGAAATAGCAGCCAGGCTTTAAACCTGCTCTATTTTAAAGGTATAGCTCTCCATAATTAAATTAGCCAATAAATTTTTACAGGCCAAATCAACTTTTTGATTCGCTACTTCTTCGCTTTCAGCCTCAATTTGTAAGGTGATGTGTTTACCTATACGTATGTTTTGAATTTCGGCAAGACCTAAATTTTTCATACTGCCGGTTACGGCTTTACCTTGTGGGTCAAGGATCTCTTTTTTGGGCATTACATCTATTTCGGCGTGAAACGTTTTCATGGAGTGGTTGGTTTTTATAGCGCTATAATAAGCTGTTAAATGTTTTCTTTGGGGCCGCTTACAATGTTATTGTTAGCTGTCTTTAATTGAACTATTGATAGGGTGATATAAATAAATATAACCACCGGTACGGCAACAAATTTAAAAAATAGTATCAATATTGCCGAGAACAAGAGCAGCAAATAGCGATAAATATTTTTGTGGAAATCTTTGTTCTTGAATTTAAGCGACATAAGGGGTAACTCGGCAACTAACAGCGCACACATTACTGCTACAAACGCGGTTAAACCATAAGGGTTTAGTATAATACCCGACAGGCTTGGGTACTGTTGCATAATTAAAGGGAACGAAGCAATTAAAATACCGTTAGCCGGTGTAGGCAGTCCAATAAATATTTCGGCCTGGCGGGTATCTGTATTAAATTTAGCTAATCTTAAAGCTGAAAATACAGGTATTAGCAAGGCAACAAATTTTAAATAGAAGCTAACGTTTGGTATTTGGGGCGACTGCAGGAAAAGCTCGAAGATAATAGCTGCCGGCAATACGCCAAAGCTCACCATATCAGCAAGGGAATCCAAATCTTTACCTATGCCCGAGAATGATTTTAATACCCTTGCTGCAAATCCGTCAAAAAAATCAAATATGGCTGCTAAAAAAAGCGCATAGGCTGCAGTGATAAGGTCGCCTTGTACAGCGAAAACTATACCTACACAACCGCTAAACAGGTTGGCGCACGTTATGGCATTTGGAAGATGTTTTTTTACCCGCTTCTTCATTTTAGGTTTGAAGGTATCAGTATTAGCTTAACAAATCAATAACAATCTATTAAGTTAATAGTTGACTGAGTTGATTAAGTGAATAGTTTTTCTAATTATACAAAGGTATAAGTTTAACTAATAACTTAATCGACCCAATCAACAACTCACTAAAACTATGAATTCATCGATATTAAGAATTCTTCATTAGTTTTTGTACCTCTAACCTGGCTTTGAAGGAACTCCATAGCCTCTATCGAGTTCATATCGGCTAAGTGGTTACGTAAGATCCAGATCCGTTGCAGGGTTTCCTTATCTAATAATAAATCGTCTCTACGTGTACTTGAAGCGGTGATATCAATAGCCGGGAACACACGTTTGTTTGATAGCTTTCTATCCAACTGTAACTCCATGTTACCGGTACCTTTAAATTCTTCAAAGATAACCTCGTCCATTTTAGACCCGGTTTCTGTTAATGCTGTAGCGATGATGGTTAATGAACCGCCATCCTCAATATTACGGGCCGCACCAAAGAAACGCTTAGGTTTGTGTAACGCGTTAGCATCAACACCACCCGATAATATTTTACCTGACGCAGGCGCTACTGTATTGTATGCACGTGCCAAACGGGTGATCGAATCTAACAGGATAACAACATCATGGCCGCATTCAACCATACGTTTAGCTTTCTCTAAAACGATATTGGCAATTTTCACGTGGCGCTCTGCAGGCTCATCAAATGTTGATGAAACAACTTCGGCGCGTACGCTGCGGGCCATATCTGTAACCTCTTCCGGACGCTCATCAATTAACAGGATGATCAAATATACCTCAGGGTGATTTTTGGCTATCGCGTTAGCCACATCCTTTAATAACATCGTTTTACCTGTTTTAGGCTGCGCCACAATTAAACCGCGCTGGCCCTTACCTATCGGCGAGAAAAGGTCCATGATACGGGTTGAATAATTACCCGGATCTGTAAACAAACTCAATTTCTCTGACGGGAAAAGCGGTGTTAAGTGGTCAAAAGGAACACGGTCACGCACCTCGGCAGGGATACGGCCGTTAATGGCTTCAACACGTACTAACGGGAAGTATTTCTCGCCTTCTTTTGGCGGGCGGATGCTGCCACGTACGGTATCGCCGGTTTTAAGGCCGAACAGTTTTATTTGCGACTGTGATACATAAATATCATCAGGCGAGGTTAAATAGTTATAATCAGACGAGCGCAGGAAACCATAGCCATCAGGCATGATCTCTAAAACGCCTTCGTTTACAATAACGTTGTCAAAATCTAAATTTATAGCAGGTTCCTGTGATTTTTGCGGCGCACGACGTTCAAATTTCGGCGTGCGGCCTTCGGCAGCCGGATCGGCAGACGTAGTTGCTGCTATTTCGCCTTCCTGCTCTGGTGATTGAGCAATTGGTTCGGCAGCTATTACTTCCTGGCCTTCGCTTTCGTCGCTTTGCGGCTCGTCGTCCTGCAGGTCAAATAAGTTGGTATCATCTAAAGGCACCTCAATGCGCGGTGCATTGGTGTTTTTTACCACACGTATGCGGTTACGGGTTTTCTTTTCGCCGCCGTCTTCTTTAACAGGTGCGTCTATAGGGGCGTAGTTACTTTCTACTACTTGTTGTTGTGCTCTGGCAGCTTCAATAAGCTGCTGCATTTGTACAATATTGGATATTAGCTCAGGCTTCCTTAAGGTGTCAGCGTCGGCAATACCTAAACTTTTGGCAATTTCGCGCAACTCAGAAACGAGTTTGTCGTTCAATTCGGTTGTATCAGACATGATATGAATTATGGTGTCAAAGGGGTTTTTATTACGATATTATTCGTGAATCTTAAATGTATTTTGCTCGGATGTTTGAAAGAAATTTGTTTGCAGCTTATTTGAAATGTTTAAATCCAGGTAAACTTATTTAGATAATTAACGTGGATTTTAAAATTCTTTCTTTAGTGCAAGAAAAATTCAAAGGATAACGCTGCAATTGTAGTCAATTATTTTAATATAACAAACTTTTTAAAAAAATATCTTCCAACAGGCCAACACTTCAGCTAATTTTTAGTTTTTTTGGGCATTCAAAAAACTCATACTTCTCCATCGATGATATCACGCCGACAGCTTATAGACCAGATCAAACAAAAAAAATCATTTCTATGTGTTGGCTTAGATACCGATATCGATAAGATCCCCCAGTTTTTGTTAGAATACCCCTACCCTATCCTTGAGTTTAACAAACGCATAATTGATGCTACTAAGGATCTTTGTGTGGCTTATAAGCCCAATTCGGCTTTTTACGAAAGCTATGGTGTTAAGGGCCTGCAAAGTTTAATTGCCACCTGGAAATATTTGCCCACCGATTGCCTGAGCATTATCGATGCCAAACGCGGTGATATTGGTAATACCTCTGATAAATATGCCCGCGCTTTCTTTGATGAAACTACATCAGGCATGAGCTTTGATGCCATAACTGTTACGCCTTACATGGGTAATGACAGTGTTACCCCCTATTTAAAGTATGACGGTAAATGGGTTATTATACTGGCGCTGACTTCATCAGTAGGTAGTAAAGATTTCCAATACCTGCCAACCGACGACGGCCATTTATACGAAACCGTTATTAAAAAAGCCAACACCTGGGCCGGTGCTGACAGGATAATGTACGTTGTAGGCGCCACCAAAAGCACCGAGTTTACCGACATCCGTAAATACGCCCCTGATAACTTTTTACTGGTGCCCGGCGTAGGCGCGCAAGGCGGCAGTTTACAGGATGTTTGCCAATATGGTATGACCAAAGATTGTGGTCTGCTGGTTAACTCATCGCGCGGTATTATTTATGCAAGCAACGGTGAAGATTTTGCTGACGCGGCACGCGCCGAAGCATTGAAATTACAAAAGGAAATGCAGGTGGAGTTGGAGAAGGCGGGAATTATATAACAACACGAATTATCTCTAATTAAAGCGAATTTCACGAATTAATATATTGTCATGAATTAGCTTATCTAATTCGTGAAATTCGAAACAATTCGTGTCAATATCATGCAAAAACCACCTTACGCTGCGGGAATTTCTCGGCGTAATTGGCTACCATATTTTTAATGTAATCGTTGCCGGGATATGGCGTAATGTGGTTTTTAAGCTGCTGTAGACTCTCTACATCAAAGTATTGCGAGATATACCCCATACCATAAAACTTTCCCTTCTCTACAAGGATACAGCTATGCTCGTCGTCTGTACGGCCATCATCACGGATAGCAAAAGTTGGCAGTGCCTGGTTTAGCTCGTCAAGGGCAAGTTGTACTTTTTGATTATAGCTTTCAACGGTTTCTATGCCGGTGCAGGCACATTGGTCTTTGGCAGCGCCGATACAGGGCTCAGTGTTATTTTGGATGAAGCAGAGCTTTGGGCAAAGTTGGAAAGTATCTATCAGTTGATTTAATATTGCCCTACCCTCTAACATGGTGTTACAGGTATATATCGCACCGGTGTATTTGCGGTGTTTATCAACCGCCAGACGCATATAGCCACGTTGATCCTCGAACATATACAAGCCATAAGCATGCTCAAACCGCTTAAGCGACCGGTTATACTTTGGCCAAAGGCGTTTTATCTCGACGGCTTCTAATACCAATGCTATCAGCTCGGTACCACAAACCTGGTGAGTAATTTGATGAATATTCTTTAAAAATTCCTGGCGTTGCTGGCCGGGGTTATTACCTGTAAAATGGCTGCTTACGCGTTTTTTAATGTTCTTGGCCTTGCCAACATATATCACCTTGCCTTTATGGTCGTGGAAATAATATACGCCGGGGCTATTAGGTAACTCCTGCACAGTTTTTTTGGGTAGATGGGGTGGCAATACCTGTTCTTTCGAATTTGCTTTTAGGGCCTGTTTAATATGATCTTCGCGGTCATTGCGAATCAATAAGCTAAAAAGCTCGGCGGTAGCCTCTGCATCGCCCATGGCGCGGTGACGGCTTTCGTTATCAATGCCTAAATGGCGGCAAAGTTTGCCAAGGCTGTATGACGGCAATCCAGGTAATATCTTGCGGCCCAACCTCACGGTGCATAGTTTATTACTCTGCAGATCGTATCCGGCAGCAGCCAAATGGTAGCGCACAAAAGAGTAATCGAAATTTACGTTATGTGCGATGAAGATCTTGCCGTGCAGCATATGGTAGATATCAGCCGCTACATCCTCAAACGGCGGCGCTTCGGCAACCATTTCGTTAGTAATACCTGTTAAGGCACGGATGTAGATAGGGATATCCCTGCGGGGATTTACAAGCGTACTAAAGCGTTTGGTCACCTTTTTACCATCGTGTAAACAAATGGCAATCTCGGTTATACCGTTTGCGCTGGCATGCCCTCCCGTGGTCTCAATATCTACAATTGCATACATGGATGTAAATGTAAAAAAGTTTTGCTAAATATTTTAGTCAGAAAGACAGAAAAGTCCGGAAGTCCGAAAGATTTTTTTCAAACACAAAAGCCAATGGATATATCCATTGGCTTTTGCAATACTTTCGGACTTTCCGACATACGGACTTCCGGTCTAAAATTATTTCCCCTTCTTCGCCTGCACCTGTTGTTGCTGGCGCATCATTTCTTCCATTTTAGCGCTGAAACCTGATTTTTTCTTTTTGTCCTCAGGTTTCTTTTTGTTTTCCTGGATCTGCGCGTGGATCTTCTTATCATCAACCATTAATTTAATAACGTATTGCTGTAAGAAAGTAAGCATGTTAGCCAGGAAGTAATAATAGTTCAAACCTGATGGGTAACCGTTCAAAGCGCCCAGGAAAATTATCGGGGTGATATACCCAATGTATTTCATCTGGCCGCTAACACCCGAGATCTGGTTGTTAAAATAAGTATATATCAGCGTTGATACCGTCATCAACAAACACATTAAACTTAAGTGCTCACCGATGAATGGAATATTAAAACCGAAGTTTATAACCGCATCATAAGTAGATAAGTCATGCATCCAAAGGAAGCTTTGACCGCGCAACTCAAATAACCCCGGGAAAAAGCGGAAGAATGCGATAACGATAGGCATTTGCAACAGCAACGGCAAACAACCGCCCAACGGGTTTACGCCGGCTTTTTTATAGAGTTTAAGATACTCCTGTTGTAACAGGGTTGGGTTATCGTCACCTACCTTAGCTTTAATTTCGTCCATCTCCGGCTTTAACACACGCATCTTAGCCATTGACAGGTAAGATTTGTAAGTAAGCGGCGATAAAACTAATTTAAGTATGATGGTTAACGCCAGTATGATAATACCATAGTTCCAGTTAAACTTGGTTAGTACGTCAAACACCGGCTGTACCGCATAGCGGTTAATGTATTTTAACGGCCCCCAACCCATGTAAATTTGCTTTTCAAGGCTATGGCCCTGTGCCTGCAATGTTTTAAAATGGTTAGGGCTAAAGTAAAAATCAAGCGGGAAAGTACCGTCGGCATTACGTGCTAATACCAGGTTAGCCTTAAGCTGCTTAATATCAGCATGATTTGAGGTATCTGTGCTTACTACAAAACTTGATTTGCTGAAACCGTCCCTTGATAACAACACGCTCGAAAAGAAGTGTTGTTTAAACGATACCCATTGCATTTTTTTATCAGCGATATCTTTCTGATCATCTTTGGTATCACCAAAAAAGTCATAGTTCCTTTCGGTATCAAAATACCCTATATAAGAGTTTTGATGATCAAGCGTATGGCCCTGCTCTAATTTATGCAGGCTGCTTTCCCAGTTTAAAGTAATGCTGCTGCTGTTAGCTATTACATTATCAAGGCCAACTGCTTTAATGGTAAAGCCTACTTTGTAGCCTTCGCCTTTTAAATTGTATATATAATCAATATACTGCGTTGGGCTATAGCTTAAACGCATGGTTATGGATGATGAATCCTGGCCGGTAACATGTAAGCCTTCTGCACTTGGTGTAAAATACCTTTCGTTAGTATTTACGTTGGCCGATCCGGCGCCGAAGCTGAAACCAAATTTGTTTGCATCGCCATCAAACAATACCAATGGCTTTTTATCAAACGTTTTAAAGTTTTTCAACTCCACCGAGTAAATGCGGCCACCGCGGGTACTTAATTTTACGCGCAGGTCCTTATTTTCTAAGGTTATCAGTTTTTCTGTACCGTTAATAGTAGCGCCAAACGGGCTTTTTAAAGCAGCCGTATCAATTGGTTTAGCTGATATTTTGGCTGCGGTATCGAATTTAGCCGTAGTCGGGCTTTGTCCTAATTTCTTTAAAGAGTCTTGCTTTTTTAAATTGGCTTGAAGTAATGCTTCTTTTTTTAACTGCGCGTCGCTTGGCTTTAAAAACCATACCGAACCGGCAATTATGATCATGATCAGGAATAATCCTGTAAACGTATTTCTATCCATTTCTATCGTATCGTACTCAAATTAACTATTTCTTGCGGGCGTAAGCCATCGAAGCGGCGACAAAGTTAATAAAAAGTGGGTGCGGATTAGCAACTGTTGATTTTAATTCGGGATGGAATTGCGCGCCTACAAAAAACGGGTGGTTTTTAAGCTCAACTATCTCCACCAAATTATTCTCAGGATTAAAGCCCGACGGGATCAAACCTGCCGCTTCATACTGCTTTAAATACTGGTTATTAAACTCATAACGATGACGATGGCGCTCGGTGATATGTTGCTGGCCGTATATGGCAAAAGCTTTGCTGCCTTTTTTCAAGTCGCAGGCGTATGATCCTAAACGCATAGTACCACCTTTGTTTACAACTTTCTTTTGCTCTTCCATCATAGCGATAACCGGGTTTGGCGTATCCGGGTTCATCTCTGTACTGCTGGCATCTTTAAGGCCCAGCACGTTACGGGCGTACTCAACCACGGCACATTGCATCCCTAAACAAATACCAAAGAATGGAATATTATTCTCGCGAACATAACGTATAGCCTCTATTTTACCTTCAAAACCGCGTTCGCCAAAGCCGGGTGCCACAAGCACACCATGTAAGCCTATTAACTTATCAATAGCATTACCGGGCGTTAATGATTCTGAAGGAATATAAATTACTTTTACTTTACACTCGTTTTTTGCACCCGCGTGAATAAACGACTCGATGATTGATTTATAAGCATCGGGCAATTCAACATATTTACCTACAAGGCCTATTTTAACTTCGGATGTAGGGTTTTTAAGGCGACCTAAAAAGTCTTTCCAGTTTGTTAATTCCGGATCGGTTTTATGAGGCAGTTTAAGCTTGGTTAATACAGTTTTGTCCAGTTGCTCTTTCAACATCAGCAATGGCACATCATATATAGTTGATGCATCAATAGACTCGATAACCGCATTGATATTAACATTACAGAACAACGCTATTTTCTTGCGGATATCCGTATTTAAATGATGCTCGGTACGGCAAACTAAAATATCAGGCTGGATACCATATTCTAACAACATTTTAACCGAGTGCTGGGTTGGCTTGGTCTTTAATTCGCCTGCTGCTGCAAGGAAAGGAATTAATGTAAGGTGGATAACCAATGAGTTACCCGAGCCTATCTCCCACCTAAACTGGCGCACAGCCTCAATGTATGGTAACGATTCAATATCGCCTACGGTACCACCCAATTCGGTTATTACAATATCATATTTGCCGTCCTCACCCAGTATGCGGATGTTGCGTTTTATCTCGTCGGTAATGTGCGGTACAACCTGCACGGTCTTGCCTAAAAAAGCACCTTCGCGCTCTTTATTGATAACGTTTTGGTAAATACGGCCGGTAGTAATATTGTTGGCTTTTGATGTTGGCGTATTTAAAAAACGCTCGTAATGGCCAAGATCCAGATCTGTTTCGGCACCATCCTCGGTAACATAACATTCGCCATGCTCGTAAGGGTTCAATGTTCCCGGATCAATATTTATATAAGGGTCGAATTTTTGAATGGTTACGCTGTATCCGCGCGATTGAAGAAGTTTGGCCAATGAAGCCGATATAATGCCTTTCCCTAACGAAGAGGTCACACCGCCCGTAACAAATATGTATTTAGTCATGATATTTTTTGAAAACCGGCCCCGATTTATATCGGGGTCAATTGTTGTTGTACGGGATACAAAAGTAAGAATATTTTTGGTGTTTGACTTTAAAAAATGCAATTGTTGATAAGCCGCTGAATGTTAATTGCTACAATGATTTTATTTTAAACAAAAGGAGAAATATTTTCTTTCTACATAACTATAAGTCTGCACAATCATGAAGAAGATACTGTTGTTAACTGCCTTTTTATTTATAGCTAACACCAATTTCGCACTGGATAAACCCCGGGACGGCTACCAAAACTACCTGTACTCTTTAAACCTGGTATCAAAATTATTTTCGCGGTTAAGCGAGAACGCCGACCTTATTGCACACAAACCCGGAAGGTTAAGCTTTGCAAATTTCGCTGTTAACTTTAATAAAAAAGTTAGGGTACTGATCATCAATCAAAATAATTTGATCAACCTGATTAACAAAAGCGGGTTTAAAGACCACCACTTCCCCAACTCATTACGCGTTATGCAAACCAATGTGGTCGACCTGAAAAAAATACTATTGGACAGCCGCCCGCTGATAGACAATTTAAGCATCCCTGATTTTAACAGCGCCGGGATCTACGACAAACTTAACCTGCGCATGTATGAAAACGATGAACTGTTAAGGCAGATCCTCAAAAATCGCGGCAAAGCTTTTAAGCGCAAAGTGGTTGATAATTTATCGCAATCGGTAGTGATATTGAATGAGTGTCACGGTAAAGTAGCGGCATTGTATAGTAAGATCAAATAATGACTTAAAAGTCAGTGTTCGATCTTGCCCGCCAATTTATTTTAAACTACATTTAGCGTGTAATCAAACCTTTATGCAATCGCGCTGGCTAATCCTTATCTGTTTTATGTTTTGCATATGCGGTAAATCTTACAGCCAGCAAGATATGGACGTGCATTTGGTGCGCTCTTTTTTAACAGGCAAGAAAATACTTAAAGCTAAGCGCGATTTCTATGACCCTTACCTTTGGGTGCTGGCAGATAACAATGAAGTTTACCGGATAAACAGCATTGACTACACTGTCGACGATTTTACCAGCAAATTTGCTGATTACCATTATCATTTTATTGACATAGCCGGGCGTAGTAAAGACACCGTATTCGTAACCGGCAATGTGGGGGTGGTAATTGAATATAAAAAGGGTATTATTAAAGAAATTAGCGGTGGCGTACCCGGCAAGGTAAATTCAATTGGGATGACCGGCCCATACAATTATAGTGTAGGTGCAAAAACAGAGTTACAGATAGCTACCGAGCATGGAACTTGCGCATATAATTACAAAACTGAGGCATTACAAGGTGCGGTATTTAACCTGGACGGTAAAATATTAGAAAGTACTTACCGCACAAAAATGTATCATAATATTGATAAGTGCGTTTGTGACCCCGCATCAGTGCAGAAATATGGGGTAACAGACCAGCCTGCTAACAGATATGGTGGCGAACTATATTTAGGTGGAAATTTTTATGGTAACGAGGTAAAGACAGCTTATTTCACTTCGGGCAACGCCTACCGCCCGGATGGGCAAGTTCAAGATAACGGATTTCAATACTGGGCCACAGAAACGGGTCTTTTTGTTAATCGTTTTTCAGATTCACGAAGCGTTGCTTCGCCTCTTGAAGGCCACTACCTGGATGCAAAAAACATATCAAAAATAACATCAATATATGGCATGCTTGGTTTTGGCACTTCTGTAAACTCAACTTATGTAAAAGAGAATATACTGGTTGGCACGTCAGACGGTTTATATTTTAGTAATTCAAAATATCAAATTGCTTCTTCGCTAAACTATAACTTCTATTATTGTAGTGAGCTGGGTAATAAAGCAATTAATGATATTTGTGTAAATGCCAATACTTATTTAAAGCCCACGGCAACTTCTGACTTTACATTTTGCGAGGATGGCATATGGGTATCAGCTAATGATGGTTTGTACCTGTTAAAGCCTGATTATGCGCCGTATAACAATCTAATCGGAAAACTGCCGGCTATAGCGTTTGATGGATCAGATATTGCTGTTACCGATTTGCAGACTTGTAGCCCGGTAAATGTAAAAACAACCTTAACACCATTTTTTCTAAATAATCAGTTGGGCGTGCAATGGTTTAAAAACGGACAAGCCTTAACGGGCGAAACCAATACTTCGTTAACCATAACAGATGCCGGCGAATATAATGCCATATTGTACGATCCTTGCAACGCGGAACATATGGAAACCAATCATTTAACGGTAACCACATCAGCGGCGCCGGTAATTGCTTTTAATTATCCTGATAAAATTGATTACTGTTTTGGCTCTACAGCAACATTAAGCACCACCAATATTGCTAACTACCTGTATAGATGGTATAAAGACGGCATATTAAACGGTAACACTACAGCAAGCCTTAATACCACCCAGGCAGGCAAATATAAATTAGAAGTTAATGCATGTGGTGCAAATTGGATACCCACCAAAGAGGTGCAGATAGATTTTATAAAAGTACCGCAACCGGTGGTAACAACCAATCAGGTTGTTTATTGCGAAGGCAGCACTGCTTTATTATCGGCGAGCCTACCTGCCATCGATGCTTCGACAATTATTAACTGGCAGCCTTATCAATATCAATGGTTTAAAGACGGCGTGTTAATTACCGGTAGCACTTCATCAACACTTAATGTTACACAGCAGGGAAAATACAAAGTCGAGATAACTTCGTGCACAGGTAACACAGCGACATCTGACGAGTTAAGAGTTCCTTTCTTTATTCTTACAGGACCAACTATAACACCCGATAAAACTTCATATTGCCAGGGTGCCCCCGCTGTTTTAGGAATTAACTTTATAGTGAATGCCCTTTATACTATTACCTGGTTTCATGATGGAGTAGCAATGGCTCAAAATAAAGACAAAGATAATATTGCCGTTACAGAGCCGGGATTGTATACGGTTAGAGTTAGCAGTACTTTAATTGATTGTGGCAAAACCTCTCCCCCATACGCTTTAGTTTTTGAAACCCCGCCAACTTTTACACTCGATAAAATTACCACTACAACGTTGTGCAGTGGGCAAACAGTTGATTTGAGAGCAACCTATTCAGGCGGTGCCGTTAAATGGTCGACTGGCGAAACCGGCGACCAAATCAGTGTAAAACAATCGGCCACATATACAGCTACGTTAAAAACTGTAGCCGGCTGTGAAGTTTCAAAAGATATTAATATGCAGTTTTTGCCAAACCCGGCAATAAATGTACCTGATGCTACGCTTTGCCAGTTTACCAATCAGACACTTACGTTAACTGCACCTGCCGGATTTGCAAAATATCAATGGAACGGACAAACAGGAACCTCTTACTTTTCAACTTCGCAATTAGGAAAGTTAACTTTAACAGTTACCGATAGTAACGGCTGTACAGCCACGCAAACAATTAATATAACAAGCCGTTGCGATGATATACACTTGCCAAACGCCTTTACACCAAATGGAGATGGCATAAATGACACCTGGATAATAGCCGGGCTGCAGGGCGATTTAACCACAACGGTAAAAATATTTAACCGTTATGGCGAGAATGTATTTCAAAGCACAGGCTATGCTGTATCATGGAATGGAACCCTGGATGGTAAAAAGCTTCCGGCAGGCGTATACTATTACATTATAAGCGCGCAAGCATCCAACAAAGTAATTAATGGTACGGTTACTATTATTTATTAGGTAGCCGGCCGCAAAGATCCACGGGATGGTTATCTTTTAAATTCAGTCACCCATTTACCAGTATTATATAAATGAACGATAGTTCTTAACTCTTCAAAAGTAAAGCTATCATCGGCTAAATATTTATCGTATATCTCTTGCTTATCTTTTATCATATCGATAAATATATTTTTCCGGCTTTTTTTTGATTTATTAAAAAACAACTCGCTTGTTTTTAATGATCTGGCGGTGTCGCTACCTTTGCTTATATACCAATTAGTAGTAGAAGACATATAGCCAGAAACCCCGGGGGTACCTCCCATTTTGATATAGCGCTCTTCAAGCAAATTTATTGCCCCCTTTTCTATAGCTTTCATAAAGTCAGGCACTTTGACCCCGTTTTTACGAACAGATAGATATGTTATACTATCTCTATTTATGTAGTATTCCTTAACCTGCCATGGTAAAATACGTATTGTTTTTTTTGACGCCTCAGTTTTATACACTGACTCCATTGATAAAAATGGCGTCTTAATTGAACAAACTATGGTATCGCCTTTCTTTATTATCACATAATCAGGGTATTTATCAGCATCTTGCGCTTTTACACTTACAGATTGAATACTGATAAGAATGCAAGCTGTAAGCTTTAAAAATAATTTCATTTATAGATTTAAGTTTAGGTCTAATTTTTTTAGGTCTTCCGGTGTATCAACCGCGTAAGTCTCCAACTCCGTTTCGGCAACTTTAATGCGGTAACCATTCTCTATCCAGCGTAATTGCTCCAGGCTTTCGGCTTTTTCTAAGGGCGATATGGGTAGCTTGGTTATCTCCTGCAAAACATCTGCCCGATAACCGTATATGCCTATATGCTTAAAGAAAGAATAAAACTCCAGCCAGTTGGCAGGTTCTTCACCTCTTATATGTGGTATGGCCGAACGCGAAAAGTAAGCCGCCTCGTTCAGCTTATTTACAATTACTTTGGGCGTGTTAGGGTTATGCAGTTCCTGCTCGGTTTTTACTTGTTTAACTAAGGTGGCTATTTGCGTTTCGGAAGTTGTAAAGCAGCCCGCGAGTTTGGTTATTTGTTCAGGATCAATATAAGGTTCATCGCCCTGGATATTTATTATAACATGGTATTGCGGGTGCGCAAGGGCCACTTCGGCGCAACGGTCTGTGCCGCTTTGGTGCTGGTCGCTGGTCATTACAGCTACGCCGCCGAAAGCTATTACATGGTTAAATATCCGATCATCATCGGTTGCAACAATAACTTCGGTTAAATCGGCACATTTTTTAGCCTGCTCATAAACACGTTGGATCATACTCTTGCCCGCGATATCAACCAACGGCTTACCGGGGAAGCGTGATGAAGCGTAACGTGCAGGAATGATACCGAGAATTTGCATGTGCGTTATGTTGTACGTTTGACGTTGTACGTAATACGTAAGAAAGTTCTTAACCAAACAAGGCTACGTAAAACGTATAACGTCCCACGTACAACCTCTTAAAACAGCCCGTTTATCTCTCTTTCAACCGATTGGATAATATTTGACAGATCCTCTGTATTATTGGCGAAATCAAGATTGTCTTTATCCAATATTAACAGCTTACCCAGTTTATAGTTATTTATCCACTTGTCGTATTTCTCGTTCAGCTTTGAAAGATAATCTATACGGATGCCTATCTCATACTCGCGGCCACGGCGCTGGATATTATTTACCAGCGTAGGTACCGATGCTTTAAGGTAAACCAACAGGTCAGGTGGCTTGATATATTCGGTTATGTTGCTAAATATCGATTCGTAATTTTCGTAATCGCGGCTGGTCATCAGGCCCATATCGTGCAGGTTCTCTGCAAATATGTAGGCATCCTCATAAATGGTTCGATCCTGTATAATGTTACGGCCGCTTTTTTGAATATCAATGATCTGGCGGTAACGGCTGTTCAGAAAATAGATCTGCAGGTTAAAGCTCCAGCGCTTCATATCGCTGTAAAAATCTTCCAGGTACGGATTATTATCAACGGCCTCGTAAAGGGGGTCCCAGCCATAATTCTTGGCCAGCAGTTCGGTGAGCGTGGTTTTACCGGCTCCTATATTTCCAACAACAGCTATATGCATATTCGCTAAGATATAATTAGAATGTTAAATGTCAAAATTTAGCCCCCTCTAAATCTCCCCCGGCAGGGGAGACTTTTTTAAAAGCTTTTAAAAGCCCTCCCTACCGGGGAGGGTTGGGTGGGGTTCTAAAAATTCCTGAACCCAATTATCTCCCTAACCTCTTTAATAGTTTTTTGGGCGCTTTCACGGGCTTTCATAGCACCGTAGCGGGCCACCTGGCGCAGGTATGGCGCATCATTAGCAATATCATTTATCTTTTCGCGGATGGGCGCTGTGGCAATGATCATGTCCTCGGCCAACTGTTTTTTCAAATCGCCGTAACGGATCTGCATGGTATTGTACAGGTTATCAAAATGCGCTATAGTATCAGGTGTTGATACCACTTTCATCAAATCGAACAGGTTTTGAATTTCTTCGGGTTTAGTTTGATTTTCGGTAGTCGGGCCGGCGTCGGTAACAGCGCGCATAACTTTTTTGCGGATAACTTCCGGCGAATCTGATAAGAAAATGGCGTTGCCCTCTCCTTCTGATTTTCCCATTTTACCTTTGCCATCAAGCCCGGGTATTTTTACCAGGTTGTTGCTGTAATTAAAAGCGTATGGTTCGGGGAAGTACTCGTTATTATATAAGCGGTTAAAGCGGTTGCCAAAGGTACGGGCCATTTCAAGGTGTTGCTCCTGGTCTTTACCTACAGGCACTTTGGTAGCTTTATGGATCAATATATCCGCAGCCATTAAAACCGGATAGGTTAAAAGGCCGGCATTTACGTTATCCGGATTTGCGCGTACTTTATCTTTAAACGAAGTACTGCGTTCAAGCTCGCCCATGTAAGCGTTCATATTCATGTATAGGTATAGCTCGGCAACCTCAGGCACCTGCGATTGTACATATATAGTAGCTTTCTCCGGATCAATACCTGCTGCCAGGTACTCTACCAGTACGCTTTTAATGTTTGCGTGCAGGTCTGCCGGTGTTGGATGTGTGGTGAGCGAGTGCAGATCGGCAATAAAAAAAAAGCAGTTATACTCATGCTGCATTTTCACAAAATTCTGTATTGCACCGTAATAATTACCTAAATGTAAGTTCCCGGTCGATCTGATACCACTAACAACAGTTTCCATAGCGGCGAAAGTAAGTATTTTTTATATTTTTGAGGACGATGAAAATATTTTTAAAGAAACTGCACTGCTACTTTTACCGCTACAGTGTTGGTTTTTTTTACATCGTACTATGGCCGTTGCTTTACTACTTTTCGCGCAAGCCTGAGCGTTATAACAACATGAACAAGGTTAGGCGCGTATGGGGATTTTTAAGTTCGATAATTGCAGGTATTATATATAGTTTTTCATTTGAAGAACCCATAGACTGGAGTAAAACCTATATTATTTGCCCCAATCATACCTCTAATCTTGATATTACTGCCATGAGCCTGATGACCAAAAACAACTTTTGTTTCATGGGTAAAGAAGAGCTTAAAGACGAGTTTGTTACCGCCATATTTTTCCGGTCGGTTGATATACCGGTTAACCGCGAAAGTAAAATGTCATCATTCAGGGCGTTTAAGCAGGCATCTGAGAAGCTGGCTCAAGGCACAACAGTTATTATATTCCCCGAGGGTAAAATACCTGGTGATTATCCGCCTGTATTAAACGACTTTAAAAACGGGCCATTTAGGGCCGCTATAGAATTAAAAATACCTATTATACCAGTAACCAACCTAAACACCTGGCAAATTTTATGGGATAACGGTCTTGAACATGGCAGCAAGCCGGGAATTTGCCATATATTTGTACATAAGCCTATTGAAACGGCAAATTTAACACCCGATGACGCCGATGCCCTGCGCGACAAGGTACGCAACATCATCAACCAAAAATTAGCATAGTAATGACCATTGACAGCGAAACCGTAGATAAGATAGCCCACCTTGCCCGCCTTGAGCTTGCCGAAACCGAAAAAACGGAAATGATTGGCGACATGAACAAGATCCTGAGTTTTATGGAAAAGTTGAACGAGATTGATACCTCAGCCGTTGAGCCGTTGATCTACCTGTCATCGGAAGTAAATGTATTCCGTGAGGATGTGGTTAAGCAGGAAGTGACCGTTGAGGAGGCTTTGCAAAACTCGCCAAAGCATGATGATAAGTATTTTTTAGTGGCGAAGGTGATCGGGTAGGTTTTGAGTCCGAAAGTCCGCGTAAGTCGGGAAGTCCGGAAGATCTAAATAGCTAAAACCATCTTACCGACTTTCGGACTTGCCGACTATCGGACAAAACTTTGTAACAAAACACCCCCTCCTACAGTCAAAGAACAAAAACACGCATGGATCTGTCAAAAAACAAACCATTACAAGAGCAAACATTAATCACCATTACAAATATAGGGCGTAAATACGTTATAGGCAGCGAGGTTATCCACGCGCTTAAGGATGTATCGTTAACTATTAATAAGGGTGAGTTTGTGGCGCTGATGGGTCCGTCGGGTTCGGGTAAATCAACTTTAATGAATATTTTGGGTTGTTTGGATACACCTACCAAAGGCGAATATATTCTGAACGGCATCAATGTAAGCCACATGACCGATAACGACCTTGCCGAAGTGCGTAACTCAGAGATCGGTTTTGTTTTCCAGACATTTAACTTACTACCCCGTAATACAGCTTTGGATAACGTTGCCCTGCCTTTAATATATGCCGGCATTAATAAAGAGGGCCGTCAGGCACGTGCTAAAAAAGCTTTAGAGAATGTAGGCTTAGGTAACCGTACCGATCACCGCCCTAACGAATTATCAGGCGGCCAGCGCCAGCGTGTGGCGGTTGCAAGGGCTTTAATTAATGATCCGTCCATCATCCTTGCCGATGAGCCTACAGGTAACCTTGATACCAAAACATCTATAGAAATAATGAGCCTTATGGAAGATATCCACGCCAAAGGCAACACTATTATATTGGTAACACACGAGGAAGATATTGCCATGCACGCCCACCGCATCGTGCGCATGCGCGACGGTTTGATTGAGCGTGATTATGCTAATACTAATATTCAGATTGTGGATAGAAGCGGGATAGTGTAGATAAATCTTTTTTATTTGTCATCCTGAGCGATAGCGAAGGATCTTCTACGCGCGACCGGTATGATGTATAAGATTCTTCGCTATCGCTCAGAATGACAACTTTTTACGGAAATACGTTCTATTTTAGTTTAGACAAATCAATTGTATCAATCTTATTGATTTTCTCCTCAGGGGTAAATGTTGGTTCATTTTTATATTGGAACCTAAACAGTACGTCTCTAAATAGTTCCTGGTAACGAGTGGAATGTTCTTCATCTATTTTTAAAGACATATCAAATATGTTATCGTCTTTTTCAAATATAACTGTATAAGTCACATAGTTTTTATTTGAGATAGTGGAATAAAATTCATTGTGATATGTTATTGCTTTATCGGAAATTACCTTTTTCAAGGTATAGCCCCTTGTTAATTCAATTGTATCTTTCTGTCGAAATACGGTATACATCTCTTTAAGATATTTTATAATACTAAGCCCGCTCCCAGTTTTATTATGCTTTAATATTACGAAATAAGAGTTGTTATCGTCATTATCTAAGTTAGTAAAAAACAGGTATTTAGTTTGCTCTTTAAAAACCCAAGAGGTTGGTACGCAAATTCGCTCATCATCAATTTTTTTGCAATTCCAATCTTCTGAATTTAAATCAAGTTTAGGTTTACATGTAAATAATAGGCAGCTTATTACCAAGAGCGAAAAGACTTTAGCGTACTTCATTGCCCCTACTCATTACACCCCTCAGCAATCCGTTCCACAAACTCAGCTATATGCAATGATTTTTCGGCGACGATAGGATCGTAATTACCGATGATGAGTGTATGGTCGACGATCTCTATCAGGAAATCATTATCCCGGATATCCATAACCGCGTTGCGGAAATCGCGGTTCATACAGGCGGTAGCTTTTGCATGGTCGTTAACCAATACATAAAAGGTATTGCTAAATGGCTTATCCTCGGCAAAATCCAGCTCGTGCGGGTGTATCAGTTCAAGTATTTTATCAGTTAATGTTTCGCGGCGGATAATCACCCCACCAAAATTTGGCTTTAAATAGGTAAGCCCCCATACCTGGAATTCCTGGTGATGGGATACATGCTTGCCGCCAATTTTATAATGCACCTCCACAAACAGGATATACGAATCACCGCAATCGCGTTTAATAACATACGATCCGCGCAAATTAACATCGAGGCAGTTTCTGAAAACTTTAAACTGGTGCAGGTCGAAATCAATATGCCCGGTAGGCTGGATCTTAAACTCTTCCTTAAGCGTATTATAGGTTTCAGTAAACCTTTTTATGGTATCGTAGCTAAGGTCGGTGGCATCAAAAGGGTGTTCTTCCATGGGTTGGTTTTGGTGTTTGTTAAAAATAGGCAACGTTATTTTAATAAACAAAACAAGTTGTCATTCTGAGCGTAGCGAAGAATCTTATACATTATATCAGTCGCATATAGTCATGCGAAGAAGATCCTTCGCTACCGCTCAGGATGACAAAAAATAAAGTCAAAATCGCACATTCTAAATCCTAAAACGGCTTCATCTTCCCGCAACTGCACACACAGCTAGGATCACTTGCACCCAGCTTGGTTAAAAAGTGCTGGTAAAAGCCTACCCTATCCAACATATTCGGGTTTTCGCCCTGGCCGCATTCAACGGCGCCGTTAATAATATCCGTTACCATGCCGAAACCGTTAACGCGCCCCGCGGCTTTATCAGCAGCGTTAAGTTTCCACTTCCCTATCATCACATCATGTGCCGATGGTTTATGTGTTTGCGGGGTCATCCAGAAATAAATGGCGGCTTTAAAGGCAACCACAGGGTCGGTAGTAAGCAGGTCGGGGTTGTTTAATAGTATTTTATGATCGCCAAAAATACAGTCAGACGCATAACCGTAATTACCATTATAGCTTAACTGCATGGGTCCCCGGCCATAGTATTTTTTTCCTTTAACCGGCGGGTATTCATCACTGTCGCCAAAATAATCAAGCGAGGTATTGTCTTCATGCCTTAACATCAGGCCGTCGGTATAAGTGCCATTCATGCCGTGGCGGGTTTCGTGCGCCACATTAGCGAAGAAGGCGGCTAATTCCTTTTTATTGGTTAGCAAATCGCTCTCGGTGCAAAATGCGCCATAGTCTATAGTATAAGTGCTATCGGGTTTTACTTTGGCCCAGGCCTCGTTCCAGTCCACATCCTGGCGCACTACGGTGGCCTTGCCGGTTGTTTTATCGGTACGGATAAACTGGTAAACCGATACCGCCCGGCGGGTGATCTTAACCTTTATATTCGCCAGCTCTTTTATGGCTTTAATGAAAGACGCATAGGTATAAAATGGATCGCGCTGCGGGAACAGGTCGTTAAACTGTTTTTCGGTAATCAGGTTAAATGGCGCTGCGGCTTTGGCTATATCAGGTGCAGTGCTGCCACACTTAAAACTTAACAGCATTAACGTTGTTGCAAGTACCAGGAAAAGCTTTGTGGACAATATAACGGGCTTCATAAGCGTATAAAGTAATGTATTATTATTGATTGTAAAGATAACCGCAAGTTTAACGCAACCCATAAAATATTGCCGATTTATTAACTAAGTTTAAATCGATATTTATAAATTGCCGTATAACAACCGTATGAAGATATATACCAAAACAGGCGATAAAGGTTTTACATCCCTAATTGGCGGTACCCGCGTACCGAAGCACCATCTGCGTATTGAAAGCTACGGAACGGTTGACGAACTGAACAGTTATATAGGTTTGATACGCGACCAGGAGATAACCCAGCATGATAAGGATTTCTTAAAAGAGATCCAGGACAGGCTGTTCACCATTGGTTCATCTTTAGCTGCAGATCCGGAAAAATCAAAAATGGTGATACCCGATCTGCACCCGGAGGATATTGAATTGCTTGAACATGAAATGGATGCCATAAACCTGCAGGTGCCCGAGCTAAAGCATTTTATATTACCGGGCGGCAGCACAACCATATCTTACTGCCATATAGCCCGCTGTGTATGCCGCAGGGCCGAGCGCATTACCGTACATTTAGCCGATGAAAGTGTTGTAGACGATAAGGTTATTGTTTATTTGAACAGGCTTAGCGATTACTTGTTTACCCTTGCACGCAAAGTGGCAAACGATCATAAAATCCCTGAAAATGAGTGGATACCGAGGCTTAAAAAAATTTAAAAAAATATATTGATTATCAACATAAAAATATTATACTTTTGCAGAAATTGAATTTTATAAAAATTAACTAAATTATAGATTAAAATATGTACTGGACACTCGAATTAGCATCTCACCTGGAGGATGCACCATGGCCCGCAACTAAAGACGAATTAATTGATTACGCTATACGCTCAGGAGCACCGGTTGAGGTGATTGAAAACCTGCAGGCATTAGAGGATGATGGCGAGCCGTATGAAAATATCGAAGAAATATGGCCTGATTACCCTACAAAAGATGACTTCTTTTTTAACGAAGACGAGTACTAATCTCGCTTAAAAGCTATATAAGAGCCCTGCTTATGCAGGGCTTTTTGTTTTTATACCCTTTTGGAATGGTTTTGGTAATGAGTGATCTATCATTCACTATTAAAACTTACAACAATGAGAGGTTTACTTTACATCATCGCCGTTATCCTTATTATAGGTTGGGCATTTGGCTTTTTCTACTATTCTGCAGGCGGAATAATTCACGTATTATTAGTAATAGCTATTGTAGCTTTGCTATTGGGCGTTATCAGAAGAGCATGATAAAAGAGTGGAGAGTCTTGAGTAATGAGTTTTGAGTATTAACATACGCCATCACTCACTACTCAAGACTCATTACTCAAAACTTAACTAACCCTGTACATCTTCCCCGGCAAGCTCCTTATAAAACCCTGCATTTCCATATTTAACAGGTTCATGGCCAGTTGGCTCATGGGCATATTAGTTTTTAGCGTAAGGTCGTCAATTGCCAGCGGGGCGTTATGCTGCTGTATTACATTATATATAGTACGCTCGTCGCCGGTTAAATCAATGGGTAACATAAATTGCTCGACAGGCCTGGCGTCATCAGGCTTCTCCCAACCCAGGCTATAAGCCAAATCAGCAACGCAGGTAAGCAGGGCTGCTTTATTGTTCCTGATCAAAAAATTACATCCTTCAGAATACGTATCCCCTAACCTACCCGGGAACGCAAACACATCGCGGTTATAAGAATTAGCAATCTCGGCAGTTATCAGCGCGCCGCCCTTTATACTGGCCTCTATCACTATTGTTGCATCAGCCATGCCGGCCACTATGCGGTTACGCTCCGGGAAGTTTTCCCTGCCTGGGATGGTGCCCGATGGATATTCGGTTAACCAGCCGCCATTCTCCAGCATTTTATCGGCGGTGTTTCTATTCGCAACGGGATAGATCCTGTCCAGCCCATGCCCAAACACTCCTACTGTGGCAACGTTGTTTTTAATACATTCTTTATGCGCTATTACATCTATGCCGTGGGCAAGTCCGCTGGCTACTAAAACATCATATTGTTGTAGTTCGGCAACAAGGTCGGCGCAAAGCTGGCGGCCATAATCGGTTGCGTTGCGGGTGCCTACTATGCTTATTATTTTGCGGGCGTTCAGGTCGGCGTTGCCTTTACTATATAATAGTATGGGCGCGTCTATACAGTTTTTTAAGCGCTTAGGATATTTGGCATCGGTATAAAACAATACCTCTATGTTATTTTTTTCTATAAACTTTAACTCTTCTGCGGCCCGTTGCAAGGCTTCGTCGAAGTTTATGTCTTTTGTTCTTTTATCACCAATCCCCGGAATACTTAATAGTTTGGCAGGACTTGCTTCAAAAATAGCTTCAGCACTCCCCAAATAACTTAATATTACTTTGGCAGATCCTGCTCCTATCTTATTTAAAAATGTTAAAGCTATTTGATGGAGTTGCGACATAAAGTTTACGTGCCACTAAAATAGGAAATATTACTATAAATTTTAGCAAAATGTTTTTTGTTTGGGATAACGGTAATAAACGGCACGCCGTTTACTCACCCCGCGACTCTTCGAGCGCGGCCCTCTCTTCACCTTCGGTGGAAAGAGGGCAAAGTTCGATAGAAAAAATAACCCTCTTTCCCGCTTGCGGAAGAGAGGGTCGACGAGCGAAGCGATGTCGGGGTGAGTTACCGGCGCGCCCTCACCTCCTATTTCCCCTCCAAAAAATTATTTTTTCAAAAAACTACAAAAATAGTTTGCAAACTATAAAAATAGTTATACCTTTATTCTATTGAACTATAAAAATAGTTACCGTTATGATAATTAAAGAATTAACCAAAGCAGAAGAACAGGTAATGCAAATACTATGGCAATTAAACGAAGCCATTGTAAAAGACATTATCGAAAAAATGAACGAGCCTAAACCGGCGTATAATACAGTATCAACGGTTGTTAGAGTATTAGAGGGCAAAGGCTTTATTGATCATAAAGCGGTGGGTAACTCGCATATTTATTTCCCGCTGATATCAGAGGCGCAGTACCGCAAGTTTACGTTCGATAAAATGATGAGCAGCTATTTCAGCAACTCGTACGAGAGCCTGGTATCCTTTATCGCTAACGAGAAGAAATTGGGTATAAAAGAGCTTGATGAGCTAACCAAACTTATCGATGAGCTGAAAAGTAAAAAGAAATAACCCACCTAACCTTATCTTAAAACCTAACATTATGAATTGGTTGTACTATCTCGCGGAAGCCAACATTTACCTGGGGGTATTTTACCTGGCCTACTGCCTTTTTTTAACAAAAGAAACTTATTACCAGCTAACGCGTGCTTACCTGCTTTTTGCATGCGTGGTGTCGTTTATATTGCCGGTATTGGAAATAGGTTCACAAAGGCCGGTGGTAACAGCCGTTACTTCAAGTACAACTTACGCTATTCCACAACAGCTGCACCAACAATATATTGAGCAGCAATACAAAGAGACAGATCATCCGATTACTCCGGTAAAGACAGAAGAGACGGTAACGACTGCGATTTCCAGATCAAAAGTTGTAGCTACACCGATAACTATAGCTAAGCAAGCACCTATTGTTACCGAAACACCATTAACTCCACAGGACTATATAATAGGCACCTACATAGCAGGCGCGTTAATATTATGCCTGACACTCATCGTAAAGTTGTTCACCTTATTTAGATTAACCCGAAAGGCTGAACAGACAAATGAACATGACTATAAACTGGTTTATCTGCCCGAAACCAGTGTCGCATTTTCATTCTTAAATTACCTTTTTATAGGCACACATGCTTCTGGATCGGCTACCATTATAAGGCATGAGCTGGTACATATCCGCCAGAAACACTCGGTTGACATTATGTTTATGGAACTGGTAAAAATTATAAGCTGGTTTAACCCGTTTGTATACCTGCTGCAAAACAGCCTTAAAACAGTACATGAGTATATAGCCGATGAGCAAACAGCGGCTTTCGAAAATGATGCCCTCACCTACTCATCCTTTTTGGTGAATAACGCTTACGGCGTAGCGGGTTCATCTATAACGCATTCTTTTTTTAATAACTATCTACTTAAAAAACGCATCGTCATGTTAAACCAAAAACGCTCAGGAAATTTAGCAAGGCTAAAATACCTGGTAGTACTACCCGTTTGCGCGGCGTCGCTTTGCACGTCGACCATGGCTTTTAGTAAAACTTATGCCCTTGTGGACCTTGACCCGGCTAAACCGGCATCAACTAAAACGGTACATAAAAAATATTTAAACAAGAATGTTAATATTGCTGATGCACCAATTAGGTTATCCGGAACAGATAACGGCGACATAGCCTTATCAGGCGACAAATTTGAAACAGAAATGCCTGCACCTGCTGACAGTAATAAAACTATTGATGAGTACCGTCCGCCCGTACCTATGGAAAGCGCCGGCGGCTATGATAAGTTAAACCGTTACCTGCTTAAAAACATCCATTACAAACCGGCAGATGGCGACAAAGGCGGCCTGGTGGTAATGAGCTTTACAGTTGGTGCCGGCCGCAAAATAACCGACCTTAAAATAGCTACCAGCGATGGCGAGGTAATGGACAACCTGGCACTTAACGCTTTTAAAAACTACACCGGCATTGTTAATGATGATGAAGGTAAAACACTTAAAATAGGCGTATTCTTTTTCACTGATGATTACTCGATCTTTAAACGTCCTTATGAGAACGATCCGGGTAACTCGGGTTGGGTAACAGTTACCAAATATGGCTTTAACCCGCCACGAACCAGCAAGGGCTATGAGTATAACGAGTGGTTTTTAAGAGATGGAACTATCGAAGAAGGCAAACCGACTCTCACCATTACTAAAGTACGCGTCATTGACAAAAACGACCAGGAAACATCTTACAGTTCAGACACAACCACACCTGCCGACCTGAAGTTATTAAAAGATAAATACGGCTATATTTTCCCGTCGAATGCTTATTGGGGCTTTGAAGGTGCTACAAAAAATCACAAATACATAGCAAATGGTATGAATGTTTATTCTTACTTAAATAAACCTTATACAGATGCATTTTACGAACATATTTTCAACGATCTTAAATACCCCGAACAGGAAAAAAGCGATGGCACACCGGGCGTAGTATTGTTAAAATTCAATCTCGACCAAAACGGAACTATCAGTGATTGGGCCGTAGCAAAAAGCGGCGGGCAAGCTTTCGACCAGGCTGCGCTGGATGTAGTTAGATCATTTGAAGGTACTATAAATGACAAAGCCGGAGCACATACTATTGCAATGGTATTCTGTACCGTACAAAATGGCAAACAGCCAAAGGTTGACCAGAGCTGGAAAAAAATGCCGGGGTATGTGGGCGAAGTTGCAAGGGGCGAAAGCAAACCTATCTATGCTGTGATATCACGACTTAAAAAACAATAACAACCAAAACCTTATCACACCAAACCAATAACCTAAAACCAATAAAAATTATGAACTGGTTATATTATCTCGCAGAAGCCAACTTATACCTGGGGGTGTTTTACCTGGCCTACTGCCTTTTTTTAACTAAAGAAACCTATTACCAGCTTACACGGGCCTACCTGTTGTTTGCCTGCGTGGTATCATTTATACTGCCTGTTTTACAGATAGGTGCGTTAAAACCTGTAGAAGCGGCAGTAGCTACAACGGTAGCCTATGCCTTACCCGAATACACACCACAAGAATTTACGCCAATAGCAACTACACCGGTTGTTATGGAGCAGCATTTAACCGCCAACGATTATTTAGTTTATGCCTACTTTATCGGCGCCGCCATTGTGTTTTTAATGTTGATGGGAAAGCTGTTTGTTTTATTTAGGCTGATGCGTAACGCCAACCGGATAGAACAGGATAAACACAAACTGGTTTACCTGCCCCAAACCAATGTCGCATTCTCATTCTTCAACTATCTGTTTATTGGTACCGATGCGCCGGGAGCTAATACCATTATAAGGCATGAGCTGGTGCATATCCGCCAAAAGCATTCGGTTGATATTGTTTTCCTGGAATTGCTGAAGGTTGTTAGCTGGTTTAACCCGTTTATTTACCTAATGCAAAATAGCCTTAAAACCGTGCACGAATATATAGCCGACGAACAAACCGCCGCTTACGAAACCGATGCTCTCACCTACTCATCCTTCTTAGTTAATAACGCTTACGGCGCGGGTGCTTCGTCTATAACACATTCTTTCTTTAATTACAATCTGCTTAAAAAACGTATTGTTATGTTAAATCAAAAACGGTCGGGTAATTTGGCAAGACTAAAGTACCTGGTGGCTGTGCCTGTTTGCGCGGGGTTACTTTGTGTATCAACACTGGCTTTCAGCAAAACTTATGGTTGGGTTGATATTGATCCGGCAGTGCCAATTAGCTTATCACCGATCACCACATTCGCTTCTTCAACCACTAACAAGTCTAATAAGTACTTATTGGCTAAACCCGATAAATCACCTAAAAAGCTGGTAGTAGTTGATGGCAAAATAGTTGATCCTAAGGCTGATGAAACCATATCTGCCGATTCAATGACCGACATACCGGCAAACACCGCCTGGGCCATTAAAAAATGGGGCGATAAAGCTAAAAACGGTGTAAGAGTATTTACGGGCCATGCCACTATTATCAAAAAATCTGAATCGCCGCTTTCGCACAAAGATAAATTTGGCGGCAGGGTAACAGGCAAACTAACCAATGGCGCAGTACCGGCCGACCCAAACATCATGTTTATTGTCAACGGCAAAAGATACAACTTTACCCCAGATGACGTAAAGAACAAGACCATCATTGGCATTAGCTGTGACTCTATGACCTTATACCAAGAAGGTAATAGCTATGCAAAGGCAACATGGGGTAACAATGTTGGCAAAGTTGCTGTATTGCACGGTAGCACTGCTGCTGTTAAAATTGTAAGCAGCAGCGAAAATAAAGCCGAAGATCCGGCAGGGCCGGTTACTCCAAGCGGTTATAAAATTGGATACGAAAGCTTGACACATTACTTTACATTCACCCCCGCTTTTTTGAGCGGTATCAATTATTATCAGTCGTCGGGATTTGCAAAGGGCCCTACTATTGGTGATGCAGTGATAGTAGCAGGCTTTAATGTTGGCAAAGATGGTCATATATCTAACATAAAATTAGTTAAACCCTCTAACACTGTGATGGACGACGCGACGATAAACTCTTTGAACAGTTATACAGGCATCGTTACTGACAAACCCGGTTTTCACACCTACCTTGTACATATCTCTACCCACGGACATACAGAAGACGAGGATGCCATTGTGTGTAAAAAGTATGGTTATGATAATCATTACACCATAGCTATTGCCGGCACACGGTCAAATAGCATGGCTCCTGATAACGCAATCACTACTGATGGTCCACATGCCGTTTTCGAAGAATTTGCCCGATACTTAGCCCAAAATGTACATTACCCGGCGGTGGACAGGCATGACTTCATTGGGGGCCGTGTCATTACCGTATTTGCTGTTACTGCCGATGGCAGTTTACAATACGCCAAAGTAGTACGCAGCCCATCTGATTTGATGAGTAACGAAGTTATGAGGGTATTGAAAAAATGGCCGTTATTCTCCAGGTTTAAACCGGGGATACAATATGCGTTACCTGTAGGGTTTCAACTTGGTTCCGAAGATCCTTCCACTCCTGTCCCCGAAATTAAAACCAGGATTAACGTATCTTCAAACATCTATAATCCAAACGCTGTTGATATACCGGATAACCCGCCCGGCAGCCTGATGCTTAATGAGGTAATACTACGCGGTTATATAAAAAAACAATAAACCTATACCTATCAAAAGCTAAAGCCGGGCAAATTTACCCGGCTTTTTTATTTAAACTAAAACCTATCTTAAAACGTTATACCAATAACATTCACTTTTAAACTAAACGTTATGCGGTCGGTAAAAAAGAGGTCATTAAAAAAGGCAACAGCAAAGTTGTTGCTGGCAGGTGTTTTAAGTTTTGGCGTAACATCCGCGTTTGCGCAGGCCCCGCCACCGCCGCCTACCCCACCGCCCCCGGGCGAACTGCTGCAAAAACTCAATCCGTTTAAAAAGAAAAAAGGCGCTAAGCCAACTAAAAAAGATTCGGACCTGTTACTACCGGGCGATAACATAAAAGCGGCGCCGACTCCGCCAAACCCTATTGACGTAATTAAGAAAAAGAAGCTGCCCAAACCACCGGCACCACCCGCTCCGCCAACGGGTAATTAAATAACTCCAAGCGTCATTGCGAGGAACGAAGCAATCTCTGCAACAGACAGTCAATAGGATAAATCTCATTTGGCGATAGCCAGCACGATTATTAGGGACATTGATTAGCAAGTGTAGAGATTGCTTCGTTCCTCGCAATGACGTGATGATTAGGGTCACTACGATAGTATAAACTAATATTATTTGGTTATATTTATATAACCAAATAGCCTTACCATGAAAGCAATTATAGCTTGTACCGCCTTTTCTTTATTATTCACTGTTAATTCTATCGCGCAAAAGCTTCCCAATAAACAATAAATTAGTTTTAGGGCACCATCTAAATTAAAAATTGATGGCATAGCTAAAGAATGGGGCGATAAACTGCAAGCCTACAATCATAGCACCCAAATATTTTATGCCATAAGCAATGATGACAAGAACCTTTATTTAATTGTACAGGCTAAATACGAGAATATCATCAGCAAGATTATCCGTGGCGGTATTACGGTTGTAATCAATCACACTATAAATAAAAAAGACCCCCAACCTGTTACCATAACCTACCCTAATTTGCGGGGGAGCGATTTCTCGCGTGTGGCCAACGGCATAGTAGGGCGCTTTAATACCCAGCCCGACACCAGCTACAAACCCATGCCTATCTCCGAACTTAATAATAGGTTAAATGTGGGATCAAAATACATAATTACAGCCGGCATTAAAGGGTTGGACAGCGATACCCTATCTGTTTATAACACCGATGGCATAAAAGCAGCAGCGCAATTTGATAGTAAAATGCTATATAATTATGAATTAGTTATCCCCATTAAATATTTAAATCTTGCTGATAATGGCATTAATCCATTTAGTTATCAGCTTAAAATTAACGGCGAATCAGGCGCAAAAAACACCCCATCTGCTCCGAGTGAATTTAGTGTTCCACCGCCGGTTTCCGTTACGGATTTTGCTACCACAGATTTTTGGGCTCAATATACACTAGCTAAATAACTGTAGTATGAAAATAACTATAGCTTGCGCAACGCTTATCTTATTCATTACTACTATTGCCGATGCGCAAAAATTGGGGAAAAGGACGCACCTTAGGTCGTCACTGACAGATACGATACCACTTTCAGAGACTGACCTGTTTTATCACTCATTGATTAAGAAAATTGTATATCACCCAATTGCCCGCGAAAATGAAAATTCAGGCAGATTGACTGCCTTATTTGCCATTGATACTAAGCGCAATATCAAATATATCCGCATACTGAAAAGCCCTGTAGATTATCTGAGCAATAACGTAATTGATGCACTAAGAAACATTAGTTTCCCATCAGCAATAAAATCCAATAAGCCTTATATTATATCAATAAATTTCACGCTGGCGTGGAAGCCCAATCCCAAGAATTCAACAATCTTGCCACCAGTAACCGAGAATTCTACTATAGTGTATAACCCCGGTAATGTAAAAATCCCTAAACCCGAACGCGCTCTAATACTTAGAGACATAACTAAAGAAGGATTTAAACATGGTGCCCTTGATATAACCGTAGAATAGCAACTATCGAACGCGAATTTAACTTGCTGATAAAGCAAATCTATATTGTATTTTTATACGACTACTTATATTATCGCAGTGAAAAGTTTCAAAAAACTATTATTTACTTTATTAACGTTAAGTGCTTTTATAGCACAAGCGCAAACTATCAGCAATAATTCTTTACCGCAGGATACATACCCGTTTGATAAATATATTAATAAGAATTTACTTTACCCAAAGCCCGACCTTCAAAATGGAATAACGGGCGTGGTTATAACTACATTTAATATTGATGAAACGTATCATGTTAGAAATATTAAAATATTGAAAAGCCCGAATGCAAACTTTTCCAAATCTGTAATAACAGTTTTAGAAAACGCCCCTGCCACATTCTATAAAAACCCGCAATTGGTTTATGGCATGGCGTTTTACTTTGAAGTAACTGTTCAAAGTGTGCATAAAAGTCCTGACGAAACGGGTGTTGCCGAAATGTTAAATGGATTAACTTCAGAGAATGTGATTGTCTTAAAAAAGGTAAATCGTCGAGGTTTTTTCTATTCAGATTAATGTCCGGGTGCAGCCATCTATAACGTTACCCCTTCACATATATCACCTGCTTAGTTTCAAAAAACTCTTCGGTGAAATAATCTTTCAGGTAATACTGGTGTACTTTAAGGCCCGATTCTTTGATCTCGTCGGCAAGGTCGCCGCCTTTCAGGTAGAGGATGCCGCTTGGTAAGGCATTTTTCGACGTGCGGGTAAACTTCCCTTTTATCCATGGATAAAACTCGCCCAGGCGGGTTACAGCGCGCGATACAATGAAGTCAAACTTTTCGTCAACCTGCTCGGCACGCAGGTGCTCTGCCCGTACGTTTTTCAATCCCAAAGCTTTGGCAACTTCCTGCACCACTTTTATTTTTTTTCCGATAGAATCGACCAAATAAAACTTCGTATCCGGGAACAATATCGCCAACGGGATCCCCGGAAAGCCGCCACCTGTGCCAACATCTAATACGCTTTCGCCAGGTAAAAAAGGCATCACTTTAGCTATCCCTAACGAGTGCAGTACATGGCGCTCAAACAACTGGTCGATATCCTTGCGGGATATAACATTTATCTGGTTGTTCCAAAACTCATACAGTGCAGGCAATTGCTCAAACTGCTTTTGTTGTGCTGGGGTAAGATTGGGGAAATAAGTAAAAAGCTGATCAGATGTCATCCCTGTCAAATCGGTTCATAATATTACCAAGCAAGTACCTGGCCCTGAATAATTGCGCTTTAACTGTACCTAAAGGCAGGTCAAGCTGTTGGGCAATTTCTTCGTAGGATAATTCATCAAAATAACGCAGCGTAATAAGGTTGCGATAACGCGCCGGTAAGCTTTGTATCAATAGCTTCAACTCCTCGGTCTGCTGCTTTTTTATAGACGTTTCTTCGGGATTTAAAACATCAGCTTTTATCTGCAGTTGTTTCTCGTCGCCGTCTTCATCCGTCATACCATGTATAGAGGTGGTATTTAATTTTTTCTTGCGGATAAAATCGATACAGTTATTGGTAGCTACCCTAAACAGCCAGGTGCTAAAGGCATACTCGGGCTGATATTTATCCAGTTTCTCAAATGCTTTGGCAAAGGTTTCAACAGTAAGGTCCATTGCGTCCTCTTTGTTGTTAACCATTTTTAGCACCATAAAATAAATGGAATCTTTATAGCGCTGCATCAGGTCGGCATACGCTTTTTGGCTCCCTTCCCTGGCTTTAACTACCAGGTGGAAATCATTCTTAGCATTCTCGGTAAAATTGGAATTTATTTCCATTGGGTTGTTTTAACAAAGGTGCCGATCACTCCAAAAACATTTATATAAATGTAGTAAACAAAATCAAGAAAAGGCAGATACCATAGCAGTGACGCAGCATTTAGTTTCTTAAATGATTTGCGATAGACCAGTATTTGCAATATCCACCTAAAAACAAACAAACCTAACGCTAACGTTGGCTCGAAATAAACCGCTAAGTAGCAAATAAATGCGGCGTAGAACAGCAGCCCGCTCATGGCATCAAAACTTAACATGCGGCGGTGGCTGTTGCGGTACAATTTACCCACACCCATATGGCGCTTCTTTTGGCGATATAATGCCGCAAAGCTGGTTTTAGCGCTGGTGTACATAAATGTTTCGGGGTGAATTTCTATTTCGGTATTGGTTGGCGTACCGTTTTGGTTAACGAACAAATCATCATCGCCTGATATTACGTGCATGTGCGAGGCGAAACCTTTATTTGAAAAAAACAGTGTTTTAGTATAGGCCATATTACGGCCAATACCCATATAAGGGTCGCCGTTTAAAGCGGCCGACAGGTAGTTTATAGCTGTTTTTAAAGTTTCGAACCTGATGAGCGCGTTTAAAAAATTGCCGGTTTTATAATAAGGCGAATACCCCAACACCAACTGCACATTATCAGTATTAAAGTGCGCAGCCATGCGGGTTATCCAGTTGGTGGATGATGGCATACAATCGG
The DNA here is from genome assembly GCA_040388395.1 of Bacteroidota bacterium. GTDB lineage: Bacteria > Bacteroidota > Bacteroidia > Sphingobacteriales > Sphingobacteriaceae > Mucilaginibacter. Next base: position 210,804 of record JAZKBY010000011.1, on the reverse strand, counting down.
CATCAGTAAATAACAGGTGCTCATTCTTCGCTGCTTTTATACCGAGGGTAAGCGCGAATTTTTTGCCGGTTTTAAAACGCGCATGTTCAGTAATAGTGACTATTTTTAACTGCGGATAGGTTACTTTAAGTGCCTCCAAAACCTCGTCCGAATCATCATATGAGCAATCGTTTACTACTATTACTTCAAAATCCGGGTAATCCTGCTGTAATATGGCGGGTAAATATTCGCTTAGATTTTTTGATTCGTTGCGGGCGCTGATAATTACTGATATGGGTATTTTAACTTCGGGCAGTTCATCGGCAACCACATAAGCCGAAAGCGATTTATGATTGCTTATGAGATAGTATAACTGGACTATAAATACCAGTAGGAAAAGAACAAAAAAAGCCAGCCGAATATATGTTTCCAACACCGATTAAAATATGCCGCAAATTTGGTGAAAAAATCGGAGATTAAAGATTGGTGATTGAAGATTAAAGATTGGTAATTGAAGATTAGGACATATCAATTTGTTATGCATTGTTATACAGTTAATTACCTGCTATTCTCTGCGTAAATTACGCCGCCAGCAACTAATCTTTAATCTTCAATCACCAATCTTTAGCCCTCACTCCGTTCTCAGGCTTCTTATCGGGTTCGCTACCGCTGCTTTTATAGACTGATAGCTTACTGTTAACAATGCTATCACTATTGATAAAACCCCAGCTAACGCAAACACCCACCAGTTTATACTTACGCGATAAGAGTAGGTCATCAACCATTTACTCATGGCCCAATAAGCAATAGGCGTAGCTATAACAAGCGATATAACAACCAGCGCTAAAAAATCTTTTGATAACAAAGTTGTGATCTCTGTTACCGAAGCACCTAATACTTTGCGTACGCCTATTTCTTTTATCCGGTTCTCGGCCATGTAAGTAGCCAGGCCAAATAAGCCAAGGCATGATATAAATATGGTAAGGCCGGCAAACAGCGCGGCTAAAGTACCCTGGCGCTGCTCGTTATCAAATTTCCTGGCATACTCTTCGTCTACAAACTTAATCTCGAATGGATATTGCGGGTTGTACTTTCTGAATATAGTCTCCGCCTTTTTCAAATTATCGGCAGTGTTATTTTTACCGTTCAGCTTTATCTGTACTACATTAAATTGCATAAAACCGGGCTTAGCGCCACATATTAATATGGGTCTTGTTGATTCGTAAGGATCGGTTAGGATAAAATCTTTAATAACACCTACAATATGCCATTTAACCCCAAGGTCGCTTACCTCCTGGCCAATGGGATTTTTAAACTTCATTATTTTAAGTGATGATTCATTAATTATCAACCCGGACGAATCTGTCGGAAATTGCTTCAAATCAAAATCACGTCCTTGTATAAATTGTAATCCAGCTGTAGCGCCCAGCCCTTCATCTTCTAAAAAACGGTCGAAATTGGTTCTGTCATTCGGGTCTTTGCCTTTCCAGTTCTGGCCCCAGCCATCGCTCCACCGCTCGGTAAGCGGCGAGTTTGTTTTAGTAACAGATCTTGCAACACCCGATTCCAGCAACTCATTTTTTATCAGCGCATAGTTTTTATTGATGTCCCCGGTCATGATATGATACACCAGGTTATCCTTATTATAGCCGTTATCACGGTTGCGGGCATAGTCTATTTGTTGCTTTACTATTATGGTACATATAATAAGGATAATAGCGAAGGTAAACTGCAATACAACAAGTGCTTTCCTGGGCGTAACAAAGGCATCTGCTTTTTTAAACGTGCCTTTTAACACCTTAACAGGTTTAAAGGACGAAAGAAAGAATGCAGGGTAACTACCCGCCAGCAAACCGGTGAACAGTACAAAACCAATAAACGCTAGCCATGTATAAACATCATTAAAGTTTATAAACAGGGTTTTATCCGTGAGTTGATTGTACCAGGGCAAACTCAGCTCCACCAATACTATCGCTATTATTCCCGCTAAAAACACAAGGAAAACAGATTCACCTATAAATTGCAGAATAAGCGATGCTTTTTGCGCACCCACTACTTTACGGATGCCTACTTCTTTAGCCCGTTTCTCGCTGCGCGCGGTGCTAAGGTTCATGAAATTTATACAGGCTATTAATAATATAAATACAGCAATAATGCTAAACAGGCGTACAAACCCGCTTCGGCCGTTGTTATCCTCTACACCATTGGTAAAGCTTGCGTACAAATGCCAACGCGACAGGGGGTACAGAAACAGCTCCCAGTTCATCTTCTTTGCTTCGTCGCTGTATTTTTGTTTCAAACCCTTAATTTTAAGGCTTGCAGATGCATAGCTGGCATTTTTTTTAAGCATAACGAAGGTCAGGATACTGTTATCGTTCCAGCCCAGGTCCTTCCCTTTCTCATACTTTATAACCGACCATGGCAATAAGCAATCAAAATTAAACCTTGAATTGGCGGGCAGATCTTTAAGCACCCCGCTAACGGTGAAATTATCTTTATTATCGAGTTTAATTACTTTCCCAATCGGATCATCGTTACCAAATAAACTCTTGGCTGTTTTTTCTGTAAGCACTATTGAATGCTTATCATTTAACGCAGTGGCCGAATTGCCTTTAACCAACGGGAAGGTGAACATGTCCAGGAAACCGGTATCAACAACAGCCGCACCCTTCATTATCTTTTTATCCCCGACAGAAAAAAGCATATCACCAGCCCACTTTACCTTTACCGCACGCTCTACTTCGGGTATATCCTTCTCGGCCGCGCGGGCGGTTGGTTCAGACACCCTGTTCGAGCACTGAATTTCGCCCTCTTGCTGCTTACGGTTCCAAACCTGGTATATTCTGTCTTTATTTTCATGAAAATCGTCATAGCTAATCTCGCTTTCGATCCATAATCCTATAAGTATAGCGGCGGCCATGCCTATGGCCAGGCCCGTAATATTTATAAAAGAAAAACCTTTACTGCGCAAAAGGTTACGGTAAGCTATTTTGAGGAAGTTCCTGATCATAGGGCGTTGATATTCAATGATACATTAATAGAATTGCTGATATGCACCAACACACATGCCGAATTTATATCCTGTTGATTTAAAGATAATTATAAATACAATAAAGGTTAAACCCGTTCGGTTTTGATACAAAAAACGTTCGGATTTGATACGTAACAATAATAATTATTATTACATTTAGTTTTTGCCATCCCGGCAATTGTACACCAATTATATATAAGCCCGTATGAAAAAGTTTATGGTAACAAGCACCGCGTTGTTAATACTTATTACCAATGTTTTTGCGCAAAAAACATTAACCCGCGACGAACGGATGAAATGGTGGCGCGAAGCCCGTTTCGGGATGTTTATTCACTGGGGCGACTATGCACAATGGGCCGGCTTATATAAAGGCAACAAGGTAGCGCATGGTGGCGAGTGGATAATGAACCGCGGCAAAATACCTGTTGCCGAATACCAGGCGGCTGCTAAAACTTTTAACCCCGTAAAATATGATGCCGACGAGTGGGTGCGCATGGCTAAGGATGCCGGCATGAAATACATTGTAATAACGGCAAAACATCATGATGGCTTTGCCATGTTTAAATCAAACGCCAGCAAATGGAACATTGCCGACGCCACCCCATATGGTAAAGATGTACTTAAACCACTGGCCGAAGCCTGCAAAAAATATGGCATTAAATTAGGTTTCTATTACTCGCAGGCGCAGGACTGGAACAACCCGGGCGGTGCCGTAGCGCGCAAAGTAGCAACTGATGGCTGGGCCAACCCCGATTCGGCAAGTATAGATGCCTATACCAAAGCGCATACCGGCCATTGGGATCCTTACCAAACTACGGCTACCATGGCGCAGTATATCGACCGCGTAGCTGTGCCGCAGGTAAAGGAACTGTTAACAAATTATGGTGATGTGGCTGTTTTATGGTGGGATACCCCTACAGGAATGACTGACGAATATGCCGAAAAACTAAACGCCGTACTGGCGCTGCAACCTAATATCATCACCAACGACCGCCTAAAGCGCCCCAATTACCCGGGCGATACCAAAACACCCGAGCAAAAGATCCCAAGCCTGAGCGAGCTTGACGGTAAAGACTGGGAAACCTGCATGACCATGAACGGTACCTGGGGCTATAAAAGCTACGACACCAAGTGGAAAACGCCCGAAACGTTGATCCATAACCTATGTGATATCGCGTCAAAGGGTGGTAATTACCTGTTAAATGTGGGGCCGGATCCATTAGGACAGTTCCCGCAGGGAAGTATTGATGATCTTAAAGCTATCGGCGTTTGGATGAAAACAAACTCTGAAGCTATTTATGCTACTACCGCCAGTCCGCTGCAGGCTTTAAGCTGGGGACGCTGCACTAAAAAAATACAGGGCGATAATACGATATTATATCTATCAGTTTTTAAATGGCCTACCGATGGTAAGCTTACCGTGCCGGGATTAAAAAACCAGATTATCAGCGCGAAGTTGCTGGCTAATGGTACAGCATTAACATCATCAGCGGCTGCGGACGGCTTGATAATTAATTTACCGGCCCAGGCACCGGATGCTATTGCTTCTGTTATAAAGGTTGAGGTTAAAGGGAGGGTTGAATAGTAGCCACTGTTACCTGTCGGCGGCAACTCACCCCGACTACGCTACGCTGGTCGACCCTCTCTTCCGCAAGCGGGAAAGAGGGTTGTTCTTTTTCCTCGACCACCCTCTTTCCGCCAAAGGCGAAGAGAGGGTGGTCGAGCGAAGCAATGACCGGGTGAGTAACCGGCCCGCGTTTAATTGTAGCGCACCTATTTAGTCTTTTGTTAGCTGCCACCGTTACCTGCCCGCGGTAACTCACCCCGACTACGCTTCGCTGGTCGACCCTCTCTTCCGCAAGCGGGAAAGAGGGTTAGTTTTTATTTATTATTGAGTTGAGTGTTGATTCTATTTAGCACCACTTGTGTGTTATTTATAATTTCATCATTTTCAAATCGTAGGATTGTTAAGCCAAGGGCCGTTAAAACTTCGTCCCTGTTTTGATCATAGTCTTTTTTCAATAAATGAATAGGTCCGTCAGCTTCAATTACCAGTTTAGCTTGATGGCAGTAAAAATCCGGGATGTAGTACCTGTTGAAGCCATATGCTGTAACGCAAATTGGATATTGCCGTAAGAATTTATGTTTGGATAACTTCCTGTTTCTAAGATAGTCCCATAAAATTTTCTCAGCAGGCGTTTGCAGTCTGCGTAACTCCCGGCAAAATTCTATTATAGTTTGCACACACTAAAATAAAATATTTTATATAAAAATTCTCCCCAACCCTCTTTCCGCCAAAGGCGAAGAGAGGGTCGACCAGCGAAGCGTAGTCGGGGTGAGTCAACGGCGCGCGTTTATTACCGCCAACCCGCGTTAGTGATTGAAGCGGATACCGGCCTCGCGCCTAAGGCCTGCGCAGTATGAGCGGATAACACGGGCCGAAGGCAACGCTCTGATTAAGTTGCAGGTTATAGTTGCAGTAGCAGTCCTTATCGCTCTACTAAACTCCTCCCTCCGCCCTCCCGAGGGAGGGAACCGATAGCTATCGGATCGCACGGAGCCCACGCGCATTTCTTTTCCGCCTACTCCCAATCTTCAATCTTCAATACACCAATCTTCAACAACCCAATCTTCAACTCTCTAATCTTCAACAAGCATTCACTATCTTTGCCGCAGCAAAAATGAAATTTAACTTAACAGCACACGATCCGCTATCAAAGGCCCGCGCGGGCGAGATCACAACCGATCACGGAACTATACAAACGCCAATATTTATGCCTGTGGGTACCGCGGGCACCGTAAAAGCCGTCCATCAGCACGAGCTAAAAAACGATATACAGGCGCAAATTATACTTGGAAATACCTATCATTTATATTTACGCCCGGGACTGGATGTTATAGAAGGCGCCGGCGGACTACATAAATTTAACGGCTGGGATGGCCCGATTTTGACGGATAGCGGCGGCTACCAGGTGTACAGCTTAAGCGAAGTGCGTAAGATAAAGGAAGAGGGCGTAACGTTCCGCTCGCATATTGATGGCTCGAAACACCTGTTTACGCCCGAGAATGTGATGGATATACAGCGTACAATCGGCGCCGATATTATTATGGCTTTTGATGAGTGCACACCCTACCCTTGCGACTATAATTATGCTAAACGGTCGATAGAAATGACGCATCGCTGGTTGAAGCGCTGCTGCGACAGGTTTGACAGTACCCAACCAAAATATGGGTACGATCAAACGTTTTTCCCGATTGTACAGGGGTCGGTTTATAAAGATCTAAGGGTGCGGTCGGCCGAGGTTATTGCGTCTTTCGAGCGTGAAGGCAACGCTATAGGCGGCCTATCAGTAGGCGAACCGGCCGAAGAAATGTACGCCATGACCGAATTAGTGTGCGATATATTACCGGAGCAAAAACCACGTTATTTAATGGGCGTAGGTACACCTATTAATTTGCTGGAAAACATAGCTTTGGGTGTTGATATGTTTGATTGCGTAATGCCAACCCGTAACGCCCGCAATGGTATGTTATTTACCAAAAACGGGGTTATAAATATCAAGAATGAGAAGTGGAAAGCAGATTTTTCGCCTATTGAGGCTGATAGTGATCTGTTTGCCGATAAGAACTATACTAAAGCCTATTTAAGGCACCTGATACATAGCGGCGAAATGCTGGGCGCGCAGATAGCAACCCTGCATAACCTGCATTTTTATTTGTGGCTGGTTAAAGAAGCACGTACTAAAATCATCAGCGGCGAGTTTTATAGCTGGAAAAAAACAATGGTTGACCGCCTTGGACAAAGACTGTAAATGAAGGATTTTATAGGTAAGTATTTAAAGATAATTGACTGGTATATCATCAAGAAATACCTGGGTACCTTTGTGTTTACCCTGGTCATTTTCATAGTGATATCGGTGGTGTTTGATATTTCTGAGCACCTGGATAACTTCCTGTCGCACCATGCTACCATATGGGAAATTGCCTTTAAATATTACGCCGGCTTTATCCCTTTTTACATCAATTTACTATCGCCTTTAATTAACTTTTTAGCTGTAATTTTCTTTACAGCCAAGATGGCTAACCAAACAGAGATAGTGCCCATATTGAGCGGAAAGGCCAGCTTTACCAGGTTTTTAAGACCCTATTTTGTGTCGGCTACGCTGATATTTGTGGTGTCGTTATTTGCCAATTTATACCTTATACCCTATACCAATAAACTAAAGGTAGACTTTGAAAATAGCCACGGTTTTAACGGCGATCAGTCTAAAAACTCGGTGCATTTAAAGCTGGATGAGCATACCTATGTGTATGTAGAATCGTACGATAATCTATCGCACACAGGCTATCAGTTTGTGCTTGAAAAGTTTGATGGCGATAAGCTGCGCGAGAAGATTGATGCGCAAACAATCACCTATGATTCGTTAAAAAAACAGTGGCAAATTAAGAATTACACCGTACGATTTGTAAATGGTTTAAGGGAGAGGTTGAGGTTTAACCTACCCCAAAAAGACACCACGCTCGACCTTTATCCATCCGATTTTGAGGCCCATGATAATATATATTCTGCCATGTCGCTACGCGATCTGAACAAGAATATCACCAAAGAAAAGATCCGTGGCGCGGGCAATATCAAGGATATGCAGTACGAAAAATGGCGCCGTTTTCTGTACCCTTTTGCGTCGTTTGTGCTCACTTTAATTGGCGTTTCTATCTCCTCCAGGAGGGTGCGCGGGGGCATTGGTTTACCCCTTGGGATAGGCTTATTTTTATGTTTCGCCTACATTGTGGTAGACAAATTTGCCCTGGTTTTTGCCATAAAAAGTGGCCTTTCTCCATGGATAGCAGCCGCCCTGCCCAACACCTTGTTTGGTATACTGGGCGGTTATTTACTATATAAAGCGCCTAAATGAGAATGGCGTACAGCAAAAATAATTCATCAGTGCCCAATAAAAACCTGCTTATACTGCATTTTACCGTGTTTATTTGGGGATTTACGGGCATTTTAGGCGCTCTAATTACGGTTTCTGCCGTACAATTGGTGTGGTATCGCGTGTTAATCGCGGCAATTTCGTTGTTTTTTTACTTTAAATTCAGCAAAAAAGCGCTGCTGATCAGCCGTCAAAACTTCCTGAAACTGTTCTTCACGGGCGGTTTAGTGGGTGGCCATTGGATCCTTTTCTTCGCTTCTATCAAGCTTTCTACCGTGCCGGTGACGCTGGTTTGCCTGTCGTCCATGACGTTATTTACGGCGATTTTGGAGCCACTTTTCAACAAAAAACGCATCTCAAAACTCGAAATTATCGCCGGATTATTGATAATTACCGGCATAGTATTGATCTTTAAATTCGAAACTCAATACACTAAGGGTATCATTGCAGGGCTGTTAAGCGCCCTTTTTGCCAGCATATTTTCCATCATAAACTCCAGGCAGGTAAAGCAAATTGAGCCGGCCACCATATCATTTTACGAGCTAATAGGTGCATTTTTCTGGGCCACATTATACCTTTTTTTCACCGGCGGATTTAACCAGGCCATGTATTTAAAGCCTCATGACATTGGCTATTTATTATTGCTTGGCACCATCTGTACATCGCTGGCATACGTTGCCGGGGTATCTGTAATGCGCGAGTTATCGGCATTCAGGGTAGCGCTAATTACCAACCTTGAGCCGGTGTATGGCATCCTGATGTCGTTTCTTTTCTTTGGCGATATGAACAAAATGACTACCGGATTCTGGGTAGGAGCCGTAATTATTTTGTCTACTATCTTCCTGTTTCCTGTCGCCAAAACGCAATTACAGAAGCGTAGAAGCAGGTAAATTTCTCGCTAAATCCTCTGGTTTCATAAGATAGATTCGCCCCAATTCGCAGGGTAGGGGATAATAATCAGATCTCACCAAACGCATTTTAGGACGATCTAAGCCACCCGATCATTTTACCCCACCCGCATACATTTTAAAAATTTCGTGCGATTCTGGGCCAAATTTCACGACATGATTTGTGTACCGAAACGCCTTATTTTTACCTGTCAAAAAACGACTCTTTTCACGGTAAAATATCACCAATCTATAGCAGAAATTTTTTAAATATCAACTTAATGCATTTAATATAATTAATTAATAATCAAATAATTATAAATACTATTAAAAGTATTAGTTTAATAAAAATGACTTTTAAAACAAGTTCATTTACTAAATAAATTAGCAAAAAATCGTATTTAACTGAATTAAACTACTTATACAGTTGTATTTCAGTCTTTTATACGATATAATTTAAACAATAAAATCACTATTGGTTTTCAAGGTAAAATTCAAGCACCTTAGTGTACCGAAATGGCTAAATACGGATTATGGCAAAAAACAGGGTATTGTAACCGACCCTGAAATTTCAGAAAAACAGACTTAAAAACGACTTGATTTTGATGATCACGGTTTTGATGCAAATCGGAAATAGTAATTCTCCAACGTCGTCAAAAAGGGCGACGGAAAATCAGCAGATTTTCAATTTTAAAAAAAGGGTCAAACCCTCCATGTTTTTACTTTTGCGTTTTGTTGAATTTAAGATAGCTCCTATCCTATTTTTGAAATGGATTTTTATTAATCTCATAAAAATCGGATATTGTATAAAACTCTTAACAACCAGGACAGACATGCGCTTAACAACTATCGCCATAATTGTAATAACAATACTGCTAACAATAGTATTGATGCAAAATACCGACACGGTAAAATTCACCATTTTGTTCGGCACGTTTTATGTTTCAAAATTGACGGCGCTATTAACGTTCGGAGTGGTGGCGTTTATTTTAGGTGTGCTGGTTGGCCGTCCAAAAAAAGCGCGCGCCATTGGTGGCGGCTATCCAGCCGATGAAGATGACGATGATGACACCGATACACTAAGTGATGAGGACCGCGAGTATATCAAGCATCCGTAAAAGAAGGTCAGCTTAGATATTATAAAAAACCTGGTTGTGCTGCTCCAGTTCGCTCAGGTCAGGAGCTGTATTAAAGATACCAAATACCGAGGCTCCGCTCCCGCTCATGCTGGCGTAAATGGCGCCGGCCTCGTAAAGGGCAGCCTTCACTCCTCTTATCTCCAGGTGGTTTTTGAAGATGTTGAGTTCAAAGTCGTTCTTGATGAAGTTCCGCCACTCTGTAATCGGCTCATAGATCAAGTCGAACAATGACTGCTTTACAGGCGCCGGTTTTACGCCACTGTAGGCCTCGGACGTCGAGATGTGGACATCTGGCATCACCAACACAATTGCGTAGCCTGAGAGGTCTAATTTTATCGTTTCAAACTCATCCCCTTTCTCAAAAGCAAACACAGGTTTGTTCTCGACAAAGAAAGCACAGTCTGCGCCCAGTTTGCGGGCATAGCTTAATTGCTGCTCGGTGGTTAGGCATAGGTCAAACTTATCATTCATCAGCCTGATAAAAAAAGCCGCGTCTGCCGACCCACCACCCAGCCCCGCGCCTATCGGGATATTTTTATGCAGGTGAATTTTTACCGGCGGCAAATCAAAATCCTTTTTCAGCAAATGATAGCCTTTAATGCAAAGGTTATCTTCCATCCTACCCGGGATGTCAAGACCCGACGATTCGAAGCTTAATTCGGGGGCTTCGATCACTTCCAGCGCGTCTTTTATCTGCACCGGGTAAAAAATGGTTTCCAGATTATGATAACCATCCGGGCGGCGCTCGGTAATGTTAAGACCTATGTTTATCTTTGCGTTTGGGAAATTGATCATATAAAAGTTAACAACGGCAGGTATTTATGCACATCCGTAGGATACCAAAAATAGATTATTTTTCTTTGTAGCAGAATTAAAACATCCACATTCAATAATTCACTAATTCCATCATTCAATAATTAAAAAATGAAGCAGTATCTTGACCTTATGCGCCATGTAATGGAAACGGGCACTCAGAAGCACGACCGTACCGGCACCGGCACCATTAGTGTATTTGGCTACCAGATGCGTTTTAACCTTCAGGAGGGCTTTCCGTTGGTGACAACCAAAAAGCTGCACCTAAAATCAATCATTCACGAGTTGATATGGTTTTTACAGGGCGATACAAACATCAAATATTTAAAAGATAACGGCGTACGCATTTGGGATGAGTGGGCAGATGAGAATGGAAACCTCGGCCCGGTATACGGTTACCAATGGCGGTCGTGGCCTACGCCTGATGGCGGCCATATAGACCAGATCAAACAGATCATCAATCAAATAAAAACCAACCCCGACTCGCGCCGAATTATTGTATCGGCCTGGAACGTGGCTGATGTTAACCAAATGGCTTTGCCGCCATGCCATATGATGTTCCAGTTTTATGTGGCCGATGGTAAACTATCATGCCAGTTATACCAGCGTAGTGCCGATATATTTTTGGGTGTACCGTTTAACATCGCGTCATACGCTTTATTGACTACGATGGTGGCACAAGTATGCGACTTACAATTAGGTGATTTTGTACATACTTTTGGAGACGCCCACTTATACAACAACCACCTTGAGCAAACACAACTACAACTAAGCCGCGACCCGCGTCCACTGCCAACCATGAAGATCAATCCGGATGTAAAAGATATTTTCGACTTTAAGTTTGAGGATTTTGAACTGGAGAACTATGATCCGTGGCCGCATATTAAGGGGGCAGTAGCAGTGTGATGGTCATTATTTCATTGGGTCATTAAGTCATTGAATAGTTTGCTATGAGCAATCGTATAGAAGATATTGAGGTTTACAACTTATCTGAAGTTTTTGCTGGTAAAGTATGGGAAATCACATCGACTTGGGATTTTTTCGCAAAGGACACTATCGGTAAACAATTAGTCCGGTCATCTGATTCTATTAGCGCAAATATTGCCGAAGGATTTGGCAGATACCATTTCAAGGAAAACAAAAACTTCTGTTACTATAGCCGTGGTTCTATCATTGAAACTAAAACTTGGCTATATAAAGCAACTTCCCGAAATTTGATTGACAATGGAACTTATCAATCATTACTTCAACAATTAGAAATCATCCATATAAAACTTAATATTTACATCAAATTCATTGGCAATGTCAAATGATCATTAAATTGAACAAATGACCCAATGACTTAATGACCCAATGACTCAATGACAGTTAGTATCGTAGTAGCTATCGCCGAAAACCACGCAATCGGCAAGGACAATAAGTTACTTTGGCATTTGCCAAAGGATCTGAAACATTTTAAAGAAATCACTACCGGAGGTACCGTTATTATGGGTCGTAAGACTTATGATTCGGTGGGCCGACCGTTGCCAAATCGTAGAAATATTATCATAACCCGTCAGCAAATTGAAATCCCGAGTTGTGAGGTGGTGAATTCTGTCGAAGCGGCGCTGGATCTTTGCCGCGATGAGGCCGAGGTGTTTATTGTTGGTGGTGCCGAGATCTATAAACTTGCTATGCCTCTAACCGACAAAATATTTTTAACCATTGTTCACGAAAATTTCGAGGCAGATACCTATTTCCCTGAAATTAAGGCAACTATATGGAAAGAAACCGACCGGCAGGACCATGAGCCGGACGAAAAAAATCCGCTTCCGTACTCATTCATCACACTTGAACGCGCATAACAACAAGCCATTAAATTTTGTTTTAATTTAAAATTTAATGGTTCTAAAATTTTGTTAGATTTGCCGTCTTGTTTAAAATGCTTATAAACTAATTAATTACATATTTTAATTTACGATGCAAGGTAAAGGGGTTATTAAATTTTTCGCCGTAGTGCTTACAATTGTGTGTATTTACCAATTGTCTTTCACATGGGTGGCACACAAAGTTGAGAAGGATGCTGAAGTATACGCGAAAGGCGATACTGCTAAAGTAAAGGCTTATTTAGATTCTGTTTCATCATTACCGGCCTATCCGCTATTGGGCCATACATATCAATATTGTTTAGAAAGAGAGCTTGCTTTAGGTCTTGACTTAAAAGGTGGTATGAACGTTACCATGCAGATCTCTTTGGCCGAATTGGTAAAAGCGTTATCAAACAACAATCCTGATCCCGCTTTTAACCGGGCTATAGCTAACGCTAACATCGCTACCCGCACCAGCCAAAGCGATTACATTACTTTGTTTGTTAACGAGTACGAAAAACTTAACCCTAACGGTAAGTTAGCCGCCATCTTTTCAACTAAAGATAACCAGGCTCATTTAAAATACAATGCTTCAAACAGCGAGGTTGAAAAATACCTTAAAGACGAAGCCGACGTAGCCGTTAAACAATCATACACTGTTTTAAACACACGTATCGACCAGTTTGGTGTTACACAACCTAACATCCAGTTAGAAGCTAATACAAACCGTATCCTTATTGAGTTACCGGGTGTTAAAGAGCCTGAACGTGTACGCAAGCTATTATCAGGATCTGCTAAACTGGAGTTTTACCAGACTTTTGAAAGCCAGGATGTTTATCCAATGTTTAACAGCATTGACGGTATTCTTGCTGCCAAAAGCAAAGCTGCGCCTAAGGATACCGCGAAAACGGCCACAGCGGCAGTTGACGCTAAAAAGGATACTACTAAAAAAGGTGGTTTAGCTTTATTAAATAAAGTAGAGAAAACTGCAGCTAACGATACATCATTGGCTGCAAAATCCAAATTAAATGCTGCGCACCCACTTTTCACCATCTTACAAATCCCTACCTACCAGGATCAACAAGGCCAACAGCAGTTGCGCCCGGGAGCTATTGTAGGCTGGACATTACAAAAAGACACTGCTAAAGTAAACTCTTACTTGCGCAGCGCAGATGTGCAGGCTTCATTACCACGCAACATTAAGTTTGCCTGGGGTGTTAAGCCAATGGAGAAAACCAAAATCTTTGAATTATACGCTCTTAAATTAGCCGGTGCCGAAAATGGCCCTGTGTTAACAGGTGATGTTATCAATGATGCACAAAGTGATGTGGATCAAAAAGGACAGCCTGAGGTTAGAATGGTAATGAACTCGCAGGGTGCTGAAAAATGGCGCGCTGTAACTGCTGAAGCTGCACAAGGTAAAAAAGCTATCGCCATTGTTTTGGACGATAACGTTTACTCTGCACCAAGCGTACAAAATGAAATATCTGGTGGTGTATCATCAATATCAGGTAACTATAAAGTAGAAGACACCAAAGATTTGGCCAACGTATTAAAAGCTGGCCGCTTACCTGCACCTGCCCGTATTATTGGTGAGGACGTTGTAGGTCCGTCATTAGGTCAGCAATCTATTGATGCCGGCTTAATGTCATGTTTAGTGGGTTTATTGGTGGTGCTGGTATTTATGGTTGCTTACTATAACCGTGCAGGTACTGTAGCTGTGGTTGCTACTGTTATCAACGTATTCTTCTTGATGGGTGTATTAACCAGCTTGCGCGCTGTGTTAACTTTACCGGGTGTTGCAGGTATAGTGTTGTTGTTCGGTATGTCGGTTGATGCCAACGTATTGATCTATGAACGTGTACGTGAAGAATTAGCCTTAGGCAAGTCTGTCCGCATAGCGGTTAGTGATGGTTTTAAACACGCTTTATCATCAATCCTTGATGCTAACATCAGTACTTTCTTAACAGGTGTTATCTTGTTTGTTTTCGGTAGCGGCCCTATCCAGGGTTTTGCAACTACATTAATGATAGGTATCGTCACCTCATTATTCTGTTCATTATTAATTTCAAGGTTAATATTTGAGTGGATGATTGAAAAAGGCTGGGATATTAAATTTTCAAACCCATGGAGTTCACACACGTTTAAAAATGCAAACTTCGCGTTTGTTAAAAAACGTGCAAGATTCTATATTTTCTCCGGCACATTTATATTAGCCGGTATAATTTCAATGTTTGTACAAGGCTTTAACTATGGTGTAGATTTCCAGGGTGGCCGTACTTACATTATGCACTTCCCTAATAAAAATGCTACTGTTGAGGATGTACGTGGCGCTGTTGAAGGTGTATTAGGCCATGGCACTCAGGTTAAAACTTTAGGTACTGATAAAATAAGCATTACCACTAACTACATGATCGAAGAAAATTCGACAACTGCAGATGATAATGTTAGAAATACCTTATTAAAAGCGCTTAATACAAAAGAGATAACCCATGCTACATCAACAGACATCCTGGGCTCGCAAAAAGTACAGGCTACTGTTGCTGATGGTTTGAAAAAATCAGCAGTATGGACCGTATTATTTGCTATCCTGGTTATATCTGCTTACATCTTAATTCGCTTCCGTAAATGGCAGTTTAGTTTAGCGGCAATGGTGGCAACGGCGCACGATGCTTTAATGGTATTATCATTCTACTCGTTATTTAAAACGGTGCTTCCGTTCCTTGATATCGACCAGACATTTATCGCTGCTATATTAACGGTAATTGGTTACTCAATTAACGATACCGTGGTAGTATTTGACCGTATTCGCGAGTTCTTGCGTTTACACCACTCGAAAAACGACGATCCGAAAGAAGTTATCAATAACGCTATAAACAGCACCCTTAGCCGTACTATTATTACCGCTTTAACAGTGTTGTTCGTATTGATCGTATTGTTCATCTTCGGTGGCGACGTTTTACGCGGCTTCTCATTCTCGTTATTAATTGGTGTATGTTTTGGTACATATTCTTCGATCTGTATCGCTACACCGGTAATTGTCGATTTCGGAAAGAACGACTTGAAATAATCTCAATCAGCATAACTATAAAGGCCGCCCGTTTACACGAGGCGGCCTTTTTGTTGCCGGTTATCAGCCCGCAACTTTCAACCACTCATTCTCAATTTTCAAGTATTACCTTTAAGGCTTTTTCTTTAGCCGCGTTTCCAAATACGTCATACGCCTCAATTATCTGATCAAGTTTAAAACGATGCGTGATGAGTTTATTAGGCTCTATTTTTTTGGATTGCACCGTTTTAAGTAATAACGGTGTTGTAACTGTATCAACTAATCGCGTAGTTATGGTTATATTTTTTGACCAAAGCGTTTCAAGGCGAAGGGTAACGCTCTTGCCATGCACACCAATATTTGCTATGTGGCCACCCGGCGCTATAATTTCCTGGCATAGCTCAAATGTAGCAGGCACGCCAACAGCCTCAATAGCAACATCAACTCCCCTACCATTGGTCAATGCATTTATTTTTTCGATAGCATTTTCGACAGCGCTGTTAATGATATGGGTTGCGCCAAATGTGCTGGCTACGTTTAACCGGTTATCATCCTGGTCTATCATAATAATTTCGGCAGGGGTATAAAATTGTGCTGTTAATAACGCCGCAATACCTATAGGGCCCGAACCAACAATAGCAACCACATCGCCCGGTTTCACTTGTCCATTTAAAACGCCGCATTCAAAACCAGTCGGCAGTATATCACTAAGCATGACCAATGCTTCTTCATCTGATCCGGCGGGTATTGGGTAAAGACTGTTATCCGCGTGTGGTATCCGCACATACTCCGCTTGTGTGCCATCAATCATATAACCCAATATCCAACCACCATCTTCGCAATGCGAATACATGCCTTTTTTACAATATGAACACTTGCCGCACGAAGTAACGCAGGAAATTATAACATGGTCGCCTTTTTTGAAGTTACTAACCGCTGTACCCACATCTTCAACTATTCCCACACCTTCGTGGCCAATTATTCTTCCGTCGGCAACTTCGGGCAAATCACCTTTCATAATATGCAGGTCGGTTCCGCAAATAGTTGTTTTCAAAATCTTTATGATCGCGTCGGTTGGTTTTAATAACACTGGCTTAGGTTTGTCTTCCCATGACTTTTTACCGGGACCATGATATACCAGCGCTCTCATGGTGGTATTAGGCAAATGGACAGGAGTATCGGTTAAAAATGCCTCTTTGTCTGATGTTAAATTTTTCATGTCATGTTGTTTAAATAGGTTGTAATCGAATTGTAAAACTATAGCCCGCTAACCATAAAATAAATGACTACAAAGCCTATTATATATGACATTGCTCACAAATTATTTTTTTGGTTTACGGTACGGAATGGTTTTTGTGTTTAAGCAATTATCACAGTGTAAATGGGTAGATCAAACCTTTACACTAACAGATTTAAAAGAACATAAAATGAGTTCAACCAAATCAAAATTCCCGCAAGTAGTTATAATAGGTGGCGGCTTCGCCGGATTAGAAGTAGCCAAACAATTGGCTGATAAAGCTGTTGATGTTTTAATGCTGGATAAGCATAACTATCATACATTTCAACCATTGCTGTACCAGGTTGCTACCGGTAGTTTGGAGTCAGAATCCATCGCCTTCTCGTTACGGAAAAACTTCGCCAGCCAAAAAAACTTCAGGTTTAGGATTGCAGAGGTAAGTAGCGTCGATACAGAAAACAACATAGTCAAAACAGACACAGGTGATATCCCTTACGATTACCTCGTGATTGCCACCGGATCAACCACCAATTTTTTCGGCAATAAAGAGATAGAAAAACACGCAATGCCCATGAAGTCGATACCCGAGGCGTTAAACCTTCGGTATCTGATCCTCCAAAACCTTGAAGAGGCCTCATTAAAGGCCACCAAAGAAGAAAAAGAACCTTACCTGTCCTTTGTACTGGTTGGCGCCGGACCTACCGGTGTAGAGCTTGCAGGGGCGTTGGCCGAGCTGCGTAATCATATCCTTACCCGCGATTATCCCGACCTGGAAAAAAACCATATGAAAGTTTACCTGGTAGATTTTTTACCAAAAGTATTGGGGCCTTTTTCGGACGAAGGATCAAAAGCTGCTAAAAAGTTTTTGACCGATATGGGAGTCGAGGTTTTATTGAACATGAAGGTTGAGAGCTACGACGGCGAAGTAATAAAATTTGAAGACGGCAAATCCATTAAAACCAAGAATGTAATATGGAGCGCCGGCGTTATGGGCGTTGTACCTGACGGTATAACCAAAGATATTATTGAGCGTGGTAACCGCATAAGTGTTGATGAAATTAACAGGATAAAAGGCTCGGAAAATGTATTTGCCGTAGGCGATGTGGCAGCCATGATAACAGAAGAGACGCCAAAGGGGCACCCGGGTGTAGCGCAGGTTGCTATACAGCAAGGTACATTGGCAGGCAAAAACATAATGCACCTTATAAAAGGCGAACCTGTCGTTCCGTTTAAATATAATGACAAGGGATCGTTAGCTACCATAGGCCGTAACAAAGCCATTGCCGATCTGGGTAAGATAAAATTCCAGGGATTTTTTGCCTGGCTGATCTGGATGTTTGTGCATTTGGTATCGTTACTGGGTTTCCGTAACAAAGTAATTGTGTTTATTAACTGGATAGGTAACTATCTGGCCAATAACGGTGGCAGCAGGTTGATCATCCGCAGGTTTAAGCGCGAAGAATTACCTAAAAAAGATAAACAGTTGGCAAAAGCTGACTAACTTGCATATTAATGGCCGATGCTTTAATAAAACTCACCGAATGCCCCCGCGATGCCATGCAGGGCTTACACGATTTTGTTCCAACTGATGTGAAGGCGCGCTATATCAACCTGCTTTTACAGGTAGGTTTTGACACGATAGATTTCGGCAGTTTTGTATCGCCAAAAGCTATTCCGCAAATGCGGGACACGGCAGAGGTATTAGGTCAGCTTGATCTGGGCAATACCAAGTCTAAGCTATTAGCCATTATAGCCAATTACAGGGGCGCTGAGGAAGCCGCAGCTCATGGGGCGATAACTTACCTCGGTTATCCTTTTTCTATCTCAGAGACGTTCCAGATGCGCAATACTAACTCGACGGTTAACGACGCGTTTGAAACGGTTAAGCGGATCAAAGGTTTATGCGCCGATAAAAACAAAGAGTTGCTGGTTTACCTCTCAATGGGTTTTGGAAATCCTTACGGTGATGAATGGAATACGGAGATAGTACAGCAATGGACAGAACGATTGGTTAATGAAGGAATTAATATTATTGCTCTGTCTGATACTATCGGCATTGCTACTCCGGAACAAATAAAGAGCATTTACACTAACTTAAGTAGCCAATTCCCACAAACGGAATTTGGTGTACACCTGCACAGTACGCCTGATAACTGGCATGATAAAGTTGAAGCGGCCTACCAAAGCGGTTGCAAACGATTCGACGGTGCATTGAAGGGCTACGGTGGCTGCCCAATGGCCAAAGACGACCTCACAGGCAATATCGCTACCGAAAACCTGATAAGTTACCTTAAATCACAAAACGCGCTCCAGGAGCTTGATTATGGCAAATTACAGGAAGCGCTGGATTATTCGGCTATAGTATTTAATGCGTAAGATGGCTGTCCTTTTTTAAACTACCGCTTCACCATTTTAAAATGCTGGATCCCAGCCTCTTCAAACTGTGGGCCTTCCGCTACGAACCCAAATTTTTCATAAAGGCCGACAGCTAATATTTGAGCATTAAGGTAAATGTAGTCAGCGTCTGCAGGCAGATCAGCTAATACGGTGCGCACTAATTCCTGCGCTACGCCCTGGCCCCTGAATTGTTTAAGTACGGCAAAGCGCTCCAGCTTATAGCCGTTATCTGTTTTGCGCCAGCGCGATGCTCCGCCGGGTACCCCATTAACAGTAGCTAAAAAATGGGTTGATTCGTCCTCGTGTTCCCACTCCAGTTCGGGCGGGCAGTTTTGTTCTCCTACAAAAACTTCGCGGCGTATAGCAAATACCTTTTCAAGGCTATCGGTGTCACTTACTTTGTTTACTCTGATCTCGTTTGGCTTTGGCTTCAATGTAATGCTTTTTGGTTTTGTGTGTTGAAAGCTTAAAGTTATGATTTTCATGCGCAGCGTCAATAGAGTGTGTGCAGGTTAAGTCGTCTTCCTGCTCAGCCAGATCTGATAATTGCACATAAAATTTATGTAAGTGATCAAGTTCTTCTTCGGTAAGATCCTCAATATCAACCATTCTATTGCTGGCGCCCTGGTGTGATGCCAAAAGCTCGTTTAATTTTAAATGGATGGCTTTCGAGTCTTTATTTTGCGATTTCTGGATCAGGAAAACCATTAAAAAAGTAATAATAGTTGTTCCTGTATTAATAATCAATTGCCACGTATCCGAATAATCGAATATTGGCCCGGTTATTAACCATACTATGATAACAGAAATTGCTATTAAAAATGCAGCAGAGCTACCTGTGGCAGCTGTAGCCCAATTTGAGAATCGCTCGAAAAAATTTTTACTTTGAACCGCCATAGTTGTTAAATTGTTGAACTTATAACTAAAAAAAAGCGCCAATGTTTTCACATCAGCGCTTTATAAATTTAGTTAATTATAAATTATAATTTGTCTGTCGCGTTAATGCAATTCAAATCTTCGAAAGCAGCAGTTAAACGCTTAACAAAGTTCTCCTCGCCTTTACGTAACCACACGCGCGGGTCATAGTATTTTTTGTTTGGCGAATCGGCGCCTTCAGGGTTACCAATTTGGTCTTGCAAATAAGCTTCTTTAGCCTGATAGTAATCTTTAATACCTTCCCAATATGCCCATTGCATATCAGTATCAATATTCATCTTTATAGCACCATAGCCAATAGCTTCGCGAATTTCTTCCTGGGTTGAACCTGATCCACCGTGGAATACAAAGTTGATAGGTTTTTCGGCAGTTAAGTTAAACTTCTGTTTAACGTACTCCTGTGAGTTATGCAGAATAACCGGCTGTAATTTTACATTACCAGGTTTGTAAACACCATGCACATTACCAAAAGCAGCAGCAACTGTAAAGCGCGGACTAACTTTTAATAAATTTTCATAGCTATAAGCTACATCCTCTGGCTGGGTGTATAAACGAGAGCTGTCAACATCGCTGTTATCAACACCGTCTTCTTCGCCACCGGTTACTCCTAATTCAATTTCTAAGGTCATGCCCATTTTAGCCATACGGGCTAAATATTTGGCAGAGATCTCTATATTTTCTTCGATTGACTCTTCAGAAAGATCCAACATATGTGATGAAAACAATGGTTTGCCGGTTTCAGCAAAGAATTTCTCGCCTGCATCTAATAAACCATCAATCCATGGTAATAATTTTTTAGCAGCGTGGTCGGTGTGTAAGATTACAGCTACACCATAATGCTCGGCTAATAAATGTACGTGCCTTGCAGCCGATGTTGCACCTAATATACAAGCTTGTAGCTTAGAGTTATCTAATGATTTACCAGCATAAAACTGCGCTCCGCCATGTGATAATTGTATAATTACAGGTGAGTTAACCGCCTTTGCAGTTTCCATAACAGCATTTACTGTGTTGGTGCCTATAACGTTTACCGCCGGTAAAGCAAACTGGTGCTTTTTAGCGGCTTCAAATAGTTCCTGCACCTGGTCGCCGTGCAAAACTCCTTTATAATTCTTTAAATCCATTTACTTTTGTTTGGGGCTCGAAGGTAAAAAATTTATCGGTTTTTACTGAAATAAATGTCTATAAAAGTGATAGAATATTATAAAAGTTACATCTATATATGCAAAAAGCCCGGCAACTGTAATATGTTACCGGGCTGGTGTTTAGTGTGATTGCTATTAATATCCTGTTGGCTCGCCGGTTCCCTGCAGTATCCAGGTTAAGCTAAACTTGTGGTATTGTAAAGTCATGGGGCCGTTGTTGTTAAATTCTATCAACAGGCCGGTCATATTATCGCCGGTTTTAACCAGGCTGCTGTAGCCGCCTAAAATAGTTGTGGTACCATTACCGCTTTCAGGGATATCCCTGCTGCGCTCCCAAGAGCCGCCTTCATCGTAAGTTATCCTTATTTTCGGGTGCCTTCTTTGCGTTTGGCTGGCCGAGTTGAGGAAATAAATCCTGTTCGGTTTCGATTCGGTATAGCGTAATATCGAGCCCTCGCAAGCCGGATCAGGCAACAATGTATTGTTGGTAAAAGCGCTTGTCCAGCTGCCAATATCCCCATACGATGTCCTTCTATAACTTACAGAAGCATCCGGCTTTGGCGCAGGGCGATCATTACGATATAAGGTTCCATTCAGCTTTTCAACTATCGTCGATTCAGAAGTCCCTAATGACGATGGGACAGGGCTGCTTGTCCAGTGAGCACCGTGATCATCGCTATAAATATTCCTTTTAAGCGCCGGAATTATTAAACGACCAGTGGTAGCGCCAAAGTGTTTTTGGATGCCTACACCCGGGCCGGCTGCGTCCCAATCAAATGTATTTGGGGTTACATCTAACGTCAGATCTGCAGGTGTTGACCAGTTTGCACCGTCATCATCGCTGTAACACGCGAAAGTTCTTCGTTCGCCATACGAATCTATAGGCAGGAAACCGCCCCCGCCTTGCTGGCTATGGTCTTTGTCGTTATAATTCATAAAGAGCCAAACCCTTCCGTTCGACTGATCCACAACCATCGTAGGGTTACCCCAGGTGCCTAATTTAGAATCAGGCTGTGCGGGACCACCCGCAGGAATAGGCGCAATAGGGATACTTGTAAAACCCGCTACTATCTTTTGCGTTGTCCATTGAGATGCTACGATGCCTGACTGATAAGTTCCGTCACTATTCTTTAAAAGCCTCCTCACAACTACGTCAATATCACCGGCATCGCCATCTACTTTTCGCGCTTCACAGGCGGCTATCAGCACGCCGTTTTTTGATTTTATTATCGACGGGATCCTGTAAGAGGTATAACTGGTATTACCCGCCGTTGGGAAAAGCGTGATAAAATCATAAACGCCGTAGGTCGTCAGGTTGGTCGACTGGTCGCCCGCAGGAGTTACAATAGTATCGGAAATTTTTTGTACTGCATTGTTTTTATTGCATGCTGTCACAAATAAAGAAGCAGTAACAATAATTGTAAGAAAAGGCCTGTACAAAGGCAATCTCCCGGTTTCAACGAGTTGTTTTTTCATGAGCTTTAATTTGTTTGGTGAGTTTATGTATTGGGTTTACTATGGAGTATAGCCTTGCGTTTGCGTCAGCTTTGAGTTTGCGGCCAATACTGTTGCAGATAGTGGCCAAAACAATGGTGTTGTCTTCCCTACCAGGTTTGGCACGTAGGTGTAGGCGCTGATTGTGCCACCATAATGGAACCTTACAATATCATACCAGCGCTTATTCTCGAAAAACATTTCGCGGCCGCGTTCATCAAATACTGCACGTTCTACAGTTGCTTTATCTATCGCGCCCGTGTAATTGCCAATCCCTGCCCTAACCCTTACTTTATTCAGGCAGGTAATAGCTTCGGGCGTTTTGTCAAGCCCGGCGTAGGCTTCGGCTTCCATTAAATAAACATCTGCCAGGCGCCACATAATTACGTCGTTATCCGAGATCCGGTCATCTGAATACTTGTTACCCGGTAGCTTTGTGGCCCAGAAATGATTGGCTGCTGCCGTACCATGGCGTTCGGCTATAAAAGTAAAGGGTATGCGTTTATCAGTAGTTAAACCGGTAAATAATTGCCTGCTTTTTAAGCTGATCTCATAGCCGCTTTGGCCATTGGTTGATGTTAGGCAATAAGGTATGCTATCAATATTTACTGCCCCTTGCACGGTTGACAGGAATGGCAAAGCGTTTAAAGCATAGTTAGAAGTAGCACCAACCTCATCCCGTTGAAAATAAGCCGACATGATCACCTCGGCATTAGCGCGGGTTGTTGTTATATCTTTAAAATTGTTTAACAAGCTTACTCCTGTAGTTTCGACAGCAGCTGCGGCAGTTAGCGCATCATTAAAGTCGGTTATACCACCGCCTGCTACTTTGGCACTCCATAACTTAGCTTCGGCCTTTAATGCCTGTGCCGCGCCGTACGAGAAGCGGTATTTATTAACATACGTTTTCTCAGGGAATAGGCTGATAGCCTGGTCAAGATCAGCAAAGATCTGCTTTAAAACATCGGTTGCCTTTGCCCGTGGCAATAGCGGCACATTATCGTCTGTAACAGCGGTTAACATTAACGGCGTATCACCGATCACCCGCACCAGGAAAAAATAGGTATAAGCACGCTGGCAAAGTGTTTCGGCTATTAGCCGGTTTTTTAAGGCTGCGTTACTAAAGCTAAACGGCTGTATGGTCGATAATAGTAAATTACAACTGCCAATTGCCTTGTATTGCGCATTATAATTGATAGTCCCTACTGTACTGGTAAGTATTTGCGACCATGCCGTCGACAGGCGTGCGTTTGGCCCCTGCATCAATTCTTCGCTTCGCTCTGTACCATAAGTTATGGAATTTGCAAAGGAGCGTATGGATGGATAATTACCTATTACAAATGGTTCAAAGTCGCCTTCGTTTTTAAAGTACACCTGCCCTGTTATTTGCGATTGTGGTGTAACATCTAACATTTTTTTACAAGACGTTATACTTGTCAGCATCAATCCACCTAAGATCGCTGCTATATATATCTTTTTCATTTTCATGTTCTATTAGGATTAAAATTTCAATGAAGCACCAAACGTATATTGCCTTGGACGAGGATAACCTCCCGGATCAAAACCGACAGTAGTCTCGGGGTTCTGACCTTTATAAGCAGTGATATAGCCAAGGTTGGTACCGCTAACAAACAGCGTTAGCCCGGTTGATTTGATCTTGCTTAACAGCTTTTTTGAAAAATCATAGCTTAAGTAAAGTTCCCTGAATGCCAGGAAATCGCCTTTGCTTATCATGGTTGATACGTCCGACGCGTAAGCGCTGCCCGTACCTACATCGGCAGCAGCCTGCCTTACAAAATTCTTTTGGCCAACGTCGGCATCGCCAAAAGAGAACCGGGCGTATTTTTTACCCTCATCGCCCGGTTTTTGCCAGATATCATTACCTAATGCTTCAATTGGCGCGCCCTCATTATAAGCCCGCCCCTGGCCTAATGAACGTGCCAGGTTACCATTTGATATTACGTTACCCAAAGAAAAGTCGACATTAAAACGCAGCGTAAATGCTTTGTAGCTAAACGTGTTTTGCATACCGCCGACAACATCCGGGGTTTTATAACCCATAAATCTTAAATCTTTGTTATCTATAACACCATCATTGTTAACGTCTTCAAACTGGTAATCGCCGGCTTTTTTACCTATTGTCAGGCCAGCTGTTGTTGATGCCTGGTCTTTATGCGTCGCGCTCCAGGCGGCTGCTTCTGCATCGGTAGAGAAAACTTTTACTACCTGCCATGCATAATAACCATAAGGGCGCTCGCCTTCGGCAAAACCGCCAACCTCTGTATCCTTACCTGTGTTAGGATCGGCAATTACGCCACCACCTTGCCTGTTTTTAAGTCGACCGTTATTAGGTAGCGATATAATCTTTTGCATGTTATGAGCATAAGAGAAACCCATGTTCCACCTAAAATCTTTGCCGCGTAATATGGCCGCCTGCAATTCTACCTCTATACCCCTGTTTTGTAAAGAACCATTGTTAAACACAATGGACGAAAAAGGCGCTTCGGCAGGTAGGGGTTTTAAATCGAGCCTGTCTTTGGTTAACCGGTTATAGTACCCCAATGTCAGGTTAATACGATCATTTAAAAAACCTACATCCACAGCCATGTCGGTTGTTACCGTAGTTTCCCATTTTAAGTTGGGATTGGCCAAATTGGCCCGCTGAATACCCGAAAGCTGGTCATAAACGGTGGGCGTATAACTACCGTAAGTATCAGTATATAACAGCTCAGGTAATCCTACACTACCTATACCACCACGTAGTTTAAGCGAGCTTACCACGTTGTTTACTTTCCAAAAATCTTCCTTATAAATATTCCATCCTACCGACACCGACGGAAAAGTGCCGTACCTGTTAGCTGGTGCAAAGTTTGAAAAACCATCGCGCCTTATTGAAGCATTAACCAGGTATTTGGCTTTATAATCATAACTAAACTGGCTGAAAAAGCTGACAGATTTTGTTTCGCTTAAACTTGTTCCAAAATTGGTAACGTTTGTCACGGTAACACCATTTACTGTTGTTAACGGCGGTTCGCTAATGGTGGTGATATAATCATTTGTACCTCTTTGCGACCCGATATCAATAATGTTTCCCGTGTTGTGGGTATAGTTAAAACCACCCAATATCATAAAATGATGATCGGCTTTAAGCGTGTAATCATATTGCAACACCTGGTCTATCATTAACTGGCGGGTGTTATTTTGATTTTCGGTTTTTAACCTGCTTGTAGCAAATTGTATGGGGTCAGGGAATGCTTTACGCGAAAAGATAGCTTTAGCATCGCTTAACACGTACGATATCGCAGGCCTGTAATGCAAGCCTTTTAGGATGTTCCAGTCCAGGTCGAACTTAGATACTATCCTTTCGGTCGAGAGATCATTATTATCATAAGCCAGCGTGTGGAAACGGTTACGCACGGTCAGCAGCTCGCCGGTTGTAGGGGTGCCATCGTCTTTAAATATTCTTATCAGCGGGGTAATACGTGTCGCCCTAACAATATCATTAGTATAGCCATCAACATAATTTGGTAGTAAATTCTGGTAATTTACCATAGCATTTATCTGTACATTATTGCTGGCTTTGAAGCTAAAGTTACCTAACGCACTGTAGCGTTTGTAGTTGGTGCCCACAAACGTACCTTCCTGGTTAACATGGTTTAATGATACGTTATAGCTTGCTACATCGCTACCGCCATCAATACCAAAATTATAGTTATTGGTGGTACCGGTGTTCCATAACAGGTCCTGGTAATGGTTATCGGCAAATAATAATTTTGAACCTGGGTTAGCAGGATCGTCCATTGTTTCCCATCCTTTTGCCAGAAGATTATCTACATACGCCTGGCCTTCGATATTTACAATGTTATCATACAGTGCTGTAGTATATATGGCATTTCCGTATTGCCCTTTAGCTGTATAAACTTTAGTACCTGCCGAAAAACCTGCATTGTTCAAAAAGGCGTTTTTGTCTAAAGGATCAGAAGTATTTTTTATGGTAGTACGTGCTAACGCGATATACTGCGCTGCCGACATATATTTTTCCATACCCATTGGCACTTCGCGGTTAGTGCGATAGTTGAAGGTTATGTTTGCCTTACCTGATCCAAACTTGCCGCTTTTTGTTTTTACAACAATTACACCGTTGGCGCCACGGGCACCATAAATGGATGTAGATGCAGCATCTTTCATTACCTGCAATGATTCTATATCATCGGGGTTAAGGTCATTCAACGTCCGGATAACTCCATCAATAAGCACTAACGGGCTTGACGCATCTGAATTAAGATAAGGTGCGCCATTTGCATTACCCGTGCCTTGCCCATAAACGTTTGGTTTAGTACCACCACGAATGATAATGTTTACTGGTGCAGAGCCTGGCTGCCCGTTGTTTAATGGGATTGAAACGCCGGCGATTTTACCTTGTATCGCCGCAAGGGGACTTGGGTTAGCCGTATTGATTAATTGCTTTTGATCAAGCCTTGAAATTGCAGCCACGTTTTTTTCTCGCGTTTGTGTTGAGTATCCCACAACAACAACTTCCTGCAATGATTTTTCATTGGCGTTTAATGTCACCTTTATGTTGGCGTTGCCGTTTAGCGCCACCTCGCTGTTATCATACCCCACATATGAAAATACAAGGGTTGAAGTTGATGATGGCACATTTAGCGTGAATTTGCCATTCACATCTGTAACGGTGCCTGTGGTTGTACCTTTTACCAGTACGGTTACGCCCGGCAGGGTTTCGTTTTTGGCTCCGTCGGTAACTACGCCGGAGACGGTAAACGCGTTTGTTTGCGCATTTACTTTACCAATGGCAAAACACATTGCCAATAGTAAATAATAAAAAACTTTTCTTCTCATAGTGTGTTGTTTAGTAGTTATGTACTACATAATTTAGCATGTGTTAATTAGGTTAATAAAAATGGTTCGGTTAAAAAGTATTAATTGGTTTTTTACCGGCTGGGGGTAGCCGATAAACAAATGTAAATATTAAGATATTATGTAGTACATAAAAACTTAATATTTTTTTAATATTTTTCCACACCCGTTATTAAGATGGTTTATCCTGAAAGTAAAAAGAGAATATAAACCGGCAACAACTTTTACATTGAAAGCGCAAACCATTACAATCTTTTTTCGTTTCTTTGCATATTGAAAGAGCTAGACATAGATATGGCGTGGTTTAAACGTGAATTAAAAGGGATAATTACGACTACCGAGGAGAAAAAGGACACCCCTGAAGGGATCTGGAACAAATGCCCTCAATGTAAAAAACCTTTGCATTACTCAGAGCAGGTTGAAAATCAATACGTTTGTCATTACTGCGGGTTCCACCTGCGGATAGGATCAAAAGAATACTTCTCTGTTTTATTTGATAATAACGAGTTTACCGAACTATTTGCCGACCTGACATCAGGCGATCCGTTAAACTTTACCGATACCAAAAAATATACCGAGCGACTGGTTGAAACCCAGTTTAAAACTGGTTTAAAAGACGCTATACGCGCCGCTGCCGGTAAAATTGACGGGCAGGACCTGGTTATTGCCTGTATGGACTTTAACTTTATAGGTGGTTCAATGGGGTCTGTAGTCGGCGAAAAGATAGCGCGATCTATTGATTATTGTATCGCTAATAAAGTGCCGTTCCTGATGATATCAAAATCGGGCGGTGCGAGGATGATGGAAGCCGCATTTTCTTTAATGCAGATGGCTAAGACATCAGCCAAGCTGGCTTTATTATCGCAAGCTAAAATACCTTATATATCTTTATTGACAGACCCAACTACCGGTGGTGTAACCGCATCATACGCTATGTTAGGCGATATTAATATTGCCGAACCAGGTGCATTAATAGGGTTTGCCGGACCGCGTGTTATTAAGGAAACAATAAAGAAAGATCTGCCTAAAGGTTTCCAAACTGCAGAGTTTGTACAGGAACATGGTTTCCTTGACTTTATTGTTGACCGCCGCGAAATGAAAGATGAACTGGCTGCGTTTTTAAGGATGATGAAGAATTAATATCCTTCGGGATGAATAAACAAAAAAGGGATGAACATTGTGTTCATCCCTTTTTTGTTAGCTACCTATTAAATTACTCCCGGTCTTGCACCGTCAATGGGCGGCATATCCTTTATATAAACACTTTTTTTGTCGGTAGTAGTATTTTTGCTTTGAGGTTGATTAACCTGTTGCGATTTTTCGGTTTTCCTGGGCTGATTTTTATTGTCCCAATTTTGATTGCTATTTTTCATGGCTTTAATTTTAAGTGAAAAGGCTGCCTGTTAAGATAGCTCTTCGATGTAAATCAGACTATTTACTTCTACAAACTTTCTGTACCCGGCTCATGCCCAACCATACGGCCGGTTCTACGGCCTTGAGGGCGGCTCTCAAAATCAGTTTTGCCCGGGCCTACTACCGGAAAATCTTTATGATTTGGAGGCGTAACATCATTTTGCTCGCTATAGCTGGCATCATTACCTTTATTATGTTGTTGCTGCTCGCGTTGCGGAGCATAACCTGAACCCTCTTGTTCTGACTGATGTCTTTCAGGTCTTTCTTCTGGACGGTTACCGTTTCCGGAATTTTTATTATTAGTTTTCATAGGTTTTATTATTTAGTAGTAATAATAAAACCCCGAAAACCGTGCCAGTATTGCCTTTAAGGAAATTTAATTGCGCTGTTTTATGCGTTTACTGCGAACAGATCACGCACTTTGTTAACTACAAAGTCTATCTCGTCCTTAGTATTATATTTAGAGAAAGAAAAGCGCACTGACGGCCTGGTGCTGCTTGCGCCAATGCCCGTAAGCACATGCGAACCAATATCAGTACCCGAACTGCAGGCGCTACCGCCCGATGCCGAAATACCTGCGATATCCAAATTAAACAATAGCATATCTGCCATGTCTGTTTCCGGGAACGAAACGTTTAGTACAGTATACAGGCTTTTATCTTCGTCAGTCTCCCCGTTAAATTTAACGCCGGGTATAGCTTCGATCAATTGATCTTTCATGTACGATTTTAATCCCTGGATATGTTGACGGTGCTGCTCCATATCTGCATAAGCCATTTCAAGCGCTTTGGCTAAGCCGACTATACCGTAAACATTTTCTGTACCGCCGCGCATATTGCGCTCCTGCGCGCCGCCGTAAATAAGCGGTTTAATTTTTATTTTATGGTTGATGTGCAAAAAGCCAACGCCTTTAGGCCCATGAAACTTATGCGCCGCGCATACCAGGAAATGAACTTTTAGCTTAGTCAGATCATGCGGAAAATGCCCCATGGTTTGTACGGTGTCGCAATGATAAACGGCATTGTATTGTTCGCATAGGTCGCCTACCCTTTCAATATCTGTAAGGGTACCAATCTCATTATTGGCGTGCATTAACGATACAAAGCTGCGTTGATTATCCTGTAGTAATTGTTCTAAGTGTGCGTAATCGACATTGCCTTTATCATCTACATTAACAAAGCTTAGCTTAATTGTGCCGTCTTTTTCCATCGCCTCGAGGGTATGTACAACCGCGTGATGCTCAGTACGGGTGGTAATAGCGTGGGTGATGTTATTATCAACTATGCCGCAGCGTATGGCGGTATTATCGGCTTCGGTGCCGCTGCTGGTAAAGAATATTTCGGCAGGTGAAGCATGCAACAGGTTAGCAATAGTTTTACGCGCTTTTTCAATCAGCGACCTTGCTTCCCTGCCATGTGCGTGTATTGACGATGGATTGCCATAAGTGCTTTCCATCACATTGCACATAACTTTAATTACTTCTGCATCCAACGGAGTGGTTGCTGCATTATCAAGGTATACCCTCATCAGTTAATTTTATTTTAATGAGTGACTGAGTGAATTAGCGATTGAGTGAATGATTTTATTGATCAATTCACTCCACCCAATCATTTTTTATCTGTTATAGTTTTTCTGGCCGACGATGTAACTTTTAGTATTTCATTACCTTCTGCCATTAAACTATCAATTTCATTTTTTGTTATTATATCTGCATCGATCATAACTTCCATCCAGAAAATACTTTCATCTGCTTCTTCGACTACTATCGATATTTTTGAGTGGAATTCGGCTTGCGACCTTGCCCTACATGCAGCTCGATAATTTGCTCCTACGGATGAAGCGGATCTTAATAATTGCTTGCCAACTATTCTCGCTTCTTCTGTCTTTGGCAACGTTCTATATAAACGTATGTTGTCGACAACAAATTTCTTAGTGCGGTTTCGAAATTTTTCAACGAAATCGCTTTTTAGTTCTTTTTCCATCCTTGAAATTATGAAAAAGATTATCTATCCAATCCACGAATTCAAAAACATTCACTCAATCACTAATTCACTCAATCGCTCATTAGCGAAGCTTAAGTATGTCTTTTATATCAGCAATGATCTTATTAGCCAAATTATTAGCTACCGTTTCAGAATCACCCTCAGAATATATCCGGATAATTGGTTCGGTGTTAGACCGGCGCAAATGTACCCATTGTTTATCAAATTCTATTTTCAACCCGTCGATAGTTGAGTGAGGCTGATCTTTGTATTTGTTTTCTACTTTCAATAATAACGCGTCGATATCCATTTCTGGTGTTAACGTTATCTTGTTTTTTGAGATAAAGTAGCTTGGATACGAAGCACGCAGGTGCGATATCGACTTGCCATATTTAGCCAGGTGCGTTAAAAATAAGGCTATACCGGCTAATGCATCACGGCCATAATGTAATTCAGGGTAGATAACCCCGCCATTACCTTCGCCGCCTATAACGGCGCCTACTTCTTTCATTTTGTTTACCACATTAACCTCGCCTACAGCTGCGGCATGGTATTCGCCGCAGGCTTGTTCGGTAACGTCGCGCAGGGCGCGGGTTGATGACAGGTTTGATACAGTATTACCCTTCTTATTTTTTAAGATATAATCGGCCACGGCAACCAGCGTATACTCTTCGCCAAACATGTTGCCATCCTCGCAAACAAAGCAAAGGCGGTCCACATCCGGGTCTACAGCTATACCCAGGTCGGCACTTTTACTTAATACTTCTTGTGACAACGCCACCAAATTCTCAGGTAATGGCTCCGGATTGTGCGGAAACTCACCATCAGGCTCGCAGAATAATTTATATACGGTCTTTACACCTAATTGCTCCAGCAAAGCCGGTACAAATATCCCGCCTGTTGAGTTTACACAATCAATTACAACTTTAAAATTAGCTTTGGCAATAGCATTAACATCAACCAATGGCAATGCCAAAATTTGGTCGATATGTTTTTGCAGGTAGCTGTCATCAAATATTACTTTACCCAACGCGTTAACATCGGCATAGGTAAAATTGCTACTTTCGGCTATCTCTAAAACTTCTTTACCGTCGGCGTCATTAATAAATTCGCCATCGGCATTTAGCAACTTAAGCGCATTCCATTGTTTTGGGTTATGGCTTGCTGTAAGTATAATACCTCCGGCAGCTTTTTCTAACGGCACCGCAATTTCAACAGTTGGGGTTGTTGACAGGCCAATATCGACCACATCAATACCTAAACCCATAAGTGTACCGGTAACCAGGCTATTAACCATACCACCTGATATACGTGCATCACGGCCCAATACTATCTTTTTAATACCTGTCTTTTTAACAGCCCATGCGCCGTAAGCGGATGTGAATTTTACTATATCCAATGGTGTTAAACCATCGCCTGCCGCACCACCAATGGTACCGCGTATACCCGAAATTGATTTTATTAAAGTCAAAATATTAGCTAATTATTAATGCGCCAAAAGTAAGAATATTAAGTGAACGTTTGATGAAATTGGCAGCCATTGTTGAAAATTATAGGGTATGATGACTAAACTTTTGGCAGCGTTGCCGGGACTAAAGATTGTTTCTATCTTAGCAGTCAATAACACAACTACATGCCAGATTACCTGCTGCAACTCGACCGGCACTTATTTCATTTCATCAATCACGATCTTAGTAATTCGTTTTTTGATGTACTGATGCCTGTTTTGCGCAACCGGCTGGTGTGGATCCCTGTGTATATCTTCATTTTTGTGTTTTGCCTTTGGCGATATAAAAAGCAGGGCGTAATTATATTGATATTGCTGGCGCTAACCGCCGGTGTAGCCGATTTTGGCAGTGCCACGGTTATTAAATCAACCTATAAAAGGGTACGCCCATGCAATGACCCAACAATGGCATCAACCATAATAAGCCGCGTTGATTGTGGTACAGGCTATAGCTTCCCATCCAGCCATGCCAGCGATCATTTTGCGATAGCGGTTTTCTTGAGCATTGTATTTTATAAACGGCATAAGTGGGTGCTGCCTGTAACTTTAATTTGGGCAGCGGCAATAAGTTTTGCGCAAGTATACGTTGGCGTGCATTACCCTATTGATGTAACCACAGGGGCAATATATGGAACCTTGGTTGGTCTGTTGTTTGGTTGGATATTCTGGCGATATTGGCCAAATTTCAAAGTTTAACTTGTCCTGATCGCCCCTTTAAATTGTCCTTTATTTCCCTTTAAGTGCAAACATTACAGTCTAAATTTGGGTTAATATTTAACCCAATTACCTGCTATGGAAACACTAACATTTGAAAAAGACATTAAAGTAATGTACGTAACTGCCCGTTCATTCCCTGATGGCGTGATGGCCGCGCATCAAAAACTGCATGCATTGATCCCATTTTCGGCAGATAGGAAGTATTTTGGCGTGTCGCGTCCAGAAAATGGCGCTATTGCCTACAAAGCCGCTGCCGAAGAAAAAGAAGCCGGCGAAGCTGAAAAATTAAACCTGGAAACGCTGATACTGAAAAAGGGAAGGTATATTAGCTTAACCATCCATGATTACATGAAGGATATCCCGGCTATCGAAAAAGCTTTTAACCAGCTAACTTCACAACCGGACATTGACCCGCAAGGCTATTGTGTTGAGGAATACATTAATCAAAATGATATGCTATGTATGGTACGGTTAAAAGATTAAATTTTTAACCGCTTGTCCAATATTAAAACTCTCGTTTGATATATCGGTATAATTCAATTATCCGGTAACATTTAAAACATCAAAAAATGAAAGAGTACATGTTAATTTTCAGGCACCAGGATGGCAGCAAGATAGCGTCGCCAGAGCAAATGCAGGTTTGGATGCAACAAACTATGGACTGGCTTAACAGCCTTGCCGCTACAGGCAATTTCGAGGGCAAGGGCGATGGCTTATTGTTTGACGATGCCAAAGTAGTGCACCACAATAAAGTGGTTACCAACGGCCCGTTTGGCGAAATAAAAGAAACCCTGGGCGGCTACGTTGTAGTTAAAGCCAACTCGATAGACGAAGCGGCCGAATTTGCCAAAGGCAGTCCCGTTTTACAAGGCGAAGGCAATACTGTTGAGGTGCGCCTGCTGGCAAAAGGCGACGGCGTGCATTCATAATGCATTGATGGAACAACAGGAGATCATTCCCCATTTGTTCAGGACAGAGTACCGGAAGATAGTTTCGGTGCTCTGTCGTCATTTTGGGTTCGATGAGATCGAAACTGCTGAGGATCTTACCAGCGACACCTTTGTTACAGCCGCGCAAACCTGGGGGATAAAAGGACTACCGCCCAACCCTACTGCGTGGCTGTATAATGTTGCCAAAAACAAAGCAAAGAACCATCTGCAACGCAGGAGTTTATTTGAAAGCAAGATCTCGCCCGAAATACAAAGCACGATGCCACAGTTCGGGCTGACAGAGATAGACCTGTCGCCGCAAAACATCAACGATAGCCAGTTGCAGATGATGTTTGCCATTTGCCACCCTGTTATACCCGTCGAAGCCCAGATTGGCCTATCATTGCGCATCCTCTGCGGGTTTGGGATAGATGAAATTGCGGATGCTTTCTTATCCAACAAAGAAACCATTAACAAGCGCCTATACCGCGCTAAAGAGAAGCTGCGTGAAGCAAAGATCAGCATAGCTATACCTAACGAACAGGAGATCGACGCACGTCTCGCTCCCGTTTTAACAACCATTTACCTGTTGTTTAATGAAGGTTATTATTCTGAAAGCACTAATAAAATTCTACGTAAGGACCTATGCCTGGAAGCTATGCGTTTATGCACCATGCTGGTGGAGAACAAGCAAACCAACAAGCCTGCTGTTAACGCACTGCTTGCCTTGATGTGTTTCCATGCATCGCGGTTTGATGCACGGATAAACGAGAACGGAGAACCCGTTTTGTATGACGACCAGGACACCGGCCTTTGGGATCCGGAACTTATAAGCAAGGGCGCTTACTTTTTAAACTGTGCTGCCAGTGGCACACAAATATCCAAATATCACCTTGAAGCTACCATTGCTTACTGGCGCACCCAACGGCTGGACACGCCACAAAAATGGGAAGCGGTACTGGATCTATATGATAAATTGTTGATGATGGACTACTCGCCAATAGCGGCCTTAAACCGGTTGTATGTATTATCAAAAGTAGCGGGAAAAGAAACAGCTATTATGGAGGCTGAGCAATTGAATTTAACAGGCAACCAGTTTTACTTCACCTTATTAGGCGAGTTGTATACGGAGATAGATGATGAACAAGCGATGGTCCATTTTAAGCAGGCTTTATCACTCGCCAAATCGGATATGAATAAGCAGGTTATTCAGAAGAAAATTAATAAGTTATGAGATGCCTGAAAGACTTACGATGTTTTTAAAACTTCGTAAGTCTGCTCTCTTATAGCATCAGGTGATCCACATTAAAAAGTGGATCACCTGGATCACAAATTTTGTATAACTATCTTTAAATTAAAGAGTTAGCATTTTGAGCGGATCACTGTGGATCACCCAGAATACGTCAGGAAAGTTAAGTTCAAATCTTAATTAAGATACTGATAATCAGCATAGGCGAAAACAGGCCGTTTTTAGGCACTTTTTTTGGGGTGGATCGCTAAAAGTGGATCATGCCTAAGATGCTTATGTATTAGCAAATTTTGCGTAGTCGTTACTCCGGATCTGCAAAGAGCCATCGGCTCGAAACATTTTGTAGCAACGGGTTTCAACCCGTTGACAACCGATACCAAAAAAGAAATGAGTGCTGTAGGCACGATACATATTATATGGGCCGAACCTACGGTTCTTATTAATATATTTTGGTTATACAACGGGTTGAAACCCGTTGCTACAATATTGGTCGAGGCTACGCCTCTTACCCAAATATTCAAATTTCTTATCCGCGTAATTTATCCAACAAATCGCTTAATAAAGCGGCTTCCTCCGGCGTAAGGTTATTTTTAATAAAATCTTTGGTTTTAAATTCGGTATCCATGATGGCCAGAGTTTCCAGGCCTTTTTCGCTGATGCGGATATCAACCGCGCGACGGTCCTTATTATTGGTGCAGCGGGTTATCATTTCTTTTTGTACCAGGCGGTCAACAATGCGCGACGCATCGCTCATCTTGTCAATCATCCGTTCTTTAAGCAGGTTAACGGTAGCCGGTTTTGGGTACTGGCCCCTTAATATGCGCAGAATATTAAATTGCTGCTGCGTTAAATTATGTTTTTCGAAATGGCAGTTAAAGGTGTTTTTCAACCAACCGTCGGTATACGCGATATTGATAACCGCCTTCTGGTAGTTATCCTCAAACTTTGAACTTTGTATTTCGTCATCTATTCGCATAGCGATATTTTTAAGGGGACACAAATATCTTATTTTTTCTCTGATTTAATATCTTCCTCACTTTTTCCGTAATTCCAGGGACAATGTTTACACCCATTTTCGCAGCAATAGCCGCGTTTTAGGTGGTATGCTTCTGTTAATACGTACAAGCCAGCTTCGTTAATATAATAATCCTCGCCCTCTTTCATTGCCTTTAGTTAAGCAATTTAACTAAAATATCATTACCTATATGGGCCTTAAGGTAATTACCATTACCATGCAAAGTCCATACCTGTTTTGGTTTTACGTTAGCAATAGCCATTAAAATATCGTTCCAATCAACATGGTCTGATATAAACAGCGTGTCCTCTTTATTTACCTGCAGGTTTTTCCAGCCAGATGCAAACAACCTTTTCACTCCTGTTGCCCTTATATAGCTATTAAAAGTAAAAGGCGGCACAATGTACACAAACTCCTCCTGCGTTTTCATCATTTTACGCCCATACAACTGGTATTTACCCAACACCATGCCTGACCGCTCATAAATGTGGTTAATAGGCATTATTTTATGATGTATAAGCACTTTTTTCTGCGGAGCGTATTCATTTATCATCTGCACCAAACGCTGGCTCTTACCCAGCCCATAGGCCCCTAAAAGGATATTGCTTTTTATGCCGTTCAGTTTTTTTATTTCCTCAACCGGGTCGGGGTGTATAATTTTTGGGTCGGCAAATGTAGTTTCGGTTATCAGCACATCAGCATTAACCCATTCAATGGGTTCGCAGGTGGCATCGGGTTGAATCTTGTAGTCGCCGGTATATAAATAGCTGGCTCCGTCGTATTCCATCAGCACCATTGCCGACCCCAGCATATGCCCTGCAGGCACAAACGTAAGCTTAACATCCTTTATCATAAAAGGCTGATGATATGCCGCGATATTAAATACCTGTGCTGCCGAACGATGGTAACGCAGGTGCATAAACTCGCGTGTTGGCTGAGTACAGTAAACGTCTTTGTTCCCACTTATGGCATGATCTGCATGGGCGTGTGATATAACCGCTGTTTGCACCGGCTGCTGCGGATCAAGATAAAAATCGCCGTATTTGCAGTAGATGCCGTTGGCGTTGATGGCGATAAAGTCGTCGAGTATGGTCATTAATTATAAAGGCTGTCATTTGGAGCATAAGCCCCCTCTAAATCTCCCCCGGTAGGGGAGACTTTTTTATTGCTTTTTAAAAAGCCCTCCCTACCGGGGAGGGTTGGGTGGGGCTGTCGCTAATTGTAAAAACTGTTCATGCAAATCTAACACCTGTGGTATCAGTAGCCGGCTTTCATCATTCTCAATTATATAATCGGCCAGTTCGCGTTTTTTAGCTTCAGTAAATTGTTTCGCTTCGCGCGCCTCAATTTCGGCGCGACTGATATTGTCCCGTTTGCTTACGCGATCAATACGCAACTCTAACGGCGCGGTAACCAGCAACGAATAATCGCACATTTTGTACGAGGTACTTTCAAAAAGCAGCGCCGCTTCTTTTATAACATAAGGTGCATTCTTTATCCCGGCAACCCAGGCATCAAAAGCCCGAAAAACGGCAGGGTGTGTTAAAGCATTAAGCTTCGCCAACTCCTTATCGTCATTAAAAACAATATTAGCAATGTGCTTGCGATTAAGGCTGCCATCAGCAAAATAAGCCTCGCTGCCGAATGTTTTTTTAATATCGGCAACCAATACCTGGTCGGCGGTCATAATGTCTTTAGCGGCAGTGTCGGCATAGAAAACGGGGATACCCAAAACTTCGAACATTTGACTAACAGTGGTTTTACCGCTGCCTATATTGCCGGTGATACCTATTTTAAGCATTATTTTTTCACTATAAAATCAACATTGCGTGGTTCGATATTTACCACCCTGCAAAACGCAGGCACACGGGTAATTTTAACCGGCAGCGCGCTATAACCGTATGCACGCCATAAGTTAAGGTCGGCTTGTGCTTCAAAAAGTTCATCATTAATATCCGCGTAGCGGTTTAACGAAGTGGTAAAAGTCACCTTCACTTTTTGGGGGAATACCTTCACATTAAAAAAATCAACGTTACCCATTAGCTTAACGGGCAGTTCAATTGTCTTTTCTGTAAACTCTTCAACCGGGATATTTACCTGTACCGTTTTAGGATATATGCTGATATTACCTTCGGCAGATGCCTGAAGGTTAACCTGTGCGGTTACATTTTCGCCTACATTTCTTAGCACTAACGAATCGGTTCGCCAGCGTTTTATCTTGTCGATGATGTTGCTTGGCCCGCTAACGGTAACATATGCCGGTTTAATTATGGCATTACCAGATTGGGTATACTGCTGCTGATAATTTAGCGACTTTACTAATTGCACCGGCACACGGCGGATGCTGCGGTTGGTAAAGTCAAAATAAAGCGTATCAGGGCTAACAGATATTACCTGGTTGGGTAATGCTTTTTCGGCATTAATGGCCGGCAGTTGCTTACTTAATATCACATAAGCATCGCTGTCCAACGTACCAAGGTCCACTTTAATAATTTTATTCTGCTCGTCAATCTTCGAGAACAGCATTTGCCAGCCGTTGCCTTTTACCGTAACCGATACGGTGTCTGACTGTAAAGAGTGGAACGCCCGTTTTTGCGGCACATTTTTGAAGACAACTATCTCTTTAATGGTATAATTATAAGAGCTTGACAAGGTAATGGCTACCCAGGCAACAAAAGCCAGCGCCAGGCAAGTAATAAATGCCGATGCCCGCCTGCGTTCTGTACTGGATAGTTTTAATATTGCCATATTGAGGTGAAAGGTAAAAGGCGAAAGGTAAAAGGTAGCACCTTCTCTTTCGCCTGTTAAAATTATGTTTCAGTCCCCGGGCTTAAAATATAAAGGCAAAACCTTTTACCTTTAACCTTTTGCCTTTAACCTTAAAAATACCTTACTTAGTTACTACCGGCGTGTTTAATGCCTTCGAGTCGTCTAAAGATATTGCCGATTTATTAAAACGAATTTTGCCGCCGCCTTCAGTCTCAATTAAAAAGGTAGCGTCTGCAACCTCAGCAATTTTACCGTGCATACCTGCAGTGGTTACTACCTTGTCGCCTTTTTTCAAGTCGCTAACAAAGTTTTTCTGATCTTTTTGTTTTTTAACCTGCGGACGGATCATAAAGAAATAAAACACCACAATGATTAAACCGAATACGATCAGTTGTTTTGGGTCAAAACCGCCTGCGGCTTGTAGTAAAATAGTTGCTATCATTTTTTGATTATTATTTTGTAATTACTTCGCCAATTAAATGCACCATGCTTTCGGCAGGCTGGCTGTTTGATGTTATTTTTATTTGCTTATCCTGTAAGCCTGATTTACCCGCGCTGTTAAACGTTACGGCTATTGATCCGGTATCGCCGGGCAGTACGGGTGTTTTAGGCCAAACCGGTGTAGTGCAACCACAGCTTGCGGTAGCAGTGGTAATTATCAGCGGCGATTGCCCCATGTTAGTAAACTCGAACCGGTGAGAAACAGACTCGCCTTGTTTTATCTTACCAAAATCGTAGGCATCTTTTTTAAACCTGATATCGGCACCATCCGTTGTAAACTGGATGGCTTTTTTGTTACTGGTTTGGTTGCAAGCCATTAGCGCGCCTGCCATTATTAAAGCAAAAAAAACTTTTTTCATGTTGATTATTCCATTAATCCTCTACCTGTTTTCTGAATTTTCTTTTCGGCTTTTAACTCGGCCAAAATCTTGTCTAAGATACCGTTTATAAACGAATTACTTTTTGGAGTGCTAAACTCTTTCGAGATCTCCAGGTACTCATTAATGGTAACCTTAACCGGGATAGAATTGAAGTTAATAAATTCGGCAATGGCCATTTTCATTAACAGGGTATCCATCATTGCAATACGCTCCGGCTCCCAGTTTTGGGTTTTAGCGCTTATTAACAACTGGTAATCTGCATCGTAGCGTACGCTGGTATCTAACAGTTTAATAATAAACTCTTTATCTTCTTCCCAGTTACCGGTAACTTCAGCCAGCTTGTTTTTTACAGGCTCATCAAAAGCGAAGTTTTTGAATGTTTTTGCGATTAATGCCTGCAAAACATCCTTATCTACCGGCCAAAAAATAAATTTTTCTTCAAAAACCTGGTCGGCCAGGGTTGATTTCAGGATGACCTTTTTGAAGATAAACTTAATGATGTCCTTATCAGTCTGGATAGTATCGCCCGTTTTTGCAAGATACTCTGCATACTCAGGAGCGCTTTTTAGATTGGTAAATAGCGTCTTTACCAGTTCAGGTTCAAAAGACCACTCGACTTTATATTTTTTTAACCCTGCTAAAAATTCCTTGTTCTCATTTAATGAAAGCGTGAACCTGTTGGTTAAGATCTTTAAATTAGCATTAAGGTCATCGGCAGTAGGAAGATGTTTGTGCGCGCGTTCGGTAGCGTCCCTGTCTGCATAACCCACTACTTCTGATATAAGGGATAGCATCCAGATGTACATTTCATAGACCTCGTCTATGCTTCCTAATAAATTTTTTTCCTGCTGTTTGATATTACCCGCACCCGTTTGGTGATATGCGTATAATGACTGTAATACTTTTACCCGTAGGTGCCTTCTGTTTAACATGTTTGTAAGAACGATTTAGGAATTAATTCCTGTGATTTGTGATTTATTTAATAGCTTGATTTTACTTTGTTAATGTCTGTAATGCGTTTTTCAACAATTTTGTTTGCCGCAAGTATGGTAGGAATGCTTTCGGCCTTAGAAAGTCTTAAAACAGTGCGAGTTGCCTCGTAAATATTTTCTGTAAGTTGTAATGAGCGCTTTTTACTGAAACCCATCAACTCCGAATAGCAGTTAATTACGCCACCGGCATTTATAACGTAGTCGGGGGCAAATATAATACCTTTATCCAGTAATAATTGCCCGTGCACCTCTTCATCCTCTAACTGGTTATTTGCCGACCCTGCTATAATACTGCATTTTAGCTTATTTATAGTTTCGGTATTTATAGTGCCACCCAAAGCGCAAGGCGAATAAATATCAGCATCTATATCAAAAATACTGTTGTTTGATATAGCCTCTGCGCCGTATTTTTTTGATACCTGGCGTGTGCGGTCCTCGTTAATATCGCTTATATAAACTTTTACGTTCTCGTCGCGCAGTAATTTTACCAGGTTTTCGCCCACATGGCCAATACCCTGCACAATTACCGATTTTCCGGTTAAACTATCTGTGCCAAAAACCTCTTTTACCGATGCCTTTATGCCCATAAAAACCCCCATTGCCGCTATTGGTGCAGGGTCGCCGCTGCCGCCTATGGTTTCGGGCAAACCCGCAACATGGTCGGTTTCCATCTTGATATATTCCATATCGCGCGGATTGGTGCCTACATCTTCGCCGGCTATAAACTCGCCGTTAAGGTTTTTTACAAAGCGCC
The DNA here is from genome assembly GCA_040388395.1 of Bacteroidota bacterium. Classification (GTDB taxonomy): domain Bacteria; phylum Bacteroidota; class Bacteroidia; order Sphingobacteriales; family Sphingobacteriaceae; genus Mucilaginibacter. Next base: position 168,833 of record JAZKBY010000011.1, on the reverse strand, counting down.
CAAACTTGCGCATCAGGGCTTCAGTTTTCTCTTTGCGCGAATCGCCGATAATAACGGCACTGCCTCCGCCCAAATTAAGGCCGGATATAGCAGCTTTATAGGTCATGCTGCGCGATAAGCGCAAAACATCCTTTAAAGCATCCTCCTCGCTTTTGTAGGCCCACATACGGATGCCTCCCAAAGCAGGGCCAAGTATGGTATTATGAATAGCTATTATTGCTTTCAGGCCTGTGTCAGGGTCGCTACAGTAAACAACTTTTTTATGGCCGCAGTCTTCCAACTGGCTAAAAATTGAATCGGTGGGTTTTGCGATTGACATGTATTGTTTTTAAGGCAAAGCAAAAGTAGGTATTTTTTTTACGCAACAAAGGTTTTATGTATAAAATAGAAATGTCAAATTCTTATCCTGCCTTTAGGCAACACTAAAATTCATTTACATTTGACTTATGGCGACCATCACACAAACAGAAAGATTAAATATCCGCGAGTTTTTACCGGAAGAACTGGATACTTACCTTAATCATTTTATTGACGAAAGAGTATTGCAATTCATCCCAAAACGCTCTACGGATGAACGTATTACTATTTTTAACAATGCCTTAAAACAGTACGAGATTATCAAAACAAAAGGCATTTGGGGTATTTTTAGCAAAGCCGATGGCAGTTTTATGGGAAGTTGCCTTCTGCGAGATTTTGAACTTCAGCCGGGTGCCGTTGAACTGGGTTATAGCCTTGACCATAAACACTGGGGTAAAGGCATTGCATCTGAAATGGCGACCGCTATAATAGAACATGGCTTTACTGATGCTAACGTAAAAGAAATTGTAGCAGTTACCGAACTGGAAAACACAGGATCGCAACGCGTTTTAGAGAAAGCAGGCTTAACGCGTGTGGATAATTTGATAAGAAATAGTGAAGAACTGGCCTATTTTAGGTTGCCGCGTTAATTGTATTTACTGTATTTTTGTTCATCAATGAAGGACCTTGCTTACCTGAATAAATTCTTTATAAAATACCGCTGGCACCTTATACCGGGTGTGTTGTTTGTTATTATATCTAATATTTTCAGTGTATTGCCTGCGCAGGTTATTCGTGTAGCGTTTGATTTGGTTACCGAAAACATTGGTACCTACCAGCTTTTTGCAGGGTTTGACAGGCAGAGCATGGTGTATGAGATCTTTGGATCGAGCTTGTTTTTATTTGGTGTACTGGTTTTAGTTTTGTCGTTGATAAGAGGGTTATTCCTGTTTTTTATGCGGCAGACAATTATCCTTATGTCGCGCCATATTGAGTACGACCTGAAGAACGAGATCTACAACCATTACCAGGACCTATCATTAGCTTTTTACCGCCGCCACAATACCGGCGACTTAATGAACCGCGTAACCGAAGACGTTAGCCGTGTCCGAATGTACCTGGGCCCGGGGATTATGTATGCCATTAATACCGTGGTGCTTTTTGTGCTGGTTATTTATGCCATGCTTATGGTGAATGTGCGGTTAGCCGTTTTTTCGGTATTGCCTATGCCCATATTGGCGGCCATGATATATTATGTAAGTAATGTTATCAATTTCCGCAGCGAAAAAATACAGGAGCGACTGTCGGTTCTTTCAAGCTTTGTTCAGGAAAATTTCTCAGGCATCCGCATCATGAAATCGTACGCACGCGAAGGCTCGGTCCGGCAGAAATTCGCCCTGGAAAGCGAAGATTATAAAACGCATTCTATGGGTCTGGTTAAGGTGCAAGCTTTGTTTTTCCCAATAATGATGTTATTGATTGGCTTGAGTAATATTATCACCATATTTATTGGCGGCATAGAGGTAATGAAAGGTAACATCATCCCCGGCAACATTGCCGAGTTTTTGGTGTATCTTAATTTGCTTACCTTCCCGGTAATGGCTTTGGGTTGGGTAACCGCTATTATACAACGCGCGGCGGCCTCACAAAAACGCATCAACGAATTTTTAGATACCAAGCCGGAGATCACGTCGCCCGATGCGCCGAAGCGAATCATAAACGGCTTGATAGAGTTTAAAAATGTATCGTTTATTTACCCTGACACCGGTATCCAGGCTTTAAAAAATGTATCGTTCACCGCCCGCCCCGGCGAGATGGTGGCTATTATAGGGCGTACAGGTTCTGGTAAATCAACCATCGCCAATTTGTTGCTGCGGATGTATGATACCACCGGCGGCGAGATCCTGATTGACAACGAGCCCGTACAACAACTAAATTTGGAAGGTTACCGATCGCAGATAGGCGTTGTACCGCAGGAGGTGTTTTTATTCTCAGACACTATAGCTAACAATATTGCTTTTAGCGCCGATGTATTAAATATGCCTGTTGTTGAGCAAGCCGCTAAAGACGCCGCGGTTTATAAAAACATCATGGAGTTAGAAAAGGGTTTTGAGACGTTAATTGGTGAACGCGGCGTAACCTTATCGGGCGGGCAAAAGCAGCGGGTATCTATAGCGCGGGCCATTGTTAAGTATCCGCAGATATTGGTATTTGATGATTGCCTGTCGGCAGTTGATACCCGCACCGAGGAAGAAATATTACAAAACCTGGGGCATATTATGCAGGGAAAAACAAATATTATTATCGCTCATCGCATATCAACAATAAAAAATGCCGACAAAATATTGGTGATGGATAATGGCGAAATTATTGAGCAAGGCACCCACGATAAGTTGATGCAGCAAAAAACTACCTATTTTGAACTGTATGAAAAACAGTTACTTGAAGAGCAGGAAGCATAATCAAAAATAAAATATCAGCATCATTTATATATAAATGATTAAAAAAAGACAATAATATTTGTTTTAATACTTGTGCTTTGAAAATTTATTTATATTTATGCCTAACAAAACTAAACTACAACAATACGAAGCATGGGAGATTTTGACAATAGAGAGCGCGAAGAGGTTTTTTCAAAGAAAGTCAGAGCGGGAAAAAGGACTTATTTTTTTGATGTAAAGGCAACACGATCAAACGATTACTATGTTACCATCACAGAAAGCAAAAAAAGGTTAGAGGACGGGGTTTTTATTAAACACAAAATATTTTTATACAAAGAAGATTTTGAGAAATTTGTAGAAGGCCTTAACGGAACAATTGACTACATCAAAGAAAACCAGGAAGTTGTTGAAAAACGTTATGAGTTTAGTGAATCGCCGGAAACAGTGAAAGCTACTACCGACGACGATTTTAGTTTTGATAATTTATAACAGGAACCCAAACTAAAACTTATTATAAACCTAAAGTAAAAAGACCTGCCGCCGGCAAGTCTTTTTTTGTATTGAAATATTTTAGATTAAGAATTTATTTCCCCAGCAGATCACTCATTATAATTACGGCGATGCTGAAGTATATTATCAACCCGGTAACGTCAACCAATGTAGCTACAAATGGAGCAGATGAGGTTGCAGGGTCGGCGCCTAATTTTTTCAACAATAGCGGCAGCATAGATCCGGCTAATGATCCCCATAACACAACCCCTACCAGCGACACGCCTACTGTCCCCGCCACTAATAGCCAGTGCGGGCCATAAATATTGCTAAATTCGCTCCATATCGCTATGCGCAAAAAGCCAATAAGGCCAAGCGTTACACCCAGCATTAAACCGGATATTATCTCGCGGCGCATAACCCGCCACCAATCTTCTACTGTAATTTCGCCAAGTGCCATTGCCTGTATAATTAAAGTTGATGCCTGCGACCCGCTGTTACCACCGCTGGATATAATAAGCGGAATAAACAAAGCCAATACAACAGCCTTCTCAATCTCTAACTGGAAATAGCCCATAGCCGTAGCCGTAAGCATCTCGCCCAAAAACAATATTATCAGCCACCCTACCCGCTTTTTAACCAGCTTAAACAGGTTAATATCCAGGTATGGTTCGTCCAATGCTTCGGTACCACCAATCTTTTGGATATCTTCGGTGTACTCTTCGTTAGCTATCCAAAGAATATCATCCACCGTAACAATACCCAGCAATATATTTTCATCATCAGTAACAGGTAACGCTGTGCGGTTATTCATCCTGAACACGTTAATGGCTTCTTCCTGCGGGTCAGTAGCTTTTAGAGCTATCAGCCTGCCATCCATTAACTGGCTTATCTTAGTGTCAGGATCAACCAATAAGATCTCGCGGATCCGGATATCGTCCAGCAAAACACCTTTATCGCCCAGCACATAAATAACATCAATAGTTTCAGAGTTTTTACCAAACTGGCGGATATGGGCCAGCACACGGTTAACGTCCCAGCTTTTTTTAACGGCGATATAATCCGGCGTCATTAAACGGCCAACGCTGTCTTCCTTATAACCTAAAAGGGATAATGCCTCCTTCCTATCGGCTGCTGACAAGTGTAAAATCAGGGCTTTAACAGCATCGCCATGCAATTCGGCAAAGAAAGCAGTCCGGTCATCGGGCGGCAGCTCATTGATGATCTCTGCAATTTTATTCCCCGAAAGTTTTTTGATGATCCGCTCCTGCGTAGGGAAATCAAGTATGCGGAATACGTTTACCGCGCGATTAAGTGATAGTGTCTCAATAAAACGGGGGCCATACTGCGGAAGTTCATCTATCAGCTCTTCAACGTCTGATATATTAAGGTTGTTAAGGTAATCCTGTAGTTGCTGCGCGTCTTCTTGTTCAAGCAACAATTCTATTTGTTCAACCATTTCTTCCATAGAGTCGCCTGTTTTTACATTGGTTTGCCGTTTCTGATTAACTGGTGCAAAAGTCGTTTATTTTTTCAAATTATAAGGCAGTATTTTCTGTTATCTTTGCGTTTTTTAGAGAGTGGTTTATTGGGTTGAATAGTTGATTAAGTTCATTCATACTTATCAGGATTTAACTTAACCAACCACTCACATAATCAACTTAATAACTAATAAATGGCTTTACAATGTGGTATAGTAGGTTTACCAAACGTAGGTAAATCAACTCTTTTTAATTGCTTATCAAATGCTAAGGCGCAGGCGGCTAACTTTCCGTTTTGCACTATCGAGCCAAATGTGGGCGTAATAACGGTGCCTGATGAGCGCCTGGTGAAACTTACTGAAATAGTGCAACCAAAAGCTATCGTCCCTAATACAATTGAGATAGTGGATATAGCCGGCCTGGTAAAAGGCGCCAGCAAAGGCGAAGGCCTGGGTAACCAGTTCCTGGGTAATATCCGCGCAACCAATGCTATATTACATGTATTGCGTTGCTTTGATAACGATAATGTTATCCACGTTGATGGCAGCGTTGATCCTATCCGCGATAAGGAAATTATTGATACCGAGCTTCAGCTAAAGGATCTTGACAGCATAGAGAAAAAGATCCAGAAGGTTGAAAAAATGGCTAAAACCGGCGGCGACAAAGAGGCTAAAAAAACTTTTGATGTACTGACTGTTTACAGGGAACATTTGTTGCAGGGTAAATCTGCACGTACCGCGCCCGTTGCCGAAGAAGATAAAGAATACATTGCCGACCTGTGGTTACTAACCGCCAAACCGGTACTGTATGTTTGTAATGTGGACGAGGGTTCTGTTAATACAGGCAACGCCTACGTTGATAAAGTGCGTGAAGCCGTTAAGGACGAGAACGCTGGTGTTTTAGTTATATCGGCACAGATTGAAGCCGAAATTGCCGAACTGGAATCATTCGAAGAACGCGAGATGTTTTTGAACGATCTTGGATTGACCGAATCGGGCGTTAACAAGTTAATTAAAGCTGCTTACAAACTACTTAACCTGGCTACCTACTTTACTGCCGGTGTGCAAGAAGTACGCGCCTGGACCATCACACAGGGCTTTACAGCACCACAGGCCGCAGGTGTTATCCATACCGATTTCGAGAAAGGTTTTATCCGCGCGGAGGTTATTAAGTATGACGAATTTGTGAAATATAACGGATCTGAAGCAGCCATTAAAGAAGCCGGTAAGTTAGGCATCGAAGGCAAAACTTATATAGTTGAAGATGGTGATGTAATGCACTTTAGGTTTAACGTTTAGCCCCCCAGCCCCCTAAAGGGGGAGTTTAATTAGCATAAACAAAAAGCGCCTTAATTAACACAAGGCGCTTTTTGTTTATAACTGGTTACAATCTGATACTTCAAAAGGTTCCCCCTTTAGGAGGCGGAGGGGGCTATCCCCTCTTCAAAGTTATCACCGTAATCTCCGGCCAGATGCCTACCCTGCCTTTTAGCCCCAGGAAACCAAAACCACGGTTTACGTACAAGTACCTGTCTTTTTGTTTATACAGGCCCGCCCATTGTTTGTAAACGTATTTTATCGGGCTCCATTTAAAATTGAATAGCTCAATACCAAACTGTGCGCCGTGGGTATGACCAGCCAGTGTAAGGTGGATATGTTTTAGATGGTTCAACGTTTTAGCCTCCCAATGCGATGGATCATGCGACATCAGGATCTTTACCTGGCTGTCATCTACGTCCAATATGGATTTATCCAGATCGCCGTATTTGTGAAAACCGCCTTTGCCCCAATTCTCAACGCCTATCAGTGTGATGCTTTGGCCATCCTTTTCAATCTTTATTGCCTCATCCAGTAACAGGCGGAAGCCAATCTTTTTATGTACGCCTTTTAAATCGACTAAATTAGCTGCTTTAGCTGCTTCGCTGGGCCATTGCATATAGTCGCCATAATCGTGGTTGCCTAATACCGAATACTTGCCTTGAGGCGCTTGTAAACGGGCAAACGATGAGATCCATGGGTCCATCTCTGTCGCCTTGTTGTTTACCAGGTCGCCGGTAAACAGGATTACATCGCTATGTTGTGCGTTCACCAGGTCTATGCCTTTATTAACCCCTTTGGCGTCGCTAAAGCTGCCGGCGTGAATGTCTGACAGTTGGGTTAGGGTAAACCCGTCAAAAGCCTCGGGCAGATCCGGGAAGTATAAAGTTTCCTTGTGGATGGTATAATGGTGCCTGCCCTTGGTTAAGCCAAACAATAGCGCCAGGAATGGGGCGACCGCAATCACTACTGCCAATTCGCTCACCCACATACTCCGCGGCGGGAACCCTTGAAACATCCTTACCACATCCTCAATCAATAAAACGGGCATACCTAAGATCTTAGGAACTGCGGATAACAACAACAACGACATCATCCAGGACATGGTGCGGTGTGCGCTACCTCTTTTGCGTCCAAATATGGCGAAAACAACACCTGCCAAAATCAAAATATCAGCCGACCAATAGGCCCAGTGCCAGGCGGGATTTGCGGTTAACGTTTTAACCGCGGTGTAGAAATAAACATCGGCAAACAGCCAAAGTAGTATTGTATAGAGAACTCTTTTCTTCATTATATAAGGGTAGACGACTTAGAATGGAAAACATTTTAATATTATTTAAAATAAAATCCGTGCCGCAAATATTACTAAAGCAAATAGAAAAGCGGTAAAATCAATTTTATATATTTGCCCCAGTTAATGCTCCCGTAGTTCAATGGATAGAATTATGGTTTCCGGTACCATCGATATGAGTTCGAATCTCGTCGGGAGCACATTATAAAAAGCAGTCAATTGGCTGCTTTTTATAATATCTTGATTTTAAGGTATTGATATTTTTTATTTCCTTCCTTTTCGCCTTCTGCCTCAATTGCTTTTGAATGAGACACGGTTAAATAAAAACATCCGTCATTTGCCCAAAAGGATTTTTCATCACCAGCAGGCATCCAATTTTTAAAGCTTACACTAATAATTAATTTAAGCTTTGTCGAGGTGATAGCGTATAAAATCAAATCGCCTGTTTGATCATAGCCGTTAGCACTAATACTTATCAAAAATCTCTTGTCTGCCGATATATAAGGGTAATCGTCTAAGGATACTTCTTCCTTTCCTGTGGTTTTGTCTATGAGTTTATAATCAGCGCTCTCCCAATACGACCCGGACAATATGTATTTATTTAAAAAAGGGATATTACCTATATAATTAAATTCCTGTCGCTGTTCCTCAGCATCAGGTTTATCAATATAGCGTTTGATTTTATCGCCGCACGGCAACTCTATTATTCCGTTCTTTTTTGTTATAACCGTAGTGTCTGCAACTATATAATCAATCGCAGTTAATTTTTTAGAAGTGAAATCTGCTTCATCTATTAAACTTATATCTAAAAATTGGGTTAACCTGCTCAATTGTTCTTCACCCTTTTTATATGTAGCAATAACATTTAAATCTTCGGGAAGTAATTTAATGGCAGATATATCACCCGTGGCATCTGCTTTAATGTACACCTTTTCCCAACCTGAACTTTCCCAATCACTACCATTTTTTTTATAATTTCTGGTTACTCTATCCCTTATACCAAGCCAACCGTTTTTTTCTTCTATTACATCAAGCCTATCTCCATATTGATACTTTAATAATTGGGGGGATGTAACATCAGGTTGTTGCATTGCACCAATACCTTTTCTGTTTATGACGTAAACATTTTTAATAACCTTAGTATGATCATAATCAATTGGGTTGCCCTTAATATCTGTTTTACTCGTTGTATCTCTTACAATTGAGTCTATTGGTTTTGAATTAGTTTTTGATTTGCAAGAGTGCAATGAAACTACCAATACAATTGGTAGCAAAATACTGGATAAAATATTTTTCAAAGTGTTGATGTTAAGGTCTGTCCAATTTAACAAAAAAATAAATTACAGGCCTCAGAACATTCGATAAATAATAATTCAATGAATAGAATTAGGTTTCCGACACAATCGATATGAGTTCGAATCTCGTCGGGAGCACTTTTTTTTTGCAAGCATCTGTAATTCAGATCCGTCTGTAAAATCGCACTATTATTTTATCAAGGCAGGCGCCTAACCGGCACCATATTTCAATCACCTTCATAAACCACGCCCGAGGTCGGGGTTTCCTTTAATTCGATCTTTTGCAATCCAGGCAGACCGGCGGCGAACTGCTGCCACAGCCAGCGTGCTACATTTTCGGCCGTCGGGTTCTCTAAGCCGGCAATCTCATTCAGCAAAGCATGATCAAGAAGATCTATTACCGGCTTGCAAACTGCTTTTATCTCGCTGAAATCCATCACCCAACCCGGTTCCTGTAAAACCGCGCCCGAAATAAAAACGGTAAGGTGATAGGTATGGCCGTGCAGCGCCCGGCATTTATGCCCCTCAGGTACTTTGGGTAGAAAATGTGCTGCGTCGAAGGTGAATTGTTTGTATATGATCATATGTCGTATCTGTAACGATCTGTTTGCGTCGTCCGTTCCGCAAAAGTGCCGTATTGAAAGGACAGGAAAAATGCGCGCCGTCACCTATCCTACTGACCGTTCCGTAAAACAGGCCAGATCCGATCTTTTGCACAGGAAGATCATCTGCAATTATGACGAAGATCACTTTTTAGGCGGGGCGAATTGCTGAGTTTTAGGATCAGTTAAAAACGTTAAATAAAGAAGAGCTTAAAACAGACCCGATGAAGACAATTGCCGTACTGACCGACCTTTCCAAGAGCGCTGAACACGCTACGCATTATGCCCTTCATATAGCAAAAAAAATAAAAGCAAGGGTGCAGTTGTTTCATGTCTGCCCGGCGACCGTAGTCAAGCAACCGGCCATTGCCGGTGAACAGGAGCCGGCAGATGAAGGGTCCCTCCTGGCCGAACATGCCCGCCGGATATCATTGGAATTGACGGAACGTTCCTTTGTAGATTCTTACCGGCCGGAGATCCGCGCGAGTTATAACAGTTCCGAGATCGTGGATGTGATGACGGAAATTATGCGCAACGAGGAAATATGCCTGATCGTAACGTCACCCGGTAACGGCATCGACCTGGCGACTTACCTGACGAGTGATAACTGTAACCGAATCATTGACTGGGCGACCGTGCCGGTACTCGCCGTTCCGGATACCGCGCCGTTGCGCAACTTTGAAAAGATCGCTTATGCCTCACAACTACATGAAGAGGATATCAACGCTATCGGGGAGTTGGGCTGTTTGCTGGAGAGTTTTGCTGCCGAGCTGATGGTCGCGCATCTCAATAGTGACCCTTCGGATCTCGCCGTACGTCGGGCAGAAGAAGAGCTCAGTGGCGACCTTTACCGGAAACTGAATTGCGGCGGGGTTTATTTCCGCAGTATACCGGATGTAGTTAGTCAAAAGAACTGGGATTGGTTAAAGGCCAATAAACAGACGGATCTGTTGGCGGTCATGCAACAACCGAGGGATCAGATGGCCGCATTCTTCAAAAGGGGCCAAAATAAAGAAGTTACCTATCACCTCACCGTACCCGTCATGATCCTGCCTAAAAGGCCGTAACGGCCGCTTTAAAGCAGATAAAGTCGATTTACTTTCCGGCGGCAACGCAGGCAGACAGTACGAAGATGGAAATAATTATTAATTGTCTCTGCTGAAACAATTTTACTGAAAATATCGGTCGAAAAGGTCAAGTTGAGCCCTGATCCCGTTGAATGATCTTTCTGCTGTCGCTGCCCCGGCTGCAGTCCCCAACTGGTTGATCTTCGTCATCAATGGCTCCAACCAATGATGCAGGGCCAGGTGATCCGGTCCTTTCAGCCGGCATTCTTTGATCATCCGGGCGACTCCTTCCTGCAGCGCTTTTGCGGTCGCCAGGTGATCTTTCAATGACCGTGCTGTTTTCCCATTTGCGCGTTTAACGATGTTTTTCAGGCGGCCTACATTCATAATAGTTGCCTGGTCGGCCTTCCACCTGGCGCCATTATTCAGTACCAGTTTTTCAGCTGCGGGTTGTTCCTGGCACAGGGCCATTTCCGGGGCAGCGGCCAGGGCCGCTGCAAATAACAGTATCATGATCACTTTTTTCATTACAGGTCTTTCTTTTTAAATATTTTGAGTGCAAAAAACAGGGGAACGGCGATCCAGACCAACTGCATCATCAGGGAAAACACAATACCTTCACCGCTGCCGAAAAACTCCTGGTAAAGCGCGCCGGTATAACCCATAAGGGCTGAAATATCCAGCTGCAGCAGGATCAATATACGGGCAAGGTCTATCGGGTTCAGCGCCGTCAGCGCGATCATCACTTTTTCCAAAGGGTAATCTGCGAAGGTATACAGGAACAGCAGTACCAGCCCGTCGAAAATGATCGAAAAGTAGAACCAAAGCATCAGGGCCAGCCCGATCCCTTTCGCCTTGTCGCGGGTGATCACCGAGGTCAGAAAGGCCAGCGAGACAAAACTCAAAGTGAGCAGGCAGCCGGATATCATGAGCGTGATGCCCGTTACCGAAAACGCGAACAGGGCGACCGGCAGGCAGACGCCGATCATAAACGCCAGCAAAATTGAGCTGCTGATTCCGATATATTGTCCCAGCAGAATATTGCGCCGGCTGATAGGCTGCGAAACCAGCAATTCAGTAAACTCCGCCGCATTAAAATAATAGGTGGTCGCATAAACGACACTCACCAGCGGAACGATGATCAGGATTACTGTCGTGATACTCACCAGCCCTTTGGTGACGTCTGCGTCGGACAGAAAGATACTCAGGCTGATCGCCAGTAACAGCAGCGTGTAAGCCAGCAGCACTTTGCTGCGTATAATATCAAGGATGATATATTTAGCGATCTTTAACATGATGGTGTACTTAAAATTTTGGTCAGGGCTTTGCTCAGCTTTTGTTCGCCGGTTTCCAGCTTGAGGTCGGCCAGGGTCTTAAAAAATTTGATCTGTCCTTCAAAAAGATACAGGATCTGATCAGATATCTCATCGGCTTCACTCAGGATATGCGATGTGATTAGCACCAGTTTACCTTTTGACCTTTCTTCCAATATCTTCTCTTTCAGCGCTTCGGCTGCAAGCGGGTCAAGGCCCGCGGAAGGTTCGTCCAGGATCAGTACAGCGGGATCAAACATGAACGCCAAAGCGGCGCTCACTTTCTGCAGCGTACCGCCCGATAAGGTACGCATAGTTTTTTGGTACATGGCTTCCAGCTGGTAAGCTTTCAGCAAGTCAGTATCCACCGCGTCCTGCTGCCGGATATCCATGACCATTTGAAAAAGCTGGCCGATCTTCATATTATCGGGGTAATGCCCTATCTGCGGCATATAGCCGATATGCCTTTTATAGTCAAAAGTATGGCGTATGGCTTTGCCTTTGAACAGGATGCTGCCGCTGTCGGGTATCACCATGCCGAGGATCGATTTGATCAGGGTTGTTTTCCCCGAGGCGTTTGGCCCGAGGATGGACACCACTCCGCCGCCGGCAAAATCGCAGCTCACATTTTTGAGCACGTCTAACCGGCCAAATGACTTTTTGAGTCCCTCTACCGCGATTATCTTTTCCATGGTTTCATTCTTGGTTTTTCGTCTTTAACAGATTCGGGAGTTATGGAAGGAATGGCGCGTTCTACCTTATCGATCAGGTTGACGATGAAGCTTCGCATCAGCATCACGCTTTGCGGATTCTGTTCGATGATCTGCGCGTAAAGGCTGATGGGCCGGTAAGGTATATCGCCGGTGCCGTTCTTATTCAGGTCATAGCCTTCGTATTTATCCCAGTAGTTATCACTGAAGTAGATCTCCTTCAATGTACCGTTAGTGGTCACATCAAAAGAGTTCCCCATGTAGTTATTTTGTGTAAAATGGTTTTTATTACAGCTGGCCAGTACCCGCATGGCCCAGCCGTTGGAAATAAAATTATTGTGAGTGACGATGATACGGTCGGAGTTTTCCATATAGATCCCGGTGGTGTTCCGGATAAAATGGTTTCCTTCGATCCGCGCGTCCGTAATTTCTTTCAAGAGAACGCCGTAGATCGTACTTCCCCAGTTCTCGATAAAGGTATTATCCAGCATCTTGATGCGCCGGGTGTACATGACGGATACACCAGAGCCGTTATTTTTAAAGGTATTGTGGCGATAGGTATCGTCGTCCGAGAACATAAAATGCAGTCCGTAACGGATATTTTTTTCGCTGAGATTATTCTCGATCAGGCATTGCCTGGCAAATTCAAAGTAGATGCCGTCGCGGTGACGGGTTACATAATTCCCGCGGATCAGTACCTCCTTACATTTCCATAAATGGATGCCGTTTCCCGAGTTCTCGGTATTATTAGAGCCGGTTATACTGTTATCTAATACCTGTATGTGCCGGCAATTGGACAGGTAGATACCGAAGAAATTATTCAACAGGATATTATTGCTGATGGTCACAAAATCCACATTGCTGACCCGGATCGCTGCAAAATCCCGCATGGAGCCGGTCTTGGTGTTCCTCAGTGTGAAGCCATCCAGTTTCACATGACTGGCGGTAATGGTCAATACTTCTTCGCGGAAACGGGCGTCCAGGACCGGGTGATCCTGTCCGAGGATGGTCAGCGCCTTGTCGATCAGGGTATTTAGTGAAATATAGACACCTTTTTTGACCAATATGGTATCACCGTTTCGCGCGAGCGTCACCGCCTGTCGTAACGACGTGATACGAGACCCGGGTGACACCACAATGGTACGGGCTGTCGAAAGAAGCGGCATTAATAAAAGCAGCAATATTTTCGCAGGCAGTGTTCTCATTTATCGCCTTCTTTTAACAGCGTCATCCAGTCGCAGACCTTTGCGGTAGGGTCATGCTGCGCACGTTTCGCCGCTGACTGCGTAATAAACGCTGCCAGATTACCCCCCATCGGGGACGAAAGGGAGCTGTCACGTAAAAACCAGGCTTTTCGCGCATCGCAGAATTGGCCGGGCTGGTTAAAATCACTAACCAGGAAATTGCTTTTCATGTCGGCAGCCACGGCAGGGTTTTCTTCCAGATAAGCGGCCATACACTCTGCAGCGTCAAATTTGAATATCTTACCCTTAGCAGTGACCAATTCGGCCGCAAAGCGCTTGTCCATGATCGTCATCTTGCAATGTGCACAGGCATCTTTTCCATAGCGTACCGGCTCGGGGGCGTGGCTGCAGGCGGTCAGCAGGCAGCCCAGCAAAACAATAACAGCAGTCAGTCTTCTCATTTGATCTTGTTTGGCGTTAAACGCGGTTTGTAAAAAAGCGCCGCGGCGACCAGGATCCCGCCAATTCCGACCAGTATGCCGCCGGTGTCGGGTAATGAGCCGGCCGTAAAATTGAGCAATTGCTTGTAGCCAAAAAGCGGCGGCTGATAGTTCATCCCCTCTACTTTGATAGCAGCATGAGGATTTAAATTGTGACCGTAGCTATATTCCCACATATAAAAATCACCGAAGCCAACGATGGCGAACAGGCACAAACCAATGAACCATGTCCATAAAAGCCCTCTTTTTTTGGTGATGCCTGCGGTAATACCGATCAGCGTCAGTGCGCCAAAAACATATGGGAGGATCTTAAATTCTTTGAAATCGTCCACCGAAATAAATTTCATCCCGATGTAATGGTTCAGGCCGTTGATCTGGGCGATACTTCCCGATAGTCCGTTCAGCCAAATTTTCATTTCAAGACCTTCCGGATATTGGGGGGCGTCTAATAAAATATGCCATAAGGGAAGAAAATAAGCGCTCAACATCAGTATACAGCTGACGGCGATCAATACTCTTGTGTGCGTTTTCATGATTGAGGAATTAACTTCAGCGTATAGAACTGCCAGGCACTATACGCTGAAGTCATAATTATTGTGTTACCGGGTTCTCACCGATAGAAAATTTGATGGGCACATTGGAACCCGCAGGTGATACCCTGAAATAGCCCTGCATCTCCTGATGAAGCGCTGAACAAAAGTCAGTACAATAAAAGGGGACAATGCCAACCAATCCGGGATTCCATTTTAGGGTGGAGGTTTCACCGGGCATTATCAATAGCTCTGCATTATTTGCGCCTTTGATCGCAAAACCGTGCGGCACGTCCCAATCCTGCTCCAGGTTGGTTATATGTACATACACCTCATCGCCAATTTTGATGCCTTCAATATTATCAGGAGCAAGATGCGAACGTATAGCCGTCATATAAACATCAACACGGTTGCCCTTTCTTACTACCTTGGTGTCTTTTTCAGATTTTGTAGCATAAGGATTTTTGTTTTCTTCCAGTTTAAAGAACTTTATTTGATTTTTAGACACCTTGTCAGCCAGTATCATCTGTGCGTAGTGCGGTTCGCCGATGGTCGGGAAATCGAGCAATAGTTTCATTTTGTTTCCCGTAATATCTATCAGCTGACAGGCCTGTGCCAATTCTGGTCCTGTTGCCAGGTACCTATCCTTGGTGATCTTGTTTAATGAAAGCAGGTATTTTCCAAATGGTTTTTTTGAATCCCCGCCAACGACAGATAAGTGGCCCGGTGAATAATAAGAAGGTATCCGGTCAATAATTTCCAGGTTATCCACTTTCCATTTGACAACCTCTGAAGAAACGAACATAGTGGTATAGGCAAAGCCTTTATCATCAAACTCGGTATGTAATGGACCCAAGCCTGGTTTTTTAACCTCGCCACGAAGAACTGCTTCATATTTTAATACCGGTATGTTGCCGGCAATCATACCATCAAATTGTTTCTTATCAATTGCGTCCAACATTTTTTGGTAGGAGAAAACCGGAATAATCGCCGCAAGCTTACCGCTGGCAACAATGCTTAAACCATCGGGGCTCACATCCACACCATGCGGAGATTTCGGGCAGGGCATATAATAAACCAAGCCGGGAAATTTGGTAACATCCAGCGTTTGGGTTGCCGTTTCTATAGTGGAAGTAGCGCTATGCGTATTTTCGTTGTAGACATTATGGGCATATTTGGCAGTTATTTTTGTGCCCTTACCTGCTTTAATAAGTTCTTCTGCTTTTTTCCAGTTTACGGCCATTATAAAATCTTTGTCCCGCTGACTTGCATTTACTTCTAATAGGGTATTTGCTTGTTCTGTATTATAACAAGTAAAGAAGATCCAATCATGTGACGGGCCTTTACCTGCATGTGCCAGATCATAGTTAAACGGAGGTACAATCAGTTGGAATGCAAGCTTCATGGCTCCGTTGTCCTTATCAACCTTAACAAAAGATACAGCCCCTTTGAAATTTTTCTTGTAGCTGTCAATGGGCACATCGCCGTTACTGTTATCAAGCGGCTCGCTAAAACGGGTGTTACCCACCACATACTCAGTGTTTTCTGTACAAAACGGAGAAGCGTGATTACCGCCGATATTTGGTAATTCGAGTATTTCTACCGTTTTAAAAGTAGCCAGGCTAATCCTTGCTATACGTGGGGTATTGTTCCCGTTAATGAATAACCAACGGCCATCATCTTCGCCGTTTGTTTTAGACAGCTCCGGATGATGGGAGTCGTCCCAGGGAACGAAACCGTGCGAGGTATTTAACATGGGTTTGGTTTCTTCCGAATAACCATAACCGTTTTCAGGGTTTTGTGAAAAAACCGGAATTACTTTTAGCAAACGGCCCGAAGGGATACCGTATGCGGCTACCTGCCCGCTGAAGCCCCCTGATAAAAAAGCGTATACTTCATCATATTTACCTGGGGCGACATAGACCTTTTGTGCAGCGTCGGCATCAACTGACGAGCCTGCTTTCCCCGGCTTGCAGCCGTAAATGGTGCTGCCAGCCAATAAAGCCAGCACAGGTACCAATAGTTTATAGGGTGAGAATTTCATAATCTGTAAGGGTTTAAATGTTATTTACTATCAACTTGTCTAAAGTATTCCAGGATCTGGCGGGTTTCGTCATCCGTTACATTCTGGAAAGTCATCTGGGTGAGATGCTTTTCAAGCAATGCCTTGCCAACCGGATCTTTCGCTTCCATTTCCACCGGGTTGGTGATCTGGTTCATGATCCATTCTGGCGTGCGCCTTTTGGTAACGCCCAGCAGGCCGGGGCCTACGATCTTCTGGTCGGTCATTTTATGACAGGCTCCGCATTTCGCATTGAAAACGGCCATGCCTTTAGCTGCCATTGTGGGATCGATAGCAACCAGCTTTACATCAGTAAACCTGCCGACACCTTTACTGTCACTTTTCGCCGTCGGGTCGATGTCTGCGGTTACCTCAGGCGTCGTTGCCGAAGTGCTTTCTGTTGCGGAGTCGCCATTTGACGGACCACACGCATATAAAAAGCTCATACCTGCTACAAGCAGCGTCAGAAGGAAGGTCTTTAAATTCTTCATTTTTTGTTTTTTTTAAGTAGAATAAAAATAGAAGGAAGTGATGAGCTGAGAAATGACCGCTCTTGGCTTTAAATATGATTTAAATCATATTATTTCATTAAGGACAAGTCAAACCCTATTAAGTTTCATTTCCACTATATATAGTTTACATTACATTTATAATAAAAGATGAAAATGTCTTTTATTAAGGCAAATTTTTTATTTTAAAAAATACCCGTTCGCACCGAATCCTGATACCAGTTCGGTTACGGGTTTTTTACTGAATTCGTTCAGCAGCATCTCCCTGATGGGTTTAACCTGCTCATGCATTGGGCAGGGCTGCGTTTCCGAGCAGCGCTCCAGCCCAAGAACACAGGCAGAGAACAGGCCATTGCCATCGATCGCCCTGACAATGTCGATCAGGAAGAGCAAGTGTCCGTTTTCAAGATAAAAGCCGCCGGTCGGCCCTTTGGCAGAAGAAAGGATCTTTTTGCGAACCAGGGTTTGAAGGATCTTGCCGGTAAAATGCATGGGCGAACCAATCGCTTCTGCTACTTCGATAATGCCAACTTTTTCATTCTTCCCACTTTTTACAGCGATATAGACGGTGGCCCGGATAGCGTATTCACACGATTTGGATAGTATCATTTTTCCTGCAGTTGATTTTACAAACCTAAAATATATATTTATCCTCTAAGATAATTCCTTTTCCAGCTGAATAGCTTTAGGGAACAGGATATTACTTTCCAGGTGTACATGACGGTGCAGGTCATTTTCATATTCTTCCAGCTTTTTGAACAGGATGGTATAAGAACTACAGGCATCCTCAGGCAACTGATAATTTGAAGTGATCTTGCTGATCGTTTCAAAATCGCCACCTACCTGCTCATGCTCCGAATCCATTACCTGTATCGGCACGGAGATCTTACCGAAATTGGCGGAGGGCAGCATGCCTCCGGAATTGTAAACCTGTGCCAGTTCTTTGATAAAAGGAAACAATATTTTTTCTTCCTTCACCATATGGAGGGTCAGGTCATTCCCAATCCGCGAAAACAGGTTAGCGACCTGGATGAGTTCGGGGTGCCGGTCGCCGTGGACCCTGGCAACTTTCTGAGCCATCTCCAGGATAAACTGGGTATTCTCCCGCACATAACGGTGATGGGTGTTGACGATATAGTCGCTCAGGAAACCCAGGTCCCAGTTCTGAAAGTCGTTCTCGCTGTTGGTCGCGGCTTCACCTTGAACCGCTGCCAGCTGGCGTTCTACTTCCTGCGGGTCGATACCTTTTTTTTCGCAGACCTCGGCGATCGTTTTCTTACCGCCGCAGCAAAAATCAATCCCCAGGTTTTTAAACACTTGCGCTTTGCGATAATCGCCGGCCACGATCTGACCGATCGTTTCCGTGTTTTCCGTTTCGGTCTTTTTGGCGATCTTCACCTGCCAAATTTCCGGGCCACTTTCCAGGTAGTCCCAGTTAAAAACCTGTCCTCTTTCAGCCAGAAGCTGGTAATACAAAGGCTTGGGATCATGATCATTGTGAATAATAAAGGCTTCGCCACCAAGCAGCGAATCGAAC
The DNA here is from genome assembly GCA_040388395.1 of Bacteroidota bacterium. Classification (GTDB taxonomy): domain Bacteria; phylum Bacteroidota; class Bacteroidia; order Sphingobacteriales; family Sphingobacteriaceae; genus Mucilaginibacter. The sequence continues at coordinate 150,209 of JAZKBY010000011.1, read as the reverse complement.
TTGTCGAAGATCGTCGGATGTTTGAATCGTGGTTCGATCACCGTGACGTCAAGGATGTCTAATACTTCCATTTTTTTGATGTTTAAATAATAAAAGACAAACGTATCTTTTATTATCGAATAAAAAAGTGATGCTCGTCATTAATCCGCAGAAACCCGGAAAAAAGGCATAAAAAAGCCGCCTGTTAAGGGCGGCGTTAAGGATGTATCATGGTTGGCTCACCCGCATTTAGAGGACCCGCAGTCCTTGCAGTTCAGGCAGCCCTCCTGGTATTGTAGGTTAGTCGAGTTACAGTTCTGGCAAAGCTGTTTTCTAACTTCTGTTCCGTCCGGGATATATTTTTTCAATGCCCGGGCGACGCCGTTCTTCCAGGTGTTTATAGCTTCGTCCAGTTGCAGGCTACCGACCAGGTCGACCACCTTTTCGATAGGCATACCATGGCGCAGCGTACCGGATATTAGCTTGGCATAGTTCCAGTATTCCGGGTTGAACTTGTAGGAAAGCCCCTCAATTGTTGTTTTGTGGCCGTAGCGGTTCTGGTACTGAAAATCATAACGGGAAATGCCATCGCCTTCTTTATTTTTGATGATCAGGCCGTCATTGACCCACCGCGGGATCAGGATCCCATCCTCATCATCGGCCAGGCCAGTAAATATTTCGTAGGGTTTACCGTCAACCAGCCCGATGAACGCGATCCATTTGTCCTTGTTGTTTTGGAAGCGAACGATCTCCGCATTGAGCACCGGTGGCCTATCGACCGGAAATACCGGTTCTACCCCAGCATCAGCTTCTGTTTTATCTTTTGTATTGGCGATCAGCACACCCGAACGTGAACCGTCACGATATACGGTGACGCCTTTACAACCGGCTTTCCAGGCGGCCATATAAAGTTGCCCTACCACCTCCTCAGTGACATCCGCAGGCATATTAATGGTAACACTGATCGAGTGATCGACCCATTGCTGGATCTGCCCCTGCATCTCTACTTTCTTCAGGTAATCAACATCGTTGGCAGTAGCTTTATAATAAGGCGACAAAGCCACCAATTCATCCAGCTCCTGCTGCGAGTAATTCTTATCAAGATCACGGCCGTTTACGGTCATCCATTGCTTAAACCGGTGGTGGAAAACTACATATTCTTCCCAGGAATCGCCCAGATCATCCACAAAATCCACACGTGCATCCTTATCACCGGGGTTCACTTTCCGCCGGCGTTTATAAACCGGCATAAATACAGGTTCTATCCCCGAGCTGGTTTGCGACATCAGGCTGGTAGTTCCTGTGGGTGCTATGGTAAGCAAAGCCATATTACGCCTGCCGTGTTCCTGCATTTCGTAAAATAACTGCGGGTCAGCTTCAGCCAGTCTCAGCATGAACGGGTTATGCTGCTCCCTTTCTGCATCAAACAGGGTGAAGGCCCCTCTTTCTTTGGCAGCATTAACCGAGGCCCGGTAAGCCGCTAATGCCAGGGTGCGGTGCACCTGCACAGCGAAAGTCGTGCCCTCGTCGCTGCCGTAGCGCAAACCCAGGGCCGCCAGCATATCACCTTCGGCTGTAATACCTATACCCGTTCTTCTGCCTTCTTTGGCTTTGTTCCGGATATTCTGCCACAAATTCGTTTCTGTGCGCTTCAATTCTGCGTCTTCCGGGTCCGCGTCGATCTTTTCGAGGATCGCGTCGATCTTTTCCAGTTCCAGGTCAATGATATCATCCATAATGCGCTGGGCCACATGAATGTGTTTTTTAAACAGTTCCCAGTTAAATGCCGCTTCAGCGGTAAACGGGTTATCTACATAACTAAAGAGGTTAACAGCCAGCAATCGGCAGGAATCGTAGGGACACAAGGGGATCTCGCCACAGGGATTGGTTGAAACGGTTTTATAGCCCAGGTCGGCATAGCAATCAGGTAATGATTCCCGGATGATCGTATCCCAAAATAACACGCCGGGCTCTGCCGAGCGCCAGGCATTATAAATGATCTTTTGCCATAGGTGCCCCGGGTCGATTAGCTTTTCATAAGTCGGCGTAGTACTATCCACCGGGTATTGCTGCCGGTAGGTGGAACCCGATTCCATTGCTTTCATGAAAGCATCGTCGATCCGTACGGATACATTGGCCCCGGTTACTTTACCTTGTTCCATTTTAGCGTCTATAAAGTCTTCCGCATCGGGATGCCTGATGGCTACCGAAAGCATCAGCGCACCACGCCGCCCATCCTGGGCCACCTCGCGGGTGGAGTTGGAAAAGCGTTCCATAAAAGGTACGATACCGGTGGAAGTTAGTGCTGAATTTTTGACCGGCGAGCCCTTCGGACGGATATGCGACAGGTCGTGGCCAACACCTCCCCTTCTTTTCATGAGTTGTACCTGTTCCTGGTCTATCTTGAATATCCCACCATACGAATCGGCATCGCCATCGTTCCCGATGACAAAGCAATTGGAAAGTGAAGCGACCTGATAAGGATTACCGATACCAGTCATAGGGCTACCCTGCGGAATAATATATTTAAAGTTCCGGATCAGTTCAAACACTTCATCTGCCGATAGTGGATCGGGATAGCATTGCTCTATCCGGGCGATTTCGTTAGCGATACGATGGTGCATATCATCCGGTGTAGCTTCAAAAATATTGCCGAGGGAATCTTTCAGCGCATATTTATTTACCCATACCCTGGCCGCCAGTTCATCCCCCTTGAAATATTCAAGTGATTGCTGGTAGGCTTCGTCAGCCGTGTAAATGGTTGAGTTTCTTTTTTCTTCGTTGACTAACATATCGATAACTGGTGTTAAAATGATGATTGGACTGATGCTAAGAGCGCTATAGAACATTGCAATATTATCATTCAGTTAATAAAAGATAAATGTCTCTTTATTTGCCGGCCAAAAAATGATGCCGGTCATAATCGCTCATGATAGTTCGTTTTTATGACCATCAGCAGTCCTGCACCAAAGCACAGGAACAACAGGCACAGACAGAACAACAGCGGTTGATAAAAGGGAACCGCCACGTAAAAAAGCGCGAGCAGCGGCTGGATGAACAACAAGCCCAGATAAACCAGAGTCAACCCCACATAGGTATAGTTCAACGCGCTGGTCTTTAGTCCCGCTGTGATAAAACCTTTACGCATCAGCTGTCCGATCAGCAATGGCATGATGACCCCAAGCGTGAGCAGGTGGATGTAACCTATAACCAGGTTGCGGCTGGCAAAAACCCAGTCGCCGATAACCGGGATACATATAGCGACTTGTAGAGCTACTTTAATACTTAAGGCCAGCAGCGCGGCTTTTTCCACGAATAACAGGCAGTTCCAATACCTGCCAAAGCTTATAGCCAGCGCCAGCCAGCTCAGCAGGTTAAAGCCGGCACCAAGGCAGGCGAAAGCACATAGCCAGGGCCCGGGTTTAGCCCATATGGTAAATATAAAGCAGAGCGGCAGCGTAGAGAAAATAAAAAGCTTCAGCCAGCAGGCCGTATCTGCCTTCAAGGCGGGTAGCCGAATCGACGCGGCCAATAAACCTAATGCTGCGAGCAGCATGAACCCGTTCATTTGAAAATGCAGGTAAAAATAGACCGCATCCTGATACCAGGGTGTGTTTTTCAGCCCCAATGCCGCCAGTGGCCTTAACGCGAAGGGCCCCAGCGCGGACAAACATAAAAATACGACACTGCCGCGGATCAATTGATAGGCTGTGGGATTAGCACGTTCCTTTAACTGGTCATTTTTAAATACCATCCAGGCAAAACCAAAGGTAACCAGTACGAAAAGAGTCGAAAAACAGATCGAAACGAGTTTATAACCCTGCCAGGAAAAACTGGCCAGCATGCCGTAAGCGCTGACAAGCGTCAGCCAAAGTATGGTTTTGAAACCGGAACCAATTTTTCCATTACTACACAGCGAGGCGATCAGTATCGCGATGGAAAAGAACATCCAGCCTGAAAATGCAAAGTGTGAGTGGGCGTGCAGGATGAACTGGTAATTAAGCCCGGGGACATCGTAAAGCTGCATATAACGCAACACCACGCCATAAATGCTCAGTACGATGAAATTAGCGATTGCCCAGCGGGGGTAATTTGGGGCGGAAAACCATTTCATCACAGGCCCAGTAAGCGTTTGCCTTCATCGGAGATATTATCGTAAGACCATACCGGTTCCCAAACGAGTTCAACGGCTGCCGTATAGGTTTCATAATGGCCTTCGATACAGTTTTTAACCGCGGAAACAATACTTTCACCCATAGGGCAATAGGAAGAGGATAAGGTCATCTCAACTTTAACCAGTTTTGCCGTTTCGTCTATTTCAACGCCGTAGACCAGGCCAAGATCTATAATATTGATGTGCAACTCGGGGTCTATCACCAGCCGGAGCGTTTCCATCATTTGCTCTTTTAAAAAGGAGAGCGGGTCGGTAATATCAAAGCTTGCCATGGGTTACTGTTTTATGAAAAAGTACAATAAAGATGTTTGACAGGTATAACAAGGCGGTCACCATCAACGCGGCGATCCCAATATAGATCAGCGGCATGAACAGCAGGTAACAACCCGGCATAAAGGTCAGGCAAAAGACCAGGTAAAAAACGGTTTGCGCCTTTAGCAGACTATCCTTAAACAGGTCGGCAGGCATCGGGGTTTTGAACCTGCCCGTCAGGTGCTCATAGTGTTTTACCCAGACAATAAAAGGCAGTGTTTTAAAAGTTTGCCCCAATATTAACGCGGTGATCCATCCCATAAGCATGAATTCCCCATAAACCATAGAAAAGCGAATGGTAGCAGGATCGTTTTTGAGGTGGAAGTAAATGATGAACGGGACGGTCAGCGCTGCGATCTTCAACAGGATAAAAGCCAGGAAGCTGTTGAGCATCGGCAGATCGATATGTTTGCGTAACCGTGACCGCAGGCATTTGATAATGAAGACAAAATAGCAGGCTATTCCGGCGGCCCCGATCGTAAATATCAGATAGGTCCGTAAACTGAGCCCGAAAAGATAGGAATCGACCAGGAAGTACAGCAGCGAGCCAACGATCAGGTAATAACTGAAAGTGAGCAGCCTGGTGTTTTGATAGGATGAAACCAGGAACATAGGTACGAGTTTGGAGCTCACGCCGATCAGCATCAGCAGGAACCATCCGATCAGTCCCATATGCGCGTGCAGTTTCAAAAAGTGCAAATGATCCTGCGGAAATATAGGCAGTGTAAAATTAAAGACCAGCGCCGTGCCCAAAGCGACGGTCAGGCAAAGGGAGATACAGGCGCTGAAGATAAAATCCTCCTGGATGGTCTCCTGCTTTTTCTTTTTAGCGGTCAGGTATACATTAACAGTAAACAAGACCACTGCCAAAAGCAACAGCACAGCCCCGCATTGCATGTGTATGCCCGGCACGAATACCCAGAATGAATAGATCAGGGCAATAAGTCCCGGCAAAAAGAGCGAGAAACTGATCCAGGCCAGTTTCTCGCTATAGAGGTCTGTTTCCAGCACCACCGGGATCAATTGGTAAGAGGCGCCGAGAATGATCATCGTTCCCCAGCCGAGCGCGGCCATATGCGTGATGGCAAGAATCTGAGGATGAAAATAGTGCCCGGTAAAAGCTTTCACGGATAACAGCATCATCACAGACAGCACCAAAAAACAAAACGCGGCAATCACATAATGGGTCACCACGATCCTGAAAAGCCCGGGATTCTGCTTGATTCCGCTCATTTTTTATAGATTAGCATATTGATATCGGCAGGGCCGATCGTTTTGAATACGTAGGTCAATCCCTGCTTTTCCAGTTCCGGCAACAGGTATACCGGGATCTTTTTATGATATACAAACAGGGCGTTGCCTGCAACCAGGTTCGGCGTTTGTTCCAGGATGGCCAGCATCGGTTTTGGCATTTCCAACTGGCGAACGTCGAGGAAGATCATTCTATCTTTGTCAAATCTTTTCAGTAGCCGGTCGAATTGGTCACTATCAGCGGCCGGAGCCATAGGCGGGATGATTACCCTCCTGTTTTCAAGCGGTTCCGCCCAGCTGAAATAAGTAATCACCAAATTTGGTTCCGGGTGTTCCACCCGGGAGGAAAACCCTTTGTCAGCCAGTAAATGGATCAGCGGCAGCGGCTCGAACGTATTGATAAGTTTCAGGCCCTGGCGTTCTTCGAGTTTTTTGATACTGGCTAATATTTCCTTCAGCGGGTCTTTATCCTGTGCCAATATCGGACGGACATCCAATTCGAGATAATCCAATGGCTCCCGGAATGATCCGGTCAGTTCTGCCAGTATATTTTCCATGGGCGCACCGTCGGCAACCCGGAAGCCAATCTGCTTCATGCTCCACATAAAATCTGCGATCTCCGTTTTAGAGATCTTGCAGGCATCAGCGATGCTTATCCTTTTCACCAATAGATTGCGTAGTAGCGGGTTTTTAAGTTTTGAAAACTTTTTATTCAAACCGACCAGGGTACTGATCACCAGGTCACGGTCAACTTCCAGCAACTGACTTATCTTTGTTTGCGCGTTTATTGTAAGTTCCATCGCGCAAAAATGCTTATGGAAGAGGTTTTAAAACATGATATAAATCATATTATGTAGTGATACTATAGCAATAGATGATTTTAAGTGTGACTAAATCGTAATTATAGGTGTCAGATAAGTAATACTTGAGGAGTATTACCACTATAAATTCAAAAACTCCTTTTTATAATCCGAAGGTTTCTTTTTCATTTCGTCTTTGAACTGCTTGTTAAAGTTTGACAGTGTTTTAAAACCCGACCGTTCTGATATTGTAGCTATACTTAAATCTGTTTCCGTAAGTAGCTTACAGGCGTGCTTAACTCTAAGTTCGCTTATAAATTTAGCGAAGCCTTTGTTATTGACGGTAGTAAAGTATCGGCTAAATGAGGTTGGGGTCATGTAAAGCAAATCCGCTAATTCATTCAAATGTATCTTCTTTCGGTAGTTCTTTAATATATATTCATAAACGCTGCTCATTCTATCGGTTTCGTTTTCTTTGAACGGGTCAACGTATTCGTTATGCGATATATAATGATACTCTTTAGTAGAAGACAATAGGTTTAAAATCTTAAGCAGGTGAATAAACGCGTCCAGGCCGGTTAGCTGCACCAACTCTTTCATCATTACAATAACCTTTTGTTTTACATCCCCATAAAACTCCAACCCGCGCGATGATCTTTTAAACAGCTTCTTCAATTGTACCATTTCCTCTTTACCCATCAGGTGTTCTCCGAGCAAGCTCTCTTGTAGATAAATAACAATACCCTTGATCTTTAACGCACTGCCTTTCTCAAAATAAGCTTCGTCGCTACGCCATAAGTGCGGCAGGTTTGACCCGGTCAATATCAATTCATTTGGGTTGAAGGATTTAATGCTATCGCCAATAAAGCGCGTACCGGTTCCTTCCAGCGGAACAAACAACTGGTATTCAGAATGCGAGTGCCAAACCGGGTCGAAATACTGATCCTCCAGGTTTTTAATCATAAAAATCTGTGAATCTGGTATGGCCGACTTATGGATGGCTGGTTTCATAATTGATTATTGGCATCAAAAAATATAAAACTAAATAATTAATGACAAAATACAGTCAGAATTAGGCAAAAAAGAAAAGGATTTGATAGCCATATTTGTTTTATACCTGGTTCACCAATTAAGTATAAACCTCTTTAAGTTATTTTCATGAAAAAACATATCGCTCTGGCTATAATATGCCTGGTTGCATTGGTAAGCGTTAAAGGCACATTTATTAAAAGCGATCCGCCGCATCGCCTCGAAATTTTATTTCTTGGCCATACCGCCGCCCACCATGAATCGGGAAAACTGGCTGAAATAGTTCAGCAGGCTTTCTTTAAGGATGGCATTAATATCACCTATACCACTAATCCTGACGATCTGAACGATGCCACCCTTTCAAAATATGATGGCTTGATGGTTTATGCCAATTACGATACCATTTCGCAATCGCAGGCTAAAGCCTTACTGCAATACGTAAAAAGTGGTAAAGGATTTATCCCGGTGCATTGTGCTTCTTTTTGTTTCCGCAATTCGGATGAAGTTGTTAAGCTTATAGGCGGCCAGTTCAGCACCCATAAAACCGACACCTTTAAAATGGTTGTGGTTGATAAGAAAAATCCAATACTAAAAGGTGTAAACGCCTTTACAACCTGGGACGAAACCTACGTACACACCAAGATCAATAAAGACATTCACGTAATAACCGAGCGCGTAGAAGGCGATCACCACGAACCCTACACCTGGACCAATACCTACGGCAAGGGCCGCGTATTTTACACCGCTTACGGCCATGACGAACGCACGTGGAAACAGCCTGATTTTTTAAAACTTTTGGAGAATGGCGTGTTATGGGCGGTTGGTAAAAAGGCCGATAAAGAATTGGCTAAACTACCTAAACCAAACCCTGCTTATACAGTTGCCGAGATCCCTAACTATGAGAACCGTAACCCTGCACCAAAGCTACAGGAGCCTCTATCAACTACCGAATCTCAGTTATTAACCCAAATACCTGTCGGTTTTAAAATGCAACTGTTTGCTTCAGAGCCTGACATTGAAAAACCAATTGCTATGGCCTGGGACGAACGCGGGCGTTTATGGATCCTGGAAACTATTGATTACCCAAACACGGTAAGAGAAAATAAAGGCGAAGGGCTTGATCGTATCAAGATTTGCGAAGACACCAATGGCGATGGCAAGGCTGATAAGTTCACCATTTTTGCCGATCATTTAAATATCCCTACCAGCATAGTATTTGCCCGCGGCGGGGTCATCATCTCGCAGGCACCCGACTTTTTATTTTTAAAAGACACCGATGGCGATGACAAGGCCGATATAAGAGAAAAACTGATTACCGGCTGGGGCACTTTTGATACCCATGCAGGCCCGTCAAACTTAAAATATGGCCTGGATAATAAGATCTGGGGAACGGTTGGCTACTCCGGCTTTAAAGGTAGAGTTGGCGACCAGAGATTTAATTTCAGCCAGGCTGTTTATCGCTTCACGTCAGATGGTAAAAACATGGAGCATTTAGGGTCGACAAGTAATAATACCTGGGGGCTTGGGTTCTCTGAGAATTTTGATGTATTCATTTCTACCGCTAATAATTCGCATAGCGATTATTTGGGTATCCCGTTGCCTTATTTGCAAAGACTGGCTATGCCGGGTATGGAGTCGGTTAAAAAAATTGACGGCCATTACGGCATGCATGTGGTGACAAAAAACCTGCGCCAGGTTGACGTATTTAATGGTTTTACCGCTGCCGCAGGACACAATTTATATACCGCACGTAACTTCCCCGAAGAGTATTGGAACAAAATTGGCTTTGTAAACGAACCAACCGGGCGCGTAATTCACCGTGCCATATTACAGCCTGATGGTTCGGGATTTAAAGAGCAGGACGGTTGGAACTTTTTAGCCAGTGCTGATGAATGGATGGGCCCGGTACAATCCGAAGTTGGCCCGGATGGCGCACTTTGGGTAAGCGATTGGTATAATTTTATTATCCAGCACAACCCTACGCCTAAAGGCTTCCAGAACGGCAAGGGTAATGCTTACATCAATCCTTTGCGCGACCGTACGCATGGCCGCATCTATCGCATTGTGTACGATGGTGCCAAGCCATCGCCCATAACCAAACTGGATAAGAACAATCCCGAAGAGCTATTAACCGGCTTGCAAAGCGACAATATGTTTTGGCGCATAACCGCGCAACGCTTAATTGTTGAGGGCGGCTTTAAACAATTGGCGCCGCAGCTATTAGGTCTTATTCGCAATAAAAGTATTGATGCCATTGGTATTAATGCCCCTGCTATACACGCGTTATGGACATTGAAAGGGTTGGGCTTATTAGACGGTTCAAATGCCGAAGCGTTAACGGTAGCTGAGGAAGCATTAATCCATCCCTCTGCCGGCGTTCGTAAAGCAGCATTGCAAGTGCTACCACCAACCTCAAGATCAATGGGGGCAATTCAAAAAGCCGGGTTGTTAAATGATATCAACTTAAATACAAGGTTAGCCGCTTTTTTGGCTGTGGCCGATATGCCGTCATCCGAGGAGATGGGTAACGTTTTATCAGCCGCAAAAAAAGTTCCGCAAAATGCTAACGACTACTGGATAAGCCGCGCTATACCTATTGCCATGGCAACGCATGTAAAAGGCTTCGGCGAAGAAACTAAAGCGGCAAACCTGGAAAGGATGGAGAGGTTCGCTATATCTCGAGCTAAAGTTGACCAAAGCGTAAAAATAAGCGTAGTGCAAAATGCCATGAAGTATGATACCAAAACTTTTACGGTAAAGGCGGGTAGCATGGTCGAGGTAGAATTCTCCAACCCAGATTTTATGCAGCACAACTTACTCATCCTGCAAAAAGGAAGTTTAGATAAAGTCGGTGCCGCTGCCGATAAACTGGCTCAGGATCCAAAAGGCATAGAGCAAAACTACGTCCCTAAAATGCCGGAGGTATTATTTGCCACTACGCTGGTTGAGCCGCAAAAAACCTTCAAGCTAAAATTTAGGGTGCCTGCTTCCGAGGGCGATTATCCGTTTATCTGCTCGTTCCCCGGCCATTGGCGCATCATGAACGGGATAATGAAAGTTGTTAAAAATTAAAAAGCCACTAATCCGCACGAATTAGGGCGAATTACACGAATTGATTTTGCGATAAGGCAATTCGTGTAATTCGAAAAAATTAGTGCCATGCGTGTTTATTAAACCTATTTATTATGACTACTCCAATTAAAGAGAATACACCCGACATGAAGCTGTTTTACGCCTGCTTTATAGCATTGGTGACTACCGCTTTCGGGTTTATACTGCGTGCGCTGATATTACCGCAATGGGGCCATGACTTTAACCTCACCCAAACCCAGTTAGGCGAGATTGCTGGTGTTGGCCTTTGGCCATTCGCGATAAGCATTGTACTTTTTAGTTTGGTTATTGATAAGATAGGCTATAAAACAGCTATGATCTTCGCTGTGATTTGCCATATCACATCGGCCATACTTACCATTTTTGCCAGCGGCTATTGGATGTTGTATATCGGCTCATTTATCTGCGCCATAGGTAACGGAACCGTTGAGGCGGTGGCCAACCCTGTGGTAGCAACCATGTTCCCGAAGGAAAAAATAAAATGGCTAAGCCGTTTACATGCAGGCTGGGCAGGAGGTTTGGTTTTAGGTGGTATAATGGCCCTGTTTTTAGGTGTTAATACCCGTTGGGAATATAAAATAGCCCTGATACTGATACCAACCATTACCTACGCTTTAATGACAATATCGCGTAAGTTTCCTGTAAACGAACGTGTACAGGCAGGTGTATCTTACAAAGAAATGCTGCAGGAAGTTGGCGCGGGTGGTGCATTGATTATTGTAGCTTTAATTATATTTCAATTAGGCGCGGTATTTGGCTGGTCGACCAGCGCAAACGTAATTATCACGTTATTGATAACCGCCGGTTTTGGATACTACACCCGCAGCTTCGGCCAGCCCTTGTTTATTATTTTACTGCTGATCATGATCCCGCTGGCAACAACCGAGTTAGGCACCGACAGCTGGATAACCGACCTGATGGCACCCGAAATGAACAAGATAGGTTTCCAGGCCGGGTGGGTACTGGTTTATACATCAGCCATTATGTTTGTGCTGCGCTTTTTTGCGGGGCCTATATCTCATAAGTTCTCTTCGCCGGGCTTACTTGCAATATGCTCGGGCATAGCTGCTGCCGGTTTATACTTTATGTCATTTTCGGCGGGTACTATGATATTGGTTGCGGCAACTATTTACGGTTTCGGCAAAACATTTTTCTGGCCAACAATGCTGGGTATGGTATCCGAGCGTTTTCCAAAAGGCGGCGCGTTGACTTTAAATATCACCGGAGGTTTAGGCATGATAGCAGCGGGTGTTATTGGTGCGGGGATCCTGGGTTTTATCCAGGATAAATCTGTCGATCAAAAAATCACTGGCTATGATGCTAAGAATAATACAGCAATCCACAGCACTTACGTAACCGAGCAAAAAACAAGTCTCTTTGGCGACTATAAAGCACTCGATCAAACCAAATTGGCCACAGCAAATGCAACCGAACAACTAACCGTAACCACCATCCGCGACGCGGCAAAAAAAGAAGCGTTGCGGTATATCGTGGTTTTTCCGCTGATAATGTTGGTGAGTTTTATACTACTTATCCTGTATTTCCGATCAAAAGGTGGTTACAAAGCCGTGCTATTAAGCAAAGTTGAAGAACCGGAAGCTACACCCTATTAATTAAAAACATGTCATTAAATATAAAATTCGGTGTAAGCACCTGGCTCTTTACTTCGCCATTTCAAACATCGTCAATAGATGAGCTATTCCCAAAAATTGCGGACATGGGCTTCGACGCGGTTGAAATTGCGGTGGAGGATCCGGCATTGATAGATGGTAACGCGGTAAAGATCGCGTTAGCAAAATACAACCTTAAAGCTATTGTTTGTGGTGCTTTTGGCCCTACCCGTGATCTGACGAATGATGACCCTGCGATCCACGAGAATTGCTTTAAATACATTGCCGATTGCCTTGATCTATGTGCACTGTGGGATACTAAATTCTTTGCCGGGCCAATGTATTCGGCAGTTGGCAAGGCCCGTATGCTGCCGCCAGAGCAACGCAAAGCCGAATGGAACCTTGCAGTTGTAAATCTTCGCAAAGTCTGTGATATGGCCCGGGAACGCGGTTTAGAGATAGCTTTAGAACCCTTAAACAGATTTGAGTCAGACCTGGTAAATACCGCCTGGGATGTTGTGCGTTTGGTAGATGAGATAAACCATCCGGCAGCAAAAATTATCCTGGATGGCTTCCACATGAACATTGAAGAGCCAAACATTGAGGAAGCGATAAAATTGGCCGGCAATAAACTGATACATCTGCAAGTCGCCGAAAACTACCGGGGCACGCCAGGCACAGGGCAAACCAATTGGGCCGCCTATCGCCGTGGATTGGAAGCTATCAACTATAAAGGAACAGTCTCGATAGAAAGCTTTACACCCGATAATAAGGAACTGGCGCAGGCAGTTTGCATCTGGCACCCATTGGCGCAAAGCCAGGACAAGTTTGCAGCCGAAGGATTAGCATTTTTAAAACAATGGGCGCAATAGCCCGCACAATAAATAACATGGAAAACAAGAAAATTAACGTTGCAATTATAGGTTTAGGTTTTGGGGCGGAGTTTATCCCTATTTACCAGCATCACCCCAATGCCAATATGTACGCTATTTGCCAGCGGGACCATGCTAAACTACACCAGGTTGGCGATGCATTCGGCATTGAAAAACGTTACACCGATTACGACGAACTATTACGCGACCCGGAAGTTGACGCGGTACATATCAACACACCCATTCAGAGCCATGCCGAACAATCTATAAAAGCTTTACGAGCAGGCAAACATGTAGCCTGCACTGTACCAATGGCAACTACTGTTGAAGAGTGCCGCCTGATAGTAGAAGCCGTAAAAGAAACCGGCCTTACCTACATGATGATGGAAACTGTGATCTATAGCCGTGAGTTTTTGTTCGTAAAGGAATTATATGAAAACGGCGAGTTAGGCCGACTGCAGTTCCTTCGTGCATCGCACCAGCAGGAAATGGCAGGCTGGCCGGGCTATTGGGAGGGCTTACCCCCTATGCATTACGCGACCCACTGCGTAGGCCCTGTTTTGGCTTTGGCTAAAGCCGATGCCGAATATGTTTCATGTTTTGGATCTGGGCGTATTGATGAAGAATTGATAGGCAAATATGGGTCGCCTTTCGCTGTTGAAAGCTGCCATATCAAGTTTAAAGATTCTGACCTGGCTGCCGAAGTAACCCGCTCATTATTTAATACCGCACGCCAATACCGCGAAAGTTTTGATGTTTATGGTTCAAAGAAGACATTCGAATGGACATTGATAGAGCATGAGCAATCTGTTATCCATACCGGCGAAACCCCGGAGAAGGTGACCATCCCGGATTATGCACATTTACTCCCTAAAGAGATCCAGGCATTTACCACAGGCGGCGTGTACGATGCTAACAGCAACCAGCATTTATCATTTATCCAGGGCTCGGGCCATGGTGGCTCGCACCCGCATTTGGTTAATGAGTTTGTTTCGGCATTGGTAAATAACCGACAGCCGTTCCCAAATGCAAGGCAATCGGCCAACATAACGTGCGTGGGTATTTTAGCGCACGAGTCGGCAATGGATGGCGGCAAAAAAATAAACCTGCCCGATTTTACATTAGCTGATTAATATCATGGAAAGAAGAACCCTGATAAAAGGCATGGCGGTTGGCCTGTCGTCAGTATATCTTTCAAAAAGTTATGGCGGCAGGTTATTAAAAGCACCGTATGTAGCAGATATATTTAAACCCACCTGGGACTCATTGACCCAATACCAGGTGCCCGATTGGTTTCGCGATGCCAAGTTTGGTATGTGGGCGCACTGGGGGCCGCAATGCCAGCCTGAGTATGGCGACTGGTACGCGCGCGGCATGTACCAGGAAGGCAGTGCACAATACAAATACCACGTGGAGAAGTACGGGCATCCTTCAAAATTTGGTTTTAAAGATGTTATCCACGAATGGAAAGCCGAGAACTGGGACCCCGAAGAATTATTAGGGCTTTACAAAAAAGCAGGTGCTAAATACTTTATGGCGCTGGCTAATCACCACGATAACTTCGATCTATATAACAGCAAGTGCCAAAAGTGGAATTCGACCCGTATCGGTCCAAAGAAAGATCTTATTGGCGGATGGGCCAAAGCGGCCAAACATCACGGCCTGCGTTTTGGCGTAAGCGTACATGCTGCTCATGCCTGGAGCTGGCTGGAAACTGCCCAACGTGCAGATAAGAATGGACCATTAGCGGGCATACCGTACGATGGGAAAATTACTAAAGCTGATGGCGCTGGTAAATGGTGGGACGGTGAAGATCCGCAGGAACTGTATGCGCAAAACCATCCGCTTAGCGAAAATAGCTTGAACGATGGCATGATCCACCGACAATGGAATTGGGGCAATGGTGTGGCGAAGCCGTCAACGGCTTATTGTGAAAAGTTTTATAATCGTACAATTGACCTGATAGATAAATACGGGCCCGATGTAGTTTATTTTGATGATACTGCCCTACCGTTATGGCCCGTAAGCGATGCCGGTTTGCGCATAGCTGCTCATTTATATAATACCAGCATAAAGAAACACGGCAAGTTAGACGCGGTAGTGTTTGGTAAGATTCTGGACGAGCAACAACGCAAGTGTATGGTTTGGGATATTGAGCGCGGCCAAAGTAACCAGATAGAAGCACAACCATGGCAAACCGATACCTGTATTGGCGACTGGCATTATAACCGCAAAGTATATGACCGTAACGGCTATAAAAGCGCTAAAACGGTTATCCATACACTTATTGATGTAGTAAGCAAAAACGGAAACCTGATGTTGAATATCCCGGTGCGCGGCGATGGCACCATTGATGAAAAAGAACGCGCCATAGTTGAAGAAATAGCCGCCTGGATGCAAATAAACAGCGAAAGTGTTTACGGCACACGCCCGTGGAAAACTTTTGGCGAGGGTCCGGCAAGAGAATCTGCCGCGCCGTTAAGCGCACAGGGATTTAATGAAGGCCGGGGCAAACCTTTTGGCGCGGAAGATATACGCTTTGTTACTAAAGGCAAAATACTTTACGCGACGCTGTTTGGCTGGCCTATGGGGGGTAACTCAATTATTAAAGCACTTAAACCCGGCATTTTTGGCACCATAGAAAAGGTTAGCATGTTAGGGCAGCCAGAAAATTTAAGATTTGAACAGACTTCAGCCGGATTAAAGGTAAATTTACCAGAACAAGCACCAGGCAAAATTGCTTTTGTGCTAAAAATAGAAAGTTAAAAACATGAGGACACGTTTTACCGGTATGATGTTGTTATTGCTCGTTTGCCTGGAAGCGAAGGCACAGCAAAAGGGCGACGCAAAAGGGCTTAAAGATTATTATAAGGATTATTTCCCGATTGGCGTAGCGGTGTCACCAAGAAGCCTGCGAGATTCGGCGGAACGTCAGTTAATCATTAAAGAGTTTAACAGCCTGACGCCTGAAAATGCGATGAAGATGGGGCCGATCCATCCGCAGGAAAACACTTATAACTGGAAGGATGCCGACGCCATAGTGGACTTTGCACAGGCGCATCATATGCGTGTACGCGGGCATAATCTATGTTGGCATACCCAGGCGCCTGACTGGATCTTTCATGACAAAGACGGAAATCTAGTTAGCAAAGAGGTTTTGTTAAACCGGTTAAAGGAACATATCTATGCAGTTGTCGGCAGATACAAAGGAAAAATTTATGCGTGGGATGTAGTAAATGAAGCAGTGTCCGATAACAACGATCAATTATTGCGCAATTCATTATGGTACCAAATATGCGGCGAAGACTATATCTTTAAAGCATTTCAGTACGCGCATGAAGCCGACCCTAATGCCGTATTATTTTACAACGACTACGGTACTGAAAGCACCGGGAAACGGGAACGCGTCTATCAACTTTTACAAAAAATGCTGGCTGCCGGTATACCCGTTAATGCAGTGGGCTTACAAGCGCATTGGTCAATAAATGACCCCTCCGAAGAGGCGTTAATCACCAGCATTAACAAATTTAGAGCATTGGGGCTGAAGGTTCAAATCACTGAACTCGACATATCAGTCTATACCGGAAACGACAGAAAAATCACCGATGCCGGTTTTACACCGGAACGCGAACAAAAACAAATGGAGCAGTACGCTAAAGTTTTTAAAATATTCCGCGACTATAGGCAATATCTGACAGGAGTTACCTTCTGGAATGTGTCCGACCGGTCGTCCTGGCTTGATAATTTTCCTGTGCGTGGGAGAAAAAATTATCCACTACTATTTGATCGCGATTTAAAGCCGAAGGAAGCCTATTGGAATGTTGTGAGATTTTGATTAATTAAAAGGCAATCAAACCCCTCCAAAATTCGTGATAATAATCCAGGTTAATCTATTCGTTTTTATCATTTATAATTTCGTCAACTATTCTCAAAATCTCATCAAAAAGTTCTAATGGATTCTCGCCAGCTGCACTTTTTCACTTATACATATAATTAATTTCCTTTTTTATACATAGCGATCTCTAACGCTTCATCTTTCTTATCACCATCATCGTAAAAAACCAGTACTCCTTCTCTAACTAAACAAGTAATATAAGCGGGTTTGCCTGTTGTATATTGCCAGCGCAGTCTTTCCA
This sequence comes from Bacteroidota bacterium, assembly GCA_040388395.1. Classification (GTDB taxonomy): domain Bacteria; phylum Bacteroidota; class Bacteroidia; order Sphingobacteriales; family Sphingobacteriaceae; genus Mucilaginibacter. The sequence goes on along the minus strand of JAZKBY010000011.1, from coordinate 132,935 downwards.
TATTAATTGCCATTTTTCGTATGTCACTTTCAGGCATTTCGTAACAATCTTCCTGGTAGGTACCTGTTAACAGCCGCATATGGTTTTGCAAATTGACATATTCTTTTAAATCGGGTTGAGCTTTAGTTAAAGCGGACATGAGGTTATTTTCCATTAAAGCATCTGTTAAAAAAATAGCTGCATTAAAACTTTTTTTATTTAGCCCATCTATTTTCGTTGCCGGATAATCCGGATTTAGTTTTCCAAAATGCAGGTTATTGATAAGTGTAATCATGGCGTCGGTAAGCATAATCTCGAATTGGGCCTGCGCTTTAACATCAGCATTACCAAGTGTATCTAATAGCTGGTGCAAAGTTTTATAAGTTAACTCCTGAGGGTGATAATCTGCGTATGAAAGACCAAATTGCAAAACGCAGTCAATCATTAACATCCCCTGCCAGGCAGGGCCTTCGCCTGTTTGCGTTTTTACCCAAACCGCTGTAAATTTGTTTTGCTCGTAAAATCGTTTTACAGTCTTAGGGTAATATAAGGGTAAATGAGTTTTAAGCTGTTTTTTTATTTCTTTCGAAATAGCATCATCTGCAGTTTTGCTTATTGGGGTATTGGTACATGCAGAGGCCCGGGTGGCAAATCCAGCCACTATCATCCAGGCAAAAATCATTTTGATTAACCTTTTCATGATGATTGATTTATTACCCAAAATTGAGCAGAAGAAGGCTTATAAATAATGACAGTGGTCACCTTGATTATTGATATCGGGCACGCTTATGCGCGTTCGAAGAGCCATTTAAATGGTCTTACTTTATTTTGCGGCTTTAAACCATACTGCTTAATACTCTTCGTTAAAATAAGCTGGACAGCTTCTTCAATATCGTCTGTTACTAAATAAAGGCGCGTATCATTCTCGCTGATAGTTCCATTATTTTTCATCATTTTTATATAATTAATTAGCTCCTGATGATATTCTTTGCCGAATATGATAATAGGGAAATTATTTATTGTGTGCGTTTGGATAAGTGTTAGTGCCTCAAAATATTCGTCCATTGTGCCATAGCCACCCGGCATTACCACAAATGCAAACGAATATTTAACCAACAATACTTTCCGCAGAAAAAAGTGTCGCATATACACCCATTTATCCAGGTAAGCATTGGGCTTTTGCTCAATGGGTAATTGTATGTTGCATCCTACAGAGCGGCCACCAACATCCTTCGCACCGCGGTTGGCAGCTTCCATTAACCCGGGCCCGCCACCGGTTATGATGGTAAAGCCCAATTTAGCAAAAGCAGCAGCTGCCTTTCGGGTCAATTCGTAATAAGGATGATCTTCTTTAAACCTGGCTGAGCCAAATATGGTAATACATGGACCAACAAAATGCAGCGCTCTAAGGCCCTGCATTAAATCAACCATGGTTTTAAATGTAAACTTCAGCTCTTTGAGCCTGGATTGCGGCCCGTCTAAAAATTGGATATCAGAACCCTCTGCCATAATTAACCGGGTTTGGCAATTTCTAAAACAACACGGCCCTCTATCTCTCCTTTTTTCATCTGGTCAAATACTTCGTTAATATTTTCCAGTTTAGTTGGATGTACTGTGGCTTTAACTTTGCCTTCTACCGCAAACTCTATAGCTTCCTGCATATCCTTCCTCGTTCCCACTATTGATCCCCTAACTGTGAATCTATTTAGTACAGTTTCAAATATTGGCAGGTCAAAGCTGCCTTTAGGCAAGCCGTTTAATGCAATAGTGCCTTTACGCCTTAAAACTGATATGCCTTGCTTAAACGCAATTGGTGATGGCGCAGTCACCAATACGCCGTGCATGCCACCTGTTTCTTTCTTTAAAAACTCGCCGGGGTCTTGTTCTCTCGCGTTAACTACCAATTCTGCTCCAAGGCTTTTAGCAAGGTTCAATTTATCGTCAGATACATCAATAGCTGCTACGTGTAGCCCCATTGCTTTCGCGTATTGTACGGCAAGGTGCCCCAAGCCGCCTATGCCTGATATAGCCACCCATTCGCCGGGTTTTGCTTCTGTTTCTTTTAATCCTTTATATACTGTTACACCTGCACAGATAATTGGCGCCATATCTGTAAAGTTTATATTAGGCGGAAAATGAGCAACGTATCTCGAGTCGGCTACAACATATTCTGCAAATCCGCCGTCGACACTATAACCACCGTTTTGTTGAGTATCACACAATGTCTCCCACCCTGTTATGCAAAACTCACAACAACCGCAGGCGCTGTATAACCACGGTACGCCTACCACATCGCCTTCTTTAACATTTTTAACACTGCGGCCCAACGCGACAACATAACCCAGTGCCTCATGCCCCGGTATTAAAGGCATTTTAGCCTGAACAGGCCAATCGCCTTCGCAGGCGTGCAAATCGGTATGGCATACACCACAGGCAATTACTTTTACTAAAATTTGATTTTCCCCGGGTTCTTTAACCGGCATTTCTTCTATTTGCAATGGTGCACCAAATTGGTGGATCACTGCGGCTTTCATTTTTTTAGGTATCATGGTATTAATGATTTAATGTGATCTAACAAAGATTGTCAGATCAACTAACCTAAAAAATGACATCAGTCACCCAAATAAGTGATTTGCAGGCATACAATATGGCCGCAACTGAAAAAATGATTATCGTCACTTTTTCAGTTGAAAAATATTATATTTTCTGTGACATACATTGCTCATATTTGTGACAACCATCATATATAAGGATATATTCAATTATGGAAAATGCCGCCCTGTTAAAAGCTATAATTCAAAACGCCATAGATGGTATTATCACTATCGATGACAGGGGTAAAATTGAGTCGATCAATCCTGCAGCATGCAAACTATTTCTTTATACCCCGGAAGAGGTAATAGGTAATAATGTATCAATGTTAATGCCGCCACCCGATAGAGATCAACATGATGAATATATAGCCAGGTATCAACGCACCCAGGATCCGCATATCATTGGTATCGGGCGCGAAGTTACCGGACTAAGAAAAGATGGTACCCGTTTCCCGTTTAGATTGGGTGTTAGTGAAGTCCAATATTCGGGACGAAAAATTTTTACCGGCTTCATTCATGACCTTAGTTTACAGAAAGAAGCCGAAGAGCAGCTTAAAGAATACGCTATACATTTAGAGGAACTGGTAGAGGAACGCACCTTATCATTACGCCACTCGGTTGAAGAGTTGCAACACGCAAAAGAAGAGGTCAGCCTATCATTAGAAAAAGAAAAAGAACTGGGCCAGTTAAAAAGCAGGTTCGTTTCCATGGCATCGCACGAGTTTAGGACACCTTTAAGTGCTGTGCAATTATCTGCGTCGTTAATTGATAAATATGCCGCCCCGTTTGATAGCCCCAATATTACCAAGCACGTAGCGCGAATTAAAAGCGCGGTAGGAAACCTTACAACGATATTAAACGATTTCCTGTCATTAGAGAAATTAGAAGCCGGTAAGGTTGAACCATCATTTAATAGCTTTGACCTGGTTAAGCTATCCGAAGAAATAACTGAGGAGATGCAAATGGTAGCCAAGCAAAACCAAAACATTATATACCAGCATACAGGTGTAAACAACATGGTTACGCTTGATCAAAACCTGTTAAAAAACTGTGTGCTAAATCTTGTTGCCAATGCCATTAAATACTCGGGCGAGAACACCTTTATTGAATTTAATACCGAGATTAATGACGATGCCTGTATCATAACTGTAAGAGACAATGGAATAGGTATTCCTGACACAGATCAAAAACATTTATTTGAAGCATTTTTCCGTGCGCATAATACCGGTAATATACCGGGCACGGGTTTGGGCTTAAATATAGTAGCCCGTTATGCTGATTTAATGAACGGCAAGGTTGATTTTAAAAGCGATGTTAATCAAGGAACATTATTCACCATATCATTTCCAATATCATGAGTAAAAAAGTATTGATAATTGAGGACAATAACGAGATCCGCGAAAACATAGTTGAGATACTTGAATTAGCCGGATATGAGGTTTTTGCCGCCAACAATGGCAAAGTAGGCGTTGACCTTGCTGTTAAAAATTTGCCTGACATTATACTATGTGATATAATGATGCCTGAGCTGGACGGCTATGGTGTTTTATACATGCTTAATAAATCGCCGGAAGCTGCTGCCATACCGTTTATATTTTTGACCGCAAAAGCAGAGCGCGTTGATTTACGCAAAGGGATGGAAATGGGTGCAGATGATTACCTGACCAAGCCTTTTGACGATATGGAGTTATTAAATGCCATCGAAAGCCGCCTTAAAAAAAAGGAAGCACAACAGGCATTTTACAGCAAATCATTAGATAATTTAAATACGCTTATATCTAAAAACGACGGGCTTGTAGAATTAAAAAAAATAATCCAGGAACGTAAAGTAAGGCAGTTCAAGAAAAACCAGGTTATTTATTACGAAGGCGATAAAGGCAATGGCCTTTACTTATTAATAAATGGCAGCGTAAAAACCATTAAATTAGCCGAAGACGGTCGCGAATTAATGACCGGTATTTTTGGGCCTGATAGTTACCTGGGTATAAACGCTACGTTAGCTAATGAGGACTATACCGATACCGCAACAGCTTTAGAAGATAGTTTGCTATGCCTTATTCCAAAAGACCAGTTGGAGCAACTATTAAATATGTACCCGGTTGTAGCACGCGAGTTTATTAAACTCTTATCAAATGATATCCGCGAGAAAGAAGAACAGTTGTTACAATTAGCTTATCACTCTGTTAGAAAACGCATGGCTGAAGCTATGGTTCGTTTATCACGGCAACATGCAACCGAGGGCGAGGCTTTCAAGATCTCAAGAGAAGATTTGGCTGCAATGGCAGGCATGGCCACAGAAACAGTGAGCCGTACCCTGTCTGATTTTAAGGATGAAGGCCTGATAGATAAAAAAGGAAGCGCTATAACCATACTGGATATTAACCGGCTTGCCAAGATGAAAAACTGACAAAGGTCATTTTTCTTATTGACGCTTCTCATACAATACCCCAGGCAATAGCTATAGTTTTGCTATATAAAACACATAGCTGATGAAAGCGGTTGCATACAATATAAAGCATTTCGAAAAGGAATTCCTGGCGAAGGCGAATCAAAAAAAACATGATATTACGCTTATAGCTAATCCTTTAGGCATTAATACGGCAATTTATGCAGAAGGCAAAGACGCAGTGATTGTGTTTGCTGATGATGACGTATCCTCATTGGTGATTGAAAAATTGGCCGGCCTGGGTATAAAATACATAGTTACCCGATCGGCCGGGACCGGGCACATAGACACAAAAGCCGCCACCGCTTATGGTATTAAAGTCGCAAACATTCCCTTATATCCCAAGCAGGAAGATGCTACGCTACAAGCATTACAGGATGCTGCAAACCAAACTATTATAAACCTTGATCTGTGGCAAGCCAATAAATGTGTAGGCGATGCCTGCGCTTGTGCAAATAATTGCCGTGTATTGCCAACAAGCAAAGGGCCAACCCAATAAACTTTATAACATGCCTAACTATCTTACAGAAAAGTATAACGTGCCGGCACCGCGTTATACCAGTTATCCCACTATGCCTTATTGGGATACTGATGCATTTAATTTGCCCGGCTGGATAAACAGTGTGCAATGGGCCTTTACAGAATGCAATGCCACCGACGGCATAAGCCTGTATATCCATTTGCCATTTTGTGAAGACTTATGTACCTACTGCGGTTGCAATACACGTATTACAAAAAACCATGGTGTTGAAGTACCTTACATTGCGGCGTTATTGAAAGAATGGAATATGTATTGCAAAATAACGGAAGCCCGACCCGTTATACGAGAGATTCATTTAGGCGGCGGCACACCAACATTTTTTAGCGCAGAAAACCTGGAATTGCTTATCCTGGGAATATTGGAAAATGCAACCGCCCACCCCAACGCCGAGTTTAGCTTTGAAGGGCACCCCGGTAATACCACTATAGCGCACCTGGAAACCTTATATGTGCTTGGTTTTAGGAGAATAAGTTTAGGGATACAGGATTTTGACCCGAATGTGCAACTGATCATCAACAGAAAACAAAGCGTTGAACAGGTACAAAGAGTTACCCTTGAGGCCCGGCGAATAGGTTATACGTCAATTAACTATGATCTTATATATGGGTTACCTTTACAGACATTGGATGGTTTAATAAATACCATGAATATTGTTGCCGGGCTAAAACCCGACAGGATAGCATTTTATAGTTATGCGCATGTACCATGGGTAAAACCAGGGCAACGCAAATTTACAGAGCATGACCTGCCCGAACCAGAATTAAAAACCAAACTGCATCAAGTAGGCCGCAGTCTGTTAAAAGGTTATGGATACAGGGAAATAGGGATGGATAACTTTGCCTTGCCCGGTGATACACTTTTAATTGCCCAGGCAAAGGCTAAGTTGCATCGAAATTTCATGGGTTATACCACTCAAAATACTCAGTTATTAATAGGCTTGGGCGTATCGTCAATTAGTGATGCGTGTTATGCTTATGCTCAAAACGTAAAAACGGTAGAAGAATATTTAAAGCTAATAAATGAAAACAAACTACCTGTTGTTAAAGGGCATATTTTAACCGGCGAGGATCTGATAATCCGGAAGCACATTTTAAATATTATGTGCAAGGGTAGTACTACCTGGAACCATCATACAGAACCTTGTCCATCAATATTTGATGGTATAGAAAGGCTGCAGCCACTTGCTGACGATGGATTAATTAAGTTAAACTCATGGGGTGTAGAAGTAACTGAGTTGGGCAAGCCGTTTTTGCGAAATATTTGCATGGCTATTGATCAACGCTTATGGGCCGACAAACCCCAAACCCAATTATTTAGCATGGCCGTTTAAATTATTGGTTTAAAAAACAAAGCCCCGTTGAATAATATTCAAACGGGGTTTTTAATTAAGGGAAAAGGAACTTTATAACGCGAATATGACCAGCATTAATAAATGAGTCATAAAGCTAACAGCAAATAAATTTAATGTAGTGCGAATACCAGAGCCACCCATGCCGGTTATTATGTTGGCAAAGAACAAACCTAAAGTAATGGTTAAAATAAGCGTAGGCGCGTTAAAATAACAAATAAGCACAGCAGGTAATGGTAAGAATAATACACCCTGAACTATCAGCGAAACTATAAACCATAAAGTTTTTCTTTCAGCCTGGCTATCAATAAATGTTAACCATTTGGCCCAAATAGTATTACATATTTGTTTTGTTTCAGTTGTCCAGTTGTGTCTGGATTGTCCCAAGGTGCCTCAACATAACTTTATTTACAAATAGCAACTCCTGATTGCTGCTTTGCGGGGCTTAAATAAGGGATATCCAAATTCATCCCCCGCAATACAAACCAACAGCCCAGGCATATCATTAAATAAGGCATGGCCTTGTTTATTCTTCGCCTAACTAACGGGCCGACAAAGCCAGAGCCAATGGTGGCAATTAACATTAGCGGGAAAGTCCCTAATCCAAAACACAACATAAACTGTGCGGCAGTTAATGGTGACGGCGTATTTACCGCTCCTATTAACGCTATATAAACAAACCCGCATGGCAAAAAACCATTTAGCAACCCAACAATAAAATGACCTGCCTTATGCTGCAAAGCATAATGTAATGATTTGTTAACAGGTGTAAATAAAACAGACAATGTCTTGTTATTAGCAACGCGTATCTTTAACAATCTTGTTATAGCCGCCATAACAACTAACATCCCGGCAAAGATACTTACCCCCTGTTGTAAACCCAATAACCACAGCTGCTTGCCTATAAAGCCAATAAGCAACCCTAAAAACGAATAGGTAATAACGCGTCCAAAATTGTAAAGTAATTTATCGGCAACTATAGGCCACCAACGGTTGTGAACGGTAGGGATAGCAAATGCCAGCGGGCCACACATGCCAATGCAGTGCACACTGCCAAACAGGCCAATAAAAAAGGCTATCCAATTGGGGCTCATTTTATATAAATATCTTGTTGATACAGGTAAGTTTTATGGCTGCTTATCCAGTCAATAACCAATTTCCATTTACCTTTTTCTATTGTTTTTAGAGGCAGATAAACCAGCGCACCCGCGTGGCTGTCCATTTCAAAAATCCTGTCCTGGTATTTGTTTGAAGCGCGTATAAATTTGATATTGCCTACTACCGGTTTAGTAAAGGCCAGGCACATTATTCCCTTTTTTATAATAATTACAGGCCGTGCGTGGTCATTAACAACTTGTTTTTCTTTGTTGTAATCTTTGTTAAAAGACAACCCTTTCTCATAGTACTGATGGTCATAATCATCCTCAGGCAGCCGAAACATATAAACACACATGCTTATGATGAACAGCATAAATAGTATCATACCTCCTATAATTCCTTTTCCCCAGTTCATAGTTTTAATCGTTTATGGGCCCAACAAATGTTGTGCTTATGGTTTGTATAATTTTGTCACCGGTTACCAGCTGTAGTTTTACATCGGTTTTAGCTTTATGTAGTTTGTCTGCAGGTATCATTATAAAAAATACTGTCTTTGTTTCATCGCCTTTATTAATGACGCCTGGCGCCTGGATATACTTAATTTTTATAGCAGGGTCTTCGGCTTTTATTGCTATTGTTTGAAAATTATTGGTTTTGTTAATGATCTCGGCCGTATATATATTGCTTATATACCCGTCTGGCTGCTCCTGGTAAAGCATGCCTGCGCCACGCATTACGGTCATATTTAAATCCGTCCGGCTAAAAATAAAGTAACATAAAACTCCTATCAGTAATACAATAATGGCTGCGTATCCTTTCATCCTGTCGGTAAATGATGCCTTCTTTTGCGCATGCACCATGTTTTCAGAAAAATAACCAATAAGGTTCCTGGGCTTGTTTATCTTGTCCATCACATGGTCGCAGGCATCAATACAAATAGTGCAGTTTATACATTCAATTTGTGTCCCGTTGCGGATATCTATCCCGGTAGGGCAAACAGCAACACACAATCCACAGTCTACACAATCGCCTTTTGGTTTAAGCGGATCTAAAACACGCATTAGCTTTCCGCGTGGCTCTCCTCTAACATCATTATAAGCTACTACAAGGGTATCTTTATCAATTAAAACGCTCTGCAACCTACCATAGGGGCATATAACGGTACAAACAAGCTCGCGCACCTGGCTGTACACCAAATAAAACACAATTGTAAAAACACAAAGGCTTGCAAATCCCACCCAATGTCGACTTACGGGTTCGGTAATTATTTTAATAAGGTTTTCGCTGCCGGTAAGGTAAGCCAAAAAAGTATTTGCTATTAAAAATGACACGATAAGAAAGAGCACGTGCTTAGCAGTTTTCTTAAATAGCTTATCATTTGTCCATGGCCCGGCATCAAGCTTTTTGCGTTTGTTGGCATCCCCTTCTATCCATATTTCTATTTTACGAAAAACCATTTCCATAAAAATGGTTTGCGGACAGATCCAGCCGCAAAACATACGGCCAAAGGCAATTGTAAATAACACCACACAGACGATAAAAACTAACGACGCCAGCATAAACAAGAAAATATCCTGCGGCCAAAACGCCTGCCCAAATATTACAAAGTGCTTGTTAACAAAATCAAGCAATAAAAATGGCTGTCCGCCTATCCGTAAAAAGGGGCCGGCAAAAAAGAATATCAAATAGGCGTAACTTAACCAGTTACGCCATTTATAGTACACACCTTTACGTATGAGCGGGTATTGCCACTTTCTCTCTCCCGACCCACTCCCTGCAATTAACCCGCTCATGTTTTTTATTTTGAAGCCAGTTTATCGCCCGTTTCTTTAGTGCCTTGGGGTTCTTTAGCACCGGCCGGGTTTGTGCCATGTAACGATTTTACATAATTGGACACATCTGCTATTTGCTTAGGCGATAGTTGCTTTTCCCAGGTTGGCATCCCTTTGGCCGCAACCCCGTATTTAATGGTCTTAAAAAGGTCTGTTATTGTGCTTCCGTGTAACCAATAATCATCTGTTAAGTTAGGCCCAACTACACCTTGCGCATGTTCGCCATGGCAGGGTGCACATGTTTGTATAAAAATTGTTTTACCGGATGCCAATACCGCAGGATCTGTAACCAATTTTACCGTGTTTTCATCTACTCTGTTAGCACTTTTGCTCAGAAATGCTTGTTTAGCTATATCAGCTTGTTTTACTTCTGTTTGATACTCCTGGTACTGTAACTGGCCGGTATGAAAAACGTGGTAATTAAGCAGGTAACCCACAGCAAAAATTATACTCGCGTAAAAAAGGTACATGAACCAGGCCGGAGTTGGATTATCCAATTCCTGGATCCCATCATACTCATGTTCCATTATCATATCTTTTTCTTCTGATAATGGGCGCAATGACATCAGTTTGTTCCAAACTTCTGCTTTAGGTTTTTTATTTACTTTTTCGGGTACCGGTTTAGTTTCTATTTCCGGTGCTGTATAACCTTCATACTTTAAAATAATTTTGGACAGCATTTTTGTGGTCTTTAGTAATACAATTAACACTATGGTTAGCAGCAAAAGCATAAATACTATTGCACTATAACCAACATAATTCATTGTATCTGCAGATGCAAGGCTGTCGCCGGCTGCGTAAGTTGGGGCTGACATTCCCAACGATATAAATAGTAAAATGATAGCGCGATATTTCATTGTTGTGAGGTTTTAGATGGATCAATCAGGTTATCATTTAAAGGCATTTGGCTCATATGGTCTACATGTGGTTTACGTATGCGGATAAGTATGATGGCAACCACAATAAAGAATAACAAAAATATACAGAGTGAGAAAAGCAGGTAAGCCTGGTTACCCGAGATATTTTCTGTGAATTGTTTAAACATGATCTTAATATTTAGTGCTTTTATTGGCTTTTATATCCATGCCTAACCTTTGCAGGTAAGCAATGATTGCGATAACTTCTTTATTACTTTTAACTTTAATATGGTCCTTTGCAAGATCGGCTGCTATGGCTTTTGCCTGTTTATCCAGATCTGTATTTGCCTGATTTTCATAACCAACAGCATATGGAACACCTATCATCCGCATACCATTTATTTTGGCGCGGGTGGTGGTGGTGTCCAGGTTTTGGGTAAGCAGCCATTCATATTCAGGCATGATACTTCCGGGCGACATTAAGCGCGGATCCATTAAGTGATTAAAATGCCAGGCATTACCATATTTACCGCCTATGCGCGCTAAATCAGGCCCGGTACGCTTTGACCCCCACAAGAAAGGGTGATCATATACAAACTCGCCGGCTTTGCTGTACTCGCCATAACGCTCTGTTTCAGACCTAAACGGCCTAACTGTTTGCGAGTGGCAATTAGAACAGCCCTCACGTATATAAAGATCACGCCCCTGTAGCTCCAGCGAGGTATAAGGTTTTACACTGGCTATGGTTGGGATATTGGATGATATAGTTAGCGTAGGCATCAGTTCAATAAATGTTCCTATCAGTATTACAAACAAAGCTGCAACCATCATCTGTATAGGTTTACGCTCCAACCTGCGGTGCCACGCAGATTCTCTGGCTATTGTATGTATTGGTTCAAGCGGCATGGCTTGTGCGGCTTCGTTGGCAACCAGGCTGCCTTGCTTAGCGGTTTTTAACAGGTTATAGGCCATCACAATTACACCTAATAAATACATTGCACCACCAACAGAGCGCATAACGTGCATTGGCAGGATCTGTAATGTAGTTTCCAGGAAGTTGGGATACTTCAACATGCCTTCTGCAGTAAACTCCTTTAGCATCAGGCTTTGTGTAAAGCCAGCCCAATACATTGGGACAGCATAAAAAATTATACCCAGGGTGCCTATCCAAAAGTGGAACGACGCCAGTTTTTTAGAGAACAGTTCTGTTTTGTAAATACGCGGTATCAGCCAATACAATACAGCGAAGGTTAAGAAACCGTTCCAACCTAAAGCACCTACGTGTACGTGGGCAACTATCCAATCGCTAAAGTGAGCGATGCTGTTTATTTGCTTTAACGATAGCATTGGGCCTTCAAAAGTCGCCATACCGTAAGCAGTTAATGCCACTACCATAAATTTAAGGATAACATCATCCCTAACTTTATCCCATGCACCACGTAACGTTAAAAGGCCGTTTATCATACCGCCCCAGCTTGGTGCTATCAGCATAATAGAAAATGCCACGCCTAATGATTGTGCCCAGCCGGGTAATGTAGTATACAATAAATGGTGGGGACCCGCCCAGATATAAATAAATATCAGCGCCCAAAAGTGTAGTATACTTAACTTGTAAGAGTATACCGGCCTGTTTGCCATTTTAGGCAGGAAATAGTACATCATACCCAGATAGGGTGTCGTCAGAAAAAATGCTACCGCGTTATGCCCGTACCACCATTGTACCAAAGCGTCCTGCACACCGGCGTAAACCATGTAGCTTTTAAATGCAGATACCGGTAACTCGAACGAATTAACAATATGCAATACCGCAATAGTTACAAACGTGGCTATATAAAACCAAATAGCAACGTACAAGTGGCGCTCGCGACGTTTAAATATGGTGCCGAACATGTTGATACCAAATACCACCCATATTATGGTAATGACGATATCTATTGGCCATTCCAGTTCGGCGTACTCATGCGAAGTGGTTAAACCCAAAGGCAAAGTAATTACTGCGGATACAATGATCAACTGCCAACCCCAGAAATGGATCTTGCTTAAGGCATCGCTAAACATCCGGGCTTTAAGCAGCCTTTGAAGCGAATAATACACGCCCATAAAAATGGCGTTGCCTACAAATGCGAAAATCACTGCGTTAGTGTGCAGCGGGCGTATGCGACCGAACGTTGTATACTGGTTGTGCATATTGGCACCCGGATGGTACAGTTGTATGGCTGCAATTAAACCCACTGTCATACCGATGATGCCCCACAACACGGTAGCTATACCAAAGTCACGGACGATCTTGTTGTCATAATAAAATTTTTCAGGCTGCATATTAAGTGTCTTTTTATAGGCGTAAAATTATCGCGGATGTAGGTGTGACAGAATGATGACAGTTAGCCAAAAAAGTGATTGGCGTCACTTTTGTATTGGCGGCTCTTTTTCGTCCGATTCTTTCTCATCATCTTCTATAAGCATACGCATAGATGGAGTAAACAGGTCATCGTTTTGCCCATTGCCTTGCGCCCAAAAAAAAGCGCCTAAAAAGCCAAGCGCAAGTAATACGCTGCACCCTATCAGGAAATAAAGTATGTTCATATTAATTGTCGTTTTTTTGCGGCGAAATGTGTGGCCAGGCTGGTAAATGAAATAATGGTAGCAGTGCTTAACGGCATTAGTATAGCTGCCGTTAATGGCGATAAATTACCCGTTATAGCATAGCTTAAACCAACCAGGTTATAAGTTAAGGATATAAAAAAAGAGAAGTGAATGATGACGATAGTGTCTTTAGCAAAACGTAAAAACACCGGTAATTTATCGAACGATTTCCCATCAAGGATGGCATCACTGCCCGGCGAAAAGTTGTTTACATTATCCGTTACAGCTATACCCAAATCGCTTTGCCTTAAAGCTCCCGAGTCATTCAGCCCGTCACCAATCATCATAACTTTATTGCCGTTTTGTTGCAGCGACTGTACAAAGTCTAATTTACTTTGTGGTGATTGATTAAAGTACATGCTGCTTGACTTAGGGAAAAATTGCTGCAGATCCCCCTTTTCGTGATCCTGATCGCCGGAGAGTAAATACTCATCGTAACTGTTTGATAACGCTGCAATATTTTTCATACCATCGCGATAGCCAAGCAAAAACGCAAAATAGCCCATATATTTACCATCAATAGTAATATGGACCATTGTACGGGCTGAGGAATGGTCGGTGCAATCCAATATAAAATCGGCGCTACCCGCCATTACAAACTGCCCGTTAATATGAGCTTGTACTCCTTTGCCGGCGACCTCGCTATATCCGCTTACAGCAAGTTGATCCATATTACCCAGGTAATGGCAAATTATACGGCTTAGCGGGTGGCTTGAATTACTGCAAAGGCTGTAAACCAATTGCTTTTGCGCATCCGTTAAAATGGCTTCTAATTTTATATTGTTAACCGTACCTGTAGTTATTGTTCCGGTTTTATCCATTACAATGGTGTCTATCGCTGCCAATTGCTCAACCACGGCTACATTTTTTAAATAAAAATGGTTACGGTCAAAAATGCTTAACGCTGCCGACATGGTAAAGGGTGTGCTCAATGCTAATGCACAGGGACAAGCCACAATTAATATGGCTGTAAACGCGGCAAACCCACGCCTTACATCTGTGGGCAACCAAAAAATAAGCGTGGCAAACGCTATTGATAACAATACGATAGTAAAGTACTTGCTCACTTTTTCATTAAAAGTTTGCATGCGTTTATCCTGTGTGCGGGTAAATGCTTCATTGTTCCATAATTGCGTAAGGTAACTTTGCGATACGGGTTTAACTACCTCCAATTCAATAGCTTCGCCGGTTTGACGACCGCCTGCATAAATAATTTCACCAAGGGTTTTACTGATGGGTATGGATTCGCCGGTTACAAAACTAAAATCAATTAAAGCTTCGCCTTTTAACAATATTGCATCGGCAGGAATGATTTCGTTGTTACGTACCACCATCCTGTTGCCAATACCTAACTTGCCGAGCGGCACAGGTTTTTCTATCCCATTTTCAATGATGTGGACAGCCACCGGAAAAAAAGACCGGTAATCACGCTCGAACGAAATATGGTGGTATGTTTTTTTCTGGACGAACTTGCCTACCAATAAAAAAAACACCAGACCGCAAAGGGTATCGGCAAAACCGGCTCCAGTGCGGGTAACTATCTCCAAAACGGTACGGGCAAATAAAACGGCAATACCAAGCGCAAGTGGGAAATCAATATTTAACACCCTGTTCTTTAAATTCTGCCATGCCGAAACAAAATATCCGGTACCGCTATACAGTACTATGGGCAATGAAAATAAAATGTTTATCCACCCAAAAAAGTGTTTAAATGTTTGTTCCAAGCCCGATAGACCAAAATATTCGGGGAAGCTTAGCAGCATAACATTACCAAAGCAAAATCCGGCAACCGCTATTTTTGATACCAGGTTATCCTTATCAACTGTGTTTTGTTTTTTGATAACATCCTGCAGGCTTATTAACGGCTCATAGCCTATGTTATCTAAAAGCTCTACTAATTGCTGCAGGTTTATTTTCTCATGATTGTAGCGAATATTAAGCTGTTTTTTCAGGAAATCAACACGGCAATATTGAATAGCGGGATTGATCTTATTTAGTTTTTCTAACAACCATAAACAAGAGCTGCAATGGATCTGCGGAATGTAAAAGGTTACTATACTTATATGCCTATCGCGGTAATCAATAAGTCCTGCAGCTATAGTTTCATCGCTTAAATAATCAAAACGTTTATTAGTTTGTTTACGGGTTACACCGGGGTGTTCATTATAACTGTAATAATTGCAAAGGTCATCAGCCGATAATACTTCGTAAACGCTTTTACACCCATGGCAGCAAAAGTGTTTGTCTTCAACAATATGATCTATAGTTGTACAATCATCGCCGCAATGGTAGCAGGTTGTTTTTTCAAGAACAGAGCTTTTAATCATTGGAAATTATTTTATCCAAAACTGCCTTGATATTTGGTAATAAAGAATGATGGATGGCTATCGAAATAGTGACCTTCGTCAGTTTTTAAATTAGTTAAGGGCCTTCATTTTTAGATGGAAAGCAACGCTAAGCTTATCGTTTGTCTTTATCATACCGCCCAGTTTCCGTGGTGGAATGAGGTTGAAATCAGAAAAATTAATATCCCGGGATCCTAAGAGGTGAATGTTTTTTTGTGCATCAATTGATACCTGGTAGTTTACCTGGAAACGTTTAGCTGCCCCGGCAAGTTCAATATCTACGAAGCCGGTTATCATTGCGGGTTTTATGGTTAATTCCGGAATGTCGCTTAATGACAAGAACCTGATATGCAAGCGTGGAAATTCTTTTTCTTTTAAGGTTTTCCGCAGATCATGCGTCATTATAGAATTATGGCAATCAAAGCTTTGTATTTTAAGCCTGATGTCGCCTGATAAAATAATTTCTTTGTTTCCTCTGCTCAGCGTGAGGGTATCTGTCTGATCGTAAGCAGGGATATCGCAAGCAAACTTATTAATGTTGGTGGTACCGTTTACAGACAAGCTGCTACTCTCGCTGATTAACCATTTTTTTTCGTTACCCATCATAAAGTTACGCGGCTTAACAAAGCCGGTAAGTAAAACAAACAGAGCGGCCATACATACAATATTTCTGTGTAGCATACCTTATGACTTATTAAGGATTAAGTTTTGCAAAAACCATCCCGGCTACCGTAGCCTGTATTAAACCATAAATAAACCAGCTTGATACCATGGCGACTGTGATATCCAGCGCGCTAAAAGAGATCCACATTACAGGCAATAGGGCGATGACAGAATACACCAGGCCAAATTCTATCCCGCGTAAAATAAACACGCCTTTAAACAGCGCCTTAAACCTATCCCAAAACCATGATAGTGCGAAACTGAAGATGAACGCGTGCATGTAAAAAAGCACATCGCGGCTACCGTCCGAATTAAAAAGCGGGTTAAAATATTCGGTAAACAGTGACGGGAAATACTTTACTGCCAGGTATAGGCCGCCGTAACTAAATACAAACAGTATGCAGCCGGTAATAAAACCCGAAACAATTATTTTTTTCATATCAAGGATGATCTAAAAGGTCAAAAACAAGGCCCCATACTTCGCAGTTAGGGGCCTTATTCCAATAGTCACTTAGGGGATTAAAACGATATAGCGGCCTGTAAAACCAAACCACTAAACTTGCCACCGTTTAAGATGTTAGTCGCATCGTAGTTTTTATATTCCTGGCTTACCCACTCGCCCTTCATCATAATGTTTTTGGTTAAGAACCAACCGGCTGATGCTGCAGAACGGTTAACAGTTACGTCAGTAGTATTGCCCACAATTGTTGCAGATACGGTGTTGTAACGGTACCCTACCCAAAAGTTTTCTGTTTCGGCAGGGAACCTGTAAATAATGTCACCAGCATATTGTTTTGCACCACGGCTTGATGCTTCTGTAATTGTTCTGCCTTTTGCAGATTCTATTGTTCCAAACAGTTCAAGGCCTTTGTATTTAAAAAACACATTACCCATAAAGCTGTGGTTCTCCTGGCTAAAGCCCGGGTTAAATCTTCCTGAAAAAGCATTGTAGTCAACTGCCTGGGTCAGTGTTGAACCCGCAGCAGTAGTTGGGTTTGACATTACATTATAGTAGTTTGAGCCGGTACGGTCGCCACCAAATAAAGTATTACTTGCAGCACTGTTTACTGAATAAACTGAGCCTGAAACTCTTAACCTAAAATCAGGAGTAAGTTGTTTGTCGAAACCTAATTTGCCAATAAATGCAGGCGGATATTTATTCACTTCACCGGTTTTCGCATCAATCTTAGTAGGCGCAATTGTAACTGCATTTAATTCTCCGTCTGTTATGGCACCCATTGCAAAAAGGCCGGTTTTTTCGCATTTGTAATAAACGTGCATACCTATTTCGGTAGCAAACTCATCCATTATATAGTTTTCAACAAACGGATTGTAAATGGTATTGCTACCGTCTGATCTCCTGTAATGCTGATCGCCATAGTCAACGTCAGACTGACCAATAACAAAAGTTACATTTTTCATGATATCATCGATAAACGGACTTTTCAAGAACGGCATTTTATCAATTTGTAAGTAGCCGCCTTTTACCCACGAATCTTCGTGGTGCCTTGAAGAAAGGTATGAAGTAAGGTTTAAACGGATACCGTCTGCCAATTGGATATCAAAGATCAGGTTAGCCATTGGCAGGTTAAAGCCATTATATAACGGTGTAATAGCATTTACATTCCCAGTTGCCGTACCTACGGTTTTTGTCACAGGCGTTGCGGTGTTTGAAGCTTTTAATGTTTGATAGGCAAGTGTAAAACCTCCACCTATTTTAACTTTTAAGCCGGTAAATTTCACAGTATCTTTTTTACTGGTTTCAAATACGTTTATGCCTTGTTTGTTATTAGGACGATAGTATTGAAGTTGTCCCTCCTGTGCATTTGCTGTTAAAGGAACCACACCCATCACGCATAGTGCCAATGAGCTTATCAAGGTAAAAATTTTAGTTTTCATGATGTTATTATTTAAAGGGTTTTGGTTAATAGTTGACTGTTTTTGTAATTAAGATTAAATTGAATAATAAGGTCATTCTTTACTTTCATGGCTCCCAGCATAAAGCTTGGCGGGTCAATTTTGTAATCGGTTAGTTTTAAGTTTTCAGATCCTGTACAGGTTATGGTGTTATCAGCATTAATAACCGCATAAATTGTCATCACAATAGTTTGCGATACACCTGCTATAGTAAGTTCGCCTGTTGCTTTAATGGTATATTTATTTTTTTGAGCCGGGGTTACCGTAGCTGAGCTAAGTTTGTAAGTAACTTTTGGATATTGATCGGCTTTCATTGTTTTGTAGGTCCGGTTATCCATTGATTCGTGCTCGCTTTTAAGACTCTTAGCATTTAATGATAAGCTGAATGAAGAAAGCGAACGAAGCTGGCCGTCATTATCAAGCTTAAAGTCGCCCTGGCTTTCTATAGCCGCTGATGTTAATGCCCAATCATGCACGTTTGATGTGCCTAATACTTTAATGCTTGCATCCTTGCCCGGCGTTATTTTGTATACAGTTTGCGCACTTACTGTTTGAAAAATTCCACCAACTATAACCGCTGCGGTTAGTATGGTAACTGTTAATATTCTATTTAAATGTTTCATTTTATTGGTGTTTGATTTATGACCAAAAGTAGCCCGCATAACCAAGGTGTGGAATGACACAAA
Organism: Bacteroidota bacterium; assembly: GCA_040388395.1. Taxonomy (GTDB): domain Bacteria; phylum Bacteroidota; class Bacteroidia; order Sphingobacteriales; family Sphingobacteriaceae; genus Mucilaginibacter. The sequence goes on along the minus strand of JAZKBY010000011.1, from coordinate 113,986 downwards.
GTGCTTATTAAAGTGATGTATATCACTTTTTAATTAAAACATTTACAGCTATTTATCGTAGGTTTTTAAATAAAAAATGCCCATGACCAATTTGGCCACAGGCACACTCTCACAACACACAATCTATTACAATATTGGCACGGCACCGCGCTCGTATGAGCTTGGAAAAACCAACATTGGTTTGGCAAATCTATCGGCCAATTTTTTTTGTAACACTTGGCTCAAATATTTTCTGGATCAAATTACGTTTATGGTGTACTAAAACTAAAAGATCTATATCATCATGTTCTGCCAGCCATTGCAAGCCGGCCGTAATACTTTTGTTTTGGACAGACCTGTATTTAATTTTCGGATAATGGCTCACTCCTATCTCCTGGCGCAAAAAACGTTTGGTAATATAATCTTCTGTCACTTTAGCCAGCTTTGCCATACCCACGTGGGTAATCAACACTTCCGAATCAAAATATTTGGTAATATGATATAAGCTATGTAAAACATCGGTGCCGTTATGTGCTAAGTCTGTTGCAAAGGCAACTTTATTAAACCCATTAAATGGCATTTGGTATGGTAAAACCAACACCGGGCAGTTTGCGTTCTCTATGATCTCATTAGCATGGTTCCCGTTTAAAAAGGCCATAAAATCATCGGCATTATGGGTTGCTATAACTGCAAATATTATTTGCCTGCTGGCTACTATGTAATTAATTGCATTGATTAACGGACCAGGCTTACTGCATAACTCCACGACAGGTCTAAATTCGTCATCGCAAGTATTATCTAATTGTTTGTTTAAACGGCCAGCCAACTCGGTTAAATCATTTAAACTATCCTGTTCAAAATTTTCATTTTCATTGCCATTCCAGAAAGTATGGGTTGATGCAGACATGATGGCTGGCTCTGGATACACATTACATAATAGTAAATTAGCCTTTATTTTTTGTGCCAGCTTTAACGCATAATGCGCTGCATGGTCTGCCTTAATTGTAAAATCCGTTAGTACCAGTATAGTTTTCATGATCTTAATTATTTAAGGTTTATACTTTTTCAAATCTGCTATAAAAAGCCTCTTCCAATATTTGACGATGGTCTGGATGTGCTATTTCAATTAATGCCTGGGCGCGTTGCTTAAGGCTTTTGCCAAACAGATTAACAATACCGTATTCGGTAACAACCCAGTGCACGTGGCCACGGGTGGTTACTACACCGGCTCCTTCTTTTAAAAAAGGCACAATGCGGCTTATACCTTTATTAGTCTGAGATGGTAAAGCAATAATTGGTTTTCCGCCCTCAGACAATGATGAACCATGTATAAAATCCATTTGACCGCCAATACCTGAATATTGAAAAGTGCCTATAGAGTCTGAGCATATTTGCCCGGTTAAATCAATTTCGATAGCGCTGTTAATTGCTGCTACCTTAGGGTTTTGCCTTATTATGCTGGTATCATTAACATAGCTTATGTCCATTACCCTTACCTCGGGATTATCATTCACAAAATCATATAGCCTGCGCGTGCCGGTAATAAACGATGTTACAGACCGGCCTGTGTTTAGCTTTTTTTGGCTGTTGTTAATAATACCGCGTTTAATAAGCGGTATCACACCGTCTGATAACATTTCGGTATGCAACCCTAAGTTTTTATGGGTGGTCAAATTTTTAAGTACCTGGTCTGGTATGCTGCCAATGCCTAATTGCAGTGTTGAGCCGTCTTCCACCAATGAAGCCACGTTAAAGCCTATTTTTTTCACTGCCTCGCTTACCTCAGCCGAATAGTCAACTTCCGGCAACTCGGCTTTGTGCCAAACCATAGCATCCAGTTTTTTAATGTGGATATAGCCATCTCCATGTGTACGCGGCATTAAGGGGTTAACCTGTGCTATTACATATTTTGCCATTTCAACCGCTGATCTTGCAACATCAACAGAGGTGCCCAATGAGCAAAAGCCATGTGCATCGGGCGGTGAAACATGTATTAAAGCAACATCTATTGTTAAAATATTTTTTCTAAAAAGCTGCGGTATCTGGCTTAAAAAAATGGGCACATAATCGCCATCCTCGCTATTTGCTACAGCCCTGGTAGCTGCCGACACAAAAAGCGAATTAAAAAAGAACGATCTACGATATTCCGCTTTGTCAAAGTTCACATCGCCTAACGTGGTAATACTTACCAATTCAACATTATAAAGCTCGTGGCATCTTTGCTGCATGGCCTGCACCAGGCATGAAGGTGTAGCGGCGCCACCATGTATAAACACCCTGTTACCGGGGAATATATGTTTCACCGCTTCTTCGGCACTTGTATAATTAATATCTATCATAATTGATATTTTAATGGTAATAGCTTTTTGTTTGCTAATTCGGCCTGGTAAGTTTTTTCGGCATTCATTATTTTTTCAAGAAATAAAAAAACAAGCCGTTTAATTAATAAAGTATAATTAGTGATAGATTTTATAACTGTCTCTAACTCATTAAATTTTTCCAGCACTTCCAACCCGAACTCGTTTTTTGCATGATTAACTATCGGCCCCAGCAGTTCCAGGAATTCGGATATTTTAGATTCTGCTCCATGTATTTTAACATCCTCATGGTCGATAATTTTTTGGAACTGAGTTATCCTGATTTGCTCTACTTCCGTAACACCTGTTTTATATTTATTGAGTGTTTTTTTTAGAAACCTTATTTCGTCTTTTACAAAATCTACATCGGTTTTCCAGTGACTGCTTATCATGTACATTTCTTGCAATTCGCAATCAAGTTGAGTGTTGTCTATGAGTAATTCCATGTGCTTAGTGTTTGATGGTGTAAAACTCAGGAATAAACTGTGCCTGTTAAATGATGACGATACGCCTTAAAAATGATCTGGGTCACCAAATCATCGGTAAAAAATAGTTCGAAATGTGACGCTCGTCAATTTTCGTGGCTTTTAATGGTTGTAGTTTTGGGCCTATAAATTATTACTATGAGCCATACATTTCATATCCCGGTATTAGGGCTGGGTTTTTCTATTGATACGCCCTTAAAAGTTGCCAGGTACGGCATTTCGTCTGCGATTTCTATTGTCGATGATGAGTTGATTGAACGCATAAGAGAGTATCACACCAAACAAAATGGGATAGAATATATTGCCATACTAAAATCGGCAAATAACGCACGGGCAAGGCGCATAACGGCTTATTTAAACTTGATGGAAAGCCTCATTAATCAACAAGTTGCCGGGTTAAAAAAACTACCTTTTGAGCCAGGAAATGATCTGTGCCGGTATTTTGAATTACTGCCTGATGGTTCACAGCTGAAGCAAGGGTATGAATTAATGATAGATTACCCGGATGGCGAGCGCAAAACAATATTCCAAAACATATTGCGCCATAACATTAAAGTTGGCTCCATTGATGTTAATATTATGGCGAAGGTAGATAAGATGAATTTTACTGCTGAAGGAGAGTATCTGGGCGATGAAAATACAGACGCACTTGCCGCCCTACGCGGATTTGCCGAAAGCAATCTCAAATCATCAGTAGTATTATCAGCCGGCATGAATCCGCGTTTATACGGTTACCTTGAAAATTTTGATTGTTTTTTGCCAGACAGCGAAGGCAGGTTTAACAAGAAAATTATTTTAAAGGTCAGTGATTTCCGCTCGGCATTGATACAAGCTAAGTTTTTGGCAAAAAAAGGCTTATGGGTGTCAGAGTTTCGGGTAGAATCTGGCCTGAATTGTGGTGGGCATGCTTTTGCCACCGAAGGTTATTTATTAGGCCCTATACTGGAAGAATTTAAGCAAAAACGAGAAGCGATGATCGAAGAGCTTTTTGAACTATATAAACCCGTTATGTTTCAAAAGGGGTTAGAGTTATTACCTATCCCCGCTCAACGCATAAGCGTACAAGGAGGTATAGGCACTGCCGACGAAAATAATTTCATAATGGATCATTACCGGCTTGACGGAACTGGCTGGGGAAGCCCGTTTTTATTAGTGCCCGAAGTAACCAATGTTGACGACCAAACTTTAAACCAATTAACCAATGCCACCCAAGATGATTTTTATTTAAGTGGCGCATCGCCATTAGGCATATTGTTTAATAATTTTAAACAAAGCAGCGCCGAAACCCAACGATTAGAACGGTTAGAAAAAGGCAGGCCGGGTAGCCCCTGCACAAAAAAATACCTGTGTACTAATACTGAGTTCACAGAAAAACCCATCTGCACGGCTTCAAGAGAATATCAAAATCTAAAAATAAAGCAAATACAGGCGTTGGTTTTGCCGCCGGAAGAATACAACGTGCAATTTAAAACCATAACCGAAAAATTATGTCTTTGCGAAGGGTTGTGCTCGTCAACCTATATTAAATATGATATAGTAAAACGTAAAGAAAACAGGGCGGTTGCCATATGCCCGGGCCCTAACCTGGCGTACTTTACGCGATCTTACTCGCTCGAAGAAATGGTAATGCACATTTATGGTAAAATAGACCTGTTAAAAACGGTGCAACGCCCAAACATGTTTATTAAAGAAATAGACCTTTATATAGACTATCTTAAAACCGATATCCAAAATCATTTAAAAGACCTTACCGAAAAGAAGAAAAGAAGCCTGGAAAAATTTAAATTACAGCTGCACGAGGGATTAAATTACTATAAAGCTTTATTTGAGCAGCTGCCATGGCAAGCAACGGTTAATATGGAAGATTTGTTTTTAGCGTTAACCACATATGAAAACAAACTCAATACTATTGTCATAGCAGACTGAGCAAAAACAAAGCTTAACTGGAATGTATAATCAAATATATTCCAGGTAAGCTTTGTCAATTAATGTTGCCAAAACATTTCCTCAATGTCGTATTGTATTTCGGCGGGGAGAGATTTATCAATAATATCGACACTAACCAGGTTATCTCCTGTTATTCTTACACACTTCATAATATTGATGCTATTTTCTTCAAAATAATAGGTATGCTTTTTTTGAACTGCTTTAAGATAAGCAATTGCAAATTCCAGGTCTGTCATAAAATAAATTATTGATTTTCAGGAAATACCAACAACGGGATAGTAATATGACCAGCCATTTTTTGTGTATAGCTACCGTTTAAAAGTTTATCTAAAAAACTATGTTGATGATGCAGCATCGCCAGCATATCAACCTGGCCATGCTCGCATAACCAGTCAAGCCCACTTTCAGGTCCGCGGCTTTTTATCAGCCTGTAGTAAATGTTTGGATAATCGGCTTTGTTAGACAGATCAGTCAACATATTGTCCAGCCACTTTTTAAATGTGGGTGATTGGTGGGTTTCGTCAATTACATGGGTGAGTAATATCTCTGCATTTAGCTGTTTAGCAAATGGGATTAGCTTGTATATGGTTAACAGATCGTTTTCGGGATGCTTAAAATCGGTAGCATACGCTATTTTTTTTACCGGTTTAATACCGGCATTAAAAGGCACTAATAACAATGGTTTAGCCGATTCATTAATCATTTTCTTGCTATGATTGCCTAACATAACTGTGCTTAAGCCCGAGTTACCATGCGTACCCATAATTATCAGATCAATATTATGATTATCAATAACATCGTCAACTACATCAGTTAAAGCACCCATTTCATTAACTAAACTTATTACCGGTGTATAACCTGAATGATATTTGCTCTCCAGGTTGGCCTTTAATTTCTTCAGCTCATCGGCACTTGATTTAATTATTGTGTCATACTCTTCCATAGGCCAAACAATCACGCCGGCCTGTGGCATTTCGGCTGGTACAACAAAAGCATTACACAGCATTACATCAGCTTTTGCCTGTTTAGCCAGGGCATAACCATATGCGGCAGCATGTATAGCATTTGCAGAAAAATCGGTGGGGATAAGTAGCTTTTTCATGGTTTTGATAGTTTGCTTTTTACGTAGTAAAAATCGTTATCATAGCTTTTTTAAAAAATGATCTAAGTCACGCTCCGATATGATATTGGGCGAATCCTGAGCAAAGAAGCTGCACTAAATTTGCTTAACCAATGAAAGAGAGTCAACAATGAAATTTCTGAGATTTAGTTTTTGTCACCCGGTTAAAGTTCATGCCAATTTTATGCATTTATTTAAAGGTAAATCAGCACGTAACAGTTTAGTAATAGAAAGCAAAGACAATATTGTTGAAATACCTATAGACAAATTTTGCGAAGGGGAATGGCGCGTGTTGCTTGATTGGGAATATGACGGACAAATATTTACTCACCAAAAAGATTTCGAGATAAAGAATCCCGATAGGGTACTTTAATGCACGGATAAGGATGAACACATTTTTTAATTTTTTTTCATTAAAAAGGCAATATGAAAATGCCACCACTGCAGAACTAAGCAAAGTTGAACCGATTGCTGAAAATAAAAACCAACTAGCACCAAGTTTGCCTGCCGCAGTTAGAAATTACCTTAAATATTGCGGCTATTCCGAAAACGACCAGTTCACTTACTGTAATGTGAAATGGAAATCCGCACATTTAAAAATGGCACCAGGGAAGAATTGGTCGCAGCTGTTTTGTGAGCAAGTAAATTTTATTAAATGGCCCGCAAGAATTGTTTACATGAAAACAAAGCTATGGGGATTGCCACTTGAAGCTACTGATAAATTTCAAAATGGACACGGAAGTATGCTAATTAAAGTATTGAAGTATTTTAACGTTACCAATGCCAAAGGGCCCGAAATGGATGCGGCAGAATTGGTGACCATATTGGCAGAAGCAATGCTAATACCTGTTTATTTCTTTCAGCCTTATATAACCTGGACCGAACTAAATCCATTTGCAGTAAAAGGAACCATCAAATATGGTGACGTGGAGGCAAGTGGCATATTTTACTTTAATGATTATTGTGAGCTTTTACGCTTTGAAACTAATGACAGGTATTATACTCATAACGGAAAATCGGAGAAATTTAAATGGACGGCATACGCATGGAACTATAAGACATTTGACAGGCTTAAATATCCATCGAATTTTATGGCGACATGGAGTTTACCAAGCGGTGATCATACTTATTTTAAAGGACGCCTTGAGGGGTTATATTATGCTTAACACACCATCAACCTTGATAAAGACTATTTAATTTAAATCTTTCTAACCATTTGTTTCCGTAATTACCCTCGGCTTCACCCGGAAGATATACTGGTTTTACCATCTCTCATCACTAATTTCTTTCCTACATTTGAGGTGTTTTTATTTGCGAGTCTTTTAGGACCGAAATCAATTTAGATACAAATGGAAAGAATCCCCGTAAGAAATCTTGGCGCAAACCAAAATGAACCTGATCTTTCCGGGACATTCAACATTCGCGACATTCAAATCTTAACGAGCGAAAAAGATATGATCCAGGAGTTGCACCGGCATGACTTTTATTATATGCTGATCTTAGAAAAAGCAGCGGGTAGCCATAACATTGATTTTATACCCTATGCCATTTCTAATCATACTGTTTTCTTCATGCGCCCGGGGCAGGTGCATCAGTTAGTGCTAAAAGCCGGGAGTACCGGTTATCTCCTACAATTTGAAACCGAGTTCTATTTTCCAAAAGACGAGGCAGTGCGCCAGGTATTACGCAAGGCCAGTACAGTTGATCATTATCAATTGGACGCAAACGGTTTTAAAAAAGTACAAACTATATTGACCTCCATTTTCGACGAGTTTTTCCAAAAGAAAGAGCGTTATGAGGACGTGATCAAAGCCAATATGGGTGTTTTATTTATCGAACTTACCCGCAACCAAAGCAGCTGTACTTTGGATTATACCAGTCTATATACACAGGAACGGCTTGAAAAATTCTTTGAATTGTTAGATGCTCATATTTTCACTCATAAACAAGTGGCCCAATATGCCCAAATGCTTAATTTATCTCCTTACCAGTTAAACACCATTGTTAAAGCAGCCTTGGGCAAAACATGTTCAGAAATCATTAATGAGCATGTTATATTGGAAGCTAAGCGGTGTCTGCTGGCTACTTCTAACCAAATCAATCAAACGGCTTATCGGCTTGGTTATGAAGATGTTTCCTATTTTATCCGGTTCTTTAAAAAACAAACCGGCCAGTCTCCTGAAGCATTTAGGAATAACTTTAAATAAGTCCCATATAAGTCCGTAATTATCCTATCCGCTGGTTTCTTCCGGAAATACCTTTGTAGCAGCAAATCATTTTTGAATTATGACTACAAAAACAAAGCTAATAGCCGCCTTAAAAATATGGCTGGTGATCTATCCGTCTATCACTCTCTTCCTCTACTTATTCAGTCGGCCTTTAGCGGCGCTGCCTTTGTATCAGCGAACACTATTATTAACAATAGTATTAGTCCCATGGATAGTTTTTGCCGGCTTGCCTTTGCTAAACTGGATGAGCAGACGGGTTCAATAAAAACAGATTAAAATTAATATGAAACAGCAATATGACGTAATTATTATTGGCGGGAGTTATTCCGGGCTCGCAGCAGGTATGGCCTTGGGCAGGGCATTAAAGCAGGTTTTAATTATAGATAGCGGCAAACCCTGCAATGCGCAAACACCCCATTCGCATAACTTCCTTACACATGATGGCAAAGCCCCTGCATTGATTGCCGCCCTGGCCAAACAGCAGGTAGAAAACTACAACACTGTAAAGTTTTTCAACGGCGTAGCTATCAAAGGCACTAAAACTAATAATGGGTTTGAGGTACAAGTTGCATCCGGTGAATTGTTTTATGCAGGCAAACTAATTTTCGCAACGGGTATCCGCGATATGCTGCCTGGTATATCCGGCATAGCAGAATGCTGGGGCATCTCTGTGCTGCATTGCCCATTCTGTCATGGTTATGAAGTTAAAGGTGAAGTAACGGGTGTTATCGGCAATGATACGGCTGGTTATGAGCTTGCCGGCCTCATCTCTAACTGGACTAAAAATCTGACGCTATTTACTAACGGCTGTTCTACGCTAAGCGCAGAACAAACCGCCAAACTGGAAGATCATCATATCAAGATCGTTGCCAAAGAAATCGAAATGTTGGAGCATACTAATGGCTACTTACAATATATCGTTTTTAAAGACGGCACTAAAGCAGCGGTAAAGGCAGCTTATGTACGCAGCCCGTTCCGCCAGGTTTGCCAGCTCCCGGAATCGCTGGGCTGTGAGATGACTGAAGATGGTTATATCAAGGTTGATGCGTTCCAGGAAACGAGTATCAGGGGTGTTTTTGCCTGTGGCGATAACACAACCAAAACGCGTACAGTAGCAAACGCGGTTGCCACCGGTACCGCTGCCGGCATGACCGTAAGTAAACAATTGATCACGGAGGAATTTTAAATGCTAAAAGAATTTTGGAATGACCGATATAAGAACCAGGATTATGCTTATGGCACCGGGCCAAATCTGTTCTTTAAAGAATGGCTTCAAAAATTGGAACCGGGTTCGATATTAATGCCGGCTGATGGAGAAGGCAGGAACGGCGTATTTGCTGCGCAATTAGGCTGGCAAGTCACTTCTGTTGATTTAAGCGTTGAAGGAAGATCAAAAGCCTTAGCGCTGGCGGAAGCAAATCAGGTTAGGCTGGATTATCTGGTAGGCGACCTGGCTGGGTTCCAGTTTGAAAAAGCCTCATTCGACGTGATCGGGTTGATCTACGCGCACTTCCCGGCTGGTCAAAAATCAATTTTCCACCAAAAATTAAATGAATGCCTTAAACCGGGCGGCGCTATAATACTGGAGGCGTTTAATAAACAACACTTAAATCTTAATAAGCTTGACCCAAAAGTAGGTGGGCCAAAAGAACTGGCCATGTTGTACTCAGCAGCCGAACTCCACGCTGACTTTCCAAATTATGAAATAGAGCTATTAGCGGAAAAAGAAATCCTTTTAGAAGAAGGCCAATACCATGTCGGCAAAGGTGCAGTAGTGCAATTTGTCGGGATAAAACAATAACTATTTAAAACACAAAAAATGAAAATCATCATTGTAGGTGCAACAGGCACCATGGGGCAGTACTTAACGGCCGCATTTGAAAAAGAACACGAAATTATCAGGGTAGCTTCCAAAGGCGGCGATATCCAGGCGGATATTACTTCCGCGGAATCTATAGAAAATATGTTTAAGCAAGCCGGCCCGTTTGACGCGCTGATCTCTACCGCTGGCCCAACTTATGTGGGACCCTGGAAAAAAATGACCGGCCAGGAATTCAGGAAGGGTGTTGAAGGTAAACTAATGGGACAGGTTAACTTAGTGCTGATCGGGCAACATTATATTAATTCTAAAGGCTCTTTTACACTTATTACGGGGGCTTTGACCGATGAGCCACAACGCAACTTCGCCAATGCCTCGGCAGCCAACGGCGCTGTAGAAGGATTTGTAAGAGCAGCGGCCCTTGAGCTGGAGAATGGCATCCGTATTAACGCGGTCAGTCCGACGGTGATTGAAGATTCGCCGCAATATTTCCCCTACTTTCCCGGGGAGATACCAACCACCATGTTGCAACTGGAATACGGATTTCGCAAAAGCCTGTTCGGCGTGCATACAGGGCATATTATCAAAACCTATTAAATACTGGTAAACCAGCCGTTTTGCGGCTGGTTACTATCTAACGTTAACCGATTAAATCGCTCCCTTTACCGAATAGCCCGCAGGGCTTGGCCTTATTTGCTTTGCTATGTTTTGGTCATCCATTTACATTTGTTTAAAATGTTTTAATCCGCTAATCGTCTACACTACTATGGAAAATAATTATTTAATACTAAACCCACCACTTTCCAGGCCCGACCAGGAACGGGAGCTGGCTATCCTATTCCTTGATATCCGGAACTTTACCGGTTTGATGGAGTCACAGCCCGGCCAGACCGTTATTAACATCGTTCGTCGCTTATTCACGGCTTTCAATCAAATCGCGAAGAAATTTGAGGGTAAGGTGATAGAAATTGCCGGCGATAGCATATATATAGTTTTTGGTTTACAAACAGAACTAAAAGCCTCAGTAAACAATGCCTACCAAGCGGCTAAAGCAATGTTTCAAACCGTTAAGTTATTTAATGATGCCTATACCGAGCCTTACTATGGCGGGCCGCTTGAGATTGGCGTGGGTTTACACGCAGGGAAAGTTTTTGTAGGTGAATTTGGTTTGGATGATGCGCCGCAATTGTCAGTTATGGGCCTGCCCGTAAATATAGCTTCGCGGCTCCAGGCCAAAACCAAGGAACTGAATAACGATATGATAATATCGGAAGAGGCCTACCAGTTAATAACTGATGACAAAATTATCGCCCGTCACCAAACAGTGCAATTACGAGGCATCAGCACGGGTCAACAAGTTCGCCTGGCCGGGAAACCCTACGGTACCCGTCAAAACCTTGATTACTTGCTTGCTATTTCCGGTTAATTATTATTTGATCTAACGTTATTTCTTTAACTGCCTTTTTACATCTTCAAACGCATCGCCTACTTCGGCAACTGCAGCCAGTAATTTACCTTTGCTGGTATTTAGTTCAACGGTCCAGTATTCTATAGCGTAATCATCGGCAACGTCTACAGTACGCGTATCATGCGTTCGTTCCTTTATTTTGTGCTCCATGGTGGCTAAACAACAGTGCCGCAAGTATGTTTCAATTAGTTTGCAATCCGCCCAATTTCTTAACAATAAACACATATCTAACTAACACCCACTATTTATTTTAGACAAGATTAATCAATAGCTTATTGGCCTGGATATACATCATCATTGCCGCAATACTGGAAGCCGCGTGGACCTACAGTGTCAAATTTTTTAAGCTAAGCGATTTTAAACTGCTTACGTGGGGCAACTTCTACACCGTGCAAGGATTAATTATACTGGCACCCATAACGGGCTATATTGTATTTGGGGCGGCAAATGCCTGGTTTTTTTCTATGTCTATTAAACATATCTCTACTGCTATGGCTTTTGCCGCATGGACGGGTGCAAGCATTATCTGCATAAAACTGGCCGATGTATTATTTTTTCATGAACCAACATCATGGCCCGAGATCTTTTTTATGCTGATGATAATGGCCGGTATTATGGGGTTAAAGTTTGTAGCTGTTTAAGCTGCAAATATTATAGCGGTAATGTAAACCAAAAAGTGCTACCCTTGCCTAACTGGCTGGTAACCCCTATTTCGCCGTCGTGTTTTTTGATGATCTCTGCACAAATATAAAGGCCAAGCCCCAGGCCCGAGCCTTGTATGCCATGGGTTTGCACGCGGTAATATCGGTCGAACAAATGGTTCAATTTATCATCGGTAATACCCGGGCCCTTATCTGTTACTGATACCTTAGCCATATCGCCTATCTTTTCGATATGTACCTCAATGATCTTTGAATCGGGGGCATATTTAACAGCATTATTTACAAAGTTGATGATAACCTGGTTCATCCTGTCGACATCAGCATGCACTTTTAAGGCCAGATTGCCTTTAGTAACAATGGTATAAATACCCTCCAACCTTATATAGCTACAGCAATCGTCAATTAAGTCCGTTATGGTGAAGGACGTTTTATTCAGGTGGATCTGGCCCTCATTAACCTTGGTGGCATTTAAAAGGTCCTCAATTAAAACGGTAACCTTATTTAAGCTTTTGTTGGCCTGTCCAATCAGGTTAGGGAACATAGCATGTCCAGGATCGTCCTTCATCCTGTTTAAAAGCTGTAATGAAGCTTTTAAAGTGGTTATAGGCGTTTTAAGCTCATGGCTTGCAATACTTATAAAATCATCCTTTTGTTGCTGTAAAAGCCTTAATTCGTGTATATCAGTAGCAGTACCAACCCACAATACATTCTCGTCATCCTCATTATTAATAGGCATCAGGCGGCTTAGGTGCCAGCGGTAATTTCCTTCGGCACACTTTATCCTTACCTGGAACTCACCACCTTCGCTGCTTTTCCTTATTGCCCTAAATTGGCCCAATGTATATTGCAGATCTTCCGGGTGGATGGTTTTGCGCCAACCCCAGGTACGGGTTTGCTCGGGGCTAAGCCCGGTATAGTCATACCATCGCTGGTTATAAAAGGTAACCTCACCTTCGTAAGTGTTTGTCCAGGCAATTTGCGGGATAGTCTCCATCATATTCCTGAACTGGATTTCGCTTTCGGCCAGCGCTTTAGTACGGTTTACCACGCGCTCCTCCAACTCCTGGTTAAGTAATAAAAGATCCTGGTTTATCACCCTTACCTTTTCTTCCTGCTTAATCAGCAATTCGGTTTTCTCGTTCAGCTCATCATTTGCCTGCCTTAACTCCTCTTGCTGCACATTTAGTTCGGCGGTTAAAACAGCTAAATCCTCGGCACGTTTCTCTTTTTCCTCGTTCTGAATAACCAGTTCTTTGTTGGCGATGATCAATTCGGCGGCACGGTTTTCCTTTTCCTCGTTCTGGAAAGCCAGCTCTATATTAGCAATTAACAGCTCGGCAGCGCGGTTTTCCTTCTCGCCGTTCTGAAAAGCCAGCTCAACGTTGGCTATCAGCAACTCGGCAGCGCGGCTCTCTTTTTCGCCGTTTTGAAAAACCAGCTCGTTGTTGGCAATAACCAGTTCGGCCGCGCGGCTTTCCTTCTCATTATTCTGAAAAACAAGTTCGGTATTGGCAATGGCCAGTTCGGCGGCCCTATTCTCTTTCTCTTTATTTTGAAAAGCCAGTTCTTTGTTCGCTATAACCAATTCGGCAGCGCGATTAGTTTCACCAACTTTTTGTAAAGCAAGCTCTACGTTGGCGGTAACCAATTCGGCGGCACGGTTTTTCTTCTCTTCGTTTTGGAAAGCAAGTTCTTTATTAGCCAGGGCCAGTTCGGCGGCGCGGCTTTTCTTTTCTTCGTTCTGGAAAGCCAGCTCTTTATTAGCTATCGCTAATTCGGCTGCCCGATTTTTCTTCTCTTCGTTTTGGAAAGCTAATTCTTTATTGGCTATCACCAGTTCGGTAGCACGGCTTTTTTTCTCGCCATTTTCAAAAGCAAGTTCGCGGTTAGCAATAACCAGTTCTGCAGCACGACTCTCTTTTTCTTTATTCTGAAAAGCAAGCTCCTTATAAGCTATTGCTAATTCAGACTCCCGTTTCTCGCGCTCTTTATTTTGAAAGGCTATCTCCTTAATAGCGACCGCTAATAATTCCGTATTTTTATTTTCCATATCCTTACTTACAACAATGTTGATTTAGCAGTGCCGGATACAGCTATATACTTGAAAATTAACGGCTTAAAATGTATTTACGTATAGGTGCGATAAAGGTAACATAATACCATCAACTTCACTCCTATATGATATATATAATTTTAGCGTCGCTTACACATCGCCCATTACTTAACAAACAAAACTTTTAAGGAAATGTTATTTTTAAATGAAAGAATTTGTTGTTAAAAAACACATCGCCATAAATGCCCCCATTGCTGATGTTTGGGATGCGTTAACTAATCCCGAAAAAACAAAGGAATACTTTTTTAACTGCCGCGTAATATCAACCTGGAAACCCGGTAGCCCGATAGCTTTTAAGGGCCGCATGTTCTGGATAATCCCTATTGAACTTAAAGGTACTATTGATAAGGTTGACGAAGGCAAATTATTACAATATACTCTCGTTAACAAAGGCGATAAAAGTAAATCGACGGTTACCGACATTTTAACGCCGGCTAAGGATAATACCGTAGTGACAATTACCGACGATGTTGGCCAGGGCGAAGGTGCCGAAAAGCGCTATAAGCGATCTGTTAAAGGTTGGGATAAGATCTTAAAGGGCTTAAAGGAATTTTGCGAACAGGATTAACATTAGCGTAATATTTCTATCTTTAAGCATCAATCCTCGTCATGATGCAGCAAGAATTAGTATTACCTGTTCAATCATCCAAACGTACCGCAATAGTTGATATTTTACGCGGCTGGGCCATATTAGGTGTGGTATTAGGCAACTATACAGATTACAGTTTTATGGGTAATCCTGTAAAGATAAAGTATGATACGGTATCCAACATTTTAATGGGTGTGATGCAACTTATCTTCGCAGCTAAATCATGGACCTTATTAAGCTTGCTGTTCGGTTACGGTTTTGCTGTAGTAATGAATAACATAGCCGCCAAAGGCAAAAGCCCGGTGGCCTTTTTTACCAAACGTATGTTTTGGTTGTTCGTAATAGCCTTTATTAACTCGGCATTTTGGTTTGGTGATATTTTAAAGGATTATGCCTTTTTGGGCTTAGTGCTTTTGCTGTTTTACAAGGCATCGGCCAAAACCGCATTTTGGACGGGTATTGCCTTACTATTGGCCTTACCATTTATAGTGGCGTTTGTTAACATGATCCCGTATGATTATATGGGTGTGGTCAAAGCAAAGGTGCTTCCTACTTTTTATAGCCACAATTGGTTAGATATTTTTGCCGTACACTTAAAAGGCACCTATTATTTAGAAGTATTACTGCCCGGTTATGCTATATCTGTACACGTTATGATGTTAGCGTGTATGCTGTTAGGCTTTGCCGCACAACGTATCGATTTGTTTAACCGCCTGCCCCAATTTAAAAAGCAATTGAAGACAACTTTTTGGATAGCATTGGCTTTGGCGATAGTTTTGAATGTAGTTATTGGGCTGGTATTTAAATTTGCGCCTACCCTCTTTACTTCTTTTAAGCCACGCTACTGGTTGATATTTGCTACCATGATAACCATTATGACAGGTATTTGCTGGCTGTATATTAACGGCAAGTTAAAGGGGTTATTTACCGGTTTCCAGGCAATGGGAAAGATGACGCTTACCAACTACATGATGCAGAATATATTGGCGGTTTTTATATTTATGAATGCAGGGCTGGGGCTATTTAATACGATGCAGTATTGGGTGTATTGTGCAATAGCATTGGCGGTATTTATCCTACAGATCCCACTTAGCAAATGGTGGTTGGCAAACTATAACTATGGCCCCATAGAGTGGATATGGCGGCAGCTAAGCTATGGTAAATGGCTCCCTATTAAAAAAGTAAAAGAATAAAGAAACGTTTATTTCTGAGCCAATGTGTATTCTGCCCAAAAGTCGGTAGGTGCTGATGATTGATTAAACGCCATGACCTTTAGCTCAAGTATTCCGCCCTCTCCTCCGCCAATGTTGACAGCTGTTGCATTTTTTTTTGGCAAAATACTATTTCCGTTTAATGTAATATGATAGGCAAATTTTTGTTGATTTTTAATATCAAGCCCCAGATATTTTAAGGGTACCGCCAGTTCATACGTATAGGCCATATTGCCGTCAAACAACTGCCGGGCTTTTATACCTGTATCATTATAAATTGATATTAAAGTATCTATTCCCTTTACCCCGGTTACCATAACCAGTTTGGCATTATCACCCAGCCGTTTATTATAAGCAAATGCCACAGAATCGTTGGGTTTCATTTTACCAGACTCCATCCTGTCAACTGCTGCTTTATCTTCGCCAATTGTTGATGATGCCTTGTTAATAACACCGAAATTAAGCCTGCCACCACCTTCAAGCACAGGAAAAGTAATGGATGGAGTTCCTTTGTCATTCTTCTTACCTGTTTGATCAATTGCAAGGCTTATGCCTCCACTCATTATTTTATTGATAATGATACTGTTTGTAGCCCTCACGGTTAAGTACAAGTTGCCATCATTATTGGCCATTGTATAGTAAACTTCGGTGGCCTTGTTATACGCCTGGAATTTATCGCCCCACTCGGCGGCGTCGCCGTCAACTTTAACTTTGGCCGGTGCCCGTAAAGCTGTTTCCTGTTTGTTAGGGAGTTTTTGGGCTGCTGATAAACCGGTTACACCTAAAAAGACAAGAATTAGGCAATTTAAATTTTTCATTATTATAAGCTAATATCGGATACGAATAAATTCGTACAATTATATACGAATTTATTCGTATATCCAAATTCTCGCTTTTAATTTAACATAAAAACCTAACGGAGATAATATAAAACCCTGCATCGGTAAATACATCACCTTTAAAACCTACCTTTACCGCCCACGCATGGAAGAAAGAAAATATTTAACAACCTGGAGACGGTACATACCCGTTATTCGCTTACATCTTAAAAGAAGCCTTACTGCTGAGCAAAGCTTTAAACTAAACATTACAGATTTTGAATCAGCGGGCGACCGCGGCAAATCTGGCTATACCTTTAACATTACCATGGAAAACGGTAAGGTTACCAACAACATTAGCGGATCTGCAGTAGCACGCGACTTGTACGAGGCCCTTAAAACGGACGACCTTATTAAAGAAATGCTGAAAGATAAAGCCATCAAAATAAGCGTTGGCAAATCGTTTTTATTAAGCATAAAAACCACCCATATCTCTGCTTATAAAGAAGCATAGGCAGCAATTCTGTTTAACAATTCTATATTAGTCAAGACCCGGCGCTAACAGCTCCGGGTTTACAGTACCGTCATTTTCGTGAGTTATTTTGGCCAGGTCGTAATGCATCTCGCCGTTAATATCTTTGCCTCTTAACTGGCCCTATAAATGGGTTAGCCTTGTAGTGGTTTGTATTCTTCGCGAAAATCTTAGTCAGTCATGTTCATAGCTTAAATGTTTGCTGAATGTAAACCAATGATGACGCCAAGAATTATCACTCATAGATTTTCTTAATAGCTCCATTTTCAATTAATGTGACCTGCGAATAAGTAGGTTTTGTCAATAAATGGTAAAGATGGATGGTTTTCACCTATTTTTTATACCCCGATTAAACCGTAGCCGGATTTTTAGTCTATATCAATAACAGCATTAAAAAAGGCTGACTAATTATAAAATCAAAAGAATATGAAAAGGGGATATCAGTATTTAATGTTAACAGGCTTAGGAGCATTATTATGTCTGTTCCTGTCTGTTTCTGCTAATGCTCAACGTGGTGGCGGACATTCAGGTGGTGGCCGCTCAGGCGGTGGTCAAAGTTTTTCGCGCGGAGGCGGCGGAGGTGGATTTTCAGGTGGAGGTCGTTCTTCCGGTGGATTTTCTGGCGGTGGCCAGAGTTTTTCGCGCGGCAGCTCAGGTGGCGGCCGTAGTTATGGTGGCGGACAGGTAAGCAGTGGTTTTTCGCGCGGCCAGTCATCAGGTTCGATCTCAAGAGGTCGTACTACCAATAGTTATAACGGTGGTAGTTTTTCAAGAGGCCGTACTACCAATGGTTTTAGCTCGCCTCAAACTCAAAGCTTCCAACGTGGCAGCGCATATAGCCGTGGCGGTTCATACAGTGGTTCTCCTACTTTCCGTAGGGCTAACCCTGGCAGTTATGGTGGCGGATACCGCGGCAGCAACGGTGGATACCGTGGAAGCGTTTCAATCCGTGGCGGTTTCTCTCGCGGCGGGCGTTATTACCCTGGTGGTTACGGTCGTCCGTATTCATACCGTGGCGGTGTTAGCAGTTATCGTTATAGCCCCTGGGCAAGCCGTGGCGGATATTATTACAACCGCGGCATTTACAGCAGCGCATACTATCCGCGTTTAGGTTTTAGCTTAGGCGTATTGCCTTACGGCTACTATCCATTTATGTGGGGCAGCGATCGTTTTTACTATAGCGGTGGTTATTTCTATCAATATGATAACAACCAATATACTGTAGTTGAGCCACCTATAGGTGCAGCGGTAAATTCACTACCAAGCAACGCACAGGCTATTACAATTAACGGCCAGCAGTTTTATGAGGCAAACGGTGTTTATTACACCCCAATAACTCAAGACGACGGCTCTGTTGTATACCAGGTTGCTGGTAAAGATGGTAAGTTAGATACTTACTCAAACCCTGAAAACGGTTATGCACCAGAGAATGACGGCTATGTAGGCCGCCAGGATAACGGTGGTGGTGCAGTACAAGCGCAACCTATGGATGATGTTGATCAGGATATTGCGATGCCGGAAATTGGTGACTTGTTTTACAGCTTACCAACCGATAGCCGCAAAATAAAGATCCAGGGTCAGAACTACTTTGTATCGCCTGATGACTATTACTACCAGGAAACCCGCGACCAGAAAGGTGAAAAAGCTTACAAGGTTATGGGTACGCCAGACAATGCTCCGGGCAACTAATGATAATAAAGTGAAGAATAGTGAGTGGTGAATAGTGAGTGATTAATGAAGGGCGGACGCTGATAAGGTGTTCGCCCTTTTTTGTTTCATGTGTTACAGAAACAGATGTCACACTTGAAACATCTGATACACCTGTAACGGTTTCACCATCTAATTTTAATGACTTTACATCCATACCATTACAACAAAAGCGTGACAAACAATTAAGCGCTTTGCTGTTTCTTTGATTAACATTAATTGCTTTTGAAAGAATATAGACATGGACTTACAACTAAAAGATAAAACAGCGCTAATAAGCGGATCAACAGCCGGAATAGGCTACGCAATTGCCAAACAATTGGCTGCCGAGGGCGCCACCGTAATAGTTAATGGCCGCACGCAGGAACGCGTGGACGCTGCCGTAAAAAGTATTATTGAAGCAACAGGCAACAAAAAGGTGAGCGGTGTAATTGCCGATTTCTCAGATAAAGGCCAGATAGATGCCTTAATTACCCAAATACCCGAAGTAGATATCCTGATAAACAATGTGGCTATTTTTGAGCCCAAAGCTTTTGCTGACATTCCCGATGAGGACTGGCTTAGATTTTACGAGATAAATGTATTAAGCGGCATCAGGCTATCGCGTGCTTATTTTGATAAGATGCTGCAGAAAAACTGGGGCAGGATCATATTTATTTCGAGCGAATCGGCCGTGCAGATCCCTTCTGAAATGATCCATTACGGCATGACCAAAACAGCACAGCTGGCTATAACACGTGGTTTGGCTGAGTTGACTAAAGGCACTAATGTTACTGTAAATTCGGTATTGCCCGGCCCTACCCTGTCTGAAGGTGTGGGTGGTTTTATTGACAGCCTGGCAAAGGATCAAAATAAAACAGTTGAGCAGGTTGAGGAAGATTTCTTCAAAACTATGCGCCCAACATCTATCATCCAACGGTTTTTAACTACCGATGAAGTAGCTAATATGGTTACTTATTTATCAAGCCCGCTGGCTGCTGCAACTAATGGCGCGGCTATACGTGCTGAAGGTGGGTTGTTGAAGGGGGCGATATAAATTTCTTGCCCCATTTGTCGCCCGGTAAAGTGTCTACACTTTACCGAACCACGCGTGTGAGCGTCCACGCTCACGTTACTTATTTCATGAGCGTGGACGCCGCTCACAATTTTGTGCGGTAAAGCGCAGACGCTTTACCGGGCGGGCATGACTTAATCGTTTGGTATATCTTTATAATTCTTTGGTTTCTTCATACACCAAACTACCATTGCCGCGCCCAGGAGCATAAGAATAACTCCAGGCACCCACATTTCTGTGTAAATATTATCTATGTAAACGCCCAGCGCACCTATGAGGGTGCCAATAAAAAAAAGCGGCTTGTTGTAAACAGTCATAGCTAACATTATATCAATACTCCCCAAAAGCTTCATCCTTAAAGCACCACAACCATCTTTCACCCGGCTCGGCGGATATTACTACGGGATGTTGTGTAGCATGGTAATGTGCCGACGCATGTTTAGCGGGCGAGCTATCGCAACAAAGCGTAACGCCGCAGGTTTGGCAGGTACGCAGGTGCAGCCAGGTGCCGTTTACCTTAATGCATTCTTCACATACATAATCTTGCGGTTCTTTAATATCAGTTACCTGTTTAAGGTGTTCGCAAAGCTCATCCATCGTTATAAAATATTTAGCGGGTTATTGCGGGCATGGGTTATTTTGGCTTCAAACAGCTCGGCCATTTTAGCGGCGCGCCATTTGGCTTCTTCGGCTTTTAGGCCGGTAAAAAGTTCGTCTACAGTTTTATTAAACAGCGCCAGCCAGGTTGCAAAGTGTTCATGGTCAACCGGCAGCTTTGCATGTGGTGCAAACGGACTGCCAAAATAAGTATGTTCTTCCAGTAAAACAGTTTGCCAAAAGCGGTACATTTTTTCTAAATGCACGGGCCATTTATCCTGAATCTTTTCGTTAAATATTGGGGCCAGTAAGGCGTCGGTCCTAATTCTTTCATAAAAGGTATCAACCAATAATTTAATATCGGCCAGCGTTAGTATTTGTGTTTGTTGCTGCATTAGTGGCGTGCCTTAGTATTATTTCTAACTGGTGTCATGTGGATAGTAAACGTTGTGCCTTGTTTTTCGGCGCTGTTTACGCTGATATCGCCGCCATGTTTTTCAACTATCTGTTTAACAATGCTTAGCCCCAACCCTACCGATTCCTCGCCCCTTATACCACGGCGACTGGCCCTTGAAAAACGGTCGAAGATATAAGGCAGCAAAGTGTCCGGGATCCCCATTCCAAAATCTTTAACATCGATATAGATCTGCCCGTCTACATTGCGCAGTTTAACTTCAACACGCTCACTCTCGCCCGAAAACTTGATGGCATTGCTGATCAGGTTATCCATAACCCGCTGCATCTTCTCCATATTAATATGGGTATAAATGGGTTTATCGGTGCCGTAATACAGTATATTGGTTTGGCCGGTTTTATTTTTGGCCCACTCGTCAACTATCTTAAGCAGGTATTGGTTTAGTTCTACCTCTTCAATATCAAAAACATTGTCTTTGTCGTTATGAGCGGTTTCTATCAGGTCGTTAATTATAGAGGTAGCCTTATCGCACGATGCTTTTATCATTTGCAGGTTATCCTGATTATCGGCATCCATGGAGTCATCCTCCTCCATCATCATAGCCAGGGCGCGTATGGCTGTTAGCGGGTTACGTAAATCATGCGCCACAATACCCAATATTTCGTTTTTCAACTTGCTTGCTGTTTCAATCTCCATATTCTTTTCCTCGATAGCTTTTAGCTTTAAATAGTTATCGGCACGGTACGAGAACAGGTAGCGCGAAATACAAAAATACAGGATCAGTAAAACAAACGATACGATATCATTTAGCAACTGTTCGCTAAAACCGGGCTGGTAGGTTGGTATTACCAGCATAAAAATAGTACCGGTTACAGCTACTATCAAAAGTGTTTCAAAATACTCTATCGTAAAAAATACACCGGCAAGGGTTAACGCGGCAAAATACATTACCAGCGTATTACGGGGGTTATGCATTGCAAAAAAGGTAACCCGCATGCCGTTGGTTATAACAAACAGCGAAAACAGTACCACCAATGCATAGCTTAACAGTTTAACTGTGCGGTTATGCTCATAATACCTGATGAGGGCTACAGCAGCAAAATAAAATAATGGGCTGGCCAAAGTCGATATCATGTTTGCCCTTGCCAGCTCATCAACATGGCTAATGTTGTTAAATGGCAGCCTGGTAAAAGTACCCAGTATGCGGATGCTTAAATTAAGAAGAAAGTAAACTAAACTGATGGTTTTTACAGTTCGCAGGTTTTGCAGCGTACAATAACTCCTAAAAGCTTCTCGGCTTGTTTGCGTGATCCTTGAAAAAAAATAAACCGTCATTCTTAAATTAATTTGGTATAGCTAATATACAGAATCTGTTAACATATTCCTTAAACGAGTGCGGATATTTGCTTTATATGTATATACAAGTAAACTCATAGTTAAAATGCTTCGCCAACGTCAATAAATAAACCGTTAGAACCCTGCCTGCCAAAACCATAATCGAAAGAAATACTGGTTTTTGACACTTTGTTCAACTTTATCCGCAGGCCCGGCCCAAAAGCCGGCTGAATACCTTGTAACCGTGTACCCTGCCCTGCCGAAAGCGACTCGAAATTGGCAAACACCACGCCACCAAGCACCCCGTTTGCCGAGATCCTGAACCGGTATTCGGCCTCGCCATAAAACATTTGCGCGCCCCTGAAGCGGCCTTGGATATACCCCCTGCCCGTTGCCGAGTTTGCATCCCAGGCAACACTTGGCAGGTCCAGATAACCCGGGTTGCCGTTAAGTATCACCCAATCAAAATTCCAGAGGGCTAATACATTATCAGAGTTTGCGGGGAACTTAAAGTACTTACGCACATCAATGGTAAGCGAGTGCCAGTTACTGGTGCTGCCCATGACTCTAACCGCGCTGCGATATTGCAGGGAAGCAAAACCGCCTTTTGATGGATTGATGCCATTATCGCGCGAATCATAAAACATGCTATAGGTAAAGCCTGACGCAATGGAGTGCGAAGATTTACCGTACAAGGCATAATCGGACACGGTGCCGTTGGTATTTCCTTTATCTGTTATATTATAATGATCGTCAAACACAAAGCCTATCCCCGCATAAAAATTACCGGTAATTCGCCGGTAAGCAGTCTCATAAAAGCGCACAAAGTTGTAGTCCATCGGGTTCTCGTTAGCTACATTTGAGTTACTGCCCAGGCCGAACGTGCTTTGGGGGTATTTGTAATACCGATAGTCGCCAATATAATTAAACTTGTTGTTTTTGCTCCAGATGCTGGTTTGTATGGGGATGCTAAACTGTTTGTTTTGGGTATAAGATGTACTGGCCACAATGGTTGATACCCGCGAGTTTGGCCCGGTACGGAAAGCTACATTACCCGAAAGCACCACGGCCAGTTTGGATACCAGTGTATAACCAATAGCAGGCACAATAGATACTACGGGTTTTGACGTGATAGAATCTTCAGCCGGTTTGGTGTTTTTATGGAAAGCCTCGGCAATAAGGTCGTACAGGTCTTTTTGTGGTGTACCCTTTTGTGACAGCACTGTGGTGTCTCTTACAGGCTTTTTGGCGGCACTATCTGTAAATATTTTGGCGATGGGCACGTTTCTATTACGCTGGGCATAAAGGTTTTGGCTACATAGTAGTGCAATAATTAAACCGCAAAGGGTGTAAAGTAGCCTCATTAAGTAAACGCCATATTTTTTGGGTAGATGATTGTGATGGCGTAATGCAGGCTAAATTAAGTTATTTTGATCAATCCTGTATGAAAATATAGCATAACATTTTTGGATGTTTTTACACGTTTACTACCCATTATTTATTTACTTTGCCAACCGATACCAATACTATTACTGATATGACTTATTGCTTGGGGATTAAGGTTAAAGAGGGCCTGCTTGCTATTGCCGATACACGTATTACATCGGGAACCGATACTACTGTAAAAAAGAAAATTACGATAGAACAAAAAGACGGTTTTTCGCTTTTTATAATGACCAGCGGCTTACGCTCTACACGCGACAAGGCTATTGTTTATTTTAATGAGTTATTAGAAACAACAGAGTATAACAAACTATACAAAGCGGTTAATGCCTTTGGCGAGCAGATAAAGCGGGTAGTTAAGGAGGATAAGGAATCGTTAGAGAAGGCAGGGTTTAATTTCGACCTGCACAGCATTATAGGCGGGCAGTTAAAAGACGATGATGAGCATAAATTATTTTTGCTTTATCCCGAGGGTAACTGGGTTGAACTTGGGCAGGGCGCGCCTTTTATTATTATAGGTAATTCGGGCCACGGCAAGCCTATATTAAACCGTACCTTAAACGAGAACTCGACGTTGAAGCTGGCATTGAAGGTTGGATTTTTATCGTTCGACTCGACCCGTGTAAGCTCAAACAATGTCGATTTCCCGATAGATGTGGCTATCTATAAAAAAGACAGCTTTAACATCATCGAACAACGATATGAAAAAAAAGACCTTGAAGTTATCTCGACTCAATGGGCCGAAGAGTTAAAGGCAGCATTAGAACATGTATCTGAAGATTGGATAAATGTGGCATTTGATAAACTAACATAAACAACACCCTATGAAATTCAATGTATTCACCGAAATGGAGTATGTAGTGAAGTCGGCGAGTACATTGATTCTAAACATCAATGCTTTACGCACCCAGCACCAAACTGTATTAAGCGAAGAGTTTATTATTGATCCTTACATTAAAACCGAGGAATTGCCCGCGACAGCCGGCGAAAACCGCATGGTTAGATTTGAGATTGACAAGCCCCAGACTATTAAAGTAACTTATAAAGCTACGGTTGATAATCATTACAAAACTGTGGATTATGAAGGGCTGTTTGAAACCGCCGTCGCGCAGTTTGACCATAGTATCATCCCCTACCTGTACCCAAGCCGCTATTGCCAGTCTGACAAGTTGTACCGCCTGGCCAATGATATGTTTGGCAATATTGTAAACCCATTTACCAAAGTTATAGCCATTACGGACTGGATTTACTGGCACGTTGAATACCTGAGCGGATCAACCAATTCAGAAACATCGGCTTTTGATACCGTTACTGAACGCCAGGGCGTTTGCCGTGATTTCGCGCACCTGGGTATTGCGCTATGCCGTGCTTTAACTATTCCTGCGCGGTATTTTACCGGCTACGCCTATCAACTACAACCACCCGATTTTCATGCTTGCTTCGAGGCTTATATTAGCGGCGAATGGATACTATTTGATGCCACCAAACTTATACCACTAAACGGCATGGTTAAAATAGCCACCGGCCGTGATGCCGCCGACACAGCTATAGCCAATATCTTTGGCGACGCTGATCTTACTTCAATTGTAGTAAGCTGCGAACCGGCTGAAGATGGATTTGAACCGTTTAACTACGGGCCTGTTGATTATAAGGGGATATCGTATTTATAATGTGCAGATATGCAAATGCGTGGATGTGCAGATGATTTAATGATGTGCAGATATGCAAATGCGTGGATGTGCAGATGAATTTGATATTTAATATATCGAATTAAATCATTTGCATATTAGCACATCAACCAAATCTGCACATTTGCATATCTGCACATCCGCACATCATTAAATCATCTGCACATTTGCATATCTGCACATCCGCACATCAACACGGTTTCACCGGGCTACCAATCCAATCTGTTCCCGGCGACAGGCGCTCGCCTTTCATTACCAGGGATAGCGCTTCAATGCGGGTATCATCGCCCAACTCGCTGTCATACAAAATAATTGTGCCTGCACCAACGCTGCTGCGGGCGCCAATTTTTACCGGGCCCACTTTCATTACCCTGTCCTCGAACAAATGAGTTTGCGGGCCGCAGCTGTCATTAAGGGCAGCATCATCCCCTATCACCACCATATCAAATTCCGTAATATCAGTAGTATTCAGAAATACACGTTTACCAATTTTTACACCCATTAAGCGTAATACAGGTGGTAAAAACGGTGTGCCCTGCAAATAATCCAGCAGGAACGGGATTGCCAATGCCTCATACGTTGAGGTAACAGCTTCGCTTTTCCATACGGCCCAGCTCCACATGGGCTTTTGCTGTGCTTTGTACTTGCCTATAAATACCCACTTCAACACCAGCGGCACTAAAAACGCCGGAATCCCCATAAAAAACAAATAATAGAACGGGAACTCTAAAATGATCTTCCATAAAGGCTCATCAACCAACAGGTCATGTGCATAGGCAATGAAGAAGATGGAGAAACAAATAATTGCACTTTCGGGAAGTATGATACGGATAAACTCCACCAATCCCCTCGCAAATCTTTTTGAGTTACTGGGATAAAGGGTCAGCTCTTCGCCAAACGGGGTACTCTCCTGCCTGCGCGGCAGCGGTATAGCCGGCGAGCCAAACCAATCCTTCGCTGTACTATCGGCCAATTGCTGTTTATCAGGAGGCGTGGATAGTACGCCTATCAGCATATCGCTGCCCAGGTTGTAGCCCTGCGGAATCAATGCGCTGTTGCCCACAAAGCTTTTATTGCCAATGGTGGTTTTACTTAAGATCAGTTGCTGCGCACGAATGTCGGCTTCGCCAAGGGTTACGGCATCGGCAACAAATGCGCCGTCGCCAATCTCTAATAAAGGGTGGGTAACGCTGCTGGCAGTCGAGATCTCTGTATTCTTACCAATTTTAGCGCCCAACAACCTAAAGTATGATGCCACATACACCGTAGCATAAATAGGGTGGATTACGATCAGGCTTAACGACATCAGCTGATCTGCAAACCATTTTCGCACATAAAACATGCTGTAAACCGAATATTTACCCGGCTTAATTTTGTACTGCAATAATCGCGTGAGCAAAATAGTTTCGGTCATAAATAGCACTATGTATAGAATCGCTAATAGCGGCACGTGCATCATATAATTAAAGTTATAATCGTCGGCAGCGTTGTCTAAATTATTTATGGTGATGATAGTCGGCAGCAGCGGCAGCAAAATAATGAACGGGAAAACCATCATACAGCCAATAAATACCAGTTTATATTTACGGCGGGTATAGGTTGATACCGGTTCAGGGTGCGGTAATTCGTCAATATTTTTTGTTTCTACAAATAGTGCGGGGCTACCTTTCCAAACTTCGCCGGTTTTAATGGTTTTGCCTGCGGGCAGGAAGCTTAGGTCCTGCAATTCGCCCCATGCCTCTATCTTAGTATCACCGGATATGCTGGCGCTGCTACCTATGTAGGCATGATCGCCAATATGGATGCGGCGCAGTTTAAGCAAGCCGTTCTCAACAAAAGCATTATTCAAATTAGTTTGCGAGCTTAAGCTTACATCGCTGCCAATGGTTATCAAATCCTCGGCACCAAAGGAAAAATCGCTTATCTGGGCATCGGGTGCAATTTTAATACCCAGCCAGCGCAGATAAACCGGGTATAGCGGCGTGCCATTTAAAAATTGGGCGGGCAATAAGCGCTGCATCGCTTTTACAAACCACCACCTAAAGTAGTAGCTGCCCCACAGCGGGTAATCGCCTTCTTTCATCTTACCTATCACCAACCATTTGGCTCCGATGGAGATCACCGTAAATATCGGCGGAATAAAAGAGAACAGCACCAGCGATGTAATTATGGCGTACAACACATTTTCCGTCTCTACGTTAACGTAATAATAGCCCAGGTAGGGTATAAATATCTGGAACGCAAACAGCCCGTATATAATCAATAATGACACGGCCTGCCCCAAACCGCAAAGCAAGTACCGGTGCAGCGGTGGTTTGTTATAAGCCTTTTTTGGTTTGGGTTTAACATCCGGCTGTTTTTCCCAAACGGATATTAAATTGCTTAGCGGCCGGTTAATATAAATATCCTTTAACGACGCGCCCGGTAAATTAGCATCGCGGCGCAATTGCGATACAAAACCTGCCGCCAATAACGAGTGCCCGCCCAGATCGTCAAAGAAATCCATTTCGGGCTTAATATCTTTATTAGGGAAAATGCCACACAACACCGCTAAAATCCTGTCGGCCGCTGCGGCATTAAGGTCAAGCGCTGCCTGCGGGCTGTCGGTTGCAGCAGCAAAAGCCTCGGGCACAGGTAACGCTTTACGGTTTATTTTACCGCTGGGCATCCTCGGCATTTCATCAACTTTTACAATAGTGCCCGGCACCATGTACGATGGCAGCGTTTTAGCCAGTTCGATACGAAACAGGTTCTCTTCTATCTCGTTAATCCCATCCATCACCACATAACCCACCAATTGATCCTGCCCGTTACCGTCCTTCTTGATAGCCACAACGGCCGACGCTACACCTGTTATATTATTCAGGCGGACTTCTATCTCGCCCAGCTCAATGCGGTAGCCACGCAGCTTTATCTGGTCGTCAAATCGGCCATGCAGGTCTATGGTGCCATCTTCAAGGATAGCCGCCGCATCACCGGTACGGTACACCATATCGCCCGGTAACATATCCAGTGTTTTCGGCTTGGGTATAAACTTTTGTTTGGTAAGTTCTGGCAGTTTAACATAGCCTGTTGCCACACCCGGGCCGGTTATTATCAGCTCACCTTCCTCGCCAATAGGCACCAGGTTAAGTTCCTTATCAACAACGGCAAGGTTGTAGTTGGGCAGTGGGTCGCCTATGATGATCCTGTCACCGGCATTTAGCGGTGCTATGGTTGCGGTAACAGTTGTCTCTGTAGGGCCGTAGCTATTATAAAAATCAATGCCCGGCCTTGCCCATTTGGCTAATACCTGCGGCGTACAGGCCTCGCCGCCGGCGTTTACCAAACGTAATGAGTTTTCGCTATCGTCCATAACAGCGAGTAAGCTGGGTACAGCATGCAGAATGGTTATTTTTTCGTTGCGGATCACATCGCCCAGCTCATCAATAGCTTTTGATGTTGTATTGTCTGACACCCAAATGGTAGCGCCCGCGAAATAACTTATCCAGGTCTCTTCGCACCACATATCAAACGATACCGAGAAACCCTGGTACACTTTATCAGTATCCCTGATATCAAAGATAACCTGCTCCGACCGTACCAAATGGCAAATTTGTTTCTGGCTGATTGGAATCCCCTTAGGTTTACCTGTACTGCCCGATGTATAAAGCACATAAGCAACATCGTCCGGCTGCGGGCCTTTGGGTATTTTAACTGTATCAGCTATTGATGGCATAGTTGGCACCAATAACCGCGGGCAGGGTGAGTTTAATTTTTGCAAGCTGAAAATCCCGTCTGCTTCTACTTCGTCTAAGATCAGTTCAACGCGTTCGGCGGGAATTTCCCTGTCAACCGGTACATAAGTCGCCCCGCTTTTTACTATCCCTAAAATAGCTACATGCAGCTCTAAACCACGCTGCCACCACACCCCTACCTTGCTGCCGCGTGCTATACCTTTTTTGTTAAGGTAATGTGCTACGGCGTTACTCCACCGGTCCAATTCGGCGTAGGTTAACGATTGCTCATGAAAAATAAGGGCGGTTTTATTTGGATGTAGTTTGGCGGTTTCGGAAAATAAAGTCGCCAACGTTTCCTGGCGGATCAGATCCGGCCTGTCGGCTCCGAGCACAATACTCAGTGAATTCATATTAAATATATAGTTACTTTAGTGGTACGGTTTATAAATTGGACCAAGGTTTAACTATGCCCAATAGTAAGCATAGTTTTGGGTATATCTGATGGAATAAAACGAGTATGGTTTAGCCTATATATAATGAAACAATATTATTACAAATGACAATTTGCTACCATACAGAAATAACGCAACCATGGAAAGATAATGAGCTGCAGGAACGACTCTCGCTTCTACCTGATAGCATTAAAAAACCCATACTTTCAAAACGGAATCATTTGGATGTGCAGCTATCGGTTCAAGGTAATCTATTGCTGTTAGAATTGATCAAATATTTTAGCCTCGATCTAAAGTTGACCGACCTGCTTTACGGTGAATATCAACGTCCATATTTTAAAAGCGATTTTGATTTCAATATTTCGCATTCGGGCAACCGCGTTATTTGCTGCGCGACATTAGAAGGGAAAGTTGGAATAGATATTGAATTGATGCAACCCATAGCTATTAATCAGGAAGATTATTTTACGCCAACCGAACAGGCAAATATCCGCGCAGCGAAAGACCCCGACAATGAATTTTTTAATTATTGGACGCGCAAGGAAGCCGTATTAAAAGCAGTTGGTACCGGGGTGTATACGCCTTTGTTGGATATTGATGTATCTACCGATGAGGTTAGTTATAAAGGCCTAACTTACCACCTTTCGACCATCGACATCGATCCGACTTACAAAGGCTGTTTAGCGCATTCGGTTAAGCGAGAAATTTCTGTTGAAAATATATTGATTTAGCTTAACTAAATCCGAAATCGAACATTTTAAATTCTAATAATCACTGGCTTAATCTTTGCATCTATTGTTAAAAAATATGATATGCCCGAAGGACCATCCATACTAATCCTAAAAGAAAAACTGCTACAATTTAAAGGCAAAAAGGTGCTTGATGCCAATGGCTACGCCAAAGGTTTTGATGCCGGTATGCTGATAGGCAAAACTTTGAAGGATATTAAAACCTGGGGCAAGCATACGCTGTTCGTCTTCCCAAAGTTTGCGGTGCGGGTACACCTGATGTTGTTTGGATCGTACTATATAAACGACAGGCCAAAGAAGAATGCCTCGCTACATATGCAATTTAGCAACGGCGAGGTTAATTTTTCCATCAGTTCCATAAAGTTAATTGAAGAGCCGCTGGATGAAGTATATGATTGGTCGGCAGATATCATGAGTAAGAAATGGGACAGTGATAAAGCCCTGGTCAAACTAAAAGCCAAACCCAAAACCATGATCTGCGATGCGTTGCTTGATCAGAAGATCTTTTCAGGTTCGGGTAATATCATTAAAAATGAATCATTGTTCAGGGCGAAATTGCACCCCAAAAGCATTATCGGCGAGATACCGGATGATAAGCTAAAAGACCTTATAGCCGAAGTAGTTAAGTTTAGCAACGAGTTTTTAAAATGGCGAAAGAAAGGTGTACTTACCAAACACCTCGAAGCGTACGAGAAAGACATTTGCCCGCGCAATCTTATCCCTTTGCATAAAACAGATACCGGTAAAACAAAAAGGCACTCCTACTATTGCGAGAAGTGCCAGGTGTTGTTTGATTGAGCGGAGAGAGACTTACGAAGTTTAATTCGATGTTGTTGGTTTTCAAAGGCCTCATTGAGGGCTTCGCCGTTTAAAAACTTCGTAAGTCTGGTTATCGGGCTACTCCACCACCCTCACCTTCAAAAAGCTTGGATGCAATTTTGAAGTATAAATTTTATGCGTTGCTGCTTTAAAATCGCTTTCGCTGGCTTTGTTAATATTTACAAAAGTTTGTGGGTTGCGGTCCATCAGCGGGAACCAGGTGCTTTGCACCTGCACCATAATTTTATGGCCCTTTTTAAACGTGTGCAGCACGTCCTGCAGCTCAAAATTAACAGGCGTTACCTGTCCCGGTACAAATGGCTCGGGTTTATCAAACGCGTTGCGATATTTGCCGCGGATAGGCTCGCTGCGCACCATTTGCTGGTAGCCTGCCATTTTTACGCCCGGCGCGGTAAACTTATTGTTTGATGCCGTATCGGGATATACATCCAAAACCTTCACCACAAAATCCGCATCCGTACCGGTAGTGCTTACTTTAAGGTTTGCCCAGATATTACCGGCGATGGTTATATCTTTATCCAACACCTCTGTTTGATAGTTTAATACATCTTTACGATCAGCAAGGAAACGTTGGTCGGCAGTCATATATTCCCGTTGCATATCCATCGTTTTACTCCTGTCGGCAACAAATGGAACGGGATTGTTTGGGTCGGACACATACTCGTCAAAACTATCCTTGCCTACCGCAGGTGCTGTGAATGACAACTTTCCGCCCGGTAAAAAATACAGTTGCTTATCTTCGGTATTACGCGGTGGCCATACATCATAGCTTCTCCATTTATTAACCCCGGTTTGGAAAGCCGATACTTTTGGCAAAGCCATTGGCGTACCTTTTAAGTAATGACTAAAGAATTTGTATTCGATATCATCGCGGTAATGCGGGCCCTGGGGACCACCAAAGTCAACATCGCCCAGGTGATCGCCGGGACCACGTGCCCAGCCGCCATGCACAAACGGCCCCATTGCAAAGTAGAGCTTTCCGTTGGTTGGGTTCTTTTTCACCAAAGTTTTATACGTATTGATAGCACCATACAAGTCCTCGGCATCATACCAGCCGCCGGTAACCAGTACCGCGGTTTTAATATCATGTAAGTGGGTTAATACATTCCGATCCTTCCAATGCTGGTCGTAATCCGGGTGATCCAGCAACTCGTCCCACAGCCGGATGGTGTCTTTATAATATTTGGCGTTGGTGTTCTTCATTGGCCCCATCTTCATAAAAAAATCGTAACCATCATCAGTACCTGCGCTAAAGCGGCCACCACGGCGCTGCGTAGGTTTATCGTCCTGCCTGTTGGTAAAGCCAGGGTAAAATCCGAAGTTGGCTACTAAAAAGAAAGCGCCATTATGCCAGCCGTCATCGCGCCACAAGTCGGCAATTGGTGCCTGCGGCGATGCCGCCACTAATGCTGGGTGTCGGCTTAATAATGCGGTGGTTGTGTAAAAGCCGGGATAAGAGATCCCCCAAACACCTACCTTGCCGTTGTTGTTAGGTACGTTTTTAAGCAGCCAATCTATGGTATCGAAAGTATCGGTACCTTCGTCAACATCCTTGTTGGTTTTATGCACTTCAAGTTCGGGTGTCATTTCTTCGTAAATCCCTTCGCTCATCCAGCGGCCGCGTACGTCCTGGTAAACAAAAATATAGCCATCATGCACAAATTGCGGCGACGGGCCAAGCGATGTTTTATAGGCCTCGCCATAAGGCGCAACACAGTAACATGTGCGGTCCATCATAAACGGGTATTTCTTCGATTGATCCTTAGGTACATATACCGATGTGAACAGCTTCTTGCCATCGCGCATGGGTATTTGGTATTCAAACTTGGTGTAGTTGGTTTTGATATACTCAGCGTCCGGGCCGGGCACGCCAAGCTGCGCAGCGGCATTTAACGATACCATTGCCAGGATAAAAAAGATCAGTTTTTTCATGAGTTAAATTAAGCACTGAAAATACTGATTTTAGCTATGAGTTCAAAACCGGGGGAACGTGTTAGAAGGGCTTAAATCCTCACAATCAGCAGTTCTGAAAATATTTTTAATAAATGTATTATTTTTGTTACATTTATATTGTAGCTTTATACTACCAATTAGAAGGAGGTCTGGATTATGAAAAAAGCACTAATGTTTTGCATGCTGGCTTTTGGTATAACAGCGGCAAAAGCCCAATGCCCGATCAATGAAATTTTAACCACCAAAGACCCGCAAATCATTGCCGGCCTGATTGAAGGAAACACCGACTGCATAAAGCAATCGCTTACACAGAACCCCGAGTACCAAAGTTTTAGAGTTTATGTAGATTATTTGTACAATACATCTGCTCCATGGGTTTACCACACCAATCCGCAGAAAGAAAAACTATTTGAAGATTTTTATAAAGCCTGGGGCGAGACTTATCCAACCATGAGTTCGGCCGCTCCGGTTAACCCTGATTTTTACGCAGCGATAAAAACCATGGTGGCAACCGACCCTGCATTTTTTGCCCAGAAAAAAGAAACTAAAGTGCCCGTAAAATACCAGCAATGGCTATATGTTAAACACCTTGTTGCAACATATGGCGAACGCAACGTTACGCTTTTAGCTAACGCGACATCAAAAATTGTGAACTTGTCTACGGCAAATTACGCGGCATTTGTATCTAATTAATCCCCTACACTTGCCCGGTTTATACCGGGTAGGTGTTCTATAAAGTGGGTTTAGTAAAAGCGATGGGGTTGGGCCTGTCGCTTTTTTTTGTTTGATGATTGTTGATTATGAACGCGCGCCGTTTACTCACCCTGACATCGCTTCGCTCGTCATCCCTCTCTTCCGCAAGCGGGAAAGAGGGAGAATACAGTTTCATTTTTAATCCATTTACCCTCTTTCCGCCGAAGGCGAAGAGAGGGTCGCGCACGAAGTGCCGCGGGGTGAGTAACCGGCGCGCGCTAAAAAGCACCCTACCCTAATATCTCTGCTATCTCATCAAAGCCTTTTTCCCTTGCCAGGTCGGCAGGCAATTTACCGCCTTCCATACGCGCGTCGGTTTGTGCGCCGTTCTCCAATAAAAGAATAAGCAGCTCCAGGTTACCGGTCTGTGCAGCGGTATGAAGCGGCGTTGAGCCGGCTTGTTGTTTAATATTTACCTGTGCACCGTTTTCAACCAGCATCCTGGCAATATCGGTATAGTTACCGGCCGCCGCCGAGTGCAGCGGGAAAACATTAAAGCCATTTTTTGATGGCAGGTTAACATCTGCGCCTTTTAATACAAGGTAACGGGCAACTTCATACTGGCCGAAGTAGCAGGCCAGGCCTAACGGCGTAAAACCATCATCGGCATATTCGTTTAAAGCATCGGGGTGGTTAAATACCAGGTGGGCCACCTCGTCAAACTTGCCGGCGGCCGATGCCTCAAACAGGTTGAGATCGTTCACATATTTTAAAAGCAACGCTGTAATCTCGGGCTTTTTATAGTAGCATGACAGCATTAGCGGCGATACCTTATGGCTTGTAACTGTAGTTGCCAGTTCGGGGTTTTGCGTCAATAAATTATTAAGGCCGGGCAAATCGCCGTCGGTAATAAATTGTTCCAGTTGTTCTACGCTCATTAAAGTCAATATTACTAAAAAATTAAAAATTAAAATGCATAGTTGTTTAATCTGCGTAACTTTATATTTGCACAACACTACTGTTACATAGGGATGCCGGTTAAAGGAAATCAGTTTAAATCAAATAGTTTTAAAGAGGAGAATCTGCCTCGCCAATCTTCAGAAAAAGGTTCAAGGGAACGGCCCTCAAAGCCAAAAGCCGACCGCATGCCGGTATTTGACCTGGCCGACGGGCGCCTCATAAAAATTGTCGGGCTGTTTTGCCTGCTGCTTTCGCTATTCTTCTTAATTGCCTTTACCTCCTACCTGTTTACCTGGCAGCAAGATCAAAGCTATGTATCGGTAGCAAATGGCGGCTGGCATAACCTGTTTACCAGTCAGGCCGAGCTTAAACTAAAAGGCATAGACCCGGTGGAGAACTGGCTGGGCAAATTTGGCGCACTCTTATCACATCAATTTATTTTCGAGTGGTTTGGTGTGGCGTCGTTCCTGTTTGTGTTCGTGTTTTTTGTGGTAGGTTACCGTATGCTTTTCAAGGTAAAGCT
Organism: Bacteroidota bacterium; assembly: GCA_040388395.1. Lineage (GTDB taxonomy): Bacteria > Bacteroidota > Bacteroidia > Sphingobacteriales > Sphingobacteriaceae > Mucilaginibacter. The sequence continues at coordinate 78,530 of JAZKBY010000011.1, read as the reverse complement.
TTTCTCGGTCGTCAGAACGTTGGGTTATTCGCTTTTTGGGTTGATATTCATCTCGGTAACGCTGGGTTTTATACATGCTTTTATCGATGATAGCCCGCACTTTCTGGAAGGTGGATTTGGTTACTGGACTAACCGTTTATTAGACATACAGATAGGCCAAACGGGCACGGCCGGCTTGCTGGCATTTGCGGCCCTTACTACATTAATTATTGCTTATAACATTGATTTTAAGTTGCCGCAACGCCGGCCAAAAGACGATGCAATAGCGGGCGCCGATGAAGAGATCCCACTACCATTCTCAAGAGAGCCTGTAGAACTGGTTGACGAAGAGATATCGCACCCGGTTGAATGGCCAAAGGGTAATAATGTAAAGAAACCTGAGGCATTTGCCAATCAGCCTTTAACACCCGAAACTACTTTTCATGAAACGGTAGTGTTAACACCCGATGACGAAAACGCTGATCCTGATATGGGTGGCAATATCCCCCTTACTTTAGAGACCGAGCGCCCAAGCCCCATGCTTAACGTGGAAAAAACGGACGACGATAAAGCAAAAGCATTAGTTGAGCAATTTGGCACTTATGACCATAAGCTTGACCTGGCATCATATAAATATCCGACCCTTAACTTACTGGAAGAATATGGCACCGGCAAAATAGCTGTAAACTCCGAAGAGCTGGAAGCCAACAAAAACAAAATTGTTGAAACGCTTAACCATTATAATATTGAGATAGACAAGATCAAAGCGACTATCGGCCCGACAGTCACCCTGTACGAAATTATTCCTGCGCCGGGTGTACGGATCTCGAAGATCAAGAATTTAGAGGATGATATAGCGCTTAGTTTAGCGGCACTTGGCATCCGTATTATAGCCCCTATGCCGGGCAAAGGCACCATTGGGATAGAAGTGCCTAACCAGAACCCGGAAATGGTTTCTATGCGCTCTATTTTGGCCACAGAGAAGTTCCAGAATACCACCATGGACCTGCCCATTGCCTTGGGTAAAACCATATCCAACGAAGTATTTATTGCCGATTTGGCTAAGATGCCCCACCTACTGGTTGCGGGTGCTACCGGCCAGGGTAAATCGGTTGGTATTAATGCCATTTTGGTATCGTTGCTATACAAAAAACACCCTGCCGAGTTGAAGTTTGTATTAGTCGACCCTAAAAAAGTGGAGCTAACCTTGTTCCGCAAGATAGAGCGCCACTTCCTGGCAAAACTGCCGGATGAAGCTGACGCGATCATAACCGATACCAAGAAAGTGGTTAACACGCTTAACTCGCTTTGTATCGAGATGGATCAGCGTTACGACTTGCTAAAAGACGCGCAGGTACGTAACTTAAAAGAATACAACGCCAAATTCATCAACCGTAAAATAGCCGATCCGGAGAAGCACCGTTACCTGCCGTTTATTGTGTTGGTGATAGATGAGTTTGCCGATTTAATGATGACCGCCGGTAAAGAAGTTGAGCAGCCAATTGCACGTATTGCCCAGTTGGCACGTGCGGTGGGAATCCACCTGGTTATCGCTACACAAAGGCCGTCGGTTAATATTATTACGGGTACTATTAAGGCCAACTTCCCGTCGCGCCTGGCGTTTAGGGTATTATCTAAGATAGATTCGCGTACCATACTTGACGCCGGCGGTGCCGACCAGTTAATTGGCCGTGGTGATATGTTGTTCTCTACAGGCAGCGATTTAATCCGCCTGCAATGCGCGTTTGTTGATACGCCGGAAGTTGAACGCATCTCCGACTTTATCGGCAACCAGCGCGGCTACCCTACAGCCATGTTATTGCCAGAGTATGTTGGCGAAGGCGAAAACAGCAGCGCCAAAGAATTTGACGCTAACGACCGCGACCCGATGTTTGAAGAAGCAGCCCGCCTGATAGTAATGCATCAGCAGGGCTCAACATCATTGATCCAACGGAAGCTAAAACTGGGCTATAACCGCGCAGGCCGCATTATCGATCAGTTGGAGGGCGCAGGTATCGTCGGTCCGTTTGAAGGCAGCAAGGCCCGCGAGGTGCTGTATCCTGATGAATATTCGTTGATGCAGTATTTGGAGACGTTGGATAAGGCGTAGCATGGTTAGAAATTGGCTGTTGTAACTATTTGGTTTAAGTAATGTCAAACAACTAATTAAACCTTATGCCATGAAGAACTTATCATCAACAACACTATTATTGCTTGCCTTATCTGTAACTACTTTTTCGGGCTGTGGCGACAAGAAAAACCAGGCAAACATCATCACAACCGGCAAAGAACAAACCGCTGCCATTGTTAAAACTCCTGTTATCAATTTTAAAGAGGCAGTTTATATTGATAGCACCGACTATGTGATGTATCCGCTATCAAATAAAAAAGGCGATTCGGACGGTAGTTATGTTAAAATAGGAAGCCGCGGCGAAACTGAGATTTATTGGAATATCGTATTTTACAATATGGTTTCAAAAGCCTTTCATTTGCTTGATGATAAGCGGAAAATGATAGTAGTATCCTATAACGCCCAGGATGGTGGCTCGGAATATTCCAAGTATGGTAATATTACAACCGTTAATACGAATGATATTATATTTTACTCGGTAGTTGTAACCGATTATAACAAAGACGGTAAGTTAGATCTGGACGACCCATCGTATCTTTTTATATCTGATAAAAAAGGTAACAGCTTTAAGCAAATCTCGCCAGAGGGTCTAAAAGTTACAGGCTGGAAAATGATAAAGCAAACCGGTAAAGTATTGATACAAGCGGCGGCGGATAGCAACAACGACAAAAAATTTGACAACGATGACGATAATCTGCCCTATGTATATGACATTAAAACCGGTGGCATAGCACAACCTGTATTCAATAAAAATTTTACTGATTCCACAGGGATGGTGCTTCAAAAACACTGGAAATAAAAATAGAATAAAACCAATGACCCAAAACGGGGTTAAACGTTTTTATAAAAAGAAAGTCGAAAACAGAACATGAAAAAAATACTGGTATACACATTTTTTATACTTACAACAGTTAGCCACGCCTTTGCCCAAAAAGATGTTGCCGCAAAAGCAATATTAGCGCAGGTGAGCCAAAAGTATCGCGCCTACCCTGTTATAAAAAGCGATTTCAGTTTTACCATTGATAATCAGCAGGCGGGCGCTAAAGAAACCCGTAACGGTACGCTGATAAGTCAATCAAAAACCAATAAATATAAGGTGACGATATACGCCGCAGGCAGCAAAGCCGATGTTGAGCAGGAAATAATAAACGATGGCAAAAGCCAGTGGACCTATCTTAAAAAAGATAAAGAAGTACAGCTAAGTGATGCCAATACCGGTGCCGATGGCTTTAACCCAGCCAAGATCTTTACGATGTATGAACATGGCTATAAATACCTGTACACCGGCGACCAAAAAATTGCCGGCAAGGTCTACCAATCTATAGACCTTAGCCCCGAGGATGATAAACAGCAATTTTTTAAAATACGCTTACTGATAGATAAAGTAAAAAAACAGATTTATAGCGCGCTGGTGTTTGATAAAAACGGCAGCAAATACACTTATACCATCAGTAATTTAACAACCCCTGGCAACGTGCCGGCCAGCACTTTTACATTTGACACCAAGGCGCATCCTGGTGTTGAGGTGGTGAATTTGAAGTAGGGTTTTTATTTTTTTATTGTTGCAAGTTGTAGCCGCAGTTTATCCAGTCTCTTAGCTACTAAATCGTTTATTAGCTTAAGAAACGTAGTTTGGTTAAAAGCATAATTGATATTGGGGTTTTTCCACGTTAAAGTATCAATATAAGAATGTGGTAACACCTTCTTATAAACTTTACCCGTTAAATTGATGGTATAAATTTGATATTGATCATGCAGTATTTCTACATGCGATATTACATCTTTACCATCAACCTTAACTATTCCCACAGGAGGCTTTAGTTCTTCGGAAATAATTTCAGACAAGTGCTTTCTTAATAGATTTATCACATCTCCCATTTCGTCTATTACCGGTTCGCGTTCATAACATGGGTCAACCTGTCGTATATAATTGTGGTTTTTATCTGCCCATATTAAAAATACGAGGTCAACGGTAGAGCATTTCAATTTTGGATTTGAATATCCGTAATATTCATAAGCCTGCAACTTATAGGTTAATACAGTATCAATACTAAGCGCGTTTAATTGCTTTATTTTGGTATCTGCTAATTTCTCGGCAGGTGTTTGAGCAGAAACTTTAAGGCTGCATAAAAGTAAAAAGAGCAATACCTGGTTTAGGTTCTTCATATTTTAAATCTACGAAATCGTTTCACGCGTTCAAAGACTTACGAAGTTTTTAAAACTTCGTAAGTCTGAAAACAGCGTTTTGATTTCCAATTCATTATCGCCAATTTAGTAGTACCAATGCTAAACCTTACTGTGCTATGAAGAAACTGTTTTTGATATTTTGTTTATTTTTTGCGACTCAAACAACTTTTGCCAACACAATTGACAGTTTGAAAACTGATAAGGATGTAAGATCATTCCTAACCCCATTAATTGTCCAATTCTATTACCGTAACGCTGATGAGAATTGGCGAGTTAAGAGCTGGCAAAAATTAGATCTGAATGGAGATAATAACACAGACTTAGTAGCAACAGAAATAGCAGGGCGACAAAACTTCATGTTTATCGCGATAGCTAAAAATGATAACACATTTCAGGTTTCGCAAATTATTTATGGTCCGGTAGGCGAAGATCAATCGATTGAAATTGTTTATTTTGACAACTCGCCTCATGTGGTATTTCATGGTTTTAAGGAATCAAAAGATTGGCGCAACAAGCCCCCACGGACAGATACGTTGGTATATAAATTTAATAGCTTTGTTGAAGTAAATAATCGGCCAGCTCATTATAATATTGATTCGATAACATATAGTACCGTTTGGGGATGGAAAGGCAGAGATAATACACCGCCGCCTAACACTGATTCTGATCAAAATTTAGTAATAGACCGTGCAGGTAATGCCACTTACTCCAACAACAGAAGTTCGACAACCTATACGTTTACATCTGGTTCAAAAAGACCGCCACGCAATCCAAAAACAGATTTGGGTATTTTTAAAGGAAAAATTAAAAGCTCTGATCTTAATGAAATTTACGATCTCATAAATTACATCGACATACAAAAATTAAAAGATAAATATGCTATCAGTTGGACTGATGACACAACCTGCTATATCCGTGTAAAATTTATTGATGGAACGGTTAAATACATCGCAGATTATGGCGGGCAAGGGACATTTGGTTTAAAAAGCCTTTTTCATAAATTATTTGCTTTACGCGATAGCCAGGATTGGAAATAGCTTTTGCCTCCTTCCCGCATTATGCTTACTTTTGAATAATGCTTACCCTAACTACCCATACGCTCGAAAAAATGGAGATGCTGCTAAAAACGGCAGGTTACAAGGTGCGGTATGAAAAAGGGAACTTTAAAACAGGCGCCTGCCTATTGCTTAACAGCAAAATGATAGTGGTAAACCGTTTCTCGAATTTAGAAAGCAAGATCCTGGCGCTGGCCGAACTAATCCGTGAGCTGGAGATAGACCTTAATTTATTGGACGATAAACAGTTTACTTTTTTACAACAACTTAAACAAACCAAACTGCAGCTGTGAGGGTAACTTTTTTAGGCACCGGAACATCGCAGGGCGTACCTGTTATTGCCTGCGGCTGCGAGGTTTGCACCTCGCAAGACAAGTATGATAAGAGACTGCGTTCGTCTATATTAATCGAGTCGGATGATAAAATAGTCGCCATTGATTCGGGGCCTGATTTCAGGTACCAGATGCTGCGCGCCAATGTGCAGCATTTAGATGCCATTGTTTACACTCATGAACATAAGGACCATGTTGCCGGCATGGACGATGTACGCGCCTTTAACTTTAAGCAGCAGGAACCCATGAATATCTACGCCGATCCGCGCGTGCAGGCGGCGCTGATGCGCGAGTTCCCTTATGTGTTTGCAGAAAACAAGTACCCCGGCATCCCACAGGTAAACATGCATGCCATTGGCGACGAAGGTTTCCATATAGGCAGTATCCATTTTACGCCTATAGAGGTAATGCATTTTAAACTGCCGGTGCTGGGTTTCCGCATTAATGACTTTACTTATATCACCGATGCCAAAACCGTATCAGACGTGGAGAAAGAGAAAATTAAAGGCTCTAAGATCCTGGTGATAAACGCGCTGCAAAAGCAATCGCATATCTCGCACTTTACACTGGACGAGGCTATTGACTTCGCTCAGGAGATAGGTGCCGAAACCACTTACTTTACCCACATTTCCCATCGCCTTGGCAAACATGCCGATGTAACTGCCGACCTCCCCGCCGGTATTGAGCTGGCTTATGACGGGTTAACGGTTAATATTTAACCGGTTGCAATTACCTGGCAGCGCTTTCATCATACGCAGCTTTAGCAATTTTAGCTATTACTTCCTCTCGTACGGGCAAATCGGCGGTAGCATTATAAACAAATATGGCTATTGCTAAATGTTTATGGTTTGGCAGGGCTATAATACCAATATCATTTGTTGCCGGCGATAAGCCCGCGGCGTTGGTAGCTGATCTGCCTGTTTTATGCGCTACAATAGTTGCGGCTGGTAATAAACCTTTTATTTGCTTTGGGCCGGTACTGGTTGCCGCTAATAACCTCATTAAAAAGGCTGTACCATTCTTGCTTAAAGTTTTGCCATGATAAAATTTATCCAGCAAATTTACCATGGCGTTAGGTGTGCACCAATTGTTGTACTGCACTTGCCAAGCCGCCGCCATTTCACTTTCTGACGCATTTACAGCTATATCATTAATATTTAACGCCTTTAGATAATTTCTAACCGCAACTGTACCACCTAATACCCGAAGCAAAATATCGCAGGCGTTGTTATCACTTTGCGATACCATATAACTCAGCAGTTCGCTAATGGGTACACTAACGCCTCCTTCAGGATATTTGTCTCGTAACGGACTATAAGTAGGCGGCAGATCGGCTTTGGTGATGGTTATAGATTGGTCTAACTTAAGTTTACCAATGTCAACCTGGTGCAGCACTGTTATTGCAATCGGGAACTTCATTACGCTTTGCATCACCAAATGTTTGTTACCATTAATGCTGACAGCCTCCCTCCCTTCCAGACTTAGAACAGCAACCCCTACGGTAGCCTTAGCCGGGGCTGATAACCGCTTAATGGTTTCGCCAAGCGGAATTTGGGCCGCCGTTATATTAATACAAAATGTAAGAGTGATTAATGTGATGGTTATATTTAACTTAGACATAGTGCGAATTTAGGAATTACCGCCCACACCTACTGTTTCAGAATGACAAATTGATTTTATAAATCTTAGTTCTATCTTGCCTTAAATTTTACATTTATGGAATTTGGCCGCGTAACCCCCGAAGAACTACCATTACTTGATTTTACTTTACCACCCGATCCGGAATTAACCATAAAAACCCTCGCCTCGGCAAAAAACAACCAACCGTTGCAGGTACATGTTGGCTGCGCCAAATGGGGCCGTAAAGAATGGGTTGGCCAGATCTATCCGCCAAAAACAAAAGACGCTAACTTTTTGGACGAATACGTAAAGCACTTTGATAGCATAGAGCTTAATGCTACGTTTTACAACCTTTACCCTGCTTCAACCATTGCCAAATGGAAAGAGAAGGCTGAACTGAACCCCCATTTTAAATTCTGCCCTAAATTTTCGCAAAGCATCAGTCATATCCGCCGCCTTAAAAACGCCGAGGAAATTACCACTACGTTTTACGAAGGGATTTTGGCCTTCGGCGATAAGCTGGGCCCGTTGTTCTTGCAGTTGAGCGATAATTTTACACCAAAAAGCTTCCCGGAGTTAAAAGCCTATTTAGAGCAGTTACCAAAAGATATCCCTGTGTTTGTTGAGCTGCGTCATAAAGAATGGTTTGCCAATAATGAGGTACGCGAAGCGGTTTTTAATATGCTACGCGATTTGAATTTGGGCGCGGTTATAACCGATGCATCCGGCAGGCGCGATTGTGTACACATGAATTTGCCTACCCCGCATGCATTTATCCGCTTTGTGGGCAATGGTGATGGCGACGCGACCGATAACAAGCGACTGGATGAATGGGTTGACCGCATAGTACAATGGCGCGACATGGGCTTGCAGAGTGTTTGGTTCTTTATGCACCAGCATGATGAACGATATTCGCCCACCGCGGCTGATTATGTTACCATGAAGCTAAACGAAAAGCTGGGGCTTGATTTATTAAGGCCGCAATTTATAGATAATCAAGCGGGGCTGTTCGGTTAACATAAACGTAACATAGGCTACATATTCAATACGCAAAAAACCTTATTTTTGCCCATTCGCTATGACTGACATAAACACACTATATCAACAGGCAGTTACTCTACTGCAGCAATTGATCTCCATCCCATCATTTAGCCGGGAAGAGGACCGCACTGCTGACTTGTTAGAAAATTTCCTGAAAACTAATGGCATCAGCCCCAACCGTAAGATGAATAATCTTTGGGCCTATAACAAGCATTTTGATGCGGCTAAGCCTACTATATTACTTAACTCGCACCATGATACCGTAAAGCCAAATACCGGCTATACCCGCGACCCTTTCGACGCCGTTACTGAGGATGGTAAACTATATGGACTGGGTAGTAATGATGCTGGTGGTTGTTTGGTATCATTGATTGCTGTGTTTCTTTATTTTTATGACCGAACAAACCTTAAATATAATTTCTGCTTAGCCACAACTGCCGAAGAAGAGATCTCGGGCGCTAACGGTTTAGAGTTAATTATACCTGATTTGGGCCCGCTTGATTTTGGTATAGTTGGCGAACCTACCTTAATGCAGTTAGCCATCGCCGAAAAAGGCTTAATGGTGCTGGACTGTGTTGCCCACGGTAAAGCCGGCCATGCCGCCCGAGAAGAAGGCGATAACGCCATTTACAAGGCGATGAAGGATATCGAATGGTTCCGTACGTTTAAGTTCCCTAAAGAGAGTGAAGTTTTTGGGCCGGTAAAAATGTCGGTCACGGTTATAAATGCCGGTTCGCAACATAATGTAGTTCCTGCCAGCTGCAATTTTGTGGTTGATGTTAGGGTGACGGATGCTTACCGCAACGAAGAAGTTTTAGAGATCATCCGCCAGAATGTAACATGCGATGTAACGCCGCGTTCTATCCGCTTAAAACCATCATCGATAGATAAACAACATCCAATAGTGCAGGCTGGTATAGCTTTGGGACGGACGACTTATGGCTCGCCTACTACGTCAGATCAGTCGTTACTGGATATCCAGTCTATCAAAGTTGGCCCCGGCGATTCAGCACGCTCACACAGCGCGGATGAGTTTGTTTATGTGGACGAGATAAAAGAGGGCATTGAGTTATATGTGGCGATGTTGGAAAAGATAGTCTGATCTCTCCAGCGTCAATGACGGTTTGGGTATTTTACTATCGCCAATATTTCCCATATTTGCATCATGAGTAAATTATGGCAAAAAACCACTAATGTTAATGAGCTGGTAGAGCAATTTACCGTTGGCCGCGATACCGAATTTGACGCGCAAATGGCGGCATTTGATATACTTGGATCGTTAGCCCATACCCAAATGCTGCAAAGCATTGGCCTGATGAGCGCTGATGACTTAGAATCGGTACAACGCGAGCTTAAAAACATTTATGCTGATGTGGAAGCCGGCAACTTTACTATTGAGCCGGGCGTAGAAGATGTACACTCGCAGGTAGAGATGCTGCTTACCCAACGCATTGGCGATGCCGGTAAAAAGATCCATAGTGGCCGCTCGCGCAATGACCAGGTGCTGGTTGACCTGAAGCTATTCTTCCGCCACGAACTGCAACAGGTTGTTGAAGAAACCCAAAAGCTTTTTACACAACTGATATCATTATCAGAACAACATAAAGACACGTTACTACCCGGCTATACGCATTTACAGGTAGCTATGCCATCCTCGTTCGGGTTATGGTTTGGAGCGTATGCCGAAAGTTTAGTCGATGATTTGGAGTTGGTTTTAGCTGCTTATAAAATCACTAATAAAAATCCATTGGGATCGGCTGCGGGCTATGGTTCGTCATTCCCATTAAACCGCACCATGACTACCGAACTTTTAGGCTTCGAGAGCCTTAACTACAACGTAGTTTATGCCCAAATGGGCCGTGGTAAAACCGAGCGGATAATTACGCAGGCTTTATCATCTATCGCCGCTACATTAGCTAAAATGGCTATGGACCAGGCCTTATACCTGAGCCAGAACTTTGCCTTTGTAAGCTACCCGGATACCCTAACCACCGGCAGCAGCATTATGCCACATAAAAAGAACCCCGACGTTTGGGAAATTATGCGCGGTAAATGTAACCGGCTGCAGGCGTTGCCAAATGATGTGGCCATGATGACCACCAATCTGCCGTCAGGCTATCACCGCGAGCTGCAGTTGTTGAAGGAGCTGCTGTTCCCGGCGTTTACAGATCTGAAGAATTGCCTGCACATGGCAACCTTTATGCTGCAAAACATCACCATAAACCAGGACATATTAAACGACCCTAAATACGCTTACCTGTTTAGTGTTGAAGAGGTTAATAAGATGGTGCTAAACGGCACGCCTTTCCGCGATGCTTATAAAGCAATTGGATTGGCTATTGAGAAAGGCGAGTTTGATCCGCATAAAACAGTTAATCATACCCACGAGGGCAGCATAGGCAATTTGTGTAACGATGAGATTGTTGATGCCATGACCAAGCTGGTGGGTAGCTTTAAATTTGAAACGGTAAGTTGGGCAGTTGCTAAGTTGGTGAAGTAATGAACGGGCAAAACAGAAGCGACATATACCCCGGTCTTGAAGTCGACATCATCCTTAAAAAAGATCAGCGCAGCGGTAAACTAACGCGCGGTATTGTGAAGGATTTGCTGACCAGCTCGTCTTTCCACTCGCGCGGTATTAAAGTAAGATTAGAAGATGGGCAGGTAGGCCGTGTTGCCGAAATAGTTGAGGAGGATTAAGTATATTGCCCTGCAATAATCATTACCCCAATGGCTAAAAAACCGCTTGTAAAAATTAAAGCTCTCCCCAAAAACACGTTTTTTACGTTTGACGCGCATTACCGCGTGGTGATATCATTTGGCGCGGCATTAGTAGCCTTTTTGCTAACGCGACCCAAGCTAAGCTGGCCCGCAACGTCGTTAATTACATGGGTAGCATTTGCCCTCGCCATTATTATCATGGATTGGATCATCATATTTAACGCCCATCCTAAAGAAATCAGAAAAATAGCTAAGCTACAGGACTCAAGCCGCACGCTGATATTTTTGTTTGTTATCGCGGCGTCTGTTATAAGTTTGGGGGCGATAGTATTTTTATTAAAAGGCACCAAGGGCCAGGCCGAAGCGGATGTTAGAGGTCATATCCTATTGGCAATGGCGTCCGTTATCGTATCGTGGTGGTTGGTGCATACCCTGTTTACCATGCGGTACGCGCATTTATATTACGATATTGATACCGACGAGGGCACAGAAACACCTGTTGGTGGTTTGCAGTTCCCCGATGAAACCGAGCCGGATTATTTGGATTTTGTTTATTTCTCGTTCGTAATAGGTATGACCTTCCAGGTATCGGATGTGGAGATCTCAGACCGTAAAATCAGGAGGTTAGTATTGATGCATGGTTTGATCTCGTTTGCTTTTAATACGGCTATTGTGGCTTTGAGTATAAATGTGGTGTCGAGTTTGGTGTAGTTAAGCGCTTTATTTTGTCGCTTCGCCGTTTACTCACCCCGCGGCACTTCGTGCGCGACCCTCTCTTCCGCAAGCGGGAAAGAGGGTTGTCTTTTTTATTTATTTTCCCTCTTTCCGCCGAAGGCGAAGAGAGGGTGATCGAGCGAAGCGATGATCGGGTGAGTAAACGGCGCGCGTTCCCACCAGATCAGTCAATCATGCACCGCCTCCATTTTCGAATGTTCCCTCGTATCCTTCATATTAATATATACCAATAACGATATCAGCACACAAACCGCTACGTACCAGTAAAACCATTCCTGGTGATTGTAATTTTTAAAGACCAGCGCTAATGGCTCGGCTGTACCGCCGAACAGGGACACCGCCACACCATACGGAAAGCCCACCCCTAACGCCCGAACATGTGCAGGGAACATTTCGGCTTTAACAACGGCATTTATAGAGGTATAACCACTTATAATGATCAGGGCAATCATGATCAGCGTAAATGCGGTCCAGAAATCGTTGGTATGGCCAAGCATTATCAATATGGGTACAGTGGCGAAGGCACCTCCTACTCCAAATGTTATCAGTAATGGCTTACGGCCTATCCTGTCGGATAGTTGCCCGAACAATGGCTGCAACAGCATAAAAACTATTAATGTTAAGGCTGATATCAGTGTGGCAGTGCTTTTACTGAACCCGGAGGTTATCACCAAAAATTTTTGCATATAAGTGGTGAAAGTATAAAAAGCTACTGTGCCGCCAAGCGTTAATCCTATAACTGTAAATACCGCTTTAGGGTGTTTCGCCAATTCTTTTATTGTACCTCGGGTTGAGATATGCTGCGGATGTCCATTAAGCGTGACCGATTCCTGCATACTGCGCCTCAGGTACATTACCGAAATAGCCAGCACCGCGCCAATAGCAAATGGTATGCGCCAGCCCCAGGCATGTAACTGGGCCTCAGTTAAAAACACTTGCTGCAATAATACCAGCACGCCCAACGCGATTAGCTGACCCGCAATTAAGGTTACATATTGAAAGCTTGAATAAAACCCGCGGCGCCGTTTGCCCGCCATTTCGCTAAGGTAGGTGGCGCTGGTGCCGTATTCGCCTCCTACGCTCAGGCCCTGTACCATTCGCGCCAATAATAATATAGCGGGTGCAAATATTCCTATTTGTTTATACCCAGGTGTTATTGCAATAACAAAAGAGCCAATACTCATTAGCAATACAGATACAGTAAGCGCGGCTTTGCGTCCATATTTATCAGCATAAGTACCCATTACCCAGCCGCCGATTGGGCGCATTAAAAACCCCACCGCAAAAATGCCGGTAGTATTTAATAATTGTACAGTTTGATTGTCCGACGGAAAAAATGCGCCTGCAAAATATAGTGTAAAAGCCGAGTAAACATACCAATCATACCACTCTACCAAATTACCTAATGACCCACCGATAATAGATTTGATTCGGCTTGCTGTAGATGGTGGTTGAATTATAGGATCGGGCATGACGGCAATTTAAATAATACCGCTGTCATTTCGAAGCGTAGCGAGAACTTCTCTCTTGAGCGATAGCGAAAAAATCTTGAACGCTTATAAGTCGTCGGTATCGTTAGCGTCTAAGATTTCTCACTCGTTCCTCGTTTCGAACTGACAAATAATTTATATCTTGCTTAATGCTTTTCACCGAAGACTTTTTGCATTATATCTGGAAGTTCCGCTTGTTTGAAAGGAATAACCTGCAAACTACCACAGGTGAAACGATAGAGATCTTTTCGGCGGGGATGCATAATACCGACTCGGGGCCTGATTTTGGTAACGCCCGGATAAAAATTGGCGATACTTTATGGGCCGGGAATGTGGAACTGCACCTCTCCTCGTCCGACTGGAAAAAGCATAACCACACAGTGGACAATGCTTATGATAATGTGATCCTACATGTGGTGTACCGCGATGATGAACCTGTTATATTACCAAACGGCCGCCTTATTCCAACCCTCGAACTAAAAGATCGTATACCTGATGATTTATTCAATCGCTACCATAACCTTGTTTATGGTACGCAAACCATTATTCCCTGCGAGGCCAGCATAGGTAAGCTGGACGATTTTACTTTAAAAACCTGGTTCACACGGATCCTGATAGAACGGTTGGAAAAGAAATCAGAAGCTGTAATTACTGCACTTGCAATCAATCGTGGCGATTGGGAAGAAACGTTCTACCAATTCCTGGCAGCCAACTTTGGGTTTAAAACCAATGCTGTTCCGTTTGAGTTAATGGCGAAATCGTTACCACAAAATATCCTCGCGAAGCATAAAAACAACCCGCTGCAAATAGAGGCGTTGATATTCGGACAAGCAGGATTTTTAAATGCTGATTTTGAAGACGAATATCCGCGTAAGCTAAAAACAGAATATGAATTTTTAAGGAAGAAATTCAGCCTTGCTCCTATTGACAATCACCTTTGGAAGTTTATGCGGATGCGTCCGTTAAATTTCCCTACCGTAAGGCTGGCGCAGTTTGCTGCGCTGGTGGTAAATTCAAACCACCTGTTCTCTAAAGTACTGGATATTAAAGATGTAAAAAGCCTGCAAAAATTATTTACTGATATTAAGGTAAATGACTATTGGGACGAGCATTACCAGTTTGATAAGCCATCAAAGCCTGCATCAAAAAACATGGGGCAGGCATCGGCCGATTTGTTATTATTGAATACGCTTGCTTTATTTTTGTTTAGCTATGGTAAGCATAACCAGCAGGAGTATTATATTAATCGCAGCTTAAAATTATTGGAAAACCTGCCCGGCGAAAACAATAAGATCATTACTGAGTTTGATAGTTTGGGTGTAAAAGTAAATTCGGCTTTTGAAACGCAGGCATTATTGGAATTAAAAAACTATTATTGTAATTATAAGAAATGCCTGCAATGCAGCGTTGGTAATAAGATACTAAAGTTAGCCTGATAATATGTTACAGCGAATACTCACTTTTTTTGAACGTTACTCCTTTGGAGTTTGTACTTATTTGGGCGAACGCTTTAACATTTCTATCTCTAAAATCAGGCTTTTCTTTATCTATACCTCTTTCATTTCCGTAGGTTTCCCGCTGATAGTTTACTTTTTTGCCGGGATAGTCTTGGATTTCCGCAACTATATCAAGCGTGGCCGGACCAGGGCGTCTGATCTTTAAGATCCCGTAAATGTCGTTCGTCATTTATTAATCAAAACCAATCTGCTATTTTTAAGGTTTAATTGACAGACGCTAAATATCGCGTCGCTACTTAACCATTATGGCATTTATTGACTACTACACAATATTAGGCGTTACCAAAACAGCAAGCGATAAAGACATTAAAGCTGCCTACCGCAAACTTGCGCGCAAATACCACCCCGACCTTAACCCCAACGACCAGGAGGCCCACAAAAAGTTCCAGCAGCTTAATGAGGCTAATGAAGTTTTAAGCGACCCCGACAAACGCAAAAAATACGACCAATACGGCGAAAATTGGCAGCATGGCGAGCAATACGAGCAGGCGCGGCAACAGCAAAGCCGGCAACAACGCAGTTACGGTGGCGGCGGGCAGGCATTTGATTTTGAAGGATTTGGCGGCGGTGGTGGCGAAGATTTTTCGGATTTTTTCCAGTCGATGTTTGGTGGTGGTGGCGGGCAAAGGCGCCAGGCCAAGTACCGCGGCCAGGATTTGAATGCCGAATTACAGCTGCACGTACGCGACATATTAGAGAGCCATAAACAAACACTTACCGTTAACGGCAAAAATATCAGGATCACTATTCCGGCTGGTGTTGAGAACGGGCAAACTATAAAAATTGCAGGCCATGGCGGTCCGGGTGCCAATGGCGGCCCCGGTGGCGATTTATATATTAAGTTTTTAGTGTCCGATGACCCGCGGTTTAAGCGCAAAGGTGCAGACCTATATAGCAATGCAAAACTTGATATTTATACCGCGATATTGGGCGGCGAAATAACTGCCGAAACCATGACCGGCAAAGTAAAAGTTAAAGTAGCACCCGAAACACAAAACGGCACCAAGGTAAAGCTAAAGGGCAAGGGCTTGCCTGTTTATAAAAAAGATGGCCAGTTTGGCGATCTGTACATCAGCTACGAAATACAACTGCCAACCAACCTTACCGACAAGCAAAAGCAACTATTTGAAGAACTGGCTAAATCATCAGCATAAATTATTGGGATATGAGCGCTAAGCATTTAATAAAAGCAACCGAATTTTGTGTTTACCACCACCTGGAACAGACCTTCATTACCGATCTGCAGGAGGCGGGATTGATAGAAATAACGATAGTTAACAAAACACCCTGCATACCCGAAACTGAACTGCATAAGTTGGAACGCATGATACGCCTGCACACCGAGCTGGATATTAACATAGCCGGTATTGAGGCCATTACACATTTGATAGAGCGCATGGAGGATATACAGGAAGAAATGCGGTTGTTGAAGAATAATTTAAAGGTGTACGAATAAGTTTTTGTCGTTTACGAATGGCTAACTTGTATATTCATGATATTAATTCTATGTTAACTTTTTGAAGTTTCGGGGGTTAATAACATAGACTTTTATATATTTGGCCAACCAACTAAAACAAATGAAAAAACTTTTATTAACCACCCTTACCTGCTTAATTTTAAGCGGAGTGGCTTTTAGCCAGCAATTAAATATTGCTACCTACAACCTGCGTAACGACAATAAGCAGGACTCTTTAAATGGTAATGGCTGGGGCCAGCGTTACCCGGTGATAGCCCAGCTTATCCAATTTAATGACCTTGATATTTTTGGAACACAAGAGGTTAAATACAATATGCTTAATGATATGACCAGCGTTTTGCCCGGTTATAAATGGATAGGTATTGGCCGTGATGATGGTGTTAAAAAAGGTGAGTATTCGGCTATCTTTTATAAAGAAACACGCTTTAAAATAGTAAAACAGGGTAATTTCTGGTTATCTACAATTACTGACAGACCAAACAAGGGCTGGGATGCCGCTTTGCCACGAATCTGTACATGGGCACAGTTCCAGGATATTAAAACAGGCTTTAAGTTTTATTTCTTTAATATCCATATGGACCATATTGGTGTATTAGCGCGAAAAAACAGCGCTACCCTGGTATTAAGTAAGATAAAAGAAATGGCCGGCGACCAGCCAACCATATTTACAGGTGACTTTAACGTAGATCAGCATAACGAGAGTTATGCCGAAGTATTAAGCACCGGTGTGTTAAAAGATTGCTTTGACCTTGCACCTATAAAGTTTGCCAACAGCAACTCGTTTAATGCGTTTAAGGTAGATGGGCCAGGCGATGCGCGTATCGACCACATTTTTGTAACCAAACAATTTGATGTTAAACGCTACGCTATTTTAACCAATACTTATCATGGTAAATTACCGTCGGATCATTACCCGGTGGTAGCCATAATGAATGTTAAATAATACGATATCTCTTAATTACAAGGCGCTAAGGTTTTTCAACCTTAGCGCCTTTTTTATTCTATCATATTCGTTACATATCGTAACTGCCTATAATTGTTGTCCTTACAGGCTAAAATCGGCTACTTGTAATAACCAAACGCAGGGCTATTAAACTTGCTGGCATAGCTATTGTCTTAATTACATGAACAGCGACATTAAAACTGTTTGTATATAAAAACATGAAAATTTTAAAATTAACAATAGCAGCAGTAATATTAGCCTGTACTTTCCAGGCAGCAAGCGCACAAGTAAGAGTAGGTGTACGTATTGGTACCCCATCCCCACGTCGTGAGGTAGTAGTGGTACATCGCCCGGTTCAGCGCCAGGTAATTGTTCGCCACGAGCCTGTACGCAGATCTTATTACCGTCATAGTTACAGAAGGCCGGTATATCATTCTAACTACGTTCGTCATGAACGTGTGGTAAGAAGACATTACTAACAAAAAAGCCTCCCAAATTTGGGGGGCTTTTTTGTTTAAATCCATTTTCTGTACGTTTTACAACACATTTTAAAACTATCAGTTTAACCTGATGTCAGCCTAATTAAATGCATTTTTTCTCCCTATCTATCAGTAGCTTATAGCTAATCCGACGAAATTTATTAAACCTACTGGCATGGCTATTGTCCTACTAATAACAATAACGATATAGGTTATTAACTAAATACAACTATTATGAAAGCTTTAAAATTAGCCATAGCAGCAGCATTATTAGCCGGAACTTCTCTGGCAGCAAATGCACAATCAATAAGTGTAGGATTAAGATTTGGTACCCCGCCTCCCCCACGCCACGTAGTGGTAGTTAGAGAACCGGTGTACCAGGAAGAATATGTTGAACCGGCTTACCCGGTATATCGCAGAGAATATTACGAACGCCCGGTAGTTTACAACCGTGTAGTAGTGGCTCCGGCACGTAGAGTATATTATCGCCATGGTTACGGCAGGCCCGTATATCACGAAAGTTACTACCGCCATACACGTTATGTAAGGCATTACTAATAAATAAGCCCCCGATAGTTCGGGGGCTTATTTATTTTTTATCCAGGAAACGCTGCAGAGCGTGCTGCGTAAACTCCGACAAAACCAGTTCACCACTTATTGCGGCCCGCTTAGCAAGCAACTCATCCCAGTCATCAGTGCCTTCCCATAATATTTGTTTCAGGCCCACCAATGCTTCCGGATGATACGAAGCGAGTTTTTCGGTCAGCGCATCTAAAGCAATATCCATCTCATCAATAGTTGCATATACCTCGTTATATAATCCTTTTTCTTTTGCCCATTGTGCCGATTGGAACTCGACAGCCCGGATAGTTAATTGCGAGAATGCCGGCAGCCCAATTTTACGCGTTACCGCCGGCGAAATCACAAACGGACCGATACCAATAGCCAGTTCGCTTAGTTTGATGGAGGCCGCTTCTGTAGCCAGGCAATAATCTGCTGCTGCTGCAAGGCCTACTCCACCGCCTACGGCCTTACCCTGTACACGGGCAATAATAATTTTTGGCGATTTACGGCAGGCATTGATCACATTGGCGAAGCCCGCGAAGAATTTAGCACCGGCTTCTTTATCTTTTATTTGTAACAGCTCATCAAAACTTGCACCTGCACAAAAGGTACGGTCGCCTGCGCTTTTTAAAACAATAATTCGGGTTTGACCGTCATCGCCTGCCTGTTTTATTTTAGCGGTCAGCATGTCCAGCAAAGCTGCAGGCAGCGAGTTTTGTGCAGGATGGTAAAAGCTGATAGTAGCTATGCCACTGTCACTATAGGTAAGGGTTATTTCTCCGTTTGGGTTATCAGGCATGGTCAGTATCTTGTAGATTTAAACAATATCAGGACTATTTAACGTTCCTGCAATTTTTTAAAACGGATTTTAATAATTTAGCTGATAATCAATTATATGGTAACCATAGAAACCGCCCGCCAATTTGCGCTTTCCCTATCGGGGACAGAAGAATATGATCATGTTGGCAGGCCGGCGTTCAGGGCGAATGGCCGCACCTTTTCTACGCTTTGGGTGCCAGAACAACGAATGATGGTAAAACTATCGCTTATTGATCAGTCAGTATTTTGCGCCTTTAACCCTAAAATTATCTATCCGGTACCCAATAAATGGGGCTTACAGGGGTTTACTCTTTTTGAATTAAAAGAAATGCGCGAAGATATGCTGATGGACGCAATCACGTTGGGCTGGCAGGCTGTAATGGATAAAAAACCGAGCAAGAAATCTCCAAAGAAATGAAAAATAAGATCAGGATAATTTACATGGCCGTGCTGGCTATAATGGTTTGGGTTGCGTTAGTTATTCAATTTTATATCTCGACAGAAAAATACTTGTCGCAGGGCCGCAGCTTTGGTGGTGCCATTGTACAATTGCTGAGCTATTTCACTATCCAAAACAATTTTCTTGTTGCGCTGGCGATGACATTGTTTTTATTCGCGCCTCAATCTAAATGGGGTAAATGGTTTGCCAAGCCTGCGGTGCTGGCACCTATGTGCGTTTATATTACTATAGTTTTGCTGGTTTACCAACTGGTGTTACGCGGCCAACACGTACAATTAGGCTGGTTTAGGGTTTGCGATGAGATCTTTCACTCCATCAGTCCGCCAATGTTTATATTGTTTTGGCTGTTGTTTATCCCGAAAGGAAACTTACCCTGGGCTAAAGCCATTAACTGGCTGCTTTACCCGCTGCTTTATTGTTTCTATATATTGATCCGCGGTGCAATGTCAAACTACTACCCCTATAGCTTTATTGATGGCACCAAACTTACTTACGGGCAAATAACCGTTAATTGTTTCTTTTTACTGCTTGCATTTTTAACTTTAGGATTACTGTTTGTTGGTATAAGCAGGATAGCCCAAAAACGTTAAACCTTCTGTATTTATCATAGTCTTTAATATATACTTAAAATAAAAGACATGAAAAACTACATCATAAAAATGCTTACACTTTTAGTGTTTGCTTCAGTTGTGTTAGCCGGTTGTTCGTTACAATACCAGCAACGCAGGCATCAGTATGACCGAGATGGATCTCGAAGGGACAATAGCTACCGCTATCCGCAAAACCGTTATCAAAACGATCAGCGCGGCCAAACCCAAAATGGGAACTACCACGATAGCCGTAGCAACTTCCATAACTAATTAATTTAATACCCTTAACAAAAACTCCCGCCAGAAATGGCGGGAGTTTTTTTGTTTAATGGGGTTCTAAATTTTACGTGCTAATTACCATTCCTTTTATAAATTGCAGGCTAATAGATAAATATGCACAGGGGCGGTTTCCTTAATGGTTTTTTAATATTTGCAGGTATAGGCCTGTTGCTTGATTGGTATGTTTTTAACGGCCTTAAAACTTTTACCGCCGACTGGAAATCGCAACGCGGAAAACAAATAGTTCCGTGGGGGTTTTTAATAATCTCTGTAGGGGTCACTGTAGTATTTTTATTAGGTTTTGGCAGCTACAATACCGCTAAGGGTATGACACCTTTCCACGAGTGGATGCTGAGCCTGTTCCTTACTTTCTTTATAACCAAGCTGATATTTGTGCTGGTGTTGTTTTTGGGCGATTTGGGCCGCGGTGGGGTTGGTATTGTCAACGCAGTAACTAAGCATAAAGATTCGGTAAGCCATAAATACGTTCCGGCACGGCGCAAGTTTATCAGCGAGCTGGCGATATTGCTTGCGGCTTTCCCGTTCTTCGGGTTCTTTTACGCCATGATTAGGGGGAAATATGACTATAAATTGCATCGCCAAACAATTTATTATGATGACCTGCCCGACGCTTTTGACGGCTTTACGATAACCCAATTATCTGATATCCACTCGGGCAGTTTTGATAACGTTAAGGCGATGCAAAGGGGTATTGACCTGGCGCAATCGCAAAAAAGCGACCTGTTTGTTTTCACCGGCGATTTGGTTAATAATGCAGCCTGGGAGATAGAACAATACATATCCAATTTCAGCCAATTAAGAGCCCCCTACGGGCAGTTCTCCATCCTGGGCAACCATGACTATGGCGACTATATTCAATGGAACAGCGAGGCTGAAAAAGCCGCAAACCTGGATAAACTAAAACAGCATCATAAAGACCTGGGCTACCGCCTGCTGTTAGACGAAAACCTGGAGATAGAAAAGGGTGGCCAAAAGATCTCATTGATTGGCGTACAAAACTGGGGCCGGGGCTTTAAACAAAAAGGCGACTTGCATAAAGCATTAACCGGCGTTGACCCAAAAGCATTCAAGATCCTTTTATCGCATGATCCTACGCATTGGGAAGAGCAGGTGCGGTATAACGATGCTAATATCCACCTTACGCTATCGGGCCACACGCATGGCGCACAGTTTGGGGTTGAATTGGATGGCTTTAGATGGAGCCCGGTGCAATACCGTTATGTTAATTGGGCAGGATTGATCAATGAAAAGAACCGTTACTTGTATGTAAATCGGGGGTTCGGTTTTTTAGCATTCTCTGGCAGGTTGGGTATTTGGCCGGAGATAACTGTGATAACATTGAAAAGAACTAATGGTAGCTAAGACCACTTATTTTCTTTCTAAAAAAGTTTTCAGTAAAGGTTATGTTCTTACCATTTTCTAATTCAATAAAAAATAATGGTAGTTAAGACTACTTATTTTCTTTCTAAAGAAGTTTTCAGTAAAGGTTATGTTCTTACCATTTTCTAATTCAATAAAAAAACTAATCTCTAACTCCTTAGAATTTATGATGATAGGTGATTGATATTTTAAATAATAATAAACATTTTCCCCATCAAATTTTGTGAATTTGTAATCATTAGGAAGCGCAGAAAAAGTTGATTTTGTATGACTTGCCCAAAAAACAGAATCATAAATAGTAAACTTATTGGGCAACATCCTTATACTCTCAAGTACTAAACCGCTTTGTTTATTATCTCTAATACCGATAGATACATTTCTCACGCCAATTTTTTGCTTATAATTACTGAAATAAAATTCAAGATTCAAGCATTTATTATCATACACATCCCTCATGCAATTTACACTAATTGAATCCCTTTTTAAGTCCAAATATGAATTGGGGTATCTAACCTGCCCTTTTGCGACATAGTAAGTGGTCGTCCTACAGCCTTGAGAAACAATCAAGATAGGAATTACCATGATCATATTTTTTATTATTTCTCGCAGTTCTTTCATGAGTCGGTTATGCTAAACTACATAAAATTGCCTTTACTTAAGGGCTAATTACATTAAAAGGAAATAGCTTAGTAATATCCTAAACAATTTCTTTGCTCATGCCTTTATTATAATACAAATACTAAAGCTATGGCAAACTATCCCGTAAAATATAAACATGTTAAACAAAATAACAGCAAGCCACAAACCGATACCTGGAAAGAGAACTGGGAAGTAATGAAACCGTTTGTACGCTTCGGTTTTAAGGCGATGATGTTAATTGGTGGCGCAATGATCAGCATCATTAAATTAATACCTGAGCTTTTAGAAGATCACAAAGACACAAAACCTAAAAAAGATACGCGGATCATAAAGATCTAACCAAGGGAAATCGCTTTTAAGAATAGGAGGCTCCGCTGGAGCCGTTGCAAAGATAGTTTGATATTTTCTATAAACAGGTAGTTCCGCTGGAACTATATGTTTGCAAAGAACTCCGGAGGAGTAACCTGTTTATAGGAAGAAGAAATGCGGCTAAAGGCTCCGGAGGTGCCTCCTTGACAGCTTTTATTTTTTAAAAACGATTCTCTGAGATCTAACACAAATATTAACTCACACCTTTGTAAACGGGTATCTTTTGGGGATGCCCGTTTTTTTTGTGCTTTTATTATACCTTTATCGTAATTACCCCTATTAATTATGATGATCAAACTTTACAAAGCATTATTACTTTGTGCGCTATGCTGTAGTTCCCTTATCGCGTTAGCGCAAACCAAAACCACCGAAAGCGAAGGTACCGACGACGAGCCGGGTTTCGAACTAACGCTCAATTACTTAAGCAACAGCGTTTTTATGGGTCGGGCGGATTCTGTGCGTACCGCTGTTATCACCCCACAACTTAAATATGCTTTTAGCAATGGCATTTATCTATCTGGCAGTTTGTACGTTGTCCCTAACCGGAAGAAGAACAAGGTTGATGGCGGCGATCTCACACTGGGCTATGATTTCGATCTGACTGATAATTTATCGGGCGGCGTATCTTTTTCAAAATTCTTTTACAGCAGCAACAGCACGCAGGTATCATCATCGCAAAGCAGTACGATAAGTGGCTACTTAACTTACGCTAATGATTTTATAACCCCAACTATAATGGCCGACTATAACTTTAACAAACAAGGCGTAGCGGGCGATTTATTCCTGAACATAGCCCTAAGCCATGATTTTGATATTGATGGCGTGTTTGGCAAAGATGACGGGCTAACCTTATCGCCAACCATTGAAGCCAACACCGGTACTCAGAATTTCTATAATGGTTATGTGGTTTATCGTAAACGCAAGAATGTGCAAAACTCGGCTGCAGCCGCCACTTTGCTGCAAACTTATCAGTCGGAACTAAGCCAATATAAGCTGCTTGATTATGAATTTTCGATGCCGGTTGAATATTCGACAGGTAACCTTACTTTCAGCATCACCCCTACTTATGCCGTAGCGCAAAACCAGTTTAAATCAGCAGCGGTTGTGAAAACACTGGGGTTATCCACCCAATCGTCTGTTTTTTACTTTGATATTGGGGTAGCGCTAAAGTTTTAAAAATCGATTGTCAACCTATTTTAGGGATGTTTCACAGTATATTTAAATGTTTAAACATTTAAATATTTTATAATAAATTAACAGTCAAGCAGTTACCGGTAAAAAAGTGTTTCATTTTGTTTCACTCGTTTTTTGCAAATAGCTTAAAATCAAAACATTATGTCAAAAAAGTGTTTCACCTGTTTCATCTGTGTCACACACTCGTGAAACAGATGCAATAGTGTATCAGCACAATTATGTTTACAATCCGCTAAATCTTAACAATCTACCCTTGGGCTATAACTGTTAAAGTAATTTTATCATCTTTGCGCAAATGATGGTTTTGGCCTCATTTTATGTTAAAAGATGTTAATGCTGTATCAGTATTTCAAAAAATATTGATATTTACTTATTGAATAAACTTTACTCTCAACCAATGCAATACAAAAAGATCAATAACCTGCTGGGCTGGCTTTGCTTTGTTATAGCTTCTGTAACCTACATTTTAACCTTAGAACCATCAGTAAGCTTTTGGGATTGCGGCGAATTTATTTCGTGCGCCTTCCGTTTACAAGTTGCGCACCAACCGGGTTATCCTTTGTTTGCTATGTTGGGCAAGGTCTTTTCGCTATTGTCACTCGGTGATAATACTAAAGTTCCTTACTTCACCAATTTAGGTTCGGCAGTTGCCAGTGGTGCAACTATCATGTTCCTGTTTTGGACCATTACCGCGTTAGCTAAAAAACTGGTGCCAGCTACTAAAGATGACGAGAATGACAATGTCCGCACCATATTAATTATGGGCGCAGGTTTAGTAGGTGCCCTTGCATTTACTTATACAGATACTTTCTGGTTCTCGGCTGTCGAGACCATTGTGTTCGCTTTATCCGCTTTATGTACCTCTATTGTATTCTGGGCTATATTGAAATGGGATGCCCACGCCGATGAGCCGGGTGCCGACAAATGGTTGATATTTATAGCTTATATCATTGGTTTATCAATAGGTATCCACTTGCTAAACTTGTTAACTATACCGGCATTATCGCTGGTTGTGTACTTCCGCAGAACTAAAACTATCACTACAAAAAGCGCAGTAATAGCCTTTTTAATAAGCATAGCTATATTAGGTTTAGTACAGTTTGGCATCAGGCAATGGACCATCCAGCTATCAGCTTATTTCGATCTGTTCTTTGTGAACACTTTAGGATTGGGCTTTGGTACAGGGTCTATCTTCTTTTTTATATTGCTGATAAGCTTATTGGTTGGCGGTATTGTTTACAGTATCAAAAATGGTAAAGCTATTTTAAACCTGGCTTTGCTATGTGTGGCTTTTATTTACTTTGGTTATAGCGCGTTTGTTTATATTCCTATCCGCGCTACTGCTAATACCAATTTAGATAACTCGCACCCAGACAATGCGTTTACCTTAAACGGCTACTTAAACCGGATCCAATATGGTGAAACACCGTTATTAACAGGGCCCTATTTTGATGCCAAAGTTGTTGACCAAACCGAAGGCAGCACCTTATATCGCAAAGGCGAAAAAAAGTACGAAGTATCAGGCAAAAAGCAACATTATATTTACGATCATACTACTGTTTTCCCTCGTATTTACAGCACCGAGGGCCAGGACCCAAGCTTTTACAGGCAATGGCTGCAATTGGGCGAAACGGATGTACCAAACTTTGCTGATAACTTAAAATTCTTTTTTAGCTGGCAAACCTACCAGATGTATGTAAGATACTTTCTGTGGAACTTTGCAGGCCGTGTAAATGATGGCGATGGCCAGCAGGAAATGGGCGGCTTTAAAGGTTATGTTGATGGCGACTGGACCACCGGCATCTTGGATGGCACCAAACACTTACCAAAATCTGTTACGCAGGGGTTAACTTATACCCCGCTGTTTGCTTTACCATTAATATTGGGTTTAATTGGCATGTGGTACCACTTTAAACAAAAGAAACGCGACGCATTAATTATTGCCCTGTTATGGTTCTTCACCGGTATGGCTATTGTAATGTATGTTAATCAGCCGTCGGTACAGCCGCGCGAAAGAGATTATTCATACGTTGGATCGTTCTATGCGTTTGCGATATGGATAGGTTTAGGCGTTATTGCACTTGCCGAGTTTTTAAGGAAGAAGATCACTCCAAAAACAGCTGCTTATGTGGCTACCGCAATATGCCTTTTAGCTGTACCTGTTGTATTAGCTAAACAGGAATGGAAAGCGCATGACCGCTCTACTAAAATGATAGCGCATGACATGGCTTATAACTACCTTATGTCCTGCCCGCCAAATGCTATATTATTTACTTATGGCGATAACGATACCTATTGTGTATGGTATGCGCAGGAGGTAGAGAATATACGCCCTGATGTGCGCCTGGTTAACTTAAGCTTATTTACCGGCGACTGGTACATACACCAGATGCAACGTAAGATGAACGAGGCTGATGCCCTGCCTATTACCATGCCGTTTGATAAATATAAAGATGGCATACGCGATGTGTTATACTTTAGGGATGCCAAAATTCCGGGTTATACCGAGGTAAAGGATGTATTTGATTTTATATCGTCAGACGATCCGCGGGTTATGACTACTTACCCAAGCGGCGAAACTGCTAATTACCTGCCAACTAAAAACTTTAAGATAACCATTAACCCACAGGACATCATTAAAAACAACGTGGTGCCTGCCGACAAAATAAACCTGATAGCAGATACGATGAAGTGGAAATTCACTTCAAACTACGTGATGAAGGATAACCTGGCTATGTTGGATATTTTGGCCCATAACAACTGGAAACGCCCTATATGTTTTGCAGTTACCGTTGGTAATGAAAACCTGATAGGTATGCAGCCATACCTGTACAAAGAAGGCTTTGTTTACCACCTGATGCCGCTAAAACTTGATACAGCCAATAAAGAAGAGCCTAACAAGTTAAATACCATGGTGGCGTATAATAACATCATGAACAAGTTTAAATTTGGCAAGTTTAAAACCGCTAAGTATTTAGATCATGAGTCTACCACCATGTTCTACCCGGTTATGATCACTACTTTCCTTGATCTGATACAAAGCTTAATGGCCGAAGGACATAACGACCTTGCGTTAAAAGCATTGCATAAATACGACGAGGTAATGCCTGATCTGAATGTTGACATGCGCATAACCGGCAGCAAGTTTTATATGGCGCAAAATGCTTATAAATTGCACGACATTGCTTTGGCAACCAAGTATGTAACCAGCATTAACAGTTATATAGTCGATCAATTAGAATATGCTAATGTACAGTTGCAAAACAACTCGGGTGCGTTTAACCCGCGCGAAGTGCAAATGGGCATTCAGCTAATTTATAGTATGGCTGATGAGGCAAGATCTAATCACCAAACCGAACTGTATAATAAATATATGGCCGAGCTTAAAAACTACGAAACTAAATTCGCATCAATATTTAAACAGGGCGAGTAAGTAAACAATATTCTTAACAAAAAAGGCGACCTTTCAGGGTCGCCTTTTTTGTTATTTGCTATCCGCGACACATCTAAATCCAAGCGTTGCAGCGCGGTCCATACCGGGCGACATTAAAAGATATTTGCCATATTTATTTACCTCTAATGCCGGCGGAAAATACCAGCCCGATGTTTGAGCGTGAAAGTAACTACTGCCTTTTAATATGGCGGTACGGCTATGCGCATCGGTATATTCGTCCGTCCATTGCCAAATGTTGCCTACCATATCCATCACCCCAAAAGGGCTTGCACCACCGGGGTATTCATTTACGCTCGTCGGCTTTCTCATTGCCCGGGTGGTATCAGCTGCAGGATAGTTATTTTTATTTTTATCATTTCCCCATGGATATTGCCTGCCATCGGTACCCTGGGCAGCGTATTGCCATTCCCACTCGTGCGGTAATCGTTTGCCGGCCCATTTAGCATAAGCCCGTGCATCTTCTATTGATACCCAGGTAACAGGCTTATCTTCCATACCGTCGGTATAGCTGCCATTAACCCAATCTTTTAAAAAATTATGATCATCTGCGGGATGATATTTTGAGGCCATCAAAAAAGCCTTAAACTGCTTATTGGTTACGGGATATTTATCGATATAGAATGACCGAATACTTAGCGTATGCTTTTGCGAGCGCGATGGATGCGTTTCCCATTGATGTTGCACACCTACTGCTGTTGGTAATTCATTTCCCTCTATCATTACCCCTACCGATTCAAACTGATAACTATCGGTACCCGGAATTTTGATCATACCATCAGGGTCTTTAAGCGGGGTCTTTGTGTTGGCAATCGGTACCATTTGCTGAGGGATCGGGCTCCAGGCAGTACTATAGCTATTCAATTTACGCTTGCTCATAACCGCCATTGCTTTTAAAAAGCTAAGCTCGGCGGGGGTAACGCCATTGTTTGCAACCATCACCGCACCATAGCCGTGACCTTCTATCTCAAAACTTAAAACTGCGTTTCCCGCTTTTATTTCAGGTTTTAACTGTTGCCCGCTCCGCAAGTCGTAATACTTTTCGTTTGAGTGATAGGGTAAGCTTATTTGTTCGCCGTTAACATCAGTGCTATCTCTATTTATAAACGTATAAATGGTTCTGTTTTTACCGGGGAATTTAGATGCAAAAACTCCCTTTTGCAGTACGTGGATATAGGGCTCCCAGTCATTACTGCTCCAAACATCAGGAAACTGGCGATAAATTGCACTTATGCGCCTTATAGTTTCTGCATACCTGTCTCCTATCTTATTCCAGATGGCCCAGATGTTCTCCCACGAGTTATAACCTATTCCGTTAAAAAATGCATATTGCAGATCATCTGTTTTGTTTATAGCCCAGCGATCGGTGATATTAACCTGGTGTTTGGGTTCAAACCATTTATAAACGCTGACACCCGGTGCATACTCATAACCCCAATAGTACCCCCAGCTTAAAGTGTTCCACTCCGTCATCTTTAAATCACGCAGATTTAGCTCAGGCTGAAAAGCAATTGGATAATTTTCGTTCTTTGCCGCGGTGTAAAAATCTTCAGATACGCCCGACATGGTGTCGCCATTTAAACCATCAGCACCTAATTCTTTAATCTCTTTCACTAAAGCTTTTGGCATAGTCAGGGCTATCCTTTGCGTGCCCCTATCCCATATCATTATCGGAAAAAAAACTCTTACGCCGTTAGCTTTAAAATCTTTTATCATTTGTCTTACAGAAACTTTACCGCCGGGTAAGTCGGCAGTCAGGTCAAACTGGTTGCGATTGTCTATACCTATATTGGGGTAGGTGGGCCATATTAGCACGGCATCAATGCCGCCATAGCGCTTTTTAAGATCATTTAGATAGCGGCTAACCGTGTATTTACGAGTTATTGGATCATAAAAATAACGGTCGTGCGCCATCATCTGCGCATAAATAAAGGTATGGTTAACCCATTTAAGCCGAGGGTCGGTATACAAAGCACCGTTATAATTTAAACGCTTTTTCTCGTTGTCGCGCCAGGCCTTTAAACTAACAAGCCACCTGTCGCGGTCTGCAGCATTTACAGGTCCTTTAAAAACCTCTTTTAATGCACCGGAATATGCGGGCGTTTGCGCATGTGCATTAAGATTTAAAAACAGTAGTAAAAGCAGGGTATATTTGATATTCATACTTAGACATTAATTGGTGCGCTATCAAAGTATGAATTTAAGCTTTTTTTAGATCCGGGAAGAATCTGCTTATTTACGTCAATGGCAATTCAAAGTAAAAAGAAGCTCCTTTGCCTAATTCACTATCCACACCTATTATGCCGTGGTGATGGTTAATGATCTCCTGTGATATGTATAGGCCCATACCCAAACCGCTCGACATATATTTCTTATCCTCCACCCTGTAAAAACGTTCAAAGATCCGCTCTTTTTGTTCGGGCGAAAGGCCGATACCATTATCAGTAACTGATACGCGCACGTGGGCATCGCGCTTTACAGCGCCTATAACCACGTTATTATCATGGGGCGAATACTTTACCGCATTATTGATCAAATTCATTACAACTTGCTCTAAACGCTCTTCATTGCCGTTGATTATCAGCCCTGCTTCGGCATTATTTTTAAAATTGTAATTAGGGTATATGTGGCTGGCATTTTCTACGCATTGCCTAACCAATTCGGTCAGGTCAACCTTGTGCAGCCCATACTCTAACCGGCCTGCCTGGATCTTACTTACATCCAGCAAATCATCTATCAGGCGCTGTAGTTTGTTTAGGGATACGATTGCCTTATCAATGTATTGCTTAACGGTATCGGGCAGGGTTTCTTTTTTATGGCTGATGAGTTGCAGGTAGCCTTTTAAGCTGGTTATAGGGGTCTTTAATTCGTGGCTAGCAATGCCTATAAACTCATCCTTCTTTTCCATGGCACGTTTCTGCTCTTCAATATCGGTTGCTGTACCCATCCAAAACAGGATTTTCCCCGCGTCATCTTTAAATGGTAACGCCCTGTTTAAATGCCAGCGATAAGTTCCATCAGCCCTTCTGTATCTGTTCTCCACCTCAAACACCTCACCCGATTTTATTGAAGCATCAAATTTTGACTTTGTTATTTCAACGTCGTCAGGATGCACCAATTGAGCTATACTGTCTTTATTTTTCAATAAGTTAAAGCCGGCGTAATCCTCCCAACGTTTGTTATAAAAGTTTGGCGTTCCGTCAGGTAGGTTTGTCCACGTCATTTGTGGCATGTTGTTGGCCAGCAGTTTAAAGTGCTCGCGGCTTATCAACAGATCTGCCGTCCGGGTTTTTACTGTTTCTTCAAGTTCGTCATTTAGTTTCGCGGTAGCATCCTGTGCTTCGGCAAGTTGTGTATTACGTACTTTAAGCTGTTTTTCGGTATCTTTTTGGATGGTTAAATCGGTAAGGATCAAACTCAATGCCAACCCTTCGTCCAATTCCAGTGTATTGCATGATAGCAGGCAATGAATATTCTCATGTTCAAAGCTCAGCAGTTCTATTTCCTCCTTACAGTCATCCTGCCAGGCTTTTTTTATCAGTTCGTTATATTTACCCTGCTGTTCTGCCGGGATAAAAGTTCCGAACGAAAACCCTATCACCTTCTCCAGTGGCATATTCACCATCCCGGCAAAGCGCGAATTACAGTATAATATCAGGCCCGATTCGTTAATAGTTACCGCGCCTTCGCTCATTTTTTCAATGAACATGCGGTAGGTTTGGTCGGATGTTTTAAGAGTATAAAGCTGGTGCCCTTCTTCTCCCTGGATCACTAATGCGTCTACCTGGCCGGTACGGATAGCTTCAATGGCGTCATTAGCTTCATCCACCTGGTAACGAAGCTCATTTACCTCGTTCAGTAATTCATCATATGTTAATTTGGCGCGTTCCATTAAAATATCAGCTTAACCCTAACCCCCGTAGTACTTTTTCTTTATTTGACATATCGCCTATTAAACGGCGTTCTACCCCGGGACCTTTCTTAATCAGCATAGGCACCGCAATAATTTGTTCGGCCTGCGCCATTAGGGGCTGCTGGTAAATGTCAATGATTTCCAACTCATACCGCTCCTTCAAAAACTCCTCACAGATCTTCTTCAGGTTCAATATAGCGCGGGTTGAGTTTGGCGATGCACCGGTTACAAATAAGCGTAACTGGTATATTCCGCCTTCATCATACCCGGGCATTAGTGGTTGCTCTGTCATCTCTGTAGTTGCTTATGCTGGCCGAATATTTAAACCCACTAATACTTTTTCTTCGTTTGATAGGTCGCCAATTATTTTGCGTATTGGCTCAGGTACTTTACGTACTAATGTAGGTATGGCAAATATCTGGTCGCCTTCGGCCAGTTGGGGTTGTACCAGCAAATCTATCACCTCAATTCTATACTGACCTTTTAAATGCTCTTCGCAATATTTTTTAAGGTTAGTTAACGCCAGGATAGATTTTGCTGTTTTACCGGCAACATATAATCTTAGCTCGTATGCCTTTGCTTCTTTTTCTTTAACCATTTTTTCCACCTTTCTCGTCCGAATGTTCTCCACGCCTGCGGTTAGTAATTTCTTCCCGGGTTTTGTTACTCACCTGTTTTATCAGATCTTCCTGCTGGTGCATTTTATTCAACTCTTCCTCGGCCGATTCAAACTCCATTTGCAGATTCGAGATCTTGGCTTCTAATACTTTGCGTCTACGCATTAACTCGCGATCTTTACTGCTTACTGCAAAGTCGCGCAATAGCTCACCGGTTTGTTCCTGCAATTTCTGTGCCTCGCGTGCTGATCCTGTTAATACGCCCTCAGGGCCTAAATAAACTTCAACCAGGTCAAGGCCCTTATCTGTAATAATAAACTCGCGTACCTGATTTGAGTGCTTCATACCGCGCGATTTCATGATATACATTCCACGGTTGCGTTCACCGTTAAATTCAATATCTCTTACCGTTAGCCATGCGTCTACTAACGATGATACCCCCTCGTCTGTTTGTTCGGTAATAACATTATTTAAAGTTAGGGCGGTAAACATAACCGTTATTTGCTCGTCTTGTAAGAAGTCTATCAATCGTATCAACATGGCTTTTACCTCGCTTACCGATCCAACAGTTACCAGGTTGGTAATGGGGTCGAGTACAACAACCTGCGGCTTAAATTTTTTGATGAGCTTGTACATGGCCACCAAATGCATCTCTAATCCATGCAAAGTAGGGCGTGAAGCGTGGAATTGTAAAATGCCCTTATTAATATGTTTTTGAAGGTCAACATTTATGGAATGCATGTTACGAATGATCTGTTTCGGCGATTCTTCAAAAGCGAAATAGATACATTTATCGCCGCGGTTACAGGCCGAATTGGCAAAATAAGCAGCGATACTGGTTTTACCGGTACCTGCCGTGCCCGATACCAAAATGCTGCTGCCTTTAAAAAAACCATGCCCGCCAAGCATGGCATCCATTGACGGTATGCCCGATGAGATCCGTTCTGACGATACCTCTTTCTCCAATCGTAAAGAAGTAATAGGCAATACCGCTATCCCTTCCTCATCAATTAAAAATGGATACTCATTGGTGCCATGTACCGAGCCACGGTATTTTATGACACGTAACCTACGGGTCGAGATCTGATTGATAACCCTGTGGTCTAATAATATAACACAATCTGATACATACTCTTCCAGTCCCTGGCGGGTTAGGGCCGGCCCCTCGCCTTTTTCGCCGGTGATAATAGCTGTTACGCCTTTTTCTTTAAGCCATTGAAACAGGCGGCGCAACTCGGCACGCAAAATAGCCTGGTTACTCAAACCCGAGAACAAGTTCTCCAGCGTATCCAGCACTACACGTTTTGCTTTTACTGTATTAATAGCATGATCCAGGCGGATAAACAACCCTTCCAGGTTATACTCGCCGGTTTCTTCTATCTCGCTACGGTCTATATGTACGTAATCAAGCTTTATTTTTTTCTGCTCCTGTAGCTTATCCAAATCAAAACCCAGCGAGGCTACGTTCATGCTCAGTTCAGAAGCTTTTTCTTCAAAAGCCATAAATACGCCGGGCTCATCAAACTCCATTGCCCCACGAATTAAAAATTCAAGCGACATCAGCGTTTTGCCGCAGCCGGCTTCGCCGCAAATCAATGTTGGGCGGCCTTTTGGCAGGCCACCGTCGGTTATTTCATCAAGTCCGGTAATGCCTGTCGGCGTTTTGGGCAACGATGGGTAATGTAATTGTGATGTATGTTTTTCAGCGGTAGTGCTCATCTTAAAAAATATTATCGTAAAGCTTTAACTTCAAATCTTCAGTAAATATTAAATCAGGTATTATAATATCACTGGTAATTAAATTGTTTGAAAAATTATTTGTGTATCAAAAATTTTATATCACCTGTACAGAATATCCTATTTGAATTAGATTTTATGGAGCGGCCGGGTGGTCGAACGGAATGGCTACTAATTTAATGTGATTTAATTTATCAATTAATAAATATCCTATAACTATAATTTAAAAATATCAGGAATATATAGCACGCTAATTGTCGCCCTCAATTTCTTAAAAAGCCGTTTTTAGTTAAACTAATAGTATTTTTTGATGTTATAACTTTTATCTTTATATGCCCTTTTACCAAGATGAAAAACCAATCTGATTTGCATTTTATGCAAAGCGAGAATATTTTCAGGACCCTGATTGAAGAGTCACTAACGCCTGTGGGTTTGTATGTGGGCGACGACCTGATAATTAAAGTGGCTAATAAGGCAATTATCAATATCTGGGGTAAAGGCGCCGACGTTATAGACAAACCTTATTTTGAGGTACTGCCGGAACTGCGCAAACAAGGCGTATATAAAATTTTATACGATGTTTATAACACCGGTGTAGCTTACGAAGCCACCGAGGACCGGGTTGACCTGGTAGTTGACGGTAAACTGCAAATACATTATTTTAACTTCTCTTTTAAACCTTTAAAGGATGCCGACGGCAATGTTTGGGGCGTATTAAATACAGCTGCCGATGTTACTGAGTTGGCCAGGATAAGGCAGCAGCTGGCCGAGTCGGAAGAGCGTACACAGTTTGCTTTAAACGCAGCCGACCTGGGGACCTGGGACTTTAACCCGGCTACCGAAGAAATTATTTGGGACGAGCGCTGCCAGGAACTGTTTGGCTTTAGAAAAACTGATACCGTTAAATATAAAGACGCCTTAAAGTGTGTACACCCGGAAGACGCCGCTTATTTAAACAGCAAAGTTCAGGAATCTATCGACCCAAAACTGCGCAAACCATATGACATAAAGTACCGCACCATCGGGATTGAAAATAAACATATCCGCTGGCTACGCGCAATAGGCAACGCCAAATTTAACGACGATAATGTTTGCACCCGCTTTGCCGGAACAGTGGAAGATATAACCCGCGAAATAGCAGATCAGAAAGCACTTACAGATAGCGAACATTTATTGCAAAATATTACCACAGCTGCGCCAATATCGCTTTGGATGTGGAACGAAGAAGGCAACATAACCTATACCAATAAAACCTGGATGGAATGGACCGGTATGGCCTATGAGGAAATTATGGGTGCAGGCTGGTTAAACGCTATTGTTGCCGAGGATAGGAAAAGAACGGCAGATAAATTTATGGCCGATTTGGCCGCGCGCCGCCCATATGAGGTAAATTTCAGGATCTTAAATAAAGGTGGGGATATACGCTGGTGCATTGCCACCGGCAACCCGCAATACCGTACTGATGGTAGTTTTGCCGGGTATATTGGCGCATGCACGGATATCACCGAAAAAACATTAGCCGAACACCAATTACAACTCAAAAACGAAGAGCTTAACGACCAGATAAAACAGTTTGAGTTTGTTACCGGCTTTATGCCGGTGCAGTTATGGACAGCTACCATAAATGGCGAGCTGGATTATGTAAACCAACGTACGCTCGACTTTTTTGGCGTTGAGCGCGAAAAAATAATTGGCCCCGAGTGGATCTTACACGTGCATCCCGACGATCGGGATGATTGTGCTGAGGCCTGGTCGCACTCCTTACAAACCGGCGAGCTTTACCAGTTTGAGTTTAGGCTACGCGATAAGGATGGCAATTATAAATGGCATTTGGCAAGGGCTTTACCATTTATAACAGATGGTAAAATAATTAAATGGTTTGGCACCAATACTGATATTGACGAGCAAAAAATATTGCAGCGCCAAAAAGACGATTTTTTAGGCATCGCCAGTCATGAGTTAAAGACGCCGGTTACAAGTATAAAAGCCTATGCACAGGTACTTGGCGCTATGTTAACCAAAGAAGGCGAGACCAGGAAAGCCGAAATGGTATTGCGTATGGATGCCCAGGTAAACCGCCTGACCAACCTTATCGGCGATTTATTGGATGTTACTAAAATAAACTCGGGTAAATTGCAATTTAATAAAACATGGTTCGATTTTAATAACGCTATAAGCGAAACTGTAGAGGACCTGCAACATACTACAAACAAGCACAAACTAATAAAGGAGTTTACCAAGACAGGCGAAATATTTTCAGACAAGGACCGCATAAGCCAGGTTATAACCAATCTTATTACCAACGCCATTAAATATTCGCCTTACTCTGACCAGATCATTATTAAAACAAAAATGCACGAGGGCCAGGTAATGGTATCAGTAGTAGATTTTGGGATAGGTATCCCGGCAGATAAAACCGAGCTGATATTCGAGCAATTTTATCGTGTAAGCGGCAATAAGGAGCAAACGTTCCCCGGGCTGGGCCTGGGACTATACATTTCATCAGAAATTATAAAACGCGAAAGCGGTAAAATCTGGGTAAATAGTGTAGAGGGAAAAGGGTCCGATTTTTGCTTCACTTTGCCCGTCAATAATCAGCGGGCAGATAACTAACAGTGTAACTTTTTTTATTTTAAGACATCTTATAATACAATGACACAGAGCCCCAAAAAAATAATGATAGCCGATGACGATCCCGGTATTGTTGATGCCATAGAGATGCTGCTTGAATTTGAAGGCTACCAGGTTACATCAACTGTTGATGGTGCCACTGTGTTGGATATGAAAGAGGAGCTACCCGATCTGTTATTGTTAGATATCTGGATGTCCGGCGAGGACGGCAGGGATATCTGTAAAAAATTGAAACAGGTAGACATCACCAAAAATATTCCTGTTATCATGATCTCGGCCAGCCGAGATATCAAAGAATCGGCTATGGCCGCAGGTGCCGACGATTTTTTAGCCAAGCCTTTTGAGATGAATGAATTGCTGGCTAAGATTAAGAGTTTGACGGTTTAGTTTACGCGCTCCACTTTTCTGTTATTTTAATCATATCAACGGTAGCTGTTAAATAAATTTTTAACTTCATAAAAATTTATAACCCTATGCAACGCCGTAATTTTATTAAAGATACCGCAGCAGTAGCTGCTGGCATGGCATTTTTGCCAACATTAGCGTCATCCGCAGCTCCAAAAGTTGTTTATGAGCCTGCGCGCAATATCACCGAAAAAGTATTCGAAAACCGCATAAAGTTTTCCGTAATCGGTATTAATCACAGCCACATTTATGGTATGATTGGCGCGGTAATGAAAGGCGGCGGCGAACTGGTATCCTATTACATTAAAGAGGCAGACCTGGCGGCGCAGTTTGCTAAGCGTTATCCAAAAGCCAAAGCAGCCCAAAGCGAGGATGAGATCTTAAATGATAAGGCTATACAATTGGTGTTAAGCTCGGGCATCCCGATTGATCGCGCGCCGTTGGGTGTCAGGGTAATGAAAGCCGGCAAGGATTACCTGGTGGACAAGCCCGGTGTTATAACTTTAGAGCAATTTGCCGAAGTAAAGCGTGTACAAAAAGAAACCAAGCGCATTTACTCAATCATGTTTAGCGAGCGGTTTGAAAGCCGCGCAACTGTTAGGGCCGGCGAGTTGGTTAAAGCAGGCGCTATAGGAAAGGTAATACAAACCGTTAACCTTGCCCCGCATAAAATGAGCCCCGAAACCAGGCCCGAATGGTACTTTGATCCCAAGTATTGCGGTGCTATTTTAACAGATATCGGCTCGCACCAGTTCGACCAGTATTTATACTTTACAGGCAGTACCAAGGCACAGGTAGTGGCGTCGCAAATGGGCAATGTTAACCATCCGCAATATCCAAAGCTTTATGATTTTGGAGATGTTATGCTGCGCGGAAATGGTGGCATGGGTTATATAAGGCTGGATTGGTTCACACCCGGCGGTGTAAGCACCTTTGGCGATGGCAGGCTTACCATTTTAGGTACCGAAGGTTATATAGAAGTACGTAAAACCATTGATATTGCCGGCAGGCCGGGCGGCGACCACCTGTTTATGGCTAACCAAAAAGAAATTAAGTATTTTGATTGCAGTAAGGACGCGCTGCCGTTTGGCGAGATGTTTGTAAACGACATTTTAAATCGAACAGAAACTGCCATGCCGCAGGCACATTGTTTTTTCGCAACCGAGCTGGCGTTATTGTCGACTAAAAAAGCAGAGATAATTGATGTGCATTTGTAGGTTAGGCTAAAAGACTTACGGATATAAATTAATTGCCGTCCCATTTATGGGGCGGTTTTTTTTAACTATATTGGCTTTAGCCAAACAGCGCCCTCTATTCTTAAAAACACATTTTTAGTTTGATTGTTATACCTTTAATAACCATCAAAGCTTATGGCAAACTTTCAAGACATCATTGCTTCAGAGAAACCGGTACTGGTTGATTTTTCGGCCGAGTGGTGCGGGCCTTGTAAAATGATGGCGCCCATACTGCAACAACTAAAAAGCACTATGGGCGATAAAATCACGATAATAAAAATTGACGTAGACAAAAACCCTGCGGCCGCCAGTGCGTATAAGATACAAGGAGTACCTACCTTAATGATATTTAAACAAGGCGAAACCAAGTGGCGCCAAAGCGGCGTGGTGCAAGCCAGCCAATTGCAGCAAATTATAACGCAATACTTATAAATTATTTAACGCTTAGTTAGCTATAAGTTTATACGGTACAGTTAACTTCGATAACGACTTTTAAGACAGAAATTACGCTGCTTTATACTATCGTGTAAAATAGTTTGTTATAAATAATATACCATCTACCAACAAAAGATTCAGTAAAAATCTAAAATCGGGATCATCATGTCACAGCAATCAGGATTTATGCCGCAGCGCCAGTTTCATGTTTTAGTGAATGAGGCCAATGAAGATCAACCTTTAACTGTTTTGCCCGATCCGCAGGGAAACTTTAGGGTTATTAAACAAGGCGAGATTTTAGGCGAGGTTAACTATACCCCGCAAAGCAAAATAGTTTGCTACAAGGGGCGCCTTAAAAAAGCGTTGATGGACCAATTGGAGAAACACCTCAGCAATTATTACGCTTACGCGTTTTAAGGCTTACTCAACAAATACTTGTTTTTGGGTAATATCAATTACACCTTTACTGTTATCAAGCGCTAAACGCACCACCATGTGGTACAGGAAATTTTCATAGATATAGATATTATCCCTGGCGTCTGATCCCTGGAAAAATATAGCAAGACCGGACGTTTTTGTTTGTCCAACCAAATTAATTACATCCTGCGGGTTTGGGCTGACATAGCTTACCGTATGCAATACCGAGCCGCTGGCGGTTTTAAAACCAGTACCGATAATGATAGTTTCTTTTTTTACCGGTTGGGCTACCGATTGATAATGCTCGACCACAAAGCCGTTTAACTCTTCGCCATATTGCATATACCATACCTTGCCCGATGTAAGCGTGGCCCCTGCCTGGGCGTTGTTAAGGCTGGTTAAATTAATAAGATTAAGCAAACTTATACTTTGCGCGTGTAAATGCGTACAGCATAAATAAACTATCAAGGTTAACAGGTACTTCTTCATTTACTTTTATCAGGGGTAATAATAGTTAAAATTAATAAAATTTCGCTAACAACAGCCATCATTTTGTGTACCAGGCCATTAGTAGCAATACCATTTGGTTGTAGGTATCCATACCATGAGGTTGGTTATTTGCTTTTAAATAGTCGTCATAAAAAACACTGCTTAGCAGCCCTATCTTACCTCTAAAAGCCATCCAATATCTGCGTTGTGCTCTTACATCGGCTTTTACAGCTTTTGATATATGTGTTTTTAACTCGTTACTGGCAATAGTATCCCGGCGGCGCAGTGCGTGCATACACTCGCTCATAGCCATTTGGTAAGCCGAGTAACGCAGCAAACGATCATGCGAGCCAATACCTGCTAAAAATCCTGCGAAATTAGCTTCATCCTCGGGCCCAAAACCTATCTGGTGCGACATTTCATGGCAGGCTACAAACGGACGTTCGAAATATGGCATCTGGTAGTTCATCTGCGCTTCGGATGTAAACGGATTATAATAACCCGACGTACCTAAATAATTCATTAACGGTGTAAGCAACGATGGTTTTATATTGGGATGATAAGCCCGAAAGCTTACTGAATCAGCCGAGATCTTACTGATGGCGCTTACAGCGGTTTGGTAAATGGCCGCATTGTCTTGCAAAGTATCTGCATGGGTAATACGGGCACGGGTGGCGTTAGCGCTATCAATAATAATACATGTAACATTTTGCAGGTCGGCGGTGGTAAAGCTGGTATCGCGCAAATTAAGCCGTTGTGCTGCCGAAGGCCGATAGTAATTTAATCCCCAGAAAAGATAAAAAACAAGCATACCTGTTTGTATACCTATAATTACACCCAGCACCAACGCGCAGGCGCTTTTAAACTGTTTTTTAAAAGCCAATATTATCAGCTTAACGCATAGGTAAATAAGCCAGGCAACAACTGCAATATAAGCTACGTCGCCGACACTAAACGGGAAGATATTTAGTACCGGATGCAATATCCTGGAAATGCCAACATACAGGCCCTGCGAGTAATATCGCTCCACCGCCGCCGGATGATCTTCAAAAACAGATAACAGGAACAGCGTTATTGCCAGTATCGCGATAGCAAATAAGCGCTTTTGTATTTTATTAAGTTGATAGGGCATTTATAATGCAAATATAGGCTATGCATAACAAAAAAATAGCGATGGGTTTGAAACCCATCGCTATTGGTCAGCTATAATAAAAAGTTAGCTTATTTTATTGAAACAGGTACAGCTGTATTTTCCCATATCAGTTCAAAACCGCTGGCAGTGACGGCGTATTTTAAACGCTCGGTCAAATCAACTTTTTTTGGTTTTACAGTTACCACTAAAACATCTTTTGACGGATCGTCATTAGCCGAATAACCCCTGCTGTCGCCCGCGTCTTTTTTAATGCCCCACTCGCCATTTACCGAGTTAAATGCTACTTTCCATTCGGTTTCGCCAGGTGTTAAAAACAAAGTGTATTTACCGGCTGGTAATTTCTTGCCTTCAACCATAATGTCTTTATCAGTAACAAATGATGTTGCCTGGTTAGCGCCTGCACGCCATGGTTTGCCATAAGGCTCCAAACCGCCAAATATTTTACGGCCTTTTACAGATGGCGAGCCATAGTTAATGCTGATGGTTGCTCCATGAACTTTACCGCTAACGCTGTCGCGTGGGCTTGCTACTACTTTTTGTGCAGATGCAGCAGTTGAGAACAACAACGCAACTACTAACACTGCTAATGCTTTTAATTGAAATACCTTTTTCATATTTTGATTAGTGTTGATTTACAGTATAAAGATAGGCTGAAAATTTATTATTAAAATGATTTTTTTCTATCCACAACTAAAACCTTGTAGTGTACAAGATGTTATAACATCTGACTTGCATTGCAGTTAGGAATTGACTGAGGGTTTCATAGCCCAAGGTTAAACAATTGTTGTGAGTTGGCCCTTGCCGTTAACGGCAAGGGTTTTTTTATGCCCTATATGGCTTAAAACCCTTATAATTGCAGGGATGAAGAATAAAGACAAACCTATTTATTTACTGTTGTTTGTTTTGG
This sequence comes from Bacteroidota bacterium, assembly GCA_040388395.1. Classification (GTDB taxonomy): domain Bacteria; phylum Bacteroidota; class Bacteroidia; order Sphingobacteriales; family Sphingobacteriaceae; genus Mucilaginibacter. Next base: position 37,118 of record JAZKBY010000011.1, on the reverse strand, counting down.
CGTTTGCTGTTAACATTGCCGGCATAAACGTTAACTTCTTTACCGACGACCCCGGGTTATACGCCGCCATATCAAAAAACCTATTATACAAACACGATTTTTGGCAGCTTTTTACCTATAACCAGGATTGGCTGGATAAGCCTCACTTCCCGTTTTGGATGGCGGCGTTAAGTTTTAAAATATTTGGCATAAGTGCGTGGGCGTACAGGCTGCCGGCGCTGCTTTTCTTTTTAATGAGCGCGCGTTATACCTACCTTTTTGCCCGCAAATATTATGATTGGGAAGCCGCGGCTGTAGCGGTGCTGATATTAATGACGTCGCAATACGTCATTATGAGTAACACCGACGTGCGTGCCGAACCTTACCTGATGGGGCTCATAATAGGAAGCATTTACCACATAGCTAATTTAGAGGAACGCTTTACTTATAAAGATCTGTTATTGGCAGCCTTGCTTACCGCCTGCGCTATCATGACCAAAGGCATATTTGTTATAATAGCCATTTACGGCGCTTTATTGGGCCAACTTGTGGCTAAGAAACAATTTGGCAGGTTATTTAGCCCGAGGTTTTTGGGCTTGTACCTGCTTACTTTAATATTTACCCTGCCTGAGTTTTATGCTTTATATCTGCAATTTGACCTGCATCCTGAAAAACTGGTATTTGACCGGCATAATGTATCGGGTATTAAATGGTTTTTATGGGACAGCCAGTTTGGCCGCTTTGTAAACAGCGGGCCAATAAGCCGTAAAGGCGGCGATATCTTCTTTTATCTACATACCCTACTTTGGGCCTTCGCCCCCTGGTGCTTGATGTTTTATTACGCGCTTTATAAAAGCGGGCGCAAGATCTACAACAAAATAAAACTACCCGAATATTATACCCTTACCGGTGGCATGTTGCTGCTGGTATTGTTCTCTTTATCCGGCTTTCAATTGCCTTTTTATACCAATACAGTATTCCCACTGTTTGCAGTGATTACAGCGCCCTATTGTTATAAACAGCTGTCCGTTCCCGGCAATAAATTCAGGCTGGGCAACCAATGGGTTTATATTGTTTTGCTAACGTTGGCGGTGGTTGTTATCAACTTCTTTTTAAAACCGGCCTCGCTTACATTTTTTGTGCTGGATTGTGGATTGTTTTTCCTGTTGATAACGCTAATAAACAAAGAGATAAAGGACCTGCACCGCAAAACCTTTTTTGTAACCTGCTCTGCCGTTCTATTTGCTAATTTTTATTTGGTTACGGTTCTGTATCCAACAATAAACTCCTATAACGGATTAGTTGCGGCAGCCAAATATATTAATCAACCCAAATACGCCAACTACCACGTTTATACCGGCCGGATGGAAAGCAACGTGTTCCAATTTGAGTGCAATAAACCTGTTGATTTTGTGCCGATAGAAAAATTTACTACGATAAGCACTAAGGACAGCATGGCTTTCTTTTGCACGCAATACACTTTAAATTACCTGATCAATACTCATATCCCCTACCGGATGATCCAATCATTTACAAACTACTCGCGCGAGCAGATCATACCACAGTTTGTAAACAGCGCAACGCGGGAGAAGACATTGGACAAAGTGTATTTGATAACGAGATAAAAATCCGAAATCCAAAATCAGCTTACTCTCCGCCCCCGTTAATCATATCAGATACAATGCCTTTGCTGTCCTTACGCTCGGCTAAAAGCACGCCTATGATGTGTATGGCGATAAAACCTAATATCAGGTACATAATAAACCCATGCACTTCCTTTATGTCGTGACGGTAGGACTTATATGGTTCAAAAAAGTCCTCAAACGCCAGGAACAATCCTGTAACAGCCATGGTTATCAGCAATAAGTAAAACACTGCGTAAATGGTTTTAACCACCATTTCATGCCGTGCCAGCTCGCGTTCTTTTTTTGTGACGAAGTATTGATGGTAAGCACTTTTAATTGTGCGTATCAGTTTTTGATCTGCCAACCGGAAAAATTCAAACACCAACCTAAATACCAATAATGCCACTATGCCATAGCCAAACCAGGTATGTACCGCCCATACTTTATCGCTCAAATCGTGGGCTACAGATTTTGCCTGATCATCGGTTATAATAGCGCCCGATCCTTTTAACGTATCTTTTATAAATGGTGCAGTACTTCGACTTTCTAAAATAGTCGAGTTTAAAAGTACCGTAAGTAATGATCCGGTTATCACCAAAGCATTCAGCCAATGCCATAAGCGCAATGAAATTGAATATTTTTTAATTTGTTGTGGATCCTTAATATCCTGTTTAATCGGTTCAATAATAGCCATGTCTGGTATTAGTTAAATTTAGCAATGTATCGCTATAAACTTATGGATAAATATTGTAGCAATTTTGTGGCAAAAGCGTTTCTTCATAATTCCTACAGAATTGGGTAATAGTTTTAAACAACCTTAAATTTTATACAATGTTTAAAAAAATACCCTTTTTTATAGCGTTAATATTTTCATTTAGCCTGGCAAAAGGGCAGGAAAACTATGAGATCCAAGTATACGGCTCAAGCACAATGGCTAAAGGACAAACTATGTTTGAAGTCCACAGTAATTATACATTTAACGGGAGCAAAATTATCGAAGACGGCGTTTTACCTACTAACCATGTATTTCACGAAACTGTAGAAATTACCCATGGCTGGACACCATGGTTTGAAACCGGTATATATTTTTTTAATACGCTGGGCAGCGACGGGCGCACCAGTTATGTAGGCTCGCACATACGCCCGCGTGTGGCGGCACCTGATACCTGGAACTGGCCGGTTGGTGTTAGTATATCATTTGAATTCGGCTTTCAAAAAGCTGCTTATGATGCTAATACAACTACATTAGAGATAAGGCCCATTGTTGATAAAAAATGGGGCAATTTATATGTGTCACTAAACCCTACTTTAGAGAAAAGTTTTGTTGGGCCCGAATCAAATCAAGGTTTGATTTTTTCGCCGAATGTCAAACTAAGCTATAGCATTAGTAAAGTGGTAGCATTGGGGCCGGAATATTATGGCAGCACGGGGCCATTTTTCCATTATTACAATTCATCAGACCAGCAGCATCAAATTTATTTAGCTACAGATCTTACTTTCAGTCCTGATTGGGAATTTAACGCGGGCTATGGCTGGGGTTTAACCAATAGTACCGATAAAGCTGTATTTAAACTTATTTTAGGCAGAAGATTTTAGGCATCTTTATCCTCTTCCCAATAAATAGTATCTAAAAAAATCCTGTTCTTACTGGCGACATTTGCTTTAACTTTTTCAAGCTCGGCTTTAGCATCGGCTTCATCGAGGTCGTCTTTCAGGCTGAAGTGAAAGATCACATATCCTGTTTTACTATTAATAAACTTATAATGTTTTTCGGCGACTTTCATACGGAGACTTCTGTATAAACACAACGTATTTTAAGCGAAATTGTTTGTATCAGCCGTTATCCTCTTTGATATTATACACTAATACCACAACAAGGGCACCTAACAAGGCTATGAGGCCGAATGACAATCTTAAACCGGCGGCCTGTGCTATAAAACCAATAAATGGCGGCACTATCAGGAAACCCAGGTAACCAATGGAAGATATAGAAGCTAACGCAGTTCCACTACTCATGGTGGTTGATCTGCCAGCCATCTGGAACACCATTGGCACTATGCAGGATACTCCCAACCCCACTAATACAAATCCTATACCGGCAGTTATTTGATAAGGCAATAATACCGCCAGCAGCAATCCGCAGAAAATAAACATGCCGCTAAACCGCAGGATATTTTTAATTCCAAACCTGTTTACGCCTGCATCGCCAATAAAACGGCCCGCTGTCATAGCTATCATGTAAACCACAAAACCTTCGGTAGCGGTGGCTTTTGATACATGTACCACCTTTTCGAAGTAGATGCCGCTCCAGTCATACATCGTATTCTCGCAGGCCATGCAGGCAAAGCATATTAATGAAAAGATCAATAACGATTTATCAGGAAGCGTGAACAATTTCTTTTTGGGCTGAGGAGCGGGCTGCTGGTAAATAGTGCCTTTAATAAACCAAATTGTAAACACCACCAACAATAAACTCACGCCCAATAAATGATAGCTGGTGCCAACATTATAATAAACCATAAAATAGCCCACAGCCGCACCGGCAAACCCCGCCAGGCTCCAGATGCCGTGGAAGTTTGCCATGATAGATTTATCGTACAACGCCTGTACGGCTACTGCCTGTGCGTTGGTTGAGATATTAAATAAGTTGCGCGATACGCCAAAACAAAACAGTACCAGTACCAATTGCCATACATTAACAGCAAAACCTATACAGGCCAATACCACGCAAAAAAATAATCCCCCAAAAAACATAATACGGCGGCTGCTAAACTTACTTAATAACTGCCCGGTTACGGGCAATGTAAGCAACAAACCAATAGGCATGGCAAATAAAATACCGCCTAATTGCGCTTCATTTAAATGTAATTGGTGTTGTATGGTTGGGATCCGTGACGCCCATGATGCATAGCCAAATCCCGACAGGAAAAAGAAAACGGCGTTAGCAAGTCTGAGCTGTTTGGGTGTGCGGGCTATGGTTGTTGGTGCAGACATTAAGCCACAAATTTAAGCAGAAAAGCGCTTTAATGGCTATTATTTTTTTACTGCACCGGTTTCTTCAAATACCAAACGCTAAGGCCGTATAAACAAATTAATCCCAGGAAAAACCCTGCTGTTACATCAGTAAACCAGTGCGCACCGAGGTAAACACGCGAGTATGGAATGGTAAAGATCAAAAATAAACTTATAATCGAAACCGGGAATTTTATCCATTTAGGGATGCTTTTAACTTCGTACATCAGCACGATTAAAAAACCGAAAAACACCACGTAAAAAAGCACATGCCCGCTCGGGAAGCTTTTCTCGGTAGTTTTTACCAGTATCTTAACAATATTATCTGTAGGCCGGGGCCTGTTCACCAGGATCTTGATTCCTAAACTAACCAGGGAGGATAAAGCGGTGAGGATCACAAACAGCGCCTCCTTTTTGCGTTTAAATAACAGGAATAACAAAGCAGTACCTGTAACCATAATGGGTGCATTAGGCGTATAGCCGAACGAGCTGATCACTTTCATTGCTGTGTCTAAGAACGGATTAGCGTGCTCCTGTACCTCTTCAGAAAACTCGCGGTCGATAAATGACGAAGGGAACAATAATACAAATATTGTAAGTACCACAAAGCCAACAGCAATTATCGCCAGTACCCACAGCATTATTCGTTTCCTTTTAGTTATCGTCAAAATCCTTCCTCGTTTTACAGCGAAAATAACAATTAATTTTCGGGCAATGTTTGCTGCGGCTCATTGTTGTTATCGTCTTTTTCCTTTTTAAACGCCAGCTTGCCAAACTTATAGCTAAGGCTGATACCGAACGAGCGGTAAGGCACCTGCCTTAAGGTAACCTGGTTAAAATTAACGCCAAACGATGTACTTGTTTGGGTAACGTACTGACTAAACGGATTAGCGGCCGTTATACCAACGCTTGCCATTTTATTGAGGAACTGTTTACGAATCGCTATATTGTAAAAACCAAACGCAGGGCGTGTGCCTTGCAGGTTTTTTTGTTTGGATTGATAGTTACCAAACACCTCCGCGATAAGGTCATGGCTAAACTCGTAAGTTGCATTTAAGTTTATGCGATAAGCAAAAGCGGTGACAGTAGGGTTACCCGGGTTGCTGTTACTGCGACTGCCAGCTTGTATGTTGCTGCGTAAATTAAAGCTACTTGTAATAGGCACCGATCCAAAAACATTTATCCCCACCTGGGTTTGCGAACCTATGTTGGCGCGCTGGTTTAAAGTTACATCACTATAGTTGGTACCGTTAATATTTAGTACCGGGTAAAAAGTAGTATAGTTTGAATTATCGTCTGTGTTATGCCGATATACTGCTGCAACGTAAACGTTTCCTCCTTTTTCAAAATTCTTGCTATAACCCAACTCGTAATTATGCCCTTTCTCAGGTTTTAAGTTTGGGTTACCTGTGCTGATGTTATGCGGATCACTAATATTATAAAAAGGATTCAGGTCGCCATAATCAGGGCGTTCTATGCGGTAACTATAGCTTAGCTTAATAGATTGTTTTTTACCAATATTGTGCATAAACACTAATGATGGCGCAAAGATATTATAGCTGGGTACGTTTACTCCTGCAAAATCAACTGTGGTGATTGTGCGCTCATACCTCATCCCGGTTTTAACCTGCAAAAAATGATCAAATACCTCACCCGACACCGACAGGTAACCCGCATATATTTTACGGTGATAATCAAACCCATAGGTTTGATTTGGATTGGTGATGTAATTGCCGCTATGTAATAGGGTATCAGTTATGGTATTACTGTTGATGGTTTCAATTACATTTTTAATGCCGGTTTCAATAGTAATGTCTTCGGTTACCGGGTGAGTGTAATCGACAGAGATATTGATCTCGCCTTCTTTACCCGCGTTATTACTTTTTAAGCCGGTTGAAAAGATGCCACCAGTTAAATAGTCCTGCTGCTGAAACGCATCGATACTATTATGGCCAAAACTGGAGTTGTATTGAATGCTTAGCTCCTGCCCTTCTTTTTTAAACGTTTTTTTATACTCCAGGCTCATATCAACCGCATGGTTGCGCGAGTTACTGTTAGAGTTACGTACATTAACCAGTTGTGATATAGCGTTGTTGGCCACATACCTTCCCTGAGTTTGATTGGTTAAACCATTGTTAAGATTATTGGATTGATCATAACTTATAGCTGCTGTGATTTCGTCATGTTTAGTGATAGACCAGTTAAGGTTTAGCCCGGTTTCAAAGCCACTGCGTTTAAAGCCGCTACTGCCATCCTGTAATAATTTCGTAACTGTATCGCGGGTATTATTATAAGCTGTACGTTGTGTATTACTTTTACCAACGGTGTTTAATTGCTCATTACCGCTAAAAAAAGCACTTACGCCAAAATTTCCGCTGCGGGCGTTCAGATTAACCGATCCATTATTCAACCGAGTACCTGCCGAGGCGTTAATACTGCCGTTAAAGCCTTGTACTTTATTATCTTTTAGTACGATGTTGATGATACCGCCCGTTCCGGCTGCATCATATTTAGCGCCGGGAATTGTAATAACCTCGATATTTTTGATCTGGCTTGCAGGGATAGATTGCAGCGCATCAGATAAACTGGCGCCAAAAATGCTGGATGGTTTGCCATTGATCAGGAAACGGATGCTCGGGCTGCCTTGTAATTCAACATTGCCATCGATATCAACAGTAACCATGGGCACTTTCTTCAGCACATCCAAAGCCACACCGCCTTGCGAAGTCAGGTCGTTTTGGGCGTTGTAAACCATCTTATCTATCTTATTTTCAACCACAGGAGCTTTACCTACAATAGTTACCGTTTGCAACTGGTTATTAACCGGCGAAAGAATGATAGTATTTAGTATTACTGATCTGTTAATATTATTTATGCTGATGTTACCTATAGTTTTTGCCTTATATCCTAAAAAATCAACCCGTATTGAATATTCGCCATTAGCAATGTTATTAATAGTGAAATTACCTTTGACATCTGTTACAGAACCATTAAACGGACTTGCCGACCCGGCTTTAAACAAGCTTATAGTGGCATAATCTACAGGTTGTTTGGTAACAGAATCAGTTATTTTACCGGATATTTTGCCGGTTTGTGCTTTAACCGCGACAATTGAAATTAGAATTAAAAGAAAGGTACAAATGTATTTCATGGCGCAAATGTGCACCCCAATGTTGAATTAAATCTGAGCTGATTAAAAAATCAATACTAAAGTCCCGCTGATTATTAAAGCAGCGGCAATCCCTGTTTTTAAACTGATGGTCTCGCCTAAAAATACCGCCGCTAAAATTATTGCCAGCGCAACGCTTAGTTTATCAACCGGGGCCACTTGCGATACCTTACCTAATTGCAACGCCTTGAAATAACAGATCCATGAAAGGCCCGTCGCACATCCCGACAAGATCAAAAACGTCCAGTTTTGTTTGGTTAATGTGCCGATTGTATGATTAGTGCCTTTTACAAAGACAATAGCCCAGGCCAGTATGATAATGACCACCGTACGAATAGCGGTGGCCAGGTCAGTATCAACCCCTTTGATACCAATTTTTGCAAATATGGCCGTTAGCGCTGCGAAGAGTGCCGAAAGTAATGCGTAGATCCACCACATAGTTTTGAGATTAAGTAATAAAGCTCAACAACAAAACTGTACTAAACTTGTTGTTGATTACTCAAATTTAATACAGAATTATAAAGTATTTTAGCTGCATTACATACTTAGCTATAGTTTCATGAAGTGGTTATTAAGCGTTTTGTTACTCATAAGTTTCTGTGCTGCGACGCTGGCGCAAACCAATTCATTAGATCATTATTTGGAGGTGGCCCGGAATAATAGCCCGCTGTTAAAAGACCTGCATAACCAGATAGCTTCAAACCAGTTAGACAGCATGCGCATTAAAGCTGGCTTGCGCCCGCAGGTTGCAATTAACAGCGCTGGGTTATATGCACCCGTTATCAGCGGTTATGGTTATTCATCAGCTATTACTAATGAACACACACTTAACGGCTTGTTAGGTGTTAACCAGGCTATAATTGGCAGTAAAAATGTTAACGAGCAGGTGCTTACTACATCGTTGGCAACGCGGTCGGTAGCCAATACAATTAAAGTATCAGAGCAGGATTTGAAAAAATCTGTAACCGGGCAATACATCACAGCTTATGGCAGCCTGCAGCAATACAATTTTAATAAAGAGATCGTCGAACTGTTAGAAAAAGAAGACGACGTGCTTAAAAAACTTACCCGTGCAAACGTATATCGCCAAAGCGATTACCTGTCTTTTTTAGTTACACTTAAGCAGGCACAGTTGCAGCTGGCACAATCGCGCGCGCAGTATAAAAATGATTATGCCACACTTAATTACCTGGCAGGCACTAATGATACCGCGATGGTTACATTAATTAAACCCGATATCAGAAAGGCCTTGCGTGTTGACCCAAACGTCAGCATATTCTTTAATCAATTTAAAGTTGATAGCTTAAAGTTGCTTAACAGCCGTCGACTACTTGATTTTACTTATAAGCCTAAACTAAACGCTTTGGCAGATGCCGGTTTTAATACCGACTTTACCGGGCAGGAGTACAAAAACTTCGGAGTAAGTGCCGGCTTTACATTATCAATCCCAATTTATGACGGAGGGCAAAAAAAATTGGCTTATAAAAAGTTGAGTTTGGATGAGGATACCCGCCAAAATTATAAGGCTTTTTTTGATAAGCAGTACCGCCAGCAACTGGCGCAACTTAACCAACAAATAGCGGAGAACGATGCGTTGCTTACGCAGGTAACCGACCAAATGAAATATATTGAAAGCCTGATAAAAGTTGATACCCAATTGTTGCAAACCGGCGACCTGAAAATTGCCGACCTGATACTGGCCATAAACAATTACCTGTCGGTAAAGAACCTGTTTACCCAAACCACCATAACCGGGCTGCAACTCATCAATCAATTAAACTACTGGAACAAATAAGCCATGGAGATACTTAACAAAATTTATACCCCTATAAAATATGCCTGCGTTGTATTGAGCTTTGCCCTATTACTTGCTGCCTGCAAAAGCAAAGAGGCGACCGATGAAGAGGGAGAAGCTACCGTAGAAACTATAACCCCGGTAGCCGTAACCACAGTAAATGATAGCACATTAATTGATTACACTACGCTTAACGCCACATCAATCTTCCAACAAAAAAGCGTTATAAAAGCTAATGCCAACGGCTATTTAACGGCTGTAAACGTGCAGATGGGGCATTATGTTGATAAAGGACAGGCCTTGTTCACCATAAAAACTAAAGAGGCCCAGGCTATTGGCAATTCTATTAATGTTTTGGATACCACTTTCAAGTTTTCCGGTGTGACAAAGATCAGGGCGTCACAACATGGCTATGTATCGCAGGTTAATCACCAGTTGGGCGATTATGTGCAGGATGGCGAACAATTAGCGATAATAAGTGATAGATCGAGCTTTGTATTTATCATGCAATTACCTTATGAGATGCGTCAGTCGGTTAAAAACAACCAATCGGTACAACTTGCCCTGCCGGATGGAAAGTTGATAAACGGCACCATAGCATCATTTATGCCGACGGTTGATACCGCTTCGCAAACGCAGGGTGTGGTTATAAAAGTTGGAAGCGAAAATATCATCCCCGAAAACCTGATAGCAAAAGCACGTATAGTAAAATCGTTAAAGGCAAATACGCAGTCGCTGCCAAAATCAGCCGTATTGGCTAACGAAACACAGACAGAGTTTTGGGTGATGAAAATGATCAACCCAACAACGGCTGTGAAAACACCCGTTAAAAAAGGAATTGAAACAGCTAATTCTATCGAGATCCTCTCGCCAAAATTTACCCCGCAGGATAAAATAATAACAACCGGCAACTATGGCCTGGCCGACACTGCCAAAGTTAAAATAACACAATGACGCCCAACAATACAGAGAGCCGCATAAGCAAAACAGAGAATTTCTTTGTTTTTTACCGCAAACCCTTGCTGTTGGTTTTGTCGTTGATTTTAATGGGCGGTATTTATGCTTATACCAAGCTGCAAACCTCGCTCTTCCCTGAGATAACGTTCCCTAAAATAAAAGTAATCGCCGATGCCGGCCTGCAGCCTGTAAACAAAATGATGATAACGGTTACCAAGCCGTTAGAGGATGCCATAAAACAGGTGCCAAGCCTGCAAATGGTGCGCAGTACCACCAGTCGCGGCAGCGCCGAGATCTCGGCTTATATGGATTGGAATGCCGATATAGATCTTAGCAAGCAACAAATAGAAGCACAGATAAGCAAGATCCAGAATACTTTACCGCCAGAGGTTAATATCTCTGTCGAGAAGATGAACCCTTCTATCCTGCCGGTTAGCGGGTACACTTTGGAGAGCCATCAACGGTCGCCTATCGAGCTTAAACAGCTGGCAACTTTTACTGTTAAGCCATTTTTATCACAGGTAGCAGGTGTATCAGAGATCAGGATCATAGGTGGTAAAACAAAAGAATATTGGCTGGTGCTAAACCGCGAGAAAATGACGGCGCTGTCATTAACGCCTGATATGATCAGCACGGCTTTGAGCCAAACCAATTTTATAAAATCAGAAGGTTATTTATCTGATTATAAAATGCTGTACCTAACGGTAACCGACGCAACCGTAACCGGTAAGGACCAGTTGGAAAACATGGTGGTAAGCAATGACAGCAAACGGATCATCCAGCTTAAAGACATCGCTTCTGTACAAATAAATGAGGGTATTGAATACACCAAGATAAACGCCAACGGGCACGATGGTGTGTTAGTGGCAGTTATAAAACAACCCGATGCTAATTTGATCGACCTATCTACCGATATGGCAAAAAAAGTTTCGGCCCTGCAAAAATTATTACCTAAAGACGTCAGTATAAAACCCTACTATGTCCAGGCTGATTTTGTGAACGACAGTGTTAAAAGCGTTACCGACAGTGTTTGGATAGGTTTGTTGCTGGCCATTATCGTAGCCATTATCTTCCTGCGCTCATTTAAAGCCAGCGCGGCCATATTAATAACCATACCGGTTACGCTTTGCCTGACTCTTATTGTGTTGTATGTAATTGGCTATACGTTCAATATCATGACGCTGGGCGCGGTGGCAGCCGCCATCGGTTTAATTATTGATGACGCAATTGTGGTGGTGGAACAGATCCATCGTACCCACGAAGAACATCCCGAAGAACCCACACGCAGGCTGTTAAAGAAAGCTATCGATTACCTGTTCCCTGCTATGGTGGGTTCGTCAATTAGCACCATAGTAATATTCGTTCCGTTTTTGCTGATGACCGGTGTGGCAGGCGCATACTTTAAAGTGATGACCAACACAATGATCATTACGCTGGTATCCTCATTCTTTGTAACCTGGGTGGGTTTGCCGGTTATTTACCTGTTGTTAACCCGCAACAAACCCGCAAACAAAAAAGCGGCAAAAGAAGAAGTTCACGAAGTTAAAAAGCAGCGTTGGGTATCGTTCTTTATCCTGCGGCCATTAATGAGCATTATAATCGTATTAGGGTTAGTGGCGGTTATTATATTTATTCCCGGCAATTTGGAGACAGGCTTTTTACCCGAAATGGATGAAGGCGCCATAGTATTGGATTATACCACGCCACCGGGTACTTCTTTGGCAGAGACGGACCGGATGCTGCGCGAAGCCGAAAAGATCATCACCGCGCATCCTGATGTTGCTGCCTATTCGCGCCGTACGGGTACGCAAATGGGTTTCTTTATCACCGAGCCCAACACCGGCGATTACCTGATCCAGCTTAAAAAGAAACGTGATAAAACTACAGAAGAAGTTACCAGCGATATTCGCAACGCAATAGAAAAAACACAACCGGCCCTTCGGGTTGATTTTGGGCAGGTTATTGGTGATATGCTGGGCGACCTAATGAGTTCGACCCAACCTATCGAAATAAAAGTTTTTGGTACAGATCAGCACATCCTGCAAGGTCTTTCCAAACAAATAGCCGCCCAGGTAACGGCCGTTAAAGGTACCGCCGACGTTTTTGACGGTGTAGTTATAGCAGGACCATCGGTAAGTATCATACCTAACTATACCAAACTGGCGCAATATAAAGTCACTCCCGCAAGCCTGCAGTTCCAGGCCCAAACCGCTTTGGATGGCAACGTGGTAGGCAATTTGTACGAAACGCAGCAACTATCCCCTATCCGCATGGTTTATCCGGGTAATCGCAGTTTGAATATAGCCACGCTTAAAAACCTGAACGTGTTTTTAGGCAATGGCCGTTTAGTACCCATAAGCCAGTTAGCCGATGTAACCGTACAAGCCGGCGAAGCCGAAATAAACAGGCAGGACCTGCAGTCGATGGGTGTTATTACTGCAAGGCTTGAAAACAGTGACCTGGGTACAGTTATCCCGGCTATTCAAAAAAACATCTCGGCCAAAATAAATATGCCGCCCGGTTACCATGTAGAATATGGTGGCGCTTATGCAGAGCAGCAGCAATCTTTTAAAGAATTGCTGATTATTTTGATCACATCAAGCCTGTTGGTTTTTGGGGTGATATTGTTCCTTTTTAAACAGTTCAGGATAGCATTCATAATATTATTTGTAGCCGTGTTAGGTATAGCCGGCAGCTTCCTCGCGTTGTTTATTACCAACACACCGTTAAATGTAGGCAGCTATACAGGACTGATTATGATCGTCGGCATTATTGGCGAGAACGCCATTTTTACCTTCCTTCAATTTAAAGAAACCGCGTTAGAAAAAAGCGTTGACGAGGCTATTATCTATGCCATCTCTACCCGGCTTCGCCCTAAATTAATGACGGCCCTGGGTGCCATTATAGCCTTGATGCCATTAGCATTGGGTATAGGTGCGGGCGCCCAGTTGCACCAGCCATTGGCCATAGCTGTAATTGGGGGCTTTTTGGCAGCATTGCCTTTATTGTTAATTGTGTTACCAAGTATGCTGCGGATAGCCTATCGAAAAGGTGATGTAAATCCGCACAAACATTTAGAAGAGCACGGCGTTTAGCATATGTGTTTATAAACAGCAATAACAACTTTATAACTATTATTTAAAATTTTATAATTATTATTGGAGAATTGAGTTAGATAAGTACGCTTATCTGACTTAAAATATCTGATCTTAATAATTTTTATGGCTAAAAAAACTGATTTTGTTTATTCGGAGGTTGCAGAACCCCACCGCGTTCGTACTAAAAAAATTTTAAAGCAGTTCCCTAATCTTCGGAATCTGATAGGCAAAAATCCAAATACTATATTTGCGATAATTGGCCTTGTAGCTTTTCAGTTAGTGTTAGCCTGGTTTTTACGCGACCAATCATGGTGGCTTATATTTGCTGCCGCTTATTTATTGGGCGCCTTTGCAGATCATGCGTTGTTTGTAATGATACATGAGTGTGCACACCAGCTATTATTTAAAAGCCGTGCAGCAAACCGCTGGGCCGGCATCCTGGCTAATATGCCGCAAATTTTCCCGAGTTCAATTTCATTTGAAAGGTACCATATCAAGCACCACTCATTCCAGGGTGTGCATGAGCTTGACGCCGACCTGCCTAACCGCTGGGAAGCAAAGCTGATCAACAATTCGTTTTTAGGTAAAGCACTTTGGTTGCTATTTTACCCACTTTTCCAGGTGTTTAGATTATCAAGATTGCGCGAGATCCAAACATTTGATATATGGATAGTAGCTAACCTGTTAGTGCAGGTAGCGTTCACTGCGGCAATCTATTACTTCATGGGCTGGCATGCGTTAGCATTTTTATTGTTGAGTTTCTCTTTCTCCGTTGGTTTGCATCCGCTTGGCGCCCGCTGGATTCAGGAGCATTACTTAACCCATAGTGTAGAGCAGGAAACTTATAGCTACTACGGCGGCTTAAACGTTGTTGCTTTTAACGTGGGCTACCACAATGAGCACCATGATTTTCCTTCTATCCCATGGAATAAATTGCCTGAGATAAAGAAAACCGCTCCGGAGCATTATGAAACATTATACTTTCATAAATCGTGGACCAAATTATTCTTCCGCTTTTTGTTTGATAAGGAGATCTCGTTGTTTAACCGGATCTTAAGGAAAGAACGCGGTAAAGTTGCATTGACCGATGTTTCCAAACCAGATGCGGAAATGACCGTGTAACAAGATATAAAAGGGCCAATAAATTGGCCCTTTTTTCGTTGTTATACTATTTAAGTACTTTTGCAAAAAAACTCGTAGCCCCTAAATGAGCAGCGCTAAAAAAGCTAACATACTAATTCCCATCATATTCCTTTTGTTTTTGGGGGCCTATGCCAGGCATAAATACATCGCCCATCAAATCGTCGTGTCCGGTACTTTACAGGATAAGCGGATGAATGAGATCTCGGGTATCGCCGCCTCAGGTATAGCTAAAGACACCTATTACGTACATAATGACAGTGGCGATACCAGCCGCTTCTTCGCTATATCGCCCGCAGGGAAATTAATATCCACCATTTACTACAAAGGCACCCCAACAGCCTTACAAGGCGTTTTCGACTGTGAGGATATAGCTGTAGGCCCCGGCCCTGACGCGAAGAAAAGCTACGTTTACATTGCCGACATTGGTGACAACGGCGCTGCACGAAAGCATATTACGATATATCGAATTGCCGAACAGGCGTCGTTATTAAAAGACAGCAACGTAAACACAACTGCAACACCGCTTCATTTAAAATACCCGGACGGACCAAAGGACGCGGAGGCTATGATGATAGACCCGCAGCAAAAATTGATCTACATCGTTTCTAAAAGAAGCGATACTGTTAGGGTTTATACTACTCCGTTGGCTTTCAAAGCTAATGATACCGTAACCATGACCTACCGCGCCAAGCTGTTTTTTAAAGGATTTAAACCCTTTAAATGGATAACGGCTGCAGATATATCAAAGGATGGCAAACAGGTACTGGTAAAGAGCTACGAAAAAGTTTATTACTGGAAACGTGATGGCGCAGAGCCTATCTGGAAAACCTTGCAACGCAAACCCGAAGAGCCAAATTATCAACAGGAAAAACAGGGCGAGGCCATAGGTTTTGCGGCCGATGGTAAAGGTTATTATACCATAAGCGAAGGCATATTTTCTCCCATCTATTATTACAGGGCTCCCTAACATTATCAGTTGTTTTTATCGAAATAAAAATTCTATTTTTATGGAAATATAAACCAACATGATGAAAAGAAAAATTACTATCACAGCATTATTGCTATGCACCGTATTCGCTTGTTTTGCTGCATTTGCCGAATTAACCGGCAAGTGGAAAGGCGTTTTGAAAATGGGCGATGGCAACGAACTACCGCTTACCTATGTGTTTAAAGTCGATGGCGAAAAGTTAACTGGCTCTATCACATCAGAACGTGGCGAATTACCTATCACCGAAGGTAAAATTAAAGGGAACGATTTTACATTTAACATAGCTATAAATGATAATGTAATACCCAATACCGGCAAATATTATGGCGACTCGACCATAGTAACCAGCGATTTTAACGGCCGCAAAAATAAAATCAAACTTATCAGGTCTGATAAATAATACTTACATCCAATATATAACATTATGAAAAAAGGAATCACTACTACATTAGTATTGCTATGCACCGTATTTGTTTGTTTTGCTGCTATTGCCGAGTTAACCGGCAAATGGAAAGGTTCTGTAAAAATGGGCGATGGCAGTAACATACCGCTTACTTATATATTAAAAGTTGACGGTGAAAAATTGACGGGCACTGTAGTTACCCCGCAGGAAGACTTGCCAATATATGACGGAAAAGTAAAAGGCACAGACTTTACATTTAAAGTTGATGTTAACGGCAGCGCAGTACCAAGCGTCGGTAAATTTTATGCCGACGGCGATTCGGTTACTATGGTAGCAGATCTTGCAGGCCAAAGATTAAAGTCGACGCTTAAAAGAGTAGAAGAAAAGAAATAATTAGCATTACGGCAATCTAAATTTAATATTAACAGATAAGTTAAAGTTAACTTGTTATTCATTTAACCGACAGGTAATTTTTTATTTACATGGGCAAAGTACCTTTAAATAAAACTACCCAAGATCATGAAAACAAGAATCTTAACAACCACCCTGTTAGTATTATGTAGTTTTGTTGTATGCTTTGCAGCCATTACCGGCCTAAATGGCAAATGGACCGGCTCAGTAAAAATCAACGCCGAGGACCAGCTTGACCTGGTTTACAACTTTAAAGTTGATGGCGAAAAATTATCAGGCACCGTGCACTCTCCGGATGGCAACGATTTGCCCATCGCTGATGGGGTTTTATCGGGAAATGAGTTTGCCTTTACAGTTAAAGCAGGCAAGTACACTGTTTTACACACCGGTAAATATTATGGCGATTCGGTAGTAGTTGCTGCCGACGTAGCAGGAAAGAGCCTGCATGCTACGCTTAAAAGAGATAAGTAATTAATACCAACCTGTCATTTCGATGAGGAACGAGGAGAAATCTTATACGTGCGACCTATTTAGCGTTTAAGATTTCTCACTTCGTTTCGAAATGACAGATTGTTTTTGCATTTCCCCCACGCAGCAACTACCTTTGCAGCGCAATGTTAAATCGTTTTACGGCTGTATTATTATTGATTTCGCTGGTTTCGGCTAATTTCTCGCGTTACTTTGTTTACGCGGGTTTCGAGCTGAACAAGAAATATATTACTTCTACCCTATGCGAAAACCTGGATAAACCGTGGATGCATTGCAACGGCCATTGCTACTTCATGAAAAAAGTAAAAGCTGCCCGGGACGCCGAAAAGAACGAATCGCGCCAATCGCAAAAAAATCTTTTCCAGGAAGTGTTTTATGGTTCGGTCACTACCATAACTTTTCATACCAAATTATTAAATACCATCTCTACTCCTTATAACGGCCCGCTTACTGTTGTTTTTAGCGGCGTTGTGTTCCACCCTCCGCAATTAGGTTAAGTTTCCCGTAGTATTTCTTTTCATCTATCGTCAAATCGAATAGATGCATCCACTATTTTCTTAACCCGGAAGATTGCTTCTGACTATATACTTATATGAAAAAATATTTTCTATATTTTTTGCTGACCCTGTTTACAACCTCGGCCGTTGCCCAAAATATGACCGGCATTGTTACCGATGCCAATACACACGAGCCACTGGCCGGCGTAACGATCAGTGCCGATGGCAGCACAACCCAAACCAATGTTAAAGGGGAGTTCAGTATTGCACCAGGTGCAAAAACTATTACCGGGACAATGGTTGGTTACAGCTCCAAAACCATCAGCATCACAGCAAATAAATCAAGCATTGAATTAAGCCCATCAACGGTCGATTTGCAGCCGGTAGTAGTATCTGCCAGTCGCGAGGGACAGGCCCGCCAGGACGCCCCTATCGCCATCAGCAAGATCAACTCGACACAGATAAAAGACACCAAAGCCACCGCGCTATACCAGCTTCTAAACAAAGTTGCAGGCGTTTATATGGTTAATTTGGGTAACGAGCAGCATACCATGGCTATCCGCCAGCCTATTACCTACAATGCCTTGTACCTGTACATGGAAGACGGCGTGCCCATCCGCCCTACCGGGATTTTTAATCATAATTCGCTTTATGAGATCAATATGAGCGGTGTTAAAGATGTCGAGGTTATTAAAGGCCCGGCCTCATCACTGTATGGCAGTAATTCTATCGGCGGTGCAGTTAACTTTATTACCCAGGGTCCGCCGGCAGGCTATGCCGGTAACTTTTCAGTTCAAGGCGATAATTACAACTATCGCAGGGTTGATGCTGATGGCGGGTTTACATCGGACAAGTTTGGTTTATATGCCGGCGGCTATATCGCCCACCAAAAAAATAGCTGGCAGGATTATTCTGATTTCGACAAGTATTCTGTCAACTTTAAAACTACTTATGCTTTTAATGATCGTACTAAGCTGACCACATCAGCGGCTTACAATTACCTTAACACCCAAACACCCGGTAGCTTAGACAGCACACATTTTTACAACCGCAGTTATGGCAGTAATAACAGGTTTACTTACCGTAAAGTTGAGGCCTTTAGAGCAAACATTAAGCTGGAACATAGATGGGATAACAAAAACAGCACTTTTTTTACCGGGTTCTTTAGAGATAACTCAACTGCACAACTGCCAAGCTATTTTATTGCCGATGTAAGGAACAGCACAGGGGTTTACCAGAGCAGCAATGGGCAGGTTAATGATCAGCGTTTCCATAGCATTGGTTTACTGGCGCAACATCGCAGTAACTTTGATTTCCTGCATTCGCGGTTAATTGCCGGGGTATATGTGGATGATAGCCCAAGCTCGTACTATGCGCAGTATTTAAATATAACCAAAGATGTGGCTAACAACTACTACACCGGCTTTAACAATACGGGTACTTATATTGATAACTATCGCATTAAATTGTTTAATACAGCGGCCTATACACAGTACGAAATTAACCCGGTTGAACCGGTGCGCATAGTTATGGGGTTACGGTATGATGGGGTACATTATAACTTCACCAATGCCTTGACCACAGGCACCAAATTCAAGCAACAGGAAAGTACCGATTTTAACATTGTTGCCCCTAAGTTTGGTTTGACTTATGATTTAGGTAACAATAAAGGCTTTTACCTAAATTACAGCGTAGGCTTCCAACCGCCGGAAACCGGCGACCTGTACCAGGCAAGACAATTAACGCCATTAAAGCAGGCTACTTTTAATAACTACGAGGTTGGCGGTTGGATCTCGGCATTTGATAAGAAGATGTATGTTGAGGTTAGCTTATACGATCTGGAGGGCCATAACGAGATCATTAACCAGCTATTGCCTGATAACACTACCCAAAACCAAAATGCTGGCGCGACACGCCACAGGGGCATTGAATATGCTATTACTTATGCACCTGTAAACGAGTTAAGCTTCCGGTTTAACGGAACCAACGCTAAACATACTTATGTTGATTACAGCGAAGTAGCTACCAACTACGCAACCGGTACAAATTATACCATCAGCTACAACGGCAAACGCATGAACAACGCCCCGGTGTGGATAGCCAATTCCGAGTTAACTTATAAACCGACCTACCTGCCTGGTTTCCGCATAGCAGGCGAGTGGCAGCATATTGATAAATATTATACCAACCCGGCCAATACCAAAACGTATTCGGGTTATAATATTTATAACCTGCGTTTGGGGTATGATTTTAAACAAACGGCTTTAAAAGGCGCGGGGATTTGGTTCAATGTATTAAACTTAACCAACAAGCTTTATGCCACCACCGTAACCAGCAATCAATACGGCGATACCTACAATGCCGCGCCGCCACGCGCGGTTACATTGGGTATTAGTTATTCATTCGCAAAGAATTGATCATGAAGAAGACCACAGATGCTGCAAATAGTGCAGCTAAGCGCAACTTCTATAAATGGCACCGCATATTAGGATTAACCGCGTTTATTAAAAATAAGTAATTATGAGATCAGCATTAATAGCATTAACATTTATAGGTTTAAGTTTGGGCGCATGTAGCAATGCGGCTAAAGATAAAGCTGTTAAGAAAAAACAATACAAATATTACTGCACTATGCACCCCGAAATCGGAGCAGACAAGCCCGGTGTTTGCTCGAAATGCGGCATGGAACTGGTGGAGCGGGATGACACAAAGTAGACCGTTATTTTACTTTGTGCTTACGTTGATTTTATAGCGGCATGGTAACTTTGCGCCATGAAGATACAAATTTGGAGTGACGTGATGTGCCCGTTTTGCTATATTGGCAAACGCAGGTTTGAACAGGCTTTAGCACAGTTTGAGCACAAGGACGAGGTAGAGGTAGAATGGAAAAGCTTCCAATTAAACCCTGACCTGGTTACAGATGTCACTTTAAATATCAATCAATACCTGGCTGATATTAAGGGTATCACCTTTGATCACGCTAAACAAATGAACCACCAGGTAACCCAAATGGCTGCCGAAGTTGGTTTAACCTATGATTTTGATAAAGCTATTATAGCGAATAGTTTTGATGCTCACCGCTTTGCACACCTTGCCAAGCAAAACGGTTTGGGCGACGAAGCCGAAGAAGCACTGTTTAATGCCTACTTTACCGAAGGTAAAAACATAGCCGACCACGATATTTTAGCCGAGCTTGGCGAAAGCATAGGATTAGACAAAGCTGAAGTACACCATACTTTAGCCGGCAATAAGTTCGCCATTAACGTTCACCAGGATATAGCGCAGGCCCAGCAGTTAGGTATTCGCGGCGTTCCGTTTTTTGTGATGGATAATAAATATGGCGTATCGGGTGCGCAGGCTGTACCAACGTTCCTGGAAACATTAGAAAAAGCCTACAGCCAATGGGCCGAAACCAAACCGGTAAGGCTTGATGTTGTTGAAGGCGATAGCTGCGAAGTTGGCGGGGATTGTTAAGACCTCACCCCAACCCCTCTCCGAGGGAGAGGGGCTTTGAATAAAATATTTACGGGTTGACTATTCAAGTCCTCTCCTTTGGAGAGGATTTAGGAGAGGTCTTTTTCATTCGGGTTCAGTATGTATTCAAAGTTTTCATACCCATTATGAAAATGAAACTTCAACCTTGATTTAGGCACGTCAATATCTAAGGATAGCGCTGCCAGTGTTTCGGGCAGGATATCGCGGATCAGTTTCAGGTCGGTAACGTGCGGCATCTCTACATAAATACCTTCATCCAAAGGTTTAATGTCCCATCCCGGCAGGTTAGCACTTTGCAAAATGGTCAGCCATTTTTGTTGATATAGGTTCATAATATATTCTCCTCCAATGCTTTTAAGCAATAAGTAAGCCAAAGGATATTATAATATTGATGTTATGAAGTGCGTTTTGTATTTTTGTTATATATAGTAATTAATATGATCAGTTATGGTTATTACAATAAATAAGGATACTAAATCAGAGGAGATCGGTGCAGCATTAAAAAAGCTGGACAAATCAAAAAAGAAACCGAACTTATCCGATTATTTCGGAAAGCTCAAAGGTGCTTTTGGAGACGGTTTAGAATATCAAAAAAAGATAAGAAATGAATGGAGTTAAATATCTTGCCGATACTAACTGCTTTATTTATTTGCTTGACGATAACCCTTTTTTATTACCATTTGCCAATGATGGTTGGGCCTATTCTTATATCACCGAAATAGAGCTATTGAGTAAGAAAGATATAACTAAACAAGAAGAAAATATAATAAAAGGAATGCTTGATAATTGCTATAAAATCAATCATTCACAATTCATTACAGATTCGGTTATAAATCTCAGAAAGAATAACAACATCAAAATACCTGATGCAATAATAGCTGCCTCCTCGTTAATATTTAATTTACCACTAATTACTGCAGATAAGGGCTTTGCCCGTATAAAAGATATCGACTGTATTATATTGGATTTTTAATTATCCTTTTCTAATCAATCCTCCATTATTTTTTGACTTTGCCGTAACATAAAGTACTGTACATTTGTCTTATTAATCAAATGATTAATAAAAAGCTTTTAAACAAACGTTTATTAACTTTTTGTATAAAATAGTCAGGAAATATCTTGCATAAGTAATACCTTTGTCCCATTAATGGATACCGAATTAGATACAACTCTTCAACTTAAAAAAAAGGCCCCCAAACCCAAAGGTAAGATTGCCACTTTTTTTGTAAGTCTTTATAACATCCACAAGTTCATTCTCCGTTTTTTTAGGGAGGCATTTGTACAACCTTTCGAGTTTAAGGAAATTGTAAGGCAGTGCTATGAGGTTGGTGTGCGTTCGTTCACTTTAATATCATTAACCGGTTTTATTGTTGGTTTAATATTCACCAAACAATCGCGGCCGTCATTAGGTCAGTTTGGGGCTACGTCATGGTTACCATCGTTGGTATCAATAGCCATAATGCGTGCCCTGGCACCATTGGTAACGGCGCTGATAGCGGCAGGTAAAGTAGGTTCAAGCATTGGCGCCGAATTAGGCTCCATGCGCGTAACCGAACAGATTGACGCGATGGAAGTATCGGGCACCAAGCCGTTTAAGTTTTTGGTTTGTACCCGCGTAATTGCTACCACGTTAACCATACCCATACTTGCAACATATACAGGCTTTATAGCTATACTGGGCGGCTATGTTAACGTTGCCACAAACGAAGGCACCAGCTACGCAACTTATATGCAACAGGTTTTTGATCCGCTGTCTTTTACAGATTTTACGGCATCGTTGGTAAAATCAGTTGTGTTTGGGTTTACCATTGGCATAGTGGGTAGCTACCAGGGGTATTACTCCACCAAAGGAACAGAAGGCGTTGGTAAAGCGGCAAACGGCGCGGTGGTAACAGCCATGTTTTTAATATTTATTGAAGAGATTGTTATAGTGCAGATAACCAGTTGGTTTCGCTAATATAAATTATGGAAAAGCCAAAGGCACCTATTGATTACAATAACGCGGTTATAACCATTAAAGGATTAGAAAAATCTTTTGATGACTATGATGTATTGCGCGGTATTGACCTGCAGCTTTTCCAGGGCGAAAATCTGGTGGTGCTGGGTCGGTCGGGCACCGGTAAATCTGTATTGATAAAGATCATATCCGGGCTGCTACACTCCGACGCCGGCACTATAGAAGTATTAGGACAGGACATTAACAAGATATCTGATAAGGAATTACAGGAACTGCGCATCCGCATAGGTTTCTCTTTCCAGAACAGTGCTTTGTATGATAGCATGACCGTGCGTAAAAACCTGGAGTTTCCGTTGGTTCGTAATCGCAAGGGCATTACTAAACGGGAAATAGACGAAGCGGTTGAAAGCGTATTGGACGCCGTAGGCCTAAGCAAAACTATCAATCAGATGCCGTCCGAACTATCTGGTGGGCAGCGTAAGCGGATCGGTATTGCCCGTACGCTGATATTAAACCCCGAGATCATGCTGTATGACGAACCAACAGCCGGCCTCGACCCTATTACCTGTATTGAAATTAACGAGCTGATCAACGAGGTTCAGCAAAAATATAAGACATCATCCATCATCATCACCCACGATTTAACCTGCGCCAAACAAACCGGCGACCGGATAGCTATGCTGTTAGATGGCCAGTTTCAGCGCCAGGGCAGTTTCGACGAGGTTTTTGATACGATGGACGAACGGGTAAAACCATTTTTTGATTACAATTTTATACGATAGATTTACACAGCATTACAACATAATGGATAAAACAGAAAATAAACGAGCAATAATAGTGGGACTGTTCCTGGCCATAGGCCTGGTGGTTTTTATTGTCGGCGTTTTCACATTGGGTAGCCAATCAAAAAGCTTCTCTAAAAGCATACATATCAGTGCCGTATTTGACGACGTATCGGGTTTAAAGACCGGTAACAGCGTTTGGTTCTCGGGGGTTAAAGTGGGCAGCATCAGCAAGATCCATTTTATTGGCCCGGGCCGGGTTGATGTACGCATGAGTGTTGACGAAGCCAGCCAGCAATACGTACACCGTAACGCGGGCGTGCACATTGGGTCAGACGGATTAATAGGTAATAAGATAATTGTTATTGATGGCGGCAGTCCGCAGGCCCCTGTGGTGCAGGATGGTGACGTTTTACAAACAGAGAAGTTGACTTCTACAGATGATATGTTGAAGGTGCTACAACAAAACAACCAAAACTTGCTATCAATAACCGGCGACTTTAAATTATTAAGCCGTAAAATATTACAGGGTAAAGGCACCGTAGGTACTTTAATGGCCGATAGTGCAGTAGGTAACCAGTTTAGAAATGCCATGAGCAATTTCGAGCGTACCAGTGCAACCGCAGCACGTTTGGCGGCTAACCTGGAGCATTTCAGCGCCAAAATGAATAGCAAAGGCGGCCTTGCTGATAAAATGCTTACTGATACAGCTACGTTCCATACTATACAGTCGGCAGCTAATCAGCTTAAAGAAGCAGCGGCGAATACTACCGCGGCTACCAACAACTTAAAAACTGCCAGCGATAAGTTTAACCGTACAGACAACGCGGTAGGTGTTTTATTAAACGACCCTAAAGCGGCGGCACAGATTCAAAGCACTATACAAAACCTGCATGCAGGCTCCATCAAATTAAATGATGATCTGGAAGCTGCGCAGCATAACTTTTTCCTGAAAGGCTTTTTTAAAGACAGGGCAAAAGCTAAGGCTGATAGTATAAAGAAAGCTAATAAACAATAACACGGTTTAAGGATTATAAGATTAAGAGGATTTATGGCAACGTAAATCCTTTATTTGTTTTACAGGCTTACGTATTCATATCCTTCAATCGTGTCAAATAGGATAAAACACTTTCCGTTTTCATAAGTTTAGTTAATATAGGCCACTCAGCCTGTATATTAAATCAATTATTATGAAAACCGTTAAACCAGCAACACCAGGCGCATCCGATAAGAAACCCTTTGTCAAAACCCCGGAGAAGATAGAAACTGACTTCCCGTTAAGTGAAAAGGACGAGGTAAAAAAAGCCGAACACAAACTACAGAAGGCTCAAAAAAAATCAGAGGAGTAAAAATTCATTCACTATCTTGGGCTATCCAAATTCATCACTACATGAAAAAATTAGCCTTTGGTTTGCTTGTATTGGCCGTTGCTACTATATCGGCCTGCAAATCATCTGTATCGCCGCAGGATCTGTACGGCAAATGGAAATACAAACGGGTCCGAAACCCAAATGCCAGTCCGCCGGATAGCGTAGGCAACATGACGTTGTTTGAACAAAAACCATATATCGAATTCACCCAAAAGGACAGCCTATTAATTTATTGGGACGGCAAGGTACTATCGCATGGTACATTTGCTATTGACGGCTCAAATATTCAATATACAGAGGTCATCCCCGGCGGCTTACGGAAGTTCCCTTTTTATATTGAGAGCTTTGATGGCAAACAATTGATCTTCTCAACCAAAGGAACCGACGGATCGGAGGTTACCGCGGTGAAGGAATAAACTTTTTTTAAATAAAAGGTGATAGTTCATTCTTAATCGGCACATATCTATAAACAGCACATTATGCCCGGTACCAGCATTTCAGACAGACAAGCACAACGGCAGGAGCTTTTTATCAGTTTGTATAAAAAGGCATTCCCGGTTGTGACTAAGTATATCAGCCGCATGGGCGGCAGTTTTGATGAGGCTAAGGACGTGTTCCAGGACGCGTTGGTGGTTTATTATGAGAAGAGTCAGGCATCACCATTAAATAACGACACGGCTTACCTTGTTGGCACAGCTAAGCATCTTTGGCTAAAGCGTTATCGCCAAAGCAATCAAAACGTCCCACTGGATGATATTGATCTGTTTGACGAGGATATTGCAACCCCATCAAACAACCGCTTGATGCGCTTCTTAGAGACCGCAGGCAACAAATGCATGGAGTTGCTGAAAGGCTTTTATTATGATCAACTATCTCTTACCGAAATAGCCGACGGGTTTGGCTATTCGGGTGTGCGCAGCGCTACGGTGCAGAAGTATAAATGTTTGGAGAAAGTAAGAGAAACCATTAAACAAAAAGCATTGGTGTATGACGACTTCATGGAATGAAACCAAACAGATAGAGGCACACCTACTGGGTACCGCCAACACCGGCGATGCTTTGCTGTTCGAGGCTAAACTGATGCTGGATAACGACCTGGCCGATAAAGTGCTATGGCAGCAGAAAGCTTATGCTACCATACAGCAATTTGGCCGCAGGCAGCTAAAAAAGGAAATAGAACAAGTACATCAACAACTGTTTACGCAGACGGTGCACACCAGCTTTGCTGCTCAAATAAGGCGGCTGTTTAGTAAACAATAACCAACAAACTTTATGAATATCGACAAGAACGAGTTCCGCAAATTTGCGGTGGGGCATTGCCATGTCCAAAAAGACCGGGTAGACAGCTACATTACCGGCGTTGAACGGGCGACTATCCCAACCGCCATGACCCCTTACATTACTGAGGAACGCGAGATGCGGGTATCGCAGATGGATGTGTTTTCAAGGCTGATGATGGATAGGATCATCTTTATGGGTGCACCCGTTGAGGCCAACATTGCCAACATTGTGCAAGCGCAGTTGCTGTTCCTGCAGTCGACTGACGCTAAGAAGGATATTAGTATGTACATCAACTCGCCGGGTGGTGAGGTGTATGCCGGGTTTGGCATTTATGATACCATGCAACTGATCAGTCCTGATGTATCAACCATTTGTACCGGCATGGCGCTGTCATTTGGGGCGATACTGTTATGCGGCGGCGCCAAGGGTAAACGCAGCGCCCTGCCCCACTCGCGCGTAATGCTTCACCAGCCGCTGGGTGGTGTGCAGGGCCAGGCATCAGATATCGAGATCACCGCCAACCAGGTGCTGAAAGTCAAGAAAGAGCTTTACGACATCATAGCCAAGCACAGCGGCCAGGACTACCAAAAGGTACATGATGTATGCGACCGCGACCACTGGATGATAGCCGCCGAAGCCAAAGAGTTTGGGGTGATTGACGAGGTGTTAGGCGACTAAAACAGGCACGGGTGATCCACTTTAAAATGTGGATCACCTGGATCACCTTTTTTTGTGTAACTATCTGTAAATAAAATATTTAACTTTTCGAGCGGATCACGGTGGATCACTTGTAAAGCTTTAGGCAGACTAATTTAACAAGCTGTAAATAAAAGACTTGTGAAATTTGCCAATTTCCTGACTTTTTGGGGTGGATCGGTCAAAGTGGATCACACCTAAGCAACTTAGGTATTGGCTCTTTTTTACCTCCGTTGTCTGTGTCCTGACAGACAACCTGCAAATAAAAATCATGTTTGTCATCCTGAGCATAGCGAAGGATCTTCTACAAGCGCTAAGTTCGCGATTGCTTGGTGTATACCTATCTATTTTACAAGATCCTTCGCTATCGCCCAGGATGACAAATCCGGAATTTAATGCGCCACAACCCCACCACTTTTACTCACATCAACCTTATTCTTTATCCGCGAAGCGCCAAATAATAATACCAGTAGTCCAATAACTGCGGTGGATTCCATAATACCTGCCATAGGCACAGCCGACCGGCTGTCAAATACACTCACGCCAAAAGTTGCCAGCGCGCCTAAGCCTAACTGTAATGCGCCTAACAGGGCCGATGCGGTGCCCGCGTTTTTCTCGAATGGCGCCAGGGATAATGCCGAGGCGTTGGGGCTGGTTATGCCCACGCAGCACAATAGCACAAATATAAGGACAAGGGTGGTACCCAACCCATACCAACCGTAATGGCTGCCTATTAAAAACAGCAAAGCTGTTATAACTTGTATGGCCATTGATATACGGATGATCTGCTCGCTTTTAAATTTTTTGAGTAGCAGGTTATTAACCTGGCTTGAACCAATAAAGCCAACAGATAGTCCGGCGAAGATCCAGCTGTAAGTTTTAGCGCTTACTTTAAACACCTCCATAAACACAATTGGTGATGCCGAAACGTACACAAACAACCCGCAAAAAGCAAAAGCGCCGGTTAACGCGTAAGTGTAAAATTGCGGCTCTTTAAGTACCTGTATAAAGCTGTTAATGATTGGCGCGGGCTTGAGCGAATAAGTTGGATCCGGCTTATAACTTTCGGGCAGGAAGAATATTACCGTAAGCAATATCGCCAAAGCCATGCTACCTAATATCACAAATATTAAATGCCAGCCCCAATATATGGTTACGTAGCCACCAATAGTGGGCGCTACCATGGGCGATGCACCCAGGATTAATATCAGCAGGGCAAAGATCTTGGCATTCTCATTTAGCGGAAAAATATCGCGTACCATAGCCATTGATGCCACACCGGCCGCGCAACTGCCTATGGCCTGTATAAACCGCAGTGTAATTAAGGTTTCGATACTGGTTGAATAGTAACACCCTGCCGACGCAATAATGTATAGCACCAAACCAATATACAAAGGCTTTTTACGGCCAAACCTGTCAAGCAACGGTCCGTACAGTAACTGCCCCGCCGCTAACCCGATAAAAAAACTGGACAACGATATTGAAACTTGTGCGGTGGTGGTATGAAGTGATTTTGCAATAGCCGGGAAACCCGGGAGATACATATCAATAGAAAAAGGCCCCAAAGCGGTAAGCGAACCTAATATCAGTACAGTAAAGAAATAACGTTTTTTAGTCATAGCATAGCAAAAAGGTATCGCCCTCTTAATTTTCGGCAAATATCGCCTTTACAATATTAAGCCCGACTATAAACACGGTAATATTTTGGTAATAAACTTGAAATTGGGATAGGAAACTAACGATAGGAAGCCCCTACGAGCTGGCGTTTTGGTGTATATTTCTATAAAATAAGAGCCGTCGGCTCGAAACATATTGTAGCCACGGGTTTCAACCCGTGGTGAACAAATCACCAATCTTTTCGAGTGCCGTAGGCATGATGCATATTTATATGGGCCGAACCTACGGTTCTTTATAATATTTCTTTTTTCTATACCACGGGTTGAAACCCGTGGCTACAATATAAGCCGAGGCTACGCCTCTATATTGATTAAAATCTTTTACACGCTACTAATTGATTATCCCGAACTTGCGTTAATTATTAAATAAACGACTATTAAAACATACACTATTAAATAGGACATACCTATAATCCACACGTTTAACTGTATCATAAATTTTGGCTTGTTATTTGACTTACCTGTAGTAACTAAAATTTTATTTACAGAGACATGAAAAAGTTAATATTATACACGGGCATAATTACAGCAACGTTGTTTTCGACAGCCAACCTTGCCCATGCACAAGAGAAAAAAGGGATTAGTGAACAGGGTAAAGGCGCTATTATAGGCGGTGCCGGTGGCGCTATAGTTGGTGGTATTATTGGCCATAACGTAGGCGGTGCTTTAATAGGTGGCGCGGTTGGTGCCGGTGGTGGTTACATTATTGGTAACGAAAGCCGCAAAGCAAAAGAGAAAAAACGTATCGCAGCATACAGAAGAGCATATTATAATAAACACGGGCATTATCCCAATGCTTATGTTTATAAAAAACCAAGAAATTAACTATTGATTTTGGCAGAGGCCCGTCACGTAATATACGTGGCGGGCTTTTGTGTTTTTTTAGTATATTAAAGCCACTGCAATAACGTTATTAGTTTAAATGATAAGAGCCTTACTTACAATTACTTTTTGTTTTTGCTGGATGTGCTTATTGGCACAAACTGATAGCAGTTCGGCAAAGTACCGGCCTTTTATTGATACCCTGGAGAAACGGGACTTAATTGATATTGCCAATTCAATACTCCATAAAAGAGCACGCTCTGTAGCTGATAAGGACGAAAAGAAGTTTTATTTCTCTTTCCTGCCTATATCGTCGTCTGCTATGGAGTCGGCCGGCAAAACCCTTATCGCGTCAACAACAGCGGGTTTCTATTTGGGCAGTCTGCAAACTACTAACCTATCGTCCATAAACTTTACGCCGTATTTAAATTTTGAGGGGCGATACGGCTTACCCATCCGGTCAAACATCTGGCTAAAAGACAATGCGTTTAATATCCAGGGCGATACCCGCATGTTAGTATACCCGCAGTATACCTGGGGGCTGGGTGGCGGGCAGCCGGAGGATCATAAATTTTTGATTGATTATGTATACGTTAGGTTTTACCAGAGCGTGCTCAAACAAATTACACCTTATTTTTTTGCCGGCATTGGCTATGATTTAGATTACTACCTGGGCATTGAAAGTGATAATGGCGCCCACACAACCTTAAGCCAGTTTACCGATTACTCTTTTGGCACCAAAACCAATCAAAACTCATTTTCGTCGGGCCCGACTGTAAATTTACTGTACGATACACGCAACAACTCTATAAACCCACTACCGGGCTGGTATGCCAATGTTATTTACCGGTATAGCGCTGCCAAACTGGGCAGTATTGATAACTGGCAGTCGCTATATGTTGATGTGCGGAAATACCTGTCGTTAACTCAATCTGCACGCAAAAACATGCTGGCGTTTTGGGCCTATTACTGGACCACCCTTTCGCCCGGCTCGCCATACCTAAATCTGCCCTCCATAGGTAATGATCCTTATCAGCGGTCGGGCCGTGGTATTGAGCAAAACCGTTACCGTGGCGAAAGTTTATTTTACCTGGAAACAGAGTATCGCTGCGATATAACCGATAATGGCCTCTTCGGGTTTATTGCATTTGCTAATGTAAACTCGGCCAGCCAGCCCAACAGCAGGCAGTTTAGATACTTTAACCCTGCCGGCGGCGCGGGCCTGCGGATTAAATTCAACAAAAAAACAGATACAAATATTGGTATTGATTACGGCTTAAGTAAAGGTTACTCGTCAATTTCAATAAATTTGGGCGAAACATTTTAGCTAAAAAGCACCTTGCAGGTGTTATAGGGTAATAAAAAATATTTTTTACAATTTCATAACCATAATATTACGAAGACGAGTTACAACCGTAGGAATAATCATTATATTTGATTTATACATTCGAAAAAAGTTTCAGCCGAACACCTACAATTATTACGAGCATTTTTCACATAACGATTTAAGTTTTCGAAGTATTAATAGCTATACATGTCAAAACGTATTTTAATATTAGACGACAACCAGGATATCCTGGAAATTGTACACGAAACCCTTTCATACGAAAAGTTTGATGTAAAAAGCACATCAAAGGGCGCGGATGTTATGCCTATGCTTGCCGATTTTACGCCCGACCTGGTGATATTAGATTACCGTGTGGCAGGCACAAACGGCGGCGAGCTTTGTAAACAAATAAAATGTCACCCTGATTTTAAGGACGTGCCCGTTATTATTTTTTCGGCCTATATTAATCATGATGATGAATTGTATGGCTACGGCTGCGATGCCATCATAAACAAACCTTTTGACCTTACCGAACTGGTTGAAAAAGTTAACAGCCTGATATTATAATTCCACCTTCTCTTTTTTTTTCTATAATAGTTAATTAAGATAAAACAAAAAACAGCCTAATGTTGTATCTAAAAAAGGCAGTTGTTTGAAAGATACGGTGCTTACACATCTTTTATAATTATAATGCTTACTATTGTTTTATAAACCAACCCATTAACTCAATTTATTAGATGAAAATTTTTATCGCCAAGCTGCCTTACCAATATGAAGGGGCTGATCTTACAGAACTTTTTTCTCCCTTCGGCGAAGTTAGTTCGGCAAACGTGATCATGGATCGCGAAACCGGCCGCAGCAAATGTTATGCTTTTGTTGAAATGCCAAATGATGATGAAGCACAAAGTGCGATTGACGCGCTTGATGGAAAAGAAATTTTAGACAAAGCAATAGCTGTTAGCCAGGCTAAAGAGAAAACCGACAGGCCAAGTGGCGGTGGCGGCGGATACCGTGGCGGTAGCGGTGGTGGCGGTGGTTATAATCGCGACCGTAACAGCGGTGGCGGCGGCTACGGCGGTGGCGGTGGTGGCGGCTATAATCGCGATAAAAGCAGCGGCGGTGGCGGCGGTTACAATAAAGATCGTGGTGGTAACGGCGGCGGTGGCGGAAGCTATCGCGACCGTGGTAATAAGGGCGGTGGCTCTGATTATTAATCGCACCCCAAAATATATAAGTAAAAAAGGCCGGCTTCTTGATTAGAGACCGGCCTTTTTGTATAGTGTCTACCTGCCAGCGTCGACTCACCCCGACATCGCTTCGCTCGTCACCCCTCTCTTCGCCTTCGGCGGAAAGAGGGGAAGGGAAAAATGATTATAGGAAAAAAATCAATGCATAAAACAACCCTCTTTCCCGCTTGCGGAAGAGAGGGTCGCGCTCGAAGAGCCGCGGGGTGAGTCGACGGTGCGCGTTCATTACCGCCAACCGCGTTAGTGATGGCAGCGGATACCGGCCTTGCGCTTAAGGCCCTGTGGCGTATGAGCGGACAGCACGGGCGCCGATTTTAATCGGGGCAACGCCCATAAAGCAAAAAAGCCTCACCTAAACGGCGAAGCTTTCTTGAATATTCATTAAAAACTAATCACTCTCTACTGAGAGAGGCTAAAGCTATTAATTCAACTTAAACCCTATACCAAATTGCCATACCTGGTTGCGGTAGTTAGGTACATAAGTGCTGCCTTGCGAGTCTGTTTGTTGCAGGTCAATTGTATAACGTGCACGCAGATCGACAGACCTGTTCAGGTCAAAGCTTACACCTAATACACCATCTAAAAATGATTTATGGCCGTTATTGTTTTCGTAATAGGTTTCTTGCGATACTATGAAGCCATTATCATAAGTATTAGTGGTATTTAGCAAATAAGACAATTGCGGGCCAATAAAAAAGTTAAAACCCGGGCCTACTTTAAACTTGGCCAATAAAGGCACTTCAATAAAGTTTGTGCGCTGGGTAAATACACCATTGTTGGTAGTAGCCTCATATCCTTTTTGTGAAAACAAAACTTCGGGTGCGAAAGATAATGGATAGACGATAGGCAGATCAAAAGTTAAACCTGCATTAAGGCCGGCTATACTGCCTGTGCTGTAATTTGAATTGCTTGAACTAGTTAAATTTGACACGTTAGCACCAATGGTCAAACCAATTTTAGGGCTGTAATAATCGCCGTTGTTGTCGCGCTGGCTGTTACGCTGCTGATGGTATCTGCGCTGTGCGCTTACCGAGCCTGCAATCATTGTCAGGCATATAGCAAAAGAGAGAATTTTTTTCATTGTGGTATGTTTTTATCTTATTAAGTAATGGTTTTTAGAGCGCAATCATTTCAAAAGGTTTATTTATAAAATGCTTTTTTATTTATTTTTAGTAAAAACGCTGTGTAACAACACATAAAAAAAATCGTCTTATACGTTGTTTGGCGTACGCCAAACAAAACCTTTTTAGTGGTAATCACCATTTTTTTAGTCGGAATTTTTAAATATATTTATTGTTTAAACAAGCAGCATGAAACAAAAATTATTCCTGATCGGCTTTGTACTGGCCGCTTATGCCTCAAACCTAAACGCGCAGGCTGTTATAGCCTGGAAACAAGCAACATCCGGCGGCTACACTTACCGGTATGTAACCGGCGACCCTACCCACTCGCGCTTTTACACGCTAAAAAATGGTTTGACCGTAATTTTAAGTCCAACTAATAAACAACCGCGCATCCAGGCTTATATCGCCGTTAAAGCAGGTAGCAAAACCGACCCTGATAATCATACAGGCCTTGCACACTATCTTGAACACATGATGTTTAAGGGAACAGATAAATATGGCACTACCGACTGGGCCAAAGAAAAACCTTACCTGGATAAAATAGATGCCCTGTATGAGCAATATAATTCTACTACAGATCCTGAAAAACGTAAAGAGATATATAAAGAAATAGATAAAACATCAGGCCTGGCCGCAAAAGTATCTATTGCAAACGAGTATGATAAAATGATGGCATCAATGGGCGGGCAAGGCAGCAACGCTTTTACATCGTTTGAGCAAACTGTTTATACCGATGATATACCAAGCAGCGCGGTTGATAAGTTTTTAACCTTACAAACAGAGCGTTTCCGTAACCCTATATTACGGATCTTCCATACCGAGCTGGAAGCTGTTTACGAAGAAAAGAACCGCACTTTAGACGATGACGGACGTAAAGTTAACGAAGCTATGTTTAACGCCTTGTTCCCTAATAACAATTATGGCAGGCATACCACAATAGGTACTGTTGAGCATTTAAAAAATCCATCGTTAAACGCTATCCGCAACTATTACTATACCTACTATGTGCCTAATAACATGGGGGTAATTCTTTCCGGCGATTTTAACCCTGATGTGATGATCAAAAAGGTTGATCAGCATTTCAGCTATATGAAAGCCAAACCTATCCCTGCTTATACTTACGCGCCCGAGCAACCCATTACCAGCCCGGTTAAACGCGATGTTTACGGCCCTAACCCGGAGACTTTAACTATAGCGTTCCGTTTCCCCGGCGCCAACACACGCGATGCACGTTTGTTAGACCTGATGGGCAGCATACTAACCAATGGCAAGGCGGGTATATTTGACCTTAACCTGGTTAAACAACAAAAATTATTAAGCGCGAGCGCAGGCTCATACGCGTTAAAAGATTACAGTGTTTTATTATTAAGGGGTAACCCGATAAAAGGCCAGTCGTTAGACGAGGTACGGGGATTGATGCTTGGCGAGATAGCTAAATTAAGAAAAGGCGAGTTCTCTGACGACCTGATAAAATCAATAGTAAACAACACCAAAAAAAGCATTATTGAGCAAAACGAAAGCTATGGTTCAAGGGCAGCTAACCTGCAAAGCGATTTTACCGCGGGTGTAGATTGGCGCAATGATGTAGCTACAGTAAATGAGCTATCAAAAATAACCAAGGCACAAATTGTAGAGTTTGCCAACAAATATCTTAATGATGATAACTATGTCATCGTTTATAAACACCAGGGCGAGGATAAAAACATCCAGAAGGTTGAGAAACCTACCATCACCCCTGTTGAAGTTAATACAATCGCACAATCAACATTTTTAAAGCAGATAGATAAGATCCCTGCCAATACTATTAAACCTGTTTTTTTAGATTATCAGAAAGATATCCAGCGGGCTAAGTCGGGTAATATTAATTTACTGTCCGTACAAAATAAAGACAACAGTATTTTCAGACTCTACTTCCGTTATGACATGGGCAGCTGGAATAATAAATTATTGCCAATTGCA
Organism: Bacteroidota bacterium; assembly: GCA_040388395.1. GTDB lineage: Bacteria > Bacteroidota > Bacteroidia > Sphingobacteriales > Sphingobacteriaceae > Mucilaginibacter. Next base: position 1,816 of record JAZKBY010000011.1, on the reverse strand, counting down.
GCACAATACGTACAGTTTTTAGGTACAAAAACCAAAACCGCCGAGGACTTTAGCAAAGAGTTTTATAAGCTGGCATCGTCATTCAATATCTCTGCCGGATCAGAGATATCAACAGTTAGTTTTAGCGGTTTACAGGAAAACTTTAGCGCAACCGTAAAACTATACGAAGATCTGTTAGCCAATTGCCAACCCGACGAAAAAGCTTTGGCCGGATTTAAGGCACGCCTTAAAAAATCAAGAGAAAACGCCAAGCTTAACAAAGGGGCCATAGCTCAATCATTAATGGCATACGCCCAATACGGCGAATCAAACCCATTTAATAATGTATTAACCGACGCCGAGATCGACGCTATTACAGCCGATGACCTGGTTAAGATATTACATGATCTGAATAGCTATAAGCATATCGAGTTGTACTACGGTCCGCTAACAGCGGCGCAGGCTGCCCTTACGCTTGCAAAGATCCATAAAACACCTGCTGTGTTTACGGCGTACCCGGCTAAAAAACAATTTGCAAGAGTTGCAACCACCAGCAACAAGGTGTTTTTTGCCAACTATGATATGGTACAGGCCGAAATTTATTGGGTACGAAATGAAGGTGCTTACAACCCTGCCCTCGCCCCAAAAATTGACTTGTTTAATAACTATTTTGGCACCGGCGGTATGAGCGCGGTTGTTTTTCAGCAGATCCGCGAATCAAAAGCATTGGCTTATAGTACCGGTGCTATTTATCAAACCCCGGTTAAAAAAGAAGATCAAACTTCTTTCATAGCTTATATAGGTACGCAGGCTGACAAGTTAAAAGAGTCGATAACCAGTATGAACGAGTTGCTGACCACTTTACCCGAATCTGAAAAAGGAGTTATCGACGCAAAAAACAACATGCGTAAATCAATAGAAACCGAACGCATAACACAGGACGATATCTTGTTTAATTACCTTGCCGCGCAGCGTTTAGGCTTGAATTATGATGCCCGTAAAGAAACCTTTGACAGCCTGGATAAGTTAAATTTTTCGCAAATAAATGCATTCCATGACGAAGTACTTAAAGGCAAGCCATACGCTTATTGCATAGTAGCGTCTGACAAACGTGTTAGCGATACCGATTTGAAGAAATATGGCGAGTTGATTAAGCCCGATATGAAAACCTTATTTGGCTATTAATAACTAATAGTGTTGTGTAAAACAAGCACTTAATTAAAATAATAAGCAAATAAATTAATACTAAAAATAAATATCAGGCTTAAAACACAATAAATCTGAAGATTCTGTAGGTAAAATGCAGAATTGCGTCTTTTATTACGAACATTTAATAGATATGGTATAGGAATTGTTATTAAAGTAACATAACTCCTATACCTTTCTAATTTAAAGGTTTAATTATAAAAGAAGATGCAACGTATATTAGCGGTAGATGATGACAAAGATATTTTAGAAGTTTTACAGTTGATACTGGAAGACTCGGGTTACGAAGTTGAAACACTGGCGGATGGCCATTTATTATTTGACAGGATAAAACAACATCACCCTGATTTGATCATTCTTGATATAATGTTAGGTAATATGGATGGCCGCGAGCTATGCCGTAGCGTTAAAGCAAATACGGCAACGCGCAAGATCCCGGTAATACTATTGTCGGCAAGCCATGCTATAGCAAATAGTTTAAAACAAAATGGCAATCCCGACGACTTTATTGCAAAACCATTTGATATCGACGTTTTATTAACCAGCGTAGAGCGCCAACTGGCAGCTGCGTAGTACGTCATTAGTCATTAGTCATTAGTCATTAGTCATTAGTCATTAGTCATTAGTCATT
>JAZKBY010000010.1:0-51541 GCA_040388395.1 Bacteroidota bacterium | reverse complement strand
GTGGTGCGGGTGCAAACATCCTCGTAAGTTGGGTTCCTGGTAGTGCCCCCGGCAAATCCGGATACCACTTGGTCTACCCCTTTTAATTCGGATAAGGCTTCGCTCATCGCCCAAAAACAACCACCGCCAAATGTGGCTACCGCCTGGCCGGCTTTTGGTTTAGGTACGCTTACAATGTCCATGTCGCCGGGCCTGTTTTGGCCATTGGCACAGCCAAAAATTACAAGGCTAAACAAAATATACAAAATTGATTTTTTCATGATCTATAACAGTTTTAACAAATATACGCAGCCGCCGGCTTTACGGTTGGTCATGCCGCGGTCATTTACTTTGTGCGTTTACAATACTTTTTACCTTAAGCAGTATGCTATTCAATCCATTAGTTTTTATTTCAAACGTGGTAGACAGCATCATACCCATTTTACCCGGCGGGAAACCATTGCTTTTAAACCATTCAAGATAATAAGCCGGCAGATCGCAGATCAGCGTGCCCTTGTATTTACCAAAAGGCATACGCGTTTTAACAATATCAATTAGTATTTGGGTATCGGGCTTTACTGGCTCCATGTGGTAAAGGTAAGGTTTGCGGAGAGATTTTTTGCGTTTGAAAACTTGACCCGCTATAGAGTGACCACGTTGGTGCCCATGTTTGAAGCTGATCATGAATATAAAAAAAGCCACCTTTCGGTGGCTTTTTACTTTATAATATATGATGGAGGAAATTATATTAGAACTTTCTTCCCTGGCCATTTTGGCCATTGTAAGCGAAATGATCGCCCTGGGCTGTACTACCTCTTTGTTGGCGCCCATCACCATTTTGACGTGATGGTTGGTTTTGCTGAGGCTGAGCAGGTTGTTGAGCAGGTTGGTTATAACCACCTTGTCCCCTGCCTTGTTGCTGGCCATAATCACCCCTTGATGGTTGTGAAGGCTGGCTTTGTTGTGGTTGCTGAGGCTGGTTATAGTTTCCCTGTCCACGGTTATCATTCCTGTCATCCCTTCTGTTTCCATTACCCCATCCACGGTTGTCGGCATGTTCTGCACCACGATTGTCGTTACGTCTTTCAAAACGTGGGCCATCATCTCTGCGGTCATTACGGTTATCGAAACGGTCATCCCTGCGATCGTCTCTACGGTTCCAGTCATGTGCATTACCTTTATATTTTTCGCGATATATATCTGCATTTAAATATGGGCGGTGTGCACGTACTTCGTAACGGCGGGCGGTTCTCCAATCGTAGTTACGATATTCACCTGGTAAGTAAGCGTTTGATACCCATCTTCCGCCATCATTATAATAGTACACCTTTTCGTATGGGCTGTAGTAAGCATCAACCTCCGGCATGTAATAATACTGGTCGGCATTGCTGTAACTAACCGCTACTGATGGGGTTACTAATGCTGCCTGTATAACGGGACGGCCACCGCCTAAATGTAATCCTATTGATAGTAATTGTGCATTTGCGTTGCTATAAAATAAACCACTTAATGCTATTGCTGATATTAGTGCTATCTTTTTCATATTCTTTGTTTTTGTATACATCTATGACGATAAACAATGATGAGGGTTTAATCACCTGTTTAAATAACCTTATAAGATAAATTGAAAAATATACCATATAAAGAATATAATATTGATTTATGCAATATAATAAGAATATAATTTTACACTCTTTACAACTGAACAGATTGTAAAAGCCTCGCTAATATTAAATTTGGTTATCGGCCTTAAAAATTATTATGCTATTTTTGATACGTAAACTTAACAATACAATGAAAAACAAAAAGATATTCTCAATACTGTTACCAGTGGTGGCGGTAGTAGGGATAGTGGTATTAAACTCGGCAAAAAACAAACCTGCCGATGGCGACCTAACGCTGCCTGCGGGTTTCACATCTACCATAATTGCCGACAACCTGGGCAGCGCGCGCCACCTGGTGGTTACGCCACAGCATGATATTTTTATCCACATGGCCAGCACCCGCAAATCAAAAGGCATAATAGTGCTACATGAAGAAAATAACCAGGCTACCGTAAAAACCAGCTTTGCCGATTATGGCGGCACCGGTATAGCTATTGGCGGCGGCTATTTATTTGCCAGTTATAAAGGCGGTGTATATCGTTATAAACTGGATGCAAATAACCAGGTAACAGATCCTGAAAAACCTGAGCGTATTGTTACCGGGCTTATCGACATAGACTGGCATCAGCCTAAAGCTATCGCATTAGATGGTAAGGGCAACATTTATATAAATATTGGCGCGCCAAGTAATATATGTACCGAAAAGGACAAGAACCATACCGGCTGTCCGCTGCTTGACTCTGCAGGGGGTATATGGCAGTTTAAAACCGATAAGTTAAACCAAAGTTATGCAGAGGGCGTACATTATGCACGTGGCCTGCGTAATGTAGTCGGGATATTCTGGAACAATGATGCCAACCAGCTTTTTGTTACGCAGCATGGGCGCGACGCTTTGCATGACCTTTATCCAAAATTGTATACTGCCGAGCAATCGGCCGAGTTGCCTGCCGAATGTGTATTTGCTTTAAAACAAGGAGACGACGCAGGGTGGCCATATGTTTATTACGATTGGCAAAAAAACAAGAACATGCTTGGCCCCGAGTATGGTGGCGATGGCCAAAAAGAAGCAGATCCTAAATACATTAAGCCGGTAATTGCTTTCCCGGGGCATTGGGCACCGGATGGGTTGTTATTTTATACCGGCAACCAATTCCCTGCTAAGTATAAAAATGGCGCTTTCATAGCTTTCCATGGCTCATGGAACCGCGCGCCGCTACCACAAGCGGGTTATTTAGTAGCGTTTCAACCATTTAAAAATGGTAAGCCGGATGGTAAATGGGAAGTGTTTGCTGATGGATTTGCCGGTACTGCAGATCAAAAAGCTTCGGGCCGTGCATTGCGGCGCCCGGTTGGTTTAGCACAAGGCCCAGACGGTTCTTTATATGTAACCGATGATAATAAAGGCACTGTATTTAAGATTACCTACAAAAAGTAGCAGCTTATAAAGCAAAACAAAAGCCCCGTTTGAAAAACATCAAAACGGGGCTTTCTCTATTTACGCAGCGAGTGCCGTATTTACCTTCACTACCTCTATCAGGAAATTATTCTTTAATTCATTTTCGGCGACAACAACAGAAAAGTCGTCGTAACGTACACCGTTATCAATCGGGTATACAGTATAGCCTCGTTTGTTTGCGTCGTATTCGCCAAGCTCAAACATTTCGTCCTGTTTTTTGCCTTTGATCTTTGCACCACTTACCAGTTGGTACGCATCAAATATATTCTGGAAATTATTATTGTTCATCATAGTGATTGGATGATTGCAATAAGTTTGCCAAAAAATATTCCTCAAAAAAATAACCCTCTTTCCGCCAAAGGCGAAGAGAGGGTGGTCGAGCGAAGCAAAGACCGGGTGAGTAAACGGCGAAGCGGACATTGACACCGTTCATAAACGCTCGCCGTCGACTCACCCCGCGGCTCTGCGAGCGCGACCCTCTGTTCCGCAAGCGGGAAAGAGGGTTGTTTTCTATTTACCCAAACCACTCAAACAAGTCACTCTGCTTCAATACATGTTTATTTGCAGCATCAACATCCTTAATGATCACCCCCTCGCCCATTTGGATTAGGCGTGTTCCATAATTGTAGGCATCTTTTAAATTATGAGTGACTAAAATTGTGGTCAGTTTAAAATCGCGGGCCAGTTTATCGGCGGTTTGCATTACTATTTCTGCGGATCGTGGGTCGAGGGCGGCGGTGGGTTCGTCAAGCAATAAGATCTTGCAATCGTCCATCACGCTCATTAATAGGGTTAATGCCTGCCGTTGTCCGCCCGATAGCGTGCCCATGGGCTGTTCTATTTTGTTTTCGAGACCAAGGCCCAGCGTAGCTATCTTTTGCTTTACATCGGCTTTAAATGCGTCATTAACGCCGATTGTTAAGCCTTTGGGTTTGGTACGGATTGCAGCCAGTCGAAAATTATCCAAAATACTCAATTCAGACGCGGTGCCGCTCATCGGGTTTTGAAAAACGCGGGCTATCCATTTACTGCGCTGATAATCGGCCAGTTTGGTTACATCGTCATTATCAATGGTGATACTACCCGATGTTGGCAGAATGCTGCCCGATACCAAATTCAGCAACGTTGTTTTGCCCGAGCCGTTAGAACCAACAATCACCACAAATTCTTCATCGGCAATGGTCAGGTCGATACCATTTACGGCGTTTACCTGGTTTGCTTTACCTTTGTTAAATGTTTTGTAGATGTTGGTTATGGTGATCATAGTGCATAAAATAAAAAATTGTCATTTCGAACGAAGAGAGAAATCTATACATTGTTATTAGCATGTGTATAGATTTCTCGCTATGCTCGAAATGACAACCAGCGATTAGTAACGGGAACCGTTATATACTCACCTTATCCTTAACATACTTAGCACTCTGTGCTATACTCACGTAAGGATCGATATTGATATAGTTTTCCTGCTCAACAATAAAGTGTTTAACGCCGCCTTGTTTTGCTTTGGCTAAGATCTTAACATAATCAATAGTACCAGCGCCTATTTCTGTATTTAAGTTCGATTTGGTTTTATCCATATCCTTAATGTGCACAAACTCAAAACGCCCGGGGTGTTTAGCCATCAGCTCTAACGGATCTTTACCAGAACGCACTACCCAGTAAATATCCATTTCCATAGCTACCAGTTTAGGGTCTGTATTATCAATAACGGTATCGTAGAAAGTGGTGTTGCCAATCGGTTTCCACTCGAAGTTGTGGTTATGATAACCTAATTTCAAGCCTTCTTTTTTCAAGATCTCTGCAGCTTTATTCATCTTATCGGCAACAGCTTTACACTCGTCAACCGTTTTAATATACTCACCATTTATTGATGGGATAATGATATGGCTTTGGCCGGTAGCATGTGCTGCTTCAATATATGCCTCAAGGTTCTCTGTTTTTCCCGAACCTAAATATTGGTTCATATCGTAATGGGCGCTTGGCGTGGTTAAGCCATTTGCTTTTAACAAGTCGCTGAACGCTTTAGGGTCTAATCCCCAGAAACCACCTCTTTTGCTGTAGCCATAAGGCTCAACTTCTTTATAACCGGCCGCTGCAACTTTGGCTATAACGCCGCTTACATCTTTAGGTAACTGGTCGCGCAGGCTATATAGCTGCAAGCCTACATTTTTAATAGGTTTTGCCGATAATAAATGTGGTGCTAACATTGCTCCTGCCGATAGCAGGCCGGCCTGCGTTAAGAACGTTCTTCTTGTTGTCATTGTAAATTTATAGTTAGTATTTAGTTGGCTAAAATTAGTAATATCTTATTATGATTTACCTTATAGACAAAAAAATAGCGCTGGGTTTAAACCCAGCGCTATTAATATCAATGTTAAAAATATATTATACTTCGATAGTAGCTTCAGCTTTGGTCTTATCGTTAAAGAACAACAGGAACAATACCATTACAACCGCGGCAATACCTGCAGGAATCAGCCATATCATTTTCCAGTCATGGCCGGCTGGCGAGTTATAAGCATCAGATATTAAACCGGCTATGTAAAAGCCAATTAACATACCTACACCGTAAGTAGCTAAGGTAATTACGCCTTGTGCGGCGCTCTTAATTTGCGGACCAGCTTTTGAATCGGTATAGATCTGGCCTGATACGAAGAAAAAATCATAACATACACCATGCAGCGCAATACCTATTATCAGCAGGAAGCTTAACTCGCCTGCATTGCCGTAAGCAAACATAACATAACGTAGCGCCCAGGCTAACATTCCTACAACGATAGTCCATTTAAAGCCGAATTTTTTGAAGAACAACGGCAAGGCCAACAAAAACAACACTTCTGATGCTTGTCCTATAGTCATTTTGCCGGTAGGGTTATTAACTTTCAGATCTGTTAAAAAGCTATTAGCATTTTGATAGTAAAACGCCAACGGGATACAGATCAAAACAGAAGCGATAAAAAACACCAGGAAGTTTTTATCCTTTAACATTTTAAGCGCGTCCAGGCCTAATACCTGTGATATACCTACTTTTTCGGTAGCTGTTTTTGGCGGAGTAGCCGGTAAAGCAAAACTGAATAAGCCCAATATTAATGAGGCAACGCTTGACATTAAGAAAGTGTACTTTAAAAATCCTTTTGATACGTTTTCGGCAGCGTCCCAATGGAACAGGAAGCTAATAGCCAGACCGGCAACTATCCATCCGATGGTACCCCAAACACGTATGGTAGAAAATTCTTTTTCAGGATCTTTCATCTGGCTAAATGAAACCGAGTTTACCAATGCAAGCGTTGGCATATACAATATCATATAACCTAATACATATGGGTAGAATGCAGAAATATCAACTGCAGCATAGCATTGGTACATTAATATAGCGCCGATGATATGTAGTACTCCCAATATTCTTTCAGCGTTAAAATATCTGTCGGCAATTAAGCCTACAATAAATGGCGCTATAATAGCTCCCCATGATTGTGTTGAATAAAGCGCGCCTGTTTGTGCGCCCGTTGCATGCAGGTTAGTGCCTGCAAATGGCCCCATGGTAACGTACCATCCCCCCCAGATAAAAAACTGCAGGAACATCATCACCGATAACTTAATTTTAATAGTTGTATTCATTATATAGTTTATAGTTGGTTTAAAAGATCAGTGCTTAAAATTAGTAATATCCATCAATGATTTATCGGATGTAACAAATATTTAACTATAGCATAAAAAAAGCGTCCCGATTACTTCGGGACGCTTTTTAAATATTATGTTTAAAAATGATTTATACCTGTACAGCAGCTGCGCTCTTATTGCTTTTGCCTTTCATGTAAAACACTAAGCCCGCAAAAGCCACGATCAATACCAATGGAATTACCAGTGTGGCATTTAAAACGCGTACACCGGCAAAGGTGTTATCGCCATGCGCCTCAGCAACAATTTTATCATAAAAATCGCCCATAAATATGGTGTAAACCGATACCGCGAACATACCCGCGCCGCCCATCAGGTTTAAACCTAACGCGCCGGTTGCAGGCATATTAGTGTTAACAAAGCCCAGCATTGTTGGCCAGAAGAAACACACACCCATACCAAATACAATTGCACCGCCAAATAAAGCACCACCGCTTAAGTGGCTTAACATATACAAACCAAGCGAAGCTAAAATTGCCGAGATCAACAATACAGTTTGTGGTTTAACCAGTTTAAGTACAGGCTTGGCAAATGCACGCCCCAGTACCATAATACCTGTTTCTAATGTCAGCAATAACAAAGCGTTATCTGATACATTCTTTAACAATACATCAATCCATTGGCCGGTAAATAATTCTGTAATGGCTGTACCGAACATGCAAATGAACATAAAGATAAACAACGGGTTTAACAATGCTTTGTACATGCCGGCAGTTGACACACCTGAAGCCACACGCTCTGTAACCGGGAAATCCAGCTTAGAGAACAGGTAACCATAAATTACTGTTGGAATAAGCATCATGCCTACCTGATAGTGCCAGTCAATGTTAAAGTGACTAAACAGGGTTACTATAAGCGTACCTATAACGATACCACCCGGGAACCATAAATGGAAGTGGTTCAATTTAGTTGTTTTCTCTTCGGTATATAGTCCTGCAACTAATGGGTTACATGCAGCCTCAACAGTACCATTGGCTAAACCAATCAACAAAGTTGATATGTATAACGTCCAGAACCCACCCGCGAAAATGGTTAACAGGATACCGGCTAAGTGGAAAATAAAAGCCAATACCAACAGGCGTTTCATGCCGATGATATCAACAATAAAACCACCTACCACTACTGCTATAGGGAAGCCGTAGAAAGCTGTAGCTGTAATAGATGCCAACTGTGCCTTATCTAATTGAAAATCGGTGCCCAGTTTGTTTAAGATACCGGCACGAATACCAAATGATAATGATGTAACTAACAGGGACAAGCAACTTGCCCTAAATAGCTGTGTACGATTAATTTGCATTGCGTTTTTGTTTAAGTTTATAATTGGTTATGTGAAGATAGTAAGTTGTTGATTAAGTTGATTAAGTGAGTGGTTATTTTTTTATGGAACCAAACTATTCACCCAATCAACTTAATCAACTACTCACTTATTAGATTAGATACCTAATAAAGCCCTGTTAAAAGCTTCGTCAGATCCTGCTGATGCGAAATCATCAAACGCCTTCTCTGTTACGCGGATGATATGATCTTTAATAAATACGGCACCTTCTTTTGCGCCATCTTCAGGGTGCTTTAAGGCACACTCCCACTCCATCACGGCCCATCCGCTGAAGTTATATTGTGCCATTTTGCTGAATATCGCTTTAAAATCAACCTGCCCATCGCCCAAGCTGCGGAAACGGCCCGCACGATCAACCCAGTTTTGATAGCCACCGTAAACACCCTGTCTTCCCGTAGGGTTAAACTCGGCATCCTTAACATGGAACATTTTGATGCGTTCGTGATAGATATCGATATACTCTAAATAATCTAAACACTGCAGCACAAAGTGCGACGGATCATACAGTAAATTACAACGCTTGTGGTTGTTAACCTCCTTTAAAAACATTTCGAAAGTGATACCGTCATGCAGGTCCTCGCCCGGATGTACTTCGTAGCAAAGGTCAACACCGTTATCTTCAAATACATCAAGTATCGGCAACCAGCGTTTGGCTAATTCTTTAAAACCGGTTTCAACAACCCCTGCAGGGCGTTGCGGCCACGGATAAACCATCGGCCATAGTAAAGCGCCGCTAAAAGTAGCATGCTCGGTTAATCCCAGGTTTTGTGAGGCTTTAGCAGCATATTTTAGTTGCTGCACGGCCCACTCCTGGCGTGCCTTCGGATTTTTATGCACCTCGGCAGGTGCAAAAGCATCAAACAGATCATCATAAGCCGGGTTTACGGCTACCAGTTGCCCCTGTAAGTGCGTTGATAGTTCGGTAATTTGCAAGCCGTGGCTGTTTACTACGCCTTTGATCTCATCGGCATAGGTTTTACTTTCGGCGGCTTTTTGCAGGTCGAAATAGCTGGTTGCCCAGCTTGGGATTTGCACACCTTTAAAACCAAGTCCGGCCGACCATTTACAGATCTCGTCAAGGGTGTTAAACGGCGGTTTATCGCCTAAAAACTGTGCTAAAAAAATTCCGGGGCCTTTAATTGTTTTCATAAAATTTATACGTTGAATTTAGTCCACTTAATATCTGATTTGCCCGAGGCAATTACGTTCTCAATAAACGCCATGCCTCTTACACCTTCTTCAATGCCGGGATAATCCTGGGCTTCTGGTGATGGTGCTTCACCTTCAATTACAGCCTTAACACACAATGCAAAATTATGGTACAGGTTAGCAAATGCTTCTAAATAACCTTCAGGGTGGCCGCCTGGTGTACGGGTATTGTGCGTAGCAAACGAGCTTAGGTATCGCGATCCTGTCCGATAGATTTGCCATGGTTCGCCGCTCATTTTTACCAATAAGGTATTGGCATCCCATTGCTGCCATTCCAGGCTCCCCAACTCACCATATACCCGGATCTTCACATTGTTTTCTTCACCGGCTGCAATTTGGGTGGCCGTTAATACCGCGCTTGCACCGTTGTTTAGTTTTATTAGTACCGCGCCGTCGTCATCAAGCTTGCGGCCTTTAACAACAATGTTGATATCGGCACAAAGTTGGGTAACCTGTAAACCGGTTACATATTCCATCAGGTTAAAAGCGTGGGTACCAATATCGCCCATGGCACCCGCAATACCGCTCTTACCCGGATCTGTGCGCCATGCGGCTTGTTTGTTGTCATCGCCTTCAAGGAAAGTGCTTAACCAGCCTTGCGGATACTCTACATAGATCTTACGTACTTTACCTATTTTGCCTGCTTTAACCAATTGCTTAGCTTCTTTCACCATTGGGTAGCCTGTATAGGTATGTGTCAGGCAAAACAGTTTACCGGTTGATTTTACAACTTTTTCCAGTTCCTTAGCCTCGGCTAGCGAGAAAGTCATTGGTTTATCCAACACCACATGGAAACCATTTTCCAGCGCCATTTTAGTAGGGCCAAAATGCACGTGGTTTGGAGTTACTATGCTGATAACCTGTACGCGCTCATGGGCAGGTAATTGTTTTTCTTTCTCGATCAGTTCTTCGTATGACGCGTATGATCTATCGGCCGACAAACCCAGCGCTACGCCACTTGCTTTTGATTTTTTGGCATTACTGCTAAACGCGCCGCATACTAATTCATAATCCCCATCCATATTGGCGGCAATACGGTGTACAGCGCCAATAAAAGCACCTTGCCCGCCGCCAATCATTCCTAATCTTAATTTCATTTATTCTGTAAACATATTATATAGCAATTACAGCGTAGAAGCTGTGCCATTTTGGTTATTGTTTCACGTTTTGGTTATTAGTGGTTATATGGTAATAAAACCGTTTAACCCCATTTAACATAGGTTTACCAAACATAATAACTTTATTAATAAAAAACCTATTGCCATAAATTTATTACCAAGTTACTTTCCCACAAATCGCCCTAAAACAAAACAGGCCCGGTATAATTTATACCGGGCCTGTTAATTATATTTTGGTTGGATGGTTAGACAACCTCTGCTATCAACACTTCGTCCTGCATTTCAAAAGCTTCAACGCCTTCTATTACTACAGTTTGGCTGTTAATTTTATTGGCTTTATGGATGCCGTAATGGTCACTGTAAAATTGTGCTTTCGAGTCGCGGTATGAGCTTACTGCCCCTATCATACTCATAAATTTAATATAGTACCAAGCGGTATCAACCTGCCATGGCTTAAAGCCCGAGCGAGCGCTGTTAGGATAAGCGTGGTGATTATTATGCCATTCGCCGGCCACTATACCCGGCCATACCTGGTTTATAGACATATCCTCGCGGTTAAAGTCTACACCTTCGCGGCGCATATCTTTTCCTTTACCATGGCCCTCGTAGTTAAATGTACGTACACCAACAGCCCAAAAACCTGCGGCACCAAACATGGCACATGACAAACCAATGCCACCTATCAGATAAAAAGCAGTGAACCACAACCCCCAGCTTAAAATAACACTTGCAATAGTTTTAAGCGGATTGGCTAAGGTGCCATATTTTAAATATTGGTTATACGTGTTAACCTGTACACCGGTATGTTTCATTAATTTAACACAGCAGTTATAATCTTTCTCGCTCATGGTACGGTTTATAGGCTGATGGGTAACATCGGCCAGGAAACAGTATAAGAAACCACCTTGTGCGTTGTAAGGATCGCCGGGTTGGTCTGATAAAGCGTGATGCACGTGGTGCGATATCGCGTAGATCTCCTCCGGAATAATTTTAAGGGTAAGATTTTGCGTAAAGAAGCGCCAAAAGCTATTTTTAAACTGGTAAGCGCCATGCGTACAATAGCGGTGATGCCAAATAGTGCCATGCGTACCCATGATGATCATGCTGTAAACAAAGGCGGCTATTAATAATTTAATGGAAAAGTATTTAAACAGGAAAATAAACAGGAATGGGGCAAGCACGACAACCATCATCCAGCTCATAAAAGAGAGCCAGTTTTTTTTGTCTTTAAAAACGTTTAGTCTTGAAAAAAACTCGTTAACAATTTGTTTTGGGGTTGGCTTTGCCAGGTCACCATTCTCGTCCGTCCATCCATATGCAGGTGGTTCCAGCACGTTATTTAAAAAAGCCATCTAAAAAAGTTTGTGCAAAAAAATATAATTGGTTTGTAATACGAGTGTAATATATAAATAAAAAACCTGTTACAAATCTTTTATTTAATTTAATAACACTGTAATAATATAAAACGTTAATTCCTGATTAAAATTACCCGCTCTCCAATTAATAAATTTTCACATTCTTCAAACTCATCCGGGACGGTAATTCTACCCACTTCCTGCTTATAACTTTGTTTGATCTCTTTACGGCGCTTTGCCTCAATAAATCGCCTTACATGGTCGCGGTTTTCCAATATCAGGCCCGGTATTTTGGCAGGTTTGTTATCCTCATCCTTAGCTACCATAGTAAAGTAGCTGGTATTGGTGTGATTGATTACATTAGTTTTAATATTCTCGGATATTACCCTTATCCCCACAACAAGCGATGTATTACCTACATAATTTACTGACGCCATCAGCGATACCAGGTCGCCAACCTCAACCGGCTGTAAAAAATCAACGGTATCAATTGATGCTGTTACGCAGTAATTACCTGCATGCTTGGCGGCGCAAACATAGGCCACCTTGTCCATCAGCGACAGCAAGATACCGCCATGTATTTTACCGCCGAAGTTGGAGTATGACGGGATCATCAACTCGGTAATGGTTGTTTCAGAAAAACGAACAGTTTTAAAGGCTGAGGTATCGGGCGTTGCAGTCATAATGTTAAGTTATACATCTGCAATATAAAACTTTTGCTATCGCGATAATTTATAAATATTAAATTGCGTAAAAATACCGTTTTGAAGAAACTACTGTTAGCCATTGTAGCTGTCTTTTGTTTTGGAGACTGCTTTGCCCAGAAAATTATCGAACGCAAAAACAAGCTTATCAACAACGTTACCGAACGTTATGAGACTGTTATTGAAACCAATAAGCAAGTTAAGCACGGGGTATATCACGCTTTCTTCGATAAGAAAATAGTGTTAGCCAGCGGTAAATATGTTAACGATAAAAAAGTTGGCACCTGGCATTATTTTGACCGGGATGGAACAGTAATGCAGAATTACAACTACGATTACAATAAGCTATTATACGAAGCACCCGAGGTTGCGCCAACGCCATTCTGGTACAACATAGATTATTATATAACAGATAAAGATGTAACTACACAACCGGTTAGGCCCGGCGGCCGGTATTTTGGATACGTGCCTTATTTAAGGCTTTTTAAGCTGCCTGAAGAAATGGATGATGAAGACCTGGACAGGTGTGTGGTGACTTTTGATCTATTAATAAGCCCTATGGGAAGGCTTGCAGATATGGTGGTGCACATCAGCCGCAAAGGCATCGACCAAATGGTTTATAATATTAATATTGATTTGCTTAATGCCGATGATAAAATATTCATCCCGGCCACCCTCAATAAAAACCCGGTTGCATCACAAATACATTTTTTGTGTACCATGAATATATCGGGAGCAATAGATATTATGTATTTAGCACCAAATAGATAGGCGGTAAATAAAAGGGGGTAAATTGGTAGCAGTAGCAGTTTATTAAAGAAGCGGTAAAACTGCCACTTTAAACTGCTACTGCTACTTTAAAAATCTGTTACTTTAAAATCTGCTACTTTAAAATTAGTGAGCGTGGTGCCCATCCGGTCCGTGAGCATGACCGTGAGCTAATTCTTCAGGTGTTGCTGGCCTAACATTAAGGATTGTACCTTTAAAATGCAAAGGCTGGCCGGCCATTGGATGGTTTAAGTCAACAATAACAGAATCTTCTGCTACAGATACTACCTGCCCCTGGAAATGGTTACCCTGATTATCCTGTAAAGGCAAAATAGCGCCAATTTCCGGCAGATCTGCTCCCCGGAACATTTCAATAGGTAGGTTAGCTACTGCTTCTTCATCGTGCGCGCCATAAGCTTCTTCGGCCGTTAAACGGAAATCGTAAGTATCATTGGTTGATAACGGGCTTAAATACTCCTCGAATTTTGGAAGCATTTGGCCTGCTCCAAATAAAAAGGTAAGTGGCTGCTCTTGAGTTGCGCTTTCTACTAAAGCTTCGGTTCCGTCCTGGTCAACGTACAGATCGTATGTTAATGACACTACATGCTGTGGTTCAATCTTCATTATTTATGCGTTAGTGGTAAATATTGGCACCCATGAGTGCTTTGTTGCTTATTTAATTAATGTTTCAGGCTTTAATTTGTTTTAAAGCATCGGGGATATTGTCGGCTGGTAATCCGCAGGTTTTGTCTTTACAAATAAAGACTTGCGTGCGGTTGCTAAACTTATCGCGCAACAAAGGTAAACTTCCTTTTTTACCACCCAAGATAATTTTATTAGGAACGTATTTTTTTTCCATTTCTAACCGGAAAGCTTCGGCATCAGCTCCTACTATCGCCACCTCATTAGTGCCAAACACCTCGTCTAACAACAGCATGCTCCAGTTTGAATAAGCCGAGCCGTACTTAGCCAAATGCGGCATAATATTGCGTAACTGTTGTGCCGAGATCTCCAAATACTCTTCATTATCAAACAGCAACCCCAGCTTTTTTAAATTACGCGCCATAACCGAGTTTGATGCCGGGATAACGTTATCCATAACTTCTGATTTACGGGCGATCAATTGTTCGTCGTCATCCGCAGTAAAAAAGAATACACCGCTCGCTTTATCATAATAATGGACGATGGCATTATCGGTAAGTTCGACAGCATGCTCCAACCATTGCTCGTCAAATGTGACTTCGTATAAGGCGATGAAGGCATCAGCCACGTTGGCATAATCATCCAAAAAGGCAACGGCACCTTCTGAATTATGTACCCGGTTAATGCGCCCCTCTGTTATCAGATTACCGACAACAAATTTTGCGTTTTTTAGGGCGATAGTTAAATACTCCTCTTCATTAAAAGCACGGTAAGCTTCGCAAAGCCCTTTCAGCATCAAACCGTTCCATGATGCCAGGATCTTGTTGTCTAATCCCGGTCGTACACGTTTACCGCGCTCTTCAAATAGTTTTTTGCGGGATTCAGCTACGCTTTCCAGCATTTCGTCAACAGGGATTCCTATCGCTTCAGCTAAATCAGCATCGCTACCGCGTTTAAACGGGATATTGGTTTGCTCCTCTTCCCAGTTGCCTTCGTCGGTAATATGATAGTAAATGCAGAATAGCTCGGCTTCTGTACCTAATACGGCTTGCACTTCTTCTTTATCAAATATGTAAAATTTGCCCTCTACCCCTTCGCTATCAGCATCCAGGGCCGAGTAAAATCCACCATCTGGCGATAATAATTCACGCACCGTAAAATCTATCGTATCAGCAACTGTTTGTTTATAAAGTTCGTCCGGCTGCCAGGTGTATGCCTCTGAGTATAAGCTGATCAGTTGTCCGTTATCGTACAACATCTTCTCGAAATGCGGCACATGCCATAAGCCATCAACACTGTAACGTGCAAAGCCACCACCCAAATGGTCATAAATGCCGCCATAAGCCATTTTAACCAGCGTTAGTTTCGCCAGGTCAGCTATCTCCTCGTCCTGCATCAAATGCGCGTAGCGGATCAAAAACTGCCAGTTATTAGGCATCGGGAATTTTGGCGCGGTACCCATGCCACCCTCTGTTTTATCGAAGTACTTTTTCCAGTTATTAACAATGATCTCCAGATCAGCTTTGGTATAATCGGGCTGTGTTTCCACAAATCCTATCGACTCATACTTTTGGATGCCCTCGGTTAACCGCGTAGCATATTCGTTTGCATCTTCAGGCTTTTGTTTAAAGTAGTCGGCCAGGTTAAACAGCAGGCTTGTCCAGTCGTTTTTACGGAAATAGGTGCCGGCATATATAGGCCGCTGATCTGGCAGGCAGATACAGTTTAAGGGCCAGCCGCCACGTCCGCTTATTAGCTGTACGGCAGTCATGTAGATCTGGTCAACGTCCGGGCGTTCCTCACGATCTACCTTTATACAAACAAAAAACTCATTCATTACCGCGGCCACATCATTATCCTCAAAGCTTTCATGCTCCATAACATGGCACCAATGGCAAGCCGAGTAGCCTATACTTACGATGATGAGCTTGTTTTCGTCCTTAGCTTTTTGCAGCGCCTCTGTGCCCCAGGGGTACCAGTTAACCGGGTTATTGGCGTGTTGAAGTAAGTATGGCGATGTGGAGTTTGCTAAGCGATTCATGATGGCAAAAATGCGATATTAAATGCACTTAAGAATAATGATTAGTGTTTGCGGTTTGTTTTTACAAATGTGTGGTGATTCCGGCATTATGCAATAACATATTATTTTACTTAATTTGCTCTCTATAAATTAACTGATTAATAATGAACTATAGAAACTACATGCTTATTGCATGCGGTTTGTTAGCCGGGGCTTTTAATGCAATGGCGCAAACCTCTTCCGATACGGTTAAGTACAACCACTCGGACCTATTCGGACCTATTACCTGGCCAACTACCAGCAATGGTACCCGTTCGGCAGCCGGCAGGCCCGGCCCTAATTACTGGCAAAACCGTGCCGACTATCTTATCCACGCCTCTTTAAATGAATTAGCCCAGGATACTACAGTTACAGGCGACGTTGCTATAAATTACACCAATAACAGTCCCGACCAAATGGATTACCTGTGGCTGCAATTAGATCAAAATCTGTTCAGCCCCGACTCGCGTGGCGCAGCGGTTACCCCCTATACCGGCGACCGTTTTGATGTTAAAGGCTTTAGTCGTGGCGGGATTCATATCACCTCGGTTTCGGTTACTTATAAAGGTCAAACCTATACCGTTACTCCAATTATTACCGATGCCCGCATGCAGGTGCGTTTAAACAAACCACTTGGTGCAAACGGCGATAAGATCCAGGTAAAGGTAAACTATGGCTTTTCTATTCCTTACTACGGTGCCGATCGTATGGGCCGCAAAGAGTTTAAACAAGGTGTAGTTTATGAAATTGCACAATGGTACCCGCGCATGTGTGTTTATGATGATGTTGAAGGCTGGAACACACTGCCCTACATGGGCCTTGGCGAGTTCTATTGCGAGTACGGCGACTTTGATTACTACATAACCGCACCCGGTAACATGGTTGTAGTTGGTTCAGGCGACTTATTAAACCCTGGTGACGTGCTTACCCCAACCCAGCAGAAGCGTCTGGCTGATGCGCGTAACAGCGATAAAACAGTAACCATCATATCAGAAAGCGAAGTTGGCCAGGCTGCGACACGCCCGGCTAAAGGCACGTTAACCTGGCATTTTAAAATGGAGAACACCCGCGATATTTCATGGGCAGCTTCAAAAGCGTTTATTTGGGACGCGGCAAAAACTAACTTGCCATCAGGACGTAAATGTATCTCGCAATCGGCTTACCCGGTTGAGAGTGCCGGTAACAACGCCTGGGGCCGCTCGACAGAATACTTAAAGAGCAGCATCGAGATCTATTCAAAAGCTTACATCGAGTACCCATGGAACTCTGCTGTTAACGTATCAGGCGTGGCTTTGGGGATGGAGTACCCTGGTATCATATTTTGCTTAAGCGGCTTAAAAAATGGCGGTTTATGGGGCGATGTTACACATGAGATAGGCCATAACTGGTTCCCGATGATTGTTGGCAGCAACGAGCGCAAATATATGTGGCAGGACGAAGGCTTTAACACTTTTATCAATGAGTACTCTACCAAAATGTTTAACAATGGCGAGTACGCGCCAAAAGGCCCTAACAACCAGGCCCAAACCATTTTAAGAGGCTATATCCGCAGCGGCGATCCATTAATGACTCCTCCTGAGGCTATTGGCTTGAGTGATTATGGCCAGTATTACAACAAAACCGCTTTAGGTTTAGATATGCTGCGCGATGTGGTTTTAGGACCGGAGCGTTTTGATTTTGCTTTCCATCAGTACATTAAGTATTGGGCCATGAAGCACCCATTGCCTTATGATTTCTTCCGCGCTATGAACGATGCAGCCGGCGAGGACCTGAACTGGTTCTTCAAATCGTGGTTCTTTACTACCTGGAAACTGGACCAGGCTGTTGAGAGTGTTAAATACTCTGGAAGCCCGGAAAACGGCGCTATCATTACCATCGTTAATAAAGAAAAAATGGCTATGCCTGTCGACCTGAAAATTACCCAGGCCAACGGCAAAACCGAAACCATCCACCTGCCGGTTAACGTATGGCAACGTACGGGTGTGTGGAAGTTTAAATACCCGTCAACATCGGCAATCAAATCAATTGTTCTTGACCCTGATCACCTGTTACCGGATATTGATTTGAAGAACAATATTTTTAAGGCAGAGTAAGCTGATTTCGGATATCGTCCCGATAGCTATCGGGAGTCGATGTCGGATATAATTATCGAAAGGCCCGGTTTAGCTATAAACCGGGCCTTTTTTGTTGCGTGTTGTTTCACGAGTGTGTGACACAGATGAAACAGGTGAAACACTTTTTTGACTTAACAAATTGATAATAAATTAATTACAAAAATTGAGTGAAACAAAATGAAACACTTTTTAACGCTTAATTACCTGATAATAAATAAATTATAAAAAATTTAAATGTTTAAACATTTACACAATTTAAAACAAGATTTATTGCGATTTTTTAATCTAAAAAAGTTATAATCAATCAATTAATAAAATACCGTTAAATGCTTTATCTCATCATTTAAACAAATACCCCACCGAAAAACTGATCACGCGGTTCTGCAACGTGGCAGACGAGTAAGCAAGGTTGGCTAACCCTAAATCGTATTGTAAGTCAAAAATATACCTGTCGATTGTGGCGCCGGCAATAAAGTTGAGGCCATAGTCGGGGTTTTTATAGTATGCAGCGTCTGTTGGATTATTGCCGAAAGAGCCATGATAGTCTGTTCCATCCCTTGATAGCTTTGCCGACAGCCCATAAGCAAAATACGGCCCGCCACCCAGTCGCAGGCCGGCACCGTTAACAAGAGGTGTCTTATACAAAAAGTTGACAGGTACCTCTATATAGTTTAAAATATATTTAGTTGTCGAGCCACCCACGAAGATTTCATCCCCTTTTACCAGGTCCTGAACAAAGCGCTCGCCCTTGGTGGTAAAAAACAAACCCGGCTGGATGGAGAAGTTGGTGTAAGCAAAATCCACAATGCCGCCCACATTCGCCCCTGTGAGCAAATTACTATGAACCGGGGTAGCGACATTGCTTAACGACTGCTTTGCAAAGTTGACACCTGCTTTTAGCCCGTAGCTAACAGTCTGGGCAAAGCCGGCGTTGATAGTGGTGAATAAGATTAAGGTGATTAGGTGTTTTTTCATTTGATAGGTTTGGGTTATTATTTTATTGTTATTAGTTGTTTTATCTTGCTGTTGTTAGTCCGGATCTGTGATCCGGGGCTATTTTGCGTGGGGATTTGCAGTCCCCCATAGGCACTATCTTCGCGGATTGCAAATCCGCAGGTAAGCAAGTCCGGGATTATAAATCCGGACTAACAGGTAGGTGTTTGCCATTTACGTTTTATTATATGTGTCGTACCTACGGCACTCATTAACTTTTTCTTTTTTGTCGCCGGGTTAAAACCCGGCGCTACAATATTGGTCGAGGCTACGCCTCTTTATTTAATCTATATTTATAATTTACACTAACCACCAAGCATTCCCAAAGAGCCGTAGGCTCGCTCCATATTGTAGCCACGGGTTTCAACCCGTGGTTTCTATTAACAATTTATAATAAGTGCCGTAGGTACGACCCATATTAAAGTTTTGTTTTTATTGTTTCACAAACTAACGCAGGGAATACTGAATACATATCTTGCGAATTACTTTTGAGTTTTTTTTTATTTAAATAGTCCGTTACTCTGAATACGAGTTTATCAATCGCTTCAACTCGCACAGCACCTTCATTCAACAGTTTATCGCTGTTAATTTGATAGACTTTAGTCCACAAATAATACTTAGGGTAGGAAACACCACCTTGAGTAGGCCCTTCTCTCAAGAGCTCCCACTTTACTAAAGTTTTGCCATATAATTTATTAAAATATTTCTCAAGATCTCGTTTAAGAAATAAATCAAAGTTTGATTTGTCGGCGACATTGGCATTGATATGCGATTTCTGAAGTTCTATGATTGCCGTTTGACATTTACACACGTTGGCAAATCCAACGTTTAGGAATAAAAAACTCACTAAAAAATATTGATAGAATTTCATATTAACTTATTTATTTCTGTACTGTTATTAATCTCTCCACCAAGTTCCATCCCCTAATACTAACCTTTGGATTTGCCACCGGCAAATTATAATCTATAACAACTACTCTTTGCTCACCCGGCAAAACCGATACATAATTATCCGAATAAAACACCGGCAGCATGCGCTCTTTTGTTTGCGGGTTAATTAACGATACGCGGTTAAAGAAAGCTACCGGCGCCTGTTTGCTATTGGTTAGCGTTACGGCTATTTTACCTTTGGCTATCCGTTTAGCGGTTACGATTAGTTTTGATGATGTAATTTCGTTCAAGCCCGAGTATTCCCCTGCTTTATCAGCCAGCCAGTAAATATTATCACTGATAACTTTTTTGTTGGCATCGGTTAATTTTAAAGCAAGGAAAGCGCCTTTAGCTGTGGCTGCGGCAGCAACTTCCTTTTTAATATCTAACAGGTTAATAACACCCGATTGCGGGATGTCTTTTATCAGCGTTGTTACCGGGGTTACTGTGCCTGTCATATCATACAGTTTTACTGTGGCGGTAACGTGCTTTAAGTCGACGAATGTATTATTCACGACACTTACCGTACTGTCAGTTGGGTTAAACATGATATGTACAGGTGCGCTGCCGCTATGCAGGCCGTAAAGGCAAGCATTCGGGTCGAGGTAATAATCATACATCTGCCCCCGCATTGCCGACCACGGGTTCTGCGTTTTCCAGATGATGGTGCCTGTATACCAATCCCACATGTGCGAGCTAAAGCCCTCCATCAGGGCTCGGTATTGGTCGTAATTTACCAATTGGGCCTTTTCGGCAAAATCTTTTACATCTTTGGGCTTGCCGTATTTGTCAATATAACCCTCGTACCCAATATAAGTATGGTAGCGCCAAACCGAATCGATCCGTTCGCGTTTAGTTGCCGGGTTATATTGGGGCATCACCATATTAGCTTCGGGGATAAATCTTTTAAGCCCTTCGTAATCATTAATCCCCATCGACCCAACTTCCGAGTTAAATGGGTAAGTTTTTTTGGCCCAGAAAACCGAGATCGGCTGAATATTATATGGGCCATCGCCATTAACCCCTTTTTCGGTCTTACCCATGTCCAGCGAATTAGAGAAATCAACAAACCAGCGGGTGTTATCCAGTTTAGGCAGGATTACATCGCGCACAGCGGCCAGAATATCATCGGGCTGGGTAATTTCATTGCCACCGCACCAAATAGCCAGCGAGGCATAATTGCGCAGCATTTTCACCTGGTCTTCAACCGACCGGATATACAGGTCATGATCATCCGGGTATTTGCGGCGGCCTGCCTGGTCTTCCAACTTATTTTTATCTGGCCAGCGGCCATTGCAATCGCCGGATCCCCACATATCCTGGAAAACCAAAATGCCGTACCTATCGCAAGCCTCGTAAAACTCGGGGCGCTCGGTTAACGCGCCGCCCCAAACCCTTATCAGGTTCAAATTCATATCGCGATGGAAGCGCACCTCGGCATCGTACCGCATTTTTGAAAAGCGCAGCATCTCGTCACTCACTATCCAGTTACCACCTTTAATAAACACCCGTTGCCCGTTAACATTTATCTGGCGGCTTTGGGTTTTGCTGTTCCATTCGCTGGTTAGCTGGCGCACACCTACTTCAATTTCTTTTTGGTCGGATATTTTATTAGCGGCAGTTACAAACTGTAGTTTTAAGTTATACAGGTTTTGCGGACCGTAGCCATTTGGCCACCATAGTTTTGGGTTTTTAAGTTCGTAATCGGCCAGTTGCACTTCGGTTGGTGCGCCGGGTGTCAATGTTATTTTTTTTGATACCGGTTTACCATCCAAATTATATTTTAAAAAGCCGGTTACGGGTTTATCTGTAGCGTTTTGTAAGGTTGCGCTAACCTGTATCATGGCAGGCCGCTGTGCTCCTGCAGGCACTCTAACTCCAGGCACTAATGTCACCACATGCGGGTCGGTTATAAGCACCGCTCCTGTTTTTTCAATAATTACTTTATCCCATATGCCGGTATTGCGGTCGCGGATGGGTTGAATCCAGTCCCAGCCAGCAGTGTATTGGATGCCTACGTTTTTGGCTATGGTGCCATCGCCGCCCTGGCCGCCGTTGGGATTACCCACCGGGTCGGGCGGATAAACAATAACTGCTAACCTGTTATTACCATTTTTAGCCAGCCATTTGGTAATGTTATAACGCTGGCGCAAAAACATGCCCTGGAAAACTTTCTCATTAAGTTGATGCCCGTTCAGGAAAACATTGCAACTATAGTTTATCCCCCTAAAATTCAAGTAAACCTGGTTGCCTGCTGTTGGCGCAGCTTCTTTAAAGTCCTTTACAAACCAATAGGTATAATAATCGCGGCCGGTTTTATAAATGTCGGGGATATATTTATTATTCATCCCATAAAACGGATCGGCAATTTGTTTATTAGCCAGTTGCGTGGTTAAAACCGTACCCGGCACAACGGCCGGCTGCCAGTTGGTTAACGAATATCCGGCAGCGGATATTTGGCCGCCCTGTTCTGTTACTGAGCCAATGGATTTACATTTCCAGCCCGAGTTTAACTCGTAACTGGTTTGTGCCGAGGCGTTTTGCAACATCGCCATAAAAAACAGCGACAAACAAAAGGATATCAAATACTCAGGGGATTTTGTAAAAAGGCGCATAATTGGTTGGTTTATGGAAGATCAATTATTTGTAAATGTAATTAATTACCTGCCGATTATTTTAGGCCGTCACCTAAAAAATACATACTAAAATTGATAGTAAAACCTTTCGGCTTTCGTGGTAAAACCTTAATTTCGCTGCTCACAGAAAAGAGGGATCAGCATTGGATTATTTAGCGGGATTAAATCCGGAACAGCAGGCGGCAGTTAAACAAATACACGGCCCGGTAATGATTATTGCCGGTGCGGGATCGGGCAAAACGCGGGTTATTACCTTCAGGGTGGCGCACTTGATCCGCAGTGGTGTCGATCCGTTTAACATACTGGTGCTAACCTTTACCAACAAGGCGTCGCGCGAAATGCGCGAGCGTATTACGCACCTGGTTGGCCCCGAAGCGAAAAATATCTGGATGGGTACTTTCCACTCTGTTTTTGCCAAGATATTACGGGTTGAGGCCGATAAGATTGGCTACCCCAACAACTTTACCATCTATGATACCGACGACAGCAAAAGTGTTATCCGCGCCATTTTAAAAGAAATGCAATTGGATGATAAGCTGTATAGCGTGAATTTGGTACTTAACCGCATTTCGGCAGCCAAGAATAACCTGGTATCGTGGATGGAATACCAAAAGAACGACCAGATCCAGGCCGACGATATATCATCAAACCGCCCGATGCTGGGTACCATCTATCAAACATTTGTGCAGCGTTGTTTCCGCGCAGGAGCTATGGATTTTGATGACTTGTTGTTTAAGACCAACGAGCTGTTAAAACAATACCCCGAAGTACTGCATAAATACCAGCATAAGTTTAAGTTTTTAATGGTTGATGAGTACCAGGATACCAACTTTTCGCAATACCTGATTGTTAAGAAACTGGCTGCTGTTAATGAGAATATTTGTGTGGTGGGCGACGATGCGCAGAGTATCTATGCGTTCCGTGGTGCTAACATCCAGAACATATTAAACTTTGAGAAGGATTATCCAAACCTTAAAGTTTTCAAGCTGGAACAAAATTACCGGTCGACCCAAAATATTGTAAACGTTGCCAACAGTATCATAGCCAATAATAAAGAGCAGCTTAAAAAGAATGTGTTCTCTGAAAAAGAAAGCGGCGATAAAATAAAAGTAGTACGCGCCTTTAGCGATAACGAGGAAGGCAAGTTAGTTGCCGAGGCTATTATGTACGAGCGCACCAGCAAAGGCTTGCGTTGGAATGATTTTGCCATACTGTACCGCACCAACGCGCAATCCCGATCAATGGAGGAAGCCTTGCGTAAGCTGGGTACCCCTTATAAGATCTATGGAGGCCTCTCCTTCTATCAGCGTAAAGAGATAAAGGATTTGATAGCCTATTTCAGGCTAACTTTTAACCCTAATGATGAGGAAGCTCTTAAACGCGTTATCAACTACCCACGCCGTGGTATTGGAGACACTACTATTGATAAGATAATAGTTGCTGCAGATCAGCATGGTATTACGCCATGGGAAGTGATAGTAGCGCCCGATAAATATTTAGAGGGCCGTGTATCTGCATCTGTAACAGGCTTCGCAGTAATGATACAGAGCTTCCAGGTGCTTACAAAAACGCAAAGTGCCTATGAGGCCGCTTTATATATTGCGCAGCACTCGGGCCTTTTAAAGGACCTGTACGAGGACAAATCTGTAGAGGGGCTGAACCGTTACGAAAACATACAGGAGTTATTGAACGGGATAAAGGAATTTAGCGAGCGCGAGGATCTGGAAGAAAAGGGATTGGATGTATTTATGCAGGATATTGCCCTGCTTACAAATGACGATAATGACAAGAATAAAGATGCTGATACGGTGTCTTTAATGACCATCCACTCCTCAAAAGGCCTGGAGTTTCCTCAAGTGTATGTTGTGGGATTAGAGGAGAACTTGTTCCCGTCGCAAATGGCGCTTAACTCACGCACCGATCTTGAGGAAGAACGCCGCTTGTTTTATGTGGCGATAACGCGGGCAGAAAGCAAGTTATCATTAAGCTACTCTACCTCGCGTTTTAAATTCGGCACGTTGATAAACTGCGAACCAAGCCGGTTTTTGGATGAGATTGACGCACAATACCTTGAGCTTGATTATACCGCTAAACCTGCCAATAACGTGGGCAGCTTAAACTATGATGACGAACGTTCTTCGTGGAGCCGTACGGATGATAACTTCTCGAAACCTAAGCCTAAAACAACTTCATCTGCACCGCCGGTTAAAACAACTTCGATATTAGCTAAAGCACACATAGTATCGGCAGGCTTTAAGATATCTGATACATCAAACCTGCAGGTAGGTATGGAGGTAGAGCATGAGCGTTTTGGTTTTGGTAAAGTATTAAGCCTTGAAGGCAACAAACCCGATATTAAAGCCACGATCTTCTTTAAAGAAATTGGCCAAAAACAATTGTTATTGAAGTTTGCAAAACTCAGTATTATAAACCAATAATTAATAATAACCCCACTTTTTGTAGAAGTAATTCCCCAATTAAATTCTCAGTTAATTAAAATTATGCGTTTTCTCCTTAAGTAAGGCACATTTCCGTCATGGCATATAAATTGGTTAGGTAATAGTGACCCTTTACCCAACAATTAATTTATACTGAAATGAACGACAACCAAAAAAAGAAAACAAACAAAACGATTGGTAAGAACATTCGCACCTTTCGTCATCAGCACGGATGGAGCCAGGAGGATGTGGCTAGCCGTTTAGGGATCTCGATTCCTGCCTTTTCAAAGATCGAAACAGGCGTTACTGATATTAACCTGTCGAGGTTAGAACAAATTGCCAATATTTACGAGGTTGATGTAGTGCAGATATTGGCAATGGATGCAGAAGAGGTGGAAAAAACGCCATCTAACTTAAGCATTGTGCAGAAAAGATTAGTTGACCGCGAAGCCGAGATTGTTAACCTGCAACGTAAAGTGATATTGCTTTATGAAGAGTTGCGCAATTCCAAAATAGCTGTTAATATATAGGTCGAACAAAAGCGTTCGATAAATGCGACACTATTGTATGATGACAAGATAATCGATACTTGAATATTTTATTATCGCTTAAAGTATTTAAGTATCGATTAATATAATTCGAATTACACGAAATACCTCGTCTTTAAATAGTTTGGAGTAAAAATTGTATACTACTCTAATATCAATACTGCAACTGTTATGTCAAACTACTTAATAGCAATATCGCAAACTGAAGGACCGGTAGCCGTTACTATCCATGATTCAAAGAGTAAATTAAAAGTAAAAGCTTTTGATGTGGTGCGGCCTACATTTACACCGCGCAAAGGCGAGGTTAGTTTTTTTGTGACTGCCGGTAAAAAGGTATTGGCTTTTGAAACCCAGGGATATAAAAAGCACCGCCAGCTATTAATTTTACAAATGATATCGTGGTACTGTATGTATCTTGGTTTATTTGAGGCGCAGATCCATGCTACGCTACCTGTTTAGATTTAAGAACTAAATCCTGTTTTTCCGGGATCATGCAGCATATCGCTCATCTCAATGATCTTCTCGTCTATCTCTGACACGCATTTATCCATCATATTAATACATTCCTGCTTATCAACTAACCCTTCTTTTTCAAGGTTCATTAGCCCTTTAAGGGTGGCAATTGGCCCGCGTATTTGATGCGACAGGTAAGACGAGTATTCTGAAAGTTTTTTGTTTTTTACCTGCAGATCCTTCGTTCGTTCGTCAATGATCTCTTCAAGGTGATGATTTATCCGGTCAAGGTTATCTTTTTGCCTGGATATTTCGCCATTAAGCTCCTGCAGCTGCAAATTAGTTGTAGCCTTACGTTTAACACTGCCAACCAACAGAAAAATAACTATTACCAATAGCCCCGCAGTTACGGTTACCGACCAAAATATTATCCGCCCTATTTCTTCCTTTTTTTGTGCCGCATAAAAACTAACCAAACGGTTTTGTTCGTTTTGCAGCAAGCTAAGCCTTGTAGAAACATTTGATTTATAACCCGAACTATCATTTTTATAAATATCTATCAGATAGTCTAATGCCTTTCCGTAATTCTTTCGCCGCTTTTCTAACTCGTATGATGAATGCTTGTAATCATAAATATCCTTTGCATTGTTTATAAGCTCTGAGTATGATTTCCCTTCTTTAATGTACTTCTCGGCCTCGTCGAAATTATTTTCTGCAATATATATATCAGCCAGAGACATATTAATTGCCGCTATAGACGAATTCATATCCAGGTCCTTTGCTTTTGGATAAGCTTGAAGCAGTAATTCCTTCGCCTTTTTATAATCGCGCTGATAATAATAAAGGCCGCCCATATTTTCAAGGCAGTGCACCATATTTACAACATCATGTAACTTTGTAAATAACGCGTAGCTCTTTGTGTAATGATCCAAAGCGCTGTTATACATTGTCTTTCGGTTATATATATTACCGATGTTTAAGTGCAATGATGCTATTAATGCTGTCTGGTTGTACTTTCTGGCTATAGTGTCTGCCTTGCCAAAATATTCAAGGGCTTTTTCAGAATCAACAAGCTGGTATAAGTTGCCTATGTTATTAAAAACTTTGGCTTTACCCATATCGTCCTTTATAGATTCGAAAAGATTTAAGGCGTCAAAGTAGCGATTAAGTGCGCTGTCTGGCTGGTTTAGATAATATTCGCCTATACCCTGCACGCGGTACGCCTCAGCCTCCCCTTTTTTATAACCAAGTTGTCTTGCTAACGCTAATGCTTTTTTTGCTGCAATTATTGTTTCTGTTGGCTTAGCTAAACGATTGTCATAGCCATTCTTATTTAATGAATTAACCTCTGTGGTATCTTTACCTGCACCTTGTTGTATAGGGTCTGCATAAACAGCAACAGAAACAAATATCAGGAGTAAAATTATGCAGGTTTTCTTCATTAAATGCCTCTTACGGTTAATTATGGTGAAAGTTATAAATAATACATTATATATTTTCTATTCGGTAAAAAAACTATCTATTTTAATGTTAAAAAAAAAGTTGCGTTTTTCTTTGTAATTAACAAAACCTAATTATATTTGTAATGTTAACTGTTTGGTTATCAATAACTAAAAATCGAAAAATAAAACAGAATTATTTAACATAACAAAAAAAGAACTGAAAAAATAAAAGGAAAACATACGGAAAAAGAGCATTTAAATTGCCAATAATAACAACCTGTCCGCAGGGTCAAAACGCAGAACTATGCAATTGTTATTAACTATTAATTAATGCGAATAACGTATAATTTATTAAATAAATATCAAATTAAAAAAAATGAATATTATGAAAAATATCGCCCCTACAATCATCATTGCACTACTGGTAGTTTTCCTTACAGCCTGCGCCAAAAAGAGTAATGTACAAGCAGATTCGCTGTCTTTTTATAATAATCCTTTTACGGCAAAAAGCATATTAGCAACCGCCGATTAATTTAAAATATCAAGCAATTATCCATTAACTATTACACAATATTAAAATATAGAAATCATGTTAAAAGCAATCCTAACAGCAACAATCATATTAACAGCCGGAATATTTTCAGTGTTAAAAACAACATCTGCACCTGTAAAAGCAGCTCCGGTAACTATATCTAAAGTATTAATAGACAACAGAGCAGCTTTAGCTACTGCCGACTAATTAACACTAAGCAACAAATACAAATAATACATACAGATAAATAATAGAATCAAAAAATATTCTCACATAAACAGACCATGAAAAAATTAATCATTGCAACAGCACTTATATTCTCTACAAGCATAGTTTCATCTTTTGCAACCCCTACCCGCGAAAAAAACAACCTGGCTACTGCCGACAGAGGTGGTGAGAAAAACAACCTGGCTACTGCCGACAGAGGTGGTGAGAAAAACAATCTGGCTACTGCTGACAGAGGTGGTGAAAAAAACAATTTGGCTACCGCAGATAGAAATGGTGAAAAAAACAACCTGGCTACTGCAGATAGAAATGGCGAGAAAAACAACTTAGCTACTGCTGACAGATTCTAAACAATAACAACCAACCGAACTTCATATAACAACAAATAATAACTAAAAACGATCATGAAAAAATTAATCATAGCATTAGCAATCATATTCTCTACAGGTATCACCACTTCATTTGCTGCTACTACTTCTGAAAAAAACAATTTGGCTACTGCTGACAGAAACGGCGAAAAAAACAACCTGGCTACTGCTGACAGAAACGGTGAGAAAAACAATTTAGCTACTGCTGACAGAAACGGCGAGAAAAACAATTTGGCTACTGCTGACAGAAACGGTGAGAAAAACAACTTAGCTACTGCTGACAGAACTGGCGAGAAAAACAACTTAGCTACTGCTGACAGATTCTAATAATCTAATAATAATACAAACAACTATACCAATAATAAGCTCGTAATATCAATAAGATCATGAAAAAATTAATCATAGCATTAGCAATCATATTCTCAACAGGCATCACTACTTCATTTGCCGCTACTACTTCTGAAAAAAACAATTTGGCTACTGCTGACAGAACCGGCGAAAAAAATAACTTAGCTACTGCCGACAGAGCTGGTGAAAAAAACAACTTAGCTACTGCTGACAGAACTGGTGAAAAAAACAACCTGGCTACTGCTGATAGAAACGGCGAGAAAAACAATTTGGCTACTGCTGACAGAACCGGCGAAAAAAACAATTTAGCTACTGCTGACAGATTCTAATATCCCTCCAAACAGATCAAGAAGATTAATATCATGAAAAAAATAGTAATAATAGCCGCAATACTTTTAACAACTGCAGTAACTGCTTTTTCATTAACCAGGAAAGAAAACAAAGCCGACGTTAAAATTGAGAACGCAACTGAAACTGCCACTACCGGAAACGCTAACAGATTAGCTACCGCCGACTAAACATTACCGGGTAACTATCATTTTTTTACTTAATAGCTGCCCGCCCACCTGCATAGTATATATATAAATTCCCGGATCAAGCTCATTTAAAGGGATGTTAATTACACGATAACCCGCATTCTGGTATGAATCGTGTAAAGTCTTAATAAACTTCCCGTTTATAGCATATAACCTAATTAATACCCTGCCGGCTTGCGATAAGCTAAATCCGATACTGGTACGATCAATAGAAGGATTAGGATAATTTTGATTAAGGCCCACAACCAATAACCTGTCCTCAATAGCACGGTTAACAGCATCAAACCAAACATAACTTATTAATTTATACCCCGCGGCATTAGGATGCACAATATCCTGGTACAGGTTAAAATCGCGACCCAGCGATCTGTTTACATCCGCTACGTATATGTGATACTCTAACGCCAGGCGTTTATATAGCGCATTTATTTGGCTGACATATAAATTGGCTGTTTTATAAAGTTGGTTATTTTGGTCGTTATAAAACTGGATTGTACCTATAATAGGTATTAAATTGTTTTTTATAGCTGTTTCTATATAATACCGCATATTCCTTTCGGTATCACTAAGCTTAAAGGGTTTCTTCTCGGCCAATTGTACGGCATCATTCGCACCCATCAGTATCAGGATAAAACCGGTACGCCCTGCAATAGCTGCCGGGTAGCGCGCTAAACCCTGTGTTGTCGTCTCGCCTGAGACCCCGTTTTTAGTTACAGAAACAATTACACCGGGATAACATGTCTCGATATTATTTAACAGATCTTCCTGGAAAGAAAAACCACCCACCCCGGCAACGGTGCTCGCGCCAAAAGTAGTTACGTTTATACTATCCTTACCATAAAATTTAGCGGCGGCACTGCAACTAGGGGCTTGTGCGTAACCAGATAAAAAGAAGATGGAAAAAACGATAGAAAGAAAAATTATCTTACGATAACCCATTTATTTAATAATAGTTTAAACTAAACACAAATATATGCAAAAACGCTAACCAATTAACAAGGGTAATGTTAAGTAATTATTAATAGGGGCAAAAGTTTGCACAGGCAGTTATGTTATATAAACAAGCCTTATATTTGCCTTAAATTTAACCGGCATGCAGCATATAAAGCAATACGTAGAACAACATAAACAACGTTTATTAGATGAACTTTTTGAATTATTAAGGTTTCCATCTGTAAGCGCCGACCCTAAATACAAACCCGATGTATTAAAAACAGCTGATTACGTGGCGCAAAAGCTAAAAGACGCGGGTGCTGATAACGTTGAGGTTTGCCAAACTGCCGGCTACCCTATTGTTTTTGGCGAAAAGATAATTGACCCTTCAAAGCCAACAGTGTTGGTTTATGGCCATTATGATGTGCAACCACCTGATCCGCTGGAGCTTTGGAAAACCCCGCCGTTTGAGCCAACCATTCGCGATGGCAAAATTTACGCGCGCGGCGCCTGCGATGATAAGGGCCAGTTTTATATGCATGTAAAAGCCTTCGAGCTTATGATGCAAACCAATACTCTGCCCTGCAATATTAAAATAATGATAGAGGGCGAGGAAGAAGTAGGATCAAACAACCTGGGGATATTTGTAAAAGCCAATAAACAAAGGCTTAAAGCCGATGTGGTTTTGATATCTGATACCTCGATGATCAGTATGGAAAATCCATCGTTAGAGACAGGCTTACGTGGTTTATCATATCTTGAAGTTGAAGTTACCGGACCAAACCGCGATCTGCACTCGGGTGTGTATGGCGGTGCGGTAGCTAACCCCGCTACTATATTGGCTAAAATGATTGCCAGTCTGCACGACGAAAATAACCACATAACCATACCCGGTTTTTACGATGATGTTATCCCGCTTACCGATGCAGAGCGTAAAGAACTAAACGCCGCACCTTACGATGAAGCTGAATATAAAAAGGACCTTGACATTGCAGAAGTTTGGGGGGAGAAAGGCTATACTACTTTCGAGCGAACCGGTACCCGCCCTACTTTAGAAGTAAATGGCATTTGGGGCGGTTATATTGGCGAAGGCGCTAAAACCGTATTGCCATCAAAAGCAAACGCCAAAATTTCAATGCGCTTGGTACCCAACCAGGGATCTGAAAAGATAACCAAATTATTTACCGATCACTTTTTAAAGATTGCCCCGGCATCAGTAAAAGTAAAAGTTACCCCGCACCATGGAGGCGAGCCGGCCGTGACGCCAACCGATAGTATTGCTTATCGTGCGGCGCAAAAAGCTATTACAGAGTCATTCGGCAAAGCGCCTATACCAACCCGTGGCGGCGGCAGCATCCCTATTGTAGCTTTATTTGAAGCCGAATTAGGCATCAAAACTGTATTAATGGGTTTTGGATTAGATAGTGATGCTTTGCATTCGCCAAACGAGAAGTATGATATTTATAACTATTACAAAGGGATTGAGACTATCCCCTTGTTTCATAAATACTTTGCGGAGTTAAGCGCTGAATAATTAAAGATATTCGATCTTAAAGCGATATTCCCCCGATCCCACATTGTCAAGCAATACCCATTGCCCGGCGGTGTGGGATTTTACTTTTTTATCGCCTTGCCAAACCTGGTACTTTTTCCCTTTTAAAGGGAAGTGGATCTGTGCCGTTGTATTTCCCGGTATCCGTATCTGCATCTCGAACGATTTTTCAGTCTGAGTATATCTTGCTGTTATTGTTCCTTTAATAGTCGGTACATCAATAGCAGCGCTTTTTAAACTGCCTATCTGCGGTTTAACGCTAAAGCTTGTCCAGCCTGGCGCTAAAGGCTCCACTCCCATTAGCTTACGCGATATGATATTACCCGCCGCAGCTCCCCAGGCGTGGTTCCAGTCCTGGTTGGGTTTGTATTTATTGTCCCAGGCCTCAAGGGTGATGGTGCTGCCAACTTTTATCATATTGTACCAGCTGCGGTCAGTTTTTGAGGTAAGCAGGCTCAGTCCGTAATCGCCTCCCCCTGCGTTATAAATAGCATCCAGTAAAAACTGCGAGCCGTATACACTACAAGCCATACCGCGCGATTTTACAAACGCCAATACCTTAAGCTGATACTTCGCATCAACCAACTCAAAAGCTAATGCAAACATATTGGTATGCAACGAGGCATGTTTGGTGCTATCGCCATCAACATACAGCTGTTGTTTAGAATCATAAAACATTTGGTGAAATGCCTTTTTAACAGCGATTGCCTTTTTGCCATAATACTCCGCATCGGCAGTATTGCCCAGGTCTGTAGCCAACTTTTGCATTACTGTAAGCGATTTATAATAATATGCGTTAACCACCGGGTTGTACTTACAAAACACAAAGCCATCTGTTTCCTGTATATGCGGCCAGTCTACAATATCCTCCAGTCGCCGGCCCGAGTTGAAATAAATCGAAGCTAATACATCCTTAGTTAGTTTACCGTTTAAGGTACTGATAAGGTGAGTTTCATCCTCCAGTGCCGTAAGGCTCTTTGCCTTCAGGTTATCATAATTGTATTTTACAGAGCTGATATCACCGGTATACAGGTAATCATTCCACGCTATTAATACCGATTGCAAGATCCATTCGGTAGGCCAGGTTGGGTGATAAATCAAGTACTCGCTGGTTTTGCGGGCGATAGTATATTCTTTATCAACCGCGTAATGGCTTAGTTGATTGATATAAGCGTCAGCCTCGTAAGGAATGCGCTCGCGGTCGCCATCAACATAAGTACCCAGGTATGATGTTGCTTTCATGGAATACTTGCAAAGTTCCCATATCGCGTTTAAAGTAGAATCAGAGCTATGGAAATTTGCCGCGCCATCATCAAACTGGTAATGCACAAAAAGGCGGGTGAGGTCTTCAGCTTTTAATAGATGGCTATAGCCCTCTATTTCGCAATACCTGAACGGTGTAACCTCGCCAATATTTGCAGGTGCTTTTACGGCAGCCGGGCGGGTATTGACAGCATTAGGCGAAAGCTGGATCTTATAAGTATGTAAACCTCTTTGCAAATCTATCTTGTACTGCGCGTAACGGATAGTACCGCCGGGTTTACGATTTAAATTGCCGTTGGCATCAAGCACCTCGCCTATTCTGATGGTTACAGTTTCATCATCTCGTTCAGAAAACAAGTTCAATTTTAGTTGGGCGAAAGCATCTTTACCGAAATCGGCAAAGTAAACGTTGTTGTTATGGGTAAAAGTTACCGGTTTTTGTTCGGTGATTTGTGAAGGATATGATGGCAGTTTATGATCTGCCAAAACAGCATCGGTATAAAATGTCATTGGCGAAGCGTACTTGCCTGGTTCGGTTTGATTGGTAGTCCAAATTCTAACCGTCCAATAATAAGTGGTATTGGGTTTTAAATCAGCGCCTTTAAACAGTACTGCAGCAGATTGGATACTTGTTATCTTTCCCGAATCCCATACATTACCTATACCACTACTTATTGCCTTTTCATTATCACCTACCAAAATCTGGTAAGCATCCTGCACCGTACCGGCGGCGGTGCTGTTTATTTCCCAACTGAACGCCGGTTGCTTACTACCTATTAAAACAGATTGAACACCAGGATTTAACAAATTAGCGGCCGATGGTTGGATGGCATAACCGTTTACTGATTGATAATTACTGGCCGCAACCAGATCAACCATTAAACCTGACGGCGGTTTCAAGATATTTGTTTGGGCAAACAAACTATAGTTTAGGAACAGAACACTAAACAGGCCGAGTAATTTTTTGAGCATATTATATGGTAAAGCGTTCGCGAGTTTTTAAGAAATCTTCATCGGCGTCAGCTCCAATACCCGGAGCGTCATCAATATTAAGCTTATAGCCATCATAAGTCACTCCGCCAACGCAGGGGTCAACCAAATGCCCCAGCATGCAGGTATCCATATCGTAAAACTTCATATTTGGGTGAGCATAAACAAAATGCAATTTCGAGCTTAATGCAATACGACTTTCTAACATCCCGCCCATCATGCAAGGTATACCATATTGGGCACATAAATCATGGATCTGCTTCGCTTCAAATATCCCACCGGCTTTAGCCATTTTTATGTTAACATAATGGCATGATCCACTTTCTATCTGCTTACGCGCGTCGTGGTGATTATACACACTCTCATCAGCCATAATTTTAACCGGTGATAGCTTCATCAACTCGGGCAATTTATCATCATACCAGGTGCGCATTGGTTGTTCGCAAAACTCGATATCGTATTTACCTAAAGCCTGCAAAGCAAATACAGCAGCATCAAAGCTCCAGCCCTGGTTGGCATCTATGCGAATCTTCATATCACTGCCCACAGACTCGCGGATCTGCTTTATCCGCTCCACATCCTCCAGTGCATCCTTGCCCAGTTTTACCTTTAATATATTAGCCCCAGATTCTTTAAAAGCAATTGCCTTTTGCGCCATGGTATCTGGTCTGCCTATACCTATAGTAATGTCGCTTTCAACCAGACGCTTTTGTCCGCCTAAAAATTTGTAAAGGGGCAGGCCGGCGTTTTTAGCAGCGATATCATAAAGCGCCATGTCAAATGCGCTTTTTATGGTGCCGTTGCCGGCGATGGCATCATGTAATTGTTGCAAGCGTGCGGGAATATCCAGCGCGTCCTTGCCTTTCCATAGTTTGGCAAAGTCCTTTGCTACTACCAGGCCGGTATCCTGGGTTTCGCCTACGATCATCGGGAAGGCCGAGCACTCGCCCACGCCATAAAACCCGGCATCGGTATGTACTCTTATGAATACATTTTGCGCATAATCCATTGTGCCCGTCGCAATGGTGAACGGTTCCATTGGGATGCTGAAACGATAAATATCTATATGAGTGATGATAACCTGTAATGCCATAAGCGAAAATACTGAAATAATGTAGAGACGCAACATTTTGCGTCTCGATGGTGCACATATGTATAAGAGACGCAAAATATTGCGTCTCTACAAGTTAAAATAATTTGCACCTTCAAACAAATGCAGTATATTTGCTGTACTACAAGTCATTACGACATTTCAATTTTAGCCGCCTGTGCCCTGTTTATCCTGGGAAAAGTCGCCTGGCTAACTTAAAACTTTCTTAAAACAAACAATTACATGGCATTAGAAAACACGCCTACAAATTTTGATTATAATTCAACCCGTAGCAAATTGCTGCTGAGCGAATACGGCCGTAACGTACAAAACATGGTTAAGTACATTGTTGCGCTGCCCACTAAAGAAGAACGCAACAAATATGCGCAAGTGGTTATAGACCTTATGGGCTTCCTGAACCCGCACCTGCGTGATGTTGCCGATTTCAAGCATAAACTTTGGGATCACCTGCATATCATATCCGAGTTTAAGATTGATGTTGATTCGCCTTACCCTAAACCGACTGAGGACGCGATACATATCAAGCCTGAGCCATTAAGATACCCTAACCAACGCATCCGCTACAAGCACTATGGCAAAACTATCGAAATGATGATAGAGAAAGCTAAAAGTATTGAGGAGCCCGAGCGCCGTAAGCACATGGTTGCGGCTATAGCTAATTTCATGAAAATGGCTTATGTGCAATGGAACAAAGACTCGGTGAGTGATGAAACCATACTTAGCGACCTTGTTGCGCTGTCAAAAGGCGAATTAAAGATCGAGGAACCTATCGCCCTTAATAAGGTTGAATATCGTGCGCCGGCAAACAACCAAAACAATAATAATAACCGTGGCGGACGTACCAACAACCAAAACAACCGTGGCGGTGGTGGCAGCGCAGGTGGGCGCAGCAATAACAATAATCCACGCAATAACAATAACCAAAACAACCGTAGCCGTAACAATGGCAGCGGCGGCGGTGGTAAAAAGTATTAATATTTAATGGTTCGCAGGTGAGGTTTAATAGCTTTATCTGCGGACCATTGTTTTATTGTGCACCCTTCATCCTAATCATAAATTTATTTATAATCTTTGCGTAGTTGTTGATATAGCTATATCCACTAACTATGAACCATTAACCACGAACTATCAACCATGGTAAACGCATTCGAAATACAGGGAGGCAAGCGCCTTAAAGGTGAAATTACCCCTCAAGGTGCAAAAAACGAAGCATTACAGATCTTATCGGCTGTCTTGCTTACCGAAGAAAAGATCACTATCAGCAATATCCCTGATATTAAAGATGTAAACAAGCTTATTGAGCTTTTGGGCGACATGGGCGTTATAGTTGAAAAACTTGCCGACGATACCTACAGCTTCGAAGCTAAAGAAATAGACCAGGACTTTTTCCAGTCGGATGCTTTTAAGGCAAAAGGTGGCGGCCTGCGTGGATCTATCATGATAGTAGGCCCGCTGTTGGCTCGTTTCGGCAAGGCATCTATCCCAAAACCCGGTGGCGACAAAATTGGCCGCAGGCGTTTAGATACCCACTTCCTGGGATTTGAAAAACTTGGCGCACAATTTAATTACAATCCGGAGGATGGCTTCTTTAATGTAGATGCATCAAACCTGCAGGGTACCTATATACTATTAGACGAAGCATCGGTAACCGGTACAGCCAACATTGTAATGGCGGCTGTGTTAGCTAAAGGTATTACCACTATATATAACGCAGCCTGTGAGCCATACTTGCAGCAGTTATGTAAAATGCTTAACCGCATGGGTGCTAAAATAAGCGGTATAGGTTCAAACTTGCTAACTATTGAAGGCGTTACAAAATTAGGCGGCACAGAGCATAGGATGTTGCCGGATATGATAGAAATCGGTTCTTTCATCGGCCTGGCTGCGATGACCGGATCTGAGATCACTATTAAAAATGTGCATTATCCAGAGTTGGGTATGATACCCGATGTATTCCGGCGTTTAGGCATTAAATTAGAGCTTAGGGGCGATGATATCTTCATCCCGGCACAAGATCATTACGAAATTGAAACCTTTATTGACGGCTCTATAATGACCATTGCCGACGCCCCATGGCCGGGCTTCACTCCCGATTTGTTAAGCATTGTTTTAGTTGTAGCCATACAAGCCAAAGGTTCGGTATTGATCCACCAGAAAATGTTTGAGAGCCGTTTGTTCTTCGTGGATAAATTGCTGGATATGGGTGCACAGATCATCCTTTGCGATCCGCACCGTGCTACCGTTATCGGTTTGGATAAACAAGTACAATTACGCGGCATATCAATGACATCGCCGGATATCCGTGCAGGTGTTTCATTACTGATCGCCGCGCTATCTGCACAAGGCAAATCAACCATTTACAATATCGAACAAATTGAGCGTGGTTACCAGCATATCGACAAAAGGCTGATAGCCTTAGGGGCGGATATCAAGCGGATATAATATCATCCTCAAAATAATAAAAAAGGCTAAAGATAACATGATCTTTAGCCTTTTTTATTATAGTAGCATTAGTAATGTTGTCCCACTCATTGCAATCATCAGGCCATCTTCAATTATAGTAACTGTGCTCATTGGCAAGTTAAAAACTGCACCCAAACACGCACATTGTATACTACGCTTATTTAACACGCTTTGTAACACCCCAATTATGCTTATGCCCATAACCAAAAAGGTTATACTGTTGGTAATTACCGGAAATATATTAATAGCGTATGCTAAGCCTAAACCTAATTCAATAAAAGCATAGATATAAGCCCACGCTTTAACCTTTTTTGCCAGCACATCATACATTACATAACTGTCAGCAAAACCTTGTAAGTTTAACATTTTAAAAAAAGAGAACACCAGGAAAAAACCCGCCATGAATACGCGCATAGCTAACCCAAAATCAAAACCGCGCCCTGTATAGGAAGCAATGCCGGTTATTGCCAATATGTAGCCAAATATTACCAGTAAAGGCTTATAGGTTTCAGCCCAGGATAGCTGTTCCGGATCGTCTGTTAAAATTGCGGACGCTTTATTTGGTTTTTCCTCAATTTGATATTTGGGATATTTTACGAGCGCATTTTTGAACACATATATACTAATATGTTCGTCCATTTCAATCAGAGCCTCGCCTTTTTGCAGATCGATATCAACATGCTTTACATACGGAATATCTGACAGCAACTGCTGAACTTTTGCCTGGCAGCCAGAGCAGGTCATGCCGGTAACTAAATAAGTATGTTTCATAATTTTTATTATTTACATACAAAGGTGCGGCAATAGATGATGGCACTTTTTACGATATTTTGGGCTAATGTTATAACATTTACAGGTCTTCTATATTACTGCGTTTGTTTGATTTGATCGTTTTAAAATAACCAGGTGTTAAACCCGTTACTTTTTTAAACTGCGTAGATAAATAGGCCGCACTGCTATAACCTAATTTAAAAGCTATTTCATTTAACGTAAGTTCATCATATATAAGCAGCTCTTTTGCTTTTTCTATTTTTTGGCTGATAAAATACTTTTCAATAGTATTCCCCTCTACTTCAGAAAAAAGGTTGCTCAAATAATTATACTCGTAATTCATTTGGCTGGTTAAATAATCAGATACATTAACGCGTAAATGATCCTCCGAATGATGAATTAAATCGACAATAAGATTCTTTATTTTTTCAATGATCCGGCTTTTTCTATCGTCAATAATCTCAAATCCAAGTCGTTTAAGCTCTTCCTTTATTTTTACTTCGTCTTTTTTATTAGGCGTTTGCATGATATCAACTTCACCCAAACTAATAGCAGTAAGTTCATATCCATTATCAACAAACACTTTTTGCACCGCACTTATGCATCTGCGACAAACCATGTTTTTAACGTACAATTTCATATCATGTAAATTTAGATAGAATAGTGATAAAAAACCTTTTACCTTTTACCTTTCACCTTAAAATTATACCTTTATAAAAACCCATTATAAACCTACATGTCCTATAAAAACCGGAAATCGAGTTATAATAACTTTATACTGATTTTTGTACTTATAAAAGTAGGCCTTAATGCGCTGGCCATATCCCATTTCGGTTTTCACCGCGATGAGCTTTTGCATTTGGTACTTGGCGACCATTTGGACTGGGGTTATAAAGAAGTACCGCCTTTTATAGCTGTTTTAGCTAAATTAACCAAAGTATTTTTTGGCAGTTCGGTTTTTGCGGCGCGTATATTTCCCACTATTTGCAGCGGTTTAATTATATGGCTTACCGGCAAAATCACTGTCGAATTAGGCGGTAAAAAGTTTGCCATCGCGTTAGCTTGTTTGGCAATGATCTTCTCGCCTGCATTTACAGCAAGTGGCTATTTGTTTCAGCCGGTGGTGTTCGATCAAATGTGGTGGGTATTGACGGTTTGGCTGCTGTTGCGTTTTGTTAATACACACGCCGTAAAATATCTTTACTTTATTGGCTTAGCCGTTGGCTTTGGTGTATTAACCAAATACACCATGTTGTTTTTTGCGGGAGCTTTGATCGCGGGACTAATTATCAGTAAACAACGCAGGCTATTACTAAGTAAACACATCTGGGGCGCGGCAGCGGTTGCATTTGCAGTTATATTACCCAATCTCATCTGGCAGTTCACCCATCACTGGCCGGTTTTTACACACATGTCGCAATTGCAAAAACAGCAGTTAGATTATGTAAAGCCCACCGACTTTATAATACAACAAATAATGACCCATGGTATGGCCCTGTTTGTTTGGGTAACCGGATTTTTCTTTTTGATATTTTCTTTCAAGTTGCGTAAGTATCAGTCGCTTGCGTTTGCTTATGTGCTGATATTTATTTTTTTGCTGGAAATGAATGGCAAAAGTTATTACCTGTTTGGCGCTTATCCAATGCTTTTTGCTGCCGGGGGTTATGGCTTTGAACGGTGGATAAAAACCAACCGCGTTTTACGCGTGGCTGTGATAGTTTTATTTACCGCGCCTAACTTATTGGTGTTCCCGGCGATATTGCCGGTATTGCCTTTAAAGCCTACGCTTGCTGTATTTGATTATATAAACAACCATACCAAATACATTAAATTCATGACCATTTGGGAGGACCATAAACACCACGCCACTACGCAGGATTATGCCGATATGTTTGGCTGGGAAGAGTTAGCAGCAAAAGTAGCCCGCCAGTATAACGCTCTAACACCAGAGCAACGGCAGCATACTATAATTTATCCGGATAATTATGGTCAAGCTGGCGCATTGCATCATTTTGGTAAGCAATACAATTTGCCCGAGCCTGTATGCCTTGCCAGCAGTTTTGCTCTGTGGGCGCCTGATCAAATAGACGCGCAGTATGTGATTTTTATTAACTCAACCAGGTATTGGAATGCGACCGAGGTTTTTACACCCATGGTTGAAAGTTGCGTACAGGTTGACAGCATTACCAATCCATACGCAGTCGAGAAAGGCACAGCGATACTATTGCTCACTCATCCCAAACCTGCTTTTTTTGGACGTTATAAAGCTAAATTGGCACAAACCAGGTCAGAATAAAATATGTCAATGACAGCTATCTATATTTGTGTTTAACTACCCACTATGCGCGGATTAAAGACCATCATCTTCCTCATCATATCAAATACGTTTATGACCTTTGCCTGGTACGGGCACCTCAAGTTTAAAGATTACGACTGGGGCAAAAACCTGGGGCTAATATCAGTCATTTTGATAAGCTGGGGGTTGGCGTTTTTTGAATACGTTTTCCAGGTACCGGCAAACCGCGCAGGCTTTAAAGGTGATGGCGGCCCTTACAGCCTGGTGCAGCTAAAAACCATACAGGAAGCTATAACGCTTACCATCTTTATGCTTTTTTCCTTAATATTCTTCAAAACCGAAAAATTTGCCTGGAACCATGCCGTCGGCTTTGGGCTGATAGTATTGGCTGTGTTTGTGATATTTAAGAAATGGTGATTGATTTGAAAATTAGGTGATTTGAAGATTTGAGAATTTAACCATCATTTTCAAATCTTCAAATTATCGCATCCTCAAATTACCCGGATATCGCATTAATAATATCGTACTGCGTAATAATAGCTATCACCCCGTCATGCTCAACCAATACCGCAATGTTATCATTATTGATCATGGCCGAGATACGATCTATTGATGTATTTACATCCACAAATGGGAACGGCGCGGTAGCAATAGTTTTTACCGGCTGAGATTTTAGTGATGGGTTTTCTAACAGCGCATTTAATATATCGCTCTCGGTTATCTTACCTACCACCATACCCGCCTGCGTAACCGGGATCTGTGAGATGTTGAGTGATTTGATGGTGTTGATAGCTTCCAACACCGACTTTTCGCTGTCGATGGTTACTATCTCCTGGCTTTCTTTTTTGCCG
The DNA here is from genome assembly GCA_040388395.1 of Bacteroidota bacterium. Lineage (GTDB taxonomy): Bacteria > Bacteroidota > Bacteroidia > Sphingobacteriales > Sphingobacteriaceae > Mucilaginibacter. The sequence goes on along the minus strand of JAZKBY010000010.1, from coordinate 9,840 downwards.
ATGATATCTTTTGCAGTTAGCTTGCCATCTTTCAGGAAACCACGATCGCGCAGCCAATCATCGTTATACATTTTACCTAAGTAACGCGTACCGTGATCCGGGAAGATAACTACAACCACATCACCCTCTTTAAATTTATCTTTCATTTGCAGTAAACCTGCAATGGCCGAGCCGGTTGAGTTACCTACAAATATGCCTTCTTTACGAGCTATTTCGCGGGTCATTAGCGCGGCATCCATGTCGGTTACCTTTTCAAAATGGTCTATCAGGTTAAAATCTACATTGGCTGGTAAAAAGTCCTCGCCTATGCCTTCGGTTATGTAGGGATAGATCTCGTCCTTATCCAGAATACCGGTTTCTTTATATTTTTTAAACACAGATCCGTACGTATCAATACCTAAGATCTGTATTGCAGGATTTTTTTCTTTTAAATATTTAGCTATGCCTGATATCGTCCCGCCTGTGCCAACACCTGCAATCAGATGCGTCACCTTACCCTCGGTCTGCTCCCAGATCTCCGGGCCGGTTGATTCATAATGCGCCTGCGAGTTTGACAGATTATCATACTGGTTAGGCTTCCATGAATTTGGCACCTCACGCTCTAAGCGTGATGAAACAGAATAATAAGAACGTGGGTCCTCCGGATCAACATTGGTAGGGCAAACAATTACCTCGGCACCAAAGGCACGTAAGGCATCAAATTTCTCTTTCGATTGTTTATCTGTACTGGTGAAGATGCATTTATACCCTTTTATAACCGCGGCTATGGCAAGGCCCATACCGGTATTGCCGGATGTGCCTTCAATGATAGTTCCGCCCGGTTTAAGTTTACCGCTTTTCTCGGCATCCTCAATCATTTTAAGGGCCATACGGTCCTTTATAGAGTTGCCGGGATTCGTGGTTTCTATTTTGGCTAAAACAGTCGCAGGAATATCCTTAACAACCTTATTTAATTTAACCATGGGCGTATTACCAATGGTTTCGAGTATATTGTTATGCCACATGGTATTATAGATGAGTGGTGAGTTGTTGATTGGATGAATAATTGTTTTGCAAATTTAGTTAACCCAATCAACTTAGTCTAACTTATTCAACTCAATCAACTATTATTAAAAACGCAAGTGTTTCACGGTAAGTCCGCCGTTTATTAGCTGTTTCAAAGATTCAATACCCACCTTTAAATGTGTTTCTACATATTGCCCGGTAACATTGGAGTCACTTTCGGTAGTTTTAACACCTTCGGGGATCATTGGCTGATCGGACACTAAAAGCAACGCTCCTGTTGGTATTTTGTTGGCAAACCCGCAGGTAAAAATAGTAGCGGTCTCCATATCTACGGCCATGGCACGCAGCTCTTTCAAATAGCTTTTAAACTTTTTATCATGCTCCCAAACGCGACGGTTGGTGGTATAACAGGTACCGGTCCAGTAATCTAACGAGAAGTCGCGAATGGTGGTTGAAATTGCTTTCTGCAAAGCAAATGACGGCAATGCAGGCACTTCCGGCGGTAAGTAATCGTTTGATGTACCCTCGCCCCTAATGGCAGCTATGGGTAAAATCAGATCGCCTACATTGTTTTTGCGTTTTAAGCCGCCGCATTTGCCTAAAAATATAACCGCCTTTGGGTGTATTGCTGTAAGCAGGTCCATCACCGTTGCCGCTACCGAGCTACCCATGCCAAAGTTGATAATAGTAATGCCATTGGCCGTTACGCTTTGCATGGGTTTATCAACACCCATTATCGGCGCGTCATTATTCCATTGAGAAAACAGCTGGATATATTTTGAGAAATTAGTCAGGATAATATAATCGCCAAACTCTTCTAACGGCCTGCCGGTGTAACGTGGCAGCCAGTTGGCTACAATTGCCTCTTTTGTTTTTAAGCCCGGTTTAATAGGGCTTGTCACCTCTTTTACTTTTGGATGGTTTTCTGCATCCTTCTTTACATTTAATTCTTCATTCATAATATTTTATTTTATACAGCAAACCCCGGCGTTACACCAGGGCTGCAGTTTAATTTATACAAATATAGCCTACGGCTATGTAGTTGTTGTTAAGCCACTTTTAACTTTTTAAGGTCAGATTTTTCAAATTTATCGTGGGCGTAATCCAAAGTGATGTTTAATTTCTTCACATCCTTTTTAGACGGGAACTCAAACATCGCGTCTATCATTATCGCTTCACAAATAGAACGTAAGCCACGTGCGCCTAATTTAAATTCCATTGCTTTATCAACAATAAATTCTAAAACGTCGTCTTCAAAATCAAGCTTTACACCTTCGTATTCAAACAGCTTTTTGTATTGTTTTAATAACGAGTTTTTTGGCTCGGTTAATATATTGTGCAATGCTTCCCTATCTAATGGATTAAGGTAAGTCAACACCGGCAAACGGCCAATCAACTCAGGTATTAAACCAAATGATTTCAAATCCTGCGGGGTAATGTACTTGTAAAGGTTTTTCATATCAACCTCGCCATCATTACCTTTTAGTTTGTAACCAACAGTCTGCGTACGTAAGCGGTTAGCAATTTTCTTTTCGATGCCATCAAAAGCACCACCGCATATAAACAGGATATTGCTGGTATTAACGGTGATCATTTTCTGATCAGGATGTTTACGGCCACCTTGTGGTGGTACGTTAACCATTGTACCTTCTAAGATCTTTAATAAAGCTTGCTGTACACCCTCGCCGCTAACGTCGCGGGTTATAGAAGCGTTATCGCTCTTACGTGCTATTTTATCAACCTCATCAATGTAAACTATACCTTTTTCGGCAGTAGCTACGTCGTAATCTGCAGATTGCAGTAAGCGGGTTAATATACTTTCAACATCCTCGCCTACATAGCCGGCCTCTGTTAATACAGTAGCATCGCAAATACAAAACGGAACGTTTAATACTTTAGCAAGCGTTTTGGCCAATAAGGTTTTACCTGTACCGGTTTCGCCAACCATAATGATGTTTGATTTTTCAATCTCAACCTCATCTTTATCAATACGCTGGTTTAAGCGTTTGTAGTGGTTATAAGTAGCAACGGCAAGTATTTTTTTTGCATCGTCCTGGCCAATAACGTATTGATCAAGGTGACTTTTTATTTCAGCGGGTTTTAATATTGCCGGCGAGCTTGGCGAAGTTTTAACCTTACGCACTTTTAACTCCTCAGCCAATATTTCGTTAGCCTGGTTAACGCATTTATCACAAATGTGTGCATCCAGCCCCGCTATAAGCATCAGCGAATCTTGCTTGCCCGCGCCGCAAAATGAACACCTTATCTCTTTACTATTTTTATTCATTGTGATTAATTGTTAACAAATTTACGTAATTGGTTGATATAAACCAATTTTGAGTGAGTAGTTGATCAGGTTGATTAAGTGGGGCGTTATCCAATTGCAAAAAACAACGGTCCACCTAATCAACTTAGTCAACTAATAACTTACTAATCAAATTATTTTGATTTTGTTTTATTACCTTTTAATATTTCGTCAATCATACCAAACTCTTTTGCTTCTTCGGCTATCATCCAATAGTCACGGTCAGATGCATCGTGAACTTTTTCGTATGATGCGCCGCTATGATCAGCAATGATCTGGTATAGTTCTTTTTTTAGTTTAGTGATCTCGTGGTATGAGATCTCGATATCTGATTGCTGGCCCTGAGCACCGCCTGATGGTTGGTGGATCATCACACGTGAGTGTGGCAACGCCGCACGTTTACCTTCGGCACCTGCACAAAGTAATACTGCACCCATTGACGCTGCCATACCTGTACAAATAGTTGCTACATCATTTGATATCAGCTGCATGGTATCATAAATACCCAAACCTGCATATACTGAGCCACCCGGCGAGTTAATATATAACTGGATATCGCGTTTTGCATCTGCAGATTGCAGGAACAATAACTGCGCCTGTATAACATTGGCATTTTGATCATATATAGGATCGCCCAGGAAAATAATACGGTCCATCATTAAACGCGAGAACACGTCTAATTGAGAGATATTTAACTGGCGCTCCTCAATAATATAAGGTGTATAACCCATTGGCGCCATTCCGCCTGGCAGGTTTGCGCGGTCAACGCCGGCCATAAATTTATCTACATGCATGCCGCCAATCCGATGATGTTTAACAGCGTATTTTCTAAATTCGTTTCTATCTGGTGTACTGTTCATGTGTATTTGTTTTTAATCTTTGTGACACGGGTCATTACCCGCGATAAATATAGTTTTTAGTTGAATATTATTTTAATGATAAAGTTTTATTAAAGTAAAAATATCACCCCTTTAAATCTCCCCAAAGGAGAGGGTTGGGTGAGGTCAAAAAAAAAGCACCCATTATTAAGTGGATGCTTTTTTAAATATATTTAAGGATTTCCTTATTTCACTAACTCTTTAAAGTCGTTATAAAAAATATCCTTTTTGTCTAAAGTAACAACGCTCTTAATATAATCTAATGTTTTAAGGGCCTTTACTTCGTCAAATACTTTATTAGCATTCTCTTTGTTTTGAAGGTATTGTACAGCGTATTGTGATAACTGCTCTTCGCCTATTGGCTGCGGGCTGTACATACGGAATTGCTGATCTAAACTTTGTTTTGCTGCCGCGAAAACTTCCTCGTATTTAATTTCAATGCTGTTATCTTTAATGATCTTGTTCTCAATTAATGTCCATTTAAGGTTTTGAGCAAAATCTTTATAACCACCTTGTAATTCGTCTTCGGTTAGTTTTTCATTGGTAGCACGTAACCAGCGTTTCAAGAACTCGTCGGGCAAATTAAATTGAACTTTATCTATACTGTAGTTATAAATATCGTTCTGCAATTTACGATCGGCATCCTGTTGCATCATGCTTTCTAACTCCTCTGTTATTTTAGCCTTGAAGCCTGCTTCGTCGGTTACTACACCTTCACCAAATAATTTATCAAAGAACTCCTGGTTCAGGTCGCTTTCTTCTAAACGATTAACATTTTTTACAGTTAACTTAAAGTTCGATTTTAAATCAGCTGCTTCACCTTCTTCAATGCCTAATATGGCAGCAATTTTTGGCGCGTCGTTATTATAAGCTTTCTGGATATCCAGCGTTACTTCATCATCCTTTTTTAAACCGATAAGCGATTTTTTGATTTTCGCATCTGCTACCTGCTCTAAACGTACTGATGTTGTATTGCTTATTCCATCATCAAAAACAGAACCATCCGGCGAAAGCTGCGTTAATTGCGCATAAAGCACATCGTCCTCTGCCGATACGTCAGGATTTGTCATTTTGCCATAGCTTCTGCGGATATTTTTAACACGCTCGGCTAAAGTTGTCTCATCAATTTTGATCACATATTGTGTCAATTTATCTTTTGATGAAAAGTCTAAAATAAACTCAGGTGCTAAACCCAAATCGTAGTTAAACTCAAAATTGTCGGTATAATCCCAGTTATATTCTTTGTTATTATCCAGTTTTGGTAACGGCTGACCCAACACTTCTAATTTTTGCTCGGCTATGTAATTGTTCAAGGTATCTGATAAAAGGTTGTTCACCTCATCAACCAAAATACTTTTACCATACATTTTTTTTATGTGCGATGGCGGAACCATTCCTTTGCGGAAGCCCGGCATGTTTGCTTTCTTAGCGTGGTCTTTAATTGCCTTATCAACACGTGCCTGGTAGTCAGCAGGGTCGATATTAATTTTTACAACTGCATTCAGGTTATCAATTTTTTCCTGGGTAATATTCATCTTTTAACTTCTGTGTTTAATATTAAGTACTGGCATTTACAGCTTAACAGTATTGTGGGCCATAAATTTAGAGGCGCAAAAATACGAATTTATTTTTAATTAGCAGATGCTGTATAGCAGGCTGCTGACTTATTGGTAATATTTGCATTACAATTAACCTTTGATTAAAACAACCCGCATATTTCATTGTAGTTTAGTCTGGTTAACAAACTAATGCAGATAATATATACCGTAACATTACCCCAGTTACGGCTGCATACAATATAAGCACACCCTTAATTATTAGAGCTATCGTTAAAGGCAATAACTCATATCGCTGTGTATGAGGTCATATCCTATAGTTAAATAATTTACCTCAAGCATCTACCACATATAAATAAATGTAAATACAATAAACACCTACTACTTATGAAAAACAAAACATCATTACCTATGAAAAATCTATTAAAACCAATAGCAATGTTTTTTTGCGTGGCGGCCCTGGCTTCCTGCGCAAAAAACCAAGTACCTGTTGAAGTTGACCCCATACCCATAAACCCAATATCTGATTATACAATCACACCCGACGCTGAGGATGCCTTTACCTTTAAGTTTACCAGCCTGGCCAAAGATTATACTATTGAGGAATGGCGATTTGGCGATGACACGTTAAAAACAGATGAGGACCCAACCCATACTTACCTTGAACCTGGTAAGTACACGGTAGATTTGAGAACAGTTTCTAAAACAGGCGACATATCGCATAAGTACATTGACATAACTATAGTGCCCGATAGCGTGGTACAACTTAACGCGCAAAAAACCGGCGAACCAAACCAGCTTAAATTTAGCGCTAAGGTTAGGGCTAAGGTAAAATCTGTTTTATGGACCTTTAATGCAGTTGATCCGGTTACCAGTGTAACTACTACCACTACCAGTACGGAGTTAACTCCTGTTCAATCTTTTGCATTGGGCAGCTTTAATAACTTTACTTTAAAAGTCACTACCGATAAAGGAAGCGTTGTAACCGTAGGTAAAAGCGTTACAACCGAAGGTATAGCAACTGATATTACATTGTCAAATATAGGCTTCACATCAACTAACGAAAACCTTGATCAGGGTCCTAATGAAGGCTCGCTTAAATTAATCGACGGTAACCCTGCTACCAAGTTTGGATACTATAAAGAGTTTGAAGTGCCTGAAATTGCTACACTGCAATTTGCTTCGCCTATAGCTGTAAAACTGTACGCAATACAAAATGGCAACGACTCTGAAAGTGAACGCGACCCTAAGGAATGGTACGTAGAAGGATCAAATGACAACACAACCTGGACCGTTCTTGATCACCAAACGCTTACTATTGGTTTTGCCGATTACCTTAAATCAATAGGGCAAACCGATACCCGTTATAACAGGTTATTTTATTATCCAATAGCTAATCCGCAACCTTTCGCATATTACCGGTGGCGCATTATAAGCACATTCCAGGGTGCTTTCCAGATTGAGGAATTTAAGTTGTTTAAATAGTTGTTAAACAAAAAGGCGGCCAAAATATTGGCCGCCTTTTTATTATCTTGAAAAATATCGCAGTGTTACACTGTGCTCAGTCACACCGCCGAGGTAATTATTAGTTTGGTCTGATTTCAATATTAATTCACTGCCATCTGCTTTTTCAATAGTCATTATAGATGTTACTGGTGTTGCAGAATTATATTTAAGTGTTAAAGTTGGATTTGACAATTCATAAGTAAAAGCCCCCCCAAGTGTGAAAAGGTAACCAGAATAAGAAATCTTCTGACTAATGTTGGTTACACCGGTACCGTCCTTATTAAACTGGAAATACTTACCTTCGTTAGCAACACTATTTGATACGCTATCCAGTATAACATCTGTACCAGCATAATACTTAACCTCAAGTTTATTTAAGTTCCATTTTCCTACCAGGGATGCCGCATTGATCTGGTTATCTTTTTTACAAGCTGCAAACAGGGCAAGGCATATTAAGGCCGGTATAAGTTTTTTCATATAGGTGATAAAGTTTGCAGCTAATATATTAATTAGATGCAAACTTTACTACCGCATTATTAACCGGTTTTAAGGTTTTAAGGTAGGTATATATGGCTCCCAATTCATTTTCGCTCATGCCTCCGTATCCATACCATGGCATAATAGTTTGAAAATCACCGGGCTTAACCGATACGGCCGATCTACGATCTTTAAACGATTTAAACTTAGCTATAAACATTTCTTTTGTCCAGTTACCTATGCCAGTTGCCTGGTCGGGGGTAATATTTGCCGATTTTACGGTACCGCCATTTATTTTAAACGCACGGCCGCCTGCAAACTCAAGCCCTGGCAACAAAGTACCTTTATCATCCTGCGAATGGCATTCCATACAAGCACTTCCCTGCACCAGGTATGCGCCAAATTTCAGGGTGTCCGCAGGATCGGGCCTGGTTCCCAGTTCGGCTTTTTTGGGCATAGTATGCACAATTATATTCAACGGGAAATCAAGTTTTGATTTTGGATAATCGGCTTTTACAGGTTTAAGCGACCGGATATAAGCTATAATATCATATATATCCTCTCGGTCAAGCTTTGAATAATATGGCCACGGCATTAACGGGAATATCGCGTCTCCGCTTTTTCTTTGGCCTGTGGTTATGGCTCTAAACAATTCGCCATCGGTCCAGTCGGCTAATTTATAGGGAGTAATATTTGGCACATAAACCTCGCCGGGAAAACCCGCTCCTGCTGCGTCAAACAATTCGCCGCCACCACCAAGGGCCGTGGTATCAATTGGCCCGCCAAGTTTTGTCCAGTCGCGTTTAGAGTGGCAATCAACACATTGTACAACATTATGTACCATATATTTGCCGCGTGCAATGCGCTGTGGGGTTATATCAACTTTAATATCTTCCGGAGGGCCCACGTTGGGTAGGGCTTGAGTAACGTAGGTAACTACGCCAATTAATAGTACTACTATAGCTATCGCTACATAAGCAACAAATTTACCCGCTTTTTTCATGATGATTGTGATAGGAATTTAATACGCCCGGAAGCTTTTTTTGGCTTCCGGGGCACTGGTTTTATATTTATTTAATTAACTTTTGTGATTGATGAAATGCCTGCTTTTTTGTTATTGATAGTGGTCGGGTTTCCTTTATATTTTATATCCGACGCGCCGCTGCTGTTTACTGATAGCTCGTGCAATACATTTATATCGCAATCGCTGGCGCCCGATGTTTCAATATCGTAATTGCCTACTATAAAATCAAAGGCGTGTATTTTGCCGCCGCCACTAAGGTCTACCCTATGCGAGCTGGCCTGGCCCCTCAATGTAACTTCGGTTACGCCACTACCGTCGGTAACAACATCTGCCGCGTCAAGATCCATATTTATTTTGGTAGCGCCTGACAGATCAAAGCCGAAATTTTTAGCAACTATCTTCCCGTCCGACTTAATATCTATCGCACCCGATGCGTGAATTGCCTCTATATTATGTACGCCAATGGTAATAACAATATCATGGTCGCTACAGATATTTTTCTTATCGGTTGATATTTTTAGTTTATCGCCGCTTACTTCGGTCTTAATTATTTTAAGCAGATTGTCATCGCCGGTTATTGCTACACTTAATGAGCTATCCTGCTTTAAGATAACTTTGTAAGATCCTGAAATATCCAGTTTGGTAAAGTCAGTCACTTTTCGATTTTCAGTAACTTCATTGCCCGAACCTTTCACGCAATTTAACCTGCATGATGATAATAACAGTAATGAGATACCCGCAAATACAGTTAACGCATTTAAGTAAGCCTTTTTCATGATGTTTTTTTATTGGTAAACATTAATAATTAATGTGCTGTTTTTATTAGACGACAAATATTGACTTGAAGTTACAAAAAAAATGGGAACCGTCTGATTCCCATTTTTTTTAACATATATAGTGAACTTTTTCAAGTGGTTGCAGTTTACAAGCTTGCCATTTTTTCTTCGGCAAGGCGGGCGGCTTCTTTAGTGGTGTTTTTCTCGGTTACGTTGGCAGCTACTAAGTCTGTTTTGTTAATGGTTGATGACTGGCTATAGTTTACGGTGTAATCGTTAATGTTACCTGAAAGGTTAGCTGTTGAACGGTTGT
>JAZKBY010000009.1:0-420886 GCA_040388395.1 Bacteroidota bacterium | reverse complement strand
AAGCTATCGACGCGATGATCCCTATCGGCCGTGGCCAGCGTGAGTTGGTTATTGGTGACCGCCAGACAGGTAAAACTGCCGTGTGTATCGATACCATCATCAATCAAAAAGAATTTTATGATGCCGGCAAACCGGTTATCTGTATATATGTAGCTTGCGGCCAAAAAGCTTCAACCGTTGCAAACATCGTTCGCGCGTTAGAAGAAAAAGGTGCAATGCCTTATTCAATCATCGTTGCTGCAAATGCTTCTGACTCTGCAACCATGCAGTTCTTTGCTCCGTTTGCAGGTGCAGCTATCGGCGAGTACTTCCGTGATACCGGAAGACCGGCTTTAATTGTTTATGATGATTTGTCAAAACAAGCAGTAGCTTACCGTGAGGTGTCATTATTATTACGTCGTCCACCGGGCCGTGAGGCTTATCCTGGTGACGTGTTTTACCTGCACAGCCGTTTATTAGAGCGTGCCGCTAAGATCAACGCCAACGATTCAATCGCGCAAGCGATGAATGATCTGCCTGAGTCTATCCGTCACATCGTTAAAGGTGGTGGTTCATTAACCGCATTGCCTATCATCGAAACACAGGCAGGTGACGTATCAGCATACATCCCAACCAACGTAATTTCGATTACAGATGGCCAGATCTTCCTTGAGTCTAACTTGTTTAACGCAGGTGTTCGTCCGGCTATTAACGTAGGTATTTCGGTATCACGTGTAGGTGGTAACGCGCAGATCAAATCAATGAAGAAAGTAGCAGGTACTTTAAAACTTGACCAGGCTCAATACCGCGAGCTTGAGGCTTTCTCTAAATTTGGATCAGACTTAGATGCTTCTACAAAAACTGTATTAGATAAAGGTTCACGTAACGTAGAGATCCTTAAACAAGGCCAATACTCACCGGTATCTGTTGAAAAACAAGTTGCTATTATTTACTTAGGTACTAAAAACTTAATGCGTAGCGTACCTGTAAACAAGATCCGCGAGTTTGAAAGCGAATATACTACCCAGTTAGAGCAACGTCACCCTGAAGTACTTGCTGCATTAAAAGCAGGTAAACTTGATGACCAAATAACAGGCGTACTGGAAACAGTAGCTAAAGAACTGGCAGCGAACTATAATTAATATGCAAATGTGCGGATATGCAGATGTGCAGATGACCTGTATAACCGCGCATTTGATTATAATAAAGCAAATTAATTTGCACATCTGCACATATGCAAATTTGCACATCCGATAAATGGCTAATTTAAAAGAAGTAAGAAACAGGATATCGTCGGTATCGTCAACACAGCAGATCACCAAAGCTATGAAAATGGTTTCGGCGGCTAAGCTGAAACGTGCTACTAACGCTATTGTACAATTACGCCCTTATGCAAATAAGCTGAAGGAATTATTATCAAACTTGTCATCAAGTTTAGAGGATGGTTCATCACCTTTTTTACAGCAGCGCGAGCCGGTACGTGTATTGGTGGTAGTAGTATCATCAAACCGTGGGTTGGCCGGTGCTTTTAATGCTAACGTTATTAAAACAGCTAATAACCTGATCGCCGAGAAATACAGCGAACAGTTAAGAGCAGGTAATGTTTCTATCATTGCAATTGGTAAAAAATCGCAGGAGTTTTATGAGCGCCGTAAATACACCGTTATTGGCAACAATACCGAGTTGTATAACAACTTAAACTTTGCTAATGCGTCTTTGATTACCGAAAGCATTATGGAAGGCTTTTTAAAGGGACAGTATGACCGTGTTGAGATTGTGTACAACCACTTTAAAAACGCTGCCATGCAGTTTTTAATCACCGAGCAATTATTGCCGGTGCCAAAAACTGAAGAAAAGAAAGAAGTTGTTTCAAAAGAAACTGTATTAAAGGATACTAAAACTACTACAAGTCAGGTTGATTACATCCTTGAGCCTTCGCAAGAAGAGATTATTGCCCAGTTGATCCCTAAAAACATCAAGATCCAATTGTATCGTGCTGTTTTAGATTCGGTAGCATCAGAGCACGGCGCACGTATGACAGCCATGGATAAGGCGACAGAAAACGCAGGCGACTTGTTGAAAGCCCTAAAACTTTCATACAACCAGGCGCGCCAGGCAGCCATCACTACCGAACTTACCGAGATTGTAAGTGGTGCAGCAGCGTTAGCAGGATAACCCCCCCCCCCAGCCCCCCTAAAGGGGGAGCTGAATAGCATATAATTAAAAAGGCTTACCAATTTGGTAAGCCTTTCTTGTTTTAATATGCTTTTCAAAGCCCTTCCCTCGGGGAGGGGGTGACTATATCAAATCAAACCCAATATCTTTCCTGAAATAACAGCCATCATAATAGATCCGGCTTGCATCAGCTGTGGCTTGTTGCAGTGCATCAAACATAGTATCCTGCAACGAGGTAATGGCCAATACACGGCCGCCGGTTGCTAAAACATCCTCACCACTTTGTGTTGTACCCGCCTGAAACACATGCGATCCGCGGACATTCTCCATACCGGTGATAACTCTGTTTTTCAAATATTCACCCGGATAGCCGCCTGCAACGCAAACTACAGTCGCGGCAACTTTATTAGATACGGCAAAGTCAACTTCGTTTAAGTTGCCGTTGGCAACGCCTAACAACAGGTCAACCAGGTCGGCTTCTATGCGGGGTAATACACTTTCAGTTTCAGGGTCGCCCATGCGGCAGTTGTACTCGATCATGTATGGGTCGCCGCCGACATTCATCAGGCCTATGAAGATAAAACCTTTGTAAGGAATGCCTTCGCTTTTCAAACCTTGAACAGTTGGGATGATGATCCGGTCTTCCACCTTTTTAATAAACGCAGCATCAGCAAAAGGCACCGGTGATACAGAGCCCATGCCACCGGTATTTAAGCCGGTATCGCCCTCGCCAATGCGTTTATAATCTTTGGCCGATGGTAAGACCTTATAGTTGTCGCCATCGGTCAATACAAATACCGATAGCTCTATGCCTTGTAAAAACTGCTCGATAACCACTTTGGCGCTGGCTGCACCAAATTTAGCCTCGGTAAGCATTTCTTTTAGTTCCTGTTGTGCTTCATCTAATGACGGGCAGATCAATACGCCTTTACCCGCCGCAAGTCCGTCCGCTTTTAAAACTATAGGTAAGCCGATGGTTGGCAGGTAAGCTAAACCTTCCTGCAAAGTATCTGCACTAAAAGTTTGCGATGCCGCCGCCGGGATGTTATGGCGGGACATAAATTGTTTAGAGAAATCCTTGCTGCCCTCCAGCTGCGCTCCCTCGGCCTGCGGACCGATAACCGGTACGCCTCTCAATTGCTCATCCGCCAGAAAAAAATCATGAACACCCCTAACCAATGGCTCTTCTGGGCCAACCAGTACAAGGTTAATGCCGTTACTTAGCACGCATTGCTTTATGCCTTCAAAATCATTAACCCCAATATTTACATTGGTGCCATATTGGCCAGTGCCGGCATTGCCGGGGGCAATAAAAAGCTGGCTGCATTTTGGGCTTTGCGCTAATTTCCAGGCGAAGGCACTTTCCCTTCCGCCTGAACCGAGGATCAGGATATTCATAGTGGGCAAAGATAGAATTTTTTGATGTGCAGATGTGCAAATATGTAAATGTGCAGATTATTAGGATGATAAGTCGAAATCAGGTATTTGGTTGGTTAGATTGACGATTTTTAACAGCATTTGCACATTCGCACATCTGCATATTTGCACATAAAATTCTATCTTTACTGTCATAATGACTCTAAAATTACAATGGCGTAATTATTGAGTTGATGCCGTTATATCAAACTAAATATGTTAAATTTCATAAGTAAGCTTTTCGGAAGCAAATCAGAACGGGACGTTAAGGCTATATTGCCTCTGGTTGAAAAAGTAAAGGCAGAATTTGCCAAGCTTGACCAATTGACTAACGACGAGCTAAGAGCCAGAACCTTAGATTTTAAGGAAACCATAAAAACAGGATTAGCAAAAATTGACGAAGAAATAGCGTCGATAAAAGCAGAGACCGAAGGCAATCCGGATATGGATATGCAGGAAAAGGTTGAGCTATATACGCAATTAGATAAACTACAAAAAGACAGAGATAAAGAGCTGGAAGTTATCTTATTAGATATCCTTCCGCAGGCTTTCGCGGTAGTAAAAGAAACTGCCCGCAGGTTCACCAATAACCCTACCATAGAGGTTACTGCTACCGAGTTTGACCGCAACCTTGCTGCTAAAAAAGCAAACGTTATTATAAAAGGCGACAAGGCCATTCACCATAACAAATGGCTTGCTGCCGATAACGAAGTTACCTGGAACATGGTACACTACGATGTACAGCTGATAGGCGGTATCGTATTGCACCAGGGCAAGATCTCTGAGATGGCAACGGGTGAGGGTAAAACACTGGTAGCCACGCTGCCTGCATACTTAAACGCACTTGCCGGCCAGGGCGTACATATTGTAACCGTGAATGACTACCTGGCACGTCGTGACTCTGAGTGGATGGGCCCGTTGTATGAGTTCCACGGTTTATCTGTTGATTGTATTGATAAGCACGAGCCAAATGGCGAAGAGCGCCGCGCTGCTTATTTAGCTGATATTACTTTTGGTACCAACAACGAGTTTGGTTTTGACTACCTGCGTGACAATATGACACGTAGCCCTGAAGAACTGGTGCAACGCAAATTGCATTATGCCATGGTTGATGAGGTCGATTCGGTTTTAATTGATGATGCCCGTACGCCTTTGATCATATCAGGCCCGATTCCTCGTGGTGATGAGCATGAGTTTTATGACTTAAAACCACGCATTGAGCGATTGGTTAATGCACAAAAAGCATACATTAACGGTGTTTTAAACGAAGCAAAAAAAGCTATCGCCGAAGGCAAAACCGGTCCTGAAGAAGGCGGTTTAGCATTAATGCGTGCTTACCGCGGTTTGCCAAAGAGCAAAGCGCTGATAAAATATTTAAGTGAAGGCGGCAACAGGCAAACCCTGTTAAAATCAGAAAACTATTACATGCAGGACCAAAATAAGGAAATGCATAAAGTTGATGCGGAGCTTTTCTTTACTATCGACGAAAAACAAAACTCGGTTGAACTGGCTGAAAAAGGTATCGAGCTGATCACCGCGTCAGGCGAGGATCCTCACTTCTTCGTGATGCCTGATGTGGGTACCGAGATAGCAAACATCGAAAAATCCGACTTGCCGATAGAAGAAAAGATCGCCAGAAAAGATGAGCTGATGCGCGATTTCTCTATTAAATCAGAGCGCATCCATTCGGTTAACCAGTTACTGAAGGCTTATACTTTATTTGAAAAAGATACCGAGTACATTGTTGACGAAGGCAAAGTAAAAATTGTTGACGAGCAAACCGGCCGTGTGTTGGATGGCCGTCGCTATTCTGACGGATTGCATCAGGCTATCGAGGCAAAAGAGAATGTGAAAGTTGAAGATGCCTCACAAACTTTTGCCACCATCACCCTGCAAAACTACTTCCGTATGTACCACAAGCTTTGCGGTATGACGGGTACTGCAGTTACAGAAGCAGGCGAGTTCTGGGAAATCTATAAACTTGACGTGGTAGAAATACCAACCAACACCCCTGCCAGCCGTAAGGACATGGAGGATTTGGTTTACCGTACAGTTAGAGAGAAATACAATGCCGTTGCCGACGAGATCGTAAAACTAACCCAATTGGGCCGCCCGGTACTGGTAGGTACAACATCGGTTGAGATCTCTGAGCTATTAAGCCGGATGCTGAAACTACGCGGTATTAAACACAACGTATTGAACGCCAAAATGCACCAGAAAGAAGCCGATGTAGTGGCGGAAGCTGGTATAACAGGTACCGTAACCATTGCTACCAACATGGCCGGCCGTGGTACGGATATAAAATTAGGCCCGGGCGTTAAAGAGGCAGGCGGTTTGGCCATTGTAGGTACAGAGCGCCATGAGTCGCGTCGCGTGGATAGGCAATTGCGTGGCCGTGCAGGCCGCCAGGGCGATCCGGGTACTTCGCAGTTCTTTGTATCGTTAGAGGATAACCTGATGCGTTTATTCGGCTCAGAAAGGATCTCAAACCTAATGGTGCGTATGGGTATTGAAGAGGGCGAAGTTATTCAGCACTCAATGATCTCTAACTCGATAGAGCGTGCGCAGAAGAAAGTTGAAGAAAATAACTTTGGTACACGTAAACGTTTATTGGAGTATGATGACGTAATGAACTCGCAGCGTACTGTTGTTTATACCAAACGTAAAAACGCGCTGTTTGGCGAACGTTTAGACGTTGATTTGAACAACACCATTTTTGATGTGGTTGAAGATGTTGTTACCGAATACAAAGAACAAAACAATTACGAAGGTTTCCGTTTAGAGGTTATCCGTTTGTTCTCTGTTGATATAGAGATAAGCCAGGACGAATTTGCAGCCACAACGCTTAATAATTTGACTGACCGCACGTTTGCTGATGTCACGGACTTTTACAAACGTAAATCAGAAGGTATTGCAGCCCAGGCAGCTCCTGTTTTAAAAGATGTATACAATACCCGTGGTAATATTATCGAAAACATTGTAGTGCCGTTTACAGATGGTGTACATGCAATCCAGGTTGCTGTTCCGCTTAAAAAATCGGTTGAGAACAATGGGGTAGAGGTTGTTAAATCGTTCGAGAAAAACGTAACCCTTGCCTTGATAGACGATGCCTGGAAAGAGCACTTACGCGAAATGGATGAGTTAAAACAGTCTGTACAAAACGCGGTGTACGAACAAAAGGACCCGTTATTGGTTTATAAGTTTGAGGCGTTTAACTTGTTCCGCTCTATGCTGGCTACGGTTAATAAAGAGATTGTGAGTTTCTTATTCAGAGGTGGTATTGCACAACAACAAGCACCGGATGAAGTACAAGAGGCTCGCCCTCAGCCAAAAACAGACATGAAAAAAATGCGCACCTCAAAACCTGAACTGGTTGGCGATGGTGGCACAGGCTTACCTGATTTTGGCGACACCCGCGAACAGCAGAAACAAATGCCTGTACGCGTTGAGCAAAAAATAGGCAGAAATGACCCTTGCCCTTGCGGTAGCGGTAAAAAATATAAAAGCTGCCATGGCATAGGCCAGGCGTAGACCCCACCCAACCCTCCCCGAGGGGGAGGGCTTTAAAAAGAAAAAATGAAAAACGCATCCGTGTATAAAGCAATTTTTAGCAATATAGCCGGGTGCATTTTTTTTATAGCTATTTTTATACCGGCAACGGCACAGGCGCAAACCCGCGGCACGGTTGAGGTTATAAAAGATGCACGCATAGATACTTTAGCAGCGCGGCGCGCGGGCTTAAAAGTGTCAGGCGGTACGGCAACAGCGTCGGCAATTTATTCGACATCAAGCTATGGCTACCGGGTACAGATTTATAATGGGTCGAGTCGTAAAGAGGCATATGATGCGCAGACACGGTTTGTGAATGAACATCCGGGAACACGCCCTTATATTACTTATACCGAGCCAAATTATAAGGTACGGGTAGGCGATTTTAGGTTACGCCTTGAGGCCGAGAGACTAATGCAGGAACTAAGGGGCAGGTTTACCAGCCTTTTTATTATAGAGGGAAAAATTAATCCCCCAAAACCAGGTACAGGAAATGATTAAACAGCAGATACAAAAACTTTCAAAAGGTATTTTTGATGAAGTGGTGGCTAACCGCCGCCATATCCATAGCCATCCCGAGCTTTCATTTGAAGAAGTGGAAACATCGGCTTTTGTCGCAAAAAAACTTGATGAACTGGGTATCGGCTGGGAGCGCATGGCTGATAACGGTTTGGTGGCCCTTATAAAAGGCGCTAAGCCGTCTGACAAAGTTGTAGCCCTGCGTGCCGATATGGATGCCCTGCCGATAACAGAAGCTAACGAAGTGCCCTACAAATCGCAAAACGCGGGTGTAATGCACGCCTGCGGACATGACGTACATACATCATCACTATTAGGTACTGCTAAGATCTTAACCGAGCTGAAAGATGAATTCGGGGGAACAGTCAAGCTGATATTTCAACCTGCCGAAGAACGTTTACCAGGTGGTGCCAGTTTAATGATAAAGGAAGGCGTATTAGAAAATCCAAAACCTGCAGCCGTTTTGGGCCAGCACGTAATGCCGTTTATTGATGCGGGTAAATTTGGTTTCCGCTCAGGTCAGTACATGGCATCAACTGATGAGTTATATGTCACTGTACGAGGTAAAGGCGGCCACGGCGCACAGCCCCATAACAATATCGACCCGGTAATTATTACCGCTCATATATTAATTGCTTTACAACAGATCGTAAGCCGGGTAGCGGCACCAACAAACCCAACTGTATTGTCATTTGGCAAGGTTATCGCTAATGGCGCAACCAACGTTATCCCTAACGAGGTTAAGCTGGAAGGAACATTTCGTGCCCTTAACGAAGAATGGCGCGCCGAGGCCCATATCAAAATGAAAAAAATGGCCGAAGGTATTGCCGAAAGCATGGGCGGCAGTTGCGAGTTTAATATCATGAAAGGTTATCCGTTCCTGATCAATGAACCAAAACTAACAGAAGCGACCCGCGCACATGCTGTAGACTATTTAGGTGCAGAAAACGTGCTTGACCTGGATATTTGGATGGCTGCAGAAGACTTTGCTTACTACTCGCAAGTAGCTGATTCTTGTTTTTACCGTATGGGCACCCGTAACGAAAGCCGTGGTATTAACTCGGCAGTACACACACCAACTTTTGATATCGAAGAAACGGCTTTAGAGCAGAGTGTAGGTTTGATGGCTTATCTGGCTGTTAAACAATTAGGCAATTAATTAGTTAGTCCGTGGTCGATAGCCATAGACCATAGATTTAATAATATAATGAAGAACATCTTACTGGCTTTTTGCCTTTTGCTTTCTGCTTTTAGCTTAAAGGCGCAGCAGCACCGATTTAATCCTGATACTATCCTTACCGTGGTGATCGATTCGCCGATTAATATCCGTTCACATCGTTTAAACGCGCAGGATTTTATTGATGCCATATTAGCCGACACAGGGTTTTACAAAGCTTTCCGCAACATGAAACGCTACGGCTTTACTGCCGAGAATAATATTTACACTTACGATAAGAGTAATAAAATTGATGGGGAGATCCATCGCCGGATCAGACATACTATGGTAAATGGCAAACCTAAGACAGAATATCTACTTAAACAGGATAATGGAAAGATCTATAAAAAGAACGGTAAATACGAATTGTATACAGTTGAGTTATTTGATTATATATTTGACAACGCCTATAAATCTGAGTTCTCTACTGCCGACCCGCTAACTGAGGGCGGCAAGAACGGATCATACAAAGCCAAGGCAAAGACACTGATATTCACACCGGGACGCAGGGTTTCGGGACTGCCATTTCTGAGCAGCAAGACGGAGATATTTAGCCGTGATATGCGGCAATTTTACAGCTATGAATTTGCGCGGGGTAAGTATTTAGATACCATCCCTGTTTATCGTTTTAAGGTAATTAAAAAGCCCAGCATTGCCGATGGCGATGTAATGATACGAGAACTCACCACCATTTTTGATATGCGGGATTTTAAGATCCTTGGGCGCTACGTGGATATGAAATACAGCAACCTGTTCTTCGATTTTGATGTGAAGATGAATATTGAATTGGTACCATACAACGGCGAACTGCTGCCGGCAAAAATGAGCTACCAGGGCAACTGGGATATACCTTTTCACAAAGAGGAGCGAGCCAGCTTTTTAATATTTCACCGGAATTACAATCATTAAGCCCGACTTAGATAGTCCCTTCATTTATTCGGACATTGATTTTATGTAACATACTGTCCAGCTCTGCCGTTGATATGTCAATATAATTAAAAAGCTGCTGCCTTTCTTGTTCATTATGGGTTGTTTTAAGTAACGTAATAAGCCCCATAAGTGTTGCAAGCGGCTTCCTTACTTCGTGCGATCCGGTCCATGCAATTTCGCGCAGTAACTCATTTTGCTTTACCAGCCCCGCTTCTTTCTCCTTTATTGCAGATATGTCAGAGTAAATGGTTATGTACCCTGTGAACTGCTGGTCGGCATCAAATAAAGGTGTAAAATCTGCATTTACCCAAAGCCTTGTCTGGTTTTTTATATATAAGGGCAGTTCCATAGAAAAAGCTTCGCGATTAGCAACCTTGTCTTCCACCAGTTTAACAATTGAATGATCTGGATTCGGCCCGGCCAAAAAGCTGCCAGGTTTCTTACCTTTCATTTCGCGTAATGTGTATCCTGTAAACTCGGTAAATGCACGATTTGACCAAATAACGTCTTTGTTTTGATCGGTTAATAAAACCAGGTTGCTTATTTTATTAATTATTTCCGCCAGTTTATTGTTTTCATCGCCGGCCGTCTTTAATGCATGTATATTATCTTCCAGTTTTAGCAGGTAGTGATTTTTTTCCTCTTCAAGCGTTTTTATCTCCGTTATATCCTGTATCGAACCGCTTACCCTAAAAGGTTTGCCGTCAATATATTCTAACTCGGCTATCCTGTGGAAATAATGCAATTGGCCCGCTTTGTCAAATATGCGAAGCACACAATCTGTAGGTATGCCTTCTTTTTCAGATAGGTCCCTGTTGCGGATATAAAGCTCCCTGTCATCAGGATGAATATGGGCCAGGAAAGTCGACTCGGGGTCCAACTCGTCGGGATGTGTAAAGTCAAGTATCTCAAATATTCCTTCAGATCTAAATTGTTTTCCCGTGTCCAAGTAATACTGCCATCCGCCAAGCTTCGCTATATGCTGAATTTCGGAGAGTAGTTTTTTTTGTTCAACTAACGGGTAATTAATTGCTGTGAGCTTGGCATTGGCTGCTTCAAGCCTGTTAGTATGTGCATTAATTAAAAAATACAGTAAAATAGCCGTTAGAGTTACATATGCAAAACCCTTAATGCTGCTTAAAAGAAGAAGAGTAGTAGTACCGGTTGTTGAATGATTGGTAAAAAGAAGCTGATCGCTAAGCGCTATCCACACTATACCGATTAACATATAAACAAGGACTATTTTAAATGCGCCAAATTTCATACTTCGCATATTTATAATCGGTACCAAAGGGAGTATAACAAATATAGCTAATTAACTATGTATTAAATTTACATAAGTATTATATTAAAAACCTAATAATTGATAGTTAACAATAAGCCCCGCACCGGTAACCGGGCAGGGCTTGTTATCAACTATTAGCTGGTATATTATTTACCTATTTCTTTAAGCATTTCTTTCACGGCTGCTTCCAGTTGCTGGTCCTCGCCGGTTAGTTCCTGGTTATAGTCGTTATTTACGCGGATATCAGGTAACAGGTCGTGATTTTCGGTAGCATGTGTTTCACCGTTCCCCCAGCTTGCTACCATCGGGATCCCAAAGATTATCGAGCTATCTATCTGGTTCTCCCACCATACCGCCGTACCCGTACCCGCTACCGGCATACCTATTAGCTTGCCTATGCCCAGCTCTTTATAAGCATATGGGAACATAAACGCGTCAGAATAATTACCCTCGCACATTAACACGCAACTTGGTTTTGACCATTTGTTGCCCGGCTCGCCACCGGTAGTAACAGCACCCTGCGGGCGGAAAGAGAAATAGCGTTTGCCTCCCAAAAAGGTTACCAGATCATCATGAAGCCAGCCGCCGCCGTTAAAACGGGTATCAACTATCAATGCTTTTTTGGTTAGGTTCTTACCCAATACCTTATCAAAAGTTTTGCGGTAACTGGCTTCATTCATGCCTTCAACGTGTACGTAGCCAACCTGCCCGTTTGACAGGCTATCTGTTAAATGCTCCATTTTGCGTACCCAACGGTCATATAACATACCATTTTCTGCACCGCCTGCTATTGGCTTAATGGTTTCATTATAAACATCTTTGGTAGCCGGGTTATGGAAAGTTATCAATGTAAACTTGCCAGCTTTGTTGTTTAATAATTTGGCCCAATCATCCTCATCAGTAATTGGCGTGCCGTCAATTTTATCAATAATATAACCTTTTTGCATTTTGGTTTTAGCCGTGGCGAAAGGGCCGCCGGTTATAATATCTTTAACCAATAAACCATCGCCGGCTCTTGAGTAATCATACAACAAACCTAAAGCGGCAGTACGGTCCCCGTCAGGGAAACTAACCGCGTAAATACCTCCAGTATGCGACACATTTAGCTCGCCCAATAACTCGCTCAGCAATACCTGGAAATCGTAGTTATTGCTTACATAAGGCAGCATGCGCGCGTAATTCTGCTGGTAATAGGTCCAGTCAACGCCTTGCAGTTTAGGGTCAAACAGTTTCTTTCTAACCTGCTTAACAACGTGGTTGAAAATATAAGTGCGCTCGGCAGCGGCATTTAATGTAAATGTTGTTGCAAACGGGATAGGAGTAACCTTGCCATCGTCAACGCCAATACGCATTAAGTTACCACCCGAGTTTAAGAATAATGCCTTACCATCCTTACTCATTTCCAACGATCCGCCGCCAGCATTCAGCTCGGCCAGTATGCGGGTTTCGCGGGTGCGGGTTGATAATACCCATAAGTTATACCCTTTATCAAAACGAGCCAGGTAATATAATTTTTCGCCATCCTTTGATAGTTTAGAGTCGCCTATGTTTGATGAAGTTAAAGTTAAGCGTACAGTGCGATCCTCCAGGTTTTCAAGATTAGGCAAAAACTCGGGGATAGCCGGCGGCGTAACTTTTTCTTTTTTGGCTTTGGCAATACTGTCGGCTTTTGCCATGGCTTTTTTAATATCAACTGAATCGCGCTTACCGATCTCATTTTTGATCGCCAAATCTTCTTTGCTCAGGTTGAACTTGTCCCAGGCCTCCTGGTCAAAAAACATAGCGAAAATATCACCCTGGGCGCCGCGGCTCAGGTTCTTCATACCCTGCTTGTCACTGGTCCAGTACATCATCTTATCGCTCATGCCAAACTGGGGGTTATTATCATCAAACCCACTTTCGGTTAAGTTAACCCGGCCCTTTGAGCCATCAGCTTTTATCAGTACAATTTCGCTGTTACCTAAAGCATTGCCTTCGGTTGATTGCGCCATAATGTATTTACTATCTGCCGACCATACAAAATTCTGATCGCCATCGGCATACGAGAAGTTTACTCCCTCAGGTAAAATAGCAACAGATTTTTTGGTGGCGATATCATAAACCTTAATGGTGTTGCGCTCTTCCAGGTAAGCTATTTTTTTACCGTTAGGCGATACGATAGGCTGAAACTCGTCCTTGTCGGTAGCTATTAATGGCTCGGTAGTTAAGGTTGTCGCTGCATAAAAATATGGCTCGCTTTTGTTAACGATGCTTACTTTATAAATATCCCATGATTGCTCATTCTCTATCGAGTAAATGATACTCCTGCCATCTGACGAGAAGCAGATCATGCGCTCCTGGTTGGGGGTGCTGGTAATGCGTTTTACCAGGCCGCCTTCGGCAGATGTTGTGTAGATCTCGCCCCGATAGATAAACGCCAGCTCTTTACCATCAGGAGAAACAGCCATGCCGCTGGCGCCGCCGCGTACAGCAATGTTTTGGGTTTGGTCGCCATTAAAGTCGGCATTTACGGCAATGTTTACCTTTTGAGGGCTTTGGCCTTCTTTCAGGGTATAGATCTCGCCGTTTTGCGTGAATGCTAACGCGCCGCTTTCTGATCGTGACAGGTTACGTACCGGGTTTTTATCGAAGGTAGTCAACTGGGTGATCTTGGTTACATCAGCCTCGGTCGTCTTATATAAATTCTGATTGCCGTTGCGCTCGCTTAAATAATAAAACGCGCCGCCGGTGCCCCAAACAGGTTCGCGGTCCTCGCCTTTATAGGTTGATACTTTGGTGTAGGTATCGGCTTTGGTATTGTAGATCCAAATATCGCGGGTTATGCCTGATGTATGGTGCTTGCGGTAAGGGTTTTCGTATCCTTTGCTATCCTGGAACAAAAATTTATCGCCTGCTTTATTAAAGCGGACAAACTCGGTACCTGCCGAATTCACCATTATACTGCGGCCACCTTTAGCGGCCACTTTATACAATTTCATAAAAGAGCCATCGTCCGGGAAACGCACCGATGTACTAACATCATGGCGGGCGCTGCCGAAATAGATAGTTTTATCATCACCCGAAAATTCAAATGGACGATCGCCGCTTGAAGCAAAGGTTAGCCTTTTAGCTGCGCCGCCGTCGGCAGGCATGGTATAAACGTCGAAGTTGCCGTAGCGGTCGGACGAGAAAGCGATGGTTTTGCTGTCATGGCTCCAAACAGGATAGCCATTGTAGGAGCTGTTGATGGTTAACGGTAAAGCCGAACCGCCGCCGGCAGCTACTTTAAAAATATTGCCTTTATATTCAAAAGCTATCCAGTTACCATCAGGAGAGATGGAGGGTTGCTGCATCCACATAGCATGGGTTTGCGCAAACGACCGGCACATAGTTACGCCGATCAATAAAATAATCAGGGAGAATCGTTTCATGATAAGTTAATTTCGAGTGTAATATAGGGAAAGTGCAAGTAATTGGCAATAGGCGAAAATCACACCGTCGCCACAGGCCACTTATCCGATTCGGCCACTTGTTTAATAACTTCATTACGATGTATTAACAGGCTGGTCATGTAAGCTTTTAGGGTGATAATATTAAATAGTTTACCAAATATCCCAAACGGCGATTCGAATGTAAACACGTCGCGCATGATAGTTTTGCCATCAACAGTAAAGAAATAATGTTCATGCCTGAAACTTTTAAAAGAGCCTTCGATCATTTCATCAGCAAAAAAATGTGGCGAGTTGAGTTCAACAACTTTTGAAGTTAGCGTTTGCCAGATAAAATAATGCTTTGCCCGCCAGGTAACTGTTTCGTTAAGATCGATAAGTCCGGAGGTTTTCCCGGCAATGGCGCGTTCACCGGTGTGTTTGGTTGATATTAAATGCAGGTCGATACTTCGCGACAGATCAAAGCAACGTTTAATAGGGGCATTGATCTCGGTGTGAAGTTCGATAGTCGGCATATTGAATTTTATATAATTGTCATTCTGAGCGTAGCGAAGAATCTTCTAAAGGCGATAAGTATGGCGTACAAGATTCTTCGCGATGCTCAGAATGACAAAAGAGTGTCTTAGAACTCCGCGTTCTTCGGGAACCTTGGGAAAGGTATAACATCCCTGATATTACCCATACCGGTAACAAACAGCACCAAACGCTCGAAGCCTAAGCCGAAGCCGGCATGCGGGCAAGAGCCAAAGCGGCGAGTATCAAGGTACCACCAAAGCTCATCTTTAGGGATGCCCATTTCGTCCATGCGGGTTTCCAGTTTATCAAGGCGCTCTTCACGCTGACTGCCGCCAACTATTTCACCAATACCCGGGAACAGGATATCCATTGCGGCAACGGTTTTTCCATCGTCGTTTTGGCGCATGTAGAATGACTTGATCTCTTTTGGATAGTTGGTCAATATCACCGGTTTTTTAAAGTGCTTCTCAACCAAATAACGCTCATGTTCTGATTGCAGATCGGTACCCCAGCCTTCAACCGGGTATTGAAACTTCTTCTTTTTATTTGGGGTCGATTCTTTTAAGATCTCAATCGCTTCGGTATAAGTTAAGCGCTCAAAATCATTACCCAGGCAAAACTGCAGCTTTTCGGTCAGCGTCATTTCAGAGCGTTCGTTCTGCGGTTTTTGCTTTTCCTCTTCTAATAAACGCTGGGTTAAAAACTCGATATCATCAGCGTTTTTCTCTAACGCGTAAGCGATAACATATTTCAACAACGCCTCGGCAGTGTCCATGTTATCTACAATATCAGCGAAAGCCATTTCAGGCTCTATCATCCAAAACTCGGCCAGGTGGCGGGTGGTGTTAGAGTTTTCTGCACGGAATGTTGGGCCGAAAGTATAAATATCACTTAAAGCCATAGCACCCAGCTCGCCTTCCAGCTGACCGGATACGGTTAAGTTAGTGGCACGACCAAAAAAGTCTTGTTTGTAATCAACCTCGCCGGTATCGGTACGTGGGGTGTTAGCCAGGTCGAAGTTTGTAACGTGGAAAGTTTCGCCCGCGCCTTCGGCATCACTGGCGGTGATGATAGGGGTGTGCAGGTAAACAAAGCCTTTCTCCTGGAAAAACTGGTGCACCGCGTATGATAGCGTGTTACGCACTCTGAATATGGCCCCAAAAGTATTGGTACGGAAACGCAGGTGAGCGTTCTCGCGTAAAAACTCAAGGCTATGTTTTTTTGGTTGAATAGGATATTTTTCAGGATCGCTGTCGCCTAATATATCTACAGTATGCGCGATTACCTCTACAGTTTGACCCTTGCCTTGTGATGCGATCAGTTTACCAAACACGCTGATGGCAGCACCTACAGTAATGCGCTTTAACAGGGCAGGATCTGTATTTTCAAAATCAACAACAATTTGTACGTTATTATTTGTCGAACCATCATTTAAAGCAATGAAACGATTTTGGCGGAAGGCGCGAACCCACCCCTTAACGGTTACATCAATATCGGTTTGTGTGCTTTCTAATAATGCTTTGATCTTTATACGCTGGCTCATTGTTGTAAAAAATTTAGAGCCGCTAAATTACAATTATTTGATAGATGTTGCTTAGGAAGTTTAATTATCCCGTTTTACCGCGAAGCTGATATTCATATTAAAAGGATCTTTAAAGTAGGTATTAATATCCAAAGGATACAGTGCTTATAAAAGTGCCAACAAGGTGACTAAATATCGTTAAGGTTATAATGATATTGCTAATAACATTTAGTTATACCACCGCGTAGTAAAGCTTCCACTTGTAAACCTAATCCTGGTGGTATCTGTAATTATGTTGCCGGTTGGTTTGGCTAATTTAAAAGTTAGTTTATAAAAGCCGGAAAGCCAGCGTTGGTTGCCACCTTCAACAGTGTTTGTGGTATACTTATAGGCACCTAATTCATTATTGGCGGTGGTGTCCAGGTTATATTGCGTTGGCGCGGCGTGGTAATTATTTATGTAGTAAAAAGCTTCAAATTTTTTTATTCGCGCGTCGTGTTGTGGATCTAAAGTCATTTCTCCGGGTACAGAGAAATTTAGTTTAAGACCGTCATATACTCTTTTACCAAAAATGGTTATCAAATCATTATTGATGGTATCGGTAAGTTCGCCATTCCACCCAATGTTGTTGCCGCCATTACTCCATTTAGAATCATACATGCTTACTTGCGGCGGCGGTGGTGCGCAACCACAATTTGGTTTTACGCAAGCAGTTGTTAAAATAACTAACACTAAAATCAGGAAAGAATAAATTTTCATGCTAACAAAGGATAGGTTTATAATTGGTTACTCTAATTTAGAATATTAATTTGAGACTATCAAACCATAAAGCCATAATGGCTAAGTTTGCACCATCATGAATCCCAAACTAAGCCTGGCTTTAGGTATTATCTTCATTTCATTCTCGCCTATATTTGTGAAGCTGGCAGATGCATCGCCTATAGTTTGCGCGTTCCACCGGATCTTCTTTGCCTGGATATTTTTGCTGCCGTATTGCCTGTATAAACGTAACCTTAAAATGGAACGCAAGGATATTATCCTGGCCATGGTTAGCGGTTTGGTTTTCGCAACCGATATAACGGTTTGGAACGTATCTATCAAAATGATAAGCGCTACCGTATCAACCCTGTTGGCTAACCTGGCGCCGGTATGGGTGGGTCTGTTAAGCTATCTGTTGTTTAGGAAGAAGTCGGGCTGGTTGTTTTGGCTGGGTACAGCTATAGCTATTGCCGGTATGATAATATTGGTGGGCATTGCCAACGTGCTGCAACTAAAATTTAACCTGGGCATTATATTGGCGGTTGCCGCAAGTGTACTGTATGCTACTTATATATTAATAACTAAAGATGTTTTAAAGCGGATAAGTACCCTGCCGTTTATGTTTTACAGCATGCTGGGCTCATTGATTTTTTTGTTGATAATAATTTTCATATCGGGCGATCAGTTACTGCATTATAATTTAAAGACCTGGGGCAGCCTTGCCGGTATGGGGATAATATGCCAGCTGGCGGGGTGGATAACTATTAATTACGCCATCAGCCGGTTAGAGTCGACCAAAGTGTCCATAGCCTTGCTTAGCCAAACGGTTACTACCGGATTGTTGGCGGTTGTATTATTAAATGAAAGTTTGGATGGTAAAGAGATAATAGGGAGTGTGATTGTGTTGGTTGGGATTGTTATTACGTTTTTGAAGCCGAAGGCAATCTCTGCATCAACATAGCGAGGGGTTTCAAACCCATCGCTAAAATTGGAATAACTATCCATCTCCAAATAAATATTTAGTAAATTAAGCCCTCTGTATTTACGGCAACGGATAATTGCTCTACATTTGCATTTTTAACGCATGATACTAAAATCAACTATCGACCGAATTATGGAAGCCACAGATATTGTGGAGGTGATAGGCGAGTTTGTGCAGTTAAAAAAGCGCGGCGCCAACTACGTGGGCCTGTCGCCGTTTGTTAATGAGCGTACACCGTCGTTCACGGTATCGCCGGCAAAGGGCATCTTTAAAGACTTCTCGTCGGGCAAGGGCGGCAGTGCGGTTACTTTCCTGATGGAACTGGAGAAGTTTACCTATCCCGAAGCACTGAAATGGCTTGCCAAGAAGTACAGCATCGAGGTTGAAGAAACTGTAGAAACTGCCGAGAACAAGGAAGAAGAGAACCGCCGCGAAAGCCTGATGATCGTGTCTACCTATGCTGCCAAGTTCTTTCACGAAAGCCTGCTGGATACCGATGAAGGCAAAGCTATAGGCTTAAGCTACTTTAAAGAACGCGGCTTTAGTGCCGATACGATAAAGAAGTTCGAGCTGGGCTACTCGCCCGACCAATGGGAAGCATTTACCGGCGAGGCCCTTAAACAAGGCTACCTGGAAGAGTTTCTGACCGAAAGTGGTCTATCTGTCAAGCGTGATAATGGATCGCTCTACGACCGTTATAGAGGGCGTGTGATGTTCCCCATTCATAGCTTTACTGGCCGTGTCATAGCCTTTGGCGGACGGACGCTGAAAAGCGACAAGAACGTACCCAAATATGTTAATTCGCCCGAGTCGGAGATCTATCATAAATCAAACGTACTATACGGGTTATACTTCGCTAAGAAGTCGATAAGAGAAGAAGATAACTGCTACCTGGTTGAAGGTTATGCCGATGTGATATCAGTGCACCAGGCGGGCATTGAGAATGTGGTGGCATCATCGGGTACCTCCTTGACTGTCGAGCAGATTAGGCTGATAGGCCGTCTTACCAAAAACATCACCATTTTATATGATGGTGATGCTGCGGGTATTAAGGCAGCAGTACGGGGGCTGGATCTGATCCTGGAAGAGGGGCTAAACGTAAAAGTGGTGCTATTCCCTGACGGGCATGACCCGGATTCGTATGTACGCCTGGTAGGTACAGCCGGCTTTAAGAAACATATAGAGGATAACAAGAAGGACTTCATCCTTTTCAAAACCAATCTCCTGCTTAAAGAAGCGGGCAATGACCCCATAAAGAAATCAGAAGTAATACGGGATATTGTTGAAAGCATAGCAAAGATCCCCGACTCTATCAAGGCCTCTGTCTTTATTAAGGAGTGCAGCAATATCCTGCAGATAGATGAGCGGGCGCTACTGTCTGAGTTAAACAAGATGCGCCAGGCCAAGGCTAAAAAAGACAGCCAACAACCCAATGGCCGTATGTCAACGCCGGTTGATGATTATCCGGTTGACGATTATCCGGTAGTAACTGAGGAACCGAAAGAGACCTTCTCGCAGGAAAAGGAGATTGTACGCTTGCTGTTGCTATACGGCAACAAGATGATTGATTGGGATGGCATTGCCAATACCTATATAGGTCCGTTTATGGTGGCAGAGTTGAATGATGTGGAGTTTGATTACCCGGTAGTTAAGAAGTTTATAGAGCTTTACAGCAAAGAGGTGGAGAACGGCGTACTACCCGAGGAACAGCACTTTATACACTATCCCGATAAGGAAATTGTTGACCTGGTGGTTACTCTAATCACTACCAAATATACGTTAAGTGAAAATTGGTATGAAATGCATAAGATCCTGACAAGCGATGAGCAGGCTAATATGAAGGCAACTATCCTGGGTGCCATATTCCACCTTAAAATGCATAAGGTTGGCAAAATGCTGGATAACCTGCGTAAAGAGCTACAAAATGCGGTAACCGACGAGGATCAGGACATATTGCTTAACCAATACATGCGGATGAAGAAGGTGGAGAAAACCATATCTGATTATCTGGGATCGGTTATTTTAAAATAATGGCAACTCATAATGATCTTGGCCGCCATGGCGAAAGTCTCGCAAAAGCACATTTGGAAGCTACGGGTTACGAAATATTAGCTATCAATTGGACCCACGGGAAAGCTGAAATTGACCTTATTGCATATAAAGACAAGGTTATTATATTTGCCGAGGTAAAAACCCGTACCGGCAACGGTTTTGGCGAGCCTGAAGATTTTGTACACCTACGCAAGCAAAAGCTATTAGCCCATGCTGCTGATGAATACATATACTTGAAGGATCACCAGGGCGAAGTGCGGTTTGATATCATTGCCATACTATTTAGCGATAAAACAAATTACAAGTTAAACCATATAGAAGATGCGTTTTGGCCATCTGCTGATTGATGATTATGAAAAACAGATCGATATTATTTATTGCCATAGCAACGCTTTTGGTTTATAGTTGTGAAAACAAAATTACCGATAAAGGTAGCGACATCACTATTAGCCCTGAGGCAGGGACAGTTTATAAAGCAGGCGACGCTATTGATGTTAAGGTTAAATTTAATACGCCGGGTAAATTAGATTCGATAGCCTATTTACTGGATTCGGTTAGGTTGGTATCAAAAAAAGATTCGTCTGTTCTAAGTATTAAAACAGATAGCCTTGGCCTTGGTGCAAGGTTAATAACCGCGAAAATTTACAGGGGAGGTGCGCCGCAGGAGGTATCAACCAATATTGCTTTAATGGCTGCTAAAGCACCCGAAGAATACACTTATAAAGTTGAAAAAATTTACCCGCATGATACCAGCGCCTATACCGAAGGCTTTTTGTACAAGGACGGCTTTATTTATGAGAGCACCGGCACGCAGGGACAGTCTGTGATACAGAAATCAGACCTTGCAACAGGTAAGGTTATTCAAAAGCAAAATATAGACCCTAAGTACTTTGGTGAGGGCAGCGCGATTGTAGATGATAAGATTGTAATGCTTACCTGGAAAGATAAAGTTGGTTTTGTTTTTGATAAAACTACACTTAAGCTGCAAAAAACTTTCGCCAACAATGTAGGTCTTGAAGGTTGGGGGATGACCACTGACGGCAAAAAACTGTACATGGATGATAGCTCCAATCGTATTTGGTTTTTAGATAAGGATAACTATAGTGCCAAGGGCTTTATTGATGTTTATGACAACAAAAGAGCCATTGACTCGCTGAATGAATTAGAATACATCAATGGTAAAATATATGCCAACGTTTATACTTATGATGTGATACTGGTTATCGATCCAAAAACCGGGACGGTTTTGCAAAAAGTTGATATGTCAAATCTTTGGCCTAAATCTCAACATCCTGCACATTATACTGAAACCGATGAAGACAATAACGTTTTAAACGGTATTGCCTGGGACGAAAAAGGAAAACGGCTATTGGTAACCGGCAAAAAATGGCCGCATATTTACCAGATAAGTTTGGTTAAAAAATAATATACCTACCTGGCTGTTGCTTTGGTTACGCCTATCCGGTTATTATATTTGCGTTGATAAAAAATTATAGAATAAACCATATTTAGAAGGACCCTTGTACCTTCTGCCAATAAATTATGAAATATACATCAATACTTTTTATTGCTGCCACAGCGCTTTTTGTTTATAGCTGTAAGGATAGCCCTAAAACACAAAATCAGGGTAATAATACTGATATCACTCTTTTTT
Organism: Bacteroidota bacterium; assembly: GCA_040388395.1. Classification (GTDB taxonomy): domain Bacteria; phylum Bacteroidota; class Bacteroidia; order Sphingobacteriales; family Sphingobacteriaceae; genus Mucilaginibacter. The sequence goes on along the minus strand of JAZKBY010000009.1, from coordinate 398,904 downwards.
TGCCGGGTGCCTATAACTATAGCACTGGCGATACTATTCATATTCACGCAAAATATCCGCCATCGGTAACAGTAGATTCGGTTGTGTACTCATTAGATTCGGTGAGAATTGGTTCGGTTAAAGATTCGTCATACATCCATATCCTTACAGATACATTGCCATTAGGTACGAAATTGGTGTCGGCCAAAATTTACCAGGGCGGTAAAACCAAGGATACATCAACCAACATATATATAAAAGCAGCTAAAGACCCGGGAATATTAAGCTTTAAGGTGATGAAAAAATTCCCGCATGATCCTTCTGCATATACCGAAGGCTTATCATACAGCGACGGCTATTTGTATGAAAGTACCGGCAAACCGGGCCATTGCGAGATCAGGAAGGTAGACTTAGAAACAGGCAAAGTATTACAGCGCCAGCAACTGGATGATAAGTACTTCGGAAAAGGTAATGTTATAGTGGGTGATAAAATAGTGGTATTTGCCTATAAACAAGATAAACTGGGCTTTGTGTTTGACAAAAACACACTAAAGCCGCTTGGACAGTTTAACAACAAAGTGGGTGTGCAAAGTTGGGGCGGTACTTTTGATGGTAACAAAATTTACCTTGACGATAGCTCCAACCGTATATGGTTCTTAGACAAGAATGACCACCACAAAACCGGCTTTATTGACGTTTTTGATAATCATGGCCCGGTTGAGAAAATTGGCGAACTGGAATATATAGACGATAAAATTTATGCGAACATTTATTTCTACGACACTATAATAATTATAAACCCTAAAACCGGTACTGTGCTGCAAAGCATTAATTTGGAAAACCTTTGGCCAATAGCCGAACGCCCTAAAGGATTCGATAGTGAAAACAATGTGCTAAACGGCATAGCCTGGGACGCTAAAGGTAAACGCCTTTTCTTAACGGGCAAAAAATGGCCCTGGGTGTACCAGGTTGAGGTTACAAGGTAATAGCTCAAAACCCCTAAATAGGGAGTAATTAAAACGAAAAGCCGCTTTACAATCCAAAGCGGCTTTTTCATTTATACTATTCAGTTCCCCCTTTAGGGGGCGGAGGGGGCTTTATCTCCAGGCCTTGTACTGATTGATCAAACCATTGGTTGATGAATCATGGCTGCTAATCTCGCTGTTATCTTTTAACTCAGGTAATATTTTGCCGGCTAATTGCTTGCCCAGCTCAACACCCCATTGGTCGAAGCTGTAAATGTTCCAGATAATGCCTTGTACAAATATTTTATGCTCATACATGGCTATTAATGAACCTAAGCTACGCGGTGTTATTTTTTTAACCAGGATAGAGTTGGTAGGGCGATTGCCTTCAAACTCTTTAAATGGCGCCAGTTTCTCGATCTCTTCTACCGATTTACCTACCACCTTTAATTCTGAAACAACCTCATCACGGTCCTTGCCGTTCATTAAAGCTTCTGTCTGCGCGAAGAAGTTCGATAACAACATGTTATGATGTTCGCCAAGTGGGTTATGTGATTGTGCCGGAGCGATAAAATCACAAGGGATCAATTTGGTACCCTGGTGTATCAACTGGTAAAAAGCATGCTGCCCGTTGGTGCCCGGTTCGCCCCAGATAATCGGACCGGTTTGGTAGTCAACATTTTTGCCGTTACGATCAACATGTTTGCCATTACTTTCCATATCGCCCTGCTGGAAATAGGCCGCAAAGCGGTGCATATATTGGTCGTATGGTAAAATAGCGTTGGTTTCGGCCTCAAAGAAGTTGTTATACCAAATACCTACTAAAGCTAATATAGTTGGCAGGTTTTCTTCCGGCGGCGCAGTTTTAAAGTGATTATCCATGGCGTGGGCACCTTCTAAAAGCTCAACAAAGTTTTCATAACCTACGCTTAAAGCTATTGATAGGCCGATAGCGCTCCATAAAGAGTAACGGCCGCCAACCCAATCCCAAAACTCGAACATGTTTTTGGTGTCGATACCAAATTTGCCAACGCCATCGGCGTTGGTTGATAGTGCAGCGAAATGTTTGGCAACATCTTCATCCTTACCACCGCTTTTAATAAACCAGTCGCGCGCGCTGTGCGCGTTTGCCATAGTTTCCTGCGTAGTAAATGTTTTTGACGCGATAAGGAACAGCGTAGTTTCCGCATTTAAACCTTTTAAGGTTTCGGCAATATGGGTGCCGTCAACGTTTGATACAAAGTGCAGGTTTAAATGGTTTTTGTATGATTTAAGCGCTTCGGTAACCATTACCGGCCCAAGGTCTGAGCCACCGATACCAATGTTTACAACATCGGTTATAGCTTTGCCGGTATAACCTTTCCATGAGCCCGAGATGATAGCATGGCTAAACTCTTTCATGTGTTGTAATACCTTATTTACATCAGGCATTACATCTTTACCGTCAACCAAAATTGGCGTATTGCTTTGGTTGCGCAAAGCGATGTGCAACACCGGGCGACCTTCGGTAGCATTAATTACCTCGCCGCTAAACATAGCGTTAATTGCATCATTTAGCCTACATTCTTTAGCCAACTGTAGCAATAAAGCTATAGTTTGGTCGGTAATGCGATTTTTAGAGTAATCCAGCAAAATTTCTTCAAACTGAACCGAAAATTTAGCAAAACGCTCATTATCAGAATCAAATAAGCCTTTAAGGCTTTCAGATACTACGTCGATATAATGATCGGCTAAATATTTATAGGATTGGGTAGTGGTAAAATCAATATTTGGCAGCATAATTGGTTGTGTTTTGTAAACAAAAATAGAATTTAATATTTAGGTGCATATTAAATTTTAAACTAAGTGACCCCTGTGTTAACTCAACACAATTACAAATGGGTTTGTTTGTAATTCATTAAATTGTAATATTTTTAATGAATTGCAAAATATAGTATCATATTTAAAATTTATATTTAATATATTTGTGGTGTTGATAAATAAAATATCTATTTATCGCAATTTTGTTAATCGGACTTTAAAAATGCATTGCCATGTTTGAAAAACTTTTTATGCTTGTTAAAAATAACGCCGGGATGGCTGTTATTCAAAATCCAATGATTCCTGTAAAATACCATGAAGCTGTAATGAATGACGCGTCAAGCTCCATTATAGAAGTTTTAAAGGGCCAGATGGAAAGCGGTAAGCTAAAAGATATGGTGAAATATTTTCAGTATCCGGGTATTTATAATAATCCGTTAATTAACAGCACCGTTAATAAGTTTGCCAATAAACTGAATAATTTTTATGGCATTGAGCCCGCTGCAGCTATGCAAATAGCTAAGGAGCTGATCCCGCCGGTTATGCAGGAATTGATCCAGCAATCAAAGAACGAAAAGAACAATGATTTTGGCTTAGGCCAGTTGCTTGCTATGCTAAGCGGCAATAACAACATGGACAATTTGCTAAGCCAGTTGGCTGTAGCATAACGATACATCATTTATCTGTGAAGGGCCTGTTTGCTAATGTGAACAGGCTTTTTTTATGACCTCGCCCCAACCCTCTCGAAAGGAGAGGGCGCTCTAAATAATTAATTTCCATCGAAAGTCCTCTCCTTTGGAGAGGATTTAGGTGAGGCTTTTATATATTTGCCCTATGACTAAAGAACAGATCCAGGATTTAAGGGATAGATTAATTTCCCTGAGGAGGCATCTTTGACATCGACAAGAAGCTTGATGCATTAAAAATAGAACAGGATATAACTGTCGGCCCGCATTTTTGGGACCACCCCAAAGAGGCCGAAAAGGTTTTAGCATCCATCAAAACAAAAAAAGTTTGGACAGACGAGTACCAGAAAGTAGCATCAGTTATTGATGATACCGGCGTTATGTTTGATTTTTTTAAAAGCGGTGATGCTACCGAAGCCGAAATGCAGGAACAATATGACATCGCCATAAAAACTGTAGAAGAGCTGGAATTTAAAAACATGCTCAGTGCCGAAGAGGACCAGTTTAACGCTGTACTGCAAATAACCGCAGGGGCCGGTGGCACCGAGAGTTGCGACTGGGCAGGTATGCTGATGCGCATGTATATTATGTGGGGCGAAAAGAACGGTTATAAAGTATCCGAGCAGGATTTCCAGGAAGGCGAGTCGGCCGGGGTTAAAACTGTTACGCTGCAGTTGGAGGGTGAGTTTGCTTATGGCTATTTAAAAGGCGAGAATGGCGTACACCGTTTAGTGCGAATCTCGCCGTTTGACTCGAACGCCAAGCGCCATACCTCGTTTGCATCTGTATATGTTTATCCGTTGGTTGATGATACTATCGAAATAGAAGTTAACCCGGCAGATATTGAGTTTGAAACTTTCCGATCAGGTGGTGCAGGTGGCCAAAACGTAAACAAGGTTGAAACTGCGGTACGTTTATATCACAAGCCATCGGGCATTATTATCAAGAACCAGGAGTCGCGCTCGCAATTACAAAATAAGGATAATGCTATCCGCTTGCTGAAATCGCAATTGTACGAGATTGAAATGCGCAAGCGCCAGGAAGCCAGTAATAAAATAGAAGGCAATAAAAAGAAAATAGAGTGGGGGTCGCAGATCCGTAACTACGTACTGCATCCTTATAAACTGGTTAAGGACCTGCGTACAGATCATGAAACATCAAACGCCGCCGCAGTATTGGATGGTGATCTGAATGATTTCCTTAAAGCCTACCTGATGGAATTTGGCGGGCCAAAGGGGTAATAATCAATTTAGACTTACGAAGTTTCTAAAACTTCGTAAGTCTTTCTCTCCGAAAAGGTTTATTATTGTATAAACCTTTTATTATGAAACCCTTTTACGCAACTTTGCTGTTAATGGCTATGGTAACTATGTCTTACGCTCAGGGCACCGCGCCTGCTATCCCACTATATCCTGATGGTGTTATCAATTCAAAACCAACACCTGCCACTTATGTTGAGGCAACCAGTGCAGATACGCATATATCTAAAGTTAGTATCCCGGTAATAACTCCATTTTACCCCGAGAAAGGCAAGGCAAACGGCACTGCTGTAATAATTTGCCCCGGTGGCGGCTATTCTATTTTAGCCAGCGGACACGAGGGCTATGCCGTCGCTAAAGAGTTCAATAAAATTGGCATTATTGCTTTTGTACTTAAATATCGCTTACCAAGTGACGAGATAATGGTTGATAAAGCTATTGGCCCGTTGCAGGACGCACAGACGGCAATTATGATCGTTCGTAAAAACGCGGCGGCATGGGGTATTGATCCGGCTAAAATTGGGATCCTCGGTTTTTCAGCGGGCGGACACCTTGCCGCAACTGCCGAAACTCATTTTAATAAGCCTGTTATTGATAATAAAGGTATTAGCGTCCGTCCTGATTTTGCTGTGCTTGCTTATCCTGTAATAACCTTTGGCGATAAGGCGCACAAAGGATCAAGAGATAATTTATTAGGCAAAACACCAACACAAGAGCAGATAGATCTTTATAGCAACGAAAAGCAGGTTACTGCTGATACTCCGCCAACTTTTATAATGCAGGCAACTGATGATGGGGGCGTGCCTGTGCAAAACTCCATTATGATGTATGAAGCCTTGTTGAAAAATAAAGTAAAGACAGAGATGCACCTTTTCCAGGCAGGCGGTCACGGCTTTGGTTTGATCAACCCAAAAAGCCCCGAGCTTTGGTTTACCTGGTGTGCAAGCTGGTTAAAAACCAACGGATTTTAATATAACTAACAATAGGCTTCCAAAAATATAAACAATGAAAAAACTGATCTTCACAGCTTTTGCGCTCGTAACCCTATCAACAAGCCAGGCACAGGATGCTAAACAAATACCATTGTACCCTAATGGCGTACCAAACTCAAAACCCACGCCCGCTACTTATGTAGAGAATGATGCAAGCGGCTGGGCACGTGTTGTAAGCGTACCAACGCTAATACCTTTCCTTGCCGATAAGAGCAACGCAACCGGTACCGCTATAATTATCTGCCCTGGCGGAGGCTATGGCGGCCTGTCGATGGATAACGAGGGGTATAGCATAGCCAAAGCCTTTAGCCAGGCGGGCATAAGTGCCTTTGTTTTAAAATACCGCTTACCAAGCGACCAGATAATGGTTGATAAAACCATTGGTCCTTTGCAGGATGCGCAGGCTGCTATACAAATGGTACGTATCCGCGCGGCTGAGTGGGGGGTAAATCCGGCTAAAGTTGGTATTATCGGGTTTTCGGCGGGCGGACACTTGGCATCAACAGCTATAACACATTTTAACAAAGCCGTTATTGATAATAAAGCAAACATTAGCCTGCGCCCCGACTTTGGGATCCTGATGTACCCGGTTATAACCTTCGGCGATAAAACTCACCAGGGATCAAAAGACGCTTTAATAGGTAAAACGCCATCGCAGGACCTGGTTGATTTGTATAGTAATGAGAAGCAAGTTACCGCCGATACCCCGCCTACATTAATTGTTATGGCAGAAGATGACCGCACAGTGCCTATTGAAAACGCGCTGATGTTTTACAGTGCCATGGTAAAAGCCAAAGTAAAAGGCGAACTACATATTTACCAGGCCGGCGGCCATGGATTTGGAATCCATAACAAAACAAGTAAAGAGGAGTGGTTTGACTGGGCAAAAGACTGGTTAAAAAATAACGGGTTTTGATTTTTTGTTCATCCAGTGGCGTACCTCGCTCGCAATGACAAAAAACGCCGCAAAACATATTACACTTAGTTTGTTTATATAATATACCAACCTTTATAATCATGCTGATCAAAAAAATACTCATCGGGATAGACAATAGTAAATTTGCAGAGCACGCTGCCAAATACGGTTTTGATATCGCCCATAAATTTAAAGCCAAAGTTGGGTTGGTACACATAGTTGAACCGGTTATTATGCCCTATAACAACAGCGCCGATCCATTAATGGGCGCGTCTGATTTCTCAGTTGCTGATGTAGATATTATTAATATTCAAAACAACGCTTCAAAAGCTATTATAGAAAGCACCATAAAACAGTTTGCAGATGGCCTGGAGGTTACTCATTTTAGTGAATTTGGCGATGCAGCCGATGGGATTATCAGCTGTAGTAAAGAGTTTGGTGCCGATATGATTGTAATTGGCACCCATAGCCGCACAGGTATAGACCGCCTGCTTATGGGCAGCGTTGCCGAGCACGTGGTGCGCCATTCTGAAGTACCGGTATTAGTAGTGCCATTTCATGAGTCCGAAAGTCAGTGAGTCCGAAAGACTTAAAAGAATATCTTACCGACTTCCGGTCTTTCCAGCTTCCCGACTAATATAACAACCTAAACTTAATGGTATGCTCAATTGCTTTTAGCTGCTCAAGTACCTCGGTATCATAGCCGGTATTCACATCGGTAATTACATAACCTATTTGCTCGTTGGTCACCAAAAACTCGGCAACAATGTTAATGTTATGGCGGGCAAAAACATCATTTATTTTAGCCAATATCCCTGGCACGTTTTTGTGGATATGTATCAACCGGTGTGCATTACTAATGCGCGGCGGCTGCAAATCCGGGAAGTTACAGCTGGTGTGAGTTTTGCCTTCGTTCATAAAAGCAATTACGCGCTTAGGTAAAAAGTCGTCGTTGCGGGGGTTATGTTTAGGATCGTCAAAAATTATAATACCGTTCTCGCACGCAGCTTCGGCCAGTTTTTTATTAACTTTTCCAAAGCAACCAATTACCTTAAGCCTGCCTGCATTTTGTACCTGCTCCGGCGTTGGCTGGTTCTCTTCATCGCAAAGCAGTACACCGGCCTCATCTAAATATTTTTCTTCGATGGTATCGCGCTGGCGTATATTGTAACCCTCTTTTTGCATTTGTGTTAGGGCTTCTTCCTCAACGTTGCCAATTACCAAACATTTTATTCTGTTTTTAGGGTACGATATGGCACGCGGCAGCTTATTGATGTATAAAAACTCGTCAAAGCTGGGCGTAATATGGTCGGCACGCTCGGCTACAGATTTACGCTCGATATTTTCAGTAAAAGCAAAAAACTTTTTGATCATGCCCGATTCCTTTAATTGGAAATCAGAATAACCATCGCCGATGCCATAAATATCACCCTCAAGCTTAAGTTCTTTCAAGAGCTTAACCTTGCCACCTTCCTGCGATAACGGGTTCTCGCGATCATAGCCAATTATATTACCCTCATCATCAAACACGAAGGTGTTGGCGTAGATGTTTTCTTTTTTAATATGATACTCGGTAACAACCGGGATAATAAACTCTTTAAACCCACCTGATACGATCAATACCTCGTCCTGGTGATTTTTAAAGAATATAGTGTTACGGGAGAACGAAGTAGAAACCTTTTTCTTTAAATGGGTAATCAGTAACTTTAAGTGTTCGCGGTTAGCTTGTAAAAGTTTAACGCGGCTTTCAAGGCTTTGACTAAATGATAGTTTCCCTTCCATCGAGGCGTTGGTCAGGTCCTCTATCTGCTGGTATATTTTTTCCCTGTCGGGATGGTTTTTTAATGATATGCGGGCAAGCTCGTCTAAGGCTTCAACCTGGGTAAATGTGCTATCAAAATCTATTATAAAATACTGGCTCATGCTGCTTAATATGCAAAAAAATATATCCCGTAAGCTAGCGGTACCATCGGGTAGGCAAATGTGCAATTTTTGATTGGCTTTTTTCGTTTGATTACTGTAAGATTTAACAAAAATATAAAGTCCAAAAAACTTAATTTAGCGTTAAACCTTTTAAACAAGGTTTGTCTAATAAGAAAATAACTAAGCCATGAGGAGATCGATTTTTGGATTACTGGTGATATCTTTCCTAACAAGCCTGTCGGCTTGTACCAGTTATGATTATTATGTTGCAGGTTTAAACCGAACTAATTTAAGCAAATACCGAACGTTTGCCTGGATGCCCGCGGGACGTAATAATGATAAGGCAAATACTAATATGGCTGCCGATGCAAAAATTAAAGATGCCGCTACATCATCCCTTGTAAATAAAGGCTTAACGCTTAGCCAGCGCAATCCCGACCTGATAGTAAGTTATTCAAGCGTGGTAGGCACTGGCACGCGCACATATTATTATCCAATGTATGGCGGATTTTATCCGGGCTATGGTTTTGGATATGGCGGCTTCGGCTACGGCGGCTGGGGTGGTTATTATCGCCCTTATTATTATGCTTATGGTGCGCCATTTATGTATGGTGGCATGAGTGTTAGCCAGGAGCATTATAAAGAAGGAACATTAATTATTGACCTGATAGACCGCCGAAGCAAAAAAATTGTTTGGCGCGGCTTTGGCGTAGGCGAGGTGCATCGCAATCATCAAAAAGATGTAGATGCCTTACCTGAAGTTGTAGCCGGTGTTTTAGATCAGTTAAGTTTGGCGCCGTCAATAGCTGCACCAGCTGGTGGCAGCGGCGATGCACGCGGCCCGAGGGGCAGAAGGGGTACTATAAGCCCGACATCAAACAGGTCAATATAAAAAGCGTATATAAAAAAAAGCCTCACAATTTTGTGAGGCTTTTTTTTATGAGATAAGCTCAAGCTTTTGTTTGCGGTATAAATGTATAACAGTAAATATTAATGCTGCAGCAGCTAACACAACTACCCAGGTGTCAAGCGGGCATTGTACCCACGGATTATCCGGATCGCCTGGCAAACTACCTGGGCCGGTGTCATCCTCGCACTGGGCAAAGACTGTACTAAGGCCAGCCAATAAAAATATAAACGTTAAACCCAATGTCTTAGTTATCCTCATGCCTTTTGTTATAATTTTATAAAGGTGCTTTTGCCGGTTATAGTATTGGTTTTAATATTTGTTACCTCGACAAAATACGTTCCCGGCAACAACGTGCTTACATCGCCCTGCCAGGTGGCCTGGCCTGATGTTGTTGATTTTACCACACTACCAGAGATATTAATTATTGTAATTTTATAATTGGCCGCAACGGCTGTAGCAGGTGTTATAGCTAAGTTTAATGTTGAATTAACCGGGTTAGGATAAACGCTAATTAAATTGGTGGCAATACTATTTACAACATTATCAGCATACATAATAGGTACTACGCTTGAATACGTGATATTTCCTAACACGTCAATTTGTTTTAAGCGATACAAGTTTTGGCCTTTAGCCGGGTTTGGATCTATGTCAGTATAAACGCCTAAACTGGCTGACGTTAAAGAATCAAGAACAGTGAAATTTTTACCGCCATTAATACTGCGTTCAAGAACATAGCGGGTATACGATGCTTCGTTTTCAACAGTCCATTCCAGTTTAACTTCCTTTACGGTTTTAGTACCGGTAAAGTTTAATAAATGCACGGCTAAAGATGGATTAGGGTGTAAAACCAGGCTAAATCTTTTTGAGCCAAAACTATTAGTATCTGCTGTAGTTGCAGTAAAGCTGTAGGTTGGATTATTTTTTATATCCAGCGAATCTTTTTTATAAGCATCTATTAGCCACACACCATATTCGGCAGGTATATTCTTAACCTCGGTTAGGTTTAACTGGTAGCTGCCATTACTTGTAATAGTAACATTTAACGGGATTACCTGTCTTTGTTGCGGAAACGGCATTTGATTAATAGCCAGTGCTACATTATCAGTTGATCGCGATGCAAGGTTTAATAAATTATTACCCTTTAAATATTCTGCATCTTCTGCATCAAGAAACTTAGCTTTAGCTGTATTTTTAAAAAATACAAGTGTTTCATCAATATTGGATGTGTCCTTAAACAATTGCAAACGCAGGTATTGTTTAACAGGTGGCGCAACCGCGGCCGACAATAGTAAATTAGCAGCAACAACATTTGAATTAACCTTCGCATTCTCAGTGAAAGTAAGCGTAGGGCTTGCAGCACTGGCCTTAACAAAAAAGCCTTCGCCGCTTGGGATAATGTTAGGCGAACCGCCATTAAAACCGGTGCCGCCAACGCCGGGTATATAAGCAGCATATCCTTTTGTTTTAGGATTGTAAATCCAGATTTTAGACCCAACATTTGTCGCTGTAATAGCTGTTCCGAAGGTATCCCAGTCAATAGAGCTGGCATATGGATTGCCCACCAGGTTATAACCGCGTACAACACTGTTGCCGGTTGTGGTTGTCCACATTAAGCCCGAGCCGGCATTAACAGTATACCACCAATGTTTTACAGTAATATCTCCCTGGTTTAAAACACCTGTTTGCGAAAGTGTCGCGGTAAGTGCTGTAGATGTAGAAACAAAAGGCGATACGGTACCCGGCCCACCCCTAAAGAAAAACAGTAATCCGTTGCCTGCAGGTAAGTTAAAGTTGCCTGCATCTAAAGCGTTATCTATCGTAATGATTGTTGCGCCACCAATGCTTTTAATGCTCCGGTAGTTGCCTGACGATGTAAATGATGTACTGTACGGTATAACGTTTTCGCGATATAGATACAAAGAAGGACTACCGGTTTGTGTAAAACCCCCGCCCGTAGTGCCTGAAGTATTAGGCAGATAAGTTAAAGTAGGTATAATTAAATTTATATTTGTTGTAGATACCGGAGCCGATAATAACCTGTAACCACGGCTGTATGACGCGCCGCCCGTAAGATATCTTTGTACAATTACGTTACCTGTAATAATTGGTGGGGTAGATGTAGAAAACGTTCCTGTTATTTTATCAACGCTGGCAGAGCCGTTGGCGTCTGAAAGCAAAGTTAATTTCCCGGCCGTAGCAAACGTAGTTTTGCCGGTTACAGAAAGTAACCCCGTGCTTGCTATTGTGTAATTACCGGCACCGGCAAGCGTTTTGATAAAGGCACTTACATTTGCATTGGTAACCGTCAAATTATAAAAAGCTACTGGCGTGGCTGCGGTAGTGTTACTTATGGTTTGTGCCGACTGCTGATCAAGCACCACAGTACCTCCACTGGCTATAAACGTAGCCGGTGTAACATTGTTAAAGCTGTTTGAAAAAGTTGTAGTACCGCCCGTTGCAGTTACGGTTTTATTATTAGTAAAGGTGTTGTTGAAATCAGACGAACCGGTTGATAATGCAAAAGTATTGTTATTAATAAACGCACCATTAAATGTTGTATTTGACGATCCTCCATTATAAATACCGGTAGTAACGCTATTAGTAAATGCAGCAGTAAATGTTGTGCTTCCGCTTCCTCCCGCCATTGTACCGGTATTTATTAGTGCACCGGTAACCGTAGTGGTGCCACTGCCAAATGTAAAAGTGCCACCACTGGCGTTGGTTATACCACCGGCAAATGTGCTGGTACCGCTGCCAAGGGTTATTTGGCCAGTGCTGTTATTAGTTGTCAGGCCGGTGCCGTTATTTGTAAATGCGCCGCTGCCTGTTTGGCTGATTGTGCCTGTATTGGATATAGTATTTGCAGTGGCCACAGTACCGAAAATCATATCACCGGTCGAATTTTGCGTTATTGACGCGCCTGACGAGTTGGTTAAGTTAGTAGTAACTGTTAAATCGCCCGCACCGGTGCCGGCAATAGTGCCCGAGTTAACTAATGAACTTGAAAAAACCACTCCGGCGCTATTTTGTATATCAATTTCCCCTCCGGATGTTAGTAAAGCGGTTTCAGCTTGTGAAAATGTTATTGTACCGGCTGTGCCATTTTGTATAATTTTGCCGGTTGCTGTAGTATTAGATACTGTTGAGCTGAAGGTTATACTGCCCGTGGCTGTTTTATTAATAGTGCCTGTATTAGTTACCGCGCCAGTACAAATTAAGGCACCGCTACCGCTGTGATTAAATGTACCTGTATTGGTAAAGGTGGTGCCAAAAGTAGTAGCCGCACCATTTGTATTAAATGTACCGTTGTTAGTAAATGGAGCAGTAGTAGTAGTGAAAATTGCAGTACCGGACATATCAACAGTACCGCTTGTTATATAAGAACCGGTGCCAATTAACTGTTTAGTACCTGAACCGCTAAAAGTAACATCATTAAAAGTTACAGGCGTTCCAGTGTTTGTATTTGTTACTGTTTGAGGGGAGGTTGTTCCATCAAAGGTTATACTGCTGCCGGTTGCTGTTACTGTACCGGCTGTTCCATTGCTAAAGTTTCCGAATATTGTTGTGGTACTACCACTTGGAAAAGTCGCTGCTTTTGCATTTGAAAAAGTCGAGTTGAAATCATTTGTACCGGCAGATGCGGTGAAATTACAGCTTGCGCCGTTATTGGTAAAAGCAGCGCCGTAGACAGTATTGCCTGTGCCGCCGGCAAATATGCCACTATTTGTAATGGCTGCTGCCGCACTAAATGTCGTGTTACCTGCCAGGGTTATGGTTTTAGTTGAGGCGTTTGATACGGCACCTGTAATTGTATTTGTGCCTCCTCCTAAAGTAAGTGATGTCCCGGTATTAGTTATACCCGCCAAAGTAAAACCGCCGGTGCTGCTTGCACTAACGGTGCCCGAATTAGTAAACAAACCAGTAGTAGTAAATAAACCGGTACCGGTTTGATTAATTGTGCTTGTATTACTTAAAGTAGTTGTAAAGGTAATGTTACCTGTTGAAGATTGTATAATTGAACCTGCATTTGTTTGAGCACCGGTAAATGTCATCAAAGCAGAACCGCCATGGGTAATGCTTCCCGAGGTATTAGTTACGGCTGCTCCAAAATTTATTGTGCCTGATCCTGTATTACCTATAGTACCCGAAGCATTATTTAATGTACTTGAAAAGGTTAGTGTTCCGGCGCCTGTTATATTGATCGTTCCTGTATTTGTTGATGCGCCGGCGATAGTCATAGTGCCTGAATTGCTTATTATGGCCGTTGCCGCATTACTTAGCTTGCCGGAAGTTGCTGTTAAATTTAACGTAGCCCCGGCCGCAATATCCATATCGTCATTATTAGTAATTTGGGCATTGGTATTTAACGTAGACGATGCTCCCAGTGAAGATAATGCCCCAACCGGTATAGTTATTACAGGAGCGGCGGCGGCTCCCGTTATTGTTGCGGTGCTGCTTGCATTTGTGGTAATTCCCTGAGTAACAGTAATACCCGTCGTTACTGCAGCGCTAAGATTTAAAGTAGATGCCTGTGCGCTGCCAAACACTAATTTGCCTATGGTAGTATTATTTGTGATTATTGTGGGTGCAGTGGTATATGAAACAACACCTATTTGAATTACATCAGTACTACTAAGCGAAGACGGCGCACCTCCGCAGATAGTCGCATAATTTGAAAGGGTTGTCCAGGAATTATTAGTTGCACCTGTCCAATTTACTGTTTTTGCAACAGTAAAGCTTGTGCCGCTTACATTAGTCGACGAAGGATAATTGGTACTTCCTACACTACTGATAAAAAAAGCAGTGCTTTGAGCAGTAGTAACCGTATATTGAACTGTACTTGGCGAAGCACAGGCTCCGTTATAATCAACAACAACAAAATAATTTACCGTGGTTGCGGTACCCGGAAATGTTTCGTTATAATTAAATTGAGTAGTGGTTGGAGTTATAGTACCGGTGGCTACCTGCACAAAGCCTGTAGGATAGGTGCTTGACGTAGTCGACCTAAATAGTTTTGCCGTACTGGTAGGGTTTCCAAAAATAGATTGTGCATCAGTTGCGTGTGCAAAAGTAATTTTTCCGGTAGTTAAAGCACCCGTAACAGTTACGGAGCAGCCAAAAATGGCAATCCCCGTTTGTCCGTAACTTAATGTACCCGTAGTTAACCCACCGGTTAAATTGGCCACTGAAACATCAGGTAAAGAGAGCGAATAAGATATACCGGCCGCAGGGCCGCCTGTTAGCGTATAAGTAGGCGTATTGCTTGGTCCTTTTGCACCGGTTACACCAAAAGTTTCTGTACTGGGTAATAAGCCAAAAGAGACGGAACAATCCATTACCAGGTAATAATAATAAGCCGTGCCCGAAGTCATGGCTTTGCCAATATTAGTAAAGGTAATATCGGTGCCGTTTATCTGTCCGGTAGCGGCAACTATTTGGGTAGCAGATGCAAATGTTGGAGAGGTAGATACCCATAATTCTGCATTAGTAAAATAACCATTTGCATTAGCATTAGAACTGCTAAATATTAATGTGCCCAATGTAATACTGGCATTGGGAGTCATTCTAACTCCGTATAGCGTAAGATTTTGTTGTCCGTTATATAGTGTTGAACTGGTAGTAAACCCGGTATTATTTAATAAAGCAATTGTTTGCCCAAGCGCTTTTTCGGAACCAGCCAAACAGCCAATTATAAATAATGCAGAAATTAAATATTTAACTAATAGTTTTTTCAAAACGGTATATGCGTAATTTGTTAATAGTGTTGCAAAAAGTATGCTACCTGAAAGGTTTTTTACCCAATAGCCCTCTAATGCGCTATTCACGCATGTTTTACCCCGATATATTTTGTTATTAGTTAAAAATTAAATAGGGAGTTAGAAAAGGCACACCACACTTAGGGGAATAAATTCCACATAATGAGTTAATTATTACCTTGTTACAAAGGAGAGGATAATAAGGGTTGCAGTCAATTTATATCGTACTCCTTTTTTGAGTGCGATATATTAAAGGCTCAGATAAGAGCGTGAAATTTTCGTCGATAAAAAGTTGATGTTTATGGGTAAAAATTATTTTAAATGATTTAAAATGCTGAAACTTGTTAGTCGGTTTAGCTTACCTAAACGCAATATTTAAATACATATATGGATAAAGTTTACCGCGGGGCGATTTTGTGTTTTTTTATAATGTTGGCAAGCCATGTTTCGGGGCAGCAAATATTAGTTACAGATGCAAAAAAGAGAGAGCTTAACAATATTTCTTCGGTGGCCGACACAACCTATACAAAAAGCCACCAGCGCGCTTTTTCACAAGCTGCTGCCCGCGGATGGATCACTAACAAGCGCACACGAAATGGCGGCCTGGTTTCATTACAAGGCTTAAATAGCCTGGGTTTCCCCAAATACTTAACTACACATGGCAATACGCCAGCACAGGCCACTACCGGTACCAACCAGGTACAGCCGGGCGGCACTACCGGCCTTAATCTAACAGGATCAAGCACTTTTTTATATGATAAGCTGGCAATTTGGGATGGTGGCTGGGTTTATAAAGCCCACCAGGAATTTGCCGGCAAAACCATATCGCTTAAAGATACCTCGACAGTCATAGATCACTCCACCCACGTAGCAGGTATAATGATATCAAAGGGTACTTATGCCGCAGCGCAAGGAATGGCCTATAACATGAATACGTTATCATCATATGATTTCAATAATGATGTAACCGAAATGAGCCGGGCTGCATCAGGTCTGTTGCTATCTAATCACTCATACGGCGATGTAGCGGGGTGGGATTTTGATCAAAACTTGTCAAGATGGGAGTGGTATGGCTTACCCGGCGACACTGTTGACTACACCTTTGGCTTTTATGATTCGCGGACTTCTTCATACGATAAAGTAGCCTATAACGCGCCCTACTATTTAATAGTCGCGTCATCAGGCAATAACCGGGCATATGCGGGGCCGGCAGTTGGGGCAACATACTACGGATACACAAGCCGCACCAATCCAACGTTTGTAAATAAAGGGCCCCGACCTGCAAACATAAGCAGTAACACAGGCTATGATATCATACCTACCACGGCTACGGCAAAAAACATACTAACGGTAGGTGCGGTAAACCCGATACCCAATGGCCCGTCAGGCGGTGCAGACGTCAAGATCGCATCATTCAGCAACATTGGCCCTACGGACGATGGCCGCATTAAACCGGATATTGTAGCCGATGGTGTAGGCGTGTTATCAGCAAGCAGCAGCGGCACCTCAGCCTATAGCGCAGAAGACGGCACATCATTTGCTGCGCCGAACGTCACCGGCTCCTTATTATTGCTGCAAGAGTACTATGCACAAAAAAATAGCGGAGCGTTTATGCGGTCGGCTACCCTAAAGGGCCTTGCTTGCCATACGGCAATTGATGCAGGAAATGCAGGCCCTGATTATATTTATGGCTGGGGATTGCTAAGCATGCCAAAAGCCACGCAGGTAATCACCGATAATAATACCAAAAGCTTAATAAAAGAAAATACATTAACTCAGGGGCAAACCCAAACGCTTACCATACTTGCGTCTGGTAGCGGGCCATTGGTGGCCACCATAGCCTGGACAGACCCGCAAGGTACAGCAACTACTGATGGTGTAATTAATAACCGCATCCCAAAATTGGTTAATGATCTTGATCTGCGGATAAATGACGGCTCGACAGTTAACGCACCCTGGGTGTTGGATGTGTTAAACCCATCGGCAGCGGCAACAAGGGGCGATAACATAAGGGATAATATTGAGCAGGTATACATTGCCAATGCTACTCCCGGTAAAAGCTATACAATTACGGTATCGCATAAAGGTACTTTATCATCAGGTTCTCAGCCCTATTCGCTGATAGTTACAGGGATAGGCGGTGCGCCATATTGCGCGTCGGCACCTGCGTCAACGGCAGACTCAAGGGTTAATAATCTTACATTATCAAACATTAATAATACACCTGCCGCAGGCTGCACATCTTACAGCGATTATACCAATTTAACAGCGCAGTTAGAGCAAGGTAAAATATACCCGTTAAGCATTACCTTGGGTACCTGCGGCGGCAATTTTAATAAAGCTGCAAAGATATTTATCGACTGGGATGGTAACGGTATTTTTGATGCCGGCGAGCTGGTTGCAACAACCGACATTATAAATGCTACCGGTACCTATAATACTAATATTACTGTGCCTACAACGGTTATCCCCGGTAATTACAGCTTAATGCGTGTAATATTAACAGAAACCAATGATGCCACCACTATACTGCCATGCGGCACTTATGCCAAAGGCGAAACGCAGGATTACAGGGTGCAGTTTAACAAAACTACTACCGATGCCGGTATAAAAGCTATTGTTAATCCGTTAGCCACAGGTACCTGTAACGGTAATGCCGCTATTACAGTAACCATTAAAAATTATGGTGGCGCAGCAATTACAAACATCCCGGTAACGGTTACTATAAAAGCAGCTGATAATACGGTAACAACCATAAGCGAAACCTATACTGCCACGCTTACACCATTGCAGGAGGATAATTTCACGTTGAGCAATACCTTTAATTTTGCTGCCGGTGCCACCTATACTGTAACTGTTGCAACAGCGCTGGCTAATGATCCAATTGCTGCTAATAACCAGGCTTCGCTAACCGCGGTTATAACCACGCCGGGTGCACCGCTCAGCTTAAGCGCTTTTTTCTGTATAAACACTAACCAGTATCAACTATCAGGCTCCGGCGATGGTACGCTGTTTTGGTATAAAAACATCGCCGATGCTTTGCCAATTGCTTACGGTTCGTCTGTAAAGACTGCTATAGCACCTGTCAATAACACCTACTACGCCGGCCTTAATGATTTTACCGGCACGGTTGGCCCTGCTACAAAAAATGTTTTTTCGGGAGGAGGCTATAACCAGTTTTCGCCGGCGATAAATGTTTATACCGCAGTGCCTATGATTATACAAAGCGCGCGATTGTACATTGGCAATCCGGGTGTAATAACTTTTAACGTTACTAATGCAAGCGGCCAGATTGTGGCTACTACGACAATAAACGCAGCCGCCACACGCAGCAACCCTGCGGCAGGCGCACTAACAGACGACCCGAGTGACCAGGGCAGGGTTTATAACCTGAACCTTTTATTACCTGCCGCGGGCAAATACACCATAACCCCGGTTTACGATGCTACCGTAACTCTATTTCGTAACAGCGCTACAGTGACCGGCTATCCATTTAAAGTGGGTAACTTGTTTAGCATTGAAAGTAATACAGCAGTGCCGGCTACCGGTACAGACACCACTTACTATCGCCAGTATTACTATTATTTGTATGATATTAAGATTAAAAGTGCAGGCTGCGCTTCAATTGCACGGTTACCGATAAGCCTGACTAAGCCAACTATAACACAAGCCGGCAACATACTAACATCAAGCTTTGTAACAGGCAACCAATGGTATTTAGATGATAAAATAATTGAAGGCGCCACCGCCCAAACTTATATCGCGCTGCAAAGCGGTAACTACCGGGTAACTGCCACAACCAGTACGGGGTGTGCGGTACCGTCGGATAATTTTGCGTACGCGGTTATAGCGCTGCACCCGGGCACAGATACCGACATTAAGCTGGTTACCTTCCCCGAGCCTGCAAACAAACAATTAAATGTAGTTTTTGTGGCTGCAACTGCTGATGAATTAACACTGTCATTAATAAACAGCAATGGTGGTGTAGCTTACACTAAAACCCAATCGGCGGCTGCAGGTAACTTTAGTACGGTAATTAATGTAGGTAATTTACCGCCTGGCACGTATGTGCTAAAAGCTAAACTGGGTAGTAAGGTCTACGCAAAGAAAGTATTGATAATACGGTAGGAAATATCGTAAATGACTTTTTGTCGATTTTTATAGCGATGGGTTTCAAACCCATGGCTATGAAAAATCCCGTTAAAACCCTTTAGCTTTTTTTAAGTTATAGCTATATAAATATTTTGCTATGAGATCTATCTGGAAAGGTTCAATTGGTTTTGGTTTGGTAAGCATCCCGGTAAAGTTATTTTCGGCCGTTCAAACCAGTTCGCTTGATTTTGATATGTTGGATAGCCGCGATCACTCGCGCATCCGTTACCAGCGCATAAACGAGCATACAAAAAAAGAGGTCCCTTTTGATAAAATAGTGAAAGGCTATAAGATGGGGGATGAATACATAGTAATGGACGAGCATGACTTTGAAGACGCCGCGCCCGAGAAAAGTAAAGTCATCACCATTGAAAGTTTTGTTGACGTAGACGAGGTTAACCCGATGTTTTACGAAACATCATACTATACCGAACCCGATACCAAGAACAATAAGGCTTACGGCCTTTTATTACAGGCATTAATAAAATCTAAAAAAGCCGGTCTTGCGCGTTTTGTATTACGCAGTACCGAAAGCCTTTGTATTGTACATCCCGTTGAAAATGTGCTGGTGGTTACCCGAATTCGCTTTGGGCAGCAGATCCGTGATACCGATGACCTGGAGATAGCTAAGAACATGGAGATCAGCAAAAAGGAATTGGATATGGGCCTGGCGCTGATAGACCAGTATTCTGAAAAATTTGATGTGTCAAAATTTAAGGATGAGTATAACGATTCGCTTTTAAATATTATCAAAGCCAAATCAAAAGGAAAACGCGCTACGGTTAAAAAATTAAAACCGCATAAAACATCGGGTACAGATCTGTATGGCCAATTAATGGAGAGTTTGAAAACTAAAAAAGGGGCGTAGGCGGTTACTAATTTAACTACACACTGTTTAATAATTACAACACTTAAAACCGTTTATTATTCTTTCTGAATAAATATTTATACTTAAAATTTAGTTAGTAATTAATAAATTCAATTAATTGGCAAGTGGTGGCATTGGGTTTGTATTTATCAAAACGATAAACTTAAAAACAAAATCTACCATGGCAACAGCAACAAAATCTAAATCTCCGGTAAGCAAAAAAGCGCCGGCAACAACAAAATCAAAAGCACCTGAGCAAACATCAGATGTAACAGAATCAGCCCTAAATGAACTTTTTCTTGATGAATTAAAAGACATTTACTGGGCCGAAAAACATTTAGCCAAAGCCCTCCCTAAAATGGCTAAAGCGGCAACGTCTGACGAATTACGTGAAGCGATCCTGACACACAAAACGGAAACGGAGAATCACATCACCCGTTTAGAAGACGCCTTTAAATCAATAGGAGAAAAAGCGGTAGCGGTAAAATGCGAAGCAATGGCCGGCTTACTAAAAGAAGGCGACGAAATTGTTGAAGAAACAGAAACCGGCAGCCTAACCCGCGATGCAGGTATCATATCAGCAGCTCAGAAAATTGAGCATTATGAAATAGCATCATATGGTACATTAAGAACATTGGCCGGGGTCTTAGGTTACAATGACGCCGCAGAACTTTTAGAGGCAACTTTAAAAGAAGAAAAAAACTGTGACAGCCTGTTAACACAGATAGCTGAAACCGGCATCAATCAAACTGCCAGTACCGAAAAAGAATAACTAATGGCTTAGCTATTTTAAAATCTCAAAAACATTTTATAACGATTAGATATTATAATTATATCTATGAAAACATTAACTAAAAACAAAAACTCATGAACTCACTATTGTACATCATAGCGGTTATCCTGGTAATAGGATGGGCGTTAGGCTTCTTTATGTATTCAGCAGGTGGTATGATCCACGTATTGCTGGTAATTGCAATTATTGCCTTACTATTAGGCTTAATACGCAGGCCAACCGCACTCTAATTAAATCTTAGATAAAACAACAAAGCCGTCCCGAATGTCCGGGCGGCTTTCTTGTTTTATAGCCAGGCGTCAAACTTACGAAGTTTTTAAAACTTCGTAAGTTTAGTACGTTTACTTAAGCGTCAGCCATTTTTTTCGCACTACTAATTGCTGGGCATTAGCATTAGGCAGCTCCTCAAACTTATATTTCACCCTATTACTTTTTAGTAAAGTTACAGGCAAGGTTTGCGTCAAACCATCGCGTATTAGAGTCACCATAATCTTATCACCCGGTTTCTTGCCGGCTATTAAGTCGCCCGTTTCAGGTACAGGTGTACCATCAATGGCAACTATTTCATCGTTAACATTTATACCGTCAACCCAGGCTGAACTGCCTCGCACTACGCCTGTTACTATTACCCTTGGGATGCCCGGGTAACGGGTAATGCCTAACGCTGCTTCATTACTTCCGGCTAACTCGTCGGTTATTTTATAGCCGGCATAAGCTACATATTTGTTGTAATCAATTGGTGTTAGTCCGTTAATATAATCGGCATAAAACTGATCCAGATTTTTACCGGCAAACTTTTCAAGAGCCTGTTTAAATTCGCCATCGGTATAACCACGGCCTTTTGTTTTGTAATACTCATTATACATGTATTTCATCACATCATC
The DNA here is from genome assembly GCA_040388395.1 of Bacteroidota bacterium. Taxonomy (GTDB): domain Bacteria; phylum Bacteroidota; class Bacteroidia; order Sphingobacteriales; family Sphingobacteriaceae; genus Mucilaginibacter. The sequence goes on along the minus strand of JAZKBY010000009.1, from coordinate 377,021 downwards.
TAAGCTGCTTTTACCTTTGCTATCGTTGATGATCTCCAGGTCAAGCAAGAGCGCAACCAAAGCGCCTTTGGTATAATACGATATGGTGCTGTTTGCCGAATTTTCATTGGGCCGGTAGGCCTTTATCCATGCATCATAACTTGATGCCGACAAGCTTTGAACTTTAACGCCGGGTTGGTTTTCTAACTGGTTTATCTCGGTAGCTAAAACGTTTAAATAGTTATCGGGCGTATACAACTGTGTGCGGCGCACAATAATATCCTGGTAATAGGCAGTAAAGCCTTCGGCTATCCACAGGTTGGTAGTATAATTCTCATTATCATAATCAAACGGGCCTAATGCTATCGGGCGCAGGCGCTTTACGTTCCATAAATGAAAATGCTCATGTGCTGCAAGACTTAAAAAGTTTTCGTAGCCGTTTTCGGTTGTATAAGCATCGCGCGAGCCACCCAGTACGGTCGAGCTTAAATGCTCCAGACCGCCGCCGCCTTTTAAATAGTTATGTACAATGAAGGTGTAGTGCTTGTTAGGGTTTTCGCCATAAATGGCTACTTCCTGCTCAATAACTTTTGTAAGATCTTTTTTAAGGCGCTCTTTATCATAATTGCCGCCGCCTACCATGGCAACTTCATAAGCTACGCTGCCAACATTAAAACCAAAAATATCCTGGTTGCCAACCTCAATAGGTGAATCAAACAAAATATCATAATTAGGCGAGTAGCGGGTAAAGCTATCGCCATTTACTTTTTCTAAACTGGTTGATACGCTGGTCCATCCTTTATAAGGGACGATATGAATAGTCGAGGGCGCATGCAACATATTGCCGGGATAGATAAAAATATCAGGCGATGAAAGGAACCCGTGCTTAGCGTCAATAAAGCTGGTGCGTACAGAGATCTCGAAAGCATACACGCGGTATTTTACAGTAAGGTCTGCAATGCCGGTAGTATTAAGTTGCCATATGTTTTTACGTGTCTTGGTTGTTACAATTTCTTTTCCGTTAGCGGTAACACTTAATGTTTCTATGTTCCGCTGAAACTCGCGTACAAGGTATGACCCCGGTGTCCAAACAGGCATTTTAAGTTCTAAAGTATTTTGTTTTAATCCTGTTATTTTCATTTCTACATCAGCATAATGTGCTTGTGCTTCAGGGAAAGATACAGTATAAGTTATGCCAGCGCTATCTGCAGCGTTACCGGTAGTGGCCATAAAAAGAAGGATTAAAGAAAAAATAACTGATAATTTAATTTTTTTCATGGTTGCAATGTATAAAATTTTGCTGTTTCCCCTGATATGCCATTATCAAAATTTTGTTGTAAAATGGTTGATACATGCAACTATTAACTTTCATAACCATTTACTTTTACGTTCTGTTTATGAAAATGAAATTAATAGAACCAATATCGCGCAAGCTTAATGTTTTAGGTAAAGCATACCTGGCCGTATTGGGCAACCATATGCGGCACCTGGATATAGACAGATATTACTACGCTTTAACAGTGATTTGTTATCACGATGGTGAGCTTACCCAAAAGGCCCTTGCCGAAAAACTGGGTAAGGATAAATCTATAATCGTAAAAATTATTGACACGCTTACCGATAAAGGCTTTGTTTACCGCCAGATTAACCCCAATGACAGGCGACAACATTTATTAGGTGTTACAGATAAAGCCAAAAAAGCTGTACCGCATATAATAGAAGCATTTGAACACATGAACCGTAGCGCCGCCAAAGATATATCTGCAAATGATATGCAAATTTTTGAAAGCGTACTAAATAAAATGAAAACCAACTTAGTGGAATTTAAAAATACAACAACTACAATTAGCTAATTCTTATCAGGATATGAAAACCAGGTATATTATATACATTTTGCTGGCATTGGTGGTCGGCGCTTTAGTTTACAATAAATTTTTTAGCGCTAAGGCCAAAAAAATAAGTGCAGCCGATACCAAAGGTAAGGGCGGCAAGGGCAAAGGGCGCAACGGCCCGGTATCTGTCAGGCTGATGATAGTTAAAGACACCACGCTTGACAATAACATTGACATAACCGGAACGATAGATGCTAACGAACGTGTAAACCTGATAAGCGAAACCGCGGGCAATATTACCGGCATATACTTCAGCGAAGGCAGCCATGTAAAAAAAGGCCAGCTGTTGGTTAAGGTATATGACCTTGACCAGGTTGCCGCACTAAAACAAAACCAATACCAGGTAGCATTGGCTAAGCAAAATGAAAATCGTAATAAGATATTACTTCAAAAAGAGGCTATAAGCCAGCAGGAGTACGATACCTCGCTTACCGGCCTGAATACTTTAAAAGCGCAAAGCGATGTTTTAAAAGCACAAATATCTAAAACCGAGGTTAGGGCACCGTTCTCGGGCACTATTGGTTTACGTAATGTAAGTCCGGGCGGCTATCTATCGCCCAATACATCTATAGCAACACTGGTAAATATCGACCCGGCAAAGGTTACTTTTTCTGTTCCCGAAAAGTATTTGCCGCTGGTTAGCAAAGGCACCAAAGTTAGCTTTACTGTAACCAGCTCCGAGCAAAAGTTTAAGGCGGCGGTTTATGCTATCGAACCATCAATTGATGTGAACTCGCGTACCATAACGGTTAGGGCTAAGGCTGATAACCCTAAAGGTTTGCTTACAGCAGGTAGCTTTGCCAAGATAAACCTTGAGCTTGACCAAATCCCCAAAACTATTATGGTACCTACGGAATGCGTAGTGCCCGATTTGAAAAGCAGCGTAGTATATGTTTATCATAACGGTAAGGCAGTAGCCAAACCGGTAAAAACAGACTTGCGTACAGCTACCAAAATACAGATAATAAGCGGCCTAAAACCTGGCGACAGCGTAGTGGTATCAGGTATTATCCAGATGCGTCCTAAAGTTCCGTTGAAAATAATTAAAGTAATTAAATAAGCAGGCTGATATATGAGTTTATCCTCAGTAAGTATAAAAAGGCCGGTATTGGCTACAGTTATGTCTATCGTAATTGTGGTGTTCGGTGTTATAGGTTATAACTTTTTAGGTATTCGTGATTTCCCGTCTATTGATCCGCCAATTATATCTGTAAGTACCAGCTACGCGGGCGCCAATGCCGATGTAATTGAATCGCAAATTACCGAGCCTTTAGAGAAAGCAATAAACGGCGTGCCGGGTATCCGTAATATATCCTCATCAAGCTCGGTAGGTTCAAGTAACATCACGGTTGAGTTTGACCTTGACGCCGACCTTGAAACAGCGGCTAATGATGTACGCGATAAAGTAAGCCAGGCGCAGCGCCAGTTACCACAGGATATTACTGCACCGCCTGTAGTTACCAAGGCCGATGCTAACGCCGATAATATTATCACCGTATCTGTAACCAGCGATAAACGTAACATTATGCAGGTTAATGATTACGCCGAAAACGTGTTGCAGGAAGGGCTGCAAACTATACCCGGCGTAAGTGCTATTAACATACAGGGCCAACGCCAGTACGCTATGCGTTTATGGGTTGATCCTGCAAAATTATCCGCCCTGGGCCTTGCTGCTAATGATATTACCGACGCGCTTAACAGGGAGAACGTAGAGCTGCCCGCAGGTAAGATAGAGGGTAACAATACCGAGCTTATCATCAGGGCCATTGGTAAAATGAGTACCGAAAAAGAATTTAATGACCTGATCATCCGTGCAGACAGTAACAGGGTGATACGCCTGCGCGATATTGGTTATGCCATTTTAGGTTCGGCTAATGAGGAGACCGCTTTTAAGGAATCCGGTTCGCTACAGGTGGCGCTGTCAATTGTGCCACAGCCGGGTGCTAACTATGTACAAATAGCCGAAGACTTTTATAAAAGATTTGAACAACTCAAAAAAGACCTGCCGCCTGATATTCATGTAAAGGTATTAACGGATAATACCCGGTTTATAAAACAGTCTATCACAGAGGTGGAGGAAACCTTAGGGATCTCATTCATCCTGGTGGTAATTATTATTTACCTGTTTTTCCGCGATTGGTTGATCGCGTTCCGCCCGCTGATAGATATCCCGGTATCGCTGATAGGAGCGTTTTTCCTGATGTATATCTTCGGTTATTCTATTAATATATTAACGCTGCTGGGTATAGTACTTGCTACCGGCCTGGTGGTGGATGATGGTATAGTTGTGACGGAGAATATCTATAAAAAGGTAGAAGCCGGCATGGCAATCCGCAAGGCAGCGTTCGAGGGGTCTGCGGAGATCTTGTTCGCGGTAGTATCTACCTCTATAACATTGGCAGCGGTGTTTTTACCGATCATGTTCTTGCAGGGCTTTACCGGCCGTCTGTTCCGCGAGTTTGCGGTGGTCGTCGCGGGTTCGGTATTGATATCAGCTTTTGTATCCTTGTCGTTAACACCGATGCTGAATGTTAAGCTGATCCGTAAGGATTCAAAAAAATCTAAATTTTACGAACGCACCGAGCCGTTCTTCGTGAACATGACCAACTCGTACACCGAATCGTTGGTTAATTTCATGAAACATCGCTGGATAGCTATCGTCATACTAATAGGATCGTTAGGTATTATCTGGGGGCTGAATGGCGCTATACCGTCAGAGTTAGCTCCGCTTGATGATAAAAGCCAGCTACGTTATAACGTTACCGGGGCAGAGGGTTCATCGTATGAATACATGACCAGGTACATGGATAACCTCTCTAATATTATCGCCGATTCTATACCGGAGGCAAATGTTAATATCGAGATCGTAGCTATGGGTCGTGGCGGCGCAGGTGCTGTAAATAACGGATTTGGTCGTATAGGTTTGGTATCTCCCGGTGAGCGCGAACGATCACAACAGGAAATAGCCGACTGGCTTTCTAAAAAAGTAAGCCGTTTCCCTGATGCACGGGTAAATGTTTCGCAGGAGCAAACCATCAGTGGTGGGGGTGGCGGCGCACGTAGTGCCCAGCCGGTGCAATTTGTGGTTCAAAACCAGGATTTTGAAAAGATCCGTAAAGTACTGCCTGATTTCTTTGATAAAGTAAGTAAAAGCCCGGTTTTTATAACACCGGACGTTGACCTGAAATTTACAAAACCCGAGTTAAGGATAGTTACGGATAGAGAACGCGCGCGTGATCTGGGTGTTTCTGTATCAGATATAGCCCAAACCCTTCAATTATATTATAGTGCCGGCCGCGTTGCGTACTTCTTATTAAACGGTAAACAATACCAGGTAGTGGCCCAGGTTGACAGAGCCAACCGCGATCAGCCGCTTGACTTAAAGACTATTTACGTACGAAACGATAAAGGCAGGCTGATACAATTGGATAACGTGGTAAAAGTTGATGAAGATGCAACACCACCATCAATTTATCACTTTAATCGCTTTAAATCCGCTACTTTCCAGGCTGGTTTATCTCCGGGCCATACCATAGGCGACGGCGTGGATGAAATGAACCGGATTGCTAAAGAGACCCTGGACGAAACATTTAGTACCTCATTAAGCGGTGCATCCAGGGATTTTGCCGAAAGTGCATCAAACATTATGTTTGCGTTCATCTTCGCGCTTTTACTGATATACCTGGTACTTGCCGCACAGTTTGAAAGCTTTAAAGACCCGGTAATAGTTATGCTTACAGTGCCGTTGGCAGTCGCGGGTGCTTATTTATCACTTTGGTTGTTTAATCAGTCGTTAAACATCTTTAGCCAGATAGGTATCATTACCCTGGTGGGTCTGGTAACTAAAAACGGTATCCTCATCGTTGAGTTTGCCAATCAGAAGATGGAGCATGGCCTGGCTAAATATGAAGCTGTTGTTGAAGCTGCAACTGCCCGTTTACGCCCGATATTGATGACAAGTTTGGCCGTAGTATTAGGTTCGGTACCAATTGCATTGGCTTTGGGTGCGGGTGCAAAAAGCCGGGTATCATTAGGTATTGTTATTATAGGCGGGATGTTGTTTTCGCTGGTGCTGACATTATATGTTATCCCTACAATGTATATGCTTATTGCCTCAAAAACACGTAAGGACCCTGATGCTGAAGACCCTGATGATACAGGAAAGAAAAAAAGGAAAGTAAAACTTATTGAACACGAATAAGCGATGATGAAACTGAAAAAATTAGCTTGCTTGCTTTGTTGCTATATGGCAGTAATAGCCACAGTTAAGGCACAAACGGCCCCCTTATTAACCTTGAGGGAAGCGGTTGAAATAGCTTTAAAAAACAACTACAATATTGTATTAGCTAAAAATAATAACGCCATAGCGCAAAATAATGTTACCATTGGCAACGCGGGCTTCTTACCTGTTGTTACCGGTAGCCTTAGCCAAAATAATAGCCGTCAGCATATTGAACAAACCCGGTCGGACGGTACGATTAATAGTATCCCGAGCGCTAAAAATAGCAGCTTAAGCTATGGCCCGGCACTTAACTGGACCATCTTTAATGGCTTCGCCATGTTTGCCAATTACGATCAGCTTAAAGAGTTAAAAGAGTTGAGCGCAGTTAGCACCCACGACACTGTTTTAAGTACTACAGGCGACGTTATACTAACCTACTACGACCTGATAAACCAGTACGAGCAGATGAAAGCACAACTGGGTGTGATGGCGATATCACGCACGCAGTTAAGATATGCCAATGATAAGTTTGGCGTTGGTACGGTATCTAAACTTGATGTGTTAAATGCGCAGGTAAGTTTAAATACAGACACCGCTCAATATTTAAAGCTGCAACAACAATTTAAGGCCTCAAAAATAAAGCTGAACCAATTAATGGTGCGCGACCTGCAAACCGACTTTACCGTAGCTGATACCATTGTTGTAGATAACAACATGCGTTTAGGCGATGTTATAAGCGCCGCGCAAACTCAAAACCCTGCTATTATATCGGCACAAATAAACAAGCGTATTGCCGATATTAACTTAAAGCAGGTGCAGGCCACACGTTATCCTACTGTTGGCGTTGGTGCAGGTTATACCTGGAGCCATAATAAAACCCCCGCCGGTTTTACGCAGGTGCAGGATACCCGCGGATTAAACTATGGGTTAACCGCATCTATCAATATCTTCGATGGATTTAACCAGACCCGCAAGGAACGTAACGCTAAGATACAAATAGACAACGCTGTAGTTGATGTAAAGCAGGCCCGTTTAAATGTTGAAGCGCAGATAAGCAGCTTGTATGTAAGCTACCTGTCGGGGCTTGACCTGGTAAAGCTGGGGCAATCAAACGTAGCTATAGCTAAACGTAACCTGGAGATATCATTAGATAAATATAAAATAGGAACCATTACGCCTTTAGAGATCCGCGAAGCGCAACGCAATTATTTGGATGCACAATCCACGTTTTTTGCCGCCCAATACCAATCCAAAGTAGCCGAAATAACGTTAAAGCAAATAACTAACAACTTAAATATCCAATAATCAAATATTTAGTTATTTTTGGAAATAGAAATGGCTGGATTATATAAAACATGTTTGTTGGTTGACGATAATTATATCGATAATTTTGTTACGCGCCGTCTTTTGGAAAGCAGCAAGTTTGCCGAAAATATAATTGTTAGCGAATCGCCTACAGACGCTATAAAATCCTTAGGTAATGGCGATATTATACCCGACGTAATTTTCCTTGACATAAGGATGCCGTTAATGAGTGGCTTTGAGTTTTTAGAGGCTTACGATAAGTTAGCTATAGCTAAAACCAATATCAAGATCTTCCTGTTGTCTTCATCGTTTGATCCTACTGATATAAAAAGATCAACGGACAATAAGTACATTACCCACTTCATCCACAAGCCGCTTACCCATAAAATCCTCGAAGAATTGCCATGATTTTAGTTGCCGATAGCGGATCGACAAAAACAGATTGGTTACTTAAGCAACCGGGGCAGGACGCCACGGCATTTAGAACACCCGGGTTAAACCCCTACTTTTTATCAGAAAAAGAGATAGTTAAAATACTGCAGGACCAGGCGCCCGATTTGGTAGCTTTTGGGTCTGAGGTTAAAGAGATCTATTTTTTTGGCGCGGGCTGCTCAAGTCCCGACAGGCACGAGATCGTATCTAACGCGCTGAGCGTATTGTTTAGCAAAGCTTATATAAGTGTTGACAGCGACCTGTTAGGTTCGGCATATGCCACTTGCGGGCACGAAAAAGGCTTGTGTTGTGTATTAGGCACCGGCTCAAATATTTCTTTTTTTGATGGCGAGGAGATCCACTCGGGTAAACATGGTCTTGGTTTTATTTTGGGCGATGAAGGGTCAGGCACCTGGTTTGGCAAAGCGCTGATAACCGATTACCTGTACGGCTTAATGCCCGAAGAAATTCATCTTCTTTTTAAGAACACTTACGAATTAACTAAGGAAGAGGTAATAACAAACGTTTACCAAAAGCCAAGCCCAAACTCTTACCTGGCGTCGTTCGCGCGGTTCTTTAATGTTATCCGCAAAACAGAATACGGCAAGGCGCTTGTAAATAAAGGGCTACAGGAATTTATTGATACCAACATTAAATCATACCCCGAATACCATACTTTTAAAAGTCACTTTGTTGGCTCAATAGCTTTTGTTTTTGAGGAAGAATTAAAGGCCCTTGCTGCAACCCAGGATATCCACATCGGCAAGATCATCAAGCAACCAATTAATGATCTGTTAGCTTTTATTTTGAGCAGGGAAGCGAAGTAGGGGCGCACACCACCAAACACGGAGTAAGTTAAGCCACTTTTTCTTTCCTTCTAAACCTAATCTTCGTCCCCACAAACAATATCCCCAACACAGCTAAAAAGCTACCCGTTTTAGGTATATAATCACCATACCGAACATAGAAAGTAAGGTCGCTGTTTAGGTTGATGTTTTGTTTTAGCGCGGTTTTAACCCACCACTTACTTTGCTGTACAATATCGCCGCGCTGATTGATAAAGGCAGAAATACCCGTATTAGCAGATCGGCAAACCCAGCGCCGGGTTTCTATAGCGCGGAGCTTGGCGTAATCCAAATGCTGGTCTTTACCAGAAGTGTTTTCCCACCAGCCATCATTAGTAATTATGGCAATAAACTGCGCCCCGTTTCGTACAGACCGCGCAACCCACTCGCCCCAGATAGACTCATAACAAATAACCGGCGCAGCACCAATACCACTTGCCGCATACAGGTTGGTTGGAGCCTCTTGCCCGGTGTAAGCGCCGGTAGCACCGCCCAAATGGGCAAATACCGGTTTTAAAAACGATAAAGCATGCTCAAATGGCAACGACTCGGCACCCGGAACAAGCTTTGTTTTATGATAAAACTGCACCTGTGCAGAATTTTCTATGTTTAGCGCCGTACTGTAATTATCCATAAATCCGCCCTGGGGCAAAGCCATAGCAGTTTTTGGCGGATTGGTGCTGTATAACTTGTAGGTTTCGGCACCCGTTATCAGGTTACCATTTTTGTATTTGGATAAAAAACGCTGCGCCTGCATGAAGTAGTCGCTGGTGCGGATATGATCCTCATCCATAGGATAAGCAATGGCAGTTTCGGGCCAGATAAAAAACTCGGTATTAACCTGGCCAATAGAATCACATAGCTTGGTTAATATATCTATCTGTTTAGCTGCCGGCATATCGCTTTTAGCATATGGGTCAATATTTGGCTGCGCGACCACTATGTTTGATGGGTTGGTTTGCTCCTCGTAATGCGTATACCGGTATAAGGAAAGCCCTAACGGCAATGCCAAAACTGTAATTAAGGCTATTACTAATTTTTGCCTTACGGGTTTTGTCTGCGCCTCGCTTAAGCCTGTATAAACTAAAAATACCAGGATATTGATTGCCCAGATCCATATGGTGCCGCCGTATACGCCGGTGTATTCATACCACTGGATCCATTGATGCATGCTGGCAAAGCCATTACCCAATGTCATCCAAGGGAAGTTGAGGTCCCAGCTTTGATGCAGGTATTCGTAAGCTATCCAAAAACAAACTAAACCAACTAAACCGAAAGTGCGGTTTGTGGCTAATCTTAATCGGTAATACAACCAGCACGCCGTCGACATTAACAACGGCCCTAATGAATAGGGTATTAACGAGATGGGAATAGCTATAATCTCTCCCTCAGTTTTCAACGAGTTATAAACCCAGTAAATGCTCAGCGTATTCCATATAAAAAACCCAAGGAATGTGGTGTTAAATATCAGCTTACCTTTTTTGGTTGATGTTGATTTGATGATATTTTCTATCGCTACCAGCATCGGCACCAAACCAAAAAATAAAAACACGGTGGTGTAGTGCATAGGCGGCCAGGCTAACCAAAGCAATAAGCCGGAGAATACGGATAGGAGGATGTTTTTTTTCATTAATATAATTTGTCAGAGACTTACGAAGTTTTTAAAACTTCGTAAGTCTGGTTTTTTTATCACCACGTCATTGCGAGGAACGAAGCAATGACGCTTTATTATTTTTTACCAAACATTTCATCATTAAACGCCTGCGAATTCCCTTTAGGGATCGTCAACGCTTTCCAATCTCCCGCCGCCATCTTTCCAATAAACACTATCTGGCCAATATGATAGGGATAATGTGCCAACTGCCGGTTTATAGCATCAACAACACTATGCGGCTCGTTACGGATATAAATTGTTTTATCCCAGTCTCCGGGTTTTATAGCATCAAGCGCGTCGAACAAGCATTGCCAGCCGGCGTTCCATTTCTCCATTAATTCTTCTTTAGTGTTTATCACACTTTCAAACTCAAGGTCGCGGTTGCGCCATTCTTTTTCGCCATCGCTGGTTAAAAAGTCTGTCCAGCGCGATAGCATATTACCCCAAAGGTGTTGCACAATAATAGCTATGCTGTTACTTTCGGCATTATAAACCCAAAAAAGGTCTTCATCCTTTAGCTGGGCCATTGTTTTTTCGCCGACTGATTTATAATACTGAAACTGTTTTTTCGCGCTGTTTAAATAGATATCCATATTAGCCCCCTCTAAATCTCCCCCGGCAGGGGAGACTTTAAATTATTATTTTTGATGACTATTTATTTTTGATATAAGATTCGTTTTTATTTCGACTTTTTAAGCCCTCCCTACCGGGGAGGGTTTGGGAGGGGCTGATGCAAATCACAAACTCGCCTTTTGCGGGATGTGTTTCGTAGTAGGTTTTAACTTCGGTTACGGTGCCGCGCACGGTTTCCTCGAACATTTTGGTCAGCTCGCGTGATACAGAGATCTGCCTGTCGGCACCCCAATAGGTAGCCATCTCGTCAAGCGTCTTTAACAAACGGTGCGGCGACTCATAAAGTATAATGGTGCGTTCCTCGTCAGCTAAAAACTTATAGCGGGTTTGGCGACCCTTCTTCAAAGGCAAAAATCCCTCAAAACAAAACTTATCCGTAGGGAAACCCGAGTTAACCAGCGCCGGTACAAAAGCTGTTGCGCCGGGCAGGCATTCAATATGGATATTAAACTTTAACGCTTCGCGTACCAAAAAGAAACCCGGATCAGATATCGCCGGTGTGCCTGCGTCAGATATCAGCGCGATATTTTGCCCCTGCAGTAAAAACTTAATGATCTCATTAGATGATTGGTGCTCGTTATGCTGATGGTGCGCGAAAACCTTTTTTTGAATATCGAAATGCTTTAATAGCGGTGCCGAGGTGCGGGTATCTTCGGCCAGTATCAGGTCGGCCTCTTTTAAAACGCGTATGGCCCTAAAGGTCATATCTTCCAGATTGCCGATGGGGGTGGGTACAAGGTATAGTTTGCCAGGCATTTAGTTATGAGTTTTGAGTGCCGAGTTGTGAGTAGCTATTTCAGGTTATTATGAATGATAAAAAACTCATAACTCACTACACATAACTCATAACTCATTATATCTTTGTCGAAAATTAAAAATATGCTGCAAGTTAGTTATATCCGCGATAACAGGGAACAGGTTTTAGAACGTTTAGCTGTAAAAAATTTTAAACAGGCTGGTTTGGTCGACGAAATTATCCAAATGGACGATTCGCGCCGCCAAACACAGGTAAAATTGGATAATACTTCCGCAGAAGCAAACGCCGCCGCCAAACAAATTGGCGAACTGATGCGCAACGGTAAAAAGGACGAAGCCGAAGGCATCAAAGCAAAAACCGGCGTTTGGAAAGAAGATATAAAAAAATATAACGAGGAGTTAGCTGCAATAGAGGAGAATCTTTACCAGAAGCTGGTGCTGTTGCCCAACCTGCCACACTCGTCAGTACCCAAAGGCTTAACGCCCGAGGAAAATGAAGTGGTGTTAGAGAATGGCGCTATCCCGGAATTACCTGCAAATGCTTTACCGCATTGGGAGCTTGCAGCAAAATATAAACTGATTGACTTTGAGCTGGGCGTTAAAATAACCGGTGCAGGTTTCCCGGTTTATACCAATAAGGGCGCTAAACTGCAACGTGCTTTGATCAACTTCTTTATTGACGAAGCCGAGAAAGCAGGCTATAAAGAAGTAAGCGTACCGCTGATGGTTAACGAAGCATCGGGTTTTGGCACCGGGCAGTTGCCTGATAAAGAAGGCCAGATGTATTTTGTTAACGAGGACAATATGTACCTTATTCCAACTGCCGAGGTTCCTATCACCAACCTATACCGCGATGTGATTTTAAAGGCTGATGAGCTGCCTATACAAAATTGCGGGCATACACCATGCTTTCGCCGCGAAGCGGGCTCATACGGCGCGCATGTGCGTGGATTGAACCGTTTGCACCAGTTTGATAAGGTGGAGATAGTACAGGTAGTTAATCCCGAAACATCATACGATGTATTGGAGCAAATGAGCCTGCATGTACAGGGCCTGTTGCAAAAGTTGGGTTTGCCTTACCGTGTGCTGCGCCTTTGTGGTGGCGATATGGGTTTTGCCTCTGCACTTACTTATGATATGGAGACCTGGAGCGCCGCACAACAACGCTGGTTAGAGGTATCGTCTGTTTCAAATTTCGAGACTTTCCAGAGCAACCGCTTAAAACTACGTTTCCGCAATGCCGAGGGTAAAACCCAGTTGGCGCATACTTTAAATGGTAGTGCATTGGCTTTGCCGCGTATTGTAGCAACGTTGTTAGAAAACAACCAGACAGATAGGGGCATTAAAATACCGGAGGCATTGGTGCCTTATACAAAGTTTGAGTGGATTGACTAATTAGCTCGCGTCGGCCAGTTTGGTGTTTACTATACCATCAAGCAACAAATAGCTTAGCATTTTTGTGGTGGTGCTTATTTTAGCCTGCTTGGCAATTTCCGGGTAAATAAATTGCTGTACGCCTAATACGGTTAACAAGCCATCAACCTTGGTATGCGGGCGCGATTTGTAACAGTAAATTTTTATTTTACTATAAAACGGATTTGAGGTGATACGGCGCAGGATCTTTTCTGTATCGTCACCCAAAAAATCATAGTCGAGTATTATACCGGTGGGTTGCAGCTCATGTATAGCCGGAAATAGGCGGTGCACATTGGTAATATGTACCGTATTTTTTTTTGCGGGGATTACAATTGTTGTTGCAGCTTCAGTAACTACAAGTACGGGCTTGGGTCTGGTTTGCATCATCAGTTTAAAAGTGATTGTTTGCTTTATACGATAATAGAAATCAAATTGTTACATCTTATTTTTTGTTAGTTTATAGCCGTATTTTAAATAAATTATATTTGTGCCGATAAAGTAAATTCAACTATGGAAACCATCACCTGGAACGAGTTTGAAAAAGTAGAATTAAGGGTAGGAACCATATTAGAGGCTGTTGATTTCCCCGAAGCACGCAAGCCGGCCTATAAAGTTAAGGTTGATTTTGGCGAGTTTGGCGTAAGATGGTCGAGTGCCCAAATAACAAAGCATTATACCAAAGAAAGTTTAGCAGGCAGGCAGATTGTAGGAGTGGTGAATTTTCCTAAAAAGCAAATTGCCAACTTTATGTCGGAGTTTTTGGTGACCGGTTTTGCCGATGAGAACGGAGACATCGTTTTAACAGCAATTGATAAAGAAGTACCTAACGGGAGTAAATTAGTTTAATATGGTTTGGCAACAACTTATAGCGGGCCCGCAATTAGTGGGCGCAATATTTATATTTGCAGGGGTGATTCAGCAGAAATTCCCACCCACTGATATTGACGGCATGTACGGCTACCGTACCGCTACATCGAAACAAAACCAGCAAACATTTGATGAGGGTAACCGTTTTTCGGCACGCTGGATGTTAGGCTGTGGGATATTGGTTTTTATATTTGGTGTAGTGTTGACTATAGCTTTACATTCCTATGTAACATCTGCCAAAACACGAAGCCAGATTTTAGCGGCATCGCTATTGCTTTCAGCCATAATACCGGCAATATTAGTGATAGCGATAACAGAAAGACATTTAAAAAGAACGTTTAATAACCAGGAATGAGATACGTAACCTTCGGCGATGAGCCCGCCCTGTCGCCTGATGATTTTTTCATGAACGAGGCGCTTAAAGAAGCCAAACTGGCTTTGGCCGAAGACGAGATCCCTATTGGCGCTATAGTTACTTGCCAGGGCAAGATCATTGGCCGGGGGCATAACTTAACCGAGCGCCTTAGCGACGTATCGGCCCATGCCGAAATGCAAGCCCTAACCGCCGCCGCCAATTTTATGGGCGGTAAATATTTAAAGGATTGCACCTTATATGTAACCCTGGAGCCATGTGTAATGTGCGCCGGGGCAAGCTACTGGTTCCAGATAGGTAAGATAGTTTTTGGCGCTTATGATACTAAACTTGGTTTTGGCAGGCTGAACCAAAAAATAACCCACCCCAAAACCATCATCACCGGCGGCATCCGTGAAAATGAATGCTCTGAGCTGGTGAGGAATTTTTTTAAGAGTAAGAGATAATATACACAAACCCAACTCTCTTACCGCCAACCTGCGTTAAGGATTGAAGCGGATACCGGCCCTGCGCCTAACGCCTGTAGCCGTATAAGCGGAAAGCCTGACCCGAAAGGGGAACGCCCTTAATAATCCTTTAGCCGATTTATAAAGAATCCATTTTGTGACATTATTTTAAAACAAAAACCATATTAGCGTATTATATTTGTTCCACAACAATTTAAAACTTTAAAATAGCAATTATGGCATTTACACTACCGGCGTTATCTTATGCTACCGATGCATTAGAACCGCACATTGATAAACTTACCATGGAGATCCATCATGGCAAACACCACCAGGCTTATGTTACCAACCTTAACAAAGCGTTAGAAGGTAAGCCGGAAGCTGATGGTAATATTGACGACATCATTAAAAACATTTCTAAATTTCCGCCAGCTGTACGTAATAACGGTGGCGGCCATTATAACCACACTTTGTTCTGGACATTGCTTTCGCCAAGCGGCGGTGGCGAGCCATCAGGCGCTTTGGCCGATGCTATAAAAAGCACTTTCGGTTCGTTCGCCGAGTTTAAAACTAAAGTATCTGAAGCAGGTGCTACCCGTTTTGGATCAGGCTGGGCATGGTTAATAGTTACTGCTGATAAAAAACTGGCTGTAACATCAACCCCTAACCAGGACAATCCATTAATGGATATTGCCGAAGTTAAAGGTACCCCAATTTTAGGTATCGACGTTTGGGAGCATGCTTACTACTTAAAATATCAAAACCGTCGCCCTGATTACCTGGCGGCTATCTGGAGCGTTATCAACTGGGCACATGTGTCTGAGTTGTATGCAAAAGCGATAGCATAATGATTTCGGATTTCGGAATTTCGATTTCGGATTTATATAATTTATATACAGAGCAGCAAAGTTATACTTGCTGCTCTTTTTCGTTAAATTTAGAGTTCTCGCTAATAGAACCCTCTCCTTTGGAGAGGGTAGGGTGAGGCTAAACGACACACCATGAAAGCAAACGTCCTTGAAACACCCGATAAACCAATAGTTTGGAAAGAAGTTGAAACCCCAACACTTGGCCCCGGCGAGGTACTGGTAAAAATTAAAGCCGCCGGCTTAAACCGTCGTGATTATTGGATAAGTATAGGCAAATACGCCAGCTTGAAATATCCGATCGTATTAGGATCAGACGGTGCTGGAACGGTTGCCGAAATAGGCGAGGGCGTAGACGGTACCTGGCTGAATAAAGAAGTAATAATTAACCCAAGCAATAATTGGGGTGACGATAATAATTTCCAGGGAAAAGATTTTAAGATCCTGGGCCTGCCGGATGATGGCACTTTTGCCGAATACGTTAAAACCCGGGCGGAATATTTATATGATAAACCGGCGCATTTGAACTGGGAACAAGCAGCAGCTTTCCCGTTAGCAGGACTAACCGCCTATCGGGCGCTGTTTACCAAAGGCAGGGCTAAAAAGGGCGATACTGTTTTAATAAGCGGTGTAGGCGGCGGTACGGGCGTTTTTGCTTTGCAATGGGCCGTTGCTGCCGGATGCAGGGTGTTTGTAACATCCAGCAGCGGCGAAAAAATTGAGCAGGCGCGCAAATTAGGTGCATTAGCCGGCGTGAACTACAAGGCGCAGGACTGGGCCGAAGAACTATTACATTTATCAGGCGGGTTTGATGTCATTATTGACAGCGCGGCCGGCGCGGGCTTCGCCAAATTTCCAGACCTGTGTAAACCGGGCGGCCGTATGGTTAACTTTGGTGCTACAGCAGGCGATATTGCCGCCATACCCGCCCGCAAAATTTACTGGAAGCAATTGCAGATCCTGGGCACCACCATGGGTACTACCGAAGATTTTAAAGCCATGATAGCCTTTATGAACCAGCATAAGGTTGTACCTGTTATTGACGAGGTTTACCCATTAGCAGAAGCCCGCGAAGCTTTAGAGAAAATGGGCGCGTCATCGCATTTTGGTAATATCATCCTAAAAGCCTAAGGCTAATGCTTCAGTTAAAGGTTGAGGCTATAAAATGGGAGACCGCCGATACCGCTACATTTTACTTTACCGAAATATCGGGCAGGAAAGTTAAATATGTAGCCGGTCAGTTTATTACACTGGTATTTACGCATCACGACGAGGAGATCCGGCGGTCATATTCACTTAGTTCATCGCCTGATGAGGAACTGTTAGCTATAACCGTAAAACGCATCGCCAACGGCGAGATCTCGCGCTTTATGCTCACCAAAGTAAAACCGGGCGATATCATTAATGCGGTTGAACCTGCCGGAAGGTTTACCATACCCAACTTCCAGGATCAAAAAGACATCGTCCTTTTTGCAGCAGGCAGTGGTGTTGTACCCATGTTTTCGCAATTAAAGTATATTCTTAACCGTGACGGCAAAAGCTTTGTCACGCTTATTTATAGCAGCAATGACCGGTCGGCTGTTTTATTTGCTGATGATTTAGATAACCTGCAATCCCAACATCCCGACAGGTTAAAAATCATTCACCTGTTAAGCAGCGAAGGTAAACGCTTAAATAACATCACTGTAGAACAGCTGGTAAAACAAAACATACATTTTGATCTAACCAAAGCTGAATTTTATCTCTGCGGACCATTTGTTTATATGCGCATGGTTCGGCTCACACTGCTTTACATGGGTTTAGAGCGGCATCAGATCCGTAAAGAGAATTTTGTTTTAGATACCGTGCCTGTAAAGTCGGGCTACATCAATTACCCTCCGCAACGCGTCAAAATAAGATTTAATAACGAGCTGCATGACCTGATGGTAGGCGAGAACCAAACCATCCTGCAGGCTGCACTACAAAATAATATCCCGCTGCCTTATAGCTGCCGCGCCGGCATCTGCTCGGCTTGTACGGCTAAGTGTGTTAGTGGTAAGGTTGCCATGTCGGTTAATGATGTGCTGACGGATCTTGACTTGTCGCATGGCTTGATCCTTACCTGTACCGGGCATGCGGTTAGTGATGATGTTGTGATTGAGTTTTTGTAGGTCTATTGCTTATACCCGTCGTAGCGCTTCAATCTTGCGCTTTCGTGCATACAATGATGTTGTATCCCAGCGGCCATGATCGGCCCGCTCAATCGCCGCGGGTTGGCTTGTTACTTTTTGTCTTGATACAAAAAGTAACCAAAAAAATCAAGTCAGGCCGATCGCTGCCACCGCGCAAGGCAAAACTCCCGGCCGCGCGCCCTGACAGGCCTTTGCGCTTCTTTTTTCATTGTTCATTAATTACCAAAATCTCGATTAGTACCAAATCCGTCGGACGGGCAGCTTGTATGATGTTGGGCTTGTGCAAAGTGTCAGCAAAAAAGCTTCGGATGAGGGCAGGTAAAACTGGTGGCCTTGTGTGTTGGGAGGGGCATTAGCAAACTTTTGCTGAAGCGGTGGCCTGGGCGAAAAAGGGGCAAAAGTATTGCAGCCCGTGGTTTTAGCTGGACGGCCGGGCAAAGGCCTGAGCGCAAAGAAGCCTCTTTGCTGACTTGATTTTTTGGTTACTTTTTCATCAAGGAAAAAGTGACAAGGCCTCCGCGGCCATAGCGGGGCAAGCCAGGCGCGTAAAAGCCTATCCCGCTTGCTTCGAGAGTATATCACCCAATCAAATCAAAAACCTTCTGCATATACATTGCCTCATCCATAGCATCCTTCAAATCCTCCCATTCCTCAAAGGTAAAAACGAAGTTGATATGATCAACAGGTGTTTTTACTACGGCGCGATCCATACGGTCGGGGAAGGGATGCGAGCGCTCGTCGAAATCAAGATCGGCAACAAATTTTATGAAATCGGCAAACTGCAGCGGCGTAAAATTAAGCAGCAGGTTGTTTTGCCACACATTTATGGTTTTGCATTGCAGGCACTGGCTTACCGTAGTAACCCCCCGCTGACTCAAAGTTTTTGCTTCACACATATCCATCTTTGAATTAGTGCCTGAAAAACCCGCAATGCCAGAACAGAACACTACAGGTTATCAGGGCTTTAATGTTGTTACCGCTTAACCGCCAATTGCCTTTTATGGGCAGTACGATGATGCACCACCTCTTTCACTTTTTTACCCTTTTTATTCCTTTTCCCCCACCAAATAATAAACCCGGTAACAGGCAAACTGGCGCAGATCAGGCTGGCAAAAAAAGCAATGATCTTACCTGTCAGCCCTAATATCTGCCCCACATGGATATCATAATTCATATTATTCATTTTTAGGCCGGCGCTTTTGTCTTTATGGACGACGGTCTTTAACAGTTTGCCGCTAAACTGGTCGAACTCGTACAGGTCGCTTTTATAATAATGCATAGATTGATAGTAAGCGCCAACCGTAACTGTGTTAGCCGCTTTATCCTTTTCGCCATAAACAAAAAACATATGTGCTTGCGGCGATTTGCTTTGTGCGTACAACACGCCCTTATCCCAGGCATCAACCACAATGGCCGGTTTATGCAGCGAATCCGATTTCGGGATAGCCGCTTCCTCAGCATAAGTTTTACCAAGGTTGGCAGTGTATTTTATCCCATTGCTCACCGGAGTAAATGCTATTGCCAGGCCTGTTATTGCCAAAATAAAGGCAACGCTTGACGCATAAAAGCCCAACACATTATGCAGATCGTAATTCACCCTGCGCCAGCGGCCGCCCCATTTAATAGTGAAGCTGCGCTTGCGGTCGCTTTTGCGTTTGGGCCACCACAGGATGATTCCTGTTATCATCATCACCACAAATATCACTACACTCCAGCCTACTATCTGGCTACCAACTGCTGGCGGCAATAACAGGTAAAGGTGAATATATTCAACCACCACAAAAAAGTTTCGCTGCGGATTTTCACTGGCCAGCACCCGGCCCGTGTATGGGTTGATATATACAACGCGTTCGCCGCCGTCTTTGGGTAGATCTGTATAAACAGCTGCCGGCCTGTCCTCGCCGTAATAGGCAATAAAGTCGGGCTTGCCGGTGGGGTATTGTTTTAGGGCGATCTGTTTTAACTGCGACGGCAGGATGTAAGGCTTGTTTTGCACCGCGACCTTACGGTGGCTATGTATCGCGTCCTGGATCTCATCCTGGAACACAAACAGGCAGCCGGTGATACTCACAATAACCACCACAAGCCCGGATATAAATCCGAGCCAGCGATGTATAAATAACAGATTTTTTTTAAATGGCGTCATCCATTAAAATTTATAGGCGATGCTTAAACGATAGTTACGCGGCGCATCTGCCTGGTAGTAGTAAGCATTAAGGAACGAGTAGTATGAACCGCTATAGGTATACTTATCCAATACATTAAAGGCATTGGCAGTGATGCGCACTTTAGCGCCCTCCCAAAATAAGCCTGCATCTGCTTTAAAATAGTTAGGTAAGTGTTGTAAGCCTACGCTCCAGGTATCTGTCTGGCGGCCGCCGTAGTAGCTGCCACCTAAAGAGAAGCCCGTACCTTTCAAATCGCCGTTTGTTAGTTTATAACTTAACCATGCGTTAGCAACATGTTTTGAATACCCCGGAACAACCTGCCCAACAGTAAAGCCGGTTACACCCGGGTTAACCTTGTTCACTTTCGAATCGGTGAAGGCATAGTTGGCAGTCAGGTTTAATCCCGGCAGGATCTCGCCACGCAGATCAAACTCTAAGCCCTGTGATTTTTTCTGACCAAATACAACACTTAAGCCCGAGTTAGGCGCAGCATTCGGATCACCAGTTAACTCATTATCTCTTAAGATCCGGTATACAGATAGGGTGGTGTTCCACTTGCCATCGGCCCAGTCTTTCTTGATGCCGAATTCGGTATTGGTGCCGGTTAATGGCTGTAATTTACCTACGCTTACCTTGCCTGACTGCGGTAAAAAAGCCTGGTCGTACAAACCATAAACTGATGTCTTATCATCAATCGACACACTTACACCAACCCGCGGCGTAAAGTGTTTAGCTTCTGATGGCGTGTTAAAATCTATCATCTGCATAGAAGTATAACGACCGGCCAGGGTTAACCTTACTTTGTTATCAAAGAAGCCCAATACGTCCTGCGCATATAAGCTGGAGTAACGCGAGTTGATCAAACCGTAACCAGCCGCCGCACGCGACTCCAAATTAGTCGACCGGTCAAACGTTGGGTAACCGTTCGACGGAGCGTTCAGCGTAGGCAATCCGTCTTCGTATGGGTTAAAAGGCGCGGCCTTTGTATCAAGCGATTTAGTTTGGGCATAGTCGGCAACGTATTTTTTGTCGGCCATATCTATGCCGGCTAAAATGTTATGGGTAACGCTTCCGGTAGTTACCTTGCCGTTTAAAAATGCCTGCGCTAACGACATCGTGCTCTCTGCTTCCCAGATGCCGGCATTACGCACATACCTGCCGTCGGCAAATACCGTATCGGCCCACATTGATGTGCCTAATTGCGAATAGCTGTAACGCGCCGCCTGCGCGGTTATTTTCCAGTTATCATTTAACCGGTGTTGCAGGTTTAATGTAAAGCTATGGTCGTTGATGTTGGTGGGGGGTAGGCCCGCCGGTGCCTGCGTAAAGCTTTGCGGCAGCACGCCATAACCCTTAGGGCTAAACACGTAGTACGATCCCACATCACTCATATGCGCCTTTTGATAAACATACTCGGCAGTAAGCTTGGTTTTATCGTCGAGCTGGTAAGAAATTACCGGTGCTATCGAATAACGGTCGTTAAACTCATTAGCGCGGAACGACCCCTTATTTTGTGCCGACAGGTTTAACCTGTACAGCAATTTACCGTCTTTACTTAGCTTGCCGTCAAGATCAAGCGTGGCGCGGTTAAGGCCGAAACTGCCGGTGGTAAAAGCAACCTCGCCGGCGGTTTGGCCGGTTGGCTTTTTGGTGACTACATTGTACAGGCCGCTGGGGTCGCCGTTGCCAAGCATAAAGCCGGCCGGGCCCTTTACAAACTCAATATGGTCAACAAAGCTCATGTCCTCGGTAAGCGGGCCCCAGTACGAACTTACCACGTTAAACCCGTTCCTGAACGCCTGGATCTGCGACCCGCGCATGGTAATGTTGGTATACAGGTCGCCCCAGTGCTCCAACCTTACGGCGCCGCTCACATTGCGGATCAACCCGTCGCTCATGCTGATCACCTGCTGGTCTGACAACGTCTTAGAGCTAACCACCTGGATATTTTGCGGGATCTGCAGCAACGGCTGGTTCAAACGCAGCGTAAGCGACGGGTTGTCTATCTTATACCGTTTACGTCGGTCGGTTATCG
This sequence comes from Bacteroidota bacterium, assembly GCA_040388395.1. Taxonomy (GTDB): domain Bacteria; phylum Bacteroidota; class Bacteroidia; order Sphingobacteriales; family Sphingobacteriaceae; genus Mucilaginibacter. The sequence goes on along the minus strand of JAZKBY010000009.1, from coordinate 354,961 downwards.
ATACTTCGTTTAGTTGGTTGGCGCTTTCATTCAGGGTGAAATCAGCCACGGTGGTGTTACCCCCAGTTACGGTAACGTCTTTTTCTTCGGATGCCAAACCAATAGCCGTAACTTTAATAGTATACGTGCCAGGTTTCAGGCGGTTAAACCGGAAACGGCCGTCAATATCCGTCATGGTGCCAATGTTGGCACTTTTTATGGTCACACTCACGGCTTCGGCGGGTTTACCGTCCGATGTATTGATGGTTCCTTTAACTGCAGCAAAGCGTTGTTGTGCAAACGCGCCGGTAACAGTTAACATTATAATTGATAGGTAGAGTAGGGTTTTGTTCATCATTGTTACTATTTAGACTAATTATAAATAAGTCGCAAAAGTAAACCCATAAACCGCCGCCGCCAATACCCCCGAGGAGGTATTAGGCATAAAATGATGTAAAATACCGCCTTGGGGGTATGGGGGAAGAATAGGGGGTAACATCAATAATTGGGATGGGCGTTGCCTGCGGCCCGCGCTATCTGCTCATACAGCGCAGGCCTTAACCACAGGGCCGGTATCCGCGCCTATCGCTAACGCGGCCGAGGCACAGGTGCCTTTGTTTGAATTACAGTATGTTAGTCCGGATTTATAATCCCGGACTAATTTTGTTGCGGATCTTTTGATCCGCGTAGGCCTTGCGTATGAGGATTGCAAATCCCCTGTAATGCTGGTCCGGGATTATAAATCCGGACCAACGGGTGTTTAGTACTAAGTTATTAACAATCAGTGATTTATCAACAATATTAAATATGTTCAATATTTGGTTTACTTTTAACCTACCTAACTCTAAATCATATCTATTCACAAACCGACCGTCAATAGGTTGATAACAGTTCTTCTATTACCGCGAAATCGTTATACATTATAAACGAATAGGAAAGAAGTCAGAAGTCATTTTGCTGCGACCGGATTATAAACCCCTGATTTATTATGAAAATTTTTATTCCCGCAGTAACTAATGTCGAGGCATCTCTTCAAGGTAAAATAATCTCTATTTTGAACCTACCGGAAACCGTTGAGTCAAGTCTTTCAAAATTATCCGGCGCAAGAAATGCTTACACGTTTAGGAGAAAAGGTTATGATGTATTGGTTTTAGAGTATCGTGATGAAAAGTTTTCGAAGCCATATGAGTATGTGCTTTATGGGAACGCTTTAGAATTAGATATCAGGTCATCAGAGATTGATTTACGCTCTTGCGAATGGGTAAAGCACCCGTTTTTCGACCAGAATTATCTCACCCAACATACGCCAGAACGTGTTAGGGAATCATGGATTAATGTCTTTCATTATAAAGAAGACCGCCCAGATTCTCCAGGCCTTAGGTCACCACAATTGGGGGCATTGCACGCAATTCAGGCTCATTGGTCCGTTTCAGAAGAGACGGCTATTATCGTATTGCCGACGGGCACAGGCAAAACGGAAACTATGTTGTCTTTAACCGTTTCTCAACGGCCCAAATGTTTAATGGTTATTGTTCCTACAGATGCTTTACGAAATCAGTTGGCCAAAAAATTTGCAACATTAGGCATATTACCTGAATTTGATATTGTAGATGAATGTGAAATGCCAATAACTGGTATTATTAAGCACGGCTTTAAAACTAAAGAAGAAATAGACAATTACTTTTCGAAAATTAATGTTGCGGTTACAACAATGAGCGCTCTCCAAGCCTCATCTGCTGAAATGCAGCAGTATATCACAGAGAAAATCAGCCATCTTTTTGTTGATGAGGCCCATCACACTCCCGCTGAGACTTGGAATAAATTCAAGAAGAAGATGTCAGGGAAACCTGTAGTGCTCTTCACAGCCACTCCATTTAGAAATGATGGAAAAAGACTTGAGGGCAAGATTGCCTTTAATTTCCCATTAAGAAAAGCACAAGAACAAGATTATTTTAAGCCAATTCGATTTCGCCCTGTTAGCGAATATGATCGCAATATCGCTGACCAAATAATCGCCGAAGAAGCGATAAAAGCACTACAAGAAGACTTAGCAGAAGGGTATGATCATATATTAATGGTGCGGGTAAACCAGATTTTTAGGGCAGAATACATTTTACAATATTACCAAAAGCATCCTGAATTTAACCCGATAATAGTCCACTCACAAATCAAACCCGCTTCACAGTTAAAAGAATTAGTACAGGCTGTTGTAGACAAGAAGCACAGAATTATAATTTGTGTAGACATGCTTGGAGAGGGATTTGACTTGCCCGAATTAAAAATCGCGGCGTTCCACGATACGAAAAAAAGTTTGGCGATCACTCTACAACTTGCAGGGCGTTTTACACGCGTAAAGGCAAATTTAGGACCTGCGACGTTTATAGCTAATATAGCCGAACCTGAAGTGACTGAACATCTTGAAAACCTTTATTATAAAGACTCTGACTGGAATGTTCTTTTACCAGATTTGTCTTACAAAATGAGCCTTGAGCAAGAAGATTTTAGAACATTCCTCGAAGGGTTTACCGGCTTTCCAGACAAATTTCCTATCCAAGCAATTAAACATCCATTAAGTACAATTATGTTTAAAACTGAAGTTAAGGCATGGAAACCTTTGGCATATAAATCAGGACTTCGTGCGGTTGATAAATATGATTACGTATACAGTGATTATAATGATCAGGAGGAAGTTTTATTAATTATTACAGGCCAAAAATCTTATGTGAAATGGGCAAAAATAGAAGATTTTACAAGTATGAATTTTGATATTATCATAAGTTATTTTGATAAAAAAAATAAAATACTTTTCATACACTCTTCAAATACTGGATCTTATTTTGAAAATTTTGCAAAAGCGATAGCTCCTAATTGTACTCTCATAAAAGGTCAAAATATGTTTCGATGTTTTTCGGGAATTAATCGTATTAGATTACACAACGTAGGCGTGCGAGAGCCAATGGGTAGGGCTATGAATTATATCATGCGTGTAGGAAGTGATATAAAATCTGCTTTAAGGGCTACTGAAATTAACAAGGCGATAAAATCAAATATTTTCGGGGTGGGCTTTGAGGCCGGTTCTCGAAATAGTATAGGCTGTAGCCACAATGGACGCGTCTGGTCAATGCGTAGCAATAATATACCGACATGGATAAAATGGTGCAAAGCCGTTGCTAAAAAAATAACTGATGAAAGCATTGATAGTAGCCTTGTTTTAAAAGGCACCCTTTTGCCAAATGAAGCAACGAGAATACATGAGAGCATTGCGTTTAATGTTGAATGGCCAGATTTTATTTATCGCGAGCAAATTGGCACTTTGGAAATCAAATATGCAAATGGTGAAGAATACCCAATTTGGAATTGTGATTTAAGTATTGTTGAACAGGGTCTGACTTCTATCAAATTCCTATTAGAAACACCTGCGGGTAAACATCCATTTACTTTAACACTTATTAACGAAACTGACAGAAAAGATTTTAAAATAGAAGGAGACCCACAGCTTTCTATTATCGACGGCGCCAAAAGCCAACCATTAACAGAGTTTTTTTATTATAATCCTCCACTTATTTATTTTGCAGATGGGTCATTCTTAGAGGGCAATCTATTTACTGAGGTTCCCTCAATCATTCCAGCTTTTGAAAAAAACAAAATCATAGCTATTGATTGGTCATCAGCCAATATCCGAAAGGAATCACAAACCTATCTTAAAGAGAAAACCAGCATTCAATATTTAATGCTTGAAAAGTTAAAAAAAGAAAAAAATTATGAGATTATTATGGACGATGACGACAAAGGCGAAATTGCGGACATTGTAGCATTTTCTGTAAATAACAAAGACAAAGTTTTAAATGTTGATGTATACCATTGTAAATATTCAATTGATGGAAATTCAGGTGCGAGAATAGACAACTTTTATGCTGTTTGTAGCCAAGCACAAAAAAGTATCAAATGGATGGAAAACACCGACATGATATTTAAGCAACTGCAAAAGCGTAGTAATCAACGTCAAAAAATTAAAGGTACGGATAGATTTGAAGTTGGTAATAGTGATTTGCTTGACGTACTCAAACGGCGCGCAAAAAAAGATCTGAAAGTTAAAATGAATGTATTTATAGTTCAACCTGGCTTATCAATTACCAAATACCGAGAAGATGGTGATATTTCCAAATTATTGGCTGCGGTAGAAAGTTATCTAAAAGAAACGTGGAATGCGCCATTAACTGTATACGCCAATATAAATTAGAATCCCAATAGTCGAAGTTTAGTTTGGCATAACTTCGACCAGTGTGGAACGCTGTTATAATTTAATTATGATATTTGCTTAACTAAACCACTACTTAAAAATGACCGAAAAAGACTTTGACAAGATAAAACTAAAATACAATATTAAAGTAACTGACCCGGAAAGCGTTCGTGATCTACTAACCAAGGAACTTGCTTCACATCATCCCGATAAAACAGGGGGGAACTTCCCTGATGAACAAACGGAAAAGACTTTCCACGAACTAAGTGATGCTGTAGCTTATTTGGATAATACTAGATCAAATCAGCAATTGATTCCTATTTCGAGTGTAACGGAAATTGTTAAAATTGTGTCACAAATGATGCCACAGTCCAAGATTCCAGCGACGGAAACGTTACTAAAAAACACGATTCAAGAAGTAATAAGAGATCATCGTACTGGGTTGGTTTTTCCTCGATTTACATCTGCTAGCCTAACGGTTATATTAACTTTTCTTTTCTTATTCCCCAAAACTGTAACCGAGCATCCAATACTCAAACTTTACCTCCATCCCGGAACCCAACTTTTTGGAATGGTATGGTTAACACTAGTATGTTTAACAGCCCTTATTTGGATTTACACTTATAGGCATGAAGAACGAAACAAAAGAATGTTATCCAAGCTAAAACTTGCCTCCGTTCAAAATGAACTCATTGGTGCTTTTTTAACTCAAATAAAGCGAGATGTATTCACGAAAAGTCAATTATCAGAGTACATGGAGCGTCGTCTAATTTACGGTCACCTGCGGAGAATTAGAGGTAACCCTATACTTCAAATATATAGGATACTGATTCCAGGGTTTTTTACAAATGAGTTGATTACGCCAGAAATAATTCAAAACACGGCAGACCTTTTAATCGAAAAATCAGAAAAAAATAAATTGATTGAAAAAATTGATAGAGGAACTTTCGATGAAACATATAAAGTTATTGGTGAGGTGAGACTATATAGCCACTTCCAAAATGATTTATGATAATGGGGGGTAACTATTAACGTTTTAATAATTGCGTTGACTATTGTTTATCGTTATTAAACTAGGTTGTCCGGTTGCTGGCGGAGGTATGTCGGGCGGGCTAGGCGGACGAAAGCTACTTGCGCCTAGCGCCACTATCCCGCGTTAGGGATGGCAATGGATACCGGCCCCCTTAGAGGGCCTCAGGGCAGGCCGCGCCTAACGCCTTGTGCGTATGAATGGACAGCCCGGCCCCGATTAAAATCGGGGCAACGCCCAAACATTACAAATTACGGCAACTCAACCCAATAAAATGGTGACGCTATTTTGTCACCCGCTGGCGCACGCGTGTTGCGTGTGACTTAGCAAATTACAGCACACGCGACACGCGTGCGCCAGCCATAGACTTATGCAGATCAGCTTACTCGATAGTACTTTCGCCGGCAGGGGACTTTCGTTTAAGTTCGATAACGTTTACGATCAGCCTGCTGCTTGTCAGCATAAAAACTCCGATACTTGTTTTGATAAAATATAGCACGATGTATTTCGCCGTGGGCCCATCGGTGAATTTATTATACGCTATGGCATGCGATTGCTGCAAATAAGTTAAAACTTGCTGAAGAAGCAGGGGGACACTATCAATTATTAACACGCCACCCATTACTATCACGGCAATTTTTAACAGGGTTGAACGATGGATATTAAATTCAAAGCGCTCGTCCTGATAACCTGCGTCTAATTGCAGCTTATCAATTATCACATCTGTTTTAAAAATACAAAGCCTGAACAGGTAAAAATAAACTAAAGCTATTATTACCAAATAAGCTACCTCTATAAACAACCCCGAATTACCATAGCTGTTTATGCCCTGGGCGGTGAATAATAGGATGGTAGTTAAAAATTGCGGTACAGCAGCTAAGGTTTGTAACAGGATATAGCAGCCTAATATTTTTATAAGGATGGCCCAAAAAGATCGTGGTGTCATAAGGTTATAGGATTTGATATTGGTTATCGGTTTAACAAATATAATGATATTATAGTGACACCAAATTACGGCAACTCAACCCAATAAAATGGTGACGCTATTTTGCCACCATAGCAAGCTTTATTATTTTGACCGCTAAATGCACCAAGTTTTAATAAAATAGCTGATTTTGCAATACGTTGGTTATCATTTTGTTAACTACTAAATCAACGTAAAAAACCTGACGTTAAAGTTATGTCAAACGTGTTTCACCGGCTTTTTTAAACATCTTGATTTACAGGTAGTTAATTCAAAAAAGTGTTTCAAAGTGTTTCACCGATTTTTCGCAACGTATTAATTTACAGTTAGTTAACTCAAAATAGTGTTTCACCTGTTTCACACACTCGCGTGAAACAGTTACAGTTAAAACGTTGCTATCGTGTTAGTTATATGCCCTAAATGGTGCCTGCTATGCCACGAGTAAAGGGCCAGGTTGCGCTTTAGCTGCACGTTGTTCCCGGTTTCGGGGTGTACAAAGTGCCGCTCCCAATCAGCCTCGGTAAAGCTCTCGAACAAGGCAACCAGGCGCACGTGGATGCCCTCCAGCATTTGCAGTGACGGCTCGACGGGCAGTTGATAATCGGCCAGTTTGGCCCATCGGTCCTCATGGTATGCCTTGATGGTAGGGCTGTCCTCGGTCATGGTCCACTTAAAGCGGATCAGCGAGTTCATGTGGCTATCGGCCAAATGGTGTACCACTTGCCGCAGGGTCCAGCCGCCGGGGCGGTAGGGGGTGTCCAACTGCTCGTCGGTAAGGCCGGTGATGGCGGCGCGCACTTTGGCGGGCAGTTCCTTGATGTCGGTTATCCAGCCGCGCATCTGGTCGGCGGTATAGGTGGCAGGCGGTGCGAACTTGCCTATAGGGTACTGTAACGGGTTGATGTCTGAAAGTGTGGTCATAAGTGGGTAATAAGGGTGATTTAAAAGCTCAAAGTAGGGTGTTTCTTGTGAAAATCTGTCGCCTCCTGGTAAATTTTTGCAGCCTCTAACGTTTTGCCCTCGCCAAACAACTGCCCCATAAAGGTGATGCTGGTTGGCAAGCCGCGGCGGTTAACACCGTTGGGTAACACCACGCAGGGGTTGCCGGTAAGGTTGGTGAGCCTCAAGTTAGCGCTGAACGACGGGGCCACGTACAGGTCGAGCCCCTTTAGCTTCTCATACCATTGCTGGATGAGCATGGTACGGGCACGGTTGGCATTGATATACTCGACCGCCGGTATAAACTGCGCCGCGCGGAAGATGTTGGGCCAGGCGTTCTTACCCTGTCGCGCCAGCATGTCGTCCTTATGGTTCAACACCAGCTCCTGGAAAGCGGCACCGGCCTCGGCATCCAAAGCTAACGCGATGGCACCAGAGGGCATGTCGGGCACTTCGACAGGCACCAACTCGGCACCCAGTTCCTTTAACTTCACAAGGGTAAGCGAGTCGTTAGCCGCATTGGCATACCTACCACTAAAGGCCGACTTAAGGTAGCCTATCTTCCAGCCTTTCAGGCTCTTAACATTGCCATCATAGTTAAACGGCGCTGCGATGGTGCTCAGGTCGTTAGGGTCGGTGCCCTGTATGGCGTTGAACACTATAGCGGCATCCTCGACGCTGCGGGTAATGGGCCCTAACTTGTCCATGCTCCAGCTCAAAGCCATTGCCCCATACTTGCTAACGCGACCAAAGGACGGGCGCAAACCGGTATCGCCGCACTCGGTTGATGGCGACACGATTGACCCCAATGTCTCAGACCCTATAGCAAACGGCAAACACCCCGCGCTAACGCTTGATGCCGGCCCGGCGGATGATCCGCTTGAGCCACGGGTGATGTCCCATGGGTTCTTAGTTATACCGCCGAACCAGTTATCGCCCATGGCTAACTCGCCTAAGGTAAGCTTGGCTATGAGGATACCGCCGGCATCTTCTAAGCGCTTAACTACGGTTGCATCTATACCCAGTTCCTGCTCTTTATAAGGCGCGGCACCGAAGGTGGTCTTTGAATCGGCCGACGAAAGCAGGTCCTTCACCCCAAACGGGATGCCGTGCAAAACACCGCGGTACTTGCCGGCCTTTATCTCGGCATCGGCCTGCGCGGCTTGCCTAAGCGCGTGCTCCTGCGTAAGGTTAACCACAAACAGCAGCTTTGGGTCGTATTTCTTAAGGCGATCTATAAAGAACCGGGTTAACTCTACCGAAGTGATCTGTCGGGTACGGATCAACTCAGCTAACTGGCGGATGGAGTAGAAGGCAAGCTCATTCCTGTCGGCAGGCAGCTTTACCACGCCGATCTTTGATAGCTTGAAGCCGTTGGTTTTATCCTGTGGTGTAAAGCCGATGGGAGTTGGGTTAAAGTTTAGCGCCGGTACAACGCTGTTGGGCATCTTGAGCTTGCGCAGTTCCTGGTATTGGGCTGCCTGCCCTTTAAGGCTGTTCAGCATGGAATCGCTTTGGGCAGGCGTGAATTCCATACCGATGATCTTCTGGGCCTCAGCCACTACTGCCACTGTAATAGGGCTCGATTCTATTTTGGGCCATACAAAAGCCCCCAAAACAAAGCTTAAAAGTAAGCCTGATGGTAAAATAGCGTACTTTATAGTAAAATTTTTTGCCATAAGTAAAAGGTTTGCTCTAAATTAGCGTTTTATATGTGTTTATTTTTCAAATGTTTAAAAAGTTAGCTGCCCTAATTATATTCTTAAATTCTTATTGCGCTATTGCCGAAACCATTAAGACCGATGTTTTGGTAATTGGCGGCGGAGCAAGCGCTGTTACGGCGGCTATCCAAAGCTCGCGCAGTAAGTTAAAAACCGTGTTGTTGGTTAAAGGCGCCTGGTTGGAAAGTATGCAGGATAAAAGCATGATAACCATTGATGCTAACCGCAATCTACCTTATGGTTTATGGGGCGAGTTCCGCAGGCATGTGCAACAGCTTTACAAAAGCACGCCCGGTTATGATACCACTTACAATGCTCCTTTAAAATTTGAACCTTTTACCGGTGCCGGTATCCTTAAAAAAATGGCCGATACCACACAAAGACTCACTATAAAACTGAATACACCCTATACCACAGTTGAAAAAGACGGTACGGGCTGGAAAGTTAGCATTACCCAAAACGGACGGACAGACTACATTAAAGCAAAAGCATTAGTTGATGCTACAGAAAATGGCGAGGTGGTATCAATGGCCGGTGCGACGTTCCCGCCGTCAATAGCTTATGGCGATAATTTATACCGTACCTCCATCGTATCGGGCGATGACCTGCAGGAGCAGGCTATCAGCAAAGCTAAAACGGCTTACCCGTTAACACCGGCTTATTATATACCAATGAGCGCACTGGTAGTAAAAGACGCTGATAACTTATTTATTACTGAAAAAGCATTATTGGTTAAAGCAAGCCTACCTGTACAAATGGCGACAGGGCAGGGTGTAGGCACCATGGCTGCATTTTGCGCGTTTTTTAAAACCACCAGCAAAAACTTAAAGGTAAGGCCGGTACAAAGCGAGTTGTTGGATTTTAAAGGCTACCTGTTATCATTTGATGACGTTGACTCGGCCGACCGCTATTTTAGGGCCATACAACAGGTTGCTGTAACCGGACTATTAAGAGGCACCCAGCAAATAAAGGACAACCAGATCCAGTTTCTTTTTATGCCCGATTCGGCTGTTAACAGTGTTGAGATAAAGCCTGTTTTAAGCGAGATATACAGCAGGGCATTTATTTGGTTCAATAATATTAAACCAGCCGAAAAACTTACCATTGGTAATACATTATCATTTATAAGTGAGATAACGCTTACTGAGCCGGAAGCATTCAGAATAAAGATCCAAAAAGAGTGGAAGACCAAATATAAATTCAAGTCTGAATTTAATTTGGATCAACCAATTACCCGCCGCGAGTTTGCTATACTGGCCAACCAATATATTAATCCTTTTGCCCGTACGGTTGATATGAGCGGGCGCATGGTTAATTAGTTAAGCGAAAAGCTTATCCCAATTTACGCGTCTACACTATCCAGTACCATAACCCTTTTACAAAGCGGGCCGGCATATTGCTCGCGGAAAATGTCGTGTAAAGCGTCTACCTGATAATGATCATGGTCGGCAAGATTATCAAACGTCACCAGCAACGAAGCATCGTAGCTGCGCTCAATTACGGGGCGTTCTTCACTATCAGCAGGTACGCCAATGTGGATAGTACGGATAGATGTTATAGGTGCCAGTACGTTTAAGCCTTCAATCAGTTTAGCATGATCGGCTTTATCATTCAGCCAAAAATATACCTGGTGTACAAATGTGTTTTTTAATTGCATGGGTTGTAGTTTAAAGCTGTTAAATTATATAAAACCTTATTTACTTTAGCATATCAGCAACAAAAATTACTTTGAGGTTAGCTTGGATATACAAGTTATGACGTATAAATGTTGGCTTCGTGTCAAATATTGGATATATAGTGTGCATTAACCCAAATAAATTGCAAATTTGTGGGTGCTGTGATCTTATGAGTGAAAAAACGATACTGGTTTGGTTTAGAAATGATTTGCGTATCCATGATAACGAGATACTGTTAGAAGCGGTGCGCAAAGCTGATAAAGTATTACCCGTTTATTGTTTTGATCCATATTATTTTAAGATCGCGGCTGATGGCACACCAAAAACCGGTGCTCTACGTGCACGGTTTTTGTTAGAATCAGTTGCCGATCTTCGTAAAAACTTACAGGCCCTGGGTGGCGAATTAATTGTCCGCATGGGTGATCCCGCCGAAGTATTGCCCCAACTGGCAGAGCAATATGCGGTAAGCGAAGTTTATCATCATCGCGAGGTAGCCTACGAAGAAACCGGGATATCTGAACAGGTAGAAACCGCACTTTGGAACTTAAAGCTAAATCTAAAACACTTTATTGGGCATACACTATATCATAAAGAAGATCTGCCTTTCCCAATAAAGGATATCCCGGATAGCTTTGCCATCTTCAAGAAAAAAGTGGAACGCGACAGCAATGTGCGCCCTTGCATAGGCACCCCGGAAAATATAGTAACACCCGCAATAACCGATGCCGGCGAATTGCCAACCTTAACCCAATTAGGATTAGATGAGCCGGTTGATGACCCACGCACGCGTATAAGATTTAAAGGCGGCGAAACAGAGGGATTGCTACGCTTGGAAGAATATTTTGCTAACAATAGTCAAGTTACACCGACGAAAGGCCGTAATGGCGCAACGGTCGACCGTTCTTCAAAACTGGCGCCGTGGCTGGCATTGGGTTGTATATCTATGCGCCAGGTGTACTGGGCGGTTGTTAAGCACGAGCAAGCTAACAATGTACATAACACGGGTATGCTTGAGCTTGAATTGTTATGGCGCGATTATTTTAGGTTTATGTTTAAAAAGCACGGCAAGGAATACTTTACTGCCGATGAACAAGCCGAAAATACATCAGCGGAAAAACAAGCGCTTTTTGAAAAATGGAAAACAGGCAATACCGGTATTCCTTTTGTTGATGCCAGTATGCATAAACTAAACGCCACCGGGTATATCAGCAACTTTAGCCGCCAAATGGTGGCAGGTTACCTGGTGCGCGACCTGGAGGTCGACTGGAAAAAAGGAGCCGCTTATTTCGAAGAAAAACTGATAGATTACTCGCCCGCCAGTAACTGGGGCAATTGGGCGTTTGTTGCAGGCCTGGGCCATGACCCACGCGATAACAAGTATTTTAACCTGACCAAACAGGCCAGCGAACTTGATACCAACAGCGAGTTTATTAATACCTGGTTGCCGGTTGAAGTTGTGGTGTAACCTTATTGCTGTTCAGTAGTCTAACATATAACCAATGCCTAAAAAATTATAATAAAATGATACTATCATTGTTTTAGCATTGTATATTTGATATATGAATTCCTTCGAACAATATACCATCATTATAGGCCTCATGGCCCTGGCTTTTGAAGGCTTCGGATATTTACGCAGTTTCGTCCACAAATTACTCCACTAATAAATTATTGCCCTAAGTTTTCCACCTGCTAAACAATAATGTGGGTTATTAGCGTATTTATGCACTTTTTTGTGGAAAACGTAGTAAATGATTTACAATTAAATTAAAAGTTTATAATACGTTATGCTTAGCTTTGCACAATTCTAAAGTTGGTTTACAATGGATAGCCTCAATTATATAAACAGTAACAACGCCGCATTTATTGATTCTTTATACGAAGCTTATAAACAAGACCCTGAATCGGTTGAGTTTGGCTGGCAAAAATTTTTCGAAGGGTTTGATTTCGGGCGCGGAGCGCAGGCACCTGTAGTTAGTGCCGAAACACCACAGCATTTTTTAAAAGAGATCAATGTTTTAAACATGATCGATGGGTATCGCGGCCGCGGGCACCTGTTTGCAAAAACTAACCCGGTGCGCGAGCGCCGGCAGTATTTTCCAGGTAAAGAGCTGGAAACTTTTGGTTTGGCACAAAGCGACCTGGACACTGTATTTAACGCAGGTGTTGAGGTTGGCATGGGTCCGTCAAAACTTCGCGATATTGTGCAAATGCTTGAGGAAACCTATTGCGGTACAATTGGTACAGAGTACCATTACATCCGCAACCCTATAAAGGTTAAATGGTTCCAGGACCGTATGGAGAGCCAGCACAACAAGCCCAATTTTTCGGCTGATGAGAAAAAGCTGATGCTGCGCAAAGTTAGCGAGGCTGTTATTTTCGAAAACTTCCTGGGGACAAAATTCCTGGGCCAAAAGCGTTTCTCGTTAGAAGGTGCCGAGGCTTTGATCCCTGCAATGGATTCTGTTATCCAAAAAGGAGCAACTCTGGGTATTGAAGAGTTTACTATTGGTATGGCTCACCGCGGACGTTTAAACGTGCTGGCCAATATCATGAAGAAAACCTACAAAGAGATTTTCTCTGAGTTTGAAGGTAAAAACTATGACGAGGATTCTACAGCGGGTGGCGACGTAAAATATCACTTAGGTTTCAGTACCGATGTAGAGGCCGAGAACGGTAAAAAAGTACACTTAAGCCTTTGCCCAAATCCATCGCATTTAGAGGCGGTTGACCCGGTTGTTGAGGGTTTAACCCGATCAAAAATTGATTTTAAATACAACGGCGATCATACCAAGATAGCCCCGATATTAATACATGGCGATGCCTCTGTAGCAGGCCAGGGTATTGTTTACGAAGTATTACAAATGGAAAAACTGGATGGCTACCGTACAGGCGGCACCATTCACCTGGTTATTAATAACCAGATAGGTTTTACCACCAACTTTGTTGATGCCCGTTCAAGTACTTATTGTACAGATGTGGCTAAAACAGTTTTATCGCCGGTTTTCCATGTTAACGGCGATGATGTTGAAGCATTGGCTTATGTAATAAACATGGCTATGGAGTACCGCCAGGTGTTCCACGATGATGTATTTATCGATATCCTTTGCTATCGCCGTTATGGCCATAACGAAGCCGATGAGCCTAAGTTTACCCAGCCGGTTTTATACAAAGCTATCGAGGCACACCCTAACCCGCGCGAGGTTTATTTAACCAAGCTGATGGCCGAAGGTGTTATTGATGAGGCCGGGGTTAAAAAGATGGAGAAAGATTTCCGCGCATTATTACAGCAGGATCTGGACGAATCAAAGGCCGAAGATAAATTTACCGAGTCTATACCGATGTTTGCGGGCGCCTGGAATGGCTTGCACCTTGCGACAGAACGCGACTTTACCGCGACTGTAAATACAGCGGTACCAAAAGAGGAATTATTGGCTATCGGCAAAAAACTAACCGACCTGCCCAAAGATAAAGCGTTCTTTAAAAAGATAGAGAAGCTATTTGAAGAGCGTAGTAAAATGGTGAACAGTACTCAGACTTTTGACTGGGCCATGGGCGAGTTAATGGCTTATGGATCGTTGTTAAAAGATGGCCACCCGGTACGCTTAAGCGGCGAAGATGTGAAAAGGGGAACTTTCTCTCATCGCCATGCAGTATTAACTTTGGCTGATTCTGAAGAAGAATACACACCGATGGATAGCATTGGCGGTGAGAAATTCAGCATTTATAATTCCTTGTTATCTGAGTATGGTGTTTTAGGTTTTGAGTATGGTTATGCCCTGGCAAACCCTAACGCATTAACCATATGGGAAGCACAATTTGGTGATTTCTTTAACGGTGCGCAAACCATTGTTGACCAATATATAGCCAGCGCAGAAACTAAATGGCAGCGTGGTAACGGTTTGGTAATGTTATTGCCACATGGTTATGAAGGACAAGGACCTGAGCACTCATCAGCGCGTATTGAGCGTTTTATGGAGCTTTGTGCCGATAATAATATTCAGGTAGCAAATTGTACCACACCTGCTAACTTCTTCCACGTATTGCGCCGCCAGATCTACCGCGAGTTCCGCAAGCCATTGGTTATTTTTACTCCGAAGAGCTTATTGCGTAACCCTAAATGTGTATCGCCTTTGGCTGATTTCACCGATGGTGTATTTAAAGAAGTTATTGATGACACTTACGCTGACGCTAAAAAAGTTAAACGCGTATTATTCTGCTCAGGCAAGATCTATTACGACCTGTTAGAAAAACAACAGACTGACGAGCGCAAGGATGTAGCTATCGTTCGTTTAGAGCAATTATATCCAACCCCGGTACAACAGTTAGGTGCCATAAGGGCTAAATACAGTAAAGCAACAGATTTTATCTGGGTGCAGGAAGAGCCTGAGAATATGGGCGCATGGCCGTACCTGTATCGTAAATCGCGTACAGAGGAGGCTTTGAAATTTGATATCATATCGCGTAACGAAAGTGCGAGTACAGCTACAGGTTTTGCTAAACAGCATGCCGCACAGCAATTGTATATCATATCAAAAGCGTTTGAATCGCCCGCAGGCAAAAAAATAAAAGAACAAGTTAAAGCAACTGCCGAAAAAATGGCAACAGCCGGAGCTGATTGATAAGTTATACGTTTGACGTGGTACGTTTTACGTAGAAGCGGCAATAATTAAAATACCCACGTATAACGTACAACGTAATACGTACAACATAACAAAAAATGAGTTTAGAAATTAAAGTCCCGCCGGTAGGCGAATCAATTACAGAAGTAACGCTATCAAGCTGGTTAAAAAAAGACGGCGATACCGTGGCTATGGACGAAGCCATTGCCGAACTGGAATCTGATAAAGCTACTTTTGAGCTTACTGCCGAAAAAGCGGGCGTATTAAAAACCATAGCTAAAGAAGGCGACGTATTAGCCATTGGTGCTGTTGTTTGCAGTATTGAGGAGGGCGGAGCAGCCGCACTTGCCCCGAAAGCCGAGACTGCGCCGGCTGCCAAAGCAGAAGCGGCACCGGCCACTGCCGCTGCCGACAAAGGAGCTACTTATGCATCGGGCACACCATCGCCTGCTGCTGCTAAAATATTGGCCGAAAAAGGCGTTGAAGCTGCTGCCGTAAGCGGCACCGGTGTTAACGGACGGATCACCAAAGAAGATGCTTTATCAATTGACAAAGTATCAGAAAACCCACAAACGCGTACTGCTGTTGCCGCGGCTGCAGCACCGGCGCCAACTCCTGCCCCGGTAAAAGCCGGCGAAAGAAGCGAGCGTCGCGAGAAAATGTCGCCACTGCGCAAAACAGTTGCGAAACGTTTGGTTGCGGTTAGAAATGAAACAGCAATGCTGACTACTTTTAATGAAGTAGATATGTCGCCTATTATGGAGATGCGCAGCAAATACAAAGATAAGTTTAAAGAAAAACACGGTGTTGGCTTAGGCTTTATGTCGTTCTTCACCAAAGCGGTCACAGAGGCGTTAAAAGACTGGCCGGCAGTAGGTGCACGTTTGGAAGGCGAAGAAGTAGTTTATAGTAACTTTGCCGATATCTCTATAGCGGTATCAGCACCAAAAGGATTGGTTGTGCCTGTTATCCGTAACGCGGATAGCATGAGCCTTGCCGAAATTGAAAAAGCTGTTGTTACATTAGCCGGAAAGGCCCGCGACAACAAATTGTCATTAGAAGAAATGACCGGCGGAACATTCACCATCACCAACGGTGGTGTGTTTGGATCGATGCTGTCAACACCTATCATCAATTCGCCGCAGTCGGCTATATTGGGTATGCACAATATTATTGAGCGACCGGTAGCCGTAAATGGCCAGGTAGTTATCCGCCCGATGATGTACGTTGCTTTATCATATGATCATCGTATAATTGACGGACGTGAGTCGGTAAGCTTCCTGGTCAGGGTTAAACAATTATTGGAAGATCCTGCAAGGTTGTTATTGGGGGTATAAGCCCTCTCTAAATTTCCCCCGGTAGGGGAGACTTACATTAGTTAAAAAAGCTTGCTTTTATATATATTAGCAAACCCAAACCGGGTATAACCAATTAAACAAAAAATGAAATCAAATAATACAAGCAACCCTTCTGCTAAAAATAAAACTGCAAACACCCAAGCACAAGGCCGAAAAAAGCTATTAATTTTTGGCGTTATAGGTATTGCCGCTGCTTTGTTTTGCATTTTTGGTTTAGGGTTGTTTGAGAAACCAAAAGTGGTACAGTTGATGAAAGCTTACGGCAAAATGCACCATGAGGTTACTTATGATAAAAACAACATAACCGAAGAAGAGGTTGATTACCTGGCCGATGGCCTAACCAGGGCCAACTTTTTTGATGAGGCTGCAACCAAATCCGTCTACATCAAAAAGATCCATAAGACTATTGAGCTTAGTATATCAGTAAACCCGTTAATTACAAGTAACGGGCCGGCTATGCAAGCATTTGTTGATCTGCAAAAAAACATGCAAAAGCAATTCCCGCAAAGTAAAATAATTATAAACCTTGTAGTTTATAAGTTTGATAATGTTATAGCACGAATAAAATAAGCTTATATAGCGCGCTTTAGCGCTGTTATATAGCCAATATGAAATCCTTCATGAAAAGGTATAAAGCTTACGGCTTCCTGTATACTTGTTAGCTCGGCGCCATAACGGGTTGTCCACGTTGTATAGTTGGGGAAGAGGTTGTTCGCAAGATCTAGCTCCAGTTGATCAATGGTCGAAATAAATAATCCTTTTATTTTGGCAAGATCGTTTTCATCAAAAAAGCGTTCGGGTTTGGTCTCGGGCCTGAAAGTATTCCAAAACTCATCATCAATTATAGCAGTTACACCGGCGCGTTTATAACAAACGCCTTGTTGCGCGGCTATCATATGGCCCAGGTTCCAGATAATATTGTTGTTGAAGCCAGCCGGTATTTTGTTCAGTTCCTCTATTGTCAAATCCCCAACAGCTTTAAGAATCATCAGGCGGGGCATTTTTATAATTTCAATTGCTTTGGTCATGGTTTTAAAAATATGGGCTAATTTAAGATTATCCGCATAAATACATTATTTATCTACCTTTGCCTCTCGAAACTTATCTTTTAAATGACATTATCGTCCACACAAAATAATACGAAGCCCGATAGAATCATCAGGTATTTTTTATTGTGCTGGACAATTTTAAACGTAATCCAGGCCTACACACTCGAGCTGCATGCCGACGAGGCTTATTATTGGATGTATTCGCGATTTTTAGACTGGGGCTATTTCGACCATCCACCTATGGTGGCCCTGTTCATCCGTATCGGCGATAGCATAATGCACAACGAATTGGGGTTGCGGCTAATTACCGTGTTAACCAGTAGCACCTCGGTTTACATTTTATGGCTCATCCTAAAAAAATACGCGGTTAATGCATGGGCTTTTATATTGGTGATATCGGGCACGCTGATATTACATCTCTATGGATTTACCACTACGCCTGACGCTCCACTTTTCTTCTTCGCAGTGCTGTTCTATTATTTCTACCAAAAATATCTTGATGAAGATAGCTGGCCGCTTGCGCTGATATTAGGTGTAGTTGTGGCTTGCATGCTTTACAGTAAATATCATGCGGTACTGTTAGTGGCCTTTACGGTGATAAGCAATATTAAGTTGTTAAAGCGACCATCATTTTATGCTATTGCATTAATAGCAGTCGCGCTTTTTACCCCGCATATTTTATGGCAGGTAAATCATGATTTTCCATCTGTTAATTATCATTTGTATGAACGTGCGGTAAAGATCTATCATGCAGAGAATAGTTACTTATACTTCCCCGGGCAGTTGCTAATGGCGGGGCCGATCATTGGCTGGTTTTTGTTCTATGCAGCATTTACCACGAAAATTAAAGATGCTTTTATCCGCTGCCTGATGGTAAATGGGATAGGTACATTTGCATTCTTTTTCTTTACCACGTTTAGAGGCGAGGCACAACCGCATTGGACGCTGATAGCCTTTGCACCGTTGATCATGCTTGCGCTTATCCGTTTTAATCAATGGAGCAGTTTGCCTAAATGGTTTAATACTGTCGCCATAATCAATATAGTTTTAATTGTAGGATTGAGGTTGGGCATGGTGTTTGGAGTGCCCGTGGTTACCCGCATAGGCCAGATAAAAAGTTATTACGGATTTAAAGAATGGGCGCAGGCCGTACACCAAAAGGCCGGCGATGCTTATGTAATACTGGACGATGGTTTTCAAAACCCGGCCAAGTATAACTATTATACCAATACACTCAAAGGTTTCTCTTACGATTCGCGATATTACCGCCGCACGCAGTTTGAGATCTGGCCCATTGAAGAGCAAATGCAACACCAACGGGTGTATCATTTAATAGATAGCTTAAAACCGATAGTTACTGATAGTATCCATACCAAAGCCGGTACCTGGTACAGCTACTGGATAAATGATGTGCGTACGTATCAGAAAATACAAATAGGCGTACCTTATACCTCATTAAAATTACTTCAGGGTGAGAAAAGGGCTATTGATTTAACCATCACAAATCCATATCCTTACACCGTAAACTTTAGCAATAAGGCTATACAGAACGAAGTATTGCTGGGCGCATGCTTTTTTAAGAACGATGGCTTAACATTTGCCCAGCGAAGCGGCGACGATTTTAATAACCTGATTTTAAAACCCGGCCAAAGCACCCATTACACGTTCCACTTAATTGCCCCGCCAGAAAAAGGCAAATACGAACTGATATTTTCTGTGCGTACCAAGCCTTTTGAGGGGAGTAAAAACAGCAGGATCATTGATCTTGAAATTGAATAAAAAAATTATTTATGTTAAAAAAGGCGTACCTATTCTTTCTTCTTTTTATAATTACAAGCACCGCAGCATTGGCACAACAAAGCCTTGATGTTAACTTTAATGGCTTTGGTTTTTTAGATAACCGCGAGTATAAAGCATTTATCCCGCGCTCGCATACCTATTCAGGGACCCGCACCGCCCTTGATTTTGGCTTGAACCTTGATAGCCTTAATCATTTTGTTGTAGGCGCAAACGCGTTGCATGAATTTGGCGCCAAGCCATTTTTTGGCAAAGTTGACCCGATAGCTTATTATAAATACGGCGGCACTAACTGGAACTTTTATGCCGGGGCATTTCCGCGTGAAGGTTTGCTGAGCGATTATCCGCGCGCCATACTAAATGATACCCTGCGCTACTACCGCCCCAATGTTGAGGGTTTGCTGGCGCGATACCAGAACGAACACTTCACAGAAACCGGCTGGATAGACTGGGTGAGTCGCCAAACCCTTACCCAACGCGAGCAGTTTTTATTTGGCTTCTCGGGTAAATATAAACCGCAACCTTACGGGCCATTTTATGTATCGCATTATTTTTTGCTGATGCATGATGCCGGAGCAGAGGTATTGTTACCAAACGACCATATAACTGATAACGGCGGCGGCCAAATAACGCTGGGCTTAGACCTAAGCCATAAGACGGTATTAGACTCATTGACTTTTGAAGCCGGGGGATTGTTCTCGCTGGAACGCGAACGTGGCGTAGATGGCTTTAAAACGCCTGCAGGCTTTGTGTTTAAAGCTTATTTAAGCTATCATAAACTGGCTTTGTATGAAGAGTTCTATAAGGGCCAGGGCAGCAATATTATTTACGGCGATTCTTACTATTCAAAACCTACCTACAACCGGATAGATATTATTTACACACCATTTTTGTTCGACAGGATAAAAGGACAATTTATAGCCAGCTTCCATTTCTCGCCGGGAAATATGAATGATAACCAGGAGGTTTTCAGGATAAGTTATGATTTGGGGCGGAAAGTGTTGAAACGCTTTTAAAACAAGGAAGGACATGCATTTGCATGTCCTTCCTTGTTATGTTTATCAGAAATCTTAGTTTCCGTGGATATCGCCACTGCCTGATGTTGATTTTGAAATATTTTTAGGATGTCCGCCGTAATGTACGTCGCCCGATCCGGTAACATTTGCTTTAAGTGTGCCGGTAGCATGCACAGATGCATCGCCTGATCCACCAACAAATACCACGGTAGTATTGGTAGCCAAATCGCCGCCCGAAAAATCGCCTGATCCGGTAACGGTTACTTTCGAATTATCAGCACGGCCGCTTACACGTAAATCGCCTGAGCCGGTAAGACTGCAGCTGACATTTTTTGCAGTAATTTTGCCCGTAACATCGCCCGATCCGGTTAACGACAAATTAAGGTCGTTAGCAGCTATGCCTTCTTTAAAGTAAACATCGCCCGATCCGGTTAGTGATATAGCATTACAATTTTTAATGCTAACATACACCACCATTTTTTTATTGCCAAACAGGTTGTTGAAGCTAAAATTATTTTTGGTACGGATAGTTAAAGTGCCGTTTTTAACTTCGGTTATTATGTTTTTTATAACATCAGCAGGAGCCTCAACTTTCACAGACTCCGTTGTGCCCTGGGTGATGTAAACATCAAACGATCCGGCTACATTAACCGCATTAAAGCCGGTAAGGTGGCGGTCCTCTGTTTCGAAATTGGATTTAGCGAATGTATTGCCGGCAACTGTAAGCAGCACCGCGGCAACAAAAAATTTGATCAGTTTCATAGTTATTGTTTTTTGGTTTTATAATGAGACGCTAATGAATTTACAAACGTTACAGTAAAAACTAAATTAATCTACCATTACACCTACATAATAATTAAAGGTATCAACCTCTAAATTATCCTTGCTTATCCCTTCAATATCAACAGGGGCAAAAAAACCTTGACCCGGTTTAATAAATACATACGATCCGCCTTTAACGCGCACCTTTAACGGCATATTAAAACCGCGTGCGTCTGCTATCCATCTTGCATTTAACTTGCCTTTAATGGTGGCAAATTCAACAACAGGCAGGTTAGCATAATGCAGGTATTGGTCAAACACAGTAGTTAAATCAATGCCCGCCTGGCTGCTTATGTATTTGGTGATATCGTCATAAGTAACTGTTTGATGATAGAAGGTTTTATTCAATCCGCGTAATATGCCCCGCCATTTCTCATCATCATTGATAATAGTGCGGATCATATTTAGAATCACCGACCCTTTATTATACATATCGCCCGATCCTTCTTTATTTACATTATATGGGCCTACTATCGGCGTTCTGTTGCTAATGGTGCGGCGCAGGCCATTTACGTACTGTTGCCCGGCCAATTTGGTTGATGTGTTTTCGATAAATAACGATTCAGAGTAATCTGTAAAGCTTTCGTGGATCCACATATCGCCCAGGTCTTTTGAGGTAATGTTATTGCCGAACCATTCGTGCCCGCTTTCATGCACTATGATATAATCCCAGGTAAGGCCAAGCCCTGTGCCCGAAAGATCAATGCCTGTAGGATTGCCGCGATTACCTGCGTAATAGCCATTAACATAATGATTGCCATACGCAACACCGCTTTGGTGTTCCATACCCAGGTGCGGTGTTTCTATCAATTTATAACCGTCTTCATACCATGGGTAAGGGCCAAACCAATGCTCAAATGCTTTCAACATGCGTGGTACATCGCGGCCAAACTGTTTTTTTGCTTTCGCAACATTGTAGGTTAATACCCAGAAATCGGTTGTCAGCTTGCCTTTCTCGCCGGCATAAGTATCGCCAAAATGGGTATAGTCGCCTATGTTGGCTTCTATGTCGTAATTGTTTATCGGGTTACCTACAAACCAATCAAAGCGGGTATAACCATTCTTCAAGTCAGTTACTTTACGTAATCTACCGTTTGATACGTCTTTTAATCCGGTAGGAGCGCTAATGCTTATCAGTACGCTGTCAACCTCATCGGCCTGGTGATCTTTAGTTGGCCACCAAATGCTGGCGCCGGCACCCTGACAGGCGGTTGCAATCCACGGTTTACCTAATGAGTCGGTAGTATAAACCACGCCACCATCCCATGGTGCACGTTTAGCTATGGTTGGGTTGCCAGAGTAATAAACAGTAAACTCATCCTTGCTACCTTTGGCAATAGTGATTGGGAAGGTTATAAATACCGCAGCTTCCTCGCGGGTGTAAGGCACTTCTTTGCCTTTGTATATTACTTTTTCAACCTGCAGGTTGGCATACAAGTCAAATTGTAGCTTGGTAAAATCCTGCGTAGCAGTAAATTTAAACAGATTGCTGCCGCTGATGAATTTTTTGTCGATATCAAATTTAACATCCAGGTGATAGTAGTTGATATCGTAGCAGGTACGCAAAGGCGTCAAGTTGCCGCGTAACGAATCGGCACGTGTAAACTTCTCTTTGGACGCGCCAAGCTGGGCGTGTGCGTTAAAAGAAATGATCCCAAAGAGGACCAGGAGTGATCGGTATAGTTTCATGAAAACAGTTAATTTATTCAAATATAATATTATACCAATTCAAATTATCGCCTTTTTATAATTCCCGTGTCAACTAATCTCCAATTAACTAACCTCTAATCTTTAAAAACCTTAACTTTGCGCCACAAAAATACACTACTATGCAATATGATGTTATCGTTATAGGTTCGGGTCCGGGTGGTTATGTTGCCGCCATACGTTGCGCCCAGTTGGGTTTAAAAACAGCTTGTATTGAAAAATACAGTACTTACGGAGGCACTTGCCTTAACGTAGGCTGTATTCCTTCAAAGGCGCTGTTAGATTCGTCCGAACATTTTTATAACGCCGGCCATGCCTTCGCGACACATGGTATCAACATAAAAGATATCAAGCTCGATTTTGGCCAGATGATAAAACGCAAAGCCGATGTGGTAGCTAAAAACACCGCGGGCATTAGCTTTTTATTTAAAAAGAACAAGATAGATGGTTACCAGGGGATGGGATCATTTAAAGATAAAAACACCATTATTATAACCAAAGCTGATGGTACCACGCAAGAGATCACCGGTAAAAACGTGATCATTGCTACCGGCTCAAAACCATCAAGCCTGCCATTTATAAAGATCGATAAGAAACGCATTATCACCTCAACCGAAGCACTAAACCTTACTGAAGTGCCTAAGCACCTGATATTAATTGGTGGCGGCGTTATTGGTTTGGAGTTAGGATCTGTTTACGCGCGTTTAGGTGCCAAGGTATCTGTAATTGAATTTATGGATGGCATTATCCCAACAATGGATAAAAGCCTGGGCAAAGAGCTGCAAAAAGTATTGCAAAAACAAGGCATGGAATTTTACCTGGGCCACAAAGTTACCGGTGCTGCTGTAAAAGGCAAGGAAGTTACCGTGACATTCGATGCGCCTAACGGTGATAAAAAAGAATTAAAAGGCGATTACTGCCTGGTAGCTGTTGGGCGTATTGCTTATACTGATAGTTTAGGTTTAGATAAAATAGGCATCAGGGTTGAAGAGCGCGGCCGTAAAATTACGGTTGACGACCATATGCAAACCAGCGTACCGGGTGTGTATGCCATTGGCGATGTGATCCGTGGAGCGATGCTGGCACACAAGGCGGAAGATGAGGGCACTTATGTAGCCGAAACTATAGTCGGTCAAAAACCACACATCAACTACAACCTGATACCGGGAGTAGTTTATACCTGGCCCGAAGTTGCCGCGGTTGGACAAACCGAAGAGCAACTGAAAGAAAAAGGCGTAAAATATAAAACAGGATCGTTCCCGTTCCGTGCAAGCGGCAGGGCAGTAGCCAGCGGCGATTTGGATGGATTTGTAAAAGTATTGGCTGATGCCGCTACCGACGAGATCTTAGGTGTACACATGATAGGCCCACGCGCCGCGGATATGATTGCCGAAGCTGTTGTAGCGATGGAATACCGCGCCAGTGCTGAAGACATAAGCCGTATTAGCCATGCGCATCCAACCTATACCGAGGCTATGCGTGAAGCTTGTTTAGCTGCTACGGATAATAGGCCTATCCACATTTAAGGATTTTGAATTTAAAATACGAGAGACTTACGAAGTTTTTAAAACTTCGTAAGTCTTTTTGTTTTACAGCAACATTCTTGCTATAAATCAGCAAATACTACGTATTATCAGTACCTTAACACTCATAATATTAACTGATAATGAAACGCTATAAAATCCTGATCCCCCTATTGCTTATTGCGGGCATTAGTCCCGTCATTGCGCAGCAAATAAAACTCACCGCCAGCGTTAAACAGGCTCTCACCAAAGTAAACCCCGACCAAATAAAAACTGATATCGCTTTCCTGGCTGACGATAAGCTAAAGGGCCGTTTACCCGGCACAGAAGGTTTCCAGATGGCTGTTGATTATATGATTGGGCGGCTAAAATCGTTAGGTGTTAAACCGGCCGGCGAGAACGGTACTTACCTGCAACAGGTAAAATTGCGCCGCACGTTCCTGAAAGAACCTTTAATCACTTTCGACAATGGCTTGACCGTAAAATTTGGGACAGATTATAATATTGCCGGAAACCCGGTTGTGCCGTCGGTAGCGTTTGGTGCGCCATTGGTATTTGCCGGCTATGGTATTAGCCAGCCCGCGTTAGGGTATGATGATTATGCCGGCCTGGATGTAAAAGGGAAAATAGTGGTAGTAACCCGTGGGGCTCCTGATAAATTCTCATCATCGGTATCTGCCCATACGGCTAACGCGGGCAGTATCTTAAAAACCGCCGCCGAGCATGGTGCAATTGGGGTAATTACCGCCAATGCCGATTCGACCTTGCGCATGATGGTTTCAAACCGGGGCACTTATAATGTGTTAGACGGCAAAGGCAGTGTTGTTGTTTCGCGCACTTACGATGCTAAACTTAGCCTGGTGGCTACAATGGGTTACAAATTGTTTAATACGCTGTTAAAACAGTCAGGCAAAACTATGCCTGATGTATTAGCGCAATTAAAAGGTGGTACGCCAAGTTCTGTCGCGTTAGGCACTGGTATTAAAGTATCTTATGCATCTAACTACCAGGACGTGATGGGTTATAATATCATTGGTAAGATTGAGGGCACTGATCCGAAACTAAAAAAACAATATATCGTACATAGCGCGCACCTCGATCACTTGGGTATCAGTACCCCGGTTGAAGGCGACTCTATTTATAACGGCGCTCACGATAATGCATCGGGTTGTGCCAGTTTATTGGGCATCGCTACAATCTACAAAAACTTAAAAATAAAACCCAAACGTTCTATCCTGACTGTATTTGTAACCGGTGAGGAACTGGGCGAGTTGGGTTCAGGCTATTTTGCCAAGCACCCAACCGTGCCTGTTGGCAGCATGGTTGCTGATGTGAATACCGATATGCCGACTATCATCGCACCTTTATTATCGGTTACAGCTTTGGGTGCCGAGCATTCGTCATTAGTCAAACAAGTAGGGCAGGCAGCAGATTATTTAGGTTTAGGTGTTGAAGATGACCCCGAACCAAAACAGGCACGCTTTACTCGGAGCGATCAGTATAGCTTTGTGCTGGCCGGTATACCTGCTTTACACATTAAATACGGCAGCAAAACTGCCGATGGCAAAAACAACATGAACGACCTTGTTGCACCGTGGCGGGCAAAATACTACCATAAACCGCAGGATGATATTAACGGTCTGTTTGATTTTAATGCCGGTAAAACTTACGCGCAGCTAAATTTTTTAATAGGATACCTGGTAGCGCAGGACCCAGCAAAACCAACCTGGAACAAAGGCGATATTTTCGCTACAAAATAATTAACACAATATTATACCAATAATAGTTATCAAAAGAAGGGCTGCTGTACAACCAAAAACATAAAGCCAGCGTATTGTACACACAGCTTGCTACCATCCCGAGATAGCAGGAGTTGGAAATAAAAATCACATAGACCAATGATCAACAACATTGAGCTGGAGCGGGCGTCATTCCTAACAGATTTGAAATGCCCCGAATGCGGAACCATACACAATGCCACCGTTGTAAACACGGTATGTATTAATTGCGCGTCGACCTTATTTGCCGAATACGATCTGCATACCGGCGTCAGTAAAGATATATTGCTTGGCCGCCCTGCCACCATGTGGCGCTATAAAGAGTTTTTGCCGGTTATTGACGAGAAACATATAGTAACCCTGGGCGAGGGTTTTACACCGATACTCCCGGTTAATAATCTTAAAAAGTTTACCGGTGATAACGAGGTTTTTTGGAAAGACGAGTCAGGCAACCCAACCGGGTCGTTCAAAGCAAGGGGCATAAGCGCCGCTGTATCAAAAGCAAAAGAATTAGGGATACAAGTTATAGCCACGCCAACTGCAGGCAACGCAGGGGGCGCATTGGCGGCCTACGCGGCAAGCGCGGGCATACAGGCTATTGTTTACATGCCCAAACAAACGCCGCAGGTTTTTAAAGACGAGTGCCACCTGTACGGCGCGCAACTGGTAGAGATTGATGGCAACATAAGCGATTGCGGCAAACTGGTAAACGAGCAAGCTGCATTAAACAACTGGTTCCAGGTATCAACACTTAAAGAACCGTATCGACTGGAAGGCAAAAAAACCATGGGCTATGAAATTGCCGAGCAATTTAACTGGCAACTGCCCGACGTTATATTTTACCCAACCGGCGGCGGTACAGGCTTAATAGGTATCTGGAAAGCTTTTGACGAACTGGAACAATTAGGCTGGATTGGGAATAAACGACCGCGTATGGTGGCGGTGCAGTCGGTCAGTTGCGATGGTATTGTTAAAGCATTCCATTCGGGCCAAACCGTGTCAGATTTTACAGATGGCGGTTTTACCATAGCCAATGGCTTACGCGTGCCAAAACCTTATGCTGATAAAGTGATACTAAAAGTACTGCGCCAAAGCAACGGCAATGCCATCACCATAACCGATGCCGAAATGAGCGCTGCCGTAAAAGAAATAGCCAAAACCGAAGGTATGCTCTTCGCACCTGAAGGTGCCGCGTTATGGCAAGCTTATAAAAAGCTAAAAGCAAGCAAATGGGTGCAGCCCGGTGAAAAGGTATTGTTGTTAAATACCGGTAGTGGGTATAAGTATTTGGAAAATATTATGTAGCGTGTTAGACTTACGAAGTTTTTAAAACTTCGTAAGTCTGCTTCTTTTACACCAACCCACTCTCCTTCAACATCCCCTTCAAAGTAGCCAGATCAGTTTTAAAAGCTTTAATAACATCTCCTTTAGGTATGGTAAAAGTAGCTGCGCCGCTTTGTGCACCGCCAAGATCATATTCAAAATGCTGCGAGATAGGGCGCCTTAAACCCAGCTTTTTCAGCTGCGCGAAATACTTTTTAAAATCGACCATGCCTTGCCCAAGTGGTACATCTTTAATTACCCATTTACCATTGGCTTTTTCCCATAGAAAATCTTTGACAGTGATTGAAGCGATATGATTTTTTAACAAGTCGAGCGTTACGGGCCAGGCTTCTGCACCGTCAACTGTAGCGTGGCGGATATCAAACTGGCAACCTATCCATTCGGGTTCCAGGTCCTTTAATACTTCCCATAAATCCCACAGCGGGCCGGCAAAGCGGCCGGTATGGTTCTCGTAATCGCCATGGATCTTATATTGTTTATTTAGTGCAGCAAGGCCGGCCATACGCTTTTTAATAACAGCTATATTGGCCACGGTATCCAGTTTTGGGTCATAATTATACCAACCCATGCGGTAGTTTTTAATACCCAACTGCGCCGCTGTTTGTAAAACATCGGCAGTATATTTTTCATCAGCGTCGCGGATATCGGTGGTGATGGTATAGACATTCAATCCCGCCTGTTTAATAGCTTCTACCGCTTTAGGCAGATCCTCCCTCACCCGGTCAGGTTTTACATGGCCGTCGGCACGTACAGTCAGGTCGATACCGTCATACCCAATTTCTGCCGCAAGGGCGGCCATATCTTTATAATTAAGCCATTGCAGGTGTTTAGAAAACAGGCTGATGCTTACCTTGCCGTCAGCCACCGGGCGTTCAATTGGAGCCAATGAGGGTTTAGCATTGGCTAACTCAGATAATCCAAATGGCATTCCGGCCAAAGTAATAGCCGTAGTTTTGATGAAGTTTTTGCGCGAAATAGGCATAGTTTGAATAAAGGCTTTAATAACCGTTTATTCAAAACTACAAATTACTGGTCGATATTATTTGGCGGCCGTTTTAAAGTTTATTAAATATTCTTTAAGCGGCTTATAATCGTTATCCCTAAATCGTCCCAAAACAAGCTGATATTGCCGGTTAGGTTGTAGCTCGGTGGTAAATGTAAATGATCTTCCGTCTTCACTAAAACCCACCCCGCCTTTTATTTTCAGCAGATTATCTTTCCCCAATGGTCCCAGTTCAAAGTTTCGGTAACGTTTATTCATTATGTTAGAAAATTCAATGGTTATTTGTGTGGTTGCCGGGTCAACATCTGTCGCGTTGTTTTTAAATGGTTTTAGGCCGGTTACGCTTGGGCGGCTATCTTCATATTTAGCTTTAAGCATAGCAACAGGTTCAGCAAAATAGCCAGACTCATCCACAAATTTAGCTAAGGCGACTTCATCGTTATAATCCAATTCTATCATGTCCTTAATGGCCTGTTGCTTGTTTTTGACTTTGTTATAATAATCGGCACAAATGGCATAGCCTATATAGTAACCAAGGTCGCGGGTGTTGTTAAAATCGTTTTCCATGCTGTTATACATCCAAATTCCGTAGGTGTTATTAAATAGTTGCTGTGCAAATACCTCGCGTATCCGGTTGTTATGTGCATAACCATAAGCTATTGCCGGGGCGCTTGATGGCTGTCCGGTAGCTTTTACCGCCAGGTATTCAGCTACACCTTCCAGAACACTTTGGCCCAAAATGGTGCTGGCATCGGTTGTTTTTTCCTGCGTGTGCACATATTCGTGTACATTGGTAAACACCATTTGCTTTATATTTTCGTCGGTAAATGCTATTTCGCTGCCTATTAATACCATGTTATCCCTGGTGGTGCCGCCACTCCTGAAAACGCCAACAGTGAAATATATTTTAGCAGGCCTTGCCTGGGGATATAGCTTCTTTAGCTTAAGTATGTTGGCTTCGATATCCGAAGCAAATGCTTTAGCTTTATTAGTATTGGCGCGTATAGTTAACCAGTACTCCGGTCGATCGGTAATAGCTGCCAGGTATTCCTTAGCAGTATACCTCCGCGCCTCTATCATTGCCTTTTGGCCGGGTGTAGCTTTATCCAGGAATAACTGGTTAAGGTATTGGTACTGCTGCACAGTATCTTTAGTGGCGACTATTTTATCATACGCCTGCCAAAAGTTATCAATATCGGTAGTTACAAAATCAGGGTTGTTTTGCTGTGCAAAGTTTTTGGTTACAAAAACCGAAAAAATTAAGATTAGGATTAAGTGTTTCATATATAGTTACAAGACACAATAAAAAATATTTAGTTACGCTAAACTAAAATTAATTGGCCAACAAACCAGCTAACAGCTCTGAAAACAAAAAAGCCCCACGCATCGCGCGGGGGGCTTAGAGTACGAACCCAAACGTACCCATACTATATAGTGCTACAGGGGGATATCTTAAGTGTAAACCCAATTTATAGCTACTGATATAGTAGTATCTGTTAACTCTTAATTTTAGATCCGCCTAAAGGTCAATTAATAACAACAGAGCTGAAATACTACATATGTAGTATTTTGAGGGGGTAGAGCACTGCTACAATAGCACGTCGATTATATCCAAATAAATTCCGAAATTTGCCCACATGCTGCAAATCCAACAAAACGTTTCGCTAAAAAACTTTAACACCTTTGGTGTTGAAGCTAATGCCAGCTTTTTCGCCGAAATAAACCACCCCGACGAACTGGTGGAGCTGTTTATGGACCCGCAATGGCAGCAAACCCGGCGGCTGGTTATTGGCGGCGGCAGCAACCTGCTATTAATAAATGATTTTGACGGATTGGTTATCCGCATAAATATCCGTGGTATTGAGCATCGCATAAGCCATAACGAGGTATTTGTTGAAGCCGGTGCCGGCGAGGTTTGGAACGACCTGGTGAATTTTTGCGTACAACGTGGTTATGCAGGTTTAGAGAACTTGAGTTTAATACCCGGCTCGGTAGGGGCATCGCCCATACAAAACATTGGTGCATATGGGGTGGAGTTGAAAGATGTTTTCCATAGCTGCCGTGCTTTCGAAATAGCTACCGGGCAATTTAAAACCTTTACCAAAGCTGATTGTGGTTTCGGCTACCGCGAAAGTGTTTTTAAAAACGAGTTGAAAGGCCAATATATCATTGTGTCTGTAAAGTTCGATCTGTCGCTTATCCCCACTGTTAATTTACGCTATGGCGCGATAGAGCAGGAATTAACTAACCGAGGTATTACCGTACCTACTATAAAAGATGTATCAACTGTAGTATCCCATATCCGTGTAGCCAAACTGCCCGATCCATCCACTATCGGCAATGCAGGCAGCTTTTTCAAGAACCCGGTTATCACAGCGGGCGAGTTTGAACCAATCAAAAATAAATTCCCCGAAGTTGTAAACTATCCAGCGGGTGATGGGTTTATAAAATTAGCGGCCGGTTGGCTCATTGAGCAATGCGGCTGGAAGGGTAAAGTAGTTGGAAATACCGGCACATGGAAGAACCAGGCCCTGGTTTTAGTGAATCACGGCGGCGCTACCGGGCAGGAAGTGTATAACTTTTCGTCGCAAATTATAGACAGTGTGTACTCCAAATTTGGCGTTTCACTACAACGCGAAGTGAATATAATTAGTTAATTTATTTTCATTTAGGGAAATTTGTCTATTGTAATCCTACTGTCATTCAGTCTGAAATTATCGTGTAAGTATCTGTAAATGAGGATATTTATATTGTTTTGGTGCATGTAGGAAACATGCGAAGAGGTGTAGCCGGCTTATTAATGGTTTTGTATAGTGGTATAGCGTTTGTCTACATACCAGTACAAAACATTAACAAGATGACAAAGATTGAGTTTAACACCCTGGTATTACGTCAAGCAAGTTCACTAAGGTCATACGCCTTACACTTTACTCACGACGCAGACGATGCTAACGACCTTGTTCAAGACACGATGTTGAAAGCCATAACTTATTACAATAAGTTTAAAGAAGGCACTAATTTAAAAGGATGGTTATATACCATCATGAAAAATACCTTCATAAACAATTATCGCCGTTTTGTTAAGATGAGCACTTTCGTTACCAAGTCTGATGAGATCTCATCACCTAACCTGGTATTCAGTTCTACAAAAAATCAAGGCGAGGCTAAATTTGTAATGGATGATATCCGCAAAGCTTTAGACAGGCTGCCTGCTGATTATTATGTACCCTTCACTATGTATTTTGAAGGACATAAATATCATGAGATCGCTGATCATTTAACTATCCCTATCGGTACAGTTAAAACCCGCATCCATGTTGCACGCAAACTGCTTAAAAAAGGCCTTAAAGCTTATGATAATGGCGTTAAAAAACCAATCTACGCAGAAAACTAAGCTACAATCAACTCAACTCATATATAAAGAAAGAGCCCGTCTATGAAGCGGGCTTTTTTATTGGCAACTTTTATTCCTGATAATTACCGAAAAGCTTAACCAATTTGTCGGGGTAGTCGGATATCAGTCCATCTACTTTCATATCAGCCAGTGTTTTCATAACCGTTTCGTCATTAACCGTCCAGGGGATAACAAGCACGGCGCTCTTGTGGGCTGCATTGACCATATCGGCAGTGACAATTTTTTGTTCGGGGCTGATGATGGTAGGGGCGAAGCCTAACTGTTTAATGGCATTATCATAATCGCCAAGTGATATTAAATAGGCTGTTTTAACCTGCGGCATTTGCTGATGCAAAACCTGCAAAGTACGTGGGTCGAACGACTGGATGATCACCCTGTCTGTAACATGTTTTTGGGTGATGACTGCCATTAGCGTTTTTACAAACTCGGCGGGTACAGGGTTTTCAATATTATCGTCGCCCGGTTTGCTTTTGGTTTCGATGTTATAATAAACCGGTTTTAGGTGATGCACCTTAACGTAAGTTTCTACGCTATCTATCAGATCGGCTAATAACGGCTTATAGGTTTTAACCTTTTGCTGCTGCGGAAAGGTGGGGTAAGGCTTTACACCTTCAATAAACTGTTTAATATCGTCGTACTTCATTTTATAGAGTACGTATTCCTTTTCTTCGGCTTTGGTTAAGTTAGTGCCATCGGGCTTTTGCATAATGGCCGCAGTCATTACGCCATCATGCGATACCACAACTTTCCCGTCGGCTGTTATGTGTGTATCCAACTCCAGTGTCCGGACACCCAGTTTCAAGCCATTCAGCATAGCCGGTATACTATTTTCTGGCATTAAGCCGCGACCGCCGCGGTGAGCTTCTGTGTCAAAAACTTGTTGGGCATTGGCCTGCAAAAAGAAGCTGCCTGTTAGTAAAAGCGATAAAATGTATTTCATAAGATAATAATTATTGATGTGCCACCCACTTAACCGCGTTGCGTAAAATGGTTTGGTAAGAAACAATATCATGCGATGCTTCATCATGCCCTAAAGCAATGCAAACTATCCGCGCCGTTTCATTTTTTACAACAAAAACCGACGGGTAAATCATATCAGACCCTGCAACCTGATTGCTGGCCAATACTTCGATACCAGGGCCGAAAACGTCAGTCGCATAATGATAACGTTCGTCTTTAAGTGTAAATTTTGCATCAACCCCTTTCGTTACCGGGTGATTGGTGTTTATAACGTCTTCCTCGAAGGTTCCGTATTTGTCATGTGCGCGTGCGCCGCCGCTTACTAATTGCTGGTTGTATTTGGGCCAGTCTTCCCAATTATACCACAATGCCGGGTGGCCAAGTATCAACCCTTTACCATCGGCTACAAAATTAAAGATGGCCTGGCGTCCCCGTTGTTTAATTGGTTGATTGGTAGCCAGGTACAATACATCGGCATTAACCAAATAATCGGCTATCGAATCGGTATTGTTGGTATAGGTAACCGTGCATAACCCATCGCGACTAAGCGTGGCCGCATCGGCATGCCGGTACCATTTATCAAAATCGTGCGAGGTACCGCCACCAACAATTAACACACGGATGCTTTTGGCATAACTGTAACCACCGCACATGCAGGCCAGTAAAAAGCAATAAAAGCGGATCTTCATTTGGGCATGGCGGCAGGTTTTAAACCGCGCAACTAATATAAGGCATCTAACATTAAATAGAGATTAACTTTTATGCCCCGGCAAGCACCAATAGTTAGCTGTTAATCGCTATTTTTACGCTAATGAATCAGCAAATTACCTTAGATACAATTATACAGGCGCATGACCGCATTCGCCCATATGTACACCGCACGCCGGTGCTAACCAACCAAACCATTAATGATATAGTGGGCGCATCCATTTTTTTTAAATGCGAGAACTTCCAGAAGATAGGTGCTTTTAAGGCACGCGGCGGTGTTAACGCGGTGTTGCAGGTAGTGGCTAATAACGAGGGTAAAGCTATCACCACGCATTCATCCGGCAACCATGCGCAGGCGGTAGCGTTTGCTGCGCGATTGATGGGATTGCAGGCTTACATAGTAATGCCCAGCAATGCTCCACAGGTAAAAAAGGATGCCGTTAAAGGTTACGAAGCCGAAGTAATAGAATGCGAACCCAACCTTGCCGCCCGTGAACAAGGGGTAGAAGAAGTGATAGCCCGCACCGGCGCCGTATTGGTACACCCGTTTGATAACGACAGGGTGATAGCCGGGCAGGCCACAGCATCAAAAGAACTAATAGAAGATTATGGACAGAATCATCCATTCGATACCATATTTACCCCGGTAGGCGGTGGCGGTATGCTTAGTGGCACTGCCCTGGCGGTTCATTACTTATCGCCGCAAACAAAGGTTATTGGCTGCGAGCCGGAAGGCGCCGCTGACGCGATATTGTCGTTCAAATCTGGTAGGGTAGAGAAAGCACCTTATATCAAATCGGTAGCTGACGGTTTGCTGACTACGCTAAGCGAACGTACCCTCGCCATTATAAAAGAGTATGTAAGTGATATTTTAACCGTTACCGACGAGGAGATAATAGCGGCCATGAAACTGGTTTGGGAGCGCATGAAGATCGTTATAGAACCATCAAGCGCAGTTGCTTTGGCTGTGATCATCAAGAACAAAAGCAAGTTCATGGGGCAAAAGATAGGCGTGATATTTACCGGTGGTAACGTGGACCTGGGTAAGCTGCCGTTTTAAATAGGAATATAATATGAAAGATATCAGGAAGATCTATGTAGAAGGAGCAGCCGCTCCGGGCGGGCACTATACCCCGGGTGTGGTTTATAACGGCATGCTGTTTATATCGGGCCAGTTGCCAATAAATGCAGACGGTACACATACCCATACCGAGCCGTTCGAGACCCAGGCAAGGATAGCCTTAAGTAACCTGCTGGCAGTGCTAAAAGCAGCCGGTGGCAACCCTGCCGACCTGCTTAAGGTAACCGTATACATTGTAGGCGGCGAACACTGGAAAGCCTTTAATCAGGTATACATGGAAATGATGGGCGACAACAAACCTGCCCGCGCCATAGTACCCGTGCCCGAATTGCATTACGGGTATTTGGTAGAGATAGAGGCAACGGCAGCGGTGTAGTGTGCTGTACCAAACTGAATGTGTCCCGGTGATACACTTTTTATGACTTTTAAGTAAGTTTTGTCACACCTGGTTACTGACAAAACAATGTCACCAAAGTTTGCTAAACGCGCGCCGTGTACTCACCCCGACTTTGCTTCGCTCGTCGACCCTCTCTTCGCCTTCGGCGGAAAGAGGGTGAATTTTCTGCTTCCTCCGCCGTCGGGAGTTTATAGACTCCGGATCTCTCAAAGGGTCCCTGAGAGAACGTTAAAATTGATTATCTTTACTTAAAATCTAATAAAATGAAAAGATCTTTATTGTTGTCGCTGGTAGTCACGCTGCTGAGTTTAGCAGCTATTACTGCCAAAGCGCAAACGTCGCCCGGCGTTACGCCAACATTAGAAAAATACCCGTGGACCGATAAGGAACTATTAGAGCCATCTGTACTTGCAGCCACTATTAAAAAAGGAACGTCAAAGCCGGTGATATTAAACATTGGTGTAGTTGAGGATATCCCGGGCGCCCGCCATATCGGTGCAGCTAACAAAGAAGAAAATCTAACTAAACTAAAAGAAGCCGTTGCCAAAACTCCAAAAAATACTGAACTGATAATTTACTGCGGATGCTGCCCGTTTACCCGCTGCCCCAACGCGCAGCCTGCTTTTAATACGCTAAAAAAGATGGGCTTTAACAATGTTAAGCTACTTAATTTATCTACCAATTTAAAAACTGATTGGATAGCTAAAGGGTATCCGGTGGTGAAGGAGTAAGATTCTTTATTCCATTTCCTTCACCAATTCGCCCAATACTTTAAAGCTGTTCTCAACCACAGCATCATATGGCAAGCCAAAGCTTATGCGGATGAAATTGGTAAACCTCGCATCTGTACTAAATATCTGGCCCGGTGCTATGCTGATGTTGTGCAGCATGGCTGCCTGGTAAAGTTTAAACGCGTTTACATTTTTACCCATTTCTATCCATAAAGCGTAGCCGCCCTGTGGCCGGCTTATCTTGGTGCCGGGCGGGAAGTGGGTTGCTATTCCCTGGATATATTTAAGGCATTGCGTGTACAAAGCTTTACGCAGGTTGCGCATATGCAGGTCATAACGGCCGGTCTCAAAAAAATGGGCTATTGCGGCTTGCGTTGGTGTGGCCGATGTTATGGTATGCATCATTTTAATATTGATGATCTGTTCTTTAAACCTGCCCGGTATGCACCAGCCAACCCTATAACCCGGCGCTAATGATTTTGATACCGACGAGCACAAGATAACCCAACCTCCTGTATCGTAACTTTTGCAGTTGCGTGGGCGGCTTTTGCCAAAGTAGATCTCGCCATAAATGTCATCTTCAATTAAAGGTATCTGCCGTTCGGTTAATAACTTAACCAGTTGCTGTTTACGGTCGTCGGGCATGCAACTGCCAACCGGGTTACTAAAGTTGGGCACAAACAGGCAGGCTTTTATAGGCACCTTATCCATGGCGCGGGTTAAATATTCTATGTCTATACCGGTATCAGGGTTTACCGGAATCTCTAAAACCTTCAGGTCAAGGCTCAGCATCACATTAAATATACCGAAATAGGTGGGGCTTTCAATCGCGATGGTGTCGCCGGGTTTGGTTATTGCCCTTAAACAAAACACCAATGCTTCCATACAGCCCTGGGTGGTCACCACATCATTTTCGGTAATGTTTCCACCCCAGTTAAAAGCATTTTTGGCTACCTGCTTCCGTAAAGAAACGTTGCCCTGCAGGTTCTCATAATTAACGTTTCCGGAGGGACTTTTGCGGATAGCCTCCATCATAGACTTATTAAGTTTAGCCAGGGGAATAAGATTAATAGGCGGGTTTGAGCGCGATAGCCGCAATACGGTATCCTCATCCATATTTTGGTAAACCATGGCTATCATATCGGTAACGCTGGTTTCCTCAATTTTTTTAAGCGGAGGTTTAATGCGAGGGGCCTTTGTGTGCTGTGCTGCCGAAAACTTAACGTAGTAGCCTGATTTTGGCCTGGCTTCAATCATCCCCATGTTTTCTAATTCCACATAGGCTTTGTAAGCAGTACTTATGCTGATGTTCTGTTCCTGGCTAAGGTGGCGCACAGACGGTAATTTATCGCCTGTTTTTAACAGGTTTTGCCTGATCTGGTTCTCAAACCGGGTTACAATTTGGGCGTAAAGGAAATCTGTTTGGGGCGTTGCGACTAAATTTTCCATAAAATCTGTTATGGTCAAAATTAATAAAACTGAATCTGTTTTGCTAATTGCAGATGCATTTACTTTGTATTAATTAATTACACTGCAATGGAACTTCAACTAGTAGATTACGAACCGCAGTACCAGCCTTATTTTGAAAAATTTAACAAAGCCTGGCTGGAAGAATACTT
Organism: Bacteroidota bacterium; assembly: GCA_040388395.1. Lineage (GTDB taxonomy): Bacteria > Bacteroidota > Bacteroidia > Sphingobacteriales > Sphingobacteriaceae > Mucilaginibacter. Next base: position 317,485 of record JAZKBY010000009.1, on the reverse strand, counting down.
TACTGTAGAACCGTTTGATAAATACGTTTTAGAAAATCCCGATGAGGCTATCATTAAACCGGGCGGGAAAATATATTTCGCCAGGGCCGGCGAAACTATTATTGGTACAGTTGGGTTACGTTTTATAGAATCTGGCGTTTTTGAATTGACCAAAATGGCAGTTGACGTTAATTATCGCGGCGGCGGTGCCGGCAAGTTTTTATGCCGGGCCGGAATTGATAACGCAAAAGAGTTGGGCGTAAAAAGGCTGATACTGTTTTCGAACCGCCAGTTAGCAAATGCCATACATATTTATAATAAATTGGGATTTACAGAAATACCTGTTAAGCCGGGTACTTATGAGCGATCAGACATAATGATGGAGATAATTTTTTAAGTAAGATGAACACACCTTTTACCAACGACGAAATACAGCAGTTGCGTGCTCAAACTGAAGGCACGGCACAACGTATCCACTTTAACAATGCAGGTTCGGCCTTGCCGCCTGATGTGGTGGTTGATACTGTTATAGATTATTTAAAAGAAGAAGCTCTTTTTGGAGGTTACGAAACCGAAGCCAAATACAAGGATCAGCTTGAAAATACCTACGACCTGATAGCTAAATTGCTTAACGCGCACCGCCATGAAATTGCGCTGGTAGAAAATGCAAGTACCGCCTGGGGATTGATATTTAATGGCATCGATTTTAAACCGGGCGATGAGATCATTACTACCGAGATGGAGTATATCACCAACCTTATCGGTTTTATCAACGTGCAGCAAAATAACGGCGTGGTGCTTAAAGTTGTGCCTAATGATGAAAATGGTAATCTCATCTTAGCAGAATTTGAAGCAGCCATATCATCCAAAACAAAACTGATAGCGGTTACACATATCCCATCTACCGCCGGTGGGATGATACCGGTTGTTGAGATTGGCAAAATAGCTCGCAAGCATAATATCCTGTACCTGGTTGATGCCTGCCAAACGGCCGGTCAGGCGCCTATTGATGTGGAAGAGATTGGTTGCGATGCATTATCCGTAACAGGCCGTAAGTATCTGCGCGCACCGCGCGGTACCGGGTTTTTATATGTGCGTAAGGCGGTGCAGGACCAATTTAAGCTTTTCTTTATGGATGGCTTTAGCACTCCTAAAGTAACACAGGAAGGCTACAATGTAAGGCCCGACGCACGCCGTTTTGAACTATATGAGAAAAGCCGAGCGCTAACCCTGGGTTTAGGCAAAGCTGTTGAATATGCTTTGGAGATAGGGGTAGATCGTAGCTGGCAACGCGTCCGGTTTTTAGCAGATACATTGCGTAAAAAGCTGGCGGCAATTGAGGGTGTGACCGTACATGATTTTGGTGAAGAGCAATGTGGGATAGTTACTTTTTCGGTAAAAGATATTGACAGCCCGACGGTAAAAGCGAGGCTGCTGGACCAAAACATTAACGTATCAGTAGGCCTGGCTAAATCGACCTTGATATATATGGAAAAGAACCATTTGGTAAGCATTGTACGTGCATCGGTACATTATTACAATACCGAAGAGGAGATAAAAACGCTGTGTTCGGCATTAAAAGCAATGATCAGTTAGTAACAAAGGGGGCCTTAATTACGTTTAAGTAATATGAGGTCGCCTTTTGTAATATTGTTAATAGCAGGTGTCGTTACCATATCCGCTTGCGGAAAAAAGAACGATACAACACCAACTGACACCAATACAAACACTAACGGTAATAATAATCCCGGTAATACCGGCACCTGCACCGCCCAGTTAACCGACGCCGAAAATATAGCCATTTTCCCGGCCGATAACGCCTGGAATATTGATGTAAGCAGCGCCGCGACTGATCCAAACAGCACGCAGATCATTGCCGGGTTCAGCACATCGAAAGTAAAAGCTGATTTTGGCGCAGGGTTATACGAAGGGGCTACTATAGGTATTCCCTACAGCGTAGTTTGTGGTAGCCAGGCAAAAGTGCCCATAACTTTCAGGGGCAATAGTTATGACGGTAATTATGGTAATGAAAGCGATCCCGGTCCATACCCCATACCCACCAATGCGCCGATAGAAGGCAACGGGCAAGGCGACTCACATGTGATCGTTGTCGACAAAGAAAACAAACTACTTTACGAGCTATACAACGCCAGCTATGTCAACGGCCAATGGCAGGCATCATGTGGCGCGATATTCGACCTGGCGACCAACAAATTACGTACTGATGGCTGGACATCTGCCGACGCGGCTGGCCTGCCTATCTTCCCCGGACTGGTTAGATATGAGGAAATTTTAAAAGGTACTATTGATCATGCTATTAGGTTCACCCTGCAGTCGGCAAATGTTAAACCGGCTTACGTTGCGCCGGCAAGGCATAGCGTAAATAGCAAGGGCGGGCAGTATTCGCTACCCTTTGGCGCCAAGATCAGGCTGAAGGCAAGCTTTGATATCAGCAGTTATTCGGCCACCAATAAAGTGATCCTGACCGCTATGAAGAAATATGGCTTGATACTGGCCGACATTGGCAGTAACATGTACATAACCGGCGCGCCTGATGACCGCTGGAATAACGACGACCTGCAAAAACTTGGCGGTATTGCCGCTTCAAATTTCGAGGTGGTAAAGTTTAATTAGTGTACAATTCGGGCTTAAATCTTTTAGCTAACAGGCCGGTTGCTTTATCTAAATCAATATCAACCACAATAACGCCGGTTTGCCCATAAGGCTCGTAAGCCAGGCAGGTACCATCCGGACCAATAATAGACGAAGCCGACTCCGAATACCGCGACGCATAGTTACAACTTGCAAAGTAAATGGTATTTTCCATAGCACGCATCATCATCGCCTTTTCGTAGTAGGGGTTGTCTTTATGGCGGTACTCGGTTAGCTCAGTTCCTTCAATATCACTGCCGCTGCAATGCGGGTGGAACACAATAGCCGCATCGTTACGCGCCGCCCACCGCACCGTTTCGGGATATCTAAACCCTTCGTGGCAAATGGTTATACCAAACTTTAAGCCGTTAACTTCAAACAGGGTGCGTTCGGTGCCGGGAATCCAGATATTATCTTCGGTCGGGTCCAGTTGGTTTTTAGTTTGATAGCCAAGGATGGTGCCATTTTTATCAATCACATGGGCAATGTTAAATACGCCATCGGCCGCGTACCAGTCCATCGGTAGGATGATGGCGATATTGCTTTCGGCGGCTATAGTGGCGGCCCGTTTAAGAGCATCCTCCATCTTTTCGGGCGATGATGGCTCGATGGTCAGCTCGGGCAAGGGATAACCGGGAATATACGATTCCGGGAAGCAAATGATCTCTGCGTCCTGTTCGGCCGCGTCTCTTACTAAATTCTTGAGCCAGTATAATCCGTCGTCTATTGATTTTGGAAAAGGGGGAGAAGCCAGGGCGATTTTCATGGTAGCTGATCTATCAAGTTACTTAGGTGGTTCGCAAGATCTTTTCCATCTTCCGTCCGTTTGCCAGCTCATCCACCAATTTATCCAGGTACCTCACTTTTTGCGTTAAAGGATTTTCGATATTTTCTATCCGGTAACCGCATATCATACCGGTAATAAGCGGTGCATTTGGGTTTAATGTTGCGTTTTGGAAGAACGTTTCAAACGTTGATCTTTTGTCGATCTGGTCCTGTATTTGTTCATTGTTGAATCCTGTTAGCCAGGTTATTACTTCGTTCAGCTCGGCCTTTGTTCTGCCCTTCTTCTCAACTTTGGTAAGATATAAAGGATAGACCGAGCCAAAGATCATTTTGGCCATACGCTCATTATGTACGTCGGTGGTGTTCATATGCTTTTAGATGTTGGCTATTTCTGCGTTATACAAAAATGTCGAAAAAAGTGAAATAATAAAAGATTGAACGCGCGCCGCGTTCCCGCTAACTGCTTTGCAATCACCTAAGCCTTATTTTTATCCGGGTCAAATGTAATCTTCCACTGGATCCCAAATTTGTCAACAACCATTCCATAATGAGTGCTCCAAAAAGTTTGGGCTATTGGCATTGTTATACTCCCATCTACTGATAATTCATTAAATATGCGATAGGCATCTGCTTGGTCTCCGGTACTTATATAAAGAAAAAAGTTATTTATAAAGGTACCTTTTGCCCGTTCGTAGGTTTCCGCACTATCATTACCCATTAAAACGGTTTCTGCGTTAATTTGTAAGGTGGCGTGCATGATCTTTTCATCAGGCGAAAGCGGAAACAGTTGCCTGGTGCCGGCCGGTACGTCCTTATAGCGCCCCATGAATAAAATATCACCACCAAAAACTGTTTTGTAAAAGTTGAATGCCTCTTCACAATTATCTTTAAAAACCAAATAAGGATTTAATGTTATCATGGTTTGATTTGTTTCGGTGAAATCGAAATAATAATAGTAAATGTAGTTATAATGAAACGTTTACAAGCGGGGCATTGATAATAATCAGGTATCTATTTTAAAAATAACCACACTACCAGGCTTGAACGCGTGCTGTTGACGCTCCTGGTCTACGCTTCGCCGGACCACCCTCTATTCGTCTTCGGCGGGAAGAAGGCAAAGGAAAATACATAAATATGAACATCCCCTCTTTCCCGCTTGCGGAAGAGAGGGGTGACGAGCGAAGCGATGTCGGGGGTGAGTAAACGCCGCGCCTAATCCGCCAAACTACTCTTTCCCAATCACCGATAAAATATTACCTGCGGGGTCTTTAAACCAGGCGATATCCGGGCCGTGGCCATTGCCGCGCACAATGCCCTTTGCATCGGTTTTCATGTATTCGCTGTCGTATTGTTCAAATACAATTCCTTTGGCTATGAGTGCGTCAACAGCTTTTTCCAGGTCGGCTACCGGAAAATTAAGTACAGTAAAAGTTGCCGGCTCATGGTTAGGCTTTGGATAAACCATAATGTTGGAACTGCCGGATACATGAACCTCGATTATCCCCATAGGGTTATCGCTTACTTCTAACCCTAAAATTTCAGCGTAAAACTTTTTGGCTTTATCCAGGTCGTTTACCGAAAAACTGCTGAATGCTTTTGAATCTTTGAACATAATTTTTGTTTTTTACTAAGTTACCTTTTGATAGGTTAGGCTGTAAGGGTTATACCAGCCAATTACAGGCGGTATTTAAGACATTAACACTCAAAACCGATAATTAGTTTTTTTATAGATATTTGCCGCAGCACTACCCGAATGAAAAGGATCCTACCCACCATTGTTATAGCCCAGTTTTTTTGCACCTCGGTTTGGTTTGCGGGTAACGCCATTATTGGCGATATTGCTAAACAGCTAAACTTAGAGCCCGCCTACCTGGCGCATTTAACCAGTGCGGTACAATTGGGGTTTATCGCTGGTACACTCATCTTTGCTATACTAAGCATAGCCGACAGGTTTTCGCCCGTTAAGGTTTTCTTTAGCTGCGCGATGATAGCGGCGTTAATAAACCTGGGAGCAAGTGCCGATGGAATCAACGCCACAACCTTAATACTGTGCCGCTTCGTTACCGGATTTTTCCTTGCGGGCATCTACCCCGTAGGTATGAAAATAGCATCAGATCATTACCAGCAGGGATTAGGCAAATCATTAGGATTTTTAGTTGGGGCATTGGTATTAGGCACCGCTTTCCCTCATCTTTTAAAAAGCCTTACTGCGGCGCTACCCTGGAGATATGTTATCTATTCAACCTCCGCCTTATCAGCCTTAGGCGGCTGTGCCATGTTGCTATTGGTGCCCGACGGGCCAAACCGCAAGCAGGGCCAAAAACTAAACTTCGCCGGGTTTTTAAGCGGTTTTCGCGATAGTAAATTCAGAGCAGCGGCATTTGGATATTTCGGCCATATGTGGGAGTTGTACGCGTTTTGGGTATTTGTACCGGTGATATTATCGGCTTATAAAGATCATTATCCTACTGCTACGTTTAATGTTCCGTTCATGTCCTTTTTGATCATCGCATCAGGCAGTTTAGCCTGCGTTTTCAGCGGCATCATATCGCAACGTTTCGGTGCCAAAAAGGTCGCCACAGCCGCTTTAACTATCTCGTGTATCTGTTGCCTGGTATCACCGGCGCTATTATTTGCTAACGCGACGTTGGCCTTCATTATCTTCCTATTCATTTGGAGTATGGCCGTTATTGCCGATTCGCCGCTGTTCTCAACCCTCGTTGCCCAAAATGCGCCGATAGCTACAAAAGGCACATCGTTAACCATTGTAAATTGTGTGGGGTTTAGTATTACTATCGTTAGTATCCAGCTTATAAACGCTTTACGCATGCCTGCTAACGCGCAATATATTTATATGTTGCTGGCAGTGGGGCCGGTGTTGGGGTTGTGGGCGTTGAGAAGGGATAAGACCGACAAATTCCAATCTAATTAACGTCCGCCTACTTGAAGAGCCATAGGCTCGACACATGTTGTAGCAACGGGTTTTAACCCGTTGACATATCGTAATCACCAAATCGAGTGCCGTCGGCACGGTGCATGTTAAATGGGCCGAACCTACGGTTCTCGAATTATTTAATTTTATAATCAACGGATTGAAATCCGTTGCTACAATATTGACCGAGGCCACGCCTCTGATTGTTTGATGATGGAACGTAATGATTAAAATATCCGCTGCTGAATAACCTTCATAAACTGGTCCTTAAACTTCTCACTTATGGGGATTTGTTTATCGGCGATGTAGATATGATTATCCTGGATCTTGTTGAGTTGTTTGGTGTTAACGATATACGAGTTATGCACCCGTACAAATGGCGCCGATAGCTGCTCGTCGATATCCTTTAGCCGGCGATAGATCAGGATCTGCTCCGCAGGGGTTACCAGGCGCACATATTCCTTTTCGCCCTCAAAATATTGGATATCGGCCAGCAGGATCTTACGCAACACCTTGCCCGATTTTACGAAGAAGTATTCATCATCTTTTGATGCGGCTGGTTTGGGGTTAAGTTCCCGGCTGCCAAAATAACCCTCTATTTTTTGCATTGCCGCTAAAAAACGTTTCAGGGTGATGGGTTTTAACAGGTAGTCGATAGTCTCGAAAGTATAACTTTCGGCAGCATATTCAGAGTAGGCGGTGGTGAATACTATCTTGATATCCTTTGCCAGCAGGGTTGCCATTTCCATACCGCTAAGTTGCGGCATATTAATATCGAGGAAAATAAAATCGGGTTGGTTATCCTTTAAAAACGCCATGGCCTCTACAGCGCTGTAGCATTTGCCCAGCAGGTTCCATTTGGTGTTTTGCTGTATCAGGATCTGCAACAGGTTAACCGCGTTGGGTTCGTCGTCAATTATTAAGCAGCTTAAGCTCATGTCAGGGGTACTTTTAGGTAAGCTGTAAAATGGGTGTCTGTGGCGTTGGTTCGCAGCTCAAATTTATCACCATATAATAAGCCAAGCCTGCGCTCTAAGTTTTTTATGCCGAAGCCATTCGGCTCGTTAACACCGGTATTGTGGATCTGGTTGCGGGTTTCAAAAACCAGGTAACCGTCCTGCTGTTGCAGGGAGATCTCGATAACATTGTGCTTGCTGGCCTTATCAACGCCATGCTTAAAAATGTTTTCGACAAAAGTCATGAGCAGCATGGGCGGGATGCGCAAATCGGAGTTGCAATTTTGCGTGAAAGTTAGATCGAGTTCATGGCGCATCCGTATTTTTTCAAGCGCGACATAATTCTCCAGGAACTGGATCTCGGTAGTTATGGCTACCAGGTCCTTCGGGCTTTCATCCACAAAATACCGCATAATGTCTGATAGGCGCTCTATCAGTTTAGCCGTCGTTGGTGCTTCACGATAAGCTTCATAATAAATATTATTGAGCGTATTAAACAAAAAGTGAGGCTGCACCTGCGACTTTAAAAGATCAAGCTCGGCCTGGCTTTTTTGTGCCATTATTTTTTCCGACTGTTGTTTCAACGCGAAATAGGCGATAGCAATGCGGAAGATAAAGCTAAGCATATAGGTCATGAAGCCGGCTAATACAAAGTTGGCCATGCTGCTCAGCATTATTGGCTCGGGCTTTTTAGCCACGAATGTATTATACAGATACATAATTGTGTACCCGCGCGCCAGCCCAGCGCTAACCACCATTATAACGGCAAGGATAGCATATGTTACTTTATACCCCCGCTCGTAAAACCGGGGGTACAGGAAGCTGATGTTACCATAAATAACCACCAGGTAAAATATCAAACTAATAGGGGCGAAAATGATGGAGTGCGCAAACCCATCAACCGGTAAAATAGAAAAGAAGATGATCAGGAACACAGCTATCCATATCAGCCATTGCAGGCGGGTGGTAACGGACATGTTCTTGATAAAATTCATTTTTAAATCTACAAACGTTTTTGAGTACTGCCAATTGTTTTAAACAAACTACCCCGTTTATTCAATAGTTGCGCTGGTTTTATAATAGCACCGTTGATTTTTTTGCCCCGATCATTAAAAATAAACCGCCAGTGGTTGAAACGATTTCATGATCCGGCTATTAAAAACAAGCTTTATTCCATAAAAATAACCAACACCAAAAACTATTACGATATGAAAAAATTACTGAGCGCAATTTTTATAATAACCATTAGTTATCAGTCCGTTTACGCGCAAATGACAGCCGCACCAAGTGGTGGCAATAAACGGGCATCTGTTTATGAGCAGGTGGGCCTAACTGATGTAACCGTTAAATACAGTCGTCCGCACGTTAACGGCCGCGAAGGAAAGATCTGGGGTAAACTGGTGCCCGTAGGTTTTGTGGACCAGGGTTTCGGCCCTTCAAAAGCAGCGCCATGGCGGGCGGGGGCCAATGAGAGCACGACAATTGAATTTAGTACAGATGTAAAGATAAACGGCCAGCCTTTAGCCGCGGGTAAATATGGATTTTTCATTGCTTATGATCCTAATGAATGCACCTTGATCTTCTCGAAAAACAATACAGCATGGGGTAGCTTTTTTTATAACGCTGCAGAGGATGTGTTACGCGTTAAAGTCAAACCCAATACATCAACCCGCAACGAAGAATGGCTTAAATACGAGTTTAACGACCAAACCTCTAATAGCGCATTGTTAGAACTGAAATGGGAAAAACAGGTTATCCCAATGAAAATAGAGTCTGATTTGGTGAAGAACCAAATAGCTTCTTACCGCCGCGAATTGGAAGGCGAAAAAGGTTTTAGCTGGGAGGGTTGGGAAGAAGCGGCGCAATTTTGCGCCCTGCATAAAACCAATTTAGACCAGGCCCTGCTATGGGCCGATACCGCAACCAGTGTAGGCTTTGGCGGAAGTCAGAGTTTCAGGTCGTGGAGCACAAAGGCAATGGTTTTAGATAGCCTGGGCCGCAACGCCGAAGCTATGGTGATAATGAAAAAAGCCTTGCCTTACGGTAATATTAACGAGTTGTATTTTTATGCCCGCACCCTTGCTGCCCAGAAAAAAGGCAAAGAAGCATTTGAGATCTTTAAGATAGATTATGATAAACACCCTAACGAGTTTATAACCAATGTAGGCATGGCGCGCGGCTACTCGGCCATTGGCGATTATAAAAAGGCCATGCCTTACGCCCTTAAAGCCAAAGCACAAGCGCCACCGGGACAAAACACGGCTACCATGGAACGCATCATAACTAACCTGCAGGCCGGCAAGGATGTAAATTAATATAAGATCAGTTTAATAGTTGAAAAAGCACCCGCGCGATGCGGGTGCTTTTTTGTTTGTGGGTAGGTTGTTTGCAGAGTGATATTTTAAACGGATATTAGCTATCCAAACCACCAATCATGACAGACTATAAAATGGAAGCCGCAAAGGCTGCACTGCAACTTATTAAGCGCGGGCAAACAATTGGTTTCGGTGCAGGATCAACTATGCAGAATATGCTTCATTTGATTGCTAAAGACATTAAATTGGCGGAATCTTTAACATTTGTAACATCGTCGAGTTCAACACTTGAATTAATATATCATTACGATTTTAAGTTTGTGAATAAAGTAGATGGGTATCACATAGATATCTATTTTGATGGCTGTGACCAATTTGACGCTCAACTTAATGCTCTTAAATGTGGAGGCGGCATTCATACATCAGAAAAAATCATGGCAAGTTTTGCAGATGAGTTTATTTTAGTTGGTGATGATTCAAAATATGTAAAGACATTGGACACTACCTATCCACTCGTGTTGGAGGTTTTACCAATAGGCGCGCCGTTAGTTTACAAATGGATCCAAAAAAACTTGCCGTTTAAAGCTTTTAATACAAGAAAAGGTACAGGTAAAGACGGTTATGTAATAACAGAAAGCGGTAATTATTTAATTGATATTTACTTTAAAGAACCGGTAGATTTAGAAAAAATGAACGCCGTTAAAATGGTACCCGGTGTTGTGGAGCATTCGTTGTTTTTGGGGATCGCTAAGAAGGCTATTATAGCTGGCGAAGATGGGGTGAGGGTGTTAACGCCGCAATAAGCAAATCGTTTACCTGTCGGCGTCGACTCACCCGGTCTGCGCTTCGCTGGACCACCCTCTCTCCCGCACGCGATAAAGAGGGTTGCTGAATAACTAATAAATTAATTTTCCTTCCCCTCTTTCCGCCGAAGGCGAAGAGAGGGGTGACGAGCGAAGCGACGTCGGGGTGAGTAACCGGCGCGCGTTTAATCCAATGCTTTTTGTATCAAAACAGTTACCATCCCCTCTTTTATAAACAACAATATTTTCATAGTATTGAATACCAAACGTTTTAACCAATAAAACTCCCTTAACGGTAAACCATTATTATGAAACTAAAACATACCTTTTTAGCATTGTTTATGCTGGGCGGCACAGCCTTTGCACAACAGAAAGCCCCTGCTAAAGCAGCAGCAAAACCAACAGGTAAAACCCCGGTTGATTATGTAGATCTGTACATCGGTTCTATCAACCCTAAAACCCGCAGCACATCGCCGGTAATTAAGGCGCCGGGTGGTAATATCGGCATGTTCCCAACATTTACCCCCGAAATTGAGGACTTTTATCTTGCCGATAAAATTTACGGTTTCCCTATCGGGATAGGTAGCATCATGGCCAGCAAAGGTCAGTTTAAGCCTGGTGCCAGGGCAAATGCATCAAGATTTGACCATGATATGGAAACCGCGACACCGTATTACTACCAGGCGCTGTTAGAGGACCCGGATATCAATACCGAATTCACCATGGGCGATAACTCGGTAGTGTTTAGGTTTGCCGCGCCGGCAGGGCAGGCCACCAATTTAATGATGAGTGTGCAGGGCAATGCCAATGTAGAGGTTGTTAACGATAAAGTTTTCCAGGGATCTACAACCGCGCGGGGTGGCCGCAGGCAAACAGACGCGCCCGAGAAAAGATATTTTTATGCCGAGCTGATGAAACCTGTATCAGAATTTGGTAGCTGGGAAGGTGATGTATCAACCCCAAATACTAAAACCAAAAGCGGAACCGGCATAGGTTTATATTTCACTTATAAACCGGCTATGGCCCCGCAAACTTTCGAGCTAAGGGTAGCCACATCGCCGGTGAGTATTGAAGCAGCTAAAGCTACTTTAGCCAAAGAAACCGGCGCGCAAACTTTTGATCAGCTTAAAAATAAACTGAAGGACCGCTGGAACGCCGAGCTTGGCCTGATAAAGATTAAAGGCGGCAGCGAAAAACAACGTGCCATATTTTACAGCACCCTATACCGCACCCGCGCTTTGCGTATGGGTAACGTATGGGACACCTACCGCAGCGCCTACGCCCTGCAGGATCTGATCAAACCACAGGAATCTGTAAAAGCCATCAATAATTTTATTAAAGCTTACGAAACTACCGGTTGGTTAACCAGTTCGGGTGCAATGATAGGTAACCACTCTACATCGGTTATTGTGGAGGCTTATTTAAAAGGCTTGCGTGGCTTTGATCTGGAGAAAGCTTATGCCGGTATGCGTAAAAACCATACAGAAGGCACCATGATACCATGGAAAGATGGCGCACCAGGCATAACCGAGTTGGAGCAATGCTATTTTGATAAAGGATATTACCCGGCATTACCAGCTAAAGAAGGAGCATCAACCAAAGAAACCGTTGATAAATATGAGCGCCTGCCTTACCAGGTAAGGTGGTTGCCAGAGGTTGGTGTGCCCGAGTGGGTTACACAGGTTGATGGCTGGCACCGCAGGCAGTCGGTATCGGTAACGTTAGAGCATTGTTATGATGATTGGTGCCTTGCTCAAATGGCGCAGGCATTAGGCAAAATCGACGATTACAACCTGTTTATGAAACGCGCGCATAATTACCAGAACCTGTTTAAACCGTCTATAGGTTTAATGGCTCCAAAAACTGCCGATGGCAAATGGGTTGAGCCGTTTGACCCTAAATACTCGGGCGGGTTTGCCGGCGAGGGTTACTTTGCCGAAACCAACGCGTGGGTTTACAACTGGAGTGTGCAGCATGATATCCAGGGCCTGATAAACCTATACGGCAGCCGCGAGAAATTTAACGAGAAGCTGGATGAGTTATTTGTTACAGGCCATAGCATGGATAAGTTAGCTTTTATGGGCCAGTTCCCGGATATGTCGGGTTTGGTGGGTATGTATACCCAGGGTAATGAGCCTGCTTATCATATCCCGTATTTATATAACTACTCGGGCCAACCCTGGAAAACCCAAAGCCGTGTGCGTATGCTGATGGACCTTTGGTATGACGTTACCCCGCAAGGCTTAGCCGGCGACGAAGACGGTGGCGCAACTTCAAGCTGGTATGTGTTTAATGCAATGGGTTTCTACCCGCAATGCCCTGGCAGGCCCGTATTTGACATTGGCAGCCCTGTTTTTGATGAGACCACCATTAACGTTGGCAACGGCAAAACCTTTGTTGTAGAAGCTAAAAATGTGTCGCAAAAAAATAAATATATCCAGTCGGCAGTGTTAAATGGCAAGCCGTTAAATAAAGCCTGGATGATGAATGACGATATTGTAAAAGGCGGCAGGTTAACGTTGGTAATGGGTTCGCGCCCTAACAAAAGCTGGGCCAGTGCCCCGGCAGATGCACCACCATCAATGTCGGCAGCTACGGTTAATTAATAAACAAAATTTAAAAGGCTCCCGGTTACGTCGGGAGCCTTTCTTATCTTCATAAATTATGAGAATTACGCTATCTGCGCTTAAATACGTTTTTGTTTTGCTGTTATGCAGTAATATCGCTTCAGCTAAATTTTATTTGTCGCCCATATTTGGCGATAATATGGTTTTACAGCGTGGCATGCATGTGCCCATTTATGGTACTGCTGATGCGGGCGAGAAGATTGAAGTGACCTTTATGGGTAAAACCTATAATGCTACTACAGGTGCCGATGGTAAATGGTCCGTAAAAATGGGATCGTACAAGGCTGGTGGGCCGTACGAAATGAAGCTGACCCATGGCACCGAAACTTTAAACTTTAAAAATATACTGATAGGCGAGGTATGGCTGGCATCGGGGCAATCAAACATGGAGTTTGGGATCCAAACCGAAAAGCATGGCAAAGAAGCTATCACTAACGCGACGGATCAGCAGATCCACTTTTTTTATGTGCCGATGGCCTTATCATTGCAGCCGGTGTACGAAATGACACCGCAATCGCCCGCGTCGCAAAACGCAAGGTGGGTAGTTTGTTCGCCCGAAGTATTGGCTACGCCGCAATTTGCATGGCATGGGTTTTCGGCAGTAGGTTATTATTTCGCTACGCAGATCCGGAAGACTACCGGTGTGGCTGTAGGTATGATAGGCAGTTATCGTGGCGGTACGCCGGCACAAGCCTGGATGACTGCTGCGGCTCTCGAAAAAAATCCCGCTTTTGCTAAATATGCCGATAAGCACAAACTCCTGGTTGCAAATTTTGAAACAGCTACTGCAACTTATCCTGCAAGGCAAAAACTATATAGCGATAGCTTAAAAATATGGAATGCCGAAGTTGGCACCGCATATAACGAGATCATAAAAAAATGGAATGCAGACGTACTTGCCGCCAAAGCAGCCAATCAACCTGCACCTGTCCGCCCAAAACCATCGCGGCCTGCGCCGGTTAACCCGGTAGACCCGTTGGGTGGATACCAAACGCCTACAGGCTGTTATAATGGTAATATTGCGCCTATTGTTGGCTATGGCATAAAAGGCGTGATATGGTACCAGGGCGAAAGTAACGGAGATAATTTGAGGGATGCTGTCGACTATAAAGACCTGTTCCCGGCGATGATCACTAACTGGCGCGAAGAGTGGAAGCAGGGCGATTTCCCGTTCCTGTATATGCAATTGCCAAACTTTAGGGGTGCGGCTGTAACCCCGTCAGAAAATAATTGGCCATGGGTGCGCGAGGCGCAGCAAAAAACTTTGGCTTTACCCAATACCGGTATGGCCGTTGTTACCGATGCCGGCGAGGCATTGGATATCCACCCAACAAATAAACTGGTGCCTGCTAACCGTCTTGCCTTAGTAGCCCGCAAAGAAATTTACGGCGAAAAGGTGATTGCCCATGGCCCTGTTTATAAATCGATGAAGGTTGATGGTAACAAGATCATCATCAGCTTTGATGAGATCCATAAAGGGCTTACCACAGGCAGCTTGGTAGGAGATGATGTGGTATTTACTGATGGCACCGAAATTAAAGGCTTCGGCATTGCCGGTGCCGATCATAAATTTGTTTGGGCCAAAGCGGTTATCAGCGGTAATAAAATTATAGTTACTGCTGATGCCATTACCAACCCCGAAGCCGTAAGATATAACTGGGCCGATAATCCGCCGGGAAATTTATATAATAAAGATGGCTTGCCCGCAGCACCGTTTAGGACGGATAATTGGGTGGGGTTGTAGGCCCCCTAACCCCCTAAAGGGGGAATGATTAGCAGTAGGTTAAACTTACGAAGTTTTTAAAACTTCGTAAGTTTAAATCCCTCAATACATTGCCACATTAATTATAAATTTATGAGGAATTATTATTACATGTTTTGGGCCGATGCTATACAACGTTTTAAAAAGCATCACCCTAAAGTAAGAGATAGGAAGAAGAAATCTTTAACTTTAATTTCCTGGACATTTACATTAGCTGTGTTCAGCACGATGCTTTGGTTAGGATACTTCCATGTGTATCAAAATATATTTGGCTTTTTCGGAATTTTTACCACAATGGGAGAGGATATACCTATCATATTAGAAATGGTTGTGGTATTCCTATTAATTTATACCCTAAATTATGTTTTGATATTTTGGCGGAATTTACTATTTTTTTGTATGGCTATTTAACTGGTCAGATGTAGAACCCTTAATAGCGCAATTCTTAGCGCGTTAATTTGTGCCATGGCCTGACTTGTGCCCGGGAAGAATTGATTAGCGGTAACGTAAACGCTTTTTTGTATATTAGGGTCTTTGTTATCTTCTAAATTATGAAAACAACTTACCTGTCTGCACTTAAGTACACGTTCATTTTATTGCTATTCAGCAGTATCGCTTCGGCTAAATTTTACCTGTCGCCTATATTTGGCGATAACATGGTTTTACAGCGCGGGATGCATGTGCCGATTTACGGCACTGCTGATGCGGGCGAGAAAATAGAAGTGGTTTTTATGGGCAAAACCTATAAAGCCACTACAGGTGCCGATGGTAAATGGTCCATAAAAATGGGGTCCTACAAGGCAGGCGGTCCGTACGAAATGAAACTAACCCACGGCACAGAAACCTTAAACTTTACAAATATTTTAATAGGCGAGGTATGGCTGGCATCAGGTCAATCAAACATGCAGTTTGGCATCCAGACCGAAAAGCATGCTAAAGAAGCTATAGCTAACGCGACCGATCAGCAGATCCACTTTTTCTATGTGCCGTTAGCATTATCGTTGCAGCCCGTGTATGAAATACCTGCAGCGCCTGCCGCGTCGCAAAACGCAAGGTGGGTAGTTTGTTCGCCCGAAGTATTGGCAACGCCATCGTTCGCCTCGCACGGTTTTTCGGCAGTGGGGTATTATTTCGCGCTGCAAATTCGTAAATCTACCAATGTGCCGGTGGGTATGATAGGCAGTTACCGTGGCGGTACACCCGCGCAGGGCTGGATGACCAAAGCCGCGCTTGAAAAAAGCCCTGCGTTTACAAAATACATAGATAAATACAATAGCCTGGTTGCTAATTATGAAAATGCGACGGCTACTTATCCCACTCGCCAGGCCCTTTATCGCGATAGCTTAAAAACATGGACCGCCGAAGTTGGCACCGCTTATAACGAAATCCTAAAACAATGGAACGCCGATGTGCTGGCGGCCAAAGCGGCTAACCAAACACTGCCGGTGCGCCCAAAACCATTGCGTGCTCCCCCGGTTATCCCGGTTGATCCGACAGGTGGTAGCCTGGCGCCTATTGTAAACTATAATAGTGGTATTGTACCCATTGTGGGCTACGGAATAAAAGGCGTGATATGGTACCAGGGCGAAAACAATGGCGAAAGTTTGAAAGATGCTATTGAATATAAAGACCTTCTCCCACGGATGATTACCAATTGGCGCGAGGAGTGGGGCCAGGGCGATTTTCCGTTTCTGTTTATCCAGCTGCCAAATTACAGGCAGCCGGCCGTAACTCCGTCCGAAAATAACTGGCCGTGGGTGCGCGAGGCGCAGCAAAAAACACTGTCGCTTGCTAAAACAGGAATGGCTGTGGCAATTGATGCCGGTGAAATAGCCACTGTCCACCCGGTAAATAAACTGGTGCCTGCTAACCGCCTGGCGTTAGTTGCCCGCAAGGAGGTTTATGGGGAGAAGATTGTAGCACATGGCCCCATCTACAAATCGATGAAGGTGGATGGCAATAAGATCATCATCAGCTTTGACGAGATCCACCAGGGACTTACCGCAGGCAGCCTTGTTGGCGATGATGTGGTATTTGCCGATGGCGCCGAAATAAAAGGCTTCGGCATTGCCGGTGCTGACCATAAATTTGTTTGGGCCAAAGCGGTTATCAGCGGTAATACAATTGTAGTTACTGCTGATGGCATTACCAACCCCGAAGCCGTAAGGTATAACTGGGCCGATAACCCGCCGGGCAACTTATATAATAAAGATGGCTTGCCCGCTATGCCGTTTAGGACGGATGATTGGAACCCCCTAACCCCCTGAAGGGGGAATTGATTAGTCCAAGGCAAAACTTACGAAGTTTTAAAAACTTCGTAAGTTTATAATCTATCTATCTCCAGCCCCTTTTTTACCCAATCAATTGCCTCCTTCATTAATTACCAATAAATATTATTATTGTAATAATAGTATTACATTTGGGTAACCAAAATTATTAATCTACAAGTTAAACCTATAACCCTCAATCTATGAAAGCAACTTTACTTGCATTTTCATTGTTGCTGACGACCGTGTTTTTTAGCCCGGTAAAAGCACAAACCGACACCACAACTGTTCCTGTTTATTCATCGCTGCCCGATACGGCTATTTACGATCTGGGGCGCGTCACCATGAAAAAGAAGTTTACCCAGGCCATCACCATACACGCCGCCGACCTGGAAAAGATGCCGTTTACTGATCTGAAAGAGGCCCTTACCTTATACTTTAACGGCGTATACGGCCAGCAGCAAAAATTTGCTTACGTTATTGATGGTGTTTTAAATACCGATATTAACGCCTACAGCATTTATGATATCGACGAGATAACCATTGTACAAAATGCCGCCACTACTTTAAATGGCATAACGCCGTTGCAGGTATTGGTATTGGTTAAAACCAAACGCGGCGGCCCTAACCGCAAGGGCATAATAGTAGCGGGGCAAACCAACCAGGTAAGAAAGTACTTTGGCTACAACGCCACTACATCCGGTAATAGCAATAATAAAGGTAACAGTACGCAGGATCTTTACCATCAATATTATGTATCGGCCTACACCAATACAAAAACTATGAAAGCAGGCCTGTCTGCCGATATTCAGCACAACGTGTTCCCGCAGTATTGGAATAAAGATATTTATGAAACTTTTAAGCCATTAGCGGGTAACCGTTTAAAGTTTAACGGCTACCTTGACCTTAAGCTGGATGATAATAATACTTTAAGCATCAGCGCCGGTTATGTACCGCAAAAGGATAAGGAATTGTACAAGGATGATGCTGACCCCAATGGCATTGCTCTTAACAGGGTGGATCAAAGAAACATCGACCAAAACCTGGGCTACGGCAATATCCAGTTTAAAAGCAACATCGCCGATCTGTTTACCAATAATTTAAGCGCAGGGTTTCAACGCCGCGAAACCAAATATAACCAAAGCTATACAGACCCGACAGCGCTCGGCGTTAAAAGCACCGTTATTGACAGCACATCGACAATAAACAGCCTGATAGTTAAGGATGACTTTTCTTACCAGGGCACTTTGGATGATAATGAAGATTTTACCTTCAACGGCAATATTAACGCAACCTACCGCCAAACAGAAGATACTCTAAGATATGTGATCACCAGGCAAAGTGCCGTAACAAATACAAATACCGTAGCCAGCTTACAAAAGCAAAGGCTATTTGTAATAACTCCATCGGTTACGTTAAACTATGCCGATATGGTGTCGCTGCAGGTTGGCGCACAAAAGATATTGAACACCAACACGCCTGCATTTAACGGTTCAAACACCCCCAAAATATTACCTTTTGCTTCTTTAAATGTCGATATTTTACGGACACTTGGTGCCACCGACTCGGTAATGCTGCTCAGGAAGCTAACACTTTATGGCTCGTACGCAAGCAGTATGTCCTACGCGGCAGATTTTACGGGCAGTTTGATGGAGATCCCATATTATCGTGGAGTCTTTAGCGTTGCCGGCGCCGGCACACCTCTTGTACGCGAACCTATTAACCCATATCAAACTTATAACCAGATACAGGGTGGCTTAACCTTCTCTATGTTTAAACAGGGGTTGTCATTTAGCTACAACTACAGCGAAACAAAATTCAATGCTGTTTATTTTATAGAGGGTACAGTATCGCCGCAAACCGACACTGCAAGATCAACCACTGCCAATATAATTACGCATAGGCTGGGCATAAACTATACATTACCCGGCAACGGCAAATTTAAATGGACCGCTGGCGTAAACGGCGCATACATGACTAATAAGGGCGCTAAGAATAATTATACGCTTAGCCAGTTGCGGATATTTTACCCGGGCAAGAGCCTTATTACCGCCGGTTTTGCCAGCCAGGTTAGCTATAACAAAGCCTTTGCAGGCGTAGGCCTGGTTTATGATATGAACCGCGGGGTATATCATGCGCCTGTAGGAAATGGCAACGGTAATTATACCGTGTATAACGATATGATACAGGGCCTTAAACTACAAAACGTTTACCTGGGTTATCGCTTAAAGCCAATGGGATTTGTAAGGTACCTGGATGTATTTATAAACGCCCGGAACCTGTACCAGCAGGTACAGTTAATAGAAGGAAACGTCCCAAGATTCTCGGCTGAAGATAAACGCTTCATTGGTGGGGGTATTAAATTAGAGATATAGAAGACTTAGATAAATGAGGAAAGCCCGCTGCAAAGTGGGCTTTCCTCATTTTATCTGTTTCATGCAGTTGTATGTAAACTTTACCGACTCATCCACCAAAAAGAAAAAAAAATAACCTGTTTGCAATTGTTTGATTTTGAGTGTGATAAACTGTATTTAGGTTTACAACCACCGACTGATTAGTTGGTAAAATTGCAATGCACGTTTAAACATGTTTTATTTTCACAATGCCTTTATCATCAAGCTGTTAAGCGCCAAATAGTGTTTCATTTTGTTTCACTCGTTTTTAGCAAATAACTATCTATCAAGCTATTAAGTCAAAAAAGTGTTTCAAGTGTTTCATCTGTGTCATACGCTCGTGAAACAGAACACTATTGTTATAGTACCAGGATATTGAAAATAAATACCGCTTTTAGCTTAAAATGCCGTTAATTAGCCAACT
This sequence comes from Bacteroidota bacterium, assembly GCA_040388395.1. Taxonomy (GTDB): domain Bacteria; phylum Bacteroidota; class Bacteroidia; order Sphingobacteriales; family Sphingobacteriaceae; genus Mucilaginibacter. The sequence continues at coordinate 297,589 of JAZKBY010000009.1, read as the reverse complement.
ATTTAACGCCCGGCGCTAAACGGGCATTGATTACCTAATAAAACCAATTGTATTTATGAAAAGAGATATGCTATTTGGCATCGCATTGCTTTTAATAACCATTCAATACGCGGCAGCGCAGGATCGGAAAGCGCCTTCATACCCGCTCATCACGCATAATACATATTTTAGCGTATGGTCTAACACTGATAAGCTTGCCGAAAGCACCACTACGCACTGGACCGGTGCCGACCAATCGTTAATTGGTATTATCAATGTCGATGGTACAGATTACCGTTTCCTGGGTAAGGATGCCGAGCAATATCGTACCATATTACCGGCATCGGACGAGAAAGATTATACAGTAAAATATACCTTCACCAAGCCCGAAGGCGACTGGACTGCCGCTAATTACCCTGCTACAGACTGGCGCGAAGGATCATCGCCAATTGGAGATGCCCGCGGAGACAAGATAAGATGGCGCACCAAAGATATTTGGGTAAGAAGAGCATTTACCATTTCAAAGATCGATGATATCAACAAGCTGTTCCTTAAATTATCATGGGATGATGATGTTGAAGTTACGCTTAACGGCAAACCATTATTTGACAGGGTAGGCGTAAGCAAGGGTTTTGAGATGATTGCCATGGATAAAGATCGCCTTAAAATGGGCGAGAATATCATCACCATGCACGTAGTGAACACCGGCGGTGGCGCCCGTGCCGATATAGGTTTGGTTGATAAAGAAAAACCAGTTACCAAAGAGCTGGAAGTTGCCGATCAGAAAAGTGTTAGCGTTACTGCTACGCAAACTATTTACAACTTTAAAGCCGGTAAGATTGACCTGGCGCTAACCTTTACATCGCCATTATTATTGGCCGATCTGAATTTATTGTCCCGCCCGGTAACGTATATTACCTACAGGGTAAAATCAAACGATGGCAAAACGCATGATGTAAAAGTGTTTTTCAGCGCGTCGACGGATCTGTCTGTCGATCAGCCTAAACAACCGGTTACCGCCACTAAATACAGCACCCCGGCATTATCTATCCTTAAAGCAGGTACGGATGAGCAGGCTATCCTTAAAAAAGCCGGCGACGGCGTACGAATTGATTGGGGCTATATGTACGTAGCAGCACCTAAAGCTGTTAATGCAACTCAATTTATCACTACCGAGAAAGAAGCAGTTAACGCGTTCCGTACCGGTGTAGCTTCAAATACAGTTTTTAAAGGCACAAAGCTGGCTTTGAATACAATTATCCCTTTTGGTAAAGTTGGCGCTACATCAGTAGCTAAATTCATCGAGGTTGGGTATGATGATATTTACGCCATGCAATACTTCAATACCAACCTAAGGGCTTGGTGGAACAACTCAGGTAAAGAAACCTTTGAGGGCCAGTTAACAAAAGCTGCTGCCGATTACCCGGTGACCTTACAAAGGTGTGCCGCCTTTAACAAAACTATGTATGCCGATGCTGTTAAAGCAGGTGGTAAAGACTATGCCGAACTATGTGTACTGGCTTATCGCCAAAGTATAGCGGCACATATATTGGTGAAAAGCCCGCAGGGCGAGATCCTTTGGTTCTCAAAAGAAAACTTTAGCGGTGGCTTTGTTAACACGGTTGACGTTACCTACCCATCGGCTCCGTTATATTTGATTTACAACCCTAAGTTGATGGAAGGCATGCTTAACGGGATCTTCTACTTTAGCGAGAGTGGTAAATATGGCCGTAACTATGCCGCGCATGACCTGGGTACTTACCCGCATGCTAATGGCCAAACTTATGGCGAAGGTATGCCGGTTGAAGAATCGGGTAACATGATCATCCTTACTGCAGCCATTGCAAATGCAGAGGGTAATGCATCTTACGCTAAAAAGCACTGGAAAACCTTAAGCACCTGGGTTAACTATTTAACCACGGAGGGCTTCGACCCGGCTAATCAGCTTTGTACCGATGACTTTGCGGGCCACCTGGCACGTAATGCAAACTTATCTGTTAAAGCCATTGTAGGCATAGGGTGCTACGCGCAATTGGCCGATGCTTTGGGCGATAAAGCTACCGCCACAAAATACCGCGCTATTGCTAAAGACATGGTGGGCCGCTGGATGAAACTGGCAGGCGACAAGGACCACTACACGCTTACGTTTGAAAACCCCGGTACCTGGAGCCAGAAATACAACCTGGTTTGGGATAAAGTATTAAAGCTGAATTTGTTCCCGCAATCGGTTTATGATACCGAGACCAAATATTACATCAGCATACAAAACCAATATGGTTTGCCATTGGATAGCCGTAAAGATTACACAAAATCTGACTGGATACTTTGGACCGCAACGTTTGCACCTACTCGTGCAGAGTTTAACCAACTGGTCGACCCGATTTACAAATATGCTTTGGAAACCCCAACCCGCGTACCGCTTAGCGACTGGCACGATACCAAAAGTGGCAAGCAAACGGGCTTCCAGGCCCGTAGCGTTGTGGGCGGTTACTTCATGAAATTGCTTCACGACAAAACGTTAGCGAAGAAGTAGTAGTCCCTATAGCTATCGGGAGGAGATTAGTTAATTAGAGATTAGTTAAAGGCCCGGTCCGGCAATTGTTGGGGCGGGCCTTTTTTTGCTTGTCATCCTGAGCGATAGCGAAGGATCTTCTACACGCGGCATGTATGGAGTATGAGATTCTTAGCTATCGCTCAGAATGACAATTAGTTTCAAAAAGGTACTATAACCTTCACGCAAATACTTCGCCCCATATTGTAAATGCCCGATGTGCCATTAGGCGATGCATTATAGTACTCGAAATATTTCAGTCTGTTTAGGTTGGATTGATAGGCTTTGTCAAAAACATTGTTAATCTGTACCTGCAATTGTAATTTGCCACTACCCGAATATTGGATACTTGTACCCGCAGCTATATTAAATTGAGTGTAGCCCGGCGTTAATGTTTCTGTATTGTTTAACGCCAGGTAGCGTTGCTGTGCGGCATTAACATCTGCTTCGGCCCTTAGGTTAAGCGTTTTAAAAACTGCGCCATCAAGTTTCAACTCCTGGCTTATGCTGCTTAGTAAGTGCAATGGCGGGATAAGCGGCAAATATTCGCCCTGTAGTTTTTTATCCTTAAATGATGCGTTGCGGTTAAAGCCATAAGTAACCGCCAGCGAGTTGTCAAGCGCGAAACCCTTCCATGTTACCGGGTGCAGGCCAAAAGTGGCCTCAATGCCGTATAATTGCGCTTTAGCCTGTTGATATTGATAGGTCTTGTTTCCCTGTGCATCAACTATGGCATTGCCAGACGCGTCTACCTGTTGTGATAAATAAATGTAGTTGGAGATATTATTGTTAAACACGCTAAGTGTAGCCGAAAAGTCGGCCATATTAGCTTCAATACCCAAGTCCTCCTGCAACGAAAACTCGGGGCCGAAGTTGCGGTTGCCCAGGTAAACAATATGTGCGCCTGGGTCAAGTCCGTTCGACGCAAATTCGGTAATGCTTGGTGCCCGGTAGCCGCGTGCTATATTGGCTTTTAAATTTAACTGCTGATTGATGGCATAGGTACTGCCCAAACTTAACGACAGGCCATGATAAGTTTTACTAAACGCCGGGAACTGCAGGTTGCCACCTGCAATATCCTGCCCTTGTACATGGCTGTTAAAATTTGTCGCGGGGTTTGTTTTGGTATAAAAATCGTCGCCATGCTGGTAGCGTTGGTCGTACCGTAAGCCGCCGCCTATTGTCCAGCGGGCGTATTTCCACTTGGCAAAACCGTATATCCCTGCATCGAACGAATTATAATCGGGGATAGGGAAATCGGTAGCATCTTTACTGCGATTGTTTTGATACATCCCGTTAACCCCGAACGATAGTTCGGTATGGGCAAAGGTTGGGGCGTTGTAGTTAACGCCGTAGTTTATCGTATTTAAACGCACAAACAAACCCGCCTGTGTCGGGGCTGTGGGGTGATTATACTCGCGACGCACATTTTGCTGGAAAGCCAGCAATGCATCGATATCACCGCCACCTAGGCGGTAATGGTTCTTGGTATAAACCCGGTAATGCTGGATATGCTGGTGCAACGGGCTAAGTTGATAAGAGTTTAACTGCGTGTTTGATGCCAGCGGCCTGTTTAAAATATCATCAACACTCCCCTCAAGCGTTTGGAAGGTGAATTTGCGGGTTAGCGAGTCACGGCTGCCATCGGGGATGCCCTGCAGGTTATCGTAAAGGGTAAAGTTAAGCGATGTATAGCCGGTGCTGCCGGTATGTTTTATACTTGCCGACGCGTTAGTTTCCCGGAACCCGGTATTGTACACACGGCCATCAATATCATTAGTATAATTTTTAGCTATGCGGTATGATCCTCTTAAAGCGTAGCTCCAATGGGATGTCGAGTAAGTAAGGCGAAGACCGTTGCCAACCAGTCCGTTATTGCCCTGATATTCGGTAAAATATTTGCCGTGGATCTTCCTGTCGGTATCAGCAGGCATGGAAGGTATTAACCCAACTACCCCAGCCAACGCGTCTGATCCATAGATCAGGCTTGACGGGCCTTTAACAACCTCGGCGCGGTCAATATTATAAGTGTCAACTTCAATACCATGTTCGTCGCCCCATTGCTGGCCCTCCTGCCTTATACCATCGTAAAGGGCAAGCACACGGTTATAGCCTAAGCCGCGTATAAAGGGCTTGGAGATATTTGGCCCGGTTTTAACAGCGTTTAACCCGGGGACATTTTTTACCAGTACATCAATAATATTGCTTTCGGTAGCCTGCTCCATTTTTTTTGCAGATACACTAATTATGGGTATAGGGTTTTCGCGTGCAAGCGTAGCACGGGATACGCCTGTAACCACCACTTCATTTAATGCTTTCTTATCGGGGTGTAAAAATATCTCGTGATTATCCTTCGCGCCGGTTATCAGTATTGTATCTGTTTGATAACCAATGCATGATATAACCAGGGCGGTATTATCCCTGACTGACGGCACAACTAAAGTAAAGTGTCCCCTTTCATTTGTAGCCGTGCCTGTTTTTAATGATGGGATAGTGACCGTACCATACATAACCGGCTCGTGCGTAAGCTTATCTTTTACTGTTCCGGATATTGAAAAGGTTTGTCCGAAACAGTTTGAAGCCATTAGGAGAAGCAAATAAGTTATGTAAGATATTTTCACCGATATAAATTTTAGCAAACATATAAATAATATTTAACTAATCAATTTACTAAAATTAGATTAGTCTAATTTTTGAAACAAGGCAAATTTTATTATGTTTGTGAAAAGATCATTTTATGGTGCACACGCTCACCGAAGAAAATTACCTGAAGGCTATCTTTCGTATTTCGCAAAATGCGGATGTTAAGATCACACCTACGGCTATTGCTGAGATGCTAAAGAACAACCCCGCATCGGTTATTGATATGATCAAAAAATTATCAGACAAAAAACTGATAGATTACGATAAGCGCGAAGGGGTTAAACTAACCGACAGCGGGCTTAACGATGCCATCCAGATAGTACGGAAACACCGGCTGTGGGAGGTTTTTTTACTGGAAAAACTAAATTATAACTGGGACGAGATCCACGATATAGCCGAAGAACTGGAGCATATCCAGGACGATACGCTTGCCGACCGACTGGATAAATTCCTGGGCTTCCCTGAATATGATCCGCATGGCGACCCCATACCAAAAGCAAACGGCAAAGTGCCTAAATCATTCTCGGTTACCTTAGCCAATGTAAAAGAGGGGATAACTTATAGGGTGGCTGCCGTGAAGGATACCAGCAGCACCTTTTTGCAATATCTGCTTAAGCTTAACATAGGTATAGGCACAACTATCCACCTGGTAGAAAAAATCCCTTTCGATAATTCGTTGGTTATCAGCATCGGCGGGAAAGAGAATACAACCGTTTCGCAAAAATTTGGCGAGAATATATTGGTGGACGAATAGCGGATCAGAAAGTAAAACACTTTAAAAGTTATGGTGTTGATACAACATGAGATTACACACCGCAACTGCCGTATTTGAAAACATGGACCACGCAGAAGACGCTAAGGAATACCTGCTGGCCCAGGATATGGAGTTTACTGAGGGAGATATTATTATAACCCCGGTTACGCTCGGCGAGGGTAAAGTAATACTAAAAGCCCATGCCGATTCAGTCCGCGAAATGCAGGAAGCAGTTGATGTGCTACGTAATTATGGCGGTGTAGAGATCAGTATAACAGTTTAAACAATACGGTTATTTAACTGCAGTCAGCTTTAGCATCGCAACGCCATGGGGTGCTACGGTTGCTTTATAGGAGCCGTTAACTATGCCTTTGTTAGCATGCGCCCACAGGTCTCTTATTTTTACTTTTTCAGCTGCGCCGATTTCTTTAAAATTCAGGGTTAAAGTAGCGTTAGTATCGTCCTTATTAAATAACACAACCGCCTTCGAGCCATCTTTTAATTGCTTTACCCAGACTTCTCTTTTATCATCTGTAAATAGCCTTGTACCGGGTTTTGTTGCGGCGTCCTGATCCACAGCGATGATCTCTTTGTTCATTAATATGGCTTTGGTAGCGGCGGACATGCTGCGAACATCATTACCCAATATCAGCGGGGCCGATACGATGGCCCATAAGCTAAATTGTGCTTTTTGTTCTTCGTAAGTTTGCTTGTTGTTGCGTGGGTAGTCAACAATCAGGTTATCCGGGTCGTTCCAATGTCCGTTGCCTGCAGCGTTTTCTTTTCCCACAACCTGCTGAAGGTTGGTGTACCAATTTTTATAGGTCACCTCGGGTGTGCGGTCGATAAACTTTACAATGTCGCCGCCGGTGCGCCACATATCAGCAATTTCTGCTCCCCATAAGTGCGTTGTACCGCTCGAGAATATGCAGATCTCAAACATAATTGGCCGGCCGGTTGCTTGCAAGGCCTTACTCATACGGGTGTGCAATTCGCGATCGGTATGTTTTTCTTTCTCGCCGCAGGCATCATATTTTAAATAATCAATTCCCCACGCGGCGTAGGTTTGAGCATCTTTTTCTTCATGATCATAACTGCCCGGATAACCGGCACAGGTTTTCATACCGTTTGACGAATAGATCCCGATCTTTAATCCACGCGCGTGAACATAATCTGCCAGATACTTCATTCCATGCGGGAAGCGTGCGGTATTAGCATACTGCCGGCCTTCGGCATCGCGGTCGGCTGCCATCCAACCATCGTCCAGTTGCACTAATTTATAACCGGCATCCCTAAGCCCGCTTTTAACCATCGCATCGGCAACCTCCATTATCTTTTTCTCATCTATCTTATCAATAAACGGGAACCAGCTCATCCAACCCATAGGTGGTGTTTTGGTAATTGCTTTATACTGTGCCTTTGCGGTAAAGCCAATGCCGGCAATAAATGCTAACGCGATGATGGTTTTTTTCATGGTTTTTTTCAATTAAAACTTCTTCATTATTTTAACGAGGCTCTTAGCTATTATTGCACAACCGGCGTCAGACGGGTGAAGGCCGTCGTAAGTCAGGTCAACGGCTTCTGCCGGGTAAGGATAATCATCCGTTGCCGGATTAAAAGGTAAGCCGATAAATTTAGGGTAAGGATAATTGGTATAAGTGCCGGTGGCAGGGTCTTTAAGCCGTTTAAACTTCACCAGTTTTTCCAGCGTGAAATCTGCATTATGATAAAGATCAGTTACCGGGATCTTGTCAAATTTGCCAATTTCAACTATTGCGTTAGCAACAGCTTCCAGTGTCTGCCCGTTCTTTTGCTGGTATGATCCAAACGCACTGTTTTTCTTATCAAACAGGTAAACAAAATCTACCCGCTGTAAAGGTGTCATTAGCACAATTTTAGCATCCGGGTTTAATGTTCGCAGCTTATTAACTATAATGCGGAAAGAACCATAAATGGTTTTATTGCCGGCATTGTTTTTATAATCATCCAGCGTGCCAATTGGCCGACCCTGCCACCAATCGTTTGTACCTAAAAATACGGTGTAAATATCAGCCTTAACTAAACCCAGGCTGTCAATACGGTTAGCTATTCCGCCGGATGTCCAGCCGTTATAACCTTTGTTGATGTAGTGAATATTTGGCAACTGCGCTGTAACCTGCGTTAAATAACCACAGGTTAAACGATTTTGCGTTTCGTTTTTATGGTCGTTCAGATAGGTGATAGAATCGCCTATTGCAACCCAGGTTAACTCTTTAGCTTTAAAGGATGTTAACAGGCAGAGGGTAAGTAGTACGAGTGTTAATCTTTTCATAATTATATTTAAAGGCATCTGCACATCTGCATATTTGCACATTAATTTTACCTTCCAACAACCGGGAACTGCGAGATCCTTAACCTGGTACAGCCATAAGGCACCAGCGTTATCTCTTCATCCTTTTCTTTAGGCGTACCCTCATTATAAATTACGCTGAACGGCATTGGGCCTGTCATGTCGTTATACAAGGTCCAGTTAGGTATACGACGTGCTTTAACGGTTAGTTGCAACGGGGCATTTGCCAAATTCCACGGGTAGGTGGCAACACCATCTTTCTTTTGGATGGTGAAGGATTTCTCCAAATCGCGGGCACGCACGTCTATCAGCCCGTAGTTCCATGGGGTGGTTGGCCTAACTTCATAAAACTCGCTGCCATAGGCTATTGGGTCGCGGTCGTTTTTAACCAGTTTTTCTTCCTCTCCAATTTTTAAGCCGTAAACCAATGGGCCGCGCTCTACAGATACTGAGTTTTCGTACCAGGTATTTTTAAAAATATGCATTGGTAATACCAGCTCAACTATGTCGCCGCTTTTCCATTCGCGGTTTAGTTTTACTATTTGGTTGCCTTTGGCTTGCTGTACTTCTGTTCCATTTACTTTAATAGTAGCGCTGGTGCACCATGCCGGGATCCGCAAATGAAACGGGAACGAAACTGCCTTTGCCTCTTTATCCATGCTTAGCGTAAACTTAATAGTTTCATCAAACGGGTAGTTGGTTTCTTCTTTAAAAGTAACCGGAACGCCGTTGCCAACTTTCAAATTAACTTCGCTGGCTGAATATACCAATGCCGCAGCTCCATTATCGGGAGTAGCATACCATAAATTTTGCACAAATTTTGGCCAGCCCTGGTGCATGTTTGAGGTACAACACGGATAGCCCGATAGTAAGCCATAAACCACATCGGTACCGGCATGGTTAACATTAAAATTATGCGATGCCCGGGTTAAACTTACCTGGTTGGCCTGCTGGAAATACTGGCGGGTCATATAATCCTCGGACGTTTGGGCAGGTAGCGCGTTGAATGCAATCTTCTCTAAACGGTCGGCATAGTCAATATCGCCGGTAATCTCTAACGAGTTCTCCAAAGTAAACATCATTTCCACAGCCGTACACAACTCAGATCCCTGGGTAGGGTTGTTGCCATGTAACGATTCATCAGCACCAAATAAACCGTGCGCCATGCCGTTGTACTTGGTCAGGTCGGCAAAGCCTTTTTTCATGGCCTCGCTGTATTGAGCTTCGGGATGCTGCTGGTAGTAAATGATAGGCTCTTTCATACCCTCGGCAAGGTTTACGCCATGCGCGCTGCCTAATTTTGTCAGCATATTGCCTTTTAAAAATTCGCCCGTAAAATCGAAGGTTTGTTTATGCACCAAATCAGCAAGATCAAGCAGGAACTTATCCCCGGTAATGTTGTACAGCCAGTAAACAACCATCAGGTTATCGCCGCCGCGCCATTTGGCCCAAAAGGTCCAGTGGTCAAGCGGGTTCTTTGGCAACTCGGTAAGTTGGTATCTAAAGTAGTTGGTCAGTAAGGTAATTACGCGTTTATCATTTGTGGCCTGGTAATACTGCTTCAATACTTTAAGCATCACCATTTTAGGCCACCAGTCGCGGCTGTTATCGCGCTGTATGCCCGGCTCGCGCCCGTAATCTTTTGATGGGCCAAAATAACCATCGGGCGTCTGGCTTTTTATGGACCACTCTACCCAAGGTTTTACTTTGGCAATAAGTTCTTTATCCTGCAAAATATAAGCCAATGGCAGCAAGCCGTCTATCCAGTAGGGGCCGCGTTCCCACTGGTCGCCATCGCCACCCAGCCAGCCGTTGCGGTTGCCCATAACAATGGGGTAGAGCTTATCCAGGTTGCCGGTAGCGCCCTCTTTTTGTTTGATCAGCATTTGGCGCAGCCAGCCTTGCGGCTTAATGGCACCTAATGGCAGTTCGATATAAGGGTTTTGGCGCAAAGGCGCTTTAGCACCGGTATAATTTTGTGCGTTTACTGTTGTTGCTACAGTGGTTAAACAAACTAGGCATGCTAATAAATAAACAGGTTTCATTGGTGGGATAATTTAAGCTAACATAAACAGAATTTTTAAATTCCGCTGCTATTTTATCAACCCAAAACGTTTTAAATAGGTATATACATAACAACCGGCGCAAAAACCGGCTAATGATTCTAACGCGGCAAATACCATTAACACAACCAGCAGGACTTTTGCCGTAGTGATTAAACCGGTAAGCAGCGCCAACAATATCATCAACATAAAACTTAAGCCGATGAATGCGGCAAAGCGCTTCGGCGCACGGTCCACCGGTTTGTTTTTTATTTGGAGCAGCTTGATCAGCAAACCCGCAATGATGGTTAACGGGCTAAACTTATTCAAGTTAAAACTCCGCAAGGTAAAATCGACCAGTAAAATTGAAGCTATGGTGCTGTTAGCAGTTGTAAAACATACTGACGCCAATACCAGCACCATAAACGCCACCATGCGAGCCCTGTTTTCGTTTATTGGTACAAAATCTACCGGGCATTCCAGGTCGTTGTTCATTTAGGTAGTTTTGTGGGTTGAGATTGATCTGCCGCCGCGCTGCTTTTAGCGCCTTTAAAACCATACCAATAGGTGGTCGCTGCTATGTCGGCGGTGCCGTTTTCCCAGCCTAAAGTTTCCAAACTAAAACGGAAATATTCTTTAAATGGTACCGCGTCCAAATTGCGGGTACGGGTAAAGGTGTTGTAACCGTACGAGTCGGGATTATCTGCCCGCGGGGCATTGGCAAATGGCGTTTGATACAGCACCACCGGTGCCCATGATGTGTTGTAATAATCCTCGGTACCTGTACCAAACTCAACCGGTAACTGATTATCATCCACCCAGATCTTTTGGTCGCCCTCGCCATACCATTTGTGCATATGGTTGTAAACAGAAAGTGTTTCGCCCATAAATATGCCTTTACCGGTTATGGTGTTCAGGTCCCAATCCGTTGGCTTATCTTTTTCTGTTTGTTTAATTGGTACATTGAGCTGGCTTTTCCAGTCGGCGTGAAAATACATGCTGATTGAGCGCCATTGCCAATTGTCGGTAATCGCATTAAGTGATAGGTTTACATCTTTATCGCCTAAATTCAGTACCGTTATTTTGGCCGTTTGCTGGTAAGGCATCACCCATCTGCTTATAATTTCGCCGTCGCTGGTCACGGTCCTATACCAACTTTGTAATGGTTTTCCACCTACGCCGCTCCCTGAAAAATCGCCTATAGGGCACCATACGGTTTGCTCTCCATCAAATTCTATTTTTAATATGGTAGATCTTAATGCTTGTTGGTAATCGCCTGGCTCATCTGTTTTTAGCTTTATGCTGATATATTTAATGCATGCACGGTCTGCCGTAAGAGTTGTCGAGGCTTGCCCATGTGGTTTTATCCTATCATTTAGTGTTGTGATCTTTCCTTTCAAAATAGTGTCCGGGTGCAACAATTTATAGTCTGTCTTATCGGCTAAATCGGCTACTGTATTAAAATCTTTTAGGGAAAAAGTTTGTATCCGTCTTTTCCCCTGATAGGTGCGATAGTTTATCTGGTAATACCGTGGCTGGTTGTCTTTATCCTCATCCTCAAAGGTTACTTTACAATGTTTAGCGTAGGGTAGAGGTAAATAAAGTGTGCTACCTCCTTTTTCTTTAGGTTCATAACTTGAGTGGGCCTGTAGTAAGGCTTTACCCAATGGCAGGCCTATCTGCATCAGATCGTAGGCAGGCACAGTAATTTCAGGTTCGGTTTTGTTATCAAAATAGATACGTATTTTCCCATGGCGTTTAAAGGTTGTCAGCCAAAAACGTACAATAACACCAGGTCCATCAACATCCATCATCACGTGTTCCTGGTGGCCGTTAACTGTTTCGGTACGGATATATTGTGACGCATCAGCATTGGCAAACCATCCAGGCTGATCGGGTGATACAGAATGACGGTCATAGCTGCTTACCTGGTGCTCCTCATAATAAAAGTACCACGGTTTCCACTTATATTGAGTCATGTCACTTAGTAGTCTCTTAGTTGCTAAAGGACGACTGCACCCAACCAATAATAAAGTTGATAACAATATAACTATAACAACGATTGAGGATTTAAGATTTTTAAGCATATACAATTCTAAAAAAATTAACTGATTAAATAATGATGTTATTTACGAACTTGTCCATGTGAAATTCAATCAATACACGTTACCAATTGTCGCTTTATTTTTTGTGCCGATGTTTTTAATGGCGCAACAAAAGCCCGTATTAACCATTACCATCGATGCCAAAAACACCGCGCAAACTATTGATAACATCGGCGCGTCGGGGTGCTGGTTCTCTGAGGGAATAGGCAAATATTGGCCGATAGAAAAGCGTGAAAGAATGGCCGAGCTGCTGTTCAGCAAAGAGGTTGCAGCTGATGGTGCATTTAAAGGCATCGGTTTATCTGCCTGGCGCTTTAATATTGGCGCCGGCACGGCCGAGCAGGGCGACAGCAGCGGTATCCGCGATTTCAGGAAACGCGTCGAATGCTTTTTAAATCCTGATGGTACTTATAACTGGGATAAGCAGGCGGGTTACCAATGGTTTTTGCGTAAAGCAAAGGATTATAAGGTGGAGAATTTGATTGCTTTTGTAAATAGTCCGCCGGTACAATTCACCCAAAATGGCCTGGGTTATAAAACTGTTAAGGACCATAAAGCCAATTTAAAGCCCGATAAATATGATGCTTACGCTAATTTTTTGGCTGAGGTTATAAAACACTTCGACCAACAGAAACTACACTTCAGCTATATAAGCCCTGTTAACGAGCCGCAATGGGATTGGGCAAACCAACCCGGCCAGGCAAGCCAGGAAGGAAGCCCATGGAGTAACGAGGAGATCTATCGTGTTATAACGGCAGTCGATGCATCACTAACCAAAAGCAAGCTTACCACAAAAATACTTACTCCCGAAGCCGGGCAGCTGGACTATTTGTATGGCAATAACACAGCTACATCCAAACAAATACAAACCTTGTTTGCGGCTAAGGGCGCGTACAGTTTTAACGATTTAAAGCATGTGCCAAAAATAGCAGCCGGGCATAGCTATTTTACTGAGAATGGCGATAATAATCTGATAAACATCCGCAGGAACCTGGCAGATACCGCCGCCAAATATGGAGTCACCTTTTGGCAGTCAGAATACTCTATGCTGGCCGATGGATATAAGGAAGGTACCAAGGGCCGGCGCACGCAGATGGATTGCGCGCTGTTTTTAGCTAAGGTAATTAACCACGACCTAACCGTAGCCAACGCCGCGGCCTGGCAATTATGGAACGTTTGGGAGCCCGGCAACGCTAACTTTGATACCCGTTACTATGTAATCGCACTAAAACCCAATGCCGACTATACCGACGGCGAATTTACGATCACCAAAAACCTTTGGGCTTTAGGTAATTACAGCCGATTTGTGCGTCCGGGGATGAAACGGCTAATTACTACCCGAAATGATGGGCTTAGTCCTGTACAAGTTGCGCAGGATGTAATGGTGTCGGCATTTGCAGTCGGTAAAGATAAACTGGTAATGGTTGTAATTAATTATACCGAAGAAAACCGGTTGGTAACGCCCGACTTGAAAAATTTTAAATCAGTAAAAAACTATCGTACTTATACCACATCGGCAAACGCAGGCGACGATCTAAAACCATCAGCCGTAATCAATTTAAATGGTGCTATCAGTTTGCAGCCAAGATCAATTACTACAATAGTTTTTAATTAATACAAGCTATTTCACCACGGCATCAAAAGCGCTGTTCAGTATCACTCCATTGCGCTTAGCCTGGATCCAGATGCGGTATTTGCCGGGCTGTGGAAACGTATAAGGGAAACTTACCTGGTGCGTCATTGTGCCGTTTTTTGATGGCGCCATGTCGGGCATGTTAACCATTAGCAGTTTGCTGCGGTCGGCTTCCGGCATAGCGTTCAATCGGGTCATAAAGTGGTCTATGCTATCTACAAACACTTTTGGTTGCGGCAAGTATTTATCCAGTGGCTCATGGAAAGCAATCCTGTCCAGCAAAGCCTTTTGCGACGCCATGGAATAGCTGCCCGCAGGATGCAGGTGAATATATACGCTGCCGTCGTCTTTTAAAATAACCGCGTGCGCCATCATGCCCATGTAAGGTTCTAATTTGGCGGGTTTACCTTCGGGATCAAGGATCTCAAACTGCAGGTTGGTCAGTTCGCCGGCTTTAATTTCTTTGCCGGGGCTTTGCATCCATACCGCGGTCGAGCCATCATTTAGCTTGGTTTCAATCCCCGGCGAGCCGCAAATTGCAGCACCTGTACGGGTGGCGGTTTTGCTGTTTATAGTATTGCTCAGGTAATAAGTATCGTCAGGGTCGGCAGCTACGGTTGGTTTGATATTCAACCCGGCGTTATGGAAGATATTTTCGTCAACCGTAAGCGTGTCTACAATAGTTTCGGCAAAGCCGCTTAAGCGCGTTATATCAGCATATACCCAGTATTTACCGGCGGGTAGGTTGGGTATTTTAGCTGTAAAAGTTACCGAGTCTACCCGTTGCGGGTGCAGGTGTGCAAATACATCCAGCTCGCCGGCTTTTATCAAAAACAAGTGCATCAACTTGCCATGATCTGGCACCAGGAAACTCATTTTACGGGTGATATTCATCCGGCGCCGCTGCGTCATCATGTTTAGCTGTACGGTATCAATAGTAAGCGTTAATGTACCATCTTGTCCGTTTACGATGGTGGTAGCCTGCAATGGGCGATACAAAAATTTATTGTAATTGGCAGCCGCTGAGTTCCACCAGGATAAGCCTCCCCATAATATCAACACTAAAATAACCAGGCTGCTTACACCGCCAATGGTGCGCCTTGTGCGCAGGCGTTTGGTGATTTCTTCGCCGGGGTTAAGCTGGCTGTCGCCCATGCTTGAGCTAATGATGGTTACCATAAGCAACACTAAAAAAACAGCCATGCCCAATAAACCCCAACCCAAGCCCACAGGCATGGCCCGCTTAGCTGTTGATACGGCCATAACCGGCACCAATACGATACCTTTACCCAATGGACCATCGATCATTATCTCGATGCTTGACGTGCCCATATTCATGAACCAGATCTTTACATCAAAACGACCGGGCTGACCGGCAAACGCAGTCGCCTGATCGGCGCGTGGAGTGCCGTCTGCACCAAAGGTCCAATACACGGGTTTGGCAAATACGGTTACGCCTTTAACGCCATCCTCTAAATAAACAGTGACGTTGGCTGTGCCCGGTATTACATCAGGCGGGTTAATGCTTACAATAACTTTATATGGCCCGGCTTTACCCTCGAAGGTAACGCCGGGGCTGCCTACGTGGCCATAGCTTTTAACAACGGCCAGCAGCAGGCTAAGAAATAGAATAAGTTTTTTCATGATAAGATTTAGGTTACCGTTTAACTGATTTCATCCAACGGCCCCAGGTTAAGCCTAACCAGGTAGACAGTAACGCAAGCACAACGGATATACCTAAGCCTGTAATTAGCGTTGCGCCGGTAGCTTCATCGTAAAGCTTATAACGATATTCATTGTTAGGGTCCGAACCAAAATACCAGGACGTGGTACCAAATAACCAGTTACGGGCATAAACGGTAGTTAGGAAATCACCAAATGGCCATTGTACTGCAAGCAATACCAGTACAAAAGCTACGCCTATTGCAAACGCTCTTACAATTGATGGTTTGACTGATAAACGTTGATTTAACCAATCTATAGCTATCGCCGGGAAGATCAATAACAGCGGGAAATGGAAACTTTGATAATGGGTAATGTGATTTAGCACAGGCCCCAATTTGGGTTCGGCATGGAACAAGGGCAGGATCCATACCAACAATGCCATTACCACCATATAAACTGCAGCCATACGGGTAGCGCCCCATTTACTGGTTGACGCCCTTGATACCGCCACCAAAAACAATGGGAACAATCCGCCTGCTACCTCATAAAATAAAGTGCCGTGCATATTATGGCGGGTTAGATATTCGGATGCAATGGTGAACAACATCACCAGTAAAAAACCCGACGATAACATAAAGCAGGCAGCCAAAGTTTTTTTAGAGTAAGTAGAGGTTATGCTTTCGCGATTTTGCAGAGCCATTACGCTTACCATAGCCCCAAATTGTATAGTTATCATACCCAACAATAATACGGTATGTGGCGGCGAAAGAATCTGTACATCCAGTCCAAAAGTGTTGTGCCACCAGTCATCAAACGGGGCCGAGGTTATCATGGTAAAGGCGCCCCATATGCAAAACAGCGCACCTAACGATCCGTGAAAAACTTTCCAGAAATTTATAGATTGTTGTTTTTCTTCTTTACGGCCTGCAAAGGTTAAACGCAGCACATAGTAGCCAGAAAATAGGCCCGATGTAACCGCGCCTAAATAAGTAGCCAAATGCGGCGGCGAAAACAAACCGTCGCGGCCGATGCTCGTGTGCCAGGATATATCCCATATTAAACCTACAGTAATACAAAAAGAGGCAAATACTACCGCGTAAATATAGAACGGGAGTTTAAGCGTGCCGGCGGTATCGTTCGCTGATGCCTGCGATAAGGTGATGGTACTCATTTAATCGGTTTGTTAAGTTTGATCTTGTTATTACGTCAAACACCACTAAGATAGTGTATTTAGTAATGAAAAAAATACGTCATAACACAAGCCATTTTACTTAATAACGATACTTTTATAAATTAACAACCATCAGCAAATAAAAAGCAATTATACTGATATATACAAACATATAAACATGAAAAGGCTATCTATAACGGTAATTTTAGTATTTTTTTTTAATCATCAACTAAGCCTTTAAACTCTTTATAGTTATAAAATAGGCCAATGTTTTTGCACATCATCTACTACCAATACCCAATCGTTTTCTTCACCTATTGTTGGCGGCGTAAAAGCTAATGGCGTTGTGCTGTTTTTTAACATGCCGATAGTAGTTGCCTTCCCGGTTTTAGGATCAAACCACCAAGCCGATAAGTTTTGAGCTTTAAGCCACGATAGATCCAATTCTATCGTTTTGCCAACCGGTAAATAAACCATCGCATAACCATTATCTCCATCACGGAACGCGGTGATATAATCGCCTTTTTCACCTTGTCCGCTTTTTATCATTGCCTGGTCGGGTATACGGTTTAATGATGGGCGGGATAGTATCAGTCTCTTTAAATAACCAGCCTGGAAAGCTCCCGGCCGGTCAAGCGCCTCTTCCCAGTAACGGTCAGGAAAGCTCATGGGTTCTTCGCGCGTGCTGTAAAATTGCCAAACAGCCTGGTGCCCGTAAGTAACGCCGCAGGCACCGCTAAAAACGGTGCGATAAAGCTGTTTACGCACATCATAGTCCCTAAAATATCCGGTGTTGTTTTTCCAGTTTACGGGGTGATCCTCGTAATTTGGCTCGCCATCTAAAACAGGTTTGGCGGGTGTTAAATTGTAATCGCGCCTTACCCAGTTCCAAACCGGGAAATCATGAATACGATGGCCCGATTGCATCATGTTAAAATCAAGCGTAGCCTCGTCCCTCCAAAAATCGGTGGATGATGCTTCGCCAGACGGATGATAGGTTATCAGCGCTTTATTGCCTGTTCCTTCCCGTATTCCTTTAACCATCGACCGCCATATAGGGCGCCAGTCGGCAGTGTCATTTTTAGCGGGCCTGTCGCCGCCAACTATCCAGATTATGTTGGTATAGTCTTTATATCGTTTAGCTAAAAACAGACCATATTGGTAAGCATTACTTATGTTAAACATAGGCCGTGCTGTCGACCAAAACCTGGTTACATTACCACCCCAGGTAGGTAGTAAGCCAATATACAGTTGCTTTTTTGCGGCTTGCTGTATTGCCCAGTCAACCATTTTAAAATAGGCTTCGTTTGGTTTGTTGGGGTCGCTATTAATTAGTGGTCTATCGCCCTTCCGGTTAGGGCCAATAGGACTGGGGTCATCATTTAATATTACCGCCTGGATAACGTTAAAGCCTTTTTGTTTGCGATTGTCGAGGTATCGCGTTATCTCGTCTTTAGTTAAACGGGTAAACATTTGCCAACCTGTATCACCCAGCCAAAAAAATGGTTTGCCGTTTTGGTACTGCAAGAAGTGCCCGTTAGGGCTTACCATCAGTCGGCTATCACTCATTTTTTGCCCGAAGGCAAAATCAGCAAAAGCGAAAAGGAATGCGACTATGACCAGTTTTTTCATAGGTGATTTATTTGTTGCATGATAATGAAAACGATATTGCGAAGTTTATATTGGTACAATAAACCTAATTTATTATCGGATTGCGCTATCCTGTACTGTCTGTGTTAGCCAGATTTTCTTTTCAGATAAATCAACCCGCCCAATAACGAAGCAGGTGCAAAAATGATGATGGCAAATAACTGCGTCCAATGGTTCCCGCTTGATGTCAATAGGGATACCGTGGCAAAGGCAGCCATTATAAACGCCAGTACAAAGTTTAGGATTAACGTTTTTGTTCGCGCAATTAATTGCAAAGCAAGTCCACTTAAAACAGAGAAAAACGCGCCATACAGAGCCGTGATAATTTTAAAGTTAAGGGCAGCGTCGGCATGCGGTTTCTGTCCCGTTAGGTTAAATAATAGTACTGCGCTTGCAGCGAAAATTATATAACTTGCTATAACGGCTAAAACTTTTCTGATCAATTTGAATTAGCTTTTAGGTTTGAGCAATGGTAATATCAATAGCCGTACAACAAGATGCGCTACTAAAGACAGGGCAAAGGTAAATACCAATATCATCACCTTTTTTTGCATGGTATCAAAATAATCTAAAATCGATAACTGGTCTTTACCACTATATAAAAGTGCCAACACAAATACAAGCACGCCGGTTAGCCACAAGGTTAAATGCGAATAAAAGTAGCGGGCAGGAGCCAATTGTGATTTTGGGAAAGAGATTAAAAGCAACACAACGTGTGCAATAAATAATGCTGCCGCAGCAGTAGCGATAAGGTAAAACATAAGCTCGGGGTTCAGTTATCTCGTAAAAGTAAAAAAAGCAGCTGATTTTCCAACTATCTGCTTTAAAGTTAATTATGTGGGCAAATTATTATTAAAAACCTCGATTTCCATCTTCTCTGAATATTTACTTTATATTAGTAATAAGTAACGCCAATCTGTTTAAAACAACAAGTAATATTAAGAATTGCCTGAGATGAAAGTAAGCAATCTGAAACCTAACGAAAGCGTTGCAGACTATGTGGAAAGGATCCTGGTGATCGACGATCATCAAATCTCATCCCCGTTTGCTTTGCCGCTTTTTGCCAATGGTACACCTACTTTACTTTTTATATCAAAAAAGGGGACAATTAAAGGTAGCCCCGTTAATCACCTCCTGCTTTTTGGGCAGACAATTTCGCCTGAGTTTTTGACCTTCACAGAAGATTTTACGCTGATTGCTTATTTCTTTAAGCCATTTGCGCTGCTATCATTATTTGGGGTATCGGCACAGGAATTGACAGACAGGATTATCGACATTAACCTGGTATCGCCCCAAATAACTAAAGAACTACAGGAAAAACTGTTAAACGCAAATAGTGCGGTTGATATGCTGGTGTTGATTGATAATTACATCGCTAAACTGGCTTCCCAACAAAAGTCCGACTGCGGTATTATCAAATACGCTACTCAAAAAATAATAACGTCGCCCGGTAAGGAAGTATTGCTGCAACTTCAAAAAGAACTAAATATCACCGAACGCACCTTTCAGCGTACTTTCGAGAGAAATGTTGGCCTGGCCCCAAACCTGTACCGGCGGGTGTGCCAGTTTAATGCGGCGTTTCAGCAATTAAATAATTCAAGGGATGTTCGTTTAACTGATATCGCTTTTCAGCATGGTTATGCCGACCAGAGCCATTTTATACGCAGCTTTAAAGAGTTTACAAATTTAACACCTAAACAATATCTCAATTATTAGCATTTTGTCGGTTTTGTTCTATTTTGCCGCCGCCGGGCTTGATACTTTTGATTCAATAATTAAAACAAAAACGTATTATGAAAAATCAAATGTATCCATGTTTATGGTTTGACGGTCAAGCCAAAGCAGCAGCAGATTATTATTGCACGATATTTAAAAACTCAAAAATTCTTGCAGAAAATCCAATTGTAGTTCAGTTCGAATTAAACGGTAACAAGTTTATGGGCCTTAATGGCGGGCCTAAATATAAATTTACGCCGGCTACCTCGTTCGTCATTGAATGCGAAACGCAGGAAGAGATCGATCATTATTGGGATAAGTTAGGCCAGGATGGAAGGTATGACCAATGCGGCTGGCTTGACGATAAGTTTGGGGTATCATGGCAAATTGTACCCGCGATCTTGCATAAACTGATGACCGACCCTGAAAAAGCGCCAAGAGTAATGCAAGCCTATATGCAAATGTCGAAGTTTGATATAAAAACCTTGATGGAGGCTTAATTAGCAGGAAATTATTAAAGGCAAAAAAGCCTTTGACTGTGAAGTTGAAGGCTTTTTGCATTACTGCCGGGTTTCGTTCTTATTAGTGTACCTTACAACAATTTGAATCTCATCTTTGACGAACTGATTGACAGTTACCTTGCTACTAACGTAGGCACGGTTAAAAATTTTCTTAGCAAGGCGCTATCCGCCCACTTGGCAGATAATATCGGCTCATTATATGCAAACGACCAACTTCTTTCTGCTGGTACCGGGAACAATGTGCTGGTGAACCATGATAAACTGATACGGAGTGATAAAATTTATTGGTTAGACAGGTTGCACAACAATAGCTATGAAAATGATTTTTTTGACCTGATGGATAACTTCGTTGGCTATTTGAATAGTACTTGTTATACGGGTATCACCGGCTATGAATTTCATTATACGCTTTATGAAAAGGGGAGCTTTTACAAGCGGCATCTTGATAACTTTAAGCAAAACGGAACAAGAACTTACTCCATGATCATGTACCTGAACACGGAGGTTGATGGTGGCGACCTGCGTATTTACCAGGGAACCAAATGGCAGGATATATCACCCAATGCCGGCAAAAGTGTCTTTTTTAAAAGCAACGAACTGGAGCATGAAGTTTTGGTAACCCAATTGCCAAGAATGAGTATTACCGGCTGGTTAAAAGTTGCCCGGTAATACTCAGTAATCTTACAATTTTTTATGCTGATAAGACCTGATCACTACAGGCCCCAATAAACCCGATGGCTGCAGGTGCGAGTTTGCATCCGAATGCCTGTAAGTATTAAAAGTGATCCGTTTAGACTCGCGTTTAATCCCGTTGTCTAACAACCAGTTCGGCCAGGCTTCCGGAACAGCATTTCTCCATGTCAGGTCATCGGGCAGTTGTGCGTCTCCAATTAAACGGTTGGCCCATAAGTTAGTGATGCGGATCTCAAGATTATTTTGTCCGACATGCACCGAATTACCAAGATCTATCCTGAACGGCACTTTCCAAAGTACGCCGAGGTTCTTTCCGTTCACAATTACTTCTGCAATTACGCAAACGCTTCCAAGGTCAAGTTCTAATGAATTACCTTTTTTAAGTAGGTCATCAGAAACTGTAAATTGCTTTTTATAGATAGCCGTGCCCGAAAAATACTTTATTCCTTCATTGGTAGACTGTGGCCAGGAAATTAGTTTATCAAATGTGGCTGCTGTAGGTGCGCCTAAATTTTTAGCAAAGCTGACGTCCCAGGAACCTATTAACTCAATGGGTTTTGGTACATCATTAACTATGATGGTCTTAGCCGAACCCATAACATAACTTATCTTCCCGGCATACGGTGTAACCCAGGTGGGAACCCCGTTTTCATAAGTAAGTTTAGGCTGCGGCCCGTCTGTTTCCAAATGCGCCAGGCTCCCGGCCTGAATAGCTACGTTGCGTGTTTCGCCCCCGGTTGCGTACACCAGGCGAAGCTCTCTTTTTATGTCATTTTCAGCCGAAGTAACCTCGAATAATTTATCAGTGACGGCGAAAATAAGTGTGTTTGTATTAACCAGGCCGTTCACTTTAGTAGTTACATCGTGTATCGGGTATTTTGGTAATACACCTTTTATTTCATGGGTAAATTTGCCATATAATGCCCTTATCAGCTTAAATTCCTGATTGTTAAATTTGATATCTTCCTGTGCGTTTTCTACCATAGTTAACTGTTGGCGTTTGCCACCTAACTCATACTCAACCCGCATTTCCTTCATCGTACCGGGCGCTGGGTCGCCAACACCGAGGCTATTGTTGGCGGATAAGTGAATGCCTTCTTTTGTAATGCGCGTGGCTAACGCGTCGGTAACATCCGCCATCCCATCGGGAAGGAAAGTGCCGTATTCGGCTTTTATAATTTGCAAATCAGGCAGCGGTTTTAATTGCTGATGATCTAGCGTAGTCTTAACATTAGTAATGTGAGAAGAAGCCACAGATTTGGTATTGCTAAACACCACAAAAACCGACCCTGTGGTATTGAACGATATCGGGATCTCGATGGTATTGGCCGGCCCTTTCTGCCAAACTAAAATATCTTCAGTTTTTCCGGTTTCTGAGTTCCATAGCTGTGGCTTTTTATCGGTTACCCTAAATCGGCATACTTCGTTACGGCTTTCGTTTCGTGGGTTGGCTACAAAATAAATATCGTCACTGCCACTCACCCTATGAATGAAATTAAGATCAGACCCGGTTGGCCCACTCGAAAAATCAGGCGCAAGGTTCAACCTTTTAAAAGCGTCAGTGATAGAAGGGCTCGTTGAAATTTTATTGGCCCATAGCTCACGGGCTAACTTAGCAACCTGTGCATCGCAAGCAGGGTATGCCTGCAGGCTTGGCGATTTGTTGGGCTTAGGCCCTGTAATTACCGCGCCGCCTGCAATCAGTTCTTTAAGTTTTAACAACAACTCAGGCGTGGCCCAGGTTGTTTCGGGCAATATTAACAGGCGATAAGTTAATCCATTGCGGGAATAGATTTTGCCGTTTTTGGCTGTAAGTGAAACCAATTGGTCCGGCCCTATCTGATCATAGTCATAGCCTAACGCTTTAATGTCCGAGCGTAACATGGCATCATTGGGAGAGGCTTCACCTGTAAATACCAAAACATCTGCATTGCTTCGCCCTTGTTGCAGCAGGAATTGTGAACGTGCCACATAATTCATATATGCATAGCTTTGTTCCCACCAGGTATTTAAGCGGCTCATTTCAATACCATACTGATGGAAGGTTAAACCCGGAGCCATATTCCAGGGCTGATGAACATAAGTATGGAATATAAAGCGGTTAACACCCTCTGTCCAAACATAATCGCCTATCGATTTTAGCGTTGCAGGATGGTTCATATACCCGCCAATGCTGGTAAACGACTCGGCACCAACTATTGAGTTACCTTTTAGGTGAGAGATAGATGCCGCTAATCTTGACGATTCAGAATAGGATGAATTGCCCAACCAAAATTCGCCCATAACAACGTCACCGGTCGAACCTGCCTTTAGCGCATCAAACGGGCCACCATATGGCTCGACCGAAAATTTCATCCCCGCTTTATGGCATAGCTCGCCAAAATACTTGTAGTAATTGTTGGCTATTAGGTCGCCAATGGTTTTGCGGAAGTCCCATAGAAAGCGCTCAGATACCTCGCCGCTATCTACATAATAACCAGCCAGCGTTGGTAAATAAGCCAGGCAATCATAATGACGTAGTTTTTTAAAATCCTCGGCGAAACCTGTTGTCCAATTATTACAACCTACCTCGTAGCTATCTATCAGGCAGTTATTAAGTGTTGGGCCAACCAAGGGGCCTAATTTATCAAGGATGGGTTTTATCCCGCCGGCCCAATAAGCATCAATTGCCGGGCGGCTCATTTTATTAACTTCCAGGCCCCGTCCACCTAAACCTGTTGGGCGGTTTTCTGTACCATTTGGAGTGTGGCCAAATCTTAATATTGTCCAGTCGCCGGCGGGGGCGGTCCAGTTTAAGGTGCCGTCTGCAGACATTTTTGAAGTTAGATCGATAATTTTCGACCTGTCAATAACTGACAACCCATCAATTATTTTATCACTTGGATCTTCATGGGGCAGGAAGGAATCGCCGGATAACGTTTTAAGGCGTAACTGGTCTATCCGCTGGTTGCCTTTAGGCATGGGGAAGGCAATTACAGCTATATCTTTATAATAATTAAATTTTGTTGCCGGTTGTGCTAATTTTTGGCTGATAGTGTTGCCGCCTGTAATTAGGGTTGTACTATAAACAACTGTTTGCATCGCATTCTCGGGTGTAACCCATGGCCCGCCGCTTGACGACCAGCCGGGGCTGTTATTAAAACCGATTTCCAGACCTAACCGGTTCGCTTCCGATACAGCGAATTGAAAAAGCTCCAACCATTTCGAGCTTAGATAGGGTGCAGGCCCTTCGGGATATCCCTGGCCGACATTAAAGATCTGCGCTTCCTGTATACCCACGCGTTTCATAGCTTCCAGATCTGCTGTAATGCCTTGTTTTGATATATTGCCGTTCAGCCAATGCCACCAGGTGCGCGCCTTTGCCGAGGGCGGAGGGTTTTTAAAGCCGGCTAATAAAGCGTTTTGTGCTTCTGCAGGAGTAATAAAGCACAGCGCTAACGCCGCTATTATAAAAAGTCTTTTGGTCATTAAGGATATAATTGGTTCGGCAAAATAACTACAATGGCCGAACCAACCATCCTTACCTGTCTTTTTTAAGAAACCGCAAGGGATTAGTGAATATCTTTTCCCGAATTTATGACCAGGTTTACGCCATTTATTTGTTGATCAGCATTTACCAGGTATTGTACACCCACAGCGACTTCATCAGTAGTGAGCAGTTTTTTTGAAGGACTGTCATTAATTATTTGCTCAATTAATCTTTCGTCTATAGAGTTGGTAAGCCCTGTCAGCATAAAAGCCGGCGAGATACTATTTGATGTGATGTTGAATTTGATGTTCTCTGTAGCCCAAATTTTGGTTAGCTCTTCCAGGTAAGCTTTATTTGCCACATATACAGCTGAGCCAATAGGAGGGGTATTGACGAGTGCAGCCGATAAAATGGTAATTATCTTCCCGAACTTTTTCTTCCTAAATACGCCTATCGCTGCCTGGGTGATACTGATGGTCGGGACGATGTTATCATTGAAGCTCGTTACAAAATCGGCCAATTGGGTTTTATGAAAATGAGATGCTAAAAACTGACCGGTGTAGGCATTATTGACCAGGATATCAAGATCTAATTCGGCTATTTTATTTACCAATCCGGCAATATCATTTTTATCCTTAAAGTCACATTTTATAGCTGTTGTATTGGGATAGTCAGCTTCAATTTGTTGTGCATTTGTTAAGGACTGGCTATAGGTGAAATAGACGTTATTATTAACGGCAAGCGCCGACCTTCGCGTAATAGCTTCCCCAAGTCCTGATGCACCGCCGGTAATTAAAATATTCATGATAATAAACCTATTTGTATTTTACCTTTAGCCACTACTTTTTGCTCGTCGTTTTTAAAATTAAACTTAAATTCAACAGCGTTAACTGATTCATAAATACCAGTTACTATTGCTTCAAAAAATAGTTTATCATCTAAATATACTGGCAGTTTAAACTGTATTTCCTGCGAGTGAATGATCACATTTTTGGTGGGTAAGCATTCTCCTACGAAATAAGAAATAAAGCTGTTTAAAATATTGCCATGCATCACCCGGCCTTTAAACCCTTTTGTTTGGGCAAACGTCTCATCGGTATGCAATGGATTATTGTCTTTAAAAACCTGTATAAATCCGTTGTAGACCTCGCCGGTTATGGCAAAACTCTGTTCGTATTTGTCGTTTACTGTAAAATCAGGCATTTTTTGTCAATATGCAATCCAACATTTCGCCTACGTTTTTCCAGCGTTGAATTTCTTGTGAAGTAAACCTGATCTTGAAATGTTTCTCAACAGCCACAACTAATTGGATATGATTCAATGAGTCCCAGTCTTCTACATCATCGGCACTTGTTTCATAAGCTAAAACAATATCGTCATTATCCAACACGTCTATAAAAATTGCGTTTACCTGTTGTAAAATTTCGCCTTTCTCCATTTTCAAATTTATCTTTTATTTATGAAACATGGCTTATCCTCATAATTTGATACATCCAATATCCAATGATCTCCGGCTTGTTCAAAACCAAGCTTTTTATAATGGTCTTTCACCATTTCATTTTTGGCTGTGGGCAGGTATTCGCCTTTTAAATGAGTGTATCCATGCAGTTTTGCCAGGCTAACCATATTGTTTAATATAAAATGCTCCATGCCTCTTTTTAACACCCGGCAACTCATCAACCAGGTATCAATAAACAAGGAATCGACAGATTCACGCTTGAGAATAATTATACTGATCAATCCGTTGTCGCCAAACTGATCTTCCAGCGTAAACGCCAGGCTAAAGGTATCTTCTTGTGTGATAAGGCGTTCAATATCATCTTCGGTATATCGTATCGTGCGCAAATTAAACTGGTTTGACCGTTGCGATAATTGGGCAACCCTTGGTATATTGAACTTATTAAAGGACTCAACCAGCGACGTCATATTCAAACTTTTTAAAAAGTCGTCTTCGTCGGTGTGCGATGTTTGCAGACCAGCACGTTTTGCTTCTACCTGGTATAGCTTGGTTCGCTCAGCATCCTCTACTGAAAAAGAGACTGTTTCAAATAAGTTTAGTGTATATAAATATTCCAGGTAGTCGGCCGGGTCTTCCGGAAGTTCCGGTACAGTTATTTCGGGTATAAGCTCGCGTACCATATTTCTTTCAAATGGATTATCATCCAAAAAAACCATCGAATCAAACCCAATGTTAAGGAGGCTTTGGATCTTTTTGATATTATCCGGCTTGTTATCCCAGTTAGCTATAAAAACGGCAATATCGTCAAGGTGCAATACCATGTCCGGATGTTTTTCAAAAGGTTCTTTGGCTACCGATTCGGTGTTTTTACTGCAGATGGCAACAATAATACCCCGGTTTTTAAGCTTCTTTATCCAATACTGAAATTCGGTAAACGCCTTGCCAATCCCCAGGGTACCAATTTGTATGTTCTCTAAGCCGTCATCTCCAATTATACCGCCCCATAGCGTATTGTCCAGGTCTATGATGATGCATTTTTTAAAATGACCATGCATAGCTGCAATTAGCTGGACAGTTTTTTCGGCCACCAGTGGTAATACATCAATGCTTAACACCATTTCTGTATTAACATAAACCGACGGCCGGAACATGCCTGCTTTGCCTACCTGGTTTTGTATGCTTGAGATGTCTGCAATATAAAAGCCCGGAGTTTTGTTGGCGTAAACCATCAGCTCATAGTTTAACTTACGCAGCTGGAACAAAAACGAATGCTCAACCTTATTGGTATGGTTGCCAAATATGGCATCATCAATTTCTGTATAGTTATAATAAATGATCTTGGCGCGTGAATTAGCGCTGATGGTGTTATAAAACTTAGTTATTTCGGCCAACTGGTTATCAGCAAAACAAATATAATGGTCGGGCGTTAGCTTGCTGTATTTGGTTACTAATTTATGTGCCGAGCAGAAAATAATAACAAGATCGGGGTCAAATGCATATAGGTCAGAAGCCGGGTCAAATACCTGTAGTTCTATCTGGTTAAAATCTGCTTCCCAAATCTGCAGGTCAAGATCATGATCAAAGCCGGTGCCGCGGATAGCCTGGTTTAAAAACTGTGTTGCATTATCGCCAAGTAAAGCAATTTTAACGGTTCTGAGGGAGGAGAAGTCGCGTTTTAAATTTTTCTTTAGCTGAGAAAAATCTTTCATAAGCATCATTTAACGGATTAACCAAATACGTTGTGTAAGATATAAATTAAATAATATAAGGCCTTTATACTATTAAGCCGACGAAAGAAAGATGTAAATAAATTAAAGGCATAAAAAAAAGCCCCGCGGACATGCGGGGCTTTTGCTCCTGAGGCTGGGCTCGAACCAGCGACCCTCTGATTAACAGTCAGATGCTCTAACCAGCTGAGCTACTCAGGAATCATTTTCCGGTTTGGAGTGTGCAAAAGTATCATTTCTATACTTATTTCACAACGTTTTTTTAAAAAAAATATAAAACATTAACTATGAGTGAGTTTAATTTGTTGCCGGTGCGATATTCGATAGTTATAAGTCGTGTACGATTATAATATAATGGGTATGATTACTGCTTTAATTTCACAATATTTGCAAAAAATATAAATATTAAAATGAGTTTATTAGTTATTGGTACTGTGGCGTTTGATGCCATTGAGACACCCTTTGGTAAGACAGATAAAATTGTTGGCGGAGCCGCAACCTATGCAGGTTTAGCCGCTTCTTACTTTTATGATAAGATAAAAATCGTTGCTGTAGTAGGCGATGATTTCCCTGAAAGTGAAATTGCCGATTTTAACAACCACGGTATTGATACTGAAGGTTTGCAGGTAAAAAAAGGCGAGAAATCATTTTTTTGGAGTGGTAAGTACCATAATGACATGAACAGCCGCGATACATTGGTGACCGAACTAAATGTATTAGCAGATTTCGACCCAATTATCCCTGAGAGCTACCAGGACTGCGACTACCTGATGTTGGGTAACTTAACCCCACAAGTGCAACAAACGGTTATTAAACGTCTTAAAAACCGCCCTAAGCTGATTGTAATGGACACCATGAACTTTTGGATGGACATTGCTATGGACGATTTGTTGGAGACCATAAAATTAATTGACGTATTAACTATTAACGACGCCGAGGCACGCCAGCTATCAGGCGAATACTCGTTGGTTAAAGCTGCACGTAAAATATTAACCATGGGCCCTAAATACCTGATCATTAAAAAAGGCGAACATGGTGCATTATTGTTCCATGGAGATAAGATCTTCTCGGCACCGGCATTGCCATTGGCCGAAGTATTTGATCCAACCGGCGCCGGCGATACCTTCGCGGGCGGTTTTATTGGCTATATGGCTAAAGTTGGTACCGTTAATTTCAATAACATGAAAAATGCTATCATTTTTGGCTCGGCTTTAGCGTCATTCTGTGTTGAGAAATTTGGAACTGAGAAAATTAAGAATCTTACAGAAGCAGAGGTAGCTGCGCGCGTACAGGAATTTGTACATCTGTCATCTTTCGAAATAAAGTAATCAGTAAAAAATATATTATGAGAAAGGCCCCGATATTCGGGGCCTTTTCAGGTTTTGACAGGTATAGGTGATTATCGTTTTTTATTGAGCCTAAAGCCAATTGCTATCTGTAAACTATTGTTGTTTGATGTATATCCTCCTAATGAAGAGCTTACCTTTTGGGCCTGGAAATTATGGTAGTAAGTGGCATCTAACAGAAAGCGCCCGTAGTTAAGGCTAATCCCGCCTGATACGCCGTAATAAACCTTTCTCTCAATGCTGGTATGATTTAACGCATCGGACATTTTAGCGATATAAACGAGCGAGTCTTTAGGAGTACCTGTTGTTGTAACAATGCCTATGCCATTTGCATCCTGTAACGGTATACTTAATACCGGGCCAGCCTTTATGCCGATATTTGGGTTTACATGATATACCAGGTGCAACGGAATATCAACCATATACATCTTTCTTGAATCCGTTATTTTTGAATTAACGATTTGTGTTTTCCCGGTATCAGTTTTCCCATCTTCTGTATGCGAATAATTGCCTTTTGCCTGGTGCGGGCTTGGCAGCTTTACCTGTAAGTTAACTGACCACTTGTTGTTTAAAGTATAGTCGGCAAAAAGGCCGCCGGATACATCAAAAGGTACGCCGTTGGTGTTTACTTTATTGGTTGATGTAAAACTTCCCGGCGCGTTTACTCCCGCTAATAAACCCCAGTCGATAGGTAAGGACCAGCCGGTTTTGTCTTTTTTTATTTTTGCGGATGCAGGCGCTTTGATATTTGCGCCGACATCGGGTGTCTTGATTATTAGTTTAGAATTTGCACTTTGGGCTAACAAAGCACCGGCATCCCAATTGAAAAATTGTGGCTGCCAGGCTTGTATTATGTCCTCCTTCGGTTGCCGTTGTGTATAATCAGGTAAACCAGTGGCGGGCCTGCCGGTACCTGGCCCGCTAACCCTGGTTTTACGCACGTCCCCCTGTATATTGTTTCTGTCACCTATTCGCGAAACTGAATTGTTAAAGTTTGTTCTGCTGTTGCTCCGATAGCCATGGTTGCTTTGTGGCCTGGATACAATATCAATCCTGCGCGAAGAAGAGGTTCTTCTCTTCTCATCAGCTGATAATGAAGATATCCTGTTTTTGAGGTTTGATCCTTTTGTATTGGCCTTGCCATTGTTTACCAGCAATAAGGCCTTATCCGCACTATTATTTATTCTCACAGTTGCCTTTGGCGCTCCTCCTGCTGTATTAATTGTACCAGCATTGGTATGGCTAACCGGAACAGATGCTTTGTTTTTGTTGTCCAAAGACTTTTTAGCGCCATTAGTTACAGCATTATTGTCATCAGCAACGGCTTTGTTTGCTACCGAATCTGTTATCGCCAAATTATTTGCCGGGTTATTTTGCAGAGCGCTTTTATTCGCTTTTGTTTCTGAATGATTATCCGGCTTTGTTTGCACGATGGTGCCATGATCAATTAAAAAATAAGCGGCAGTACCGGCCACCAATAAAGCCGCCAGCGAGAAAAGCAACTTAAACCTGGCTATATGAGCCAAAAATGTTTTAAATAAAGACGGCGTAGCAGTTGCACCAGTGCCTACAGGCATCTGCTCATTCAATAGCTGATTCATTTCGGCCCAATCAGCCTGCGGATTCTCGTCGATTGGCAGGTCATTGCGTTTTTGCTGCCAAAGAAGGTTTAGTGCCGATTTTTTCATACTGCCCTGTTCCTCCTTTCTGTATTTTGGCTATTTGTGAGCAATGGCTCAAGCAGCGTTCTTAATTTCTTCTTTGCCTCGGCTAAATGCCAGCGCGAGGTCCCCTCGCTGATGTTTAAATGTTCGGCAATTTCTTTATGGCTAAAACCATCCATCTCATACAGGTTAAAAACTGTTTGTGTGGCATAAGGGAGTGCACGTATTTTGGTCAATATGTCTTCGAAATATAGTTTCTCCAGCACCGTTGGCGATATAAAAAAATCGTCGTCATCCTGGTCATGTAGTGTTAATGTGGCAAATTTTAACTCCTTGCGGCAAAGATCAATAGCTGTATATATCATGATCTTGCGGATCCATCCACCTAATTCCCCCTTCTCTATATCAAAATTTTTAATGGACTGAAACACCTTTAAAAAACCCGAATTGAAAGCCTCTTTAGCCAACTCCTTATCCGGCAAGTAGTTATGGCACACGCGTAGCATATCGGCATAAAAAAGCTTATATAACGCCTCTTGTGCCGTGCGGTCATTATTAATACAGCCTTCTACCAGTTGCCCGGTTTGGTGTTTAGATAGATTCATTAAAAAATATTCCTTTTCGGGACCTTCTCAATTATGCTCTTCGCAGAGAATTTGGCAAACGTTGGGTCTAAATAAAAATATTTTTAAATATACAGGAGATCGGCTACGTTTTGCAGAACCGATCTCCTGTATTCAATTTTTTATATGTCTTAAAACGTTACATGTTTTGATGAAAATGTAACCCCGGCAGTATAGTCCCAGGTAATATCCATGGCAGTTTTGCTGAGTAAGATAGATCCTGTATATGTTTTACCACCCGCCTTTACAATAAGTGGATAATTAACATTTTGCAGATAACGTTTGCTGGGGTCTGCATCCTGATCATATCGAAGAGTAAACTGAGGATAAGCGGTAGATGTTGGCGGCCAGCAATGTTGGCTGTCGGGCATATTTATATCAGAAAAGTCGATCATGAAATTGTTATTGGTACGGTCAGTTTTAATATTTATACCCTCATTACCACAGGTAAACATTTTTTGAATTTGGGTGGTCAAAGTAAAATAGGTAGAGTCGCTTGAATTATTGGTAGTGCTTTTGTAATAGTGCGGCGTTATAACAACATTAATATCAGCTAACGACAACTGGGTATAAGTACCATTGTCCCAGCATCCTACCTGGGTGGTGATTGGCTTGCCATTTACTATTGCCGTAATGGTGTATGCCCCAAACGCCTGGAATGATAAAATGATCTTATTGTTTTCTTTTTTAATAATGGTGTAGGTTTTAGGGCTGATGTCCCAGGTTACAACATCGTTATCCGCCCCTACGACAATCAGCGAATCAGGCTCGCCCGGATTAATACTGGTTGCGCTTGCTACCAATTTGCCCTCATACTGCGGTGCAAGCGCTTGTTTATCGCAAGCCACAAACGCGGCAATAAACAGAAATAACGCGAATAATAAATAAGTTAGGTTTTTCATCTCTTTAGTTTTTAATGTATTAGCAATCTGTCTTTTATTGCATCATCGCATTAATAATGAAAAACGTTGGGTGGGGGAGATAGATTTACCCTAATCGCCCTATGGCGTCAAAATTCTGGAACACCCATTCATCATGCGGGGCGTCGCCCAGCTCGTGGGTTAGGTCCTGACCGGCCCAGTGCTCATAATGCTTGCCATTGCGCCATAAACGGCTACGTGTAACGTCATATATCAAACCTTTGTAGGCTATCCATACTTCGGGCTTATCCTGCCCGTTGCGCAGGGCCAATTGTGATTTGGTATATACGGGCAGGTCGGTCATGTTAATTTTTTAGTTGATGTTTTAGCAAGGCTTTGGCGTATAGAAAAGCTTTTTTAGAGTTCGAGATCCGGATGCGATGATCCAAAATTTCAGTAACTGATGTGCGCTGAATTTTCTTAAAAAGCTGCAAATAATAGCTATAAGCCGTATAAACACCCAGCCTCACGCCGCGTGGTAATAGTTTTATACCCTCCAGTCCGCGGTTAAAATCCTGCTGAATATCGGCCTCTATAGCTTGTTTGTTTTGTTCAGTAAAATTATTGAAATCGACACCGGGAAAATAAACGCGGCCACGATCATCATAATCCGCCTTAATATCCCGTAAAAAATTGATCTTTTGGAAAGCCGATCCAAGGCTCAGTGCCATTGGCTCCAAACGTTGATACATTTCTTTATCGCCCTCACAAAATACCTGCAGGCACATCAGGCCAATGACGCCGGCCGAGCCATGGATATAGGTTTCATAATCGGCGGTGGTATAAACTTTATGGTCAAGGTCCATTTCCATCGACCGCAGAAATTCTTCTATCAACCGGTGATCAATACGATACTTATTTACAACCAGCTGAAAGGAATGCAAAACAGGGTTAAGGCTTATTTTTTGGTTGATGGCTTTAAACGTATCCGCCTTAAAATCATTGATTAGTTGGGTTTTGTTGTGGTTATGAAAAGTGTCGACAATCTCATCAGCATAGCGCACAAAACCATAAATAGCATAAACAGGATACCTGTACTGCTTTTTAAATGCCTTAATACCTTTGCTGAATGAAGTGCTGTATTTTGTGGTTATTAATTTACTGCATTCAAAACAGGCTTCATCATACAGATCCATTTTCACGATTGCGCTTGGCTTCAAAAGTACATATTTCAACTCGCCCGCGAAACAATTTGCTTACTTTAGGCAGCGAAATTTATGGGTAACTCACAACATATAGTAGTAATTGGCAGCGGCTTTGCGGGGTTGTCGGCAGCTTGTGTTTTAGCTAAAGAGGGATATAAAGTTACGCTCCTTGAAAAAAACAGCCAACCTGGCGGCAGGGCAAGGGTATGGGAGCAGGACGGCTTTAAGTTTGATATGGGCCCAAGCTGGTATTGGATGCCTGATGTTTTCGAGAGTTTCTTTGCGTTGTTTGATAAGAAGCCATCAGATTATTATGCATTAAAAAGGCTTGATCCCGCATACAGAATTTACTTTGGTAAGGATGACCTGTTGGAGGTGCCCGAAAGGAGACTCGAACTCTCTAAGGTCTTTGAAGCAATCGAACCCGGCAGTAGCAAGCAGCTGAACAAATTTTTAAAACAAGCTGAATATAAATATAAAGTAGGCATGGGCGAATATGTGTTCCGCCCATCGCATACCATCACCGAGTTTATCGACTTTAACCTGCTTAGCAAAAGCCTGGATATGCAGTTGCTAAGCAGTATGCGTAAGCATGTGTACAGCCATTTTAAAAGTCCGAAGCTTAGGCAATTGTTGGAGTTCCCGGTGTTGTTTTTGGGTGCAACGCCGCAGGATACCCCCGCCATGTACAGCCTCATGAACTATGCTGACCTTGTATTAGGCACCTGGTACCCCATGGGTGGCATGAATGAAATTGTAAAAGCCATGGTAAGCCTTGCCGAAAGTTTAGGCGTGGAGATTAGGACTGATACTGAAGTCACCAAAATTGAAGTAGTCAACAAACAGGCAACCAATATCAAAACCAATAAGGGCGATATAAAAGCCGATATAATAATTGCCGGCGCTGATTACCAGCATGTGGACCAGCATTTGTTAGACGAACCTTATCGCAACTATACAAAGAAGTATTGGGATAGCCGAAAGCTATCACCGTCAAGCCTTTTGTTTTATATCGGCCTGAACAAAAAGGTAGAAGGCATTCAGCACCATAACCTGTTTTTCGATGCTGATTTTGAACAACATGCAAGTCAGATCTACAAATCGGCGCAATGGCCGGACGATCCGTTATTTTATGTGTGCTGCCCATCAAAAACAGACAGCGACGTGGCGCCCGAAGGCTGTGAAAACCTGTTCTTTTTAATGCCCCTCGCCCCGGGATTGGAAGATAATGATACCATCCGCGAAAAATATCTCGAGCTATTGCTAACGCGATTTGAAAGTATAACCGGGCAAAGCATCCGGGATAATATCGTAGTTAAAAGAAGCTATGCCTTAAATGATTTTAAGGCAGATTATCATTCATTTAAAGGCAACGCTTATGGACTGGCAAACACGCTTGGCCAAACTGCTTTTTTTAAACCGGCAATGCGTAATAAGCATGTTGAAAATTTGTTGTATACCGGGCAGCTAACGGTGCCCGGTCCGGGTGTGCCGCCGGCAATTATATCGGGGCAGGTTGTGGCGGGCGAGGCTGTGAAATACCTGGCATCACTCAAGTAGCCGCCAAGGTAAAACCATCTCAGCCCATAATTGTAGTATAGGCTATGATGCCGTTACAAACTCAGATTGCCTGGCTTTTTTTGTTAGCTATCCCCGTTGCCTGCATTGCCTGGACGGTTACGCACGAGGAGATATTTAAAGAACCGCATGAATATTGCGTTAAACAAAGCAAAGTGCGGAAAACCCTGTTGGGCCGTAAGTTTTTTTACCTGTTTACCTGCGAGTATTGTTTTAGTCATTACGTAACCATATTCATTCTTATCCTCACCGGATACAAGTTTTTAATGGACGATTGGCGCGGCTACCTGCTGGCGGGTTTCAGCATAGTTTGGATAGCCAATGTTTACATGAGTTTGTTCGCGCTGATAAGAATCGACCTGAAAAAAGAAAGACTGGAAGCCGAGAAAGAAGAACAGCAGATCAATAAAAAATAGCTAACTCCAGGCTCTCCATCCAAAATATGCCAAAATAGCTTAATGAATAGGCAATAACATAAAATATTATCCGGGTTTAATCTTCTTTATTTGATAAACCAATTATCAATCTCAAACCGATAATACAAATAATAAGTAACAGCCCCTGTTATCGTACAAATGATAGCAGGCTTACTGAAAGAAATGTTAACCTGTAAACGTAAAGTTATGATGAGCAAAAAACTACACATCTTGTTACTGATCTTATGCCTGAGCATTTTTGGCGCGAAAGCTCAAAAAATGATCGGGACTGAAACCGACGCGCAAAAGCAACAACGCATGAAATGGTGGACCGACAGCCGTTTCGGTATGTTTATTCACTGGGGATTATACGCCAATGCCGCACGCCACGAATGGGTAAAACATAATGAGGCGTTAAGTAATGAGCAATACCAGAAGTATTTCGATCAGTTTAACCCGGATATGTTTGAGCCGCAGAAATGGGCTAAACAGGCCAAAGCTGCCGGTATGAAATATGCCGTGCTAACCAGTAAGCATCATGAGGGTTTTTGCCTGTTCGACTCGAAGTTTACTGATTACAAAGCTCCAAACACACAAGCCAAACGCGACCTGATCAAAGAATACGTTGATGCTTTCAGAGGGCAGGGATTGAAGGTAGGTTT
Source organism: Bacteroidota bacterium (assembly GCA_040388395.1). Classification (GTDB taxonomy): domain Bacteria; phylum Bacteroidota; class Bacteroidia; order Sphingobacteriales; family Sphingobacteriaceae; genus Mucilaginibacter. The sequence continues at coordinate 261,128 of JAZKBY010000009.1, read as the reverse complement.
CTACTATTCGCTATTGGATTGGCACCACCCTGACTATGTTATGGATGATATCCACCCGCTAATGCAAAAAGACAAAAGCGAAGCCAATTACGAACGCCTTAATAAAGGCCGTGATATGGCTAAATACAGGCAATATATGCGCAACCAGATAACCGAGTTGTTAACACATTATGGTAAAATTGATATCCTGTGGTTGGACTTCTCGTTCCCTAACAAAAAGGATGCAAAGCGCGGTAAAGGAAAAGATGAGTGGGGTTCTGTCGAGCTGTTGAAGCTGATACGTAAACTGCAACCGGGCATTATTGTAGATAACCGCCTTAACCTGGAAGAATATAAAGATGGTGCCGATTTTGAAACCCCGGAACAGGTAAGCACTAAAGAGCTGGCTAAGTATCGCGGCAAAACCTGGGAGACCTGCCAAACGTTCTCTGGCTCATGGGGGTACTACCGTGATGAGAACACCTGGAAAACACACCGTCAGCTGCTTGACCTTTTGATCACCTCAACCAGTAACGGTGGTAACCTGATCCTGAACGTAGGCCCGACAGGGCGCGGCGAGTTTGATTACCGTGCAACCAATGCTTTAGATAGCATGGCCTATTGGATGCATGCCAACAGTAAAGCCATATACAATTGTACCTATGCGCCGGATACGTACGCCGTACCAGAGGGTACTAAGCTTACTTATAATGCGACTACCAAAAGCCTTTACGTGCACCTGTTTACTTATCCTGCTGATGGTAAACTGGTGCTGCCGGGGTATAATGGGAAGGTCAGGTATTCGCAGCTTTTAAATGACCATTCAGAGGTTATAAATAAGCCTTCTGCATCAAATTCTGACGATTTAGTTGTAACTTTACCGAAGAGAAAACCACTTTATGAGATACCTGTCATTGAGCTTAAATTGCAATAGCCGGTATTAGTTTTATAACATCAACTTATCCAATAAATGTCTGTAAAAAGAGAAACCATTTTAAGAATCCACCCGCATGATAATGTGCTGGTTGCTTTACAAGATATAACCAAAGGGACAACCGTTACTTTTAATGGCGACGATATTACACTGATTACCGATGTAGCCGCTAAACATAAGTTTACCATTAGCGACCTTGCCGCCGGTGCCGAAATTTATATGTATGGTGTACTGGTCGGCAAAACTAACGGGCCAATTGCCAAAGGCGCTGCTATTACCACAAGCAACATACACCATGCCGCCAGCGACTTCAAACTGGGCGAACGCAAGCTAAACTGGCACAAGCCTGAGGTTGATAAGTTTGCGGGCCGCACGTTTTTAGGCTATCACCGGGCCGATGGATCTGTGGGGACGGCTAACTACTGGCTGGTTATACCGTTGGTGTTTTGCGAGAACCGTAACATCCTGGTATTGAAGGACGCTTTGGTTGAGAAGCTGGGTTTCCGTAAGGCTAAGACTTATGAGAACGAGGTGGATAGCCTGATCAGTTTGTATCAGACCGGTAACTCGGTTGAGGCTATATTGAATGCCGACCTGCAGTCTGACCTGGCAGAGCAGAAGTCAAACAAGCTGTTCCCAAACATTGATGGTATCAAGTTCCTTACACATGATATGGGTTGCGGTGGTACCAAGAGTGACAGCGACGCTTTGTGCGGGCTGTTAGCCGGTTACATAACTCACCCCAATGTGGCAGGCGCTACCGTGCTAAGCCTGGGTTGCCAGCACGCGCAGGGCAGCATATTGGAAGAAGAGATAAAGAAACGCGACCCTAACTTCAGCAAGTCGCTGATTATGTTAGAGCAGCAAAAGATAGGCAAGGAAAGCACCCTGATGCAGGAAGCGTTAAAGCAAACCTTTGCAGGACTTATCGAAGCCAATAAACAAGAGCGTACCCCGGCGCCTATCACCAAGATCTGTATCGGGTTGGAATGTGGCGGGTCCGATGGGTTTTCGGGTATCTCGGCAAACCCGGCGTTGGGCTATGTGTCCGACGTGTTGGTTAGCCTGGGAGGCAGTGTTATCCTGGCCGAGTTCCCCGAGCTTTGCGGGGTAGAGCAGGAGCTGAGCGACCGCTGTGTCGACGTACCTACCGCCGAAAGGTTCATCAGCCTGATGCGTACCTATAGCGCGCGGGCCGAGGCGGATGGCTCAGGCTTTTATGCTAACCCGTCGCCGGGTAATATTAAGGATGGCTTGATCACCGATGCCATCAAATCGGCAGGGGCGGCTAAGAAGGGCGGCAACTCGCCCGTGGCAGCAGTGCTGGACTATCCCGAGAAGGTTACCAAACCCGGCTTAAACTTGTTATGTACACCAGGCAGCGATGTGGAGAGCACTACGGCCGAAGTAGGATCGGGTGCTAACGTGGTGTTGTTTACTACCGGACTGGGCACACCAACCGGCAACCCTATAACCCCGGTTATCAAACTATCAACCAATACCCGCATTTACGACAGGATGCCCGATATCATAGACATTAACTGCGGTACCATCATTGAGGGTACCGAAACGATAGACCAGGTAGGCGAGCGCATCCTTAACTATGTTATTGATGTAGCCAGCGGTGTGGTGCAACCCAAATCGGTACAGTTAGGGCAGGACGACTTCATTCCGTGGAAGCGCGGGGTGTCGTTATAGGTGTGCTGTTTCACGTGTGTGTGACACAGATGAAACAGGTGAAACACTTTTTTGGATTAACTGTTTGACAGCGAGATATTTGTAAAAATAGAGTGAAACAAAATGAAACACTATTTTCGATTTAATTATCTGACAGTTAGCCAATTGTAAAAAATAAATTTGTTTAAACACCTAAAATAACCACGGAAGCTTTATAGACAGTGTTTTCTCGCCTTTGTTGGTGTTGTCACCATTAAAATGTGCGACCGGATAATGAGCGCATTTTTCTCTCATAATAGCGTAAGTCTTAGCGCGGCGGAGGGAGCCAGGCCTGACTTGTGCTTACATAGAACGGCACAAGGCACATGCTTCGGTTTGAAGAGTTATGATAGAAGGTATTTGCCTAACTTTGGTTAAGGCTGTATAAAAGCGTTATTCTATTTGCCTATTATTACAGAAATTTATCGCTGATAATGAAAAAGATACTTTTAATAATTGCGCTCGCTATTCCGTTTATGGGCTACAGCCAGGCTAAAAAGAAACCTAATATTATCATAATCCTGGCTGATGATTTGGGGTGGGGCGACGTAGGTTTTCATGGCAGCGACATTAAAACACCTAATATTGATCAGCTATCAAAAGATGGGGTTGTGTTGAATCGGTATTATACGGCACCCATATGCTCACCTACCCGTGTTGGCTTATTAACAGGGCGTTACCCCAACCGTGCTGGCATTAGGGATGCCACCATACCACCCTGGAGTAGTTTTGGCCTGGATACTTCTGAAGTGCTCCTGCCGCAAATGCTGGCAACTGCCGGTTATAAAAACAGGGCAATTATTGGTAAATGGCACCTGGGCCACAATACCTTACAATTTCACCCCATGCGCCGCGGCTTTACTCATTTTTACGGCTTTTTAAATGGCGCGCTCAATTATTTTACACATGTAAGGGACGGTGAGGCTGACTGGCAGAATGATTATGAACCATCGGCAGATAAAGGTTATACTACCGAATTACTGACTAAAGAAGCTATTAAATGCATTAAAAACTATTCGAACGATAAGGCGCCGTTTTTTATGTACCTCGCTTATAACTCGCCGCATGGCCCACTACAGGCCCCCGAAAAGTATTTGAAAATGTACGGTTATGATCCGGCTAAACCAAAATTCAGGGGTGGCGGCGAGGAAGGGATGGGCGATACCGAACAAGGAAAGGGAAACACCATGAAGCAAACATACGCTGCCATGGTAACCTGTATGGATGATGGTATAGGGCAGGTATTGCAGGCTTTAAAGGCGCAACATATTGATGACAATACGCTCATTTTGTTCCATAGTGATAATGGCGCGGCCGGCAATGGTAATACCGGATCGCATGGCGAACTGAGGGGCTTTAAGTTTGATGAGTGGGAAGGTGGCGTACGGGCTCCGGCAGTTATTAAGTGGCCGGCAGCGGGTTTAGCCGGTGGCAGGGTTATAGAGCAGGTTATGGGCTACGTGGATGTTTTCCCGACGCTGAAAGATATTGCAGGTGTTAAAACACCGGCTAAAAAACCGTTTGACGGAATTAGCATATGGCCCTTATTAAGCGGTAAGGTGCAAAAATTTGACAGGGAGTTTTACCTGGGGCATGGTGCTATTATTAACGGCAATTGGAAATTAGTTGAAGACAGAGGTATTAACGCAATGAAAATACAGGGCGATATGCTTTTCAGTATCCCAGGCGATTACGCTGAAACAACTGATGTAAAAGCAGCTAACCCGGATATTTATGGGAGTTTAAAATCTGCGGCTGCGAAATTTGACACCATTAAACCTAAGGCGGTGCTGTTATCAAAAGGGCCTAAAAATGGCTTTATAGCGCCCAAAAACTGGAAGATCACCAAAGAGAAATAACGGAAATTTAATCGCTTCATGCAGGATTTGATCAACGCCCATGAAAACTTTAACCGAATTTAAAGAATCATTGAATTTAGAACTGCCCAACAGCGGCCTTTCCATACAGCTAAAAAGCCTCTGGTATGATGGCAAAGGCGACTGGCAAAAAGCGCATGCGCAGGTCGATCAGCTAACAGATCAACAATCGGCATGGGTACATGCCTACCTGCATCGTAAAGAAGGCGACACCTGGAATGCTGACTATTGGTACAGCAAGGCACACAAAACCCGCCCTGATATATCTTTGGAAAAAGAATGGGAACAGTTAGTGGTAGCGTTTCTTTAAATCGGCGCTGGTAGTAGGTAGGCTATCGCTAAACTTCGACTAATGGGGTTCGCCAGTGTGAGGGTTAATGCACCAATAAACGCTGAAAATCCAGGCTGTCTCCTTTAAACGCGTTAAAGTCGACCGCATGATTTATCCCGTTAACCCGGGCTATGTCCGAATGTTGCCAAAACCACCAGTTTGTGCCCTCAGTTAATTTTAGCTCCTCCTGGTAATAATGTGCTATCCATAGCGGATAACCATCAAAATGCCCTTTCGCCCTTGTTGGTGTTATCACCAACAAGTACCGTGATATAGTTTTGTGAAGCACTTTAAAAGAAGATGTATGGTTGTTGGTGATAACACCAACAACGGCGGAGCTGTGTGTTAATACCGATCAAAGTAGCAAAACAAAAAACCGCCTCATAATTAACTTATGAGACGGCCTCTTTTAACAACTTTTATATCATCAAAAATAGTCAACCTTTTTTAGGGGGGCACATTAAATTAGTAAGTAAAAGAAACGTCATAACCTACGGTGCCATACATATTTTGCCAATCACTCGTTGACGTAATATATTTGTCGGTAGCGTCTACTACTAAGTAATAAGTACCGGCACTCGCGTAATATTGGATTGAGGGTTGCAAAAAATAGTGGCTATTGTTATCCCCAGAGCCCTCGCCATCATCACCGGAGGTAATTAGGCTCTTGCTGCAATCAAACAAATAGAAAACGCTGTCAAAATCGGAAGTGCCACCTAATATGGTTAGGTAACCATCATCTATTAAAGTTATCTTGATCCACCTATTAGGACCGGAATGAATGGCATCCCCATAATCATTAATAACGGGGGAACACGAAGTACACGCGCTTGTGTTCTTATGGTTTTGGTATGTGGTATAATTATGGCCAAAAGTCAGCGTATCAGGATCAGATTGGGTGCCGTCTTGAGCTTTAGTTGATAATGAACAGGTAAGCAAAAATAATGCAGCGCATAAGCTGTAAATAAATTTCCTGTTTACTGATGTAGCAGGGATCGGTTTTGGCATAATAGCCTTTTGGATAGTTCTGTTTAAGTTTTTCATGTTTTTAATTTTTAGTTATCCAATATTAACTAAAATGCAAATTCGTTTTTATTTTATTACATGAAGAGCAGGGTTTGCCATGACGAAATGGCTTTTTGCATACACCAAACCTCCATAAGCAATAATTACCTATCGGCTTTATATAAGGTTGACGGTATACGGTCTATTTATATACCAAACCACTGGTAGTAAGTAAATTATAGCTGCTTAATCTTCGCTTGCAAAGTAACTTTATAATAAATCATACGTATAAATGATTAGTTTTATCCGTAAGACTAATACCTAAACCAGTTTTACCGTCATGATAGCTCACCTTACCAAAACAGAAACATTTTCATTGTATGTTATTGAAGAAAGTGCAGCAGTGGATAGCATAGCCAACCACTTACATCAGCATACAGATTTTAAACTGGCTGGCAGTCAGGCAGACCCGAATATTGCTTTAGAGGAAATTCTTAAAAAAGACCGATTTCCGGATGCTGTGATCGTAAATGTTGAAGTGTGCGCGGCCCATCAAAGCAATCTGCCCGAATTATTAACCAATCACACTTCAATGATTATTACATCAAGAGCTGCGGAAGATGCGGTGCTGGCATTCAACTACAAGGCTGTCGATTTTCTGATCAACCCAATAAGTTTAACGCACTTGAACCGCGCTTTGAATAAAGTAAGATCTGGCAAAGAACCGGCGCCCCACAATGACCTATCCCGGCATTTTTATATTCAAAGCGAAGCAAAAGGAAAGATGATCCGCCTGAATCATGAGGATGTTTTTTATGTTGAGGCTTGTCAAAACTATGTGGCCATTCACCTCGAAAAAAGCAAATATATTACTTACTTAACCATGAAGGAACTGGAGCAAAAGTTATCAAATACCTCATTTTTGCGCATCCATAAATCATACCTTGTTAATGAGTCAAAGATCCATTCGGTTGATGGTGATTATGTGATCTTAGAGAACAATTTCTTCATAAAGATAGGCGCCAACTACAAGGAAAGTATGTTAACATCACTTCATCCAAATTTTTTTATTTCGAAGCGTAGTAGTTTAAGGGCAAAATAGTTGCTTTTCAACCCACCCATACCCCGCATACCGGTACCCCGCCCGTTGGTCCGGATTTATAATTCCGGACCAACTATACAGGGGATTTGTAATCCCCATACGCAATGCCCACGCGGATCAGGAGACCCCCAACAAAATTAGTCGGGATTACAAATCCGGACTAACGAAAAAAAATAGGTTACCACAATAAATCTACGAAAGGTTCGTAATATTATAAACCAACTTAATTGTTTCAACTTACAACCTATCATCTATGAAAATCCAACTCTTTTTAGCAACCTGGCTTTTGGCCCTTAACTGTTTTGCACAAAATCAGATCAACGTAAAACTAAAAGCCCGGCTTGACACTATTTTACAGCGAGACCAGGGCGTCCGCGAATTTTTTGACACAGAAACAAAGGACAAAAGAAAAGATACGCTTGCGCAAATGTTGGGTTACCCAAGAGACTCATTACAAAAAAACCAATGGGGATTTATAAATAAAGTCGATGTGGCAAATATCGCAAAAGTTGAAAGTATAATTGCCCAATACGGCTATCCCGGTAAAACTATGGTAGGCGAACCTGAAAATACAGCCGTATTTTATGTTATCCAGCATTCGGGTAAGATCGCAAAATATTACCCGCTGATTGAAGAGGCAGGTAAAAAAGGCGAATTGCCGTTTACTGATGTTGCGTTAATGCTTGACAGAAAACTAATGAACGAACATAAGGAGCAAATTTATGGTACTCAAATTATATCAATAATGATCCCCGATGCCAAAACAGGCAAAAAGCGAATGTTTAGTTTTGTAGTACCTATTAAAGACGCCGCTAATGTAAACCAGCGCCGCAAAGAAGCGGGTTTCGACTTAACTGTCGAACAAAACGCCAAACGACTTGGCGCTGTGTACAAACCCTATACTTATGAGCAAATTGACCAGATTAAGAGCGGAAAATTGGTAGTTGATTAATGCACACTTATTACTTCCCGTTGGTCCGGATTTTATAATTCCCGTTGGTCCGGATTTATAATCCGGACCACCTTTATAGGGGATTTGCAATCCCCATACACAATGCCCACGCGGATCAGGAACTCCGCAATAAATAAGTCCGGGATTACTAATCCAGACGAACAAGATTAATGCACCAATAAGCGCCGAAAATCTAAGCTATCTCCTTTAAACGCGTTAAAGTCAACCACATGGTTTATCCCGTTAACCCGGGCTATATCTGAATGTTGCCAAAACCACCAGTTGGTGCCCCCGGTTAATTTTAGCTCCTCCTGGTAATAATGTGCTATCCATAGGGGATAACCATCAAAATGCCCTGCCAAATAATCTTTATAAAAACTGATACCGGTGTAAATGATCGGTTTATTGCCGGTTGACTTTTCTACTTTACTGATATATGTCCGCAGTTCCCTTCGCATCTTCTCCGGTGATACACCATCCAGTACCTCAATATCTACTACTGCAGGCAGATCGCCCTTTTCCAGCGTCACATTCTGCAGGAAGAATTGCGCCTGCCACAACCCATCCTTCTTAGGTCGGAAAAAGTGATATGCGCCGCAAATTATCCCCGCCTTCGCGCTCTCCCGCCAGTTCCGTTTGAAATATGGGTCAACCTTTAGCAAACCTTCCGTCGCTTTGATAAAAGCGAATCTGATCCGCACGCTGTCCTCCTGCATCGCTCTTACCTGCGGCCAGTTGATCTTTCCCTGCGCGTAAGATACATCGATGCCGTGCAGCTTATACTTAACCGGGATCTTAATTCCGAAACTATGGTATGTACGGTAATTGGGTGATTCGCCTATGTCCGCTACCCATTGCCAGGTGGCGCTGAATATTTTGAGCACATAGCCGTAATAAAAGGGTGACAGGATAATGAGCAGGAAGCCTGTAAAAGCCAGTTTCCAGGAAACACTTGCTTTTTTCTTCACCGGCTTACGTTTGGGTTTTGCTTTGGCCACAGGGCGAAAATACGATTTGGCGGCAAAAAATCACTATCGGGACTAACGTTGAGAACAGCAACGTTAGTTTAACTTATACTTACGCAAATCGGGCAAATGTTTTCGGGGGCGTTTTAATTCATATTGATAAAGCACCTGTGCTATGTTTTTCATAAAGGGCAGGCAAACGGTAGCGTACTCATACTTGTTATCGTTTAAGATCCCATCCTCGTTTGATTGTACGACAGCCGAGAGCATAAACTCGGTTTTGGTTTTGAAATTTACAATGTAGGCGTTGTCAATATCGTACCCGTACGAGTCGCCAATTTTATTAAAGATCCTGATATCCGGGTTGACAAGGGCGGAGCTATCGCTGCCATAAAATAAAAACTTGCAATAAGCCGGGAAATATTCAGGGCGGTGATAAGTGGGCTTTTCGCTTTCGGTTGGGTACATGCTCATGTACTTATAGATAAATTGGTAGTCTTCACGGGTCAGGTTAAAGCGCTCGTTTTTAGGAAATGCTTCGGGGAACAACAAGCGTTTCAGCACTGCCTGCTGATCGCTCAGGGGGTAAACGTTTTTGTCGGTAAAGTCAAAAGGTTTCATCACCAGTTTGTCGTTCCGGTCTAAGTAGCCTTTGCCCTGTAACAAGTTCTCCACGTTAACCGGATAGTTATTGTTATCCACCAGTTCGGGTTTGGTGTAAACCAGTTTGCCGCTGTTATAAAAACGTATCGGGTTGGTATGCCGGGCGCGGTCATCACCGTCGCCAATGGCCAGGCGCCCCACAATCCGGGTATCTTTCAGACCATACTTTTGTAGTTTTTGATTTAGTTCTTCGCGGCCCACAAATTCGTATAGCCGGTTGTAAGCGTCATTATCACTTACAAGTAATATCTTTTTGCCGTAATTGCCAATGCTTGGCAGGCCGGTTTTAGCACTGGTATCGTTGGTTACGCGGGTTTGATCGCGGAAGCTGCTATCGGTAAGCATGACGGTTTCCGTGGTCAGGCCTTTAATATGCAGCTCGTGCAGTTTTTCCAGCGCAAATATAAGCGTGGGCAACTTCACCGTGCTGGCCGGGTAAAAGTAATGCTTGGGGTTAAGGCGATAACTGTACGATGTAAAGTGTGGGATATTATGTTCGTCACGATCGATTTGCGTATAGAGTAACTGTACCTCGTTATGCGTCGGGTGGTTCAGGATCCCCTGGAATAATTCCGGGTGCGATTCGAGTAATTTTTCAAGAAAAACAGTGTCGGTTTGCTGTGCCAGCGTTTTTAACGAAAATAGACAAAGCACCAGCACGCAGATTTTTTTCATAACGATAAATATTAGTTTAAAATTATAAAAAAGTCCCGGTTTAATCCAGGATTACAAATCCTGATTAACGCAAACATTTTTATTCACTCTTCAAACTATTTACCGGGTTGGCAATCGCTGCTTTTATCGATTGAAAAATTATAGTTATAAAAGCGATAAATATTGCTGCCAGTCCAGCTATAGCCAGTACCCACCACTGTATGTTTATGCGATAAGCAAAGTCCTGCAGCCATTTTTGCATGGCCCACCAGGCAACAGGCGTAGCAATTACGATAGCGATAAATACCAGCTTAATAAAATCTAACGATAACATACGCACTATGGTTGATACGCTGGCACCTAATACTTTACGGATGCCTATTTCTTTGTTTCGTTGCTCGGCAGCGTAGGCAGATAGTCCGAACAATCCCAAACATGCTATAATGATGGCAAGCGAGGTAAATACGATAAAAATTTTCCCCATACGCTGTTCGGTACGGTAGGTGGCATCAAAATCGGCATCCATAAACGAGTAATTGATTTTTATCGCGGGTGATAATGCCTTCCATTTGTTTTCTATGGTTGATAGCAAAACAGGCAGGTTGGCGGTATTTACCCTTATGCCTAAATTGCCGTTATTTCTGCCCAAAAATAGTACTACCGGGGTAACGTTGTCGCGTAACGAACTAAAATTAAAATCTTTAACCACACCTATTATCCTGAATGGCCTTAATTTAGACTTATCATAACCCCTGTATAGTATTTTGTTTAACGGGTTGGCATACCCTAAAAATTTAGCAGCGGTCTCATTAATAATTATCGCCCCCGAATCTGTAGGCAGCTGATCAGAAAAACTGCGGCCGGCTGTTAATTTCATGCCCAATGTTTTTACGTAATCATGATCAACCTCCCATAGCTGCGGGAATATTGTTTTCTTAGGATCTTTTGATTGATCTTTAAATAAAGCATCGGTGGTACGCGACCCGGAGGTTGGCAAAAACTGCGTGAGCGTTGCATTTACTACGCCTGGTAATTGTTTAACCTCCTGCTTAAAAATTTTGGCCTGTTTGCCTAATTCATAAGTGTTTTGAATAACCAATACCTGGTTACGGTTATAACCAATGTCGCGGCTTTGGATATATTTTAGCTGGTTATAAATAACCATGGTACCTACAATCAGGAAGATGGATACAGCAAACTGGAAAACCACCAAAAAGCTGCGTAGCCAGCTACCTTTAAAACCTGCAGACAGCTTACCTTTAAGCACGCTAACCGGTTGAAAGCCTGATAAAAATATTGCGGGATAGGCCCCCGCAAGGCATCCGATAGCTAAAACCCCAACTAACAATGCCGATATAAGCCACGCCAATGTATCGGCATTAATGGCTATGCTTTTGCCTGCAAGGTTATTAAAAGCCGGCAGTAATGACCCGGCAATTGCTAATGCGATGATAGCGCCGGCCAGTGTAACCAATATAGATTCGACCAAAAACTGGGCGATAAGATATTTGCGTGGTGAGCCTAATACTTTACGTACACCAACCTCGCGCGCCCGGTTTGAAGAGCGTGCGGTAGACAGGTTCATGAAATTAACACAGGCTATGATCAATATAAACAGCGCTATGGCCGAAAATATGTAGACATATTGCGCCGAACTGTTAGCGCTCATTTCGCCGGTTAAGTTTGAGTGTAGGTGAATAGATGTTAATGGGATAAGATTTAACCTAAAGAAGCTGCCGCTTTTTTCAAACGCGTCAATATCCATCCCAACTGCGCCCTGCATCTCGGCGCCGCTATATTTTCTTAGCAAAGCCGGGAACTGCGCTTCGAGTTTTTTAGAGTCGGCACCTTCCAGAAATAAAACATAGGTATTAAAATTACTCTGTAGCCATCCATTTGAATGGCTTTCGGCGAAGGTTGTCATCGATTCCAAAAAATCTGCATAAAAATGTGATTGTTTGGGCATATCTTTTATTACCCCCGTAATTTTCAATACCTGGTTATTGCCCAGCGTTAAAGTTTGGCCAACTACATTTAACTTATTAAAATATTTAAGTGCTGCCGATGCGGATATAACAATAGTATTAGGTTCTGTTAAGGCTGATGCTTTATTGCCAAACAGCATGGGCAGGGTAAACACATCAAACACTGCCGGGTCGGCAAATACAACGTTGTTTTCTGCAATGGTCTCGGTGCCTTTTTTAACGCGGAAGCCGGTAGGTTTTAGCCTAACGGCATTCTCTACTTCCGGGAAATCGCGCTTTAAGGTTTGGGCAAGCGGCGCCATGGCAACGGCATATTGCACTTTATTTTCGCCCAGCTTCAGATCTTCGTTTACACGATAGATGCGATTTGAGTTTTTATTATAACGGTCGTAACTTAGCTCATCAACCACATAAAACACAATAAGCAGGCATGCTGCCAAACCCAGGGCAAGCCCTAAGATGTTAATGGCAGTAAACCCCTTGTTTTTTAAAAGGGAGCGTATGGCGGTCTTAAAAAAGTTTTTGATCATGATTTAGGAATATGATGTATGCCTAATGCTTAAACATCATGCCTGTGTATTAAGTAACTTACTATCAATAAAATAACTGAATTAATCATTTTTAATTTGTATCAAAAACGTACAGATAGCGTACGCTTTTAATCAAGAGTTTTTCTTTATAGAGATTTGCAATCCCAATACGCAATGCCCACGCGGATCAGGAGATCCGCAACAATGTTAGTCCAGGATCACAGATCCGGACTAACGTTGAGTAATACACTTATTATGCTGCTGCCGCAGTACCTTTTAACGCTAATCGTTTATGGTAGAAAATATAAGAGCATGCCAATACAGCAAGTAATATCACCATAAATGCCCAGTCTTTAAAAGCAAAGCCCGAAGCATAAAAAGAGTAGCTTGCACCTATTAAATCAAATGTAAAGCCCGCATAGGCCCATTCCTTTAGTCGCGGAAAGCCCGGTGTAAGGATAGCTATTACGCCCAATACTTTGGCTACCGCTAAAAGGTGTAATACATAAGGCCTGTATCCTATAGCTGCCATCATTTTTGCGCCTTCGGGGTTGTCCATAAAACTTGAAGCTGCCGAAAAAAGCATCATAGCCAATATCAGTACGGTTGTGATCCAGTAAATAACGTTGATTGTTGTCTTGTTCATGTTGATTGTAATTAGGTTGTTTAATTTTTTAATGGCAAAGCATGGCTTTTCAATGTCTAATATAACAGGATTTATTATAATATGAAACTGGTACTAACATAGCCGGTACCTTGACAATCGGGTTTATTTACCACCTCCAATCAAAGGGTTCAACCTAAAATACTTGTCATCCCCATCAAAAAACACCACATAGTCTGATTTAAAGTGCGAACTTTTCAGGTAATAATCGGTAGTGATGATCTGCGCACCCGAGTTGCAGGCGGCTTCAAAATACGATCTGTCGTTAGTACGGGCCTGTTCTGTATCGCTATCGGCACGGGTGCGGATAATGTAGCCTTTCTTAATTAACTCAGGTATTTGCGGGCTTTTTGAGTTGTTGCGAATCAGCATTGCGGCTTCGGGCGTGCCCGGATCGGCATTGGCAAACAGTACGCGCCCCTTTAACGATGGGTGACCGGCCATGTACATATTACGTTTACCTTTCTGGTCGTCCAGCAAAAAGATAAACTTACCACGTGCCTGTTTTAAAGTGGGCCAGCCCTTGGTTAGTATGGCGCTTTCCAGCGTTTCGGCTTTGCCGCGTACATCATCGGGTATTAGCAAATGTTTTTTGCCGAGGTATTTAAGCAGGTTATTGTCCAGCTCGTCAAACATTGCAGGGGTAAATGTTTCGGGTACGTTGGCGGCTTTACTGTTGGGATCGTCCTTAGCCTCTAAAGTGATGAACACCGGGTTATGGCCCGGGTGCGCCTCGCTCCAGTTTTTAAGCTGGGTAAGGCAATCTTTAAAGGTAGGGCACTGGCTGCGGTAATCGTAGTCAACCATATGGAACACCTTAAAGCCGGGCTCTTTCATTTCACCTTTCTCATCAAACGCGGGTTGGTTTGGGGCGTAATCAAGTCCTTTTGGATGCGCGTATTTGCCGCCTTTATTATCGCCATAAATATCAATCTCCAGGTTACGCAGGCCCATATCTAATTGGTCGGTCAGGGGGATATGCTCATAATCTATTCGATACGATTTTGGATCTTTAGCCAGCATCAGCTTAAACAAACCCGGGTCTATTGCCTTTTTATAACTGTTATGCGACCCTATCACCTGGATCTTATTGATGGGGGTATTTTCCGCGCCGATATCGGTGCGCATTAAGGGTAATGATAGCAGGAGCAGGGTGCCGAATAGTATTTTCATATTGGTGCATTAATTATAACGGTGCATATTTAGGCTTTTAATATTAAGAAAGTATTAAGGCCGATTATTTTGTGAAACAAAAAAGGCCGACCTCCTAAGCCAGCCTTTCTAAGATCAACAAAATATTATAACCCAAAGCCATAAGCTACACGCAAGCCTATTACGCCGTCGCTATAGCTATTACTGCCCAGATTTTCATAACGGGCGCCGATATCCCATTTTTTAGTAGCATAACCGATAGACGGCGAGGCGATAAAGTGGACAGGCCCGCCACCGTCGGCAACTTCAAACCCTGCGCCAAATTCTGCGCCTAAATAAAAATTTGAGCCAACAAAGAACTTGGCGCCTACTTTAACCGGGATGATATCTGACTTGTATTTGGCGGTGAAACCGGGGTAGCTGCCGGTTGCAGCATAAGTAACCGTTTTTGGAAAAAAATGATAAATCCCGCTGGTAAACGTTAATGCGACTTTATCAGATATGCCGTATTGTAACCTCGGGGTGATGCCTAATCCAAAATTTAAAGTGTTGGTAGCATTACCTACCGGCAACAAACCATCAACCCCTATGCCGAAGCGAAGATTGCTTTTAGTTACAGATTGTGCGCTTGCATTGCTGCAAACAAATAAAGCTAAAGCCGTTAAAGTGATGATAAATAGTTTTGGTGTGTTGGTTTTCATAGTGTTTAGTTTGATGATATAAATTGGCAGTAAAAATAGTTTAACGCCTAAAGAAATGTTAAACGTATGTTGACTTGCGTTAATAAATGTTAAATTGTAAGCAGAGATTAGTTAGGTAATCTTATCGTTTCAAAACTAACCTCTTCCCGATAGCTATCGGGACACAATCTCTAATCACTACGCAAACCATATCCAAATTATTACAAATCACCTAATCAATTTTTAACCATCATGTTGAAATAATTGTAACTTAGTTACCCAAACTAAATTAAAAACAAACCAATTATTCCAACACCCATGGAAAAAAGAAGAGACTTTATTAAAAAGGTGGCTATAACAACCGGCGGCCTTGCTTTAGGCAGCCGTACTTTTGGCTTTACAGCTAAAAGCTACAACCGTATAATAGGCGCTAATGATCGGATCCACGTAGCAATTATAGGGCTAAATGGCCGTGGCGGCAGTATGTGTACCACGTTTGCCAAAGCGCAAAACTGTTTAGTACATACTGTTTGCGATGTGGATTCGCGCACTATACCTATCACCCAGAAAAAAGTTGCTGCAGCCAGCAAAGGCGACGCCCCTAAAGGCGAGGGCGACGTACGCAAGGTGATGGCAGATAAAGATCTTGATGCTATATACATAGCAACCCCTGATCACTGGCACGCGCCAATGGCTATAATGGGTTGCCAGGCAGGCAAGCACGTTTATGTTGAAAAGCCGCTTAGCCATAACCCGCACGAAGGCGAAATGGCCGTAGCCGCAGCTCGTAAATACAAACGTATAGTACAAATGGGTGCGCAGCGCCGCTCGTCGCCATTGGCTATACAGGCGGTTAAAGAACTGCATGACGGCATTATTGGCCGCGTGTATTTTGCAAAAGCCTGGTATACCAATAACCGTAAATCAAATTTTTATAAGCCGGCAGCTGTTCCAAGTTGGTTAGATTATGAATTATGGCAAGGCCCTGCACCACGCAAACCTTACCTGGATGGATTGATCCATTATAACTGGCACTGGAAGTGGCATTATGGTACAGGTGAAGCCTTAAATAATGGTACGCACGAAGTGGATCTGGCGCGTTGGGGGTTGGGTGTTGATCTGCCTACCCGTGTGTCATCAATAGGTGGCCGTTACCAGTTCCAGGACGAGTGGGAAACGCCTGATACACAGATTGTAACTTTAGAGTACCCGGGCCGCGTATCGCTAATGTGGGAGAACCGCAGCTCGAACGGTATGAAGATAGAGGGTGCCGAGCGTGGCGTAATATTTTACGGCGATAACGGCAGCATGAACACCGATGGTGAAGATTATACAATTTATGATCAGGCGGGTAAACTGATTAAAACCATTAAAAAAGGTGGCCCGGTAGAGGATGCAGGCATCCAGGGCCGTAACACCGCCAGCCCAAGTTTAGGTATGGACGCGCAGCACGTTGGTAACTTTTTGGAAAGTATCCGCGATAACAAAGCGCCTAACTGCGATGTGGAATTAGGCTATAAGAGCGTTGTTGCTATGCAATTAGGTAACATATCATGGCGCGTTGGCCGCGACTTGCATTTGGACCCTAAAAATGCACATATCCTTAATGATGCGGAAGCACAAAAACTGTGGAGCCGTACCTACGAACCGGGATGGGCGCCTAAAGTTTAATTAGCTACCAGATAACTACCAATATTTACAAAATTGACCGAATAGATGAAAAAATATTATGGTTTAAGCAGTGGCCTCATAGCCGCTGCTTTTATTTTAAATGCCGGCATCACTAATGCCGATGTACCTAAGGACAAGACACCTAAAAAGGCAGTTGCCAAACAACATGCTGTTGTTGAAACATCACGCATGGCATGGTGGAGCAAGGCACGTTTCGGGATGTTTATTCACTGGGGTGTGTACAGCGTACCGGCGGGAGTTTATAATGATAAGAAGATCCCCGGTTTAGGCGAGTGGATAATGCACGATGCAAAAATTCCCGTGGATACCTATCAGGACTATGCTAAAAGTTTTAACCCTACAGAGTATGACCCTGAGTTATGGGTTCGTACCGCTAAGGCTGCCGGTGTTAAATACATAGTTATCACCACCAAGCACCATGACGGTTTTGCCATGTTCGACTCGAAAGCAAGCGACTGGAATATAGTTAAACGTACGCCATACGGTAAAGACGTTATAAAAATGCTGGCCGATGCCTGCCGCAAATATGGCATGAAGCTGGGCTTTTATTATTCGCAAGCAAACGACTGGAACAACCCCGGGGGTGCTGCCGCTGGTGGCCACTGGGATAAAAAGCAGGACGGCAGCTTTGATGAATATTTAGACAAGGTGGCTATCCCGCAGGTAAAAGAAATTTTAACCAATTATGGTGATGTTGCCGAACTATGGTGGGACGTACCAACCGATATGACCAAAGAGCGTGCGGCTAAGATCACACCGCTGTTGGATAAATATCCAAACATCATTACCAATAACCGTTTAGGCGGCGGCGTACAGGGCGACCTGGAAACTCCCGAGCAATACATCCCGGCAACGGGCATACCGGGCCGCTATTGGGAAGCTTGTATGACCATGAATGATACCTGGGGTTTTAAAACTTATGACAGTCATTGGAAATCGAGCCAAACATTAATTCGTAACCTGGTTGATATCGCTTCAAAAGGCGGTAACTATTTATTGAACGTCGGCCCGCAATCAAATGGTAAGTTCCCTGAGCCTATCATGGGGATCTTGAGCGATATGGGCGCGTGGATGAAAGTAAATGGCGAAGCTATTTACGGCACCACCGCAAGCCCGTTCCGCAAGCTGCCCTGGGGCAGGTGTACTACCGGTGCTACGGCAGGCGGTAATACCACACTTTACTTCCATGTATTTGATTGGCCAACTAACGGCGAGCTGAATATCCCGGGTTTACAGAACCAGATCGTGTCGGCTAAATTATTGGCTAACGGTTCTGCTTTAAAAACCAAGAAAACTGTAGATGGTTCGACTATCACAGTACCAACCGCGGCTTTAGATGCCAACTCGACCGTTATAAAGGTGGTAATAAAAGGCGCGCCACAAGTAACCGTGGTTGTACCTTCGGCAGAAGCTGATGGGTCATTTGTATTGAGCCCGTTTGATGCTGATGTAAAAGGCGGCATCCAATCAGAAGGCGCACGTACACCAAACTTAGGCTATTGGACCGACGCTAAATCATCAGCTTCATGGAAGATCAACATCACTAAAACAGGTACGTATACCATGGAAGCGCCTGCATCTGCACCGGGCGATAACAATGTTATCAGCATCACCATTGGCGACCAAACTGTTAAGGCCCCGATAAAAGGAACCGGCAGCGGCACCCGCTATGTTAAAAACAGCCTGGGCGAAATTAAAATTACCAAAGCCGGTGTAAACACCATTACCATTACCGGCGTGCCCGAAGGCTGGCAGTATATTAACCTGCGCGCCATTACTTTTAAACCTGTTAATTAATACTAAACAATGAAGAAATATTTATTGCTGATAGCTTGTTTTGCTTTTACAGCAACCCTTACCAAAGCAGCAAAAGTTGATACGGTTAATACCTACAGCGATGTCATGAAGAAGACAATAAAAGCCGTGGTTATTACTCCCGCCGATTACGAAACAGGCAAGCCCTGCCCGGTAGTTTATTTATTGCATGGCGCAGGTGGTAACTACAAGGCGTATTACGGTATAAACAAAGGCATTGCTGACCTGGCTGATTATTATCACCTGATGATAGTTTGTGCCGATGGCGGCGTTACCAGCTGGTATTGGGATAGCCCCAAGGACCCCAAATTTCAATACGAAACGTATATAACTAAAGAGCTGATAGGCTATATCGACAAAAACTATAAGACGATAAAAAACAAAACCGGCCGTGCAATTTCAGGGCTAAGCATGGGTGGGCAGGGTGCTATGTACCTGGCTATCCGTCACCAGGATCTGTTTGGCGCGGTGGGAAGCATGAGCGGTGGGGTTGATATCCGTCCGTTCCCTAATAACTGGGATAT
Organism: Bacteroidota bacterium; assembly: GCA_040388395.1. Taxonomy (GTDB): domain Bacteria; phylum Bacteroidota; class Bacteroidia; order Sphingobacteriales; family Sphingobacteriaceae; genus Mucilaginibacter. The sequence goes on along the minus strand of JAZKBY010000009.1, from coordinate 241,908 downwards.
GTCAAAACGTTTGGGCGAATATGCCGATAACCCCGAACTTTGGGAGAAAACAGCAGTAACCAATATGTTGTACCTGATCAAGCCAAACAGCTTAGCCATTACGTTTGATTGCGGGGTGGATGATTTCTTTTACAAGGTAAACTGCATACTGCACGATAAAATGGCTGAGCGTAATATTCCGCACGATTTTACGGCACGTCCCGGCGCGCATACGTCGCAGTATTGGGCCAACTCAATCCAGTATCACTTGCTGTTTTTTAGTAATTATTTTAAGAAGGCTAATCCGGGTTAATACTCCGCTTGTCATCTCGACGAGGAACGAGGAGAGATCTATACACGAGAAAACTATCGCGTGTATGGATCTCTCACTACGTTCGAGATGACATATCTTTTTGAGCTAATTATTAAATTAGCGCCCTGTTTTTATTCATCACAATAACTTATACAATGTCTTACCAACCATCACCAGAAAGATACAATTCAATGCCTTATAAACGCAGCGGTAAAAGCGGCTTAAAGCTGCCTGCTGTGTCATTGGGCCTATGGCATAACTTTGGGTATTACGACCAGATGGAAAACTGTCGCAACATCCTTAAAACCGCGTTTGATAACGGTGTAACACACATCGACCTTGCTAACAACTACGGTCCGCCTCCGGGATCTGCTGAGGAGAATTTTGGCCGGATATTGCATACCGATTTCAGGGACCACCGTGACGAACTGATCATATCATCAAAAGCCGGTTATACCATGTGGGACGGCCCTTATGGCGATTGGGGTACCAAAAAATACCTGGTATCAAGCCTCGACCAAAGCCTTAAGCGCATGAAGCTGGATTATGTTGATATTTTCTACCACCACCGCCCTGATCCGGAAACTCCGCTTGAAGAAACTATGGCAGCGCTGGACCTCATCGTTCGCCAGGGTAAGGCTTTATATGTGGGCATTTCCAACTATAAAGCACCTGAAGCTAAGCAGGCCATCCAGATGTTGAAACAAATGGGTACGCCTATTATTATCCATCAGCCTAAATACTCCATGTTCGAGCGTTGGGTTGAGGGTGGTTTACTGGATGTGCTGGAAGAAGAGGGCGTAGGCTGTATCCCGTTCTCGCCATTGGCGCAGGGCTTATTGACCGATAAATATTTGAAGGGTATCCCGGCAGATTCAAGAGCCCTTAAAGTTGGCGATTCGCTTACCGAAGATAGCATCACACCTGATAAAATAGAGAAGATCAAAAAGCTAAACGACATTGCCAAACAGCGCGGCCAGAAACTGGCGCACATGGCCCTGTCATGGATCTTAAAGGACGATCGCATCACATCGGTACTGGTAGGCGCCAGCAAACCCGAGCAGTTGTTAGACTCGTTAAAATGCCTGGAGAACACCAAATTCAGTAAAGAGGAATTGGATTTGATTGATGGGATATTGAAATAAATCCAATCGTCCTGTGCAACAATATAAAGGCCTGCCGATTTATCGGCAGGCCTTTCTTATTCCATCACGTCATTGCGAGGAACGAAGCAATCTCTTCATTTGCTAATCAACGCCTTCCAATGATCGTGCTGGCTAACGCCAAACAAGATCGCGGACAACGACTGTCCGCCGTAGAGATTGCTTCGTTCCTCGCAATGACGCGCGGGGGAGCAGGATTATTGGACCCGGTAGCGATATACCTGCCTTGCCAATTGGCCATCGGCGTTAATGCCTTCTATGGTAACCCGGTAGGTGCCGGTTTGGTCGCTGTTAAAATAGCTTACTTTGGCCTGGCCAATGGTGCGCGTTAATATCCGCGGGTTCCAGTAAACGGTGCTGCGCAGGTCGGCGGCCTGGGGCTGGTTTTTGGCGTTATCATATTTAGGCGTATAGAACTCTTTAGTATAATCGTACCCTTTAGGAGTATAATATACTATTGACGGGTCATCAGACATGCGCCACGCCCCATTTTTAGTAAATATAGAAATAACCGGCTTTGGCTTGCCACCAATTTTGCTGAGGTTACCCGGGCCTAAAGCCATAATTTCAAGAGCCGTACTCTCATGCACCATGTATACTTTATTGATGTTGGCGGTACTATCCAAAATAAACGTTTGGTAATCACAAGGATCCAGTATCACTTCCTTATCAATCATTACAATACAATTATCTTTATCCCCGGCAATCCTTGGCACCCATATCAAACCGCAGTCTTCACTTTCCCGCTGGTCAAACCTAACCCGGCTTTTAAACATCTCTTCCAGACATTCTTTTAAAGTGGCGCAGGGCATCCGGGCATCGGGCCTGAAAACTTCATCGGCCTGGTTCTCGGTAATGCCGCCGTCAAAGCCGCGTTTTTTTGCCGCGCGGATCCTAACCTCGCGTAACTGCCGCTGGCTTTGTATGCCATATTTTTCCAGCTCCATGTCTTGCTTAAGGTTATTATCGACAGAAGCTTTTATAAGGCTCAGCAAATCGGCATTAACATCGCCAATGTTGGCATTTGCTATGATGTTGGGTTTTTTAATTTGATCTACCAAAGTTTTTAAATGTTTGCCGTTTTTGGCTGTGGTACCCTGGATGGTGAAATCAACACCATTGGTTATTAACAGGTTTCCAAATTTAAAACGGCCATCGGCATCTGTAACCGTATCGCGCGTGAAACCCAGCTTATTATTTATGAGGATAACCTTGCCGCCTGCAATCGGTTTTTTATTGTAACCCATTAATGTACCCGATATATCGTTAACCAACTTCTCGGGCTTATAGGCAACGGGCGTGGTTGGGTTGGCAATAACGTCCTTCCAAATAAATCTCCGGTAGCCTTGGGTAAGCATTAAAATATCCAAATTGGCGCGGGTTTCATTATTGGGATTAAAAAAGTAGTAATTGGGCTTCTCTATATAGCCTTTTATATCAGCGCTTAATAGTAATTGCGAAAAAATACTGTTCTCCTTAGTCTCATCCGATGGTACAGCAGTTTCGCTCATTACCGATACCGAGAAGTTGCCGCCCACCGGCCTGCCGTTACCATCCTTGGCGTCGATATTAAGATCTACCTTTTCGCGACGGTTATATATTTGTTTGCTGCTGGTAATTTTTAGGTCGATGTTATCCTTGCTTTCTATAAAGGTTATTCGCTCATTTAACGGATCGCCGGCAGGGGAGAACAGGGTAAACTGTAAAATGCCGGTAAGGACACCTGTAGTTTGAAAGTACAACGAAGTGGTGGGCTTATTTACCGGCACATTTGCCGAAAAATAAACTTTACCGCCCAACTGTCCAACTAAACTTAACGTACGCGCACCGCCTCTTAAAGAAGCTGTACCCGCGTGTACTTGCACCAATACCGAATCTTTATTAACAACATGTGCCACCGACAATACATAGCCGTTGTCTGAAGTCGCGGGCAGGTCTACAGTATTGGTAACCCCATCGGGATAGGAAACCTTTGCCTGGTAGGTTTTACCGGCTTCGGGCGTTAAATAAAAATAACCCATGCCCAGGTGCTTAACTTCTATTTTGGCAACTTCTGCTCCTGTATTATCAACTACACTGCCGCCAATGGCTACGCCTAAACCGTTGGTACCGCTGGCTTTAAAAGCCACCTTGCTTTTTACGCCATTAACCAAATTGCCGCTCTCCGGGAAAAACTGCACATCGGTTTGCAGCGAGGCGGTTTTAATGGGGAAGGTTTTGGCTATGGTTTCCTCGCCGGCAAGGCTGATCTTTGTCATGAGGTAGGTTTTGCTTAACAGGCCGGGTTTGGCGTTAGGCAAGTTCACGGTGATTTCGCCGGCGGCATTGGTTTTGCCGCTGCCAAAGGTTAGTACTTCGTACCCGTCTTTAAGCTGGTAACGTACCTGTTTGTCGGCAAATGGCGTGCCCCGCTCATCGGTATATTTTAACAGCGCACGTATTTTGGTGTTGGCGCCCTCTTTAGCGTAGATGTAATCTATTTTGGCAAAAACTGTATTTGAAATTGAGTTGCCGATGGTGAATGTACGGTCGTAAAAATACTCGGGGCCTGCGTTGCGCATCCAGGTGGTATAGGCACGGATACGGTAATTTCCTTCGCGGACCAGGCTATCGCTTAAAACAAAATTACCCACGGCCATGCCCGATGTTACAGGCAGCTTTAATTCTTTGGCTATCGAGTCGCCCTCGTTTATCAGATCGACATACACGGCCCCGCTTATGGCCGAGAGCTGGTGCTTGCTGCCGGTGGTTAAATAGGCCTTGAACCAAATGGTATCGCCAACAAGGTAATACGGCTTATCGGTATGCAGGTAGATCTTTTCCTGCGGATGCGTATCGGCCCACTTTTGTAACGACGCAACTATTTTATCCAATGGTTCGTCGGCTTTTGGCACAAAGGCCCAAACCAATAAAAGCGAACAGCATAACCCAATGCCGGTATAGATCCTATTTAATTTCATTGCCGTTGTAATTATTTTTTATTTTAAAGGTGCCATCACCAATAGCGCCTGCTATATCAACGCCTGCAACCTTAATTGTGTATTTACCATTAATATCCGATGTATAAAAATACACCTTTGCTTTGCCATTTTGGTCGGTTACGATATTTGGTTCCCAATAAAGTGTTGCACGGTAATCTGGTACGATAACGGCACCCGGTGCTGTGTTATATTTGGGGCTGTAAAATTGCTGCGGGTGCATTATGGGTAATGGGCGATAGGTTACCGTACTCGGGCTTTCATTTCTAAAATACCCCAGGTGGTTTGCTGTAGTAATGGTTATCACTGCAATTTCGCGTGTTGCATTTGTTAATATATTTACGCGCCTTTCCAGGTAGGCGGGTTTATAGCCTGATTCATAAAATGGATCAACCGGTGGTGGCGGAACATTTGGAATGCCCGCAAGCTCCTGAAACAGCAATTGGGAGTTCGTAATTTCGTCACCGGTCCATTTTTTTAGAGCAACGGGTGGTTTGCCATACCTGTACGTATATTGTCTGTTATACATAACTTCCATACCTACGTAAGATGTTATTGAAAAACTACTCAGCTCATCTACTAATTGCTCTGTTGTAAAAGGGATGTCCATCCTTATCGGTAAGCCGGCACCATCAATTTCAATTACTACCATGAAATTGTTTAACCTTAGGGTTGGAAACCCTTCCTGGTAAATAACTTTTAAACCCGGCAGCTTTTGTTTGATGAGTTGATACAGGTTTTGCACGCCCGATTCTTTGATGTCCTCTTTATCAAATGCGAGGTCGGCGCCGCGGGTTCCGTTACGGTTAAAAGAGCCGGGAATTATTTTTTTACTCTTTATTTTTACCTCTTTAAGCTGGATGCCGGTTAATTTAAGATTGGCGTCATTGGCTTGTTCGGCTTTGCGTTTAACATAGTTTACCTGGACGCTGTCTGGATTTACATACCATGGCAGTACCGGGTTCTTCAACGTTTCAGGAACGAGGGGGGGCACAAATTTATCAATACTTACATTGCCAAAGGTCAGGTTTTTACCCTTGGCGTTTTTGGCCTGTAAGAAAAACGAACCGCTATCAATCGCAGGTAAATTTTTAAACGTATATCGCCCTTTTTCGTCGGTAAACACTGTTTTGAGGAATTGTGGTTTTTGCGATGATATCAGTACTGAGAACCCTTGTGCTACTGGCTTGTTGGTCAGCGTGGTCACCCTTCCTGTCACCTTAAATTCTTTTTCGGCCTCAAACTTTATTGGCTTTGCGATAGTAAATACATCTTCCCAATCGTACCCCGTCCAGCCCTGGGTAAGCATAAGGTTATCCAGAGCTTGCCAAGCCTGTTTGTCGGTACGATTGATATAATAACCCGGCGACTCGATATGGCCCCGCAGGTCGGCGTTTAGGAGCAAATTTGCCGCCATGCTATTGTCGCCGACGCTATCAGCCCTAACCTGCGAATCATCAGTTACGGCAAGCGAAAAACTGCCTCGTACCGGTATGCCACTTTTGTCTTTTACTTGTATTTCAAGCCCCACGCTATCCCTCTTTAAATAAGCTTTTTTATTAGGTATTACGTTGATTTTAAGCTGATCGTTATTGTCAATAAAAACTATTCGCTGATTAAGCGGCCTTTTGCCTTTAAATAAGATGAAACGCGCTATCCCCGAAGGGAATAATTTTTTAGAAACCGTTATTTCCGGTTGGTTCAATTCTACCTTTTGCGAGTAATAAATAACACCCCTTGACGTGCCGATTAAATAACAGGCGCTGTCTGTAGTTGAAACGTTTGCTGTAGCGCAGAGGGTTATTTTCAACTCATCCTGTCTATCCGGGTTGGTAATATGCATCAGCGTGCCTGCCAGTTGTATTTTAGGCAGCTCGAAACTTTTAGCAACCGGCTGGGTTAATTTGGCGGTGTAAACTTCGCCGGCTATGGGTAAAAATTCGAATGAACCCATGCCGTTATGCAAAGTGGTGAAGGACACAACCTCGTTGCCTTTGCCATCAAATATACTGCCCAATACAGCTGTGCCCTTGCCATCTTCACCAATGGCTTTAAACCCGATTACCGATTTTAACCCGTTAACCAAATTGCCGCCTTCGGGCAAAAACTGCACATCGATATTTTGGTTGCGTTTAATGTTAAGTGGTACCTGTACTAATTTATCACCGTCCCGTTTATCAAGGCTGCGGATCTGTACCCGTATTAGCCGGCCATCGGCTTTGGCTTTTAGTGCATGCCCAAACTTAAGGCTGCCGTCAAGGCCGGTTTCAAGCTCTTCGCTATACAGGTAATGCGATTGATCATAGATTTTGACTTCTACTTTTCGGAAAGCGACGGGTGAGGCGATATTGTCCGATCTGTTTAACTTCAGTTCTACCTGCAACTGATCATTATCGGCTACACGGGTTATTGTAGCAGCCGATTTTACCAGCCAGGCATCCTCTGCCGGCACACCTAAATAAAAACGCTGACTAAAAACATAATCTTCGCCAAAGTTTTGTATCCAGTTGGTATAGGCACGCAGCGTGTAACCGCCTTCGCGGAATATTGCCTTAGTCAGAGGGATTTGTCCCCAACCCAAGCCGTCTTTAATTGGGATGCTAATGCGGCGCACCATTTCTGAGCTGTCATTATCCAGCTCTACATAAAGCAGTCCGCTTAGTTTGGAGCCGGTAAGGTTAACCTTGTCTAACAAATAGCTTTTAAACCATAGGGTGTCGCCAATATTGTAATAAGGTTTATCAGTATGCAGGTATACCTTCTCAACAGGTAAGCGGCGGTTAAAGCTATCTAATGGGGCGGTTATTTGCGCCAGGTTTTTATCTGCCGAAGGCAAGGCAAAATTTGCAGCGTCTGTCGGTTCACCGTTGACGGTATAGCGTAATACCTGCCTGCCTAATTCGCCGGCGGCATTTATGCCTTCAACAATAACTTTATAAGTACCCGGGCCATCAGCATTAAAAAAGTTAAATGATGTTTTACCGTTAGCATCGGTTTTTAAATATGGGTTCCAGTAAACAGTTGTACGTAGGTCGGGCAGCTTATCTGCATTGCCGGGCCTGTCATATCTTGGTGAATAGAACTCGCGAGCTTTGTTAAAACCTTTTGGGTTTATGTTGGCCATGCCTGGGTTATAAAAATGCCTTATCCCGCCCGGCCGGGTATATATTAATAAAGCCGCATGGCCATTTAACATGCTTTTTAAAGCCAGATTTGTTCTTACAATATCTATTTTTACAATGTCTGCTATGTCAACAGTAGTATTGTCAAAAACACCTGCTGCTTCATCACCACCAAGTTGCCGGCCATTTAGAATGATTTCTGCAGGAACATATCCGTGAGCATCCGGGTCGAATAAATAAGGGTACATAGGGACAATGCCATATGTTTTGAAAATTGCAGCTTTTAATACACCCGCCAGATAAGTACTTAGATTTGCCGCGTTTTCTGCATCCTTCATAATTATTTCCTGGTCTTCATGCCCTTTAGGTATCTTTAATCCGCCTTGAGTAGCATATAACTGTACCTCCGGTTTTTTGGCTCGTATTCTTACTTCCCGTAACCGGTGCACCTTATCTAACTGCCCGGTGCGTTCATAAATATCATCCTCCTTTTTACCGCTTTCTATATATGCCTTAAGAGTGGCGGATATATTGGTGCTTACATCGGCGAAATTTTTGTTATGGCCCGGTTTAATTTTAGGGATACTATCCAGCACTATTTTAACCTTATCGCTATTTTTAGCTGTCCGCGCCTGTACCGCAAACTTTACACTATCGGTTAAAAAGATACCGTCAAACCTAAAACGGCCGTTGGCATTGCTGGTGGCGCCTTTCATTACCCCGGCTTTAACCGACATTAACATAACGTTGGCATTTGGCACGGGTTTATTACCCAACGTGGTAACCAATCCAGACACTTTAAAACCCAACCCCTCCACCTCAAAAGCGGGTTTTGCGTTTACCGTATTTTCAAGGTTCTTCCACGTAAAACGGCGATAGCCCTGGGTAAGCATCAGGTTATCAAGGGCCCTGTTAACCTCGTCGGTTTCTTTGATGAAATAGTAGTTTGGTTTTTCTACATAACCTTTCAGGTCGGATGTTAGCAGGATATGTGACAATATAGTACTCTCGGCACTTTCCTCAATGGGCACTTTGCTTTCGTCGATAACTGTTACAGAAAAATTGCCGGGCACCGCCTTACCTTTACTATCTGTTGCATCCAGGTCTATCTGTATATGCTCTTTGCTCTTGTATTCGGTTTTGGCAGTTTTAAGGTTTAGCAACATCTGGTCGTCACTGCGGATGAATGCTATCCGTTCGTTCAAGGGTTCGCCGTCAGCATTAAACAGCGTAAACTGTGCTATCCCGGTAGGGAAGGACTTTTTCTCTAACCAAACTGACGTTACTGTATTAGTGACCTTTACGGGTGTTGAAAATATGGTTTCGCCGCTCGAGTGGACGATGAAATTTACGTTTTGCGCACGTACCGGCGCTGCTTTGATCCTAACCAGTACGCTATCTTTGTTAGGCTGATAAACACTTAAAACATAGCCTTCATCTATTGCTTTAGGGAGGGCAATGGTTTTAGCAGTTCCATCGGCAAAGCTGATATTAGCAGTATAGGTTTTGCCGGCTACCGGCATCAGCAAAAAGCTGCCCATGCCGGCATGTAAGGTCTCTATCGGTACAACAGTATTGCCTGTCTCGTCTACAATTTTACCTTTCAACGCTATACCTAACCCATCGACGCCTACAGCTTTAAAAGCCACGCGCGAGTTTATGCCGTTAACTAAAGTCCCGCTCTCCGGGAAGAACTGTACGTCGCTTTGCGACAGGCTTGCTTTAATAGGCAGATCGCGGATAACAGGGTATTTATCGGTGCCATTTTGCGAGGTATGGATATAAGCGCCGCTAAGGTCGGCATTGGCGTCATTTGGGATCTTGACAGATATGCTGCCCACGCCGTCCGTTTTGGCAGTGCCCGTCCACGCTGCCTTTTTGTTAATGAAGATCTGGTAGTCTATACTTTTATTGGTAATGGGTTTGCCTTCGTCATTGACGTAGTTAAGTGTGGCGGTTAACACCTGTTTGCCGTTGATGTCTTTATATTGATAATCGGCTCTGGCAATTATGTTGTAGCTTACCAGGTTACCTACGGTGAAAGTCCTGTCAAAAAAGTATTCCTCGCCGGCATTGCGCATCCATTGGGTATAGGCACGGATACGGTAGCTGCCTTCTTTAAAATCATCGCCCAAAGTAAAATCGCCCATAACCATACCTGATGTTACGGGTAGTTTTAGCGATTTAATAATGGAATCTTTTTCGGTGATGAGCTCAACGTACAATGCCCCGCTTAAAGCTGAAAGTTGGTGCCTGCTGCCTACCGTTACGTAGCCTTTAAACCAAATGGTATCGCCTAAAGCATAGTAGGGTTTATCGGTTTGTAAGTAAACTTTTTCCTGCGGGATGGTGTCCGTCCATTTTTGTAAAACAGATACGATCCTGACTAATGGGTCATTATCGCCCGGTGCAAAAGCAAATAAGAACAATACTGTACCCGTCAATATGATTTTGACAGGTACAGTACTCAAAACTTTTACGCGGGTATAAAGTACCTGCAAAAAACGGTTGATACTCATTGAGACAGGCTGTTAGGTAATTGATAAGCTAATGTAAACAGATTAGCAACTACGTCAATACTACCCGCTGACTTATAAGTCATTATCCGAACGAAAAATGACTTATAAGTATTTTTTTGATGACAAAAGGCCTGTAATATATGGCCCGGAAAGAAAACAGAATATGTTTAAACAAAAACAGCCTCCCGAACGGGAGGCTGTCCTAATAAAAAAACTAACCGATAATTATTTTACTGCAACCATTTTTACTGGGCTGAAGTTATATAGTTTACTGCCATAATCTGTGCGGGCAGCAAGGCGGATATACCAGTCTTTTTTAGGCAACGCGCCGTTAGTTAATAGGGTAGTAATGGAAATTGTAGTGCCAAGTAAAGCAGTACCGTTTGTGCCTGTGTAAGTAATGTGGCCGGCAAAACGGTTATCATAGCTGGCAGCAACGCTGCCAACATACGGTGTTGGTGATGTATACAACCACAGATCGGTAACATTACCCTGGAATGCTGTTTTAGTGGTACCGCGGGTTATTTTAGCCTGGGCAGTTATTGTGCCATTGGCGTTTAAAACAGGTTCGCCAACCCATTCTACTTCCAATAAAGGCTCTACTGTAAAATCAACAGTTGTTGTTCCGCCTTTAACCACTACATTTTTACTGTTATCAACCGGGGTAGCACCTGTTTGTACTAATGGTACAAAAGCACCTTCGGCAGATATATTATAGGTTGCCGCAAATACTTTAGTGTTAATATAAGTGCCATCAATTTTGGTAGCCAGGTAAAGCGGAGTAGGGTTAGAACTCCAGCTGGTTTCCAGCAATTTAATACGGGTACCTGCCGAGCCGCCGGCATCGCCCGATAGATCGCTTTGCATGGGTTGGCCGTTGTTAATGTCAATTATACGGCCCTGAAGCGTTTGATCAGGCCCATCATAGTTGTCAAATTTTTTGCATGAGCTGGCCGTAATAATTGCCAGACCCAATGCTACGCTATAAATTATACTTTTCATGGTCGTTAATATTAATTACTAAGGTTTGGAACTACATTAGGACTTTTTGCAATGACAGCCGCTGGAATAGCTTCATAATACCACTTCGGATCGAAGGTATAGGTAGTATTGCGTTCGTCGAAATGGTCGTCGTAAAACACCTGGTTAGACTGTGCAACGTAAAAGCCCCACAATGCGCGGAAAACGGTGTTGTTTTGCTCTTTATCAAGTATGCGCCACCTCTTTAAATCCCACCAGGTTTTGTTCTCAAAAGCCAACTCTTTTCTTCTCTCTTTACGGATTACGTCGATACTTGTTAAATTGGCCAGCGTTGTTTGTGTTGCGCCTGCACGTTCCTGGATCAGGTTTAAATTAGTAAGGGCTGTGGTTTGGTAGGTTGTACCCTGACCTGCAACAAACAACTCATAAGCAGCCTCGGCCTGGTTAAGTAACACTTCGGCATAACGCATTTCTATCCATGCCTGGTCAGAACGGTTAGTAGCCAGATCAGCAGTTGGCTTATTCGGATCAAGATACTTGCGGATGGTAAAGCCCGAAATGGATCCCGGAGCGCCCGAACCACCGGTAAAGTAACCACTCATACCTCCAGGTTTCAGTTTAGAACCATTAGGAAGCGTATAATCCGCTGTACTAAAATCAGCCGATTGTACAAGGTTGGTTGCAGGATAAACACCTTTGGCTCCTGCGACGGTTAACCTGCTGATACCACCTGCTGTAGGGCCGGTGTAAATGGCACGGCGGATATCAATTACCTGGTTTTTGAAAATGTCGCCCGGAAATAATACAATAGCTTTAAGGCGCGGTTCAGCGTTAACAAACGGATCGCCCGCATTGTTATAGGTGATATACTTCCCACCGGCATCAACCGTTTGGAAAGTGCCATTCCCGTTTGTTGGTAGACCTTCAAACTTCTCCACAAAATCTAATGTCGGGTTTGTTTCGGCAGACTCAACACCATTCCATAATTGGCGTGGAATATTCTCTACGTCAAACCAATGTGCTGCTTCCGGATAATGATATTGGCGCACAAAAATGTTTTCGGTGCTTCCAGGATCAAGAAATATCGCCGAGTAGTTGGTTGCCTGGGCAGCTTTATCTGTTGGCGACCAGCTTTGCTTGTATAATTGGTATTTACCAATTACCAGCGCAGCCGCGTCAAACGAAGCCTTATAGTAATCATTAGCTTTTGCCACAGGGATACCGCAAAGTTGTACACCGCCGGATGCCAGGCTAATAGTATTGTATTTGGCTATAGAAGCTGCATACAGCATTATACGTGATTTAAATGCCATCGCGGCCCATTTGGTTACCCGGCCTTTTTTAGTGCCTGATATATCAGGCAATTTAGTGTAGGCATCGTCAAGATCGGTAGCTATGAAATCGTAAATAGATTGCTCTGATGAACGGGGTATTTTAAACTTGTCTATTTCAGCAACGATCTCATCAATCGTTTCGCCTGGTTTGGTTAACACTTTGTCAACCAATGGTACACCGCCATAACGTTTAACTAATGCAAAATAAGTCATCGCGCGGATAAATTTTGCTTCGCCCAACCAGCTGTTAACCTGTGCTGTGTTGTAATTACTTGCATATGACGGCAGGGTTTCCATAAAATAGTTGCATTCGCGTATTAATGCGTATGCATCTGCCCAATAGTTAAAAGTTTCTGTTGGCTGGTTTACAGCATCGCGGCTTATTGCCTCACCGGTAATGGTGTAAGGCGAAGAACGCCAGAAAGTTTTAAAGCCTGCGTTGGGCAGCCACTTAAAATCTTCAATAGGCAACTCGCTATAAATACGTGCGATGTATGCTTCCACACCTGCACTATTAGTAAATACATCGGCGTCCTGTAATATGTTAGGTGGGGGAACGTCGAGATTTTTCTTGCACGAAGTAACAGCGGTTACTAAAACAAGAATTAATAAGCATATTTTCCTTTTCATTTTCTTTTATTTAAAATTTTAAGTTCACACCAAATGATAAGATCCTGTCAACCGGATAGGCATAGTCATACTGGGTAGTGGCTGTTATGAATGTTGACGAACCAGAGGGTTTTTCCGGGTCGATGTATTTAAGGCTGGTAAAGGTAAATAAGTTATAACCATTAGCAAAAAGGCGGATGCTCTTAATACCTGTACGCGAAAGCATTTTATTTGGTAAGGTATACCCAATCTCAAGGCTTTTTAAGCGTAGATATGAGGCATTATGCATGTTAGCCGATGTGTTAACAAAGGCTAATGTACCTGTATAAGCATAGTATCCCGGGGTCCACACCGTATTGGGATCGTAAGGATCGGCGGTAGGGTCGGTAGGGTGATACCTGTCCAAAAACTGGGTAAGCGCGTTACCATCAGCCCAAAGTGGTTCGTGTAATTGTTCTATATAAGTTGCGTAAACCATAGCCGCACCCTGGAATTGGGCGCTTAGATCCACGCCTTTGTAGGAGGCTGCAAAGTTAAAACCGAATGTCATTAATGGTAAGCCATATAAACCTATAGGTTGGCTGTCATCAACACCTATCTGGCCATCGCCATTATAGTCTGCGTAACGATAATCGCCAACTACTGTTCCTTTGTTTACATAAATCGGGCTGTTCTCTATGGCTTTGTAGCTTTCAAACTGACCAGCTGAACCGTAGCCAAAGTAAGCATTATTATATCGGTTAGCACCGGTAAGTACGTTGCCCTGGTTGGAGGCTGTGCTTTTTTGGATCCAGTTAAGGTATGAGTTGCCGGCGCGGGCTGCAACTAATGTACGGTTCATGGTACGGGTGTAACCAAAAGTACCGCCAAATTCATAATTGAACTGGCCAATATGGTTGCGGTGTGATAAAGCAACATCAAAACCAGACGTACGGTCGCTGTTCAGGTTTTGCTGCGGCAGCCCCGCACCTACCACATCGGGTAAAGACAGTAGCTGTGTAGCCAGAAGTCCGTCTCTATCGCGTTTGTACCAATCAAACGTAACGCCTAACAAACCATTCCACGCTTCGAAGTCAACACCCGCGTCAAGTGTTTTGGCGGTAAACCAGGTAATTTTAGGATTAGGTATACCACGGGGTTGTACAGCGTTGTAAAACACACCATCGAACACAGAGCCGGGGGGCTGGGTAGTTGCAGAGCCGCTCGCCGGATAGGAATAGCCAGCAAGGTATTGGTAAGTTGACGCCCCGTCATCGCCGGTTAGGCCGTAGCTTGCCCGCAATTTGAAATTACTAATAAAAGACAAGGCTTTAGTATTTTTGAAGAAACCTTCTTCAGAAACTCGCCAGCCCAATTCAGCTTCAGGGAAGAAACCCCATTGTTTGTTTAAGGCAAAGCGCGATGAACCGTCATACCTGAATGAAGCCTGGGCAAGGTATTTAGACTTGTAATCGTAATTTACACGACCAATGTAAGAAGTGTTTTTGTAATTGTAGAAAACACCTTGGCTGGAACTATTGCTGGTTTGGGCATTGATACTGGTGCCGGCAGAAAGATATTCTATCGGTAAAGAAAGTTCCCTTTGTCCAAAAAAGTTGTCGCCGCTACGGTTATTTTCCTCATATACCAGCAATCCTGTAACATTATGCACGCCGCCAAAAGTACGGGCATAGTTTAATGACAATTGAGCCAGCGTAGCAGGGGACTGGTAGTTCTCTCTCCTGATAGTGCTTGGCGATTGCTGAATGCTGCCTACCACATAAGCGTTAGTAGTCGCGTTATAGGTATACAGGTTATAGGTTTTGTTGTAGATCTGGTTATCATTTTGGGTAAAGTCATAGCTAAATAAGCCTTTCACGTTAAGGCCTTTTACCCATGGGACATTATATGTAAGCGTTGCTGCAGATTGAAAAAATTTGTTATTAAAAATCTGGTAACCACTAACACTTGCATCAGATTGTGCTACCGGATGAAGTGGGTTTGCTACACTATAGTAATAGGCAGGGTTATCATTAGCATAAACCGGGTAAATAGGTCGCTGGAACCACATACTGCGAAAGATCCAGTAAGGCGCCTGCAGCGGTTGGTTTTTCTTATCTAAAGTACCAGACAAGTTTAGGTCGAAAGTAAGATCTTTCGAAATTTTGGTGCTCAGATTGGAACGGAGATTATAACGTTTATAATCCAGGTCGTTGCTTTTTAATAAACCATCCTGGCTTAAGTAACCAACGCTAATGTAGTAGTTGCTATTATCGGTACCACCGGTAGCGCTTAAATTATGCTGCTGCTGCCCCGCGTTTTTCTTGGTAGTGGCATCATACCAGTCGGTGTTTACCTGGCTAAGAGTTGCTATCTGTGCCGCATTATAAGTTGGGTTGCCTTTAAAACCAATACCTGTATTGTGCACCGCTTTCTCATTAACCAGCGTTAAGTAATCCGGCGTGCCAACTCCCCTTGATAATCTTAAAGGGGTTTGCAGGCCATAGGTGCCAGAATAATTAAGATCTGCCGGACCTTTTTTGCCTTTTTTTGTAGTGATGAGGATAACACCACCAGCGCCACGTACACCATAAATAGCTGCTGAAGCATCTTTAAGGACCGAAACACTTTCGATATCATTAGGATCAACACGCGCAATATCCGGACGGGGAACCCCATCTATTACAACAAGTGCACCACCAAAACCACGAATATCGTAGTTGTTGGCAAATGAGCCGGGCTCGGCGGTGTTTTGTACGTTCCGGAAACCGGCAATTTTACCGGAAAGGGCATTTAATAAGTTCTCATTTTTGGTAGTGACAATTTCGCTTGCTTTTACCGTAGATATCGCACTTGTTAACGCGCCCTTCTTTTGCGTGCCGTAGCCTACCACAACTACCTCGTTTAATGCGGATGTAGATGTGGGTAACTTTACGTTAATAACTGTGTTACTGCCAACTATTTCCTCAACAGACTTGTAACCTACACCACTAAACACAAGTGTTTGCCCTGCGTTTACTGTTAGCGTGTAGCGGCCTTGAACGTCGGTTTGTGTGCCGTTGGTTGTGCCTTTAACCAGGACAGTTACGCCGGGTACAGTTTCGCCCTTTTCGTCGGTTACGGTACCCTGCACCTTAGCCTGGGTTTGAGCGTAAACCGAAACAGACATACATATGCCGGTTAATAAAGCAATTGGTACTAATAAAGCAGGCCTGAAACGTAACGCAGACGCTGTCATAACTGACAACACGGTTCTCCGCGAGGCCGCATAATACAGAAACAAGGAGCTAAAGAGCTTCTGCCTTGTTTTTGTGATGTGGTTATTTGTAAAAAATCTCATAAAATTAATTCTAAATCAAGTGTTGTAAATAGGATTGTTTAAACTGGTTAATAGCTGGTAATCAGGTGGGATGATCCCGGTGATCTGCCTCATAGAAGCAGGCTATCGCGATACTGGAGTAGCAGTTTCTCATATGTTTTTCATTTAATTTAAATTCAGGGTCGGGCTAAAAGGGCATCCACGTCACTTCACGATATGCTACCTGGTAATCTTCGGGTAACCCACCATCACTTCTCAATAATTCCCTATTGGGCTCGGCAACTACTTAAAAACTTAGTCTATTAGGTTATATGTTATAATGTACAAACATATGAATTATTTTATTATTCCAAATATTTTGAAATATTTTTTCGCTTCGGTGCCACTGATTAATAGTAACTTAATTGAATGGCAACAATAATATGTTGTCTATCACACACAAAATGTCATTCCATATAGCTATAGAGGCCTTTTTTAACAATTGTTGATATCGTGGGTTTGTACGAGGTGATGATGAAAAGCATAAGTTGAGTTTTTAATTAGGACACAAGTAACGTGATTTAGTATGAAATCCTTGTTAAAAAACAATTAATTAATGTACTAATGTATATACATGAATTTTTCCTATAATTGCCTAACCAAACAACTAATTATGAAATTAAGAACGTCACTATTAGTGATGGCTATATTGTTTACACATTTTGTAGGTATAGCTCAACAAAAAAAAGTGGTTGCCGGTAAAAGGCCCAATGTCATTTTTATTTTGGCTGATGACCATGCGCTTAAGGCTATCAGCGCTTATCATTCAAAGTTTATTCAAACTCCAAATATTGACCGCATCGCACGCGAAGGCGCTTTAATGCAGCATGCATACGTAACAAACTCTGTATGCAGCCCAAGCCGCGCGGTTATTTTAACCGGAAAGTATTCGCACATGAATGGCGTGAAGGATAATGGCACTTATTTTAATGGCGCACAGCAAACCTTGCCTAAAATATTTAAGCAAAACGGCTATCAAACGGCTATTGTAGGTAAGTGGCACTTGTTTAGTCAGCCAACCGGGTTTGATTATTGGAATATTTTGCCGGACCAGGGGCATTATTACAGTCCGCATTTTTTTAAGATGGGTAAAGACACAGTTTATAAAGGCTATGTTACCGATATTATTACCGACATGGCTATAAACTGGATAGGTAAAAATAAAAACGCGCCGTTCTTTTTAATGCTGCACCACAAGGCACCGCACAGAAACTCCATGCCGCCGTTAAAGTACCTTGATAAGTTTAATAATATAAAATTCCCTATTCCCGGAAATTTTAATGATGACTATGCCGACAGGCCTGCGCTACAGCGCCAAAGTATTAACTTTAAAAATGGCCTGGATATAAGGTATGACAGCAAGATAGCTTGCGACACCTGCCCGGTTACCAAAATAAATGATTGGGCACCAGGCGAGTATCAGAAAGAACTGTCGGGGCTAACACCTGAGCAAAGAGTTATTTGGGATAAGGCTTATCAGAAAAAGTATGAGGTATTTAAAACACTGCATACGAAGGATGAGATAACAAGATTTCAATACCAGCGATTTCTGGAAGATTACCTGCGTTGTGTTATGTCTCTGGATGACAACATTGGCCGGGTGCTTAAATACCTGGACAAAACGGGCCTGGCAAAAAATACCATCGTTGTTTATATGTCCGACCAGGGATTTTACCTTGGCGAGCATGGATTATTTGATAAACGTTTTATGTATGAAGAGTCATTCCGGACACCAATGATGATCCGTTACCCGCAGGCTATAAAACCGGGTACTAAACTTAATCAGTTTATATTAAACCTTGATGTTGCACCAACTTTGTTAGACCTGGCCAATATAAAAGTACCGGAAGATATGCAGGGGGAGTCAATAAAACCTTTGCTTAAGAAGCAGTTGGTAAAAAACTGGCGCAATGAGATCTATTATCATTACTACGAAAAATCATTCAACCTTACGGCTCATTATGGCATCCGCACCGGTGATTTTAAGTTGATGCATTTTTATGACCCGGTAGATGCGTGGGAGCTTTACGATTTAAAGAAAGACCCGTCAGAAATGGTTAATGTATATAATAAGCCGGCATATCAAACTATCGTTGCCGACCTTAAAGTACGCTTAACCGCGTTGCAGAAAAAATACAAGGACGACATGAAATAAGTAAGCAGAAGGCAGGAGAGCGGTTATTGCTCTCTTCTGCTTTCTGTAGTATAAACAAAGCTGTCGGCCCGGTAAAACCCAAGGTTAAACTCAATTGGGCGGTCGCCCTGGTCATACACAAAACGTTTCCTGAATAATATTGGGCTGCCCGATTCTACTTCAAGCTTGGCTGCCAATATTTTATCGGCAGGGCGGGCGCTTATTTCTTCTTTTGAAAGGTTGGCAACTACCGAGTGGTCTTTCTCCAATATCTCATACAAAGGGCGTTTAAAATCCTCGTCGCCCGTTAGGCCTACCCGGGGGTGGAAGTAAGAAACAAAGTATACAAACGGCCCTTCGTTGCGGCCCCTCAGGCGCTCTAATTTTAATACCTTTTTATCAGTACTTATTTCAAAAAAATTAGCAACCTGGTCCTCGGGGTTTACCCAGCTAATATGCAGTTCGAAGTTACGTACCGGGATACCGCGTGCCTGCATTTCCTGCGAAAAGCTTAGCCAATTGTTTGATTTTGAACTTACTGACGCATTGGCAACTTTGGTGCCGACACCTTTTTTACGGGTTAGCAAACCCTCATAAACCAGCTTGTTTAATGCCTGCCTTAACGTGGTGCGCGATATGGCCAGCTGTTTAGCCAAATCAACCTCGTTGGGTAAAAATTTACCATCGGCATATTGGGGGTCCTTAATAATAGTGCGTAAAAGCTCCTCAGCTTGTAAATGTAAAGGGATAGGGCTTTTGTGATTTATTGAAAACTTCATTAATTACAAATATTGTATTAGCTTTATTATCAAATTATTAAAAAATGTTACCTGCAAGTAGTCAAATCAAGCGCTATAAAATCGGCGCGCTATCCTAACAAATTTATAAAAAATATTTTGTTTATTAGTTATATGTTTATATGTTTGTACATATAGACTGCGCTATAGAAACCTTGCTATTAACGTTACCAATTATAAAATTTTTAAGGTGCAGTTTATGTGTTTGTATAAAAACTTAGCGTAAACATACGGCATTTATGTGCATATACATATGGCCTGCCTTACTTAAACAGGTGTATACAACTAAGTAAGTATAATTATAATTTTCTATGGATATAAGTTTAAACGTGTCGGATAACAATACAGAAGTAAAGTGGAGAGCAAGCCTGCAACCCCAGCTGCCCGAAAAATTAAGGAATACTAAACCTGAGGCATACGACATATTTCCCTACCACTCTGTAGGGAGCGGTAAAATTTTTCACGGTTATGCATCGCTTGCAAAATGGATCGCAGAACAAAAGTTTGTTGCTATTGATGGTTATGTAGGTGTATTCTGGGATGAGGTCAGGCAAAGCCTCGAAAATGAGTTTGAAAAATTAAATCTATCTGTACGCTGGATTGAAACGGAAGATCGCCTTAAATCACCTGTAGAGATTCAGGAAATGGTAACGCCTTATTTAGGTGAACCGGGTGCTGTTTGGGGTACAAAAACGGATTTGACGCTTGGTGAGTTTTATAATTTCGATGGACAGGTAGAAGCCGATAATAGCTATGACCTTACCATTGTTATTGGTACAGCAGCTTCGCTAATTGCCGAAGATGCGCACTTGATTTATCTTGACCTACCTAAAAACGAACTACAATTACGCATGCGTGCCGGCGCTATTACCAATTTGGGTAATGACACAAGGGAAAGCAACTCCGAAATGTACAAACGTTTCTATTTTGTTGATTGGGTAGTTTTAAATGAACACAAAAAAGAAATCGTAGATAAGATTGAAGTATTAGCCGACGCTCAGTGGAAGGATAGTATCAACTGGATGGATGCTGATACATTTAGATCGGCATTAAAAGAGATTGGAAAAACAATCTTCCGCGTGCGGCCATGGTTTGAAGCCGGTGCGTGGGGCGGGCACTGGATGAAAGAACGCCTGGAAGGATTGAATAAAGACGAAGTTAACCTGGCTTGGTCGTTCGAACTAATAGTGCCGGAAAACGGACTTGTCTTTGAAAGTGATAGCAATTTGCTGGAAGCATCGTTCGACTTTTTAATGTTTAAAGAAAAAGATGCTGTATTAGGTAAACACGCCGAAAAATTTGGCTATGATTTCCCTATACGTTTCGACTTTTTAGATACCTGGGATGGGGGGAACCTATCTATACAATGTCACCCGTCGCAACCTTACATTGAAAAAAACTTTGGCGAGCGTGTTATCACGCAGGATGAAACTTATTATATTTTAGATTGCCAGGACGATGCCAATGTTTATTTAGGTTTCCAGGATGATATTGAGCCAACCAGATTCAGAAAAGCACTGGAAGACAGCCGCGATAATGGCACAGAGATAGAAATAACAGAATACGTACAGGTGCATCACGCTAAAAAGCACGACTTGTTTTTAATACCGAACGGCACTGTACACAGTGCGGGTGCCGGCAACCTGGTGTTAGAAATTAGCGCCACACCCTACATATTTACCTTTAAAATGTACGATTGGTTAAGGCTTGACCTAAATGGCGAGCCCCGGGCTATCAACATCGACCACGCGTTTAATAATCTTAAGTTCGACCGTAAAGGCGAAAAAGTTGTTGATGAATTGATATCTAAACAAACATCAATTAAAAAAGGCGATGACTGGGAAATTATCCATACTCCTACCCATAAAGATCATTTTTATGATGTAGAGCGTTTGGAGTTTGATTCGTCTATCACTGTAAAAACCGAAGGCTCGGTACATGTATTAATGCTGGTTGAAGGTACGTCAATTACGGTTACACCTGCCAATGGTACAGCAACCACTTTTTACTATGCGGAAACATTTGTTATCCCGGCGGCGGCTGAATCATATATGCTTGTAAACACCGGTACATCAAGGGCCAAAGTGGTAAAAGCATTTATTAAAGCATAATATATATTTCATGATATCAATTTTAAAAAAATCTTTGTTAACCCCGGCGCTGTTCTGCACGGCTTTATTGGTGGCGAATGCACAAAAGTTACCTGTAGATTATGCCGACCCGTTATTAGGAACTTCAGAATCGCGCTGGATGCTGAACCCGGGCGCGACTATGCCTTTTGGGATGGTACAACTGGCGCCTGATAACCAGGAGGGTGTTTGGAAATCGGGCTACGAATATTCTCTGAACAATATTGGCGGCTTTAGCCATATCCACTCGTGGACAATGGGCGGCCTATCAGTAATGCCTACTGTGGGCGTGTTAAATATTAAACGCGGTTCGGCAGATAATCCGACAACTGGTTGGACAACCGGTTATCGCTCACGCATCTACAAAGAAACAGAGAAAGCAAGCCCGGGCTATTATGGTGTTAAGCTGATGAATGGCGATATCATGACCGAACTAACCAGCACTACCCGTGCGGGAATGTTTAAATTTACTTATCCAACCGATCTGGAAGCGCACATCCTGTTTAACCTCGATGTACCTTTCGAGAATACAGCCGAAATCTTAGATGCTAAATTTACCAAAGTAAGCGATACCGAGATAGAAGGTTACTCACACCAAAAATGGGGCTGGCAGGAATATACTGTACACTTTATTGCCCGCTTTGATAAGCCAATGAAAGGCTTTGGTGGCTGGGTAGGGAACAAAATATCTAAAGATATTAAAGAGTTATCAGGCAAAGGCAAAATGGGCGCATACGCCGATTTTAAAACAGAAAAAGGCGAAGTTATTCAACTACAAACTGCCATATCGCTGGTAAGTATAGACCAGGCCCGCCTGAACCTGAAAACCGAAATGGATCCATTTAAATGGAGCTTTGCAGCAGTGCACAACAACGCCCGTACAACCTGGAACAACCTGTTAAGCAAGATAAAAGTTGAAGGCAGTACAGAAGAGAATAAGAAGAAATTTTACAGCAACCTTTACCGTTCATATGTAGCACGGACCACCTGGAGCGATGTTAACGGTAAATGGATTGACCCCAATGAAAAAGAAAGACAATCAGATCCTAATTCGCCGATCTTGGGGTCAGATGCATTTTGGAACACTTTCTGGAACCTTAACCAGCTTTGGACCTTGGTTAATCCTGATGTGGCCAGCAAATGGACGCGTTCTTTCCTCGAAATTTATAAGGCAGGTGGCTGGTTGCCAAAGGGCCCGGCAGGCATAGAGTATTCTGGTATTATGGAAGCTTCGCACGAGATCGCTTTAATTACCAGTACTTATCAAAAAGGTATTCGCGATTTTGACGTAAACCTGGCTTTTGAGGCCATGATGCACCAGCAAACCACACCGGGGGTGGTAACGCCTGAAGGGGGCTTTGCCGGCAATAAATACTATAAATCGTACCTTGAATTGGGGTATGTGCCTAACGAAGAAGGACAGGTATCAAACTCGTTAGAATATGCTTATGATGATTGGTGTGTTGGCCAGTTCGCCAAAGCATTAGGTAAAACTAAAGAAGCCGATATGTTTATGGAACGCGCCGACGCCTTTAAAAAGGTTTGGGATCCGTCGGTTAAATATATCCGTATGAAGCACCGCGACGGTACCTGGGTAAAAGAGTGGAGCCCGCTTTGCTGCACCGCTTTTAACGGCCCGGGTTATTTAGAGGGTAATGCGTGGCAGTACAGTTTCTTTAAACCGCACGATGTGCAAGGCATCATCAACCTGATGGGCAGGGATGAGTTCAATAACAGGCTTGACGAAGGTTTTGTAAAATCATCAAAGTTTAGCTTTAATGCTGATGGCGATATGTACGACCTGGTACCAGTTAACCACGGTAACCAACCCAATATGCAGGCATCCTGGTTGTTTAACTATTCTGGCAAACCATGGCTTACCCAAAAATGGACCCGCGAGATCATGACCAAATATTATGGCTCAACACCATACCATGGTTGGTTAGGTGATGAGGATGAAGGCCAAATGGGTGCCTGGTATGTAATGGCAGCAATGGGTTTGTTTGAAACCGACGGTGGCTCATCAACCAAACCATTTTATGAAATTGGTAGTCCGTTATTCGCCAAAACAACCATTACGTTAGATAACCATTATTACAAAGGCAAAACTTTCACTATCGAAGCTAAAAATACTTCGGCAGTAAATAAATACATCCAGTCGACTACATTTAACGGCAAGCCGTTAACGAAGCCGTGGATCTATCATGAAGATGCTGTTAATGGCGGACATTTAGTTTTGGTTATGGGGCCAAAACCAAATATGAAATGGGGTAGTAAACCTACCGATGCGCCGCCATCAATGTCGCCTATTGAAAAATAAAATTTAAGAAGAGAAGAACCAATTACCTAATAAACAATAATTATGAAAGAAGGAAAAAGCATTAGCCTGAGTACTATTACCATTGTAGCTTCGCTGGGTGGTTTCTTATTCGGGTTTGACATGGCTGTTATTTCGGGCGTGTTGCCACTTATTGAAAAACAGTTTGGATTAACCGCCGCGCAAGAGGGCTGGTTTGTATCTTGTGCCCTGGTTGGCTGTATTATAGGCGTAGCTTTTTCAGGAGAGCTGAGCGATAGGATAGGAAGGAAAAAGCCGTTGTTGTTGGCGGCAGTATTATTCTTACTGTCGGCCCTGGGGTGCACCTTTGCGCCTTCTTTATCGTTAGTAATCGCTTCACGCTTATTAGGTGGTATCGGTATAGGTATCGCCTCAAACGTTGTGCCTTTATACATTTCAGAGATAGCCCCGGCCAAAATAAGGGGCAGCCTGGTAACTTATTACCAGTTTGCTATAACCTTTGGTATTTTGGTTGCCTACTTAACAAACGCTGCATTAGTTAGCTACACTACAGGATCTGCAGGGACATCACTTTTTCATAATGAGATTTGGCGGCTAATGCTTGGTATTGGCGCTATACCTGCCTTTTTGTTCTTAGCCGGTATTTTTACCGTACCAGAAAGCCCGCGCTGGCTTATCCAGAACGGCAGAGAGCAGGAAGGTATCGCCATTAAAAAAAGAATAACAGGGTTTGACAAAGAAGAAGTAGCCGAGCAAACTGTTGTACACAAACAAGGATCGTATAGCGAGTTGTTTGCGCCCGGCATGCGTAAAGCTTTACTGATAGGTGTTTTACTGCCTTTGTTCTCACAATTCAGCGGTATTAACGCTATAATTTATTACGGACCAAGTATTCTAAGTAACGCAGGGATCTCATTAAGCAATTCGTTAATAAGCCAGATAATTTTTGGCGCGGCAAATATGCTGTTTACATTGATAGCTATTTGGAAAGTAGATAGCTGGGGCCGTCGTCCTTTATATTTATGGGGTACTGCCGGGGCTGCCTTAACGTTGTTAGCTACAGGGCTGTGCTTTTATTATGGTGCCACAGCCAGTATATGGTTATTGGTATGCGTATTGGCGTTCCTGGCGTGTTTTGCTTTTTCAATTGGCCCATTAAAATTTGTGGTGGCTTCAGAGATATTTCCCAACGCCATCAGGGGCAGGGCTTTAGCCATCAGCATTATGGTAATGTGGATAGCTGACACTATTGTAGGACAGTTGACACCAATACTGTTAAAAGATATTGGCAGTGCAGGCACTTTCTGGTTCTTCTCATTCTTTTGTGTAGTTGCATTTGTTGTGGTATATAAATTACTGCCCGAAACTAAAGGACAATCATTAGAGCACATAGAAAATTACTGGAAAGAAAAAGGCGTTGATGCTTCAGAGCGTCCGCAAGATGATCAACATATACCTATTCATTAAAATATGTTAAAGAAAATTAAATGGGCAGGTTTTGCCTTGCTTGCGGTTGTTTTATCTACAAAAGGATATGCCCAGCAAACAGATTTGACACAATATGTCGATCCCCTTATTGGTACGGCGCATTCGCGTTGGTTTTTCTTCACGCCTGGTGCTGCTCCGTTTGGTATGGCAAAACCAGGACCATCTACAAATGCCCATAATGGTAACGCCCATGGTTGGGATGCCGTCGGCTATGATTACCGCGACCATTCTATAGAAGGATTCGCCAATTTTCATGAGTTCCAGGTAGGGGGGGTGGTATTTGCACCAATTACAGGTAAGCTGCAAACTGTGCCGGGGAAACTAACCGAGCCAGAAAAAGGCTACCGTTCAGAATTTGACAGGAAAGATGAAAAAGCTACAGCTGGATATTATTCCGTATTGCTAAAAGAATATAATATTAAAGCCGAGCTTACTGCTACCAAGCGCGTGGCTTACCATCGTTATACATTTCCAGCCGGCAATGAATCGCATATTTTATTTGATATCGGTAACAAAGCAGGCGAGAGCGGTGAGGTTAAAGATGCCAAAGTATACATGACACCGGATGGCAGGATAGAAGGGTATGTAATTACCCGCCCAGTGTACGTGCTTAAATACCAGCCGGGGGCACAGGTTGAAATGTATTTTTCAGCAGTGGTTGATAAAAAGCCAACCAGCTACGGTACTTTCCATGGAGAGCAAACGGCACCCGGACAAAAAGAGACAACGGGTAAGGGCGCCGGCCTGTATCTCACCTTTAATACTAAAGCGGGAGAGAGCGTAACTATAAAAGCAGGGTTATCTTACACATCAATAGAAAACGCACGATTAAACCTTAAAGCGGAAGCAACAGGTTTAACTTTTGACGCAGTAAAGAAGAAAACTTATACCGAATGGAACAACTATCTGCACCGTATTGAAGTTGAATCGCCCGTTAAAGAAGACAAGGTTAAGTTTTATACCGGCTTATACCATGCTCTTGCCGGTCGCGGACTGGCGAGCGATGTAAATGGGGCTTATCCAAAGAACGATGGCACCGTAGGCCACATCCAGTTAGGGAAAGATGGTAAACCAATGCATAATCATTATAATACTGATGCCATTTGGGGCGCTTTCTGGAACCTTACACAGCTTTGGGCAATAGCTTATCCGGAATATTATTCTGATTACATTAAAAGCCAGCTTTTGGTTTATAAAGACTCTGGCTGGTTGGCGGATGGTATTGCCAATAGCAAATATGTATCCGGCGTAGGCACAAATTTTGTAAGCTTAATCATAGCCAGCGCATATAATGTGGGTATCCGCGATTTTGATATTAAGACAGGTTACGCAGCAGCATTAAAAAACGAAATAGATGGCAAAGACCGCCCACGTGGAGCGGGCAAAGTTGATGTAGACCGGTTTGTGAAATACGGCTATGTACCCCATATGGATAGCGGTCAAGGTGGCGGAGAGGCATGGCAATATTCAGCTTCGCATACTTTGGAATATTCTTTTAGCTCATACGCTGTTGCGCAAATGGCTAAGTTGTTAGGTAAACAAGCTGATTATAAAGAGCTAATGCGGCTATCAAGAGGTTGGGAAAATATTTTTGATCCTAAGCTAAAGCTCATTCATCCCAAAACTGCTGAGGGGGAATTTATAAGCAATTTTAAGCCATCTGAGGCATGGAGGGGTTTCCAGGAAGGAAATGCTATACAGTACACTTATTATGTGCCACATGATCCGACAGGATTGGTTGCAAAAGTTGGTAAGGATAGTTTTAACTCGCGTCTCGATAGCATATTTATGTTGTCACAGAAACAAGCGTTTGGCGGTGGCACTAAGATAGATGCCTTCTCGGGCCTCGAAGGGCTTTATAACCAGGGAAATCAACCCAACCTTCATATTTCTTGGCTGTTTAATTATTCGGGTAAACCGTCTTTAACCCAAAAATGGGTACGTACTATTTGTAACGAGTTTTATGGTACAGAAGGTATTCATGGTTATGGCTACGGCCAGGACGAAGACCAGGGGCAATTGGGTGCATGGTATGTAATTTCAAGCATGGGTTTGTTTGACGTTAAAGGATTAACGGATATAAAGCCAACGCTTGGCTTAGGTAGTCCGTTGTTTAACAAGATCACTATTAAACTCAATAAGAAATATTATACAGGTAACCAGTTTGTAATTGAAGCCAAGAATAACTCACAAACTAATAGCTATGTTAAAAGCTTTACTTTAAATACTAAAAAGCTGCACACTCCTTTCATATCATTTGCTGATTTAGTAAAAGGAGGCAGGCTTACCCTTGATATGAGCGCACAGCCTACAGACAAATATTAACGAAACGAAAACAATCTCCCTCCTAACGGCAATTCTGCCATATAATTGGTTAAAAGAGCACGAACGTGCTCTTTTTTTTGTTGGCGACAATTTTCAGCGCCTGGAATCATATTGTTTGCTTGTTAAAAACCCTTAAACGCAAGAAAGGCGCTATAAGCGCCTTTTTGACTTTAAAAACAGGTGACAAACTCTGGTATTTTTTGTTTGTCTCGTGATCCCGCTGGGACTCGAACCCAGGACCCCAACATTAAAAGTGTTATGCTCTACCAGCTGAGCTACGAAATCGTTAACCGTTTCCGTTTAAAGTGGTGCAAATATAGGACTATTTAGCTATGTGTGCAAGCCTTATTTTAATTTATTTTACATTATTATTAAGCACTTCATTTACAGTAAGCTACATTTTTAAAATTCCAATTTTTCCGCGATCGCCAGCTAATAATACTAATGTTCCGCGTTTTGCTTTGCGGCAAACGTTATAACTTACATCATCAATTTTTGCCCAGTTTTTACCCCCATTCGTAGTAACATTGGTGCCCGGAGTACCTGTTGAAAGAAAAGTATCTTGCTTGATAAATTCCACACATGATTGATAACCAGCAGGAAAGCTATTGGTTAAATGCCAGGTTAGCCCTTTATCAGTTGAATAGCATGCTGTAGAATCCTGGCGTTTATCTTTTTGATAATCACCTCCAACAACAATTAATTGATTTTTGCCAACTGCGAGAGAAAATGACCCCTGTGAACTTTTACCCTGAACAATGGGTAAAATGTTATGAATCCAACTTGTGCCTTTGTTTGTAATAATTTCTGCGGCACTTCCGCCTGTTACAATTGCAAATGTTCCTTTTGCCACCAGGCAAGTACCGCTTGCGGCAAAGGCAGCCTGATTTTTTATCGCATCAGGTCCGTTATATTCATTCCAGTTATTGCCGCCATCTTTGGTTTCTAGTAAGAGATATTTGCCATTTATAGGGTCGCCCACTACAAAACCATGTTTGGGTGTATCAAAATCCATCGCATCCAAAAAATAGGTGGAATCGTTTTTCCTGTAATTAACCTTCCAGCTTATTCCACCATCTATAGTATTTAATATCAGCGCGGGCGAACCCGAACTGATTATAACAGCTTCTTTATCTGAAAAAGCTTCAATATCTCTAAAGTCAGACTTTTCAAATCCTTTAACTTGTTGCCAGACCCAGGTTTTACCGCCATTTGTTGTGATAGCAATATATCCTTTGCTGCCGCTTATCCATGCTACCTTATCGTCAACAACACACAGGCCACGGATACTAGTGGGTTTGCCCTGCTGCAATACTTCAACATGCTGCGCGATCAATAACTGAGCGCAGCCCATAATCAACAAGAAAAGTAAAAGTGCTTTGTTTCTTATTTTACCTGTAGCCATATCTCTGTTCTGCTTAATAATAACTATGATTGGTTTCCCGAAGTTAACCTTTATCAGCATTTTTGTAAAGCGAATTCACTTTTAATATATTTTAACCGGAGAAAAATTATATTTGCAGCCTGCTTTATAAGCCCGGATGGCGAAATTGGTAAACGTTGCGGTCTCAGAAGCCGTTGAGAATTGTCTCTTGAGAGTTCGAGTCTCTCTTCGGGCACATCCATATCTTAAGTTTATAGGTCAAGTCATAAATGCTTGGGCTATAAACTTAAGACTTTTGACTTCATAAAGCCCGGGTGGCGAAATTGGTAGACGCACCATCTTGAGGGGGTGGCATTCGCAAGGATGTGCGAGTTCGAATCTCGTTCCGGGCACGTTTAAAGTCTCTACATATTAAAAATTAGCTTTTAAATTCCACTTCTTAAGTCGGTTGGTTTCTTTGCGATTTTCAATGTGTCAAGTACTTTCGGTATAGGCCCACAACTGCCAGTACAAATGCAATAATGGCTGCTACTATTAATATCCAATTATAATTGGGTTTAGCTATGACATCTTTGCTTTTCTGCTGTATGTGGGTTTCCTTGTTTTTATTACCGCTACTATCCTTCTTAACATGATTGGATATCCCTCTTTTCTCATCCACCTGTGTTTGTTCGTCCTCTTCCTTCTTTTTATCCTTAGAATGGTTTTTATAAGCTTTGGTATCAACCGACTTAGCTTCTCCACGGAAAGTACCATTAGGGTATACGATAAACGGTTTACCCGGCATGGGTGTAATATGGGTTTCGGTAGCAGTGTTATCAGTTTCGTGTATTGTGGTGATAGTTTTTACGTTGTCGATAGTTTTTACTGTACCAGTATCAACGTGTGAAGTATATTGCTTTACCTTACTATTTTCTACAGTCTTTAACATGGTATCCAGTTTGTCTACATGGACGGATCTGTCTTTGAATATTCCACATCTACTTAGCAGTAACATCGCAATACATAGGTATAAAATGACTCGCTTTTTCATAATTGACAGATTTGGGTTAACATATTATCTATTTTAACTTCTTTGAGGCCTCTTCAGTCAGTGATGAACTAGCGTTTTTATCCCGACCTAGGAATTGTAACACCTGTGGTATAGTAACCAGACCGACCCAAACTGAGGAAGCTATAAGCA
The DNA here is from genome assembly GCA_040388395.1 of Bacteroidota bacterium. Classification (GTDB taxonomy): domain Bacteria; phylum Bacteroidota; class Bacteroidia; order Sphingobacteriales; family Sphingobacteriaceae; genus Mucilaginibacter. The sequence goes on along the minus strand of JAZKBY010000009.1, from coordinate 211,834 downwards.
ATGCATAAAAGGCATTTAACCACAGTAGCGTAATAATCATCTTGCCCAACACCATATAAGCGATAAGAAAGAGAAATATTGCTATACCTATCCTCTTATATGATGCTTGCCCATTTTCATCCTCTAAGGATTGTTTGAGCCAGTTAAAAAAGCAAATCATTACGCTTCGTTAATTGATAATAAATCCACGCTATCTCTGTTCATTAAATATTTTTTAACAGCAGCAGGTTGACCTATAGCCCAAGGACAGCGACCAGCGTGTATTAAACGATCTTTTGCTATCCATGCAAGTCCCACCGCATTTGCAGTATTACCACCCCATACCAAAAATTCAGTAGCGCTTTCTGCAATATATAACCCGACATGGTTTCCGCCAGGGCGAACAAACGTGAGCACATCACAAAACATTTCCAGACCACGAAGCACCATAGTTCCAAACATTGCCCAATTCTTTGATGCCAACGGGTCAATAACAACTTTATATCCGGAACGCTTAATAATTACAGCCATAAATAAACCACACCAGGGTATTAGATCGGCTCCATAATAACCCGAAGCGTTAACTTCTTTTGCCCATTTCATTATTTCTGGTGTATTGACCGGGCCCGGCGTTTCTAAAACACCATAATGCTTTCGGGCCTCAACCCAAAGTTTGGGTAATGTATCGACAGGTATTCGATCAAGCCACTGGAATTTTGAAGGCAAAGCTTTCATATCTTACTTTTGTTTAATTGACAAGTTGAAATTTAACAATGAACTTTTGCCGGTGATAGCTGTAAAGTACCTGGTAGGCACTTGTCGCCTTTTTGCACGTGGGGTTAGTATTACGCTGTCTAACTTTTTATTTATTGCGATAAAACCATTTTTTGCCGCAACGCTATCATTCGCCCGTGAGGTTGATATGCGGTCAACTGCTCTAATTAATTTAGCGTACTCCACTTTTTTAACCAAGTTATCATCGTACTTGTATCCTGCTATTGCGGCTGATCCAATTGCGATGATAAATCCACCAGCCGCAGCAATTACGGGCCACCATTTAATCATGATGGCGATTTGCTTTGCAATGGTGTTTATTGTTTCATGCTGCTGCCGTAGTTCTTCCTGGCTCATCGTAATATTTTTATAAGTAAAAAATTATTCAGGTTCAACCTCTTCAACCAATTCAAGTACAAAGCCCGCAAAAACTTCTTTATTAGCTTCGGATAAATCGGCGGGTAAATCTTTGATGATGTGTGGTGTAATTGGATACTCTTTCTCCGTAGAAAACAACTCTTTACTTTCTCTTTTTTGTCTTATCGCAGCCGATGGTGTGTAGCTGTAACCGAGGATTTTTCCGTCAATCTCATTTTTTACATGCAAAAGATTACCTTTCTCATCTACAGATGCATTATTTATAGCAATATCATCAAGCTCACTATTGTAGTTTTCCAAAACAGGCAAGCTTTGTTTACTGACCTTTTTTAGGGCATGAGCAAGCTTTGTATCGCCTTTGTTGTCAGACAGGTAATCGTGTGCGGCCAGGTTGAATTGATTGATTTTTTTAATGCTTGTTTTCATATTATTTTTATTGATTTTCATGTGTTTATTATTATGATTATTAGTGAACTAACGCGAGATGATAAGTTGATCCGTTTATCTCAACCGTCAGTGCGGCGGTTGTAGTCAGTGTTGCAGACATAGAATCAACCGTCCCAATTTTTACGGTGGATACAGAGCTACCGGTTGGGGGGCTTGTTACAATGTTATTAACTACAGCCGATTTGGTGTCGCCTTTCAACCACAACAAATCTTCAACTCCACCCTCCCAATCAACGTTACCGAATCTAAACCCCCCGAATGCAGAACCCGAATTGCCTATAGAGTTCATAAAGTTTGTCTCGCCAATTGCAGCGCTGAAATTCTGCCCTATCAATAATTTGCCAAATGGTGAGGAATCAGCAAAAGCGGATAGATCAGCGGTAGCTAAATTTGTAGCGGCATAAAATATGGCATTGACATTAAAATCATCCGTTACTGTTTTTTTACCGGTTATCGTTTCGACTCCAGCTATATGAACCAAATCTGCATCGGCTGTATTAGCGGCCGTTCCGAATGTTCTATAAGCTAATACGTCAGTACCTATAACCAAACCTAACGATGCTCTGCCTGTTGCAGCTGTCAATCCAGTACTTCCGCCGTCCCATTGCCTTGTTTGGGTATAGGCTGTATTCCAGTTGGATGAATTATCCGTTAAGTATGAAACAGTGCCTGATGAACTTTTAACAATTCCCGTACCCGACAAAGCAGCCTGTTTTGCGCTCCATGTTGAAGCACTTGAGATATACATATCGGCAATAGCTGTGCCATTCCATATGCCTGTAATAACAGTACCTGTTCTATCTATACTGAATTTATCAGCCCCTGCAACTTGAAATTTTGCAAAGAAATGTGTTCCACTACCTAAAGAGGTTTCAACCCGTTTTACGTGCAAGTCTATACTGCTAGCCGTACCGGATTGTATATAAGTAGAATTTATTATAAGAGCATCGGCGCTCCCTGATGAAAGAGTGTTTGATTGCTGTATATCTAAAGCATGATAAGCACTACCAGGAGTACCTGCAACTATTTGAATATCAGATTGTAATTTAAGTACTCCACCAACTACAGCACCAATGGTATTAACAGCCAAGTTACCTCCAAGTGCTAAAGTACCCGTACCTATATCTAATGAAAACCAATTACTATAAGTTGGAGTTAAAGATATTCCTTTATAACCATCTATATTAAATACAGCAGAATTTGAAGCCCAAGAAACACCCAATCTTATATCACTATAGTTTGCTACACTGCTTATACTTCTACTTCCATGAAATCTCAATGATGGGGAGTATTGATTTTGGACAACTGTTGTTCCAGCTATTGTATTTGTTAATATAATGCCATCTGTATATGTTGTTTGTATATTATCCAATTGGACCGTCTGACCAACAGTAAAAGCGTTGGCATAAGCTGGGTTTATACTGAATACGCCAATTGAAAGGGTTAGTCCATTACCTGGCGTTATCGCGTCCTGTTTAGCGTTCCATATTGAAGCGGATGAGATATAAGAATCTGCTATGGCAGTTCCATGCCATATGCCGGATGATATAGTCCCAACAGTAGCGAGCGAAGAACTTCCAGCCAAAGGTGAATATCTTGCATCAGCATAAGAAAGATCAAGACTAAAAACGGTTCCTGCAAGGCTAATCCCCGTGCCATTGCTATAAGTTGTGCCAGCCGATATTTGTCCAAAGGTAATTGCATCTGTACCTATAACCGGCTCATTGCTATTAGTGCATGTCCATTGAGTATCTTTATTAACGGTTCCAAGGCGAACCAGCACAGTCGCTGTTACTATTTCCGCCGTTGTATCTGCATCTGCCGCCCGTGCCCATGATCCCGATGCCACAATGTATATACCATTTTGACTTTGAGTAGGCTGATTCTTTACTAAGATGCGATCACCCGCAACCACGGCAGTGCCGTCAATAGTTTGAGTACCAGATAGTGTTAAATTACCGATAGATGCTGCTTTAACAGAGTTTTTCCAGCTAAGCCCAGAAAGGTAACTTTCAACAAATCCTTTTGTTATAAGCGAGTTTGCGTTAACAGGTGAAACAGTTTGCTGAATATCGCCTGTAACCGTTCCGCCGGATAATTTTAACCAGCTTACATCACCCAACGAGTTAAAATCAGTAATACCATATCCGGCTATTGTTGTTGGTTTGCTTGAAATTTTAGTCCAGGGTATTGAATTGATGAATGAAGGATTTGAATAATTGCCATCTAACCTAACATACATATCGTCAAGGCTTGACCACTCGATATCATAATCATTATCACTGGCTTTTGTTAATGCTTGTCCGGCCGATCCACCGGTTATTACACCTGGCGAAATAAGAGAAACACCTGCAGGCCAGGCACCAACCGACTTAGGGCCAAAAAAGGTATAATTACTAGTGTTGATATAGAAATCGCCATTTACGCCAGTTGTTAAGTTGGATGGGCTAGTACCACCACTTAAAATAGTAAATCCATTAATCCCGTTTGTCCCGTTAATTCCAGCTGTTCCTTGTGGCCCTTGCGGCCCCGTTTGCATAGAAAACACCTGCGTCCATGTGTCGGCTGCTTTTTTATAAAAAATACCCGAGCCTGTGTTAATATAGGTGTCGTTATTACTGCCTGTTGAGCTGCCCGGTAGCCCTAATCCGTATAAAACTGTTCCATCAGTTAATGAACTTACCGAAGGTAAGGTATAAACAACATTCCAGCTGCCTGATACTTTCTGTGCAAAAGATCCGGAATTTGTATTAATAAGTACGTCACCGTTTTTACCCACTGTGTTTTGGGGCAGGATAGTACCGAAGCTGATATTTGCGCCAACTGTTAGGTTTGTGCTTAAAAACTGCAATAAAGTGGAGAAAGCAAATTTATAATCGACACCACCGTTAACCAATACAGAAACGTCGCTTTGATTGATGGTGCTGGCCGTTGTTAGTTCGCTTATTTTTTTGTCTGACATTATATTTCTGTAAGAGGTAAATAATTAGTTTGATCATAACTGCCACCCGGATAATTGAAACTGTTTTTATCAATACCACGGATTCGGGGGCCTGATTGGCGGGCAGTTTTATTCTTTGCGCTAAATCGCCAAAGCGGGAAGTCTGCACGAGTATCCCATAAAAACTTTTCTACCTCGTTAGCGTGTGCATTAGCAACACTACGCTGTTGTTGTACCAATTTAATGATGTATTGAGGTGTAATAGCATCGCTGTTTTCGTGGTGTTTAATTATGGGGCCGGTTGAAGTATAGCGTATCGCATCAGCTTCGATAAACCGGGCGAAAGCAAAATAAAGCAGAGTGGGGTATAAACCTTCATAAAGTACGATATGCCCATTTTTGTCCAGGTATTCGCTACCGTTTAACAAGTCTTTGTAATGTTGTGGAGCATCTGTTTTTATTGTGCCATCTTCATTAAAATGTTTTATAAAATCATAGTATAGCGCATAGCCTAAAAATGGTTTAAGATCAAGATCCTGCGCTTTATTTATAAACACTTTTAGGCGTTCCGGCTTTATGTTTAGAGATATATCCTCGTATCGCTGAAAGGTGTTTTGATCAATTAAAATTGGATTCATAGCATGTTAGTTTAAAATTTCAGACGATACCATTTCTTCTGCTTCGGGCTTTTTAAATCCGTAAGCGTAAGTAAGAATGGCTACTTTGTTTATAGCGGGTAAATTGGATAACAGCAATTGGTTAATGCTCGAGCCTGCAACTATTCCGGCACTATCATCGGCAACTATAGCAGGAACAGGAATTATATTCCAGTTGGCAGAAGTGTTGATGGTAGTGTTAAAATGACTGAAGATCTCGGCAAAAGCTTCAGCTATTTCTAATCGGTCTGCTGCTGTGTTATCATTAAATTCGCGTATTGCTTCCTTCTTTTCACTGCCATTACTTAAGCCGGAGGACTTTTCGGCGTTTATCAATTCTTTAGGCACCGAAAAACCTTTTATGATACGTGCCTCTACAGATCGCTCTGTAGTTTCAAAAAGCTTGTCGTTATTTTGGATAGTGTATGGCTGAAATTCCGGTTTCTGAGTTTCATCTTCATATTCAATAACAATGATCTTCTGGGCGCCTTTTGCGCCCTGGAATGCACCCAGATCTTTTTCTAATTGCGACGGTTGACTACTGAACGCTTGCTCATCACTCTCGGGTTTACTATTGTCTGCTTCTTCCCGACGCGATTGCATGAAGAGCATTGTAGAAGGAAGAAATCCGGTGGTAACTTCGCGGTTATTAAAGATCTTTATGCCTGCTTCGGTTTCAAAATCCTCCCAGACGCTATCGGCTTCAATCAATGGATAGTCATCTACCTCGGGGTTAAAATAGTATAATTGTCCTTTGTAGTTTTCCCAACCACCAGCTATTGCGACTTGCTGTTTTATCGTTTCAGGATCGGGATTGTATTTATCCAGGAAAACAAGTTTGCTGCGCATGATATTTTTCCAGCTCTTACGTCCCCAATCACTATATAGGGCAAACATATCGGCGGTGTCAGGATTGTCGGTATCACCCATGCGGATGTCTTCAAACTTTACATAATTTACAGAGGCTATTTTATAGTTAGCGTTGTAATTTACATGGATACCAAAGCCGGTAAATAGCGCTTTATCTGTAGCAATTGCTTTTAAAAGCCTGGCGATTGTCAGTCCTTTCTGGTTTATGACTTGCTTGCCCAGATCCTTTTGTTCAAAACCATTGCCAGCAATAAATTTGGCTCTTTTGTTCCAACAATCCTTTGCAGTGGGTGAGCCTGCAACCAACTCTAACATTCGTTGCGGATAAGCATTGTCCAGATCGAAGTTTAATATGCCAAAAGTTTGGTTGGGCCTTACTAATATGCGGCGTTCAATTTGTGGTAAATAGGTTTTCATATAGCCTCCTCACTTTTCTTTACTTGTTTTGATTGTGCTTTCCGGCCCGGTAATTGTATAAATAATGACCTGATATGCGGATAGGCTTTTAGGTACCATCTTGCTTCTTTATCGGTTATGTTATCATTATTGTGTATAGCCGCAGATCCCGGGGCAAACTGGTGCTTGCCTGGTTTTAAAATATATTTTTTAGTCATTTGGTCATTAGTCAGTTAGGTAATTAATTTGGTTTGTTAACATTGGTCATTAGCCGTAATTAATACGACCAATGACCAAACGACTAATGCTTAGGCAACCAAAGCCTCAATAGCAGCAAGTGTGCTGGCGTAAGTTGCGCTACCAGATTCAGGGGCAATAGATACTGCTCTTGGCGGGTAAGGTTCTTTTAACTTATCAGGATTGGTTAACTTTAGTTTGTAACCACCTTCAATAGCTTCGTCGGCAGCATTGCGTTCCGCTTCAGCCAGAATCAAACCGTTAACAGCACCAAATAACTCAATTGATGAATCGCTTGATTTATAGTTATTTACAGAGATAGCACGTACTCTGCCGTATCCCATAGCCATTAATTGTGCTTTAACATCAGTTGATAATCCGGCTATGTTGAAATCGATCTCTTCGGTATAGCGTGGACCTACCTGCGTTTTGGTAAGCTTTGAGATAGCATTAAAGCTGTTATTGGTGCCTTCGAACTTATAAACTTTAGCCGATCCAACTGCTGTAAGATCAGTAACTATAAGCGGATTGGCAACATCATAGGTAAGGGTGACATCAGCCTCATTAAATAGATAGATAACGTCTTCTATACCCGAAGTTATCGGGGCGTCTGTGCCCAGGCTAAAGCCTGCATTTATTTTATTGTAAATAGACATGAATGTAATTGTTGATTTAGTGAATTATAGAATTATTGATTTGAAAAGAATAGCCGAATGATTAATTCAATAAATCAATCATTCGGTAATTCAATAACTGGTTAAGCAGACAGGTAGAATAATTCGTTAGCAAACTTAAAGTTTACTGCGGCCTTCATACGAGCTTTCATGCGCACAATATTGTCATTAGTATATGGCTTCATGTAAACGGTTGATAGCTCTGACGCATCGCCTAACAGATCAACCCCTAAAAACAAGTTTGAAGAACGTGCGCCTAATATGGTATTGGCTTGCCAATGATTCATCAGTTGTAACGGCACACCCAGGTAATCCATTTTTTTGCTGTCGGTAAAGGCATTTAAAACGTTAACCGCTTTGTTAGCCTGTGCCTGCGCATAAGCATAGCCTACGTGGAAAGGGATCTGCAGGTTAAAATCTTCCTGGCTTCTGTCGGCCGGGTCAAGCTGGGCGTAAACGCCGGTTAATACATCCAGCACGTTACTGGCATTGATATAACTTACAGTTGCTGCAGTTGATGTACCGCTAAAAGTTGCAGGTTTACGTGTGTTTACCTCGTTGTAGTTACGTACTAATTTAAACGTGGTCGAGCTTGCTACCTGGATAAAGTACGATTGCCCCGCTACATCGATACCGCTGCCGCCGTTTGTTGTGTCTTTGCTGTTGCCTGTCACGGCTGTGATGGTAACTACATCGCCGTCTTGTAACGTAGCGGTGCTTGATACGGTAACCACACCGCTTGCATTAATAGCTGTAGCTGCCATTGATGTTGCCGGTTTACCTAAACCAACTTTGTAAACACCGGATGCTGCCGAAATGGTTGGCAATAAGCCATCAAATGCAGCAGTAAATGTTGCTTCTTTGGTCGACGCCTTGCCCAGCCAATACAAGCGCTCGTTAGCTATTTGTATTTTCGTTAGATAGCGCTGTACCATAAAGTCTGATAGGTCAACCACGCCCTCGTAGTCCATAAATGCACCGGGTTTAAGGCTTTGCGCTTCCCAGGACTGGGCAAGTTTGTCCCATTGTTCCTGCTTCATGAATTCGTAAACTACCGGGTCCAGATAGCTTTCGGTTTGTTTGGCTGTTGTGCCCTGGTCGGCAAATATGCCTGAAGGGTCCTGTAATATAACGTCGTCATCAACATCAAGAATTATCTTGCGCGATTTTACGTCGTTAATTACAGTTAGCAAGCCACGCTTTACCGAGTCGGCTTCTAATAGCGTGCTGGCCATAAATCCTGCCAGCGCTTCGCCGGCATAAGTGTTGTTTGTGAATGTAAATTGAGCCATTTGTTTGATTGTAGTGTATTATTAGATTAAATGAATGGTTTAGTAAGTTGATTGAGTGAGTGGTTGGGTAGAGTTGAAGAATGGGAGAAATGATAGATAAAAAAGATAACTACTTAACCTAATCAACCATTCACCAATCAACTATTTAGCAATTGCTTTTTTAACCGCGTTTTGGGCCAACGTAGTTTGTGGCGCGAAGAATGGCGAGGTTTCACCTTTGGCTTTGTTGCTGCGTTTTGAGCCTTCCGGCGTGAAATCTGATTTTATCTCATTCCTTACTTCTTCTCTTGTTTTTTTAAGGCTTTCATTTGCAGCATCAAGCGCAGCTTTTGCTTCGGTAAGCAGTTGGTTTTGGGCGTGAAGTTTGGCTTTGATTTCTAATACTTTGTTTTGCACGTCAGTCGTTTTTAGACCTTTTAATTTGGTAGCCGATAGCTCATCAGTAATCTCCTCTTCTTCGTCATCGGTTGCGTGTATTACTTTTTCAACCTGGCCGCTTTTTACGTCAATCTTTTTCCCTGCAGAGGTAGTGTAGGTATCAGCGGGGGCGGGGATAGTCATATCCTCATCCTGGTAAACCTCTGTGCCTTCTTCCATTTCGCCGGAATGATGCAGCGTGCCTTTGTCAGTAATAGTTTGTTTGTTAATGACCTTTTTAAAGAAGTTCATGATCTTGTTTAAAACCGAGGTGGTTTTATCAATAAGTGCTTGGTTTTCTATGTTCATATTGCTGTTTTTGTTTAATAGTTTGTTAATGCATCGCTGGTAAACAGCGGGGGCTGTGCTGGTGTAGCTTTTAATGATAGCGCTGTTGGTAATTTCGGTGGCGTAATCTTCCACCTCGTCGACAAAGCCAAGGTCAAGAGCTTGCTCTGCAGATAACCAGGTGACGGCGTTAATTAAATTATTTACTGTAACGCCGTCCAACCCGGTCTTGTCCATGTAGATCTGCGCCAGGCGCGATTGCACTACATTTAACATCTGCACATCCTTCAGCAGTTCGTCAGCATTACCCCCGCTTCCAACCATTGGCTTGTGGATCATGAGCAGGGCGTATTTGCTCATTATTACTTTTTTGCCGCCCATTGCCACTATTGAAGCAGCCGAGGCGGCCAGCGCATCAATGCATGTTGTCACATTACCGGGGTATTTCTTCAGCAGGTCATATATAGCAATCGCATCGAACGCGCTGCCGCCTACTGAACTAATGTGAACCTCTACATCCTGGCCGGCCGCTGCTTCCAGCTGATATTGAAGATAAGATGATGATAAACTACCCGAACCTATGCAGTCGGTATCGGTATCGTATAAGTAGATTTTGTAACTCATTTTTTAGATTTGAGACGTGAGATATGAGAATTGAGATTACTAATGTTTGGCTGTTGACAGCCTTGTTTTGATGCCGTTGATGACTATCAATCGGACAATACAAATGTCGGCACAATTATTTTAGTTGATGGTGACAGTAGTTTGTCAATATCGACCGTTGATTTTATTTTGATTCTTTTGATGTGGTTGATGATTATCAATCGGACAATACAAATATCGGGACTATCTATCTAACATTTGGTGACACTGTTTTGTCACCACTATAAATCAACGAAATCTTCAAATCATTGGAATCAACGGTCAATGATTATTATGCTGATTGGCATATATCAAAGGTCGGAAATTTATTTTATAGAGATGGTGACACTATATTGTCAGTAGTTGTAAAACTGTTCAATGCACGCCAAATGGTGCGTTCGTCTTTTTCAAATTTTGCTTCGGCTTCTAACACAGCTTGATTTTTGGTGATGCCGCGGGCCTTCACCTGGGCCTGCACCCATAAATAAATCTCGCGATAAATAAATACTTTGGTTGTGATAAACCCGGCCTTGTACATGGACGAAAACACGCCCTCGTCGAATAAGGTGTTTGCTGTTTTAATGTTCATTTTATGGTATTTTTGAATAAATGCTTGAAATGGATGTTCCTAATCATCTTGGCGAGGCCAAAGTGATATGTTTTGCTGTAGTTAACCTAATCCCTTTAAGAAATGGAGATCAAAAGCCTGCCTGCTTTATAACTATATGCCAATATAAACCTGGCGATGGATATTATCTGTTTTATTGCGACAGTGATTGGAATGTATTTGCTGATACATGGCATGAAACTATAGAGGATGCGCAAGATCAAGCAGCGTATGATTATACTGGAATATCCAATAAATGGGAATATAAATAACCTTTTATCTTTCACCTATAAATTAACCCTATTAACCGTTTGTGCTAAAATGCTTTGCTGGCTGTTAATATCCTTCACATCCACATAAACAGGGGGGAAGTTGTTGATCATCTGGTAAGCAAGTGTATTGGCCAGATCCTTAACATCATTCATAGGTTGGTTGTAATAACGGTTTGAATTGCCGCCATCGGTGAAAATTCCGCCTATGGCATAACCACGCCCCGGATTGGTTACCGAGAAATCTCTGCCGCCATGCGCCACGTTAATGGCGCTTACCAGGTTACGTGCCCAGGGGTTGCGCATAGCTTCTGACACCACCACGGCCTCCCCCGAGCGCAGGTAGGCATTTGTATTATCGGTACGGCTGTAGCCGGGTAATAAAGCCCCGCGTCCGTCCGACCGGAACTGACCGCCTTCTGCGAAACCGGGTTTTTGTTTAGCAATTTCGGCGATAGATGATGCGCCCTGTGCGCCCATAAATACTGCCTGCGCAATACCTAACGCCTGGCCTATAAACGGGATACCGGCGTAAGCTTTTAATGATTCCATTACAGCCCGTTTAGTGCTGATAATGGTGTCGGCAATGGAGGTGGCTTTTTTGGCTAAAAAGGCCGTTTTAAATATCGCCGAATCTTTTTTACTGTTTTTTAAAGCGGCATCTATAAATTTATCACCTGCATGTATTTTCGAAGTAGCTAACTGATCCTCTAATGCAGCCTTCTTTTTGGCATAGTCGGCTTCAATGCCATAAATAGCCCGCTGTGTTTCCTGGGTATGGGTAACTAATACATTCTTTTGGGCATCCAGTGATTTTTGTACGCTCTGATCAAGCGAAGTTTTTACAGCAGATGTATCCGGCCGCACATCTTCAAATTGTATGTCTTCCCGCGGCTTAATGTCATTGTCGGTTTTAGCGGCAGGTTTTTTGTGTTTTTTGTGGGCGGTGCCTGTATCCGAATAAGAGATGTTAACGCTATTACTTATAGCCGCAGCAGTAGTGCTAACTTTGGTTTTAAATTCATCTGCATCTTTTGCGAATTTCATTAAATAGTCAAGCCTTGCCTGGATCTTTCTTTTTTCCGCGTTAACTAACTCAATGGATGTCTTTGCCCTGTCATCACTATCTTTTTTATCTCGTTCTAAAATTTGTTTCGCTCCGGCACCCCTGTACCCGCTTAAAGGGCCGTGGGTAAGTTCCTCTGTTCTTGTTTTCTTTTCATTATAATTTGCTGCTTGTATTTTTTCTATCTGGTAGTCCGCTTCCAATAATTTGGCAGTTTCTTCGCTCATTTTATTAAGCGCGGCTTTGGCTTTTGCGCTGGCTAAAATTGATTTGGCCAGGTCAGTATAAGCCGTTTTAGCTTTTCCGTTTGCAATCTGTTCTCTATCAAGGTTTTTAAATTGCTCGGGGTAGGTATCTTTTAATTGCTGGGCATATTTAAGCCTGTCGGCTTGAGCATTATTAGCATTGGTAGCCGATTTGTACAATACATCCAACCTTGTAGTTTGTTCGGCAGCGTCCTTACTGGCCGTTGTCATAACCTCATTAAGGTTTTTAAAGTTTTGAGCCATTGTGCTAATGGCATCATTCCCACTTAAAAATCTTTTTGTTATTTCAATTATTTGTGGTAGAAATGAAAGTATCACTGTTAAACCACCCGTTAAAGCCGCTTCTAAGCTGATTGCGCCGGTCTTTAAGGCAGTAATTGCGATTTCTACACCATTATATATTTTACTTAACGACTCGTATACAGTGCTTACTTTGCTGACAGAATCAACTAAAGAAGTGTTTTGAGAACTAATCTTTCCAATAGAATCAGTAAGTTTCGAAATATCACTATCCAGTTTATTTATCGGGGCTGACAAATTAGATATGCTTGTCCTCAAGCTATCAAACACATTTTTGTATTGATTGAGTTGTTGCTGCCCTCCGGCATCGATCTCTACTTTTATAGAGACATTTTCATTATTATTTGTCATTTTGTATTATATTAAATTTATTTTAGACTACTATGAAGATTTTAAAAGCAAAAAAACCATTCGATGCCAAAATGCTAGCCAAATTTGTAAACGACAATCAAATTGCAAGAGAAGATATATTTTCTATAGTGGCAGATCCGATAACGGCATTCTTTACAATTTTTTACTATGAAGAACCGAAACCCGAGGAAGACAAGAAAGGTTTTTGGGGATAAGAAATGGATTAGGTGAAGCTAAAATATTGTAGTTTTAGCTCATTTTATTAAGGGCCGCTTTGGCTTTTGCGCTGGCTAAAATTGATTTAGCCAGATCAGTATAAGCCGTCTTAGTTTTACCTTTTGCAAATCTACCCCAACTTCACCAACTCCACCTTAACCGGCTGCCCCTTGCGCCAGGCATCAATTTTATTAATGTAATAGTAGGCGCTGTCCTGCTCCAGGTAAATGGGTATTAAAAAGTCAAGTTCTAATATATCGCGCGGGTTAAGTAAAAAATAACGTACCACCTTTTTTGTCTGCTGCAGTATTTTTTCCAGTTCGGGGTAATACTTTTTACGCAGATCGTCAAATCTTAAACTTGCCGGGCCATAGTCGGGTGTTAAAACAGGTGCATCCTGTTTATAAAAATAAGGTGTACTTATATAATCGTTAACTTTAAGGTTATTCCCGTTGCCATCGGTAAAGGTTACCGTTTTTCCCTTTTCGCCAATGTTAAGTTTCTGATCTATTAAGATCCTCGGTGATACAGCAATGCTAAAATCATCGCTGTCGCTTTCACTGTCAATCATTTTTATTTGCGCAACACTACCACCCAGGTATGGGCGGTTTAATGTTGGCGCGAACTGGCTCTCAAACAAATCGGTTTCGGCAGACAAAGTAGTATCAGGTACCTTAATAACCGAGTCGGCAAAACCTTTGGGCGATATGGCATCATCATCTTTATACTTTAAGTTATTTACTTGCGCGTATCCTCCCAACTGGAAGTTAATGGTTTTGCCCTGGTCGAGGCATTTACCGGTCCAGTTTTTGGCAATGGGGATATTGCTTACAATATCATGAAACGAGTTAAATGATATGGTGCGGTTAGCATTATCTGTCTGGCAAATTATACCAAAACGCTGCAGTGTATCTTTAAGCAGATCTTTTTGCGAAATATCCGGGAAGATCCGTTCGCATTGTACCATTTGCCCCAGTTGTACATTTTGTTGCTGGCTGGTAATTACCATAGTTGCGCCGGCGTCAATTTTAGCATAAGCTGGGGGGATATTAAGCCCGCCCCAGGAATAACCCAAAAACAGACCTCCATTTTGGGGTAATTGTTTTTCGACAGATATAACCGCCTTGTAAATATCCAGCTCGGCATAAATACTACTGCCGCTGCTATTGTTAAGCCTGCGCCAACCTTTGGGGTCAGATGTAGGGTTATTATCCCGGTACTCGCCGTAATTACTGAACGAAAAATCATACGAACCTATTGATTTATCCTGTACCCCGGGATATCCCGGGTCGCGATAATAAATGTGGAAAGTTACATGCGTGGTTTGTTCTGATGGCGATACCCTGCCCCTTAATTTTAAATGCGGGATAGTGACTATTATTTTAACATCGTTGGGCTTCTTAGAAATAAAGACATCGTTGGCGATAGCCATCTGTTTTGCGGGATCATCAATTCTATCGTCCCATCTAAAATAACCGTTAGGATATGACAACACATTTTCCGTTTTTTCGAGGCTAACTCCGCTCTGGTCTGTCAGGTTTTGATAATCTGTTCCGTGCTCAAAATTGCTATTGCTAAATTGTGCTATCAGCTTTGGATATAACGGATCGGTAAGTAATGAACCCTTTGCCTTATAGCCTGTGCTTTTTACCAGCAGATCTATTGCAGTTTTTATAAAAAAGCCGGGGCGCAAATATTTTATGTTAATTGGTTTGGTGATATCATCAGCTAAATTACCGTAATCAACTACCGGATAGATCCAACCATCGGTATGTTGTTGAGATTGTACTACGTTGTTCACGTTCCACTCGTGATCATAATCTTTCCAAAGTGTGCTGTGCCAAATACTTTTACTATCGCCCATTTCATACAGCTTACCATCAATTGCATCAAAAAAATCGACATTGCCTGATAGTATGGTTAGGTTAGCGCTATTATTGTCGACGCTATTTAACTCGCCAATGCCATAAGGGATAATTTCTAACCCATCCTGTACTATTTTTGCCTGGTATTTTGTGTAGGGCAGTTTTGTACAAAAGGCTATATCGTCCGGGAAGCCCAGTATCCGCCTGTTGTTTTGGGTAAGGGGTAGCTTAAATTGATTGGACGTGTTACCCTGTTGGTTTTTTACCTCGGCCAGGTCATTTATCTGGAAGGTTAATGCGATCGGGCCATCGTCACTCAGATCAACCAATTGGTCGTTTATATATAACTGCAAATCGTTCATGGAAGCCTACTGTGTTTGTATGTTTATAGATGGCAGGTTAAAAGTTACACTGAATGGTGCTTGCCCGTTTAGTGTTTCGTACTCGCTGAAGGTTGCTGTATTTAAAACCACTGTTTGCCATTTTACAGGGTTCTTGTTAACCAGCATTTGTACTTTAGGCGAGTATTTAATGGACTGTAATCCCTTAATATCAGC
The DNA here is from genome assembly GCA_040388395.1 of Bacteroidota bacterium. Classification (GTDB taxonomy): domain Bacteria; phylum Bacteroidota; class Bacteroidia; order Sphingobacteriales; family Sphingobacteriaceae; genus Mucilaginibacter. Next base: position 196,346 of record JAZKBY010000009.1, on the reverse strand, counting down.
AACCGAGAGATCGTCAGCCATCACTTTCATTTTTTGGCCCGCGGTTTTGCTTATTACATCCTCAATACCGTCCTGGGTTTCCCAGTCGGACACATAGTTTTTTATGATCGTAGCATTTTGTACATCAAGTGAAACCTCCTGGTTATATATAAAGCGATAGTAATTCCATGACCCCGACAAACCTATCCAACGCAGGTAAACAGATCGTTCATCAACCGCGTCATCGATACGAATGATTTGGGTTTGAGTAACCTGGTGCACCGTGCTGCCATCGTTATATTTCAAACTGATGGTAATGTAATATACATCCGCCGGGAAGTTATCATCGATGAGTAAACGATTTAACCCTAACTGTTTTAACAAAGGTTCGCTCGACGTGGTATGCCTGGCTATAACCAATTTATTGCCATCCTGGTTAAGCAACCAGGATGCCTCCTCATTTAATAAAGAGCTGATTTGCGGACTACCCGGCAATGGTGTGCGGTTAATATCTAACAAGGTAAGCTCACAATAAATATCTAAGCCCAATAAGTCCTCGCTATAAATAAAACCAATATCAAAAGGGTAACCGTTTGAGTAGGCCGGCTCTGCAAAATCGGTGATCCATTTAGCTGGTGGTTGCCCATCAGCAAACGGAACATAAGCAGCAAGGTTGCCGCCATAACGCTCGCCTAATTGTTTAGCGGCATACACCACATAATAATTGTCGGTAACAGTTACCCAATCAAAAAGATGCGTATCTACGGTGTCCCATTGCTCTGAGTAAGCGATCTGGTAACTCGCGCTTAAATTGGTGTCCTGGAAATTGGGTTGTGTAAAGTCGCTATCATCTTTGAGCCTGACTATCGACTGCAAGAAATTTGAAAGATCTGCCTTTATCAAACCCGTATTGTCGGGTGTGTTATTTGATGTTATAGTTTTACTTTGGCCGGTTACCACATCCTGGTAAGTAATGCGCGTTGCAACCTTGTAATATGGCCGCAGGCGATTTATATTTATAAAGCCAGTAGCATTTGTGGTATAAGGCGTATCAATTATAAGGGCATTGCCGGTGTTGCTCTTAACACTGAAGACCCCTTTGTAAACTGCCGTATTTATGTAAACCAGGTCCTTTTCAATAACACCCGTTAATGTGGCATTTATAAATACTTTGGCGTTGCCGCTCAGGCTATCGGCAGTAACTGATACAACATCAAAATCTTTACGCTGATAATTGAATACAACCGGGTTAAAAGCGGCGCTCCAACGGCTTATATTGCTGCCGATTGTAACTGAAGGGTCACTAACGAGTAAGCTGTTTAAAACTGGTACGGTAACCGCCCTGTTTGCGCTGCAGCCTGCGCTATTAGCGTCGGTAACATAAATTGTTTTTAAGCCTGCGCTTAAGCCGCTAAATATGTTTGATGTTTGGAAGGTAACATTATCCAAACTATAGTGCAAGGGTAAATAGCTTGACGAGGCCGTTACGGTTATTTGCGCGTCGGCAGCACCGGGTGCTGTTTCGGCCTTATCGACTGTGATAGCGTTGATAGAAAGATCGCAGGAGTTTACCGGCGGCGATGGGTCGGGGCTGCTAAGTACTGTTGCAAAGCCAAATGTCTTTGTATAATAGACTTCAATATTGCCAAAGCCGTCATCATTGGCGCGTTCAATAACGCCATAAAATAATAATATGGATTGGCCGGATACTGTTTTTTGTTCTGTTGTTATAACTCCGTTATCGTTTACGCTATATTCTATAATAGCGTTATTGCCGTTAACAGGCTGCCCGTTCTCGTCAACAATTTGGGCATAAACTTTAGATTTGGTAGAATACCCGCCAGATTGGTTGATTGTCTCCAGTCCGCTAAGCGTTATGTTACATTGTAACCCCATGGTTTTAAATGTTAAAGGTTTATAATAAGGTTATTAGTAATTATCAAAATACATCGTTGCAAGTGTGATAGTAAGGCTCACCCCGGTAGTATTAACATCAAACTTGTTATACACCGGTATGCATTTAGCTTTATCGCCGGCTTTAATTTTAAAGTAGCGGCCGTCGCCCTCGCGGTATTTTGATGCCTTTGCGATAAACTCGTTGGCTAAATGCAGGGCCTGGCTTACACAGGTTTCGTTATCTGCTGTGTATTGATCGAAATCTGTTTTGTAGAGAAAATCAAGCGTCACTGTAAATGTATTATCTACCGATCCATTGATCTGTGGCGATAAATTAATTGCCTGTGGCGGATAAAGAAAAGCGCAGGGGAAAGCAACATCGTCTGCAAGGGTATTGAGCTCGTTAATGGTGCCATATAAAAAGGTTGGGCTGCCGGTTAAAGTTTGTACTACAGCTTCTATTTGGTTGCGTATGGGCATGGTGTTGAGTTTTGAATAGTGAGTTATGAGTATTGAGTTACGGTTTGTGATTTTTATAGCGATGGGTTTTAAACTCATCGCTATGTTATGGTTAGCGCTGAGCCTGCAACAGCTCTGTATATTTGCGCTGGTACTCAGCTTCGGTTTTATTAAGGAGGAGCTTGGTGAGTACCCTGTCATAGGGCATATTTAAGATCTCGCCCCACTTGGTGATGTCGCCACCCGAAAGTGAGTTAACAGTATTTATATACTTGAATTTTTCGAACGACTGTATGCCCGCTTTCTTCTCCAAAACAGACGGGGCTGCAGCCAGTAATTTGTTTTCACTCTCGATAAGTTTGGATAGCTCATAAAAAAATGCTTCCCTATGGGCAGCGCCTCCACTACACTGATGTTTTTTACAGTCTCGGCAAAAGCATCCGCTTTATATTCATTGTATTTCTCGCCTGTGACGCGGCAATAAAAGTACTGAGCCAGTACCTGGCAGCAGGCTTTTAGCGATGGGTTAAAACGTCCCTGCCAATCTTCTTCGCCATGTAGTTTGATATGTTCATTTATTTCTTCGGCAATTATATCCCTTGCCGCCATAAAAGCACCCGCGGGTTCTACAGATAGGTTTCGAATAACATTGACCTTTACGGTTTTGCCATCTATTTTAAAAGTAACCCTTGACGGGATGTCATTGCTGTTATAGAGGTGTTTTATCTGGTTGGATATTGAAAGCACCGCATCCCCAAATACATTAAAGTCATGAAAGTTATTTACATCTTTCAGATCCTCAACAGCTATGCCCGATAATATACTTATCGCATCCAGGTCGCTTAAATCAGTTTTATCCTGCAAATCCATCATTTGCCCAAGCGATACTTCCTTTAACTGTGAAGGCATTTTAATGCTAATAGTTCCGTGGGTAGTTTTTAAGGTTTTTTCTATCATATAATAAAGTCGGTAAGGTTGTTTTGTACGATGTTATTTTGTTTAGGCAACCATGATTTAGGCGTGCTTGCGTTTTTGATTTTTAGCTTATTTAAAGCCACATAACGCAACGGATCGATCAAATGGTTCCAGGTATCAACGGGCTGATTTAAAGATTTTCCAGACCGGTCGACCTTCCATTTATACTGCCCTAATTCTTTATTGAGGTTAATGCTGCGCCGGGTAATATTCAGTTTATAGCGTTTTAATATATCTATTGAATTATTTATACTGTCGGCACCTTTTTTTGCGCCTTTAACATACCATCCCAGCCGATTCAGTTCTTCAATCGACTTAGGTTCGGCGCTATCGGCAATTATTTCTGTGCTTTTTTTCACGCCGGTTGCCGTTAGTTTATCAGCTACATCTTTATTGGTTAAGCCGGTTTCATAAAACAGTTCGTCTATCCATAGCTCGCCGTTTTGCCGGTATACCTCTATACAGCCTGTTTGGTCGTTGGTAAAGCCAAAGTCTAACCCAACTGCAACAAGCCTGGCATCGTGCGGTATAGCGTCGCAAACAAACCAATTATTAAATACCAGGCCGGTTACCCTGCCGGTAAGGCCGCGTGCGTAAACTTTCCAACGTTCCTCATCCTCATCTTTAACGCTTTCAATTTTAGCGCCCATGCTTTTTTCAAGAAAAGGGTTGTGCCTATGGTCTGATATAATAAGCTCTATACCGGGCTTGCCTATCAGGTTATCATGAACCCAAAACTCCGTATTGGGGTTATAATCCAGAAATATCTTCGTCCGCGTACGCAATGCCAGTTCGGTATAAATATTCCAGTCAATACCATTCGCTTCATTAATAAAAAGATAATCGCGCTTTCCAGACTTTGCATCCTGCGCATTGCTGTAGCTTCTAAATTCAATAAGTGACCCATTGTAAAATTCAAATATCCTGTCGGTTTTGTTAAAGTTCTTTACCAGTTTTTTTAACTGGCTCGATTTGTTGTATATGGTTAAAGCATCGCGTAGGGCACCTGCTTTAAGATTTGGAATATCCTGCCCAACTACGGTTACAACCTGTTTGTCTTTCTCGCAGGCCAGGCAAAACAATACCTGTTCTATAGCATAGGTTTTGCCCGAACTGGTACCACCCTGATTAATTACAACATGAGCGGGCGAGGAATAATTGCGCTTAAACAAAACCGATGCTTCGTAATTTTTAGCTGCCATTGTATTATATATTATAGTTGTACTTCTTTCTCAGACGACGCTGGTTTCGGGCCGGTTTCCACCAGTTTTACTTTAATTGATTTTATCCTGCGCGGCGCTTTGGTAACAACAGGCTTTTCGTTCCATCCCATGCTTTTTAGCGCGAATATGGCGCCGGCAGGAGCGGGGTAATGTAACCTGCTCTCGTAGTATGCCATTATTCTAAATCGTGCCTGTGTTATGACCGACCCAAGCCTTGCTTTTTTTTCATATTCGTCGAATTGTTCTTTGCTTTTAAAGCCCAGATGATAAGCAAGGCCGGTAATGGTAGGCGGCTGGTGATGTTTGCTTTTTAAGTTATCATCGCTTAATGCTTTCGTAAAATAGTCTTCAATTAAATCAACGATCGTGGCTTTTCGAGGGAAATCTGGAAATCGGGTCATAGTATAGGTAATAATGATTGATACTTGTGCCAACGGGGCGTTGGTATTTTTTAAGTTAAATTTTGTTAAATTTCATTTCATGCAACTGTATTGGCCTTATCTTCGTATCTTGTTATATAAAGCCCGTCAAGCCTATGCGTTTTTTGCATTTTATCTTAATTGCATTGTTTTTTTCGGTAGCGATAATATCCTGCCAGAAAGACCAGTCGGTTGATTTACCTGCGGAAAAAGTTGCTGTAATACCTGATACGAGTAATAACTCGGGCAATTTCCTTGCAGTTAAAGGTTCTCTCAATGTAACTATGGGCGACTCGACTTATACGTTTGATGCCGCTAAAGATTCCATCGCTTTTATCAACGTAAATATCGACAGCAATAAATATTTCGGCATTACCGCTATTAATAAGCAACATACCATGAGCTTTGGTATAAGTTCGCCTGGCTTTGCAGCGCCCGATCTTACCAATACTATCGCCGGCAGCCAGTTATTATTTAGCACCGGTAAACAGGCGATAGCATACACCTTGTCTAAAACCGAGGGCGAGAGCGAGCTGAACAAGATCAGCCTTGTAAATTACATGCAGGATAGTGTGCTTACTAAAGGTACATTTACTACGGTTATGATGAATAAGGATGGCAAACATGAGCCATCAACCGTTAAGGGTAGCTTCAATCTTTTGATAAAATAATCAACTTATTTTTCCTGGTGATGATCTAACATTACAAAGATACAAATAAATTATGATAAATATGCTATTTGGCATAATATTTACCAAATATTTTCATCAACAGTTTCAGTTTCTACTAACTGCGTTAATATTGTTTTAACCACAGCCTCGCGCGCCCATTGTTGCTCAGTTACCGAAGCATCTTCCTGGTACCACCTTATCGGTTCGTTTATTTCTATACGAGCTTTATAAATAAAGTTTTTCTTCGGATGCATTTTGGTGCCTTCGTAGCTGTTTAAATTCTCGGCTCTTATTACTTTGGCAAATTGTTTAGTGGTTATATCGAGCTGCAGGCACTCTTCCAGTGAGTTTTTAAAATCGTGCTTGTCTTCCAGCCAAATGGTTAGCGTGTCAGCGTTTAACTCGTGGTCGGCTACGCTAATGCGGCTATAATCATAATCAACAGCTATAATCATCCACCACAGTTTGTCTTTTAATTTTTGTGAAATCTTTATCATTTAAAAAAAGGTTATTATCCATCATTTTTAATTGATGATGAATAGGGTTTAGTAATCGGTTTAAAGAACAGGGTAGGCAGGAACCCACCCGGGTATGAATTTTTGTATGGCAGTTATTTCTTTACTGAATTTACTGCAGGTGGCCTGGTAGGCGTCAAGACGGATGCTGTGCTGACGGATAGCAGTAGCCTGGTTTCCCAAATTGTGCGGAGTGGTATTTTGTATTGCGGAGTAAGCGATATGCATTAGTTTAGGTATTAGTATTCTTTAAAATGTTATTAGTATCGGCATCTATGTTCGCTTTTAATTGCTATGTATAAGCGTGTAATTGCCATTTTTCTGTTATTTGCTTTATTTCTTTAATCATTATGCTTTATTTTCTTTATTATTTATTTGGTTTATATACGATTATATATTAGATTCGTTGCGAATTGGAATACAAATATAAAGAAAAATCTGTATTATACTAAAGAAATTAGTAAAATAGTTTTGCACATTTATGGAAACGCCCGAGAAAACTAATAAGATAAAAACCGTTCGCCCTGAAACACTGGAGTTTATAATTTTATATAACCAGCTCAGGGGCAAAGCATTTACCGGTAACGCGCAACTGGCCGAGGCGCTTGGTTTTAATTCGCCGGCATCTATTACCGAAATCATTAAAAGCCGTCAAAATATCGATCCTGAAAAATTCAGGATCTTTAAAGAAAAATATAAAGACTTTATCGCTGGTACCGCCCCGGTGCAAACCAGTACTGCGGCAAAGATAATTGATGGCATACCCATGTTTGATATTGTTGCCACAGCATCAGGCGTAGAAGTTTATAACGATATCAATGATACGCAATCTGTAGGCCGGATGAATTTCCCGGGTATTGAGGATTGTGATTTTGCTTTGCCGGTTTGGGGGCACTCTATGTACCCTTACCTTGAAAATGGTTGCTGGGTAGCTTTAAAAGTTATCCATGATAAAAAAATACTGCCCGGCGAGGTTTACTATATTGAGTGGGGCGATTATCGTATGTATAAACGCCTTTTATTAGGCAATAACGAAGAGGAGGTGATAGCACACTCAGACAATACTACGGAAATGGTGGGCAACCAGCTTAAATATGCCCCTTTTGTTATAAAGATTGCTGATATTAAAAAGCTGTGCCTGGTTAAGGATATCCATAAAAAACATAACCATTAATGGGTGTCATTTAAGCGTTATAGTCGCCACCAGCGCTTTGGGTGGACTTATCAGGGACATATGCGCATCGGCTGCAAAATATTTTAACTGCAAGTTTTTATTTTATACTTTTAAGTCTTAATTAATATTAAACTATTATTATGGATTTAAACGTTTACCTGGTTGGCGGTGTAATATTGGTACTTGCCGTTATTATTATTAATCATCAGAAGCAAAAAAATAAGATGAAAACTTTCCTGGAAGGATCAGGAGATCTGCAGCCTATTTTTTTGATGAAAGCCGTTGAAAAGAAAAACAAAGCATTGTCTGATATCCTGTATGATGGTGGCGTAAAACCACTGGCAGGCGCTACCCCGGCTACTAACAACGGGCCCAAAGCAGCCCTTATAAAAGAACTTGAAAAACTGGAGAAAGATTATGCCGGTAAAAAGATAGCCTTGCGTACTTATGACGAGCAGCTTTTTGATCTTTTAGAGAAAGCCAACAAACTAACGGCAACTTTGTAAAAAACTATACTTTTAACCCTACTTTGCTTATAATTGCAGTGTATGGCAGACGAGGGTATACTAAAGCGTATAAAAATTATTGTTAAAGACCATGGCGGGCAATTAGCACTTGCAAGCGCTATTGGCGTCGATCAGGGTTTTATCAGTAAGGTAATAAACAAAAAGCAGGAGGTAAGCTATTACCTTATCAGCAAGCTTTGTTACCAACTCAAATACTCGCCCGATTGGTTGATATTAGGCACCGGCGAAAAAAAGCTAAACATGGCCGAATCGCCAAAATTGATCACCGAGATCCAAATGATGCGTACCGAGCTGGACATTTTACATGCCCGCATGCGCGCCTTTGAAATGGAAATTAAAGAATTACGCGGACAAACTAATATGCCGCAAGCAGGGTAGCCTACCTGCTTGTTAATCATAGAGCTACACAATAGCTGCCCTAAGCACATTTATTACCTCAGTCTTAAGACGTGCAGACAGCCTGCACAGCAATATAATAATTAAGAAATAAAACATTCTAAAATGATGAGATATACTGCTGTATTTTTTTTAATGCTTCTGGCGATCAGCAATATTAAAGCTGCCGCACAAAATGCATCAAAGCAAAGCACGCCGAATAAACGGGGAATTGTTACAGGTGCGGATCAGACTGAAAAATACTTGCCTTATTTAAAAGGAAAACGAATTGGAATAGTTGCAAATCAGAGTTCCATAATCGGTAAGAAAAGTAGCGTAGACAGTTTGCTGAGCCTTGGGATAAAAATTGTAAAGGTGTTTGGACCTGAACATGGGTTTAGAGGCAATGCCAGTAATGGCGCTGTGGTGGGCGATGAAAAAGATCCTAAAACGGGCCTTCCGATCATCTCTTTATATGGCAAAAATCAGAAGCCAACACAAGAACAGCTGGCAGATATCGATCTAATGATCTTTGATATCCAGGATGTCGGTTGCCGCTTCTATACTAATATCAATACGCTCGAGCGTGTTATGCAGGCCTGTGCCGAGAATAATAAAGAACTGCTAATTCTTGACAGGCCTAATCCTAACGCGTATGTAATAGATGGGCCGGTAATGACTGATGACAAATTTAAATCGGGCATTGGCATGCATTATACGCCTATGGCCCATGGTATGACAATAGGAGAGTTTGCACAATACCTTAACGGCGAAGGGTATCTTAAAGAACAATGCAAAATAAATATTATAAAAGTTGCCAATTACAATCACGACATGCCTTACGTGCTACCGATACATCCCTCACCAAATTTAAATACACAGCAAGCCGTAATGCTTTTCCCGAGCCTATGTATGTTTGAAGGGACAGCTATCAATGAAGGCAGGGGTACTTATATGCCATTTACTATTTTAGGGGCGCCTGGATTGAAGGGCAAGTATGCATTTTCTTACAAACCGGTAAGTATTCCCGGAATGAGTGAGAGCCCAATTAATAAAGACTCCGTTTGTTATGGCCTCGACCTTCGTAATTATGATGCAGGCAAATTACGGAAGAGTCGTCAGATCAATCTATCATGGGTAATTGAACTATATAATGCTTATCCCAATAAAGCCAATTTTTTCGCTAAGGAACGTGAAAATGGTGTCTCTGCCTTTGATCTGCGTATAGGCACAGATCAGCTTAGAAAACAGATCATAGCCGGCGTACCTGAAGCTGAGATCAGAAAAAGCTGGGAACCGGGATTGAAAAAGTTTAAGGCTATCAGAGCAAAATACCTTTTATATCCGGATTAATTAATTTGTCATTTATACAAACGAAAAAGGCCCCCGAGTATTTCGGGGGCCTTTCTTATTTGTATAAATTTAGGATATTATCTTCCGAATGAAGTCCACGCAGCTTTTGTCCAGTCACTAGCGGGGTCAATTGCACCTACATAAGTTACTTTAGTAAAGAAAGCGTCACTCAAAGCAGTTGCTGAAAATGATGCACCCGTTAAAGCAGGAGAACCAGTTTTAGGCAATAAGTTTGGTGCCTGATTGTTAAACGGATCAGTTAAACCAATGTCGGTAGCAACCGCATATGATTTTGAGGCGTCACGTCCTTCAACTAAAGTTTTTAAACCTGCGGCATTTAACAAAGCAGGGTTTGTCAATTTTGCCGGGTCAACATTGTAGTTAGCACCATATGATTGCAATAAGCTGTTTTTGAAGCCGCTTACGCCGTCGATATAAAACTGTGCGGTAATGTCATTATCGATATCCATACCAGCTTTTTGACCACCCATTACAATAGCGTTAGCCAGGATAAATTTGCTACCCCTTCTCCAGCGCATACCGTAACCGTAATCGGTTGAAGTGCCGGTTGCATTGTTAGGGCCAATTGCTGTAAAGTTTGACAGTGTTGGAAAGGTAACAGGAGTTGAAAGGTAACCTTTAGCATCTGTAGTATTATCTACTTCAAAGTTATTTGATATATCGCCGGTTGTGCCTTTATTATCTGTAAATGCCGGGTCTTTAATTGATACCGCGAATTGGATTTTACCATGATATCCATCATCCATGTCATAATCATCGTCAGCATTGTTGTAAGCGATAAGGTATTTAGCATTGAACGAGCCGCCAAAGAATTCAAAGGCGTCATCCAATCCGCGAAGTACTTCAATATGGTCAACAGTAGTACCGCTACCAACAGCATACATACTCAAACCGTTAACCTCATCACCCGGGTTAACTGCTTTACCGCCGTACTCAATACGTACATATTGCAATACACCCGAATTGTCACCATCGTTAGTGCCGCCAAATAATTGGTGAGCAACGTCAACACCGCCTTCTAAAACCGCATGGTTGCCATTACCGGTAGCTAATCCTACTACAACCAGGCCACCGAAATCGCCAGGTTGTTTGCTGGTTTCGGCAGAAGTAAAGATAATCGGTTTGTCTGCGGTACCGGCAGCATTAATTTTTGCGCCTTTATAGATGATTAAAACACCTGCTGAATCTTTATTGCTGGTAATTTTGGTTCCAGCATCAATAGTCAAGGTCGCGCCGCTCTCAACATAAACATACCCACGTAAACGGTAGGTGTTGCCTGCTGTCCAGTGCGTGTCTTTTGTAATAGAACCTCTAACATCAAATTTAGTGTTCGTGTTGATTATGATATCGTCATTTTTGGTTTTCTTACAGGATACAATTCCTATAATGGCTACTAAACCCAATAAGTAAGTGAATTTTTTCATTTTTTTCATTTTATTAATATCAGCGAAAGTAAGGCCCTATTGTTAATCTGAGTTTAACTCCATATTATCAAATAGGGCCTTCTGTGTTAAAAAATTGTTACTTAGCTATGCCGAAGTTATAGCGGAATGATAGTACTGCTGAAGTACCCGTATAACGATTTTGTATAATCTTATCCTCGCCTGCGGTGTAAACTGTTCTGTTAGCATTACCATAGTTAAAGTAATAGGCTGAAGTTTGCGCTAAAAGATCAGATAATGTCAGTTTCAACTCCGCACGTGTAGTCAATTTTTTACTGATCTGGAAATCAACTACATCGCGTGGCTTTTCGTAAGTATCGACGCTTCCCTGTACACCGCGGTATTTCAGTCGTTCACCGATACGGTTATAGAGCACATTAAAAGAAAAGTCTCCGTTATTGTTAGTATAATATAGGCCTGAATTTATCAGGTAAGGAGATTGACCTTGCAACGGCGTAGATGCCGAATAAGGCTGATTGTTGATATCTCTTAATGTTACCTTAGCGTTAATATAAGAGGCGTTTACATAAAATGTAAAGTTTTTAAAGATCGAGCCGTCGCTTATAAAGTTCAAATTTTTCCTTAGTTCAAATTCAACACCAATATCTTTTGCACTTACCGCGTTCTGGTATGAAAGCTGATCGTTATCCAGCTGGATCTGCTCAATAGGATCAACGAATTTTTTATAGAAACCAGATACAGATAAAACTTCGCCGCCTGAAGGGAAGTATTCAAAACGGACATCAGCGTTGCTGCTGGTACTTCTTCTTAGCAAAGGATTACCGATGATGGTATAGTTACTTTGGTAATCGAAATACCTGAAATCCGCCAGTTCCCGAAATTCAGGACGATTTACTGCGTCGAAAAATGAAGCGCGAAGGTTAACCTTTTCGGTCAGGTTATAAGTTAGGTTGGCTGATGGTAGAACGTCGGTATTATCCAGGTTTACCTCTTTTTTCCCAGGTGCGTTCAGTATTTGATTGTATCTTTCCATACGTGCTCCCCAGCTCAAGTGAAGTTTATCCGTAAATTTATTATCCAGCATCAAATAACCCGCATCCAGGTTAGCAGTGCCATCATAGTTCGTGGAACTTTGATCCAGTTTATTAAGCACTAAGCCGTTCGTTTTAATGCTCTCGGCGCTGAAGATATTGTCATTGGTGATGCCGTTGGCAAAAGCCACAGACCGATTACCGAAACCGTTGGCATCTGTATAACCTAATGCATCAATAGTAAAGCTGCGGTCACGGTAATTTACTAATCCGCCTGCTTTTAATTTTTGAGACTGACCTAACCATTTGAAAGGATAGGTAATATCTGCATTTCCACCGTAGATGTTTTCAGTTAACGAAGAATACACACGGCCCAGGTCATTTGGTTTAGGGCTATTTTGGCTCGATAAAGAAATATACTCCGGTTGATTTGCCGGGGTATAAATTGTTACGATCCGTTGATCAGGCTGGTTACGGTAAGATAAACCATAAGAAAGGTTCCAGTCGATTATGATATTTCTGGTGCCAATATTATGTTTACCTTCTAAAACCGAAGAGTATAATCCGTTTTGAGTGGTTTCTATGGAATAACCGCGATACGAGGTGGGGGTCTGAGTGCCGTAGATCAATCCGTTGCTGGTTTGCTCGTAATCAATGGTAAAGTCATTATTGTACAAATTCCTGAAAGCGATCTTGCTTTTACCGAATATGTAAGCGAAGTTTAATAAGCCACCCAAACGTTTCGCGTTTGCGAAGTCATTGCGATCATAGCTATAATTAGGTGTTGTCAGACCTGCGCTTCCAGGGTTGTAGCCTATACGATTACCTTCCGTAACATTGTGTGAAGTGGCGTAATTTAAGCTGAAATTGTAACCTAAACGATTATCGTTTTTCAGCAATTTTGAATTACCTGTGGTAAACTGGAACCCTATATTAGGCAGGCTTGTTTTACCGGTCTCAACGCTATAGTTGTTAGGGAACTTTTGTGTAATGGCCAGCTTTTGGTCGTCCGGCAAGTTGGTATAGGATTTGGTCCGGTTGGCATAAGCGGTCGGCAAATCGCGTGAACCGTCATCAAAACCCAGGAAGTCGTAACTGCCATGTGGCTGCGGACTAATAAAGTTATTTTTAAAAGTAGTTTTCGAATTGTAACCGGCGTTTATTGATACATCAAGTATACGGCTGTCAGGAATATCACGGGTATTGGTTTTGATCAAACCGCCTGAAAAATCGCCTGGCAAGTCAGGAGAGCCGGATTTGTAAATCACAATATTGTCAATTAAGCTGGAGGGGATAATGTCGAACGCGAATGCTTTTTTATCCGGCTCAGAACTTGGCAGCTGTGCATTGTTTAATAAGTTGCTATTATAACGCTCAGACAGGCCACGTACAATAACAAATTTTCCGTCCTGTATGCTGGTCCCGCTTACGCGTTTCAGGACATCGCTGGTATTACGATCCGGAGATTTTTTGATGATATCGGCGGAGATACCGTCTGATATCTGCACGCTGTTTTTTTGCTGCGCATAAAGTGCTGAAACAGATTCCCTGCGGAGGGTGCCGATGATCTTCACTTCATTTAGTGCCGTGCCTCCGCTTTCGTTTAAAGCGGCATCCATCGTCGTCACCTCGCCCGATTTAACTTCTACCTCAGAAACTTCCTTGGTCTGGTAGCCAATATAGCTGATCAATAGCGTATATTTTCCCGGTGCGACCCCTGTCAACAAATAACGACCTTCCACATTGGTTGCTGTGGCTTTCGCCGCGCCCTGGATTGAAACGGTTGAGCCGATTAGTGTTTCGCCTGTTTTCTTATCTAAAATCTTACCGGCGATTCTACCCGGCGTTTGTGCATAGCTAAGCGTATTTGCGAGAAATACGATCAAAAAGCTGATGGATGCGGTTACTGTGCTGATATTTTTTTTCACTTGAAAATATTTTTTCTGCAAAAATATCGTGCGCATGTTAACTCAATGTTACCGTAATAATAAGTCACGTTTCGTAATTCACCGCTTTTAAATACTGTTTTAATTTAAACTTAAAGTTTTTCTCAAATTGAAAATCAATAGCTTATCATGGCAACATCTGCCTAAATAAATTCGTAAATAAGATATATTTATACTTAACTTTAATAACCAATTGACCTTTAATGAAACACTTTCTTAAAGTTGTCTTTATATTATCTCTTTTGCTTACCAGGGCTGATGCCTATAGTCAGGATAAGACTAGAAAGGTATGTTTTGAATTTTGTGATGGAGTAATAAATATAGAATTTGATAATAGTACTTTCATCAAAGTTCCGATACTGCTTACTGCTCAGGCAGCAAAAGATTTTTATGTTGCAGTTAATTCATCAAAATATCAACCCGTAATTGACAGCCTGCTGCGGTTCAAAGAGCGGCACGGTTTAAATGATTGGTTGTACTACCAACTTATCCGCAAAACCGCGGAGCAAATAAGCCCCAAAGCCGACAATTATAATCGGTATACCTTATATAAATGGTTTCTGATGGTCAAGTCAGGTTATGACGCCCGGCTTGCGCTTGCCGGCGACAGAATTATTTTTTACATTCTGAATGATGAGGATATTTCAGATATCCCTTTCTTTATGGTGGATGATAAGAAATACATGACCTTGAACTATCATGATTATGTTAAGCTTGATCTCCATAAAGATGTACCTGTGCCTGTTAACATACCAGTGCCGGGGGCAGATAAAGCATTTTCTTACAAGGTTACTAAGATGCCAGATTTTAAACCTGATAGTTATATTAGCAAGTTATTAAATTTTAGTTACCATAACCGCGAATATTATTTTGAGGTTAAATTAAACACTGATGTCGAGGCGATCTTTACCAATTATCCGGTTGTAGACTATGAATCGTACTTTAATATTCCGCTTAGCAAGGAAACATATAATTCGTTAATACCGCTGCTTAAGAAAAACGTTAGCGGGATGAGCCAGAAAAAAGGCATTGATTATTTAATGCGGTTTACCCGGTATGCCTTTTTATATGAGGACGATGAGCAGAACTTCGGTAAAGAAAAACGAATGTCGCCCGAGGAGACATTGTTTTCAAAATATAGCGACTGTGATGATAGAGCCGCATTGTTTTTTTGCCTGGTGAAAGAGATTTATAATATGCCCATGATTGTACTGCTATATCCCACCCATATAAATATCGCGATACAGTTTAGTAAGCCAGTAGGCACACCTATAGTTTATAATGGCAAGGTCTATTCAGAATGCGAACCAACTCCGCAACTGGAGGATTTGCGTGTTGGCCAGGTATCGGCTAAACTAAAAAACGTGCCGTATAAGGTTGTTTATCAATACGAGCCGGTTAATAAATTATAATTTCTTTTTCCTGCTGACATAGGGCTGTCATTAGCTCATGGTTTCTTTGTATCAACAAACAACATAAAACCATAAAGCTATGTCAATCATCAAAAAATTATTAAAAGAAATTGAGCAGGAAGCTCAAATCACCCGTAACATGTTAAGTATTGTGCCGAACGACAAATACGACTGGCAGCCACATCCAAAAAGCATGAGCATACAAAAGCTTACTAACCACATTGCCGAGTTGCCCGGCTGGCTTACTATGGCGGTTACTACCGATGGACTTGATTTTGCCGCCAACCCCTACGAACCAACTTTTCATAACAATACAGCCGACGTATTAGATGTATTTGAAAATCAATTGGCAGATGGCCGCGCAAATGTAGAGGCAACGAGTGAGGACGAATTGGATAAACCTTGGACGCTTCGCAATGGTGAACATGTTTTATCAGCCATGACTAAATATGAAACTCTTCGTATGACCCTCGCACAAATGATCCATCATCGTGCTCAGTTAGGCGTGTACCTGCGTTTGTTGAATATAGCTATTCCAGGCAGCTATGGCCCAAGTGCGGATGAGTTGGAAAAGATGGCACAGTTTGCATAATAAAGCGAAGATTTGTTGATAAAGATTGAAGATTAGTTAAGATTGGTATTTGTCCTAATTATTAAAGCGATAAGACCAATCTTTAATCTTCAATATCTAATCTTTAACTCCTATATCCCCAACACCTGTTTAAGCTTAACATAACCGGTTTTACTTACCGGTACTTTGGCGCCTGATTTCAGTATAGCGAGGTGACTGTCTTTTTCGTAAGGATCAATACGGGTTATTTCCTGCACGGCCACTATGTAGCTGCGGTGTACGCGTACAAACTGACGGGGATCAAGCGTTTGCTCAAAAAAGCTCATCGTCTTATTTTTGAGGTAAGAGCCCTCTTGCGTGAATACGCTTACATAATCATCATCAGCTTGAAGGTACTGCACATCGGCAACTGGGATGATCTTTACCTTGGTGCCGGTTTTTACTACAATACGCTCATGCTGTGCCGGTGATGCTGATGCAGTTTCCAGCAGGTTATCCTGTGGTTTAGGGCCGGCTGCTGTGGCAGGGGTCTGGGCCAGGAATTTCTCAATAGCTTTATTAAAACGCTCTTTACTGAATGGTTTCAGCAGGTAATCAGTAGCGTGGGCTTCAAATGCTTTTATGGCATATTCATCAAACGCGGTGGTGAATATAACGGCAGGTTGCTCATCAACCAGCTCCAACATTTCGAAGCCATTTATCTTGGGCATTTGTACGTCCAAAAATATAAGGTCGGGCTGGTGCTGTTGTATAGCTTTAAGGCCCTCAAAGCCGTCGCCACATTCCTGCAAAACCTCTATCTGCGGGAAACCCATTAAATATTCTCTAACAACCATACGGGCCAAAGGCTCATCGTCTATTAATAAAGCACGTATCATTTACTGTGGTATTTTAATTATGGTTGTAAATATATTATCATTTGCGTGAGTTTCCATCAAATCATTACGTGCAAAAAGCAAATATAATCTGCGTTGTACACCGCTAAGGCCAAAACCGGTGCCCTGGCGGGGCCGCGATGTCTTAGGGTCGTAGGGGTTTTGTACAATCAGTTCCAAATAATTACCCTCTAATTCGCCCCGAATACTTACTACCACGTCCTCTGTGGTATCATACAAACCAAACTTAATGGCATTCTCAACCAATGGCTGTAGCAGCATAGCGGGCATAATGCTTTCGCCGCATTGCGGGTCGCAGCTTATCTCGGTTTTAAGGCGATGTCCAAAACGTACTTTTTCTATCTCCAGGTATAGATTAAGGTGCTGCAACTCCTCGTTTAAAGTAACCTGTAGCTGATCATCCTTTTTTAATGTGCCGCGCAAGAAGTCTGATAGTTGGTGGATCATTTTACGTGCCTCCTCAGGCTTGAAGCCGATCAACGCATTTATAGAGTTTAAACTGTTAAATAAAAAGTGCGGTTGCAGTTGCTGGCGCAGATTGTAAAGCTCGGCATCGCGGGCCAATTGCTCAGCCTCGGCTTTGCGCCGTTCGTTTTCTTTCTGATCTATCTGCGAATACCAGATCATACTGATCATGGCCATCCAGCCTACCGCCAAAAAATCAGTAAAGAATCGGATAACTAATGATTGCGCCATGAAGTTGGCATACACGGCATCTTTATTTATAAATGGTAATATATACCGTGCGCCGGCGGTACAGGCGGCAGCCAGGGCTACACACCATATCAAAATATTCATGTAACTGCCTTTACCGGGTTGATAATAGCGCAGGTTATTATTAATGAGCCAGCAGGCAGCAGCAAGCAATATAGAACTTACTATAGCATCGGTTAAAGCGGTAAACCATAAAAATCCAAAACCGTTAATAATGTAAGCCTGCAAACCTGCCCATGCAAGTCCGCAGGCTAACATTGCCCAACGTAATTTTTGAAAAGTTAATGTTTGCGGTGCCGCCAAAACGTTATAAGTTAAAGTTGATAAGGATTATTAGTAGCTGCGTATATCTACACCTGCAAATATGGATACACCTTTTAGTACCAATATTTTAGTATTATCTAACGGTGCTGTGGTGCGTACGCGCTTATCATCAAAGCCTGCAAAAACAGATGCCATATCTGATACAACGGTCCAGTGTGATGGTACTACCATTTTTACACCGCCAAATACCTGGGTTATCTCTATATAAACACGGCCGTTAATGTCGGCCTGGGTTAAATCGAGCTCGGCACCGCCAAATATGTTCACTACCTCGCCACCCTGGAAATTTTTAGCGTAAATGGTTTTTTTAACGCTTCCAAAAATGGATAGTGCATCTAAATGCTCGTCGCCGGTATAAGCTGTACTTTGCTGGCTTGATGAGGTTGGTTGCTCTCCTTCAGTACCACCAACAGTATAATCAACTATAGGCTCCTTAGGGTTTACGGCATTAGGGTGGTTAAAGTTGTATTTACCGGCATCCCATTTGCGTTTCCATTCTTTTTTATCCCAATAGTCATGCGGGTGGGTATTGCGCCTTAATATGAAATATACACCAAAAGCTATAAGCGCTACGGGCCAAAAGAATGCGCCTGCATCAAAACTTGGTATAATCTTGTCCAACAAAAAATATCCGCCAATAATTATCATAATAAGCCATGAGCTATTGCGGAAGTTGTGTTTACCACCCATGTAAATGCCCCATACTATTAACCACATAGGCCAGCTAAATAACCAGCTAACGGGAGTGAAAATGTCAAATTGTTTTAATAGTAATGATGCGCCAACTATCAATAAGATTATGCCGGCTATAACTTTGCCCCGAGTTGGACCATGTTGTTGTTCTGTATTTATATCGTTGCTATCCATGATGTCTAATTTTAAATCTTACTCAAAAGTAAGGCACTAATATAATCACCCAAAACTAAATCTGGCGATTATCCTCAAAGAACTCGGTAAACGGCAGGGTATTGTCGGTGAAAAATTGCGGCGGATGTTAGTATGGCTTTACCGGGGATTTGAAATGAGGCGGGCATGGTGATTTTCGCATATCTATAGCTATATTTTCTCGGGCGGTATATAGACAAAATGATTTAAAAATAACAGCTATCCTAAACCTCCGGCTCCTGCTGGCTCAAGCAATGGAAACTACCCAATCCCCAAATAATATCGGTAGAGTCAATGCCCACAACTTTTTTGTCAGGGAAACAGCTTTGTAATATCTCCAAGGCCTTGTCGTCCTTATCGCAACGGTAAGTTGGCACAACTACCGCCGCATTGCCGATATAGAAGTTAGCGTATGATGCCGGCAGGCGCTGATCGTCATAAATAACCGGATCAGGCATCGGTAACTCAATAATATTAAGTTGTTTGCCGTTTAGCAGGCGCATGGTTTTTAGTTCGGCAAGGTTTTCTTGCAGGATAGGGTAATTTTCGTCGGCTTTGTTTTCTTCGATAACGGTAACTACAGTGTCTTCATTTACAAAGCGGGAGATATCATCAATATGGCCGTCGGTATCATCGCCTATTATTCCATCGCCAACCCATAAAATTTGATCGGCACCGTAATAGTTATAAAGGTATTCTTCTATTTGCTGTTGGTTTAAATGCGGGTTACGGTTGGGGTTAAGCAAGCAGGCCCTCGAGGTTAAAATAGCGCCCGCGCCATTAAAATCAACCGATCCTCCTTCCATAATTATCCCAGGCTCATAAAGAGGCAAATCAAAACGCTCAGAAATGCGTGTTGGGATGATGTCATCCAAATTAAATGGAGGATATTTATTACCCCAAGCATTGTAGTTCCAATCAACAATTACTTTCTGTTTAGTGGTAGGATTAATTAAAAACGCCGGGCCATGGTCGCGGCACCAGGCATCATTGGTAGGGAAATCAAAAAATTCCACCTTCGAAAGATCGACTCCTGCAATCGTTAATTGCTCCTTTGCAAATGCTTCCATTTGCTCGTCTCTCACATTTATGCGTACTAATTCACCGGCAGTTAATTCTTTAATGAAGTGGCAATATTGTGGATAGATACTCATGATCTTACCCGGCCATGATTCTTCCTTATGCGGCCAGCTTAGCCAGGTCGCTTTATGTGGATACCATTCAGCCGGAAATGTAAAACCTTGTTGTTTTGGATAAGTCATAATTAATCCTCGTCTAACAAACGCTTAGTTATTGGCTGATAAGAATCTATGCGGCGGTCACGTAAAAACGGCCAGTGCGTGCGATAGTAATCAGTTTTATTCAGGTCCAATTCCTGCACAATTACTTCCTCGTTACTATGTGTAGTTTGATGGATCACAGTACCAAACGGGTTGGCAAAGAATGATCCTCCCCAAAATTTAACGCCTGCTTCTTCGCCAACACGGTTAACGCTAACTACGTGTACACCATTAGCCACCGCATGCGAGCGTTGGATGGTTTGCCACGCATTATATTGCTCAACATTGGTAGCTTCGTCCTGCGTAGTTGCCCAGCCTATGGCAGTAGGGTAGAATAGTATTTCGGCACCCATTAAAGCGGTAATACGGGCAGCCTCAGGGTACCACTGGTCCCAGCAGATCAATACACCTATGGTGGCAAATTTGGTTTTGAAAACTTTGTAGCCTAAGTCGCCGGGAGTGAAGTAAAACTTCTCATAAAAACCCGGATCGTCAGGGATATGCATTTTGCGGTATTTGCCTAAGTAAGCACCGTCGGCATCAATAACCGCCGTAGTGTTATGGTACAAACCCTGCGCGCGTTTCTCGAATAACGAAGCTATAATAACCACACCCAGATCGGCAGCTACTTTTGATAGCTCATCAGTCGACGGGCCGGGAATAGCCTCGGCCAGCAAGAAGTTATCATGATCCTCAACATCGCAAAAATAAAGCGACGTAAAAAGTTCCTGCAGGCAAACAATCTGCGCACCTTTGGCGGCGGCTTCTTTAACCTTTACAATAGCTTTCTGTAAATTTTCGTGCTTGTTAGCTGTGCAGCTCATCTGCACTATACCTACCTGTACTTTACTCATTCCCCTAAAAATTTGTGCAAAGGTAATAATTAGTGATTTGTGAATGGTGATTAATAGACAGGAATTTCAAGATTAAATCGTCACCGATTTCTAATAATTAATGTAACAATATATTAGTAATACGCAGAGTTTAACATCTCTTAACTAATCCCTAACATCCAATTATTAATCACTATTTAACTAAATCACTACATTTGCAGCCAATGACAGATATCGATAAAAGCATTATTGACGAGGTTGAGGACGAGTTACAGCCAAAAACCTTAAAACAAAAGCTTTGGAACATCACCAAAACCCTTTTAAAATTTGCGGTGACAACCGTGCTCCTATATTTCGTCTTCAGGCGAGTGCCTTTTGCAGAAGTTAAGTATCGGTTGCTTCATGCTAATTATTGGTGGATGCTGGCTGCGTTGGTTTGCTTCTTTCTTTCGATGATCGTATCGTCGTGGCGGTTATCAAGCTTTTTTAAGTCGATAAATTTAAAACTCGATCCTAAGTTTAACTTCCGCTTATACCTGTTGGGTTTGTTTTATAACTTTTTACTTCCCGGAGGTATCGGCGGCGATGGTTATAAGATTTACATCCTTAATAAAACCTATAAACTGCCCGGCAGAAAGGTTTTTTTCGCGATATTATTCGACAGGTTGAGTGGCCTTTGGGCCATAGGACTGATAACCGTGGTATTGATATTCCTGATCCCACAGATTGATATCCATATAGGCATCCCGTTAGGTATTTTCGTGGCAGCATCAGCGATATATTACTTTGTGGCTTACAAATTTTTCAGGGATTATACCCGTTACTTTTTCGCCGGCCATGCCAAGGCAGTTGTGGTGCAGGGTTTACAGGTGCTGGCCATTGTATTTATATTGTTAGGGCAGGATTTTACTGGTAAGTTCTCACCATACTTATTATCATTTTTAATATCCGCATTAGCTACTATAATACCTATTAGTATAGGTGGTGCGGGTATCCGCGAAACGGTATTTACGCAGTTAACTAAAGTATTCCCGATGGATAGCACCCTGGCGGTTTTCCTGCCGGGATCTTTTTATGTCATATCGCTATTAGTAGCTTTGTTGGGTATTTATTATGTGATAAGGCCAAGCCGCTTGCAAGAAGGTTTACCTAAGGGCGAGGTAGCCGAAGATGATAGTAACGAAAAAGCATAGGTCATGAATATTGTTATAACGGGCGCAAGTAGCGGGGTAGGGTTTGAGGCGGTGATAGAACTGATACTATCAGGCAAGCATAAGGTTATCGCGTTAGCACGCTCGCAGGAGAAATTGACGCGCCTTGCCGAGATCTGCGCAGGCTTAAATCCGGATGCTACGTTATATCCTATAGCTTTTGATATTGTGCATGATGATTATGGCGGCTTACAGCAATTTATAACCACCAGCTTTGATGGAAATATAGATGCCTTGATAAACAACGCCGGCGTGCTTATTAATAAACCCTTTGCTGACCTGTTAGAAACTGACTTCGTAGAAATGCTGCAAAGCAACTTTATAGGCCATGTGCGTATTATCCAAAACCTCCAACAGTTTATGCCTGCCGGCTCGCATATTCTTAATATAGGTAGTATGGGTGGCTACCAGGGGAGTTCAAAGTTCGTTGGGCTCTCGGCTTATTCGGCAAGTAAAGCTGCATTACATACACTTACAGAGTGCCTGGCGCAAGAGTTTACTGATCAAGGTATAAAAGTTAACTGCCTTGCCTTAGGCTCGGC
Source organism: Bacteroidota bacterium (assembly GCA_040388395.1). GTDB lineage: Bacteria > Bacteroidota > Bacteroidia > Sphingobacteriales > Sphingobacteriaceae > Mucilaginibacter. The sequence continues at coordinate 173,711 of JAZKBY010000009.1, read as the reverse complement.
ACAAACCGAAATGTTGGAGAAAGCCTTCCCGGGATATCAATCACCGGTAATGGCTTTCGAAATGGGTAAATACATTGCCGATTTTGCACTAACCGGCCATAAGTTTTATAACGGGAAAATATTACCGGTAGCTGCAACAACACCTTAATTAAGGTGTTGCTAAACTATCTGCATTTGTATCATCTATTAACTTTTTAACTTCTGGCAAGCTCCTAACCTGGTTATTAATGCCATTTACAATATTTACAGGTAGCTTTACCGTAAGATCCATTCCGTTTTTATCAACTATTGTAAACGATTTGGCCGAAAACTTAAAATTCTTTCTTTCGTCAATCTTTAAGTTATACCACTTCTTAACAGCATCCATGTAGGCAGTAGTGTCGTTAGCAGAGAATAAAGTATCTACGGTAGGTGCATCTTCAAACGCGCTTTTGGCATCGTTAAATTTGTCTTTATGCGTTGTCACCACATATTTTTGTCCTGTAACGGTTTTTCCTGTCGATGTACTTACAGATGATGGATTGCTGCCGCAACCGGCAATGGCTGCCATAGCAGCAAAGGATAAAATTTTTTTCATGTTGATAAGGTTAATGATTAGGTATTCTTGTAATTGGTTATTGATATCAGGTGTCCGTCCGCTAAAGATCGGACGCTAAAAAAACGGTCGGACATTGTTGGCTTACTTTTTCAATAGCAACACAATAATAGCTATTATGCCGCTAAACTGTCCTGCCCAAAAAATAAACATCCATTTAATTACATCAACTTTGGTTTCGCTAATTCCCTTACGGATCAAAGCGAGATCATCTTTGGTAGCTAATGTCTGGATATTATTCTCCACAGATCGTTCGGTTTTATTATCAATGTATTTAAACATGGCCTCGGTAGTGTCATTACCTAATTTATCAGATAACAACTGGTATAGCCGGGCGGTTTCTTTTGCTTCTAAGTACATAACAAATATAAGTGATAAGGTTTAGGTTTTATAATGATAAGGTTCAGGATCTTATATCATTATAACCGTTTAGTTACGACTGCTCACTTTTAAAAACTCGTTCACCACAATTTCTGAAGTATACTTTTTGTTGCCGTCCTTATCTAAGTAGCTGCGGTTGTTTATCCGGCCCTCGATTACGATCTCGTCGCCTTTTTTAAGGATGTCTTCGGCTATTTTGGCTTGTGCGCCCCATATTACAAGGTTGTGCCATTGGGTGTCGGTTATCTTTTCGCCCTTGTCGTTTTTGTAACTTTCGCTGGTAGCCAGGGATAGTTTAGCCAGTTTCTTGTTGGTGTCAAATGTTTTAATTTCGGGGTCCATGCCTAAGTTGCCTACAAGGCGTACGCTGTTTTTTAATGAGTTCATGTTTTTAAGTTTTACTTGTTCTACGTGTTTTAATTGACAGTACAAAGGTGCATTGACGCTCAAAACTTAGTCGGTTATTAAGCGTTTATAGTCGACAATATACATTTGCAAACGTTTGCAAGCGGATATAATATTGATTACCTTAGCCTTATGGAAACCGAAAAAACATGCCTTGATTGCGGCAACCCTATCCATGGCCGCGCCGATAAGAAGTTTTGTAACGACCTGTGCCGCAATAACTACAACAACCAGCTTAATAGTAACAGCTATAACCTGGTGCGTAATATCAACAACATATTAAAGCGTAACAGGCGTATTTTAGAGGAGCTTAACCCGGGCGGCAAAACCAAAACCACTAAAGCTAAGATGGCTGCCAAAGGCTTTAACTTTAAGTACCTCACCAATAAGTACGATACCCAAAACGGCAAGACCTACCACTTTTGCTACGAATACGGCTACCTGCCCTTAGAGGGCGACGAAGTGCTGTTAGTTAAGCGCGAGGAGAAAATAGAATAGGTTTATCATCTTATTATCATAACCTGTCAATCTTACAAAACGGTGAGATTACTAATGCCGTTACCACCCATATTTGCCTCAAAAAACATAAACATGCCCAATCTATTCTCACCCCTCAAAATAAAAGACACCCAGTTTAAGAACCGTATCGTGGTATCGCCAATGTGCGAGTATAGCAGCGTTGACGGTTTTGCCCACAACTGGCACTTGGTACACTTAGGCAGCCGTGCCGTTGGTGGCGCCGCGCTGGTATTCACCGAGGCCATCGCCGTATCGCCCGAGGGCCGTATTAGCTATGGCGACCTCGGCATCTACAAAGACGAACACATCACCAAACTAAAAGAGATCAACGAGTTCATCCATTCGCAAGGCGCGCTGTCAGGTACGCAGCTGGCCCATGCCGGCCGCAAAGCCAGTCACGATTTGCCGTGGAACGGTAACGCGCAGATTCCGTCAGATCAGACCAATGGCTGGAAGGCCGTGGCCCCAAGCGCCATCCCGTTTGGTGCTACAGAAGAAGCGCCTTTGGAACTTGACAAAGCCGGTATAGAAAAGGTAAAGGCCGACTTTAAAGCCGCTGCCGCCCGTACACTAGCTGCCGGTTTCGACGTGATAGAGATCCACGCCGCGCATGGGTACCTCATCCACGAGTTCTACTCGCCGTTGAGTAATAAGCGTACCGACGAGTATGGCGGATCATTCGATAACCGCGTCCGTTTGCTGTTAGAGGTGGTGGCAAGCGTGCAGGAAGTATGGCCGGCAGATAAGCCGCTGTTCGTGCGCATCTCGTCGACTGACTGGACCGAAGGCGGATGGACCATCGACGACTCGGTGGCCCTGGCTGCTATCCTGAAGGCTAAGGGTGTCGACCTGGTCGACTGCTCATCGGCGGGTAACGTGCTGGCTCAGATCCCCGTTGCGCCCGGTTACCAGGTGCAGTTTGCCCAGGCTATTGGCGAAACCGGCATCCTTACCGGCGCGGTAGGGTTAATAACCGAAGCCAAACAAGCCGACGACATCATCCAAACAGGCCAGGCCGATATGGTCTTCATAGCGCGCGAGCTGCTGCGCGACCCTCATTTCCCCCTGCGTGCCGCGCACCAGCTTGGGCACGACGAAGTGAAGTGGCCCGTGCAGTACGAAAGGGCGAAATGGTGAGTAGTGAATGGTGAATAGTGAGTAGGCAACCATTCACCATTCTCTTACTCACCACTCACCAAAATCACTATCTTTACATACACACAAAACAAAACTATAACCACCATGAAACGCACCGCACACGCCCACTGGAACGGTACTTTAACCGAAGGCCAGGGAGAGATCACCACCCAAAGCACTATACTTAACAACACCCAATACTCGTTTAAAACGCGCTTTGCCGATGGCATAGGCACCAACCCCGAAGAGCTGATAGCCGCCGCACACGCAGGCTGCTTCACCATGGCAGTTGGCGCGGCATTAAGCCAGGCCGGCTTTACACCGGGCGACCTGACCACCGACGCCATCCTTGACCTTGACATGCAGGCCCTTAGCATCACAGGCATTCATTTAGAGTTAACGGGAGCCATAATTGCCGGGGTAGACGAAGCTAAGTTTAAAGAGATAGCCGAAGGCGCCAAAGCCAACTGCATCATCAGCAAGGCGCTAAACGTGCCTATTACGTTGAATGTGAGCTACCAATAGACGCACCTTGTAGAGACGCAACATTTTGCGTCTCTACGCACACATACCAAAAGCCATGGGCATAACCTATGGCTTTTTTGTTGGGCGTTATTCCAGGCATGGGCCTCGTGCGATTCCCCTCTCGAGAGGGGCGGAGGGGTGTGTCCTTTCGCGCGTTTAACACACCCCTGCAGCCGCACCTGCCGGCGCGCCCCCTCTCGAGAGGGGAGCTGCAAAGCGACGTAGGTGATCCACTTTAAAATGTGGATCACCTGGATCGCTGTTTTTGGATAACTTGTTGTAAATGAATTTGTTGAAAAATTGAGCGGATCACCGTGGATCACTCTTATTCGTCAGGATGTTTAAGTTCATTATTTAAGTAAGTTACTGATAATCAGTATGGGCGAAAAATGGCCATTTTTGACCCATTTTTTAGGGGTGGATCACTAAAAGTGGACCATGCCTAAGATTCTTAGGTATAGGATGCGCCTTATCCGGCCCACGGGCTTTGGAGGAGGAGTTTTAGCTGGCACACTGCATTAACCGCCCTCTGCACCAGTCCTTCGCACCTGCACCCGTCATTAGGTGTAAGCACCTGCACCGCCCGTCATTATTACCCATGTATGTACCGCTTTTACCCACATCTTAATGGCCGCTCCCGTAAATGCACGCCGAAATCCGTACCGGCCTGCAGTAATCCGTCCCTACACTGCATTAACTAAACAACAGCGGTTAATTAAACTGAATAAGGGCGTTGCCCCGATTTTAATCGGGGCCCGTGCTTTCCACTCATACTGCGCCAGGCCTTAGCCACAGGCCGGTATCCGTTGCAATCACTAACGCAAAGGTGCACCTAGCTACAAACCTCTCGGCTTGCGGCTAGTGCTTTATTAATCCTCATCGACGTTTATATTTCGTGTAGCCTCTGTTAAGTGAGCGGGTGACTGTGGACCTTGCCAAATATTTCCGTTGACCAAATACAATTCATAATAAACTAACCACTCTGCTAACCAAGGTATAGTTAACTCAGCTATGTTGCTTCTTTCCGTCCAACGCATGTCAGGCGGGTAACTCAAGCAAAGACTACGGTCTTTATACATATGTATTTTATAACTTGGCTTAATATCTGAAGATAAAATAGTAACTTTTGGTTCCTTGCCTACAACATATTCGATCAATACTTTATAGGCACGCACACTTCCAATTGGGGTTACCTGTCCCGTACATTTGAGTACTTTATTTTCAATACGACATTTAAGAAATTTATAGTGCTTTTCGATTAAGTGTTGTTGGAATTTAAGGTAGCCAAATTTATGGTCGTGTCTTCGCGGAATAAGGGGTGGATGTGAAAAATGAAAACGATGTGGTTGGTTGGGTACTGCATTTGGCGTAGCTGTAATATGTCCATATTCATTGGTATAGGCACCCCCACTTGCTAACAAGGTCGCTGCTGTAGTAAACGGTGATGAGATCGCGGGATTTTTTAGCATAGCCCCAACGCTAAAAGCACGGTTTACCGTACGTTCGCCAAAAGATAATTTCAACTCACGTGCAACTACATCGCCGTCCCGCCCTAACTTATCGTTTCGCAATAAGTTTAAAAATGCACTATGCCATTTGAAAAAATTATCTTCCAGTCGTTTGTCGAGTACCCATTTGTCTGCAAAATTCTCATCAGGGTTTACAGGATTTGTAATCCACTTTTTACCGTTACGGATTTCGATGTACGAGGGCATTTTTTCAATCATCGAATAAATTATATCGAAAAACAAGCCGGAATGTGGATTACGCATTACTTCAGCGTATGCAAGTGCTGCAAGCGTGTTGATGATAATGGATATGGGTTTCAAATCATCATCACCAAACATTTGATCACGATGTCGCTTCATCAATTGAATGCCCCGCTGCAATGGAGTTCTAACCTTGTATTCAGGTATTTTATCCATACTCATTTTGAGTTCAGCAGACAAGACAGAACGAATTTGATCCGCCTGTATCTTCATTATATCAAGAAACCATAATGCATATCCTTCCGGGTTGCTACCCATCCATTCCATGGTGTAATGGTGGTAATTCGGATGCCGATTATCAGTAATTCTAATAGCATGCTTAGCGTATCTTTCAGGAACACCCATCCTCACCAACATGTCGTAATTGTCTGGTATTGCCGGTACAATATCAAGGTGAAACCGTGTTGTCTCGCTGTAAACTAATCGCCAACACCGATGTTTTTCCTTCAGCATACGTCTATAATTAGCATCGGTGTTCAAACGGTGTGCGATTAACTGCTTAACCCGAAATTGGCTATCTGGTAAATTTATCATTAGCCAACATGTGGTATCAACATCAAATTCACATTCTTCGTGATCTGGTCTAATGACCGTCCCAATCCTGAAAGAACCTTGAGGCACAAGTCTTGGGTTGTAAATAGCTAAGCTACCTGTTGGGTCGGAAAGAAACCTGCCTACCGCTTCATAGCGCTCAATCGCATCTCTGTATTGTTGATCGGTAAGATCTATAGATCTTGCTAAACGCTCCAAGACAGCGCTAGTGGCTTGCCTATGAGCTAAACTTAAAATTTCGTTCATTTTTATATTATTTTAATAGTGGGTACAAAACTGTTAGAGACTTTATTCTGGTCATATATCAACATCTCCATATCTGCTTTTGGCATCCAGGTTAAGCCGAATGCAATTGCAGCAGATACCGGCATTGCTGGAAATACATGCAACAGGCATTGCTGTCCATGCACTAATTTAATCTCGTCATAAACTTTACGACAAATAGATCTGAATGCAGCTAAAAGCTCTTTACACCGCAAAAAATCATTGCCTATATCGGTCACTTCGATTTCCCAAATGCTACAAGGGCTATCAATTGCTGATAAAATTCTTTCATCGCTTATATGAGCACTTAAAGAAATTTTTAAAACAGGCAATCCCGTATTCACTTTCGGTTTTTTTATAAGGAATTTTAATTCACTATTTTCATTTGGCCATAGCCAACCTACGGGCTCGCGATGGCGTTGATAAATATCCACATTAGACAGATCCGAAAGCAACGTGCCAAATCGAATAAGTAATGGAATTGGGGCAAGACTAAATACAGAAAAATGTTGGACACTATGATTTCCCACTAGTGGCAATATATTCCGGTGAAACATTTCGACAAGTTGTTTTTCTTGCAAATTCCAATAACCCTCACTATGGTCCGGTATAGACAGATTTTTAATTCCGAGTTCTATGGGTTGTTGCGACACCGGGTACCTAGCGGGAATCATCGCAGAAGAAGCTTCTCTATAATTTAATGGAACTTGATGTTGGCCAATGTTTGCGCCAAACAATACAACATGACTTTGTTTATTAGGGGTGATAGCAGTGACCATACTAATCCGTTCCTCATGAAGTTTTTTCATGTTTTGCAGTCGAAGCGCAGGATGTCCCTCAACTTGTTCACGATCTACAAGACGATGATGGCGATCACAAAGTAGCATCAAATTCGAGAGGTCTTTTTTTAAAAGCGGTGAAAATACCGGGTCGTATCTCGGGCCACCGACACTGTCCGCGTAAATATGCGCGATGTACGACGTGTTAAATTCTGCCTTTGTCAATTCATCATAATACAAAGGTTCATTACAATTTTCGTATTGGCATCGTCCTGCAGACAACCCCCATAACCTCGATTTAACCGAGCCCGGTATTCCACTTACAGACATTTACTTCTCCTTTCGCACTCCTTTAAATGGGGTGCCATCTTGTTTTACATCCATAAATCTGCCTGTTCCACTATCCCTTTTTACCCATTGCTCGGTTTGGGGATTAAATGTTTGGCTGCGTTCTCTAACCGCGCCATTGCGATGTCCATCGCCTGTTTTACCGTTTGTTGCCATCGTTTTTTGTTTAATGATGAACATAATATCCCAAATAGCAACGGTTTCGCTGTGTGGGTACCCTTACGTCACGTGTCAGGTAAAAATATCCGGTATCAGGAATTTAGAAGTATGAAAGGAATAGCTGTGCTGTTTGGAAAAATTAGAAACTTTCTTACTTTAGCGGTGTTAAAAATTTAACGCGTCATACAAGTGCATCACCGGCGTAAGCCGGCCTGATTATCTTTGACACACTTAGCCTGTTTTTGGAGTCACGATCCGAAACAGGCTTTCTTATTATATAAAGAACGGTTGTTTAAAAAACAAATAAATCTACGTGTTTTCTACAGAATTATTCATTTATTATCTATTAACTTATCAACAGTCGCTATTTTTTGTTAACAATGCTACAAAAAAAGCGTAAACGTTGTTTATAACTAAATTTTAATATCTTAGTCCATCATACCGATAAGGAAAATGTTAATAAAGTTTACCGTTTCTAATTTTTTATCCTTTATGGAAAGTGTTACGTTGGACTTAGAAGCTGGCGCAATAAGAGAATTTCAGAAAAACACATTCAACGATCATAAAGGAACACAAGAAATTAAGCTGCTTAAAAATGTAACGCTTTTTGGCGCCAACTCTTCAGGAAAAACAAATTTTTTTCGCGCGTTTTCCATGATGAGGTATTGGGTGCTTCGTAGTTATAGTGATGTAACTGAAGGTAAAAAGATACCTGTAAGACCATTTGTTCTTAATACATCCACCGAAAATGGGCCATCAAAGTTTGAGGTGCACTTTTTAATCGATAGGACGGGGTACCGATACGGTTTTGTGGCTGACAAAGAAAAAATTCATGAAGAATGGTTGTTCACTACGACAAAAAGGAAAGAAGAAATGATTTTCACGCGGAGCGATCAGGATTATCGTATTGAAAAAGGGTTTCAAACAGAGCAAAAACAACGGGTTAAAATGTTTATGGAATTTACAAAACCACCTGTATTGTTCTTGACGGTATTAGCTCAATGGAATATTGTTTTTGCCCAATCTATTGTGAGCTGGTTTCTTAAACATCGAATGTACTTTAATAATGAACTAGATGAAGATATTAATATAACTGCAGAATTATTGCTTCACCCTTCATATCGAGCAACGATTTATGATATTATAAGGCAATCCGATTTAGGTTTTACAACTATTAAGGAAGAACTCGACGACACAAATAAATTGCAAAGAAAACATCCGGCTGCATATTTGGCTCTTAACGAAGAATTACTAAAAAAGTATAAAATAAAAACTAGACATGAGCGGTACAATGCCGAAATGGAACCAAAGGGACATTTGTATTTTGATTTGGAAGAAGACGAGTCAGCTGGAGCACGGAAGTTTGTAGCATTGCTTGGTCCTATTGTTCGCGCGCTAGTCGATCGTGAGATAATATGGATAGATGAACTTGACGCACGTTTACATACCCTTTTGGTCAATTTATTAGTACTTATGATAAATTCTCCCAAGTTTAATAATCGCGGTGCCCAGGCTATAATTACTACACATAACGTGCAATTATTCAAAAAACTTAGACGAGATCAAATGTTCCTGCTGGAGAAAAACAAATATGGAATTTCGGCTATGGCTAGTGTTTATGTAGGCAAGCCTAAAATTCGAGGGGACGCAATTTTAGATAAAGAATACCTTAATGCTCAATTGGGAGGTATACCAAATATTAGCGAACAATTATATCTTGATTTTAATAAGGAAGACGAATAACTGCGCCCTTGTTGGTGTTATCACCAATAAGTACCGCTATCTTCAATGCTAAATTAAACCCACCGCTCGTTTTGTTGGTGATAACACACAACAAAGGCGGACGCGCGCAATCATGGTAATCCTCAAATCCTACGAATCAGCGGTTCAGACAAAGGAGCCAGGCGCCCAGCCCGCGTTAGTGATTGAAGCGGATACCGGCCTCGCGCCTAAGGCCTGCGCAGTATGAGCGGAAAGCACGGGCCGCAGGCAACGCCCTAATTAGTTACATTTTGTAAATTTTAAGTGCCGCAGCCTTGTCGCTCCGACGGGCTATAAAACCGGCTTTTTCATAAAATAGTTGGATAGTATTTGTAAATTAACGAAACAAAGTTGTTACATTCGGGTAACTTTTAAGCCTAAACAATCGTAAAACCATGCCGACCAATGTTAAATCAAGATTAATTCTGCGCCTGTTTTAGAAACTACGTAGTATTATCTTAACCGTAAAATTTATTTAAAGCTAACAGTTAATTGATCTTGTAATAACAGTATAACCCTTGCTTTGCTTAAAAATTAATATGTTCAGTAATTCACAATAAACACACAATCCTAACCAACTATGAGACAAATTTACCAGCGATTATTAATAGTTTGCTGTTTAATGTTAAGCGTAGCTGCGCTTGCCCAGCAAACCGGCCGAACTATTACCGGCAACGTAAAAGACGAACGGAACGAACCGCTTCCCGGCGTTTCGGTATTAATTTCGGGTACCAACACCGGCGTAATGACCGACGCCAACGGTAACTACAGCCTGAAAGTAAACGGTAACGTAACGTTACGGTTCAGCTTTGTTGGCTACGTAACTAAGGACATGGAAACCACCGGCGGCAACACCCTGAATGTTAGCCTTGTGCCCGATGCCAAGCAGCTTAAAGATGTGGTAGTTATCGGCTACGGTACGTCGAGCAAAAAAGACGTGACGGGGGCCATTACCACCCTAAAAGCCGAAGAGTTTAACACGGGTGTGACCACCACCCCTGCAGACTTGTTACAAGGCAAAATAGCGGGTTTAAACATTACCAAAAGCGATGACCCTAACAAAGCGCCTACGGTAATTTTAAGAGGTCCGTCAACCTTCCGTACGGATGGTGGTGCGCAGGAGCCTTTTTATGTGATTGACGGTGTACCCGGCGCTGCTATTGATGTATTGGCCCCGGCTGATATTGAAAACATTGATGTGTTGAAAGACGCGGCGTCGACTGCCATATATGGGTCGCGCGCGGCAAACGGGGTAATTATTGTTACTACCAAAAAAGCCAAGACGGGCCAAACGCGCTTATCGTACAGCGGCTACGCGGGCATGCAAAGTGTATCTAAAAAAATAAAGATGTTAACCGGCGACGAGCTGCGCGGATATCTTGCAAAAAATAACGTACCGGCCCTTAAACAGCCGCTTGATGATGATGGATCGAACACCGACTGGCAAAGTTTGGTTGAGCGTACGGGTTACTCGCAAAACCATAATATCAGCTACGGCGGTGCCGGCAAAAACTCGGACTATGGTGCAAGCGTAAACTATTTTAAAAATGATGGTGTGCTTAAACGTACATCGTTACAGCGCACCATTTACAGGGGCTACATTAACCAGCGCTTTTTTAACGACCGTTTAAAATTAGGGTTAAATATTACCAACACCAATTCGGACGTTAACGACATTTACCAGGCTAACGTATTGCCGGGCATGTTGTTTTATTTGCCAACTGTTAGCCCTTACAACCCGGATGGCAGCTATAAAGAAAACTACCAGCGCACAGGCAGTGGTACTTTAAACCCGCTATCGTTATTAAACAACAACACCATTAAAACTACTGATAGCAAAACGTTGATAAATGGTACAGCCCAGGTAGATATAATTGATGGTTTACGTTTTACCTTCAGCGGCTCTATACAGCGCGACCAGAATAACTACAACAGCTACCAGAACAGCCAGTCGGGCCTGGCTATAAGCTTAAATGGTGTTGCTAACCGTCAGTCGTATGTAAACACCAATAATATCTTCGAATCTTATTTTAATTATGATAAAGAATTTGGTAAACATTCGTTAAAATTATTGGCCGGCTACTCTTACCAGCAAAACCGTATTAACGATGGCTTTGGTGTGCAAACACAAGGTTTCTCAAACGACGAAGTAACGTATAATAACCTGGCGCTTTCAAACCCCAGCCAGTTATCGCAAATATTGTTGTTGGATCCTAAAAAACCTATATCAACTTTAAGGCTGATATCTTTTTATGGCCGTGCACAATACCAGTTTGATAATAAGTATTTACTACAGGCTTCCTTAAGGGATGATGGTTCGTCAGGCTTTGGTTTAAATACGCGCCATGGTTTGTTCCCTGCGGTATCAGCAGGCTGGAGAATTATTAGCGAGGACTTTATGAAAAAAATGCCTGTAATTAGTGATTTGAAATTAAGAGTTGGTTACGGTGTATCAGGTAACAGCCTTGGTTTTGATCCGTTTACGCCTCTATTAATTTATGGCAGCGCTAACAGTAAGTTTTTATACAATGGCAATGTTATTAATGCTATTGGCCCAATACAAAATCCTAACCCCGATTTGCGCTGGGAAAGTACCGGGACACTTAACGTTGGTATAGATTTTGGCTTGTTCCAAAATCGTATTACAGGTTCATTTGATTATTACGACAAACGCACCAGTAACCTGATCTATTCGCAATACCCGGTATCGTTAACCCAGTACTTTTTGCCAACCATTACGGCAAACGCGGGTAATATCAAGAACTCGGGTGTGGAGTTTAGTGTGACTGCTGTCGCAGTAAGATCAGGCAGCTTTAACTGGAAAACATCGTTCAACGTATCGCATAACACCAACGTGGTAGAAAGCTTATCAAAAGATATTTATGACCTGCCTGCGTTTTACACCGCGCAACTGGGTGGCAAGGGGCAGTCTGGCAACTACAGCCAGATAGTAAAGCCCGGCCAACCTATTGGTACATTCTACCTATATCATTACCTTGGCAAAAACGCTGCTGGTGTAAGTACCTATCAAAATGCGGCCGGTGCTACTATCGCTACCCAGCCTGTAACAACAGATCAGCAGGTTGGCGGCAGTGCGCAGCCAAAAATGATATATGGCTGGAGCAATACGTTCAATTACAAGAATTTCGACCTGAACTTCCTGGTGCGTGCAGTAACCGGCAACAAAATATTGAACGCTACATTGGCTAACTTAAATAACCCTACAGATTCTAAACTGCAAAACATCCCAAGATTTACCTTGGATGAAGCATTTACAGATGTGAACGGCTATTTAATATCAGATCGTTTCCTGGAGAGTGGTTCTTACCTTCGCTTAGATAATGCTACCTTAGGTTATACTATTAAAACCCAGACAGGTGCTTTTAAAGCGATTAGGTTGTACGTAACAGGCGATAACTTATTTGTGATAACCAAGTACCGCGGTTTAGACCCCGAGGTTAACATAGGCGGTTTAACACCGGGTATTGATAACAATAATTTTTATCCAAAAACACGTACATTTTTATTTGGCCTAAACGCTTCATTCTAATTTAATTGAAACATAAAAAAATATGAAAAAGATATATTCATTTTTAGCGGGATGTGCAGCTGTAGTCACCATTGGCTCATGCACCAAGTTAGATGTGCCTGTAGAATCACAGTATGTACAAGCTAACTTTCCAAAAACTACGGCTGATTACACAGCTTTGTTGGGTACCATGTACGCTAACCTTTCATCAAACTATGGTGTGCCTTACTGGCGTATGCAAGAGTTGTCAACCGACGAGGCCATTATACCGGCGCGCGATGGTAACTATGACGATGGTGGGCAATACCGCCAGCTGCATTACCATACCTGGACTTTTGATCATCCTAATGTTACCGGGGTTTGGCAATGGGGCTTTAGCGGTATTAATACCTGTAACCGTTTGTTAACGCTTGTTAATTCAGGGCCATCGCCAGAGTCTGTTAAGGCATCTTACTCGGCCGAGATAAAGGCAATGCGTGCCTTGTATTATTTCTTTATGATGGACCTTTATGGTAACGTACCTATCATTACTACGTTCCCGGTAAATGGCTTGCCTGTTACCGAGCAACGTGCTAAAGTAGCCGCTTTCATAGAAACCGAGCTAAAAGCTATTTATCCGCTCCTGCCGCGCAAATCAAGCATAGGGGCAACCGCAGCTAATACCCTGCAATATGGTCGCCCTAACAGGGAGATGGCATTTGCATTATTGGCTAAACTTTATTTAAATAACCAGGTTTATACCGGCGGCGCCGACCGTAGCAATGAAGTAGTTGCCATGGCTGATAGTGTGGAGAAAAACACTAATTACAGTTTAGATGCTAAGTATCGCGATATATTTTTAGCCAATAATGGACCGCAGATAAACGAGACCATATTTGCCGTTCCTTACGATCAGCAAATAGGTACTAACCAGTTCACCCGGTTTGGGTTTTACCCGGCGCTGTACCTGGCTTACGGCCTTGCTGCACCAAACTTAAGTATTGCTATGAGTACTACTCCCGAGTTTTATAACCGCTTTAATATACCTAACGACTTCCGTACCAAAACCTGGTTGGTTGGCCCGCAGTATGTACCTGATGGAGCAGGAGGTTTTACCACTCAGCCGGCTTATTACCCGGGTACTACAAACCAAATTGTTATAACCGCAACGTTAACATTAGTACCACCAAAACCCATGGATTTGGGTAATACCCAGGCCAGCCAGGCCACCGGCATCCGGTCGATAAAATACTATCCCGATCCTACAATAACAACAGCCACCCGTTTAAATGGGAACGATATGCCGGTATTTAGATTAGCAGACATCTATTTAATGAAAGCCGAAGCCATTTTGCGCGGCGCTGCGCCAACTACCGTTAATGGAACATTAGAAACACCATTAATACTGGTTAACAAACTACGTACCCGCGCAGGTGCGCAAACAGCCAGCAGCATTGATCTTGCAGGCTTGTTGGACGAGCGCGCCCGCGAACTATCATGGGAAGGCTGGCGCCGAAATGACCTTATAAGGTTTGGCCAGTTTGAAATTGAGTACCCGTTACCAAACGATGTATTTACCATGAATACCGATGTGACAAGAAGACTTTACCCGATACCATCATCAGAGCTGAAAACAAATACAGCGCTGACGCAAAACCCGGGATATCCTAAAAATTAAACATATGCATAAACAAAACAGCCCCGGACATCCGGGGCTGTTTTGTTTATACCCGGTTGGTGCAGTACCACTGCCGACCGTAAGCAAGAAATATTATTCGCGCCGGTTGTATAGCCTAAATAAAATTATTTTTTTTGGTTATTATAGTCAATCATAAAAACAACCATGCCCATGAAACTAACCGACGGAGAAGATCTGTAGCTTCGTATTTTTTAGCTTTTATCTAAAACATCTTCTGCCTGCTCTGCAATCTCGGGTTTCATGATATTACGTTTGGGGAAATTGAATAATATAGATGATAGAACAGGCAGAATAAAAATTGCTACTGTAAATATCGATACAAATAAATCGGTCTTTTCACCCTCAATAGCATGCGATAATCCCGACCCGGGATAGAAGTGGGTGAATAATGACGAGGATAGTTTTATGCCTAATACGCCTATTACTATGAAGGCGATGGTTTCTAAAAAGGTAAACTTCTCCATTAGCTTTACAAAAGCCTGTGCAACAAAGCGCATAGCTAAAATACCAATGAATACACCGGTGTAAATTAAAAATACGTGGTCCGTAAAGGCTACGGCGGCAAATACGTTATCGATAGAGAAGGCAAGGTCCATCACCTCTACCAAGGCAACTGTCGCCCAAAAGGTACCCATTAACCCAACGGTTGATTTATAGATCCAGCTTTCGTCTTTATTAACTGACTCTTCCTGGCTCTCGCCTGATTTTCCTTTGAAATAGTTAAAGGCTAAATACAACAAGTAGAAACCGCCAAGGGGTTTTAACCACCAGATCTTAACCAACCAAGCCGCCAAAAACAAGCAGATACCCCTGAATACATAAGCGCCAATTATCCCATAACGCAGGGCCTTGTTACGCTGGTGTTTAGGTAGATCAAGTACCATGGTTGCCAGTACGGCGGCATTATCAACCGATAATAAACTCTCGATAACAATAAGGTTTAAAATGATGAGTAAGCCGGCTTTTATATCGCTGCCCAAAAGTTGATGTAAAATATCCATGGTAGTATGTTTTATTATTTAGACCGTGTTTGTGTTTATGTGTTACAATATGCTAAATGATATCGGTATTAAGCATAGCTTTTAAAATATTTGCCTGCGCATCAAACCCTGCTATGTTTTGCAGGAAGTTGATATCAGAGATCTTTTTATAATTTTCGGCCAGCAATGATCTTACTTCTGCCGGGATATTTACGCGGATAATAGAGGCACTGCTTTCCAGCTGGTCGTTCTTGTCCAGCAGCTCCTGTATAATGCGGGTATTGCGGGTAACTTCGGTGTTGTGGTTAATGTCTTTCAGCAGATCGATATCGCAAAGCAAAAACATATTGCGCGACGGGTAAAATATGAACCAGACCGGCTCGTCCATAAATTTATAAACTTCGATAGCCAGGTTGCCGGTTTTAAGTCCGCAGTAAAACTCTGTTCTAAAATCGTGCTTGCAGAGCTTACCCATCAGCTTACGCTCTATGATGGACGATGCATTGGTATAAACCTCGTTAGGCTGGTAGTCAGTAAGGGCGGCTAATAAATCGGATGTAATATCAAAAAAGTAATCCTGCCCGTAGCGCACACTAAAAGCGTTTATGCCTTTAGCAAAGGGGTACTCCTGAGATCCATCTGACAGCACCTGGTAAAGCCGGCGCAATGATGTATTGATCTTTAATGCCTGACGCTGCTTATCGTTATCAAAGTCATGCTCGGCAAAGTCACTGTCTTTGATGGATAATATCAGGTCCTTATTCAGCCTTATCTCTTCGAAAAGCAGGCTGGTATTGCGCTCATTGATCTTTTTTATTTTTTTAAGCAGATCAATAACCGCGGCAGTAAACTGCACGTGGAAAAGTTCCAGCTTATTAATGTCCAGCTCGGGGTTGGTCTCGTATAACCGATGGATAACCTGGGTACGTAAGTAGATCTTATAGATTATCTCGTCTTCAAAAAACGCGGATAACAGCTGTAGCTTACTTAGTATTTTATTCGACTCTTGTAAGATCGGGTTATCATCCATTCGGTACTATCAACTTACATTGGTCACGTTCTTTTTTAGTTCCGTTTCCAGGGTTGCCAATTCTGTGTTTAGTTGTTTACGATTTTGTGTGCCTTGCTCATGAATTTGTTTAACCTCGTTAAGCGTTTCAATAAGCGATGCTGTGGTACGTTTTAAAGTATCCAAAGATACTACAGTTTTTTCATTCTCCTGTGCTACGTCGATACTGTTTTGTTTAAGCAGGTCGGCATTTTTTTGCAGGATGGTGTTTGTAGTGTCAGAGATCTTGCGCTGCATCTCTACATTGGCTTTTTGCCTTTGCAGGGCAACAGCTATAGTAAGCTGGTTTTTCCAAACCGGGATGGTGGTTGATACGATAGATTGTGCTTTCTCTGCAATTGATGTATTGTTGTTTTGCACCACACGGATCTGTGCCAACGATTGCAGCATGATGAAACGCACGATCTTCATATCGGCAAGACGTTTGTCCAAACGGCTGCAAAACTCGCGCAGGTCGGCTATTTCATAGTCATTGTATGCTGATGGATTGGCTTCCATTTCGCCAAGTTTTTCCATCAGCTCTTTATACCTTATTTGCCCAGATATGATAAGCTCTTCCATTTGATGGATGTAGGTAACGTTGCTGTCAAACATGGTTTGCAGCGAGCTGTTATCCTTAATGGCATTTAAACGCCCGGCTTTAACCTTGTTGGTAATCTTGTCGACGTTGTTAACTACCAGGTCATACTTCTGGAACATTTTTTTGACGTCGGTAACCAAACGGCCTATAAAAGGTATTTTGGACAGGAAAGTTTTAAACGAGTTTTGTTCAAGCTCATCAACATCAATATAATTAAGCTCGACAAGTAGCTCATTAATTAAACCACCAACCTCGCCCGAGTTGTAAGTGCGTACCGAGCTTAAAAACTGGTTGCTATACTTCTCCATCGAGTTTTGAACCTCAACACCGTAATTCAATATCGAATTTGAATCGGCAGGGTTAAGCCCTTTACTCAGTTCAGAATATTTAGTCAGATCGGCAGGAGTGGCCTGTGTAAGGTCTACATTGCCGTCTTTGTCTATTATTTTTACAGCGGTTGATGTTGGTACAGCAGCTGATGTTATTTCAACAGTTGGTGTTGGTACAGCCGGCATCTCCGGATTAAGGTTGGGTTCCATATCGTTTTAATATAACCGCCCGTTTTAATTAACGGGCGGCAAATTTTTACTATAAATACATTTGTGCAACCGTTTGTACGGTTTCCTGAAGTTTTTTGTCTTTTGTTGGTTCGCCAATGGCGTTAAATTTCCACTCGCCGTTGCGTTTGTAAAATACGCCAAGCACCATTGATACGTGTCCGGCAAAGTTACCGCCTGCTATGTTGTAGCTGGCAAATACCTCGTTAACACGGGTAGGAGTACCCTCATATACGCGCAATGAAGCAAACGGAATGCTGCCGAAATCCTGTCCGCGGAAACTGTTAAGCACAAACGCTACATAAGTGGTAGTGGCTGCAAGGCCGCTAAAATCAACAGTTATAATTTCGTTATCAAGGCCGTCATCGCCACCCATATCGCCGGTAAGGTCATCGCCACTGTGTTTAACAGAGCCGTTTTTTGATTTAAGATTACCAAAGTATACAACCTCTTCAAGCCCTTTGGCCTCGTTAAATAAAGCGCAGCTTGCATCTAAATCAACAGCTTCTTTACCGCCGCCAAAGCCAAAAAGGCCTTTCTTTTCTATAGCGCCCCAGTTAATACCTACACAGATATTTAACAGCTTGCTGCCATTTGTTTTTTCAAGGCTTATGCGTTGGCCTTTTTCAAGATTAATTGCCATGTCTTTTATTTATTAGTTGTATTTGTTTAAGTAATCCTGCAAGCCACCTTTCATACCGGCGCCTACAGCTTCAAATTTCCATTTGCCTTCGCGTTTGTAAATGCGGCCAAACTCAACTGCTGTTTCTATCGAAAAATCTTCCTCTAACTCGTATTTTAAGATATCAGCATTGGTGCCGCTATCAAATACGCGGATAAACGAGTTGCGCACCTGGCCAAAATTCTGGCGGCGGCTTTCCGCTTCGTGTATAGTAACCACGATACATATTTCTGATGCCTGCGGCGATATTTTACCCAGGTCTATCTTTATTTGCTCGTCATCGCCATCACCATCGCCGGTAAGATTATCGCCTGTATGCTCAACCGCGCCATCCGGCGATTTAAGGTTGTTGTAAAAAACAAAATGCTCGTCGCTCAGGATCTTTTTGTTTTCGCCCAGGATAAACACTGAAGCGTCAAGATCAAATGCCGCGCCGGTAGATGAGGTGTTGGTATCCCATCCAAGGCCTATTGTAAATTTGGGTGCGTCGATAGCTTCGCGCTGCCCTTTTTGCAAACTTATTGCCATAATATATTATGCTAAATTTTTATCGAATGTAACTAATTGGTTCTTAATGTGGTTTAGGTTAAGCTGGTAACTCTCCATAGTATGGTAACTGTTGCCCAGCGCCATATCATATAAAGTATTTATAAACTCGTCGGTTTTATCCTGTAAAAATACGCAGAAGCTTTCGTGCTCGTAATTGAGTATATACTTCACTATGCGCGTGTTAATACAAAACTGGCCGCTTTTTATAATATCGTTTAAATCAAAAATAGTTTGAACGCTGTAATAATTCAAATAATTTTCAACACTTGGGTGGATATTTGAATTTACAAGCTCGGCAAAATAGAGCATATAAATTGTATTATCCAAATTATACGCGTCTATCATTTTCATGATCATCCGCTCATGCCCGCCGGTGATTTTTATGTCGTCCAAAAACACAAGGGTTTTGCCTTTTAAAAAGTCTTTATCTATGTGAAAAGAGTCGTTTCCTATTAGTTTCAGCCTTTCTGCCGCATCCAATTCGCCGTAATCTTCTTTATAGGTTATGGTGCGATGCACTTTGGTTTCCTGTACAACGGGCAGCCCTTGCTCTGCCAGCCAACGGTTTAACCTTGCCACAAAATGATTTTTAAGCGTAAAGGTGGCAGTAGGTATAAAAGAGTAGGGGCTTGATATCACCACCAGCTCAGTAGGTACCAATAGTTTGCTTAAGTTTTCTTTTATAAAGCCTTCGGCCAGCGCTATGCCAAATAACCGGGCTACTTCATTGTCGCCAAATTTAAAGCGACTGTATTTTGCCGGGCTAAAGCCAAAATCGGCTGTAGTTTCAATTTTATGTAATGAGTATGTTGCGTGCATGGGTTATAAAACTTGGTAGATAGATGTTGTTTGAATTAACCAACAGGCTTTGTATGCCTATGGTATTTGCGCCAACAACGTCGGCATCCGGATTGTCGCCAATGTGTATTACACGGCTCAGTTCAACTTCGGTATGGTATGCCTTCAATTTGTCAAGCATCAGTTTAAAAAACTCGGGATTGGGTTTTGACATTGCAGCCTCGTCAGAGTATAATTGAAAATCAATATATTCATCTATACCCATTTGATTTAAAAGTTTGCGTAATGTTACACCTTTAATAAAGCCGGTGTTACTTAGTATGCAAATTGTGCTTTTTGTATTTTGCTTAAGGTATGCCAAAACACCCAGCGTTTCATCGCAATACATTACCGGCTTGTAGGTAAAAAACAACGCCTCCATATCAGCATATAATTGTTCGGTATCAATATTCCATATGGGCCCTTCGCCGTCATTTATCATGCTTAATACCATCAGGTACATTTCATCAGCATCAATGTTTTTCCCTGTTTTTTGGTTGATGAGATTACACATAACATCAACCTGCCTAAAAATACTTACCACTTCGGTAAGGGGTTTATTTTTATAGTTAAAATGCTTGTGAAAATATTGTGCCCTTGCCTCTTTAAATGCCGGATTGGATTTTATCAGCGTTAGCCACAAATCAAAAGAATAATGTTGATAATCGGCCACTAAGTGCATAACCAAGGTTTAAAGTTTTTGTAATGTAAACAATATTTTAAATCGGGCAAACAATTATTATAAACGCCGTTATTGTCAGAAACTTATAACTACACGCTTTAGCCTCATTGAAAAATTGGTCCTGCCAAAGTAACAGAAACTTATTTCAATCTGTATTGTTGCACTATTATTAAACCATTAATCTTATGAAAACTTTAACAATCCCCGGCGATCCGCATACTTTAACCGCAATTATGGTACCTAAAACAGAGGAGTTTCATGATCATGATATTGTACGCATCAGCTCGACTGACGGTAGCCAAACGGTAGAAAAGCGAATTTTTCGCGTTGTAGATGCCGGCGAAGATAAATGGGAATTACAGTTTGAATAATCTCGTCAACCTGAATTCTGAACTCCGGATATGGTATCCATTATCCATAAATAAGTATGGCTATAATAAGCCACTATACCTTGATTTATCCGTGAAAGTTTCCGGGCCTGGCAACAGACCATTTCTCAAGCTTATCCATTAACTCTTCTAATTTAATGGGTTTGCCAATATAATCATCCATACCGGCGTTCAGGCAAATCTGCTCGTCGCCTTCCATGGTATTGGCCGTAAGGGCTATAATGACCGGCTGCGTTACAACCGTCTGCCTGATCACCCGTGTCGCTTCCAGCCCGTCCATGATCGGCATTTGCATGTCCATCAAAACCAGCGAATAATCCTTTTGATTGGCAGCTTCCACAGCCTCTTGCCCGTTTTTAACCAGGTCGGGTTGATAACCCAGTTTATACAGAATATGTACGATCACATGCTGGTTCATCTGGTTATCTTCCGCGATCAATATCATAAATGGAAACTTGTCGCTAAAATCTGCCGACAATTTTTTTCGAATGATTTGTTCCTGTTTAGCAGGTATATGCTGTTGCAGCGCGTTCAGGATCTGCTTGCTTAGTATATGTTGTTTGATCGGTTTGGTCATAATGGACACAAATAACGACCCCTCGTCGTCCTTGATATCTTCCCCGATAGAGCTTAGCAGCATAATGGGAATATCCGGAAATTGTTGCTTAATGAAGCCCGCCAGCATTACCCCGTCCATTACCGGCATCTGCATATCTGTGATGACCAGGTCTATTTCGGCGTTGTCTGCCAACATAGCCAGCGCCGTTTCGCCCGAACTGGCCAACAACGGTTTTAACTTCCAGTAGGCCAACTGGCGCTTTAAAATGGATAGGTTGGTAGCATTGTCATCAACCACCAATACGGTTTTGCCTGCCTGCTCCTCCATGTTATAATGCACGTAAGGAACCAGGATCTTCGTACCCGCGCAGGTACTAACCGTAAATGAAAAGGTAGAGCCCCGGTCCGGCTGACTTTTAACGCTGATCTGCCCGCCCATTAAGGTCACTAATTTTTCAGAGATCGCCAGGCCCAATCCGGTGCCTCCATATTTCCGGGTCGTTGAAGAATCCACCTGTGAAAAGGGCTGGAACAAGCGGTCCAGTTTATCTTCCGGGATGCCTATCCCGGTATCCCGCACATCAAATTTCAATTCAAGGGTGCCGTCAGGGCCTGTTTTTTCCATGTTAACGCAGACGCAAACTTCCCCACGTTCTGTGAATTTCATCGCGTTGCCCACGAGGTTGATCAGGATTTGCCGCAGGCGCCAATGATCGCCGACAATTTGCAGGGGTACATTTTCGGCGATCTTGTATACCAGTTCCAGGCCTATCCGGGCAGCTTGAGAGCCAAACATATCCAGCACATCTTCCACACATTGCCGCAGGTTAAAATCTTCGCTTTCAAGTTCCAGGTTCCCGGATTCAATTTTGGAAAAATCCAGGATATCGTTGATCACATTTATCAGTGTTTCGCCGCAAGTGGCGATTGTTTCGCTGAACATCAGCTGCTCATCGGACAAAGGGGTTTCCCTTAACAGTGCCGCCATACCAATCACCCCGTTCATTGGGGTGCGGATCTCATGGCTCATGGTGGCCAGGAAGATGCTTTTCGCCAGGTTCGCCTGCTCGGCCTCCTGGCGGGCCTTTTCCAGTTCCACGTTTGCTTTCCGCAACTCTTGATTTGATATTTCAAGGGCTTCTTCATTGCGTTTCCGCTCTGCAGATAGCTGGGCCTCTTTTTGCAGTTCGGCCATTTGCAGGGTTTGACGAGCCTGCATTTCATTATATTTTTTGAGCTGATAAGCCCATAAGCCGCAGATGAAAAAAATACCGGCGGCCAGCAGGATGTGGATCACAAAGGTCTGTAAATCAAAATAATCCAATCGGGTAAAATAGATTTTAGTAAACCCATTATCTTGCAGGTAACTAAAGGTGGCATGATGAACGGTCACTACAATCATGATGGGGATCTGCAGCTTCCATTTTTGGTAAGTAATCAATAAGGCGCTGCCGATAAAAGCAAAAAAATGCATTTCAAACAGGCCGTGCATCTGGTAAATATACTGCGCCATAAAAATGCCCAGTATGGCGCTTAATACATACTGGTACAGGTCAGAATCAGGCAGCATAATTTTGGCCGAATAATAGGCCAGTAAAGAAAGCCCGCCTACACCAATGGCAATGAGCCAGGTGCCGTAAAACGGGGCAAATATCAACCCGATAAGAAAGTAACCGGGCAGGAAGTAATTCATTAAGCGGTCCGACCGTTCCTTTACGCCTGACAAGAAGGCGTAGTTTTCATTATCATAGGCGGAAAGTTGGTTATTCATTGCTCATTCGTTTATTTATTTTTTGCAATCGGGCAAGCTGCAGCCATAAGCCTGCAGGGCCAGCCGGCTAAATACCAGGCGTGCATGATCGCGTAGTAAACCGGCCAGTGCTATCTTCGCATAGCTGGTTTTTTCATCGGTGCAATAACGGCTCTGGTTATAATTTCCCCTGTAATATAATGTATGCTGTGCATCTAACAATACCGCCTGTGGTGTGGAATATACCCCGCAGACTTTGGCCAGTGAAGAATCAAATAAAACAGGGATATCCAGGTCAAATTTATCTTGTATGGCTTTGGCGGTATAGGCATCATTATTCATAACCACCACCACAAAATTAACCTGCCGGCCATACTGTTTAACCAGTGACTTGAAAGTGGTAATATTAAATCGGGAACAAGGGCAATCCGGGTTAAAGAAGTGCAAAAAAAGTGGCTTGCCACGCTTGGAATTTAACGCATTGCTTAATGGGATCACCGTCCCGTCATTGACTGCTTTGTAGTTTTCGGGAATTGGGGTAGGCAAATGATAAACCAATTCATTATACCAAAACAAGGCCCCTACAGCCGAAAAAAGGAATACCAGCCAAATGGTTACTATCAGTTTTCTCATCGCTTTTTATTGGGCCGTTTTTCGATTTCTTTAATGAAAGTTATTGTAAAGAATTCTTTAACTAACGGACTTAATCAATGTGGGCTAAATATAAACAATATTATGATTTTTTCTTAAAAAAATCATAATGATTATGTTTAGAAGTGGTTGATTTTTAGGAGTTAACAGAATGAGATTCTGCCGGGGTTACATTGCTGCTACTCATAGCCGGGAGCACTTTAAATATCCCTGAAACCTACTTCACCCCAACGGCTTCTTTGCGCCGTCTGCTCCATATCTGGCCCATGTGTTTGGTAGGTATGGTATCACCTAATATTTTGCCCCAAGGTTTAAGGCCATCAATGCGGTCGAAAATAATTTTTAGCACCGCTATGAAGGGGATGGACAAAAACATGCCTGACACGCCCCACAACGCATTGCCCAGCAGTACTACTACTATAGATACAAGCGCGTTAATTTGCACTTTGGATGATACGATGCGCGGCACCAGGATATTATTATCAATAAACTGGATCAACGCGTAGGCGCCTATTACGCCCAATTGGGTGGTGTAACCATCTTTAGTTATGGTTGCCATTAGAACCGGCAGGGCTATGGCTACTATGCCGCCCAAATAGGGGATAAGGTTTAGTATGGCGCCAATCACACCAATTAGCAACGCGTATTTTACGCCAAGCAACAGCAGCGCGACAGAGTTCATGGCGGCTACAATGATCATTTCGATCAGCAGTCCCACGATATAACTTTGGATGGCCGACTTGGTTTCTTTTAAAACATCGCTCACCTTTGTAAGATTTTCTTCAGAAAACACTTCGTACAGGAAATTAAGGATAAGCGTTTTGTACAGCAGCATTAAAAATATATATACAGGCAGCAATAGTGTAACACCCAGCGTACCCAGCAATGAACCCACTGTTTGGCCAACCATAGCCTGGCTACTGCCAAGTGCATCTTTTATCATTTGGTCCTGCTTTTTTACGGCGAGGCCGAAGGTTGCGGCTATCCAGTTTTTAAGCTCGACGGACATTTCGGCAAACTTTTGCTTAAGCATGGGCAGCGAGTCGGAAAACTGAATGATTTGGGTGGAAAGGAAATAAAATACCGCAGCTACCACTACCAGGGCTATCAGCATAGTTAAACAAATTGCGTAGATCTTTGATATGTGCCGGCTCTCTATCCGGTTTGCTAAAGGATTAAGTAATATTGCTAAAAAAGCCGCAAAGGCCAGGGGCACCAATATAGCTGCCAGTTGTGCAAACACATAAATCAACAAAATTAACCCAAACAGTATTACAGTGGATTTTAGGTAAAAAGGATATTCTTTAGCTGCCATGGTTCATAAAGTTAACAGACAAATGAATAATATCCGTATTTGTTTTAAATTATACGTCAGATTTAGTGGCCAGCCGGCAGCCTGAAGCAAAGCTCGGTACCGGCGCCCAGGTTACTTTTGGCCCAAATGGTTCCGTTTTGTTTTTCGATCAAATCTTTGCAAAACAGCAGCCCCATGCCGGTGCCGCTCTCATTTTCGGTGCCGGTGTTGCTGGTTACCTGGCTTTTAAACAGGGTGTTCAGGTATTCCGTAGTCATACCCACGCCATAGTCTTTTAAGCAAAACATAGCGCCATCGCCCTCAAGCCAGGACGAGATCTCGATAACGCCGTCGCGGTTACTGAATTTAATAGCATTGGTTAAAAAGTTATGTACCACAATCCGCACCGAATTTGGGTCGGCGAGGGCAATGGCGTCGGCAGCTATATTTATCCGGGTGGTAATGTTTTTCTGTTTGAGCTTGTCTTCCAGGTGTAATAGCTCGCGGTTTACAATATCAGCAAGGGCGAAGCTGGTAGTCTTATCCTCGGCCATATCTACCTGGCTGTTTATCCAAAATAGCAGAGTATCTAAAAAGTCGGACGTATGCTCCAGTGTATTAAACACCTTAGGCGTCATGTCTATAAATTCCTGCGTGGTGATACTGGTGTCTATCATCAGGTTAAATAATCCCCTCAGGGTGCTTATTGGTGCCCGCAGATCGTGCGCCAATACGCCTATCAGGCGGTCCTTTAGTATGTTTAGTTCGTTAAGTTTGGCGGCCTGGGTGTTTAGGTCGGCTTGTTGGGCCGCCAACAGGGCGTTAATTTTTTGCTGCTTGCTTTTTGCCACATAATAACCCACGGCTACCATAGCCAAAATAATAATAACAGCTACCGAGATCAGGTTCTCGGTTGTTTGGTTGGCTATCTTTTGCTGATACAGTTTTTCTTTTTGATGTTGCTTAGCTACAAGGTCCTTTTGTTTTTTGGCGAAATCAAGTTCCAGGTTATACAGCATTATTTTATGGACGCTCTCGTTATGCCTTAAATCGCTCTTTAACGCCGAGTATAATTCATGCTGATGATAAGCCTCCTCGAAACGTTTTAAACCTGCCAGGGCCTTGCTAAGCTCTAAAGCGGCATCGGTTTTGATGGACAGGCTATTTACTTTGGCGCCGATGCTTTGGGCCTGGATGGCATGATAGTACGCTTGCCGGTATTTTTTCTCCAGGTTATAAACCAAAGCCAGGCCTATGTTTGCATTGGCCCTGTTAAACAAGATCTTATTCTTAGCTGATGTACTTAACGACAAGTTAAGGTAATACACGGCCGAGTCGGTATGGTTGGTGTAATAATTATACAGGCCCAGGTCATAATAAACCAGGCTTATGCCATCTGTATCGCCAAGCTGATGGAAAATAACCGAAGCTTTGCGCAGGTAGCCAATTGCAGCAGGCAGTTTCCGCTGGGTTAATAAGGTTTCGCCTATATTTTGGCTGGCGGTGCTTATGCCTTGCAGATCGCCCCGTTTTTTCCAGATAGCCAATGCATGGCTATAGTAATTTAAGGCTTTTGGGTATAACTCTAACCGCTGCATGATCAACCCTATGTTGTTGTATTTATTAGCCGATGAAAGCTCATCCTTGCGTTTGATATTAATAAAAAGCGATTTAAAATAACAGTCTAACGCTTTAGAGTAGTCGCCTTTACCATCATAAGCTATACCCAGTAGGTTATAGCATTTGGCTTCGTCCTTCTCATCATCAGTTTTAAGGGTCAATGCAAGCGATTTATTGTATAACCCTATAGCGGTATCATAATTACCCAAATAATCCTGTACATAGCCTAACCCCTGGTAACAGGTGCAAATGCCGTGCACATTGTTAATTTGCTGGTATAACTGTAACGCTTCATTATAGTTTTTTGTTGATGTTACATAATTGCCGCGGAAGGTATTAACGTCGGCCAAATGGGTAAGGCCATCGGCTATGCCTTTTTTGTAGTTTATTTTTTTGGATAGTTTTATCTCCAGGTTACCATAATATAAGGCACTATCAGGATAGGATGCAAAATAGCCTTTAGCTAACTTATTAATTCGGCTTATGGTAAGTGTGTCGGGCCCGGCCGGGCTTTTTAATGAAGCAGTAACTAATTTCTTAAGGCTGTCTGTCGACGGGTTTTGCCGTTTAGCAAACACGTTTAACACAGCCAAGTTGAAAATAATAAGTAGGAAGAAATAAGCTTTCAATATAAAATTAGTCAATAGTTAATTAAAAAATAAAAGTATAACTTATTATTCAAAATATATTGATAATAATAAATATGAAAAAGCCCGCTAAAGTGTTCCGTGTTGGCCTAAAACTTTTGCCATAATACTTTATGGTTTAATTTCTAATTACTAATATTGATAATCTAATTATATGATAAAATTAGAAATTATGCTTACACCAATGATCACGATACAAAGCATACAAAACAGGATATATGAAATAAGAGGCGAAAGAGTAATGCTGGATATGGACCTGGCGGCCCTTTACGAAGTGGAGACACGTGTACTAAACCAAGCTGTAAAGCGTAATATCAAAAGATTTCCTGAAGATTTTATGTTTAGGCTTACCGTCGCTGAATGGTTTGCCATGCGATCACAATTTGTGACCGCATCAACAGGAAATTTACCCTTGCAATCACAAAGTGTGATCGCATCGCAAAATAAACGAAATACAAACGTAACCCCTTATGCTTTTACAGAACAAGGTGTTGCCATGTTAAGCGGAATACTAAATAGCGATACCGCAATAAATATGAATATTGCCATTATGCGGGCCTTTGTAGCTATAAGACGGCTTACTTTGCAGCAAATGGATTTAAAAGAACAATTGCAGGAAATAAAAGATAGATTAGGTGAGCATGATATGCAATTAAACCATATCTATGATGCTATGGAAAATTTGATAGATGAAAAAGCAGCCCAAAGGAAGTGGGATGACAGAGAGAGGATAGGATTTAAAAAATGATCGTAATTTAAAAATGGTAGCTAAACTTACTTTCGCCATCACGGTACTTATCGCAATTAATTTAAGTTTGATAGCTAAACCAGCTAAACAATTAACCTATAAAACCAAAAGTGGTCATTCTGTAAGCGTTAACGGAAAGCAAATATTTTATGATGGTAAAATCATATTTACATTTAAATACCCCGATGAGATAGAACTTGACTATAAGAAAGATTATTTTATTGAAGATAACGGCTCTGTGTTCTTGTTTTTGTTCGCCTATGGTAATCCGAATTTAGACAGGTTTAATGTATATCAGATTTTTCCTAATAAAGCTTTATTAGTTGCCGACAGTATAGCATCGCCTATAAAAGATTATGATGGCGATGGAAATTTGGAATTTGGCGGTAGAGATTTAACTGAAATGCACCCGTCACGCGATTCAATGTATTATATCCCTACGCAATATTTCGAAATCGCAAAAGGTAAGATATTGACTGATAAATCCTTGATCCGTAAAATGGATATTAGCATAAATGGCCGTTATCTATCAAAACCATTAGATAAAAATGGAAATTGCTGCATAGTTGTACCTATAACCAAACAGAAGCGGCGAGAAGAAAAACCCAACAGACAGTAAAAGACTTACGAAGTTTAATTCAGTGTTGTTTGTTTTCAAAGGCCTTATTGAGGGCTTCGCCGTTTTAAAACTTCGTAAGTCTGATATAGATTATTTCAATAAATTCTTCCAGCTCACCAAATCGCCAATTATCTTATCTAACTGGTCGGCAGCAACACGCTCCTGTTTCATGCTGTCGCGATGGCGGATGGTAACGGTATTATCTTCTAAAGTCTGATGATCAACCGTGATACAGAACGGTGTGCCGATAGCATCCTGCCTGCGGTAGCGTTTGCCAATGGCATCTTTCTCTTCGTATTGTAAGTTAAAGTCAAGCTTAAGGCTGTCCATTATCTCGCGGGCCTTTTCAGGCAAACCATCTTTTTTAATTAACGGGAATATGGCTGCTTTAACAGGGGCAAGGCAAGGGTGCAGGCGTAGCACGGTGCGGCTGTCCTGCTTCTCGTCGGTGCTTAGGTCTTCTTCCTCGTAAGCGTTGATCATGGTTAGCAGGAACATACGGTCCAAACCTATTGATGTTTCAATTACGTAAGGGATATAATTTCCATAAGGTTTCCCGGTAACAGGGTCAATCTCAGGATCAAAGTATTGCATCTTTTTACCCGAGAATTGTTGATGCTGGCTCAAATCAAAATCGGTACGGCTATGGATACCTTCAACCTCTTTAAAGCCAAACGGGAACTCGAACTCAATATCATAAGCAGCATCGGCATAATGTGCCAGCTTGGTATGCTCGTGGTAGCGGTATTTGGCCGCATCGGTGCCTAAAGCCAGGTGCCATTTTAAACGGGTTTCTTTCCATTTTTCAAACCAATCTTTCTGTGTGCCGGGGCGTACAAAGTACTGCATCTCCATTTGCTCGAACTCGCGCATACGGATAATGAACTGCCTTGCAATAACCTCGTTACGGAAAGCCTTACCTATCTGCGCAATACCAAACGGAATCTTCATCCTGCCCGATTTTTGCACGTTCAAATAGTTAACAAAGATCCCCTGCGCTGTTTCAGGGCGAAGGTATATCGTGTCAGATTCATCTGCGATAGCACCCACCTGTGTGCTGAACATCAGGTTAAACTGGCGTACTTCCGTCCAGTTGGTGGTGCCGCTTAAAGGGCATTTAATATTTTGTTCAATAATTAACTCGCGCAGGCGGGGCAGGTTCTCGGCTTTAAGGGCGTTGTCCATTTCCACTTGCAGCTCTTCAGCTTCGCTGGTTTTACCTTCTTCGTCAAGCTTGGCTATTTTATCTTCCAATAATTGGTCGGCACGGTAGCGTTTGTTTGAATCTTTATTGTCGATCATTGGGTCGCTAAAGCCATCAACGTGGCCACTGGCTTTCCAGATCTTAGGGTGCATAAATATGGCTGAGTCAATACCAACAATATTGTCGTGCATTTGCACCATGCTTTTCCACCAGTAAGTTTTAAGGTTGTTTTTTAGCTCGGAGCCAAACTGGCCGTAATCATAAACGGCGCTTAGTCCGTCATATATTTCACTACTTGGGAAAACAAAGCCATACTCTTTGGCGTGTGCTATAACGTTTTTAAACAGTTCGTCGGTATTCTTGCTCATAATAGGGGCAAAGATATATTTTTTTGTATTAAGCCCCCTCTAAATCTCCCCCAGTAGGGGAGACTTTTTGTAATCAATTTTAAAAGCCCTCCCTACCGGGGAGGGTTGGGAGGGGCTAATTCCCGCAAAGCATCCCCCGCTATCCACTTCGCCGCCTTACTATCCTGTAACAATATCCGCTCGGCGCATTGAATGGCTAATGGCCTTAATGTACCATTGCGCTTGCCTATTTGCCGCAGCGCCCAGTTAACAGCTTTCTTTACAAAGTTGCGGTTGTCCCAGGCTTCGCGCTCTATGATGGGGAAGAATTTGATAAATACCAGGTCGTCTGCCTTTTTATCGTGTACCGCCAGCTCTGCCATAAGCACAAAACCCGTGCGTTTTATAAATTCTTCTTCGTGTTTACTGTATTCAAAGGCTTTGTCGATAGCATAAGGGGTACGGTCGAACAGGTTGCCGCAAGCCTGGTCGCATACATCCCAGGTTTTAAAATCTTTGGTCCAGGCGTCAATTAGTTTGGGCGTTGTCAGCTTCGGGTCGGCTATCAGGGTTGCCAGTATCCGGGCTTCGTGTATATCGGTATCCCAAAGTTTTTGCGCCAGGTCGTGGTCCTTTTTTATGAGTTTGGCTAATGCCCTTACGTGCGGAACTTTGACACCCAAGGCCTTCTCGTTAGCAATGCCGAAGCGTGTCATACCTGCATGGTGCCTGGAATCGGCATGTTGTTTAAGGTGATCAATAACTTCGGTAACGGTCATGGCGATGTTGGTTGCCGAAAATTATTAAATTTAATTGAACATTTGAAGCAGTAATGGTGTTTAATAAGCAGAATGCGCCCTTATGTGCTGTTTCACGAGATGGTGACACAGATGAAACACATGAAACAGTTTTTCGACCTAATTAATTTATAATGAATGGTTTACGAGAAACGAGTGAAACAGTATGAAACACACATTTCTTGTTAATTATTTAAAAATGAAGTTATTATAAAATTATTAATTGTTTAACCATATATACTTATAAGTCATTTATAAATGAAACAACTCTTTACTTTTTTGCTAATATTTCCATTTGCAGTCATCTACGCACAAACAACTACTGACACTGCAGGCAAACGCTCGCCTGCGCGTACTTTAACCTATCAGCAATACCAGGCCTATTTAAAAGGCGAAGCAGGCGAGGACCTGGCCCGTGTTGCCGAAATGAACCATTACCCGTTGCCTGATAAAGTATTGAAATGGCGCAACGAAATGGACCTGAGCCCTATCCAGATCAAGAAAATTACCGAAGCCAGCGCTTACCTGCGCCGCCGCAGATTGCAGATCGGCGGCTCTATTATTGATACAGAAAAGATGCTTGATAGCATGTTCAGGTACAATAAAGTGCAGGATGGGAACCTGATTTTTTATGCTACCAGATACGGCTCATACCAGGGAGAACTGCGAAATGCTTTTCTACAAGCCTGTTTATCAACCCAAAAGCTATTGTCGCAACAGCAAATGAGCAAGTACGAAAGCCTGCAAAAACGTAATTGATGAATATGCCGTTTGATTTATTTAATTTAGCGCCCTCATTATTTAAGATATGAAGATTAGTTTCGATTTTGAAAAACCATTGGCAGAGTTGCTTCACCAGATTGAAAAAGTGAAGCAGGTTGAAGACAAGAACAAGTTGGACATGTCTGCAACGGTAGCCGAGCTGGAGAATAAATTAGAGGCAGCAAAGAAAGAAATATATGGCAACCTTACCGGTTGGCAAAAAGTACAGATCTCTCGTCATCCCGAGCGCCCTTATACCCTACAGTACCTGGAGCTGATGTGCGACGATTTTATTGAATTGCATGGCGACCGTACTGTTGGCGACGATAAAGCGATAATAGGCGGCTTTGGTACTTTAAACGGCGAAACTGTTATGTTCATCGGCCACCAAAAAGGCCGTAACACTAAAGAGCGCCAGTACCGCAATTTTGGTATGGCTAATCCCGAAGGTTACCGCAAAGCTTTAAGGCTGATGAAGCTGGCCGAAAAATTTGGCAAACCGGTAGTTACATTAATAGATACGCCCGGAGCATTCCCCGGCCTTGAGGCTGAGGAACGCGGACAAGGCGAAGCCATTGCGCGTAATTTGCTGGAAATGGCTGTGCTGAAAGTTCCGGTAATTTGTGTGGTTATTGGCGAAGGTGCATCGGGTGGTGCGTTAGGTATTGGCATAGGCGACAGGGTATTGATGCTGGATAACTCATGGTATTCGGTAATATCGCCCGAGAACTGCTCGACCATCCTGTTTAAAACATGGGAGCAAAAAGAACGCGCTGCCGAAATGCTGAAGCTGACATCTACAGAAATGTACAAGAATAAGCTTATTGATGGTGTGATAAAAGAACCGCTTGGCGGTGCTCACCAGGACCCGGTAGCAATGGCTGCCATCCTTAAAAAACAATTGCTAAAAGAACTTAAAGCACTAAAAGATCGCAACGTTGATGAACTGGTTACAGAACGTATCGAAAAGTTTTGCTCGATGGGAGTGGTAATAGAAGGAGAATAAACGCAAACATATAAGCACAAAAAAGGGCTCAGTTTAAATACTAAGCCCTTTTTTTATACTTTCTTAGAGTCTTCTTCTTTGCCGTTTTGGGCATCTTTAAACTCTTTTACACCTTTACCAAGTCCGCTCATAAGCTCTGGTATTTTTTTTCCGCCGAATAATAGTAATACCACCACAAGTATAACTATCAGTTCTGGTCCGCCCAATCCACGCATAATATATTTAATTTAAGTTTTAATTTCCAAACAAAAATAGTGTAATCAATCTATTACGTCAAGTAAAAATTGTTAAACTATTACTTTTTACAGATATACGTCTTTTTTAATGATCCGGTTCCGCTTAATATATATCCGATTTTTATTGCTGCAGG
This sequence comes from Bacteroidota bacterium, assembly GCA_040388395.1. GTDB lineage: Bacteria > Bacteroidota > Bacteroidia > Sphingobacteriales > Sphingobacteriaceae > Mucilaginibacter. The sequence goes on along the minus strand of JAZKBY010000009.1, from coordinate 140,612 downwards.
TTAACGCCATACTCTTTAACATACACATCCAGTTTGGCTTTGTATTTGGCGCTTACCGCCGGGTTGTAATTTTTAGTAAGGTTTACAATTCCGTTTAATAAAGATATGCCAAACTGTACGTCGCGGTTCATGCTGGTGTTACCCTCTTTAAATAATGTGTAATTATAATCAAGCGAGTTGGTTATATAATCTTCTACCTGGGCAATGTTTTTAGAAGCCATAGCCGTTTCGCCAAGGCGATAAGCCAGTTCGGCCATGTAATACTTCCTTACAGCAACTTCCTGCCCCGGTATAATATCAGGCATAACTTCATTGTATTTACGCAACGCGTTCTTAGCCAGATCAAGGTGCCCTTCTTTATACAGGTTCTCGGCAAGGTTGGTATATAAACGGCTAATTAGCGGATAAAACATGTTCATTGATTCATGGTCCAAATAACTGGCGGTTTTCATGTTGCCATATTTAAACTTATTCATCATGTTATTGTACATCACCATGGTATTTGCTGTTTCCAATGGCTGTGCGGCAGTATCAACCTTTAATGGCAATAAATGATAAGTAAATCCTTCGTTATACATGTACTTGGTTAAACCTATCATGCTTTCATTGGGTACTGTAACCGTGAAGTAAATAGGCCTTTTCCAGTTGTTGTGCGACAGGATATCCAGCAATGCCAAATTATCTTTAGTAACCATTTGGCCCGGGTAAGTAAATTCAACTTCGGGTGCTATCTGGTCGCGCTTGCTGGCAGGTAGCGTACCGGTCTTTATTACCTCGTCGGCATTAACAGTTATTTTAAGGTTTTTGGTAGGCAGGTAATTTACCGACTCGCCATTTTCATACTGCGCCATCGCGTCCTTATTGTCTGACAGCATAAAGTCAAACACATCCTTTAACTCTGAATAGCCCGGCAGCTTTGCGTCGTTATAATAAATAACATCGCGCGTGCCGTTTTTAAACTTATCGTTAGCCATAGTGATAGGCAACGGTTCAGACGTGTTCATCCTGGTTTTCATTTGCCTGATATACCAATCTGTACCTAACAAACTTAAGTTCACAATACGTACGTCGGGGCGTACATTTTCAACCTCCTGCAGGTACCAAACGGGGTAGGTATCGTTATCGCCATAAGTAAATAATATGGCATTTGGCGCGCACGAGTTAAGGTAGTTATAAGCCATATCATGCGGCGTAAGTTTGGTCGAGCGGTTATGGTCGTCCCATTCCTGGTTGGCCATTAATATAGGGCCAACAGCCAAACAAACCACGGTTGAAAGTATAGCCGCGTTTACTGCTTTTTCTTTATTTCTCCTTAACAGATCGGCAATAAATAATACTGCTAAACCTATCCAAATCGCAAAAGCGTAGAATGATCCCGCATACGCATAATCACGCTCGCGTGGTTGTAATGGGTCCTGGTTAAGGTACAGTAAAATGGCTATGCCAGTAAAGAAGAAAAGCACGCCAACTACACCGGCGTCTTTTTGATTACGTTTAAAATGGAAGTAAATACCCATCAACCCTAAAATCAACGGTAAAAAGAACAGGCGGTTATAGCTCTTGCTTTTAGTTACCGAGTAGGGTAATTGTTTACTAAAGTTCCAGCCGCTTATCCAGTCGCCGTTTATGCCTTTTTCCTGTCCGTCAATATCGTTGGCACGGCCGGCAAAGTTCCACATAAAGTAGCGGGTGTACATTTGGTTAACCTGCCAGGTGAAAAAGAAATTAAGGTTATCGGCAAAGGTTGGGTTTTGGCCCTCGGTAAGCCCTACCCAATTTCTATAAAATTCGGCATGGCCGGGCTTCTCGCTAAACATCCGCGGAAAGATGGTATTACGGTCGTAAACAGTGGTCAACTTTTTACTTGCAACTTCATATTTCTTTTCACCACGGCGATAGACGTTTGCACCCTCGGTTTGGTCGGTAGGTTTTGAGTCGAAGAACTGTCCATACAATAATGGCGTGTCGCCGTATTGGTCGCGGTTAAGGTAGCCGTTAAGCGCGAACGCATCCTGCGGGTTACTGTTATTTAAATTGGTGCCCGCTTTAGCGCGGATAACAATCATCACAAACGAGCTGTAGCCAAACAATATAAATGCGAAGCATATTAAAAAACTGTTTAAGGCGAAACGTTTTGTGCGGATCTTAACTATATATTCTAACAAGGCAACAATCGCGATAGCCATTATAAAACCTAATATACCGGCGCTGATGGTAAGCGTCAAAACAAAGCACACTACCATTACAATCAGCGCGGTTTTGTTTTCGTTTTTGGTAAAAATTATACCTGAAACTATAGTAGCGGTAAGCAATAAGAAGAACGCTATTGCCCCACTGCCAAAGCCTAATCCTAAGGTGTCCACAAAGAACAAATCAGAAAAAGCAGCCCCCTTTACGGTGTACTGAATAATACCCCATAGCACTGCAGCTACAATTACCACACCCAATAAAAAGGCTTTAATAGTACCCCAGGTACTTGCCGTTGGCGATTTGCGGAAGTAAATAACCAGCGCTATAGCCGGTATAACCAGCAAGTTTAATAAGTGGATACCTATAGAAAGCCCCATTACATAAGCAATAAAGATGATCCATTTATCGGCGCCAGGCTCATCTGCGTGGGCATCCCATTTTAAAATGGCCCAGAATACTATAGCGGTACATAATGACGATTGCGCATAAACTTCCGACTCGACAGCTGAAAACCAGAAGGTATCAGAAAAAGCGTAAGCTAATGATCCAACCAAACCGGCACCTATAATCAATATAATATTGGTGAGGTGCAGGTCCTCTTCTTTTTTAATCAGGATCTTTTTGGCAAGCGCGGTAATAGTCCAGAACAAGAACAATATGGTAGCACTGCTTGCCAGGGCCGATGCCATGTTGGTCCAGTAGGCAACCTTTGTAACATCGCCCATTGATAGCAGGGAGAATGCTTTACCTATCATGGTAAACAACGGCGCGCCGGGCTGGTGGGCTACCTGCAAACGGTATATACAGGCTATAAATTCGCCGCAATCCCAAAAGCTTGATGATGGCTCGAGTGTTAAAATGTAGGTTAAAGAAGCAATAATAAAGGCCACCCAGCCAAACAAATTGTTGATTTTATTATATTTCATTTTAAGAAATTACAAAGAGTAATGGTTTATTCAAGCAACGAAAATAAGAAACTAACCCGATGTTGCAGCTAAATGGGGAATGATTTAGCATTTTTTAACAAATGTGCCCAGCCCCTCCCAAACCCTCCGCGGTAGGGAGGGCTTTAAATTTGAACTTAAAAGTTTATACATCAGAACTTAAAGTCTCCCCTACCAGGGGAGATTTAGAGGGGGGTATTATTTTTTCATTTTACATTTTGAAGTTGAAAATTTCGTCTTATATTTGCATTCCTTTTCAGAGCGTATGTTTTGGAGGAGGAGATTGCCTGATAGTATAATGGTAGTACGACGGTTTTTGGTACCGTTTGTCTAGGTTCGAATCCTGGTCGGGCAACAAATCAATTTTTCACTGTTGTTTGTTTTTCAATGGTGTTCAAGAGAGAAGTTCGGATTTCGGATTTTCATCCCGATAGTTATCGGGATCGGATTCAAAGTCCGAATTGTTATTTACAGCCAACAGCAGCAACATGCCATTACAGTTTAACACGGTTAAATTATTTGCAGGTTCCGGGTCGATAGACCTGGCGCATAAAATTGCCGATGCTTATGGTCAGGAGTTGGGTCAGTCAGCCTTATCGCGCTTTAGCGATGGCGAGTTTCAGCCCCACTTTAATGAGTCTGTACGTGGTTGTGATCTGTTCCTGATAAACTCTACCCATCAGCCTACCGATAACTTAATGGAGTTATTAATGATGATAGATGCCGGACGCCGCGCATCTGCCCATCACGTAAACGCCGTTATACCTTATTTTGGTTTGGCAAGGCAGGACAGGAAGGACCGCCCACGCGTTGCTATAGGCGCTAAGCTGGTTGCAAATTTATTGGTTGCCGCGGGTATCGACCGTATTATGACCATGGACCTGCACGCGGCACAGATACAAGGATTTTTTGATATCCCGGTAGATCACCTGGACGGATCAATAATTTTTGTGCCTTATATAAAAAGCCTGGGCCTTAAAAGCCTCACCATTGCTTCGCCTGATATGGGCGGATCATACAGGGCGCGTGGCTTTGCCAAGTTCTTTAATGCCGAGGTTGTAATTTGCGATAAGCAACGTAAACGCGCCAACGAAATTGAATCAATGACCCTGATAGGAGATGTTGCCGGCCAGGACATTGTATTGATAGATGATATTTGCGATACTGCACGCACATTAGCAAAAGCAGCGCAACTGATCATGGATAAAGGTGCCGCCAGTGTACGCGCGGTTTGTACGCACCCTGTATTGTCGGGCAATGCTTACGAAACAATTGAAAACTCTGCATTAGCCGAGCTGATAGTTACCGATACCATACCGCTTAAACAACAAAGCCCTAAGATAACCGTGTTATCAACTGCCGAATTGTTTGCAAAAGCGATAGTAAATGTGAACGAGCATGGCTCAATAAGCCAGCTGTTTAAAGTAGATTAAAAATATCCCTGCGCGATGCGGGGCTTTAAATAAATAATAAATAAAAACAAATGAAATCAATTGCTATTAGCGGTTCTCCAAGAGAGAACGTAGGGAAAAGAGACGCGAAAGAGCTGCGTTACCAGGCTTTGGTACCGGCAGTGCTTTACGGTGGTGCAACACAAACCCACTTTTCGGTGTCCGCAGCTGATTTGAAAGCAGTAGTTTATACGCCTGTTGTTCATTTCATCGACCTTGACATTGCTGGTGTTAAATCACAAGCTATTATTAAAGATCTACAGTTCCATCCATTAACTGAGCAGATCATCCACGTAGACTTTTTATTATTGGATCAAAAGAAACCTGTCGCCATAGCTATCCCTGTACGTTTAACAGGTACTTCGCCGGGTGTTAAAACAGGTGGTAAATTGGTTCAAAAATTACGTAAGTTAAACATCAAAGCATTACCTAAAGATCATTTAGACTTTATTGATGTTAGCATTGCTGAATTGGAAGTTGGTAAATCGGTTAAAGTTTCTGAAATAAGCTTCCCTAACCTTACTATCTTAAATTCTAAAGAAGATACTATTGTTTCTGTTACAACTTCACGTGCATTACGTCAGGCTGAGCAGGAAGCAGCAGCAGGTAAAAAATAAGCCCCCTAACCCCCTAAAGGGGGAATAAAAGGAGAAACTAAAGCGATTGGCATAAGCCAGTCGCTTTTTTTGTTTAATGTTAATATCTTCGCAGCTAATTCAGCTCCCCCTTTAGGGGGCTGGGGGGCTAATGGGTATACGGCCTTATTTTAGTAAATTTTTAAAAAAACCGACACCGGCCAAAAGGCCGCCGGTGCAAAGTAATGGTGGCATGAAATATCTGGTAGTAGGTTTAGGCAACATTGGCCCCGAATATGCCGATACAAGGCATAACATTGGGTTTATGATATTGGATGAGTATGCCAAACAGGAAGGGGCGAAGTTCCACAGCATGCGCCTGGCTTATTATACCGAAGTTAGCCACAAGGGCCGCACCCTGCATTTAATCAAACCAACTACTTACATGAACCTTAGTGGCAAGGCTCTTAACCACTGGATGAAGGAGTTAAAGATCCCGGTTGAAAATGTATTGGTTTTGGTGGATGATATTGCCCTGCCATTAGGTACACTGCGCCTTAAACCAAAAGGAAGCGCCGCGGGCCATAACGGCTTAAAACATATAGAAGCCACCTTAGGCAACAATGATTATGCCCGCCTGCGTTTTGGCGTTAGTGATAACTATCCCAAAGGCCGCCAGGTTGATTATGTGTTGAGTGGATTTGATGCGGATGAACAACCCGAATTGCCTGCGTTAATAGACCGCTCTATCGAAATGATAAAAAGCTTCGCTACAATAGGGACGGAGTTGACGATGACGAAGTTTAATAAGTAAGATGAAAGTATACGGAATTACCAATTGCAATACAGTTAAAAAAGCGTTGGACTGGTTTAAGGCCAACAACATTGTTTATGAGTTTCACGACTTTAAAAAATTGGGCGTAAACCCTGAAAAACTGCAGGAGTGGGATGGTAAAGCCGGTTATGAAGTATTTTTAAATAAAAAAGGTACAACCTGGCGTGACCTTGACCAGCAAACCAAAGACAGCATTAAAACCAACAAGGATGCGTTGCAACTACTGCAACATAAAACCAGCATGATAAAACGCCCGGTTATTGAAGATGGTGGTTTCTTGTTTTTTGGTTTTGATGAGGCTGTATATAAACAGCATTTCAACAAGTAGTATCGTACGGTAACGTAATAATTTGTTTACGTACAAATCGAGCCGGTTATTTTTATATTTTTACGTTTCACATTTTAAAATTAACTGATGAAACTGAACCCCACTGCCGGTTTAACACTGGCTTTAATGGCGAGTATGGCCACCGCTATGGCGCAGAATACTCCGCCTGCAACAACACCGGCCGCTGCTACGCGCCCGGTTGCCCGAAGAGGTGGTGCTCCGTACACCGAGCCTAACGCACCCGAAACCAAGTACAATTACAATGAAACCTGGAAACCATTTTTCTATACAAAGAATGGTGACGAGTTTAGAGCAGCAGACGGACAACCTGGTCCTAAATACTGGCAAAACCGCGTTGATTATAAGATCAACGCCAGAATTGATACTGCCAAAAACGAAATTTCAGGCTCTGAAGTTTTAACCTACGCCAACAACAGCCCTCAAAAATTGAACTTTGTTTGGATGTGGTTAGATCAAAATTTATTTAAAGCTGACTCACGTGGTGTAAAACAGGTTCCTTTAGTTAAGGATATGACCAACGGTAAGGTATTCCCAAGCAGCCGTAACTGGGGCAACGGACAAGTATTTGATGCCGGCGACAAAATTAAATCTGTATCTATCATATCAACAGTAAACGGAAAAACAACTACGTCTACCGCCAAATACCTGATCAATGATACCCGTATGCAGGTGTTTATCCCGGGTGGTATCCCATCAGGTGGTAAGATCCAGTTTAAAATAGAGTGGTCATTTATATCGCCAGATTACGGATCAGACCGTATGGGTATAGTTAATAACCCGGAAGGTAAAGTATTCCAGGTTGCACAATGGTATCCGCGTATGTGCGTGTATGACGATCTGCAAGGCTGGAACACCTTACCATATACCGGCGAAAGCGAGTTTTATTTAGAGTATGGCGATTTTGATATTAATATCACGGCCCCTGCTAAAAACATCGTGGTATGCTCTGGTCAGTTGTTAAATCCTAAGGATGTTTATACGCCTACCCAATTAGCAAGATGGGCAGAGGCCTCAAAAAGCGACAAGACCGTATTTATCGTTAAACCAAGTGAAGTGTTTAGCCCTGCATCACGCCCGGCTGGTAAAGCAGATTTAACCTGGCATTTTGTTGTGAAAAACGCACGCGACGCATCTTGGTCTACCGCTGCATCATTTGTTATAGACGCAGCTAAAATGGATATGCCAAGCGGAAAAAAACCATTGGCTATATCAGCTTATACGGTATCAAGTGCTGCACGTAATGCGCGATCAACCGAGTATGCAAAATACTCTATCGAATACAATTCAAAAAAATGGTTTGAATATCCTTATCCTAATGCAACTGTAGCTGTGGGCCGTGCCGGTGGTATGGAGTACCCGGGTATCGTGTTTGTAGGCCAGGGTGGTTGGGGCGTTATCGATCACGAATTTGGTCATAACTGGTTCCCGATGGTGGTTGGATCAAACGAACGTTTATACGGCTGGATGGATGAAGGTTTTAACACCTTTATTAATACACTATCAACAGCTAACGCGATGAATGGCGAAAATATGCGTGGCGGCCGTGCTTTTGGCCCTACTGCGCAAGCATTCACAAGGCCAACGCTTGAGCCAATGATGAGCAATCCGGATAACTTGAAGGAAGCAAACAATGGTACTTTATTGTATAGCAAACCAAGCGCCGGTTTAGTGATGCTGCGCGAGCAGATCTTAGGCCCTGAACGTTTTGATTATGCATTTAAAACCTATATCGAGCGTTGGGCATATAAACATCCGTCACCTGATGATTTCTTCCGTACAATGGAAGCGGCTTCGGGCGAAAGCTTACAATGGTTCTGGAGAGGCTGGTTTGTGAATAACTGGCAGTTGGATGTTGGCGTACGCGCGGTAAGTTATGTAGATGGCGATGCTGCAAAAGGTTCGATCATTACTATTGACAACCTGGAGAAAATGGCAATGCCGGTTACATTGGAGATCAAAACCGTTAGCGGTAAAACAGAGCGTGTTAACTACACTGCCGAAATTTGGGAGCGTAACGTAAGCTGGTCTTTCATTTATCCATCAACAGAAGCTATAGAATCTGTTACTTATGACCCTGATCATAAATTACCTGACGCTAACCGTACAAACGATGTATGGACAGCAAAAAAGTAATAACTAACTAAATAACAAGAACCCGGCTTAAGGCCGGGTTTTTTGTTTAAATGTATTTGTTAAAAATAGTTAAACGTCATTATTGGTATTATAATTGAGTTATATTAACCCTATAATTCTAAGACCTATGAAACGCTACCTGGTATTTATCGCATTGTTGTTTATTGCTTGTGCTGCCAACGCGCAGGATGTTTTAAAAGGTACCGTAGTTGAGCAAGGCACTAACGAAAAACTGACCAATGTTTTTGTACATAACACCAGCAATAAACAAATAACGTTGGTTGACAAAAATGGTAATTTCGAGATCAGGGGCGGAAAAAACCACCTGATCATTTTTGATTCGCCGGGATACGTACCTGATACGGTATTAGTGGTTGATTACAAGCCCTTAAAGATAGTATTAAAACCAATGGGGATAGCCTTAAAGCAGGTTGATATTAATGCGACACGTAGGGCGTTTGACCCGCATGTGGAATATCCTGAAATTTACAGGAAGAGCAAAGTTTACCCGCTTTCGCCGAGTACCTGGTTCTCTAAAGAGGGTAGGGATGCCCGTCGCCTTAAACGTTTCTTTGAAAAAGAGGAGCAGGAGCGTTATATAGATAAATATTTTACTGTAGCCGTTGTAAGTAACGTTGTGCCTTTAAAAGGAGAGGAGCTGCAAAATTTTATGGCGATATACCGGCCGACCTATGCCTACATAAAAGCTAACAATGGCCCGTCGTTAACGCTGTACATTAATGATTCCTATCAGAAATATAAGGCCCTGCCAGCCGATAAAAAGGTATTGCCGGGGTTGAAATAAACCCCACCCAACCCTCCCCGAAAGGGAGGGCTTGAATCGTTTTTTGAAGTCTCCCCTTCGGGGAGATTTAGAGGGGTGTTACACCAAATACTCAAACAGAGTCTGCTCTTTATTTAATTCAATAACCTCGAAGCGATGTTCTTTAAAACGTTGTAGCAGCCCTTCGTAATCAGCTTTGTTGGTCAGTTCTATGCCTACTAATGCCGGGCCCTGCTCTTTTTCTGTTTTCTTGATGAACTCAAAACGGGTAATATCATCATGCGGACCTAATACATTATTTACAAATAGCTTCAATGCACCCGGCCGTTGCGGGAAACGTACGATGAAGTAATGTTTTAACCCTTCATATAGCAAAGATTTCTCTTTGATCTCCTGCATTCGGGCAATATCGTTGTTACCGCCGCTGATTACGCAAACTACTTTTTTGCCTTTTATCTGGTCCTGGCACTGGTCCAATACCGCGACTGATAATGCGCCGGCAGGTTCAACAACTATGGCTTCCTCGTTATAGAGTTTGAGGATGGTTGTACAAACTTTACCTTCGGCTGCCAATTTTATCTCGTCCAATACTTTGGTACAAAGATCATAGGTTAAGCTACCCACACGTTTTACCGACGCTCCATCCACAAACCGGTCTATCTCGGGTAAAGTAACCGGCCCGCCATGCTTAAACGCCTCCATCATGGATGGCGCACCCTCTGGCTCAACACCTATTAGCAATATATTCGGATTTTTTTCTTTGAGATAAGTTCCGGTTCCGGCTGCTAATCCGCCACCGCCGATAGGCATTATAATTACTTCCGGATCTGATAGATCTTCTAATATCTCCACACCGACTGTTCCCTGGCCCTCAATAATGCTGTAATTATCAAAAGGAGGGATGAAGGTCATTTGATGTTTGGCTGTGTAAGCCAGGGCTTCCATCAGGCAATCATCAAAAGTATCGCCCACTAAAACCAATTCAACACTGCCGTTGCCAAACATTTCTGTTTGCTGTACTTTTTGTTTAGGGGTTATTTCAGGCATAAATATTACTCCTTTAGTACCCAGTTTATCACAAGAGAATGCTACACCCTGCGCATGGTTACCTGCGCTGGCACAAACAACACCACGGCTTAGCTCTTTGGCGGATAACTGGCTTATCATGTTGTAAGCGCCACGCAATTTGTACGACCGTACGATTTGCAAATCCTCGCGCTTTAGGTAGATCTCGCAATCGTATTTTTCTGACAGACGGGGATTGTAAATAAGGGGAGTATGTTTTACAACGTCCTTTAATCGCTTTGCGGCGGCTTCAAAATCTAATTTAACGGTGTTGACTGACATACTGTTGGATATTATTTGAAGCTGCAAAGGTAGGTACAGCAGCCCTTAAAAAAACTGTCATTATCGTTACCCATTGTTTTTGTCATCCTGAGCGACAGCGAAGGATCTTATACGCCTTGCTTATCGCGTTTAGAAGATTCTTCGCTGTCGCTCAGAATGACAAATGGTGAAATAAACAAAGCCCCATTTTTTGAATGGGGCTTTGAATGTCATTTATTGTTCCCCCTTCAGGGGGTTAGGGGGCTGTACTATATGTTCTTTGCCAACCAATCACCAACTTCGCTGGTTTTGTAGGCTTTGTTTTTGCCTGCAAGGTCCTCGGTAACTATGCCCTCGGCTAATGATTTATTTACGATACTGCGGATCAGCTCAGCTTCTTCTTTCAAACCAAAAGCATCCTCAAACATCATAGCAGCCGATAGGACGGTGGCTAAAGGGTTAGCGATGTCTTTGCCTGCTGCCTGCGGATAAGAGCCGTGGATAGGCTCAAACAACGACGTATGCACGCCTATTGATGATGATGGCATTAAGCCCATTGATCCAGATATTACAGACGCTTCATCAGTCAGGATATCGCCAAATAAGTTTTCGGTAATTAATACATCATAGCTGCTTGGCCATTGTACCAGGCGCATAGCCACGGCATCAACAAACTCATAGCTAACCGTAACTTCAGGATAATCTTTTTCCATAGCCTGTACGGTTTGTCTCCAAAGGCGAGAGGTTTCCAATACGTTGGCTTTATCTACACAGCATAGTTTTTTGCTGCGGGTCATAGCCATTTCAAAACCTAATTTAGCTAAACGCACCACTTCGTCTTTGGTGTAAGTGCAAGTATCAAAAGCGGTGTTTCCATCTTCTGATCTGCCGCGCTCGCCAAAATAAATACCGCCTGTAAGCTCGCGCAGGATGATCAGGTCGGTACCCTCAATACGCTCACGTTTTAACGGCGAATTATCAATCAGCGAAGGGAAAGTAAACGTAGGGCGCACGTTTGCATATAGGCCCAATGCCTTACGCATTTTTAATAAACCTTGTTCCGGGCGTACTTTAGCGGTTGGGTCGTTATCAAAACGCGGGTGGCCAATAGCGCCAAATAGCACTGCGTCGGCAGCCATACATACCGCGTGGGTCGAATCCGGGTAAGGTTCGCCAACTGCATCTATCGCGGCAGCGCCGGTAAGGGCAGCTGTCCAGCTAATTTCGTGATTAAACTTTTTTGCTATTGCGTTGGATACTTTAACGGCCTGGTCTATAACCTCTGGTCCAATTCCATCTCCTGCTAAAAGGGCGATATTCAGTTTCATTTTTATAAGTGTGTTATATCTTGATTCTTGTTGTTTCTATATTATATTCAGCATCTTCTGCGTAGCCTTAATAGCGCATACGGTCTGATCTGAATCTAACCCACGGGTTATAAACTTCTTCTCGGCGGTTTCCCAGGTGATGATGGTTTCGCATAACGCGTCCGAACTACTGCCCGGGGCAATGCGTACGGCGTAATCAATCAGCTTTGGTAACGTGCGTTGTTTCTTGGTATAAACTTTAACCAGGGCGTTCATAAACGCATCAAACTGCCCATCGCCCTGCGCGTTTTCTTCAAACTTTTCACCATCAATACTCATTGATATGGTTGCCGACGGGCGCAAACCCATGGCGTTCATTAGCACGTATGAATCAACAATGACTTTTTCATCATACAGGCTGCTATCCAACACGTCAGATATGATATAAGGCAGATCCTCTTTGGTTACCGTTTCTTTTTTATCGCCCAGCTCAATAACACGTTGGGTGACTTTTTTAAGGTCGGCGTCATTTAGTTTCAAACCTAACTCCTGCAGGTTTTTTTCGATATTGGCTTTGCCGGATGTTTTACCCAGTGCATAATTGCGCTTACGGCCAAAACGCTCGGGGAGCAGGTCATTAAAGTAAAGATTATTCTTGTTGTCGCCATCGGCATGGATGCCGGCGGTTTGCGTAAATACGTTTTCGCCAACGATGGGTTTATTAGTCGGGATGCGTACGCCAGAGAAAGTCTCTACCAACTTACTCACTTTATAAATTGATGATTCTTTCAATGCTATCTCTACCTCGGGTGCAAAGTCGTTTATAACGGCTACAGCGCTTGCCAGGGCAGCGTTCCCCGCACGTTCACCCATTCCGTTAACCGTAAGGTGCAAGCCGCTTATACCGGCTTTAACGGCCTCTAAAACGTTGGCTGTACCCAGGTCGTAATCGTTATGCGCATGAAAATCAAAATGGACACCGGGGTATTTGGCTATCAGTTCAGTTAAAAATTTAGCCGTCTCCTTTGGTGTTAATACGCCTAAGGTATCGGGCAGTAAAATGCGTTTAACCGGCTGTTGGGTAATAAAATCTAAATATTGGTAAACATAAGCTGGCGAGTTGCGCATGCCGTTGCTCCAATCCTCTAAATAAACATTGGTGGCAATGCCGTTTTTAGCGGCAAGCTCAATTACGTTAGTTATTTCGGCAAAATGTTGTTCGGGTGTTTTTTTAAGCTGATGGGTGAGGTGGTTCAACGAACCTTTGGTTAGCAGGTTTTGCACCTTAACGCCCGCATTCACCATCCAATCAATAGATACACCATTATCAACAAACGAAAGCACCTCAATGCGATCAGTGTATCCATGCTGACCAGCCCAATCCATAATAGCTTTAACCGACTGGAACTCGCCCTCTGATACCCTTGCCGACGCGATCTCAACGCGATCGACATTCAGTTCCTCTAATAACAGTTGCGTGATAGTTAGTTTTTCTGATATAGAAAATGACACCCCCGATGTTTGTTCTCCATCGCGGAGTGTGGTATCCATTATCTCTATTTTCCTGCGGTTCATTGTGTGTTGGTTGATTGAGTGAGTGAGTAGTTGATTAGGTGAGTAGTTATTACGTGATGTTTTGCTTAATAGCAACCACTCACTTAATCAACCCAATCAACTACTCACCAACAATTATAAAGGCAGCTGTGCTGCAAACTCCTCAATTTCGCCTTTTATGCTTTGCAGATAATCAATATCATCAAAGCCATTTTGCATGTTGTTCTTTTTGTACGAGTTGATGTCAAACTTTTCGGATTCGCCTGTTGATAACAGGGTGATGGTTTGAGCAGGCAAGTCAATCTTCAATTCTGTTTTTGGGTCAGCGTAAATAGCTGCGAAGATCTTCTCGGCAAATTCAGGGCTAACCTGTACCGGCAGTACGCCAATGTTTAGGCAGTTGCCTTTAAAAATATCAGCAAAAAAGCTGGATACTACAGCGCGGAAGCCATAATCATAAACCGACCAGGCTGCATGCTCGCGCGATGAACCAGAACCAAAGTTTTTACCACCTACCAGTATTTTACCACTGTACGTAGGGTCGTTTAATACGAAGTCTGCCTTAGGCGTGTTATCCGGGTTGTAACGCCAATCGCGGAAAAGGTTATCACCAAAACCAACACGCTCTGTTGCTTTTAAAAAGCGGGCGGGGATGATCTGGTCGGTATCCACATTCTCTATAGGCAATGGAACCGCGGTGCTTGTAAGTATATTAAATTTATCGTAAGCCATAATTTTTTAATGTGCAAATGTGCGGATATGCAAATGTGCAGATGCTTTATTAAACCAATTCTTCAATTAACGTTCTTGGGTCTGTTACTACACCGGTTACTGCTGCTGCTGCTGCAACAAGCGGGCTTGCCAGCATAGTGCGCGAGCCTGGTCCCTGGCGGCCTTCAAAGTTCCTGTTTGATGTACTTACCGCATATTTGCCGGCAGGTACTTTATCATCATTCATAGCTAAACAAGCAGAACATCCTGGTTGGCGCAGTTCGAAACCTGCTTCGTTCAGGATATCCAGTAAACCTTCTTCTTTAATTTGTGCCTCAACAATGTGCGATCCGGGTACTAACCAGGCGGTAACGTTATCAGCTTTGTGCTTGCCTTTTACCAATGAGGTAAACGCCCTGAAATCTTCGATACGACCGTTAGTGCAGCTACCCACAAAAACATAATCTACCGGTTTGCCAATCATACTGTCGCCTTCATGGAAGCCCATATACCCTAACGATTTTTCGTAAGTGGCTACACCGCCTTCAACCTGCTCGGCATCCGGAATTTCATGCGAAATACCCATACCCATACCGGGGTTGGTACCGTAAGTTATCATCGGTTCGATAGTAGTGCCATCAAAAGTTAATTCTTTATCAAATATGGCACCTGCATCGGTTTTTAATGTTTTGTAGTAAGCTAACGCCCTGTCCCAAGCTTCACCTTTAGGGCTAAACTCGCGGCCTTTTACATAATTAATTGTGGTTTCGTCAGGGGCAATCATGCCACCCCGTGCACCCATTTCAATGCTCAGGTTACAAACGGTCATACGGCCTTCCATGGTCATGTTCTCAAAAACATCACCGGCATATTCTACAAAATAGCCTGTAGCGCCAGATGTTGTTAATTGAGAGATGATGAACAAAGCTACATCTTTAGGCGTAACCGCCTTACCTAATTTGCCATTAATGTTAATGCGCATTTTTTTAGGTTTTGGCTGCATAATACATTGCGTAGCCAACACCATTTCAACCTCTGACGTACCGATACCAAAGGCAATAGCGCCAAAAGCACCGTGAGTCGAGGTATGCGAGTCGCCGCAAACTATGGTTGCACCGGGTTGGGTAATACCATACTCTGGGCCCACAACGTGTACTATGCCATTTTTCTGGTGACCTAATCCCCAGTGGCTAATACCGTATTCGGCCGAGTTTGACTCCAGCATGTGTAACTGGTTAGCTGATAACGGATCTGCCACTGGCTTGTCCTGGTTAATAGTAGGCGTATTGTGGTCGGCCGTAGCAAATGTACGGTTAGGGTACAATACGGTTGTTCCCCTGCTTTTCAAACCTAAAAAGGCAACAGGGCTGGTAACTTCGTGAATAAGGTGACGGTCAATAAATAACACATCCGGCCCGCCTTCAATCTTACGTACCACGTGGGCATCCCACACCTTATCAAATAATGTCTTGCTCATTTTATTTCTATTATTATCTTTTTTGCATGGCCTGAACGTACGAGTTATCGGCGGTCATCAGCAGCAAAAGGTCATTATCATCAATATCTAATTTATTATCAGCCAAAGTTAAAAAGCGATGGTATGCATCAGCCAATTCGTCTTTGCTAAGGTTGATGCCTAAGCGCTCCAAATGGAACTTTAAAGCATGGCGACCACTACGGGCAGTCAATACAATACTTGCGTTAGGGAAACCGACGTCCTCGGGGCGGATAATTTCGTAATTCTCGCGGTTTTTCAGGAAACCATCCTGGTGGATGCCTGAGCTGTGTGCAAACGCGTTGCTGCCAACAATGGCCTTGTTTGGCTGTACCGGCATGCGCATTTGCGAGCTAACCATACGGCTAAGCTCATAAAAATTTTTACTGTTGATATTGGTATGTAAACCCAATACCTGGTGAGTTTTCAAAATCATTACTACCTCTTCGATAGCTGTATTACCCGCACGCTCACCAATGCCATTAATGGTGCCTTCAATTTGGCGGGCACCGTTTTGCAAGCCCGCGATAGAGTTAGCGGTAGCTAAACCTAAATCGTTATGGCAATGCACAGATATAATAGCTTTATCTATATTTTTAACATTCTCTTTAAGGAATTTTATTTTTTCGCCGTATTGATCGGGCAGGCAATAGCCGTTGGTATCAGGGATGTTTACCACTGTAGCACCTGCGGCAATAACTGCTTCGATCATTTGAGCCAGGTAGCGAACGTCGGCGCGGCCGGCATCCTCTGCATAAAACTCAATATCCTCAACAGACTTTTTAGCGTATTTAACAGCTTCAACAGCTCGCTCCAGGATCTCTTCGCGGGTACTGTTAAATTTGTTCTTGATATGCATGTCAGACGAGCCAATACCGGTATGGATACGTGGGTGTTTGGCATATCTTAATGATTCTACGGCGGCGTCGATATCGCCTTTGTTGGCACGGGTTAGTGCGCAAACGGTAGGGTTCTTTACGGCTTTTGATATCTCAACCACGCTCTGAAAATCGCCGGGGCTTGATATCGGGAAACCCGCTTCAATAATGTCAACTCCTAATGCTTCCAGTTCGTGGGCTATCTCAATTTTTTCAGGGGTAGTTAACTGGCAGCCCGGTACCTGCTCGCCATCGCGCAGCGTGGTATCAAAAACGTAGACTCGGTTGGGATCGTGTAACATATCTTTGTGTTTTTGTTGTTGATTTTTCAATAAGTAGCAGGGGCAGTTGCAGTAGCAGCTAATTTATAACTGCTACTACCAACTGCTACTGCCACTGTTATTATGCTTCTACAGCCTGGTTCTCGGGGCGTAAACTGCGTACAGTTTTGCCTGCCTGCCATAGTTCGCTGTCGCGTAACTCTGCTAATTCAGCATCAAGTTTCTCGCGGTAATCAACTTTACTGTTCGAGTCGATTGAACGTTGTGATTCTTTGCCGGTAGCAACACTGTCATACAATTTTTCAAATACCGGTTTAGTAGCGTCACGGAATGGTTTCCACCAATCTAAAGCACCACGTTGTGCGGTAGTTGAGCAATTTGCATACATCCAATCCATACCATTTTCTGCAACTAAAGGCATTAATGATTGGGTTAACTCTTCTACAGTTTCGTTGAATGACTCAGATGGAGAGTGGCCATTGGCGCGTAATACTTCGTATTGTGCAGCAAAAATACCCTGGATACAACCCATTAGCGTACCACGCTCGCCGGTTAAATCGCTATATACTTCTTTTTTGAAATCAGTTTCAAATAAGTAACCGCTACCTACAGCAATACCTAAAGCAATAACACGCTCGAAAGCTCTGCCTGTAGCGTCCTGGAAGATAGCGTAGCTTGAGTTTAAGCCACGGCCCTGTAAGAACATACGACGTAATGAAGTACCTGATCCTTTAGGAGCAACCAAAAATACGTCAACATCAGCAGGAGGGATGATACCAGTTTGCTCTTTGAAAGTAATACCAAAACCGTGAGAAAAATATAGTGCTTTACCCGGGGTTAAGTGTTTTTTAACAGTTGGCCATAAAGCAATTTGAGCCGCATCGCTTAATAAATAACAAATTACAGTGCCACGCTCTAAAGCTTCTTCAATTTCAAAAAGGGTTTCGCCCGGTACAAAGCCATCACTTACAGCTTTATCCCATGATTTTGAATTTTTACGCTGACCAACAATTACATTGATACCGTTGTCTTTTTGATTAAGCGCCTGGCCCGGGCCCTGCACGCCGTAACCAATTACAGCTACTACTTCGTTTTTTAAAATGTCTTGTGCCTTTGCTAAAGGAAATTCCTCGCGGGTTACTACATTTTCTTCAGTAGTGCCGAAAATTAATTTTGCCATGATTTTGTTTTTTTATTGATTGATTGTACCCGATTCGCATCGGATGGTTTATGTTACTTGTTTATTGTTTAATTTATTTTTTTGTGATGATTACAACGCCGCTTGCCCAGCCTAATTTTGTTAAGGTAAGATCTTCCCTCGCGTCTAAATATGCAAGGAGATCTGTTACTTTGTTGGCATGCCCTTCGGGCCAGTTTTGTTGGGGCAGCATATCATCAATGATATAAAATCCGCCTTTTTCAACCATTGCTAATGCTTCATCAAGTAATGAAAATTTGCCGGGCCACGCATCAGCAAATACAAAACTGAATTGCTGTTTGGCATTTTGTTTTATCCAGTCGGCAGCATCAGTACAGATCAATTTTAAGCGCTTGTCAATACCAATGTTTTCTTTAGCTATGCTTAAAATATCCGGATCGTTATCAATTGATATTAATGTTGATGACCGATCCATACCATCTAAGATCCAGCTGGTAGCCAGTCCTGTACCTGTGCCAAGCTCTAAAAATTTACCGGCTGGTTTTGATGCCGCTAATGTTTTGAGTAATGAGCAGGTCAATACCTCTGACGCCATAGTAAAGCCGCTACGTTCGCCGGCGGTTTTTATAGCTTCATAAGCTGCGGGATATTGTTGTCTGATCTCCTCGAACATAATTACATGCTAAATACTTTACCGCCTTTGTTTAAATACTCATTCTCTACTGCATCTTCTCCCGGTTCTAAACGTTCAAACTCACGTAATTTGCTGTTAAAGCCTTCGCTGTCTTTAATGATAGCTACACGTGCGCTGCGTACAAACTCTATTAGCCCGTAGGGTTGCAGTATGTTGATCAGGTTATCTGTTTCTTCGCGATGGCCTGTAGTTTCAAACACGGTGTAATCTTTACGGATAACTACCGCGCGTGCGCCATTTTCGCGCAGCAAACGCTCAACGCTAACCTTCTCGGCAATAACATCTGTCGATACTTTGTACAATGCCAGTTCCTGCCAGATCACGTCTTCGTTGGTATGGTAGTATACTTTCAAAACTTCCACCTGTTTTTCAATCTGGCGGGTAAGCTTGCGTACTACATCTTCCGATTCGGTTATTACGATATTAAAGCGATGGATACTCTCTATCTCTGACGGAGAGGTATTCAAACTATCTATATTTATTTTACGACGCGTGAATATGATAGCTATCCTGTTCAGCAAACCAACCTGGTTCTCTGTGTAGATAGTGATGTTATATTCCTGCTGTACTATTTCTTGATTGCTCATTGTTTGTTTAGTTAAGCGGTGAGTGGTTGATTGGGTTGATTAAGTTATCTCGCCGCATTCACTAACCAATACTTACAAATTTTATTTTTTCACGTTATGATGGTTAGGTTAACTACTCACTCAATCAACCTAATCAACCACTCACATTATTTAAGCCTGATCTCGCTAACACTACATCCTTGTGGTACCATCGGGAACACGTTGTTCTCTTTGGTAACCATAACTTCTAACAGAAATGATCCTTTGGTATCCAGCATTTCTTTTAAAGCGCCTTGCAACTCTTCGCGTTCGTTAATGCACTTGCCCGGAATACGGTAAGCGGCTGCTAATGCTACAAAATCAGGGCTCTGGATATCCACGAACGAATACCTGCGATCATTAAACAACTCCTGCCATTGGCGTACCATACCTAAGAAACGATTGTTAAGGATGATGATCTTCACATCAACACCTGATTGCATAATGGTGCCTAATTCCTGGCAGGTCATCTGGAAACCGCCATCGCCAATAATAGCTACTACGGTACGGTCCTGTGCGCCATATTTAGCGCCTATGGCTGCAGGTAATGCAAAACCCATAGTGCCTAAGCCGCCACTGGTAACGTTGCTGCGTGTTTTGTTAAACTGCGCATAACGGCAAGCTACCATTTGGTGCTGGCCAACATCGGTAACTATGATCGCTTCGCCCTTTGTAAGATCGTTAAGTTGTTTAATAACCTCGCCCATGGTCATTTCACCTTCGGTTGGGTTAAGCTCTTTTTCTATTACCTGCTCAATTTCCTGTCTCTTGTAGTCGTTAAACTTGGCTAACCATTCGGTATGTTGTTTTTCTTCAACCAATGCGGTTAATAAAGGCAAAGTCTCTTTGCAATCGCCCCAGACAGGTACGGTTGTTTTAACGTTTTTATCTATCTCGGCCGGGTCAATATCCAGGTGGATAACTTGTGCCTGTTTAGCATACTTATCTAAACGACCGGTTACACGGTCATCAAAACGCATACCGATAGCTATCAATACATCACATTCGTTAGTCAACACGTTTGGCCCGTAGTTGCCATGCATACCCAGCATACCTACGTTTAAAGGGTGACCTGTCGGGATAGCGCCTGCACCTAATACCGTCCATGCTGCCGGGATTCCGCTTTTTTCAACAAAAGCTTTAAACTCTTGCTCGGCACTGCCTAACAGTACGCCCTGACCAAATAATATAAATGGTTTTTTAGCCTGGTTTATTAAAGCAGCTGCCTGCTCAATATATTGTGTACGTATAATAGGTTTTGGGCGATAGCTGCGGATATGCTCGCATTTGGTATAGCCTTCGTAATCAAATAACTGGATCTGCGCGTTTTTTGTAATGTCTATTAATACTGGTCCCGGGCGGCCGCTTTTGGCTATATAGAATGCTTTGGCAAGCACTTCAGGGATCTCATTGGCATCAGTTACCTGGTAGTTCCATTTGGTAACCGGGGTGGTGATGTTTATTACGTCTGTTTCCTGGAAAGCATCGGTACCTAAAAGGTGTGCGAATACCTGCCCGGTGATACAAACTAATGGTGTGCTGTCTATTTGTGCATCAGCTAATCCTGTTACCAGGTTAGTTGCGCCGGGGCCGCTTGTAGCGAAAACCACACCCACTTTACCTGATGTACGCGCATAACCCTGGCCGGCATGTGTACCGCCCTGCTCATGGCGAACCAATACGTGGTTCAGCTTATCATTATAATCATACAAAGCATCGTAAATAGGCATAATAGCACCACCCGGATATCCGAAGATGGTATCAACGCCTTCTGCAATTAATGCTTCTAATAATGCAACCGATCCGGAAACCTTAGTGGTTTCTTTAGCGGGTGCTGGTGTTAGTATTTCCTGTTGTGCAACTTCCATACTCATTATTTGTTATACGTAGTACGTTTTACGTGATACGTTTTTTGTTGTTTTTATTAATTGATTGATAGGAACGTATAACGTACAACGTCAAACGTATAACCTTTTCAACCTTACTCCATCTCGTCTGTTACGCAACCTTCGGCTGCATTTGAAACAGTTTTGGCATATCTGTATAACAGGCCTTTAGTAACTTTTAACTTTGGCTGGATCCAGGCTGCTTTACGTGCCGCCATTTCTTCGTCACTCAAAATCACATTGATCTGGTTTGTTGTAGCATCAATGATGATCTTGTCCTCATCCTTAATTAAACCTATCGCACCGCCGTCAAAAGCTTCGGGGGTGATGTGGCCTACCACAAAACCGTGTGTTCCGCCACTAAAGCGTCCGTCGGTAATTAATGCTACCGAGCTGCCCAGACCTGCGCCAAAAATGGCTGATGTTGGCTTAAGCATCTCTGGCATACCCGGCGCGCCTTTGGGGCCCACGTTGCGGATAACCACCACATCACCTTTTTTGACTCGGCCGCTTGATATGCCTGCTATCAGTTCAAATTCGCCATCAAATACGCGGGCAGGGCCTTCAAAATGAGTGCCTTCTTTGCCGCTTATTTTGGCTACGCTACCACCTGTGGCAATATTGCCGTACAGTATCTGTAAGTGTCCGGTAGCCTTAACAGGCGCTTCAACCGGCCATATAATTTTTTGTGTGTCGAATGAAAGCTCAGGTACTTCTGCAAGGTTCTCGGCAATGGTTTTGCCGGTAACAGTAAGGCAATCGCCATGCAACCAACCTTGCGCAAGGCAATACTTCATTACCGCAGGTACACCGCCTACATTGTGCAGGTCCTCCATCATGTATTTACCGCTTGGCTTCATATCTGCCAATACCGGGATACGGTTACTTATCAGCTGGAAATCGTCCTGCGTTAATTTAACGTCGACGCTTTTTGCCATGGCTATCATGTGCAGTACCGCGTTTGTCGATCCGCCCAATACCATAATTACCACCATTGCATTCTCAAATGCTTTGCGGGTCATGATATCGCTTGGTTTAATATCTTTCTCTAATAATATCTTAATTGCTTTACCGGCTGCTAAACATTCGGCTTTCTTTTCCTCGCTTAACGCGGGATTAGAAGAGGAGTAAGGCAAGCTCATACCCAATGCCTCGATAGCTGCCGCCATGGTATTAGCAGTGTAAACACCACCACAGGCACCGGCGCTTGGACAAGCGTTTTTAATTACGCCCATAAAATCCTCCGGACTAATCTCGCCTGCTATCTTTTTACCTAAAGCCTCAAAAGCCGATACGATGTTCAAATCTTCACCTTTCCAGTGGCCCGGTTTAATAGTACCGCCGTATACCATTATAGACGGGCGGTTTAACCTGCCCATAGCCATAATAGAACCCGGCATGTTTTTATCGCAGCCCGGCAGGGTAATTAAACCATCATAATATTGTGCGCCTGTTACGGCTTCAATCGAATCGGCAATTATATCACGGCTCACTAACGAGTAGCGCATACCTTCGGTACCGTTGCTCATGCCATCGCTCACACCAATGGTGTGGAATATCAGTCCAACCAAATCCTCATCCCAAATACCTTTCTTAACTATTTTAGCCAGGTCATTTAAGTGCATGTTACAGGTATTGCCATCATAACCCATACTTGCCACGCCTACCTGCGCTTTTTTCATGTCGTCGTCTGTTAAACCAATGCCGTAAAGCATGGCCTGTGCGGCTGGCTGAGTAGGGTCCTGCGTAAAAGTTTTGCTGTACTTGTTTAATTCCACGCCGGTTGTGCTGTTAGATGAACTCATTTTTAGTCTGTATTTTTTGTTTCAGGATTTAGGTTTCCTGGTTGTTGCTTTTCTGTTGCCTTAAGATAGCCTAACCAAAAAAAACTGGCAATAGCATATCGTATTTTTTTTAAATAAATACTATGTGTTGATTTATTAGCTAAATATATCTATATAATTCTTAAAATAGCAAATAAAACAGAATTTAATTTTTAGTGTACTATACCAAAGTTCAAAACGGTATTCGGTATGGATTTTATGCATGCATAGTAAAAGGCGTTTTTTCTGCCTAAAATTCCTGTTAGTGCTAAAAAAGTTGTGCGAAAAGATGATATAAATAATGTTTTGCTGTCACGCTTTGACACGGTCTGTCACGGTTTTAAAAAGCGTGACAAGCCGTGTCAACCGTGTCAAACCGTGACACTCATATTTATTACGATGATACTGGTAAATAAAACCATCAACCTATAATATAATTGATGAATGTATAATATAAGTTTATAGCTGTCTCGCTTTAACACGCACTGTCACGGTTTAAAAAGCGTGACAAACCGTGTCAACCGTGTCAAACCGTGACACTTATATTTATACCATGATACTGGTAAATGAAACTATCAAACTATATTATAATTGATATATAATATAAGTTATCACTGTCACGCTTTGACACGGTCTGTCACGGTTTTAAAAAGCGTGACAAGCCGTGTCAACCGTGTCAAACCGTGACAGATTTGGGACAGTATATGGATTATTGATTGCCTTACAAATTCAACTCCCTTACATAAAAATCTTTCACATCGACAGTAGTATGTTTTGGACCGTGGCAAAGCTGTATGCCTATATTGCCTTCCAGGAAGCCACCCTCGTGCACCATGTCAATAGTTTTAACCCCGTTTAACCAGGCTTCGATATGATGGCCGCGGGCCAGGATGTAGTAATGATTGTACTCGTTAGCCTTAACCAGCTTTGCCGAGCCTTTGGCCGGATATTGTTGTACCATGCCTGCGCGGCCCTCTTCCCATAGTGATCCCCAGTAGCCTTTACCCATATCAACCTGGTAGCCGGGTACCTTATCAAAATTATCAGGATGGATGCGAATACATACACCCGAGTTGGCTTCGTCGTCGCCGGTCATTTTTATTAATATGTTGGCTTCAAAATCGGCATAGATCTTTTTGCTGTAGCTGTAGTGATGTTCGGGTTGATGGTCGCAATCGCCGTGTAGTACGCCGTTTGTTAGTTTCCAATACTCTGGTTGCATGTTTAACCTTTGTGCGCTTAACATGTTTACCCAACCGCTTCCTGTGGGTTTGCCGCCCGTAAACTTGCCATTTGCCGGCAAACTTACTTTAGTTCCGGTAGTATCGCGTTGCGCAAATGTGGTTGATACAGTTAAAAGAGTGCACGCCAAAGCTATGGCCAGGCAATTTAGGTTACGGTACATTTAATTGTAATAATTGGGTTTATATTACTAATGTAGAAAAATATTGGCATCAGCAAAAATAAATTAAGACGTAAGAGCCTGATATTTATGCACCGGTTTGCGGACATGCTAAACAAAAAACGGGAACCTGTTGGCTCCCGTTTTTTTAACATATATAGTGAACTTTTTCAAGTGGTTGCCTGGTTACAAAGCTGCCATTCTCTCTTCGGCAAGGCGGGCAGCTTCTTTAGTGGTGTTTTTCTCGGTTACGTTGGCAGTTATCAAATCTGTTTTGTTAATGGTTGATGACTGGCTGTAGTTTACGGTGTAATCGTTAATGTTACCTGAAAGGTTAGCTGTTGAACGGTTGTTTACGGTAAAGTTAGCGGCAAAAACGTCAAGGTTTAATTGTGCCGATGCGTTGTTGTTTAAGTTAACGTTCAGTTCAATTGCTGATAATTTACCTTGTGATCTAACTACGGCGTTATCGTAAGCAGTGATGGCACGCAGATCGGCTACAGTAACTAATACTACCAATTTGTCTTTAGCATATGATGAGATGCGTAATACACCGTCTTTACCTTGTACCAAAGCATTTTGCTCGTAGTATTTGTCGTAAACTTTTACTTCGTCTTTATCGCCGTTTACGATGTAAACTTCAACGTTACCAGATGCTTCAATTTTGCTGATGTTGTTTACTGCTACATTAACTGCAGTTGCATTGTTGTTATTATTATTAGTTGTAGTTGCGTGAGCTACTGATACACTTACGGCTATTGCTACTAAAGTGATAAGGGTTACAATTCTAGTTTTCATGATGTTATATATTATAATGTTTTCTTTTTTATTATTTTAAATACATCCATAAGACGAGCTCATTTACAAAACGTTACAGCCAAATGGTGTATAAACGACACACGCCCTGTTTTACTCGGTGAACGCCGTATAACTGTCGGTGAAACGGGATGGAAAATTTGGAGAGGAATGACTGTAGAGCGCAATATTTTGCGTCTCAGGACGATAATACCTGTCAGCAGGAGACGCAAATGTTGCGTCTCTACATCGGGGAATATCCTAAAAACAAAAAAGCCCGGATAAAATCCAGGCTTTCAAAAGTATTTTAAAAAGAATTAGCGTTGTTCTATGCCTTCGGCTAAAACGGTTACTACATTGTTTAATGCTTCAACTACGCCGCCTTTAATAATGAAAGTTTCTTCTTTACCACCGGCGCGCACAACTAATTTACCATCCTGCAAAGTAGAGATAATAGGGGCGTGATGGTTTAATATCTCGAAAGAGCCCAAAGTGCCCGGAAGGGTTACCGAGTTAGCCTCGCCTTCAAACACTTTTTTATCGGGAGTAAGAATTTCTAATGTCATTGTTTATGTTTTGAGTAGTGAGTTTTGAGTGGTGAGTAAAGAGTAATTAAACTCAAAACTCACTACTCATCACTCAAAACTAATTAAGCGTTTGCTTCTTCTAATAATTTTTTACCTTTTTCGATAGCGTCTTCTATGCTACCAACCAGGTTAAATGCTGCTTCAGGATATTGATCTACTTCGCCATCCATGATCATGTTAAAACCTTTAATGGTATCTTTAATATCAACCAATACACCTTGTAAGCCTGTAAACTGCTCTGCAACAAAGAATGGCTGAGATAAGAAACGCTGAACACGGCGAGCACGGGATACTACTAATTTATCTTCCTCAGATAACTCATCCATACCTAAAATGGCGATGATATCCTGTAACTCTTTGTAACGTTGTAAAGTTTCTTTAACGCGTTGAGCGGTATTGTAATGCTCATCACCTAAGATAGACGGGCTAAGAATGCGTGAAGTTGAATCCAATGGATCCACCGCAGGATAGATACCAAGCTCGGCAATTTTACGTGAAAGTACAGTAGTAGCATCTAAGTGGGCAAATGTTGTTGCCGGTGCAGGGTCAGTTAAATCATCCGCAGGTACGTATACCGCTTGTACTGATGTAATTGAACCACGTTTAGTTGAAGTAATACGCTCCTGCATGGTACCCATCTCTGTTGCCAAAGTTGGCTGGTAACCTACTGCCGAAGGCATACGGCCTAATAACGCTGATACTTCAGATCCGGCTTGTGTAAAGCGGAAGATGTTATCAACGAAGAATAATATATCACGGCCTTTACCGTCTGCATCACCATCACGGAAATACTCAGCGATAGTTAAACCAGATAACGCCACACGTGCACGTGCACCAGGAGGCTCGTTCATTTGTCCGAAAACGAAGGTTGCTTTTGATTCTTTTAAAGCTTCGTTGTCGATCTTAGTCAGATCCCAACCACCTTCTTCCATTGAATGCATAAATGCATCACCATATTTTATAATGCCCGATTCCAACATCTCGCGTAAAAGGTCATTACCCTCACGTGTACGCTCACCCACACCGGCAAATACCGATAAACCATCATACGCTTTCGCGATGTTGTTGATCAGCTCCTGGATCAATACGGTTTTACCTACACCGGCACCACCAAACAATCCAATTTTACCACCCTTTACGTAAGGCTCTAATAAGTCGATAACTTTAATACCGGTAAACAATACTTCAGACTCGGTCGAAAGATCTTCGAAACGCGGAGGTGCAGCGTGTATTGGGCGACCATTGGTTTTATCTAAGTTAACAATACCATCAATAGCATCACCAACCACGTTAAATACACGGCCTTTAATATTATCGCCGACAGGCATTTTAATTGCCGATTCTAAGTCTAATACGGGCATGCCACGTAATAAACCATCTGTTGAATCCATGGCAACCGCACGTACGCGGTCTTCGCCTAAGTGCTGTTGAACCTCTAAAACAACCTTTTGGCCGTTTTCTTTAGTGATCTCTAACGCGCTGTAAATTTTAGGAAGATGTGCATTCTCTGCAAAACTAACGTCGACTACCGGACCGATGATCCGTGATATTTTTCCAATGTTTGGCATATATAACCGGGTATTTTTTAAAATATACTTTGTTAAAATAGTTTGAAACCTTTTCGCGCTATTTCAGGGCGCAAAGTTAAGGTTTATAATACAATATTAAAATACTTAAAGTAAGATTTTTTCAGGCTTTTTTTAATTGAAAGGAACGCAAATTATTACTTATAGCAGGATATTTTATAAAAAACGCTTTATGATTTATAAATAGTTAATATTTAATGAGTTGTATAAATAAGTTTATGCCTCAAAATTCAAAACTATTTTACCGATGTGCTGGCTGCTTTCCATTAACGCGTGTGCATCGGCCGCTTTACCAGTCGGGAACACGGCATTAACAACAGGTTTTATTTGTCCCGACGCGATTAACGGCCAGATATTTTTTTGAAGCGCTGCCGCGATGTCGCTTTTAAAAGCAACATCCCTCGCCCTTAACGTAGAGCCTGTTATCGTAAGGCGTTTGCGCAATATTAAGGATAGATCTATCTGCGTATCCTTGCCTTCCATCATGTTTATGAGCACCAACCGGCCATCGTCGGCTAAGCTTTGCAGGTTGCGTGGGGTGTAGTCGCCGCCTATCATATCTAAAATAACATCAACACCTTTGCCTTGAGTGATGTCTTTAATTATCGGAACAAAATCTTCAGTTTTATAATTGATGGCTTTGTCGGCTCCAAGGTCCTCGCAAAATTTACATTTTTCGCCTGATCCGGCAGTTACATACACAGTACTACCCAAAGCCTTTGCCATCTGTATCGCCGTAACGCCAATCCCGCTTGAGCCGCCGTGTATCAGCAAGCTTTCGCCTGGTTTCAGCTGTGCGCGATCAAACACATTGCTCCAAACAGTAAAAAAGGTTTCGGGTAATGATGCCGCTTCTACAAACTTTAAGTTGCCCGGGATGGGCAGGCATTGGCCTGCAGGTACATTGCAATATTCCGCATAACCGCCGCCAGCTACCAGCGCGCAAACTTTATCCCCGACTTTGAAGTGCCTAACGTTGGCTCCGACTTCGGTTATAGTTCCGGCTATTTCCAATCCGGGGATATCCTGCGGAGCGCCTGCGGGAGGGGGGTAATGACCTTTGCGCTGCGCTATGTCGGGCCTGTTAACACCTGCGGCGGCAGCTTTTACCAATACTTCATCAGCGGTGTATAACGGTATTGGGCGTTCGGCTATTTGCAAAACTTCTGGTGCGCCGGGTTGGGTTATGATTATGGCTTTCATTAGGCTAATATATCACGATATTAACTTTAATGTTGTAGTAATGTTTGCTATCGCAGATCCATCCTCATAATCTGCACCTTATACTCTGCCGGCAGCAAGGCATTGCGCAAAAACGCTTCAACTTTTAATCGCCTTAAAAACCGGTAAGCATTTAATATAGGTTTTATCCACCCGGGTTCGCCCAGGTTAAGCAAATTGCAAACCCTTGGGTGCACCAGTATTAACTGCACTTTTATCAGTAGTATGTATCTTAACCAGCCCAGATGCTTCCTGTATTGCTGGTAGAGGTGATAGGTGTATGTGCTTTGCGCCAGGTTATCTTGTAAATGCTCTTCGCGCATTTGTTTCCATTGGATATAGTTGGTAGGTAAGCCTGTTAAACCCATCCTTAGACCTACACGGTTAAACACATTAAAAACTTCTACTTTTTCGGCATGGGTTAGCTCGCGGTCAAGTAGCTCAAATGACCTTATCGAATAGTCTATCAGCATAAACAATACATCACGATAGGCCCAGTCGGGGATCTGTGCGCCGCGGGCATGTTCAACGCCTTTGTGTATCGCGGTTATTTTATCTATGGATTTCAATGCTTCCTCCTCGGTGGAGAAAAGAATCTGGCGTGAGTAAGTTACTGTTGAGAATAACCGGGCCAATGGATCTGCCGGTAACTTGCCGGTAAAATATAACCAATCAACCGCCTTATTTAACGCAAACTCGGCAGCCGAGCCGGCAAAGATAAACAACGTGGTATCTGCGCTGCCCCAGATCTTTCGTACTATAGAATCTTCTTTTACAAAATATTTCATACTAAACTCCTTAACTTTTTAATGTCATTATAACAGGGTACTAATAACGCGAGGGTGACAACACCGAATGAGCAATCAATCATGGTCCAGAAAAAGGGGATACCCCTTACGGCACCGGCGATAAAAGCCAGCGGAAATATCGCCACGCTTGCTATCAGCCCAAACTCAATTACCCAAATGTTTTTTACGGGGTCCTTAAGCGGACCTATAAATAGTACCGCCAGCATTAGGTGGGCGAAGGCCAACCAGTCGGTACCATAAGTTAAAAACGGATAATCGATATTGGTAGTACTAACGGCCTGGTAAACTTTGTTAAGCCACATAGCTATTGTTTGATTTTGAAAAGGCGGATGATTTATTAATAAAGCCAGTTCGGTTTCAATAGGGAAGGCCGTAACACCACTCAGGAATAACCCAATAATAACCACCCAGATATATAAACGGATCCGCTGTTGTAGTTTATGCTGCAATTGATTGTTCATGGTTTAATAATTTTTCGGCAGCGATTATAAATAATACGCCGAGGGTATAAGTCAGCAGGTCGATAAAAGAGAATGAAGTACCCATTAACATGCGGGCCGTGGCCGAACCATTCCAACCCAATAGGTTAACCAAATGGTAGTATTGCGATACCTCAACCAGGTAGGCAAATACCAGCACACCAAGCGCCGTTTTTATAGCCGGGATATTAACCCAAGTTTTAACAAAGCAATAGATCAGTATCACCACTAAGAAATCGCCGCCATACGGCCTGACGAAAGCATCATTCATATACCGGCCTATTAATAGCTCTATGAAAAATAGCCAACAGGTAAGGACAAAATAAGCAGTGTTTAACTTTATCATAAAAGTACTTTGTAATACAAAGTAAATTATAATAATTTGATTTTGCAAGCCACTTGCAATAATTACTTATAGATTATGCGTAGTATCGTTTATTATTATTTATTTGCAGAAAAAAACTCAACATGTCATTAACCATAGGCCAGCCGGCACCGCAGTTCACTTTATTCTCATCAGACAAAAAAGAAGTTTCATTGGCCGATTTTAAAGGGCGAAAAGTAGTTATTCATTTCTTCCCTTTGGCGTTTACAGGTGTTTGCACTACGCAGCTTTGCACCATGCGCGATAGCTTTGGCTATTATGATGGTTTAGGCGCTACTATATTAGGTATCTCTGTCGATTCGCTTTTCTCGCTGGATAAGTTTAAAGAAGAGAACAATTACCAGTTTGACCTGTTGTCTGATTTCAACAAAGAAGTATCAGCTGCTTACGGCGCTTTATATGCAGAATTTGCTTTCGGGATGAAGGGCGTATCAAAAAGAGCTGCCTTTGTTATAGACGAGGAACAGAACATTATATATGCCGAGGTGTTAGAAAACGCCGGCGATTTGCCTGATTTTGCGGCAATTGGAGAGAAAGTGAAGTAATTTTTAAATATTTTCGACAGATTTAAAAAGAAATCCTATTTTTGCAGTCCGTTAAAAAAGCGGATATTCAAAATAGAATAATGCATTTGTAGCTCAATTGGATAGAGCATCTCACTACGGATGAGAAGGTTTGGGGTTCGAATCCCTACAAGTGCACATAATAATTTAAGCCTTTCAGTATATCACCGAAAGGCTTTTAATTTGAAAACGCACATGCTCAACTTAGTGTTATTTGGCCCGCCAGGAGCTGGGAAAGGTACTCAATCACAAAAACTTATCGAAAAATACGGTCTGATACACCTATCAACCGGTGATTTGCTACGAGGCGAAATTTCACAAGGAACCGAGCTTGGTTTAGAAGCAAAAAAACTAATGGACGAAGGTTTGTTAGTCCCCGATGCTGTTGTTATAGGCATGATAAGCAATAAGCTTGATGCTAACAAAGATGGTAAAGGTTTTATTTTTGATGGTTTCCCACGTACAGTAGCACAGGCAGATGCATTAGATAATTTATTGCAAAGCAAAAACTCTGCTATATCGGGGATGATAGCGTTAGAAGTTAATGATGATGAGCTGGAACGCAGATTGTTATTAAGAGGCAAAGACTCTGGCAGACCTGACGATGCTAATCCTGAAGTAATACGTAAGCGCATACACGAGTACAATAGCAAAACAGCCCCTGTTGCCGATTTTTATAAAGGTCAGAATAAGTTTAAAAGTATTAATGGCATTGGCACGGTAGACGAAATATTTGCGTCTATCTGCTCTATCATTGGCACTTGGAAAAATAAATAATAGGCTAAACCCTAAAGGTAATTATCTTTTTAAAGTCCGGTAGTTTAAGCTATGTAGCTTGTAACTACCGGACTTTCAGATTAAAAACAAATCAAAAATGTCAGGTTCAAATTTTGTTGATTATGTAAAAATTTGCTGTCGCTCTGGTAAGGGCGGGGCAGGTTCGGCGCATTTGCACCGCGATATACGTACGGCAACGGGCGGGCCTGATGGTGGCGATGGTGGCCGCGGCGGGCATATTATTGTAAAAGGTAATGCGCAGCTTTGGACTTTACTGCACTTAAAATTCCGTAAACACGTTATTGCCGGCGACGGCGACCCCGGCAGCAGCTCATTAAGCAGCGGTAAAACCGGACGCGATGAGATCCTGGAAGTTCCGTTAGGAACTATAATGCGTGATGCAGAAACAGGAGAGATCTTATTCGAAATAAATACCGACGGCGAGACTAAAATATTGACTAAAGGAGGCCGTGGTGGTTTAGGTAACGCTAATTTTAAAACAGCAACCCGCCAAACTCCACGTTTTGCACAACCAGGCGAAGAAGGGCAGGAGGTATGGAACATATTGGAGCTTAAAATATTGGCCGATGTTGGTTTGGTAGGTTTCCCAAATGCAGGTAAATCAACTTTGCTATCGGTGGTATCGGCAGCTAAGCCGGAGATTGCCGATTATGCCTTTACAACGCTTGTGCCCAATTTAGGTATTGTGGCTTACCGTAACAATAGATCGTTCGTTATGGCGGATATTCCGGGAATTATAGAAGGTGCATCAAAAGGTAAAGGGTTAGGAATCCGTTTCCTGAAACATATTGAGCGTAATGCTGTGTTGTTATTTATGGTACCTGTTGATACAACACGAACCATACAGGAAGAATACGATATTTTACTAAAAGAGCTAAACGAGTACAATCCCGAACTAATGCATAAGCCCCGTGTAATAGCAGTTACAAAATCGGACATGCTGGACGACGAGTTGGTAGCAGAGATGAAAAAACAAGTACCAACGGATATCCCATCGGTATTTATATCATCAGTAGCTCAGAAAAATCTGGATGTTTTGAAAGATCTGCTTTGGAAAGAGATCAATAGCCAATCTTAATCAGCTAATTACACGATCGCGGATCTTCATTGCGGGATTGCCCTGGTAAATAGAGTAGGGTTGAAGGTTTTTAGTAGCAACAGAGCCGGTAGTAAGCACAGCGTGCGAGCCTATAACAAGCCCCTGGTTAACTGTTGCCAATGCGCCTATCCAGGCGCCATTCTCGATGGTTACAGTGCCTGTAATTAGGTTAAACGACGCCTTTTTATAATCATGGCTACCGGTAAGCAGCGTGGCTCCCTGCGAAATACATACATTACTAGCTATGGTAACCATAGCTATATTATCTATCCAAACGTTTTCACCTATCCACACTTCGTCAGCAATGGTAAGCAGCCATGGGTATTTTATGTTAACGCAGGGTTTTATCTCAACCTGTTTGCCAATTTTAGCCCCAAATAAACGTAGTAGCGCCACTTTTATCCCATAGACCGGGAATAAGCTTGTTTTAAAAACAAAGCCGCTTACATAATGCCAGAGCACCCGCTTAAGCAGATTACCGCCGGGGTGATAGGGGTGGTTACTGTAAGATTCCAGATCAGTTTGCATATTATTTTTTTACAGCGACGTCATTTTTTACCCAAACATAAAGGCCCGCGCTTATTACAATATAAATGAATATATTAAAAATTGTGTGATGATCAATAACCACTCCCGGCCGCTTATTCCAAAATAAAGCCAAAACCACAAAGCGTATCACATTTAAAAACTCAATTGCAAAAATACCTGATAATAAGAATACGATCTTTGCTTTACGCGGTTTTGGATAAGCCAGTACAAAAGCCGAAAAAAAGCTGATAACCCCCAACCCCAGGCAGGAGTAAACCAATACAATAGCCCCATGCCCGGCAACCAATAATTCATAATTATTGGTGATAGTAGCAAAGCCAAAGCACTTTAAAGCCCAGGCACTGCATTGTAATAATACCCAACGTAATACCTGGATATAATTAAAATAGTCGGCCAAAAAGGGACTGTATAGGCCACCTGGGGTAGTAAGGCCAAAGAAAAAGATATTGAAATAATAAAACACCAGGAATAAGCCGATAAACCAGGCGGCAAATTTTATGGGATTGTTTTGCTTATTTGGTATCATTTTGCTCTTTTAAAATTTCATCGATTTTAATATCCACCATCAGCCTGAACCAAAAGCCCTGTAAAAAATGAAATATTACGCCGGTGCGGCCATCTAAAATGCCCAACTGAAATATAATGCGTTGGGTGAAATATAACATTGGGCGTACATAGCGCGGAAGTTTTTGCCACCGTTGCTTGTACCACGCTTTACGCTGGTTAGGCGAACCCCAGAAGCCGGGCTTTTCTGTTAAAGTAACAGTAGAATACATTCGCTCTACTTCCTGCTGTGCAACTAAATCGCTGTAGCGGTTGTGTTTGGCTATCCAAAAACTGATATTATTTTCTTTTAAATTTTCTTCTAACAGGTGGCCGTCTTTCCATATTTCTGTTTTGCCGGGAACTACAAAACGGTGGTCCATTTTCTCGGTAATGTCCGAGTAGCCAACACCATACCTAAACATCTTTAATAAATAGAAAGGGTAATAACCCCCATGCTTTATCCACCGCCCTTTAAAAAAGTTTTTACGGTTAAAGTAAAAGCCATTTGTGCCGATATGTTCTTCGTCTTTAAAATTAATCAGGTGTTGTTTTAGCTCGGGGGTTACTACCTGGTCAGCATCTAAGCAAATTACCCATGGCGTTTGCACCGGGCAATTTTTAAGCGCGAAATCCCATTGCATGGGATGATTTTCGAATGGGTTATATAAAAATGTCGCACCAAATTCTTCACCAATTTTAACTGTAGTATCAGTACTGCTAGAATCAACTATAAAAACCGGAGCGTTCAGTTCCGCTATTGATTGCAAAAATCGTGGCAGGTGCAATTCTTCATTACAGGTTAAAACAATAAATGAATACGGTGTGCTCAATTTAATTTTGCTTTAATGATCATTGATTTCCAGAAGTAGGGGATCCTGCCGCAACCTTTAAACACCACATTGGTGAACCCCGCATTTATTAAAGCGTTACTTAACGTTTTTCTTGACCATAGTTTAATATGGCCGCCGTGCCACATGGGGTTTAAGTGCTTATCCCATTTATTAAATACGCTAAGCATTAGGTTTTTTAGATATCCATGGTAGGGCGTAGATAGGATTATTTCGCCCCCATTTATTATAGCCGCTTTACAAAAGTTTATGAAGCCTTCGGGATCATACAAATGCTCAATAACTTCTGTTGATATGATGGTATCAAATTTTTTAGCCTGCAGTTCGGCCGGTAATTTACCGGTTGACAGGTCCTGAAGGAAAAACCTATCAGGATTTGTTTTTTTTGCGATTGCTATGCCCTCGGCAGACGCATCGGTTCCATAAGCATTATAGCCTTTACTTAGCAAAAAGTTTACCAGGTAACCGTTGCCGCAACCCAGGTCTAATATGCAACGGTCTGTATTATTGTTCAGCATTTTTAATATAGGCTCCTGCAAATATTGAAAGGTGTGCGCGGGTGCACTTTCGCTAAAGCCATAATCTTTATACTCAGCCATGATTAATAATTTGCTGATACATATTTATATATTTTTTAATTAACTGGTCATCATCAAAATCACGATGAATAATTGCGGGTGCATTCATACTGATAGTTGCCAACTCATCCACACTATTGGTAGCTATTTGGTTTATAATATCGCTTACTGATTGTGGTGTTGTTTGGCATACCCAGCCTAAGTTGTTTTTGGTAACATAATTTGCCAGGCCAACATGCTCACTTATTAATACCGGCGTACCGGCGCTCAGACTTTCAATAACCACGTTGCCAAAATTTTCATTATATGAAGGTAATATCAATAGGTCATGATCGCTAAAAACATTAAATTTATTTTCGTTTTGAAAACCTATCCAGCTAATATTATCGTTACTGTGGTTATAGTGAGCAATGTTTTTTAAAATGTCAATGTAATTTTCGTCACCATCGCCGGCAATAGTTAAATGGTAGGGAATATTTAGCCGGGGCAAAGCATGCAGTAAGATATCTAACCCTTTTTTTTCTTCAATTCGTGATAAAAAAAGCAACTTTAAAACCGGTCCTGATGTTTTCTTATAAGTTGATTGTGATACTTTAACAAAGTTGGCAATATCGAATACCCCAACAGGTTTTACGATATTTAATAATGCTTTTTTTTCTGGAGGTGATGTTGCATGCAGGTAGGAACGTTTTAACAGGGTTTTGCCGAAAAAACGATGGATCAAATTTTTAATGAGGCTGTTTCTGTTTTGGAAGGAATAATCGCTCAGCGTTCCGCGCGGCGATATTACTACCGGTACTTTTTTTGTTAGTGCAATAAGTGCCGAGAATACTGAAACCAAATTCCACCAGGCATGGATATGTATAACATCATATAAGCGTGCCTCCCGCCAGAGTTTAATTAAAAGGCCTGGCGAAAAGTGACTATGATCTTTAGTTATGCGTTTAAAGTAAGTTACGTTAACACCATCAACCACTATTGGTATATTAGGATCGACAGCTAATTCGGCCTCTCCGTTAGCAGTCGTCGTAAAAACCCTTACCTCATTACCCGCCTTTACCAATTCTTCGCTTAGTTTAGCTACAGACATGGTGGGCCCTCCATAAATATAGGCTGGCTTGTATGATGCGTTGATCTGCAGGATTTTCAAATGTCTTCTAAAATATTTTGTGCCCTAAGCACCCTGCTCAAAATTAACATGGTAATAAAACTCCAAAAAACAGAATTCAATAAAAACTCAAAACTTAAGCCACGCCAAAAGATCTGGAATAAACCGGTAAATACCAGCGCTGTCCCTAAGATATAACCTCCAAATAACTGTTCGGCTTTTTGTGAAATTAATTGTACTGCGACACCATAAATAAATAAGGCTAAAAATACTCCTAATGACCCACCCGACAGATACCCATCGACAACGTAAGCAGGTTTTGCCGAAACGTTTGACCCTCTGCGAATAACACCTGAGTTGTATACCCGCTCCATAACCAATTCTTCGGTACTTGGTTTATCCGCCCAAAAAACACGCGGTACTATTACAACTAACGCCTGCTTTACTAAATCAAAACCATAATAATCAACATATTGAGGTGTTGATTTTACATACCCGGTAAACATATCCATCTCGCTGAGCCGGTATACTAAAAAACCCGCGTTGGTTTCGTCCTGCGATTCATCGCTCAACGCAGCATCAAGCGCAATTTTGTAAGCATCATCAACGTCCATATTATCACCCCATGCATTTTCACGGTAAATGTGGTTGTATGTTGGCAAATACATAAAAAGCAGTAGCAACACGGGTACAAATGTTGTTAACACTATGCGTTTATAAGTAGGATACAAAAAAATACCTAATATAAGTACACTAACAATAATGGGCTCTTTAAAACCTGACGTTAACGCCTCGTAAAAATTAGTAAGATATAAGAACAAACAAAACAAAGTATTAAAAACTTTATTTAACGGTATTGCAAATGCCAGGGCTAACGTGCAGGCAATAAAGCTTAAAGAAGAAAATTGAAAATGAAATTGCAACAGGCCACTTGTATGTCCTGCCAAATATGATATCGGCAGAAATATAATTGCCATCATAAATAAAATATTGGCTAACTTTCCAGCACTAACCTTATATTTTTGTTTAATAGGGTATTTCATAGACAAAACCATACCCGTTGCAAATGCAGCATGTCCCAAAATATAATATCGTTGGCATTGTGCCGCAAGCTCTATTTTGTCATTATCGATAATAAACGTAGCGAAGCGGCTATTATCCATATACCCCAATAAGTTGGCGAAATAAAATATAGAACTGCAGGCCATGTAGCCAATAAATATTGCTTGTACTAAAAATATGGGGCGCATTAATTGTGCGCCAATTGGCCTGTCTTTAGGTAATGGTTTTAACCACCCGCTGTAACAAATAAAAAAGATGAAAAATGAACCTAGCCAAGCTGTAAAGTAAGATAACACCGGCGAGTCTGAGAGTAGTATAGACAATACCCATGGCACATATAATATCAGGTATCGCTCAAACGGTTTACTGGTTTCTTCCATCTTTATAATTTATAATAGCATTGGCCTGGTTAGTAAAATTCCAGCTTTCTATTATATGTTTGGAGTTTTTGCCCATTTGGGAAAGTTCTGCTTTTCCTTTGTTAACCAAATAAGCTAATTTTTCGCTAATGTCCTTAATAGATCCGGCGGTAAATACTATTCCGTTTTGGTTAGGTTTTACCAGGTCTGCAGCACAGCCGGCTTTATCAGAAACTAAAATAACTTTACTGCAAGCCATAGCTTCATTAACAGCCAGTCCCCAGGTTTCGCCGGGGCCTTTTGACGGAAGGCAAAAAATATCGCAAGCCTGGTAAATAATGGGCATATAGCTCTGGTTTTTAAAATCCATAAAATGGATGTTCGGATTTGACATGGCTAACTGTTTTAACTCATCTTTTAAAACGCCGTTTCCTACAAAAAGTAGATGTGTATTGGCTGCACGTAAATTAGTAAATGCTTTTAGTAATAGGGCCGGGTCTTTTTTAGTTTCAAGCTTACCTGCAAAAAGTATAACTATACCATCTGCGTCAAGCCCAAACAGGTGTTTTAGTTTATCAGCCTCTTTGTCTTTTGGCTCAGCAAATCTTTCATTATCAACTGCATGCGGGGCAAAGATCAGCTGGTCGTCGCGCAGCCCATATTTTTTAAAGTAGGCCTTATTGTTTATACCAGTATAAAAAGCGTAATCTACCGTGTTGTACACCCATTTTAAATAAATAGATCTGATCGCATTTTTAAGTCCGGGTTTTTCATCAAGTAATGTTGAATCGCCGCGAAAAAGTACCGGTAATTTATTCTTAAAATGCCGCATAACGTTTAAGTGACTTTTGTATGCCCAGCCATAAACTAATACCGTATTTGGGTTCCAGGCTTCAACATCAGCAATAATAGTGGGGTTAACAATGCCATTGAAATGATGCGAACCCGGATCGCTTGATGTGTTTTGCAACCATTGATAATTATACCCATCTAACAAATTAATATCCCATCTTATAGTTTTATCAAAACCGGGGTCATGCTTTTCCATTGATGTTTCGCCCCAGGTATAAAAAACTTTTACTTCTACCTGTTGGGCCAGCAGTTTAAATACAGGTGCATAATACTGTATTGGGTGGGTGGTTATAATTGCTAATCGCATCATTTTGTTGTGGCTACAACCCGGTCAAATAAATCGCATTGCATTTTGGTCATGTTTTTTGCAGAGTACTTTTTAATGCCCTCCTCACTACGTTCAGAAACGTTAATACTACCATTAATTAAATTGGTAAAAAAGTTCTGTATCTGTGTTTCAATAGTTGATGTATCATAGCTATAAGCTTGTATACCGCATTCATTTAAAATATTTAACGCGGGACTTATCGGATTAAAAATAGCTAACAATGGTTTTTTAGCCAATATGTAAGGATATAATTTTGATGGCGAGTATCTTGGATCATCGGACCCCGGTATAAATAAAGCATCAGCCTGCAATAAAGTAGCCAGCGAATGGAAATAACTTATCCTGTCTGTAATTTCAATTACATTGTTTTCAATACCAAATTGTTTAGCCAACGGCAATATGGTTAACTCGCCTTGCCCTTTAGGAGCGTAGCTGGTGCCGATGAAATAAAATTTTATGTTATTATAAATATCAGGCTGGCCTGCTACCAGTTGTTTAAATGCTTCAAAAAGAGGTGTTATAGCACTATGCAAATCAACACCGCCGCGACCAATATAAACTATGTTTTTAAAGCCAGGATCTAATAAATTAACAAAGATTGATCGATTCTTTTTGGCGAGATCCATATCAGGCTCAAAACCACCGAAAGTAATTGTAGCAGATGGAACATCTTTTATCCGCGGATACCTGTTTTTAAGATCAACAATATAGCTTTCAGATACGCTAATCAAGGCGCTAACTTGGTTCATTACAATAGCTTCAAGGCGTTTATGCAATGCATAGATCAGTTTATATTTAGGCGGTTGTTGCTTTTTATTATCATAATAGGCGGAGTACCACGGGTCCTGCATATCTATAACATACGGTACACCAAACCGCTTTTTCCAATGCGCCCCTAATACGCATATCGGGAACTGTGTGGTTGAAAAATAGATCAGGTCAAATTTCTTCGACAGCAAGAGCTCATCAACTTTTTTGCGGTAAAACCAAAATGACCGGAAAGCGATGGCCCCGAAACCAAACTTTGAGGTAAGCCCCCTTTTTAAAGCTTTTAAAGCGTGAATTTTCACGCCAGCCGGAATGGTTTGCAACAACAGCTCGTCGGTTGGCATTTCACAGTATTGCGCATCTACCATAACGATTTCTACTTCCCAGTTATGCTCTTTAAAGTAAGGCAGACTGGTGCGTACCCGCTGCATATCCGGAGTGTTTATCGGTGCAAAATAAGGTGAAATAATGAGCAGGCGTTTCAACTAATTTAATTTATTGTCTGCTCAACTATTTGTAAAAATTTTAAACTTTCTACCTCCCAGTTGTATCGTTCATGGCCTAAACGCAATGCTTCATTTTTGGCCGCTGTTAACAATAGCCTATCTTTATAATAGCTTGAAAGAATTGCCGCCATAGCTTTAGCATCTCCTGAAGGATATGTTTGACCTATTGTTGGGTTTTTAGTTATAAAGTCTTTTTGAGCAGTAGTATCGCTGGCAATGATAGCCAAACCCGCCTGCATATAGGTAAATATCTTGTTGGTAAGGCATATATCCCGGTTAACCGGCACTTTATTCTCAAGCGCCAGGCCTATATCAAATTGGCCGGCAAAAGCAATCACCCCATCTGGTGGGATAGGGTCGTGGAATTTAATATTAACGCCACTGTTTTTTAGCCGATCAATAAAATCCTTTGACGACGTTGATTGATCGCCTAATAAATGTAGTTCAAAATCTATGCTATTTAAAATCTGCAATGCACCAATAATATCATCGAGCCCACGGTTTGGCCCTATGGTTTGCGAAAACCAAAAAAGCTTTAAAGGTTGATCCTTGCCCGACGTAGTATTAGTCACGGTACTTTTAGGGAAAACATTCAGTAAAACTATGGGCTTCAGATCTACAAATACTTTCGAATAGGCTTCTGCTATTTGCGGACTGCTGGTTGTAAAGTAATTTAATTGCGGTATATATTTATTTTCTATCTGAGTCTTTAAAATTACGTCGCTGTTATTATTATCGTTGCTGGTTTCATACCGATGAAAATCTTCAGCATCAAAACCGCAAGGTTTACCGTTGACTTTTGCAGCGGCTATCACTGCCGGTAATGCGCCTAAGTTATGGCCGATATACAGATCGGCAACGTGTTTTTTTGCTTCGCGAATTAAATAATAGCTGGCGCGGGCGGTGGCATAATCAGCCATAAAGCGGCTTTTGGTTTTATGTGCTACAGTTTGTGCTAATTTGTAAATCAAACGGCTTAAAAAGTACTGGATATTTGTATGTTGAGGATTGCCGCCTACACAAATAGCCTTCCATGTTTTTGATGCTATTAGTTGTTTATCAAAATTAGCGCCCCAGGCATTCCAGTACATGTACAATACGGTAATCTTATAACCTGCATCAGCCAAACAATCAGCCTCTTTTACCAGGCGCGGGTTTAACGACGGCTGACCCGATGTTATAAAAAGGACACTTTTTACGCCCAATGTTTATTATTACGGAACTGTGAATTTTCTTTCACAAACAAAAAATCAGATTGGAATAACGCGTTATCAAGCGGGCGTTTCATTAGCGTACATATATCATATAAAACAAACCCACGTTCTTTCATGAAATTAAGTACATCTATAACCAACGGACTATTTACGTAGATATCTAAAAGAGAAACTTCCAATAAAACAAACTCGGCATGAGCCAAAGCTTTTTCTCCGCCTTTTAAAATTTCAAGTTCATAGCCCTGTGTATCTATTTTGATAAAATCGGGTTTTTTATGATCATTTTTTTCAAGCAATTTATCCAAGATTAATAAGTTCCTTTGCTCGGTTTTGGCTTCCGTATCAAAATGCTCAACAAGTACAGAACTGGCCGACTCGTAAATGTTAAAATTAACAGCGGCTTCGGCAGCTCCTAATAAGGCTATCTTATAATTAACATCACTATAGGCGTTTTTAACCTTTATTAAAGCTGGCTCTTTTAAACTTTGGCCCTCTATCATGGTTATAGCGCAACCCGGAAAAATTTTCTTAAAATCGCCCGTCCAATACCCTTCATAAGCACCAATATCCAGGCAGAACTTAGGAGAAAACCCCAATCGCTTTATATTAGTAAGGCTGATTTCCTGGCTTGGGACACCCATTTTTTCGCGGATGCTTTTTTTAACTTTTTGAGGTATTAGCCTGGTAAAGAAGGGGATTATCATTATTAAATAAGTTTAAATATTGTTTCGCAATTACTTTAA
The DNA here is from genome assembly GCA_040388395.1 of Bacteroidota bacterium. Classification (GTDB taxonomy): domain Bacteria; phylum Bacteroidota; class Bacteroidia; order Sphingobacteriales; family Sphingobacteriaceae; genus Mucilaginibacter. The sequence continues at coordinate 98,447 of JAZKBY010000009.1, read as the reverse complement.
CGTCAAATCTTTGCCCGGCAACCTGCCGACATTTGTCCCGGTCTATCTGTGGTATTTTATCTAATGCCTTTAGCATTTCATCTTCGGTATTAACAATAAAACCGGTTAGCCCATCATCAATAACCTCGGGGGCTGCCGCATGGTTAAAAGCGATTACGGGTGTGCCGCACGCCATGGCTTCTATCATAACCAGGCCAAATGCTTCTTCTCCGCTCAGGGGAAAAAGCATGGCTTTACTTTTCCCTAACATGGCATTTTTTTGTTCATCATTTACTTCGCCAACATATATAATTTGCTGCTGATCAATAAAGGGTAATACAAACTCTTCATAATAAGCCTGATCATCAGGGGTAGTTGGTTTATTACCTGCTATTAATAATTTATCGCCTGTTTTAAGGGCTATGTTTATAGCAACATGAGGCCCTTTAATTTTATCGAGCCTGCTCAGAAACACAAGGGGAGCTTCCTCATCAATTATTTGTGTTAGCTGATATTTTGAAAAATCGATAGCATTATATACAATGCGCCAGGTACCGGCTACGTTGCCGAAGTTGGCGCAGTAGCTGCTGCAGGCAGTAAAAATTAAATTCCTATTAGGTAACGTAGTTATTTTGCGTATCCCAGACGCGGTTACACTTCTGCCATAGCTCATTATTTTTTTTACCGGTGAATTTATAATGGGCAATAACAAAATTAAGCGGCCAAAATTATGTACAAGGTCAAAGTTGTTTTTGTTACGCCTTAAATATCGCCAAACAAAAAATATTTCTTTGGCTCTTTGAAATTTTGAGCGTTTTAGGTCATTAATACCATAGGTTATAGTTTTACCGCTACAGTATGAATCAGGGCCTGCCAATAAAGTAACTTCATGCCCCAACTTTATATATTCTTCTGCAAAGGAATAAACCAGCCGTTCATGCCCTCCGTATTGCTTGGGCGGCACCGATATCCCTGGGTCCATCATCAGCAATATTTTCATCTTTTTCGACCTGGTTTAATCAATGATATGCTGCACTATCTTTAGATATTCTTCGGCGCATTTTTCTAAGGTTAAATTTTCAAGTATATAATCCCTGGGTTTGAACATATTTAGCCGGTTTAAGAAAGCGGTAAGGTTTGCGGCAAAATCATCCACCTCTGTAAACTTGCTGCCGCACCGTTCATCCCAATATGGTACAGAACTAACGGGGCCATATTTAACTCTTTCCGGGTAATAGTCGGGGTCCTGCCAATAGCCGCCCCTGTCCCAGGCAAGTATGGGGGTATTGGTTGCTAATATTTGCTGATAAGCCAGGCCTTGTGTTTCATGTTCGCATAAAAATATAACAGCTTTACATTTACTAACTTTATCCTTTAACTCGGTAGGTGTATAGCTCCCATATTTAATGTAAAGGTGACTTAACTTTTTGCTATCCAGTGTTTTGATAATAGGCGTGATCAGTTCATCATTATACCTGTCATGTTCCCAACGGACCTTATCATATATCAAAAAGTCGATGTTTTTGTTCCCTGTTGCCGGTTTCCACTTATCTGTATCTATCCCTGTTGGCCAGGCCAATACTGTGTCGCCATAGTACGGTTCAAACATTTGTCGCATCCATTCACCGGGAACCAGTATGCGTTTAATGTTGGGGTACTTTGTAAGCAGGTTCGGGCAGTTTACAGGGTGCGAATAAATAGCAGCACCAAAAACTATCGGATTTTTCCATTCCTGCTCGAAAAGTACATGCGGTTTTCCAACAACACAAGCAACTTCATCCGGATGTTGCCGGATATAACGATAATTGTTTAGTCGATAGGGCACACCCAATTTATCAAGTCCTTTCATCAGGTTTATGGCCACCATTGCCACTCCGCCGGGGCGTGTTTTACCACGTACCAACCTCCGAATTAATCGTCGTGGATAACGATCAAATTTTACCCATCTATCCGGATCGGGCTCGCTGTAAAAAATATTAAGTGGTTCCACCAATTTTACGGGCAACTATGCCATAGCTCATACCCATAGCGCTTGGGTCTTTTTTCTCAATCATTATTTTGATCAGCCTGGCCGGAAACTGTATGATAAACTGAGATAGCTTAAGTCCTTTACTAAATAAACGGGTAGGCCCATCAAGGGTAACATATTCTATTATTTCTAAACCGTTATCAGCAAGTAGCTTTTGCAATATATGCGGCCAGGCAATAAACACATGGTGATTTGCATCAAGATCTGATTGTGTAAAGCAGGTTAAAAAACCTTTAAACAATAAACAAGTCCTACTGGTGCTCCAACCCGGGTTCGGGGTAGTAAGCACTAAAAAACCACCTGGTGCCATTGCTGCCGAGAGGTTTTTCATGCAGATCCACGGGTTATTTAAATGCTCAACAATTTCTAAAAAAGTAACGATATCGGCAGGCTGGTAGTTGTAAGGAAAAATCTTTTCAATATCCCATTGTTTGACGCTTTCATCAAACGGAAACAGATCAAAAGAATAGCCAATAGCAGTTTCGCTTGCCAGTTGTTTTGTTAGTGAGTTTTGGCCGGCACCTACATCATAATGTACAGGTTTTGTTTCTTGAAAGTATTTGTTGATTACTTCGCGCGCTGTTTTATCAGCCCACTCAAACCTGTTTAATGATATATTGCCTGTCAATTGCATAGGTTTTGCTTAACTCCTTTTAAGCCTTAATAGTCGTTCGGTAAAGGTAAACCCCAGGGTTTTATATAATAATCCTAAAGGTTTGTTTTCTGTAGGATTGAATTGTGGGTCGAGCTCGTAAACCCATTGATAAATTTTATAACCAGCTGTGATATCGGTGTATGCTGTCCAATGGGCGAGGTGCCATAAATTATTGCAAGTTGCACTTTTGCGGCGCTGATTAAGTTCGCCCCGTGCCTCCAGGAAAGTTAATGCTTTTTTATATATGTTATAATATGCGTGGTGATATACAACTTTTTGTAAACCACTCATGTTTTGCAGCCTAATGTTGATATGTATTCTATGCGCCAACGCAGGCGATGATATATAACTGGTTTTTGGATACTTTAATGCCGCTTCAATTATAAACTGCCTATCGTCAAGTCCGCCAAATTCCTGGCGATGGGGGATATTGTTAATAAACCCTTTTTTAAAAAGATAGGCGCTATAATGCGACGAATCGCACTCGCCTAATTGCTGTGCCAGAAAGTCGTCGCAAACTGTCCATGGTGTTTCTTTAATTAATTTTTCATTTTCATCGTAGGTCTCATAGCCTGCGCAAATAACGTCTGCCCCAGTTTTTTCTGCTTCGTGGAATAATTTGGCAGACGAACCGGGCAGTATCCAATCGTCCGAATCGAGAAAACGTATGTACTTACCTGTGGCAATGTTAAAGCCTTTATTCACAGCCCAACCTTTACCCATGTTTTCCTGCTTGATGGCAATTACATTGTCTTGTTGGTTCAGCCATTGCCAGGTATCATCTGTACTGCCATCATCAATTATAATGACTTCAATATTTACGGCGGGATCATAGCAACTGTTCACGGCTTTGGGAAGGCTCCAGAGACGGTTATAGGTTGGTATGATAATGCTAATATCCATTTTACTTAGTTACTCTTTCTGACGGTTTTATTTTACGGTGCCCAAATAATAAATGATATAAGGGCCTGGACAATTGCTTAACCCAATTGACAGTTTGCGTAGGCAGTGTTATTTGTAAGCTTGTTAAAATACGAGCCTCGTTTAACGAATACTTATTATTAAAAAGATACTCGAGCATCATAGTTTCCTTAGTATAAGGTAACGTTTTATTATGATGCCCCAAAAAGTGAACAATGAGGGGCGTTGCCAGCGTTAATGGCCATTCTTTTTGATAAGCAGGATGCCCCGGGTCATTATACAACTCGGCCACTCCTTTTAAAACATCTGATTTAATACCCGATTGGAAATTTACAAATTCTGCCATGATGCTGCCGTCATCATAAATAGGTTCCTGCTTGTGCAACGCCATAGCCAATGACATTAATACTTCATCATTAGGTTGCCCCCGTAAGCGTACAAAGCCTATTTCGTCATACTGTGTTTCCAATTCGCGCGCTGTCGCATAAACTTGTGCAGCTATAGCTCCATTCTCTAAATAATAGATACCCCCATTAAATTTGGGCAGATGTGGCACCTGGTGTTTTTTACAGATGGCGGTTACATCACCAAACCACTCGCCTTCAGCAATGTAATTACCTATTACTGAAACCTGGTGTCCTTTAAATTTTTCGAACACAGGCAACAGGTTGCCATATACCAGGCAATCGCTGTCTACAAATAAGGTTTGGCCAGCGGGTGCCAATTTATCCAGTTGCAATTTTGGTGAAAATCCTACACCAAGTTCATCACGTTGCAGGCTTATAATTTGGGTGAAAGATTTTACATCGGCAGGAATAAATTCCGGCAAATCGGTTGCCATATAAAAATTAATACCACTGCCTTTGTTCCATAAGTTAAACGACCGGGCAAGATTAACTGCCATATCAATAAATAGTTTTTTTCCGGTTGCAAGCGTTAATATGTTAAGCGGTTGGTTCAATTGTTATTCGTCATTACTGTAAATGATTTTTTCTATGTATATAAAGCTATACTGTACAACTACTGCGATAAACTTTTTAAGCAGTAATTTACTTGTATAATAGCTTGAACAATGCCTCTTCGCTAACCTCTATATCACCCCAGTTTGCATTAGCAGGTTTTGTTCCTTGCAAATATTGATAATGTAAATTGAGCATACGGGCAAGGGTAAAGTAACAATCCGTTCTAAAATAATCAGTCGAAAATAGTTCTATTACAGACATCCCTTCTTGTGCAAATAATAGATTACTTAATGCTGCACCGTGGGCGCTGATAACAAGCCTTACCTTTTGCATCAGCTCAATTTGCGCTGCAATGCTTAGCGTTTCGGGATCAATGATCTCAAATCCGGCCTTTTCCAACAGGCTTATAATTGCGCCCTCGTTTAATATTTTTCTTTCCCCTTGGTCGCCCCTTTTAAAATATATTTTTCGCGTTAGTTCCGGGCTTGTATTTCGTAACAATTTTTTCCGAACATAGTCTATTCCCCATTTAGGTGCGCGTCCTTCACTACCGGGTAGTGAGGCTACATATAGGTTGTCGAAATGGAGCTTATAGGTATCATTCACTCGCAATATTTTGTTTAATGGAATGCCAAATTGAGGCAAAATATCTAAAAATTTTTGCGGAACAGCATCTGATATGCAGAAATGCGAAATATGATTTAATACGTCGGTATAAAGCCTGATTCGAGGTAGTACATCAAATAGCCAATGGTAATAATTATGGCTTTGCGGCGACACCAGTATAGCGCCGACTCCTTTAATGTTTTTTGTTTGAGAAGAAAATGTATGAAAAGGATTTTTTAAGATAAAACGCTTTAATGGTTCGATATTAAAATGATGCGTAAACTCCTGGAACAGGGCATTTCTGCTGGTTAAAACCAAGCCTCTTTGCTTGTAAATGTAGCAATCTTTAAGGTAATATAAATAGGACGGTGCTGTTTGATAAAATACGTTAGCGCTAAATTTATCGGCATCACCCTTATCTGCAAGTACAGGCAGTTTGTGGATATGGTTCTCTGGCTCTTCTACCAAGCTGTAAGTATGCTTACGTATGCCTTTATAAACACCGTCTTTAGCGTTTTCTTTATCTATCCAGTCTTTGCATGAAGCAATGATGCTTTTAGGATAAATAAAAGGAAACTGTTTTATTAGAGTTTTTAGTTTAATTAGCAACATATTAGTTTGCAAAGTCGATGTAAATTATGGTACTTAAAATTTAAATTTCTTTAAATACGCGCAATAAATCCTAAAAGCAAAATCATAAGATACTCTATGTTTAAATAGCTTAACACTTAATACGATAATAGCGAACCATAGTTTGGGTAGCATGGCGAATTTATTATACATAGTAATAATGCGATCTCTACCCAAGCCTGAAACAAATTCTTTATTAATTATAGTAAATTGTTTCTCTAGGGAATTGACGGTATGATGAGCCCTATCTGTACTTTCTAAAAGACCAATATGTTCTACATGCGAGATTTCTCCTGGGTCCATGATCGCATATTTCAATTTATTTTGAATAAAAAAACTATCTATGAAAGGCTCAAAAGTAAGATGCTTGGTATGATCGCTTTTTTCATGCAGATCCATGGCGGCAAACGCGGCTCTCATATGTATGGTTTTGCATAATGTTGGCGATACAGAAAATCCGATATCTGGTATATAAAGATCATCTATTACAGGCTTTTTTTTTTGAGCGGAAGTAAATGGCGCGGTTCTGCTTAAAAAAATTCCTGCCCAGTTTACATCCCTATTCATTACATCCAACATATAATTTAACGGTGCTTTTTGGTTAAAAAGAAAATCATCTTCAAGCCAAAAAAAATATGGAGTATTAATCAATCTTAAAGCATCAGCTATTATACTTACATATCCTTCTCTGGTAGTATGTTTAAGAATCGTATCAGCTTTAATGTCGCCAACGATATCGGTATTAACTTTCCCGTCTAGTATTAAAAAAGTCTTTGAAAATTTAAAATCACAGGCTTCGTAAAATGAGGCCATAGTTTTTATTAATAGATGTTCGCGCCCTTCGCACGTGAAAATCACCAATGTTACATCTTTATGATCTGTAGACATAATTGAGAGAATTGTTTATTGCCAAAATGTTTTGATATCTGAATATTTCATGTGCCGAATTATATTCGCCCAATGGATAAAGTCTGTTTTGGGGCATTATGCGGTAAAATTTATATTGCGGTAAAATTTTATAATAGTCATAAAAGAACGAGCGCGAAAATATATTGAACTCGTTAAACTCAAATTGCATTACAGCTATTTTATTAGCTTTTATCATCTTTGTAGTACCCTTTAATACTTCCAACTCATGGCCCTCCACATCAATTTTTAGAAAATCTATTGTCAATTCTTTATTCGCAAAGAAATCATCAAGGGCAACCGTATCACAAACTATATTTTCTTCAGATGCTCCAGCAAAGGTAAATAGATCATTTATCGCCTCTTTATAGGCCGTGACCATTGTGCCGTCATTATCATTTGATCCCCGAAAGAAATTGATTTTTTCATTACTACTTCCAACGGCTACGTTATGACACTGTATATTCATATGCTTTGTGTTTGATACCAGCTGCTTAAATGTTTCAGGAATGGGCTCAAAGCAATGAATTTTAGCTGTTGGGAATTTTGATCTTAACAAACTGGAATAATCGCCAACATTTGCACCCACATCAATAATTACTAAAGGTGGTTTTTTTAATATTTCGCTTAAAAGAGTTTTAATAACAAATTCTTCACCAGAGTTATAGGTATTATGGCCGACGCCAATTTGTACATGAGCGTGAGCTAAAAGATCAGCACGTATCAATTTAAGCAACCATATCATCATACGCTCTAACATATTTTTCATCTAAGGATATGGTTTTTAAAATATTGTAAATAGGCGAGCGGTTTCCACCCTATTATATTTGCTATTTGTTTTTTTAAACCGATGTTATAGGGACTGTAGTTAAAGCCCGGGGTTATTTTTTTTGCTTCGTATTGTGCAGCCATGGCAAGATCTCTGTACTCCGGATAAAAATTAAAGGCATTATCCCAAAATAGCCTACTTGAGGCCAATTTTGCTTTAGGCCCACCATTTACGGTTAATAAATGACCTGTTTTTAACATAGTGGCCTGCAATGCTTTCTTACAATCATCATAGCTTTTTTGGGCACTTAAGGTATTGGTGTTTTTGAACTTTCGGTAGTAACTCATTGCCTTAGGTGCATATTTAATACCCTTGCTTGCTAATACTACCCGACAAAAAAATTCGCCGTCATCATCAACTGTAAGTTCCTCGTTCCAGTTGCCGGCTTTATCTATAATTTCTTTTGGAGTTAGCCACGCATGCATGGCTATCATCCCGCCATAGGTTGGACCTATTAAACCGCCTCCATACAATTTCACCAGGAAATCCGCAGGGTCATCAGAGCCGTTTGTATACCACTCTGTTATGACGGGTTGTTTAATAGGATCGTCGCCATTAAAAAAATGAACCGTGGTGCATAAGCCAATGTAGCCTGGATTATTGATCAGTAAATTTAATTGGTCCTCAATCTTAGTATTGTTTAGCAGATCATCGCTGTCCAAAAATTGTATATAATCACCTTTGGCTTCTGACAGGCCTTTATTCCTGGCAGCGGAGGCACCCTTTTTTCCCTGCCTAAAAACTTTTACTGATGCACTTTCATGTCTTTTTATTGTAGCTAATGAATTATCTGTCGAGCCATCATCAACTAAAATAATTTCTTTATTGGGCCATGTTTGTTGCAGGGCAGACTTTATCGTTTCGTCAACGTAGGCGCCCGAGTTATAGACAGGGATAATTATAGAAACCAATGGCCTATCCATTTTTAGTTTCAAATATTTTTATCCATCGGTTTTTTAAAGATACGATGGCAGGTAATTCATTATTTATAAACCAGGGTTGTTTAAGCATTTCAATGTATAGCTCCCGGTTGTTGTCTAACTCTGTTATATGATTAATCAACGGGTCAAAATCTACGTTTTTAAACTGAATATGCATTTTAATATCACGCCCCCACGCTTTTAAAAGCCTGCTTAGCCTATGCAACGGTGATTTATAAAATGCCGGCCTTATATCTGTAAAGTTAGGCTGGCTTAATTTCTCAAGCCATTTTAGTAAAGGTTTATTTTTTATAATAATATAATCATTAGCGTTGATAAAACTTTTGGTATTAAATATATCACTCACAAACGGATCGCCCATGTATATTGGGATGCTATTGGCCATCATGGCATCATACAGTTTTTCCGTTTGGTAGCCGGGATACATGTAATTTTCAAATGCTATAGTAAACTTATAAGGGCTTAAAAATTGCCTTTTGCGTTCCCATATATCGCCCTGATATAGGTCATCAATCCCGGCCATGTTATTCATGGATGGGCCCGGAGCGTCTACCTTTTTATATTTTGATAACAATTTAAAAAAAAATTCGCGATAAAGCACCTTGTGTGTATATAAGAAATTACAAAAGTGTTTCTTGGCATTATAAATATTTTCAGCGTCATAATCAGCGTTCTTTAATAACTGCGATGGGTCGATACCATGCCATAAAATGCGTTTGTATCGCGGATGATTAACTTCGCTTTCATGCGGGACGCCAAAAGCCCAGTCGCAACTTTCCATATCTGGCCTAATGTTCTCGCAGTAATAACCTATGCGGGTATAATCGCCTTTTGGTGGGATATCGTTGCCATAGGGCCCAAAAACAATAAAATCCGGGTTGACTGACTCTTCAAAATCAAATAAGTTAGACAAGCCCTCAATATCAAAAACGTCTTTTTTAAAGCTTTGAAAAGTAAGGCCGTTTTGGAAACGAATTTTTATAACAGGTTTGGCCATCGTCTTTTTATAGCCTGACAAACGATTTTAGTTTTTTAATTATCGCATCGCGCCTGATCTTGTTGCCCCACTTTTTATCAAAAATAGCCCGCTGGCCGGTAGTTAATTCCTCTTTTTTATCCAACAACAAGTCGTGCGACTGACAACCCAAATGTGTAACTGATGATGATTTTACCAAGGCGTGCTGAATGCCGTGTTTCCTTAAAATCATATCGTAATCATTGTCTGCAAACCAAAAAGTAAATTGTTCATCCAACAAACCAATTTTTTTAAAAATAGATCTTTTAACAAAAATACACCAACCTGTTAAAACACCATTCATATCTAATGTTTGGTCTCTGCGGATAACATTTGCGCCATTAACAATCCGCTTATCATAGTCAAAGTTTTTGCAATAGGGGTTTGCTGATTGTATAGAAGGATATTGTTTAAATGCCTCTAAAATTTCTGTAGCCCAATTTTTTTCAAAAACAAGGTCGTTATTGCACATGCACACGAAAGGACTGTTCGTCGCATTGATACCAATGTTCATGTATTTGTTATATCCAAAAGAGATATCGGGGTATAATGTTGTGGTACCAGGATATTGATAAGGCTGCATTGCTTTATTTGACTCTATAACCAATACATTTAACGTTATGTCATTGGGGTTTTCTGAGGCGGCCAGACTTTCTAAACAATTTAGTGTAATTTCCCGAAGGTCGTTGTTTTTAGCATAACTTAAAATAATGATATCAACAGTCATGATTTAGAAAGGCAAAAGACCTTTAATAAAAGTGCTTAGTTTATAAATGCGTGAGTTAGTGTAAGGTTTTATTAGATTTTTGATTAAGATATCGCTGCCATCAAAAAATGAATAAGGTAAATCTAATTCAGAATGATCATTAGCAATACATAGGTTAAATACATTGTTTTTAATTTCTTTATAAGTGTTTATTTGCTGATAATCGCCGTCCTGGTATTCAAATCCTGCGCTACTATTTTCTACTGGGGTAACGAGGGAACCATAAACTATTTTTTGATTATAAATTTTATAATGTTTAAAATGCCTGGCAATCAATTTGGTGAATTCTGCTTTTGATAATTCTTTAACATGAAATTTGTTAAAACTTATCTCGCTTGTTTTTTCCGGTGATGACATAATAAGAATTCCACCTGGCTTTAATACACGTTTAATCTCAATTAACATTTCTTCATGTTTGTCATGATGTTCAATCGTTTCGAAACTTATTACTATATCAATATAATTGCTTTTAACAGGTATTTTATCAGCCGATCCTTGTATGAAGGTTAAATTGGGCGAAACATATTTTGTCTGTGCATTTTCAATTGTTTCCAGATCTATATCTACAGCTATTACCTCTTGAGCCTTTAATGAAATCAATTTACTGCCGTAACCCTCTCCGCAGGCAATATCCAGCACTACTTTATTTTGAATAAATGGCATTACAATGCCATACCTATGGAGGTGCTCAACTGTGGTTGCATCAAATACAAATGTCTCTAAGCGCTCTCCGGTCCATTTTTTTTTCATGTCGACTTAGCTGAATGTAAATAAATATTCTTTAGTCCTGACCAAGAAAGACAAATGAGCCTGATTGGTTAAGGGCATTAATGTAAGTGTAATAATAATCGTAAATCACGCCGATAGATTTTTCATCAGGGTTGTTAATTATTGGGGGTACTAACTTGTTTCGCTCGTAAACAAGCTTACCAATAAATATTTTTACTTTAGACCAATTACTCGTTTCGCTATTATCACCTAAATAGTTATATAGTATTGCCCCCTTGTCTCCTTCATTTGTCAGTGATTTTTTGTTAGTGGAGGATGTTACTGTTTGTGCGTGAGCTACGGTTAATGAATTATAACCGGTAAAATAAACAATATTAGTTTTCAGGTAACTTATGCGTAATGAATATTCCCAGTCCATCATGGTAAAAGATGTATTGTAAAGGCCTATATAACTCAATGCACTGCGCCTGATCAATATATTGACGTCACTAAACGAGAAGGATGCTATAAGCCCGTTGCGCCATTTTTCAAATTGCGGTAAACGGGTGCGTTTCTCTATAGCAGCATTATCGTTTAACAAAGCCGCAAGATCATCCGATATCACTACGTCAACGTCGGGATGATCAAGCATATAAGCTTTGCATTTTCTTATTGATTCATAGCAAAAGACATCATCATCAATAACCTTTTTCAGGATTATGCCGTTTGCTAATAGCATGGCTTTGTTCCAGGCTTGGGCCTGATTTTTATCGGGTTCAGAAATAAACCGTTGTATTTTTCCGGTGTTAAAAAGTTCCTGTAAATAGTTTTTGGTTCCATCTATACTATCGCCATCAATCACCACTATTTCCTCATCAGGCTGTAACTCGCTGATCAGCTTCTCTAAAGTGATCTTTAAAAAAGGTAACCGATTATAAGTTGCTATGATATAAGATAGGTTAACCACTGGCATTGGTGAAATCGTCCATTATGTTTTAATGAGTGTTTTATTTACAAAAAGCGCGTCTCCCTGCAACAATTCTCCATCGGGCGTGGCATACCCCCGGCTGACATTAACCAATATAAAATCGTTTTGGTAGAAGATACTGTAAAGGTCAAAAAAGGTTGATGACCTTTCATACAGTGGTCTAAATGAAAATTCAGTATAAACCAATTTGGTTTTTTTAAGAGTCTCAATACCTCCGTGAAGTACTAAATGCTCGGCACCTTGTACATCAATCTTTATTAGGTCAATGACATCAAGCTGTAATTCCTTGAAGATATGATCAAGCGTTAAAGCCTGGATATTTACGGAGACCGGATCTGCAAAATTTAAGGACGCAAACCCATCTCCCTTGTTATCGATCCTTAACAATGAACTTACAAAATCTGCGTCTTCATTAAAGTAAAAATTGGTTTCTGCTATCTCGTCAGCAACGGCGGCATTAATTATATGAAATTTTGTTTTATCAGGAAAAATACTTTGTAGTATAGGTATCAGCTTAGTCACAGGCTCTATTAATATGCCTTTTTTAATTTCGTATTCGACGCAAATGGCTTTAGAGAAATCCCCGATGCTTGCACCAATATCAAAAAATGTAATGGGCTGTTTTTTGGGCAGCCATTCCAGAATATCCAATGATACATTTGAACGCGAATACCGGATCTTCAACATCCTCAATAAAAGGTATTTTCCTTCCTGTTTTATATTGTTTGGTATTAAACGTTTTAGGCCTTTTATTAAATTAAAATTCATGCTAAAGGCTACTGTTTTTAAATGAGACTATCTTTTGATAGCTCTTTATAGTTTTAAAATTATATTTCAAATAATTTATGCTTATAATTCGCCAGGTTAAATGATTCAATTCATCAACAGTTCCTTCTGTTCTTGAATAAGCGGCGTATTGTTTTGGCCAATATTTTAAGAATATACCACCAAAATATAATGCTTTTTTCAACCAATAAAATGGTGGTAATTTAGCTGCTTTAGTGGTTAAGGCTACTTCATATAGATCTATTATGCCATGGGTGAGCGCAAAGCCCGCATGTAGTTTTTTAAAATACTGCCAGGTAAGGCGGCCGGCCGGTAAAAAATGAGTGAGCGTTAGGGTTGGCGTATATAATATTTTATAACCCGCAAGCCGCACCCTCGCGCATATTTCGCCATCTTCCCCGCATGTTAATTGGTTTTGTTTACGTCCATGTAAAAGGAATGGCCGGTTATCTGTAGTCATTTTAAATATAGACCTACGTATGGCCAGTCCGGCGCCGTGAACGAAATGTACCAGCTCTTCGGGGTTGCTTGCCGTACCTACGGCATAACTATGGTAAAATTTATCAAACCAATTTGGTTTTGCCGCTTCATCTTCTAATTGAGCTGTACTCAACCCGCCTAAAATTGCAATATCCTCGCGTTTGTTAAACAGGACGGTTACAGTTTGCACGTAATTTTCGTCCAGCCAATTATCATCATCACAAAATATCAAATACTCGTATTGAGCGTGAGTGGCGCCGGCAACACGCGCGTAACTTTGTCCTTGTTTTGTTTCACTAATAATTTTAAACTCGATAACATCATTAGCGAGAGCTTTCCATTCATTTATGGCAAAATTCGCGGTATCATCGGTCGATGCATTATCGACTACGATAAGTTCGCAATTAATATTGGGCTGTGTATTTTGTTTGGCTATATATGCTAAGGTTTGTTTTAACCTTGATGAGCTGTTATAGCAACAAATAATAATAGATACGCCGTTTTTACTAATCATTTAAAAAGTCTACTATTTCCCAATCTGTTGGATACATATTTTTTGGATAATCTTGTTTTATGCGCCAGCCCATAGCATATTTTGGAGCAAAAACTTTTTTATTTGGTTTGTTATTTAGCCATGCGCCCCACCAGCTAAAAGTGCTATTTGATATTATACAAGCATCGGCGTTGATTAGGTGTTGAAAATCCATGATTTCTGTATCAGTACTTATGATCTTACTGGTTACATGCTTGAAGTTTTCTTCCACAAATGGAACATCATCGCTTATAAACACAAACGTCACATTTTGGCCACTAAAATTTTCTATTGCTTTTTTATAGTAACCAATTGGTAAAGAAAGATCGTTGCCACCTAAATTTAAATGCCCAAGATGCAGATAATCTGTCCGCCTAATATGTACAGTTACTATTTGATTGTTTTGATATAGCTTGCCATATCTCAACTTAAATTCATTAATAAATTTAGATTTTAATGTTAGGTTATTCCTTATCTCGTTTTTAAACGGCGCAAAAAAAAGCTCAGATTGGAAAAAGCCCTGGTACATAGTATTGTTTTCAGGTTTTATTTCGGCTGGTAAAATCAACCCATCATATACTACAGTTGTTAGTTTAAAGAGATGCAAGGCCAGGCGATAGTATAGTCTGCGTAAATGAAAGCTGAAAATATTTTTGAATCCTTTTATTCTAAACAGACCTTCAACAGGGCTTGCTGTCTTGTTAAGGTTATTGAAGTACTTACCTGCAGTAAAGGGTTCAATATATTGGTCAATATAAAATTTAGTGCCCAACTTTTTCGCCGAAGAATAAATAAAGGCGTACTGAAAAAGTTGATTACCTAACCTACCTTCTAACCTTATCGCAACCATTTAGTAAGGGCTATTAACACTAAAACTTTATGCATTTTTTAGTTTCCAATTATCCCAGATAAAATCAAATTTATAAGTAGGGTAGTGGGTCTTGCTTAGCATGTTCCGTATTTCAGTCATCTCATTAAATGCATTAGGAACAAAATCATGAAATTGGATCTGTAAATTCTCAATGATATGTATTGTGTTTGAGTCTATTAAATGTTTTAGCAAATCATATTCAGCGCCTTCAATATTTATCTTCATCAAATCGATTTTAGTTATTTTATGAGCAACTATAAAATTTGAAGCTTTTTTTAATTGAATATCAACCATGTCGCCTGATTTTTTAAAAGCCGATGTGCTAAATGCATCGATAGCGATTTTTTCTGTCCTGGTTTCAGAGGCTAACCCGAAATTATAAACATTGATGTTATTATTACCGGCGAACCGTTTTACAATATTATTGTAAAACGGCGTGTAAACTTCAAATATGTAAATATTCGCTAAATAGCGACTGTAAATATCACTGGCCCATTGTCCTTCATAACCTCCAAGATCAAAAACTACAGCGCTGCTGCTTAATGTGTCGTAATTTAATCTTAGCGGTTCTCCGCCCGCAGCACAAAATTCGCCCCAGGCTTTGTCTTTTATGGTAGGCTGTGGTGTATGTATTATTCGACCGATTTTATCAAACAAACGTTTTGATAAAGACCCTAATTGAAAAAAAAAGTTGCGTACAGGCTCCATATATTATACTAACGCTTATTTCTTAATCGATAATAAATCTTTTTAGCTAAGCCAGCGTTAGGCTTGGGTTGGGCTGCATTTACACTTATAGATTTTAAACCCACTTGGCCACCTAAAATTCTAATAGGCCTTGAATCGAAATTTTCAAACCAATTCATCCTGTTTTCATTGCTCATTATGTAATTAAAGTCTTCGGGATGAAAGATATGATAGTACGGCAAAATAATTTGTAAGGCTGCTAATGACATATTGCGGCTGTTCATATCCCTAATGTAGTATGAGTCGCCACCATAACGATGAAAGTAATAGCTGCCTGGCAATGTAACAAGTTTACTTCCTGCGGCTAATTGCCTAAAGCAAAACCCCCAGGTATCCAATGAACCGGCAAACTCCGGGTAACCTTCTGCTTCTCTCCAGCTTTTTTTGGTAAATAAATAGTTGCCGCTTGAACCTGGGTTCTTGTGATCGGCCATAAAATCGGCCATTGAAACGACAGGTGGAAAGTGCCAGATATATTGTGTATCGTGCTTATTGTCTGAACTAAAATATCGCATTTCCTGGAATGAAGCAATATCTGCATCTGAATTTAGTAAGTGTGATTTTAACGGTTTAATACTGTTCTTTTCAAGTATGTTGTCAGAATCCAGGCAAAACAACAAGTCGTTTGTTGCGCTTTCTATGGCTGTGTTACGGGCGGCACCACCACCTTTGTTTCTTTTGTGTATTAAAGTCTGAATAACAGGATACTTATCTTTTATATTTAATAAAACTTCAGCAGTATTATCGCTGCTGCAATCATTAACTATTATCAATTCGTCGCCAATTTTAAAGTTGGTTTCCATTATCGAAGCAACAGATTCTGCTATTGTCTCTGCACAATTGTAAGCCGGGATAAAAAAGGAAATATTAGGCATTAACTTAATGTTTACCATTTAAATGATTGGCGCGGATGCCTTCTTACCAAAAGTAAATTTACTTCGCAGATTTATAAAAGGGCTTTCTATAAGCTTATATGAGTACACGGACAAAGGAAAAATAAGCACGTAGAATATAACAATGTCAATGTTTTTTAATATCAATTTATTTGTAAATATTTTTGCCAAAAAATTATTTATAAATGGTATTATATAATCTTGCATGGGTGTTAAATTGATAAGATATATAGAGTATGATATTAAGCTTATATAAGTAATTGTTTTAAATATTGCACCCTTTCCCGTTTTATAATTGCTTAAATAAGGCAATAAAAACGCTGTGCCTATTGCATTAAAGCTAAATTGGAAAATGGTATTGTAAAATACCAAAATCTCTGTTTGATGTATTTGGGTTAATAGTTTGTTTATAACC
The DNA here is from genome assembly GCA_040388395.1 of Bacteroidota bacterium. Classification (GTDB taxonomy): domain Bacteria; phylum Bacteroidota; class Bacteroidia; order Sphingobacteriales; family Sphingobacteriaceae; genus Mucilaginibacter. The sequence goes on along the minus strand of JAZKBY010000009.1, from coordinate 81,788 downwards.
AATATCAGTAACCCTGCAATCAGTTTGTAACCTTTATTGACAATCCACAACGTGTTGTTGTAAGATGAAATAAATGCAGCCAATACGCCATACATTAAGCTATCTAACCGGGTAATCACTTGCATGCGGAATAACATCTCTTGTTTTAGGGGGGTTATAGGCAGGTTGTCAAAATATCGTTCTATTCGTAAAATCGTAGAGAAGGAAAGTATCGCGATAGATATTATCGCAATAGATGTAGCTGTTTTTATTTTAAAGAATTTGACAAATACAAACAACAACAACGGTATTAATAAATAAAACCATTCTTCGACGCTCAGGCTCCATGCTTCTATAAAAAAAGCCGGATGGGATGTATATATATTTTGTGAAAAAATATAAAAACGTTTAAACGTGGGGCCGGGTGGCTGGTTATAATTATAACAAAATATTATTGCCGATAATATAAAGAAATACAACGGTAGCGTTCTCAACCATCTTCTAGACCAAAAGTTGAGCAAGGTATAAAAATCGATATTTTCACTACTCATTGTTTTTATAAGAATACGACCAATTAAAAACCCGCTTAACACAAAAAATATTGATACGCCATCAAGGTAAACAGCCTCTATTATTTTATTAAATGTGGTAGGCGTATATGACATACCGTGTGTAATAACGATGAGGATGACAGCAAATGCTCTTAAAATATCAAGACCATAAACTCTATTTTTATCAAATTGTATTTTTAGGCTTAATGATTGCCACATGTTAGGGATGAACTACGGGGTAGTTATGTTATGTTTATATTTCAGAATTTTCTTCTCAAAATATTGATAACTAAGGTGCGCTATTCCTATTACTGAAAAAATGTATAATATGAAACATATTATTTCGGCAGCAGGTTGTTTAGTAAGGTTACCCCAGCCTCCAAGATATATATCAGCTACCAGCACAAATATGGCTGCCAGGGGGAAATGAAAAATATATATCCCATAGGAAATTTTACCTAAATAGGTAACAACTCGTTGTTGAAAAATGCGCGGAAATAACGTTTGTCCATTAATGGCGGGCAATATTAAAGCTGCGGCTAACAAGTTGACCAGGGTATATTGATAAAAAGGACGTATATTAATAAACCAATATTTCGTTTTCTCGGTAAACCAAAACGCCGGGAAATCATAGCCTAAACTTTTTCCCGACATCAAAAAATATCCGCTTTCGCGTATAAAAATAAAACAAACGATGCCTACAAATAGCCAAATTGAAAATGTTACAAAAAAGGTAAAATATGGCTTAACTAATTTAATGTTAAATACGGCCAACGCTGCGCCCGTAATCAATGCATCAGATTGGCAAATTGTATTAGTATAAAATAACTCCCCAAACCAATAACGATCGGTAACTAAATTTACACCATATAAAACGCCCCAAAGTCTTAATAAAGGACAAAGGAACAATACCGTTATTATAATAATTTTTAATGTTTTTAATGATGAAAAATATACAACAAAAGGAAAGACGACATAAAATTGTTCCTCGAGTGACAAAGTCCATAAATGTCCAAAAAATCTTCCTGAATAATCCGGTAAACTTCTAACGCTAACTTTAAAGTTATAAGTATAAGTCAGATAGTAAATGAAATTGTTTTTTATAGCGTAATAAGCATCGTGCCAAGCGGCGTAGTTTAATAATTGTTTATTATAGTATGTAAAAAAAGTGATCAGCAGGCATGTTATCAGTAAATATCCATAATACAATGGAAATATCCGTAAGGTGCGTTTGTAATAGAATCCTGATATATAACTTTTAAACGTATTGCTTTTTTCAAATAACAAAATGCGCGTGATGAGAAACCCGGACAAAACAAAAAATATGTTTACTCCCATCCACGCAAATTTTAAAGACAAAAGATAATTAGGCCAATGAGCTAAAATAACTAAAAAAGCCGCTAAAGCCCGTATCCCGTCAAGCCCGGGAATATAACTTAACTTAACAGGAGAGTTGTTCAAGTTCCTTAATTACGTATTTACACCATTTTTGGTAATACAATTCATCCTTCCAATATTGATAGGCCTTTTTACCTTTTTCAATGGCTTCTTTTCTGTCTAAGTTTTTTAATAAGTGATCTAATTCGTCAACAGATGATACATAATAGCTCATCTCATCCCACGGGATAAATTTTTTAAAAGGGCGCACATCAACATCGCCAATTAAACATGGAGCTGTACCTAACTGCATCGCTTCAAAAAACCTGAATGAATTACAGCTTGTACCGCGCGGGCTTAAAGCTATGTATGATTGCAGGATCCTAACATTAAAGCTTTTGCCCCAAAACCAACGTTTATAAAAACGAGTAGGTAAGCCGCCTTCGATTAATATATCACTACTATTTTCAAATTTTTCGGCCATTTCGCCGCGTAGGGGATGGGTGCCAAACATACCGTTGAAAGTGGCCAGGTATATCTTTTTAAGTGGTACAGGTGGTTTACGATGCGGGCTGCAGAGAATAGGTATGTCTATGCCTTTGTTAACGGTGCGTGCCGCTGTAAATTCAATAGTTTTACCAATGTTTAATAAAGTGCCGCCATCAAACTGCGTAATTGTAAAGGTTTTAGCGTCATCAATAATTATTTTATCAATCTCGGTTTGCAATTCATCAAGCCCTTCTCTGTTTACCGCAAAATTATGAGTAATGTGCCATCGCGTCCAATAAACGGGTAGATAATGCCAGTCTGCTTCATCCGGGTTGTTAGTTAATAAATGTTTTTGTTTTTTTAACCAGATCAAAAAATCCTGTTCAATACCGTAATCTTTATTATGAGGAGGGTACTTCAAGAATTGTTTTTGTGGTTTAAGCAAATCAGGCACATTTAATAGGTAGATATGCATCTTATTTGACCTTAAATAATCGAGAATAATACAGCAAATTATTCAATTATATCTTTATTAGCTTTATCAACAATAGCTTGAAATTCATTAAACCTATTACCGTAAAGCTGGTATATTTTATTTGCGTTTACTTCATCTTGTCGATGGTGTAAGTCTTTATTCCAAATCCGCATCCCGCCAATTGCGCCTCCCCCTACCTGGTAATTTATTTTATACCAGCCAACTTTAAGTCCAAGGGAATAAGCCCTAAGGCAAACTTCAGCATCATCCCACTGAAATGGTGCAAAACTGTGATCTATATGTTTAATTTTATCAATAAATAATTGTCTGTTTACCCACATTGGGGCTCTTATAACAACCTGTGTAAATTTAAAATCCTCAGGTTCAGAATCGCCTCCCACAAATTTGTATTTAAATGAGTTTTTTCTTTGGCCAAATTCATTACTCATTTCATACTCGCCTCTTATGTTATCTGCGGTTTTTTCAAATGGAAGCATATCCATTCCAAGCCGCCCGCCTAAAAAAACCAAGTCGTTAAATTTTTTGAAATATTTTAAGGCATCATCCACCCAACTCAGGTCTTTAAAGTCATCGTCATCCTGCAGCAGGGCTACGTATTTACCACGGCTTAAATATATAGCTCTGTCATAAGTTATCACTTCGTACAAATCATTGGCTTTTAGAATAAATTCATTTGCTCCGGTCAATTTATCTATCAGAAATATAGATTCATTTTTTTCAGATCCATCATCAATCAGGATAATTTCTGCGTTTTCTACCTCACGCAATTTTTGGATAAAATTTAAAACTATACGGCTTTTGTTATGCGTTTGTATAACAAATGAAATTGTAGGTTGCGGATTATAATTTTTAGCAGACCACGACTCGTAGGTTTTTTGAATTACCTTTTTGGGACGGTATACTTTCCAATATAATTTTCGATATATTTTTTGGAAAATTGTTTTCAAATCTCCTGCTTCCTGTTTATGTTATATATTAATAAGCCCATTATTCGAAAGCATAAATAGGTATCATTTAACACCGAAGGTCCTTTTTATTTTGCGAGCTATCCGGCCCAACAAATCTTTTTTAATTAACTGCATATATAGATCGGTGTTCTCTCGCTTCAGGTTATTTATATGTTGTATTAAAAGCTCATTCTGCAATTCTGTTAACTGGCTTTTGATAACGGCCCAATCTTTAATTTCTTCTTTAAAAGCTATTAAATTACCGTACTCGAAGTTTGGTTTAAATAAATCATCAAAATTAGCTGTGCTTTCGAAAGAAAATAGTACCGGCTTTAATTCAATCGAGTCAAATATTATTGCTTCTTTATATCCCAGTTTTTTTAATAGTTCAAGCGTGGTCAGCGTTTTTTTATAAAAACCAGGTTCCCAGCCTCCTTTGTGTTCGTTTTTTAATCCGCCTCCCCCAAATTCAAATTCTATGACGCCCGGCAATAATTGCGGTGATAAACTGGTGAATTGTTGTAATATTTCATATTCAGATCCTTCCGTATCAACTTTAAAAAAAGTGATTTTTTCAATGCCATGTTTCTCAATGAAGGTTGTTAAATTTTGCGACGCTACCTTTTTGCTGATGTTCTGGGTTACGCCCCACCAGTTATTGTGCAATGAGCTAAGGTCTGATTGCGAACTGATATATATAGTTTGTTCGCCATTCTCTAAATAAATACATGATTCGTCAAAGACGATCTGGTGCTGCAATGCCAAATCAACAAATGGCGCGTACGGCACAGGGTCAACCGCGATGGTATTAAACCCAAGCCCTTTGTATACTAATGCATAAAAATTACTTGTGCCAACCCCAATTTCTATAGCAAAACCGGTTCTGTTAATATCAATTTCATCTGCTACCAATTTAATTAGGTGCATGCTTAGTTGTTCTGGAAACATCAGTTTATTTTAAATTGATAGTCAAGTTTTACAAAGCCTCTTGCACTTACAGGATACGGTTGAAATTCGGCACCCTCAGTGTTTTCATCTATTTCAATTTGTATCAGGTTTAAAATATCGCCGCTATATTGTTCACTGTTTAAAAACAAGCCAATATTGTATTGGTTGCTAATTAAATTAATATTCCGGATAGTTCCGCTTATATCAATTACTGTGCGCGTTTTATTGTTTAAAAGTAGGGTATGCCTTATGTCAATAACTGATACCCGCTTTTCGTACGGGTCATAAAATAAAAGAGCCAGGCCCGGTATGCTTGTTGCCTGCCTAAAAGTTATTTTAAGGCTGAAATTTATATCATCATTAATTGCGTAAGTGTATCTGTCAAACTTAAATTTATCAATAGTAACACTGTTATTAAGTTTATAGTCCTGCAGGGTTGATAGTTTTCCTTCATTCCCTTTTTTTAAATAAACATTAATAGTGTCAAATATATCAGTCTGTGTATGTATTTGGCCGTCCTGCAAATAAATACCTTTGGTACATACTTTGGCAACAGCATCCATATTATGGCTTACAAATAATACAGTTCGGCCCTGTCCTTTGCTTACGTCGCCCATCTTACCAAGGCATTTTCTCTGAAACTCTGCATCGCCTACGGCAAGTACTTCATCTACTATCAATATTTCAGACTCTAAATGAGCAGCTACCGCAAATGCCAGCCGCACATACATGCCTGATGAGTAACGTTTTACCGGCGTATCTATATAACGTTCGACCCCTGAAAAATCAACTATCTCGTCAAACTTCCGTTTAATTTCTGCTTTGCGCATACCCAGTATGGCGCCGTTTAAGTAAATATTTTCTTTGCCTGTTAGCTCGGGGTGAAAGCCGGTCCCAACTTCAAGTAAACTTGCAATGCGCCCCTTTACTTTTATCGAACCGGTAGTAGGGGAGGTTACCCGGCTTAAAACTTTAAGCAATGTACTTTTGCCCGCACCGTTACGCCCAATAATACCTATTGCATCGCCCTGATTCACATCAAAGTTGATGTCTTTTAAACTCCATACAATATCGCTTTCACCTTTAGTAGTACGGTCATTTATTTCGCCAATTTTTAAAAAAGGATCTTCCTTGCCACGCATCCTTGCCCAAAAACGTTCCAGATCGCGGGAGATGGTGCCGGTACCGAAATCGCCTAATTGGTAAGCTTTTGATAAGTTTTCTACTTTAATTACTTTACCCATTAAACTGTATCGATAAAAGTTTTCTCTACTTTATTAAAAATAATAATACCTATAAACAGTATAATTACAGTTACCATGGTGCTGTAGCCTAACAACCCCCAGCTAAAGCTGCCTTTATTTAAAAAACCGTACCTAAAGGTTTCTATCACTGCTGTAATTGGATTAAACTTAATGACCCAGCTATAGGCCGGGTATTTAATTACTGCTGCTGATAAAGGGAAAATCACCGAGGTTGTATACTGTAACAACGGCACACCAAATGCGACCACAAAAGCAAGATCGCGGTATTTGGTGGTAACGGCAGATATGATCATACCCAGGCCAAGGCCCAGAGCTGCTATTATCACCACAAGCAATGGGAAAAGTAAAATATATGGGTTAGGGGCAATGGGCGAGCCCATGAAGTGAAAAGCAATTATCAATATCACGAATAATATAAACTGTACAATAAACCGTATTAGGTTGGATAATACAATGCTTAATGGCATAATAAGCCTGGGGAAATAAACCTTGCCAAGTAAAGCGGCATTATCCCTAAATACTGTTGATGTTTTGGTTAAACAGTCAGAAAAGTAGTTCCATAAAATTATGCCCGATAAATAAAATATTGGCCCCGGTATCGTATCTGTACCAATGTTGGCCAGGTTATTAAACACCAGGTTATAAATTAAAATGGTAATTATAGGTTGTACAAAAAACCATATTGGCCCCAATATGGTTTGCTTGTAAAACGACACAAAATCGCGTCGTACCAATAACACTAACAAATCGCGATAAAGCCAAACGTCTTTTAACCCCAAACTAAAAAGCGTATTCCTGGGTGTTAGTTCAATATCCCAATTTTCCTCGTCGGGTTCATTCATCTGATAACAATTCTTGTAGTCTATTTATGTAATTTTCTTCATTAAAATAATGCAGGCATTGTTGTTGTAAATGCTTGCGCTTACTCATATCCAGTGGATATTTTAAATATTCAGACAACGTATGTTCTAACTCACCGAGGTCGTCGGGGTTAACAGTTTTACCTAATTCGCCGTTTCTGATAGCGTCAAGGCTGCCATCAACATTGCCGCAAACGACGGGTAACCCACAGGCCAGGGCTTCAATAAAAACAATTCCAAACCCTTCTTTTTTGCTGGGTAAGGTAAAAAGGTCGGCCAGTAAAAAATGATCAGAAATTTCTGCTTCAGTTATAAAGCCGGTTAGTATGACCTGGTCTTCAACCAGGTGTTTTTTTATCAAGTGTTTAATTCTTACTTCCTCTGCCTCGTCATATTGGCCTGAAAGCACATATTTTATAGTTGGGAAGGTTAGCTTTAGTTTATCTATTACTTTTATTACCTGTTCATACCCCTTGTACTGTTCTGTAGCTGCAAGTCTTGTCAACGTAAATAAAACCAGGTTGTCTTTATTTAATTTATACCGATCTAATAAATATTGAGGCTTTGTAAAAATATCGGGTAATTTCATTAGCGAATCTACCGCGTTATTTAATACATAACATTTATCCGCATCTGTCCGGTGCCACCGTACCATTTCTTGCTTGGTAAAGCTGCTGACACAAATTACTTTATTACAATACTTAAGCAATTGCATTTTAACAAACGATAAGTGGCGCCATACTTCAATACCATGAGCGATAAGCCAAATTTTGCATTTAGGATTTAGTAGTTTTATAATTAATCCAATGGCCGCCATATTAATATGACTTAAAATCACGACGTCTGATGTTATGGCCAGTTTTAGCGACTGAATAGTAAATGATACACGTTTCACCCCAAAACCCTTAAAGTTTTTTGCAGGAATGTATTGAGTCATAACGTCTTCGCTCTTATCATAAACAGACCACAGCTTGAAAGACCATTTATTGCGTGCAGCAACTTCCATTAACGAATGAGCCAGGGTACGGGTCATTTTTTGTATGCCGCCGGTTGTGCTAAACGTTTGCAAGGTGAGCAGCGTAATTTTTTTAGGCATGCTTTTGGATTTGATACAATGCAAATGCCTTAGACCAGTGCACCCTGTTATTTTTAAACGCCTTGATTATATTCCGAGCTTTTTTACTTTTATATACACTTTCAACTCCTATTTCTTTATGCTGCGCCATCCATTGCTGTAAGGGGAAACTAAAACCCATTTTGGGCCTGTTCCATACAGATGGTGGTAAAAAATCCTTAAAGGCATCAACCAATATTTTTTTAGGCTGATCTTTATCAAATCTAATATCGGGCGCTATACTATTTACTGTTTGTTGAAGGTCTTCGTCTAAAAATGGTACTCTAACTTCCAAACCATGGCTCATGCTCATTACATCAGTATCACGTAATAGCTGATTTTGCATATACAGGTTAGTTTCAAACCAGGCAGCTTTTTCTTTATTAGTAATACCGGGGTTAGGCGTTTCACTATCGGAGAATAGCACCTTATAAACCTCTTTTTCATCGCAGTTCAATATCGCAGCTATTTCTGCAGGGGCAAACAATCCCCTTAAAAAAAGGTAATCGGCATGCGTATGATGGTTGGATAAGTAATTTACCTTTTTATACTGATCTGCACCCCAATAATTAGATAATTTGAGCAACGAAGACGGCAATGCCCGGAGATATTTAATATAGTCTATCCGTTTAAAAGATGGGTACCCACCAAACAACTCATCGGCCCCTAAGCCCGATAACACTGCCTTAACACCATCCTGCCGGGCATATTTACTTATAAACCAAGTATTAACGCCGTCAGTAGTAGGCATATCCATAGCCTGCAATATAGTCGGGAGCGATTCATCAAAGTCCTGTTGCTGCACTAAATGGGTATATTTTTCGCCCTCTATTTTATTAAAAACTTCCTGCTGATAAGCCCGCTCATCATAAGCCTTTTCATTAAAAAAAATTGATATGGTTTTTAAGTCTTGCTGCTTTTGCTGGTTTGCCAATAGTGTTACCAGGCTTGAGTCTACCCCGCCACTTAAAAATACACCGATAGGGGCGTCGGCAATAAGCTGCCGTTTAACAGCGGCCGTTAATGCATTATTTATCGCTTCTTTGGCTGACGTTATATCAGTGATGTATTTAATAGCCGACAGATCATTATAAGGTGATATTTTGTAGCTGTCATCGGCATGATCCCAGCATAAAAAATTACCCTTAGGTAAATTAAACACATTAACAAAAGTAGTTTCAGGTTCGGGTACATGGCCAAACGCTAAAAATCGTATAATCCAATTTTTGTTGACAGTAGTTGCTATGCCGGCGTCATGCAATGCTTTTACCTCTGATGCGAAACTTAGCTGCTTACCTTGCACATTATAATACAGCGGTTTAATACCCATAGTATCGCGTACCAAATAGGTTAGCGTTTTCTCTATATCATATAAAGCAAAGGCAAACATACCGCGTAATTTGCCAAAGCCGGCAATACCCCAATATAAGTAAGCCTGGATAATAACTTCGGTATCGCTGTTTGAATAAAATTTTGCACCCAGTTGCTGCAATTCATTCTTTAGCTCCGGATAATTATATATTTCGCCGTTAAAAGTTATCCATGCTCTTTTATTAATATCGGCCATAGGTTGGTGCCCATTACTGCTAAGGTCGATAATAGATAACCTGCGGTGGCCGAATACCAAGCCCCGGTCTTGATCTGTGAAAATACCTTCGTCATCAGGTCCGCCATGTTTTAAGGCATTACACATGCCGGCAACTTTTTGCTGTATGTCGTTAATGTTTAATTCCTTAGTAATTATACCGGCTATTCTGCACATAAATGAGGTATACCCATAGCTTCGCCCCGTAAGTCACATTGCAATTATGTAACTTATTAATTTTTAGTTGTTTACGTGTTGTATAAAGCAACTAAAAGCAGGGTATTAAGGCATAAGTTAAACTAATTATGCCATGTATTATGTAAAACTATAATATAAATTAAAATCTGTCAATAATTGAGGCAGCTACATTCACTATGATAGAGCAGCCAAGGTTTTCCAGGCGTAACATCAATTGTTTTTGTGATCTGTAGGAGATCATTTCTCCAATCATTCCTTTAAGCGGTCCTGCCTTTATGATTACTTTTTCGCCGGGTTGTAAATTTTCTTCTGTTATCTCTAATTCGTAGGGAGCGGCCATTATTAATTTCAAATCGTCAATCTGGCGGTCGGGCATGGTGGCAACCTCGCCCGAAAAATATATAAACCTGGAGACGCCTTTAGTCATTAAGACTTCTGTTTTTTCCTGCTCGGTGATATGAACAAATAAATACGACTTAATAAAAGGTTCTTCTACCCATTTTTTCCTGTCGCTCCACTGTTTTCGTTGGCGCTGTAACGGCAGGTAGGATTCTATGCCTTTGTTTATTAATGCCTGGTAAGCTTTTTTTTCGGCTCGGGGTTGTGTATAAACAGGATACCACTTGCAGGCAGCAGTATTTATTATTGAAGCCATTTATTAGATAGTGCCTTATTTCTTCTTAAACCATTTCCAAATATGCCACCATTTATCTTCATCATGATCTACGTAATAACCCGCGCCTTCGTAGCCCGAGTAATCAGAATAATAATAGTAAGTTGTACCGTAACTATCGCCGGTATATTTGGTTGAATAATAGCGCGAATGTAACAAGTCTTGCGCAAATGCGTTAAGCACAATAACTGTATTATCCAGCTTATATTCCTGGGCAATGCGTTGGGGTATTGTTGCAGCATAAAATTTTGACTTGCCGGATCGTATTACAAAAAGATTAATGTCGCTCATCCGTATCAAAGGTATCGCATCTGATACCAAACCAATTGGCGCGGTATCAATCATTATAATATCATATTTATCTTTCAGGTCGGCTATTAATTCTTTTATCCTGTCTGAGTGCAATAACTCTGACGGGTTTGGAGGTACAGGCCCCGAAACTATAAAATCAAGGCCACTTTGGTTAGAGTGGTTAATAATATCATCAACCGTGCATTGGTTAGCCAAATAATTACTTAGTCCCATGTCATTGGGCACATGGAAGGTTTTGTGCAATTTTGATCGCCTTAAATCTGCTGCTACCAATATTACTTTCTTATCAATAAGTGATAATGTACTTGACAAGTTAACGGCTACAAATGATTTTCCTTCGCCGGCAACTTCGGAAGTGATACAAATAACCTTGCTTTTCTTCTCAGACGCCAGGAAATTTAAGTTGGTACGAACAGCCCTAACCGATTCGGCAAATATTGATTTGGGCTTACTAATAGCCAGTATCTGTGTACTAAACTCATCAATCTCCTGGGGGAATTTTCGTATAACGCCAATAATGGGTATCGTGGTAAGGCTTTCTACCGTTTCTTTGTCGTGAATGTAGGGATTCAATATTCTTATCAAAACTATAAATCCTAAACCTATAGCAAGGCCAAAAGTTATAGCTGTACGATGTATCGAAGCTTCGTTAGGTGATACAGGGCTATAGTTTGGCTGGGCCAGATCAATTATTGTTGCCCCGGGCAAAATACCTGCACTTGCTATTTCCTGGTCTAGTTTTTTCTCTGATAAAAAAGAATAAACCTTATCGTTTACATCAAAACTACGTTTTAAACTCACCATCTCCCGTTCGGCTACCGGAAGCTGGCTAATTTGCTGATTTATAGGTGTTAATTGCTCCTGTAAATATTTTTGTTTTGCTTCAATTTGCTTGCGTGTTGTATTTATACTGGTTATAGCGTTGGTTTTAACCTGTAAAATTTGCTGGTCTAGATCTTGTATTTGAGTCGAATTGTTATTGTATACTTTAAGTAAAGCATTTTTGTTGGTTAACAAACCGTTTAAAGCAGAAATGAATTCGCTCAATTGTGTATTACTACCTGTACCGCCACTGTTAAAATTAAGGTTTACATTGTCTTTTCCTTTAACAATATCTTTTTGAAGCTGATCAATTGCAAGCAAATCCATTTTTAGCAAAGAAATCTGTGACTCGATGTCTTTGGACTGCCCTAATACCTTATCTGAGGCAGAGGTTACATCCATCATTTTATTGCTTTGCTTATATTGCTGGATGGAGTTTTCAGATCCATTTAGTTTCCCGGAAAGAAAATCCAGTTGACTGTCAATAAAAGCTATCATTTGCGACGCAGATTTTCTTCTCTGCGTACGGTCATAACTAACATACTCTTTCACAACTGCGTTTAATGCGTCAGCAGCAAATTGTGGGTTAGCATCTGTTTCTGTTAGTGATAAAAGGTTGGAATTTTTGGCAGTCTCGGCTGTTCGTAAACCGCCTCTTATTCTCCCAATAAATTCTTCCGGCGAATTAAGCTTAAATAAAATGGAAGTAGTTTTGGGCAGTTCGCCCGGATATTTGATACTAAATACTGTTGGCCCTATTGTAAAAGGTACGGTGTAAGTTCTCCGTTGTGTAAGTTCTTTACCGGCATTGTTGTAAGTAATACTAAAGGATGTCTTATTTATTGGCTTATAAGTTATCAGCTCATGCGAGAAATTTAAACTGTCAAACTTAATTAATTGTATATCCAGTGGCTTAGCAGGATACAACTCATTTGTACGGTTAATTACGCGCCCAACAACATAAAAACTAAACAGATAATTGAGGTGTTTTACAGCGTTTAAAAGCAGGGGGGTGCTTTGCAATACAGCTGTTTCACTTTGTACCCTTGACAGATTGCCCCGATCATTACCGCCAACGCCAACAAGGTCTGATATTTCGGACTTTTTTTCCTCGAACTTAATTAATGCCGACGTAGCATAAGTTTTGGGTGTATACCATAAATAAATGCTCGAAGCCAGGTAAGATATTAAAACAGACCCGGCTATCCAATACCAACGGCTTAACAGGATCTTGGCTATTTTATAATAGTCAAATTCCTGATTGGGTAATTTGGGGGCTGTTTTTTCTAACTCTTCCATTTAACGACGGGTAAGTGATAAAACAATTAATGCGGTATTAAATATCAATAAAACCGGCGATACTATCGTTGAAAAATCCTGTAACCTGTCTGAACGTACAGCCCTTTTGTTTTGCGACACCACCACAATATCATTGTTCTGCATTATAATTCGTGGGTCGGTTAATGTTTTTATATCTGTCAGATCTATAATTTCTGTTTTGGGGTATTTTTGCCCGCCTCTTATAATTTTAATAGTTTTATTATCAGCCTTTTCAGTTAACCCCCCGGCCTGGCCAAGTACTTCCATTAATGTTGTGTTATCATGTGTTAATGCAACAGGCCCGCCGCCTTTTATTTCGCCAAATAATAATACTTTAAGGTTTGTTATTTTTAATTCAAATAACGGGTCTTTTAAAGCAGTTTTACGATACAGGTTCTCAATGTAATTCCTGGCTTCCACACGGGTCATGCCGGCAACAGGCACTCTTCCAATCCCGGTTAAAGCAATAGTGCCATCTTCTTCAACTTGGTAACTTTCTCCTTGTTGTCCTGCAGACGCACCACCCGCCCCGGCAACGCCTGCAGTAAGGTCTATCAGGTTTTTACTGTTTTGTACATTTACAATCTGCAGAATATCCTGAGGCTTAATGCGGTAATTACTTATATTTGTTAAGCTTTTGGATAAAGTAGTATCGGGGATAAAGCTTTTTTGCTCAAGTAATACCTGATCCTGCTTGTATGAACATGATGTAAAAATGATTCCTGCAAAAAGGGAAATAATAATTAAATAACGCATATGTACGATAAATTCGGCTTAGTATTTAATGTCCTCAGCAACAATCCCAAAACTACATATTTTGTCCCTATAACTTAGTGTATTTTTTTTAGAAGGTGCAGCATCTTAAAATTTCTTTAATTACCGTTACCCGTAATGCTCAAAAAACGCTTAGCCGCTGCATTGAATCTGTTGTAGCACAAAACTATAGCAATATAGAATATATAATAATTGACGGTGCATCAACCGACGATACTTTACAAATTGTAAGCCAATATAAACAGCATATTGATTTTGTTATATCTGAACCCGATACCGGTATATATGATGCCATGAACAAAGGTATACAGCTGGCTACAGGAAATATTTTAGGAATTCTTAACGCTGACGACTTTTTTGCGTATAAGGAAATATTGAGTGATGTTGCAGCTGCCTTTTTAAATAAAGATATGGATGTACTATACGGCAATTTGAATTATATAAATCCAAATGAAAGTATTGTGCGTAAGTGGAGGTCGGGAGCATACAGGCACGGTATGTTTAACAGGGGATGGATGCCGCCACACCCAACTTTTTATTGTAAAAGGGGGTTGTTTGAAAAGTGGGGGGTATATAATTTACAATACGGAACTGCCGCTGATTATGAGCTAATGCTCCGTTTTATGCATTTACATAAAGCAAGCACATTTTATTTAAATAAAACCATGATTAATATGGTTATAGGCGGGGAAAGTAATAAAAGTTATTTCAACAGGATTAAAGCCTGGGGAAATGATTACCGTGCAATGAGGCAAAATGGGGTAAGATTTCCACTATTGTGTATAATTTTTAAACCAATAGGTAAAATATTCCAGTATATTTAAACTATATTTAAAACAGGCTGGATTGTTGTTAATAAGTTAATAATTACAGAAAATAATACTACTTCATGTTAATAAATTTGGATATCGAAATATATGCCAATGCGTTAATGATCAATTATATGCCCGAAATTTTAGCCCATTACCAATTCATTTACTACATATGCATCGTTGGCCTTGCTGCTTTGCTTTCTGTAATTGCTATTCCTTCAATTTTACATGTTGCCCGTGCCCGTCATTTATATGATGACATCGGCCATTTTCGTAAACAGCATGATCATGGCATACCACGTTTAGGCGGTGTTGCCATATTTGTAAGTTTTACAGTTACTACGCTGGTTTATACCATGATAGACAAATCATTTCCTATTGGATATTTACTTACAGCAAGTATAATTTTATTCATAATGGGATTAAAGGATGACCTGTCTGGTGTTAATTCAAGCACCAAATTTTTGGTACAATTTGTTGTTGCATTAATACTTGTAGTTTTAGGCGATATCCGCTTAACAAGCATGTATGGCGTATTTGGTGTCTATAATCTTCCATTTATATTTAGTTCTGCCCTGTCTATATTGGTTATTATAATGATAGTTAATGCATTTAACCTTATTGATGGTATTGATGGCTTAGCAGGTATTACAGGTATTGTGGCAAACATCGTTTTCGCAACAATATTCATTTATACCCATCAGTATGAACTTGCTGTAATTTCATTGGTTTTAGTAGGTTCTGTCATCGGGTTCCTTAAATTTAACATAACCCCTGCCAAAATATTCATGGGCGACACCGGATCTTTATTTATCGGTTTAATATCAGTGGTAATGGCTATTAAGTTAATTGAGCTAAATAAATTTGAAACAGCGGGTATACCACAAATTATTTCGGCCCCTGCTTTAACAGTAGCTATCCTGATAGGCCCGATTTTCGATACCATCAGGGTTTTCTTTATGCGTATAATGAGCGGTATATCACCTTTTACTGCAGATCGTAACCACATACATCACCGTATATTAAGATTGGGCTATACACACTTACAAACTACCATGATATTGGCTACTCTTAACATAGTATCAATAGGCCTGGCGCTTGTATTTGCCGGCATTGGTAACTTTGCATTAATAGCTATCATATTTGCCGTATCAATGTTGTTTAACTGGTGCATTACTTTCCTTATCCGCTCGCAAGACCGCGAGGTATTTGCTTTGCGTAACCTGTTTGTTTAAGTTAAACACACTTCCTTTTTTAATTTTAATGTCTGTTTATTGCTAAAATTTAGGCTTAGTTGCCTGTTTTGTTACCTTTGCACCCTACTTATATTAATATAATGAGGATAGCAATAAACGGATTTGGCAGGATAGGACGCATATTTTTGCGCAGCATTTTGGCTAAACCGGGTATTGAGATAATTGCCATAAATGATCTTACAGATACCCGTACGCTTGCACATTTATTTAAGTATGATTCTGTTCATCATGGGTTTGCAGGTACGGTTACGTTTGATAACGAACACCTGTATATCAACAGTAAAAAAATCAAAATACTTGCACTGCGCGACCCTGAACAACTACCCTGGAAAGAATTAGAGATAGACCTGGTAATTGAGGCCACAGGCAAATTTACCTCAAAACACGGTGGCGAAAAGCACTTAACGGCAGGAGCAAAGCAGGTTGTCATATCGGCACCATCAGCAGATAAAAACGTACCTACAGTTGTTTTAGGGGTTAATGACTGCGAGGTTGATCTGCGTTCGCCCGTGTTGTCAAACGCATCATGTACTACCAACAACGTTGCGGCAATGGTTAAGATATTAGACGAGAACTGGGGCATTATTGATGGCTACATAACCACCGTGCACTCCATGACCGGCGACCAAAGCCTTCATGATGCCCCGCATAAAGATCTGCGCAGGGCTCGTGCCGCATCGGCATCCATCATCCCTACAACTACAGGTGCAGCTAAGGCTATCACTTCTATATTTCCGCATTTAGATGGTAAGTTGGGTGGGGCAGGTATCCGTGTGCCGGTGTTAAATGGGTCGTTAACCGACTTTACATGCACCTTAAAAGCGCAACCAACCGTACAAGAGATAAACCTTGCCTTTAAACAAGCGGCACAGGGTGATATGAAAAACGTACTTGAATATACCGAGGACCCGATAGTGTCGCAGGATATTGTTGGCAATACCCACAGCTGTGTTTTTGATGCGCAATTAACCTCTATAGTAGGAGGGTTGGTTAAAGTAGTGGGTTGGTATGATAACGAAATGGGCTATTCAAGCCGCCTGGCCGATTTGGTCGAAAAAATAAACCATTTACATGATTAAATTTATATCCGTAGAAGATGCGTTACCGCTGCGCAACACCATATTGCGCGACGGAAAGCTAACGCCAAACGAAATGCGTTACACAAATGATAACGCCGAAGGCAGTTTTCATTTAGGTTATTTTATAAAGGGCGAACTGGTTAGTATAGTTTCTTTTCACCCACAAAGCTATAAGCAGTTCCAGGGGGAGGGCTACCAGATGCGCGGCGTAGGTACTGTAGAACAATACCGCGGCGAAGGTATCGGCACGCGCCTGCTTAACTTCGCCATAGTTTATCTGCTTGAGCAAAAGGCAAACTATGTATGGTGCAATGCCCGCCGAAAGGCGCTAAGGTTTTACCAGAATGCCGGCTTCGAGATCGTATCGCCTGAGTTTGACTTGCCACCCGCCGGTCCGCACAACGCATTGTATTTAAAGATCCAGTAGATAGCCTGATTAGCATAGCAGATATGTTAATTTAATATTACTATTTACCTTTAAAAAAACACCTTTTTCATTTTTGCGTTCGGAATTTAGAATTAAATGCTGATTTTGGCGGACTTTTAAAATAGACCACACTGCACGTATGAAAACTATAGATCAAATAAAATTTACAGGCAAGAAAGCCCTTATCCGCGTTGACTTTAACGTTCCGTTAGATGAGAATGGTAACGTTACTGATGATAATCGCTTAACCGCAGCTATCCCAACTATCAAGAAAATACTGACTGATGGCGGTGCCGTTATATTAATGTCGCACCTGGGCAGGCCAAAAGATGGTCCTAATGATAAGGATTCTTTAAAGCACGTTATTGCGCCTCTGTCTGATCTGTTGGGTCAGCAGGTTGAGTTTGCCGATGATTGCATAGGCCAACAAGCTATAGATAAGGCTAAAGCGCTATCAAGTGGCGAGGTTTTATTATTAGAGAACCTGCGTTTTTATAAAGAAGAAGAGAAAGGCGATGTTGATTTCGCTAAGAAACTGGCTGCCTTAGGTGATATTTATGTAAACGATGCCTTTGGTACTGCGCACCGTGCACACGCCTCAACATCTATCATAGCCCAGTTTTTCCCTGATGCTAAGTACTTTGGTTACGTGATGGGTGCCGAGCTGGCTAATGCCGAAAAGATCCTGAACCACGCCGAAAAGCCTTTCACTGCTATTATGGGTGGCTCGAAGGTGTCAGACAAGATCCAGCTGATAGAGAAACTATTAGACAAGGTGGATAACCTGATCATAGGTGGCGGTATGGCTTATACGTTTGCCAAAGCGGAGGGCGGTACTATCGGTACATCATTAGTTGAGCTGGATAAGCAAGAGCTGGCCCTAAGCCTGATCCAAAAGGCAAAGGATAAAGGTGTAAAGCTTTACCTGCCGGTGGATAACGTTATAGCCGACGACTTCAATAACAACGCCAATACCGGCATAGCCAAAACAGGCCAGATCCCTGATGGTTGGATGGGTTTAGATATCGGCCCGGATACTGCAAAGCTTTTTAGCGAGGTTATTGAGGACTCAAAAACCATCCTTTGGAATGGCCCGATGGGTGTGTTCGAGATGGAGAAGTTTTTGGTAGGTACCAAAGCAGTTGCCGAAGCAGTAGTTAAAGCAACCCAAAACGGGGCGTTCTCGCTAATTGGCGGCGGCGACTCGGCAGCGGCAGTGTCTAAGTTTAACATGACCAGGCAGGTTAGCTACGTATCAACTGGCGGCGGCGCGTTGTTAGAGTATATGGAAGGTAAAGAGCTGCCCGGCGTTAAAGCTATAAATGAGTAGATCGCTCCCCAACCTCTCTCCTTTGGCGAGTGGCTTTTAAATATCATAGGCTTTCCGATTTTCGGGAGGCCTTTTTTGTTTAATAAAATTGGCCTCTTTTTTTGGCAAAATTTGAGACCTTTTTTTTAAAATTAACGGTAGTGGTTTTTGTCCAATTTGCTGATATTCAAAACCTTCCTGTAGCCGCAGTTAGTACGCCTGCAGCCGTCATGTGGCGTTCTTTTGAACGTGTCTACCCGTCAAAATCCGTCATTTTCCGTAACATTATTGCGAACTCATTGGTACGTTAACTGCAATGGCTGCACGGGTTAAAAAAATTAAAATGTGGTGACAAATTGGTGCCACCATTTTATTGGATGATGTTGGCGTAATTTGTAAAGTTTCCGGGCGGGTGTGTTCATACATGCCACGGTGTTCTATCCCCAACATATACATCCGCCCGCTTTTGGCCGCGGGGCAAGCCATGCCTGCAAAGGCAAACCGACGATTGGCAGCAGGCATAATAACTCCAACAATCAACCGAAAAAAAAACACCACCATCACCCAACGTTTTTAAAAGTTGATACGATGAGGTACTAAAGAGCATTTAATCTTTAACCCATGAAAAATTTGATACTTACTGCATTTGCCGCCTTGATGGCAATTTTTGTTTTGCAGGGTTGCGAAAAGGCACGCCTGGCAGACATCGGCGACGGAAAAATAAAAGCTACCAAAACCGAAATTGAGCTATATGAGCCGGATACCCTGCTTTTTACCGGAGCAACCATAACCGACTCTGTTAAATGGACCATAACCCCTGCAAATGCCATACAACAAATCAAAGGAAATGTGATGGCTACTTATTTTACCAGCCTGGGAACATATACGGTAAGCGCTCAAAAATTAAGCGGTGGTGCAATACAGACCATATCAATTAAAGTAGTACCGCGCAAACCGCCGGTTTTTGTACCGGACCCGGGCACTACCAACACCACTGTTGTAACTACAACCTCAGACACCACCCAATTTGTACCTATAACCGGCGATGTGCAGGTTGGAGGAGGCCTTTGGCGCGAACCAAACACCGGCAAGGTTGTCGTAAATTTCAGTCCGCGTACAGTTAACAATTATTGCTCAAGAGGTATTATGCAATACACCGCGGTTATTGATGCTGAGCAAAACCTGACGCTTGATATTGTAAACATACGTCAGCCTGTAGGATGCGCCGGTGCTAACGGTCCTGACCATCCATGCGGAGGCAGCCAGGTGTTTAAAAATAAACTGCTTGATAACGGCACGCACCAATTTAAAATAACTTTAAATGGGGTAACCTATACCGGCACTATAGTTATAACTGCTACAACCATGACTGTTAACTGGCCATATACGTCGGGTGTAATTGTAATTACCTAACAATAATGAATACCTATGTTGTACAATGTGATTGACGGATAAGTGTAGTATGGCCCCGGGGACCAACCGGGGCCTTGTTGTTGCAAGCATAGAAAACGATAAACCAATAATAACCCGTTGGCCCTGGCCTTATCACAAAGCCTATCCCAATGTCGTTAAGTTAAGGAGTTAAAGCTGGTGTTGATACCAGATAATGAAAGCAATATCGAGGAAGGGGAAAAATTCGATGTTGATTCAAAATTCATTTTCGGTATTGTACATCAGCTTCCTTAACTTAATGAGATTGGCGGGGCTGCTTATACGGTTTACTTGTCACAGCGTCTATCTGTCGGCGGAGACTCACCCCGACAGCGCTTCGCTCGTCGACCCTCTCTTCGCCTTTGGCGGAAAGAGGGTTGGTGTAATGCAAACAACCCTCTTTCCCGCTTGCGGAAGAGAGGGTGATCCAGCGAAGCGCAGATCGGGTGAGTCAACGGCGCGCGTTTATTACCGTAAATGTGCGTTAACGTTAGGAGCGGATACCGGCCATGTGCCTAAGGCCTGTGCGCGTATAAGCGGATAGCGTGGGCCGGAGGCAACGCCCATATGAGTTTTGAGTTAACAATCTAAAAAGAACTCAATACTCATCACTCAAAACTCACCACTTAATAAAACTGACGTTCGCCAAACGATGACCGGCGTATTTATTGTTAATTTTGCCATAGATTAACATTCAGCAATGTCTATAACTACCGAAAACGAACTAACCGGCATGCAGCAGGCAAGTGATGCTGTTGCCATCACGCTTAAAAAGATGCGCGTGTTTGCCAAACCGGGCATTTCAACAAAGGAACTTGATGAGTATGGCGGCCAATTACTGGCAGAAATGGGCGCAAATTCTGCACCTAAGCTAACCTATGGTTTCCCGGGATATACCTGTATCAGCGTTAATGAGGTTGCAGCACACGGCATCCCCTCGGCAGATAAGATCCTGCAAGAGGGCGACCTGGTAAACATCGACGTATCGGCAGAATTAAAAGGCTATTGGGCAGATAATGGCGGATCATTTGTACTGGGCGAGGATATTCACGGCCATGGTAAATTGGTGGCCGCATCAAAAGAGATCCTGAAGAAAGCCATCAGCAACATTAAAGGTGGTGTCAGGATCTCGGAGATAGGGCGATTGATTGAGACCGAAGCCAAAAAAGCCGGTTACACGGTAATAAAAAACCTTACCGGGCACGGCGTTGGCCGCAGCCTGCACGAAGAACCACACGAGATAGCCAATTACTGCGACAGATATAACACCACCCGTTTCAAAAAGAACTCGGTAGTAGCGATAGAAACGTTCATTTCAACGCGGTCGACCATTGCCGAGACGCAAACCGATGGCTGGACGCTAACCGGTAATAAAGGCGGCTTTGTTGCCCAGCACGAGCATACCATTATGGTAACAGGCGGCGAGCCGGTGATATTTACCGCTGGGAACGGGATTTGGGATTAGAGTTGTGAGTGTTGAGTTTTGGGTTGTGAGTATCAGGTTGAGCGGATTTTCTGTCCTGTAAGGGCTACCCCTTTGTAGCCTATATTTATAAAATATTAATTTACCCCGTCAGGGGTTACCCTTCGCCGAATTTGGGTAGCCGCCTGACGGGGCAATCAAACATTCGTTCCTGTTTCTACAAAGCGGTAGCCCTTACAGGGCATAATATGTGGTTATACGAAACTACCGTCAGTGATTGAAAATTTAGCAAAGCTGATAAAAATGAAAGTATATTCGTTGTGAGCAACTAAATCCAATTTAATATGCAGACCACACAACAAATTGCCGACAGGCTGGTGGCTTTATGCCGGGAAGATAAAAATCTTGATTGTATTAAGGAGCTATATGCTGATAATGCCACCAGCACGGAATCAAACACGGTAAAAACCGGGCGGGATACTATCTTACAGAAGAATATTAACTGGTTCAATTCAGTAGAAACACTACACAGCACCATTATTTCCGAGCCTATCGTAACTGGCAATTTTTTCGCGCTCACGATGGATATCGACGCCACTTACAAACAGCACGGGCGTTTTATAATGCGCGAAATTGGTGTTTATGAAGTAAAAGATGGTAAGATCATCAGCGATCGGTTCTTTTATAATATGTAGATGCTAAGCCACTGTCCTGTCCTGTCCCGTTTTGTAAGTAGTAACGCGACAGGACAGGACAGTGGGACGGTAAGATCATCAGCAACCAGTTTTTTATAATATGTAAGTTATTCCTTCGGCGTTACCCAGCTTTGAAATGAACCAATCTCGTATTGAATTATACCCGTTTTAGCATTATACGTCGCTTTTGCTAATAGCGGAATGGGCATGGCTATTTTTGATTGCTCCGGATGATGTGTCGCGTTATAGAAGGTTTTTACCTTAAAGGGCTTTACTTGCTTCCCGTTTACCATCATGTGTCCAATAGCTAATTTTACCACAGGAAGGTTTTTATATGCAATTACCTTATTGTTTGTTGGCGGCTTTTCTTTCGCGAAGTTTATAATTGCCCCATATTGTTCAAAGAAAAAACTATTGGTATTACTGTACATAAGTTTCTTGCCCGGAAATGCAAGCGACCCTATCGTTACCTTTTTATGCGATTTAAGATCCTCAACCTCCATAGTTACCCAACTGTGCTCATAATCGCCCCAGGCAAATGTTAAATCTTGTCTTGTAAATTTTTCGGGGATTGGTTTACCGGGGATGTAACCCGACTTAAACAAACGTACCCTATACATGCCTTTATCCCATTTAAATTGATTGCGCACGCTTATAAAATCACCCTCCGAATCGCTGCTGGCATAATACCCATCGGTTTTTAAGGCTGATTTGTTCCGTTCCATCCAGCGCGAAAAGATGCCACCCCGGCCTATCCCGATAAATTCGCCGCCGTTAATTGGTTTACCGTCCGACTGTGTTTGTATGCCGCCGTATAACTGCATTTTATTAATGTTGCCATTAAAAGTAGAGATGTAAAATTTATAATCGTCGGGTATTTTTGTTTGCACGTTAACATCAAATGATATGCTGTTAAACTCAAACTCAACTGTGTCATAAATAATGTAGGTACTTACAAAATGAAGGGGTGCCAAAACTATGCTATCCGGATAGGTATTGCCCGATTGCATTTTCTTGTCCGTTTCCTTATAAATATCCGAATTTTCGTATTTCTTTTTCAGCTCTTCTTTGGTAGGATTTGTTTGCTGGCTTAAAGCAATGCCCGGCATAATGGCTATAAAAAAGATGATTAGATAAGGTTTTTTCATAGGTTAGGTATTTAATAGTTATAAGTTTTGGGTGGTGAGTTTTGAGTTTACAATCTAAAACATACTCAAAACTCATCACCCAAAACTCACTAATCAATTTACTTCAATTCATCCAAAACCTTAAACATCTTTTCCCTGATGCCGCGGCCGGGGCCGTTGTAGTTGTTTACGATGATGCTGAAGCAAAGCTGGCGGCCGTTATGAGTTTGATAGCCGGTATAAGCCTGGCAGCTGTTAATGCTGCCGCTTTTCATGTGCATATCGTTATAAACGGGCAGGCTGTTGTAAAAATCAGTGTACCAGCTATTGGCGGTTGCCGATTGCAGGATCTTAGCCATGGTTGACGTAGTGATACGGTTACCCGGCGACAAGCCGCTGCCATCAAACACGTTGATAGAGTTTGGGTCGATACCTTTTGCTTTCCAGAAATCTTTAAGCGCTTCTACAGCGTTATTGGTGTTAACGGGCTTGCCTGTTTTGTTGGCAACAGCCAAAAGCATCTGCTCGGCAAAAAGGTTAATGCTGATATGGTTTTGCCAGTATAAGATACTGCTCATAGCCGGCGATGTAAGTGTAAGCAGGGGAGTGGCGGCCGTTGGTATGGGTTGACCCTTAGCAATTAATGTTGGTCCCGATTCGGGTTTATCTGTTACGGTGATGCCTAATAGTTTCAGGGTATCTGTTAGATGCCAGGCAAGGTCGAACGGTGGGTCCGGTATAGCGGTGCCGATGGCTTTCTTGGTTTGATCGATAGCGTAAGTGCCGCGTACGTACATGATATTGCTGCCAATCATGGGCAGATAAGCATAAGCCTGGTCCCCGGTGCCTGCTGCGCCGGTAAGCAGTTCGCTTTTAAAAGTAAGGTAAGGCATAGCAGGCTGACTGCCGGTGACAGCAACTAATGAGGCAACCTCGCCGGTACGAAGTTTCAGGCTAAACTGGTTCTCGCCCCAGCAAAGTGCCGAAGTGCCCGCACCGTAATAAGTGCCCAGGTCCTGCCAGATCCACCCGTCGGGGATAGACTGGCTGGCGTAATACGAATCATCGCCGATAACACGGCCCACAATCCTTTTGATCCCCGCCTTTTTTAAGGCCGATACCATTTGGTTAAGGATGTAGGTTTGTTTGGTGTTATCCCAACGCCAGCTGCCCAGGGTAGGGTCGCCGTAACCTTTAATGATGACGTCGCCGGTTAGGGTGCCGTTGGCTATGGTGCCGCGGTACCCAAAATCGGTATGGAACAAATAATCGCTCCCTAAAACATTTAACGCGGTGACAGAGGTAACCGCTTTCATGGTCGACCCCGGAGCCAAACCCATATCCGGGTTGGCGGCAAATACCTGCTCGCCGGTTTTGGCATCAAGCACAGTTAAGCTTACCGATGCATATTTACACTGCCCGTCAGCAGTAAATCTGCTAACTGCCGACTGTAATTTTTGCTGTAAAACGGCATCTTGTGCCCATGCCTGGCTAAAAAATAATAATAAACTAAACGGGGCTATCCAGCTGCTCTTCATCCTTGGGTTTTGAAATATAATAAATAGGTATACCAATCAGTACAATAATCAAGCCCGGCCAGGTAAACTGTGGTTTGTAAATTATCAGCAATACACAAAACGCTAAGCCCATCAGCATATAAATGGCCGGCAGTACCGGGTAACCAAATGCTTTGTACGGGCGCTCGGCATTGGGGCGTTTTACGCGGAGGATGTAGATACCTAAAATAGTCAGCACGTAAAATATCACTACTACAAAGGAGATCATATCCAACAGATCGCCATACCTGCCGCTAAGGCATAATATACTGGCTACAATGCACTGGATCCATAAACCGAAGCTTGGTACCGCAAACTTATTTAAAGTGCCTGTACGCTTAAAAAACAGGCCGTCCTTAGCCATGGTATAGTACACACGGGCACCCGCCATAATCAAGCCATTGTTACAACCAAAGGTCGATATCATGATCATCAAGGCAATAATAACCGTACCGAACGAGCCAAATATCACCTGCGACGCAGATACCGCAACACGGTCCTTTTCGGCAGTAGCAATATCATGCAGCGGCAATACGCCGGTATAAACTATATTAATGCTCACGTAGATCAACGTAACTATCAGCGTACCTAAAAATAAGCTTAAGCCGATGTTGCGCTGCGGGTTCTTCATTTCGCCGGCTATAAAGGTTACGTTGTTCCAGGCATCGCTGCTAAAAATAGAGCCGACCATTGAAGCCGCTATGGCACCCAAAGCTGCCGCCATGGTATAGGATACAGTAGAGTTATCAGGATTAAGTTTATGGATATCCCAGGCGTTGGTCCAATTGGCGGTCCATACGTCGCCTTTTATCATTATCAAACCAAATATTATCAGCCCGAATAAACTGGCAAGCTTAGTTAGTGTAAATGTATTTTGAATGATCTTGCCGCTTTTAACACCACGGGTATTGATATAAGTTAAGATGATTATTAATACGATAGACACACACTGCGCCGCGCTGATAGTGAAATTATAAGAACCTATCATGGTAGAGAATAGTTTATTATCCTCGCTAACCGCCGGAATTAAATAAGCCGTAAACTTTGAAAATGCCACGCCAACCGCCGCGATAGTACCCGTTTGAATTACCGCGAAGAAGCTCCAGCCATATAAAAAGGCTATCAGTTTATTATAAGCCTCTTTTAAATATACGTACTGTCCGCCCGCTTTCGGGAACATGGCGCTTAGTTCGCCGTAGCTTACGGCCGCGGTAAGGGTCATGAAACCGGTTATCACCCAAACAGCTATCAGCCAGCCGGCCGAGCCTACGTTACGTATAATATCGGCACTAACGATAAAAATACCTGAGCCTATCATTGACCCGGCTACTATCATGGTGCCGTCTAATAAGCCCAATGTGGCTTTTAATTTTGTTGGTTCGGTTGGGTTGCTCATTAATTGCGTGGTTTTAAAGTTCTAAACTATTCAAAAAACTTTATAATTGACAGGCTATTGTAAAGAAATTAATTTGCTTAATTTGCGAAACCAATTATACCATAGTATCAACTGTAAACAAACAAACTAAATATAAATTTTAATAACGTATATGGATTTTCTGAACACTTACTTAATTTACCTTATCCCCGTTTTTGGTTTAATAGGGATTCTATTTATGATCATCAAGTCGGCCTGGGTTACTAAACAGGAAACCGGCGATGCATCAATGAACGAGCTTGCAGGTTACATTGCCGATGGGGCAATGGCATTTTTACGCGCCGAGTGGAAAGTACTAGGCTACTTTGTTGCTGTAGCGGCCGTGTTATTGGCATGGAGCGGTACTACTGTGGCTACATCAAGCCCGGTTATTGCTGTATCATTTATAATAGGTGCTTTCCTTTCTGCTTTCGCAGGATATTTGGGTATGCGCATTGCAACCAAAGCAAACGTACGTACTACACAAGCGGCTAAAACGAGTTTGGCACAAGCGCTTAAAGTATCGTTTACAGGTGGTACCGTAATGGGATTAGGTGTTGCCGGTTTGGCTATTATAGGTTTAGGATCGTTATTCATTGTATTTTATACCATGTATGTGGTAAACGTGCAAGGAGGTACTGTTAACGGCGAAGCAATGGCTAAAGCATTAGACGTGTTAGCAGGTTTCTCTTTAGGTGCCGAGTCGATTGCGTTATTTGCGCGTGTTGGTGGTGGTATCTATACCAAAGCTGCCGACGTAGGTGCCGATTTAGTTGGTAAGGTTGAAGCCGGTATTCCCGAGGATGACGTGCGTAACCCTGCAACTATTGCCGATAACGTAGGTGATAACGTAGGTGACGTTGCCGGTATGGGCGCGGATTTGTTCGGATCGTACGTTGCAACAATGCTTGCAACCATGGTATTGGGCCGCGAAATTTTTTCTGCTGATAATATGGGTGGCATCGCCCCGGTTTTATTACCAATGGTAATTGCCGGTTTAGGTTTAATATTCTCGATTGTTGGTGCGTCTTTAGTAAAAATTAAAAATGAGACCGACAGCGTACAAAACGCTTTAAATATTGGTAACTGGGCATCTATAGTGTTGACAGCTATTGCAACTTATTTCGTAGTGCAGTGGATGCTTCCAACTGGCTCGATGCACTTGACACGCGACGAGATAGACCCGGTAACACATACGCTTAAAGAAGGCTCATTGGTATTTACCAAGAACGGTGTTTTCGGTTCTATCCTGGTAGGTTTAGTAGTGGGTACTTTGATGTCGATCATTACAGAATACTACACTGCAATGGGCAAACGCCCGGTTATGAGCATTATTAAACAATCATCAACCGGCCATGCTACCAACATTATTGGTGGTTTAGCTATCGGTATGGAATCGACAGTATTGCCAATTTTGGTATTGGCTGCCGGTATCTACGGTTCGTTCTTCTTCGCAGGATTATATGGTGTGGCCATCGCTGCCGCAGGTATGATGGCAACAACAGCTATGCAATTAGCTATCGACGCGTTTGGCCCTATTGCCGATAACGCCGGTGGTATTGCCGAAATGAGCCAGTTGCCACCAGAAGTACGCCACCGTACAGATAACCTGGATGCTGTAGGTAACACTACCGCCGCAACAGGTAAGGGATTTGCTATCGCGTCTGCCGCGTTAACCTCACTGGCTTTATTTGCCGCTTTTGTGGGTGTTGCCGGTATTGAGCATATTGATATTTATAAAGCCAACGTATTGGCAGGTTTATTTGTAGGTGGGATGATACCTTTCATCTTCTCTGCATTATGTATCTCGGCTGTGGGCCGTGCAGCAATGGCGATGGTAGAAGAGGTTCGCCGCCAGTTCCGCGAGATCCCGGGCATTATGGAGTACAAAGCTAAACCCGAGTACGAAAAATGCGTGGCTATATCAACCAAAGCGTCTATCCGCGAGATGGTTGCCCCGGGACTGATCGCTTTGATCACCCCGATCATCGTTGGTTTTATCTTCGGCCCTGAGGTTTTGGGTGGATTATTAGCAGGTGTAACGGTATCAGGTGTGTTGATGGGAATTTTCCAGAGCAACGCAGGCGGTGCATGGGACAACGCAAAAAAATCATTCGAAAAAGGTGTAGAGATAAACGGCGAAATGCACTACAAAAAATCAGAACCGCATAAAGCATCTGTAACAGGTGATACCGTAGGCGATCCGTTTAAAGATACTTCAGGCCCGTCAATGAACATCCTGATCAAGTTAATGTCTATCGTGTCATTGGTTATCGCACCGCACTTAAACGTTGCCGCCGACCATAGCGCGCATATCCAAAAAGAGATCAAAGTACAATCAATGAACGTACACACAATCAAGATCGAGAAAAAAGCATAATTAAACTATAGTTTTTTTGAAAGAGGGATGCCGGTTGGTGTCCCTTTTTTTGTTTATTTTAGATTATGAAAACACAAATACAGGATCAACAAATTAAACTTACAGAGAAACAAAAGGAAGAAGTCCTTAGACGGGAGAAAGCTTTTGCTGAAGGTAAAGCAACAGCACGACCCTGGAAAGAAATAAAAAAGGACTTGGAAAAAGTATATCGTTAGTTGTAGATATCTTTCCTGTGTCCGAGCGCTATAACGTTTACAACAAGTACGTCGTCAATTATTTGGTAGATGATTCGGTAATCACCAACTCTTATTCTATAACCTTCCCTGCCTTTTAGTTTTTTGCACCCTGCAGGCCTCGGTTCTTTAGCTAATGCGTAGATATTCTCAATTAATCGCGAGGCTAAATTATCGGCTAATTTATCCAATTGTTTTTGAGCGGTCTTGGAAATGGTGATTTTATAACGAGGCATTACTTTGAGAACCTTTGTTTGACATAATCATCAAGCAGCATCGCAGGTTCATTATCTTTTTTGGCTTCGTCAAAAAGTTTGATGTCTTCTAACTCATCTAATTCATCCAAAATTTGTTCAAATTCATCCATAGACAGTACCACGGCTGTTTTTTTTCCGTCCTCGTCAGTGATATATTGTGGGTGGATAGTATTCATGATAATATGATTAATGTAAATTTAGGGATATTTCCTCAAATTGAAAACTATTTAGTTTAGTCCCCTCAGGGTCCTCGGTGAGAGACCCTGAGGGGACGATAAGTACGATCAATGATCGTACTGCCGATCAAAGTGAGAAAAAGCATAATAAGCTTGCGCTTTTTATGAGGAGGGATGCCGGTTGGTATCCCTTTTTTGTTGGATAAAACCTGCTGTTTATTAAGCCTTTAATCATTATTTTGTCACATTATTTTTTTCAAAAAAATTAACTATGTTTGGGATTAAGATTAACTGATTTTCAAAAAAACACATGAAGCTATTTATTAAGAAACCTCTTGCGCAATTAATGGCCGCTTCTAAGGAAGGCGAAAAGACATTAAAGCGTACACTTGGTGTCGGCTCGCTCATTGCCTTAGGTATTGGCGCTATTATTGGCGCGGGTATTTTTGTGCGTACCGCAGCAGCGGCAGGACAGCACGCCGGACCGGCAGTTACCATTTCATTTTTAATTGCAGCAGCAGGTTGCGCCCTTGCAGGCCTTTGCTATGCTGAGTTTGCCAGTATGATACCCATAGCAGGATCGGCTTATACCTATTCTTACGCTACTATGGGCGAGTTCATTGCCTGGATCATCGGCTGGGATTTGGTGCTTGAATATGCACTTGGTGCCGCTACCGTAGCCATCGGCTGGTCGCAATACTTTAATACTTTCCTCGAAACCTTCTTTAATGTACATATTCCGTTTGCTTTATCGCACTCGCCTTTTGAAGTATCAACTACCACAACAGGTATGTATGCTCCGGAGTTAGGCGCACATGGTATAGTAAACTTGCCCGCTGTATTTATCCTGTTAATGCTTACGCTATTGCTTATAAAGGGTACGGCCGAATCGGCAGCGGTAAACAATGTTATCGTTATTATTAAGGTAGCTATTGTGTTAATGATCATTGGTTTAGGTTGGAGCTTTATTAACCCTGCTTACCACACGCCATATATGATCCCTGCTGATGCCGGTACAGTTACCACCAATACAGGTACAGTAAATTATGGCGATACATTTAATCACGGCTGGCTGGGTGTATTGCGCGGAGCGAGTGTTGTGTTCTTCGCGTTTATTGGTTTTGACGCTGTATCTACAGCTGCACAAGAAGCTAAAAATCCGCAGAAAGATATGCCAAAAGGTATCCTGATCTCTTTGGTATTCTGTACTATATTATATATCCTTTTCTCTCACGTGTTAACAGGTTTAGTGCCTTACAAAGAGTTTTTGGTACAAGGTAAAGAAGCATCAGTAACTTATGCTATAAACGCGGCAATGGGCGGCGGTTACGGCTGGTTGGCAAAACTGGTTACTATAGCCATTTTGGCTGGTTTCTCATCAGTTATCCTGGTGATGTTGTTGGGCCAAACCCGTGTGTTCTATACCATGAGTATTGATGGTTTAATTCCGCCGATATTTTCAAAACTGCACCCTAAGTTCCGTACACCTTATAAATCTCAATGGTTGTTTTTTGTGATGGTATCCATCTTCGGTGGTTTTATTCCTGATAGTATTGTAGGCGATATGGTGAGTATCGGTACGCTGTTTGCATTCGTGCTGGTTTGTATCGGTATCTTTATATTACGCAAAACCGACCCGGGAATCACTCGTCCGTTTCAAACCCCGCTTTACTACATAGTTTGCCCGCTTGGCGCAATAATATGTTTATGTATGATGGGTAGCGAAGGCCTTGAAAACTGGTTGCGCCTGTTTATTTGGATGGCTATTGGCATGGTGGTTTATTTTGGCTATAGCGTTAAAAAATCGCATGTGCGCCATGGCAAG
The DNA here is from genome assembly GCA_040388395.1 of Bacteroidota bacterium. Taxonomy (GTDB): domain Bacteria; phylum Bacteroidota; class Bacteroidia; order Sphingobacteriales; family Sphingobacteriaceae; genus Mucilaginibacter. The sequence continues at coordinate 50,678 of JAZKBY010000009.1, read as the reverse complement.
CCAGAGGCTGCAAACGATCCGCCTAACCCTAAATTTGTAGAATAATAATATTATTAACTATACATATCAAAAAGGGTTCTGGAGATTTTCAGAACCCTTTTTGTTGATATTGTTTTATAGCTTTGTATGGTCCGCTAAATCAAAACCTATGCATTTCATTTTTAAAGAGATCCTGTCAGTAACTATGATCCTATTCGCGATCATTGATATCCTGGGCGCAATACCTGTTGTTATCCAGCTGCGCCAGCGCGCGGGGCATATCGAGTCGGAGAAGGCCAGCATCGCAGTGTTAGTACTGATGGTGGTGTTTTTATTGATAGGCGATAAGATACTGGATGTTATAGGGCTGGATGTAGCCTCGTTCGCTATTGCGGGTTCACTGGTGATCTTCTTTATCGCTATGGAGATGATATTAGGCATCAACCTGTTTAAATCCGAAGATCTGGGCAGTACAGCATCTATTGTCCCCCTCGCGTTCCCGCTGATAGCCGGCGCAGGTACCATGACTACCTTGCTGTCGCTTAAATCACAATACCAAACGCAGGATATATTGGTGGGCATAGTCATCAATACCCTGTTTGTTTACCTGGTGCTTAAAAATGTAGGCTGGCTGGAAAAGCTGCTGGGTAAAACCGGTATCAACATCCTGCGTAAAGCATTTGGGATAATACTATTGGCAATAGCTATTAAGTTGTTTAGGAGTAATACGCACCTTTAAACCGAACTAAGCTCTGCAAAAAGTAATACACATTTGTAACACTTACAAATTCAATTTGTAAATTGCAGCAGTCAATCTGCTTATCACAATGTTAAAATACCTGGCGGTTGCCATGCTTTTCTTTTTAGCCACAAAGGCAGTTGGGCAAAGCTTTTTAGTGACAACTCCGGATGGTATTAAAAGGATTACTTTGAACGGTGGTTCTTATACCGAGGTTAAAATGGGTGGTTGTAACCCCGGTGCATTTGGAGGCAGTATTGCGATACATGATAAAGATCTTTATTACGTATCTAGTGTAACAGCAAAAGCCACAATTTCCGGAGATGTTTTATCAAATTGCACTGGATTAAACAATTTCCTTGTGTCTAATTGTCTTGCAGCAGACAAGGACGGATTTTTATATACTCTGAATTGGAACCCTAATTTAGCCTCTAACTTTCTTATTAAGTACGATCCGTCAAACGGAGTAATTACTAATTTAGGCAGTATAGCTTACTCGCCAGCCGGAGACCTGGTATTTGATAAAGGGATTCTTTACCTTGCCTCAACCGTTGGGATTGTTAAGGTGAACATTTCAAATCCCTCGTTAAGCACTCTAATCATACCGTCTTCTAGTTCAATCTATGGTCTTGCTTCTGTTGCATACAGTAGTACAGAAAACAAGGTTTATGCTTTGTCGATAGCCAGTAATGGATATACTGATATATATCCAATCGATTTGGACAATAAACAACTTGGAGCAAAGGTTGCCACTTTACCCTATATGGTTTTTGATGCGGCCAGTGACGTAGAGAACGGACTGCCACCTGAAGTAGAGATTAGTTCTATAAAACAACATGCCGATTGCCCGTTTAATGGCAAAGGGACTGTAGAGATTATTTGCACAAATCTCCTTATTGATTACCAATACACATTAAACGGTGTTACCAATACTACGGGCATATTTACAAACCTGTTGCCGGACACCTATAATATTTCGGTTTCATCACCGTCCGAAACCAAAACTACAGTACTTACTGTTGCGCAATTTACTCCTCAAAAGCCTGTTTTAAATATCAGTAAAGTAAATCCGGTTTGCACCGCGCCCGGCCAGATAACCGTTGCAGCTGTAAGTGATGGTGCTAACTATCGCATTAAATACGGAACAGATGTTTATAATTTTGACCATACGTTTAACAACCTGGCGGCCGGCAATTATCATTTTTCCATAATAAATTTGAATGGTTGTGAGGTTGACATCGCCGATGTTACATTAACGCAGGATCTGTGTAAGGTTAATATTACCACTACAGATATATCTGAAGAATGTGCGAACCCCGGAAAAGGCAGCGTTAAAATAACAACATCACCACATAACGAAACTTATACTTATAATATTAACGCTATTGCAAACACAACGGGTGTGTTTTCTAATTTAGATCCGGGGAGTTATCAGCTGCATATCGCATCGTCAAACGGCGAAAGTAAAGACCAACCAATAATCATACCAGACTATAACCTTACAAAACCTATCGTTACCGTTGTAAAAACAGACCCGGTATGCGAAACCTTGGGCACGCTATCTTTTACCATACAGGGCGCAAATCCGCCATTATATCGTGTACAATTAGGGGCAGACATTTTTCCGTTTAGCCATGTATTTAACGGGTTAACGGCGGGCAACTATCATTTCATTATTTTGAAGCAGGATAACTGTATTTTAATGACAAAGGATGCGACAATGCTACGCACCAAGTGCACCATAAAACCGGATATCCCTGATATTAAAGAGGAGTGCGCCCTGCCAGGAAAAGGCGTTGTTAAAATAAACGTTCAACCTCATACCGATAGTTATAGCTACAAAATAGTTGGCGGAGCAAGTAATAATACCGGTGTTTTTAATTCGGTATTGCCCGGCACCTACCAGGTGCAAATTGTTAGCGCCGAAGATCAAAAAATTGTAGACGTTATTGTGCCTGATTATAATTTAACCAAGCCCCAAATTAGTTACACGTTAACCAACCCGGTATGCGAAGTGGCAGGTACAATTAAGCTTATCCTGCAAACCGGCAATAGCAGTTTGTACAAAGTAAAATTGGGCAATGATGTGTTCGAGTTTGATCATTTGTTTACCGGGCTGCCAGCCGGTAATTATCATTTTGATGTGTTAAAGCTGGATGGATGCATCTTAAGCTCGGTAGATGTTGCGATGGCCAGGAATAAATGCGAGATATTTTTAGAAACAGCCGATGTGCAACAGGAATGTAACTTAATATACAGGGGCGTAGCACAGGTTAAAAGTAAGCCGCACACTTATAGTTATGCCTATAAACTGAATAACGGTACAAGTAACACCACCGGCATTTTCAATGACCTGGCAAGCGGTAACTACACCGTAACTGTTACATCATCCGAGGATGAAAAACAAATTGCTTTTACAGTACCGGATTATAAGCTAAGCACCCCGCCTGTTACTTTTACAGCGAAAGATGCAATCTGCGAGATAAAAGGCCATATAAAATTTAGCTTGGGTATTAACAGCAATAGCACGCTCTATAAAATAAAATTTAACAGTGTAGCCTATCCTTTTGATCATGATTTTGAGTTGGAGGAGGGCAACTATGATTTTACGGTTATAAAACCCGACGGCTGTTTGTTGGACAACTACACGATTAATTTGAAAAAAGAAGGGTGCGAAGATCTTTTCTTCCCCAATACTTTTACCCCCAACGGCGATGGCATAAATGACTTGTTTGCACCTAACCAAAAAGCCAGGGCAGATGATTTTAAATTCAAGCTATACACCAGGTATGGTGCGCTTATTTTTACCTCCGGAAATTCACATATCGGGTGGGATGGAACCTATAACGGCAAGCCTGCGCCGGTAGGGGTTTATTATTGGATAGCAACGTACATAAATAACGAAGGCAGATCGCTGCAAAAAAATGGGTATGTTACGTTGGTGAGGTAATGATAATAAGTGTTTGTTGGGTTATCTGCTCAATCTCGCCACAAACATGCTATCTGCCTTATGCCCGTAGCCCGTCAGCACTTTAACTTCTTCCAGCTTTAAACCGCATTCTTTAACCAAATAATCAACCACATCCTCATTCTCTGCTTTAAAAGCCGAGCAGGTAATGTAGATCAATGGTTTGCCGGGCTTTAAGAATTTGATAACGTTGGCGGCTATGGTTTTTTGTAGGCGCTGAAAGAATTCTATCTTCTGCGGTTCAAATTGGCTTATCATTTCGGGCGTACGGCCCCAGGTGCCTGATCCGCTGCAGGGCGCATCAAGGATGATCCCGTCAAACTCGTAATCGTGCAGGGTTTGGTCGATATTTTGGGTGAGATCAAGCTGTTTCTTTTGATACTTCATTAATCCCGCGGAGCGGAAACGCTCGTCCAAATTAGCTAATATTGATTCGCGGATATCTGACACCACCAGTTTTATATTCGGCTCCAACTCATGCAATAACAGCGACTTGCCGCCGCTTGCTGCGCAGGCATCCCACCAGGCATCCCATTTATTGGGTTTAAAGTAATTGGCTGTTTGCTGCGATGAATAGTCCTGCACCTCGAACCAATGCTGAGTAGGGAAGATGGCCTCTAACCGCGTACCGTTTGGCAGCGAGATGCAGCCGTTACCTTCATCTTTAAATGCTATTGCAGCTTTTACCAGTTCGGCCTTAACCAAATGGTCATAGCCGTTATGTACGTGGATAAACAGGTCGGGCTGTACAAAAAATGATTTAAGGAAAGCCTGCTTATCAATATCCGGTGAGGCCTGGCTAATCCACGGGAAAACGTCCTCCAACTTAAAGTCGGGGTAGGTTTTGGTAACCAGGTCTATTTTTTCATCAATGGTAAAGGCAACACAAGCCGCCCAGTCGGGTTTAAAATGTTGCAGAAAAGAGTTTACCTGGGTGTTGCACAAAAACTCCGCAACCATCAAACGGTCCTCGGTAGGGGTGTTCCAAAGCGCTTTGCCTAACCTGAAGTAATTATACATTAACCGGTTGGCCACGCGCCGGTCGCTCGAGCCCATTTGTTTATTTTGGCGATAGAAGCCCGGCAAAAATTTTCCTAAAGGTGTTTCGGCAGGGTACTCGCCTAATATGCGCTGAAATGTTTTAAGCTGGTTTATCGCCTTCATTCTACCTTTCTCAATTCGTAATAGCGGTAATCCATAATATTCACATGGGTATTAATAAAGCCAACGCCGGGTTTTTTTATGAAATGGAAATCATTATTAATACCGTTAAAATCGTTCGCGGTTAAATTTTTCACATCACCATTATTAGCGCCTAACAGCCTGCCAAAATACATGCCTTCATCAAATCCTTTAAAGGCATATTCGCTGGGGTCAATATGGTAATTTTTACGGTAAATACGTTGGAAATTAATTGTAGCTGCCGCTTTATAATTAACCACATCTGCCGATGTAATGTGTGTGCGTAAACGCTGCAAAACGTCGCCGTGTAAAAAGCTGAACTTTTCCCAGCTTGGGTGCCCAAATAAAATGATAGGATATTTTTTCGCCAGCGAATCCAGCGTGCGCATGGTAACGGTTAAAAACGCCTGGTTGGTTGATGGCATTAATATAATGTTGGGGCTATCTGTAGTAAACTGGCTTTCAATCAAATTTAAACGCCCCCTAACAATAGTGGTTTGTATAACCTGCGTGCGCCCCTTGCTTAAGCTGTCTATAGTATTTTTAAAGGGAGTGATGTAATCGTTATCTTCTGAGTAACCCGATTTTAAAACAAACACTTTACGGGTGTTTAATCGCTGAGTGATGTACTTAGCCGTGGCCCAGGCATGATACTCTAAAGGCGGAATAACCGTAACCAAATTTTGATTGCCGATGGTTGCCGGCGCCGCAGGAGCCAACGGCGACACAATAGGTTTGCGTGCACCCGCCAAAACGCTTGTAAACGCCTTCAGGTCATCCGGGAATATCGGGCCCACTATCAGGTCGCTCGCGCGAATTTGTGGGTTATAGGCCAGCGCATGGGCTTGTGAGGCCTGGCCCTTGGTGTCATACACCTGTAGCTTATAATTGTAACCTAACGCGGTTAACGAATCAAGCGCCAGTTTAAAACCCTGGTAATAATCCAGCGCAATATTGGCTTGTTTTAAGCTGATCTCGGTATAGTTGGAGCCGGGGTTTAAGTGGTCCAAAGCAAAAGGCAGCAGCATAGCAATGGTTGATTGCCTTGCCGGCACCGGCTTTGGTTTGGGTTCTACTTTAACAACAGGTTTCTCAGGTTCGGGTTTAGGGGGAGCCACTACCGGCCGCACTTTGGGCGAACAGGCAGCAACTAATAAGGCAATCCCTAAAACTATTAACCGCTTATTCCCACTCAATTGTGGCAGGCGGTTTCGAACTGATATCATATACTACCCGGTTAATCCCTTTTACATTATTAATGATCTCGTTTGATATCTTGGCCAACAACTCGTATGGTAAATGGCACCAGTCTGCCGTCATCCCATCAACTGATTCTACAGCGCGTAAGCAAACCACGTTTTCGTAAGTACGCTCATCGCCCATAACACCTACCGATTGCACCGGTAAAAATATGGTGCCGGCCTGCCAAACTTTATCATAAACACCTGCACTGCGCAAATTGTTGATATAAATCGCATCGGCCTCTTGTAATATAGCAACTTTTTCCGGCGTAACCTCGCCTAAGATCCTGATAGCCAAGCCCGGACCCGGGAAAGGGTGGCGCCCTAATATATTTTGATCGATACCTAAAGCTTTGCCAACACGGCGCACTTCGTCTTTAAATAAAGTATTTAATGGCTCAACCACCTTCAATTTCATAAAGTCGGGCAAGCCGCCTACGTTATGGTGTGATTTAATGGTAGCCGATGGCCCTTTAACTGATACCGACTCGATGACGTCGGGGTAGATGGTGCCTTGTCCCAACCATTTTACATCCTGCACCTCGTGCGCGGCATCATCAAATACTTCAATGAATACGCGGCCTATGGCTTTACGTTTTGCTTCAGGGTCTGACAGGCCTTTTAAGGCATCATAAAAACGTTGTTTGGCATCAATGCCACGTACGTTAAGGCCCATATGCTGGTATGAATCTAATACCGATTGGTATTCGTCTTTACGCAACAATCCATTATCAACAAATATGCAATACAGGTTTTTGCCGATAGCATGGTGCAGCAACACTGCCGCTACCGATGAATCAACACCGCCTGATAAGCCTAATACTACTTTATCGTCGCCCAATTTTTCTTTAAGCGCGGCAACAGAGGTTTCAGCAAACGAGTCGGCTGTCCAGTCCTGGCTGCATCCGCAGATATCAACCAAAAAGTTTTGCAGCAGCTGCTTGCCGTCTGTACTATGTGTAACCTCCGGATGGAACTGGATGCCGTAGGTCTGGGTGCCTGTTATTTGATAAGCGGCTATTTTAACGCTATCTGTACTGGCAATTATTTCAAAATGATCTGCTATGCGGGCAATGGTATCGGCATGCGACATCCACGTTTGCGAACCTACCGGGATGTTTTTAAACAACGGGTTGGTTAAATTGATGTACGTTAAGTTGGCACGGCCATACTCGCGTGTGCTTGAAGGTAAAACCTCGCCGCCATGAAAATGAGCCAAATATTGTGCGCCATAACAAACGGCCAGGATAGGCAGCTTACCATGAAATTTCAGGAAATCAAAATGCAGGGCATCTTCCTGGCGAACCGAATAAGGGCTGCCCGAAAGGATAATTCCTTTTACAGTGCTGTCAATTTCTGGGATTTTGTTGAACGGATGGATCTCGCAGTAAATGTTGAGTTCCCTAACCCGGCGCGCGATGAGTTGTGTAAACTGCGAGCCAAAGTCAAGAATGAGGATTTTTTCTTGCATGGGCAAAGATAGTTTTTTGTAGGGAATTTGGGAAGAGAAATGGAAAGACTAATCTTAAATTATTAATTATCTTATCTTTGTTTAGGTATTATTAATTATATGGCTTCAACAGAAGATATGCGCTGGCTACAAAGGTTTGCAAATTACCGCAAAGCTTTAGGGCAATTAGAGAAATTTATTCTGAAAGGCGAATTGTCTGAATTAGAGGAACAAGGGTTAATAAAAGCTTTTGAGTATACTTATGAACTGGCATGGAATACCATGAAAGATTATTTGGATTACCAGGGAATTTTAGATGTAGCCGGCTCAAGAGATACCATTAGAGAAGCTTTTAAAATAAATTTGATTAGCGATGGAGAAGAATGGATGAATATGCTGGTAAGCCGAAATTTGACATCGCATTCTTATAATAAAGAAACTGCCGACGAAATTGCCAGTGCAGTTGTTAATACTTATTTTGCTTTATTTAAAGCACTTGAAGTTAAACTTGAAAATTTAATGCCAGGAAGCCAGGGCAAGCTTATATAACAATGCAATACGGATTATCAGAAAATATAGTCTCCAAAATATATAATGTACTCGGACAATATCCTGCCGTTGAAAAAGCTGTGCTTTATGGTTCGAGGGCAAAAGGGAATTTTAAACCATCATCCGATATCGACATCGCCTTAAAAGGTAATAATATCGATCTGAAATTATTGAGCCGTATCATATTAAATTTGGACGATCTGTTACTCCCTTATAAATTTGATCTCTCTATTTATAACCATATAGCAAACCCGGAATTGTTAGATCATATTGACCGGGTGGGAAAGATATTGTGGGATGCAAATAATATCCCGGCAGATAAGAAGTTAATTGCTTAGACAAACTTCGTAAGTCTGCACCGATACATTTATCTTTACCCCATGCCTAAAAAAACAATAATCCTACTATTTATCCTCTGCTTTTGCGCTATGGCCAAAGCACAAACCGCCGACCAGGTTTATGATAAATTCCTTGATTTTAACGATGCGCGGTCGCATAACAACCTGTCAAAAACGTTAACGCTGGGCCAGCAAATTTTAGTTAACGTGGATAAACTCCCGGCTAAGACCCGCATCTATTTTTATAATGCTTTAGCTAAAGCTTATGAGGATAATAGGCAATTTGACAAAGCTATCCCATATTACGAAACGGTAGCTAAAGCCACACCTAACTACTATGTGGTACATCGTGCGCTGGGCTATATCTATTTAATGCCTGCCGATGAATTGAATAAAAAGCTACAGGCAACAAAGGATAAGACTGCCAATGATAAATTAATGCAGGATTATAAAAAGGCGGTACTTAAGGCCCTACCGCATTTAGAAAAAGCCCAGGCCTGCGACCCAAGCGACGAAACTTTAACGCTTATAAAATCGCTTTACAAAAACATAAAGGACGATGCCGGGCTTAAATCGCTGAATGGCAGGCTCTCTGCCCTAAGTAAAAACTGTTTGGATATCCTGACCGAATAACGAATGAAATTAATAACCAGGCTGGCAGCTTTTGATGATGTGCCAAAACTGATGGAGTTGATCGCACTATCAGTTAGGGGATTAAGCACCGATTATTATACCCCGCAACAAATTGAAAGCGCGCTTAAATACATTTTTGGGGTAGACAGCCAGCTGATAACCGATGGTACTTATTATGTTATTGAGAAGGATGATCAATTTGTTGGCTGTGGCGGCTGGAGCAAACGCAATACCTTATACGGCGGCGATCAGCATAAAAACATAGTCGACCCATTACTTGACCCTGCGACGGACGCAGCACGGATAAGAGCATTTTTTGTACATCCTGATCATGCCAGGCAGGGGATAGGCAAACATATTATTAATGTTTGCGAAACCGCGGCCCGCGACAACGGCTTTACCTGCTTTGAATTGGGTGCAACCCTACCCGGTGTACCGCTTTACACCGCATTGGGTTATTTGCCTGTTAAACGGGTAGACGCCGCGTTGCCCGATGGTGAAGTTTTAGGCATTTTAAAAATGCAAAAGCAGGCATAAAGAAAAAGGCTTACAAAGTGTTAACCCTGTAAGCCTTTTATAGAGCAAATTACTCCTTAAAAGTTTATGCCAACGTTAATGGCGCCACGGGTGTTTAGCACAGTAGAACCGCTTTGGAAGACATTTACAACGCCGCCTTGCCCGTCGTACTCAAAATATAATTTCAGCTTGTCTGACACAGGTATTTTTACACCAATGCCTAATGCAAGTCCGCCATCTGTGCTGCTAAAAGAGCTTTTCATATCGCTGCCGGTATAACTTTCGGTAGCTGATGTAAGGAAACCAACATATGGCCCAAAATCAAGATACCAGTTCCTGGTGCGCCCAAAATGCCAGTTAGCAGTTATAGGTACAGTAATGTAAGTCAGCTTAAAATCAACATTGTCAATTTGTTTGGTACCGAGGTCTAAAAAGCCATTGGCCCAACCTTTTTGGTCGTAAGTTGGTTTGATTTTTACGCTCCAGGCGTCAGAGAAGTAATGATCTACCGAAACGGCAACATTAAAACCTCCAATGGCATCTGTATTTTGGTAAGAGTTACCCGCAGATACATACGAAGAGTTATAACCAATGCCAACACCAAATTCGGTTTTACCGTTTTGAGCTTGTGCTAATGAATATACACCCAGCATAATAACGAGTGTAGTAAGGATTTTTTTCATAGATTTTTTTTTAACTGAGACGAAGGTACGCCATTTATTGTTACATACTTTTTAGCTTTACTTTATTTGAAAGCTAAAAAGTCTGTTGTTGCCGTCGTATCTGTTAAAATTTCAAACCTAAGTTAAAGGCTGATCTGAAGTTTTGAGCACCATCGCTATAACTTGTTAAGTTTACTAATATGTTTGAGAAGCCAAGCTGCCCTTCATACTCAAAAAATATTTTTAACTTGTTGTTAAGCGGGAACTGTATGCCTAATCCGCCGGCAGCACCTATATCCGTGCTGTTAAAACTGCTTTTTAAATCGGTGTTGGCATAATTTTCTTTCGCGCTTAATAAAAAGCCTACATAAGGCCCTACGTTGGCATACCAGTTGTTTTCACTTCCAAAATGTACAGTAGCGGCAATTGGTATGGTTATATAATTTATCGAATAATAAACACCGGTAACAGTTTTGCTGCCTGTTGTATAAAAGCCGTCTCCCCACCCTTTCGGATCATAAATAACTTTAGCTTTTATACCCCATTGATCACTAATCGCACGTTCGGCTGATACGGCAAAATTTGGTGACCAGATAAGGCCCGGGCTGACGCTGTTTTGCTGGCTTGATATTACGTAAGAGGCATTAATGCCGCCACTAACGCCAAATTCCATTGTTTTTTTAGATTGAGCCTGGGTTAATGAGTAAATGCCCATTACAAGGCAAAGTGTGGTAAAGATTTTTTTCATAATTGTGGATTGTTAGGTTAGACGAAAGTAAATTAAGTTTTTGAATTATCGTCTTGAAAATATTTAAATACTTACTTATTGGTATGTATTTAGGCTGATTAATATTTATTACAGTGAAGAAATATTAATGTATGCTCACAACACGCACGCTATCTTATAAATAATTACCTACTAAATTCATAGGGATTTTGTTAATTTCGCGGTTCAAAATACCATAGCGTTAAATAATGGACTATCAATTTAAAGATATAGAGCAAAAGTGGCAACAATTTTGGGCAGATAACCAAACTTTTAAGGCCGAAGATAAATCCACCAAACCCAAGTATTATGTGCTGGATATGTTCCCTTATCCATCGGGTGCGGGGCTGCATGTGGGCCATCCGCTGGGCTATATTGCTTCTGATATTTTTGCACGCTACAAACGCTTAAAAGGCTTTAACGTGTTGCACCCTATGGGATACGATAGCTTTGGCTTGCCGGCCGAGCAATACGCGATACAAACCGGTCAGCACCCCGCCGTTACTACGGCTGACAATATCGCTACCTACCGCCGACAGTTAGACCAGATAGGTTTCTCGTTCGACTGGAGCCGCGAAGTACGCACCAGCTCGCCCGATTATTATAAGTGGACCCAGTGGATCTTTATGCAGCTGTTTAACAGCTGGTATAATAAGGATGCTGATAAGGCGCAATCGATAGCCAAACTTGTGGAACATTTTGAAAAAAATGGGTCAGCTGGTGTAAACGCGGTTTGTGATGAAGAAGCAGAAACCTTTACTGCTGATGAATGGAAAGCTAAAAGCGCGAACGAACAACAACAAGAACTATTAAAATATCGTTTGACTTACCTGCGCGAAAGCACCGTAAACTGGTGCGCCGCCTTAGGTACCGTACTGGCTAACGACGAAGTAAAAGACGGCTTTAGCGAGCGTGGCGGCTACCCCGTTGAGCAAAAGAAAATGATGCAGTGGAGTATGCGCATCACCGCCTATGCCGAGCGTTTATTGCAGGGACTGGATAAAATAGACTGGCCCGAACCGTTGAAAGAAATGCAGCGCAACTGGATTGGTAAAAGTACCGGCGCCAGCGTAAGATTTCCTCTTGATACTCAAAACTCAAAACCCACTACTCAAAACTACATCGAGGTTTTTACCACCCGTGTTGATACTATTTTTGGTGTTACGTTTTTGGTGATCGCTCCCGAGCATGAGTTAGTGGCCGAACTGACCACGCCTGCGCAAAAAGCAGAGATAGACGCCTACATCGCTCAAACTAAAAAGAAATCTGAGCTGGACAGGATGGCTGATGCCAAAACGGTATCGGGCGCATTTACGGGCAGCTTTGTTGTTAACCCGCTAAATGGCGAGAAGGTACAGATCTGGATTGCTGATTATGTGTTAGCCGGCTATGGCACAGGCGCGGTTATGGCCGTACCAAGCGGCGACCAGCGCGATTACCTGTTTGCCAAGCACTTTAATTTGCCGATAGTACCTATCATCGACATACAAAATATTGAAACCGAAGCCGACCCAACCAAGGAAGGTAAATACATTAACTCTGATTTTGCCAACGGTTTGGATTATAAAGCTGCAACTGCCGCTATTATAGCTAAACTGGAAGAGTTAGGTTTAGGTAAAGCCAAAATAAACTTCAGAATGCGCGATGCTATTTTTGGCCGCCAGCGTTATTGGGGCGAACCGGTACCGGTTTATTTTAAAGATGGGTTACCACACCTGATCAGCGAAAGCGACTTGCCGTTGCTATTGCCCGAAGTTGATAAATATCTGCCAACCGAAAGCGGTGAACCGCCATTGGCGAGGGCTGAAGGCTGGAAGCACCCGGACGGGGACTACGAGCTTAGCACCATGCCGGGTTGGGCAGGATCAAGCTTTTACTGGTACCGCTATATGGACGCGCATAATGATAAAGCGTTTGCATCAAAAGAAGCTATTGAATATTGGAAGGATGTTGACTTATACATTGGCGGCAGCGAGCATGCCACCGGCCATTTGCTATACAGCCGTTTCTGGAACAAGTTTTTAAAGGACATAGACCTTGTAATTGAGGAAGAGCCGTTTAAGAAATTGATTAACCAGGGAATGATACAGGGGCGGTCTAACTTTGTATATCGTTTGAATTTGGTAAATGATGGTGAAGTGACGAGTTATTATTTATCCAAATCAAAATACGAAGCTTGGAAAAAGGCTGATTTATTTACCGGAGAGCAAGAATTATTAAGACAATGGAACATTCCTTTTGTATGGGAAGTAACACAAACTTTAGTTCCGGAATCAAAGCAATTAGCCTATGTAAGTGAACTACATGTCGATGTTAATATCGTTAACAATGACATACTTGATATTAAAAAATTCAGAGAGTCAAGAGCCGAGTATAAAGATGCAGTATTTGTATTGGAGGACGGTTCTATCTCCTCCCCAACCGGGGGAGGCCGGGAGGGGGCTTACATTTGTGGTGTTGAAGTTGAAAAGATGTCGAAATCTAAATTCAACGTTGTTAACCCGGATGACCTGATTGCCCGTTACGGCGCCGATACTTTGCGTATGTACGAAATGTTCCTTGGTCCGTTAGAGCAAAGTAAACCGTGGAATACCAATGGTATTGAGGGGGTGTTTAAATTCCTGCGTAAGTTTTGGCGATTGTTCCATAACGAGGCCTGGGAGTTTACCGTGTCAGGCGCAGAACCTACCAAAGCCGAATTAAAATCATTGCATAAGATCATTCGTAAGGTTGAGGAAGATATCGAGCGATTCTCGTTCAATACTTCGGTATCCAGCTTCATGATCGCTATAAATGAATTAACCGACCTTAAATGCAATAACCGCGCGATATTGCAGGATTTGGTGGTCGTGCTATCATCATACGCCCCGCATATCTGCGAGGAACTTTGGGTGATGCTGGGTAACCAACCCGGTACTTTATCGTACGCGCCGTATCCTAAATTTAACCCTGCCTATTTGGTCGAGGATGAATTTGCTTACCCGATATCCATCAACGGTAAAACTAAAATGAACCTGAATGTTTCACTAAGCCTTGAGCCTAAAGAGATAGAAGAATTTGTTTTAGCCAACACCGATGTACAGCGATACCTGGATGGCAAACAGCCTAAAAAGGTAATTGTGGTTAAAGGCAGGATTGTGAATATGGTGGTGTGATCTTTTAAAAAAGCAATGCCTGTGAGATTCCCTCCCAACGGGTGCAGGGACACATCTTTAAAGTACTCGAAAATTTATAAAAGTTGCTCCGTTAGGAGCAAAAGGTCGGTAGAAAAAATAGTTTTAGATTCATTTTTCGCTCCGTAGGTGCGAAACTTAACAAATAGATTTTTAGCACAAAGATTTGTCGGCTTAATAGCGTATAAGTAATGTACCTACGGCACATATTATTCACTTAATTCTTTCTTTCTACCGACCTTAAACCCCTACGGGGTTTTCATTAAAACTTATGTTCATCCAGTAGCCCGTGGAGCGGGAATTAAAGCGCTTCAGTTTTAAATGGAATTGTTTATCAGCCAGTTAGTGTAACACTTACAACATAATTGTTCTAAATTGTATTAATAGTGCCGTGCGGTTGTAACATTTGAAGTAATTTCGCCTCTAATTACAAAAAATGTTAAAATGAAACGTATAATTCTACTATTAGTAATAATTTTTTCTGTTACCGCAGCTAAGGCCCAGTTTGGCGTTGGCGGTGGTTCAGCCACCGTAGGTAAGGTATCAGGAACTGTTATCGACTCGCTTACAAAAAAACCTTTAGACTACGCTACCGTGGCTATATATCGTGCTACAGGTAATTCGCCGATAAACGGTGTTGTTACCGACGAAAAAGGGAACTTCAGGATTGATAATGTTAAACCCGGCCAATATAAGTTAGGGATCTCTTTTATAGGGTACCCTACCAAAATGGTTACCGGTATTATAACTACCGACTCTAAACCTGATAAAAACGCGGGTACTATCTACATCGCGCCGGCCACAAATAAATTAAATGAAGTTGTTGTAACCGGCGTAGCCGCCATGGTTGAAAACAAGATAGACAAACTGGTTTACAACGCCGAAAAAGATGTCACCGCCGCAGGTGGTAACGCTACAGACGTTTTACAAAAAGTGCCATTGGTATCGCTTGATATGAATGGTAATGTTGCTTTACGTGGCGACCAGAACGTTAAGGTTTTGATCAACGGTAAACCATCAGGTGCTGCAGCTGCAAGTGTGTCTGATTTGCTAAAGACCATTCCTGCAGATCAGATCAAAAGTGTAGAGGTTATTACTTCGCCATCTGCTAAATATGATGCAGAAGGATCAGGCGGTATTATTAACATCATCACCAAAACCAAAAGCACATCAGGTGTAAGCGGATCTATCAGCGGTGGTGTGGGTACCCGTCAAAATAACGGTAATGCCAACTTTAACTATAATAGAAACAGGTTCACACTGTCGGCAAACGTAGGTGGAAACTCTACCTGGCCGCAAACTACGCATACAGATGTTGACCAGGTTGCAAAATCGGCAGCTACTGCTACATCGCCTGCTGTTGATGTACATAACGTTAACAAAAACGCCAGCGAAATGAGAAGGCATGGTTTAATGGGATCTGTAACCGCAGGTTATGAGTTTAACGCTTTTAACAGCCTTAACAGTACCATAAGGATAACCGACGGTAAGTTTGACTTTACCGGTAACGGAACCAACACACGTACTGATAATTTGAATGCTGCAAACTCTGGTGTTTATACCAGCAGCAATATGAACAAAAATAAATTCCAGGGTTTTGACTGGAATGTTGACTATACCCACAAGTTCCCGAAAGCAGGCCATGAAATAACCATTTCGGGCCAGTGGAGCCATAGCACTATTAAAACTGATTATTTAAACTTATACAGTTCTACCAACCCAAGCCAAAAAGGCAACAACGATGGTAAGAATAATGAGTATACCGCACAGCTTGATTACGTTTTGCCGATAAGCAAATTGTTAAAATTAGAAGCAGGCGGTAAAACTATTCAGCGCCGTATAAACAGTATTTACAATATCTACAATACTGATGCAAACGGTAACAATGCTATTTTTGATAATGTTAACTCAAACTTGTATGGTTATACTCAAAATGTATACGCAGGCTACTCGGTATTAACTTTTACCCTGCCTAAAAGCTACGCTGTTTTAGTAGGCGGACGTTTTGAAAATACCGCTATAACTGGTGATCCTCAAAACCCATACAACAACCCAAGCTCGGCAAATTACCAGGTGTTAACACCGTTTACGGCTAATTATAACACTTATATACCGAGCTTAACAGTTCAAAAGGTTTTTGGTGCAAATACAATTAAAGCCTCTTATAGCAAACGCATCCAGCGCCCAAGCTTACAGGTATTAAATCCGTTTATTAACCGTAGCCAGGCACAAAGCCAAACTGTTGGTAACCCTAACTTGTCGCCGGAAACTTCTCAAACTTTCGAATTAAATTATAATGCATTTATCAAATCATCAGTAGTAAACTTCTCGGTTTATTATAAAAAGACCGATAACATGATAGAAAGCATCAACTCGACGATAAGAGAAACCATTAACGGGCAAACTATACAGGGTACCCGTGGTATAACTCAAAACGTAGCTGTTAATAATTCGTTTGGTGCAAGTTTTTTTGGGTCGATAAATCCTATCAAGATCTTAACCATCCGCGGTAGTGTGAATGTGTTTACGTATAACCCGACGGTTTACGCTCAATATCTTTCTTATATCAACCCCGATGCGTTAAAAACCAGTCTGATGTCAACCGCTATGGGTAGCTTGCAACTTAATTTACCAAAGAATTTGGTTATGGAAGGGTTTGGCTTTGCTAACTCGGCACGCAGAACTATACAAGGTACAAGCCCGGCATTTGGAATTTACGGCTTTGGTTTAAAGAAACAATTTGCTGATAAGAAAGCATCAATTGGCTTCAATACCATCCAGCCATTCGCGGCTAATAAATCATTCGATCAGAATGTATCAAGCAGTACTTTCAAAACAACTTCGCATACATCGGTTCCATTCCAGTCTTTTGGTATAACGTTTAGCTATAGCTTCGGTAAAATGAACTTTGGCCCGACCAACCCTAACCAGAAGAAAAAAGGTGTAAATAATGATGACGTTATCCAGGGCGGCGATCAAGGCGGCATGGGTGGCGGCGGCGCACCGGGCAAGCAATAAGTTAGTAAATCATTATAAAGAAAAAGGCGATGCGTTAATTACGCATCGCCTTTTTTGTTTGACAAAATCGTGGTTTGTTATCCTCTGTCCACTGTGTAATTCAGTTCAGTAACCCCGCAGGCAAATTGCCGGGTAGCGGGCGATAGATTTAGTTTTATTTTGTCTTTGATGTCTGTAAACAACGGGATGCCCTGCCCAAGAATAACAGGATTAACAAATAGCCAGTAGCCGTCAACCAGGTTTTGTTGGATAAGTGAATGTGTTGCTGTAGGGCTGCCAAAAAGCAGGATCTCATTACCCGGCTGCTGTTTTATTTCATTTATCCTGTCCGAAAGGTTGTCGCTAATAATTGTCGTGTTAGTCAGGTCCATGTCTTTCAGTGTTTTTGATAAAACAACTTTGTGAACGTTGTTATACCACTTTGAATGTTCAATATTGTGCTTGCTCGCCCCCGGCTTGTCTCCCGCTGTGGGCCAATAACCTTCCATCAACTGGTAAGTTACCCGTCCATATAATGCAGTGTCGCCTTCGCTTATCCGCGTACCCACATAGTCAAAAACTTCTTCATCAACTTTAATCCAGTCCATTTCGCCGTTCGGTCCTGCTACAAAACCGTCAAGAGATATATGCATAAATGAAATTATTTTTCTCATATAGTTCTGTCTTTTTATTGTTGTCTGTGGTTTGTTAATTTTTTTTGCTTCTGATTTTTCTGGCCTGGTTTGTCTAAGATCAAAGATAAAATACCGCCTCCATAACGGTGAGGGCGATCCGCGACAAAAAAAGGGGCGTTTAAGCCAAAAGTTCTGTCGACAGTTAAGTTAATTATCTCTTCAAAAACTCATCAACCAAAATAGCGGTTGCCTGTGGGGCTTTGCTGCCTGTTTTGTAGGTCGTTGTTTCACCTAATGCTTCGCCATGTATGCCGGGTAGTACCATTAATTCGGCACCGCTAACCAATTTGGCCATTGCCATAGTATGCGGCACGGTGATCACATCCTTATCGGCTACAATAAACATTGCTGGTTTTTTTATATTGCTGATGTCGGTGTCGCTGATATCCTTAAAATCTATCATCCGTTGCTTGTCTTTATTAAACATGGTAAGCAGCCCTGCCTGACTGGGTGTTACTTTTAAAAAGGCATCTTTTAATGGCTGCGGCATATTGTCGATGGTAGCCTTCGGCATGAAATCAAAAAAGCCATCTATAAAACCATCTCTTTTATAGCTGCCCGCTATAACAACTATTTTATTAACCAATTGTGGGTGCCTTATAGCGATTTGCAGGGTGGTTGTACCGCCGTTACTAAAACCCATGATATTGGCCTTAGTTATATTCAAGTGTTTTAGCAGTGTAGCCACGTCATCGGCGTCCTGCTCGAAAGACTCCGGCGAATTGCGGTCGCTGGTGCGGCCATGTGCCTGTAGCTCGACAGCAATAATTTTGTTATTGGCAGCAAAATAGGGCAGGATGTTGCCAAAAGTTACTTCGATGGTCGAGCCGCCGCCGTGGATCAATACTAACGGCATATCGCCTTTGCCATGGATCTCATAATACATGCTGATGCCGTTTACAGCGGCATGGCCTGATGTTACTAATGTTTGCATTTTATTTACTGGTTTTTGTGCAACTGCCTGCAATGTTATGAATAACACTAAAGTAGCAAGCAGGGCACGTAGGTTAATGATCATTGTTATTTATTTAATTGATTGGCTAAGTACATGCTTAGTTTTTCTACGTTTTGTTTCAAGCCTTCAGACACTTTGTGTGCTACCGCTACTGCTTTAAGGATCTCTTCCGAATCAAACAGCATGTGCCATGTAAGATGCGTTTTATCGCCCTGCGCCTCAAAGTCAATGGTGGCTGTAAAATGCGGGTTAAAGTGCTCGTAGCTTATTCTTTTAAATTTGATAACTTCTTTAAATGTGCTTTTATTAACGTAGTCTGTTCCGTCGGGGCCATGCATCACTAAGTTCCATTGGCCGCCCGGCACTACATCCATTGTGCTTATGGTATTGGTAAAGCCATTGGGGCCCCACCAGTTAGCGATATGTTCGGGTTTGGTCCAAACCTCCCATACAAGGTCTATAGGTGCGTTTAGTGTTCGGGTAATGATTAATTCACGGTCTTTAGTGTTGCTTTCCATGATTGCGTTCTGCTTTAAGTTTATCTAAATATGTTTCTAAGTTGTCCAATTTCTGTTCATGATGCTTGCGGAAGCCGTCAAGCCAGGCGGTTACTTCGTTTAGCTGGTCGAGTTGTGCCTCGCATACGCGCTCGCGGCCCTGCTTCTTTATTTTAAGCAGTTCGCACTCAACCAATATCTGAATGTGAAGGGATATTGCCTGCCGGCTCATTTCAAAGCCTTCGGCTATGGTGTTTACGTTTAACGGTTGACCGGCCACCATATTTATTATCTGGCGGCGGGTAGGATCGGCAATGGCCTGGAATACATCTCTTCTCTGAATCATTATGCAAGTATATGCTTGCAAATATAAATGCAAGTATTTGCTTGCGCAAATTTATTTGAAAAAAAAGCGTGATGGATGTATAATGAACAAATAAGTATTTATATTTGTACTTAATTAAGTACTTAATTATGGATATTTTAAATTATACCGATTTCCGTAAAAATTTAGCCAGCAGTTTGGATAAGGTTAATGATGATGCCGAAATTGTAATCGTATCGCGCAGCAAAGGGAAAAATGTGGTTGTGATGGACCTGAATGAATACAATTCAATGATGGAAACATTGCATTTAGTTAAAAGCGAAGCTAATCGTAAACGCCTGCAGGGTGCTATTGATGAAATGAATAGCGGTAAACATTTCTCGCACGATTTAATTGAAGATTAATGAAGCTTGAATGGCAAACCGCAGCCTGGGAAGATTACCTGTACTGGCAACAAACGGATAAAAAAGTTTTACGCAGAATAAACGACCTGATAAAAGAATGTTTGCGCACGCCATTCACCGGCATTGGCAAACTCGAACCATTAAAAGGAAACTATTCGGGATGCTGGAGCAGGCGAATAACAGACGAACACCGATTGGTGTACCAGGTTCATGATAACGGCGTTTATATTTTACAATGTCGCTATCATTACTAACACGCATAAATTTAAATTGAAACCCGTGTTTTTGAAAAAACCATACCCGTTAATTTCTCTTTTTGGATTGCTTTTTTAAGTGCTTCATTAATGTATAATCCGGGTGTGATTTTACATAAATCATCGTTCGTCGGTTTATGAAAAACTGTTAAATTTTTAATTTTTGACAACGAAAAGCATGGGCGAATTACATGATCGGTATTCTCCACAAAAAGTGTATTGTCTATATCCAGGACATCCAATTGTTTGTTAAATCTTGGGACATAATACTTTTTTCGTTTATTTCCGCCGTTTACATTGGCAATTAGCCAATCAATTCCTTCATTACCGGTTAAAAAATCATTAAAAATGTTTTTCAATCCCTCAGACATTAAAGGCCATGCCAGACTGTTCGGTAAGTAATCCAACCATAGCTCGTTCAGTATAGCTAAAGTATCATTTTCAATAAGGCCATTCTTTCCTACAGAAAGCTTGACCAAATTGAGTTCAAATGGTATCTCGTTTTTGCCATCTAACTCCGGAATTAATTCATGGTCTAATTTCGTCGCTTTTGGAGCAGAGGCGCTGGGTACCTGAGGTGAGTTTTTACCACTTAATAAATAATAGTTTTCCATTTCAACTATCAATTTATATTTATCCCGATCTGCTTCAGCAACAGCGTAGCGTTAAACGTTTTACACTCGCCGGTTTTCATTTTATAATCAAACAGCATTTCGCCATCAAATACCTGTATATCGAAATGGTAATTGCGTACATAATCCGGGTAAGCATTTTCCAGCTTAGCCATTTCTAAATCATGGGTAGCTACCATGCCCACGCCTTTTTTGGCTATCAGTTGCTCAATTACAGCTTTCGATCCCAGGAACTTATCTACCGAGTTGGTGCCGCGCAGCATCTCGTCAATTAAAAAGAAAACCTTGTATTCCTGCTCAACCGCGGCCAGCAGCATTTGCAGGCGGTCAAGTTCGGCTTTAAAGGTCGAGGTACTTTCGTTAAGCGAATCTTTGATCCGCATATAGCTTACCATTGTGATGACAGATACCCTCATACTTTCGGCACAAACAGGCGCGCCGCAAAGTGCCAGTACAGTATTAATACCAATGGTGCGCAAAAAGGTACTCTTGCCTGCCATGTTAGATCCGGTAATGATATCTATCTTAAAAGTATCAGTCAGCTCATAATCATTAGTAACCCGGTTTTTACTGTTGATAAGCGGATGGGCGATGTTTTGAGCCACCAGCGTATAAGCTTCGCCATCCTCAATTTGCGGGGTGCTCCATTCCGGATAATTAAATTCAAGTCCGGCTATGCTTGCAAGGGCTTCAAATTCGGCTATCACATCAAATGCATCTTCCAGGTTTTCGTGGTTATCGCGTTTCCATTGTTCAATAGCGATGGTTTGTTTCAGCGCCCAAAGCATAAAGACGTTCAACACAAACCCAACAACCATAATTAAATTATAGCTCAGCTTATCAATCAGCTTAGCTAAAGCCGCTATATTTTTTGAGGTTTGATTTTCCTTTATTTTACGGGTTAAGGCGTTATTGTTTGCTGCTTGCCAGTCTTCTTTTTCTATCTTATCAAACACAACCGAATAGCCTGCCAATACTTTGCTT
Organism: Bacteroidota bacterium; assembly: GCA_040388395.1. Lineage (GTDB taxonomy): Bacteria > Bacteroidota > Bacteroidia > Sphingobacteriales > Sphingobacteriaceae > Mucilaginibacter. The sequence continues at coordinate 28,739 of JAZKBY010000009.1, read as the reverse complement.
ATCTTATCGGCAATAGCCGATGACCTTGCGATATAACTGCCTTTAGATGCAACAATAATTAAGTTGACAGCGGCCAGTAATAATGCGGCAAGTTCTGCTATCGGCCAGAAGAAACCGCCTATAACAGCTGCCAATAAAAGATAAGGGGCGATCTTTATGTACTTGATAAGCGCAGCCTCGCCCGGAATATCCAACGGCGTATGCAGGTAACTAAATAAGCCATTAAGCTGGTTGCTATCTGTTTTATTGGCGAACAGGAGATGAGTTTGAAACTCAAGCTTCCATTGGTTCTTGCCGGCTATTTCTTTAACTGCAGCCTGCCGCTCCAGGATCACATCCTTTTTTGCAGGTGCGCTTAGCCAGGCAGCCAGCTTGGCGATACCCGGCCCGGTAGCAGCCCGGTTTATTAACTGGAACAATGACATGTTCCCGAAGATGTCCAGGTCGGACGTATAGAAATGCTTCTCGTTAGCAAAATCGGCCCCGTTGTTGTACAAATTGCCGCGGGCGGCAATGCTGGCTATCTCGTTTTCGTTAATGAGTGTAAGGTCGTTAAAATACCGCATCCGGCGCTCATAACCACTTTGGCGCGATACCATCCAGGCAAAAGCAAAAAGTAGCACTACAAAAGTTATAGCCACTATGCTAAAATCGTCGTCAACTATCCCAAAGTATATGCCAACAACCATGGTCACAAATATGCCCAGGCGCATCAGGGCGTAGGTATCTGCCAATTTTTTATATTTAGCGGCCTCTTGCCGGGCAAGCTGCGCGTTGTTATTATAATGATCTAAAATATCTTGTTCCATCCTTTAAATAAAATCAGTCAAAATAAGCACTAATATTTTAAATAACCGTTTATTTGTTGTTTTATGAAGATAACTTTCTTAACCGTTGGCAAAACCGAGGATGCTTATTTAAAAGATGGCATTGATAAATATGTAAAGCGGCTAAAGCATTATACCAAACTGGAAATGGTTGACCTGCCCGAGCTAAAGAACACCAAAGCCTTAACCGAGCAGCAACAAAAAACCAAAGAAGCCGAGCTGATCCTGAAAAAGATCACACCGTTAGACCATGTTATCCTGTTGGATGAAAAAGGGATGGAGCTTACCTCTAAACAGTTTGCGGCTTATATCGATAAAAAATCAATCAGCTCAACTTCAAGCCTGGTGTTTGTGGTAGGCGGGCCATACGGGTTTGATCAATCGGTTTACGAGCGGGCAAATGATAAGCTGTCGCTATCGCGGATGACGTTTTCGCACCAGATGATAAGGTTGTTTTTTACCGAGCAGTTGTACAGAGCGTATACAATAATTAAGGGTGAGCCTTATCATCATGAATAAGTTTGGTTTGAACGTGCGCCGTTGACTCACCCCGCGACTCTACGAGCGCGGCTCTCTCTTCCGCAAGCGGGAAAGAGGGCAAAAGTTCGCAAATAAATAACCCCTCTTTCCGCCAAAGGCGAAGAGAGGGTGGTCCAGCGAAGCGTAGACCGGGTGAGTAATCGCCGCCCCATTTCGCAATCCCCAATCTAAACCCTAACTTTGCACCATGTCAGGTCACGACCATTCACACGCACACGATCACTCACATGGCTTTGGCCACCATCATCACGAACCACCTAAGCTTGATCATTTAAACAGCGCCTTTATATGGGGCATTGTGCTAAACTCGGCTTTTGTTATTGTAGAGTTTGTTGCGGGCATCCTAACCGGGTCATTATCCCTGTTAACAGATGCCGGCCATAATTTAAGTGACGTTGCCAGCCTGGCGCTTGCGTTGCTTGCTTTTAAAATGACCAAAGTAGGGTCAAACAGCCAGTATACGTACGGTTATAAACGGTCTACTATACTGGTATCGTTCTTCAATGCCGTTATATTGGTGGTTACGGTTGGTATTATCATTTATGAAGCAATTACACGTTTTATTAATCCCGAAGTAGTATCAGGCGGTACAATGGCTTGGGTTGCGGCTATAGGCATAGTTATAAACGCTTTTACGGCATATCTTTTTGTAAAGGATAAAGATACCGACCTTAACGTAAAAGGCGCTTACCTGCACATGGCTGTTGATGCTATCGTATCGTTAGGGGTTGTTATATCGGGCCTTGTTATATATTTTACCAATTTATATTGGATTGATAGCGTAGTAGGCTTAATTATAGGTATAGTAATATTGCGTGGTACCTGGGGACTGCTTAAAGACAGCCTTCGCCTTGAAATGGACGGCGTACCAAAAGATATGGATCTGACTAAGATCAAAACAGAACTCTTAAAAGCAAAAGGGGTGGTTGATGTTCACCATATGCACGTTTGGGCGCTAAGCACTACAGAAAACGCATTAACAGCACACTTAGTTATAGCACCAGCTGACCTGCATTTATTCGACAGCATAAAACAAGACTTAAAACACCGCCTGCAACACCTGGATATAAACCACAGTACTTTCGAACCCGAGTTTGCGGATGAGAAGTGCGATGAACCGGATTGTTAGTGGATGTGCGGATATGCAGATGGAAAAAAGATAAAATTAAAAAGCCTTACTGAACCAGTAAGGCTTTTTTTATAGTAAAGCGATAAGCATCTGCACATTCACGCATCTGCATATCTGCACATCAACCTATCCTTTCTTAGACGGATTTTTTGGCGCACTAACTTTAGGTGCTGTAGCTTTTGGCGCAGCAGTTGGCTTTTTAGCAACCGGTTTTGGTTTGTCAGCTGCCTTTACACTTGGCGTAGCTTTTTCACCTTCGCCGGCTTCGGCTGCTTTTGGAGCTTCTTCGCTAAACAACGGCATATCTTTAAGGATGTTGAACCAGTTCAGGATCTTCTTCATATCAGAAGCATAAACTTTCTCCTCGTCATGGCCCGGGGCCACTTCCCTGAAGAAACTTCTTAGCTTGGTGCCGTCAGCTTTAGCATCAGGTACGTTTGCAGCAGTTTTCATGCGCTCAAATACGCCTGTTAATTTAATATCCTCGTCATCACCAAAAATGGTGATCTCGTCCAATGCCGCTAATTTAGCGGTTGACAGGTTGGCTATCAGCTTGGTTTTTTGCGCGTCAAGGCTTTCTAATACAAAACCTGTTTTGTTTTGTACCAATGCTTTCCATAAACCCGGTTTACCTGAAACCGATACAATTCCGCTTAAATTCATATAGTATGTTATAAGTTATACGTTCTACGTTATACGTCTGACTTAAAACGTACTACGTATAACGTCCAACGTAAATTAATCTTCTATTACTTCTATTGATGTTATTTTATCGCCCTGGCGGATATCATCAACTATGTCAACGTTCTCTATAACTTTACCAAAGCAGGTATGGTTACGGTCTAAGTGAGCAGTGTTGGTGCGGCTATGGCAGATAAAAAATTGTGAACCACCAGTGTTACGGCCAGCATGAGCCATTGATAAAACACCACGATCATGGTATTGCAATTCGCCGGTTAATTCGCAATCAATGTTATAACCTGGTCCGCCGCTGCCAGCTTTGTAAGCTGTTGCAGGATCTTTAGAGAAAGGGCAACCACCCTGTACCATAAAGTTAGGGATAACACGGTGAAAAGCTATACCGTTGTAAAATCCTTCTTTTGCTAATTTTTTAAAGTTAGCTACTGCTTTAGGTGCATCTGTTTCGTAGAATTCTACGGTCATATCGCCTTTTTCAGTTTTTATAATTGCTTTACTCATTGTCAATTTTTTTTTTTTAATGGTTGGCAAAGGTAATATTTTTAAGGAGAAAGCTGAAAGGTAAAAGGAGAAAGGTTTGATAACGCTTGATGATAAACCTTTTACCTTTCGCCTTTTACCTTTCATCTCAAACATGATATTTGTCGCAACTACACCCTAACTATGTCCTTTTAACACGCTAAATTTATGTTTTTACGCCCCTAAATTTGACTAAACTTTAAAACAAACTAAAATGGAAACTAAACAAGCATCAAAAGGCGCATTTTGGACCGGGTGGATCATCAGCGCATTGGTTATTCTTTTTTTATTGCTCGATGCCGGAATGAAGGTGATAAAATCATCAATATCGGTAGACGCTACAGTCAAACTGGGCTTATCGGCCGACCTGGTTCAACCAGTCGGTATTATTTTATTGATCTGTACCATTCTCTATATCCTACCCCGTACAGCTATTATAGGGGCAATATTGCTCACCGGCTATTTGGGCGGGGCCATTGTTGTTATGCTTTTTGCTAAACAACCTTATTATTTCCCGTTAGTATTTGGCGTTTTGGCGTGGTTGGGCCTTTATTTACGTGATGTAAGGGTGAAAATGCTGATTTAAAAATTACCATTAGTAGCTACTAATGGAGACATGAGAGCCATCGGCTCGACCAATATTGTAGCAACGGGTTTCAACCCGTTGTAATTAAATGATAGATAATTAGAATGCCGTAGGCATGGCCCATATAATATGCGTCGTACCTACGGCACTTTTGTTTAATGCGTTATGTGTTCAACGGGTTGAAACCCGTTGCTACAATATGTGGCGAGGCTACGCCTCTGATGATTAAATTTTCGATTTGAAATGTTGGCGTCCCCTCAGGATCTCTAGATAGAGGACCCTGAGGCATGTCACTGATGTATGCGCAAATAAATCTTTAAGGACACAGCCCGAATGTAATACCTTAAATATTTATTCGTTAAATTTGAACATGAGTCTCCGCATAAAATACCTTTTAGCTTTTGCCTTTCTGCTTCTACCTTTAATTAACCGGGCCGCATCAATACTGATGCCGATGGACGAAGTACAAAAAAACCACCTTAAAGCTTATGGTATTGCGTTTTGGGTGTTAAAAAACGGGGGCGAGGTTGACTGGCTGCTCAACTATCGCGGCGGCAGCTTCATGACCAAATACGATAAGAAATTAGAAGACGAATGTAATATCCGCGGCATTAGTTACGAGGTTTTGGCTGATGCTAAGGTTAACGAAATAGTTACCCAGGTTGGCGATCCATCGGTTAATATGGACCTGGTTAAATTACAAAAAGCGCCACGCATTGCTGTTTACTCGCCAAAAAATAAACTGCCCTGGGATGATGCCGTTACCCTTGTTTTAAAATATGCCGAGATCCCGTTCGACCTGGTGTATGATGAGGAAGTAATGCGCGGCGACCTGCCTAAATACGATTGGCTGCACATGCACCACGAAGATTTTACGGGGCAGTACAGCAAGTTCTTCTCGGGCTTTAGCAATGAGCCATGGTACATTAATGATAAAAGGGCGCAGGAAGAGATGGCCGCCAAACTGGGCTTTAAAAAAGTATCAAAAATGAAGCTGGCCGTAGCGCAGCGGATCCGCGATTTTACTGCCGGCGGGGGATTTTTGTTTGCCATGTGCTCGGGCTCAGAAACTTTTGATGTGGCGTTGGCAGCGGCAAATACTGATATCTGCGAAAGTATGTTTGACGGCGACCCTGCCGACCGCAACGCGCAAAGCAAGCTGGACTTTACCCAGACTTTCGCGTTCCAGAATTTTAACCTTGATCTTAACCCCTTTACGCATAAGTTTAGCGATATAGATGTTACCAGTACCCGCATGGTTGATAAGACAGAAGATTTTTTTACGCTGTTTGATTTCTCGGCCAAATGGGATGTGGTGCCCAGCATGCTAACCCAAAATCATGACAAAGTGATAAAGGGTTTTATGGGCCTTACTACCGCGTTTAACAAAAACACTATTAAGCCCGGTGTAACAATTATGGGCGAAATGAAAACAGCTAATGAAGTTCGTTATATTCACGGTGAGTTTGGCAAAGGGCAATGGACGTTTTATAGTGGCCACGATCCGGAAGATTACCAGCACGCGGTAAGCGACCCGCCAACTGATCTGAATTTGCATCCAAACTCGCCTGGTTATAGGCTGATATTAAATAATGTACTGTTTCCGGCCGCTAAGAAAAAGAAACAGAAAACATAAGGATAATGGCAGTTGCCGGTAGCAGTAGGCAGTTGTTAAGCGAATTGTAAGCTGCTGGTGTGTATAGGTTATTTTATACGATGAGAAATCTGAAATACCTTTTACCTTTTGCCTTTCTCCTTTTACCTATCATAGGTAAAGCGGCTTCCATATTAATTCCTATGGACGAGCTGCAAAAAGATCACTTAAAATCGTACGGGCTTGCTTTTTGGGTATTAAAACAGGATGCCGAGGTTGACTGGCTGCTTAATTACCGTGGCGGCAGTTTCATGATGCTCTACAATAAAAAAACCGAGGACGAGTGTAAGATCCGCGGCGTAAGTTATGAGGTGATATCAGACGCTAAAGTCGCCGAGATCACTGCGCAGATAAATGATCCATCGGTTAATATGGACCTGGTTAAACTGCAAAAAGCGCCGCGTATGGCGGTGTATTCGCCCACGATAGGTGTTAAGCCGCAGGATGACGCGGTGATACTGGTTTTAAAATATGCCGAGATCCCGTTCGACCTGATCTACGACGAAGAAATTTTAAAAGGCGACCTGAACAAATACGACTGGCTGCACCTGCATCACGAAGATTTTACCGGCCAGTACAGCAAAGAGGGCCGCGGCCGTAATAGCGATAAGTTTTTACAAACCAAAGCCATTCAGGAAGCGCTTGCCGCGAAGTACCATTTCGCTAAAGTGTCAAAAATGAAATTATCGGTAGCGCAAACCATTCGTGATTTTTGTGGGGGCGGCGGGTTTTTATTAGCCATGTGTTCGGGCGCGGATAGTTTTGATATAGCCTTATCAGCAGCTAAAACAGATATTGTTGACGAGATCTATGACGGCGACCCGATCGACCCGCGTGCACAATCGAAATTGGATTTTAGCCAAACTTTTGCTTTCCAAAATTTTACTGTGAATATTGGTAACAACAATATGTTTGATGGCGGCGGTCGTGGTTTTGGGCGGGGCGGCGGTGGTGGTGGCGGCAGGTTTAGCGATATTGATGTAAGCGGCAGCCGGCATATCCAACAGGAGGATGATTTCTTTACCTTGTTTGATTTCTCTGCAAAATGGGACGTAGTGCCAAGCATGCTTACGCAGGATCATGAACGGGTAATAAAGGGGTTTATGGGCCTGGCTACCGCTTTTAATAAAAGTAAGATCAAATCAACCGTAACTATAATGGGCGAACTGAAATCGGCCAACGAGGCGCGTTATATCCACGGCGAATACGGCAAGGGCCAATGGACATTTTATGGCGGCCACGATCCCGAAAACTACCAGTACAATCCCAACGAACCACCAACAGATCTTGCCCTGCACCCAAACTCGCCGGGGTATAGATTGATCCTGAATAATGTGCTGTTCCCGGCGGCTAAGAAAAAAAAGTTGAAGACGTAGCCCCCCGACCCCCTAAAGGGGAGGAATAAGACCTGTTGTTAATAGAAGGGAATCAAAAAAGATTTAACCTTAACTAAGGCAGCATTAAAGATTTTCACTCGTTCCTCGTATCAAAATGACATGGATTTTTATTAATAAAGCTACAATCAACTCCCCCTTTAGGGGGCTGGGGGGCGAACTACTCAAAAAACATCCAGCTTACCCCAAACTTAAGCGCAGCCTGTTGTTGCGGATAACGGTTTACTGTATAAAATCCGTTGCTGAATAATCCCTGGTTTGCATAATCGTACGCTACAAACAGGTTGGTTTGTTTAATAGTACCTTTTAAAAATACGGTACCCACAGGGTAAGAGGCAAACGTAACATCTTTCCCGTTATAAAACTGGCCCAGGCCCACCGCATATGATGGAGCCACATAAGTAGTATTATACCTCACATCCAACCCGGCAGATAAATGCACCGCTTTAAATAAATAGGCATTGTAATATAAACTGCTGTAGGTATAAACATCGGGTACGCGCAGGGTAGACTGGTAATCTGTTTTCTCGTAAACTATATAGTTATCAAAATGCAGGTTGCGCCACCTTAAGTTTTTACCCAGGCTAACTTTCAATAAATTAATGCTGCCGCCCAACTGCACCGGGTGCGCGTCAATACCGTTTGGTTGCGCGGCGTAATACAGGTAATCGGTAATTAAAAAGTACTCGGCCTTTAAATCGAGCTGTAAAGCGTAGTTGATATAATTAAAGGAGACGCTGGTAGTTTTCTGGTTATGGAATGAATTATTAAATATGTAGTGATTACTTATCCAACTGGTGGCCTGTAACGACGGCGAACTGCTTTGTACATAGCCATTCAGTATGATCTGGCCGGCCTTGCGGCCGCCTGTTAGTATGGCTTTTGCATCATACAAAAAATCGCCAAAATTATGGCCGACGGCTATTTGATTAATAGTTGCCTCTAAATTGATCCTGTCGCTAAACCTGTAGCTTAACTTACCCCTGATGGTAATGTTCTGAAAGGAAGCATCCTGTTTTTTATCTGGTCCGCGTAATTTGCTGCCATATTGGTCTATGGTGGTATCGCTTACAAATTGGGTGTAGCCGTACAGGTCGTGCGTAAGGCCCAGGTCAAGCTTTAACTCGTTCTTTACAAACTGGTTTGATTTGCCCCTGAGATAAAAACTATACCCAAAATCGTTCTGTAAATGCGTAACGTTTAATGAATCGCGCGACCGGTTAGAGCTAAAATAATAGTCGGGGAATACATGATACGTATCGATATCATTCTGCAAAAAATCAAACTTAGTGGTATTGTAATTAAATATATAAGTTACCCGTTGGGTAGGCAATATGTTTGCATTGTTTTTGCGGATGGTGGTATCTATACGCCCTATGTAGTATGATTGCTTGATGTAAATGCCACCGCTTTTCCAGTTTTCGAAAGTGTTTGGCAGGCGTACTGTTTCGGTTGTTTTATCAAACGATGAGTTGGCATGCAGAAAAATGGTATCCTTTACCAACGAACCTGTTTCCGGCGATTTAAGGTTGTTAAATATCACGTTAGCCAGCATATTATACCGCTTGCTCTTAGACTGGTACCAGCTAAATATAGCGGCGCTAAGATTACTCACATTTTGCCCCAGCACCCGGTTGCTTGAATAATAATTACGCGAGCCAATAAAATTTAAATTAAAGCCGATGTTCCAGTTAGGATTAACGTTTTGCGTGTGTACCATCTTGAACACCTGCTCGGCGCTGCCCGCTGTGTATAAACTTAATACACTAAGGGGCACCCGTGCATTAAAGTACTGGATGTCCTGCGGGTTTAACATGTATATATCAAGCGCGTGCAGGCCAGCATCAAAGCCAATGGTTTTGGCCGGCTCGAACAATAAACTGCGCGATGCCAGGCCCATAGTGGCACCCAAACTTATTTTTGGCGACCTGGGCTGAAAAAGTGGGCTGTAATTTTGAAAATTGTTAAGCGACGTATCTATCGCGAATAATTGCGTACTATCCTTAAGCAAAGCTTCGGTAGTAACCTTAATCATTTTAGCGGAAAAGATTACGGTATCACGGGCGCGTAATTCGCGCTTGCGCAGGGTATCCAGCAGTTCATCACCGGTTAATTGTTTGCCGGCACGGGGTATGGTATCGCGCCGGTAGCCGCTGCCCTGGTTATATTGGGGGTTGTTTGGGTCGTACCGGTTAGGGTTATTTGGGTTGTTAGGATTGTACTGTTGGGCAACAGCAAGTTGCGCCGTAATACAGATCAATAATAATAGGATGTATTTTAACTTATCTGGCATTTAAACCGGCAATCAATTCTTTAAGTATTAAGGTCAGTTTAGGCTCGGCTGCCACGGCCACCGCTATTATCTCTTCAACTGACACAGGTTTCAAATCTTCAGGGAAACCTTCATCTGTTAATACAGATATGGCAAATACCGGCAGGCCCATGTGGTTGGCTACAATAACCTCGGGCACGGTACTCATGCCCACCGCGTCGCCGCCAATTATCCGCAGGTATTTATACTCGGCTTTTGTCTCTAAATTAGGGCCGGTTACAGCAACATATACGCCCTTGTGGCAGGTAATCTTATTTTTTTTGGCGATATCAAGCGCGCTGGCTATCAGCGTGCGTTTATAAGGCTCGCTCATATCAGGAAAGCGGGGGCCAAGCTCGGCATCATTGCGGCCCACCAGCGGGTTTTGCGGTTGCAGGCTAATGTGATCTTCTATCACCATCAAATCACCTTTTTTAAAGTTAGGGTTTAATGATCCGCTTGCGTTTGATACAAACAGGGTTTTTATCCCCAGCATTTTCATTACCCTAACAGGGAAGGTGATCTGATTCATGTTGTAGCCTTCGTAATAATGCAAACGGCCCTGCATGGCAACAACTTTTACACCACCAAGCGTACCAAATATCAACTTACCCGAGTGGAACTCCAACGTAGAGATAGGGAAATCAGGAATGTTACTGTACATTAACTGTTTCTCAACCTCAATTTCATTTACCAGGCCGCCTAAGCCGGTGCCTAAAATAATACCAACTTCGGGTACAAAATCGCCAATGCGGCTTTTAATGTACTGGGTGGTGCTCTCTATATTTTCTGACATATTCTGTTACAATTTCATTAAACTCCTGCCCGTGATGTAAAAAACTAACGCCTATTGGCAGTGCCAAAACAGGTAGCTTTTTAACAAGCGGAAGCAATTCTTGTTCTCCTAAACGCTGTGCATCCTTTTCTGTTGTGATGATCACTTTTTTTTGTGAAGTGCAGGCAGCAAACTCATCGGCAAGTTTAGTGATATTTTTTAAGCTAAAACGATGATGGTCCGGATAATTATGGTGTATAACGTGTAAAGTTTGTTTTTTGATATGGCTAACCATCGGTTGTGCATTTGCAATGCCGGTAAGCAGAAAAACCGTCGTGTCGGCGTCAATTGTCGTTTCGTTGGCATTACCATCCAGGTCCTGTAATCCCAGGTAATTTATGGTCGTAAAAAACATTTGCTGATAGGGTTGGGGTGCTATATCAGTAACTATCTTTTCCAGCTGATCCTGGGAAAGGTCTGCCGGGCATTTGCTAACAATGATAATTCCGGCCCGCCATTTCCCAAAAAAAGGCTCACGATAATTACCGGCAGGCAGTACCCAGTGAGGATTGCCAAGGCTATTATAATCAAACAATAAAATACTTAACCCCGGTTTAACCGCGCGGTGTTGGTAAGCATCGTCTAAAATTATAAGGTCATGATCGTGCCTTAACTGCTCAATACCATCAACGCGTTTCTCGCAAACAGCAACGGTAATGTCCGGGAATTTATGTTTGAACTGCGCCGGTTCATCGCCTATAGTAATTGCGGTAGCGGTTGCAGTAGCAGTTTGGTAGCCTTTCGTTTCGCGGCCATAGCCCCGACTTAAGGTAGCCAGTTTAAAATCGTTTTTAAGCAAGCGGATCAGGTATTCGGTCATGGGGCTTTTGCCCGCGCCGCCAACTTCAAGATTGCCAACGGCAATTACCGGGAAATCAAACCGGCGACTTTTAAACAGCCCGGCATCATAAAAAAAATTACGCATCACCACAATTAACCCGTAGATCAGCGAAAAAGGAAATAATAGCAGACGCAGGTATTTCATACAGGGTGTAAAGATAGGAAAACGCTTTAATACCCGTTTTGTGCACGAGACGCAAAATATTGCGTCTCTACTCGGTTTTCATTTTTTTCTCTGCGGATTTCTTGTATTCATAATCGCCGCCCAACAGGTAACCCCAGGCTTTGGTGCTTTCAATGCGGTCGAATATTATTTTGAATATCGCTATAACCGGGATAGACAGGAACATGCCCGACAGGCCCCACATCATTTCGCCTAAAATAATCGCCAGGAAAGTTATCAGTGCGTTTAGCCGCACTTTTGATCCTACAACGGCTGGTAACAACACATTAGCATCAACCAGGTGAATAGCAATAACGGCTGCGCCTACTTCTATAGCGTTACTTATAGGCCCGGTAGCAAACGTTATTAAAACGCTAAGCGCCAAAGCCGAAAATATGCCCAGGTAGGGGATAATATTAAACAAGCCAACAATTATGCCCAGCAGCACTGCATACTTTATACCAATGAACCAAAAAGCGGTACAGGCAACAGTAGCTACTATAACCATCTCGAAAACCAGGCCTAAAATATATTGCCTTAAAATGCCCTGGATGTTTGCTACTATATCATGTACTATTGGTTCATTGTCTTTACCAAATGCTTGCAGCGCAAAGCCCAATAACAGCTTGCGGTAAAACAAAATAAAGAAGGTAAAAATCATAATGAATACGTAGAACAGCGCTAAGGAAGTCACCGCCCCGAAAGTGGTACCTACTACTTCGGTACCCGAGGACATGATCTTAACCTCTGTTTTTTTGATCAATGCCTTTTGATCTGAAACGTCGTAGTTAAATGTGCCCTCAATCCAAGAGTACACGTTGTTTAGCGATTGGCCAATTTGTTTTTGCAGCATTGGCCAGTCTTCCATTAGTCTTGATATTTGCGAACCCACCAGGTACAACACCCCGCTGATAAATGCTACCAATAATATAATTGACAGGAAAGATGAGGCACTGCGCGGCATCCGTAATTTCCGCTCGAAAAACCCGGAAACCGGTAATAACAGTATTGCAAACAAAAAGCCGAACATCAGCGGATCCAACACCTCTTTGCCTTGTACTATTACAAAACCAAGCGCCATTATACCTATCAGTATAAGCGATAACCGTTCGTAAAATGGGGCTATGAATTTTTTAGTGGTCATTGTAAAAATTTAGAAGGTAACGCACCTGTTTGCTATATGTTTTGAAGGTAATAATAATTGAGTAAATATCAGGTGTCGCCTAACATATCTGCCCCGGAGGGGCAACAGGTCAGTAGCAACCAAATAACAAATGAATTACCGTGCCGTAGGTACGGAACATAGTAGCATACCTACGGCATGCAATTATATATATTCCAATATTTTCTACCGACATTTTGCTCCTACGAAGCATTTTAAATTGCGGCGATTTTTTCCAACAAAATCTTAATATAATGATCCATGATCTTACCCGGCTGTTTGCTAAATACCTGGGTGGCACGATTCGCCAATATCACATTGCATGATACTGCCTGGTGGCCCAAAGTTGCCGCTAAACCATAAATACCTGCGGTTTCCATTTCGAGGTTGGTAATGCGCTGCCCCTCAAAATTAAATTGCTGAATGATATTCATTAATTGCGGAATAGCGGCTTCAGCGCGTACCTGCCGCCCTTGCGGCGAATAAAAGCCCGGCGCGGTAATGGTTATACCTTGTTGTTCGCCTTTACCTAAAACGGCCAATAAACTCTTACCTGCCGATGCTACATAGGGTGATAAGTTAGCATCTGTTGGTAAATCAGCTTTAAAAGTACTAAGCAGATTTTGTTCTGCGTCTGTAAGCGATTGTTTATAATAGTGCATCAACGGATCAAGTCCAAATGCTGCCGACGATAATAACAAGCTATCAACCGCAATATCTGCCTGTACAGCGCCCGAAGTGCCTATGCGGATAATGTTTAAGCTGCGCAGATCTTGATTGATTGTACGGGTGTTAAAATCGATATTCACCAATGCGTCCAGTTCGTTAAAAACGATATCGATATTGTCTGTCCCGATACCCGTTGACAGCACGGTCAACCTTTTATGACCGATTGTGCCGGTATGTGTAATAAACTCGCGCTTGCCTTTTTTAAGTTCGATGGTATTAAAGTACTTGCTTATTTCGCTAACGCGATCGGGGTCGCCAACGGTAATTACCGTGTCGGCAATATCTTCGGGCAGCAGGTTTAAATGGTAGGCGCTGCCGTCGGCATTTAAAATTAAGTCGGTTTCTGATATGCGGTTCATCAATGGTAAAATTGGCAAATATTTTGTATGGATTAATATCATTTACTTAAATATTAAATACCATGGCAAAATATTCAGAAAAAGCAGGCGAAAAGGTAGAGAAAACCATGCACGAAATGAAGGAAGGCAAACTTAAAAGCGGCAGCGGCAAAAAAGTAACCAGTAAAAAACAAGCGGTGGCTATAGGGCTGTCAGAAGCAAGGAAAGCAGGGGCTAAGGTGCCAAAGAAGAAAGAGTAAAGAGGGGCGACTACGGGGTGTTTATAATGCCCCGTAATCATATAATCCAATCGTTTATTTATCAATTCTGGCTAAACCAAGTTGGCTGTCTGTTAATGTTTTCTTTACCGTAAAAAAGTGATCTGCTACAATTTTATAGAATGTGTTAACATTACGGGTTAATAGTTGAATAGACGGTTCATCATAATCCGGATGATTAAAATACACCCATTTTTTTGACAGATAAATATTCAACGATTTTAAATCTTCGGCCGAAATCAGTTTGCTGTATTTAGTATCAGTAGTAAAAGTGGTCAAAACAGGTTTCAATTCCTCCTCACGATCATATATTGCAGAAACTGTAAGCTCTATATCTGCAAACTTCATGGTAGTAAAAATGGGATTTATTTCATTTATGAGCTTCTCATACAAATCTATATACTGTTTAGTTTGTTGTTGGCATTTAAATAACTCTTCGTATCCATTTATTAAATTTTCAGGAGCAGCGGATTTGCTATAAAAAAACTGGAACGACAATTTATCCAGCATAGCTAATTGTTCTTCTGCTTCCTGCAGATTTTTCTGTAAAATCAGCTTGATGTCTCCGGCGTCACTTTTTTGATATTTTATTCCCTGGTAATCAAATGTTGTAATTTGATCGCTTTCTATAATAAATTCAACAGTGTTTAAATCCGTTTTTAATCCATTTATTAATGCCGGAATATTACAATTATCATCCGTAAATAACTCATCAAAAACCATGGTAGCAGGTGATGCCGTTTTTAATGCTTCATTGGTATCAAACTCGGTCAGATATCGGCTGCTGTAAAATCCCTTATAAACAGGGTTGTAAGAATTGGTATAATTTTGTTCATTGTATCTTGTACTAATTGTTTCTGTGGTAAGTATTTCAAAAGGCCCTTGCATGTTAGCATATAAAACGTCTGTTAATTGCTTTTGCAAAATTTCAGGTTCCTTAAATAAATCCCAGGCCGAATTACTTATTGTGGAGGTATTTAGCCCCGCCAAATTTAGGTGTTGCTCGCGGTCGTTGTTTGACGGGTGAGAGGACCATTGGTTTTTTATTATAATTTGAGTGTTGTTAAATGCTGTAACTTGTTTTTCTAACGTAGGCATTCCATTATTATCTACAGCTAAATTTTGATTTTGTGCATACCATTTAATAGCTTCTTTATGATGGGGGTAAATATTTTCAGGACGCTGTTTATCTTCCGCAAGTTTATCAAGAAAACTAAAAACTTCGGTATAACACTCATGACCAAGCTCGATTTTACGCAATGAAATTATACATTGGTTTGCGCCGCTGACATATGCCGCTATAGCGTCCGCATGAAATTCCATTTCTCTTGAAAGGGCCAGGTATTTTTTATTTAAAAAGACATACAGTTTTTGTAATATTTTTTGCATGCCTTGTATCAGGTAAATATTCATCCGGACCCCTAAAGCAACGATCCAATGCATACGGGCTACAACAGACGCTGTATGAAAGTAATCATCGTTTTCGTACAACATATCGTAAATAATACGGTTCATATTATAAACATAGCTGCTAAACTTCATGCTGCGCTGCGAAAAATGACCAAATTCATGAGCCATAACGGCTTTAAATTCAGATATATTTAAGCAGTTAACCAAACCCAAACCAATTTTTAGGCTCTTTTTAACTGGCAGAAACATACTCCAAAAAGTAGATTGATAGAATACACCTGCATTAACATCGGCTGCGATATAAATTCTTTTTGGAAAAGGTGCCCGCACTTCTTCGGTAATATTTTGAATAAACAGAAATAGTTCTGGCTGTTCCGTTCGGGTAATTTCTAACATGCCCGAATAATCAACTGGTTGTTTCTTAAAGATGAATTTTACCAAGAAATAAATAAGTAACAATCCCGAAATAATAAGTGCGCCACCTAAAATCAGGGTAAGAAAACTTTGAACTGCAACAATTAAACCGCCACCAATTACAGCAAATATCGCAGCAATAGCTATTGCGCAAATAAGCAAAAGGATGTAGGATACAACGAATGTGAAAATGGCAAATGTTACATCCATTACACTTTTTTTAAAAGATGCCGATGGTTTTATGATCGATTCATCGGCATTTAAGGGCATAGCCGGATAAGGTGGTTTATTTTCCATCAGTCACAATTAATGGTGTGATGTGAAATTATCAATTATCTTCATCAAAACAATAGCATCATCAATAGGGCTTGGGTTTTCGCCCTCGCCATTAAAATAATTCACTACCTTCTCAATTAGTGGTTGCTGCACATGCTCCAGCGGGGCGAAGTTTATCTCTTCTTCGCTTGTGCCGATCTTTAGCTTAATAGTATGCGGCGCATTGAAGAACGGGAAACTGATGCTGCCTTCTGATCCTATTATCTCACAACTATCTACCGATGCTTCTTCGGTTACATTAAACACCCACGAGCCGTTTACCACCACACCGTTTTTAAATACCAGTACACCGCTAACGTTATCGTCGCAATCATGAATGCCTGCCTGGTTTAGCCCGTGGCCGGCGTAATATTGGGGTTCGCCAAAAAAGTACAGCATAAGGTCGAGCTGGTGGGGCGACAGGTCATGGAAGTAGCCACCGCCCGATAAGGCAGGATTAACGCGCCAGTTATCTTCCAAATGTGTTATCACCGCCGGTTTGCGGCTTTGCCACATTCTTATCTGTACGGTACGCACATCGCCAATAGCTTTAGCATCCAACAACTCTTTTATTTTTAGAAAGAAAGGCTGCCCGCGGCGATAATGCGCTATGGATACTTTGCCGGTGCTTTGCTTAACTGCTTCGGCTATTTTAACCGCCTCGCCGGCATTTAGTGTTACGGGTTTTTCTATATAAACGTTCAACCCTTTTTTTAAGGCCGCTAAGGCATAATCCATATGCGAGGCCGGGGGAGTAGCCACGTAAACCGAGTTGATCTCATTGTCATTCATCAACTGTTCAGCATTATCATACCATTTACCAACGTTGTGGCGTTGCGCGTAATCGGCAGCTTTTTTGGCATTGCGGCGCATTACGGCTATAAGTTTACTGTTGGGTACTTTATTAAATGCAGGGCCGCTTTTCTTTTCTGTTACGTTGCCGCAACCAATTATGCCCCAGGTAATTTTGCTCATATTGTGTTTGTAGGTAGCCATAAAAATAGGATAAAAAGTCTAAATCACACAGTACGTTAAATCCAAACAATGATACTTTAAACCACCTCGGCTACTACAAACGTACTACCGCCAACAAATACAAGGTCGGTGTTTGTAGCTGCTTTTTGGGCCGATGCAAGCGCCGCTTTAACCGAAGTATAAACCCCGCCAGGCAATCCAAAGCTTTCTGCTTTCTCCTTTAAGCTTTCAGCCTCCAACCCACGGGGGATATCTGGTCGGCAGAAATAATAAATGGCATCCTTCGGCAACATGGATAATACCTTGCTGCTGTCCTTATCGTTCACCATACCGATAACAAAATGCAGCCGGTCAAACTGTACCCCGGCAATGTTTTTCAGTACTTCTTCAATGCCATCCGGGTTATGGCCGGTATCGCAAATGGTGAGCGGGTTAGTGCTTAATGTTTCCCAACGCCCATGCAGCCCGGTTAGTGTTTTAACCTGGTGCAGCGCCGTTTTTATATGGTCGTCGGTAATTGTATAGCCTTGCCGGCGCAATTCGGCTACAGCGCTTAAAACGGTCTTGACGTTTTTTAGCTGGTAACTGCCGGTTAAATCCAGTTGAGTGGTGAGTGATGAGTAGTGAGTAGTGAGTGGCGTGATCTCTACCTCCAAAAGATCATTATAACCTTTTGAATTTTGACTTTTAACTTTTGAATTAAATAGCTCCGATGCAAAGCTAATAGGCGCGTTTTCTTTTTCCGATTTGCGGATGAAGACGTCTGCAACCTCCTCCTGTTTTTCGCCGATTATTACCGGGATGTTTGGTTTGATGATGCCGGCTTTTTCTGCAGCTATGAGTTGTAAAGTATCGCCCAGGATATTCATATGGTCCCAGCCGATGTTGGTGATGACGGACAGGAGCGGGGTGATGATATTGGTGGAATCAAGCCTGCCGCCCAGTCC
Source organism: Bacteroidota bacterium (assembly GCA_040388395.1). Classification (GTDB taxonomy): domain Bacteria; phylum Bacteroidota; class Bacteroidia; order Sphingobacteriales; family Sphingobacteriaceae; genus Mucilaginibacter. The sequence continues at coordinate 10,674 of JAZKBY010000009.1, read as the reverse complement.
GGTTTCTATTATCGCTATATCGATTTTCTCGTTGGCGAAAAATTCAAAAGCCAGGCCTACCGTCATTTCAAAAAAAGAGGGTTGGATCTCCTCGAAATCTTGTTTATGTTCAGCCACAAAATCCACAACCCCTTGCTCGCTTATCATTTCGCCGTTAATACGGATGCGTTCCCTGAAGTCTTTTAAATGCGGCGAGGTATACAGCCCGGTTTTATAACCCGCAACCTGCAATACCGCCGCCAGCATGTGCGAGGTAGAGCCTTTACCATTGGTGCCGGCTATATGAACGCTCTTAAATTTATGTTCTGGGTTATCCAACCGATTACACAGCTCGATTGTATTGCTCAGATCAGCTTTGTAGGCTGATGCGCCCACGCGGGTAAATACGGGCAGTTGGGCGTATAGATAGTCTATGGTTTGCTGGTAGGTCATGATGATGCTGCAAATTTAGGATAAAGCCGCAACTAATCGAGACTCAAAAATATCATTTTGTCATTGCGAGGAGGAACGACGAAGCAATCGCACGCTGCAAAGTTCGCCGCCTTTCTTCTTGCGATTGCCACGCTACGCTCGCAATGACAAAATTGTTTTATATCGTGGTATAACTATTGCATTAACGTAGCCGTAACCCATTGATCATGAAGCGAAGAGTATTAGTTATAGAAGATGAGCCCGTTATTGCGGAGATGATGAGCATATTACTGGAAATTGATGGCTACAAAGTGTCCAGCCTGGCAGACGCTACCTCGGCCAAAAAAAGATTGCACGAGCAGGAAATTGGACTTGTTTTACTCGATCTTTCATTAAGTGGCGGCGAGAGCGGCCAAACCATTTGCACTTATATTAAGAGCGATGAAAAATTAAAACACCTGCCGGTTATCCTGGTATCAGCCAACAGCGATCTGGAACAAATAAGTAAGGATTGCGGCGCCGATGGCCATATAGCCAAGCCTTTTGATCTGCAATACTTTATGAATAAGGTTAAGGCGCATTGTTTGGAGTAGGAGTGGCAGTCTTGGTAAGTTGCAGTTGCAGTGGCGGTAGCAGTCCCGAATTATGGTAAAGCAAAAAGTTGTTAGGAATTAGGTTGAAGTTTTAGGGGTGAATTTTGGGATATAAATTCGGCATTTCATTTTGCGTATTTAGCGCCATCAAACATCGGCCCATTTATTACTTCTTCAAAAATAATTAATGCTTCTCCTTTTAGTTTTGAGCGAGATAAATCTATCACTTTCTTAGTATCGACCATCGACTCTAAGAAAGTTACACGTAGTAACTCTTTAATATCTTTATCGTCAGTTTCGCATAAACTATTAATGAAAGAATAACTTCGATCAATCAGTCCGATAGGGCCTCCTTTCCAAATCCAATCTTTTAAAAAACTGCCAAAAGGGTCATATACTAAGTACGCATTTTTGATAAATTTAGGATCTGTATTTTCCAAAGCATATTTTTCAAATTCAGGAATTGCTAAATATAATTGGTCTACGATCTTTTCACCTAACAAAATTGAAAGCATAACTACTCTTAATTAACTTTAAACACAAACACCACTTGCCCAATCTGCGGATCCGGGGCGTTTTCAAGTGGATTTAGGTGTGAACTTTTAACAGCTTCCTCGCATCTTTGAATAAGATTTTGGTCGACCACCGTTGTGCCGCGACCACCGCCACGGGCATATACGACATTACCATTTTTATCGACGCGGATATCAACCACTACTTTACCGGGATGCTTACCATTATCCTCAATTATTGGGCGGCTGGTAAAGCTGCGTTGCGCCATCATGAGGTTACCGCCGTTGCCGGAGCCTGTACCGTTATAGTTGTTGGTTAATGTGCTGCCGGTTGGTTTCCCCTGGTTGCCTGGTGTGCCGGTGGTTCCGTCGCCTTCGCCGGTACCGGTGTTGGTTTTACCTTTGTATAAAGCGTTTTGGTTAATTGTGGGTTTGGTAACTGCCTTGGTAGGCTCGGTAGCTACGGTAGTACTTGGCTTTTTAGTATTGGCTGCAACTTCCGGCGCATCCTCTGTGTTTTGTGTAACTACGTTTTTATCGCTGGCCTCTACCTTTGTTTTTTCTTCGGTAGGCGGGGCAGGGGTAACTTTATCAGGTTTTGAATGATTCGCCTTTTCGGCCATTGATGGCTGCTCGGTATTCATGTAATCGGTACCCGAGCCTTCATCGGTAGTACCATAATTAACCAGGATCCCGCCCGTACCATCTTCCTGCTTTGGCGGCATGCTGATGATCCAAAAATAACACAGGGCCGCAATCAGCACCATTATCACGCCGGTTGCTGCAAATGCCCTTGGGTAGTTATTTTCTTCTTGTTGTACGTAGTTCATTCTTCAGTTATGAGTTTTGGGTTATGAGTATTGAGTGATTGGGAGTTTACAACTCATCACTCAATACCCACAACTCACTACTACTTTGGTTCTGTAGCTAATACCAGTTTAATATTTAGTTTCTGTGCTATGTCCATTACGGCTACTACATCCTGTATGGCAACGGTTTTGTCAACATATAAAACAATGGTAAGCTGCGTGGCTATGCTTTTATAGCTTAACAGGGTGGTATTTAAATCGGCTACCGGGATCTCTTTTTTATCTACATAATACTTCAGATCCTTGGTGATGGATACCGTAATTGTTTTTTTTGATACCGATTGCCCGCTTGATGATTTTGGCAGCACCAACTTTATTACGTTGGGGTTGGTTACTGTTGATGCTATCAGGAAAAACAAAAGCAGGAAGAACATGATATCGTTCATGGCCGAAGTATGTACCTCGGCAGATGCCCCTCTTTGTCTCTTTCTTAAATTCATTATTTGCTTGGTTCTTCTAACAGATCAATAAATTCGATGGCGTCGGTCTCTAATTTTAATATCACCCTGTCAACCATAATATTTAAAATATGATAGCCAACATATGCTATGATACCTACAAACAGGCCGGCCGCCGATGTTACCATCTTAACGTATAAACCGCCTGATATAACACCCATGCTGATGTTATCGGTAGTTGAGATATCATAAAAGATCTTAATTACACCCGCAATAGTACCAAGGAAACCAAACATGGGCGCAATACCCGCTACTATACCCAATATGCTGATGTTCTTTTCCAGTTTGGATACTTCCAGCTTGCCGATGTTTTCGATAGCACCTTCAATATCTTTTATAGGGCGGCCAATGCGTAGCAGGCCTTTTTGCAACATGCGGCCCAGTGGCGAGTTATTGTTACGGCAAATAGCAATTGCCGACTCTAAATTGCCCGACGTTATGCTGCTGCGCACCTGCTGCATTAAATTATTCTCGTTTCTTGACGCTTTACGAATGGTAAAATATCTTTCAAAAAATATTACCAGGCCCAATACGGCTAAAATGCCTATCGGTACCATTACCCAGCCACCTTTAATAATTAATTCGCCAAAACGAAGTTCCTGGTGCGGGATGGCAGCTAACTGCTGTGTGGCATGGTTAGCGGTATCTATTACCTTGTTAACGGTGTCTGTAACTGCTTGCATTAATATGTAGATTATTTTTGTGGATTAATTTCTATAGGGTAAGCATCGCCGCCAGGTACTTTACCTGATTCAATAGCTTTAAGCGCCCAATCTGTCGCTTCTTGTTTAGTAGCAAAGTGGCCTATGGATATATGGTAAAGCGGCCCTGCTGCGTCTTTCACCCATCTCGGATCAAAGCCCCCGCTTCTTAGTTTTCTTATTGCGGCGTTTGTGGCCGGTATGCTCCCGGACGTAAATGCATTCACTTCAAATCGTCTTGTCCCGGTAGCTGTAGATGGCGGAGCTAATAATTGTGAGTTAGATTCCAGTCTGTCCATAGCGGTAACCGGTTTATTTGCGGGCACAACTTTATTTGCAGGCGCAACATTTGGTTTAGCGCCCGACGGTGTAACTTCCATGGCGTAAGCACCGCCTCCCGGTATTTTACCTGATTCTATCGCGGCAGCCGCAACTTTCTTTGCCTCTTCCCTGGTGGCAAAATGGCCAATTGATATATGATATTGGTTATCGCCAGCATCTGTCACCCATCTTGGCTTATATCCGGCTCTTTTAAGCTTTGCTATGGCTGCATTAGCTTCGGCTATACTTGCCGTATTAACGGCATATACTTCAAAACGGCTTGTACCCACCGCGTCTGATGGTGCAGCTTGTATTTTATTCCTATCAATGGCGGCAACCGCTTTACCTGTTGGTACAGCCGCCGGTTTAGTAACCACCGGTTTATTGATTATTGAAGGCGTAGTTACCGTTTGCGACAGGATAACCTCTTTCTTTTTAGGCGGAACAACAGCTGCCAATACCTGTTTTTTAGGCGCAGGCACTTCTGTTTGCGATATGATCCTTTCCTTGCTTTTAGGCGGTGCTACCGGTTGCGTAACTATCACTTCTGTTTTTTTAGATGCAGTTGTTGCCGCTGTTGTAGTTGCAACAGTATCTTTTTTAATAGCTGCTATGCTATCCTTTTTCAAGGAATCGGCTGCAAGGCTATCAGTTGCTATTGTATCTGGTTTAGACACCACAGCCGGTTTTGGTTTAATGCTGTCAACAACAATTGTTTTATGTTTCCAGAAAACCATCTTAGCAAAAGTGTCCGGCTTATACGTATACAAAGCAAATACACCCAGCGCTATTACCACTACCGATATAAATATTACCAGCAATAACATCAGCGGGCTTTTCCTTTGCTCTTCCTCTTCATCACCGGCCTCAAAAAAATCGGGCGATACGCCTGCCATTTCCTCTTCCCCGCTGTAAACGCGGGTTGGTTGCGCAGCCGTTGCAGCTGCAACCTCCTCCGGTAATTCCTGGGTTACCGCTGGTTTTAGTGGTGCCTGTTTTGGCGGGAAATTCAGCTCAACCTTAGGGCGTTGCTCCACAGGTTTAGCATCGCCTACTTTATTTATGCTGACAGGCTCGAAACCATAAAAAATGGTGTCGTCAATTATCTTATCGGCAGGTTTAAAAGTTAACTGGGTAAGCTCAGTATAAAAATAGCCCAGGTTGCCAATAGGTACTTCGCCTATCAGGGCCTGTTGCTTTAAGTTGGTAATGTATTTTTCTGAAAAATATTTGGCAGATGCTACAGATATATTTTTTTTAACGGCAATATATTCAGCCAGCGCGTCGTCGTCTATCGACTGCACATCAAACTGCGCCTGGTGATAGGGAGGGTAAAATTTACGTTCAACCTCATCATAATGCCCGCTCATACGCACCTGCACAAAATAGCCAAGGCCCGGTACACTTACCTCGCCTTGCTGCATTAGCAATTCGCCTAAATAAAAACCTACATCCATTCGCTAAAAGTAACGGTTAATTAGTTAAGTTCAAATTCTAGTCTTTAGTCTAAAGTCCATAGTCTTAAGTATAAAGTGATTAAAAGACTTATGACTTTAAACTGCGGACTTCAGACTAAAAGCTGAAACTCGCACCGCCAAATATATTAAATCCGTAGTCAGGATAATGCACCCAGGTTTGATTTGTTGAATTTAAAATGTTATTAACACGCCCAAAAATGGAGATCTGCTTGTTTACTTTATATTCAACACTGCCGCTCAAATCAGCAAACGAGCTGATATTGATTATGTTTAAGCCCGGTGCAGACACAACACCGGCTGCGGTTGTTACTGTAAAGTCCTTAGTACGGTCATAGCTTGAACCACGGAACACCAACGAACCTGTTATTTTAACTTTATCATTTATAGTGAACGCTGTACCGGCAGTCAGTTTAAACTTAGGCAGGTTCCAGGCTTGTGCCTCGGTTGCCATTTTATAATCTTTAAACTCTACACGGCCAAAAACGTCCACTTCGCTTGATGCTTTGTAATCCAGCTCGCCGTTAAACCCGCTTACGGTAGCGGTTCCGTTATCATATATCACGGTAAAACGGTTTTGAGTAGCAACAAAATCATTAACAAAAAGCTGCATGTTTTTCACGCTGTTCCTAAACACATCGGCTTTAAAACCAAGGCCAGGAGCAAGGGTGCCTTTAAGGCCGGCGCTCAGGTCTAATTTATCAACCGAGTTTTGGATCTGCAGATTTCTGCCCAGGAACGGGTTAATGCCAAAAAAGTCTCTTAACGATGATTTATTTACATCGCCTTTGGCCTCAACAAACAAGCGTACATACTTTGGTATAACCTGGTACTCTAATTTAGCGGCCGGGAATATCGAGAAGCGGCCGGCGAAGCCAAACTCATCAACTATGTTTACCCCGGCATCAATTTTATAATTTTCGCCCTGGAACTTGATGTATGGGTTTGCCCGTACTATGCTGTTGTTAAACGAGTATAAGCTATCCTTTTGCGTACTCAGATCCAACGAAACAGCCAATCCGGCATAAAACTCATTAATGGTTTTGTTGGCAAAGCCCGATAATACCAGGTTGTTCTCTCTTGCTTTAAACCTGTCGCCAAAAACATAACCTTTAAGTTTTAAGGCATAGGTAAAGTCGTTCTCAACATCTTTATAGTTCTTGGCAATTTCGCCCTCGCCGCTTAGCGTGTTGAAATATTGGTGAGCCACATCTAAGGTAGCCGGTGGGTGGAACTTGTTATAACCGTAAAAATAATTACTGCTGTTGCTATAATCTATCCGGCCGGTTAAGGTATTGGTTTCGCCAATACTTTTGCCAAATACGCCAACCTCGTCTTTACTGCTGTTTTGTTTATAGTAACTTGTACCGCTTTGCGAGATATGTTTAACATAACCGCTCACCTGTAAAGCCTGGTCGGGGCCATTGCCAAAGTAACCTTCTAAAAAGATTGTTTTTAAGTTACCTACGCCCGCACGTACAATATTGTTGTAGGGCAGGGTATCCGGCGTAACCGGCATTTTCATAGAGTTTAGCTGCTTTATCTCATTGTCCTTATCTAACCTTTTATCCAGCGGAACATAAGTTAACGGCGCCTTAAACGGCGTTTTATCTTCCAGGTCGGGGTTTCTGCGGATCTTTACCGCGTCGGCCAATACCGGTTTATAGGCTGACGTTATTACTATCTCTTCTGATAAGCTGCCGCCGTTAGGATTGGCAGGGTTGTTTGCCCCGCCGCCTTTGGTGGTGTCCTTAGCTGCGGTTTTAGCCGCGGCTTCGCCCAGCGATTGTGCGTCGGACTTTTTAACCGCCGCAGGTTTTACTGCGGGTTTAGCCGCAGGTTTAGTTGTTTTAGCCGCAGGCTTTTTTGTGGTGGTCTTTTTTTGCGCGTTTGCCGGAACAAAGTATAATACCGTGATCAAAGTAAACAGCGTATAGGTGTATTTTAATTTCATGTGCTTGTCTTCTTTTATCCTTTATTAACCGGTTTTGTTGTTTGGGTAGAATCTGGCGCTGCCTCGTTTGTCTTAGGCTTTGGCGGCGAGATCTTATCGAGCTTTTGCTGCGCGATAGCCAGTATGTCGTCATCGCCTTTGTAATTATCCAATATACTTTGCAGCGTAGCCTTTGCCTGGAAATTGTCTTTCAGGGCCACATAATTGTCTGATAACAGGATGAACGTTTTAGCTATCCAGTAATCATAGTTAGGCATGTCCTTAGCTATTTCAAAGCAGGTTTTTTGCGATGTTTTATACTGATGTTTTTGGTACTGTACCAATGCAATATTATATTTAGCTTCGGCTGCCGCGATGGTTTTAGTGTTGGCTACAGTATAGTCAAATTCGTTTATCGCGGCTGTAGTATCACCTTTTTGCAGGTAAGCAAGGCCGGCATATAAACCTGTCCTGAACTTATCTTCCTGTGCCGATTTTTCGTTGGCACGGATCAGCTTAACATAGTTTAGCGCGTCATCGGCAGCGTGCATTTGCGCGTAGCATAGCAACAGATTATTTATAGCGAAGGTATAATCGGCCTTATATTCTGATGTGATCTCCAGTTTTTTCAGGAACACAACCGCCTCGTTGTATTTTTTCTTGTTGATGTACAACTTAGCCATGCTTATCAATGATTGCTCGGTTGATGTGCTGGTCCAGTCATTCAGGATCACGTTGTAATCGATGATCGCATCGTCATCACGTTTCAAATTCACCAATGCCTGCGCGCGGATAAACCTTGCCTGTTTCTCATAGATCGGCTTGGTAGGGAACTTCTCGAAATAACCGCCTACAGCAGCTACAACGCCTGTCCAGTCGCCGCGTAAATAAAGGTTGTTGGCGGCGGTATACATAATGCTTTCCTGCTCGGCCGTGGTATAATTACCGATAGGGGTGCTGCTTGCATAAGTAATGAAAGTTTGCGCGTCGCCCTTATCCGTGTAGATCTTTTCAATCTGCTTCAAAGCTTGTTTAGCCTCATCGGTTGATGCGTAGTCTTTTATTACCGCTTTAAACGATTCGATAGCTACATCATCGCTGCCGGCATTGTAATCAATCAAACCAATGGTAACCAGCGCACGCGGGATATAACTGCTGCGCGGATATTTCTGCATCATGGTCTGTAAAGCTGTTTTAGCAGTAGGGCCATCATTTTTAACAAAGTAGGTGTAGGCTATCTCAAAATCAGCATCGTCAGCATAATCAGAATTTGGGAACTGGAACAACAGCGCCTTCAAAGTATTGATCTTAACATCCGGCGACCCCTGCAACCCCTGGATCATACCGCGTTGAAACAGCGCGTAATCCTCGCCTTTAATATGATTGTCGATAATACGGTTATAATAATCTAAAGCCTTCTCATAGCTCTTTAATACAAAAAAACTATCACCTATCCGGGTAATGGCATCGTTAACCGTGTTGCGGTCCTTCTCTTCGCCATCAATAAAACGTTGGAAGTAAGTAGCTGCCGTGCGGTATTTCTCGCCGTAGAATGCCGCGTAGGCAAGCGCGTAATTGGCGTAGTTAAATACAGTAGTTTGCGGCGCCTCAGGCAGTGCTAAAAAGTCCTGGAAGGTTGATACCGATTCGGTGTATTTGCGCACCTCGTACATCGCCTCGGCCATCCAGTAGGTGGTTAGGGCTCTTGTCTTTAAATCAACAGGGTTTTTTAACGAACGTAAGAATATGCCGATAGCGTTCTCGAAGGCGCGTTCATTATAAAACTCCAGCCCGCGGTAATAGGTTACTTTTTGATAAGCTATTTTGGCGCTTTGTGTTTTATTGGGGATAGGCTCCAGGATTTCGACCGCCTCCTTATAGTTGCGCGAGTTTAATAGCTCTTCGCCTAACAATACTTTAACTTCGGTAGTACGGGTAGAGGTAGGGTAGTTTTTTAAATATAAGCGGGTAGCTTCTAAAGCCTGGGTGTTAAAATCAAGCTCGTACGATAGTTTGGCAAATTGAAATAAGGCATCTTCCTGTAACTGTTTATCGAAGCTTAGTTTTGATGCATTTAAGAAAGCGTTACGCGCGCTTTGCTTATTATTCATTTTCAGGAACACCTCGCCTAAAGTATAGCTACCGTTTTGGCTGTAAACGTCTTTTTGCTCTATCAGTTTCTCCAGCTCGGTTGCTGATTTTGCGTAATTGCCAACCTTATAATAAGCATAACCCATTTGGTAGCTGTCCTGTGTGTTTTGGGTTTTACCCTGGTCGCGGGCCTCAAAACGGTCGTAATATTTTACCGAATTATCGTAGTCCTTTTTAGCAAAGTATGATGCGCCGATGATGCGCAGCATCTCGGTTTCGTTTTGCTGTTTGGTACTGTTTAAAATTGGGATAGCATATGCCAATACATCATCATAACGCTTATCTAAAAAGTAAACCGCGGTGATATAATAAGGATAGCTGTTGATGTATTTTTTAGAGTTTTTTAACTTCTCGAAGTTTACCAACGCTAAGTGATAATCTTTATTCAGGTAAGCTATATAAGCAAAGTAATAAGTGGCATCATCCGTAAACTGCGAGTTGCGGTTTTTTACTTCGCCAAAAAGTATTTGCGCGTTTGCGTAATCATTAAGGGTAAAATACGCATAGCCCTTGCGGAATTTATACTCGGTATTTTCGCGGCCGCTCAGTTGGTCGGCACTGATCTTATCAAACCAGGTTAGCGCTTGTTTATAATCACCTTTTTTAGAGTACGACCGGCCTATCTGGTAAACGGCCAGCTTGGCTAAGGGGTTTTCCGGGTGGTCATGAATAAATTTCAGGAAAAGATCCTCAGAATCATCGTTACCCAACTCCAACGCACATAGGGCCAGGTAATATTGCGCGTTCTCTTTTAATAAAGATAATTCGCTTTCAAACTGGGGCTGGTTGCTGGTTTTTAGTTTGGATTCTATCACCAAACGATACTGGGCAGAGGCGGCAACGTACATGCCTCGTTCTAACAGGTCGCCGGCGGTGTGATAAGTGCGATAAGCCTGGAACGACTGACTTTGCTGGGCACGTAAAGTAAAAGCAAATAATAGGAGTAACAGGGATATGCTGTATTTCAATTTTATCATAAGTGCGTAAAAATGGTGATGCTAAATTAGCTAAACGCAAAAATGCAATCCACATTAGTAATTAACAAATGTGGACAACGCTTTTTAAACGCAGTAATGAAATTAGATGGTATAGTTGTGGAAAACTTTATGATTGTTGATTAATAGTCATTGGTTACTGGTCATTGGTTCCTGGCGCGGGATAACCGCCAAAACAAAAAAGTTCAAGCGAAGCTTGAACTAATGACTAATGACTAATGACTAATGACTAATGACTAATGACTAATGACTAAT
>JAZKBY010000008.1:0-164136 GCA_040388395.1 Bacteroidota bacterium | reverse complement strand
ATCTCTAATCTCTAATCTCTAATCTCTAATCTCTAATCTCTAATCTCTAATCTCTCTTAATGAGTCCTGTAGCTGGCAATATCATTATAAATATTTTTGAATGAACTGCGCAGGCCAATGGTGATCATTTTGGTTTTGTCATTAAACTGGCTGTTGGTTTCTGTTCTGTAAAGGCCGCCTAACTCTATCCGCAGGTTATATTTAGGGTTAAGCAGGTAAGCTACCTTGCCTTCCACGTAGGTCATGTTGGTGGTTAGGCCCTGGCCTATATAATTGCCGTATAGGCTAACCGGGGTGGTGTATGTCTGAAATATATCTTTACCATAATTAAGGTTGCCGATATCCAATCCGTAATGCCCATAATTAATTTGGCCGCTAAAGTCAAAACGTTTATAGCTATAATTTAAAATGCCAACCAATTCTTTAAAATTGGCCCCGAATGGGTGTGCAAGCGGTTCGCCCTGTTCACTATAGTTTTTAATCACTTCGGTTTCAGAATAAGTATAAGGCAAGGCCCCGTTATATTCGGCCAGGTAGTTTAATGATTTAACACCAAACAGGTTTGCCCCTTTTAAACCTAATTGAAAGGCATATTTGTTTTTCACGCTGCCCTTGCCCGAGAAGAAATCCTGAGCCCTAAACTCATCCAGATAAAACTGGCCATAAGCTGTTACCCAGTCGGTAATTTTATATTTACCGGTAAAGCCTATCATGGCGTTATCCGGCGATCCATTACCTGCTTCCACCGGCCTTAAAAATATTATCGGGCTTGCGTAGCTAAAGTCAAACCCCCGTTTGTTTTTTAATGAGTCAAGGTCAGACCATATTATGGCGTCGAAAAAGCCTACAGACAAACGATTGCTCACATTCCAATCTAAATAATGAAAAGCACCCCATTTCTTTTTATACCCATTGGAATATGATAATTTTGGCGATGCCGGGTCCGTCATATAAGCCCACATTGCCATATATCTTACGTTCCCAAGGTTCCCGGTTAGCTTTAAAAATGGGTAGGTGGACGCATAATCAGACATTAATACCGACCGATAGCCATCGCCGATAAATGTTTTATCCTGCCCTAACGTAACATTCAGGTATTTTATTGGAGTATAAGATACTATAGCACTTACGTCCGACCAATCTTTGGTCGCTTTACCAAAACTGCGGTCGTATGCTTTACCGGGCACCATACCAACCTGGTTAATATAGGTGTTAAGGTAACCAGGGAACACGGCCTGGTTTTCAGATCCACTTGAATAGAAATAAAACTTATCCCCTATGTTGCCACCAACCTGGTAGCCACGCGAATTGATCCAGGTATTTTTTGGGGCAGTGAAGTCTTTGCCTATTACCAGGTCGGGCAAATAATCAACATAGGCGTTAAAGCCTTTTCCTTTTACGTCAATCAAATGTTCGTTAAATATTTTACGATGAGCCCAGGTATGTTTATCGCCGTCAGATCCATAATTCATTAATGAATCATACCTGTGTTGCAAAAGGCTATCAATTATAAACGGTTTTAACGAAGTATGGATCCGTGTTTTAGTTGAATACAGGTCCTCATTAAATTTCTGGTAGAACTGATAATAATAAGGTTGGTACTGAGCCTGGGCCATACCAACCTTAACAAATAGTAAAAGCAATATTAAACTGCTTAGTGTTTTCTTCATGCGGATAGTTTTAGGTTAGAACAACAACTATTCAAAATAGTTCATGGTTTTAAAACCACCTTTTTTCAAATAATCGTCTTTCTTAACCATTTGTAAGTCAGATTCCATCATATCCTTAACCAATGCAGGCAGGTCATATTTTGGTTTCCAACCCAATTGGGTATTGGCTTTTGTCGGGTCGCCTATCAACAATTCAACTTCAGTCGGCCTGAAATATTTAGCATCAACTTTAACAACTGTTTGGCCAAGTTTAAGCTGATCCGGATCTAAGCCTAATGAAGCGGCTTTATCTTTATCTACGTCAATTACAACACCGCGTTCGTTCTCGTCTTTGCCACTAAACTCCAACTCTACGCCAACTTCGGCAAATGCCATTTTTATAAAGTCTCTAACAGTGGTGGTTACACCGGTAGCAATAACATAATCTTCGGCTTTATCCTGTTGCAACATTAGCCACATAGCTTCAATATAGTCTTTAGCATGGCCCCAATCACGGCGTGCTGACAGGTTACCTACATACAGGCAATTTTGCAAGCCTAAAACAATTTTTGAAGCAGCACGGGTAATTTTACGGGTAACAAAAGTTTCCCCGCGTATGGGGCTTTCGTGGTTAAATAATATACCGTTGCAGGCATACATATCATACGCTTCACGATAGTTTACTATAATCCAGTAAGCGTATAGTTTTGCCACCGCATAAGGCGAACGTGGATAAAACGGCGTTGTTTCGCTTTGTGGCACAGCTTGCACCAAACCATAAAGCTCGGAAGTTGATGCCTGATAAACGCGGGTCTTTTTAGTTAAACCTAATAATCTAACGGCTTCCAGGATACGTAATGTGCCGGTACCATCTGCGTTAGCCGTATACTCAGGCGTTTCAAAACTCACCTGTACGTGTGACATTGCGCCCAGGTTATAAATTTCGTCGGGTTGGGTTTCTTGTACCAACCTTATTAAATTGGTTGAATCTGTCAAATCACCATAATGAAGTTTAAACTTAACATTAGGCTCATGCGGATCGTGGTAAAGGTGATCTATACGGTCTGTGTTAAATAAAGAAATCCTTCTTTTAACACCGTGTACAAAGTATCCTTTTTTTAACAAAAACTCTGCAAGATAAGCACCATCCTGCCCGGTAATACCTGTAATTAATGCTACTTTCATTATATTTTAGTAAGTAAAGTTTCGAAATGCAATAATATCCAATTTAATTGTAAAACTAATACTAATTGGATGTGACTAGCCCTTATTACGGGGTTTGTTTGAAAAAGATTGGAGTAAGACAAAAAACTATCCTATCCCGGCAATATTATCTTCCAACTCCTGGTACCATTCTTCGCCATATTTCCTGATAAGGGGGTCTTTTAAAAACTCGTGTACATGTACTTTTAATTCGTCACCAAAGCTACATGCCGGGCTGCAAATGCTCCAGCGATCGTAATTAAGTACATCAAATTCGGGATATTTTGTAATACGGATTGGATAAAGGTGGCAGGATATAGGTTTTTTCCAATTTATGACACCTTCTTCGTAAGCTTTCTCAATAGCGCATTTGGTTATGCCGCCTTCCCAAATTACATAGGCGCATTCTTTATTTACATCAACGCAGGGGGTAGTATAATCGCCTTCAAAATCGGTTACGTAAGTACCCACCTTTTCAATAGTTTTGATCCCCTTTTCGGTCATGTACGGCTTTACCTTCGGGTAGATCTCATCTAAAATGTTTAACTCGTCGTTATTTAACGGTGCTCCCGAATCGCCCTCTAAGCAGCAGGCTCCCTTACACTTACTTAAATTACATACAAAATTTTCTTTTACTACATCTTCATGTATTAAAACACTGCCTACCTCTATCATTATTATTTTTTATTTACTTATTGGATTAAGCGGATATTTAAGCCCCTTGGTGCCTGTAAGCTCCATGGTAACACTACCCACTATCAGCTCAACATTCGCCTTAACCGGTATGCGGTTACCATCATCAGTTATCCACAAATATAGTTTACTATTTTTTTTGAATATACGCCCCGGTATAATTGTTGGATTAAATTTAAGACAATTAAACTTGCCTATACCAGTACTTATAACTTCTTTGCCCATGTAAGTTATATTAAGGCTATATAAACCATCATCCAGGAAATAAGGCAGATCAAATTTATCGCCTATTTTAAGCCTTGAAACATCTATGCAACGCGCAAAATAATAGGCCGATACAAAATCAAAAACCTTACCCTTATACGGATATGTACCTTTAGCTGCAGTTATTTTATTGGTTTCGTGGTCAAAAGTTACCTTATCAGTATGTTTCCAGCTGCCTTCGCGACGGTTCTCTGCATATAGGTAGGGCAACAAAGTTGTGCGGTCTACATAGGTTTCATACCGGTTACGCACCTTATAAAAAAAATCAAATGTACCGGCAGTTTTGCCATCAGCAATAATATGATATGTCGGGTGGCCATCAATTTTATCGCCATCTTCTACCCGTAAATGTCCTTCGGCGCCGGTAAACCAGGTGTATTTAAATTTATAGTTCAACTCCTCGCCTGCTTTAAAAACGGGTTCGTTAATATCTTTAAGTTCCTGGCTAAATGCAGTATTAAAGCATATGGTTAACAGTATTATGAAAAAAAAGTATTTATTCATTTAATATTCACCGCAAAACGCAAACCAATAAATTTTGGCATGCCTCTATGAATCATGTGTTGGATTGAACAGCCTTTATATAGTTTAGTCTCTCTTTTTATAAATGGGTACGGTTGAGCATGGTTCGCCAAACATAAGGCTTTTTACAACAGGGGTAAGTTTCTTCCCTAATTCAACATAAGCCGACACGGGCACATCAATATCTCCGCAGCCTTTTATAACCAGGCGCTGGTCGCGGTATTGTTCAACATCAAGCCTGGATATCTCTTTTATAAATAAAACGGTTTCCAATACCTCAGCGTCGCCAAACACCACTTCGCGGGCATAAGGCGCCATCCTGTTGGCCAGCAACAAATAAGCCCAGGCAGGTACAATGGCATCGGCAGTGCAGGTTACAGCCACGTTCTTGTCCCGGTATTGCGTCCAGTCGTGGCCTTTCACAAATTCCCTGAAATCCTTCTCCTTCAATATCAATCCCATAAACAGGTTGTCCTTAATATCGTATATTACCCTATCGCCGGGCGCGTAAAAATCTGCCGGGTCTAAAGTAACCAAGCCACTTTGGGCTACTTTATTCACAAAATTTTCCTGTATCTCCATTTTATTAAAATAAAAAATCCGGTATAACGCTAAATAAACGTTATACCGGATGCAAAATTACTTTAAATATTGTCTATAACAGCTTAGCGCGGTTATCTTTTACATTCGCCTTATCTTTCAGGGCCTCAAAC
This sequence comes from Bacteroidota bacterium, assembly GCA_040388395.1. Lineage (GTDB taxonomy): Bacteria > Bacteroidota > Bacteroidia > Sphingobacteriales > Sphingobacteriaceae > Mucilaginibacter. The sequence goes on along the minus strand of JAZKBY010000008.1, from coordinate 159,092 downwards.
AGCTGCCCCTGGGCACGTTGTAATAAAGCCTGACCGATTTGTTCTTTCTCTCTAACTGCGTTTGTAAGCGCTGCCGGGCTAATAAAATTGTTAACCACTATAACATACACACCTTGCTGCCCTGTAATTGGTTTTGATATTTTACTAAGCGGCAGGCCAAAAACTGTACCTACAACACTATACTCCGCTGATGAGCCGGGGATAACCGGGTTGGCAAAAACGATGTTTTGCACCGGCACAACGGCAGTACCTGCTTTTTGCCCAATTTGCTCGATAGACGCTGCGCCATTTGATGCTGCGGCCAATTTCTCTGTTAATAGTTTAGCTTTTACCTGGTTTATAACTGCCGGTTTGATTTTGTCTTTAATCAGATCAAGCGCTAAGATGCCTTGAGGCTTAATTGCCGTTACTTGTGCAACAACATATTGATCGCCAACGGTAAATACCTGGTCCGATACATCATTCTTTTCTGATTTAAACACCCATCTTACCAAATCACGAGCATCATTAAGACCCGGAAGACTTGAAGCAATACCTGCTATATCTTCGGCTTTTTGTGTGTTAATACCGGCTTTTTTTGCCTCAGCATCAAAATTGTCTTTGTTTAACGACGCTAAAAAAGCCTGTGCTTTACTATAAGCCGCAGATTGTGTAGTGCTGCTTGCAGATAATGTTTTATCAATAGTAGCTACCTTAACTACTTTTGATGATCCTTTTTGATCTTCGATCTCAACTATGTGTACACCAAATTGGGTGGTAACAATTTTGATCTCGCCTTTTTTACCTTCAAATACTGCTTTATCAAAAGCAGGTACCATTGCACCACGTCCAAATGTACCCAGGTCGCCACCTTTAGCGCCTGATGCTTTATCTATCGAGTAAATAGGGGCAAGCGTAGCAAACGTACCTTTACCTGTCTCAATTAATTTTTTCAATGAATCTGCTCTTTCAAGCGCTTTAGCCATAGTACCGCCGCTTTCGGTCGGGCTAACTAAAATATGTCTTGCTTTAACAGAGTCAGGGCTCATTTTGGCCTCTACCAATTTTGCCAGTTTATAGCTACCATTTGATAAATAAGGACCATAAATAAAGCCCGGGTTTTGTTTAAACATTATACTGTCGATCTTCGGGTCAAGCTCACCTTTTTTCTGGTAAGCAAGCGGAGCTTTTGTTTCTGAATTGATTTGTACAAAAAGCGAATCGTTGGTGCTTGCAATAAAAGCAGGCAATAACTTGGTTAATTGATCTTTTACGACTGCAGAATCTGCCGCTGATGCAGCCGCATTAAAACTAACGTATCTAATGTTTCTTAGTTCCTGTTGGTTTTTAAATTCGCCTTTATGCTCATCATAATAAGCTTTATAATCTTCATCCGTTGGAGTAGCTTTACTATCCGGAACAGATGCATAACTTAATAACGCATATTTAAAGTTGGCCAGCTTGTTTTTTCCATCGTAGCTATCTTTAGCCTCAAGCGTGTTAACATACAGGCCATTGCTTACCAAAGCCATATATTTTTCGGCTTTTTTTGACTCTATAAGATCAACTATAAATTTATTCCATTGCTCCTTTTGAGGGTCGCCGTCCTTTAAATTCTTTATAGCATTTTTAGCATTTGTTACAGCCGAAGGGTCAAATTTACCTGTTTGAGGATCGGTAAATGCCTGCACAACACGCGGGCTTGGATTGCTGCCCGATGTCATTGCCAGTGTTTCTTCACCCTCAACAGTTAAACCTAATTTATCAATTTCTTTTTTTAGGATAGCCTTGCTTACAAATTGGTTCCAGGTATTCTCCTGCACGTAGCTTGTAATTTGCGGGGTAACCCTGCTCTGGCCCGATTGCTGCCTAAACTGCGCCGTATTTTGCTCTACAGCTGCGTTAAACTCGTCCAGCGGGATCTTTTGATCACCTACTGTACCTAATTCATTGTTATCACCTTTAAAAAACGATCCCCCGCTTTTTATTGCTTCAGTAGCAATAAAAGCAACCAACGAAAGCCCAATCACACCTGCGACAATTTTACCCATCCGGTCGCGCAAATAACCCATTACAGCCATATACTTATTCTATATATTAATTAAATTTAAATCTTAAAAAGAGGGCGCAAGATACAACTTTTAGTAAAATTATATAATACAATTTTTCTTCCTGAAAAAAGGGTTAATTCGCGGACTTTTCTGACACATAAATTTGCCCCGTTCCCTGCTTCATTATAGGGTGATGCAAGTCATCATCGCTTGTAAAATCTATCCCATTCATTATGTCGCCGGATGGTGTGGTCATTTGTACCGGTTTGCGCGAGTATATTGTTTTTTTAACCTGGTCCCATATCAACTCGTCCGATTTAAAAGTTTCGCCTTTATCATTAGTACAAACCACATGATGATGAAACTCTATTATCTTTTCTGAAAATCGGTATACGCCCGAATCGGCAACTATATTTCCTGTTTCCTTTGCAAAAGCATCATACAAAATAACTTTAACCCCGCTTGGCATTTTGTAGTAGGGTTTTGCAATAGCGTAATGGATCATTAACGGTGTTCTCATTATACCTTTAAGGATGGCAGAGTCGCTATAAATAACCTCTACGCCCCGGGTAGTATCAATAGGTTGACTAACCTGTTTGGATGAGACCTCCTTGATCTTGTTTAAATCATTTTCGCAAGCGCTTAAAAGCAGCATGCCAAAAAGCAATGCCGGCAAAAGTAAGGATGCTACCTGTTTTGCACGACTATGCATGGTTAATTTAATCAAATTTATAACGTTGGAACCACTTGTCGTTAAGTGTAAACCCTAAACGGAAGTTTATATAATTTTCTTTTACAAGGCCATTATTTAAAGTACCACGCTGGCCAAACTCGGCCGTTAAATTCATTTTATAGAAACTGGTTAGCGTGCCCCTAAGCGGCATACCAACACCAACAGTAACTGCTTTTGATTTAATATTAGTACTGCCCCCACCTGATGGATTAGCCACATTATAATAGGTATTCTCCAGCATTATCCCAAAGCGGTAATCAACTGTCGCAAGGTAATTACCTAGCGCGTTGATATTGGGTGTGTATTGGCCCCCTATATTAAACGAACTGGTATTAGCCATACCCTGGTTAGTACCGCCAATTGAGAGTTGAGACCAATTGCCCACACTGTAATCAGCGCCAACTAAAAACTTAAGATCCTGCTGGTAAGATATCCCGAAATGGTGAATTTGCGGTAATACAAGTTTACCCGGCGTATTTTGCTGATTGATAGTAGAATCTATATCAGTACTCCTGTTTCCGTTAGAATCAAACGTATAATGACTAACAAGGTAACTGGTTTTTGAATTTAACTGCGACCTTGCCGAACCTGAATAGCCAAAAGTAACGTGCCTGGTTAATGAAAGATCCCAAATATACTGAGCCCCATAATCATAGCTTACACCACCTACTGTGTTGTCCCGCTCAACTTTGGTACTTAATGAACCAAACAGCTCAGGCATTTCTACCTGCTGATAATGTTTTATATCGCCAAAAATGTATGATACGTTTGCACCTAAAAGCAAATTACGGGCAATAGTAAACCCATAGCCCAAATATGCTTTTGACAGGCCGCCTTCGCCGCTATATATGTTGTTAACCAAATTGGTATCAACCGGCGAGCCCGTACCAAAACCTTTAAATGTCTTTGTATAATTATACCCAACCTGGCTATATGGCAACAAACCAAAGCTTAATGCCGATGCATGTGAAACAGGTATGGCGAATGCCAGGTGGCTTAACCTAAAGTTTGAGTTTTTTTGAGTTGATTGCCCGGTTTGGCTTAATGAAACTGTACTTCCAAACAAGCCAGCATCAATTGTTGTAAATGCAATGGCACCATAGGACGCCGGGTTTTGCGGGTTGATGCTACTATACCTGTTTATGATATTGGTACCTGTAGAGATACCACCCATGGCCTGGTTTTGCGGCAATATCAATGGAGTAAGGTCACCAATGCCATATTGCGAATAAGGTGAGCTTGTGTTTGCCGTAGATTGTGCCCGGGCCTGAAATGCTATAGCTGCAAGTAAAAATATTATAAAGAGCTTGGTATATTTAATCATTATGCTTTTGTGTCGCTGCGTTTAATCCTTTTAGAACCAGGTGAGGTTCATTTTTTATATAGGGGGCAAAGATGCTATTTTTTAATAGGGTATCAAAAAAAATACTGTCGCCTCCGGTTAGTATGATGTTTAGTTCTGTTTTATCCTTTTTGTAGCTTTCAATAAAGCCTGATATTTCAAATTTTATTCCGTTTTGCACGCCTGATCTTATCGCCGTTTCGGTATTATCGCCACTATTGTTGGCAAAACTTACATCCTGTTTTACTACAGGCAAGCCTGCAGTATAGTGGTTAAGTGCATTATAACGCATATTTAATCCCGGTGATATGCTGCCGCCAAAATAATTTCCGCCGGCATCAATCCAGTCATAAGTTATACAGGTGCCACCATCAATCACCAGGTTGTTTTGTTGGGGATATAGATGATTGGCCCCTATTACAGCTGCCAGCCTGTCAAGCCCCAGGGTATGCGGTGTTTTATAATGGTTATGGATCCCAGTGATCATTGCGGCGTTAAAATAAATTAGCTGCGTTTTTTGTTTCAGTGCCGTTTCCCATTCCCAACTTTGTTTTTTTACGGTTGATATAATGGCTTTATCAACACTATAAGTGGTTAAAAAACCATCAAGTATTTGGTTATCAAGCGCCGTATAATGGTCAGTATAAATTAGCTCATCCCGCTCAAATATGGCTGCTTTGGTAAAGGTGTTCCCTATATCGATAACCAAATTGGCCATCAGGCTTTAACCATTGATAATATAGATTCAAAAATTGCCAGGCCATCTTCGTTAGCCAATATTGGGTCGGCAGCACGTTCGGGGTGCGGCATAAAGCCAAATACATTACGGGTAATATTAGTTACGCCGGCTATGTTTTCTATTGATCCGTTTGGATTAGCATCGGCAGTAATATTACCTGCCTCGTCGCAATACCTGAATATAACCTGGTCATTATCATTGATCGACTTTAGCACGTCAGCGTCAGCAAAATAATTACCCTCGCCGTGGGCGATAGGTATTTTTAACGCGCGCTGCGGATCTATCTGCGCAGTAACAAGGCTATTGCCTGTTTGCGGCTTCATATAAATATTGCGGCAAATAAACTTACGATTGTTATTATGCAATAACGCGCCAGGTAATAAACCAGCCTCTGTTAAGATCTGGAAACCGTTGCAGATACCCAATACATAGCCACCGTTATTGGCAAACTGTATTACCTGTTCCATAATAGGCGAGAAGCGCGCGATAGCGCCCGAGCGCAAATAATCGCCAAAAGAGAAGCCGCCGGGCAGAATAATAAAGTCGGCACCTTGCAAGTCGTGGTCCTTATGCCAAAGGCGGACAACTTCCTGACCCATTATTTTATCTAATACGTGGATAATATCCTCATCGCAATTAGACCCCGGAAATATTACAACTCCAAATTTCATCTGCTATCTATTTTTAGTGATACCACAAGCTATACAACAACTCATGATAATTTCATGCTACAAATCTAATATAACAGCCGAAATTTGAACGAATGAAAAAGTTAAAAAGTGTTAAACTGAAAATATACTATACTTACCAGCAGTATAATAAACAGGGATTCGTAAAACCAACGGGCGGTGGCATATAAAAAATAATAGGCAAAAAGCACGCTAAGCGGTATTACACACAGTAAAAAATGGGTTAAACTAAACTCGGCTTTGATATAAAAAGACAATCCTGTTATAAAAAAAATAATAAATAACAGCTGGAACGATTTACGCACCTGTACATAGCTCCTAAAAAATATTTGTCTTAAGCGTATCACCCCTAATACGGTTATTACAACTACCGGTATAAGCACCAGGTAGTTATTATAGTTGATATTTACATGGGTAGGGAACTTAGCAGTAAGTGGCGTCCATATGGTATAAAATATGGGCAGGTTGCCACTCAGGAAATAGCCTACCGCTAAAAAGAAGTATATAGTACCATAACCCATTAAACCAATTACCCACTCGCGCCATATAAAAGGCCTGAAAAGCATTAATGACGCCCATATAGCCAGGAACAAATAAATAAACGGAAAGTAGATCAACGAACCAATGGCCACGATCATGCCCAGATCATAGGTGATAGATTTTGCATCATCGCCCTTATAAAGGCCGAATAATTTATACAGCATCCATATCAGCAAAAAATTACAGATAAGGGGTGGACTCAAAACTAAAAACGGCGTAAACAAACCCGATAGGGTAATGTACATCAATGCCGGTAAAAAGCTTGGTTTGCTTAATAAGTTATTTTGATTTACCAGGCGGTTAACCAACAGCGCCTGTATAAACACCAGCACACCGGCCAAGAATATATTAACCAATGGCGGAAATGCGTATTGATAAGCACCCGGTGCCAACATTCGGGCAAAGGGTTCAAGATAAGTAAATTCTAATTTTGGAGGGGCGTTATAGGCATAGCCTGCACGCAGTAAAAACAATAAAATGGCCAGCCATAAAATATTTATTGGGTTATAGCTTCTGAACACATTTATCATCACTGCAATATTAGTGGAAAAAGCGGGGATGTTAAAACCTTTTATTTACTTCCTGCCAAACTTCTTCACCATGTTATGCACTATCTCTGCAGTTTCATCAGGAAAATCAACCCATACCCTATCCTCGCTTTTTATCCAGCTTTTTAGGTGCTGCACAAAATGGTCATCAATGGTCTGTAAGACAGGGACACCTAATTTTGATGCTGCCAGGGCGTTGCATTGCTGCTCATATTGCCCCAGCATGGGTATCATCATCACCTTTTTTTGGAGGAACAACGCTTCGGCAGGGCCTTCAAAGCCGCCACCCGTAAGTAGTCCGTCGCAACTGGCAAGGCTAACGTTAAAACCTTCGTTATTAACCGGTATTACCTGCACATTTCCGTCGGTATACGCAGTTTTTTGCCTTTTCGAAAAAATATGCCAGTGCACATCGGTCTGCTTTAAAAGCGCGGCCAGTTTTTTATCGTCATAAGCCGGCAGGTAAACCGTGTAATGCCCCAGGTTGGTGGTTTGCAGGTTACGAATCTCGCTGCGGATAACAGGCGTATGGATAAAATCGGCGTAACGCTGAAAATGGAAACCGATATGATGTGTAGTGGGTGAGTAATTTTTAAGCAGCCAAGCTCCATAACTAAACGGACTTGTACGTGGACGCGGTGTATTTGGTGATACAAAAGAACATTGGTGACTTAATGAAACCGAAGAAATGCGCTGTAGCTTACAGGCCCAGGCACTAACCGGCTCAAAATCGTTAATGATCAGGTCATACTCTTTCAGCGGCAGGCTATGCATGTCGCGCCACATTTGCGGCAGGTTCATGATCTTATAGGTGGCCCATTTATCAACCCCGCCATTGGTGCCAAAAACAAAGCTTATGCCATGAAATTTATATTTGAGGGGCTGCGCCAATGTAACCTCGGCTTCGGTACCGCTTACCAGCAGGTCCAGCTCGCCATACTTTTGCAATAGCGGTGCAATCTCGCGCGCACGGCTAATGTGCCCGTTTCCTGTTCCTTGTATGGCGTATAATATCTTCATCAGGTAGTGGTGACCATGACAAAGATATTATTTGCTATACATTTTTGTTAATACACTTAAAAATTAAAATAAATAGCCTACAATAAGGGCGAAACCACTGTTTCTTTCTCCTGTATCTGATGAACTTTCCGCTGCATGTTGAAAATCAAAAAGGTAATTAAGGTTGAGGCTAACATTTTTACTTAAGCTATACCCTACACCTAAGTTACCACCAAATATGGTCTTGCGCAGCCCATCTGTATTGGTATCAGTTTGAGTGTTACTTACACCTGACATGCTTGCAGTAGCAGATGTTCGCTGAGACAATAAAAATGAAACTTGCGGACCTGCATAAAAGGTAAGATCAGGCTGTAATTTAAAGCCAAACAATACAGGTATATCAAGATAGTTTACTTGTGTGTAACCTTCAATAGCTATACCACTAATAGTTGTCTTAACGTTACCTCCTTTTTGTGTGTATAGCAACTGGGACGAAAATACAATGTTAGAAGATAACTGTTCTTCGGCATAAATACCGCCTTGAAAACCGGTACGACCACTGTAATTAATAGAGAGTCCATTAGACGTTGCCGAGCCTAAAGTCATCAGGTCGATACCGGCTTTAATACCATAACGCGTTTTACTTTTTTGTGCGAAAGTTTGATTAATGCTGCCAATTACAGCTACGCAGGCCACTGCGCATGATAGGATAAGGTTTTTCATTTGGGTTATTTATTTAGGTTTTTTTTAGGGGTGTAAGATATATACATAATCCCATTATCCAAAAAACTTCAAAACAACCTCAACACTACGATGCTTCCTGCCTAAATCTTTCTAACAACAAATTCACATCCATCTTCGCTTCAAGGTCCTCGGCGTCGGTAACATCGTCCTCGTCAGCGTCCTTCTTAAACTCCTCAGGATTGTATTTGAAGATATTCCATTGGCCGTCATGGTACTCAAGCGCGCTCAGGCTCTCCACCCAGTCACCGCTATTTAGGTATAGTACTTTGCCTGGGTTATCGGTGGCGGTTATTTCACGTATCTCGGCCTGGTGAATATGGCCGCATATTACATATTGATATTCCTTAGCCACGGCGAGGTCGGCGGCGGTTTGCTCAAACTGGTTAATGAATTTTACAGCATCTTTAAACTTTGCTTTAACTTTTTGCGAGAAGCTCATTTTCTCCCGGCCCAACGCCGTTAAAAACCAATTAGTAATACTGTTTAATATAATCAGCGTATCATAGCCAACAGCACCGAGTTTTGCCAGCCATTTAGAGTGCTGCATGGTAACATCAAAAACATCACCATGAAAGATCCAGGCTTTTTTCCCGTCGATATTTAACACCACCTTGTTCATTAACTTAAATGATCCCAGGTCAAAATCGGCAAACTTGCGCAGCATTTCGTCATGATTACCCGTTAGGTAATAAACGGGTGTGCCTTCGGTAATAAACTTCATGATACGGCGCACAACCTTCATATGGGCCTCGGGCCAATAGCTTTTGCTAAACTGCCAGATATCTATAATATCCCCGTTCAATATCAGCATTTTGGGCTTGATGCTTTTTAAATACTTAAGCAATTCTTTGGCATGGCAACCATAGGTACCCAAATGCACATCAGATATAATGACGATATCAACCTCGCGTTTTGCCATGAAAGTTTTGGGGGATAATGGTTGGTCCGGTAATTTTATCGGTTAAGTAACTGATGGGGATGTGCAAGGCCTTTAATGTCAATGCAATATTATAATATATTATTAGCAGCTTCAGACAAAGGTAAGTCAGCCATATTACTATAATGTTAAGGAAGCATTAAGTGTTACCTACAATAATTTGCTTTTGATATACTGGCTGCATAACGTTGTCCACCCATCGGCACCCTGCGGGTTTAGATGGGTATCATCACTAAAATATTGGCATTTTCCTTTAAAATCTGCATTTGTCCCACCATCTAAATAGGTAATGGTAAGCTGATTTAAAATCTGTATTAATTTTTCTTTGTAAACGTTTTTTACCGCAGGGTTATAGTTATAAAGGGGCGTTGTAGTTATCAAAAGCTTTACATTAGCTTTTTGCGCCGCGCCGGCAAGCTTAATTAAATAGTCAATTTTATGCTGATCAAACCGGACAAGACCTATTTCATTTTGAGGATTTTCTGTTCTGTCGACGTTGCAAATGTTACCCGAGATCTGCTCATAACCATTATTATAGCTTAACTGCATTATTTTTTTGCTGTAAGTATTAAGCATAATGTTGCCCAAGGTGGAATTATAGCGGTAAAGAGCTGAATAGCATTTTAGATCTTGATGATCAGGCATTAATGCGATTGCCGAATCAATTGCCGAATTGACGTGAAAATACGGCATCAATATTGATAACCGCTCATAGGCCTCGCTTTTGTATTGTAACTCACTATAATCCAGGTTAACAATTATTAACAGGGGCTTATGATAGGCCAATATTGATTTTACCAGCGGATATGTATATAAAATACTTTGTCCCTGGTTGCCAAAGTTAAATGTTGTTTTGCCGGTTAGCTTTTGCATTAAAGGCGCATCAAAATGTTCGGACGCGTGAGAACTGCCAAATATTACGATGTCCTCTGTGGTGTTTTTTACGGCATGGCTAATTTTATAATATTTGCCGCCCCGCTGCTTGTAAAAAAGATTTTTTAATCCAAAACCTGCAACAACATCAACCACTATTAATACGCATGCTACTGCGGCAATTTTAACCAGGAATATTTTAAAGTTTTGGCTCATATCCCTTTTAAAATTGAAAATAAATAAACTGGCCGCCGTCAAAAACGCCAAACTGCAGTATTACCACCACCAACAGCGCATAATATGCGCAACGGGCGGCAAAACTATTTGGTAATAATTTATAAAGATTTGGCTTATATTCATTAATTACTTCAAAAAACACAAGTGCCATAACAACAATAAAGGCATAATAATAATGATCATTGCTTTGTATTATGGTGCCGTCAAACATTATAATTTTTTTCAAGATGTAAAAAGCTTCATGGATGTTTGCCGATCTAAAAAACACCCACGTAAAACATATCAGTAAAAAGGTAATAATCGTTTTGCAAACGGTGGTCAGCCAGTGCCCGCGTTTTGATGAAATCTTAAACACCGACTCTAACACTATCAGTAAACCGTTAATTAGGCCCCATGCAATAAATGTCCAGTTGGCGCCGTGCCATAGGCCGCTTATCAGAAAAATGATCAGCAAATTTAAATACCGTCTTAGATTGCCCACACGGTTACCACCTAATGGTATATACAAATAATCTCTAAACCAGGTTGAAAGTGAAATATGCCAACGCTGCCAAAACTGAGTTAAAGACACCGACAGATAAGGCCTGTTAAAGTTCTTCATCAGGTCAAACCCCAACACCTTTGCAGCGCCTATAGCGATATCTGTATACCCCGAAAAATCACAATAGATCTGGAAAGCAAAAAACACGGTTGCCAGCGCCAATGATTTGCCAGACTGATCTGCAGCATGGTTATAAACGTTATCAACAAACAAAGCTACCCTATCAGCAACTACCAGCTTTTTAATAAAGCCGATCAGCATTTGTTGCAAGCCTGCGCTTATATTCTCAACCTTAAAATTATGCGTTGCATAAAACTGTGGCAGCAGCCTTTGCGGGCGCTCGATAGGCCCGGCTACCAGTTGCGGATAAAACATGACATACAAAGCGTAGATTCCAAACTTCCGCTCGGCAGGTTGATTGCCGCGGTACACTTCAATGGTGTAGCTCATTGCCTGGAATGTATGAAACGACAGCCCGATAGGTAGTAATATGGTTAAATATGGAAACGGCGTTTGATGATGAAAATTAAGCAACGCCGTAGCGATATTGTCATTAATAAAATTATAATACTTAAAAAAACAAAGCACGCCAATATTTGCAACCAGGCTAATTATCAGTAAAGATTTTCTTTTATGGCCCGTGTTTTTTTCTATGTATATGCCCGCCAGGTAATCTATTACAATGGTAAAACCTAAAATAAGGATGTATACCGGCACAAAGGCCATATAAAAAAAACAGCTTGCCAACAATAATAACAACCATCTAAACTTAGGTGACAGCAAATAAAATAAGACGGTAGTTATAAAAAAAAATAGTAAAAACTGTACGGAAGTAAATAGCATCAACAAATTTAAAAGACGCTGTAAAGTAACGTTTATTTGTTAAATTGATCCGGTAAAAAGGTGAATATTTATTGATGAAAAACTAATAACTTTTTGGCTATATCACTTGTTTATCAAAGAATTCAAAAAAGGGGATACCCTGATTAAGCGGGGCAAGATGCCAGACCGGCAGTTTTACCAGTTAATATTTAAGAGAAGGGGGCACTAAATAAAACGAAGATTAATCGTCGCTTTCCTCTTCATTTACAGTAAGTTCATATGGGCTTAAATAAAACACCCCTACCAAAAGCAGAAGTATTATTACAACCATATATGCGTATTCAAAATGCATGACAACAGGTTTTTACAAAGGTGGTTAATGTATGTTACTTTATCATTAAGACTGCATTAAATGTAAAAGGTTTCACTGAATAGAAAATTTATTTTTTATCCGTTCAATTTGTTTTAAATGATGATTTAAATGTACCTGTATAAACCTAAACCATTGCTGCGCATTCAACATTCCAAAACGCGAATGTTTAAAACGGCTAAAAGGCTTAGCATCGTTTATCTTTGGTGCAATAACAGCTATCCGGTTACGGCATTTTATAAGCAGGTTGCGGGCGTCTTCCTTGGTTAATTTTTGTACCGGAATTTTAGATCCCTCTTCGGTAAATTTTATCCTGGGCATATAGCCAAACAGCAACGCAAGGCGGCCAACAATATTCAAGCCTTTTTTAGTTGGCTCGCAGGTGCCGTTTGCACAACGCTCAGCAGCAATGGTTGAGCCTATGGTAGCCTGTAAAATATGAGAATATACTTCGGCAAACGACCATCCGCCATTTGGTGGTGTCGTGTCAAACAAATCATTCGGGATAGTATCTAATTGGTTTCGATAGTTATCGAGCGCGGCATCAATGGCCCGGCGCTCTTCGGCTACTTTCATAATATTAAAGTTAGCTCTTTTAAATCACTAATCTGCATTTTCACCTCGTCAGGCTTTGGCGTGTTAAACGGATTAAAAAAGATAGCATCCATACCAAAATTCAACGCCCCTAATACATCTGCCTCAAGGCTATCGCCTATCATCACACTTTCATGTTTAGTAGTACCGGCTGTATCTATGGCAAATTGAAATATACCCGGATCAGGTTTGTTAACACCAGCAGTCTCTGATATAATAACATGGGTAAAGTATTTGCCAATACCTGTTCCGTTAATTTTTATGTCCTGCGATTCTTTAAAACCGTTGGATATTAAATGCAGTGTGTATTTGCTTTGCAGGTATTCCAACGTTTCGTGCGCGTTTGGAAACAGGTTGGTTTTGGTAGGGCATAATTGCACATACTCATCTTCAAAACCATGCGGAATTACATCCGGGTGAACGCCCAGATCCAAAAAGGTTTGTTTAAACCGCGCCTCGCGCAAGGTCTCTTTGGTGATATTTCCTAAATGATACTCGCGCCAAAGGCGATGGTTGTTTTGGGTATAAGTTTCGATAAACACATCGGCGGATGTTAGGCCAATATCATCCAGTTTATGGATAACGTATAATTCGTGCAGGGTTTCTTCGGCGTTTTTATCAAAATCCCAAATGGTATGGTCAAGGTCGAAGAAGATGTGTTTGTATTTCGGATTTTTCACCTATTGTTTGTTTTTAAAGGTGTTCAAGAGGGCCTGCGCCGTTTCGGGTGTTCAATTTCGGATTTATTAAGTTTCAAAATTGAATAATAATTTTTGTAAATTTGTTATATGAGTTTGCAATATTTATCTGATGAGAAAGGCCACGTTGTAGCTGTACAAGTCCCAATTGATGAATGGGTACTGCTTAAAAGCAAATACCCAGATATTGATGCAAATGATGTTTCTATACCTGAGTGGCAAAAAGAACTAATAGATGATAGGTTAAGTGCTATTAAGCAAAACCCAGAGCGTATATTACCTATAGATACGCTAATAGAAGAGCTTGACCGCTCCTAAATTTTCATGGTCTGGAAGTTGTTTTATTATGACGAGGTACTTTTAGATGTTCGCGATGCCAAGAAATGGTATAAAGAACAAGAAGAAGGTTTAGAAAAACGTTTTGCTAAAGACGTTAAAGAGTGTATAAGTCGGTTACAAAAAGATCCGTTTCACTACGAGATAAGATATAAACAAGTGCGTTTAGCCCATTGTGCTGTGTTCCCGTTCAGTATACATTTTTATATAAATGATGATGACAAGCAGTTAGTAATTATCGCCATCGTTCACCAACATCGTCACCCAGATATTGCCCAAAGTAGAAAATTATAGCGATGGATTTGAAACCCATCGCTATGTAATATTATCTAAAAGAATAGGCCAAACTACCTCTTTGCATATCGGGTGCGTGCCTGTCTTTGTTAAATTCCATAGCCATTACCGCTTCTTCAACCCGGCGCACAAAAGCCCTGTCGCGCACGGTGGTGTGGCGGCGGTCGGCATGGGCTGATATTACTTTACCTTTTTTGTTCATCACAAAATCAATAGCCACGGTACCATAGGCATGGCCCAGGTGATTGATAGATGGCTGCATGGTGATGCTTCTGCCTGCCGGTACGTTTACATATTCTTTTTTCGGCAGCTTGTCGGCAAATACACTTACCGACCCTGCAATTAGCAATGCGGTTAAAATTGTTCTGATTGAGTTTTTCATGACGTTGTGAGTTAATATGGGATATAACTCATTATCAGCACTTTTGTTTAGATAGAATATTTAGCTTTGCATACCCAACCTTCTATATATCATGAAAAATGCACTTTTAACTACCCTTTTAATTTCATTCAATGTCGCGGCTAGCCTTTCACAGGCAATTAAACAAACTCATATACCATTGGACAATACATCCGGCATCCCCTTTAGTAAACAGCAACGAGATGTATTTGTAGACGGTTTCGAGATTGATAAATTCGGTAATTACTATTTTCTTGGTGGTAATACAATCTCAACTTGGCTTGTTAAATTTAACGGCACTAAAAGTATTTATAGAAAAAAACAGGGCGTGAATATTGGGCAAAAATTATACATACATAATGACAAGGTCTATACCTTCAACTATTTAAGAAACACCTTGTCAGTATCAGGAATGGATGGCGAACAAATTAGTACCTATAAAAAAATCACACCCCAGCGTATTAATTCTTTCCGCTTTATTGATTCTACTTTGATAGTTGACAACAATGATAAGGTCGATATTTCCCTCACAAACTATCAGCTTTATACATTAACCGGGCAAAAAAACGGAATTACCTTTAACGCGTACAACATACCTGAAGACATAGTTAAAAATAAAGATATCCGAAACTCGGTTTATTTAGGGAAATGGAATGGGAAATATTTATTTTGGACCGTTGACGACAAAAGGTTGGATTTTGAAAAATATTTCCTTGTTAATAACAAAGGCGCTATCGAAAAAACGAAGTCCCTTAATAGTAAGCCATTTGGCCATGGATTTGAAGATTATGAGGAATTTAAAAAATTAAGGAATGGCGTTATTTACATATTTGGGTACAAAGGGAAAGGCGGAATAATCACACAGCTATCTGTAACAGAAATGTTCAAATAAATTCCAAATCAACTCTTCTCCCCAAACGCCAGATCCCCCGCGTCACCCAAACCCGGTACGATATATGATTTGCTGGTCATTTCCTCATCAACCGAGCATACCCAAATTTTAGCTTTGGGCAGATTAGCGCGTACATGGGCTATCCCCTCTGTGCTGGCAATTACAGCGGCTACATGCAGGTTGGCAATTTTATAGGTCGCCATTAATTCTTTGCAAACCTGTACAATGCTTTGGCCGGTGGCCAACATGGTGTCGCATAAAATAAACGTTTTGCCGTCAAGGTTTGGGGTGGAGATATGATCTACCCGTATCGTAAAATCTCCTGTGCGTTTAACCTTACGGTAGGCTGTTATAAATGCCGACTGCGACTGATCAAAGTAATTCATAAACCCCTGGTGAAATGGCAATCCTGCCCGTAGTATGGTACCTAACACCGGCATCTCCGCAGGCACTTTGCTATTGCAGATCCCCAACGGGGTTTGTACATCTTTTTCGGTATACTTTAAAGTCTTGCTGATCTCATAAGCCAGTATCTCGCCAAGCTTTTCCTGGTTGCGTCTAAAACGGTGCATATCTTTCTGGATCTCTACATCGCGCATTTCGGCCACAAACTGGCCGGCAATACTGTTGGTTTTGTTGAGGATAAAGACCATTTTTTAGAGATTGGGGGTTAGCATTAACACAACCTAAATATAAGTATTTGGTTTTTAGTTAACTAAACTTAAATATTCCTGGCACTACTGACATAGGGCTGTCAACCATCGGCATTAATTTTGTTTAGTTAACAAAATGTAAAACTATGCCCGCGCTAATCAACTAATCTCCAATCTTCAATCACTAATCTTTCAAAAAACGTATTTTTACAGATCAATGGATTTTAAATTAACATCTCAATATAAACCCACCGGCGACCAGCCCGAAGCAATCCGCCAGCTGGTTGAAGGCGTAAATAATGGCGACAACTATCAAACCCTGCTGGGTGTAACCGGCTCGGGCAAAACGTTTAGTATTGCCAATGTTATCCAACAAACGCAAAAGCCTACATTGGTTTTAAGTCATAATAAAACCCTTGCTGCACAATTGTACGGCGAGTTCAAACAGTTTTTTCCGGAGAATGCGGTAAACTACTTTGTATCGTACTACGATTATTACCAGCCGGAAGCATTCATCCCAACAACAAATACCTATATAGAAAAGGACCTCCAGATAAACGAGGAGATAGAGAAATTGCGTTTACGCACCACCTCGGCATTGATGAGTGGCAGACGCGATGTTATTGTGGTATCGTCTATATCCTGCATTTACGGTATGGGTAACCCCGAGGATTTTGCCAACTCGGTATTTAAATTCGCGGTTGGTACACGCATTAGCAGGAATGCTTTTTTACACAGATTGGTGGAGATACTATACTCGCGCACCACTGCCGATTTTAAACGCGGTACATTTAGGGTTAAAGGCGATACGGTTGATATTTTCCCCGCTTATATGGACCACGCTTACAGGATCTCGTTTTTTGGCGATGATATTGAAGAGCTAAGCACTTTTGATATCGGCACAGGTAAAACGGTGGAAAAGATGACACACATGGTGCTTTATCCTGCCAACTTATACGTTGCCCCGCGCGAACGCTTTACCCAATCTATCTGGGCCATACAGGAAGAACTGGAAACCCGTAAAAAGCAATTTATTGGCGACGGCCGTTTCCTTGAAGCAAAACGTTTAGAGGAACGGGTTAATTACGATCTGGAAATGATCCGCGAGCTGGGTTATTGCTCGGGTATAGAGAATTACTCCCGCTTTTTTGACGGGCGTGCGCCGGGTGCAAGGCCATTCTGCCTGTTGGATTATTTCCCCGAAGATTATTTAATGGTGATTGATGAGAGCCACGTAACCGTACCGCAGATCCGTGCGATGTACGGCGGTGACAGGTCGCGTAAGATCTCGTTAGTTGATTATGGTTTCCGCTTGCCGGCTGCCATGGATAATCGCCCGCTAAATTTCCAGGAGTTTGAGCGCCTGGCGCCACAAACCATTTACGTAAGCGCCACCCCTGCCGACTTTGAGTTAGAAAAATCAGGCGGTGTGGTTGTTGAGCAGGTTATCAGGCCGACCGGATTATTGGACCCTATAATCGAAGTTCGCCCGGTTATTAACCAGGTTGATGATTTGCTGGATGAGGTAGATAAAATTGTAAAGCAAGGCGACCGCGTACTGGTTACCACCCTAACCAAACGCATGGCCGAAGAATTAGCCAAATATATGGACCGCCTGGGCATTAAGTGCCGTTATATCCACTCGGAAGTTAAGACCTTGCAACGGGTAGAGATACTGCGCGACTTGCGTTTAGGTGTGTTTGATGTGCTGATAGGGATCAACTTATTGCGCGAGGGGTTGGATCTTCCCGAAGTATCGTTAGTTGCCATTTTAGACGCCGATAAGGAAGGTTTCTTAAGAAGCGAACGCTCGTTGATCCAAACCATAGGGCGTGCCGCGCGTAATGACCGTGGGCGGGTTATTATGTATGCTGATAAGATCACCGATTCGATGGCTATTACCATGAGCGAGACAACCCGTCGTCGTGAATTGCAGATAGCATATAACGCCGAGCATGGTATAACCCCATTAACCGTTGGTAAAACCCGCGCCGAGATCATCGAGCAAACATCGGTTATGGATTTCCAGGGCGGGGTGCAAAAAGCTTATGTAGAACAGGACATGATCAGCATGGCTGCCGACCCTATTGTTCAGTACATGTCTAAACCTGATTTGAAGAAATCAATAGAAAACACTAAAAAAGACATGCTTGCTGCTGCCAAGGACATGAACTTCCTGTTAGCCGCCAAGCTGCGCGATGAAATGTTTGCTTTAGAGAAAATGATGGAGGAGAAGTTTAGTTAAATGTGCAGATGTGCGAGTATGCAGATGTGCAGATTGATTGGTAAGGGTAATTGAAATGACAATTCTTTGATGTAACAATTGCGATGCATCATCCGTCCAAAATAAAACGGCAAAATCATAAGCAAACAATTTTGCCGTTATAATATTATATTTGTACGCTTAATTTAATACGATGCCAGAATTTATTCGTTTTCTATTTATTTCAATTGCAATACTTTATATAGTTAGAGCTATTATCCGTTGGGCGCTGCCTATGCTTTTCCAAAGCGTGGTAAACAAAGCACAGCAACAACATCAGCAGCAACAAACCAATTATAACAGCAGCCAAAAACAGCCTACCGGTCGTATAAAAGTTGACTATGTACCCGAAGACCGTAAAGGAAAAGGCAAATTCCCTGATAATGAAGGCGAGTTTGTTGACTATGAGGAAGTAAAATAAAAAACCTAAATGGAATCAACCGGCGAGATATTTAAACGCAGGCGTAATCATAACAATACGCCCAAATACGCTTTACTTATTATTGCCAACTACGTGGTGTGTTGCACCCTGTTCACCTTAGACGCTAAGATCAACTGGTTCTTCTTATTAACCATTGCCTTATTAGCAACTTACAATTACTTCAACATCCGCAGAAATATTGAGGAATTTACCAGGCCCGTAATTATTGCCTATGCAATAAGCTGGGTGGGTATTTTATTCCTGTTTTATATTGCCCACAACCAACTCTGATAAAACCTTTCAAACATATAATTCCTATTGTCAGGCAATTTTCTATTTTTGAGCATTAATTAATATCAATTTTTAAACGACTTAGATGAGTAACTGGTTTAAGCGCAATGGCATTCACTTCGCCATCGCCGGAATTTTCATAGTGATCTGCTTTTTATATTTCACTCCTGCCTTCCAGGGCAAAGTATTAGGGCAAGCAGACGTAACAGGTGCGCAATCAACCACCACCGAGATAGATGCCTACAAACTAAAGGACACTACCGTATTGTGGACCAACCAAATATTTGGCGGGATGCCTGCATTCCAACTTTGGGCACCTTATAAAGCCAACGTAACTACGCATGTTATCCGCGTTTTAAAAACAGTTTTTCCTAATCCAATTGATATTGTTTTAGTGCTGCTATTTGGCGCTTACTTCCTGTTTAATGTATTAAAACTTAACCCGTGGCTGGCTGCAGCCGGCGCTATAGCCTTTACATTCTCGTCATACAACATCATATTACTGGTGGCGGGGCACGCCAACCAGGCCGCGGCAATAGCCTATTTTGCACCAATACTGGCAAGTATAATTTTGACGTTGCGGGGCCGATATATATTAGGAGGTTCGCTTACGGCGCTCTTCCTGGCAATGGAGATCCGCTCTAACCACGTACAAATGACCTATTACTTAATGCTGGCCATATTAATTTTGGCAGGTATTGAGCTATATCACGCTATTAAAGCAAAAAACACCGGTCCGTATTTTAAATCAATAGCATATTTGGGCGGCGCTTTGGTATTGGCCTTAATGGTAAACGCTTCTATATTATGGAGCACCTATGATTACGGTAAAGAAACAACCCGCGGCCAATCAAACTTAACGCAGCATACCGAAAAGGCAAGCAGCGGCCTCGCTAGAGATTATGCATACCAATGGAGCCAAAGCGTTGGCGAATGTTTTACATTTCTAGTTCCAAATGCATACGGAGGCGGTAGTGGTACGGAGCCGTTAGACGAAAACTCTGCAACTGCCAAAGTATTGCTTGCAGCCGGCCAGCCCGACCAGCAAGCCGTACAATTAGCTAACCAAATAACCGCGGGTGGCATTCCGGGCTTAGGCACTTATTGGGGTACTAAACCAAGCACCAGCGGTCCGTTTTATTTTGGCGCCGCAATTTGTTTCCTGTTTATATTTGGATTACTCATTGTTAAAAACCGTATAAAATGGTGGTTACTGGCCACCGTTGTTTTAACCATGTTGTTATCGTTCGGCGGTAATTTCCCTTACGTGTCTGATCTTTTCTTTCACTACTTTCCGCTTTACAACAAGTTCCGTACTGTAGAGTCGATATTAGCGGTTGCCAGTCTTTGTTTCCCTATCCTGGCGTTTCTGGCTATAAAAGAGGTATTGGAAGAGCGTGATAATAAAGAAATCTTCAAAAAACTTAAAATAGCTTTATATATAACCGGTGGCATATTGTTAGTGCTTATTGCATTGCCAGAGCTATTATTAAGCTTTAGATCATCAGAACAGGCAAACGGAATAGCAACGTTAACGCAATACCTGCGTAACGATACCGCATTAGCTACCAACTTATCAAACGCCATTGTAAAAGACAGGATAGCGTTAGAGCGTGCTGATGCCATCCGTTCATTAATATTTGTATTGATTGCCTTTGGTATATTATGGGCGTTCATTAAAAATAAAATAAACGTTACTGTTTTATCTGTAGGCTTTTTGGTATTGGTAATGGCTGATGTTTGGCAGATTGACAAACGCTATTTAAAGGACGAGAACTTTGCTGACAAGCAAGAATCTAATGCGCCGCAGGCACGCCAGATAGATCAATTTATAATAAGGGATAAAGACCCTGATTTTAAAGTTTTTGATACAACTATTCCTGTACGTTCTGATACGCATAACCCATTCTTCTTTAAATCATTTGGTGGTTACTCGGCTGCAAGGCTAAAACGTTATGAGGAGTTAATTGACAACCAGTTTACCAAGAGCATTAACCATGATGTTTTGGATATGATGAATGTTAAATACATCATTATGGAAGATCCAAAAACGCAAAACGTTACCATGCAGGCTAACCAAACCGCCTGCGGCCACGCCTGGTTTGTACAGCACATAACTTATGTTAAAAATGCCGACGAAGAAATGCAGGCTATAAGCAGCTTCGCACCAAAAGAAACCGCCATTGTTGATCTGAAGTATAAAAGCCAGATCAGCGAAAAGGATCCTGCTCTTGATACTTCTGCTACCATCAAACTGGTAAATTACAATCCTGACCATATGGTTTACCAAAGCAGCTCAACATCATCGCAAATTGCTGTGTTCTCGGAGATATATTATAACAAAGGTTGGACCATGAAGATAGACGGCAAGGAAACACCTTACTTCCGTGCTAACTACTTGTTACGCGCGGCACAAATTCCGGTAGGTAATCATGAAATAAGATTTGATTTCCATCCTACATCATATTATGCAGGCGAAAATATCTCATTAGCAGGTTCTGTTTTATTGATCTTTGCTTTAGGATTTGCAGGATATGCTGAGAATAAGAAAAAGCCAACCGGCAAAAAAGCCTAATATTTAAGGCTGATATCGAAAAGGCGATGGGTTATGCTCATCGCCTTTTTTTATTGTCTGAACCGTTGATTTCTGTGATTAACGGATTTCGTTGATTAATCAACGAAATTCATGAATCATTTTAAATCAACGGTTAATCGTTCGTCCTTCTATTCTTCAACCAATACCAGCCCAGGTTAAAAGCAATAACCGCATGGTTAAAAATTGTAGGTAACAAACCATAATGTCGTTTCATAATATCAACCCGCTCGGCCAGGCTTTGGCGGTGTTTTAATTTCGACATCCCCCCCACTTGATATTTGGCAACGTATTGATGTACATTGACAATAGTTTTAGCTTTTTTGGCTGCACGTAATATCCAGTCGATATCTGCGCTTAACTGATATTTAGAGTCGTAAGGCTCGGTTAAAGATCGTCTAATGTAAATAGCCTGGTGGCTAACGCTCATACCATATTTAAAATCGCGCCAGTTAAAGTTTTCGGGAGCGGCGTGGCGGCGTTGGCCGAGGCTCTTGCCCTGCTCATCTATCATTTCTGTTTCACCGTAATAAATATCAGCGTCGTCCGCAGAAGCGAAAACATTAGCCACCGTATCGACGGCATACAACTCATCTGCCGAGTTCATGAACAACACATAATTCCCTGTCGCGATAACCAACCCTTTGTTCATGGCATCGTAAATGCCCTTGTCTTTTTCGCTGATAAGTTTGGCGATGCGGTCCTTGTATTTTTCAATGATCTGTAGAGTATCGTCGGTCGAGCCACCGTCTACAATAATATATTCAATCCCCTTATAAGTTTGATTCAATACCGAAAGCATTGTGCGTTCAATGTCAGCCGCGTTATTATACACAACCGTAATCACACTTAATATAGGCTGCCCTGCTTTCATTTGGTAATAGATTTATACAGGTTGATATACTGCTGCGCCACTATTTCATTGGTGTAATTGTCCAGCACCTTTTGCCGGGCATTTGCAGCCAGCTGAGCTGCGTCGCCGTTAAGTGTTTCGAACAAACCTTTAGCCATATCGGCTGCATTTTTAAATTCAGCTAAATAGCCGGTACGTTGGTGATCTACCATTTCCGGAATGCCGCCGGTATTAAACGCAACTACAGGTGTACCACAACTTAGGGCCTCCATTACGGTATTAGGCAGGTTATCTTCTAATGATGGCGTAACAAATAAATCGGCCATGCTATAAATTTCTGCCAGTTCATCTTGTGATGTTATCAAACTAAGCTCATGCACCTTAAAAGGCAGTTGGGTAACATCAAAATGTTTATTCTTGCCAAATATTACTATCTCTATTTCGCCGCTTTGCAGATGATCTGCTTTCAAAATGTTCAGCGCATTTACCAGGTAACTTACCCCTTTGCGCCTGTCGTTTATATTGGCAGCACCAAACAATATAATTTTTGCTGATGGGTCAATACCTCTTTTTTGGCGCGCCGATAATTTATCCTTCGGCGAAAAAATATTGATATCAATAGGATTAGGGATGGCCTCGATCCTGAAATCCTTTATCAGCGAACTTTGCTTAGCCACCCCGGCCAGCCATTTACTACAGGTTACAAAGGTTATGTTTTTGGCATTTTTAAACATCGCGGCTTTACGCAGCCAGCCTGTATGCGAAATATCATTGTCACTTGCATCGCGCAAAAAAGGGCAATTGCCACACTCGCGCAGATAGTTATCACAAGCACCCGAATAATGACACCCCCCGGTAAACGCCCACATATCATGCAGTGTCCACACAATAGGTTTGCCGGTGTCAACCAAATCTTTCAAATCGGCTATTGATAGAAAGCCCGAGTTTGTCCAGTGCAGGTGGATGATATCGGCATTGGCAACTAAAGGCTGCTTAACAATACTTGTCCCTGCGTTAGCGGTTGAGAAAGCAAAACGTACGGACTTATCCTTTTCATGAAAAAGGATGAAAGAGATTCGTTCGCGTAAAAAGTCAGCTTTGGCTTTTAGTTTGGTGGTTAAACTTTTAACAATACCGTCAACCCGCTCATCTCCTGTTTTTTTATACTGAACCAGTAACCGTGCATCAACTTTTGCCCATACCAATGCCTTTAACAGGCGCAGGCAGGCAGCGGGTGCACCGCCACCGGCATCGGATGTATTGATGAGGGTTACTTTCATTGTCACAAGTATACTAATAAAGCGGAAAGCTAAAAGACTAAAGCAGAAAGCTTTTTTTATTGCTTAATTGGCTAAGTTAGCTTTGGTCTTTCCGCTTTTAGCTTTCTGCTATATATTACGCCGAAAAATTTTACTTTTGGTTATTCAATAAACAAACACCAGGCAGTAACCCGCATGAGCTATTTATTCCAGGACAGGCAAGCAAACCGCAGAAACTTTAAGGGGCAGCTTGTTTTGTTTATGTTTAGGCTGGTGTCGCTCATTAACCGGTCTATGATCACCAAGGTGATATTCTTCCCCTACCTGATGTTTTATCGTTATTTGGTTGAATTGGTTTGGGGGATAGAAATTCCGCGTAAAACTACTATTGGCAAGGGGTTGGCATTATACCACGGCCAGGCATTGGTGGTTAACCTTGGCGTTATTATTGGCGACAATTGCACTTTACGAAACAGCACCACCATAGGCAACAAAAAACTGGCCGATGGCACCTTTAGCCGTGCGCCCCGCATTGGCAACAATGTAGATATTGGCGCCAACGTTGTAATTATTGGTGATATTGAAATTGGCGATAATGTTGTTATTGGCGCGGGATCAGTGGTAACGAAAAGCATCCCGGCAAATAGCGTTGCGGTGGGTAACCCAGCAAGAATATTGGATAAAAAAGAAACTACAGCATAACTGGCTACAGCATTAATGGATAATAATTTAACAGACCGTTCTTTTTGGAAAGCATTTTGGGAATCAAGAATTGGCCTGATATTTAATATTAAGCGCGATTATATTTTTGGCGATATACTGGGTAAACTCAAAGCTCAAAAAGGTTATCAAACAGCTATCGAATTAGGTGGCTTCCCCGGATATTATACCATCTACCTTAAAAAATATGAGAACATGGACACCACCCTGTTTGATTATTTTGTACACCAAGGGCTTATTAACGAGTTGCTTGAGGTAAACGGCCTGAAAGAAACCGATATCAATATCATTGAAGCCGACCTGTTCAGCTACAAACCCGAAACACAGTATGACATGGTGCTATCCTTCGGCCTGATAGAACACTTTAAAGATACCAAAGCCATTATAGCAACCCACCTGCCCTTTTTAAAAGATAACGGTACGCTGTTTATCACGCTGCCAAACTTTAAAAGCATAAATGGTTGGGTGCAGCGCAAATTCGACCGCGAGAATTACGACAAGCATTATATTGAGAGCATGAACCCGGCGTTACTGGCAAGTTATTGCAAAGAATTGGGCCTGAAAGATGTGGAATCGTACTACCACGGCAAATTTTCGATGTGGTTGGAGAATAAGGGCACGCAATCCGCATTGGCTAAAGCTTTTGTTAAAAGCTTATGGTTTACCGGCAAGGTGTTTACAAAGATCTTTTCTTTTGAGAGTAAGGCCTTATCGCCATATATCGTGTTGAAGGCAACGAAATAATCCTGAGACGCATTAAGTCTCGATGTATATTTAATTTATTGAATAGACCAATATATCATGAAACCAAACCGACAATTATTTCTATTCCTCTTTTTACTAACTAATTCAACCCTATTTGCCCAGGTAGCTGAATTACCGACACCGTGGACCAAACCAGCTATAGATGCCCCAATTCCGTTTCCTGACTATCCAAGGCCGCAATTGCAGCGTACAGATTGGTTGTGCCTGAATGGGAAATGGGATTATATAGGCGGTAAGGATGTGGCGGACGCGTCTAATCCCAAAGAAACAATAGCCTTTATAGGTAAAGTAGAAAAAATTCGCGTTCCTTATTGTCCTGAATCAGTCTTGTCAGGTATCAAGCGTAAGCAAGAGATCAATATGTGGTACCGCCGTACGGTGGAGATCCCTCAAACCTGGGGTAATAAGCAAGTCATCATGCATTTTGATGCGGTGGCTTATCACACAACCCTATTTGTGAACGGCCACAAAGCCGGCGATCACGATGGCAGCTATGATGGTTTTAGCTTTAACATTACCCCATACTTAACTAAAGGAAAAAACACGCTGGTAGTAGCCGTGCAGGATCTGAATGATGGCCGTGTACCATCGGGTAAAAGTGGCCCGAGGGGTGATTATACTTTTTGCTCGGGCATCTGGCAAACCGTTTGGCTGGAGCCGGTAAACAAAAATTATATTCAAAATGTACGGTTGTTGCCTGATCTGGCAAACAGCCGTTTAAAAATACAGGTAAATACAGCGGGCGAAGGAAAAGTAACGGCGATAGTTATGGATGGAGTTAAGGTGGTGGCCCAGGCCTCATCAACAGGCGGAACATCTTTCTATGTACCTATAAAATCGCCTAAACTTTGGTCGCCGGATAGCCCATTTTTGTATGATCTTAAAATAAGCTTAGCAGATGCTAATGGTAAAGTAACCGATGTGGTTAAAAGCTATTTCGGTATGCGCGATATCAAGTTAGGCAAAGTCAATGGGGTTAACAGGCCTTTGATCAATGGCAAATTTATTATGCAGTTGGGTATGCTTGATCAGGGTTATTGGCCCGACGGTGTTTTAACAGCACCGACTGAAGCCGCACTTAAATTTGATATCGAGTTTACTAAAAGAGCCGGCTTTAACCTGATAAGGAAGCACATGAAAACCGAGCCGCAACGGTTTTATTATTGGGCCGATAAATTAGGCCTGTTGGTTTGGCAGGATATGCCGGCCATATGGTATCAAAACGAGGATACATTAAAAGTGCGTACGGAATTCAGGAAAGAATGGAAAGCCATAATGGACGAGCATTACAACTCGCCGTCTATCATAACATGGGTTCCTTTTAACGAAAACTGGGGCGCGTTTGATGTTAAAAACATAACCGACTGGACCAAGCAGTACGATCCTTCGAGATTAGTGAATGGTAACTCAGGTTTTAACAATAACCCGTCCTATCAAAAAGCATATGGCGACCCGATGAATGGCGATTATGTCGATACGCATATTTATGTAGGTCCTGATGGGGCTTCAAGGCCGGATATAAATCGTGCGGCATCGTTGGGCGAGTTTGGGGGTGTTGGCTTATTTGTACGCGACCATATGTGGCCGGTAAGAAACAACGCTTATGATTATGAACCAACAAAATCGCGCTTAACCGACAGGTACGTATTTTTATTAGACAAAGTACTTCAACTGATGAAGTACAGAGGGCTCAGCGTAGCTATCTATACCCAAACTACCGATGTAGAGCATGAGGTTAACGGCTTGTTGACTTACGATCGGGCTTTTGAGAAGATGGAAGTAAACCGCGTTAAAGCCGTAAACCAGGCTGTTATTAAAGAAAGCTATAAGCTGAATTTGCCGAAAACCAATTAACCTATTTCTTAACAGCGCTTTTTATCCGCCATTGTTTAAACAGCCGTATGCCTCTTTGTAAGATGGTACCTTTACGGTTTTTAAGGAAACGTTTAATAGCTATGTGCGCCTGGGCATTTTCTTTTATTTCTGTCGGGAAATACTTTACCGGGTTGTCGGCAACGTTAACTCCGTACATATTTTCGATATTGGAGTGAACCCCCGTACCATCATGCCCTATGTTATGCACCAGCGAGTGCGAGGGATTGAGTGTAAGCCCTCCATTTAAAAAAATGGACGCGTACCACCTTATCGCCCACGAGTTGTTTTTACCGGCCTTAAATTCCTCCATTTGTTTCCAGAAGTTCATGGTATAGTCTATAGAAAAGTTGTGCCTTTTCTCCAGGTCAAACTGGCTCATCAGCTTATCAATATCCGGTTCGAAATTACGCCAGGCGCGCGACCATGTGGCCCAGCCCCAACTGGTGGCTATGCGGTAAAAGAAAGTGTCGGGCAGGGTTTTATCATCCAGGTTATACATGTATGCACCAATATGCATTACTTCATCATCTTGTGCATATTTAGCAAGCCCCTCGTTAAAATACTGCAGGGTGTATGGCGACGAGATCAGGTCATCCTCAAAAACAATGATCTTACCAAACTCGCTCACCAGCTGACTTACACCAATAATAATTGAATTGGCCAGCCCCATGTTTTCTTTGCGGGGTATTACTTTGACAGATTTAAAGCCGGTTACTTCGTTTGCCAATGCCCTAACCTCTTCAACCTTTGCGGCATCGGCATCGGTTTTGGGTCCGTCAGAAAAAATAAATAAACGCGATTCGGCAGCCAATACGTTCTTTTGCAAATAGGCAAGCGTACGGCGCGTATGGTCAGGCCGGTTGTATACGAATAAAGCTATAGGGGCAAGATTTTGCATTTAAAATATCTCGGGCTGATGATCTGCTTTTTTACATAGAACGGTATAGTAGTTGGCAAATTGTTCTTCCAGTTTTTTTCCGAAGACGGATGCCGCTAATTTTTTAACGTTATGTTCCAGGTCAATTTTAAAGCTGGTTAAAAAGTTCTTTGACTTCTTTAAAGTTTCGAAAGTATAAAACTTAGTTACCTCGGGCGCTATAGTATCGGTTAGATCTTTAACTACTTCAAAACCCTCGGTAGCCAATAAATAACGTAACGACGTAGGTGTATAAACATTAATGTGCCCGTAAGCCAGGAAGTGTTTTATGCGGGTATCAACACCATGTTTATAATCGCGGGGCACTTCAATCAGCACCATTTTGGCAACCCGCTTAAGCTCGCGCAGCAAAAGGCGTTCATGCTCCACATGCTCTAAAACATGGGTAAGGATGATCAGATCCATGCTGTTATCCTCAAACGGCAAATGGTATCCATCAAACTCTTGTACAGATTTTATACTGGGTATGTTTCTTTCTTTTATCCGCTCAACCCCACTCGCAGAAAGCTCGACAGCATGCAACTCGGGCGCGAAACCTTTATCAGCCAATAATTTTAAAATAACGCCATCGCCCGCCCCAACCTCCAGTACTTTATCAAAAGTATAACCTTTGCAAACAGTTAAAATATGCTCAACCTTGTACTTGGCACCCAACATGCGCCAGGTTTCATCATTATTTTCATAATAATTATCATAGGCCGTTTTAAGGTTTTCGCTGCTGTTTACTTCCTGCATTTTGTAGTTTATTGTAGTTACTGCGGCAAAAATAACATATTACTTTATAATTGCCAGCCAGCCGGACATAGGTTTAGTCCCGTTTTTAAGATCAATGACATAATAATAGGTGCCGAATGGCATCAGTTTCCCATTATAAGTGCCATCCCACGCCTTGATGTATCCTGTGCTTTTAAATATCGGGAGGCCCTCCCTGTTGTAAACCGTTACTACACTGCCGGAAAAACTACCTATCGCGGCAATGTCCCAGGTATCATTTGAGCCGTCGCCATTAGGTGTAAAGGTATTAGGAACAACTACGTTTTCATATACTGTAACTGTTACTTTATCGGTTTCAATAGCGCAGCCCTGGGCGGGTGTTGCGGTAAGGGTGTAGGTAATAGTTTCTGTTGGTGTAGCAGTGGGGTTAAGAATAGCAGGGTCATCTAAATATGTAGTTGGCGACCAACTATACTGTACATTGCTACCGGTTACTTTACCTGCAAGCTGTACCTTATTTCCTTTTAAAATAATTTTATCCTCACCGGCATCAATGTTTGGCTTGGGT
The DNA here is from genome assembly GCA_040388395.1 of Bacteroidota bacterium. Classification (GTDB taxonomy): domain Bacteria; phylum Bacteroidota; class Bacteroidia; order Sphingobacteriales; family Sphingobacteriaceae; genus Mucilaginibacter. The sequence goes on along the minus strand of JAZKBY010000008.1, from coordinate 129,822 downwards.
ATTACAACAATTGTAACGTTGGCCGTATCAGAGCAGTTGCCATTATACACTGTTACCGTGTACTTAGTGGTAACCAATGGCGAAGCAACGGGTGCGGCAATATTGGTTGCAGATAATCCTGTTGAAGGCGTCCATGAATATTGTGTACCTCCCGAGGCAGTTAAAGTAACATTACTGCCTTCACAAATAGTAGACCCTGCCGATACTTTGGCAAGGGTGCCGGTACTTATAGTAATTTGGATCGAATTACTTATCGATGGTGTAGGGCACCCTCCGCCTAATACTACGCGCCGGTAATAAGTGCTGATTTTTACCACACCGGGATTATAAAGTATACCATTTGCTCCGGTAATATCTGCAAAAGTAATATTATCTGCAGATTGTTGCCATTGGTACGTAAAAGCGTTGCCCACAGAAAATCCTGTTATATCACCGGCAAGGGATGGCCCGCAAAAAGTGGCAGCCTGGGTTGTAATTACATTATTAGTTACAGCCGGCGTTACAGTAATAGTTATTACATTGCTGCTTACTGGTGCTGTACAATCACCGGATGTGGCTAAACGGCGATAATAGGTTGTGGTGCTGATAGGTGTCGGATCGTAATTTAAAGAGGTAACCCCTATATCAGTAAAGTTTAAGTTATCTGTTGATTTTTGCCATTGGTAATTAATGGTACCTACATTAACTGTTGGCACATTTCCGTTTATAATAGCTGGATCTGCGTTTGCTGTACAGAAGGCGGCATCAGGCACTGGTTGCGCTATGACGTTATTAGTTATTGCTGTTTTCGCATAAATACTAATGGTTATCACATTACTTGGAGCGGTGACCGCGCAGCCCGGGGCAGTTATAATACGGCGATAGTGAGTGGTAGCAGTAATTGGCGGCGGGTCATAAGAAACTGAAGTGACGCCTAAATCAGTAAAATTAATGCCATCTGTTGAGATCTGCCATTGAGCATTATATGAGCCGCCGGTAAGAGACGAACCGGTGATGAGGGCAGGGTCACCGGGGCCGCAAAAACTGGTAACAACTACGGGAGTAGTAATGGTGTTTGCCGGAATAGGAGTAATAATTATCATGATAACATTACTGGTTGAGGCAACCGAACACGCACCGCCCGTAACTATACGCCTGAAATAGCCTGTTTTAGAAATTAAAGGCGGATCATAATCAGGCCCAATGCCGGTACTACCACCCGTATTGTTAAAAGTTATATTATCATTTGAGAATTGCCATTGGTAAGTGAAAGGGCCCGGGCCCACGGGTACTGTACCTGTAATAAGATTCGGATCTGCACTGGTTGATGTACAAATAGGCACGTTGGGTTGCGGCTGGGAAATAATGTTATTGGTAATACTTGCAGCCACATTAACAGTTATAACATTGCTGTAAATAGGCAATGCACACGATGCATTTCCGGAAGCCACGGCCCGCCTGTAATAAGTGGTGGCGGTTATTGCAGGTGGGTCATAACTCTGGCTTAAACCGCCGCCTGTTACATTAGTGAAATTAACATTATCAGTTGAGCTTTGCCATTGATAGCTATAAGTACCATTGCCGCCGCCGGGTTGTGACCCTTCAATATTGGAAGGATCTGCGTTAGCGGAACATAAGGTAGCATCGGGTACTTGCTGCACAATTGTGTTATTGGTAACAGGTGTGCCTGAATCAATAATTATGTCTACCTGGTTACCGTTTGTAGAACTGCCACATGCGCTAAAAGTTGTCCTGAAAAAATGTGTTGTTTTAGTCAATAACGGCGGGTTGTAATCTTTATCTGTAGCCCCCTGGATATCTGTGAACACGTTGGTTTCAGAACTTGACCACTTATACGTAAAGTTACCATCACCGCCGGTGGGTACATTACCAACTATAACGCCGGGATCTGCAGGGCCGCAAAACGTCGTTATTAACGGTGCCTTTATAATACTGTTTGAAACCGGCTGGTATACTGATATAGTTATTACATTACTTGCACCGGGTACGGCACAATTGCCGGCTGTAACCATTCGCCTGTAATAGGTAGTGCTTCCAATTGCAGTCGGGTCATAGTCCTGGCCGGTAGCTGCAACTCCCGGTATATTTGTAAAAGTCACGTTATCGGCCGACTTTTGCCATTGATAGGTATAGCCACCACTGCCGCCTGCGGGAATGCTGCCGGTTATTACCGTGGCGTCGCCCAAACCGCAAAAGGTGCTAACAGCAGGCGCATTGATAGTATTATTAGTTACGGTTGCCGCCTGTATATTAAATTGAATAACATTACTTGCTAATGAAGTGGTACAGGTACCCGATGATACGATTCGCCTGTAACTGGTATTAACAGTAATTGGCAACGGCGGATCATAATCCTTATTTGTAGCACCTGCAATATCAACAAACCCTAAAGCCGAATCATTAATTTGCCATTGATATTTATAGGCCCCAATACCGCCTGTTGGTGTACTGCCTGTAATAAGATCAGGGTTGCCACTTGGGCCGCAAAAATTGGTAATGGTTGGCGGAGTGATGATATTGTTATCAATTAAGGTAACCGTAGTGTATTTCGCGATAAACAGATCCCTTACACCTTGGGACGTACTTGTTGCCGACGTACACTCCGACGCATCAAAATTAAGGGTTGAGCAAAATGACCCGCTTAGCAAAATATCATTATTGGCATCAACAGCAACAGCCCTGGCCAGGTTATTAGTACAGCTGTTGCCCTGGCCAAAAGCCCATTTATAATTACCGTTAGTATCGTATTTAGCCAGGAACATGTCCTGCGTACCATGATCCTTAACGTTTGCAACCCCGGCAGAAAAGTCGAAATCTATCGTCCCGGTAAAATAGCCTGATATGTAAAGGTTATTATCCGGGCTTACAACTAAACCATAATTATTTATATATGAACCAGAACCACCAATGCTTTTATAAAATTGCGCTATCCCGTTCTGGTTATATTTTGCAATAAAAATATCCTGTGTGCCTTTAGGTGTTAGCGGGGTAGCGCTGCCAAAGTTTACCGGTGAAGAAAAGGCACCATCCATATAAATATTATTTTGCGCGTCTAAGGCCAGGTTGATATTGTAATTAGCCCCTGGTACGGTACCCAATATCACATTTACCCAAAGCAACATTCCCGAAGGATCGTACTGCGCGATAAACATGGAATTATTACCCGATACATTAAATACCGGGCCTAACGGGTCAAAATTAACCGTGCCTGTTATATAGCCCGATATAGTGGTATTTTTATTCTTATCTGTTACCGCGCTTATTACAGAGTTATCGCTGCCGGCTGCCCCTAAGCTGAATTTCCATATTACATTGCCGGCTGCATCATATTTTACCACGTAGCCATCAGTAGTGCCTTTAAGCGCGATACCCGCCCCATCAATACTTATGTTTGATTGAAACTGGCCAACCGCCACTAAATTGCCCGAAGCATCACTAACTATTTTTTGCCCGTTTTCTGTACCTGTGCCGCTTATGTTTTTGGCCCATAAAAAGTTCCCATTATTATCAAGGCGGATTATAAATGCGTCCTTCCCTGCTGCGGTAAGATTAGAAACGCCGGCTCCCGGGTTGGCATCCATGGGTTGCGAGTCGAACTGGCCCGTTAGGGTTATGTTACCGTTAATATCAAGATCTAATCCATTCGGTTGATCGGTGCCTGATCCTCCAAATGATTCTGCCCATACCAGCCCCCCGCTGCTATTATATTTTGCTATAAAACTATCAGAACTGCTACCTGTGGCAATTAGATTCTTTACACCTGATGATGGGTCAAAATCAACCGTACCGCTAAAAGTGCCCATAACATACATGTTGTTTTGTGCATCAACTTTCATGATAGTTGATATAGCATTACCGCCCGCCCCGCCCATACCCGATACCCACGTTGGCACAGCTGGTACCGTTTGGCAAAGCGCTGCCATAGGCATAGCCATAAAACAAAAAAGTATAAAAAATATGTTTCTCAGGCCGGAAAACATTGGTTTTAATAACCCTACAATTTAGGAAAGTTATTTAATAATACGCAATGCCTTTTTGAAGGTTGCTTCTACCTTATCGTTTATATCGGCAGATATTTTGAAGTAATAAGCCAGCAGCCCGTAAGAATAAAATGGCGATTTTAACACCCAGCATACACCGGGCTTCGCCATTATTTTCATAATACTACTTAACTATTGCCACCCAACCAGACATTATCGGTGTGCCATTTTTCAGGTCGATAGTATAATAATAGGTCCCAAATGGCACCATCTTACCATTATAACTTCCATCCCATTGTTTACCGTAGCCTATACTATTAAATATAAGCGTGCCATTGCGGTTATAAATTTGAAGTAAACTATTGGTATAAGTGTTTAACGCGGCTATGTTCCAGGTATCGTTCAGGCCGTCGTTATTGGGTGTAAAAGTATTGGGCACTACCAACTTTTCATATACGTTTATGGTTACCTTATCTGTTTCAATAAAACATCCCAGGGCAGATGTCGCGGTTAGTGTATAAGTAATATTTTCCGTCGGTGTTGCTGTTGGATTAAGGATAGCAGGGTTATCCAGATAAGTAACCGGCACCCAACTGTAACTTACATTACTACCCGTTACTTTGCCGGCAAGCTGTACCTTGTCACCTTTTAAAATAGTTTTGTCGGTACCGGCATCAACCGCTGGTTGCGGTATTACAGTAACTGTAACCGATGCAGTATCAGTACAATTGCCGTTAGTTACCGTTACCTTATACCTGGTAGTAATTAATGGTGTTGCGGTTGGTGTTGCGGTATTTGCTGCCGATAATCCTTCGGTGGGCGCCCATGTATACGTACTACCGCCAGATGCGGTTAAAACAACACTATTGCCAAAACAAACAGTTTGGCTTGCCGATACTTTAGCAAGCGTACCGGTACTTATGGTAATAGTAACTACATTACTTACTGATGGTGTATTACATGATCCGGCGGTTACCTGCCTGCGATAATAAGTTGTAGTGCTAACTAAACCTGTATTATATGTTACGCCGGTTGCCCCGATAATGTCTGTGAATGTAGTATTGTTTGCAGATTGTTGCCATTGATAACTGTATGATGCAACATTGCCATTTACAAGCGCATTACCTGTTATATTTCCCGGGTCACCCGAAGTACAAAAACTGGTAACTGTTGGCGCAGTAATAGTATTATCGACTACACCTAACGGATTTAATATCAATGCATAAACATTACTACTTAATGGAGTATAGCAATTGCCCGAAGTAACCGTACGCCTAAAATAAGTTGTGGTTGTAATAATATCAGGATCGTAATCTTTGCTGGTTGCACCTGTTATATTAGTGAAATTTATATTATCGGTTGAGGATTGCCATTGGTAAGTATAGGTACCTGTACCACCGGTTGGTGTTGTACCTGCAATTAACGATGGGTTTATACTGGAGGCACAAGCAGTTGCATCGGGTGTTGGCTGCGTAATTGAATTATTTGCCGGTGCTGTACCCTGGATGACAATAACATCTTCATTTGCCGAAACTGCTCCGTTATAATTAGTACCCGGTACAGCTATCGCAGGCGTGGCCTGATAGGATGTATTTGATCCGGCGAAAGCGTTTACCTGTGGTGTAATACGCCTGTTTGCCTCGGTATATGTCCTGGTAGGGTCTAAATAAACTGCCTGTACACTTGCATTGTACGTACCGGCAGCCATACCGCAATCTATATTAACAACAAGGGTAACCGTTACCGCATCGCCCGGCGAAATATTAAAATTACCAAGTAACGGCCTGCCCGCGGTACCTAAATTGGTTAAAGTAGCCGGCCCGCCCGCAGCGCCGGAGTAAGCTACCGTTGCAGATTGATAGGTAAACCCGGCAGGTAATGCGCAATCAGCCTGAACACCACCAGCATTACCGCCGCTACCTATATTAGTTAATTTTATTGTATAAGTGGCTGTGCTACCGGTAATTTTAGCTGTTGTTGGGGCAGCTTCTGCCATAGTAGCCGTTAAAGTAGGATAACATACCAATCCCTGAGCTTGTAAATAAGCCGGCAGATCTGTAGCGAGGAAAGATTGCGAAGTGCCGGATTTTCCATTTTCGGCATGGTGATTACTGCTCCCTAAACCGCCATTATTTGTCTTGCCTGCAATGCCGGGTAAAACAGTAATACCTGTGGAACCCGACGCGATGCTGTAAAATACTGCACCACCACCACCGCCGCCGCCGGGGCCATGAAATAGTACATTTACGCCATCATCTCCTTCTGTATTACCACCCGCGCCGCCTGATGCCTGTATGTCTAATACAGCTGCCGCGCTGGGAGATGATAATTTTACAAATACAGTACCGCCAGCTCCACCACCGCCTGATCCATCAGGGTGGCCACCATAACTGCCAGGGGCTCCTGCACCGCCATTTGCTAAAATACTTCCTGTACCAATAATAGTTGCGGCGTTTATTAATACTATCCCGCCGCCAACACCACCTTTTACTCCGGTTAGTGAATCATTAGAATGGCCGCCGCCGCCGCCGCCGCCCATCACTAACCTTGTTTTATCAGGCACAGCTACCGGGTAAATTGCCGACCCCGGCCTGCCGCCATTGGGGAAACTGCCCGGGTAAAGCTCATAACCCCAACCGCCAACACCGCCGTAGCCACCGTTACCGCCGCCGCCGCCGCCCGCATTTGTATCATTACCACCACCCCCGGCGTTGGCAGGTGCGCCTAAACCTGCCGAGCCGCCTGGCAAACCCTCATCAATATTATCTACCTCGTTGTAACCGTCCCACATATAGCGCGGAGTACCGGCTATGCCTTCTCCTTTCCCCGATGCCCTGTTATCATTAGCTGTTGTTACATACAGGTTATTATAATTTTGCGCTGCTATTCTTTTAGGGCTATATCCCCCTCTAAAACCCCGTGCCGAAGCATTAATTGTAAATCCGTTAAAATCCATTGTACCGGCTACATCAAAAGCAATTATACCGCCCACAGCGCCATTAAAAGGCGGTGTTGAAATATTTGACACCAACCTTAAATTTGAGTACTGTGTAACCCTGATAACCTGGAAACAACGTTTACCGGCCAAAGTGGTTGGTGCTGCATTAACATAACTATTAACTGTACCATTACCCGTACCAAATCCTTTAAATGTTAAAGTGCCACCGGTAAGGGGTACACTATTGGTTGCTATCAAATATTCGTACCGCCCGCTGCTGCCTATAGAAGTAGCACCCGTTCCGCCTAAATTATCAGCACCGGACACCGCACTATTAGCACCATATAAATTTGAGTTTAATCCATTAATTGTAGCATCCTGCATCTGGATTATCAACAACAAATCGCCTGCGTTTATTTGCGTTATCCCAAAGTTATTTCCCGAAGCATCGGTGGGTGGCACAGCAGATAATGGCATACTGGTTGAACCCGCAGGTAAATTAATCGCGCCGGTAGGTGGGTAGTAAGTATTTATAGATGTACTGGCATTTGTTGGCCCATCCTGGCCAGGAGTAGCACAAGTTTGCGCGTTGGCACCAGTAACCCAATAACAAAAAACTGCAGACAGGAAAAGTATTTTTACAGATGCGCCAAAAATTTTATTAAATAATGCTGTAAAATACATAAACCATTTTATTGTAAAGCCAATTATACTGTTATAATGTTTTCCTAAAATATTGAAATTATTAATTTTTTTAACCACCGTTAAAAAAATTAAATGAGACTATATCTGACTGTTACGGGGTTTAACAACCTTATCGATCAGCAGATTAATATCAACTGAAATTTTAAGAAAATAGGCCAGCGATACATAAATTACAGTAACTATTGCCGACCGTAAAACCATGTCAATATAAACATTGTGGTTAAGCGGTAAATATAAACCAATTAATAAAGCTACCGTGCTTATCAACAAAATTAAAAAATGGGTTTTGCCAAACGGCTGCAAACCAAACCTGACTTTTATAAACAACCAATAAGCAAAGTTGAGTATAAACATAGCTAAGAAGTAAGCTATCGCGGCGCCTATCATCCCCAGCCTCGGGATAAGCAACCAGTTGGCCGTAACGCAGATAATAACAGCTGATACAATTAATATGGTAGTAACCTTATAATGTTTCGACAAGTTGATAATATAGCCGTTAACGCCGCCTGTTATGTCTGTTAAAAAGCCCAATCCAACTATAATAAATACACCAAAGTAGTTTGCATAATCAGGCTTGTGCAACAGTACAATAATAAAATCTTTATTTACTATCAGGCCGATAAATAACAGGCAGCCTATCAGCATCTGCATTACTGATGTTTTAAAATATATGTTACCAATTTTAGGCAAATCATTGGTTGACCACGCCTGCGCTATAATTTGCATAGATGTTCGGCTCAATGCTTTTGCGGGCAGGCTAATAACCATCGCGATAGCAAAAAAAGTACTATAAATACCTACAATACTTAAATCGCCGGTTATAAAACTTAACATGATGTTATCAAGGTACTGTATGAGCGCAATTGACGCACTGCTTAACAGGGTAAATAGACCATATTTAACCAGCTGTTTTTTTTGTAAGGCAAGTGTTGGGGATATAGAGGCCAGTTTAAAATCATGGTCTTTGTAAATATTAAACCATAAAACAACCACCATAATGATATTGGCAACTACATATATGGTTAAAAAATCATGATAATCTATCAAAGACCAGGCTATAAGTAAGACACTTATCAGCGTAAAAAGGCGTAAAACAACTTCTCTTAAAAATGATGATAGTACATTTTTAAATATGGTGATGGCCAAGCTTTCAATAACAGTGTAAACCATCGTGAAAAAGGCCAGTGGTACCAGGTAATAAAAATATTTCACAAGCAAGGTAGCTCCCTTTTGGCCTTCGTAGTACGCTATGATTGAATGCTGGCATAAAACAAACAATAGGGTAAAGGCGATAAAACCAGCCGTACACCATGCAACTACAAACGTTACAAAACCGCCATGCTTTTTATCATCACTGCGGTAATAGGGAAAGTATTTAATAATAACACTATTAATACCAACTGCGGCAATTTGGGCATACAACAGTGTAATATTGGTAAGCAGCGAAAAGAATCCTATTTGCTCGGTTGTTAAAACCCGCTGAAACAAAATAACTAAATTAAAAAAGCCAAGCGCTGTACCGGCATATAATACCAGTGTGTTATAAAAGCCCTGTTTTTTTAATAAACTCATTTAATACTATGTTGTATTATGTCGGCCAATAAAGCTATGCGTGCGTTTATGTCATAATTTTCAACAATATGCTCACGTTCTTTTTTCCCCAATTCAACAGCCAGGTTTACATCGGCAGCAATTTTTATCATATAACCGGCCATGCCTTCAATATCATGTTCGGGCACCAAATATCCGGTTTCTCCGTTAATTACCGCTTCTTTTATTCCGGCGTGTTGGGTACTCACTATTGCCAGGCCTGATGACCCGGCTTCAAGTATAGTTACCGGCGTGCCCTCCATATCGCCGTCGGGCGCGGTTACAGAGTGTTGCACAAAGCAACGCGCTTCGGCAAACAGGGCTTTAACCTGTTCTGCCTTTAATCCGCCGTATAAAGTAACGCTTTTTTCTAATTGCAATTCGCTTACTAATGCGGTTACTTCATCAGCTAATGGGCCGGCGCCTACCATAGCTAACGTAGCATCCGGAAATTTATCAAGCACTAATTTAAACGCTTTTATAACTGATGTTGGCGATTTCTTTTTTACAAAACGGCCGATAGCTAAAAACGTCCTGCCTGTTTTTGAGATATCAAGCAGCGGGAAGGCCGATGTATCAACGCCACACGACGCAGTTGTTATTTTTTCGGCAGGCGCACCCATGGCAATAAGCGCCTTAGCCATATCGCCTGATACTGCTATCAGGCCACTGGCATAGTTAAATGCCTTTTGATAAAGGTCATGGTATAAAGCCGCTGTTTCACGGTGATGGACATCCGCACCGTGGTAATGGATAACCAGCGGTACATTAGCCAGCTGGCAAGCTTCGGCAACCGAAGCGCCAACCATACCGTACTCGGCGAATACCACATCAATTTTTTGTTTGGTTAGATATTTGGCCAGGGCGTTGGTGCGTACCTTGATCTCCAGTTTATTAAATAATTTCTTTTGGATCAAATAGCTCAGCAACCCAAGTGGCGACCGTATCAAATACTTACCCTCATGATCATAAACCGGGAAAACGCCTCCGTACAATACTTTTTTATTGCCGGGCAAACGTTCAATATGTTCCCTAATAAAGGTTTCCGAGAAAGTATCCTTATTGGGTTTAATGATGCAGAGGTTAAATTGCTCCATTAATTACTTTAGTGGTTTTTGGGCAAGTACAATATATAAAGAGGCATCCCTATCGCGTTGCGGTTGCGAATTGATGAGATTAAACAACATAATTTTAAGCTGCATAATAAATGCAAAGGGCGGCCTTAAAAACTTAGGCAGCTTATTTATGATAGCATCCTGCAATAATTGCAAGCCGCTTGCCGCAAGGCCCATTATCCCGAAGAACGACGTAACTATAAAAGTTTCGTCTTCTACAGTTTTTCGTAAACCGGCACTTGTCCAGCGCCAGTAATCGTTAGGGGTTGGGTGATAATACCAGTAACCATGCGTAGTCAATATTATTGACCCGCCCGGTTTTAGTATGCGCAAGGCTTCCTTTAAATAGCCTGATGGTGTATCAACATGCTCTAATACCTGGTTCGATAAAATGATATCGCAATAATTATCGGGCAGGGTGGTTTTGCTGTCGAAACCAATATGATGGTCGGCCTTAGGGTTCATTTCCAGGTCTACGCCCAGGTAAGTACCTACATGCGGCTCAATAACACTCCTGTACGGCATATCGCCGCAGCCAAAGTCTACCAACAGTAATTCTTTATTGTTTGCTGTTAATTCTTCTATTTTTTTGATAGTTGCATCGCGTAACTGGGTTAGGTGCACATATCGTGGGTGGAATATATTGGGGTTTAGCCGGTCATTACCTTTCATGCGGCTAATTTAAGGCTTTTATATAGGTTATTAAAATGCTGATTGCTGAGCCCTTATTTACGCCTTGAATAATATTTTAGCTGATTTAGTTTCCTGACCGTATCCTTGCGCCATATAACTAACGAGTCTGTATTTACCTTCTGTACTTCGTATGATATTTCGTTGGTTTTATTTTTATCCAAAACCAGCAAACAACCGGGCTGTGCAATACCCCATGTGCCGGTTGCAGGAGGCGGTGCCGGCATACCATTAAATGCCCCTAAAATAAGATTATAACTGGCATCAGTATTTAATTTAAAATAACCGGATTGTTTTAAAAGGATTGTTTTATAAACCGTATCGATACCATAGGGCGATTGCAGGGTAAAAGCATTATCCCACCTAAACTGTAAGCTGGATAGGGTTGGGCACCTAAACGCAGCGTAATGCTGGGTAATAACGGTATGCCCCACGGTTTGGCGCAAGGTTAATGAATCATCTGATAGTTGTATAACGGCAAACCTGCGCTCTTTGGCGGTGCCGGGATTGAGCACAAATTCGCAGGCTTTATTAATGTTCCATTTACCATTTACAGGAGCATCATCACTAAACAGGTTGTAGCTAAAATCGCTGTTGATCTGGAAGTAACCGTTTGGATAAGTAACGGTATGACTAATTGGTACGTCGTTGGCATCAAGCACATTAGTGCGGATCTCCTTAATTCCCCATCGTTTTAAGTAATCAATAGACGAATCGTGCAGGCAAATATCAGCAGACTTAATTTCTTTTTTACAAGAACTTAGTCCAACCGTTGCCAGCAAAATTAAACCAAAGAAGATATACTTTTTTATCATCGTGCAGCGGTAAATATACTGGTAAATAGATAAACAAAAAAAGAGCCACAAAATTGTGGCTCTTTTTTAACAATAGTGTTAATCAGATATTATGATTGAAACTTTTTTGCGTTAATTCTACGCTCGTTTTCATTCAAATATATTTTACGCATGCGGATGCTTTGCGGCGTAACCTCAATGTATTCATCAGCTTGGATATATTCCATCGATTCTTCTAACGAGAATTTGATGGCAGGTGCAATACGCACGTTGGTATCGCTACCAGATGCACGCATGTTTGTTAACTGCTTGCCTTTGGTTAGGTTAATAACCAAATCGTTATCGCGGATATGCTCGCCTAATACCTGTCCTTCGTAAACATCAACTCCCGGATCAATGTGGAAACGACCACGATCCTGTAATTTATCAATAGCGAAAGCGGTTGTTTTACCGGTATCCATTGATACCAATACACCGTTTGAGCGGCCCGGGATAGTACCTTTCCACGGCTCGTAAGCTTTAAAGCGGTGGGCCATGATAGCCTCGCCACCGGTAGCGGTTAATACGTTGTTACGTAAACCTATGATACCACGTGCAGGGATCTCAAACTCTAAGTGTTGTAAGTCGCCTTTTGGCTCCATTACTAACAGGTCGCCTTTACGTTGGGTTACCAACTCAATAACTTTACCTGACACTTCGCCCGGTACGTCAACTATAAGGGTTTCAACCGGCTCGCATTTAACACCGTCAATTTCTTTAACGATAACTTGCGGCTGACCTACTTGTAACTCGTATCCCTCGCGACGCATGGTCTCGATCAATACTGATAAGTGAAGAATACCGCGGCCATAAACCAGGTATGAATCCGGCGACTCAGTTTCAATAACTTTCAAAGCCAGGTTTTTCTCCATCTCTTTGTACAAACGATCGCGCAAGTGGCGTGACGTTACAAATTTACCCTCTTTACCAAAGAAAGGTGAAGTGTTGATGGTGAACAACATGTTCATGGTAGGCTCGTCAATATGGATTACTTCCAATTGCTCCGGTTTGTCAAAATCAGCAATGGTATCGCCAATATCAAAACCATCAATACCTACTACGGCACAGATATCGCCTGCGCTAACTTCGGTAGCTTTAACCTTACCTAAGCCTTCAAAAGTATATAGTTCTTTTATTCTTGTTTTTTGGATAGTACCATCGCGTTTTACCAATGATACCGGCTGGTTTTCTTTAATTACACCACGTGCAACACGGCCAATGGCAATACGGCCCACAAACGAAGAATAATCTAACGACGTGATCTGCATCTGCAAAGTACCTTCGCTAATTGGCGGCGGTTGGATGTTTGCTATAATAGCATCCATTAACGGGAATATATCTTCGGTTGGTTTTTTGTAATCTGTGCTCATCCAGCCTTGTTTTGATGAACCGTAAATTACCGGGAAATCCAACTGATCTTCTGTAGCCTCAAGGTTAAAGAACAATTCGAAAATTTGCTCATAAACTTCTTCAGGGCGACAGTTTTCTTTATCAACTTTATTTACAACCACAATTGGTTTTAAGCCTAAAGCCAAAGCTTTTTGGGTTACAAAACGAGTTTGAGGCATAGCGCCTTCAAAAGCATCGCAAAGTAATAAAACGCCATCGGCCATCTTCAACACACGCTCAACCTCACCGCCAAAGTCGGCGTGACCAGGAGTATCAATGATGTTAATTTTAGTACCCTTATAAACTACCGATACGTTTTTTGAAACAATGGTAATACCGCGCTCGCGCTCAAGGTCATTATTATCCAGTATCAATTCACCAGTTTCCTGGCCTTCGCGGAAGATTGCACAGCTGTGCAGAATTTTATCAACCAAAGTAGTCTTGCCGTGGTCAACGTGTGCGATGATCGCAATATTTCTTATATTTTGCATGAAATGCCTTTAAAATTTGGCGCAAAGGTAAGGTTAATATATGGCATTTGAAAGCTTTATGAGTTTTAAAACGATTGTAGTTTCACCTAAAAGTAAAAAAACGATGGCTTGGAGAAGATGGTTAATATATATACGTTTCTACATAAAATGTATTAATTTTGCATCATGAATATCCAGGCAATTATAATTTTGATCATATTCGCCGCCGCCGTGTTTTACGTTGGCCGGTTGATGTACAGGAATTTGTTTGCAAAAAAAGGTTGCGGCGAAAACTGTAAGTGCGGCGTTGATTTCTCGAACATCAACCCGGATAAAACCTTTAAATAGGGCTGTTACCATACTAAATCTTATTAATTAATGGCTGATAAGCAGGTTTTTCAAGCTGATACCCCCGGTAGATGGAACCGTTTTAAATGGCTTAGCCGTATCATATTAATTGCATTGGTTTGCAGTGTGGTAGGATCGGTAGTTACCATAACGTCGCAACAATATCCCAACCTTCCCAATTTAAACCCGGCGCCTAAAAAACTAAGTAAAGAAGAGCTTGAGCAGTTAAAGGCATCAAAGCAGTTTAAAGATTTTAAAATTGATAAGGCCCAGATCCAAAAGCTGGAACGCACCCGCAGTTTATACCGTGCAAAACACCCCAATAATAAAGACCGTATAAACGCCGGCTTTTACCGCCCGTGGGAAGCGCAGGCCTATAATTCGTTAGTCGAGCATATTTCCCGGCTGGATATGGTGGTAACCGAAGGTTTTGTAATTAATCCCGGCGCTGATTCCATACTGGCAAAAATTGATACGGGTTTGATCAACCTCAATAAAAAATACAAAAAGCCGGTATTGGTAACTATCTCCAATTATGTTAACTCCAGCAATACAACCGGCGGTTTTGATAGCAAGGACATTTATCGGATTATAAAAAGCAAAAAGCTGCGAGCTACTTTCATAGGCAGCATTGTTAAACAGTTAAACAAATACAAGTTCCAGGGAGTAAACCTTGATTTTGATGACATTAAGGACCGCAACGCGCCCGACTATGTTAGGTTTGAGCAAGAGCTTTATAACACGCTGCACCCGCTGGGTTTGCTGGTAACGCAAAACGTGATACCCGATGATGAACAATACAACTTAGAGCGGTTACAGCATTATAACGACTATTTGTTTGTAATGGCCATTAACCAGCATACAGAGGATAGTAATGCCGGCGATATATCCAACCAGCATTGGGTGGAGGAGATACTGGATAGGGTTTGCGACAGGATCCCCAGCGAAAAGGTTATTTTAACGGTATTTGGCGGCGGGGTTGACTGGCCGGAGAATAGCGTAGGCAAAGGCATTGGCTACCCAACGGCTATTAGTATCGCTCACGAAAATAAAAGCAAGATAGTTTACGACCCGGTATCGGCCAACCTGCATTTTAAATATACCGGCACCGACAGCCTGCTGCATACCGTTTATTTTACCGATGCTGCCACCAATTTTAACATCATCCGCATGGCTGATGATTGGGATACCGGTGGCGTGGCATTATGGCGCCTGGGTAGTGAAGACCCGCGAATGTGGAGCTTTTTCCAGAAAAACCTGGCTATCGACTCGTTAAGGAAAACGGGGATAGATATAAAGCGCCTTACTAATGTCGGTTTAAACAACAAGATAAATTACGAGGGTGATGGCGAAGTGCTCGACCTGATAACAACCCCGGTTAAAGGCGAGATTGACGTTAAGCTGGATACGGTAAACTACGTTATTACCAACCAAACCTATATTAAACTGCCTACCAAATATGTTATCCGCAAATACGGATACAAGCCGGGCAAAATAGTTTTAACGTTTGATGACGGCCCCGACCCTGACTTTACCCCAAGAATATTAGACATATTAAAACGCGAAAAGGTGCCGGCGGCATTTTTCGTAGTGGGCTCCATGGGCGAAAAAAATATCCAGCTGCTAAAACGGATCTATGACGAAGGTTTTGAAATTGGTAATCATACCTTTTTTCACCCCGATATATCAACTGTAAGTTTAGAACGGGTAAACCTGGAGCTAAACTCAACCCGTAAACTGATCGAATCGGTTACCGGGCATAGCACCATTTTGTTTCGCCCGCCTTTTAATGCCGATGCCGAGCCGCAAACCATAGCAGAGGTTATACCCGTTGCCGAAAGCCGCAAACAAAGCTATATCAACATTGGCGAGTCTATTGACCCGTGGGACTGGCAGCCGGGCGTAACCGCCGACAGTATTATTGCCCGTACTATAAAACAGGCCAATAACGGATCGATGTTGTTACTGCATGATGCCGGCGGCGACACGCGCGAGGAAACCGTAAAGGCCCTGCCCGGCATTATCCATTACTTTAAAACCCACGGCTACCAGTTCACCACCATTGCGGATATCCTGGACAAAAATAAAAGCGAATTGATGCCTCCGGTAAAAAATGGCCTGTGGCTAAGCACATCGTTAACCGATATGTTTATCGTAACATTTTATTATATCAACTGGTTTTTGCTGTATGTGTTCCTATCGGCTATTTTCCTGGCTATCGGGCGGATTGTCCTCATTGGGATTTTAGCGTTACGCCAGTATACCGAGAACCGCAGCTTTACCAAATACCGCTCGCGCGTTAGCAAAATGAAACTGCAGCCGGTAAGTATTATTGTACCCGCCTATAACGAAGAGGTTACAGTTATTAAAACCATACAAAGCCTGCTTAAAACCGAGTATAAAAATTTCGAGATCATATTTGTTGATGATGGGTCGAAAGACAAGACCTATGACACGGTTTATGAAGCCTATGGCGATAACCCACGGGTGATGGTGCTAACCAAGCCAAACGGCGGCAAAGCATCGGCATTAAACTTTGGCATTACCCATGCCCGCCATGATTTTGTAGTTTGTATTGATGCTGATACCCAGCTTAAAGACGATGCCATCTATCACCTGATGACCTATTTTACCGACGACGAAATTGGCGCGGTTGCCGGTACGGTTAAAGTTGGTAACGAGGGTAATATCATTACCCGCTGGCAGTCGATAGAGTATATCACCTCGCAAAACATGGATCGCCGTGCGTTCGACCTGATCAACAGCATAACCGTTGTGCCGGGCGCTATTGGTGCATTCCGCAAGTCGGCAGTGTTCCAGGCCGGTGGCTTTACTACCGATACCCTGGCCGAGGATTGCGACCTGACCATGCGGATCCTTAAAAAGGGCTACATCATAAAAAACTGCGCTGAAGCGATAGCTTATACCGAAGTGCCGGAAACATTGGAGGCATTATTAAAACAACGTTTCCGCTGGAGTTTTGGGGTGATCCAAAGTTTCTGGAAAAACCGCAGCGCCCTGTTCAACAAAAAATATAAGTTCTTTGGGATGGTTGGGATGCCAAATATCCTGATCTTCCAGATCGTACTGCCGCTGTTCTCGCCGTTGGCAGATCTGTTTATGGTGCTTGGCCTGTTTGGCGATAAACCAATGCGGATAGTGATCTACTACGTCATATTTGTACTGGTTGATTTTATTGTAGGCACTATAGCCTTCTGGATGGAAAAGGAGGATTACAAGAAGCTTGTCTACATTATCCCGCAACGTTTTGTATGGCGCCAGCTGATGTATTATATCCTGTTTAAATCGTTGCGTAAAGCGCTTAAAGGCGAGTTAAATACGTGGGGGGTGTTGAAGAGGACGGGTAATGTTAAGGCGGTGGCGAGGAAGTAGGTTGTAGTTGACAGGCACAGTCAGCAGTCACGCTAACCATTATACGTTAGTTGATTTTATAAAACCAATCAGAGGCGTAGCCTCGACCAATATTGTATCCCGTTGGTCCGGATTTGTAATCCCGGACCAGATTACGCGCGGATTTTCCCGTTGGTCCGGATTTGTAATCCCGGACCAGATTACGCGCGGATTTGCAATCCGCATATCCGTAAACTAAGTTAACAGGATCAACACAATTCAAATTATTTGCATTGTACTCGGGGATTGCAAATCCCCTAAAAATGTAGTCCGGGATTATAAATCCGGACTAACAATATGGCGTTATGGATTTATTTGTAATCCAAATACAAACCGCCTATATTTAAACATGGGTTTTAAATACCGTATCACAACCGATGATGAACTTTACTTTTTAACGTTAACGGTAGTTGATTGGATTGATGTTTTTACCCGTAAAGAACTTGCAGAAGAAATAACAAACTCATTAAAGTACTGCCAGCAAAATAAAGGACTTGTAATTTATGCATGGTGTTTAATGCCGAGCCATTTGCATATGGTAGTGTCGGTTGAGCCTGGTACAAACAGGCTATCGGATATAATGCGCGATTTCAAGAAATTTACCTGTAAAAGAATTATTCAATCTATTAATGAAATAGCAGAAAGCCGAAGAGAATGGCTGTTACGACATTTTGCTTATGCCGGTAAGTTCAATCCTAAAATTAAAGAGTATCAATTTTGGCAAGAAGGATTACATCCTATTGAATTAAGTACCGGCAAATTTATAAGTCAGAAAATAAATTACATTCATCAGAACCCGGTAGAGGCATGCATTGTTTTTCGTGCCGAAGATTACGTTTTGAGCTCCGCAGCCCAATACGCCGGCGAATACAATGCTTGGTTAGCAGTTACCATAATTGAAGACCTGGATACGGGGATTGCAAATCCCCGTGTAATTTAGTCCGGGATTATAAATCCGGACTAACCTAAATTAAAGCGTTGCATGATAGCACAAGTCAGGCCATCGCTTTTTTTCATCGCGCTAAGCTTGCGCTCTAGAGTTTAAAGAAATCTTTCTTAAGAGCTGTAGGCACGGCGCATATAATATGGGTCGTACCTACGGCACTCTTTTTAAATGCTTGTATTATCCGCTGGGTTGAACCCGAGCGCTACAATATTGGTCGAGCCTACGGCTCTTGATTTAGCAAAGGCGTTGGTCGGGTATTATTGTTAAGCTGTTAAATTGCTCTCCGCACCAAACGCGTGGTCTATAATAATTTTCCAGCCACCGTCGGGTTGCTGCACCATTACTTCAATGCCTTTGGCGCTTACCTTTACTTCCTCGCCGTCGGTAATGCTCCATTCTGATCTTCCTACGGCTATGCTGCCTGTTTGCAGGCAATAAACGGTTTTAATTTCCATGATGCCTTTAATGGATAGAATGCCTTTGATAGCTTCTTCAAATTTTTCTTTGCCTGATACGGGTTTCCCTGGTTCGGGCACAATGATTCCGGTAACGTCATACATACCGATCACTGTTGCTAAATCGCCGGTATTAAACGCGGCTGCCAATGTTGCGTGGGCATCTTCCGCCCTTTTTGGTAAATTCATTATTTTATTTTTTTGATGGTGAATAGATCCTGTTAAAGAATTGGTAAAAAATTATTATCGTCAATAATAGCCTTAGCCAGCTTGCCGGCGTGGCTGTACACACTGTTAAACAAAAACGGCCCCATGCTGATGCGCTTTACCCCCAGTGATTTTAGTACATCAAAATCAGGCAGGGCCGGCATACACATTACATTAATGGGAAGCCGGGTAGATTTTACTACCGCTTCAATATCATTACCAGCGGTAATACAGGGGACGAAAATGCCATTGGCACCTGTGTTTTCATAGGCCTTGATCCGGTCGAGTGTTTCGGTAAGCGCGGATGGCAAACCCAGTAAAAATCCATCGGTCCGCACGTTTACAAATAGCTGCAGGTTATTCCGCCTGATGTGGTCCGCGATAGCTTCAAGCGTTTTTTGAAATTCGGCCGCCGGCAGTAGCTTGCGTGTGGGACGCGGTATGGTATCTTCCAGGTTAATGCCCGCGACGCCAACGTCATGCAGTTTGGTAATATTTTCAATAATATCGTTAGTCTTACGGCTGTAACCGCCTTCCATATCAACCGAAAATGGGATACGTACAGCCTCAACAACCTTTTTGGCCAATTGAAGCACGATCTCAAAAGGCAGGTTCTCGCCATCATCATAACCCATGGCATTTGATAAGGCCTGGCTTGATACGCCAATTGCTTTGTAATTGTTAGCTTCAAATACCTTCGCGCTGTTTACATCCCAGATGTTTCCCAGGATAAAGGGAGCCTGGCCCTGGTGTAGCTGATTAAATGTTTTAAAAGAGTTCATACTGTGTTATTTAAATTATAATAACAAAAGTATGGCTGCGCTAAACAGTAAAATTGTACAGAGCGGAACTGATTAAATTATTGTTGCAAAAGCTGGTTTACGGGCGTGGTACTCTCCAGGTAGGCAGACGGGGTTACACCGGTAAACGTTTTAAAGTCCCTTATAAAATGCGACTGATCGAAATAGCCGGCATCATAGGCAATAGCCGTTAGTGGCTGCCGGTTTTGAGCAACCAAATTTAAACTAAACTGAAAACGATTTATTTTATTGAATGATGTAGGCGAAAGGCCGGTATGCTGATAAATTAATTTATGCAGATAACGCGAAGTGATATTATGTTTGGAGGCGATATGGCCAAAGTTATAATCAAGCGATACATTTTTGATACTTGCTAATAAACCGGCTACTTTATTGATTTGGAAAGATCGCTTTTCGTTTGCGATCAGTTTCTGCAACAGGTAGCTTTCAACCAACACTATCTTTGCTTCATCACTCTTATTTTCAAATAGTTGCGCATGTAAGGTTTTTATATCGTTGCCAATAACCGCCGACAGATCAATGATCTGGTCATTAAAAACATTGATACTATCCTTAAAAAAATACGCGGCCGAATGGGTAAAAAATTTAATACCCAGCATAGTATGCCTGCCTTTAGATTTGATGGGCAACGGCTTTGTTATCTGTCCCCATAGTTCTATCTGCGGCGTTTTCAGGAATTTATTTTTTACAGACGATTCCCACGACCCTTCACCAATATTAAAGATCACTTCCATATCCCCGCTCGGGAAAACCGTATCTTCAAATTCAATATCCAGATCAGATTCAAAAATATAGTAGTGCTTTACGTAGGGCTTTAAAATATCTGATGGAGAAAACTTTCTAAATTCCATATCGTGAAGTTAAGCTAATTTTATATGATTTTAAAAGAGTAAAGCATTATCATTGAATGCTTAGTAATAAAAAAACGCGTGTAAAATTAACAAGTTCTGCAGCCGAAAAATTGTACGAACAGGAACAGTTTGAGATTTTGATCGTCCTGACTTGTGCTCAGGACAAGTCAAGCCACCGCCAAACTGCATCCGGTTATCGATTGATAGACTTATATGCTGATGATACTTTTGAAGAGAAATACGTGGATTACTTGGTGTAAATGATCACAAAACAGGGCAATTATTGAAAGTTAAAATAAGTCAAAATATTGATTTTCAACATATTAATACTTTAAAGCCAATTGCGTGTTTAAACAATTTATATTTTCACAATAGCTTAATTATCAATTAATTACCTGCAAAAAAGTGTTTCATTTTGTTTCACTCTTTTTTTGCAAACAATTGATTACCAATATATTGATCTAAAAAAGTGTTTCAAGTGTTTCATCTGTGTCACACACACGTGAAACACTACACCCGCTCTATCAGGGGGAATCGCACAGCCTTGTCCGTGTTTAGTTGCGACAGGCCCAATCTTTAACCGAAGCGTAGCGAGCTCATTAATACCTTTGAAAACAAACAATCATTAATAATCTTCAATAACTAATCTTTCTGAATCAAGCACACCGCGTAGGCAACAACGCCTTCTTCGCGGCCTATAAAGCCAAGCTTTTCGTTAGTGGTAGCTTTAATGGAGATATCGTCCTCATCAATACCGGCAGCGGCAGCAATATGGATCTTCATGGCAGGGATATGCGGGTTGATCTTAGGTGCTTCCAGGCATACCATAGCATCTATGTTACCTATCTCCCAACCCTTTTCGCGCAGCAACACCATAACGTGCTGTAACAGCTTTAGGCTACTGATACCTTTCCAGCGGTCGTCGGTATTAGAGAAGTGGAAGCCTATATCGCGCAGGTTGGCGGCGCCTAACAAGGCATCGCAAATGGCGTGGAGCAGTACGTCGGCATCCGAGTGTCCATAAGCGCCTGCATGATGTTCCAGGTTAACTCCCCCTAAAACAAATGGATGATGCTCTTTTAGCTGGTGCACATCAAACCCGAAACCTACCCTTATCTTACCCATACTATCTTGAGCCACCGAAGTTAACAGAAAGACTAAAACGAAGCGTATTAGACAATGGGCTGCTTTGCTGGCTGGCTGCAAGGTAAGAGAAATCGAACCTGTATATATCGTACTTAAGTCCCAGCCCCAGGGTTAAGAACTGCCTGCCGCCTTTGGCCGCATTCTCATAAAAGTAGCCGCCCCTTAAGGCAAACTGCTGATCATATATATACTCTATACCGGGCGCAAAGGTTATTTCTTTTAACTCTTCGCTAAACCCACCGGGGGCGTCAGAAAATGATCCAAAAATACCGGCAGGGACAGATACATTGTCATCATGACCCTGGATGATATTACCGTTGGCATCCCGTATCGGCGAGGTAGGTACCAGCAATTTATTGATATCAAACGCCATGGTCAGCTGGTTAAACTCGTCGATATTGATAGTATTTGCAAACCCTATCCTTAAATTCGTCGGCAGGAAGTAGGATGAACCCACATCAGAATAGCTAATCTTTGAGCCTATGTTTGAAATGTCTATGCCATAGCTAAAGGTTGCGTCTTTACCAAACTGCTGTACACTGTTGGTATGGTACATAGAAATATCTGCAGCCACAGCACTGCCCGGCTTGGTTGCCTGGCTTGAGCCTGATATAAGCGCCTGGTTAAATAAGTTAGAACGAATATAACGTAAGGTTAATCCTAATGAAAAGTTGTTACCAAACTTACGGGCAAATGATCCGTCTATCGAAAACTCGCTGGGGCGATAGGTGCCCTGGTCGTTTTGGTTAGCATCAACCAATTGGATGGAGCCCAGGTTAAAATAGCGCATCGACATACCGATGGCATTTCTTTTATCAATGTTATGCGCAAAGCTTAAGTATGATATACTAACATCCGGCACCAAATGGCGCAGCCACGGGCTGTAAGACAACCCTATAGCATTAACAGAGGTATCTAAAAAAGCAAGCTTTGATGGGTTCCAGTAGTTTGCATTAACATCAGGAGATATCGCCGCGCCGGCATCGCCCATAGCACCCGAGCGTGAGTCGGGCGATATCGTTAAAAAAGGCACTACGTAATGTATAGAGTTATAGGAGCTTCCGTTGGCGTTTACTCCTCCTACCTGGGCAGTTGCAAATAAGGGTGATAACAGTATAATGTATAAAAAAGAGGCCTTGCAGTAAAAAAACTTCATTAGTCTGTTTTATTTAATTGGATAAATATAGGCTAATTATGCGTTTTACTAATAAGCCTGCTAAGTTTTTTGCGTTAAAAATTACCATACAATGCAACACAACTCTCACTTTCTACGTTAAAAGCACAAAGCTGGCGAATTGTTTAATTAACGCCGAATTATGTTTAGTATTTTATTTAAAAAAATTTATAAATTTACCCCTATAATTAATTGTAAAAATATGAAAATAGTTTTTACTAACACTGCTATAGTGCTGGTGATTGTTGCGTCTTTGCTGAGTAGCTGCAATTTTTTCAAGAAAAATCCAAAGTCGCAAAAAACGGGAATACCTTATAACGATAAAAAATACGGTTATTCTAAATTTGCGCAAACTCACCCGGCTCCGGGCCCGGGTTTAATAGCTATTGAAGGCGGTACATTTGTTTTAGGTGGCAGTGCTGATCAGGACATCAATTTTGAGTATAACAATGTACGCAAAAGAGTAACTATCCCTGCTTTCTATATGGATGAGACCGAAGTTTCTAACCAGGATTGGTTGGATTACCTACACTGGATAAGCGCAACTTTCCCTACAGATCATGAATTGTATTATAATGCATTGCCCGATAGTTTGGTATGGCGCAGGCCGCTATCATATAACGAGCCATATGTAAATAACTATTTACGCCACCCGGCTTTCCAGGATTATCCTGTTGTTGGTATTACCTGGGACCAGGTGCAAGACTATTGCCAATGGCGTACAGACCGTACTAACGAGTTTATTTTACAAGGAAAAGGCATTATACTTAACCCAAGAGCTAAAAATAAAGGTGCCGCTGCCGCCACTGCTGCAAACGCGCAAAAAATTCCGTTTAATACTGATATGTATTTAAACAACCAGTTTAGGGGTGTAGGTATTGACGGGAAAGGAATGACGAGAGACCTTAACGGCAAGCCAGCTGCGGGACAAAAAAAGGCAGTGAGGCCAACTATAATTGAAGATGGTATTTTAAAACCTGCTTACCGTTTGCCTACTGAGGCTGAATGGGAATACGCTGCTTTAGCTTTGGCTGGCAATACCCAGTTTGAAAATATTACTGATGGTAAAATATACCCGTGGAACGGCTTAGGCGTACGTTCTGCTAAGAAAGTTACACGCGGGTTAATAATGGCTAACTTTAAACGTGGTGCCGGTGACAATGCCGGTGTTGGTGGCTATTTAAATGATAAAGCCATGATCACCGCCCCTGTTAGACAGTATGTACCAAACGATTTTGGTTTATATAACATGGCAGGCAACGTTAATGAATGGGTACAGGATACTTATCGCCAAATGACCTTTGAAGACGTGGACGATTTTAACCCGTTCCGTGGTAATGAATTTGCAGACAAACGTTTAGCGGACCCAGCTACCGGTAAATACGCTAAAGATAAATACGGCCGCCCTATCAAAGACCCGGCTAAGGCTGCTAAAAAAATGACCTATGCCGAGCTTATCGCTTCGCAACAACAGGGCGCTACTACTGCTGCCGCTAATGCTCCAAAAGATCCGTTGGCAGGTAAAGCATACAATGCAGATGCAAGGGGTTATGCTGATACTGTTAATACCAGCTTATATGGTACAACCACTTTGGTTAGTAACCACTCTAAAGTTTACAAAGGGGGTTCATGGAATGATTTGGCTTACTGGTTAAACCCAGCGACCCGCAGGTTTATGAACGAGGATGATGCCAGCGCCGAAGTTGGTTTCCGTTGTGCGATGGACCTTGTAGGTGCGCCTGAGATCCACCCTGGAGGCAAACCACACTTCAGTGTTAAAAAAGCGAAGTAATCACCCCCTCTAAATCTCCCCCGGAAGGGGAGACTTAAAAAAGACATATAAAAAAGGTCCCGATTAATCGGGACCTTTTTTTATGCAAACTGCAGCAATATTTGCCCCTTTTCTACCTTATCTCCGGGTTTTATTTTTATCGATTTAACAACCGAATCAACCGGCGATTTAATAATATTCTCCATTTTCATAGCCTCGAGGATGAATAAGCTATCACCTTTTTGTATTGTTGTGCCTTCTTCAACAAACACTTTTAAAACCAGGCCCGGCATAGGTGCCTTAAGCTCGCTTATTTTGGCGCTGGCTAAACCGGTTAGCCCCATTTTTTCAAGGAGGACATCAAATTGGTCTTTTGCAGTTATACTATAAATGCTGTTGTTTACCCTGATTTGCGCGGTCTTTAACACCTTATCAAAGCTTACCACTTCTACGTTATACGATTGCAATTGCTCTATAACATGCCATGTTAACGGACTAAGCTGCCTTATGTCAGCGTTTACTTTGTTGTTATTGATCGCTAACTCCTCACCGGTTTTCTCAATAGCGTAATCAAACTTATCATTTACTTTTAGCTGATACATACAGTTATTGCGTTAGTACGTACTGAATAAGGTTAGCGCCCATTTTAAGCGCCTTTAAACGACTTTCCTGGGTATCGCCTGCGTAGGTTCCATAATCTTCCCAACCGTTGCCTAAATCACACTCAAATGTGTAATAGCAAACCAGCCTGCCTTTATATATCAAGCCAAAACCCTGCGGGCGTTTGCCATCATGCTCATGTATTTTTGGCAACCCGTTTGGGAAAGGATATTTTTGATGATAAATAGGGTAATTAGCCGGCAATTCCACAAACTCCAATTCAGGAAAAACCTTCTTCATTTGCGGGCGGATAAATTTATCCAGGCCATAATTATCGTCGATGTGCAGGAAACCGCCGCCCATTAAATACTTGCGCAGATTGCTTGCTTCCTGGTCAGAGAAAATAACGTTGCCATGTCCTGTTAAAAAAACAAACGGGTAATTAAACAGTTGCGCACTACCCGGCTCAACAATATCATCTTCGGGTTGAAAATTGGTTTTCAGGTTTTCGTTGCAAAATTTTATCAGGTTAGGTAAAGCTGTACGGTCGCCATACCAATCACCTCCGCCGCTATATTTAAGCTTAGCCATTTTATAGGTAGGTGCATTAAAGCTGCTTAAAAAAAGCAGGATGAGCGCACTGGCTATGTAAGCGGATACTTTCATTTATCTATTTAAAAAATTCACCTCGAAACAAGCTTCGAGCGCGGCGGTTTCTGTACGCAGCCTACTTTCACCTAAAGTTATGGCTTTATATCCATTATGCAAAGCGCCATCAATTTCAGCGGGCGAAAAATCACCTTCAGGGCCAATCAATATTAAGTATTTGCCTTGTTTAGTAAGCGCAGCGCTCAGAGTAACTTTCTCACTATCCTCGCAATGGGCAATAAACTTTTGGCCATCAAATGGCTGCGTTAAAAACTTGTTTAAAGCTATCGGTTCATTTAAAACCGGGTGATATGCCTTTAAGGATTGTTTTATGGCAGCAGTTATAATTTTATTTAAGCGTTCGGTTTTGGCTTCCTTACGTTCAGACCGCTGGCATATTATTAACGAGATCTCATCAATACCTATTTCGGTAGCTTTTTCAAGGAACCACTCCAGGCGGTCAAGGTTTTTTGTTGGGGCGATTGCGATATGCAGGTAATGATTACGCTTGCTGTACTCTGTTACAACATTGGTGATTTGTAAGATCGTTCTTTTTGGATGCGCATCTTTAATTTGGGCAGTGTACAAACCGCCTTTACCATCAATCAGCTGCACCTCTGCTCCAACCTCCAGGCGCAAAACGCGTACAGCGTGCTTGCTTTCTTCTTCATTAAGAAAGTACTGGGGATGTGAGGGGGCAATATCTGGTGTATAAAAAAGATGCATTTTTTAGAATCAAGAGTCGAGAATCAAGAATCAAGACTGGAATTTTTTGCTGATTATGCAGTCCTGATTCCTGGCTCTTGTTTCTTACTTCTAATTAATGTAAATCTACTGTATCTTCTTCGTTTAGCAAGAGTTCTAACTTAACCGATTCAATATTCTGATCGGATTTTTTCAATACGGTAATGTTATATCCGTTTGATTCCTTCTGCTCACCAACATCAGGGATCTTTCCAAAGATATCACCTAACCAGCCTGACACTGTATCAAAGTCGCCATCCTCCGGCAAATCATGCGGTAAGTGGCCGTTTACATCATATATCGGCGCAAGGGCATTTACAATAAACTCACGGTCGTTTAATGCTTCAACAATTGGCTTTTCCTCGTCATACTCATCCTGTATCTCGCCTACCAATTCTTCCACAATATCTTCCAAAGTAACCATGCCCGCTGTACCGCCAAACTCGTCAGAAACAATAGCTATCTGGATGCGCTTTTGCTGCAGCTCGGCCATCAGGTCGTTTATCTTTTTAGTTTCGGGTATAAAGTATGGCTTGCGGATAATGTCTTTTAAAACAATCTCTTCATTACGTGCCAGCAATGGTAAAATATCCTTGGCATGTACAATACCAACTATCTTATCAATAACCTCGTCGTAAACCGGCATACGCGAGTAACCTTCGGTTATCAAGATCTCTAATAATTCTTCTTTAGATGTTTCTATCTCAATACCCGATATTTTAGTACGGGGCACCATAATATTTTTAACAACACGCTCATTAAAGTCAAACACGTTTTGTATCAGCTCGTGCTCGTTCGAATCTAAAGCGCCTGTTTCTTTGCCCTGCTCTAATAAATACTGTAACTCTTCCGAGCTATGGTGGGCTTCGCCGCCTTCTAATGTGGCAATACCGAATAGCTTTAAAATGAAATTAGCAAAGCCGTTTAACAACCAAATTAACGGCCTGAAAACTACAAAGAAAAAGCGCAACGGTACCGAAACAGCCAGCGTGGTACGTACCGACTTTTGTATTGCTATTGATTTTGGAGCCAATTCGCCAAAAACGATATGTAAAATGGTAATTGATGAGAAAGCCAGGATGTGACTGGCCGTAATAAAGCCTGGCGTAAGCACAATGCCGCAAGCTAAAAACGCGCGGATAACCACATTGGTAACCACTTCCTCGCCCACAACGCCTAAACCCAGCGATGCGATGGTAATACCTAACTGTGTAGCAGCTAAATACCCATCTAAATTATGCAGGATTCCGCGTGCTACTTTTGCAACAGCACTGCCCGATTTGGCTTTGATCTCAATTTGCGAACCGCGAACCCTAACCATAGCAAACTCCGCGGCAACAAAAAATCCGTTAAGCAAAACCAAAAATATGGTAGCGAGTATGTAGAATGTACTTATTTCGTAATGTTCAGGGCCCATCAATTATTTATTGGTAAACAGGGAAAGTAGACTTGTACAGCTCTATACTTTCGTTAATTACTTTCCAGGCATATTTCTTACCAAGCATATGCTCAATAGTTACGTTTTTCTCTTCCAGCACTTTATAGTCCTTAAAGAAACGCACTATTTCTTTCATGGCATGTGGTGGCAGCTCCTGCAAATCATTAATATAGTTTACAGACATATCGTTTTTTGCTACCGCGATGATCTTATCGTCCTGCTCGCCATTATCAACCATATGCATTACGCCAACTATCTTAGCTTCTATGATAGACATCGGGAATACATCGATAGAACATAATACTAATATATCCAGCGGATCTTTATCATCACAATATGTTTGGGGGATAAAGCCATAATTTGCAGGGTACATCACTGATGAAAACAATACCCTATCCAACTTTAATAAGCCCGATTCTTTATCAATTTCATATTTAGCTTTTGACCCTTTAGGGATCTCTATTATAGCATTTACAAATTCAGGAATGTTATCGCCCGGCGAAACCTGGTGCCATGGATGTTGTGTACTCATTTATATATTATATTTATTATTCGCTTTTTGCCAATCGCTTTTTTAAGAAAGCAAAAACAAGCGGAATTGTTGTTATTATTATTAATCCTATTACTACGTATTCAAGGTAATCTTTTAATTGCGGATATCGCCTGCCTAAAAAGTAACCTGATAAAATAAATGTATTTACCCAGGTTATGCTACCTGCTAAATTGTATATGGTAAACTTTTTAAAATCTACTTTAACTACGCCTGCAAAGATAGGGGCAAAAGTTCTTATTATTGGGAAAAATCTGCCTAAAACTAATGCCATGCCACCATGCTTGGCATAAAATTCTTCAGCTATAACAACATAGCGCTTCTTAAAAAACAACGAATCGTTTTTGTTGAATAGCATAGGCCCCGTTCGGTAGCCAAACCAATAACCCGTGTAATTGCCCAAAACCCCTGCTAATATTACCGATAATATTAATGTACTTAATGATACATCTATCATTCCAGACGAACATAGCAAGCCAGCCATGAAGAGTAAATAATCACCGGGTAAAAAGAAACCGAAAAAAAGACCTGTTTCAGCAAAAACTACAATAAGCAGGAAATAAAACCCTCCCTTACTTAAAATGGATTGAGCGTCCGTTAAATTTTGCAGGTGTTCCCAAAAATTTTCCATTCACTATATTTGTAAAACTACAAATATTAAATTAAAAATTGCTGGGATTTTGATGGCCCATTAAATGAGACCGCTTACTATTTGCGGATAAACGCCAATTACTATTGTTGCTAAAGCGGCAAAGCCCAATACAAAAACATAATACGGCGGCACCACTATCTGCTCGCGTTCTGCACTGCGGAAGTACATGGCTACAATAACCCTGAAGTAATAGAAGATGCTTATGATAGCGTTGATAACAGCTATTACCAGTAACACAATATGATATTGAGACATTACCATATTAAAGGCAAAAAACTTGCCTATAAAGCCTGCAGTAAGCGGTATCCCTGCTAATGATAGCATAGCTATTGTTAAAACAAATGCCAGGAATGGGTTTTTCTTACCCAAGCCGTTAAAGCTGTCAAAGCTATCGCTGTTGGTTTCCTGCTGGATCAATATCAGCGCGCCAAAGGCAATGATAGATGCGATAGAATAAGCGGTTGCATAAACCAATATTGTATTTGCTGAGTTGGCCCCTAACGCTAAAATAGCGAACAACAAATAACCCGCGTGCGAGATACTTGAATAAGCCAGCATCCGCTTAAAGCTTTGCTGATATAGTGCCGTGATGTTGCCTAAGAATAAAGTTATAACTGCAATAGCAATTAGCCCCGGCTGCCAAATGTTTGTTATTAACGGGAAGCAGGTTGCGAATAAACGCAGGAACGCGGCAAAGCTGGCCGTTTTTGCCACTGTCGACATGAACGCGGTTATTAACGATGGCGAACCTTCGTACACATCAGGTGTCCAAAAGTGGAATGGGGCCACACCTACTTTAAAGCATAAACCTACAATTACCAATATCACACCAGTGCATAATAATGGCGAAATTGCCTGATGTGTTATTACATAGTTTTGAATAGCCTCTAAACTAAATGACGCGCTTGCACCATATATTAAAGTAAAGCCAAACAGTAAGAAACCGGTTGAAAACGCACCCATCAGGAAGTATTTCAAAGCTGCCTCGTTTGACGCAAAATCATTCTTTTTAATACCTGCCAATATGTATAAGCTTACCGACATGATCTCGATGCCTATAAACAGCATGGTTAGGTTATAGTAAGACACCATTACAATTATCCCCGCCAGGGAGAATAAAATAATAGCGTAATACTCGGCAATATGATTGCTTATCTTTTCGAAATAACCTTTAGAAAGTAATAGTATTAATATGGTTGACAGGATGGCAACCGATGAAAAAGCGATAGAGAAGTTGTTGAACAACATCATGCCATGATAGATAGGCACTGCACCGTCGTTCCATTGCGCTATTGCTAAGCCCAATGCAACAAGCAGCCCAACTATAGTTACCGGCAGCAACGCTTTTTGCATTTTATATAAACCTAAATACAACAGCACTATAGGTAAAACAGATATGACAATTAAAGTATTCATGATTAAAACTTACCTGATATTTTTACTGTGTGTATTAAATTATCCACCGCTGCAGCTGATATATGCAGTATGGGCTGCGGATATATACCTAAACCAATTATTAATACGCAGATGATCACTAAAACTAATTTCTCTGACCCATGGATATCTGCAAACGTAGCAGTTAACTCATTGGTTGTACCCTGCATTACATTTTTGTACATACGCAGCATATAAACTGCCCCAAAAATGATAGTTAAGCCTGCTACTGCAGCAAACCATATATTAAATTGATAAACACTGTTTAATAATAAAAACTCGCCTATAAAACCGTTGGTTAGCGGCAAGGCAACTGTACCCAGCACTATAATTAAAAACTTAACGGCAAACTGGGGCGCAACTTTAGCAATACCACCAAGCTCACTAATATTACGTGTGCCCAAGCGGGTGCTAATGATATCCCAGATAAAGAACATACCCACAACGTTTATACCGTGGCTAACCATCTGTATCATGGCGCCTTGCAGGCCCTGGGTGTTCCAGGCAAATATGCCGGCAGCAATTAAACCAACGTGAGCAATTGATGAGTAAGCAACCAAACGTTTACCATCAGTCTGTTTAAAGGCTATAATTGACGCGTAAACAACGCCTATTACAGCTAATACAATTATTACGGTTTGCCATTCCAGGAAACCGTCAGGTGCAATTGGGATCATCCAACGGATAGCGCCGTAGATACCCATTTTTAACATGATACCTGATAACATCATCGTACCCGCTGTTGGCGCTTCGGTATAAGTATCAGGCTGCCAGGTATGGAACGGGAATAACGGCATTTTAATAGCAAATGCCAGGAAGAAAGCCCAGAATATAAGGCTTTGGTGATTTCCGGTCAATTTAGCACTGGCGTAAAATTCATGCAGATCATAAGTTTGCCCTGCTGACTGAAAATACATATAAATAATAGCCAGCAACATAAACAGCGAACCTGCAAATGTGTAAATGAAGAATTTTATAGTGATGCGGATCCTGTTTTCGCCGCCCCAAAGTGAGCAGATAAAGTAGATAGGGATCAACGCTGCTTCCCAACCTACATAGAATAAGAAACCATCTAATGCGGTAAATACAACCAGCATACCGGCTTGCATAAATAATATCAACGCATAAAACACATTGGCATTTTTATATTGATGCTTGTAAGTGGTTAAAATAATCAACGGAACAAGTACGGTAGTTAATAATACCATAACCATGCTTATACCATCAATACCGGCATTAAAGTAGGCGCCTATTTGTGGGATCCACGGCGCGTTAACCTCGAACTGGGTGGTAGCATCGGGTACAAATTGTGACAGGAATATACCTGCAATTGCCAACTCAATAACAGAGAAAAATAATGCCGCGTGTTTAGCCGTTTCATTCTTGAACAGAAGAACAGCAAGCGCCGCAAGTACCGGCAAAAATATTAATATACTAACCGTCATTTTATATTGTAAACAATTTTAAACTATATAGTAATATGGCAACAATGCCAGCAACCATCATAAATATGTAGAACCCAACGTTACCGGTTTGCAGTAAACGTAAGCCTTTGCCCGATTCAACCGCGCCTTTACCAATCCCGTTAACCAAACCATCAATACCCAAACGGTCAACAACGTTGTAGAAGAAGGTTGATAATGCATCCAGCGGTTTACGGATTAAGAAATCATATATCTCATCAATATAAAATTTATTGTAAGACAGGTTGGCCAATATAGGGCGCTCTTGCGTATCCTCAACCGGAACATGCCCGCCTTTAACATATTTTATATAAGCGTAGATCATTGCAATTAAAGCGCCGCCCACAGACAGCCCCATTAATGCCCATTCGGTATTATGGCTTAATCCGTGTTCACCTAATATTTTGTGTGATTCTTCGAATACCGGTGCAAGGTAAGCGCCTAATTCATGATGGCCGCCCATTACTGCCGGTACGCCTATCATACCACCAATGGCCGATAAGATAGCCAATACGATCAATGGTATGGTCATACTTGGCGGCGACTCATGTAAATGATGCTCTTGCTCATGTGTTCCACGGAATTTACCCCAGAACGTTAGGTACATCATTCTGAACATGTAGAATGATGTTAGCATGGCAGTTATAACACCTATCACATAAAACACAGTGCTGTGTGCATAAGCTGCTGCCAATATTTCGTCTTTCGAGAAGAAACCGGAGAATGGCGGGATACCTGCAATAGCAATGGTACCGATCAGCATGGTTACAAAAGTAATTTTGATCTTACCGCTTAAGCCGCCCATTTTGCGCATATCCTGCTCCCCGCCCATAGCGTGGATCACAGACCCCGCACCCAGGAATAATAAGGCTTTAAAGAAAGCGTGAGTTAACACGTGGAAGAAAGACCCGGTATAAGCACCAACGCCCAAACCCAAAAACATATAGCCTAATTGCGATACGGTTGAGTAAGCAAGTACTTTCTTAATGTCAGTTTGTGTTAAAGCTATCAATGCCGCAAAAGCCGCGGTTAATAATCCGATAATCGCAATAACCTCCATAGTTTGCGGAGCCATTGTGAACAGGATATTTGAGCGGGCTATCATATAAATACCTGCGGTAACCATCGTTGCGGCATGTATTAATGCAGATACCGGGGTTGGGCCGGCCATCGCATCAGGCAACCAGGTAAACAATGGCAACTGTGCCGATTTACCTACCGCGCCAATAAATAATAATAAAGTTATCAGCACAAAAGGTGCACCAGGTGTAGTTAAAGCTTTACCAAAGACATCAGCATAAGCAATACTACCGAATGTATTAAATATTAAAAATATACCGATAAGGAAACCTAAATCACCGACACGGTTCATAACGAATGCTTTCTTGGCTGCATCGGCATAGCTTGGATTGGTATACCAGAAACCGATCAGTAAGTAAGAGCAAAGCCCTACGCCTTCCCAACCAATAAACATGATCAGGTAGTTTGATCCCATCACCAGTAAAAGCATGAAGAAAACAAACAGGTTTAAGTAAGCAAAGAACTTACCAAAGCCATCGTCATCATTCATATAACCTATCGAGTACAGGTGGATCAAAAAGCCTACCCCGGTAATGATCAGCAACATAATTGAGCTTAACTGATCGACCAAAAACGCGAAATGAACTTGTAAAGAACCTACAGAGAACCAGTTAAATACATCAACATTAATAGCCTGGCCGGTTGATTTGATCTGGAAGAAAGCAGCTACACTTAACCCAAATGATATTAAAACCAAAAAGCTGCCAATAAAGCCAATAACGCCTTTTGATAGTGTATTGCGGCCAAGGCCGTTAATAACGAAACCGGCTAACGGTAATAAAGGAATAAGCCAGATGTATTTCTCCATTGTATTAAGTCGTACGTTTAACGTTGTACGTAGTACGTTTTTGTCTTTGTGTAACTATATATTAAATCAGAAATCGAATCCCGATAGCTATCGGGACGAATCCGAAATCAATCTACCATTTCAATCTGTTCAGCACGTTAATGTCTATCGAATTTGTGTTGCGATAGATCATTACTATTATAGCCAGGCCTATTGCTACTTCGGCAGCGGCCAGGGCCATTATAAAAAATACAAATACTTGTCCGCTGGGATCATTTGAATAAACAGAGAACGCTGTTAATAACAGGTTCACCGCATTCAACATCAACTCGACAGACATAAATATTACGATAGCGTTACGACGAACTAATACTCCGATAACGCCTATCGAAAATATGATTGCGCTTAACATGATGTAATGGTTAAGCGGTACAGCGTGCATTCCGTTAGTTATGTTTTGCATTATACAGTAGTTTTTGGGTCTTTAGTAGCCAATAAAACAGCACCAACCATTGCCGATAACAGCAATACTGATGATACCTCGAAAGGCAATAAATACTCGTTAAACAATGTTTTTCCTAAATTTTTTACCAGGCCCAGGTTAGGGTCTTTAAGCACTACCGGGTCTGATATTCCTAATGCACGTATGGATGCTATAACAGTCACCAAAAAACAACCTCCACCAATTACAGCTGCAATTTTTACAAGGTTTGATTTGGGTTGCTCGCTTTCCTTATTAAGGTTCATTAACATCAGCGTGTACAGGAACAATACCAGTATGGCCCCCATGTAAACTATAAAGTTGACAATAGCTAAAAACTGTGCATTTAATAAAATGTAATGGATAGTGAACGTGAAAAACGTTAGTATCAAATAAAGTATGCTATGCACCGGATTTTTGGCAGTAATTACCAAAATGGAGAAGAATACGGACAAAAACGCTATGAAGTAAAATGTATTCATGGTTAACTATTACAAAACATTTTGCCGCCCTAAAAAGAGTTGGGCAAAGGTATAAAACTTCTTTATTGATTTAACGGGGCCTCAACTAATTTGTCTTTGCCGTAAATAAAATCTTTTCTTAAATAATCAGACGGCACTATGTCGCCATCTAAATAGATAGCTTCTTTAGGGCAGGCTTCTTCACAAAGGCCGCAAAAAATGCAACGCAGCATGTTAATCTCGTAAACAGCAGCATATTTTTCCTCGCGGTATAAATTCTCTTCACCAGGCTGGCGTTCTGCAGCTATCATGGTTATGGCTTCCGCAGGGCATGATAATGCGCATAGGCCGCAAGCGGTGCAACGCTCTTTACCATTCTCGTCACGCTTAAGCGAGTGCATACCACGGAAGTTTTCAGAAAACTCACGTTTTTCTTCCGGGTAAGCAATGGTTACCGGCTTTTTAAAAAAGTGGCTCATTGTAATTCCCAGGCCTTTTATTATTGCAGGCAGGTAAGCGCGCTCTAAAAAATTTAGCGGCTTGTTATCAACTTGTTTTCTTTTATTACTTAACGGCTCCATCTTATCTGTTTATTAAAGTAATAACAATACCGGTTACAACAATGTTAGCTATAGCCCACGGGATTAAAGTTTTCCAACCGAGATCCATCAGCTGATCATAACGGAAACGGGGGATTGTCCAACGTACCCACATGAAGAAGAATATGAATAAAAATATTTTTAAAAACATTAAAATCACGCCCAATATCACAGCTATGTTCGGACCGGCATTAGCAGCCATCCAATCCATAAACGGATAGTTATAAGCGCCCCAATAAAGCGTAACCATTACCGCTGATGATATGAACATGTTGATGTATTCGGCAAAAAGGTAGAACCCTAATTTCATCGACGAATATTCGGTATGATAACCACCAACTAACTCGGTTTCGCACTCAGGCAAGTCAAACGGCGAACGGTTGGTTTCGGCAAAGGCGCAAATCAGGAACAGTATAAAGCCAACCGGCTGATATATTATATTCCAGTGCCAGCTATGTTGCTGCTCGGCAATTTCGCGTAAGCTTAAAGTACCTGTAACCAATAATAAGGCTATGATGGATAAACCCATCGAAATTTCATAGCTGATATTTTGCGATGCCGCACGGATAGCACCCAATAAAGAGTATTTATTGTTTGATGCCCAGCCACCTATCATTATACCATAAACACCTAATGATACTACACCAAAGATATAAAGGATCCCAACGTTAATATCGGCAACCTGTAAGTCAATAACATGTGTGCCTATAACCAATTGCTGTCCCCACGGAATAACCGCCGAACCTATACAAGCTGTCATGATAGCCAGTGAAGGGCCAACAATAAACAGGAAGCCGCTGGCATTGGTTGGGATGATCTCTTCTTTCAAAAACATTTTACCGCCATCTGCAAGAGGTTGTAAAATACCCCACGGACCGGCACGGTTAGGGCCAACACGGTCCTGTAAAAATGCCGCTATCTTACGCTCGGCATAGGTAGAGTACATCGCTATCACCAGGCTTATCGCAAAAATGATAACAACTAATATAAATTTAACTATGATGTTTGCTAATTCCATTATAAGCGTGTTTCGCGTTCAAATTGTTCTTTATTAGCCTCCTGTAGTATAGGGTTGGTTTTAACAACCGGCAGCGGTTTCAAAGTGTCGTAATGATTTGAGCTGATAACTGATTTATGCGATACTTTGCGCGGACCCTCAATTACCCAATCGGCAGTTTTCTTTTTATCAAAACGGCAGGTGTTGCAAATAAAATCTTCAACCTCGCCATAAACATCTTTACGTGCAGTAACACGCAAAACGTCTTCGCCTTTGTACCAAAGTGTTACCTTACCATTACATTTTTCATGATCGCAATCGCGGTGAGCTTCAACCGGCTTGGTAAACCAAACGCGGTTTTTAAAGCGGAAGGTCCTGTCGGTTAATGCGCCTACCGGACAAACATCAATAACGTTTCCAGAGAAATCATTATCAACTGCTGCTTGTATGTAAGTTGAGATCTCAGAGTGATCTCCCCTGTTCATGATACCATGGATCCGGTGATCGGTGATCTGATCGGCAACATATACGCAACGGTAGCAAAGGATGCAACGCGTCATGTGTAGCTGGATCTTATCGCCAATATCAATACGGTTAAATGTACGGCGGTCAAACTCGTAACGGGTTTTAACGGCGCCATGCTCAAAACCTAAGTCTTGCAGCTGGCACTCGCCGGCCTGGTCACATACCGGGCAATCCAACGGGTGATTGATCAATAACATCTCCACCACACCTTTACGTGCCTCAATAACTTCGGGCGAGGTAATGTTTTGCACTTCCATCCCGTCCATTACGTTGGTACGGCATGATGCTACCAGCTTAGGCATAGGGCGCGGGTCTTTTTCAGATCCTTTGCTCACCTTTACCAAACAAGTACGGCATTTACCACCACTACCGGCCAGTTTAGAATAATAGCACATAGCAGGCGGCACAATATCACCACCTATTATCCTTGCGGCATTTAGGATGGATGTTCCGTCTGGTACTTCTACTGATATTCCGTCTATCGTTACTTTCATTGACATTTTATCTTAGTCAAGTTTGTTATTTTATTCTTTTTGTCATGTTAAGCGATAACGAAACATCTTGTTCGCTTTGCTTATCGCTCGTAGAAGATTCTTCGCTATCGCTCAGAATGACAATCCTTCTTTTACGCAGTTGCCTCTGGTTTCGGTTCAGGCGTTGGAAGAAGGTCGGCATAGTGCGCCAGTCCGTAATTCCTGCTCGTGGCTTCCTGCGGATGCGATACGTGCCATTCAAACTCATCCCTGAAATGGCGTATAGCGCTGGCTACCGGCCAGGCTGCAGCATCGCCCAACGGGCAAATGGTATTACCTTCAATCTTTTTAGCTACGTCAACCAACAGGTCCATATCGCTCATGCTGCCATGGCCGTTCTCTAAACGGTGCAATACTTTTTCCATCCAGCCGGTACCCTCACGGCAAGGCGAACACTGTCCGCAACTTTCATGGTGATAAAAACGGGCGAAGTTCCAGGTATTTCTAACGATACATTGGTCTTCATCAAAAGCGATAAAACCGCCCGATCCCATCATACTGCCGCTAACAAAACCACCTTCTGATAAAGATTCATAGCTCATCAGGCGCGCATCACCGGCTGCCGTTTTAAAGAAGAGGTTAGCCGGTAAAATTGGCACTGATGATCCACCCGCAACAACCGCTTTTAAACGTTTGCCATTGGCAATACCACCGCAATATTCATCGCTATATAAAAATTCTTCCACCGGAAGACCCAGATCTATCTCATAAACACCCGGTTTTACCAGGTTACCACCCGCAGATATCAATTTAGTACCCGTACTACGGCCGATACCTATTTTAGCATACTCTTCGCCACCTTCGTTAACGATAGGCACTACAGCAGCAATTGATTCAACGTTATTTACCACGGTTGGGCAACCATATAAGCCTGCAATAGCCGGGAATGGTGGTTTAATACGGGGGTTACCGCGTTTGCCTTCCAGTGATTCTAAAAGCGCGGTTTCTTCGCCGCAGATGTAAGCACCACCACCCGGTTGTACGTACAGCTCCAGGTCATAACCAGTACCTAATATATTTTTTCCCAGGAAACCTGCAGCCTTTGCTTCAGCAATAGCTTTTTCAAGGATACGGATCTGCGGCATCATTTCGCCACGCACGTATATGTATGATGTCTTTGCACCTAAGGCATAACTGCCTACTATCATCCCTTCAATTAATAGGTGAGGGATATAAGTCATCAGGTAACGATCTTTAAAAGTTCCGGGTTCAGATTCATCCGCATTACAAACCAGGTAACGGGCAACACCTTCCGGCTTAGCCAAAAAGCCCCATTTCATCCCGGTAGGGAA
The DNA here is from genome assembly GCA_040388395.1 of Bacteroidota bacterium. Taxonomy (GTDB): domain Bacteria; phylum Bacteroidota; class Bacteroidia; order Sphingobacteriales; family Sphingobacteriaceae; genus Mucilaginibacter. The sequence continues at coordinate 90,698 of JAZKBY010000008.1, read as the reverse complement.
ACCCGCGCCACCACGGCCGCGCAAGCCCGACTTCTTAACTTCTTCCACCACTTCATCGGGTGTCATTTTTTTCAAAGCCTTCTCAACAGACGCATATCCGCCTTTTGAGCGGTACACATCAAATGTATTGATGCCGGGTACGTTAATATGTTCTAAAAGTAATTTGCGTCCCATCTTAATATATTTTGCCGGTTTCCTTGTAGTAATTAATGTGTTGCCATACACGTACGCCAACAGCAAGTACTACCAGGATAATCTTATAAGTAAATTCAATTCCCGGAAAAGGATTATAATTGCCCGGCAGCAGTAACAATACAATCAATATTGCATACGTTACATCCCTTAATATCATCCATCCTTTAGCAGTCATTCTCTTTTAAAAATACCTTCCGGTTTCGTTATAATAATTAATATGTCTTACCACACAGCTGGCAAATGCTACAATAAGCAGCGGTACCAGTATAATTCCATTCTCTTTTAATCCGCCCGTTACAAATACTAAAATTAAACCTAATGCAAATAATGAATCTCCAATTATCACGTTTGCATTGTCCATTCCATTTAGTACTTATTTTCCTTTTGCCTTCAAATCAGCTATCAATTGATCAACGGACTCGTTAGTTAGCTTTTCATAGAAAGTATATTCGGGGCCTATTTGTAAAACAGGTGCAAAACCGCACGCTGCCAAACATTCTACTCCGCGCCAGCTAAACAGGCCGTCGGCGGTAACTTCGCCTTCTTTAACCCCTAATTGCTGCTCAATATGATCCATTATTTTTTCGGCACCTACCAGGCAGCAAGGCCCGGTACGGCAAACCTCTAAAACATATTTACCCTGCGGGCGCAAAAAGTACATGCTGTAAAACGATGCTACCTCATAAACCTCAACAGGTTGTATCTTCAAATATTCGGCAACTTTATCCATTGCCTGCGGGCTTGTCCAGCCAAACTCGGCTTGTACCAGGTGCAGTATAGGCAATAGGGCCGATTTTTGTTTCCCTTCGGGATAACGGCTTACAATGTCAGCAAACTGAGCTGTCAGCGCGGCTGAAAATTCAACCGGACTTTGTACGGTATCTTCAACTCTAAGCATCTAATTCTCCTGCTATAACGTTTAAACTACTCATGTTTATGATCGCATCAGATAGTAACATCCCCCTACTCATGGGTGCGTACATCTGGTAATTAATAAAGCTTGGCCTGCGGAAGTGCAAACGGTAAGGCGAGCGTCCGCCATCATTCACCAAATAGAAACCTAACTCGCCATTAGCACCCTCAACCGAATGATATACTTCAGTGTTTGGGGTAGGGATCTCGCCCATCACAATTTTAAAGTGATAGATCAGCGCTTCCATGTTATTATAAACTTCCTCTTTTGGAGGCAGGTAAAACTCGGGTACATCCGCATGGAAAATATCGGTTGGCTCTTTTTCCAGTTTTACTAAAGCTTGCTCAATTATGCGCAGGCTTTGCCACATTTCTTCGTTACGTACCAGGAAACGGTTATAAACGTCGCCATTCTCGCCAACAGGTACTTCAAACTCAAAATCTTCGTATGATGAATAGGGGTTCATCGCCCTGACATCGTAATCAACACCGGCTGCACGTAATAACGGGCCGCTCCAGCTATAGTTTAACGCATCCTCGGCAGTAACAGCAGCTACGCCTTTGGTACGGTCAACAAATATGCGGTTACGGTTAAATAACGACTCAAACTCTTTTAACGTCTTAGGGAAATCAACCAAAAACTTGCGCAACTTGGCGAAAGCAATGGCATTAAAGTTACGCTCGAAACCGCCTATACGGCCTATATTAGTTGTCAAGCGCGAGCCACAAACTTCTTCATAGATCTCATAAATAGCTTCGCGATACTCCATCATGTACAGAAAACCTGTAAACGCGCCGGTATCAACACCTAACACACCGTTACATACAATATGGTCGGTAATACGGGCAAGCTCCATTACAATTACACGCAGGTAGTCCACACGTTTTGGGGTGGTGATGCCTAACAGTTTTTCAACCGTCATGTGCCAGCCCATGTTATTTATGGGTGATGAGCAATAATTTAAGCGATCTGTTAATGGGGTTATCTGGTAAAATGGCCTGTGTTCGGCAATTTTCTCGAAAGCGCGGTGAATGTATCCGATGGTTGATACGCCGCTAACAATTCTTTCGCCATCTAACTGCAGTACGTTTTGAAACACACCATGCGTAGCCGGGTGCGTTGGCCCTAAGTTCAGGGTCGATAGTTCGTTCTGCGGATCGTTATCTGTATATACCGGATGGTTCTGCATCTTTTATCTTCCGAAAAAATAATCTTTTTTATCAACACGGTTAGGATCTTCCAATGGGAATTCTTTTCGCATCGGGAAAGCCGTCATGTCGTCAACATTTAATATTCTGCGCAAATCCGGGTGGCCGTCAAATATAACACCGAAGTAATCATACGTTTCGCGTTCCATCCAGTTAGCGCCTTCCCATAGCGTTGTAGCTGTTGGGATATGGCAATTTTCGCCGTCAATAAACACTTTAATGCGGATCCGTACATTATTAACCAGGCTATGTACATGGTAAATAACGCCGATGGTCTTTTCCTGTTCAGGATAGTGTACAGCGGTAATATCCGTTAAATATATAAATTGAAGGGTGGGGTCGTTTTTTATAAAGCCCAATAGGGCCATAATAGTATCGGTATTTGTTTCTACAGTTAGCAAACCGTAAGGGTCGCCTATCGCTGTAATTTGTCCTTCAAATTTACTATTGATGCTTGCTAAAAGCTCTTCGTTAGTTATCTTACCCATTACTGTATACCGTATGAAGCTAATAGTTTTTGATATTGAGGCTCATTTCTCCTGCGGCCCGACTCGGTTTTAACCAATTCCTGGATACACATAAAGCCATCAATAATAGCCTCTGGCCTTGGCGGACATCCGGGTACATAAACGTCAACCGGGATGATCTCATCTATACCCTGCAAAACCGAATAAGTATCAAAAATACCACCGCTTGATGCACAGGCACCAACAGCCATAACCCAACGCGGCTCGGCCATTTGCAGGTAAACCTGGCGCAATACCGGTCCCATTTTTTTAGCAATGGTACCCATCACCATCAAAAGATCAGCCTGGCGTGGCGAGAAGCTTAAACGCTCTGCACCAAAACGCGACAAATCATAATGCGAAGCCATGGTAGCCATAAATTCAATACCGCAGCATGATGTTGCAAAGGGTAATGGCCATAAAGAATTTGCACGGGCCAAGCCTACCGCTTTATCCAGCGAAGTAGCAAAAAATCCTGATCCTTCTACACCGGCAGGAGCACCAACTATTTGAATATCACTCATGAAATCTATTACTACAAATTCCTATCCAAAAACTTGAATAGAAAGCGCAAATTTATGATAAAAAACCTTGTATTTGATACACTATTAATGACAGGAAATATATTTAGAACAATTCTAAACAGCCCCCTCTAAATCTCCCCCGGCAGGGGAGACTTTATAAAGCCCTCCCTACCGGGGAGGGTTTGGGTGGGGCTTTAATCCCAGTTTAAAGCGCCTTTTTTAATCACATAGATAAAACCCGCCAACAGGGTAGCCATGAAAATAAACATCTCATACATACCGCTTGCGCCAAGTTCTCTGAAATTTACTGCCCACGGATACATAAATATCACCTCGACATCAAACAACACAAAAAGGATAGCTACCAGGAAGTATTTAATAGAAATAGGGGTGCGGGCATTACCAATAACCTCAATACCCGACTCAAACGGCGTTAACTTATCTTTAGTTACACGTTTGGGGCCTATTTTGTGTGTTACAAACATGGTACCAACCACAAAACCTATAGCAACTATCATTTGGAAAATGATAGGTAAATAATTAACCGGTAAACTTTGTACTTCCATGGGTGCAAATATACAAATGGGTTGGTAATAAAAAAGGCCTCTGTCGAGGCCTTTTAGTAAATTATTTACCAGCTGGTTTTTTTGCCGGTGTTTTTGGTGTAGCTGGTGGCGTAGGTGTCGCAGCAGCGGCACCATTTTCAAAATAGAATTTTACATACCTATTGTTCGGGTCAAGCTCTTTGGCCTTAGTGAAATTCTCAAGCGCCTTAGCGTCATCTTTCTCGTGGTATACATAATAGTTACCAATAGAGGAATACGCATCTGCAAGAGTACTCTTCTCCCTATCAGTTAATGAACCTTTGGCTGTAAGTATTTGTATTATTTGCTCATAATAAGGTTTTGACAAGCCTTTAAGGGTTGCAAACGAAGGATCTCTCTGATCAGCAATGTATGCGCGGTACTGACTTACGGTTAAAATAGGGGCAGTAGCTTTTTGCTGAACGTAACTCAAAGCAGAATCAGCCTTAGTCAATAAGGTCGAATCCGGCTTAATTGTAGGGTCCGCTTTTGCCGCACGCGTTTGATCTGTAAATGCCACATAATAATAAACTCCCATGTTTGCATGCTCGGTAAGCAACAGTTTACCGTGAACCTTATTTATTATCTCTTCGTAAGTCTGTGCATATTGCAAGTTTTGTTTTCTTGCTTTGTAAATAAGCGCTATTTCGGCATATATCTCCGCAACCTTAGAGGTATCTAATTCTGCTGCTTTCTTTAAAGACGCTATACCAGCGGTGGTATCCTTACCACTTGCAATTTGCAAATGGCCCAAATATAAATAGTCGGTATAATATATACGGTCAGGTCCTGCCTTAGCAAACCAGGTGTTTAACGCGGATAAACCAGCCGGATAGTCCTTATTTTCATAAGCAGCATAACCCAGGTAACGGTAAACCCTTGCATTTGTAGAAGCAGATTTTGCAAGCTTGGTTGCAACTTCCTGTAAGGTTTTGTAATCGCCGGCGTTAACCAGGAAATCTGCATAACGTAATAATGACTCGGTAGACTCATCTGTTAAGCTTAAATATTTCTTATAATTTACTACAGCGTCTTTTATTTTTTCTGAGGCTACTTTGATATTCCCTTTAGCTTGTGTCAATTCTGTTTCGGCCAACTCGCGGTATGCGGGTCCATAATTAGGATCGATAGCAAGAGCTGCCGCAAATTGTTTTTCAGAACTTTCAAAGTTGTCAGCATATCTCCATAACACACCTTCAGCAACGTTTGCTGCCGGCGATTTTGGGTCAAGTGTTAAAGCAGCCTGGTAAGCATCATAAGCTTCATTACTTTTTAATTGCGAGCGGTTAGCATTACCCAAAGCCACCATTATCTCGGCATCTTTTGGATTAACAGCTTTTCCTTTTGTTAATGCATCAATAGCCGCATTTGCTTTTGCCGGCGGGAACTTTCCGTCTTTAGCATCTAACAAATACGCCTTACCGATATATAAATAAGGCCTGCTATCTTTTTTTGCTGTTAAACTAATTGCCTGGGCAAAATTAGAATTAGCACCTGCCGCATCATTAGTTTGTAGCGCAACCGCACCTAATCCCACATAGTTTATAGCCGATTTTGGATCGGCAGCTATACCTTTTGTAAATGCTGTTTTTGCAGAATCGGCATAATCCTGAATAAGATATACCCATCCCAGATAAAAAAAGTTTTCGTCAACCGTAGGCTGCGTAACCGTTAGGTTTTTTAGCATGCCTTTTGCTTTTTGATATTGCTCGGCGTCAATAGCTTTTTTAGCATCGGCAAGACTTTGCCCAAAAACTGCTGATCCTATAAATACCAGCCCCATTGCCACCTTAGCTATTTTACTGATCATTTTCATCGCTTTAATTATAATTTATAGTTAGATATATATTTAAAAATTACGTTTAATACTTATTTCTCTTGAGGGTATCGAGTCTGGCAATATGCCTGATCTCAGGATAACCCTTTGTCCGCGTTCGCTCAACAAAAATTGTGCAAACCCTGCGCCCAAACCCATTTTGCCGGTGCTGTTTATAATATACAGCCCTCTCGCAAAAGGATATTGTTTTAATGCCAACGTAGTTTGAGATGGTTTAAAGTATTGAGCAGGGGCATCTTTACTATTCTCGTCCTTAACGGCAACTATTTTAACATTTTTTACTGCGTCTGCATAATCTTTATCCGGGTCATTTAACCAGTTAAAACCGGTTATACCTATGGCTTGCGGATGTGTGCTTATGTATTTTATAACTTCTTTATTGTTTTTGACAGCAAAAATGTTCTTTAGTTTAAGATCCTTATTTCCTGAAAAATCTTTCAAATAACGAATCAAACTCGAGTTCGGGTTATCAAAAACGATATCAGTAGTCGTTTTAGTCTGCCCGTTTAACATTTTTTTTATTTCATTTACCGATGTTAACGTATCCGTTGATGCTTTATTTACAATAAATGTAATGGCATCAACCGCAAGCCTGCTAATAACGGGTGGTAATGTTCTATCCTTTAATATCTTTACTTCTTCAGCATTTAACTCGCGTGATAGTATAACAAACCGTACACTATCATTTAATAATAAACGCAACACACCATTTTCTGTCTGATATGTAATGCCAACCTTCGCGTTGGTATTTAATTGCTTAAATACATAAGCTTCCTCATCAACTATAGGTTGAAATGATTCATCGGCAGCAATTTGTATTGTGCCAGAGTTAACCGTTTCTTCCTGTACTATAGTTTTAGGCTTTTGCTTACAAGCCGTAAAGCTTATCAGTAGCAAAACACCTGCCAGTAAATAACCGGCTCTATTCTTCGTCACCCTCGTCCTTTTTAAATAATCGTGCAAATCTGTATATCCCATATATAATAAGCAGGCAGCCAAATAATACTTTTTTGTAGCCATAATCGGGTAATATTTCATCCCAGAATATAACTAAAAGCCCAAAGGCTAAATAGCAAACAAATGCCGCCGCTCCTAAAATGAACAGAAACCGCCTTTTGAGCGATTTCTGCTTATTATGAAACCCAGATGGCATACAATTAGTTGTTATCTTCCCCTAATTGGAATGCAATTGGTACGGTATAATTTACACGAACCGGGCGATTATTTTGTATACCAGGCGTCCATTTTGGTGATTTTTTCAAAACACGGATGGCTTCGTCTGACATGGTTTGACTTGGGCTACGTACAGCTTTAATATCAGTTAAGCTACCGTCCTTTTCAACTACGAACGAGCAGATAACCCTGCCGCTTGTACCATTTTCCCTATCAACAGCCGGGAATTTGATGTTGTTGGCCAAGTATTTACCAAATGCTTCCAAACCACCAGGGAATCCCGGTTGTTTTTCCACCTGGCTAAAAATCTTGTTTTCATCCTCGGTTACGGCTTTAGTATCAGAGTTACCTACCGGCTCATCAATTCTGATGTCGGCTGTAGGGTCGCCCTTCTGATCTTTCTGACCAGGATCTGCCATTTTCAAATCTTTTTGAGTAGGCGGTTCCTCTTTCACCTCGTTATCCGGTTTTACAATCGGAGGAGGGAATTTAACCTGATCCACTTTTGGTTTAGGTGGTTCTGGTGGTGGAGGGGGCGGTAATTTTTTCGCATCAACCGGCGGCGGTGTTAATACCACATCGGTGATCTTTACTTTTACAGGTGCCTTAGGGATAAATCCCTCAAGTTTATTGATGATTGTTGGCAGCGAGATAACAAATATAAAGAATGCAGCACCGTATAGGAAAGCACGGCTGGTTCTACCCCCGTTTTTCTTTCTTAACTCGTACGCACCATAAGCTTTGTTTCGGTCGCTAAAAACAACATCGATCCACTCCTGCTTTAATATATCTAATTTAGATCCCAGCATTATTTGAAGCTTTAAATTTTACGTTAATTATTAATATAAATTGTCTCTTTTCAGCAGATCAATTTCTTGCTGGCTGATATCAACAATAGCCCGCGACTCGTTGCCGACTATGTTAAGCTCATCCATTATTGAAACCATATCTACATAAGTAGACTTGTCGCTTGGTTTTATCAGCACAATCATTGATTTACCTGATCTTGCCAATACTTCTTTGCCTTTGTCAAATAAGGCCTGACGGATGCCATTTTTACCAAAACCTACAACTGTTGGAGCTGTCAATGGTTTTTGGGGTAAGCCCATATACCATTCAACCTTATTATCTTTACCTAACAATACAGTCATTGTTCTTGTTTCGGGTACAGGCAATTGGTTATGATTGTCATCCTTGTCTGGCATGGTCAAATCCATTGCTTTTGGTTTTTGCAGCGTTGTGGTAAGGATAAAGAAAGTGATAAGTAAGAAGGCCAAATCCACCATCGCGGTTAAATCCACGCGCGTTGATGCTTTTTTACTTCTAACCTTACCGCCGCCTTTTTTACCCCCGCCGGAGGTATCTAATTCTGCCATTTCTAATTATTTTTGCACCGTTTTTAACGATGTGATTAAACCAAATTTGTTAACTTTCTGCTTTTGCAGTGTTTTAATGATTTTTGCAATTGTAGGATACTCCTCTTTAGCATCGCCTTTGATAGCTATCTTCAACTCTTTGTTGTGAACAAGCTTATCAGCTTTACGGGCGTTTTTAACCCACCAGTACAATTCGTTATTATCAGTAGTATCAACAGGTACACCTGGCTGGGCCACAGTTGACCTTTCTTTAGGTGTCATTGCTAAATACGCCTTCAAATATGTTATAGATACGCCCACAGCATCAACAGTAGTAAATTGTTTTATCTCTTCTGGTGTAAATGGAATTTTATACTGATCGGCCATACCTCTTAAAGTTTCCATGCGCACTTCTGCACCTTCCACACTAAAGAATACTTTACCCTGTGCTACCAACAGACTTGAAAAATCATTCTCTGGTAACGGCTGGATAGTAGTTGAAGCAGGGATATCGGCGTGAACTGGATCCTGAACCTTTGGTTTTGCAGATAATATAAAGAAAGTTAGCAGCAAGAAGGCCACGTCGCACATGGCGGTCATGTCAATTGCAGTACTCTTCCTTGGAACTTTTACTCTAGCCATAATACTTTGATTAAATATATAGTGTTATTAAATAATTAATTTCAGGCCCCAACCTTATCAGGGCCTGAATATTAACACTAAAATTTATTTATTTTTATGGGTTGCAGCAAATGTAGATACGATGCTGAAACCTGTTTCGTCAATAGCATAAGTCAAACCATCAATTTTTGATGTAAACACGTTGTACATTACAATTGATATAGCAGAAGTACCGATACCTAACGCAGTGTTAACCAATGCTTCAGAGATAGCTGATGATAACGCTGCTGTATTAGCGCCAGATCCTGCTAATTCGTGGAAGGCTTTGATCATACCGATTACCGTACCTAATAGACCGGTTAATGTACCGATTGATACCAGGGTAGCAATGATTGTTAAGTTTTGCTCTAACATTGGCATCTCTAAAGCTGTTGCTTCTTCGATGTCTTTTTGGATAGCTAATGTTTTTTGATCAACATCTAAAGTTGTATCAACTTCCATTTCGCGGTATTTTTTCAAACCTGATTTTATAACGTTAGCTACAGAACCTTTTTGTTTATCACACTCAGCAGAAGCTGCATCAATGTTACCGGCAGTTAAGAAGCCTTGTACTTTTCTAACAAAAGCGTCAATGCTGGCAGTACCAGATGCTTTACCAATAACAATAAAACGTTCTATAGAGAATACAATTACCATTAATACATAAGCCATTACCAATGGTACAAGGTATCCACCTCTATGAACTATACCAAATACATCTTCCGGTTCGCCGGCGGTAACGTCACCACCTTTGTAGTGGCTTGGATCTGCTAATATGAAGAAGAAAATTAATACTGTTGTCAGAATACAAAGTGGGATAGTCAAGGTCGCAAACATGCCAGATGCACTTGAGCTTTCTTTTTTAACGGTAGTTGGTTTTGTTGGTGCGTTTGCCATTACTTTAAATTTTAGTTTTTAGTTTTTGTTTATTTTTAGTTAGTTAATTGTGTGTTTTTTAAGCGGATAACAAAAATAGAATTTAAATGAAATAAAAAAACTTTTTTGTTATTCTTTAATAATTATTTAACATTCAGTTATAAAAGATATTGTGTCAACTTGAAATCAATACTTGTTACAACAATTTTTTACAATAAAACTTATTATTTTTTATAATAGCAAGCAATAAGTTATAAAAGTTATGTAATTATACTGTTATACTTCTGTAATTATCTTGTTATAAAAACGTCTTATCAACAAGTATAAATTAGCCAGTATAATCAGTAATATCTTCCTTTAAAAACAACCCACAATACAAAGGCGCATCTAATATACACAAATGCAACGTAATTGCAATAACTATTATTATAAATTTTATAATTGGTGGCGCAATATTAGCACGTTTATATACTATTACAAGCAATTGACCACATTTTTTTTATAATTACAATAATAACTAAAAAATTAGTCAATATGCGTAAGTAATCTTTTTTATATATTGTACTAATAATGAGTGTGTTTAATTTAGCGCAAATTATCCGCCTGCTTTTTTGGCTTTATATCCATCTGCAAGCAACAGCGTTAGAATCTTGTCCCTGAAATCGCCTTGAATTTTTATCTCACCATCTTTTACAGTACCACCAACGCCGCATTTGGTTTTTAGCGTTTTGCCTACGGCTTCCAGGTCGGCAGTAGTGCCAACAAAGCCGGCTATGGCTGTAACCAGTTTGCCGCCACCCTTTCTGTCTAGAAATATTCTTAGGTTTTGTTGTTGCGGTGGTAAGGTTGCTGCACTGCCCGTACTATGCTCATTATATTGAAAGCCAGGATCTGTAGAATACATAACCCCGGTAAAATTCTTATTCTTTTTTGACATCGTTAAAACTCCTTGCCTACTATTATCTTTAATGAGTTTGGTAAAATATTAATTTCCACAGCTTTACCGGCAGTTTCAGGTTCGCCGTCAAGGTGTACCGGGCCGGCGCTATCGCGTTTAACTAAAATGTGTTTGCCGCGAATAATTTCGACGTATTTTGACTCGCTGGTTGTTTTTGTAAACATCCGGATGCCCAGTTCGATAAAACGGTATAGCGGGAACGGTTTTATAACGCAAACATCTATTAAACCGTCCTGCACCGAAGCTTTGGGCGATATATGCGCGTTATTACCATACTGTGATGAATTAGCAAAGCTCAGCATAAAAGCTTTGCGTTCATAAACAGCGCCATCTATTTCTATATGATACACTTGTGGCTTATAATTAAGCACCTCCTGGAACGAGGATTTAATATAGGTAATAAAGCCGCGTTTTTTCCCGGTGGCAAATACATCTGCAATATGCGCGTCAAAACCCATACCTGCCATATTAAAAAATGCTTTTCCGTTTGCTTGTGCCGAATCAATTAACGCCTCTGTCCCGTTATTTAAATTCTCTATGGCTTCTTTAATATCCATCGGAATACCTAAAAAACGCGATAGCCCATTACCTGATCCGCAGGGTACTATACCCAGAACTGCCTTACTGCCTACCAACGCCGACGCTATTTCATTTACCGTTCCATCCCCGCCCACGGCCACTATCATGTCGTAATTATTGATAGCCTCTGCGGCAACCTCACTTGCATGCGATACTCCTTTTGTAAATATTATGGTACTATCGCCATCAAAGTATTTACCAATTAGCTCGGGCACACCGTCCTTCTTCTTCCCGCCCGATATAGGGTTTATAATAAATAGCGTTTTCCGTTCCAAAAAATTATTTTTAGCAGCCAAAAGTAAATGTATTTTCGGCTTTGCAAAAATTGTTTTATTTTTGGCGCATAATAGTGGACTGATTTAGTTATCCCTACATATCGGGATCGGATTGCAACCACGTAAAAAAGTGCTAAAGCCCTGCTTCTTTACAAAGTTCAGTTAAACTTTTCTATCCTTTTTTTAATATAAAAACATATATATAAACATGCCATATTTATTTACATCAGAGTCCGTATCAGAAGGACACCCGGACAAAGTTGCCGATCAGATATCGGACGCGTTAATTGATAATTTTTTAGCTCATGATCCAGAATCAAAAGTTGCCTGCGAAACATTGGTAACAACCGGTCAGGTTTTTTTGGCCGGCGAAGTAAAATCGCAAGCATACCTGGATGTACAGAAAATAGCCCGCGAGGTAATCAACAAAATTGGTTATACCAAAGGTGAGTATATGTTTGACGGAAGCTCTTGCAGCGTGCTGTCAGCTATACATGAGCAATCGCCGGATATTAACCAGGGTGTTGATCGCCAATCGAAAGAAGAGCAAGGCGCGGGTGACCAGGGTATGATGTTTGGATATGCAACTATCGAAACTGATAACTACATGCCTTTGGCTTTAGATATTGCACACGCTTTATTAATTGAGCTTGCTGCTATCCGCCGCGAAAGTACTGACATTAAGTATTTGCGACCTGATGCAAAATCGCAGGTTACACTGGAGTATGATGACAACAACGTACCAACACGTATTGATGCCATCGTAATTTCTACCCAGCATGATGATTTTGACGAAGAAAAAGCAATGCTTGCTAAGATCAGCAAAGACATCATCGGCATCTTAATACCACGTGTTAAAGCTAAATATCCAAAATACGCTCACTTCTTTAACAGCGACATTAAATACCACATCAACCCAACCGGTAAATTTGTTATCGGCGGCCCGCATGGCGATACCGGCTTAACCGGCCGAAAAATTATTGTGGATACTTATGGTGGTAAAGGCGCACACGGTGGCGGCGCGTTTTCTGGTAAAGACCCGTCAAAGGTTGACCGCTCTGCAGCTTATGCTACCCGCCACGTTGCTAAAAACCTGGTTGCAGCCGGTGTTTGTACAGAAGTATTGGTACAGGTATCATATGCTATCGGTGTTGCACAGCCAATGGGTATCTACATAAATACTTACGGAACCGGGAAAGTTAACTTAAACGATGGCGAAATAGCTAAAAAAGTAGAGGCCATTTTTAACATGACCCCATACGCTATCGAAACCCGCTTTAAACTGCGTAACCCAATATACAGCGAAACTGCTGCTTATGGCCACTTTGGTAAACCAAGCCAGGTAGTAACCAAAACCTTCACTCATTATGATGGTAGCACAATAACCAAAGAAGTAGAGTTATTTACCTGGGAAAAACTGGATTATGTAGATAAAGTTAAAGCCGCATTTGGTTTATAATAATTTTAAAAGTAATTTTTTAACTTAGAGCGATAGATAAACTATCGCTCTTTTTTATTATCCCTATATTTTACTAAGAATGAAACTGCTAAAAACTGTCTTATTTTTAACACTAATTGTAACAGTGTTTAATCCTGTTAAAGCACAACAACGCGGCTTAAACTTCGCCGTTACTACAGTTATCAAAGACTATTTAGAAATTAAATCCGGGCTGTTTGCCAACAATGCAGGCACTGCGCAAAATAAAGCCGGTAAGCTGGTGTGGGACCTTAACACCGTACCAACCAAAGATATGACCAGCCAGCAACACGCTGCATGGTTTGATTTTTTGGCGCGCCTACAACGCTCGGCGCGAGAGATAAGCGAAAGCAACTCGCTCTCTTACCAGCGTAAACACTTTTCGGCATTGTCAAATACTTTATATAGTACATTAAAGGGTATGAAGATGACCCCTTTCCCAATGTATAGGATGTACAGCCAGAGTAACGACTCTTATTGGTTAAGCGATGGTTCTGCTATCAAAAACCCTTACTACGGCTCGGTTGGTACCTTATCTAAAGATGGTGTGGTTAAAGAGATCGTGCCGGCAGATCCTATCAAAAAATAAGCATGCAACATCCCGAGGAAAACCCATGGCAGGTTAAATCAAAAACCCGAGTTTATGATAACCCATGGATAAGCCTAACCGAATACCAGGTTATTAACCCATCGGGCAACCCGGGCATTTACGGTAAGGTCCATTTTAAAAACCGGGCCATTGGCATTGTACCGTTAGATGCGGATCTGAACACCTACCTGGTTGGGCAATACCGTTTTGTATTGAACGAATACAGCTGGGAGATCCCCGAAGGAGGCGGACCATTAGCCGATGACCCTTTAGCTGCAGCCAAACGCGAACTGTTAGAAGAAACCGGCCTCACTGCCAAAAACTGGACCGAAGTGCAACGCATGCATCTAAGTAATTCGGTAAGTGATGAGTTATGCATTATATATATAGCTACCGGGCTTGAACAATTTGAAGCAGAACCCGAGGACACGGAACAATTAATAGTAAATAAAGTGCCTTTTGATGAAGTTTACCGCATGGTATGCACCGGCGAGATCATGGACTCGGTTACCGTAGCCGCCGTTTTAAAAATTAAGTTACTGATGCTTGAAAACAGGCTGCCCCTGTAATTGTTAAAATATTTTTAATTTCGCAGCATCAATTAATACATGAAAAAGTTTCTCGGGTATATTTTATCGCCAATTGCTATCCTGGTGTTTTTGTTAGAGCTGGTTATCTTCCAGCCTATACAATGGATCTGTTATAAGTTTTTTGGCTATAAGGCACATAAAGCCGTTGTAGACTTTTTGGACCTGCTGCTTACTAAAACTGTTTACTTGCTGGGCAACACCGTTACGTTTATAAATAAGCAAAATTTGCCCGTTGGCCGCCCAATGATATTTTTGTCGAACCACCAAAGTTTGCTGGATATCCCCCCCCTTATTTACTATTTAAGGAAATATCACGCCAAGTTTATATCAAAAATAGAGTTGACAAAAGGCATCCCATCTATATCTTTTAACTTAAAATATGGCGGCGGTGCTAATATTGATCGTAACGATCCGCGCCAGTCATTAATGGAAATGGGCAAGCTGGGTACCCGGATGAAGGAGAATAAATGGTCATGCGTTATTTTTCCGGAAGGCACCCGCTCAAAAACCGGGCAGGTAAAACCTTTCCAGGCAGGTGGTATTGCCATTATCCTCAAAAAATGCCCGGATGCTTTGCTCGTTCCTATCGCCATCAATAACTCCTGGAAAATGATCAAATACGGCTTATACCCGCTTAATACTTTTACCAAAATGACCTGGGAAGTTTTAGAACCTATTGAACCCAATACCGGCACCGTTGAAGAAGTTGTTAAAGAGGCCGAGAACCGCATAAAGAAAGCGCTTAATCAAGCTTAAACTTAAACCACCTTATCATGAAAAAATTAATCCTGTTAATGCTAACCATCACATTAGCATTAAGTACCACCCACGCTCAAACTAAACAGGATAACAGCCTGCTTTGGGAGGTTAGTGGCAATGGCTTAAAAGCCCCATCTTATTTATTTGGCACCTATCATTTAGTTGGTAAGAGTTTAGTTGATAGTTTGCCTGCCATTAAAACGTATTTTAATGCCAGCAAAGCTGTAGTGGGCGAAGTGATAATAGATTCCGTTGGGATGGCCTCAATGGTGAATGCCATGATATTGGCTAACGACACCACGCTCGACAAACTATTTACCGCAGAGGAATACAAAAACATAAGCGATTATATAACCTCGGCAACACCAATGGATATGCGGATGATTATGCACTTTAAACCTGCCGCGGTTGGAGCTATAGTAGCGGTATTCAACGCGCCAAAAACTATTACCGACGGTAGTTCCGGTATAGACAGCTACTTTCAACAGGAAGGGAAACAACGTGGTTATAAAGTGATGGCTTTTGAAACCATGAAGGAACAAACCGATTTATTATTTGGATCATCAATGGATAAACAGAAAAAAGAGCTGTTGGACCTGATCCGTAAAAAGGATGAAGGTAAGGCAGAAGGCCGCAAACTATACGCGATGTATCTTAAACAAGACCTTATTGGTTTAAATAAAATGATGGATGAGGGTGCTACAAAGGAAAAATCCGTAGAATTTAACGATAAAATGCTTAAAAATCGCAACCTGCGCTGGATGACTCAAATACCGGGTATTATGTCTGCACAACCAACTTTTATAGCGGTAGGTGCTTTGCATTTAGTTGGCAAGTATGGGTTAATTGAGCAATTGAGATTAAAGGGATATACTGTTAAGGCGGTTAAAATCTAATTGTCTTTCAACCAGTTTGTCATTTCACTCCCCCTTCAGGGGGCCGGGTCCGTAGGACTCCTTTGGAGGGGCTAAACGTTTTTCCCGTCAATAATCTTAAAGAAATCATCGCGATAAGTATCTCCTACCGGGATTATCTTATCGCCTATACGGATGCGGCTGCGCTCGATGCTGTCGATTTTGTTCAGGGCTACTATGTATGATTTATGTACGCGCACAAAATGCTTCTCGGGCAGGGTGTCTTCCATCTTCTTCATGTTTTGCAGCGTGATAATACGCTCGGTAGTGGTGAAGATGGAAATATAATCCTTCAATCCTTCAATAAACAGGATCTGGTGCAGGTATACCTTCTGGATCTTATGCTCGCTTTTAACAAATATAAAATCGCTTAAAAAATCGTTCTGTTGCTGCTGTACCTGTACCGGCTCTGGGGCAATGGCTTTTGATGGCTGTATAATTCCCTGTGCTTTTTGCGCCGCCTTAAAAAACCTGTCGAAAGCGATAGGTTTAAGCAGGTAATCAACCACGTCCAACTCATAACCCTCTAAAGCGTATTGTGGATAGGCTGTAGTTAGTATAACTTTTGTTTTGCCGTTGGCGATGCGCAGAAACTGTATGCCGGTAAGCTCGGGCATTTGTACGTCCAGGAAAACCAGGTCTATATTACCATCCTGTACCAATGTTAGTGCTTCTATAGGGTTGGTTGTTGACTTAACCAATTCCATAAAAGGTATCTTGGAGATATAGTCTTCCAGTATATGCAGGGCCAAAGGCTCATCATCAACTATAAGGCATCTTATCATGGCTATAAAACTAAGGATAATTCGCAAGTATAGGTGTCAATTTCGTCGCGTACCTCTAAATTATATTTGCCGGGGTATAAAAGATCGAGCCGGCGTTTAACATTATGCAGGCCAATACCACCAATAGCATCGCGATTGTTATTGTGCTTTTTGTTCTGGATAAAGAAGTGCAGGTGCTCCTTATCTACGCTTATTAACATGCGGATAGGCGTAAGCGCATCGTTTGCGATGCCATGCTTAAAGGCGTTTTCAATAAAAGCTATTAACAGCAGCGGCACTATTTGTTGGTCGGTTACTTGCCCGTCAACCTTAAAATCGATATATGCCTTATCGCCAAAACGGATCTTTTGCAGATCGATATAGTTTTGCAGGTATTGCAGCTCTTTGCTTAGGTCGACCTTATTATCATTACACTCATACAGCATATACCGCATAATTTCTGAAAGCTTGAGAATAGCCCCGGGCGTGTTTTCGGACTGCTGGTAGGCCAGCGAATAAATACTGTTTAAGGAATTAAACAGGAAATGGGGGTTGATCTGCGATTTAAGGAAAGCAAGCTCAGCGCTTAAGCGCTGATTTTCCAAATCGCGCTGGATGCGTTCATTCAAAAACCAATCGATACTAAATTTAAGTACAACACTTAAAAATATAAATATGATGCTGGTGATAAGGGTGCTTGTAAAGTACGACCAAAAGCCAATAAGCACATGCTTGGTTTCTTTCGGCCCCATGCTGCGCATTAAAATATCGTCTTTAAAGAAAAGCCCTACGCCATACTTGGCCACACCATAGGCTATAATAGTAATTACGATAGCTGTTATATATAGCCCGTACTTTTTTTTGTTTAAAAAGTGCGGTATAAACAACAGGTAGTTAATATAAAATAAGCTGATGTTGATAGAGCCGTACAGCACAAATATTACCAGCATCCGCTCGGTAGTCATTTTGGTATTGCTGTGTACAATAAACAGGAAAAACGCTATAATGCATACCCAAATAAATATATGCCAGAATATTTGCCAGTTTCTTTTCATTGGTTCAAATTTAATATTTTGATTTTCAGCGCTATATTATTTATATACAGTAAGGTATTTTATCGATGAACAGGCGTTTATGTCCGACGAACAGGCATTTACTACAAACAGGCGTTTATCTACAAATAAGAGGGGTTGGTATAAATGTTTTTATGGGGTTAAAAAAAGGATGTTCCTTTGTTGCATCAAAAAAAATCAATCGCAATGAAAAAGCTGTTCACCAACACCAATCCATTTATTCTGTTACTTGCTCCGGTAATGTTTGCATTAATTATGGGCATTAGTTACCAGTTTGAACAAAAGAAACAAAACCTTGATAATGCTGCGGCATCCACCGCGCATGCAACATCATTGTTTGTTAAAGGCTTAAGCCTGGTTAAGGCAGTTTGCACTGTTAGCAACCAGGCGGTATGGTAATCCAAACCGAAGGATTAACCTTTAATTTTGGCAGCCAAACGGTTGTTAAATCACTATCACTACAAGTTCCGGAAGGAAGTATATATGGTTTTCTTGGCCCTAACGGGGCCGGGAAAACCACTACTATAAAATTACTGCTTAACCTTTTGCAATCGCAGGAGGGCAGCATTAAAATATTCGACCTGGATTTCCAGTCTCACCGTACAGAAATATTAGCACAGGTAGGTTCATTAATTGAGCAGCCTGCTATATACGGACATCTTACCGGCAGGGAAAACCTGCTAAACCGCGCGATCCTACTACAAGTCTCTGAAAAACGTGTCGACGAAATGCTTAAGCTTGTGCGTCTGTCGCAAGCCGGCAACAAAAAAGCAAGCAACTATTCGTTAGGGATGAAACAACGCCTGGGTATTGCCCTGGCTTTATTATCTGACCCTAAATTATTAATGCTTGACGAGCCAACCAACGGCCTTGACCCTAACGGTATCATCGAGATCCGTGAGTTGTTAAAAGAGTTGGTAACCAAACATAACAAAACAGTTTTTATATCGAGCCACTTACTGGGCGAGATCGAGCGCATGGCCACCCATGTGGGCATTATTAACAACGGCGAGTTACTATTCCAGGGACCAATAACCGACCTGGAAGCTATCAGCCAGCCATTGGTGCATATTGAGACCGCTAACACAGTTGATGCGGCAAACCTTTTAAAGAAGCACGGCTATGCAGTTGTAGAGGTTAATGACGATCATTTATCGGTTACCTATCAATCAAAAGATAAAACCGCACAAATAAACACCTTACTTATTCAAAACAACCACGTTGTTTACAGCATACATAAAGTACAGAAGGACCTGGAAAAATTATTTTTAGACATTACCCAAACCCCTGCAAAATGAAAGGCTTCTTCTTATCTCTAAAATCAGAATTTTATAAGAGCCGCAAAACATTAGGTTTTTGGGCGGCTATCTTGTTGCCGTTGATAATACTATTGTTGGCGGCTGTAGGCACTTACACTAATAGCGCTAAGCTGGCAGGTGCCCCAGGGTTATTAACCTGGATGCGTTTTGCAGGCATTCCGCTTAATGTAATGGGTGGTTTACTGCTGCCTATGTTTTGCATATTTATAGCTTACTCTGTAAATGCTATCGAGCATAAAGCAGATACCTGGAAAACATTATTCAGCTTGCCAATACCTAAATGGTCGGTCTACTCTGCCAAGTTTGTATATATGCTTTTCCTGGTGTTTTTAACCTTAATGTTGTTTGCATTATTTACCATCGGTTTTGGTGATTTATTAGGCATACTAAAACCAACCGAGCTGAAATTTGCCGACTACCATATGGAATGGCCGTTATTACAGGTTTACTTTAAATTGTTCTTATCGGCCTTAGGCATATTATCTATACAGTTTTTATTGAGTTTGATCTGGTCGGATTTTTTAAAGCCGATGGGTATAGGTTTTATATGCTTTATAGCCGGTGTAATAAGCGTTGGCGTTAACTGGCAATATAATTATACCATACCTTATGCACACCCAATGCTGGCTTTAAAAAGCATGATGGGTGTACGTAAACCCGGCACGCCGCCAACCCAATTAGTAATAGATATTTTTACACAGGATGTTTACGTAAGCCTTGCAGTAGGTGCAGCTGTTTTTGTGGCAGGATTCTTTATTGTGCAGCGGAAGAGTGTGAAGTAGTGAGTAGTGAGTAGTGAGTAGTGAGTAGTGATAAATATACAAAATAGCGATGGGTTTAAACTCACCGCTATTTTTATTTAAGCTATTGGGCACTTCCTAACGCATTGGTTTCGGGAAGATAGGCAAGCTCTCATGCCCATCAGCATCTACCGATTGCACCGCAAAGAAGTAGTTATCCTTCGAGTAATCCAACGTAGTTTCGGTTCCTGTTACAAACATCTTCTTCTCCCAAAAGGGACTGGTGGTTTCGCGCATCAATATGTAATAACCTGTCGGTTTCTTGCCTATCGCAGGTGTTTTCCACATCAAAGTAGTGTTATTTGTTAGTCCCGATGTACTAACCAAAACACTCTCAGGTGCCGCCGGTGCCGACGCAAGATTAGCCAATACCGATAAGTTCATCCGGGCCACCTTCTGAGTATAGTTAAAGTCGGCAAACTCCGGCAAGTCGCCGTATACGATACCTTTCTCAGTACGCAGGTCCTGGTGCTGGTGAGTAAAGTCTTCATTCATCTCGGTGAACCTAACCGCAGTGAAGCCTTGTAATTGAAATGAGGTTTGGTCGCCCCCTCTTAAAAACCTGTCACGGCGATAAATGAGTTTAACATCCAGCTGGCTTACATAACGCTCGGCAGTCTCTTTAATATAACGTGCCAACTGGCGCGACGGGCTATCGTTCTCGCCGCCGTTGCCTATCAAGCTGCTTATAGCGGCGGCAACACGGCGGGTAGTATCTGTACGCAGTACTGCGTCGATGGACGGAATACCTTCGCTGAATACACGCACGTGGGTGTTATCTTTCAACCCGTTATCCTGGCCGTAAGTATTACCTACAATGTCATTGTTAAGCATAGCGTCTATATTCCAATGCTCATCTTTAGCGCGTTTAGCCACGTGTGCCGATCCGTTAAGGCCCTGCTCCTCGCCCGGTACAGCCATAAAAATAATAGTCGCCGGGAACGACCGCGACGCCATCACCCTGCAGATCTCCATCGACGCCGCAGTGCCCGAAGCATCATCAACGGCGCCGGGTTCAACAGCGTTGGCGTTCAAAACATCGGTAACTCTTGAATCATAATGGCCCGACACTACATATACACGGGTATCGGTAGGGTCCGTGCCTTTTAATATAGCCAGCACGTTTTTAAGTACTGTTGGTTTAGGTATGCGTCCGCCGGTTGGCTGGGTAAAGGTGTCAAACTCCACCTTCATACGGCCGTTTGAGGCAGTGGCGTACTTCTCCATTTCGGCCTTTATCCAGTTACGGGCGGCACCTATGCCTTCGGTTTTGCTGGTGGTATCGCTAATGGTGTTACGGCTTTTAAAGCTCACCAGCTTGCGTACAATAGCTTCAATATTCTTGGATGATACTTCATCAACCATTTGCTTAATGGAAGCGTCCTGGCGGATGGTTGTTTGGGCCATTACCGGCATGGTAAATGCCAGCAGTGCAAATAACAGTTTGCAGTATTTCATTTGTGATAATTTAAATTCCACCGAAAAGATACAAATAGAGACGCAAAATATTGCGTCTCTACAGGATATTGTTACTCTTCTTCATCAGCAGCAATGGTCAGCATCTCATCAACCTGCTTGAAATTACTGCGCACAAAGTGGCACCAGTCGCATTCCTTTTTACCGCAGCCGGTGTTAAAATCGTGGGCCAGAATCTTTTGGTAAACGGTCTTGATCTGATCGGTTACGACCTCAATATCCTCCGGACTGATAACTATCTTCTCTTTATGATACTCGCCCTCACTAACCGGCTCTACAAAGTCAAATATGGTTGTTGTGGCCTCCCAATCGTTGGTGCGGTCGTTATCTATCAGGATCTTATAAAACACAGCCTGGCGCCAGTAATCGCCACCCTCGGGCTTGTCGTTGGTAGGCCGCAGCAGCTTGTCTTTGGCGTTTTTAAGCTTACCGGTTTTATAATCGACAATGGTCGCTAACTTGCCATCAAACTCAATCTTATCCAGATTACCTTTAATTGGTACGCCTTCAATCTCTATATTTTTAATGCCTCGCTCGGTAACGGCTACTTTGTTCCAATGTGGCACATTTAATTCGTAATACGGGGGCAGGATCTTCTCACCATAGTCAACCCTTAGCTTAAATTCTTCTTTGGTGAACGAGTCGCGGTTACGGTACATGTACCATTTAAACTCCTTCATAAATTGCTCGGTCGACGGGAAATTATCGTCATCATCCTTTAGCCATCTAAACGCTTTATTCAACGCCCAGTGCACCGCCTGCCCAAATGTAGCCGATGGGCTTTTACCTGATGGCACTCTTATCAAACACTGGAAATAGAATCGAAGCGGGCAATCCAGATAATTACTTAAATGCGTAACCGAGAGTGTATAGTTTTGTAATAGCTGATTGATATATCCATGATCTATCAACTCAACTTTAGGTTTATCAGCCTCGCTAAACTGGGTGGCGTAAAATTGCATCATGGCATCCTCGCCCACTTTCGGATGTTCAACCACCATATCAGTCTCGGCTAAGATCTCACCAATAAACTGCGACGACTCCTGGTCTTTACCTTTTTTGTCTTTACCTGCGTAAGAAATCATCAGGCATTGCTTAGCTCGCGTTAGCGCCACATAAAACAACCTGCGCGACTCTTCCTTCTGGGCGATGTCATCGTTTGATGCTTGTGTCAGCGTATCCGGGTAGCTGAAGCCATTGTTGCGGCCCTTGCTGTCCCATGTCTTTTTATCGCAGCCGATAAAGAACACATGCTCAAACTCCTGCCCTTTTGATCCGTGAGCAGTGAAGAAGTTTACGCCATTGTCCGAAAATATCACCTGGTTCAGATCCAGCCTGATGTTATTTTTCTTCATCAGGTCGATACTGGCTAACAGGTCATGCAGTTTTATTTCGGGCGTCTTGCGGCTCTCATCCTTTAAAAAATTAAAGAAATTAGTGAGCACCTGCATATAAGTGCCTTTGTCCGGCTGTAGCATAATGTAGCGCAGTATGCCCATTTTACCAATAACCTGTTGAAACAATTGCTGCAGGGTAACGCTAACCGCTTCCGTTAATAACAGCTCGATATTATTGAGCAGATATTTCATTTCGGTATTTGGCGTAGCATCAAATAGTCCGCGTTGTGCAGGCGTTTTGATCTCGTGGATGTAGCGTCGCAATGAGGTTTTGGGCGCGTTATTGGCCGATGTTACAAAGTTTTCTTTCGATACCGCTATTGTGGCTTTAGCTATTTCAATCGGCGGGATATTGAAGAAATCATAGTGCAGAATCTCAAACAGCAATTCATCACCACTATAAGGCGAATCAAGTTCCATTGCTAAATAACGTAAGATATTAATGATCTTTTCGCCAAACGGAATTGTCAATACATCTATTTTACGACGGGTATTAACAGCGATCTTCTGCGCATCTAAGAAATGGATCAGGTCCTCAACCTGGTTATGGTTACGGTATATTACGGCGATCTCACCCGGCGGAGTTCCGCTTTCTACCAAATGTTTAATACTGGTGGCCACGTCAACCATTTCCTGGTCGGGGTTTTCGTATTCGCGGATAACCGGTTTAACTACCAGTTCTTCAAATCTCGAATGTGATGACTGCAGGCTTTTGTCCAGCTTTAATTGCTTGGTTAAGCGTTCGTTATTATTATTAATAAGTGCTTTTGAAATATCAAGAATGTGCTGGTTAGAGCGGTAATTGTGTTTAAGCACCACTGTCGAAAGTGTGCTTACATAATCATTAGCAAAATCCAATATGTTCTTCATGTTGGCGCCCTGGAACTTGAAGATAGACTGATCATCATCGCCCACCACAAACACATTAGGTGTTTCCCAATAATTCAAAAGGAATTTAAGCAGCTCGTTTTGTGATCCGCTGGTATCCTGGAACTCATCCACCAAAATATAATGATAGCGCTCCTGGTATTTACGTAAGATCTCTTCGTTCTCGCGAAAGGCTTTAAGCACCCAAATGATCATATCGTCGTAATCATACCGGCCGCGTGCTTTCATCTTGGCATCGTACCGCTGATACTCCACAACAGCAGCCAGCAGCTTTTTCATCAACTCGTGCGCGGCGTCAATATCTTTTTGTTTGGGGTCGCCCACTGCGATGCCCTTGGCAGGGTTCGCCCGTTTGTAGATAAATTCTTCACGATTGGGCAGATCTTCTAAATACTCGTTAATGGCTTGCTCAATAAATTGCTCGTTCCAATTCTCGCGCTTCATAGTCGAGAACAGGTTTTTCAACCTCGGTACATCATAATAAATATCACCGGTGAAACGCTTTAACAAGTGATCGTTCGGGAAATCATCAACCAACTCTCTAAATAACATGGCCGATTCCAGGTCAGATAATGGTTCTAAATTCAGCTTGCCGAAATACTCCAGGTTTTCCTGGATCACTTCGTTACAAAAAGCATGGAAGGTATAGATATGGATGCGGTAAGCATCAGGCCCAATAAACTCGAACAAACGCTTTCGCATGGCTACCGCACCGGCATCAGTATACGTTAAACAAAGTATCTCACCGGGTAGCGCATCGGTATCAGTTAAGATCTTACCGATGCGTGCAGCCAGGATCTGTGTTTTACCTGTACCGGGGCCGGCAATAACCAGTACCGGGCCGTCCATTTTGTTTACAGCAGCAAGTTGCTCGGGGTTTAAACCGTTTAGCGCCTCCTGGAATTTCTGATTGTATTTATTGGGATTGGATTGCATAATTGTTTAGTAAAGATAGCAAAGGAAAGAACGATATGATAGATTAATTGCTGAAACAATTTCATTAAATTTGTAAAAAGCAATACCATGAGCACAGCGCAGATCAGGCAACGTTTACATGAAATCATAGATACGGCAGAAGATAAAAAGCTAAAAGCTATTTATACTTTGCTTGAAGACGATGACTTGGATGGACATAGTCTTAGTGCAGCACAAAAAAAGGAACTGGATCGAAGATTTGACAATCTACAAAAAGGCATAAGTAAAACTTATACATGGGAAGAAACTGTAGTTATGGCTGAACAAGCTTTAGCAGACAGCAAAAACAGTAAATGAAATATTCCTATAAAATAGAGCAGGAAGCTTCAAAAGAATTTGTTGATGCATTTGTATGGTACGGCGAGCAGCAAGAGGGATTAGAAAACTTGTTTAAATTGGCGTTTGATACTAAGCTCGACTTAGTCTGCAAAAACCCATATCACTATAAAGCATCTTATAAAAAATATCATGAAGCCTTTACTGATAAGTTTCCTTTCTCTATTATTTATACAATAGACGAAAAGAATAAAGAAATTACAGTCATTGCTATATTCCACACCAGTCGAAATCCCAAAAAGAAATTCAGAAAAATCTAGCGTCTTAACCTAACTATTTCCATCAATTAACAATTAATAATACCATCATTCGTTATCTTTACCCACGAGGATTGAGACTATGGCGTTACCGATGAGAATAACTTTTGATGATAAAGATTATGTCTACCAGATACTTAACACAAACTTGATAGACAAGCATACTACCGAATTGGAGCTTATTTTTAACGGCGAAAAACTACAATTGGTTATGGATGAAAGAAAAACATGGATCCAAAAAGATAACGTCACTTCAATTGACCCTAATTTGGTGCAGGCGCTTGGCCGCTCTGTATCGTTGCGGTTAAGGATGTAGTTTTTAAAACCCCACACCCGTCCCGTTAGGGAAAAACACATTAACACTTACCGGCAATTTACCTGTTGGCTTTAGCTGACCTGTAATAACTTTTACTGCTGATTTTTGCAACTCCGGACTCATTTGGTAACAGGCTATAAGAGCGCTGCTTTTTTCAATACCCGGTAACCCGGCTATGGTGTAGGGATTGGCAAAAACAGTTGTTACTACATTACTATGGGCAGAAAGCGCGGCTATAAACTCTTTTACCCCGGCGCTATAATCTAATTTACTTGCCGGTCGCAGGCGGGTATCATGTATGCTTACATAAACTTTATTGTATTGATTAAGAATGTTCAGCAAGCGATTGAGATCTGCAACCGGGGTACTTTTATTTACGGTAAACAAGTGGCTGTTTGTTGTCCATTTTGATAGCTCAGTCTGAAAAACGGTATACCCGTCAACTCCTATACTAACTATAGCGGTTTTTTGTATCGGATTTAATCTTACACTTTGTTCGTCGCCTTTTAATAAAGTTACTGCGGCATCACTTAACTGTTGTATCAATTGGCGTGAGGGTTCGCGGTTAAGATCGGCAGACAGATTTGCCGGATCAACATCTTTCCGGCTACTCAATCCAACCCAATATTTAGCCGCCAATACCTTTTTTACTTTCGCTTCAAAATCAGCAGTTGATATTTGCCCCTTGCGTACAGCCTTGCGTATTTTCTGGATAGATTTATCCAAATTCATTGAAAGTTCTATAATATCATTTCCTGCTAAAAATGCTTGCAGTTCTGCTTCGCCGCCTGGGTAATATTTTGTCACTGCTTTCATCTCCATCGCGTCAGATACCACCAACCCTTTAAAACCTAATGAATCTTTCAGTACCCCTGTTATAATTTTCTTTGATAGTGTTGATGGCCGGTTCTTGGTACTATCTAAAGCGGGGATACTCATATGTGCTATCATTATACCGTTTATGCCCGCTGCTATAGCTTCCCTGAACGGGTATTCTTCCAACGAATCTAACCGCTGGCGGGTAAATGGCAGTAAAGGTAATTCTAAGTGCGAATCGACATTGGTATCACCATGCCCGGGGAAGTGTTTAGCTGTGGTGAGCAATCCTGCATCCTGCATACCTTTGAAATAAGCTATCCCCTTTTTAGCTACATTATATTTATTATCTCCAAAACTTCTGTAGTTAATAACCGGGTTATCGGGATTGTTATTTACATCCATATCGGGCCCAAAATTCATTTGCATACCAAGACGCTTAAAATCATAAGCCACCTGTTGGCCCATTTTGTAAATCAGGTTATTATCCTGTATTGCGCCCAATGTCATCTGATATGGGTATGATAGCGTGGAATCTAATCTCATCCCAACTCCCCACTCACCATCCATGGCAATTAATAGGGGTACCCGCGCAACATGCTGGTATTGGTTTGTTAAAACAGCCTGCCTGCCCGGCCCCCCCTGGAAGAAAACTACACCACCAACTTGCTGATTTTCAATCACTTTACCAACGGAATCTTCATAACGTTTGCTCAGGTTAGTGTGCGCCCTTACAAAGAACAATTGAGCTATTTTTTGCCTGCGGCTCAGCTTGTTATATACAGAATCTACCCATTTATTCTGTTGATCCAATAATTGGATATAGCTACTACGCTGGGCAAGGGTTTCTGAACATATAAGGGTTAACAGAACAAAGGCAGAAAAGCCAAATTTTTTTTTGATCCGGGTCATACGTCAAAAGTAAATTAAAATAGCAAAAAAAATGAAACCCTTTATCAACACACCCCGTATACATGTTCGTAACGGTTGTTAAGCAAATTAATTTTTACAACTCTTTTACAACCTTTTAAATAAGGCACAAGTAATTGAAATAAAAAAATTATAACCCCATGAAAAAAATTATACTTTTAGCTACAATACTGCTGGTTGCAGGAACCGTAAGCGCTCAAACATACTTTAACGGAGACCGTGCTGATTTCAATAGCTATTACCAATCAAAATTTGGCTTTGAGGTTGCAGCAAATATTTCAAACGCAACACCTGGTACAAACTTTAACACGGGTAGTATAACAGGTATTACTGCAGGTTTTAACTTAGATCTTCCGGTTGCTTACCCATTATCAATAGTACCTGCATTAATGTACTCTCAAAAAGGATTTTCTGCTAAAACTCCAGCTGGTGAATATACGCAACGCACTCAGTCGATAGACCTTCCGGTGTTAGCTAAGTTTCATGCAGGTAGCGTATTCAATTTCTATGTAGGCCCTCAAATATCTTATTTAGTAGCAACAACCAGTAAATTCGGTGAGAACTTTGCTGCAACAGGCCGCGAAAATTATCAATATGGAGGTAGCAGACTTCTTTATCAGGGCGTAGTTGGCGCAGGTATTGATGTTACAAAAGCTATTAATGTGCACGCACGTTATGCTTTTGATCTGCAAGGCACGCCTACCAATGGTAATCCGGTTCTTCCATCTTACCGCAGCCAGGCTTTGCAATTGGGTTTTGGATTTAATTTCAACTAACTGATCTCATCAAATTATAAATACTAAAGCCACCCGATTTGGGTGGCTTTTTTGTTTCTATATTTCTCCTCGCTGCGACTTTATATAAGTACTATATAATTGTGACGGCCGTTAATTAACGCAAATAGTATATTTGCGCAGCTTATGCAAAATTTAGTTAACGAGGTTCCTGCTAAAAAGAATTACGACTTTATTGACACCATACGTGGCATTGCCATGATAAGCATCGTGGGCGAACATTGCTCGGCCGTTGGTGATTATAATTTTCCGGTTACTGCTGCTAATTATTGGACCCAATTGTGCTTAATGCAGTTTAATAAATTTGGCACTGTAACTTTCTTTTTATTGGCTGGCTTTTTAATCGGCGAAAAATTTGCGGACTATACCCCATCCCAATATCTAAAACGGCGCATCTCTACAACTTTTGGGCCATGGCTCTTCTGGTCGTTAGTTTATTGTTTGGCTGATATTATTACTATTGCAGTTCAGGCACGCATGTATCATGATGACAGGCTTAACCTCGCTAATATTTTAAACGAGATAAAAATTGTTTACCTCTATACCAACTATTGGTTCATCGTTAACTTCCTGATAAGTATATCTGTATTATTAATATTCAGGAAGCATTTGTACTCGCTTTACTTAGGCGCTGTATTATTGGCGTTCTATATATTTTACGCAATTAACATTTATTTTGAATGGATTGAGCCCCGGCACACCAGCGCGGTATTAGGTTTTGTATTCTTTTTATGGCTGGGCGCGCAATTGCGCAAACACTGGCACCGCGTTGAAAGTTGGGTTACTAAAACCTCATATCCAATACTAATATTTTTGCTTTTATTAACTTTTGGTGCGTGTATTTATGAAGTTACCCTGCTAACCGGCCATAGTGTGGATGCTTTTAATACTTTACGGGTAAGCAACATCTTTTTTTCGCTGGTGTTTTTTGCGTTGCTGTTGAAGATCAAAACCTTCAAATTTGTTGAATATCTAAAACCAAGGCAAACCACCTATGGTATATATTTAATACATTACATACTGCTGGTTTTCTTACTGCCGCAGATACTGATTCATATTACCTATGATGTGTATAAATTCTCGATACTTGAGTTCATACTATTTAAACTGGCGATATTTGTATTTATATATTCAATAACGTTAGGTATGGTGCTATTGATCAGCAACTCGCGGTTAAAGAAACTGGTGGGTAATTAATCTTTTTTAGATTTAAGCGCTTTCCTGATCTGCTTGTTTTTATTGCTTAACGCTTCTATTATTTTGGTGAAATGATAACCACCGCCGGTGTAATTTTTTCGCATCTCATTTTTTAGGTCACCTTGGAAATGCAGTGCAGCAAACCTTACTAAAATGCCACTATCTAATCGCTTGCAATAAGGTGAACCGTTCCTCCAATAAAGTTTCTTTACGCCATTTTTATCCGTCTCATATCCGTCGGCACGGCTAATGCAGGCGTCTACAGCAAGGTCGTTATTTATAAGGTCGATCTTTATTTTTCCTTCGGGATGTTCCCCGAAATAAAGATGGAACAATACCATGTCAGATATCCCGCCAATCAATTCGGGATTATCTGCAAATGGCTTGTATAACTGTTCTATCTTATCGTTTATCGGGCCATCATTATAGGCTTTGATCAGGTAATCGCAGAAATTGCTTATCGCCTTATAATCCCTGAAATAGGTTACCGCCGGTACGCCCATTTCGTCGCAGGTATTGGCAATTTCGCAGCCGTTCAGCAATGGCACTATTTCAGAAAAATCATGATAAAGCAGCACGTCCGAGTCCAGGTAAAGAAAACTTTCTATCTTATTTTCCCTGCAAAAAGCGCGTACATAAAACCAGCGCAGGTAGCAATTTAATTCGTATTGATAGTTGTTTGATGAGCGATGTTTATATAGGGCGGTAAATTCTTCCGCCTCCTGCTTAAACCTATCGGCTTGCACATGAGTAACAAAAGAATATTTATTATTCATCTCATCGCCAAGCAAATAAATATCCGAGTCGGGATTAAAGTATTTAGCCTGTTTTAAGCTATACTTTAAATACTTGGGATTGCCCGTATGAAAAAATATTATAGGTAAAGACATGCTGTAACAAAAGTGCAAATTTAGCCGTTTATTGTCCACATAAATTAATTTTTCTCATCTTTGCCAATCATTACAAAAACACCTATGGGACTTAATTTCATTAAAAGGATAAGGCAAGTAAGAGATCTGCTTAACGTTGTTATCGCGCAGAAAAACAATGATAAAGGCATCCAGGTTACTAACTTCCTGAATGAAAACTTATTTAATAACCCTAAGTACATCAATTCCAAAAGGTTAAATAAGAATGAGTACCAGGTGTTCTCGCAAAATGGCGAAGACGGTATTATAGCCGAAATATTTAACCGTATAGGTACCACCAACAAATATTTTATTGAGTTTGGCGTTGAGAATGGACTGGAATGTAATTCGACAAACCTGCTGTATAAGCAATGGAACGGCTTATGGATAGAAGGCAGCAAAAACCACTATCACGATATTAACACCAGATTTAAAGACCTTATTGATAACGGCCAGCTAAAGGTTAAAAATCAATTTATAACTGCAGAAAATATCGAGTCTATTTTTGGAAGCGTTAATGCGCCAACCGAGCCCGACTTATTATCAATTGATATTGACAATAACGATTATTATATCTGGCAGGCAATCACTAAGTACAACCCAAGGGTAGTAATAGTCGAGTACAACTCTATATTCAGGCCGGATACCGAATTTGTGGTGCGTTATAAGCCTGACCGTACATGGGATAGTACGAGCTATTTTGGTGCCTCATTACTGGCTTTGCAAAAACTAGCCGACTTAAAAGGCTATTGCCTGGTGGGCTGTGTGTTTACCGGCAGCAATGCTTTCTTTGTACGCAAAGATTTAGTGGGCGACTTATTTGAAGCACCATACACTGCCGGGAACCATTACGAACCGAACCGCGACTTTTTATATTATAAGGCCGGCCATCCTAAAAATCATCGCCCGGATTAATGGCTATAGTTAGACTTACGAAGTTTTAAAAACTTCGTAAGTCTGCATAAAATAATATATCTAACTTATTCGCTGAACGTTTGCATATCTATCAGCTTACGGTATAATCCGTTACGGCTGATAAGTTCCTGGTGATTGCCTTGCTCTACAATTTTACCGCTCTCAAGCACCACAATAATATCGGCGCTTTGGATGGTGCTTAGGCGGTGTGCGATGATTAGCGAGGTACGGTTCTTCATCAGGTTATTTAACGCATCCTGCACCAGTTTTTCTGATTCTGTATCTAATGCAGATGTTGCTTCATCCAACAACATAATTGGCGGGTTACTTAATACTGCACGGGCAATACAAATCCGCTGGCGCTGGCCGCCTGATAGTTTGGTGCCGCGATCGCCAATGTTGGTTTGATAGCCTGCTTCTGTTTCTTCAATAAAGTTATGCGCGTTGGCAATGCGGGCCGCTGCCTGCACTTCTTCCATTGTAGCGCCGGGTTTACCAAATGCTATATTGTTAAATATGCTGTCGTTAAACAAAATCGATTCCTGGTTAACTGTACCCATTAATCCGCGAAGCGAAGTGGCTGTAACGTGTTTAATATCTTTATCGTCAATAAATATAGCGCCCGATTGCGGATCCATAAACCGTGGTATCAAATCCATCATCGTTGACTTACCACCACCCGACGGGCCAACCAATGCCACCGTTTTACCACGCGGGATGGTTAGGTTAACACCCGATAACACCACACGCTCATTATAGGCAAAGTTTACATCCTTAAAATAAATGCCTTCTTTAAAATCGGTAACTGCGATAGCATCGGCTTCATCTTTTATCAATGGTTTTTCATCAATAAGCGCTAATACACGCTCGCCGGCGGCTATGCCTGAATGGATGTTGCCAAACGAGTCTGATAACGCTTTTGCGGGGCGCGTAACTTGCGAGAATATGGCAATATACCCTATAAATGCAGCACCTGTTAATGCGGATTGTTTATTTAAGATCAGGTAACCGCCATATAATACGATGCAGGCGATCATCACCACCCCCAACGTTTCGGAAACCGGCGACGCCAATTGTTGACGCTTTGCCATCGAACGGGCAATGGTAGAGTATCTTTTGTTTTCCTGGTTAAAGCGATCTTTTATAAAGCCCGAAGCATTAAACGCCTTAATGATCTTGATGCCCGACAATGCTTCATCAAGATAACTTATCATGTTGCCATAGGTTTCTTGCGCAGCTATTGCCTGCGATTTTAACCTTTTTACAATACGTGAGATAATAAAGGCAGATACAGGTATAACTAATAAAGAGTAAATGGTAAGTTGGGTACTTATTGCAAATAAGGTAACTACATAAAATATCAACTGTGCCGGTTCTTTAAAAACAACCTGTAAAGTAGCAGTAACAGAAAACTGCACCACCTGCACATCAGATGCTACCTTTGATATGATATCCCCCTTGCGCTCATTACTGAAATATCCCAGGTGCAAGTCCATAACATTATCAAATACAGCTTTACGTAAGTTTAGCAAAGTATGCACGCGTAAATTTTCCATTATACGCTGCGATAAATACCTAAACAGGTTACTTAATACCACAGAGCTAACTAATATGCCACAAACATATTGAAGGGTTTTCCAGGCACCATAGTGGCTTATAAAATAATCGACATAATAATTATAAGTTGCTGTCAGATCAAACATCGACGGTTTAACCATCGCAGTTGTTTTGGCTATATTCAACACTTTATCGCCAGAAAACAAAGTAGTCATCAAGGGCACCAATAACGTTAAGTTAAGGGTGTTAAAAATGATATAAAGCAGCGTGAAAATTATATATGGGATAGCAAATTTTTCAATTGGCTTGGCAAAGGATAGTAGCCTGAAATATGTCTTCATTAAAAATTTATAAAGTTTGCAAAGTTAACACGAATTAATTAATTCCTGTCATAACTATGCCACAGGCAACAGCGGCAAAGTTGCCCGCCATACTTTCTCTAAATTTATGTTGCCGATACATGGAAACGGTTCATCGGCCGCGGTATTGTATATGCACAGCCAGTTACAGTAATAACACGGCATTTTTTCGAAAACAAACGTTGTGCGGTTGTAAACGTGTTCGGGATATGGCGCAAACCTTTCAAAATGCCCGCCGCCAACTATACAAACTGCTTTGGTGTTGCAGGCAGCTGCAATATGCACAGCGCTGGTCTCATTACATATTACCAGTTCGGTACGTGCTATATGGTCTATCAGTTTGGGCAGT
This sequence comes from Bacteroidota bacterium, assembly GCA_040388395.1. GTDB lineage: Bacteria > Bacteroidota > Bacteroidia > Sphingobacteriales > Sphingobacteriaceae > Mucilaginibacter. The sequence continues at coordinate 57,300 of JAZKBY010000008.1, read as the reverse complement.
GTGGTTTTACCTACCAGGTTAATTATGGCATCCTCCGGCATCAGTTCTTCTAAATAATCGCCAGTCTCTTCCATTTCGGGGCCACCAACCAAATGAATGGGCCGCTGGGTTTGATCCGTAATCAGCATCATTAATTCCAGGTAATTCTCGGTTTGCCAGCCGCGCTTACTGTTTCCTGCTCCTAAAAATATAGTTACGCCTTGTTTCTTGTTGTCCTTAGCCGGGAAACTCGGGCCGGCCAGGTCAACGTGTTCATTTAATACCTGTTCAAAGAAATATCGTGTGCGGTCAAACTCAAAGTAATAATCTTTGGGTAAGGTAATTAGTTTGCTGTAGAACAGATCGGTCTTTGCCTTTTGTTTTGGGGGCAGCGCTTCATTATCACTTACAAAGCCGGTTATATTTTGGGTACCCGTTAAGGCGGCCAGTCCGTCTATTATTATAGTACGGGTATAGCTTGGTTGCAATACTTCACTATAATTTTGTTTATACAGCTTCCATCCCAGTTTAAAGGTTTGCACAGGGCTTTCATACAAATCAAACGGTTTGGTGAAAAAGAAGTTGGATATAAAAGGCTTATCATACCATAAGGCAATATCCTGCCAGGCTGCGTTCCCCAACAAGTCTATCTCATGGTCTTTATATTTTTCAGAATGACGGATAACTTCAAGGAAGTTTCTAAACAGCACATAATCGCCGATGGCATCTGTTTTTATGATGAGTATTTTTTTACGGGGAGTTTTAAATTTATAAAAAAAGCGTAGCAGGTAAGGAAGTTTCAGTAAGACGAAACGGGTTATTCTAAATAAATTCCTGTTCTTTATAACCATATCAATAAATTCGCAACTGCATTAAGCATTATCAGCAAGTGAACACTCCACCGGCCATTTCTATAATTATTGTTACCTACAATGCTGCGGGTACATTACAAAACTGCCTTAACAGTATTTATAACCAACAATACCCGTCGCTAAAAATAATTATAATTGACGGTAATAGTACCGATGGTACTGTTGATATTATAAAGGCAAACATAAATAAAATACATTACTGGCAAAGCGAACCGGACACCGGCGTATACGATGCCATGAACAAAGCTTTAAAACACCTAAACGGTAATTGGGTGTATTTTATTGGTGCCGATGATGAATTGCGCCCCGAATTTTCTGACATGGCGCTGGAGCTTAAAGACGACTCGGCAATTTATTATGGCAATGTGTTTGCCGAGGGTGGGAAACGTTTAGGCGAGTTAACGGCCTACCAGTTTGCTAAGTTTGGCCCGTATCACCAGGCCATGATCTACCCCCGATCTGTATTTGATAAATATAAATTTGATACTAAATATAAGATCAGCGCGGATTTTGCATTAACGCTTACCCTATGTGGCGATAAGGCTTATCGCTTTGTTTATAAAGATCATATCCTTGCCAACTTTAACCATACAGGCCTGTCAGGCAATGAAATTGATACGGCTTTTCAAAATGATAAAGCAAAGCTGATTTATAAAAACTTTGGGTTTAAAACCTGGGTAAGGTATAGGATACATAAATTTAAGCATCGGGATAATCCGAGAGCGTAATAAACCTAAATACCAACGCAATGCGCCGTAGGTGCAACAGGTCGGTAGAAATTATATTTAATAGCGCATTCAGCATGCCGTAGGTATGCCACTTAGTTTCGTACCTACGGCACGAATTTCATCTTCTTCTATTTTTTCTACCGACGTTTAACCCCTACGGGGTTTTGAGATTTGATGATATTAAGCTTTGCTATTCAGATCAGCTACCAACCACTCAAAATGATCCTGGAAAAAGAAATCGTGCCCGTTAGGCCCTTCGGGAACAACATTTATTACCTCAAAAGCTACCTCTAATATCCGCGGAACTTTCAGAGCCTCGGCGATTGAGTAGGGGAACGATTGGTTACCAATAAAGAATTTACAACCCGCTATCATTCTCGCCATCTGCAAAAAATCGGGCACTTGCACCCACTCTAATTGTGGTAGTTGCTGCTTTAGCTCATTATACTCACTCTCCACCCCGATAAACTTCAGATTGCCGTATTTGCTGATAAAGGAAAAATCGATACTGGTATTTTGATAGCGGCCGCTGCGGGCTATAACAATGCTATCTGCATAGGTGGTGTCGGGTTCAACCTTTATCCACTCCTTCCAGAGGTCCGGGCTAACACCGGTGATATAACCGCACCATCGGGCAATGTTACCTCTATCTTGTGGTATTAGTCCCGCGCGGAAATAGTCAAGGTCAATATCAATTTTTTGATCGGCATATACCTCGCAGTTATTTATATAAGCCAACGAGCGTAATAGCGGAAACAGCATCCCTGCCATCTTTTCATTCATCATAACATTACCCATGGGGTGGCTGCTGTAAAAGCGCAGGTTCATGGGTTTGCCTAATACCAGGTACAGGTTAATTGTTGCGCCGGTTATTTCCCGGATCTTTTTTATAGTGGGAAGGGCATAAATAATATCGCCGGCGTTACCGCTATGAGTTAAGTTTAGTGTGTTATTAACTACAGCTGCCGCCTTGATTTTATCAAGATTGTTAAGCCGGTTCTCGCCAATTAAAAAATTCACGTACTGATCCTGTTTGTAGTTTATTAGTTCCCACTTGTAGGTTTTATACGCTACGCGATCGGTATGTTTTAGCCAAAGCTTACTTATTGCATTTCTTTTTTTAAACATGCTGTACTACTTAACAATTTTATAATTACGATACTCGCTTACCCGCCAGCCGGTCCAATCCTCTACCTTCTGCAGTGCTTTGCGCCTAAAGGTCATTTTTTTATTTAGCGCTTTCAGGTCGATCTCTAAATTCCAGTTGGTGGCAGCAAGCCTGCCCTGCATTACTGCCGGATGCGTTCCGGTAAAGTGCACCAACCTATCGGGGTTTTTATGGCTATAATCAAACGTGAAAGTTTCCGGGAGGTTTTGCTCCATCCAGGCATCGTCATGGTAAAACTGGTTAAAGTTGCGCAATTTGCTGGCAAGCCCTGATGGAGGTTTCACCCAGCCATAATGATAAATATAGGCATCAATCAGCTTTACATTTATTTTACGGTTATCCCATCTAAAGCCTTGCGCATCGCGATAGGAATGAACGGCTTTGTTGTTGCGCACTATCCTTATCTCGCGCCTGTACCATCTGCGCGAATGCCCATAGTAATCAAATGACCCATAAAAATGCAGGTATTTAAATAACAGCCCTTCTATTTGGCTATTATTTAAATTATCCTCCATTTCCTTTTTTATTACGGGCAAATATTTTTCATGAACGCACTCATCGCCCTGGATATAAAAAGCCCAGTCAACGTCGGGTGATATGGCGGCAAAAGCTTTATCTGTTTCGGCAGCAAATACAGCGCCGCCTTCGCGGATGGTTTCGTCCCAAACGGTATTGATAATTTTTATTTTGGGCGAGTTAATGCCACGTACCAGTTGCTCGGTTTCGTCGTCGCTATTACCTATCGCAACCACAAATTCATCACAGATAGGCAAAATAGATGTTATAGCCTCCACTATGGGATAGTCATTCTTTACCGCATTCCTGATAAACGTAAAACCGGCTACCTTCATTTACCTATTTTAATTATTAAATATAACCCTAATTATTTAAGCAGCTCACTATATATATTAAGGTATTGCTGCGCTGCCAAATCCCACGAAAATTTATTGGCCTGCCGTATTATATATGCAGCCCTGTCATTTTCTTTATAATGTTCCATCCCGTTCGCAAAAACTGTTTGCATATGTTCGGGTTCAAAATTATCAAAATAATAAGCAGCATCGCCACCAATTTCGGGTAGCGAAGTAAATTTTGATAAAAATACCGGCTTGCCAAAATGCATCGCTTCAATAACCGGCAGCCCAAACCCTTCGGCTATTGACGGGAATACAAACGCGCTGCAATTTTTATAATACCAGGCTTTATCACCATCGCTTACCGGGCCGGTTATGGTAACACGGTCAAGGCAGCCATATTTTTCGGCTGCTGCTGTTATGTTTTGTTTATGTGGAGTTTCTATACCAGCTATTATTAATTCATAGTCATTGCCTGCCAATAGCGCTGGCAATAAATGAAATCCTTTTTGCACTGATAATAGCCCGATGGTAAACAGAAAAGGTTTTTGGGGGAGATATGCGGGTTGATAATCATCCGGCACTGTTAATCTATCTGCACCATTATATATAACGCTTATTTTATCTTTTATCTCGGGGATGAACCGCAAAACATCATCGGCCACAAATTGCGATATGGCAACCACCCTGTCGCAGTATGACATATACTTACGCAGTTTACGGATGTGCTTTTCTACCTTGTGTTTTGGTTTGAATGACAGGTGCGCGTTATTAATGTCATGAATGGTCATTACCTTCTTACCGTTCACCCGGTAAGGGCGCAGCCGACAGGTTTGATCTGTAAAATGAACCACGTCAAACTTATTGTATGCCGGGAAGAAAAAACGATGCAGCCGGTTAAGGTATAATATATTAACCAACCCGTTAAAATAGGTGGTAACTTTAAAAAGGTAATAAGTTAGTTTAAATTGATCTTTGTTTTGCTTGAGCAGGGCATCGCCAAGGCCTTTGCCGAATGAGAAGTACCCGGAGTTGGGATTCTTCATTGAATCGAACGTAACCAGTACCGATGGTTTTGACATTAAATTACCCGTTAAATGCTATAGCTGTTAACTGCAATTATAAAGATTATATACTTTATGTGCCTATAATTTTATTCATTTGTAAATAGATCAACAAAAGTGGCCGCTGCAAAAAACATTTTACCGCAACTTAACTGTACCGACTTTAAAGCCGTTGCACGCGCCTTAACTATCGTTGAAAATGACCTACCCGGCTCTACCGATCTTTTAAAAAGCTTAACCTTTAAAAAACCTACACCTATAATAGGTATAACCGGCCCGCCGGGCGCGGGTAAAAGTACATTGGTGAACAGCCTTATTGAGCAGTTGGTTAGTAAAGGCAATAAAATAGCAGTACTGGCTATTGACCCAACCTCGCCTTTTAACTTTGGCTCTTTACTGGGTGACCGCATACGAATGAGCGGGCATTTTAATAGCCCTGATGTTTTTATCAGGTCGTTGGCTACACGCGGATCATTAGGCGGGCTATCAGCCAAGACAATTGAGATGGCCGATGTACTGCGCGCTGCCGGTTTTGATTATGTGCTGATAGAAACTGTAGGTGTCGGGCAATCAGAAATTGAGATAGCGGGGTTGGCCGATATTACGTTTGTGGTGTTGGTGCCTGAATCGGGCGATGAGATCCAGAACATTAAATCGGGCCTGATGGAAGTCGCCGACGCCTTCATCATCAACAAAGCCGACCGTGACGATGCCGACCTGTTTGCCAATAATCTTAAAAAGATCATCCACCAAAAGGAAACTACCGAAACACCTGTTTTTAAGACAATAGCGACAACCGGCACTGGTATAAATGAGGTGACAGATTTTATACTATCAGCAAAAGACATTAAAAACACCCGCAAAGAATTTTTGCTGACCGAAAAAGCATACAGACTGATCCAGCAAAAACGAATGGCTGATATCGACAAAAAAAAGCTCCGGCAAGATATTGCTGAAGCTTTAAATAGTGAAGGTTTTAATTTATACACATTCACCGAAAAATATTCTTAATTCCGAAATCCCACGAGTTCATTATCTCCTCAATTTCCTCTGCCTCTAAAGGTATATCAGCCATCAAATCGATATTTCCCCCTTTAGTTATCAGGATATTGTTCTCCAACCTAATGCCCAAACCTTCGGCAGGGATATAGATACCAGGTTCGCAGGTTAATATGTTACCAACCTCAAACGGCTTGTAACGACTGGCAAAATCATGCACATCCAAACCCAGGTGGTGCGAGGTACCATGCATAAAGTATTTTTTATAGGCCGGCATTTTAGGGTCCTGCTTTTCAACATCATGTTTGGTTAGCAGGCCAAGGCCTATAAGTTCATCGGTCATTACTTTGCCTACCTCATCATGGTATTCGTTCCAGATGGTACCTTCAACCAACATTTTGGTCGCGGCTTTCATTACCCGCAGCACCGCATCATACACATCGCGCTGGCGTTTGGTAAAGCGGCCGTTAACAGGGATTGAGCGGCTCATGTCGGCGTTATAGTTAGCGTATTCTGCACCAAAGTCAAAAAGTATCACATCGCCATCTTTACAAACCTGGTTGTTATCTATATAATGTAATACTATCGCATTCTTGCCTGATGCTATTATCGGGTTGTAAGCATGCCCCGTTGCGCGTTGGCGGATAAATTCGTGAATTATCTCTGCTTCAATCTCGTATTCGGTAACGCCGGGTTTGGTAAACTTCAGTACTCTTCTGAAAGCATCATTAGTAATAGCGCATGCTTTTTTGGTCAGTTCTATCTCTGTTTGCGATTTTACTACACGCAGATCGCGCATTATTAATGCCGACCTTTCATAATTATGCAAAGGATATTTAGCGCGCAGGTCGGCCAGCATCCTTATATCACGATAAGGTACGGTGTGCGCATAGCGGTCGTTCTCGTTTGTATTAATATATATATTATCTGCATAGTTTATTATACTATGTAATATATTATCATATTCGCTAAGCCAATAAATATTTTGTATGCCCGATGCCTGTCTTGCTTCTTCTTTGGTATACTTGTGTCCTTCCCAAACTGCAATATGTTCGTTGGTTTGTCTTAAAAACAGTACTTCTTTGTATACAGAATTAGGACAATCCGGAAATAATAATAATATGCTTTGCTCCTGGTCAATACCCGTTAAATAAAAAAAATCAGGGTTTTGCTTGAATATAAACGACTGATCTCCGCTTCGTGGATATTCATCATTAGCATGAAAAATAGCTATAGAGTTCGATTTAAGTCGCGAAACGAAACTTTTTCTATTAATTGTAAATAAATTATTTTCGATGGGTAAATATTTCATGGTATTTTTATTATTTGTACTACTTATAGAACATTTTTCATTTCTTTGTGTTAGTATTATAATTTTTGGAACAGTATTTGGTAATCGTTTCAAACATAATTACTATTTTTGGAAAAAATCACAATTAAAACATTGTTTAATCTTAAAACTATGAACTATTCTACATTAAAAAAAACAGTCGCTTTATCTGTCGCTTCTCTGATGGCAGTTGTTGCCGTTAAAGCGCAGGATGCGACAAAAACTACTGCCAAGGTATTTGGTGGTAGCGGACAGTACAGTACCTGGAGTCTTGGCGTAAACGTAGGTGCAACATCTACAACTCTTGCAACAGGCGGATCAAGCGATTTCAATGGCAACGTTGTTAGCTTAGGTTACGGCTTATCATTGAAAAAACAATTAGCACACTCTTTTGCTTTAGAAGCCGACTTACATAGCGGTAAAGTACAAGGTAATGCAGGTGCCGCAGGTTACGTTGGTGACGGTGTTACCGGTAACAGGTACGTTAAATTTTCAACTCCGTTCTGGAACGCAAGTTTAAGCGCTGTTGTTAACGTAGCTACTATCGACTTTTTACGTCGCGAAAATTCTGTTAACTTCTTATTTAAAGGTGGTTTTGGTTTAATAAACTACAATCCATCTATTTATGGTGCTGTAACTCCTGGTTACCCAACAATTGCTGTTGAAACTTACAATACAGCAAGTGCTACTAACACAAACCCACACAGAGTATCTACTTTAGTTATTCCAATTGGTGTTGGTGTTAAATTCAAATTATCTGACGCGTTAGGCTTAAACTTAGGTTACGATGAAAACTTCGTTGACGGTGACGTTTTTGATGGTGTGAACAGAGCATATCCTACTAAAGATCACTACTCATACGGTTACGCTGGTTTAGAGTACACTTTCGGTACTTCATCTAAACCAAACTTAGAGTGGGTTAACCCGGTAGCTATGATGTATGACGAATTGTATGACGAAGCTTTACGTAAAGAAGTTGCTGCCCTTAAAGGCCGTGTTACTAACGTAGAGAATGCAGTTAACGATTTGAAAAAAGATTCTGACGGTGACGGTGTTGCTGATCAATTCGACAAATGCCCTAACACTCCTGCAGGTACTGTAGTTGATGGTTCAGGTTGCGCTATCGTATTCCCTAAAGTAGCTGAAGCTCCTGTTTCTGTTGCTGCTCCTGCTGAGGCTTACGCTAACATTCAATTTGAATTTGATAGCTCAGTATTAAGAACTTCATCTTACCCAGTGTTAGATGCTACTTCTGCTGACCTACGTGCATCAGGTGCTAAATGTGAATTAGACGGTTTTGCTTCATCTGAAGGTACTGCTGCTCACAACTTAGCTTTATCTAAAGACCGTGCTAACTCAGTAAAAACTTACTTAGTTAACTCTGGTGTTGATGCTAAAAAATTGAAAGTAAAAGCATATGGCGAAACTATGCCAATCGCTGATAACTCAACTGAAGAAGGACGTGTATTAAACCGTCGTGTTCAATTCAAAAAATAATTTTTGAAATCAGTTTAGAACAATATAAAGGCTCTCCAATTTTGGGGAGCCTTTTTTGTTTAGCTATATTTGCACTATAATTTCCGAATCGAAATTTTAAGTAAATTAGCACCATGTACTTTTTTCGCAAAAAAGACCCAAACAGGCCAACCAGCTTTAATTTAAAAGTGATGCATATTATAAATGCCATTGCTATAACTGTATTCCTGCTTGGTATAATAGGGAAAATAGTATACTGGTTTATGACGAAGAAATAAATTAAACAGGATCGATTGCGATCATCATTAAACTCAACCTATAACAATGAAAAAAGTAATTAATACAGCCGACGCGCCTGCACCTATTGGACCATACAACCAGGCTATACAAGCCGGTAATACCATTTTTGTATCGGGCCAAATACCTTTGCATCCTTTTACGGGCGAATTAGTTACTGATAATATTACAGCCGCTACACACCTGGTAATGGAAAACATTGGCGCCATATTAAGCCAGGCCAAAGCTGATTTTAGCCATATTGTTAAAAGCACCATATTTTTAACCAGCATGGCAGATTTTGCCGAAGTAAACGAGGTTTACGGGTCGTACTTCGAAGACAATTTCCCTGCACGCGAGACCGTACAGGTATCGGCCCTGCCTAAAGGCGTAAGTGTTGAAATTTCTGTAATAGCAGTAAAAGCCTGATAAAAGCCCTTGAACGGTCAGCTATTTCAAACTCCGATTGAATATTTAAAAGGCGTTGGCACAGCGCGTGCCGACGTACTTAAAAAAGAGCTGGCTATAAAAACGTTCGAGGACCTGCTGCAGCATTTTCCGTTCAGGCATATTGACCGCACCCGTTTCTATAAAATAAAGGAGATCCAACAGGACCTGCCTTATGTGCAGGTTATAGCGCGATTGACCCATAAAGAACTACTTGGCGAGAAGCATACTAAACGCCTGGTAGCGCAGGTACAGGATGACACCGGCGTAATGGAGCTGGTATGGTTCCAGGGTATAAAATGGGCCGAGAAGAATTTGATTGTTGGCAAAGCCTATATACTTTTTGGCAAACCCGGATCATTTAACGGCAAGGCACAAATGTCGCACCCCGAGTTTGATCTTTACTCGCAGGAAACCATACAGCGCAAAGGTAACATGACCTTACAGCCTGTATATAGCTCGACAGAAAAGCTAAAACAATTTACGTTAGATAGTAAAGGCATCCAAAAGCTGGTAACAGGCTTACTGGAGCAGCACGCACGCGAGATACAGGAAAACCTGCCACTGTACATCATCAATAAATTTAAGTTGATGGGGAGGGCGGATGCCTATCGCCAGATCCATTTTCCGGAGGATGCCAATAAGTTGGCCGAGGCCAGGCATCGACTTAAATTTGAAGAACTTTTCTTTTTACAACTAAAGCTTTTAAAAAACAAGTTGCTGCGTGTACAGAAATTCAAGGGCAACATATTTGATAAGGTTGGCCCTTACTTTAATGAGTTTTACAACAACAAGCTACCTTTTGAGTTAACCAACGCCCAAAAAAAGGTTCTAAGAGAAATAAGACAGGATACCCAACGCGGCGTACAAATGAACCGCCTGTTACAGGGAGATGTGGGCAGCGGCAAAACTGTTGTAGCTTTAATGAGTATGTTGATAGCTATTGATAATGGTTTCCAAACCTGCATCATGGCTCCTACCGAAATATTGGCCAACCAGCATTACCAAACCATAAAAAGTTTAGTGGGCGATGATTTTGTTGAAGTAGCTTTATTAACCGGATCTACCAAACCAAAAGACCGAAAGACCCTGCACGAAAAACTGGAGAACGGGCAGCTTAAAATATTAATAGGCACCCACGCGCTTATTGAAGATAAAGTGCAGTACCAAAACTTAGGCATGGTGGTTATTGATGAGCAGCACCGTTTTGGGGTTGAGCAGCGAGCAAAGCTTTGGCGCAAAAATATCATCCCCCCACATATTTTGGTTATGACGGCTACTCCTATCCCGCGCACACTGGCCATGACTTTATATGGCGATTTGGATGTTTCTGTGATAGATGAACTACCAGCAGGAAGAAAACCTATTACAACAGTTCATCTTTATGAAAGCAGCCGCCTGCGCATGTTTGGCTTAATGAAGGATGAAATAGCTAAAGGCCGTCAAATTTATATTGTGTACCCATTGATACAGGAAAGCGAAAAGCTCGATTTGAAAAATTTAATGGAAGGCTTTGAAGCTATATCAAGAGAGTTTCCGTTACCGCAATACAAGCTTAGTATAGTTTACGGCAAAATTAAAGCTGCCGAAAAGGAATTTGAGATGCAGCGCTTTGTGCGTGGCGAAACACAGATAATGGTAGCCACTACGGTTATCGAGGTTGGGGTTAATGTACCCAACGCATCAGTAATGATCATTGAAAATGCCGAGCGGTTTGGCCTGTCGCAATTACACCAGCTCAGGGGTCGCGTAGGCCGCGGGGCCGAACAATCCTATTGTATACTCATGAGCAAGGACAAACTAAGCCCAGAGGGCCGGATACGCCTAAATACAATGGTTAAAACCAACAATGGCTTCGAGATTGCCGAAACCGACCTGCAACTACGCGGACCCGGCAATATTGAAGGCACCCAGCAAAGCGGCCTGCTCGATCTAAAAGTTGCCGACCTTACCGCCGACCAGGAGCTACTAATGCAGGCCCGTAAATGTGTGGAAGATATTTTTGCTGTTGATCCGCAACTGGCAGCACCTGAGAACCAGATACTGAACCTGGCATTCCAAACTAAAAATGCGGGATTGAGCTGGGATAAGATTTCCTAAGTTTATTTCAAATATTCTTCCATCCTTACTGCATGATTTGTAGTTTTGCGTAATGGCAGAATCCGATAGTCAACCTTTACCGGTAAAAGACCCTTTCATAGCGTTACGTTATAAAGATTTCCGCTCGTACCTGGGCATGAAGTTTTTCTTCACCTTTGCTTACCAAATGCAGGCCGTTATTTTAGGCTTTTACGTTTACCAGTTAACCAAAAGCGCTTTTGCTTTAGGGTTGATAGGCTTAAGCGAAGCTATACCATCAATAGGTATTGCCTTGTATGGTGGTTACATTGCAGATAAATCTGAGAAAAAGAAAATGCTGCTGTTTGTATTCTTCGGGGTGTTGTTCTCGTCGATAGTAATGTTTACCGTCACCTTAAAAAGTATGGAAGGCATTATTCACGCCAACTGGATAGTACCGATATTATATACCATGGTATTTTGCAACGGCGTGGCCCGTGCCTTTTATAACCCGGCCGCGTTTACCATTATGGCGCATAGTGTGCCCAAAGAAATTTACCCCAACTCAAGCAGCTGGAACAGCTCGAGCTGGCAAATTGCATCCATCCTGGGGCCACTGGTTGGTGGTTTGGCTTATGGATTTTGCGGCATTACCGTAACGTTTGCGATTATTATTACTTTCCTATTGATAGCATTGGTGTGTGTGTTCTTTTTAAGAAGATACCCACCGGTGTACGTGCCAAAAGAAAGTATTTGGGAAAGCTTATCAGAAGGTATCCACTTTGTATTTCATAATAAAATGCTGATAGGCGCCTTGAGCCTTGACCTTTTCTCGGTATTCTTTGGTGGCGCAGTGGCACTATTACCAGTTTTTGCTAATGAGATATTACACGTAGGGCCGCAAGGCTTAGGTATAATGCGCGCTACCTCGTCATTAGGCGCGGTGTTGGTGATGCTGGCCATGGCAAGGATCTCGCCTATGGGTAAGCCTTGGCGCAATTTATTGATAGCTGTAACCGGGTTTGGTCTATCTATTATCTGCTTCGCTTTATCGCGTAACTTCTATCTTTCGCTGTTATTTCTATTTACGGAAGGCGGCTTTGACAGCATCAGCGTTTTGATTCGCGGCACTATTATGCAAATATTAACGCCTGATAGCATGCGCGGACGTGTATCAGCGGTTAATCAGATGTTCATCGGCTCATCCAACGAAATAGGGGCTTTCGAATCGGGTACAGCAGCTAAGCTAATGGGTACCGTGCCATCGGTTTTATTTGGCGGTAGCATGACCTTACTTATTGTAAGCTTCACTTACTTTAAAACGAAGAAATTGATACCTTTATCATTACAGGAAATATCTTCCCCAAAAATTGAAGAAGAAATAGCGATATGATAAACCTAAACACGGTTGCTAAAGCATTATTGATCATAGCATGTTGCATAGGTTTTAACATACTGATTGGCATGTTTTTGTTTAAAGAAACAATAGGCTCGTACCAATTGGGCGAAGCTATTTTTGGTGGAATAGGCACCGGACTTATGCTTACTTACCTATCGAACAAAAAGAAAAGACGCGGAATGTTTCAATCGAAATTATAAGAAAAAATAGCTACATGAAAACCAAAGCCCGGATATTGATATTTGCGCTGGCTATGATTATCACCGCATTAGTTTTTGTTTTGATAGAAACCCTTGTATTCAACGGAGATTTAAAAAGATCAATAATATTAGGCCTGGTAGCAGGCCTAGGCGCTGCTACCGGGATGATGATCTATTTAAATTATCTGAAAAAGAAATACCTAAAAGAGAACAATCAATAGTTATTAGTCTACCTCAACAGTATCCTTCTCACCTATCTGCTGCCTCCACATGGCGTAATACAAACCCTTTTGATCTAATAGTTCGGTGTGTTTACCCGATTCAATAATCCTGCCTTTTTCAAGAACATACACACAATCAGCATGCATAATGGTCGACAGGCGATGCGCTATTAATATGGTGATATGGTTATTAAACTCAGATACATCTTTAATAGTTTCTGTGATCTCTTCCTCGGTTAACGAGTCTAATGATGATGTCGCTTCATCAAATACCAACAGATCGGGCCTGCGTAGTAAAGCGCGTGCGATTGATAAACGCTGTTTCTCGCCACCTGATACTTTTACTCCACCCTCGCCTATTACCGTGTCTAAACCATTAGCGGCGCGGGACATCAAGGTTTGGCAAGCTGCACGTTGAAGTACATCCAAACACTCTTCATCCGTAGCACCCGGGCGTACAAACAATAAATTCTCGCGGATAGTGCCGGAGAACAGTTGCGTATCCTGTGTTACAAACCCTATTTTTTCTCGAAGCTGATCCAGATCTATTTCTTTGCTGGCTATGCCATTATAAGTTATATCGCCCTCTAATGGCTGATATAAACCCACCAATAACTTAACCAATGTTGTTTTACCTGAACCCGAAGGACCAACAAAAGCAATGGTTTCGCCGGTATTGGTTTCAAAGCTGATTTGGTTAAGCGCGTTGCGCGTAGCCGTTAAATGTTTAAAAGTAACGTTGTCGAAATTTAGTTTAGTTATCTTTTCAACCAGTACCGGTTTTTCGGGCTTGATATCAATTGGGGTTTCTATTATTCGTTTAAAATTCCCTAAAGACACTTGAGCTTCGCGCCATGATTGAATTACATTGCCAAGTTCCTGTAGAGGATTAAAAAGAAAGAAAGAGTAAAATAAAAATTGGAAATAATTACCTGGTGTTAGCGTATGTTTAAATATCAGCATTAACAACACCACTATCATGGCGCTGCGTACCAGGTTTACAACTGTACCCTGTATAAAGCTCATGCTTCGTACAAATTTCACCTTCTTAAGCTCCAGGTCAAGAATTTTGTAGGTGGTTTTATTTAAACGCTCTATTTCTTGTTTTGCCAATCCCAAACTCTTCACCAACTCAATATTCCGTAATGATTCTGTAGTCGATCCGGCTAAGGCGGTAGTTTCTGATACGATGCTTTTTTGTATTGTTTTAATACGCTTGCTTAATAAAGAGCTTACTATGGCAATAACCGGTATAGCGGTAAAATAAACAAGGGTAACCTGGTAATTTACTTTTAAAGAGTATACAATTACAAAGATCATCCCTATAAGGCTTACAAACAGCACACTGATAAATGAAGTGATAAATTTCTCGCAGTCCTGGCGTACTTTTTGTAAAATGCCCAAAGTTTCGCCGCTGCGCTGATCTTCAAAAACCTGATAAGGCAATTCAAGCGAATGCTTCAAGCCATCGCTATACATCTGCGCGCCGGTTTTGAGGACTATAATATTGGTAAAATAATCCTGGAAATTTTTTGCTATGCGCGATACCATTGCTGCACCTACGGCTAAACCTACCAATATCAATGCACCATGTAAGCGGTACTCATAAGTAAATATTTTACTATCATGAGGGAGGATATAGTTATCCAGGATCTTCCCGGTTATCAGCGGATCTACAAGCGAAAAACCTATGTTAATACCAGCCAATATTAGTGCAAGCACTACTGTCCAGCGGTAATTTTTTAAATAAGATAATAGTATTTTCATATTGGTTCAAAAATAAAAAAAGGGAATGGCTAAGTAGCTCATTCCCTTTAATTTGACATTGTATACATTTTTTAGCTAAATTAGTATTGCTAAACCTTAACTGCCATGAGAAAGATCATCCTGCATACCTTATTATTAATGCTTTGCGCCTCGCATTTATCAGCACAAAAAAGCACATGTAATTTTTTGGGTCCTTTGCATTTTAAAAATGGCAGAGCTACGGTTATAGTTAAGGCCAGGTATACTTTATACACAGCGTCTAACGATCCATACATTCTTGAACGGCTCTCCAAGAAAAAAATCCTTGATGGCAAAAAGTATTATAATGTTGATTTTAAAGGCGAGGGAAGCACTGATGCTACTGATATAGACTTCATACCAACAAACTGTCAAACATCATACTATGCGACAGTTGCCAAAAGTATTGCTCTAAAAAAACTCAGATGGATGCAGACTGTGTATCTAAAATGCACAGTTTACCAAGGTATAAAAAATGAGAAAAATGAGCCATATTTTACAGTTGATGATATCACCTATACGCCAAAGGACATTCCCAGAATTGACGATGCCCATCCACTCATCTACATGAACAATCCACCCAATGATGGTGAGCATCCAAGATATTTTACCAATGCCGAACCTAATAATTATTTACTATATACTACTTCAACAATTGCAACAATACAAACAGCAGATCATAAATATCATCGTTTCAATTTTGTAAAACACACCGAAAATAGAAACGGTTACGTTGACCTTTATAAAAATGGCAACGAATCATTGGAATTGAATATCGATCATATATTTGATAAAGGTGCCGGCCCCACAACTATTGCTACCGGAACGCTTACTGTTATATTAGGAGGTTCCAAAATTTCGTTTAAAATTGCAGGACTGGGAGATGATGTTCATCGGCGCATTAAATAAAAAAGCCACCCGAAATATCCGGATGGCTTTTTGCATGAATGATCTGGTTTAAATTAAACCGTCATAATATCTTTTTCTTTAGCTTCTGATAGCTGATCTATCTTAACAATGTAGGCATCGGTAAGCTTTTGGATCTCAGCCTCGCCGGTTTTCATTTCGTCTTCTGATACGCCGTCTGCTTTTAGTTTGCGGATCTTTTCGTTAGCATCTTTACGTACGTTACGGATGGCTATTTTACCGTTCTCGGCTTCGCCTTTAGCTTTTTTAGCCAGATCGCGGCGGCGCTCTTCTGTCAACGGCGGTACGTTTATGCGGATAATAACGCCATCATTCTGCGGATTAACACCTAAGTTAGCTTCCATTATGGCTTTTTCGATAGCGCCTAATAATGATTTTTCCCAGGGCTGTACAACAATAGTACGTGCATCGGGCGTGTTAACTGTACCAACCTGGCTTAACGGTGTTGCGGTACCGTAGTAATCAACATATACATCGTCCAGCATAGAAGGGCTTGCCTTACCTGCACGGATCTTATTTAATTCGCCATCTGCATGTTCGATTGCACGTTCCATTGCAGCTTTAGCATCGGTTACTTGTTTTTTAATGAGTTCGCTCATTGTGTTATGATTTTTGACAAAAATAGTAAAATCTATGAAATAGCCTTATAACGGATTGCCATTATCTTCGGCCCATGGATTAAGCAATTCTAAGTCTTTAATGTTTTTAAAATCAGAAATATTACGGGTAATAAGCGCGAGGTCATTTACCAAAGCCGTGGCGGCAATTATTGCGTCAGGCAGTTTAATTTTATGAGCTTTCCCGATTTCTATAGTTTTATCTACTATTAGCTTATTCAATTCTAAAACAACGCAATCATTAATGAAGTTTTGCAGGATTTTATATGAATCGTCAGGAGTATTAAATCGTAAAACTTCAATTTTAGTTATAACAGAGACGGTCGGAATATCATCCATTATGATATCCACCAATTCCATACCTTTTTTTGGAAGCTTATTATCTAAATATCCAATAATGACATTAGAGTCTATCAAACATTTCGTTCCCACTCGTTGCGACTTTGAGTTAGGTAATTTTGAAAATTATTGTATTCTTCATCCGTAAGATGTAAAGCCCCTGCATACTTTTCAGACAACTTTTTTTTAGGTTGGATATCTTTTTTTATGACCGTGACAACGTTTAAAGCCTCCAAACCCTCAATTAGCTTGTAGGCTTTATCATCGTTGATTTGTAGCAAAACTGTGTCCATAGCCAAATATCTATATATACAAATATAACATATTTAATTGCGAAATAGTATTACCTGCTACCACAGCAACAAAGTAAGCAAGGCTGGTACACCTGATATTTATTTTACCAATGTCCCTATAGGCTCGCCTTCGGCAATTTTCATGAAGTTGCCGGGCTTGTTCATATCAAATACAATAATGGGTAAATTATTTTCCTGGCAAAGGGTAATGGCCGTCATGTCCATAACATTTAATCCTTTGTCGTATACTTCCTGGAAAGTTATTTCGTCATAACGGGTTGCTGTTGGGTCCTTCTCCGGGTCGGCGGTATAAATACCGTCAACGCGGGTACCTTTTAATACCACATCGGCTTTAATTTCGATAGCACGAAGTGATGCAGCGGTATCTGTAGTAAAATATGGGTTACCGGTACCGGCACCAAATATTACGATATGCCCAACCTCTAAATGGTGCATGGCACGGCGGCGAATATAGGGCTCGCAGATCTGCTCCATTTTAATGGCCGATTGTAAGCGTGTTTCAACGCCAACACTCTCTAACGCGTTTTGCAGCGCCATACAGTTTATTACGGTTGCAAGCATCCCCATATAATCTGCCTGTGCACGTTCCATGCCTGATTTTTCGGCACTTAATCCCCTGAAAATATTACCACCACCAACAACAATGGCTATTTCAAGTCCTTTGTCTTTAACTGCTTTAATATCATGTGCATATTGCAATACCTGCTTATTATCAATACCGTATTGCTTGTCGCCCATTAACGATTCGCCGCTTAGTTTCAGTAATATTCTTTTGTACTTCATGTAGGATGTGGGATTTATCAAAAATATATAATTAAAGCTATTGTTAAAATATTATGTTGTTTTTGTTACTCCTTTAAATACTAAGTTAACAAGCTCAAAGGAATCGTTAAAAACAACCAGGTCGGCATTAAAACCTTGTGCAACTTTACCTTTGGCAGTCGATTTTATTAACTGCGCGGGATATAACGTAGCCATATTTACAGCTTCTGCAAGATCAATACCAACACGCTCCACACAATTCTGTATCGCTTTCAGCATCGTTAAACACGAACCCGATAATGTTCCATCAGGCATTACATACCTGTCTACTTTAAATTGGTGCTGATAGGTTCCTTTATCAGTTTCTGATACAGCGTCGGTAATTAAATATAACTTATCGCCCAATTCGCGTTTAGCTAAACGGATCATCGTAAAATCAACATGAACGCCATCTGCAACTATGCTGGTATATGGCCGCTCCTCAAATATCGCCGGGATATAACCGGGTTCGCGATGGTGCATGGGCGGCATGGCATTGTATAAATGCGTTACCGCTTGTACCGGTTTATTTAAAAACGCCTTTCCTTCAGCATAAGTAGCGTTGCTATGGCCGGATGATAATACAACCCCTTGCTGGTACAGATAATCCAGCACTTCGCTATCCTGCAACTCAGGGGCAAGGGTTATCATTTTTATCAGGCCGTTGCCTCTTTCAATCCAGCCTTTAATGTGTGCAAGTGTAGCTTTTTTGATCAATGCCGGCGGATGGGCGCCGCAACGTTTCGGGTTTAAATACGGCCCTTCCAGGTGCAAGCCTAATAAATTCCCAATCCGGTTGTCCCAATAATTTACTATGGCATCAATGCCGCGTTCAACAACATCATCAGTATTAGTGGCAATGGTAGCAAAAAAGCCTGTGCAGCCTTCGGCCAGCAAAGTATGCTCCATTTGCGCCAATGCTTCGGGTGATGGATCTCCGCCAAAAAACAGGGGCTTACCGGCGCCGTAAATTTGAAGGTCCAATAATCCGGGGGCAAGAAAGTTATTATTCAGGTCGATGCGGGTTGCATCATTTGGGATCTCCGTGGCTGGTATAACAGCAGTGATCTTTTCATCTTCAATTAAAACGGCTTTGCCTGTGGTAATTGTACCATCAGATATCAGCCGAAGATTAGTTAAAGCAGTTATCATTTTTTCCTATTTATAGAGACACAATACTTTGTGTCTCCGGCCATTTGCAAAGAGACGCAAAGTATTGCGTCTTTACATAGAAAATTTTTGGCAAAAAAAATCCCCCGATAATTATCGGGGGATAAATATAATTAAGCTCCTAAAGCTACTCGCTTAAAGGCTGTTACTGTAAGGCCTTTCTCAACAGTATCTAAAAACTGAGATACGTTTTTTGAAGAATCCTTAACAAACTCCTGGTTTAACAGGGTCGAGTCTTTGTAAAATTTATTCAATTTACCTGCAGCAATTTTTTCAACCATTTCTTCCGGTTTACCTTCTGCACGTATCACGTCTTTAGCAATTTCTAACTCGCGCTCAATAATTGATGAATCAACACCATCTTTATCAATAGCTACAGGGTTCATAGCTGCAATTTGCATCGCAACGTCTTTACCTGCTTCGTCAGCACCGGCAGCAGTTTTGTTTAAGCCAACTAATACACCTAAACGGAAGTTACCGTGGATATAAGCTACAACTTTTTCGCCTTCAATAACTTCGTATTTAGATACGCCGATCTTCTCGCCAATTTTACCTGTCTTGTCAATGCAAGCTTCAGCAATAGTTAAACGTGAATTTTCAATGTCGATAGACAATTGGTTCAGTTCTTCTAATGATTTAGGGTTTTGCTCAACCGCTTCGTTAGCAATCGCGTTAGCAAAAGCTACGAAATCAGCGTTTTTAGCAACGAAATCAGTTTCGCAGTTTAGCTCGATGATAACCCCACGTTTGCCATCAGCAGATGTACGAGAGATAACAACACCTTCGTTAGACTCGCGGTCTTGACGGCTTGCTGCTACTTTAGCACCTTTTTTTCTTAAAAAATCAATAGCTGCTTCAAAATCACCATTGGTTTCAGTTAAAGCTTTTTTGCAATCCATCATACCCGCACCTGTTTGCTGGCGCAGTTTGTTTACATCGGATGCAGTTATTTGTACTGTAGACATTTTATTTTCAGTTATAAGTTAAAAGTGGTGAGCTATGAGTTATAATATGAGTTACTAAAAACTCATCACTCAAAACTCACCACTAAATTCAATTATTCTTCTGTAGTATCGTCAGCTGCAGGTGCTTCGTCAGCTATAGCTGCAGTAGTTTCAACAGCTACTTTGCGGCTTCTTTTGCCTTCACCAGCCGGGGCTCTGTCAGCAACTTCCGGAGCATCAGCTTTAGCCTTCGCCTGTGCTGCTTCTTTTTCAGCTTCGTCGTCTTTCTCGCGTTTGCGCTCGTCTAAACCTTCTTCGATAGCTTTGATGATGATACCTGTGATCAATGAAATTGATTTGGTAGCGTCATCATTTGCAGGGATAGGGAAATCGATGTTTGAAGGATCAGAGTTAGTATCAACCATTGCAAAGGTTGGGATATTTAACTTTAATGCTTCAGATACCGCGATGTGCTCTTTTTTAACATCAATTAAAAACAATGCAGCCGGTAAGCGATTTAAATCAGCAATACCACCTAATAAAGTTTCTAATTTGATACGCTCGCGCTGTATCATCAATCTTTCTTTTTTAGAAAGGTTGGTGTAAGTACCGTCTTTAGTCAATTTATCGATGTTTGACATCTTTTTGATCGACTTACGTACAGTAGCAAAGTTAGTTAACATACCACCTAACCAACGCTCGGTTATGAAAGGCATGTTTACTGTTTTTGCATATTCAGCAACGATATCTTTCGCTTGTTTCTTTGTAGCTACGAATAATACTTTACGTCCTGATTTTACAATTTGTTTTATAGCTGCAGCAGCTTCTTCAACCTTTGATAAGGTTTTATTGAGATCGATAATGTGTATACCGTTGCGCTCCATAAAAATGTACTGTGACATTTTAGGATCCCATTTGCGGGTAAGGTGACCAAAGTGTACACCTGCATCCAGTAACTCGTCGTATGTTGTTCTTGCCATTGTGTTGTTCTCCTTAAATTATCGTTTACTGAATTGGAATCTCTTACGTGCTTTCTTGCGACCTGGTTTTTTACGCTCAACCATACGGTTATCACGTGTCATTAAACCTTTAGCGCGCAATGAAGGCTTCTTATCAGCATCGAGTTCAACAATAGCTTTCGCAATAGCTAAACGAACGGCTTCTGCCTGTCCTTTTACACCACCACCTGCAACATTAACTTTAACATCATATAATCCGGTTGAACCAGAAACCTCAGTACTCTGAGTAACGATGTATTGCAATGGCAATGTAGGGAAGTATTCTTTGTAATCTTTACCGTTTACGGTAATTGCACCGCTACCATCTGTAAGGTAGATACGTGCAACGGCTGTTTTTCTTCTGCCTGAAGTGTTAGTTGTTGGCATTTCTTTTTCCTTAGTTTTTTAAATTAAATGGCTTTCGGGTTTTGAGCTTCATGAGGATGTGTAGCACCTGCATATACATGCAAATTGCCAAACAATGCTTTGCCCAAACGACTTTTAGGTAACATACCACGCACCGCTTTTTCAATTACGCGGGTAGGATGTTTTGCCATTAACTCCTTAGGAGAAATGAAACGCTGACCACCCGGGTAACCGGTGTAAGAAACATATTGTTTATCGCTAAACTTGTTTCCGGTCAACTTTACCTTGTCTGCGTTGATAACTATTACATTATCACCACAGTCTACGTTTGGGGTAAAATCTGGCTTGTTTTTTCCACGAATGATCATTGCGATCTTAGTAGACAAGCGCCCCAAAATCTCGCCTTCGGCGTCAACAACAACCCACTGTTTGTTAACTGTTTTTTTGTTGGCTGAGACAGTTTTGTAACTTAACGTATTCACTTGCTTTTAATTAAATTAAATAAATGTTTATTATACCCCTCTTTTTAGGGACTGCAAAGATACGCTTATTTGTTTTATTTGCAAGTGGTTTGTGTGGTTATTTTGTTGATTTTTTGTGGTGGGTTGTAGTTGTGTGGGTTGAGGGTTGGAAAGTTGGAATGTTAGGGGTGGTGAGAAATATTGGTAGAGGTTGTTTGTTTCTGAGCGTGGGCCGGTGCGAACCGATAGCTATCGGTTCCCTCCCAACGGGTACTGTGTAGACACATTTTTTAAATTGGAATAATTGCTCCGTTAGGAGCAAAAGGTCGGTAGAAAAACGATTCACCTCTCTTTTTTCGCTCCGTTAGGTGCGAAACTTAACACGTAGATCGGCTCCTATCGTGTAAGTTATGTACCTACGGCACATATTATCTCTATATTTCTATTTTCTACCGACCTTAAACCCCTACGGGGTTTTAACTAAAAGATGTGTCCACACAGTAGCCCAACGGGAGGGCGGAGGGAGGGGTTTAACGAATTTGAAAAGCAAATGCAGTGGTTCTTTGGTACCGATAGCCCCGCTTTACGCTTATACGGCGCTGGCCTTAAGCGCGGGCCGGTATTCGCTGCAATCGGGTTTAGGGTTGTTGGGGCAGTGCTAATTGTCTAAACCGCTGATTTTTTTGATTGAACGATTACCATGATGTAGAGACGCAACACTTTGCGTCTCCCGCTTACAGGTTGGGGCGCATATAGACGTAACGGATTGCTTTCTACTTAACTTCACCGTGTATATAATATGGTCTAAAGAAAGATTTGACTAATCATAAATAACCCATAAATTTGAATATGAGCATCGATATTAATCAACCCAATACTGATAAATTATCCGCAGAACAGCAAGCTGAAGTTTTGGAAAGAGATAAGCAATACGAAGCTGGTGAAACTAATGTTTATTCAATAGATGATATTGTTGCTTATTTCAATATCAAATAGAATTTAACATTGCAAGCGTAACCCCAAGTTAACGTATTGAAGAATTGGCATTATGCGCGCCCGCCGTTGTTTGGTGTTATCACCAACAACTGTGCGGTAGGCTAAGCCGCTGCATAATTACCGCATTCAGGTACTTGTTGGTGATAACACCAACAAGGGCGAAGATTAAGCGTCCACGCTTAATTTGGAAGGTTCTGATTGTTCCTTTATCAGCAAAATACTTCTTGACCTCATCATGAGTTAAAAAATTACCCTTATCAATTTGAGTTTCTCCCTCTTCTATTTCTTTGTTGTATTTATTTAGGCGTTCTTGCCTTAATTGGTCGATTTTGGCTTTTGTTTCTTCCAAAGTATAACCCCGATCTATGCCGGCCTCGTAACGTCTAACACGTTCGTCTAATTCCGCGACAAATTCCTCATCTTCCCACCACTCATAGGGTTGTAAATCATCATCTTCTTCCATAATTTAAATATACAAAGAATTTAAAACGCCTTTGACTTAAGATCAAAAAACATCCAGCGTATCAATGGTAGCTATTACCATTCTATGAGTTTTTATTAACTTACAGATTTGCTCCCAATGTAATTCAAAGTATGCTTCGAGATCTTTTCGCCCTTGTTGCTGAAGTTTAAAATAAACGATCTTAGGAGCTACTTTAGCCTGGATCAGCCAATGGAAATAATCAGAATCGCGGGTAAGAATAATCAAGTCGTTCTCGAGCGCATAATCCCAAATTGCTTTGTCAGGATAAGCATCGCCCCAATCGTGCGCGAAAGAAAAGTCGGTGATATTGAACCAGGTGAACTTGCGTGGAAGATTCGCATCGACCAAAAACTTCATTAAGCCACTTGTTTATTTGATAGCGGGATATTGATATGGTCCGCCATTAAAGCCGCATACTCCAGGGCCGCTGTAATATCTTCCTTCTCTAAAAAAGGAAAAGATTCAAAAATTTCAGCCTCAGTTTCACCTGCCGCTAAATGGCTCAATAAGGTATGCACGGTTAGACGCTTACCTCTGATGGTAGGCTTACCGTTGCATAACCCGGGTATAGCTGTAATTCTATCTAAGTGTGATGCCATAAAAGTAAAATTAAGACTTTTTTTTGAAAGGCGCAATTAAGGCCAATTTAATGACTATTATCCCCTAATCACACAATCAAAAATTCACACTTTCCCCAACCGCCTCACTACCCTATGCACCGTACTAAACGAGATCCCTGTTTCGGCAGCTATATTGCGTACACTTAAACCCTGTTTGTTTAGTTCGGCAATGCGCTCTTCGGTTACTTTGCGTTGCTGCTCGGTGTAATGCTGCAGGTGTGCTGCTTCGGGGCCAAAGCCTGTAAACTCGAAGTGCAGAAAATTGGCGGGCTTTATCATTCGGCACAGGGCGACGTTGTTTGCGCCAAATACTTCTATCCCGCTGCGTTGTTTTATTTGTTTAAGGTAGCGCAGGCCGGGGCTGGTTTGGCTTTCGCCTATGGCAAAGGCGCTATCGGCAAAGTTTATCAGCATTTTACTGCCTTGCAGGTCATTACGGGTAACGGGCTTGGCAGGGTTACGCTTGGGGGTATGCGCCAGCACCAATATGGACAGTCCGTATTTATTTTTCAGGGTTTGCAGGTTCTTCATCAGGCTAACGGCACTGGCCGCGGCTTCGGTACCACTGCGCAGGCAGGTAATATTGTCGACTATTAAAACGCGGGCCTTAGTGGTTACCAGCACATTTTCGATGCCGTTATTCAAATAATCGGCATAGCTGGCAAACCGGTGTGCACCAACCGAGTCCGGGTTAAAAACCAGCCGGTAAAAATTAGAAGTAAACGGGAAGATACTTTCATCGGCACTGCTATACCGCTTCTCGAACTGCGCGGCGGTCAGCTCGAAATCAAAATACAGCACCCGCTCGGTGGGGCGTACCGTACCGAAGCCGGGGATAGCTTCGCCCCTGCTCAGGCTATCGGCAATTTGCACCGCCAGGATAGATTTACCCACGTTGGTATCGGCAAACATAATGCAAAGCTCGCCTTCATACCAAAAATGGTCGAACAGCTTACCGCCGGGTTGTTGCTTTTTACCTTTTACGGGTTTCATCCAGTCGGCCGCCCTTTTTATGATAAAAGCGTCTTTGCTATCGGGCGGACCAGCAAGATATTCGTTAAGCTGTTTGGTTTGTTTAGCTGTTAATGTTTTATGCTGCGATGCGGCACGTAGCAACTCGATACCCGCCGGCCGGTCCAAATTATTGGGTGGAATGGTAGAATTATTCATCATGAAATTGAATTGATTTATGCAAGGTAGCCACCTTTGCGTAGAATTATGGTGACACTATATTGTCAGTAGCGCTGTGTCATCATTTTTGCGTGTTTAAACAATTAAATTTTTTGTAACATACTTGTTATCAATTTATTAACTCCAAAATAGTGTTTCATTTTGTTTCACTCGTTTTTCGCAAGCTATTTACTATCAATCAGTTAGACCGAAAAAGTGTTTCACCTGTTTCATCTGTGTCACACACTTGTGAAACAGCAGCGTAGCTAAATGGCATTTCCGCACATTAATACAATCCAATTCTTTCCTATATTTAGCCCCACTAACTGATCTTTAAATTACGCTACATGTTAAAACAAATCAGCCTATCGGCATTACTTTGTTTGTTCCTGGCACAGGCAGAGGCACAAACATTAACCATCCCCGACGGGATAGCAAAAACCTATGCCAACGGCACCCGCGATAAAAGCGGCAAGCCCGGCAAGAAGTACTGGCAAAACCATGGCCGCTACAACATAGCGGTAACCATATCCCCACCCGACCGTACCATTAAAGGCACCGAGCAGATAAGCTACGTTAACAACAGCCCTGACGAATTGAAGAGCCTTAACATGAAACTGATCATGAACGTTCACCGTACTGTACGTGGTGGAGCTACTAACCCGGCAGCCGGCATACAAATAGATAACATCACCGCCAACGGCACAAAAGTAGCATGGGATAACACCACAGCATCAACCACTAACCAGATGATAGACCTGCCAAAACCCCTGGCATCTAAAGACTCGGTTAAGTTGGACATCGCATGGCACTACCAGCTATCAGACGGCACTAAAGGCGACCGTGAGGGCTATATCGACTCGACCACCTATTACCTTGCATACTTCTACCCGCGTGTATCAGTATACGACGACTACAAAGGCTGGGATACCCAACCACACGTAGGCAGCCTTGAGTTCTATAACGACTTCAACGACTACACTCTAAGCGTTACCGTACCTAAGAATTTCATAGTTTGGAGCACCGGTACATTGCGCAACCCTAATAAGGTGCTACAACCAAAATACGCGACGATGTTGCAGCAATCCTTTACCAGTGATAGCACCCTGCACATTGCCACCCCGGCTGATCTTACTGCTAAAACCGTTACCGCCCAAAACGACCAGAACACCTGGATCTGGACAGCCACCAACATCACCGATATGACGTTCGGCGTAAGCGACCACTATAACTGGGACGCTGCCAGTACCATAACCGACGATGCTACAAAACGCAGGGTTAGCGTACAAGCTGCCTTTCCTGATGCATCGCAGGACTTCCATCACTCGGTACAAAACAGCCGCTATGCACTGGCCTGGTTCTCTAAGAACTGGCCGGGCGTTCAGTACCCGTTCGAGAAGAGCACAGCCTTCCAGGGTACCGCCGATATGGAGTACCCTATGATGGTTAACGATAGCCATGAGGCTGACCTTGGCTTTGCCCAACTGGTGCAGGACCACGAGCAGGCACATACCTACTTCCCGTTTTATATGGGCATTAACGAAAGCTACTACGCCTTTATGGACGAAGGCTGGGCAACCACATTGGAGTACCTGATAGGTATTGAAGAGAAAGGCAAAGCCGCAGCCGATAAGTTCTATAAGCAGTTCCGCGTAGTAGGCTGGGCGAAACGTCCGCATACTAACGAGATGGCTATTATAACCCCGTCGCCTGATACCAAATTTGGCGCAGGCAACAACTTCTACGGCAAGCCTTCATTAAGCTATCTTGCCCTTAAAGATATGTTGGGTGATGTCCTGTTTAAAAAGGCGCTGCACAACTACATGAACAACTGGCACGGTAAACACCCTATCCCATGGGATTACTTTAACAGCATGAGCACCGGCGCCGGTAAGGACCTTACCTGGTTCTTCTACAACTGGTTCTACACCCCGGGCTATATCGACCTGAAACTTGCCAGCGTTGACAAGGCCGGCTCGGGTTATAAAGTAGCGATTGAGAACATTGGCGGCTTTGCTTCACCGTTCGATCTGATACTAACCTACAGCGATGGTACGACCGAAACCTTGCATCAAACCCCCGCAGTATGGCAAAAAGACCAAAAGAACATAACCGTTAACCTAAAAGGCAGTAAAACCCTCACCGCCGCGCAAATAGACGGTGGCATATTCATGGATGCTGATGAGGCCAACAATAAATGGGCGGCACAGTAACCAAAAGTTAGACTTACGAAGTTTTAAAAACTTCGTAAGTCTTCTAAGCCCCTTCCAAAACAGGAAGGGGCTTTTTTGTCGCATCCAGCCCCTGTAAATGTCCTTTTTGGACATCATTAATTTGATAGTCAGCCATTAAATTTGTAGTATCGATAAACTTTAAACCAACAGACAATGAAAGGCGAACCGGCAAAGAACATAGATGAGTACATAGCAGCTTACCCGGCCGATGTGCAGGAGCTACTGCAAACTATGCGCACCACCATACAGCAAGCCGCTCCTGATGCTACCGAAGCTATAACTTACGCCATACCTACTTTTAAGCTTAACGGCAACCTCGTGCACTTTGGCGGCTATAAGAATCATATTGGATTTTACCCGGCACCAATGGGTATTGAGGCATTTGCAGAAGAAACTGCCCAATATGAAACCGGCAAAGGCACACTACAGTTCCCGATTGACAGGCCATTGCCCTTAGACCTGGTAAGCCGCATTGTAAAGTTTAGGGTGGAAAAGAATTTGGCCAAGGCGAAAAAGAAGTAACACTATTATTTACCAACACCCCTTTGCAATCTCCCGCCATAACCCGATTTTCGCTATCCCAATAAGGATAGACCAATGACAACTCATTATAAAAAATTAGCTGCCGAATTTTCAATTGCCGAAAAGCAAGTTATAGCCACCGTTGAATTGCTTGACGGAGGCGCTACCGTTCCGTTCATTTCCCGTTACCGTAAGGAGGTAACCGGTAGTTTAGACGAGGTGCAGGTTGCCGGCATCCGCGACCGCATCCAGCAAATGCGTGAGCTGGACAAGCGTCGCGAAGCCATACTAAACTCGTTAACCGAGATGGGCAAACTAACCCCCGAACTGCAGGCGCA
Source organism: Bacteroidota bacterium (assembly GCA_040388395.1). Lineage (GTDB taxonomy): Bacteria > Bacteroidota > Bacteroidia > Sphingobacteriales > Sphingobacteriaceae > Mucilaginibacter. The sequence goes on along the minus strand of JAZKBY010000008.1, from coordinate 29,143 downwards.
GATAAATGCTGCCGAAACGATGGTGCTGTTAGAAGACATCTACCTTCCATATCGCCCAAAAAGAAAAACCCGCGCCAGTATAGCCCGCGAAAAAGGTTTACAGCCATTAGCCGACTTACTCTTTGCTCAAAACAAATTTGATGTCGAGGCTGAGGCCGAAAAGTATATATCCGAAGAAAAAGGCGTTGCCAGCCTGGAAGAAGCATTGGGTGGTGCCCGCGATATCATTGCCGAGCATATAAGTGAAGATGTTGAAGTACGCACCAAAATACGTGGACTATTTTTAGAGAAGGGGTCGTTTAAAAGCAAGGTTATTACGGGCAAGGAAGCCACAGGCATTAAGTACAAAGATTACTTTGAATGGGAGGAACCGGTAAAGTCTGCTCCATCGCATCGCATATTGGCAATGCGTCGTGGCGAAAAAGAGGAGATCCTTTTCCTGGATGTATTGCCGCCCGAGGATGAAGCGATAGATCAGTTAGAGAAAGCATTTATAAGCGGTGATAACACCGCTGCAGACCAGGTAAAACAAGCTATTACCGATGGTTACAAACGCCTGCTACGCCCGTCGATGGAGACGGAGGTACGATTGATCACCAAAAAGAAAGCTGACGAAGAGGCTATCCGAGTGTTTGCTGAGAACGCGCGCCAGTTACTATTAGCCGCTCCGCTGGGTCAAAAACGTACGATGGCTGTCGATCCGGGTTTCCGCACCGGTTGTAAGGTTGTTTGTTTGGATGAGCAGGGTAAGCTGTTAGAATATACGGCAGTTTTCCCGCATACAGGTGCAGGGCAGGCTAAAGAGGCAGAGAAAACCATTCAGCACTTGTTTGAAAAATACAGTATACAAGCAATAGCAATAGGTAACGGAACAGCGGGCCGCGAAACCGAGTTATTCATCAGGAAGTTGAATTTGCCGGGTGCCGAAGTGGTTATGGTGAATGAAAGCGGCGCGTCCATATATTCGGCATCAGAGGTTGCACGCGAGGAGTTCCCGGATAAGGATGTTACCGTGCGTGGTGCGGTTTCTATCGGCCGCAGGTTAATGGACCCATTGGCCGAGTTGGTAAAGATCGATCCAAAATCTATCGGTGTTGGCCAATACCAGCATGATGTGGATCAGAATAAATTACAGGCATCGTTGGATGATACCGTTATCAGTGCGGTTAATGCCGTTGGCGTTGAATTGAACACAGCGTCTAAACAGATCCTGTCGTATGTATCGGGGCTTGGGCCGCAACTTGCACAAAAGATAGTAGAGTACCGTGATGAGAACGGCGCGTTCAAGCATCGCGACCAGCTAAAAAAAGTACCCCGTTTGGGCGATAAAGCATTTGAGCAGGCCGCAGGATTTTTGCGCATTCACAATGCAGAGAATCCGCTGGATGCAAGCGCTGTACACCCTGAGCGTTATCCTCTGGTTGCGCAAATTGCTAAAGACAAAGGCTGCACCGTAAATGACCTGATGCGCGATGATAAACTTCGGCAAAGCATCCCATTGCAAAAATATATTACCGATACGGTGGGCTTACCTACCTTAACTGATATCATGGCCGAGCTGGCTAAACCCGGCCGCGACCCACGCGAAAAGTTTGAAGCATTTAGCTTTACCGAAGGCATTAACAGCATTACCGATCTTAAAGCAGGCATGAAGCTGCCCGGCATTGTTACCAATATCACTGCGTTTGGCGCTTTTGTTGATATCGGTGTACACCAGGACGGTCTGGTACATTTAAGCCAAATCGCCAACCGCTTTATAAAGGATCCTAACGAGGTATTGAAAGTGCAACAGCAGGTTGAGGTGACTATTACCGAAGTTGACGTGGCCCGTAAGCGGATCGCATTATCTATGAAAACAGATGAGCCTAAAAAAGAGCATCGCCCGGCCGCGCCGGTAAAACAGCATCAGCCTGCTAAACCGGCTTACAATCATCAGCAGCAAAAAAGAAAAGAGCCCGAACCAGAAACCGATATGGCGGTGAAATTGGCTGCTTTAAAAAATATGTTTAAATAATCGTCACATGTAGAGACGCAATGCATTGCGTCTCTACATCGGTTGTTAAAACTATGCTGCTGCTATTGGTGTAATGATTTAGGATTATTACTTTTATGGACTCACACCCGTTGTGAACCTATAAAAAATAACTGATCATGATAATTATTAAAAACTACGACGAGTTTGAATCTCACCTGGGTAAAGAGCTTGGGGTATCGGGCTGGCACACTATCACGCAAGAACAGATCAATATGTTTGCCGAGGCTACCATTGATCATCAGTGGATCCATACCGATGAAGCACGTGCTGCAGTTGAAAGCCCTTTCAAATCGACCATTGCGCATGGTTATCTAACAGTATCATTACTACCCTACTTTTGGCATCAGATAGCTGATGTACAGAATCTAAAAATGCAGATCAACTATAGCATAGAAAATATCCGTTTCGCGGCAGCGGTACCGGTAAACAGCCGTGTAAGGCTAATTGCAAAGCTTGATGCCATTATAAACCTGCGTGGTGTAACCAAAGCTACGATAGGTGTTACTATGGAAATTGAAGGCGAGAAAAAACCGGCTTATACCGGCGCGGTGGTATTTTTATACCATTTTGAATCGAACTAAAATTTAACGATATATTATTTTTTAATAATATATTAATATCTTAGATTTGATAAAACCATAATAGTCAACCAATTATTAGAAACCCTAATACCCTTATGAAAAAAATAGCTTTATTTTTTTTATCAGCTTTAATATTAATTGCAGCCAGTTGCAAGCTTGATCCGGCTATTTTTCCAGAGGGAGTAACTCCTGGCACGGGTACCACTACCGGCGAGGTTAATAACTCAGCCAGTGGTTATCAACCTACTACAAAGGGCTCTTATTGGAACCTAAAACCTATCATTCGGGATTTCCCAACAGGACAAGCGCCGGTTGTAACTGTACAGGCCCAGGCTACTACTATGACCGGCGAAAAGAAGACGATAAACAACAAAGTATATTACGTTGGTACTACCACGCTTGATGCAGATAAAGGCTACACTTACTATTATCATGGTAATGATACCTATAGTTACCGAACAGACCTGATAAGCCAGGATGTAGTAATAGAATATGTTTATCTAAAAGATAATTATGATATCGGCAAAACCTGGACAGAGAAAATTACTGACAGCGGTATGTTAAACGGTGTTAAGGCACAAATTGTTGGCCAAATAGCCGAAAAAGGAATTACCTTAAAAGTTGGCACTACAGATTTTAAGGATGTTATACATACCAAATTACAACTTCAGTATGATAGCGGCGGCGGGTTTTTAACCTATCAAGATATGGATTATTACATTGCCAAAGGCGTGGGTATAATTTATATATCAACTAAAAACAATATTAGTTCTAACGGTACAAGCACTACTTCGTTAACAGATTATGTTATAAAATAACACCGGTCTGTAACCTTAGTGCCATAATGCAGGCTACCCATACATTTACGTCAACACGGTAAGTATTTTTGCGTTCATTGTAAATTATGGACACAACTAAAATCCGCCTGAGCGTACTTGACCAATCGCCCATTCGTAAGGGTGTTACTGCCGAGCAAGCCGTACAGGAAACTATCGCGTTAGCAAAATATACAGAACAGTTAGGTTATACCCGTTTCTGGGTGTCAGAACATCATAACACCGGCAGCCTTGCAGGCTCTACTCCCGAGGTTTTAATAGCTTACCTCGCATCGCAAACTACAAACATCCGTGTTGGATCCGGCGGGATAATGATGCCTAACCACAGTACTTTAAAAGTTGCCGAAAATTTCAGGATGCTTGAAGCGCTGGCCCCTGGACGCATTGACCTGGGCATGGGCCGCGCGCCAGGAACCGATCGTATTACCGCCTCAATATTAAACCCCTCAAACAATTTTGCCGAGCAGGATTTTATGGAGCAACTGGCGGATCTGCGCAACTATTTTCATGATACAGCAGCTCCGGGAACCATTCAGCAAAAGATCCGTGCTATCCCCCAGGTAAAAACAGTGCCGGCTATGTGGCTGCTAAGCTCGAGTGGGCAAAGTGGTTTGTTTGCCGCGCATTTTGGAATGGGCCTGGCCTTCGCCCATTTTATTAACCCGGTTGGCGGCCCGCAGGCCGTGCAGTTATATAAAAGCAAGTTTCAACCCTCGCAGGATTTAGCTATCCCCCAAGCCAGCATGGCCATTTTTGTTTTTTGCAGCGAGGACGAGGAGAAAGTTATGCAGCATAAAGCTGTTATGGATTATCGTTTTATCCAGTCTGAAAAGGGCCTGGGGCTTTCCCCTTTTGGATATGATGATGTTAAGGATACCGAATACACATTACATGAGCAGGACCGCATCCGCTACAACCGTCAGCGGGTGGTTGCAGGCACGCCCAATATGGTAAAGAACCGACTATCACAATTATCGGAAAGCTATGGCGTTGATGAAATTATTGCCGTAACCATTGCCGAAGATTTTAATGACAGGCTTCAATCATATAAACTATTGGCCGGGATATTTGAATTAAATAATAAAGCCGCCCAGGTTTAGGTTCTGCGCGGTTTATTATTATTGTGAAAAGATATAGGGTTTACTATTTATTGGAAAGTAACTTTACTAATAATATTTGCGCCGGTGTTTATAATATACATATTTCCGGCAGGGTCAAACGCCATACCATCAGCAAGGTTTACAGATGCAGTGGCTGTCGGTCCGCTAATGATTCCGCTGTTGGAAGTTCCCTTTAATAAAGTACTTACAGAACCCAACTTGTTAACCATACGTATGGCATATATTGGCAGCAGTGGGTTTGAATCTGCGACAAACAGGTTTCCTGCGGCGTCGAAAGCCAATGATGTTGGGTGACTAAATTGTGCTGTGGAAGCTGTGCCATCTGCAAATCCAGCCGTGCCGCTACCCGCAAGAGTACTTACCACGCCATCTGGTGTAATTTTGCGTATATTAAGGTATTTAGTATCGCTTACATATATATTACCGGTCGCATCAATAGCAATACCCTCTAACGACCCAAATCGGGCAGCTGTGCCTATGCCATCTGCGACGCCATCATCAATTCCGCCGGCAAGGGTTGTTACCAGACCTGTCGAGCTTATTTTACGCACACGGTGCGAGTCATTAACATAAAGATTTCCGCTTGCATCTATTGCTATACCCGTAGGCGCTACAAACCTGGCAAAGATACCTTGCGCATTAATGTATCCTTCTGTGCCGTCCCCGGCTAAGGTGGTAACCTTCTCATCAGCTGCTATTTTTATAATAGTATGCTTTATACGATCGGGTACAAATAGTTCGCCTGAATTTTTATTTATCGCTATCCCCCATATGTTTCCAAAAGTACCGTTTGGCGCCCCGGCAGGATATGGGTTTATTAGGCCCGTGCCCGTAATTTTAAGGATCCTGGTAAGGTTATCACCATATAAGTTTCCGATCTCATCAAAAACAATATGCTGTACATTATTGGCGCCTAAATTTAAAAACGTACTAACAATACCACTTTTCACAAAAAAATCTGACGTAGTAGTAACGGTGTTTGGCCCGCTTGCAAGTACAATTTTGCCGGTGGTAGCATTTGCCGGTACAGTAAATACAACTGCTGTTGATGATACCGCATTAACTATTGCCGGAACACCGTTTACGGTTACAGTATTACCAGATACCGCGGTATTAAAATTGTTACCTGCAATAACCACTACTGTATTAGGTAGTGCACCTGTTGGAGTAACACTATTTATTATTGCTTGCCCGCCGGTTGTAGGTGGTGGTTTCGGCACACCCGTTACATAGGCATTATCAGGATCGGCTTTAAAGTCAGGTGCTTTTGTACAACCAGTTACTAACGCCCCTAACATTGCAATTACTATTACTGATACAAATTGTGATTGTAGGTTTTTCATCTCCTGGTTTATAAAGATAAAATATGATAAGGTTTAGGTGTTATAAATGTAATGCTTTTTAAAATGAATTATTTGCATCAATATAAAAATACTGACGAATAAGTCATTAAATATTAAAATAATTTGCAGTTTAATACACATTCAGGGGTTATCCTATTAAATTAACAATTAGTTTATTAGCGATAAAAACTAAAATGGTATCTTTGCCGTTAATTATAATACATTCAAATCCATATCAATTCGTGATCATATTAATATTTTTCCTGGCACACTGGTTCCTGTCGCTATTTTTTCAAACGTTTTTTTTGCACCGCTACGCTTCACACAAAATGTTTAGTACCCATAAAATCAACGAGCGTATTTTTCATATGCTAACGTTTATTTGCCAGGGTTCATCTTATTTAAATCCGCGTGCATATGCTATTATGCACCGCGAGCACCATGCTTATAGTGATACCGAAAAGGATCCGCATTCGCCTTATTTTTTCAGGGATGTCTTCCAGATGATGTGGCGCACGGCATTAAGCTATAAGCTTTATGAAAAGCGTTTAAAAGAGCCGGAAGCTCAGTTTAAGGGCAATTACCCCGAGTGGCGCTTGCTGGATTACTGGGGATCGACCTTTGTATCGCGCATACTTTTTGGTATTGGTTATGTAGCATTTTATATTGCTTTTGCTACGCATTGGTGGATGTTTTTATTGTTGCCTATTCACTTTATGATGGGGCCTATCCATGGCGCTATCGTAAACTGGTGTGGTCATAAATATGGTTATTCAAATTTTGACAATGGCGATAAATCAAAAAACTCTATCCCGTTAGATTTTTTAATGCTTGGCGAGTTGTTCCAGAACAATCACCATAAACGCCCAAACAATTCAAACTTTGCCGCTAAATGGTATGAGTTTGACCCGGTATACCCGGTAATGAAATTAATGCACTGGATAAGGTTAATTAAAATACGTAAGCCACTTGCGGGCTAAGCCAAAAGCACAAAGACCAAAGCTAAAAGCTTTAAAATTGATAAATTACTTAATAAGGGGTAAAGGCAAGCTTTCGGCTTTCACCTTTACCCTTTTAGCTTAAATAGAATGAAAGTATCTGCATTAGCCGAAAACCTGCGCGGTTCTGAAATTATTAAAATAGCCGGCGAAATAAACGAACTAAAACGCCAGGGCCAAAACATAGCCAACTTAACTATTGGCGATTATGACTCGAACATTTACCCCATACCCGATGAATTAAAGCAAGGTATTGTTGATGCTTATGCAGATAACCAAACCAACTATCCGCCTGCTGATGGTGTATTATTACTTCGCGAAAGTGTTTCTGCATTTTTAAAGAACCGTTTGGGCTTAAATTATAAACCTAACCAGATCCTAATTTCGGGCGGATCAAGGCCATTGATATATTCTACTTATTTGGCTGTGGTTGATGAGGGAGATAAAGTTGTTTTCCCGGCTCCGTCATGGAACAATAATCATTATTGCGATCTGTTAAAAGCCGAAGCCGTAATGGTGCAAACCACCGCCGAAAATAATTTTATGCCTACTGCCGATGAGCTGCGTCCGCATATTAAAGGAGCTGCTTTGCTGGCGCTATGTTCGCCGCTAAACCCGACGGGTACCATGTTCCACAAAAAGGACCTGGAAGAAATTTGCGACTTGGTAATTGCCGAAAACAAAACCCGCGCAACAAACGAGAAACCGTTGTATTTTTTATATGACCAGATCTATTCGCAATTAACTTTTGGCGACAACCAGCATTTTGATCCGGTTACCCTACGCCCCGAGCTGAAAGATTATGTGATATTTATTGACGGTGCCTCAAAATGCTTTGCTGCTACCGGTGTGCGTGTTGGCTGGGGTTTTGGACCCGAAGGCGTAATAAATAATATGAAGGCTATTGTGGGCCATATGGGCGCGTGGTCGCCAAAGGCAGAGCAGGTTGCTATGGCTAAGTATATTATTGAGGATGCACCGGTAAACAGTTATCTGGATAGTTTAAAATCGCGTATACAGGCCAGCCTTAACGCCTTGCATACAGGCTTTCAGCAATTAAAGGCTGATGGGTTCAGTGTTGATTCTATCGCACCTATGGGCGCTATTTATCTGACTATTAAAATAGATTATACCGGTAAAACCACACCGGATGGTACTGCGCTAAATAACTCGGCTGATATTAATTTTTACCTGATAAAAGAAGCCAAGATCGCTTTTGTGCCATTTTCGGCTTTTGGTACTGATGACAGTGTTAACTGGTTCCGTGCATCAGTTGGTGCGTGTACTTTCCAGGATATTGAACAGGCCATTCCACGCATCAAAGAGGCGCTTTCTAAATTGATATAAATCAATTAATTATTTAACCAGGATGTAATCTTGGATTAATATTTGCAGCTTATATTTATTAATAAACTAAGTTTCAATATTATGGCTGTAGATGTTAATTACTGGTGGGTAGGTTTACTTGTATTAGGAGCGGCCATACTTATAACCTGGCTTATAAAACGCGACCGTAAAGACGAGAAGGCATTTAAAGACGAGATCATCCAATCAGAAATAAAGCCCGAAGAACATACGGAAAATAGGGATAGCGATGTATCGCCGTAATGCTACGCCAGGTCTATCCAAACACTAAAGGTATTTAGCCCCATGTCGATATCATATTCATAAGTAAACCTGTCAGATGCTTTAGTGATGATCAATAAACCAAAATGTTCCATCAGGTCGCTTACTTCTAACACGGCGTCATCGTTAACCTCTTCGCATACAAATTGTATTTTGGTATCACTTTCAACAACAGCATACATACTATGCAAGCCATCCTGTGTTAATAATTCTCTGTAGCCGGGGTCATGTATTAATAACGATGTTATATTGCCAGGCTGGTAGCGGTTACCAAAATCCTTCTTATCAATGTTTATAGCTTTCTCGTCAATGGTTATATCTAAAAAAGTCTCCATTGTGCCGGCATGTTTTATACCGTTAGTAAGCAGTTCAATTAATATAACCTCTATTTTAAAACTAATGCCTTCTTTATTAACTTGCGCAGGTAGATGGTTGACTATAAAGTCAAGCAACTCCTGTACCGAGGCTTTTATAGATTGCCTGGTGTTAGGTAATAAAAACTGTTTGCTTACTGGTTCAGCCATGTTTTATTACTTAGAAACTTCGTTAAAAGTATTGTATATCTTAAAAACCTTATCCAGCCTTGTCAGCGCAAAAAGGTTGGTTATGTCTTTACTCAAACCAACTAAAACAACCTCAGCCTGGAACGAGATCAGATGTTTAAAAACAGATACAATAGAGCCTAAAAATGAACTATCGATATATTCAACTGTGCTCATATCAATAGCTATTGATTTATGATATTTATCAAACAGCTTTATTACTTCGGCTTTAAAAGCATCGCCGTTTTCAAGGCTGGCTTCTTTTATGTCCAAAGTAACAAGCAATATATCGTTATGTTCTTTATATACCTTAATCATTGTTTTAGTTTTTATATATGCTAATTATGCTGCGGTCGTCTACCTGTTCATTTAAACTACCGGCAAATAAACTTTCCGCTATATAGTTAAAGTTATTCTCTTTTTCTAAATAAGGCTTCAAAGTTTTCGAAAATTGATTGTAGTCGCTCTTTTTGCCTGTTTTATCAACAAAGTCTATCATACCATCAGTAAATACAAACAACCTGTCGCCCGGTTTTAAATCTATTTCGCGCTCTGTATAATTGCCATGCTCAAACAAACCCAATAATAAGCCTGATGAGCTTACCGACGTTAGCTCACCGGTTTCGTTGCTATATTGTAATAAAGGCAGATCTCCTGCTCCCGCATAGCTTATTTTATTGGTTTCACTGTCAATCAATAATAATGATAAGCTCGATAATATGTCTTTTAAAACCTCGTCAAAGCAAATAACATCGTTTACCTGCTGCAAAATTCTGGCTGTAGAGTATTCCTGGTTAAACGCCGCAAATCTTACTGCCGACCGCACATAACTCAAGAAACCAAAAGTAAAGAACCACGCCATCCACTTCTTTCCCATGATATCGCCCAATACAATAAAGGTGTAACGGTCATTAACCCTTATAAAATCTATAAAGTCGCCGCCGGGGATATCATGATAAGCCTGGTGCCAAAAATCAACACTAAACTCTTTAATATCCGGTGCTTTAACTGGGATAGATTTGATGTTAAGCGATTTTGCTGCTTTTTTTACTTCGTTCTCTGATAACTCGCGCTGCTTATCAACCGCAAACAATATGTTATTTACTTTTGATACAATTACGTTGATAGGTGTATCCTTAATTACATAATCAATAGCCTGCAAATCCAAACCTTTTTCTACAAGATCCTGATCTGAGAAAAAGGTTAGAAATACAAAGGGTATATCCTTGAACGCCGGATCATTCATTAAATAACGACGAAACTCGAAGCCGTTCATTTTTAACATCAGATAGTCAGACAAGATAATATCAGGCTTGGCACCTTCCTGCAACAATATAATTGCTGCCTCTGCTGATGGCGCTACGGTACATTTAAAACCCGATTTCTTAAATACCTGTTCAATCAACTTTAAAAAAAGCTGGTCATCATCAACAAGCAGTATCTCTTTCGGTTTTTGAATAGCCATTAAGGGTATATTATTCTGATTAATATGCACATTAAGGTATGCGCTATTAACTACCAATTTTAGTTAATAATCCTGATAAAAAACAACATTAATATTTTTTTCTCACCCCTGTCTGGTCTTTCCGGCGGCTATTTCTGTAATGGCGCGCACCATTTTATCAAGGTCGGGTATGGTGGTATACACATGTGGGGTTACACGGACACAATTAACATTATCAGTCACCATGCCGGTGGTATGGATCTTATATTTTGTAAATAAGGTGTCATTCAGTTCGGCTACAGTCATACCGTCGATACTAATACCACAAATACCGCAAGAATAATTCGGCAATAATGACGTTTGTAATTTCACTTTAGGCAGGTGTTGCACTTGTTCTGCCCAATAGTTTTTAAGGTAACGCACGCGTTCCTCTTTACGTTTATTGCCTATGCTGTTCTGAAAATTAACCGCCTCGCCTATGCCCTGCTCTATCGGGAAGCTACGTGTGCCCAGGTTTTCAAACTTGCGGATATTTGGGCTGTTAGGGTTATCGTCGCTCAGCAACGGCCATATCTTTTCTATCTTATCTTTCTTCACCCACATCATGCCACTCCCTACCGGCGCAGATAAGAATTTGTGCAGGCTGGTGCCCCAATAATCGCAATGCAAGTCTGGGATTTTATAATCTAATAAGCCAAAGCTATGGGCACCATCACATATCACTTCTATGCCATGTGCATGCGCCATGTCCGCTATTTTGCGTACCGGCATTATCTGGCCAACCCAGTTTACAACATGCGTAACATGTATCAGTTTTGTTTTTGGGGTGATGGCATCGGCGTAGGCTTTAACTATCTCGTCGTCATTCTCAATCGGGAACTTAAAGTTAAGCTGTTTATACACGATACCATCGCGCATGGCGCGCTGCTTATAGGCAGCCATCATATGCGGGTAATCCTGCTTTGCGCCAATAACCTCATCGCCTCTTTGAAGCGGTATACCTAATATAATGTTATTAAGCGCCTCGGTAGCGTTACGGTTTATGGCCAACTCTTCGGGGTCGCAGCCAGCCAGCAGGGCTAATTTTTCGCGCAATGGCTCACGTCCCTGATCAAGAATACGCCACATGTAATATGATGGCCCCTGGTTTGACAGCTGGTTGTAACGCTCTACCGCTTGCTGAACTATTAGCGGCGATGGTGAAACACCGCCGTTGTTTAATATAATAATATCGCCATTAGCTGTGTATGACCGTTGAATAACCGACCAGTAATCTTCGTCTTGAGCTACCTGTATGGGGTTTAGGTGTGCTATTTTTTTCTGAGCGTTAACAAAATCTTCAGCATGTGCCTGGTTAAATAAGCTTGTTGCGCTAAAAGCCCCGGTAAGCACGGCGGCTTGTTTAATAAAGTTGCGTCGGTTGGCTGTCATGCTTACTAAGCTAAGTATTTAGTTTCTAAATTCATAGCTAGGTAAACCCGCTAAATTATTCCACGCAATTATCCTTCCGGCGGGTATCCACCACGTAAATTATTTTCCACCCGGCTGCGGTTTTCATCAGTTGGAAAACATCAACACCGCAATGGCTAAACTTGTCATCCAAATAAAACTTGTAGGGTGCCCAAACACTGGCCAGGTCGCCATCAATTTTTACATCTGTTATTACAATGCGCTCGTCATAAATACCTTTATGTGGCGTGCCTACCATCTTTATAAAATCGTTAGGATCCTCGGTAACTATTGCGGTTGTGCCGTCCTTCTTAGTTGCCACGCTATGAAAAACTATACCTTTTGCAAAGGTCGAACGCAATAAGGTGCTGTCGCTTTTACGCATTGCGGTAAACATATTATTTACGGTTTGTTTGACAGCATCGGTAGCTGATTGCTGGGCTGATGCTATACCGCAGTTTGCGATGATGGCTAAGAGGATGATCATTTTTTTCATAACCTCAATTTAGTTAATTAACTGCATATAGTTCATTAAATTTCCTGGTTAAAGATTGCCAATCAGCGCCAAACGGCAAGCTTATCATTTTGCCATTAGGCGCTACCAGGACCTTGGTTGGATAGCCAAATATTTTATAACTACGCTGCACAATATTATCGCTCATAGCAACCGGTATGCTGTAATTATTATTGGTTACAAACTTTTTAACGCTTGATTGTGTATCATAACAAGCAATACTTAAAAAATTAACATCTCTGTATCTACCCGCATTAAGCTGGCTATTAAAAGCATTAACCTTAGGCATTTCGTCCCTGCATGGCCCGCACCAGGTGCCCCAAAAATCAATTACTAACCATCTATTTTTATAATCTGCCAAAGCAAGTTTTTTTCCGTTTATATCTGTTAATTCAAAAGCCGGGGCGTTGTTCCATGAACTAACAACCTTGTTTATAAAAAAGCTACTGAAGCTATCATTAGGAAAATGCTTTTGATAAATACTTTGCATACCTGCTATGTTGGCTGGGTTAGCCGTTATATTATCAGCAATCACCTTTAAAACAGCCTCGTCGTTTTTTAGCTCAAAAAGCTTATTCATAAAGTCATCAATGTAGCTTTCTTTCGAGTTCAGGAAAATATGGTCATAAGAGCTTAAGTAGGTTTTCTCATAATCTTTTTTTGGCGAATATTGTGCAGCCTTTGCCAGGTACTGCAAGGCAGCTATCGAATCTTTTTTTGCCACACCCTGGTATTTTAAATAAAAAGCATATGCAAGCATGTTTTTATCAGTATAAATATTCTGGTTCAATGTATCAGCTGTAAACCGCTCAAGTGTTTGTATCGTTTTATCTAACAACTTATTTGCTTCGCTTCGCTTATTCGCACCGGCAAGCATTTTATAAGTGAGCAGCATATACCTGCCGCCATTCCCTTTTTTAATATACGCGTCATTCAAGCCCATCAGTTGTTTATACGTTTTTAATAATAGCACGGAATTTTTCGGCTCCCTGTTTGCGATTGCCCATAAATACATCGGCCTGATGGATTGCTGCATTTCAGGCCTTTTATCTATTTTTAACTTTTCCATCAATTGATTTGCTATAACATCATCCGTGTTCTGTACATTTTGAGAAAAAGACCATTGAATCCAATCATTAAATCTCGGGTACTTATAAAGGTATTGGATAACGTTGTAAGCCGAATCGACATCAACTCCTTTAGCCCACAAAACTTTGTTAAAAAGGTGGACATTATCATTATCTATCAATTTATTGGGCGTTTTAGCCAACAATAATTTATATGGAGATAATTTACCTGATCTTTTAAACTTGCTTACAAGATCCAATATGCCGTTAACATAATATGGATCATCTTTATAAAGCACGTCGTACTTATTCATGTAAGCAACTACTTTAGGCGAATCAACTTTTACATTCTTTGGTGTAAAAGCGTCGCTCCACCGGCTTAGCGGCATAGCCATATTTAACCAGGCCGTATCAACGTTTGATGCATCGGCCCTACCATAAATTAATGTTTGATTTCGCCCATATTGTATAGCTTTAGCGCCTTTGGTAAAGCTAATATTAGCATCTTCTACTAAGCCGTTAACATCATTTAATAAATATTTCTCTTGTGTGGTTGGGTTATCGCTTGTGGCTGTAATATCCAACAATGAGCCTCGAATAGCGGTTACCGTGTAGTTGATTCTTCCGTTATCGCTTTTCCAAACTGATTGATAAGCAATTTTCTGGTCCGGAAGTTCAAAAAACAGCTTACTGTACATTTTTAGAAAAGTGCTTAGATTATTTCGTTGAGATTCTGACTCATCTTCCTTCAAATGCCATTTTTTGCTAACCTGGTTTACTAACTCATCAACACCCTCTAAACGCAAAAATCTACCGCGTGTGTCAATAATATAAGTGATTGATCCTTGCATAAGTATTAACGGAGATAATATGAATAGATGGTTTAAGTCGGCATGTGCTATACTATCTGTGTTTAACCGCATCCTCTTATCTTCTTCCCACACCTTTACCTTCAGCAAGCGACACTCCAACCTATATTCGTTATCAGTGCGCCCCAATACTTTAAACTGAAAAACGTATTCTTCGCTGTTGGTTAGTTTATTGGTTGCCACCAATGTTTCGGTGCTACTTGCCTTTATGGCAAATTCTTCGCCGAGTTTTAAATTAATTTGCTGCGCGTGCAAACCCACCAATAAAAACAGTCCGCATACAAGAAGAAGAAAACTTTTCATTTAGGTTATGATTAGGTTTATAAGTTGAATATAACCGTTTAGTATACAGCTACAAAATTTACATTATTAACGTTACAAAAAATATTTAGGTAGAATTTAACAAAAAACGCCATCATGATCAGATCACAATGGCGCTCATTAAAGTATTGGGGGATGTATCTTTTAAGACATCTTTAGCTTTTTCTGTATATCAGCTACGTAGCCTTTAAATTTCTTATCAGTATCAATTAAGTCTTCAACAGTTTGGCAAGCATAGATAACGGTTGAGTGATCCCGGCCACCAAAGAAGTGGCCTATTGATTTTAGTGAGCTTTTGGTATGTGCCTTAGCCAAATACATAGAGATCTGGCGGGCCTGAACAATCTCGCGTTTGCGGGTTTGTGATTTTACCATATCAATAGGAACTTCAAAATACTCGCAAACCAGGTTTTGTATATACTCCATCGAAATTTCTTTCGATGAGTTTTTTACAAAATTCTTCAGCATCTGCTTGGCCAGGTTCAGATCAATCTCCTTACGGTTAAGGGTTGACTGTGCCAGCAATGATACCATTGCGCCTTCCAGCTCACGTACGTTGTTATCAATGTTATGCGCTACGTATTCAATAACGTCGTCGCCTAACTCAATCCCGTCCTGGTAAGTTTTATTTTTAAGGATAGCCATACGGGTTTCCAGATCAGGGATCTGCAAGTCTGCCGAAAGTCCCCATTTAAATCTTGATAACAAGCGCTCCTCTAAACCGGCAAGGTCCTTAGGTGCTTTATCAGATGTAATGATCAACTGCTTGCCCGATTGGTGCAGATGATTAAAAATATGGAAGAAGAAATCCTGTGTTTTTTCTTTACCTGCAAAGTTGTGCACATCATCCATGATCAGCACATCAATAGCCTGGTAAAAATTCACAAAATCATTTATGTTATTATGCTTTAAGGCATCAACAAATTGCTGTGTAAATTTTTCGCATGATACGTATAGTACCAGCTTATCTGGTAATGAGCGTTTAATTTCATTACCAATGGCTTGTGCAAGGTGGGTTTTACCCAAACCTACACCACCATAAATCATTAACGGGTTAAAAGACGTACCACCCGGTTTAGCAGCAACAGCATAACCGGCAGAGCGTGCTAACCGGTTGCAATCGCCTTCAACAAAATTCTCGAAAGTATATTGACGATTTAATTGCGGATCTACGTTAAGTTTTTTCAGTCCCGGAATTACAAACGGGTTCTTGATATCCTTATTTATAGAAATAGGGATAGGCATAGACTGATTTTTCGACTCGGCGCCATTTCCGTTTGAGGGCATATTAGTTGTATATGGTTTGCTGGCTGATGATTGCTCAACTACTATATTATATTCTAAACGGCCTTCATCGCCTAATTGTTTTTTTATTGTTTTACGCAACAGCTGTACGTAATGTTCTTCTAACCATTCGTAGAAGAATAAGCTGGGTACTTGTATAGTAAGGACGCTACCTTCCATACGCAATGCCTTAATTGGTTCGAACCAGGTTTTAAAGCTCTGCGCAGGGATGTTATCTTTTATGATTTGAAGACAGCTATTCCAGACGTTAGTACAAGTTTTTTCCATATAAAATTTTAGTAAACGATTGATTTTCAACCCCCAAGCGACACATCAATTGGGATTGCTACGGAACATCGAATATTCAGAAAAAAACCGAATTAAAAAACTCTTTTTACATTTTTTCTGAAAATAAATTTCAAAAAAACAGCACTAATTGTTGTAATATTTCGGATATAAAAAGTTATATTTCGCATGACCCAGCACTCTTTATATCTCCTTTAACAGTAAATGTTGCGTTTCCTGCAGATTTAGGCACTTTATTATTATTTACCACAACTTTTTTAGTCTTAACGCACGCTTAACAATAAGGTATCATCGGCTTAATATGCGAATTACTACTATTTATATGGGCATAGTTGGCTGTCTTTACACGATAAATTTTTCCTTTTCATTAAAATAATTTTCAAAAAAAGGCCATGTGTAAAACTTCAGAATTGATCGGGTCATGACAACGCGGTTAATATTCGCCAAAAACGCTGCGAAGCGTGTCGGAGATTTCGCCCAAGGTGGCATAACTTTCAACTGCGGTTAATATAAAAGGCATCAAATTTTCTGCGCCGGCCGCGGCTTCTTTTAGTTTTTGCAAATTATTTGCTACCGCAATATTGTCCCGCCCGGCTTTTAATTTTTCAATTTTTGTCACCTGATGCAGACGGATGGAATCGTCAACTCTAAAAACATTATTTAAAGGAGGTTCTTCCTGCACATATTTATTAACGCCTACTATTACTTTTTCGCCGCTTTCAATTTCATTTTGATATTGATATGCCGCCGTGGCTATTTCCTGTTGGATGTAATCCTGCTCTATAGCCTTTACCGAGCCGCCCATGGCGTCTATCTTATCTATATATAATTGTGCGGCGGCTTCCAGTTCATCAGTTAATGCTTCTATAAAGTACGAGCCGGCCAATGGGTCAACCGTATCGGTAGCGCCACTTTCAAAAGCAATGATCTGTTGGGTACGTAAGGCTATTTTGGCGGCAGCCTCGGTAGGCAGGGCTATAGCCTCGTCATACCCATTGGTGTGCAGGGATTGTGTTCCGCCCAATACTGCAGCCAACGCCTGCGTGGTTACCCGCACAATATTATTCATAGGTTGCTGTGCAGTTAGGGTTGAGCCACCTGTTTGGGTATGGAAACGTAATTTTTGCGCGCCTGCATCTGTAGCACCCAACTCTTTGGTAATATGTGCCCACATCCGTCTGGCCGCTCTAAACTTTGCTATCTCCTCGAAAAAATTATTATGGCAATTAAAGAAGAACGATAATCGCTTTGCGAACACATTTATATCTAATCCCTTGGTTTGCGCTGCTTTTAAATAAGCCTTTCCATTAGCCAGGGTAAAAGCCAATTCTTGCACCGCCGTTGCTCCCGCTTCGCGGATATGGTAGCCGGATATAGATATGGTATTCCACTTTGGCACTTCTTTGCTGCAATATTCAAACACATCGGTTATTAACCGCATGGAAGGCGTGGGCGGATATATATATGTACCGCGCGCAGCATACTCCTTTAATATATCGTTTTGCACCGTGCCCGACAGCTGGGTCAGATCCGCTCCTTGTTTTTTTGCTAACGCGATATACATAGCCAGCAAAATTGGCGCGGTAGCATTAATAGTCATCGAGGTGGTGATATCTTTTAATTGGATACCATCGAATAAAATCTCTATATCTTGTAATGAATCAATAGCGACACCAACTTTGCCTACTTCGCCTTCTGCCAGTTCATGATCACTGTCATAACCAATTTGTGTGGGCAGATCAAATGCTACTGACAGGCCCATAGTGCCCTGGCCTAATAAATAATGGTAACGTTTGTTTGATTCCTCGGCGGTACTGAAGCCTGCATATTGGCGCATTGTCCAGGATTTACCCCGGTACATGTCTTTTTGAATACCTCGGGTGTAAGGAAACTCGCCGGGTAGCTCATTCATTTTTGAAGGTTCAGTATAAACCTCCCTAATTTCAATACCCGATGTAGTTATTCGTTTATCCGCCATATTTTTAATTTGAGAATTTGAAGATGCGCTGATTTGAAAATGCCGCGATGTAACTCATAATGCTAACTCTCAAATATTCAAATTGACTCATCTTCAAATTAAAATAATTCTTCCAGTTCTTTACGGATCAAACTCAGGCCAATATCATACGGGTTGCTTTCTGATTGACTGATCTGGGTCAGTATAGTTTTACTTAATTCAAGCCCGGTAGCAGTTTCCGGCAAACCTTTAATGGCATTATTAACTACGCCTAAAGTTTCATCTTTTAATCGTTTTACAATAGCCCAGGTATTGGTGCTTACATAAATTTGCTGGGTAACGTTATGCTGGTACTCGTTGCGTAGTTCGGCAACTATCAGCATATATAATTCGGCAGCCGAATAGTCAGGGTTGTTTAAACGCACTAATAAGTTTGACGGGTTAATACGCTCTATAAATAATACCACCCGCTCATAAGCCTGCAATCGCAACGGCAGCGTTTGATTGTTGATGGTTTTCTTTAGTTCTACAAGTTGCATACTTTCAGACCGATCTAAATACGGCTTTAATAAATAAAAGGCTACCCATACTACACCAAGGCCGGCAATGGTGAATTTTATAATATCTAATAAATAAGCTAATGTCATTGGTTAAGTTTAATGTTAGGCACAGGTCATAAATAATGCACCGGAAACAAAAATCCGCATTTTACCTTATATTTGTGTAGTTAATTAAAAATAAGATGAGTACAGCTGTTGAAACTATGCCTGCACCGGTTACCCTTACTGAAGGAGCCGTTAAAGAATTACATAAATTAAAAGATCAGCAAGAAATTGGCGACGATTTTGGCTTGCGCATTGGTGTTGAAGGCGGCGGTTGCTCGGGCATGAGCTATGTTTTAGGCTTCGACCAGAAAAAAGATGGCGACCAGGAATTTTTACTTGAAGGCCTGCGGGTTTTTATGAATAAAGCACATGGCATGTATTTAATGGGTATGGAAATAAACTTCCAGGACGGATTAAATGCACGTGGTTTTACGTTTGATAACCCTAACGCGGCTAAGACCTGCGGTTGCGGCACATCATTCTCAGTATAGCGTTAAAATTAGTAGATAAGCTATTTTTAATTTGATTAAGTTTTGTTTAAATTTGATTATCAACTCTTTAAAACAATAAAATCATGAAAAAATATCTTTTCCTATTTGTGATGGCTTTATCATTAAGCACATCATTTGCTTTCAAGAAATTTGCGTCATTTACCGGTTATATTAGCTGCGCCAAGTGTGGTGACGCCAGTAAAGAATCCGGAATAGCCAATCACGCAGCATGCGCGGCCGCGTGTGTCAAGGGTGGTCAAGCTGTTGTATTAGTGACAGCAGATGGTAAAATTTATAAAATATCCAACCAAGACAAGGCGTTAACAGCCGTTGGCAAAAAAGTAAATATTGAGGGCAGCCTTAAAGACAATACAATCGAAATTAAATCGATAAAAGCAATTTGATGTGATAACAACATATGAAAAGGCCTTTCTGAAATTTCAGAAAGGCCTTTTCATATATAAGCATTTCATATTCTCCTTAATACAAAGCCGGGAATCAGGGTATCAATTTCTTATTTTACTTAGCCGCCTTTAAAGTTTCCTTTACACTGCCGCAATCCAGCATCTCTTTACCATAATATGGGTTTTCAATAGTCTGAACATCGCTTAACCAACTCGATTTTTTCATCGGGCAATATTGCCAGTAAAGTGTTTGCGCATTTGCGTTTAGTGATTTTAGGGCTGCGTACAGATTTTTAGATAACGATGCAAAATGCTCGCGCTGATGGTCGATTGCCTTAGTTTCACTTATATGGCGCGCATCAAAGCTTAGCTTGTCAACATATTTTTTCCAGATGACCTGATCTTTTACCTGTACCGCAGCAATTTGCGCAGTTAATATCTTGGCTTTAGCTTCGGCGTTTGCGCCATTATCGGCAGCCAAAGCATTCTTTACATCTAAATAAGCCATTACTATACTATTTATAGTGGCATTTGTTGCTTGCGCCTTTGCGCCAATAGTTACTATCGTTAACAATAGCGCTACAAAAATTGATCTGATGATTTTCATGATGTGAATTTAAACATATCTTATCATATCCTGATTAATTTTGTAACAAACAGCCACCGATGTTAGTCATACCGCTAAGTTTTTTATATTTATACCATGCCGGTAAAAACCACGCTTAAAGAAAATATATCAATAGCCCTGCAATCAATAGCCGGGAACAGGTTACGTACATCGCTTACCTCGTTAATTATCGCTATCGGAATTATGGCTTTGGTAGGCATATTAACCGCCATCGAGGGTATAAAACAATACACCACTGATGCTTTTTCAAGCCTGGGTGCAAATTCATTTACTATACAAAACCGTGGCTCGGGCGTAAATTTCGGTAATGGCGGGCACCGTAAAAGGTATCCGTCCGTACGATACGATCAGGCACAACGTTTTAAAACGCTTTATAAATTACCGGCCCTTGTTGCTATAAACTTAGATATATCCGGCACGGCCATCGCTAAATATGAGGGTTTGAAAACCAATCCCAACATTACTGTAACCGGCACCAATGAAAACTATTTACAAACCAATGGCTACAAACTGGCACTGGGTCGCAATTTTTCTGAAACAGAATTAGAGTATGGCGCTAACGTAGTTATTATTGGCCAGGAAATACAAACTAAACTCTTTAAAAATGCCGATCCTATCAATAAATCTATTTTTGTGGGCAGCAACAAATTTAGGGTGATTGGTGTTTTCGCGCCTAAAGGTGCAAGCGCCGGTTTTGGTGGCGGCGACAGGCTCTGTACCATACCTATATTAAAAGCCAAACAGATAGCTACCAGTTCAAACCCATCATTCGCGGTTACCGTAATGGTTACCAGCGGAGGTAGCTTTGATGCAAGTATTGGCGAGGCTACATCAACTTTTAGAAACATACGTGGACTTAGCGTCGGCATTCCTGATAATTTTGAAATAACCCGCAGCGACTCTGTGCAACAACAGTTATCGGGACAACTAACCGGCATGACCATGGCGGGCTTTGGCATTGGTATAATTACGCTTATAGGTGCCGCTATTGGTTTAATGAATATTATGCTGGTATCAGTTACCGAGCGTACCCGCGAAATTGGTATCCGCAAAGCTATCGGGGCCACACCATCAGTAATACGTAAACAGTTTTTAATTGAAGCCATAGTAATATGCCTTATAGGTGGTGTAGGCGGTATAATATTGGGGATGGCTGTTGGGAATTTAATAGCCGTACAAATAAGCGGGAAATTTATTGTGCCGTGGTTATGGTTGTTCTCGGCTATTGCTTTATGTACTTTAATTGGTTTGCTGTCTGGCTTTTACCCGGCTAAAAAAGCTTCAAAACTTGATCCTGTTGAAGCGTTGAGATACGAATAGACTAAATGTGCAGATATACGGATGTGCAAATATGCAGATTATGATAATGCTCTAATTATTTGCACATCTGCATATCCACGCATCTGCACATCTACTTCAGCATTATATTCTTCAGCGGATAATTAGACAATATCTTTTGCAAGTGTGGGAAATTTAAAGCATCACGAAAAGCGGCAGCATGCCTCGGATGGTGCATATCGCTTGATATAAAGTCAACTATATCATGGTCTATCATAGCCTCTGCTTTTTTCTTAACGTCTTTGCCGTAATAACCTGTTAACGATATGGTATTTAATTGCATATTGCAACCCCATGCACGCAGGTTTACCATTTCTTCTATCGTCATGTAAGCATACCTTTCGGGGTGGGCTAAAATAGGCTTATAATTACCCCACTCTATCATTTTTTGTATAACCTGGAAACCATTGGGCGGCGGGCTAATGAATGAATATTCAAAAAGGGCGTAATTATCGCCCATTGTCATCAACCTTTTCTCATCGACACGTTTTTCAAAAGTTTCATCAAAATAATGCTCGGCTGCGGCCTCAATTTCTATATCGATGTTTTGGTTTTTTAACTCTGTTTTTAATATTTCAAGCGCAGCATTAATTTTTTCGGGTGTGTTTCTGTAGAAATCAACCATTATATGCGGGGTAGCAATAATTTTTTTGATACCCACATCCATCATCTTTTTTATCAGGAATATAGATTCTTCAGGATTTTGTGCTCCATCGTCAATGCCAGGCAATACGTGCGAATGCATGTCAACCAGGATGGATCCATAGTTAAAATCAGGGGTTATTTTATTTTCTTTCTTTTTAAAGAAACCAAACATTTATCGGTTATTATATTGCTCCGTATAATATTGTTGATAATGGCCCGATGTTACATCTGTTAACCATTCTTCGTTTGCCAGGTACCAATCTACTGTTTTCTCCAATCCTTTTTCAAATGTAATACTTGGCACCCAACCCAACTCATTTTTTAGTTTGGTAGCATCTATTGCATATCTAAGGTCATGGCCCGCACGGTCCGTAACAAAAGTTATCAACTGTGCCGATTCGCCTTCTTCTCTACCCAGCTTTTTATCCATTATACTACACAACGCATTAATAAGGTCAATGTTTTTCCACTCGTTGTGGCCGCCTATGTTATAAGTTGTACCTGTTGCCGCTTTATGAAATATCAGGTCGATAGCGCGGGCATGATCTTCAACCCATAACCAATCTCTTATATTTTCGCCTTTGCCGTATACGGGTACAGGTTTTTTTTGCTGGATATTATGAATAGCCAACGGGATCAGTTTTTCAGGAAAGTGGAAAGACCCATAGTTATTAGAACAGTTGGAGATTACAGTATTTAAACCGTAAGTATCATAATACGCACGAACAAAATGGTCGGAACTTGCCTTTGATGCAGAATATGGCGAGTGCGGGTCATAAGCCGTTTCTTCGGTAAACACGCCATCTTCGCCTAAAGTGCCATAAACTTCATCTGTTGACACGTGGTAAAAACGCTTGTCGGCATAATTACCTTTCCAGGTATCGCGTGCTGCATTTAATAAATTTACTGTACCCACGACGTTGGTCATTACAAACGCCGAAGGGTTGGTGATAGATCGGTCAACATGCGATTCTGCGGCTAAATGTATAACTGCGTCAGGCTGTTCATCAGCGAAGAGCTGATTTATAAAAGCCACATCAACTATATCACCTTTTACAAATCTATAATTAGATGCGTTTTCAATATCCTTCAGGTTTGCCAGGTTACCGGCATAAGTAAGTTTATCTAAATTGATGATGGTATATTCAGGATAGTTTTTAACAAACCGGCGGACTACATGCGAGCCTATAAATCCGGCGCCGCCTGTAATTATAATTTTTTTCATTAGTTATATATTATAGTGGGTTTTGGGCAATATATTTTTCCCATTCCCAGGCAGACTGCATCATGGTATCCAGATCCAATTCTGTTTGCCATTTTAAAATATTTTTCGATTTAGTAACATCACCCCAAACCTGCTCAATATCACCACCACGGCGCGGGCCTATCTGGTAATTTAATTTCTGACCGGTTGATTGCTCAAAAGCATGTATCACCTCTAAAACGGAACTGCCAGTTCCGGTTCCAATGTTAAATACATCATAACCCTTAAATGTTTCGGTTTCCATTAGTTTCAATGCGGCCACATGTGCCTTGGCAAGGTCAACCACATGGATATAATCTCTTACGCAACTACCATCAGGCGTATTGTAATCATCACCAAAAACAGTGATTTTTTCGCGTTTGCCAATGGCTGTTTGTGTAATGAACGGCACGAGGTTTTGCGGCACACCAATCGGCAATTCGCCAATCAAGGTCGAACTATGCGCACCTACCGGATTAAAATAGCGCAGAGAAATTACCTTATAGCTACTGCCTGCTTTTTGCATATCTACCAACATCTCCTCGGCAATTTGCTTGGTATTGCCATACGGCGATTCGGCGGCTTTAACGGCTGCACTCTCTGTAACCGGTAAATTATCCGGCTGCCCGTAAACCGTGCAACTTGATGAGAAAACAAAATTTACAGGTTTGCCATTATAAGCGTTTAGTATGTTTAATAACGAATAGAAGTTATTACGATAATATTTAATTGGGTGTTGTACCGATTCGCCAACTGCTTTAAAGGCCGCGAAATGAATGATCCCTGCAATTTCTGGCTCTTTCTCGGCCAACTCTTTGGTACCCTGCTCGTCGCATAGATCCAATTTATAAAACGGTGGTTTATATCCTACAATTTTAGCCAATTGATCCATTATCTTAGGATTCGAATTTGACAGATCGTCAACAATAACAGGCTCATAGCCGGCATTTATAAGCTCAACAACAGTATGTGAGCCAATAAAGCCTAAACCACCGGTTACTAATATTTTAGCCATTAGTTTTTATTGTAATAAGTAAAGTCTTTGTGTTGTATTTCTTTGTCAGGTAATGATTTAAAATACTCGTAAGTTATTTTTAAACCTTCGGCCCTGTCAACCTTCGGTTCCCAGCCTAAAATTGCTTTAGCTTTGGTAATGTCCGGACGGCGCTGTTTAGGGTCGTCGGTAGGTAACGGCAGGCTAATTAGTTTCTGGTCGGTCCCTGTTAACTTTATAATTTCTTCACCAAACTGGCGGATAGTAATTTCATCCGGGTTACCTATATTCATAGGCTGCGCATAATCACTATGTAGCAGGCGATAGATCCCTTCAATCAAATCATCAACATAACAAAACGAGCGGGTTTGCGATCCATCGCCAAATATGGTTAATGATTCGCCTCTTAAAGCCTGCCCAATAAATGCAGGCAAAACGCGCCCGTCATTTAATCGCATGCGCGGGCCATAAGTATTAAATATCCGTACTATGCGGGTTTCTAACCCGTGGAAAGTGTGGTAAGCCATAGTAATAGCTTCCTGGAAACGTTTAGCTTCGTCATACACCCCCCGCGGGCCAACCGGGTTAACATTGCCCCAATATTCTTCGGGTTGTGGGTTAACACTTGGGTCGCCATAAACTTCGGATGTCGACGCGATCAGCATCCTTGCCTTTTTAGAGCGGGCCAGTCCTAACAAATTATGGGTACCTAATGAACCTACCTTTAAGGTTTGGATAGGAATTTTTAAATAATCTATCGGGCTCGCTGGCGATGCAAAATGCAGTATATAATCCAGGTCGCCGGGTACATAAACAAACTTGGAAACATCATGATTATAAAACTCGAAGTTTTCCAGTTTAAATAAATGCTCGATATTGCGCAGGTCACCGGTTATTAAATTATCCATAGCTATAACATGGTAATCCTCTTTAATAAACCTGTCGCATAAATGCGAGCCCAAAAAGCCGGCAGCCCCGGTAATTAATATACGTTTACGTGCCATTAGCTTACTACTTTTCTACCTATACTGTTGTAATAATATCCGCAATCTATCATCTTCTGGATATCGTATAAATTACGACCATCGAAAATAACCTTTGCTTTTAAAAGTGAATCTAACTGTTCAAAATCAGGTGTGCGGAATACTGACCACTCGGTTAGTATCAACAACGCATCCGCGTCTTTTAGAGCATCGTATTGATTTTCTGCATACTCTATTCTATCGCCCACCATACCTTTAACATTTGGCATAGCTTCCGGGTCAAAAGCCGTAACGGTTGCGCCTTCTTTTAAAAGCTCGTCAATAATATACAAGGCCGGTGCTTCACGAATATCATCCGTTTCCGGTTTAAAGGCAAGCCCCCAAACGGCAAATTTCTTGTTTTTCAAGTCGCCGTTATAATATTTTTTAACCTTTTCAACCAGTATTTTACGTTGGATATCATTAACATCCATTACAGCATTTAATATTTTAAAATCGTAGTTAATTTCTTTGGCCGATTTAGCCAGCGCCTGCACATCCTTAGGGAAACAGCTGCCGCCGTAACCAATACCAGAGAATAGGAATCTGCGACCAATGCGGTCATCAGCACCAATACCACGCCTAACCATATCCACATCGGCACCAACCAATTCGCAAAGGTTGGCTATCTCATTCATAAATGATATTTTGGTGGCCAGGAATGAGTTAGCGGCATATTTAGTCAACTCGGATGAGCGCTGATCCATATAAATTATAGGGTTACCCTGGCGCACATAAGGGGAATATAATTCGCCCATTAGTTTGCGAGCCCGCTCATCAAGGGTACCAATGACAATCCTGTCCGGTTTCATGAAATCTTCAACCGCTACGCCTTCACGCAAGAACTCAGGATTTGAAACTACCGCGAATTCTACGTCGGTATATTCATTAAGCACTGCGGTAATTTTATCGGCAGTGCCAACCGGCACGGTTGATTTGGTTACAATTACTTTATACTCGGTAATTAACTTTGCAATATCCTTTGATGCGCCCAGCACGTAGCTCAGATCGGCAGAGCCGTCACCGCCCGGAGGGGTTGGTAAAGCCAGGAATATGATCTTAGCATCTTTTATAGCATCTGCAAGGTTACTGGTAAAATGCAGTCTGCCCTGCGTGATGTTACGGGTAAAAAGCAACTCTAATCCAGGCTCATAAATAGGCAATTTGCCGTCCTGCATCATTTTTACTTTACTCTCGTTTATATCAACACAGATAACCTGATTGCCGGTTTCGGCTAAACAAGTTCCGGTTACTAAACCCACGTATCCTGTTCCTACTACAGCTATTTTCACGAAGTAATTGTTTTTATTGTTATTATATTTATCCCGGCGAAGATACTGATTTCGTATTTAAAATGTTATTATTATATAACCTGGGGTTGCGTGTTTATTACGTTTTAATACTCTTCTTTTCTCTTTTCAATAAAAAGGCGGCTTTGTGGATAAATGGCCGCCGCCACGTTAAGTATACACCATTTACTCAATCTATCTGGTTTCATTTTGCATCGCTGGGCGAATTTGAGCAAGGCCGGCCGGTATTAGAACAAATTAAAGCCGAGCATCCGCAAAGCAAAATCGTTGTTACCTTTTTTTCACCTTCGGGATATGAGATCAGGAAAAACACACCGTTGGCTGATATTGTTTATTACCTGCCTTTAGACACGGCTCAAAACGCCCACGAATTTATAGCTGCTGTAAACCCTACACTTGTCGTATTTACCAAGTACGAATATTGGTACCATTATTTTAATGAACTGCATAAACAACAGATTCCATTATATATCATATCTGGAATTTTCAGGCCCAAACAAATATTTTTTAAATGGTATGGCAGCCTGCACCGGTGTATGTTAAGCTTTGTAAGCCACTTTTTCGTGCAGGACGAACAATCTAAACAATTATTACAGTCCATAAATATTACTAATGTAACTGTAAGCGGCGATACCCGTTTTGACCGTGTTTGGGCCAATGCTCAAAACCCCAAACAACTGCCCGAAATTGCCCAATTCATAAACAATCAAAAAACATTTATTGCCGGCAGCACCTGGCCCGATGATGAAGAGTTGATAGCCACACTGGTTAACCAATATCCCGACTGGAAATTCATCATCGCACCGCATGAAATAAGTGACGAGAAAATAAATAAACTGATGAACTTATTACCGGAGAATTCCGCCGTGCGGCACTCACTACTCACTACTCACCACTCACCACTCCAAACTCAAACCCTAATTATAGACAACATAGGCATGCTCTCATCGCTATACCAATATGGCGATATTGCTTTTATTGGCGGTGGCTTTGGCGCTGGTATTCATAATACTTTAGAAGCCGCTGCATTTGGCTTACCGGTAGTTTTCGGACCAAATTATGATCGCTTTAAAGAGGCTAAGGATTTAATTGCAATTGGCGCTGGGTTTAGTATTGGCGATGAAACTTCTCTTAAAAAAGTGGTAGGTGACCTGATTAACGATGCCGCTTTTTACACCAACTCATGTAAGAAAGCAGGAGATTACGTAACGGACAATATTGGAGCTACAAAAGCTATCATGACGCATATTGATCCGGGTACTTTATTGTAATCACCGAGCGCTAATCGTCCGCATGTGTATCACAACTGTACGATAACGAACAGTTTCGTAGATGATGAATTATTTTACTTTTCTGATTATCAATTAATTATAAAAAAGGCTTTGTTTTGGCATAGGCAGTTGTATTAAAAGAACACTGCCATGATAGCAACAATTGATGACCGTTTAAATGACCTTTGGGAAGGCTGCCTAAACAATAACCGTAAACAACAGGAAGCATTATATAAATTATTAGCTCCAAAAATGATGAGTGTTTGCATGCGTTATGCAAAAGATAAAGATACCGCACAGGATATCCTGCAAGAAGGTTTTATGAAGGTGTTTAAGGGTATGCAATACTATCGTGGCGAAGGCAGCCGCGAAGGTTGGGTGCGCCGCATCATGGTACATTGCGCTATTAACAATTATCGCAAAGCAAAAAAAATGGTATTGGTTGATGATTTTTCTGAAACCATATTAAACAATGGCTACGGTTACAACGCACATACTTTGGATACGAACGATCTGTTAAAATTGGTGCAACAACTTCCTGATAACTATCGCTCTATATTTAATATGTACGCTATTGATGGTTACTCGCATAAAGAAATTGGCTATAACCTTAATATCTCTGAGATACTATCGCGCACTAATCTTAATCGTGCCCGTACCATTCTTAAAAATCAAATAAGCCAAATGGAAATGAGGGAACAATACTGCATGGCGGGGTGATGGTGATTAGAGATTGGTTGATTAGAGATTGGTTGATTAGAGATTAGGACCTATCTAATAAATAAAAAGGGCGATAAGTAATTAAACTCATCGCCCTTTTCGTAACTTGTATAGTTAAAGATTCCTCTAATCTCTAATCTCTAATCTCTAATCTCTAATCTCTAATCTCTAATCTCTAA
>JAZKBY010000007.1:0-954451 GCA_040388395.1 Bacteroidota bacterium | reverse complement strand
CTTTCCCGCTTGCGGAAGAGAGGGTGGTCCAGCGAAGCGTAGACCGGGTGAGTCGACGCGGACAGGTAGACGGCCACCCGCGTTAGGGATGGGAATGGATACCGGCCCTGCGCCTAAGGCCTGCAGGCGTATGAATGTACAGCCCGAGCCGCAGGCAACGCCCAAACAATCAGCCTTCACCCGCCCCACCATGTAACATTTTACACATCGGGCCATAAGCCCTTGCATCCTAATTAAATAACCAATAGATTTACCTAAGCAATAATTAAACGATCTTAATATGGCTACTTACAAACTCAACGTCAACAATAAGGTGCTTACTGTTGATGCCGACCCTGATACCCCGATGCTATGGGTATTGCGCGATCATTTAAACCTGGTAGGGACAAAGTTTGGCTGCGGCATTGCGCAGTGCGGCGCGTGTACCATCCATTTTAACGGGTTCGCTACGCGCAGCTGCCAGTTGCAGGTGTCGGACGTTAAAGACTCGAAGATAACCACCATAGAGGGTTTAAGCAAGGAAGGCACCCACCCCGTGCAACAAGCCTGGAGCGAGATGGATGTGCCGCAATGCGGTTATTGCCAAAGCGGCCAGATAATGGCGGCAGCGGCCCTGATAAAACAAAACCCGCACCCTACCGATGATGATATTGATTTGGCGATGAATAATATTTGCCGTTGCGGTACGCATTACCGTATCCGCAAGGCCATACACTTAGCAGCTAAGAAAGGAGCGACATCGAAATGAGCAACGAAGGAGTTTCAAGGCGCCACTTTTTAAGAGTAAGTGCTATAGCCGGCGGCGGCGTAATGTTTGGGTTCCATTTACTGGCGGATGCAAGTCCGGCGGCACATTTGGCCGATACGATATTTTCGCCTAATGCATATTTATCTATAAATTCAAACGGATTGATAACCCTGATGTCGCCCAACCCGGAGATAGGCCAGGGCGTTAAAACTGCCCTGCCAATGATATTGGCCGAGGAATTGGACGTGCAATGGGATAAGGTGCATGTTGAAATGGCCCCGCTTGACGCGAGTAAATTTGGCGCGCAGGTAGCAGGCGGCAGCGGCGCGGTGCGTGGCCGGTTTATGCCGATCCGTACAGCAGGCGCAACAGCACGAACAATGCTGATAACCGCCGCGGCCCAGCAATGGGGCGTACCGGAAACGGAATGCACTGCCGAAAACGCTTTTGTGATACACAAACCAACCGGCAAAAAACTAAGCTACGGCGACCTGGCTGCAAAAGCGGCTACCCTACCCGTGCCAACCAATGTGCCGCTAAAGGACCCGAAAGATTTTAAAATAATAGGCACCCGCGTACATAATATTGATAACCATAAGATCATTACCGGTCAGCCACTGTATGGTATAGATACTCGTCGCGAGGGGATGCTGTATGCTATAGTCGCGCGTCCGCCGGCGTTTGGTAAAAGCCTGAAATCGTTTGACGATACCGAGACCCGCAAGGTAAATGGTGTTAAAAATGTGGTAAGGGCGCATAACGTCGTAGCCGTACTGGCAACCAATACCTGGGCCGCCAAAAAGGGCCGCGACGTGCTAAAAGTAGAATGGCAGGACGACAGCAAGCTGGAAAGCACAACCGACCACGATGCATCATTCGCCGAGCTGCTAAGCAACAAAAGCGACCGCCCCGGCCGTAACGACGGCGATGTGGAAGTCGCGTTAGCAAATAAAGATTTCAAGATGGTGGAGGCTACCTACGAAGTACCCGCTCTATCGCACGCCAATATGGAGCCGCTTAACTTCTTTGCCGATGTTAAAGGCGATAAGGTGGAGCTGTACGGACCAACACAGGTGCCGCAGCGCTTACGTGGCGATGTTGCCAAAGCGTTGGGCGTACCCGAAAGTAACATAACCTTAGGGATGCCGCGGCAGGGTGGCGGCTTTGGGCGAAAATTGCAGTCGGATAACGGCGTTGAAGCCGCGCTGATCTCACAGGCCGCCAAAGTACCCGTACAAATGCTCTGGATGCGCGAGGATGATATGCAGGGCGATTTTTACCGCCCAGCAAGTATGTTTAAATATCGCGCAGCTATTAACCCGACAACTAATGAGATCGCGGCCTGGCACTTTAACGGCGCGGTGTTGGCGGGTGGTTCGGCGGGTAAGCCTGATGGTTTCCCGGCGTCGAGCATTGCCAATTACCGGGCAGATAACCATAGTTTGAAAACTAATATACAGACAGGTCCGTGGCGGGCGCCTACATCTAACTCAGTAGCTTTTGCTGATGAGTGTTTCCTGGATGAGCTGGCCCATGCCATGAAAAAGGACCCGATTGCTTTACGGTTAGAACTGATTGAAAAAGGCAAGAACCAACCAACAGGCAAAGCCTTAAGCTACGATCCGGTTAAATATAAAAGTGTAATAGACCTGGTAACGCAAATAAGCGGCTGGAACAAACCACGCAAACCGAATACCTATTTGGGTTTCGCGGCACATTATTCATTCAGCACCTATGCCGCCCACATTGCCGAGGTCACCAAAATGAAAAATGGCAAGCTGCGGGTTACCAAAGTTTACAGCGCTATTAATTGTGGCCGCGTAGTTAACCAAAGCGGTGCCGAAACACAGGTGGAAGGCGCTATCATAGACGGATTGAGCCACGCGCTGTTCAGCAAGGTTACCTTTGATAAGGGCGCGGTTGAGCAAAAGAATTTTAACACCTATAAATTCCTGCGGATGAAGCATGCGCCTTTAGAAGTGATTGTAAAGTTTGTATCATCAGACGACGCACCGACCGGCCTCGGCGAACCCGGCCTGCCGCCAATTGCACCGGCAGTAGGTAACGCGGTTTTCGCGGCAACTGGCGTACGGTATAGGAAATTGCCGTTTGAGTTTGAAAAGGCGTAGGAATTAAGAACCCGCTTTTATCGAATTTCTAATTTAATAAGCTGGGATAATTTGTCCCGTAGGGACTACCCGTTTGTAGAAAAAATATATAAAGAAAAATTGCCCCATCGGGGCTACCCTTATCACGATATGCCTAATACGTATACACAACTATACATCCATTGTGTATTCGCGGTAAAATACCGAGCTGCTGTTATTCAACCCGCATGGCAAGAGCGTTTGCATGGTTACATTACCGGCATAGTTCAAACCAACGGACATAAAATGCTGGCTATAAATTCTATGCCCGATCATTTACACTTTTTTATTGGCCTCAATCCTAATCAATCTATTTCTGAAATGATGCGAATGGTAAAAGGCGATAGCTCTGAGTTAATAAATAAAGAACGGTTAGCGCCAAGCAAGTTTCAATGGCAAGATGGCTATGGCGCATTTAGTAACAGTAGATCGCAAATAGATACCGTTGTTAAATACATCGCCAACCAGCAACAGCATCACGTTAAAAAGACTTTTAAAGAGGAATATCTGGATATCCTAAAAGATTACGGTGTGCAATATGATGAGAGGTATATTTTTAAAGAATTAGATTAGCCTGTCGCTTTTTGGGTAGCCCCTGACGGGGCAAAATCCTATATGCTGTTATTTTCTACAAACGGGTAACCCCTAACGGGGTACGATAGCGTGGCTGAGAAATTGAGATGGTAGGCCATCAAAGCAAAACCGATCATCAATAAGCTGGAAAAATACTTATGGCACGGTAATAGCAGCCGTTAATAAACGTTGTTATATCATGAGCACCATACCACTGTTTCCAAATTTCAATCTCGACAAGTTTAAGGCCGATGCCAGGCAGGGCTTTAACAGCCTGGCCAAAGGTGGGTTTAAAAATATTTATAGCCACATAAACCCGCTTACCATTAAAAATGGTGTGGACGAGATGGGTATTGACAAGTTTGTTAATCAATGCGCATTATTAGCAGCGGGCAGCGGTGCCATGGCGGGTGCGGGGGGAATTGCAACCATGCTGGTTGGTGTTCCGCTTGATTTGGTTAACCTGATAACACAGCAATTCAGGGTTACGCTGGCCATACATTACCACAAAACAGGTCTGTATGCTTTAAAGTTCAGTGATTTCTTTAAGATCGTTGCCACTTCACTAAAAGTAGATGCCGGCGTAACGGTAACCAAAAATATTATGGAAGAAGTGGCGGAAAAACTGCTGCTAAACTTCGGCTCTAAAACTGCAAGGCGCCTGGTTCCTGTTGTCGGGGCGGTAATTGGCGGTTCGGCCAATTATTTGTTTATAAAAAGGGTGGCGGGGCAGCTAAGAGAAGGCTAACCCTCAGCCGCCCGGAAACGCTCATCCTCCTACATTATTTATTGGCTTTTTGGTACTAATAAAACTATTTGCCCCCTATGGTTAGCAAGGTGACTTGTACGCCCCATTAACACATTCAGACGGTTTCTGTGCGGCTCTTTTGCAAAATCTTCTTCAGACACGCTGTTATGGCGGCTAAACCAATCGGCAGCTTGTAGACTGTTAATGTGCGCAGCGAGTTTATCATTTACAGCATTCCATTGTTCCTTTAACTGACTTACAGAAGGCAGATCGGCAACGGTTTTATCCGGTGCTTTTATAAAGGGTTGTACATGTTCAGGATATGATGCTTCTTCAAAACGAAGCAACGGCAGCATTAAATCATGCACGGCAACTAAATGCCCGAGCAAATATATCCCACGATTTTTGCCCGGCGAGATCTCATTAAGCAGCTGCTCGTCAGATATCTTATCTAAGGTATCATTGGTGAATTTTATTTGCTGCTCCCAGCCGTCGACGGCCATTTTTACGAATAGTTGTTGTTGGTCCATGGTGTTGTTTTGGTTGTAAGTTACAACCAAATTAAACTATTTATAACCGGAGTTTTATCAGCAGGAAGTAAACAAGCAAGCCATTAAATAATTTCGAACTACGAGTTTCTGAGCAACTCCTCGTAATCAGCCACGGTATCAATATCCACCCCGCCTTTGTCAAAAGGAATGGTTGCCATGTCACCGGGGTGGGCATTTAATACCTTTTTGGCACCTTCCTGGCCCTGTAATGTGGTCAATTCTTCAAACAGCGCGCGGTTAAATAGCACCGGCACGCCCGTGGTATCATTATAGGTGCAGGCAATGATCTTTTTACCGGTTTCCTGCTGTTTGTAAAGCAGGCTGTCAATTAACCGGCCGGTAACAAAGGGCTGGTCGCAAAGCATGATGACTGCCTGTTTTACACTGATATCTTGTTGTGTCTCCTTAATTGCTAACGCAATGGAGGATGCCATACCGGTTTCCCAATCGGAATTGTGAATGATGTTGATGGGGTAGTCCTGTAAGCCAGGTTCTATCTTATCTGCGTTAGCGCCTAACACTACCGTGATGTGCCGGCATTTAGATTTCAGGCCTGCTTCGATAGCTATCTCTAACAGGGTGCGTCCCTTATACAACAAGGTCTGTTTAGGAAACCCTAACCTGCTTGAAGCACCTGCGGCGAGTATAATTAATGCTGTCATCCTTAGTTGCAATAGGTAGTAAAAACCCGTGTATTCCCCTTTTTCACAATCGTAAAAGAGGCGATCTTACCATCCTTAATTAATATTAAAACGGCAATGCCCTGCTCGCCTTTGAAGCTGAAAATATTATCTTTATCTTTAGCATCAATCAATATATCTTGCTCTTCTTCAGGAAGTTCCCTATATGGCTTTAGGTATGCCTCAAAATGGTTGGTGACCTTTTTAGACTGCCCGAGCATCTTCATCCTTAGGCGATATAACTCAAGGTCTAACGCTTGTTGGGTATCTTTATTTGGAGCGCACATGTATTTTTTCATCAGCGTTTCGCCGGTTATATTTACGTTGATCACATCAGTCAAAAAAGCTTCGATAAATTCCCGTTTCCCGGTTTGCGCTTTGGTGGTTTGCGGTGCAAGCAAAAACACGCACAAAACCGTAAAAATCCACCATTTACATACATTAATCCGCTGCTTTTGCATGTTATTCTGCCTGGTGTGCGTGAATTCCCGCAGATTTATTGCGAAGTGATAAACCATTTCTTGCAGACAGCACCGCCTTGATCTCGGCCACTATCGACAAGGCAATTTCTTCCGCTCCTTCCGACCCGATATCCAGTCCCGTCGGGCCATAGATTTTGTCCAGGTGCCCGGGGGTTATTTTGGTGCCGGCGTCTTGCAACTCTGCCAGCATCCGCTCCAGTTTCTTTTTGGGGCCGAGGATGCCGATGTAGGACAGTGGCAATGGCAGCAACTCTTTCAGCAAACTTAGCTCATAAATATAATTGTGGGTCATCAGCACAAAGGCTGTCCACTCGTTTAGTCCGATATGGCTCAACACCTGCTCCGGCCGGGCAACTATCACTTTATTTGCCGACGGGAACCTTTCCGGCAGGGCATAGTTGTTACGGCCGTCGATAACGGTGATGTTCCAACCCAGTACCGCGGCTATTTTGGTCAGGGGGATGGCATCGTTACCCGCCCCGATCACTACCAGCGAGATAACCGGTTGTACATACTCCACAAAGGCGGTATAAGCAACGCCATCGGTATAGGTATTGTTTGCTGATCGTTGGGCTTTCAAAACCTGTTCCGCATCGTTTTGCAAGGCTGTAAGGTAGGGGGCGTCGTCTATCCCGTTTATTAGTTGATCTGTTTCGGTAAGGCATAAGTAAGTGCCCGGTTGCGGCGCTTTACGGTCATCGACAGAAAACAGCGTTGCCAGCACCGCCGGCTTGCGGTTGTTTACTATTGCCTTTAACAAGTTTATGGGGTTGTTTGCTTGCCAGGTAATTGGCTCTATCAGGATATGGATAATACCGTTACAGCCTAAGCCTACACCTAACTTTGCATCATCATCGTCGGTGGTATCATAAGTTACCAGCATGGGTTGCTGCTGTAGTATTACCAGCCTGGCTTTTCTCAACGCATCGCCCTCTAAACAACCGCCGCTTATGGCGCCCGTTAGTTGGCCGTCTTCGGTAATTAACATGCGCGCACCAGCCCGGCGGTACGCCGAACCCTCAACCAAAACCACCGTAGCCAGGGCAGTTTTTTTGCCTTGCCCATCGGCTTCGTTAAAAGCGTTTACTATGTCTGTTATCTCTTTCAAGGTTTTATAAATCTATGAATAGTTTTTAAAATATAATGCCCGGCCTTTATACCGAAGAAATCGCTTTTATAACAGGAGGCTCCGCCGGAGCCCAACGGGAAAAACTAATAAATCTATAAACAGGCGACTCCTCCGGAGTCATCTTTAGATTTCTATAAACACGTAGTTACCCTGGAGCCGGGATTTAGTGAACTTTAACGCTCCGGAGGAGCACCCTGTTTATAGGAAACAATAAGCCTGAATCAGGCTCCGGAGGTGCCTCCTTAACGGCGTTTACAGTTAATGACGGTCCCAGAACAGGAGGCTCCGCCGGAGCCCAACGGGAAAAACTAATAAAATCTATAAACAGGCGATTCCTCCGGAGTCATCTCCGCAACTAAGCTCCGAAGGAGCACCCTGTTTATAGAAAAACACAAGCTTGATTTAGGCTCCGGAGGTGCCTCCTTAACCGCTTTTATATTTAAAGCGATTCACGCTCTTCATATTAATTCTCCATTATTTTTTGAGCGGATATTAAAATCCCGTCAATTCCTAAGTATATTTGAGTACAACCTCTCTCTGCCATGATAATAGCTTTGCAAAACCTAACGCGCCGTAAGCAAATAATTGCTGCGGGTGCTACATTATTGATCCTTATTTTAGGAGCCTGGCTGTTTATCAGGCAGCGCAATAAACAGGAAAACAACCCGGAGTTTAATAAATATATTGAATCATACACGGCCGGTATGATCTCAAAAACCGGCACTATCCGCATCAGGCTGGCCGGCGACGTGCAAATTGGCCATACCAAAAACGAGCCCGTTAGCAGCAGCGTGTTTGATTTTTCGCCGTCGATAGATGGTAAGGCTTATTGGGTAGATGAGCGTACCATCGAATTTAAACCCGAAGGCGACCTTAAGCCCGGTAAAAATTACGACGCCGAATTTAACCTGGGCAAAGTAATCGACGTACCCGGCGACCTGTCAACTTTTAAGTTCGACTTTCAAACCATTAAGTCCGACTATACCTTTACCATTAACGGCCTGCAAAGCGCGACCCGCACCTCGGTGGACCATATGAAGCTAACCGGCGTGATCCAAATGGCGGATAGGGAGGACCCGGCAAAAGTTGAAAAAATGCTGGTTAAAACTTATCCTACTCCGGTTTTGATTACCTGGAAGCATAATACTGCCGCCAACTCGCACACCTTTACTATCGACAATATAACCCGCACAAATGCCGCACAAAAACTTCACCTTGAATGGGATGGCGCGCCTTTAGATATGGAAGGCAAAGGATCCGAAGATGTGGAGATCCCGGCTATTGGCGATTTTAAAGTCTTGGGCATCCGTGCTGTGCAGGACCTGGACCAATACATCGAAGTTCAGTTTTCCAACCCAATAATGATAGGGCAGGAATTAAACGGCCTTATCGGCATTAAAGGCGGCAACGCACCTCTTGCCGACCCGGCTTACACTATTGACGGCAG
Organism: Bacteroidota bacterium; assembly: GCA_040388395.1. Lineage (GTDB taxonomy): Bacteria > Bacteroidota > Bacteroidia > Sphingobacteriales > Sphingobacteriaceae > Mucilaginibacter. The sequence goes on along the minus strand of JAZKBY010000007.1, from coordinate 945,946 downwards.
CCTTGTTAAACTATATGCTCCAGATCATTTAGAGGGCAACTACAGCGCTTTTGTAAATGAAGGCGTTAAAGATATCACCCGCAAAAAAATTACTGCCCAGTTTTTGGCTAATGTCTTTTTTGAGAACCGCCTGCCAAAAGTCACTATCCCCGGTAAAGGTGTTATCCTACCCGGCACGGGCAAGCTAACCATGGCGTTTGAAGCGGCTAATTTAAAAGCGGTTGATGTCAGTATCATTAAAGTTTATGAAAACAATGTGCCACAGTTTTTGCAAAACAATAATTTTAATGGTGAAGATAACTTGCGCCAGGTGGCCAGGCCGGTTGTACAAACTACCATCAGGCTTGATGCCGATAAAACCTTAAACCTGAACAAAACCAACAGGTTTATGCTGGATATCGACCATTTACTCCACACCGAACCAGGTGCCATTTACCGCGTAATAATTGGCTACAGGCGGGCCTATTCTATCTACAACTGCAAAGCAGGCGGCCAAACTAAAGTCAAAGAAAAAACAACGGCCAGTGCCGACGGCGATGATGAAGAAGGCGGTGATTACAGTTATTCGTCAGGCACTATTGACGAGGATGATGATTTCTGGACAAGATATAATGCTTATTATCCAAAAGGCTATGAGTGGAAAGAGCGCGATAATCCTTGCAGCGACTCCTACTATTCGAAAGAGAAATGGGCAACACGCAATATCATCGCCTCAAACATTGGCTTGATAGTTAAGCGCGGTAATGATAATAATATGTTAGTTGCCGTAACCAATATTTTGGATGCCGCGCCGATGCCTAACGTTACTTTAGAGTTGTTGGATTACCAGAAACAGGTGATACTGAAAACCCAGTCGGACGCCAACGGCTTTGCCAATTTTAGTTTAAAGCGCAAGCCCTATTTGCTGGTTGCCAAAAAAGGCCGCGAGCGTGGTTATTTAAAGCTGGATGATGGCAGCTCATTATTGCTATCGCGATTTGATGTTGGCGGCGAGCAGATCCAAAACGGACTAAAAGGATTTATTTATGGCGAGCGTGGCGTATGGCGCCCCGGCGATTCGATATTCGTTTCATTTATTTTGGAAGATAAGGGGCACACGCTACCGGCCGACCACCCCGTGACTTTCGAGTTTTATAATCCTTCGGGGCAGCTATCGCGGCGCATTACCCGCACCGGTTCGCAGGATGGTTTTTATAGCTTCCATACTGCTACCTCTCTGGGCGCGCCAACGGGTACCTGGCAGGCCAAAGTAAAAGTGGGCGGTGCAAGTTTCGAAAAAAACATCAAGGTAGAAACCATTATGCCTAACCGTTTGAAGCTCGACCTGTCGTTTGGCGGGCAGGCGGCGCTTACCCGGGGCAACAACAGTAACGGGTCGCTTAGCGCGCAATGGCTTTTTGGTGGTACAGCGCAAAATTTAAAAGCAAAGGTTGATGCCTTCCTGTCGCAACAAGCAACCCATTTTAAAGGCTATGATGGCTATGCTTTTGATGACCCGAGCCTGGTATTTAAAACCCAGACACAAACCGTTTTTGATGGCCGCTTAAACGAGAACGGCACGGCAGCTATCAACGCGAATATTAATGTTGAAGAACAGGCACCCGGGCAGCTTCGCGCAAACTTCCTCGTAAAAGTATTTGAGCCGGGCGGCAATTTCAGCATCCAGCAGCTGGCCTTGCCTTATAATGTTTACAACGGCTACGTAGGTATTAAAACCCCGCCGGGTGCCAGTTATAGCGGCACGCTGGGTGTTAACCAGGATCACCCTATTGATATTGTTGACGTTGATGTAAACGGCGCGCCTTTAGAAGGCATCCGTAATGTAGAGGTTGAGCTTTATAAAATGCAATGGCGCTGGTGGTGGGACCAAACCGGCGATGAGCTAAGCAACTTTACCCAGAACCAGTACAACAAGCTGGTACAAACCGCCAATGTTAATGTAGTGAACGGTAAGGGCAAGTGGAACTTAAATATTAAACAGGATGAGTGGGGCCGCTACCTGATAAAGGTTAAAGACCCGCAAACCGGGCATACCACCGGTAAAATAGTTTATGTTGATTGGGCCGAGCGGCAGCAGGAAGGCAACGCTACCGACGCGACAATGCTTGCCTTTACATCCGACAAAAAAACTTACAAGGTAGGCGAAGAAGCTACCTTAACCATACCTACCGGCAGCGATGGGCGCGCGTTAATAAGCTTTGAAAGCGGCAGCAAGATCATTAAATCTGTTTGGGTTGATACGCATGCCGGGCAAACCCGCTACAAGTTTAAGGTTGAAGGCAGCATGGCGCCAAACGTGTTTGTTAACGTTACCCTGCTGCAGCATCACTCGCAAACGGTTAATGATCTGCCGATACGCATGTACGGCATTATCCCATTAATTGTTAATGATCCGGCTACGCTGTTGAAACCGGTAATTAACCTGCCGGATAAGATCCGCCCCGAAAGCACATCGGCAATTACCGTATCAGAAGCATCGGGTAAAGAAATGACTTATACCGTGGCGTTGGTTGATGAGGGATTGTTGGATCTGACCAACTTTAAAACACCCGACCCGCATGGCGCCTTTTATGCCCGCGAGGCCCTGGGCGTAAAAACCTGGGACCTGTTTGATTTCGTTATCGGCGCTTATGGCGGCGAGCTGGAACGCATACTGGGTATTGGCGGCGACGAATCATTAGGCAACAATAAAAACGTATCAGTTAACCGCTTTAAACCGGTAGTGAAGTTTATGGGGCCGTATCACCTGAATGCCGGCGAACGAAAAACCCATAAGTTTACCTTGCCGCAATATATCGGGTCGATAAAAGCCATGGTAATTGCAGGTCACGACGGCAGCTATGGCGCAGCCGAGAAAACCATGGCGGTTAAGAAACCATTAATGATACTGGCAACCCTGCCGCGCGTATTGGGGCCGTTAGAAAAAGTGCGCCTGCCGGTTACGGTGTTTGCCATGGAGAATAACATTAAAACGGTGAGTGTCGAGGTGCAATCAAACGCGTTCAGCAATATTAACGGTACGGCTAAAAAGTCTGTAACGTTTACTAAGCCGGGCGATCAGCTGGTGATGTTTGACCTGGACGTGAAAAATTTTATAGGCGTTGGTAAAGTAAAGATCATCGCCCGCAGCGGTAACGAAACAGCGGCTTATGATGTGGAAATGAATATCCGCAATCCAAATCCGCCGATAATAAAAACCCTGATGAAGGAGCTAAAACCCGGCGAGGTTTGGAACACCACTTATGCAGCAGCTGGCATGCCGGGCAGTAATAAAGCCAATTTAGAGCTATCGGCCATACCGTCTTTAAACCTGGCTAAACGGTTAGGTTATTTGGTTCAGTATCCGCATGGTTGTGTAGAGCAAACTACATCTTCAGCTTTCCCTCAGTTGTACCTTAACCAGGTTACGGAGCTTACGGCTCGCCAACTTGCCGAATCGCAACGCAATATTAAACTGGCCATTACCCGCTTAAATGGGTTCCAGGTACGCGGCGGTGGCCTTAGCTACTGGCCGGGCGAGGGCGAACCTGATGAATGGGGCACCAACTACGCAGGGCATTTTATGTTGGCAGCACAAAGCAAAGGCTATACCCTTCCGGTTGGATTTATTGATAGCTGGAAACAATATCAAAAACAAAAAGCGTTAAACTGGGCGCCGGATACCCGCAGCTTTTACGGTGCGGACCTGATACAAGCCTATAGGTTATACCTGCTGGCACTGGCCCATGCACCCGAACTGGGCGCCATGAACCGCTTAAAGGAGTTTAAATATATAAGCGTTGAAGCACGGTGGCGATTGGCCGCTGCCTACAAACTTGCCGGCCAGCCCGAAGTTGGTTTGCAAATGATAAACGGCTTACCAACCACTATAAAACCTTATAACCAACTGTATGGCACTTATGGGTCTGATGTGCGCGACGAGGCCATGATACTGGAAACGCTTACCCTGCTTGGCCAGCGGCAAAAGGCAAGTGCAATGGTGCAAACTGTTGCGGCACATTTGGCAACAGACGAGTGGTACAGCACGCAAACCACGGCGTATTCGCTGTTGGCTATTGCCCAATATTGCGGCTACAACAAGGGTGGCAGCAGGCTGATATTTAATTACCAGGCAGGCGGCGCTAAAGGCGCGGTAAACTCAAACTCATACCTTTGGCAAATGCCTGTAGCTGCCGATGGTGGCAATGTTTCTATCCAAAACAAGGGCAATAATGTGCTATACCTGCGCCTGATCCAGCAAGGCCAACCGGCACCGGGGCAGGAAATAGCTACAGAAAATCACCCTGAACTGCTGACCATGAATGTCGAATACATCACCCTTAAGGGCCAGCCAATCGATATCACTCATATTAAGCAAGGCACAGACTTTATTGCACAGGTTACCTTAAAAAATACCGGCAATCGCGGAGCATATAACAATATGGCGTTAACCCAGATCTTCCCTTCGGGATGGGAGATCTTAAATACCCGGTTAATGGATAACGACGAGGTGTTTAAATCCTCGCCATCAGATTACCGGGATATAAGGGATGACCGCGTAAACACCTATTTTACCATAGATGAGCTGCAAACGGTAACTTATTATGTAATGCTTAATGCCGCTTATACGGGGCGCTATTATTTGCCGGCAGCTTATTGCGAGGCCATGTATAACTCGTCTATAAACGCTATACAAAAGGGCCAGTGGGTAGAGATTGTAAAGTAAATGCAGGTTGGCAAACTAAAAATTGAATGGTTAACACGGCGCAGGCTTATTGTACTAACAGTAAGCCTGGTGCTGTTGCTGCTATTTTGGTTCTCTATCCCCCGGCATTTATTTAACAAGCCCACCAGTTATATTATTGACGATGATAAGGGCCAGCTTTTAGGCGCTGCTATCGCTGCCGATGGACAGTGGCGCTTTCCGTATGATACCGCCGTGCCCTATAAATTCAAGCAATGTATCATCACCTTTGAAGATAAACGCTTTGAGCACCATCCCGGTGTCGACCTGTTAGCTTTTAGCCGGGCCATTCGCCAAAACTTTAAACGCGGGCGTGTTACCAGTGGCGGCAGTACCATAACCATGCAGGTAATAAGGCTTGCCAGTAACCATAAACGCACGTTTTTAAATAAGCTGCTGGAGATGGTTATGGCGCTACGGTTAGAAGTTACTTACAGCAAGCAGGAGATTTTGGCCCTATATGCAAGCAATGCGCCGTTTGGTAGTAACGTAGTGGGTATTGATGCTGCGTCGTGGCGGTATTTTGGCAGGGGGCCAGATAAACTATCATGGGGCGAGATGGCGGCGATGGCGGTACTCCCTAATTCGCCCTCGCTGGTGCACCCGGGCAAGAACCGGTTCATCCTGCTAAGAAAACGAAACCAGTTACTGGATAAATTAAACGAGCGTGGCATTATAGATAAAAGTACCGCCACCCTGGCTAAGCTCGAACCCATGCCTGATAAACCGGTGCCGTTGCCCCAGCAATCGCCGCATTTGTTAGAGCGGTTTAAAAGTGATTATAAAAGCAATGAGGAGCAGGGCCCTACGCGCCTGACAACCACCATCCGCTCCGAGTTACAGCAACAGGTAAATGATATTATAGAACGCCACCATAACGTTTTAAAAGGCAATCATATTAATAACATCGCGGCTATTGTACTGGATGTACAAACCGGCGCCGCCCTGGCTTACGCAGGCAATATCAATCACCCGGAGGATACGCTGATGGAAAGCCATGTAGATGTGATAGGCGCTCCGCGCAGCCCGGGCAGCACACTTAAGCCGCTGCTATATGCGTCTATGTTGCACGATGGTTATTTACTGCCCAATACCTTAATGCCGGATATTCCCACTCAGATAGCAGGCTATCATCCCGAGAATTTTGACTTGGGATACGACGGCGCTGTGCCGGCCTCTATGGCGCTGGCGCGATCATTAAACGTGCCCGCGGTAAAAATGCTGCAAAAATACAAGTACGAGCGCTTTTACGATTTCCTGAAAAATATCGGCATAACCACTTATAAACAACCCGCTGATTTTTATGGCTTGTCCTTAATTTTAGGTGGCTGCGAAAACACTTTATGGGAACTGAGCGGTGCCTATGCCGACATGGCGCGGGTACTTAATCATTACCGAACTTATAATGGCAAGTATGATCCGGCTGACTTCCATTCGCCCGTTTACCAACATACAGCAACCGACCCACCCAAACTTGAAAAAGCCGGCCTGCTTGATGCAGGATCAATTTATTACACCTTACAGGCCATGGAAGAAGTGATGCGCCCCGGCGAGGAAATGCTTTGGCAGCAGTTTGCATCTACCCAGCGCATAGCCTGGAAAACCGGCACCAGCTTTGGTTTCAGGGATGGCTGGGCCATAGGGGTAACGCCTAAATATGTGGTTGGTGTTTGGGTAGGCAATACCAATGGCGAGGGCCGGTCGGGCTTAACAGGGATCAATACCGCGGCTCCGGCCATGTTCGAGATCTTTAGGTTGCTGCCGGTAACCCGCGCCTGGTTTGATATGCCCACCGGCGAAATGGTACGGGTAAAAGTTTGCCATGAAAGCGGTTATCGTGCAGGCGAATATTGCACCAATGCCGATGCGATGTGGATCCCGGCGGCAGGGTTAAAATCGTCGGTTTGCCCTTACCACCAACTGGTGCATTTGGATAAAACCGAAAAATGGCAGGTTAACAGCGATTGCACCCCGCCCGATCAGATCGTTAATAAAAGCTGGTTCATATTGCCGCCGTCTATGGAGTATTATTATAAAAGCAAAAACTACCAGTATAAAGTACTACCTCCATACAGGGCCGATTGCGCGCCTACGGAACGAAGCGTACCGATGGAAGTTATCTATCCTAAAGACGGTGCAAAGATCTATATCCCGCTTGAAATTGACGGCAAACGCGGCCGCATGATCTGCGATGTGGCGCACCGCCAGCCCGGCACAAAAATATTCTGGCATCTCGACGATCAATACATCGGCACCACGCACGACTCGCACCAAATGGCCTTAAATGCGTTGCCGGGTAATCATACACTAACGTTGGTTGACAGTAAGGGGAACACCTTGCAAACCAGGTTTACGATACTGGACAAGGAGAATAAACGGTAAATCGACCCTCTATCGCCTTATTTATCCCCCTCCGCATCCGTCGGAATCCGTAAAAGCCTTGTAATAAACAGCTGCCATTTGTTTAGCTTTTTGTCAAATTCGACAACCTGCAACGCACTAAGAGGGATCTTAATACTAATATGGGCGCCCTGGTTATTTTCTATCGAAAGGGTACCATTAAATTTTTCAACCCTTGACTGGATATTCCCAAGCCCCATGCCGTTTGGCCGGGCTTTATCAGGATTTATGCCTACGCCGTTATCATTAACAGCGATATAGAGCGTTTGCTCATCTGCAAACATTTTTACCCCGATGGTGCTTGCTTTTGAGTGTTTGATGGCATTGTGCACCAATTCTTTAACCAACAGGTAGATATTTCTGCGGCTTAACCCGGTAATTTTCAGATCAATAATATCTTCGGGCAACTCGTAGGCAAGATCTATTTCGGAGTGTTCAAATAGTTTATTGATCTGTAAATAGGTGTAATAAAACAAGTTCTCCAGGTTGTCATAACCCACATTGGTGCTCCAGATAACGTCGCGTATTTTAACAGACAGGTCTGTTACCATGTTTTCTATCTCATCTATCTCGGGGCTTGCATTTTCTTTTTTGGCGGCCGTATGGGCAAACGAATGAATTGCAAATACACCCGACCCGATATCGTCGTGCATTTCGGCGCTTATTCTTTGTCGTTCGGCTAATATCAATTGCTGTTGGGTATCAAATTCTTTTTTTAATGATAACCGTTTACGCAGCATCGCTACATATCCAAAAAAAATGATCAGCACAAACACCAGACCCAATATTGCTTTAAACCCAATGCCGCCCCACCAGGGTTCGGCTATGGTGAAATTATATTTTATCATCGTATCGGCCATGCCCAGGCGGGGATCAATGGCTATGGCTTTGAAGGTATACGTTCCGGGCATTAAGGACGAGAACCGGATGGTCCGTTCGCCGGGCTCGGCAGTTAACCAGGTGGTATCAGTTTTTGTTGCCAGGCTATATTTTATGTAAATGTCTTTGGCTTTTAAATAAGCCGGTACGCCTATGTTAAACAGCACGTTGTTTTCTGAATAGGATAATTTCCGGCTGATGTTTTCGCTTATCGTCTTATTGTTTACTTTAATATATAAGAGGTAATTTTTCAGTCTCTTATCAACAGGGTTTTTTACCAGCGGGAAATTATCCAACCCTGACGATGTAGCTAAATAAATCGTCCCGCCTACGCCGTCAAGATCAAACACTTGCGACGCGTTACGGTCGGGAAACTCATAATTGTTAACCAATGCCATTTTTTGCGTATTAAACACCTGTAAAGGCCCTGATCCAACTATCCATAAATTTTTATCGACCGGTTTGATTTTGAATATCGATTTTGAAAACAGACCATTTTGAACAGAAATGCGATTGACATTATTTTTTTTGACTATCAACATACCGTTGCTTATGGTGCCGATGTACAACCGGTGATCAATGTAAGCTAACGACGCGGCGTACACCTCGTTGTTGTTAAACAAAAACGGGGTCATGCCTTTTTTGTCGATTTTAAACAGCTTGTTTTTCAAGGTAACAAACAAGGCGGCCTGGTCCGGGAAATAGGCAATTGCCCGGCTCCGCACGCGTAGGTAAAAATAATTATCGGCCGGGCTGTATTTAAATACATTGCCGGTTGCGTTCATGATCTGTTTGTTTAACACATCCGACTTTGCATTGGGTATAATATATAAGCCGCTTGACGATGCTATGTAAATGGCTTTATCATCATAACATACCTGCTTAACCGTTTTAATACTAACCAGCTCGGTAATCTTTTTGTCCGGTATATTTATCCTATAGGTAGCCAAAGAGCCGGGCACAATATATTCGTCCTGACCTATTGGATTGATATTATAAATTGAGCCCGGGGCGGGCGACATCCTGATCTTAAAGACTGTTTGTTTTGAAGCCGGATCATACAACATAAGGAAGCCCTTTTGGGTGCCCATCAATAATTGGTTTTTGTAGCTTTTAATACTTACGGCAATGTCGCCGCTGTCTAAACCGGGTATTACAGTTTTACTGGTGATATCTTTTTTTTGCTGGATCAACAGCCCATAGTACAAACTGCTGAACCATTTATTGCCTTCAAAATCGGTAACGATATCAGACAGGTTATACCCCTTTATTTTTTCGCCGGTTTTTAATGAGTAACTGCAATCGGTAGTGTTTACCCATTGATTATGGGGTGTTATAGCGAGCGTGTTTATAAAACTGTTAAACTTTATTTGCTGGTATTCTTTTACAGTATCATTTTGCACCAGCAGCTTTTTAACTATACCTGATGGATTAGACATCAGGTACACGGTATCGTTATAGGTGTTCGTGGCTACAGCGTAGGTATTCCCCCGTACCTCCTCGTCGCCGCTATAGGTTATCTGTTTTAACCCTATGGCCTCTTTATACAAATACCATTGTTTATCCCCGTGAACCAATACGCGATCCTTCAATACCGCCAGGCTTGAAGTAAAGGTATTATTGCCGATATATTTACTTGTTAAATTTTGAGTGTTCAGCACAAACAGGCCTTTATCTGATGTTGCCAACAGTTGGTTGTGAAACATGGCCAACCTGGGATACCCACTCTCGCTTTTATAATTATAGTTTTCTACCAGGGTTACCGTTTCATGGTCGATATAAAAAATCTGCCCGTTAAAGTTATTGAACCAGATGCGGCCGTAGCTGTCTTCCAATAAATTGGCGCACCCTAACGAGATTTGAAGCGGGCTGCTAAAATGAACCGTGTTAATACCATCGTAGCGGGCCACTCCATAATCGCTGGCTATCCATAAAAAGCCATGTTTGTCTACATGCAGGTCATAGATCTCTTTCGTCGGAAAATCAAATGCCTGCTTTATTTGGCCATCCTGGGCTTTTAACTCAGAGCAAATAAAAAGAGAAAGAATGATTAACTTAATTTTAACCAAAAACGACTTAGACATGAATCGGGTGCTTTACAAGTAAATGTATATATTTTCATATAAAAGGAAGACTATCCTTTATTAAGTATAGTAAATATTACCTATTATCTGCAGTCATTCAGCTATAAGCATCCCTGAAACCGGTTGCTGTTGTAATCACCAATACCAATAATTACATTTAGCCAACCAAATCAATAAACATGAACCTATCTTCAATTACCAAAACCCGCTATATTTTAATTTTAGCCAGCTGCCTTATCTTAGGTTGCAGCGGCGCCAAACAACTAAGCGGCACCAACACCGACAAAGGCTGGAAGACACTTTTTAATGGCAAAGACATCAACGATTGGACCGTTAAGATCAATCATCACGAAACAGGCGAAAACTTTGGCAATACCTTTAGGGTTGAGGATGGTATCATTAAGATCAGGTATGACCAGTACGGTAAATTTAACGACCAGTTTGGCCACTTATATTATAAAACACCTTTTTCTTACTTCCATTTACGGTTCGAGTATCGTTTTGTTGGTAAACAGCAGCAAGGCGCGCCCAGCTATACGTTGCTTAATAGCGGGGTGATGTTCCACTCGCAGGACCCGAGCACAATGCTAAAAAACCAGGACTGGCCAATCTCTATCGAAATGCAGCTGTTGGGAGGCCTTGGCGATGGCAAACCAAGGCCAACGGGCAATATGTGTTCGCCGGGGACTGATGTTGTTTATAAAGGCCGGGTATCGCCCGATCATTGTATTAACTCTACCTCAAAAACTTATGACGGCGACCAATGGGTAAAAGGCGAGCTGATTGTTTTGGGCAGTAAACTAATTACGCATATTATTAACGGCGATACCGTGCTGCAATACTCAAAACCCACCATTGGCGGCGGTGTAGCAACTGGCTACGACCCTAAATACAAAGTGGACGGCACATTATTAAGCAGTGGTTATATTGCCCTGCAAAGCGAAGGCCAGCCGGTAGATTTCAGGAATATTGAGATTAAACAGCTGCCGATGAAGGAGCGGTAGTTTAGCTATCACGGCTTCCAATACGTCCCTCCAATAAAATACTTGGCAAACAGGTTAAAATAGTAAGCCGTGAAAATGCGGCCGTCGGGCATCTCCATCGATTCGGGGTAGCCCACGTCAACATTAATAAAATCATTACGGATCACCACTTCGGTATTGATATCCCAGGTTTTGCCGTTATCGCTGCTAAAGCAGGCGCGGATGCCTCCGGGCTTGGTGTGTACCTGGCGCATGCCATAGCTGGCCATTATCCGGCCGTCTTTTAATTGGATCAGATCCACAGGGTGGCCTATCATATCCGTTTTCCATTTAGGCACCCATGTTTTGCCGTCGTCGTCAGAGTAGGTCATCCAGATGGCATTGTCTTCGGCATGGTTACGCAGGCCGGCAATAATGCGCCCGGTTTTGGTACGCACAATACCCGGTTCCACAAAATTACCCAATTTACCGCCGGGGTCATCGGCTATAGTCGACACATATTTCCAGGTTTTGCCTTTATCCACCGATCGCAACATAATTGCCCCTATATTTTTAGGGTCACCGTTTATACTGTAACCTATCTCGCCCATCATTATTGATCCGTCGGGCATTTCAATAGGGGCATCCGTCGGGCCCTCCAGGCCATTTACCGGCATGCCTTTAATATCAAGGTAATTTGGTTTAGACCATGTGCGCCCGTTATCCTTCGAGGTAATGGTGTAAGTGCCCAGACGAGGCCTGTCGGTGCGTGGGGCTAACTTTTCCTGCGGTTTCCAGGAGTTATACTGGCCGTCGGGTAAATACAGATCGTTAAAGAAAACAGCAACCACAATGGTGCCGTCCTTTAGTTGGATGCCGGTTCCTTCGCGCTCGTCAAGGTCCTTAATAGCGCCTATCCATTGCTTTTCTCCCCAGGTTTTGCCATTGTCGGTCGACCGCAGCATAAACACATCGCCATCATTGGCTATATGTTCAGTGCCTTCACGCGACATTAACAACAGGTCGCCGTTTTGCAGTTTGATCATATCCGCAGGGTGCAAATGGCGATAACCATTAGTATATATTATTTCGTGCTCAAACTTATCCGTACCCAGCATTTTGCTGTATAGCTGTGTGGCCAAAATGTGTGTCTGCTCGTTCAATACAGCAATGTCGTTTCGCATCGTTGCTATCTCGCCTGCCTGGCTTTCAATGGTTTGCTGTTTCAGCACGTCCTTATACCGTTTTACCATGAACCAACCATTTTCCCAGCGGCTAAAGGGCACCATCTCTACTTTAATCTCGGCAGGCTTGCCCGCTTCAACAACATCGGCAGGTACCGTTAACTGGTATAAGCCGCTGTTGCCATCCAAATGAAACTCGCGCATCGACCCAAAATAAGGAAACTCTACCCGTTTAGATGTGTACCTCAATTCAAAATCGCCCTCTTTCCAGGTAAAGTCGCGCAGGATACCGATGGAAAAGGTAAGCGCATACCTGCCGTTAACACTAAGCTTTACAAACGGCCCGCGCGAAATTTCGGCCGGGGTTGGCGCGCTGGCACCTATAAAATAAAAGGTTGTGGTTTGCTTTTGCGGCACTACGCCGGTACGCCACGACAACAGGTTTTTCTTTACCTTATCGGTTGTCCACCAGGCGGGGCTCATGTACCCGAGGGTCTTGCCCCGGTAGTCGATAGTGGTTAACGATCGATTACCGTTGTTGTGGTAAATAACAGTGTCAAAGCCTTCTACACGCTGAGGCGCCTGAGCAAGGATATTAAGGCTGATAAAAAGCGCTGCGCAGATCAATAAAACGTTTTTCATGTATATTGATTAAGTTTATTTGGGTTTGATGGTACTATATCAAAGCTAAGTTGCTCCGTGACAGACTTATAATACTATTATTTGTAATAACAGTATTTTCCTTTATTGTGAAAAGGCCAATGCCAAAAACACAGCTGTTTGTAAGAAGGTTAGGTAATAAACCTAACTTAAATTTAAGCGCCGCAAACTTCTTGACATCCAGTTAACACTATTTTTCACTTTCGTGGTTATCTTTGTATGTTAAAGATTTTTACAACTCCTTTCTTCCGCAAGCACCAGCAACTTCGCTGCAAATCTCCTGGAGAGTTATTCTGCTCATCGCGCATTTTAAGGCACCGAATCTTTATCATTCATTAAAAAAAAATTATAAATGAGACAGCTTAAAATAAGTGAGTCGATCACTAATCGTGAAACGGCGTCGTTAAATCAATATTTGTCAGACATTGCAAAGATCCCGATGATTACGCCGCAGGAAGAAGTGACGCTTACACAAAAGATCAGGGAGGGCGACCAGGCTGCGCTGGAAAGACTAACAACTGCAAACCTGCGGTTTGTTGTGTCTGTTGCAAAACAGTACCAAAGCTCGGGCCTTACGCTCGGCGACCTGATAAATGAAGGCAACGTCGGCCTTGTTAAAGCGGCGAAACGTTTTGATGAAACGAAGGGTTTTAAATTTATTTCTTACGCGGTTTGGTGGATCCGTCAGTCTATTTTGTCAGCTATTGGTGAGCAGTCGCGTATGGTGCGGTTGCCATTGAACAAGGTGGGCGATCTATCAAAAATCTCTAAAGCGGCTTCAAGGTTGGAACAAGTATATGAAAGGCAACCAACACCCGAGGAACTGGCAGACGATCTGGAAATAACAGTTGAAAAAGTGACCAATTCGTTAGCTAATTCGGGCAAGCACCTGTCCTACGATACGCCTTTTTCAGCCGAGGAAGACAATACGTTGCTGGATGTGCTGCATAGCTCTGAACCCGGAACGGATAAGGAAATGATGAACGAATCATTAAGTATTGAAGTTTCAAACAGCATGCGCGTACTCCCTGAAAAAGAAAGAACAATATTATCCTTGTTTTTTGGTCTGGGAAATCAACAGGCTCACAGCCTCGAAGAAATTGGGGAAATGTACCACCTTACCCGCGAACGGGTAAGACAAATCAAAGATAGGGCATTGGCAAGACTTCGTGAAAGCAGAAGTAGCCGGGTGCTGGTATCGTATTTAGATTAATAAAAAAGCAATATTATAATTATAGCGATGGGTTTGAAGCCCATCGCTTTTTTTTACTCGCCCTTCGGCTCCCAAAGCTCAATGATATTGCCTTCCGGGTCCAATATGTGTATAAATTTGCCGTAGTCGTATTCGGCTATTTCATCAACTATAGTCACGTTTTCCTTTTTCAATTCGTCAACCAGGGCAACCAGGTTTTCTACCCGGTAATTGATCATAAAAGGTTTTTCTGACGGATTGAAATATTTGGTATCCTGTGGAAATGTACACCAGGATGTAGATCCTTGTTTTGACGGATCATCGTCATGCCGCCATTCAAATGTGGTCCCGTATTCGCCGACAGGCAATCCCAGGTTCTTAACATACCAATTATTCATGTTTTTCGGGTCTTTGCATTTAAAAAATACGCCGCCCAGGCCTGTTACTTTTTTCATATTTAATCAGTTCTATTGTATTATGCGTTTACTGTAGTTGGTTTAGGTTTCCTTTTAAGTATAAGCGCGGCTATCAATGATATCACTATGCCAACCGGCGCAATTTCCAGGTAGGTAAACATCGCTCTAAACAAAGCGTTGTTTTTATACGTCGCCATCGTAGCTGCCATTTCGGTTGATTGCTTTTGTATTTCAGCAGCGCTTACTCCGCTTGCTTTCATTTCGGCTATTGCCTGGGCCTGGTATTTTTCGCCAAAATCGGGAACGAAATATTTGAAGTCTATCATCCAAATCACAACGTATACAGTTGAAGCCACAAGCGTTATCAAAAGGCCAATACCCAACGCTCTACCAAAAGTAATTTGGCCATTGTTAATATCCCTATAATTTTTAATGCCTACAAAAATTAGCGAAAAGCCCAATATCATTGTAGCATACCCAAAAATCATGCGGGTGTTAAGGCTCAGACTATCGCTCAACAGTCCTTCGCAAAGCACTCCCCAAGTAACGCTTATAATACCGGCTATTAATCCGCAAACCCAAATTGTCTTTTTCATTTTGTCTGTTGTTTAAAGTTTAAATCGTGCTCAAAATTGAATTAATGGATTGTCCTTTTAGTCATACTTTAGGGTGATTTTTTAAAAAAGAGCGATTATTACGCCCTTTGCCATTCAACAGCCGGCATATGGACTAATATAATATTATTAATCCGCTAAACACAAACGTATCAAGAACTCAAGTAAACGGCGGTGCCCGGGCTGTCCTTTTATGCCATATTTGTAGATAATCAGCCCGGTGTGGCCGATTATAAATTTTGACATCGTTGTGCTATTCAGCTAAATATATTATAAATTAGAACACCTAAATTTTGACTGAGGATCAGCCATGTTCAGGTGATGCAAATGATCGCCCCACAAAATCAATAAATAATGAGCGTAAAAAGAAACTGTTTTTTGGCTACCCTGCTGCTTTTTTCGGTTGGTATGTGCCAGGCCCAAACGAAAGATTTTTTCAACAAAAGCGACCTGATGCCCATTGGTTCGTATTACTACCCTGAGCAATGGCCACATGAATATTGGGCGCGCGATTTGAAAAAGATGGCCGAAGTAGGGTTTGATTTTACCCACTTTGGCGAATTTGCCTGGGCCTTTATTGAACCCCAGGAGGCCAAGTTTGACTTTAAGTGGATAGATGAAGCAATAGACCTGGCCAGATCAAACGGTATCAAAGTCATTATGTGCACATCAAGCCCAACCCCGCCCGCCTGGCTCGCAGAAAAGCATCCCGAAATATTAATGGTAAACGACTTGGGCATCACCATGCAACATGGGTCAAGGCAGCAAATATCATGGTCAAGCCCGGTGTATCGGCAGTATGTAAGTAAAATGGTTGAGGCTGTGGCTAAGCATTTTGCTAACGACAAACGCATATGGGGCTGGCAGTTGGATAATGAGCCATCGCACTATGGCCAGTATGATTATAGCCCGGCTGCTCAGGTCAGTTTTCGTAGATGGCTCAAAGCAAAATATGGTACTATAGATAATCTGAACAAAACATGGGGCACAGCTTTTTGGAGCCTTGTTTATACTGATTTTGACCAGGTGCGTATCCCCAACGGTAAAGAATTAATAGCACAACCCAACCCAAGCGCCGTGCTTGATTTTAAAAGATTCAGTAATGATGAAGTGAACGACTTTTTGGCCCTGCAATACAAAATATTGCGCAAGTACATTGCTCCCGAGCAATGGATAACAACCAACCTTATGCCCGGCGAGCCGCCGGTTGATCCAACAAAAATTACCAGTCTGGATTTTAATACCTATACCAAATACCTTGTTGCGGGGTACGATAAAGGTATAGGGCCGCAAGGTTTCCGCATGGGCTCATCAACCAGTATAGCTTTTTCAAATGATCTGTTCAGATCAATCAACGGTACAACGGGGGTAATGGAATTACAACCCGGCCAGGTTAATTGGGGTAAGTTTAACCCCCAACCCATGCCAGGCGTGGTGCGTATGTGGATATGGCATGCTTTTGCCGGCGGCAACAAATTTGTGTGCAACTATCGCTTTAAACAACCCTTAATTGGCGGCGAACAATACCATTACGGTATTATTGGCCCCGATGGCGTGACACCAAGTACCAGTGGACTGGAATATATTAAGGTGATAAAAGAACTGAAGAGCCTTAAAAAATTTTATAACCCAAATGCGCAGATGCCTAAAGAGCATGCGGCACGCTTAACGGCATTGCTTTATAACCCGGATAATAGATGGGAAGAGGACAACCAGCCGCAAAGCAACCAATGGAGCTTTGAAAAACACATGATGCATTACTACAACGCGCTTAAACAATTAGGCGCGCCGGTAGATGTTATTACAGAGGATAAGGATTTTTCTAAATATCCGGTTATGGTAGCGCCATCTTACCAGTTGCTGGATGCAGAATTGGTAGCACGCTGGACCAAGTATGTTGAAAATGGCGGCCATTTGGTAATTACCACCCGTACCGGCCAAAAAAACAGGAACGCCAAATTATGGGAGATGAAGTTTGCAGAACCTATTTACAAATTGATAGGCGGCAAGATATCTTTTTATGATTTATTACCAGATACTGTATTTGGCGCTATAAAAATGAATATGCAAAGTTATAAATGGAACAACTGGGCCGACATTATTACCCCGGATGCCGGGACAGAAGTTTGGGCAACCTATACTAATCAATATTATGCAGGCAGAGCGGCTGTAATGTCGCGCAAGCTGGGTAAAGGCACCGTGACGTATGTTGGCCCGGATACTGATGACGGTAGTTTAGAAAAAGCGGTATTACAAAAAGTATATCAGCGTGCAGGCATTGCGGTGCGTAATTTACCGGACGGCGTGATACTTGAATGGCGCGATGGCTTTTGGGTTGGCGTAAACTATTCGCCAAAACCTTACAAGGTGCCACTATCCCCAAAAGATAAGATCTTAATTGGCTCCCAACTACTACAACCGGCAGATGCTATTGTTTGGCACTAAAACAGACGGCTTTCTATAATTTATATCGGTTGGCGTTGTTAAGCCAGTCAATTATGGTTTTAACACATTCGTCGGGCGAGGTTACATCGGTATGTAAATGGATATCAGGCGAAGCGGGTGCTTCATAGGGGCTGCCTATACCTGTAAAATCTTTAATTTTTCCGGCGAGCGCCTGTTTGTACAAGCCCTTTGGGTCGCGCATTTTACAAACCTCAAGGCTCGAATCAATAAAAACCTCTATAAAACTGTCGTCTCCAATAATAGTACGTGCGGCATCGCGATCATTTCTAAAGGGCGATATAAACGAAGCGATCACAATAATTCCGGCATCATTAAAAAGTTTGCTTATTTGTGCCACCCTGCGGATATTTTCAGAACGGTCCTTTACCGAGAATGATAAGTCGCTGTTTACACCCAGGCGGGTATTATCTCCATCTAAAATATAGGTGCGGTATCCGGCGTTAAAAACGCGGGCTTCCAGTTCAGCAGCTATAGTCGACTTGCCTGATGACGATAGCCCCGTAAACCACAGGGTAAATGCCTTGTTGTTGTTAAACGCCTCCCGTTGCGCACGCGTTACTTTAGTTATTTGTGCAAACAGGTTTTGGTTAACGTCATTTGTCGGCATGGGCTTATCGTATTAATAATAGCACTATAAATCACGCCTAAAGTATCAAAATAAATACTAATATTGTATTCTATTCAATCAAAATGAGCACAAGCCAGGAAATAACCGAAACATCAGTGATACAGCGAAACGAGGCTAAATTTTTAGCCAGCGCTCTGGGCGAAGAAATTGTAATGATGAACACTGATAACGGCGATTATATTGGCATTAACAGCGTAGGAAGCGATATATGGAACCTGCTTACTGAGCCTATGCGCATTGACCAACTAATAGCTGAAGTTGGCGCGATGTATGATGTTGATGCTGAAGAGTTAAAAACAGAAATAAATACCTTTTTGCAGCGCATGCTTAAACAGGATATGATAGTTGTTAACGGCTAATTAAAAATGAAACTTTTGCGCAAAATAAAAACAGCCCTTAATATGCCAGGCGCAAACAGGATGCTGTTTTTCGAGGCATTGGCTACGTCGGCCTGGGTACGTTTTACGCTAAGTTTTTTACCCTTTAAAAAAGTGATGGGTTGGTTGGGTAAAACCAATATACTGCCTGACGTTGAGCTTACGCCCCAGCAATTATCAGAAATAAAAAAAACCTACCATACCTTAAAGCTATGCGATAAGTACGCCTTTTGGAAAACCGAATGTTATACCCTTGCGCTTACCGGTAAAATATTGCTGCGCCGCCGCAATATTCCAAGCACTTTATACATCGGGTTTAAAAAAAACGGGGAGAAATATGAGGGCCATGCCTGGTTAAAAACCCCCAACAATAGCATTATATCAGGCAATATGGATCTTACCCAGTTTCATGTAAACGCCTTTTTTTCCTAATAAGCTAATATCCTGCCCGATGGAAAATAACTCCTGCCTTATTTTAAATGATTTTTTAGAGCCCGAAAATAACGCCGAACTTTATGCGCATGCTTTGCTGCAAAAGGCAGCGTTTGAGCATACCCAAACTGTTGGTAAAGATGGCAAGGGCATGGTAAACGAAAAATGGAGGCACTCCAACTCGTTACTTCCCATATACTTTAAAGATTATTATAAATTGCTTGCAAAGAAAATAAAAGGACAGGTACCTGATATAGCACAACAATTAAATATAGAGCCGTTTGAGTTTGGCCATATCGAAATGCACCTTACCAGCCATAACCACGGCGAGTTTTATAAGCCCCATATTGATAATGGTAGTGGCCCTTCAAAAAACCGGGTAATAACCTTTGTATATTATTTCCACTCCATACCGCGCGAGTTTACCGGCGGGCAACTGTTATTTTTACATAACAAACCCAAGCCGCTAATTGTCGAGCCGCATAATAACTCTATTGTTTTCTTTAATTCATCCTTAATGCACGCGGTGCACCCGGTAAATTGCCCCGGTGGGCAGTTTGAGCATGGCCGTTTTACTTTAAATGGCTGGATATGGAAAAAAATGGAGGAGGAAGAGACCGTACCGGCCGATCAATAATGCCCTTTGGTATTCCCCCGGTCGTCTTTTTGGTCGGTATATGGGCCCTGCTGATCTACATAATGTAAAAAAACGTTAGCGCAGGGGCCAAATATATTGGGTTCGCGCCAGTGCACCAACTCAACACCCTTAAATATCACCGCATCGCCGGCGTGCATCTCAAAGCAATGTTTATTTTTATCTTTATCACGCACGTATATGGGCCAGGGTTTATCATCATTACCCAAACATAAGCTTACGGTAACCTCGCAGGCGGGTCTGTCAACATGCCGTGTAAGTTCATCGCCTGTATTATATTTACGGGCATAGCTGTAAGTTTTATATAATGAATAACCGGTATGTTGCTCTACAACCGGAAGCAGGTTTTCTAATAATTTCTCAAACAATGGGTTTTTGTAAAACCCGACGGCACCCGGTACCTGTTTGTCATTTCGCCCTTTTCCTAAATCAATCAGTTTATTAATAAACGTATACTGTGAGGTGGTATCGGCCAATCCCCTCACCATCATAAAACCTTTTTCTTTAAAATTTTCGGCGCTTATCATTTTGGTTCTAAAATAAATCAATAATATGATAATACACAGATTTAATAAATAACCGCTTCAAACTTATACTTTTATTACATTTACAGCAATGAGTAGTATATATGGTAAGTTAGATCTTAACGGAGGTGTTATCTCCCCAAACAACCTTTCATTAATACAAGATAAACTTAACCATTGGAGCACTGATGCTACCGGAGTTTGGACCAATAACGCCGTTGGCCTGGGTCATTTAATGCTTTATAACACGCCCGAATCGTTAAACGAAACACTACCTTTTTATAAAACTGAAAGCGGGTTAGCTATTACCGCTGATGCACGGATTGATAATCGTGATGAATTGTTTTTGCTTTTAGATTTAACTTCATCTGAAGAAAAGCAATTACCTGATAGCAGCTTAATACTGTTGCTATATGAAAAATATGCCGGAGATTGCGTAAAGCACCTTATTGGCGATTTTGCCTTTGCTATTTGGAATGACAAAACCCAACAGCTTTTTTGCGCCCGCGACCAAATGGGTGTTAAACCCTTTTTTTATTACCGGGACGATAATTGTTTTGCCTTCGCATCTGAAATAAAGGGGCTACTTGTCCTGCCTGAAGTTGACAAAGCCATTAATATCCAGTTTTTATACAACATGATGTTCCAAACCTCGGAACAAAAGGTAGATACTACTTTATATAAACACATACATCGGCTGGCACCTGCACATACGCTTACTGTAGATTCCGAAAATAAAATACCGGTATTACAACAGTATTGGCAGCTTGACGCGGATAATGAAATTAAATTTGATACCCGGCAAGAATATTATGACACTTTGCTGCGGCATTTTGAAACGGCCGTTAAATGCCGGTTACGCACTGCCTATCCCATAGCAGTTGAACTGAGCGGAGGCATGGATTCATCAGGCATTACCGGTGTGGCATCTCATCTTTTAAAAGAAGAAGAGCGTAGTTTAATTACGATATCAAACACCATACCCCCGCATGTTACCGATGAGGAGCAACTAAAACAAAGTGAACGCACCTGGATAGATGCTGTAATCAACTTTAACCATATCGAAAAGGCTGTTTATACTGTTTCGGCCCCTCCCGAACATGTTTTTTCAGATATTGATTTTATGCTGGACGTAAACTCGGGCCTTGATAGCTGGCAGCAGCATTGGCAAATACCCATCCGCGAAGCAGCAAAAAAAGAAGGAATACGTACGCTGCTTTCTGGTTTCCCCGGAGATGAAATGGTTACTTACCGCGGCAAGTATTATTATTTAGATTACCTGGACAAAAAACAATACTTTAAATACCTGTTTGCCAAACGTAAATTTCCCGGCTTTCATAAGCTTGATCCGCTTGTTCCGCATAGCATTAGGTATAAGTTGCACCTGTTAAAAAACAAGCTTGGCTTATATAATAAACATATTAAAACAGCTTTAAAGATCTTTAACATCCCTGCCAAAGCCATTACGCTAAAAGGAGATATAAGCTGGCTGCACCCGTTGGTTATTGATCAGTTTAAAAGTTACAGGCATTACCAAAAGCAACGTTTTTTACGTTATCATTTACCGGCCCGCATGGAAAGCGAAACCCGGAATGGCTTGTACTTTGGCTTTGAGCCGCGTTTCCCGATGGCGGATATAAGATTAGTGCAATATTACCTTTCAATGCCCAATTATTTAAAGTATGAAGGGACATTATACCGCACGGCTTACCGGAAGGCATTAAGTAAATATATGCCGGCAGAGGTTTTAGAACGCGATGATAAACGTGGCGGAATGGCGCCCTACAGGGAACCAATTACTGATGAAGCTGTAATAAAGGCAAAACAAGAACGATCAAGGGCGTTAGTTGACGAGATGTTTAGAACGCTTGAAGGCAACCCGTTTATTAAACCTGCAGCTTTAGAAGAAAAAAGAATGAATTTAACTATCTTCAGGTGGTTAGAAAAACACGCCAAGGGCGAAATATAAAAGTTAAAAATGGACGAATCTTTAAAAAACGATCTGGCAAAATTATTAGAAGCCCACCCCGAGCTTAAAAACAGGCGACTGGTTTTTAGTGACGATGATGTGGTGTTTGCCAAAGATGCTGAACAGCTTTTAAATAAAGATGATACTACGCTTTGCAGGCCACAACTTGAACTTCCCGATGCTATCAAGGGTCATTCGCCTAAAATTGAGGCGCGCAAATCGCCAATACATGGTTATGGTGTGTTTGCTAAAGAAGCAATTGAAGAGGGTGAATTTATTGAAGACTGTAAATTGTTAAAAATGCAATGGAGAGCTGTTTACCCAACAGACCCAACTATAAAAGATTATGCCTGGGCTAACCGTGGATGTACTTGTGTTGAATGCCGTATGCATGGCGCATTTCAATACCTGGCCCTGGGGTTAGGCTCAATATATAATCATGCTGATGCACCCAATACCAAACAAATTTTAAATTTTAAAACCGAAGTCTTTACTATAAAGGCCCACCGCAGAATAGAAAAGGACGAAGAGATATTTGTAACCTATGGCGATAAATACTTTTTAGTGCGCGATTTTTGGAAAAATATCCAAAAAAATAACGAGTTAGAGAGAGTGGCAAAGGCTAAGCGGCTGGCTGCTAAGGAAGGAAATTAACATACTGGTATTGGCATAATAAACTGCGCTTTTGGCTTTCGCAGTATATTTGCGGCAGCTTTTAGATTAGTAAACTTGCTCAAACCACAATTGGGGTAGCTGTGACAGTGCGGGGCGGAGTTTTACGAATTATAGAAACTTTTAGGGTGAGCACGGCCGGTATAAGTTTTTGGAGTTCCCCCATGATGAAACCTATAAGAAGTTGAAAACCCAGGACCGCCAGAACTTGTTGGATTTACAACTTTATGGCTACTAACTACAGACCTTTCATGTACATTTACATGTGTACCGCCATTTATATTACCAGAGTCTAAAATATAAAAATCAGGTTTTTTCCAAACTTGTTTTTGTTTAGGAGCAAGGTTAAGGTTTTCTTTGTTCATTATAGTATGTATAGTTGGATAAAGTTAAAAAGAAAAGATTAAAGATTAACGTGAATTTCCTTTTTTCTTTCAATTATTTACCCACCATATCAGGTATAGGATAGTTGTATTTTTCCATCACTTCCCTATGGCAATCAACAATTTGCTTAACCTGCCCAGGCGTTAGCTCATTAACCCAGCCGCCCGATTTGCCGCTGCGGAAAAACGATTCGGTGTTGCGGTTTTTTTCCATAAATCCTTTTTCATTTTCCTGTTCCTTCAGTTTTTCAAAACGGCTTTCGTGTATAGCTTTTTGAATTTCTTCGGGAGTTTTTTCTATCCCCATAAAGGCAACCGCCTTGCTAAAGGTATTCAGCTGGTCATGCAGCATATCCTCATAACGCAGCACCAGCACCGGGAAAGGCATATTGGTGGTCCAGCTTTCTACATGGCCACTCCAACTAAACATTAACTGCTTAAACTGGTTGTTCACATTAAGATTGCGTGGCTGCTTGGCTAGTGCCCCATTGGGGTTATTCATTATTCTGATAGCATCTTCAATGGGTCCGGCATTATGGTTGGCAAACGAGCCTACTACGTCCAGCGGATTGCGTATAAAATACAGGGCGCATAAAGTTGGTTCGGCAGGTACTATATATTTCCCCTCGTCATTAAGCGCATAGGCATCATGTATCTTAACAAATAACCGCTCTTTATTATATTGGGATACCACATGTTTAAACACCTCGGGCAGCATTATTTTTACTTCGCGGTCATACAGATAGGTCGAGTCCATATCCGTAGCATCATCAAAAATACCTCTTGATGAAAATATGCCATCGGTTTTCATTTGGTTAATGTTCAGATCTCCATCGCCCAACAAAGCGGTAAGAAACGCCCTGAACCAGGTATTGCCGCTTTTGGGATACGAAGCCAGCCAAACAATTTTTGATTGAATACTATTTTCGCCGGTATTATCCATTAAGCCTTAAGATTGATTCTATCAATTCAACAACCTGATTAACTGTATTTTCATGCGCCGGTCTGCTAATACGCGAAACAGGTACAGCGGCAGCTAATTTGCTAACCATGGAGAAGTGAAAATCGCGCTTCTTCATGGCGTTCATTTGCACATGCCGGTAGGTATTGCGCTGTAACGCGTTAAATGATTCTATAGGCGTCATTTTCTTTATTTCGGCTTGTTGTTCCAGGCTATTAGCATCCAGCATAAAAACCTGTTTAATTGGCCGTGGGGCTATCTCGTATTCATCATGGTAAAAGCGGGCATACTTAGCCAGGTGTGGCCTGATGCGATCTTCTTCGCCGGCCATCTGTATACCTGTTTTATTAAAACTGTCTATCCATAGCTTCATCATTGGGTATGATGGTACGGCTACTATGAGGCTTTCATCATCTCCGGAGGCTTTCAATACGCATACATCGTCCGAGAAAACTTTGTAGCCTTTTTTTTGTAAAGCAGTTACTATGGTTGATTTACCCGCGCCTGATTGGCCGCAAAACAATACCACACCGTCCTCATGAAAAACTGCCGAAGCGTGTAAGGGTATGGTGTTCCGTTGATGCAATACTGCAGCCATAGCGTTACTTAATAAGAATAACCGGATGCTTTTTTCATCCGATCCAGGTTGCGGGTTGATATGCAGTTCTGTTCCGTTGGCTACATAATAAGTGGCTACATTTAATACCTTTTGCAGATACTCAGTAGGGCTCATAGATACTCTTACCTTATGTACCACATCGTCGCCCGATAATCGTTCTGGAACGGGGCCAACACTAATAGTCAAATCCGGCTTGTCAAAATCAGCCGGCATAAATTCCGGAAACTCTATCTCCGATAAAATGTGTAGGCCAAAGCCCCAATATTTAAACATTCATTATTTGATTTATACCGAAAATTAAACCAGGGATGGATCAGGATGCATAACCGACAATCGTAGGGCTATGCACTTTTCCACCAATTTAGGATCATAGCATAGGAAAGACACCATTATGGGAGGGGCTGGCAATAATAGTATATTCCTGTAATCCGCTGTTGCTTTTTGCCTGTACATCAGTAGATTATATTAACATGACATCCTGATTTTTTCGGATTTTTGTATCTGATTTGCTTTGCTTGAAATTTTTTTTTGCATCTGAAAAATATTTTGCCAATATAGAACTATTTATCTGTTTTTTGAATTATTAACCGGCATGTTACGTAGCGTTGTTAATATTTAAATGATTATAGGTTTTGCTGAAGCAAAAAGCTAATTGTTGGGTATATTGGCTCCCGAAAAGAAGACCGACGTATTAATTACGTATTTCGGTTTGAGTTTGTTTATTCAGTGAAAGAAAAAATCACATCCTTTACTACAGACCTGTTGCGTGCCACTTTTTTGCTATGGCGGGTTGATAAAAAAATAACGGTGCTTAATATGGCCCTGCAAGGTGTACTGGCGATGTTACCTATTGCTTCGTTATATTTTATGAAGTTATTATTGGAAGCCATTGGCAATCGTCATCGTGCTTTTGAAACAATTATTCCACTAATTATTGCTTTTGGCGGCATACAGTTTTTATCGGCGCTGGTAGGCCAATATGCCGGTTATATTAATGCCATTTACCAGGAAAAGCTAACTGATTTTTTATCGTCAGAAGTATTAACGAAGGCGATTAATGTAAGTTATGAATATTATGAAAACCCGGCCTATCATGATACGCTGCACCTGGCACAGCAGCAATCGGTATCACGGGTAAGCCAGCTTTTTTCAAATTTTAATGCTATTGTCATAAATACGATAACGCTGGTGGGGCTTATTGGCTTTTTTATAACTATGCATTCATTATTTGCATTATTTTTTATGCTGCTGTCTATCCCTTTGGCGGTGGTAAAATGGTACTCGGGCGTTTCATTATTGAAGCTCGACCGGGAGTTTGCCCCGCTTGAGCGGGAAGCCGGTTACCTGCACCAAACCCTAACCGGTGTTAGCGCCGCCAAAGAAGTGCGTGTTTTTGGCTTTGGCTACACGTTTATTGAAAAATTCAGAAAAATACGCAAGCTTATACATAAAGAAAAACGAACGCTCAACTACAGGTTCACACTTTATAGCCTTGCATCAGAAGCCTTTGAAATTGTTGTTATGGCCATTGTTTTTGGCATTTTGGCTAAACAAACGTGGGTGGGGGCAATTACAGTAGCATCGTTTGTAATTTATATACAGGGCTTTCAGCGATTGCAAAGCGCTTCAAAAGGTTTTCTGCAAGCGTGGGTACAGCTTTTTCAGCAACGGCTTTTTTTGCAGAATATATTTGCCTTTTTTGATATTAAAATAACGGAACAGGAAACATCCGTCAGCTATCCTGATGCCGGCGCGGGGTTGGTCGTAAACAAGTTATCGTTTACCTATCCGCAGTCAACACGGGTAGCATTAAATAATGTATCCTTAAAGTGCAAACCGGGGAAAATTATTGCCATAGTAGGCGAAAACGGCTGCGGTAAATCAACCCTGGTAAAATTGCTTGCCCGGCTTTATGATGTTCAGGATGGAACCATCCATTTAAATGATGAGCGGCTTGATGCTATTAGCTTACCTCAATTCAGGAAAAACTCTATTTTTTTATTCCAGGATTTTGAAAAATATTTTTTTACTATCGACGAAAATATAGCTATTGGTGAAGATGAATTTGACCCCGCAGCCATACAAAACGCCGCTATGCTATCGGGCGCGCACCCTTTTATTTCAACATTAAGCAGTGGCTACAAAACCCGTATGGGGCGTATGTTTAAAGGTAGCGAACAGCTAAGCGGCGGCCAATGGCAAAAGCTTGCGCTGGCAAGGGTGTTTTATAAAAAGGCGCAACTGGTGGTGCTGGACGAACCAACCAGCGCGCTTGATGCCAATTCCGAATTTGAAGTGTATAAAAATGTGAAGGAGCAGTTAAAGGATAAGATGGTTATACTGATAACGCACCGCCTGTATAACTTAAAAATAGCTGACTATATTTATTTGATGCACGAAGGCAGTGTAATTGAAGAAGGCAGCCTGGAAACATTAATAACCCAAAATGGCGTTTTCAAAAAGATGTATGATGCCCAACAACTATAATTTTTTAGTCTTTATTGCCCTGTAAAATAAGCGGAATGGCCTTGTTATACTTAACAGCAGTAAATGTTTGGGTGTGCTGCCCTGCTGGTTAATATCCTCATAAGTAGGTAAAAAAGCATAGCATACGATCTTAAAGATGAACTTAAGCCTATTCCAGTTATTATCCTGCAGTTGTAATGAACGTTTTATAAACTCGGGCTCATTAATATATAACCGCGGAAGGTGAAGTGGAAATGCCAGCGGTACGGATAAGAAAGCGGTAACATCAGTAATTTCTCCGGGTTGGTTGCCCATTGTTACACCAAGCAGGTTTTCTGTAAGTGCCAGGCCTGTTTGCAGCCGGTTTTTAAATCCATAACGTGTGGCTGTATTATATAAGACCTGCTTATCAATTAAAGCTCCTTCTTTCTGTACAAGGCAGGCAACATCAACCATATATTTAAATTTTATGCTCATATCCTTCACAAAATGGTTTGATACCACGGCTATCAGATCATAAGTAGGCGATAGTTTATTTACTTTTAAGCCGCCGCCTATTGCATTTGCTTGTAAGTGCGGAAGAAAAAAGTCATACGCAGGATAGTCGCCTGAAAATTTTTCCATTAACCGCCAATGCATCTCTACGCTAAAAGCATCAGTTGTAGCCGGGGTTTGGTAAACAATATCTTTAAAGTGCTGCTTGTAATATTTTAAGTAACCCTTAGGCACTGTAGTTTTGGCCGAATAATTATTACTGATAAAATAGTTTTCAATTTCATCAACATCATTTTGCGCAACTAAAAAGTCAAGGTCGTCGCTCTCTCTCAGGGCAATATCACTATAATAGCTATGTGCAAAAAAAGGGCCCTTGTACGGTATTATTACAATACCCCGTTCCTTAAGATCGCTTATTATCTTAGAGGCGGCAATAGCCATTGTTAAGTTTTGATACCGTACTTTATTATACCTTTTTTGCAGCCACTCCTCAAACTGGGGGGCAGCATTAATAGCATGATGTTTAATAATAAAATGAACAAAAGACCGCAGGCCATGTGCCTGGGTAATTTTATATAAAAGAGGCCATTTAACCGTAGTTTCTGTTATAAAATTTACAACTTCTTTTCGTGTTATGGTATTAAAGTATAGCCTTGCTAACAAAACCAATGTTACCTGCTCGGTAGTATAGGTTTTTTTAAGTTGTTGAATGGTTAGCATGAAAGATGGGCATTACTGCCATAAACGTTTGCCCTTGCCTGAAAAATCCAATATTATTGAGTGTTTAAATGTATGAACAAAACAGGGAAGCCCCAAATAAATATAATTAACCAGGAAAGTGTACGAACCCATAAATACCGATTGAAAAGAAAAACGTCGCTTTCTAAAAGCGATCGCTCTGAATAGACCACCACTATTGAAAGACAAAAATTAATAAAATAAGCTAACAAAAAAGCCTTCAGATTTTCATCTAAAGGCTTTTTATAATCCTTCGACGCCGTTCCCTATGGATGGGTATAAATGTGGTCTCAAAGGCTCCAATTTCCAATAATTTTTAACGGATTTGCTGCAGCTATTAATCGACCTGACGGTATCATAAAAGCGGATTTTAAAAATGGTGAAGGGAACTATTTCAAACTGTTTTAATTCGACTTGCCTGTTTAAAAACCATACATACCACCAGAAACGGAAATTTGCTCTCCCGTGATCCAGGCTGCATCATCGGAAGCCAAAAATACGGCAGCTTTCGCAATATCTTCAGGCTGACCTCTGCGACCAAGCGGTGTGTTGGCAACAAACATTTTTTCATACTCGCTGCCAGGGGTGACACCAGCGCTAATTGCACCTTCTGTTTCCGTAGCGCCCGGCAAAATAGAATTGATACGAATGTTTTGTGCACCCAGCTCTTTCGACAAAGAGACGGTGATGGCATCCAATGCCGCCTTAGTTGCAGAATATAGAGAGGCTCCAGGAAGGGGCATCTTGCTGGCACCTGAACTGATATTGATGACATTCCCGCCCTTATCACCAAACAGTTTTAAAGCCGCCTGAATAGTTAGTATCGGGCCAAGCACATTGACATTAAAACTATTATGAAAAGTTTCTGCTGATATCAGTTCTATAGGTGCATATCCCTGATAAACCGCATTGTTGACCAAAATATCCAAGCTGCCGAAAGCCCGCTTTGTTTCTTCAAACAGCCTGGTTACATCGGCTTCATTCGATACATCGGCCTGTACCGCGATGGCTATGCCGCCATTGTCGGTTATGGCTTTCACCACTTTATCTGCGCCTTCTTTACTTGACGCATAATTTACCACAACTTTTGCGCCTGCCACCGCGAAATGTTTGGCGATAGCTGCTCCTATTCCTTTTGAAGCACCGGTAACTACCGCTACTTTGTCTATTAATTTACTCATGATTTCTATTATTTAAAATTTGATTTATTAGTCGAATTTGACCAGGTCCTTAAAGATGAGTTTGCCCCAGCTATTTCCGTGTGCCTGCACAAGCAGTCCGCCTTCCGAAAGCCCACCCAATTGGATTGGTGAAAAACCGAGATTTTTTGCAAGCTCACTTATCTCAGCTGCGGCACTTTCATCGTCGCTTGCCAGATAAACGACTCTCCTTCCACCATGTACGGCAGGATCTTGCTCAAGAATGGCAGCGCCCAAATGGTTGAAGCCCTTAACCAGCTTCCCGCCGGTGAAGGCTTGCGCAACGACCCTTGCGGAAGGCTGTCCTCTCAGTTGCTCGAGCGGCACGCCATAGGCGTTGGTCACATCGACGATGGTTTTCCCCTGCCAGGTGGGCAGCGCCCTCGCGACATCCGGGTGCGCCTCGAAACGCACGGCCAAAAAGATAATGTCCGCCTTCAGGGCTTCCGCCAGTGTGGTGGGATTGATCCCGGGTCCGATAGCGGCCGCGGCTGATGAAAAGCTTTCCGGGTCGCGCGTGGTGGCAACGGCTACTTCGATGCCCTTGCGGGCAAATGCTTTGGCTAAGGCCTGGCCGATATGGCCAAAGCCGATTATTGCGTAGTTACCTACTTTGTTTTCAGATATACTCATTTTGAAATTATTTTATTTGGATAATGTCAATTACTTAGACAAATAGGTCATACCACCATCAACGATGAGTTCAGCACCAAGCATGAACGAAGAATCATCAGAGGCGAGGAAAACCGCTGTTTTACCAATGTCAGCTGGTTGCCCGATTCTGCCTATCGGCATTACACTTGCAAAGTGTGTTTTTACAGCTTCAATTTGTTCTGCAGGAACAAACTTTTCAAACGCCGGCGTATCTGTTGTACCAGGAGTTATCACATTAACTCTGATTTTTCTATCTAAAAGATCGCTTGAAAATCCTTTTGCAAAATAGATCACAGCTGCTTTTGCAGCACCATAAAGCGTAAAATTCGGATATGCCCGATGCGCAGCATTTGACCCGATCAAAATAATAGAGCCACCATCGTTTATATAGGGCAGTGCCTTATTTACAGTGAAGTAAACACTTTTCAGGTTTAAATCAATTGCCTTGTCAAAGTCGGCTTCGCCAAGAGTTGCCACCGTACCTACAGCTCCGCCACCGGCGTTGGCTACGATCACATCTATTTTGCCAAATTTTTCTGCTGTTGCTTCAAACACTCTTTCCAGGTCGGCAAGGTTGGTTACATCGGCGTTGATCGCTATAAAATTATCGCCGAGTTGAGCCGCAGCGCTGGCTAATGTTTCCTGATTTCTGCCGACAATAACGCCTTTAGCACCTTCATTTTTGAATTCCTGGGCTATGCCGAACCCAATGCCACTATTACCCCCTGTAATAACTGCTACTTTATCTTTTAACCTATCCATTTTAAATTATTTTAAATTTGTTTCGCAAAGATACTATCGATAGTTTATATTTGTAACCATTGATAGTTTATTCTGGTTACCATCAGGTAACTACAAAATTTAAAAATATGAGGGACGAAAAATTTTGCGCTTCGAATTGTTCATTTACGAGAGCTATTGGCACTATTGGCAATAAATGGAAACCCATAATCCTCAATGTTATCGGCACACGTACCATTCGTTTTGGTCAGTTGGATTCCATAGTACCCCTCATTTCAAGGAAAGTACTAGCCGAACAACTAAAAGAATTGGAAGAAGATGGACTATTGGAAAGATTAGCCTATAAGGAACTACCGCCCAGGGTAGAATATAAGTTGTCTGAAAAAGGCTTGGCTTTTTTGCCAATTTTAGAAAGTATAAAAGAATGGAATTGCAAATATGAGGTAGCTCCAATGCCAGGCGAGGCTGATAAAAAAAGCCGGATAAATTATGCCCGGACAGTGTAATATAGAAACTTGAGAATGAACGGAAATGAAAAGTTCCGATTATCTCGTCAAAAGGCAATTTTCTCAATTCGTAATCTGACGGATTGGGAATTGTACACCGAAAGCAAATTGTCAGGAAATAGGTTCGATGTTTATTGGGTGTCGTCCTACCATTTAGCTTGCGGTAGGTATTATCACCGCACCGCAGTCGGCAAAAAAGCCTTCAGATTTTCATCTAAAGGCTTTTTATAATCCTTCCCATGCCGTTCCCATGGATGGGTGTAAATGTGGTCCCGACGAGAATCGAACTCATATCTAGAGTTTAGGAAACTCCTATTCTATCCGTTGAACTACGGGACCGCTGGATATTCATATTTGCAGATGTGCAAATGTGCAAATAATCAGCGATTATCTAAAGGGCAAATTTAAATCCATTTGCATAGCTGCATATCTCTGCATCTGCACATTTATTACCGCACCCCCGATCCGTTAGGCATCCAGTTTACCGGCGATACAAAATTGAGTTTACCTTCGGCGTTTTCGGCCATTAATATCATGCCCTGCGATAGTATTCCTTTTATTTCGCGCGGCTCTAAATTTACCAATATGCTTACCTGCTGGCCAATTATCCCCTCGGGTTCAAAATGCTCTGCAATGCCTGATACTACGGTGCGCTGGTCTATGCCGGTATCAATGGTCAGCTTCATCAGCTTTTTGGTTTTGGCTACTTTTTCGGCGGTAAGTATGGTGCCTACCCGCATGTCCATAGCAGCAAACTGATCGAAAACGATATTTTCTTTTGCAGGGGCAACCGGCATTTCTTCGGCTACTGCAGGCCCTTCAATAGCAGTTTTTTTGTCGATCAGCTTTTGCACCTGCCGCGCTATCAGCTCATCCTCTATTTTTTCAAATAATAATGATGGCGTGCTCAACTGGTGCCCGTTAGCCAAAACAAATTCCTCATCAAAGAATATTTGATCCTTTGGCAGGTTCAGCATCCCGAATATTTTTTTGGCCGTTCCAGGTAAAAATGGCTGTAAGCAAGTAGCCAAATGGCCTATTAATATCAAGCAATTGTGCAAGGCATCTTTAGCGCCATCAGGATCGGTTTTTATTGTTTTCCAGGGTTCTTTCTCCGTTAGGTAACGGTTACCTAACCGCGCAATTTCCATCATGGTTTGCTGCGCCTGTCTAAACTTATAGCCTTCAAAATTTGCCTGCAGCTCATCGTAAAAACCACCAACTTGGTTGCTCAGGTCGTCGTCGGTAAAGTTTATGGTAGCTGTTACAGCTTCAATTTTTCCGTCGTAAAACTTATGCATTAATATCATAACGCGGTTTACAAAATTGCCCAGTATGGCTACCAGCTCGTTATTTACACGGGCCTGGTAATCTTTCCAGGTAAACTCGCTGTCGCTGGTTTCGGGGGCAATGGCTGTAAGGTAATAGCGCAGCTCGTCAATCTTGCCGGGCAGGTCCTCCAGGTATTCATGCATCTCAACACTCCAGCCCCGGCTGGTGCTCATTTTGTCGCCTTCAAGGTTCATAAACTCGTTGGCGGGTACATTATCCGGCAATATAAAATCGCCATGCACTTTTAACATCACCGGGAACACAATACAATGAAAAACGATATTATCCTTGCCAATAAAATGTACCAGCTTGGTGTCTTCGTCTTTCCAGTAAAGCTCCCAATCTTTATTATTATCAATAGCCCATTGTTTTGTTGCCGATATATAGCCAATTGGCGCGTCAAACCAAACATATAAAACCTTGCCATCTGCACCTTGCACGGGGACTTTAATGCCCCAGTCAAGGTCGCGGGTAACAGCACGTGGGTGCAGGCCGCCATCTAACCAGCTTTTGCATTGGCCGTAAACTGTAGTCCGCCAGTCTTTAGCATGCCCTTTCAGGATCCATTCCTTTAACCAATCCTCATATTTATCCAAAGGCAAATACCAGTGTTTGGTTGGCTTTAAAACGGGTTTATTACCGCTTAGGGTGGAGCGCGGGTTTATCAATTCTTCCGGACTTAATGACGTACCACATCTTTCGCATTGGTCGCCATAAGCATTTTCATTGCCACAGTTGGGGCAGGTGCCTATTATATAACGGTCGGCCAGGAAAGCTTTTGCATGCTCGTCGTAGTATTGTTGTTCTTCTTTTTCAACGAAAATCTTTTTATCGTTTAGATCGGTGAAGAAGTCGCGGGCTGTTTCGTGATGCAATGGGTCGCTTGTACGATGGTAAATATCAAACGATATGCCCATCTGCTCAAACGATTGTTTATTTAACTCGTGATATTTATCAATTATCAGGCGCGGGGTGGTATGCTCTTTCATAGCCTGGTTGGCAATGGCTGTACCATGCTCATCGCTGCCGCAAACAAAAACCACATCGCGTTTTTGCAGGCGGGTGTAACGCACGTACAAATCGGCAGGGATATAAGCGCCGGCTAAGTGCCCAAGGTGTTTGGGCCCGTTGGCATAAGGCAGCGCTGCTGTAACGGTATATCGTTTATAAGTTTTTGGTTCCAATTATTTAAACAGTAATTTTATAGTTTGGCAAAGATAAATTATTTTGTCGAGGAAGTGTGCCTAAGTAACATGGCCCGGTAAAATCCGCCTATCAATAAAACATGAGTATAACACCCCCGTATTTAAACAAAGGCGACAAAGTTGCCATTACCTGCCCGGCAAAAAAGCTACCGAAGCCCATGACAGATGCCATAGCGCTATTACAATCATGGGGATTGGAAGTTATTTTAGGCGAAACCGTTGAAGCAAGCTATCACCAGTTTGCCGGAGACGATGAACTGCGTGCACGCGATATGCAGCGTTTTATTAATGACGACAGTATAAAAGCCATATTTGCCGCCCGCGGCGGATATGGTACGGTAAGGATGATAGACCTTGTTGATTTTACCAGGCTGGCAACAAACCCCAAATGGATAATTGGGTTTAGCGACATTACTTTATTGCATACCCATATATACCAAAATTATAAGCTACAAACCATCCATGGCCAAATGCCGGTAAATATACCTGATGCATCTTCATCTTCTCTTACAAGCCTTAAAAGGGCGTTGTTCGGGCACGAAGTAACCTATCACTTTGATTCGCATAGCCCTAACCGGCCCGGCGATGCTGGTGGTGTGGTAATAGGCGGTAATTTAAGCCTGCTGATCTCGGCGTTGGGTTCAGTATCCGACCCGGATTATGACGGTAAAATTTTGTTTATTGAAGATGTTGGAGAATACTTGTACGCCATCGACAGGATGATGCACACTTTAAAACGTGCAGGTAAACTTAAAAACCTGGCAGGATTGATGGTTGGCGGATTTACCGATGTAAAAGATAATGACATCCCCTTTGGGCAAACGGTGCCGCAAATTATAATGGAAGTGGTTAAAGAATATGCGTACCCCGTATGCTTTGATTTCCCTGCGGGCCATATCCCTAATAATCATGCAATTATTTTGGGCAAGCAACTTCACTTAGCTGTTAACCAAGCCCCGGTAATTGTTAGCTATAAATAAAAAATGTTAGCTACAAAAAAGGCCCGCTTAAATTAAGCGGGCCTTTTTTATATAAAGTTATTAATGATTAGAATTTATCAAAGAATAACTTAGTTTCAACTTTGTCACCACCTATTGCAGTAGCAGCAAGGTCTTTTTGTGTACCGTTTACGTTAGTTTCGGCAACCGGATATAAGAAACGGTTAGGGAAACCACTTTTTGCAGCTGTTGGAAGCGCCAACACAGGGAAATCAAGTCTTCTAACTTCAATGTACGCATCCCATCCACGGTTATAATCTGATAGCCATTTTTGAGTACCAATTTTTTGCTTGTAAGTCCCTGTTGCAGTAGGGTAGGCTACAGCCGGCTGTGCCAGATAAGTAGCAGCGTCAGTAGTTGTACCACCCCAATAAGTAATTGAAGCCGTTACAGCATTAGTATAGTGTAATGCTGCAGTACCTATTACGGTAAAGCCTCTCTCTGATGCTTCGGCTAAGTTAAACTCAGTTTCGGCATAGTCAAGTAATAAACCAGGGAAAGCTTGCGCAGTAATAGGCACGGCTACGTGTGACACTGTACCAAAACCAGCACCATTGCCCGGTACTGAACCACTATAAGTAGTAACACCCGGATTTAGGCCTGTTGTAGTAGATGCACCTGTTACCGTGAAGTATTTAGGTAAGCGTGGATCATTATTTGCTACTAAATTATCAATAATAGGTTTTGCTGCACCAAAGTCATTACGCCCGCTTTGTATCAAATCAACATAAATTGGGTTTGTGTTTGGTGTAGAACCTAAGTAAGCAAATTTAGCGTTATCAGCATTTGATGCAAATAATGTTCCTGCAGCTGCCGACTCAATAACAACTTTAGCTGCTGCCGCGTCATAATCAGCCATGGTAATTCCCATTTTTAGCTTGAATGAAGTAGCGAATGCTTTCCATTTTGCAGTGTTACCAGCATAGATAGGGTCTGCACTACCAAAGCTACCAGCTGTAGTATTTAAAGCAGCAATATCAGCATCTATCCTTTTCACCAGGTCGGCCATGATAACAGGAGCGCTGTCATACTTAGGGAAAGTGGTAGTTGGATCAAACGCCTGGCTGTAAGGCACATTACCATAAGTGGTAATTAGATAATACCAGGTATATACTGATAAAATGTCAACTACAGCTGCGTCATTTTTTGCAATAGTGCTGCTTGCGATAGTTGCATCCGTAGGGATATTTTTAGCACATAATTGCAAGTTGTTCAATACATCGCGGTACAGCGTGTTCCAAAGACCATCAGGAATAGCGCGTGTAGCCAAATCATAACGCATCTCATCTGTATAAGTTACTTCGTTCCAATGTTGAACAATTAGTCTGAAGATGTTTAAGTTAACGTTTGATGAAGTTAACGTATTAGTTAATACCCGCTCGGCCTGTGTAAATAATGAAGCCGCCGGTACCGTACTAAAAGCTTTCGGGTTGGTGTTCAACGCCGTAAAGTCTTTGTCTTTTTTACATGCCCCTATAAAAAGCAAGGGAAGCATGGCGTAAATAATCTTTTTCATATTTTTCTATTAAAATCTTAGTTTAACATTGAAGGTAAATGTCCTTGTAGTTGGGAATGCACCACTTTGGTAGCCTTGAGTGTTACCAGAGTTCAAGAATTCCTCAGGATCTGAGTAAGGAACATATTTTTTGATGATCCATAAGTTTCTTCCGCTTACGCCAAGGTCGATACCTTTGATAGCACCATTAGCTAAACTTTTTACCACTTTATCAGGTATAGAGTAAGCTACCAAAGCTTCACGTAACTTGATGTAGCTTGCGTCGTAAACGAAAGCTCTTTGTGGATTGTGTCCATAACCGAAAGCACTTGAGTTAGTAGTACCTGTGTTATCTGCATATGCAGTGTTTGGCTGGCCCGCAGCATTAACACCCGGGAATTTAACACCACCACCAGCAGCAACATCTGTTCTTGTTTCAACACCTTTATCATTCACGCCTGCTGTTTCAGGGTACAAACCGGTATCCATACCGTAGTAGGTATCTAACGAGAATACGTTTCCACCATTTTTGATGTCTATTAAGAACTGTATTTTCCAGTTTTTATAGCTAAATGAGTTATTGATACCCGCTAAGTAATTAGGGTTAACGTTACCAATGTTATTGTTTGTGGTTGTTGTTTGTAAGTAAAAACCATCAGCTCCAACAGTTCTTTGACCGTTTGTATAAATAAAGTCTTTACCACGGATTTGGCCCATTGGCTCATTTAAGGTTGCATTGATTGATACGCCACCTTGTAATGAAGCAATTTGTAAGTTTTTAGCAGAGTTACCTGCAGCATCCTTAAACAAATCAACAACTACGTTTCTGTTACGAGTATAGTTTAAGTTAATAGTCCAGGAGAAATCTTGTGTTTTTAAAGGAGTTGCGTTAATAGAGATCTCAAGACCTTTATTTTCAACTGTACCTGAGTTAAGAACGAAAGAGTTATAACCTGTAGCTGTTGACACAGTTACCGGGATAATTTGATCGATCAATTTTGACTTATAGTAAGTAACGTCAAATCCTAAACGGCTATCAAAAAACTGCATTTCTAAGCCACCTTCAATACTTTTGTTTTGTTCTGGTTTCAAGAACAAGTTGTTTTTACTTGTCGAAACTGCTGCTTGAGTGGCTGAACCAAACAATGATGAGTTAAAGGCATAAGTATCAAATACACTGTATACCGGCGCATCAGCACCAACTTGTGAATAACCAATTCTGGCTTTACCATATGATAACCAGGTATAGTTCTTCAACAATTCAGAGAAGGTGAACCCTAAGTTAACAGACGGGTAATAATATTCATTATTAGCTATTGGAAGAGTTGAAGACACATCACGACGGATAGTACCATCTAATACCAACATATTCTTGTAAGTAAATGTAGCACCGGCAAAAATACCGTCAACTTCTCTTCTTGTGTAAGATTCTGTAGGTGCAACAACTGCACTTACTGAGTTAGTTAATGCGTAAATACCTGGCACAACTAAACCGCCGTTTGTAGCAGAAGCTATTTGTTGAACGTTTTGTTTACGAATGTTAGCACCTAATAAGCCTTTAAAGTTTAAATCGCTTATGATGTTTTTATCCGCTGATAATAAGAAATCATGATTCACCTCATTATAAGCGATATTTCTCCTGGTGTAACCAGACACCCCCGTAGTACCTACCTGGCGTCTTTCTTCTTCAAACTGGCTGTAGTTATCTAAGGTAGTTCTGCCTAATAAAGTCAACCACGGTAAAATTTTGTAACTTAAGCTAACGTTACCGAAATAACGGTTGCGAGTATCTGTTTCAAAGTTTTGGAAACGTACAAAATATGGATTATCCCAGAATATTGCTCTTGGATTTGACTCGCTGGTTGGGTTCCAGGTTGCATTTCTGCCACCTGATGCATAATAGCGATCTTTTTGTTGCTCATAATCAACGTTGGTTTGTAACCATTGTCTCATTGATTGCAAAAGATTTTCTGCCTGGTAACCACTACCAAAGCGGCCTCTGCCATCAGTCCGGGTAAAGTTAATATTTGCAGCTGCAGTTAGGTTTTTAGCAATGTTGTAAGAGCCACCAAAATCAACTGTATTTTTCAATACATTACTGTTAGGCATAATACCATTTTCATTGTTCCTGGTATAGCCTAATTTAAAGCTACTAGTTTCTGTACCATTAGTTATGAAAATACTATTGTTTGTTGAAATTGGTTTAATAAATACAGATGCTGCATTGGCATGAGCCACCCATGGAGTTGCTTTACCAAAGTTCGGAGAAAATGGATCAAACGCATCTGATTGATACACTAACAAATTAGGATCAAATCTTGCACCCAATGATCCGTCAGCGTCTAAAGGCACTACTCGTTGATTTGGAACGCCATTAACTGTACGATACCACCAATAATCAGGATTACCCGTAGCTGGATTGATATCACCATAAGTTGGGCCGTAACCAGCGCCGTATTTAGTTTGGTAGGTAGGGAAAGTAGTTTTATCCATAGAACCCTGGCTTACGCTTGAGTTAACTACGATACCTAAACCTCTTTTAGCTTTTTTAGTAGTAATTAAAATTACACCGTTAGCACCACGGCTACCATATAATGCACTACCACCCGGGCCTTTTAATACTGTAGTTGATTCAATATCGTCAGGGTTAATATCTGAAGCAGGGCTACCATAATCATAACCACCACGACCAGTTGCCTGGGTACCAACGCTCACAGATGAGTTATCAAATGGAACACCATCAACAACGATCAAGGCCTGATTGCTGTTGGCGATTGACTTGTTACCACGCAATACAATATTAGTTGAACCACCAAGCGCATTACCTTGTTTAACCTCTAGACCGGCAATTTTACCTGATAAACCACTTAAAAAGTTGCTGTTTCGGGTTTTTGAACTTTCATCGCCAGTAATCTGTTGTGCAGCATAAGCTTGTTGGTTACGTGTACGCGTTAAGCCTAATGCGCCAGTTACAATAACCTCGCCTAATTGGCTTGAAGAAATTACCAGGGCTATGTTTATCGTGTTTCTGTTACCAACAACAACGCTTTGGGTTGTAAAGCCGATAAAGCTAAACTCAAGCGTGGTACCCGAAGAAGCGCTTATGGAATATTTACCATTTGCATCTGTTGGTGTACCGATGTTTGTTCCTTTGATTTTTACTGTTACTCCCGGAATGGGTAGGCCATCATCTTTGGCGGTAACCGTACCAGTAACAGTACGGTTTTGTGCAAATACCTGTGTCATGCATAACACCAGGAAACACAAACTTACTAGTAGAAGTTTTTTCATGTTTGTTAATAATAAGATCAGTTAATAGTTAATTAATTATAAAAGTAGTGTTCCGTTATTTAAAACACAAATAAAATCGTTAAATAAATGAAAGTTTTTTTCCGAATTGTGTACATTTTTAAAAAAAATAAAATATTTTAGTACTATGTATTGCATAATACATTTTAAAACATATATCTTTGTAACATGATAGCTGAAAACACACAAACCCAAATGCGTAAGGGGATACTGGAGTACTGTATCCTCTCTATCATCGCTCGCGATGAAACCTACGCGTCTGATATAATTGCCGAGCTTAAAAAGGCACAACTACTTGTGGTTGAGGGTACTTTATATCCATTATTAACACGTTTAAAAAACAACGGATTGTTAACCTATAACTGGGTTGAGTCAACCTCGGGCCCGCCGCGCAAGTATTACGCGCTGTCTGCCGAAGGCCGCAAGATGCTTGAACAGTTAGACATAACCTGGCAGGAACTTTCGTTTGCTGTACAAACCGCCATCGGACAAAAAAAATAACCAACCCGCTTAAAAGATTATATCATGAATAAAACAATCATAATAAACATAAACGGCACCGTCTTTCATATAGAGGAGGATGCCTACGAAATACTTAAGAATTATATGACGGATGTAAAACGTCATTTCTTAAACTCGGCCGACAGCCATGAGATCACAACAGATATAGAGAACCGTATTGCCGAGATGTTCTCAGAAATATTGGCGCGCGATAACAAACAGGTTATTGTGGATCAGGATGTTAAACAAGTTGTTGAACAAATGGGCACCGTACAGGATTTTGAAAATGCAGAAGCCGACGCTGACGCAGCGGCACACGCTCACTATACCTATAATACAGGTGCACGCACTTTGTTTCGCGACCCCGACGATCATTTGTTAGGCGGTGTTTGCGCCGGGCTGGCCAATTACTTTGATATACAGGCCATATGGGTAAGGCTGATATTTGCCGTAGCTGTAGCATTTTTTGGAACCGGCGTTTTATTATATGCCATATTATGGATAGTAATACCCCGCGCCATTACTCGCGCCGACCGCATGGCCATGAAAGGCGAGAAGTTAAACCTGCAAGGCTTTAAAAATAATTTCGAAGAAGAATTGAGCTCCGTACACAATCATCTTAATAATTTAAAAGCCGAGGCAAAACCGCTGGTTTATAAATTGAGAGATTTCATAAGCGAGTTCTTTCATTACCTTGGGCAGTTTTTAAGAGGTGCCGGTAAAGTATTTGTTAAGGTATTTGGTATACTAATACTATTAAGCTGTTTAGGGTTTGGTATATTCCTTGTCGTTGTCCTTTGCCTGGCAACTATCTGGGGCGACACTCACGCACATATGTTCCCATTCAGTATGATGGCAAACCAATATGCCAACCGGATATATATCGCAGGGTTTTTCGCAGCTATCATTCCGCTGATCGCCATATTTCTTTTAACCGTAAAAGCTATATTTAATACCCGTACTATTGATAAATCGGTTGCATCAGTAATGTTTATCTGCTGGCTATTTGCTATTGGCGTGTTAGCCTTTTATGGCACAAAGGTAGCGGCCGGTTTTAGGTCGTCGGCAAGCTTTAATCAAACTCTTACTTTAGCCACACCATCGAAAAACACT
This sequence comes from Bacteroidota bacterium, assembly GCA_040388395.1. Classification (GTDB taxonomy): domain Bacteria; phylum Bacteroidota; class Bacteroidia; order Sphingobacteriales; family Sphingobacteriaceae; genus Mucilaginibacter. The sequence goes on along the minus strand of JAZKBY010000007.1, from coordinate 904,394 downwards.
TATTACTTAAAGTTAAACGACGTAAAGTATTTCACACATGATGACAGCTTACGATTAAACATGAAGTCAGACTTTCAAAACCTGACAGTTACAGATGACGGTGATAACTATGATGATTTTGAAAGAAACAGTATATCTATTACCATAGAACGCAGCGACGTTAGCCAACCTGTGCTAGTTGAAACCTTCCGCGCGAAAGGCAGCCATTATGATGATGCGTTACTTAACGCACGTAACACCAAATATATATTTGTACAACAGGACTCCGTTTTAAAATTTAACCGCTATTTACAATTATCGTCGGCTGCGGGCTGGCATGACCAAAGCGTTGAGCTTACTTTAAAAGTGCCTAAAAACGCGGTACTGGTAATTGATAAATCTATTAATAACTATATACGGAATAGGGCTGATATTAATGAATGTAACGAGATCAACAAAAAATCAACTGACCTGAATTTCGCAGCATTTACTCTTAGAGAAGATAATGATGACCTTGGATGTGTGGTAGACACCCTGGTTACCACCCCAGCGGTAAAACCAGATTCAACAAAAATTATAAAAGTAAAATAGTGAAGGCGTTTGCCATTATATATGTAAGGTGTATAAGTCTGCTGCTTTGCGGCGGGCTTATATTTGCCTTATATATTAATAATATAGTAAGCCCGCCGATAAATCATCTGTCCAAAAAAGCAACGGTAATTAATCCCGCTAATAAGCCCGTACCATTTTCTTTTTTTAACGATGTTATGGCTCCATTTATACCCGCGTTAAAAAGTTAAAAATAATTTGTAACCTTTTCATAGGTATCTGCATCTTACAATAAAGCGTCGCCACGGCGTGGCGTATATAACCGGACTCGGACCGGTTAGCTAAACATCAAAATTAATTAACAAACTATTAAAAAAAGAAACACAATCTTTTAATGGGATAACTATTGCCCCAAATTTACACCTGCTAATCATGAAAACTACATTTGCCTATATATATTATACCCTGTTGCTTGCATTGCTTGCCACAGGTACAACGTTTGCCCAAAACGCAAACCCACCCGGAACAGTATCCGGAAAGTTGCTAAACGACCAAAGCGCAGCCATGGATTACGCAACCATAAGTTTATTACGCGCCAAAGACTCCACTGTAGTTAAAGGCACTTTAACCAACGATGCGGGTGCTTATACCTTTGATAATATTAAACCTGGCGACTATATAATTAAAGCGACCACCGTAGGCTATACCAATGCCGCCAGCGCGACGTTTAGTGTGGCCGCCGATGCCGCCAGTGTAACTGTACCGGTTTTAAAAATGCATGCCAATGTTAAAGCTTTAAATACGGTTACCATTACCTCTACCAAGCCATTAATAGAGCGTAAGATAGACCGCACTGTAATGAATGTTGAAAACAGCGTCATGGCGGCAGGTAATACGGCAATGGAGATATTGGAGCGTGCGCCGGGTGTTACTGTTGATAAAGACGATAACATCAGCCTCAAAGGCAAGCAGGGTGTAACGGTTATGATAAATGATAAGTTAACTTATCTAACATCTACACAACTGGCCAGCCTTTTACGCTCGACAGATGGTACTACTATACAATCTATAGAGATCATTACCAATCCATCAGCTAAGTATGATGCCTCCGGGAACTCTGGTATCATCAACATCAAATTAAAAAAGAATAAACAGGTTGGTACAAATGGTAGTGCAACTGTAGGTGTTGGCCGCAATAGCCGCGTAAGAGACAACATGAGCCTCAACTTGAATCATAAAGACGGTAACCTTAATTTATTTGGCACATTTAGCCGTGGCGATAACCCACGCTACCGCGATTTTGGTATTGAGCGAATTATTACAAGCGGCGGCACTAACACTTACTTTAGCCAGGTATCGCAAATGCCGCAAACCAACCATTATAATAACTTTAATATCGGTGCCGATCTTGATCTAACCAGTAAGCATACCGTTGGTATAGTAGTTAGTGGTTATAAAAACTCAGAGGATGACAATAATTATAACCACACAAATATTGGCAAACAGCCTGGCGTGGCAGATTCGTCATTAACTACAAACTCGTTAGTAAAGCAGTCCTATAAAAACTATGCGATAAATCTTAACGACCGCTTAAAGCTTGATACCATGGGCCAGGAGTTGAGTATTGACCTTGACCACTCTAAGTTTAACAACAACACCAACGCCGATTATAACACCGACTATTTTTTACCTGACGGCAGCACTCAGCATGCGCCGCTGCTATTGCGCAACCAAACGCCATCAACTATTGAGATTTATAGCGGCAAAGCCGATTACACCAAACCGCTGAGCAAAACGGTGAAGTTTGAAACCGGCGTAAAATTTAGCAGCGTTAAAACCGATAACGACCTGCAAGCACAAAAATCAAACGGCGGGGCGTATGTTAATGATGCATCCCGCTCAAACCGCTTTATTTATACCGAAAAAATAGACGCGGGTTATTTAAACCTGAACAAACAATATAAAACCGGTTCGGTACAGTTGGGTGTGCGTGCGGAGTATACCCAATCAAACGGCAACCTTATCGGCAGCGCCCCTGTTGATCGTAGCTATCTTAATTTCTTCCCAAGTGTTTTCATTAATAAAACGCTCGACAAGAATAACGAGCTTAACTTCTCATACAGTCGCCGTATAGACAGGCCAAGCTATGATAACCTTAATCCTTTTATATATTACCTCGATCCATATACCTACTCGGCAGGTAACGCGTTTTTAAAACCGCAATACACTAATAACTTTGAGCTGGGTTATGTTTACAACAAAACCATAGAGGTAACCGTAGGTTATAGCAAAACAACCGACGCCGACGTAGAGTTGATATTAACACAAGGCAACAAATCGTTCGAGACACACCAAAACCTTGAAACACAAACAGGTTATAACATTAACGTATACTCGCCCTACAATATCTTCAACTGGTGGACAGGTAGCTTCAATTTTAACGGTTTCTATATCGGCTTTAAATCAAACGGCGTAAATGGCGGCAATATTGATAACGGCCGTAAAGCATTTGTTTTTAAGACTACGCAAAACCTGTTGTTTGCCGGTTTTAAGGGCGAGATCAATGCCGATTACCGCTCGGGTTTAACTTATGGGATCTTTAATATATTCCCAAGGTATAGTGTAAGCGCCGCGATTGGCCGCTCATTCGCCGAGAAGAAATTTAACGTAAAGGTAGGATTAGACGATATCTTCAACAGCCTGCGTAATGATATAAGCAGCCATGAGTTGACCAACAATTTTACAGTAAAACAAAAAAGCGATACCCGCCTGCTTAAACTTAACATTACCTACAACTTTGGTAATTCCAAGATCAAAAAGCGCCAGCACCGCACCGGGGCCGAAGACGAAGCAGGAAGGGTAAGCGGGAATAATTAAACCCCCTAACCCCCTGAAGGGGGAATAATTAACATATATTATAAAGGCTCCAATCAGATTGGAGCCTTTACTATTTAAGCGTTTCAAAACTCCCCCTTTAGGGGGCTGGGGGGCTTACTGCCCCATAAACACTGCGTTACTAAACAGCAGCTTTCCATTCTCCCAAAAGCTGCGGAACAGCGGGTCATCCACGATATAAACAACCGAGCCTCGGCCCATGTATTGTACGCCAAGCAGCAATCCGTCTTTAATCTTCTCTTTACTTTTTTCGCCGACGAAACCGGCTACGTAATTGTCTTTTTTTATCGTACCGACGTTCCAGTCGCCATCGTCCATCAGTTTATAAATATCATCGCTTAGTTTAAGCGAATAATAATAACCGGGATAGCCAAAACCCAGCGGATGAGTATTGTCCAAGTTGATCTTATATATAGCTCCGGCTACGCTGGTTTTAATCGACTCGCGGTCGCGGTCGCCATATATTCTTGCTGATGGTTTGATCTTAGCGCTGTCAATATCCTTGCGTTTAATATCATACCCTTTTTTGCCTGCCAGTTGCTCAACCGCATCTTGCAGCACAATTAACTTGCCGCCATCCTTTATCCAGGTAGTTAGCTTGTCCGACGGGAAATCATCATAATTACCATCCGGGAATATCACTACGTCAAAATCGCCCAGCTTGGTGCGATTTAAATTGCTGTAGTTAACCAACGATACCGGGTAGCCCAGTTGCTGCTCAAAAAAGTGCCAGATCTCGCCCATCGCTTCCGAGTTTACATCCTGGCCGGCAACCACCATAACTTTAGGCTGATGGAGATAACGGATAGAGCTTGAGCCCAGGTCGACACCCTTATCTACAAATCCGCTGGTTAATGGGGTTAATTCGCGCCCGGCAGCCATAGCCGCATTATGCACATCATCATCAAATGAGTCTGTATTGTTACCCGCCCTCGCTACAATAAGCGACCCTGCTCCAAACTTTTTACCCGCGGCTTCAAAAGGTGTTTCAACATACCTCACTTTAATATTTTTCTTAAACAGTTCCACCAAAAACTTAACATCATTTACAGATTGCCATTGTGCTACATAAGCATACGCGTGTTGTTTTGTCGCAGCAGGCGGCGGCGAAAGCGTTACATCAGTTATTTTTTGTGCTGGGGTTTTCAACCCTTCTTTTAACCCGTAAGCCTGTAAGCCATAAGCATAAGGTAACGACCAGGCGGTAATATCATAAGTAACCGAATCGGCTACAAAGGTTTTTGGCTCCAATAACACGTGCATCAATACCGATTTTGGCTGATAGGCACTGATCACCATATCGCCGGCAGTAATATTAAACGGCTCTGTTTTGCCGGTAAAATAATTATAGCCCGATGCCGATTCTTTAATGCCGTAGTTATATTGGATGCCATTGCGGCGCAGCATTTCGGCAAGCGTATTTAGCTTATCCTGGTTAGTGTTTTTAATAACGTAAGCCTTATAGTCGCCATCAGGATTAGCGCGGCTGTTATCAAAGTATTTTTTAAACTCTTCAACCGCTTTAGCAGCATTGGCCGATGCAGTTTCTATAGTGCTTAGGCCGTTGGAGTGATGATGAGCTATTCGTTCTTTTAGCGTCAGAACATCGCCCATGCGGGTAGTTATAGCCAGGCCGGCACCTATGCCGCCCTGCTCATAAGTCATGCCGATAGAGCCATTGTAAATAGGATAGGTGTCGCCATAAGACGGGTACAACAAGTCGAACTCCTCTTTGGTAAAATACAGCCAACCATTTTGGTCGAAGTATTTGGCATTGTTTTTACCAATGGTGGTTTGAAACTGCTTTTGCCAGGCTGTTATGTCTTTATGCATTGGTTCCGCCGCGGGGGCAAAATAGTAGGGCGCATTGTAACCCTGTTCATGAAAATCAACATGCACCTGTGGCAACCACGAGTTATATAGACCCACCCTTGCCTGCGTTTCTTTTTGTGTTTGCCAGGCCCAATCGCGGTTCAAATCAAAGTAATAATGGTTCACTCTACCCCCCGGCCATGGCTCGGCATGTTCGCGGGCAGCCGGGTTAACATCAGGCGTGGCACCTTTTACCGAATTATAGAAATTAACATAGCGCTCATGTCCGTCGGGGTTTAAGCAGGGGTCAATAACCACCACCGTGTTTTTCAGCCAGTTTTTAGCGTTGGTATTATCGGGGTCAACCATATCAAATAATGTCTGCATAGCAGCCTCACTCGAACATGGTTCATTACCATGTACGTTATAGCTTAGCCAAACAATTACTGGCGCATTGGTTTCGGTTGCGTTGCCTCCCATACCCGCCAGCGCCAGGTTATTTTTTCGAATGTCATCTAATCGGTCAATGTTCTCTGGCGAAGCAATGAACATCGCCATTAATGGCCTGCCTTCGTTGGTCGATCCGTATTGCAGCAGCTTAACGTTTTTTGTTTCAGTAGCCACATATTTAAAATACTCGGCTATGCGATATTGGTAGGTAAATTGTGTACCCAACTGGTACCCTAAGAATTGAGACGGCGATTGTATTTTTTGGGCGAACGCCACCGTAGCAAAACACAACCCAATAAACAGCAATGGTAATTTTTTCGACATATGAAGTGAAGGTAATGATTTTTGGGATTATACTTATATAGTCGCCATGTTGATTAATAAATCACCCAAATCCTTTAATCCCTCTCCCAAAAATCTGCACATTTGCATATCTGCATATTTGCATGTTAAAAAAACAATGACTCCAACCCAGGCCTTACAAAAATATTTCGGATACAGCGAGTTCAGGCATGAGCAAAAGGCTATTATTGAACATGTTTTAAGCGGAGGCGACGTAATGGCGCTGATGCCTACCGGCGGCGGTAAATCATTATGCTACCAATTGCCTGCGGTATTACTTGGCGGTCTAACCATTGTCATATCGCCATTAATAGCCTTAATGAAGGACCAGGTAGACGCGCTGAATGTAGCCGGTATCCCCGCGGCTTTCCTAAACTCCACCCAAACACCAAACGAGCAGGCTGCCATAACAACCAGGCTTAACAGCAATCATATTAAATTACTGTACCTGGCACCTGAACGTTTGTTTGGGTCGGGTAATAGTTTGGTTAGTTTTTTAAAATCGTTGCCGGTACCTGTGGCACAAATAGCTATTGACGAGGCGCATTGTATCTCACATTGGGGACATGATTTCCGCCCGGAGTATTTGATGCTGGCAGGATTGAAGGACCATTTCCCAAACATCCCTGTTATAGCCCTTACAGCAACTGCCGATAAACTGACGCAGAAAGATATTCTCGAAAAATTAAATCTTAAAAAGCCACAGATCTTTATATCGTCGTTTAACCGGGCAAATATTACTTACCGGGTTAATCCTAAACGCAACAGCTTCGACCAGCTGCTTGATTTTTTGGGGAATAAAAAAGAAGAATCGGGTATTATATATTGTTTATCGCGAAAATCAGTCGAGGCATTGGCGGTCGATTTGAAGGCCATTGGCTACGCGGCCGAGGCTTATCATGCCGGGCTGGATAATGCGGTAAAAGCCAAAAATCAGGAAGCATTTTTGCGCGATGATGTAAAGATCATCGTCGCTACCATCGCCTTTGGCATGGGGATCAATAAATCAAACGTCCGGTATGTGGTGCACATGGATCTGCCCAAAAACATAGAAGGCTATTACCAGGAAACCGGTCGTGCGGGGCGCGATGGTTTGGCGTCATCAGCCTTACTCTTCTATTCGCCCGGCGATGCCATAAAATTAAAAAGCTTTGTAAGTATTGACGGCGATCCCGAGCAAACCCGGTTAATGCTGAGCAAGCTGGACGATATGGCTAAGTATTGCCAGCTGCCTACCTGCCGCCGTAAATTTTTGCTAAACTATTTTGATGAACCGGCTCCCGACCATTGTGGATCATGCGATGTTTGTTTGAGCGAGATCACCAAGTTTGATGGTACTTTGATAGCGCAAAAAGCCTTATCAGCAGTATATCGATTAAAAGAAAGATTCGGCACCGGTTACGTGATCGATTTTTTACGCGGATCAAAAAACGAAAAGATCCGCGAGGACCATAAAGAATTAAAAACCTATGGCGTTGGCAAAGACATTAGCAAAGCCGACTGGCAGCGCTATCTGCGCGAGTTGGTTGCCCTGGGTTACCTGCAATTTACCCAAACCGAATATCCTGTTTTACAGCTCACGCCTAAAAGTCACGCTGTATTAAAAGGCGAGGAAAAGGTAGAACTGATAGCTACGCAAGTAATTGAAGAGCGCCAAACCGAAGAGCTGCCATTTGAGAATGATCTTTTAAGTATCCTCAAAAACACCCGCCGGGATATGGCTGAATTGGAGAATGTGCCGGCCTACATTATCGTGTCGGACGCTACACTGATGGAAATGGCTACTTACCTGCCGCAAAGTTTAGATGAGCTGCGCTTTATATCTGGTTTCGGAGAGATTAAGCTGGCGCGATATGGCCGGGAATTTGTTAACCGCATAAAAACTTATACCGCCGAACGTGGTTTAAACTCAAAGATCAACCAGAAAAGCCGCAAGCGCGAACGCAAGCCAAGGGCCGAAAAAACCAGTACGCCACGCAGCAGCGATACCCGCAGGGCAAGTTTGGAAATGTATAAAAAAGATAAGACCATTGGCGAAATAGCAACTGAACGCGGGCTTTCAGTATCGACTGTCGAGAGCCATTTGAGTCACTTTGTGCAGTCGGGCGAGTTGGATGTATTGGAAATGGTTCCGGGCGATAAGATCCCGGCAATACAAGAGGCTATTGAAGGTTATGGTGCCGATAGATTAGCACCGCTTAAAGAAGTATTGGGTCCTGACTTTACTTATGGCGAAATAAAAGCAGTATTGGGCTGGATGAACAGAAATGAATAACTTTACGATACTGTCTTTGGAACAGCAATATATATGACATCAACTCAACTTATCCGCGTAAATTTAGAAGAAGTAAGGCGCCGGAGTACTATATTATGGAACGGCATCCCCGAAAAATTTTATACCTGGCAGCCCGATCAAACCGCAATTCCTGTATTGGAAATGGTGCGCCATATTTTGGAAGGCGAGCATGCTTATCATACCATTATCCTTGGTCGCGGTGATAAAGGCGATAATTATGTTTCTCCTTGGGAAGGCAGGCCCTATACCAATGTAACTGATGAATTAGCTTTCGCGAAACCGTATCGTGAAGAATTTTTAAAGATGGTAGACTCTTTTTCTGAACAGGACCTGGACGAGATAATAATTAACCGCCCAACATTAGGACAAAGAAGAAAACTGGGCGACTATTTGCTGCGCATTGCCTATCATGAGGGTGTACACACCGGCCAAATGCTTTCGTATTTAAGAACGCTTGGCATAGACCGGCCAAAAATTTGGGATTAACCATGACTACTACGGAACAACTATATCAACACTACTTACGGCACCCGGTTATCAGTACAGATACCCGTAAGATCCCTGCGGGCAGTATATTTTTTGCGCTTAAAGGCGATAAGTTTGACGCCAATACCTTTGCCCAACAAGCTATTGAAGCAGGCGCAGCTTTCGCGGTAATTGATAACCCGGCTTATAAATTTAACGACCAGTGCCTTTTAGTAGCTGATGTGCTGACAACGCTGCAAGACCTGGCCCGCCATTATCGCAAACAATTAAGTGTCCCGGTTATTGGGCTTACCGGAACCAACGGAAAAACCACCACCAAGGAACTGATTAATGCCGTACTATCGCAACACTTTACTACGCTGGCCACGCAGGGCAATCTGAATAATCATATTGGTGTACCGCTTACTATTTTAAGTATCAACCCATCACACCAAATGGCTGTGATAGAGATGGGCGCTAATCATGTTAAAGAGATAGAACTGCTTTGCAGCATAGCCCAACCAACGCACGGCTTGATCACCAATGTAGGCAAAGCACATTTAGAGGGTTTCGGTAGTATTGAAGGTGTAAAAATTGCCAAAGGCGAGTTGTATGACTGGCTGGCTACAGCCCCCCAGCCCCCTAAAGGGGCAGCTTTTGAAACACGGGGTGGTGTGGCGTTTATTAATAGTAATAATGCTATTTTGATGGAAATGGCTGCTAAACGCAAATTTGCAGTTCCACCTGTTTTTTACGGGGATGCAATTGATGATTTGGTAAGCGGCGAAATAACTGAGAACGCGCCATTACTTTCTTTGGAGTGGACCAACAACAGCTCGGGCGAAAGCTACAATGTTAAAACGCAATTAACCGGCGCTTATAACCTGGATAATATTTTAGTGGCCATCAGCATGGGTGTTTATTTTAAGATGCCGGTAGCAGAGATAAATGCCGGGATCGAGGGCTATCAGCCTAAAAACAACCGCTCGCAAATTGTAAAGACTGCAACCAATACGTTGATCTGCGACTACTACAATGCCAACCCGAGCAGTATGATGGTGGCCATAGACAACGTCGGCAAAATAACTGCCGACCGTAAGGTTCTAATATTAGGCGATATGTTTGAAATGGGGGCCGAAGCGGCAACGGAGCATACAGCCGTTATGCAAAAGGCATTGGATACTCCAGTGGATGAACGGATTTTTATTGGTAAAGAATTTCAGCATGCTGCCACAACCATAGACCCTGGACCATCGACTATCGTCTATCTTACTGCTGAAGATGCTATTGCCGGATTAAAAGCTAACCCGATAAAGAATTCGACGATATTAATCAAAGGCTCGCGCGGTATGGCGTTGGAGCGCTTGGTGGAGTTGTTTTAAGTACACGTTTTGTCAGAACGACAAAGCCAAGTCAGCAACCTCTTCACCGACCAGACTCCCCATAGCCACACCCATACCATTACATCGCACGGCACAAAAAACATTGGGTTTTACTTGTTTAACAATAGGGTTAATATCATCACCAAAACCCATGATACCGCTCCACCAGTAATCAACTTCAGCAGTTTGATTGGGTAGGATCATTTCATTGAGATACGTTAGCAGTTGTTGCTTTACACTTTCGGTATTACCGAAGTCGTAGCTTTGTTCGGCTTTAAAATCTATATTTCGGCCGCCGCCGAAGAGTATTCGATTATCAATATTGCGGAAATAATAATACCCCTCGTTAAAATGATAAGTGCCTTTTAGTTTAAGGTTGGCTATTGGTTTGGTAACCAACACCTGCCCCCGGCCTGGGATAACTTCCAGCTCAGGACATAGTTGGGCCGCAAACGCGTTGGTAGCCAGTATCACTTTTGCCGCTTTAAAATCGCCTTGCGAGGTGATGAGTTGAACGTGCCCGCCCTCGGGTTTTATTTCATTAACACTGCAATCATTTAAAACCAATACACCTGAGTTATAAACTTTTTGCAGCAGGGCCCGCATCATTTTGCCTGTGTTTATCTGGCCCTCGAAGCGGTTAACAATCATCCGACTTACGCCTGCTAAGCCAAAACCTGAAATTTTACCATCGGCTGCTGCATAAATGTCATGTTCGCCAATAGCTTGTTTTAGTAAATTATTAAAGTATGATAACTGGTCGAGCGCTTTTTCGGATTGCTTTTGTTCGTGATTGCCGAATAATTCATAGCCCCCATTTTGCTGAAAATCAATAGCTGCATCACCCAGGTTTTGGCGCAGGAGTTGTAAACCCCGCCATTTATAATCAACCATACGCACAACTTCTGCTTCAGTCGACCGTTTTAAATAAGCAATTTGTTCAGACACAGTGCCGAAACAAGCAAACCCGGCATTTTTTGTGCTGGCGCCGCTGGGTAAAAATCCGCGCTCCAATACCAACACTTTTAGTGCAGACTGTTGCTTTTTAAGATGCAGTGCCGCACTTAATCCCACAATGCCACTACCTATGATGATCACATCGGCATTGTTTACAAATTCGGTTTGTTCCCAATAGGAATAATTGTGTGGCATCAAGTCAAAAGTAAAAAATCAAAAACCAAAACCGCCCCTTTTTAATTTAAATGGAATACTTTTTGAAACAGTTTTTTCATACAATTTAATATTCATTTTAAAAGAGAGATAAGAGATGGGATCAGCGTGGTTATTAATGATTATAATATTTTTAGTGAGCTTATTTGTGCAATGGCGCTTTAAAAACAAATTCAATCAATATTCAGAGATCAGTTTATTGTCGGGTATGTCGGGCCAGGAAGTAGCCGAGCGGATGCTGCGAGACAACGGCATTTACGATGTACAGGTAATATCAGTAGAAGGGCAACTAACAGATCATTACAACCCCGAAACTAAAACCGTAAACTTAAGCCCTGATGTTTTTTACAGCCGCAGTGTTGCTTCGGCAGCCGTTGCGGCGCACGAGTGCGGGCACGCGGTGCAGCATGCACATGCTTATAGTTGGCTAAGCCTCCGCAGTACGCTGGTGCCGGTAACTAACGTTGCGTCAACCATTGTGCAGCTTACGCTGTTTATAGGTGTGTTATTATTAGCTTTTGCGCATAACCCTTTAGTATTGTTTATCGGTGTGGCGGGTTTGGCAGTAATAACGCTGTTTGCGTTTATTACACTACCGGTTGAGTTTGATGCCAGCAACCGTGCATTGGCCTGGTTAAACAATAACTATACTGTTATGCAAACCAGCGAAGAGCACAAACAAGCCAAAGATGCCCTATGGTGGGCCGCTATGACTTATGTGGTTGCCGCGCTGAGCTCGTTAGCTACGTTGTTATATTATGCTTCGATGTTGAATAGGAGGGATTAGCCCCCCAGCCCCCTAAAGGGGGAGTCTTGAACACAGCTTTATTAAAAGCAAACGCCTCATTGCGATAACGATGAGGCGTTTATATTCTGTCCGCTTATTACTCCCCCTTTAGGGGGCCGGGGGGCGGTTAATTCATCCTATAAGGCGCAATCAAATAAAACTCTGGGATCTGTACATCAAACGTGGCGTTGTCCATTAGGCGCATCATTTGGTATTCGCCTTTCATGCTGCCCATATCTGTTTTAAGGTTACAGCCTGATACGTACTCGTGCGAGCTGCCCGGCTCAATTACCGGTTGCAGGCCAACCACACCTTCTCCCTCAACTTCGCGCTTGGCACCGTTAGAATCAAATATATACCAGTGGCGGCTCATCAGGCGTACCGCGTAGCTGCTCATATTTTCAATATTCACTTTATAAGCAAACATAAAATGGTCGTTAGCCGGGTTTGAATACTCCGGCTGATAGATGGTTTCGACAGAAACCTTAACCCCTTCTGTTATGAATGTAACCATGTTGATAGTATCGTTTTAATCAAATATAAACCTGCTACTTCAAAAACTAAGCCATATTAATGGCATAATTTTCAGCAATATATATCTTTTAATGAAAAAGAAAAAAATTTGAAATGTTAAATTTCTATAGTAGATACGGAATTTTCGAACCTTGGGTTGTGTTCAATCTCATGTAATATCTCTTCCAGCTCCTCAAAAGTACCTGCTGTAACCAGCTTCATGCGATACTCCTTAAAGTTATCAATCCCCTTAAAATAGTTAGAATAATGCCTGCGCATCTCAAAAACGCCTGTTTTAGCGCCTTTCCACTCTATTGATTTTACCAGGTGTGTGCGGCAGGCATCGATACGCTCTGCAAACGTAGGTTTATCCAGGTGTTCGCCTGTTTTAAAGTAATGTTTTATCTCGCGAAAGATCCATGGGTAACCAATGGCAGCTCTGCCAATCATCATGCCATCTACGCCATATTCCATGCGCCAGGCTGCCGCTTTTTCGGGCGAGTCAATATCGCCATTACCAAAAATAGGGATCTGGATCTGCGGGTTACGCTTAATTTCGCGGATCAAACTCCAGTCGGCACTGCCTTTATACATTTGTGCACGGGTGCGGCCGTGAATGGTTAGTGCCTTAATGCCCACATCCTGCAAACGCATGGCAACTTCCTGTACATTCTTGGTATTATCATCCCAGCCTAAGCGTGTTTTAACAGTAACGGGTAAGTGTGTGGCCTCAACAACGGCTTTGGTCATGGCCACCATTTTGTCTATATCCTGCAGTAAGCTTGCGCCTGCGCCACGGCAAGCCACGTTTTTAACCGGGCAGCCATAGTTTATATCTATCAGGTCGGGGCCCGCTTGTGACGAGATCTCGGACGCTTCGCGCATGTGCTCGATATCGCTACCAAAGATTTGGATACCTATTGGGCGCTCGTACTCAAAAATGTCAAGCTTCTTCCGGCTTTTAGCTGCGTCGCGAATTAATCCTTCGGACGAGATAAACTCGGTGTACATCATATCCGCGCCATGCTGTTTGCATACGTAACGGAAAGGCGGATCACTCACATCTTCCATCGGTGCCAGCAGCAGCGGGAACTCCCCTAAATCAATATTTCCTATTTGTACAGACATGGCTTATCTTTAAGCGCTGCAAAAATACGCATTTTAAGCCAAATGATAAAAACCACTACTATACAGGAACATCCGCAACTACAATTAATAATATTTATAGCTATAACCATAGGCGTTATTGGCGCAGGTTACTTAATTGGGGCGGCACTGGTTATAGGTTTATATGGCGTTGATACCGTCCTTGACATCGCTAAATTAAACTTTACTAATCCACATGTGGCTAATGCTTTATGGATAATACAGATATTAAGTACCACCATACCCATATTTATCGCTTCGGTTGTTTTTGCATACCTCATTGTAAGGAATCCAAAGGAATATTTAAAGCAAACCGCTAATATCTCCGGTTTATTATGGCTGCTTGTTTTTTGTGTGATGGTGATATCAACACCATTAATTGAGTGTTTAAGCAACTTTAACCAAAAGCTGGTTTTACCTCATTTTTTAGATGGTGTACAACGCTGGATGCGCGAAACCGAGAATCAAGCCATAAAGCTAACTGCCGTTTTGTTGCAAATGAAAACCATCCCCAGCCTTGTTTTTAAATTCATGGTAGTTGGTTTATTTACTGCTATAGTTGAGGAGTTTATGTTTAGGGGTTGCATACAAACCATATTTATCAAATGGACAAAGAGCTATCACGCGGCTATTTGGGTAACGGCGGCTTTGTTTAGCGCATTCCATATGGAGTTTTTTGGCTTTTTACCACGGATGATGTTAGGCGTACTGTTTGGCTATTTTGTAGTTTGGAGTGGCAGCATCTGGACGGCAGTTTGGGGGCATTTTATAAACAACGGCACTGCCGTTGTAGCAAGCTATATGTTTCAGAATAAAATGGTAAAGATAAACCCCGACGATCAGCATATATTTAATTGGGGCAGCTACCTGTTTAGCCTGATAATTATTTTATTTTTGTTGTACCTATATCGTAACATAGCAACGGGCAAAGTAAAAATGCCTGTAGTATAAATGGAGAAGAACTGGATCAAAATTTTTACGTCGGCTGATTTTTACCGGTCAGAGATTATAAAACAGGTGCTTTGCGAGCACCAGATTGATGCGGTATTATTAAATAAGCAAGCTTCGTCGCACCGCGATTTTGGCGATGTCGAGGTTTATATACACCAACGGGATTTTAGCCACGCTATAGAAGTGATGATTCTGAACCAAATTTAAAGTATGAGGATACGCGCCATAACGGGCTTCTTTTTTATTATTGTGATGCTCGGCTCTTTACTACTGGATCATTATGTATTCGGAGTATTTTACTTGTTGTTAAGCAGTTACTGTTTATGGGAATTTTACGGGTTGATAAAAAAGGCCGGCTTTGGCCCCAGCCTAACAACCGGCTTGTTAAACGGCGCTTTAATTTATGTGGTGTTTGCGTTGGTTACTTACCCCGGCGAGAATGACTACCACAAACTCTTATTCCTATTACCAATTACCTTGAGCGCGGTATTCATCCAGGAGTTGTTTACCAAACATGCAGCACCGTTTACCAATATAGCGTATACGTATTTAGGGCTGATATTTACTATTATTCCGTTTACGTTCTTCCACGCGCTGGCTTATGTTGGCGGTACTTTTAACTTCCATTACCCTATGGCGTTTCTACTGATGCTTTGGGCAAATGATACCGGCGCATATTTAGTGGGCAGCAAGCTGGGTAGAACCAAATTGTTTGAGCGCCATTCGCCTAAAAAAACCTGGGAAGGTTTAATAGGCGGGATTTTGATCACCGCTGTTGCCGCTTATTTTATCAGCACCTATTTTGCCGACGTAGCTTTAGAGCATTGGATCTGGATAGGTGTACTCATCAGTTGCTTTGGCACCACCGGCGATTTGATAGAATCTATGTTTAAACGAAGCATTGATGTAAAGGACTCGGGCGGTATACTACCGGGACACGGTGGGCTGTTAGATAGATTTGATGGCCTGCTTATTGCTGCACCAATTGTATATGCTTATCTATACTTCATTGTAAATTCGTAATTTTGCATCATGACAAAAATGACATTCCATAAAGAGGGGTATACATCTCTCGCCTTATGCATATTAGTTATCTTCATTTTAAACGCGGTTGTTCAGTTTTATGATCTTGGAACTGCTATAAGGTGGATGGTTTATATTCTATCATTCGCATTATTTGTAATAATTGTACAGTTTTTCCGCAATCCGCATTTTGACATTGCGAAGGACGATAAAGTTGTACTATGCCCTGCCGATGGCAAAGTGGTTGTAATTGAAGAAACTACCGAACCTGAATTTTTAAAAGATAAACGCATCCAGGTGTCCGTGTTTATGTCGCCGGTTAATGTGCACGTTAACCGTAACCCAATAAGCGGCGTAGTTAAATATTTTAAATATCACCCGGGTAAATATTTAGTTGCCTGGCATCCAAAATCATCAACCGAAAACGAGCGCACCACTGTTGTTACCGAAACCAAAGCCGGCACACAGGTATTGTTCAGGCAAATTGCAGGCGCATTGGCCCGCCGTATTGTTTGGTATGTAAAAGAGGGCGATAAAGTTGAGCAGGGCGATCAGTTTGGCTTCATCAAGTTTGGTTCGAGGGTTGACGTGTTTTTACCATTAGGCTCAAAAATAAACGTAGAAATTGGCGAAATTGTAAAAGGCGGGCAAACCGTATTAGCAGAGTTGCCGGCTTAAACGGAATAAATGATTACAAAAAAGGGCCGGTAGAAAATTCTACCGACCCCTTTTTGTAATCACTTTATCTTACTACCACCAACGCGAGTTATTAACCTCTTCGTCTTTTTTTGGTGGAGTTGCAGCAGCCAATGTTGGTTTGGCAACGGGATCCGACTCTTCAGTTTTTTCTTCTTTAGATACCCCTGAAGTTACAAGCGGTTTTGGTTCTGCAGCGGCAACAACCAATTCTGGTTCTGCCTTAACTTCCTGTTTGATAACCGCAGCAACAAGTCCCGGTTCAATCCTTTGTTGCTCAACCGCAGTTATGGTACCTATTTTATTAAGCGTTGAAAGCTCTTTATGCAGTTTAGTAGTCAGGTAATCGTCAGTACTGAATTTGGTTTTGTTCCATTGCTCAGTAAGTGCTTCTATATCTTCGCCAACGGTAATATATCCGTTAATGACAGCGCCCGGCTCAATATTTACCTTAGCCGATTGAATGTTGCCCCTAACTACTGCTGTTGCTTTTATATCCAGCAAGTCAAGCGATAAAATATCACCATTAACCGTGCCGGTAACCAGGCAGGTTTTTGAAGTGATGTTACCTGTAAGTACACCATGCAATTCAACAGCAACCTTTTCGGCACAAAATAAATTGCCGGTAAGGCGCTCGTCCAACACAATAAACTCGTCCGAAAAGTAATCATTGCCGTCATGTATCAGGTCCTTGATGTTACTTATTGGCTCGGGTGTTGTATGTATTTCTTTTTTAAATAAACTTAGCATGGATATTCTTTAGTACCGGTATATATTTTATTGGTCGTTACTGAAACGGGTTACAACTGTTGTTGCATTGCCGATATCAATACCAATTGATGACTTTTCTAAGCCGCCTGACACACGTAACGAGTTTAAAGCATAACCTTTACTTGCCAATGAGGCAGGGTCGCTTACAACCTCTAATTGTGCTATCTCGCCAAACTCGGTTTTAAAGCAATCTACCAGGTCCTGGTAGTACATACCACCACCGCACAGGTAAATTTTATTGGTTTTCATTAAGTTTTTATCAGTAATAACGTTCCTTAAGTTAGGCGATATTACTTCACTATAGTATGATTTTAAAGCTGCCTTGCGGATCTCTCTAACATCAATGTTTTTTCTGTTGATAAACAAATACCCTTTTTGGAAGGCATCATCTAAAGTATTAGCGGTTCGCATCTCCAGGTAATGGCTTTTTTGCAACTCATTGGCCATATAATTAATAGCATAACGTAATCCGTGTGTGCTTATCATACTTTGCTCAACCACGCCACTGTCCATGCTTAATACAGATTCAAACGTTCCAAACCCGCAGCTTAGTATAAAGAAACTTCCTTTTGCCGCTTCTTCGCCTTTACGCAAAGCTATAGAGCAGGCAACTATCTCGGGGATAACATCAACATTTTTCACATCAAGTATTGACGTTCTTTTTCCATTACCGCCAAAGGGTGATGCGTCATACTCAACTATATGTGTCTTTTTTAATTGCTCAATAGCCACATCTTTATAAATGCGGTAAGTAGCGTAAGGGAAACCTGTGGTAATTGTTACCGGTTGCTCAACATCCTCGGTCACCAATAACATGGCTGCTTTAACCAGTAATTGATAATCCAGGTCCTCCGGCGAGGAGTTAAGCAGCTTATGAGGTGCTAAACCTTCGTTTAAAGCTAAGTTACCGCAAATGTACCATTGGTTGTTATGGAAAACTTTCAGCCCGTTTAACAGGTCTGAAGATGTGTTATTTAACGCAGAGTTATTGTTTTCAATTAAACTGGAAAAAGACTGAGATAGCAACATATTGTATTTAGGTTAAAAGGTTCTGTATTATCAAATACTAAGTTAAATTTTTAGATGCCGGATTATACAATTTGTGGTGAAAATCAACCAATTATAAAACCCTCGTTTTACCAAATTTATAAAATTAAGCTATAAAAAAAAATAATATGCTGTTTTTACTATTTGCTTGTTACAATAATACCCAATTTTTGTTTATTCAAAAGGCAAAAAAAAACCCTCCTGGTTTATCCGGGAAGGCTTTTTATAAGTATTGTTGTAATTAAACTCTTTTTGATTTGATACGAGCTGCTTTACCGGTAAGGGCACGCAGGTAGTAAAGTTTAGAGCGACGTACTTTACCGTGGCTGTTAACTTCTACTTTGTCAATATTTGGAGAGTTGGCAGGGAAAATACGCTCAACACCAATTCCGTTTGAAACTTTACGTACTGTAAATGTTTCGGACACACCAACACTGTTACGTTGGATAACCACACCCTGATAAACCTGGATACGCTCCTTGGTTCCTTCTTTAATTTTATAATGAACACTTACAGTATCACCCGCTTTGAATGACGGAAACTTGTTAACTGTTACTGTTTGCTCTTCTACAAATTTTACTAAATCCATGATTTTAAGCTCTAAACGCAATTTTTAACCCGTAAAAATCGGATTGCAATTATAGGGATAATTTTTGATAATAAAAAGTTGATTTTAAAAAATTAACAAATTCTTTTTTATTAACAAAACAGCTTCAAACTATTCGTCGTCGTGGCGATGAATTTGTTGCCTTGCTTCGGTAAAATAAGCAACCGTAGTGTAAACCAATCCTATTATTAAAAGGTTAAATACAAAATTGATCATGGTATCACTCCCTGAGTGCGATCGGCTGTCGATATCGATAAAAGTATATACGGCATAAGCCGCAGCCAATACCAATATAACCCAACCTATTATTGATGCGGGCCAATAAATAAGCCCTTTGCGCGTAAACCAGTTTAATTTCATAATGCTTAATTGCTAATTGATATGTTTTGAACCATGGAAAAGCTTATAAAAACGCCTATAATTAAAAGGCTTATTAGTATAAGTAGTATGTTTAAAAATTTAATTTTTATGGTGATGTTAAACTCCTTTACCTTGTTTGCCCCGTTAAATTGAAAATGGGTTATAGCCAAACTATTTATAACGATAGCTATAATTGGCAACACAAACAATACAACAGGTGCCATAAAATCAAACCCGGGGGTTTTATCCAAACTGATTATCAGCTGAAAAAGTGCCCCAAACCAGGTGGTATGTACATGGAAATAATAATACATGCATACACATAATAAAAAGTAGCAGGGCACTACTATTAACCACACACCCAGTGTGGCAGATCGCCCCGCGTTCATGATAGCCATTTTCACCATTTGCTGGTGTTTTGCCGGGTCAACCTGCGGCACTTGTAAACTTTCCATTTGCTTTAAAAATTCGTCCTTATCTTTCATGTTAACTATATCTATAATGCAAAAACTTATTTTGGTTGCAATGCTAAAGCATATTGCGTAATTTTTCTAACCCTCGCGATATCAACGACTTTACCGTGCCTTCGTTTTTGGCTAATATCAGCCCTATTTCGTTTATGGATTTTTGTTCGAAATACCGCAGGGCTATAACTTCCTGGTATTTAATATCCAACTTAAGCAGGTTTAATCTTATTAAATTATAATCGTTATGCGCCTTTAACTCGTTTTCCATTACCTCGCGTTCGTTGTCAGCCTGCTGGTGCAGCAGCTTTTCCATTTGCGGGTTTTCCAGCAATTCCTGTAACGATTGCGGCGCGTACTTACTGCTGCGATAATATTGGTTAAGCTCGTTAGTAGCAATGCGGTAAAGCCATGAAGACAACCCAATCCCCCGCCATTGAAATCCCCCAATTTTAAGAAACGCCTTCAGGAAAGTTTCGGCGGCAATATCTTTGGACAGATCGTAGTCGCCGGTGCGTCGCATAATGTATCCAAATACTGGTTTATACCAAATATCAAACACCTCACCAAAAGCCGCGGGGGTTTGATGGCATTGCTCAATAAGGGTTTTTTCCTGCTCGGGGGTCATGGTTGCTATTGTATAATGCATGTACAGCATTTACGTTGCAACCTAAATGTACAAAAGTTTGGCGGGTGTGCCACAGACACAATGCGTTTCTACATAATATCCGGCCTACGGATCTTCGTCCGCTCCACAGCCTGCTCAAAGCGCCATTTTTCTATTTCGGGGGTATTGCCGCTTAAAAGGATATCTGGCACCTTGTGGCCGTTCCAATCAGCGGGGCGGGTATATACAGGGGCATCCAGCAGGCCGTCCTGGAAAGAATCGGACAGGGCCGATGTTTCATCATTCAGCACACCAGGTATCAATCGTACTACAGCGTCCACCACGATAGCAGCAGGCAGTTCACCACCAGACAGTACGTAATCGCCAACCGAGATCTCGCGGGTAACATAAATATCGCGGATGCGTTGATCAATCCCCTTATAATGTCCGCAAAGTATAATTATGTTTTGCTTAATAGATAGCTGGTTGGCCATGGCCTGGTTAAGCGTTTCGCCATCCGGCGACATGAAGATCACCTCATCATACCCGCGCTCTGCTTTAAGGGCTTCAATGCATTTGGCAAATGGCTCAATGGTCATTACCATACCGCTGCCGCCACCATAAGGATAATCATCAACGCTTTTTTGTTTGCCGGTGGCATAGTCTCGCAGGTTGTGTACTACAATTTCGGCAATGCCTTTTTTTTGCGCACGCTGTAAAATAGAATGGGCAAAAGGGCTTTCCAATAAACCGGGCAATACAGTGATGATGTCAAAACGCATGGGGCAAAGATACGTTTTGTAGTCGGGAAGTCCGAAAAGACCGAAAGTCTGAAAGAATATTTAGCAAATCTTTCAGACTTTCAGTCTTCCCGACTTTCGGGCTAAATTATTTCCAATCCGGCGATGCTGGTATTTGGCATTGTATTACCCAATGGTGGCCGAAGGGGTCTTTCAACTCGCCCTGGCGATAGCCGTATTCATAATCCGTAACCGGCGAAAGAACCGTAGCACCCGCCGCTTTAGCCTTGTTGAAAACGCCGTGCACATCGGCTGTAAATAAGCCAATGGTAACAGTGCTGGTATTAAATGCATCGGGGCTTATCTTTTCCGGGCTGCCCGGCATCCATTCATGCAGGTGGAACATCGCGTCGTCTATCATCAACTCGGCTACGTGTAAGGAGCCGTCATCATTATTAAGCCGCCAGTTTTCAGTAGCGCCAAAAGCGTTTTTGTAAAAATCTATATCGGTTACGCCCTTCTTAATGGTAAGCAGCGGGGCAAAAGCAGTTTTTGTTTCCATAGCTTAATCTGTATCCTCTAAATTAAATATTTCTTCAACAGGCTTGCCAAAAACGCGGGCAATTTTTAATGCCAGTACGGTTGATGGTACATACCGGTTACTCTCGATAGTATTAATGGTTTGGCGCGATACACCTATCAGCTCGGCCAAATCGGCCTGGGTTATATTTTTTATGGCGCGTTCTATGCGGATGGAGTTTTTCATGCTGCGTCGTCTTTAATGATACTATTGTTCCGATAGAGTTTCCACCTGAATAACAGAATAAAAAACATTAGCGGTGCCCACATATTTACACGCATTACATCCCAGAAATCATTTCTATTGGTAAACGCAAGGCTGATGATCAATACGACGTAATTTAAATAAATACTTAGTTGCAACGTGTCCATTCGCAGTTGGGTTATCTGCTCGTCCTCGATACGTTCTTTCGAGAAAGCAATAAGCACCAAACCGCTCAACATGGTTAGGGTGGTGATCATAAAGAACGAGTGATTGCTATTAAAAATGCTGTCGCCTGCGGGAGCCCCGTCAAATCCAAGCTGTTTTTTTAGTAGCATTACCGGCAAATGCACAAGGAACAGGCCTATGCCCAAAAACTTGCACCAATAGGGGAATAAAAAACGTGCTTTCATAATTTGTAAAGTTTAATTTACCAAATGTAAAACAAACTTTACAAATGTCAAGTATTTTTGACAAATATTTTATTGTTCCCCTTTATGGGGTTAGGGGTTTAATCCAAATAAATATCCAACAACCCCTCAGGCAAATCAACAGTAACTATTTCCTTTACTACATCAATAGCTACAATAATTTCTTCGTTAAGCGGGAACAGCACTTCGCAGCCTTTATAGGTAACAGAGGCAATTAATTGCTGCGGATATTCATGTATGGCGGTGATCTTTCCTAATTCGCCTTCGTTTTCATCAACAGCAGTAAAATCTATCAGATCCTTTAGGGTGAAGTCGCTCTTTTTCTTTTTAGGTTTTAGTTTGTTAGGCAGGTAAATATCTTTACGCACCAATGCCGATGCTTTCTCGATGGTATCCACATCCTCCAAATACAGATGGGCCGAATTTTTCATGTTGTATTTTATCGACTCCACAAAAAACGGCGCAAGCTTACCGCCTATTTCAATAAAAATGGCGTTAAAGTCAATATTATCCAGGTTATCAAAGTCGACATACATTTGCATCTCGCCTTTAAGGCCCTTGGTTTTTAATACACTACCTATGCGGAAACAGTCTTCGGTTTTCATATCAGATCCTTTAAAATAACAATGGCGAAGCACCGTTGGGTCGCTTCGCCATCATATAAATGTTGTTCAGTTAAATTACTCAGCGCTGTCAGCAGCAGGAGTTTCTTCGGCCGGGGCCTCAGCAACTGGTGCTTCTTCTGTAGCAGCTTCGGCAACTGGAGCCTCTTCTGCAGCAACTTCAGCAACCGGAGCTTCTTCTGTTTCAGCCTCAGCAACTGGTGCTTCTTCTTCAACTTCTTCAGCAGGAGGAGTATATTTTGCAGCGATAGCAGCAGCTTTATCTTCCTTCTTCTTAGCTTCGGCAGCAAGAGCAGCTTTGCGGGCTGTATCTTTAGCTGAATTTAAGTCTGTTTTTTTACCGGTGATCTTGCCTTCTTTCTGATCTAACCACTCAGCAAATTTAGTTTCTGCCTGTTCTGCGGTTAAAGCACCTTTTTTCACGCCACCTTCTAAGTGTTTTTTGTACATAACACCTTTGTATGCCAATATCGCACGACAAGTATCTGTTGGTTGTGCACCATCATTAACCCAGTTAAGAGTTTTGTCGAAATTAATGTCGATAGTTGCAGGATTAGTGTTTGGGTTGTACGACCCTAAGCGCTCAATAAAGCGACCGTCACGCGGTGCACGAGCGTCTGCTACAACAATGTAATAAAAGGGCTTGCCTTTTTTACCATGTCTTTGCAATCTGATTTTAGTTGCCATTTTTTGTTTTTAATTATGTGTTCAACATTCCCCCGGAGTTTCTTTCAGCGGGGATGCAAAGGTAGAAATTATATCCGGAATAAAAAAACAAACTTCAAAATGAGGTATTTAAGTTCAAAAATTGGACATTTGCGCCCATGAACAAACTAAGCATAGCTATAGATATGGATGAGGTTATTGCCGACCCCATTGATAAATTTATAACCTTGTACCAACAAGATCACGGCTACAACTACACCCTGGACCAAATGCACGGCAAAGAGTTTAGAGAACTGCTGCCACCTGAACTTGACCACACCCTGCGCGAATATATCAACCGCAAAGGTTTCTTTAGGGATTTGAAACTGATACCAGATAGCCAGGAAGTTTTAAAGGCGCTGCATGAAAAGTACGAAGTGTTTATCGTATCAGCTGCTACCGAGTTCCCGCTCTCTTTAGAAGATAAGCAAGCCTGGCTGGCCGATTACTTTCCATTTATATCATGGACCAATATCATGTTCTGCGGATATAAAATTGTGAATACAGATATCATGATAGACGATCGCACCAAAAACTTCACCCGTTTTAACGGCCGTAAACTATTGTTTACATCGCCGCATAATATTAATCTTACAGAATATGAGCGCGTAAACAACTGGAAAGAAGTGGCAGCGAAGCTGTTGTAAGTGAGAGGTTGATTAAGTGGGTAGTTATAAAATTTAACCACTCACTTAATCAACTAAATAAAACAATTCAACCGCCTACAAAGACAGCATCTCCACTATCCTTATAAATTCTTCGTTAACCTCATGGTGGTGTTTAACCGATTGCGCGAATGGTGTAAAGGTTATATCGTTATGTATAAGGCCCACCATTTCGCCGGTATGGCCCTTCATTAAGGCCTCAACAGCAGCTACGCCTAATAAGCTGGCTAACACGCGATCCATACAAGTTGGTTTACCGCCACGCTGTATGTGGCCTAGTATAGATACACGGGTATCATAATGCGGGAACCGCTCCATTATAGCTTTGCCTATTTCAAAGGCGCCGCCCGGTTCATTGCCCTCGGCAACCATTACAATTTTTGATGTTTTATCTTTACGGCCACGCTGTAATCTATCAAACAGCGCGTTAATGTCTGATTTTGTTTCGGGTACCATTATAGCTTCGGCGCCAACTGCAATACCCGTACGTAGCGCTATCATGCCCGAGTCGGCACCCATTACTTCAACAATAAACAACCTATCGTGCGATTCGGCAGTCTCCCTGATCTTATCAACTGCTTCAATAACGGTATTTATAGCCGTATCGTAACCTATGGTAAAGTCAGATCCGCGCAAGTCGTTATCAATAGTACAGGGCACAGCAATAATGGCAATATCCGGGTACTCTTCGCCAAACTCTTTAACACCTTTAATGGTACCGTTACCACCTAATGCTATAAGGGCATCAATATTGTTTTTCTTAAGCTGATCGTATGCCAATTTGCGGCCCCCGGCAGATTTAAATTGTTCACTGCGGCCTGTTTTTAGCATGGTGCCACCGCGCTGAATGATGTTTGATACCGATTTGGTAATCATTGGCTCTATATCGCCATTTATCATGCCTTCAAACCCGCGCCGGATGCCGGCAACTTCAATTTCGTTAAATATGGCTGTTCGCACAACCGCCCTAATCGCGGCATTCATTCCCGGAGAGTCGCTACCGGACGTAAAAAGTCCTATTTTCTTTATTGAGGTCATTGTAATTACTGGCAGATGTTTTGTCTTGGGTTACAGCAATGTCAGTTATCCGACCTGCTGTTTTCGCCGCAAATTTACAATATTTTTGCCTTATTTTTTGCTTTTATAAGCTGTAAGGCCGCTTTCTAAAAATTTCAGGTAGCTTTCTACATTATAGTTTGCAGGCGAGGGGTCGATTTGTTTACCATCGCTATCAACTAACAAATTACCGTCGCTATCCAGCAAAACATATAGCGGTTGCGAATTAGCGTTAAACCTTGATGCCTCAAAGTCGCTCCATTTGCCGCCAAGTGTAGTTATATTTTTGCCGCTGTAAGTTGAAGTAAACTTTTCAGCAGTTGATAGCGTGGCTTTATCATCAACAACTAACTGCAATAAAATAAAGTCGTTTTGTAAATGCTTAAAAACACGCGGATCGGTCCAAACATCTGCTTCCATCTTACGGCAGTTAACACAGTTAAAGCCTGTAAAATCTATCATTATAGGTTTATGCAGCTCTTTTGATACCTGTAGCGCCTGGTCATAATCATACCACGCGTCAAGGCCCCGTGTTGCAATGCGCGCATAACTGTCGGCATATTTCTTTACCAGCGTTGATTGTTTAACAGGCGCAACGTTGGCATTTGTACCGCCCGGGATTGGCGACAGATCGAAATCCTGCGTTGCCATTGGCGGCAAAAATGCGCTGATAGATTTTAGAGGCGCGCCCCATAACCCCGGTATCATATAAATAGTAAAGGCAAATACAATGACTGAGAAGAAGAACCTTGGTATTGAAACATGATTTACATCGCTATCATGCGAGAATTTGATCTTGCCTAAAAGATATAAGCCTAATAAAGCGCCTAAAGCAATCCATATTGACAAAAATATTTCGCGGTCAAACCAGTTCCAGTGATAGGCAAGGTCTACATTCGATAAGAATTTTAGGGCGAAGCCTATCTCTAAAAAGCCCAACACAACTTTTACGGTATTTAACCATCCGCCTGATTTTGGCAGGGATTTTAATGCCGATGGGAACAAAGCAAAGGCAGTGAATGGCAACGCTAACGCTGCCGAAAAGCCAAGCATACCAATAGCCGGCGCTAACCTGTCGCCCTTTGATGCAGCGTCAACCAGCAAAGTACCAATAATTGGCCCGGTGCATGAAAATGATACCACAACCAATGTAGCTGCCATAAAGAAGATTCCGGCAACACCACCTTTATCTGCATTGGCATCCAGTTTATTGCCTAATGAGCTTGGCAATGTAATTTCGAAAGCACCCAAAAATGAGATCCCGAACACGACCAGCAACAGGAAGAAGAAAATATTAAATATGCCATTAGTAGCAAGCTCATTTAAAGCATCCGATCCAAAAAGGGCGGATATAATAACACCCAGGCCTACGTAAATAACAATGATGGACAGCCCATAAAGCAACGACTGCCCTATCCCTTTAGCCCTCGAACCAGCCTTCTTGGTAAAGAAGCTAACCGTTAATGGCAGCAAAGGGTAAATACATGGCATTATCACCGCGGCGAATCCACCCAGGAAACCTTCAATAAAAATTTCCCAAAGTGATTTGTTCTTTTTTGAATCAGTAGCAGAGGTGTGGGTTGTTGCTTTAGCGGCTTTTGCCACCTCTGCTTTTTTGCGTATGGCAATGCTATCGGCAGCAGTAGGTATGCTGGTAAAGCTTATACCACTGGTATCGGCTGTTTGTGCTTTGGCGGTTTTTATACCTGCGGCAAAAAAACCTATCGCCGTAAGGCAAATAACAAATATAGCTTTTGTGAAAATGCTCTTAGCGGCTGCAGTCATATTTTTATTATTTACCTAACGGGATAGTGAAGTTAACATCTTCAGGTTGTTTGCATTTAGAATTATTACAGGTCATATACTCTAACTGGCCGTTTATTACACTAACCTTAGCAGATTTTAGTTTTATTTTTTGCTGAAAAACAACCTCATTTTCAAAAAAGCTTACATTCATGCCGAATGTTTTTTCATATTTAGTAATCGGCTTTGGTTCGGTAGTAGGGCCAACTAACGCATAGCTTTTTGATTTTGCAAAAGTGAACGAAGTTTTTACCGGCCCGCCGTCTTTTATATGTTGTGAGTAGATATGCCAGCCGCCGTCAATAGTGGCTTTTAATAAAACGGTTACCTCGGTAGGGCTGTTTTTTTTTGCGGCATAGGCCCATTTTACAGGTGCTTCAATTTGGGCGTAGGCGCTTACTGTTAAAAATAATGCTGCTACTATTGCTAATACTTTTTTCATTGGTTATTATTTTCCTACCGGGATTGTAAAGTTAACATCATCCGGTGGCAGGCATTTTTGGTTGTTACAGGTCATGTACTCCAACTGGCCCTTTACAACCTTAACATTTGCCGATTTTAATTTAATTTTTTGTGTAAAAACAACCTCTTTCTCAAAGTAGCTTACATCCATTTTAAAAGCGTCTTCGTATTTTGTTACCGGTTTAGGTTCGCCGGTTTTACCAACAAGCGTATAATCTTTTGATTTAGCAAACGTAAACGACGTTTTTATAGGCCCGCCTTCTTTAACATTTTGCGAGTAGATATGCCACCCGGCGTCTATTGTTGCTTTTAATAATACGGTAACTTCTGTAGGGCTGGTTTTCTTAGCGGCGTAGGCCCATTTAACAGGTGTTACAATTTGCGCGTAGGCGCTAACGGTTAAAAACAAGGCTACTGCTATTGCAAATGCTTTTTTCATGTGTATGTTATTCTTTATTTAAAAATTCTATCTCTTTAAGGTTGTACGTTGTTTCTTTGTCATCTTTATTGACTACAAGTAATCCGTTTTGTTTAACGCCCGTAATAGTCCCATCAAAAGTATCGCCGGCCGCCCTAAAACGCTTGTTTTGGTTAAACCAATATAGTCGGTCTAAATATGTATTCCTTACAAAGTTTGTTTTACCTGCTTTAAGGGCAAGGTAATACGCTTCAATATTGTTGCAAATGTCTGCTAATATATCCCTTAAATTGCAATCCTTCTGTAATATCTGTTTTACAGATGTGGCGTTGCCTGCATCACCCGTAAAATGTTCCTGGTTAACATTTATGCCTATACCAATTATGGCGCTTTTTATAACGCTGCCCTGCAATAAGTTCTCAATCAGCATCCCGCCCAGCTTTTTGTCGCCATAATAAATATCGTTGGGCCATTTTATTTTTAACTCATCGCCCAATATCGGACACAGTGTATCATAAACGGCCAAACTTATGGCCCGGGTAAGATCAAACTGTTCTGTAACGGCTAAAAAAGTTGGTTTTAATAAAACGCTGAAAGTTAGGTTTTTTCCGGGTTCGGCATGCCATTGGTTGTTCTGTTGACCGCGGCCGGCATACTGGCTCTCTGCCATAATGACCGTTCCCTCAGGTACTGGCTTAGAATTTGACAATAAGTTTTTAAGGAAATTGTTGGTCGAGTCAACTTCTTTTAGTGTCAGTAAATTTTGTCCAACAAATAATCCTGAAAATATGTTATTTTGCAATGTTATATTATAGTTTATAATAATGCTAAACTCAAAAACGTTCAAAACTAATTCTTTTTGATGGTAAAAAATAAAGCGACGAGTGAATCAGCTTACATTTCTGAATTAGCCATACATGGCATACAGGAAAAAAAGGGTAACGACATTGTCAGGTTAGACCTGAGAAACCTTAACAGTTCGGTGACAGATTATTTTGTGATATGTCATGCCGACTCAACCACACAAGTTAAAGCAATAGCGAATAGTATAGAAGACGAGATCTTCAAAGCCTGTAAGCAGGAACCCTGGCGCAAAGAGGGTCTTGAATATGGCGAGTGGATATTATTAGATTATGTAAATGTGGTGGTCCACGTTTTCCGTACAGACAAGCGTGAATATTACGGTGTAGAGGACCTTTGGGGAGATGCCGAAATAAAAAGCTATAAAAGCGCATAAGTACAAGAGCTTTTTTAATTAATTACAGTGAGATAAAACAACAAATGGAAGATAAGAAATTGGATAAGCCAAAACCTATAAGAAAGATACCGAATAAAAGAATAGCCCCCAAGCCTCCTAAATTTAATTTTATGTGGTTATACGCTGTTGCTATAGCCGCTTTTGTTGGCGTAGCACTTTATTCAAACAACGCGGGCGTAACGCAAATAGATTTTAAGCGATTTGAAACAGAGATGCTTAAACCTGGCGATGTTGACTTTGTTAAAGCTTACAAAAACGGCGATTATGTAGTTGCCGAAGTCCACATTAAAAAAGACAGTTTAAAAAAACCACAATATGCCGAGATAGCCAAAACTCAGCGCGGCTTTGGCTCTACCGGTACAGAGCCTCTGTTTACTTTTAACGATGCAGACTTTACAAGCTTAAAAGCATCAATGGCTGCAGCACAAAAGGATGTAGCTGAAGACAAAAAGGTAGTTCCGCAATATGACCCACGCGAAAGCTTGCTATCAAACGGGTTGGTGCAAAGTGTTATCATGATCATACTTTTTGCTGCGGTACTGATGTTTATTATGCGCCGCATGAGTGGTGGTGCAGGTGGCGGCCCCGGTGGCCAGATCTTCAACATCGGTAAATCAAAAGCTACTTTGTTTGATAAAGAAGCGCAGGTGTCAGTAACATTTAACGATGTTGCTGGACTTGAAGAAGCGAAGCAAGAGGTAATGGAGATTGTAGATTTCCTCAAAAACCCTAAAAAATATACTAACCTGGGTGGTAAAATACCTAAAGGCGCGCTATTGGTAGGCTCGCCGGGTACCGGTAAGACCTTATTGGCCAAAGCCGTTGCGGGCGAGGCACAGGTGCCTTTCTTCTCACTATCAGGTTCTGATTTTGTGGAGATGTTTGTAGGTGTGGGTGCTTCACGTGTGCGTGATCTGTTCCGCCAGGCAAAAGACAAAGCGCCATGTATCATATTTATTGATGAGATTGACGCTATTGGCCGTGCCCGTGGTAAAAACAATATTGTAGGTGGTAATGATGAGCGCGAAAATACTTTGAACCAATTATTGGTTGAAATGGATGGTTTCGGAACCGACTCCGGTATCATCATCCTTGCTGCAACTAACCGTCCGGATGTATTGGATTCGGCATTATTACGCCCGGGACGTTTTGATCGCCAGGTATCTATCGATAAACCCGACCTAATCGGCCGCGAGCAAATTTTTAAAGTGCACTTAAAACCGGTTAAACTGGCCGAAGGTGTTGATGCTAAGAAACTATCAGCACAAACCCCCGGTTTTGCCGGTGCAGAGATAGCCAACGTGTGTAACGAAGCGGCACTTATTGCTGCCCGTCGTAACAAAGAGGCTGTTGATATGCAGGATTTTCAGGATGCTATTGACCGGGTAATTGGTGGTTTAGAGAAAAAGAATAAGATCATATCTCCGGAAGAAAAACGCATTGTGGCTTACCACGAAGCAGGCCACGCTATTGCAGGCTGGTTTTTGGAGCATGCCGATCCATTGGTTAAGGTATCCATCGTTCCGCGTGGTGTTGCCGCGTTGGGTTATGCGCAATACCTGCCTAAAGAACAGTTCTTATACACCATTGAGCAATTAGAAGATGGGATGTGTATGACTATGGGCGGCCGCGTTGCCGAGGATATTACTTTTGGTAAGATCTCTACAGGTGCGCAAAACGATTTGGAACGCATAACCAAATTATCATACGCCATGGTCACTATTTATGGCATGAACGAAAAAGTTGGTAATGTGTCTTTCAACGATACCCAAGGCGAATATCAGTTTAACAAACCCTATTCTGAAAAAACGTCAGAACTGATTGATAATGAAGTGCGTAACCAGATAAACCAGGTTTATGCCCGTACCAAACAGTTGTTAATGGATAAACGCGAAGGCCTGATAAAACTGGCTGACAAGTTATTGGAGAAAGAGATCCTGTTTCAATCGGACCTGGAAGAAATATTAGGCAAACGCCCGTTTGAGCACCGTACTACGTATGATGAATTTGTAAACGGCGCCACCGAATCAAACCAGGAGCCGGCAGCACAAGGCATAGCCCACGAAGGTGTTGTTGATCACTCGGGAACTTTTAACAGGAACCCTGAAGAGAAAGAAGCAACAGGCGAATAAGTGATGAGTTTTGAGTGGTGAGTTTTGAGTAACTCACTACTCAAAACCCAAAACTCACTACTGAACCATGAGGGACATCACCACATCAAAAGAAAAGCTGCTTAAAAAAATTCGCCAGGCATTGCTGGAGAAAAGGGATAACCCTTACCCTAACCTGGAGAATTTGCCGCACTACCCGCCGGCGCCCGAGCACCTGGATGTAATGTTTGCCGAAGAGTTTATGGCCGTTAAAGGCCAGTTTGCTTTTTGTGAAGACGAGGTAGCTTTTATTGAAACGCTTTTAGAGTTGGCCGAGCAGCGCAATTGGCGCAAAATATATTGCTGGGAACCCGCCCTGCAGGAAATACTGTCCCGTTACGAATACCCTTATTTTGAGACCGACAAGGACTTTGAACAGGCCGAAGTAGGATTTACCCTTTGCGAAGCTTTAATTGCACGTAATGGCAGCATAATGCTATCAAACGGCAATGCTGCCGGGCGCAGATTGAGTATCTACCCGGGTGTGCATATTGTACTGGCCTATACCTCGCAGTTAGTGCCGGATCTTAAAGACGGGTTCGCATTGATCAAGAAAAAATACGGTACAGAGATCCCATCCATGATATCCAACGTTACCGGACCAAGCCGTACTGCGGATATTGAAAAAACACTGGTTTTAGGGGCGCATGGGCCTAAAGAATTGTTTGTGTTTTTGTTGGAGGGATAAATTCAACGCAAACAGTCGCCAATTATCTCTCTTCCATTCTACCATTTTAATAGAGCGATCACACTTAGCATCTGCCGAAAGATTATATATATTTGATCTGCTATCGGTTTGGATTGATCATTAGTGCCTTATATTAACATAATTTGTTCATGGAAAGAGTAATTAAAGCTCCGGCGTATCGCCTGGTATCGCTTGATGTTATGCGTGGCCTAATCATGATCCTCCTTGCTGGCGAAAGCTGCAAGGTTTGGGGCTCATTAAGCGATCTGCAACTTGGTGCTGGTGCAGATGTAGTCATTAATCAGTTTTTCCATCACCCCTGGCATGGCTTGCGCCTGTGGGATCTGATACAACCCGCCTTTATGCTTATGGCCGGCTCGGCTATGTATATATCCTATCAATCTAAATTGAAAAAAGGCGTAAGCTGGCAGCAAAACTTCAAGCATATTGTAATACGGGCCATAAAGTTGTTTTTATTAGGCACGGGGCTTCATTGTATATACGCAGGCAAACTGGTGTTTGAATTGTGGAACGTACTTACACAACTATCCTTTACCACGTTGATAGCTTACCTGATCATTAACCGGTCGTTTTGGTTTCAGGTTGGGTTTAGCCTGGTTTTGTTACTGATAACCGAAGCATTGTACCGTACCATTCTGATGCCTGGTTTTGATCAACGGTTTACAGAGTATCACAATTTTGGGGCCTACATAGATACCATCCTGATGGGTAAGATAAATAATGGCGGCTGGGTAGCTATCAATATCATACCCACAGCGGCGCATACCATTTGGGGAGTACTGGCCGGCAAATTGTTAATCTCGTCCATACCGGCATCCAAAAAAATATCTTATTTAATAGTAGCTGGCATAATTGGCCTGGTATTGGGCTTCGGTATTGATGCTGCAAATATTACCCCAATTATTAAAAGAATAAGCACCAGTACGTTTGTACTGGCATCGGGCGGCTGGGTATTGCTGTTTATGGCCTTTTTATATTGGCTGGTTGACATTAAACAGGTAAATAAGCAAGCCTGGATATTTACGGTAGTGGGCATGAACGCCATATTTATATACCTTTTCTTTGAAACCGTCGGCGGTCAATGGTTCAATGATGCCGTAGCAATATTTGTAAAAGGAGGTTTGAACATATTAGGGATAACTGCTGCTGCAGCGGCATTAATATCCGCAATAGTTACCCTTGTTGCAGAATGGGCGATTTGCTATTGGTTAAGCCGTAATAAGATGTTTATTAAGATATAATGATTCAGATGAAATAATAAACCCGCCTCTTCAAGTGTCTACACTTGAAGAACAATATTGCAAGCGTCCTCGCTTGAGTCCGTATCAGTAAAAATGGTTAAGCGAAGACGCTTAACCATTTTAGTTTCAAGTGTGGACACTTGAAACGGCGACGTTTATGTAGAGCCGCTTATTTATTATCAGCCTTCAATACCTCGCTAACTGATTTACCTATATTGCCATTCGGTGCTTGGATATGCAATAAGGCCGCTACAGTCGGTGCAATATCTGTGATGTGAGTTGGCTTGCTTGTAGCGCCGTGGTTAATGCCCCAACCCATAAATACCATTGGTACGTGGGTATCATAGGGGTTCCAGGTACCATGAGATGTTCCGGTTGGCGAAGCATCTCCAACACGTTTTCCACCCAGCCATCCTGGTTTTAAAATTATTTGTATAACGCCGCTATGCTCAATGTTATACCCGTTAATTATCCGCATGCGTAATTCTTCGGGAATGTTAGCCGTTGCGGCTTTTTGCATATCAATAGCAAATGCAACACCCGGCAGGTCCTGCAGGTATTTTATGCAATCAGCTTTAATGGCATTTTCATCAAGCCCTGCCCTGTTAATTACCGCGTAATTTAAATTAACCTGGTAATTGGTCATCCCTAATACAATCTTGTCCAGTTTGTATTTATCCATTAACACTTTATTAAGGTCTTTCCCTGCACCGCCTTCGTCCCATACATCGGCGGGTACATTATGGTCGCGTAAAAAGCCGGTGTTATGGGCAGCGCCGTGGTCGGCAGATAAAAATACGGTGTACTGGCCCTTGCCAATTTTACCATCCAAATAGGTAAAGAAAGCAGCCAGGTCGCGGTCTAAACGCAGGTATGTATCTTCAACTTCAACAGCGTTTATACCTACCTGGTGGCCAACATAATCTGTTGATGATAAACTAACCGCCAGGAAATCGGTTACTGCGCCCTGGCCCATTTTTTCCGCATTGATGGTAGCTGTTGCCAGATCAAGCGTCATGGTATTACCATAAGGCGTGCTGCGGATCATCCCTAAATTACCTTTAAATAACTCTGATGTTTTTACAGGCAGGGTCGCAGTAGTTGCGCCTCTAAATTTTCCTTCGTACTTGCTTTCATCAGGTAGCGTTTGCAAATAAGTATTTACCGGATATAGAGGGTTCCAATCTTTCATTAAATACTGCTGCGGTAGTTTCCTGGCGTTAAAATCTTTAAGCCATTGCGGCAGGTCATTCATATAATAGGTACTGGTTATCCAGTTGCCGCTGGCGTCGTCAAACCAGTAAGCTGCGTTGGCGGTGTGGCCGGCAGGTAAAATACCGCCACGATCTTTTAGCGCAATACCAATAACTTTCGAGCGGAAGTTAGTAGCTAATCTTAATTCATCGGTAACGGTAGTAACCAGCAAATTGCGTGGCGACATCTGGCCCGCATCTGATGTGCTGCCTACAGTTTGAACGGCTTTATCTTCGGCACAATACATTGATTTGCCGGTAGATTGCACAATAAAATCATTACCCGCAATACCATGAAGGGCGGGGACAGATCCGGTATAAATACTGCTATGGCCTATAGCCGTTACGGTTGGGATATAATCAATATTGGCGTTCTCGCAGCTAAAGCCCTCGTTTAACATCCGTTTAAACCCACCCGCGCTGTAGCGATCATAAAAGCGATAAAGGTAATCCCAGCGCATTTGGTCAACCACTATACCGACTACCAATTTAGGGCGGGATAAAGTTGTTGTGGTGGCTGGAACCGTCGGTTTCTTTTTAGATTGGGCGTTAGTATTAATAACAACACCGGCACAAAGGAGGAGTAACAGGTATTTAAATTTCATGATGTAATATTAAGAAGCTCAAATATCAATATTACAATTAAAATTGTACATGAACTTTATATTAAATTAACATCTGCAATTAACTGGTAAAAGTTAACAAAGCATGCTGACTTGCAGTATGCAGATCGCGCCATGCACGGTTAATTTCCGTTTCGGTACTTGCGGCAATTAATCCGCATAGCGGATATAGTTTATCTACCAACTCGCGAGCGGTTATTGCCAGGCGACGACTGGTCAGGCTTACGTTATTTAATAATTCGACCGGTACGGATTGTTCTACCATTATCGTCTCCCATGAGGCATCAACCGCTTCAAAAAATGATTTTCGCAAAATGTTCATTTCTTTATTTGCCATAGCCAGCGTATCAATTAAATATAGTTTTTGCGGAGCGGTGAGTCGTGGATGATTCATCCTGTCGTTAAACACACCCGCACAAAGATCAATAAAATGTATGGCGATGCCGGATATATTAACCGCGAGCGTTGCCTCTGCCAATTGTAAAAATGGATAATGGTACAATGCCCCATTAACCCTAACAGCCGATGGATCAATTTTAAACTGACGGTTCTTTGGTACTTCCAGTTCTTTAACCTCAAAGGCATCGCTGCCGGTAGCTACCATGCCTATATATTTCCAGGCGGGCAAAATAGTTACGTCCTTTTTATCGAAAATAAATGGCAGCACCAATTGTTCGCCATCGTCATTTAAAACCGGCGCACCGTTACTTTTTATGGCACAATTGGCCGTGATGTGCGTGGCATGATGCGCGCCACTGGCGTATTTCCAGCCGCCGTTAATTCGGTAACCTTTTTCGGTGATCTCGGCAGTGCCGCCCACCGCGCCGCTGCCGGCAAGGCAAACGGTGTCATTATTAAATACCTGTCGGGCAACTTCTGGATCAATAAAACCACCGAACCAGCCGGCGCCGCTGCATAGGGTAACAACCCAGCCGGTGCTGCCATCTGTCCAGCTGATGGCTTCCTGCAGGCGTACTAACTGTGGCAGCGTTATTTGCTGACCAGTATAAACATCGGGCACTAATAATTTAAACCAGCGTTGGTTATAAACAACCTGTAACTGAGCAGGGGTTAACATGCCCAATGCCTCCGCTTCGGCCGCCCCGGCGCGAATAATAGCTGCATCTTGCCCGGTAATATGTTTTGATGGATGCGGTACGCTATGTTCCATTTAAATTGATGGGTTAATGTTTTGTTCTTTTCGCCATATGGCGCGCCAATCGTAAAAACCAAATATGGCCACGATAAATAAAAACAGGGTTAATGCCGAAAACAATACCAGTTGCTTTTGCCAAAGCAAGGGTATGGCGAAGATGTTTGAAATGTTTAGCAAGATCCAGTTCTCCAGCTTGCGGCGGGCCAGCAGCCACATTCCGGCCCAGGCGGTCGATGATACCCACGAATCCCACACCGGAACGGTTGAACTCGTGAAATTCTTAAGCAACAGATAAAGTATGGCCCATCCTACAAAAACTATTAGTAAGGTAATTACCCATTCTTTACGTGTGCTCCAGGTTATCTTTACCGGCGGCTCGTCGCGTTTCTTTATCCAGTACACCCAGCCGTAAACACTCATCACGACATAATAAACACTAAGTGCCGATTCTGCATACAGGCCGGCCATCAGTAAAATATAAATACCTATCAGCGTTCCGGCTATGCCGGTAGGGTATAACCAAATGTTATTGACTTTAGCCAGCAACACTTCGGTAACACCTAATAAAACAGCCGCCCATTCCCACGGGGTGGTGTGCTGCACCTGTTCTTTAAAAAGCTGCAGGATATGTTGCGCATCCATAAATGAAAAGTTAAAGCTGTTTAACCGGTCGATGTTATCTGCCGGCTAAACAGCATAATTCAATTATTAAAACCTAACATTTAACGACGCCAGGAAGTTAACCGGCGCCTGGGTAAAGAAGTAGTTATAGTTAACCGTTTTACCGCCTTCAATATCCGGGTAAGTGGCGCCATCGCTTTGGTATTTGGCGCTGAATATATTATTGATCAGCAAGCCAACGCCAATATTTTTGACACCTTTAACGCTGAAATTATAATTCAGCCTTACATCGTTCACAAAATAATGCGGTAATGAACGGCTCAGGGTAGAGGTATTATCTAAATACTGCTGTCCAACATATTTACTGATAAAAGCTATCTCCGTATTTTTTACCGGCTGGTAGCTGATAACACTTGAGCCAATAAAATTAGGCGAATAGGCGATATCTGTTTTGCTGTATTGCGTCGCATCCAAAGCATCGGTATCATAATTATATAAAAACTGCTTAAAGTTTTTAACCTTATTTGCGCTTAAAGTAGCGGTGGCCGCCCAACTTAGCTGCTGTGTAATTCTGACTTTACCATTCAACTCAACCCCGGCGCGGTAGCTGTCGGCAATGTTAGTGCGGATGGCTTCGCCTACATCGTTAAGCGCCCCGGTTAAAATCAATTGGTCTTTATAAAGCATATAAAATCCATTAATGCCAAAGTTGAAATTACTTTGAGCGGTGCGATACCCGGCTTCAAAATCGGTAAGTTTTTCGGGCTTAGGGCGGCTTGATGGTGATGAGTTGGTATAGCTGCTGCGGTTAGGTTCATGATGGCCCACTGCTACTGATGCGTAAATATTGCTATTATCGTTTAGCTGATAGGTAACGCCCGCTTTGGGGTTAAAAAAATCTAACGACACCTGTTGCTGTACATTATTCAAATTCCTGTCGTACCCTAAAAACGAATAGCCTATATGGCGGTATTGGATATCGCCGTATAACAATACGTCGCCTATATGATACTCGGCACGGCTAAACAGGTTAAAATCTGTTTTTTTGGCGCTGTTGCGCGAGTATTCATAATCCTGCGGGATATTGGTGCTTTGCTGCGTCCACTCTATATTATCATAATGGCGGCCCTTATATTCGTTATAAGCCCCGCCTAATGTTATATCTAATTTG
This sequence comes from Bacteroidota bacterium, assembly GCA_040388395.1. Lineage (GTDB taxonomy): Bacteria > Bacteroidota > Bacteroidia > Sphingobacteriales > Sphingobacteriaceae > Mucilaginibacter. The sequence goes on along the minus strand of JAZKBY010000007.1, from coordinate 866,216 downwards.
GTATTGGGTTTATAATTAAAATTATAGGTTGCACCATAAAAATCATTATCCAGCCATAAACGGCGTATTAAATCGGTTGTTTTTATAGTTACACCACCAATAACAACTGGTGTGACACCGTAGCCGGTTAAATCTGCATCGTTTTTATACTCCTCGTAATAACCGTAACCGCGCGTATAATGCAAGGCGCCGCTAAATGATAATTTAGGATTCAGCTGTTGATTATACAGCAATTGATAATAATTCTGGTTATAATTATCTACCTGGTTGCCGTAGTACTTGCCTGTTGAGTTTATGTAACCCAACTCATTATACCTGCGGTTGCCTGCTTTTACACTATCCTCGGGCACACCATCCCAAGCCTGGTGAGTTTGCTCGTATCCGCCAAAAACATTTAAACGCAATACGCTGGTTTTACCGTAATAAGCGCCGCTGACAAAGAATGATTTAAGTGTTGATGCAGAGCGCTCTATATAACCGTCAGACGTCATGTTCGACAACCTGCCATCAACACTAAAATGGCCGTTTAATAAGCCTGTACCCAGGCTTACGGTATTTTTTAATGTTCCGTATGATCCGGCCGAACCATTATATTCGGCATAAGCGCTGTCGCGGCGTGTAGCGGTTTGAATATTAATGCTGCCGCCAAATGCGCCGGCACCGTTGGTTGATGTACCTACGCCACGCTGCACCTGGATATTATCGACAGATGAAGCCAAATCGGGCAGATCGACAAAGTAAACACCCTGGTCTTCGGCATCATTCATAGGGATACCGTTAAGGGTTACGTTAATTCGGGTAGGGTCCGATCCGCGAATGCGAATACTTGTATAACCCACACCAGTCCCGGCGTTCGATGTTACTACCGTTGATGGCGTTTGCTCCAGCAAATACTCAAAACCACGGCCCGAATTGTTTTTCTCGATGTCCTTCTTATTGAGGTTGGTAAATGCCGTTGGAGAATTAGCCGATGCGCGTGTGGCGCTTACGGTAACTTCCTCGGTTACTGTGTTGCTGCGCGATAGTATAAAATCTGCCATTGTGTTAGACGAAACCGCTACTGTTTTTTGCGCGGTTACATAGCCAATATAGCTTACCGACACGGTATAACTACCGCTTTTTAAATTGGTGAAAGTGTATTTGCCGGCAGCGTTACTAACGGTACTGATGGCTAAATTTTGAATGGTGACAGTAGCGCCGGGCAGTGCGTCGCCGGTTTGCTGGTCAGTAATTTTCCCGGATACCAGGAATTGGGCCGATGCCAGGACAGGCAGCAGCAAGGCAAATAATGCCGTGAATACTTTTTTCAATTTGTTTGTTAATAAAAAATGTTAAACCATCTGCACACCAGGGTAGAATGCACAGTACACTTAACTTATTACCTCTCCCTACGCCGGCATTACCCGGATCAGGTGCATGTAGTGAGTGATGGGTGACGAGTTGTGAGTGATGAGTAGTAATACTCAAAACCTATAACTCAATACTCATAACTCAAAACAATGGGTTTGATCTCAGCCTGTCTTTCAGTTTGGTTAAATATGCTGCAGCGATATTTATTCGTTCCAAAGCAAGGCACCCCTTGAGAATTATGGGGCAAAGATAGGTTTTGATTTCGGATATCGGGTGTTTGATTTCGTATTTATTGGTTTCTGCTTATAACATCCGCTTCAACGCAGCCTTCACCTCGTCCTTATTTTGGCGCGATATTGGAATTTTAACACCATCATTCATAAGCAACATACCGCCATCTTCTTTTAACAAGCTTTTCACAAACTGTAAATTTACAAGGTGTGATTGATGAGTGCGGATAAACTCATGCAGCAGCAACAGCTCGGCAAACTCTTTTAAGGTTTTGCAAACCAGTATCTGTTCGCCGGTGGTAGTATAAAACGTAGTGTAATTATCAGACGCTTCGCAGCGGATGATCTCGTCAACCTTTATATATCTAATTTCTTTTAGAGTGGGCAGGGCAATTTTAGGCACATCCTTTTGCCCCCGCATCATGTACTCAATAAGGTTTTCCAATTTATGGTCCTTGCCCTTTGCCCTAATCTTTTTCCCTGCCTTTTCAACAGCTTGCTTTAACTCTGTTATGTTAATTGGCTTCAGCAAATAATCCAATGCCGAAAATTTGATGGCCTGGATACCATACTGATCATAAGCCGTAATAAATATCACTTCAAAATCGGGTTCGGCAAACTCCTTTAATACCTCGAAACCTGATTTTTCGGGCATCTGGATGTCCAGGAAAACTAAAGCCGGTTTGTGTTTTTTAATTGCGACTATACCACCGTCAGTATTTTGGGCCGTAGCTAAAACCAACACCTCCGGGCAATGTGCAGCCAAAATTGTTTGCAGGTTTTGGATGTTGTTTGGCTCATCGTCGATAATAATGCTGGTTATTTCCATTTTGCAAATTTCATTAAAACCACGCGGTTAGTGTAATGGTAACTGTTGTGCCCTTTGCGCCACTATCAATCTGCATGTTAATAGTCTGCGTTTTATAGATTTGGTTAAGCAAGGCAACCCTTTCGCGGCCCAACTTTAATCCAAAGCCCGATGTAGTTTGTTGCGCATCAAAGCCCTTTCCATTATCTGCAATTATCAGCACCAGGTTATTTTGTTTCTTAGCTATCGCGATATCAATTTTTCCCATATCTCCCATCCCGCTTATGCCATGTTTGGCTGCATTTTCAATAAAAGGCTGCATCAGCATGCCGGGTACCTCTGTATTGGCAATGTTAATGCTTTTATCTACATCAACCGTATAGTTAAACCCAAAGCGCAATTGCTCTATCTGCAGGTAATCGTTAATGATTTTTAACTCATCCTCTAAGCTTATCAACTCGCGGCCAGTGGCGTTTAATACCTGCCGGGTCAAATCTGCAAACTTGGCCAGGTAATGGTTGGCACCGGCGCTGTCCTGTTGGTTCATCAGGTTTTGGATGGAGGTTAACGCGTTAAACATAAAGTGCGGGTTAAGCTGCGCCCGTACCGACCCTAATTTAAGGTTAGCCATTTCCTTTTGTTGATCCAGTTTTTTTAGACGGCGCTTGTTGTATAGATAGTAAATTATAAAGAGGAGGAGAGCTGCTATAATGTAGGGTAGTAGTTGTAATATGGTAACCTTAGCTTTAGATGGCCCCATAACCTCGAACTCAATTTTTGTCTCTTGCTCTTTTCTCCTTGTTCCGGCCGGATAGACCAGCAATTGATATTTTCCCGGTAATGGAAAATATTGCCGGTCAAAGAAAAAAGTACTATCCGTTAATCCACCCTTAATTTCGATATCACTTTGTTCATAACTATTATTGGCGTAACAATATACATCATACGCCACAGTTGGGTGGCTTTTAAAAAAGATGTTCATGGAAAGAATGCTATCATCCGGAAAATGGAAATTTAGCGGTAAGTTAGTTTGCTTATCTATCCCGGTAGTATATCCGTGGTCTTTCTTATCATCATTAATATCAATATTATGATATTTTCCATGCCTTGCAAACACTGTAATATGGCTCAAAGCAGGTTTTAAATCGTTTCGCCAATCAAATACCAAGCCATCCCTTAGGCTATAATCTTTCACATTAACCACCTCAATCAGTATCATTTTTCCGGGTGCATGATATTTTCCAAAATAAGCATACGGAGTTTTTGCCCCATATAATTGTTGCAGCTTAGGTATGCTCCAGGGCACAAGTTCTACGCTATCATTCAAAACAACGTGATAACGAAAATCTTTAACATTGCCCCGATTGATGCCCATGGCAAGTGTTGCCGAAACCGAGTCTCTATTAGCAAATTTATAAACCAGGTAATCTTTTGAGATAGCGTTGATATGATTGGTTGCAAAAGAACCATACCCTTTAGCTGTAAATTTCACACCCAATAATATAGGCGTTTTGGGTATAAACTTGTGCGTAGTCTCAAGAGGATGTGCTTTGTTCCATTCGGCAGCATTAGGCGCTTCTTTCATGACCCTAAAAATATCGTAGATCCTGGTGTCCATAACACCCTCCTGAACCGACCCGATACCATAAGGGGGATGATCCTGATAGCCATCAAAATGTATGTATTTATTATCATCGGCAGGTTGCATTACCCGCGGCTTGCTTTTTTTAACCTGCGCATAGCCAACCGCTACCGCCGATATAAAAACCAATACAAGTAAAAACGCTTTTTTCATGTGACCTAAGTTTTGAAGGTAATAATTAATGCCCAAAACTCATTTAAATAAAACAGCATCACAACCTGCAATGAGTATATGACACGGTTAACCGAGCATTATACCAGGATTGATCCGTATCAATACCTAGCGATGGGTTTGAAGCCCATCGCTATGGTGCTAACGCAATTTATATCTCCCGCCAAAACCCTTTCACCTTTTACCTTTCACCTTTCACCTCAAAAACGTACTTTTGCAAACTTTACAAAAAACGTTACCATGTTAAGAACACATACTTGCGGCGAACTAACTATCAGTAATTTAGGCCAAACAGTAACTTTATGCGGATGGGTACAGAAATCGCGCGATTTGGGCGGCACAACTTTTATTGATGTGCGCGACCGTTACGGATTAACCCAGTTAGTATTGAATACAGATAGCGACGCTGCTTTACGCGAAACCAGCCGCGAACTGGGCCGCGAATTTGTTATTAAAGTAGACGGAAAAGTAATTGAACGCACCAATAAGAACACCAAAATACCAACCGGCGAAATTGAGATAGCTGTTGAAGCGATAGAAGTATTGAATTCATCAAAGGTCCCGCCGTTTATGATAGAGGATGAGACTGATGGCGGCGAGGAACTAAGGGCAAAATACCGTTACCTTGATCTGCGCCGTAACCCTATCCGCAACAACCTGGTGCTTCGTCATAAAATGGCGCAGGAGGTTCGTAAATATTTGGACATGCTTGATTTTATCGAAGTTGAAACCCCGGTATTGATCAAATCGACCCCCGAAGGCGCACGCGATTTTGTTGTACCAAGCCGCATGAACCCGGGCGAGTTTTACGCCCTGCCGCAGTCACCACAAACATTTAAGCAATTGCTGATGGTCAGTGGTTTCGACCGTTATTTCCAGATCGTAAAATGCTTCCGTGATGAGGATCTGCGTGCCGACAGGCAGCCTGAATTTACACAGATTGATTGCGAGATGGCTTTCATAACCCAGGAAGATATCCTGAATATTTTTGAAGGCTTAACCCGGCATTTGTTTAAAGCGGTAAAAGGTGTTGAGTTTAATGATTTCCCGCGCATGCAATATGCCGACGCGGCACGTTTATATGGTTCAGACAAACCCGATATCCGTTTCGGGATGCAGTTTGTAGAGTTAAATGATATTGTTAAAGGCAAAGGTTTGGGCATATTTGATAATGCCGAGCTGGTTGTAGGCATTAATGCCAAAGGCTGCGCCGATTATACCCGCAAGCAAATTGATGAGCTTACCGAGTGGTTAAAACGCCCCCAAATTGGCGCTACCGGCATGATCTATTGCCGCTACAATACCGATGGTACTTTAAAATCATCAGTAGATAAATTTTATAGCGAAGACGACCTTACTAATTGGGCAGCAGCATTTGAAGCCGAACAAGGTGATTTAATGCTGGTATTGGCCGGCAATACAGATAAAGTACGCAAGCAGTTAAATGAACTGCGGTTAGAAATGGGCACGCGCCTTGGCCTGCGTGATAAAAATACTTTCGCGCCACTTTGGGTATTAGACTTCCCATTGTTAGAGTGGGACGAAGAGACCGAGCGCTACCACGCTATGCACCATCCGTTCACATCACCAAAACCGGAGGATATTGCCATGTTGGATACCAACCCGGGCGACGTACGCGCTAACGCTTACGATTTGGTTATTAACGGTACGGAAATAGGTGGCGGTTCTATCCGGATCCATGATCGTGCTTTACAGGCATTAATGTTTAAGCATTTAGGCTTTAGTACAGAAGAAGCGCAAAAACAATTTGGCTTTCTTATGGACGCTTTCGAGTATGGCGCGCCGCCGCATGGTGGTATTGCGTTTGGGTTTGACAGGTTATGTTCAATATTTGCCGGATTAGATTCTATTCGCGACGTTATAGCATTTCCTAAAAACAACTCGGGCCGTGATGTAATGATCGATTCGCCATCAACCATCGCCGACGCGCAGTTAAATGAATTGAAGATTAAAACAGCGCTTTAAAAGCGTAATAGTTTTTAAGATTTAACGTTAATTGTTGCTGCCGATTTAGCAAAAAGCAATGCCGGATAATATTTTGTAGTTTTGCGCAAATGCTAAAAAATGTTAAATTTTTAAGTCATCCTGTTTTTTTAAGTATAGTTGCAAAGAAAAAATCCCGAATGAAAAGATACTTTATATTAGTTGCCCTGTTAATTGTTGGTTTATCATCATGCCAAAAATATACCGTTACCGGCCTGGCCGCCACACAGGCAAGTGCAGATGATGCAAAAATACAGGCTTATATAGCTGCTAATAAACTTACTTTTACAAAAGACGCCTCTGGGATTTATTATCAAATAGTTACACCCGGCACAACACCACATCCAACAACAAGCTCATCGGTAAAAGTTACTTATACCAGCATATATCTTAATGGTGTTTCTGTTGGTAAACTTGATGGTTACACCGCTGTGTTAAGTTCTTTTGTAAAAGGGTTACAAATTGCTGTACCTAAAATAGGCACCGGCGGCCGCATTATTGTAATTGTGCCATCCGGTCTTCTGTATGGTAGTGGTGGCGCAGGTGATGTGCCTGCAAATGCGGTAATTATTTATACTATAGATTTAAACGGTTTTTCCAACTAAGCAGGATCATTGCGTTTATATTCTGAAATGAAAATCATAAACATGAAAAAATATTTTTTATTTATTTGCCTTTTTACCATCGCTTTATCATCATGCCGTAAAATAATTGATGATACCGCCTTTGATGCGGCCAAACAAGCGGTAATTGATGATCAGGCTATACACGACTATTTTTTACTAAGGGGCCTGCCGCTTCCTGCCAAGGATCCATCCGGCTTATATTATGAGATCACTAATCCCGGCACGGGCCCTCATCCAACTTTAACATCAAACGTAAGTGTCGGCTATACTGTTTATAGTCTTGATGATTTGGAGCTCCAGTCGTTTCCGAGCTCTTATTCAGCGCTTAACACACGTATAGATGCCTGGCAAATTGGGTTGCAAAAGATTGGGAAAGGCGGCTCAATAACGCTATATGTACCTTCTGCATTAGGTTTTGCTAACAGCGGCAATGGTGTTGTAGGCCCAAATACTGTATCGATATACAAAATAACTATACAGGGCTTTAATAACTAACAGGTTAATTAACCTTCTTAAACTCGTAGGGGTCGGCTTCAACAAAATCGGCTACTTTAACTTTTACTCCGGTAATTTTCCCGCCCTGGAAGCTAAACGGAAAAACCGTTTTACCATATATCGGGTCTGAGAAAGTTGCAAAAAACCTATGTCCTCCAATGGGTTGTAGTTTCACAAACATTTTAGGGTGATGTTCAAAACGGGCTTCAAGGTCGTTGTTTTCACCCTGGGTAATAACCATGTTGCCATAAAATTCATTAACATATTTGCCGGTATAATTAGCTATGGGCGCTGCCGGCTGCAGGGTCAAAGCAGCCGAATCGCGTAAGGCTTTATACACTTTTTGCTCCGCCGCCATATTGTTTTTGAAAGAGCTTAAATAAGCCTCGCTATAATTACGATAAGGCAGTTTAAAATAGGCATCCATAATTTCCCAGCGCAAAGCTTCATAAAAAGCATTTTGGTCGGTATTGGTTAATATAATTATGCCCAGGTGGTCTTGCGGAACCAGGGTAACCGACGATACATAGCCGCTTACACCACCATCATGCATCACTATGCGGTGGCCAGTGTAATCCTGTAAAAACCAGCCTAAACCATACAGCTCATAGTTGGTCTCCCCGTTTAAGTGGCGTATGGTTCCTACAACATCCTGCGGAGCTCGGGTTGCCAATATCGCCGCATCAGGTATTACCTGCCGCGCACCTACCTTGCCGTTGTTTAACAAAGCCAGCACCCATTTACTCATATCATTTACAGATGATGATATACTTGCCGCGGGGGCCAATCCATCCAATTGCCCGTAGGGTATCGCGCTAAGGCGCTCATCAACCAGGGTGTGGGCCACCGTTCTGTTATATGATTTTGGCATATCGGCTGTTAGCGCCAATGTATTCATCATCCCCAAGGGAGCAAAGATATTTTGCTTTAAATACATTTCCCAGGTTTGCCCCGTAACCCGCTGGATGATCTCGCCGGCTGTTAAAAATGCCGCATTGGTATAACCCCATTTTGTTCTGAACGGATAGGTGGCTTTCATGCGCCCTAACCGATCAATAACTTGTGCGCGGGTAAGATCAGTGTTATAGAAGGTAAAGTCGCCCTGGAAGGTTTTAAAGCCCAAACGGTGGCATAGCAGGTCCCGGATGGTTGTCATCTCGCCCGCCGGTTTATTTTCAAGCCGGAAAGTTGGGATATATTTAGTTACATAATCGTCAAGTGATAGCTTTTTTTGATCCTGTAACATGGCCAGCGCGGTGGCTGTAAAAGCTTTGGTATTGCTGCCTATCATAAACAGGGTATTCTCATCAACCTTGTCGGGCAGGCCAAGCTCTTTAATACCATACCCTTTCATCAGTACAACATTATTATCTTTCACTATACAAATGGCAACGCCGGGGATGCGCCAGTTTGTAAGTGCCCGGTTTACATATACATCAATGCTATCTTTTAAAAATGATGCCCTGTTGGGGGATTGTGCATGGGTTATGGTTATAAATGAAACACAACTAAGTAATAAAACGAGTTTCTTTCTCATATAGATAGCAAATTTTTTTGGTGCGCAGATAGCACCCGATATATTCCTTAAAAATACTAATTTAACGCAAAATTAACCGGCTCATTTTATTTATCTGAAAACATTAGATCGATGTACAATAGATTTAAACCCACATTAATAATAGCATCGGCTGTTATATTGTTTGTATTTTGTAACAACCGGGCAAAAGCCCAACGCGGTGGCGGCGCGCTGTACTGGGCAAAAGATGGGTACCAGTATTATACCCAGCAGGATGGTGAAATAGTTGAGCTGGATACCCGCGACGCCGCTAAGAAAACCGTATTGGTAACAACCGCCATGTTAACCCCTCCGGGCAAAACACCGTTGGTTGCGCGCCGCTTTACAATAACTGACGATGGCAAAAAGATCCTGATAAACACCAATACTAAACGGGTTTGGCGACAAGACAGCCGGGGCGATTACTGGATCTATGACACCGAAGCCAAAACCCTAAAGCAATTAGGCAAGGGCAAGCCCGAATCGTCGTTGATGTTTGCAAAACTATCGCCTGATGGTACAAAAGCTGCATATGTAAGCCTGCATAATATTTATGTTGAGGATTTAAAGAGTGGAGCGATTACGCCGCTAACTACCGATGGCACCGACAGGCTGATAAACGGCACTTTTGATTGGGCTTATGAGGAAGAATTTGGTTGTTTGGATGGCTTCCGCTGGTCGCCGGATAGCCGGACCATTGCTTACTGGCAGATAGATGCACGTAAAATAAAGAACTATTACATGCTTAATACTACCGACTCGATATACCCTTTTGTGGTTCCGGTTGAATACCCGGTTGCAGGCGAGGATCCAAGCTCCTGCAAAATAGCGGTTGTTAATGTAGAAACAGGAAAAACTACCTGGATGCAAGTGCCGGGCGATGTGATACAGCATTATATCCCGAGGATGGAGTGGACCAGGGACGCTAACGAAATCATTTTACAACAGCTAAATCGTGCGCAAAACGAGAGCCGCATATTTATAGGCAACATATCAAACGGCACAACCCATATTATTAATGAAGAAGTATCAAAAAGCTGGGTTGATGTAAGGGGTAGCAGCTGGCAATGGGTAGATAATGGCAAAGCTTTTATTTGGGCCAGCGAAAAAGACGGCTGGAACCATGTTTATAAAATTAACCATGATGGCAAAGAAACCTTATTGACCAGGGGCAGTTACGACATGATAACCATAAGCATGGTTGACGAGACCGGAGGGTACCTGTACTTTATGGCATCGCCCGATAACCCTACACAAAAGTATTTATACAAAGTAAAGCTTGATGGCAGCAGTAAGACGCCCGAGCGGGTATCACCTGCAGATGAGCCCGGAACACATGGTTACCAAATCTCGCCGAACGGCAAAATAGCTTTACACAACTTCTCAAACAGTTACACCGCGCCCGCCAGCGAAACTATTAGCCTGCCGGATCATAAACATTTAAGCGGGTCGGTTATTAAGGTTGATGCAAACGCTAAAAAACGGGTAGAGTTCTTCAATGTAAAAACCGCCGATGGCGTTGATTTAAATGGCTGGATGGTAAAACCAACCAATTTTGATGCTTCAAAGAAATATCCGGTTGTGTTTATGGTATATGCCGAGCCCGCGTCTGAAACAGTGACCGACAGCTATGGTGTTGGCTCGAACCGCCTGTACACCGGTAGCATGGCCGATGATGGTTACATTTATATGGCTATTAACAATCGCGGCACGCCGGCGCCAAAAGGCGCGGCCTGGCGCAAGGCTATCTATAAAAACATAGGCCTGATCAACATCCGCGACCAGGCAATGGGGACTAAAGAAATATTAAAATGGCCGTTTGTTGATAGCAGCCGTGTAGCGGTACATGGCTGGAGTGGCGGCGGATCGACCACCTTGAACCTGATGTTTCAATATCCCGAGATCTACAAAACCGGCATAGCGGTAGCAGCCGTCGGCTGGCAGTTAAGTTATGACAATATTTACCAGGAGCGTTACATGGGCGTGCCCATTGATGCCGCAAGCCGCGAAGTGTTTGTAAAAGGGTCGCCGGTTACGTACGCTAAAAACCTGCGTGGCAATTTGCTGTATATGCATGGCACCGGCGATGATAACGTACATTACCGCAATGCCGAATTGTTGATAAACGAGCTGATAAAATATAATCGCCAGTTCGACCTGATGTCGTACCCAAACCGTACACATGGCATATCAGAAGGCGAGGGTACCAGCCTGTTTTTAAGAACCAAGTTTACTAAATACTTGAAAGAGCATTGCCCGCCGGGTGCACGCTAATCTCACTAACATTTAAGTCAAACGAGATATTAACACATTAGTCCAAAACAAAAGCCCCCGATAAATCGGGGGCTTTGTCATTTATAATGTATAATTAGGGGTTAAAAATTTATATCATCATTTTCTAATTCCGGCTCGCCTTTTACTCCGTTACGAGGGAATGCTTCCTGCTCGAAATCTGTTTTACGGCCCAGCATGGTAAAGTTTTCGGCAACTACTTCGGTAGTATATTTTTTAACGCCTTCTTTATCCTCAAAACTGCGGGTACGTAATTTACCCTCAATATAAACCAGTTTGCCTTTTTGCAAAAACTTGGCAGCTACATCAGCAAGGCTACGCCATAGCACAATATTATGCCACTCTGTTTGCTCCACCTTCTTGCCATCCTTGTTAAAAGTTTCTGAAGTAGCCAAAGGGAAACTTGCAACGGATACACCTCCTTCTAATTGGCGCACTTCCGGGTCTTTGCCCAAATGGCCAACTAATATTACTTTATTAATTCCAGACATAGATTAAATCAACGGGGTTTTAATAGTCGGGTATAAAAGTAAATATTTATTTCTAATTTAAAAAATTATCTAAAAATATAAAAATGGGTTTTGGCAATGGCAGTTTTCTTAAATTTTTTACTTTTATGAAAACCCAATTTGGCTTTACATCTTTAGGGGGTATAGTTAAAGCTATAAAACGGATATACAAGTGCTGATGGGTTAACACGTGTTTTTTATTTTCGGAAACTGCGGCTATTTTAATATCCGTTCCAAAATAATTAACGGTATCCGAAGTAATTAATAGTTCATCAACACTAACAGGCGCTGTTGTTTCAATCATTGGCAAGTCATACATATTGGCCCATATGTCGTTTTCTGCGCGTTTATTCATCAAAATGTTTTCACCATCAGTAAATAAAAAGTAATTAAAATAGCGTTGTTTTATTTTAACCTTGTTAATTTTTACCGGCAGGGCTGTTATTGCATTATTTATAAACGCATAGCATCCCGTCCGCACCGGACAGATGCCGCACCCCGGATTTTTAGGCTTACACAACATTGCCCCAAACTCCATCATAGCCTGGTTGTGCACTGCCGGGTTTTTCTTATTAAGCAAATCGATTGCCGTGGTTTGGAAAATCTTTTTACCGGTTGTACTATTAATCGGCTCGTTTATACCAAAATACCGGGCAATAACCCGGTTAACGTTACCATCTACTACCGCCCGTGCCTCGTTGGCGGCAAATGATGCGATAGCCGCAGCAGTATACTCGCCAATTCCGGTTAATTTTATCAAGTCGTCGTACCTTGTGGGGAAATTGCCTGCATATTCTTGCTGCACAATGCGGGCTGTCTTTAACATATTGCGCCCCCGCGAATAATATCCCAGGCCCTGCCATAATCTTAATACCTCCGTCTCGTCAGCAGCGGCAAAATTACTTACTGTGGGATAGGCTTCAAGAAACCGGTTAAAATAAGGGAGGCCCTGTTCAACACGTGTTTGCTGTAATATCACTTCAGACAGCCAAATAATATAAGCATTAGTGGTGTGGCGCCAGGGCAGGTCGCGCTTGTTTTCGTTATACCATTTTACAAGCTCAGCAGAGAAATTCATGTGTTGCAAAAATATAGGATTAAGTACTTAAATGTGTGACGATTGTAAAGATTATGTAGTACTTTTTGCTCTTCTGAAAAAAAATACGCTAATTATTTCGATCTTTAGTAATAAAGCAATACTTTTGCAACCCCAAATAAGTTAAGTAATTACAAATAAAGTAAAGTAAAATCAGATATGACTAAAGCAGAAATTATAACTGAAATCTCATCTAAAACAGGAATTGAGAAGGTTGATGTACAAGAAACAGTTGAGGCGTTTTTTAAGGTTATTAAAAACTCAATGGTTGGTGGTGAGAACGTTTATGTAAGAGGGTTTGGTAGTTTTGTTGTCAAAAAGAGGGCTAAAAAAACTGCACGTAATATTTCAAAAAACACTGCTATAATCATTCCTGAGCATTTTGTGCCAAGCTTTAAACCGGCCAAAACTTTTGTTGAGAAAGTAAAAACAGGTAACAAAGCAGCTAAAGCATAATTTACCTTATGAATAAAAAACAAATAGTTGTAAGTATAGTCATAGTGGCTATTATGGGCTATTTGTATTCATTACCGGTAAAAGGGTTAATAAAAGCAAGCCAAACACATGATACTGCCCAGGCTGCCCCGGCAGGTAAAGCAGTATCAAGTGTTACGGTGGCAACAGTATCAGAACCGGCTAAAGCGGCCATAGGCGCGGCTTTATCGGCTAAGATAAATGAACTTGAGGGCCAGTTAGCAAATGCATCTACAGATGCTGCCAAACTGCCGATAGAAAAACAACTGGCTACCCGTTGGGACGATGTAAATCAACCCGCGCCGGCAGCATTTTACTACCAGGCTGTTGCCCGTAAGGAAAACAGCCTTGACACATGGTTAAAAGCGGGCAGCCGTTTTAACGATGCTTATAAGATAACGCAAGACACCGCGGTAACACCGGCATTTATTACAGGTGCCGTTGAGGCGTTTACAAACGCATTAAAGCTTAAACCACAAAGCCTTGAAGGCAAAACCGGTTTAGGTGTTGCTTATGTAAACGGCGGGGCAAGCCCGATGCAGGGTATTGCTTTGTTACGTGAGGTTGTTGCACAAGACCCTGAAAACATTAACGCGAACCTTAATTTAGGTTTGTTTTCGATGAAATCAGGACAGTATGACAAGGCGGTACAACGCTTCAAAACGGTTATTTCAAAAAAACCTGATTTTGAGTCATACTTTTATCTGGCAGAAACGTATAAGCAGTTAGGCCAGAAAACAGAAGCTATTGCAGCTTATCAAAAATGCAAGGAATTGATGCCCGACCCGGTTTTTGGCCAGCGCATCGACCAATATATTAAGGAATTAAAAAATTAACACATTAAAAAATTATCATTATGCCAAGCGGTAAAAAACGTAAAAGACACAAAATGGCCACCCACAAACGCAAAAAGCGTTTAAGAAAAAACAGGCATAAGAAAAAATAGGCTCTGCTTTTTAGCACCTTATTTTCCTGAGTTTTTAGCGTTGTGAAGCGCTTGCAGTATGTTTTTTACCCCTATAGTAAAAATTCAGTTCCCGTATATATCGGGATACTGTTAAAGAAATGGAGTAGCAGTTGATAAAAGAATTAATTATCGATTCATCCCCTAACGGGGCTACTATTGCATTATTACAGGATAAACAACTTGTAGAACTACATAAAGAGCAGATCAGCAACAATTATACTGTTGGTGATATATACCTGGGCCGGATCAAAAAGATCATGCCCGGGTTAAACGCTGCCTTTGTTGATGTAGGATATGAGAAGGATGCATTTTTGCATTATCTTGATCTTGGCCCGCAGGTGCAAACGCTCCTAAAGCTGGCTAAGCAAGTGCGTGGTGGAAGTTACCAGTCTAAGCTTTTAGACAACTTTAAGTTGGAGGAAGATATAAATAAGGGAGGAAAGATCTCTGATTTATTAACCAAAAACCAGCTTATACCTGTGCAGATAGCCAAAGAGCCTATATCAACAAAAGGCCCCCGCTTAAGTTCAGACCTGTCTATAGCCGGAAGGTATGTAGTTTTAGTACCTTTCTCTGATGTTATATCGATATCTAAAAAGATAAAGAGTAACACGGAGCGCAATCGCCTGCGCAAAATTATCGAGAGTATTAAGCCTAAAAACTTTGGTGTTATTATCCGTACCGTATCAGAAGGGAAGGGCGTTGCAGAAATGCAAAAGGACCTGCTTGACCTGGTATCGAAATGGGAAGCCTTCATGAACCGCCTGCCATCGGTAGAGCCGGGTAAGAAGGTACTAGGCGAAATTGGCCGTACATCAACTATCCTCAGGGATATCTTGAACCCGGATTTTCAGAACGTTTATCTGAATGATGCTACCTTGTACGAGGAAGTTAAGCAATACGTTAAGGATATCTCGCCTGAGATGGAAAACATCGTAAAACTGCATAAGCATAAAGAGCCATTGTTTGAACACTTTGGTGTTGATAAGCAAATAAAAGGCGCTTTTGGTAAAACAGTAAACCTTGCGGGTGGCGCTTACCTGGTTATTGAGCATACAGAAGCCCTGCACGTTATTGACGTAAACAGTGGCAATCGTACAGCCAATAAAGAAAACCAGGAAGAGAACGCCTACCAGGTAAATCGCGAAGCAGCCAAGGAAATTGCCCGCCAGTTACGTCTGCGTGATATGGGTGGTATTGTGGTTATCGATTTCATCGATATGCATAAACCAAACAACCGGAAAGATCTTTTTGATTATTTGCGTGCCGAAATGCTGCTGGACCGTGCCAAGCATACCATTTTGCCTCCGAGCAAATTTGGGTTAGTACAGATAACCCGCCAGCGTGTGCGCCCCGAAATGAATATTGTTACCACCGAGGTTTGCCCGGCATGCCACGGTACCGGTACCATCCGCCCAAGTATTTTATTGCTGGATGATATCGAGAACAATTTCAACTACGTATTAACCGAGCAGAACGAAAAAGGCATTACCCTTACCGTACACCCATATATCGAGGCTTATATCCGCCAGGGATTTATTATGACCAAACAGGTTAAATGGTTCTTTAAATATGGCCAGTGGATAAAAGTGAAAAGCAACCCGGCTTACCAGATAACCGAGTTCCACTTTTTCTCATCAAAGGACGAAGAGATTAAATTGTAAATTTGCAGATATGCAAATGTGCAGATGCAGAAAGAGCAGGTGTTTTAATTAGCATCTGCTCTTTTTGCTTTTATACAGTCCTGTTGATTTCACTATGAGATGAGTCCTTGTTGTCCCTTTTGGAATTTCCTCTTTCGGTAAAAGGCTTTCCTTGGCCGAATAAGCTTCCGGGATCCACTCCAAAATAAGTTTTTTATTTACTGCCATCTATCTTACTAATTTAACAAATCTCCTTCACTTTCTAAAAACGAACGTTATTAGTTCGGTTTTGATACACTTTAGATTTAACATATCCGTTAACTTTTTATCTGTTAATGTTTTATAGATTTGGAATAGTGATTGCCCTATTATTTACTTGAAACCATATACACTTCATATCACGCTTTATGACGTCGCCTTCTTTGGGGTGCTGTTCATTAGCATCACTTTTATTTTGTTGCTGTGGTTCGCACGGAAAACCAACCGGTCGGCCAATCAATATTTGGCTATGGCATTGGCGGTTGCAGTTTTATGGATAGGCCGAATATTGGCGATTGATATTGGAGTTGACGAATCCTTTCCTTTTTGGAGCCGGTTAGCGTTGCCGTTTTCGATGGCGCTTGGCCCGCTCTTCTACTTTTATGTACTGAAGATAACCCGGCCCGATTATAAATTCCGGCGCAAAGATCTGTTACATTTCTGTCCTTTATTGCTTGTGCTTGCTATTCAAGAAATATCATATCCATTAAAACCCTTATTACAACTATTAACATTTGTTTCGGTTATCATATACCTGTATCGATGTGGCATATTGATTGAAAAGTATTATCAGCAAATAAAATTTACGGGGAGCGACCGATATCGCTATGAACTTGCATGGTTGCGAAACTTATTGTCAGGCCTGGCGTTTTTATGGCTGTTATGGATCCCATTTGCAGTTGTAGATTATTTTTATTACAATTTCCAGTTAGAGGCTCAGGCTTACTATCCTTTATATATCCTGTTGATGGCATTGATCATTACTATGGCAGCAAGAGCTTTATTAAGGCCTGAAATTAGTGCAGAGTCGGCGGCAACACCAATTTTAAAACCATTACTACCCACAGATCTCCGCGAAAAAGGGATTTGGTTAAAAAAGGTTGTTAAAGAAAACCATTACTACCAGGATCCGGAATTAACGCTGAGTTCGCTTGCCGAAAAGCTTGACTTGCACACCCATGAATTATCGCGCATACTTAACACAGTACTCAAAAAAAGCTTTACTGATTTTGTTAATGAATACCGGGTGCAGGCAGCTGCCCGCAAAATGCAGGACCCCGGCTATAACCATATCACGCTGCTTGGCATCGCGTTCGAATCGGGGTTCAATTCGCAAAGTAGTTTTAATCGCGTTTTTAAGCAAGTAACCGGCAAAAGCCCCCTTGAGTATAAAAACAATTTAAAAAAAGAGCACCCATCTTATAACTTGGGCAGTCCTGCTCCGTTTGTGCCGGTAAGTTTGAATAATGAAACCACCCCCGGGTGGCCTCATTACAAATTTAACCGTAACAGTATGCTTAAAAATTATTTCAAAATAGCATGGCGTAACCTAACTCGCAATAAAAGTTATGCTGCCATTAATATTACAGGCCTGGCAGTAGGTATTGCCGTTTGTATGATAATATTTATCATTATACAGTTTCAGACAAGCTACGATAATTTCCATACAAAGAAAGACCGCACCTATCGTGTTTTAACCGAGTTTCATTATGCAGAATCGGGAGCTATTGCTTACAAGACAGGTGTTCCTTTCCCCCTGCCTGTAGGGCTGAAAAGTTCTTTTCCACAAATAGAACAGGTAGCCCCAATTTTTGCCAGCCACGATGATCAGTTGCTCATTCTTGATAATAATGGCCGTACAGAAAAAGCATTTAAAGAGCCGCGGGGGGTGTTTTACATGAGGCCTTCGTTCTTTAAAATATTCGATTTCCCCTTGCTTGCAGGTTCATATACTTCATTAAAAGATCCAAACAACGTGATCCTTACCAAAGAGACCGCCGAAAAATACTTCGGCGACTGGACAAAAGCGATGGGCAGAACCGTTAAACTGGAAATGGGCGGCTATATGTTCGAGCATGGTGTTGACGTATTGAAAGTTTCAGGTATCCTGGAAACCATACCCGCTAATACAGATTTTCAGCTAAAAGTTGTTGTGTCTTACGGGACCGGTTTTACGGGGGATTACTTGTCAAAATCAACCGATTGGGATGGAAACGTAGCCGGCTTTGGCTGTTATATTTTGTTGCCGCCAAATACCTCTGCTGCTAACTTTAATCAGCAGTTAAAAACTTACTGCCGAAAGGTGGAATCTGCAGGCAATACAGATAATCATTTTATACAGCCGTTAAACGCGGTACATTATGACACCCGGGTTAGTAATTACAGCAACAAAACCATCAGCGACCAGCTGCTTAATGTACTATGGCTCATAGCCGCATTCATCCTGTTAATCGCCTGCGTAAACTTTGTCAACCTATCTACCGCGCAAGCTGTTAATCGGGCAAAAGAGGTTGGCGTCAGGAAAGTGTTGGGAAGTAATAAATCTCAATTGCAGCTCCAGTTTATCGTTGAAACATTTTTGATTGTTGCGGGGGCCATCATATTTGCAACGGTTATTACCATGCTTGCATTGCCTTATGTTAATCAGCTCTTAGAACTTTCGCTTTCATTTAACCTGTTTACCGATCCGGCCCTTATTTTATTTCTTCTGGCGGTAACCATTGGGGTAACCGCACTCGCCGGTTTGTATCCCGCTATTGTTTTATCGCGTTTTAATCCGGTTAATGCTTTAAAGAGCAAGCTCACATCAACTACCGGGCGCATCTCTCTGCGCAGAGGGCTGGTCGTTTTTCAATTCATCATTGCGCAGGCGCTCATCATCGGTACACTCATCATCGTCAGGCAAATGGACTATTTTATGAACCAGCCGCTGGGTTTTGATAAAGATGCCATCATCAATGTGCCTTTCCGTGTAGATAGCCTTCGCCTAAGCAGGGTGGGTTATTTAAAGAAACAGTTAATGTCAGTAACAGGCATACAGGCGGTTACCTGCAGTTCAAATACTCCCATCGAAAATGGCACCGATCTGTGGAGCATCATCAAATATAACAACGCAATAAAACAAACCGACTTCCAGGTTATTACCAAATTCGCCGACCCCGGCTACCTGTCTGTTTACAAATTACAGCTTATAGCCGGCAGAAATTTGAACCCATCCGATACCTCGGGCGAATTCCTGGTAAACGAGTCGCTGGTAAAAACATTGGGGCTAAAAAGGCCGGAAGACATACTGAACAAGCCCATGACCACCTGGCATGACCGGATAAAAGGGCCTGTTGTTGGCGTATTAAAAGATTTCCATGACCGTTCCTTCCGCAGTGAGCTTGCACCGTTGCTCATTACCACCAACAATACCATGTACACCCAGGTTGGCATAAAACTTACAACGTCAAATATGCCCGCTATCCTGCAATCGGTTAAAAAGATATTTGATACAACGTTCCCCGATTTTGTGTACGAGTACAAATTCCTGGACGAAAAGATCGCGAACTTTTATAAACAGGAAACCCAGCTGGCGGCGTTGTATAAAATTTTTGCCGCCATCGCCATATTCCTTAGCTGCCTTGGTTTGTATGGCTTAGCCTCATTTATGGCAGTGCAGCGAGTAAAAGAAGTGGGCATCCGTAAAGTGCTTGGCGCAAGCACAGCCAATATTGTTTACTTATTTTCAAAAGAATTTATAGCGCTTATCGGCATTGCCTTTGCCATTGCTGCACCCATTGCCTGGTACTATATGCACCAATGGCTGCAGGCATACGTTTATCGCATCAATATTAGTTTGTGGTTATTTGCCGCCGGTGGCATGGGTTCAATAATAATCGCTTTGGCAACAATAAGCTTTAAAGCAGTTAAGGCTGCGATAGTCAACCCGGTGAAGAGTTTGAGGAGCGAATAATCAGTCAAATAAACCAACCGAATTGCTAATTATTTTAGCATTTGTTTTGCTGTTTCCCAATTAAATCTGCACATTTGCACATCAGCATATCTGCACATCAAACAAATGGCTAAATCTAAGATCGCGTATTTCTGTCAAAGCTGTGGCTTCGAGTCGGCAAAGTGGCTGGGCAAATGCCCGTCGTGCCAGCAATGGAACACTTTTGTTGAAGAGGTTATTGAAAAAGATAACAAAGCTGTGCCCACCTGGAAGGTAAGCAATAGCACTACGCAACAACGTGCCAATAAACCGGTAGAGGTGGCAAATATCACTTTTAGTGAGGAGGAAAGGCTACTTACTCCTGACAAAGAATTTAACCGTGTACTGGGCGGTGGCATCGTCCCGGGGTCGCTTGTGCTCATTGGAGGAGAGCCGGGAATTGGCAAATCCACTCTAATGCTACAGATCGCATTAAATATGCCTGATCTGAAAGTGTTGTATATATCTGGCGAAGAAAGCGAAAAGCAAATTAAAATGCGCGCCGAACGCCTAACGATCCTGCCAAATGGCATGGACGCTATTTCTCCCCCTTCAGGGGGCAGGGGGGCTTGCTTTATTTTAACCGAAACATCAACCCAAAACATATTTAAACAGATAGAGGAGCTGGAGCCCGACTTAGTGGTGGTCGACTCGATACAGACCTTACATTCATCACATATAGAATCAACGCCCGGCAGTGTATCGCAGGTGCGCGAGTGTACCGCCGAACTGTTGCGTTTTGCCAAAGAGAGCGCTACCCCCGTATTTTTGATCGGCCATATAACCAAAGACGGCATGATAGCCGGACCAAAAATACTGGAGCATATGGTTGATACCGTTTTACAGTTTGAAGGCGACAGGCACCATGTTTACCGCATATTACGCACGGTGAAGAACAGGTTTGGTTCGGCGTCTGAGCTGGGAATTTATGAAATGTTGGGCGAGGGGTTGCGCGAGGTGTCTAATCCGTCAGAGATATTATTATCGCAACGCGATGAACCGCTAAGCGGCATTACCATATCGGCCACTTTAGAGGGCATGAGGCCAATGCTGATAGAAACCCAGGCATTGGTGAGCACGTCGGTATACGGAACGCCCCAGCGTAACGCAAATGGCTTTGATGCCAAAAGAATGAGCATGCTACTTGCCGTGTTAGAGAAGCGCTGCGGATTTAAACTGGGCGCACAGGATGTTTTCCTGAACATTACCGGCGGCATAAAGGTGGAGGACCCGGCTATCGACCTGGGGCTGGCCGCCGCCATTATATCATCATACCAAAATATCCCCATCCCGTTTAAAACATGTTTTGCCGGCGAGATCGGTTTATCAGGCGAGATCCGCGCGGTAAACCGGGTAGAGCAACGCATTGCCGAAGCACAGAAATTAGGCTTCGAGCAGATCTATATCTCCAAATACAATATGCCATCGGCAGCCCAGGATAAAAAACGCATGGACCTGTCGCGCTATACCATCGATATAAAAATGGTAGCCAATATTGAGGAAGTGTTTGAGCTGTTGTTTGGTTAATAACTAAACGAAATAAAAAAAGCCCTGCTGTAACTTAATACGGCAGGGCTTTTTTTATTTCTTTTAATCTCTTATTGAACCGCTACGGTAATCTTGCGGATAACATTATTGTTAAAATCGGCAACGTATAAATTGCCTTGCCCGTCAAGCGTTAATGATTGTGGATTGTTGAAACGTGCCGCGGCACCAACGCCATTCACATAACCGTTGCTTTTTGCGGCGCCGGCCAATACATATAATATTTTGTTAGTTGTGATCTCAATGATACGGCCGCTGGCTTCTGATATAAACATGTTGCCCTGCGCGTCTAAAACAACACCTGTAGGGTTACCCAACATCGCAGGGAAGTATATACCACCAGCAAAGGTTGACACAACACCCGCAGGTGTAACTTTACGGATAGCATTATTTTTATAGTCGGCCACATAAATATTGCCTGTAGCGTCCATGGTTAAAGCTACGGGAGTGTTAAACAATGAGGCACCCGGGTCGCCGTCTAAGTAACCAGGTACGGTTGTTTGCGAGTAGCCGCCTGTTGCCTTATATCCTGCCAAAGTGCTTACCACACCTGCCGAAGTAATTTTGCGGATCAGGTTATTGCTGCGGTCAACTATATAAACATTTCCCGAAGCATCAACAGCCGTAGCACTCGGATTATAAAATTCTGCCTTAGCGGCAGCACCTTCAATAAAACCAGGTATTGTGTTACCGGCTAAGGTACTTACTGTACCAGTTGTTGCAACTTTACGGATAACGTTATTACCAACGTCGGCAAGATAAATATTCCCTGCAGCGTCAAACGATAGGCCTTTAGGGCCGTAAAACTGCGCTGCAGCTAATGTTCCATCTGCATATCCGATAGCGCTTTTTGTTACTACACTTGTGGCGCCTAAAGTGGTAATAGTCCTTATAGAATTATTAAATGATTCTGTTACGTATAACTTACCTGCGGCTGCGTTAAACGTAATACTTTGCGGGCCATCAAATAAAGCAGCCGTTCCTGTGCCTTCTGCATAGCCACCAGTACCTGCAGTACTGCCTGCAAAAGTGGTTACCGTACCGGTCGGCACCGCTGCGGTAGCATTGGTTTTGAATGTTAATACATCGCTGTAACCTACGCCGTAATCGCTCCTTGCATACGCCCGTATGTAATAAGTAGTATTTGGCGTTAAACCTGTGACTTTATTTTCCCAGCGCCCTGCTAATGTGTCGCTGATGAAAGTATCGTTAACCGTAGGCAGCGCATTTGTTGAGCTATAACATAACCCGTCTTCGGTAACAAAACTTGATGAACTTAAACGCCCACCCACAGTAACCGAAGTCGACGATAGTTGCGAAATAATTGGATTTATAATCGGCACCGGTACAAATGTTGGTGTATCTGCCTTTTTGCTACATCCGCTTATAACTGCAATAGTAATGAATAGTATTAAAAATGTGCCTTGTAGCGATTTTTTCATGCTTGTATTGTTATTTCAAATTTATTCGTCCCGCCCTTCCGTCCAGGCCGCATAGTATTTTAATGCGGCTGCAAAGATAGCTTATTATATAATTTTTAAATATAATTTATTCGTGGTTAATCTAAGTACAGACAACTGCCCCAAGCCCTGTTTTTAACAATTATTAACATAATAACCACGTTAAAACGGCTTTAACCGGCCTATTAGTGTGCTGCATAAAACCAAGCTTGCAATTTCTTGTTCAATCAATATGAAATCCTGGTTGCTCCTGTTTTGTATTTGCTTCACCCTAACTGCCGCGGCGCAGCAAAAAGCAGCTATGCCGCACGGCATGATTTACGGCACAAAACCCGACACTACACAGGTAATCCCGGCCTGGCGCGTCGAGGCATTTATGGATAAAAAAGTACGGATAAGCACCACCATACGTGGCCGCATAATAAAAGTAACCAAACCCAAAGGCGGCTGGTTTGAGCTGGATGCCGGAAAAGGCAAGATCATAGCCGCACATTTTAAAAATTACGGCACCACTATCCCCACGGCGCTAACCGGCAAAATAGTATTTGCCGAAGGCGTGGCCCAAAAACAATTTATAGCCGATGATCTGCAACATTTTGCAGGCGATACGGTAAGGGGCAAGAAACAGCATACAGTTAAGACCAATCCAAAGCGTCGGTTAACTTTTGAAGTTAAGGGGTTGATGGTGGATTAGCCCCCTCCGCCCCCTAAAGGGGGTACTTTTGAAGAGCAAATCTTCGGTAAATAAAAAAGCGACTTACGTCGCTTTCCATTTTTAATACGTTATCAGCTCCCCCTTTAGGGGGCTGGGGGGCTTTACTTACTCAAGTACATCGATTTCTCTTTGTACAAGTGCCTGAAGTATGGGTCCTGCAAGTCAGGGATGAAGCGGATAGCTTCACCGGTTGATTTCATTTCGGGCCCCAGTTGCTTTTCTACCTCAGGGAACTTATCGTAAGAGAATACCGGCTCTTTTATGGCGTACCCTTTAAGCTTACGCTCAATGGTAAAGTCTTTTAATTTATTAGCGCCCAACATAATTTTGGCGGCTATGTTAATGTAAGGTACGTCATATGCTTTCGCGATGAAAGGGACAGTACGCGATGCGCGCGGGTTGGCCTCTATCACATAAACCTCGTCATCTTTAATGGCAAACTGTATGTTAAGCAGCCCTATAACGTTTAAGGCTTTGGCAATTTTTTTAGTGTACAGCTCCATTTTGTTGATCACATTGGCAGACAGATCGAACGGCGGTAACACCGCAAACGAATCGCCCGAGTGAATACCAGCAGGTTCGATGTGTTCCATCAAACCAACTATATGCACATCGTCGCCATCGCTGATAGAATCAGATTCGGCTTCTGATGCACGGTCAAGGAAGTGGTCTATCAATACGCGGTTGCCCGGCAGATTTTTAAGCAGGCTAACAACAGCTTTCTCCAGGTCCTCATCATTAATTACAATGCTCATGCCCTGGCCACCTAATACGTAGCTTGGGCGCACCAATACCGGGTAACCTACATGATGTGCAACTTCAAGTGCTTCTTCGGCACTTTCGGCAACGCCATATTTAGGATAAGGGATCTCCAGTTCTTTCAACAAGTCAGAGAAACGGCCGCGGTCTTCGGCTATGTCCATGTTATCAAATGATGTACCGATGATCTTGATACCGTGCTGGTGCATTTTCTCGGCCATCTTTAAAGCGGTTTGCCCGCCAAGTTGAACGATAACCCCAACAGGTTTTTCAAGCTCGATGATCTCGCGCACATGCTCCCAGAACACCGGCTCGAAGTATAGCTTATCGGCCATATTAAAGTCGGTAGATACCGTCTCAGGATTACAGTTAACCATGATGGCTTCAAAACCCGCTTCTTTAGCAGCTAATAAACCATGTACACAGCTATAATCAAACTCAATACCCTGGCCAATACGGTTAGGGCCCGAGCCTAATACAATTATCTTTTTCTTATCAGACGAGATCGATTCGTTCTCGCCCTCGTAAGTAGAGTAGTAGTAAGGTGTTTTGGCAGGGAACTCGGCAGCGCAGGTATCAACCATTTTGTAAACGCGTTTAATGCCTAACTCCTTGCGGCGCTGGTAAACATCTTCTTCGGTAGTATCATTATGAAGAATGTAGGCTATCTGCGCGTCAGAGAATCCTTTTTGTTTTAAGGTGAAAAGGAAATCCTCCGGAATATTACCTACCGAATAGCGGCGCAATTCAATCTCCAGGTTTACAATCTCCTGGATCTGGTTCAGGAACCAGCGGTCTATCTTAGTAGCCTTACGGATCGATTCCATGGGCACGCCTAAGCTCATGGCATCATAAATATGGAACAACCTGTCCCAGCTTGGATGCTCCAGACTGTGCATAATCTCTTCAAGGTTGCGGCTTTGTTTGCCATCGGCACCTAAACCAGCACGGCCTATCTCAAGGCTTTGACAGGCCTTTTGCAATGCTTCAATAAAGCTGCGGCCAATACCCATAACTTCACCTACCGATTTCATTTGAAGGCCCAGCTCGCGGTTAGCGCCTTTAAATTTATCAAAGTTCCAACGAGGGATCTTAACGATCACGTAATCAAGTGTCGGCTCAAAATAAGCTGATGTTGTTTTGGTGATCTGGTTTTCTATTTCGTCAAGGTTATAACCGATAGCCAGTTTGGCAGCTATCTTAGCAATAGGGTAACCTGTTGCTTTTGACGCCAAAGCTGATGAGCGTGACACCCTCGGGTTGATCTCGATGGCGATGATAGCCTCATCTGCGGGGTTAACAGAGAACTGCACGTTACAACCGCCGGCAAAATTGCCAATGGCTCGCATCATTTTGATGGCCTGGTTACGCATTTCCTGGTAGCAGCGGTCGCTAAGTGTCATGGCCGGGGCCACGGTTATCGAGTCGCCGGTATGGATGCCCATCGGGTCAAAGTTCTCTATCGAGCAGATGATGATAACGTTATCGTTACTATCGCGCAACAATTCCAGCTCATATTCTTTCCAGCCTAAAACAGCCTGTTCCACCAATACCTCGTGGGTTGGCGATGCCTGAAGGCCGCGGCTTAGTGCCGCGTCAAAATCTTCTTTTTTATGTACAAAGCCGGCGCCTTTACCACCCAGCGTATAGCTTGGGCGTATAACCAGCGGGAAACCAATTTCCTGCGCAGCTTCTTTACCTTCAAGGAAAGAGTTGGCTATTTTTGACGTGGCTACCCCAACACCAATATCAACCATTAACTGGCGGAAAGCCTCGCGGTTCTCTGTTTTCTCTATCGCGGCAATATCAACCCCAATAATTCTAACTCCGTATTTTTTCCATAATCCCTGCTCATCAGCCTCAATACAAAGGTTTAAAGCGGTTTGGCCACCCATAGTAGGCAGTACGGCATCAATTTTTTGTTCTATCAGTATTTTTTCAAGGCTTTCTACAGTAAGCGGCAGCAGGTATACGTGGTCGCCAATAACCTTATCCGTCATGATGGTGGCGGGGTTACTGTTGATGATTGATACGGTAATACCTTCGTCTTTTAGAGATAATGCAGCTTGCGATCCGGCATAATCAAACTCGCAGGCCTGGCCAATAATAATAGGGCCTGAGCCGATGATCAGTACTGATTTAATGGAGGTGTCTTTGGGCATAGGGCTTTTTTTAAATTCAAAAGTTCTAAGTCAAAAGTCAAAAGCCGGGTAACGGCAATAACGATTTTTCCTATGCGCTGATAGCAGGTTTCCCGACCTCAGCGTCGGGGTGCAAAGATAGAATTTATATAGCTACTTTTTGCTCTTTTTTTAAAAAAACATACACGCTTTTGTCAAAGTTTACAGATAGTTGCAACTGTAGCTGCAACTATCTGTAAAATGGCTATATATAATATCGGTATTAATTTTGAAGCAGAGCGTTACCGTACATTTCGGTTGCCGAAGGGCCGCTCATCCAGACGGTATAAATTTTGCCGGCCTGCGGGTTAAACTCTATAACCGGCGCGGTAGTTATCCCTGTTCCTCCCGGCTGGAATTTCGTACCGGGATCAACCTCATAATAAGGAGATGCTGTAGAAAATGGCAAAGAAGTATATAAGCTACTACCACCCACAACCGCCATAGTCATGGCATTCGTGTAATTATAATCAAGGTTAATAAACCTAACTTTTGCTTTGCCGGCAGCCGGTGGGGTCATGTTGTCTTTTATACCGCCTGCTGATAATGTGCCTTGCAAGTTGCCGTAAAAATAAAAAGTTGCATAGTCGCCAATATCCGACCCATAATCTTCTGCGGCCTGGCTAATGTGTGTAGTCCCGTCAACAAATACTATCTCGCTAATACCGGAAGTATACGTCATATACTGCGTTTGCCCGCCGTAAGGTATTTTACCGCTACTTACCAATACGCTGTTAATGTACACATCCTGCGACGGCGAACCAACAACCGCGTTCACAAACCGTATATGAGCCTCGCCGGTAGGGTCGGTTTTGGCTTTTACACATGCTGAAGCTAATAATACAACCGCACTAAGGCCTACAAATAAAATTCTTTTCATGATCTATTTTTTTATTTATGATTTACAATCGGGAATAACGGCTCTGCCATGGATCAAAACGCTAAAATATCTATTAAAATATTTAATATAATAAATTTAACACTTTGTTAACGTTTTTTAGGGAGAAAGCCCGCAGGAGAACCTGAGGTAACGTTAATGGCTATAAAATTATAGCTAAGTTATAGAAATTCTGATTTATAGCACTAAATCTTAAAAAAATAATAATACCGAATAGATTAGATGCGTACCTAAGCGAAATCACACAAAGATCAATTACTTTTTAATAGCGTGCAACTATTTGGTACAGGGCACATCTTATAAAGTAAGATCATGAAAAAAAATTCACAAACCCTTTTTGCCGCTACTCTAATTATTTTGGTAACCCTTAGCGTTTCAACAGCGTCGGCACAGTGCAACTTTGTTCCTGCAGAGGACGGTCGTCTGCTAACCTACCATTTTATCCCTGAGTGCTCCGAAAAATTGACGACACTCCATATTACCCTTGAGTTTGCAGGCAGCAAAACCGGTAAAGATACGGTGGAACTACCTGAACATTGGGGCGACGGCACGGCAATCCACGCGATGACTAATCTAAGGACGCTTGATAGAGGGACAACGTTGTCAGATGGGCCTACATCCGGCAGCAAAATTGTAAGCCATTCTCCAAATGCTATAATAACCCTATCCTATGATCTCTGCAAAGACTGGACAGGTCCATTTGGAAATCCACTACAATTTCACCCGGTAGTTATGCCCCAATATTTTGAAATTAATGGTTCAAACGGGTTGTTACACCCTAAATTGGATGGACAGGATCCGGTAATTGTTCATTTCAACTTTCAAAAGCTCCCAGCTACCTGGGCGCTGGCAACCAGTTTTGGCACAAGTACAGATTCCGGCGACAGATGCCAATCATACTCGGGGAAATGGCGGGCGGTTGACCGGGCGTTATTTGCAGCCGGCGATTTTCGCATTCATCGTTTCAAAGTCAAAGAGAGCCCGGTAATATTAGCCATTCGGGGCCAATGGACATTTAGTGACGCAGATGCAATTTCCGAACTACAAAAAACAATAGGAACCGTGCGTGATTTTTGGCATGATAATAACTTCCCGTATTTCCTGGTAACCTTAAAGCCTTACGATTCTGATCATGGCAGCAGTGACGGCTCGGGTTATACCAATGCTTTTTGGATGTATATGTCGCGGCTTGACCCCTTTTCGGCCCGGCTTTCGCAACTCGCGCACGAGGCGTTTCATACCTGGAATGATGCCCGTATGGGTGTTGAAACAGAAGGGCAAAAAAGCATTGACTGGTTTCATGAGGGTTTTACCACCTATTATGGCAACACGCTGGTTTACCATGCGGGCCTTATAACGCAGGCTGATTATCTTCAAGCTATCAATCTCGACCTCCGCCGTTACTCCACATCAACAAGTCCATATATACGCGGACATATCATTGCTTTATGGCTTGACGCCATGATCCGCAAAACAACAGACGGTAAAAACTCACTCGACAATATCATGTTCGACCTGGTGCGTGAGCGGGACAAGCCGTTTACCAATGCCCACATCTTTGATGTTATTCGGCGTTACCTGTCTCCTGACCTATGGGTTCAACTTCACCAAGCGGTTGAACGGGGTTTTCTGCCGACAATACCTTCGGATGCTCTCGGGGCGGGGATATACTTGTCATCTGACCAGGCAGCAACGTTTGACCTGGGTTTTGATTACAATGCAACAAAGGTGACAGGAAAGATAACTGGTGTTAAGGCGGACGGCACGGCATATATTGCCGGATTGCGTGATGGGCAGGTCATCGTTAAGCGGTCGGTTTCAATGGATCAGCCCGATAAACAGGTTGTTCTTACCGTTCAGGCCGATGAAGGAGAAAAAATCATACAATATTATCCACGCGGCAAAGTAGTATTGGTGCCCCAATTTCATATTAATTGAAAAAAAGACACACGCGGACAATTCCCACGAGGAAAATAGGGTTATCTTAATAGTAAAATTACTTAAGCAGCTTATTATCGGTATCCGGGAAAACCAATATAGGCTCATATGCACGTGCCTCTTCCATCTCCATATAGGCGTATGATACGATGATCACAATATCGCCCACCTGCACCAACCGGGCGGCCGCGCCATTTAAGCATACGGTACCACTGCCGCGCTCGCCCTTAATAACATAGGTTTCAAACCTTGAGCCATTGTTATTATTTACAATCTGCACTTTCTCATTGGCAATAATATTTGCCGCATCCATCAAATCCTCATCAATGGTAATACTGCCAACATAGTTTAATTCGGCCTGTGTTACCTTAACGCGATGAAGCTTTGATTTTAATACTTCAATAATCATGGTGCAAAGTTACGTTTTTAGTTATTAAAGAGTAAAGATTGAAGATTAGTTGACTTTATTATGGATAATGCAGGAGGATAGTAAACCGACCAGCCCAATCTTCAACCTTCTCCCGATAGTTATCGGGACACTAATCTTTTATAATCACATTATCAATCAACCTTGTTTTACCAACCGTAGCGGCTACAAGGGCAACAACTTTTTGGGTGTTTTTGTTGGCTGGGCGCAGGGTATCGCCATCGGTAATTTCAAAATAACCAAGCGTTACACCCGGCTCGTTATTAACAGCAGCCCGTGCATTTTGTGCTAATTGTTCAATGATATTATTATCAAAATTAGCCTTTACGCTGTTTAAGGTTTTTGATAGAATGAGTGCATGCTGCCTGTCATCGGCTGTTAAATGGACGTTGCGCGAGCTCATAGCCAGGCCATCTGCCTCGCGCTCAATAGGGCACATCACCAGCTTAACCGGCATATTTAAAAGCTTAACCATTTGCGTTATTACCAGTACCTGCTGATAATCTTTTTGCCCAAAGAAAGCAACATCAGGCTTTACTATATCAAACAATTTAAACACCACTTGCGTAACGCCCTGGTAATGGCCCGGGCGAAACTTTCCTTCCAGCAATCCTTCAAGCTCGCCTATATCTAAATGCCATTTTTCATTATCGGCATACATTTCGGCAACATCAGGGTTAAAAAGCACATCGCAGCCAACCTGTTCCAGTTTTGCAATATCATCCTGTATGGGGCGGGGGTATATCTCCAGGTCTTTGGGGTCGTTAAACTGGGTTGGGTTAACAAAAATGCTGCATACCACCACATCGCATTGCTGCTGCGCCTGTTTTATTAAAGACAGGTGCCCGGCATGCAAAGCGCCCATAGTGGGTACAAAGCCAATAACAGCACCGCTGGCCCTAAGGCTTTGCAGGTGTTGCTGCAATTGCGCTTTTTTAGTAAAGTTTTCCAATATTATGTATTACAAAAAGTGGGCGAAGTTGCACAATTGATACAAAATTACCAAAACTACTTGCATAATTGATTGATACTTCATATATAATGCTTATATTTGCACACTCAAATTTTTTGAGGTGTTACAAAATTTAAATTCTGATTTGGAGATGGGTAAATCTAAGCTTTTGTTTATAACTCATGAAATGTCACCTTTCCTTGAACTCTCTAAAATTTCTGAAATAACGCGCCAGCTTCCGCAGGCTATGCAGGAAAAAGGTTACGAGATCCGTATCCTTATGCCGCGTTTTGGAAATATTAATGAGCGCAGGAACAGACTTCATGAAGTGATCAGGTTATCGGGCATGAATATCATCATTAATGATAACGATAATCCGTTGATCATAAAAGTTGCATCTATACCGGCGGCGCGTATGCAAGTGTATTTTTTAGATAATGAAGAATATTTCCAGCGTAAGCATGTGTTTGAGGATAAAGACGGCAAATTTTACGCTGATAATGATGAGCGCATGATCTTCTTTTGCAAAGGAGCATTAGAAACGGTTAAGAAATTAGGCTGGGCGCCTGATGTGATCCACTGCCACGGCTGGATGAGCGCGTTAGTACCTGCTTACTTAAAAACAACTTATAAGGACGATCCTACTTTTAAACATTCAAAAGTAGTTTATTCTATTTATGAGAATGATTTTAAAGGTGATATGGGTGCCGATTTTGCACAAAAAGCCGTTATGGGCGATATGACCGAAAAACATACTGATGTATATAAAAACGGTACAAATACTGCATTATACGAAGGTGCTATACATTATAGCGATGCCTTAGTACTGGGCAGCGAGAACATTGATGAGGATGTGTTAAATAATGTTAAAAACAGCCAAAAATCGGTGTTAGAATTTAATTCGACCGCAGATTTCGAAAATTATTACAATTTTTACGACGAAATTACCAATGAGGAATTGGTGAACGTTGTATAAGCTTTGAGAGATCGATATATGAAATTTTATAGATTAGACTTATTAACGCTGTTGATAAGTCTTTTTATTTTGAACAGTTGTAAGAACCAGGATACTATTGGTTTGGGTGTAATAAATTCAAACCAGGTAAATGGCAGCCTTATAGATACTTCAACCATTGTTATAAATACAGTGCCCGAAGATAGTGTGCAAACCAATGCACTTGGCAATAGCGCGTTGTCTTACTTTAAAGACCCTGTTTTTGGCACAACTGAGTCTAACCTGGCTATTGACCTTAACTTGCCGAACTCTAGTTCTTATGTTGTCCCCACAGGTACAATAACCGTTGATTCGGCCTTGCTTGTTTTAAAATATGCCCGTGGCAGTTTTTATGGCGATTCGATTGCATCAAGATATAAGGCAAACGTTTATCAGCTTAAAGAGCGTGTGCTTTCGCAATTGTATTATAACACAAAAACCTGGAGTGTAGATAAATCTACATTGCTGGGCTCTAAATCTTTCCTGGGAAAAACAAGCGACAGTGTGCAAATAATAAGACCTATTGCAAACGCTCCTGATACGCTTGTAAAGGTTTCGCCGCAGTTAAGGATCCCACTTAGCATTGATTTTATCAATAAGATCTTTTATAACGCACCTGCAGGTCAGCTTAAATCAAACCTTGTGTTCAAAAACGCAGTAAAGGGTTTATACGTAACGCTTGATCAAAATCAAACCGGCCTGGGCGGCACGGTTATGTTCGCGCTCGACTCAGCTGCTTCGATCCAAATATTTTATAGGAATAATAACGGGACTGTAATAGATACCGGCGTATTAGCGTTACCTAGCAATACGCATGCTGTCGAGATAAAACACACCAGATCTGCAGCCGTACAAACAGAGCTTGCAAACACAACCACCGGCCGGAAAACCTTTTATATCCAGGGCCTTGGCGGCTTAAGAAGTAAAATAAGCTTCCCTTATATTAAAAATATCATTAAAACTATTGGTGGCGATGTTATTGTAAACCGCGCCGAGCTTATTGTAACCCCGGTTCCCGGCTCAACCATACCATTTGCGCCATTACCAAAGTTGTCCTTATACCGGTTAGATCTTGCCAAACAACGTATTTACCTTCAGGACGGCGACCGTTTCGACCAACGCTCATTCCAGCAAGCTATTCTGGGAGGCTTCTATTACCCGCAACAACAGCAATATCACTTTGTAATTACCGCTTATATACAAGACTTGCTTCGTGGTGTAAGCCAGGATTATGGCACTTACATAGGTGCTTCGGTATTTAGCCAACTGCCAACTATTGCACCAACTGCCGAGATAGACGGGCGCACACAGGCAGTAGGCTTTGATACAACTTCACCGTATCGCATAAAGCTTAATCTTTTTTACACAAAAGTGGTTAAATAGCATTCCCGACAACGCATAATTAATATTAAATATTAATTATGCGTTGTTGTTGTTATTACCATATACCTGATTATTTTTGTTAATCACTAATTTACTGTTTTTATGTGTGGAATTGTAGGCTACATAGGCTATAGAGACGCTTATCCAATAATTATTAAAGGTTTACACCGACTGGAATACCGGGGCTATGATAGCGCCGGCATAGCCCTGTATGACAAGGGCCTTAAGGTTTATAAAAAAGCCGGAAAAGTTAGTGACCTTGAAAACTTTGTTAAGGAAGTAAACCTTTCCGGATCGGTTGGCATGGGCCATACCCGCTGGGCCACCCACGGCGCGCCGAGCGACAGGAACTCGCACCCACACTCATCAGGCGATAGAAAGTTAACCATCATACATAACGGCATCATTGAAAACTATGGGGTTATTAAAGAAACGCTTTTAGCCAAGGGCCACCAATTTAAAAGCGATACCGATACCGAAGTGTTAATACACCTGGTTGAAGATATCCAAAAAGAAACCGGCCTTGATTTGCTTGAAGCAGTTAGGATAACCTTAACCAAAGTAATTGGCGCATACGCCATCGTTATCATGAGTGCCGACGAGCCCGATACTTTGATAGCTGCCCGTAAAGGTAGCCCAATGGTAATAGGCGTTGGCAAAGGCGAATACTTTATAGCATCAGACGCTACACCAATTGTTGAATACACTAAAAACGTTATCTACCTAAATGATAACGAAATTGCTTATATACACCGTGATGAGTTGCTGATCAAAAATATTGACAACACCATCCAAACACCATACATCCAGGAGCTTGACATGAAGCTGGAGGCCCTTGAAAAAGGCGGCTACGACCACTTTATGTTAAAAGAGATCTATGAGCAGGCCCGCTCTATCCGCGATTGTTTAAGGGGGCGCATTTATCCGGCGCAGGGTAATGTCCAGCTTGGGGGTATAAAAGAGTATAGAGAAAAGCTAAAGATGGTAGACCGTATCATCATAGTTGCCTGCGGCACCTCATGGCACGCCGGCCTGGTGGGCGAATACCTGATTGAAGAATACGGGCGCATACCGGTTGAGGTTGAATACGCTTCTGAGTTTAGGTACCGCAACCCTATTGTTACGCATAAAGATATTGTTATAGCCATCTCGCAATCGGGCGAAACTGCCGATACGATGGCTGCTTTAGAGATAGCTAAAGAGCGCGGTGCAACCATTTTTGGAATTTGCAACGTGGTTGGCGCGTCCATCCCGCGGATTACAGATGCCGGTGTTTATACCCACGCCGGGCCGGAAATTGGCGTAGCATCAACCAAAGCATTTACCGCCCAGGTTACCGTTTTAACGCTGATAGCATTTTATATAGCCCAACTGCGTGGCACGCTTACGCAAGGCAAATTGGTTGAGTATTTGACCGAGCTTGACGAGATCCCGGCATTGGTTGAACGTACCCTGCTTTGCAATAATCGCGTAAAAGAAATTGCTGCCCGATTTAAAGATGCTAACAACGCATTGTTCCTGGGAAGAGGAAGCTCGTTCCCGGTAGCTTTAGAGGGCGCTTTAAAGCTTAAGGAGATCTCGTACGTACATGCCGAGGGTTATCCTGCCGCCGAAATGAAACACGGCCCTATCGCCTTAATTGACGAGGATCTGCCGGTAATATTTATCGCTACCAAAAACTCGTCGTACGAGAAAGTGGTGAGCAACATACAGGAAGTAAAGGCCCGTGGCGGTAAAATTATAGCCATAGTAACCGAAGGTGATACCGAGGTACGCGATATGGCCGATTACGTAATTGAAATACCACAAACCGACGACGCATTTGTGCCGTTGTTAGCTACCATACCACTACAATTTTTATCATACCATATAGCCGTTATGCGCGGTTGTAATGTCGATCAGCCACGTAACCTGGCTAAATCGGTAACGGTGGAGTAAGCAGTCAATATTTAACAGCAAAGCCGCTTTGATTTTCAAGGCGGCTTTTTTGTTGTCC
Source organism: Bacteroidota bacterium (assembly GCA_040388395.1). GTDB lineage: Bacteria > Bacteroidota > Bacteroidia > Sphingobacteriales > Sphingobacteriaceae > Mucilaginibacter. The sequence continues at coordinate 831,095 of JAZKBY010000007.1, read as the reverse complement.
GTCCGTCCGGGGATTAACACTGTTCGGACGATCGGACAAACGCGACTGCTCCACTATCGACCAAAACAATAAAACACTTATCTTTACATAGATTTACTCTATAAGAAGCAGTTTTTATGACCATCACACAGCTTGAATACATAGTAGCGGTTGATACCTACCGCAGTTTTGTGGCAGCCGCCGATAAGTGTTTTGTTACCCAGCCTACCCTAAGTATGCAGATCCAGAAGCTGGAGGATACGCTGGGTGTAAAACTGTTCGACCGTTCAAAACAGCCCGTAACGCCTACCGAGATAGGTATCGATATCATTAACCAGGCCCGAGTATTACTGGCCGAGAGCGAGAAGATCAAAGAGATCATATCCGATCGCCAGAAAGAACTATCCGGCGAGTTGAAGGTGGGCATCATCCCAACCGTATCGCCTTACATCCTGCCAAAAATACTGCATGGCTTCATCCAAAAATATCCGCAGGTAAAACTAATTGTGTGGGAGCAAACTACCGAGCAGATCATCCAGCAATTAAAATTGGGTACCTTAGACTGCGGCATCCTAAGCACCCCGCTGCACGAAAGCAGCCTGATAGAGATCCCCGTGTTTTACGAGAACTTTGTGGCCTACGCCAGCAAGCATAGCAAGCTATATAAAAAGAAAACCATCAACCCGGATGATATCGATATGGAAGAGATCTGGGTGTTAAACGAGGGCCATTGCATGCGCGAGCAGGTGCTAAACATTTGCCAGCGACGTAAGCATACGCAAGGCTTCCAGCATTTCGAGTATAATACTGGCAGTGTAGAGACCCTTAAACGCATGGTCGACCAAAACAATGGCGCTACCATATTGCCCGAGCTTGCCCTTGCCGACCTTACCGATAAACAGCTTGACCGTGTGCGCTATTTCAAATCGCCCGAGCCGGCGCGCGAGGTAAGTATCGTAATCCAGCGCAATTACCTAAAACGCCGCATGATAGAAGCCCTTAAAAACGAGATCCTGGAGTTTGTGCCTAAACGCATGAAGAACAGGAAGAAAAAGGATGTGATGGAATTTTAGTTTACGTTGTACGTGGGACGTAATACGTTTTACGTTTGGAAGCATCCCGATAGGAACACCTTTTTATTATTACATTTACGCTAACCAATTATAGAAGATATGAAACGTATTTTACTTACTGCAGCCCTAATCATAAGCGCATTATACACGCAGGCACAAGCCATCGCAACCCCGCAGGCATCGCCGACGCAAACCATTACGCAGGCGTTTAGTGTGGGTACCGTCGAAGTTAGTTATAGCCGCCCGGGTTTAAAGGGGCGTAAGCTGGGTATCGACCTGGCACCTTACGGTAAAGTATGGCGCACAGGTGCCAATAACGCCACCACCATTAAGTTTACCGATGATGTAACCATTGGCGGCACCTTAGTAAAAGCCGGCAAATACGGCCTGCTAAGCATCCCCGATGCTAACGAGTGGACCCTCATCATCACCAAAGATTTAAACGTTAACGCGCCCGACCTATACAAGCAAGCAAACGATGTTGTCAGGGTAAAAGCACCCGTAACCAAACTGGGCAACAAGGTCGAAACCTTCACCATTAACCTGGCGAACTTTACCGGCAGCACCTGTGATGTGCAATTGACGTGGGAAAACACATCCGTGAGCCTGCCCATCAGCATAAATACTGACGCATTGGTGATGAAGCAGATAAACGATGTTTTCGGCAAGGACAGCAAGCCTTACTATGCAGCCGCACAATACTTCTACGAAAACGGCAAGGACCTTAACAAAGCCAAAGAGTGGATTGACCTGGCAACCGCCGAACCTGCCAACGCAAAAGCCTACTACATGTTTATGCTGAAGGCCCGCATCAACAAAAAACTGGGTAATGAGAGCGCCGCCAAACAAGCCGCCGAAACCACCATAGCCACAGCCACCGAAGCCCATAACGACGAATACGTAAAAATGGCCCGGGATCTAATTAAAACACTTTAAAAGAAGTCAGGCATCCCCAAGCGACAATCTATCGAAGCGACAAGACCAATGAACTAATCAACCATTGAACCAATGAACTAATTGCGGAACGCCTGCGTAATCATCAACCCGTACCAGCCGGCATCCAGTATCCCAATGCCCAACCGCCCGAAAGCCGGGTTTAAGATATTGGCTCTATGCCCCGGCGAGTTCATCAGCCCGGTATGCGCCATGGGCAGGGTTTGCGTTATGGCAATATTTTCGCCGCCGGTTAAAAAGCGCACGCCCTCATTCTTCATCCTATCAAACGGGTCCAGGCCCTCGGGGGTGTAGTGCGAAAAGTAGCCCCGCTCCAGCATGTCGACTGAATGGTCACGCGCTACCTTGGTAAGCTCCGGGTCGGGTTTTAGTATTTGCAGGCCGCGTTGTTGGCGTTCCTGGTTTACCAGTTGCAGCATGCGGGCTTCCAGATCGGGGCGGGGTTTGGCGGTTACCGATCTGAACGGCAGCGTTATCATCCGCTCATGGCTCACCATAGCCGTGCCAGTGCCTTTTAGCTGCATCAGCGCATCCGTAAATATGGGCGACAGGCGCTCGTTTATCAACCCTACATTACTTGCCAGTTGTTTGGCAATCGGGCTTTTACGGGCCTCGCGCATAAACACATTATCAAGCGGGTACACTACCAAAAAGGTAGCAATCAGTATCGCCCATATGTAGCCGTTTATCAGCCCCGGCAGGGTGCCCAGCGCCAGGTTAAGCGGGCTGTCGGTTATGCGGTCGGGAACGCGGTTTAGCAGCCAGTGCACCAACCGGTCTATCACCGCCTGCGCCAGTATAATGGTGATAATAAACCCTAACGCCGGCGACCATACCCCCGTTTTAGGCAGCACCTTTAACAGCAACACGCTGGCAGGCTTGTACAACAACAACGCCACCGCAAGCGTACTAACCCACGACAACAGTATCAACCCCGACAGGATAAACCCCCGCCGGTACCCCGTCCAGATGCTAACCAGCACCACAATAATTATCAAAAGGTCAACTATGTTCATTGGGTTGTTATCTCCAAAAGGCGTCCGATGGATAAATATAAAAATCTTTTTGGGTAACAAGGCGGGGGTGGTTTAGGTTTTGTGGGTTGGGATTAGATCTTTGGGCGTTCCCCGATTTTAATCGGGGCCGGGCCATCCGCTTATACGGCTACAGGCGTTAGGCTCGGCCAGCGCGACAGGCCCGCGCGTGGCCGGTATCCGCTTTTGTCCCTAACGCAAGATAGCGCGCAAGCCCCGTGAGTTTGTCATCCTGAGCATAGCGAAGGATCTTCTACACCATATTAGTTTAATAACCTGTCAATTATACAAGATGCTTCGCTATGCTCAGCATGACAAATCTAATTTGACCTGTCCGTCCGCTTCTTCCCGGCCACCTTTCGGACGGTCGGACAAACTATTTATTAATTTATTTAAAGATTATTCTTTATTAATAAATATTTATCTTTATATTTGTAATGAATATCACCCTCCCGATTATTCATTACATTTTAGGGTGTCCGACCGTCCGTCTTGTCACGGCATCTATTCCGGACGGACACTATCCACCAAATAGTCTACATAGTTGCTCCTTAAACCAGCAACCAAAGCCACTTACACTGTAGGTAGGCTGTAGGAGGGGTATTTCTAAAAAATCTTGCAATTTTTTAAAACTTACCATACATCATGAACACAGAACAACCCGAACCACGTGCGGTATTTGCCAGCTTACAGGACGAACTAAAGCAATGGCAAGCCGACCAGGAAAACTTAGCAAACAGCGACGACCTGTTTAAAATCCGTAGTGCCAACCAATGGCTTGAAGAAGCCAGTACCCAACAAATACCAAAGATGCTTTTTGGTAAATTTTGGTACGAGGGCGAACTATGCATCCTCTTTGCTGATAGCAACTTAGGTAAATCCATATTGGCGGTACAAATTGCCAACTCCATTAACAGCGGTGTAGCTATCGAACCATTTGAGTTTGAAGCCGAACGCCAACAGGTACTGTATTACGATTTCGAGTTAAACTCCAAACAGTTTGAGGCACGTTACAGCCTTGATTTTACAGAACGTTACGCATTTAGAGACGACTTTTATCGTGCGCAGCTTAATGACATGGAACTGCCTGAAGAATTTGCAAACTTTAACCAGTACCTAAACCATAGGTTAGAAAGGTCTATCATACAAACCAAAGCCAAGGTTATTATTATTGATAACATTACCTACCTGGGTACCGAGAATGAGCAGGCTAAGGATGCCTTACCATTAATGAAGCAGTTAAAAGCTTTAAAAAACAAATATGGTATATCTATACTGGTATTAGCGCATACGCCAAAACGCGATATGAGCCAGGCCATCACCCGTAATGATCTGCAAGGCAGTAAAATGTTAATGAATTTTTGCGATAGCAGTTTTGCCATAGGCGAGAGCCAAAACGATGGCAGCTTACGTTACCTTAAACAAATTAAGCAACGTAATACCGAGCAGGTTTATGGACCCGAAAAGGTTTGCTTATTCACTATCACCAAGCCGCATAACTTTTTACAGTATGAGTTTGTAGGTTTCGGTAAAGAGTGGGACCACCTAAGCAAACAACGCGAGGCGTTAAGCGACTCGCTAATTCAGCGTGCTACCGATTTGAAGCTGGAAGGCAAAACCCTGCGCGAAATAGCAAAGGACATGGGCATAACCCACCAAAAGGTTGACAGACTAATTAAAGCCGCTTCAACCAAACGAATGATCCCTTATAATTAATCTTGTCCGTCCGTCCGCACCAACGGCACAAACGGACGGACGGACAAAACACCTTTTTGTCATGCTGAGCATAGCGAAGCATCTTGTCTAAGCGATAAGCTAAACGGCTACCTACTTGGTGTAGAAGATCCTTCGCTACGCTCAGGATGACAAACCTAATTTATCCAATAACTTAATGACTAATGATATCATGAGCAACTACCGCTATACCCTTGAACCTTATAAAAACCTTAAATCGCGCCATACCTGCCCCGAGTGCTTCGAGCGCAAAAAATTTACCCGTTACATTGATAACGAAACAGGCAACCACCTTGCCGACCAGGTAGGCAAATGCGACCGCGAAGAAAGCTGCGGCTACCACTTTACACCCAAACAATACTTTGCCGCCAATCCTGATTTAAAGGCGGCCAAAGAAGAACGGCCAGCGCCGCCACCCGAAGAGCTAAAGCCCGATTTTATCCCGCAAAAGTTGTTCGAAAAATCATTGAACCATTACGAAAAGAATGACTTTGTAGAATACCTGGATAGCCTGTTTGACTATAAAACCCTTGATGGGCTGATAGAAGATTACCATATAGGCACCGCCAAGCACTGGCCACATGCAACAATCTTCTGGCAGGTGGACCGCAAGGGCAATGTACGCACCGGCAAAATAATGCTGTACGACCCTTATACCGGCAAGCGGGTTAAAGAACCCTACAATCATATCGCATGGGCGCACACCCTGCTTAAACAGCCTAAATACGTGCTTAAACAATGCTTCTTTGGCGAGCACCTGATATACCCCGGCTGCAAGAAAATTATAGCCATAGTTGAAAGCGAAAAGACCGCCATTATAGCCGCAGGCTACATGCCCGAATACGTTTGGGTAGCAGCCGGAAGTTTAGAAGGCTTAACTTACGATAAGTGCCGTATACTGTACGGCTACCAAGTCATCCTATTCCCCGATGCGGATGGGTACCCCAAATGGGAAGCAAGGATGAAACAGTTACGCGCTAAAATGCCCGAAACAAGCTTTGGCATGGCCAATTACCTCGCCGATGTACCACCCGAAAAACGCACCCCAGGCATGGATGTCGCCGACTGGCTAATAGCTAACAAGTCATCTAAAAACCAACAAAAGGAAATTACGATAGCCGTAACAACCCAAACCGACGATGGCGAAGAAAGCCATTTACGTTACGTTGATCTGAATGCTGATTTGTAAAGTGTGTCCGACCGTCCGGATTGAGTGGAGGGGTGGACGGACGGACAAGATATTATTAAACTGCTAACGATATTTTATTGACAGCAATGGTTTCTAAGCCACTTATAAATTCCTCTACAGAATCTAAATATGACTTTACATTCTGGTGAGTTAAAGAGGGGGTTGCATCTTCATGGATTATATTGTTTCTCATACTATTCAGCGAATTAAAGGTTATAAAAAACGATTTTACTTTTTCAGAAACTGCATAGTCTATAAATCCAAATGCTTTTAACAACCTTTCGACCTCTCCTTGTCCGTGTTTGCCAAATCTTAATTTAGAATCAACACGGAAATCATTGATAGGTCGAATTTCTGCTGTACCGCATAGGGTTGCAAGTTTAACGATACTTTCTTTTCGCTTCTCTGGTTTAGTTTTATAAATCTCCAAATGGCTTACTATACATTCAATCATGTGGTCGTAAAGAAACCTATCTACAGTGAGATTACTTGAGAGATTTAAATGAAAAAATGCATATTCCTCAAGAAAGCTTTCTAAAAATGCTTCAAATTTTGCGCACAATAAAACTATCGCAGCCTTATTAAAGGTTGCATATTTTTTAAAGTCCTTGCTGTTTTTCTTAGAATATTTAATTAGCAGATGTATTTCGTCGCAAGCGTCTCTAAATTCCTCAACAGCTTCAATTTGGATCATTAATTATCGAATCTAATTCTGAAAACCATCTATTAAGTCTATATGCAATGACATTTTTATCCGACGTTCCTATTGTAATACTATCTTTAAACAACTGGTCCTTAGTAATTAATTCTTTAAATCGCCTTGCTATTTTAACTTGTTTTGTTTCTAATTTCGATAATGAAAAATACTTGAATGAAACCATCAATACATCCATGATTGAACGATTTAAAGTAGTTTCATAATTTCCGTCATCATTTATCCGTCGAAATGCTTTGTCACCAAACACAGTAAATACTTTATTCACCGTATCATTAAAGTCATCAGCATATGCGGTTAATTCCTTTTTAGATGGGTTTTGATTTTCGAGCATGTATTCGTTTAGGAAATTTTTCATCCTACCCGTATAACTTGGTATTAATTCTTCTTTAGGATCCCAGGTTTGACTCAATGTGATATATCTCAAAATCAACTCGCAATCCATCATTCTCACATGAGGCTCACTTAATTTTAGCAAGGCGAGAAACTGGGGGTTCTCTGCTAAGGTTTTAAGCATTTCATTAAATGTTCCTCTATAAAGGCAATTCCGGAGTTCTTGCTCGTTTAACTTCACCGAACCTCTATTCAAGCGCATAAACACATCGTATTTAATCTCCTCATTTGAGTCGTGTGAGATAACGATGATTCTTAACAATCCATTTTTCAATATTCTCAGCGCTTTTGGATTCAGAGATTTTGCGTCGCTTTTATTCAAATCGCTGAGGATTTCAAGACCAGACAATTTAAAATCTCTGTCAAAAAATCTTTTTAAAGAATTAAGTCTTTGCAATCCATCTATAACAGTCCATGAATCGTCTTCCTCCTGTGAAACGTACACTACGGGAATTGGCACATTTAGAATTATAGACTCAATTAACATGGAGGCTTTTTTGTTATCCCAAACATAATTTCGTTGATATTCTGGATTGAGATTTATATCATCATCCTCTATCATTCTAACTATATCTGCAACACTTTTGTCGTAAGCTTGTGTAGATATCTTCCTTACTGCTTTAGGTATTTCGAGAATCTCTTCATCATTACTATAATGATCATCAAATTCTTCTAAATCTGTATCGTTATTTGGCATGGTGATAAAATAGGCTGTTGTTAATAATTACTAAATCTATGATTTATAAACATAAAAACAAATTAGGCCTGTCCGACCGTCCGTTCTGTCTCACTCCCCTTGCGGACGGACGATTATTTAAGTGGTATCACGAAAATAATAGGCAGGAACATATTACCGACGTCGGCAAAATGATCAAATGCTACCATATTGCCGGCTTCGGTAAAATGGTTTGTGCGCAGGCCGCGTTACCGATGGCAGCGTATACCGGCCATGTGGCTAAGGCCTGTGTAGTATGAGCGTACAGCGGGGGCCGCAGGCAACGCCCAAACCCACCCCCACCACGTTCTCACATTAGCATGACACTACTTCCGCCTGTTTTAGTAATTTTGCTACTAATTACGCGCGCATATACCATAACATGATCATCACCAAAGAACAAGTACTGCAGGCCCTTAGTAATGTTGAGGAACCGGATTTGAAGAAAGACCTGGTTACGCTTAACATGATCCAGGATATAGAGATAGATGGTAACAACCTTAGCTTCTCGGTTATACTTACTACGCCTGCCTGCCCCTTAAAGGCGCTGATAGAGAACGCCTGCCGCAACGCTATAGGCCACTTTATAAGCAAAGAGATACAGGTTGCGGTTAACATGACGTCGCGCGTTACAACGCAGAAGAACACCGGTGTGCCGGGGGTTAAGAACATTATAGCCGTTGCCAGTGGTAAGGGTGGTGTGGGTAAAAGCACCGTCGCGGTTAACCTTGCGCTGGGCCTTGCCAAAAGCGGTGCCAAAGTGGGGTTGATAGATGCTGATATTTACGGGCCAAGCATCCCGATTATGTTCGGGCTGGAAGGCGCCAAGCCACGGGCCAGTAACGAGAACGGTAAAACGCGCATTGAGCCTATAGAGAAGTATGGCATCAAGCTGCTAAGCATAGGTTTCTTTACCGACCCAAATCAGCCGGTGCCATGGCGCGGGCCAATGGTGTCGACAGCCGTTAAACAGCTATTTAATGATGCCGATTGGGGCGAGTTGGACTACCTGGTAGTAGACCTGCCACCCGGTACCGGCGATATCCATATCACCATTACGCAGACGTTCCCGGTTACGGGGGCGGTTATAGTTACCACTCCGCAGGCCGTTGCGTTGGCCGATGCTAAGAAGGGCATAGGCATGTTCCTGATGGAAAGCATTAACGTGCCGCTATTGGGCATAGTTGAAAACATGGCCTACTTTACCCCTGCCGAACTGCCTGATAACAAGTATTACATCTTCGGGCAGGGTGGCGGCAAGAAGCTGGCCGAGCAGCTGGAGGTTCCGTTTTTGGGCGAGATCCCCCTTATTAAAGGCATAAGCGATAGCGGCGACGCGGGTAAACCTATTGTGTTAAGCGAAGAGCACCCGCTGATGGTTAACGCCTTTACCGAGATGGCAAACCGCGTAGCGCAGCAGGTGTCGATCAATAATGCGATGGCTGCAAGTAGAAATGTGATAAATAATTAATAACTTTACTTATAAATTAGTAAAAATGAGTTTATTAGAAAGGGTTGAAGAAGCATTGGATTCGATACGCCCGTACCTGGAAACAGATGGCGGCAATGTATCGGTTGAGGAGATAACACCCGAAGGTATAGTGCGGTTAAAGTTGTTAGGGTCGTGCGGGTCATGCCCTATGAGCATCATGACGCTTAAGGCGGGCATAGAGGGTGCCATTATGAAGGCAGTACCCGAAATTACCGGCATAGAGGCCATAAACCTTACCGATATTGATGATCCTAACGCGGTGCTTCCGGAAAACCTGCGCTAACCCAAATGTTAAGTATTGTTAAAATGCCCCCGGCATGGCAGCGATACTATTTTGTTTAGAAACTAAAAACTATTTTTACCCGTTAACAGTAATTATAGAAGGAAAGGCTTAACCGCTAAATGAAATACCTAATTGGCATATTATTCTTATTTATAACTGCAACGGCCGTAGCACAAACTACCGACAAGCCGCTGGTGCAGTTTAGTGGTATTACCCGCAATACCGATACCATCCACTCTATTGTGCCTTACGTTAATATTACCAACGTTACTACGCATAAACAGGTTTATATATCCAACTACCAGGGTTACTTCTCGTTTGTAGCGCACGAGCAGGATACGCTGCGTTTTAGCAGTGTGGGCTATGTACCGGTTACGGTTGTTATCCCCGCGCATGTAACCCGCCAAAGCCTGGTGATGAATGTGTTGTTAAAGCCTCAAATTATTAACCTGCCGCTTGTGAGACTGTTCCCATGGTCTACTACGGATGAGTTCAGGAAAGACTTTTTGGCGATGAAGATTGCTGATGACGACCTGGAGATAGCCCGTAAGAACTTAAACCCTGCCTCCATACACGCTGCCGAAGCTTCGGCCCCGCATTATGGATATGAGCCTATAAACGTGCAGGAAATGCATAACAGCATTGTTAATTCGCACTCCATTACCAATCCGCTGCTTAACCCGTTTGCCTGGGGTAGTTTGATCCGTGATATTGCTGCCGGCGATAAATCGTCGGGGAGTAAGTAAAGCCTTATCTGCCCTTCTTAGCCGACGGGAACTTCATCTTATATTCAACATCAACAATACCTTTAGAGATATCGGTCAGTCGTTTTTCCAGCATGCGCTTGCGCAGGGGGCTTAACCTGTCGGTGAATAGCTTGCCTTCAATATGGTCGTATTCGTGCTGTATAACACGTGCAGCAAGGCCAGAGAAGGTTTCGTCGTGGTGCTTCCAGTTCTCGTCGTAGTATGACAGCCTGATGGTCGACAGGCGGGTAACGTCTTCCCTAACATCAGGTATGCTTAAACAACCCTCGTTAAAGCTCCACTCTTTGCCGCTTTCTTCCTCAATACAAGCATTAATAAATACTTTTTTGAAGTCTTTCAGCTCGGGCTCGTCATCATCAAACGGGGTGGCATCTATCACAAACAAACGCATAGATAACCCAACCTGCGGCGCAGCCAAGCCAACGCCACGTGCAGCATACATGGTCTCGAACATATCTTCGCATAGTTGCTTGATATGCGGATACTCTGCAGGCTCTATTTGTGTTGCTTTTCGTCTTAATATCGGGTCGCCGTAGGCTATGATGGGTAGTTTCATAAATGCAAAATTACAGCTTTATTGCTTAGGCTCAAATAGTAAGGTTATCATTTTACTTTCGTCAAATATTTCGTTGCTTATCTCCAGCAACTGTTCAGCAGTTACAGCGTTTATCTTCTCGAACAACTGCGGCAGCGTATCTACATAATTAAAGTCGATCAAGCTTTTAGCCATGGATATGATCAGGCTCATGCGGTTCTCTTCGGCCAAAGCTATCTGGCCTATAAACTTTTGCTTGGTTTGATGCAGTTGCAGGGTACCGAGTTTCTGCTCGCGCAGCTTTTTTAGTTCTTTGTGCACCAGCTTGGTGGCTTTGTCGGCCTTCCCGGTATCGGTACCAAAGTATATGGAAAAGATGCCGGTATCGGTTAACGCTGTGTAGTTGGATTCGATGGTGTAAGCTATGCCGTGTTTCTCGCGGATCTCAAGGTTCAAACGGTTACTCATGCCCATGCCACCCAACAGGTTATTAAGCAGCAGCAAGCCGGTTTTATGGTGATGTGACGACGAGTATGCCTGGTTGCCAATAACACAATGCGTTTGCGAGATAGGCTTATGGATGATATGGTTGCCGGTAACATTAACCACCGGGGTTATCCTGCTCTTTTTATTATAATTAGGTTCGATATGCCCGAAATATTTATCGCCCAGCTTGCTTACCTTCTTAAAATCGTAGTCGCCTATTACGGCGAAGATGATATCGTTAGTATTATAATTTGTGGCGATGAACTGCTTCATATCATCGCGGCTTAAAGCGCCAACGGTTTCTGTAGTGCCTAATATGTTTTTCCCTATCGGGTGATCTTTAAACAGCAGCTCCTCAAAATCATCCTGGATAGCTTCTTCCGGCTGATCGAGGTAGGATGCGATCTCATCCTGGATCACGCCACGCTCTTTCTCCAGCTCATCTTCGGGGAAGGTAGAGTGGAACACTATATCCTCGAACAGATCAATAGCGCGCTCTAAATAAGGATTTAAAAACGATGCGTGGATGCAGGTATATTCTTTAGTGGTGTAGGCATTCAGGTCGGCGCCGACAATCTCCAGTCGGTTAAGGATCTGGTTGGTGCTGCGGCGTTCGGTTTCTTTAAACAGCAGATGCTCGATAAAGTGGGCCAGGCCTTCCTGGTTTGGCAGTTCATCGCGCGAGCCGGCGTTAACCAGCAGGCAACAATGCGTAACCGCCGAAGGCGCATATTTGTACATTACCCGGATGCCGTTGGATAGGGTATAGAGCTGGTATTCCATCATTTGAGTGGCAAAGATAGGGAATTATGCGCACACAGTCCGCCTGCCCGATGGTGGTGGTAGCTGTATTGGACGGACAGATTTGCTTTGTTATTTTTATTCTGGTTGATCTGCCGTATATTTAGTAGACGAAACGTTAAACAACACCGTCGATATGAAAAACGAGTTTGAAGATGTCATGGCTAAGCGCACTAACGCTCAATTGGTAGCCGTGCTAAATAGCCCGACAGGTGATTATCAACCAATGGCTATGGAAGCGGCGAAAGCCGAATACGAAAAACGGGGGCTATCAGAAGAACAAATTGTAGCTGCTAACAAAGAAAATGAGCAAAAGCAGGAGTCGGACGATTTAAAAGCAAATGAACCGCTAAGCAGCAATAGAAAATACTTTGCGGCTATTTTCCCAGGCCTTGTATTATTCGCATTTGCCGGTTTGTATAAGGCCGGAGGATATACACGCAAAGCCAAAGAACTGCAGACATGGACAATTTACGGATGGTGTTTTTATGCAGGCATTATCATTTTACTCAAAATCCTATCATAAAGAATCAATCCAGGTCATTCGAGTTAAATAAATACATTTATTACTTTCGTTTATATTTCGCAATCAGTCCGGCGTGTCTGACTATACCCGGGCAACTGGCGGACGGACACCCCTAATAATATCATCGCAATGAACATAAAAATAGCCGATCTCGAATTTGAACCATTAATATCTGCCGAAGAGATCCAAGCCCGCATTAAACAAATAGCTGCCGAGCTTAACAAGGATTTCAAAGACAAAACCCCAATCTTCGTTGGTGTACTTAACGGCTGCTTTATGTTTATGGCCGACCTGGTAAGGCATATCGACGTGCCTTGCGAAACCGCTTTTACCAAGTTATCATCCTACCACGGCGGCACCACCAGCTCGCGTAAGATAAGCCATGATGTGGAGCTGATGGTTGACATCTCCAATCGCCATGTAATAGTGGTTGAAGATATTGTAGACACCGGCAACACGCTCGACTATTTAGTCGACAAGCTAAAGCAACGTAACCCGGCATCGATAACCGTAGTCGCCTTATTGCTAAAACCGGAAGCCATTGAGTTCAGCGTTGAAGAACTGCAGCACGTAGCCTTCCAGATCCCAAATGAGTTTGTGGTGGGCTATGGTTTGGATTATATGGAGCTGGGCAGGAATTTTGAGGGGATTTATAAGCGGGTGGTGTAGGTGTTTTTTGTCATCCTGAGCGACAGCGAAGGATCTTGTATAACCTACAGGTCGCCGTCATACTAATCGCGCGTAGAAGATTCTTCGTTTCACTCAGAATGACAACTGTTATATTTTTTATATATGCGTCAACATAACTATTATACCTACATATTGACCACATCAACTAAAAAGGTACTGTATACCGGCGTTACCAATAATTTGGAAAGAAGATTATACGAACATTATTTTGGAACCGATGCTAAAGATGGTTTCACAACCAGGTATAAGTGTTATTATTTAGTGTGGTTTGAAAGATATCAATACGTTACCCACGCCATCCAAAGAGAAAAAGAAATAAAGGGCTGGGTGCGAAGCAAGAAAATAAAGCTTATTGAAGAGGAAAATCCCGGTTGGCGCTTTTTGAATAATGATTTAATGGAATGGCCGCCGCAACGCGAGACTCTCTAATTATAATTGTCATCCTGAGCGACAGCGAAGGATCTTGTATAATTGACAGGTCGCCGCTTTACTTATCGCGTGTAGAAGATCCTTCGCTATGCTCAGGATGACAAAGAGATTCTTACTTTATCCGCTTATAAAACCCCTCTTTAAACGTATCAGATACCGGGATCAATTCATTTTTTATGCGGATGCGGTCGCGCTCGATGTTTTCTATTTTATCAATAGCTACAATAAATGATTTATGTACCCGGCAAAATAAAGCTGGTGGCAGCTCGCGTTCCAGGTCGTTAAAGGTTTGCAGGGTCATGATGCTTTTATCATTCAGATGGATGCATCGGTAATCGCGCATGCCCTCAATATAAAGTATATCATCAAGGTTAACTTTCTCCAGCCGGTACTCGGTTTTAACAAATAGTATTTGCTTGCTTACCTGTGTAGTTGTTAAAGTAAGCCTGTCGTAAACCCGGGTAACAGCCTGCATAAACCGCTCGAAGGTAAAAGGCTTTAACAGGTAGTCGGATACATTAAGATCAAAGCCTTTAAGCGCATACTGGTCGAAGGCGGTGGTTATAATAACCTCGGGGCGTTTTTGTAACGATTCCAGCAATTGAATGCCGGTGAACCCATCCATCTGCACATCTAAAAACAGCAGGTCTATCTTATTGCTTTTTATAAAGCTGATGGCTTCTAACCCATTATCAAAGCAAGCCACTAATTCAATAAACGGCACTTTAAGCACAAAGCTTTTAATGCGTTCCATAGCCAGCGGCTCGTCTTCAATTATCAGGCAATTTATCGTCATGCAGGGTGATACTCAAATTTACATTAAAACGGTCGGTAGTTTTATCGATATCCAGCGTGTAATTTTTAGGGAACAGTAACTCCAGCCTGCTTTTTATCAGATCCAAACCTAACCCACTTTCTTCATGGGTGATCATCACCTCGGCATCATAGGCATTGCTACAGCTAAATATAACCTTATTGGCGCTGGTGCCCAGGCTGATAACAACGGCATCTTTGATCTTTTTATTGGTGCAATATTTAAACGCGTTTTCAATAAAAGGAATAAACAGCATGGGCGCTATCTGCAGGTCGGTAGCGCCGGGCTCAAAACTGAACTTTACAAAATCGGCGTTATTGGTACGGATCTGCTGCAACTCAATATACTGTTTAATATAGTCGGCTTCTTTACTAAGCGGGATAGTTGCCGATGGGCTTTCGTACAAGGTAAAGCGCAATATATCTGATAGCTTTTTAAGATAGGTTGAGGCGGTTGCAGGGTCCTTCTCTATCAGCACATCAATATTATTTAAGGTGTTAAATAAAAAGTGCGGGTTTATACGGGCCTTTAACAGAGCGAGGTTACTTTCGAGGTTGCTTTTTTCAAGCTGCTCTTTATACCCAATATCTAATAACCATACAATAAATCCTTTAAAAAGTAAAGAAGACAACCCGAAACTGAATATACCGAAAAGAATTTGGCCCAAATTTACCCGGTATTTACCATGTTGGTATTGCTCGGAGTAAACCTCCAACAACGGCAATCCAACCATAAACGCCAGGATGATAAAAAGCAGGACCAGGCTCGTAGCATCAGTTGCGCGCTTGTTTTTTTGAATAAAATAGGGAAAAATGAAACCGTAGACTACATAAAATGCTATAAATCCTAATACGACCTGAAGGAAGTAGCTGGCATAATATCTCTGATAGTCGGCATTACCTTGCGGGTTATATCTTGCATAAAGAAAATACAGTACAATGCCCCAGTAGATAACGTGAAATAATATAATATAGATGGTTGATCTTTTCATGCTTGATGAGTTAAGTTAACATGATTAAAGATCATTTTTTGTATATGGAGGATATAATAAGTTCTGCAACCGCCGTAGTTTGGCCGGCAAAGTGGTAATAATGTGCGATAACAGGAAAGACTATACTTCCTGCACTTCCAACATCCCACCCAGTAATTCAACAGCTTCATTTATACCCAATACGCCTTCAATACTTAAACGAAGTGTATTCTTCACTTCCTTTAAATTAGTACGGCGGGGATTAGCCTGCACAAACGTAAGCACATTACGGAACGTTGCCGTTTCAAAATAAGGCGATTGCTGGTTGGTAATAAAGTAGCCGCGCAGTACGCCTTTCTTTAACGAGATCTTTTCGAAACCAATGCTTTTACCCATCCATTGCAGGCGCATGGTGTTTAGCAGGTCATTAACCTGTGGTGGGATAGGGCCAAAGCGGTCATGCAGTTGTTGCTGGAAGGCCTGCAACTCTGCTTCATTCTCCAGCTTAGATAGCTCTGAATATAAGTTATACCGCTCTGATAAGCTGGTTACATATTCGTTAGGGATCAAGATCTCCAGGTCGGTATCTATTTGCGTAAACGCGATGAACGGTCTCGGCTTATCATCGGGGAACAACCCTTTAAATTCGTCATCCTTTAGCTCGTGGATGGCTTCATCCAAAATCTTATGATACATCTCGAAGCCTATCTCGGCAATAAAACCGCTTTGCTCGGCACCTAACAGGTTACCGCTTCCGCGGATATCAAGATCGCGCATAGCAACGTTAAAGCCGCTGCCCAAGTCGCTGAATTCTTCAATTGCGCTAAGGCGTTTACGGGCCTCGTTAGTTAAGGTTGATAATGGTGGACTTAGCAAATAACAATAGGCTTTCTTATTGCTCCGCCCAACACGGCCACGCATCTGGTGCAGATCGCTCAGGCCAAACATATGGGCATGGTTAATAATGATGGTATTGGCGTTGGGGATATCCAAACCGGCCTCGATAATAGTAGTTGCAACTAATACGTCATACTCGTTGTTCACAAATTTCAGCATCACATCTTCCAGTGCATCGCCTTCTAACTGACCGTGGGCAATGCCTACACGTGCGCCCGGTACCAGTTTATGGATCATTCCACCTAATTGCGGTAAGTCTGCCACGCGGTTATGGATAAAGAATACCTGGCCACCACGTTCCAGTTCAGACTCAACCGCTTCTTTTATCAGCTTATCATTAAACACATGCAGCTCGGTAACTACCGGCTGGCGGTTTGGTGGCGGGGTTGATATAATGGAAAGATCGCGGGCGCCCATCAGCGAGAAATGCAAGGTACGCGGGATAGGCGTTGCCGTTAGCGTAAGCGTGTCTACATTGGCACGCATTTGCTTTAGTTTCTCTTTAGTGCTTACACCAAACTTCTGCTCCTCGTCTATGATCATCAGGCCAAGATCCTTAAACTTCACGTCCTTGCTTACCAGGCGGTGGGTACCTATGATGATGTCTACCTTGCCATTCTTCAGGTTCTCTAAAGTTTCCTTTATTTGCTTGCTCGATTTAAAACGGTTAACATAATCGATATTACAAGGGAAGCCTTTCAGGCGCTCGCTAAAGGTTTTATAATGCTGTGCGGCTAAAATGGTTGTCGGCACCAGTATAGCTACCTGTTTGCTGTCTGCAACTGCCTTGAAGGCGGCGCGGACGGCCACTTCGGTTTTACCGAAACCAACATCACCGCATATTAACCGGTCCATGGGATGCGGAGCCTCCATATCCTTTTTAAAGTCGGTGGTGGCTTTTTCCTGGTCGGGAGTATCCTCGTAAATAAATGAAGCTTCCAACTCGGTTTGCAAATAACTATCCGGCGAAAACGAGTTGCCCACCTGCGATTTACGCAGGGCGTAAAGTTTGATCAGATCGCGGGCTATGTCTTTAACTTTTTTTTTTGTGGTTTTCTTGAGTTTTTCCCAAGTATCGGTACCCAGCTTGTTCATGCGGGGTACTGTGCCCTCCTTGCCGCTGTATTTCGATATACGGTTAAGCGAGTTGATGTTTACATACAACAAGTCATTATCCGCATAAATAAGGCGGATCATCTCCTGCTGCTTGCCTGCAACTTCCACTTTCTCTAACCCGGCATATTTACCAATGCCATGGTCTATATGGGTAACATAATCGCCCGGCTTTAGCTCACGCAGTTCTTTCAGGGTGATGGCCTGCGAGCGTTGGTAGCCTTTTTTAAGCTTGTATTTGTAATAGCGATCAAAGATCTGGTGATCGGTATAGGCGGCCAAATGCTGCTCTCTATCCACAAAGCCTTCGCGGATACTGATACTTATCGGCGTAAACTTTACGGTTTTATCCAGGTCCTCTAAAATGGCATATAAGCGCTCAACCTGGCGAGCTGAATCCGTCAGGATAAAATTCTCTATCTTCTCGGCTTCGTTATTTTTAAAATTATGGATCAGCAGGCTAAAGTCTTTATTGAACGATGGCTGCGGGCGCATGTCAAAGCTGATAGTCTCGTTAGGCTGATAAAAGAATTGCTTACCAAATTCAATAACTGCATAGTCATGCAGCTGGTCGGCAATTAGTTTTTCGTCGGTAAAACCAAACTTGGGGTCTATCCAGTCCTGGTTTTGGTTCTTCTCATCTGCCGATAGGGCATTCCATAATTGCGTTGCCTTTTTATATCCGGTTTGGATAATATCGAACGTAAATTGTACATCCTTGATCCAGATCTGGGTATCGTCGTCGATATATTCTAACAGCGATATATTGCTCTCTGTTAAAAACTTCGATTGCACATTGGGCACTATCGTTATGCTCTTAACCTGTTCTACAGATAGTTGGCTCTCTATCTCGAACGTGCGGATAGACTCGATCATATCGCCCCAAAACTCAACCCTGTAAGGCAACTCGTGCGAGAAAGAGAAGATATCAACTATACCACCGCGGATAGAAAACTGACCTGGCTCGTACACAAAATCAACCCGGTCAAAATCATACTCCACCAAAAACTCATTGATAAAATCAATGCTAAGCTTATTGGTTACGGCTATCTCTAAAGTGTTTTTTTCTAATGATGCACGGTCTATCACCTTCTCGGCCAGGGCCTCGGGATAGGTTACTATCAGCTGCCCAAACTCGCTCGAATGGTTAAGTTCGTTCAAAACCTCGGCGCGTGCTAAAACATTGCTGCTATCGGGCTGTGTAAACTCAAAAGGTTTGCGGTATGATGATGGGAAAAGCAGCACTTCTTTACCGGTAAGGTTTTCCAGGTCGGCCTGGAAATAGCCGGCTTCTTCGCGCTCGGGCAATACAAACACCATGTGCTTGTGCTGCAAAAAATACAATGCTACCGCCATGGTCGCATCACCCGATCCGACTAAACCACGAAGCTGAATTCTTGGATTTTTTGACGCGTTAGTGGCTTTCGCCAGCGCCTTTATCCGGTCATCAGCTTTATATCTTTCTAATATATCACGGATGTTCAAAACTGGGGCAAATATACAGAAAAAGAGTGTTACGCAAGCCTGATGTTATCTGCAATATCTTGCCAGGCTATTCTTAGCTCCCGAAAAACCCAAAGAGGCTGCTTTATTAATATCAACGCATGCCCCCTTCTTATCGCCATAAAAGTATTTGGCTATGCCGCGGGTGTTATAAGCGTTAGCATAGTCGGGGTTAAGTTTAATAGCCTCGTTATAATATTGTATAGCAGTGGCATAACTGGCTGAAAAAATATAGGAGTTTCCTAAATTTAAGTAAGCAACCGCATCGTTCTGATTTAAAGCAACCGCTTTTTTAAGATCAGCAATTGCTCCTTTATAATCTTTATGCTGGTTCTTAGCTAAACCCCTGTTACTGTAGGCTATAGCCAGGGTGTCTGTTATTAAAATGGCTTTATCACAATCAATAAGGGCACCGGCAAAATCACCCTTGGTATTTTTTGCAACCGCCCTGTTGGCATACGCCTCGGCATTGTTGGGATTTAGCGCAAGTGCTTTATCAAAATTAACCATCGCGTCATTATAGTTTCCTGTCGATGCCAGGACGGTACCCAATTTAATATAGGCTCCTTCATTTTTTTCGTCCAAAGCAACAGCCCTATTATAATCCGCAATAGCGCCAGTCAGATCTTTTAGATCGGCCTTCATAATGCCCCGGTTGTAATAAGCATACGGTTGTTCGGGATCGTCGTCTATACTCCTTGAAAAATCTGAGATAGCTCCCTCTTTATTATTAAGTTTTGCCTTCAGTAATCCTCTGAGCATATAAATATTTGCCCTGGGTTTTAATTCGATAAGACTAGAATAATCGGCTATTGCAGCAGGATAATCTTTTATAAATTGTTTAGCGAGGGCCCGGTTTAAATAAGCGTCTACAAATTGCGGATTATACTTAATAGCCTGATTGTAATCCGTAATGGCATCGCTATAGTTTTTAATTGCTGCCTTTGTTGTTCCCCGGTTATAGTATGCCACCGAGTTGGTTGAATCTAACTTTATCGCGGTATCGTAATCTGCAATAGCACCGGGTATGTCATTAATATATCGCTTTGCACTACCCCTATGGTCAAACATCACCGAGTTGTGATTCATAATTAAAATGGCCGACGAATAATCTTTTATAGCGCCCTGGTAATCTTTTAGCTCAAACCGGGCGAGTCCGCGATGATAGTAAGCATCGCCAAAACCTTTATCTGCTACGATAGCCTTATCAAATAATTTAATGGATTCTGCATAGTCCTTCTTGTTAAATGCATTATAACCTTGTTTATCATATTGGTCGGCTGTTTGGGCAGCTGAAACTAAGGGTAGTATTAATAATAGTAGAAGTACTTTTTTCATAATCATGAGCTTGTTAAAGATATTAAATTTTAAAACCCGTTTCATTTACCTATCAAAAATATCAGATGGCTAAAACAAAATCACCTTAAAAAACCTTTTTATGATAGTTTAAACAACGTTTGGCTTTTATCGCACGTATTTAAATTACAACTCACAACTTTTAACCTAATACTTAAATAAAATGAAAAATGCATTAATATGGGGCGCCGTTATCGGAGTACTTAGCGCTGCCTGGTTATTTATTACTCATGCAATGGGGTATGACACGCAAAATGACAACACTGCACCTTACGAATACCTTTCGATATTGATACCTATCATCGGTTTATTTTTTGGCATATTATCCTATCGCAGTACCGAATGTAATGGTCAGATGGGTTTTTTAGAGGCTTTGGTACAAAGCTTTAAAATTTTATTGTTTGGCGGCATCCTGGCTGTATTTGTAGCCATTGTTTATATTAACTATATACAACCGGGTAGTGGCAATTTTATGGCATTTTCGGGTCGCATGTTTGGCGCTTTGTTAATTGGATTATTGTCTGCTTTAGCTGTATCTTTGGTTTTGGCGACAAAATCAAACAAAGTTGATTAAGTTTTTAAAGACAAACTTCGAACTAATTTTTTGGATAGCGGCTCTGATAGCGCTGGCGATAGCCAACCCTGCTGCAGAGTCGCAATATTCTTTATGCCCGTTTAAAGCCATCGGCATAACCTGGTGTCCGGGTTGCGGCATTGGGCATGCTATATCGTGGTTGTTTCATGGTGATTTGGTTAGATCGTGGCATGCGCATTGGCTGGGTGTGCCGGCTTTAATTATAATTGGCTACCGTATTTTTGTTTTGGGGCGACGTTTGTTTGTGCCCAAGCGTGAGTATAAGTTTGAGTAGCACACTCATTCACCGACACTCGCAATTCTCCCACCATTTTCACCGCCTAAATTCCTGTGCTTACCGAGTTGTTTGCCTGCCCCGCCCATTTTGCATAGGCCAATATTTAGTTCTATATTAGTTTTGGGGTATAAATAATAAACAATCACACTAAAAAACTAAAGATCATGGATATGTATCAAAACCCGTATATGAGCCTTCCGGGCATAAGTTCTGAAGAATTAGCTCTGTTACAACAAGCAACTTCTGGCTTAACCGACGACCAGAAAAAGTATTTCTTTATGAGTTATTCCGGTAAAAGAAAAACAGCTCAGGATGTATTAATATTTACGCTGATCGGTTTCTTTGGCGTAGCAGGTATACAACGCTTTTTGTTAGGACAAGTAGGCATGGGCTTATTGTATTTCTTTACAGGTGGCTTTTGCTTAATAGGTACCATCGTCGACTTGGTAAACCACAAAAAATTAGCTTTAGAGTACAACCAGAAAATGGCTTTCGAAAGCTTTAACCTTGCCAAAATGGGTAACTAACCATCCGTAGGGGCCAAAACCCCGATCTATTATATATGGAAAGTAAAGACGCCCCGATATACCGGGGGCGTCTTTGCTTGTTTATTGGATTTTTGGTACTTTTATCCAACATCGGAGTAATCAAACAAAATCGGTGTAATCTTTTATCCAAATGAAACTATCCCAACTTACCACTTATTTTGAAAGCATTGCCCCGCTGGCTTACCAGGAAGATTATGATAATGCCGGCCTGATAGTAGGTAATCCCGACCAGGAAATTCACCAGGTTTTAATATCGCTTGATTGTATAGAGGCTGTGGTTGACGAGGCTATTGCCACCAACTGCCAGGTTATTATATCGCATCACCCCATAGTTTTTAAAGGATTAAAACGATTTAACGGCAAAACCTATGTGGAGCGCGTGGTTGAGAAAGCCATCCGCAATAATATAGCTATTTATGCCATCCATACTAATTTGGATAGCGTACTAACAGGTGTTAACGCCAAAATTTGCGAGACATTAGGTTTAGAGAATTGCCATATCCTGTCGCCAAAACATGGGGTCTTAAAAAAACTGGTTACCTACGTACCCACCAGCCATGTAGACCAGGTGCGCAACGCATTGTTCCACGCAGGTGCCGGTAATATTGGCAACTATAGCGAATGTAGCTTCAATGCCGAAGGCACCGGTACGTTTAAAGGCAACGAGGATAGCGACCCATATGTAGGCGAGCCCGGCGTACGCCATACCGAAGAAGAAATGCGGATAGAAACCGTTTATCCTGCCAATTTAGAAAGCAAAATTTTAATGGCGCTGATACTGGCGCACCCATATGAAGAGGTAGCTTATGATCTTTACGCACTAACTAACCAGCACCAACAGGTAGGATCGGGCA
This sequence comes from Bacteroidota bacterium, assembly GCA_040388395.1. Lineage (GTDB taxonomy): Bacteria > Bacteroidota > Bacteroidia > Sphingobacteriales > Sphingobacteriaceae > Mucilaginibacter. The sequence goes on along the minus strand of JAZKBY010000007.1, from coordinate 808,373 downwards.
TGGTAGGCGAGTTGGACCAGCCCATGGACGCCGAAGAGTTTTTATATCACCTTAAAGAAAAAATGCACGCCCACGTTATAAGGCATACTGCTTTTACCGGCAAGCAAATTAAAAAGGTTGCCGTTTGTGGTGGCTCGGGCGGGTTTTTGCTGAAACAGGCAATTGGTGCAGGGGCGGATATTTTTATAACTGCCGACTATAAATATCACGAATTTTTTGATGCCGATGGCAAGATAATTATTGCCGATATAGGCCATTTTGAAAGTGAGCAATTTACCCAGCAATTGCTGCACGAGATGATCCGGAAAAAGTTTGTCGAATTGCCTTTGCGGTTAACCAGTGTTAATACAAACCCGGTTAAATATTTTATGTAATCCTGTCTTTCCTTTTGACAAACAGCAATTTACAATTGAATTATAAAATATTTTAAAAAAGTTGTATCTTTGCCATCCGTTTATAAAAAGAAATAAGTATAAATCCCGTCAAATAATGGAACAAACCGTAGAACAAAAGCTTAAAGCGTTATACGAATTACAAACCATCCACACTAAAATTGATAAAATTCGCCAGATAAGAGGTGAATTACCTATGGAAGTTGCCGACCTTGAGGATGATGTTGCAGGTTTGGAAACCCGCATACAAAAAATCAAAGCCGAGCTGGATGACTTGGAGGATGATATTGTTACCCGTAAAAACCTGATAAAAGAAGCTCAGGCAAATACAAAAAAATACGAAACACAGCTTGGTGAAGTAAAAAACAACCGCGAGTATGACGCGATCTCGAAAGAGATTGAGATACAAGGGTTAGATATACAGGTTAGCGAGAAAAAAATTCGTGAGTTTGGTTTTGAGATCACTTCAAAAACCCAGGTTTATGAAAAAGCTCTTGCTGATTTAGAAGCCCGCAAAAGCGATCTTGACGCTAAAAAAGACGAGTTAGGTACCATTACTGCCGAAACCGAAAAAGACGAAAGCGAATTAGTTGCACAGGCAGATAAAGCTATTCCTAATATCGAAGAGCGTTTATTGGTTGCTTATAACCGTTTGCGTACAAATGCTAAAAATGGCTTAGCTGTAGTTACCATCCAACGCGATTCATGCTCTGGATGCTTTAACCAGATCCCGCCTCAGCGTCAATCTGATATCCGCCAACGCAAAAAAATTATTGTTTGCGAGCATTGCGGCCGTATCCTGATAGACGAAGTAATGGCGTTAGAAGCTGAAACTGCAATTGCTTAATAATTAAGCTACAAGATATAAAAGCGCCTTTGGGCGCTTTTTTTGTTTATAGCCTTTGCGTGTTGTAAAATATAATATATATTTAACCATGCTAAAGGCGCGCCTGATCTATTTATTCCTAATTATAGTAACCGTTATTGTGGGTTTGGTATCGCGCGAACTCTCTTCGGCAGTTGTACCATTGTTTGTTGGCGATATTTTATGGGGATTAGCCGTTTTCCTGTTAATGCGGTTTATATTTATAACTAAACCACTGCCTTTCACAGTGATAATAAGCATAATTTATGCATACGCGACCGAGCTTAGCCAGCTATACAGCGCACCATGGATAGATAACTTGCGCACCACCTTTTTTGGTAAAGTAATGTTGGGCGAAACTTTCTATCTCGGCGATATTGCCAGCTATACCATTGGTATTTGTTTAGGTGTCTTAGTTGAGCTTTCGCTGCGCACGCTGGTAAGAAGCATGTATCCGGAAGTGGATTAAGAACTTTTTTCTGACAAACCGGCTTTTCCTAAAACATACTCGTCTGTTTCCCCCCTTTTGGTGTAAATAAACTAAAGTCATATTCCGGCATTTCCCGATCGGCTAAAAAACGGTTACAGGCCATCTTATACAACTGTGTGATGGACTGCGCGACAGGGCCATCGCCACGCATGCGCCGGCCAAATTCACTGTCGTTTAAATTACCATCATGACAGGCACGGATCATATTTAAAACTTTCTCGGCACGGTCTGGATAGGCTTTGTGAATCCAGTCGCTAAATATTTCGCCTATGCTGCCGTTCAATCGCACAATGGTGAACCCAGCTGATAATGCTCCCCTGTCTGCAGCAGCTTTAATAATATCGGGGATCTCGTTACTGTTTAACCCCGGTATTATCGGCGCAGCCATTACCCTTACCGGCACTCCTTTTTCTGATAGTTTTTGGATAACCCCAAGGCGACCGCTTGCCGTTACCGTGCGTGGCTCCAGCTTTTGCCGCAGCGATTCGTTTAATGAGGTGATGGAAACATTAACATGGATCAGTTTCAGTTTAGCCAACTCGGTAATAATATCCAGGTCGCGAATGATGACGTTATTTTTAGTTATGATGCTTACCGGGTTTTTGTATTGCAGAAATATCTCCAGCAATCCGCGGGTAATTTTTAGGCGACGCTCTATCGGTTGGTAACAATCTGTATTGCCGGACAGCATGATTACCACCGGCTGGTAATTACGCTTGTTAAAATATTTCTCTAACAGTTCGGGTGCGTTACGTTTTATGATAATCTTTCGCTCAAAGTCGAGGCCTGCACTAAAGCCGTAATATTCATGCGAATTTCGGGCATAACAATATATGCATCCATGCTCGCACCCCTGGTAAGGGTTTATAGAATACATGTTGCTTAGATCGGGGCTATTTGATTCGCTTACTATCTTTTTTGGCGTCTCCTCAAACAATTGCGTTGCGCTGTTTTCAAGCAGCGGCTCGTCCAGTCCTTCAATATGATCCAACACATATTTGCGTTTTAAAAACTTGTTGTCGGTATTAACCTGTGCCCCGCGCCCCTTAAAAAACTCCGGATTATCCTGATGTGCCATGACACAAATATTGCTAATATTTTTAGCAAATCACAATTCTATCAGGTTATTTTTTATGGCGTATAATACCAGCCCCACGCGGCTTTTAATTTGCAGTTTCTCAAAAAGCTGATCGCGATACCCGTCAACAGTGCGTGCACTTATACACATCTGGTCGGCAATTTCTTTGTAGGTAAGTTCTGTGCCCGATAGCTTTAAAAACTCCAGCTCGCGGCTGTTTAATTTTGCCACCTCTGTTGGTTTATTAAAGTTACTTACCAGGTGTTTAGTTACAAAATCGGGGTAATAAACCTCATTGTTAGACACTTTGTTTAAGGCGTCCTCAAACTCATCCGGCTCAGCATCTTTCAACAAATATCCTTTTACGCCAATTTTAATCATAGTGAGTACCTTTTCAGCATCCTCAAACATTGACAATACAATAATATGTACATCAGGAAAATTAGTTCGGATCCATTGCGCAGTAGCTACTCCGTCCCTTTTAGGCATGTTAATATCTAACAGTACAATATGGGGCTTTAATTTAGGGGTTAGTTTCCGGCTCAGTTCCTCACCATCGCCCGCCTCAAAAAGTATTTGATATTGGGGCAGTTTATTGATGAGCGATGCAATTCCACTTCTAAAAAGGCGGTGATCATCAACCAAAGCTATCAGAATGGGTTCCATCCGGGTTTAAATTGTTTAAAGGTTTTAAGTTTACCGCAATACTACAGCCGTTACCGGGTGTACTGTTGATAATTACGGTACCGCCAATTAACGCTGCCCTGGTTTCAATGTTTTTCAATCCAAGCCCCCGTTTGCCCCCTAAAACTTCTGTAGAAAAACCGTCGCCATCGTCTGCGACTGTTAAATTAAACATTTGATCAGAATATTGCAAGCTGATACTTACATGTTTAGCATTGGCATGTTTAAGCGTATTGTTAACCGACTCCTGGAAAATGCGAAACAACAGCAGTTCAGGCTGCTCGCCTAAATCATATATACTACCCGCGACCGAAAAACTGACAGCTATTATACCGCTTTTATTAATCCGCTCTGCTTCCATCTCAATAGTTTTAACCAGGCCCTTGGCGCTTATGTGTTCAAAACTAAGGCTCTTTGAAAGGTCGCGCAGGTCGTAGATAGTTTGGGCAATCAGTTCGCGGCTTTCTTTGATCTTTGCAGCCTTATCTTCCTCGGTAAGCTTGCCTGTTAGGGCCAGGTTTAGCTTTACAAATGATAATACCTGCGTTATATTATCGTGGATTTCGCGGCTGATATGGTTTAAGGTCTCTTCCTGGATCTCGAACCGGGTTTTAAGTAGTTCCGATTCGAAAGCGGCTTTCATTTGTGCTTTTTCCTCTATATGCTTTTTTTTACGGCGGCTATATTTACTAATATATATTACAATAGATAATGGCGCCAGCAAAAATATAAGGGTAGACAGTAAAATTATTTGTTTGATGTTATCCATCGCTTGCAGATAAATGAATAGCTCCAGCAACCATATAAAATAATGATCAGCACATCGCCTATATAAGTTAAATATACTGTATTGCCGGGAGAAACCTTTGTCAGCAGATTATAAAACAAGTTGCAGGCAGTGCTGCCAAAGAAAAAGAATAAAGTACCGGTAACCCACCAAAAGTCTGCAAGAGTTTTTATATCGGCATACTCTTCGGTACTAATCAGCAGGTAGTAGTAATATAAGCTGTAAAATATAAACAGAACTGACATTACAGAATACGTATTTGCATTATAACTAAAAATCCCTGCCGGGTTAGTAAATAAATCATATATATAGAGCACCATTAATAAAGCAAGCCCCACAATAATAAGGGGCTTGCTTCGGGTGTATTTATTAAGCAAATGGTAAAACATGCCGGTAAAGACACTTATTTGAAGTAATAGTAAAATGTTATATATCCACGCGCTTGAATTTGCAGGAATTGGATTATGCCGGTAAACAGCCTTTAGCGGAATTGCACCCATTTCGACCATGCAGGTTACTAGCATAAACAATATCATCATTCGCCAGTTAAAATCCTTGTCATTAATAAGACAAATAAGTGCTATAAAAAAACAACCTAATTCGGCAACTGTATATATGGTAAAGTATTGGTACATATTATTCAGGTACTTAGTTACAATTGTTTGGGCATAAGCTACCGTTATCTTCAGCCGGCCCCCATAATGGTCTATATCTTATTATTCTTTTACCATTTTTCATAAAATAAGTGGTATCATTCTCGCAGTAAAAATAGTCGCTGTTTGTGTTATCAACCGTAGTTAACACGAAAGTACTTTTCCCATTAGCATTATAGGTATTGTCATGATAAGTTGCCATGTAAATTCTTAATCCTGCAAAGCTTTGTTCTCCGACCATTTTTCTAAGCCTGGCAGCATCAAACCAAACAGAATGTGTAGTCATTACTCTTCCATTAAAGTTCTGAACCATTTTCTCTGCATAACTGCGCACAATTGCACCCGGCCTGTTTACGGTAGCGCACGATGCCTCAAAGTCGCAATTGCATACCGTTCTAAGTAACGCTCCGCTTAAGTTTAGCGGCTCAGGGGTTATCTTTAAAGGTACTGTTGTTTGATGCAACGCTGCTTGTAAATGATCATAATAATCATGGTGCATCTTATCTGGTGGTGTAGAAGGATGGGCCGGGGGCGGGGGAATAAACCCTATGCTATCTGTTGTTGAAACTATAATCAGCTTGATATTCGTAGAGGTAGGCTGCTCTTTACCAAAATATATTCTTATGCCATCAGTATGGTAGTTCCTGCCCCCTGTTAACGGAGCAGCCATCTCTTTTGCAAGCATGTCATTGAGCAAAACCAGCATATCTTTTTTTATAAAAAAACTCTCTATTGGGTATGTTTGTGTGGCAGAGCTTGTTTGGAAGTTTTTAATCATTTGCAGGGCATCTTTTTCTGGTATGCCATCCAGCGTTTCACGCACGATAGTCCCGGCTTGCGGTGCTACTAAAGCTTTGGCAGACATAGTTCCTACAGAATCTGCTGTTGTAGCTGTTGTGCCGGCCTGATTACATCCTGCCAGCATCGATGCGGCAAGAGCGAGTGTTGATAATAATCTTTTCATTTTTTTATGGGTTAGGTAATAATTTTTTTGTCTAAAGTACAGCCTAAATAAAAAAATTCAACCCCGTGTTTTCACGGTATTTTTTGCGTGTAAAAGCGTGATAAATACCGTGTTGTCCTCCTTAATTCCAATTGCATGTTTCTTCAACTTTGACTTAGCAATTAAAAGCTAATTGCTGCGGTTAAGCCGAAAACGCAATAGAGTAAGCAATTAAATTTTATAAAATGAACCAGAATTATTCTTACGGGTGGAGACCCGACCTGCCGGATTTTCGGGACTTTATGTACGCTGCTCCAGCCCCAGTTTTAACGAACTTACCCAAACATGTTGACTTACGGCCCTCTTTTCCGGAGGTGTACGACCAGGGCCAGCTGGGTAGTTGTACAGCAAACGCCATAGCCGGCGCGTTTCAATTTGAATTGATCAGACAAAATGCCACTGTATTTATGCCATCAAGGCTATTTATATATTATAACGAGCGTGTTATAGAAAACACAGTAAATGTTGATGCCGGCGCCTATCTCCGTGATGGGATGAAAACATTAAGTAATTGGGGTGTTTGCACAGAAAGTAACTGGCCGTATATCGTTAACGAGTTTACCAAAAAACCCTATGAGAGCTGTTATCAAACTGCTCTTGACCATAAAGCAACGAGCTACCAAAGGGTTATTCGGCAATTAGAACAGATGAAGGCATGTTTAGCTGACGGCTATCCTTTTGTTTTTGGGTTTACTGTTTATAATTCATTTGAAAGCCGGGAGGTAACGCATACAGGCGTGGTTAATATGCCGGCATCAAATGAATATGTTGTTGGCGGGCACGCAGTACTTGCGGTTGGCTATCACGAAGATTCAAAACGATTTATTGTAAGAAACAGTTGGGGAAACACATGGGGTAGCAGTGGTTATTTTACTATTCCTTATGAATACCTCCTAAACGAAAAGCTATCGGATGACTTTTGGACAATAAGAATGGTTAGTGATATCCCCGATAGTGCCATACAGGCAGTTAGTTTATAACGCTCTAATTAACATTGAACATGAAAAAGACACTTTTTTTAATAGTTCTAATCTGCTTGGTTTACACTAAAGGCTACTGCCAGTTAATGCAATCAAACAGTATTTGGTCCTCGTCAAGAGGCGAAAAAAAGGTTGTACCGACATCCCTCGAGTATGTAAAAAAAATTAGTAACTCATCGGATTCGTTACTTAAAAACATTCCTGATAAATTATTTAGTATACCGGCCAACACGGTCAAAGTTGATCAAAAGCAATTGATCTCTAACATAAAAGCGCTTATAAGCAAAAAAAGTATTGACCGGAAAACCAAAAAAGACCTGGAGGCCAAAATAAAGATCGCAGAAGATAATTACAAAAGGGAGCATGCCGAAAAACTTGCGTCAAAAAAGGAGATAAATGATCTGATCATTGAAAAATACACCACGTATCTTGAAAAATTAGACAAAGAGCTTGATAGCTGCAAAAACCAAATAGATAAAAACTTTAAACAGTCTGAAACGGGCTTTGATACTGCTATTAATTCAAAAAACGGCGATTATCAACGTACTATTTTTTCATTGAATCATCAGATATCTTCAAAAAGCGATAAAATTAAGGTCAAACTTGATGATCTACTCTCGCTACGTGGAGCCATACAAACTTGTCTTAAAGATCTGCGTAAACTAAATGGTGATCTTTCAGATTATGCGGACATGAAAGAGACGATTTACGAACGGTCAGATGCGGCGATAAAAAAACTGCAAGAAGCAAGCGACAAATTTATATCCGCCAAGAAATTATTTATAACTGATTATAACTTATATATTGATGCAGCTAACACTGATATTAAAAACATCAATAGCATAGTTGATAAAATAAAAAAAGACAATGCAGCAGAGGCGACTGACGATGAAAGGCTATCTGCCCTGGGTGGGATAAACGCAATACTGGGTGATCACGGTATAGTTACGCCTAATGTAAGTGTAGTGGGTCAAAAGAAATTCGTATCGAATGAACATTCTTCTATTTATGGAGAAGCGAAGCTTATTATAGGGGCAAATGACGAAGACAAAAAAAATCCCGGAGTAAATAAACTTTTTATGCCTGAAGCAAGCACCCTGGGTTTTATGACAGACTTTAGCTTTGGTTTTAACCCATCTGATACAAAACCAACTTATAATGATGAACTGCAGCACTATGATCAAAAGCTTGGCATTAATTTGGGCGTATATTATTTAGGCAAAAAGTTACAGCCAGACTCGCTTACAAGCTTTAACACAACTGTTTTCCATGTTAAACTGGGTATTGAGTATATTATAATACCACATGGTTTAAGCGCTTATTTTAATACTAATCAACTATTGGTAGCTACTAACATTAAAAACTTTGATAAATATTATCCGGATGCTAAAAGGATACGATCTTTCTCCTCATTTGGGATCCAAACCTACTTGAATTTGAATAAAAAATCGGAGTTCTATTTATTGGCTAATCTGGGCTTTGTGAGTATAAACGATGATGTAAACACATGGCTTCGTTCATCAGATTCTATTATTCCCAATATTAAGTTTTCGCTGGTAAAAAACTTTAGCTTTTAATTAAGTGGACAAGCACAACAATTATATATAAGCCCTGTTATACATGCTATGCGCAAATTCCTGCAACGCTTATTAACAGCCAAAGTTATCCACCTGGCCAATAAATGGTCGTCAAGGCCTGATAAAAAGCGGGTTAATAAAGCGCTTAGCGATCTGTATCAAAATATAACAACCAACCCGGGCAAGCGTGGGTTGGTTGTTCCGTTTAATGCCGCTAAAGACAAGTTTATCATCCTGTCAGATCAGCATAAAGGGGCAAGGGACGGATCGGACATCTTTGCCAAATCGGCCGGCAACTATTTAGCGGCTTTAGATCATTACAATAAAAAAAGATTTTGTTACATCAACCTGGGCGATAGTGAAGAGCTTTGGGAAAACATCTTCCTCACTATTAAAAGGCACAATAAAAAAACCTTCGGGGCCGAAAAGCTGTTCCTTGCCCGCAACGCCTTCATCAAGATCTTTGGCAATCACGACTTGTATTGGGATAATGATCCGCTGGCAATGATAAGCTTGCTGCAAATTTATGGCCAGCAAGTTAAAGTTTATGAGGGTGCTGTTTTAGAGACTATCGTAAACAACAAAAAACTATCCTTTTACCTAACCCATGGCCACCAGGGCGACCTGCAAAGCGACGGCAACTGGTTCAGTAAATGGTTCGTGTCTGACATATGGGCACCGTTTCAATCGTACCTGCGGATAAACCCTAATACACCCGCCAATAACGACCAGCTAAAAACCGACCATAACCGCCTGATGTATGAGTGGAGCTCGAAACGAAAGGACACGATCTTAATTACCGGGCATACGCACCAGCCGGTGTTTCGGTCGTTAACTGAGTTAGAGATCTTGTATGAAAAGTTAGGTTCGGCAACAGGTACCGAAGCTGAACAAATAAAGTCCAGGATAGACAAACTGCATTTAAACGACTTTAGGCCGCCCAATTTTAAGGGTTATTTAGACACCTACTTTAATAGCGGCTGCTGTTGTTTTGATGATGGCGATATTACCGGGATCGAGATCGCTGATAACTGTATCCGCCTGATAAAATGGGAGTATACAGGCAAGGAAAGTGTACGGATTGTATTGGAAGAATCACAATTAAAAGATTTACGGTTATAGTCTGTTTGCATTGCTTAATTTAGTTGCAAATTCTGCCGCCTTCCATGAAAAAATACATTTCTAAATTCCATTACTTAACACAGGACCTACCCAACCGAACGCATATTGAACAGGCGCAAATAGCCTGCGAGGCCGGTGCAAACTGGCTGCAATACCGTTGTCTTACCAAAACCGATAATGAACTGATTACCGAGATAAACCAAATTGCCGGCATCTGCGATGATTGGGGGACAACGCTTATTATCACCAACCACTATCATTTATTAGACAAGGTTGATGTTCAAGGCGTGCATATTGAAGACTTTGATGCCGATTTTCTGTATATCCGGGCGCAGATAGGTGAAGATAAAACACTGGGCGCCTCTGCAACAAATGTTAAACGTTTGCTGGCTACACAAGCAACCGGTGTGGTTGATTATTGTGGTTATGGCCCATTTGCGCATACTGATACCAAACCAAACAACAGCCCGCTTATGGGCTTTGAGGGCTATAGACAGCTGCAACGAATGATGGTGGAGATCCCGGTTATTGCCGTAGGCGGTATTCAACTTCCCGATGTTGAAGCCTTGTTACAAACCGGTGTTTATGGCTTGGCGGTATCGGCAGCGGTAAATTTATCGACTGACCCGGAGGGGGCTGTAAAGGCATTTTATAAAAAGATATATTAGTCAGCGGAATTACATAAATCAACGGTCACATGTCATCACACCACATTGTTCGCGAAAAACAGGAGCCGGCGCTATTAGTGCTTGGGCTTGATAATTTTGATGATGAGCAATTGGGTCAGCTGCTGGAATGGAGCCCGACGCTCATAGCTACGCCCGACATTGCCGAAAAGCTGAACTCCTACGGCATTAAGATAGACTGGATAATTACCGACGAAGCCATGCCCAACCTGCAGTCGGATGTTAAATGGCTGCCTGTGGGTAAAGACACCGTGATAGCTGCAGCCCTTAATTATTTAACAAACCAGGGCTACCCTTCTGTTAATGTGGTGACGGATGAATTTGAACTGACTGATTACCTGCCCTACGCCGATAAGATCAACCTGGTGGTATTCTATCATCAACAGAAGATCTACGCAGTTACTCCTGGCTTTAGTAAATGGAAACCGGCAGGCGATGTGATCAGGCTCCTGTCTTCGGCCACTAACCTTGTGATTACCGGGTTAGCTGAAACAGGCGATGGCCCTTATCTTACCCTAAACGATGGTCTTTTCGGCTTGCAGTTTGATGAGCCGTTATTATTTATTGCAGAAAGCCTGTAACCTTTCGCTGCTAAAATTCATCTGTCGGTTTATACTTGATTACAGCTATTAACGTTATTTTTGTCAGCATTAAACTTTTCACAAGGTTATCTGTCTAAAAAGTAATAATCGACCTTATAACAGTTACCTAAATAACAACCAAAAATGAAAAAGACATATAGAAACTTAACCGGACTTGCTTTAGGCGCTATACTATCCTTAGGCCTTGCTCTTCCGGCAAACGCACAAAGGGGTGGCGAACATACCGATAATAAAAGCAGTGGTGGTGGCTCTACCCCGCCGCCTGCAGCACCTGCGCCACAAATACAGCGCAGCAGTCCGCCGCCTCAACAACAGGCAGCACCACGCCAACAAGCGCCGCAACAGCAACAACAGCCACGCCAGGTTCCTCAGCAACAAGCGGCCCAACAGCAGGCCCCGCAACGGCAGCAACCGCAAATGCAGCGGAGTAGCCCACAAGGCCAGTCACAGCAACAACCAAACTCTTTCGGTGGCGGCCGTACCAACAATGCAGTAGGTTCAACACAAACTTTCGAGCCCCGCGGTGGCGAGCATCAAACACAACCGGCTTTTAGGCCGGCCAACCCAAACAACGGTGGTCGCCGTTACCCGGGTATAACCCAAAGGGGCAATTCTAATTCATATAGCCCAAGAGGCGGCGGATACAACCAGGGCAGAAGCAACGGTTTTAGTTACCGTCGCGGTAATAGCTATCGCAGCTATCCGGGATTACAATTTGGCCACAACTATATAACAGCAAGGCCCCGCGGATTTTACTACCGCAACCGTGGGTATTATCAAACTTACTATACCCCTCAGTTAGGCTTTAGCTTAAGCGTATTGCCATACGGTTATTATCCATTCTATTTCGGCGCCGATCAATACTTTTATAATGATGGTTTGTATTATCGCCAACAAGAAAACAATGAGTATACAGTAGTTGAGCCACCAATAGGTGCAGCTATAGATAAGCTACCGGCAAAAGCACAGGCCATATCCATAAACGGCATGCAGTATTATGAGTTGAATGGTGTGTACTATCAGCCGATAACTAAAGATGATGGTAGCCTGGCTTACCAGATAGCCGGCAAAGACGGCGAACTAAATACCGTTGATAACGGCAGCCCGGCAGATGATCTGCCACAAGTTGGCGACCTGGTTGACAACCTGCCCGAAGGTTGCAAAGTAATTAAGCTTGGCGGCCAGAGATATTATGTATCGCAAGAGGGCTATTACTTCCAGGATGCGGTTGATACCAATGGCGATAAAGTATATAAGATTGTAGGCACCCCAACAGATGCGCCTAACGATTAAGGTATAACCCTATGTTGAATAGAAGGGCGAATGTTTAGGCATTCGCCCTTTTTTGTTGGGTAAACTTTATGGCGGGTTAAAGGTTAACCCAATACCCCGCCTGTTTAGCATCACCAGGTGTCGTCTGTTTCACAAGTGTGTGACACAGATGAAACAGGTGAAACACTTTTTCGACCTAACTAATTGACAATTAGATAGCTATGAAAAACGAGTGAAACAAAATGAAACACTTTTTTCGGATTAACTATTTGATAGTAAGCTATTTGTAAAAAATTTAATCGTTTAAACACGCATTGGCATTTAACACTTCAATCCCACAATAAGGTAATCTAAGATTGCAATGTGTCACATTTGTAATGAAAATTTTATTAGCGATGGCTTAGCACTGCTGTCTTTTTTGTCCTTTATTCATGTCCCGTTAGGGACTACCCATTTGTAGCCACATCACATAAAAAATAATTTTGCCCCATCGGGGCTACCCAATTCGCGAAGGGTAGCCCCGATGGGGCAAAACCACACCTGTTTGTTTTTCTACAAATGGGTAGTCCCTACGGGACAACTTGATATGCTGCTACGCGCAAAGGCAATCTATCTTTTAATAAATCGTTCTATATTTACACTTTAAGTTTATAGCGATGAATATTAGAAAACATCTTGCCGGTACAATTAAACGTGTTAGTTTTTTACTGGCCATTGGGCTTTTAACTGTCACAACCACTTTCGCACAAATAAAGGTAGCCGCCGCGGCTAACCTGCAATCCGTAATAACTGTACTACAAAAGGATTTTAAGCAAAAAACAGGTGTTGATATCGAGCCTATTGTTGGTTCGTCGGGCAAGTTGGTTGCGCAGATCAAGAACGGCGCACCCTTTGATGTTTTTTTATCGGCTGATATGGATTTCCCCGAAACCTTATATAAAGATGGATTTGCTACTAAAGCGCCTGTAGTGTATGCGTTAGGCAATCTTATCATCTGCAGCAGTAAGGATCTGGGGTTTGAGCGCTGGGAAAGGATCTTACTAACCCCGCTAATCAAAAAGATCGCGATAGCAAACCCGGCTGTAGCGCCGTATGGCCAGGCGGCATCTGCACTTTTGATGAAGAAAGGCATTTTGGATAACGTTAAAAGCAAAATGGTTTACGGCGAAAGCATATCGCAGGTAAATACTTATATAACTACGGGTGTGGTTGATGTTGGCTTTACTACCCAGGCTCTGGTAAAGGACCCTGCCAACAAAACCAAATTATATTGGAAACCCATAGACCCCAAAAGCTATGCACCGATACTACAGGGCGTAGTAATTTTAAAACATGGTGCCACCAACCCCGATGCGGATAAGTTTTACCGCTACCTGTTAAGTGCCGACGCAAAGAAGATCTTTGAGCAATACGGGTATCGCACACAATAATTAATAGTAAATGGACCTATCACCAATCTGGCTTACCTTAAAGCTGGCAGCAATTACAACCTTATTGCTGTTACTGGTTGGTGTACCCATAGCCTGGTGGTTATCAAAAGGGCGGTCGTTTTTTAAGACACTTATCGAAGCTATTATTACCATGCCGCTGGTGTTGCCGCCATCGGTATTGGGGTTTTATTTGTTGCTGGCTTTTAGTCCGCAGCATGGCTTGGGTAAATGGCTGCAGGATAGTTTCGACGTGCAGTTTGTATTCTCTTTTAAGGGATTGGTACTGGCATCGTTCATCTACAGCATGCCCTTTATGATCGGCCCTGTTAAATCGGCCCTGCAACAACTTCCGGCATCATTAGCACAAGCATCGTACACGCTGGGTAAAACCCCGTGGCAAACGTTTAAAAGCGTCTTACTGCCCAATATCAAACCGTCATTGTTAACTGCCATCGTATTAACCTTTGCCCATACCCTGGGCGAGTTTGGCGTAGTGCTGATGATAGGTGGGAATATCCCCAATGTAACGCGTGTAGCATCCATCGCTGTTTACGATTCGGTAGAGCGGATGGATTATACCGCGGCCAATAACTATTCGTTCATCCTTTTCGCCCTTACGTTTGTGATGGTGATAGGTGTTTTTATGTTCAACAAGTACCAGGCTAAATCTCCGTTAGAATGATAAACATAGCGATAGAGAAGAGCCTTAAAGTTTACCAGGGCAAGCGGGTATTAAAAATTGAGTATCAATTTGCCCCCGACAGCATCACCAAAATTTACGGACCATCCGGCGCCGGCAAAACCACCTTTTTAAAAGTTATTGCCGGATTGGTTGATCCTGAAAAGGGAAAGATAGTCGTAAATGATGTTACCTGGTTAGATACAGACACTCCTATCAATCTCGCTCCGCAAAAGCGGATGCCCGGATTTGTTTTCCAGGATTATGCGCTGTTCCCGAATATGACGGTATTAGCGCACCTTAAATATGCCACTGATGATACCGAATGGATAAACCGTTTACTGGTTTTAGGTAAGCTGGATACGTTGACAGACCATAAACCTATCCACCTCTCCGGCGGGCAACAACAGCGGTTAGCTATTTTAAGGGCATTGGCGATAAAACCCAAACTGCTGTTAATGGATGAACCCTTCTCGGCTTTGGACCCGGATATGAAAGCCGAGCTCATAACTGAATTAAAGGTTGTTTTTAAGGAGATTGGTGCTATCGTTTTAATTGTAAGCCATAACCCGGTAGAGTTGGAAGGGTTGGCTGATGGGGAGATTTATATCAGCCCCCTCTAAATCTCCCCCGGCAGGGGAGACTTTTGATTTTAAAGCCCTCCCTACCGGGGAGGGTCGGGTGGGGCTTATTCCACCATCCCCACAATAACCTTATCCAAATTATGCAGATATCTGCGGCCGGTTTTCATATCCATCATTGATGTCATTTGCAGACTTTCTTTCATATCGGCAGCTTTAACGCCGTTCTTTTCCATCAGGATATACACATGGTTGCCAACTTCGGTATTGTACAGCTCGTTCCATGAGTAAACAACCTTATACCCATCAGCACCAACAAAAACAAAGTACAGGGTACTTAATAATTTAGGGCTGCTTACATCAAATTGGGTATGACTTAAGGCGTCTTTTATCAGGATGCCTTTTAGCTTATCATCCTCGTGCTTAAAAACGCCTGTATGGTCGGTTACTTTAATATCTCCAATTGTTTGTATGGTATATTGTTTAAGGCTGTCCATAGTAATAACAGAACCTTTTTTAACCTTGCCGCCAATACTAAACTTGTTGGTTTGTTTAACCGTTTCCTGCGCAAAGGCTACAGACGAGCAGAAAGTAAGGAGCAATAAAAGACTTTTCATTATTTGATGTTTTTACTGCTCCTAAGGTAAATATTTGCCGCCTTTTTAAAGTACGTTTAATATAGATTGTATTGAAGCGCGTTTGCGATAATCTTTGTCAAAATGCACATATACCAACTTACCGTCCTTACCTATAACATAGGTTGCAGGCACGGGTAGCATATGGTCGGTATTGCCATTGTTGGCTTCCAGATCAATACCATAACCTTTATATTTGGTAACCGTAGCCTGATCCAAAACATAGTTAACGTCATATGCTTTCATTATTTTGTATCCATTATCGGATATCATTGAGAACGATGCATGTGTTTTACCAACTGTTTTATCAAGATTCTCTTTGGTTTCGGGCGTTACGCCAACTACATAAGCACCCTTACCGGTTAGCAACTGTAACGAATCTTGCAGTTGCTGGATATGTTTATTGCAATAAGGGCACCACTGGCCGCGGTAAAAGAAAAGCACTACCGCTTTATTGGTTTTTAAAAGCGTTTTTAAATTTAATGTTTTGCCATGGTTATCAACAGCCGTAAAAGTTGGGGCGGTATCGCCTTTTTTAAGGCCCGCCTGAGCAAATATTGTGGTAGCGCTTAATAAAAATAAGGCTATAAGGATTGTTTTTTTCATTTTGGTTTTATATATAATTCAGGATTAAAAAAAGCGGGGGCGATACCCCGCCTCGTCCATTTACATTTTTTTCATTTTACTGCTGTCCTTCTTCATCATCTTCTTATCCATTTTGGATTCCATCTTTTTATCCATTTTAGAATCCATTTTTTTGTCCATCTTCTTGTCCATCTTGGACATTTTGCCGGTATCTTTTTTAGCTTGATACGGATCAGATGCCTGCGCTGATAAAGAAAGACCGATGACGATAGTCCCTGCTGCCAGGATTTTTGAAATAATTGCTTTCATGTTGTTTGGTTTTAATGTGTTGTTTTGAGCTTGGTCGCACGTAAAACACAATCCTTACAACAACATCAATTTTTATTTAATTCTTTCTCTATACGGTGCTGCAGTTCCTGTTTAAAGGTGTTGTCAAGCTGTTGCCCGGCGCTATCATTATTTCTGAAAAGGTGTTGTACAATTTTATTAATTAAGGCGCTTTGCTTATCAAATATGCGGCAAACAGAGCAGCCGTACAGGTGAATACGCAACTCCACAATTTCACGCAGGGTAAGGCGGTCTATCAGCTTTTTCTCTATTAAAAAAGTGGCGCGCTTACAGTTGTATCTGATCTTTTTTATCGGGCCCATTTTAAATCCATGTTTTTTGAAGGCAAGCCCTCAGGTTAAGTTTTGTGCGATGAATAATTACCCAAAAGTTGGAGTCGCTAACTTTCAGTTCGGTACAGATAACATTTGTTGGTTGGTCCTCCATATGTTTCATAGTAAAAACGGCCAGCCATAATGCAGGTAGTTTTTGCATGCAGTGTTGCAGCACTTTATTAAACTCTTTGTTATGTAGCGGGTCGTTATCTTCAATACCAAATTGCCGTGGATAAGTTTCCTCCTTCCAATGGCCATCTTCATTAAAAAAATCCAGATCGGGCTGGCGCTCAATTTTAGCATCGATGTTTGCCAATCCCGATGACCGCTTACGATAAACATCAACGATCTTGTTCTTCAGGATGGCCGTTAACCAGGTTCGCTCTGTGCTTTTACCCTCAAACTTGTCGGCTCTTTCCAGGGCAGCCAAAAACACCTCCTGTACCAGGTCGCGCGCCTGCTCTTCGTCGTTTATGCGGCTTATCGCGTAAGCATATAAATAATCGGCATAGTTGTCAACCCATTTATGTGGGTTTAATAATGGTTGGGCTAACATTTAGTATAGTTGTATTTATTAATTATTAGTCGCAGATACAGGCGAACCCTTACAAGAAAAGTTATATCAAATAAAAATATTAAATTTATTGTAAGTAATGTATTGCAAGCCCGACCAATTGCGTATATAAACTATAACTTGTATAAAATGAGATCGCTCAAAATATCCATGCTGTCAGCCGCAATAGCTGTTTTTGCATTTGCCGCTGCCGCATTTATTAATGCCAAGCCGTATAAAACCGGCAATATAACTGCCGGCAAGGGCTTCGCGGTTATTGAATTATTTACCTCCGAAGGTTGTTCAAGCTGCCCGCCGGCCGATGATCTGGTATCAAAAATTCAAAAAGAATACCGGGACCAGCCTGTTTATATCCTGGCTTACCATGTAGATTATTGGAACAGGCTTGGCTGGCGCGATGTTTTTAGCAACGCGGCCTACAGCGCCCGCCAGTATGAGTATGCCAAATATTTAAAGATCCCGCAAGTATACACTCCGCAAATTGTGGTAAACGGTAAAAAAGAGTTTGTAGGATCGGAAGAAGGAACCTTGCGTAATGCCGTTAAAGGCAGTCTTAAACAGGATGCGTCGGCACAAATAACATTAACCGACTTAAAAACCAATGGCGGCAAAGCCACCCTGCACTACCAAACCGAAAGGAACGGAACCAATAGTGTATTACTTTTGGCATTGGTAGAAAAAGCAGCAGTGAGCAACGTTAAAGCTGGCGAGAACCGTGGCCGCAAACTTGCACACGTACAAATTATCCGCGAGTTGCAAACGGTTGTTTTAAGCAATGGCCGCAGCGGGGCCGAAAGCATTAACCTGCCAAAAGAGTTTAATCCGCAGGGGTGGGAAGTTATCGCGCTGATACAAAATACGAATACCGGCGAAATTATAGGGGCCACGAAAGGCAGTTTTGTGCAGGGTGCATAAAAAGTCGTGTCATCTCGAACGACAGTGAGAGATCTATACACGGATATGTCGCCTATCTGTCTTGTATAGATTGCTCGCGATGCTCGAAATGACATACTAGATATTATAATTAAGTTTACCAGGTGAAACAAATAAAAGAAAAACACTCCTTAGCCATGCGCTGGACACACTGGGTAAACTTCCCGGTGCTAACTATCATGATATGGAGCGGGATGCTGATCTATTGGGGCGATGATGAATATAAATTCACACTGTTTGGGCATACCTTTTTTAAGTTTTTCCCGGATTGGTTCAACACCTTTTTTAATATCCCCAAGCGACTGTCGGAAGGCATGGCCTGGCATTTTTTGTTTATGTGGTTCTTTATCCTTAACGGGATCTTTTATGTGGCCTATACGCTGATATCGGGCGAATGGCGCGAACTTGTTCCTCAAAAAAAATCATTTAAAGAAGCCTGGCTGGTTTTACTTCACGATCTGCATATCCGTAAAATGGCACCGCCGCAAAATAAATACAATGCCGCGCAGCGCATTGCTTATACCGCCATAATTGTAATGGGCGTTGGCTCGGCAGTAACCGGGGTGGCAATATATAAACCCGTGCAATGTTATTACCTGGTATGGCTTTGCGGAGGTTACCATTTTGCCCGGATCATCCATTTTGTGTTAACGCTGGGCTACGTATTCTTTTTTGTGATCCATATCGTACAGGTTATCCTGGCGGGATGGAAAAACTTTAGTTCGGTTATTACCGGTTTCGAGGTGGTTGAAACCAAACCTGCACCAATTATTGATAAAAGCCATGACGAAGAAAAAAGTTAAAAAGCCGCTTACTATCGAGCAAAAGATAAACCGGCGAACCTTTCTTTCGTTCGGGGTGTTTGGCGTGTTGGCCACAGGAGCTGCCCTTGGTTATAAGTGGCTATATAATTCGCCGCTTGAGGTTAAAGGCATAACCGGCGGCGAGCGGGTGCCTTTGCGCCGTGCGCTTAATAAAACAGAGCTGGCTGTACGCCGATTACTTTATAGCGAAAAGCACCTGGTTAAAACCTACCCAAAATCAATGGCAGCCAAAAACGTTAGGGAAAACAGCGATATCGGGCTGGAAAGCAAGATCGACCTCGCCTCCTGGAAACTGGAGGTTTGCAAAAGCAACGGCGAGCAATTATTAATAACCATCGACCAGATAAAAGCACTGCCCAAAACAGAAATAGTTTTTGATTTTAAATGTGTTGAAGGCTGGGACCAGATCCAGCATTGGGGTGGTGTATCTTTCACCGACTTTATCAAACACTTTAAATTGGATACGGAAACCAAATTGGACTATGTTGGCATGGAAACGCCTGATAAAAAATACTACGTCGGCCTGGACATGGACAGCGCCCTGCACCCGCAAACGCTATTGGCTTACGAGATGAATGATAAGCCCGTACCGCTTAACCACGGCGCACCGCTAAGGTTGATCATCCCGGTTAAGTATGGGGTGAAAAATTTAAAACGGATTGGCTCCATCACTTTCAGCAACACCCGCCCGCGCGATTACTGGGCCGAGGTTGGATATGATTATTATTTGGGGCTGTAAGCTACATTTCAGACTTACGAAGTTTCTAAAACTTCGTAAGTCTACCGCACACTTTTTAATTCGCCAACAACTTGTCAATTTCTGCGGGCAAATCTTTTGCCGATGGCAGCGGCGCACTCAGGCTTACCATTTTAAAGTTTTTGTCAATAAGCAATGTGCGCGGTATTGTGGTTACGTTATAGGCATTTAGCTTACCCCGGTTTATTTGCCATTGGTAACCATCGACCTTTCGGGCGGCCATGTTTTTTTTCCATTTCTCGCGCTCGTTATCATCGTCTATAGATAACGATAGGAATACAACGTCGGCATTATCCTTATAGCTGGCTTTTATCTCCTCAAGTTTGGGCATTTCGGCCAAACACGGGCCGCACCAGGTGGCCCACATATCCACATAAATTACTTTACCCTTCAGGCTTGACAGGCTTACCTTTTTACCCGTAGCATCCACCGCCGTAAAATCAACTGCCAAATCGCCTTTTCCAAATTGCTGCTTGCCTTTTAAATAGGCTTTTAGCGATGCGTTGTAAGATGGGGTTTTGATACTGTCAATACTTTTATTGAAAACAGCTAACCTAACTTTATCACTTTCGCGGCTCATTTTGTTAACCAGGTTCGATGCTGTGTACCAATCCTTTATCTTCGATACATCAGCACTTGCCGGTGCATTTTTTACAAAATCTTCCGCAACATCGCGGTACACTACCAGTTTCATTAACGATGCATCAATGAAGTTTAGCTGGTATTGGGTTTTGATCGGGTCGGCATAATTATTAAAGCTCTTCATATACAGCTCAATGTCCTTAATTTTTTTTATCCCGGCATATACCTCAACATCATTAAAACTGTTTAAAACATCTGCTTTTATGCGGGCCTCCTCCAGGCGCCTAAACTCGGGCGATACGCCTCTCAACTCATCCAATTGTTTGGTGCGTATGGCACCGGCAGCTATAATATGATCAAAAGTTTCTTTGGGATTTTGCGCCAGGTATTTCCCGGCATCAAGAAATGACCCTCCCTTTGGGAACGGTGTATTCACCAGGTAGCTATTGGCCTCGGCGCCTGTACCTCTAAATGTGCCCACTACCGGGTTGGCATAATCAACTACCATATCCAGTTTATCGCCCGGCGATAAGTAAAGCGCGTTGCGCCCCAGGCGGAAATAGTTAGGCGCCGATAAATTAAAGGTAAGTGTAAAATTACCCTTTTCGTCAGGAGCGATCAGGCGCTCTGTGGTTGGCAAGTCAAGGTATTGAAACTCCGACATATCATCAATCACAACCTGGTTAGCAAAATGTACCAGTGTGCCGGTTAGGGTAACGGTTTTTTGTTGAGCGGCGGCGCGGTTATAAACCAGGCAAAATACGGCGATAATTATTAGTTTATTTTTCACAAGCGAAGGCATTTAGGTTAGCGATTGGGGTTTGGTTGGCTAAATATAATTATTGTATTTGATTAACACTCATCGCTAAACCCCTTTTCATCTTAAATTCATTATCTTATTTTAATATTAGCATATTGCGATAAGAGATGCCCGTTGTAAAGTTTCCGTTCAGAAAACAGTTGGCTTATACCTGCGGGATGATAGGCTGGAGCATGATGACCAATACCATCATTGTTATGCTGCCGTACTTTTATCTGCCGCCATCAAACTCGGGCCTTAAACCATTTGTACCGCAGCTGCTTTTATTCGGCGTCGTCAATATTTTATCGCTGATTGCCGCATCGGGCAGGTTTGTTGATGCAGTGTACGACCCGCTCATCGCTTCGTTTAGCGACAAAAGCACGCATAAAAAGGGTCGGCGCATCCCGTTTATGAAATGGGCCATCCTGCCCGCCGTATTTTTCTTTTGCCTGACATTTTACCCCCTTGTTAAAGGCGAAAGCATGTATAATGCCTACTGGCTTACCGTAAACATGATCTGCTTTTTTATGGGCGCAACCACTTACATTATACCCTACAATGCGTTGCTGCCCGAGCTTGCAAACACCGCTGCCGAAAAAGTTAAGCTGTCATCTTTCCAGCAAGTGGGTTTTATTATAGGTATCGTATTCTCGGCGCTGATAAACAACTTTGCCGACTTGGTGCAAAAGCTATTCGTCGTAGCTGATAGGGATGCGGCCGTGCAATACACCATTTGGACCATGAGCATCCTGGCGGGTTTATGTATGTTGGTACCGGTAGTATTTATTAACGAGAAAAAATATTCAAACGGCAAGCCGTCGCATTTACCGTTATTGAAGGCTATCCGCGCTACTTTTAGCAACCGCAACTTTAAGTACTACCTGGTTTCTGACTTTTCGTACTATATGGCGCTAAGCATTATATCAAGCGGCTTGCTTTACTTTGTTACGGTGCTGCTGCACCTGCCCGAATCAAAAGGCGGCGTATTAATGGGAACGATGGTGCTGTTCTCGCTCGTATTTTATCCGTTGATAAATTACCTATCGAAAAAGATCGGTAAGAAACCTATCGTGATGTTCTCATTCGGGTTATTGAGTTTGATATTCGTCGCCATATTTTTCCTCGGAAAATTCCCGTTTCCAGTCAATGTGCAGATCTATACGCTGGTATTATGTGCGGCATTCCCGTTGGCGTCTTTGGGGATCTTACCCAATGCTATCCTTGCCGAAATTGCGGAGCGCGATGCCAACGAAACCGGTGAAAACCGTGAAGGGATGTTTTTTGCTGTAAAGTACCTGTTTGTAAAGCTGGGACAAACCCTGGGCATAGCTCTGTTTGCCTTCTTAACCATTTATGGCAAAGACCCCGGCAATGATTACGGCCTGCGGTTAAACGGAATTTGCGGCTGCATACTGTGCCTTTTGGCGCTATTAGTTTTCAGCCGGTTTAAAGAAGTAAAAACGCACTAGTTAATTAGCACACCATTCCTCCCCCTTCAGGGGGCCGGGGGGCTCACCGCTCTTAAAAATCGTTCAATCGCATAGGTCGATAACTGCCCGCCGGGCCCGTTCAAAATAAAATCAAATCCATGCGTGGCCCATGGCAGCTTTAGCCAGTAGTGTTTAACGCTGTATTGTTCTAATTTCAGATCAAGGCGGCGGCTATGTTCGTAGGCCACCAATACGTCGTTTCCACCGTGGATGATGAGTGTCGGAATAGCATTGCTGTTAACAAATTCTAAAGGCGAGCTGGCCACGTAGCTTTGCGGAACGTTGTCGTACGATCCGCCCAGGTAGGTCTCCATCACTCCGCGCGAGTCCATAACCCATGGGTTAGCCGGGATTGAATAACCCCAAACCATATCGGCAGGGCCGTAAAAATCTATTACACCTTTAATGCCTTTGTCGTGCAGGGTGTAAGCCGCCAGCAAGGCTATTTGCGCACCGGCAGACCGGCCCAACAAAACAAAATTATTGGTGTCAATATTTAGTTGATTGCTTTCTTTTCGCAGGTATCTTAATGCTTCGGCGACATCCACAACCGGCGCAGGGCTCTTATATTTTGGCGCCATGCGATAATCTATCGAAACCACATTGTATCCCTTAAGGGCAAGGTAGCTGTTCAGCTCGGGCAGTTGATCTTTATCCCCCTTGGCCCATGAACCACCATGCACTACAATAACACAGAGCCTTTTACCGGCAACCTGGCTTGGGTAATAGTTTAGTGTTAAAGCGGTATCGGCGTAATTAATATAAGTTAAGGTTTTGTAGCCGACATCTTTGGTTGGGATAAACATTTTACCGAAACTAAACGGCGACTGATCATCAGCCCCGGTTAGGCTAAATGCAGTGTTAATTTCACCTTTTAAAGTACCCGCAACTGCGTATGCCCTTACAACGGGCGATAGGTATAGGATGATAGACAGAACCCCGATAATAGTACCGGCCAATTGATATTGCCTGATCCAAAATCCGGATGCCATTAATACGACGCTTATCAAAACAAAAACCAATGGGAACTCGGTTACCACAATGGCCAGCAGCCATAAATAGTAAGCCGGGGCTTCAAATACAGCCAGTAACGAAATGAGGAAAAAAATCAGAATCAACAGTAACCTGGTCATGCAGCTGTTTTAAAAGATAAATTGTTAATCATCTATAAGTTCAACCTCGGCAACCGGGCTAAACAAATATACCCGCTTGGTTTTAAGTTCGATACATTTATAGCGCTTGCGCAGCTTTTCTTCCTTGCGGAAAATGCGGCCGTCTTTCAATTTAAAAACCGAGTGCATGGGCAGTTTTTCAACGGTATGGATATCTTCCTTAGGCGCATCGTATTTACGCAGCGAACGGTATAGCGTTAAATCAGAACAGCTGGACGCTGCAGGGTTATTAAGATAGCTGACAATAGCATGCTTAACATCAGGAGGGAAAACATCTTTTTCAAAAAAAGGCTGCATCATTTTTTTGAAGTTGTTCTTCCATTCGGTGCCGTGTGGTTTGGCTTTTTGCTTATGCTCGTTCCAGGTATGCAGGTGTGCAAACTCATGTACGGTGGTTACCAAAAAAGCGTAGGGGTTAAGGTCGTAGTTGACAGAGATGCGGTGCCCTTTGCCATCAAACGGTGCGCGGTAATCGCCAAACTTGCTGCCGCGATTGCGCGAAATTTTAAACTCGCATTTAAAGTAATCTATCCAGCGGCCAATTAACGGTGCCGCATCAGGCGGAAGATACTTTTCTAAAACTTTTACTTTATCCAATTCTTACCTCTGAATCAAAGATAGAGGTTTAAGGTTAAAGTCGAAAGCTAAAAGAAAGGTTTTGGCTATATGACATAGTGTCAAGATTTTATTTACAAAGTTTACGTTTTTATTTACAATCCAAGTTCGTCGAACTGAAAGCCATCGAGGTAGATTTGCTGAATCAATTTTATAAAAAATGAAAAATAAAAGAAATGTTTTGTGCGGTCTGCCTGCCATCAAAGCTTTTACACCAATTTTTTTACTTCTATTCTTTTGTATCCAAACAAGTAATCTACTTGCACAAAACAATAAAACCTATTCAAAAGAGGTACAAGCAAAAATCAAAAAGTTTGAAAACAATTTAGGTTTATGGGTGCAAATAGGGAATAAGCAATTTACCCTTGCCGACAGAATGAAAAGTAATCATATAAACGGGGTAAGTGTCGCATTGATAAAAGACTATAAAATAGAGTGGGCAAAAGGATATGGCTGGGCAGATAGTGCGCAACAACGGCCGGTAACAATTAATACATTGTTTCAGGCGGGTTCAATTAGCAAATCATTAAACGGGGTTGGTATTTTAAAATTAGTACAGCAAGGCAAATTGAACCTTGATGCAGATATCAATCTTTATTTGAAATCATGGAAATTTCCTTACGACTCCCTATCAAAAGGAAAAAAAATAACGATAGCAAATTTGTTAAGTCATACAGCAGGATTAACAGTACACGGATTTGACGGTTATGAAAGGGGGGATACCATACCTACAATGGTACAGATTTTAAATGGTGAAAGGCCGGCCAACAGTAAAGCTGTCCGGTCAATGTACGAGCCGTCTTTTAGACATCAATATTCAGGTGGCGGAACAACCATATCGCAGCTAATATTGCAGGATGTAACAGGTCAACCTTACGATACATACATGCGCAACAATGTATTAAACCCAATGGGGATGAGCAAAAGTTTTTATACCCAACCGCCGCCTGCGGCTAAAGAAAATTTATTAGCAACAGGTTATAATAATGATGGGAAAGCAGTGAAGGGGAAATATCATATTTATCCCGAACAAGCTGCCGCTGGCCTATGGACAAACCCAACAGATTTGGCTAAATATATTATAGAAACTCAACTATCATTACAAGGAAAAAGCAATAAAGTGCTTTCACCGGAAACTACCAGGCTTAGATTGACCCCTTATATTGATAAGTCTGCAGCGTTAGGCGTGTTTATTATTGAAAAGGGAAATGAAAAATATTTTAACCATGATGGTTCTGACGAGGGCTTTGTGGCTGCATACTTTGGCAGCATGGAAAACGGGAATGGAGCAGTAGTGATGGCAAATACCGATAATTGGAGCCTGTTATCCGAGGTAATTAATTCCCTGGCTGCTGTTTATGACTGGAAAGATTTTTATACTCCGAAAATTAAAAACGTTGTTAACGTAAATAACGAAATATTAAAATCATACGTGGGTAACTACAAACTATATAGAAATACATTTAGTGTTATCATGGAAAAAGAAGGTTTGGTGTTAAGGATGGACAGTAAAACCAAATACAAACTGTATTTTACTTCTGACACTGATTTTTTTATGTTGGAAATGGCCGGATCGGAAGTGAAATTTACAAAAGACAAAAACAATAAGATAATCGGTTTTGACATTGATGATAAAGGTAATAAAATGCAAGCGGTGAGAATAGAATAACCAAACAGCCTTGTTATTAGTCGCTGGTGACGCCTACTTTAACATCTGGTACACCACAAAACTTACCACATAAGCAAGCACGGTCATGTAAGCAAATTGTATGGCCGGCCATTTCCAGCTTTTGGTTTCGCGGTAAACAACGGCCACAGTGCTGGCGCACTGCATGGCAAAGGCATAAAACATCATTAACGAAAATGCTACCGCGAAGGTAAATACCGGCTGCCCGGTTTGCGTATTCTTAGCCTGGTGCATTTTTTCCTGTACCGACTGGATATTATCGGCACTGCCATTCACGCTATAAATGGTGGCCATGGTGCCAACAAATACCTCGCGCGCGGCAAATGAAGTTATCAGCGCGATGCCTATCTTCCAGTCAAATCCAAGCGGGCGGATAGCCGGCTCAATAACATGGCCCAGCACGCCGGCATACGAGCTTTCCAATTTCTCTGAGGCGATATCTTTATTAAGCTGGTCCGCGCTGATGTTTTGGGTGTATTGCGGCTGTTTGTATTTGGCATCTATCTTTTCAAACCGGTCTCCGGGGCCATAGGACGCCATTACCCATAAAATTATAGATACCGCTATGATAACCTTGCCCGCCTGCACAACAAACGATTTAGAGCGCTCGTACATCGAATAAGCAACATTGCTCCATCGCGGCATACGGTAAACTGGCAATTCCATTATAAAATATCCGCGCTCGCGGCTTTTTAATATCAACTTAAACACCCAGGCCACTACAACTGCCGATACCAGGCTGAATACATACATCCCTGTTAACGCCAGTCCCTGCAGGTTAAATACCCACCAAACATTTTTATTGGGTACTACCAACGCTATTAGTAAAGTATAAACAGGTAGTCGGGCAGAGCAGGTAACCAACGGTGTAACCATAATGGTTATCATCCGATCCTTCCAGTTTTCGATGGTACGGGTACTCATAATAGATGGCACCGCGCAGGCAAAGCCGCCAATCAGCGGCACTACCGATTTACCATTCAGACCAACCTTGCGCATCAGCTTATCCATCATAAACGTAACCCGCGACATATAGCCGGTATCTTCCAGTATGGATATAAAGGCAAACAATATGGCTATCTGCGGGATAAACACCATTACACCACTTAAGCCGGCAACTATACCGTCGGCCAGTAAATTAACCAGCGGGCCATTGGGCAAAGTTTTATGCATGGTGTTTTGGATCCATACAAAAGCAGTATCTATCAACTCCATAGGATAGGCTGCCCACGAAAATATCGCCTGGAACATAAACATCAGTATGGCAAAAAATATAATAAAGCCAAATACCTTGTGGGTTAACACCTTATCTATCTTATTGCTCAGCGTTTCGTCCTGCGCTGTGTCTGGCACCTTTACGGTATCATACAACAACTCGTTAATCGCGCTGTACCGGGCAATGGTTTCGCTGCCCTGCGCTTTTTGTGAATGGAACGAATGTTCCTTTTCCAATTCTTCAATTCGTGCCGACTGTTCAGTCGTCAAAAACTTTAAGGTTTCATGCTGATGAGCAAGCTGTAAAGCAAAGTAGGGGTTATCAATATTAAACTCTTTGCTAATGCTTTCTATCAGTTGTGGCGCTATGCTCTTAACATCTATGCTATCTTGTTGTAAAGCAACCTTGTTGGCGTAGGATATTGCCGTTTTAAGATCTTCAATGCCTTCCTGTTTACGGGCCGCTATCGGCACAACAATTACCCCCAGGGTTTTTGCAAACAGGTTAATATCAATGTCGATGCCTGATTTTTTAGCCAGGTCCATCATGTTTAAGGCGATAATGACCGGGATCTTCAAATCGGCAACCTGGCTATATAGCAGTAAGTTTCTTTTAAGATTTGATGCGTCGAGGATAACAACAACCAGGTCGGGGCTTAGCGCATTGGCCCTATCGGCCAATACAGAAAACACAATAGATTCGTCCTGGCTTTTGGGATATAGGCTGTATGTGCCTGGCAGATCGACAATTTCGGCTATGCGGCCGTCGGGCAGTTTTTTATAACCCACCTTTTTATCAACCGTAACCCCCGGAAAGTTTCCTATTTTTTGATTTAAACCGGTAAGTACATTAAAAAGCGTTGATTTACCCGTGTTCGGATTCCCTACAAGTGCAACTCTTATATCGGCTTTCAACTAATTAAATACTACTGCAAAATTATGGTTGATGCTTCGCGTTTACGCAGGCTCAACTGATATCCTGATACGTTTATGGCTATCGGGTCGCCCATAGGTGCAATCCTGTCAACTCTTATTTCCTCACCGGGCAGGCATCCCATCTCCATTAATTTAACCGACATTTCAAGGTCAGTAAACTCCTTTACGATACCTTTTTCTCCTACTTCAAGTTGCGAAAGCCTCATATATTAAACGTTACGCGCAAATGTATCTCTTATTTAAATTAAATCCAAATAAGAACAGTTGTTTTGTGTGAAGAGCACCCTTATTGTAAAAATAACACTATCAAACAAAAAAAAGTTGGATGTATATACAACTTGTTTTATAAAAAATATCGATATTTGTTGAATTATCTGTAGGCTCACGCCTACAATGTGATAAGGTTTAGGTTGAAAGTCCCCAAGCAGCGAGTGTGCGGGGACTTTTATTTTGCCTTATATTTTTACTTTTACACCTGTGAGTGAACTAAAAGAGGCTTTATATCAGCAATGTATGGACTATGTGCAAAAGCGCATGGCGGCAGCGCAGCAGGGTATAGACGAAGCGCAGCAAGCCGCAAAAGACGATACCAAAAGCAGCGCGGGTGACAAGTACGAAACCGGCCGCGAAATGGCACAGCAGGAAACAAACCGCAACATGGCCCAGTTAACCGAGGCCAATAAACTAAAAATCGCTTTAAATCTCATCACTACGTCCGGAACGACAAACCAGGTTGAAAACGGTAATGTGGTATTAACCAACAACGGTAATTTTTATCTGGCTATAAGTGCCGGCGCGTTAACTGTTAATGGCGATAGCTACTTTGCTATATCGCCGGCATCGCCAATTGGATTAAAAATGAAGGGCCTGCAAGTGAATGATGAATTTAATTTAAACGGTAAGTTGTATAAAGTAGAAAGTATTTTATAAGTTCACCGTACCAAACAAACCGATAACTCTTTTATGGATACGCCACAAACCTTACCAGTACTTGATGCTGCCGAACTGCGCGTTTTAGGCGCATTGATGGAGAAAGCCCGCACCACACCCGATTATTACCCAATGACCCTTAACGGGCTATCCACCGCGTGCAACCAAAAAACATCGCGCAAACCGGTGGTACAATATGACGACGAAACCGTGATGAACGCTTTAAACACATTAAAGCGCCGCGGATTGATCTCGACAGCTACGGGTGGTTCTATCCGCTCGGTTAAATACAAACATAATTTTGCTATTGTTTTCCCTTTGATACCAGCCGAACTGGCTATTTTATGCCTGCTGATGCTAAGGGGCCCATTAACACCGGGCGAATTAAACACCAACGCCGGCAGGTTATGGGAGTTTGATTCGATTGAAGAGGTGCAGGAGGTGTTAGATAAACTGGCCGGTGGCGACATGCCATATATAGTACAATTGCCTAAGCGCCCGGGGCAGAAAGAAGCGCGTTACGCCCATTTATTATCAGGTACCCCCGAGATCAATGATGATGATTTTGACGATGAACCAACAAGCAGGGGCAATAGTGGCTTAGAAACCCGCCTTGCAAAAGTAGAGCAGGAATTGGCCGAGCTTAAAGAGGCTTTTGATAAATTGATGAAAGAGTTAACATAACCGGCAAAATAGCTATGGTTTGAACCATAGCTATTTTGTTTAAACTTAACACATTAACCAAACCTGTATTTACGTACATTCGTATAAGTTGTATTCCCTCTTAATTTAATAATAGCTTCGCAGGTTTAATAACATGCATTTACCTAATAATCCTTTCGCAATAACACTGATAGTAAGCGGCCAGATTACTTTGGTGGTTGCGTGGATGATTTTTAAAAAAACCGGCGGTACTGTACGATGGTTTGGCTATGTAATGGTGGGGATTGCCATTTGGGCGATAAGCTATGGCTGTGAATTATCGTCTGACACCCTGAGCCAGATGCTGTTCTGGATAAATATCGAATACCTGGGTGTCGCTTTATTACCACCCTTATGGGCTGTATTTGTTATTGCTTTTACGGGTAAGGAAAATTGGCTCACCCCTTTAAACTGGGCCTTAATATTCAGTATTGGTATAATAACGCTATTAATGGTGTGGACCAACCCGCTGCACCACCTGCATTACGCAAAGGTGGGAGTGGATAACAGTGGGCCCTTCCCCTTATTAGATATACATGTGGGTATCTGGTATCGCATACATACGGCTTATTTTTACTTTTTGCTGGGCGGAGGTATGTTGCTTATAGCATCGCGGTTCAGGAAAGCTGATGCATTTATTAAAAGACAAAACCGTATCATACTAATTGGTGCAATCATACCCTGGCTGGTAAATATTTGTTACCTGTTTGATTTCAGACCATTTGGCCACCTTGACCTTACGCCGTTCGCTTTTATGGCATTATCATTAATTATAGCTATTGGCTTGCTTGGCTTTAAGCTTTTTGATATTGTACCCATTGCCCGCGGTAAAGTTGTTGATGCCCTGCAGGAGGGTATCCTGGTGCTGGATGCGCAAAACCGGGTGATAGATATTAACCCCGAAATGCGGAAAATATTGGGGCCCAATATTGGTAGCGTGATCGGCAAAACCCCCGCACATCTTTTCCCGGGACTTACGACATTAAACGATACGGTCCAAAACCACGAAAACGGCTGGATAGAGCTGCGATGGAACGATGGCCGCATATTTTCGGTTACGCTTACCTCGCTTTTCGAGCGGCAAACCATTTATAGTGGTAAAATAATGCTGTTCAGGGATGTTACCGAGCGCAAGCAAAGCGAAAATAAACTACAGGAGTTAAATCAGCTAAAGGACCGCTTATTTTCTATCATATCACATGATCTTCGCACACCCTTATTAAGCTTGATGGATATTTTAAGCATGAGCAACGATGGCATGGTGACTGACGAGGAGTTTAAGAGCTTTTTACCCACTTTATCAAAAAATATAGGTTATACCTCGGGATTGGTAGAGAACCTTTTACAATGGTCTAAAAGCCAGCTGGAGGGCACGGTTTTAAACGCCATACATTTTGATATTAAAGATAACATCACCTATATATTGAACAGCTTTGGCCAGCTGGCGGCAGATAAGGGCGTGACATTGCAAAATAATTTACAATTGTCGACCATTGTTTATGCCGATATGGATATGATACAGGCCGTATTGCGCAACCTGGTATCAAACGCTATCAAGTTTTGCCGCGAGGGCGATAAGATATCGATAAACGCCGAAATAAAGCGCAGCACAGCAACCGTATGGGTAGCCGATACCGGTGTAGGCATAGCCGCAGAAAGCATTGATATGTTGTTTGGCACCAATAACTTCACTACCCGTGGCACTATTAACGAGCAGGGTACCGGCCTTGGCCTGTTGTTGTGTAAGGACTTTATTGAAAAAAACAACGGTAAGATCTGGGTAGAAAGCACCCTCGGCGAAGGCAGCCGGTTTTACTTTACCCTACCTGTTGATAAAAGCATTTAACAAGTTTTACTTCATAAAAAAAGCGTCCCGAAATTTCGGGACGCTTTTTGCTTTTATCTTGAATAGCTATTAGTTATATATAAAGCTACCATCGCCGCGGCGGTTCATTCTTTGTCCGTTACGTTGTGGCGTACCGCTCCATTTTTGCAGGTTAAGGCGCAGGCCTACCATAAAGTAACGGCTTAATGCATTTGATATGGTGTTGGTTTCGCCGCTGCCATCTACAGTTTTTTGCAGGTAGTTGTTTTGATGCAGCAAATCGTATACATTAAATGTAAGCACCAGGTTTTTCCTTGCCAGGAATTCTTTTTCGAAACCTGCATTAATAATCAGCGGTGTAATATTGGCTCCGGTAATACCTGTAACATATCTTTTGGTCGCGTCGTAGTTAACCTGCCAGGTTTTAAAGAAATACATGCGCCCGGTTAAACCCAGCGACGACGTTTTGATATCGGTAGAGTTGACACCCGGCAACGTGGTATAGAACCGCGAAATATCATATCCTATAAATGGATTGATCTCGAAATTTTCGCTCGGGGTTATACGCGGACCAAAACGTTCGTCAAATCTCCAGTTGGTTTGTTGATATAAAACATTATCGCGCATTGCAGGAGTATAAGAGTAGCCAACATTTCCGTTTAACGATAGGTTGACAGCCCTTTCATTACTTTGTTTCGAAATAGAGTATCTGCCTACAACTGATTTAGTGCCGTCAATATTGATATAATGCGTTTCGCTTATAGAGCGCTTTTGCGTAGTAGAACCCGATACCGGAACAGTCCTGTTGATCGTATTTGATGTTATGGCATTATCAACACTGCTGGCCACTATGCCAAACGAAATATTAAATTTAGAGTTTGCAAAATAGTTGTTATACTGTGCATTCAGTGTATTTGTGAATGATGGTTTCAAATCGGGGTTACCAACTATAAGCCTGCCCGGGTTAGAAATATCTGTAAAAGGCTGGATCTGGGTAAAATCAGGCTCGCGGTTACGGCCATTATAATTTAGTGTAAACCGTTCGGTACGCGACCATGCGTAAGCAAACCTAAACGCCGGTATTATCCTGAAATTTGAGATACTGGTAGATGCGTTTTCGCCTATAGCCGCGTTAAGCTTTGTTCCCTGCATATTAAAAGGAACCGCTGCTGCACCAATAGATAAGTTAACCTTGGTACCATTATAGCGGTAATCAACCGTTGCCCTGGTATCGGTTACGTTATAATCATAAACACTGCTATAACCCGGCGCGGCAACAAGGTTTCCGCTTACCCTGTCAACCGTATCCTGTAATGATACTGCGCTATTATTTCTTCTGCTCCAGTTAGCGCTTAATTCCAATAACGACATTTTGCCCAACGGCTCAACATAAGTCATGGTAGCCGAATAGGATGTGTTCGCGTTGTTACGCGTTGTAGTACTATGCGCTACCGAGTCAAGAGCCGTAATATGATTATTCAAGGTTGCATCGGCATAGTATTTATACTTGGTATTTTGTTCGCCATTGGCGTCAGAGCTTGAATGGTTGATACTTGCGCTTAAAGAGAAGTTTCTTTTTGGCTTTTTAAATACGTGCAGGTAAAATGCGGTAAGGCCATAGCTGCTGCTGTTATTTGTACTTGAGTTTGTTCCATCATCAACCCTATGCTCAAAATAAGCCGGGCGAAATGAGGTAGCCGGATAGTTATTTACCGCGTCTCTGTATGCGGTATTCATTGATGATGAACTGCTATAGCTATAGGTCGGGGTTATCTGCAAATAGTTGGCACTATCCAGGTTAATATCCATCTCATAACGCAAGTT
This sequence comes from Bacteroidota bacterium, assembly GCA_040388395.1. Lineage (GTDB taxonomy): Bacteria > Bacteroidota > Bacteroidia > Sphingobacteriales > Sphingobacteriaceae > Mucilaginibacter. The sequence goes on along the minus strand of JAZKBY010000007.1, from coordinate 774,742 downwards.
GTGCGATTTGCTATCGTTCTCAGAATTGCTTTTACTTACAAACGTACCATTGGTGATGTAGTTGGTACCATAGCTGTCATTTAAAGCGTTATTGTTCCTGAAATTATAAGCATAGCTTCCTATCACCTGTATATTTTTGCTCCATTGGTCGCGATAGTTAAATGATGGCGAGCCCGATTTAGTGGTACCACCACTTGCGCCGCCACCACCTCCGCCACCGCCACCACGGGCGTTATTGCCAACACCGGTACCACCACCGCCATCGTTTGTAGCGCCACCCTGTAGCCCGTTTGATGATACTCCTAATACGGTGTTTCGTAAATTACCAATTATTCCTATTTGCTGGTTAGCATTGATCCGCTGCGCAAAAAGCTGAGCATTGTAACGGCCCGCGCTACCATATTGCCCTGTAAGCCGGGCTGTATTACCTACAGACCTATCTGCACGGGTAGTAATATTCAATATCTTTTGCGGGTCGCCTTCTTTAACGCCGGTACGCGCTGCCTGGTCGCCATAATCGTCAACTATCTGTATTTTCTCAACTATATCGGCAGGCAGGTTTTGTATAGCTTGCGCTACGCTGCCGCCTGAGTATTCTTTACCGTTTAGCTTAGCCCTTACTACTTCCTGTCCCTGGTGGGTTAATGACCCGTCTGTACCAACTTCCATACCCTCCATTTTTTTCAGCAACTCGTCTACGGTGGCGTTTTCGCGCACCTTATAATCGGCGGCGCGGTATTCCACTGTATCCGTTTTATAGGTTACACTTGGCGTACCATTAATAGTTACCAATGCCAGCTCTTTCGAGTCGGTTTTAAGTGTTATCGGATCCAGAACAACGTTCTTTTTGGTATCGCTAAAGGCATATTTCTGTACAAATGGCAGCGCGCCTAAATATTTAATGGTAATATTAAAAGTGTTTTGCTTTACACCCTTAAAAATAAACACACCATCTTCGTTAGTAGCTACACTAATCGTGTCTGTTTTCGACTTTAATATAACTGTAGCGCCAATAACGGTTTGTCCTGTTCCGTCTTTTACAATACCGCTTACATCCCTTGTTGCCAAAGGCGGCGGTAACGGGGCCGTTGTTTGGCGCGTAGGCACATTGGGCCTGTTATCGCGTTCTTCGCGTTGTGCAAATACCGATGCCGATAACAAGATCAGGATAGCTATAGTGAGTAATTTTTTCATTGTTGTGTATATAAATGTGAGTATATAGGTAGTGTGTTTTATTCTTTTTTTGCTAATGTGTATTTGCCCCAAAAGTCGCTTGGGCTTACCAGGTCCATAAAGTCGAGCGCATTCCGGCCCCCGCCTCCTCCGCCACCGCCGCCACCCGGAGAACCTCCGCCACCACGCATACCTTCTACCTGGAAGCCGCTAAGCGTAATATTATAGGCCAGTTCCTTATTATCGGCAGGCGATAGGTTAAGCAGCTTAAGCGGCACTGCCATTTCGAAGGTCATTGCTGCGCCGTCAAAGTTTATGGCTGCTTTTATACCGTATTCGTTATATATTGATATGATGGTATCGGCAATGCTTTTAATGCCCAAAACCTTTATCTGCTTTGCGGCAATAATTGTACGCTCGTGTACAGCCTTCATCAGGTCGGTATCGGCACCGGCGTTCCGGTTGCCAAAACGGTTACCCAGGCCACCGGCCAATCTTTCAGGGTGTTCAATCACCGGGAACGTTACGCTATAGCCATCTTTATCTTTTTTCTTGCCTTCGGTATTAATTGTCAAGGTTATTCCACCGGCAATGATCTTTGCCGTAGTGGTAAAGTCGGTTGATTTTGCGGTCAGGTAAATGTTTTTATTATCGTTACACAAGATGTAAAGGATCCTGGTGTTTCTGTTATATGCCTGGAAATTGTTGCCCCATTCATTCAGCTTACCATCAATTTTTATTGGCGATGGCGCCAGCATGCTGCCAAGCTGCACATCCTTCAACTTTTTTGCAGGTGTTTCCTGCGCAAACAAGCTTGCCGATAACAGTATTAAAATCCCTATGGTATATAATCTTCTCATTTGTTTTTTAGCAGTCTATTGTTTTTTAGCTAAAGTGTATTTACCCCAAAAATCGCTTGGGCTTATCAGGTCCTGGAAATCTATGCTGTTTTTACCGCCGCCGCCCATTGGGCCGCCCCGTCCGTCAATCATCATTGTGCGCATGCCACCACCGCCGGGACCATCGCCACCGCCGGCACCCGGAGGCGGGCCACCACCATTGTCAGACATCATCCTGAAGTTTAATTGCAGGCCGTTAAGTTTAATGTTATAGGCTAATTCTTTACTATCGCCTACTGCTAATGCCATTAATTTAAGCGGAACAGCTAATTCGTAAATAAACGCGCCGTCTTTGTCGTAGTTTATAGCTGCTTTAATATTGTATTCGTTATAGATAGCTATTAATGAATCGGGGATGTCTTTAAATCCGAAAACTTTAATTTCTTTAGCAGCATTAATAACGCGGTCCTGCATTGCTTTTTGCATTGCAGAATCAGGTGCGGCATTTCGCCCACCACCAAAACCGCCGCCACCGCCGCCGGGACCACCAAAGGCCATTACCCGCATGCCTCCGCCCTGTGCACCACCAGGCGCGCCGCCACCACCAGGCCTTCCCATAGTTGTGCGAAGCGGGTATGTAAGGCTGTAAGCTTCTTGTTCTTTCTTTTTACCAGCAGTATTTATAGTCAGTGTTAAACCACCTGCGCCAATTTTGGCCTTGGTGGTCATATCTGATGTTTTTACTATCAGGTAGAAATTTTTCTCGTCGTTAGCTATAGCATAATACAGGTGGGTGCTTTTGTTATACGCTTGAAACTCGTCGTTCCAGTCGTTTAGCCTGCCATCAATTTTTACAGGTGATGGCGCAAGGAAGTTATTAGCCTGTACGTCTTTTAGCTTTTTTGCCGCATCCTGCGCAAACAGACCTGATGCAGCCAGTAAGATTAAACTTGTTAGGGGAATAAGCTTTTTCATTTTAAAAATTAATTTGGGTGCCCGGTTTATGCCTGGCAGTGATAAGGTTAATAATTGATTAGTAAAGAACGTAATAAAGTATACCATCGCGTTGATTGTAGCGACAAATTTACTTATTGGTGCTATCAGCATATTGGTATTTAATGGGTTACGCATATTAGTTAGTTAGATAAATAGATACTAAGGTCAATTGTGAATACGTCACCCTCGTTAACAATCTCAAGGTTGTGTTTATCGGGGTGCAATATGACCAGCCTGCGCTTTACATTGCTTATGCCAATGCCCGAGTTATTATCTTTCGACACATCCATTGGGCTCACCTTATTGGTTACTTTAAAATGCATTAAACGAGTATCAGTATCAACCGATATCGCGATATCAATAACAGGGTTTTCAACCATGCCCGTTCCATGTTTAAAGGCATTTTCCACAAAGGGAATTAATAGCATCGGTTCAATGGTATAAAGGTCCGTATCACCCTGTACATCTATGTTTATCTTTACATTACTGCCAAAACGCAACATCTGCAGGTTGATATAGCTTTTTATGTATTCGATCTCTTTACTCAGGAAAACGCGATGGTCATCGCTTTCATACAACATATAGCGCATTAACTGCGACAGGTTCATGATAGCCGGCTCCAGGTCGTCAGACTTTTTACGGGCCAGCGCTACCAGGTTATTCAGGATGTTAAACATGAAGTGCGGGCTTATTTGCGAACGCAAAAACGTTAATTCTGATTCTAAATGTGCTGTTTCGCGTTCTTTAAGCAATTGCTGCTTAGAGCGGTTATCTAATATAATACGATAACATACGCTGCACAATATGGCTATCAATGGCGATAAAAATGGGATAAAATCAGCCGGCCCGCCAAATCCTCGGCCGCCACGCCACTTTTTGATTTTGTATTGGGGCTGTAAGGTGTCGACAAGTGCTTTAAACTTGTGCTGCAGGTGCGGGCGATGCGGTGGTTCTGATCTTAACAGGTACCAGCAAAGCCAATATAATCCAAGCGCAGCCAACAATCCTAATATATACCATAGCATTTTTTTGTTAAGCAACGGATATACCAGGTAAGTATGTATATAAAACAAGCACAGCAATAAAAAATTGCCGGTTATGATGTTGATGATGAAACGACGGCGCACTTCTTCAGGAAGGCTGTTATTGCCGTCAACGCTCACTAAAAATGGCAATACCAATACCAAAAACCATATTACAAATGGCATGGCAAAAAGAAACCAGCGGTTATCAAGCAGTTTTTTCATACTACAAATAAAACCACTATTTAGCACAACAAAATATTTATGAGACCAGTACCGATATTGTTGCGACGAAACGGAATTACATTATGACAATAACTTAGTAATATTGTACAAATCAACACCATGAACTGTATTATAATAGACGACGAACCACTTGCCCTTGAGCTTTTAGCCGATAATATCAGCATGGTTGATAGGCTGGATCTGGTGGCCAGCTGCAGTTCGGCAGTGCAAGCTATGCAGGCATTGCAGGAGCACCAGGTCGACCTGATATTTTGCGATATACAAATGCCCGGTATTAGCGGCTTACAGTTTGTGAAAAGCTTAACCCAAAAGCCTCTGATAATATTTGTTACCGCTTATGACCAGTTTGCGCTTGATGGTTTTGAGCTTGACGTGGTTGATTACTTGCTTAAGCCGGTAGCGGTGGAGCGGTTTTTGAAAGCTTGTAATAAGGCGCTAACCATTTTTGACCAGGCTAAGCGTATAACTGAGCAGCCCGAGACAGAAAAACGCCGCAAGTATATTTTCTTATATGCCGATTATAACCTGATAAAAGTAAATCATGAGGATATTACATATATTGAGGGATTGAAGGATTATGTAAAGATCTATCTATCAAATTCGCCTAAGGCGATCATATCAAGGGTTACTATTAAATCGTTAGAGAGCCAGCTGCCTGCTGATGATTTTTTTAGGGTGCATAAATCATACATCGTCAACTTAGACCACGTAGATTCTATCCGTAAGGGAAGGATTAAAATTGCCGATGTGGAAATACCTTTCAGCGATAGTTATAAGGATGTTATCGACCGGATGACGGGTAAGTTTAATTAAGCCGCCAATTGATAAGCAACCATGTTAACTAAACGGTCGACATCAAATGGCTTGTAAAGTACATCATTAGGGCAGCCGGGCTGGTTCATGGTTAATTGCAGGTTGTCGCTACCGGTACACATAATTATAGGCAGGTCTTTTGTGTCGGTATTCTCTTTTATTTCCTTGCATATCTCAAGGCCATTAACCCCGGGTAACATTACGTCTAAAATAACAAGATCTGGGTTATCGGCTTTGATATGGCTTATCACTTTATCACCATCGGTTAAAGCAATCACCTCGTAGCCGTTATTGTTTAATATATAGGTCATTACCTCTACTATAAACTCGTTATCATCAACAATTAATATCTTCTTACTCATGGTCTTGCATTTTGCATGTAGTATTGCAATAGCCATGCCGCTTTAACAATAGGTTAAAAAAGTTACAAAAAAAGGGCGATGCGGCCCCTCAACCACATCGCCCACCAAATTAAAACATTCTTACTTGATTTATCTAATTATAACTTTCCCTGGTCTTTTAGCGCCTGCTTTTTAGCCTTAATGTCGTCTTTAATGGCCCGTTTTTCCTGGCGGATCTGTTTCCCGGTTTTGCCGGTTTTGTCTATCGCGTCAATCCGTTGCTGCTCTTCATCCTTCAGCATTTTTTCGGTTTTCTGGACTACGGTATCTTTCTTACCAAATAGCCGTTGGAAAAAGTTTGGTTTTTTAGCGGGCTCTGGTTCCTGAATAGTTGGTATAGCCATATCAATATCCTCATCGGCAGGCGCATTCAACAATTTATTTGCCGCTGCAGAATCAACCGGAGCCACCCTGCGGCGCAGGCTTTGTTTTAAAGACACGGTATAAAAACCGTACGAGCTGCTATCCGCCTGCGCAAAGCCCTTACCCATCATCATCCTGCCTAATGAGTTGAAGTAGTTTTCCAGTCCGGGCCTTAAACTGCCGTCTGGCAAAAAGGCGTATAGCGCGGCTTTGGGCCTCGGTACAATTTTAGCCAGGAATATACTCTCGCCCAAAGTCAGTTCAGACGGCGATTTATCAAAGTAATAATGTGCTGCTTCACTAATGCCATAAATGCCCGGCCCCCATTCTATAATATTAAAATATACCTCCAACATCCTGTCCTTGGTCATGATGTTGTTGTTCTCTATCATCCAAACTATCAGTATCTCTTCTATCTTACGGGCCAGCGTTTTTTTACGGGTTAAGTAAGAGTTTTTAACTAACTGCATAGAAATGGTACTGCCGCCGCGGCTAAACTCATGCTTTTTAATATCGGTAATAATAGATTGCCTTATTGATTTTTCAACAAAGCCATGGTGCCTGTAAAATGTAGGGTCCTCGGCTGTCATTACCGCGTTCCGCAAGTAAGGCGACATCTGCTCTAACGGCGTGTATTCCGGGTTTTCCGGTCCTATGATATGCGGTCGCATCGGCTTATCCTTTTCGTACGGCGTATACACAAAGGTTTTATTAAGCTTGCTCAGATCAGTTTTGCCGTAAGCAATTATGCGGAACGCAGCATCCTTATCCATCCGCGAGTCAAACTGTAAACTATCTGGCTGCTCTTTATTTAAATAAAAATTAGCAGAGTAATTTAACTTTCCCGCTACTTTAATTCCCTCTAAAGTTTCAAACATCCCGGTAGGGAACGAGTCGAAAATATCCTGCGCATTTTGCCAGCCGGTATTTATCCTAACCTCGTAGGTTTTTACCGGGCTAAGCGTGTATTTAACAAACGGATGCGCGCTCATTTTCTTCAAATGAATCACCGACGAGCTATCCAGCGATATATAATTGGTCCCCACAAAAACATTAGCGGCGATTGAACCATCCTGTACAATAATATCATTAGCGGCCAATCCAGGTTGATTCACCAGTAGGTTATGGGCGCTGCAATAAGTTTCTATCTGCGTTTCGCCATTGCTATGTTTAACGTTATTTAGCTTGATGGTAAGGTTATCGAAGTTGACGCGGGCATGGAAACGTTTTTCAATAAATGGTATTTCAACCTTCCCTTTTTCGGCATAAAGCTTTACATCTATCTCTTTGTCGCTTGGGTGCATAGTGCCGGCAAAATGCCAGGTAGCAACAGTATCGTTTATTTTTATGGTTGATATAAGGTCGCCATCATCAATTTTTGCGGTTTGGGTAAGCAGCTTTAGCTGAGTGCTGTCGTTGGTGAATGATATAAGGAAATTATCAACCGTTAAATTATCCGGGATCTTATAAAGCACCTGTTTAATAAGGTTATTTGCCAACACACTAAGGTCGACCTTAGTGTGCGTTTGTACGGAGTCCTTCTTCTTTTTAAACAGGAAGTCGAAGTTTTTAACCCCTTTTATATCCGTGAGGTTTAAATGTGCGTTAAGCAGGTCGACATTTGCCAGCTTGATATTGCCAAACAATAACGGCAACAGTTTTATTCTTACATCAAAGTGTTTAATGTTTAATAAACTGTCGCGATTTTCAGGTACGATGGTAATATTTTCACAGGTAACAGTAGTAAACCCTGTAAAATGAGCCGAAGCTATTTGAAGATCTAAATGATAAAGGCTTTTGGCTTTGGCTTTAGCTTTGGCTATCTGGCTTTGTAAAATAGCCTCGCGTTTATTATAGGCAATAAACCCTGATATAAGCAGTACAACAAGTAAGGAAGCAGCAATTATTCCCGCCAGGCGGATGTATTTAGGATTAAGGCGACGCATCAAAGATTTTTTATCAAAACTAAACTAAATTGTATGGATACAAACGTTAGGATTGTTAAAATGTTTCCCTGTTACATTGGCGCCGCCTTAATTTAAGGTGGATTTGCCTACATATCCATCATATCATGCCCCATTTTCATCATTGACGGATTGATGCGCAGATAAACCTGGAATCCGGTAGGCGCGGATCCATAGTAACTTTTCAATGCCGATGGCGATACGTTTAAAGTGCCCTGTATGCCTAAAGTCAGGTCGGTGTTTTTTGCAGAACCTAACCTGTAGTTTGTGCCCAGTGTTAGCGCATGGATATTAAAGTTTGGGTTGGTTGGGAAGGCAGTATGCATATCCAACTCCTCCGCATCCTTTTGCACAAACTCATACCGGCCATAAATGGCGGCGCGATTAAGCTGCAGGCTGTTCTCTAACAAAATAGATGGCTGTGTTTTTCCATTGTCCGAGTAATGGTTTTGCCCGTAAACAAGTGTCGTGGCAACATAACTATCGTCGCCCAGCATTTTGGTATGTATAGCCGATGCGGTAAAGCGGTTAACATTTTGCGTTGGTTCGGCTTCTTCGGGACTATGGATCCATCCATCAGACACTTGCAGTGCCCATTGTTTTGAAGGATTGTAAGACAAGCGAAGCGAGTAGCTATCCAAATTCAGTTTATCAAAATTGTATCTGAACTCATCCGGTTCGCGGCCCGTGAAGGTTGAACCCTCTAACTTGATATCTTTATACCTAAAGCCCAAAGTTGTGACGCCAAAGGCAATGTGGGTGGCATCCTGGTAATGGTGGCCCAGCGGAGCGTTTGGGTTGTTCATACCTGATAAACGATGCATAAACACCGGCGGGCCCAATGCCGGTTCGCCTGGATAGCCAAATGAAATAGAAACATCGGAATTTTTAGCTACGCGTTGTGTGTAAGCAACAACCAATTCGGCAAACAGATCATGTGGGTGCTGGCGGTCGACAAGTTTATTGCCTTTGTAAGATTCACCGGTTTGGTATAGTAACGGATATCCAGCTGCACCAATTAAAAATGGATCAAGCGAGAACATGGTGTTGATGCTGAACAAACCGTTGCTCCCAACCTTAGTTTGCGTCATACCCATTATCATATTAGGCACATCAAACTTTGAGCCACCGCGTGGGCCCGATTGGTTATTATATCGCGCAAAAAAATTGCCGTGTACCATGGTCATCCATTTTTTACCATGGATCATGTAAGCGTACATCGGCGACTCATCAGGCAGCCATGATGTACCAGATCCATCGCGATTCATGGGCAGGTCGAGCGAGAACTGGCTGGTCATTTTCATGGATTTTCCCATATCCATTTTCATCATATCGTCGTCCATTTCAACGCCGTTCATCATGTGGGTATGGCGTTTGGGCTTTTTTGTGGTGTCACTACCCATTTTCATGTTTTGTGCCGAAGATGATATGACTCCTAACAGCATAATTGCTGCAATTATATAGTATGTTTTCATTGATGTTTGATTAAAAAATATTAAATAAATTATATTCAACTCTTACCAAATAAGTGTTGTTACTTGTGCGTACCATATGATTGTATAATGGTGTATGATAAGAAAAATCAACCCTTACCAAACTATTAAATATCAACTGTACGCCCGGCGCAGCATCCAGGTAGCTCTGGCCATAGCCCGGATTTGTTTTACCCAATATTTCGGCATATAGGTTAAGGTTTACCTGGTTATAGTTTTGGTAAACTTTAGGTAAAAGCAAATAACCGGCAGATAAACTATAACTAATAGCACTACTTGAATTAGCAATCGGTAATTTATTTCCGCCCTTATTATCAAAAGCATGCAAATAACCTGCCGAGCCGGAAAGTGCAAGCTTGTGCATAAGTTTAGTAAATACTACACCGCCCTGTACACCGGTGTTTTCGCCTTCTAAAGATATTTCCTGGTTGGGCAGCCGGTTACTAATACTTGCCGCCTTTACAAAAAAGGCCCCGCGAAAGTGTTTCTGAACTGAATCAACAGACAAGAAGCGATATTTTAAATAAACACTTCCTCCTTCAAAATGTTGATCGTTTTGATAATAGTTTGACCGGTACAAACTACCGTGGACCATTATATTCCTACTGGCGCCATACATCATTTCTAAGGTAGTTCGGTTTTTATAGCCCGGACTAAAATATCCCTGGTTTTCAAGCCGTATACCAAGCGAATGCGTAGCCATATTGCTGGCAGGCTCGGTATTGATATATAACTCTTGCGAAAATACGGGGCAAGTAAAAGCCATTACGCAAATGACCGTTAAAATCTGCTTCATGGTAAGCAGCGTTATATTATTACCTTATAAACTTTTCCCGTTCTGTTATCGCCGGCTACTGTATTGTACTTTTTATACACCGACGCCGGGGCAAATCCTTTATCTACAACGGTAAAGACTACCGGACCGCTAAGTGCCTTATTACCTGCGTTTATCAAATGATAAGTATTGCCGGTATAACTAAAGTAGTTATTGAGCACTTTTACATTGTCAAAATTAAATGTGGCTTTTAGGTTATTTACAAAAAACCCGGCGTTCTCTACCTTCTTACTTATCTGGTCCAGATTTACTGAAGCTTCTTTTTTAAAGGTCAATAAAAAGATATTCCGATTAAGATCCACTTTAATATCCCCGATAAAATCAAGGGTTCTTAACGATTTTTCTGTCGCTTTTGAGCAAAGCGAACAGGTAAGGCCGTTAACTTGCAGTTCGGCTTTAATAAATTGGGCTTTAGCAGCAGTAGCTGTTAAAGCCAAAATGGCTATAAATATTTTAAATGTTTTCATTTTGAATAAAATTGATCGTAAAAAAATAACACGGGTAGGTTTTACCACGGTGCAGAATGATCAATTAATATCAAATACGAAGGCTACAGTTTTTAATATACTGTGCCGCCTTGCCGGAAGATGCCGGCGGGGGAGCAGGGGGGTCGCTGCCTGAAAGTTTTTGTAAAAGTTCTTTTTGTGCCGATAAGAAATAATCGCCAAAAGAAATTTCGGGCAGCTCAAATGCAAATATTTTAGAAAGTAACGACTGCGATTCGCCTTGATGAGCGTCTTTAACTTTAACGTCGACCAGCTTATCGCTGCAGCATTTCATTTTTTTAACCGCAACAGGCTTGCAGCTTTTTGCAGGGCCATTAACTTTTACAGAAGCTAATACATCGCCACAATAATGAAGATTAAGCGCAAAGCCTAACACGGTAATGATATATACCTTTGTTAAAAAAAGCGTGGTTAATCTTTTAATCATGCCACAAAGCTAAACTTAACTTATATGAAATGCAATAGGCAAAATGTTAAATTGTTGTTAATTGGTTATTTAACAGCGCATTATCCGTCTTAGGGATAGAAATTTGGACTGTTCCTTAAAAACAAAACCCCGCCATAACAGGCAGGGTTTCGTAAAAAAACTGTATAGGTAATATTTTAATTGCCTTGCGCGGCTTGTTTCTTCATTTGCTCGTTTGCTACAATGGCTATTTCAACCCTGCGGTTTTGCGCACGGCCATCGGCTGTAGTATTATCGGCTATTGGCTCTGTGGCGCCTTTACCGCTTGTGGCTAAACGCGATGTACTAACATTATCGGCAGCTATAAAACTGCGTACAGATTCTGCACGGCGAATGGAAAGATCCATATTATGATCGGCAGTACCGGTATTATCAGTATGGCCAATTATAGTAATATTGGTTTGCGGATTGTTTTGCAATGATGCCGACAGGTTATGCAAATTTGATTGTGCAGCCGGTTTTAAGTTGGCCTTATCAACATCAAATAATATACCTGAGTCAAATTTTACCAAAATACCCTCACCTTGTCTTACCACTGTAGCGCCCGGTACGGTTTGTTTAATTTCGGCAGCTTGTTTATCCATTTTATGGCCTATCACCGCACCGGCTGTACCACCCACAGCACCGCCAATTATGGCTCCTAATGCAGTATTACCCGCACTACGCCCAATTAAGGCACCCACTACACCGCCGGCACCTGCACCTATGGCTGCCCCTTTTTGAGTTTTATTTAACGAACTGCATCCCGTGCCAAACAGGCTAAATGTAAGGGCAACGGCTATAATACTGTTTCTAATTGCTTTCATGTTGTTTTATCTTGTATACAAACAACAAGGCAAAGCCAATGCCAACAGAAAGATAAAGCTATAATTAACCCATAAATGCCCCCGTTAACAACTTCAGAAACATTTTTTTAACACGCAGGAAAAATCAGCATCGGGCTAAGCCGCAAGTATTGACTAATTTTTAGTACAACCGTTAGCGCGTAAACAACTTTCGCAGCCCCAGCAAGCGCCAGGCAACCTCGGCACTCATTAGGGCGCAAATGGCAAAAACAGCGGGCTTAATTGTTTCTGCGGATGAAGAAAACGCGCCGCCCAAGGCTATGAAATAAACAGAAGCGGGCAGCAACAACAATAAGCATAAGCCGGTAATGTTTAATGGGATCTTAAACGGGCGGACGGTATCGGGTTCGCTAATGCGGAGTTTGATCAGTGCGATATATTCTAACGATAAGCCTGCGCCATAAACCGTAACGTCAATTATTAACAGATCGGCAAAGGTCCATAATATCATCAGGCTTACAATAACCGAACAGATGATAATTGAAACATAAGGTGTTTGAAAACGAGCGTGCAGCTTATTTAAACGCGCCGGCAAAAGGCTATCTTCCGACATCACCTGCGGCACACGCGATACGGATAATAGCACCGCTGCATAAATCCCCAGGGTGCTTGCCATGCCACCCAAGGCCAGTAACGCGCCCAGCCATTGCCCGCCAATTATAGTGCCTACAGCCGGGAACCCTTGCTCGGTTAAAACCGCCGGACTAATGCCCGATAATTGCGCTACCCATATCACCAGGAAATAAATAACAATTACCAAAACAAAGGCAATGAACATAGATACCAGGTAAGAGCGCACGGGTTTTTCAACTTCTTCGGCATAGGTAGTGGTGTTGTCCCAACCCAGGCAATTCCACATTACCGTATACAAAGCCATACCCAATGATGGAAAAGCTACATCTTTTAAGGAAGGCGACTGGATAGTCAGTCCGCCGGTATGATGATAGAAAGCCAGGCCAAAAAGGATCAAAACAGGTGTTAATACAGCAGCACCCAGGAACAACGACACTTTACCAACTGGCACTATTCCCAATATATTTAACCCTGCCGAAGCCCATATAATTACCAGGCATACCGGCACTTTGTAAGCTTGCAGATCGGGAAAGAAAAAGGACGCGTACTCAACAAATAATACCGGGTATATAGCCAGGTCAACAAAGGTGTAAAGCCAGGTCCACCAACCTTCAAAAAAACCCCAGCGGGTACCTAAAGCATATTTAACCCATTTATAATAGCCGCCGGTTACGGGCATCATGCTGTTTAGCTCCAGTACTGTAAAAATAGCAGGCACATCCCACAGTAATGGCGTTATCAACAATATCAGTAATGCGCCATGCTGCCCTGCATACTCCAACAATGGCTCCAATCCATACGGACCACCGGATACCGTAAAAAATATAACAGCTATTAACTGTACCGGCCTTATCTTTTTTAAATATTGGGTTGATGGCATTGGCTATAAAAATATTACTTTATCTGTAATTTTTAAGGTCTTGTTATTTTACAAATAATAACACTTTAACCGGCAATATTAACCCAGAGTTAATATTGCCGGTTAAATTTTAGTTATAACTGTTTTTGACACTAAAACGACACGGCGTAGTTATTAACAAATATTAATAACAATCGTTAACTTTTATAGCAAATAGTTGTCTCATAATCAATACATTATGGGTTTTGTTTTGACATACCCATTCTTCCCCGCCTGTTTTTTTTGCTAACGTTCCAACTAAATTATTTGAGTAAAAAGAAATTTTTGGCGGCAAACGTTTACCGGTTGTAACACTAACAGAGCAATTTACGTAAAACGCCTTGCCTGTTAATTAAAAAAACATGGTTGATTATTGTGCGTGTAATATTGCCCCGAAAGTCAAGTTTATTATTATGCTTTCTCCTGGTAGGGGTAGCCGGGCTTTCTTTTACCCAATTTAAATCATCATTTAAATTAGTAACACCCCTTACTGACACCGTAATACTTTGTGGCTCAAGCACAACATTGACCTCGGGCACCGTAGCCGGATATTCAAATCCTATCTGGAACGACGGTACAACCGGCACATCACTAACAGTTAACGCCTCCGGCGATTACTGGTGGCAGCTTACCGGCACCAACGTGGTAACCAATGGCGACTTCACCAGTGGCAACAGCGGATTTACAAGTTCTTACACTTATGTAGCCAAGAACGGTAATCAAAACGCATTATACGGGGAAGGCACCTATAGTGTTTATACCAACCCCAACGTGCTTCATGATGGGTTTGACTCCTTTAAAGACCACACCGGTAACAGCCCGGCAAGCAAAAGAGATATGCTGATAGTTAACGGGTCGGCAACTGCTAATACTACAGTGTGGACACAAAATATTACAGTATTAGCCAATACCGATTATGTTTTTTCTGTATGGGTTACTTCGGCAAACCCTGGAAACCCTGCGCAGTTACAGTTTTCAATAAATGGCAGCCCGCTGGGCAGCACTATCACTCCATCGGCTACTACAGGCAGCTGGCAATACTTTACCACCACCTGGACATCTACTAGTGGTGGCACTTTTCCAATAGCCCTGGTTAATCAAAATATTATTGCCAGCGGTAACGATTTCGCAGTTGATGATATAGTATTTGCGCCTGTTTACCGCCGAAATGTTCACGTGGTGCTTAACCCAATACCTGTTTTAACCCTGACCGGGCCATATGCGGCATGCGGCAGCTATAATTTAACCCAGGCCATAGCAGGGTACGACACTAATACTTACAACTATGTTTTTAAAGACAGCAATGGCAATACCATAACTAACCCTACGGTAAGCTTAAGCGGCAATTATACAATAACAGAACAAAACAAGGTAACCGGCTGCACGTCGTCGCCGGTACAGGCAACCATTACAGTAAACCCAAACCCGGTAAAGCCGGGTATAACAACATTATAAAAATTAACCTATTAACCATAATTAACCCAATAACTACCAAACTAAATAAATAAAATCATGAAAAAAAGATCCCTGACTATCCCTCTTATTCTGGTCTTGCTACTATCAATGGTTACGTTTGTTGCGTCGGCACAAATTGCCGGGCCAAGTGACGCCACAACACCGCCGCCAGCTACAGCCGGCGCTGTTGCCAAAGTATTATGTTACGGTTCTACTATTTCCTTGTCAGGACCGCAGGATAACGGTGTCGACTTTGCCAAATACCATTGGTATAAAATTGACGCAAGTGGTGTTAGACAAGAAGTAACAACCCAAACCGGCAGAACCTACACCGAAACATCGGGCGCAGCCGGTTACTATACCTACCAGGTTGTTACCGAAAATGCCAATGGTTGTACGTCGCCTCTGTCTGATCCATTGCAAATTTATGTGTTACCACAACTATCTGTTAATATAACAACGCCAACCAGCTCAATGTGTGCTGTAGCAAGTAACTCCACTGTGTTAACAGCTAATGTTACACCGGCAACAGGTTATACCATTAACTACCAGTGGACCAGAGGCGGAGTTGATATACCAGGCGCAACATCAAGTACTTACACTGTAACTAACGAAACTACGGCGGCTACTGTAACCTTTGGTGTTAAAACAAGCTATGCGCTTAATTCAACCTGCGCGGCTACAGGAACAAAAGATATTGATATTACGCCGTTGCCAACCAAACCAGCGATAACAGCTAACTAAAAACAATAGCGTGCAGCGATCGTGATGAGGCATTTGTGTAGAATAATAGTTATATGCGCATTGTTGATAATTAAAAGTGAGGCTTATGCCCAAACCCAGAGCGGGTATACCACTTTTAATATCAACGAAGGGGCGACTATTGTTCTACACGGAAGTGCCGACCATGCTGCTGCTTACCAATGGTATAAAGACGGAGTGAAAATAAGCGGAGCCATATCAAAAGATTATACAGCTAATACAGCTGGCATTTATTCAGTTACAGCTTTTAATGCCGAAGGCTGCCCGTCTGTAATGGCCGATGGTGTACGCATTGTTGTTAACCAGATTACCAAACCGGATACGGTGGTTGATTTGATGGTTAATATTAAATCAACAAATATCCGTGCAGCGCCGGGCGATATTTTTGCCTATGTACTAACCGCTAACAATAATAGCCCGATTACCGGTACCCGTGTACAGGTAAGCTATGTTGTCCCGGCTAACCTGGTTTACGTGCCTCAACCTTATGACAAAGGCATAGTAACCTACAACCCTGACACACATAAAATAACCTGGTTGCTTAATGAAGTGAAGGAAAACGACCCGATTAACCTGGTAGTAGCGGTCAAGGTACTGTCAGCAGGGAAGGTTGAAAGCACTGTAAATATTAAAGGTAAAGAGCTTGACCCTATTATGGCTAACAATGTCGACCAAACCGTTCAGCAGATTTATCCGCTGGTGATATCAAATGTGTTTACGCCTAATGGCGATGGCGTGAACGATACGTTTGTGATACCCGGATTAGAAACCTACTCTGACACCGAATTAACTATAATAAACAGGTGGGGCAACACGGTATATCAAAAAACAAATTACAAGAATGATTGGGATGGCTCCGGCCTTGCAGAGGGCACTTATTATTATGTGCTAAAAGCAAAGAATAAGGCCGGGGTGTGGGATACTTATAAAGGTTATTTAACCCTGTTAAGGACAAGGATATGATGAAAAAGACAGTTGTATTATTTATTTTATTAGCATCGTTTATTACAGCGAAAGCACAGCAGGACGCGCAATTTAGCCAATACGTTTTTAATGGCTTATATATTAACCCGGCTTATGCCGGCTATAAGAGCGATTTTTATGTTAATAGCTTTTTCCGCTCACAGTGGACGGGGTTAACCGGCGCACCACAAACAGGCTCGCTTGCTGCCGATGGTTCGGTAGCTCATGATAAGGTTGGGTTGGGCCTGCTGCTACAGCACGACCAATTGGGCGCACAAAGCAATGTAGCCTTTTATACCAATTATGCTTATCGCATACAAATAGGCGATGATGAAAACTCAAGGCTGGCCTTTGGCCTGGGCTTAGGTTTTGTACAAGCCGGTATTGATGGTAATAAACTAAATCCGTTGCAAAGTGGTGATAATTATATCCCTACGGGTTATCATAGCTTTTTGTCGCCCGATGCGCGCCTGGGATTTTTGTATACCAATGATGATTATTTTATAGGGGCATCCATTGATAATTTGATACCGCAATACATGAATACTACGGCAAACGCCAACGCTTTAGGTGTACCCGTACCTAAACCCCACGAGTATTTTACTATGGGTGCCATATTTGATTTAAATAACGATACCAAAATAAAACCATCCATCCTGATAAAAGACAGCCCTACTGTACCAACCAGTATGGATGCTAACGTTTTTTTATTGTTGAATGAGCGGCTTTGGCTGGGGACAACTTACCGTTCGTCTATCCCGCTTTATCATAAACCCAACCTGCAGGCCAACTTACCAACATCAAGCGCAATTGTTGCTGTTGTTGAGTTTTTTGCTACCGAAAACGTGCGGATTGGTTACGCGTTTGATTATTCGCTTAACAAAATAGGTGCTTTAGGTTATGGCTCGCACGAGCTGTCATTGGGTATCATGTTAAAAAACAACAACAGCTCGCGTTCAAGGTTTAATGATCCTACACGCAAATGCTATTTTTAATGGGTAAATATTTGACAACGAGGTAATATATTTATATTAAAAGATAATTTTTTTTGTTGGTTTGGTTTTATTGATTTAATTTGCAGGGTATTAACAACTTATCGCAACTAATGAAACCTGCATTTAAAACTGTTTTGGCACTACTGGTAGTAGTAGCATTCGCTTATACTGCCTGTACAAAAAGCCAGACATCAGCAACAAATACAACAAACACTGCCACTCTAAGCAAGCAATTGGCTTTAGGCTTATATAATTCATTGTCAGGCAAATACGGCGGCGCCAATATTAACGACGGTATAAAAGTGCCGGCAAGCCTTTCGCCATACAGCAAAGGTCCGCGCATTAACAGTGTTACTCCATTTTGCGGTTATGTAATTGATACAACTTATAGCAACCACACGCAAAGCGGCGATACAAGCAGAGTTTTTGGTGGTCATTTTAAATTTACTTTCGGCTGTTCTGCCAGTATATTAGATAGTTATTTGCTTTCTGATACGGTAACAAATACAGAGAGCAGTTCAACATTTAACAATGTTTTCAGTATAAGCCAAAGTTACTTTGTAAAAGCGCTTGATGCGACTTACAAAACATCGTCTGTAGAAGGTTATATCAATAATTCATTCCACACAAGTGTGCTTGCAGGGGCCGTGACCACCCAATACCATAACTTAGATAGTCAGTATGGGCTACACAACGTTAAGGTTGACGTAAGCTCGGGCCTGGCAGATGTAACAGAGGGCACGGCTAACTTTTATGCACAGGTCGCCAACCTTGATCCCACAACCCCTCCTGATGGCTATTTTGGTTCTTTTAGCGGCACTATTACCTTTATTGGTAATCATACAGCTAAAGTTTCTATCACCGTTGGTAACGACACCAAAGCATACACTGTTAATATGCTTACCGGGGTTGTAACAGAAGGGTAAAACGCATTCCACATATTGTGGATAAAAATCCACAACATTCCCCGGTTTTTTGCGGTGGATAACATCTGCGGTTAGATATTATAGTTAAAATGCGGTTGGCTCTCTTTTTGACCAATAATTAGCCTATATCTTCTACCAAAGAATATTTAATATGAGATCAACATTAAAAATTACTTTAGCTGCGCTTACTGCTGTTTTAATTTACAGCGGCTGCAGCAAGTCTTTAAATGAGCCTGCGCCGTCTACAAATAAGAATTCGGCACAAACGCTTGCTATAAGCAAACAAATTGCAACAAACCTTTATAAATCATTAACAGGTACATATGGCGGTGCTAATATTGGCAGTGGTATAAAAGCCCCGTCAGCTATTACTGCTGCCCCGAAAGGCGGCCGTAGGGTTAATACTGTCACACCATACTGTGGTATGACGATAGATACCGCTTTATACTTTGATTTTCTGCATACCGATACCACTACTACTGTAGATAGCAAGTACAAATTTACTTATACCTGCAGCAGCAGCGCATTAGATGGCTATACCCTGTCTGACAGCATTACCTATACAGATAAAAGCCCAACCGTGTTAAATAAATACGCGACCGGTCAAAACTATACTGTAATTAATAACAGCGCTGATTTTAGCGTAGTTGCTATGTGGGGCACTATCGGCACATCTTTCCGTCAGTCAAATATTAATGCATCTTCACATGCAACTACTAATTACAACTATAATGATACCAAGTATTCGCTAAATAACCTCCAGATAAATGTTGCCGGCGCATCGCCTGACATTACCGGCGGTAATGCCACTTTCGTATCAAACATAACTTACCTTGAAGTAGGAGGAACCCCTGTAACCGGTGGCTTTTGGGGAACGATAACCTTCCTGGGCGACCATAAGGCTAAAATGACTGTAAATTATAACGGTGTAACTACAAATTACTCGTACAACCTTACAACCGGCGAGGTTACCGAGATCTAAAAAATATTAGATATAACAAAAAAGCGTCCCGATTATCTCGGGACGCTTTTTTGTTATTAAAGATTTATAGTTGCTTCTTACCCCGCCCAACCTTCTCTGTCCAAACTCCTAAACTGTATAGCTTCCGCTAAATGTTCAATAAGTATTTCCTCACTTCCGGCAAGGTCGGCTATAGTGCGCGATACTTTGAGGATGCGGTCGTAAGCTCTCGCAGATAGCCCCAGCTTTTCCATTGCTTTTTTAAGCAGGTTTTGCCCGGCTTCGCTGATCTTACACAGGTCGCGGACCATCTTTGGGCTCATTTGCGCATTGGCGTGTAAATCGGGTTTTGCACCAAAGCGGGCTATTTGTATTTCCCGTGCTTTTATTACGCGTTCGCGGATATTTTCACTTTTTTCGGCTAATCTGTCAGATGCCAGCTCGCTAAAATTTACCGGGGTTACTTCCACATGCAGGTCTATACGATCTAACAACGGACCAGAGATCTTGCTCAAATATTTCTGCACCATCCCCGGCGGGCAGATGCATTCCTTCTCGGGGTGGTTATAATACCCGCAAGGACATGGATTCATGGAAGCGACTAACATAAAGCTACTCGGGTAATCAACCGTAAACTTAGCGCGTGATATAGTTACTTTACGCTCTTCAAGCGGTTGGCGCATAACCTCTAAGGCACTGCGTTTAAATTCGGGCAACTCATCAAGGAACAAAACACCATTATGCGCCAGCGAGATCTCGCCGGGTTGCGGGTTACCTCCGCCACCAACTAAGGCGACATCCGATATCGTATGATGGGGGGATCTGAACGGACGGATAGTAACCAACGCGTCAGCCGCAGATAACTTACCCGCTACCGAATGGATCTTGGTGGTTTCTAATGATTCGTATAAACTAAGCGGCGGTAGTATAGACGGCAACCTGCGCGCCAACATAGTTTTACCTGCGCCCGGCGGACCGATCAATATCACATTATGCCCGCCTGCTGCGGCTATCTCTAAAGCGCGTTTAATATTTTCCTGTCCTCTCACCTCGCTAAAGTCGCTATCGTAGTTGCAAAGGCTGTTATAGAACTCCTCGCGGGTGTTTACTTCTTCCCTGGTTAACTCCATATCGCCATTAAAGAAACCGGCCACTTCTTTTATACTCTCTACACCATAAACATCCAGGTCATTAACAATGGCAGCCTCGCGGGCGTTTTGTTTGGGCAGGATAAACCCTTTGAAGCCATCCTTTCGGGCCTGTATGGCTATAGAAAGCGCCCCCTTTATTGGCTGTAAGCCCCCGTCAAGCGACAGTTCGCCCATTATTAAATATTTGTCCAGCTCTTCCGAGTTAATTTGCCCGGAGGCCGCAAGTATGGCTGTCGCAATGGTCAGATCGTAAGATGACCCTTCTTTTTTAATATCTGCAGGTGCCATATTTACAATAATGCGCTGGCGGGGCATCCGGAAACTATTAGTGGTTAAGGCTGACTCTATCCTTTGCCAGGATTCGCGCACAGCATTATCCGGCAGGCCAACTATCGAATAATAGATATTGCCGCCGCTTATATTAACCTCAATTGTAATTGTTATGGCCTCGATACCGTAAACGGCGCTGCCGAATGTTTTAACTAACACTATGATAAAAGTTTAATAGCGTAAGATATAGATTTTCCTATTATAACTTATAATTTTTCGAAGCGTCGTCAATCACCAAAACCCAATCATTCCCGTAGCCCGACTTTGGCGGTGTATATTTTTTGGTGCCGGTATTATCCGCTTCGCCTGCCGGGGTGGTTTTGCCGGTGCGCGGATCGAACCAGGTTGCTTTAACTTTTTCGCCGGTTATTTTGCCCATTACTACGGTAAAAGGTTTTCCTTCTGATGAATAAATAAAGGCATAGTCCTTTCCGCGGGTTGCCTGGATGCGTGCCGTTGGCGGCAGATCGCTTTCAATGATCAGGCTTTGGTCGGGCACGCGGTCCAGCATGGGGTGCGACTCCATCAGCCTTTTTACAAACAGCATTTGTTTAGCCCCCGGCAGGTCTATCGCTTTGTTCCAATAAAAATGCGGGCCATTTACCGGCTCGTTAGCCGGCGAATACATCTGCCAGATATCGTGACAACCATACGTGTGCCCAAATGCCCCCGCAAACAGATCGGTATAAGCATAATGTCGCACATCGTAAGCGCTTGATGTCCCTAGGTCGGCAGCGTTAAAACAAATTGGGTGGTCTTCATAAAGCGGTTCGCCGTCAATTACCGGTTTAAGCGGCAGGGCGCTATAGGCATTAAATATCTTTTGATAATTGTTATTATCCCTGCAATGGCCGTTTTGAAACATATTGAAATCAAACCAGGTCTCGTTCCTGAACCATTGCGCCGACCCAAACTCGTTAGGCTGGCAATGATAAGTTATCAGCGCTTTGTTATTGGTTACTTTCTTTATGGCCAAACCCATCGCGCGCCATATAGCAATATCGGCATCGCCACGCGGGTCGCGGTCGCCTCCTAATACCCAAATAATATTCTTCTTATCCTTATACCGTTTGGCCAGCCATTCGGCATATACAGCGGCGTTATTGGCGTTGAAGATCTCAGGGCCTATGCCCCATGAGCTTTTATTTATTTTATCGCCCCAGGTTGGCAAAAGTGCAATGGTGAGATTATAAGCAGCAGCTTTGTCAATAATGTAATCCACATGCTTAAAATAGTTTTCGTTAGGCGTTGCCGGGTCATTGTTGATCAACGGCTTTTCGCCGTAGGTGTTGGGTTTATTCAATCCATCAAACTCTGCCAGCGCGACAGCCTGAATTACGGTGAAACCCTGTTCGCCGCGGTGCTTCAGGTAAAAGTCGGCGTCCTCCCGGTTTAGCCTATGGAATAACTCCCAGGCGGTATCGCCCATCCAAAAGAATGGTTTATTGTCTTTTAGGATATAATGTTTATCGGGGCTAACTGTGAATTGCGCGAAAGTGGCTGTTTGAATAATCAGCAGACAAATGATCAGTACAGATTTTCTCATAACTATACTAATATCCTGATTTATTGGCGGTTTAAAAATTTAATTGCCTGTGATAGTAAAACTCGCCAGCAAATTCACATTCGGGTCAACCTCAATAACCGGCAACTTTTTACCCGCGGCTATATGCAGGACTGTAGACTGACCAGTCATGTTTATTGTTTGCAGCTTGCCGTCAATAGCGATCTCTAACGGGAACACATACCGGTCTTTCTGCTTTTGGTCTACCTTTACATCTACCACATGCGTCTTGGTGTCGTATTTCCAGCTAACCGCTACGTCGGGGTGGCCGGCGGTATTCAGCCATTGTTTGAAAAACACTTTCAGGTCCTGCCCGCTTATCTGTTCCATCACTTCGCGGAAATCGGTAGTGTTGGCATTGCTGTTTTGGTATTTCAGATAGTAGGTGTTAATGCCTTTCCAAAAGGCGCCATCGCCCAGTTTGCGACGCAGCATATGTAATGTCCAACCGCCTTTTTGGTAGCTATTTGCGTTAAGCAATTGCATATACTTGTCTTTTACAGCCGTATCAACAACCGGGGTATAGCGTTTCTTTTCAAACTTTATTACCTGGGTCCGTTCATCGGTCAGGCGTTTTTTTAGCGTGTCTATTCCGTATTTACTTTCAAGGTAGTAATGGGTTAAATAAGTAGCAAAGCCCTCGCTTAACCATAGGTGATGAAAGTCTTTCTCGCTGGCCGAATCGCCAAACCATTGGTGGGCAATCTCATGCGCCATTAGCTCTTCAATGCCTTTACTTTGTGGCGAATCCTCGAAGTAAAATATTGCCCCGGCATTTTCCATGCCACCAAATATTGTTTTTGATTGTACGTTAGCCAGTTTTTTATAGCTATACGGGCCAATATGTTTAATGTAAAACGGCAATATCTCGCCGGCTACCGCATAGCTTTTAAAGCCAATGTTGGCGCTTTCAGGAAATACATAGGTATAAACCGGGATGTCGTCAACATCTTTGGGATGATCTATCGCAAAGTCGGCGACGCCGATAACCATTATTTTGGTTGATAGCGGGGCTGTTTCCTGCCAATGGGTTACTTTAAGCTGGCCCGGTAGGGCTGCTTCACTAATTTTTAACCCGTTGGCTACAACCTGGTAATGATCGGGCGCGGTAACGGTAAAATCTACAGAAGCTTTATCAGCAGGCTCATCTACACAAGGGAGCCAGTTATGCGCCCTGTTCGGCCAGTTATCTCCAAAAAATGTACGGTGGCCAAACTTATTGGTTGATATGATCAGGCCATCGGCAGGGACACCTTCATAAGTAATGGTATAGGTTTTGGTAGTATTTACTAATGCTTTGGTGTTGATGTTCACCACATCGCTATCCTGCTGAAAGCGGACAGCCTTACCATTCTCCAACACCCGGCTTACATTCATACCTTTGCCGTTTGCCGCTTTTTTTACAAGGTTGATATGAAATGACCCGGGGGTAGTTAAAAACTTAACTACCATCTCGGCCCTGCCTTTAATATTGTTGTTTTCGTCGTTTAAATTGATGTGGAAGCCATAATGCTGTACATCAATTGCCGCGCCCGGCGATTGGGCATTGGCAGCAAGGTTAGCCAATGTTAATGCTGCAATAAAGTATAATCTCAATTTGTTCATAGCTTTATTATCTTACGTAATTATAAGCTATTTTGTTTGTAAATAAAAAAGCGGCTTTTGGCCGCTATAATATTTTCCCGCTTTGAGATCCTTTAGTTTACCGCTCACTGAAATGAGTAACGGTAAGACCCACTACTTCACCGTCTTTATATCGATATAAAACATCATCTTCCCCTAATTCTGTATCATCGGCAGGTACTGGTGCACCAAAGCTAACATACATTACATCGGCTTCTTTGTCATATCTAATATTTACATCATGGGCGTTACTATGACTAACTGCCTTAAGCGCCTTCATAATATCCGTTATAATTACTTCTCCCATAATACAATTCTTTTAAACAACCTGTCAACTTGCGAGGTAAAATATGCTGTAATTATAAATCCATCAACTTCTGTTTACCTCGGCATCCTTTTCATCATGCTTGCCATAGCGGCAGGATTGCTCATTTGTTTCATCACCTTACGCATATCTTCAAACTGTTTGATCAGCTTGTTTACTTCGGCCAATTCGGTACCCGATCCTTTTGCTATACGGCTACGGCGGCTTTGGTTAATGGTGTCCGGGTTTTCTTTTTCGTGCGGGGTCATTGATTGGATTATGGCCTCGATGTTTTTAAAAGCATCGTCCTGGATCTCTACGTCCTTCATCATCTTACCAACGCCAGGTATCATGCCCATCAGGTCTTTCATGTTACCCATTTTTTTGATCTGCTGGATCTGGCTGTAAAAATCGTTAAAGTCGAATTTATTTTTGCGGATCTTCTTTTGCAGCTCGGCAGCTTCCTTCTCGTCAAACTGCATTTGCGCACGCTCAACCAAAGATACCACGTCGCCCATTCCCAAAATCCGGCTGGCCATGCGGTCAGGGTGGAAAACGTCAATAGCTTCCATCTTCTCGCCGGTACCAATAAATTTAATTGGCTTGTTAACTACAGACTTGATAGATAGCGCGGCACCACCACGGGTGTCACCATCCAGTTTGGTTAACACAACGCCGGTAAAGTCCAAACGATCGTTAAACACTTTAGCGGTGTTAACGGCATCCTGGCCCGTCATCGAATCTACAACGAACAATATCTCGTGCGGGTTAACAGCAGCTTTTACCTGTTCAATCTCCACCATCATGGCCTCGTCTATAGACAAGCGGCCGGCGGTATCAATAATAACCACATTGTGCCCGTGCTGTTTGGCATAAGCAATACCTTCGTTTGCTATCGCGATAGGGTCCTTCGACTCTAAATTAGCATAAACCGGTACGCCGATCTGCTCGCCTAAAACCTGCAATTGGGTTATAGCCGCCGGGCGATAAATATCATCGGCAACCAATAGCGGCTTTTTGTTTTTCTGTGTTTTTAAAAAGTTTGCCAGCTTGCCGGTAAAGGTTGTTTTACCCGCACCATTCAAACCTGCAATTAATATAACGGTTGGCGATTTGCTCAGGTCAAGCTCGGTAGCTGTACCGCCCATCAGGGCCGCCAGCTCGTCGTTCATTAACTTGGTTAACAACTGGCCCGGCGAAACCGCGGTTAATACATTTGCGCCAATAGCCTTTTGCTTTACATCGTCTGTAAATGATTTGGCTGTTTTATAGTTAACGTCGGCATCCAGGAGGGCCTTACGGATCTCCTTCATGGTTTCGGCCACGTTTATTTCTGTAATGGATCCCTGTCCTTTAAGGACCTTAAACGCCCTGTCGAGTTTATCCGAAAGATTTTCAAACATGTTGTTGTCGTACTTTATTTAATCTTTTTGCGGTTACAAAGGTATGATTTTACGGCAATTATACCTTACAGATTTGGCAACCGGTTTCACATCTTTTAACTTTACTTAACGATCCTTTAACAAAAAGGCTGTAACGTTTTTTTGAACTTGCCGTCTTAAAGAAGAGATTAACTTTAACTGCCCGTGACTAAACTTTTATTTGCTGTATTATTGACCGGCACAACCATGTGCGCTTTTGCGCAGGCACCAGTTAAAAAACTGGAGGCTATAAAAGTAACAACCGCTCCTAAAATTGACGGATCACTTGATGATGACGTCTGGAAAAACGTCCCCTTTGCTACCGATTTTATTGAAAATAACCCGGTAGCCGGCCGCCACGAGAAACCCGAGGAGCGTACCGAGGTAAAGATAGTTTATGATAATAATGCCATATATGTTGGCGCAAGAATGTACGAAACATCGGCAGCCCGTGTGGCCCGCGAATTAACCACAAGGGACCAGATAGCTAACGACGACTTTATTGGAATAATACTCGACACTTATTTAGACGGCCTAAACGGTACCGGTTTTTACAGCACCGCTGCTGGTGTACAATACGATGCCAAATACAGCAATGGCGGCAACGAGGACGATACCTGGAACGGCGTTTGGGAAAGCAAGGTTAAAGTTGATGACCATGGCTGGACAGCCGAATTTAAGATCCCGTACTCGGCGCTGCGATTTGGTAAAAAGGATGTGCAAACCTGGGGACTAAACTTTGTGCGCCGCCGCCAGGCAGATAATAATCAACTATTCTGGAACGAACTTGACCCTAAGAAGAATGGCCTGATGAACCAGGAAGGGCATTTAACCGGTTTACGAAATATCGACCCGCCTTTGCGCCTGGCGTTTTATCCCTATTTTTCAACCTATGTAAATCATTACCCATACAATACGCCGGGCGTTAAAAACACCACCAACTCGGTAAATGGCGGTATGGATGTTAAGTATGGCATTAACCAAAGCTTTACGCTGGATGTTACGCTGATACCCGATTTCGGCCAGGTACAGTCAGACAACAAGGTACTTAACCTAACGCCTTTTGAAGTTAAATATACCGAGAACCGCCCTTTCTTCACCGAGGGAACGGAGCTGTTTAACAAAGGCAATCTGTTTTATAGCCGCCGCATTGGCGCGCAACCGGTTAATTATGGAACTGCGGCTACAACCCTAAAAGCCGGCGAAACAGTAATAAGCAACCCGTCTGAAACTAAACTGCTTAACGCTACTAAATTATCAGGCCGCTTATCAAATGGTTTGGGGATAGGGGTTTTTAACGCGGTTACCAATACAGCAAATGCCGTTATTGAAGACGCTGCCGGCAATAAACGAATGGTGCAAACCGCCCCGGTTACAAATTATAACATCCTGGTGTTGGACCAAAACCTGAAAAACAATTCAGATATCGCCCTGATCAATACCAACGTTACCCGCTTTGGCAGGGATTATGACGCCAATGTTAGCGGCGTGGTATTTGACCTTAAAAACAAAAAGAACTCTTACGAAATATCCGGCTATGGTATGATGAGCAATTTGCTTTATGCAGACAAGCCAACAGTAACCGGGTTTAACTATGAAATTGGTGGCGGCAAAACGCTGGGCAATTTCACGTGGAACGTTTACCAGGACAGGGTCGACAATAAATATGACCCGAACGACCTGGGCATCCTGTTTAATAACAACTATTTAAATCATACCCTCAATTTACAATTGAGCGATTATAAGCCGGGCAAGATCTTTAACTCGTGGTCAATATTCAGCACCATTTTGTATTCGAGCAGGTCTGAGCCATCCACTTATCAAAACCTGAATATTTTTATCGGGTCCTTCCTGAGTTATAAAAACAAATGGTCGAGTAACATCAACTTTAATCACAATTTAGAGGGAAATGATTTTTATGAGCCGCGGGTTGCCGGCCGGGTTTTCCGCACGCCGCAGGAAACTAATTTAAGTGCCAACTACAATTCCCCAAGATCCCTGCGGTTACATGGCGGTATATTTTACAGGTACCGTGTTTACAACA
Organism: Bacteroidota bacterium; assembly: GCA_040388395.1. Lineage (GTDB taxonomy): Bacteria > Bacteroidota > Bacteroidia > Sphingobacteriales > Sphingobacteriaceae > Mucilaginibacter. The sequence continues at coordinate 746,810 of JAZKBY010000007.1, read as the reverse complement.
AAATGGGCGGCCGCGGTGCCGATGCAGAAGCTACTTATACTTTAAGGATCACCAACAATTTTTCTTTCGGGCAGGATGTGATCTGGTCGCCGCGGTATAACAATCTTGGTTTTTCAACTAAAGACACGCTTAACGGTAACCCTATATTTGCCCGCCGCAATGTGCAAACGCTCGAGAATATTTTCAATATCAAATACACATTTAACAACGTAATGGGCCTGTCTTTCAGGTTAAGGCATTATTGGTCAAAACTAAATGTGCTGCAATATTATGACCTGGCTCAAAATGGCGAGCTGACCGACCTGACCTCATCAAACTTCAACAAAAACAACGATCAGAATTATAATGTATGGAACATTGACATGATCTATCAATGGCAATTCTCGCCGGGAAGCGAACTTAGCCTGGCCTGGAAAAGCTCGTCGCAAAGCAATACCACGCTGGCTAACTATGGTTATTTTAACAATTTTAATAACACACTAAATCAGCCTAAAAACAATAACTTCTCAATCAAGATCTTGTATTATATCGACTATCAGAAATTGAAGAAAAAGAGAAATAACCCTTAGTACGGGAACCTGTATCCTATGCCTAATGTCATTCCTTCGGTGCCCTGTGGCTTTCCGTTTACACTTTTATCATAAACGAAAGTGCCGCCTACGGAAACGCGGATTAGCCGGTTAACCTGGGCCACAAGCGTGGCATCAACTCTGTGTGTTATAAATGAGATATGCTTTTCGTAGGGGATAAATAAAGCATAACGCGTATTCAAATTCATGTTTTTGGCAATGTCTTTAACAAAAGTTGCTACCACCTGGAAAGCCAGGTCGTTTCTAAACTTTTTCCCCCTTTTTACATTATAGTTCGCAGGCTGGTTATGATAAAGCGTGGTGTCAATTAAAAAGGTTTGGCGCGCTGTACCTGTACCCAGCCTTACGTCAACAAAGCGCGACGGCTTATATTCAAAACCGACCGACTCCGTTAAATAACCCGGCGCCATAAATCTTGATATTAAAAGCGACGGGCCATTATTATTGTAAACATATCCTTTATCAAACTGCGACTCGAAGGTTAACGACCCGAAGAAAAACCAGCTTTTTGACATTTGCGTAGCCAGTTTATTATCAAAGAAAATGCGGTCGACAGTTTTTCGTGAGCCCTGGTCCTTGTTTTTTGAACTTCCGTATTGTAATCGCAGTTCGCTCACATAGTCAAATGGTGACTTGTTGTATTCTGTTCTATAATCAAAATCACCATTTAAAGCGATAGAGCTTGACCCTCCGCCAGTACTGTAATGATTACTGTTTGCCGATTGACTAAAGCCTAACGATACCGTTATCCATTTACGCCAGTAATTTACATTATAATCAAGCATAGAAACGGGTACACTTTCCTGCTTTATTTGTAATATCCTTGTACGTACGGGTAATGAGTTTTTACGGGGGTCTATATGATATTTGTTAAGAGCGGCGGTATCAATCTTAACCTCTTTTTTTACGGTGTCGGCTTGCTGCGCGGATGCAGATAAAACCACCATTGACAGAACTAAAACTAAATATCCGGGTCTGTTTTTTAACATAGATAGACAAAGAAACGCATTTTTCCTTTTAAATCAGATTAAAAAGGGCTCCAAAGGTTTAATCATTGTAACACTTTTATTCTTTTTTTGTTTCAACCAACGGCATTACTTTATGGGCCGTTGGGTTGCGCCGGTACCTTTTTAGGTTGTTTCTTATGGTATTTATAAATTCATATTCGGTAGCGTTTGCCAGGAAAAAGTAGCCCGGGCGGTATTTGGCCATAAAGTCGGTTAACTCATATCCCTTAAGCCCCGTTATGCGGCTCACCAGCCCTTTATTAAACCGGTAGTCTACAACATCGTCCCTGTAATCGGCCTCTATGGTTTCACGCAAATGCTTAGCATTACGGCCAGATTTGCTAAAAGAATTCCATATAGCATCGATGCTCAAACCAACGCCAATGCCCGGAGTAAGTGAAAACATATCCTTATCGCCTAAAGAGCCGCCATAGATCTTGCTGTTATCGCGTTTCCTGGCTGCCAACCTTTTCTGTGGGTCGGGCAGCGAATCGTATATGTTAACCTGTTTAAGCTGGATGGCTATGCGGCGCATATAAATAGCCAACGGGATATAATCTTTTATGGTTACTGTGTCGGCAAAATGCTCTACCTGGCTAAAAACCAGCCTGTCGCCGGGCTTGGCAGCAATTGTAAAAACGCCGTTAATATTATTGTAGGTGCTTGCGCCAGTATTTAGATTGGCCACATTAACCCGCGAGAGCCTGTCTTTGCTATCCGTATCAAAAATAATACCCGCCACAGATGTTTCCTGGGCAAGCGCTTTTATGCTTATTACTAAAAAAAAGAAAATTAGTACTGGTTTCATTAACAGCTAAAACTAAACGTTTGCTTACGTTGCGGCACAATATTTAACAATAATTAACAGGGTTATTTAGCGATGATCAGTGTCTGGCCTATCTTTATATTGTTATCGCCCATGCTATTTAGTGCCTTAAGCTCATCAACAGTTAAGCCAAAACGTTTAGAAACGTTGTATAGTGTATCGCCGGTTTTTATGGTATATAATTTATTGGTTGGGGTAACCTGTACCAATGAGTCTTTTATTTCTTTCCCTATGTTTTGGTTGATCTGTGCCAGTACGCGGTCCTCGCGCTTAATTTTTTGCAGCTCGCCTTCCGGCCGGTCAAACTCATCAAGATGATATTTTTCTATAACACCTATTAACAGTTGCGGATATTTTGGATTGGTGGCATAGCCCGCGTCTTTTAAACCTTGCGCCCAGCCCCGGTAGTCGTTTTTATCCAGCTCGAACAAGGGGGCGTAGCGTTTTCTTTTTAAAAACTCCGAGTGATCGCGGTACGAGTCTTCTGGCCTGTCATACACCCTAAAACAATCATTTACCTGGTCGTCGTCTTTATAATAGCTTTTGCCTTTCCAGTCGCTGGTGCATTTTATACCGAAATGGTTATTGGCAATTTTTGAAAGATCGCTGTTGCCAAAACCCGACTCAAACAACCCCTGCGCTAAAGTTATACTGGCCGGTATGCCATAAGTATTCATTTCCTGTATCGCTATGGTTTTAAACCTGTCGATATAAGAAGTTACCGTATAAGGCACAAATGCCGCTATAGCTTCGCTGCGTACTTTTTGTACAACTTCGTTATTTTTTTTAGCTTCTGAATTAGAAATAAGGGGAACGACAGAACGGACCGGCGGCCTGTAAACCGTAGCCTTTTTATGTACCGAGCATGATGTTAGTGCCGCGGAGGCAATGAATAAAAAATATAAATTTCTCTTTAAAATAAAAGGGCGCGGCCCGGCATATATCATGATGCCAAATTAGGTTTTATTACTTTAAATACGGATTTTCTGTAGCGCTTTGTGTTGTTTGCGCGGTCTGAGCCTGCTCTACAGGTGTTTGATCAAGGTCATTTAACTGGTATTTGCGGATAATAGCCAATACTTGTGACGCCCATTTTTTGCTGCTGGCATAGCCGCTGCGCTGGATACTTTTAACCCATTTTTCGTAATCGTACAGGCTTAATTCGTTGGATAAGCGGCCCAATTCCTGGCGATGGGTAATGACGCGTGCAAAATCATCGAACGATTCTAATATCGAATCGTACTTTTTATAGGCCGATGTTACCCTCTTATTATTTTTATAATATACGGTAGTACTACCGCCCTTAAAACCAAATTGGTTGTTAAGATTTTTTGCTACGTTGCTGTTGCCGTTGCCCGACTCGTGCATAGCTATCCCTAAAATAATGCTGGCGGGGATCCCCGTTTCGTGCATGATTTGTATGGCATTATCTTTGAACTGTTCGATGTAAGATTTTGAAGTGTTCTTTTGGGCGAACGCGGTAACAGATGATATTAGCAGCGTTGTAATCAGTAAGGTTTTCTTCATAATTATTTTTTTCTGATGATAAGGATGCCGTCGCGCACTGGTAAAATGAGCTTTTCAACTCGTGTGTCAACAGCTATCCTGTCATTTAGTTTTCTGAAACTCTCCGTATCGGCATCATTTTCGGCGCCATATACTTTGCCTTTCCATAAAACATTGTCAATTATTATTAATCCTCCGGATCTGACTTTGTCAAATATTAACTCAAAGTAAAGTAAATTATTCTTTTTATCTGCATCAATAAACACAATATCGAACATTTCGTCGCTTAATGTGGCTATTACATGCTCTGCAGGCCCAAAATGAACCTTTATTTTTTTTTCCACATCTGTTAGCGAAAAGTGCTTTTTCAGCATTTCTTCCAGTTCGCCGTTAACTTCAATGGTATGAATTATTCCGTCTTCTGTCAGTCCCTCAGCCAAACAAATTGTAGCGTAGCCGGTAAATGTGCCTATCTCCAAAATACGTTTTGGCTGCATCATTTTACTCAGCATACTTAGCACCCTGCCCTGGTAATGGCCCGATAGCATGTTGGGCTTTAGCACCTTTAAATAGGTTTCCCTATTTATAAACTGCAGCGCCTCGGGCTCGGGTTCGCAATGGTCGTCAAGGTATGCCTGAAGGTTCGAATCTAAAATCTCCACGCGGCAAAGATACACCGTTGATTTTAATGATTAAGGGATTTCGTTGATTTTGTATGGTTAGTAAGTGATTTAAGGAGGGTTTTATAGCTGTTTTTATAGGTCATTATTTTGTCGTGCAAGCTTGTATTCGTTAGTAATTCTTTTGTATTCTAAGCTTTTTGCACCGAAATTTATTAACAAGCCTGTTTCAAGTTTATATGCTTCAAGATAATTTAACCCCTGTGCAAAATGAACATCATCTAACTTACTTATCGCCTTGAGCTCAACCATTATTTTATCGGCAACCAGGAAATCTACCCGCCTTGTTCCAACCTCAACACCGTCATAATAAATAGACATTTCCAATTCGCGAGAGAATAACAAACCCTGCTTTTGCATTTCTAAGGCTAAGCATCGTTGGTATATAACTTCCTGGAAACCGTTACCCATTGCGCTATGAACTTTCATAGCACACCCAATAATTTTTCCGGTAAGGTCGGAGTATTTATAATTGCTATTTACGATCTCTTTCATTGTGACATTGCGATAGGTAATCACAAGGTACTAAATCATCAACGGAATCAAAAAATCATTAAAATCAACGGTTCTGATATTCCACCCTCCTATAAGCCTCCGTAAATGCCGAGCCGTCCGGGTACGAAAATCCAATTGTAAACACTTTATTATCCTTGCTAAGCTCGTAGGATATTTTAATGCCCTTGGTTTGCATCTCCTCCAACTTCGGGGCCTCTCTAAAAACCTGGTCGTCGTCTATAACGTAATAGCCGCTTTGCTTAATTATCGAGCCTCCTTTTTGTACGCGTATAATTATAAATGTACCGTCCTCATTAAATATTTTCAGGTATCCCGGTGGGTAGTCGCGTAAAGGTTGGCCGTTGTCTGCCATCTTAAATAGTTCCCAAACACCTATAAATGCGGCTTTTGCTTGTGCTGCTTGTGAAGCACGTACGCTCCTGGGCGTATCAGAATGTTGTGCAAATGCAGTTGTGATGGTAAAATAGAAACATAGCAATGCGGTGATAAATTTCAGGTTGGTTTTCATAGTGTTTCCGGTTTAATTTGGTTAATCCAAATTAATCAAAAAACCTAAAACGCCAAACAGCTAAAATCGTTGCTGTTCCATCCAGCTCTGCAGCAATATCGTAGCAGATATCGTATCCACCCGTTCTTTATTCTGCCTGTCCATTTTCTTAAATCCGCTTTGCATTATAGTTGCCGTTGCCATTTTAGAGGTAAAGCGTTCGTCCAACATTTCGATGGGGATCTCGGGGAAGGTTCGCTTCAACAAATTAACAAAGCCTTTAACATGCGGGGCCGATTGCGATGGGGTATTGTCCATCTGCTTAGGTTCGCCAACTATAAAGCGTTCTACCTGCTCGGTTAACAAATATTTTTTCAGGAACTCGATGATGAGGTTGGGGTGTATGGTGTCTAACCCCGTCGCAATGATCTGCATCGGGTCGGTAACCGCAATGCCGATGCGTTTGGTACCGTAGTCGAAAGCCATGATGCGGGGCATAGTGAGTAGTTATTGGTGAATAGTGAGTAGTTATTGCAAATGTATTTGTTAATAATGAAAGTTGGCTGTTTGTAAAATAAAACATCTCGCCCAAAAAACTCACCACTCACTATTCACCACTCACTACAATTTATTACCTTGCACCAATGCAGTTTAAACAAATAGTAGGGCAGGCCGCCATAAAACAACGGTTGATCAACTCGGTTAAAGAGAACCGGGTTAGTCACGCGCAGTTGTTTTTGGGGCCGGAAGGGTCGGGAAGTTTGGCGCTGGCGGTTGCATACGCGCAGTATTTATCGTGTCTGGAAAAGCTGCCCGACGATTCGTGCGGCGAATGTTCATCATGCCGCAAGTACCAAAAACTAACGCATCCCGATCTGCATTTTACCTATCCTACATTCGGCACGCCAAAAGAAACCTCTATCGATTTTATCGACAGCTGGCGCACCGCATTTTTAGAAAACCCTTATCTGAACCTTGATATCTGGCGCGGCTATTTGGATGCAGGCAACAAACAGGCCAACATCAATATTTTGGATTGCCACCAGATCATTAAAAAGCTGAGTTTTAAACCGTTCGAGTCTGATTATAAAGTTTTGATCCTTTGGATGCCCGAGTTTTTAGATAAGCAGGGCAATTCGCTGCTAAAAATTCTTGAAGAGCCGCAACCCAATACCCTGTTTTTATTGGTGGCCCAAAACCAGGACCAAATCCTGAATACCATCCTGTCGCGTACGCAACTGATAAAAATTCCGGCTTTGAGATACGAGGATATTAAGGATGAATTAATCACACATCATCACCAAACAGAACATGCGGCTACCGAAATAGCCTATTTAAGCAACGGCAATTTAACCGATGCGCTGTTAATGCTGCAGCAGGATAATAAAAGCTACCATACTTTATTTGTGCAGTGGCTGCGCCTTTGTTTTGGTAATAAGGGGATAGAGATCGTCGGCTTCGTTGATCAGCTTTCAAAGATGGGCCGCGAGAACCAAAAGAACTTTTTACGTTACGGCATAAGCTTTATAAGGGAATGCTGCTTATTAATTGCCGGCGCTGGCGAGCTGGTGCATTTACCCGCTGCCGAACTTGAAACCGCGCAAAAACTTAGCGCGATAATGAATATTTCTATGAATAACGCCATCATATCCGAGTTGGAAAAGGCGCATTATCATGTAGAACGAAATGCAAACCCTAAAATTTTATTTTTAGATGTATCTTTACAAATTATAAGCTTTTTAAAGCTTAAGACAAGCCCGCAAGGGAATCAATATATAGCGAACTAAATTATGGGATGTGGAAGTTGCTCAACGGGGGGCGGATGCTCGCCGGCAGGCTGCAAAAGTAATGGCTCATGCCTCACAAACGGATGCAGTAAATTAGATGTTTACGACTGGCTGTCGCATATGGACATGCCGGTAAATTATAAGCCGTTTCCAATCGTCGAGATAAAATTTAAAGGCTCACGCAAGGAGTTCTTTTTAAATAACGATAATATTTACCTGGAAAACGGCGACCTGGTGGTTGTTGAAGCCACAACCGGCGGATACGACATTGGACATATATCATTAACCGGCGAACTGGTGCGCATGCAAATGACCAAGCGCCGTGTTAAAGAAGAGGATGTTTTAAAGAAGATCTATCGCCGTGCCACACCAGTAGATGTGGACAAGTGGAAAGCTGCCAAGGATATGGAATGGGAAACCATGCATAGCGCGCGCAAGCTGGCCCTCAGCCTTAACTTATCAATGAAGTTAAGCGACGTGGATTACCAGGCCGATAAAAGCAAAGCGACATTTTATTATACGGCCGAGGGCCGCGTGGATTTCCGCGAGCTAATCAAGAAAATGGCCGAAACTTTCCGCATCCGGATAGAAATGCGCCAGATTGGTATGCGCCAGGAAGCAAGCCGTTTAGGCGGTATCGGATCCTGCGGACGCGAGTTATGCTGCTCTACCTGGTTAACTGATTTTAAAACGGTTTCTACATCCGCTGCGCGGTACCAAAACCTTTCGTTAAATACATTAAAATTGGCGGGGCAATGCGGTAAATTAAAGTGCTGCTTAAATTACGAGCTTGACACTTATATGGATGCGCTAAAGCATATCCCTGATAATGTAAACTACCTTAAAACGCTTAAAGGCGATGCCCGCCTGCAAAAAACGGACATCTTTAAAAAGCAAATGTGGTTTAGCTACCCGCGCGAAGAATCGTGGATAGCGGTGCCGCTGGCCCGTGTTAAAGAGATCCAGCAAATGAACAAGGACGGCGTTTTACCTGATGATCTGTTAGTATTTGTTGAGGTTGAGCACGAGCCTATAAAAGCATTGGATTACGAAAACGTTGTCGGCCAGGATAGCCTTACCCGTTTGGATGAGCGCAACCGCAATAACAACAAAAAGAAAAACAACAAAAACCGCAATAAAAACCGGCCAAGCCCCAATAATCCAAACGCTGCCGCTACCCCTAACGGGAACCAGCAACGGCCGGCAAATGTTGGCGGGCAACCACGGCCGCAAGGCCCGAGGCCCGAAGGTGGACAGCCAAATAATAACAGTGGCCAACCGCGACCACAAGGCCCGAGGCCGGAAGGTGGTGGAAACCCTAACCCGAATCGCAACAGGAACAGGCCAAACAGGAACAGGCCGCGCCCGGACGGAAATAAAGGTGGCGGCGGCGAAGCACCAAAAGAGTAGCAATGAAAATTGGTTTAAAATATATATTCCCCGCTATGATGGCGGTTTTAGCGCTGTCGTGGTCGGGTTGTACAGACCCTAACGCCGTTGTTGATAAGAATACCGAGGTAGTCAATAATAACTGGGCGTACACCAACAAAATAAAGTTCGAGGTTAAGATTGACAACGAACAAATTCCGTACAACCTATACTTTAACCTGCGGGTAACGGGTGATTACAGATATTCGAATATGTTTGTGCTGATCAGCCAGATCAACCCGGATAAAAAATCAGCCGCCACGCGTTACGAAGTTAAGCTTGCCAACCCCGATGGCGAATGGCTGGGCGAGGGATCTGGTAATTTATATAGTTACCAAACGCCTTTCAAAACCAACTATAAATTCCCGGCTAAGGGTACTTATACTTTCCAGATTGAGCAGAACATGCGCGATAACCCGTTGAAAGAGGTGAGTGATGTTGGTTTGCGTGTTGAGAAAGCCCGGGAATAACATTTGCTACCTTATTGGCTCCAAACTTGTGCTTTATAGTTAATTCGCTAAAAACCCGGCAATAGTGGCTTTTCCCATTAATTATTGCTATTTTAGATAGTTGTTTGGCATTCCTGAGAACCCGAACATTAACCATTATTTAAACGCGCCATTATAAATTGGCGTATTCGGCTATTTTGAATTTTACACGTCATGAGTAATAAATCAAAGAAGGTTAATAGTAAAACACAGCAAACCGCTTTAACCAAACCCTTCATTGAAAGTATATTAAAATCTGATAGCGCTTCTTCTAACGACGATCTGTTTAGCCTGGTTATTGAACACCTGCCCGACCAAATTTATTTAAAAGATTCGTTGGGGCATTTTATCATGTGTAATACACCGGTGGCGCTTAATGCCGGTTGTGCAACTCCCGGGGAAATGATTGGGAAAACAGATTTTGATTTTTATCCCCCGGATGATGCGAAAACATATTATGAAGATGAACATGAGATAATGACATCATCTAAGCCGTTGATAAATCACGAAGAACACTTTACAGACAAGCATACCAAAGAAATAAAATGGAACTTAACAACCAAGGTTCCCATAAAAAACGAAGCGGATAAAGTAATTGGATTGCTTGGTATAAACCGGGATATCACCAACATTAAAAACGCGCTGCTTGAGCGCGAAAAAACAATGCAGGACCTGCTACAACGAAACAAAGATCTTGAACATTTTACTTATATCGTCTCGCATAACTTAAGAGTACCGGTAGCTAATATATTAGGCTTGCTTGAAATTGTAACTCACCTAAGCACCATCGATCCGGAAGATTTAAAAACGGTATTTAAGGGGATCACAAAATCGGCCAAAAAGCTTGATGCTATTATTCATAACCTAAACAGTATTTTAGAGCCGGGCGACTCATTGGGCGATCTCGGATGATATCCTGCATAAAAACATTAATAATTTACTGCATCGCCAATTTTTATTTACCTTCGTTTTGCTAATATTTTTATCAAAATGACCATTGCTATTTTAGTTGCTTCTCTCGTTATCCTGTTAATTGCGGTGCTGCTTTTTTTAAGGCGCCCAAAAAATATTGATGGTGTTTCTGCGGAAGAATTTACGCGTTTAAAAAATGAGAATACAACGTTAAATATCTCGTTAGCTAAAGCCGAGGAGCGTGCGCTGGGCCTGGGTTTAGAGCGCGACAAAGCTGACAGATTATTACAGGACGAACGCGAGCGTTACGATACAGCTATAACTGCCCTTAACCAGGAGTTGCTTACCGAAAAGAACCGCATGGCCAAAGCCGAAGAATCATTTAAAGCGCAGCGCGAACGCCTGGGCGACCAGGAAAAAAGCATCCAGGAGATTCAGGTAAAGTTTCAGAAAGAGTTTGAGAATGTCGCCGAGAAATTGCTGAAAGAAAAATCAAAAGAGTTTATTGATGTTAACCGTACCAATTTGGATACTATCCTGAATCCGCTTAAAGAAAACCTTAAAGCGTTTGAAGATAAAGTAGACAAGGTTTACAATATGGAAGCCGCCGAACGTAATACCATGAAGGGAGTAATTACCCAACTAATGGAATTGAACAAGCAAATAAGCGACGAGGCCCAAAACCTAACCAAAGCCTTAAAGGGCGACAATAAAAAGCAAGGCAACTGGGGCGAGGTGATCTTAGAAAAAGTATTAGAGCGCTCTGGGTTAGTGAAAGACCAGGAGTATCGCCTGCAGGCCAGCATAACCGGCCTGGACGGCACGAGGCTGCAGCCAGATGCCATTATTGATCTGCCGGACGAAAAACATTTAATAATCGACTCTAAAGTGTCCCTGATAGCTTACGAGCGCTTGGTTAATTGCGAGACAGATGATGAACGGAAGCTTTTCAGCAAAGCGCATGTCGAGTCTATTCGTAATCACGTAAGAGACCTGTCATCAAAAAACTATCATGACCTGTACAAGATCAATTCGCCCGACTTCGTGCTGTTGTTCATCCCGATAGAATCATCATTTAGTTTTGCGGTGCAGATAGATGCCGAATTGTTTAGCGACGCCTGGGACAAACGCGTGGTAATTGTTAGCCCGTCGACCTTATTGGCTACGCTGCGCACCATTGCCAGTATCTGGAAACAAGAGCGCCAAAACCGGAACGTGCTGGAAATTGCCCGCTTAAGCGGCGCCATGTACGATAAATTTGTTGGCTTTGTAAACGATATGGAAGGCATTGGCAAAAATATTAAACTAAGCCAAAGCGCTTACGATAACGCCATTAACAAGCTAACCGAAGGCAACGGCAATTTGACCAAAACAGCCGAAAAAATTAAGAGCCTGGGCGCCAAAGCTAATAAGCAGCTTGACCAGAAATATATTGAGATCGGTGACGACGACGAAAGCTTGTTAAACGAATAGTTTTATCCTGAAGATGAAAAAATTACTGCTGCTGTTATTTTTTATAAAAGCAACAGCTTGCTTTGCGCAAAAAGACCTGGGGTTACGGTTTAAAGCAAAGGATGCTAAAACTATTTATCAAGCCAAAGGCGAGTTGCATAAATCGAAAGGCGAGTTGTACCAGACTGCAAAAAAATGGGCCGATTATTATTTTAAATCACCCAAAAGCATGCTTTTAAATGAAGATAAGGCAGCCGGCATACTTTACGGCAAAGGTTTTTTATTTGTTAAGGCAGATCAAAAATCATCCCCCTATAAATTGGGGCTGACCATGCAGATAGATTGTAAAGACAATTATTATAAGATCAGACTATACGATTTTCAATTTCTTAAACAGACTACAACGCCTAATGGCCGGCTTGAATATAGCCTGTTTAAACCCGATGATTTAATGGCTTCATTAAATAAGGGCGGTAAAATTAAAAACCTGAACCCCAGGGCTGCTAACCAATTGCTACAAAATTTTAGCAAGGAATCGGCTTCAACAATTGATGCCTTTGTAAAAGCAATGGGATCAAAATAATCTTTTAATTCCGGCTTATTACATTCTCAACATCGGTCACCATTTTCATCTTTGCACCCATTTTGCCTTTATCTCCCATTACCATATTATAGGTCAGATCCAGGTTTTGGGTCATTGAGTTGAAATAGCTTTCACCAATATTGTAGATCATTTTACCTTTGCCAGCGCCGGTGCCGGTCATTTTAACACCTCCATTTTTAGGTACATCAGCGCCAAAATTCATGGTAATATTGGTGTCAAAGTACGCAAGATTTGCGTTGATGGATATTAGCTTGTATGTCATTTTCGCCATCATATTCAAACTCATGGCACCTGACGGGAAGGTTATTGGCATTTCCTGAGTAAATGATTCGCCTATTTTTAGCGCGTGTTCGGGAAATTTAACCTCGCCCTGCAGTTTGTTTACCATTTGTGTCATCATGGTTTTCATTTGCTCATTCGCGCCCATGCCTGCAATAGAATCTATCTGAAACTTTCCGTCCAAATCGCTTTGACCATAAATAACCTGGCCAACTAATGGATTTTTGGTTGATGGCATTTCCTTATTGTTCATTACCATTTTCAAGGTCATATCATCATATTTCATGATAACCGGGAAAGTATTAGCCGGCACAACAGCTCCTGTTTTAATGTCAAACTTCATAGACATTTCCATTTTGGTATTCATCGACTCGGGTTTGGTCGTTTTGGCTTTAGTTTTTTTAACCGGTACCCCTGTTATTTGCATATCCATCGCCATTTTCATGGTTGCTTTATACGAATGATCGGGCAAAAATTTTAGCTTGAAAAGTACAGGTTCCTGTGCTTTTACAGTTATTGAGGCAATGCTTAGCGCAAATATGAAGGCAAATTTTTTCATGGGGAGGTTGGTTAGGTTATTTACAATTTGATTTAAAGGTATAGATATTGTTACCAATAACCGCGAAAATAATTTGAGCAAAAAAAAGGCGCCTTCGGCGCCCAAAATTTTTTTCTTATTCCCCCTCACCCTTCGCAAACGCGTTCCAACCCTGCGCTTTTAATGGATGCACCATGCCCGACTTGGTTATTAAATTACACCCGGAGGCCGGCTCGGTGATATGGCCTATAATGGTAATATCCATCTTAAATTTTATCTTTTCGTAATCGGCTTGTTTAACGGTGAACAGTAATTCGTAATCTTCGCCGCCGCTTAGGGCGCAGACTGTTGGGTCCAGGTTAAATTCGCGGGCCGTCTCGAAAGTCATCGGGTCGAGCGGAATTTTTTCTTCGTAAATACTGCATCCTTTAGCGCTTTGTTTACAGATGTGCATTATCTCTGACGCTAACCCGTCCGACACATCTATCATCGCCGTTGGCTTAACATCAATTTCTTTTAACAGGTCTATAATATCACGGCGAGCCTCCGGTTTTAACTGGCGCTCAACTATATAATCTTTCCCTTCCAGGTCGGGTTGGATATTAGGATTTTCTAAGTAGATCAGTTTCTCGCGCTCTAACAACTGCAGGCCAACATAAGCTCCACCCAAATCTCCCGATACACAGATCAGGTCGCCTTCCTGGGCGCCATCACGGTAAACTACATCTTCGGCATTGGCATAGCCAATTGACGTTACACTTAATACCAATCCCTGTTTTGATGATGAGGTATCGCCACCCACCAAATCAACACCATATTTTTCGCAGGCGATATAGATGCCTTCATAAATTTCTTCGACAGCTTCGATAGGGAACTTGCTTGACATACCGATAGCAACCGTTACCTGTGTAGCAGTGCCATTCATGGCGTAAATATCACTCAAGTTCACTTGTACCGCTTTATAGCCCAGGTGTTTTAATGGTGTATAAGCTAAATCAAAATGGATCCCTTCCAGCAGCATATCGGTTGATACCAACATCCTTTTACCTTCAAAATCAAGCACAGCGGCATCGTCGCCCACACCTTTTATAGTGCTTTTTTGTACCAGCTGAATATTTTTTGTTAAGTGATTGATCAGGCCAAACTCGCCTAAAGCTTCTATATTGGTTTTCTCTTTATTATCGAACATAGCCATACACCGCAGAAATTTTTTAGAACTGCAAAAATACGAAAGCTTAATTCAAATAAGGTAAATACTGCTTAAAACAAACTTTTTAGCTGCCATTGCGTTAAAAAAGCTGTTACAATCATAAAAATATTTAATCAGGGTTTAAAAAGTTAATGTACAATTAACATTTGATTCCGATATTTACCGAAAAAACATTTATTTATGAATATTAGAAAAATACTTATTTATGTAGGCTTTGCTACGGTTATAACCGTAGTGGGCTGTAAGAAAAGTAATACAGTTGACCCAGGAACGCCAGGTACCACCGGAACTACCGGCACAACCGGAACCGTTGCAACACCTTATACTATTACAGAAGATTTTGAGGTTGGAACTAAAGGTGCTTATGCGGTTGCTGACGTAACGCTTAACACCGGGTCATGGAATTTTAATGACGCAGTAATAGGTAATTTAGCTACCGATGTAAAAAACGGAAGTAAGGCAGTTAGATTACGTGAAGGCGATATCCACATGAATTTTGATGTGAATGGCGTAAAAAAAATTATAATAAAACACGCTAAATACGGCGCCGATGCGGCATCTACGTGGAAGTTATCCTTGTCTACAGATGGTGGTGTAACTTATACCGATTTAGGCGCTGCCATTAATGAAACATCAACCACATTAGTTACCGATTCTTTCACCGTTGTGGCTACAACTAAAGTAAGGTTCAAAATATCTAAAACGGGTACTACCCGGGTTAATATTGACGATATTACTTTCAAGGGTACCGGCGATGCAGGCATAACGGTTGGTATACCTGATACCCAGGGCCCTGACACTACCAAAACAACAACGGCGACTACGCCAAGGGGCGTAACCGTAGGTGCTGATGCGCCGCCCGCTACCGGCGAAAACAGCAATATGTTTTTCGGTAACCCATCAGGCGCTACACCATCTGTAGTTTCTAATACTAATTATTTAATAGATGCCGGTTATTACGTGGAATCATACAGTAATGTAAGAGGTACGCCTAACTGGGTAAGCTGGCATTTAGATGCGAGCAATACTACCAATGCTACTGCCCGTTTAGATAATTTTGCGGCCTATACCGGCATAGATCCAACCTGGTATGCTGTACAAAGTAATAGCTACAGTGGTTCGGGATTTGACAGGGGACATAATTGCCCGTCGGCTGATAGGACAAGTTCTGCTAATGCTAACTCGGCTACTTTCCTTATGACTAACATGATACCACAAGCTCCTCAAAATAACCAGCAAACCTGGAATAATTTAGAAGGCTATCTACGCCAACAGGTATCATCCGGTAACGAAGTTTATATCATTATGGGTAGCTATGGTACGGGTGGCGTAGGCTCATCAAGTTCTGCTACCGTTACTACTATAAACAATGGCCATGTAACTGTGCCGAGTAATGTTTGGAAAGTTGCCGTTATTATCCCGGCAGGTACCGGCGATTTGAGCCGTGTTACATCTTCAACAAGGGTTATAGCCGTTAACACCCCCAACATTAACAGCATAGGCACCGACTGGAAAAATTATATAGTTACTGTACGTGATATTGAAGCGGCTACCGGTTATAATTTATTATCGGCTTTGCCACAGGCCGTGCAGGATGCGGTAGAAACTAAAAAGGATAGCGGAAACTAAGGCCTCGGCCCCCTAAAAGGGGGGTAATAAGCATATTATTATATAAAAGCCCTTGGTGAAAAAATAACCAAGGGCTTTTATATTTCGTCTAAATAAATCGCGCGCCCCCTGGCGACACAATAAATATCGGCCGAAGGCCGGATTTTTTTTTAGAAAAATGGGCTTTTACAAATAAAAATTCCCTGTTTTATCAGGGGAATTTCTGTTTAAGCATTTTAAAAGTTCCCCCTTTAGGGGGCGGAGGGGGCTAAAGCCCTAACCTTGCCGAGATCTCCAACATTCTTTCAATTGGTATTACAGCTTTAGCAATAATATCTGCCGGAACATCAATCTCAGGCCTTTCGTTTTTAAGGCATAAATAAAGCTTCTCCAGCGTGTTTCTTTTCATATGGGGACAATCATTACATGCGCAATTATTATTCGGTGGAGCGGGGATAAACACCTTATCAGGGTTATCTTTCTGCATCTGGTGAATAATACCCGGCTCGGTAGCTACAATAAATTCTTTATCGGGATGATTGGTAGCATATTTAAGTATGCCGGTTGTTGACCCAATGTAATCTGCCATTTGCAGTATTACATCTTCACATTCTGGATGCGCCAGCAATTTAGCACCGGGATGGCGTTCTTTTAGTTTGGTAATTTTCTCTCTCGAAAATATTTCATGCACCATACAGGCACCATTCCATAATACTAAGTTTCTTCCTGTTTTTTTGGCAACATAAGCACCCAGGTTTTTATCCGGGCCGAATATTATCTTCTGGTCGGCAGGTAAGCTTTCAACAATTTGTATGGCGTTGCTCGATGTACAAACTATATCGCTTAGCGCTTTTAACTCGGCAGTGCAATTAACATAAGTTATCACCAGGTGATCCGGGTATTGCTCCTTAAACTTTTTAAACAAATGCGGCGGGCAGCTGTCGGCTAAAGAACATCCTGCTTTTGCGTCTGGCAGTAAAACCTTTTTTGTTGGTGATAGGATCTTTGCTGTTTCGGCCATGAAGTGTACACCGGCAAATACAATAATGTCGGCGTCGGTTTTTGCGGCTTGTTGCGATAGCCCAAGGCTGTCTCCAATATAATCTGCAATATCCTGTATATCGGGATCCTGGTAATAGTGCGCAAGTATGACAGCATTTTTTTCTTTTTTAAGTTTTTCTATCTCATCAAAAAGATCAAGCGTTGGGTCTATATATTCCTCGGCGTAGCCTTTCAGTTTTATTTCTTCGAAGATATCCATTTCAACAATTCAATTAATAACAATGATTTTTTTATATAAAAAGAAACTATTGTTATTGGTGTGTTAGTTATGTTTAAAAGTTAGCAGACATTTTTATTAAAATATTGTTTTTAACTACTTACTAACAGCTTACTAATATTCTTTATTATTTAGTTTGCTGATTATGAGATTAGTTTGATAAACAACATTTATTTAAAAAACTTATTTGTTAATATTTTAGTGATGTTTGTAATGTTAGTTACCGTGTTAAAACGTTGCAAAAATCGCTTAAAAATTCTTACTATTATCATCAAAAAGCAAGGTTATCCACTTTTAAAATACTTGTTAGCTTTTTGCTTACACAAAATTAACATCTTTGAACCCTATTGTTAACATACTTTATAATTTTACACATCTAATAGAATTAACATGTCCAAATCTGTGGATTTCCTGGTTGTAGGTTCGGGTATTGCCGGGCTAAGTTTTGCACTTAAAGCAGCAAAGCATGGTAAGGTACTGATAGTTACAAAATCAAACGAAGACGAATCGAACACTAAATATGCCCAGGGTGGTGTTGCGGTGGTTGTGGATAAAAAGGAAGATTCGTTTGAAAAACATATAAATGATACTCTGATTGCAGGTGACGGGCTATGTGATAAGGAAGTTGTGGAAATTGTTGTTAAAGAAGGCCCGGACCGGATCAAAGAAATTATTGATTACGGAACCAGTTTCGACAAGACAAATGATGGCTATTATGATCTTGCAAAAGAAGGCGGCCACTCCGAATTCAGGGTACTTCATTATAAAGATATTACCGGTTTTGAAATAGAACGTTCGTTATTAGAGCAGATCCATCAAAATCCCAACATAGAAATACTGACACATTATTTTGCGGTAGATTTAATAACCCAACACCATTTGGGTGATTTTGTAGATAAATCATCTGATGATATTACCTGCTATGGGATCTATGCTTTAAATACAGTTACTAACGAAGTAGAAAAGTTTTTATCTAAAGTAACGGTGATGGCATCGGGTGGTGCGGGGCATATCTATTCGGTAACTACAAATCCAACTATAGCAACCGGCGATGGTGTGGCCATGGTTTACCGCGCTAAAGGTAAAGTAAGGAATATGGAGTTTATCCAGTTCCACCCAACAGCATTATATAATCCCGGCGATTATCCTTCATTCCTGATCTCGGAAGCGGTACGCGGTTTTGGAGGGATACTAAAACGTACCAATGGCGAAGAATTTATGCAGGAATATGATGAGCGCAGATCATTAGCTCCACGTGATATTGTTGCACGTGCTATAGATGCCGAGATAAAGAAATCGGGCGAGGATTATGTGTACCTGGATATCCGCCACCGTAGTAAAAAGGATATACTGCAGCATTTCCCAAATATCTATGCCAAGTGTTTAGAAATTGGGATTGATATGACCAAGGACATGATCCCGGTTTCGCCGGCCTGCCATTATATGTGTGGTGGTGTATTGGTTGATCATTTTGGACAATCATCTATTCGCCGTTTATACGCGTGCGGCGAGTGTTCATCAACCGGCTTACATGGAGCAAATAGATTAGCATCAAACTCATTATTAGAAGCATTGGTTTTTGCGCATCGTATCTATAAAAATGCGATGGATAAATTTGAAGCTATTACTATCCCCGGAAATATACCCGATTGGGATGAACATGGTGTAAAACTATCAAACGAAGATATCCTGGTAACCCACAACATCCGCGAAATGCAAAAGCTGATGAATGATTACGTAGGTATTGTCCGTTCCGATTTCAGGTTGGAAAGAGCTATGCGGCGGTTAGGTTTATTGTACGAAGAAACAGAATCATTCTATAAACAAACCAAGCTATCCGTAAAACTTTGCGAGCTGCGTAATTTGATCCAGGTATCCTACATCGTAGTAAAATCTGCCATGATGCGTAAAGAAAGCCGGGGACTTCATTTTACAACGGACTATCCTGAGCACCAGGAGGTTTTGGAGGATACGGTATTTTAGGTAACCATTTTTTCATTGCGAGGAACGAAGCTCCCGATAGCTATCGGGACACAAGGATGAAATGCGGATAATAGTTCGCGATTGCCGCGCTTCGCTCGCAATGACATTAAGTTTATTATAAAGCTTTCTTAGTAATATCCTTCAACACCCAGTCCATTTCTAAATCTTTTTTAGCCATAATATCTGCTATGGTGTAATTTATTGGTATATCAGGCATTGTGCCGCGGCCGGTGTTGTCGGTAAGGTCGCCGAAAGTAAGGGGGAGTATACCATAAACTAAAAGCATTTTACTTTCCGGTAATATCTCGGTTTTCATTTCTCCGGCTGTCCATATGTTGCGGCTGCCGCCGGTTTCTTCGCCAACTATGGTTACTGCACGATATTTTTTCAAGTTGGCTGTCAATAAACTTGCCGCCGAAAATGTTCCCCCATCCGTCAATACATAGAGATCGCCCCAAAAACCATCGCGTTGCAACAATACCTGCGAATATAAATTGTACTGTTTATACCACTTTATTTGTTTATCGCGCAGTTTATTAAGCCCGGGGATAAGATAATTTTTAATTAATTCATCAGGCTTGTTAAAAAAGTAACCTGGTTTGGTGGTTAGATAGCTAAAAAGATTGGAAGACCAACCTAATTTACCGCCTGTGTTACCCCTCAGGTCTAATACTAAAGTCTTTGTTTTTGCTTTTTTTATGGTTTTAAATATTTCATCAAAGCCTTTAAAAGTGCTATCTAACATAAAAGTGCGCACCTTTAAAAAGACGATGGTGCTATCGGGCTTTAAAAACTTATAAGAAATGTTGGGCGCATTGTTAATCTTCATTACCACATTACTTGCGATTGGCGGTTTTAGATATACCAGCCGGGTAGTATTGTTTTGTTTAAGTTCAATTATCGTGGTGTCTTTTGCATCCCATAAAAAATTATAAAACTGATCAAACTGGCCCTGGTTGAGAGTAAACGTTTTATAAGTTTGATTATATCCGTCGGATGGGATTGACCGCATCATAGTGTCGATGATCTTATCAGCCGGTTTATTTTCTATACTTACTATCTCGTCGCCAACTTTTATGCTATTATCACCGGTGTTATTTTGTTTAATGTAGAGCTTTTTATTAAGTACCCGGTAGTCAAGCGTACCAATGCCCCTTTGTTTTTTTGGCCGTTGCAGGTATTCCATATCTGCAGTGGAGAATTTGGCCTGGTCAAATATGGAGGCTAAATGTCCGTCACCAATTGTGCTTAACACACTTAGTAACCGGGCATTAAATTGCAGGCTGATCATGGGTTTATTAATAGCTTGCTTCAGGCTGTCAAACTTATAATCAAGCTCTTTTTTGGTGATGAATTTATAAAGGTTGATATGCTCTTTCTCCAGCTTACGCCTTACGAAATCCACATCTTTTCTCAATTCCTTGGGGTCATGTAGTTTTTTAAATATTTCGTCTAAATATTGCGCTTTGCTATAACCAGTTACAAGCAACAGGCAAATTGTGTATAAGATATTTCTCATATAAGGTTTTGAGCGGAAAACGGGATTCGAACCCGCGGCCTTCAGTTTGGGAAACTGATGCTCTACCAACTGAGCTATTTCCGCTTATAATTAATTACATGCCCGAGGTACCGTTGCCTCTTATTCTGAATTGATTATCAGGCGCAGGGTTGGGGTTATAATCTGTGGTAATAATACTAATATATTTCATACCTGTTTCTTTTTCTTTGGTTACAGCTACAGATTTAATTTTGTTGGAAGTAGTATAGAACATATCTCCCGAGCTACGTGTAAGTTTATTGTTAATATACAAGGGCAATGTTCTTTGTTTTTGTTTGATCTTATATTGATCAAATAATACATCAAGCTGGTGTATCTCTACGTCTTTTGTTAAGGTTATTATTATTACGCCATTTCTGCCCCTAACACCATATTCTTCATCAGCTGTTTTATCTTTTAGTATTTCCATACTTGCAATAGTTGATTGTTCTATCATCCATAGCAGGGGTACTGCATCATATTCTTTATCATCCGCATAAAGTTTTAAAATATAAAGAGGCGATTTTGACAATGCTGCTGTATCTTTATTCAGTTTAACTGTTTGCGCAAAGGTGATACAGCTACCGGCTATTATCAACAAGGATGTCAGGATTATCTTTCTCATAAGTAAATAGGTTTAAATCAAATATATAGAATTTCAAATCAATAATTCAGTAACTCAATCATTCAATAATTAAACATATGCCCGTTATCCTACCCGTAAAAGACAAAACCCCAACCTGGGGACAAGACTGTTTCATTGCCGAAAATGCTACCATAGTTGGCGATGTTGTTATGGGCGATAAATGTTCGGTGTGGTTCAACGCCGTTATTCGCGGTGATGTTAACTATATTAAAATCGGCAACAATTCAAACATCCAGGACGGGGCCGTTATCCATTGTACTTATAATGGTGCGGCAACAAGTATCGGCAACTATGTATCTATCGGCCATAACGCGCTGGTACACGGCTGTACAGTGAAAGATCATACCCTGGTAGGCATGGGCGCCATCGTTATGGATAATGCCGTGGTTGAAGAATACGTAATAATAGCGGCAGGCTCAGTTGTATTAGAACGGACTGTTTGCGAATCGGGCTACCTATACGCCGGTACTCCCGCCAAAAAAATAAAACCGCTAACCGACGAGCAACGCGCTATGCTGGATATACTCCCTGATAATTACGTAATGTACTCGGGTTGGTTTACTAAAGGTTTAGATCATTAGAGGCGTAGCCTCGCTTCATATTGTAGCAACGGGTTTCAACCCGTTGTGAAATCGTGGCGAAAAATAGAGAGCCGTAGGTTCGGCCCATATAATATATACCGTGCCGACGGCACTCGGGTTTATTGTTTTTTAATGTTCAACGGGTTAAAACCCGTTGCTACAAAATATGTCGAGCCGATGGCTCTTGTATATTTCAGAAAAGTTCTACCGATTTAAGGTGTAATAACTTCTTTCGGGATCTCCACAGCTTCTTCCATTTCCCAGTTTGGGCGAAGGACGAACTCTTTTTCATACACCCAAATGTTTTCAGGCTGCCGGCGATCCTTTATGCTGCCCGAGTCCCACTTGCCGTTTCTGTTGCCGTCATAAACTACACGCAGGCTAAACTTACCCACATAATAATTGCGGTAAACCAGGGTGGTCTTTTTGGTTATGACATCACTTCGTAATACGTTTTTACCGGCATCCAGGAGTTCAACAACATACATTTTTGTAGTATCGGGCACGTTTACTTTCAGCGTAAGATTGCTGAAGTTCTCAGGCTTGCTAACGGAGAAACTTTTGGTCTGCTTCTTCGTATTCTTATCTCCATATATCGTTGTAAACGCGCTCTCGCCTATTTCCAGCAAATAACCGGATTTAGGTTTAAAGCGATATTTCAACGTAAACCGTTTAGCGGTGCCGGTGTCTTTTACCAGCGTATAATTTACCTGGTTTGAATCTTCTTTTAATGTTATTAATGAAGGTTCGAAGCTTTCTATTGGCACATTAGCATAGATCTTCAGATCTGCACCCGGCCTCAATTGAGAATTAGCATCAACGCCATATCTAAAGGCAACATTTTTTGTAAAGGATTCTTTCCGGCCCTTGCGTATCGACGTAGTATCAACAGGCTTGTCATTATCATAAAAAGCTACCCTGATCGAATCAAAGTCCATATTCTTTGAATATACTGTTGCCGTATCGCCGGTCTTGCTAAAGTCAACTATTTTCTGCTCGTCTAAACCGGGCGGGTAAATTATTTTTAGGGATGGTTTTGTAAGCGGCTTGTTCAACGTAAAAAGCATTGAACCATCACCCTGGAACTTGCGGTCTACAAACCGGACTTTGGTCGGGGTTTGTTTAAACAACTTAAGACGAACGTTAGCGGTATCACGAGTCAGATTGATCAGGTTAGTCGAAAATGCGATCAGCTCGTTATCGTTATTATAGATCTTATCGCCGCTTTGTTCTTTAAGAGCGTAAAGTTTATAAACGCCTTCCTTTAAATTACCCAGTTTAAAATTTCCGGCCGAATCTGTTGTGGTATATAAACTGGGTTTCTTTTTACCAAATAGCAGCGAATCCTGTTTTAAAGTAAAGAGCATAACTATGGCATCTTTCTCTTTTAGCTGGGTTTGGTTATTCGTAACGGTTCCCGTTACGCTTAGCGAATCGATATGGTCGCCGGTTGAAAAAACATAAGTGAAATTTTTAAGCTGGTTGCTTTCGTTAACATCTTGTATCCCCTTGCCGAAGTTGAAAACGTAAGTGGTGTTTTTTAGCAGGGTGTCTTTTAATTGGATGATCAAACTTTTTCCGCTTATTTTATAATCAGGTAGTTTTTTCTCCGGGACAGGGAAAAGGGTAATTTCCTGGAACTGGTTTACCAATTTAAAATATTCGTCAAAATCCAGGCGGATCTCTTTCGCTTTAAAATTGTGGGTGAGGTTTGCCGGCGTTGCCAACAAAAGTTTTGGCGGCTGGGTGTCTCTTGGTCCGCCTTGCGGTCTTTGCTGCACCGCGCAGCCCAAAACCAGTAATGAGCCGATAAAAACACAGAAAATTTTATTGAAAAAAGGCCTTTTTTTATTTAACGTCATTTTTAAGCGAAATAAACGATTTTTTATTTTTTATGAAGATTACCCCTCGGGTTTAAAAATAATGGCTTAAAATTAATATTTTATAATTAATTGATTTTCAATGTGTTATAGGCTATCTTGATATGTGGACCATTAAAACCGAGATATCAGACGGCGACACCCCCGAAATTCGGGATGCCTGGCCCAAAGTACGTGGTTTTATCTTCATCAATTTTTCACGCGCCTCTTTCGACAAGGATTGCATTTGCTGATAATTAAAATCGGGATTAATTTCTTTGTCCTCCATTTTTTTCATCCGTTCTACAATATCCATTTCCTTTTCAAAATAACTCTCATATTTGATTTTTATTTCAGCCTGCTCAATTGTTTCTTTATCAAAGTTTGATAAGTAGGTGGCAAGGTCGGGATTAACGCCCTTGAGGTCATTGAACGAAATTTGCGGGCGGCCCAATAAATTAAATAAACGTGTACTTTGGTTTACTGCCGAAGTACCCAACTCCTCCAATAACGGATTAACCGTTGCCTGGTCGATAGATTGCTTGCGGGTATAGGCCACAATATCGTCGGAGTTTTTTACTTTCTGTTTTACCTTATCCAAACGCTCATCGCTTATCAGTCCTAATTCATGGCCGATAGGACTAAGGCGAATATCTGCATTATCCTGGCGCAACAATAAGCGATGCTCTGCCCGCGAAGTAAACATGCGGTATGGCTCTTCAGTTCCTTTAGTTACCAGGTCATCTATCAATACACCGATGTACGACTCTGAGCGCTTCATGATCAGCTCATGCTTTTGCTTTAATTTTTGATGGGCGTTGATACCCGCAATGAAGCCTTGTGATGCTGCTTCCTCATAACCGGTAGTTCCATTTATCTGGCCGGCAAAATATAAGTTGCTTATCAGTTTAGTTTCTAATGTCAGGCCCAATTGAGTAGGCGGGAAGTAATCATACTCTATGGCATAACCCGGGCGGAACATCTTGGCTTTCTCAAATCCGGGGATTTGGATCAATGCTTTATATTGTACATCCTCCGGCAGCGAGGTTGAGAATCCGTTCACATAGATCTCGACGGTATGCAATCCTTCCGGCTCAACGAAGATCTGGTGGCGGTCGCGCTCGGCAAACCGGTTTATTTTATCTTCTATAGATGGGCAGTATCGCGGTCCCAATCCTTTAATGCGCCCGGTAAACATGGGCGATTTTTCAAAGCCTTCTTTTAAAGTTTCGTGTACCTTAGTATTAGTATAAGTTATCCAGCAGCAACGTTGTTCTTCAATTTGCTTAACATCGGTATAACTAAATCTGCCTCTTTCTCCTTCATCACCCCATTGTTCTTCCATTACAACATAGTTCAGGCTACGCCCGTCAATACGCGGTGGGGTACCGGTTTTCATTCTTCCCGATTCAAACCCCAGGGTAACTAATTGCTCGGTTATTCCTGTTGATGCTTTCTCGGCAGCACGGCCACCACCAAACTTTTTCTCGCCAATATGGATCAGGCCGTTCATGAATGTGCCGTTGGTTAGTACCACAGCGTCGGCTTCTATTTCTATTCCTAAGGATGTGCGTACACCCTTAATGGTATTGTTTGTTACCAATAAAGAGCTTACGGTATCCTGCCAAAAATCAACATTTGGTGTTCTTTCTAAAGCTAAGCGCCACTCTTCCGCAAAGCGCATCCGGTCGCTCTGTGCCCTTGGGCTCCACATAGCGGGGCCTTTGGACAGGTTAAGCATCCTGAACTGGATAGATGTTTTATCTGTTATGATGCCCGAGTAACCACCCATGGCATCAATCTCGCGCACTATTTGTCCTTTGGCAACACCGCCCATAGCCGGGTTGCAGCTCATTTGCGCTATAGTGCCCATGTTCATGGTTACTAATAACACAGACGATCCCAGGTTGGCCGCCGCTGCCGCTGCCTCACAACCGGCATGGCCGGCGCCCACTACAATTACGTCGTATTTCTTAAACATTATAACCTCCATGTTCCGCGTGGAACATTAAATTTTCACTTTCCCTGCATGTTCCACGTGGAACGCGAGGCTTTTCTCTTAATTTTGATGGTGCTCATTGCCCATCTATGTCCAATGTTCCACGTGAAACATTGCGGATTTTCAAGCCTTATTCGGCAGTTCCACGTGAAACCTTTATGAATGACACCAATGCAAAACCCGCCCAAATGCTTTCTAACACCACAAATGGATAAAAATCGATCATGTATGACGATACGCCGCACATGGCCGCACCCACAAAGTTCATTCCTGTATAGGCGTAGCTATTTGCGGGGATCTTCTTATATAAATTTAGCAAAAACGCTACCAATAATATAATAACACCTAACGAAGCAATAATATCTGATAGTTTCATTATGCTTCTTTTAACTCTGTTAATTCTAACCAACGCATGGTTTTTTCGTCCAGATCATTAGTCAGGTCTGATATTTTCTTAGCTGTATCTACAATAGCGCTGTTGTCTATTCCGGAGTTTAGCTTTTTATTTAGTTCTTTTATTTGATCTTCAAGCTTAGCGATATCAGCCTCCAGCGTGTCCATTTCCTTTTGCTGCTTAAAGCTTAGTTTATTTTTTTGGGCAGATGAAGTTGAACCTGTTGCTGTGTTACCCGATGCCTTATCCGCCCGATCTTGTTGTTTTTGATCTTCCTGCTCTAAACGGTAAGATGAATAGTTGCCGTTATAGATACGAACATGCCCTTTATCTTCAACAATAAATAACTGCTCGGTTAACTTATCCAGCAAGTACCTATCATGCGATACGATCATTAACACACCCGAATAGTTGGTTAAAAACTCTTCTAACACATTCAGGGTATCAATATCCAGGTCGTTGGTGGGCTCATCCAGGATCAGGAAATTGGGGTTCTTCATCAGGATACTCATTAGCTGCAGGCGCTTTTTCTCGCCACCGCTTAGCTTTGAAATAAACCCATACTGCTTGGCAGGCGGGAAAAGAAATAATGTAAGCAGGGCAGAAGCCGAGATCAGCTTACCGTCAGCCATCGTAATAAACTCAGCTACGTTCTTAACGATATCAATAACCCGTTCTTCATCCTTAAACACAATACCCGACTGATGGAAATAGCCCAATACCGTAGTCTCGCCTGTTTGAATATGGCCGCTGTCCGGCTTTAAATTACCGGTAATCATATTTAAAAGGGTCGACTTGCCGCTACCGTTTTTGCCGGCAAGGCCAATCCGGTCTCCCTTTTTAAATATATAATTAAAGTGATCTACATAAGTATTGCCGTTAAAAGCCTTACTTATATCATGTATTTCCATGATTTTGTTACCCTGGCGCGCGGTTTTTACACTTAGCTCAACGTTTTGCTTCGGTCCGCGGTTTTGAGTTTTCTCCTCAAGTTCATAAAAAGCATCCTGGCGAGCCTTAGATTTGGTACCCCGTGCCTTAGGCTGGCGGCGCATCCACTCCAATTCTTTACGTAAAAGATTTGAGTTTTTCTGGAAAGTAGCGTCATCTGATGCATCGCGCTCGGCTTTACGCTCTAAGTAGTAACCGTAATTACCAACGTAGGGGATGATCTTCCCTCTGTCAATTTCCAATATTTCGTTACATACATTATCCAGGAAATACCTGTCGTGCGTAACCATCAGGATGGTTTTTGAGCCTTCGGTCAATAATTTCTCCAGCCACTCGATGGTATCAATATCCAAATGGTTGGTCGGCTCATCCAAAATATATAGCTCAGGGTCTTCAATTAACAGCTTAGCCAAAGCCAAACGTTTCTTTTGTCCGCCCGATAGGGTAGTTATGCTCTGATTAAGATGATGAATATCTAATCGCCCTAAAATGGTTTTGATCTTGTACTCGTATTCCCAGGCATCAACCTCACTTAATTCTTCCATCACCAGGTTCAGGGCAGTAGCATTATCGGGGTCGTTTTCTAACAACTCCTCGTACTTGCGGATAGCCTGCTGTTGCACATTATCCTTATGGAAAATATAATCGCTTATTGTAACGGCGTCTTTAAAGCCGGGATCCTGCTCCAGGTAGCCCATGCGCAGATCCTTGGTTTGCACAACCTTGCCCTCGGTTGGTAAAAACTGGCCCGCTAAAAGTTTTAATAAAGTTGATTTACCGGCACCATTTATGCCCACAAGCGCTACCCGGCGGCCCCGGTTTATACCAAGCGTGATGTTTTTAAATAGCCAGTTATCATGGAACTGGTGACCAAGGTTTTCTACAGAAATATAAGTACTCACGCTTTTTGTTTTATTTTATCAGATGTATATGTAAATACACCAATTTTGTTCTTTAATGATTGTTTATACATGGCTTTGGCAACATCGCGTGCCTGTATGGCCCTGTATTTTTTTAAGCCGCCAATTAAGAGCGGCGATACTATTTTCATAAGGAAAACAGCTATTTGTTCCACGGGCCTCGCCTTTTTTCTGTACCCGATTAATACAGACGGTTCATATATATGCAGGCTTTTTAAACCTATTTTCTTCAGATCATTTTCTGTATCACCCTTCATCTTCGTATAAAAGTTAGACGATTCGGAATTTGCGCCTATCGACGATACAAAGTGATATTCATCAATACCATTCTTTAAGGCAATTTCTGCCAGTTGTATTGGATAATCATGATCTATTTTTCTATACGTGGATAAATCCGGCGTTTCGCTTTTTGTAGTACCCAGGCAACAAAACAAAACGTCGCCTGTTATTGAATTAGTATAGTGATCAAGATGTTCAAACTCAATAATCAGCTGTGTAATTTTAGTGTTTGTTGTCCGCGTTTTCTTGCGGCCGATAACTAAAATTTGGTCATAATCCGGCTGGGTGGAAAGTATGGCTAATAATTTACTGCCAATTAGTCCGCTTGCACCTACAATTATTGCTTTCTTTGTCATTAAGAAACACTCAATTGCGGCAAAAATACATATAATTAATTTGTGGAATAAATATTGTATGTTTAAACATGTAAATTAGACAATATGAAAAGTACATTTTATCCTGCCAATGAGCGGGGAACAAGCGACCACGGATGGTTAAAAGCCAATTTCTCATTTAGTTTTGCCGGGTACTATCACCCGGATAAAGTTCATTTTGGTGCCCTTAGGGTTTTAAATGATGATGTTATTGCCGGGGGCATGGGCTTTGGCACCCACCCGCATGATAACATGGAAATTATTACTATCCCGCTACAGGGCGCACTGGAGCACAAGGACAGCATGGGCAATATTGGTGTGATACATGCCGGCGAGGTACAGGTGATGAGTGCCGGTACCGGTGTTGAACACTCGGAGTATAATCACTCAAAAACGGAAGCTGCCAATACATTACAGATCTGGTTGTTTCCGAAATTTAGAAACATAGAGCCAAGGTATGATCAGCGCGATTTTAAGGATCAATTTAAGTTAAACGAGTTTACCACATTAGTAACGGGCGACAAAAATGTTGACGCCTTATGGATAAACCAGGATGCTACCTTCTCTATGGGTGAATTTGAAGCCGGGAAAACGATTAATTACGACATAAAAACAGCCGGAAATGGCACTTATATATTCGTTTTAGATGGATCTGTTAAAATAGACGGCCAGCTTTTAAACAAAAAGGACGCATTGAGTGTTGTTGATATCAGTTCGATAACTATTGATACTCAGGCAACAACCAGATTACTCATCATAGAAGTGCCGATGCTTAAATAAAAAACGGCTGCCCTGGAGTTAGTTTATCGAACGTCAAAACAATTAAGCAAAACTTTGTTGTTAGTACGTTAATAGCATAACCATGGCAGAAGAAATTACTATACCCGGCTGGAAAAAGTGGCTGGAAGACATTGGCGAGCAAGTATCATTTTTTACCCGGTTCATCAAAAATATTTTTGTTGGCGGGTTTGAGTGGTCAGAATTTGTTCGCCAATGCTATGAAATAGGGTACCGGTCGATGGTGCTGGTGGGTATTACCTCCTTTATAATGGGTATTGTTTTAATTTTACAGTTAAGGCCCACCCTTGTTGAGTTTGGGGCGGCAAGCATGCTGCCCAAAACCCTTTCCGTTTCTTTTGTGCGCGAAATAGGCCCTGTTATTATAGCTATAATTTGTGCCGGCAAAATAGCTTCAAGCATTGGTGCCGAGCTGGGCAGTATGAAAGTTACCGAGCAACTGGATGCCATGGATGTATCCGGCGCTAACCCGCTGCAATATTTGGTTGTTACCCGTATATTGGCCACAACGCTGATGGTTCCCCTGCTTTCTGTCATTGGCGACGTTATCGGCCTGTTTGGTGGCTTCCTTGCCTTAAACCTGCGCGATCATATCAGCTTATCATTATACGCCACCAAGGTTATTGCTTCTTTAGATTATACAGATTTTATGCCCGCGTTCATCAAGACTATCTTTTTTGGCCTCGCTATAGGCTTTGTGGGCTGCTATAAGGGCTTCCATTCAAGCAAGGGGACAGAGAGTGTGGGGTTGGCAGCAAACTCGGCTGTGGTAACCGCATCGCTTTGGATCTTTGTTATTGATGCTATCGCTGTGCAAATAACCAGTTTATTATTTTATAAATAGATCATGGAAGAGAAAGAGACAGTGGCCGAGCCGACAGAGAAGAAGACCCATGATAAACACGAGGTGGTTATCGATATAAAAAATCTCAAAAAATCATTTGGCAGTAAGGATGTTTTGAAGGATATTAACCTTACCGTACACCGTGGCGAGAATGTGGTTGTTTTAGGTAGGTCAGGCCAGGGAAAGTCTGTTGCTATACAATGTGTTGTAGGGATGCTTATGCCGGATGGAGGGACCCTTAAGGTACTTGATAATGAAGTATCCGACCTGAACGAAAAAGAGTTAAAAGAACTGCGCATGAAAATTGGCTTCCTGTTTCAAAGCGGGGCGCTTTATGATTCGATGACAGTGCGCGAGAACCTTGAATTTCCGCTTACCAGGGTTTTAAAGCTGACTGACCAGTCGGAGATTGACCAGCGTGTTGAAGAGGTTTTAACAGCCGTTGGCCTTGCAGACGCTGCTGATAAGGTGCCGTCAGATCTATCAGGTGGTATGCGTAAAAGAGCCGGGCTG
The DNA here is from genome assembly GCA_040388395.1 of Bacteroidota bacterium. Lineage (GTDB taxonomy): Bacteria > Bacteroidota > Bacteroidia > Sphingobacteriales > Sphingobacteriaceae > Mucilaginibacter. Next base: position 715,935 of record JAZKBY010000007.1, on the reverse strand, counting down.
GCACGCACGCTTATTATAAAACCAGAGATCATGTTGTATGATGAGCCGACAACCGGCCTTGACCCGATAACATCGCGCGAGATAAGCGAGCTGATCCTGGATATGCAGAAAAAGTATAAAACTACATCCATCATTATAACCCACGACATGGAATGCGCCCGCATAACGGCCGACCGTGTAGTAATTATGAATGAGGGCGAATTTATAGAAGAGGGCACATTTAAGGACCTTCAAAAATCAAAGAATAAAATTGTACAATCATTTTTTAAGGATATATCATGAAAACTACCCCATCACAAAAAATAAGAATAGGCCTGTTTACCTTCATTGGATTGTTGGTATTAATAGCAGCTGTATTTTTTATAGGGAATCAAAAAAACCTGTTTAGCGCCACCATTAAGTTAAGCGGCACGTTTAAAAATGTAAACGGTTTACAGGTTGGCAACAATGTTAGGTTTGCCGGTATTAACGTTGGTGTTGTTGATGATATAGCTATTGTTAACGACACAACAGTAAAAGTTACGCTAAACATAGACAACGACGTAAATAAGTTTATTAAAAAAGATGCTAAAATGAGCATTGGCAGCGACGGACTTATGGGCGACAAGCTGGTGGTTTTATCACCGGGCGGCGCCAATACTACCGAGATGGTTAAAGATGGCGACCAGATTGGGTCTGTTAACCCGGTTGACGTTGATAAGATCATTGCCAAGTTTACCAAGATGGCAGATAATGCCGGAACGTTGATCGATGGGTTATCGCAAATTGTAACTAAGGTAAACGGTGGCCAGGGCAGCATAGGCCGGCTATTGAATAATGATAAAATGGCCCGCGATATGGAAAAGACGGTAGCCCAGGCAAAGACGACAATGAAAACGGTACACGCAACCACCGCTACTTTAAATGAAGATTTGAAAGCCGCCCAAGGCAATTTTTTACTGAAAGGGTTCTTTAACAAGAAAAAGAAAGCGGCGCAAGCCAAACAAGACTCTATAAAAAAGGCTGGCGAGAAATCACAAAAGGACCAGGAAAAGGCGGCTAAGAAGGCTGCTAAACAATAGCAAAAAAATTTCTGAAAAAATTTAAATGAAAAGTTAAAATATTTTTATATTTATAGACTAATTAGTCTATAAGAAGTTGAGCAAGCAAGAAAAAATACAGGCAACCGCATTGCGGTTGTTTGTGGCCGACGGTTTCCATGGAACACCTACGGCTAAAATAGCAGCCGAAGCGGGTGTCGCAAATGGCACATTATTTTATCACTACAAAACCAAAAACGACCTGGTTGTAGCATTGTATAATAAAATTAAAGATGAGCACGCCAATAACGTGCAGGTCTTTATAAACCGCGATGAGTTCATCACCACTAAGTTCAGGAACATTTTTATTCATTCTGTTAACTGGGCATTAACAAATCGTGATAAATTTTATTACATCCAGCAGTTTAACTTTTCGCCGCACCTGGCACAGGTATCAGCCGAAACTTTAGAACAGCACACCTTTGGCTACGCCGGGTTCATCGCAGAAGGCATCCGCAAAAAACTATTAAAACAACAACCGGTAAGTTTATTGATCTCCATTTTTAACGGGCACGTATATGGTATTTATCAATATATAACATCCGGCGATTTCGAACCGGCAGAAAAGGAAAAGATAATTAATGAAGGATATGACATGCTTTGGGATACGCTAAAATATATGTAAAAACATAGACTGAACAGTCTGTTATAAACAAAAAAAGCCCCCTGACTCAGGAGGCTTTTTTTATGCTTTTTAGATTCTGCTTATAAATTTGCAGTAATAGCCGGATCTAAAGGAGTTGTTTTTGAGCGGAAACGGTGAATTAATTTTCCGTTCTCGTCTAATAAAAACTTCTCGAAGTTCCATTTGATCTCGCCAGTAAAGTCTGGGTTCTCAGTTTCGGTTAAGTATTTAAATAACGGCGCGATGTCAGCACCTTTAACACTTACTTTGCTGCTCATCGGGAACGATACATTAAAGTTGTCATGGCAGAAAGTTTTGATGTCCTGCTCGGTGCCCGGTTCTTGTCCGCCAAAATTGTTGGCAGGGAAACCTACTACAACTAATTTGTCCTTGTAAAGCTCTGATAGTTTTTGAAGCTCGGTATACTGAGGCGTATAACCGCATTTTGATGCTGTGTTAACTACCAGTATTTTTTTGCCTTTGTATTTTGCCAGAGAGAAATCGGCACCATCAATGGTTTTCAGTTTAAAATCATAAACCGACGCTACGGGTGCGCTTACAAACAGAAGCGCGAAAACTAATGCTAATATTTTCATGTTGTTAAAAATTGGTTACTTAATATGTGAGTTAACAAAGTAAAATTAGCTAATAAATTGACGTTTAGCCAAATAATGATCCTCTTTTTGTGTCATATTTTTGTTATCAACAGGTGTTTTATCTTTATAACCCAGTAGATGCAATGCGCCATGAATGATCACCCGGTGCAATTCATCAGCTTCCGACACTTTGAACTTTAGCGCGTTCTCCTTTATCCTGGGGATGGAAATAAAGATATCGCCGACTATTTCGCCTTCAAATTCAGAGTTGTCAAACGTGATAATATCCGTGTAGGTATCATGATCCAGGTACTGCTGGTTTATTTGCAGCAAATATGCGTCCGAGCAAAAGATATAGGTAAGCTCCTGTAGTTTATAACCCTCGGCTACAATGGTGTCTTTGATCCATTGTTTTACTTTTAGTTTGCTTTTAAGCTTGTAGGTTACGTCCTCTTCAAAAAAATGAATAGCGGGCATTACAGCTTAAATAGCAGTTCAACTTCGTTGCCTTTGGTATTAAACACACATTGGTCTGCAAGGTGCTTAACAATAAATACACCACGGCCGGTAAGGTTTTCCAGGTTCTCTTCGGCGGTTGGGTCGGGCAGGTTGTTATAATCAAAGCCCTCGCCTTCGTCGGTAATGGTCCAGGTTGCCCGTTTGGCATCAACCTCAACATTTACAATAACCTTTTTATCGGGGTCGAGTTTGTTACCGTGCACAATTGCATTCGTAACAACCTCGTTAAGGCAGGTCATCATATTGGCAAAAATGTCGTCGGCCACCTGGTATTTGTCGGCAATTTCTTCTATCAAATTTTCCAATAACGTTATACTCTCCCTATTTGATGGCAGCTGTAAAGTATAAAGGTCAGTGGCTTGAATAGGGGCTTGCTCCATATTATTTTGCATTAAGTTGATCAAAATACGATTTTATTTTTTGCTTATAATACAAATTAATAGCCGGAGGGACGGTTTTAATTTGTTCTGTTTGTTTTCCTTTTATCTGTTGGTAGTCTTGTAGTGCTTTTACGTAACCCGGTGGCATATCCTTGCCAACATGGCTCTCTCTTTGTTTATCCTGTTCACGTTCCTGTTCTGCTTTTTCGGCCTCTAATAAGCGGATATGAATTTCTTTCTGTCTGCTTAGCGCCTCGTCTGTTATCTTCCTGTTTACGATATCCTTTTCTATTTGTTCCATTTGTTGGGATATTTTATCAGCATCTTTAACGCCGGCGCCCCCATTTTTACTTTCTTCATTATCCAGTTGCTGTAATTGCTGACGTATCATTTGCTGCTCGCGGGCCATCTTTGCCAGTTGCTCGCTCATCTGCCCGCGTTGCTGCTGGCTTTGTCCCGGTTTGCCCTGTCCCGGCGCCGGATTTCCCTCTTTTTGCATTTGCTCGCGCGCCTTTTGCATGTTCTGGCTCAGCTTTTCCTGCATTTTACGTAACTGCGAAACAGACATTTGCTTGCCTTTTTTGCCCTTGCCGCTTTTTTGGCTCATCTTATCCTGCAATTGCGACAGCGCGTCACTCAACATTAGTGCCAAATTATTCATAGACGTCATGGCATACTGCTGATTACGGTTAGCCTCGGCGGTTCTGCGCTCGCCTAAATTTTCAAGGGCATTATCTATTTGTGTATTGATGGCAGTGATTTCTCGGTTTACGGTTGATTGTATCTGTGGGATACGTTTACTCAGCGAAAATAAACTATCCTCGGCAGTTTTTAAATTATCCTTAATATTTTTTTGCGTTTGTGCCTGTGTTACATAATTAGGATCAGATGGGCCCATACTGCGTAGGGCCTCCATTGTTTTTTCCTGGTTAAATGAGCTGTTTACCAAACTTTTTAACAATTCGCGTAATTGCTTAGCATCAATCTCTACCTGTTTTTCGTCCTGCTCTTCCTGCTCCTGCTCCATTTTTTGCGCCATTTGCTTCATTTTCTGGGCAGCGCTTTTTTGCGATTGAGAAGCTTTTGGCTTATTGTTTTTAGACAGCTGTTTTGAGCTTTCCTGCATTTGGTCCTTGATCTCGCTCTCTTCTTTCTCTGGATTATTGAAATCCTGTTTGTTTTCGGATTTATCTAATTCGTCCAGGTTCTTTTTTATATCGTCAAACTCTTTGTTCAGGTTTTGCTGCTGTTGCTCTAACCTGTCCGCTTTTTCTTTATCGTCAGCAGCCTTTTGCTCGTCCGATTTTTTGTCGTCGCCAGCCTTGTCTTGCTTATCTCCCTGCTTGTTATCGTCGCCGGCCTTATCCTGCTTGTCGCCCTGCTTCTTGTCGTCGCCAGCCTTGTCTTGCTTGTCGCCCTGCTTCTTGTCGTCGCCGGCTTTTTGCTGCTTGTCGTTTTGTTTATTGTCGCCGGCTTTATCATCCGCTTTTTTCTGGTCATCAGCCTTGCTTTGTTCGGCAAGCTGCTCTTGTTTTTCGGCCAGTTTTTTAAGCTGACTGATGTTTTGATTCAATTTTTGGTCAAACTCCAGCTTTTTATACAACTGCAGCATGCGGTCCAATTCTTTCTTTAGCGATTTATTGTCGGTATTCATTTTCGACAATTCATCGCGTGTATTATTTTTTTGGCCCTGCTGCATTAGCTGCTGCAGTTTTTCAAGCAGCTCTTTGGTTTTAGGGTCAAGCACGTTGTTTAACAGGTTCTCTATCTGCTTTTGCTCTTCTAACAATTCCTTGTTTTGCTCCATTTGCTGGCGGTTATACAGGTTCTTTTTGTTATCAGCCTGTATTTGCTTAACCAGGTCATCCAGCTCGCGGCGTTTATTCAACAAGTCTTCCACCTGTTTCTTTTCGTCGAATGATAAGCTGCTTTTGTTCAACAGCATTTGATCCAGTTTTTTCGAGTCGCGCTCTATCTGGTCGGCCATTTTAATGGCCGATTGCATTTTTTGCTTAACGCCGGTAGTACCCGCGTTCAATTCCTCGCGCAGCTGATTTTCATCAGGCATATGCAAAGTACGCTCGGCGGTGCGGGCTTTTTTAGGGCCGTTCACATCGTCATTATCAGCCACCTCGAAGAAATAAGTTACCTGGTCGCCGGGTTTTATACCCAATTCTTTCAGATTCCAGAAGTAAAAGAAATCAGATAACGACTGGTTCAGATCAGCTTTAACCGATTTTACGATATCACGCTCAGCGCTTTTATCGCCCGGCGCGCCAATACGGTAATGGAACGTTAATGACGAGAACCCGTGATCGTCCTGGATCTTGCCGTTAAAATAAAATGCCTGCATGCTTACCGAGTCCGGTTTTTCTTCAACACCAATAGACGGCGCCTCATCGGCAATAGTATTGATGCGATACGACGCCGAATCGCTTTGCGAAACAACAGCGTTTTGCGGATTTAATTTATAAACAGATGGCTGGCTTACACGCTCGGTATGCTCAAACAGATCGTTGCTTGCCGGGCTTAGTTTGTGCAGCTGGTTATTCATCGCAAACTCCAAATTGGTGGCGTTTTGCGTATGGAATATCCACTTAACGGTTGTGCCTGCCGGTATGGTTAAATCGCCCGCGTTGGTTAATGTTTCATTTGTTTTATGTAGGTAAGCGGGGTATTTCAGCTCCACATCAAAATGCAATAATGACGGGCGCAGGTTTACCCTGATCTCGTAAGGTTGCGATGTAAAGCCATTACCCACCAGCCTGAAAGTTGTGTTTTGCTGCAGGTTGGTAAACAGGTAATGAAATTTAGTAACCGCGTCCTTATCCAGTTTAAAGGTGTTGTTTGCGGTTTCTACATAAACATCGGCAGGTAACTGGTTGCCGGTTAGTTTTAAGTCGAGTTTCAGATCTTCGCCCTGTACTGCCGAAAGGTTATCATTTAACACCACAAACTTAAATGGCGCAACCGGGGCAAAGTATTCGTTATGGCGGATTATCTTTTTAGTACTTTCGGTTAAAATAGATGGGGCAGCCAGGCCGATAACTATAATAACGGCAACCGGCGTAAGGATCCATTTTAAATACCGGCTGTTATCTTTTATGTTTATGGCCGATGGGAAACGTACGGGCCTAAGGTTCTCAATTTTTTGGTCGATGCTGGCTTCGATAAGTTCGCGGTGGCGCTCATCCTCGCCCGAAAGCTTTTTTAGCTGAAGGGTATTTAGCAGTTTATCATTAACATCATTAAAATGCTTGCCGATGATCTCGGCGGCTTCATCGTGCGTTAAAGTTTTGCCCAGTTTTAAGTAAGCTAATAACGACGGAATAACCAGCCAGCCGATAAGCCCAAGATTTAGCAGGATAAACCCGTAAAACAGCACCCCGCGAAAGAAAGAATTGAAGTTGCCAAAGTACTCGCTAAGCGTAATAACTACGTAGGCCGAGAACAGGCCCGCGCCCAAAAATATCAACCCCCTTAACAGGTTGTTCAGGTAATACTTCCGGGTGAAAGTATTGATCTTATCGATCAGAACATTATAGTTTTCAGTTGATTGCATATTTGTTACTAAAATAGTGCTATTAAATCTTTAAACAGCAAAAACCGCCGTAAATTATCTGTTATAAAAAATTAATGCGTGGAAACTAAGATAAGTAAAAATAAAAGCCAATTAATAACATATCACTGTAAGTTGTTTACTTTTAACAAGTAAACCAATAACCATGAACCGTTTCCTTATCTTTTTGTTTGTTTTTGCAGTTTTCTGCGCCCCGGTTTTTGCGCAACAAAGCGCGCCAACCATAAAACGCATCCCACCCGAAGGCGTACAGGTAAGCGATAACGACCGCGACGAATTAGGCGCAAACCTGCTGGCATTGGGCAAAGCCATTGATGGTTTAAAGCAAAGGAAGGACCCTTTTATAACCAACCTGCTGCCCGATGTGCAGATCTACTATAAAGCAATAGACTATGCTATAAAATACCAGGAGTTTTTCTCGCAAAAGGATGCTGCTGCCGGTAAAAAGATACTGTTGGAGGGTTTGGCCCGTGCAAAAAACCTTGCCGATAAACAAGCACCCTGGGCCACACAAAAAGGCGAAGTTGTAAGGGGATACATATCTAAGATAGACGGATCGGTGCAGCCTTATGGGGTTACGGTGCCGGATAACTATTCGGCAGATGGCCCGCAGTTTGACCTTTCGTTATGGTTCCACGGCCGTGGCGAGACCTTGGGCGAGGTCAATTTTATAGCGGGCGGCAAAGGTTTTACGGGGTCAATGCCGGCGATGAAGAACACCATAATGTTATACCCCTACGGCCGTTATTGCAACGCCTTTAAGTTTGCCGGCGAGGTTGATGTATTGGAAGCATTGGCCGATGTAAAAAAGAAATATAGGATAAACAATAACGGGCTGTTCGACCGCGGCTTTTCTATGGGCGGCGCGGCGGCCTGGCAATTTGCGGTGCATTACCCGGATATGTGGCTGGCAGCCAACCCCGGCGCTGGCTTTGCGGAAACGGTTGACTTTATGGATAAGTTCGGCCATGAAAAACTAAACCCTACCTGGTATGAGCGTAAGCTTTGGCATTATTATGATTGCACCGATTACGCCAGTAACTTATCAAACCTACCGCTATACGCCTACAATGGCGACAAGGACCCGCAGCAACAAGCCGCCGATGTAATGGAAATTGCCATGAAAAATGAGGGACTTAAGCTAAAACGCATTTGGGGCATAAACATGGGGCATGGCTATACCAAAGCAGCTGCTAAAACGGTGGATAGCTTGCTGGCTATAGACCAGGCAAAACGAAAAAGGCCGACACCAAAGGAATTGCATTTTACAACCTACACCTTAAAATATAACAGCATGTACTGGCTGCAGATTGATGCCCTGGGCGAGGAATGGAACCGGGCGAGGGTTGACGCCAGCGTAATGAAAAATGTTATCACGATAAACGCCGAAAACGTAACCGCGTTAACCATATCCCTGCCGGATGTTTTGCCGTTAATGGACGCAGGCAAACCCATGGCAGCAGTTATAAACGGTACCAGGGCTGACTTCCGGACCATAGGTGAGGTGACCGATTTAACGTTCCACGTGAAAAATGGCCAATGGGTTTACGGCACACCAATTAAGCGGTTTGTAAAAAAACATAACCTGCAGGGGCCCATTGACGATGCTTTCATGTCGAAATTTATTGTGGTTAAGCCATCGGGCACCAGTAAGAACGAATTGTTTGACAAATGGAGCAAAGCCGAAATGAACCGCTTTATAGAGCAATGGCGCATGCAGTTTCGCGGCGACCCAATTGTTAAAATGGATAACGAAATAACCGGGGCCGACATGAAAGCCAACCTTATAGCCTTTGGCGATGCCCAAAGCAATAAACTGATCGCAAAAATTAAAAGCGACCTGCCAATTAAATGGACCGACGATAAGATCAAAGCCGGAAAAGCAACTTATGAGGCTAAGGACCACGGGCTGATCATGATCTACCCCAATCCGTTAAACCAGGAACACTACATCGTGCTAAACAGCGGGTTTACCTTTAGGGAGGATGCCTATTTAAACAACTCCAAACAGATCCCCATGCTACCGGATTGGGCGGTAGTTGATTTGAACACCCCGCCGGATTTTGTGCACCCGGGTAAGGTTGAGGACGCCGGGTTTTTTGATGAGCGGTGGGAGGTGAAGAAGGTGGTTAAGGAAAAATAAAAAATAAAGCGATGAAAAAAATAACACTACTTGTAGTACTCTTTTATGTTGTTGTAATTACAGCAAAGGCGCAGGACCTTTTAGGCGCTGCAAAAAATAAAATAAAAAAACAGATGGCCTTGCAAGGCGGAATCTTAGCTAAAGATAAAATAACGAGTGATTTCGTGAACCCAGAACCTTATAATTTATTGATCTATAAGTATGATGAGGCTACAATGAAAAAAACCGATATAACACTCACGATATTTAAACTAAAAGATAAAAAATGCTTTGAGGAGCTTGTTTCTTACGCAAGCGAAAAACATTTGAAAGAGTTAGTAAGTCTGTTTAATAGCACAGAGTCTTCAACTGGAAATAGCTTAATGTGGGTAAACAAGCAAAAAGGATATAAAATATCAATATCAAAATCCACCCCCAACAATACAAATTATTCTCCTTTCATTTTGGAAATGTATAAAACAGGAGGCGCCAATGATTGAAAAGGTAAAATTGCCACATTAGTTCGGATTTATAATCCGGGTACGGAAGGGGCGTTGCAAAAAAGAGGCGTAGCCTCGGCCAATATTGTAGCAGCGGGTTTCAACCCGTGGTATATGAAAAGAAAAAGAATGGAGAGCCGTAGGTTCGGCCCATATAATATGCGTCGTGCCTACGGCTCTCGATATGGTGGTGGTGGTGCTTTACCGCGGGTTGAAACCCGCTGCTACAATATGTATCGTGCCGATGGCTCTTGTGGATGGGCGGTTATCCGCGCGCCGTTTACTCACCCGGTCTACGCTGCGCTGGACCACCCTCTCTTCGACTTCGTCGGAAAGAGGGTTTGTTTTTTTGAGGAAGGAACCCTCTTTCCCGCTTGCGGAAGAGAGGGTCGCGCTCGCCGTAGGCGGGTCGCGGGGTGAGTAAACGGCGCGCGTTCATTACCGAGGTACAAATCCGGACTAACGTTTAATTAAATTATATCATGGCAAAACAAGACAACACCGACCTCCTCCTGTTCCTCCGCCCGTTTACCCTGCGGATTCAGGAGCTTACGCTATGGCTGCGCGATTTTGTTTGGGACCTTTACCCGGAAAGTAACGAGCTGATCTATGACAATTATAACGCTGTTGCGTTTGGCTGGTCGCCCTCGCATACGTTGGCGATACGTTTTGTTCTATTGCAGTGCCAAATGATAAATACGTACACTTCGGGTTTTACTGGGGTGCACACATTGCCGATCCTCAAAAAATGCTGTTGGGTAACGGCAGCCAGTACCGTTATATCAAAGTTGAAAATAAAGAAGACTTCCCCGCCGGATATATCACCGAACTTATAGCAAATGCTTATCGCTTCTCGGTTGATAAGGCAAAGGATCTTACCAACGTGCCGAAGGGAACAACCATCGTTAAATCGATATCGCCGGTTAAGAAACGGCCCGGTGGCGTGGTGGGGAAGAAGAAGGGTAAATAGCGATGGGATTTCCGTAGCGATGGGTTTTAAACCCATCGTTATGGAAACGCGCGCCGTTTACTCACCCCGCGACTCTTCGAGCGCGGCCCTCTCTTCGCCTTAGGCGGAAAGAGGGCGATTTAAAAATCCGTTAAATTTAGAATTAACCCCGCCCTCTTTCCCGCTTGCGGAAGAGAGGGCAGACGAGTGAAGCGATGTCGGGTGAGTAAACGGCGCGCGTTCATTACCGCCAACCAGACCAGCATCAAAATCTCAAAAATAACCTCCAACCATCATTACAAATTACGGAAACAAAAAACAATCAAATGGTGGCGCTGTTTTGACACCACATTTTAAGTTAATTTTTTTAATCGGTTTGTGGTATGCTGTTAACGACCGATGAGTGTGCATGAAGTTTTGCAAAAAGCGACGGTTTTCTGCGGGTGTAGTATCCCGAATTACGGAATTTGGTGCCTGAATGGCGGGTAGCTGTGCGTAAACCACGGCGTTATGCGGGTAAAAATATTATCCTATTCAAATTACACCGGCGTGATAAATAGTAAATAATTCTGCCCTATATTTGTAAGGTAAACTTATTAGTTTGACTAACAATAAAATGGATAGTAATTTAGAATTTGTATCTGATCTGCGAAGCGTAGTAGTCCGTCTGATCAAGAAACTGCGTAAAGAATCAACCCTGGGCCAGCAACTATCACTGACTGAGCGCTCTACACTTTTCCTGCTCGAGCAACACAAGCAACTGCTGCCAAGCGAGCTTGCCGCGATGGAGAAGATCACCAACCAGTCGATGTCCGAAATACTGCGGTACCTGCTGGAGCTGGGGTACATTACCCGCACGGCGTCCGAGACGGATAAGCGCAAGGTCCACATCAGTCTATCTGCCGAAGGCGAAAAGATAGTAGCACAAACCCGTAACGAGCGCGACCAGTGGCTGGCAAAAGCCATAGCTCAAACGTGCACCAAAGACGAGCAGGAAATAATAAAACAAGCCATAGGGATATTAACCCGGGTGGTCGAGTTTGAATAAAGAACATTGAGGGAAGGAACAGAAGAGTAATAAGATGAGTAACACTTTCAGGGCATTCAGCAGCCGTAACTACCGGCTATATTTCACAGGACAATCCATATCGTTAATTGGTACCTGGATGCAAAAAACTGCGGTAAGCTGGGTTATATATACGCTTACACATTCAACCTTTATGCTGGGGCTAACGCTGTTTTGCAGCCAGTTCCCATCGTTCGTATTTTCACTAATAGGCGGTGTGGTGTCCGACAGGTATGACCGATATAAGGTTTTACTGGCCACCCAAATAGCCTCCATGATCCAGGCCATTCTATTAGCCGCGTTGATCTTATTTAATCATTATGAAGTCTGGGAGATCCTGGCGCTAAGCGTGGTATTAGGTATCATTAACGCCTTTGATGTACCGGCCCGGCAGTCGTTGGTATATGATATGGTTGATGATAAAAACAACCTGCCTAATGCACTGGCGCTAAACTCGTCCATGGTTAATTTATCAAGGCTTATTGGTCCGGCTATAGCGGGTTTGATATTAGAGAAGTTTGGCGACGGCGCTTGTTTTATGGGCAACGCGGTAAGTTTTATAGCGGTTATTGGCTCGTTGATGATGATGCGCCTGCCAAAATACGTTAGCAAGCCACACCCCAAAAGTGGCTTCGGCGAACTGCGCGAAGGGTTATCTTACATTAAACGCACACCGTCTATCCTGTTTGTATTGGTAATGCTGGCATTAATAAGCTTGATGGTATTGCCATTTAGTACGTTGATTCCCTACTATGCCAGGGACGTGTTTAAAGGCACTGCAACCACCTTTGGTGTGATTGACAGCTTTATCGGCTTGGGTGCCTTCTCTGGCGCGATATACCTGGCCTCGCAAAAAACAGGGGCTAATTTGAAAAAGATCCTGTTTATCAATACATTGGTGTTTGGTGCAGGGTTGGTACTGTTCTCGCACGAGCATAATTATTGGTTGGCGCTGCTGTTTGTAACTATTGCCGGTTTTGGTATGATGTCGCAGATTACGGTAAGTAATACCCTTATCCAAACCACGGTAGCCCCAAATATGCGCGGCCGGGTGATCAGCTTTTATGCTATGGCATTTTTCGGTATGCAGCCTTTGGGCGGATTGTTTGTTGGTTCGATATCTAAATGGGCGGGTACAACAAATACCATGTTGGGCGAGGGCATAGCGGCTTTGCTAATAGGCTTGCTGCACTGGCGGTATTTGCACCGCGAAAAGTTGAAAGCAAAACAAAAACAAGTATTGGTGGAACCGGTTGTGCCCGTGGCTTAACTATCGCGACGGCAAAACATCGATCAACAGCAAACGTTAACTACACAAACATATACTTATGGAAATTAAACGTAGCGGCACACAGCCATCAGGAAAGGGCCCCGCAGAATACTTTACCGGCCAGGTACGGATAGACCCGCTAAACAGCCCGCCCGAACCGGCTCGTGCTGTAATGGCATTAGTGACGTTTGAGCCGGGTGCGCGCACCGCCTGGCATACACATCCGTTGGGGCAAACGCTTATTGTTACGGCCGGCTGCGGCTGGGTACAACGCGAGGGCGATGCTGTACAGGAAATAAAACAGGGCGATGTAATTTACTTTGAGCCAGGCGAAAAGCATTGGCACGGAGCCACGGCAACCACTGCTGTGAGCCATATCGCCATACAGGAAAAGCTGAACGGCTCGCCGGTTGACTGGATGGAGCATGTTACTGACGAACAATATAAAGGGTTATAAATTAACAATATACTACATCTGCATTATTGATTGAGGGCTGATAAAAGGGGTGCTTTACATCGTCAAATGGATGACAAATGAAAAGCACCCTCATCATGAAAAAATTATTATCAATTGCGGCGGCCGCAATATTATTATTCTCAGCCTGCAAAAAGAGCGACACAGCTGCACCAAGTACAAACGCCGAAAGTACCTGGACATTAGCCGGCGTAACTTACAAAGGAACCATCAGCTACAAAGCAACCACCTCGGGTGGTGACATCCTTGCTAACTTTTGGGATGGTACACCATCTGCAACGGTTAAAGTTAACAGCCTTGCGCTAAGCTTTAAACAAGATCCAACTACAAGCGGTACCTATCAGCTGGTTGGTATTGGCACTACACCAGCAGGCAAACAATTTCAACTCTCAGCAGGTACTGCAGCCGGTGCTGCGTACGCATACATTGGCCCGGCAACTGTTGATGTAACCGTTACGGTTACTAACGGTAAGATAAAAGCGGTTATCCCGGAAGTTAATATGAAAAGTACTACTACTGCGCCTGATGCCAAATTATCTGCTACTGTGCAGGAAATGTAATGGCCTAATATAACATATCATATACCCAACGGGTCGCACTAAAAAATGCGATCCGTTTTTGTTTTATAGTGAAAACGAACGCACGACGATAGTTTATGATACATCGTGCAACGTTAACTAATGGCGATTGTCTTATATCAAGCCACCTACAAGTATGGCAATGTAACAAACGGGGTTATAATCGAATCACTAACCGAAACATCATGATTAAAAGCTACCTAAAGATCGCGTGGAGAAACCTCGTGAAAAACAAAGTGTCGTCGATCATCAATATCGGCGGGCTTGCGGTGGGCATGGCTGTGGCTATATTGATAGGTTTATGGATATGGGATGAGTTAACCTATAATAAATATCATCAAAACTACCAAAGCATTGCACAGTTAAGAACCTTCGATACAAAGCCGGGTACAAATGATATTGGAATCAACTCATCGCTGCCATTCCCGCTGCTAACAGTGCTTAAAACGCATTACAAAGACAACTTTAAACACATCATCATGTCGTCGCGCGATGTTGATAATATATTGTCCACCGGCGATAAACAATTATCAAGAACGGGTTTGTTTATGGATGCCGATGCCCCGGAAATGCTAACCCTAAAAATGATCTACGGTTCAAGGTCAGGGTTGGCAGACCCGCACGCTATCATGTTATCAGCTTCCACGGCTAAAGCTTTTTTTGGCGATGCAAACCCCGTAAACAAGGCCATGAAGATCAATAATAAGCTGGATGTTAAAGTTACCGGTGTTTATGAGGACCTGCCGTTAAATACACAATTTAAAGAAATGAAGTTTTTGTCGACCGCGGATCTTTGGATCGCTGATAATCCCTGGATAAAAGAGCGGGCGATGAGCGATTGGAAAAACCATTTTCTGCGCGTATATGTACAGCTTAACCCGGGTATGGATATGCAAATGGTATCGGCAAAAATTAAAGATGCCGAGTTAAAAAACATGGGAAACGTAAAAGAAGAGGCAGACAAACATCCGCAGGCCTTTCTGTTTGCTATGCGCGATTGGCATTTACGCGACTATAAGGATGGGGTTATTGACAATGGCCCCATGCAAATGGTATGGATGATAGGCATTATTGGAGCGTTTGTACTCTTGCTGGCATGTATAAACTTTATGAATCTAAGCACCGCCCGATCAGAAAAACGCGCTAAAGAAGTTGGCGTACGCAAAGCCATCGGCTCCATGCGCAAACAATTAATAGGGCAGTTTTATTGCGAATCATTGCTTATTGTAGGGCTTTCGTTTTTCTTGTCATTGGTTTTGGTAGAATTATCAATATCGTGGTTTAATAACATCGCTGCCAAGCAGGTAACCTTGCCGCTGCTAAACAATTACTTTTGGGCATTTAGCATAGGCTTTGTTTTGTTAACAAGTTTTTTGGCGGGCAGCTATCCTGCATTGTACTTATCATCATTTAGCCCAGTTAAGGTTTTAAAAGGGACTTTTCGAGTTGGTCGTTTAGCAGCTATGCCACGCAAAGTTTTAGTTGTTTTACAGTTTAGTGTATCAATGGCTCTGATCATTTGCACCGTAGTAATTTATCGGCAGGTGCAAATTGCTAAAAATCGACCGGTGGGATATACCCGGGACGGTTTAGTGATGATCAAAAAGAAATCAAATGATTTTTATGGAAAACAGGACTTGCTAAGAAACGAACTAAAAAACACCGGCGTGGTACAAGAAGTGTCAGAATCATACGGACGCGTTACCGAAATAGCATCGGGTAATAATGGGTTTGACTGGAAAGGCAAAGACCCTAACTTTGAAGCAGAGTTTGGCACATTACCTGTAAGTTTTGAATATGGAAAAACTATTGGATGGAAATTAGCCAGCGGGCGCGATTTCTCTCGTTCGTTAGCTTCTGATTCGTCAGGGATGATCATTAATGAGTCGGCCGTCAGGTATATGGGGTTAAAAAATCCTGTAGGCGAAACAATAAGCTGGAAGTTTAGAGAACGCCCGATTGTTTACTATAAAATATTAGGCGTGGTTAAAGATATGGTGATGAAATCGCCTTATGAAGAAATGCATCCAACAATGTTTATGCTAAAAGGTCACGTTGATCCTAACGAAATCAATATAAGAATTAACCCCAATATAAGCGCCAATCAAGCATTAATAAAAATAGCAGCAGTTTTTAAAAAAATAATCCCATCGGCACCATTCGATTATCAATTTGCTAGTGAAGAGTATGCCGCAAAATTTGCTGCCGAAGAACGCATAGGCAAACTAGCCACTTTTTTTGCTGGCCTCGCCATTTTTATTTCGTGCCTGGGGCTGTTTGGCCTGGCATCGTTTGTTGCCGAACAACGTGTTAAAGAAATCGGCGTGCGTAAAATACTGGGCGCATCAATGCTTAATTTATGGGGCCTGCTATCTAAAGACTTTGTATCGCTGGTTATAATCGCTCAGCTTATTGCTTCGCCAATAGCTTATTATTTTATGCACAAGTGGTTACAGCAATATCAATTCAGAACGGAATTATCATGGTGGATATTTGTAATAACGGGCATTAGTGCAATAGGCCTAACCGTACTAACTATTAGCTATCAGGGAGTTAAGGCTGCGCTCGAAAACCCCGTTAAGAGTTTGCGGAGCGAATAAAAGAGTCACAATTATTATAATGCGTCCTTTGTTTAACAGGGGGCGCATTATTTGTTATATGCCTGTTAAGCAGTATTATGAACGTAAAATAAAAAAATCGTAAATTTCCTGTAACCAATTTTTTTTATCGGAGTTTACAGTACCATATATGATCACAATAAAAAAATAAACCGCGTTGAACTCATTAACTGACAATGCGATAATGATGAAGGTAAGGGAAGGCGACCTTGACCGGATGGGGTTGCTTTTTGAGCGCTACCACAGGCAACTGTACCGTTTTCTTTACCACATGACCTACCAGCGCGAGGCCAGCGAAGATATGGTGCAGGTGGTTTTTTATAAAATGATCAAATATAGAAACAGTTTTACCGGTGCCGGCGAGTTTGTCCATTGGATGTACACCATTGCGCGTAATGTGCTAAAGGACCAGGGCCGGCAAAAAAAGCAGGTGCAAGCAGGCATGACTGTAGAAGAAATGGCCGATTGGCTGCCAGACGGTGTTAGCCTTGAGCTACAGTTAGAGAAAAAACAAGCCGCCGAGGGTTTGCGCCGGGCGATGGAACGACTTAATGCAGACGAGCGAGAGGTCTTGACACTAAGCCGTTTCCAGGAACTAAGGCACCAGGAGGTTGCGCAGATACTAAATATTAGCGAAGGTGCGGTAAAAGTGCGGGTGCACCGGGCGATACAGGAATTAAAAAAGATATATATAAACGTAGAACGTTAAACAGATATAAGATGAAGTGCGAGCAATATGAGGAACTGTTTACCGGCTGGATAAAGAAAGAACTTAAACCGGCCGAAAGCGAAATGCTGGAGCAACACCTTGCCGGGTGCAGCGCCTGCCGCGAAGAGCTGGCAGCAACCCGCCGGGTATGGGCCGATATGGATACCGTTGAGGTACCCGAGCCATCTGCACACATGCAGGTTAGGTTCCAGGCCATGCTGGATACTTATAAAGAAACCGAAGCGGATAAAAACAGGTTTTTGCGCGATTTGAAAGACAGGCTGAACAACCTGTGGTATTGGCAGCCGCGATTACCCATGGCTTATAGCCTGGTTATAGTAGCTGTTAGTTTTGCCTGTGGATACTGGGTGTTTAACACAGCTAAAGGAGCGCAACAGGATAAACAGCTGCAGGCGTTAAGCGGACAGGTGCATGAGCTTAAACAAACCATGATGCTGGCGCTGATGGAAAATCCATCGGCATCTGAAAGAATAAAGGGAGTAAGTTATACTACCGAGATAAAACACGTAGACGACCAGGTTATTGAGGCGTTATTAGCCACTTTAAATAATGACCCGAATGTAAATGTGCGGCTGAGTACGCTGGATGCGTTAACCCACCTGGCTAACCACCCGGAAGTGAGAGCGGGATTGATCCAGTCTATCACCACACAGGATTCACCACTGATGCAATCGGCCATTGCAGATGTGATGTTGAAGCTGCAGGAGAAAAAAGCGGTAGGATCATTTAAACAACTATTAAAACAAAAGAACCTGGACAACGGTGTCAGGGACAAGATCAAGCAAACAATAAACAGTTTAATTTAACCAAATGTAATTATGAAAACATTAATATGGATCGCGCTGATAGCGGGATATGGGAGCTGTTTTGCCCAAAATAAAGGAGACAAGCTGCAGGCTAAAGAGCATATCAGCAAACAATTTACTTTACAACAATCGGCTGCAAACAGCGTGTTTGCGCTTTATAATGTTTGGGGAAGTGTAAAAGTTGAAGGTTACAACGGCAACCAGGTACTAATAGAAATAGACAAAACCATTGAGGCTGATGACGCTGAACAAATGGCCTTTGCCAAACAGGAGTTTAAATTGGGGTTCGACCAAAAGGCTGATACCATTGTAGCATACACCGCGGCGCCCTATGACAGCCGTCCGCATAGGTGGATAGACAATGACGAGCCCCGGCCGCGCAGGCATTATATTGTAAAATTAGAGTATTCAGTAAAAGTGCCCAATAACATGAATCTAAAAGTGTCAACGGTTAATAACGGTACCATGTCTGTTACCGATGTTTACGGCAAGCTAAAGGTTAGTAACGTTAATGGCCCCGTAACTATTGTAAATGCAAAAAACACCACCGATGCACACACGGTTAATGGGAATGTTACGGTAAACTATCTGACTAATCCAACGGAAGCAAGCAGCTACTCAACAATTAACGGCAAGGTTGAAGTTACCTACAAAAGCAACCTGGCAGCTAATGTGCAGTTTAAAAGCATGAACGGCCAGTTTTATACCGATTTTGATAACACCGAGATCCTGCCGACGCAGGTGGTAAAAACCGAAACCAAAAAAGATAACAGCACAACATATAAACTCAATAAAAACACCCAGATAAAAGTGGGTGCGGGCGGCAAGCTATTTAAGTTTGAAACCCTCAACGGAAATATCTACATTAAAAAAGCTTAATTAATAAAAAACAATATGAAAGCAATTAAAATTACAGGCATAGTATTAATGGCGATGACGCTATCAATACGCCTGATGGCACAAGAAACAAAAGAACAGCTGGTGGTAGCACTAAGCGAACCCGGCAAACCGTATAAACTAAGCGTCGACCTGGTATCAGGATCGATAAATGTTATAGCCCATTCAGGTAAAGACGTTATAATCGACGCCCAAACAGACTCGCCTAAAGAAAGGGGCGAAATCCAAAATGGTATGAAACGTATCTCGACCGGTGGCGGCCTTGATGTTACGGCCCGTCAAAAAAACAATATTGTTGATGTAACTACCGGCAACCCGAGCAAAAAAATAACGCTAACTATTAAAGTCCCTCAAGGGGCCAATAGCGTTAAATTGCATACGGTAAACGGCGGCAATATAGCAGCCAGCGACATCAGCGGCGATATAGAAGTAATAAATGTTAACGGAGCAATCAAACTAACCAACGTAGGCGGCTCTGTAGTGGCCAATACTGTTAACGGCAATGTTATTGTTACCCTAAAATCAATCGACCCTAAAGCTGCGATGGCATTTACAACGCTTAACGGGAATGTTGATGTAACCTTCCCGGCAAGCCTGAAAGCTAATGTTAAATTACGGTCGGACAGGGGCGAGATCTATACTGATTTTGATATGTCAGCCACCAAAGGCGCGGCCCCTAAAACCAACAAAACAGTTAAGGATGGCCTGTACCATATCGAGATAGAAGATTGGGTATACGGCACAATTAATGGCGGCGGACCCGAATTGCTGATGAAAAACATGAATGGCAATATTTACCTGCGCAAAGCAAAATAATTTAAAAACCCATTTAAAACAAACAAGGGCCCTAATCACTCAGGGCCTTTGTTGCTTTTATATATATGTTATTATTAAGGGGCAAATTAATCTCAAATTTTATCGGGAGGGTTAAAAAGGGCCGAAAAACTCTCGCAGTGTTTCGACCCTACATCTACCTATGAAAAACAACCCTTTTGGGAGGGTTATACATCCATAGGCAAACGCAATGCCAACAGTAACGGACGCGTTACTGTTGCGTAAAACGCAAATTTTAACTAAAACAGGAAATCCCCAATGTTGAATTTATTCCCCAATTAGGGTGTATTTTACGCAAACTCTCCACAATGAAATCATAACTATGGGTCTTATCCAAAGGAGACGATGTAGGCAAGGCTGTCGCAAATAAGAAACTAATTCATAGGCCGATAAATAAAAAACCTGAAACTATCCGCGATAAGTGTTGTTAGGAAATATATGGAGTACAATGTATATCTGTTAGCAACCGATCCGAATAACCCCTGCCGCGACGTAATTCACTCAAGAGACACAGACTTGAAGATACGGGTGTATTGCCTGGACAATGACAGGTTTGAACCCAACACAAGCGAAATACAGTTATTTGGTTATGCGCGAGGTAAGTTATACGCCTTCGAAACCATTGATATTTCAGCTGAGGATGCTTTGGATGTGGTTGGCGCCATACAATGGTATGCAGAGTATATTGATTTCCCGGAGATGGAAATATTGCCCGAGGACCCTCGCCCCGGGCATAGTGTAGCTATGTAATTTAATAATTAACTTTTGCAAGGTATTCCATATTTAACTTCATACTTGCTAAAGGCGATCCTGCCGGATACTCTTCCTGCTCAATAAAGAAATATTTCATGCCCGCTTGTTTACTTTGTTTAAGCAAACCTATAATGTCAAGGCCGCCATTGCCAAATTCTACACTGCCTTTGCCTTTCATGTCTTTTAGATGCCATAGAGGGAAACGGCCGGGATAGTTTTTAAAATACGCAAACGGGTCGTTTCCTGAAGCAACTACCCAGCCCAGGTCCATTTCCATATTAACTAATGCAGGGTCGGTGTTTTTTAACAGGATATCATACAATACCTGGTCGCCATCTTTCCTAAACTCAAAATCGTGGTTATGGTATCCAAATTTTACGCCCGCCTTTTTACATTCTTCGCCGGCTTTGTTAAACCGCTCGGCAACTCTCTGGTAATTAGCAATCGTATCACCCGAAAACGGCAGTGACGAACAAACCAAATATTCTTGGCCCGCCTCGGCTGCGCCGTCTATGTTTTTTTGCCAGTTTGCATCAATACCACAATGCCCGCTGCGCAGGGTCATGCCCAGGTCCTTGCAAGTTTGTTTCATTTCGGTTGGTGTTAAACCATAATACAAACCTTTGTTGCTGGCTGCAGATTCTATTTGTTTAATGCCCAGGTCGGCAATTATTTTTAAAGTACCTTTTGGGTCCTTCATTAACTCACTTCTGAAAGTATACAGCTGTATACCCGGATTACTCACCTTTTTAGGCGCAAATTTATAAGATGGCAACAACACCGACCCAGCAGCCAGCGCGCCCATGCTTTTCAAAAAATCCCTGCGTTTGTTCATTGCTATTTATAATTAATGATTTTATAATTGGTTAATTGCTTTCGCTAAACTTTATTGCGCGAATGTTTATTGGCGAACCGTTAAATACAAAGTAAAGGTCGGCAGTCCATGTATTATCGGGTAAATCTATCTTCATATTTTTATCATATGCACCGGTGTAACGGGCTAATAAATGGCCTTTTGCTGAGCCTTCGCGTAACTCGATAGTACCATTACCACCACCGCGACCGCCGGTAACAAATGTAATTTGCCTAATCCCCGTAAGATCTATTTTGCTCAGCATTAACCAGGCACCTGCATTTTTTATCATTGCTACTGATCCATCACCAGCGATGGTAAGATCCTGCGAGGCCGTGACCTTTGTCATTGGCAATGTTGTTGAGTTTAAAACTAATGTTTGCTCGCCTGTTTGTGCCGATACACCTTTAGCACCACGATCTGTATATGCAGCCCTTAGGATAAAGCTGCCATCGGCGTTACTGCCCTCGGGTACCGTTGTAGTATAGGTGCCAGTTACCGGTAACGACTTAGCTTTTGGTGCGGGATAGCCCAGGCTTAAAATGTATTGAACAATGGCTTTAGCATCAGCGTCAGCCAACGTTGGGTGTGCCGGCATCTGGGCATCGCCCCAAACACCTTGCCCGCCCGATATAATCTTTTTAGCCAAACGATCCGGTGCTCCCGGGTCGCCTTTATATTTAATACCTACTTGCGTAAATGCAGGGCCTAAAACCTTTTCGGTAACCGAATGGCATGATTTGCAATCGCTTTTGGCGATTAGCGCCATAGCACCGGCATATTGCGCACCGGCATCAGTAGCGCCCTGTTTAGAAGCAATAGCCGTCATATTATACCCCTCTGATAAATAATTAGCGCTGATAGACACACGTGATGGTAAAATGTGTTTGTTAGCCAAACTGCCATCCTCTTTGTCAACCACGCTTACATTATAATCAATGCTTTTGCCGGGGAGGAAGAAGCTGGCGTTACCCCTGGTTACATTAAACCTTATTACAGGCGGCTCATTACCAACTTTAACTTCAACCGACTTGCTATTCTTAGCGCCTTTGGTATCAGTAACAGTTAACAATGCTTTGTAAACACCCGGTGTCGTGAATGTTAAAGTAGGATTTGCTTGCGCGATGGTTTTAAACGGAGCGCCGTTTTTGGTGATAGTCCATTTATAAATTAGCTTATCGCCTTCATCGGCATCGTTAGTGCCGTCTGATAAAAGATTAACAGTTAACGGCACCGCTCCTGCTGTTTTGTTTACCGCTGCCTGTACCTGTGGCTTACGGTTACCGCCATTATATTCGATGCGGATCAGTTCCGCTTCCGGGTTATCTTTAAAATAGCCGTTACCATATTCCAATACATATAAATCGCCGTTAGGGCCAAATTTCATGTCAATTGGTCCGCGCATTTTTTGCGAAGGCAAGAAACGTTCCATGCCCACGTAGTTGCCATTGTTATCAATAGTTACCACGTTTATCCAGCCACGTACCCAGTCTGTAATGAACCATTTGCCTTCGTAATACGATGGAAACAAGCGCTCTGCATTATTAAGATCAGACGCGTGGAATATCGGCCCGCCAACAGCGCTGTTACCCCCCGCTTCAAGCAATGGAAACTGCTCGCTTTGATGTTTGGAATACCACATAAATGCCGGTGTTGTAGGCGGCAGGTCTTTTAAACCGGTATTATTTGGCGAGGTGTTTACCGGATGTTCTGGGTCAAACAAAGGCCCCGACTCCTTAGTCGCGAAATTATAATGGTGATACGGGAGGCTGTTACCCACAAAATAAGGCCAGCCGTAGTTACCCGGTTTTTTTGCCTGGTTAAACTCATCGTATGATTGCGGTCCGCGGTGCTCAAAATCATCCTGGCTGCCATCCGGGCCAACCTCGCCCCAGTATAGCCAACCGGTTTTACTGTCAATAGTTAAGCGCCATGGGTTACGGTTGCCCATTGTATAAATTTCGGGGCGTGTTAATGGCGTGCCGGGTTTAAATAAATTTCCTTTCGGGATGGTATAAGTACCGTTTGCTTCCGGGTGGATCCGCAGGATCTTTCCGCGCAGGTCGTTGGTGTTGGATGATCCTTTTTGCGAATCCTGGGTAAACATGCCCGGGCGCTCATCTAAAGGAGAAAAACCGTCGGACGCGCGTGAAAATGTATTGTCGCCGGTGCTTAAATACAGGTTTTTGTCTTTGTCAAACACCATACCTCCGCCTACGTGGCAGCATTCAAAGCGCTGCACGGCCACATCAAGCACTTTCTTCTTTGAAGCTTCGTTTAACTTGCCTTTTCCATCCCAGGCATACCTTTCTAACCGGTTTACAGATTCATTACCGGCAGGGGCATAATAAACATAGATCAGGTGATTTTTATAAAAATCGGGGTCCAATATTACCCCCTGCAAACCGTCTTCGGCCTCACTAACCTCGCCTTTCTGGCTTACATATTTTGTGCTTACCGCAAACTCATGGATAACAGATATTTTTTTGGTAACCGGATCATATAGCTTTAACTTGCCTTTACGCTCGGCATATAAAACCTTCCCATCCTTTAATATCTGGAATTGCATAGGTTCTTCAATGCGCTGGGCCAGCACCACTTTGGTAAAGCGGCTCTCGTCGGGCTTGGCAGGTGTTTGCGCCTTGGCGTTAAAAAAAAGGGCGGCTGTTATAAGGCCGGACAGTATAATATGTTTACGCATAACATGCAGAATGGAAACAGGTTATAAAAAGAGTGTTATTGGGGTCTACAGCTCAATAATAGTGCTTTTTGCTTGATTTAAGAATATGATTTAAAAGATTTTTAATATAAGTTTGGAAAGCCTGCTTTAAACCAGTTGAACCAAACCCATGGTTAAATCAAGAAATTGCTATTTATTACCGGCTCTTTTACTGGCGCTTACCGGCAAGGTTAACGCACAGCAACATAGCCTATATAATGATTTTAAGGCCCCGCCTGCCAAATACAGGCCGGTACCATTCTGGCATTTAAACGGCGACCTAACTACCGATGAAATAAACAAACAAGTTAATGCAGCTATGAAAGCGGGTTTTGGCGGCGTAACCATTTTACCGGTTACGGCAGGTAAGCAGCATCCAACGGGCTTGCCTTCGCCGGGCATGTCACCGGCCTATCTAACTGACGAATACTTTGCCCGGTATGCGGATATTTTAAAAGCCGTAAACGCAAATAATGGCCGTGTTATTTTTTATGACGACGTGGATTTCCCAAGCGGGACCGCGGGCGGCATGCTAAAGCAACTTTACCCGAATGTCACCCGCAAAATATTGGTTAAAAAAGACACTTTAATAAATGGAGGCCAACAAATAAATTTAAGCTTACCGCAGGGGGCGTTAATGGCTGTTGTAGGCACAGGCCAATCAAACAACAAACGCATAGACCTAACGGCATTTGCCAAAGACGGCAAGTTGTCATGGCAGGCGCCCGCCGGTAAGTGGAAAATTCAAACATTCACCAGCCAGCCAAACGGCGAGGCCTTGGTTGACTATATGGACCCAGATGCGGTAAAGAAATTTATCAACTTAACTTATGATGAATATTACAAACGTTTCGGCGGCTATTTTGGAACGACGATACAGCAAACCTTTTTTGATGATGTAGGTTATTACGCTGCCGAGCGCGGTTGGACCGATGCTTTCAATGCCAGGTTTAAGCAGTTGTACGGTAAAGCCCCGGCCACTTATTACCCAGCGTTATGGGAAGACATTGGCCCGGAAACAGAAGCCGCGCGCGTTGCTTTTTTTGATACCCGCGCCGAGTTGTTGGCCGAGGGCTTCCCTAAAATAGTTACCGATTGGGATAACAAACACGGCCTTAAAAGCTCGGGCCACCCGCCGGGTAATTACGAGATCCAGCCGGTGGATATGAACTTTGATATTTTTAAGTTTAACCGCCACCAGGATATCCCAACCATGGATGCCATATTTTACCATGGACATGGCAGGGAAGGCTTTAAGCTGGTTAGCTCGGCTGCGGCGGCATACGATAAACCGGTTGTGGCTGCTGAGATCTTTGGGGCTTTTTTAGAGGATAAATTTACCGCCAACACAATGTACCAGGCGGCTATGGAAGTATTTGCACGGGGCATAAACCAATTGGTGCCGCATGGTATGTGGTATGACTATAAACCCCAATCGGTGCGGATCCCGCCCCTGGTATCGCCTTATAGCGACAAGATTGGGCCAGAGCTAAAACAGTTTAATGATTTTGCTGCGCGGACCTCAATGATGCTCACAGGCGGAAGGCAGGTTGCCGAAATTGGCGTTATCTACCCCATAGCAGCATTAGAAGGTTTTTACAAGTTCGATGTTAAGAACCACCCAACAGGAAAGATGGCACCAAAGGGCACCGACTACTTAGTCATAAGCGACTTGCTGACCAATAGCCTGCACCGCGACTTTTCTTTTATACATCCTCAATTATTTACCAGCGATAAATATCGCGTTAGCCAAAAACAGGTAATTTTAAATAACAAGGTCAACACACAAACCTATAAGGTAATGATATTGCCTGCCGGAAAAGTTATCTCCTACCCGGCGCTAAAGAAACTGCAGGCATTTTATCAACAAGGCGGCAAGGTTATAGCCACACATTTATTGCCGTCTAAATCGGCTGAGTTTGGTATGGATGCCAGGGTGCAAAGTATCGTAAAACAAATGTTTAATGTTGACGGCGAACAAATGCCTGTAACTGCGGCTACCAATAAAAACACTAACGGAGGCATAGCTAAGTTTTTGCCGATGGCCGATTCGGTTAGTTTGGCGCAGGCGTTAAACGAGGTAGCACCAACTCCAGATGTGATATTGGAAAACACATCGGCAGCTAATGGCCAAACAGGCAAGCTGTCTTATCTGCATAAAATAAAGGGCGGTAAGGATATTTACTATATCGCCAATTCGACTACCAATCCGGTTAACACCTACATAAGCTTAAGGGGAAAGTTAAAAATAGAACTATGGGACCCTAATACCGGCATCAGATCAGCCACTAAAACCGCCGAATATGTTAAGGTTAAAGGTGTGTCATACACAAAGATCAAATTGGAGCTCGACGCCGTAAAATCAATTTTTATAGTTAGCAAAGACAAATCATGAAAAGAAAATTTATTTTAAACCTGGTAATGCTATTTATCGTGTCGCAGGCATTTGCACAGATAGCTGGCAAGCCGAAATTTAAGATAGTGGGTTATTATTCCATCCGGGCGGCGCTTACTGCCGATTTGAATAATGTACCTTTTGATAAGCTTACCCACGTTAACGTTTACTTTCTAAACCCGGATACGCTGGGCAATTTCAATAATGATCTATCGGGCCTGGTGCCGTTTATTAAAGCTGCGCATGCTAAAAATGTGAAGGTACTGCCCTCTATTGCCGGCGGCGGCAAGCATCCTTACTACCACGCTTTGTTAAAGGACGATAAAAGGCCGGCATTTATAAAAAACCTGGTTGACGTGGTGGTTAAATATGGCTTTGACGGTGTAGACGTAGATATTGAAAGCAATGATATCGATGAGAACTACGAGAAGTTTGCTACCGAATTATCAGCTGCAATGAAAGCGCATAATTTGCTAACTACGGCGGCCATCGCCATATTTTATAAAGATCAGCTTACCGAAGCCGCCCTTGCCCGGTACGATTTTGTAAACCTGATGAGTTATGACCATACCAGCCCCGGACGGCCGGACCGCCCGGGTCAACATTCGCCATATGATAAGGCTATCTCTGATCTCGACTATTTCTATACCGTAAAACATATCCCAAAAGAAAAGATAGTATTGGGTGTCGGGTTTTATGGCTATGGCTTTGGCCCGGATTTGACTACACCAGGCATGAGCATGACCTATGGACAACTGATAAACCAAAACCCCGGCTCCGAGTTGCTTGACCAATGGGACCTGCCCGGCGGCAAGATCATTTATTATAACGGCATCCCTACCATTAAACAAAAGACCGACCTGGCAAAAAAAGAAGCGTCGGGCATAATGATATGGCAATTGTTGGGTGATGCCGCCGGTGATAAATCATTATTAAATACCATTTACCAGCAAGCCTACAAAAAAGATTAATCGAATGAAACCCCAAAAGACTTTTATAGCCCTTGCGGCATTTTTATTGATCGGCCCGGCTTTTGCGCAAAAGAAGCAGGTGTTCAACAAAACATCTGCCGCCGCTGATCCGCAGATGGTGAGCCATTTTAAAGCACCCCCACATGGGGCGCGGCCATGGGTGTTTTGGATGTGGCTGCGGGTAAATAACAGTAAAGAAGCTATCACGAAGGACCTGGAAGAAATGCACGCCAAAGGCATTGAAGGAACTATACTATATGAAAGCGGTACAGGCAGCGAATTAAGCTCGACGTTGGCTACCATGGTTTTAAAAGACAAGAAATATATTTTTACCCCGACTAAGGATTTTGCCGGTGCCTATATGAACGAGCTGCCAACCGAGCATTTGCTTCCCTGGGATAACCGCGTCCGCGAATTGTTTAGGTTTGCTGCTAAAGAAGCCGGCCGGTTAGGAGTAAAGTTGGTATTAAGCGTTGGATTGGCGGGTACATCGGGCCCAATTCCGGTTGAGTACGGGCAACAGCGGATGTTATGGTCCGAAAAGATTGTTGAGGGCGGAACAACTTTAAACGAAGTTTTACCTGAACCGAGAGAAACGGTATCGGCAACCTACTTATCACCGACAGCTATTGCTGCCGATTATAACAAAAAAGCAGCAAGAGAAGCGCAAAACCCAAAGACACCAAAGTTTATAGGGCATGAAATTGCGGTGCTGGCTATAGGTACAAATAGCAGCGTTATCAATCTGTCAGATAAAATGGATGCTGAAGGGCGCCTGCGTTGGAATGCTCCCGCAGGGAAATGGAAGATATTACGCTTTGCCTACCAGCCTACCAATAAAGGCGACGTTTGGGGTTTATTTACCGATGGCATGAGCGCCGAAGCATTAGATACAACCTGGAGCCATACCATTGGCCGGATGCTAAAGGAAATGACGCCTGACGAGAAAAAAGGCTTAACGGGTATCGAGGACGATAGCTGGGAAGGCGGCGAAACTACCTGGACAAAACAATTTCCGCAAAAGTTCAAAGAGCTACGTGGTTACAACTTAATAGCTAAGTTGCCTGCACTGGTAGGTATAACTACCGGCGACTCGGTTCAATCAGACGGCATCCGCCGTGATTATTACCGTACCATTGCCGACCTTATCGCCAAAAACCATTACGGGCGCTTAAAAGAACTGGCCAATAAAAACGGATTGATCAGCTATTCGGAAGCATCGGGACCAAACTCGGCACAGCTGGATGGCATGAAAAACTCGAACGGTGTGGATGTTGCCATGGGCGAGTTTTGGATCCCATCTGTACACAGACCTACACCGGACAGGCGGTTTTTATTGCGCAATACAGCTAATGCGAATCACATTTACGGCAAACTATTAACGCCCTGCGAGGCATTTACCTCGGTTGGCCCGCACTGGGAAGAAACCTTTTTCGATTTAAAGAATGTGGCTGATCAGGCGTTTTGCGATGGCGCCAATTCGGTTGTGTTCCATAATTTCAGTCATTCGTCATCGGTTACGGGCAAGCCCGGCTTTGTTTATTTTGCCGGTACGCATTACAGCCGCAATGTAACCTGGTGGGAACAAACGCCCGCATTTAATGCTTACATCGGCCGCTGCTCATATCTTTTACAACAAGGCCTTTTTGTTGCCGATGCGCTTTACTACCAGGGGGATGCTATTGGTCATGGCGAACCACAGAAAACACAGCCACCGTTACCGGCAATTGGCTATGATCATGATAATTTAAATCTTGATGCCTTGCTTACCCGTGTCAGTGTAAAAAATGGCCGCTTTGTTTTGCCCGATGGCATGAGCTATAAAATATTGGTAATGCCGGCACATACTAAGATAGCCCCCCAGGCACTTGACAAAATTGCCGCCTTGGTGGCTGCAGGCGGTATAGTTGTTGGTCCGCGGCCTGACGGTATTGCGGGATTAATCAGCAGTGATGAAACAGCAGGATTGGAAAAGCTAATAACCCGGCTTTGGGATAAATCGGCACCTAAACATGTAATAACCGACCGCACTGCTGCAGGAGTTTTGAAAGATCTGAATATCGCCCCGGACTTTACTTATACCGGCCTCAGCGATGCCGGCGATATCGACTGGATCCATCGCAAAGCAGGCAATGAGGATATTTATTTCATAGCTAGCCGATGGGATGCTAAGGAAAAGATCAATGCCACCTTCCGCGTGAGCGGCAAACAGCCGGAGATCTGGGACCCGGTTACAGGCGAAACAAGGCCCGCTAAGGCATTCACGCAAGCCAATGGGCTAACTGCTATCCCGCTGGAGTTTGATCCGCGAGGTTCAGTTTTTATAGTGTTCCGTAAACCAATAGCTACGACGACACAAGGTAAGGCAAGATCGAACCATCCGGCTCTGATCACCAAAACTATACTAGCCGGCGGCTGGGATCTGCACTTCGACCCTAAATGGGGCGGCCCGGCTAACTTGCATATCGACTCGCTAATGGACTGGACGAAGTTTGATGATTACAATATCAGGCATTACTCGGGCACGGCGGTTTACAATAAAACATTTACTATAGATAAGGCATCCGCAGGCAAAAAGCTAATACTTGACCTGGGGGAAGTACACGAAGAAGCCGTGGTAAAAGTAAATGGTGTTAACCTGGGCGTAGTATGGACAAAACCTGCGCATATAGATATTACCCGCGCGGTACACCCCGGCGAAAA
Source organism: Bacteroidota bacterium (assembly GCA_040388395.1). Lineage (GTDB taxonomy): Bacteria > Bacteroidota > Bacteroidia > Sphingobacteriales > Sphingobacteriaceae > Mucilaginibacter. The sequence continues at coordinate 685,917 of JAZKBY010000007.1, read as the reverse complement.
CAAACTGGAGATCACGGTAGTGAACCTATGGCCAAACCGTTTAATTGGCGATGAGCCATTGCCGGTTGATAAACGGTTTACGCTAACTAATATGCATAAGTTTAATAAGGATACACCGCTATATCCGTCGGGGTTGATTGGTCCGGTTAAGTTGGAGGAGATGAAATGAAAACAATTAAAATTTTTGCTGTATTAATCCTGTTATCTGGAGTACAGCCGGTATTGGCACAAAAAAGCCTCAGTCTTAAATCGCCGAATGGTAATATCAGGTTCGGATTTACAACGACCAAAGAAAAACCGCTGTACCGGGTTAGCTACAAAGGAAAAGTGTTGATCAATAACTCTGGCCTGGGGTTAATGTTCAAAGACAGTGGCAATTTTGTAGCCGACCTGAAGATGCTGAAACCCATTTACAGAACGGGCAACGAACAATACAACTTGGTGGTAGGTAAAACCAAACACGTTACCAGCAACTACCAGGAAGTTACCATCCCGTTGGTTGAAAATGCCACGGCTAAGCGGATGATAAATATTGTAGTCCGTGCATTTAATGATGGATTGGCTTTTCGCTATGAATTTCCGCAACAAAAAAACTGGAGTGCTTATACACTAACCGACGAGAATACCGAGTTTAACATCGCCGGCGATCCGCAGTTGCGCATCCTCAGCTTTAAAAACTACACCAGCAGTCACGAAGGGTTATATGAAAAAATGTCGCTAAACCAATTGAAAGAAGATGTTTTGGTTGATATGCCGGCATTGTTCGAGTTCGGCAATAAAACTTATATGGCCATTACTGAGGCCAGTCTGCGCGACTATGCAGGGATGTATTTAGGCAAACATGGCGATGGGTTGATCAGCAAACTATCACCTTTGCTGGGGCAGAACGAAATTAAAGTCAAAACTATCATCCCGCATCATACGCCATGGCGGGTAATGATGATAAGCGACCGTGTGGGCGCTTTGATAGAATCAAACATCCTCACTAACTTAAACGAGCCGCCAAAACAAAAAGACTATTCTTGGTTAAAGCCCGGCAAAACCTCGTTCCATTGGTGGAATGGTGATGTCGTTCCTGATACTTCATTTACCCCGGGGGCTAATTTCGAAACCAACAAGTACTATATCGATTTTTGCGCCCGTAACCATATCGAATATCATTCGGTAATTGGCTATGGCGGTTTTTCATGGTACCCTACAAATTGGGCCGGTTACGGTACTCCGGGCACTTATTCGGACGTTACAAAATCCATTGCCTCGCTGGATATGCAAAAGATCTGCGATTATGCCAAAAGCAAAGGTGTAAGTATCCACGTTTGGGTAAACTGGCATGCGCTGTACCCGCAGTTGGAAGCAGCCTTTACACAATTTGAAAAATGGGGCATCAAAGGCATGATGGTCGACTTCTTGGATCGCGACGACCAATTAATGGTAAAGATCCAGGAAGAGATCTTGCAAAGAGCGGAGGCCCATCACCTGTTTATCCAGTTTCATGGAGCATATAAACCCACAGGCATGAGCCGCACTTATCCCAACGAGTTTACCCGTGAAGGAAGTTACAATTACGAGAATAATAAATGGCTAAAAGCAGGTTTATCACCCGAGCATGACCTGGATATAGCTTTTACCCGGTTGCTGGCCGGTCCGACGGATTATCATTTAGGTGGGTTTAGGGCTGTGCCGCCGTCGGAGTTTAAAACTCATTTTATAAGGCCGATGATGATAGGTACACGCTGCCATATGCTTGGCATGTATGTGGTGATGGAAAGCTATTTGCATATGATTGCCGATTATCCGGAGGCGTATGAGGGCCAGCCCGGTTTCGACTTTTTGCAGCATGTGCCAACCGTATGGGACGAAACAAAGGTGCTTAACGCCGAGACCGGTGGCTACCTGACCATTGCCCGCCGCCACGGCGATGATTGGTATGTAGGCACCATTAACAACAGCGAGGCTCGGACCTTAAAAATAAATCTCGACTTTTTAACTGCCGGAACATACAGGGCCGAGCTTTACCAGGATGCTGCGGATGTTGACAAACAGCCCAATCATTTAACAAAGACCGTAAAAAGCCTGGGTAATAAAGATGTGTTGGAAATACCCATAGCTGCCGGCGGCGGACAGGTAATGCGTTTGGTGAAAGAATAAATAATTAATGACAGAAGCAGCCAACGCAGTTTTATTATAAATTTGAGTTAACCAATAATACCAATCTTTATGAGAAATGATCTGTCGCCGCAAGCTATTGCGCAATTCCGTCGTGATGGCTTTTTAGTGATCGAAGATTTTTTGTCTGCTGATGAGCTTGCCTTTTGGCGCGAAGCTCTTAATGAGGCGGTAGCCAAACGCAAGGGCAATAAAATGCCAGATCGCAAAGAAGTTTACGGCAAAGGTGATGATGCCGATAAGTCGTACTATGATAACGTATTTGATCAGCTGATAAACCTTTGGCAGGATAACGAGAAGATGCGCCAAATTATGCTTGATAAGCGCTTGGGGGAAATGGCCGCCCAACTGGCAGATGTTGATGGTATAAGGATCTGGCATGATCAGGCGCTAATCAAAAAACCATGGGCCAATCCAACTTCATGGCATTTGGATACGCCCTACTGGTCCTTTAGCGATCGCCGGGCGTTATCTATATGGGTGGCGCTGGATGATGCTACTTATGAGAACGGATGCCTGTTCTTTATCCCGGGGTCGTACGAAAAAACTACGTTTGAAAACCCGGGGATCGGCAAAAACATGGGCGCGATATTTACAACCTACCCGGAATTTAAAACAACCAAAGCGGTAGCCGCGCCTATGAAGGCGGGAAGCTGCTCTTTCCATAATGGGCTTACTATCCACGGCGCCCACGCTAACATGACACCCGGCCTGCGCCGCGCAATGACTTGCGCCTATATGCCCAATGGCAATACCTTTAACGGCACGCAGAACATTTTATCGGACGAAATGGTAGCCAGTTTGAAAGTCGGCGATCTTTTAAATAACGATGTTACCAATCCTCTTATCTACAGTAAAAAACAAGCTGTATGAGATTAGTAAAATGTGTTCTGTTATTCCTGTTGATTTCTGCGGCGTTTGGATTTACAGCCGATAAAACCATAATGCTGACCATCCCGGGCAAAGCTTTGTCAATAACCATCGATTATTCTGCCGGGTATGTTATTAAAGAACTGAAAATAAAAGGACGCAATGTGCTATCTGCCGCAGGCGTATATACCGGCATCCAAACAAAAAACGGAGTATATAGTTCTGCGTCGCTGGCATCGGGCATTAAACTAACGCAGAACAGGGATGGCATAAAACTATCGGGTTTGAAATATGGCGATGGCACCCTTACGGTTACCGAAAGCTGGACGTTTAAGATAACAGGCGACAAAATACATTGGACAATTACCCGCGACTACGACAATGATGCCGAGCTGGAGGACACCGCGTTCCCCAAATACAATTTTGCCAACCTAAACGTTTGGAAGGGCGGGATTTTAGATAATGGCGGGATGGTTTGGTGCAAATACCTTAAACAGGTAAATGATACCTACGGCGTACATACCGGTGGCGTAACTTTCTGGAATGCCGAATCGGGAGATGGGTTGCGCATAAGTACCAAAACAAGCAACGGCAATGCTATCGCTACCAAATACTCGCATAGCACTAATAATGAGTTTGTTTGCAGCCAGTCGGTAACCGGAGAGCCATTAGGGCAACGATATAACCTTAGTCGCTTTGTTTCAAAAAAGGCCGACGTATTTGCACCATTCAAAGTTAAAAAAGGGGTGGTAACGCTTGATGTCGACCTGCAGTATATCGACTATTTCAAAACCTATTCAAGAGGAACCCTGCCTGGGATAGATGCAACAGCGGTTCGTGAGTTGTTGAATACTACCGGCAGATATGGCGTTGTAGACAACAATATTATTGGAGCAAACGGTTGGTTGACCAACTGGAAATGCATGCACGAACCATTCTTCGCGCAGATAGGCATGGCTGTCGACGATAAAAACTACACCAAAAACATGTCTGCAACGCTTGACCAGGAGCGGGACGAGGCCATGTTACCGGATGGACGGGTGCTATCGCGCTGGCATAATGCGCGCGGCGATGAGATTCCCGGAACGTACAACAATAAAACAGGCTATTACGAGGCCATGTGGGGCTATACCATTGATTCGCAAACGGGGTATGTTATAAATGCCAGCGAGCAGTTTGATCTTAACGGCGATGTTAAATGGCTAAAATCGCACCAGATAACCTGCGAAAAAGCGTTAGACTGGCTGATAAAACGCGATGCCAACAACAACGGGATCTTCGAAATGATGAACAACAACATCGCTGATAAAAAAGGCAGTGATTGGCTGGACATTGTTTGGGCGAGTTACGAAAACGCATTTGTAAACGCACAGATGTATGAAGCATTAATGCTTTGGGCCAATTGCGAAAAGGTACTTGGAAACAATGAAAAGAAGGATTACTACATAACGGTTGCGAAACGCCTTAAAACGGCTTTTAACAAGCCGATTAACGAGGGTGGTTTCTGGTCAGCGGAGAAAAAGCAATATGTTTACTGGCGCGACAACGACGGCTCGGTACATGGCGATAACCTGATTACCCCGGTTAACCTTGGCGCTATTGCATTTGGCATTTGCGATGATCCGAAACGTATAGCGCAGGTATTGGATCAAATTGAGGCGCGCACAGCAAAAGAAAACCTGTTCCACTGGCCGCTATGTTTTGATTCGTTTAGAAAAGAAGAGGTACAGAGCGGTAACTGGCCGTTCCCTAAGTACGAAAATGGCGATATCTTTCCAACCTGGGGCTACCTGGGCATACGCGCTTATGCCAATTACGATAAAGCTATTGCTCTTAAATACATTAACAATATTTTAAAGCAATATCAAAAAGACGGGCTTTCATCGCAACGCTACAGCCGCGTAACTCAGTTGGGCCAGGGCGACGATATCCTGTCCGGAATTTCAACAACGATCACTGCTCTTTACCGCGACATTTATGGCATTCGCCCAAAATGGAACCACATGGGTATAGAACCCAATATGTCATCGTCATTAAACGGGGCGCAGTTTACCTATACCCTGCGCGATGTAGCATACCAGCTTGAGTTAAGTGTTAATGATTATAAAATGAGTACCCCAGGCTTTTCAATTAAAAGCAAAGAAGGGTTTGGCGCAAGTAAAGCAGGGCGGCAGTTAATATTTTACCCGCATAATGATGATGTTATGACTATGCTGGTAAATGCGGCATCGAGCCGTAAAATAAGTATGGATGCCGGCTCATGGCAACGGGGTGCTTATTCATGGACAATCAACTCGAAAGATAATTACCGGTTCATCATTAAGGGCTTAATACCTGGTACGACTTATCAGTTAAAAATAAATAATACTGCAACAAGGGTAAAAGCCAAAGCAGATGGTAGCTTATTAATAAGCGAACAGTGTACTGCACCTACCCGGTTTATGGTTAAAAAAGCAGTCTGATTATTTGATCCGCCATAATAATAGCGGGTTGGCGTCATGAAAATAGCCATGCAGCGAGGTAACAATGCCGGGTTGTTTATCTGTGCCCACAATACCAACTTTTGAGTTGAAACCGCCTGCGCCGGTACCGGGATATTGGATCAATACCTCCTTTTTCCAATTTAACCCCTTGCCGTGGGTATTAAAGAAGATAGCCAACTGTTGTTTAGCACCGCTACCACCTTTCCGTTGCTTACTTTGATCTTGTTGTGCGTAGTTGATATCCAGGTGGCCATCGCCGTCAAAGTCTGCCAATTGTATGGACGATGCGTGTACCCAGCCGATGGTTGCATCAATAATGTGTTTCTGCCAGTTACCGTTTCGGGCATCTGGCGGGGCCTCGTACCAAACAAGGCCGTCGCCAACTTGCCGGTTATCATCGCCGGCGCCCGGGCCCTCGCCCTGGCTGGCGCAAACCAGGTCGCTGCGTCCATCGTGATTAATATCGCCTGCCGTAAACGCCATGGTGGTCATTTCAAAATTGCATTTATCGCCGCCGGGATTGGGGTCAATAATATGTACGACCCATTTATCTGTTAATGGAGTTTTGCCGGTATGGCCCGGGTTTTCAAACCAGGCTATTTGGTTTTTAGTGCCGCTTTTATAAAGCGCAATTACGTCAGAAAACCCATCATTGCTATTAAGCATGTTTATGGCAAATGTTCCCTGCCCGCTTCGGCCAATGTCAACAAAGGTCCATTGGGCAGGTGTAGCGCCCTGCAGATAAACGCCGCTGGTAGTAATAATGTCGGGTTTGTGATCACTGTTTAAATCGGCAACGCAAACTTCATGCGAGAAGCGGGTGCTGTCTACAATATGTATTTTCCATGAAGTAGTGTAAGGGTTTTTACCGTGCCCGGCAGGGTTTTCGGCCCAAAGGGTTTTATTACTCCAGCCACCAATCACAATGTCATTCTTGCCATCGTTGTTAATATCGGCCGCCTGCGCGTCTTCAAAACCTTGTGAAGGGCCGGGGTTAAAAATAATATAGGGCTTCCAGTTCTCGGCATACCGGTAAATTTTAAAGCCGGTGTTATCCAGGCTACCGATATCATTATAAGCATCGTCGGAAAAACGGGCAAATACCTTTGGCTTATGCGAATTAAATTGAACTGTTTTATCAATAATCTGCTGACTGAAAACAGGGAGCGGCCTTTGCGCCATCGCTATTTTAAAAACCGAGAGAAATACGAAGAATAGCAGCCGTTTCATCATATCAAGTATACGGGTTATTTGAACAAACAAATAATTTCGTGGAATCCGGAATGGGAGGAATGAAAAAGTCCAACATTTCTGTCGGACTTTTTAAGTGTGGGAGTTACTGGGTTCGAACCAGTGACCCTCTGCTTGTAAGGCAGATGCTCTGAACCAGCTGAGCTAAACTCCCGTCGTTTTGGGACTGCAAATATAGAACTCTGCATCAACTCTTCAAAATAAAAATGAAATAATACTATTGTGTGCTGATAATCAGCACGTAGTGCCAGTATTAGCGGTTTCAGATTACGTAATAGTAAAGCCAAAAAAGCTATTTGATATGAAGTGTTCGCTTTACACGATAATACAAATTTTTTAAAATGTAATATAAAGTATGGGTATCAATAACTTTATAGTCGTTTTTAAAATTATCACTGATCAACGATCCATCAACATTTAAAATAGATTGTATTTTTTTATAGGCGATTTTTTTCGTTTTACTTGACCCGGTAAAATGAACTAAGAAAACAGCTAATCCCGATTGAACGTCTGTTGGCCGGCTATTAAAAGCCATATAATCAAAAAATTCAAACCTGTCTTGATACTCGTGCTTTGTTAAATACAGGAAAACCATAATATCCTGGTCTCCGTTAGTGAAAAAACCATATTCGGGTTTCCACCAATTTTTAACCATTGCTAAATCGGTATCAAGGACTGCGTTAACAAATTCTTTGCTTTGTTTGCAATCGATCATAAATGACCCTGAACTGAAAAAAGTTTTAATGATTTTATTTGACGGGCTTTTGCATATAGAAAGAACATGCCCATTTGAAGGGATAAACTCAGCAAGCGGTTTATTTAAATCCAAAAAAAAGGCATCGTCATCTATCCAAAAAATATAATCAAACAGATCGATATAATGGCGTAAAAAGTAGAATTTATTGAGGTAAGGGTTTTTAGCAGGTGTAGGCCAGTTACAATGAATGTAATAATAGCCATGATAGCTGCAATATATACGATGATTTTCGGCTGATAAATAATCAGAAGCAGGATAACGCCCTGACAACACGCATATTTTCATATTAATCTGTCGTTTTAAATCCAATTAAGCTGATATAAAAATCAATATGTAAATGTGCAATTCTTTTCCAGTCCCAGGTGCTCAATGCCATTTCTTTGTTTTTTTCACCCAAATCGGTGTTAACCAGGGCCATTGAATTTACTAATGCAACGCCTATTTGATCAAAGGTGTCGTTTATTTGAAATGTTTGATTGTTATACCGGGTCAGGATCTCGCCAACATTTCCCCAGGCCGGCCCAACAACTACTTTAGCAAATGTAAAACCTAACGGTACATTGCCTGAATTAAGTATTTTTTTTCGTGGTATAAATAAAACATCGGCTGCCGATAGGTATTTTGCGACTACGCTGTTGTCGTTAGCTCCAATTTTTGTAAACACATTTTTGGCGTTATAAAACAATAACCGGCGCTGCATCTTTTCAAATAAAGACTTAAAAAAAGCTTTAAAATTGAGATCTTTTATAAACGACCTGGTTGTTTGAAAACTACCTAAAAAGAAAAGCTGAAAGCCTTGTGTCTTAATAGTTTTAAATGAGTTTAGCATCAGGCTAATTTCCTCTTTATGCCGTAGTTTGCCTATTACCAATATAACTTTAGCATCTGGCTTTATGTTTAATTCTTCTCTTGCCCGGGCTTTGTTACTTAATTTGCCCATACTTGAATAATTGCCGTGAGGAATAATTGCAAAGGGGATTGAGGCATATCTGTTTTTGAATGCTTTATTAAAAATCTCTACAGATGCTTCTCCCATATGGATAAACCCATCACAATTAGTAAACACACAATTGTACAGCGCGGTTATCAGTTTAGAGTTTCTATAGTAGCTTTCATGATCATGGACTGTACAGATAATACGTGCGTGCTTTCGCCAGGTTTTTAATTTTTCATTAAGTTTATCAATAGTATCCTGGCTCAGTATCTTGCCTTTCATAAGGTCTTCGGGCCAATGTATATGAATAATATCCCACCTTGGGACATCAGCCAAAAGCTGCTTTATTCCGTACTCAATAGCTGCAACCTGTTCAAAGCCTTTAAATGAATTGACAAAGTCTATAGGAAAAGAATTTCTATTTCGGTAATCATTAATATCTAACAGGCATAAAACTTTCATACAGTAAACAACTATACTATTCCTTTTTTTATTAACCAACTTATATCCGGAAACTGGATACTATTTATTTTCTCATCAATACAGGAAGGTAAGCTTATCGCAGAACCGGGCAAATAATCGTAAATGTTTTTTAAAGGCTTTGGGTCTAAAACATTTACAGATTCAAAATAATCTGTATATTTTATAATGGGCTCATCCGTTTGTGGCAAAACAAAACCACAGGGCCTTCCTAAAGCGTGCGAAAAAATAATACCATGTAGCGATGAAGATAATATACATTCGGCTTCTAAAATTTTATTACCCAGTTTAATTGGGTCTATATCAATATCCATTATTTCAATATAGCCATTAATTGGTTTTTTATAAAAGAACCGTTCTTTATAATGCGGTATAAAAATAACTTTGCCTGGTTTAGGTTTTATATTTAAATCGGGCATCATTTTTTTTAGTAAAAGCCCGGGGTCAGCCAAAAATTTAACATGATCAACTAAATGTCCGGCTTTTTTAAACAAGTCATAGGTAATGGGCCCCCTTAAACCGTAAACATGGCAATTTATATCCCGGGCTAATGGTATATTAGTTGATTTTGCGCCTATACCACAAACCACATCTCCGTTTAAAATTCTATGTGCTATTGAGCCTATACACAGCAGGCGCCTTCCTTCATCTTTACTAACCTTAGCCGGGACATTATAAATGTACTCGATAATTTTTTCCGCCATTATATCGCCCGAGTTGCCGGTATGAAAGCGATTTCCGGCACGTTTGGAGCTAAGAAGTTTCAGAACCGCTAAAGGCGCTTTACTTATTACAGAATCATTCCAATAATAAGTTCTTAATGCCATAGTTGTTTGCTTGCAATACGCTTTATAGCAAAAGCAGTATCATTAATACCATATGAAATAATAAAATCATCTGCCTGATAAGCTAAACCAGAAAAATATGAACAGGAAATCAATTTATTATTATATTTTTTCCAGGATCCAAACAAGCTTTTATACGAATGAAACATACGGCCAGGGTGGATGGTAATTTTATCTCCGTTAATTGATACAAAGCGGCCGAAGTAAATGATTTTATTAAATATTTTTATTTTTTCATGTGCTATCAAACAATAAGACTGCCCCACTTTAAGTAATTGAGTGCCAACAGACAGTTTTTTTTGTTTTGTTTGACCTGCTAAGTTAATATTAACATCTTTAGCAAACTTAAAATTGAACGTTTTGGTTTTCTCATCCAAGTTTTCAAGATATATTTTTCTGTAAGGGGATATCGAATATATTGCCTGGAGCAAGTTATCTTGCTTAAAAAAAGCCCAGTTTTTTTCTACAATTTTTCTGCCATCAAGCAAACATTCGTAGGGTTTACTTATGGCTCCGGATACTTTCAATAAATATATAGAATTAAAAGATGTTGAATAACCTGTGTTAAAAGTTATCCAAACGTCGTTATCCAGCGATAATAATTTAGGGTCTGCACAAATATTTATATTGTAAGCAATACAAAATTCTGAAATATCAATTTCTTCCTTATGATTACTAACGGGGTTATATTTGATAAGATAAGAATGAAAAGGCTGTGTTTTTTTAAAGCCGAATGCCCTGAACGTTAGATATATCATCTCATCGGTAATGTACACGCTTGGGTTAAAAACGTTAATATATTTATCCCGGTTAATAAGGTCAACTAATGACCGTTCACATACAAGATCAGCCATTAAAATATTTTGAGATGATATAGGTGGTTTACTTAAATTCATTTAGCCGGATCAATTAGTTCTGTATTTTTAATTTCGTAAACACTATCGCAATTAGTTAATAGCAAAGGGTTATGTGTAACCATTATGATTGTTTTCTTGTTTTTTAGAAGATTGACCGAATTTATTATTTCTATTTCTGTTGGTATATCTAATGAGTTTGTAGCTTCATCAAGCACAAGTATTAAGGGGTCATTATAAAGTGCCCTTGCAATGCCGATGCGTTGCCGCTGCCCGCCAGAAATACGGACGCCCTTCTCTCCCACTAATGTTTCTACGCCAGCTGGCAATGAAGCTATAAATTGCCTTAACTGCGCAGCTTCTATAGCATTATTAAGCTTTTGATTGTCAATGTTTGCTTCATTTATTCCAAAAGCAATATTGTTTTTTATAGTATCGTCTGTCAAATTAATGGTTTGTGCAACATACCCAATTTGATCTTGCCAGTTTCTATAACTTCCTGCAAGCTCCTGGCCATCTATAAATAGATCTCCTTCTGTTGGTTTCAAAAGGCCTATTATAATGTCTATCAGTGTGCTTTTTCCTGAACCGCTATCGCCAATTAATCCGATATAATCGCCTTTTTTTATAGTAAGTGTAATGTTTTTTAATGCATATTGATTGGTGTTTTCGTATGAAAAATATACACTTTTTAATTCTATCCTATCAGAAAAAATAAATGGCGATTTTTTAATATCAGGCATTTCTCCTGGTAAGGAACGCATCTCATCATAAACAGAGTCTACCACCGGAATATGAAATTTTATGGTTTGGTATGCAGAAGATATCCTGTTTAGTGATGGCAGAATTCTGAAAGCCGCTGCTGTAAAAAGGCTCAGCAAGGGTAGCGCTGTTATTATTTCGTTTCCCTGTATTTCCAATGCCCCAATTAGGGAAACAATACCCATAACGGCCAAAAACTCCAACCACACTGACGGCAGTTTTAAAAAAGTTGCATGTTTCATGGAAGCGTGCACGCTGGGTTGGTTTTTGATCTTATACGAAGTATAAAACTCCATAAACCGCCCATACAATTTAATGTCTTTTATGTTAGATAAGGCGTCCGATAGGATTTTTACCTTTTCATTATCAAATTGCTTTCGGCTATTCCCCCATAACTTAATTTTATGCTTTAAAAATCGCGTAAATATTAATATGGTTAGCCCTAAAAAAATAATAGCTATTAAGCTAACCTTTGGCTCAAAATATATTAATACCACCAATAGTAACAACAATATTAACCCTTCAGAAAAAAATATAAATGCTTGATTTATAGTAAAACCTAATTGTTTAATTTCGAAATAGACATTCTTGATCAACTCGGACGAGTTGTGTTGCAAATAAAAAGAGTATGGTCTTTGCAAATAGCTTTTAAATAGCCGTTCAGATGCTTTCGCCTCCAGGTTAAAAATGTATTGATGTTGTTTTTTTGTGAGGTAAGTAATAAAAAGACTTTTCACTAAATAAATTAAAAGCAAACCTAATAGTAAATAACATACAAAAGTTGGATAAGAAATACCGGTAGCATTGATAAATGAATATAAAATTTTGATATGATATACTTCTTTACGTTGCGAAAGCAAAATTATCAAAGGCATTATTAAACCGATACTTAATGATTCTAGTATTGTACCTATAACAAGGCCTGTAATAAGATAAAAACTGGAGTTAGCACCTGATTGAAAAATAATAAATCGTATCTTTTTAATAAAATGCATCATATTGTTTTATTAGACCTATTTGATTATTTTTAAAGCTCATAATCTAAACAAATGTAGCAGATTGCCGGTGAAATCAGAATCTGCGAATGTGATGACTTTTAGTTATGTGTTTTGATTTGAAATAAAGAGAACCTATCTTCGAGGCTTTGATCACAACTACAGCTTTGGATAAGCATCCTTTAGTAAGCATTATTATACCTACATCTAACCGCTTTGGGTTTCTTAAAGAAACTGTTGCAAGTATTTTAGCGCAAACTTATTCCAATTTCGAACTTATTATAGTTTCTGATAAATCATCTGACGAGACATCATCTATAATAGATATTATTGGTGACAGCCGGTGCCATTTATATAATTTAGAAGTAAAAAGCAATGGGCCATCTTTTGTAAGAAATTATGGAATAACTAAAAGTAGTGGCGGCTTGGTGGCGTTTTGCGATGATGACGACCTTTGGGTCCAAGATAAACTCGAAAAGCAAGTGGCGGTAATGGTTAAAAACACAGACATTGCGTTAATAGCCACAAATGTTAAATATTTTGGTGATGTTGCCCAATCATTTAAATATACGGCTATACTAAAAAACTTAATGAACCGCATCCCATTCATCCCTCTTAAATATTTGCTTGCTTTTTACAATTGCGTTGTGATATCGTCTTCAATGGTCAGAAAGGAGATATTGAATGATATGAAATTTAAAGAAGAAGATGAATACCAGGGACATGAAGATTTAGACTTATGGTTAAGAATCTGCGCAACGAAAAAGGCATTTATTATTCCGCAATACTTAACCTTATACCGGGTTCATCCAAATCAAATCAGCACTTCGCTTAATAAAAACTATAAAAAAAAATCGCTCGATATTCTTAGAAAGCACACCGCCGGGTTTAATTACATTCAGAGATTTATAGCTAATTTCCGCATTTTCACAAACAGGGTTACCGGATACTGATTTTGCCGGTATAAATATCTCATTATATTTATTTGAGGTATAATTATTATTTCTATTAACTTTTAATATTAGCTATAACTTTGAATTAGTTGATAATAGTAATGTTAAGCATGATTTTTATATCTAATCAAATGCTTTCAAAAAAACTATAATTGCAAATATACCGCCAACTAATAAGTAGTTTAAAATATATTTGGTAGTTTTAACCACTAATTTATTCAAGCTTTGCAAACAATGATAATCGATAATCGATGGAGTGTTTTTATTACTACAATGCGTTTCAAAACCCGTCTTATATTATTAATTGCTCTTTCCGTTTGTTTTAATATATACAATGCCAAAGGCCAGGTTATTTCAAAAAGGGATTCTTTAGCAAAAATAGAATCTTCTAAAGTTAGTGTTGAGCCAACTCCGGCAATAATAAGAGAAACGCAAAAAAATGATTATTTAACAAGCCCTAGGCCACATACAAATGGGGTATTCGGATCATCGTTTTTTGACTCGCCGTCCCTTTCATTTGAGCCTAACCTACGTATTGCCACTCCCACAAATTATATCCTGGGGCCCGATGATGAACTGGCTATCAACGTATCGGGTTACCAGGAAACAAATATAAAAACCACAATTGGGCCTGAAGGCACTATTTTTATACCACAGGTTGGTACAATTGAATTAACGGGATTACAAATTGATGATGCTATTGCCCGCATAAAGGGTAAAATGGCTCAAACGGCTTATCCTTCTTTAAAAAACAATTTATCGAAGCTTACCGTGTCCTTAGGCAAAATACGCAGCATACATATAACCGCTATAGGTGCTTATAAGCCGGGTAATTTTACTGTCTCGTCATTCACTACTGTTTATAATGCCCTTTTAGCCTGTGGCGGCCCGGGCGATATTAACTCCTACCGAAATATTGAGTTACTACGCAACAATAAAATATTTACTACTATTGATCTTTACCAATTCTTAACACGCGGAGATCAAAAGGGAAATGTTGTTTTAAAAGACGGCGATGTGATTAGTTTTCCTGTTTATAAAAAGCATGTTTCAATAACCGGACAGGTAAAACGAGGCGGAACATTTGAACTAAAGGACAATGAAAATCTGGAAGACCTGTTGTTTTTTGCCGGAGGATATACCGACAAAGCTTATAGAGCTCAAATTACAGTAAAACAAATAACTGACCTTGAAAGAAAAATAAAAACTATTTACAGGACAGATATCCCCAATTATAAACCGCTTGATGGAGATGAGTTTAAAGTTGATGGTGTTTTAGACAGAATTGAAAATGGGGTTACCATATCAGGGCCACTTTACAGAGCTGGTGATTTTGAATTAACGCCAGGGCTGACTGTTGGGGTTTTGGTACAACGCGCCGGCGGATTAATGGAAGGTGCTTTTACGGACAGGGCAACTTTAACACGCAAGCATCCCGATGGCACGCTTGATAACATTACATTTAACCTAACAGATATACTAAATGGCCGGGCCGCTGATATTCCCCTTGTAAAATACGACGTCGTGAATATAGCCACAAGTGCGGAGTTTAAAACATCCTATACCGTCCAAATTGAAGGCGAAGTAAAAAAACCCGGATCTTATCCTTACAAGGCAAACCTATCATTAAAGGATGTTTTTTTTGCGGCAGACGGGTTTACTGATGCGGCATCTTCATTCCGCATAGAAATAAGCAGAAGACTCACAGCCGAGCGTTTAAATAAAGATGTGGATTCTATTGCTATTGTGTTAGTTCTTAATACCGATAAAGACCTGGCTATTGAAAATAACAGGTTCATACTTCAACCTAATGATGTAATTACCGTAAGGCGTAATCCGGCATATATTGAGCAACAAAAGGTTTCTGTACAAGGTGAAGTTTATTATCCGGGAACTTACGTACTTGAATCAAAATCAGAACACGTTAGCAGCATATTAAAACGCACAGGTGGGTTAACTGCTTTGGCTTATAGAAAAGGCATATATTTAATACGCCATACTGCCCTGGATAATGAAGAAGAGCAGGCCGCTATACAAAATATTCAAAAAAACATAAAAGACACAACATCTAAGGTGATAGAAGATGTTGCAAAAACAAACTTTAAAATACCGATAAATTTAGATAAGGTGTTAAATAAACCAGGGTCAATAGACGATTATCAATTGTTGGATGGCGACCAAATCATTGTTTCCAAAACAGACCCATTGGTTAAAGTGGGCGGGCAAATACTTTCTGCAACAAAAACGGGGTTTATTGAGGGAAAGCCCTTAAATTATTATTTAACACAAGCGGGGGGGACAACGGAAAGGGCGCGAAGATCAAAAATTTATGTATTATACGCAGATGGGCATATAAAAAGGACCATTAATGGACTTTGGGGTTTGGGTAGATCTTATCCGACCATTGAAACGGGCGCCGAAATTATAGTACCGAAGAAAATTGAAAAGGTTGGTATAACACCAGCAGAAGTACTCGGACTTACGACCGGAATTATATCTACACTTATGTTAATCGTTTTAACAACAACTAGTTTAAGGAAATAACATGCCCGATATTATTAGTCAGGATTTTATTAAAGTTTGGCAGGAACGGGGTGTCAATGTTTTGTTCTATTTAATAAGAAAGTGGTACTTTTTGCTCACCGCTTTAGTGCTAGGTTTTATAGTTGGATATTATACCAGGCCCAATGTTAAACCAACTTATACAGCCAATATAAGTTTTGTTTTATCAACAGGTGACCCGAGAGGTGGTAATGGGTTAGCTGGGTTGGCGGCACAACTTGGGTTTGACGGCGCTACTCCGGGTGGAGATAACATGTTTTCGGGCGAAAATATTATCGAATTATTCAAATCAAGAAGTTTAATCGGGTCTGCTTTAATGTCTGTTGTAGACACCACTACGCACCAAACATTATTAAACTACATAGCACAAAAAAGATACAGTAAGTTTTATGAAAAAAACGGACCCTTTAATAATAACCCTAAAACATATAATACGGCGCAAATTAGCATATATAGAAATATAATTAGTTATGTTGCAAGCTCATTTATAGTATTTAAAAAAGATAAAAAATTAATTTTTTACTTAATAAGTGCTACATCAACCGATGCAAATACAGCATATTACATCGCAAAATTTATGCTTGCTGAAACCGCTCAATATTTTATAGATACTAAAACAACTGTTACTGCAACAACGGTAAGGCTGCTTCAGCGCGAAACGGATAGTTTAGGAACAGTATTACGCGGTACATACAATTCTACAGCTGCAATGATTGACCGGACGTATAACTTAAATCCTTCAATGAGCGTTCAACGGTCGGGCTCCTTATTCAGCCAATCCAAGCTCACTGCTTTGTCGGGCGCTTACGTTGACGTTATGCGTAATTTAGAGATCGCTAAAATTAACTTGCAAAAAGAAACCCCGTTATACAAAATTATTGATAGTCCTGAGCTTCCCTTAGCTCCAGTTAAAGCAAGTACAACATATCATATAATTAGAGTGTCGGAAATATTTGTGTTAATAATGCTTGTTATATTAGTCGCATTACGTTTATATAAAAAAAAATATATTAATGATAAATCAGCAGGGTAAGCTACTAAGCCCAAGTATAGCCATAATCGGTTTAGGATATGTTGGGCTGCCTTTAGCAATAGAGTTTGGAAAAAAGTATAAGGTAACAGGATTTGATATTAATACCGATCGAATAAATGAACTGTCAGTGGGAATCGACCACACCCTCGAAGCTGATCCGTCTGAGTTAAAGAAAATCAGTAGAAGTGGTAGCGAAGAAATAGGCGTTTATTTTACTTCAAATAAAAGTGATCTAAAAGAATGTAATGTTTTTATAGTAACAGTACCCACTCCGGTTGATCAGTATAATAACCCAGATCTGACACCCCTTATTAAAGCAACAGAAACTGTAGCTAATGCGTTAAAAAAGGGCGATATTGTTATTTATGAATCAACTGTTTATCCAGGATGTACAGAAGAAGATTGTGTGCCAATTTTAGAAAAAAAATCAGGGTTAGTTTTTAATGAGGATTTCTTTTGCGGCTATTCGCCGGAGCGGATTAATCCGGGCGATAAAACCAGAACCTTGCCCAACATCAAAAAGGTAACGTCCGGTTCGTCTCCAGGAGCCGCGCAACTTATTAATGAATTGTACTTGTCAATTATACCGGCCGGCACCCACCTTGCTTCATCAATAAAAGTTGCCGAAGCGGCTAAAATTATTGAAAATGCCCAGCGTGATATTAATATAGCTTTCGTAAACGAGTTGTCAAAAATATTTTCTTTATTAAATATTGATACTAATGAAGTACTGGAGGCTGCCGCAACTAAATGGAATTTTTTGCCGTTTAAGCCCGGTTTGGTTGGTGGGCATTGTATAGGTGTAGACCCGTATTATCTTGCGCAAAAAGCGACATCGGCAGGATATTATCCCGAAATTATTTTATCAGGAAGGCGTATTAATGATAGTATGGGGGTGTACATAGCCGATAGCGTAGTTAAATTAATGCTCAAAAAGCAAATCAGTATCTGGCACGCCGATATATTAATTTTAGGAATAACTTTTAAAGAAAATTGCCCTGACGTAAGAAATACAAAAGTTGTTGATATTATAAAGGAATTAAACTTGTACAAAACTAATATTACTGTTTGTGATCCGTGGGCAAATTGTGAGCAGGTACAACAGGAATATGGTATAACCTGTTTAGATGCGTTGCCCTTAAACAAAACCTATCATGCCGTCATTTTGGCAGTAAGCCATCAAAAATTTATTGAGATTGATTTTGGTTTGTTACTTAAACAACCAGGTATACTTTATGATGTAAAAGGAGTTTTAGATCCATCAACAGTAGATGGAAGGTTATAATGTAAAAAATGGCGAAATGAACAGCAAAGTTGTTTATTTTCCGGGCCTAAATGGATTAAGAGCGATTGCAGCGATTGCTGTTGTAATTAGTCATATTACGTTATCATTAAAGGATTTTAATTTAAGTCCATATATTTTTGGCTCTTTTAAAGATGGACAGCCAATCGGGCTTTTACTTGCTGGCTACGGTGTAAGTATTTTTTTTGTATTAAGTGGGTTTCTAATAACCTATCTATTACAAACAGAAAAAGATCTGCATCCAATCGATATAAAAAAATTTTATTTTAGGAGGATTTTAAGAATTTGGCCTTTATATTATTTGTATTTAATGTTAAGCATTGGTTGCATTATTTACTTTAAACTCTATTTTAACATAAAGGCATTATTTCTCTATATATTTTACGCGGCAAATGTGCCTTTTATTTTAGGTAAAGGATTACCTTTTTTAGTGCATTATTGGTCTCTGGGAGTTGAAGAACAGTTTTACTTGTTTTGGCCATGGTTTAATAAAAAAATAAACAAGTTAATCACTCCAATTATTGTTATGATTATCTTATTAGCAGGAACAAAGGTTGCACTCCATTTTCTTTATCCAAATTCATTATTTGAATTAGCAATACATGTTACGAGATTCCACTGTATGATGATTGGAGGGTTAGGTGCGTTACTATATAAAAATAATAATAAATTATTTTTACAGATAGTGGACAATAAATTCTCTCAGTTTATTTGTTGGATAATTATGTTGCTAATAGCAATAAATAGGTTTCATGCGTTTTCGGTTATTGATGATGAAATAATTTCGGTTGTGGCTCTGTTTTTAATTGTTGGTCAGATACAAGTTAAAAACCGCTTGATAAATTTGGAATTAGGCATATTTAATTTTTTAGGTAAAATTTCCTATGGAATATATGTTACACATTTATTGTTAATTTTCTTGTTTTCTAAATTATTAATGGGGTTGGATACAGAATTACATTATAAATATTTTATTGTTTATTTCAGCATTTTGAGTGCGACTATTATTGTTTCATATATTTCCTATACTTATTTTGAAAGTTGGTTTTTAAAGTTAAAGGAAAAATTTGCTGTAATACATAGCTCTGCAACAAAGCTCTAACATCTTTGAATAAAAGTTTAATACAATGAAAAGGTTAATTCACATTAATATACAACCCGATAATTCTTCTTTAAATTATTATTATAAGGCCTGTTAAATTTATGTACGAAAAGAAATATCATAAGATAGATTTAAGCAAATACAAATTCCTCATAACAGGAGGTGCCGGTTTTATAGGTTCTAATTTAGTTGAGTATTTATTGAAATATGGGGCCGGAAAGGTGCGCATATTAGACAATTTTTCGACGGGTTTTCATAAAAACATTGAGGAGTTTAAAAACAATCCGTCCTTCGAATTAATAGAAGGCGATATCAGAGATTTAGAGACTTGTAAAAAGGCCATCGAAGGGATGGACTATGTGAGTCATCAGGCAGCTTTAGGATCTGTACCGCGATCAATAAATGATCCAATTACTACTAATGAGGTAAATATCACCGGATTTTTAAATATACTTTGTGCGGTGAAAGATAACGGTAATATAAAGCGCTTTGTTTATGCCGCTTCTTCTTCAACCTATGGCGACAGTAAAGAATTGCCAAAAGTTGAAGACCGAATTGGGAAGCCATTATCACCCTATGCAATTACCAAATATGTTAATGAATTATATGCTGATGTTTTTGCAAAAACATATGGAATTAGTGCAATAGGTTTACGATACTTTAATGTTTTTGGCCCAAAACAAAGCTTCGATGGTGCTTATGCGGCAGTAATACCACTTTTTATAAAAGCAGTAAGTGAAGAAAGGTCAGCCAGTATAAATGGCGATGGTAAACAAACGCGTGATTTTACATATGTAGAAAATGCCATACAAGCTAATATAAAAGCTATGTTTACAGATAATTGTGAGTCAGCTTCAAATACTGTATATAATATTGCTTTTGGCGAGAGAATATCGTTAAACCAATTATGGCAGCTTATTAACAATATTGCAGATAAAAACATAATGCCACAATATAGAGAATCAAGACAGGGTGATGTAAGGGATAGCCTGGCCGATATTTCAAAAGCAAAAAATGAGTTAAATTATGAGCCATTATTTAGTGTTAAAAATGGGTTGGAAGAAATGATTAAAATTTAACCTGTTTTAATCAAATAATAGTTAATATATTTCGTGTTTATATGCCTTTAAACTTAAATAATAAATCAATACTTATAACAGGAGGTACAGGATCTTTTGGTAAAGCTTTAACAAAAAAAATCCTTGCCGATTGGCCTATGGTAAAACGCCTGGTAATTTTGTCGCGTGATGAACAAAAGCAATATCAGATGGCGTTAGAGTTTCCCGAATCAAAATATCCCTCAATTAGGTATTTTATCGGCGATGTGCGCGATTTTGAGCGATTGAAACGTGCGTTCAAAGGCATTGACTATGTAATTCATGCAGCAGCAATGAAACATGTACATATTGCAGAGTATAACCCGGACGAATGTGTAAAAACAAATATTGGTGGTGCTGACAATGTAATCAGGGCGGCCTTGGATAACTCAGTAGAAAAAGTTGTGGCTCTTTCAACTGATAAAGCTTGTGCGCCTGTAAATTTGTATGGTGCCACAAAATTAGCATCCGATAAACTATTTATAGCGGCTAATAATATTAGAGGAGATAGAGATATTTCTTTTTCTGTTGTCCGTTATGGTAATGTTATGGGGTCAAATGGTTCAGTTATCCCGTTCTTTATTCGGCAAAAACACGAAGGGTTTTTACCAATAACGGACGAGAAAATGACAAGGTTCAATATATCGCTGGATGATGCGGTAGAGTTGGTGTTATTCGCACTTGAAAATGCATGGGGCGGAGAATTATATGTACCTAAAATTCCTTCTTATCGTATTTTGGATGTTGCTGAAGCTATTGCACCTGATTGTGAAAAAAGACAAATTGGTATAAGACCAGGCGAAAAAATACATGAAGAGATGATTACCTCATCTGACTCATTTACCACTTATAGTCTCGGGAAATACTTTGTAATTTTACCTCAAACACCCGTATGGAGTTTAAATGAATTTATAGATCATTTTAATGCTATAAAAGTCCCCGACGGATTTAATTATAGTTCTGATACCAATGATGAGTGGCTTAGCGTTGAGCAGTTGCAAAGCCTAATAGAAAACAATGTAATTTAACGGGTATGAATGCTATCCCTTATGGTAAACAACATATCACTGATGAAGACGTAAAAGCTGTTATTGAAGCGCTACGGTCAGACTATCTCACCCAAGGTCCTAAAATTGCCGAATTTGAAAACGCTTTTGCCAAATACATAGGTTGTAAATATGCAGTGGCTGTATCAAATGGCACAGCAGCGCTGCACTTAGCCGTTATGGCACTTGGTGTAAATGCACATTCAAATGTAATTACTACTCCTATTACCTTTGCTGCATCAGCAAATTGTGTGAGATATTGCGGGGGTAATGTTTGGTTCGCTGATATTGACGCTGATACTTTTTTACTTGATATTTATAAAGTTGAAGAACTGATTAAATCAAAACCTTCCGGCTTTTTTAGTGGGATAATACCTGTAGATTTTGCCGGTTATGCAGTTGATTTGGAACAATATAGATTACTTGCTGATAAATATAACTTATGGATAATTGAAGATGCCTGCCATGCGCCCGGCGGATATTTTATAGATTCAAATAAAGGGAAGCAATATTGTGGTAACGGTAAATTTGCCGATGCTTCTGTTTTTTCATTTCATCCGGTTAAGCATATAGCTTGTGGCGAAGGAGGAATGGTAACCACCAATAATGAGGCGTTATATGAACAATTAATTTTATTAAGAACACACGGCATTACTAAAAACCCCGCTTTGTTACATGAAAATCATGGTGGTTGGTATTATGAAATGCAGGCGCTGGGATATAATTATCGGCTTACAGATTTTCAGGCGGCATTGGGAGCCTCTCAACTAATGCGCGCTGAAGAAGGATTAATAAAAAGACGAGAGATAGCGGCTATCTATGATCGGGCATTTAAAAACAAGCCTTTTATATTAAAGCAATCAGGCGTGGTTGAAGGGCATGCATATCATTTATATATTATTGAGGTAGAAAACAGGCTAGGGCTTTATAATTATTTACGCGAAAAGTCTGTTTTTGCTCAGATACACTATATACCCGTGCATATGATGCCTTATTACAAAAATTTGGGCTGGAAAGAGGGAGATATGCCTGTAGCCGAAAGTTATTATAATACATGCATCAGTCTGCCAATGTATCCAACATTAACAAAACAGGAACAAGAATATATTATAAATTCAATAGACGAGTTCTTTAAGTCGTCTATTTAAAAAATTAAATAATGCCGAATTATCCCGAATTATTGCATGCGCGAAATACTATGTCTTTACAAAATGAGCTGTATAAACCTACCAGCTTTTGGGCAGATGCATCACAAATTATTGTTGATGAACTGCAAGAACATGGCGTAGAAAATTTCCGATCAATACCAAGTACCTTAGATTATTTTGTACCTACCTACGGTATGCCCGGCAACGGGTTTGATGATAATACCGCCAATGATTTGGTAGCGCTTATTAGTACTAAAACTGGCGGTGACAAAAAGCAGGTGCAATTGGTGAAAGATTTTATTTCAGGTAAAATAAATGCATTGGCAGATTATAGAACGTTATTAGCTGCAGATGATCAATCTAAACTGCCTTATTTACATACTTTTTCAGAAAGCACTGTTGGCAAACCCATTGAGCAATTTGAATTTGATGGGCGTAAATTTAGTCGTTCGGCATTAAACTATTTGTTAGGATTGGTTATGCTTAAGCGACATTTGAATAATGATATACCTAAAACCGTTTTAGAAATAGGAGGTGGCTTTGGTACCTTAGGCGAAGTTTTGTTAGGTACGGGTATTACCAACGTCAAGTATATTGATATTGATATACCGCCAACCAGTTTTGTTAGTCAGTATTACTTGAGTGAAGTTGCCGGGAAAAACAATGTTGCTACATACCAAAGTACACATAACATGCCCGTAATTGATATCAATACTTTACCGGCAATTTCGGTTTTATGCTCATGGCAAATTGAAAAATTGCAAGGCGAAATAGATTTGTTTGTAAATTATATATCGTTTCAGGAGATGGAGCCCCATGTAGTGCAAAACTATTTGAACCAGGTTTCTCGCTTAAAATCAAAGTGGATATTATTGCGAAATATGAAAGAAGGGAAACAAATTAAAACAGCAGATACAGTAGGCGTAGAGATACCAATTTTAAGCGATGATTATGCCAGAATGCTTCCACAATATAAGTTAGTTGAGCGAAATGTTTTCCCATTTGGTTATCGTACGGTAGATAATTATAATTCAGAACTCTTATTGTTTAAACGTAATGATTAATAAGTGTTTAGCTATAATACCTGCCCGCGGCGGTAGTAAACGAATACCGAAAAAAAATATAAAATATTTTGAGGGCAAACCTATTATAGCTTACTCAATTGAAGTCGCTTTGCAGAGCGGCCTTTTTGATGAGGTAATGGTATCTACAGATGATGATGAGATTGCTGAGATAGCAAAAAAATATGGCGCAACGATTCCGTTTATGCGAAGTAGCCAAACCTCAACCGATAACGCCACTACAATGGAAGTAATAGATGAGGTTTTAAAACAATACAAAGAAGAGAAAAACGCCGCGTTTGAATTTACTTGTTGTATATATGCTACAGCGCCTTTAATACAAATTATCAACTTAAAAGAAGGGTTAAATAAGTTAGCAAACAATAGGCTTACCTGCGTTTTACCAGTGGTAGCGTACTCTTATCCTATTTGGCATGGGCTAAGCATTTATGAAGACGGGCAGGTTAAAGTGCTTTGGCCAGAAAATATCGATAAAAGATCGCAAGACCTGGAAAAAGCATATCATGATGCGGGCCAATGGTATTGGTTTAATACAACATTAATTAATAATTGGACCTGGCCAGATAATACAGGCACTGTCGTATTAAGCGAAGAATTTGTCCAGGATATTGATACCATAACTGATTGGAGTATGGCAGAGTTGAAGTATAAACTGCTGCCAAAAATAAATGCCGGATAGTGAAAATAGCAATTATTGCAGATGCTAATAAAATACTGGGAATGGGCCATGTGTATCAATCAATGGCCTTGTCCGCTTTATTAAAAAAAACGCATCCACAAATTGAAATATACTTTTTAACCAAAAGCAGTATCGAAATAATCAAACTTATACAACAACAAGGTAATGATGTAGTTTACTGTAAAGATAATGACTCGATTTACAACAATTTAAAGGTAAATAATCCTGATCGTGTGATATTCGATAACATTGATGTTTCAGCTGATTTAGCTAAATCGATTAAGCAAAACCTGGGGTTAAAATTGATAATATTTACAAACCTAAGTGCAGCAAATAAATATGCCGATGTAACAGTTATGGCAGGGATGGGGAATGATTTAAAAAACGGCGTTTTTACCGATACGCAAACCGGAAGAAAAGAATTTTCGGGCCCCAGATACTGGATATTACGACAAGAATTTGAGTTTTTAAAAAAAACCAAACCGATAATTGAAAATATAGAAAATATTTTGTTAATTTTTGGTGGTTCAGATCAAGCAAATTTATCTTCACTAGTTTTAAAGCAATTGCTTAAAATTGATAAAAAATTTAATATAACACTTATTCTTGGGGCTTCATTTGAATACCGTGAGCAAGTAAATAGCGCTGTAAATAATGCATCGTCAAAAAGTAATGTTATAATTCATTCCGGATCAAATAAGGTTGCACAGATGATGTATAATAATGATCTTGTTTTTGTATCACCAGGTTTGTCTTTTTTTGAATCGCTAATAATCGGCACCCCGGTTATTTGTTTTCATCAAAATGATTTTCAAATGAAAGCTTGGGATGGGTTAATAAAAACTTACGATAAAAATAATTTGGACATTATCCCTGAATTGATTGAACGCCGAATGTTCATTTTTCCCAACGATGAGTTCATCGTTTCTATGGATATTGGAAATGGGAAAAACGAGATCGTCAGCGAAATCGTTAATTAATAAGCAGGCTTTGACTAAATAGCACATTTAAAAAATGAAAAAAAAGATATTAGTGTTTGGTGCTGCTGGTTTTATTGGAACTTATTTAATAAGTGAATTAATTAAACAAAATTTTGAGGTAACAGCATCTGATATTAGTGATATTGGCGAGAAATATTATAGCCAAAAAGATGTCAAATATATTTGCATTGATATTAATAAGGAAGCAGATTTTGGTTTACTAAATAATGAATTATTTGATGCGGTAATACATTTAGCAGCAGTACAACCAGCTAATGTAAGCATCAATAACTATGATCCTAAAAGTTATATTGAGGTTAATGTAATAGGCACATTAAATATTTTAAACTATTGTAAAAACAGCAAATCAAAAAAAATAATTTATGCATCCTCTCACCGTAATACACAGGGATTATGGGCCGATAAAAACAAAGTGAGTGAGAAGGACGGGAGGAAATTGAAGTATAGTGGACAATACGCCATGTTTAGTATTTCAGAAAGCGCCGCGCAAGATTGTGTGTTGCACTATAATGAACAATACGGTCTTCAGGGAATAATATTTAGGCTGCCGCCGGTATATGGCTTTGGGCCGCATACCGAGATATTTATGAATGGTAAGCCTATTAAAACGGGGTTTCAGATATTTATTGATAACGCAGTCGCCGGCAAACCTTTAGTAGTTTGGGGTGATAGTAGTAAGGGAAGAGATATTGTTTATATAAAAGATGTAATTGATGCTTTTTTAATTGGAATAACTCATAATGACGCAAGTGGATTATATAATATTGCATCAGGAAAATATTTAACTTTACGTGAAGAAGCTGAAACAATAGCCGATGTGTTTTGGCAAGGCACAACTGCCCCAATGATTGAAGAGGATACCCAAAAAGAAAATAGTATAGACTCATTTGTGTATGACATAAGTAAAGCTAAAAATGAGCTTAACTGGAGCCCCAAGTATAGTTTTAGAGATATGTTATTAGACTACAAAAAAGAATTGGACGATAAAAGATTTGAGCATCTTATAGCAAAAAGAGAAGAAATTTTTAAAAAAGGATAAAAAATATGTTTACAATTGAAGATGCCGATTTAATGGGCGAAAACGTAAAAGCCAAGCTTAAATCATGCGGCGAAGGGGTTAAAATTTATCCGTTAGCGAAAATTGCATTCCCGCATGTAGTAGAATTAGGAAACAATTGTAAAGTACGCGACTTTGCGTTTATTTTTGCTGGCGAAGGTGTTAAAATAGGCGAATATACAGATATACAACCCCACACAGTGATTTGGGGTGGTGGCGAAACTATTATTGGTAGTCGTGTATCGACAGGCCCTGGCACGGTGTTTTTATCTGCAACCTATTCACATGCGCCCGGCTTAAAAATGGTTGATGGCATGGATGAAGGCCAAACTGCTATAATAGGGGGCAAATTGGTTGTTGGTGACGACGTGTATATTGGTGCAAGATGTATAATAATGCCGGTAACTATTGGTGAAGGAGCCGTAATTGGAGCCGGAACTTTTATTAATAAGGATTGTGAGCCATGGGGCATTTATGTGGGTAACCCAGCTCGAAAAGTTGGCACGAGGCAAAAATAGTTAATAAGTATACAAACCATATAATTTATTACAGTGGAGATTGAATATAGCTTGCCGGAAAATATACTAACTAATGCCGAACTTGGTGAGCTGTTTCCCGATTGGAATTATCTTGAATTTGAACAGAAGGTAGGCATTAAACAGCGACATGTAGTAAGCCAGGATGAAACAGCGCTTGATTTGGCAGAAAAGGCGTCATTAAAGCTTTTTGGAAAAATAGATAAAGAACAGATAGATTTTGTTTTATTATGTACACAAAGTCCCGATTATTTTTTACCTACATCTGCTTGTATTTTACAAGACAGATTGGAGCTGTCAAAAAATTGTGGTGCTTTAGATTTTAACTTGGGGTGCTCTGGCTATGTGTACGGACTTTCGTTAGCAAAAGGGTTATTGTTAAGCAATAGTGCCACGAATATATTGTTTGTAGTAGCAGATACCTATTCAAAACATATAAATCCTAAAGATAAAATTAACCGGGCCATATTTGGTGATGCTGCTGCTGCTACTTTGATTAATAAAGATAGTTTTGATATTGGCCAATTTGTACTTGGCACAGATGGTAAAGGATTTAAAGAGTTAATTATAAAAAACGGAGGCTCGCGAAATAAAATAACTGAGCCGGCTACCGAATATGAATATAGCTCAGGCAACATCACAACTGATAATAACCTTTATATGAATGGCCCGGCTGTATTTAACTTTACTATCAAAACCATTCCGCAACTGGTAACAGATACCCTTGAAAAAAATAATATGGTGTTGGATGATGTGGACTTTTTTATCTTCCATCAGGCAAATAAGTATATGCTGGGTTATTTAAGAGACAAAATAAAAATTGATCCAGCTAAATTTTGCATTGATATGGAAAATACCGGCAATACTGTTTCGTCCACGATACCAATAGCATTAAAAAATGCATATCTGAATAAAAAAATTAAAACAGGCAACAAGGTGATGTTAGTGGGCTTTGGCGTGGGGTTATCATGGGGAGCTACAATTATCAATATATAATTAACAATTATGAAAAAACAAGAATTTATAGATCTGTTTGCAGATAGACTGGTAATAACAGACAACGATTTGAATGAAAATACGAAGCTGGATTCTTTAGTGCAGTGGGATTCTTACGGAGTATTAGATGTGATGGTATTGGTTGAAGATACTTTTAATGTTGATGTCCCTGTAGAAGAGTTTGAAAAAATGCAAACAATCGGAGATCTAATGACTGCTATTGGAACTGCGAATTTTGAATAATGATATAGTCAATAAATAATTATTGTAATTGTATATGGTGTGCGCTATAATGCAGCCAACTTATTTGCCCTGGCTTGGTTTTTTTGATTTAATAAGAAAGGCAGATGTATTTGTAATTTATGATCATGTGCAATTTGAAAAACAATCGTGGCAACAACGTAATCGTATCAGGAATAGGGACGGCGAATTAATGCTAACCATGTCTGTACGGCATGGTGAAGGATTAGAAAGACAGATTAAAGATGTTAAAATTGACTATCAAAGAAATATTGTAAATAAACACCTTAATTCAATCAGGCAGTCTTATTCAAAATCAAGAAATTTTGCATTATTATATCCCTCAATTGAAGCTATATATCAAAAACAGCATGAAAATTTGATTGATCTAAATATAGCGTTGATAAAATTTGGTATGGCCCAGCTTTCCATAAAGAAGGATTTTATTTATTCAAGTGCCATTGATGTTCAATCTACTAAAGTTGAGGCGTTAATAGATATTTGCAATAAAACGGGATGTACAGAATACTATTCTCCGGTAGGTTCAAAACAATATATTGACGAAAATAATTTGTTTGATCAGGAAAACATAGCTTTAAGTTACCAGCAATTTAACCACCCTGCATACACGCAGATAAATTACGCTGATTTTATAAGTCATTTATCTTTTATTGATTATTTATTTAATGTAGAGATAGATGAAGCAAAAAATTTTGGTTTACACAAAACAGGATATTAATGATAAACGAAGTAAAAATACAAGGGAAAGTTATTGGTAATGGGTGCAAACCTTTTATAGTTGCCGAAATGTCTGGTAATCACAACCAATCATTAGAGCGTGCCTTTGCTATTGTTGACGCCGCCGCCGAAGCAGGAGCTGATGCAATAAAATTACAAACATATACTGCTGATACTTTAACCATGAAAGGTGTGCATACTATTAAAGAAGAAGGCTCTTTATGGTATGGTAAAGAACTTCATGATTTATATAAAGAGGCATATACACCCTGGGAGTGGCATGAACAAATAATTAAACGAGCCGAATCTAAAAATTTGATTTGCTTCAGTTCGCCGTTTGATGAAACAGCAGTTGATTTGCTGGAGTCGCTTAATACACCTGCTTATAAAATCGCATCGTTTGAAAATACACATCATCCACTTTTAATTAAAGTTGCAAAAACCGGCAAACCTGTAATTATGTCAACAGGAGTATCAACGGTTGCTGATATTGATGAAAGTGTTAAGGTGCTTAGAAGCAATGGATGTAAAGAACTTATTATTTTGAAATGTACAAGTACATACCCCGCTACTGCTGAAAATACAAATCTTTTAACAATACCACACATGCGCGATCTTTACAATTGCCCTGTGGGGTTGTCAGATCACACCATGGGTGTTGGTGTGTCTGTGGCAGCAGTTGCTTTAGGGGCTGTATTAATAGAGAAGCACTTTACATTATCACGAGCAGATGGTGGTGTTGATTCAGCATTTTCATTGGAACCTGCAGAATTGAAAAGCCTTGTTATTGAAACCGAACGGGCTTGGCAGGCTTTAGGAAATGTACAATACGGTGTGCAAAAGGCAGAAGAGGCAAATACGTTTTATAAACGTTCAGTTTATATATCAGAAGATATTAAGCCGGGCGAAAAATTTACTGAACAAAATACACGCGTTATTCGGCCAGGTGACGGTTTAGCCCCAAAGTTTTATCACATAGTATTAGGTAAAACAGCAACAAAACATTATTCAAAGGGCACGCCGCTTAAACTGGATAATTTGTTATAGTGCGTTGTAACTTAGTATATTGATAAACTTATATTAATTTGGGGGGGGCTGCTTTTTGAAAAAGTATAGTAATAGATGAATATTGTAATAATTACAGACCCTCAGCGCCCCGATCATTACGATTACCTAATACAGGATAATACCCATAACTATTACTTTTTATGGTATGAAAAAAAAGATGACAGCAATATTCATCTTAACCCAATAAACTCGGAGTTGATTTATTGGCAGGACTACAGTACACCCCAAAATTTAATAACCTGTATTAAACCTGACAGGATTGTTTTTTTTGAAATTATCGATCTCCGGCAAATAGCTTTGATTATATCGGCAAAAGCAGCGGAAATTAATACTTACTTTCTTGATCATGGTGCAGCAAATAGTAAGGATACTTCAATATCAAGGTATGTTGAAACAAAGTTTGTACAACACAAGATTCCTTATTTAATAAAAAGATTTCTGGGAAATTTTTCCAATGTATTAAAAGCTAAATATTTTTATTACAGTGTTATAACAGGCTTTCAATCAAGTAAATCATATCTCAAATATATAACACTCCCTTTTTTGATGTTAAGAGCCGGCCCTGTTGAAGTATTGAGTACTTCTTTATTT
This sequence comes from Bacteroidota bacterium, assembly GCA_040388395.1. GTDB lineage: Bacteria > Bacteroidota > Bacteroidia > Sphingobacteriales > Sphingobacteriaceae > Mucilaginibacter. The sequence goes on along the minus strand of JAZKBY010000007.1, from coordinate 655,288 downwards.
AAGGAGAGATTGCCCGAATATCCGTTAATATTTAACAGGGTAAATTTAGACAGGTACAATCTATATACAGGAGCAACCGAAAAGGATGTTATATTAACGGGCGTGCCTTTTTTTGACTCTTACTTTCGGAATGCTTTGGTTGAAGAAGATTATATCGTATATATTGATCATCCCTATTTAGAAGTGGGGGTTGCAGGTTGGACAGCCGATTTTCACCAAAAGACAGCAAATAGTCTATTTGAATTTGCTGCAAAAAATAAAACGAAAATATATATTAAACTACACCCCCTATCTGATATCAATATCTGGAAAAATTACAGTTTCAATTCTAACTATATTGAAATATTAAAAAAAGGTGACTACACCGAACTTTACTTGAAAAGTAAATTGATTTTGGGTTTTAGCTCATCATTAATAACCGGATTTTTGTGTGCCAATAAAAATGTTGTTTTATTAGGATGGAACCCTGTACCGGGTATTATAGGCACTGATTTTTCTGCAACAGGGTTGTGCCATGTTTCTAATAGTACCAATGATTTAGATAATAAGTACCATTTTTGGATTGAAAATAATTGTACTTATAAAGAGCCCGAATATTCCTCATTTATAAAAAATTACAATTATCCATTTGACGGTAAAGCAACCGAAAGAATAATTAATTTAATCGCCGGTGTATAAAAAGATAATTAAAACGTTTTCAGTTTATACAATAACAGCTATTGTTAGTGCTGGGCTATCCATATTTATTCTACCTATTTTAACCAAGTACCTTTCGCCAAAGGATTACGGTATTACAGCGTTATTTAGCACTTATGTTATGATCGCGTCTCCTTTTATGGGCTTTAGCTCAAGTGGGCTTTTTTGGATTAAATTTTTTAAACAAGAAGATAAGGACAAACTCAACAAATATTTTTCTACTTACTATTGGTTTGTCTCATTTTGCGCAATATGCTTAATATTTCTACTTCTAATTTTTTCCCCGATATTTAAAAGCTACTCTTTTTTTAATATCCTTTTTATCGCACTTGTCCCAATAACAAGCTTTTTTTCAGTAATTGGAGATGAAACCCGTAATTACTTTGTTAATAATAAACGCCCCGTAACCTATTTCGTTTATTCTATTAGTGTAGTTTTATTTGAGTTGGCTCTTTCATATATATTTGTTGTTTATGTTTTTAGAAGCTGGGAGGGCCGGATACTTGCGTGGGTAACTTCGCTATTTATACAATTTATATTTACAACCTTTTTATTTGCTCCTCAAAAAAAGTATCTGAAATTTGAAATCAAAATACCTTATTTGAAAGAGTTAATAATTTTTGGATACCCATTAATATTTCATCAACTCGGGAAGTTTGTTATTAATCAAAGCGACAGACTTTTTATTACAAAAATGGTATCAATAGATGCAGCAGGCATTTACAGCGTAGGATACCAGGTTGGTAGTATGCTATTATTGCCAATTGGTGCGTTCGTTAATTTTTATGCACCCTTTGTATACGAAAGGCTTGCTAACATAAATGAAGAAAAAAAAATTGAAATAGTAAGGTTATCATACTATTTTGTCGCTATAATATTAATTTGCTTTGTGGGTATAATTGCAATATCACCACTTTTTTTTAAGCTGTTAATTGACCCTAAATTTAACGGAGGTATGCAATATGTATTTTGGGTTGCACTTGCTTATGTATTTTGGGGTGGATATATGCTTTTTGCTACAACAATATTTTTTAAACAACGAACAAAAATATTAGGGTGGTTATCTGTTGTTAATGTGCTGTTAAATATGACGCTTAACTATTTTTTTATAAATAAATTTGGGCCGGTTGGAGCTGCATACGCAACAAGTGTTAGCTTTTTTGTTGTATTATTAATTACTGCTTTTTTTAGTAATAAATTTTATCCTATGCCGTGGTTGTTTTTTTTGAAAGATAGAAACGTATTATCTAATCAATAACCCGATTATCGTAACTAATATATTGGTAATTATGAAGCTTATAAATAGATTTTTCGGATACATGTATGGCATCCTAAGGAGCAGCTATTATAAAACGAGGTATGATTATTTTCGTGAGTTTTATAAAATAAATACTTCATTTGGGTTTAACGGTACCGATATAAGAATTTATGGTGATGGAGAGATAAAGATTGGTGATAATTCTTATATAGGTAGCTTGTCTACAATCCAGTTAACAAAAGGCTATTGTGTTACTATTGGAAACTATTGTAGTATAAGCCATAACGTACGAATTTATACAAATAGCAGTCTGCCAGATCAGGATTTTAGAAATAATGATATTAAAGAAACTAAATCTGGAAATGTATCAATCGGTAACGGCGTTTGGATAGGAGCTAACGTATTCATTAATCCTGGCATTACTATTAATGATAATTCAGTTATAGGTGCAAACAGTGTTGTGACAAAAGATGTACCGAATAATGCTATATTCGGCGGTGTACCAGCAAAACTAATTAGATTTAAAAATGATTGATTTCATCAAGAATGTATATTGGTTTACACAACAACCTACTATTGCTGCTAATACATTTCGATGGATTGATTATATGTTGAAAGGGTGAAAGAAATATTATACATCATTTCAGACATAGACAGGTCGGTATTTTTTGAACATACTGCAATCGGCATACGCGAAAAAGGGTTTAATATCTCTTTTGTTTTAATTAATAGCAAAAACAGCCATCTATCTAAATTCTTGGTCGCTAATAATTTTAATTTATATCATATTGAAGCCAATGAGAAACTGGTATTTTCATGGAAACCGATAATAACACTAATTAAATTATTAAGGAAACTTAAACCGAACATAGTGCATTGTCATTTAGCGAAAGCAAATTGGATTGGGCTTTGGGCATCTCATATATTAAATATTGAAAAAAGAATATTTACCAGGCATTCGGGTTGGCCTTTCAAGCAATCAAAAAAAGAAATTCTTGTAGATAAAATTCAAAACTACCTGGCTACAGATATTGTAGCTATTTCTGAAAACACCAAACAATTATTAGTCAACCAGGGAGTAGCGACATCAAAAATCCATCTGATATATCATGGTTTTGATCTTGAAAGAATGGCAGAGCCTGATGTAGAAGTAGTCAGATCTTTAAAAAACAAATACAATCATTCAAGCAAATACCCCGTTATTGGGATTATAGCCAGATGGGAAGAGCCAAAGGGAATACAATATACCATTAAGGCATTTAAAATGTTTTTAAAAGAGTATCCTAATGCCCTTTTATTATTGTTTAACGTTAATGATAATATGGCGTATAGTAAAGAGTTAAATAACTTACTAGCCGATATACCAGATTATTCATATAAAAAAATATTTTTTGAAAGTAATATATATGATCTATATAATTTGTTTGACGTATATGTTCACGTTCCGCTTAACGAAAAATACGAGGCCTTTGGGCAAACCTATGTTGAAGCATTAGCTGCCGGAATACCATCTGTATTTACACTTTCGGGTATAGCCAACGAGTTCATAGTAAATGAACTTAATGCTTTAGTAGTTAATTATCATAGTGGTGATGATATATATAAGGCTATTGGACGACTTGTAAATGAAGAAGTTTTACGTGAAAAAATAGTTATGAATGGTAAAAATGACGTAAAACGGTTTAATTTAAACACTTTCATTAATAATATAATAAGTTTGTACAACTTAATCTGAGTTACAATATGTCGGTAGAACGTTATTTGAATAATGAAATTACACCATGGACAGGTGAGCATATACACAGATATTTGGAAGCAAAAAAAAATATCTGTGCTGGCGATGTTGTACTTGATCTGGCTTGCGGATCGGGTTATGGGAGTAATATTTTAAGCGAAGTTGATAATTCAGAAGTTTACGGGGGCGACATTGAAAAAGAAGCCATTGATAGCTGTAAAAAAGCGTGGGCAGATAACGCTTCATTGCATTTTGAAATCATGGATGCAACTGATTTGAGGTTTTCTAATGATTTTTTTGATAAAATAGTCTCGCTGGAGACCATTGAGCATCTTACCGGGTATCGAAAAATGTTATCTGAATTTAGCAGGGTGATAAAACCGAACGGAACCGTAATTATTTCCACCCCCAATATTAAGATATCGAGCCCTAATGGTGAAATAATTAATCCCTATCACACCCAAGAGTTTACGTATGATGAATTTGATAAAATATTGAAGGAGCAATTTAGTGATGTTGTTATTTATGGCCAAAAATATACCCGTTATTATACCAATGCTGGTACTTCCTTAGTAATGAAAATTTCTGAAAATTTATTATTGGCTCGCGGTATAAGAAAGTTATCATATCAATTCCGCAATATGATATTTAAAAAGCTGTTCAACTTAGATTTATATCCGTCGGTTAATGACTTTAAGTTGCTTAGCGACAAAATGGTAATAGACAAAAAGTGTCATGTATTATTTGCAGTATGCAAAAAATAGTTTCTTACCCTCAGGTTAGTATAATAATTCCCGTTTATAACGGTGCTAAATATTTGCCTGAGACCATTAACTCTATTATTGACCAACATTATGAAAACTTTGAGATACTTATAATTAATGATGGCAGTATTGATAACACCGAAGAAATTGCCCTGGAATTTAAAAGCAAAGACAGTAGAATAAGATATTTTAAAAGAAGCAACTCCGGCACGTCTGCCGCCAGAAATTTTGGCTTTGAAAATTCCGTTGGTGAGTTTATAGTTTTTTTTGACGCAGATGACCTGATGGAACCAGACTTCTTAAAGACAAGGTTGGATGTTATGCTTGAAAATTCAAATATTGGATTTTGTGGCTCATATATTAAACAGGTCGACGAACAGGGTGTTGAAAAACAAGGAGTAGCGTATTTAAAATGTCCAGGCGAAAATGCTCTTGAAGAGATTGTTTATTATAAGCCCGGTTTTGCTACCGTACCATCAAATATTATGCATCGCCGTTCTGCATTATTACAAATTAGCACTTGTTTTGATACTGATCTAAGCAGCAGCGCAGATAGATTTTTTTTATGTAAATTATCTGTAATTACTAAAGGGTACTGCTTACCGCAAAGTAATTTCCAATATCGTGTACACTCAAAAAGTATGTATAATAATCCACTTAGTGTAAAAATTAACTTTTTGGATAATGAATTGTTTGTAAAAAAACTGCTTAGTGAAAAAATTATTCCTTCAAATATGATGGCACTTTTTTTAGTTAAAAACAATTATATGTTATTTGGAGCAAGTTTTAAAGCGGGTTTGTACAGGAAATCATTTTTATATGGATTAAGATATATAACAAACAAAATGAAATATTCAATTAGCTTTAAACCATATAGTGCCTTATAAAATTTATGTGCGGAATAACCGGATTTGTTGATTTTAATAATAATAGTACCGAAGATTTATTAGGCACAATGACGCGGTCATTAAAACATCGCGGGCCAGATGGGCAAGGGTTGTTTTTTAAGCAACATAATGATTTTCAAATAGGTTTGGGGCATCGTCGTTTATCAATTATTGATTTAAGCACCAATGCCGATCAGCCAATGCATTATGATGGGCTGCATATTGTTTTTAACGGCGAAATATATAATTATGCCGAGATAAGGGAACAATTGATACAATTAGGACACGAATTTAAAACACATTCAGACACAGAGGTTATTTTACATTCATGGAGGCAATGGGGAGAAAATAGCATACATAAATGGATAGGTATGTTTGCCATTGTTTTATTTGATGAGGGCACTAATCAAATAATTGCTATTAGGGATAGGGCCGGCGTAAAACCGCTATATTACTCATTGAACAACAATTTATTTAGTTTTGGGTCCGAGTTAAAAGCAATGACAAACCACCCCGCTTTTAAAAAAGAAATTGACCCCGCGGCGGTTGCTAACTTTTTGCAATATGGCTACGTATCTTACCCGCACTGTATTTATAAAAGCACTAAAAAATTAGAGCCGGGGCATTTATTAAGGGTCAATTTAAGCAACCAACAAATTACTGCTGAACAATATTGGAATGTTTATGATCACTATAATAAACCCAAGCTTTCAATAACTTTACCTGAGGCAATAACAGAAACAGAAAATATATTGCAAACAGCTTTTCAATATCGCATGGTTGCTGATGTACCCGTAGGTATCTTTTTAAGCGGTGGTTATGATAGTACCTGTGTTACAGCTTTATTGCAAAAAAACAGCACCGAAAAGCTAAAAACATTTACCATTGGCACAAGTGCCAATAAATTAGATGAAGCGCCTTTTGCTAAACAGATAGCACAGCATTTGGGTACCGATCATACCGAATATTATTGTACAGCAAAAGAGGCTATGGAAATTATACCAGAGCTGCCAAACTATTATGACGAACCATTTGCCGATAGTAGTGCCATACCTACTATGTTGGTTAGCCGCATGGCCCGCCAGAAAGTAACTGTTGCGCTATCAGCAGACGCAGGCGACGAAATATTTGCAGGCTATAACAGATATGATTATATAGCCAAATACGGAAATAAAATTGCGGCGATACCGCAACCTGTGCGTAAATTATTAGCAGGGGCAATGAATGGTATCTCTTCAGAAAGTATACCTGTATTTAAAGGAATGCGAAATTTTCATGGGCGTTATAACAAATTTAAAAACTTGTTAAATAACCCCTCGGCCACTCAATTAATGAAAAGTTTAACACAGGTATTTACAAATGTTGAGCTTAAACAGCTATTAACTATCCCATATAACGAACTGAAAACGGCTCACGATTCGGATGAGTTAAACGCAAAGAGCGATGCCTTGGCATACATGATGGGAATTGATTATCAAACCTATTTAGTAGATGACATTTTACAAAAGGTTGATAGAGCTACCATGTCGATAGGATTAGAGGGCCGAGAACCATTTTTAGATCATAATATTATTGAGTGGGCTGCAAGGTTACCATCAGATTATAAATATTATAATGGCCAAAAAAAGTATATACTAAAGCAAATAGTTAATAAGTATGTGCCGCAAAAAATGATGGATCGCCCTAAAATGGGCTTCGGTATACCTATTGATCAATGGCTGCGTAATGAATTGAAAGACCTGGTTATAGAAAATTTAAGCGCAGCAAAACTAAAACGACATGGATTATTTCGTATAGAAGAAGTTGAAAAACTATTAGCTCAGTTCTATAACGGCCGGACAGAAAAGCACCTGCATATATGGTATTTGTTGATGTTTCAAATGTGGTATGAAACCTATTTCACTTCTTGAAACTATAAAAAGAGGTATAAACAATAGCCGTGGAAAAAAATAAAAAAGTACTTTATATATCTTATGATGGGATGACTGATCCGTTGGGTCAATCTCAGGTAATTCCATATCTTATTGGCTTATCGCAAAAAGGGTATAGCTTTACCATATTAAGCTGCGAAAAAAAAGATAACTTTTTAAAAAACAAAGTCGTTATTCAAAATCTTCTTTATGCCAATAATATAGCCTGGCAACCTGTTTTCTATACTAAAAAACCACCTATATTGTCTACAATTTATGATTACAACAGGCTAAAAGGCAGAGCCGAAGCACTGCATATTGAATTATATTTTGACATTATTCATTGCCGCAGTTATATATCATCATTAATAGGTATATGGATGAAAAAAAAATATAAGGTGCCTTTTATATTTGACATGCGCGGCTTTTGGGCAGATGAGCGCGTTGACGGCGGCTTATGGAGTCTTAATAATCCGGTTTTTAAACTGATATACCAGTATTTTAAAAAAAAGGAAATAAAGTTTTTAAATCAATCGGCAGCAATAATATGCCTTACCAATTCGGCAAAAAATGAAATGCTTACATGGGACGGCCTGAATTTCAATGAAAAGAAAATAAATGTTATACCCTGTTGTGTTGATACGGAATTATTTGACCCACACACGGTTTTAACATCGCAACAAGAGCAAATTAAACAAGCGTTAAAAATTAGTGACGATGATTTTATAATAGGGTATTTAGGTAGTATAGGTACCTGGTATTTGTTAGATGAAATGATGCAATTTTTTGGAGCGTTAAAAAAAGTTGTTAAAAATGCCAAGTTTTTATTTGTAACCCAGGATAGTGTTCTTGATATAACGTTGAAGGCACAAAAATATAATATTGATGCAAATGATGTGATCATTACGCCAGCGGACAGAAGTAACGTGCCTGTTATGATCAGTTTGTTTAAATACGGGTTGTTTTTTATAAAGCCAAGTTATAGCAAAATGGCAAGCAGCCCAACCAAACAAGGCGAAATAATGGCCATGGATATACCAGTAATATGTAATTTTGGTGTAGGCGATACAGATGCGATAATTGAGAAATACAAATCAGGGTTAGTAATTAAAAATAATGACTTTACTAATTCAATACAATTAATTGCAGAAGGATCTGGCTACAAAAAAAACAGTATCAGAGAAGGGGCACTTAACTATTTTTCTTTAAATAGTGGGGTTCAAAAATATAGTGATGTATATAAGCAAATTTGTAATGCCACAATAAATGAGTAGTAAAATTCTTTTTATTGTCCCGTATCCATTTAACACCGCTCCAAGCCAGCGACTTAAGTTTGAACAATATTATACAGAACTGGGAAAAATGGGATATGAAATTACTGACAGACCCTTTATAAGCACGCAGTTTTGGAAAATTGTTTATAAAAAAGGGTTTTACTTAAAAAAGATATTTTATACCATAATTGCTTATTTTAAAAGGTACACCCTTTTAACCACACTAAGTAAATACGATATCGTTTATGTGCATTTATGGGGAACTCCATTTGGGACACCTTTATATGAGTATTTGCTTTGCAAGTTTTCAAAAAAGTTAGTGTATGATATTGATGACTTAGTATATAAAGGAAATTCAAGCCCAAACAATAAATACGTCAGTATTTTAAAGTCTGGATCAAAAGTGAATTTTTTAATGAAACATGCAGATGAAGTGTTGGTAAGCACGGATAAGCTTTTAGATTATACCAGGCAATTTACACATAAGGTAAGTTTGATACCCGCTACAATTGATGTGAAAAAATATGATTTGAAAAGCATTAATAAATCTGATGCTGTGGTTGTTGGATGGAGCGGCAGCCATACTACCAGTAAGTATGTGCATATATTAGATAATGTATTCAAAAAATTAGCATCAGCACATAATATTAAGATAATGATAATGGGCGACCCTGCCTTTACTATGGATAGTGTTAATATTGAATTAGTGCAGTGGAGTGCTGAAAAGGAAATTGAATACTTACAGCTTTTCGACATTGGCATACACCCGGTTCCGGATGAGGAATGGGTATATGGAAAAAGTGGAGGGAAGCTGGTGCAATATATGGCTGCAGGCATACCCATTGTTGCTTCGGCTATTGGGCCCAATTTTAAAGTTATAAAAAATGAATTTAACGGTTTTTTGGTAAACAGCGAAGAGGAATGGCTGAATAAGTTAGAGCTTCTGATTATCAATGAGGCTTTAAGAAAGCAAATGGGCGTTAATTCCAGACATCATGCCGAAACGTTTTTTTCTGTAGAAACCAATCTGAAACATTATTTAGCGATATTTAATAATCTTTCAATAAAAGAGAGGTAAAATCTTTGTATTTAATAATTTAACTAATTAAATATAATGATATAATAAACGCTATGAAATCTAAATAGCCTGCAAAACAGCAATAGTTTTAAGTGCCATTTTTTATTAATAATGATGGTAATAGGGTATGTTTAAAGATTTTGTGCTAAATATCAATTTACATGTAAAAGTGGCACATGGAATCAATCCGTTTGCATCATTGTTGTTTAGGAATATAAGATAACGGAAGTATTATTTATTAATACGGTTATTGTATCTTTATTATAAAAAAAATAATTTGAAAACCAGATTCGCATTACTAATCATAGCTATTTTACTTTTTGTGTTTGTATGCTTGGGTTATTGGATGAGTGACGATAAGTTCTATTCGGCAATAATTACTAAAAACAATTTACATACGCCACATGATGTTTTTACGTGGGTTAATAGTGAATTTAGTACCAAAAGCTATATGTATTATCATCCCAATGCTTCGCCCAGGCATTTGATAGAAAAACATACGGGTTTATGGTGCGACGAAGGGGCGATAGTTATGGCTACACTAGATCATAAATTGGGTTATGAAACCAGGTTGATAGATTTATATGGCTATGATAATATTTCGCATCATACAATTTTGCAGGTATATGAAAAAGACAAGTGGGTAAATTATGATTTCACGTTTAAATTGAATAATCAAGACCTTACCAAAAGCAGCGATAGTTTTAATTTGAAATTGAAAGAAGGCAGAGTAAAAAAATATCCTAAATTTTATAATTTCGTGGTCAATAACAACTTTTTCGCACAAAAAATCATATTTAAAATCCGGGGAATTAGCAATACTGAACCCCAGTCCCACAAACTTAACCGATGATACAATATACTGTTATTTTTAATCGTGTTCTGGCTTTAAATCATTATCAACCTCAACAATAGGACTACTCTTGTCGTCTATATTATTATTGCTTCTGTCCTTGAAAATTAATATCATTAAAAACAGGACATAAAAAGGGGTACATGGAATTTTATACCTGGATAATGAGCCAAAATTATAACTGGATAATCCTACAATGAAGGCAAATATCAGTGTGAAAAACAGGCACATTATTAAATTTGGATCATTATAAATATACTTGATCGTCTTAAATATATTTCTTTTTAAAATTAAATATAAAGTAAGCAATAGTATCGCAGTAGACTCCAATGAGTTAAAAAGCTGAATTATACTTTTAGATTCCCATGGATATGGCCTAAACAATGTAACGTTAATTGCAGGAATAATCATTTTTACAATTCCATTTAACGATGGTTCAAAATCTCCAATATCATATGCCGAGCCATCCTGAGCAATAGACACACTTAGCAAATAATCCTTTTGATGTTTTATTGTTTCTAATACATTCTCAGCAGTAAAGGCCGAAAGATAGGATGCCGCTCTTTTCAAAACCAGGGAAAAAGCAAAATAAAACATAAATAATACTGTATAAAACAAGAATTTTCGCCCTTTTTCAATCGCCTTCTTTTTATAGGCTAGTATGGTTTTTATAATTAACAGGGGTAATAACGCTACTAATATGTATGCTTTTATAAGTATTAACAGCATAATTGAAGTTACGCCAAGCAGTATAAGGGATAATTTGAATGTTCTTTTTTCAAGTAACATATAAAAACAATAAACCAGGCAACCTATTGAAAACATACAAAAACTATCTTTAAACAGGCCCGATCCCCATACTAATGGCCCCGGTATAAATAAAATAGCGATGGCGATATGTTTTTCCATGTTTTTATATTGCATTGTAAATGCGATAAACATTAACCATGATCCAATAAATGATATTGTTGCTATAATAATTGTTATAATAAGATACTTAGTAAAACAAAACAGCCCTATTATGGACGCAATGCAGGCCGTAGTGTACGAAGCTATATCGTCATACCAATACATGTCCGATAATGCTTTCTCATCAATCAGATTTTTGTCGTCGGCATGATGAGTTATTAATCTAAGCCACGTATCAGGGGAATCGATAAATGTTGAATTAATTATTTTTGAATGATAAAAAAAATTAAATGAATCACCACCACCATAATAATACCCATAAATAAAAGCTATAAAAAGGGCACCCCCAATTTTAGCATAAAGTGCGGGTATAAAATATCTCCTTAACGAATGGTTTTTTGGATAGTGCTTATCACGATAATTGTAAGCGATTTTAAAAACAACAAGTAAATAAAGAGGCAATAAAACATAATCAAACGCAGTAATGTTCGTCATTTTTAATCAAGGTAATTATTGCTTACAGTGTGTGTAAAATAACAAATATATTTCAGTATTATTATCATCTAAAATGTGGTGGTCCTATAATAATAACTAATTGTTATACCGACAGATATTTTTTCGATGTAAAATAGCCCGGATGTCAAAAATTCTAAGAATACTTAATCGTTTAAATGTTGGCGGGCCAACTTTAAATGTGGCCTATTTGTCTAAGTATATCGACCGTAATTATCAAACCAAAGTATTGGCGGGGCATAAAGAGCCTTACGAGGGTAGTTCAGAATATGTGTTAAATGATTTAAATATAACGTATGGTTATGTGCCCGACATGTATCGCAGCATAAACTTGGTTAAAGATTTCCATGCCTTTAAATATATACAAGCTGCGATAAAAAACTACCAACCTGATATTGTACACACCCATGCTGCTAAAGCCGGTGTATTAGGCAGATTGGCAGCATATCACAATTCTAAGAGGCCCAAAGTTATTTTACATACCTACCACGGAAATGTTTTTGATGGGTATTTTTCGCCTGTTAAAACAAAAGTTTTTCTTGGTATCGAACGATATCTCGCAAGTATAAGTAATGCTATAATTGCAATAAGCGATGAGCAAAAAAATGATTTAGTACATAAATACAAAATAGCACCCGAAAATAAGGTTCATGTGATTAGATTGGGGTTTGATTTGGATAAATTTGCCCAAAACTCCGAGCAAAAACGGCATGAATTCAGGAGTTTTTATAACATACAAGAAGAAGACATTGTTATCACTATTACAGGGAGGCTTACGGCGATTAAGAATCATTACTTGTTTATATCGGCATTACAAATGCTTAAACAGCAAAAACCAGATCTTAAATTTAAAGCATTTATTGTTGGCGATGGCGAGTTGATGGAACCAATAATAGCTATGATTAAGAATTCAGAACTTAGCTTTTGCCGGTTTGGAGATAATAATTACACCGCAGATATAATTTTTACATCGTGGCGAAAAGATATTGATGTAATAAACGCCGGGTCGGATATCGCAGCATTAACATCGCTAAATGAAGGAACGCCGGTTAGCATTATAGAAGCAATGGCATCCCAAAAAGCTGTGATTTGCACAAATGTAGGCGGAGTAAAAGATGTTGTAAAAGATGGGTATAGCGGTTTTTTATGCGACCAAACACCGGAGAGTTTTGTTGTCAAACTAATAAAACTTATTGAAGATAAGAAGCTTAGAGATAAAATGGCCGCAAGCGGAAGCGAATTTGTAATTAAAAATTATTCTTATTTTCGTTTAGTGAAAGAAATAGAAAGTTTATATAGCTTTCTATTGAAAGAAAAAAACTAACTTTAACTTCCTAATTAAAAGTTAAATGATTAAAGTTTTAATAACAGGTGGCGCGGGCAACGTTGGAGGAGCCCTTGCCTGCCATTTAGTACAGAAAGGGTACCACGTTGTTGTAGCAGACAACTTGATTACCGGCTCACTTCATAATCTTCCCTATGGATATGACAATTTTACATTTATTAAGTGTGATGTAAATCGTTATACGGATTTATCGGCTGTTATGTTGGCTTTTAAATTTGATTATGTGTTTCATTATGCAGCATTGGTAGGTGTAGCACGTACGTTAAAAAATCCAATTTCAGTTTTAGAAGATATTGAAGGTATAAAGCATATTTTAAGCTTATCAAAAAACACCGGCGTTAAGCGTATATTTTACTCATCATCTTCTGAAGTTTATGGCGAGCCGGTAGAATTTCCTCAAAATGAACACACAACCCCTTTAAATTCCAGATTGCCGTATGCCATTGTGAAAAATGTTGGTGAGGCTTTCTTCAGATCTTATAAGAAAGAGTTTGGGTTGGAATTTACCATATTTAGATTTTTCAATACTTACGGCCCTAAACAAAGCAATGATTTTGTTGTGTCTAAGTTTTTAAACGTCGCGCTAAAGAATCAAGACATCACCGTATTTGGCGACGGAAGCCAAACCCGTACGTTTTGTTATATCGATGATAATATAGAAGCCACTACCAAAATTTTTGAAGAATCACTTTATCTAAATGAGGTTATCAATATTGGTAACTCAAAAGAAATGACAGTTTTAGAGCTTGCTAAAAAGGTAATATCAATAACAGGCTCTTCATCTTCAATAGTTCATCTTGAAGCATTAAAAGAAGGAGATATGACGCGTCGCCAGCCAGATAATTCAAAAATGCTGCAGGTTTTGAACCGGGATTTGTTAACGATTGAAGATGGTATTACTAAGATTCTTGAACTCAAATATTACGCACCGGCCAAATAAATCTACATTTTAAATGTCTTCTCAGCTTAAGTTAATTCTATCGGGCTGTATTTCGCTATTGATGTGTGTGGCAATTATGCCATTCATTATCAAATTTGCGAAGTACAAAGGATGGGTGGTTTTCCCCCGTAATGACCGATGGCACAAAAAGCCTACAGCTTTAATGGGCGGCATCGGGATTTTTATTGCTTTTAGTATTACTTTACTTTGTATAGAGGGGATCTCACAAACAAAGTATTGGGCGATATACATTGCGGCCTTTATTATGTTTTTAACAGGTTGGGCAGATGATGTATGGGAGGTAAAACCTATTATAAAGCTATTAGCTCAAATTGCCTGTTCATTTGTTTTAATATATAAGGGCTATATTTTTGGTGGCGGAATGCTGGAGTGGGCAGGAATTCCATTGACATTTATCTGGGTTATAGGCATAACTAATGCTATAAACCTGTTAGATAATATGGATGGCCTGGCTGGAGGCATTTCTGCCATTGTTGGTATTGTCTCGGGGGCATTGGCCATTTTAAATAATGAACTGGAATTAGCTGGGTTTGCTTTTGCCATCGCCGGGGCGACTGTTGGTTTTCTATTTTATAATTTTAAACCTGCCCGCATATTTATGGGTGATTCCGGAAGCTTGTTCCTCGGTTTTACGCTCTCTTTTTTGAGCATAGCAGTGCAGGGGAAAATGGGGTCATCGTCGCCGGTGCTAATGCTGGTAATCCCAATAAGCTTAATGGCGATCCCTATTATGGATACCACATTGGTTACTATTAAACGCCTTGCAGCTGGCAGGCGGATCGATCAGGGAGGAAAGGATCATACCTCACATCGTTTGGTTGCGCTTGGTCTAAGCGAAAAAAAGGCAGTACTCACTTTGTATATTATTAGCGCTATATGGGGGGTATTGTGCTTGCTTATGTATCGCATACAGGTTAACAACCTGTTTTTATGTGTGCTTTTGCTTGTTATTTTTTCAGTTGCATTTTCTTTACTGCTTTCTAAGGTAAAGGTTTATAACGAATCGCCAGAGAAATTGTCTTATTTGGAAAAGCGGGGTTTAAAAATCGATAATAACTTCACGCTTCGTTTTTTCTTACTTCATAAAAAGTTAATGATAGGGCTTTGTACTGATATTTTAATTATTTATGGCGCCTTTCTATTTGCTACCAAGGCTACGCAGGTTGGCGTAGATTCAGATTACATCGTATTAGCAACTTTTATTTGCGTAAAAATTACCGTGTTATATTTAAGCAATCTTTATTATCGTATGTGGCGATATATGGAGGTATTAGAGGTTGCCGGATACTTTATTTTTATCTGCTTAACAACAATCATATTGGTTGCAGTGCTATATATGAAAGATAGAGCAGGCGTCTATACGCTGTATTTTTTTATGTTCGATTTCCTGTTGACTTTTACAGGCATAATTTTTTCAAGGTTATTTTATAGGTCTGTAAGTGAATTAATCAATAGAAACCGAAACTCAGAAAAAAAGGTAATAATTTATGGTGCAGGCGATAGTGGATATTTATTGATAAAAGAAATTTTGCAAAATCAACGACACGAATTAAAGCCAATCGGGTGGATTGATGATGACCCATCGAAGCATAATCAACTTTTGTATGGGTATAAAATATATGGGGGTAAGGAGCAGTTGATAAAGATTTGCAAAAAAATTAAACCGGATATGGTTTTAATATCAACAAAGGCAATTGATATACAAGCAGAAGATGAACTTAGAGATTTGCTCGCTGTTTATGATATTGGTATCGGTAGGTTTAATTTAACAATATCTTATAATTAATAACGAGTACAAAACGGTTCAAACTTTGCATAGAATCGTCCGCTAAACAAAAAAGCCTGGCAGCAATGCCGGGCTTTTTTGTTTAGCGGCATTCATAAAGCATGTTTATTCATTAAATATTAATAACCCTTGAATCGTGGTATATGCCTCTTACTGTAACTGCTTGATCCACTTATTATTTCTTCAATAAATTAAAGTATTAAGCAACTATGGCAATAAATAAACGAAATATTTCTTTTTAATTTAAGTAACATGTAATAGATTTGCTTTAGTTAAACTATTGATTGAAAATAAAAGGGCGGCCGGTTTTTTTATTTCAATACCAGATCCCTCCCCTTTTATTTCCGCATTCCTTCCCTGGTTAAAGTTTTGTTTTACAAAACCACTTTATTTAAACACACTTTTTTGCCTAAACGATGTCGCAGATAATAAGTATTAACCAAAACCCATTTTAGAACCTATCTAAAAATTAATTAACAGCATGAAAAAAAATAATATCGTAAAGGTACCTGGCTTTTTTTTGCCAAATTTTTGGCAACACACTTGTTTTATCAGCAACCACAAACCGCCATGACCAATAGCAGCCATTACGGCAATCGCTAAACTATTTTGGTAAACAAACTATAAACATCTCAACTAAACATTATGAAGAAACAATTTATTTACTCAATCCTGCTTATACTGCTGTCGCTGCAAGTGATGGCCCAAAGCAAAATAACCGGTACCGTAACCGATGCAAAAGATGGTTCACCCTTACCCGGTGTAACCGTATTAGTAAAAGGCGTACAGGGCGGCACCCAAACCGATGTAAACGGGGGTTACAGTATTCAATTAACAGACCCCAATGCTACGTTAGTGTTTTCTTACACCGGCTATACATCGCAAGAAGTAAGTGCGGCCGGTAAAACTACTATAAATATTAAACTTGTCGCAGAAGTAATGAACCTAAACGAAGTAGTAGTAATAGGTTATGGTACAGCTAAAAAGTCTGACCTTACCGGATCTGTCGCTACTGTTAAAGCCGAGCAATTATTGGATAAGCCTGTACCTAACTTAACCCAAGCCCTACAAGGCAAAATTGCAGGTGTAGAGGTTAGCGTTAATGCCAATGCGCCGGGCGCGCCCGCAAAGGTGCGTATACGGGGCCTTGGATCAATAAACTCAAACCTCGACCCAACTTACGTGGTTGATGGTGTAGTAGGTGTCGATCCAAACTCTATTAACCCTAATGACATTGCATCTGTAGAAATTTTGAAAGATGCTTCGTCAACCGCCATATACGGTGTGCGTGGTGCCAATGGTGTAGTTATGGTTACCACTAAGCGTGGGAGGGCCGGTGCAGCAACCATTAGCTATGAGGCAAATGGTAACATTAGCGAACTGACCCGCCACCTGCCAACTTTAAATTCGGCACAATTTGTACAGATATATAACCAGTCTTTTGCAAACGGGCAAAAATTTTCTACTGATGGTTCTGTACAGGTACCTCCTAAGGCGTTAAATCATACCAATTTCCCGCTATTGTTTGATGTAAACAACAACCCGCTTTATGATACTAACTGGGAAAAAGAAACCTATAAACCTGCGTTCTCTCAAAGCCACCAGTTAAATATCCAGGGCGGCAGCGAAAAATCCCTTTACAGCTTATCGTTAGGTTATCTTAACCAAAAGGGGTTAACACCAACATCAGCCTTTAAACGCTACTCTATTAAAATGACGATGGATAATGATGTAAAAAACTGGTTAAAAATAGGTGGTAGTGTAAACGTTATTGCCAGCCGCCAGCGCATGGTGAGTGATGGTAACGGCGGCCTTAATGTGCCCCGCGATGTAACAGAGGAAGTACCTATCGTACCTATTAAATATCCAAATGGCACCTGGGCGGGTAACTTTGATATTGATGGTCTGGAAGGCGCACCTAACCCCATCCAGGTGGCAAATGAGCGGTATACCCTAAACAATACAGCCCAAATGTTAGGTAACGTTTACGCGGTATTTAAAATTTCGCCGGAGTTGGAATTTAAAACAGATTTCGGCTATAATTTAAGCACCCAAAAAAACAACTTCTACTCGTCGCTATCTTTGCAGCACTTATCTGCCGACCAGGGTGGTGTGGCCAATATTAACGAGTATTCTAACTATTATTGGCAGTCTGAAAACTATTTAACCTGGAATAAGAAGATCAACGATAGGCAAAGGTTTACCGCCTTGGCAGGTTTCTCTTTAAGCCGCAACGGTTTTGAGCGGGTACGTGCAGAAACTCAAAACTTTATTGACGATTTCTTCCAGTTTAATAACCTGGGCGCTGGTTCAGTTAAAAGTGCATCCGAGTCTGATGCCGCGTCAAATCAATTAAACTCGATTTATGGACGTATCAGCTATAACATCGACGAGAAGTATTTATTTACTGCTACCGGCAGGTATGATGGTTCGTCACGATTTAGTGAGTCAAATAAATTCTCATTTTTCCCGTCGGTAGGAGCGGCATGGCGCATTTCGCAGGAAGATTTCTTAAAAAATAACAGCACGATATCCAACTTAAAAATACGTGCCAGTGTTGGTGTTACAGGTAACCAGGAAATTGGTAACTATCGGTCGCTTGCCCAATACGGTACAGGCCAAACTGTTTTGGGCGGTGCTGCTGCAATTACGTTGCGCCCAAGCTACCTGGGCAACCCTGATTTGAAATGGGAACGTACTACCCAAATTGATGGAGGCCTGGAGTTAGGCTTGTTTAGCGACAGGATAATCCTGGATGCAGATTACTATAGCCGGACCACTAACGACCTTTTATTGCAAACACCAATTCCATGGTCGGCTGGTTTTACCACCGCTAACGTTTATAAAAACATTGGTTCGGTGCGTAATTCGGGTGTCGAACTTAGCTTGAATACGGTAAACGTTAAAAGCAACAATTTCCAATGGTCTACCGCTTTCTTGTTCGCTGCTAACAAAAACAAAGTTTTGAAATTGAATGACGGGAACGCCGATATATTTCCCGGCCCTAATTTCCTTGGCCAGAACTACGTAATAAGGGTAGGACAACCGCTGGGATCATTTTACGGAATGACACGTTTGGGTACTTATAGCGATAGCCCTGCAGACGTAGCCGAAGCCGCAAAACATGGTTTAAAGGCGGGCGATCGTAAATACATTTACAATGCCGATGGCAGTAACTATTACAGCATTATTGGCCAGGCGTATCCAAAATGGACCGGTACATTCAGCAGTACCATGAAGTACAGAAACTGGGACTTCTCGTTTGATATTCGTTTTGTTCAAGGTGTTAATACTGCAGCAAACTTCAAGCACTCGTCAGAAGACAGGCAGACTATCTCCAACAGTTTAACTACAGTATTAAACGGTTGGACACCTACAAATCAAAATACAATGATCTCGCAGGTGCGCAACTATAAATATGCGCAGGATTCGCATTTTGATACCTGGTGGGTTGAGGATGGTTCATTTATCCGCGGACAAAACTTTGTGTTAGGATTTAATGTGCCGGCAGTTACTATTAAGAAGTTAAACATGACACGCCTGCGGGTTTATGCAAGCGTTCAAAACCTTTTTATCATAACCAAATACACAGGATATGATCCGGAGGTTGATACGTTTAATGCCGGTTATGGTTCAAATGCTGCGTTTTCACAAAACCTTGATTTCTTCGCGCCGCCTCGTCCGCGCGTATGGAACCTGGGTTTACAGGTTGGATTTTAAAACATAGGACATGATCGTACAGAGAGAATGCAGTGTAGTATTTAAACACCCATCAAATCGTAACAAAATGAAAACATTTAAAAATATATTAGTATTAGCTTGCCTGTTGCTTACCTGCTCATGCAAGAAATTCCTGGAAGAAAAACCGTCATCCTTTTTAACGCCGGGGTCTGATCTTTCGAGCGCTAAAGTAGCGCGGGCGCTTGCCAATGGTCCTTATCAAAACCTGCAGGGCCTGCTCAACGGCCAGTCGGGTTCGTACGGTGGCAACACCTATAACCTATTGGAGTTTATGACGGGCAAAGCCAATAGCGACCTGGGCCAAACCGGCTTTGTAAGCTTTCAAACATTAACTTACAGCAGTACTTCGTTTTACTTTGATACCTGGTGGACGCAAATGTATTTAGGCATCGGCGCAGCTAACCTGGCAATTCAAAAAATACCTACCATAACCGCTTCGGGATTAACCGACGAGTCTAAAAACAATATGGTTGCCGAGGCGCGTACTTTAAGGGCATTATATTATTTTTTCCTGGTGCGCATGTATGGCGCTGTGCCTGAAATAACGGCACCGGCAAAAGACCTGAATTTACAGGTTGCACGTACCCCGGCAAAACAAATTTATGACGAGGTGATCATCCCTGATTTGTTAGCTGCCGAGAAATCAACACTGCCGTATAAAGATGTTAGCGGCAAAGTAAGCATGGGCGCAATAAAATCAATATTGGCCGATGTATACCTTACCTATGCCGGGGCAGCTATTAACGGCGGTGCCGCAAACTATGCCGAATCGGCAAAACGTTCGTTAGATGTAATCACTAACGGTGGTTACACCTTATTCCCTAACTATACCGATATGATAAACCCGGCAAATAAAAACCTGGGCGAGTTTATCTTCCAGGTGCAGTATGCCGCGGCGGTGCCGTCTAACAATCCGCTTACACCACTTACCATACCAAACTTCTCTAAGATCTCTAAATATTCAGACGAGTATGGCTCGGTATTCCCAACGCCGCAGTTTTTAGCGTCGTTCCCCGCTGGCGATAAGCGTGTACAGGAAAAGCAATTTTTCTACAGCAGCTATCCAAGCATTACCAATGGGGCAACGGTAACGTTTGCTCACCCTTATATTTACAAGTGGTTTGATGTAAATGCGGTTACCAGTACAGCCAAGTCAGATCTGAACTATACCATTTACCGGTTACCGGATGTTATGCTGATGTATGCGGAAGCATCTAACCAGGCCGAAAATGGACCTAACCCAACCGCCATTGGATATGTAAACGCTATTCGGGGCAGAGCTAATCTTGGAGTAATTGGCGCATTGTCAAAAGATGCGTTCGAGAAAGAAGTTTGGCTTGAACGTTACTTCGAGCTATGCTTCGAAAACAAAATGTGGTTTGACATGGTGCGCACCCGCAAAATCCACAATGATGTAACAGGCAACTGGGACGATTTTGTGGGCCATAAAACGGTGTTTAACTCCACATACACCACCAATCAACTACTGTTCCCGGTGCCTAAACAGGAAATAGATGTTAATCCGAAGTTGTTGCCAAACAATACCGGATTTTAATCGGGGTTAATTTGATTAACAGAAAGCCTGGCAGAAATGCCGGGCTTTTTGTTAATATTTAGTTATATATTTCGCCTGGAAACCAATACCACCTAAATGAAACCAATATTCGCCCATATAATTTTACTATTGCTTGCGCCAAGCTTAATGTTTGCTAAAACAATCCCGGTAAAAATATCAAACCTTAAATGCGAGTATTTAGTCGACCCGATTGCTATCGACAACCAGTACCCCACATTAAGCTGGCAAATGGTCTCTGCCGAAAATAGCAAAAGCCAAAAAGCATATAAAATATTAGTAGCAAGCACCCTGACGCTATTAGCGGAAAATAAAGGCGATTACTGGAATAGCGGCATTGTTCATTTATCAAACTCTATCCAGGTTAGCTACGGTGGTAAACGACTAAACTCCCGACAAAAGCTTTATTGGAAAGTAATGATATGGGATGAAAAAAACCAACCATCTGCCTGGAGCAAAACTGCTTCGTGGGGTATGGGATTATTGAAACCATCCGACTGGAAAGCCAAATGGATAGGCGCTATGGAAGACCCAACACCTAATGCGGCTATTACATACCCCGCGCCATATTTCCGTAAGGAGTTTAGCACCGCTAAAAAAATAAAACAGGCAAAAGTTTACATAAGCGGATTAGGCTTTTACGAACTATATATAAACGGCAAAAAAATAGGCGACCAGGTGCTGGCCCCAGCCGTTACCAATTACGATGAGCGCCCGCTTAAAAAGCTGCTTTATCATTACGATGATCAATCGACGCAGCGGGTATTGTACAATACTTTTGATGTTACCGGTAATATCAACCAAACAAAAAATGCCATTGGCATATTGCTTGGCAACGGCTGGTATAACCAGCGCGACCGGACAATTGAAGGAACACTATGGTATGACTTGCCGAAGGTGATCTTCCAGTTAGAAATAACTTATACCGATGGCAGCAAAAGCATAATTGTATCCGATAAAAGCTGGAAAACCACAACCGGTCCGTTATTAAAGGACGGCATTTTTACCGGCGAAAACTACGACGCGCGATTGGCTTTAAACGGATGGGACAAAACCGGCTATAACGATGCCAAATGGAAATCCGCGATGTTCGTTAAGGCACCTACCGGAGCATTACAACCGCAACTGGCACCTTTTGATAAAGTTACCCGCGTGTTAACGCCTAAGTTCGATGGGAAGACAAAAGACTCTGTTTACACCTATCATTTAGATGAAACCGTCTCGGGTTGGGCGTCCATCACCGTTAACGGCAATGCCGGTAATCGGATCAAAATAAGGTACATAAGCGAAGAGGGCGATGATTACGGGCAATTTGATACTTATACGTTAAAAGGCGGAGAAGCCGAAACCTGGGAGCCTAAATTTACCTGGCACGTGTTCCGGAAGATCGAGGTTATTTCGCAAGGCGTGATATTTGACGCCGGAAGTATCCGTGTAAAAGATGTACATACCGATGTGGAAGCTAATGGCACTTTTGAATGTTCTAATCCGCTCCTCAACAAAATAAACACAGCTTACTTAAAAACCCAGCTGGCTAACCTGCACGGAAGTTTAAGCAGTGATTGCCCGCATCGCGAAAGGTTAGGCTATACCGGTGATGGGCAGGTGGCTATGGAAAGCGCTGTGCTATCGTTTAATATGCCGCAGTTTTACCGCAAATGGTTTAATGATATGGACGATGCCCGGAACCATAAAACCGGCTTTGTTACGCACACTGCGCCTTTTGCCGGCGGTGGTGGCGGCCCGGCATGGGGATCGGCCTATGTAATTATGCCGTGGCTGTATTTTAATTATTATGGCGATACCACACTGTTAAAGCAGCATTATGGGGGCATGAAACAATGGGTAGAATACCTGCAAACCCGCACCGACGAAAAAGGCATAATAACCCACGAGGAACCGAAGGGCTGGTGCCTGGGCGATTGGTGCACACCGGATAGAGTACAGATCCCTGAACCTTTTGTTAACACGGCCTACTATTATCATGTTGCCGACCTGATGGCTAAAGCGGCATCGGTTCTTGGCAAAAAGGATGACCGTACAAAATTTACAACCCTCGCGAAGCAAATAAAAACAGACTTTAATACCGCTTACTTCAATCCTACTACAAACGCCTACTGGCAAAGCAGGCAGGGTGCCGAAGTATTTGCATTAGCTTTTGGCTTGGCTGATGGCGAAAACTATAACCGCGTTCTAAACACACTACTGAACCACCTTGAAAAGCTCAATTACCATTTTGATACCGGGATCTTGGGTACGCCATTGTTACTTAAGATACTTGCACAAAATAACCGCGACGATATTGCTTACAAAATCATGTCGCAGGAAAAAGGTGTAGGCTTTGGCTATTTGCTGGACGATAAAAACAGCACTCTGTGGGAAAGTTGGAACGGCGGCGGCTCGCACACCCACCCCATGTTCGGCAGTGTGGTAGAATGGCTGTATTCGTCCATAGGAGGCATTAAGACTGATGCAGACAACCCTGGCTTGAAGCATTTTATCATTGCGCCGAAACCTGTGGGAGATCTAACTTATTGCAAATCGAGTTACAATAGTTTGTACGGCAAGATTCGCTCTGAATGGAAGACTAAAGAAAAAGGAAATCTGGAGATATTAATAGAGATCCCGGAAAACACCTCGGCAACATTTGTATTGCCGGGTAATAAAACGGTGGTAAAGAATGTGGCAGGGCAAACCATGGCTGTTAAAGCAGTGGATGGTAAAAGTACTGTTGAGTTTAGCAGCGGGGTTTACAGGTTTGAGGTGATGTAATATTTAATTATTTAAACATTACCGTTCTACTCCCTTTTAATTCGTTACTCTTAATTATCAGGGTTAACCTGTTAAGACTTGTCTTCCATGAGCCGGCTAAACGCGCGTCGTCTATCGGGCGGGCGTCAACCTTAAAATCAAATTTGACAGGATCATAAGTTACCGATAAGATTTGCCCCGAGGGAGCGGTTAGTTTTAAATGGCCCTTGCTTTCTTCTGTTATAGTACCGTTAACCAAAAAATGAAGTTCGGAAGGGGCTATTGCTTTTTTAAGATCGAAGGTTTCGTTAAGGGTTAGTATGCCCTTAGCAGGGTTAAAAGTAAAAGTTCGCAGCCAGGTGTTAACTCCGGCTTCTATAGGATAGGCAGCAGCAAGATCCATGCTTAGCTTTTGCTCTTTTTTAGTATGACTATAGGTTACACCGTTAGCCTTAAACTGCGGGCCATTTTTTTGTTCGACGCCATTTATAACGGGGCAATTATGCCAGCCCGACTGCATAAACCATAGTTTATACCTGTCTTTACTAAAGGTTTGTTTTGTGTAGGTGCCTACGCCCGCATCAACAATAACCGGCATGCCATCTTTGTATACAATAAAATTACCAACGTCGTTATGGTTGTGGCTCTCATTATTATTGCCGCCCTTCGCCGCAAAAAATAAGCCTTTCGGCGATCCTTCATTTTGGTGAATGGTAAGTACCTGCAAATTGGGCAGCCAGCTTTGCTGCACCAGGGGCGCTTTAGGTGTTATTTTAGTTAGCACAGCATCGGCAGCTAAAAAACCCAGGAAGGAGTTAATATCGGTTAAATTGTAACCACCGGGACTGTTGTTTGCCTGGCGGATGTACGCCGCGAAACCAAGCAGCTTATCATCGTTAAAAAGTTTCCCAAAGAGATAGACCTTTAAAGGGTCCTGTACCGTGATAGCGGCAGCATCGGCAAAGTTTACGTAATAATGTTTATCAATATGTACCTTATAAATATAAGCCCCGATATTATGGATGAGTTCGTTTTTAGAGAAATCGAGACGGCCGTTGCTGTAAGTATTTAGCAGGTCCAGGTATTGTATCAACGAGCCGCCGGCAATATTCCAATAGGAAGGGCCTTCGTCGCATCCGCCATCTGCAGGGTAATCGTTCAAAAAGAAGTCAAGGCTGCGGATGGTTTTATCAATTGTAGCCGTGCGTTTTGTTTTATCGTCCTGCGCCAACAGAGCTGTGGTTAATACGTTGGTGTTTATAAACGTGTTCCAGTTGTTCATTTTACCACCTTTAAAACCCATCCACGAAAAATCATCACGACCCAGATAGGGTTCAAAGATCCGTTTGTTCAGTTCGTAATCTATCCGTTTAACTAACTGCGGTGAAAAGCTGTTTAATTCATCTCTCAGTAAAAGGCGGGTCCAGGCCAGCAACGCGCCGGTTTGGCTGGCAAACAAGTCGATTGTTGGGTCCTGCACATCGGCAAGGCCAAAACCGGCTTTTTGAAACATCATATGTGCCGGCAACGCCCATGTGCTTTCTTCCAGGATCAGGCCAAGGCCATCGGCAATGTCAGCCGTGTAGCGGCCCTTACGTTCGGTGATCTCGCCTATTAACAGGGCGGTAAACTTGTTACGGCGCTCAAAATATTTGTTCTCATAATTTACCCGATTACCATTTTGTTTAAACTCGTTAAACTGGCTTGACAGTAAAACGCTCCATGGTTGTTTCACTACTCTATCGGCGTTGTCTATAATTTGTTTCCGCGCACTTTCGGGTATTTGCTTTAGGTTGGAAGTGATTTGAAGGAGTTGTGATTTTTTTATTGAGTCGATTGCGGTTAAAGTAGCGCCCTTGCCTTGATCGCTATAAATTTTATAAAGATAATTTGGTTTACCTTGCCCAAAAGTATTGGCGCCGGTTAAAGAGGCTAATAAAAGTGCGAAAACAAAATATTTATTCATATTAATCTGGGCATATTATTTCACAACCCGCCAACACTATATCCCTGCGCCTTCTGCAACTCCAATAGGTCCTTTAACTCTTTAACCACATCAGGATATTTATTATAAAGATTAGTGGTTTCGCGTTCGTCCTGTTCCATATTATACAATTGGCCGGGGGCATTGTCCTGAGGATCTTTTGCCGACCAGCCGCCGCTGCCCATACCGTCAATAAATTTCCACTTGCCTTTACGAATGGCGAACATACCATCGTTGGAGTGGTGGATGATGCTTGGCCTTACCACAGGTTTATTTTGGCTCATTAACGGCCAAAAATCGTAGCTATCCGGTCCCGCTCCTTTTGGTAATTGTTGATGGGTGATATCAGCCAGCGTGGCCATCATATCAGCCAGGCAAAACGTAGTATTGCTGCTGCGGTTACCGGCAATACTGCCCGGCCAGCTAATGATGAACGGAATATGGTGCCCGCCCTCCCAAATGTCTGACTTTTCGCCACGGAAAACATAGTTCGACTGGTGTTTCGGGAACTCGGCCAGGTCGGCTTTTTTCCAGTCGGCGCCATTGTCCGAGCTAAATATCACAATGGTATTTTCGGTCAATTTTAAGCTGTCCAACACACGCAGTACACGGCCAACGGCATCATCGGTATGCGCCACAAAATCGCCATAAATACCAGCACCCGATGTGCCTTTAAATTTTTCGGCCGGCAGCCACGGTGTATGTGGCGCGGTAAGCGTCAGGTACAGGAAGAAAGGATGGTCTTTCTCCTTACTGGCTTTGGTGATGTAACCGCGTGCCTTGTCAACCCAATGGTCCAGCGTGTTTTCTATCTTAAAGTTTTTGGCTTTGAATCCACCCCGCCAGAAAACTCCGCGACTGGTTCTTACGTCTTGCTCGGGCACTAATGGCAAATCATCGGGCTTGCCGTTCTCTAAATACAGGTATGGCGTCATATCCAGCGATGCCGGTAACACGTAGCTATAATCAAATCCATGGTTATTTGGCCCGTTAACCACCGGGGAATTAAGATCGACATTACTCAGGTCGGCACCATCGGGTCCGTTTTGTTGGATAGCTTTTTTTGACGGATCGATGGGCTTCCAGTCCATACCCAAATGCCATTTACCGATTATGGCGGTTTGATAGTTAGCGTTTTTTAAGAGCGTGGCGATAGTGAACCTATCCGGCTCGACCAATGCCGGCGAGTAGCCACCCAATACCCCTTTTTTCATAGACGTGCGGAAAGCATAACGCCCGGTAAGGATGCCATACCTTGACGGCGTACAAACCGACGATGCCGAATGCGCGTTGGTAAACATCATGCCCTGTGTTGCGAGGCGATCGATGTTTGGAGTTGAGGTTTGCGCGGTGGGGTTAAACTTTTTCACGTCGCCATAACCCAGGTCATCAGCTAATATAAAAACGATATTGGGCTGCTTTTTGGCAGACTGCCCATAGCTATGATCTGCGATGCCTAAACCGAATAATGCCGCAAGGACTATAGTGTAATAATTAACTTTCATAGAGATATTAGTTGGCTGTATGTCAAATATAATGGCTATGGGCTGATAATCAAATAAGTGGGCATAAATGTTACCAGGTTTCCTCCACATAGGATGTTTAAACATTTAAATATTTTATAATAATCTCATTGTCAAACATTTAACCACAAAAAAGTGTTTCATTTTGTTTCACTCGTTTTTCACAAATAACTTAAAATCAAAACATTATGTCAAAAAAGTGTTTCACCTGTTTCATCTGTGTCACACTCACGTGAAACAGTTTAGTCGTCCAACAAAATATAATAAGCATCCGCAGGTAGCAGCAGTGTGCGGCCGTTTGCGTTTACTTTCAAGACGAGCGGCCTAACAGCATAGCCCGCGGCATCCAATTGCGTGGCTTTCTTTATCAATTTGTTCTTCAGGCTGATGCTGCCATTAACCGGCATCCCCAGCCAGGGCATTTTGCCGGTGTTGGTTATCCTAAACCCGGTTAACTGCTTGCCTTTATCGGTAATGGTAGCCGGCTCCTCGTTCCAGCCCGTAGGGCGGAAGATAGTGCCCACCTGCACTAATACCTTCCTGGATCGGCCGACGGGCTGGCCGTCCATACTCACCACCTCGATAGTGGCATACTCGCTCCCCGACTGAATAGTCACATCGCCCAATGTAAACACCTGCTTTGAACTTAAAAACCCGGTAACAGCCTTAGCTTTCGGCGTATTAAGCGTGAATACGCCCGACCGGTAATCTAACTCTTGCTCGCCTGTGATCGAAGATACTTTAGCGTCCTTTATATTAATGAGCTGTGCCGATTTTGGCGATACTATGGCGGTGTCAACCTTGCTTCCATAAGCAGTGGTTACACCACCGGTTAAGAAAGTTAAGGGCGATAGCTTGCCCTGGTCCTTATTAGTACTAACCACAAGATCGCGGTTAGGATCAAACGATTGCTCCTCGAATATCGGCGGGACATCGCGGTTAAGCATGCTTTTCATGGTGCGCTGCTCCTGAACGGCATTGGCTTGTTTTACATAGCCCAGCCGTTGGATCAAAGCATTAGCCGGGAACATGCCCATCTCGCCGGGGGTTGATATGCTCCAGCGGTTCATGGGGTGCTGCCCCTTGATATTAAGAAAGGTAAAGTACGGTTGCTGCATATAGTTTACAGCCGTTGGAGTAAACCAAAAATAAGCATCCAGCCCAGATAATCCGCCATAGGCTGCAACCAGCAACGCGCCCTCAGTTTGATACCTGTTTGGCAAATTCCAGCCACTCTCTGTAACCATCATGGGGTGGCCTGCCACGTGTTTGATATTGGTAGGCAGATCAGCAGGGTTCTTTAATGCTGATGGCGCGCCGTAAAAGTCGCCCGGGTCAACCCGCCAGCCTACGTTTGGCCCACCCTTATGCTGCGGGTCGAAGTACTTGTTAACTGCGATAACGTCGGCGCCGCTATTGGTCCAGCGCTCCAAATCCAACAAACGGCTTTGCGATGCCGTGCGCCAGTTGTTGCCATTGATGAGTTGCCTGCAGCCCAATATATCACGATAGTAATGCACCATATCATCATAAAAGGCGCGTTGACGCTCAGAGTAGAACTCAATCTGGTCATGCAGGCGGTTTTTAACGTTGGCACGTGGCGGGATCGTAAACTCGTAAATCGGTACCAGGGTCATGGTATCTTTAATGTCCGCAGAAGGCCCGTATTTGGCCCGGAGCCACCTTGAAAATTGTACGCCTACCATCTTAGCCAAAGCCGGTTTAATCGCGCTCATGCTCCAGAAAAAGGGTGAGTCCTCATTCTCTACCTGGATGATGGCTATCGCAGGCTCGTCCTTTAAAGCGGCTTTGGTATATGGGTTGGGCGTAGTATACAAGTACTTTACCCAGGCCTTATACCCTTCTTTCATTTTATCATTAAAATACAACACTTCCCACATATCATCCTTACCACTGTAGCCATCAATACCCCATTCGGCGGGGATCCATCCGCCCATGTGCCCGTTGGCTGGCCAAAACGGCGAGATAACTGTGTAGATGCCTTGTTTCTTCATCGCCGCTACGCATCGCCATATATTACGCGCCTCGGTGGTATCTACATCTGTGATTTTTGTGTTTTTACCTTTAGGATTAATAGCGCCATGGTAACGGATCAAATTAACCCCCATCTTCGCCAGGAAACGTGCAAGGCTATCCAATTTCTTATCATCAAAGTCTTTAGCTAAACTGCCGCCATTACAGGCCCAAAAACGCACTTCTTTACTCTTGCTGTTAGCAAACGAATTACCATCAGTACTTAAGCGGATAAAGCCGTTTTCGCCGGCGAAATGCTCATTAAGATATCGAAGATCTAACAGGCTGGTGCCGGTTGATTTCTCAGAATAGGAAAAGGTCCACCAGCTTTTATCGGGTACCTGTGCTTTAGCGGTTACAAGGGTTAATAATAAGACAAATAGACAGGCAGACTTTTTCATACAGTTATTGGTTAACTAAAGATAGCTTTTAAAACCAAATCTGACCTATGGCATTATAGTTGCTCGTTATTATAAAATCAAAAGATCATGGGCTTATTAAAATACGCAATATTAGGAGCAGCTGTCGCCTTCGGCATCAATCAGCTTACAAAGAAAAGAGAAGACGGTACATCGTTAATGGATGATCTGACTGACAGGTCGCCCGAATTTATGGACAAAGCAAAAGATTACGCAGCGCAGGCTGTAGATCACCTGTCAAACAAACTACAGGAACGGCTGTCTTAATTAGGCATCACCCCGAAAACAAGAAACGCGCGGCTATAAAGTCGAGCGTTTTTTGTTTTAGCATATATATTAAGCTGCCGATGGATCAGCATCGCCATGCTCGGTTATTATTTCGTGCTTAAGCAACGCCTCGCGATCGGTTTTGGGCGCTTTGTGAGGTTTCTGCAGATAGTCCATGGCATGGTCATCGTGCTCTGGTTCGGTACCCATCAACGTATTGCGGATCCGGTCAAAGCTGCTACAGATCTCGTCGCGAATAACTGCGCCTTTGCCCGAGAACATTAAATAAGCCGCCACACCCGCGGCAGCCGTGCCAATGATAACGCCGGCTATAAGATTGGTATGATTTTCTTTTTCGAATGGATTTTTCATAGGATGTTTTTATTAATTAACAGGTGTTCTTGGTTTTAGTTCGAGGATTATGCAATTAGTTTTTACCGCCCCGTTTATAATTGTCCACATACGGCTTGTATATAGGAAATAGAAAAATAAGCATAGGGCTTTAAACTGGCTAAAATCCCCCAATAAGTAAAAAATACCATACAAGCACTAAACTATACCATTAAAGACGGTTATTACCACTTATCTTTGATGTATGAAAACGGCGATACCCATTTATGATATTTGCAGCCTTACCCAAAAGCGCGAGGATATTTTGATTGAACGGTTTGCGCCTTATTTAAAAAGCCATCGCAATTTGCATTTGGCGCATAAGCATTCTTTTTATCACCTGGTATATTTTACAAAGGGTGGCGGGTCGCAAACTATCGATTTTGAGCAAGTACCTGTAAAACCTAACCAGATTTATTTTATGATTCCCGGTCAGGTGCATAACTGGGCGTTTAAAGGCGAGGTTGATGGTTATATCATTAATTTTTCGGTGCCGTTTTTCCAGTCGTTTTTGCTGAAGGCGAATTATCTGGAGGAGTTCCCTTTTTTCACGGGTATCATTAATGATGCGGTTATTGATGTCCCTGCCGAAGTGCAAGACAAGGTTATTGAACTGTTTGAAGAACTGATCCATGAGACCGAGGAAACCAAGCCGTTAGAAATGGATATGGTACGATCCATCATGCTGCAGCTGTTTATCAGCATTGCCCGGCTTGGATTGAATACAGTAAATAAAACCATACCGTCCTACAACTATACGCTGCTGCGCAGCTTTCAAAAACTGATAGAGAAAAATTATACCAACTTAAGGTTGCCTAAGGAATACGCCGAGCTGCTATACATCACCCCCAACCATTTAAATGCTTTATGTAATGATGTATTAGGCATCCCGGCAGGCGAGGTTATCAGAAACCGCATTGCACTTGAAGCCAAACGGCTTTTGATAAATAACGATTTAACCGTGCAGGAAATAGCCAATCAGTTAAACTTTGCCGATAACTCTTACTTCACCAAGTTTTTTAAGAAACAGGTGGGTCAAACCCCAGAGGAATTTAGAAAAACAACTAACAGCCATGAATAATTTAACCATAAGTACCCAAACAATGGAAACCCCATCTCAACTATCAGCAGCTATACACTGCAAATGCCCTAAATGCCGCCGCGGCGATATGTTCGCAAACAGCATGTACGGCTTTTCATCACAAAAAATGAACGAGCAATGTTCGCATTGCGGCTATACATTCGAGATTGAGCCGGGCTATTTTTATGTAGCTATGTTTGTAAGCTATGCCTTTAATATCGCGCAAATGGTAACGCTTGCGGTAGGATTATATATACTTACCGGCACACGTAATCCATGGATCTATGTAGGGGCGTTGTTGGGTGTATCGGTTTTATTGTCACCGTTCAATTTCAGGTACTCAAGGGTGGTGTTGCTTTATTGGCTAACCCCAGGTGTACATTTCGATCCTAATCGTGCACGTGATGATTATAAAAGGATACAGTAATTACAGTCGCGGTTTCAGGGGCTTATAGGTTGCCTCAAATGTATTTATGCCTCGTGTTTTAAACTTACGGCGGTAAACTTTATCCCGGCATGCAACATACATATAATCAAAATTACTGCCGCCAAAGCAAAGGTTAGCAGGTTGCCCGTTAGGTATCGGGAAAATAATATTTACACGCCCCGCCTGGTCGGCTACCTGGATGCCTAAACGGGTAGCTACATACAATCTGCCTGCTGTGTCTACCTTCATTCCGTCGGCTCCGGCATTATCAGCATTGTCAGGGCTGTACAGCCAGTCGTACCGTTGTTTATTGGCTAATGTGCCGTCTTCTTTTACCGAAAACAGGTAAACAAAATGCGATCCCATTTCGGCAACGTATAGCTGGGTTTGGTCGGGGGTAAGTGTAAGCCCGTTAGGATATTTTAAACCTTCATCAACAACCTGTTTTTCGCCGTTGGGTTTCACCAGGTAGATCTTGCCGGGTTTCTCCATGCCATCAGGCGAGGTAACGTACATATTCCCATTTTTTGCTACCGCGATATCGTTTCCGCCAAAGCCATCGGCAACTACTTTTTCTTTGTCCTTGGCATCGTAGCTTAAAATTTGATTAGTTGCTGTCGCGACGGTATAACGTATGCCCTTATCATCAAAGCCGGTACCACCTGCTTTTTTAGCATCTATTTTTAGATCGGTAACCTTGCCATCCAATCCTATCTTATAAGTTTTTGAATTAGGAATATCCTGGAAATAAACCTCGCCAGCCGCATTGGCAAGAATGCCTTCGGTAAAGCCGTAACCTTGTCCCACTAACTCCCAGCTCTCGCCGGGGATATTAATATCATGCAGCATAGCATTTTTGCTTTCGCCGGTGGTTATAGGTTTTGGATAATCCTTCCATAGCCAACGCATAGCTTGCGGGAAATAGGCTTCGGCCTGTCTGCCGTTATGATTACCTTCGCCCCAAACATGTTGTACCTCTGTGCCTGCAAATTGTAAGGAACGCTCCATCATTTGATTGGCAAAGAACCAGTCGCCGGGATAGGTATTTTGATCATTGCTGCCATCCTGTAAGAAAACCCGCATGGCCCTCGGCTCGTACTTCCTAATTAGGGACGAGTAACGCTCGCCACCCCGTAATCCCACATAAGTACCAATGCCCGAAAACACGCGCGCAAACTCGCCCGGTTTTTCCCAGGCAGCAGTAAATGCCGCGATAGCACCGCTGCTGTTGCCGCCAATTGCACGATCATTGCCGGTTTTTAAAAGATGTATAGCACGCCCGTTGTTGGCTTTTTGTTTTTCAACATCGGGCAGTAATTCTTGTAATATAAACCTTGCGTAAGCATCGCCAAGACCATCATATTCAAAGCTGCGGTTATAGCGATCAAGCGCTGTTTTTTGGTCAGCCGCCACAATCCGCCCCGGCGAAACAAATACGCCGATGGTAACCGGCATTTCCTTGCTGTTTATCAGGTTGTCAAAAACAATGGGAGCTTTATTTTGAATGCCATCCTGGTTAATGTAAACGCAGGCTGGTTTGGTGCCATCATATTGCACGGGGATATAAACCCAGTATTCGTGCATCTGCCCGGGGTAGATCTTAGAGTTTTGCAACGTGAATTTCAATACCTCGCCTTTAGGCACACCAGCCTGCGCCATAGATGCCGGGTCGACCGGGTAATTTTCAACAGGAGCCTGGCCAAAAGTTACTATCGGCACAAACAGCAAACAAGCGAAAAGCAATGCTTTCATGAAAAGGAGATTTATTAAAGGTTATAGTAAATATATAGGTTTTAACTATAACAGAGAGGGTGTTAGGCGAGAAATATTGGGGAGGTATTAAGACTTACGAAGTTTTTAAAACTTCGTAAGTCTATTCAGGCTTTATTTAATTCGAGAAATTCGTGCTAATAACTTACTTATCGCTCAACATAATCGGATTTCCCCCTTTACCACCAATAATAATGATCTTGGTATTTGGTGATAGAGCGATATCCTTTTGCGCGCGGATAGATTCGTATTGTAATTGTTTATCTGATAAGCCGGTTGACAGGATCTTTTGGTAATCGGCTATACCTTGTGCTTCTACTCGTTTTACATCGGCTTCCTGGCGGGCCTTGGCTAACACGAACTGCATTTTTTGCGATTCCTGCTCAGCCTGGATCTTTGATTCTATACTGGCACGAACGGTGGCTGGCAGGGTTATGTTTCTTACCAGGATCTGTTGTACCTCTAAACCATTCTTCGCAAAATTATCACTAATGGTTTTGTTAATTTTAAACTGGAACTCCTGCCTTTTTGTCGAATACAGATCAACCGCTGCATAGCTAACCGCGTTGTCACGCACTGCAGTACGGGTAACCGGGCGAACGATCTTATCGACATAGTCATTACCAATATTCTGTAAAATAAAAGAAGCTTTTGCAGGGTTTACTTTGTACAGTACAGAAAGATCGATAGTAACCTCTAACCCGTCTGACGATAAAACGCGGATAGCATCATCACCCTCTACTGGCCCTTCGTTGCTTTTAGCGCTCATAGTATAATTCTCTGTCTGGATGCTGAAGGTAACAACATCAACCAGTGGGTTAATCATGTGCAGGCCACTTTCCAGGTAATTGTCCTGCACTTTACCAAAAAGAGTTTGTACACCTACTTTACCCGGCTCAATAATTTTAAAGGTCGATGATAATACCCCCAGTGCCAGTATAACCAGGCCGACAATAGTTACTATGCCACCAAACCGGTTCTGTGGTTCGGGCGAGCGTTTAAGTACTGTACCTACTACAAGTACAATAACACCAAGAATTAAAATGACCATATTATTTGAGTTTAAGGTTTAAGCGTGTTGCGTACATCTTTAAGCAGCTTTATTTTAAGCGCAACAAATACTACCAGGCCAAGCGCGGCGGCCATAACGTATTCGTAATGCTTATCAGTAATTCCTGTCCAGCCCAATATAAGGCATCCAAAAATGCACAGGTTATATAAAGTGCTCAGAAAAATTTTATTTCTCATAGTTTAATACACTGAAATATCAGGGTCAATCTCTGCAGCCCAAGCCAGTATACCGCCTTTAAGGTTTGATAGATTGGTATAACCTAATTGCTCCAACTGCATAATAGCTGCCGCGCTGCGTTTGCCGCTGCGGCACATTATAACAACAGGTTTGTCTTTACTTACTTTATCAGCTTCAATTGCTATGCCACCCAAAGGTATCAGCAAGCCGCCAATGTTTGATGTTTCATATTCAAAATCTTCCCTTACGTCAATCAGTTGGAAGTCTTCGCCGCTGTCTAATTTTTCTTTAAGTTCTTGTACGGTTATCTCTTGCATGGTTATAAATATTGTTTAACAGATCAAATGTAGTTGTTATGTATAATAATTGCGTCCTTATTTTGTAACAATCGGTGCCTAAGTGCGTTTCATATATGTTTATAACAATTAGAGTATAATAGATGGATAAAGTTACCCGGTTTTTTTGGTTCTGTTCGGGCGCACACGTTGATACCTTGAAAAAGTATCCTATAGAGCATAATAAATACGTAGGCATAGGTGCGACAATATTTTTTACCGCGCTTTTTGCGTCATTATCAGGCGGTTACGCTATGTATTTTGTATTTAATGGCGATGTTTTCGCGGTAGGTTTTGCTATACTTTTTGGATTACTATGGGGCACGGCCATTTTTAATATGGACCGATACATCGTATCCAGTATAAATAAAGAAGGCACCACTAACCAACAGATACTACAGGCATCGCCCCGGATTTTACTGGCGATCATGATAGGTATAGTTATATCGCGCCCGCTGGAGTTGAAAATCTTTGATAAAGAGATCCGCCAGAAACTAAGATCAGCATACATTAAGGGGCAGCACAGCAAAATAGATACCCTGCAAAAGACATACAACGACAAATATGCCATTGAACTGAATAATAATGCAGCGCTTAAAAAAGAGAAGGACTCCTTAGAGCGGGATATCAACCGATCGCGCAGCCAGCTTAATGAGGAGGTGTTTGGCGAAAAAAGCAGCCAGACATCTGGCATTGTAGGCTATGGTACCTACGCCAAACAAAAGCGGGATATTTTACAGCAAAAAGAAGATCGCCTGAAAACAGTAACCGCCAATGCCGATAAGCTGGACAATTACCTGAGCCAGCGAAAAGTATACGAAGGTGTTAACGATACCAAAATGTTCAGTGATCATCAATTGGACAGCCTTTCAAAAATAGCAGGCTTTGCCGACCGGAACTGGGCGCTTGGACAATTAACGTATAATGAAAATGGCACCCGCGACATTGATACTTATTTAGCCATATCATTTATTGGCTACCTGTTTATATTATTTGAATGCCTGCCGGTGTTTGTTAAGCTGATGTCGCCCCGGGGGCCTTACGATGTTGCGATGGCTAAAATCCATGAAGCCAATGTTTACTATGCGGACAAGGATAAAGAGCGCGATATAACCGTTATTGATTCCGTTTATAAAGATCA
Organism: Bacteroidota bacterium; assembly: GCA_040388395.1. Classification (GTDB taxonomy): domain Bacteria; phylum Bacteroidota; class Bacteroidia; order Sphingobacteriales; family Sphingobacteriaceae; genus Mucilaginibacter. The sequence continues at coordinate 618,634 of JAZKBY010000007.1, read as the reverse complement.
CCTCGACGAGGATATAAAGCGACGGCGAAATACCCTGGCCAACCGGTCTGACAGGGATAAGGATCAGCATAGGTATGATTAGGGCCTAACCTATTAAGTGGAGGGAATAGTTTAACTTCGTCAAAAAATTTAATATGACAACGTTAGCCCCTTGCCCTTTGTGCAAATCAACCTTTACTTATGAAATGGACAACCTGTTGGCCTGCCCCGAGTGTGGCCATGAGTGGAGCCCGGAAGAAGACAGTACCACTGACCAGGAATTTTTGGTAAAAGATAGCAATGGTAATATTCTGCAAAACGGAGATTCTGTTGTTGTGATAAAAAATTTGCCGGTAAAAGGCTCCCCTCAAGGTATAAAGGCAGGTACTAAAGTCAAGAACATTCGCTTAGTAGATAGCGACCATAATATTGACTGCAAGATAGATGGATTTGGCGCAATGGCGCTTAAATCCGAGTTTGTGAAAAAAGCATAATTCGGTTCGATACGGTTTACGTCTATCGCTTCGCCGTTAACTCACCCCGCGGCACTTCGTGCGCGACCCTCTCTTCCGCAAGCGGGAAAGAGGGTTGTTTTTTTACATGAGCTTTTTTCCTCTTTCCGCCGAAGGCGAAGAGAGGGTGGTCCAGCGGAGCGCAGACCGGGTGAGTCAACGGCGCGCGTTCATGACGCCTATTGCCTATCTTGCTATTATTTATATTTAATCGTAATTTGAGCGCAATTAACTGATCTGATGAAAAAACTATTCCTATCTACCTTAATTGCTGTAGTTATTACCGGCGGTGTGTCGGCACAAAAAGCACCAAAAGCTATTTATTACAAAGTATCTTTCCCTAATGCTGTACACCATGAAGCCGAAATTGAGCTGACCGTTCCGGCAGCGCCAAGCGGTACTTTAAAGTTTCGCATGAGCCGTTCGTCTGCGGGCAGATATGCCACGCACGAGTTTGGTAAAAATGTGTACAATGTTAAAGCATCTGATCCCGACGGTTCTGCATTAATTGTAAAGCAAACAGAAGGTGATGTATATGAAGTTGCCACCCACGGCGATGCCGTAAAATTAAGCTACACCCTATTTGCAAACTGGACGGACGGTACTTACGCCAGTATTGATCCCAGCCATGCCCACCTAAACATGCCGGCCGCGTTTATGTGGCTTGCGGGGATTGACGACCGCGCTATTAAGCTTGAATTTAATGACCTGGATAAATATGGCTGGAAAGTAGCCACCCAATTAAAGCATGAAGGCTCAAACGTTTACAGCGCTCCCAATTTTCAATACATGATGGATAGCCCTACCGAGCTTTCTGCCTTTAAAGAAACCGGCTGGGACGTAATTAATACCGATGGAAAAAAACAACATATTAACGTAACTATCCACTCGACCGACGACCAGGCTGTGGTAGACAACTTTGGCAAGATGGTGCAAAAACTGGTACTGGAAGAAAAAGCGGTATTTGGCGAATTGCCAACCTATGATTATGGTGAGTATACTTTTTTGGATGATGTATATCCAACTAACTCAGGCGATGGCATGGAGCATCGTAACTCTACCTGCATTGTCGATCCAATTGAAAAAGTTGGCGGCAATGAAATAGATGTATTAAGCACTTTCGCGCACGAATATTTCCATAGCTGGAATGTTAAGCGTATCCGCCCAAAATCGTTAGAGCCGTTTAACTTTGAGCATGCTAACATGAGCAACGAGCTTTGGTTTGCCGAAGGCTTTACGCAATATTATGGAGAGCTGTTATTGGTTCGGGCCGGCTTTCATACTCCCGAAGAATATACCCGTACCGTTAGTGGATTGGTTAACTCGATCTTGAACTCGGCGGGAGCCAAAAAGTACCCGGCCGTCGAAATGAGCCGCAAGGCGGTGTTTACAGATGCCGGTGTTTCTATCGATCCATCTAACTACGCCAATAACTTTTTAAGTTATTACTATTATGGTGGCGCCGTTGCCTTGGCGCTTGATCTGCGTTTACGTAGCGAGTTTAATCTTACACTTGATGATTATATGCGTGCGGTTTGGTTAGCGCAAGGCAAAGTGATGAAACCTTATACTGTGCCAGATTTACAGAACGTATTGGGAAAGCTGACTAATCCAAAATTTGCAGCCGAGTTTTATACGAAATACGTTTACGGTATCGATAAAAACAATTATGCCGACCTGTTGGCCAAAGCCGGTTTTATATTGCGTAAAGCAGCGCCGGGCAAAGTGTGGTCGGGCTTGTCTACAACACCTATTCGCGGGCGCTCGGGCCAGGCACGTACTGTTGGTACTGCAGGCTTGCCTATAACCGCCAGTACCATCCAGGGCACACCATTATATAACGCAGGGATTGATGCAGGCGATGTTATTTTAAAAGCCGATGGCAAAGACATTACCGACGCGGCATCGTTCGCCCAGGTTATCGCAGATAAAAAACCGGGCGATAAGATCAGCGTAGCTTATACAAACCGTACAGGCGCGCATACAACCACAGTTACCCTGGATGAAAATCCATATTATGAAGTAGTAACCGCCGAAAAAGCAGGCAGCAACCTAACAAGCGATCAGGCAGCATTCCGTAAAAATTGGTTATCATCAAAAGTTAAATAACAGGTATATGAAAAAATTTATAGCAGTAATTGCATTAGTAGCCGCGTCAACTTACAGTTTCGCGCAGGATGTTGACAGGCTGATACAGCAAAATGATGTAGAGCGCATCATTAAAACCTTATCTGCAGATGATATGCAGGGGCGCGCCACTTTCAGTCCTGGTATTGAGAAAGCGGCAAAGTTTATTGAGAACGAATACAGAACGATTGGCTTAAAACCAATGGATGGTAATTCTGGGTTTAGACAAAATTTCACCATGGTAAAAACCGTGGGCGTTAAAACAGACGTCACTATAAACGGGGTTAAAATATCTGCTGATAGTGTAGCTATAATGGCAAACACGCCGTTTAACTGGACAAGTATGGCAGATGCCGAAGTTTCAATTGTCCCGTCGGATGTTGATTTTCAGGCTGCGTATAGAAAGTATACCTCAAGCGGTAAAAAGCAATTGGTAATTGTCGACTCTAAATTTGCGCCATTCTTTAAGAGGTTACAGGCATTTTCAAGAGGTGGGCGAGCCGTTTTTAAAGACACGCCGGTAAAACCGCAAACACCGGTGGTATATATTTTGGGCAAAATGGACGCAATAAAATCATATAGCGTCAATTACGAAACAAAAACAGAAGAGCTTCCGTTATTTAACGTAGCCGGTATTATTCCCGGAAAAACAAAGCCAGACGAATTTGTGATCTTTTCAGGCCATTATGACCATCTGGGGATACTGACAGGCTCTAATGTTATGCAAGGTGATAGTATTGCCAACGGCGCTGATGATGACGCTTCTGGCACCACTGCGGTGATAACACTGGCTAAATATTTTAAAAGGTTAAACAATAATGCCCGCACGCTGATATTTGTTGCTTTTACAGCCGAAGAGATTGGCGAGTATGGTTCGGCTTATTTTGCCAAAACAATTGTCCCTGAAAAAGTTATAGCTATGTTTAACATAGAAATGATTGGCAAGGCATCTAAATGGGGCCAAAATGCGGCGTTAATAACCGGCTTCGAACGTTCTGATTTTGGGCCTATCCTTCAAAAGAATTTAGAAGGTACCGCTTTTAAATTTTATCCTGATCCATACACAGATCAAAACCTGTTTTACCGTAGCGATAACGCTTCACTTGCACGTGTTGGGGTACCGGCACATACCATATCAACAGACCAAATTGATAGTGATAAGCTTTATCATACTGTTAAGGATGAATTCAGCAGTTTGGATGCGGCAAATATTACGTCGACTATAAAAGCTATTGCGCTAAGCTCGCGCACCATTGTTTCCGGGCAGGATACACCTACCCGTGTTGCTAAAATGGATAGATAATTTAAAGCTCATGGAAACTCCTCCGCATAAAATACCCCGCGTGGCTATACAAAGTGTAGCTACCGGGCTTTTAATGATGGCTGTTTTTACAACCATGTGGGCAGGTATTGCCAGCAGCAGTTTAACAGGCGCTCGTAAAGGTGCGGAGATAGGTTTTTTTGCCGTATTGATAATTGCTTTTATCAGCAGCTCGGTTTACTTTTTCTCGGTGTCAAAACGGTTTCCTGTTTTGAGCAGCGACGCGGATAAAGCCCGCGGCAAAAAAGAGGGCATGTGGTTCGGAATTATTTTCGGTGTAGAGGGATTGGGGATTTTTATTGCCGTTAACCTGGTGATCAACCTGGGCCATCCCGATTTGGTGATACCCGCTATCGCTTTGGTTGTGGGCCTGCATTTTTACCCCATGGCTAAGTTGTTTAAACGTACGCTTGATTATTATGTAGCTACCTGGTCGACCATCATTGCCGTTTGCGGCATTGTGTTCACGCTTAATAAAAGCATGATACCTGCACATATAACATTGTTTGTAGGTATCGGCATGGCGTTTTCAACCACTTGCTATGGCTTATACATGATGAAGACCGGGATAAACTATGTAAAGCGTACGCCAATTGATGTACAAACGGCAGTGTTGTAGATCTACAACTCTTTCCGCATTACATAATCATTCATCCAATATGGGCCGATAGGAATGTCCTCTTCGTAGGCAATGCTAAAGCCCATTTTTTCGTAGAAGCTTTTGGCGTTGTTATAGCGGTTTACATTTAGCTCTAAAACACTCTTTCCGGCTTCAATCACGTTATTAATAACTTCATTTAACAAGATCTTACCGTAACCTTTTCCCTGTGTCGACGGCAGGCAGTAGATCTTATGCAGCTTATAAATTTCGGGATCGTCCTCGCGGGGCGAATAGGCGGCGAAGGCAACAGGAGTTTCCCCTTCTGATAGTAACAAGAACGTTTGAATGCCTTGTTCTATTTGATCTGTAAGCTTTTCGTACGAATAGATCTCGCCCAACATAAATTGTATTTGCTCGGTTTTAAGTATAGGCGAGTAAGTGGGCCACCAAATTTCATGGGCCAGTTGGCGTATGGTTGCTATGTCGTGTATGGTTGCTTCGCGTATGGTATACATGTTTTTGAGTTGCAGTAACAGAAGCGGTTGCAGTTTTTCTCGTGCTACTGCCACCGCAACTGCTACTGAAATTAATGGTTCTCTTCCGGGTCAATAACAGGCGCCGATGGTGCAGCTGTTTGACCGATAGCAAAATATTGCTCCAGTTCTGCCAGGGTTGATGAGTTAGTGGCTATGTCTTTAATGATCTTGCCTTTTTCCATTAACAGGATGCGGTCGCAAACATCAGTTACGTGGTTAAGGTCATGGCTTGATACCAGCGTGGTAACGCCTTTTTTATTTGCTTCTTTTATGATATTCTTTAACCGAAATTGTGTGGTAGGATCGATGTTTGCAAAAGGCTCGTCCAGCATCAGGATCTCCGGGTTTTGCAACATGCAAGATGCTATGCCTACCTTAGTTTGATTTCCTTTCGACAGATCGCGGATGTATTTGCCACGCTTCAAGATCTCGCCGTTAAAGAAATCGGTATAGCCGGCTAAAAAGTCATCAACATGCGCGCGGGTTTGCTGATGCAGGCCGCCGATGAAGTAAAAATATTCTTCCGGGGTCAAATAATCTATCAAGAACCCTTCGTCAAGATATGATGCTGTGTAGTTCTTCCACTCTTCACCGCCCGCTACAGGCTGGCCTTTTGATAATACCTGTCCGCTTTCGGGGCGTATCAGGTCCAATATCATGCGGAACAAAGTAGTTTTGCCGGCACCGTTATTACCAACCAGGCCAATGCTTTCGCCCTGCCTTATTTCTAACCCGGGGATATTTACAACGATAATGCCGCTATAAACTTTCTTAAGATCTTTTACTTGTATCATTGTTATTTGTTTCTAAAACCGTCAAGTATGGTAAATTTTCGTTTGTAAAAATCGGCTTCAAGCTGCTTGATCCAATATTCGCGGGTAAGAGTCCCTGCTAACCCGGCAGCAAATATGAACGCGAGCCCAACATCAGGATAGCCCAACAACCGGGCAGGTACATAAAAAATAAACGGCGCAACAAATAAAGGCAGAGATAACAATAACTGAGATGCGCCCGCTCCTTCAAAATTAAAAGAAGCCCCTTTGCTTAAATCAATTCGCTTAGCGTTGCGGTTAGCAAAATATAAAACTATCGTAGTATTGACCCCGATGTTCCAAACGTACATTACAAAATGAATAAGTAAAACCCTCCATCCAAAATATACATAAGGTACAGTTAATATAAACGCAATGGTTGATGCTGTTGAAAACAGCAGATACTTGCCTCGTAAAAAGTTATTAAAACTTGCCTTACTCACCATTAATCCATCAAAATGCGAAGCTTGCCAGCTAAACATATATTGTCCGTAACTGATGATAAAAATTCCCGTCATAAACATTCCGGCAAATACACTGCTGGCATCAAGCCCCTTCAGCCCGCGGCTTAGATAAAACACTAATCCGTAAAACACTAAAAAAAGCGACATAATCAAAGCAGAACGCGGCCTTTTGTTCCTCAATATTAATTTTATCTCGTTTGCCACTAAGTCACCCGTATTGCCAAAATAACTTAAAATGGGAAACTCGGTACTGCTTTTATATTTATCTTTTTTAGTGCTTAATTCTTCTAAATAAAGATTCTGTTTTAAATAAAAAAAGTTTAAATAATACATTAATGCGCCCATTAGAACGGGTATCAGGCACATTGCAGGACGTTTAATTACATTCCCAAAAAACAGGTATGATGCATTTTTAATTGAATATATATGCCACATGAAATCCGCCAAGCTTACCAATATTAGGATTGCTGCGAAAAGCAAAAATACCCACCCATTTAAATTCGCCTTTCGTTTAATATATAATGCTAGGTAATTATTAAAGACCGCTATTCCTAAGAGTGAAATGATGAAAACTAACGCTGTTACAGCACCGGCATCATGGAGAATTATCTTGAAAATAAATGGAAAAAAAAGAATTATTGGCCATAAATTAAAAACAGATAAAAATCCGGTAAATGCCAGGTACCCAATAATTACATTACGTTTAACGGGTAATTGCAAATATGGCTGCACCCGTAAAGTAGGTAATTCCTGTAGCTGTAATCTCGAAAATAATTCAAATAAAAAATAAAGCAATACTATCCCGCAAAAACTGACAATTATAGAATCATGTGGAAATGCTTTTGCCAAAAACCAGTCCAATTTATAACCTGCTACAGCCACTGAAATTAACAGGTATAAAATTAATAACCCCATGACTATTTGAACAGCCAAACTTTTGCCGATATTTTTTGAACGCCAGAAAGCCTTTAATTCGTGACTGAGAAAAGTTGAGATCATAACCGCTCTGCGATGTGTTGATAATAGAAAGTTACCGTAATTATAGTTAAATAATTTAAAATAAGAGGAAAATAAGCAGTTAATACTTGTACTTATCGCCCCATAATTTCTTTAACTTTTCTTTTGACTCATACTCCCGGGGGGTGTTACCGGGTTCATAAATTTTTGTGCCTTTTATAGCATCAGGTAAAAAATCAAGATTGACAAAGTTACCCTCAAAATTGTGCGCATACTTATAGTCTTTGCCGTAACCGATATTTTTCATCAGCTTGGTTGGCGCATTGCGTAGATGCAGGGGCACGGGTAGATCGCCGGTTTGTTTTACCAAACTCATGGCAGCGCCAATAGCGGTGGTAGCCGAATTGCTTTTGGCCGACGTGGCGAGGTATATAGCGGTCTGTGACAGGATCAACTGCGACTCGGGCATCCCAATCACATTAACGGAATTAAAGCACGCCTGTGCCAGCAATAGAGCATTAGGATTGGCATTGCCAATATCTTCTGACGACAGGATCAACATTCGCCTGGCAATAAATAGCGGATCCTCACCGCCTGCTATCATCCGCGCCAGCCAATAAACGGCGCCGTTAGGATCGCTGCCGCGCATGGATTTTATAAAGGCTGATATAATGTCGTAATGCTGTTCGCCGGCCTTATCATACAACGCCATGTTTTGCTGCACATGCTCCAATACTATTTTATTGGTCAGCTCTATTTTTTTGCCAGATATGGCATTAACAAGTAGTTCGAATATATTCAAAAGCTTACGCGCGTCGCCACCTGATAGGCGCAGCAAGGCTTCGTGTTCTTTTATATCGATGGTTTTTTTGTTGAGGACGACATCCTCCTTTTTGGCCTTCTCCAACAGATTTACCAGGTCAGCTTCTTCCAATGGTTGCAGGATATAAACCTGGCATCGCGATAGCAAAGCCGATATCACCTCGAAAGACGGGTTTTCGGTAGTGGCGCCAATCAGCGTAACAATCCCACGCTCTACGGCCCCTAATAACGAGTCCTGCTGCGATTTGGAGAAGCGATGGATCTCATCAATAAACAATACCGGTATGGCATCGCCATCCTCTTTTAAACGTGATGCGGTCTCGATAACCTCGCGCACATCTTTAACGCCCGAGTTAATGGCGCTCAGCGAAAAGAACGGCCTGTCCAGCGTTTGCGAGATGATATAAGCCAGCGTTGTTTTACCAACACCTGGCGGGCCCCAAAACAACATTGAGGGCAGCGCGCCGCTCTCTATAGCCTTGCGTAACACCGCGCCCGGGCCAACCAGGTGTTTCTGGCCAACGTAGTCGTCGAGGTTTTTTGGGCGCATGCGCTCGGCTAATGGCGGCAAATTGTTCATGTAGTAAAAATCTGAAAAGGAAACGCTAATTCCTAAATTTTTTAGTATTTTTAAATAACAATTATATGATCAACAAGTTTACCCATTCTAACTTTCATGCAATTTGTGATGAGCTGGCATTGGCTGATGCTCATCTCGCCGATATTATCAAAGCTCACGGCTATCCACCCTTATGGAGTCGTCCCAATTCCTTTGAAACGCTGGTCCATATTATTTTAGAACAACAGGTTTCGCTGGCATCTGCACTATCAGCCTTAAACAAATTACGCGAGCGTGTACAGGAGCTTACGCCTGCCCGGGTACTGTTATTAACCGATGAAGAATTTAGAGCTTGTTATTGCAGCCGCCAAAAGACAGCATATATTAAATACTTAGCCGAAGCATTGCTGAACGGCCACATAAATCTTGAAGAATTTGAGGGGATGCCAGATGATGAGATCCGGGCGCAATTAGTAACACTAAAAGGCATCGGTAATTGGACGGTGGACGTTTACCTGATGTTTGTACTACAGCGGGCGGATATATTCCCAATTGGCGATTTGGCGGCAGTTAATGCGTTGAAACGTGTTAAAGGGTTACCAGCAGGCACTACCCGCGAAGTACTAATAGAAATAGCCGGACAATGGCGGCCGTACAGAACCATAGCTACCATGATCTTGTGGCATTACTATCTATCGGCACCTAAAAAGGCTATTATCAAGTAGTGTTACAGGTGTTACAAACGTTTCAGGTGGCACACATGTATCTGTAACACTGTAACAAAAAAGAGCCCCGATACCATCGGAGCTCTTTTGTAAGTTTTGTTAGTAAAGGTTTATTTAAAAGTCACTCCTGTTTTACCCATGGTATAACCATCAGCGTATAACAATACAGTATAAGTTCCTTTTTGGAAGGGTTGCGCATACATCCAATCTACAGTGTAATTAACGCCGTCATCTTTATAATCAATAGATGTTTTGTAGGTGTACTGCAGGTCCTGGCTATCGGCGTTAAATGTACCGCTGTCGTTAGTGGTTATCAGGTTACCAATCGGGTCTATAATACGGATAAAAATATCATGCGATCCTTTAACAGCAACCGCATTGCTGGCAACTGTAAAGTTTATTTTTAGCTTGTTAACGTTTTTGGCTTTGGTTTCATCGCTTTCCTTGCCATTCTTTTTAACCTTGTAGCCAACAACGCTGGCTGCGCCAACTTTTATGGCAGATGCTACCTGTACTTTAGTGTTAAGATCCTGGTTTTGTTTTTCAAGATCAGTTGCTTTTGCGCTAACTGTATTTAAGTTGGTTTTTAATGTATCCCTTTCGGTAGCTAATGATACATTTTCTTTTTTTAGCTCGTCTATATCAGCCGTGTATTTGGTAACAAAATAGCGTAACTGCTTAACATCCTCCTGCGCCTTGCTCAATTCCTCGGCCGTTAATTTGCCTTTGGCAAGCTCGCCTCTTAATACTTTAATTTTTGCTCTAAGCGAGTCGTTCTTAGCCTGCATCTCGGTTGACATTTTTACTTTGCCCGAGTTTACCTGCTCTATTTGTGCCTCCAGGCTATCCAGTTCAACCTGTAGTTTTGTTTTTTCATCGCTCTGCACCGCAATTCGTTGGTCAGAATTGTTTTTCTTCATGTATAAATACACGTCGGTACCTAATAATGCTACAATTACTACTACTAAAAAGTAAATAACGTTCGAATTTTTTTTAGGCTCTTGGGTTGTTTGGTTCTCCATAAAAATTATCTGCTTTAATACTTAAATAATAATTAAATGCGGCAGGACATTTGATTAATACATGGACTGGTTTTATCCGCATTTACTATTGTTAACTATAACTATACGTAATAATGCGAAATTTATGATAATGTTTTTGATAAATGGCTATAAATAATTCCCTAACGGTTTATAAAAGTAGACACAAATTGGTTAAAACGCAATTATTATTGGTCATAATAAACCGCCTTATTGAGGAGTTTATATCTTTGCAGTTCTAAAAACAAGCCCTTAATGCAGTATTTACGCTATCTTATTTTATTGGTTACGCTGGTTGTTTTAACAAAAGTCAACGCCCAAAATCCAACTCAAGCAGACTCGATAGCGCGGCAAAAACTAAAGGATCACCCTAAGCGCGAGTTTAGGGGGGTATGGGTAGCAACGGTAGGTAATATAGACTGGCCATCGCCGCGATCAACTGTCGATCAGCAAAAGCAAAAACTGTTGAGTATATTAGATCAGCACCAGCGCACAGGTTTAAATGCTGTGATGTTCCAGGTGCGCCCGGCCGCTGATGCGTTTTATGCCAAAGGCAGCGAGCCGTGGTCTAAATGGTTAATGGGCAAACAGGGGCAGGCACCCAATCCTTTTTATGATCCGTTGGAGTTTGCCATCACCGAAGCACATAAACGAGGGATAGAGTTACATGCCTGGTTTAATCCCTATCGTGCTACGACAGACAATAAATACTCGGCTTTAAGCCCAAATCATATCACCAACAAGCATCCCGAGTGGTTTTTTACCTATGGCGGATTAAAAACATTTAACCCCGGCTTACCCGAAGTGCGCGAATATATTGTGCAGGTTATTTTGAATGTGGTTGATAATTATGACATAGACGGAGTGCATATGGACGATTATTTTTATCCATATGCAATTGCAGGCCAAAAAATAAACGACGCAGCGGCCTTTGCCGAATACGGGGGCGATTTTAGCGATATAAAAGACTGGCGCCGCGACAACGTGAACCAGCTGATAAAAATGCTGACCGATAGCATCCACAAACATAAACCCCGGATGAAATTTGGCGTAAGTCCGTTTGGGATCTGGGCCAATAAGTCGCAAAACCCTGACGGATCTGATACCCACGGTGGCGACACCTATTACGAGCTGTATGCTGATGCGCGTAAGTGGATAAAGGAAAATTGGGTGGATTATATTAATCCGCAGCTATACAGGCCCATTGGAGACAGGTTGATGGCCTATGATAAATTGGTGCAATGGTGGAGTGATAATACCTATAATAGACACTTATATATTGGACACGCCGCTTATCGTATAAATGAGCATCAGTTACCCGCGTTTGACAGGCCAACCGAAATGTCGGATGAGGTAAGATTATTGCGGAACAATTCACGTGTGCAGGGCAGCGTTTATTTCAGCTCGCAATCATTAACAAATAATAAACTGGGGTTGACAGACTCATTAAGATTGAAGTTATATAGTAAGCCCGCTTTGCCGCCGGTAATGTTGTGGCTGGATTCGATAGCGCCTAATGCTCCACGCAATTTAGTGGTCACTAAAGTGCTTAACACAACCCAGGTGCAGTTAAAATGGGAAGCGCCGTTGCCATCTAAGGATAATGAACCCGTTTACGGCTATGTTATTTACCGTTTTGAGGGCGAGGAGAAGATTGATATATCAACGCCGGATAACATCTTACACATACAATACGACGCTACGCCGTTTTTTATAGATACAACGGCACAACGGGGTAAAACCTACCTATACCTGGTAACAGCCATAGACCGGATAAAAAATGAAAGCGACCGCACACCAACTATTGCGGTAACCATTCAATAGCATCATATTTATTATATTGCCACCTGATTAGTAAAAATGAGAGCGGTAATACAACGGGTTTCAGAAGCAAGCTGTAAGGTTGACGGCCTGGTAACCGGCGAAATAGGCACGGGCTTCCTGGTATTGCTGGGTATTGAAGATGCCGACACAGAAGACGACCTGCAATGGCTTGCGCAGAAAATAACCAACATGCGCGTTTTTAGCGATGAAAACGGCCTGATGAATAAAGCGTTGGCTGATGTGGACGGAGGCGTCTTATTGATCTCGCAGTTCACGCTATTCGCTCAAACAAAAAAGGGAAACCGCCCGTCATTTATTAAAGCTGCGCGACCGGATAAGGCTATCCCGCTGTATGAGCAAATGATCGCCACGCTTGATAACCTTACCGGCAAAACAACCGCTACAGGCGTATTTGGTGCCGATATGAAGATTAGTTTAGTAAACGATGGCCCGGTTACAATAATAATAGACACGAAAGACCGCGAATTTTAGCGAATTACACGAATTACTCAGCATATTAAATGACGGACATTTTATTTAAAGAAGAATCTTATAAAATCATCGGCGCTTGCTTTGAAGTGCATAAATTTTTAGGTCATGGTTTTAAAGAGGTTGTTTATAAAGATGCTTTGGAAATGGAATTAACGAAACTAAACGTTCCATTTACAAGAGAGAAACCTTACTCCATCTTTTATCAAGAACAGAAATTGAAACACTATTTCGTTGCCGACTTTATAGTTTATGATACTATCATACTGGAGATAAAAATTGGAAACTATATAGGCGATCCATACATCAAACAAACACTAAACTACCTTAAAGCATCTGGTCTAAGGTTAGGCATAATTATCAATTTCGGCCTACCATCTCTCGAATATCAGCGTGTTATAATTTAATCCGAATAGTCAATTCGTGTAATTCGACATAATTCGTGAAATTAGTGCCAGTTATGACACTCGAAGAAGCACAGCAGTTAGTAGACAACTGGATAAAAACAACCGGTATCCGTTATTTTAATGAGCTAACCAACACGGCCATATTAATGGAAGAAGTTGGTGAGGTGGCCCGTATTATGGCGCGGCAATATGGCGAACAATCCTTCAAAAAATCTGATACCGAAGTAAACCTTGCCGATGAGATGGCCGACGTCTTATTTGTGCTGATATGCCTGGCTAATCAAACAGGTATTGACCTTACCGATGCACTGCAAAAAAACATGGAAAAGAAAAGCATCCGCGATGCCGATAGGCATAAGAACAATGAGAAACTGAAGTAAGTAGCAGTAACTGACTGCTACTGCAACTTAACCAACTTATCCCCATCCAAAACAGGAATAGCGGTAGTCAGATCAACCTTTAAACAAAACTCGATATCGGCTTCAATGCCCAAGGCTTTAAGGCGTTCGCTATGCGATGTTTTTTTGAGGTAGGCGTCCAGATCGTCTTTGGCTATTTGGTACAGGTCGTTTGCGGCAATGGCGGGGTCGTCAACTACGAAGCCGCTGCCTTTCAGCTGCTCAACCACAGCGCCGGCAAACAGGGTGTCCTCAAGGTTAAAGTTGTTTTTCCAGCCCGAGCATACCAACAGGGTGTTTTGGTTTTGCTGCTTTAACCAGTTGCAAATGGCAGATAGGTTTATGAATGCGCCTATAACTATCTTTTTTGCACTGCGCGATAGGTGCAACGCGTGAGTACCATTGGTAGTGGTTAACACAATCGTTTTACCGGCAACTTTTTCTTTAGTGTATGAGAACGGCGAGTTACCAAAATCGAACCCGTCTACCACTTCGCCGTTACGTTCGGCGGCTAACAGGTAGTCAAGGCCTTTCTCGCGGTAAGCACTGCACTCTTCAACCTGCGACACAGGGATAATAGCCTCGGCACCGTTTTCAATACCATAGCAAATGGAGGTAGTGGCTCTGAAAACATCAATCACAACTACAACGTATTCTTCAACGTTATAAAGCGGTATCAGCGCTGGGGTAAGGCAAACTTCTAATTTCGGGCTCAATGCGGTCTATTTATAAAATGGCGGCTTAACTATCTTAGCCTTAATGCTGTTATCGCGGATCTTCACATAGATCTCGGTACCTTCTTTGGCAAACTCGGTTTTTACATAGCCCATGCCTATGGCCTTTTGCAGCGATGGCGACTGCGTACCCGAGGTTACTTTACCAATGTTATTGCCATCGGCGTCAACTATCTCGTAATCATGGCGTGGGATACCGCGGTCGATCATTTCAAAACCAACCAGCTTTTGGCTTACGCCTGCAGCCTTTTGCCCCGCTAAGGCTACAGAGTTGGTGAACTCTTTATTAAACTTGGTCACCCAACCTAAACCGGCTTCTAAAGGCGAGGTGGTATCATCAATATCATTACCATACAGGCAGAAACCCATTTCTAAACGCAAGGTATCACGCGCGCCTAAGCCAATAGGCTTAATCCCAAATGGCTCGCCGGCTTTGAACACCGCGTTCCAGATAGCTTCAGCATGCTCATTATCAACATATAGCTCGAAGCCGCCTGCGCCTGTATAACCAGTTGCAGATACTACCACGTTATCAATACCCGCGAAGGTGCCTTTTTTAAAGGTATAGTACTCCATTGATGCCAGGTCGATATCAGTAAGGCTTTGCAGGGCCTCGGCTGCTTTAGGACCTTGTACGGCTAATAGCGAGGTGCGGTCTGATATGTCTTTCATCGTCACACCTTCGGTGTTGAACTGGCTTATCCAGTTCCAGTCTTTCTCTATGTTTGAGGCGTTTACAACCAGCATATAGGTTTGCTCGTCAATACGGTACACCAGCAGGTCATCAACTATGCCGCCGGTGGTGTTAGGCAGGCACGAGTACTGCACCTTGCCGTCATATAGCTTTGAAGCGTCGTTGCTGGTTACCCGTTGGATCAGGTCCAGCGCCTTATCACCCTTCAGGATGAACTCGCCCATGTGGCTAACGTCGAACACGCCTACGCCTTTGCGTACGGTTTCGTGCTCGGCATTGATACCGGCGTACTGTACGGGCATGTTATAACCGGCAAAGGGTACCATCTTGGCACCAGCTTTTACGTGGACTTCGCTTAAGGCTGTGTTCTTCATACAAAATTATATTTGGCACAAAAGTAATAAAAATGCAATCAGGTTGCGTGCGATTGTGAAAGGATTTTGATAAACGCAGGAATCCGCGGTTTAACCACTAAAAAGGTGCATTATACCCAACTCCCGCCGCTTTACGCATACCTGTTCCCGTAAAAATCCGTCGTTTTTCGCAATTTTTATGCGTACTCATTGGTCCGTTAACGCTGCGACAAAAACAGTTGAAAAAATTAACTAAAAATGTGGTGACAAAATAGCGCCACCATTTAATTGCCAGGGGGTGCCGTAATTTGTAATGGTTGGGCAAAGGTTCGAAAGAAATAAGAGCCATAGGCTCGATCAATTTTGTAGCCGCGGGTTTCAACCCGTGGTAAGCAATCCGCAATCTTGTTGAGTGCCGTAGGTACGATACATATTATATGGGCCGAACCTATGGTTCTTTTATTTGTTTTGTTTCGATTTTCAACGGGTTGAAACCCGTTGCTACAATATGAAACGAAGCTACGCTTCTATTGATTTAAGCCCCTCCATACTCGGATTTGTAAACTTTTGTTTAACTTTATGTAAACCTTTAACATGAAAAAAAACACGCTCGGTATTCTGCTTGTATTTACGTTGTTTTCTGCTTGCAAAAAGAAAGATACACCTCCAGATACATCACCCGCTACATTAACACTTAACGGGACTACCTATCACACAGTAGTTATTGGAAACCTTAGATGGACCACTGAAAACTATGATGGGCCCGGTGGTGTTCCGAGCCCACGAAACATAGAAGCCACGACCGGAAAATTTTACTCTATAGCAGAGGTTGATGCACTTAAATTGCCAGATGGATGGCGTGTACCTACTGAAGCTGATTTTATTAATTTGCTCAAATCTCAGGGTACTGTAACCGAATATACTCATGGTGTTTTTTATTTGGATCCCGTGGCAGCGAGACATTTGAGAGCGACATCACTTTGGGGTATACCTGGCGATAACCAATCTGGTTTCAATGCACAGGGAACAGGAAGTTATAATTCCTTTGTAAATGAATTCCCCAATTTTAACGCCTACGCAACTTTTTGGAGTTCAACAGTTACTCCCGATACGGGGGACGGTCCCGATAGGGCTCTTTTAATTTTGATAGCTTATATTAATCAAGGAGCGGGATTACAACACGTTGAGTCAACTACCGTGGACCCAACTTACAATGGTAAAAGCTTGGGTTATAACCTTAGATTTGTTAAAAGCAATTAGTTAGAAATGAATATCTACACCTTACAACAAGCCTTATAAAACTTGATCAAATTCTTAGTCACCAAATTTATATCGTGTTCTTTTTCGGCAAGCAGGCGGGCGTTTTTACCTAACTGGATGCAAAACTCTTCATCGCGGATGCAGCGTTGCATGGCCTGGTAAAACTCGTCGCGGGTGTTGGCGATCAGGATATCGTGGCCGTCTTTAAAGTTAATGCCCTCGGCACCCAGCGATGTGGATATGATGCACTTCTGCATCGCCATACCCTCAACAATTTTAACCCGCATACCACCGCCCGATAACAGCGGAACGATCATGATGGATTTACTGTTTACAAACTCCAGCGCGTCGTCAACCTCGCCCTGGATAAACACCTTTCCTAATGCCTCGTAATCGTCAAAGCGCTCGGGGATATCGTTTCCGGCAACATACAGCTTTACAGGCAGGTCGCCGCTGATCAGGTCGTTTATAAAAGTATCTAAGAACCACTCCATGCCCTCGCGGTTTGGCAGCCAGTCTAACGACCCTAAAAAAAACAGGCTCGGGAACTCGGTCTTTTTCAGATCGGGTTTGTAATGATCCAGCTTCAGGGCTATTGGCAATACGGCTATTGGTACGTTAATACCGTACTCAATCAGCGTTTCTTTATCGTGTTCGGAAAATACGGTTATGGCATCAAACTTATTAAGCTGCTGCTGCTCGTAATTTTTTATCCGGCGGGCATGCATCCGCAGGTATGATTTTTTAAACGGATCTATCTTTTGCAGGGCCAGCCGCCACCAGATCTGGTTCTCGATATTATGCGCCCGATAGATCAGCTTTGCTTTTGAATGCTTGCGTACCGCCGGCAGGTATAACGATACAAATAATCCCTCGAACTGGATAATGTCATAGTCGCTGTTACGCAGCTCGCGGATTAGTAAGGTCTCAAATTCGGGGTCGTAATACCTGTCAACGTTAAACGATGTTTTTTTGAAAAGATTCATCGCCACGCCCACCACGGTTACCGTGGTGTCAATATCGTAAGCGCGGTAATTGATCTTGCCCATCAGCTCCTCGTCGGGCAGGCTGCTTTCGTAATTATGGCGTTTGGCATTAAGGGCCACCAGCGAAACATCGTGACCGGCACTAACCAGGCTTTTAATGGTATTGGCTACCACTATCGCATATCCGCCATTTTGCGGGAAGGGTACACGATGGCTTAGTATTAGGATCTTCAAGATGAATGTGGTTTTTACCAAAAATACTATTCTAAGGTTAGAGTATCAAGGTGTAAGGTAGGCTCAATTGTAAGGGTTGGGTCAATTTGATAATAGATTATTGCTACCTATCGTCGGTTTGCCATTGCGCGCTGGGCTTGCCCCGCTCTTGGGCGCGGAGCCCCATTACTTTTTTCCTTGATGAAAAAAGTAACAAAAAAATCAAGTCATACGGGAGGCTTCCTTGCCGCACGGGCCTTATGCGCTGCAAAGCCGGTAAAACCTCGGGCCCGGTCCTTTTGCCGCCTGTTTCCGCACATGGCAACCGCGTCAGGCAAAATTACCAATGCCCGTGCAGCCGCACGACCCACCTTGTTTTACCGCCTTTCGTCCGAAGCTGCCCGTATGACAGTTTTATCTATAAGATGAGATTTATCAAACGTTGAGCATCTTTTATGTAATCTATAATATTAGCAGAATGATGTTGTTGTGCAAAGCGTCAGCAAAAAAGCTTCGGGTGAGGGCAGGTAAAACTGGTGGCCCTGCGCATAGGGAGGGGCATAGCAATTTTTTGCTGAAGCGTTGGGAAAGAGCGGGCGAAGCGGCGCAAAAATTTTGCAGCCCGCGGTTTTACCTGGACTGCCGGGCAACGGCCCTGAGCGCAAAGAAGCCTCTTTGCTGACTTGATTTTTGGTTACTTTGTATCAAGACAAAGTAACAGCCATCCGCGGCAATTGAGCGGGGCAAGCCCAGCGCGCAAGGGCCTATAAAAGCGACAAGCGGTAAACTATAACAGTAGAAAAGCGCACAGACAGCAGCCTAAAACGAAAAGATATTATTCCACCACCTGTATCATCACTCCATCCATCTCAAAACTAACACTAAAAGTGCGGCGGTGATAAGGTGTATAACCATGCTGCATAATAGACTTGCGGTGCTTTAAAGTGCCGTAGCCTTTATTGTTGTGCCAGTCGTATTCGGGGTGCTCGGCAGCTATTTGCTTCATGTAATCGTCGCGGTAGGTTTTGGCGAGGATGGATGCAGCGGCTATGCTCAGATACTTACTATCGCCTTTAATAACACAGGCATGGGGTATGGTTGGGTGTTTGTTAAAGCGGTTGCCGTCAATAATTAAAAACTGCGGTGTTAGATGCAGCTTCTCGATAGCGCGGTGCATCGCCAGGAATGATGCGTTAAGGATGTTGATATCGTCTATCTCCAAACTATCACATGACGCTACAGCGTAGGCAATGGCTTTTTGTTCGATCTCGGTACGCAGGGTGTAGCGCAGCTCTTCGGGGATAAGTTTCGAGTCGTTTAACAGTTCATGCTCAAAGTCATGCGGTAAAATAACAGCGGCGGCAAACACCGGGCCGGCCAAACAACCGCGACCGGCTTCATCGCATCCTGCTTCAATAAATTCGTGCTGGTACCTTGCTAATAACATTGGCTCTTTAACGTTGGGTGTAAAATTATTATTTTATGGGGAGGTGTTTTTAGGGAGTTTTCAACATAACCCACTAAGCTACCACCCGACGAAACAACCTACAGATGAGACGGGCCTATTGCGCCAGCCATTTTAACACTTTAGCATTATAGTCGGTGGGAACTTTTGACTTATCGGCGTCGGGATTATTAAGATAATGATCGCAACCCACACATGGTTCGTAGGTTAAATTTTTCTTTCCAAGCCTGGTAAAGTCGAGTAGTACATAATCAAGCCCATAAATTGGCGAGCTTTCATCTGCGGTTGCTACAATCATATAAATAGGGATATTAAGCAACCGTAATTTCTCAAATGGCGGGTTGAGTCCGAAACTGGCCCAACGTTTATAGGTATGGCCGGAATACTGCTTTGTGGTACTATTAGGATTAGCGTAGATATCTTTTATCTGTTTTACCGCGGCATCTATACTGTCCTGCGCTTGCTGTTGGGTAACAATTCCTTTTGCTGCTTTTACGCGCCAGGCTGTTATACCATCGTAAAATTGATTTAGGCCGCTACCCACCACATCAATAACATGGGTTATCCGTTTATCGGCAAAAGCCAGCGATGGCACTACCTGGCCGCCTTCGGAGTAACCATAGGCCGCGATTTTTGTTCCGTCCCAGTAACCGTGTCTAATCAAATAGGTTATCACCTTTTTGGTTGCTGCAACGCGCCAGCCTAAACTAAGCTGTTTGGTGTACTCGGCCGAGTATTTATAATTGTCGATAAGTTTGTGAGCATCGAAATGTTTAGCGTCGTCATTAGTTTTAATCGTATCGCAGAATGGTGTGCCCGGTTTACCTAAAATGATATAATGAAAATCTTTTTGAGCGGCTGCTTTAAGCTGCTCGTTAGCTGTATTATAAATACTGCCAAAGCCTTTGCCTTTAATAAAGATGCACAAAGGCAAGCCGCCGCTTCCGTTAACTTCAATAAAAAACGGTTGTTTCTTTTTGATATTGGTTACATCAACATAAAATCGAATCAGCCCCAGTTTGGCATCCTTCAAAGTAAATTCTTTTAGGCCATGGTCAATAGGTTTTACGGGTTGTGCAATAACAGTGGTTGACGCAATGATGAAGACTAAACTTAAAAGCAACCAAAATCTTTTGTAAGCCATTGTAATATCGTTGATTGTGAGCACAATTAAGAGACACCTCTGCCAACCGCTATGTTACGTTGAATATTAAATATTTAAAATATCCTCAACGTCAATATCGTAATATCGTCAATAGGCTTACCCCTGATACCGATATTTAAATGGTCCATCAGCAATTGGTTAAAGGCATCGGGCGACAGTTCGCCATTGGTTAATACAAAATCCATTAACCTATCCTCGTTCCACACTTTATCGCCGGCAGGCTCAAAATCAAGCAGGCCGTCTGTATAATTTACCAACAGGCTGCCGGGTTCAATGTCTATTTCGCCTTCGTTTAAAAAGGGGAGCTGGTCAAACGCGCCTATCATGGTAGTGCCCAGCTTAAGAGGAACGGCTTCGCCTTCCGAATATAAGATGGTGGCATTGTGACCCGCGTTTATGTAGTTAAGCTTGCGGGTCTGCTCGTTGTATTTGGCTATAAACAAGGTAATAAAGCGTTCGCCCTGGGTGTTTGACACCACCTTTTGATTAAGGCGATCGATGATATTGGTCAGGTCGTCCTCTACCGCGGCCCAGGCGTGCAGGCTGGCCTGGAAATTCGCCATTAGCAGCGCCGCCGATACCCCTTTGCCCGACACATCGGCAATGCACCATAAAAACTCATGGTCATTAAGGCGGATAAAATCATAATAGTCGCCGCCGATGTTTTGATGAGGCAGATATTTTGCGTCAATCTCCACGCTTTCGTCCTTGTGCATCCGCAAGGGGATCAGCATATTCTGTACTTCGGCCGCCAGCTCCATTTCGCGTTGCAGGCGTTCGGTCTGCAACCTTTCGCGGAACAGCTTTTTATTCTCCAACGCCACCACAACCACGTTTATCATGGTTTGGATAAAGTTCAGATCGTTGTTCAGCATCTCGCCTGATGTGTTGAAATTGCCTATCAGCGCAAAAGCCAGCGCCTTGCTTTTATGGTATATGGGTATAAAGTAATCGTACTTTTTAAGGACGTCGTTAGCGTTGCCGGCTAACGACTCGGGCGCCCGTACTTTGTTTAAGGTGGCGCAGGCCTTGTTTAATACGCCTATTGACTCGATATCGCCGCCGTATTTGGAGATACAGGCATAGTTGCCCTCTTTCTCAATTAAAAAACGAAAGGTGCCTACCTGCAGGTAGTTTTGCAAAATTACCTCAAGCATCTGTATTAACACCGGGGTAGCGGCATTTTTGTTGATAGCACGCGTTACCTCTAATAAAGAGTTTAACTCGGACTGTCTTTTTAACAGTAACCTGATTAATTCGTCCTCTCCGGAGGACTGTCCAGCATTTTGCATATTGGGTGTCGGAGTGACTAAATTAGAAAAAAATATAATTTAAATACGGGTACTGGCCGATTTAATATCAAAAGCGTCTCTTAAGCCGACTGTTACAAGGTTGAACGCGTAGACAATCAGCATGATAGCTAATCCGGGTGTTATAGACAAGTAGGCCGAGTCCATGATGATATAACCATAATGTTCCTTGATCATGCTGCCCCAGGTGGGCATAGGCGGCTGGGCGCCAAATCCAAGGAAACTCAACCCGGCCTCTAACAGTATCGCGGCAGCAAAATTTGATGATGCCATTACCAAAATTGGCCCGGCTATATTGGGTAAAATATGCCTGCGGATAATGCGGAAGTTATTATAACCTAATGAGCGGGCAGCCTCAATATATTCGGTTTGTTTAATGCTGAGCACCTGGCCGCGCACCAAACGGGCAACCTCAACCCACATAGAAATGCCGACTGCAATAAAGATCTGCCACAGGCCCTTACCCAAAGCAAAGGATATGGCTATAACCAACAGTAAGGAAGGTAAGGCCCAAAGGATATTCATCAGCCAGCTTAAGGAAGCATCTATCCAGCCACCAAAGTACCCCGCTATGGCACCAATGGTTACACCTATTAATAAACTGATGATAACCGCCATTAACCCTACGGATAACGAGATGCGGGCACCCAATATCAACCGGCTCAGCATATCGCGGCCGTAAACATCGCTGCCTAACAAAAATGTGCGATAGGTAATATAGGCTGATGGTCCTTTGGCGATTACATCGGCGGGCAGCGTGTACGATTTCTTTTCGGGCTTGTCTTCGTCACCAATATACTCATCAACAGTAATCGTATTTCCGGTTAGTTTATAGCCGGTGATAGGTATTTCGCGATAAAAATCGGGCTGCCCGTAAAGCATTTTTGTAAACAGGTTTACGGTATCGACATGCTCTGTCTTTTTTAAGCGCAGCATCATAAATTTTGTGCCGGGCTTTTTAATACTGAGCTGGATGGTTTGGTTATTGGCAAGCGGGGTAGCGTCGGGCATTATCAAATACCCCAGTATGGCTACCACTACCGAAAATATAATGAACAGCAACCCCGCAACGGCAAATTTATTGCGTTTAAAAGCTTTCCAGGTGCGTTGTGTGGGTGTTAGATCTGCCAATAGTTAAAGTTCCGTTTGGCTAAATATCGTTTAATTTGGGTGGATTGGCAATGTCTGAACCGTTGATTAATATGATTATGAGATTTCGATGATGGGTAACGCAAAGTCAAATCAGCGAAATCCTAAAATCAGCGATCGTTATTTAACCATCCGGCCTTTCCAATGATATTGGCGTGTGGTGCCCATTAAGGCTAAATAAGCCAGGTATATGATGTGCACAGGTGCAACTATTATCAGCAACAATAAAAGGCCGGTACGCTTAAAAAAGGAGCAGATGAGCGAAAGATATATCAACTCCACCAAATATTTTAACCCAAACTGGAAAAGGAAGATCTTAAAGAAGGCGATGTTGAAGATGCCCAGCGCAGCATTAACCAGCATGGTCATATTAAACAGCCACATAAAAATGGTAAGGGCTATAATTTTTTTATCCTTGTATTTGGTTGATTTTGATGCCCAGCGGCGGCGCTGTTGTAAAAAATCTTTTAAATTGTATTTGGCATGGGTATAAACAATGGCATCGCGTAGCTTTAAAAAACCAATTTTGCCGGGGAAGCGTTCGGCTACTTTTTGCAGCAATAGCTCGTCATCGCCGGATGCCAGCTCATCAATGCCGGTAAACCCGCCTACTTCATAAAATGTATCCTTGCGGTAAGCAAAGTTGGCCCCGTTGCAGGTTGATGCCCAGTTATGGCCTATAAATGCGGCGCCAACACCTATCAGGAAGGTAAACTCCAGCGTTTGCATCCGCTCGAACAAGCTTTTCTCCTCGAAAAAGTTTACCGGAGCCGAGATCATCACCACGTCGTTAGCCTCATAATACCCAACTATGGATGACAGCCATTTTGTACCCATGCGGCAATCGGCATCCGTAGCCACCATTAAATCGCCATTTGAAATGCCGATAGCTTTGGCAATAGCTTTCTTTTTATACGAGTTTAGTGGTTGCGCCTCGTTAAGTTGTAATAGCTTGACCCCGCGGTCGGCATAGCTGCTAATGATCTCGCTGGTGCGGTCGGTAGAGTGGTCGTCGACAATAATTATTTCTGTAAGATGTTTGGGGTAATCCTGCGCCAGGATATCCTCGATGGTATAATGGATGCGTTCCTGCTCGTTACGGGCAGCTACCATTACCGTTACTTTGGTAGTGTAGCCATCGGCTTTAATTTCGGGTCGCTTAAGATTGGTCCACCCTTTTATAAAGTATAGCACCAGCAATAAGTAACCTGCTGTAAAGATTGAACAAATTATACTATACGTTACGATCAAAGAATTTTAGTTTAAATATAAATACCGACCCTAAAATAGCGGGAATAATTAAGTTAATAAGCCATATTGAGCTAAATGCCGCAATAATGGCTATTTGCTGACCGGTTACGTAGGCAAAAACGGTAGCGGCAGCAGTGGCACGCACCGGCACGTCCAACAAATCAAGCGATGGTAATGCCGATTGTACAAAGAATACAATAAATACCATCAATACTACATCATGAAAAGGTATCTCGGGTACCAGCAAATGTATAACCAGGTAATATTGGAAGGAGAAGATAAAGAACCGGGTTAGACAGAAGAACATAATGTCCCTAAGCTCTGCAAAGGTATACGTGCCCATAATGTCAAAAAACCGGTGATATTTTTTAAGGAACGATATGCTGTTTAACAACCTTACCATCCATTTGATATTAAAATACAGCACCAGGAACAGCCCCATAAATGCCACACCAAAAATGGTTATGCCGGTTAACACCCATACATTTAGATTTAAAAATGAGTAGCAAAACCATAATAAGGCGCCGGCACCCAGCACATTGGTAATTACGTTTTGCCCGAACGAACCAACTGCCATAGCAAATACGCCATGAATACGTTTACGTGGTGGCAAAAACATTACGCG
This sequence comes from Bacteroidota bacterium, assembly GCA_040388395.1. Classification (GTDB taxonomy): domain Bacteria; phylum Bacteroidota; class Bacteroidia; order Sphingobacteriales; family Sphingobacteriaceae; genus Mucilaginibacter. Next base: position 593,856 of record JAZKBY010000007.1, on the reverse strand, counting down.
GCCACCATATTCGCCAATGCGGTTGGGGGTGAACACGGCCCAGGTAAGTCCGCAGAAAACACCCTCTATGGCTTTCCATAAACTTATAGGTGCCAGGCGGCGGGTTAGGTGCTGCCATTTTAAACATTCCACCAGCCAATTGGCAAACATTAATGCCACCACCACCGACATGATAACAACAACATGCTGATGGCTTAGGCGGTTAACGGCAATTTCAAACTGTTTTAAATTATCGCCCTTTTTTAAATACTGGTGATATATAAACGCAAAAGCCAAAACCAAAATGGCGACTTTTAAAAAGTAGGAGAAGAATTTCTTAGCGACAGCGGTCAACGGTAAATATTTTGTGCAATGTTACAAAAAAACCGGGCAAGCTATTCAGCTTGCCCGGTATACTGTACAAAATTTAAGTCATTTTGTTTGATAGCAGGGGTTTAAAACCCTTAGCATTTAAAATTAAGAGGTGGAACGGCAGCGATTTAGCAGCAAAAAAAAATGAAAATAAATTTGTGCAACTGATTGATTGCGCATATATTTGCAATCAATCAGTTGCAAATAATATGAGAAGAGATATTTACCAGGCCATAGCCGACCCAACCCGCCGGGCCATATTAACGCTACTTGCTGTACATGCTATGACACCTAATGCTTTGGCCGAGCATTTTAACAGCACGCGCCAGGCGGTATCAAAACATATCCAGATCCTGGCCGAATGTGAAGCGGTATCGCAAAAGCAAAACGGCCGCGAGATCTATTATCATGTAAACGCCAATAAAATGAAAGAAATAGACAAATGGCTGGATACTTTCCGCAAGATGTGGGAGGACCGCTTTAACCAATTAGATGACTTATTATCAGACCTTTAAAAACAGACAATTATGACACACGAAACCAAAATTTTAAAAGACGCGAACAACAGACAATTAAACATAACCCGCGAATTTAGCGCACCGGTTGAAAAAGTATGGAAAGCCTGGACAGAGGCTGAATTGTTAGATAAATGGTGGGCACCCAAACCATGGAAGACCGTTACCAAAAGTTTAGATTTTAAAGTGGGCGGCTTCTGGCTGTATTGTATGGCGGGGCCTAATGGCGATAAAGCCTGGTGCCGCGTAGATTTCACAGCCATTACTCCGGGCAAAAGCTTTGATGCAACCGCCGGCTTTTGCGATGAAAATGGCAACGCTGATAAAAGCTTCCCGCCGATGTATTGGCATAACGTATTTAGCGCTACAGCTACCGGATCGAAAGTTGATATAGAACTATCATTTGATAACGAAGCCGATATGGCTCAAATAGTAGGTATGGGCTTCAAAGAAGGCTTTACCATGGGCTTGGGTAATTTGGACGAATTACTTGCCAGTCAATAAAACTACCTATATAATTAATTTGAAGGCCCCGATTTATCGGGGCCTTTTTAGTTTTTTCTTATGAATAAAAAGATATCAGGATCATTGAGGCAACGCCGGCCGGTTTGTTTGCGTAACCACTAAAACAACAAACCATATTAACTAAAGATACTGAAAACATGAAAACAAGAAACTTAAGCTATCGCGTAATGGCGTTATTCACGGCACTTATTTTATTAAGCGCCGCCTGTAAAAAAAGCGATAATGGCACACCGGCCCCTGTAGTGGTTACCGGTTTGCAATTAACTACCAATGCCAAATTAGGTAGTGTTATTACCGATAATAAAGGTATGGCTGTTTACTTTTTCTCGAAAGATAATGCAGCTACGTCCACATGCCTGGGGCAATGTGCCGTTACCTGGCCGCCATTCTATCATCCAAACCCATCTATCGGGACGGGGCTTGCTTCTGCCGATTTTGGCGTGATAACCCGCACCGACGGTGTATTACAAACCACCTATAAAGGCTGGCCGCTGTACTATTATTCGGGCGACCTTAATGCCGGTGATACCAACGGCGACGCCTTTAATAACCTTTGGGCTATTGGCAAAGCCGATTATAGCGTAATGTTTGCCAATGCACAGCTTGTAGGATTGGATGGCGCATCGTATACCGAAGCTGGCGTGGCCGGCACCGTTTCTTCACAATATATAACAGATCCGGCAGGGCACACGCTTTATATGTTCAGCAAAGATACCCACAACACCAACACATTTACCAAAGCCGATCTGAGCAATAACACGGTATGGCCAATAAATGAGGTTGCAGCTGTTGGCAGTGTCCCGACTGTTTTAGATAAGACACAATTTACCACAGTTACCATATATGGTAAATCTCAATTGATATTTAAGGGCCATCCTACTTACCAGTTTGGGCAGGATGCCGGCGTACGTGGCAGCACCAAAGGTGTAAGCTTCCCAACACCGGGCGCTGCAATATGGAAAATCATAAATAGCAATACCGTTGTGTTATAAACGCGTTGCATATTAATTGTTTGGCGGGTAGTTGGTTTAAGGGTCCGGCTGCCCGCTTTTTATTGCTTTGTCAGGGCTTTCGCGCTTGGCTTGCCCCGCTATGGCCGCGGAGGCCTTTGTTCTTTTGGCTTGAGGAGACTATATAAAAGTTAGACCACGCCCATTTCAATCGCTTGACAAAGCTCAAATCAGACAAATAATCCATCCAAATCCTGTACCGTCAAAAAATAATTTGACATAGTTTAAATTTCAGACCCAAACCAAAAGATATAAGTACATTCAGAACAAACAACTGCTGTTGACCAGTCGCCAAAAAAACCACCAAGATTTCCTAAAGTATTTTTTTTCAAAAAAAGATTGTTTGAGCATATCGGACAAATAAGCTGATGGCCTTTTACTTCAATTATTTGTGGTGCTTTTTTTTTAAAAAGATTCATTACTTTTTGTTTTAATTTTTTTCTTTACCCCTGACATGATACTAAATTATGAATTTTGATTTAATATTAAATAGACCATAACGGCCTAAAATTCGGCCTGCTTATTAATGGTGAAAACGACCAGGGTATTGAGCTTAATATGACAAGCAATGCAATGGTATACCAAATAGCCAGGAATTTAAACTTCTGTATGTCGGCGGGTTTGTTTTTTGCTTTTGCGGATACGGTACTGATAATGCCGATACCTATCAGCATCATGGTAACATGTTCCATCCCGAAAAACCGGATTGACCGCTCATGCACCGCTGTGCTAAAATTATGCAGGAAATAATTTACAATAGGGCTGATAAAATATAATGTGACCCCCAAACAAAACTGGATATGCGCCATGGTCGCTGCTACATGCCGGGTAAAATCATCAAGCTTTAGCCAGGGCTTTTTTAATAACCAGCCCCGGTATGCCCGAAAGATAGCAAACAGCAAACTGCCCAATACCAGCCAGCGGGTTAATGAGTGTAAAGCTAATAAGGTTGAGTACATACCTTAACAGACGAATGGCGATTTAAAATCTTTTAACTTTTTTAATCAACCGCTACCCATTTTAAACAGGTAACCTGCGGCACATCAATTTTGGTATCGGTTCGGGTTAGCTTGCCGGTAGTTTTATCGATCTTAAAAAAGTCTATCGAGTTACCATCCTGCCCTGCGCTTAATAAAAAGCTGCCGGTTGGGTCGATAGTAAACCCGCGTGGTGCTTTGCTTACGCTGTATTGGTCTACATAAGTCAGTTTACCATTTTGCTTGTTTATCGCGTATAGCATCACTTTATCAGCATCACCTCTAACAGACGCGTACAGGTAATTGCCATCCGGCGATGCGTGCAGATCCGCAGCCCCGTTTTTATCATAGCCTTCGGGCATCATGTTAGTCATTTGCACAAAGGTTAGCTTGCCTTTATCGTATTTATAAACCCTTAAACTGGCGCTTAGCTCCTGTATCACATACAAAAACTTCTTATCCACCGAAAATTCCATATGCCGCGGGCCATCAGCAGGCGACATCAGCTCTACCGCCGGGTCGGCCGGGGTTAGTGGTTGTGCTTTGGTATTGTCGTAATTATAGATATCAATTTTATCAGTTCCCAGATCAGCAACGAATACGGTTTTGCCATCATCAGTAAACTTCGTCATGTGTACATGCGGGCCTCTTTGATTTTTATGCGGGCCGGCGCCGGTGTACTGTATCGTCTGTGAAGCCGTGCCTAATGAGCCGTCTTTATTTATAGGGAATACCACTACGCTGCCGCTTGAATAATAAGATACCAGCACATATTTATTCTCTTTATCAATGCTGATGTGTACCGGGTTGTTACCCCCTCCGGCTACTTTATTTATCAGCGTTAGTTTGCCCGTAGCTTTATCAAACTTAAACGCGCTTACCTCGCCCTCAACACTGGTTTTAAGGCCAACATTGCACGTATAAACAAATTTATTATCATTGCTTAACGCTAAGAAGTCGGGGTTTAAAGAACCTTCAACCTGGCTTAGCAGCGTTACTTTTCCAGATTCTGAATCAAAGCGATAAACCGAGATGCCTTTATCATAACCGGCCTGGGTATATCCGCCCAATAACAGGTCGAATTTTTGTTGTGCGACGCTGAACAGGGGTAATAATAAGATTACTACAAGCAGGGACTTCTTCATGATACAAGCAGGTTAAATTGGTTTACACCTGCAAGATAATAAAAGGAATAAAATCCCGGCTGTAAATAATCTGATACCTAACGCGCCCCGTCATCATTATTAATACCTCTTTTAGTTTTCTTTATGGATTCTTTAAGCTTACCGAAATTATAATTTAGGCTAAAGTTAAACGTGCGGAAGTAATTTTGATTGGTAACGAATTGCGTAAAGTTGGTCCCTTTGGTGTCGGTTATAGCATCGCGGTATTTAGTGAATGGGTTACTTGCTGATACCGATAGGGATAATTTATTTTTAATCAGCTGCTTACTGCCGTAAACCGACGGGCTTACAGAACCATTGGTTGAACCCTGCAATCCGGTTGGGTTTCGCCCGTTAACAGCAACCGATGCACCAACGCGCCAGCTATCATTTATTTTATAATTAGTAGATGATAAGCTGCTAAACGTTACAAAATTACGTTTGCTTGTTCCACCGTCGATGGGTCCTTCTATCTCAAAATACATGGCGTTGGTGTTAATACTGATGTCCCAGCTTTTAGATATCGGGTAATTAAAGCTGATGGCATTTCCTATCCCAAATACCGACCCCGTGTTTTTATAGGTACTATAAGTTATGTTGGTAGCGGGATCAAGCGTGGCTACTAACAGGTCCAGGTTCTTACCAAAATCATAAAACACACTAACATTGAGATTGGCTTTTTTTGACAGGCTATAACCCAATCGCAGGTCGCTTACTGTCGAGCGGCTTAACTCAGGGTTACCCGACGAATAAAAGTTTGGGTTAGAGCGATCTACAAAAGGGTTTAACTTATTGATCCCAGGGCGCTTTAAGCGCTGGCTAAAGCCCAGGTTAAGGGCGCTGGTAACATCCAAAGGCATATTGATAGCTATTGAAGGCAGCAGGTTCAAATACCTTTGATGGGCAGCCGATGAGGTCGAAATAAAATCGGCATCGGTAGTAGTATGCTCTAAACGGATGCCGGCCTTAATATCTATCTTTTTAGTAGCAAAGCGCCAGGTATTATAAGCTGCCAATATGTTCTGGGTGCTGCTATATTGGTTTGACAGGGCGGCAACACGGTCGAAGTTGCCGGTACCGGCATTAAACACATTCGACTGAAAATCGCTGGAGTTATCCCTGAAAATACTTTTTACACCGGCTTCAACTGTCCATTGTTTAAACCCTTGCACCAAATCTACTTGCCCGGTTTGCTCAGAAGCACTGCCGGTATTATCCTGGTTATAATCAGGATCTGTATAATTAACCCGGTTGCTAAATGCAATGTCATTATGGCTACTGTTGGTATACTTAAAATACCGGTAAGAAAATGTCAGTAGTCGCATCTTGTCTTTTTTAAAGCCCAGCTGATAATTTATGCCGGCATCCAAACCTTTCCCCCTGCTATCATTATCGTTGCCTATATTGTAGGCAATAGGGCCTGCGGCTTGATTTAATACAGAGCGTTGATCGCTAAAGCCATTGTTGCGGCTGCCGTTAATATTAAACTGCGCCGACACCAGGTTATAGGCATCTATCTCATAACTTAACTCTGTCCCCAGGTAGCCGTTTTTATTATCAGAGCGTGTACTGCCTTGCTGATTAAGATTGGTTGGGTTAGTTCCGGTAGTAGTACGCGTGTTTAAGGTAGCCGTAGTTGGATTATCCGTAAGGTTGCCACCGCTAAATACCGATAGACCAAGCTTACCGGCCTTTGCTGTAAAAGATGCTCCTGCCCCGGGTCCGGTTGGTGTACGTTCGCTTATATTCAGCGTGCCGTTATAGCCATCAACCAGTTTTTTATTGGTGATGATGTTGATAATACCGCCAAGGCCCTCGGCATCGTATTTTGCGGGAGGCGTGGTATAAACCTCTATTTTCTGAATTGTTGACGCGGGCATGCTGCGTAGTATTGCTTTTGCATCGCGCTCCATCAGGCTTGATGGCTTGCCGTTTATCAGGATCTTATAGCTGGCATTGCCTTTAAGCATAATGTTTTCGTTGCCATCCACCGTAACAAAGGGCACTTTGCGCATCATCTCCAAAACGTTGCTAAACTTACTTTGCGGATCGGCTTGCAAGTCGTAAGTTATCCGGTCGACCTCCTGTTTAATTATGGGCTTATCGGCTTTTATTGATACTTCTTTTAAGTTGGTAACCTTGGCGGTATCCGCTGTTTTGGTCTGGGCCATTAGTGCGGTAGCCGTGACCATAAGTATCAGTGTTAATGCGTTTTTTATGTTTGATGTGATGTGTTTCATGATCTAAATTTTTGGCAAAAGGAATCCCTAAGCGGCCAAAAAGCGCTTTTATAGTTATTAAATAGTTAGTTAATTAGCCTGCCGGAATCGCAGGCCGGATTTCGATTAATTAAACTTTAGCTTTTTTCTTTTCTACAATAAGGTAGCTGGCTATCAAGCCAGCACCGCCAAACAAGCACACCATTGCTACCGATATAAGATCGCTGTAAACCCCGCATGCCTGTAATACATATATAACCAAAAAACTTATGGCTACGCTAATCAGCAGCATTCCGAATTTTAGGGTGATGTTATTAAAGTTGGTAACCGGGAAAGGGTAATCTATGCTTTTTTCTAAGATGATCATCCGCTCGCGGTGGCGGGTTATTAAAAATACGTACACCATGCCAAACACGGCGGCGAACAGGGTTATTGATACTATGGCGTCTCTGGTTACTTCTTGCATGATCTTTATTTATTTAAATGTTGTTGTTTTAATTACTTACCCCCATATGACAGCAAAACGATACAACCGGATACAAAATAATAAAAATTTATTTTTTGTAACCATATCCTCGTTTTTTAAGTCAAATGGGTAATGGCGCATACCGATGACCTGTATTATATAGAAAAGACTCAAAGTGGTGACGCCGCGTCGTTTGCTTTTTTGGTTAATAAATACAAGGACCTGGTTTACAGCATCGCCATAAAAATTTTGCGCGATGCCGATGAAGCAAATGATATTGCGCAGGATAGTTTTATAAAAGCGTACCGGCAAATTGATAAATTTGAAGGTAAATCAAAGTTTTCTACCTGGCTGTACACCATAACGTACCGCACGGCTATAACCCGTTTAAATGACAAGCGGGTTGAAACAGTTAGCATGGACTTAGAGGTTGACGAGATCTCTGATGATTTGCCCGATCAGTTTGACCAACTGCAGGCAAAACAGGTAAAACACTATGTTAAAAAAGCGATAGAGCGGTTACCACCAATAGATGCTACACTGGTTACGCTATATTATATAAACGACCTGCCTATTAAAGAGATTGAAGAGATCACGGGCATATCAAACCCAAACATTAAGATCAAATTGTTTAGGGCACGCAAGGTTTTAGAAAACAAGTTGAAGTTTTTGATGGATAACGGAAAGGAGATAAATAATGAAGGCTGATAAAACAGATCGCTTTAAAAAAGTAATAAAGCTTGCCGCCGACGAAAACCCGGCCGTAGATTTTACCGCCTCTGTAATGAAAACCATTGAAGCGGACCTTCAGCGTGAAACAGCCCTGAAGGCTTTGTTAAAACAGGAAGCAGCAGTAGGCCCGGCGTTTAATTTTACAGCCAATATAATGGCCGAAATAACCTCCGGTAAAAAAGCAGTTATTTATAAGCCAATAATTCCCCGTAAGGCCTGGTATGGTATCGCGGCAATGATCGCTGTTTTTTTCCTGCTGATAGGTTTATCAAATCAATCAAACCCAACCACTACTCGTAAAAACTGGCTGGTTGATGCTATTAATTATACCCACGCCATACCGCCTATATATTTAATGGCACTGGTTGTGGTGGTAATACTATTGTTTGCCGATTATTTAGTTACACGGCTAAAAGACAGATCGCAACCTATGGCTTAATTATTCTACCGGGATCATTTTTAAACAAACCGCCTGCTCTATATTAATGGCTGTATTTATCTGAGTTAATTTGCCCGTGGCCTTGTTCACTTTAAACACTACAATCCGGTTGGAGCTGCCAACCAATACATAATTACCCGTAGGGTCTATCACAAAATTACGCGGGGCATTACCTGTGGGATAATGATCCACAGCCGTTAGTTTGCCGGTCGCCTGGTCAATGGCGTAAACAAATATTTCGTTAACTGTACCCCTGTTGGTAGCATACAGGAACAACCCGTCGGGCGATACATGAATATCTGCAGCGCCGTTTGTCCCTTTAAAATCAGCAGGCATCATTTTAATATTTTGCAGCTCTTTTAACTCACCGTTGTGATAGCTAAACGCGCTGATGGTTGCGGTGATCTCCTGTACATTGTACATAAACTTGCCGTTAGGTGCAAAATCACTGTGGCGCGGGCCGCTGCCACCCTCCGTTTTAAAGAAAGGCACCTCGGCAGGTGTAAGCGGTGGGGTTTTTGATGCTTTATAACGGAAGATGTTTATTTTATCTGTACCCAGGTCAGACACCATCAGGTATTTATCATCCGGCGATAAAACAGCAGAGTGCACGTGCGGCTGTAACTGGCGCGCTGTATTCGGGCCCGTACCTTCATCCTGGATAGTTTGTGACGATGCGCCCAATGAGCCATCTTTATTAACCGGGTATACCTGCAGGCTGCCGCCGCCGTAGTTTGCTATAAACACATTTTTCTGAGCTTTATCAACCGAAATATATGCAGGCGAGCCAATTGACGGCTGCGTGTTTAACAACTCTAACTTACCTGTTGACTTTGTGAATTTAAAAGCGCTCACCGTACTCGGGATCACACCGTTATTCTCATTAACCGCATATATAAACTGCTGGTCGGCGGTTACTGCAAGGAACGCCGGGTTTTTTGTTTCAATCTCGCTTAAATACGCCACGCTTCCGCGTTCTTCATAAAACCTGTATACATATATTCCCTTGCTTGCGGTTGGCGAATCGCCGGTAAAGGTGCCTATCACCAAATCAAACACTTTAGGCGCTACACCTTTTTTCTGCGCAACACAAAGAACGGGCGATACCAGCGCAATTATCAACAATAACTTTTTCATGGCTTATAGAACGTATTGGTTTATAAGTGCAAGTTAACAAAATCTATAAAAAGAAATGCCCCGCGGTTTGCGGGGCGTTTCTTTTAAATTAATGGTTTCGGTTTCAAGAAATTATTTTGTTAGCCACAATTCTTCTTGTTGCCAAGTATCTGGAAACCCCATCGCTGTAGTGTCAACATTTGGATATTTAGTTAACAGGTCGATGAATTTATTTTTAAAGGTAGTCTTAGGATTAACTATCTTGGATAAGTATATAATTATAGATAAAACATAGTAGGTTCTATTATTGATATTCTTTACAGAACCGGTGATTGAATTTGTTGTATGAAAAACTCCTAACCATGGTTTCTGAGGCTTTTTGGGAATAACCGGGGCTATCCTCAGGGCCTTATTCCATAATCTTGAATGATGGGCACACACATTTCGTATATAAACGATACAATGTATCCAAGATTCAAAGGTTGTGTTATCTAACCCAAAATGGCGGGAAATTTCTCTTTTTGCACGCCCAGGTTTTAAATTTTGGTACAAGCTCGATAATACACCAAACGATGAAACCTCTAATATTATCCAACTTGGTGGAAGAGGGTCCGTGTATTTTACTTTAAATGACGCAATAAAATCTTCTTTACTTCTACTGTATTCTTCCCTGATTTTATTTAAGGTCATATTAAACTTGGCGTTATTTGAAAACAAAGTTGGATCACTAAACCAAAAAGCGCCATGTTCATGAGATAGTACATAGATCATTTTGGCGCGAATGGCTACCTCTATTTTTTCTAATTCTGCTGTTACAATTTTTCTTAGCTCGCGGTCAAAGCAATAAAGATTAAAAGAGGCATTAAAAGATGAATTTGGTTTGAAGAAGTGATCTGACTTCGGCATTTGAAGCATTGGATACCAATAACCACTTAGTCGATAGTAGCTAATTGATTCCAATAGGAAGAGACATTTTGAGTCCTCTTCTATTATTAGTCCTCTATCTTTTAGCTGTTTAAGTTGTTGATGAAAGGATAGCGGAGGCTTGGAATACGGAACTCTCGGCATAAAATTCAGGTAAAAAAAAAGCTCACCCTGAGCGCGCTGATCTGACGAGAAGCGGGGTGAGCATGTTGACACAAAGGTAATTACATTATTTGTAATAACCAAGGTCATTTTAAATTGTTTCTTTATAATTAAAGAAATGTAATCGAGAGGCCTATTTTATCAAATGCTTCAACTGTATAATTTCCTTCTCGTCAAGGAAGCGCCAGCGGCCGCGTGGCAGGTCTTTCTTAGTTAGGTTGGCATATACTACCCTGTCTAATTTTACCACTTCGTAGCCCAGATGTTCAAACATACGGCGTACAATGCGGTTTTTGCCGCTATGGATCTGTACACCAACTTCTTTTTTGGTACCACCGGCTACATAAGCTACCGAATCTGGTTTAATAGGCCCGTCTTCCAGCTCTAAGCCAAAAAGCAATTTATTCAAATCGCCCTGCGCTAAACTTTTGCTTAGCTCAACATGGTACAATTTAGTAATGTTGCTGCGCGGATGTGAAAGTTTATCAGCCAAATCACCGTCGTTGGTCATTAATAACAATCCGGTGGTATTTCTGTCTAATCTACCTATTGGATAAATACGTTCGCGGCTGGCTTTTTCAACCAGTTGCATTACTGTGCGGCGCTCTTGCGGGTCGTCGGTAGTGGTGATATAATCCTTTGGTTTATTTAGTAATACGTAAACGTTCTTTTCGCGTTTCAGGGTTTCGCCGTTGTAACGGATCTCGTCTTTCATTGGGTCAACCTTCAAACCAAGCTCGTTAACCACAACACCGTTTACCGATACAACACCTGCTGTTATCAGCTCATCAGCCTTACGCCGGGAACAGATACCTGCATTAGCTATATAACGGTTCAAACGGATCAATCCGTCATCTTCGGCTTTTTTGGTTGGTTTTTTTGCACGTAATGTTTTTACCGGTGCATCCCTGTCGCGGGTTATTTTATCGTAAGTTGGTTTACGTGTAGGCCTGTCGTCTGATTTAAATTCGCCTCTTACCGGTTTCGAGCTGGTAAACTTGCGGTCGCCCGTTGGCCTGTCAGTATTGCCGTAACTTGTAGGGGTTCTTTTAGGTTTATCGCCAAAATCCGACCCTTTTGGTTTACGGTTGAAAGTTCCTTCGTTACCAAAACTCTTTTTAGGGCGGTCGTCGCTGCCACCGTCACGTGTGCCGTATGGTTTGCTGCGAGGTGCAAAATCTTTCTTATCGGCACCAAAGGTTTTTCTTGGGCGCTCACTATCGCCACCTTCTGACGGGCGGCCTGTGTATGGTTTACTGCGTGGTGTAAAGCTTTTTTTGTCGCCTCCGGCTTCGCTGCCGTAGCTTCTTTTTGGCCTTTCTTCTTCTCCACCACCGGTTGGGCGGCCAGAGTAAGGTTTGCGCGGACCAAAGCTTTTCTTTTCGGCTCCTGACGAAAAAGAACTACGCTCTGCAGCGGGGCCGCTTGAGTATCTTTTTTTAGTTCCGTCATTTCCGGGTTTATCCGCGCCTTTTGAAGACTTTGCACGGGGGGAAGAAGATCGTTTATTATCGCCACCTTTTGATGGTCCGTTTGATCTGCCATTCCTGTCGTCGCGACTGTTAGTTGGTCTTTTAAATACCATAGTTTTTTTGTTTGCGCTTTCGCAGCGTGAGGGGCAAAAGTACGGTTTTTGGGACGTTTTTTATCGATTTTTTCATTTTTTTTCATCGGTCTAAAAACCACGTTTAAACCACTTTAAACCACGATTTTTGAACTATTTTAAAAAACTCAAAACACTAAGGGGGTCATAAGTGTTTGACAATCTGCTTTATATACGTTACCTTTGCACAGCATTTACCAAAATGAATCGTTCTATGAATACAAAAAAAATGATTAACAAACACTTAATTACGTGCTCCGTAATACTTGTGCTGGCTATCATTTTCAAGCTTAACATTTGCAGTACTTCGGTTACTAAAACTGAGGCAAAAATAAGCCCTCGCATCCCTAATTATATCGCTTACCATACCGATAATGCAAATGATTACAGCTTCGCTAATGAAGCCATTCCTGTTAACAATGCAGTGTACCGAAAAGTGAATAATTCTATAAGAAAACATTCCTATAAGAATATTCAATCACACATTCTGCAATTTAAAGCCGACAAACTTTTTCCAATTATCGAGCCAATTTTAAAATTGTACGGTATCCCCGACGATTTTAAGTATTTGCCGTTGGTTGAATCGGGCTTAAAAGAAGGCACCTCATCAAAAGGCGCCCGCGGATTATGGCAGTTTATGCCGGGTACCGCGCGTACTTACGGACTAAAAGTTGGACACGGTATTGATGAACGCCTTAATGTACGCAAAGCAACTATTGCTGCCTGCCGTTACATCAAAGAGTTACACGGCGAGTTTAAAAGTTGGACCCTGGCCGCGGCGGCTTATAACAATGGCTCTATTAAATTAGCCAAAGCTATGCACAGCCAAAGCGAAGACAATTATTTTAGGATGAAACTTAACCGCGAAACCGGAAGTTATGTTTACAATTTAATTGCCATGAAGGCAATTATTGATAACCCCGAAAAATATGGTTACAAAACATACTTTAGCTATTTACAGCCAAAAAGTTTATTAACATACAATAACACATTGCTGTAAAATTTTATTACGGAGCACTAATCAGCCCGACTTGCCCAGATGGCAGGTCGGGCTTTTTTATTTATATTTGCGAGCTGTTTAATGAGTGAATGAATGAATTAGTGAATGAGTGATTAACAGATATTTAATAAACTTATCTATCCGCAATTTATCATTCACTAATTCACTCATTCGCTCATTCACTAATTAAAAAACATGAGCGAAAAGCATATAGACCTGGGCGAGCAAAGTGAAGTTGAAGTTTACGGCGCGCGGGTACATAATTTAAAAAACATTGATGTTTCTTTCCCCCGCAACCAACTGGTTGTTATTACCGGTTTAAGCGGAAGCGGTAAATCATCTTTAGCATTTGATACCATTTATGCCGAAGGACAACGCCGCTATATGGAGACATTTTCGGCTTACTCGCGCCAGTTTATGGGCGGTATGGAACGGCCCGACGTAGATAAAGTATCAGGCCTTAGCCCGGTTATCGCTATCGAACAAAAAACCACCAGTAAAAATCCACGGTCGACAGTTGGTACCATTACCGAGATCTATGATTTTATGCGCCTGCTTTTTGCCCGTACCGGCGAAGCTTACAGCTACGTAAGCGGCGAGAAGATGGAGCGCATGAGCGAGGACCAGATCCTGAAAACCATATTTGAACGGTTTGACGGACAGCCGGTAAACATACTTGCCCCGGTAGTAAAAGCACGCAAGGGCCATTACCGCGAGCTGTTTGAGCAGATTCGTAAGCAAGGTTATTTAAAAGTATGGATTGACGGCGCCATTGCCGATGTTGAGCCAAAAATGCAGCTTGACAGGTATAAGATCCATGATATTGATATTGTGGTTGACCGCCTGGTGGTAAGCGAAGCAGATAGTAAAAGATTATACACCTCTATACAAGCAGCATTAAAGATCGCCAAAGGCATTATCCGTATAGGGGATAAGGATAATAACGTAGCCTACTTCAGTAAATATTTGATGGACCCTATCTCGGGGATCTCCTATGATGAGCCGCAGCCAAATACGTTTTCGTTTAACTCGCCCTACGGCGCCTGCGAGAAATGTAATGGCCTGGGTTATATTTTTGAGGTTGATGAGGCATCGGTTATACCTAACCCAAAACTAAGCATACTAAATGGGGGGCTTGCACCTTTAGGCGAATTCCGCGAAACATGGATCTTCCAGGTGTTAAAAGCGCTGGCTAAAAAGTTTGACTTCGCGCTGTCGACGCCAATTGAAAAACTGGAAAAAGACAAGCTGGATATCATCCTGAACGGCACTAACGAAATGGTGACGGTTTCTGTCGAGTACAACAAATGGAACGTACAAAGCTACCAGATCACGTTCGACGGGATCATCCGCATGCTGGAAGAACAGCAGGAACGCCGCGGCGACGAAGGCATGGACGATATGGAAAACTATCGCGTGCTTAAAACCTGCCCTACCTGCGATGGCGCAAGATTGAAGAAAGAATCATTGCATTTTAAGGTCGACGGTAAAAACATCTTCGAGCTGGCCATAATGGATATCAATACCCTGCAGGATTGGTTCGAGGGCCTGGAGGATAGGTTGGGCGAACGGCAGAACGTTATCGCCAAAGAAATTTTAAAAGAGATCCGCGCGCGTATTGTGTTTTTGATGGATGTGGGCTTAAGTTATTTAACCTTAGATCGTACGGCTAAAACATTATCGGGCGGCGAGGCACAACGCATCCGTTTAGCCACACAGATAGGCTCGCAGTTGATGAACGTAATGTACATTTTGGACGAGCCAAGCATTGGCCTGCACCAGCGTGATAACGAGCGCTTAATAAACGCCCTTAAAAACCTGCGCGACCTGGGTAACACCGTTTTAGTGGTTGAGCACGATAAGGACATGATACTGGAAGCCGACCATGTTATTGATATGGGCCCGGCAGCCGGCGTACATGGCGGCCAGATAGTGGCCCAGGGCACACCAGCCGAATTAATGAAATGCCATACGCTTACCACATCATACATTAACGGCGAGCGCGAAATTGCTATCCCCAAAAAGCGCCGCGAAGGCAATGGTAAAACATTGTCACTTAAAAAAGCTACCGGCCATAACCTGAAGAAGGTTAGTGTTGAGTTCCCGTTAGGAAAATTGATAGGGATAACCGGTGTATCCGGCAGTGGTAAATCAAGCCTGGTGACTGAGACATTGTATCCTATATTAAACCATCATTTTTTCAGGGCAAAGAAACACCCGTTGCCTTATGAGAAGATTGAGGGATTAGAAAATATTGACAAGGTAATTGAGATAGACCAAACAGCCATTGGCCGCACACCGCGATCTAACCCGGCTACGTATACCGGTGTATTCTCTGATATCCGTAACCTGTATGTGGCATTGCCCGAGTCGCGCATCCGTGGTTATAAACCAGGACGTTTCTCGTTCAACGTAAAAGGCGGCCGCTGCGAAACTTGCCAGGGTGCGGGTATGAAGGTTATCGAAATGAACTTCCTGCCCGATGTACAAGTACCCTGCGAAGAGTGCGGCGGCAGGCGTTACAACCGCGAAACCTTAGAGGTACGCTACAAAGGCAAATCAATAAGCGATGTGCTGGACATGAGCATTGAAGATGCTGTTCCGTTTTTTGAGCATATCCCGTCAATTTATCGTAAAGTAAAAACACTATTAGATGTAGGTTTGGGATATATCCGCTTAGGGCAATCGTCCACCACCCTTTCGGGCGGCGAGGCACAACGTGTTAAACTGGCTACCGAACTTTCTAAAAAAGATACCGGCAATACTTTCTATATACTGGACGAGCCAACCACAGGCTTGCATTTCGAGGACATTAACGTGCTGTTGGGCGTATTATATCAATTGGTTGACAAAGGGAATACCGTTTTAGTTATTGAGCATAACCTGGATGTAATTAAGGTGGTCGATCATGTTATTGATCTGGGGCCGGAAGGCGGATCAGGCGGTGGTAATATCCTGTTCTCGGGTACACCAGAAGGCTTATGTAAGGTTAAGGACAGCTTTACCGGGCAGTTTTTGAAGAAGGAAATGGGGTTATAAGCGCGCGAACCCCGGGTATTTATCATATAATATTTATTATATTTGAATATGAAAGCCAGGGGTTAGTACCCGAATCGCGAAATGAGCAAGGCTTGCAATTAACCTATTGTCCAAACACATATGCCTGTTCCCCAAAAACTAAAAGCCATTGGCTTTCTATTAGCAGCGTCGGCTGCAATTTTAAATGTAAATAACGCCTCGGCCCAAACCGCGGTTAACCTAAGAGGCTTTAATAAAACCAGCGGTGTGATAGTAAAAACCACCGGCTCAAAAATTGACCTGACTTGGCCCACCGGCGCAGCAATGCATGGCCGGGTGGTATTGGACCTCGATAAAAACAACCCTTTATTTAAAAGCATCCAGGCAACTGATAAAGGTGCTTATAAAGAAGTAGCAGCTAACCTTAACCCCGAATTTATACTTACCATTGGCAAGCGCGACCTGGTATCGCAAAACGGCTGGAATATTTTTTTCGACCGCGTGCCTACAAAGCCGTTTAAAGCCTATCATGCCGAAATGGTAGATAAGCAAAACGCTTCGGTGAAAACAGAAGGCTCGCGCACCATCGTAAGTTTAGGTAATATTCAAGCCGATAGATTTAGCGGCCATATTGAAATGACTTTCTACAACGGCAGCCCGTTATTTAATGTGGCAGCGGTTATGTCAACCGGGATAGATTCTACCGCTGTTGTTTACGATGCCGGCCTGGTAAGCGACAACCCTAACTGGAGCAAAATTGGCTGGGCAAAAACGGACGATAAATATAATAATACTGAGTTTAATGCTGCTGATACCGCCAAAAATGCAATGGTAAAATATCGCACCATCATTGGGCAAACAGCTAACGGCAGCCTTGCGGTTTTCCCGGCACCCCACCAGTACTTTTACCCGCTGGACGAAGCTTTTAACTTAAAATTTACCTGGTATGGTACCAATTACCGTAAAATGATCCCAGGTTACGGCATCGGCATCCGCCAGGATCTGTATGGCGACCATCGTTATGTGCCATGGTTTAACGCGCCTCCGGGAACTAAGCAACGCATGAACTTTTTCTGCATGGTTAGCTTGGCCGATGGTGCAA
The DNA here is from genome assembly GCA_040388395.1 of Bacteroidota bacterium. Lineage (GTDB taxonomy): Bacteria > Bacteroidota > Bacteroidia > Sphingobacteriales > Sphingobacteriaceae > Mucilaginibacter. The sequence continues at coordinate 576,534 of JAZKBY010000007.1, read as the reverse complement.
GTGTTTTAGCGGACGTAAAGAAATTTACCCGAAATGATAAGTATGCGCCGTTACCTGGTTATAAAACCATGTCGAGCCATTTTCATAACGAATATACCACTGCAGTACTGTTAAAAGGTAAGCTCGTGGAGGACGAGCCGGAATATGTGCGCGTGTTCAAGAATTTGGGCGTCAATATCGTCCACCTGGCCGAGTTTCATGGCGCGGGGCATCCAAAAGGACCGGATGAGTCGCGATTAAAAGAATTAAACACCCTGTTTAAAGAGTGCGAAAAAGAGTCGCATGGTAACTTCCTGCTGTTGCCCGGCGAAGAACCAAACGAGTTTTTTGGCGGCCACTGGCTGGAGTTTTTCCCTAAGCCGGTTTATTGGGTAATGTCGCGTAAAGAGGGTGTACCCTTTGTGGCTGACGATGCGCGTTATGGCAAAGTATATCATATCCGCGATAAAGATGATATGCTGAAGCTATTGGAGACAGAGAACGGTTTGGCGTGGACGGCCCATGCCCGCACTAAAGGGTCGACCGGCTACCCTGACAAGTACAAAGACGAAACGTTTTATAAATCAGATCATTTTAATGGCGCTGCCTGGAAAAACATCCCCGGCGACCTGTCGACAGAAAGAATGGGCCGCCGGATCTTTGAGCTGATGGACGATATGAATAACTGGGGGCTGAAGAAAAAGGTACTGGCCGAGTCGGACATATTTACCATTACCCAGGAAAACGAAATGTATGCCCACGTAAATGTTAACTACCTTAAAATGGATAAACTGCCCGAGTTTAAAAATGGCTGGCAGCCGGTATTGGATGTGTTAAAAGGCGGCAACTTCTTTGCCACCAGCGGCGAGGTGCTGTTGCCAACATTTAAAGTTAACGGTGCCGAAGCAGGATCGACCATAAAAGTAAAAGACCCGGCCAAAGCGATAGTTGATTTCTCTGTTAAATGGACCTACCCGCTAAACTTTGCCGAGATCATAACCGGCGATGGCAAAAGCGTTTATCACCAGCGCATCAACCTAAATAATACTACTGCTTTTGGCGATAAGAGCTTCCACGTACCGGTAAACTTAAAAGGCAAAAAATGGATCCGCCTGGAGGTTTGGGATGCCGCGGTTAACGGGGCATTTACGCAAACGGTTTGGTTGGATTGATGGATTAAGATAGCAGGCCAAAATTGTAACAATTAGCTAACATGTAGTTGATTATGCTTTAAGGAGTTGTGTTTAAATTTACTATAACGTAAATTGCTTTTATACCAACTTATTTAACTGATCAATACCATGACTGAGAACCCCATGCCAGTAAGCATTGTCGACGACGAAAATGGGCTTGACCGCCGCGATTTCCTAAAAATTGTGGGCGTTACTACAATTGGTTTGCCGCTTGCAGGCTTTACCGGCTTTAACGCGCAGGGTGTTTCGCTTGTTGTCGACCCTAAAGATGCAACGGCAATGTCTGCACCTGTACAATGGGCCATGGCCGAATTGGAAACAGCATTAAAGGCAAAGAACATCACCGTTCAGCATTGTACCAGTATAGAGAAAGCCGCCACGGGCAATTTATGTGTCCCGGTTGTAGGTTCGACAGGTGAGGCGGGGAAGGCGGTGTTGAAGAAGGCCGGCGCTACTATCCCGGCTACAGCCGAGGCAACCGGCCTGGTACCTGCTATGCATGGGGTTCGTCCAATTATAATAGCCGCCGGTTTTGACGAGCGTGGGTTAATATATTCGTTATTAGAGTTGACGGATAAGGTTAACCACTCCATTACACCGTTAACCGCAATGCATGTTTCAAAACCTATTATCGAGCAGCCGCTTAACAGGGTGCGCGCTATAAACCGTATATTTTGCAGCGATATTGAAGATAAGCCCTGGTATAACGATGTAGAGATGTGGCCGAAGTATTTAACCATGCTGGCCACCCAGCGATTTAACCGCTTTAACCTGACTTTGGGTCTTGGTTATGACTTTTTAAATGGCGTTACCGATGGCTATTTCTTATTTGCTTATCCGTTCCTGCTATCTGTTCCCGGTTATAACGTGCATGTGCCACAATTGCCTGATGCCGAGCGCGACCAAAACCTGAAGATGCTGAAATTCATCAGCGAGCAAACGGTAGCGCGCGGTATGGAGTTTTGTTTAGGCATATGGATGCATGGTTATGAGTGGATAAAAGCACCTGATGCTAATTATACAATTGAAGGATTAACCAAAGAAACCCATGCGGCATATTGCCGCGATGCCATACGATTGTTATTACAACAGTGCCCGGCTATTAGCGGCGTTACCCTGCGTATCCACGGCGAAAGCGGTGTTACCGAAGGTAGCTATGAATTCTGGAAGACCATATTTGGCGGTGTAGCTACTTGCGGAAGGGTGGTTCCCATCAACTTGCACGCAAAAGGCCTCGACCCCGAAATGCTGAATAATGCATTGGCGTCGGGCGTGCCGGTATCGGTGTCGCCTAAATATTGGCTGGAGCATATCGGCATGCCTTATATGCAGGCAGAGATCCGCGAGCCGGAGATCCCGAAGCCGAACAAAAAAACATCAAAATTAATGAACCTTAGCGAAGGCTCGCGCAGCTTTACCCGCTACAGCTATGGCGATTTTATGAAGGAGGACCGCAAGTACCAGGTTATCCACCGTATCTGGACCGGTACGCAACGCTTTTTACTTTGGGGCGACCCGGTGATGGGAGCCGCGCAATCGCGGGCGTTTAGTTTTTGTGGGGGAGATGGTGTTGACTTAATGGAACCGCTGTCGTTTAAGGGCCGTCGTGGCTCGGGTGTTGCCGGCGACAGGTGCGCTTATGAAGATATGGCACTCAGGCCGCGTTGGGATTGGGAGAAATATTTATACAGCTTAAGAGTGTTCGGCAGGACCTTATATAACCCGGATACCGATAACGACGTATGGAACCGTTTTTTACGGAGAGACTTTGGCCCAGGCGCCAACGGGGCGCAGCAAGCACTTGCACACGCTACCCGGATCTTGCCAACCGTGCTTACCACGCATGGCGAGTCGGCAGCGAATAACGCTTATTGGCCGGAGATGTACACCAATATGTCGATAGTAGCGGTATTAAGGGACCAGATTGGTGATACACCGTCACCGCATATGTTCGGCGCGGTTACACCTTCTGACCCCCAATTCTTTTTAAGCAAAAACGATTATGCCAAAGAACTGGTAACCGGCAAGCACAGCGGCAAATATACCCCGCTTGAAGCAGCGCAATGGCTGGATGATGAAGCAGATGCTGCCGAACGGAACTTGTTATTAGCTGCTAAGGCTCCAAACAAAACCAAGCCGGAATATAGGCGGCTAACTATTGATGTTACAATGCAGATAGGCTTAGGCAGATTCTTTGCAGCTAAATTCCGGTCGGGAATATTATACAATATCTTCGAGCAAACTGGTGACAGGACCGCACTTGCAGAGGCGTTAAAACAGTATAAGGCCGCTCGCGAACATTGGTTTAAACTGGCTAATAAAGCTAAAGGTGTTTACATGAAAGATGTTACCGCGGGCGAGAATCCGTGGCTGCGCGGCCATTGGCTGGACAGGTTGCCGGGCATAGATAAAGATGTTGAGCGAATGAGCGCCATGTTAGACGGAACAAAGCCAAACGATGTTCGGCAGTCAGCAGCAGTAGCGGCAGTTACTACCTGCTTAAACCGGACCAAACGTTTAACTGTAAAATGCAGCCATCAACCGCTTAAAACATTTACGCCGGGCAGTGCGTTAACCCTTCAACTGGCACTTGAGAAAGCGCCGGCAGCGGTACGATTGCGTTATCGCCATGTAAATATGGCCGAGCGATTTGAGACTGTTGATATGAAAGCCACCGGAAATACCTATGTTGCAACTATTCCGGCAGCTTACACGCAGTCGGAATACCCGCTGACCTATTATTTTGAAGTGGAAGAAGGCCCGGCAGCGGTTACCTTATATCCCGGTTTTAATGAGCTGCGTAATAACCAGCCTTATTTTGTTATAAGACAGGCGTAAGCTATAATGAAGAAATGGTTACTTGTATTATCGTTATTCGCTTCCGTATTTTGCAAAGCGCAAACCGCGGGTACCAAAATTTACGACCTTGTTGTGGGCACCCGTACCCATGGCGCAAGTGACGGCATTTACGTATATCGATTTGACGCAGAAACCGGCAAAATCATCTATCTTAATCATATCGACGGGATAACTGATCCCACCTTTTTGTGTGTATCAGACAACAAAAAATTTGTTTATGCGGTAAGCGATAAGGCCAGCGGATCAGGCGGGGTATATGCCTATAAATTTGATGCAGTCACCGGCCAGTTGGACTCTATAAATAATCAGCCCGCTTACGGCGGCCCGCTATATGTATCAGTTGATAAGGCGCAGAAAAATCTGTTTACAGCTAATTACCTTGGGGGCGTGTTGTCGGTTTATCCTATCGGCGCAGATGGTTCTGTAGGAGCGGCTTCGCAAGTTATACAGGAGATAGGAAGCAGTATAAACCGTTTAAGACAAGAAGGCCCGCATGTGCATACCGCTTTTTTATCACCCGATGAAAAGTACCTGTTATACACCGACCTGGGCACAGATAAATTAAATATTTACAAGTATAATCCGGCTGGTTCACCCGTACTAACCCCCGGGCCGGTGCCGTTTATAAGCGGCAACCCGGGCTATGGTCCGCGGCATATTGATATGTCGGCAGATGGAAAATTTATTTACATGCTACAGGAGTTAACGGGTACAGTAGCCGTATATGGGTTTAAACGTGGCCGACCCTATGAACTGCAGATCAAATCAATGGTGGTTGATAACTTTAGAGGGAACATACAGGCAGCAGATATTCATTTATCGCCGGATGGCAGATTCCTGTACACTTCCAACCGCGGATCGGCTAATGAGATTGTACAATTTTCGGTTAATAAGATGACGGGCTTACTAACGTTTGTAAAACGTTATAGCAGTATGGGCCGGTCGCCACGCAATTTTGTGATAGACCCTACAGGAAGTTACCTGTTTGTATCCAACCAATATTCAAACAATGTTGTCGTATTTAAAATTGATAAACGTACCGGCAAACTAACGCTAACCCCCAGCGTAATTAATATCGATACCCCAATGTGCATCAGGTTTGTACCTGTAGGTTAAACAGTAGCCGCCTTTCGTTGTTATAGCTGGTACATAGCTATCAGACCATGGAATTATTAAAAGATATTTTTGGCGAAGGTAAGGACCTGAACGTTTTGCAAATGAGTTGCAGGGGAATTGTAGTATTCATAATTGCATTAGCCTTGATCCGTTTATCGGGTCGGCGGTCATTTGGTATACGCACGCCGTTAGATAACATTATCAGTATTTCATTAGGAGCTATACTAAGCCGCGCAATTGTTGGCGCATCGGCATTTTTACCCATTATAGTTTGCTGCTTTGTAATAGTTATACTTCACCGTGCTTTTAGTTGGCTGGTGGTAAACAACAAAGCTTTTGGGCGTTTTATTGAAGGCGATAAGATCTTGTTATATGAAGACGGACGTTTTATAAAAGAGAATATGGAACGGGGCCTGCTGTGCGAAGAAGATACCATGCAAGGCATACGTAAATCGGCATTGACAGAGGATATGAGTATTATTGATAAAGTTTATATGGAACGCAACGGAGAGATCAGCTCCATTAAGAAATAACGCGGTTACAAAGGCAATTCAATATAAAAAGTAGTACCAAACCCCGGCGAGCTTTCAAACCATAATTTACCTTCGTGGTTCTCAATTATCCGTTTTGATATAGAAAGGCCCAGGCCAAATGGTTGCTCGCCATCTGTACCAACTCTTTTAGCCGGGGTAAACATTTCAAATATAGCGTCTTTGTCTTTATCGGGTATACCCATTCCGTTATCAGCAATTGCTATTAAAATCTTACGGCTATCTGTTGTCTTTATACTTACATATATCAACCCACCCTCATAACTAAACTTAATGGCGTTAACAATAAGGTTGTTAAATACGCGCCAGATCTTTTCGTGATTGATGTTGGTTACAATAGGCCCTTCGCTGCTTTCAAATATAATTTGCTGCTTTTTCTCGTTGGCTTTAAACTGCAGCAACTCAACCGAATCGCGCAGCAATTCTTTTATATCAAGCGGTTGTTTTATTAACACTTCGTTCTCATCAGCCAGCCCCGATTTAAGGAGTCCATTTATCATTTCTAATGAGTGGATGCCCGTAGCTTCTAAAAGCTTTAGCATATGCTTGTTTTCGTCTGATGATTCTCCATCGCTAATAGCATTGGCCAGCCCTATCATGCCTGATAGCGGGTTTCTCAAATCATGCGCCATAATGCGCATTATACGTATAATGTTTTGATTGGCACGCTCAAGTTCTTCTAATGCCTGCTGTAATTGCTCATTGTGCAACCTTGTGTTTTTGTGGTTTTTGCGGCTCTCTTTTAGTACACGGTTTATAAATAAACTAACAGACAATAAAAGTATAACAACCACAGTAGCGCCTATAATGTATAACTTTTGCATCCGTTCGTTATGCTCCAGGTCGGCCAGGAGGTTTTCACGGTGTATAGCGTTTAGCTCACGGTCCACATCCAGCTGGCGTATTTTGGCATTGGTTTTATCTACCGAGTCTTTTAACGCAATATATTTAGTTTGATATTTAAACGCCAGGTTGGCCTGGTGTTGTGTATAAAGGTAGTGCGCGTAAAGCTTATTCCATTCAATGCTTGCCGTGGGGCTGTCTTTACCAAAGAGGTCAAGCAATCTGCGGCTTTCATTAAAAGCCATCAGGGCTTTATCATATCTGCCTGTTTTTAAATATAATTCTGCCAGCTTGATAAACGGTGGTATGCGCATTCCGTCAACATCTTTTATGGGGATGGAAACGCAGGCGGTAAGATATTTTTCGGCCTCGGTTAAATTGCCTTGCTGCAAGTAAAGGCCTCCTAAATTATCATATACGATAAGCCTGGGCGCTATTGCACGGTCGTTGTCAATTTTACCTGATGCTTCGGCCTGGTTAATATAGGCGAGGTCTTTGTTATAATAATAAGCGGCACTGTCAAACATTCCTGCTTTTTGATAGGCTACGCCCGGATTGTCTAACGCGGACTGGGTTAAGAAAAACAGGCGCGATGGCGACATCTTTACAGGGCACGATACCAGCTGTGCGTAGCTTTCAACCCAGTATTTTGCGGCTTGCGCATAACTTTGTTGGTTAAAATATATGTTTGCTATTTTTGATGCAAGGTTACCGCCATCGCAAGTTCCATTTGCCAATTGTTTTTTGGCCTTATCGTAATATTCTAACGCGGTTTGATATTGTTTAATAGCTATGCTGGCATCGCCTTTGGCTATCAGGGCCTTAAAATAATCGTCGGGATACTTTTCAATATTGTTTTTATCTGCAAATATCGCTAGTGCACTGTCTGCATATAGCCCCATCATGGCAACATTTGTAGCTAATGAATGTGCCGACATAAAATCGTAATAGCCGCATAGTTGGACATTATCGCTTTTAAACTGCGGGCGCTTATTTATTAAAAGATTGGTCGCGCTGTCGCTTTTGCCGGCTAAAACCAGGCTGTCGGCTGTTTGTACGTATTGTTTTAAAAGTAATTCTTCGTGGTTGCTTTTAGATGTACACGAATATAAAAACAGGGAAATGCTAATTATAAAAAATGCCGAAGCGATGAAGCCGGAACGTTTAATTAACATGATAAATTTAGATAGACTTTTGAGTTCAGGTTCAAATATAGGGAATTAATCAGCACATCATGCTATAAATGTGCTAATTATGGTTTCCACGCCCAGGGGAGGTGGACAAAAACGGGACAAGTTTATAAAACTTCTTTTATGGTTTTTTCTTTTCGTTTGATGAACGGACGCTCAATAAATAGCCATGACAGGGTAGCGGCGGCATAGGTTGCCAACAGTATCATGAACAAATTTACAGAGCCGGAAAGTTTAAGCTGCACAATAACTGTCATTATTAATCCATGATAGATATAGATGCCGTAGGAGATATCGTTGGTGCGTAAAACCTTTTTGGCTATGCCGGGCAAGGTATAAGCCATCGAGATAATGGTGAAGCCTAACAAGATATGCTTTATAAAAATGTAGGTTATGGACGATACAGGCACAAGTACAGGCGACACGATATAAACAAATGCCAGGTAAGCAATTATCCAATAATGCGCTTTATTAAAAATGAACTTTGATTTATAGATCTGTAGTTTTTGAAAAACAACACCCACCAAAAACAAATAGATATGCGGCACAAACGTAAAGCCCATCAGGTTTTTAAACGAGTAGTGTTGTGTGTAAAACAAATAGTAGCCAAATGCAAAAACTACTATCAAACCTAAGAACCAATATATAGCAGATTTTTTAGGTACCAGCATATACAGAACAGGTAATACCACATAAAACTGCAGCTCGACGGTTATTGACCATAAAGCACCATTGTACGAACCGAATCCGTAATTGCTTAAAAAGCCCGGCGTGTAAATTATGCCAACCATTTGTGCAGGCAACCATTTAAGTGCTTCAAGGTTTAAAAAGCTTACCCCGGTAATTGAAAATATAATGACGGTTAAAAAAAGGCATCCCCACAAACCCGGGAAGATCCTTAACGCGCGATTTTTAAAATAGATGCTCAAATTATGGCTGCGCTCAAGCGATGCCGAGATCAAATATCCGCTTATCATAAAAAACACAGGCACACCGGGAAACAGGTAACGGGTTTCGTTTAAATAAAAGCTAAATGTTGTTGGCCTTATGTGTTCATAAAAATGATCAAACACAACCTGGGTGGCAGCCAATAATCGTAACAGGTCAAAATTATTTACCTTAAATTCGGCTTGTTGCGTTTGTTTCAAAATTCAGCTTGGTTTAAAAATAAAGGTAAAAAAATATTGCAAGGAAATACTGTTAATTTGGCTGTATGAATATTTTGATTGCTCCCAACGCTTTTAAAAACAGCCTCGATGCGCAAAGCGTAGCCGAAGCTATTGCCCTGGGCCTGCAACAAAGTAACCTGGAGTGCCAATGCCAGCTCTTCCCTGTTGCCGATGGTGGCGACGGTACCGGCAGCTTAATTATAAAGCACCTTAACGGCACGCTAATAAACACACCGGCTCATGACGCGCTTGGCCGACAAATTACTGCAGCTTTTGGGTTGGTTGATGGCGGACGCACCGCTATTATTGAAATGGCCGATGCATCAGGCATCCGCTTATTAAAAACAACCGAACTAAACCCAATGCTGGCCAATACATTTGGGACCGGCGAGCTGATAAAAGCGGCGCTTGACCATGGAGTAACCAAAATTATTATCGGTATGGGCGGCTCGGCAACGGTAGATGGTGGTATGGGGATCTTGAATGCACTGGGCATTGAGTTTTTAAATGAAGACGGAAAAGCATTAAACCCGATACCCGAAGAACTAATTAATATTGCCGCCATAAACACAGGCAACTTAGATAAGCGAATATCGGCTTGTGAAATAATTGTGCTGTGCGACGTAGATAACCAGCTGTTAGGCCCTGAAGGCGCGGCGGCAGTATTTGGTCCGCAAAAAGGCGCTACTGCCGCTAATGTTGTTGAGCTTGACGCCATGCTTGCCAGGTTTGCGGCTATAACTTTGCAGCAAACCGGCCAAAATATGACCACTATTAAGCACAGTGGTACAGCGGGGGGAGCAGCGGCCGGACTATACGCTTTTTTAAATGCGAAGCTGGTAAGTGGCGCAAATCACTTTTTAGAGCTTACCGGTTTTAACTCAGCGTTACAAAATGCCGATATAGTTATTACCGGCGAAGGCAGCATTGATGAGCAAACCCTGCAAGGGAAAGCCCCTGCGGCTGTCGCTGCCGCAGCTAAAACGAAAAACCTAATAGTTGTAGGTTTAGCCGGAAAAGTGCCTGCAGAGCCCGGCGAGGCGCTTAATCAAGCCTTTGATCAATTAATCTCTATTAATACTGATCCTGTTGATTTAATCACTGCATTAAAGCACACCCGGGGCAATTTAATAGCCACGGCAAAAAAAATTGGCGACCGGTTAGCTTTGAGTTAATATTCCGGATCCTGTTAAAATTCTTTATAGCAACAAACTTCTATCGCCCACAACCTTTAGTTGTTGCTGGCATATTAATTGCCTATCTACTGTACAACTCTGCTGCTAATTCATTAAAACGATTTTTTATGCACTTTCCCCAATTTACCTTAAAAACTACCAGCATGATACAGGCACATATTAATAGCCAGACTTACTTTTTTACAGTAAGCCATATAACCCGTGAAGCAAACAACAGATTACTATATGGCTTGCGTTTAAATAACATTAGCTACTTTATCAGTAAAACATCAGGAGTAAATGATGGCGAACAATTGGATACAAATTCACCGTTAGCCGCCAATATTCTTAAAGAATTAAATACGGTTATGACCCAGGTTGAGCTTAAATACAAAAAACGCCCATCGTTGGAACGCATAAACCACGAGATCTTTAATATCCTGATCACCTTACACAATTTTGGCTCGAAAGCATATAAGCCCGCCGTAATTTAGCAATTTACTTTCCTTCGCCCGCCGTCCAAATATCCCGGATGGTATCTTCATCGCCATGCCCTTCGGGTACCGCATCGCTTTTGTTATTGGCATAGTACCAGCGTTTTTTATCTAATGGTGATGTGGTTTGGCGGAAGCCCGGCATTTCAACATGGCCACTCGGGTCGGTTTTCTTTACCCAGTCGTAAGCGTAGTGTAACCAGTTTTGGCGATAGGCCGCCGGCTGATGCGCGTACCAGCTTATTTCATCATAGCCCCAAACCCAGATACTTAATCCTGCTGCTTTTGGCTGGCTTGGTTGTTTACTTACACCGTAGTTATCAAATTCAACGATATAGGGCAGGTGCTCGCAGCTCCAGCCGCTTGGGGTAATGCCGCCTTTGCTGCGCAGAAACAGGGCATCAGTATGGCCAACCTTTAGTTCGGCTTCCTCTGGTTTGTCAGAGATCTCTTTTATCCGCAGCGGGAAAGCGTGTACATCCATCAATAAATTCCCATCCTTTACAAAACCACCGCTTGGTACGTGCGAGTCGCAGATCACCATTTTACGGCGGGCATGTTTATGGGCATAATCTCGGATCAACGTTAAAATTTGTGCATAATGGTCCAGGTTCTTATCATTCTTGTTCATCAACTCCACCTGCCCGAAGTGCAGCCCCTCGATACCCGCATCAATATATGACGCCCCAAGGAAATAGAAGAACAGCTTGGTTTCATTCTGGCTTACATCAGGAACCGAGCCACGGCCCCATTGCCCTTTAAATTTACCATCAGGGTAGAGCATAGCGTCGTAGCTGAACTTCCGTTTTTCGACAGGGAGATTAAGCGCTTTAAATGCCCAATCCGGAATGTCTAACTGGTTAACCTGCGGGGTTACAATTTCGAAGATGCAGGCCTGTAATACAATATCCGGATCAACGGTATGTACTTTGGCCGCCATTTCTTTTTCTTTTATTAAATTGTTGGGGATGTCAGCTTCCTGACCCCATTGGCAAACGGCGCGGCCAATGAGTTTTGGGCCGATGTTTTTTATCATCCGCAAGTTATCATCAAAATTACCCTGGCCTATCAGCAGGCTTTGCATGGTAATGGAGCGGTCGAGGTAATTTTCCAATACTTCCCGCGAGATGGTTTTTTTGAATTTATAGTTGAGTTTTTTTGCGGGAGGGGTGGCGATGGTTTCCCCCACTATGCCAATCAGGCAAAGGGCTGCAATGAATAGTGTTTTCGAAAATCTCATTCTATTTAGATTAATATAAATTCTTTACCATGCCCTCTTTCCCGCTTGCGGAAGAGAGGGCCGACCAGCATAGCGTAGTCGGGGTGAGTCGACGGCGCGCGTTTGTTAACGTTAGCGTCCGCTTCGCTGTTTACTCACCCGGTCTTTGCTTCGCTCGACCACCCTCTCTTCGCCTTAGGCGGAAAGAGGGTGGTCGAATTAGTTTATTTTATATCCCCCACTGCTTATTAGGCTCACTCCCCATCACAAACTCCAGCGTACCACCTGCTAATATTTGCTTATGGTTGATGTAACACTTGTTATAAGGCTTACCATTTAACTTAGCCGACTGAATATAAACGTTAGCCGGCGAATTGCCTTTGGCAACAATGGTAAATATCTTCCCTGTAGCTCCCGCGCGGATGGCAACCTTGCTAAACGTCGGACTAAAAATTTCATATCGCGGGTCGCCGGGGGTTGCCTGGTGCAAGCCACTTGCCGCCAGCACATACCACGCCGACATTTGGCCAACATCCTCATTACCAACCAATCCCTCAACACCAGTGGTATAGCCGTTGGCGCAAATTTTACGCACCCATTTCTGGGTAAGCCATGGAGTGCCCAGTCGGTTAAACATAAAGGGTACTAAATGCACCGGCTCATTGGCCTGGTTGTAATAATCGTTCCAGGTAAAATTATCGGGTGTGTTTTCAAAGAATGAGTTCAGGTCGGCAATGGTTTTTTCACGTCCACCCATTAAAGTTGCCATGCCGTCAATATCATGCGGCACGAACCAGCCTTGCTGATAAGGGTTGCTTTCAACGGTGGCGTAGTCTTGCTGTAACCGGCCTTTCTTCGGCCATGGCTTCCAGGTGCCATCGGCGTTTTTAGGGCGGAACCAGCCTTTCTCCGGGTCGTAGATCTGTTTGTAGGTTTGACCCCTGTCGGCATAAAGTTTTACATCTTCCGGATGCCCCAGCCATTTCGCCAACTGCGATTGGCACCATTCGTCGAAACCATACTCCAATGTTTTAGAGATATCCATTTCATGCGCTCCCGGCAGGTTGCCAAATTTTTCGACCGTGTTGCGGGCATACTTATAAGCCTTCTGCGCATCAAAATTGCGGATGCCTTTACTGTAAGCATCAGCAATAACCGGGATAGCTGGATTCCCCACCATGCAACCCGAGTAAGCGTTTAACAATTCCCAGCGCTCTAAATAATGGTTGCCGCTTTGGTCGGCAATTTCAACTAATGAGTTGACCATGTCGCTCACAACAGCCGGGTTAATAATGGTTTGCAACGGAAACTGGCTCCTGAAAACATCCCATCCGCTAAACACCGATCGTTTTATAAACTTGCCTGTATGATGAGGTTTCATATCGGCGCCCATGTAGGTGCCATCAACATCGCTGGTAGCGCGTGGGTCTATCATGGTATGGTATAACGCGGTGTAGAACACGGTCTTTTGGTCCTCTGTACCACCCGCCACGCTCATCGCCGACAAGCTTTTGTTCCACAAAGATTTTGCCTGTGCGCGGGTTTTATTAAAATCCCAGGCCGGTATTTCGGTAGTTAAATTAAGCTTTGCCCCGGCCATGCTTGAAAACGAGATGCCCGATTTCATCATCACCACTTCTTTATCGCCTGTGGCAAACTCGGTATAAAAACCAAGGTGCTTGCCTTGTTGCTGTTTAATGTTTGGTATGATAACAGCTTTCGCGATCAATGAATCATATTTTAAACTGGTGACACTCTCGCTTTTACGGGAGATCCCGTTAGGAATGTCAGCGCTCCAAACGCCAAAGTTTTTAAGCGGCTTGCTAAACTGCGCATAAAAATAAACGGTATAGTTTGCCTTTCCGGCACCGTCGCCCCATCCGCCGCCTTCGGGCGGGCATTTCATCCAGCCTTGTATGGTATGGTCATCAACAACCTGTATAAATTGCTCGGTTGATGTACCACCAACCCTGCGGGCCAGGTCTATCTGTATGCGCGATTGCTTGTTTTGCGGGAAGGTAAACTTCATTATCCCGCTATGCGGCGCGGCGGTAACCTCTGCGCGTACTTTATAATCTGTTAACGTAGCGGCATAATAACCGGCTTTGGCAATTTCGTCATCCTTGCTGTATTTAGAACGATAACCCGGCAATTGTTTGTGCCTGCCTGCAACCACGTGCAGCGGACCGGTTGTTGGTGTGGTTAGTAAATTACCGAGGTCGCCATACCAGCCTATGCCGCTCATCTGCGTAAAAGCGAAGCCTTCCATATATTCCATTTCATAACTATAGCCGGGTCCATTATCGCCGCCGGTTATGGTATTTGGGCTTACCTGTACAAGTCCAAAAGGTGTAGCTGCCCCCGGAAACGTTTTGCCCAGGCCATGCAATACGCCGGCTTTTGCCGCGCTGGTGCTGCCGCCAATAAAAGGGTCGACATAATCGGCAGGGGTTTTTGTTTGTGCCGATAAATGCGTGGCGCATAGTACAGCAAAGCCAAACAGGATGGATCTTTTCATTTTATAATTGGTTTATATTGGTCCTTTAAATTATTCGGGCGGATAACAGGCAATGATCTCCAAAGTATCGGCACCGCTATTTTCTATATGTACCTCGCCTAACGCCGCGGGTAAAAAATATACCTCGCCTTGTTTTACTTCTACCATAGTGCCTTCATTTACTAACCAACCCTCACCTGCTAAAATAATCAGCGTTTTAAACGATTCGTCATCCAGTAGGTAAGTATCGGGTATGTTTAGCTTGGTCATGCTGAAACATGGCGTATCGGCACTGCTAATTAACTCAATTATTTCGGTATCGTTCTCATCTATAATTGCTTTAGGCTGCCGGGCATATTTTTTAAAGGTTTCTTCTTTGGTCAGCCCTTCGTAGGTAAAGCAATCCAGCATGGCATCAAAACCAACGCCCTGGTGGCAAAGGTTATCGGGCAGCAGGCTACCGTTAAAAGTTTTGCGCTCTACCCGCATGGTATAATCGGTAGGCTCCTGGATCTCAATTAAAAAACAACCGCTGCCAATTGCGTGCGGCAGGCCGCCTTCAATTAAAAACACATCGCCGGGCTTAACGTAAAATTTATGCAGCGCATTTATCATACTATCAATATCCTGCTCATCAAAATATTGTTTCCATTGCGCCTTGGTTATGCCGGGTTTAAATCCGACTAAAACATAGGGTTGCTCGCCATTTACTTCGCGGCCGCCCATAATATACCAGGCCTCGGTTTTGCCATATTCCGATTTAAAATATTCGCGCGCATAAGCTTTTGTAGGATGTACCTGTATAGATAACCGCACGGCCGCATCCAATACTTTAGTAAGCACTGCCGTATGTTCACCATATTTAGCAACATGGTCTGCACCTAAAAAATCTTCGCTATCTGCTTTTATAAGGTCAATAAGTTTTTCAACCGTACCGTCCGGTAGTAGAACCGTGCTTAGTCCCTCGCCGGGGATATAGTTTTTATTTCGCGCCTCAACAATTGATGCCAGCCACTCTTCTGGTTTATTGTTGTCCCTTGGGTTATCCAGCTCCTGCCATTGCTCAATAAGTTTGCCCCCGGTGTACGACCGTACAACCCTGTTATTGAGTAATTTTAATATAGTTTGCGAAGGCTGCATAATTGGTATTGGCAGCTAAATGTCGGTAAAAGCTGCTATTGTTAAAACGAATGTAAAATAAAAGGCCGGGTATCAGTTATCTTAAATTACCTAATAAGTAAGCATTGTTAACATCCTGCTAAGTAAAATAATTATTACGAAATCGATTTCTTGGCTTTATTGTCGTCTTTTTAAGAAATAAATAAGTTTTTATTGAGAAAATGGGGTTTATTTGTCTGAATAACACTCACGTATCAGTAACTGATAACAACAACCAATTGATTCCATACGCATGAAAAAGTACGCCTACATATTTTTGATGGTGCTGGCCGCAGCTGTTTTGTACCAATGTACAACGCATAAACTGTTAATGTCGCCACTTACTAATAACCCGCCGAAGGCTGATATCAATTCGTCGCCGGTTATCCCGGCTAACGAGTCTATCGGTAAAATGAAGCTGGAGCCGGGGATGGCTATCTCCCTCATAGCTTCCGAGCCATTGGTAAGTACCCCCGTAGCTATGACGTTTGATAAGAAAGGCCGCATTTGGGTGCTGGAAATGGAAGATTATATGCCCGACACGACAGGTAAAGGCGAGAACGAACCCTTGGGTAAAGTGGTTATACTAACTGATAAAAATAATGATGGCGTGATGGACGACCGCAAGGTTGTTATTGACTCGCTGGTAATGCCGCGCGCTCTATGTTTAATTGAAAACGGCATATTAGTTGCCGAGCCACCCCGCCTGTATTACTATGAACTGGCTAACGATAAACCCGTAAAACGCACGTTAATTGATGATAAGTATACTGTGGGAGGTAACGTGGAACACCAGCCAAACGGACTTTACCGTGGTTTGGACAATTGGATCTACAACGCAAACTCGGCCAAGCGTTACCGTAAGATGGGTGATAAATGGCTGATAGAAACCGCGCACGAAAAAGGCCAGTGGGGTATAAGCCAGGACGATCAGGGGCGCATGTATGCCAATGATAATTCGGCCAATTTATATGGCGACTTTTTCCCGCCAAGCCTTGGATTAACCAACAAGAATCAAAAGGGTATGGCCGGCTTTAATGAGCGTACCGTGTCTGATACCCGGGTATTCCCCATAAGGCCAACGCCCGGTGTTAACCGTGGTTATATGAAAGGTATTTTGGACGATAGCCTGCGCCTGGTAAATATGACAGCAGCTTGCGGACCGATGATCTATCGTGGTGGATTATTTGGTCCGGCCTACCAGTTTAACGCGTTTGTTGCCGAACCGTCTGCCAATTTAATTAAGCGTGATATCATAACCGAAAGGGGTAATCTGGTAAAAGGTACCGAAGCTTATCACGGCCGCGAATTTTTAGCAAGTGTTGATGAGCGTTTCCGCCCGGTTAGTTTGTATGACGGGCCCGATGGTGCACTGTATGTTGTTGACATGTACCGCGGGATCATTCAACATAAAACCTATTTAACACCGTATTTAGCGGGTCAGATAGGTAAACGCAGCCTGATCAAACCGCTATCGTGCGGAAGGCTATATAAAGTTTATCCGGCAGGAAAGAAATTGACAAGCGTTACCTTTCCGGAAGACCCTATTAAACTGGTTGCCTTATTAGGTAACCCTAACGGATACGTGCGCGATAAAGCACAACAGATTTTGGTTGATAGCAAACCACAGCAGGCTATTCCTGCTTTAAAAGAAGCTTTAAAATCAACCAACCCGCTTTTTGTTACGCATGCTTTATGGACACTTGAAGGCTTTGGCGAATTAAAGGCTGATGAGGTTATTGCGTTACTGCAATCGCAACAATGGAATATCAGGATGCAGGCATTAACAGCATCGCCAACGGTTATCGCCCAAACCAATTACAAGCAGTTTGTGCCGATATTAAAGCAAATGGTTAATGATACTACCGCCGCGCCTTACGTGGGCTTTGTAACTAATTCGATAAAAGCCTACGATCAAAAAGCGGCAGATAACATTTTGTTCGCCCTTGCAAAACGTCATCCTAAAAATAATTATGTAGGCGATGCTATTGTTGCTGCGCTACAGGGACGCGAGCAGGCTTTCGAAAAAGAAATGCATACTTATTTGCCTGACACAAGCCTTGCTATTAACAGGCGGATAAACCGGGTAGTAGTTGCTATTGAAGATGCCAAATTAAACAGCGACCCTAAACTAATGGCTAAATATTATCCAAGAGGGGTAGCTATTTATGGCAACGTTTGTAAAACCTGCCACGGCGAGGATGGTAATGGCATAACGGCGTTGGCGCCACCGCTAAATAAATCAGAGATTGTTAACGGCAATAAAATCACCATGATCTCAATTTTATTGAAAGGATTGAGCGGACCGGTTAAAGTTGCCGGGCATGTATATAAAGCCCCAGAGATAAGTGGCGAAATGCCCGGCTTTGCCGATAATAAGGATTTTACAGACGATGACCTTGCCCAGGTTATGAATTTTGTACGACGCTCATGGCAAAACAAGGGTGATAAGGTTAACCCTGCTGATGTAAAGAATTTGCGCGCTAAACTGGCATCGCGCCAAAAAGTATTTACTATGGATGAGTTGGGTGCGCCGGTAAAAGCTGCTGATGCGTCGATAAAGACTAATTAATCCCTACTTTTAAACTTACGAAGTTTTTAAAACTTCGTAAGTTTAGTTTGTACTTGGTTAATAGGTGATAATTTAAAATAATTGTTAAATTTATATCACCAATTAATTATGAGCTGGATACAACCTGTTGATCCCCTGCATAACCTTACTATATCTGCACTGGTTGCAATAATACCTGTATTGGTTATTTTCTGGGCACTTATCATTAAAAAGACTAAGGGTTACAAGGCCAGCCTTATGGCTTGTGCCGTAGCCATTATATTAGCAATTAGTGTTTACGGCATGCCGGTAAAACTGGCTGTTTTGTCTGTAGCAAATGGTGCGCTATATGGCTTCTTTCCCATTTGCTGGATTGTAATAAGCGCCGTGTTTTTGTTTAACCTTACCGTTAAAGCCGGGCAGTTTGAGGTTATTAAACATTCCATGGCGTCTATCACTGCCGACAGGCGTTTGCAAGCCATCCTCATCGCGTTTTCATTCGGAGCATTCTTAGAAGGTACTGCCGGGTTTGGCGCGCCGGTCGCTATATCTGCAGCTATGCTGGTGGGTTTAGAGTTTGATGCTATGTATGCTACCGGCCTTTGCTTGTTAGCTAATACGGTACCGGTAGCTTTTGGCTCGGTGGGGATCCCGGTTGCAGTGGCATCGCAGGTCTCGGGCCTGCCTGAAATGGAGATCTCGCAAATGATAGGCCGGACGTTACCCATCCTTTCTTTAATCACACCGCTTTACCTGGTTATGATAATGACAGGCTTTAAAAAGTCGATGGAGGTGTTGCCGGCTATATTGGTTTCGGGCGGCTCGTTTGCTGTGCTGCAATTTGTAACTTCTAATTTCCTGGGGCCTGCGTTGCCTGATATTGTTGCCGGCATTGGTTCTATAATATGCCTGGTGGTATTCTTAAGGTTCTGGAAACCCAAAACCATCTGGCGTTTCGCTAATGAAAAATCGCCCTTAAAACTTGTAAAAGAAGATTATACCCTGAACGAGGTAATTACCGCCTGGTCGCCATTTTTATTGCTGACTATAATTATACTAACCTGGGGACTACCCCCGGTAAAGGAGTTCCTGAACGGCAGCAGCCAACTGCAATTTAACTTCCCTGGTTTGCATAATGCTATTGTCGATCTGTCGGGCAAACCGCTTGCACATATCTTTAAGTTTAATTACCTATCGGCAGCAGGTACTGCTGTGTTTATATCAGCTTTAGTAGCGGTGCCCGTAATTGGTTTAAGCTACCGGCAGGCGCTAACCGTTTTTGGCGAAACTATGAAACAGCTTAAATTCCCCATAATTACTATCATGTCGGTTTTAAGCTTTGCTTATGTACTTAATGATTCGGGTATTACCACAACCATAGCTTTGTTGTTAGCTAATACCGGCCCGCTGTTCCCATTCTTTGCGCCGGTACTGGGTTGGCTGGGTGTATTTATTACGGGCTCAGACACCGCGTCTACTGCGTTATTTGCCAAACTACAGTATGTAACAGCTACACAAATTGGGGTTGCCCCGGTGGTTACAGTGGCCGCTAATTGCTCGGGCGGGGTAGTTGGTAAAATGATCTCGCCACAATCCATCGCGGTTGCTGCCGCGGCCGGTGGGCTGGTGGGTAAGGAATCGGCCTTGTTTAGGTTTACTTTAAAGCATAGCTTTTTCATCCTGCTGTTTTTATGTTTTTTTGTTTTGGGGCAGGCTTATTGGTTCCCTTGGATAATACCTAAGTCTGCGCCGGTTGTACACACATTAAGCATTGCTGATGCCGGCTTGCCGGGTTACACGTGGCTGATATTAACTGCTGTTGTTATAACTATATTTGTGTCGGCACTTAAATTAACCGCGCGAAAAACAGCAGCTTAAACATGAAAATAGTAGTACTTGACGGATATACCCTTAATCCCGGCGACCTGAATTGGGATGCGTTAAACAAACTGGGCAACGTTACCATATACGACAGAACCCCATACGCTGAAACCGCCGAAAGGTGCAAAGGTGCCGCCGTTGTATTAACCAACAAGGCCGCGCTTGATGAGGCTATACTTAACCAGCTTCCTGATCTTAAATATGTTGGCGTGTTAGCAACAGGTTTTAATATTGTTAATACAGACGTATGTAAACAAAAAGGGATAGTGGTAAGCAATGTGCCCGGCTATGGTACCGGTGCGGTAGCGCAGTTTGTATTTGCATTGTTGCTTGAGCTTTGCCTGCACGTACAAAAACATAGCGACGCGGTAATGGATGGCCGCTGGGCAAAATCGGTTGATTTTTGTTTTTGGGACTACCCGCTGATAGAACTTGCCGGCAAAACTTTAGGCATTATTGGTTTTGGAACCATTGGCCAAAGGGTGGCAGATATAGCAACAGCATTTGATATGAATGTCATAGCCACCGGCAGGCGGCAAACAGACCAATCGCACCGTAATAATTTTAAATGGGTGAGTTTGGATGAGTTGCTGCAGCAGTCGGACGTGGTGAGTATCCATTGCCCGTTAACGCCCGAAACGCAGGGACTGATAAACGCTGAAAATTTGCGAAAGATGAAACCATCGGCCTTTTTGATCAACACATCGCGCGGGCCGATTATTAATGATGTCGATTTGGCCGCTGCATTAAACAATAATGTAATTGCCGGTGCGGGTATCGATGTGTTATCCAAAGAGCCACCAACTGCCGACAATCCAATTTTTATGGCGAAGAATTGCATTATTACCCCGCACATTGCCTGGGCCGCCAAAGAGGCCCGCGCCCGCCTGATGGATACCGTAATAAGTAATCTTGGAGCATTTATAGCGGGCAAGCCGGTTAATGTTGTAAATAATTAAATTTCGTGAAACATATTGTTTTTGAATGGGTTTACTTATAAAGAAATAAAGTAAACCTATGAAAAAGTTAAGTTCAATTTTAATGATCGCTACAGCCGGGCTATTGTTCGCTTGTAACGGCACCCCGAAAGACAGCACCGACGCTGCTGATAGTGTAAACAAGGTAAAAGATACCACTACTACGGGCCAGACAGGTATTGCAGTAGTTGCCGACGATGCTAAATTTGCGGTTGATGCTGCTAATGGCGGCATGACCGAGATTGAGTTAAGCAAGCTGGCTTTAGCAAGAGCTACAAATGCCAAAGTGAAAGAGTTTGCCGATATGATGGTTGCTGATCACAGCAAAGCCGGCGAAGAATTAAAAGGCGTGGCTAAAACTAAAAATATAACGCTGCCTGATTCGGTTAACGAGGATTCAAAAAAAGCTATTGCTGATCTGTCTGTTAAAAAAGCGGGTGCCGATTTTGATAAGGCTTATGTAGATAAAATGGTATCAGACCATAAATCAACTGTTGATATGTTTGAAAGCGCATCAAAAAATTTAAAAGATGCCGATCTGAAAGCATTTGTTGATAAAACCCTGCCTACTATAAAAGGCCATTTGGGGCATATTAATGCCATTCATGATGGTATGAAATAAGCTTGTATAAAATAATGTTTTGTGAAAAGCATATGGAGCGGCAATAGCCCGATCTATATGCTTTTTCGTTTTATGCAAAAACAGCCGAATTTGTATATACAAGCAATAAATTTGGCGTAAGATGTTATGACAGAATAACATTTGGGAAAATGAAAAAAAAATTATTTTTAAATTTATTCTACTAAGTATATAGAATTTTATACCTTTGCAACACTTGTTACAATCGGACTAAACCAAATCGTTCTTTATGAGAATAATGAGATCAGTTAATTTTAGAGGAGAAGTTTTAGCGGACTTCTCCTTTTTTAACGTTCTCAAATCGTAAAGGATTGGTTAAATATAAATTAGTTTTGGGATGATTTATATTTAACCAAGTGTGAACCCTCCGCCTAAAACCTCCCCATTTAGGCCGGAATAATACTCATTAAAGCATCATATAATTTATTCAGCTCGATAGGTTTTCTTAAAAATCCGTTGAAGTAGGAATGATATTCGTTTTGGTATTCGGCTGTTACATCAGCAGTAAGAGCATAAATGGGTGTTTTATGGTTAGGGTTATCAGTTGCCGAAGTAATGAGCTTAGTAGCTTCAAAGCCATCCATTTCGGGCATATGTATATCCATTAAAATAAAGTCGAACGCTTTTTGCTTTGATTTTTCAAGCGCTTCAAGTCCGGTTTTGGCAAGCTCGACCTTTATCTTCCAGTTAGACAGTAGTTTGCTTATTACCATCGCGTTTATCACGTTGTCTTCAGCTAATAATACGGTACGGCCCTCCAGGCTGTCAGAAAACTTAGCAAATACTACACTGGGCTTATCAGCGCGTTTAAATTTCAAATCAAAATAAAACGTCGATCCAATACCCTCGGTGCTTTTCACCTCGATATCACTGCCGTGTAGGGTCACTAATTTTTTAACAATA
Organism: Bacteroidota bacterium; assembly: GCA_040388395.1. Taxonomy (GTDB): domain Bacteria; phylum Bacteroidota; class Bacteroidia; order Sphingobacteriales; family Sphingobacteriaceae; genus Mucilaginibacter. The sequence goes on along the minus strand of JAZKBY010000007.1, from coordinate 554,139 downwards.
GCAAGCCCAAGTCCCGAACCGCCCTGCTTACGGGTAGTGATAGATTTGGGCTGTGAGAAGCTTTCAAAAATATCCTGTAAATGAGCCGGTGCTATACCTATACCGGTATCAGTAACTTTAAAGTGAAGCATGTCCTCACTCCCGGCCGAACTTATTTTCTCAACAATAATATCTACCTGCCCAAAATAGGTGAACTTTATAGCGTTGGTTACCAGGTTACCCAGTATCTGCGCTATCTTATTCTCATCCATTTCGTACGATTCGGCAATCGCATCGTCTAAAACAAGGTTAAGCTGGATCCCTTTTTCACGGGCAAGGCTATCATACGTTTTCTTTATGTTATCAAGCAGTTGTTTAAAGTTGGTGGGGCGCATTTCTAAATGCGTTTTACCTGCTTCAAGCTTGGTGAAATCAAGTATATCATTTATCAGTAGCAGCAAGCTGTTTGATGCAAACCTTAAAGCAGTTATTAGTTCTTGTTCTTCTGCATCAACCTTGTCTGACAATAAAGCGGCAATAGTAATAACAGCATTTAATGGTGTCCTGATCTCATGGCTCATGGTCGACAAGAACTCCTGCTTTACAATAGCGGCCTGCTCGGCAAGGTTTTTCTTTTCGATGATCTCGGCTTTTTCCAGTTGCAATTGCGCTTCTTTTTTAACAGCCTCCATTTTGTTAATGAGGTCATAGTTCTCAATAACTTTTAAAGTTTGAGCGTTAATTACACTCTCGCGTTCTTTAAGGTACAGTTCTAAATAATTAAGCGCGCTAACCGGGTCGTTTTCCAGCTTGTAGATTTCGTAAAACAAATGGAAGCATTTAAACTTCACCATTGATAAGTGGTACTCGGTACTATAATCAAGGCCTTTTTTTAATATTTCCTTAGCTTCAGATAGCCGACCCATCTCTACATATAACGATGCCAGCTTATGATAGGCCATACCTAAGCCAAGGGTTTCACCCATTTCCAGGTGAATGTTTATTGACGCTTTAAAGTCCTCTTCGGCTTTTTCGAATTTTTTTTGTGCGGTATAAACTTTGCCTCTGCCGTAATAACCAAATGCCAGGCCCCGGATATCGCCGGTCTGGATCTTCATGGCTATTGCCTTTTCTATCAGGTCCGTTGCTTTTTCTATCTCGTGCTTTTTGAGATAGATGCCCGAAAGCGGGTTATAGGCGTTTGATTCCAGGTTAAGATCGCCGGCTTGTTTTGCCGCTACTATAGAATCTTCATAGGTTTGGATAGCGTTTTTTTCATCGCCAAAATATTCATAAACAGTACCCAGCGACTTATGCGAACGGGCAAGGTTATGATAGTCGTTATATTTACGGTAAGTGTTGATACAATCAACCAAATTAACCAGCCCTAAATGGTAGTTGTTGGTTTTATAGTATACGCCGGCAATATTGTACTTGGCATCGGCAATACCTTTATCATCTTCTAAAGTTTCGTAAAGTTGTATAGCATCTGCCGACATACTTAAGGCATGCTCATACTCGCCTATAATCATAGCAAAAAGGGCAGAGTGACTAAGGCTTTTGGCTATTAATGCAGGATCATCAAGTTCGCGGCTTAGCGTAAGGGCTTGCTGGGCAAGCTGGGTGCTACGTTTTAAATTATTGGTCCTACAAGCATAGGCTTCGCGTAATAAAGACGCAATACGCACTTTGTTATCTTGTAGGGATAAATTCATAACTGTTATAACGAGCAAAACCCTTTAAGGGTTTACCATCTAAATTATTTAGGATCAAGATTATATAAATAACCTAAGGCTATATAAAGCTACAAAACATTTTATTAAAAAATCTTCTAACTTAAAGTAAATAGTTTTGAGAAAAAAGAGATAGAGAAGATTAAACTCACCTAAAATAAGCTGGTTTGCAGGCTAACTAAAGGAGCATAGGCCCGGCTGGCCGCCCCGCTGATATGATATACGGCAGTTTCATGATAGCGTGATGCCACCACTATTTCTGTACCACGGGCATGGGTATTAAACAGGTTTTGCACCAAGGTGGGGTCGTTGTTGTCTTTTGACAGGTGCGACAGGAACAAATGGCTCATGTAGGCCGGCTTATAATCTATAAATAGAGCCAACGCCTGTTTGTTAGATAAGTGGCCCTGCCCACCCCGGATCCGGCGTTTTAAATGATAAGGATAACTGCCGCTTTCTAACATGCCCTCATCATAATTAGCCTCAAGGAAAGCCGCGTGGCATTGCTGGAAGTGTTGTACCAGGTTTTCGCAAACCGCGCCCAAATCTGTAAATACGCCAACTTTAACATCGCCGCAGGCAACAGTAAAACTATGCGGGTGAGCGGCATCATGTATTTTTGAAAAAGCGGTAATTAATAACCGGCCAATTTGGATGGGCTGGTCGGCAACGAAATCTGTCACCAGGTCATCCAGTCGCAGGCCGCCATGTAGCAGTGTAGGTTGGGTAATATAAACCGGCAGATTATACTTTTTTGCAAGTACCGTTACACCGCGAATATGGTCGGAATGCTCATGCGAGATAAAGATTGCCCTTACTTTACGCATAGAAAGCCCCAGGCGGGCCATGCGTGTCTCTGTTTCGCGGCAGGATATGCCTACATCAACCAATACCGCCTCGTGCTCATTACCAACGTAATAGCAGTTACCATTGCTTCCGGAATTTAACGAGGCTACAAATAATGACATTACTACAAATTAACCTGTTTTTAGGCTATAATTAAAATGTTTTCTTTTGAAATTATTTAGGAAGTGAGGATTGCTGAAAATGTATATTATTATATATTTGTGTACGTAACCGATAATTCATTGATTACTTAATATTGTTAAATAAAGGCAATTAAGATTATGAAAAACAAGCTAAACATCTTTCTTTTTATTGCGGCACTGATATTGGTAAATAGTGAGATACAGGCTAAACGTAAACCGTTGCGTACCACGCAAAAAAGCGAGTGGATCTCCCTTTTTGATGGTAAAACGCTTACCGGCTGGCACCTGTTTAATCATATAGCCGAGCCAAAAAACTGGGCGGTTGAAGATGGGGCAATAGTATGCCTGGGTTATAAAGGGCCAAGCGGTGCCGGCGACCTGGTTTCAGACAGATCGTTCGAAAATTTTGAGCTGACATGGGAGTGGAAGGTTGATAAAGGGAGTAATAGCGGCGTTTTTTATCATGTTGTTGAAGGGCCAAAATATCACAGGCCATCTGCAACAGCACCTGAATACCAGGTAATTGATGAGATTAATTTCCCCACGAAATTAGAGGGGTGGCAAAAAACGGGTGCCGATTATGCGATGTATCCGCCCGATGAGAATCGCGTATCAAAACCTATAGGCGAATGGAATACCAGCAGCATAATATTTAATAAGGGACGTGCAGAATATTGGCTGAATGGAAAACGTGTTGTGAAATTTACAGCCTGGACAGCGGATTGGAACGCAAGAAAAGCCAGCGAAAAATGGAAAGATTACCCGGACTATGGACTGGCGAAAACAGGATTGATTGGCCTGCAGGATCATAACAATAGTAAAACCTATTTTAAAAATATTAGGATAAGGGAATTATAATGTATTTACAAACCTAACCCTGGCTCATCACCTAAAACATATTTACCATCGGCAAATGCGGGCGCTTCATATGGGTTATTGGTAGTTAAAAACGGACCGTCGATATCTGCCCAATCACATAAAGGGGCAAGCGCCGCCGCGGCTAATGATGCGCAACTGGTTTCGCTCATACAGCCTATTAATACTTTCAAGCCAAGCTGTTTTGCTTTTAATATCATCTGGCGTCCTTCATACATCCCGGCCGACTTCATCAATTTTACATTGATGCCGCGATATACGCCTGCCGCCTTCTCCACATCATCCAAACGCTGTACCGCTTCATCACCAATAATGGGGATAGGGCTATGTTGGGTAAGCCAGGCATTGCTGTCTATATCGGTTTTAAGCATGGGTTGCTCAATCAATTCTACACCTTGCTCTTTTAACCAGTAACACATGTCAAGGCTTTGCTGGCGGTCCGTCCAGCCCTGGTTGGCATCAACATATATGGGTACGTTGGTTATCGAGCGGATGATGTTGATTAGCTCTTTATCAGAATCGCGCCCAAGCTTAACCTTTATCACTTTAAAGCCTTCGGCCTCTTTAACTTTTTGAAGGAAAACCTCCGGGGTATCAATACCAATAGTATAGCTGGTTACCGGCATTAAGGCAGGGTTGCTGCCCGCTAATTGCCAGCAGGGTTTTTCTAATAGTTTACCTTCCAGGTCATGTAAGGCAATATCAATAGCAGCCTTAATGGCGGGGTTGCCCGGCGCGATACTATCCAGGTAATTGATGATTACTTCAAAATCAAACGGAAATTTAAATTGACTAACATCAACCTCATTCAAAAAAACGGCGGCGCTTTCATGGCTTTCGCCCATATAAGGCACCATTGATGCTTCGCCATAGCCGATCTGGCCCTCGTGTTCCAGCTGCACCAACATTATCGGCGTAGACGTCCGCGAAAATTTAGCTATGGTAAACGGGTGTTTTAATTCAAGATTGAATGGTTGAAAGGTTAGCTTCATAATATAGTCTCGCTCAGCATTGTTAAGTATTTACCCATTTGGCCCCGGTTATCCATTTTGCCTTCTATCCATTCTTTTGCTGGTGGCTGCCGGGCCATCAGGCGGTTTTGTTTTACAAAAGCGGTAAGCGCATCTAATCCATCTTCAGAGAATTCAAGGATGGTATAATCCCATTTACTGTAAAAGGCCAGCATCCATTTAAACTCATCATCAAGGCTATTGGTTTTTAAAATATCGTTCAATATTTCATATGCCTCAAACATGGTGTTGTCGTCCAGCTCGGTTATGCCGGTTAAAAGGCTGGCTTCGGCAAGATAGTGCCAGTTTAAAAATATCAGCCGTTTTAATGCTTCGGTTTTAACAGCGGCGTCATCACTGCTTTTGTATAAGTTCAAATATTCATTATGGATAGCTTTGTAATCTGTAAACAAGGCGGACGCGTTTGTTTTTTCGACTGAAGGAACGTCTGTATGAGCGTAGTTAAACACCGCGGTTGCCGATAGCAGCAGTTCATTATCCGAAAGTTCAAGAAGCCGGTTAGTCATAAGCAAAACATAAATCTCAAAGCTAAATTATTCTTTTTAAAATGATGGCTATCTTAGCGGCGTAATTTACGCATGGCGGTTATTACTCACCCCGACATCGCTTCGCTCGTCACCCCTCTCTTCGCCTTCGGCGGAAAGAGGGGGAAGGAAAAGATAGGGTTAAAATAACCCTCTTTCCCGCTTGCGGAAGAGAGGGTCGCGCACGAAGTACGGCGGGGTGAGTCAACTGCGAACTATGCTAATTAAATATAATCCATGCCCGTACAATCATACGCACCATTTGAAACTGCCAACTTTAGCAACAAGCTTTGCTTTTTAACCGGGCAAACGCTTAGCAGCGAAGACGAAAAGATCCAGGTTTTTCCGCAATGGTTAATGCGTATGTATGACCTTGAAGAAAAACCTTTTAAGTTGCTTGACGAAAGCATGGCGACCTATAAGGACATTAAACTACCATGCGCTGCCGCTGTTAATGAAAATTACCTTGAACCTTTAGAGGCAGAAATAGCCGCAGCATTTAATAGTGGTTACGAAGCGGTTAAAGCTTTAGATGATTTGAAGATCTTTCAATGGGCGGGCAAATTACTGTACGGGATAATTTTTAACGAGATCCAGTCCGGGATCCGACAGCAACATGCACAGGGCGAGGAGTTTAATATTTCGCAGTCCATCATCCATAAATTCAGCAACCTGCATTTAATGTTGCAGAGTATTAACCTGCCGGTGTTTTTTGAGGACTTTGCACCTTATAGCATTTTTTTGTTTAAGGTTGATAATAACGAGCAGGAATTTGGCTATCGCGACGAGATTAACACACTCACTTTTGCTTTGCGGATAAAGGATTTTGGGTTGATAATTTGTTTCCAGGATAATGGTGCTAACCGCAGATATCACCAGGAAACATTAGATAAGATAGGCAACAATACTTTACACCCTATCCAGTTTGAAGAATTTAGCGGAAGGGTATTTTATTCAAACTACCTGTTTAACCGCCTTCCTGAATATAACCTGCTGCCTGTTGCCGAAGAGTTGTATATAGAAGCTATGCCTCTGCGCGGGATAAGCAGTAAGCCGCTGTTTGACAACTGGGTGAACAAAACCTACGGCCAAGTATTGGAAAACTTCTGGAAAAACTGGGGCTTCCTGTTGTTAGAGATCATCAAAAACCCTGAAGAGCCCATGAGTTTTTTATTTGATGCCGATGGCGGCTTTGTTAATGAAGCAGAGATCCAACTCCCCCGCTAAGCTGGTGTATAAATTGGGGTAATACCTCAGGGTGTAAAATAACCGTAATAAACACCCCGCATAAGGCGCCAAAAAAGTGGGCATCGTGGTTAACATTATCGCGTGCATGTTTGGAAGCATAATGGCAATAGACCAAATATAATATGCCGAAAAATATCGCTTTAATTGGAAACGGAAACGGCATGATCATCATGCTCGTCATCGGCGCATACATAATAAAGCTAAATATTACAGCACTTACCGCACCCGATGCGCCCAGGCTGTGGTACCAATAATCATTTTTATGTTTTGCTACTGATGGCAGATCACTTAATACCAAACTGGCTATGTATAGTATTCCAAACTGCCAATGGCCGATAGCTCCCTCTAATTGAAACGCAAAGAAAAAATACGACAGCATATTAAAGATCAAGTGCATCCAATCTTTATGGATCAGGCCGCTTGTTATTAACGTAAACACATGCTTTTTTCGATAAACGCTATGCGGGTGCAGCATCATTTTGCCGTACAACTCCTCGTTGTTAAAAGCAAATAAAGATGCCCCTATTGTTAGGGCAAATATGAAAGACGCTACCGGCGCAAATTGTAAGTATTCTATCATTTCAGGTCGAGTTTGGTATTGGCCATAAGGCGGGCTACCGGGTAGCGAAGATATGTTTTTTCGAAATAAGGCGAATTACGATAAACAAAATTTAACTGAGCCGACGCGCTGGCCGCCATGGCCGGGTCCTTTGCTTTAGCATCATCCAGTTGTTTGCGCAGATCAGGGTTTTTCTTTAACAGCTCGGCTGCTACATCCTCAAAAACATAGGGTGAATATCCCTCTTTTGATCCTAATATTGAATCGAAAAAGTTCCAGGCAAAGTAGGAGTCTACGCCTTGTGGCTCCAGCGTTTCCACAATAAAGCGGTTAAGCGCCTGGTTGGTATACACCACGTAATCGCCTGCAAAAAATTTGATCTTCATGTCGGTTGGCGTTAGTTTTACGCCGCTGTGCAGGTAATGGCCTTCGTAAGGGCGCTGGCCGGTTTTATAATCGGCTATGTAATACATTTGCACATCGATAGTAGTATCGTGTGCCAGGGGCCGCATAGCTATTTTATTTAGTTTATAAAGGTCTATTATCTTACCCCATGCCTGCGGAATAATATAAGCTACCGGTTTATCTACAGTAGAGGTAGCTACGTAATTATCAAAATATTTAATGGTTTTGATGAACGGTTTACTACGGTCATAATATAAACGGCTAAGGCCGCTTACCTCACTCGGTTTATATCCGCCAAAATATCCTTTAAAGCTCAGACTGTCTACGTTCTTATAGTCAACCGCCCAACCCATGGCAAATGTTTTTTGTTGCTTTACATCTTCATCAGCTTTGGCTTTTACTTCGCCTATAAGCTTGGCATCGCGCTCGTTAATGTCAACAAGGGCCTGCATAAAATCATAAGTGGCCCAAACGCGCTTGTCAAACTCCTTTAGCATATGCGTTTCTGTAATATAGCTGATGATGTTATGTTGCGAAGTATAGCCGGTTGCAAAACGCGGTGTTTCCAAAAAGCTTACTATGCCATTGTCTGGCGTGGTGTCCTCGCTTTCAACATATGGGGTCATTTCAAAACCGCTTGCTTTCATCCGTTTATATAACTCGGGCGATAGCGTTTTCGAAGTGTAATTGGCCAGTATAGGGTTTTGCTTATCTTTCTGGGTTTCAATCAGCGTCATTACATATTGGTAATCGGCACCATCGCTGGTATGATTATCCAAGAATATTTCGGGTTTCCAGGTGTTAATGATGGTTTCTAAAGCGATGGTGTTGCGGCTATCAACCTTAATAAAATCGCGGTTAAGATCCAGGTTGCGAGAGTTACCCCTGAAGCCATAAGCGCTTGGTCCGTTTTGGTTAATGCGGCTAAGTCCCCTGTTTAAACTGCCATCGATATTATAAAGCGCGACAATACATATCACCACATTTTTAGGTAGACCATTCTTTTTAAGCAGATCGCGGGCAAACATCATGCTGGCATCAATACCTTCCGGCTCGCCCGGGTGGATGCCGTTATTAATTAACAATACCCGCTTATTTTGCTTTTTGATTATGGCCGGATCAAAAACCTTATCGCGCGATAATACAACCAGGGTTAACGGTTTGCCAATATCGGTCATGCCATAATTTATCAGCTTCATTTGCGGATTGTTTTTAGCCAGTTTATTATAGTAGCTAATAACCTCGGGATAGGTTGCTGTGTAGTTTTTATCCTTATGTAATTCAAATGGGGTAAGCTGGGCATGTGCAGCACCAACAAATAAACAGGCGGAGAGAGCCAGGGCAAATATTTTCATTGTGAGATTTTAAGCAAATTATACGCCCTTTAAGGTACGTATTATTAAGAAATGCCGGTAATTTCGGCCTGAATTTTTTTAGGAAGACTTTTTAGGACGAGATTGTAGGAGTGATCTACCATATCCAGCAGCTGTTTGCGCGTTAATGTGCCGTTCATGAAAACGGTGTTCCACATTGTTTTATTCATATGATAGCCGGGCTGCACTTCGGTGTAACGCTCGCGCAATTCAACAGCAAGTTCGGGGTCACACTTAACATTAAACCTGTCACCATCTTTTAAACCTGTTAATAGAAACATTTTACCACCTACTTTAAAAACCAATGTGTCCGTATCAAAGGGAAACCCTTCGGTTGCACCCAGTTTTCCCAGGCAATAGTCGCGCAGTTCTTCTATATTCAAGTGTTAATTTATTTGTTTGGTATAAGGTACGGCTGTGCCGAAGTTGATTTTTATGCCTACCACAATCTGGCGGTACTGATCTTGCGCGTTGTTTTTAAATCCACTTCCCGGATCGGTATACCCATCTAAGCCCTCGCCCCATGTCATGTTATGGATATAACCTATGTTAAGCCCTATAAATGGTTCATCATAAGCATTGTATATTTTAAACTCGTATCCAAAGCGAATAGGTACTATTAAGTTAGCACTTGCATCCTGCCCCGGAAAGGTATAGGTACCGACCGGGTACCCTTGATCTAACAGGTTGGTACGTTGTATAAAGGCCATTTTGTTGTTAATCATCCCGAAGCCCGTGCCAATGTATAGATCCTTTGCAAATTTTAAGAAGAAATTTCCATCATAGTCTATAACTTCACCCAGCGAAAAATCACAATGTACAATAACTGCCATGTAATGGTTCTCGTATTGGCGCCTGGAAGCATCAGTAACTATACTACCGCCCGAAATGTTGCCAAACTGAACTTCAAGCCCCAAGGGGACGTAAGGTGTTAAATTATAATACCCGGTAATATTAAAAGTTTTGCCTTGATTGGCTTGCTTTAAATCGGCATAGGGGAAGTTATAGCTGCCGAAGAAACCAATACCCAACTGCGAAAAGTTATAACTATCCTGGGCGTTGGCAGACAACTTTAATAATACTAAAATAAAAAATAAGGTAAGCTTTCTCAAAACCAAATATTAATCAATCTTTACATTAGTTATCTTAGCTAAACTCGTACCAAATATCCTAACAAATATATGAAACTCAGGTTAATCAATCATTTTACCGTTACAGAACGCTTTTTGCGCTATGTAAGTATAGACACGCAATCAAATCCCGAATCTATAACTTACCCATCTACAGCAAAGCAAAAAAACCTGGGCAAATTATTAGCTGAAGAACTGCTACACATTGGGGTAACCGATGCCCACTTAGATGAATTTGGTTATGTATATGGCACTATACCCGCTAATACGGTTAAACGTAATGTGCCGGTAATTTGTTTCTGCTCGCACATGGATACTTCGCCCGATTGTAGTGGCGAGGGTGTTAAACCTATCATTCATGAAAACTACCAGGGCCAGGACCTGGTGTTACCTGATGATACTTCGCAAGTATTGAAGATGGGCGAACACCCCGATCTTAAAAATCAAATAGGTAATGATGTAATAACCGCCAGCGGTACCACTTTGTTGGGGGCCGATAACAAAGCCGGCGTTGCCGAAATAATGGATGCCTGTTACGAATTGATAAACAATCCCGAAATTAAACACGGCACCATAAAAATATTGTTTACGCCCGACGAAGAGATAGGGCGCGGTGTTGATAAAGTTGATATTAAAAAACTGGGTGCCTACGCTGGTTATACAATTGATGGCGAAAGCGCCGGAAATATGGAGAACGAGACTTTTAGTGCCGATGGTGCAAAACTGATAATTAACGGCATAAGCTCGCACCCCGGTTTCGCTAAAGGTAAAATGGAAAGCGCGCTAAAAATTGCGTCAATAATTGTGACCATGCTGCCTTATGAGCTATCGCCCGAAAACACCGAAGGAATGGAAGGCTTTATACACCCGGTAGCGATATCGGGGCATGTTGAGCAGGCGAGCATTGATTTTATAATCCGCGCTTTTGATGAGGAATACCTGGTAAGATATGCTAACGAGTTAAGGAAGCTGGCCGATGAAGTGTTGGAAGATTTCCCGGGTTCATCTTACGAATTACAGGTAAAAGAGCAATACCGCAACATGAAGGTAATGCTTGACCAACACCCCGAAATTGTTGAATACGGCATGGAGGCCATTAAACGTGCCGGGCTCGACGCTAAACTATGCAGCATCCGCGGCGGTACAGACGGTTCGCGTTTATCTTTCATGGGATTGCCTTGCCCCAATATCTTCGCCGGCGAGCACGCGTTTCATGGCAAGCAGGAGTGGGTATCGGTACAGGACATGCAAAAAGCTGTAGAAACAATTTTGCATTTATGTATGGTGTGGGAGGAGAAAGCGTAGCGTTTTTTAAGGCCGTTTATCTTCGGCTAATATAACTATCAAATTATAAGGCCGGTCGATTTTTGCTGATTTACTGACATAGCCCGGATAAGAAATGGTTATCGTATTGCCGGCAGGTATTAAAATTTTGAAAGCGCCATTAACATCGGCTTTGGCTAACTCTTTGCCCGGGGTGCTTATAACGGCACCCTTCATAGGTGAGCCATCTTTATAATTAGTTACTTTACCGGTAACCATATAATGCGTAGCATTTTTGACTGCAGGGCCAGAATTGTTTTGAATTAACAAACCGGTATTTCTGCTTTGTGTTGATGGATCTACTGTTGCAACCGGATTATCCTGCACATCTTTATTTAGGCTGATCGACGGTTTGGCAGAACCGGGTTTGGATGTCACTTTGCCAAAATATTGAGTACCTGTATCCCGTTTTTGTAAAGATTGATTTTGACGAGATCCATAAGATTTGTTGACACTAAAAACATTTTTAACGGAATCGGCATGAGTGGATAGGTTCAAGATTTTATTAGGCATTGCAGACTTGACACCTATTTTTGCGGCTTGGTCGCCATAGTCATCTATTACCTGTATTTTTTCTACAATATCTGCAGGTAAATTTTTTAGCGCCTGTTGTACACTACCTCTGGCGTATTCTTTACCATTCAACTTTACCTGAATATTTGATTGACCGTTTTTTGCTATGTAGCCATTGCTGTCAACCTGCATTCCCTCCATTTTTTTTAATAACTTGTCAATGCTTTCGTTTTCATTGACAACATAGGTAGATCCTTTATATTCTACCGTGTCACTTTTAAAAACAATTGCCTTATTAGCTGAAACAGTCGGCCTTTGCGGAGTAACCATATCGGCTACCAAATTTTGGTGTTTTAGTTTTTGAGGGACAACGTCTGTCGACTTTTTAGATATTAAAGGAGGGTTAATTGCTATGTTATCGGGTTGCGCGGTCTGTTTGGAAACTACCAATGAAGTCTTCACCTTAGCGGGCTTATCAGTTAAAAATACGCGCCCGACACCGATCATTACAAAAATACTCGCAGCAATCGGCAAAATTCGCCATAATAAAATGCTTCGCCCCTTTTTATGGGTTATACGGTTAGCTAACTGTTTTTTTAAGTCAGCAAGGTCATCGCCCGACGTTTTGCCGGTAGCTTCATAACCCTCAATTGCATCCATTAAAAACGGATCATCCTGGGCATCGCGCTCCAATTGGTGCATAGCTTTAGCACCCAGCTTGCCTTGCAGGTATTGGTTAATTTTCGATATGTCGTTTCTTTTATTGCTCACGGTTCTTCTCCAAACATATTTTTAAATTCCGTTTTCCGTTCTGGATATAACTCTTAACCTCATTAAGGCTGTACCCGGTTTCATCAACAATTTCTTTATAACACCGCTCATCCATATAAAACAAGTGGATGCTTATCTTTTGTGCCTTCGGCAACTTTTCTTTGCAACGCTCCAGCAGTTGCATATCGCCTTCGCGTTCTTCATAAGGATGCACATCATCGGCAATTTCCATAATGTCAGGCAAAGATTCTGTCTGCATCTTTTTACCCGACCGTAACTGCATCAGGCAAAAATTGCGGCTTAATGTATATAGCCAGGGCTTAAACTGTTTAACGTCGTGGCGGGCGGCTTTAACTATCAGTTCCTCAAATATTTGCATTACCGCATCCTTGCTTTGCTCTTCGTCGCCCAGATATTTTAGGCACACCCCATAAATTAAGTGCATATACTTTTCGTACAAGGTGGCAAGCGTTTTTAAATTACCGGTTTGTTTATACTCCCGCAATAGCCTTTCGTCGGTAATGTCTATAACAGAAGATTGGCTTTTTAGGAAGTTCATGCAGAGCAACAAAGTAATTTTTTTTTATGATTTATGGAAATCAACAATAAGATGCATCATACCTGTAAAATCCATAAATCCTAAAAAATATATTATGAAAAACTACTTATTGATCTTAATATCGGTTATTGGCCTCACGGCTTTTAATAGCGATAACAGCCGCGACCTTAGCGGAACAGTAACTGACTTTAATAGAAAGCCCTTGTTGGGTGTGCAAATAAAAGCTATAAACGCTGCAAGCATTAGTTATACAGATGCCCAGGGACATTACCACATTGCAATTGCAAATACTAAGGTAAGACTGGTTTTTAGCCTAACGGGATATAAGCCGGACACGCTTTCGCAGGGGAACAGTAATATACTTAACGTAACTCTTATTAAAAACGTAGTATTTAAAGTGGATACCGTTCAATATAAATCAGCCGCTTACACACTAAATCAAAACAAATCTGTTGATGAGATCCTGAAAAAAATGCCGGGTCTACAGGTTGATCGGTACGGCAACATCGGTACACAAGGAAAAACTGTCGTAAAAGCCCGATTAAATGGCAAAGAGTATTACGGCGGCACGGTACAGCAAGCCCTTAAAAACCTGCCTGCAGATATTCTTGAAAAAATACAGGTTGTTGACGACTACGGCGACCAGTCGCGGTTAAAAGGGATTAGAAATTACCCCACTGATGAATCATATAACAGGATAAAAGAAAACCAATTTATCGACCCTAAAGCTACCCCACTCTCAACTTTTGCTGTTGATGTCGACGCGGCATCTTATGCCAACGTGCGCCGGTTTATTAACGCCGGCCAATTGCCGCCTAAAAATGCAGTGCGTATAGAGGAGATGATAAACTATTTTAAATATAACCTACCTGAACCGACCAGCGGCGAACCGGTGGCAATTCAAACAGAACTTGCCGCCGCGCCCTGGAACCCCCAACACCAATTGGTTAGGATAGGACTAAAAGCAAAAAATGTAAAACTGGATAAACTGCCGCCATCAAACCTGGTGTTTTTAATTGATGTCTCGGGTTCTATGGATCAGGCCAATAAATTGCCGTTGGTTAAAACTTCTATGAAAATGCTTGTAGACCAGTTAAGGCCAATCGATAATGTTGCTATTGTTGTTTATGCAGGCTCGGTTGGTGTTAGGCTGGAGTCGACCCCGGCCAGTGATAAACAAAAGATTAAAGATGTCATTGATCAGTTGGGTGCGGGCGGCAGCACAGCAGGCGGCGCGGGTATTATGATGGCTTATGATATAGCGAAGAAAAACTTCCTGAAAAAAGGCAATAACCGCATAATATTAGCTACCGATGGCGATTTTAATGTAGGCCCATCAACTAATAAAGACATGAAAGAGTTGATAGAGGATGAGCGCGGATCGGGTGTTAGCCTTTCAATACTTGGTTTTGGCATGGGTAATTATAAGGACAGCAAAATGGAGTTGTTAGCAGATAAGGGGCATGGTAACTATGCATACATTGATAACATTACCGAAGCCACAAAATCAATGGTTACCGAGTTTGGCGGTACGCTGTTTACAGTGGCAAAAGATGTAAAGCTACAGGTAGAGTTTAACCCCGGCAAAGTACAGGCTTATCGTTTGTTAGGTTATGAGGACCGCCTGATGGCTAAAGAGGATTTTAATAACGATACCAAACTGGGCGGCGATATGGGCGTTGGGCATACCGTAACCGCTTTGTACGAGATAATCCCGGTAGGGGTGAAAGATAGTTTTTCCGGAAGTGTTGATCCGCTTAAATATCAAAAAACAGATGCGGTGGCTAAGGCAAATAACTCGCCCGAATTAATGACCATCAAGTTTCGCTACAAACAGCCTGATAGCGATGCAAGCAAAATGGAATCGGCAGTAGTTAATGCTAAACCGCTTAGTCCGGACAATACATCGAACGATTTCAGGTTTGCCGCCGCTGTAGCCGAGTATGGGATGTTGCTGCGCGACTCGCAGTTTAAACAAGACTCCAAATTTGAACAGGTAATATCCATGGCCAAAAAAGCCAAAGGCGATGACGATAACGGTTACCGTGCCGAGTTTATCCGCTTAGCTGAGAGTACGAGAGATATGATGAAAACGACCGCAGTTACAGCAGCTAAATAAAGCAAAAAAGCCCCCGGCTTGTCGGGGGCTTTTTGTTTGTGTTAACTCCGCTCATCAAGCATATGGAGCGTCAGGCGTTCAAACTCGGTTATAAAATCTGTATAATGTTCGCCGGTTCCAGGGCCGCTAAAGCCGGTATGTATTTTACGTACATCGCCTTTTTTATCAATGATGATAGTGGTAGGGAAGCCCAGTACGTCCTTCATCATCGGCAAGCTTTTAGCCGGGTCGCCTTTGGCAGGTGTATAGCCTGTTAACAATACCGGGTAGGGTATGCTAAAGCGATTTATTAATTGTTTAACGGTGCGTTTTGATTTAGCCTGATCGGTAGTGCGTTCATAAGCCAAACCAATAACCTCAACACCTTTTGAATGGAATTTTTTGTAATAATTTATCATGTAGGCCGTCTCGTCCATACAGTTAGGGCACCACGAGCCCAGGATCTGTACAATGACCACCTTGTTTTTATAGCGAACGTCGCGTAACGATACCTTTTTGCCATTAACGTCTTTAAAAGTAAAAGCCAGTTTTTTATAGCCCGGTTTAAGCGATGTTAATGAATAAGCGTCAGGCAGTTTTGCATTTGGGTTTTTAATGCCGCTCCAATCATCAACGCTGCTTAGGTTAGCATAAAACTTACCGTTAACTAATCTATTACCGGCAATTTTAGCGGTAAACAGATAATCGTGTCCGCCGTCAAAACATGACAGGTACACATCATTGCCGGTAACAACACCTTCTAAATAGCGGTAATCGCCGGTGGTTGAAAGGAAAGTGCCCGTAAGTTTTGAGCCAATCTGCTTAAACTCGCCAACCGTCATATCCTGCTTTGGCGCCTTGCCAAAAGGGACGGAGTATCGACCTGTGATATTAGCTGCAGGTTTCTGTGGAGTTTTAAACCGCCATGGCGTGTTCGGCGTAGCAGTAAAAGCCATCGTAACATATTTGGTGCCCAGGTTTTTGGTCCATTTGCCAACAAGGTTGCCGCCGACGCGCTTTACCCTGAATTCAGAGTCAAACAGGGGCATTCGGATAAATACAGAATCGCCTTTATATTTAATATCGGTTATTTTAATACGCTCGACTCCATTCATTACCGCAAGTATGGTACGGCCTGATATGGTTATCGCCTCAAAATTAAACGGGATCTCAACACCCTTGTCGGTTTTAGTTACGCCGCGCCAAATGCCCGATTGAAGTGTGGTTTGCGCAAACGAACTGTATGTAAAAGTTAAGGCCAATAAGCCCAATAACGACCGGATTTTCATAGCAGATAAAATTTGTTGTTATCAAACATAAATAAAATCAGCTTATTATTTCAACACATCACGTGATATGACAATGCGTTGAATTTCAGAAGTGCCCTCATAGATCTGGGTTATTTTAGCATCGCGCATTAAACGCTCAACATGGTATTCTTTCACAAAGCCGTAGCCGCCATGAATTTGTACCGCCTCTATAGTGGTTTTCATAGCCGTCTCTGATGCAAAGACTTTAGCCATGGCGCTGGCTTTGCCATAGGGTTGGTCATTGTCTTTTAGCCAGGCGGCTTTTAAACACAGCAAGCGCGCGGCTTCAATTTCGGTAGCCATATCGGCCAGTTTAAACTGTATGGCCTGCAGGTCGGCTATTGATTTGCCGAAGGCCTTGCGCTCTTTAGCATAATTTAAAGCCAGCTCATAAGCGCCCGACGCTATGCCCAGGGCCTGCGCCGCAATACCTATGCGGCCACCCTCTAAAGTAGTCATGGCAAACTTAAACCCGAAGCCTTCTTCGCCAATGCGATTTTCTTTAGGCACTTTAACATCCGTAAAGTGAAGTGAATGCGTGTCGGACCCACGGATACCCATTTTGTTTTCTTTGGCTCCTACAGTAAAGCCTTCCATGCCTTTTTCAACAATTAAGACATTAATACCGTTATGGCGTTTGGCGGCGTCGGTTTGCGCCATAACTAAATAAGTAGAGGCAGAGTTGCCATTGGTTATCCAGTTTTTTACACCATTTAACAGGTAGTGGTCGCCCATGTCAATAGCAGTGGTATGTTGCGCCGTAGCGTCTGATCCCGCTTCGGGTTCCGACAAGCAAAATGCACCTATTACCTCACCCTTGGCTAACGGGACCAAATATTTTTGTTTTTGCGCCTCGTTGGCATATTTTTCCAATCCGTAACAGATCAATGAATTGTTTACCGACACCACAACCGATGCCGAGGCGTCTATCTTAGACAGTTCTTCCATTACCAGCACATATGATATGGCGTCCATACCACTGCCACCATATTGCGGCGATACCATCATCCCTAAAAAACCCAACTCGCCCATCATCTTAACCTGCTCGGCGGGGAATTTCTGATGCTCGTCGCGCTCTATTACACCGGGTTTTAACTCGGTTTGTGCAAAATCGCGCGCAGCCTGGCGTATCATTAATTGTTCTTCGGAAAAGTCGAAATACATATATAAAAGTTATGCGGTAAATATAGAAGTATTATGCACGCATAGCAAAAAATCAGACCAAAAAAAAGAGAGCTCTTTTGAAGCTCCCTTTCCCCTAATTAATTTAAACTATTGATTAAACCCAAAACAAAGAACAAATAAACCTCAGCTTGGGTGTCTGAGAATTCAACTTTTATACGTCGGCTCCTTTATAAAGGTTTCATAGGTATATGCAGGGCCTTCTGACATATGACATAACAAATGTATTGCCATAAATCAATAGCGGCAAGGACTTATTCGTCAGAATTTAAAAATAACTTTTTGCTAATTTTATACTACTTTAGCCTTTATGTAAGTTAAATTTTTATTTGTTTAGCTATTAACCTATAATGTCGCTATACTATGCTATTAACTGATTTTGAATATCTTGACAACTCTGATAATGCCTTTAAACGTAAAATTTCGCTTCAAATTAAGCGGCTACGCAGGCAAAATCAGGTAACGCAAGAGAAGTTTTATTCTGATACCAATATTAATATAGCCCGGTTAGAATCGGGGAAAATTGACATTAGGATTGAAACTTTGCGCAAAGTTTGCTACTACTTTGATGTCTCTTTATCCGGATTTTTTAGGGGTATATATTAAAATATAGCCCGAAGTTGTATGCAGGGTGTACACTATTCTGTTAAAATAGACAGCCGGTGTACTGTTTTAAGCACAATGTGTTTAAAAATAGGCAAAATGTACAACAGTGGACAAAAAGTGGACTTAAATAGATAATGCGCTGATTATTTGCGTTTTATCATTTTTTTGAAAAAACATCTTGTGTAATAAAAAGCGAAGCGTATATTTGCAATCCCAAACGGAGTGGTAGTTCAGCTGGTTAGAATACATGCCTGTCACGCATGGGGTCGCGGGTTCGAGTCCCGTCCATTCCGCTAAAAGAGTCTCAACGCTCTTTAAAACGCTTAAATCAAAATGGTTTAAGCGTTTTTTTTTGCTCAAAAAACCGCATAAAACCTCAGGATTTATGACTCACCCAGGTGACCTATTCGGCGACCTGTTTCTAATCACTAATTTAGTCTCAAATTAACGTTAACTAAATGGTATTCAATTGATTAGAATAGTAAAATCAAGGCTTAAAACACCTCAAAACTACGCAAATTTCTGACACTTGGAACACCTGGATTTCGGTTGATATCAAAGCGCCTCAAATGACCTCATTGATATGGGGTCGAGGGTTCTGGTCCTTTTGGGACGCGATCTAATTTTCGATGAAAAGTGCCTTAATCGGTGACCTTTTTAGAAGTTTAGATTTAGGTCACCGAATAACAAGGTAAACAGTTGATTTTAAAGCAATTAATACGGATAAATGACCTCAAAAAGGCTCATTTGAATTCAAAATTAATGCTCTTAAACAATTTAAAATCAATGTAGTATGAAAAGTACACAAAGGTTCTCAGTTCTCATCTGGGCTGACAAAAGAAAAACAGATGCAAAAGGCAATTTTCCCCTTTATGCAAGGATCACTTACCTGGGGAAAAGAGCGGAAATTTCAATGGGTCGCAAAGTCGAGCCAGGCAAATGGGACCCGGAGACTGGGTTCGTAAAAGGCTCCGGACCGGAAGTAAAGCAAATCAACAAAGAAATTATTACGGTAAACAATGACATCCATGCAGCCTTTATGGATCTTAAACAAACCGATGATTTCATAACCGCTGAAAAGATCAAACAACGATATGCTGGCGACGATACTCCTCAGCGCATGTTGCTGGAAGTATTTGATGAGCACAATAAAAACGTCGAAGAACTGGTAGGGAAGGACTTTGTAAAAGCCACACTGACCAAGTACAATACGGTCCGGTCGAAAACATCAGATTATATACAGCACAGATTTAAGAAGTCTGACATCTACCTGGAGTCCATTGACTATGCGTTCGTCACAGGATTTGAAATGTATCTGAAGACCGAAGATGGAATTGAACACAATACCGCCATGCGGTATATGAAGAATCTTAAAAAGGTGGTTAACCTGGCGTTCAACCATGGGTGGATCAGGACGAACCCGTTTAATTTGTTCAAGTGTACTTATAAAAAAGTCCATCGGGAAGAATTGGAATGGGAGGAGATCCATCAACTCGCCAATCATCCATTTACGATCAAGCGACTGGAAGAAGTCAGGGACACCTTTTTATTTTGCTGCTATACGGGTTATGCTTTTGTCGATATTGAAAAGCTCACGCCACAGCACATCCATATAGGAAAAGACCAGGTTGCCTGGATCAAAACACAGCGGACAAAAACCTATGTGACCGCAAACGTTCCGCTGATACCTCAGGCCATAGCACTTATAGAGAAATATAGGGATCATAATTGCAGAACCGTACTGAACAAATTGTTCCCCGTTAAAAGTAACCAGAAGATGAACGCCTATTTGAAGGAGATCGGTGACCTCGCTTCCATTACCAAAGTTTTAACCACGCACATTGCCCGGCACACGTTTGCCACTACTGTTACGCTGGAGAACGATGTCCCATTGGAAACAGTCAGCAAAATGCTTGGACATACAAAATTGACCACGACCCAGATCTATGCGAAGATGAAGGATAAAAAGGTTAACCGCGATATGCACGCTTTAAAGACAAGGTTAAAGGAACAAGAGGTAACAGAAGAATTAGCAGAGGAGGAATTAGTATGAATTTAAATGAATCAATTATAAACGATCTTCAGTCGATTATAAATAAAGCCAGAGAATCAGCAGTCCGCGCCGTAGATCATGAACGTGTGATCATGTATTGGCATATCGGTAAAAGAATTTTTGAAGAAGAACAGCATGGCCTCGAACGAGCGATCTATGGTGAACGCTTAATTGGGTATCTTGCCGATCAACTACAGCCTCAGTTTGGAGATGGATTTGCTTCAAGAAATCTCAACCGTTTTCGTCAGTTTTATCGAAGGTTCCCAATTGTGTCCGCACTGCGGACACAATTGACATGGACACATTATAAATCCTTATTAAGCTTAAGCGATGAAAAAAGGATGGAGTTCTATTTAGAAGAAGCCGTTAAAAACAATTGGACTTCCAGACAAATGGACCGGCAAATTAGTAGTCAACTTTACGAGCGACTTTTACTAAGTACAGATAAAGAAGCAGTCCTTTCTGTGGCCAGGAACGAAAACCAGCCTACAGAGCCTAAATCGATCATAAAAGATCCAATGGTCCTTGAATTTTTAGGCTTGAAACCGGAAGCTGCCTACTTCGAGAAAGACCTTGAATCTGCGCTGATAACACACCTGCAGGAATTCATGCTGGAGTTGGGTAACGGTTTTTCTTTTGTAGCACGGCAAAAACGAATTCATCTTGATGGCGATGATTTTTTTGTTGATCTGGTATTCTATAACCGGTTGCTACAATGCTTTGTTATCATTGAACTAAAAACCCACAAGATAACGCACGGTGATCTTGGCCAATTGCAGATGTATGTTAATTATTATGATCGGATTGAAAAGCTAACCCATGAAAGTCCTACGGTCGGCATTTTGCTGTGCCTGGAAAAAAACGATACGGTGGTAAAATTTACTTTGCCGGAAAAGAGCAATATTTTTGCAAGTAAATATCAGCTTTACCTACCTACCGCGGAGCAGTTATCCCAAGAAATCCACAATGAAATTCTTAAACAAAAGGATAAGGAGAATGAATAAAATGAATTGTGCAGACAGTGTGTGCACAATTCATTTACAATAATATTTGAGATAATCTTGCCATTAAAAACGTCTTTCATTACAATCACGCACACACTGTGTGCGTGATTCATTTCCACCAATATATATTGGATTTGACATCAGATCTGTGATATCAAAGTTATAAACAGCAGTTAAATATCGATCCTTTGCCCTACGTCAATGTGATAACATTACCTCTATTTCAATTATGTACGCACCGCGTACACAATTAGAGTTTTCTTGACATATCAAATTGTGCCCGCACTGCGGGCACAATTCAAATCAGACTCAACTTTACCTTACAGATTAAAGAAAGCTTTTAGAAAAAGTTTGCATCCGACTCGGATAAACTCGGATATAATTTAATCTTGTTTCAACCAAATTTGTATCAGTTTGCTGATTTTATGAAAATCGCTCACTTGTTATCAACTGAAAAGAACTAAAAATAAATTAAAGCTATGGCAGCAGAAATCATCACTAAAGAGGATTTGCAGGAATTTGGAAAAAACCTGCTCAATCAAATCAGCGGGTTATTAGGCCAATCTTTTGAACAGCCGAAAAAATGGCTAAAGACCTACCAGGTAAAGAATCTTTTAAAAATATCCGACAATACACTTCAAACATTAAGGGATAACGGCACGATACCTTTTACAAAGATCGGCGGGATTCTTTACTATAGCTATGATGATATTAACAAGGTTTTGAGCGGTGAGGTAAAAAGTAAACGGATAAAAATCAAATAGGGTATTTTGCTATTAAACATCCGGCTTGTGTGGTGGCAAATGAAAATGGTAAGCAGAAACCCTCATTGCCGATGGGAGTTTCTGCCTCTGATAATTCCAATATCATTAACGGCAGGTGCAGAAAGCTTGTTGAAGGTTAATTCAAAAACATTACATCTTCATTCCCGCCATTTGGTCGCTACCGTTTTTAAAAATGGCCTCGCTATTGAGTAAATACGCGCCATTTGTAACGACCACATCACCAGCATTTAAGCCCGACAATACAGACGAATAGCTTTGATTGCCTGAGCCAGTTTTGATCATTCTGGGCGAAAAACTGCCATTCGTGTTTTTAACCCAAACGATGCTGCCTTTACCATTGGTCAGGATCGCTGAAGAAGGTACCGCTAAAGAACGGTTATCGCCACCACCTACTGCAATATAAGCCAGCATACCTGGCCTGACCAAACCTTCCGGGTTCGGAATACTTATCCTGATCAGATCTATTTTGGATGCGTCCGATAATTCCGGATTGATAAATTCCACTTTGCCTTTGATAATGGTACCGACAAGATCAGGCAGCGAAACATTGACCGCATCGTTCACTTTGTAATGGGCAGTTTCACTCGCATAAAGCTGCGCTTCCACCCAAAGGCTGTTTAACCCCTGGGTTTTTAATATGGTCATACCTTCAGTAATATAGTCGCCCTCATGTATTGCGATGTCACTTATCGTACCCGCAACATTACTTAATATGATTGTGGTGGCAGATACCTTCTGCGTTGATGCCAGGGTTTTGATCTGTGATGTAGACAACCCCCATAATTTCAATTTATTTTCTGCCGCGTTGATCAGTTGGTTGTAATCCACATCGGGGTTATGTAATACCTTTTGCTGCTGTTTAGCCAACAGGTATTCTTTTTCTGCTTCCTGTAGATCTTCACTATAAAGTGAATAGACCGGCTGGCCTATCGCTACCTTTTCGCCAATAGCCCGTACAAACAATTGCTGTACCCGCCCGGCTAACCTGGCGCTGAACTCCGCTGCGGTGTTTTCATTAGTCGTAACAGTGCCGGTCAGCGTTTTTTCGCTGCCCGTGTTTTCTTCCCTTATCGTGTCGGTTTGTATGCCGGCCAGCTGCATTTGTGTTGCGTTCAATGTGATCGTATTGGCACTGGCAGCATCGGTCGTTTCTACTTTGATCAATTTCATCCCGCAGATCGGGCAGTTACCATCATGCTCCTCATGCACTTGCGGGTGCATGGAACAGGTGTAATAGACTTTGTTTTGCTGGTTAACAATTGGTCTGGGCTTTTGCTTACAGGCCGTAACAGATACGGTAAACAACAATAGTATGTAAATGAGCTTATTCATTTCCTTTGGTTTTAATAAAGCTTTCGCTATCTGATAAATATTGGGCATTGACCGCCAGGCTGTCCGTGGCTAACAATCCTTTGGTTACTTGTATGTCGTTACCGCTTGTAAGCCCGGTATTAACCTCATGCGCTTTAAATAATGCACCCTGCTTTAACCATACCACTTTGGTGTTACCGAGATCAAGCAGGGCTGTTTTAGATATCCACAAAGCTTTGACAGTGCCGGTTTGAATACTCGCTTTAACCAAAGCGTTTACTTTTAATTCATGATCCATATTATCGACATATACCCTGATGCTGGTGGTTTTATCACCAACCTGCAGAACAGGTTCGATGAAATTTACCCTTCCTTCTATTTGCTTACCAGGCATATCCGGCAACGTCAGTTTAACGGCTTGATTTAACTTTAAGGTGCCTGCCTGCGACTGGCTAACTTTAATGATCGCCCATAAGCGATGCGGGTTAACCACATTGAAAAGTGTTTGACCTTTGGTAACGTACATACCCTCCTTAATGGCTAAGGGAGAATTATTTGTAAAGTCGGTTGGTGTTTCTGTTGTCACAGCGTCCGGCATTTGGCTATGCGCTACATCATGCACATGACCCTCATAAGTGCTATAGACCGGGATACTATAAAACGCTTTGCCTCTTTTAATCACCTGGTTAACCTGGGTCAAGGTCATACCTAACAATAAAAGCTTTTGCCGGGCTGCATTGATCAATTCCATTTCCTGCGCCGAATGTGTGGTCAGATAGAGCAAATCCTGTTGCGCCGTTACCAGATCAGGGCTATATATATCGAAAATGCGCTGCCCGGCATGGATTTCCTGAAAAGCGTATTTAACATACAACTTTTCGATACGGCCGGAAAAACGGGAAGCGATATTATTGAAGGTGCGGGTATCAAAATCTAAATAACCATCCGCCAAAATTTCGGTAGACGTTACTTTCTCTACAGGCGTAATCGAGCCAACGGAAGAAATAACGTTACCGTTAACCGGTTGTAAAACCGTATTCAGACTTATCCCGGCACCTTCGCTGGCCTGGCCTGACTTCTTTACCAAAGTCATCCCACAGATGGGACAGCTACCCGGATGGTCTTCCATGATCTGTGGGTGCATCGGGCAGGTATATTTTACATCGATTTCCGACGCGTTTGTAACCGTCACAGGTTTTTTATTTTCACAGGCGCTTACCACCAGCATTACGGCTAATGATAAGAGGAGCATCTTAATACTTTTCATATTCCCTTTCATATGCGACCTGTAAGGTTAATAATTCCTGTAAGCGGTCCAGTGCCGCCATTCTTGCCAATTGCAAACTTTTTATCCCGTCCAGCACGGATGGCAGATCGCCGGTATTCTGTTCGTAAGCCTGTAAAGAAGTTTTATAGGTATTTTGCAGGGCGGGAATGATGTTTTGGTTATAGTTCTTCAGTTGCCGTTTTTTACTGCTCATATCCGTTCTTAACCGTGCTAATTGCCCCTGTGCCTGGTTCAGGATATCCAGTTTCTTTTGTTGCAATTCCTGAACTTCGTAGCGGATGCCCTTTAGGTTCGCTTTGTATTCTTTGGATGCCCAGGGTACAATAGGAATGGTAACCGAACCCATTAAAATATATTGGTTGGCCATACCGCCATAACTTTGCATGTGCCCGGCCTGTATCCCGAAATCCGGCTTGCGTTTGGCGTACTCCATTTGCGAATTCAGTTGCTGTAGTTCGATGTTACGGTTGATACTTTTGATATCGCTTCGCGCACCGGCCAGTTTTGCAGTATCGGTGCTATTGGTTTCGTAATCATTTATCACAATAGTAGTATCGACGGTAAATGTTGTTGACTGCGCCTGGTTCATTAGCGTGTTGAGCATGATGTTCCTTTGACTAATCTCATTATTCAATTGTTCACGGGAATTATCCAATTCGAACAGGTCGGCCTTGACTTTATAAATATTGGGCAGTTTTTCCTTGCCGTAGGTCAGCCGGATATTGGCATCTTTCAGCATATATGTCAGCAGGTTTTGCGTGTTCTGCAATTGCACCAACTTCTTCTCCAGTACCACCCGTTCATAGTAGTATTGCCTGGCTTGCGCGATCAATTGATTTTTCAGGTAATTCTTATCTTCCTTTGTGACGTTGGATAAGCCTTTCATATATTCTTCCTTAGCCCGAAGTTTGGCAGGATTGGTAAACATTTGCTCCGCCTGGATCATAAATGCACCGCCATTAGGATTGATTTGATAAGGTACCTGATATTGTCCCGCGTTGATTTTCGGCGCATCCAGGCTTTTTGCCCCGGTCGCGTAAGCATCCAGCGCACTCCCTTTGGCATCATAAGACAGCAAGGCCGGGTTAGTGGCTACGCGGGACAAAACGCTGTCTAAAGGCAGGCGTTGCGCGCTTGCAAATGTTGCAGCACATAGTAAACCTGTTAATATGATCTGATATTTTTTCATTATTCCTTTACCTCTAATACTTCCAGCTTGCCGTATTTCTTTAACTCGTATTCCTTGACCATCAAAAAGATCAAAGGCGTAACCAGTAAAATATGCGTGGAAGAAGTTAATACCCCACCGATCATCGGCAGTACGATTGGCAGCATCACATCACTGCCTGTCCCGGTTGCCCAAAGCACCGGCACCAAACCAAACAGAGCCACGCAGACGGTCATCAATTTAGGCCGTAAACGTTTCACCGCGCCGTTCATCACATAAAGCCTCAAATCTTCCTTAGTGATGGTTTCCTTAGAGTTGCCTTTTAAAGCGACTAATTGCTGCATGGCATCATTCAAATAGATCACCATCACGATACCTGTTTCCACGGCGATACCAAATAGTGCGATAAAGCCGACCGCTACTGCAACCGATAAATGCACCCCAAAGAAGTACACCATATAAGCTCCGCCGATCAACGCGAACGGAATACTTATCAAACTGAAGAACGCTTCGCGTATGGAATGAAAAGCGAAATAAAGGCACGCGAAAATGATGATGAGTACAATGGGTAATATCATTTTTAACGTGTGCTCTGCACGGATCAGGTTCTCGTACTGACCACTCCATTCGATATAGTATCCCTTAGGCAGGGTTTTAACGAGGCTGTTGAGTTTATCCTGCGCTTCCTTCACCGTGCTTCCCAGATCACGGTCACGCACATTAAACAATACCGTACCGCGCAATAGGGCATTTTCCGACTGGATCATGGCCGGGCCATCGCTGATCTTGATATCGGCTACCGATGACAAGGGTATCGGCCCGTTATTCATGGTTTGTACCAGCGTGCGTTTAATCGCTTCCAGATTGTTGCGGTAATCCTGCGCCAGCCGGGCATTCACGCTGAAACGTTGCCTGCCCTCTACGGTCGTGGTCAAATTCATACCGCCTAATGCGCTTTCGACTACCTCGTTCACATCATCCACACTCAAACCGTACCTGCCGATAGCATCTTTATTTACTTGAATATCCAAATATTTGCCACCGGTGATCGGGTCAACGTATAAGTCCTTTACACCATTTAAGCCAACCAAAGCTTGTTTCATTTGGGTGGCCAAAACGTTGATCGTATCCAGGTTCTGCCCGTAGATCTTTAAACCTACGTCGGTACGGATACCGGTAGAGAGCATATTGATCCTATTGATAATAGGCTGTGTCCAGCCATTTACTACACCGGGAATTTGTAGTTTGGCATTCAGTTCATCGATAATATCTTCTTTTTTGATACCGGCTCGCCATTCGCTTTTAGGCTTTAACAAGACAATTGTTTCGGTCATGCTGATAGGTGAATTGTCGGTAGCGGTATTGGCCCTGCCGGCCTTGCCTAATACATTGGCTACTTCGGGTATGCTTTTGATGATCTTATCCTGTACCTGTAATAATTGTTTCGCCTGGGCATTGGAAACATCCGGCTGGGTAACCGGCATAAACAGGATCGTTCCCTCATCCAATGGCGGCATAAACTCACTTCCTAAAGAAAGCAATAAGGGTATGCTGATCAGCAGCGCAATGATATTGATGCCGATGGTGGTTTTACGCCAGGTGACACACCAATCGAGTACGGGCCGGTAAATTCTTTCCAGTCCCCGGTTTAACGGGTTGTGGTCGTCTGTCCTTAATTTCCCTTTCAAAAAAAACGAGATCAGCACAGGTGCCAGCGTTACCGCCAGTATGGCATCAATGGCCAATATAAATGTCTTTGTCCAGGCTAATGGTCCAAACAATTTGCCTTCCTGTCCTTCCAGTAAAAATACAGGCAGGAAGGAAGCGACGATGATGAGCGTGGAAAAGAATACACCACGGCCGACCTGCTTGCAGGATGCTTCTATGATTTTTATTCGTTCTGCTGTGGTCATGACTTTTCTTTTTCTTGGGCAATGGATAAATTCCTATGCGAGTTTTCGACCATCACAATACCGTTGTCGACGATCACCCCAATGGCTAAAGCGATACCGGTTAATGACATGATATTAGAGGAAATGCCAAAGGCGTTGAGTAAAATAAAGCTGGCGGCGATAGTAATGGGTATTTGTATAATAATGCTTAATGCGCTTTTGATACTCAATAGGAACAGGATCACAATAATAGACACGGTGATCATTTCTTCGATAAGCGTATGTTTGACCGAACCAATGGCATTTTCGATGAGTTCGCTGCGGTCATAAGCGATCTTAAAGCTAACGCCCGCAGGCAAGCCTTTTTGAATATCCGCCATTTTAGCTTTGACGGCATGGATCACTTTGTCCGCATTTTCGCCATAGCGCATCACTACGATACCGCCGACTGCTTCACCGTTCCCATTGCGGTCAAAAATACCCAGGCGCTCGTCGCCGCCCATTTGAACCGTAGCCACATCTTTGATCTTAACCGGAATGGTATTGTTAACGCCGACGGAGATATTTTCTACATCAGTCAGGCTTTTGATATAACCGAGGCCACGGACTATGTAACCCGTTCCGTTCATTTCAAACTTGCGCCCGCCTACATCGTTGTTATTGCTTTTGATGGATTTGAGCACCTGTGAGAGCGGGATACGATAATAGTTGAGTTTATTGGGATCAATGGTGACCTGGTACTGCTTTTCAAAACCGCCGAAGGAAGCCACTTCACTTACCCCCGGCACCGTTTGCAAACCCAGTTTTACATACCAATCCTGCAAGGCCCGCTGTTCGCCCAAATCCATGGTTTTGGTATCCAGCGTGTACCACAAAATGTGACCCACACCCGTACCATCCGGCCCCAGCGTTGGCGTAATGCCCTGCGGTAATAAACGCTGCGCATAATTCAGCCTTTCCAGTACCCGGCTCCGTGCCCAATACACATCGGCTTTATCCTCAAATACGATATAAACAAAACTCATCCCGAACATGGAGGTCGCCCGGATGGCCCTGACTTTTGGGATGCCCTGTAGGTTACTCACCAGCGGGTAAGTTACCTGGTCTTCCATCACCTGCGGGCTGCGGCCCTGCCATTCGGTAAATACGATCACCTGGTTCTCCGACAGGTCGGGAATGGCATCGATAGGGTTTTCACGGACCGCGTAAACGCCCCAGGCAAAAAGCCCTATGGCCGCCAGTAGTACGAGATACCTGTTTTTTAAGGACAGGCTTATCAATTGATTAATCATCCTAATTACTTTAATCAGCCCCGCAAATGGCGGGGCTGAATGAATTACATTTTCATTTTTGCTGCCGGTTTCTTTTTGGCATCAACCTTTTTAACCAGGGTCATACCGCATTTCGGGCATTTACCGGGTTTGTCACTCAATACTTCCGGATGCATGGTACAGGTGTATTGTACTTTAGGGGCTGGTTTTACCTTTTTCGTTTGAGTGGTGTCGGAAGCTGGAATGATTGAATTCGCAGCAAAAACAGTCGCGGCAGAAAACAGGATGGCAACAGCCATCAGCATTACTTTTTTCATGAGTTTAAAAATTAAAAAATGAATAAATTAGCATAGGCAAAACCTATACGGGGTTAAGAATTAAGATGGATTACAAGGCAATAATAGTCAGGTACAGAAAGTACGCGCAAAGAAAAGTACAGGGTCAGATCCTGTAGGCGCAGTTGAGGGCATAGATCGGTATTTCAGTGCTCCCTGGCGGGGCGTTCGCATGATAACCAATATGAACAACTTCCTCTGCTATCATATTAACAGCGGCCTGGTAAACAGGGTGTGGTAATAAGGCTGGCATGGACGGACTTAAAACGGTCGTGGTAACCGTAACATGGCTGTCCTTTACCTTGAAACTTTTGCTTTCATGTTTACAGCAATTATCCTTATCGGCATGATCTGCAGAAGCAAAGGTCAGCGTTACAGAAGCAAGTTTACCGCAGCAATAAAAACGGCTTATCCCAATACCCACAAGGGATAAAAGATAAATAGCCGTTAACAATAATAGTGCGGTGCGTTTCACGAATCTAAATTACGATTTATATTTTAATTAAAGAGAGGTAAACAGAGCCGCCCGGTTAGGGAGCGGCTCATAATCTACTTATAGTTTACATTTAGTCTTGCATTCGCCGGAATCCTTACAAGTCTTGCTGCAATAATCCTTGCAGTTAGGCCCGCAGCCTTTCGCACATTTGGAGCAGGTTATTTTGCTGTTGCAGCAAGGGGTATTGGCATAAGTAATAGATATAACAGATAATAGCATCACCATAGTGATGAAAAGGAACTTTTTCATGATTTTGAATTTTAAAGATTAATAATTAATGGATTGGTCAATCTTAGACTGACGGGTTTCAGCAATAATTATTAAGCTTTCGGCGGGTTCCAGCCGTTGCCGTGGTAGTCCGATAATTCGCCTATTTCGAAAGGGGGGACGGCCTTGCTACTTAAAATAAAAATGGCGGGTGAAATAGAAACAGGTGCAGTAATCACAAACCCGCAGGTTCCGCAGGACAGCATCGCGTTACAGTTGCCTTTCGCGCAATCATCCGAAGAATCGTGCTTTGAGTGTTTGCAGCACTCTTTCTGCATTTTTTCCATGCAGCATGTCGTTTTTCCGGAATAGCCGTTCGTCATACCCGAAAACGAGGATAACAGCAAGATATTCAGGATAAGAAAAACAGCTATAGATTTCATGCGCTTATTATGACGCTAAGATACCGGGAACAGTTGGATCGAATTTATATAATTTCGTTAAAAATTTATATCCTATTGTACTAAATTTTTACTTTTAACAAGCTGGCATTAATCGCTACGACGACGGTACTGACGGTCATTAAAACTGCCCCTGCTGCCGGGCTCAGTACAATACCCTGATTGTAAAGTACACCTGCAGCCAATGGCAAAGCGATTATATTATAGCCGGTCGCCCATGCCAGGTTCTGGACCATCTTCCGATAGGTCGCTTTGCCAAACAAGATCAAACTGACAATGTCCTTGGGATTACTGTTCACCAAAACGATTCCCGCGGTTTCTGCGGCGATATCGCTTCCCGATCCTACGGCGATTCCAATATCCGCCTGGGCAAGTGCAGGCGCATCATTTACACCATCGCCGGTCATCGCTACAAACTCGCCTTTGCCTTGCAATTCTTTTATCTTCTCCAGCTTCTGATGCGGTAGTACTTCGGCGATATAACTATCCATACCCAAAGTCTTACTCACGCTGGCGGCTACTTTATTATTGTCCCCCGTAAGCAGGATAGATTTGATATTTTCATCTTTTAAGGTTTTGATAGCTTCCGCTGATTCGGGACGGATCTTATCTGATAAAGCGATATATCCGACCAGTTTCTTGTCGATCAGTACAAATACGACCGTTTCCGAATCATTGGCAGTAAATCCATCCGGCATAGTGAACTTGTGTTCTTTTAAATAGCCCGGACTAACCACCCTGATTTTTTTACCTGCTACCGTAGCCTCAACGCCCTGACCAGTGATGGCTTTAAAGTTTTCTGCCTTCGGAATAGTGATCTTTAAATCCTTTACTTTTTGCAAGATACCGGTAGCGATAGGGTGTTCTGAGTTTTGTTCGAGTGCCGATGCTAAACGGATAAGCTCTTTTTCGTCCACTCCTTTATCCAACAGCACAATCTTTGATACTTCAAATTTACCAACAGTAAGCGTACCGGTCTTATCGAACACAATGGTGGTGATCTTGCGGGAGTTTTCAAATGCCGTCCTGTTCTTGATCAGTAAGCCATGTTTTGCCGACAACGCAGTTGATTTGGCAACCACTAAGGGCACCGCCAGCCCTAACGCATGGGGACAGCAAATTACAATAACAGTCACCATTCGCTCCATCGCGAAAGCTAAAGTTTGGCCGGTTAAATACCAGTAAAGAAAAGTGCCGATGCCGGTTACCAAGGCGATCACGGTTAACCATTTGGCTGCAGTATCGGCTAATAGCTGCGTTTGTGATTTTGACTTTTGCGCATCATCTACCAGTTTAACCACTTGCGATAGATAGGAATCTTTGGCGGCATGGGACACCATAACTTTAAAGGAGCCATTGCCGTTGATAGAACCGGCAATAACTTTATCACCCTTTACTTTTTGTACCGGCTTGGATTCCCCGGTCAGCATGGATTCATTCAAATAACTTTCACCCTCCAGTATAATTCCGTCGGCCGCAACTTTTTCTCCCGGCTTTATCAAAATAACATCGTTCTCCTTTAAGGTATCGGTTTTTACATCATGAATTTGATCGCCCATGACCATGTGCGCATCGGCGGGCATCAACTGAACCAATAATTCCAGTTCATTTGACGCGCCCATCACCGACCGCATTTCTATCCAATGCCCCAATAGCATGATCAGGATCAGGGTAGCCAGTTCCCAAAAGAAATCCATGCCCTTTAGTCCAAATACCGTGGCCGCGCTGTAGGCGTAGGCTACCGTGATGGCAAATCCGATCAGGGTCATCATCCCCGGATTTTTAGCCTTCATTTCGCTCATCCAGCCACTTAGAAATGGCCAGCCGCCGTAAACAAATACGACAGAAGCTAAAGCAAATAGCACATAGGATGAACCGTTGAAGCTAATGTCCAGGTGCATCCATTGCTGAATTTGCATAGACAATAACATCACCGGGATGGTCAATACCAGCACTACATAAAACCGCTTTTTAAAATCAGCGATCATCATCGCATGATGGTCATGCTCCGACATCCCCATATGCGGGTCATGGCTTTTGTGCATTTTACTGTGATCCATGCCTTCCGGCATTTTGTCCATATCCATAGGTCTGTATTTATTTGGCTATATTAAAATTAGGATTTCTTCGCCGCTTTTCCCTTTGCCTTCATTAACCAGTAGCAGTGCGCGGCACAAGCATGAAGCTTATAATTTTTGTGTGTCGTTCCGAAATTATGACCCTGCGGATCTAAAATAGCGCAGTTATCCTTGTCAATATCTTTGGTGTTTAAAATGTTCTCGCCATTGATATTATAATAGGAGCCGTTCTTTTTCGCCATACCTAATTTTCGGCCGTCAGAGCCAATGACAGTACCATCCTTATCGATAAAATACAATTCTTTGCCGGTATTATCTCTTACCATGTTATTCTTATCAATATAGCCGAGTTTCGTACCCGCGTGGTTATGTATTCCTCCTTTGGCATTAATAAAGATCTTTTCGGTCGAATCTTTTTTAGCCTGGGCAATTGCACTGACCGAAACACCGCTTGTTATGGTGATGATCGCCAGTATTAATAAATGAAGTTTTTTCATGATCTTAATTTTTAAATGAAACAAAATAGTACCTATCACAAAAATCCGTCAATCAACCCATATTTACCGTGACCACCAACAGTTCCATAAGTGACCGTTATCACATATGGAACTGGCAACTAATTCTTCATCAATAAGTTAATGTTAATCCACCTCCCAAGCCCATATCACTATCATAATGAGTTGACAATGAAAAGTATTTGGTGATGATATACCGCAAACCCGCAGTATATTCCTTATCGGTGTTGATCATGAGCGTCATGCGCAATCGTTGTGCCACCGGGATATCTTCCCGTCCCAACTGAAAGCGCAGTTTACCATTGCCATCGATCCGCATATCCGCCACAAATAACATAGGTAGCGTATAAGCCACACCCACGACTACCGTGTGCCGGTTTTCCTTGTTACTGACCTGTCCGAAAAGGTTTTTGTAGTCGCTGCCGAAAATATTCCTTTCATCCGGGTTGAATTTCTTGTAATGATAATCAAAGCCCACATAAGGGAACAGCCACTGGTTCCTCCCGATGTAACGGCCGACCATCGTCTCACTTTCATAACCCATCATGGCATCCGTGCCCAGGTGCCACATCGTGGTCGCTTTCCAGCGGGTACTGCCCAGCATGAGCTGTCCGTCTGTCCCGTTGCTTTCCAATCCGATTTTGCCCATCAGGTGAGGCATTTGGTCATCCCAGAATAACCTGTGCTGCGCCAGTTTCGGATCCGGTACATCCGGGTTCGGCGGCGAATTCTCATAGCTGAACACACGTCCCATTCCGCTCATCATATGATACAGGATATGACAATGAAAAAACCAGTCACCGCCCGGCTCATTGGCCGCGAATTCTATCGTGTCCTTTTCCATCGGCATGATGTCGATCACGTTTTTCATCGGCGCGTTGTCGCCCTGTCCGTTGAGCACCCGGAAGTCATGCCCGTGCAGGTGCATCGGGTGCCGCATCATGCTGTTGTTATAGAGGATGATGCGCAGGTTTTCTCCTTTTTTGATCAGGATCTTATCCGACTCGGATACCGTCTTGTTATCCAGCGTCCAAACATAGCGGTTCATATTGCCGGTCAGGTCGAACTTCAGCTCCCGTAAAGGCCCTTTAGGCAGTGTCGTTTTATTGGGGTCGCGCAGCATATTATAATTAAGCGTAACGATGTCCGGGTTATCCGCGGCCATGTTCATGCCCGGCATGCTCTTGTCATTCGCCATCTGCATTCCCGGCATACTACTTTTACTATCATCCGTTTTGGGCTTTTCTTCGCCGGTGATCTCCGGATACATCACGGTATTCATGTCCATGATCTGGTTCTGCATGGCCATGCCGTCCATTTGCACCATGTTGCCATTCATGTCCATCATGTCGTTCATCATTTTCATACCGGCGAAGTATTTCAGTTTAGGCATTTTACCCGCCGATACTTTTTCACCCTTACCCAGCCAAAGGGAGGCGGACTTGGTGCGGTCCTCCGGGGTGACCAGGAACTCATAACTTTTATTTTCCGGAACGGTCACCACCACATCGTAGGTCTCGGAAACGGCGACGATCAGCCGGTCTACTTCAACGGGTTCCACATCATTGCCATCGGTAGCAACGACGGTCATTTTACCGCCGGCATATTTCAGCCAGAAGTACGAGGACGCGCCGCCGTTAGCGATGCGGAGCCGCACCTTATCGCCGGCCTTAAACTGCGGCTGCTCGCTTTGGTTCTTTCCGTTGATCAGAAATTTATCGTAGTAAACATCACTCACATCCATCGCGTTCATGCGTTTCCACTCATTAGCCACTTTCGTTTTAAAATGCCCCGTTTGAATCGCCTCCAGGTAGCTTTGAGTCGTGCCTTTTTTGATAGCGAACCAATCGGTCGCCGCGTGGAGGCTGCGTTGTACTTCCCTGGGGTTCATATTGGTCCAGTCGCTCAATACCAGCGGGATGGTCGGGATGTCCCATTCCTGTCGTTTGTTCATAATAAACGCGCCATACATCCCGATCTGCTCCTGTAAGCCGGTATGGCTGTGGTACCAGTGGGTCCCGCGCTGTTTGATCGGGAACTTGTAAAGGTGTGTCGCCCCCGGAGGGATAGGCATCTGCGTCATATTGGGGACGCCGTCGTAACGGTTAGGCAGGAAAAGACCGTGCCAATGCAGGGATGTTTCCTCTTTAAGCCTGTTGTGTACATAGATCTCCGCGGTATCGCCTTCGGTAAAGGTCAGCGTCGGCATCGGTATGCTGCCGTTTACAGCGATCGCCCTTTTAGGTTTACCGCCATAAGTTACGGTCGTGTCTGCGATATACAGGTCGTAGCGAACCGTCCGCGGCGGATATTTGGCGGTGACGGTTTTGATCGGTCCCAGCCGTTTTTTCGCCGCCTGGATATCTGCCATGCCGGCGGGCATAGACATCCCATCCATTTTCATTTCCGGCATCTGCCCGTCCTTTTTCGTACTGTCCGCCATCGGCATATTCATGCCGCCGGGTTTATCCGTTGCTTTTGGCTGCTGCTTCACCAGTTTCATCCCGCATTTCGGGCAGTTCCCCGCTTGCGCGGAATGGATCTCCGGATGCATCGGGCAGGTATAAACGGCCGCTTTGGCAGCCGGATTTGCGTCCATATTCATGCCTTCCATACCGACGCTTTTTTTCTTCGCGGGCAGGTTAGGCCTGGCCGCTTTTTTTGGAATGGGCTTCGGCTTCTCTTTGATCAGTTTCATTCCGCATTTCGGGCAGTTGCCTGGCTTGGCGGCGTGGATCTCCGGATGCATCGGGCAGGTATAGGTGACCGGCTGCTGTTTTTGCATCCCGGCCATATTTTGCATGTCGCTTTGTGCAAATGACACCTGCCTGAGGCAGAGTACCAGCACGATGAACCATATTTTTTTCATTTTCTATTTTTTAAAGGCTATCCGATGTTTGTTTAACCCAGTTCATTAATTGTGTCTTTTCCGCTTCGGTAAGGATCGCGTCCCGGTGGAGCAGCGTGTAGGATGACAAAGGCATCGAATCCTCCTCCAGGCTTTCAGCGATCGCCCTTAGTTTACTCCTTTGTTTACGGGCGGTATAGGTGCCAAACGCATCAAAATTCAATTCTCCTTTTCCACTCGTGATATGGCTGTCAAGCATATACCTAAAGGGCTGTATTTTTGCATACCAGGGATAATTGGTGCTATTGCTATGGCAGTCGTAACATGACCTTTTCAGGATAGCGCCAACAGTTGCCGGAACAGGGAATACTTTAGTCAGGGCATGCGTCTGCGCACTCCCCCCATCATTGTGATCACGAGGGATCAGTTGGACCCCAAGAAAAAGGGTTCCTGTTACGACAAATGAAATTTTCAGGGCACGTTTCATGGGAGCTATTTTAACTCTTCTTTAACAACACCGCAGGTAGGCATTTTGGTGCCCAGATAAGGGTTTTTGATGTCCTTCGCCTCGCTTAACCAATCCGCTCCTTTATTATTATTATACATCGGGCAATGGTCCACAAATAAAGGCTGCCCCGCGCCAAATAGTTTAACGAGGTCAAGCATGTCTTTACTTAACATATCAAAATGTTCGCGTTGATGGGGAAGCTTACCGGCACTTAGACCAATATGTTCTGCCATTTCTTTAGCATCGTCCGCAATATCTGTATAGGATTTCTTTTGCGTTGGCGTGAGTACGGACTGATCAAGTTTTGCAAAGCCATCCGATAGTGTTTTGCCGGCAGTTGCCGCATCATTGCTATTATCTTTTGTCAATGCATTTTTCAATTGCAGGTAATTTCCAACCATTTCCTTTACAGCAGCCACTGTTTTTGGATCAACCCCTGATTTTGATCGGGGGTTGGCAGCAGATGTGCCTGTTGCAACAGTTGTATCCTTCCCGTTATTGGCGGAAGTTGATTTATTAGTTTGATCACAGGCAACCATTGAAAATGAAAGCAAGCCAATAGTTGAAAGAATGATTAGATTTTTCATAGATAAATAGTGTCGGAGTTAATATACGGTGAACAGCTTACACCGCTTTCGGTATATAACTTGTTAATTAATAATTTGTTAGTTATTTATTCAAGGTTTCAGTAACCTTGCCGCAGGTGAGCATCTGGCTACCATAGTATGGATTTTTGATCACATCCTCAGCTGATAACCAATAGCTCTTTTTCATCGGGCAATAGGCGTAGTAAACTGGCTTTTCCGTCAATTTAACCGCCTTGGCCAGTTTAAAAAAGTTGAGTGAAAAATTGGCGAAATGCTCCCTTTGGCGGGCGATATCCTTGCTCTCAGAAATGTGCCGGGCATCGAAAGCCAGTTTTTCCTGTGCTGCCATAAAGGCGGACATATCCGCTGCAGGCAGCGATTTCATATCCACGCCGTTAACCGCTTTTAAAAACGCTCCGGCGTGTGCAGCAGCATCGGCGCTATTTGATTTGATTAAAGCATCTTTGATATCGTAATAAGATGTCAATAGCGGGGTGAGCGAAGCTGACTTCGTATCCTGCGCAAGAAGTAGTTGGGTAGAGACAGTTGCCATTATAGCAACCAATAAAAATATCTTTTTCATGATCTGAATTAATGAATAATGTAATAGAAAAATTAGCACATGGCAGAGCCATGTAGTTCTGATGATCTATCAATTAATCAAATCTGAAAGCTTTGCAGCGCGATGCGGATAGGGTATGTGGGAGGCCGTCGTCGTCCGTCAATGGTTGCGAATCGATTGACTTGAATAACTGAAACCGGCTTTAAAAAGAATTGATGAAAAGCACTGATAAAAGTAACGGGAGCCAGTAAAACAATTTGGCCTGATTGAGGGCTAACCTTGGCCAAGGTGTTAAAACTATTGACAACTTCCTGACAGCAGGAATCTTTTTCTGTGATAGATGTTCCATTCAGCGACGCTTGCTCATGAGCCGAATGTGGCAATACTTGCAGGTGTTCGTGATGATGCTCTTTGGCTTCATCGTTTTCGTGAGGATGTTCGGCCGCTTCTTCATGCTCGTGAATGGACATGCGTAAAGTACAAGCAAACCCGGTAACCGTGTTTAACAAAAATATGAATAATAATAAAAGTGCTTTACTTTTCATTGTTCAGTTACAAATTTAAACAACAGGGCGTTAAATTGTTTTATATAATTTCGTTTTAAATTTATATCCTGTAGCAACAGACTAATCGATCACAATGCGGGCTATTTTCCGCTAAGAGAGTGACATGCTCCTAACATTTCTTCGTTATTGAGGAACCAGGTATTATAAACAGATTCCTGATCGTTTCTTATCCCGACTAATGATCGGGTTCAATTGTTCATCATACGTTGAGATAAAATATGAGTATCCGTAGCGCGGACACCCATATTTCTTTAAAACTCCCAACAATTTAGGGCAATCTTTTTAACATAATCGCTCGGTTATAAGTCCCGTGCTGCCCGAATCCTCCGCACGATTTCATGGACCAAATCCGGGTTGATGATGGTTCCTCTGACAATATGATACTCTCCCTGTTCCGGGACTTCGAGATAAGCGGCTATGCCCCCGTTGATATGGACATCAAAGCCCCGTCCGTTCTGCACAATGCCAATTACATCATCGCCTGGCCCAAACAGGAAATAGGGTGAGATATCATACAAAGGATGGTCCATAATAGCGGCCAGTTGTTCATCGCTCATGTAAACCATGCTTTCCGGCTTATGCAAGTCATCTTCCTTTAAAATTGGTTGGTTGTCTGACTCATCGAACCATTCTTCGACATGATCCTGAATAATCTTCACCAACTGCGTAATTTCTGTTTCGGCAAAGGAGTGACCGGCATAGCGCCATTCAAAAAAGTTTTCATTTAAAAAGGTTAAACTGCCCGCAAATCCCATGTGAGTATCCATATCAACTTCCGCGTCTTTTTGGATGCTGTTAGGGATCAGATAAAACAACCGGAAAATGCCGGTAATGCTGATTCGCCCGTTAAAACCTGGTTTTGTTTCAGGTACGATCTTGATTTCCGCCGATCCGCCTGATTTCCTTTGTATAGTATAAACAATATGCTGATTCATTATCCCTGGCCATTTTGATGATTTGACCATGGGCAAAAGCCATTAATTATTGAATGGAAGCTGCTATGTAGTGTATAGGAACAGGTTTTAGTTTTAAAGAATACAGCAATGTCAGGTTGCTTTTCCGGCCGGAAAAGCACCGCAATTAAAATAATAAGTGAGATCATAATGATAATTCAAGCTAAAAAATGAGATAATAGGTATCCTCGCCGGCGAAACCGGCTTTAGCTTGAATCAGATCAGAAAAGTTTTATTGGAAATATAGAGCGGCTGGCTGCGTAGAAAAGGTGGCCCAGTTGCCCTTGGCCAACTTACATTAGTTGAAATACTTAATGCGATATAGGGAAAATATCCGGTGTGCAAAATCGCAATAACAAAGTCTGCGGATTGAAAAACAAAATGGGTGGTGACCTTTGCATTTTCTTTGATCACATAGTTGCCATGGTGGTAACAGCAGTTACAATCACCTTTTTTACAGTCGTCGTCACCTTCTTTTTCATCGTGAGGGTGATCGTTGCCTGAGATATGCGACTTTTGTTTGTTTTCTAATCTGGTGGCGAGATAATCCGTAGTGCAGTGAAGAAGACAGGCATATGCACCCGTCGAAAGCAACAGGTAAAATAATGTCATCAATAAAGCACAAAATTTCTTCATCAATTCAACAAATGATTATTGCTTAAAGATATTAGTTTTAATAATATTCCAAACCAGTTTTGTACCCGATTTAAATTTTATCGATCGCTTTTCTATTCATTCTTCCCGAAACTTTAAACTGGGTCGGCGTTGAGCCGGTGATCGCTTTAAATTGTGCAGACAAATGTGCGCTACTGCTGTAACCCATTTTCCAGGTGATCTCGTTTAAATTTAATTCACCATACTCCAGCAGTTCTTTTACTTTCTCTATTTTTTGCTGGATAATAAATTTTTCGATGGTTGTATCTTCGGCGTCAGAGAACATCCGGCTGAGATAAGCATAATCCTTATTCAATCCATTAGAGAGATATTGTGAAAAATTCAAATGGGAATCTGCCAGGTCGCTATGGTGTACCTTTTCAATGATCAGGCTTTTGATCCGCTCAACGATGCGATCCTTTTCATTGTCCAGTAACTCAAACCCCAGGAGTTTAAGCTGCGATGAGATCAGGCTCAATTGCTCGCTGTCCTGTTCGGGCTGAACGGTAGCGGAACCTAAGTTTACCTCACTAACGTCCAACCCAATGTTTTGCAATTGTTGCCTGACCACCATAATGCAGCGGTCACAAACCATATTTTTAATATGCAGGATCATGTTTTTATTTAAGCAATATTACGGTTAAATTTTTTCAGCATTATAGCCTTTGGTTTTTAAAGCGCTGATCACCTTGTTTGCGGTTAATCCATTATCCGATTCGACCGTAAGGATCTTATCCGGGTTGGCGGTATCCACTTCCCATTTGGCTACGCCTTCTAAAGTATCTAAGGCTGGAGTAACGGTTGCAATACAGCCACCGCATTTGATATTGGTTTTGAATTTTAAAGTTTCCATGTTTATTGATTTTAAAAATTAAAGATTAAGTTTTGTAAGTTTCAGCCGCAGGCTATTGCTAACCACCGATACAGAGCTTAAAGCCATTGCCGCGCCTGCGATCATTGGATTGAGTAAGAAACCATTGACGGGATATAATATACCGGCGGCAATCGGTATGCCGATCAGGTTGTATACGAATGCCCAAAAGAGGTTTTGCTTTATCGTGCGCACGGTCATTTTGGAGAGCCTTAGCGCTTTGGGTACTTGTTGCAGGTCTGACGATACCAGGGTGATTTTGGCTACATCCATTGCGATATCAGAACCTTTGCCCATCGCTATGCTCACATCAGCCTGTGCTAAAGCTTGGCTGTCATTGATGCCGTCACCGATCATAGCTACAATTTTACCTTCAGCCTGTAACTTTTTAACAAAGTCCGCCTTATCTGATGGCATGGTATCGGCTTGAAAATGATCGATACCCGCTTCTTTTGCGATAGCAGCTGCGGTTTGGGCGTTGTCCCCGGTTAACATATAAACCGCAATCCCCTGTTTCTTTAACTGGCTAACGGCTGCTGCCGAGCCTGTTTTGATTGGGTCAGCTATGGCTGCTATGGCTAATAACTGCGTTTGGTCGGCAAAGTAGATCACCGTTTTCGCCTGGTTTAAATGGGTTCCGATAGCAATTTTCAAATCTTCGGGTACCGCTATATTTCTTTCCCCGATCAGTTTATGGCTTCCGGCAAAGTAAA
Organism: Bacteroidota bacterium; assembly: GCA_040388395.1. Classification (GTDB taxonomy): domain Bacteria; phylum Bacteroidota; class Bacteroidia; order Sphingobacteriales; family Sphingobacteriaceae; genus Mucilaginibacter. The sequence continues at coordinate 512,804 of JAZKBY010000007.1, read as the reverse complement.
GCTGGGCATCAAAATTCGCTTCAACGCCACGCCCGGTTAAACTATTAAATGAATTTATTTTTACAGAAAGGTTATTGCCGGGTTTCAGGTGAGCTACGATTGCCTCAGCCAAAGGATGTTCGGATTGCTGTTCTAACGCTAAAAATAATCTCTGTAATTGACTTTGATCAATTGGAAGAGACTTTGCCCAAAGCAGGTCAGCAACTACGGGTTTTCCCTGTGTGATTGTACCGGTTTTATCCAGTACCACCGCATTTACCTTATGGCCTAATTCCAATCCTTCGGCATCTTTGATTAAAATGCCATTTTCGGCACCTTTGCCGATACCCACCATAATGGCGGTTGGGGTAGCCAAACCCAAAGAACAGGGACAAGCAATCACCAATACCATAACCATAGCCAGCAAGCCTTGTGTTAAGGCATGTTGCCCGCCAAATAGCAGCCAGGCACCTAAGCTTAATAAAGCGATCAGCATGACCATAGGAACAAAAATGCCGGCGATCTTGTCCACTAATTTTTGTACAGGGGCTTTAGAGCCTTGCGCGTCCTGCACCAATTGAATGATCTGGGCCAGCAAGGTTTCGCCACCAACCTTTTCTGCCGTAAACCGGAAACTTCCTTTTTGGTTTAAGGTACCGGTAAAAACGGAATCGCCTGGTTTTTTCTCAACAGCTACGGGCTCACCAGTGATCATGCTTTCGTCGATAAAGGAGCTGCCTTCATCGACTATGCCGTCAACCGGGATCTTTTCGCCTGGCCGGACCAACAAGCGGTCACCGATCTGCACATCTGCAATGGCAGTCACTTTTTCCCCTTGCGGTGTAATTAACAACACTGTTTTGGGTTGCAGGCCGATCAGTTTTTTAATGGCGGATGAGGTATTGGATTTAGCCTTTTCTTCCAATAACTTCCCGAGCATAATAAAAACGATCACAACTGAAGCTGCTTCAAAGTAAACATGCGGGTGCAAGCCCTGGCGATGCCAGAACTCAGGGAAAAAAGTATTGAATACGCTGAATAAAAAGGCGATGCCGGTACTCATGGCGACCAGTGTATCCATATTAGCACGGCCATGCCTGGCCTGTTTCCACGCGTTGATAAAAAAGTTTTTGCCCGCTATAAAAAGTACCGGGGCGGTTAATGCCATCATGATATAATTGGCATAAGGTATGTTCATAAAGACCATCCCGATCAGTACCACGGGAATAGTTAAAATAACGGCCCAGGTCATATTTCTCTTCAACTGCTGATAATGAGTTTGCTGCGCTTCCGCTTGTTTTTCTTTGCCGTTCACAACATCGATGATCAGATCATAACCAACCGACTGAACCAAGTGCTGCAAATTGACTGGCTGAATAATTTCGGGATGAAAGGTAACTTTAACGGATTGTGTGGCATAGTTCACTTCTGCCTTGTCGACGCCTTTTTGCGCACCGATCATCGATTCTACACTGGACGCACAAGCCGCGCAGGTCATGCCGGTAACAGGAAAAGTAAGGGTTTGTAATTGTAGTGCTGCCATGTCTTTTGTTTAACAGCACAAATTTACACTGGGTTAGGGTTGTGAATTTTACAGGATTCTGCCTAAAATTTACAGAATAGCGTATGATTCATTCCAATAAATCTTGAAATAATTTCCTATAATTGGTTATTAGTTGACAGTATAAACTATTGTCTAAACATTATTTAAACCTTTACGTTATGGACAATTATTTTCTTGTTAAAAAACCTTACGCCGTAAATGAAATAAAGCGCTCCGCGTTAATTGAGTTTGTTAATAAAGGACTGCGGTTCATGCAAACAGGTTACCAGGTCAAGCAGCTGGATACTAATATAGATATGAATACACCAGAGCAGCGGATCAACTATTACCACTTGCTGGATTCGGTCATTTTTAACAGGGTTCCCGGTGAGGTGGTTGAATTGGGGTGTTTCACCGGACAATGTGCGCTCATTTTTCAAAAGGTGATCGAACTGAATACCTCTGATAAGCAATTGCACCTTTACGACAGCTTTTTCGCTTCCTTCAAGGTAAAGGGAAGTGTTGAGGAAGAGCTGAGAGCCAATTTTAACAAAGCCAAATTGAAGCAGCCTATAGTACATAAAGGAGATTTTAATTCTACACTGCCCGGTGAATTGCCTGAGGAAATTGCTTTTGTACATATCGACTGCGGCTTCGGCGGAGATAAGCTGGAACACAAAGCCGTGATGTTACATTGTTTCGAGAGTATCTACCGGCGCATGACCAAAAATGCCATTTGTATCATGATGGATTATTTTGATGCTTCAACCGGCGTTGAAGGCCTCGATATTAACCCCGGTGTTAAACTGGCCTACGACGAATTTTTTGCGGATAAGCCTGAAAAGATCGTTTGCCTGTGGGGAAACCAATATAACCACGCCTATTTCCGCAAAGTTTAATAGCGGCTTTTACATTCTGCGGTATTTGATCTGGTTGTTTTGTTCCCAGACGAAAAAATTGGACGTTGAACTTAATTGAGCAGCTTTCAGGTAGCCGCCGGTTCCGACCATCTTGGGTGTTTTTTGAGGATAATTGATTACATTCAGCGTTTCACCGGCTTGGTAAGTGATCAGCGGCTTTGTTCCAATGCCTGCAATACTGCAGGTTCTTCCCATGGCAAGATATATCTCCGGTTCGCCGGGCGTGGCATAATAAATATAGCCTTTACGCTGCCATACGGTTTGTACCGCATTCGCTGTTGTGATCCGGAGGCCGCCGCCATCCATCGGACAGCCGTTCAATTTCCATGTATCAATGCCCATTTTGATTGCCGGAGAGAATGTTTTGCCCTGATCAGATGAGCGGACCATATACAGGTCTCTTGAGCCGTTCAGCCAGTTCCTGAACATCAGTGCAATACTTGTGCCCTTAACGGCAATACTCGGCCTGCAACATTCGCAGACGTGCTGATCGCGTGATTGGTAGGCCATGATGTTTTTTGACCACTTGTGGGCTTTCTCGTTCATCGATGAAAAGTAGATCTGGTTATGTTTCCCCGTCCTGGTATCCAGCCAAACCGCATAGAAATTATCTTTATCGTCAGCGGCTATATTCATTAGTCCTTCAGGTGCTGAACCTTTCTGGTCATTAACAATGCCCATGTATTTCCATTTGTCAGTAGCATGATTGAGCTGATACCAGTGAATATTCCCGGTTTTGTCCATGGCGGTAATCACCGAGAAATTCTTAGAACTGCTGAACTGCGGGCCTCTTGACATGCCGAGATGCATTTCAGGAACCTTGGCGACCAATAGCGGTTTGTTAAAAGATACGCCATGATCGATTGAAGTGGCGCAAAAGATCTGATCATCTGAGCCGAATACAACCCTTACAATTCCTTTAGTGTCAATACTTACCTGCGGCTGCTGCCCCGTACCAATTGAATTATCGGTAGCGGAAAGGGCGGTTAAGCCAAGCATCATAGCGCTTGACAGCACCAAAATCAATGTTTTTCTCATTGTACTAAGCTATTAATTTTTTTTAATACAGGATAAAAATGGAAAGGAGAAGCACTCATGGTGAAGTAACTTTTAAATCCGATGATCATGATAAAATCAATATTTCAACACAAACTTAAGCCTAAAAATAAGTTGACAGGCCGAAACTAAATCCAGCAGTATGAGTGGCTGGATTAGCAAAGATATCCCGTTGTTTTTGAAAACGGTAGTTTAAACGAAAAACAGTCTGCGGATTGGGCCTGAAACTAATAGCGGGCATAATACTCCAAATTTCGTCGCCGATATTTCCGCCCGTTTCTTTGAACCGGCCAACGTTATAATCCACGTATTCCAGGCGGCAGGCTAGGTTTAATACGGCGTTTCGCCAGCCTAATAAATTGTTTTTTAACACCGGCTGCACGATATCTAAAAAACCGCCATGCTGTTTGTTGCCAAACTGCTGCGTATAGGTCGCCGGAACGTTGACAAAGATCCAGGCATATTCCCCGGTAAATGCCGTTCCCGTTTTATTGATCCGGGTGTTAACATCCACCGCAAAAACATCCAGACGGCGCGGATCGTCTAATCTTAAACCATCCTCCTGATATTTGTTATAGATACCGCCCATGTAAGATAGGCCTATTTCCCCGAACCGGGTGTTCTTCACCGCCACCTTAGCGGTGATCAGAGGTTCGCCGTTATTACTTTCTTCAAAGCGTTCCGCATTTGCTTTGGAAGCCGGCAGGTAAGTGCGGTTAAATTCATTTTCAATAATGGTGTTATCAAATCCGCTGGTTAGGTATAATTCGTAACCAAACAACCAACTGTTCTGATAGTACTTGCCGTAAACGCCAAAACCTGCATTGCTCCAGGTAGCCGGCAGCATTTTTTCCGCGGAGATCGGGCGGTCGGTAAATTCCCATTTGGGGCCATCATGATTTTGGTTGAAGGCACCTATAGGATTAACGATCATTCCGCCCCGTAAGTTAAACAGCGGGTGAAACTCGACATCGACCGCGGCGAATTCTACACTGATCTCTTTGTCGGCCGGTTCAAATTCAATTTCTGATAAAAATTTGATCCGGCTGGAGATCGTCGATGCTACAAATAAGGTCAGCCTTCTGAATTGAAACTGGTGTCCTTCTGATATGCCATTCGTGCCCAGGTACTGGTAATTAGCCTCTACATATCCCCCTATGGAAACCGGGAATTTGCCCGCCTGCAATGTCGGCCGGTTATAGATGGCATCCATGTTCATTTTTCTTTTGGAGGTATCGGCCGGGGTACGTCTTAACAAATTCGTGTCGATCTGCGCTTGCGCGCCTACTGCGGTACACAGGAAAATGGCAAAAATCAGTGATCTCATTTTAACGATATGCTTAATTGGTGATTAGATATGGTTACCGGGAAAGTCCGGAGCGGGCTTGCGGCCGGGCCGTTGACGACCTGGCCCAGATTGTTGAATTCACTGCCGTGGGCGGGGCATTGCATCTTATCGCCGAACACCTGTAACTCGGTTCCCTGGTGCGTGCAGCGCATCCATAGGGCCTCGTATTTGGTAGCACTGAAGCGGTACACACATATCGGGTATTTGAGTAGGTCATTTTGCACAACCAAATATCTCCGGTATTCTTTTTTGCCGCCTTTTTTTTGTTCAAACTCGCTCAGCGGTACCAGCATTTCTGAGCCGGCGATATCAGCCGTTATCAACTTTGAAGCGGTACCGCAGCCTTCCAGGGCCAGCAATAAACCGCCGCTCATACAGCTTAAGCAACTGGTCGCAATGAATTTTCGCCTGTCCAAATTATAAGCTGTTTAAAAATTTAATGACCTTTTGTTTTTCATTTTCCTGGAGCGAATTGTACCTGTTCTTAATGACCAGGGCTTCGCCGCCATGCAGCTTTATTGCCTCATCAATACTGTGGGCGCGGCCATCATGTAACAGGAAGAACTGCCCACCCTGTGATCGGGGTGCTAAACCTAAGCCCCATAAGGGTGCCGTGCGCCATTCGCTTGTTTTGGCTGAGCCTTCTGTATAGCCGTCATCCAAACCCGGCCCCATATCATGAACCAGAAGGTCGGTGTAAGGGTGAAATTCCTTATTGTTGAGGGCGGAAACCGGTGAACTGCCTGTTCTTAAAGTTTGTTTATGGCAGCTTTCACAGCCGATCTGGGAAAACAGGGCTTTACCTGCGGTCACATCCGGATGCTGCGGTTCGCGCTGAACCGGCGCTTTAAGGGTTTGCAGGTAAAACACTACTTCCCTGATGGTCTTATCAGAGATCTCGGGATCGGTATCTAACAGCGTGTAAACGTCACTGGGGTCAAACGACGAAGCGATGCCCATATCCTGATTATAAGCCAGGATGGTCTGATGAAGCAAATTATAAGTACTGGCCTTTTTTCCAAATCGCGTGATGTATCTGTTTCCCTGGCTTTTGCTGTTCGGGCTGATCTTGATGTACGTCGGCAGCAGCGCCCAGTTGGGATGGCCCCTAACGCCGTCCGGGTTGTTGACATTTGCCGCTGCCATAGCCAGTATATCATCTTCGCTGACCAGTTCAACAAAGCCTAAGCCTGAATTGATAGGCGGTGTAAATCTGGCAAAGCTGGCACCAGCGGGCAATTTCTCCGGCGCGTAACCCGGAATCGCCCTTTCCTGTAATTGCGGCCCGTGATCAAACTCGTTACGGCCGAGGCTATCGTTCTTACCGAACCGGGTCAGTGTGGTGAATGGATGACCCTTGCCATCACCGGCATGGCAGCTGCCGCAGCTGGTCGCTACAAATACCGGCCCCAATCCCGTGGGCGGGGTAAATACCTGGCCATTGAAGCCGACATCGCCGGCAAGGTGCTGTATATTTTGAGCCGATGTCAGGTTATCGACCGGTCCGTCGAGCGTGGCATCATCCGCAGGCGCGGCTGGTTCCAGTTTTTGACAGGCTATAATAAGCGAGAGCAGCAGCAAAAAAGTGCCGATCACAACGAAATGATTCTTATTCATCTATTCTTATTTTTTTCAATAGTACAAACATATATTATTTATTTAATTATTCTACTATTAAAAATTAGACACACCTAATTTTAATTTGTAAGTTTTTAAGACTATTTTTGTTAAGATGACAAGAACATTATCGGAGGAGAATTACCTAAAAGCTATTTTTCATTTAAGCAGGAATAGTAAGGACAAGGTGAGTATTACGACACTGGCTGCGGCTATAGAGAATACCGCCGCCTCTGTGATCAGTATGCTCAGGAAACTGACAGCTAAGGAATTAGTAGATTATGATAAGAAAAAGGGTGCCAGCCTGACGCATGCCGGCGAAAAGGTCGCGATCGATATTGTGCGTAAACACCGTTTATGGGAAGTTCTGTTAGCAGAGAAACTGGAATTCTCCTGGGAAGAGATACACGATATTGCCGAACAGTTGGAGCATGTTCACCACCCTGAATTGGCAGACCGTCTGGATAAGTTCCTGGGCTTCCCGGCATTCGACCCGCATGGCCATCCTATACCTGATATTAAAGGCCATATCTCTAAGGAAACCGGGAAATTATTGTCCGAATCGGCAACCGGGTTAGAACTGGAAGTGGTTGGCGTGAAAGACAGTTCATCTATGTTTTTAAATTACTTGAAACAACTGGATATCAGGATCGGTTCCAAACTGATCATCGAGCAAATTATTGAGTTCGACCAGTCCGCCGTTATTAAGATCAACAACGGAAATACAATCAGCGTTTCCAGAAAATTCCTGGAAAGTATCCTGATCAGCTAAACTTTCATGGCACGAAGTAAAAAAAAAGGGGCACCGCAGAACCGTACCGTGCATTATACACGGAAGGTCCCGCCGCGCCCTTTATGGATGAAAATTGTCCGGATCACCGGCATGATCATCCTGGGTGTCTTGATGCTGCTGATGATCATCGAAGCGATCATGCAGTATGTTCATGTCATCAGGAAACATTGACTGTAATAGCGATGACATTACTTTATAAATTCGTTATTTTTTGTATCCTTACCGCATTCAGGATTGCCAAAAGCGCAACACCAACATCGGCGATTACCGCTTCCCATAAATTGGCCAAGCCACCAGCACCAAGAACTAAAACAATGATCTTCACCACCATCGCTATAGTGATGTTCTGCCAGACAATCCGTTTGGTGATCCTGCCAATTTTTATAGCCGCAGTAATTTTAGAAGGCTGATCATTCTGAATAACGATGTCCGCAGTTTCAATAGTTGCGTCACTGCCCAGGCCGCCCATCGCGATCCCGGCATCTGCCAAAGCTACTACCGGCGCATCATTAACGCCATCACCTACGAAAGCAATACGACTGCCCGCATTTTTATACTCCTGTACTTTTTGAACTTTTCCATCGGGCAGCAGGTCGCCAAAGGCTTTATCAATCCCTAATAATTTTGCGACCTTATCAACGACGGCCTGTTTGTCACCGGACAGCATGACCGTTTGTATTTTCAGGCTGTGCATCAGATCGATGGCCTGTTTGGCGTCTTCCTTGATTTCATCGGCAATGGTTAGGTAACCGGCGTACTTTCCATCAATGGCAACCACGACTACCGTATCGATCAGCTTATCGACTTCAGGCGGATAAGAGATTTTAAATTTCTTGAGCAGTTTAGTATTACCCGCTAAAATGGTTTTACCGTCAACAATACCTTTTAAACCATACCCTGATATTTCTTCAACATCCTTAGCTTTCAGTTCACCTACCTGGTCTCCCGCATAAGCGACGATTGCTTTAGCAATAGGGTGGGTAGAATTGCTCTCAATGGCTGCAGCAATATTTACCAATTCTTTTTGATCAAGCCCATCTGTAACGACTTCCTGCACATTGAAAACGCCTTTCGTCAGTGTGCCGGTTTTATCCATGATAACCGTATTAATGGTGGTCATGACATCTAAAAAATTAGAGCCTTTGAAAAGGATACCATTCCGGGATGCCAAACCTATGCCGCCGAAATAACCTAATGGTATAGAAACAACTAATGCACAGGGGCAGCTGATTACCAGGAACACTAAAGCCCTGTAAAACCACTGATGAAAATTATAGGGATCGGTGAAAAAGTACGGTGCAAAACAAACAAGTAAGGCAAGTGCAAAAACGATAGGTGTATAGATTTTGGCAAAGCGGCTGATAAAAAGTTGTGTCTGTGATTTACGGGCGGTGGCATCCTGTACCATTTCCAGTATTTTACTAAGCTTGCTATCCTTAAACAAAGATTTAACCTGCACTTCGGATACTTTATCCAAATTGATCATTCCGGCCAATACCGTTTCACCCTTTCTTTTGGTATCGGGTTTACTTTCTCCGGTAAGGGCAGCCGTATTAAAGGTAGCTACAGCGGAATAAAGCACACCATCAAGGGCAACCTTTTCACCAGCCTTAACCTGTATGATCTCATCTACTTTAATTTCTTTCGGATCGCTTACTAATGTTTTGCCGTCCCTTATGACAGTTACTTTATCCGGCCTGATATCAAGCAATGCTTTAATGCTTTTTTTAGCTTTGTTTACCGCCGCATCCTGGAACCATTCACCAATGGAATAAAAGACCATTACGGCCACACCCTCACTGTAAGAGCCGATACTGAACGCACCCAATGTGGCAACACTCATTAAAAAGAACTCATTAAAAAAATCAAAGTGTTTGGCTTTGCGCCAGGCCATTCCTAAAACATTATACCCCGCCAATAAAAACGCTACGGAAAATATGATCAGATTTACAGGAAAAAGCGGCTGATATTTAAAACCAAATTCCAGGGTCAGCATGACCAGTAATATCACCAATGCGGTGAGCAGGGGCCAATGGGTTTGCCAGCCCTCTTCCTCGGCGGGTTTGTTAAGATCAAGAACTTGTTCGTCATCTTCTTCCTCATCAGCATTCAGTTCGCGATTCTGATCCTTGATGATATTCACCTGAGGATCAATATTTGGGGTGGATACTGTCGGCCGATTATTTTTAGGAAATGGTTTATTTGTAATTTCTTCTTTCATCTTTTTGTCGTTTAATGGATTATCCCTCCGAATCTAAAAACCAAAGTTCCGCATCGGCGATCACCTTTCCGAAACAAATCCCCGCTTTGGTCTTTTATATAAAAACCAAAAGACATTTCCAATGCTAAATCTCAATTCCCCGAAGTTAGTATGAATTCTCAGGCGAATATCCGCAAAACAATCATTTATTAATAACCACCTATATTGTTGATTGAAATTACGAAAAAAAGCTTTGTGCTATATTATGATAAGAAAATCAGGCGAGATGTCGTGAGCTGTACCATATTGAACGTACATTACCACGGACATCGTCAAATTTTAAATGAATAGGTCAAATTTAATATTTCAAAATATCGTAGATAACAATTAAATAACAGGCAGTTTATAAATAAATTCACCGCTATTACCCTTCACTTATTTTTAAATGAAAATATGCGTAGTTTTTGTACTAATGTTATTCGATGCTATCTGCGGTAGCTGGATTTAATCGCTGTCTGTTTTAACAATCTTAGAACTAAGCGTTTTGATATTGACCTGTTTTCTTCCCTCAAGAATCTGTTGTCCATAATCTGTATGAAACCGGTGTTTCCTCAATATTTCAAGATTCTGTGAATTCCAGTCGCGATCTGTAAAGGTTTTATGCAAAACTAAAGACCATTCCGCCCGCAGACGGCGAGCATAATCGTTGTAGTTCCTTTTCGAGAAATGATAGAGATCGGCATCGCAAATGATCTGCTCCAAGAGGGTTGTCGGTTGTTGCGGGAAACGGGTTGACCAAATGCAATCCAGCACTTTATCAATGAAAGTTCGCTCGCAATTTTCATGGTTCAGAAAACCTTCGGCAATATCAATACTGGAATTTTCGTGCCCTTCATATTCAAAACAATAACCGGTATCGTGAAACCATGCCGCTACGACCAAAACATCCAGATCTTCTTGAGGCAAAAAACCTTTCAATCCAATCCTGTTGACAGCGTAAGCAACATCCTCCGCGTGACCAATATTATGGAAGAGCATATTTGCCGGAAGATTCGTTTTTAAAAACTCCCTGACAAATTTCCTGGAACGGTTAACCACCTCTAACATCTACCTACCGTTGTTTTAAAAGTTCAATAAGATTGTTCTGTTTTTTGATGCTGTCCCAAGCCAGTTGCTTCAACTGTTCACTTTGTCCCCGTGATATAAATGCCACACTGATCTGGTCCATATTTTCATAGAATTCAATTAGGACAGCTGCCAATAAATTGCCGGATGTTTTGTGTGGCTGGTGATCAAACCTACTGAAATGCTGTAAAGCGGCATCAACTGTTAGTTTGAAGCGTGCATCTACAATTGTTTCATTGGATTTAATCGCGAGAAAACCGACAAAGCGGCTGCTCATTTGGCTATGGAATTGCTGAAACAGCGCTGATTGTTGTGAAAGACGGTCGGATGGCTCATTCCTTATCTGGAATTTTACCATATCATTTGCACCATCGTACAAAGCCAGCATTAGCTTAACATAGTAATTGTCGGTACCGCTTTCGACCGGGATTGTTTGGAACTTTGCAAGGTGGGCACTCAGCAATTTAGTCAGGGAGGAATCGACTGACTGAAAGTTTGTTTTATCTATGGGCACCGAATGACCCTTACCATCCTGAACTATTCCTAAACTGCCGCAGATCAATAAAGCGATAATAATTTTCATTGTTTAAATATTAACAAGTCTTGTTATATCTATAAAGCATACATAAATGGCCAGTATTGCTAAGATAACTAATCCGCTAATTTGAATATAAGCCATTATAGTCGTGTTCATCGGTTTACCGCGTATTGCTTCAATCCCTATAAATAGCGCTTGCCCTCCATCAAGTATGGGCAAAGGCAACAGGTTAAAAAATGCGATGGCTGTTGATAACAATGCGACAAGCCGCCAGAATCGGGGCCAATCCAGTTCCCCCCCAAAAAGCATTGCAATACCTATTGGGCCAGTTACTGCGTCGGTTACCTTTACTTTACCTTGTATAATATCATTCAACCCCCTGGCATTATCAGAGAAATATGACCAGGCGCGCGTTGCACCTACATTTAAGGATTGAGGTAAGCTGACATCGACAGATTTCAGTGCTGGGTGAACTGCCTGCAATGAAAAACCCATATGGCCGTCTTTATCTTTGTGAGCAAGGACCTGACTGGTTTTACCATCGTGAATTACCGTAAGCAAGATCTGCTTTTGGTTATTCTTCTGTAGCCTTACCATGAAATCATCATAAAAATTCAGCGGTTTTCCATCGAGGGCAATAACGCGGTCATTTTTCTTTATCCCGGCGGAACGGAGGTCACTGTTGGTATAAATGGAATCAAATTTAAAAATAGTGCCCATCCGGAAAAATTCTGTTGGCGCTTTATCTGCCAGCAAACGCATGATGTCCGGCGAGATTTTCAGGTGCATATGAATCTTTTCATTGGCCTTGGTTCTAACCACGGTCAATATGGTATTGCCTTTGAGTATGCGCGTGCTTAGTAATTCGTCCCGATAAAACACCGAGTCGCCGTCAAGGGCGACGATCTTGTCTCCTGGCAACAACCCTGCCTTTAATCCAATCTCTCCGGGTGTTATTCCGTAATCTGATTTGAGGCGTTGGATATACCCCTTACCGTAGATTGCCGTCTGAACGGAGAAGATAACAACTGCCAGTAACAAATTAAACATAATACCGCCTGACATGACGATCAGCCGCTTCCACGCGGGCTTGGTCTTAAAAGATCCGGTTGTAATTTCAAAATTAGGGACTCTTTCTACGTCTTCATCTTCAGGCTCATGAAGTCCGGCCATTTTTAGGTAGCCTCCCAGCGGTAGCCAGCCTACTCCGTACACCGTTCCTTTGTATTCGAATTTAAATAAACTGTAGCCCCAGGCATCAAAAAACAAATAGAACTTTTCTACTTTTATCCCAAATGCCCTGGCAGCTATAAAATGCCCCAGCTCGTGTATCGTTACCAATAGGGAGATGCCCAGCATGAACTGCGCAATCATGATCACAATTTCCATCTTTCTTTATTCATATAATCTATCGACCGCGCTGCAAAGAATATGTCCGATCAGGATATGCATTTCTTGAATACGGGCGGTGGTTCTGCAATTCACATTCAAAAGCACATCGGATAATTCAGCCATCTTACCGCCGCCATTCCCTGTTAAGCCGAGAGTATGACAATGCAGCGCTTTTCCTGTGACCAAACCCTGTACTACATTTTCGCTGTTCCCACTTGTTGAAATCCCTATAATAAGATCGCCGGGTTGTGCCAAAGCTTCCACCTGCCGGGCGAAAACTCTCGCAAAGCCATAATCATTGCTAATGGCGGTCAAAGCCGAGGTGTCGGTGGTTAGCGCTATAGCAGGTAAGCCACGTCGTTCTTTAACATACCGCCCGGTAAATTCAGCAGCAATATGTTGCGCATCACTGGCTGATCCGCCATTACCGAATATCAATATTTTATTTCCTGCGGTGATTATATCCGTCACAAGAGTGGCCGCCGCCGTTATGGAACTTAGCAAAACCCCGTCGGTTAGCGTTGTCAAGGTTTCCTGATGTTCGCGGATCTCCGCTAATATAAAATCTTTGTTTTCCATATTATTCCTCATCATTTTTTTCAGTACCATGCTTTGCATGCATTCTTTTCTTCCAGTTGGTATACCAGCTTTGATGATGCAGCGCAAGCAGCGCGTAAAGAGCACCAGCCGAGACAAAGGCGATGATCAGCATATTCATACCCACTGCAACGCCAATACCTGCGGTACACCATATAGTAGCGGCTGTTGTTAAACCATTGGAACTATTGGTCACATCGTTTTTATAGATAATACCCGCGCCTAAAAAACCGATGCCTACCAGAATATTAGCAATGATCCTTGAAGCGGCCGCCAGGTCTCCCAAATGTTCTCCAATGGCGGTAAAAAGCGTTGCGCCCAGGCAAACCGCTGCATAGGTCCTTATTCCGGCACTTCGACCATGCTTTTCACGGTCAAGGCCTACTACGCCGCCCAAAATCACAGCGAGTAATAATTTAAGGACAATTGTCCATTCGCTTTCATTACTTATTCCCATTTCATTTGTCATGTTTAATATACTTGTCGACCAGCATGATCTTATTACTTAGTGTTTGAACTGATTTTATCAGAACTGTGTCGTAATATCCGGAGCATTTGCCACAGGAAATGTGAAAAAAAAGCTCTTTGTCAAGTAAAAGTTCCGGCAAACAAGGCGTTCGCATAGTTCCCAAAAATGCGTGCAAGTCCTCTTCCGAACTAGATTTAAGCGCAAATACGGTAAAAGAGGATGCTGTATCACCGAAAGTATCTTCTGGAAAACTCTGCAAGGTTAGCAGGTCAGTTAGGGGGAAATATGCGCTTTGTTCATTAACGACGTTACCGTTATTCAATCTGTGGAACAGGCTAAAACCAAGATCTGTACCTAATCCATGGAAATCGTCAGATTCCAAATTATAATGCCAGGCTGTTGTATATACTTTCGGCAGAACCTCCCTTAAAAACGGTGAATAACGTGTCAGTATGAAACAATGATGCCCTGATGTTAACTTTTTAATCAATAATAAGTAATGGTGCAGACGCTTAAAATAAAGATCCGCGTCGTCAATAGCTGTCTGCTTAACGAATAGATAATTGTTCAATCCATCATCGACCGTTGGTTTAAAAGTAATATCCATTTTAGGCCTCCAAATCTAAGAACCATGCCTGCGCCAGCTTGATTGCTTCGGGAACAATAGATAATTCAGATACTGTTCGTTCTTCTTTTAATTTGTTAGCGATCTCGATCGCCTTTTCCCGGACATGAGGTTCCAGGTCATTCATTTCAAAGGGATAGTGCTCATTATTCCAAACCATAGCTGTTATTTTTAATTATTACCATTCGTTCTATTTTTGCATTAAACCGGCAACAACATTAATACTTAATGCAACAATGACGGTATTGAAGGTAAAGGATAGTAAGCCGTGCATCAGGGCAAGCCGTCTGATTCTTTTGGAGGTGATCTGCACATCGGAAACCTGAAATGTCATGCCGATCACAAAAGAGAAATAGCTGAAATCAAGATAATCTGGTTTGCTCTCTTCCGGAAATTGCAAGCCGCCAGGTTTTGGATTCTTACCCTCTGCATCTTTATCAATATCGCAATAATAGAAATGAGCATATCTGAAAGTAAAAATAGTGTGTACCAGTACCCAGGAACTGATCACGCAAGCCAGTGAAAGCAGGATATGCAACGTTAGCTGTCGGGCATCAGTACCCGTTCCTGTAGTCCGCAATAGCAGCAGAATCGCAAGCAGGCTGGCTAACGAAGCAAATACCGCAAAGACAAAAACGATCGTCCGGCTGGAATCTTGCGCATGAGCCTCCCGGTGCACTTCCGCAGGATGAATGTTAAATATAGTCAAACCTGATAAGGTTAAAGAAGTGGTAGCATAGGTCAGCCAGGTTACCATGAAATGTGCCGATCCGGAGAACCGGTTAGCTGTCGCAAAAAAACAAATCGCCGCAAGACCTAATGAAACATACAGCTTGTGATGCGCGTCCATGCGGTTGATATCATATTTTTTTTTGGTTTTCATGCTATATATTGAAATTCCTTAAGGTTAAATAACCATCCCCAGAATAATAAAAATTAAAAAGCCGCCGAAAAAAGCAGCAGTATAAAACGGAGAATCCTTTTCCTCGTGCGCTTCAACCAGCAGTTCTTCGGTGACCAGGAATAAAAGTGCCGCCGAACCAAAAGACAGGATAAGTTCCAATACTTTGTCTCCGGCCCCATGCAATAGCATCAAGCCGATCAAAGCACCGATGATAAAAAGTCCGCTTAATCCTAATAAAATAAAAATGACCGTTTTCTTCGATAAAGAAGAACCTAGCAATGTAGTTACTGTAGCCATGCCGAGAGAAAAACATTCCAGCGCAAGCGCCAGTGCCAATAAGACACCTTCTTTTGCTCCTGCCGCAAAGCCGATACCCAATAGGATGCCATCCAGTAAAAGGTCAATCCCGATGGCGGTCATAATACCCCAGGGAAGTGCCTTGCTATCTCGTGCATTGCTCTCCTTCTTCGCCAGCCGCTCTGTAAAATGTTTGATTAAAAGCATCGCTGTAATACCCATGGTAAATCCGATGATAATAGACTTTTGATCGTGTATTTTGATCATATCCGGCAAAAGTTCAACGGCTACGACAGAAAACACCACGCCTGCAGCAAAGTGCAGGATCACACTTTTTAAGGCGGCAGCGGGCGGGCGGATAAGGGCGATAATTCCCCCAACAGTTAGCATAACTACCGGGATCAGGGCAAAAAGTATTTCTTTTCCAGCATTCATAACTATTCGTATAATTTTATAAAAAGGGGTTTAAATATCGCGTTGCACCCAACAGATATAAATGTTCCTGCAACCATACTTAATAATAAAGTACCTGGATAATAAAGACCTTGATAAATCTGTCCGTAAATAACGAGCAGCGCCCACAGCATTAAGGAAACTTTTATAAGGTTGTATCGTTTCTCTAAATAAAGAACGCAGAAAACAGCCAGGCCAAATGCGACAGCACTGCTCACTGAAATCGAAAAACATTTGCCGGTAGATGCGGCTCTGAAATAATCGTGGTCAGCTATGCGGCACCATGCAGCTGGTGAATACGCTGCCAAACCGTTGAAACCTGTAATAAATAATATCAGTGTAATCAGGCAGGCCGTTAAAGCTGAACAAATTCTAAGAAATTTTACGCGCTCAAGTCCTGCCAGCACCAGGATAATTGTACAATAAAATGGTATCCAGAAATAAACACTGCTTAAATGCGGAGCAAGTCTATCCATCACTATGAACCGGCGATGACTAATATTTATTCCGATTGCCGTATCAAAGCTGGATATACTTGCCATTAAATTGTTGTTTGCCAGCAAGAAAAGGATAAAAATACCCATGAAGACCAAGGTAACTACCAAAACAGGGTACATTATGTCCCATGGTTCCATTTTTTTCATTTGGAAAAAAATTGCAGGTATAGCAAAAAAATCGCACCTACTGACATGACCAGCAGGCAAAGGCCTCCCAGTGTATTCGATAACCATTTATTGATATAATCACCCATGATTTTTTTATTGTTGGCAATATGAAGCACAATGGCGATAATTACAGGGCAGGTTACCCCATAAAGTAAAGCCGTATAAAGAAGTGCATCAATGGGATTAATTCCGAAATAATTGATACTTAGTCCGAGTAAGACGGAAACGATGAGGATCGCGTAAAATGCTTTTGCTTTTTGAAACTTCTTGTCGAGGCTTCCTTTCAAACCAAAGGTTTCCGTAACTATATATGATAATGACCCACTCAAAACAGGTATGGCCAAAAATCCCGTGCCGATGATCCCGACCGCAAAAAGAAGATAGGACAGCTTACCGGCGACGGGTTCCAGCGCTTTCGCTGCCTGCTCCACCGTATTGATGTCCCTAATTCCATGATTATATAATGCCGTACCTGTCGCCAGGATTGTAAAAAACATGATCAGATTGGACAAGAACATACCCAGGTTTACATCAACAGTCATTTTTTGAATCAACATGGTTATCAGTTTCTGCTCGCGTTGTTTTCCATTATCAGGAAAGTCACTACTAAGTGTCAGTAATCGTTTATTAATCATTACCTGCCTTTTTAGCGCCTTTACGTCTTCAGCTTCCATTGCGGTTTGCCAAAAAAACAGATAGGGGGAAATGGTAGTACCTAATATGGCCACCAACACGCCAATAAAGTCCTTATCCCATTTGATTGTGGGCATAATTGTCTGCTTTAACACTATTCCCCAGTCAGGTTTAGTAAAGAAAGGCACGGCGATATATAACAATAACGTCAGGCATAAATATTTCAACACCGCTGCTAACTTTTGATACGGCAGATATACAATGAAGAATAATAATAGGCCCGTAAAGAACACACTGAAAAAAATGGCCGGAACTGATGGAAACAACAGGTTAGCAACCGCACCCATCGCAGCGATGTCCGCCCCAATATTCAAGATTATCGCAGGAACGCTGAAGACCACCATCAGGTATAGTACAGGTTTACCATAATGCTTTTTCAAGGTGGTAGTTAACCCGGCGGAGGTGATCAACCCGATTCTGGCACACATTTCCTGGATAGCGGCCATCAGTGGAAAGGTAATTAGAACAGTCCATAAAGTAGCAATACCATATTTTGCCCCTGCCTGTGAATAGGTAGCGATTCCTGACGGATCATCATCACTCGCACCTGTTACAATTCCGGGGCCTAACGCGCCGAAGAACTTTTTTACTTTTTTAAGCATCTTTTTTCTTTTTGGTTTTAGCTACATTTTTATGGTCATTGTCGTACGCCAATAAGCGAAGCGCGTTGAACACAACAAGCAAAGTCGATCCTTCGTGCGCGATCACCGCGGGCCCAATTGAGGCAATACCTAAAATAGTGAGCGGTATGAGTGCAGCTACCATACCCAGGCTGATCCACAGGTTTTGTTTAATGATACCTTTTGCTTTCCGGCTCAGGCCGATAGCGAACGGCAGGCTTTCCAGTTTATCTCCCATCAAGGCGATATCAGCGGTTTCTAATGCTACATCTGAGCCTGCTGCCCCCATAGCAATCCCGACAGTACTCTTAGCCATAGCCGGTGCATCGTTTACACCGTCGCCGATCATAGCTACCATCTTTTCCGACTTGTCTAATTTTTGAACCGACTTTACCTTGTCTTCCGGCATCAGATCGCCCCAGGCTTCGGTTATGCCTATCTGTTTAGCCACTGCGTCAGCAACCTGTTGGTTATCACCAGTTAGCATGACCATTTTTTTAATCCCAAGGTTGCTTAGTTCTGATAGTACATGTTTGGCCTCTTTTCGAGGTACATCCATCAAGGATAACAACCCAATGAATTCCTTTTCCCTTTTTACCAGCATGGTTGTATGGCCCTGCTTTTCCAAGTCTTCGACTTGTTTTAGGATCTCTTCAGGGATGCTTTTTTCAAATAGCGCTTTATTTCCAATCAGGACTTTTTTCCCGCCAACCTCGGCCTGAACGCCACGACCCGTAATCCCTTTTACATTGTGTGCTTCTGGTACCTTGGCTTTTTTTAGTTTTTCCAAAGCCCCTTTAACTATCGCTTCGGCGAGTGGGTGGTCGCTCAGTTTTTCTACCGCAACGGCCAGTGTGAGCAATTCTTCTTCGGTGATCTTGTCGAAAGGAATGGCATTAGTCAGTTGTGGCTTGCCTTCAGTCAATGTTCCTGTCTTATCGAATGCGATAGCATTCAGAGAGCCCAGATCTTCCAAGGGTCTCCCTCCCTTAATGAGCACACCACCACGGGCTGCGCGGGCTACCCCGGCAAGTACTGCGCTTGGAGTTGATATTGCAAGAGCACAAGGGCTGGCTGCAACCAGCACCGACATGGCGCGATAAAAACTTTTGCTAAATGGTTCATCAATGACCAGATAAGCAAAACATAGGGCTACAACCAGGATCAGCACTGCTGGTACGAAGTACTTTTCAAACCTATCAGTAAATAACTGTGTTGGTGATTTTTGCTTTTCTGCTTCATTCACCATTTTTACCAAACGGGATATGGTAGAATCTTTGGCCTCTTTGATCACTTTTACCTCCAAAGCCGAGGCCCCGTTGATCGTGCCAGCAAAAACCCGGTATTGCGGTTTGATGCTGGCCTCATTGGTGTAATCTTTATTAGCATCTGGTACCGGCGACTTATCGACAGGTACACTTTCGCCGGTGATCGGTGCCTGGTTAACGCTACCTTCGCCTTTAACAACCACCCCATCAGCCGGTATTTTACTATTAGGTTTAATTATGATAATATCACCTAACAGCAGTTCTTCAATTCGGACCTCTTCTTGTTTGCCGTCTCTTGAAACCAACGCGGTCGGCGGCGCGAGGCTGGTAAGAGCCGCAATAGATTTGCGTGCTTTACCCATGGCATAATGCTCAAGAGAATGACCCAGGCTAAAAAGGAAAAGAAGTAACGCGCCCTCCACCCAGGCACCGAGGATGGCCGCACCGATGGCCGCAACCAACATCAGGAAGTCAATTTCAAAACCACCTTTAAGGATAGTTTCTACTGCTTCTTTAGCCGTAAAAAAGCCGCCAAAGAAATACGCCACAATATATAAGGACAGGCTGACCCATGAAGGCAAGCCACTAACAAAAGAAAGTCCCCATCCGGCCCCGAGCGCAATTCCACAAAGTATAGCAAAGATCATTTCGGTATTTTTTCCGAAAATCCCGCCATGCTCGTGGTCGTGACCTTCTCCTTCTTCATGGTCGTGACCTTCTCCTTTTTCATGGTCATGACCATCTTTTGATTTACCTTGTTCGTCAGGTTTGTCTTTCTTTCTGTTTACCGCAGATGGGGCTGCTTTTTTCTTTACCGGTTCTTCCTTTTCGCCCGCCTTTGTATCGTTTTTACTTTTCATAGTTTTTGGTATTAAATATTTAAACAGGCCCATCATAGCGGACTATTCTTCCTCGCTGTTTTTCATTTTGGATAACAAATCATAGGCACCTTTCAGCACTATCCTGCCTTTTAAGTTCTCGTCAGCCGGTAACTGTACCTCCGTATAACCCCCGTCGGATATGCCGATGATCACTTCAACCATTTCAAAATGAAAAGATTCCCCGGCAGCTTCTTTAACACTCTCCGGTTCATCCTTAGAATGCTGATGGGCGTTGTTTTGTTTGACAGGCGTGTGTACAAAGACGTATTTTTTGCCCTGATAATCAACGATGGCTGTTTCCGGCAAGGCGTTAACCTGACTGGTTCCTGTTTCAATATAAGCTTTCAGGTAGGTACCCGGAATAAATTTTAAGCTGCCTTTGGCGATTGTATGCACGGTTACGGTTTTGTCTGAATTAATTTCACGGCCTACAAGTTGAACCACCGCCAGGCGGTCGGTCGTATCGTTCGACAGGTTAAAGCGGACTTTTTGGCCCGGCTTAACTTTCTCAGCATCCTTTTCAAAGACATTCAGTTCAACATGAAGGTTGGAGCTATTCACGATCTCAAACATCACATCATTAGGATTAACAAATTTGCCGGTGTTGACGTTGACCTTGGTTACATAGCCGCTGATCGGCGCATAAATGTTAATGGAACTGCGAATATTCCCGGCAGTAAGGCTTTCCGGGCTGATATTGATCAGCCGAAGACGCTGCTTCAACGCGTTTTCACGTGCCAGCATGGTTTGATACTGCGCTTTTGCCTGCTGTAATACCTTTTGTGAATTCACGTTTTGTTTTGCCAGTTCCTGTTGCCTTTTATACTCGGAGTCACTAAGCTCTAACTGGCTCTTGCTCTCCAGATAATCTTGTTGCAGCTGTACATAATCCTGGTTTTGCAGAACGGCGATCACCTCGCCTTTGCTTACGCTGCTGCCTTGTAATAATGGCGTAGATTTAATGATACCGCCCATTTGGGTAGTTATGCTCACCAAATTTTGTGGAGGGACAT
Organism: Bacteroidota bacterium; assembly: GCA_040388395.1. GTDB lineage: Bacteria > Bacteroidota > Bacteroidia > Sphingobacteriales > Sphingobacteriaceae > Mucilaginibacter. The sequence goes on along the minus strand of JAZKBY010000007.1, from coordinate 491,808 downwards.
CAATAAAGCCATTGACTTTCAGCAGACCGGCAAGACTTTTTTGTTCCGGCGAACCCAACGTAAGTCCTATCGCCTTGTATTGGGCAGCAGTGACCTCAACGGTGTTTTTATCTTCCTGATGTGCCGTATCCGGTTTAGCTTTAACCTCCGTGTCTTCGGCGGGCTTACCGCCGCCACATGAGCTGATGATAATCGGAAGGGCTAAAATGACAGCGAGTTTTCCTATGGATTGAATGGTAATTTTCATGTTTTTAATTATAAACCAATAAGGTATTGTAGGGTGTAAACGGATTGATTGTATTGATTGATGGCTTGCAGGTAATTGAACCTGATCTCAGAATAAGTACGCAGCGCCTGTGCAAATTCGATGTAACCGATATCACCGCTCTGGAAAGCGATCTGGCCTTGTTTTAAAATCAAATTGGTATTGGGTAACGCGCTTTTTTCATAATATTCGATGCTTCGCGCATTTTTGACCACATCCTGATAAGCCTGCTGATACTGGCTTTGAAGATTGGTTTGATAAAGGTTGTATTGCGATTCTGAAACCTGTTTATCTATTTTCGCTGCTTTTATTCTTGCTGCATAAGGCTTAAAAAATAGCGGTACCGATATACCGGCTTGAATACCCTGAAAACGATTCCCACCGCCATAGTACTTATCCTGCCCGTTGACGTTCTGCGTGCCAATAATAGACTGATTGAAGTAACCGACGGTAAAATCAGGCCCTGAGCGCGATTTCTCCAGGTTAATGTTCTTATCGGCAATAAGGATCTGTTGTTTTTGATAAGCAAGTAAGGGGTTCTTAATGATGCTGCTATCGGCATAAGGAACAGCTTCCGTGGTTTTGATAAATTGACCAGGCGTAACAACGATGCTGTCCGTGGTATTGAGCAAACGTCTCAATTCCGATTTAGCGGCCACGATATCGGACTGGTTTTTCATCATTTGATTTTTAACTTCATTATACTGCGTTTCTGCGGTCGTTTTCTCCAAAAGGTTTGTTTCACCTGTCTTATAACGAAGTGCCGCTGCTTTCAGAAAAGCGCTGTAAATCGAATCCTGGCTGAAGTACAATTTCTGGAGAGCAGTAAAATAGGCCAGCTGCGTGTAGGCCTGTCTTACCTCATAGGTGAGCTGGTTTTTTGTAACGTTAAGGCCGATCTCAGCGGCGCCGATCCGGGCATTATAAACTTCACGCTGGTTTTTATACAAGCCGGGAAAAGGGATATTTTGCTGGATGCTGATATTATTATCCCTTTTTACGCTATTGATCTGGCCATATTGAATGTTAAAGTCTGTTTTACCCAATTCTGTGGCGCTGCCTTTGAGTGCCTGCTGCTGCGTGATCTGCAATCTTGAAGACTGCACATTCTGATTATTGGTTATTGCTGTACTGATGGCCTGCTGAATACTCAACGGTTGGGACGGAACGGTCTGCGCTTTCGCAGGGAGCCCGAACAAAACCAATAAAGCAATAACAGTGACCGGAATAGCTTTGACTTTTTTGTCACGCCATTTTTCGAAATAGGTATATAACACAGGTAAAACAATTAATGTTAAAATAGTTGAGGTGATTAGCCCGCCGATAACTACAGTAGCCAGGGGTTTTTGCACTTCTGCTCCGGCGGCATTTGAAATTGCCATCGGCAGAAAACCGAGCGAAGCGACAGTCGCAGTCATCAATACAGGCCTGAGACGTACTTCTGTGCCCTCCAGAACTATCGCTTTAAGATCCTTTTTGCCGGCTTTTTTAAGTCGGTTAAACTCGGTGATCAGTACGATACCATTTAATACCGCTACACCAAAAAGAGCGATAAAGCCAACGCCCGCCGAAATGCTAAAAGGCATCCCTCTAATGAGTAGCGCGAATACACCACCGATGGCCGCCATCGGAATAGCGGAAAAGATCAGCAGTGACTGGTTGAAGGAGCCGAAAGAGAAATAAAGCAGTAAAATAATCAGTAGTAAAGCCACCGGAACCGCTACTGAAAGTCGTTTGGTCGCTTCTTTCAGGTTCTCAAATTGCCCGCCATAGGTTACATAGTAGCCCGGAGGAAATTTGATCTGCGCATTCAATTTTTGCTGGATCTCGGTTACGACGCTTTGTATATCGCGGCCACGAACGTTCAGGCCAACGATGATCCTTCGTTTCGTATCCTCACGCTGTATTTGATTGGGACCAATTTGGAATGACACATCTGCCAGTTGTTCCAAAGGAACCTGATTGCCATTAGGCGCAGTTACGTAAAGATTTTTTACATCATTAATACCCTGCCTGTTCGCAAGAGAAAGACGAACCACCATATCGTAACGTTTTTCGCCTTCATAAACCAGGCCGGCGGACTGCCCGGCGAAAGCCGTATTTAATGCTTGATTAACTGTACCTATACTCAAGCCATATTGAGCGACCTTGTCACGGTTGATCTTGACTACGATCTGTGGCAAGCCGGTCGCCTGTTCTAAATAAACATCTTTTGCCCCCTCTACTGAACCGACGATCTTACCTATCTTTTTAGAAAGGTCCGTCAATGCGTCCAGGTCATCACCAAATATTTTGATACCGATATCCTGGCGCACGCCAGAGATCAGTTCATTGGATCGAAGTTGGATGGGCTGTGAAAAGCCAAAGGACACACCGGGAACTTCCTCCAGTGCTTCTGCCATCATATTAGCCAGTTCTTCGCGATTATGAGTGGTCGTCCATTCTTTTTTATCTTTCAGGATCACCGTAAGGTCGCAGGCATCCATTGGCATCGGGTCTGTCGGGATCTCGGCCGCCCCGATCTTGCCTATAACCTCCTTAACTTCAGGGAACTTTTTAACCAGGATTTGCGATGCCTGATCGACCTTATCGATTGTTTGCGACAGCGAACTGCCGGTCAGCAACCGGGTCTCGACCGCAAAATCACCTTCCTCCAGCGTGGGAATGAATTCGCCCCCCATCCGGGTAAATATGAATATGCTTATGATCAGTAAGGCCACCGAACTTCCAACAACGATCAGCCTTTTATTTAAAGCGCCTTTGATCAAGGGCAAATAGCGGCGATGGATCGCATCCATCATCCGGTCAGAAAAATTCTTCTTATGTGATTGGTTCTTACTTAAAAATAGTGACGAAACCATCGGCACATAAGTCAGCGATAGCAGGAATGCACCCAGGATGGCAAATGACACGGTTTGTGCCATAGGGCCAAACATTTTTCCTTCAATTCCGACCAATGCCAGAATAGGCAGGTAAACGATCAGGATAATAATTTGACCGAAGGCGGCTGCGCTCATCATTCTTCCGGCAGATTGCTCCACCTGCTCATCCATCTCCTTTTGAGTAAACGCCCTTCCGGGGTTGTTTACGGCCAGCATGTGCATGGTGGCTTCTACAATAATCACCGCTCCGTCAACGATTAAACCAAAATCGATCGCGCCCAGGCTCATCAAGTTACCTGATACACCGAATACGTTCATCAGACAAATGGCGAAAAGCATCGCCAGCGGGATAACGGAAGCAACAACCAGGCCTGCTCTCAAATTCCCCAGGAACAGTACCAGTACGAAAATTACGATAAGTGCCCCTTCGATCAGGTTTTTAGCAACGGTGCCTATCGCACGGTCAACCAATGCGCTACGGTCAAGAAAAGGCTCCACGGTCACCCCTTCAGGAAGGGTCTTGTTGATACGGGCGATCTTTTCTTTAACCTGTTTTACCACGTTATTGGCATTAGCACCCTTTAACATCATCACAATACCGCCAACAGCTTCACCCTCACTGTTAATGGTCGAACGCGTCAATGCGCCGTATCTTATTGAATTGCTGATGCCAACGGTGGCAATATCCCTGACCAATACCGGCAGGCCGTTAGCGTTATTTTTGACAACGATCTTATTGATATCATCTATGCTGCCCACAAAGCCCTCGCTGCGAATAAAATAGGCGTTTGGCTTTTTATCAATATAAGCGCCGCCCGTATTCTCATTATTTTGCTCCAGCGCCTTGAATACGTCGCTTATACTGAGATTCAGACTTCTTAATTTATCAGGATCAAGGGCGATCTCATACTGTTTGAGCAAGCCGCCGAAACTATTGACTTCAGCGATACCCGGCGTACCTAATAATTGACGGCGAACGATCCAATCCTGTATGCTGCGTAATTCGCGCGCGTCATACTTCTTTTCAAACCCGGGTTTTGCGTGAATAACGTATTGATAGATCTCGCCAAGCCCGGTAGATATCGGTGAGATCTCCGGATTACCTAAACCAGCAGGAATATTGTTTTTAGCTTCGGACAGCTTTTCATTAACCTGTTGCCGCGCCCAATAAATATCGACTTTATCATGAAAAACGATGGTTACCACCGAAAGCCCGAAACGGGATAGTGACCGTACCTGTTCAATCTCGGGAATGGTAGCCATAGTCTGTTCGACCGGATAGGAAATGAGCCTTTCTACTTCTTGAGTAGCAAGGGAAGGGCTGAGTGTAATAACCTGCACCTGGTTATTAGTGATATCTGGGACAGCATCTATGGGCAGTTGCTTGAGGGAGTAGATACCCCAGCCGATCAGGGCGAAAGTGAATAGCCCAATGACCAGCTTATTTTTGATGGAAAAATTGATTATTTTATTTAACATGTGAATTTAGTGCTTGGTTACCATATGGTAATATTTGATAGCTATACCGATCATCGCCAGAATCATCACGATCACAACTATGACCATACCAATAATTCTGGTAACGCGCATCCATTTTGGTTTAGGCTGGATATTTCTTCCATAATAAACCACACGGTGCTTGTTCGGTAATGCTCTTTTTTTTCGAGCCATACCTGATGAATGAAAATTAATAATTAAACTTTCTCATGCTGAAAGGCATGATGTACGGAAAGGTATTAAGCAATTAACTTGGGCGGTTGCCAGATCACTAAATTTCGATTTTTGATATCAGAGGTAGCTAATTCAGGATATGAATTAACTACTTCAAGAGGAATAGAAAACAGAGTGTTGCTTATGGGTGTCATGGACGGTGTATTGCAGCACGAGCAATGACAGAAAGGAGAACAATGATCCTGAACAGGATTTGATCCCTGATGGCCAGCCTCCACCGATTCCTGAAATTGTTTAGGCGCAGCAGAAATATCCTTACAAGGCATCAAGCCGAGTGTCAGGATTATCACACACATTATTAAACAAAAACACTTCATTAACGGCGAAATTACAGAACAATATGCATAAATACAAATTCGGTTGTGTATAGCAATATCCGGGCCGGGATGTTGTGCTACCAGATATTTTAGAAAATACTTTCTCAAAGCCTAACTTTAAACAAAATGATGAAAACATTACCAGGCTAATTGTTCAGTAGCCTGGCAAACGATCTTCTATTAACTTTGTTATTTCAAGCAATGAGCGACGCCCTTAAAATATATTTGGCAATTTGCCTTTTAGCCTTATTGATAAAATTTACGGTCACTTCATTCTATTTAATTAAAGGCGATCCTCATGGCCTAAGTCACGAAAAAGAACATGACCTCGGCAACTATATCAAAATTTTAATTCTCATCTTACTGGGGATGCTGCTTTTGTATTTAGCAAAGGCCGGCCCACAGGACATGAATAACACTTTGATCAGCTTTTCACGCTAACCGGCTTAATTGCCTCAATTTTTTCGAACAAAAAATATAATACCGGGAGTACGAACAAGGTAAGTAATGTCGCGGTCATCAATCCCCCGATCACCACTGTCGCAAGCGGACGTTGCACCTCAGCACCTGAGCCGTTGCTGAACGCCATCGGCAGGAAACCAAAGGAGGCCACTAATGCGGTCATCAGTGCCGGCCTGAGCCTGAGCTGGATACCTTCAAGGACAATGGAGCGCAAGTCATTCCAGCCAGCAGCCTTACGTCATGTTCATGAGCTGCAATATTATGAAAGAGCACCAGGACAAAGCCAGTAATTATAAAAAATCTGCTGATCCATTGCCCCATAGTACAAATATATGATTTAGGAAGCAACGTATTTTACCCTCCTGATGCCTACTTTATTCAAGAAATAGGTATTTAATTATAATAACACTATTCGATGTGTTCGAGGGATTTTAAAACAGAAAAGTCCCGGACACTCGCTGCCAGGACCTTTCAACCTAAACCTTATCACAATTGCCGGAAGGTTCCGGCAGTTATAAAACGTAAATCTAATTAAATAAATGCGCCTTATCATAAAATTTTGCAATTTCCAATGAGCCGTAGCGCATGGCGTTCGTGTCAAACGTGAGCGGGAACTGCTTTTCCTCATCCAGGAACAAACGCCCTCTTTCTTTGGCGATGGCCCTGCCGATCATGGGGGTCTGGCTAACCATTACGGTATCAATATCGGCATCCAATACGATCACCGCCATTAGCTTTTCCGGGTGCTGAAAGTTATATAGCGCTATATCTGCCATCAACTGGTTAACTGTTTCCTTGGTGAGGCCAAGCGCATCGAACATCTCCTGTATTCTCATGGTCTGATTTTTTACAAAGTTAAATCGCTGGCTTAAGCCCCGCAATATGCCTTGCGTTATTATTTAATATTCCTAAATTGGATGATATTTAATCCTCCATGACCAACCATCAAATTTCAGTGTTAACACCCGCCGAGTGTTCGGCTGCCCAATTGAGGCAATTTCACGAACTGGTCATATCAGGTGGGCAGGTACAGGCCGATGGCCTTGTTGAAAGGATCGCATCCGCCGCTTTGCTGGCTTTCGCTTATTCCGGTGAAGAACTCGCGGGTGTCGCTTCTGTCAAACAGCAAAAACGAAATTATGTGACCGGCGTCTTTTTAAAGGCAAAAGTTCCCCGGCTGGCTGAAAAATACTTGTTCGAGATCGGTTATGCAGTCACTCACGAGAATTTCAGGCGGCGTGGGATCAGCCGTGAACTGATCGGGGCGTTAATCAGCCATAAACCCGGAACGCAGTTTTATGCGACGACAAAAAACGATGGTATGCGCGATCTGCTGACCAGATCAGGTTTTAAAAAGACCGGGAACTCCTGGCTAAATGTCAATGAAGAAACATTAGACCTGTATACGAACTAACTAAATCAAGGGTCATTTCTAAAGGAAGCGCCCCGTATTTTCACCAAAGCAATTAACGATGCGAAAATACGGGGCGAAACGGGGCGGGCGAATGCCCGCCCGCCGGGGAATTTTATTAATTTATTTTAGGCTGGCTCATAAACCCAAATGGATATGTTCAGCTCCGCCAAATTGTCTTCAATTTTTGGTTTGACCATCTTCCAGTCCAGCCCGCCGTTACTGCAGCCCAAAGCGGGCATGGCCAGGCTTTTTACAGGATGGATCATCAGGTAATCCCGCAGAGCCTGTAAACCGCTGTCAATGTATTCGTACTTTGAGGGTAACCGCCAATGCGCCTTGGTGGGTAAATTGATAATCAATCGTTCACCCATCAGCAATTCGTTATCCTTCACCACTAAAACCTGCCCCGTTTTTAATTGCCCGTTAAACAGGCTTGCTTATATACTTCAAAATTATGAGGGAATGCCTGTTTGAATTGCAATGCAATCCCCTTCCCCATCACGCCAACGGTATTGACGGTATTCACCAATGCTTCCGCACTGGAATCCATGATATTCCCTGTGGTGAACCTTATCATAATGCTGTGCTATCCCCTTTTAAATCCCTGTCCAATAATAAGAGTTTTTGGTATAAATCCTCCCAATATTCAACTAAATGCAAATGGTATGGCGATGGGTCGTTTACCCTGTAATGGCGGTAATCATCCGCCTGTAAGATAGCCATCGCCAAATCGGTTACTGTTATCTCCTTACCGTCCAAATCCGTAATCTTTGTCATGTTTGTTCATTATGTATTCAAGCTACTTTTAAAGCCTGTGTCTTAAACGCTTTCAGGTTCAGAAAAAAGCCCCGGTTAAACAGCATCCCCTCCCGGAACAGTTGCCAAAGCAGGGATGCCCCTAAATTCGCCAAAGCGGAATTGATGAACAAGTCCTGTTTGGTAAGGGCTTCGGCTAAGGAACAACTTGGTGTGTTGTCGGCACTTTCCGAACTTTCCAGTAATTCCTTAAACTCTGCGGTCACTAAAGGCAGGGTTTCCACCACCCTGAACTTTTTGCTTTCCGGCTGTTTGATAACGGTGAGCGTAGATAAAACCACCTGCCCCGTGTCCTTGCTGTTCCCGAAATCCATCCAGTACAGGGGGCGGTTACGGGAATAGGCCATTTTTTGATCAATACCCATTAATAGTTCGGCAATCTCGAAACGTGCGGAAACAGTATCCACACAGGACACCGTAAATTCAGCCATCCGCAATTCAGGGTGAGCCTGTATGGTTTCCTTATCATAGCGTTCCGTTATGGCTTTCCAGTTCGTGCCAAAAAACAGGTTGATACGGTTAACCAAGGCGACTGCCTTGTACATTCCTAAATCTGCGGTAGGGAACAACTGCCTCCCGAGGTTGGCGGGTTCGACCATATCATCATCGAATACGCGCACCACCAGACCAGGATGCCCGAGTTCAATCAGGGCATGGTTCATCCTGCCCAAAGCGGTCAGGAACTGGCTACCTGTACCCCCCGCACCAATTAAGTTAACCATGATGGGATTATAAGGGTTGAGCAATACCTTTTCCACGATATGTACACATGGTTTTATAGCTTTCAATTTCTTAGTTTTCATGTCAGTAAGTTTTGTAATGTAAAATTGGTCGGTTTTAATAATTGCACAGGAAAGGGGCTGTCCGTTGTTACCTGTCCCTGCCAAAGCTGAACGATATTTTCGGTAACGGGGTTGAACTCACTCATCAGGTGGCTGAAGTAGCTGTTCCAAAAGTAACTTTCCCATTGCGCCATAAAATCCTCCAAACGGGCGGCTTCTGTAATATTGACCCGCACCGTACCCATACACACCCTGCCCTCCTTGTAAATATTGAAATAGGGCGCATGGAACAGCTTGGTTTTACTGCAAGGCTTTTTGTTCCCTTTTACTGCATATACCGCTAATTCCTCCCTCCCGGCTTTCCATATCATAGCAGGGACTTTTCCCCTGCCGGATGGGATGCCCAAAGCGGATGCGAAAAACAAGGGTACTTCCTGTGGTGGCGTGTACCAAACAGCATAGCCCGATTGTTGCGGGTTAACATACAGCACCTTGTTTGGCAGAATACCCCTGCTCCGCAGGTAGCCTGTTTTGAGTTCCTCGGAAGCCTGGAACAAACTGCTCAGTTGCAGGGTTTCTTTAAACGTTAAGGGATGCGCATTGATGGGCTTGCCAAACTTGCCGATGTCATAGCTTTCCACGTAAATACTATGTTCTTCGTTGCCCTCACCCCCGCCCTGTTTCTGACAGATCAACAGGGCTTTAATGGGCTGATAGGTATTGCAAAAATTATTCGTGAGGTTTTTCATTGTGTTAATTGTTTTTTATTGGCAATTCAGAGGGCTTCGCCGTTTTCATCATCGTAATCATTTAAAATTTCGGCTAAACGGTCAATGAGAGATAATAACCGGGGTTCATAATCAAACACATGGCAGGGCTTTTCCTGCGGGGTGTCAAACCATTGGTTGCTGACGGGTTCTTCCTGATAGCCCATTTCCTGAAACTCATCGTTGACCATTTGATATAATGTTTCCGACAGGCAATCGTTTCCGCTCCAGTAAAAGGAGATATATTGCTCCCAATATATCGTTTGGTTGTCCTCATCTTCTTCCTCGTCATAATACATGGTTTCTTTGAGTGCCTGTTTAGGATAGTCCTTTATGAGTTTAACAAATTCATCCATCAGGTCTACCAAAATCCTGTCGGCTTCGGTTAACTGCTGATACCTTACCAAACCGTTTTCGAGTTCCTTTAAGACAAACGGCTTTTGGAGTTCGGGCAATAAGGCTTTCCCTGCCAGTTCCAATGTTTTCAGTTCCTTTTTCTGCCGTTGGCGGTAAGGTTCTTCCTGCTCATCCTGTTCCTCGTCCAGCCAGTTTTTTATGGTTTCGTAATTGCCGTCAATCGTCCCCGGCTCGGTGTAAAAGGGAACGCCAGACACTTGGTAGAGATAACGAAAAACCGCCATCAGCAAATCATAGGGTAACCTGTCCGCTTTTACCTCCCTCATTTTCCAAAGCGGACGGACAGGGATATAATACAGGTGGTAATCCGTATCAAATGTTTTGGAGGTGGCTAAACATAAGGAGCGGGTATTATCCTGACAGATGTTTAATTTAACATCTGATTTTGAACCTAATAATCCCGACACGCCGTTATAAGCAACCGAAACGTTTTGCGGAAAAGACAGGCCGGAAACATCCGGCTTTGTCCATCCGTACAGGTCGCACAGGTTACCCAACGAAACAAAAAACTCCCGCTCTGCTTTACGCCAATCGCTGAACGCTACGCCCCAAACAGGGTTAAAGGAATGGTTCAGAAAACCATTACGGTGCGTTCCTGCGGTGCGCTTCTTAGCCGGTTTTGCTGTACTTCCCTTGCGTCCGGCAAGCGGTCTAACCGCTCTGCGAGTTTGCCGAATAATTGATGCAGTTGCCATTGCTTGCTTTTTTCTATTACAGTTACTTTCCTTTTCATTAATTGCTTTTCCATCGTCTTAGGTATTAGCCTTTCGTACCCATCGTGCTTTCAAACCGGTACTGTATCTCATCGTTCTTGATTTCAGGGCCGACTATCCGTGCATTGGTCAGCACGGGGTAAGTACCCGAATAAAAGTTAAGTACCATATCGGGGTTGAACGTTTCGCCGGGGTCTGATAAGCGGACTTCCTGCCCGTTATCTTTATGGATAAAAATCCTTTCTAATTGCGTGGTCTGTAACATGGCTAATCTTGATTAAATAGTTGCAGGGCTTGCGCCATTTGTTCTTTTTTGCGGGTCAGGTCGGCTTTCCGCCTGTTCAGTTCTTCCGCCTTTTCAGGGTAATCGCTCACCGGGGGTAAAACCTCCAATGCTTCTGCGTATTTACAGGCATCGTTCAGTTCAACCACTTTGCGTAGCGCATCAGTGTAGGCTTTCTTTTTTTCCTCTGCCGATATTTTAGGTTCGGCTACTTCTATATCATCGCCGTCTTCCGTATCCGATTTCACTTTAGCGGGTTGGCTCTTGTTGCCCTGCGACAATTTCTTTTTGGCGTTATCCAAATTCTTGTTATAGGCTTCAATATTGCTGTATAAACCTGCGGTAGCCTGTACGGGTTGCCCGATAGCTTTAAAAAAGCCCTCATCCATTTCGGATGCCGTCCCCTTGAATATCAGGGGCGCAATCGTTTTGGTAGCAGGTTCATTGGATTGGTTAGGTGAATACAGGGCAGATACGGTAAAATGCCCGTTCGCCTCATTATGTATGCTTAACTTCCAAATGCCGGGGGCATTCAGGTTAGCGATATTTTCAAAAAAGTTCGTTTTCATAACATGATTATTTAAAGATGAATAAGAAGATACCCGCCACGATAGCAAGTAATCCTAAAAAGTAAAACAGGGCTTCTATGCGGGTGGTCAGCCACCATTTTTCATAGGATGAAAAGAGTTGCAAACCTGCCACGCCACGGCGGTTAAACCTGCGCCGATTGATGATGTAGCGTATAATCAACCCTGCGCCGATAAGCAGGTAAGCAGAAAGGTTCGGATGATGATGAATGAGTAATAGTTCCATGATTTTAACATTAAGGGTTAAAAAATAAATCGACTGCGATTTTAAATTTGGGGTCGTTGTGCTTGCCTTGTTCGGTATAAGTGATCAGGCAATGATTGAGGTACAATGCGCCGTAGCCGTCAAATAGCTGGTCGCTGAATACCGCACTGCTTTTTTCCAGTTGTTTACCGTAACGCTTGATTTTCCGGTCGGCTTCTTCGGCCAACCCGAACCAAAAATCCACCCCGAATAATTGGTTCACCCAAACCTTGCGCACTTCCTCGGGGTTCTCCCGCATATAGGTGCATAACTGTTGGGTATAAATCAAAAAGGCGGGTATCTCGTGCATCAGCAAAGCGTGTAATAACCTTGCTTTCTGTACATTATTTAATGCTTTTAATGGTTGCATGACATTCATTTTTAAGTAAGAAGATAAGGGGGATTGCTCCCCCATTGATTAATTCAGGGTAAGCGCATCCGCTCCGTTTTTGGCAAAATCAAGGCAAAGGTTAAAAGCGGTCTGCCCTCTTTGTTTGGCTGTGCCGTCCATGATGGATTTGAATTTTGCCTCATCATCGCTGAATTTGCGCACGTTTTGAAAATAGCCCGTGATAGCGTTATAGGCACCGAATACCGTTCCGGCGGTCGTTTCCATTTGCTGGGTGGGACTGCCTAAAGCGTATTCATATACGTTATCCACGATATTGGTATAGGTGGTGGACAGTTCATCTACTTTGCCGTTCGCTAAGTTTTTCAGTACTTCCCGGTTAGGCGACATGGCAATCTGTATGAGCCGTTTCACTTCCTTGTCGGTGATTTTTATCTGTGACCAATGGTTGAGCAATCCCTCCAGTTCATGCCCTAAACTGCCCGAAATGCCCATCAGCGTATGCGCCTGTTTCAGGCGGTCGTTAGCCGAAGCAGTATGCCTTATCTTAATAGAGTTACTGTGGTTGCGCAGGGCGGCATTAAGCGTATTGTTGCATACGATACGGATAGGGGTAAATGCTGCGGTGATGCTGCCGAACCCATCATGCGAAGTAGTTAAAAACAGGTATTGTTCTATCATATCCTGTTTACCTACCCTTATATAGCCCGGCAGTTTGGCGGTGATAAAAATGCGCTCACCCTTGCCTAATGCTCCGGCGGTTTCGTATAGGATACCATCCCCGCCACCTACGATGGCATCGAAAAACTCAAAGGCGTTCACATTCTGTACTATTTCATAGTCCTTGCCCACCACGCCCAAAACGGCATGGTTATCGGTACGGACGGTTGCGAAATGATGAGGTACGGGCAGTTGGCTACCGGCTACAATTTCGCCGTTATCGCCTATGGTTTCATCCTGCTGATAGGTAAACAGGGGTGATTTAACCACCTCGTAATCCAATCCTGCATATTTTATCGCTTCTGCGCTTGTCGGGTACTGGTCAACAATTTGACCTAATCCATGCCATGCCTTTTCGTTCACGCTGAAAAAGCTGTCTTTTCCGTTTACCCTGTTGATGTTATGTGCCATGTTTTTAATTTTTAAATGATTGCTGAATTGCGCTCTAAATGAATATTATGTTATCTCCCTCAAAATGGCAGGTCATCATCTTCACCTGCTGATTTGCCCTTTTCTTCACCCTGTTTCGGGCTGGTGCTGTTCGCCGAACCACTCAAAAATTTAAGGTTAGCGATATTGCAGGTCAATGAACTTTTGGCATCGCCGTCCTTATTCACCCATGCACGGCTACCCATGCGCCCGTACAGTTGCACCAATAACCCTTTTTTAAGGTACTCGCCTACTTTGGCGTTCATCCAGTAGGCACATTCCACATAAGTGGTCAGTTCCACCCGTTCCCCGTCTTTGGGTTTGTAGCTGTCATTGATAGCGATACTGAAATTCACTACTTTTTTTCCTCCCTTAACCTCGCTAACCTTAGCGTCTGCGGTCAATCTTCCTGTTAGTTCCATTTGCGTAAAAAATTTATTTGTTAAAAAATCTGTTCCTCAATGACCCATTCGGCAAAACCCTCATTTGGCCTTTGATAGAGGCAGAATACTTGCGCGGGGGGCGAGCGGAACAAGGCTGACGCAAAAAAATACGACCCGGAGCGCAGCGGAGGTGTGGAGATTTTTTTAAGCGGCACTTGCCTGGCCTTGGCCGCTGAAGAGGGGTAAATTTGCCTCCAGCAAAGGCTAAATGAAAAAGCATTTAAAAGCTAATAGCAGTCCGGGGCAGGCTATGAAGAAAAAATCATTAACCATCTCTTGCAAGCATCTTAACCGGCAGGAAGGAAAACTGCCCTTCCGGCTACCGTTGCCGGACGAGGCACCCGAAGGGCACGGTTGTTCCTTTCTGCCGGGTCTATTGAAAGCGCGGGGGCCGCAATTCGTAAAGTCGTGAAGATCAAGGCAGGAATGAACAACGAGGGGAGCTTTATCCGGCGGAATAAAAGGGAGCGGGTGAACTACTGAGGCGGGAATGATGCGTTAATTCCAGGGTCATTACTGGCAGGCTTTTGCGAGAGCAAGTGCCTGTCAGCTTTTTCGGTAAACGGTCAGTGACCGGAGTGGCATCCTTTCGAAGAAAGATAAAGCGGAGTGCACGGCCTGAAAGGGAACGCATAATAATCAGGTGATATTAACGGATCAGACGAAAAATGATCATGGGAAAAATAAATTTGCATTATTTGATCATTCATCGTAATATTGCAATATAAAGTATGGGCTTAACTAAAACAGAAATATTCACCGAAGAACAGAACAGGTTAGCTGTGATGCTGAAAGCAATCGCGCACCCTGCCCGTATCGCCATTTTACAGGAGATCATTAAATCCAACACCTGTATTTGTGGTGACCTGGTAGATGAATTGGGATTGGCGCAGCCGACCATTTCACAACATTTGAAAGAATTGAAAAACGCGGGTTTGATACAAGGGACTATCGAAGGGGTAAGCGTTTGCTATTGCATTAATCCGCCTGTATGGAATGAGTTAAAGGAGCAATTGAGCGGCTTCTTCGCAACTTATGACTTGAAAGCGACCTGCTGCTAAAGTTTTTTTTGAGTAAATCAATCGTAATATTACAATAATAAATAGAATAAACGCCATGAATAAAGTAGAAGCGATCAACTGGAAAACCTTTAAAGATACCTTATTACAGCATCCCGACCTTGACCTGCAATTCCAATATGCGGAAGGCAAATTGGTTGATGCGGCCTATCATATCACCGAGATCAAACAAGCGCCCATTACTTCGGTTGACTGCGGTGGCGTAATGAATGCCTGGACAGAAATCATTGTGCAACTTTGGGTGCCGGAAAATGCCGAGCAACAGGAACGCTCTATGAAAGTTGGTAAGGCTTTATCTATCGTTGATATTGTAGAAAAAATGCTACCGCTTAACTCGAATGGTACGGTAAAGATCGAATTTGGTAATTCAGAGTTTGATACCCGCCAGATGTTCCCGAATGAAATGATCGTGGACGGCAATGCTTTAACAGTTGATCTGCGCCCTGATGCCGTGCAATGTAAAGCAATAAGCCGTGGCGGCAGTTGTGGTACGGATGATAAAGGCGAAGAATGCTGTACACCTGCCGTTGCGGAAAAACCAAAAGTACAATTAGTGAACCTGGCTGCAACTGCGGAAGCTTGCTGCACACCGGGCGGAGGCTGCTGCTAAATCTAAATATATGATCATCGACCAGGCCCTAACATACAGGGATAAAATAGTTGAGCTGCTGGTAGCTGAAAAGCTGCCGGTAGCCGACCTGCCGGAAACGCTGGATAACTTTATTGTGGCTATTCAGGACGGCAATGTAGTTGGTGTAGGCGGTGTGGAAGTTTATGGCAGTTATGGATTGCTGCGTTCTTTGGCTGTACATCCCGACCATCGGGGAACGGGGATTGCAGGAAGATTGTTAGCACGACTGGACAGCATGAGCAAAAAGAATGGACTTTCAGTTTTGTACCTATTAACCGAAACCGCGCCTGCCTATTTCGAGCGAAAGAAATACAAAAAAATTACGCGGGAAGAAGTGCCTGTCGAGGTTCAGGGATCATCTGAGTTCAGCCACGTTTGCCCGGTATCAGCCATCGTTATGAAAAAAGAATTATGAGCAAGAAAAACATATTAGTTCTATGCACCGGCAATAGTTGCCGCAGCCAGTTAGCCGAAGGCTACCTGCGTTACTATGCAGGAGATAAAGCGAACGTTTACAGTGCAGGAATAGAAACGCACGGTGTTAATCCCAAAGCCATACAAGTCATGGCGGAAGACCACATCGATATCTCGAAGCACACCTCAAATCATGTGGATGAATATATCGCCATCCCGTTTGACCAGGTGATAACGGTTTGTGATAACGCGAATGAAGCCTGCCCGTTCTTTCCGGGCAAGGTGGAACGATTTCATGAGAACTTTCCCGATCCCGCTAAAGCGACCGGCACACCTGAAGAAATTATGGACGAATTTCGCCGGGTTAGAGATATGATCAAAGTCTACGCGGCTGATTTTGTAAACGACCACGTTAACTAACCTTTTTTTATATCTATCAATCGTTAAATAGCAATAAACCAATTAAACCATAAAACTAAATCATGAAACACTTATCCTTACTTTTCTTAGCAGGCTTACTGGTGGTAAGTTCCGCTTTTGCACCTGTGGCAGACCCTATTTATCCTGAACTGGCCCAAGCATTTAAACAGATCAAAAAGAGCAGTGCTATCACGGATGATCGTCAGGAAGTACTGTATGGTATCCAGCAATTGGGCATTGTTACCAAAGGTAAGAAACAGCCGGTTATCGTGGAGTTCGTAGGCAACGATGGCTTTAGCGCAACAGTTGCCAAAGCGGTACTAAAATCAGCACTGGCCTCTTACGGCATCAATGATGTAAAGATCTTCGTAGTAGGCGCAGCTTCATCTGCTAAGGTTGCACCGGCATTAGCGAAATTGGGCTTTAAGATCAGCGGTGAAGAAGCTAAATATAACGACCAGGGCGGTTCAGTGACAATGGAAACATCACCGTCAAACCCGCAGGCGATCCATGTACTGATACAGGAAAGCGCGGCATTACTGCTGGCCAGCCCTGATAAGTTCGCTGTAAAATTAAAATATGCAGCTTTAGCAGCTGGTGCGAGCGATGAGCAATACGATGCTCAAGTCAAACTGATAACAGCGGAAATGTTATTCGCTGCATCTAAATTCAAAGAAAACTGGAAGTAGTTAATACTCAATTCATATTTAAACACAATATACGCCATAAATTATGTCAGCAAACAACTGTGCCCCGGTGGCCGAACGTAAAAAACTAAGCTTCCTCGATAGCTACTTAACCCTTTGGATATTCCTGGCAATGGCCATTGGTGTAGGTATCGGCTATTTCATCCCCTCGTCATCTGGTTTTATCAACTCCTTTTCGAGTGGTACAACCAATATTCCTTTAGCTATCGGCTTGATCTTAATGATGTACCCGCCGCTGGCCAAAGTGAAATATGAGAACATGGGCGAGGTATTCAAGGACACCAAAGTATTGAGCGCTTCGCTTATCCTGAACTGGATCATCGGGCCTATACTGATGTTTGTTTTGGCGATCACTTTGTTACGTGACCATCCAGATTACATGGTCGGCTTGATACTGATAGGGCTTGCCCGTTGTATCGCCATGGTGGTAGTATGGAATGAATTGGCCGAAGGTAACCGGGAATATGCAGCAGGATTGATCGCCTTAAATAGTATCTTCCAGGTCTTACTATATAGCGTTTATGCGTACCTATTTATAACGGTATTGCCGCCCTTATTCGGGTTGCAAGGCTTAGCCGTCAACATCACCATTGGCGAGATTGCCAAAAGCGTAGGCATCTATCTTGGTGTTCCGTTTGCCGCTGGTGTCATTAGCCGCTATACACTCATCAAATTGAAAGGTGAAGAATGGTTCCAGACCAAATATGTGCCTTTTATATCGCCAATTACGCTGATCGCATTGCTGTTTACCATTGTCGTGATGTTCAGCCTGAAAGGTAACCTGATCGTACAGATACCATTTGATGTATTACGTATCGCTATACCGCTGGTTATTTACTTTACCATCATGTTCGTGCTGAGCTTCTTTATCGGTAAATCATTTGGGGCAGACTATTCGAGGTCGACATCAATTGCTTTTACCGCAACCGGTAACAACTTTGAACTGGCGATAGCGGTTGCTATCGGCGTGTTCGGTATCAACTCAGGCGAAGCTTTTGCAGGCGTTATCGGCCCTTTGGTAGAAGTGCCTGCTCTGATCGCATTGGTGAACCTGGCCTTTTACTTCCGTAAGAAATATTACACCGCTAAAACTTTAACTACCGTAGAATAATGAAGATCGCTCTTTTTTCAGACATACATGCTAACCTGCCTGCGCTGGAAGCGTTTTTTGCAGATGTAGAAAAGCAAAAGCCTGATGCTGTTTATTGCCTCGGCGACCTGGTAGGCTATAACATTTGGCCCAACGAAGTTATTGATGAGATCCGTAAACGGAATATTCCCTGCATTACCGGCAACTATGACTTTGGTATAGGCCGACACAGCGATGACTGCGGCTGCGCTTATAAAACTGATGAAGAAAAGGCATTGGGTAAAGTGTCTATCTCTTACACTAATGAGGTGGTGAAAGACGAGCAGCGTGCTTATTTGCGCACCTTACCGGCACATATTCGTTTAGAGTTCCAGTTGAACAATGACAAGTTAAATGTACTGTTTGTGCATGGTAGTCCGCGTAAGGTAAACGAATACTTGTTTGAAGACCGGGATGAAAAAAGTATGCTGCGCATAATGGAAACGGCTGATGCCGATGTGATGTGCTTCGGCCATACCCACCAGCCTTATCACCGCGTACTTGCGGATAACGGCCAGTTCTACCATGCCATTAATATCGGCTCGGTAGGAAAACCAAAGGATAAAGATCCACGCGGCGGGTATGTGCTATTGCATATCAACGAAAGCAGTTCTAAAACAGATAAGGATAGTATCAAGGTGGAGTTTATCCGCTTTGATTATGACGTTGAGAAAGCAGCGAAAGCAGTTGAAGATAGCCCACTGCCCAATGAGTACGCGGATATGTTAAGGAACGGCTAAGATGAGGATCGCACTTTTTTCTGATATACATGCCAACCTACCGGCATTTGAAGCATTCCTTGCTGACCTGAACAATCGTAGGGTGGATGCGGTTTATTGCTTAGGCGATATGATAGGCTACAATATTTGGCCCAATGAAATTATCGCTGAAATACGAAGGCGCGGTATTGCTGCCCTTGCAGGTAACCACGATCTAAAAACAAAGGGCTATGCCTATGAACTGGTATCGGCAGATAACCGGGCTTACCTGAATACGCTCCCGGCACATATCAGGCTGGAATTTCAACTGAATAATGACCGTTTGAATATCGTGCTGGCTCATGGGAGCACCCGTAGCATCAATGAATATATACTGGAAGATCTGGATGAAAATTATGTATTAGAAATGATGAGTGAAGCCGAAGCGGAAATCCTTTGTGTGGGCCATTCTCATTTACCTTACCACCGGGTTATTGGTAATAAGCAGGTGATCAATATTGGATCTGTTGGTAAACCCAAAGATGGGGACCCGAAAGGTTGTTATGTATTGCTGACGATAACCGATACCATCAATGTTGATTTTGTACGATTCACTTATGATATAGAAAAAGCAGCGTTGGCTGTTGAAGCAAGCCCCTTACCGGATGAGCTTGCAGATAGATTAAGAAAAGCCTTCTAATCCATTATTTACTCCGGCATGCCTGTTTGGTTTTGATGTAGTTGAATATCGAAAACGACAGACCTCTCAAACGGTCAGTTTGGATTGAATAAAGATCAGGTTCAGCGGCATTCTTTCGCAGAAAGATTAAGAGGAAATTACAGTACGCAAGGGAGTTCAAAACATAGTCCCCTACAAAAAAGCAGGTGGTTTAATGGTCTTAATAACATGCCCCGCTTTGTAAGATATCGCGAATTGGCATTATATTTAACGCAGATCGACAGCTACGTTAACGAATTGAGCCGATGAAAGAATACCTCTTTGCCGAAAACCTGCTGCTCCGGATGCCTGCCAATTGCCGGGAGGACTATCATCAGGAAGGGCAGTACCATCTTGAAGATCTTTACTTCCGGGCAGCACTTTATCTCGCTAGCCCATTGTTTTACAGCTGTTTGGAACAAAAAAACTTCGATCATGCGGCGCTATCCGAAAAAGAACGCTTCACCTTACAAAAATATATTAACCGCTACTGTTTTCGCCCGATCCCCTTTGGATTATTCGCAGGCGTGACGCTTATTCGGTGGGCCGAACGGTCAGGATTTGACCTAAATGCTATCCGCCCGGAAGATGCCGTTATTGTTCCAGACCAGGGATTTGTACTGAAATTGGCTGAAGAAATCCTACAAGGTGAAATGAAAAGCGAAGCGCTTTATGAACCTAACCCGACGATCTATCGTTTATTAGGAGAGCTTCGCTTTATCAGCACTGAAATCGATGAGCAGGACCGATTAAGAAAGTACTTGTTGCAGTCAACAGACTATTCTAAAGTACTGAAAGACTTGTCCCTTTTTAGCACCGTTCCCAAACGCCGTGAAGAAATAGTGCAGGAGATCTGTAGGCTTGCCCTTTGCTCAGACCCTATCGGCGAAGACTATTTTGAGTTTTTGATACAGGAGCAGGTTTTTGTACCCCTTTTCAGGCCTAATATCAATGGGCCAAATTATCTCCAACAATTACTCGCCGCCATGCCCGTATCGCTCAAACAAAGCAACAGGCCTGCTGCCTTGAAGCGGCTATTGGAAGAATTAAAAACAAACAAAGAAACTGATGCCGCCTGGTTTAAGGAGATCAATAGCAAGCTGAGCAGGCTGATGGAGCGAGAAGCGGATCAATTACGTTCAAACAACCTGCAAGTTATCCTGCACCGGAAGATCCAATCCGCTACGCTCGATAAAAAATTCCAGGAAAAGATCAGGGATGGCTTGTTCGCACTGGATCAACTTTGCCCGGTAGAAACCGTACCAGATATGGCGCAATTCTTAAAGGCATTCCAAAAAGATTTTGAGGGCCAGACGCTTGACCTGCTCTACGCGCTCGATCCCGAAGTCGGTATCGGCTATTCGATACCAGCACCGGATAAGGAAAACCAACTGCTGGAAACCCTACACATCGCCGCTAAAAGAAAAAAGGAGCCAACGACCAACTGGAGCCCGGCGCATAGCTACCTGTTAGAGCAATGGCACAATACTCCGGGGGAGCGGGTGAAAGTTATCCGGTTAAATGAAGATGGTTTAACCGGACTTAAAAGCGGGTCTGAATCACTAAACATATCCGGACTTTCCGTGCTGTTTCGTGTCTATTGTGATCAACTTTACTTGGAAAGCGCGGGCGGTGTCAACGCCCCGGCATTAATGGGCCGGTTTACTATTGCCGACCCGGAGATCGCCGAAGCTGCCCGGCAAATGGTGGCGCAGCAGCAAGCCGACAATCCTGAACTGCTATTCGCGGAGATCCTGCACCTGGCGGGACCGCACACGGATAATGTGAACCGTCGGGAACCGGTTTGGGCACATGAGATCCCGGTCACGGCCGTTTCTACCTTGCCGGAAGACCGGCAACTGGCCTTAGCTGACCTGAAGATCAGGGTCGAAAACAACAGGGTAATCCTGTATTCTGAAAAACACCGCAAAGTGGTGATACCACGACTGACCACGGCTTATAATCATACCATAGATAAACTTCCGCTGTTCTGTTTCCTGGCTGACCTTTCCTACCAGTACAGCCGCTTCGCATTGGATCTCGACCTTCGCACGTTTTTTCCCGGTCTGACTTACTATCCGCGCGTTACCTATAAAAGCACGATCCTATCCCTGGCTACTTGGGTTCTTACCGAGGCACAGATCGGATCCTTAAGACAAAACCAAGCGCCCGATATTTTAGTCCGTTTCCGGGACATTGCTCAAATACTGGACCTGCCGCCAGTTTTTTCATTGGTCGAGGGCGATCAGCAACTGGTCTTCTACAGGGACAACGAAGCGGATGTTTTATTTTTCGTGACCTGCATCAGGCAAAAAAAGGAGGTTATCCTTAAAGAGTATTTAACTGAAGATAAGGATAATGCTTTGATAAAAAACCAAAACGGGCAGGAAATGGCCGGCCAGTTTAATGCCTATTTGCTCCCGGGTAAACCCATGACGATTGTTCCGCCAGATTTTACAATCCCGTCGGCAGAACGTTTGCCCCGTAAATTCATGCCGGGTTCCGAATGGCTTTATTTGAAGATTTATACCTCCAGGATTGGGGTTAAGCGCCTGCTGTTAAAAATTCTTTCGCTCATCCGCCGCCGCTATTCGCATGGCCGGATCGAAAAATGGTTCTTTATCCGTTATGACGACCATGCCCCGCACATTCGTCTGCGGATGCAGATCGATCCGCAGGACACCGGCGTTATCCTGATGGCATTTAAGGACAAACTGGAGGACGGTATTTCCCAGCATGTCATCCGGGAATACCAGGTCGATGTTTACAGCCGGGAATTGGAGCGGTACGAAGCCGGTGGAATGGCTGCTACGGAAGATCTCTTTTGGGCAAGCAGTGAACTATCCTTAAAGCTGTTTGCGCTCCAAGATAAGGGATTGCCGCTTTTGAGCTACCAGGTCGCTTTACGAACCGTCATGGATATGATCATTATTTTCCTGCCGGAGCCGGTAACGCAGTTGGACTTCGTGAAGATCAGCTACCGGCAGTTCCTTCGGGAATTTGAAGACAATAAACTGCAAGTGGAGATGGATAAAAAGTACCGGGAGTTATCCGCCCAGTTAAGGCCATTATTGAATGATGAAAATTTTTACCGTTCATCCGGCCTCCTGAAACCCGGCAAGCAATTCACCAAGGCATTAAACGCCTTAGTGCTGCCAGCGGAAGGCCATCAAAATGATAAAGGCGATTTTATCCGGAGCCTCATCCATATGCACCTGAACCGGCTGTTTACAGACGAGGCCCGGAAACAGGAAATGGTCGTTTATTACCTGCTGCACAAGTTCCTGAATGCTGAACAGGCCAGGGCCAAAAAGGCTGAACTGGCGGTTTAGCGGTCGGTTTTAATCAGGCGTTCATCCATAAAATCCAGGAATTTTTGTTTGTAATGGTCGCCCATGACCAGTGATTCGCCATTTTCCAGTTTTAGTTGCGCCCGTTCGATCACCTTGACAAAATCAATGTTGACGATAAAAGAGCGATGAATACGCGCGAATAACGTTTTGGGGAGGTGCCGCTCAATTTCCCGCATGGTTACATAGGTCATGTGCTTTTCATTCGTGGTATGGATCTGGATATAATTGACCGCGCCTTCGATGAACATCACTTCATCAAACCGGATCTTTACCATCCGCCCTTTGATCTCGCTTTTGATATTAAAAAAACCATGCTGTTCAGCGGTTTGTGCTTCAGAGCCTTTTGTGATCTTTCTTTTAGCCTTTTGGATACATTTAACAAACCGCTCGTAATCGATAGGTTTTGTTAAAAAATCAAACGCTTCCTTGTCAAATGCCAGCAAGGCATATTCCGGAAAAGCGGTCGTAAAAACTACTGAAGTATAAAGGTTGACCATTCCGGCGAGTTCCATTCCGGACAATTGCCGCATATCAACATCCAGGAATGTGATGTCAGGCGCGTTTTTTCCGGTCAGCATATCAAGCGCTTCCAAAGGGTTTTGGCTGGAACCGATGAGTTCCAGGCCGGGTGTCCGTTCGATATATTCCTGTAACAGGGCAATCGCTTCGGCTTCATCATCGACGATATAACAGGTAAAGTTCATAGGTGTAAGATTAATGTAACGGAAAAAAGATCATCCTTATCCTCTATATCCAAGGTGAATTTATGCGGGTAATAATTAACCAATCGTTTTTCAATATTTTTCAGACCGAGGCCGCCTTTGGGGTATGGGCTTCCCGTTCTTTTTTTGTTCTTAGTGATAAAAACAATCGTATTATCCTTTTGTTCCAGCCGGACGGAGGCCGGGTAAGCGGCTTCGGCCAACTCGCCGTGCTTGATCATATTTTCCACCAGCGTGATCAGGATCAAGGGTAGAACGCGGATCTCGGCCAGTTTTCCCTTCTTCCGGAACTTGATGAACAGTTCTTCCTCTGAGCGTAGTTTACTTAACGCGATCAACTTCTCGATCTGTTCCACCTCCTGAGTTAATAACACGGTACGATTGTCTTCACTGGAAACGAGGGAATAGCGCATGATATCCGACAATAGCATCACCCCTTTGCCCGCACGATCTGACAGGCGGCGGACGGAGTTATAAATAAAGCTCAGGGAGTTAAATAAAAGGTGCGGGCTGATCTGGTTTTGCAGGTAGGCATTTTCCGCAGAGATGTATTTATTTTCCAGCTCCAGTTTTTCCGCGATGCTTTTGAGCTGTTCCCTTTCCATCACATGGTTGCGCTCTTTGAACCTCACCATGTAGAGCATGGACCAGTAAGCGATACTGAAACCAATAAAGAATATTTCCCGCCAGATATTGGTCAGCCACAGTTTTTCATTGGCAAGGTTAAGCACTAAACTGAGGTTTTGCGAACCGGAGAAAAGGCGATCTAATTCAAGTTTAATAAACAGGTAAACGACGATCTCCATAGCGATCAAAGCGAAGGAGATGAGGTAAGGCTGCCGGGTTTTGAAAAATGCGAAGTCAAGGATAACGTGCGCGTTAAAATAAAACAGGCAAATATTTAAGAGATAAAAAACAATGTAATGGAACGCAGAAGTGCTTAGGCCCACCGTGATTTGGATGAGCGACATTTCATAGCCGATATAGATCAGCCAGACCAAAATGTGCCGGAAAACAACAATTCTTTTTTTCATTTCAATTAAATTCAGGCGTCATTGAATTGTCATCGTCCATTATCTGCATATCACAATTGCCGCTCCGCGTAATAAAGTTCCCGTGCTATTGACACCAAAATAGCTTTGGTCAAAACATCAAAGCCATGAAAAATCTAAGATCAAAAAAGCTCATCAAAAGGATCAGCACCGTTTGTGATTTTAATAGGGGAAACTCAAGAGGGTCACTTTTCGATACGAATATGCCGACGGAAACAGACCCGACGACCGCAACAGTAACCATAATTATCACTACTGCTAATACGCACGCAAAAGCTTAAATGTTAACGTAAAGTTAAATAATATTTAAAATATAATCTCAACCCATCCATTTATCACAATTGATAACTAATCATATGTTTCACTCATATTTTAAGATTTGGTCAAGTCGGAATTATATCAGTTGGAAAAAGAGATCGGGAATATCTTAAATGATAGGCCGGTAACCGGAAAGGAGCATCAGTTCGCAGCGCAGGTAAAGTCTGTTGTTACGCATTGCATCACCCTAAAGGAAAAATGGGCGCACGAATTATTCCATTCCGTCAAAGAGCCTGTTGCTGCCCGTTATGTGCAGTTTCACCAAGCGGGAGTTACGGCACTTTCCAACCAGTTAAGCATTGAGTTGCCGCCTGCTTACTTCCAGGGTATGGAGGATAAGATCCATGAATTATATCTTACTATCGTCTGCAACCTGGAGAGCCTGCTCCAATTCCTGCGGCAGGGTTTTTACAAATACTTTGACCATGATTACCCGGTTTCTTATGAACAATGCCGGGAACGCTCTGAAAAGATAAACAGGCTGATAGTAGTACTAACCAGCGCTTTACTGGAATCAGGTATTGACGAAGCGTTGGTCAGATCCATCAGATTGTCTTTTGACCACAAGCTTTCGGATGCAAACGAATCGGGGATAAGTTACCGGCAACTGGACCATTGCGACACCCTAACAGCAATGATCCCCCGGCTTTTAAACGAGAAAACCAATATCGGAACCATCACTTTAGCGCGGGAACTGTACCGTCATAACTTCAACAGCTATGAGTTTAGGCATTGGTACCAGGGATATTTCAGTTCCCGGATCAGTACGATGGCTCAAAGTAAAAAAGAAAAAGCCGTCCGTGATGAGATCGATGCCTTCCGAGCTATTTTTATAAAACAGGAGCTGGTTTTTGAGGCTGAACTTCCCGCGATCAGCGAGCAGTTGATCCCCTGGCTCCAGCAATTATTACCCGGCCAGCCGGGCATTGATCTGAAAGCTTCATTAAAAATAAATGGTCATGAACGAATGCCGCTTAAATTCTCCGTGGCGCAATTTGCTTTCTTCGTCCGGCTATGCTACCTCGAAGGATGTTTCCCTGTGAATAATATCTCTGATATACTAAGGTTCTTTACCCGGAATTTTGAAACCAAGAAGCAACTGCACATCTCGTTCAAAAGTTTTGCCCGAGCTTTCTACGGGGCCGACCAGGCCACGGCTGCGGTCGTACGGGATTTTTTGCAACGAATGATCAATTATATCAATAAAACTTATTTCCCCTGAATTTAACCATCAACAGGACAGCTATGGAGAAATGATACGCAAAGGCTTTGTTAACGACACCGGTTTCGGTTAACCAGTGGCAGGGCCCATTATCTAAAGGCTAAAACTATGATAACTAAATTCAGTGACCGGCTGTATGCAGACCTGAATAAGGACCTGAACGCCCTGATGCTTGAGGAAGACCAGGTGATCAAAAGACTGGAAAAATCCATCCATGTCTGTTTAAAATACCTGCGCAAGCTCAAAGACTATTGTAAACTCAACGATCCCGGCACCCCGGCCGAAGAGATCGTGTTCTTTAAACATATCAAACCCAAATTCAAATCGCAGCTGATCTTTTACCAATCCCTGCTGAATATGGAGATCCGAAAGCCTATCGGCGATGGTAAGGTCGTATCCGACTATTTTGCCAACGAGATCAAGATTCTTTACCATTTTTTTGAAAGTAACCTTTCTTTTTACCAGTATGTACGGACAGAGGCAACCTACCTGGATGAATATTATTTTGTGCGCGGTAATTACGATGTTCACCTCGACCCGGACCAGTGCGTAATTGATTTCGACCCGACGTTTAGTACTACCCACGACCATAAACTGGCGCAGGTATTGGCCAGCGAACTCATGCAGGAACACCTGGAGCAGGCGATCCAGAAGATCAGTCAAAAGGATGCTATCATGCAAATAGATTCCGAGTTCAGGGACTTTGACTGGAAGCAAACCAAATGCGCGCTGATCGAACTGATCTATTGCTGGCACGCGACAGAGGCTTTTGGCAAAAAGAACCTGAAGAGCATTGTCAAGTTCATCGAAAAATCCTTTAACATCTCCCTGGGCAACTTCTACGATACCTACGACTGGCTTTGCGGCAGGTCCAGCCCGACGGTTTATATCGATGAAATGAAGGAAGCATTCCTGCTCCGGATACAGAAAAAATTAAGATGAACACTAATTAAGGAGCGCCTGTAAACCGCTCCTTTTTCATAAAAATGAAAATAGTTGCGCTCCGAGTCGGATAAACTCGGAGCATTTAGGGCAGGGCTTTCCGGAATTTTGTCCTGTCGGCAGCAATGGAGCTGCGGTCAAAACTTACAGCTTATGCTTCACCAAATCTCCTGGTTTACCTACGCGGTCAGCATCCTCTCTTTAGTTATTATTTATTACGGTTATGTCGGACTAACCTTTTACCGAGCTGAGATCCAGGCAGCTTTTTACAGATTGACGGGCAGGCAACCCGCGCTTGAAACTTCCGGCAAAGGTGATTTCCAAATACCGGACTATGATATTATGGGCAAGGCACAGCCTGGTGATGTAGATTTTGTCAGAGCCGAAGAATTGTCCTTCGGACCGGCCGATTTAACGGATGAGCAAGAATCGGAACAATCCACGAAGGCAATTATTCCGGCAGGAACTGACAGCCGTTTGATCGGGGATTTTTCTGAAATGGTTTCGGAGGCCAAAACGCTGATCCGGGTCATTAATGAATCCAGCGAGAGCAAGGAAAATTTCGAGATGCTGTTCCGGCTGATCATACAGAAATATCCGGCATTGGCAGGAACCGCCTACCAGCAGCAGATCAATGATTTCCTGCTCTCGGAAGGCGTGCCGCAATTCCCCTTTTCCCTGACTAAAGCGGACCTCGAAAACTATTGGACAAACGAAAATTAAAACGATACAGCTATGAAAACGAACCTTTTAAAACACGGCAGCTACCGTCTGAGCGCGGTACTCAAAGCGATAGCCTCCTTCCTGTCTCTCGTTATGCTTACCCTACAGGCCGCTATGGCGCAGGATGGTAACGCAGGTATCAACCAGGCGACAACACAAGTCAAAAGCTACTTTGATACCGGCACTAACCTGATGTACGCCATTGGAGCCATTGTGGGCCTGGTCGGAGCGATCAAGGTCTTTAAAAAATGGAATGACGGAGAGCATGATACCGGGAAAGTCGCTTCCAGTTGGTTTGGCAGTTGCATCTTCCTGGTAGTTGTCGCTACGGTATTAAAATCATTCTTCGGAGTTTAAAATCTATCGCCATGCAGGAATTACTCAAAATCAAACTGAATAATTTTTTGAAGCAGAACAGGCCCGACCTGCTGGTTGCTTTGCAGCAGTCAGGGACGACAGGGAGTTATTTGGAGGACAAGATCGAGTCGATCAGTGGTCTGCCGGAAAGGCTGCTGGATGAAGGCCGCCCGCCGTACCTCATCACCGAACTGTGTATGGCCGCGCTGACCGCCGATCTCGGCGCTTCCCGCTACCAATATCTCGCGGAACTGCTGGATACTGATTTTCTGCCGATGGCGGACAGCCTGCGGGTAAATGGCCTACTGACCTACGAACTGATCAACCTGCTGGAAGCCTGTAACCCTGTATTCGAGGAAATGGGCTTTAACGAAGAGGACCGGATGCTGCGCTACGCACTTACCGGCACTATCCAGGAATACGCGAAAAGGAACTGGACACCCCAAAATTTAACGTTATGGCTTTCTCCATCCGGCAAAAACTAAACGATAACCTCGCCGCGCTGCGGATCGCCTTATCCAGAAAAGATGGGGAGCGCCCTAATGCGGAACAAATGGCGGTACTGCAAAAGTATTCCGGCTTTGGCGGGATCAAGCAGGTCATGTATGGTGACGGCTCCCGTGAAGATTGGCAGAGGCAGGAAGCGACCGCTGAAGATATGCGGATATATGAAGGTATGATGGAATTTCATGCCCTGCTCAGGGAACGGCTCAACGAAACGGGCTATAAAAAAGCGGTTGATTCAGTTAAAAACAGTGTGCTCTCTGCTTACTATACCCCTGAATTTGTGCCGCAAAGTGTTTTTTCAGCCCTGCAATCACAGGGACTTTCGCCAAAGCATTTGTATGAACCCAGTTCGGGTGCCGGAGTTTTCATCACCGAGGCCATCAAGGTATTCCCGGAATTAAACCAGGTGGCCGCTGTCGAAAAGGACCTTTTGACCGGTAGGGTTTTGGAAGCCATTGGCGCAGGATTACCTATTCCTATTGATGTACAGATCAGCGGGCTGGAACAAACCGAGACGACAGATAACGGCAGTTATGACCTGATCACGAGCAACATCCCGTTTGGAAACTTCAGGGTCTATGATCCGTCTATCAAAGATGCGGCTTTATCAGGGCGGATACATAACTATTTCTTTGCCAAAGGGCTGGATAAACTAGCCAACGGCGGAATGCTGGCCTACCTGACCACCGACGCGTTCTTAAACAGCGCCTCTAATCAAACGGCCAGGGAATACCTCTTTAACCACGCTGATTTTATCGGGTTGGCTCTGATGCCGGATAACCTGATGAAAGAACACTCGGGCGTGGAAGCGCCCACTCACCTGCTGATCGTTCAAAAGCGCGATGGAAAGACGGATCTTTCAGAAGAAGAGCAACTATTGGTTTCCACGAACGAACAGGCCAATGAATTTGGCCGCTATTCCCTGAACGCTTATGTGGAAAGGCATTCCGACCTCATCTTCGCCGATGAGATCGCGGAAGGTACCAACCAATACGGCAAAGCGTCGCGGGTACTCTGGTATAACGGTGACTTCAACGACCTCGCAAATGCTTTAACAGAGACCCTTGCCGATGCTATGGATAGCCGGGTCAATAAAATGGCTTTTCAGCAGGCGCAAAGTGTGATCGCCCAAAAAACGGCAACTATCGCGGACACCGAACAGATCGCAAATACCCAAGCCGGCAGCTATTTTACCTTCCTGCCGGTGCCGGAAAGTAAATCAGTTGCTTCCGCCGTTCAGTTAGGCTTGTTCGACAGTGCTCCTGCCGAAACGATCAACCGGGCACAAGCTTACCTGTCAGATGTGGATCTGGCAACGGTACAGCAGGCATCTGCCCGTCTGGTCAGCACGATCCGTACTGCGGAACAACCCGGACATGAAAGCATTGTGCTGGTTACTTCCAGGAGCAAAGCCAACGGGCATTACCTCTATAAGCTTTATTCTAATGTAAAGGAGATGCCGGTATCCGCCCGTTGGATGAATGCAGGCATTTTAAGCCATGAACTGAAAAGGCTTTCCGAAGACCTGCGCCAATTTGACCACACTTATCTATACGAAGGTGACCGTTCACTGGAGCCGGCATTCCACCTGCTCCCGGAATCAGCCCGGCCATTTACGGCTTTAAAGCCATTTTACAGAAAAGGCACTCTGGTGATCCATCGCGGAGAAGTGGGGGTCATCGGGCAGCCCGATAAAGGGCAAGCTGTTTTTGAACCTTTCGGCTCTCAAAAAGATATAGCCTTTTACCAGCAATATATCCGGGTGAGGGATAGCTACCAGCAACTGGCTTTAAAAGAAAATGATGAGCGGATCGCTGATAGTGGCCTAAGGGTACAACTAAACCGAGCCTATGAGCAATTTGTAAGAGATTTTGGAGAACTGAACCAAAATGCGAACCGGGGCAGGCTGCTGAACGATGAAGCGTTTGGCTTTATCATGCTTTCCTCATTGGAAAGAAAAGAGCACAACCATATCGTCAGGGCGGATATTTTCCACGCCCCGCTGTTCCCCAAAGATGAAAAGTTTGAAAGCGATAATGTCGCAGAGGCCCTGGCCCGGAGCCTGAATGATACTGGCCGGGTCTCGCTGCCCTTCATAGCGGAAGCTACGGGAAAAGCCACCAACGAGGTGATCACTGATCTCGGGAAACTGATCTATCTAAACCCCGCTACTGCTTTATGGGAAACCGCTGATCATTATCTTTCAGGTAATGTTGTAAAGAAACTGGCTGAGGCCGAACGTGCCGTTGAACTTAACCCGGACAATGAGCAATTATTGCGGAGCCGGGATGCGATCAGAAGCGCACAGCCGGACAAGATACCTTTCGACCTGCTGGATTTCAATTTGGGGGAACGCTGGATACCTACTTCCTTTTATGACCGTTTCGCGACCCATCTTTTTGGGGCGCAAACCGAGGTGGCTTATTTCGCTTCGCTCGATACATTCAAGGTCAAGTATGACCATGGTAACGCGATAACCGACCAGGAATACAGCATTACCCCGATCCAGGGGAACAAGGTATTCGGCCATACACTGATGGAACATGCGCTGGAAAACACCACACCACATTTTACCTATACGGTCAGCGTCGGGGAAGGAAAAACCATCCGGTTGCCGGACAATGAAGCCATCCAGCTCGGCCACCAAAAAGTGGAAAGCATCCGTAACCATTTCCTGAACTGGCTAAAGGAATTGCCACAGGAAGATAAGGATCAGTTGACGAATATATACAATGATACTTTCAATTGTTATGTTCTCCGGGAGTATGATGGCGGCCATTTGAACTTTCCGGGGCTGGATAAACAGGCGCTGGGCATTACTGACCTGTACAGTTCACAAAAAAACTCCGCCTGGCGCATAATCCAAAACCGGGGCGCGCTGGTCGATCACGAGGTCGGTTTGGGTAAAACCCTGACCATGATCGTTGCCGGCCGGGAAATGAAACGCCTCGGCATCGTCCATAAGCCGATGATACTGGCTTTGAAAGCCAATGTTGACCAGATCAGGGACACTTATAAATTAGCTTACCCGAAGGCGCGGATATTGGCACCGGGTGAAAACGATTTTACACCGGATAAACGTGTCCGTCTTTTCCACGAGATCAAAAACAACAATTGGGACTGCATTATTTTAACGCATGACCAGTTCGGCAAGATCCCGCAATCCGAAAAGATACAGCAGGAGATCTACCAGGCAGAACTTGATAATGTAGAACGCGACCTGGCGACGGCGGTTAGCTTAGGACAAAAGATAAGTAAGAAAATTCTCAAAGGGTTGGAAGTGCGGAAAAGCAACCTGGATGGTCGGCTAAAAGAAGTCGCTGACCGGATCGAGCACAGGCAGGATAAGGATATCAATTTCCAGGAACTCCAGGTTGATCACCTGTTTGTTGACGAATCCCATAAATTTAAGAACCTGACCTTTTCGACCAGGCATAGCCGGGTGGCTGGCTTGGGTAACGTAGCCGGTAGTCAAAAGGCCCTGAATATGCTCTTCGCGGTCAGGACATTGCAAAAGCAATTTGACAGCGACCTGTGCGCCACCTTCCTGTCCGGTACCCCTATTTCCAACAGCCTGACCGAAATGTACCTCATCTTCAAATACCTGCGGCCAAAGGAAATGGAGCGGCAACGTATTGAGAATTTCGACGGCTGGGCGGCAGTATTCGCCCGCAAGACGGTGGATTTCGAGTTTTCGGTGACCAATGAGATCATCTCCAAAGAGCGCTTCCGTTATTTTATCAAAGTACCCGAACTGGCCTTATTCTATAACGAGATCACGGATTACAAGACTGCCAAACACATCAACCTCGACAAGCCATCGTTGAATGAGCAGCTGGTCAATATCCCGCCGACACCCGACCAACAGGATTTTATCCAAAAGTTGATGCAATTCGCCAAAACAGGCGATGGCGCTTTGATCGGACGGGCACCGCTGACGCGGGAAGAAGATTTCGCGAGGATGCTGATCGCTACCAATTACGCTAAGAAAATGTCGGCGGATATGCGCTTGATCAACCCGGAATACAGTGACCACCCGGATAATAAGGTCAATGTCTGCGCCCGGAAAGTGGCAGAGATCTATGAACAAAGTACGCCCTTCCGGGGAACCCAGATCATCTTCAGTGATATCGGCACTCCTAAGCCGGACCAGTTCAATGTGTACGATGCCTTAAAAAATAAGCTGGTTCAGGATTTCAATATCCCGCCGCATGAGGTCACCTTTATTCACGATTGGTCTGAAAAGCAAAAGCCGGAACTGTTCCGGCGGATGAATAACGGCGATGTCCGTATCCTGATCGGCAGTACCGAAAAGGCCGGTACCGGGCTGAATGTCCAGAAGCGTGGCGTGGCAATGCATCATATGGATATACCCTGGAAACCTTCAGAACTGGAGCAGCGCGACGGGCGGTTGGGCAGGCAGGGTAACTGGCTGGCCAAGGAACACTATGGCAATAAGGTGATGAATTTCATTTACGCGGTCGAGAAATCGCTCGATAATTACAAGTTCAACCTGCTTCAAAATAAACAGCGGTTCATCAGCCAGATGAAAAATAATGACCTGCATTTACGGACGATAGATGAAGGCGCGATGGATGAGCAGAGCGGCATGAACTTTTCGGAATATATCGCTATCCTTTCGGGAGACACATCGCTGCTGGAAAAGGCTAAAGTGGAGAAAAAAGTAAATGCGCTGGAAAACCACCGGGCCGCCCATTATAAAGAATCCTCCCGTTCAAAATACCACCTGGAAGCCCTGAACCGGGACAAAACCGAAAAGAGCCGGACAGCGGAAAAGTTATCGGCTGACCATGCGCTATATCATGGGCAACTAAAATATGATGGCGACGGCGCAAAACTCAACCCGATCAAGTTATATGATCTTTCTTCGGCAGATACTGAAGAGATCGGCAGGCACCTGATCAAAATATACAAGGAATGGGAACCAGAACCCGGTAAAGCGGATGAAAAACAGATTGGTATCCTCTATGGGTTTGACCTGTATATCCGCAGGCAGCAGGAAGCCTGGGAGGAAAACGGCCTAACCCGTTACCGCTATCACAATAATTTCTATGCGGAAAGCCCGGAGAGCGGTATTAAATACACCTATAACAAAGGTGCGGCCAATATCGATAATCCCAAACTGAGCGCCCGGCATTTTCTGAACGCTATTGACCGGGTGGACCACCTCAAAGAAAAATATGGACGGGAAGTGGAAGAGATCAATAAGGAAATTGCCCTGCTTGGCCAGATCGCCTCCAAGCCTTTTGAAAAGGAAGCGGAATTAGGGCAATTGAAAACAGAACTGTCCAAACTGGAAAAAGAGATTGCCCTTAAGATCCAGGAAAGCCAGATGAAGCAACACGGGCTGTTCCAGGATCAGCCCGCAGCAGAACCGGCGGTTGAGCCGAAAGTGATCGCGCTTCATCCGAAAGAAGGAACAGTATTGAACCCAAACCCATCAATCAAACCCAAAGTGCCCTTAATGCCGCTGGAACAAAACAGACGCAGCCGGGGCTACAGACAACACTTATAAAAAAAGACACCATGAGAAATTCAAAAAATATGGCCCGGAAACTACCGGAATTTACCATCGCCGGAACCCTCTTTACAGTAGATGGCCGGATCTATGAGTTCAGGGAAACAGCGGCCCCCTGGAACCAGATCTCCATGGATCATTTTTGGGAAGATGAACCGACCCATATCCTTTTCGATAAGCAAACCAACAACATCTATACAGGGGAAGGTAGCATCTCGGACAGGCCCGCCCATGTGGAACTGGTCGTGATCCCTCCGCTCATGGAATTGGACCCCGTAGGCCTTGCAAGGCGTTATAACGTGCCTGATGAAACCTATATCCCAAAACATAAAAGGAAACAAGTATTAGCGGAACAAATGATCGGTCTGCAACAAAACACGCGGAAGCATCAAAAAGGAAAGGGGATCAAGTAATGCCGGTTTACCAGATCAATAAAGGCATCAATAAGCCTATCGAGTTTAAAGGGCTTAAAGCCCAATATATCGGCTACCTGGCCGGGGGCCTCGTCGGGCTGCTCATCTTTTTTGCGGTGATGTATATCGTCGGCTTGCCGGTTTATGTCTGTATTGCCGTGATCTCCGCTTTAGGCGGGGGCTTGTTTTACCAGGTCTTTAAGTATAGCCATACCTACGGGCAGTATGGTTTAATGAAACGGACCGCGAGGCGCTATCTGCCGGGCTATCTGAAGTTCAATTCACGCAAAATATTCATCCGATTAAAGAAATAGTTATGGCAGCATTCACCAAAGCGGAACAAATTTTCCCGATCTATAAAGTCGAACACGATTGCATGGTGTCTGTCCAGGGCGACCTGACCGTCGCCTACCAGGTATCCCTGCCGGAGATCTTTACCCTGTCAGATGAGGATTATGAAACCTATCACCAGTCCTGGATCAGGGCGGTCAAGGTATTACCGAAACACAGCATCGTTCACAAGCAGGATATTTTTATCCGAAACGGTTATGCCGGGGCGCAGGGCATACCGGCGAACTTTTTAACGACCGCTGCCGACCGCCATTTCAAAGGCCGGCCATTCCTTGACCATACCTGCTACCTGATGCTGACCAAAAAGGCGGACGACCGAAAACAGGCCGACAGCGGCTTTTCGGGGATCATGCGGAAAAGCATTACGCCCAAACAAACGACCGATGAACGGGCCTTACCGGAATTTTTGGAGAAAGCCGGTCAGTTTGAGCGAATCCTTTGTGACAGCGGGTTTATCAAACTCAAAAGACTGAACAATGACGAATTAACCGGAACCCCTAAGAAAGGCGGGCTGTTGGAGCAATACTGCTTTTTACAAAACGCGCATGAGCTGCCGATGCTTAAAGATATCCACCTGAAGGACAGGATACAGATCGGCGACCAACATGCCCAGCTTTTTACCCTGGGTGACGCGGAGGACCTGCCTGCATTATGCGGGAGCAGGTTAACTTATGATAAATACAGCACGGATAAAACCAAATTCCCGGTAGGCTTCGCCGCTCAATTAAACCTATTACTGGACTGTAACCACATTTATAACCAATATTTTTTTATCGGGGATACGGGTAAGACACTTAAACAACTGGAAGCTAAAAAGTTGAGATTACAATCCCTTTCCGCCTATAGCCGGGAGAACGCGATAGGCCGGGATGCGACCAACGATTTTCTGAATGAGGCCATCAGCCAGCAGCGCTTACCCGTTAAAGCGCACTTTAACGTATTGGCCTGGACGGATAACCGTGAGGGCTTACAAAACATTAAAAACCTGGTCGGTTCGGCCATGGCGCAGATCGGCGCGAGCAGCAAACAGGAATCAGACGGGGCCGCCCAAGTCTGGTGGGCGGGCATCCCCGGCAATGCTGCGGATTTTCCGGTCAACGACACCTTCGATACCTTTTTGGAACAGGCTACCTGTTTTTTGAATCTGGAAAGCAATTACAGGAGCGATCCGCCGGCGGAAGGTATCCGCTTCTGCGACCGCCTGACCGGCAAGCCGGTCTTTGTTGACCTTTTCGATGCGCCGCGCAATAAGGGCATTACCTCGAATATGGGCATGTTGGTTTGCGGAACATCCGGCGGCGGCAAATCCATGACGGTCAACCATATTTTACGTACCCTTTATGACCAGGGGGCGCATTGTGTCACGGTGGATATTGGGGGCAGCTATAAGGGCCTTTGTGAACTGGTAGGTGGTTATTACTTTACCTATGAAGAAAGCAACCCGATCCGGTTCAATCCCTTCTACCTGCCGGAAGGCCAGACACTGGATACTGAAAAAAAGGAAAGCCTTAAAGCATTGCTGGTCACTTTGTGGAAGCAGGAAAATGAAAGTTTTATGCGCAGTGAATACGTGGCGCTTTCCAATGCGCTACAAGGCTATTATGAGCACCTGGAAAACAATAAAGCCATATTCCCCGGCTTCGATTCCTTCTATGATTACCTGCAAAGCCATTATGTACAGATCCTAAAGGAACAGCGGGTAAAAGACAAGGACTTTGATATTGACAATTTCCTGTACGTATTAAGGCCTTACTATAAAGGCGGTGAATTTGATTACCTATTGAATGCCTCAGAGAACCTGAACCTGCTGGACCAGCGCTTCGTGGTCATTGAGCTGGATTCGATCAAGGACCATCCCATTTTGTTCCCGGTGGTTACGCTGATCATTATGGAAATGTTCCTGTCGAAAATGCGCAAACTGAAAGGGATCAGGAAAGTGCTGACCATTGACGAGGCCTGGAAAGCCATCGCCAATTCCGGTATGGCGGGGTTCATCCAGTACGCTTTTAAAACCATGCGGAAATTTAACGGCGTTCCGAATGTGGTCACGCAGGAACTGGACGACCTGATCAGCTCCCCGATCATTAAGGATGCGATCATCAATAACGCCGATATCAAGATCCTGATGGATATGCGCAAGTTCATGAACAAGTTCGACAAGCTTCAGGATACGCTCGGGATGTCCGATAAGGGCAAACAGCAGGTGTTATCCGTCAACAAGGATAACCGCGAGATCTATATCGACCTGGGCGGGCAGGTGATGAAAGTGTTTAAGAACGAACTGTCCCCCGAAGAATATTATGCTTACACGACCGAAGGACGCGAAAGGGTAAAAGTGCAGGAATATGCCGCCGTTCACGGCAGCATTGAAAAAGGCATCGCGGCGCTGGTCCGTGAACAACAGGAAAAATAATCACTAAAAAAATCGAAACATATGAAAACGCTTAAAATGCTATTACTGATCGGCTGCACATTCATAATTGTTGCCTGCAACAAAACAGCCGGTACAATTTCCGGGGTTTACGTAACCGCTTTTAAAAATGAATACAGCATCGCGAATGACACGCTGATCATTGAAGCTTACAACTTAGAGGCAGGTACTTACCATGTTATCAGGCGATCTGGTTACCACCGGATAAGAGAAGGAAAAGTATTACCAAAGGAATTTGATACAAAAAAATGGGTAGCGACTTATAATCAGGATAAACAGGTACTCCAGGAAACCGAGCTTGGGCGGCAGATCTATGTCAATGCCGGCAAAGGCTCACTGTCCTTCGGTGCGACGTACCAGAAGATCAAATAAGGTTTAATTATTCATCATTTATTCAATTTACTGCCGCTACTGAGCGGCAGAAGGGAGGTCTTTATGAAAATTTTAAAAGTAACACTACCGGTAAGCCTGGCCATCGTGCTGGTTTCCTTTAATGCCGAAAGGGCAAATGCCCAGTTCGTGGTGGGTGAGGTCATCAAGCTGACCGTTACCAAAGTGATCAAAGCCATTGACCTGAAAGTACAGCGGATGCAGAACCAGACCATCTGGCTCCAAAACGCGCAAAAGGTGCTGGAGAACCAACTTTCCCGGTTAAGACTTTCGGAGATCTCGGGCTGGACAGGGCAGCAACAGCAATTGTACAGCGGTTATTATGATGAACTATGGAAGATCAAATCTGTGATCACCTACTACCAGCGGATCAAGGACCTGACCGTTAAACAGGTGGCCCTGGTTGCCGAATATAACCGGGCCTGGGGGATGCTCAGGCAGGACAAACATTTCAGTCCTGCGGAGTTGTCCGAGATGCAAAATGTTTATTCAGGCATCCTGTCCGCCAGTGTGCAGAACCTTGACCAGATCTTATTGGTGGTGAACAGCAATAAAACGCAGATGACGGACGAGCAGCGGCTGGAACTGATCAATAAGGCAGGCGACCACCTGGATGATAATTACAGCGACCTGCACCGTTTCAATACTCAAAACCAGGTGCTGAGCCTGCAACGCAGCAAGGAACTCGGGGATACGCAAACAACCAAAATGCTTTATGGAATCAATTAACGAGTTAAAAGTCCGGTCTGCCGTGATACGGCGAAGGGCGAGATACCTATTGGTATTCTCCCTGTTCACCGCGATCAGTTCGGGGATGGCCGTCACCGCCCAGGCGCAGACCTTCGCCGAATGGTTCGCACAAAAGAAAACCCAGAAGAAATACCTTTTGCAGCAGATCGCCGCTTTACAGGTGTTCTCCGGCTATTTAAAGCAAGGGTACCAGATCGCGAATAACGGCCTGGGTTCTATTTCCGGCACATTAAAAACAGAAAACGGTCTGCACAGCACCTATTACAACCGGATGAAAACTGCAAGTCCGTTAGTCAAAAACAACGCGATGATACAAGAGATCATGGCCTGGCAGCAGGATATATTGGCACGGTTAAAAAATATCAGCCAGATCAGTGGTATGACGGCTGAGGAAAAAAGCTACCTGGAGCAAGTGCGCTCGGCTGTCCTGAAAGACTGCGATCAGCAACTCAATACCCTGCAAATCGTGGTCAGCGATGGTAAAATCGAGATGAGCGATGCTGAACGGATCGCTCTCGTTACCAAGATCCATACGGCGATGATGGAAAACTACCGTTTTGCATCCGGCTTTACGGCCCAGGCCAAACTATACGCAATCCGGCGGCAGCAGGAACAAAACCAGGTCTTTGTAACCAAACAGGTTTATGGTATCAATTAAACGGAAAGCGATGAAAAAGCAACTCAAAATAATAGTCTCGTGCTGGCTCGTTTTAACAGGCTGTTTTAAAGCTTCTTCCAGCTTTGCGCAAGGCCAGGAAATGCAGCAATTATTACTGGATATTGAAAAACTGACCCAGATGAAAAGCATTTTGTCGGATATGAAAACCGGCTACCAGATCTACCAGCAGGGATACGGAACGATATCCTCCCTATCTAAAGGTAATTTTGACTTGCATAATATTTATATCACGGGCCTGATGGCGGTTAGTCCGGGGGTCAGGAATTACGGGCGTATCGCGGAGATCATCTCGATGCAGGCCAGCCTGATCAGCGAATATAAACGACATAATAAACTCTTTCAGCAAAGCGGCAGCTTCAGCGCATCAGAACTCAGCTATATGAGCAATGTCTATACCCGGCTGGTCTTAGAGAGCCTGGATAATTTGGAAGAACTCACGAATGTGATCACCGCGAATAAACTCCGGATGTCCGACGCGGAAAGGATCAAAGCTATTGACCGCCTGTACGGTACCAGTTCGGACAAACTCCAGTTCCTGCGGTACTTTAATAACCAGGGCGTTTCCCTGTCACTCCAGCGCAGCAAAGATGCGGCCGATACGCGAACGCTTAAACAGCTTTATGGTGTAATTAACTAAATCCAAGCTTATGAAAAAGACAGTGATAACAACCGCTTTCATAGCGGTGACAGGGATATTTTTTCCATTATTTTCTCATGCCGAAGGACTCGCTACCGATATTCAGGGCCTTCAGGGCACATTAAACGGCGTGTATAACGATATGCTGCCGATGTGCAGCCAACTGATCGGCATCGGGCAGGGCATCGCCGGTTTCGGCGCGCTGTGGTATATCGCGGTCAGGGTATGGCGACAGATCGCCAGCGCTGAACCTATCGATTTTTACCCTTTAATGCGCCCCTTCGCTTTAGGCCTGGCCATCTTGTTATTCCCGACGGTCATCGCGGTGATCAATGGCATCATGCAGCCAACAGTAAGCGCAACCGGCAGTATGGTACAAAATTCAGACGCGGCCATCGCTCAATTACTAAAGGCAAAGGACGACGCCATAAAAAAAACCGATACCTGGCAAATGTATGTGGGCGATAACGGTAGCGGCGATGAAAATCGCTGGTATAAATACACCCATCCGGAAGATGCCGATGGCAGTGGCAATTCCGGGATCATAGATGGTATCGGCAACGATATGAAATTCGCCATGGCGAAGGCTTCTTATAATTTTCGCAATACCATCAAGCAATGGATGTCGGAGATCCTGCAGGTATGCTATGAAGCGGCCGCGCTATGTATCAATACTATTCGGACCTTCTACCTGATCGTACTGGCTATACTGGGGCCAATCGTTTTAGGCTTATCCGTTTTTGACGGGTTTCAGCATACGCTTACGACCTGGCTGGCCAAATACATCAATGTCTTTCTATGGCTCCCGGTCGCCAATATCTTCGGGGCCATCATCGGCAAAGTACAGGAAAATATGCTCAAACTGGATATTTCACAGGTACAAACTGCCGGTGATACCTTCTTCAGTTCAACCGATACCGCATATCTCATCTTTCTCATTATCGGTATCATCGGGTATTTCACCGTACCGAGCGTAGCGAACTATATCGTCAATGCAGGCGGAGGCAACGGCTTATTGCAAAAGGTCAATACCATGGTCAGCCACGCCACAAATACGACCATACAGGCCGGTTCGGCAACAGGCGCGCGGATGCAGCAGGGCGCTTCCAACATCGCCAACCTTCCTAAAAACTTCATGGAGGGCTATAACGGTGCCGGTAACAGCGGCAAGTCGGACAACTACCAGGAACAAAAGCTGTCCGGGAAATAAGATCATTCACCATTAAAAAAATCAGCACCATGTTTACCCATCTCAAAAATATCGACACCGCTTTCAAGCACGTTAAACAGTTCAGTATCTTCCTGATCATCGGCAATGTGATCACCATGTGCTTTTGTATCTATAAAAGCAACCAGGTCATTAACCAGGCGCAGAACCGCATCCATATTTTATACAATGGAAAGGTTTTAGAAGCCGTGGCCGCTGACCGCAATCATAACCTGCCGGTAGAATTAAGGGACCATATCAAAACCTTTCACCAGTACTTTTTTGACCTCAGCCCGGATGATAAGGCGATCCATGCCAATGTTTCCAAAGCCTTATATCTCGCCGATGAATCCGCCAAACGGCAGTATGATAACCTTCAGGAATCCGGCTATTATAATAACCTGATATCTGCCAATATCTCGCAGGAGATCAAAATAGACAGCACCGAATTACAGGGAAAGCAATTCCCCTACGCATTTACCTGTTATGCTACAGAAAAACTTGTCCGCTCCAGCGGCACCGTCTACCGAAAGTTGGTCACCCAGGGCGAGGTTAGGGATATCCAACAGCAAACCGATAATAACCCGCACGGCTTCCTCATTCAGCATTGGCAGATCCTGGCTAACAGGGATACCACTATTCAAAATCAATAAGGATGATCACTAATAACCAACAACAGCAAGGCCAAACAAAAGACCGTATGGCAGAGCGCATTGCCGATCCTATT
Source organism: Bacteroidota bacterium (assembly GCA_040388395.1). Classification (GTDB taxonomy): domain Bacteria; phylum Bacteroidota; class Bacteroidia; order Sphingobacteriales; family Sphingobacteriaceae; genus Mucilaginibacter. Next base: position 450,071 of record JAZKBY010000007.1, on the reverse strand, counting down.
ATTAAAGGACGAAGGAGGCTGGCAGCGGCATTGAATCAGCGGATTAACCGCTATTCCAAAAAAAGGCAGCAATGGCTTTTGGTGATATTTTGTGGCATCGCCATTTGCGGGATAATCACTTGCCTGGCCGTTCCTTTCGGCAGGATGGCGATGCAGCGGCAAAGTTTCCAGCCATCACATATCGGCCTGCCCTCCGACCGGCCACCAAAAACAAAACATTTAAACCCAACAGATCCATTAACCAAAAAAAAGTAAACATTATGGAAAATCAACAGCAAAGCAGCACTGCGGTACACACCGAGGAGTTCCTTAAAAAGCGCAAGTTTTACCTGGCCATACCAATCCTCATCCTGCCCTTTATGACCATGGCATTCTGGGCATTGGGCGGCGGCAAAGATGCCGGGAGATCAACAGCCATTTTACCAGACCGGGGCATTGATATGGCCCTGCCTTCGGCACAATTCAAGGATAACAAGCAAAAAGATAAAATGGACATCTACCAGTCCGCAGGAAAAGACACGTCTATAACGAAGGATGGTGTCAGTAAAAGCTTTATACAGGCCATGGGCTTTGACCCCAAAGCCGTATCGCATACGGATTCCGCTAAGGTCGCGCAAGCCACTACGCCGGTCTATGCGAATAATGCGGATCAGCAATCGGCCAGGATCGAGGCAAAACTGGCGCAAATTAACCGGCAGATCAGCCAGCCACAACCCGTTGCCTACGCCAGTCAGGCACCTGATCCTGAAGTTAAGCGAATGAATAAAATGATGAAGGCAATGCGGTCATCAGGCCGTGAAGATCCTGAAATGAAGCAACTTAGCAATATGCTGACCAAGATCCAGGCTATCCAAAACCCGGAGCTGGTCAACGCACAAACCAGCAAGAAAAAGGCGAGTGAGAGTGCCTTTAGGGCAATTCCGGCCATCGTGGATGGGAAGCAGAAAGTTAAGGACGGCGCGGCCGTTAAACTGAAACTGACCGATACCGTTACCCTGAAAAACCAGGTTCTGCCTAAAGGACAGGAACTTTTCGGTATTTGCCAGGTCACTAATCAGCGCCTGTTATTGACCATCCAAAATATACGGCTGGACAAACAGATCATTCCCGTCAACCTTACCGTATTCAGCCTTGACGGGATGCCCGGCATCCCGGCTCCGGAAGCTGAATTGGGCGGGGCCGCATCGTCCGGAGCAGACAACGCCATTCAAAGTATGCAGTTCCTGTCCATGGACCAGAGCCTGGGCGCGCAAGCCGCCGCCGGTGGTGTCAATGCAGCCAAGGGCCTGTTCAGCAAGAAGGTCAAAAAGATCAAAGTAAAGCTGCAAGACCAATACCCGGTATTGCTAAAGATCAATAAGTAAATCCATGAACGCAGTTACCAACCGGGTCCTCCTGGCATTTAAAAGCTGGGACGACCGAAAAAAAGAAATGGAGCCGCTGCTCAAGCCCGGAATTGCCGACGAACAGGTACTGTGCCGCCTGCAACTGACGCATTTACGCCAGTCCGCACATCGCCTGCAGGAAACCGCCCGGCTGGATGAAAAACCCTTTATGGTTTTACTGACCAACCGGATACAACAACTGGAGAGGCAGATCTATCCCAATGTCATTGCCAGGCTATTTGCCAGCTTAAAAGACCGCTTTTACGACGGGCCATCGTACCTGCGGCAGCTGGCAATCCAAAGAGCCACGAATATGGAAAACCTGAAGCAGCAATTGAAAGAAAGCGGATTCGGTTCTGTCGCAGGCCGTCTCGAAGATCACCTGGACCGGGAGCAAAACAGCGTGTTTATGCCCTTAGCCTGCCAGCTTGATCCTGAAAACCGGCTAACCTTCACCCTGTATTTCGATAAGGATAACCAGGGCAATTTTCAGTTAGACCGCTTTTATGCGGCCATCAAATATAAAGGGGCTATCGGCACCGCGCACGATTTCAGGATGAAAGACTGGCCGGGGATAAAAGCGAACCAGGCATGGAGCTTATTGGAAGGCCGCCCGCTGAAACAAACCTTTACTGACGCCTCCGGCCAGCAGAGCCAGCGTTGGGTAGAGTTCACCAAGTATGGCATTCAGCATTACGACCCCGGCTTTGCCTATGATATCAAATCCGTGGTTGCCGGCATCCCGCAGATCACTGGGAGCAAGCCTGAGCTGATCAGCTATCTGGAAAATGGCCAGCGTGCGCCGGCCCACTGGAAAGTTGGCCAGCAATATCAAAGCATATCCGTCCAGGCCGACCCGGCTAACCGGACATTAAAATTTTTTGATGCCAAAGACAAGCCGATCACCCCGGAAAAGTTGAATCAGAACGCGCTACAGCAAGTGGCCAGCGTCAAGACACTGGGCGCACCGGAACAAAAAATGAGAAAGGGGGTCAAAAATGGACACCAGCATTAATTTTTATGAACTCAAAACGCAATTGGCGGATATCGGCTTTAATGAACCTGCTATCGTTGACCAACTGCGGGAGGCCATGTACACGGAATACAACTACGCCTCTCTTTATACGGAAAAGGACAACACCCGTTTCCAGATCAATCTGGAGAAGGACTATACGGGCGCATTCAGTTTTGATACCTACGATGCGATCCTCGCATCAGGGGGGCAACTTCGCGACCAGGTTTTCTCACCGAAGGTACCTGTAAGTGAAGCGACCAAGCTCTTGCACGGCCGGCTTCAACGCCCGGACGTTACCGCTGATATTGCCGGCTCGCCCATGACCCGGCAGGAAACCCGCGTCAGCCTGGGCCTCAGCCCCAATCCGTCCCAAAGGGAAATTGACATCTCGGCTATAGTGCCGCAGTTGAAAGCAATCGGTCTTTACTCGGACGGACTGGAAGAACAGTTATCAGCATTACCTGAAAAAGAGATCTATCGTAAAGAGGTGCTATTGGAAAAGGAAATAGATGGTCAAAGTTTGCCCATCACCATTTCCTTGAATTTAGACGAACACCAACGGCTGCATTTCAAAGGGTATGAACTTTGGCCGCGTATAACGCAGGTAGATTTTGAGCACTACCAGGACAAAGGAGTGGATACCCGTGAATTGGATACCCGAATGGCCTCTATTGACTGGCAGCAGCACCCCGGACGGGAGATCAGCAAAAAGGAGATCCAAAATAACCCGGTGCTGCGGGAAATGAACCAGGTTTTTGAAGACCTTAAAAAGCTGACCACCGGTTACGACGGCAGGAATGACGAGTACCAATGGCTCATCAAATGGGCCACCGGCGGCCTTTCCCGTAAACACTTCGCCGGTACACCCGCCGAAAAATTTATTACCGGAGATAATGGCGAGGGCCGGTTTATTTTCCGGCAACGCCAGGCCTTTCCGGCCAATGTGCACCTCGATATACCATTAAAACAAATTAATAACCTGGACGAGTTAAACAAAATGAGCTACGCTTATCAACACCTCGCCCATAAATTTCAAAATCCCATGAACACACAAAATTTAGAATTCCTAAAGAAAGCCTTGTTAAACCTTGGATTTGGCGAACAGGTAAACGCAGCATTAGAAAAACAGATCAAAGCGAAAACCCCGGAATTTACCCTGGCGGCCAAACACGAGTTTAACCAACAGAAGGTTGATCATACACTTCATTTCAAAGCCGGAGAGAACCAGGAAATGTATTTCTTCAATAAGTTTGACACAACACTGGACAAAGGCAAGGAGAAAGAACAGAACCAAACCTTCTATATCAATAAAGGCAATGGCATCACCGCCAAAGAAGCCTTTAACCTGATGGAAGGCCGCGCTGTTTACAAGCAGCTATTCAACAAAGAAGGTGAGGGATACCATGCCTGGCTTCAACTGGACGATAAGAACCTCACCCAAAACGGCAATAAGGAGATCAAAAGGTTTAATGAAAACTATGGCTTTGATCTGGAAAATGTGTTAAAAGAAAAGGGCATCAAGGAACTCAACACCCCCGAAGGGACCGATAACCTGTTCCGCTCTCTAAAAAAAGGAAACGCGCAACAGGTCACAGTTGAGCGTAATGGTGAAGAAAAGAAATATTTTATCGCAGCCAGCCCGCAGTATAAAACTATTGATCTCTACGATCACCAAATGAAAAAGATCAAACGCGAAGAATTGCTACAACCCGAGCAAAAGCAAAGTAATACTCAAAAACAAGGCAAGCAGCAAAAGGAGGAGTTGCCTGAAAAAAAGCAGGTAAATAAACGTAAAATGAAAGTTTCTTAAAAAATATAAAGAATGTATCGTAAGGCAATGTAGACCACTGGCTACCTAATAAATTCAGAAACGAATTATCTTTGTCAAATAAGGGCGATTTTTAAATTGAAAATTGCCCTTATTTGTGAAGGTTTTATCAGAATCAAAACGCTTCAAAATTTAATTTCGAAGCCGGTCTTTGATTTTTACTTATGACACTGGCTCTTTAACAAAAGGGTGGTATTTTAGAGGGGATTACTTGCCAGTTTCAGTTATGCGTAGCACATGATTAATTGCAGCTCTTAGTTCAAAAAAGCTGTAGGTATTTCCGATGGCGATTTTCAGTTCGTTAATATCCACATTACCATTTTTAATTAAGGGTAAGAGAAACTCAATCTTTTCGTCGGCTAAGACCTCCTGTAACTTTATATTGCCTGCTTTAATTAGTTCAGTGACATGGCCTTCAACTACATGAATTGCTAACTGGCGTTTTATCGCTATTTCCGGAATTGAGAGACCTGTATTAAAAAATTCATATGTCTTGAGCTGAGTCGTCTGCTTATTATTGTTTTTGCTTTTAACAGTTGTAGTCAAAGTAATCGGTTCCTTCGGCATGGGTGCTTTAGCGGTATAATAGTTGAGCAGTATATCATCTGGACTTAAGCTATTCATAAGTCCCGTTGCAATATCTTGAGCCAAAATAAGCTGGGTCTTTTTCCGTTGGATCAGATCATTGAGCTTAATCAACGATTCAAAAAAATCTTTTTGATCTTTATCGGTCTTTGCACTTAAACAGATAGCACTCACTAACGGCATCAAATTTATTTCGAGAATATTCTCAAAATAACGTCGCGCCGCGGTGGTTCGTTGCAATATATAGTCCAAATTTAAAACCGAACTGGATAGTTGGCGTACTAATTTTTCGGATGTTTCTTGTTGCTGCGCTATTGCTTCACTAATTTCCTCTATTTTAGAAAGTTTCTCGAACTTGTTTGATATATTCCAAATGTCAAATTGTTGAATAATACTCTGGAGATGCCCGCTGAGAATTTTCCAATCAAAGCAATCCGTAAGGAGCCCGAAAATATAAAGATCAATCTCATGATGAAGCAATATTTCGGACGCTTGGAGGCCTTCGCATTCCTTTATAAATTTAATTACTGTTTCATTCTGTTTAAGAATATCCACGGATAACGGAGACGATAAATATAAGCCTTCAAAATTTGTCAACCTGCTTAATGCCACATAAACCTGGCCTTCTGAAAATGATTCCGCGGCGTCAACAATGGCATTGTCGAATGATAATCCCTGACTTTTATGAATAGTCACCGCCCATGCCAGCCTAATTGGGAATTGTTTTAGCTCGCCTACCGTGTTCAAGGTTGCTTTTTCATTCTCGTAACCATAAGTGATATTTTTCCAGGATTCTTTTTGAATTAATACGGGCTCATTTATGTCATCGAAATTCAGAAAGATACCGTCCTCAACGATCGAGTGGACTTCGCCTATCTTGCCATTGTAATAACGTTTATGTTCGCTGGGGTCATTTTTAGTGACCATGACCTGGGCTCCGACCTTGATTTTGAGATCTATTTCTCCAGGAAAGCTTTTACTGTCAAATTTACCCGAAACTTGCGCAGAAAAGCTAAACAGGCCGCCTTGAAGCTGAGATAACCTATTAACGTTGATCGCGTCAACTTTAGAGATATGCGATGTTAATGTTATTATGTCTTTATGCTGACTTGTAGAAGGAATAGCAATTTTCGCATTCAGTTCATCAAGATCTTGTTGTTCAATTTCATTATGCCTTATTTTATTGAGTAGCCCAATGAAATGGAGGTCACTTTGCCTGTACACCTTAAGCAATTCAATATATATGGGCATGGATTGCCGGACCGCTTTTGCGTCAAAGAAATAACGGGAAGGATACACAGCGGAAAATACTTGCTCCTCTTTCGTGATCAATACCGGGGAAAGTTGAAATAAATCACCTATAAATAAGACCTGCACTCCGCCGAATGCACTTTTCGGAGAACTCCGAATCTGCCTTAATAAAAGATCGATCATGTCGAGCAGGTCTGCTCTTAACATGGATACTTCGTCAATGATCAATAGTTCCAGGTTTTTTATAAGATATAGCTTTGAGGGAGTGTAAGCTGTATTTTTTAAAATATGTTCCTGGGTGATAATATTTGTGATTGAACCCTTTACAACGCTCGCAGGCAAAAAAAGTGCATTTGGAAGATTAAAAAAAGAATGCAAAGTAACACCGCCGGCGTTCAGCGCGGCAATGCCTGTTGGGGCGGTGATGACAAATTCCTTTTTGGTCATCGTTTTAAGCCGGCCCAAAAATGTCGTTTTCCCTGTTCCGGCTTTTCCGGTTAAAAAAACACTTCTATTTGTCTGGTTGATATATTTTTCTACCAGGGCTAATTCTTTATTTTCGGATTCATGCATAATAAGGCCTAAAGATAAGGCTTATTCTTTTCCAGCGTAAAAGAGTTCCGACCCTTTTAATTAGGTTAAGATCGTATCTTTATTTCATCAGTTAAATTTTCGGTAACCTAATTGCATATATACAAGTAAGAGCTATGATAGACTACAAAGACATAATGCAACTGATCATTAATCAGGACCCTAAAGGTCTTGAGGAATTGTATGACGCATACGGTAAGAAATTCTATACCTATTGTGTTCACAACTGGCATTTATCTGAAGATGAGTCATGGGAGGTTATTTATAAAACTTTAGAGACGCTTATTCTTAAGCTTTCTCATTATGAGTTTGAATCGAAGCAGCATTTTGACAATTTTTTATATAAAGTTTTAACAAATTTTCTGCGCCAGTATTTCAGGAAAAACCGTAGTCATGCCGAACAGGAAATTGAATATGTAGATCTCACAGATAGTGAAGAAAATTCTAAAGAGATCACTAAACACATTAATCAACTTTCATTTGCGGATTATTATAGATCAGAATTCATTGACAGTCCGGAATTGCTTCATTTGAATCAAGCATTAGATACGTTAGATCCGATGGATAAGGATATTTTGCTTTTACGTGCACAGAACTACACCTATGAGGAAATAGCCAAATTCCTCGGTATTGAAAATAATCAACTGAAAGTAACCCATCATCGGGCTAAGAAAAAATTGATTGATAAACTAATTGAAAAACAACTATAAAGCCATGAACAACCGCATTGATATTACGGATGAAGCCTTACGGATATTTTATCTGGAAAGTGCAAAAGAGGCTAATGATAAAATTGCTGAACGAGAGATCAGCCATATCCTACAATTAGAACTTAGCGAACAGCCAAACCCTGTCCATGAAAAAAATCTGATGGAAAAATTGCGCGGGGTTTTAGTCAATATGTCGTTGGGACAATTGATCCAGAAACGAATGGAAGAGTCTGCAGTTTCCGAAGAGTTGCTTGCTGAAATATCTCATTTATCTGTAGATATGATTAAAGAAATCGCAGAAGACAAAATCTATGCAAATAATATCCCGGTTGTGATCTTGAAAGATCTGTTGAAAGGTTTAAAAATCTCCTTTGAGAAAGCAGAGCGGGCTATTCATAAAACCTTTGATATCTTACAACAACAGAACCTGGAAAAGAGCAATTTTTCAGCATTTAATCCTTCCTTCCGGAAGAGCGTATATATTTCAAAAGATATGATCTCTGATATCGCTCCTAAAACTGACGGTAAGGAGTTGTTTGAAAATAAACTGGCTATGGAAAAATATCTTAATCGGTTGAGCGAACTTTTAAGTGAATAAGTGATGAACGTAAAATGGGCTTATACAACTGTTAATACCTGGAGGGAATGTAACCGGAAATATTACTTTTCTTCCATACTGGCTAATCATAACCGAAAGCATTTGATTAGACGGAAAGCCTATGAACTCGGGATCATGCAGAACCTGACGATGTGGAAAGGAAGCGTGGTCGACAAGTTTTTAGAACTGATCATCATACCGAAGATTGCGGAAAAAAATGATATTGATTTTCAAAGTCTTGCGGAAGAAGCGGTTGGGTTTGCGCGTAAACAATTCCGATTTTCGGAAAATAAGCTTTATCAAAACCCGGAGATAAAAAAGGGTAACATGGAAAGCGAATATTGTATCCTTGATATACACGAAGTAGGTCAGTTTTTTACAGAACAAGACGTAGCGGAATGTTATGAAGATGTCCGCAAGGCAGTCTTAAATATTCCAGAAATCATATTATTGAACGGTCGCTACCTTGTCGATATTTTGAAAGAGGCGAATTGGGTTAAACCGAACGTTGAAGATAGGTTGGTATATGTCGGGAATGCGATTGTCAAACCACAAATGGACTTACTTGCCTCTCATGACTGGAAACCTATGATCATCGATTGGAAATTATCCGACAGCATGGTTTCGGATTATGCCAGGCAATTGCAGATCAGCGGCCTGACGATTTATAAAAAGAGGCTTGATACACCGGAGAAATCCGCTTACTTATTTGAGGATATTAAGCTTTTTGAAATCAACCTTTTAAAAGGGACATCGAAACAACACGATTTTAATGAGGATATTTATAATAGCCTTATAGATTATATCACCCTTACGAGCAGAGATATCGCGCTGATGTCCGGAGATGATATTGAATTAGAAGATTTTGAACTTACAAACAACCAGGTTTCCTGCAAGAACTGCAATTTCAGATTGTTATGCGGGTATTTAATTAAAAATAATAATACATACGATGAAGGATCATATCTTAAATCTGTACCGGATAGACAACTTGTCTGAACTGGACTTTTCTTACAAATTGATTGATTTCGACCTGTCATTTATTGCAGGAAAAGAGGAGTTGGTTAATAAGCAATTACAAAAGATCGCCGAAGAAGTGTCTTCAGTAACGAAAGGTCCCACAGCTGTGCTGAAAAGAAACCAACGGTTTTTTGTGGCAGTCCCTGCGAACAAACAGATGGAAGACAGGAATGTTGACGGCGTACCGTTTAGTATTCCAATAAAACTGCTGCCGGAAGTTTACCAGATTGATTCTAAAAATATACAGGGCCACCAATTGGATGTGGTCTATAAATTTCTTGATTATGAGATACGGCGGCAGCTCGGTCAGCACAATGATCTTTGGAAATTGAACACCCATCAGTTTTTCCTGAGAGAAGCAATCAAAGGGATTCAGGGATCGATAAATGTATTTGAGGGCTTTAGTTATAAATTAGCACGTTTAGCTGACGGGCACTTCTACGTTGCACTCGATCTTTCGACAAAGTATATCGACAAACATTGCCTTTCGCATTATATCAATGAGAGCAATGTTCGGCAGTTGGAAAACAATTACAAGGGGAGACGTTTTTTATACCTCAATGGCGATAATTGGTATACTATAGAATTGCTTGGATTTGGTAAAGCTATAAAAGAACAGGACTTCCTACGCGACGGCGAGACGTACAATGTTTTGGAATACATCACTGAAAAAATAGAGCATAGCAGGACCGATCTTAAAAAATATGTAAAGCCGAATGATCTGTCCATGTCGTATACTTATCCGGGTAGGACAATGGATCCTCATAGCGGGGCTACTTCCCTCGCGAGAATGTTATATAGCACAAAGGATGAAAGAGTTAAGTCACTGCATTACCTTTCGATCAAAGATCCATCAAGGAGGTTTGAAGCCATCAATAACTATATCAGTTCTTATTTCAAAAATTTAAAATTCAATGCTGGGAAGTTAGCGATTAGTAATGAGCCGCTGGTGGAAAAGGTAAAGAACTTTTGGATACCTGAGTTATTGTTCCATAATAATCAACGGTTAAAAATTACCGGGTTCAATTCGAGTATGCGGGACTTTGCTTACCAAAGAAAACAATTGATAAAAAACAATGGTGTTATTAAACGCACTACGTTTGATGTTCAGTATCTACTTGTACCCGATGAACAGTATATGGATATCAACCTGGTGGATGGGTTTAAAAATAATGCTGAATTTCTGATCAAGAAACTGGCGCCTGCATTTGATAAATTCAACATTATCCGTTATCCGGTTAAAAGCTGTACCTCGGCAACTGTTCAGATACAGGAAATCGAAAAGGTGCTTCAGCGCCATAAAGCAACCGAGGGTTTCGCGCTTGTTATTTTACCTGATCTGGATGCCTTTTCTGCATCGTTTTTAAAAACGTTCCATGAATTGCTGAAGAGTAAGTTTTATCCTAATCTAAAAGTGCAGTGCGCATCAGCTCATAATATTAATTCCTTTTTTAAGCCGTTTTCGGCTGCAGGTAAAAATACCTTAGTTGAATATAAGGTCGCAGATGAATTAAAGGGAAGGTTCAGTTCATATCTATTTTACTTGGTGCTGGAACACCTGATCGTCAACAGAAAATGGCCTTTTGCGCTGGCAAAAAATCTTTTCTATGACATTTATATAGGGATCGATGTCCATGACCGCCATGCAGGATTTACATTTTTCTTCAAGAATGGCCAGGAAATCATTTTCCATCCCGAGGAAGTGCCGCAAAAGGTAAGTTCTCAGCGTGTGGAAAAGGTGCGCGCGAAAACGCTGAACAAAGTTATTTATGAAAAGCTAAAGTTATATATCCCGCTTTTTGCTCCTAATCCAAATGGAATCGTCATTGTCCGGGATGGAAGAAGCTTCGGTGAAGAATATAAGGCGCTCCAGTCAGCAGTTAACAAGTTGGTCGCTGAAGGCCACCTCCAAAAAGATTCTGTACGGTACGGCGTAGTTGATCTTCATAAGCAGAGTTCAGTACCAATAAGGATCGCGGCAAAGACGAACAGCTATGATAAGCTTGAAAACCCGGTTGCAGGATCTTATAAATTAGTATCACCGACAGAAGGATTCATTTTCAGTACCGGCTATCCGTTTCAAATTAAAGGAACATCAAGACCTTTAAATTTATCCATGAAAGAAGGAGATCTTGATTTTATCAAGGTTATGGAAGACGTATTTTGTCAGATTATGTTGGCTTTTTCCGCCCCAGACAAAAGTAACTTCCTTCCTGTTATCATTAAACTTATCGACACTTTGCTCGAACCGCTAACAGCAACGAGAGAGGCCATCGAAGAAGACGAGGAAGATGAAGAAGAATTAATGGACATCAACTAAATTCAAATATTATGAGTGATGTAAGCATATTGTCCAACCAGTACAACCAACTCGTTGCGACTTCGGATAAGGTTAATAATTCGGTTATAACTTTTAAAAAAGAGCATCTGCTTGCAGATGAGAGCAACCGCAGAAAGTACCCTAAGCTGGCCGTGTCTGCGGAAGAACACGCAGAGGCAAAAAAGACACTGACTGCTTTTTTAAATAATATTGAAAAAATAATGGATGAAAATGAATTAACCTCGGATTTTATTCCATCGTTAATCATTTTGGATTACAAAGACAAATTATCCAAATATCATGACCTGAAGAGTGCTTTACAAACTTTGCTGCACCAAGTAAGCAACGACAAATTGATTCAAAGCAAGGAACTGGTCGTTCTCGATGATTTATTAACGGTTCTTGATAGCGAGAGAAGCTCCCTGTTTAGAAAATTAAGAAAAGGCCGGGGATGATTTCTTTTTTGAAGGGCTTATTTTTTGATCAGGCGTCTAAAATTTCCAAAATGATGGAAGAGTTGAATTCATCAACTATTTCACCGGAGATTGAGGATAACTTTTTGCAAAAAACTAAGGATCTTTTACATGAACTTTTTCAAGAGATACAACATCTTATTGCTTCAGGCGATTTGGATATAGAATCTTTGGCCTCCAATAACATTATTCGTTATAATACGATTCATGAGAAAATCTTGAATATCGAATTATTCCGGTTTCTGGTTATCATCAATTATGACGAGGCTGAGGTGTACTTCAAAAAAAAGATCACTAAAATTTATGACGAGATCAATTGTTTCTTCCAAAACCCGCCAATAATTACCACTATCAGTAATTCCGACGATTATTTTTGGGCCTTTCCGGGCTATGATATTATCGCGGTGCCAAATGGTGAACAACGAAACCTTTTGAATCTTCCTGATCTTTACCACGAAATGGGGCACCTCTTTTTTAGCCAATATGAGAAATTCCTGATTGGAAAGATCAACAAAACTATTGAGACATTCTATAACAGCGAAATCATTCGGGTGGATAGCGAACAACGGGCGACAAGCCTCAAAGCTTTCTATCGGGAAAAACTTGTTAGGTGGGCCAGCGTTTGGGTTATGGAGTTTTCTTGCGATTTAATCGCAACCTACCTGGTTGGCCCTGCTTATGCCTGGACAAACCTCAAAATCTGCACCTTGAGCAGCGGGCATTCAAGCATCTACAACGATTCGCCAAAACATCCATCCGATGAGGCAAGAATGCGTGCCATTTGTTACCTTCTTACCAAGATGGGACATACGGCAGAGGTCAAAGAAATCAATGATTCCTGGGGTAAATTTCTTAAAGCAACCAATAACCCGGTTCCGGCTAACTATTCTGATATATTCCCCCAGGCCTTGCTCGAAGAACTCGCTGAAAACGTATTTGAAGGTTGCAAAAAAATAGACTTAAGGGCTTATGCCGATCAAATATCGAAATATGATCAACCTATATCCAAAGTGCTAAATGACGCCTGGGTTAAACTTTTTGATTCCCCGGATGACTTCGCAGCCTGGGAAAAATCCCAGATCGATGAAATCAATGCATCACTTTGAAAGTTAATTTAGCTGTTTTTATCGTATCTTAGAAAGACCAATCAACCGAACCATGAGTAGTCCGAATACTAATGAACAAAAAATACTGGATGCCATAGAAGGTATGTCACCGACGCAGTGGTATAAGGTGGAAGATATAGCCCAAAAATCGGGCTTAACGAATCAGCAGATCTATGAGGTAATTAACAGTTCTGACGAATTCGTTTCATCGACGGACGATCATATGCAACCGGTGGTAACGACCAGAGACCGTTTCCGTAAAACCGAGCCGTTTTTTAGAAAAATCGTAGGGGCATTTAAAAACCGGATTGATTAATGGAAGCGATAATTCTTGCCGCATTAGGCAGCACATGTATTCAACTTTTGAATTTATTAGAATTAAGCAAAGTACCTAAAAGTAGAAGGCCTGATTTTAAAGATATAGCTTATTGGCTGCCATATATCATCAATCCCCTATTTGGCGCTCTCATTGGATATGCTTACTTTGATGGGCAAGTGCACGTTAATAAATTACTCGCTATTCATATTGGTGCGTCCGCTCCGCTTATTATTAGAAGTATGAGTAGCGTAATACCTTCGGTCATTAAATCTGATCATAAGTAATTTAATTTATTTAACACATAGGATATTGAATCTATAACTCACCTTTGATAAAATATTTATAATCTTTCGTGAAGATATTCGTCGATTCGTTTCATTCTAATTTTCGAGGTTTTCCCTTTTAGCATTTTGCGTGTTTCGATTTCAGTAAGTTTTTTTGTGTTTTCTGGAAAATAGCTGAAATACCATTCGGCTTCGTTAGCAATGGAAGCAATTTCGCGAAAATACGGCCAATCGACCTTGCCTAATGAATGGCCCAAAACCATTACTTCTTTGATGTAGTTTAACTTTTTAAAAAAGACCTTGTGGGACTTTAGTATGTCCGTTGTATTCTTTTGAAATTCGTAAAACGGAGCTCGCGCCGCGTCTTCGGCATCAGTAAACATCGTCCGGTTGCTGTTTCCTTCCTCATCAAGGTCATTTCCCTTTGGCATTTTTTCTTTTTTTGCTGCGTGGCCAAAAATAAGCTCGCCGTTATAGTCATTTGCGTTGTTATGCAAATAAAGTATGGTACTTTTAGGGATTTGATATAATTCTTCGAGTGTATCCGTATAATTGAAATTAATAAACAAGCTTGAGGGTTGAAAATGGATCAGCTTGGATTTCTGGTTTACTTTTCCGGGGTAGTCAACAGATTCAATCCAACTTACAAATGCGTCGCGAATATTACTTACAAGGTCCTCCCCTTGCTGGGTTATATCGTCTTCTAAACCGAAACAATCGCTACGCTTAAAACTTTCATCCAGTACGTCGAGGTGGTTAATGTCATCAAAAAAACTTTTGTAATTGAACTCGCACAAATCGCTTTCAAAACTTTTCCATAAGTAATCGTCATCTACCTGAAAATTGAAATAGCTTTCAAGCGCGGTTTCTAATTCGGGATAACTATCGCTAACGAATCGATGAAAGTCTGCATACCTGGTTTTTAAACCGTGGTAGATATCAAAGCCGTTACCTAAGATATAAAGTGTGTTCATATTAAGGTCGGGCTATCGAAGCTTGCCAATTATGTAAGCATCAGTATCTAATATCTTGTATTCGATGATCGTGAATATATCGATAATGACAGATGTTTTTATCAATGTCAGAGCATCCTCTGGCGAAATTTTCTCTCCATTTTCATTGGTAGACCACTTTTCAGGCTCCGCATCAAATCGAGCTTTGGCATCTTCATCCGATACTTTAGTTACCTCTACCCAAAGTTCATTGTTATACCAATCCCTATTTTGCCGAAATTCCTTAAAAAAAGCTTTTTGAAAGTCACATACTAAAATGCTATTGTTTAGATAACTACTATAAGATGAGAAAATGGGAATATTATCAAATGAACCAAGTTCAAAAAAGGGCTGCGTGTTATCAATGCCCACTTTTGAATTAAATCTTGGATCATTAAGCAGACCCTCGTCTTTATAAGAGTATTCAGGAGACATTAAGATTAAGGTTGGGTCAATCCCATTACCTTTTAGTTGGCCAATTGATTTTTCGATGAGTTGAATTATTGATGTTGATGAAGTTTCCTGGTGTTCAGGCTCGGAAATATCAATGAAAAATTGACTATCCTCACCGCGAGCAACCTGGCCGCCTTTCTGCTCCATACCATAAATTGTTTGGAAATAGTCCCCATCTACAAACATTTTCTTGCCTTTTTCGAAAAATAGTCTGAACCCGTATTTATGTAATTCAATTTTAGGGTCTTTAACGGCTGCAAGATTTCCAAACTGTTTAAAGATAAGATTTATGCGGGCATGGGATTCCCATGCTTTTCCGATTAGATCTCTAAATTCTTTAATCTTTCGGGGGCTTAATGGCAGATTGGCAAGTTCCCGATCAGCAAAGCCAATTGTTTTTCGTTCCACCACACGAAATGCCTCCAGGAGCTTATTGCTCTTTTCCTCGAAATCTTCTACTGTTGGTGTGAGAAGAACATCTTTCCATTTTTCAAAATGGTTTTTCAGTTCCTTTGCACAATCGGATAGACTTTCAACCAACGTTTTAACCTGCATAATATCCTGACCTCTAATCTCTTCCAGGTTCACATAAAGGGTATTATTCCTGATTTGGTCTACAAAAAAACCTTCCGTTAGCCACTGCCAGGGTGAAGGCATCGTATGAGATTTTCCGGGAACCCTATCCTTATAATCCCATCCCTGCCATCCCATGTAATGAATGACTCCGCCAGATCGAAAAAACAAGATATCTTTCAAAAGGTCAGAAGCGTCATTATTCTGTGGGTTAAGAAATTTCAAAAAGCGCTCCAACTTTTTCGCTTTAATTCTATCTTTCTTGAATAAATATATCCCCCAGTATTTAATTCCTAAAATAGTGTGCCTTTTGTAATCCCGAAATGCTTTACCAGCATTTATTTTATGCTTGAGAAATTCAATTTCCCGTTCGTTATCTTTCTTACTTTTTTCTATACGAAGCTGGGTGTCCAGATTATAATAGCTAACGGAATCCTCCTCGGAACATTGGTCTAACTGGTTGATCGCGTTCCTGAAAGATTTAACGTCCTCAAATTTAATCTGAAAATATAATAGTCGGCCAAACCCATTAAATGCCCAATAGTAGAAGTTACCCATACCGGAGGCAAATTTGACTTTATCTTCAACAACACGATAGTTAAAGTTCATATCAAAGGAAATAACTTCTTTTAAATGAAGGGGTATTTCCCGAAAACCAAAATCCTGTATTTTGCTTAGGTCAGCGTTATTCTCTTTATGTAAATATATCAACCTGTAGATGGCAGCCGGAAAGAAAATATATTTTTGGAAATGAATGGTAGAAAGGTTAGTGATGCTTTCAGAATAAACCCTCCGCAAAAAAGTCAAAAGAACAAATATGCTATCATAGCTGTTCTTTTCGATGGCTTTTTCAATGGCCTTCCAAACGCTGCTGTCAATTCCATAACTTACCGATTCCTTATTTTCAAACATGATATTATATATTTTTCATTTCCAAAACGAGCACTTCCAAATAGGTATCTAAGACACCCTCCATGCTTTTGTATTTGTTCTCGTTTGAAAACTCTTCCAGTTTTTGTTCAAAATATGTCCTGACCTTATATTTATCCGAATGCTTTTTTGGAATTTTTTTCAAGTTGAGGAGCTTGGATAATTTCCTTTTATTTTTTTTCAGGTTTGCGCCCTCCTTAGGGAAAATAAAGTCGTCGTAATAATCCACTGATTTTTCAAGCGATAAGTTTCTATAGTAATATTCTTTATTGGTTAGTTGCTTAATGTAGACATCTATATCAGGTAAGTAGATATCATCTACAATCATTGGTGTAAGCTGGTTCTTTTTGTCTATTTCGGACGGACCTGAACTAAAAGGATTCAATCTGTCCATTGCTGCAGATAACGAATAATCCGTCAACCCAGACTCTTCAAAAAATGTAGTAATTTTTGTTACGCTGGCCTGGCTGATAAGAATAGCTTTCAAGTTTGTCTTTGCCTCTTTGATCATTTCATTATGAAACATTTCCTGAATCTCTTTGGAGTTTGTAAACCTGATGATTCTACGAAACAGTAGACCAATCAAAAAGAGAATAAGCACCACACAGTAAGTACCTGTAATAATCAGGCGAACGTATATGAAATCATCTTTAATGGTTTCTCTTAAAGCAGATATGCAAATCAGACATGCAATGGTACTTAAGATAAAATAAATTACCGTATAAAGCCGTGAGCGTTCAAATAATAACCTGTAAGCGAATGATTCTTTAACGGCAATGTTACTGATCAAAAAACCGATCACAGCAATGGTCATGCTGATAATCGTTGCAACATTTGAGGTTCGCTGGTCAACTATCCCAACTGCTGATTCTTTTTTTAACGTTATAAAGTTGAGGAAGTCAATATTGATAAACCTGCTTATCCAAAATATAAATATTGTAAGCAGTCCAATAAGCCACCATTGTTGCTTACTAAAAAACTTTTCTAAGCACTGGTTATAAAATTCTTTGTACGGGTTATCAAATAAGCTCTCATGCTTTATTCTAAGCTCTTTAGTAATCTGTGCTCTAAGGGAATTTGTATTTAGAAAAGGCATTATTTAGGTGTATTATCAAATGTACTTATAAAAGATAAAATATGTTAATTAAGTTAGTGCAAGTACTCGCAATCACATATATCATCGTTCAACAAATCTCGATCCGGGCGACACCATTTTAGAAGAATTAAACTTCCGAGAAGAAAAGAACTGTTCCGAATTTCCCAAATACGGTCCGAAATAAATGATCAAAAATCGATGCGTTCACAAAAGCGAACAGATTGCGGACACTTGATAAATAAGTTTGAATCTACCGGTTGATCTACGATCCAAAACATGCGATATTCATTCTGCGATTCATATTTTTTTAATTTGAGAAACAGTTCACGCTCACATGCTGAATTCATTAACTCATCTCGAAGTGAGGGATGATTAAGATAATCGTCGGAGGATAGTATCTCTTTCATCTTGTCGGAATAACCGTGGTACACCCGACTATCGTCATAAACACAGTGACCTTCGATACCCTGCTGACAGCCGACGATCGCTTGCATAATTTCCGCTGCAAAATAGGTGGGATTATGAATTTTTATAGCACCTACAGCATTAAAGTCTTTGATAATCTTGTCAGTCAACTCCAATGTTGTGCATAACACGTAACTGTTCAATCCAGATTCATATTTAAAAGCGTTGGTGTTGCCTTTGTCGTTTTCAAACCAGATCATGGCATCGCCCTCTTCTTTATCCCCGCGGATCTCATCTGGATAGCTCCTAAATTTAGAAAAGCAGCTTAGTGCAAGTTCTCCAACCGCAAAGAAGTTATCAAGCCATTGTTTGTTGTCAAGCAATCGATATACCGGTTGCTTCCTAACACGCCAATGAACCCGTTTTACTGGATTGCGCATGTTGATAAAACTTTGATCAACATAGGTTATATAGTCTTCCACAAATGCTAAAAATTTTTAAGCAAATTACAACTAGCAGTCAGTTTACAATAGCAAAGATGCATAAAGGATTGACGTGAAAAGCCCGCAGTGCAGCGAGGACTTGTAACAAAAAGCCTGGGCCGAAGGCAACGCCTAATTTTTAATCAAAATTTCTATGCCTGTTTTTCGGTGGGCAACTTTACGTTGTCACAGACAAAGTTCAGCAAGTCTGAAGGGCTTACCTCAATAGCAAGTGCTATTAGATACAATTCTTTTGCTCGCAAGTGAGACTTTGGGTTAATTGACAATTGGCTTAACCTAAATGTACTTATACCTGTCATTTTAGAAAGTATTGCTTTGTTGACAGCCTTCTTAGCTAAATACAGTCCCAAACGTGTCAATGTCTCTTTGGCCAAACTTTTCTCTTTTTCCTAAAACTATTCTGATTATTTCTAAGTAGAGATAATTTTTGAATTTGATAGTATTATCTCTATTTTTATAGAATATTTCTCTATAATTGGGCAAAGGGTTTCAAAAATTAATTACATGGGAGTTTATTCATCCCTTTCTGACAACGAACTCATCAATCTCTTAAAAGAGTCGGACCATTCCGCCTACAACGAAATCTACCACCGTTACTTCTACTTAACCTACGTACACGCCTATAAAAAACTCCGCGATGAAGAACAGGCAAAAGACATTGTTCAGGATGTGTTCGCCACCTTTTGGTTTAAAAGGGATTTCAATTTGCCACAATCCAACCTTGCAGGCTATCTATTTACAGCGATAAGAAACAAAATATTTGACTTGTTCGCCCATGAGCAGGTAAAGACAAAATATATCGATTCCCTCAAAGACTATCTAAGTAAAAACGCCAGTTCGACAACTGACCACCGTGTTAGAGAAAACGAATTGAAAGCCTACATCGAAAAAGAGATCCACTCGCTCCCGTCTAAAATGAGACAGATATTTGAGCTAAGCCGCAATGAGTACTTAACCCACAAAGAAATTGCAGACAGGTTAAACACATCAGAGAATAACGTCACGACTCAGATCAGCAATGCGCTGCGCATTTTGAGGACAAAACTCGGCATGATCACTTTCCTTTTTGCATTGATAGATATAAAGTGGTGACGCCTAATACATTACAGCCAATTATGGCCTGTAATTGGTCTGATAATATATCCTTAGAATTATTGGCTTTAACCGCTCACCTCAAAAAGCTATCAATTTAAAGATGAATTCGACTTCTCACCTTAAAATGATGTTAAGCCACACTTGATAGATGTCATTTACATCTTATAGTGCCTCACTTTTACATCATTTAATGTCACACCTATAATCGCTTTTTAGCGGGACGGTGGCGGCCCAATAATAAAATAAGGTGATAAGTATTTAAGTAATTGCTTAAATACTTATCTTCGAACCTTATAATGAATTATGAGTAATTGTAAAAGAATTTTTGCGGATACCGCGCAGATCAATGATTGCCGGGAAGTTGTCAGGGAGAATCAGCAATCCTTTGCTGAATTATCGCAAGTGGTTGCCTTAGCCGGTAATGAGGTGCGTTTAAAAATACTTTTTCTTTTAGACCGGGAGCGTGAATTGTGCCCCTGTGATTTGAGCGATATATTAGAAATGACCATCCCGGCGGTATCGCAGCACCTGCGTAAGTTAAAAGATGGTGGTGTGATACGATCAAGAAAATCCGGTCAAACGATATTTTACGCGTTATGCGTCCCGCAATTACAACTGCTCCGACCATTCTTCAGCATCATCAACGAACCCTTAATCAGCGTAAGAGCATGAAAGCAACCATTCAGAAAAGCTGGATAAGCGGGGTATTGGCGGCCTTAGCAGCATCCCTTTGTTGTATCGCGCCGTTGCTGGCCATCTTTGGCGGTATCAGCGGTGCTGCTACTTACTTTAACTGGATCGAACCTTACAGGCCCTATTTAATAGGTATTACTGTACTGGTCTTCGCCTTCGCCTGGTATCAGCAATTAACTGTTATGCTTCGCGATAAAAAAGACTGCTGTATTCCTGCAAAACGCACATTCTGGCAATCAAAAAAGTTCCTGCTGATCGCCACTTTATTTTCTGCCGTATTGATGGCCTTCCCTTATTATTCATCGCTGTTTTATAAAGCGCCACAAAAGACAAGTGCTAACATCAATACACAAAGCAGCTTTAAATACGTTAGGCTGAATATCAAAGGCATGGGTTGTGCGGACTGCACAAAGCATATTGACGGTACATTGGCCGGACTTAATGGCGTAGCATCTTCCGTCACCTCGTTTGAAAAAGCACAAACGGTGGTCAGCTACGACCCGGCCAAAACCAATGCGGACAGCATCGGTAAAAAGATCAAAGAAATTGGCTATCAGCCTACCATAATCAAAAACAATTAATCCATGGCAACAGCAATATTATTAAGTTCTGTAATTACCTGTCCGAATTGCGGTTTTCAAAAGGAAGAAGAAATGCCTACGGATGCCTGCCAATATTTTTATGAATGTGAAAGTTGCAAGACCCGCTTAAAGCCGTTGGCAGGTGATTGCTGTGTTTTTTGTAGTTACGGCACCGTTAAATGCCCGCCTATACAGCAGGGCACATCCTGTTGCTCATGACATTAACCACGATAAGAAGAAGCAGGCGGGTATTGGCAGCCATTATCATCCTGCTCGGGCTGATCCATATCAGCTTTGTGTTCCCTATCATTACGCTTAATGAAGGCGTGCTTTGGTTTATCGGTACCGGCTGTATGCTCGTTTTTAGCGGTTTCTTAAACCTGGCCGTGGTGCAATACTGCGCCAAATCCCTGATAGGCTATCTCACCCTGATCAGCAATATCATTTGCATGGGTCTGTTCATTTTATCGCTTTGGGTGATAAAGGAGCCCCAGGTCTATGTAGGCATAGCCTTATTCTTTGTGGCCACGCTCATTTTGGTGGTTGCCTTGATCCTGATGGAAACGCGGAATAGTAAATATAAAGACACCGGAACTAATTGATATGAGTACGCTAAAAAAAAGCATTCCGGCCCTGCCGGTGGTCAACATACCTAAAGCGGTAGCTTTTTATGAAACCAAGATGGGCTTTAAAGCCCGGCACCAGGAAAGCAGTTTTGCCATATTAATCCGGGACGCTGTGGAGATTCACTTATGGCAGTCCTGCGATCAATCATGGAAGTTCAGGTTATGGTGGATCTTACGCCCGATACAAAGCGGCGCGGAAAGTTTCCTGGCCGGAACGGCCAGTTGCCGGATTGAAGTGAACGGTATTGATGAGCTGTACCAGGAGTACAAAGCAAAAGAGATATTACACGGAACACACGCAGAAATCACTAAGGAACCTTGGGGGGACCGGGACTTCCATACCGTTGACCTGCATGGCAACCTGATCACTTTTTATGAAAAAGGTGATTAACAACAACATTAAAAACCGATGGAAACGATCATTGTACAGGATACCGACCAAACCGTTTTAGAAATGCTGACTGCGGCTCTGGAAATGGATAATTTTCAAGTTTATCCCCTGATGGATTACGACGACGATTTTTTGGGCCTGATTGATCAGTTGAGGCCCCATGTGGTCATGTTGGATTATCCCTTACATGGAGACCGCGCTATAGCGGTCTGCCAGCGAATTAAAGAAAAACACCCGCACCTGCCAGTGATAGCCTCCAGTTGCAATAACAATATTCATCAGGAGTACAATAAGCTTGGCTTTGATGGTTATATCGCCAAACCCTTTGACCTGGATTTGCTGTATCGAATATTGCGTAAGCATATACTCAAACTAAAGGCGTAACATAGCTTTGCAGCATTGCAATCCTAATTGCAATCCCAATAGTTATACGTGTGACATTATAAGATGTAAATGTGTGACATCATAAGATGTTATTGACATAAAAGAAAATCGCACCCGGAAATTTTTTTTTCGTTTCTTATTGTTGGGCGACCGCTAACCGTCATGTATTGAAATTGAGTAAATCCAATCTTGATCATGGAAAAGGAAGAATTAAAAAACCTCTTTAAAAAGTACCACGAAGGCAAATGCACCGAAGATGAAAAGGCTTTGTTAGAGGCCTGGTACCTGCAATTCAATGAGCATGATCTTGATATTACGCCTAAGCGGATCAAAGCGATAGGGGATAATATTCTTAGGGAGCTTCCGGGCAACCATACTCTATTCAGGAAGATCGGCGTAAGACTGGCAGCGGCAGCGATCCTTATCGGAATTATCCTAACGGTTACACTCCGGCTTTCTTTTCAGCACCAGCCTCCTAAAAACACGGCCTATAAACCAGATATTGCTCCGGGTACCAATACGGCTACACTTACCCTTGCCAACGGAACGAAGATCAATTTAACCAACGCGGTTAATGGCAAGCTTGCCAATCAATCAGGCATACAAATCATTAAAACAGGCAGCGGACAGATCAGTTACCAAACGACCGCCGAAGCAACCGGAATCACTGAACCTCAAAGCAACAATATCTCAACGCCAAAGGGAGGACAATGGCAGCTAACCTTACCTGACGGCAGTAAAGTATGGCTCAATTCAGCATCCGCTCTTACTTATCCATCCACTTTTAAAGATCAAAAAGAAAGGACTGTTCAACTAAGCGGCGAGGCTTATTTTGAAGTGGCAAAAGACAAGTTACATCCCTTTATTGTAAAAACGGGTCAGCAGACCGTAACGGTGTTGGGCACCCATTTCAATATCAATTCGTATCCGGACGAACCCGCTGTTAAAACAACGTTAGCTGAAGGTCGCATCAAGGTATCAACCCGTACAGGCGATACCAAATTCCTAAATCCGGGGCAGCAGGCCGTTTTGGAAAACAATGCACTTCATGTAAAAGAAGCGGATGTAGAAGAAGCTATGGCCTGGAAAAACGGCTATTTCCGCTTTAATGATGAAAGCATCCAAAGCATTATGCGAAAGCTTTCCCGTTGGTATAACATCGACGTTCAATATGTCCCCGATGTTTCTAAAGATGGCCTGAACGGGAAAATATCCCGCTTTAAGAACATCAGACAGGTATTAAAAGCCCTGGAAGCAACCCAAACAGTTCATTTTAAAGTGGAAGGAAGGAGGGTCACCGTATTGAAGTAAATAAAAGATCAGTTAGTTAATTACAAAGCCAGGGAACCGAAACTCGGCGACCTGGCTTTAAGCTCGGACCAATTAACAATAATTAAATTATTAATGAACAGCGAAGCGCCCCTCGCATCTTGGAAAATGAATAGGCGCAACGCATAAACCATGCTCAAACAAATGTACAATTTTTACTCAAAAAAATTGGTGCAGCCGCCTGGCTGCGCTCCTAATATCCTGTTGGTTATGAAGCTGACGACGATCATTTTAATGACCGCAATTCTCCAGGTCAGTGCCAGCACTTTTGCTCAAAAGATCACCCTGTCCGAAAAGAACGCGCCATTAAATAAAATCTTTGAAAAGATCAGCGACCAGACAGGGTATGATTTCCTGGTATCTACCGAAAATTTAAAGAAGGCTAAATTAGTCACGATCAATATCCAAAATGAGGAACTCAAGTCGGCACTGGATAAAATATTTACCGAACAGCCTTTAAGTTTTGTGATACAGGAAAAAATGGTGGTGGTTTCGAAAAAGGAAACGGCCACTATGAATAAAGAAAAAAGGACGCTCAATATCCCGGTATCCATCACCGGAAAAGTAACAGATACTTCGGGTGCAGCTTTGCCTGGCGCTACAATAAAAATTAAAGGAACCGGTAAGGCTACGGTAACTGATTACGAAGGAATGTTTACAATAAACGCGGAGGAAGGGGATGAAATTGAAGTTTCGTTTATTGGCTTCGACCAAGGCTCCTTTAAAGTAAAGGCCGGTCAGTCGTTTCAACGGGTTGTATTGCACGCCTCCTCTTCCAAATTAAATACGGTTACAGTAGTTTCCACCGGTTACCAGACAATTCCTAAAGAAAGAGCAACAGGCAGTTTTGTTTTAGTCGATAGTACATTATTAAATCGAAAGGTAAGTACAAATATTTTAGACCGTTTAGATGGTGTAACCAGCGGTTTGATTTTCAACAAAAGCCTGGGTTCTGGGAACAATGCGACTATAAGTATCCGTGGCCGGAATACAATATTCGCTAATCCTGACCCCTTAGTTGTCTTAGATAATTTTCCGTATGACGGCGATTTAAATAACATTAATCCAAATGATATTGAGAGTATTACTATTTTAAAGGATGCAGCAGCGGCAAGTATTTGGGGAACAAGGGCCGGGAACGGTGTTATTGTAATCACTACAAAAAGAGGCCATGCCTCAAAAGCTATAAACATAGGTTTTAATGCGAGTACAACGGTTTCTCAAAGGCCAAACCTGCATTACCAGCCACAAATGAGTTCTACTGATTTTATAAGCTTAGAACAATTTCTGTTTAACAAAGGCTATTACAATAATACAATAAACGATGGGTATAGCACCATTTCTCCCGCTTTAGCTATTTTCTTACAAAGACGGAATGGACAAATAGCCGCTGGTGACTCTTCATCAAAAATCAATCAGCTGAAAAATAATGATATCAGGAATGAACTTGAAAAATATATCTACCGGCCAGCCATAAAACAGCAATATTCCCTCAGTCTAAATGGTGGTAATCCAACCCATACTTATTACTTATCTGCCGGCTATGATAAAAATTTAAATAACACCAGTACTAACAGTTATCAAAGGTTTACGATAAACGCTAATGACAGTTATTTTTTACTTAACAATAAACTACAGTTAACAGCTGGGATTCTTTTAAGCACGAGTAATACGAAGGCCAATAATGACGCCTATACCAATCCACTTTACCCATATGAGCAACTCGCCGATGCAAATGGCAATTCTCTATCGGTAGTACGAACCGGGGGATTACGGAAACAGTTTACTGACACTACCGGTTCTGGTAGATTGCTTGACTGGAACTATCGTCCTTTAGACGAAAACAGCAGTAACAATAAGACCAGTTTAACAGACTATAAACTTAACACGACTGCTAAATATACCTTCTTTGACGGGCTTGAGCTTGTTGTGAATTATCAATATGAAAAGGGTAATAATGACTATACCCTTCTTCACGCCAACGATTCATATTACACAAGGAACGTAATTAATTCATACAGTCAAATCGACCAGGTTAGCGGCGTAGTTATCAGACCAGTTCCACTTGGTGCAATTGAGAACGTGAGTAATAGTACCTATACTTCAAAGTATGGCAGGGCTCAAATCAATTATTTGAAAAAATTCAACAGTAAAAATGAATTGAACTTCCTTGCAGGTGTTGAGGTTAAAGATTATCAGTCATCCGCCAATTCCAACATTCTTTACGGTTTTAATTCATCTAACGATAGTTCGCTTCCTGTTGATTTTATAACCTATTTTCCACAATATTACGGATTTGGAACCAATACCATCCCTTATGGCTCACAGCAGGGCTATACGATAGACCGAACCAGGTCTGCCTTTGCTAATGCATCTTATGTTTACGATGGGAAGTATACACTATCCGCAAGCGCCCGACGGGATGAATCAAATATTTTCGGTGTAAAAACCAATCAAAAAGGTATCCCGTTATGGTCATCTGGGTTTTTATGGAATATCAGTAAAGAAGGTTTTTATCATGTCGGATTGCTGCCCGTTTTAAAGTTCCGGTTTACGTATGGTTACAATGGAAACGTGGACAAAACAACTTCGGCATTTCTAACGGCACAAGACAGTGGACCGAATCTCTGGAATACAGAATATTCAAGTATTGTAAATCCGCCGAACCCATCATTACGTTGGGAAAGGGATCGAAATATTAACTTCGGGTTGGATTTTGTGACAAAAAACAGCTTGATCTCAGGGAGTATCGATTATTATATTAAGAGTGGACTCGACCTGATTGCCAACAGTCCGATTGCCCCCCAAACAGGAATTACTCAATTTAGGGGAAACGCCGCCAATACAAAAACAACAGGTATTGACTTTATATTAAGAAAAAACAGTATCGGAAATTCGCTTATAAAATGGCAGAGCAACTTTTTGTTCAGTTATAGTAAAGACATCATTACTAATTACAAGGTAAAACAGGGCAGTAATGCACAGATCATTGTTGGAAACTATTTAAACCCTGTTGAGGGTTATCCATATAATGCAATTTTCAGTTACCCTTACAGAAGACTTGATAGCCAAGGAAAACCGCAAGGCGTATTAAATGGAGCCATCAGTGAAGATTATTCAAGTATTCTAAATTCTACTGACGCTTCAAACCTGGTTTATAATGGATCGGCAACGCCGCTATTATATGGCTCTTTTCGAAACACCTTTAGTTATGAAAAGTTCGATTTTTCATTCAATATTACCTATAAGTTTGATTATTTTTTCCGCCGACCTAACGTATTTTCAGGAAGTAACAACTTTGGAAGTTTTGGGTATTTGGCAGCCGATTATGACAAAAGGTGGCAGGTTCCAGGTGATGAATTAAAAACAAATATACCTGCGCTAACTTACCCACAAAATGATGCTCAAAATGGCTTTTTTCGAGGCTCAAGCTTTTTAGTGGAAAAGGCAGACAATATCCGCCTACAGGATATAACACTATCCTATAATTTCAGGATGACAAAGGGAAGTCCAATCCTCAAAAACCTCCAGATTTATGTCTACCTGAATAATATCGGAATCATCTGGAAGGCGACAAAGCAAAACATAGACCCGGATTATGTTTATGCACCCTATGTCGATCCAAAAACAATTTCTCTTGGTATTTCCACTCACTTTTAATATAATTCTTATGAAAAATTGCTTTATAGCTATAATATTGGCACTGGCTTTTTCAAGCTGCAAAAAAAGTTTTCTCGATGCCAAACCGAATTCTTCCATAGTAAACCCTACCTCCTTATCAGAATATCAGGAATTACTGGACAATAACACTGCTCTTAATTCCACAGGTGCTTTACCACAAATGTCATGTGATGATTATTTTGTAGTAGATAAAAACAGTTTAGATGCTTTGGATTATCCCACATATAAAGGGGCGTATTTGTGGCGAAAAGATTTGTTTGGTGGCGAAACAAACATCCAGGATTGGAATGGGGACTTCAAAGCTGTTTTTTATGCAAACAGTGTACTTGACGGCTTGAATGCCATTAGCCAAACGCCTTCAAATCAGAGCGATTATAATAATATAAATGGTGAAGCTCTTTTTTTTCGCGCGTACGCCTATTTTGACCTTGCAAGAAATTTTTGTACAGTTTATAAACAGACAACTGCCACAACCGATCTTGGTTTGCCTTTAAGAAAATCATCAGGTATTGATGTGACCTTGAAACGTTCCACTTTGCAAGAGACTTTTGATCTGATTATCTCTGACTTAAATTCTTCCGTAACTCTTTTAAGGGATGATTTTTCAACCTTAAATAGAAACCGACCATCCAAAGCTGCGGTAAATGCCATGCTTGCGCGTGTTTACTTATATATGGGTAACTATCCTGAGGCTTCCAAAGCAGCCGATCTGTGTTTGACTACCTATAATAAGCTAATTGATTATAATACAATTAGCCTTACTAAAACAACCCCGTTTTCTTATAACACGGACGAAACAATTTTCTTCTCACGGCAACAGATCTCTTATGCCTACACCACGGGCTACACTACCAATTGGACAACGATTGGGGTTGATACCAGCCTTTTAAAAACGTATTCGGCTAATGATTTAAGATTGCCAATCTTTTTTGCAATGAACGCACTTAAAAATTATAATGTGAAGCGTGGGTATGTGGGCGGTGGGTTTTATGGGTTTACGGGTTTAGCAACAGATGAGGTAATGTTGATCAAGGCTGAATGCGCGGCTCGGGCGAATGACACTCAAACCGCGGTTAACACATTGAATCAATTGTTGATCAATAGATACAAAAAAGGAACTTTTGTTCCGATTAATATTTCGAACCCGAACACAGCATTAACGCAGGTACTTCTGGAACGCAGAAAGGAATTGATATGGCGAGCGCTACGGTGGTCAGATTTAAAACGTTTGAACAGGGACGGGGCTAATATAACAATTCAACGAAACCTTAGCGGAGTAACTTATACGCTGCCTCCTAACTCACCCCTATATGTATTTCCCATACCAGATGATGAAATTGCATTAAGTGGCATTCAACAAAATATTAGATAAAAAAATGAAAAGATTAATCTATGCCATAATGATCGTAAACAGTTTGCAGGTTATGGCTCAAAATAAAAGCTTGATTAAAAAAAATCAGATTATCATAAGTGGCATCGTTCCTGATTCCATGATGGAAACGATTAACAAGGCTCCTTATATTACTTATTACAACAATTATAATTTGGAAGACCCGTCATCGAGAGAAATAATCCCGCTAAATATAACATGCGGTAAATTTAGCGTAACGATTATACCGCAAGGTGAATTAGGATACTTTGATATCGGCGGTGGCATGTTAAGATCAATTACCAATAATGAGTTTTTGATTGAGCGCGGTGATAGCGTTGTTATGAACATCACGAATTTGAATGACGTAGTGTTTTCCGGTAGAGGTGCCGAAAAGTTAAACTATCAAAATTGGGCCGGCAAATTCATATGGTCTGATACGAAACTTTGGGGGCCAAAAGATAAAATGGCGGATATTATGGACTATGATAAAAGGCGAGCTGTTAGATTTATGGCGGTTGCAATGGATGCTTTAGGTAAGAAGACTGATCTTAATAAGATGCAAATCAAAGATCTTATAAGATTAAATACCGCAAGTAGTATTTCAAAACAATATTTGAATAGCATCTTATCCCCGGCATACTTTTCTGATAGTTCTTACTATCAGAAAGTCAAAGAGGAAGTAAATTTCCTGATTACGCAACAAAATGGATTTGTTGTATCTGACTCAACTCTCGTACAAAACTCATTTATGTATGTTCAATACCTCTTTGAGCTTAATAAAGCAATAGCTATGATCAAAACAATGAGTGACAGAGCTCCGGCAAGCATCGTTTATAACAATATCAAATCCGAATATACTGGCCTATTAAGGGATAAGATTTTACCCTACTGCTTCCTAACTATGTTAAAGAGAAATCCAGATGTAATTAGATTTTTACCTGAAGCTTTAGCGCTCGTAAAAGATAGTGTAAGCCAACAGATATTAAAACAAGTAGCAATTGCGAAATCCACGGGCGTAAAGGCATACAACTTTACATTAGAGAGACTCGATGGACGACAAATTAAATTAAGTGATTTAAAAGGCAAGGTAGTTATTTTAGAAACTTATTATAACGGATGTATGCCATGCCGGGAATTAGCTATTCACATGGAGCCAATCGCTGATTATTTCAAAGACAAGAAAGATGTTGTATTTATAAATATGGACGGGGTCGCAAAGGATTTGAAGGTTTTTGAAAAAGGTGCAAAAAGTGGAAAATATGGTTCCAAACAATCCATCTATACCTGGACCAATGGTTTAGGTGAGCGGCATCCAATGTTGCTGTATTATCAGTATAATAGCTTTCCCAATCTTTTAATTATTGGAAAGGATGGAAACGTCATATCTGCAAATCCAGAGAAACCACTTGATGAGGCAAGTAAAATGAATTTCATATCATTAATCAACCAGCATTTGTAAAAGAGTTTTGCGGCCGTAATTAATCGGCCGCAAAACTTAAAAAATATCAGGGATTTACCCAGCCTGGTGAACTTTCTGAAGTCGATCCCGCAGGCAGTGAACCAACCGTAAGTGTGGCACCCTGATCAGATGGATAACTGATTACACAACTCGGGTTTGTCGATTTTGGCGTGCAGTCATCAGCAGGATTGGAGGCTTCCCTTGAATAAATTGTACCGGCCTGGTTTAAGCCGTAGAATGTTTTAGCAAATTTCGTTTTATTAACGCTACTTGATGCAGAGTTAGTAAAAGAACTAAACCCTATTGCCATTGCACCTACTAAAAGGCCAAAGGCTATTTGTTTTAAATTTTTCATTTTCTTAAATTTTTGAAAGATGTACTTAATTTTATAAACCGGAGGGCAAATATGGCTATTGATATAAATGCGAGATTAAACCATATATGCTGTGACCAGCTTAGCTTTTCGATAGCACCCCCACAATGGCATGGCAGTGTTTTTTCCCAAATTATCGCACTAATAATGTAAAAGGTAAAAGCAGTCATAACTGCTATAAAACAATATAAGCCGATTTTGGCTGTTTTTGGGATAAGTAATAATAGAGCAATAATAAATTCAACTACCGGAACCACAAAGGAAATAAATACAGCAAGACCATTTATGAGGTGTACTCTTGTCAGACCCTTTAAAAAGCGGTCATGATCTATAGTTTTGGCGTAAGCTGTATAGATGAATAACGCCATACATATCCAACGCATAGCGATTACAATTCTTTCCCTTGTAAGTTCTGAGATTTGAAATTTTGATTTATTCATTATTACGCTTTCCATAGGAATTTAGGATTGGCCATCGGTTAAATAATTTGATAACTCTGTTATCGGCAGGTGCGTAGCCCACGATTTTATTAATTTACTCTTTGTCACTAAGGTTCCTTTCCTTTTGTATTATCCAAAAGCTGGATAAGCGGTTAATGATTAATTTCTAAATCAAAGTAACCGCTTACCAGGCAGCCAAAACAGTAGCAAAAGGGTAGTAATAAAAAGGAGCCTTATTTTCAAATGAAACATAGGATTACCTAATATATTCTAAGCGCCAACAAAACCATCGGCTGCTTTATAACTTCTTTGATAAAAATAACATACAACCCTTTACTCCCCATCGTTGTAATTTATTCGCCTGCCGTTTCTTTCGGCGCAAGTTCTTTTTGGATAATCGACTCGATATCCTTTTTAATATTGAGATAGTTGGCCATAATCATATCGCTGTCGATCTGCCTAACTACGGGCAATTCTTTATAAGCTCCCTCTTCATCTTTTATTGCCTGATGGTCATTGATGATTTCGTTATGGAATACTTTCAGATCAATTTTATTGTCCGGATCATCCGCGACCAAGCCCACGAACTCTCCCGATGACAAGGTTGCGATCTTGGATGCCGGTACTGCAAATTCTAATTGTGTTGATTTGCTTACTGAAGTATCCTGGCTATTGATCGTAATGCTCTGCCGCTCTTGCATGATCTTACCGAACCGTTCGCTTAACTGCTTGGCTGTATCTCCGGTAACCTGGCCGGATAAAATATTACCCACGATATTCATGATCACCTCCGCCTGCTCCCGGCCATAGTCCTTTTTTAACTGGCTATAGTCCTGTACTGCTAAAGTAGTGGCTACTTTATTTGAACGTGCGGTCGCGATCAAACTGTCAATATTATTGAAGTAGATCGTTGGGAACTCATCAAAGATCAGGTTGCATTTTAGTTTGTTTTTCTGATTGACCAGTTTAATAGTGCGGGAGATGTAGAGGCTTAACACCGCGCCATATACCTGCTGCTTTAAAGGGTTATTTCCCATACAGATGATCTTCGGATCGATTGGATTATTCAGGTCTAATGAAAAGTCATTACCCGAAAGCACATAATAGAGTGAGGGAGAAACCAGCCGGGCCATACTAATCTTAGCGCTGGCGATCTGGCCCTCCAGTTGGTCATAGGCCTCATTTTGCCAGGCGGAAATAAAGGGATTGATCAGTACTTCTATTTCGGGTTCGGTCCTCAATAGCGCGAACAAGAATTTATATTCGACTTGCGCCAGTTCTATCGCATGCGGTAAGGTGCAATAAATGCCACCCTCATATTTTTTCAGGAACCAGATCAAGGCGGTTACAAAATTTATTGGCGATTCTACAAAAAAGTCCCCTTGCTTCTTGATCCACTCCCTATTCAGGCCAAGCATAAATGTCCTGGATGATTCCATCGCATCCGTGATATCCCACATACTGGCCGGGTCGAGAGGGTTACAGCGATGCGACCTGTTGAGGTCTTCAAAATTAATTACATGAAATTTAGGCTTAACCTTATAAGCCTTGCTGTTATTTAATAAAGTGTTATAAGCGATCCGGCTCAGGTCGTCATATTTGAAATCGTAAAGGAACATGGTGAACCCTTTTTTAATATGCTGCGTAATGATGTGCCGAATGACAAAATACGACTTACCGGCTCCGGGAGTACCCATGACCAGTGAACCACGAAAGGGATTGATGATGTTGATCCAGCTATTCCGTTCCTTTCTTTTCAAATAGTATTTCGCGGGGAGATTAATGGAAAATTCGTTTTCCAGTTTCCGTTCCTCCTGCGGGAAGGTCTCATTTTCATCATTGAATATATCCTTGTTCAGGTTTACGTTGATGATGCGGTACATCATACTCACACCGGTCAGGAAAAACAAAAAACCGATAGTCGTGACCGAAATGTACAGGCTTGCTATTAAAAGATAAGAAACCTGTAGTTTGAAAAAGATACCACTTGTATAATACAGTATGAGTCCAAATAGTGAATAAGTCACACCGGTAGATAATTTAATGTTCTCCGCTTTTTTTCCTTTAGTCCCGATCAGGGAAACGACCAGGAATATGATAGCGACCGATTTGGCGATCAACATACTTTTAAAAATGGATAGTTTGTAAATATTTACAAGTACTCTATTCACAATAGGATAGCTGAGGTGCATTTCACTAAACGCGCCATAGCAGCTAAAGTAGAAGTGTAAAATCAAAACTAGGATTCCTAAGAACCTGGTAAAGTCGATGATCTTTCTTAATGCCTGTTCGTTTTCTCCGGTTTGCATAAGCTTAATTTTAGAGATTTAATTTCCTGCGTTTTTTCCTTTTTTTCTTTGGGCCGAATTGGTTCGGCAATGTGTCGTTAGGGTCTAGCGGATTGAGCAATTCATCTAATAATCCATTCGCCTGTTTTATAAATGGTTGATCCTGGTTTGGCAATGCACCGGTAACTTTTTGAACTACATTATCCGCAGACGTAGCGATATTACCTGTAGGTTTATATTGCAATGATTCAATAATAGCAGCAGCACTGTAATTCTTACCAAGGTCACTGCCATTGAAAATGGCCTTATTTACCTGGTCGATATAGCTTAGTCCATAAATTCTGCCCTCACTATTTTGTCTTACGATCACCGTTACATCGTTCTTTTTCAAGTCATTTTTAAATTGCTCCAGGGAGATTGCCTGAGATCTGACTTTATCGATACAGGCCTTTAGCTTCTCCTTAAAGGGCTTCCTTAAAAAATCATTCAGCCTGAACCTGTCTTCCAACAATTTCAAAGTTGGCTTTGAATACATGCTGCTTGCCTTAATAGGCACCCCCATCTTATTGCCATTTTTGTCGATGGCCCAGTAGCGCAACCCTCCTTTATTGAACATGATCGATTCTTTTGTTCCCTTATCCGCCATTATATTGTATAGGCTCAGGATAGCGTTCAATTCCGGCAAACTGGTGAACTTAAACGATTTTGTCACCTCGTTAACGATATTGGTGATTCCCCTTTTTGTATCTGCCGTTCCATACTCGAATGGTTTGATATCAAGTTTTTGTATCTCTACCTTCTTCTTGTCACTTGCCCGTACCAATGCAAAATCAATTTCGATGGCTTTACGGGCCGGCTCCGATACTAATTTGCCGATATTGTTCAGGCTGATCCGTGTACCGTCAGCCTGGATATTTGTGGTGACAATATGAATGTGAGGATGTCCCGCATCAACGTGTTTATAGACCAAGTAAGGCTGAAACTCAAATCCAATTCTTTTCATGTAATCATCCGCAATCTCTACCAGGCGTTCTTTTTCCAAATGCTCGCTTACATCGAAGTTGAGGGAAAGGTGTACCGTGTTTGTTTTGGTCCTTATATTTCTTTCGGCCAGATCCGTCAATCTAAAAAGCTTATCATAAAACGATATTTTTTCATGGTTATTCATATAGCCGCTTGCCGCGATCAGTGCTGCCTTTCCGGCCTTCACTTTGTTTTCGTTATAGTTCAAAGCACCAATCAGGCTTTTTCCACTTTTAATTTTTGCGACCATAGATCAGCGTATTTATTCATTCGGTCTTTGATTTGAGTTATCGAAGGCTCCAGTTTTCCATTGATAATGGTTAGGAGATTCATCCATAACCGGGTATCAGGAAAACCATGCGCACTGTTGATATTCCTAACCGCTTGGTTTAAATTATTGCCAATAAAGTTTAATTCCCGGCGGAGTAAGATCAGCTCCTCCAGTACCTCATCCATTGATTTGTCGCGGTGAATTATTGTAACCGGTTTGCCCAATATCATTGCCCTGCCGAACTCACTTACATTTTGAAAAGTGGATTTTTTGAAGCGCTTATTGAGCAAGATTTCTTCGCTTGGTTTTAAACGAACCTTTATCCATTTTGAACGGTTTTCATTATCTGCTTCCATCTTAAATTAATTTAAACAAACCGACTTCGGAGGGTTTGACCATGGCCCCGAACCGACTCTGGAGGGTAGGGCAAGATCCGTTTGTGGTACAAACGTACATCTTGCTAACTGCAAAAAGACAGCAGTTTAAGTCCTCCGACAAGTCTTTAACCCTTATCAAATCCTCCATTATTAAATAATTACGATCCTGTTCAAGTACCCATATCACAATGGCTTTCAGGTTCCAACCTGCGGTGCTTTTGCATCGAGAAAGAATTTGAGGGCGAGTATGTTGATGTCCTTTAAAGATAGATCCCGATCAATGCCATAAGACTTCATCCGCTTTAGCAAACCCTTCGGTATCCATGTATTTAGTTGGGCCTCTTCTTCCTTTTCCACGTCAGGCAACTTTACCGGATGCACTTCCTGAATAGGCATTTTTGGGGCATCCGTCTTCAATTTAGTGGCAAGGTTGCCCAACTTGCTTTTATATTCTTCCATGACTAAGCGACTATGATGTAACTACATATTTGCAATAAACTGTAAATACACAATTACATAAATCTGTATTTACATAAATGCAGAAGCTTGTAATTGCATAAAACTGTACTTGTGTATTTATGCACTGATATAGCCAACGATCTCTTCCGCAAGCGAAGTGATTTCTTCTTTTGCTTTAACATCCGCTGATTGGAGAATGCCGGAGGTCATTGAGGAGCGCGTGATGCTTACCCGGTCATGAACCATGGTTTTTAAAAGCGGGGTTCCGAGGTTTTGCAATAGCTGTGTTATGTCTTTGGTAATAGCAGATCGTGGCTTGATCATGTTCAGCACGATACCCGCTTTTAACTGTGGGTTTTTTGCCTGCGAAAATTTGATCAGGGCCAGCGTAGACCGGACCGCCATGACATCAAAAAAACCTGCTTTTGTCGGAACCAATACAAAATCCGAAAATTGAAACAAGTCGGTTAATTTGTTTGACAAATAAGGTGGGGTGTCAACAATTACCAGGTCATAATCTAAATTGGGAATATCGCTGATCTGCTCAGCGGATAAAATCGCTAAACCGGGAAAGTCTTCCTTTACATGATAAATACTTCCCTGTAAGTCTGAATCAACTAAGGCTACCCTTAATTGATCTTGAAAGCACAATGCCAGATTAAGGGCCATCGTGCTTTTTCCTACGCCACCCTTTTGGTGCGCTACCGTGATGATCTTTGCCATATTACATAAATCTAAATTGTTGTAAATACATATTTCTGCAATTCTGTATTTTGAGAATTACATAGCAAAGGTGGCAGTAAGGTATCGCAAAAGACTCCGATGTTATCCGAGTCGGAGGCGGTTTTTTTGCATAAAAGAGATTTCTCAAATTGAATTTCATTTTTAAAAGCAGATATTGTTAGATGCTTCAAATCACATCCGACAAACGGTTATTTATTACTTATGGCCAGAGATCACGGGAGATTTTTTCAGGTCAACTTTATGGTTTAGTGACGGGTAAATACGGTACTGGAACATTTAATGAACAACACCAGACTGCTGAAATTCTTAATTTCTGTTACGATTGGACTGCTGATAAGTTTATTCAAATCATAGTCGCAAATCAGGACACAAGATTTCTCTATTATCTTTTCGAAAATCATGAATCATCGATCCATTTATATTATAGGACGGCCGAAAAAAATTTTGATAAAGAAAAAATCAATGAAAATACCTTATCGCTAAATCGTCGCATTTTGAAACTTGCTCTTGAACAAACCTGTGACATTGATTATGTAACTAATAAAGAACCTTTAACCCGCCAAATCGCGACATCATTTGTATTGATAGTCGAAGATTTATTGTATTTGGGAGAGCGGCTATTCGCATACTCCGAGCATCTCGCGGAACAGCGTATGATGGAAAACCCCATTGAAATTGTTGTATCACCTTCTGAAGTGAAAGTGCAGCGCAACTATCATTACGATCAAGTTTACCGTATTATGGAAAAGTTTTTTCAGGAGGGATTTAAAGAGGGCCTTGTAGACAGTCAAGTTATTAAAGAGCTTAGGGCTCAGTTGGAAATTTGTATGGGAATTAACTATGATTTTGCAGGAGGGCAAATATTTCAGATGAAAAGACATCATGCGCCTGATTACCCGCTGTATCAAACAATTCAGCCGGAAGCCCTTATTCAGAATCTTATCCATAATGGGGTTGATGAACAATCAGCCAGGAACTTCTATGAAGGTTTAACTATTTCCAGACATAATAAGTTAACCATTAAAAACTCAGTTTACCTTTCGGGATCTTTTCACCGATATATGTTCAGGCCTATTTTGATTTTAAACAAGGATGGTGAAGAGAGGGCTTGGGTGGGTGACGAAAAATGGCAGGAAAGCATATTGGTAATGGCAACAAATGGTTTTCAATGGCAACTTGCACCTGAAGAATGGAAGCTAAATGACTGCTTTTTAAATTACCTATCGTCTAAACACGATGAACATGATAAGATACTTGAAAAGGAGGTTATTAAGATTTTAGATAAAAGGAAAGTATGTTACGACTACCACATAGAAAAGTTAATAAATAGCAAAGGTGTAACGATTGACATCATCGCTAACCCAGGTGAGATTGACTTCATCATTGTCGATTCTACTGTCAAGAAAATATTAGTTACAGACTGCAAATATCATCGTGCGCGATATGAAATGACCGGATTTTCCAACGATTTCTCACATTTCAAAAAATATGAGAAGCAAATGAAAAGGAAATTAAGATACGTAGCAGATAATCTCAGTTTGATCCAGGAGCATTTCCAAAGGCTATGTAAACTAACTGACCTGGATTTGTCAGCATACAAAATTGATGGATTATTTATAGTTAATACGCCTACATTTTACATCTTCAACGGGATGGTAAAAACCATAACTATTGGACATTTGGAAGAATTTATGGAAGATGGTTATGAATTTGGCGATATTACTTTAAAAGATAAGGACAACAATAGCAAGACTATAAAACATCCCTATTTCACCATTCAATAAGAAAGGCTGATTGCCTTTTGTAATTACATAATTATAGATTTATGCAATTACATATGCGACAAAAAATTTAAAATCTGTCGCATAACGAAGAATTGCGACAGATTTAGAAATTATGTGAAAGATTGAGTTATCCACTATTTAAGTCGCATGTGTTTTAAAGGATATGTGATTATGTACAAATAGAATTACATAAGCAGTACGACCACTTGATCACGTAAAAAGAATCAGGAAAAATTGAAATAATGACTGAAAGTTCGTTTCCTTTTTTCGTATATTTGGCTTGTAAAAGTTCTTTAAAAACAGCTCAAATTACCTCAAGTTATCCGGTGACTACCTCGGTGACTAATGGTTTTTAGATATTATAAATACCTGGAATTTAATGCATTAACGAAATGGTTCGAGTCCCGTCCATTCCGCAAACGAAAAAAAGCCTTACTGAGAAGTGAGGCTTTTTTGTTTTAATCTGATTTTAACTACAGTGGAACAAACTGATATCAAAGAAATCATAACAGAATCTTTAAATGTTTTAAAAGAGAAACTTGTTGTCGCCTTGCAGAACGACGACGCCGAAAGCATAGCTAAAGAAATTGCTGATATAACCGAATCTATCACCAAAATGATAGCAAGTTTAGAATCTTTAGCATTTGATGCCGGTCGACTCCAGGAAGACGACGGTGAGTTTGTGTTCGAGGATTTTGATGATTATCAGAATTCCTGATTTGAGATCAAATTGTATGAGGTCAAAATATTAATACAAAAAGGCCCAAACATCATGTGTTGTTTGAGCCTTTTGTACTAAAGCGGCATTCCATCAATAAGTTTAATGGATAAGTTAATTATGGGTTGCATGGTCCTGCACAGGGCACAACCGGCTGTACAGTTGTGTACCCTGTATTGCCTGCAATATGAATTGTTGAGCCGTTCGATTCAACTTTATCCCTGTAAATAGAATAACGGCCGGGGCCGTCAAGTGATGCGCCCAGAGAATTGTTCTGGATCCACACATCTCCCGAGCAATCGGTATAACCATCTTCACACAAACGTTGATCTCCAATGTAGATATTGGAATGCTGACTGTTGCTGATGGTGTTATTGGAGATGTCAAAACCATGTCCGCTTACATGGATTCCGTGATTGTGACTGTTGGTGATAGTATTATAAGTAATGGAAACTACCCGATTTATAGTGCCGGTATTACCATGATAAGAGGTGATACCGTCAGAAGAAATAGTTGATCGGCCTGTATCGTTGATGTGATTATTTTGTATAGTGACAAATGTGGTAGCTACGAAACCTATCCCTGATGATGCGCATATGCCAATGTCGTTATTCGTAATGGTAATATGATCGCCGTTAATAATATGGATCGGATATCCAAAACCATCAATTGGATTTTCACCGGTGTCACAGCCGGCTCTACGCAAAAGACACCCGTTTATAAGCACAGTGCTACTATTTGCAATATAAATCAAATGAGACTGCGGTGACGGGTTGGTCACAGTTGCAGCACCGCTTCTTTTACTTTTAGATACCGTTAGATCTATAAGTTGGATGCCATTAGCGCTATCAGCGAAAATCCCAATACCAGCCATGAAATTAAGCCTTAGCTCGATATGAAGCAAATAAGAAGCAGTATTTAGCCTTATTAGTTTATCATAAGCGGTATTCCAGGCGGTTGGATGACACTGGATTACGGCCTGAACTCCGGTCGATTCCGTAATACGCCCATAGGCTGGAACAGTTATTTGTTTCTTTGCGTTATATACTGTATCGCTGGAAAGGTAATAGGTAATTGGACTGGCTGCCGTACCGCCGCCGTATGTAGCCAGGTACCAGGCTATACTTCCTCTTTGTGTCGCGTCTGCATGATCAGAAATAGTACCAGCTTGAGCGGAAATAGCATAGGATACAGTCGGCGACGGAAAACTTAAATCTGAGGGGACAGAGGTGGATAGCGTTTGCGGTGCCTTTATAGCTTCATCGCGTTTACATGAGAAATAAGTTGTTGCTAATATGCATGATATTGCAACCGTCATTAGGTGTAACTTCTTCATAATTTTTAAATTAAGTGGTTAATTGATTATTGGTTATAGCATGGTTTGAATGTTTATAAATTAATGGGTTCTGTGCATCGTTATCTAATAAGTCGCCTATCTTAAGAGTTTCCAAATAATGTTGCGGAAGCACATTGGCATTGCCGTTGTAAACATTACCGTCAGGCATGTAGGCGCAGGTCATGGCACGGCGTAATCCGGCAGTCATATTGGCGTGTGCACCATGAATAGTGAGCCCGTTATGAAATGAACAGCTTCCTGCTCTCATTGGGGCGGCAATGGTTTTCGCCGTTCTGAACCCAGGATAAAAAGTAAATATTGAATCCATGTTTTTACCGATACCGGGATTTTCAAAGCCGGTTGTTTTTTGCGATCCGGGTATAAAAAACAAGCATCCATTTTCCAATGTAGCGTCATCGAGAGCAACCCATATAGACAGGGCCCTGCGATCAGTAAACGACCAAAAAGGTGTATCCAGGTGCCAGGATGTGGGATTAGCCCAGGGTTTTTTAAACAAAGCCTGATCATGCCATATCCTTATTCCATCCACGCCCGCGAGTGTCGCAGCCATTTCTCCGATCTTAGGGTCGATCATTAACTCTTTAACCCCGTTATTAGTTTGCCATAGGTTGATCAGCTGATCGAATACCTTACTGTGGTATTCAACATCTTTGTTAATGCCGTCGTGGTCACCTGTTTTGCCTGCTCTGCCAGGTATTTTCTGACCATCCCTTTCGGTTACAGCATTTAGAACTACAGTTTTCCAGTGCTTCAGTTCGGCAGCGTTCAGAAAATCTTCGATAACGATATAACCGTTGCTTTGATAAAAATCAATTTGCGGCTGACTAATTTTTGTGTTCATAAAGATTAAATGTGGTCAAGCATTTACAATTGGCTTGACAAACATAATTACGGACACGTGATTTTCTTTTTGACAAAGCAACCTATTATTTGTACTTTTTGATAAATTGATATGGAACTAACGGTTGCTGATTCAAGATCAAATTAAGAGTAAGTTGCTGAATTGTAGCTGTAAAAACCAAGGACGGTAATAGTTAATATGGGTATTTGCAAAACACAATTACCAGACTTCTTTGTAATTTTAGATATTTAAATATTTAATTTTAACCGAAGGAAAAGCCAATTGAATGCATAGCAGTTTTTTTAAATATCTAACAATTGGAGAAGCTGAAGAAAAATGGGGGCTTTTTGTAACGTCGGCAGGTTACTCAAAAGTTGCGCCTAATGAGAACTATCCAAATCAGCAGCATCCGCAAAGCCATACGTTATCCTGGAACCGTGGCAGGATATTAAATGATTATTATATAATATTTATATCTAAAGGCAAAGGCGTATTCGGGTCTGCTAAAATGCAGCCTGTCGGAGTGGACGCCGGGACTTGTTTTTTTCTGTCTCCAGGCACCTGGCATCGCTATAAACCCGATCCCAAAATGGGTTGGGAGGAATACTGGATAGGATTTAACGGCTATTATGTAGAACAATTGATGGGCAAGAACTTTGATAAGGACACAATATTTATTAAAGTAGGGGCAAATAACGATATTCTGGCCCTGTTTCATAAGTTGATAGATATTATGGGCACGGCATCTATTGGCTACGCACAGCAAATAGCGGGCATTACGCTGCAGATACTTGGCATTATCAATACAATATCCATATTTAAAGAGCAGGAAAATGATCCTGTCGGAAAGCTGATCTCAAAGGCCAAATTTATTCTTCAGGAGTCTTTTGAAAACCAGTTAGACATGGAAGATGTAGCATTGCAGTTGCCAATGGGGTATTCATCGTTTCGGAAAATATTTAAAAAGGTCGTCGGCGAATCACCAAATCAATATCATCTTAACCTAAGGGTGAATAGGGCAAAAGATTTGTTGATGACTACCGCGCTTAATATCAGTGAGATTGCAGATCAAACCGGTTTTGAATCGGTGCATTATTTTTCCAAGTTGTTTAAAAAGAAAAATGGAGTCTCGCCTAATGCCTTTCGAAAACAGGGTGCCGATCATTAGTTAACGTTCAAAGACGCATTAAAAATCAGCTGTGCTGATCGCTTCTTGCTCCTCCCATCAATTTTACTACCGGCTTAAGGCCGGATACCGACGTGGATTTTACTTTTCCTGCACACACCTAAAACCCAGGTGTTCCATGCCGCTATCCTCGGTGCTTTTCATCCGGCGGGCAACGCGGTAGCCAGAGCAGTAGCTATCGTTACATAAAAAAGATCCGCCGCGGATAACGCGCTTTTTGGCATATGGCTCGTCAGGATCATAGCTATCAGCTGGCCCCTGGGGATTGCTTACCCCGCCCGACTTGTTTATGGAAGCATAGTAGTCATTTTTATAATAGTCAGAACACCACTCCCAGACATTGCCGGCCATATCATAAAGGCCATAGCCATTGGGCTTAAATGAGCTTACAGGAGCAGCAAGGAAGAATTTATCCTTCATCGTATTTTTATTAGGGAAATCGCCTTGCCAGGTATTGGCTTTTGGCGCGCCCGCATCAACCGGTTCATTACCCCACGGGTAAATCTCGTTATTTAAACCGCCGCGTGCGGCCCACTCCCATTCGGCCTCGGTAGGCAGGCGTTTGCCGGCCCATTTGCAGTAAGCCTCGGCGTCAAACCAGGAGATATGGACCACCGGATAGTTCTCCTTGCCTTTTATATTGCTTTTTGGGCCGTGCGGATGCTTCCAGTCGGCACCTTTTGCCCAGCTCCACCATTGGCTGTAGTCGTTTAAATTAACGGGGTGGCTGGGCTGACTAAATATCAGCGAGGCAGCTACCAACAAACTTTCATCAGGCTTCGGTGTACCCGGCGGAACTTGTTTTTTCATTTCCTCCCAGTCGGGCTTTTTCTCGGCAGTAGTAACGTAACCGGTCGCTTTTACAAACGCGGCAAACCGGGCGTTGGTAACTTCAGTAGCGTCCATCCAAAAGCCATCGACAGATACCTTGTGTTTAGGGTATTCGTCAGGGCCGGCTTGCTTATTATCGCCGCCCATAGCAAACGTGCCCGCCTTTATCCAAACCATGCCTTTGTGTGAATGGTCGTCCAATGTCTTGCCATTGCCTGAACCTGCCAATCCAGGGAAACGTGCCGGGATATTTGACTCGCAGCATACCGCCGATTTGCCTTTAGTTGCTACTGCAACCGGCTTTTTCACCACCGGCGCGGCTTTTTGTTTACACGATGTAGCTATAGCTGCTAAACCAACTATTGCACATACTAATCCTGCCCCTCTGTTAAATATCATTGTTTACTTTTTACGTGGCCCCGGTTTTGGCAATACCATATGTGTGGTGGCCCAGGTTTGCCATAAGCCATTTAATTCTTTTACCTTATCGGGATATTGATCTTTTAAATCGGTTGTTTCGGCGCGGTCCTCGGCCAGGTTAAACAGGTGCCAAACATGATCGTTGGTTGATACGATCTTCCAATCGCCTGAGCGTGCATAACGCGCCTGGAAATGCTCGTTAAACAATTCCTGGTGGCCTGTAGCTGCTTTGCCTTCAAACGACGGCACCAAACTTATCCCCGGTGTTGCAGGAATAGTATGGCCCTTATAAGTTGCAGGATAAACGGCACCGGCCAGCTCATTAAACGTGGTCATGAAATCCATTACGTGCCCTACCTGTTTGCTGAAACTGCCTTTTGGAGCGGTTATGCCTTTTGGCCAAAAAGCTATCATAGGTGTGTGCGCCCCGCCCTCGTACGACTCGGCCTTCCATAAGCGGTAAGGGGTATTAGCCACATTTGCCCAACGCTGGCCTATAGACGAATACACTAATTCCGATCCCGGTACATTATCTTTCTTTAACGAGTAGCTGATCTTGCGGCCATCGCGGGTTTCGCTTGGGCGGTCGAAGCCGGGCCCGTAGCCCGGCGCACTTTCGGCGCTGGCACCATTATCCGATAAAAATACAATAAGCGTGTTATCCAACTGTCCGTTCTTTTTCAATGCGGCTATAATGCGACCGATTCCCTGGTCCATACAATCTATCATGGCTGCGTGTACCGCCATAAGTTGAGCATCGTAATCTTTATCAGGATTGTTTTCCCATTTCAGATCGTCGTTCCAGCGTTGCGATAGTTTGGTGGTTTTTGGGTCGATCAACCCGAGCTTTATCATTTTCTGGTATCTCGCTTCGCGGATGGCATCCCAGCCGCCTTTGTAGGTGTCTTTATATTTGGCAATATCTTCAGGCTTAGCGTGCAGCGGCCAGTGCGGCGCATTCTCGGCCACGTATAAAAAGAAGGGTTGTTTTGATTTAGAGTAACCATTGATATAAGCTACCGCAGTATCATTGATAGCATCGGTATGGTAATAGTTTTTTGGCACACTAGTGATAGGTTTGGTGCCGCTTACTAAGCTGAAAGGGTCAAAAAAGTCAACTACTCCCCATATCGTTCCAAAATATTTTTCGAACCCCCGGCTGGTTGGATATTGGCTGATTGGCGAAAACTCCGGGTATTCCTTATGGTGATTTAACCAGGCTAGCTGCTCTTTGGCATCGGGCTGCCCCGGCGTGTTTGACACATGCCATTTGCCCGACATGGCAGTATGATAGCCTGCCGTTTTTAAAACCTCGGCAAGGGTAACGGCGTTGTCTGTAAGGTGGCCCAGGTAACCCGGTGCATCTTCCTCATCGCTCATTTTACCTATACCTGCCTGGTGGTTATATAAACCTGTAAGTAACGAGGCCCGTGTCGGGCAGCATCGCGAAGCATTATAAAAATTAGTAAACCTTATGCCGTTTTGTGCCAGGTAGTTGATGTTAGGCGTATTGATCTCGCCACCATAACAACCGGCATCGCTAAAGCCCATATCATCAGCCATGATAATAATAATATTGGGCCGTTTTGCGGCAGGGGGTGCTTTTGGCTTTGGTTTTACTGTCCAGGCCAGCAGCGCTACAGACGCGCCAACAACCGGCAGTAAGAGGTATAGTTTATTATATTTCATGGCAATACGTTATGAAGCGCCTAATTTATTATTTATTTACTAATTACTTATGCTTAATCCTCGGTAGCGTTTTTGGGCTGGCGGGTTAAAGCCTGCATTTCTG
The DNA here is from genome assembly GCA_040388395.1 of Bacteroidota bacterium. Lineage (GTDB taxonomy): Bacteria > Bacteroidota > Bacteroidia > Sphingobacteriales > Sphingobacteriaceae > Mucilaginibacter. The sequence goes on along the minus strand of JAZKBY010000007.1, from coordinate 405,119 downwards.
TTTCAATGCCCTTGTCATTTTGTTGTTTCATAAACGCAACCAGTTGGGCATTTAGCTCCGCTTTAACTGCGGTATATTTAGGGTCGTCGGCCAGGTTTTTTAAGTTGAAGGGATCATTGATCACATCATACAATTCAAACTCCGGGCGTACCTGGTACAAAGCAGATCGGGCAGGATCTGTTTGCTTCCACTCTTTAAAAAACGGCATGTTTACTACCGTGTTCTTAAACGTTTCTTTATAATTCAAGTTATGGATGAACAGGAATTGTTTATTGCGCGCAGAGCGGCTTGGGTAATTATCACTGCCTTGTATGATGCCGCGGGTGGTATGCTCGGCAAAAACGTAGTCGCGTACGTGGGTTTCCTGGCCCAATAATACCTTTTTAAAGCTTACGCCATCAAATCCCATTTTGCCATTACCATCTTTTGATCCGGTATTTATTTTGGTTGGGTCGCCGCCAACAATGTCTATCAGGGTTGGGGTGATGTCGATATATTCCAGCATGGCAGGATTGCGGGTGCCAGGTTTGATCTTGCCCGGCCATTTGGCAATAAATCCCGAATGCAGCCCCTGGTTATATAACGTCCATTTAGAAAACGGGAACGAATTACCCTGCTCGGTAACGAACATGATGATGGTATTATCTTCCTGTCCTGTACGTTTAACAATATCCAGGGTAACGCCAATCAGGCTGTCTAAATAAGTTATTTCGGCAAAGTATTTTGCCATGCGGCGACGGGTAAGCTTGGTGTCAACCATGTTTGGGCCCAGCTTTACTTTATTAGGATCGTAAGCTGCCTGGTTACCGCGGGTATAAGGCTCGTGTGGCTGATTGCTGGTAAACATTAAGTAGAAGGGCTTATCGGTATGTGTCTTTACCCAATCCTCAGCCTTGCTTAGGTCGACATCAATGCCTCTGCCATCGTCGCCCTCGCGTCCGCCTAAAAAATCAAATGGATATGATTCATCGGGGGCGTAATGCCTTTTGCCTATAATAGCGGCGTTATAGCCCAATTGTTTTAAATACAAAGGCAAAGTTTTAATGCCCTTATAGATCATGGTATGGTTAGGATAAGCGCCGCTGCGCACCGGCCCAAGCCCTGTTAAAAGCGACTGCCTTGTTGGCGAGCAAACCGGCACCATGTTAAACATGTTATCCAAACAAACACCCTCGCGGGCAAGCCTGTCCATATTTGGCGTGTGCACCTGTGTGCTGCCAAAAGGGCCCACATCGGTCATGGTCAAATCGTCGGCCATAATGAATACAATGTTTGGCCGGCGGTCTTTTTGTTTTGCAGGTTTTGGTGACGATGGTTTTAGCGCAAGTAATGCACCTGAACCTACCAATATTACCCAGATAAGCACCCCTTTTACCACATATTGCTTATTAAATACCATCATACTACCTCTTATTTTAAATGTGGAATGGTTTTCCACCATATCATTAATTTATCTTTTAGTTCGGCCACTTTTTGCGGCTCGTTGGCGGCAAGGTTGGTCGACTCTTTTTTATCTTTCAGAATATTGTACAACTGGATATCGGTGCCATCGCTGTTCATCAACAACTTCCATTCGCCAGATCGTACAGCCAGGTTAGGGCTTTTATCTATTGGGCGCGGATAATTGAAAGCTACGTTATTGCGGCCGTATTCCCAAAACAGGTCCTTGCCGCGTAGTGATGGTTTGCCTAATAAAACCGAGCCGCGGTCGATACCATCGCCCTTATAACCTGCGGGCAGTGTAATACCGGCAAATTTGGTAAGTGTGGGCATCAGGTCGAGCGAACATAACTCTGAGCTTTCATCGACAGTAGCTGCAGGTATATGCCCCGGCCATTGGATGATGAATGGCATGCGCGTGCCGCCCTCATATAAAGATAGTTTCGATCCCCTTAAACCCATTGCCCGGCTCCCCCTGAAACTTGGGAGCGGGCCGTTATCACTGGTGAAGATCACAATAGTATTTTTATCGGCACCCGTAGCTTTTAGGCCGTCAAGCAGGCGGCCTATTTGTACGTCGTACTCTTTTAATACGCCTTTAAAAGCGGCCTCCTCTTCAGGATTCATTGGGTATTTGCCGGTGTATTCAGTTTCCTTGCGCGGTACCCATGGTGTATGCACATCGTCGGGCCAAAGGTTTATAAAGCAAGGCTGGCCCTTGTGCTTTTGCATAAAGGCAAGGGTTTTATCTACAAAGTATTTGGTGCGATCCCAACGCTTGATGCTATCCTTGTCCGACCAGATCCAGTTTGTCGCCGTCAACAGTGGATCGGGATCCGGGCTTTCGTAAGTACTGTTATGTTCATCAATGCCATATTGCTCAAAGCCGGGCGCGTTTTTTACATCGCGACCGCCGCCCATATGCCATTTGCCAAAGTGTCCGGTAGCGTACCCCGCGTTTTTAAAGATGCGGGCAATGGATGGTGCAGACGGGTCGAGGAAATCGGCCTGTTCAGCATTTTTATTATGTTTTTTATTGTCCAGGAAGGTCGAGAAGTTCCACCTTGCCGGGTTCATGCCGGTCAACATACCTGCCCGTGATGGCGAGCAAATGGGCGCCGCACTGTAATACTGCGTAAACTTACGCCCGTTTTTAGCTATGCGATCAATATTGGGCGTCGGTACAAAATTGCCGCCAAAGCAACCCACATCGCTAAAACCCATATCATCAGTTAATATAATGATGATGTTTGGGCGATTGGCGGCCTGGTTCATTACCGGGACCGGCTTTTCTTTCCAGGCAATTAGGCCGGCTATAGCTACGCATGCGCAAAACACGCCTGTTAAAAGGCTAAATTTTTTCATGAAATAAACAGGTTATATTAGGGTTAGCCCGATAGGCATTTTGCTAAGTTATATATTGTTACGCAAATAACCCATCAGCTTTACGGCTTGTATCGCTTCTTTTACATCATGCACCCTTAAAATATTAGCGCCTTTTGTTAGGGCGATGGTATTTAATACGGTAGTGCCAGTCAATGCGTCGGCGGCAGTGCCACCCAATAAACTATAGATCATTTTTTTGCGGGACAAGCCTACTAATATTGGCATGCCTAACCGGTCGAACTCTTCTAACCGATTCAACAACGCGTAGCCATGCTCCGGCTTTTTAGCGAAACCAAAACCAGGGTCAAGTATTACATCGTTAACGCCTAAAGCTTTTAGTTGCTGATATTTCTCAACAAAGTAATCCAGCACCTCATTAAACACATCATCGTAATTGGCAAGGCTGTTCATGGTTTTCGGATTGCCTTTCATATGCATCAGGATATAAGGCGCCTGTAAACGGGCAACGGTGGCAAACATACCGGCATCCAACTGTCCGCCCGAAATATCATTTATAATATGCGCACCTGCTTTAATAGCAGCTTCGGCAACTGATGCCCGGAAAGTATCTATCGATAAAACAGCATCCGGGAAACGGGCTACCATAGCTTCAACAACGGGCAGCAACCTGTCGGTTTCTTCCTGTGCAGAAATATCATCAGCGCCGGGGCGCGATGAGTATGCTCCAAGATCAAGAAAAGTTGCGCCATCGGCTAACATTTTTTCGGCCTGTTGCAGCGCATCGGTCACGGCAGGCTGGCGGCTATCAGCATAAAAAGAATCGGGCGTAAGGTTAATTATGCCCATTACTTTGGGTGTGGATAAATCTATGACTTTACCACCCGCATTTAAGGCCCTCTTTTTATGAAAAAATGTATCTTTAGCCACGTATTGTGTTGTAATGTTGAAAGGTTACAAAGTTGTAAAGTTACTTATATCTTCATATAATAGGTAAGTACAACTTAAAGATCGCCATCCCAAACTTTACAACCTTACAACATTAAAAACTTTTCAACAAATTGAACAATACATCAGCCGAATACGAAGCCGTAATTAATATTTGCAAAGGGCTTTTCATGAAGAAAACCCATGATTATGGTACCGCCTGGCGCATACTGCGTTTAGAATCCATCACCGACCAGATCTTTATTAAAGCGCAGCGGATCCGTACGCTCGAAGAAAAGAAAATATCCAAAGTGGGCGAGGATATTACCGGCGAATACATTGGCATAGTAAACTATTGCGTTATTGCCATGATGCAACTGGAGTGTGATGCCGAAACTCCGGTTGAATTGGCCCCCGACCACGTTGGCCGTTTGTTTGACGAAAAGGTTAAAGAAACAAAGGAACTGATGTTTGCCAAAAACCACGATTACGGCGAGGCCTGGCGCGATATGCGTATCAGCTCATTAACCGACCTGATATTGATGAAGCTGTTGCGTGTTAAACAAATTGAAGATAATAAAGGCCTTACCCTGGCATCAGAAGGTATAAAAGCCAACTACCAGGACATTTTAAATTACTCAGTATTTGCATTGATTAAACTGGACGTGAAATGAAAAACAGCTTAATATGGTTCTGCAGAATTAGCGTAGGCTTACTGTTTATTTTCTCGGGCCTTATAAAAGCTAACGACCCGCTGGGCTTTTCGTATAAACTCGAAGAGTATTTCGAGGTTTTCCATATCACCTTTTTAAATAGCCTGGCTCTATGCTTTGCCATATTGCTTTGTGCTTTAGAAATGATATTGGGTTTCGCGCTGTTAATAGGCATCCGCAAAAGGCAGGTAGCGTGGGGGCTGTTGCTGATCATTATTTTCTTTTCGTTCCTGACATTTTACTCGGCGTTTTTTAAAGTGGTGCAAACCTGCGGCTGCTTTGGCGACGCTATCCCGTTAACGCCATGGCAATCATTCAGTAAAGATTTGATATTGCTGATACTGATTGTTGTATTGTTTAAAAACAAAGAAACGATAACCCCGCTGTTTAGTAAAAAAACAAGCGAGCGTTTATTGGGGGCATCTATAGTATTGTCAATAGGCTTTGGATTTTTTACCTATAGCTTTTCGCCTATAGTTGATTTTCTGCCATATAAAATTGGCGCCAACATCCCCGACGAAATGAAAACCCCGCCCGGCGCTATGCCCGACGAGTTTGAGCTGACCTATAACTTAAAAAACAAAAAGTCCGGCGAAACCAAAACCATGACTGATAAGGAATATATCAGATCAGGCATCTGGAAGGATACTAACTGGCAGGTAGAGGGCAACCCGGAGAGCAGGCTGATGAAAAAGGGATTTGCACCGAAGATAGCCGATCTTTCTATCCAGGACTCACAACGTAACGATTATACCAAAGAGCTATTAAGCAACCCGTTTTATAGCCTGGTAATTGTAGCGTACGATTTGAGTAAAACAGATACAAGTGCCATCAACCGCTTAAACGCGCTGGCTGCAAACCTTACGCAAAACTTTAATACACGCACCATATTGCTTACATCGGCATCTCCAACAGATGCTACAGCATTTGCAAAAAAACACCGGTTGATCAGCGAGATATTTTATGCTGACGGGGTGCCCCTAAAATCAATGGTACGTGCTAATCCAGGTGTTATCCTGCTTAAAAATGGCACAATAGTTAATAAATGGCACTATCATACCGTGCCCGATTATGACCACCTGGCTAAGGAATACTTTAGTAAACAATAAATGATCAGCTACCTCATCCGCAAGTTTTTTTATGGCTCGGCAGTAATGCTGGGCATTGTGGTTGTGGTATTTTTCCTGTTCAATATTTTACCGGTTGACCCTGCCCGTATGACCCAGGGCCAGCGCGCCGATGTACAATCATTACAAACCGTACGCAAAGAGTTTGGGCTTGATAAACCCCTGCCTGTACAGTTTGCTTATTACATAAATGACCTGTCGGCCATAGGCATTCATTTAAATACACCTGCCGAGCAGCAACGCTATCACTACGTAAAGCTCTTCGCAATATCACAGTACAAAGTAGTAGCGTTAAAATGGCCGTACCTGCGCCGGTCATACCAAACCAGCAAAGACGTAGTGTCATTGCTTTTAGAGGTTGTACCCAATACTTTGATATTAGCCACAACAGCTATGCTGTTTGCTATATTAATAGGCGTGTTTTTAGGGATAATAAGCGCGGTAAATAAAGACACGTGGATAGACCGCTCGGCATTAGCATTCTCAACTTTAGGAATCTCGGCGCCATCATTTTTTGCAGGAATTATCATTGCCTGGCTTTTTGGGTTTGTATTGAGCAAATATACCGGCTTAAATATGTCGGGCAGTTTATATAGTTATGATCCGTTTAAAGGCGAGGTTATAACCTGGAAGAACTTAATATTACCTATGGTTACGCTGGGTTTTAGGCCGCTTGCTATAATCGTCCAGCTTACCCGCAATGCTATGTTAGATGTACTGGGGCAGGATTACATCCGCACCGCTAAAGCAAAAGGGCTAAACAACAATACCATCATTTATCGCCATGCTTTAAAGAACGCGCTTAACCCGGTTATCACCGCTATTGCCACCTGGTTTGCTTCGTTGCTGGCGGGTTCGTTTTTTGTGGAATATGTATTTGGGTATAACGGGTTGGGTAAAACTACGGTTAACGCTTTAGAGATGTCAGATTTCCCGGTGGTGATGGGTTCTATTTTATTTATCGCTTTTATTTTTGTGGTGATCAATATTTTGGTTGATGTTGTTTATGTTTGGATTGATCCAAGAGTAAAATTACAATGAGAATATTTTTTATAGGATTTATGGGGTGCGGCAAAACCACCTGGAGCCGCAAGCTGGCCAACCACCTGGGCTATGAGTTTATGGATCTTGACCATGTACTGGAAGCTAAGGTGGGCATGACTATAGCCGAATACTTCGCTCAGCATGGGCAGGATGAGTTTAGGCTGTTAGAATCATCTATATTAAAAGAAACCGATTATCCCGAAAACGTAGTCGTATCAACAGGCGGTGGATTACCCTGCTTTTTCGATAACATGGAGTGGATGAATGCCAATGGGCAGACGCTGTACATTAAACTATCGCCCAAAACACTCGCCGAGCGGTTAGATAAAGGCAAAGCCACACGCCCCTTAATTGCCGGTTTACATGGCGATGAACTGGTGGCCTTTATTGCCGAAAAATTAGCCGAACGTGAAGACTTTTACGAGAGGGCAACACATATTATTAACGGAATAGACATGACCGTTGAAATGTTAGCCGAAACTATCAAAGGGGGCAACGGTCAATAAAATATATGTATTAGTTTGAATTAGGCGGCTTCTACACTTAGCAAAGCTGTTGATAAGTCAATACGGCTTGCCGGTTTTATTAAATAGGCAACCGGGTCTGTACGCATGGCGTTGCAGATCATGTTGGTATCAGTAATTGAGGAATGGTAGATGATAGGCAGGTTTAAATTTTCTTTAATGTAAGCCCCCAGGTCGATACCGTTTTTTACCCCGCCAAGCATTATATCAGTAATAACCATGTCGATATCAATACGGTCTAACTGAATCACGGCATCCTCGTACGATTCGGATATACCAACCACAGTATGCCCCAACCTACTCACCAGGTGTTTAAGCGCAGCCGCTATTACCGGCGAGTCTTCAACAATAAAAATGTTCAGATTTAACATACTTGTAATTAGATTAATAAGATGCGATAAACTCTTTAAGGGTTACGGGCTAATACAACATCGGCTTAACTATTATGTAAAACTAATCCATAATATAGAGTTTGCACTATTTTAGCTGTGGACAAATAATGGACAAATGAATGAAATGAACGAAAAGATCAATTAGGACAGCAAATGAATTTTAGCTGTAATTATAACAAATTTGGGGTGGACATAGCCTGTTAAAAGCGCCCTGTTATATAGCGGCTATAATGGTTTCAATACTTTCGTCCTTATTAAGGTCGATTTTTTTACGGAGCCGCTGTTTTGATTTTTTTACCCCTTCAACAGTAATGCCCAGCATATTGGCCATTTCGTTATTACTAAGCTGCAGTTTAATTAGCGATAGTATCCGGGCATCGGTAGCGGTAATATTAGGAAACTTTTGTTTAATAATATCAAAAAAGCCGGTGTGTACTTTTGCAAATAACTTTTTAAAGCTATCCCAGTTTTCGTCGGTCATGATATGGGCCTTTATCAGGTGGTCCAGGTTTTCCCTGTCCGCAGCGCTAATATGCTGTAACTGTAAGTGTTCTATTTCGGCCTTAAACTCTTCTATTACCTCGTTCTTTTGTTTAAGGTTTTCTGTAAAATATTGTAATTCAAGCTCGGCATTCTTCAACCCCTCCTTAAGTAAAAGTCTTTCTGATATTAAAAGGTCTTTTCGTTTTTTCTCTTTGATGTAAAACAATGCTGCTATAGTTACCAGTAAAATAAGTATTAAAACAATGGCATTACGCTGCAGGCCTTCTATTTCAGCTTTGTCATTAAGCAAACTTATTTCTTTGTCCTTTTTCGCGGTTTCATATTTTACCTGCAGCTCACTTATCTGTTTTACATTATCCAGTACTTTAAGCGAGTCGCGCATTACCCGCATACGGGTGTAATGGGTTAAAGCATCTTTATAATCGTTGGTTGATATATAACAATCATAAATGTGCCCATGGATCTCCATAACGCGATAAGGCTCTTTTAGCCTGGTCGCAATGCTTAACGCCGAGTCCAATAACGCAATGCCTTTCGCCTGTCTCCCCTCAAAATAGTTAGCCTGCCCAAGCCAGGAGTACGCATATGTTAATGATCGTTGTTGATTGTATTTGGTAGCCAGCTCCACACCTTTGTTGCCATAATAATAAGCTTTGGCAAAGTCGCGCTGGTCTTTATAATACTGGCAAATGTTGTCATAAAAGCGAATTCGCAAGCGCTCATATTTGGGGCTCGACTCGGCAATTTTCAACGCTGCCAGGTTTAGGTCGATACTCTTGTCAGGTCCTGATTGTTCTTTGCGCAGGCTAAGGCCACGCGTAAACATAGCCTTTAATCCTAAAAACGAAATGATCTGTGACGAATCCTTATCGGCAATTGCTGCGTTTAAACCACTGTCGGCAGCTTTAAATGCCATTGGGTAGTTGGTGGTTTCTTTATGCAGATTGGCAATAGTGCCATAGATCTGCGACAGCGCCGGCCTGATGTTATATTTCTCGGCATCGGCCAGGCATTGTATGGCCAGGCTCATTGCCTTTTTATGGTCGGCGCCCTGCCAGTAATAATTGGTTTCAAACATCTCGGCATAAACCAAAGCCTGTTTATCGCCCGATGCTTTATTTATTTCATAAAGCCTTGTAGCTACTATCTGTAAAGAATCGTTGTTGATGTTTTCTACCCGTTTGCCGGCGGCTATCAGGTTATTAATCCCGGTAGTATCACCTCCGCCGGATTTCTTATTAATTAATGAGTCGCTGGTATTATTGCAAGCCGATATGCCTGCTATGAGCCATATGACCACAAAAAAGCTGCTTACAGGGGTGGGTTTAAACATTTTAGGGTCAATAGAATACTGCGACTTGCGTAACAAATATACTAATGGTTAACAATATTTTTTAATTTTTAACTCGCAGTGTTTTATTGATAAGGGATACGGATTGAAAAGTAGTTTTTCTGTTTCAAAAGGGTAATAAAAATGCCTATTATTGAACCTGCAAAACCGCACCGGATAAATAGTACCCAATATGATAAAGCATATTTTAATGAGGATGATAGGAACGTTGGATATTAAGTTCAATTTTAATGTTCTTAAAAAAAGAAAACTTACCATTGGCTCATCAAAAATTAAACTGGGTAAAGAGTGGATCTTATCTGAATATGACGCGCTGGATGCAAGCAAGGCATCAGACTGGCAACGCCTTTTTGGCGATGAACGTTTAACCAATATATTGGCCGAACACGTTTGGGAGCATATCCCCGATGAGGAAACCCGCTTATCAAACCAAAACTGTTACGACTGGCTGGCAAAAGGCGGCCGCTTGCGGATAGCTGTGCCCGATGGCAACAACCCCGATAAAGAATATATTGAATGGGTGCGTGTTGGAGGCAGCGGCATTGGTGCTGATGATCATAAAATATTGTACACCTATGATGTGATGAAAGCCCGGCTGGAGAGAGCCGGCTTTAGAGTTGAGCTGTTGGAATACTGGGACGAGAACGGCAAATTTAACTATACTGACTGGACACTCGACGGCGGCATGATTCACCGGTCGCGCAGATACGACCCAAGAAACCAGGATGGAAAGTTAGGATATACTTCGTTAATAGTTGATGCGGTAAAAGATTAGTAACGAGCCAAATCCTACCGGGCCGCAACGCATTTTTTGCCATTTATTTATATAAATTAAAAATGAAAGCTTTAAAAAATGCGGTTCTAATTGCCCTCTTTTTATTTTCGGGGGTATCCAATAACATCTTACACGCTCAGAGCAACCCTGTTCTGGAAGGCATTGCAGATGCCGGTGCCATAAATTTTAATGGTAAATATTACCTGGTCGGTGTTGCTACCAATGGCGGGTTTTATGTATCAGACGATCTGATAAAATGGACCGGCCCCATGCATGCTTTCTCAATGGATAACGATTGGACAAAGGGCAAACCTTTTGGCGATAACCAGATCCATGCTGCCGATATTCATTATTGGAACGGCAAGTTCCATTTTTACTGGTCGGTAAATTTTTGGGGTGTGAAAAACATGACGGTGCATGTGGGTCATGCTGTCGCCGACAATATACTTGGCCCATATGTAGAGCCTAATAAAAAAACCTGGTTTGATAGCCGGATAGATGCCAACCTGTTTATAAATACCGATAGCACATTTTATTTTTACACGGTAAAATTCACCGACGGTAATACTATTTGGGGACAGTCTATGTTTGATCCGTGGACGCTTAAGGGGCAACCTAAATATATGTTTAACTCGCTGCCCGAAACCTGGGAGCGATACGATAATAATGTTAACGAAGGCCCATGGGTGATGAAATACCGGTCGAGGTATTATATGATGTATAATGCCAATCACTCTGCCAATCAATACGGCAACTATGCGTTGGGGGTAGCCGAAGCTGATGATCCGCTTGGTTTCAACAGCGGGGCTAAGTATGGGCAGCCTGTTGTACAACAAAATTTAACAGATAATCCGGATGAACTAAAATATTTCTTCACATCATCAAAAGAAGCTTTCACCAACTGGAAATACACCTTTGATAAACCAGCTGATAAATGGATGGAACCCGGCTTTGCAAATACAGGCTGGCAAAGCGGCGAAAAAGGATTTGCAAACGAGATAACCAAAGGCAGCACTGTACTTAGAAGGCAAACCATTTGGAGCAGCGACGATATTTGGGTAAGGAAACAGTTTACCATGAAAACCCCGCCGTCTGATTACCTGCAACTGCTGGTTAACCATGGCGGACCGACTGAAGTTTATATCGATGGGCAACAGGTTTATAGTAATACCACAGCTAATTATGCTACTATTAATCTTACTAAAGAGATCATACAAAAGCTAAAAGCCGGCAATAATGTAATTGCTATACACAGCACAAAAGGACGAAGATCTGTAAATTTAGATGTTGATTTGATTGACCCGTTGACCAAACAAGGCGATGATATCCTGTTCAATCCCGGGCAGCCAAATATCCTGAAGGGCCCGAATGGGTTTGAATGGTGGCTTATCTATTTCGGAATTAAGAACGGGGGAAGGCGTGGCCAATTTGTAAACCGCGTTGTTTTTAACGACCATGAATTAACTGTGGACGGGCCAACAGGGAGCAAGACATCAGGCTATCATCCAAACCCATCGTTGCCTGTATTTAGCGATATTTTTGAATCGGCAGATAAAGAAGACCTTAATACCAAATGGGACATTAAGGGTGGTAAGTGGCAGATCCAAAAGGATGAGCTGAAGCAATCAGACTCTGAAAATAAAACCATTGCATTAGTTAAAAGCCATAAAGCCGGGAACTACCTGTTCAAGATCGGTGTGAAGAACGACTCGCATAAAAAAGGGAATTCGGGTATCATAGCTTACTATTCAAACGCAGCAAATTTGCTGGAGATAGGCTTTAATCCCAAAGAGGGCAGCTGGTATTCAAGATTAGTGAAGGACGGAAAAGAGATGGTTAAGAAAAACAAGCTGTCTAAAGAGTTTAATTTTGATGTTTATCATAGCCTGTCGGTATATAAAAATGATAAGCGGTTTGATGTTGAGATAGATGATAACCCTGCGCCGGGCAGCAATAAAATAAGTTCAACTTTTGTGGCGCAAGGTATCCCGGGATTATTTACCGATAAAAGCAGCGCTTCGTTTGATGGCGCTATTTATAACCCGGGATGGGATGAATATAACACTACCATCACCGGCTGGAACAAACCGGCAAATAATGCTGCCGGCAAATGGACAATTTCAAATAACGGAATCTCTCAAGCTGAAAATAAAGGGAGCTTCTCAACCTTCAAAGGCGACCTGTTAAACCAGTACGAATTTGGCACACAAGTTTACAAGGGTTTAAACAGTTCGGCTGATAAAGGAACGGCAGGTATTTACCCGGTTTACACAGATAAGGACAATTATTTACAGGCAGGTTTAGATTTTGAAAAAGGCAGCCTGGTTATCTCCGGTAAAATAAAAGGTAATGCGGCAGGCAATACAACCATCCCGCTAAAGAGGAAAATCGTTAAGTACCCCGACCCTAAATACGGCGATGGATTAAACAAGTATTATCCATTAAAGAAAAACACCGAGCTGTCATCCTTAGAAGTAGTAAAATCGGTTTACGATAAAAACGAGTTTACGGTTAATACATTTGATAATTTAAACGTGTTTTACCTGCACAACGGCGAATGGATAAAGCTTGATTTTAAGATAGTATCGCGCGATGACCAGGCTGTTAATAAAATAGAGTTTGCTAAGATAACTGCGGACGCCATTAGGCTGGTTAGTTCTACAGCTGATAATTCGGTACACGTTTATAAATTGTATGTTACCGAAGAGAAAACGTCGGATTATAACCTACGGTCTGTTAAGTTAAGGGATAAAGTGATCTTGTTTCTTGACGGTAAACAAATTGCCGAGATAAAAGGATCATGGCCTGCATCGCAAGTAGGCTTGTTTGGCAAGGATACGCCTGTTGCTTATAACGGTATAACTTTGTTTGAAAAATAACGCCATTTATAAGAGTGTTTGTTGACATATCTGCATTATATAGCAAGTTTTATTAGCAATGTGTAGGGTAGGTGACGTATTTAAGTTGTTTTTTATAAGAATCGTATCGTATAATTTGCACTAAGTATAATTTTAGGGTAAATTTTATTGTATCATTGCAATATTTTCAATGAATTTGTAAAAAGTATTAATAATTATTATGAAAATCACTTTAAAATTGATTAATATTGTATCATTAACTGATCTTATTAAATAAAAATGAAAAAAATAACCCTGCCTGATAATGAAAAAGGTTGTTTTTTGTGTTCCGGGTGCATCAAAGAATGGATTCCGGCAATTTTAGCACATAAAAAAAACTATAAAGTAAAAAAAGGCGAGGTTATTTTTAAAGAAGGCGACCCTGTAAACGGCATTTTCTTTGTAAATACCGGGATTGTAAAGGTCCATAAACGCTGGGGTGCAGATAAAGAACTCATTTTAAGATTTGCCAAAGAAGGCGAAATATTCGGGCACCGTGCGCTGGGCGGTAACGGCACCTACGCTATATCGGCAACTGCCGTACAGGCCGGCATTGTTAGCTATGTCGACATGGAGTTTTTTGAGGCGACTTTAAAAGTAAATGCCGATTTTACCTTCAATCTTTTAATGTTTTTTGCCCATGACCTGCGTGTATCCGAACGAAAAATGCGCAACTTGGCACATATGCCTGTAAAGGGCCGTGTTGCCGAGGCGTTGATTATGTTAAAGGACCAATTTGGACTAACCAAAGACGGATTTATAAATATCGAATTAAGCCGCCAGGATCTGGCATCATACTCGGGCGCTACTTACGAAACTGTCTTCAGGGTGATAAACGAGTTGATACACGAAGGGCTTCTGGTGCTATCCGGCAAAAGTATTTCTATTGCAAATCCGGCAAAGCTTTTAAAGCTAACCGAGGATATAGCATAGAAGCTATATATTTTGACCCTCATCTTATAATTTTATTGAAAGCATTTCGCTTGTTAAGCTTTGATTATTGTTACTTTGGTCATATAAATCATTGATTTTTTAATAAGTCAGTAAAAGCTATGACAGACATCCTTGTACAACCCGAATTATATGTTTTAGGCGCCGGCCCCGGCGACCCTGAACTAATTACGGTTAAGGGATATAAAATTTTGCAGCAAGCCAAAGTAGTTCTTTATGATAACCTGGCCAACCGCGAATTACTAGACCTGACACCGCCGGATTGCGAGCAGATCTATGTTGGCAAACAGCCATATGATAAATACACTTCGCAGGAAGAGATCCACAGCTTAATAAAACATTTTGCTTTTAGTAAAGGCAGCGTAGTGCGCCTAAAAGGCGGCGATCCGTTTATATTCGGCCGCGGATTTGAAGAAATACTATTTGCCCGCGAACAGGGCATCAAAACCTATTACATCCCGGGCATTACCAGTATGCAGGCATCGGGGTTGGAGGATATCCCACTTACCCACCGTGCCGTAAGCGAGGGTATTTGGGTGGTTACCGGTACAAAAAAGGATGGCACCCTATCTGCCGACCTGCGGTTAGCCATGCAAAGCAATGCCACTGTAGTAATATATATGGGGATGAAACAACTGGCATCAATAGCTGCAACTTATATTGATGCCGGATTTGGCGATACGCCGGCAGCTATCATACAGCACGCATCGACAGCTAAGCAAAAATCAGTAAAAGGATTGGCGAAAGATCTGGTAGCTATGGCCGAAAGCAAGCAATTAACCCACCCGGCTATAATTATTATAGGTGGCGTAACTAACCTGGCTATATAATATATCAACATCCGAACGCTGAGATTTTGTACTTTAGACCTTAAGAAACTAAATTATGAAACCCTCAAAACTAATATTGCTATCAACCGGCATATTGCTAAGCTCTTTGTGCTTTGCGCAGAATACTGTAAACTGGTGGTTAACTAATAACGAGAAATCGGCATTGCTGACTAAGCAATCACCCTTAACTTTTGGCGCAGCTAACAGCGATAACGTGCTTGTTATTAAAGTTGATCCGGCAAAAAAATACCAGTCGGTTGATGGGTTTGGATTTGCGCTTACGGGTGGCAGTGCGCAGAATATGATCCGCATGTCGGCAGGCGAGCGGAAAAAGATAATACAGGAGCTATTTGGTGCGGGAGCCAACGATGTTGGCATTAGTTACCTGCGTTTAAGTATCGGCTCATCCGATCTGAATGATCATACTTTCTCTTACGATGATATCCCCGCAGGGCAAACCGATATGAAGCTGGAAAAGTTTACTTTGAAGGAGGACGAGCAGGACGTGATCCCGGTATTAAAAGAGATCTTAGCCGTTAATCCTAATATTAAAATTCTCGGTTCGCCATGGTCGGCACCCTTATGGATGAAATCAAACCATAATATCCAGGCTGGCAGGTTACAGGATCAATATTATGATGTATATGCACGGTACTTTGTAAAATATATCCAGGGGATGAAAAAGCACGGTATAACCATTGACGCGGTTACCGTGCAAAACGAGCCTTTTAACGATGGCAATACCCCAAGCAACCAGTTTTTGGCTAAAGAGGAATTAAACTTCGTTAAAAACAACTTAGGCCCGGCGTTTAAAGCGGCGGGTATTAAAACCAAGATCATTTTATACGATCACAACTGCGACGCACCCGAATACCCGATCTCTATCATGACCGACCCGGGAGCTAATCAATATGTGGATGGTTCAGGCTTCCACCTGTATGCAGGTCCGATAACCGCTATGAGTAAAGTGCATGATGCCTTCCCTAACAAGAACCTGTATTTTACCGAAATGATGGCTGTTAGCCGTAATGATTTTAATGTGGGCAATCCAACCGAGCGAATAATTATCGGAGCTACCCGCAACTGGAGCCGCAACGTAATTTTATGGAACATAGCCGCCGACCCACAAAACAAGCCGCATACAGATAATGGCGGTTGTGCAGGCTGCCAGGGAGCAATTACTATTGATGGCGATAAGGTGAGCCGTAACCTGGCTTATTATACCATCGGGCACGTGTCAAAATTTGTCCCGGCTAATTCGGTTAGGGTGGAAAGTTCGCTGCCTGATGGTTTGTCGGACGTAGCGTTTATTACGCCTGATGGGAAAACTGTTTTGGTAGTCGCCAACAAAGGCAGATCAGCACAAACCTTTAAAATCGTCTATAAAAATAAAACCGTTACAGCGCAATTAAGTGCGGCATCGGTTGCTACTTATGTTTGGTAAATAGTAGATTTGTTTAACCAGTAGATCCTGATATCAAAACCGATATGAAAAGAATAGTTATTTTAATGCTCTCAGTTATGGGGATGCAAACTTATGCGCAACAAGCAAAAACCGCCAATGGCATACTGCAAGGTGTTACCGAAGTAAGCGGCGTGGTATCTTATAAGGGTGTCCCATTTGCGCAGCCACCTGTTGGCGATCTGCGTTGGAAAGAACCGCAAGTTCCGTTAAGCTGGAAAGGTGTTCGCAAGGCAGATCATTTCGGTCCGCAGGCTATGCAGCGTGCTATTTACAGCGATATGATGTTTAGGAGCGATGGCAAAAGCGAGGATTGCCTGTACCTGAATGTTTGGACCCCAGCCAAATCGCCAATAGAAAAATTAGCGGTGCTGGTTTATTTTTATGGGGGAGGATTGAATGCAGGCGATGGCTCTGAATACCGCTATGACGGAGAGGCGCTGGCTAAAAAAGGAATTATCACTGTTACCGTTAACTATCGCTTAGGCATATTTGGATTTTTAGCACATCCTGAACTAACTGCTGAATCACCGCACCATGCGTCGGGCAATTATGGTTTGATGGATCAGCATGCGGCATTAGTATGGGTTAAGAAAAACATCGCTGCCTTTGGCGGCGACCCGAATAAGGTAACTATAGCCGGCGAGTCGGCGGGTTCAATGTCTGTATGCGGACAGATCGCGTCGCCATTATCAAAAGGATTATTTGTTGGTGGTATAGGCGAAAGCGGCTCGTTCCTGGGTAACTTGTCGCCGGTGCCTTTGGCAGACGCCGAAGCAAGAGGTGTTAAGTTTGCCACAAGCATTAACGCTAAGTCATTGGCTGATCTGCGTAAGATTCCTGCGGATACTTTATTGAAACTCTCGGCGCGTGGAGGTTTCCCGACTACGATTGATGGTTATTTCCTGCCGGAATCGCCGCAGGCTATATTTTCAACCGGCCGCCAAATGGATGTACCGTTGTTAGCAGGTTGGAACACTGCCGAAGTTGGTGCCGGCAATGTACTGGGCAGGGCCGAGCCGACAATCGAGAATTATAAAGCAGCAGTACAAAGACTATATGGTGACCGCGCAGATGATATCCTGAAAGTATATAACCCAGCAACCGATGCCGACGTATTGCAAGTAGCGACGGACTTATCATCTGACCGGTTTATTGCCTATGCCACCTGGAAGTTTATCGACCTGCACAGCAAAACTAACGGGCACCCCGTTTACCGTTACCTGTTCGCTAAAAAGCGCCCGGTAATGGCTAATGCCCCCGCAGGTACGGTTGATCATTCGATAGGTGCGGCGCATGCATCAGATATTGAGTATGCGCTGGGTAACCTGTCGACGAATAAAGTTTACGCCTGGACCGCTGACGATTATAAAGCTTCAGAAACCATGCAAAACTACTTTGTAAACTTTGTTAAAACCGGTAACCCTAATGGTGCCGGCTTACCAACCTGGTACGGCTTGCAAAGCAGTATCCCTAAAGTGATGGTGATTGATACCGAAAGTAAATCGCAGCCTGAAAAGAATGCGAAAAGGTATGTGGTGATGGATAGTTTTTATAATAAGTAACGAAAAGTACAGAATTGTCATCTCGACCTACGGGAGAGATCTATACATAGCAAGTTATCCGCCTGTTTGTGTATAGATTTCTCGCTATGCTCTAAATGACATTTTTGTTTTAATACTGTATCTTAAACGTAGCAGTCTGCGTCAGCTTATTATTCTCCTGCAAATCGGCAGGGATAGTGATGTTTAACGCATCGGCAGTTTCGCTGAATTTTATCTTCTTATCTACTCCTAACAAACTTACTTTTTTAATCTTTTTGATATCCTTTAAATGAAGGGTAATTGTGCCAGGTAGTTTTACTTTATCATTGTCGGACAGGTTAAAGGCATAGATAGTATTGCTGCTTTTTGACTTGGTATAAAACACATTCCCCTCAGAGTATGGGGCGATAGATGTGCTGCCATAAATCCCCTCACCATTAATTTTTATCCAATCACCTATCTGGCTTAGTCGCTGGTAAGCTATCGGGTCCCAGTCGCCATCAGGGCCGGGGCCTATATTCATTAACAGGTTACCACCTCTTGATACGATCTTAACCAGTAAAGAAACGATCTGATTTACTGATTTATATTTATCGCCGGGTACGTAGCTCCAGGAGTTGCCCATCGTAATACAGCTTTCCCACGGGTGATCAAGCGGCTCGTTTGGTACTTTCTGTTCGGGTGTGGTATAGTTCTCAAACTCGCCGGGGACGGTACGGTCAACTACCATTAAGCCCGGTTGTTTTTTGCGGGCCATTGCAGCTATTTTAGCCATGTCTATATCCTGGTCATAGATCTTTTTATAATCATCAGGCGATTTAGGATCGAACGTGGATTTTGGCCTTACCCAACCACCATCTAACCACAATATATCCACCTTACCGTAATCGGTCATTAACTCGCTGATTTGGTTGAAGGTAAAATCTTTAAATTTCTGCCAGCGCTCAGGATGTTTGGCGGGATCATAATTTACATTCCTGCCCATTGGCGGGAAGTACGGCCACCAATAATTCTCGTTATGCCAATCAGGTTTTGAAAAATAGGCGCCTATCATAAAGTTCTCTTTGCTAAAAGCGTTAAAAATCTCTTTAGTAACATTACTTCTGGGGTTTGTCGAGAACGGATCGCGTGAACTGGTTATCTTATAATCTGTTTGTTTGGTATCAAACATCGAGAAGCCGTCATGGTGCTTGGTGGTAAATACCACATATTTCATCCCCGCGTTTTTTGCCGCTTTTACCCATTTTTCGGGATTAAAATTTGTGGGATTGAAAGTCGTCAGCAGGTTTTCATAATTCTTTTTATACTCAAAATACGTTGCTCCGTGTTTCGGGTCGCGCTGTTCCCATGGTTCATCTTCGGGGCAAATGCTCCAGCTCTCGACTACACCCCACTCGCTATACGGCCCCCAGTGCATAAATAAACCGAATTTAAGGTCCTGCCACTGACGCAACTTTTTCTGAACCAACGTATCCGCAGGCACTACATAGCCTTTAGACATTTGGTGTTCCTGCGCTTTTAACGAGCCGCATACAAGCAATAACAGTATCAGGACGGGAGATCTTTTCATTGTGGGGCGTAATTGGTTCAACGAATATAATTAAAAACACATGATATAATATACTGATAGTTAGTGTTTACATCATTATAGTATATAAAATCTATCTTTTTTATAGAATTAATTTGGAATGTTCAAATCATTGTCTATTTTTGTCCTGTCTGCTACCGACAGGCGCGTAATTTTATATGTTAAAAGAAGATATCAAAAATCAATTTTTTATGCGAATGCCTCTTTCTCAAGAGGTCATGTGTTGCTGCTGTTAATCCCTGCACACACTAATTCACATTTTAAAAATTTATTTGATATCATTCCATGTCCCGTTTTATACAATCCTTCGTTCGTTTTCGTTTTTCAGGTAGCCTCCTTATTGCCGGCGCAATTGTTTTATTATTCAGCTCGTTACGCCGGGCACCAAACCATGCTGCTTACCGCGCACCTGCCGGCGATGCCGCTTTTATATTTGCTGCTGCCCAACATCATTTTAAATTAGATGGTAAGGAGTTGGCTTATCAGTCTTCAACGGGTTACCTAACTATTAAAGATCAGAAAGATCAACCATTAGCCAACATCTTTTATACCGCTTATAATGTTACCGGTAATAGCCGTAACCGCCCCATAACATTTGTTTTTAACGGTGGGCCGGGCTCGGCGGCTATATGGTTACACATGGGGGCTTTCGGCCCGGTGCGGGCAGATAAAAGCGGCTATAATGCTAATCCAAATTCATGGCTTGGTTTTACCGACCTGGTATTTATTGATCCGGTGGGCACTGGTTACAGCCAGGCGGCAGAAGGCGTGGATGCACGCCGCTTTCATGGCTACCGCGAGGATATTCATAGCATTGCCGAATTTATAAAGGTTTACCTTGCTACCAATCATCGCGAATCAAGCCCTAAATTTTTGGCTGGCGAAAGCTATGGTGCTGTCAGGGCCATAGGCTTAACCGCTTATTTACAGGATAGCCTGCAGATAAAACTGGCAGGATTGAACCTGATCTCGCCGGCGCTTAATTACCGGCTGGTTAGCTTTCGTAAAGGCAATAATAAACCGTATGGTTATTATTTGCCAACCTACGCCGTTGCCGCGCAATATCATAATCGCTTAGCTCCTGAACTGCAGAAATTAACCCCCGAACAATTAACAGCAAAAGTGACTGCATTTAGTAATAGCACTTACGCAAGCTTTTTAAACAGCAATAACCCGATATCGCCAGAATTAATAGATTCCCTTAACTACTTTACCGGCTTAAGCAAAACCTTGTTGCAACAAAATAACGGGCGTGTAACGGACAGCCAGTTTACCAAAGCGCTGCTGGGTAATGAAGCAATAGGAACATTTGATAGCCGTGCTACAGGGCAAGCCAAAGCAGGCGACCCAAGCGAAGCAGTTATCCGGGGCACATTTACTAAAGCATTCCAAAAATATATAGGGACAGATTTGGGTTACGAAAATCACCTGCCTTACCTGGCTACAACCGCCATGGGCGACTGGAACTATGGCCCCGAAGCGACAGACGGTTACCTTGATATTTCTGCAACGCTTAAACAGGTTATGCTAACGAATCCGGCTTTACAGGTAAAGATTAGCTGCGGTTATTATGACCTGGCTACGCCCGTTGCGACTATCAATTATGCGATCAGTCATTTAGGATTATCAAAAGCAGCAAGGCAAAGTATTTCGGTAGATTATTATCATGAAGGGCACATGATCTACCTGGGCAATGAGGCTAATGCCCGGTTTAAAAAGGAAGGCGAACAATTTTATCAGCAAACAATAAAGCCATCATAATAACAAGGCGGAGTGGCCGAGTGGTTAGGTGAGGGTCTGCAAAACTCTTTACAACGGTTCGAATCCGTTCTCACGCCTCAATAAAAATTCTCTCTCTCATAATTTGGTTTATAATTGGTTAAGTAAAGGCCCCTGCCCATCAGGGGCTTTACTTTTTTATTTTGTGTTTGGGTAAGCCTCTCTTAAAGCCTTCGCTTCCTCTGCCGTTATTTTTGATAAACTACCATGCCTCGCATCGGGTGGTATACTAATATCCTGCTCAATGGTCCAGTGAAACAGGTCGGGCGATGACGAGATGCCGTAATGGTCGGCCATCGGGAAATCGTAATACAGTAACCATCCCTTTGGTTTTAGCGGGTCGGGCATTACGCTTGGTCCCTCTGTAATTGTGGGGGCTATCTGCCCCTTATTTAGCGGTCCGTCATAAACGGTGTAAGGGCCTTCCAAATTTTTTGATGTCGCTACGCGGATGCCGCGGCGTTCGCCGGTGGCGGGGCTAAACTCTTCTTCTTTATGTACCAGGTAGTAGGTGCCGTTGTGTTTGGTCATGGTGCCGTCTATCACCGAGTAGCCAGGCGCGTAAAGCACTTTGGCCGGGGTAAAGGTTTTCCAGTCGGTAGTTTTGCAGTACCAAAGGCGGCTCTTTTTCCAACCGGCATCTTCGAAAGTCGACGACCAAAACAGCGTGTATTCCTTTGTTGCCTCATCATAAAAAAATTCGGGCGCCCATATATTGCGTACCATAGCGCCGTTTTCGTCTTTTACATCCTTCATTAACGGCAGGTAGCTGTCAAGCTGCCAATGGATCAGATCTTTCGAAGTTGCATATAAGCAGCTCGGCCCAAACTGCCTGCGGTCTGGCGCGGCACGACCACCGCCTGTTGCTACCAATCGCCAAATGCCGTCGGCACCACGATGGATAAACGGATCGCGGATGCTTTGATCCCAGATAGGGTTATTATCATTTATTGGTGTCCAATGACGGCCATCGGTTGATAGCGCGATGTGCAGTTTCGCTATCAGCATAGGGTTTGGTAATGGCACTTCGATGGTTTTGCCGGTTGTTGCATCTATCTCTATCCGTGTAGGGTAACGCTGCCTGAAATAGGTAAGCAGGTAAACATCTGTAGATTTTTTAGCCTGTGCGTTAGCTAACTGGAATGATGCCGCCAGTAAAATAAATACAGCCAGTTTTAGTATATTTCTTTTCATTAGTTTAATTTAAATCACTTTGTATTTATAAAGCACGTACGAGTTTGGTTTTAATAGATTAAAGCTAACATCGCCATTAGCTTTAATTATTGTTGTTTTGTCTGGCCCATTGCCTAATACTTTTTTAAAGACAACCTTTCTACCCACTGGTAAAAACGTGCGGATAACGGCACTTTTATCGTTATTTAGCTCCCTGATGATAAGCAGATACCCTTCATTGTTTTTAATAGACTGAAACCCCGTCCACGAAGTACCCGATGGTTGATCGCCGATAGGGAAGATCTGCCCTGCATGGATATCCGACTGGATTTGCTGATACTTTTTAATAACTGGAGCAGTCGCGAATGCTTTCTCGGGAAGGCCCGTTGCTTCCATCCAGGCCAGCGGTTGCGCCATCATGGTAAGCGCAAATTCATACTCGAATGATACTTTCGATGGGGCAAACTTGTCGTCCTTTTCATACTTATCCGCATTGCGATAATTGTTCAAAAACTCTATCTGCAGGTTTTGCGGTGGCACGTAGGCGGATAGCATCCAGAGGTTCCGCAGCGTCCAGTGCGGGTAGTAGTTGACCCAGTCGGTATAGCGGTTCTCTAAAAAAATATTGCCGTATGTATTAAAGTAATGATAGCCATAACGGCGGCCCGCCGTAACATCCAGGTTAAACATAGCCCGGTTGTTGGTAACCAGCATAACGGTATCAAACATTTTGCGCAGGTTCATTTCGCCTTTTTTATCAATTACCTGTACGCCGTCTATTTTAAAGGTGTTGATGCCGTAGGTTTTGTACAGGCCTATCAATGTCTCGGCGTCATTTTGCCAATGGGCGTAACTATCGTCCTTACTTGGATTGAACCATAGGCATACATTAATGCCTAAAGCCTTACCACGTTGTACCACCACGCCTAAACCGTGCGGAAATTTCGCAGGGTCAGGTTTCCAATAATTGGGGTTGTCCCAGATGTTGGTTAAAGTACCACCGCCAAATGCCGAGTTTGACGACCGCCCCGACTGCCACCCATCATCTATCTGGAAATGCGTAATACCCAAATGGTGCGCAGCTTCCAGCTCATTTATGGTGAACGTTTCGCCGATATGCTTATCCTGGCTGCGGTCGCCCCAGGTATTCATCATCACCATATCATCGCGGCCCGGTTGGTGTAAGCGTACCTGTTGCTGATATGTTCGTAAAGCGCTTAGTTGCCCCAATCTGCCACCGCTTGTTACACCGGTAACGAAGCCATAGCAGCGTGTCCATTTATCGGGCGATAAATCGGTAGGGTTAACCCCTATACCCAGCGCTTGTATTTTATTTATCTGCACCGAAAAATCGGCCCCCGGATAAGCCAGTTGAACATCAGATGAAGGCGCCTCCTTTAAAATAAAAATACTATGCGGGCCACCGGTTTCTTCGGCGAATAAGACATTGCCCGCGATGCGGCTTTCTGATCTGTATAAAAGTTGTTCATGTTCTTGTATCAGCGTGTTATTTTGATCTGTGATATCAAAGAACTGTGTGGTGCGCACATTCCAATGTTTGCCCGGCAAAGCCAGGGTTTCTATAACACTAACACCTGTGGGTATAGCAGCGGCAGAAGTATTAGTTTCTACATTCCGCAGGTCGCCTTTATTGGCTGCGGTGCCCGTCCATTGCGCTTTTAGGTTGCCCTTTAAATAATAATCGCAGGCAATGGCGGGGCAGTCGGGATAGATCCTAAAGATCTTTTTAACCTCCAATGCGCCAAGCTTAACCTCAACCTCCGCCTGTAAAAAAGCGACGCTTATCGGTGTAGCGTTCACCTGGGTAACAGTTAATTTTCCACCTGTGGCGTTGCCCGCACCGGGGAATAATTGATCAGGTGTTTTACCAGCCAATTTCCACGAATGACCAGTACGTTTATCGGTTAACGAATAGCTTTTTAAATTACCATTGTTCCAATTGTAGGTACGCTTAACCAGGTTATTCTCCAATATTAGGGTATCGCCGGTCAGCGTTGCCTTGCATTGAGTGAGGGTGCTTTGGCCAAACAAGAGTGTGCTGAAAATAAGATTCAGCAGTAATGCAGTGGCAAGTTGTCCTACAATTGTTCTATTCATTATTTCGTCCCCGATGGTTTTTTAAGTTCGATACCATCTTTTAACGGAACACCAAAGTTGGGGGTGCCGTCTTTGTTCCAGGTAAACTGTTGTACACGCGGCGCACGTTTGTTACCGCAGCCATCGCCGGGGTTGGTATTGGCATGATAAAGGATCCAATCCTCCTTGCCATCCGGCGATTTGAAGAATGAGTTATGCCCCGGAGCATAGATCTTATTCTCCGGGTTTTGTGAAAATACCGGTTCGGGGGATTTCTTCCATGATAAGCTATCTAACAGATCGGCATTTGCAGACGCGGTTAGCATCCCCAAAGCGTAAAAATCTGTCCAACAACCGCTGGCCGAATAGATCAGGAATAATTTATTACCATGTTTTAAGATCTCCGGCCCTTCATTTACCAGCACGCCTATGCCACTGTTGCTTTCCCATTTATAGGTTGGGCTTGATAATTTTGTGCGCTTACTGCTGATGGTCCACGGGTTGCTCATTTGGGCAATGTAAATACTCTGCATGCCATTCTTATCGCCTTCCCAACCCGACCATAGCATGTACATTTTGCCCTTATTCTCAAATATGGTCGCGTCAATGGCCCACTTGTTTGTTTCGTCGCCTACCTGGCCCTTAAAGGTCCATTCGCCTTGTAATGGGTCGGCCGACGGGTTTTCAACCACATACATGCGGTGATCATCATTTTTACCACCATCGGCGGCAAAATACATGTACCATTTGCCGTTAAGGAAATGCAGCTCGGGTGCCCATAGCTCTTTTGAGTGCATGGTGCCTGCAGGCGGTATCCAGATAACTTTCTTCTCTGCCGACCGTAGCTCGGTCAGGTCCTTTGTTTTCCAGATGGTAAGGTTACGCCCGGTTGAGTTGGTGTAATAGTAATAGCCATCCTTATAAATATTCCAGGGGTCTGGCCCGGCAGGTAAAACAGGGTTGGTGAATGTTTGCGCGA
Source organism: Bacteroidota bacterium (assembly GCA_040388395.1). Taxonomy (GTDB): domain Bacteria; phylum Bacteroidota; class Bacteroidia; order Sphingobacteriales; family Sphingobacteriaceae; genus Mucilaginibacter. The sequence goes on along the minus strand of JAZKBY010000007.1, from coordinate 379,678 downwards.
AAGCACTATGCAAGCCTATACTAACGACGGCAAGGGTAAATAATTTCTTCATACGGATATATAATGATTAGGTAAATATAGAAGTTTTAAGGTTTCGAGGGGCTGTGCTGTTTCACGTGTGTGTGACACAGATGAAACACATGAAACACTTTTTCGATCTAACGAGTTGATAATAAGATCAATGCGAAAAGTGAGTGAAACAAAATGAAACACTTTTTTGGGCCTAAATAACTGATAAATAAATTGTTATAAAAAATTTAAATGTTTAAACACCAATATGGTTTTACACCTATTTTTGACTAAAAACTCGCAGAAAAATACACTTTATGCTCTGATAATAAAGTGATTGCGCGTTTGCCGGCTTTGCATAATCAAATAGCAAAATTTGATAATGCTGATTTTCCGAATATCTATTCTTGTGAATTAACTAATACTGCTTCATTATTTTAACCAACATTTTGGCAATAATGGCATGGCCCTTGTCGCCGGGATGCAGACCGTCGTAAACCATATTCATCGCTTCAGGCGGGTATGGGTATTCATCGGTTTTAGGGTTGAACGGGATGCCGATATAATCAGGATACTTATAATTTTTATACTCGCCGGTAGCCGGATCTTTTAAGCGTTTATAGTTAACCGCATTCTTCATGGTTATACCGCTTTTATAATAAAGATCGGCCAGTTTGGTATTTTGCAGTTTGGCAATGTTCTTTATCGCATCGGCGTAGTCCGAGAGCTTAACACCATCATTGTTTTCTTTATAAGCGCCGTGTATAATGCTTTCCTGGTTGTTAACGTCCACATAATCGGTACGTTGCAGCGGTGTCATCAGTATAATCACCGCATCATTGTTTTGAGTGCGGATCTTATCAATAATAATACGGTACGCGCCATATACCGTACCCGCGCCGGTGTTATTATCATAATCCGCAACGGTTCCTATCGGGAACCCTACCCACCAATCATTGGTCCCTAAAAACACCGAGTAGATATCTGCCTTCTCAATTTTAAGGTTATCAAAGTTTTCGGCAATACCTTTGGCGGTCCAGCCGGGGTGGCCCTGATTGGCGAAATGTATATAGGGTAGTTCGGTAACCACATCATCCATATAACCTTTGGTGAGGCGGCCTTTGGTATACTCGGGTTTGCCGTTATGGAAGGTTATTGAATCGCCAATGGCCATCCACTTTAACTCTTTATGCGGCGCGAACGAGGTAAAAAACGCTAACGCGATGATCAATATTAAAGACTTTCTCATAACCGGTTCGGAGTGATTTTTAAAGATATTTATTTATCCCGACAAACACCCGGGCCGCTATTTAAAATTTCTTCCTTTAAAAAACACCTCTTTCTGTTTTTTTACCTGCTGCTCGCCTTTGTTAGAACCCCCATGTGCCGGCGAGGTAGTTTCGTCAGCACGCGATAAGGTAAGTATCGGCTGGTCATCATTACCAAAAGCGGTTAACTTGTTTAGTAACGTAGTGAGATTGAAACAGCGCCTTACAACAACGTGTATTACTTTACCTTCTATCTGGACTTTACCCTCAACCATAAACAGGCGGGCCTGTAAGATCTCGCGGCGGTATTTTTCAAATACTTTTTCCCAAACCACCAGGTTTGAAAAACCGGTCTCGTCCTCGATAGTAATAAACAGTACACCCTTGGCTGTACCGGGCCGTTGCCTGACAGTTATTAACCCGGCCACTTTTACAGGGTCGCCATCTTTAAGCGAGTGAAGTTTTGCGTTTGTAGTTACCTGCAACATGTTTAACTGCTGCCTGACAAAACTAACAGGATGGGCTTTGAGTGATAAGCCGGTAGCCGCATAGTCCTGCACCACATGCTCGGCCTGGGTCATAAACGGTAAACTTATCTGTGTTTCCATTGCGCTTTCTGATGCCTGGCCCGCAAATAAACCGATAGGCTTATCGCTTAGCGCCGGTACTTCCCATAGCGCTTCCCTGCGGTCGAGATTTAAAGAGCGAAAAGCATCCGCATCGGTTAAAATTTCAATAGCGGCTTGTGGTACACCCACATCGTTTAACTGGCTAATGCTGGTATAGCCGGTGCCGCGTCGGGCAACCAACGTGTCCATATCGTCCTTTTTTAACCCCTTAGCCTGCCTGAAACCTAAACGCATGGCACAATATCTACCATCCTTTTCCTCTAAAGTATTATCCCATATAGAATAATTTACATCGATGGGGCGCATTATCACGCCATGCCGCTCGGCATCTATTACTATTTGCGCAGGCTGGTAAAACCCCATTGGCTGGCTGTTAAGCAAAGAGCAGGCAAAAACATCAGGGTAATGGTATTTAAGCCAACAGGAAATATATACCAGGTGCGCAAAGCTAAAAGCATGGCTTTCGGGAAAACCGTAACTGCCGAAACCTTCCAACTGTTTGAAAATACGTTCGGCGTATTCTTTTTCGTAACCACGGGCCGTCATGCCGTTTACCAGTTTATCATGGTAAGCGCTTACCAATCCTTTTGCTTTAAAAGTTGCCATACTGCGGCGTAGCCCATCGGCTTCGGCAGCGGTAAACTGAGCCGCTACCATGGCAATTTCCATGGCTTGCTCCTGGAATAACGGCACGCCCCTGGTGCGGGTTAAAACAGGCCTTAACTCTTCGTTTGGATATTCTTCAGGATCTATTCCATCGCGCCTGCGTAAATAAGGGTGCACCATATCTCCCTGTATAGGACCGGGGCGCACAATGGCAACTTCAATCACCAGGTCATAAAAACACCGGGGCTTTAATCGCGGCAGCATGGACATTTGAGCGCGACTTTCTATCTGGAAAACCCCCAGTGTATCTGCTTCGCAGATCATGTCATAAACCAACTCATCCTTTTGCGGAACGTTTGCCAGCGTGAGGTTAACACCATAATGATCGCGCACCAAATCAAACGCTTTGCGGATACAGGTTAGCATGCCCAGGGCCAATACATCAACTTTTAAAATCCCTAAGGCTTCCAGGTCGTCCTTGTTCCATTCTAATTGGGTGCGGTCCTCCATTCGCGCGTTCATTACCGGGCAATAATCGGATAGTTTGGCTTGGGTAATTACAAACCCACCCGTATGCTGCCCTAACTGCCGCGGGAAACCCATTAGCTGTTCTGTAAGCTGCAATACTTTATGCAGCTTCGGCTCATCAGGATTTAAGCCTTGCGATATGATGCGCTCCCTGTCAAAAGCCTCGTCCGAGAAATCCCAGATGGCACCTGCGAGGCGTTTAATGGTATCTTCGGATAACCCCATGGCTTTACCCACATCGCGGATAGCGCCTTTATGACGTTCCTGGGTTACGGTAGCTACTATCGCAGCATGCTCGCGCCCGTAGGTCTCATAGATCCATTGGATGATCTCTTCGCGGCGCTCGTGCTCAAAATCAACATCCACATCGGGCCATTCATCCCGCGCGTCTGACATAAAGCGAGAGAAAAGCAGGTTTGACTCTTCGGGATTTACCGGGGTTATCCCCAAACAATAACAAACCGTACAATTAGCCGCCGACCCGCGCCCCTGGTGCAGTATGCCCAGCTCTTCGGCTTTGTTGGTGTACTCATAGATCCGCAGGAAATAAGGCGCCAGCTTACGTCGCTCAAAAAAGGCCAACTCAAATTTTATCTGATCGATGATCTTCTGGCTAACATTTGCGCTTAACCGTTTTTTAGCCCCGGCCCAGGTCAGTTCGGCCAGGTGTTCGTCAGCCGTACGGCCATCAGGGCTTATCCATTCGGGTTCTAAATATTTTAAAGTATCTAACGAGAATTGGCAGGCGTCAGCAATTTCAAGCGTGCGCGTAATGGCATCGGGATATTTACGGAACAGCCGTTCCATTTCCTCCATACTTTTTAAATGACGTTCGGCATTGGCGTGCAGCTTGAACCCCGCATTGGTAATGGTGCATTTCTCGCGGACGCAGGTAACTACGTCCTGTAACTCGCGGCGAGCGGCTTCATGGTAATGGGCATCATTGGTAGCCACCATGGGTATGCCTGTTTGGGCAATGCGGTGCAGCCGTTTACCATCGTCGCCATTGTATAGCCGGTTGGCGGCGATATAAAGTTCGTTGCCGAATTGCTTGCGATATAGCTCCAGGTCCTGTTTAAAATCAGCCTCAAAATCAAAACGGTTGTTTAGTGATTCAGGCGGGATCACAACAAACTTTATCCCTTCTGCATGTTCAAAAACATCTTGTTTATAGATATGGCACTGGCCCTTTTCTGTACGTAAATTTCCTTTGGTGAGTAGTGCGCATAAACGGCTCCAGGCGGTAATATCGGTGGGATAGGCCAATAGACCCGGCCCGTCAAGCAAATCTAAACGGCAGGCAGGTATAAATTTTATACCCGCAGTTTTGGCCGCCTGGTGCGCCCGTACAACACCGGCCATGCTATTGCGGTCGGTTATGGCAATGGCGGCATAGCCATATTTAGCGGCTTGCTCTGCCAGCTCCTCGGGGTGCGAGCCTCCCCGCAAAAAACTGAAATTACTGGTTACCTGTAACTCTGCATATCTCATAACGTATCAGGCAAAAAATCCATGAATATACCATTGCGGTTTATTGTCATCCGCATAATGCCCCGACCTGAACACCCAGTAACGCCTGCCCTTGTCATCCTCAACCATATAATAATCACGGTGCGGGCCTTCATCCAGCCACCATTCGCGCTCTATGCGTTCGGCATCATCGGCTTTTTTGATGACATGCCGCTCGCCTTTATAAATAAACAGCATGGGTGGGTTATCGGGTAGCAGGGCCGTAACCTCTATCCGCTCGGGGCGGGGTAATAATAATGATGGCCGGGGCCTGTCCGTCCGCCAAACGGTAGCGGGTTTATCTTTAAGCGATGGTGCCAGTTTAATAGATAGCTCGGGCCAGTAACGTTCCTGCGGCAGGTAACGATGGATGGCATTGGGGCCTATTTTATTGGTTAAACGATCTAACAGTTCTGCCAGCCGGGTGTCGGTTAACCCGCAATCTTCGGGCGCCCACAGCACCTCCTGTTCGGGTTCAACATCTTCGGCTTTGGGTGCTTCAAGGGTAAAAAGCTCAATACCCAAAGCGGGCTCTATGGTAGCTATCTTTAACTCAAACAGTTTAAAAAGGTGGTTGATATTATGCGTGGCATTATTAGTGCCGATAGTGGCGCTAACCAATTGCCCGTCTATACGGTAACATTTCAATATCGCGGTGCGGATGCCCTTACCTTCGCCCGCCAGGCGCTTGCATAGGTTTTCTAAAAGTGTTTTTATGGCTATCTCTATCCCAACCGCGGTATTGATAGGCTCTAAACAAGGCAGCCTTTCAGAATAAGCCTCAATAGGCTGTAATAGCTGCAAGGGCTCATCTTCAGTACCCAGCGCCTGGTTCAGGCGTAGTAAAAAACCATCGCCAAAACGGCGGCGCATTGCAGTGCGCCCAAGCCCTATAAACTTGCCGATAGTATAAAATCCCAGCTTATGCAGGCGGTCTAAAATCAACGGCTCCAAACGTAGTGCCGTAGGCGGCAGGGGTAATAAAGCATCCTGCTGTTCGTCTTGCCCTATTATCGCTTTAATTTTTCCAAAGCGAGCCACGGCCCAGGCGGTGCCGACGGTATCGGCCATGGCACCGCGCACATCATAACCTTTGCTGCGCAGGCGGGTAACAATCTCTTTTAAACAGGGCCGCTCGCCGCCCCATAAATGTGCGCAGCCTGTAATATCCAGGATTAGTCCATTGGGCATGTCAATAGCAATTATGGGGGTATAGCGGATACACCATTCGCCTAAGGCTTTAAGCAGTTTGGGTGGTTGGCCGGGGATATCATCCAGCACTTTTAAATTAGGTACAATGGCTTTGGCATCGGCGGCAGCCATGCCGATATGGACACCTTGTGCCTCGGCTAAAGCATTGGCGGCCCTGATAACTATGCGGTTACGTTCGGGTCCTGCCAAAACAAAAGGCACATCCTTTAGCTCGGGCTGGCGGAGGGTGAGCCAGTCCGTCATTAAATGACGGAACCATAAAGAAATAAATCGCTTTTGCATAATTACCCTGCCTGTCGTTCATCTAATTGTAGTGTTAACTCTTCATCTTCAATTGGTAAGAAATGTCCATCGGCCCATTCCAGTTTCCAACTTCCCGGATTGCCATTGCGTACCCGCAACAAATCAACCTGCCAGCGCGGGAAACCTACGCCCGGTAAATCATCATCAAGCTCACTGGGTAACGAGGTAACCTGCCAGCGCGCCACGCAGGTGGTTGTACCCAGCTTCTTCGGATCATTCCGCAACAAAAAACCGGTAACCTTGCTACTCTCAACCGCCAGCTGTAACCGGCGCGATTGCGCAAAACTGATCTCGCGCACCTCGGCAATAACGGCTGCCATACCTTCGCATTTTAAGGCTTCTTCCATTGCCCAAAGCACGTCGCGCTCGCGGGCCACATCAATAAATATTACCCTGTCGGGCATCACCCCAAAGCCCATTAAGGCAGGCGGGAAAAGCTTACGCGATACGCTGATCCATAAACAGGCGCCGCCATTTTTCATAAGCGAACTTAACAGCCCGCTCATTAGTCCGCCTGTTGCGGCAGCCTGCTCAGGCGTGGGGCAGATCATTTCATGGATATTGCCTGTAGGAAAAACACCGTTGGGAAAGGCGGCCTCTATCGGCCCCAGGCCTATGCCATTAAGCGCACCAGCGTGCGGCGGGGTAAACCCCTGCCATTGCAAAATATCCTTTTGCAGCTTACTGATAATATCTTTTTTGGCGTTATGCATAATCCGGGCCATAAAGTTATGCTAATATTTTTAGCATTTCATATAATAATACAAAATATTTTCACTTTTTGTTTGGGTAGGGTCTCTCGTAGAGGACCTGCGAAGAGGGTGACGGGATTGATCTATTTGATCCATATATTTGTAAATCAAGCAATCAAAAACAAATCACCCTAAATTAACTTTGGATAATATGCGTTATTTAAAACTACTATTGCTTTTTGGAGTATGCTTTACCTGCACCAGCCTGCATGCGCAGCAACGCCCGGCCTCAGATTCCATCTACACCTATAAAACTGCCACGCCCGATGGCACCGGCAAATACTACAAGGGCCGCGAAATTGCACAGGTAATGGGTTTTGAAGGCGCGGCCTGGTTGGAGCGCAACACCCGCGAACAGGAAGAGAACACTAAAAAAGCTATTGCCAACTTACCCATAACCCCCGGAAGCGTAGTTGCCGATATTGGTGCGGGCACGGGTTATTATACGTTCCCGATAGCTGCCAAAGTACCAAAGGGTAAGGTTTACGCGGTGGAGATCCAGCAATCTGCTATCGCCTATTTAGAGCGGCGCAGCAAGCAGTTAAATTTAAATAATGTGATAGTAGTAAAGGGTGGCGAAAAGTCGCCCAACCTACCTGATAACGCTATTGACCTGGCTATAATGGTTGATGTATACCATGAGCTATCTTATCCGCACGAAATGCTGCAGTCGATACTGCGTTCGTTAAAACCCGGCGGTAAGCTGCTGTTGTTAGAATATCGGGGCGAGGACCCGGCCGTCGAAATAAAACCGTTACACAAAACCACCATCGCGCAGCTAAATAAAGAACTTAACGCCAACGGCTTCCACTTAAAGCAAGACGGCGAATTTATGCCGATACAGCACTATTTAGTGTACCAGAAAGATTAATCAAAACGCTAAATATGCTTACCTACTTCGCCATTATTATACCCATTATTGCCCTGTTGGCTTTTATCATCTTCCGTAAAAAAGGTACCGCGGTACCTGCCGGTTTTCAGAAACTGGACAAACCCTTGCGTAAACTGTTAGACAGCCGGGTAGACTACTATCACAGGCTAACCAACGCCGAAAAGCGCAGGTTTGAATCGCAGGTGGCGTTGTTCCTGCAAACGGTGAATATTGAGGGTGTAGGTTCAGAAATTACTGATGTAGACAGGGTGCTTATAGCTTCGAGCGCGGTAATACCTGTGTTTGGGCTGGGCGACTGGGAATACCGTGATCTGCTAACCAATGTGATATTATACCCGGACACGTTCGACCACGAATACCAGTTTGAGGGTGGCAGCCGAAACATCCAGGGGATGGTAGGTACGGGTTATATGAACGGGCAGATGATCCTTTCGCGCCCCGCCTTACTTAAAGGGTTTTCGCCAATGTCGGGCAAAGAGAATACAGCTATTCATGAGTTTGTGCACTTGGTTGATAAATCAGACGGCGCGACCGATGGCGTACCGGAGCAATTGATGGAGCATGACTATGCTGCTCCGTGGCTAAGCCTGATGCATAAAGAAATGCATCGTATTAATGAAGGGCACTCTGATATCAATCCCTACGCCACTACCAACGAAGCCGAGTTCCTGGCCGTAGCGTCCGAATACTTTTTTGAGAAGCCTGCTCAGTTTAAAGAAAAACACCCCGAGTTATATGAGCAGTTAAGCAAGATCTTCAGGCAAAAGCCCGCCAGTTAGAAGTTAATAAACTCTTTCTTTTTAGCGTTGATATTGGCACTGCGGATCATAAACCCGGCAAATACAAACAAACCTATTACCAACACACTGCCCGAAATTATATTGGCGGTACGGTCATGCCCCATAGATAATATCAGGATGATTGTAATTAATGTTATAAGTACAGTAGTTACTATGGTGGTTGTTGATGCTCTTTTTTCCATAATTGTTTCTTTAAGATGTATAGCTTAAATCAATAAGCGAACCATAGCGCCGCAACAATGATTTTTAGTATAAACTATAGTGAAACAGCTATAATCAACGGTGTTTATGGGGATTTATCTACTCAAATTAAGGCAGAATAATTCCGTCTATATTAGTAGATTAGCCCAAGTTTATATATCCCCATATATAATACAAACCTGATATGAAGAAAAAACTACTACCCGTTGCTGTTATAGCCGCTATAGGCTTGTGCTGTTTAGGCTATACCAAAAAGCAAGCTGCCAAACGCCCCAATGTTATTATTATTTATACTGATGACCAGGGTTACGCCGATATGAACATCTACGGATCAAAAGACCTTGTTACACCCAATATGGATGGCTTAGCCAGGAGCGGGGTAAGATTTACTAATTTCTATTCGGCATCGCCGATATGCTCGCCATCAAGGGCTGCATTGTTAACAGGCAGGTATCCGCAGCGTGCTGGTCTGCCGTTGATGGGGCCATCAAAAGAGGGCGTGGCGGGTATGTCAGGGTCGCAATACACCTTAGGCGAATTATTTAAAGATGCCGGTTATAAAACCGCACATATTGGTAAATGGCATATTGGCTATAATAAGGAAACCGAACCAAACGCACAGGGGTTTGAATATTCGTTTGGCTTTATGGGCGGATGTATTGATAACTACTCGCACTTTTTTTACTGGGAAGGGCCAAACCGCCACGACCTTTGGAGAAACGGCACCGAGATAAATGAAGCAGGCAAATTCTTCCCTGATATGATGGTTGATGAAGCCGGCAAGTTCATGGCAGAAAATAAGGATAAACCTTTCTTTATGTATTGGGCCATCAACAACCCGCACTACCCATTGCAGGGCAAAAAGAAATGGCTGGACTATTATAAAAACCTGCCATCGCCGCGCGATAAATACGCAGCCAGCATCTCAACAATGGATGAGAACATTGGCGACCTGCTGAAAAAACTGGATGCACTGGGGTTAAGAGAAAATACCATCATCGTTTTCCAATCCGACCAGGGCTTTTCGCGCGAGGACCGCACTTTTGGTGGTGGCGGCTCGGCGGGCGATTACCGTGGGTCAAAATTTAGTCTGTTTGAAGGTGGCGTACGTGTTCCGGCCATCATCAGCTGGCAAAAACATATCCCGGTTAACCAGGTACGCACGCAGGTATCAACCAATGTCGACTGGTTCCCTACGCTTGCGGCTTATTGCAATATAAAAATGCCGGCCCGCAAAGTTGACGGACAAAGCCTGGTGCCGATCATAAACTCTAACGATGCAAAGACCAATCACCCGGTATTTAACTGGCAAAGCGGCGGGCCGAAAGGTAACGCGCAATGGTCGGTTTTAGATGGCGATTGGAAATTACTGCATAGCCCGCTCGAATCTCAAAAAGAAGAGCTAACTGCCGAGGGTTATTTCCTGGTTAATTTAAAAGAAGACCCATCTGAGAAAGCCAACGTTGCCGATAAACACCCGGATATTGTACAGCGCTTGGTAGCTACACACAAGGCTTGGTTGGGTGAGGTGTTCGCGCAGTAGCCTGTGGGAATGCAATAGCTTTGACAACTTTTAAAAAGTTGTCAAAGCTTCGGATGTTTGCTAATGCACTATCTCATCAACCAAGCCCTTAAGCTCCTTATAACGTTCGCCCCGCCCTTTGTTATTAAGGTAGAACGTCATCAAAATAGCGGCATAGCCATTCTTATAATCCACCCATGGGAAACTGCCAAACAAGCCCGGGCTGCTGATGGGCCAGCCTGTGTTATCCGCGCCTTTGCTAACCCATTCGCCATAACCGTAACCCAAGTTGCCTGCTTCTGCGGGTGAGTAGGCTACTTTAACATCGTCGGTAATGCGGTCAACCTGCATTTCGGCAATGGCCGCCTCGCTCAGTATCCGCTTGCCGTTAGAGGTACCTTTGTTTAATATCATCACCAGGAAGTTAAGGTAATCCTGCGGGGTACTTATTGCGCCACCGGCAGGCAGCGCTACTTTGCCGGTGCCCCAATCGGTGTTCTTCATGTTAAGCGGTTTGGCTATACGTTCGGCAAATAGGGCCTGGAAGGTTCTGCCGCTTATCTTTTCAATTATCGCGCCTGCTATCTGCAAACCTACGTTGCTGTAATGAAATACCTTACCGGGTTTGCCCTCCATAGGTAGTTTGGCTATGTTCTGCATGGCTTCATCCATATTGGTGGTGTTCTTTAACTCTTCCAAATCATCCTTTAACGATAATGGCTTAATTCCCGTTTGGTGCGACAAACATTGGCCGATAGTGATCCTCCCTTTGCCATTTGCCGATAGCACAGGTAAGAACTTGCCAACTGTGTCCGTCAGCCTTAACTTGCCCTCATCAACAAAGGTCATTACCAGTGCCGCGCTTAACCATTTACTGCAGCTGGCAATCGCTTCGCGCGATGTTGGGGTGTAGTCATCCAGATCGGCGGTTTTGCCCTGTCGTTTGGCAATGAACCTGTTCGTCATTTTTTGGCGTATGTTCATTTTGTTGACTGAGTGGTTGTAGATCACTTTCCCATCTTTGTAAACCATTAGGATTGCGCGGCCACCCATTTCGGCGGCATTGTCATCCAGCCAGGTGTCCAGTTTCTTAGTGTCGTGCTGAGCAAAGGCACTGTTGCAAATAGTGCAAAGTAACATAGCGGCAAAAAGGGCTTTGAATTTCATCGTATTGATCTTGGTCTACTAAAATAGCGCTTAACGGCCGATATTATAAACGAAATAGCAGAACTTGTGTATACTTCTCGTATTTTTTCTTTTATTTGTGTACGCCGTTAGTCAAACGGGGTACGACCAACTATAATATTTCTTAAATAATAAAGATGATGAAGAAAAATCTGATCTTTTTGGTATTGCTTGCCTTATGCTTTAAGGCAGGCGCGCAAAACATTCCACTAACAAAGGGCTGGAAAATGACTGTAGGCGATGATGCCAAATGGTCTGCACCAGGCTTTGACGATAGCGGCTGGCAAAATGCAAACGTTAACCGCCCGTGGGAACGCCAGGGCCATGCCAATTACGATGGCTTTGGCTGGTATCGCCTGCATGTGGTTATACCATCATCCATTAAAGAAAAGGCTTATTTAAAAGACAGCATTATTATAAGCCTCGGTAGCATTGATGATAACGACGAGGTTTATCTAAACGGCAAGCTTATCGGCAAATACGGCGGCCATGGCGGTAAGATCGAAGAAAGCAAATACGGGCACCGCAGCTATGTGGTTGCGGCAAATAACCCTGCCGTACAATGGGATAAGGACAACGTATTAGCTATACGTGTTTATGATACCGGCGGCGATGGCGGCGTTTATGGTTTAGCGTCGGAGTATAATATCCGCATGAGCGATATTATGGAAGGGACAATGTTTGATACCAGTAAAGACTTTAGCTATGGTGATAAGAATTCATTAGGTAAGTCCATACAATTGGTTTCAAAAAACCACTACCTGTATAACGGCACACTCTCGCTTACCGTTACCGACCCGGAAACCAACAAAGTAATAGTCACTAAAAAGACAGATACAGCACATTTTACTAACGGTAAGCCATTTATGTGGTGGTTTATGTTTGCCCCATCGCAAAAGAAATCATACCTGGTAAAATATACCTTTAAGGACACAAAAACGGGCGTTGAGTTATCGCAAACAGAAACTACACCGTATATATTAACACCGGCAGTATCAAGGGTGCCGCGCATAAACGGCGCTGATATATTTGGAGTACGCCCCGGCCACCCGGTATTGTATTTAATACCCGCTACGGGCAGAACGCCGTTAACTTACAAAGCAACCGGCTTACCATCGGGGTTAAAATTAGATCCTGAAACAGGTATCATTACCGGTGTTGTGGCTAAGGCCGGTAACTACCCGCTTACATTTACAGTTAGCAACAAATTTGGCACCAATACCAAAAAATTCACGTTAGCTATTGGCGATAACATAGGCCTTACACCCGCTTTGGGTTGGAACAGCTGGAACGCCTGGGGCCTTAGTGTAAATGATGAAAAAGTGCGCATATCTGCCCGCGAAATGGCTGAACGCCTGGCAGCACACGGCTGGGGGTACATTAATATTGATGACGGCTGGGAAGCTGAGACGCGTAACCCTGACGGCAAAATTGTTGCCAACAGTAAGTTCCCGGATATGAAGGGGCTTACAGATTATGTGCATGGCTTGGGCTTGCGTATGGGTATTTACTCATCTCCAGGCCCGAAAACGTGTGGGGGCTATTTGGGCAGTTATAAGCATGAGGATGATGATGCTTTAACCTATGCCGATTGGGGTATTGATTATTTAAAATATGATTGGTGCTCGTACGGACAAATTGCGCCAAGAAACCCTAATCTGGACGAAATGAAAAAGCCTTACCAGGTAATGCGTGCATCGCTTAACAAGGCTAACCGCGATATCCTTTACAGCTTTTGCCAGTATGGGATGGGCAGCGTGTGGAACTGGGGTGCCGAAGCCGGCGGTAACAGCTGGCGCACAACAGGCGATATAGTTGATACCTGGACAAGTATGTCGGGTATAGGTTTTAACCAGGATAAAGCAGCGCCACTTGCCGGTCCGGGCCATTTTAACGACCCTGATATGCTGGTTGTTGGTAAAGTTGGATGGGGCCCGAGCCTGCATAACAGCCGCCTTACTTTTGATGAGCAATATACGCACATCAGCTTGTGGAGCTTATTGGCATCGCCGCTGTTAATTGGTTGCGATATGGGTAATTTAGACAGGTTTACGTTAAGCCTGCTTACCAACGACGAAGTATTAGCCGTTAACCAGGACGCATTAGGCAAAAGCGCCCGCCAGTATATCAAGAACGATAATTACCAGGTATGGGTTAAAGAACTGAAAGATGGCAGCAAAGCTATTGGCTTGTTTAATTTAACTGATAAATATCAAACCCTATCGCTTACTAAGAATGATCCCGCTTTAGCAGGTTACCATAAATATCGTAATGTATGGAGCCAGCAGCCAATTGTTGCGGCAGGCTCAACAGTAGGCGGTAAAGTTGCGCCGCATGGGGTGTTGTTAATAAGGGTGTCTAAATAATATTGTTACGCAATCGTATGCATAACTTTTAAGTATAAACTATCCTTTTTTAGTTATTTTAATTGATATTTGAAAACCACCCCGTTATACGGGGCATAACCAATTTTACCAAATTATTTGATCCGTATGGAAAAATCACGTCGTACTTTCATCAGGCAGGCATCAATTGCAGGTGCCGGAGTAATGCTTGCCAAAACCGGCTTCAGTGCCAAAAGCTATAAACGTATTATTGGCGCTAACGACCGCGTGCGGGTTGGCGTTGTTGGCTTTTCTGATCGTCATAAAAGTTCGCATATGCCGTGCTTCATGAACCATTACAAAGAGCTAAACTTTGAAGTAGTGGCTGTATCAGATATCTGGAACAAGCGCCGCGAAGAAGGTGCCGCCGCCTGGAGTAAAAAAATGGATAACACAGTTAAAGCATATCGTAATAACGAGGAAATGTATGGTGCCAAAGCGGTAGATGCTGTGTTTATGAGCACTGCCGATTTTCAGCATGCACGTCATTGTGCAGAAGCAGTACGCGCAGGTTGCGATGTATATTGTGAAAAACCATTCGCCGAAACCATGGAAGATGCCCGTTTTGCACTAAAAGCGGTAAAAGAAACTGGTAAAATAGTACAGATAGGTTCGCAGCGCCGCAGCGGTGCTAATTACCATGCAGCTGATGAGTTCATAAAATCGGGCCAGTTTGGGCCGATAACTATGGTTGAGCTGACGTGGAACGTAAACCAGCCCGGACGCTGGAGAAGACCGGAACTTGTTCCCCAGTTAAAAGAATCAGATACGGATTGGAAGCGCTGGTTAATGAACCGCCCGTACGAAGCATTCGATCCGCGTAAATATTTAGAGTTCCGCTTGTTTTGGCCTTATTCATCAGGCTTGCCTGGTCAATGGATGAGCCACCAGATAGACACGGTACACTGGTTTAGCGGTTTAAAACACCCGCGCAGCGTAACAGCTAACGGCGGCATTTACATGTGGAAAGACGGCCGTCGTAACTGGGATACCATTAACGCTGCTTTTGATTATGGTCCTGCAAACGATCCGTCCTCAGGATTCCAGGTGACATTCTCCTCGCGTATGCATAATGGTGATGATGATCCTTCTGAATTATATTACTCAAATGGCGGCGAACTAAACCTGGTGACAAATAAAGTGACCCCCAAAGGAGGCCTTACCGAAAAGATGGCTAAAGCCATGGGTATGAAAGCTAACCTGTTGCCGGAGATCAGCCTGAAAAATACTGAAAAAGTAGTTACATCAGCTAATACCGGTGGCGACGCATTAACATCAAACCACGTACGTAACTGGATGGAATGTGTACGCAGCCGTAAACAGCCTAACGCGCCTGTTGAAGCAGGATACAGCCACGCTATAGCGCTTATAATGACCAATGCCGCAGCGCATACCGGCCAAAAAGCTACTTTTGACGAAGCTACCCAGGAAGTAATGGTAGGCGGCAAAGTGTTTAAATATTAAGTAATTATTATATTGAATATGAGTGCCGAAGTTCTAATGACATTCGGCACTCATTATTTTATACCCAATGTTTTTAAAATGATCCAGATCAGAAAAACGGCCTTAGCCATCATGATGACAGCAATGTCAACCGTAGCTATTGCGCAACAACAGCAGGTAACGTTAGTTAAATCAGCAAAAGATAAAAAGGTTGATGTATTGATAGGAGGAAAGCCTTTCACCAGCTTTTTATATCCGGATACGTTAGAGAAACCGGTGCTTTACCCGCTGCACGCGGCTAATGGAACGGTTGTTACCCGCAGTTTTCCGTTAGATAAAAGGGCAGGCGACGCTACAGATCACCCGCATCATATAGGCTTATGGTTTAATTATGAGAACCTGAACGGACTTGATTTCTGGAACAATAGCTACGCCATACCCGCGGCCAAAAAAAACCAGTATGGTTGGATTCGTACCGATAAAATTTTAGAAACCAAAAACGGCACTACCGGCAGCTTAACCTATCACGCCAACTGGACAAATCAGGCTAAAGAAGTTATATTGGAAGAAACTACCCGGTTTGAATTTAGCGGTACCGGTAGCCAACGTGTTATTGACCGCATAACTACCTTAAAAGCGGTTATGGACGCTAAATTTAACGATGCTAAAGACGGTATGCTTGGCCTGCGCCTGGCGCACGAATTGCAAATGCCAACTAAAGAAGATCAAAAATTTACTGATGATAAAGGTATTGTAACCATCGTAAAAGGGGGTACCGACCCCTTAGCCAACGGTAACTACCTGACCAGTGCAGGCAAAGAAGGCGATGCCGCCTGGAGCACCCGCGGTAACTGGTGCCTGGTATATGGCAAAATGGGTAACGATATGATAAGCATTGCAATGATCGATCATCCGCAAAACCCTAACTACCCTACCTTTTGGCATGCCCGTGGGTATGGCCTTTTTGCGGCAAATCCGTTGGGCGAAAAGATCTTTACCAATGGAAAGTCTGAAAAGAACCTGACCCTGAAAAAAGGCGAATCGGTTACTTTTAAATATCGCATTGTGATAGGCAATGCGGGCAATAAGCTATCTGCTGAACAACTTAGTGCAGCTGCTGCAAGTTTTGCTAAAAAGTGATAATAAGTTAAGTTCATAGAAGCTCTTTACATTGCCGTTGGCTTCAGCCAACGGTTTGAATAAATCAAGATATCAGCTTTAGCCAAACCGAAGCGGTTTGGCTAAAGCCTTTTAATATTAGATATTGTTCCGTCGGCTAAAGCCGACGGCAATGAAAGGTTAAAATTATAATAAGCGAAATATGAGAATAAGAAACATTGTCAGAAAAACCTCGCTTATTTTTATTCTGGCATTATCTATAGGCGGTGCGATTGCCCAACCCCGTATCATAATAAAATTGGATGACTTGGGCAGCCACAACGGCCGTAGTACTGCAGCACCTGTAATCGACATTTTGGTTCAGCGTAAAATTAAAGCTGGGTTAGGCGTAATTGCCGCCCAATTAGATTCGACTGCGGGAACGGCTTATGAGAAATACCTGGCCGCAACCAACGATTATGGCGAGAAGCTATTCGAGATCTGGAACCACGGCTTTAATCATTCTAACAACAACCCACCCGCCAACAACATGGAGTTTAAAGGCACAGGTTATGATTTTCAGAAAGATCATTTAATAAAAGCGCAGGCACGGGTAAAAAGGCTACTGGGCGTAACCATGCACACCTTTGGCGCGCCATATAATGCAAGCGACTCGATCACCAATAAAGTATTAGGCGAACAGGGGGATTACCGGGTATTCTTATTCGGTAATGTTACTGCCGATTTGCCGGCCGTTATTAAGAACTATAATAACCGGGTAGAGATGGAAATAACAACCGGCCAGGTTAACTATGACCATTTTGTAGCCGACTATAAGAAATACAAAAGCAAGTATAAAGACCTAATGGTGCTACAGGGCCATCCAAATATGTGGGATGCCGCGCGTATTGCGGAGTTTAACAAGATCCTGGATTATCTTATTGCCCAAAAGTGCGAGTTTGTTTTACCTGTTGATTACTACCTGGCGACTAAATAATCGCTAAGCCTTCGCCGCAGCCCTTATATCCCCAATCTCCAACACCTGTTTATCATATCCTTTAGTAACACAATTTATCATGGCCTGCCCAACCTCATGCAGCGTCAATGTAGCTTTCGGTGCCAGAAAATTAACAACAGGGTATAGCCACATAAACCATTTATAAGCGCCTTTTAAACTTTGCTGTCCGTCAACAGGTTTCATAATGCCGGGGCGGAAAGCGTAAGCCTTTTTAAAAGGTAGTTTAAACAAAGCGTTCTCGGTACGGCCCTTTACGCGTGCCCACATTACAGAGCCTTGTTCGGTACTATCGGTACTGCTGCCGGATACATAGGTAAACACCATGTCCGGGTTAAGCTTTGCTACAGCTTCGGCAAAGTTTAGGGTGATGTCATAGGTAAGATGGGTGTACTCAGGCTCTTTCTTGCCAACGGATGTTACCCCGGCGCAGAAGAAGCAGGCATCATAACCGGTTAGCTGGTCGGTTACTTTGTTAAGGTCCATAAAATTGGGTATCAGCAATTCCTTTAGCTTGGGGTGTTGTTTATCGTAATGTTTACGGTTAACAATTAGCACCTCGGCTACATCGGCGTTAGCCAAACAATGTAATAACACACCTTCGCCTACCATCCCTGTGGCGCCCGTAATAATAACTTTGATTTTCATGCTCTGCTAATTGTTGCTGTTAATGTAGACGATCAACAATATAAAACATTTTAAATTATTTTGTTTGAGTAGACTTTAACCTAAACTCCAAACTGGGTTAAATGATGGTCGAGGTGTTTGTAAAACATGGTATTCCACTCGCCGAGTGATAGTTTACCAAACGAGTGCGATTCTTTGCCATCAAAATGTGCCTCGCCCAATTCAAGTGTTTGGTTTAAGTGATCTATTAAACGTTTCTTTTCAGTTTCAAAATTCCGCTCATCCTTAATTAAAAAAGCCGGGGCGGTTGGGTTATTATGTTTATAAGACTGCGGTCCTACCACTTTTTCCTTTACCAATACCTTCAAAATAAATTTCATAAACACATTTGGCTTTGGATGCTTATCGGTGTACACCATCTCGTAACTTACGTTGCAATGGGCAAGCATTTTCTCGACAGTCATTTTGCCCCATCCGGGTTTGGTTTCGGGGGTTAATTTATTGATCCGGTCAATAAGTTCGGCAACATCGGCGGGGTTAAATACACTTTTCATTTTAATTATGATCTGGTTTCCTAAAGATGGTGATTTTTAACTTGTTGGGCAAAACAAAAGCAATAAAAAAGGCCCGGAAAAAACTTTCGCAGGCCCATAACAGGGGTATTAAATAGTTATATTTTGTTATCCTATCCTATCCATAAGGCCACGCAATAACATTGCACCTATGAACATTAAAGCGCATACCGCTAACACTATACCTGCAAACAAGTTACGGGCACCTTCTTCTTCCATAAAGTTTAAAGCAATTAAGGCGAACGCAACCAAAAACAGGATAACCCAGGCCAGGTCAAATCTGAACATTTTTCTCATAGTCTTTTTATTTGATACGTAAATACAAACAAATAAGGCTCCAGGAATAAATTCATGCTTTTCAGGTTCAAAACATCGACTGGTATTTTGGGACTGTTGCCTTTAACTGCAAAATGTGGGAAATTATACCCCATACTGCGACAAATAAAGTATTTTTAAAAAATGCGATTTAGGTGTTTAGCTATAATATTATCCTGGATTAGTTGGGCGAATGCGCAGCAGATCGCGAAGCCGTTTCCGCAACACACACGCTATTTTACGGGTACTGTCAAGCCAGACCATATCAGCCAATTACAACTGGATAATACGGTAAGAAGTTTCTACACCCAATGGAAAATCCGCTTTATAAAAAACGTACCAGGCAAATCCCAAAGTTATACCTGGTTTGAGGGAAAGGGCGGTAAGCAATGTGTGTCCGAAGGGCAGGGCTATGGAATGATAATTACCGTATTGATGGCTGGGTATGATATAAATGCCAAAGCCACCTATGATAATTTATTCAGATATGCCCGGGCACACCCAAGTGGCCGGAGCAAATATCTAATGGCATGGGCGCAAAAAACCAACGGAACGGACCTTGACAAAACGTCGGCAACAGATGGTGATATGGACATTGCTTATTCGCTGTTATTGGCTTCGAAACAATGGGGCGATAAGGGGCCGATCAATTACCTGCGGGAAGCTAAAGTTAGGATAGACGCGATTATGCGGTATGAGATCAATCCTAAAACCTGCTCGGTTTTGCTGAGTGATGGTATTGAGGAAGAAAGTAAGGATTACTTCGCTACGCGGTCGTCTGATTTTATGCCGGCCCATTTTAAAGCATTTCAACAGGCAACGCATGACGAACGATGGGGTAAAGTAATTAATGCAGGGTACAAGCTGTTTGATTATATGCAGGTTAATTATAGCTCCGATGCAGGGTTATTGCCCGATTTTATCATCAACCTAAACAAAAAACCGAAGCCTGCCGGGCCACATTTTTTGGAGGATAAGTATGATGGCCAATATAATTACAATGCTTGCCGCGTACCCTGGCGCATAGCTACTGATTATTTGCTGACGGGCGATAAGCGTTCAAAAAATATAGTCACCAAAATAAACAGCTGGATAAGAGAGACTACTAATAATGATACCTACAACCTTTCTGCAGGGTACACCTTAGCCGGCAATGATATTAAAGGCCGTTATTTTGAAGCGTTAAGCTTTGTAGCGCCTTTTGGAGTATCTGCAATGGTTGATGCTAAGAACCAAATATGGCTAAACCATGTTTGGGATTACCTGGTCGGCTTCAGGCTAAAAGATTATGATTATTACGATAATAGTATCAAGCTGTTAAACATGATCATCATGTCCGGCAATTACTGGCAATAAAAAAGCGTCCCAAATCATCTGGACGCTTTTTCAATTGGATAGTTAAGGTTACTTAATATTTACTACAGAAATACCTGCGTCAATGTATCCTGCGCGATTGGCGCCTGCGTCAATATGCGCATGAATAGCAATAACGTTTTTGCCATTGGGCAAAAAAGCCTTTTTGCCTGCATCGTTAATATCCTCGATAGTATAATTACGCGAATGCCCCGCTATGCTGGCGGCTTTAACGCCGTTAATGTATACATCGCAATTATCCTGGTGGCGGATAACCAATACCAGATCTTTCAAACTGGCTACACTGCCTGCCGTAAACTCCTGGCGCATCCAGATATCTTTGCCGGTCCAAATGGTACGTACCCCCGTTGGTGTAGGCGTAGGGCGGACGACATTTGGCACATTAGCGCGTAGGTCCCTTCTTATTCTTGAAGAAAATCCTGCCACTGCCGATTGCCAGGCACCATCATTAAATGCAGGCGTTAACCAGGCGGTATCAGGTTTTTCGAAAGTGTATTTCCAGTTGCGGCCCTCCATTTGCGATGTTGGTAATATGGTTGTTAAAGTTACGCTGCCTTTAATGGCAAGGTCGTTTGATGCTTTAATGGTGGCTTCGGGAGCTTTTACAACCTCGCGGTCATAGGTAAGCAAGCCGTTCAGCTCTGATTCAACATCTGTAGTCTCGGTATAAACCGCGGCGCTTAAACCACGGGTTGTTTTCAGGAATGCCAGGTCGCGCGAGTAAGAATGATACAGATCGGTATAATCCTTCAATTTATCTATCATGATATAAGTAGGGCGCTGCGACCAGGTATGTCCCGGTATAATGTAACCGATACCGCCATACTCCCCATTGGCAACAACTTGCGTTGTGCTTGGTAATGCATCCGGGTCAGGGTAACTATGTACATCCAAATAATCGCCTGCATTGTACCATTCGCCGCCGCTGGCCTGGTTAACCAGTCGCGATGGGTCCATTTGCTTAACCATGCTAACCAGCGATGGTGTATTTTGAGCGCGCTGCGATTGTCCCTCGTTAAAAGTAACCCAGGTAACAATACAAGGCGAGTTCCAATGTGTTTTCACTAATCGCGCTAATTCACTGCGGAATTCGGTGGTATCCACCGGCTGTGCGGTAAACCCACGGCCAACATATGAGTTTGGCGAAGGCATGTCCTGCCATATCATCAAACCTAATTTATCTGCCCAATAATACCAGCGATATGGCTCAACCTTAATGTGCTTACGGATCATGTTAAAGCCAAAATCTTTGGTTTTTTGGATATCGTATTTCAAAGCGGCATCGGTGGGTGCGGTATAACCACCATCCGGCCAAAATCCCTGATCTAACGGTCCAACCTGGAACAGGAACTTGTTATTCAGGTACAGTTTTTTATAACCCCCGTCATTTTCGACAGAGATCTTGCGCATCCCGAAATAGCTTGAAATTGCATCAACTTTGGTTGCGCCTTTCATTACTGCGATGTCAAGATCGTATAAGAAAGGGCTATCCGGCGACCACAATTTGGCATTAGGTACCGGCACGCTCACCTCAGTATTAGCTTTTGCAGTCATCGTTTTAACCACCTTAGCGCCATCTTTTACAGTAATGCTTATAGTTGATGCACCGTCTGCAGTAACAGTAAGTTTAACAACTCCTTTATCGATATCAGGCACTATCTTAATATTGTTAATACCCGCTTTAGGTACAGGCTCTAACCAAACGGTTTGCCAGATCCCGGTTACCGACTGATACATGATGCCACCAGGTTTTAAGGTTTGCTTACCTCTGGGGAATCCGCCAAGATCGGTAGGGTCAAAAACACGAACGGTAATTTCCTGCGGACCGGATGCCGTAATGGCCGATGTGATGTCATAACTAAAAGGATCATACCCACCTTTATGCACGCCCATGCTTTTGCCGTTTACAAAAACTTCGCTTTCAAAATCAACGGCGCCAAAGTGTAGCAAAATGTTCTCGCCTTTCCAGGTGGCAGGTACGGTAAAACTGCGGCGGTACCATAAACGATCATGCGCCTCCATTACGCCGGATAGTGCCGACTCAACCGCAAACGGCACCAATATGTTTGATGATAGCCTGCCGGTCGGCAGGGCATCACCGGGAGCGCCGGGTTGGTATTGCCATAAACCGTTTAAGTTCATCCATTTGGCGCGTACCATTTGCGGGCGCGGATATTCCGGTAATACGCTGTTCGGGTTAACGTCCTTTGCAAATTTGCTCATCAAAGCGGCCTTTTTTGGCTGCCATTGCTGTGCGAATAATAACGATGGTATTAGGGCACAGATCGCCAGGGGTAAAAATCTTTTCATGTTTTATAAACTCTTGGGCGTAAAATTGGTTATGATAAATTTAGACTAAAAAACTAAACTTTAAACGGTATAATATATATGTTACAATTTGCCACTGGCTATTACAGAATAATTCAAAATCCTTATCTTGCCCGCTATGTATGATATTTGTTGCGTTGGGCATATTACCTCTGATAAAATTGTTAATACCAAAGGCGTTATGCACATGCCGGGCGGAACTGCTCTCTATTTTTCATGCGCCGTAAATAAGCTCGACGTAAAATATGTGTTGGTAACGGCACTTGGTGCTTCTGAGATGGAGTATGTAGACCACCTGCGTAACAAAAACATCGAAGTAAGAGTACAGCCCAGCACCCATACGGTAATATTTGAGAACATTTACGGCGAGAACCAGGACGAGCGCACACAGAATGTATTGCAGATAGCTGATGAATTCACAATGGAGCAGCTGTTAGACATTGAGGCGAAAGTATTTCACCTGGGTCCGCTTTTAGCCGGGGATTTTACTACTGATTTTATAAAGACACTATCTGCCAAAGGCTCGATATCGTTAGATGCGCAGGGTTATTTGCGTAAAGTGGTTAAACAAAAAGTTTTCCTGACTGACTGGCCCGACAAGCTGAACGCGTTGCAATATATTGATATTTTAAAAGCTGATGTTGCCGAACTGGCAGCATTATCAGGTTACAGTACAGTAGAAGAAGGCGTAAGGTTCCTTGCTGATTTAGGCGTTAAAGAAGCTGTTATAACAAACGGAAGCCAGGGCTCTGTAATTTACAGCGATGGTGTTTTCTATAAGATACCCGCTTATCTTCCGCAATTAGTGGTAGATGCTACCGGTTGTGGCGATACCTATATGGCGGGCTATTTATACCAACGCATTAAAAAAGGCGCGGAGATACAACAAGCCGGCGAATTTGCAGCAGCTATGGCCGGGCTTAAAACCATGTCGCCGGGGCCATTTGTGGGGACAGAGGATGAGGTTATTCGGTTTTTAATACAGCGCGTTTAGTCGCTCTACTGTTACACTGTTACAGAAACAGGCATAACACCTGAAACACTTGTAACACGCTGTAACAGTTGAAGTACTTAGCACGGTTTTCAAGCCTAACCTTCAACATGTTTAATACCACTAAACATGTTAGCCTTTTTATTGTTACTTTATCGTCGTATTGTTTTCAGTCAATCGGTCTTTTGTTTAATCAATAGTTTTCTTTAAAAAAGCATTTTGTGCTTTGCGTAAATTCAAATTATTTGATAAATAATATCAAAAATTTGTTGATTTTTAACTATTTTATAGTAAATTTCACAAAATAGTTCAATAAAAATTGTAATGTTTTCAAAAAAACTTGCATTTATTTAAAAACAGTTTATATATTACATCTTTATAATACAACCGGTTAACAAAAAACTATTTTAACCTAAAATTTTCATGCAGGAATCAGCTTATTTTGATAAATATAGCCCGATAAGTGGCGTTTGGGACGAGATGTATGGAGCTGATGCCAACGTGCGTGACCATTACCGTAAGGTAATTGAATACATTTCAAGAGAATCAGCTGAGGATCTGAATAAGAAAGAGGAACTTGCTAAGCGGCTTTTTATGAGCCAGGGTATAACCTTTACGGTTTACAACAGCGGCGAGGGTATTGAAAAGATCTTCCCGTTTGATATTATCCCACGCATTATAACCGCTGCCGAGTGGGCCTTTGTAGAGAAGGGGATTAAACAACGTCTTAACGCACTCAATTTATTTCTAAAGGATATCTATCATAACCAATTCATCATAAAAGATGGTATTGTGCCTATTGATATTATCTACTCGTGCCCGCATTTCCTGCGAGAAATGTACATGCTTAATGTACCTTATGATATCTATGTGCATATATCGGGCATTGACCTGATCCGTGATTTTGACGGAACGTTTTATGTATTGGAGGATAACCTGCGTACCCCATCAGGTGTAAGTTATATGTTGGAGAACCGCGAGATAACCAAGCGCTTATTCCCCGATCTGCTACCGCAATGCGGTGTACGCAGCGTAACCGAATATCCATCCATCTTATATAAAAACCTACTTGCGTTATCGCCAAGGCAAATAGCCAATCCTAATATTGTACTGTTAAGTCCGGGGATCTATAACTCAGCATATTTTGAGCATACCACGCTGGCCCGTCTAATGGGTGTAGAGCTGGTTGAGGGACGCGACCTGGTGGTGAATAACCATAAGGTATACATGAAAACTACTATCGGTTTGCAGCAGGTTGATGTTATCTATCGCCGGGTCGATGATGAGTATTTAGATCCACTGGTATTTAACCCAAGCAGTATGTTAGGTGTGGCGGGCATTATGGGCGCTTATCGTAAAGGTAATGTAGCGATAGTAAATGCCATAGGTAATGGCGTAGCCGATGATAAAGCGGTTTATACCTACGTGCCCGATATGATCCGCTATTACTTAAACGAAGAGCCAATATTGAAGAATGTACCCACTTACCAGTTAGGTAATGACGACGAGCGCGAGCACGTATTCAAAAACCTTAACAACATGGTAGTTAAACGCACCAACGGCAGCGGCGGTTATGGCATGCTGATGGGCCATGCCGCAACCGAAGAAGAGATTGACGACTATAAAAAAGAGATCATAAAAGAGCCGCGCAACTTTATCGCGCAGCCAACCATAAGTTTATCGGCAGCGCCATGTTATATGCAGGGCGAACTTAAACCACGCCGTATCGACCTTAGGCCATACGCCCTATGCGGACCGGACGGCATTGAGATTGTGCCAGGTGGCTTAACCCGCGTAGCATTAAAAGAAGGGTCGCTGGTAGTAAACAGCTCGCAGGGTGGTGGCAGTAAGGATACATGGGTACTGGCATAGCCCCCCGGCCCCCTAAAGGGGGAGTAATAGTGCAGAGTAATATGAACAAACTAATAAAAGAAATAAACCATAATTGTTCCCCCTTTAGGGGGTTAGGGGGCTTATATGTTAAGTAGAGTAGCAGCAAGTTTATATTGGCAAAGCCGGTACATTGAGCGTAGCGATGGTATGCTGCGGATGCTTAAAATAAACTATGCTTCATCGCAGGATGCTATACAGGAGTTTACCTGGGAGCCGGTGATCCGCATATTTGCCGGACTGGAAGACGAGGAGGGAGAGAACCTTGGTAATGATAGCCGCGCCGTATTAAAATATATGGTGATGGGTAAAAGTAACTCTAACTCGGTATTAAACATCATCACCCTTGCCCGCGAAAACGCGCGTAGTGTGCAGGAGCACATCACCAAGGATTTATGGCAATGCCTTAATGAATATTACCATACCGTAAAAGATACCAAGCTTGAGCGTGCCTTACAACGCGAGGACCCGATAAGCGTGCTTGACGTTTTGATAAAACAGGTAATGCTTTACTATGGTACTGTTGAAATAACCATGGAGCGTGGCGAGGGCCGAAGCTTTATGAATATTGGCAAGTACCTGGAACGCGCTATCCAGTCGGTGGATATTTTGGACACCAAATTCGGCTCTATAAGCGATAATCCCGACTTGCTGACCGATACTACCTACTGGAAGCATTTATTGCTCTCACTGGGGGGATATGAGCTTTATTTAAAGACATACCGCGAAGGGTTTGAGGCCGAGAACGTGTTGGAGCAGGTTGTTTTGAATAATGACTTCCCGCGTTCTGTTATTTATTCGGTAAACAACATCCAACGGTATTTTGAGCGGCTGCAAAATGATAGCAATATGGACGATTTCAGGGACATGACCTTTAAAATCGGCCGCTTGCAAAGCCGTATTAAATACAGCTCGGTAAAAACTATCAGGCAGGAAGGTTTACATGCTTTTTTAACCCAGATCCGTGGCGAGCTTTATGGCATAGCCAATGCATTGAGTGAACATTATTTTGCAAACTCGTAAATATGAAAATGTGTGAATTTGAAGATTTGAAAATGCTGTTATTAGTTAATTTTCAAATTCTCAAATCATCAAATTAAATAATTAATACCATGCCCGAATTTGAGATCCAACATATTACCAGGTATATTTATGACAGCCCGGTGCGCGACAGCGCCAACCAGATCATCCTGTACCCGATAAAAGACGAGTTCCAGGATGTTTTGAAACAGGAGCTTACTGTAAGCGGAAACCCCATTGTTGATAAGCATACCGACTACTATGGCAACGAAGTAGGCAGCTTTACCTATAGCGATCCGCACTCGGTGTTGATTATCAGTTCAAAAATATTGGTAAGTACCAAACACCGCCCGTTTCCGGTGAATGATATTTTCCCGGCACAGCAATGGGAGGATCTGAAACCCCTGCAATACATGGTGCCTTTTATTGATTTTTTAAGGCAGGAATATTTTGAAGGTTTTGAAGAGTTAAAAACACTGGTTGACGAGCTTAAGGGTACTGGTGATATTCCTTACCATGTTGCTGTGCGTTTTTGCGAATACGTATATAAAAACTTTAACTATATAAAAGGCGTTACCACGGTTGAAACAACGCTTGATGAGATCTGGAAGCTAAAGGCCGGCGTTTGCCAGGATTTTGCACATATTTTAACAGAAATGCTGCGGATGATAAAGATACCGGCAAGATATGTAAGCGGTTATATCTGTACAGATAAAAACGGCATGCGCGGCGAAGGTGCCACACACGCCTGGGCCGAGGCTTTTATTCCCGATTATGGCTGGCTGGGCCTCGACCCGACCAATAACATCATTGCAAATGAGAATCATGTGCGCCTGGCAGTGGGCCGTAATTTTATGGATTGCTCGCCTGTAAAAGGGGTTTATAAGGGCTCGTCAGGCCATACTCTCGAAGTTGCAGTAACTGTTGATGATGACGGATTGGTTAACTACGAATTGGCAGAAGAAAAAACACCGGAGGCCAAGCCTGCCGTAACTAACGTTGCGAAAAATAGCTACCAACGTTATATGGAAATGATCCAGCAACAGCAGCAGCAACAACAGTAAGTTAATATGGGAGCAATAGCTTTGACAGCTTTTTAAAAATTGTCAAAGCTTCTTAATTAGCCCCTGCTCTTATCAGCATTTTTGACCGCCTTTAACACATCCCCAATTTCGGGTTGTTTGCGGAATGCCTTGCTTAGTTTACCGTTACTACCGTAAACAGCTACATATGGTGTAGTTTCTATCTTAAAATATTTTTGTATAAGGTACGTATAGCCTTCGGTTCCAACGTGGATATTAGGATATTTTTTCAGGTCGAAATCACGCACAAAGTTTTTAATGGCACGGATGTCGTAATTGTTCGACCAGGTTATCATCATGATCTGTGCATCACCTAATTGTTTTATTTTTTGGCGCATATCCATAGTTAAATGCTGGCAATGCGGGCAATCGGGCGAGAAATAGATCAATACCGTCTTTTTATGTTTCAGATTAGCCGGGGTGGCCCAGGCGCTATCAGTTGTTAAGATTTTATAAGGAGGTATAGCAGCACCGGGAGCATCATTGGTTTGGGCGCGGGTACAGCCGGCAGCTATAATTAAGCTAAATAATAAGATAAGTTTTTTCATTGTATGTATAAAATTAAGCCTCAAGCAATTCCATTTGCCAGGCCATGTGTTCTTCTGTTATGGGATATAACGCGTTTTCGCGGATGGTGTGATAGACTGCGTAAAATAAATTAGCATAATCGCCTTTTATAGCCGGCACAAACTCAATGGCTTTCTCGCCATCGGCACCTACGGTAACCAATTTGCCTTCCATACCAATCGGCTCAACGCCGTAAGCATCATCAGTAGGCAACATGCCTTTATCTAACTGCGGCTCTTGTACATCGCAACGGTATTTACTGTAACTGCCAATAGTGCCATGTGCCACAAATGCAGGCAATGGGTCGGCAATTAGAAGGCCAGATGTTAAATATACTACCAGCCCCGCAGGATAAACTAAGCGATAATTTACATAATCGGGCACTTCTGATAATTCGCGCTGGATGGTTATAAACTTATCAAACGCTAAAGGCTTACCAAATAAATG
Source organism: Bacteroidota bacterium (assembly GCA_040388395.1). GTDB lineage: Bacteria > Bacteroidota > Bacteroidia > Sphingobacteriales > Sphingobacteriaceae > Mucilaginibacter. The sequence continues at coordinate 351,109 of JAZKBY010000007.1, read as the reverse complement.
AATGGCCTGGTCAATCAGGTGCGGGCCTAACTCGTATACTATTCCGTTTATAGGCGTTTCTTTGGTTTCTTTAAACGGTTTAGGGTTAAGGGTCGGTTTATACCTGTCGTAACGTAAAGTAACTTCGGTTAAGCGCCCCAGCCGCCCGCTTTCAATCACTTCTTTTAATGATAGGAAATCGCTGTCCCACCTACGGTTTTGATAACCAAAAACCTGGCGGTTGTTTGCACGGGCTATATCAAACAATTCTTTTATTTCGGCAACATTGCCGGCGGCCGGTTTTTCAATTAAAACATGCTTGCCCGCGTTTAGCGCCTGTTTAGCAAAATCAAAGTGGGTGAAGTTGGGGGTGTTTACAATGATCAGTTCTATCTCCCCATCAGCCAAAATCTCTTCAACCGAACCATAGCTAACAATATCAGGGTAATGCGCTGCCATTTTTTTCTGGTTGCGCTCAACCACCGCTTTTAATTTAAACTGCGGGTTGGTGCTTAAAAAAGGGGCATGAAAGATCCTTCCGGACATGCCGTAAGCCAATAAACCGGTAACAATAGGTGCTGACATTTGCTATAGCTGTAATATTGCGCCAAATTATTGTTTTAATAAGGCTTATGCAAAAATAGGTTGAATTAATGTTGAAGCGGCGAGATCGACTTCATACTCCCATGCACCGCATCTATTAAATCAAGGTGCCTTTGGATGGTTAAAATATTGCGGGCGGCAAATTGTTTTATCTGTGGGTCGTAAGCGTTTTTGGAGGTAGCCTGGAAAAGAGTCATTGCTTTTTTATAATCATCGCGGATCTTATCAAGGTAGGCATGATCAAAATCTTTTCCTGTTTTTTTCGCCAGTTCGGCAATAGATTTTTCGTCGACAGAATCAATTGCGGTAGGTAGTATTATTTTTTTTAAATTGGCAAGCCTCTCTAACCGACCCTTGCCTTTGGTTAGGTCCTTAACCATCATGGCGCCCATGTTTCTCACGCGCTTGTCGCTGCCTTTTTGCTTGGCCAATAAACCTATTTTAATTTCAGCCAGGCAGCCTTCGGCAACCTGGGTAACAAATAAGGAGTCATCTTTACCAATAACAATGTTCGCGTTTTTTGCGGTATCGGCAGCGTAATTTGTGGTGTCATCATCCCCCTCGCTATTATTGCCACGGCATGCCTGTAGTAAAACAGCGGCAAAAAGCACGGCAAAAAGCAGCGTTATTTTTTTCATTATTGGGTTGATATATTGGTTATAAACAATCCTGTTCCTCCATTTGAAAAAAGGATTTTTACTAAAAATACGGTTTAATGTGGTTAATTTATCGTGTTGAATAAAGTTTTCTTATTTTTGGCTAAATAAAATTAAACAACATGAATTTTCCTGCTGAATTAAAATACACCAAAGACCACGAATGGGTTAAATTAGAAGGTAACGTAGCTACCATAGGTATAACAGAATTTGCCCAGGGCGAGTTAGGTGATATCGTTTATGTAGATATTAATTCGGTAGGTAAAGAGGTAGCTAAAGAAGACGTTTTTGGCACTGTTGAGGCTGTTAAAACAGTATCAGATTTGTTTATGCCTGTTACCGGTACTGTAACCGAAGTTAATAAAGCGTTAGACAGCGAGCCTGAACTGGTAAACTCTGATCCGTACGGACAAGGCTGGATGGTAAAAATAACGGTAGCTAACGCTGCTGATGTAGATGGTTTACTATCTGCCGATGATTACAAGGGCCTTGTAGGCGCGTAAACTTAAATGAAAGTATTTTTTAAATATAACAGGCTCACATTTTTGTGGGCCTTGTTTATTTTTATAATGTGCAATGCCGATTTTGGAGGCATTGGCAAATCACATCTGTTTTTTGAAGGTTTTGATAAGCTGGTACACTGCGGTTTCTTTTTTATGCTGGTTGTGCTAAGCGGAAATAGCTATATCAGAACAAACGGGCCAGATACTTTATGGTTTATCCCGGCGTTTGTAATAACGATAATTGCGGTGATGTACGGCGGCGTAATTGAGCTGTTGCAGTTATGGGTTTTTACCTGGCGCGGGGCAGAGTGGGGTGATCTTTTTGCAGATACAGTTGGCGCAGGCATGGGAATGTTTAGTATATTAGTAACAATTGGAGCAGTTAAGCATGTTAAAAAGTAAACTTATTATATTAGCGTTGGTAGCCATATTAGGCACAACATCGTGCGGTATCTTTAAAAAGGATTGTAACTGCCCGCATTTCGGCAAAGTAAAAACCCCGCCAAAGGCAGGGCAAGTTCCGGTAGTTTACGCGTCGCGATAGGCTACTCCGCCATCCATACGGCATCAACAAACCATTTCTTGATATCAAAGAAACGATCAACAGGCCTGAAACCTGTGTTGGTAGCCATCTGGTCGGTTTGCATAATGGTGAACTTTTGCGAGATCTCCATATAAATATACTCATCTTTTATAAAGCGGATAGTTTCTTTACCAATGGTTACTATCTGGTCCTTCAAACTTATTAAATAGCTTTTACAAGAGCCCGTTTCAGGGTCGTAGGTGGCATAATGGTCAAACTGGCTTACATCAAAATTTCCATTCAGTTCGCGGTTTATGCGCAACAATAAGTTGAGGTTGAAACGCTTGGTTATACCCTCCGAATCATTATAGGCTGCCAATATAATTTTAGGCGATTTCTTAAGATCGAAACCAATTAATGCCATATCGCCCGGGTTTAAATGTTCGCGCAATACTTTGCAAAATTGATTGGCCTCGGCTATAGGCATATTGCCAATATTCGATCCCATAAACAGCACCACCTTTCGCTTGTTTGATAACGACGCCGCTTTTTTAAGCATATCAAAATACTCGCCGTTTAAACCTGTTATTTTTAGGCCGGGTATGGTAAGCGGCAACTTTACATTTAGATAGTTGATAACATTGGCTGATATATCAATAGGCAGGTAAGTAAAATCAGCTTGTTGGTTTATTAAATACTTAAGCAGATAGGATGATTTTGTTGCGTCGCCGGCGCCTAATTCAATCAGATCGAAAGCGTCGCCATCGGCCATTATAGATTGTCCCAAAGCGGCAGTCTTGGTCGAAAATATCTCCATTTCGCAATTTGTTGGATAATATTCAGGACATCCCATCAGTTCCTGGAAGATCTTATCGCCTACGGCATCATAAAAATACATCGAGTTTAGGCGCTTTGGTGTGCCCGATAATCCTTTAATAACATCGTTATAAAACGTTTCCACGCTGTTTTTCGATGCTTCTAACATTTCAGATTTTGCAGCTGTCTGGTTCATAGGTTAATGGTTAGCGTTTTTATTTAGCAAGCCTTATGCCAGTAAATTGCCAACGTAAATGTGTCTGGAAAAAATTACGGTAAGTAATACGGCCATGCCCCGGCGATGTAGCCTCTGACGCACCTCGTAATACTTTTTGGTTCACCATGAATTTGCCGTTATACTCGCCAATTGCGCCCGGTGCCTTGGCGAAGCCCGGGTAGGGCAGGTAAGAGCTTTCGGTCCACTCCCAGGCTTTGCCCCAGCTAAACCTCGGGGCCGCGGCTTCCCACTCAAACTCGGTAGGCAGGCGCATGCCTTTCCAACTGGCATACGCATAAGCTTCGAAATAGCTGATATGGCATACCGGCTCATGTAACCGCAATGGCTCTAAACCATGGAAAGTATAAACATGCCAATCGCTATCGATTAAATGCCAGTAAAGCGGCGATTCAATTTTATTGGTCTTAACCCAGTCCCAGCCCTCGGCGTGCCAGTGGCGGAAATCGTGATAACCATCAGCGTTAATAAACCCCAGGTATTCGGCATTAGTTACCAAATTAGGGCTGATCTCGAAACTATTCAGGTAAACTTTATGGCGATTTAATTCATTATCAAAACAAAAGCCATCACCCAAAAAACCTATCTCATAAATGCCTTCATCCAGCTTGATAAATCCGCCATTGTTAATGTCAACTTTTGGGGATACATAGTTTTTATTGTAAGCAGGGAACAGCGGGTTGTGCCCTAAAATATACTTGATGTCTGTTAATAAAAGTTCCTGGTGTTGCTCTTCGTGATTAAGACCAAGGATCAATAATTCTTTTACATCGGCAGATGGGTCGGCGCATAAAAACTTAGTCATGGCGTCGTCCACATATTCGCGATAGCCGTAAATTTCAATAACGGTTGGGCGGCTTAAATTGCCTCTGTCGGTACGGATTACGCGGTTACCAACGGTTTCGTAATAGCTGTTAAAAACGTAATTGTACTCGGTATTATATTCCTGGTACCCCATAAAATAGGGCTTCAGTATAAAAGTCTCAAAAAACCAGGTGGTATGCCCAATGTGCCACTTAGGCGGACTAACATCAACAACCGGCTGCACCACATAATCCTCGGTTTGCAGGTGACTGCAAATAGCTTCGGTATGCTTTCTAACTTTAAAATAACGGTCAAGTAATTCCATCAAGAGTTATTTACGCTCTAAATATTGTTTTAGATTGGTTATAGTTTTAACACCTAACTCATCGGCTTGTTTTTTACGCATCATTAAAGCATAAGCATTGTTAAACCCAATTGGCTGTAACCACTTGATATGATAGCGTTTTTCAAACTCGTTTTTCACATAGGTATAAGTCTTTTCCTTGTCGCCTGTTACCGCGTCGATCTCTTTTTGCTGCGGCTGTAAAATAGCCAGCAGGCCGGTGCCGGTATATTCAGGGTAAAGATCTATCTGGTTGTTGGTCATTGCATCAAAACAAATTTTTGTACCACCTAAGCCCGTTTTTGTAGCAACATCATAATCGGTATAACCTTTAATCAGCATGGTATACATACTGGCTAAAATGTACTGCTCGCCAAATATTTTTGAGCCTATTCGCACAATGCCGCTACTGCCGCCACGCTCAGGCTGATATAAATTATTGGCCACCAAGAAGTCTTTTGCCACCCTTTCCGGTGTTTGGTGAAGATAGTCGGTACGGTAATTTAAATCTGTCATCACGCTATCATTTATTTTGCCCGACAGCAGATTTAATGTCTTCTCAAGGTCAGGAAATTTTTGCAAAGCATCATCCCTAACAATAGGTGCTGCATAATAGGGTGGAAAGATCTTTTTATCATCATCCAAAACCACCAGGCCGTAAGCTTTTAACCGGCCGTCGGTTGAATAGCCGCTGATAACGTCCAGCTCTTTTTCAAAACAAGCCTTATACATTACCGCGTCGCTGATAACGATAGTATGAATTTTTAGACCGTACTTGCTGCGCAGCCCCAGGTTGCCATCCTGCCTGCCCATAAACTCGGGCGTGAAACCCGCAGTAAGCTTGCCGCTGTAGGCTGATGGAATAAAATAAAAGCAGGCTAATAGAAGGAGGAGCACCGGCAGTATTACAGCGGCATTTTTTAGCTTTTTGAGATTTAGATTTTGTAATCGCGACAGCAAAAAATCAAACAAAATGGCCAGAGCCGCTGCCGGTATGGCGCCGGCCAATATCATATTGGTGTTATTAAGCGATATGCCGCCGAATATAAACTCGCCTAAGCCACCCGCGGCTATATATGATGCCAGTGTTGCCACGCCAACATTAATGACCGTAGCGGTACGGATACCGGCCAGTATTACCGGCATAGCCAAAGGTAGTTCCACTTTAAATAATATTTGCCATTTGCTCATGCCCATTGCAACTGCGGCTTCTTTTACCGACGCGTCAACCCCGGTAATGCCGGTATAGGTATTACGGATAATGGGCAGTAATGCATAAAGCAATAAAGCCACTATAGCAGGCTTTGCGCCGATACCTAAAAGCGGGATCATAAAACCTAATAAAGCAATGCTTGGTATAGTTTGTAATATACCCGCTACACCTAAAACTGGCCCGGAAAGTTTTCTTTTTCTTGCGATAAAAATGCCCAATGGCAAACCAATCAATACAGCTATGATCAGGGATATAAAAGTTAGGCCGATATGTTGCAGGGTTTGGGTAAGCAGCTTATCGCTTTGCTGGGCCATAAATTGCCACAAGGTTTGTTGTTGCTCATTCATGCGGCTGATGTTTTTTATATTGATAAAATGCCGCCATCAACTCCTCAAATCCCGCCGACCGGTACTCATCTTTTTTATGATGTTTGATGTGCAGGTGCTCGGCCTGTGTAAACTTAAAACTTTCAATAGCCGCCCAAAAACTGATATCCCCATGGATATCAACCGAGCCTTGCTTAGGCGTTTGTGATGGAAGGTACTTCCAGATGTCGTTTAACTTAAGTGCCTTGAATTCCAACTGTAAGCGCTGTTCTTTCAAAAAATCTTTCACAAAAGCATTGGCCGGGTTAAATAGCAACTCGGCCGGTGTGCCGTTTTGGATGATCTTGCCTTTATCCATCAGGCAAATGCGATCGCCCAACTCAAAAGCTTCCTGCACATCGTGCGTCACCATTACAATCGTTTTGCGTTTTAGTTCATCCAGCGCCTTAAACTCGGCCTGGATCTTTGCGCGGGTTACATTATCCAACGCGCCAAACGGTTCGTCCATTAACAAAACAGGCGGGTCGGCAACCAATGCTCTTGCCAGGCCAACGCGTTGCTGCTGCCCGCCGCTTAATTCGTTAGGGTAAACGTTTAAATATTTTTTATCCAGGTGCAGCTTCTCTAATAATTCGCTAACGCGATGTTCGATCTGTTTTTTATCCCACTTTAACAATTGCGGAACGATAGCGATATTCTCGGCAACGGTATAATGCGGAAACAATCCATTGTTTTGCAATACGTAACCAATACCCCGGCGCAATAGCTCGGGCGGCTGTTCCATAATATTTTCGCCGTTAATAAATATTTTACCACCGGTTGGCTCAATAAGCCTGTTTATCATTTTAAGCGTAGTGGTTTTTCCGCAGCCGCTGGTACCTAAAAGAATAAGGTTCTCCCCCTCGGCTACCTCGAACGAGATCCCGTTTACCGCTTTTACCTTACCGAATGACTTACTTAAATGGTCGATCTTTATCATCGGCTATTAATCATCAATCCCCATGAATAAATTATTTAATGACTCTGAATACAACGGGTGCGCAAATACACAATACCTTATCCGGTCATAAGTTATGCCACCCTCCATCGCCATTTCCAATACAGACATGATTTCGCCACCTTCCTGCCCCAAAATTGCCGCGCCTAATATTTTTTTGGTTTTACGGTCAACAACCGCTTTCATAAATCCGCGGGTATCGCCGGTTTCAACCGCTCGCGCCACCCGGGCCATTGGCAGCTTAGCTATAATAACGTCAAGGCCCTGATCTTTTGCCTCCTGTTCGCTAATACCTACGCGGCCCAATTGCGGGTCGGTAAACATACAATAAGGTACAGGACGGTCCTTGGTGTTGTAGTTTGTTTTCTCAATCAAATTGCGGTATACAATGGTATAATCGTTATAAGATATATGGGTAAATGCCGGCCCGCCTTTAACATCGCCTAAAGCATAAATCCCCTTAACGTTGGTTTCTAACCTGCCGTTTACTTTAATGTAGCCTTTGTCGTCTAACTTAACACCTGTTTTATCTAAACCCAAAGTATCTGTATTTGGCCTGCGGCCAACAGCAACCAGTACGTGGCTAAATTTAGCTGTTTTTTGGTGGCTCGCATTTTTTATTGTGGCGGTAATTTTACCTTTTTTTCCCTGTTTAAATTTTATGGCCTGAGATCCGGTTTGCACATCAATATTCTCCAGCTCCAGGATCTTTTGCACTTCTTTTGCAATGTCCTCATCCTCGCGCCCCACCAACCTTGCCGATTTTTCCAGAACAGTAACCTTACTGCCAAACCTGCTGAACATCTGCCCAAACTCAAGCCCTATATAATTACCGCCAAGTACTAATAAGCTATTCGGTACCTTATCCAGTTCTAAAATAGAGGTCGATGTTAGGTAGTCTATGTCGGCCAGTCCTTCAATATCAGGTATAAAAGTCTTGGTGCCTACGTTCAGAAAGATCCAGTCGGCCTTTAAAAGTTGGGTGCCTCCATCATTTAGGGCAATAGCTACTGTTTTAACGTCAGTAAAAACGGCTTCACCAAATATCAAATCGAGGTTTGGGGTTTCCTGCGCGTTTTTGGTGCCACTATCGCGGGCATGGATCACAATATCATCCTTACGCTTTTTTATCAGCGCCATATCAACCTTGTAGCTTTTTACCTTAACACCAAGCGGCCCGCTATTGGCAGCCATATACGCAGCTTTTGCAGATGCTACCCAGGTTTTTGTAGGTGTGCAGCCATCGTTTACACAGGTGCCGCCAACCCAGCGTTTCTCAATCAAAGCCACCTTTTTACCTGCTTTGGCTAACTTTTTGGCTAAAGGTAAGCCTGCCTGCCCGGCGCCTATTACTATTGCATCATACTGTTTTGGCTTCATGATAATGGCTTGTGGATGTGTTAATAAAGATAAGCTTATACCTAATAGGTTTATAATGATAAAAAGCGGTTTTTGTTTGAATATCAACCATCAAAATACACCGTTAAAACATCTGAAAATATTTTTTTAAAAGAATATTTTTAATTTCCCTTTTAAGGTTTATCTTTGCAATCCCAAAATAAGGGAAGCAATTCCCTGAAATGGCCCGTTCGTCTAGGGGTTAGGACGTTAGATTTTCATTCTAGAAACAGGGGTTCGATTCCCCTACGGGCTACGAAGCCGCTTTACGAAAGTAAGGCGGCTTTTTTTTGTTTAGTTGTAAATACTTTGTTGATCCACTCTCAATATCACTTATTTGTTTTTCCGGTAAATTTTAAGATCAGATACTTTATATTTGAGTACAATTATAAACCAATTAGGCTCAATTTATAGTACTACAAATGCGTATCCCTGATTTGAAGATCTTGCTTTTTCTTGCGTGCGTATTTTTTGGGAGCAAAACAGCTGTCGCTCAACAAGTAGTGCTTATTGATACCGCTGTTAAACAGCATAAGTTTATACTCAATGAGCTTAATTATCTTAAAGATAAAAGTGATAAGCTAACTTTTGATGACATAAAACGCCTGGACGCAAACTTTATACCTAACGCGGTTTATTATCCAAGCAATAACACCGATAAATATGCTTATTGGTACCGCGTTAAGGTGCGATTTAATGAGTCGGTTACTAAAAAAAGCTGTCTTTTTGAATTTTTCGACCAAACTACAGATGACGTTACAGCATATATTCCTGATGGCAAAGGTGGTTATAACATCTCACGGTCAGGCGCTAATGCCAACTTTACCGACCGGCTTTATTTTCATAAAAACTTCGAATTTTTAATTACTGATCCGTCCAAAGGCGAACATACCTATTATTTTAAGGTTCGCTCAAAAAATCCTGTCAAGGTAATTATAGTGTATCGTACGGTTGATTACTTTATCCAGTATGCATTATTAGAATATTTCAGCTTTGGGTTGTTCTATGGGATGGTGTTGATCTTTTGTTTCCATAACCTGCTGATGTTTACGGCTATAAGAAAGAAGCAATACCTGTATTATGTGATATACATTATATGTGTAGCGCTGTACGAAATGAGTGTAGACGGTATAGCATTTCAATATTTATGGCCCGATACACCGGTTTTAAATGATTATATGTATGGCATCGCCATGTATCTGGTAAGTGTATTTGCATTGATTTTTACCAAAGAGTTGTTACAGGTAAAGGAGAGATCCACAAGGCTTTACTATGCCATAAATGCTATACTTGTTTTAAGAACAGTGTACTTCTTGTATTGCCTGTTGTTTAATAAGGGGCTATTCATTTACAAATTTGTAGAGGTTATTCCGCTTTCTATCGCCTTTATCGCCGGTATAAATATATACCGTCGGGGTTTTAAACCTGCCAGGTTCTTTGTGTTGGCATATGCGGTATTGTTTACCGGTTTTATAGTTAAGGCAATTACTGCCCTGGGATACGCCTATTTCTTGCCCGAGTTTTTATCCTATTACAGCATCGGTTTTTGTTTTGTGGTCGAGATGTTGTTCCTATCATTCGCCATTGGCGACCAGGTGCGGATAATGCGGAAAGAAAAAGACGCAGCGCTTGATGAAACTATCCATCAAATGCACCTGAACAACAAACTTAAAGACACGATTAACCAGGAACTGGAACTGCAGGTTAAAGCAAGAACCAAAGAGGTGGTAAAGAAAACAGAAGAGATCTTAACGCAATCACAAACTATAGAGGAACAAAATCAATTACTGGCAAATAGTAACCACCAGCTGGAGTTGCAGGCTGCTGAAATTAACCGGATGAATATTTTGCTTGCAAAAGATAACGTTAAGCTAAAGGACGATATTGAAAAAGTTACCGATGCCAGGGCCTTATCAACCGAACTGAATTTTGAGGAGTTTAGCGCCAAATATCCCGACCAGGAAAGCTGCAACAAATTCCTTTCAGACCTAAAATGGCAAAATGGCTATAAATGTATCCGTTGCGAGCATGACAGCTACTCGGCAGGCAGGGTGCTTTATAGCCGCCGTTGCACCAAATGCAGCTACGAGGAGTCGGCAATGCACAATACTATTTTTGAAAACAACCGTATCCCTATCAATAAAGCCTTTTATATAGTGTACCTGGTATATAGCAGCAAAGGCACCATATCTTCCTACCAATTATCGCAAAAGATCGGCATCCGGCAAAGTACCTGTTGGGCATACGCCATCCGTATAAAAAAGGTATTAAGTGAGCAAAAGCGGGCCAGGAAAAAGGGCGCCCAACAGGGTTGGGTAGCCCTCGTAATGTAACTATTGTTTTATAACGCGTTCGCCTTTAGCCAATCTATCCTGGCGGGTTAATGCCTCTAAATAGTAATAATCAGCATAACTTATCGGTACATCAATTTCGCTTTTAGCCGGTTTATGCCCCGTACTGTGTAACAAAATAAATCCCTGGCTTTCGCCCGGCTTGGCTGTGTAGTTAGTTGACAGGCTGTTAACTATCTTATCTGCTGTTGTTCTGTATAATTTCCCATTCGTGCTATAAGTACTTAGTTCATAGAGCGCAGACGCCATAATAGCTGCAGCTGATGCATCACCCGGTTCGTTAGGGATTCCCGGTGCATTAAAATCCCAATAAGGAACTTTGTCGGCAGGTAGGGTAGGATTGTTTAATATAAATTGAGCGATGTGCTCTGCTTGTGCTAAGTATTTCTTATCCTTTGTTTCACGATAACACATGGTAAACCCATACAATCCCCAGGCTTGCCCCCTGGCCCATGCCGATTCATCGGCAAAGCCCTGGTGTGTTTGGCGATGGCGCACCTCGCCGGTTGCAGGGTCGTAATCTATTACGTGATACGAACTGTAATCGGGCCTGAAATGGTTTTTAATCGTTGTATTTGCATGAGCAACGGCTATCTTATAAAAGCTGGAATCGCCGGATAGACGGGTGGCGGCAAACATTAGCTCCAGGTTCATCATATTATCTATGATCACCGGGAACGCCCATTCTTTACGGTTATCCCACGATTTGATAGAACCTACCATGGGGTTAAAGCGGGTAGCCAGGGTTTTGGCAGATGTTACAATTACATCTTTATAGTGCGCGTCGTTTGTGAGGCGATAGGCATTCCCTACGCTGGTATAAATTTTAAAGCCTACATCATGGCTATCGCCGTTATTTTGTTCTGGCTCTATTTTGGCGGTAAAGTCCTTCGCGGCTTCCAGCCATTTTTTATTGTGGGTGTATTCGTACAAGTACCATAATTCGCCCGAAAAAAAGCCGCTCACCCAATCTCTTGATGGAATAAGCACCAGGTTGCCTTGCGCATCAATAGTACGGGGCGTAACAACGTTAGGTTTGGTCGCTTTGCTTTTAGCATCTGCAGTTGCTTTTAACAAAACATCGGTTTGGTTCTCGGCAAATTTAAAACCTTGTTTTGCGTCGTGTTGGGCGCAAGCCACTGTGGTTGCAATGGTTAATAATATGGTGGCTATCTTTTTCATTTGTGATACAAGATCTTATTGTACAAGCTCAAATTTACTATTTAACATAATATGATCTGATGAGTTGCCAATCATTATGTCAAAAGCACCCGGCTCGGTGGTCCATTTCATTTTCTGATCATAGAAAGATAGTTTTTCTTTATTGATCACGAAGCTTATCGCCTTACTCTCGCCGGCTTTTAAGTATACCTTTTCAAATCCTTTTAATTCTTTAACCGGGCGGGTAACGCTGCCTACTTCATCGCGCAAGTAAAGTTGCACTACCTCTTCGCCGTCATATTTGCCGGTGTTTTTTACGGTGCATGTTACCTTAATGGTTTCGTTAGCCTTGATCCTTGTTTTATCCAGCTTAAGTTCTGATAGTTCAAATTGTGTGTAACTTAAACCGTAACCAAAGGCATAACGCGGACTGTTTTGCAGGTCTGTATACCCCGATTTGTAACCGGTGCCATAATCATTGACTGATGGACGGCCCGTATTTTTATAATTATAATAAACCGGGATTTGCCCTTCAGATCGCGGGAAGGATATCGGCAATTTACCTGATGGGTTATAATCACCAAACAATACATCTGCCATAGCGTTACCTGCTTCGCTACCCAGCCACCATGTCTGCAGGATGGCATCAGCGTGGTCCGCAGTCCAATTAAATATTAGCGGACGGCCAGACATCGTTAACACAACAATAGGCTTCCCTGTGGCTTTAATGGCCTTAATAAGGTCTTCCTGCACACCGGGTAAATGTATGTTTGCTTTGCTTTTGGCTTCACCTGTCATATCGAAATGCTCGCCCACCGCAAGTATTACTACTTCTGCCTGCATAGCGGTTGCAACCGCCTGGCTAAAATTTGCTCTTGACGTATCGGTTACATCACAGCCTTGTGCATACAATAGCTTTGTAGTTTTGCCTACTTTGTTCTCTATTCCCTCGTATGGCGAAACCAAATGGTCATTCTCCCACTTAACAGACCAAAAGCCCATCATATCTATATTCGATTTAGCCAATGGGCCTATTATGGCAATAGTTTTAAGCGTTTTGGATAATGGTAATAACTGGTTGTCATTTTTTAACAATACAATACTGTGCTTAGCGATATCGCGCGCGGCGGTTCTGTTTTCGGGCGAGTTCAATGAGCTTTTCTCACGCTCTTCATTGCTAAAGCGATAAGCGTCATCAAACAACCCCATCTCAAACTTTTTGCGAAGGATCCGTTTTACCGCTTCATCAATTGTAGCAACAGATACTTTTTTCTCTTTTACCAATTGCGCAAGGTTGGCAGTATAACTATGACTCTCCATATCCATGTCACTACCGGCGTTAATCGCCAGCATGCCTGCTTGTTTATTGTCGGTCGCAAAGCCATGGTTCACCATTTCGCCTATCGATCCCCAGTCACTCACCACGAAACCTTTAAAGGCCCACTTACCTTTTAAAATGTCCTTTACCAAATAACTGTTACCTGTGGCAGGCACACCATTCAGGTCATTAAATCCGTTCATAAATGTTGCAGCACCGGCGTCAAGCGCAGCTTTAAAAGGAGGAAGATATACCTCCCAAAGCATCCGGTCACTCATGTCAGTCGTGTTATAGTCGCGGCCACCTATTGCGGCACCGTAAGCTGCAAAGTGTTTGACGCAAGCCATTATCGCATCCAAACTACCCAGCCCTTTACCCTGGAATCCCCGTACCCGTGCACCGGCAATTAACGAACCTAAATAGGTATCCTCGCCGGCACCTTCCATTACCCGGCCCCAGCGTGGGTCGCGGGCAATGTCAACCATTGGGGCAAATGTCCAGTGGACACCGGCCGCCGATGCTTCTTTACCAGCTATCCGGGCCGATTTTTCTATCAAATCTATATCCCAGCTTGCTGCTTCAGCCAGCGGCACCGGGAAGGTTACCCTGTAACCATGGATCACATCCAACCCAAAAAGTAAGGGTATTTTAAGGCGCGATTGCATAGCCAATTCCTGGACCATCCTGGTTTCTTTTGCCCCCTTTACGTTAAGCATAGAACCTACCTTACCGGCTTTTATTTCGTTAAATTTACTGCTGTTAGGAGTAAGCGGGCCGGTTGCTAACCGGTCGCTGGTGTATTGGTTAAGCTGGCCGATTTTCTCGTCCAAAGTCATTTTAGCTAATAGTGTGTTAACCTTAAGGTCAATTGCATCACCGCTTTTAGTTGGCACAGGCTTTTTTTGTGCCGATAGCGAAAGACTTAAATGGACCAGGCTTAGTATAATTATAGAATGTCTTTTCATTTTGGTGGTTTAGGGTAGGGCTACCAAACAAATGTTGCTACCGAGCCGCCGCTAAGTGACGCAGTTACTATTTTGTTGTTGAATTTGATGTTGAAATTTTGCAGCGCGGCCGATGTGTTTAAAACAATTAAAACCTTTTTGCCATCGGCAGTTTTAAAGGCTACGTTGCTTAAATTGTCGGGAGTGTTGGAATCTATGCGTACCGATCCGGGACGTACAAATTTTGACGCGTGTGCAATTGTATAATAGGCAACATTGCGCGATACGGTAGTGGGCCCAATAGTTAGCGCACCCAAACAAGTAGTACAACCACCAACAGTATGCGGGCCGTAGGCTGCATCAGCAGCAAGGTTCCATTCTAAAACATTGCGGCTCCAGTTGCGCGTAGCACCAATAATTAAATTATTAACGTGCCATGAAAGGTCTCCGGCAAAATTACCCGGGCCGCCAACCCATTGCTCGGTAAAGTAAACGTTTTTGGCTGGGTAGGCGTCATGCACTGCCGACATGGAAGTAATACTACCGGCATATAAATGAAAAGCCGAACCATCCACGTATGGATTTGCCGCCGCATCAGCCAAAATAGTTAAAGGGTAGTCTGTACGGTCTAAATTATGATCGTAGGTTATGATCTTAGTGGTTATGCCTGCAGCTTTAAATTGCGGCCCTAAATAGTTTTTTATAAATATTGCCTGCTCGGCCGCCTCCATTACCAGGCTTGGTGTATTTTTAGGGTTTAGAGGCTCATTTTGCGGTGTAATGGCATCAATGGTTATGCCTTCGGCTTTCATGGCCTGGATATATTTTATGAAATATCGCGCATAAGCATCATAATAAGTTGTGCTTAAGCTACCACCCTTGAAGCTGTTGTTAGTTTTCATCCAGGTAGGCGAGGTCCAGGGGCAAGACAATATTTTTATCGATGGGTTGATAGCTATGATTTTTTTAAGGATAGGGATCAGGTCCGTTTTTTCCTGGTCGATACTGAAGTATTGCAGATTGTTATCTGCTGTTTGTCCGGCCGGTAATTCATCATAAGTAAAAGTTGTAGCGCTCAGATCTGACGCGCCTAAGCTTATGCGTAAATAACTTACACCGATCTTCGTATCATCTGTAGCAAAAAGCTCGTTTAATAAAGCATCTTTCTGCGCAGCTGGTAAATTGTTGATGAGGGTTGCGCTGCCGCCGGTAAGGGTATAGCCGAAGCCATCAATGGTTTGGTAAGCCTTCGTGGTATCAACAGTAATTGTAGGATTTGAATTTGTGCCAGTACTAAAAAGCAAGCCGACGTTTTGTTTTTGAAACAATGCGCTTTGGTCCGGCTGTGTTAGCCACATCGCTACATCTGTTTTAATGGGAGTGGTAACAACCGGATTGGGTGTTGTATTGATGCCACCCGTTACCGACTGTTTTTTTTGGCAGCTGCCGGTTGCAACAACAGCCATAAACATTGCTGTAAAAAAATAAGATTTTCTTGTTTTCATGAGGAGATGGATATATTATTTGTGGCGATGTTAGTCGCTCTTTTTAATCGTTTTTAGTAATGATAATATCTGTTGCGTTTGCCCGGGGTACACAGCAATTTGATGCGTATGTAATAAGTATGGCGAGTTTTGATTTTGCGCCGACATCTTAAATGATATTAGCCTTGACGGCATTGCGGGCATATGGCAGTCAATACATTTACCGGTTATTGCGCTGCCCAATTGCGGTGCCATTTTGCAAAAGTTATTGGTTTCCGTTTTATGGCAATCCAGGCACTTTTGTGAGCTAATTAGCGGGTCATGCTTTTCCTGCTGATGTACACTATGACAAGTGGTGCAGGTAAGATTTGAGTTGTTGATATAGCATTTGCTGCGTTGCAGTAATGTTGCCTGGTTACCATGCACATCAGGCTCAGTAGTCATTCCAAAACTAGGATCGTAAAAACTTGCCAGGTTATCGCCCGGCTTATAGCCAAAGGTCGATTTTTCTGTTTTTAAGTCATTGCCACCATGACACACCGCACACATATTAACTTTTAGTTGCTTGTTTAATGAGTTGTAGGTAGTAATATATTTGGCTGTTTTAACAGCAGGATTTTCTAAATGAAATTGTACATGGTTAGCGGCCGGGCCATGGCACCGTTGGCAGTCTATGCCATAAATTATCGAATCTTTTGAAAATTCTTCGGCAACAGATAAAGGGCCGGTTTGTACAAAACTCTTTTTCAGGTAAGAGCCATGGCATTCAAAACATCGACTTACAATTGCCCTGTCATAATAAACTACATTAGAAGGGAACCCCGGGCTAACGCCCCAGTCATTTATTAAATTAAAGAAAGATAATGGCAACTCATATACGCGGTTTCCTTTCCAATAGCCATATGTTTGTGCTTTTTCATTAGCCCCAAACGCTATATCCATTCTTTGGCTGCGTACTTGTTTTCCTTTAAACCAGGCTGTTTGATAAATGCCGTCTTTGCGTGTTTCAATAATAATTTTCAGGTCTTTATTGTAAATAAACGAGTGATTTTTGGCTGTGGGCAGCACTGGTAAATTATTGCCTGTAATAGGAGATGATGTTTTAAAATGAGCTGTATGTGAGTAGGAGCTGCTTATGTTTTTGTGGCAGCTTGCACATGTGGTTTCATTGGCATATGCATCGCCCCGCACGTCTGGCTTTTGGCTGTTATTTGAAACGCAGTGCGAAAGAAATACTGCAAGTGTGAATAATATACCTGAGAGAATAACAATGAATAAACGGGTACTTCCCTTCATAAAAGATACGGATATAATCGCCCGGTTAATTTCTGGTTAAAATATAGAAGGCGGCCGGGCGGCCACCTTCTGATGAGTAATAATAAACCAATTTAGTTTACCAATTAAAGGGAACCACCCCATTCCTTACTTTGTTGAAGCTTAGTATTGTTTAACTCGGATTGTGGTATCGGGAAAATTTCATTTTTACCCGCAACAAATCCTTTTGATGCTAATACAGTACCTGCGTCGCCCCAACGAACAAGATCTAACCAGCGATGTCCTTCGCCGGCAAGCTCTAAACGTCTTTCTTTTTTAATATTATCTAATGTGACCGCTATTGGACCTAATCCTATGCGAGCTCTAACTGCGTTTAATAAAGCATATCCGCGGGTGCCGGCACCCACACCTGCGCCACTGGCTAATTGTGCCTCTGCCTCTAACAGATACATATCGGCTAAACGTATTTCATACATATCAACCGGGAAGTTTAACTCTAGCTGGCCGGTTGCGGCCTTTGTAGAATTACGGCCAGCAAATTTTTCTATAAAGTGACCGGTGTTTTGGTAAGCATGTAAGTAAGTAATGATGCCATTAGCTTCCAAACTATCACAATTTGCAACAGTAGCGGCATTACGTGGATCATAATGTACCAAATTCCAAAAATCATCTGTGAAAGGTTGGCCGCTCCATCCTGAAATATAGTCAGGGGCGGTTGATTTTAGCGGAGTGTAGTTACGCGGGCCAACTAAAATACATTCTAAATTTCCTTCAGTTCCGCCTACAGTACTCCATGAGCCGTTTGAAGTTGAATTAAATACGATTTCAAAAATAGATTCTGAATTGAATTTGTTGTTTATCTTCCAAAGGTCGCCAAAATTTGGAATTAGTTTATAGCCATATGTGCTTGCTGATACACCGGGTGCAGGGCCGTTTACTAACGCAAATTCTGCAAGCGCGTTGGTGTAATCTTTCTGCCACATGTATACACGGGCTAATAAAGCATGGTCAACACCTAATGTAACGCGGCCACCTTCGCTTGCAGCGGGTACTGTAGCAGGTAAGCTAACCTGGGCGTCTTTAAGGTCCTGAATAATTTGCTTGTAAACAGTAGCAGGAGCAACTTGTGTAATGGTATAAATTTCAGACGGGTCAATTGGTTCTAATGTTAATGGTATGTTTTTAAAATAACGCACAAGGTCAAAATAAAAATACGCCCTTAACAATTTAGCTTCGGCTATGTACCTTGCTTTTAGCGTAGCATCCATTGGGGTGCTGGCAACGTGTTTTAAAAAAACATTTGCACGATACACTCCTGTAAACCCTTTATTCCACAAGTAACTTACCGCTCCACTCTGAGCCGTTGGGGTGTAAGAGTATTTAGCTACAGATTGCAGATCGCCAATGTCAGACGAGTTGGCGCCGCCTGCGAAATGGTCGTCGGATGCAACGTTCATGATATCTGTCTTGGTTAAATACCCGCTACCCTGATTTCCCACCATATCATAAACTGTGGTTAGGCTGGAAAATGCCTGGGGTTGTGTTGTGTAATAAGCGCTTTCCAGAATTCGTTCTTCGGGATTTACTGCAAGATACTTCTTGCATGACACCATTAATTGCATGCCTGCACACAGGACCAGCATTAATTTAATTTTGTTTGTTGTTTTCATCTTATTTAATTTTTTTTAAAATCCAAGATTTAGCCCAAGCATAAATGTACGTGCCTGGGGGTAGTTGCCTTTATCAATACCTAATACGCCGCCCCCGCCTGCTCCGCCATTTCCAACTTCAGGATCATAACCGGTATATTTTGTAAGGGTAAATAAGTTTAATGCACTGGCATAAACACGCAGTTTGTTTATACCAAGCTTTTGGGTTACAACTTTTGGTAACGAGTAGCCAAGTTGCATTGTTTTTAACCTAAAGTAATTTCCGCTTTGTAAATATATCTTACTGAATTTGGTATAGTTACCATTCGGATCGTCATCAGCTAAACGCGGGTTAGTTGTAGACGGATTTGAAGGTGTCCATCTATCTAAAATCGTTGTTTGATAATTTGCATTGGTAACATCTAAACGGCGTAATCCCTGGAATAGAGAATTGCCACCTACGCCATTTCCAAACGCAACGAAGTCAAAGCTTTTGTAAGCTACGTTAATAGTTAAACCATAAGTAACAGTCGGGATTGGATTGCCTATTACAGTGCGGTCATTTCCATCAATCACGTTATCACCGTTTAGATTGGCGTATTTAATGTCACCTGGTTTTGCATTAGGTTGTAATTTGGTTCCGGCCGGGCCAACATAGCTATCGGCTTCTGCCTGACTTTGGAATATGCCTAACATTTGGTATCCGTAAAATGCGTTGTATGAGTTGCCAACAATTGAACGTGAAATATTACCCATTGTCTGGAAACTGGCAGCTAAATTTTCTGTGAATAAAATTCCGGGGGATATAGAAAGAATTTTATTTTGCAAGAACGATACGTTGCCATTAGCCCCAAACGACCAATCGCCAATTCTGTTATGGTAACCCAACTCAATATCAATACCGCGGTTTTGAGAAGTACCGTAATTGGCAGCAGGGTTGCCAAAGTAACCAAGATATCCTGGTACTGCGGGGGATTGTAATACACCCACTGTTTTCTTGGTAAATAAGTCAACGTTTAAGTTAAAATTGTTGAATAATATCGCATCAAAACCAATATCTGTAGACTGGGTTTGCTCCCATTTTAAATTTGCGTTTTGAGGTGCATTTGGGCTAAAACCTACAACACTTGAATTACCTGTACCGAAGGTGTAATTTCGACCCCCGCCTACTGTTGCATTAAAAGCAAAATCGCCTATACCTGCATCGTTACCAGTTACACCGTAACCACCTTTGATTTTTAGGAAACTAACTACTTCATTCTTAGGCCAAAATTTTTCTAAGGAAGGAACCCATCCTAAAGAGAACGAAGGGAAGACACCAAACTGATTGTTAGAGCCAAATCTTGAAGAACCATCACGGCGGACCGTACCTGTTACCAGGTATTTTTCGTCATAATCATAATTTAAACGCGCAAATAGCGATGTGATTCTGTGTTCTGTACCATCACTGCCATTACCGGTTATATCACCGGCAACTGGTTTATAGTTTAAATTGCCCTGATCAAAATTTGTTGCAATTACGTTTGCGAATGAAACGTTAACGTTCTTGGTATCATTATCCATATATATACCCTGGCCCACCAATACAGATACATTGTGTTTATCAATGGTGCGCTGGTAGCTTGCGGTGTTTTCAAAGTTATAAGCCAGGCCGGTTGTCATTGAACGAGCAAACGTTTGTTTACTACCTATGCTGGATGAAGTGAAGTAATAAAGAGGCGTGTAATTTTCATTACCGTAGAAAGCTAATTTTGTGCCCAAACTCGATCTTAGTTTTAATCCCTTAACCGGGCTTATCTCGGCAAAAGCGTTGCCTACTATGTTATGCTCCCAGTTGTAATTACCCAATTTGGTTTGAATGTATGCCAATGGGTTAGATATTTCCTGGCCAACATATGGCGAAATGCCAAACACATTTCCATTAGCATCACGGCCAACGTTTATATTGGTGTACGGCGATGCGGCTAATATAGCAGGATCTGTTTGATATGCTGGTGTTATAGGGTCAAGGTTTACAGCATCACTAAGTGTGCCGCCAAATTCTGTATTGTAATTGCCGCCATTAGATTGTGTTTTTGCGAAATCATAACCTAAATTCTCTCCCACCGTTAACCACTTCGCCAAATTGTAAGTAGAGTTTAAACGTATATTAATGCGTTTATAGGCTGAAATAGGTTTCGCTACAATACCTTTTTGGTCCAAATAACCAAACGAGGTAAAGAACGTTGACTTTTCGCCACCGCCGCTTATACTAACCTGATGATTTTGTATCGGAGCTGATGAGAATACTAAGGACTGCCAATCGGTACTGTTAGTTAATGCTGCCAGGTTTGGAAAAGGTAGCGCCGGTTTAACAGCTGCCGCCTGGTAGGAAACGGTATTCATAAACGACTCGTTCCTGATCGTAGCATATTGCGTGGAATTTAACAGATCGAGTTTTTTAGCAGTACTTTGGGTGCCAAAATAACCATTGTAATCTATTTGTAAATGGCCCGCCTTACCTTTCTTGGTTGTGATCAAAATTACACCGTTAGCTGCACGTGTACCATAAATTGCCTGCGATGCAGCATCTTTTAAAACTTCGATAGATTCGATATCGTTTTCATTAAGATAGCCTATGCCGCCATTGTCAACTATTACACCGTCAATAACCCATAATGGATCATTATTGGCGCTTGATGAAAACGAAGTATAGCCGCGTATACGCACAGTTGATGAAGCTCCCGGTAGGCCAGATGCAGCCGAAACATTTATACCGGATGCACGGCCCTGCAAAGCTTGCTCAACACGATTAATAGGCATGTTTTCTAGATCTTTAGCACTAACACTTGAAATTGATCCTGTAACCAAACTTTTCTTTTGAGTGCCATAACCTACCACAACTACTTCGTTAAGGTCATTTTCTCTAACCGTTAAGGTTACATTTAGTAAATTACTGCTACCTACCTGCACGGTTTGTGTAGCAAAGCCTACATACGAAAATAGTAAGGTAGCATTTGGCGGCACATTGATACTGTAATTACCGTTAGCGTCAGTTGTTGTTGCGCTTTGTATATTTTGCACTTTAACTGTAACACCCGGTAATGCCTCTCCCTTGCTATCGCTTACTTTACCTTTTACAGTGGTATTCTGTGCTAATGCAATATTAATACATGCAAAAAGCATTAAAATAAATAAAGGAAATTTTCTTGTCATAATTAAGTTTTTTAATTGTTAAGATTTACTTTTTGGCCATTTCGACAGACAAAAAAATCCACCGAAAAAAAATCATAGGCGTGTCAGCCATAAGCAGTTTGTGTGTACATTTCATTACGGTATTAATTGGTTACTTAACCGGCAATGTAGGATATGCCGGGTTGTTTTGTTAGGTCAAATTTATATAAAGTAATATCAAAAAAACAATAAAAAATTTCATAAATGCCTGATAATTAAAATATTACAAAATATTTAATACGGTTTATGCACTAATGCAAAAAATGCAATTCAAGTATGTTTATCTGTTTTTACGTAATAATTGGCAGGCTTGCTAATACGCTTCAATCGATATGAAAAAAAATACTTTTGCTATAAATTTTTGTCCCATAAATGTTACAATTGGCCATTTTTAGCCTGTTTTCTTTTTTATTGACAACTTGTTTTGACGGATTTATTGTAGATTTACGTCAGGCTTTTTTAGGAATTCTATTTTCTTAAAACGATAGCCCGCTTATAAACCAATTAGCTGATCATTTTTCACGTATTTAAATGCAAAGAGGATTTGTTTTTGCCCTTTTTTTATGTCTTTTGGCTGCGCCTGTATTTTCCCAGAAGCCGGTAGCGCTGGATAATACACACAAGCAATACATATTTTCTGGTAACGAGTTCCAATTGCTTGAGGACAAATCAAACAAGCTAACAATAAATGATATCATGGCCGATAGCTTATACCATCGGTTTAAAATTAACAGCGACTTTTACCCCAAAAACTACGACCTGAATGCCACCTATTGGTATAAGATCAAAATAAAATTCACCCAGCCGTTAGATCTTAATAGCTCAGTATTTGAATTTTATGATCAAACTACAGATCATATTACGGTGTATCAACCTGATACAAATGGTCGCTACGTTCAAACAACCGAGGGGGCCGCTATGGCTTTTGGCAACAGGCTATTCAAGCATAAAAATTTTGAGTTCCCGATATATAACAGAAGCAAGGGCGAGCGTATTTATTATATAAAAATACAATCGCAAAACCAGGTAAACGTAATTATTGTTTACCGCAAAATAAGTCACTTTATATATTACGCGCTAACAGAGTACTTAACCTATGGTATTTTCTATGGCATGATCCTGATATTTTGTTTCCATAACCTGCTAATGTTTATTGCGGTTAAGAAACGGTCATACTTATTTTATGTGCTATATATTTTAAGCGTTGGGCTTTATGAAATGTGTACAGATGGTATTGCATTTCAATATATATGGCCCAATGCCCCCAATTGGAATGAATATGCTTACGGCACTGCACTATACCTGGTAAGTTTATTTGCCTTGTTATTTACCCGTGATCTTTTACATGTACGCAGCATAAATCATAAGCTATACCGCCTTATTAATTACACCATATTATTAAGGACGCTTTACTTTATTTTTTGCCTTTTTGAACATAAGTATTTCATCTATAAATTTATAGAGTTTATACCGCTGTCGCTGGCTTTTATAAGCGGTATAGTTATCAGGAACAGTGGCTTTAAACCTGCAAGATTTTTTGTTTTAGGTTATGCGTTCCTGTTTTTTGGCTTCATATGTAAAGCCCTTAGCGTATTGGGCTTTTTCCAGGGGTTATCGGGGGTAATAGGCTTTTACAGTTTAGGATTTAGCTTCATTTTAGAAATGACCTTCCTGTCATTCGCTATTGGCGATCAGGTGCGTTTATTCAGGCGCGAAAAGGAAGCAGCTATGGATGCTACCATAAAACAAATGGCCATTAATAGTACTTTAAAAGATACGTTAAACCAGGAACTTGAAATTAAGGTTGAAGAGCGTACCCAGGAAGCAATTAATAAATCAAAGCAAATATTTGAACAGGCGCAGTTTATCGAGCAGCAAAACAAAGAGCTATTATATATAAATGAACAGCTGGAAAAGCAAGCTGCAGAGATATCCATGATGAATGTATTGCTTGAACAGGATAATACAGAACTTAAACATAATATCGAAAAGGTTAACGATGCCAGGGCGCTCTCAACCGAGTTGTCATTTGAAGAGTTTAGTGCTAAATATCCCGACCAGGAAAGCTGCAACAAGTTCCTTGCTCATTTAAAATGGAACAACGGTTTCTCTTGTATAAAATGCGCGAATGTAAGTTTCCACGCCGGCCGTGCGCCGTACAGCCGCCGGTGTACCAAGTGTAATTATGAAGAGTCGGTGTTGTTTAATACCATTTTCCAGAATAACCGCATCCCTATAAACAAGGCTTTTTATATTGTGTATTTGATGTATACTACCAAAGGTGCTATCTCATCCTATCAGCTGTCCGAAAAAATTGGCATCAGGCAAAGCACCTGCTGGCAGTATGCTATCCGCATAAAAAAGGTGATGGATGATCATAAAAGGGAAGTGCGCAAAAGCGATAACAAGGGCTGGAGCAAGCTGGTAATGGATAATCATCCCACCCATAAAGAAGTGCATAAACTACAAGCGCCGCATCATAACTAAGTTTATAACCAAATCAGCGGGTTACGAATAGGCAGGTTACGGATAACTTCTTCGACTTGCGGGTCGTGATCTAATTTAGCCCAGGTTTTAAACCAATCATCCTGCTTGTAAGCATTGGCTCCAAATAATAAAAAGGGTTGGGCCACCGGCCAGTTTTCCCAATACATTACATCGGGTTTTAATTGCCATTTGCTTTTATCGGCAATGTATGGATATAGGTATGCAATGCCTTTTTTAACGGATTTGCCGTCGGGTGTTTCATAATTCCAAAGATCATCTTTTGGTGTCGACAGGATCTGGCACAGCATTGTCATCGCATCTAAATTAAAAATAGAATAGCCATACGGCTTGGTCCGCTCCAACTCTAACGGAAAACTACCATCAACAGCCATTTGCTTAGGCAGCAATATCGTTTTATAACGAGTCCGTAAAGAATCAAGCATAACCCTATCATCACACAATTTAGCAAATGCAGCTACCTGCATGGCCCAGCAAGTGGCATGGTTGTTTTTGACATCACGTTCCTGCATGCCCGGCTTGCTTGTGTTTAGCCAATAGATATATTGGGCAAACCACTTTTTAATAGTTATTGCTGATTGTTTGTCAAACGATTGTGAGGCTTCCATAACCAGCATGCCCTGGGCCACTTCCATTAAATGGATAGAATCAATAATCCCATAATTGCGCCCCGTAAATTTACCTTTAACCGCCTGCGCATAAAGCAAATTGGGGTTCATCATAGTTTCGGGATTTACAAACCAGGCGTTGAAGTGTAGCAGCGCTTGTTTTACATACTTTTCGTCGCCCGTAATTTTATAAGCGGAGGCAAGCGCGCCTATTATCTTACTTAACCTGACCATTGCTTTTCTGTGCTCCAAAAAGTTATCCGGATTAGTTAAGCCATCGCGGTTAATGTATGGCCCGTTTGGGTTTGCCGGGTCGGGCCAGAAATAATCTGCTTCCGAAAAAAAATCATGCAAGCCACCCGCGCTTCGTGGCGAATGGCTTGCTGTTATAGTTATCGGTTGTTGTTGTAATGCCCAGGCCGCATTAGCTAATATTTGTTTTTTAAGTATAGCAGTAGCTTCTTTTTTTATGTTTAACGGTTCAGCTTCTTTTTGCTTTGGCGCTGAGAAACCTGTTTGAAAAGCATACGCGATCACAATTAAAATACTACAGCAAATCTTTTTCATACGATATCAATTTTTTGTAAACTGGATAGATTTAAAGTTGAATCCACCTTCTTCAGCAGTCACCTTAATTTTATTAGGGCCCTTATTTAAAAGTACGTTTTTAATCTCGACAGTATACCAACCTTTAGCATCATTATTTGCTAACGCGATGGCTAGCGGCGCAGCATTGGCAACAGTTAGAGATACCTTCCCTTTACCTGCATCTGTTGATACTAAGAACTTAACCGTGTAGATTCCTTTTTGGACAGCCTGCGTGGTGTATTGCAGCCACTCGCCATCTTCGATATTAAAGACATGGTAGCCATTCTCGTCCGCCTCAATATCAACACCATCATTCCGATAAGCCCGACCGCGGTTACCAACTGTTTTTACGCCGGGGGTGTACTGGTAACTGGCGGTATCCTTGTCAAAATAGGAAACACGTTGTGGCCCCATGTCATAATCAACCGCGTCAATGGTAGTGTTTGCACCGATAACGTGCCTTTTAAACGGTAGGGACGTTGCTGAATGTACCTGCCTGAACATTGCGTCAGTAATGTCTTTATGATAGGTGTTGTTTTCGAGTTTGATGTTTTCTAAAAGTTCGTCTAACGTTGCTGTAGCCTCGGCTTGCGTTGGTTTTGGTCCCCGGCCACTCCAATAGTCCACCAGTTTTTTATAAGCCGGCGTAAATTTTATTTCAAGGGGATTATTTATTCCCATCTTTTTAAGCTGCCACCAGCACCAGCCGATGTCATTGCTCTCAACCAACTTCATTGCTTCGGTAAACCAGGTGTTTGAATTTTCGCCCGACTCGCCCAGCCACAGCGGCACATTGTTTTGCTGCCCAATGGTTAAAAAATTCTGGATGGCTTCTGTCGTATTAAAGTTGCCGTATTTATGAAAGCTAACCACAATGTTGTTATCCCATGCAGGGAAGATGCCACGGTAATTATTGCCAAAACCATTACCTTCGATAATTATGATATGATTTTTATCAACCTCGCGGATGGCTTTGGTAATATCTATCATTAAAGCGCGCAACGGTTCGTTTTTACTTTCGGCCGTGCCGCGTTTATCTTCGGCATTTTCAAAACCCCAGTTGGGTTCGTTAATAATGTCATAGCCGCCAATGGTAGGTTCGTTGGCATATCGCGCAGCCAACTTCCGCCATAAGGCAATCGTTTTTTGCTGATTTGCTTTACTTTCCCATAGCGAAGGCTGGTCCGGATAGCGGTCTGATATTGGGAGGTCATTACCCTGGCCGCCCGGTGCGGCATGCAGATCAAGTATTAAATAAATATGGGCCGCTTTACACCATTTTACCAAACTATCAGTCATCGCAAAACCTTTTTCAATCCAGGTGTTTTGCCCGGCAACAGGTTCCTTATCAACTGGTAAAGTATATAGATTGTAGTGCATTGGCAAGCGTATCGAGTTAAATCCCCATGCAGCCATCGAGTCGATATCAATTTTGCGGGTATGGTTGTTTAGCCATTTATCGTAAAATTTGGCGGTATACTCAGGCCCCGCCACCTCTTCAATGCGTTGCCTTATGTTGTGCTGCTGCCCCAGGTTAGATAACCTGAACATATAGCCTTCCTGCAGCATCCAGCCACCCAAACCCATACCCCGAAGGATAACTTTATTACCTTTCCCATCAACAATTAACCTTCCTTTGGCCTTTAAAAAGCCCTGGCTATGTGTGGTTGTCGAAAAGAGCAGGACGCCTAACCAAGCGCCAGAGCAGATTAAAAACTTGTTATATTTCATCATAGGTCAGGTTAATTGATAATTAAAGTTTCGATAGAATGGGCAGGGCTGTTTGTTGCGATGCCTTTTCCTTTGATCCACAAGGTGTATGGTATTTCATTATCGGTGCTATTCATTACCACCAGGGCAATTTTACCATCGGGGTTAAGATAGGCTGTGGTCAGTAATTTATCTCGGCTGGCGGCGCTTACAATGCGTTTGGCGCCCGGTTTAATAAATTTAGAGAAATGGCCTATATAATAATACTCGTTGGTATATATCAGGCTGCCGTTACGGGTATCGGCATGTACCGGCGCGAAGCAAAAATTGCCCACATGGTTGGGGCCGCCTTTCTCATCAAGCAATACGTTCCAGTCTGTCCAGGCTACAGTTCCGGCGTTAAAATCATTGATCATTGATGTGCCGTATTTCTCGCCGAGCGCCCAATCATCCAACCGGTTAAAATCAAATTTCTCAATGCAGCCTTCGGTAAATACCAGGTGTGTTGACGGGAACGCCTCGGCCACACGGCGTGTATTTTCAAACGCCATTCCTGCGCCGGTCCATGTTTCATACCAGTGAAAGCCTACGCCCCAAACATACTTTGCGGCGGCCGGATCTTCAAGCATTGTACTGGCACGCTGGTAAAGCAAATCGCGGTTATGATCCCATACAATCAGCTTTTTACTACCCAAGCCCTGCTTTTGCAGCGTTGGCCCTAAATAGTTCTTCACAAAATCGCGCTCTTCTTCGGCGGTATAAATACATGACTCCCATCTTTGTTTGGCCATGGGTTCGTTTTGGACGGTAAGGCCCCATATTTTTATGCCCTCCTGCTCATAGGCTTTAATAAACTTAACGTAAAAGTTAGCCCAGCTTTGGTCAAATTCGTGCTTTAGCTTACCGCCGTTTATAACGTTGTTATTATCCTTCATCCAGGCCGGTGGGCTCCACGGACTAACAAACATATCCAGTTTGCCCCCTGCCGCTTTGTATGCCTCTTTTATAAAAGGGATCCGATATTTTTTGTCATGGCTAATATTGAAGGTTTTTAGTTGCGGGTCGTTATCGCCTACGTAACTATAGGTATCACTCGAAAAATCGCAGCTTTGAATATTGGTTCGGGCAAATGTATAGCCAATACCCTTGTCTTTACTGTAGTAAGCCGTGAGCAGTTCTTTTTGTTTAGCCACCGGTAGTTTATAGAAAGTTTCGGCAGAAGCGTCAGTAAGCGCCCCGCCAATACCCACCATAGTTTGAAACGTTTTACCCGGATCAACAAACACAGCCAGCTCGGTTTCAACAGGCTGCGGTTTTTTGGTTAACGCTATTGGCCCGGATGACGCGAAACGCGCCGCCGACCCCTTAGCGGTAGTATAGATAGTTACTTTGCTTAACGGCATTTGCGCCGCAGCATATAACGAACTGCAAATAATAAGTGATGCAATAATAGATCTTTTCATAAAGTTGATATAAATTAAAATAGGCTTGTAAATGCGGCTTAACATTTACAATAAGCTTAATTGGCAAGGGTAAATGTAAAGCAGATTAGCCTAAATGCAAAAAATATTTTTTCGCAAAATGCTGCATATCAATTAATTACGAATGTATTAATACGGTTTGGTAACGATGGGTTTAAGTGCATTAAGCCAATTATTCCGCCCGCTTTAATACGCTTAATGATAATTGAAAAAATATGGTTGTTAGAAAGACATTCGTATCAACGGGACATTCGCTGAGCAAATAATAACAACGGGAGCGTATATTTAGCCCTCAATTATATCAACAATTAGTTTTGTATTCGATGAAAAAGCACTTGTTCCTCATCAGCCTGTTATTTGTTAACTGTTTGGTTTTGGCCCAAAGAGTAGCGGAACCCTCAACAAACGAGCACCCCGAATGGTCTAAGCCATACAAGCCTTTTCAAATTGCGGGTAACCTTTATTATGTGGGTACTTATGATCTGGCCTGCTATTTAATTGTGACGCCAAAAGGTAATATATTGATCAATACCGGGCTTGCGTCATCGGCACCCATTATCAAGGCAAGTATTGAAGCATTAGGTTTTAAATTTGCCGATACCAGGATACTTTTAACTACACAAGCGCATTATGACCATATGGGTGCAATGGCGGCCATAAAGAAAATTACCGGTGCCAAAATGATGGTGGATGAAGGCGACGCCGCTGTACTGGCCGACGGAGGCCGTTCTGACTATGCCTTAGGGGGCAATGTAAGCCCTTATGCACCAGTAAAAGCAGATAGATTATTACATAATGGAGATGTCATAAAATTAGGCGATATGGAAATAGTTATGCTTCATCATCCCGGGCATACTAAAGGCTCGTGCAGTTTTTTGTTTAATGTGAAAGATAAAAAACGAAGCTACAAGGTGCTCATTGCAAATATGCCAACCATAATTACCGATAAGAAGTTCTCGGAGATCTCTGCCTATCCCAATATTGCCAGCGACTATGCCTATACTTTAACAGCTATGAAAAAATTATCATTCGATATCTGGTTGGCGTCACATGCCAGTCAGTTTGGGCTTTACACCAAGCATAAGCCTGGCGGTGCGTATAATCCGGCAGCTTTCATGGATAGGAAAGGATACGATACTGAATTAAAGGATTTACAGGATCAGTTTACTAAGAAAATAGCAGCAAATAAATAAGACAACTAAAAGCCGCTTATCCTATTACTGATTATCGATGCGATATTAATCGTCATCATCTTCCTTTTTCTTTTCAAGGATAACAAACGCGCTTCGCTTAGGGGCGGGCATAATAGAATCTTCTCCTTTTACTGCTTTCCAGATAACTTCGTTCATATCTCTGTCTGGTACTTTATCTTCATTTGCAAGATTAAAAAACTCAGAGCGCCTGCTGCTTTCATTTACTGCCACGTTGCGGGCATCAATATCAACTTGTGCGGGTATAAGTTGATACTTAGTTAAGTCGGGTTTGCTGGTGAAGCATTCGTAAAATGGTAAGGCTGCGGCATCATACTGGCTCATAGGAGGGAGGCCAAGTATCAGCTCCATAGTACGAAGCATGCCTGATGTAGTGTACATGCTATGAACAACAGCGTTGCGTTTTACATAAGGGCCAACAACAAAGGCAGGCGACCGGTGCGCGTCAATATGATCAGGGCCGGCCTGGGCATCGTCTTCCAAAATAAATACCACCGATTCATTCCAGATAGGGCTTTGAGACAGGTGTTCAACGATGCGGCCAACTGCCAGGTCATTATCTGCTACGGCGGCGATAGGAGAATATTCTCCTTTCTTTTGCCCGCTGGTGTGGTCGTCGCTGATACGTAATGTGTTAAATTGCGGTACTGCTTTTATGTTTAGTAACGAGTCGAAATCATGGATCCATGCATCGGCGCGTACCTGGTCTTTTATTTTGGTATTAAATCCGGGCGAATGCGGACCCATATGGCCCTGTAATGCTTTAATACTGGCTTTACTATACGAGCCAAACTCGCCATAGCTGCGATAGGTAACGCCTGCACGTTTACAGTAGTCCCATATATAACCATCATTAGCGCCGGTTGCCGCACCTGAATAAGACGGCCCGCGCGAACTGTAATTGGTGGGCCATGTTTTTTCTATGATGTCGGTAGCGTAAGCTCCCATACTCCAATTGTGCCCGTCTTCGCTAACCTCAGCATCAACATAAAAATTATCCAGCAATACAAACTGCTTAGCCAGGGCATGCTGGTTAGGCGTTATTTTTTTGCCGAAAAGACATAGTGAAGTATCGCCATCGCCTTCGGGTACGTCGCCCATCACCTGGTCGTAAGTACGGTTTTCCTTGATGATATAAAACACATATTTGATAGGTGATTTTTCGCCAAGCCTGCGTGGAATCGGGTTACCTGCTTCGCCTTCGGCCTCGATAGTTTTTTTAGCGGTAAACGGTGTATTTGCATACACCTGGCGTGTATAGTCTTTTAACTGTTCTGGTTTAGGCGGATCAATGAACGATAGCGCGCCAATAAATAAACCACCAATATATTGTATTTCGCTTTTGGCGGTTTGGCCAACATGCTCGCCTATATTATTGTCTTTTGCAAAAGGTTGCGGGCCGCGTGGATTTGCTTTTGACGTTAAGCCTTTACCATTAGCTACTATAATTTTGTTACCCAATGTTTTAACGTTAGTTGGATACCATCCTACGGGTATAAAACCCATACTTTTACTGTTGCCTGCTATCGAAACATCAAATACAGCAAGACAGTTATTGTCGGCATTGGCAATATAAAGTGTTTTTTCGTCGGCAGATAAGGCCAGGCCATTGGTGGTAGAACCGACCAGTTTAGTTGGGTATAAAACGGTAGAAATGGTTTCGGTTAACTTATTTGTTTTGGTATCTATTACAGATACTGTATTGTCATTAGCGTTAGCAACAAAAAGGATGGTTGCCTTTTTATTTAATAGTAACTCGTTAGGGTGGTGGCCCGAATATATTGTTTTTGTGATACTACCTGATTGTGTATCGTAAACCGCTACACCTGTAGATCCCCATAACGAGATATACAATGTTTTTTCATCAGGCGATAACAAACAATCGTAAGCTATTGAAGGTAATTGGAGCTTACTGACAATGGATTTGGTAGCAGGTGCAATGACATATAAACAGCTATCACCTTTGGTAATAGCGTATAACTTTGAATTATCTTTATTGGCAACCAATCCGGTTGGGCAAATGATCTTTTTGGGCCATGGCGCTCCAAGACGTATGGTATCTGCCTTGCCTAATTTATTATTCTGCACCGGGAAATTAAGCACCCAGTTATCATACCCGCCCGATACATATAAATGTTCTTCGTCGCGGCTGAAAGCTAAACCGTACCATGATTTGGTTAATACTTTTTCGTCAAGAACTTTTTCGTTCTTCGGATCAATCAACTGTACCGATTGGGTGCTCTGCCCGTTATTGGTTACTGCCAATAGCTTTCCGCTGGTGCTTAATTGCATGTTTAACGGCAAATCTCCTAATTTCACCTGCCGGCCTGCCGGGCTAAGTTTCCATCCGTTTGGTAATAAAACCTGGTCGGTTTTAGCAATTTTTCCGGGATATTGCGCTAAGGCGCAATTGCATAACATAAACAGGCCGGCTACGCATAGCATCAGCGTTTTGCTGATAAATTTGTTGATCAATAACATATCTCTATTATTAATGGATGATTTCTATAGTAGGGTGGTACAATATCAGGAAAAATGTACCATGAAATCCTTGCTCAAATGTAACAAGAGTATGTTAATTTAATATAAAATCTGAAATACTTACGGCTATAACTGTGGACGGTAACAAGTTATTTACAATAAGTTAAGTCAAGATGTTGCTTCATCTGTTTAACGGTTGGTGAAACAAGCATATAGATTTCGTCAGTTAGCCTCCATTCTTTACTCTAAATTAATTACCTGTTTAACTAATTGCAAAATTGGTTGATGATCGGTTTCGGTATTTTCATTCCATAAAATAACCGACTGTGCTTTTTGCGGTATGTTATCCAATTCAATAAACCTGATAGCTAAGTTTTGACCCAATAAAGATCCTTTAGGTTCGATAGTAATACCTAATCCTGCTTCAACCAGCCGTAATGCCGAGCTTACCGATGAGGTATGATGTACCACGTTTGGCAAAAAACCCGCATCCAAACAAATAGACTCTACTGTGCGGTTATACCCGCTGCCCTCTATCTCATGGGGTAATATAAATGCTTCGCTGGCAAAAACCGAAAAGTCATTGTACTTGTCTGCTGACAGGGGATAGCCTTCCGGTAACACTACAACAAAAACATCCTCAAAAAATATCCGGTTCTTAAGGCCGGCCGGTACAACTGGATTGGTTGCAAAACCGATATCGATTTTCTGCTCAGCGAGGTCGCGGTATTGTTCGTTATTATTCATTTCGCGCAGTATGGTTTTCACATCCGGAAACCGTGCCTGTATCTCTTTAATTATGCGTGGTAAAATGGTTTGTGCTATAGAATGGGTGTAGCCTATTTTTATCTCGCCTGCTTCGCCGTTATGGATCTGCCGGGTACGGTTAATAGCATAATTTAACTGGTCGACAGTTTGCTGTGCGGCTTGTTTAAAATAAACACCTGCTTTGGTTAAAGCTACATTTCGCTTGTTTCTTTTAAATAACTCGGCACCTATGGTTCGCTCTAATTGTTTTATCTGTCTGCTTAACGCTGGCTGGGCCATAAACACTTGTTCTGATGCTTTGGTGAAATGCAGCGTATCACTCAGTTTGATGAAATTTTCAAGTGTCTGGATATCCATTTATGTATTTTTTGTTATTAATAAATACAAATAAAGTATTTTTTATTATTACTTAGATGTGCTTCCTTTGGATAAAAGGCTTTAACTTATGAATGATACTAAACAGCAATTAATACTTGCGCAACAACAAGCAATAGCACTATTTAAAGCGGTGGAAGAAACCGGGCTGATAACATCCGGAAAATCAGAACAACAACTTAATGATGAATTGGTAAAGCTTGCACGCGAGGTGTTTGGCATTGATGAGTTTTGGCATAAAAAAATTGTGCGTGCAGGTGTCAATACAATGGAGCCTTACGGCGCAAATCCGCCCAATGTAATTATCAGGGAAGATGATATTGTGATACTGGATTTTGGCCCGATATATAACGGCTATGAAGCCGACGTCGCGCGTACCTATGTTATTGGTAATGATCCTTTAAAACAAACAATAAAGGCTTCTGTAGAAATTGCCTGGCAGGAAGCAAATGCCTGGTTTGCCAAACAAACTAAGCTTACCGGTGCCGAATGTTTTAATTATATCACTTCGCTCGCTAAAAACTTTGGGTATGAATCAGTAGGCGAAATAGCCGGGCATATAGTTGGACCTTATCCACATGAGCAATTAGGGCCGGATGATTTAGGCCTGGATATCCACCCGGATAATCACCAGGATATGTTTTTAAAAGACCCGCAGGGAAACGACAGGAATTGGATATTGGAGGTGCATTTTGCCGACAGGGCAAATAACATAGGTGCCTTTTTTGAGCAGTTGGCAGGCTAATCGTTTACGTTATGAAAGGTAACCGTATACCCACCATTTGTTAAGGCGTAGTTAATGCTTTGCGGCCCATTGTTTTAATGCCGTAATAGCGTCATCAAGTACCCCGGCCTCACCCCTGAAATTTCCGGAACCGCTTGGCTCGCCGGTTTGCACGTTGTACCATTCATAAAATCCTTTGTTGGTAATTACGCGGTCTGCCATCGGCGTTAGTTCATCATATGCTTCATTGACCAGGTTGTATTTTAGCAAGCCTTCTATTAAACGGCCGCCAAACCACGTCCAATCGCCGCCATTTTGATAGGTATAAGGGGCCATGTTCGGAAACGTGCCCTTTGGATATGGTGGCGACACGGTTAAGCCTACGGTAGCATGTTTTTCTTTTGCTGCCGCGGCCACAATTTGCCGGTTAATTTCTATTACCTCTGCTTTGGTATTAAAGCCGGCTAAAATTGCACAGATAGAGCCGCCTACATATAAGATCTCATCCTCTTTAAAATCTTTGGCAAATGGGCTGCCATCCAGATACAGATGCGGAATATATTTTTGAGCTTTTGGCTGCCATAGATGCTTACGTACACTTGCCTTAAGGCTTGTGGCAACTAAATTCCAGTTTTTGCCGGCTTTATAGTTTTTTGGTTTGATGGATATAAAATCGCGCAGCGCCATTGCAAACATGGCGTTATCATAAATATCAATTGCCCATTTTGTTTTTTGGTTAATGGCTACTCCCCAACCGGTTTCGGGTTGGACGTCGCCCCAGTCGACAGTAGTTGCGCCGGTAACCAGGCCATACTTTGCCGACCAGCGTTCTTTCATGATATAATTTAAGGCATCCTCTATGCGTGCGATAACCGATTTGCCGCCTATTTGCTCATTAAGTATCGAGGTGTCGCCGGTAACATCAATGTATTTTCGAACGGCCTGCACTAACGATGATTCCTGGTCGGTTTCTACCGTATTTTTATGAGCCTCCCAGCCGGGTAGCAAAGGCGAGTGCCTGTAATTATAGCCCACGTTTGCTTTTTTTGATTCGACTACGCCATCTACAATATTGCCGTCATCTCCCTGTATTTTAAAAAACATTAGAACCATATTTTTTACTTCTTCTTTTGGGTGTGCTTTAAGCGATCCTTTTATAAAAGTGTTAAAATCACGGATCCAGATCTCATTATACGAGGTACCTGCTGAAAAACCAGAAAGTAGTTTTATAGCTTTTACCTGTACCGAATCAAAGTTTTTATTGGTGATAATGGCTTGCTTAACTGAAGAGGTACCACTAACCTGCGCATTAGTTTTAAAGCTTAACAGGCATAGTAAAATCATGCAAAACAGGGCTGATCTATTCATCATATTAAATAAAATAAAAGGTGACGGATAATTAGGAAGGGCGACAGCAGCAGCCTGATGTCTTAGGCGAAGATATAAAAAATACCCCTATATCAACTGATGTTGCAAAATTGCAACTACATATGGAGATGTTAGAATAACATCATGAACTTCTCGCAATGGGATCTCTAAAAAATCGCCGGCATTTAGGGTATATTCGTGCTGGCCCACGTTGCAAACACAACTACCGGCTAATATAAAAAAGCTTTCGATCACATCTTCATGCGTTTCTTTAGGGACGCTCAGGTTGGTAACAACAAGCGTTTGTTCAATTTTATCGTCGCTCCGCAGCGGATAAGCAAAAAAACCTTCTATTGGCTGGGAGGGTATTAAATGTTCAACAGCTTTTAACCATGCCTGGTAATCAGAATACCTGCCCGCAGGCGGTAAATTATCTAAAGTAATTGCCTCATTAACAGCTATAATATCTAATATTTGTTGTTTTACGGTAAGCTTCGGTGCAACACTGTTAATTACTGCAAGCCGCTCCAGGGCAAGTTCAATTTCGGCTAAATCTGCTTTAACTTCAGGATAAATAGTGCTCATTGCCAATACAGTTTCTTGTTCGCTTTTGGTAAGCAACCCAAGGTAATATTGTTCTAAAATGCCGCTATTTATATATTCTTGTATTTGCATTTAATTAATAGGTATCAGCAAAATTAATCCTGGCAGTAAAAACACGTGCTTAGCGTAACACATGTTTGTTAATATTATTTTTTTGTGGGAGGCTTTTGATTTGTATATACAACAAATATATTAATATCCGAAGTAAATAGTTACGTGTATTTTGTTCAGTTGGTTTTTTTTAACAATAAAATAATTGATTTTAATAAATATCTTAGCGCTAATTAGACCGTTATGTATTTCATACTTTCAAAAATCTTACTTTTTATATTGCTGCCAATTTACTGGATAATAGTTTTACTAATAATAGCCCTGTTTAGCAAAACACCAAAAAACAGGAAGAGATTTTTATTAGCAGCTTTTATCGTTTGTTATCTGTTCTCTACGCCTTTTTTTCTTAAAACTTTTGAAAAAGCGTGGGATGTAGCACCATATCCAGCTAACGACAGTAAAACATACAGTTGCGTAATAGTATTAGGTGGGTTTTCATCAGGCGGTAATATGGCCGGTGGGTATTTTAATGCGTCTGCAGACAGATTTATACAGGGAGTTAAGCTAATGGAAACCAAAAAGGCCTCGCATATATTAATAAGTGGCGGAAATGGCCAATTACGCCCGGGCGGATTCAGGGAAGCAGCTTGGGTAAAAACCCAGTTGCTGCAATTTAATATCCCCGACAGCTTGATATTGGTTGAAAACAACTCCAGAAATACGTTAGAAAACGCACAATTTTCTAAAATACTATTGGAAAAAAGACATTTGCCACCACCTTATTTATTGGTAACATCCGCATACCACATGCGCAGATCGTCAATGATATTTAAAAAGGCGGGGATAGATGTCGTGCCTTATCCGTCTAATTTCCTTGGGTCTGAGGTAAATTTTGGGCTAAATAACTTTTTGCCCGAAGCAAATACTTTGTCAAACTGGGAGGCCTATACTAAAGAAGTCGTTGGGTATATTGTAAACTATTTTAAATAGGCCTGGGTTAAGCAGCGGCTTACAAGATTTGGCACAGTGTTATTGAGTATTGAGAAAAGCGATCTTAGCGGTTGCTTTATCTAATTTTACAACAACCTCACCCACGCTGCCACCAAAGTCATCAATTACTTGAGTGTACTGTTTAGTTTCCTTGTTGTACACAGGGGGTGTACGTTTGTCGTCAACTTCTTCTAAGTCCTTTAACCCTGCTATCGGGTAAATAATTATATTGAAAGTGTTTTCATTTTCACGGATATACTTTGCTGAGGTATAAGAAGTGGCAAAATCAGGAAAGCTATTATTGTGTAAATGATTTTTGATGAAAAAATCTTTAATTGCTGCATAATAAGGCAGTATGCTTTTAGGTAGTTTACCTTTGTCGCTAAACGGATATAGCCTTTTTGTTTTATCCAGGCCTGTAAGGATAGTTTTTTACTATCCTGTGCAAGCAGCGCGGTATTTATTAGTATAAACAATCCAAAAAAACATAAGGCTTTCATAGGTATTATTTGATTATTACTAAGATACCCTTAAGTATTAAAGGCTTAAGCAACAATTGCGTTACCGCGGGCATTGCAGATCATGATATTGTAAAGCCACAAAAAAGCCCGTCCCAACTGTTGTCGGCACGGGCTTAATATTTTTATAAATAAAATTAGTCTTTTATCTCACGGATCTTCATGTTTTTCCAACCGCTTGCTCCAGGGTGTTTTTGGATGGCAATTTTGCCGCCTTGGATTTTCATGAAATCTTCAAAGCCACGGCTTTTAAATTTACTTTGTGCCATTGCTGCGTCCCACTCAGGGCTACCTATCTTAACGTCAACGGTTTTAGTGCCGTTTAACCAAAAAGTAAGCTGGCCTTTATTTTGGATAATCTTAACCTGGTTCCACTCGCCTGGTGTTACCGGATGTGATACAGTAGCATCGCCAATCATATCATATAAACAACCGGCTAAGTGATTTGCTTTTTTGTTGTCGCTTGCTGCAACGTTATCCAATACCTGCATTTCTGCCCCTGTTTGGTAAGTAGCGCCATGTTTGGCATCTTCCTGGATGTCAAAAATAATACCGCTGTTACCACCCGGAGTAATTCTCCACTGTATTTGTAACTCGTAGTTTGTGTATGAGCCGTCAGTTAGTAAGTCCTCACCTTTACGGTCATTGCTTAAATCATATTGTATCTGGCCGTCTTTAACCATCCAGTTAGCCGCAACTGTATCGCGTTTCCACGAGTGCCAGCCTTTAAGATCGGTGCCGTTAAATAATAGTTTCCAGCCTGCTTTTTGTTCGCTGGCAGTTAAAGTGTTGTCAGCCGCCGGGGCCGATGAGCCACCTGCGGTGCCCTTATGCGCAGCGCAACCGCTTAGTGTAACAGATAACATAGCAGAAGCCGCTATAAAATTTAGTAAAAGTATTTTTTTCATGTTCAATTTAAAATTGGTTAGGGTAAAGCTACAATAATTTTTAAAGGTGCGATATTTTTTACCAATTTCTCAAGTAAATAATGAGTTACAATTGAGCCGCACCCCCAACCCCTCTCCAAAGGAGGGCGGCTTTTTACCTTATAATTTTGCATCGAAAGTCCTCTCCTTTGGCGAGGATTTAGGTGGGGCTAAACCTTTTAAAAAAAACCTTTTTCTGTATTGGTATTTTTCCCTACATTTGCAGGCTAATTGTTGCTCATTGAAATCGCTAAGAAATTATTCGATTCCTTTTACCGGTTTAGCGCTGGGAAAACATCACTTTGAGTTTGATGTAAAGGATGATTTTTTTAACGAGTTTGATTACTCGCTGGTTAAAAAGGCCGACTTGAAATGCCGGGTTGAATTGGAAAAACAGGAAACTATGCTGATCCTGGATTTTTATATTACTGGTACTATTGATGCTGCCTGTGATAGATGCTTGTCGCAATATCCGCAGGTTATTGACGTGCACGAACAGCAGATAGCCAAGTTTAGCGACGAGGAGATAGATGAAGATGACGAGATCATAGCCTTAGGCAAAAGCGAGCACGAAATAATGCTGGCGGGATTGATCTACGAATACATAAATGTTGCAGTGCCATTTGTGGCAACCTGCGGCAGCGAGGGCGAAACCCCGTATTGTGATAAGGAAATGCTTGATAAGTTAAATAACTTAGCGGCGAATAATGAACAAAATGAGAACCCGGACCCGAGGTGGGACGTACTCAAAAAAATTAAATAATAATAACTATAAGTTATGCCACATCCAAAACGTAAAATATCCAAATCAAGAAGAGACAAGCGTAGAACCCATGATAAGGCTATCGCTCCAACTTTAACTACTTGCAAAGTTACCGGTGCTGTACACTTGCCGCACAGAGCTTATACTGTAGATGGTAATGTATACTACAACGGTAAATTACTGATAGAAAAAGCAGTAGCCTAATACTAATTTTCTGATATGAAGATTGGCTTAGATATTATGGGCGGAGATTACGCCCCCAAGGCGACTGTTTTAGGGGCTATCGAGGCATACAAAGTTTTATCAGGCCATACCTTGGTACTTATAGGCGATAAAGACGCGGCTATAAGTATCCTTCATGAAAATAATTTTAGTCCTGATAATTTCGAGTTTATACATACTACCGAAGTTATTGGCATGGGCGAGCACCCCACCAAAGCCGTTGTTCAAAAACCCGATTCAAGTATCAGCGTAGGTTTTAAACTCCTTAAAGAGGGCTATATACAAGCCTTTTCTTCGGCGGGTAATACCGGTGCTATGCTTGTTGGTGCTATGTTTAGTGTAAAAGCTATCCCGGGTATTCATCGCCCTGCTATCACTACAATTGTTCCGAGAGTAAAAGGCGGTATCAGCATTTTGTTAGATGTTGGTGCCAATGCCGATTGTAAACCGGAGGTATTGGTACAGTTTGGTGTTTTGGGCAGCTTAATGGCACAAAATGTTTACGGTATTGATAACCCCCGCGTAGCGCTGATGAACATTGGCGAGGAGGAAGAAAAAGGTAACCTGCTTTGCCAGGCCACTTATCCTTTATTAAAAGAAGCAGCTAACATAAACTTTATAGGTAATGCCGAAGGGCGCGACCTTTTTGGCGATATGGCCGATGTTTTTGTATGCGATGGTTTTACCGGTAACATTATTTTAAAGCTTGCCGAATCATTCTACGTCATTACCCGCAAAAAGGGATTGAAGGACGAATTTTTTGACAGGTTTAATTACGAGCAATATGGAGGCAGCCCAATTTTAGGGGTTAACGCGCCGGTTGTTGTAGGCCACGGTATTTCAAGTCCCGAGGCTATAAAGAATATGGTTCTTTTGTCTAAAGATATGGTTGAGAGTGAACTGGTTGGTAAAATAGCCAGTGCTTTTCAATAAAAACTTATAAACTATGAGTAAAATTACTGCAGCCATTACGGCTGTTAATGGTTACGTACCAGATTATATACTCACTAACGATGAGCTATCAACAATGGTTGATACCAATGATGAGTGGATAACCACCCGTACCGGTATCAAAGAACGCCGTATACTAAAAGGCGAAGGCCTTGGCACCTCAGACCTTGCGGTTCCTGCTGTAGAAGGACTCCTTAAAAAACGCGGTATAGGTGCCGAAGAAATTGACCTTATAATTTTTTGTACTACCACCCCTGATATGCCCTTCCCGGCAACGGCAAATTCGTTTGGCCATAAAATCGGCGCAATAAATGCCTGGGGATTTGACATGCAGGCTGCCTGCTCTGGCTTTTTATTTGGCCTGGCTACAGGTGCGCAGTTTATTGAAAGCGGCAAACATAAAAAAGTATTGGTTGTTGGTGCCGACAAAATGTCATCAATAGTTGATTACGAGGACCGTGCAACCTGTATTATTTTTGGTGATGGCGCAGGCGCTGCCTTGTTAGAGCCAAGCACCGAAGGCTATGGCATTCTTGATTCTGTATTAAAAAGTGATGGTTCGGGTATCCCGTTCCTGAATATGAAAGCCGGAGGCTCTATAAAACCTGCCAGCCACGAGACTATCGACGCCCGCGAACACTATGCTTATCAGGAAGGTAAAGCGGTATTTAAATTTGCCGTAACTAATATGGCCGATGTTGCTGCCGAAGTTATGGAGCGCAACAATTTAACCGCCGATGATATTGCATGGCTGGTACCGCACCAGGCAAACAAACGTATTATTGATGCCACCGCTGCCCGTACAGGTGTTAGCGAGGATAAGGTGATTGTAAATATTGAGCGTTATGGTAATACCACCAACGCAACCATCCCGTTATGTTTATGGGAGTGGGAAAGTAAATTTAAAAAAGGCGACAACTTAATATTAGCTGCTTTTGGTGGCGGCTTTACCTGGGGATCGCTTTATATAAAGTGGGGTTATAATTCTTAGCGCACCTTTTTTATAAGTACTTTTAAAAAATAAAACCATACCGTTAATTACACGTTAAGTCAT
The DNA here is from genome assembly GCA_040388395.1 of Bacteroidota bacterium. Lineage (GTDB taxonomy): Bacteria > Bacteroidota > Bacteroidia > Sphingobacteriales > Sphingobacteriaceae > Mucilaginibacter. The sequence continues at coordinate 309,421 of JAZKBY010000007.1, read as the reverse complement.
TAATAATCAAACTGCAGATATGCAAATTTGCACATCTGCATATTATAACTAACTTAGATTACACATTATCCAAAAACCCTATAATCTGCAACAATGGATATTAAACAAATACAAGATCTTATACGCTTTGTCTCCAAATCAGGAGTAAACGAAGTAGCAATTGAGCAAAAAGATTTTAAAATAACTATAAAAACAGCCGGCGAGCAAACAGCTGTTTATCATACAAGTGTGCCATTGCAAGCCCCGGCTTTGGCTGCTGCTCCTGCCGCTGCCCCGGCTGCCGCGCCTGTTGCTGCTGCACCGGCTGTTGACGATACCTCACACTACGTGACTATAAAATCGCCAATGATAGGCACATTTTACCGTTCGGCATCGCCAGACAAACCATTGTTTGTTAACGTTGGCGATGAGGTAAAAACAGGTACCGTAGTTTGTATTATTGAAGCAATGAAATTATTCAACGAGATAGAATCAGAAGTATCAGGCCGTATTGTTAAGGTTCTGGTTGATAATGCATCGCCTGTAGAATACGACCAGCCATTATTTTTAGTAGAACCTGTTTAATTTGAGAATTTGGTGATTTGAGAATTTGAAGATGTAACACATTTATCAGATTCTAAAATCATTTTCAAATCAGCACATTTTCAAATCTTCAAATTAAAAAAGATGTTTAAAAAAATATTAATAGCTAATCGTGGTGAAATTGCCCTGCGGATAATCCGTACCTGTAAGGAAATGGGTATTAAAACCATAGCTGTATATTCTACTGCCGATCGTGACAGTCTCCACGTTCGTTTTGCCGACGAAGCCGTTTGTATTGGCCCGCCCCCAAGTAAAGATTCTTATTTAAATATCCCCAACATCATATCAGCTGCCGAGTTAACCAATGCCGATGCTATCCATCCGGGTTATGGTTTCTTGTCAGAGAATGCAAAGTTCTCGGCTATTTGCGCCGAGTACGGCATTAAATTTATTGGCGCAACTGCCGATCAGATAAATGCCATGGGCGATAAGGCATCCGCCAAAGAAACCATGAAAAAAGCGGGTGTACCAACTATCCCGGGTTCTGAAGGTTTGTTAGCCGATGTTAAAACCGGTATCGCAATAGCAAAAAAAATAGGCTACCCTGTTATACTTAAAGCAACTGCCGGTGGTGGTGGCCGTGGTATGCGTGTAGTTTGGAAAGACGAAGAATTTGAAGCAGCCTGGGATTCGGCACGTGCAGAATCGGGCGCAGCTTTTGGTAACGACGGCATGTACCTTGAAAAATATGTACAGGATCCGCGTCACATAGAAATACAGGTAGTGGGTGATCAGTACGGTAAAGTTTGCCACCTTTCAGAACGTGATTGCTCTATACAGCGCCGTCACCAAAAATTGGTTGAAGAAGCACCATCACCTTTTATGACAGAAAAACTGCGTAAAAGAATGGGTGAAGCAGCCATTAAAGGTGCCAAAGCCGTAAAATATGAAGGCGCCGGTACGGTAGAGTTTTTGGTTGATAAAGATCGCAACTTCTACTTCATGGAAATGAACACCCGCATCCAGGTAGAGCACCCGGTTACCGAAGAGGTAATCAATTTCGACTTAATAAAAGAACAAATAAAAGTTGCCGCGGGCATCCCGATATCAGGTAAAAACTACGAGCCAACAATGCATGCCATTGAGTGCCGTATCAACGCCGAGGACCCGTTTAATAACTTCCGCCCGTCACCGGGTAAAATAACCAATTTTCACTCGCCGGGTGGTCATGGTGTGCGTGTAGATACGCATGTGTATTCAGGCTATACTATCCCTCCTAATTACGACTCGATGATAGCTAAAGTTATTTGCGTGGCTCAAACCCGCGAAGAAGCATTGAGCACCATGGAGCGCGCGTTAAGCGAGTTTGTAATTGAAGGGATAAAAACAACTATTCCATTCCACTTGAAATTATTGAAGGATCCAAACTTCCGTGCGGGTAACTTCACTACCAAGTTTATGGAAACGTTTGAATATTCTGAATAATTAACACTAATACCAAGTATTAAAACGTAATTAGCGTTCCCGGTATTTAGGCCGGGAATAACTACCAAATGAGCGACAACAAATTAATAAAAGCAATACAGGATAAGGGCAAATCATTAGAGGCCGAGATGTCATTTTTTGACCACTTAGAGGCTTTAAGATGGCATTTGATACGGTCGGCCATATCTGTTGTTGTATTAGCCATTGTTGTTTTTCTTAATTTTGACTTTATTTTTCAAAAAATAATAATGGGCCCGTTCCAGGGCGATTTCTGGACATACAGAATGCTGTGCAAACTTGGCCCCAGCATGTGTATCACCAAAATACCCGGCGAAATTATTAACACAGAAATGGCCGGGCAATTTATGTTGCAGATCAACCAGTCATTATTAATAGGCATTATATTATCGATCCCTTATATATTGTGGGAGTTGTGGCGCTTTATTAAACCGGCCCTTCATGAACGAGAAAGAAAAGCTGCCGGTGGCTTTGTGTTTTATGCTTCGCTGCTTTTCCTGCTTGGTATTTTATTTGGTTACTATATCATAGCACCCGAGTCGATTTCGTTCCTGGCTGCATATACGGTTAGCCCTGATATCAAAAATCAATTTATGATAAGCTCATACGTATCAATGGTGGCTACCATAACCCTGATATTGGGTATTGTATTTGAGCTGCCTATGATAATTTATATATTGGCTTCATTAGGCATACTTACCGGTACCTTCATGAAAAAAACACGCAGGTATTCTATTGTTATCTTATTAATAATTGGAGCTATCATATCGCCGTCGCCCGACTTTTTAACCACAATGATATCCACTATACCGCTATTTATTTTGTATGAAGTAGGCATAGTGGTAGCATCGGTAGTTGAAAAAAGACGTGCAAAAAGACACGATGAACTAATGGCCTCTTAAGCAGATTTAAATCATGATAGAAGGACTTAAAATTGCCATTGGCGCAGACCACGCCGGCTTTGAAATGAAGAATGCCTTATTGACCATATTAGGCGAGAACGTAAAAGATTTTGGTACCTTCTCTAAAGATTCATGCGATTATACCGACTTTGCCCACCCGGTTGCACTGGGCGTTGAAAGCGGCGAGTTTGATTATGGTATCCTGCTTTGCGGAAGCGCAAATGGTGTAGCTATTGCGGCTAACAAACACCAGGGCATTCGCGCGGCGCTTTGCTATAACGAAGCTGTAGCTGAACCTGCTCGAAGCCATACCGATGCTAATGTACTTTGTATCCCATCGAACTTTGTAACGCTTGAGCAAGCTCAAAGGATAGTAGAGATATTTTTCAATACTAAATTTGAAGGTGGCAGGCATGCAAGGAGAGTGGGTAAGATCGCCTGCGCGTAAATAGCTCCATCCCAACCTTTGCTTTTTCAAGAAAGGACGCCATAAGAAAGGTATGACCATACTTTCCGTATGCTCCATGCAGAACAAATTTTCCTCGTCCCAGCCTTTAAATGCTTGTTCACATCTAATTTTCGCCTCACCCAAACAATAATAAACGCAGCCCTGTTAAACAGCTACATTAAACAATAAAACTATGCAATGGAGCGGTGGTAATGAAAGCAATGATGTTGAAGAAGGAAGCAGCCGCGGCGGTGGCCGTGGGATGATCTTTGGCGGGGGTGCATTGGGCCTGATTGGTTTGGCTATTTACCTTTTCACGGGTATAAACCCGGGCCAGCTTTTTAATGGCGGCGGCGGCGGGGCGCCGCAAATAAATACCGTGCCGGGTGGTGGAAGCGAAAGCCGAAACAAGCAGTTTGCACGCGTTATTTTCCAGGGTACTACGGTTGTTTGGGACAGCCTTTTTCGTGCCATGGGGCAGACTTATACGCACCCGATCTTACATCTCTACACTGACGCTGTTGATGCTGAGGGCTGCGGTTATACCACATCGGCAACCGGTCCGTTTTATTGCCCGGCCGATCAAAAGGTGTATCTCGACCTTTCGTTTTTTGATGAGCTGGAACAAAAATTCAGCGCGCCGGGCGAATCTGCCTGGGCCTACGTTATAGCGCACGAGGTAGGGCACCATATCCAAAACCTGCTGGGCGTATCGGCAAAGATGGACCGGGCGCGGCAAAGTATGAGCGAGACTGCTTATAATAAACTATCGGTAAAGCTGGAGCTACAGGCCGATTTTTATGCCGGCGTGTGGGCACATTACGAGAACCTGAACCATCATAATAATATTGTAATTGAGCGTGCCGATATTGATTCCGCATTAAACGCCGCGCACCAAATAGGCGACGACCGCCTGCAGCAAAAGTACCAGGGCCGCATATCGCCGGATAGTTTTACCCATGGTACCAGCGCGCAAAGGATGTATTGGTTCAAGAAAGGATATGACACCGGCGACCTGAATCAGGGCGATACTTTTGCAAATACAGAGCTTGACGAGCAATAGTTTAACCAATATTTTAATGCTTATTAATTATTGGTAAATTTTAAGCGGGTGCGGTTTAAATAACACGATTTTTTTGGTTATTACCATATGTTATAATTATGTTTAGTATTCCCAATCCCCTGGTTGAATGAAAAAATTATTATTGCCGCTGTTGCTAATGGTTATCGGCATCAGTCAAAAATCTGTTGCCGCAACTTCTGCTTTTAATATTAAAAACGCTGTTGATACTGTCCGCAAAAAACTGGTGCACCCAAAGCAGGCTATGGCTGATGCTGAAGTAAAAGCAATTTTAAACACCATGCGCGGCAAGCGTAACGACGAGGAAAAAGTTGTTGCACTTAAAGAGGCCGTTAAAGATAAAGGCATTACTATTGACCAGTTAATAACTCTGTTGAATCAGTTTTTAACTGACGATTCGAAAATTGAATGTGCGGAATACGCGTTCCCTTATACTACTAACTACAAAGCCTTTTTAGACATAATGGATATTTTTTCGAAGCAAAACTATAAGGATAGGTTGGAAGATTTTTACGACAAGGCCCGTAAATGGTAACAATTTCGGCATAATTAATGCTGTTGTTAGTCCAATAGTTTAATTTAGCTACATGGTTATAAACAGGCATCGCGTTAGTATATATTTATTGTTGTTTATTGCTGTAGTTTATACTACCGCTTGTTCGCCAAAGGTTGTACCGGGTAAGCCCGGTGCTGTTAAAGCTGGCGACGCTTCAAAGTCAATTGTAGTTAAGCCTCCGCATTTTACTACTGATAGTTTTTATACTGTGAAAGCCGATTCGTTAGTAAACCTGGTTAAGCTACAGCAGCCTGTTACGCTAATGGATAGCACCGGGTTGATAACCACTCCGTCCGAATGGGTAGGCTCGGTTAACTTCGGCATCCGCAAGGCTAATTATGTAATTATCCATTATACCGCTCAAGATTCTATACAACAAACCATCCGCACCTTTACCCTATTGCGCACCGAGGTAAGCGCGCATTATGTAATTGGTAAAGACGGCAAGGTATATCATATGGTGAACGATTACCTGCGATCAAACCATGCAGGCGTGGGTAAATGGGGCAGCCTGACCGACATGAATAGTATATCGTTAGGTATAGAGATAGACAACAACGGCTTTGAACCATTTAATGATGCACAAATAAAAAGCTTGCTGCTATTACTCGCGCATCTTAAAAAAGCCTATAATATACCGCAAGCCAACTTTTTGGGTCACCAGGATTTTGCACCCAAACGCAAGCCCGACCCGGGGCCGTTGTTTCCGTGGAAGTTGCTGGCCGAAAAAGGTTTTGGTTATTGGAGCGATTTGATATTGGTACCGGCACCCCAAAATTTTGATTATAAAACCGCGCTGCGTTTAATAGGGTATGATGTTGCCGATCTAAACTCGGCCATTATAGCTTTTAAACGCCATTTTGTACAAGATAACAATACTGCGACGGCACAATTAAGCGAGCTGGATTTGAATATTTTGTATAATGTTTATCAGAAATACGCTCCGTGAGCCCCCTAGCCCCCTGAAGGGAAATAAAAATACAAAAGGCGCAAGTTTAACACTCGCGCCTTTTGTATTTAACCGTTTCAAAAAACTCCCCCTTTAGGGGGTTAGGGGGGCTTTCCAGCTATCTTTCAACGTCACCGTTCTATTGAACACCAGCTTCCCATCTGTCGATAATTTATCCAGCGTAAAATAGCCTTTGCGGATAAACTGGTAACCTTTGCCTGCAATAGCGTCAGCCAGATCCGGCTCGATATAGGCATTGGGTAATATGGTTAAGCTATCGGGATTTAGGTAATCTTTAAAATCACCTTCCTCGTTTGATGGGTCTTCAACTTTAAACAGGCGGTCGTACATGCGTACTTCGGCAGTTTTGGCATGTGGTACACTCACCCAGTGGATGGTGCCCTTAACGTTAATACCGCTGGTATCATGGCCCGATTTTGATTCGGGGATATAAGTACAGTAGATCTCGGTTACATTGCCATCCGCATCCTTTTTAAAGTTATCACATTTAACAATATAAGCATTCTTTAAACGCACGCTAAGGCCAACACCTAAACGGAAAAATTTCTTAGGCGGCTCTTCCATAAAATCTTCGCGCTCTATCCACAACTCATTGCTGAACGGGATATCGCGGCCACCATCGCCACCTTCAACCTCGGGGTTGTTTTCGCCGTGCAGAGTCTCTGTTTGCCCTTCGGGATAATTAGTGATGATCATTTTTATAGGATCAAGCACTGCCATGCGGCGCCAGGCGGTTTTATTCAGGTCCTCGCGGATACAGAACTCCAGCAAGCTGAAATCGATCATGTTCTCGCGTTTGGCAACGCCAATTCGCTCGCAAAACTCGCGGATAGACGCAGCTGTATAGCCACGACGGCGTAAACCACTAATGGTCGACATCCGCGGATCATCCCAACCTTCAACATGATTTTCAGCCACCAATTGCATCAGCTTGCGCTTGCTCATTACTGTATAGGTCATGTTCAGGCGCGCAAACTCGTATTGTTTGGATGGGAACAGGTTCAGCTCCTCGATAAACAGATCATACAATGGCCTGTGCGAAACAAACTCCAACGTACAGATAGAATGTGTTATTTCTTCAATAGCGTCGCTCTGCCCGTGCGCGAAATCATACATCGGGTATATGCACCAGACATCGCCGGTGCGGTGATGATGGGCATGTTTAATACGATAGATCAACGGATCGCGCAGCAACATATTTGGCGACTCCAAATCTATCTTAGCACGTAGTACTTTGTCGCCGTCTTGATATTTGCCCGCTTTCATATCGGCAAACAACTGCAGGTTTTCCTCGACGCTGCGGCTGCGGTATTCGTTTGGTGTACCCGCCTCGGTTGGCGTGCCTTTTTGTGAAGCGATCTCCTCGGCAGTGCTATCATCAACATAAGCCAGCCCTTTTTTGATCAGCGTAACAGCAAACTCGTACAGCTTATCAAAATAATCAGACGCGTAAAGTTCTTCGGCCCAATCAAAGCCTAACCATTTAACATCTTCTTTTATACTGTCAACGTATTCGGTTTCTTCTTTGGTTGGGTTGGTATCGTCAAAACGCAGGTTGGTTTTGCCGTTGTATTTTTTTGCCAATCCAAAATTTAAGCAGATGGACTTAGCATGCCCTATGTGCAAATAACCATTGGGCTCGGGCGGGAAACGGGTTAATACCCGGCCACCATTCTTGCCTTCGGCTAAATCTTCCTCAACTATTTCTTCAATAAAATTTAATGATCTCTCTTCGCTCATAGTACCGCAAAAGTAGGGTTTTTAAGCGAAAGCATAAAGGAATTTGGCTAAAGCCTTCTGCTGCTTTTCTATAATCCGTCGACCGTCCCTTTTAAGGGACGGATAACAAAACTGCAATAAAAGGCTTTAGCCAAACTAATTAAAACGCTCCGGCAAATTCCTTAGCAAAATCTTCCAGCTTCACGCTACTCAAAACCGGCCTGTTCTTATAATAGTCTTCAAACATTTTACCGCTGCGTACGGATGTCCCCATTTCGGTATAGTTGGAAGCTATCTCTTGGGGCAGGCCCGCGCCTACTGCACCGGCGATGTTATCGGCGTCGGTAAATTCAATCCATGGCAATTCAGGCTTGCCAATGGCCATGCCTAAGGTCGTGGCTACTTCGCCGGCGGTTTTTTCATCGCTGGCTACATAACGTACACTTCTGCCGGTAAAATCGCTTTGTAATTCTTCGGCGGCGGCTTCGGCAATATCATTTGGGTGCACTAAGACCATATTGGTATCGGCACCAAAATTACTACCGAGGATATTGGCATGCTTTATCATATCCACATTGGCATAAAAATTTGTATAGAAGAAACCCGGGCGCAGATGCTTTACCGCAACGCCATCCAGCTTATTATAAATTTCTTCAACACGGTGGATGCCGGTAACCGGCCCGGTACCATCTTCCAAATGTGCGCCTATACTGCTTAGGTTTACTACTTTGGTTACACCTGCTGCAGTAATAGCATCCGCATAATTCTGGCCTATTGATGCAATGTAGTTTTTCCATTCGGTAGCGCCAAAGTTTGGCGGCACCATAAGGTAAACAGCATCGGCGCCTTTAAAGGCTTCGGTTAAAAACGGCACATCGGTTACCTGGCCAATGGCCGGGATTGCGCCTAAGGCTTTTATTTCGCCGGCACGGCCTGCGTTGCTGCTAATAACGGTTACCTGGTGGCCCGCTTTTACTAAAGTTTCGGCCAGTGGTTTGCTGATATTACCTAATGACCCTGTGAGTGTTATCTTCATGATATTTTATGTTTTTTATTTGACAGGACAAATGTATATTTGTACTTACTTTTTTACAAGTACTTACCTCAAAGTGTGTACAAACTATGACAGCGATAAAAGAAAGCTCAACCCAAAACATGAATAAAAACATTGCAGAAATGCATTGCCCGGTAACCTATGTAATGAACCGCATTGGCGGTCATTGGAAGCCGATTATACTATACCAATTAATTAACGGCCCCAAACGCTATAGCGAACTAAAGCGCGCTATACCCTCGGTAACCGAAAAAATGCTGATCCAACATTTAAAGCAATTGGAAGCCGATAAGCTCGTGATTCGCAAGGCGGAGCCTGTGGTACCGCCGTTTGTAACATATACACTTAGCCAGTCGGGCGAGGAACTGACCCCGGTAATGACGGCGATGGTAGCGTGGGCAATTAGGGATAGCGAAGTATTGGCGAAAAAGTTTGAGGGAATGGAAGAGATGAATTAAATCAAGTTGTCATTCTGAACGTAGTGAAGAATCTTCTAATATTGATAGATACAGCGTCGGCTCACAGCAAACCTTGCAGGCATACAAGATTCTTCACTACGTTCAGAATGACAAAAAGGGTTTACTTCACATTCAAAAATCTAATCGTTCTAATCCCAAATCTGGGCATTGCAATGCTTATATTGGTTGTCGCAGCGCTTTTATTCATGGTAAGGTTTTGCATCACATCCCCATTTAAGGCCACAACTTCGGCTTTATCGGCAACGGCATCAAGCGTTACTTTTTTAGGCTGACCATCGCCTTCGGCATTAAACAGTCGCACCAGTAGATCTTTACCCACTACGGTAACAGACGATATTTCTAACCCGGCACCTGCAATATTTACGAGCGAGCGCAACATTTTGTCCGGCGCGGACCCAAATACAGTCGCGGTCATAGGCTCATTAAACTTGGTACTTTCTGTCCAGATCCCTGCCGTATCCCATTTACCGACATGGGGTATCAGCGCATAGTTCATTTCTGTTGGATATCTAAGGGTATAATTACGTCCCCATAAACCAACACCCGAATAGGCTATATCCAGTCCCAACGGAAAGTCCTCGCCGTGCGCATAATTGGTGGTATGGTCGGTCAACACAGCCATACCATAAGTATTGTTGGCATCAGTTACGTCAACCCAGTTTAATACCACGTTATTTTTAATGCTATCCCAACGGGTAAAGAAGGTGTTCTCTAACTTGCTTTCGGTAACATCGAAAGGGGCATTTTTATAAACCTTTTGCCCTTGAAGATTCAGTGGAAACAGTGCCAATAACTTATCCCGGTCATCATAAAAAGCTTTTTTAAGTGATGTAGCTTCGTAGTTGCCGGTTTGGCCGTATGGGTTACCAATGCCGGGATTGCCCTGCCAGTCTATCTTTAATTTAACATCAATCCGTTCTTGCCCTTGTGCAAAAGTTAGTACCTGTGTAAACGGGTTATTAGCTATCATTCCTTTTACCTGCAAGCTTATTTGCACCGGCCCTTTCTCTAAAACAGTAACCTCGGCGGGTTGGTCGGCGCTTGATTTAAAGCCGCCATCTTTAAAGAAATTACCGCGCAGCTCATTAAATCTGCGGGTATTGGCTTTATCTACAAACTCTTTATTTCCTAATTTTTTAGCGACCAGGCTTTCTATAGTACCGCCTTTTGCTGGGTCGATAATTATTGTATACAAGTCTGTTTCGATTTTATATTTACCGCTTAATTGCTGTTTGACAGTAATCTTGGGCACAGACAAAACTATTTTAGCAGCCTGTGTTGTTAGCTTGTAGGTGGTATAGCCCATCGCAGGCACATTTGTATTAAAAATTAAATAATCTCCCGCTATCTGGCTTGGAGCATGGACGTGGCTACCAACTGAGACGTATATCCTGCTGCTTAATCCTTCAGGCAGTTTAACTTTTACCGCTTCGCTACGGTTTACACCAAGAGTATTAAATACGCGTACATACATTTCACTATTTTCTACACGCTCACCGGTAATATGCGCCATTGCAGCGTTAGAGACACTATCTGTGTTTTTATTAGTGATCCCCGTCCAGTTCACCACCTTGTCGGCCCAGGTATTGCCCTGTCCCATATTATAAGGTACTATCCAGCAATCATGATGTTGTGATAGTAATAAGCGCGTCCAGCCCTCATCCAACGCTGCTTTTGGCCAGGCCGAGCCTTTATAAACAGCGGCCATAGCAGCCAGTTTTTCAGCCGTAACTAACTTATTTTCGGACACGCGCACCTGCTGTGCTATCCTTTGCAATATCTGCGAACCCCAAACCAGGCTGGTCAGAACATCTTCCTGCGAAAATTTCCAGTCTAGCGTTGGTGTTTTTATGGAGTAGTTGTCTACGTAATCTGTCCAGGTTTTATACTCTGTGGGTTGATAGCCGCGATCGCCATTACCTGCCCATGGGCCGCCTTTCCAGCCCGCATCCTGCAGCGTAAACCCAACAGGGTGCTTTATGCCGACGGCAAATGCAGCATTGATAAATGGCTTACTGTTGCTATTGCCAATAGTTTCCCAGGTCGACCCGGGTTTTAGATCCTCCATAGCATACCGGGGTACCGTTACCAGGTTGGTGCCATCGGGGCCTATCCAATTAACCAACTCGCCGCCAAAGGCGCGGGTGTAGCCACCCCATAGTGTATTGGGGTTTTTAAGCGACGCGTATTTATAACCGAATGATTTCAGGATCTGCGGCAGGGCGCTGGTAAAACAAGGCTCTTCGGATGAATAAGTGGTAAACACTGCCGTCGGGAAATGCTGCCTCACCGTCTCCATACCATAAGCAAACTGGCGGATAATACTTTCGCCGCTGATGTTATACATATAGCTTTGGCCATAAGCAGGGCTTACATATTCAACCCGACGGGTGGCAATGTTTTGGTCGGCGAAGATGGCTTGCAGGTCTTTATAGCCCTGCTCATCTTTCGCTTTTGCCATGGCCCATGTTTCGGGCTCAATTTCCAGGTTTATCTTCCAGTTAGGGTGTGCCTTTAATTGCTCAACTATAAAGCTGGTATAATTAACCGGGTAATGCCCCCAAAAGCCGCCGTGGTAGCCATCAATAAAATAGGCTTTTTGCTGCGCGAGGGATGTGGCGCTCATCAGTATAAAAAAACCTAAGGCAGTAAATAGTTTACCGGCAATTGTAAGGCGCATAATTGGTTAAAGAATTGGCTCTTCTAAAGTAGTGATTTTGTGGATAAAGAAAAGAACATAGACTGTCGTAAAAAAATAGCGATGGGTTTCAAACCCATCGCTATTAACAATCGTTCTGTAGCCACAACTTATTTCGAATCTACACTTATTTTCTGTTTGCCTTTGCCATCCAATTGGATCCTGCATGAATCAAGAGTACGGTCGCTTTTTTCAAGGTAATACCTGCCGCTAAAACTCTGCGGGTCGGCATGCTCGCCATCAATAGTACCGTCCACTTTTATCTGGATAGTTTCGTCGTAAATACTTTCTAATTTATATTTAGATACCCGCTTGCCTCCCGACCCCGGAAGAGTTTCTTCGCTTGTCCATTTATCGCCAACGGCTATTTTTTCGACAGGAAAATTAATCTGGAACACACCAACATCAATCATCTGGTAATTTGCCGGTATGGTGTGCCCGCTGGTAAATGTAAGGGGTTTTAACAGCTTGCCGTATTTATCAATGGTGAATTTATAGGTCGAATCAATTGTGGGCCTTATTTGCTCGTCAAATTTAATTTCCTCGGCTGTCATTTCTGCCTGGGGTTTATCCGAAGAATATTCGTCGGAGTTTGTTACCTTCTGGTTCTTTACCCGTACAAAATCAACTTTCCCTGATACCAGGTACGATGAATCGGGCATTACAGAATCTACCCTAAGGCTCATCCTGATGAACTCGCCTTTTTCGATGCCGTCTTCGTTTGTCGACGTGCGGTATTTAACATCAATTCTTTGTTCCTTAGCTAATTTAAGGCTTAACGAAACATTTTTTCCGCCGCACGAAGAACCCACCAGCGCGATTGCGCCTAAAATGTAAAAGTAACTTGCTTTCATAATTCAATTGGTTTTTAAGGTTATATCTAAGTTATAATTTTGATAACTGTTAATCAAATATTTATGTCTGTTTTAGATTTAGTATCTTGCTTAAAGGTAAATCTGTAAAAATGGGCCGTTACAATATCTTTCTGATCTTTGCCGCGCTTGCTGTAACCGGCTGCCAATCGCCACAACCAAAAAACCACAGAAATTATGTCGACAGCAACGTTGTTGTGAATGATACTTTATTTTTAAAGCGGGAGGTGAAAGACAATGTGATCTATCAGGCAGTTTATGTTGATCCCAATAAAAACTCGCCGGCTTACCTGGATGCGTTTGATTATGACAACCAGGACAGCATTGATATTAAACGTTACCTTGCTGCCATCCATAAAAAAAGCTCCACGCTTAAAAAATTTAATATCTACGGACTTGCAACCAACTGGCGGCCTGTTTATCAATATCAGTCGAAATATTATTTATACGACCCGTCAGACAGCGGCGATAAGGCCGTCAACGTTTTAACCGATTCGCTGATGATGTTTTATTATTTCGGAGACGGCTATTTGTCTATCGCGCCGCAATCGGTCACCAAAACTAATGACCAGATTTTTAACATTAAACTAAACCACCAACTGCCCGAGCAGGACGCTTTACCCAAAGAACTCAACATCTACATTATCGACCCAAAAACCAGCATGGCCGTTTGGGAATTTAAAACCGACGGGCGGCCCGAGTACCAATTAATGGTCCCTAAAGAGCATGTGAGGGATTACCCGATAGTAATTAATTCGCATAACCCAGGGAAACGGGCCGAATACGATTTTGAGGTGATTGATTTTAAGAAGTTGATTGCAGAGATATCACCAAGCCGATAACAGCCCCTATCCCACTTTATCAATACCTTTAATAAATTTTTTAATCGCTTGCACCCCTGTAAAGAAACACTTAGATTTATATAAGCGAAAAAACGCCTTCGGTCATCCTTCGGTTTTTTTTGCGATCTAATTATATGCTATGTCCGGTAAGTTCAGCGTTTCTGCCAAGTTGTACCTGTTGTTGTTTATTACAGCAGCCAGTTTAATAGGGTTGGGGCTTTATGGCATTGGTGAATTAGAGAAGATGAACACCAATACACACGCGCTGTATACCGACCGCGTGATGCCTTTTCAACAGCTATCAACTATCCGCAATAAATATAATACCGAGATAGTCCCGATAGCACACAAAGTTAAAAGTCATTCCATTACTTATACTCAAGCCGAAGATCGCGTCCGCGCAGCGCATCAAGTGATCAATTCTAATTGGCGCAACTATCAACTAACCTATCTAACGCCCGAAGAAATTCAATTATTTAAACAAGCCAATGAATTAAAAAAGCATGTTGATGATGCTTGCCTGGAGTTGCTGGCTGCATTAGCTAAACATGATGAAGCTGCGTTAGATGAGATAATTAAAAAACGTTTCTCAGCAGATCCCGACGCTTTTGCTGCAAAGCTTACGCAATTGATGAGATTGCAGGTTGCGGTAGGTAAGCAACTATTTGAAAGCAATAATAAAATTTATCGTACCACCTCTAAAAAATTCATTTTAATAATTGCACTTTCTTTATTAATCGCCGTATCACTCTCGCTGATTATTATAAAAAACATAGGAAAATTAATTAAAGATATCTTAAGAAGCAGTGGCATAATTAAAGAAAGCGAGGAGAAATACCAATCGCTATTTGAACAGGCATCAGACGCTATATACGTTTGTAACGCCGATGGTTATTTTTCCGATGTAAATAATAGTATGTGCCAGTTAACCGGCTACACCCGGGATGAATTGTTAAAAATGACAGTTACCGACCTGTTAAATGAGGAATTGTTGCGTGCTAATCCGTCACTGTGTACGACGGCAAAGCAGGGTGAATCAGTAAAAGGTGAGCGAAAATTTGTTCATAAAGCAGGCTGCATTGTGGACATTGAGGTAAACGGCAAAAAATTTACCGACGACAGGGTGCTGGTGATATTGCGCGACATAACCGACAGGAAAGAAATGGAGGCCGAGCTTAAAAAAGCCGAGTTGAGATTCCGCACACTGGCCGATAAATCAATGGTGGGTATATACATTGTGCAAAAAGGAAAATTTGTTTACGTAAATCCGCGCTTTGCAGAGGTGTTTGGATATAAACCAGCTGAGTTGATAGATACCTTCCCGGTTACACAGATCATACATCCCGATTGTAGAAACCTGGCCAACGAAAACGTGCGCGCAAGGATGGATGAAGAAAAAACAAGTGTCCATTACGAAACAATGGGAGCAAAGAAAGACGGCACCGAAAATTGGGTCGAGTTTTATGGCAGCAGAGTAGATATGGATGACGAGCCAACTATAATAGGCTCAATGATTGACATCACCGAGCGTAGGTTAGCCGAAGATGAACTGCGACTATCTGAACAAAAGTATAAAGTGCTTTTTGACAGCAGCCCCATGCCATTATTAATGATCGACAAAAATAACCTGTTGATAATTGCAGCTAACTATGAGGCAAGCCGTCTTTACGGCTACACCAACCAGGAACTGCTAAAAATGACCATTAAAGACATGCGGCGCCCGGATGACAGGGATGAAGTTTGGGATAACTACCAGTTATTTCTTAAAACATCAAGCGACAGGGGAATATACAAACATGTAAAAAAGAACGGGGCCGAAATGAATGTGCAAGTTATAGCACATGATATTTTGTTTGAAGGAAAGCAGGTAAGGCTGGGCCTTTTTAACGATCTGACAGAAAAAATAAAGGCAGAGCAACTACACGAAAAGACCGAAGCCAACCTGCAAACAATTTTAAATACTACCGATACCGCATACGCGCTGTTAGACAAAAACCTTGACGTACTGGAGTATAATAACAAAGCATTGATATTTGCCAAAAACGAATTTGGTTTTGACCCTGATAGCGGCGATAAATTCTTCGACCATTTACCCAATAACCGGCGCCCTCAATTTGCTGAATATGCCAGAAGCGTATTTGAGGGACGTACTGTTAGCTATGAAGTAGCGTACAACCTGTCAGAAACTGGGGATGTATGGTATTATGTAAGAATGTTCCCGATATCAAATAAAGAGAATGAAATATTGGGCCTGGTATTAGCCATAACAGACATTACCGAACGTAAAAAGGCCGAACAAAGCCTGCAATCGGCCTACGACCAGATTAAGACGCAAATAAAATTTATAAGGGAAATCGTCTGGAAACAATCTCATGTGTTAAGGAGCCCATTGGCTAACTTAAAAGGGCTCGCTACCATTTTAAAAAACACGCCCGACGACAAAGAGGTGCTTAGCTTTATACAGATGGAGCTTGACCGCATGGATAAAGTTTTCCTGGAGATGGCCGAAGATTCATCAAAAGATGAAATGAATTATTAAAAGGGTCGCTAAAACACAGATAACTCTTGATTGTCCCCCAATTTGCACCATCTGTCATTTATGTAGTAATAAGTTTCTTTGCCTAAAATAATTACCGGGAAGTTGCCGTCTATTCTTTGCTTGCTTTTCCGGGTTTTTAAGTGGTAATTATAAATGCTTTTTTTGACGCTATAGAAGGCATTTTGTTTTGTATCGAAACTCAAAACAGTTTGATTGTTATAATTGTAATTATGCTCCGGGTCGGGTTTAGAATTAACGTCATCATGAATAGCCATATTTAGCTGATAGTTGCTTATGTTATTTCCGGTTAAGTTGAGTTTTATGTTATAGTTCATTTTTAACTCTCCCGAATCCCAATTAGCATACCTCAAAACATGCATGGCCTCATATAACTTTCCGCCGTTTACACATAATATCAGCGTATTCCCCAACCCTAAATTTGTACCGCCCCTCACCGCATATTTTATCTCTATAAAATTCTTGTTTAAGGTGTGAATTTCAGGCGTTACACCCCAAAAGTCAGTTATGTTTATCGACTTGCCTGAACAAGACATCCGCAATACATGATTTACATAATCCGGTACGATTTTTACTTTTTCAGTTTTGCCGTCTAACGATACCAAATTGTATGTTTTTGTATCACGTTTAGTGCCTGCTGCCCTGGCAATTTGTAATTCATCCTGGGCTACTGCGATATTAATAAAAACGATACAAATGAGGCATGTGATTAAGGCAATATAGGTCTTCATGAATTGAGCTTATTGTAGGTTGTTTATCTTAATACTAAGATAACTAAACAAGTATACTTTGCATCCCTCTCCATAACATTTTCCTTACAAACCTCTATAAGTCAATATCAGCCGTAAATAAGCGTTGATGGGTTACGGCGCAATTACTATATTTACCGCCCGTATAATCCATTAAAATTATGTTTAGCAACAAGCCCATATTTAAAATATCTGCTATATTATTGCTCCTGATCGCAGCGTTCTCGTACGCATTTATGTTGGACGACCCCAAAAAGCCCGACGAGAGCCGCTTTACCGCAGTAACCCTTACGCGCCCCGGCGAGCTGGACGAGCCAAACACCTTCGAGGTATTAAGCGATGGCCGCGTACTGATAAGCGAGCGTAAGGGCGCTATTAAATTGTTCGATCCGTTGACCAAGCTGGTAAAAACTATTGCTACGCTGCCGGTTAACACCAAGTATACCAGCGCATCGGGCAAAGTTACCGAGGCCGAAGAAGGCTTGATGGGTTTAACTGTGGACCCTGACTTCAACAAAAATCATTTTATTTATACATTTTATGCTCCACTTACCGAGAAAAAATGGAAGCTTACCCGCTGGAAGTTTGAGAACGACGCTTTAGTTGCAGGCTCGGAAAAAGTATTGCTTGAGTTTGCTACCCAACGCGAAGTGTGCTGCCATACCGGCGGTGGCATGACGTGGGATGCCAAGAAAGACCTTTACCTTACTGTAGGTAACAATACGGCTTCGTTATTATCAGCATCCACCGATGAGAACCCAGGCAAAGAAAGTCGCGACGATCAGCGTGGCACCGCTAATACAAATAGCTTGTTAGGCAAGATCTTACGCATCCACCCGGAAGCAAACGGAACTTATTCTATCCCGGCAGGAAACCTGTTCCCTAAAGGAACACCGCAAACCCGCCCGGAGATTTATACAATGGGCCACCGTAATCCATGGAGGCCATCTATCGACAGCAAAACAGGGTGGTTATACTGGGGCGATATTGGCCCTGACGCTACCGAGGATACAGAGCAAAGTCCGCGTGGTTATGATGAATTGAACCAGGCACGTAAGCCGGGTTTCTTCGGCTGGCCATACTTTGTGGGCCCTAACGCAGCTGTACCTGTATTTAATTATGTTGATGGCGAATTAGGCGAGAAAAAAGACCCTTTGAAACCAATCAATAAATCGGTTAACAATACCGGTTTAAAAGAATTGCCGCCGGTTGCACCGGCCTTTATTTATTACCCTTACGCAGTATCGGCCGAGTTCCCGTTAGTGGGCAGCGGCAGCCGCAGCTCGGTTGGCGGCCCTATTTATCATCGTGCAGATCGTCCGTTGGCTAAACGCCCATGGCCCGCTTATTACGAAGGCAAATGGCTGGCTACAGACCTGGCCCGTGGCTGGATTATGGCCATCGCCATGAAAGCTAACGGCGATTACAAAGACATGGAGCAGGTAGTGCCCGCTTACCACCCGATAGAGCCTATAGACATTAAATTTGGCCCTGACGGCGACCTTTACGTGTTAGAATACGGCAGTGTTTGGTTTGGCAAGAGCGATAACGCTAAATTGGTACGTATTGAGTACAATGCCGGTAATCGTAAACCAACTGTTATGGCTACTACCAATGTGCAGGGTGGTACAGTTCCGTTGAAGATCACATTATCATCTGCCGGTACCAGCGATGCTGACGGCGATGCTTTAAAATACAGCTGGAAAGTTACTACAGCAGGTGCACCCGCTAAATTATACCCTACCGCTAACCCGGCCATCACCTTAACCAAAGCCGGCGTTTATATGGCTACGTTAACTGTTACCGATGCAAAGGGCGCAAGCAATAGTAAGTCGGTTAAAATTATCGCCGGTAACGAGGCGCCGCAGGTTAATGTTGATTTAAGCGGTAACCGCTCGTTCTACTTTAATGACAAACCGCTGGGTTATAATGTTACTGTTACGGATAAAGAGGACGGCAGCCTTGTTGCAGGTACTATCCCGGCCGCGCAGGTGTCCATGAGTATTAACTATACGTCAGAAGGATTTGATTACGTGCAGGTAGCGCAGGAGCAAAGCAGTGTTGATGCTTCAACCCAGTTTGCGGTTGCAAAAGCATTAATGGCCAGTTCTGATTGTAAAAATTGCCACAGCGTTAAAGACGTAAACATTGCGCCAAGTTTTACTGATATAGCTAACAAATACAAAGGCAACGATACTGAGATTGAGCGTCTGGCGCACGCTATACATAGCGGTACCGGTGGCCGTTGGAACAAGCCTATTGCTATGCCGGCCCACCCCGCAATTTCGGTTGCCGACGCGCGTACCATTGTTAATTACATCATGAATGTAAGTAACAATAACATTAACACCATGCCGGTTAAAGGTGCTTTCATACCTAAAACTGTGGCCGATGACAATAACAACGGCAGCTATATCATTCGTGCTGCCTATACAGACAAGGGCAATAAAAACATCCCTAAACAAACAACAGCAACAACCATTGTATTGCACAACCCGGTTGTTGTTGTAGCTACCGCGCCGATAATTAAGAACGCGTTTGTTAAAGTAAATAACCTTGATGGGTCGACCAACATTATAGGCCGTCAGAATGGTTATGTTGGATTTAAACAAATTGACATGACAGGTATCAAACAGCTACAATTATCGGGCTATGCAACGGCATTAGAGAACAACCCGGGCGGCACCATAGAAGTACACATTGACAGCCCAACCGGCACCCTGTTAGGCAAAGGCGAATTTGAGCAAACAGCAATTAAACCAAAAACACAAAACTGGGTAAAAACACAGCTTACCGAAACTGTAGGTACGCATGATATTTACTTTGTGTTTAAAAACGATAAAGCTAAAGCGATAGACCCGCTGGTAATATTTAACTCGGTTAAGTTTGAGGAGTAATTTTGAGTAGCAGTTGCAGCGCCGGATTGCAGTGTCTCATAACAAAAAAGGTCTTACCAATTGGTAAGACCTTTTTTGTATATATCGATTGTAGAGACGCAATGCTTTGCGTCTCACGCGGATAGGACTACATGTCGTTTAAGACGCAAAGCATTGCGTCTCTACTTTATACGTTTCAACGTCCCGGTAAAATTCATGCCCTGGAAAACTACGGTGACATTCATTTTATCACCATCAATTTTTCCTTTAACTGCTGATACGGCAAATCCGTTGTATTTAAAAGGCTTAAACAGGATATCGTTATCTTTAATAACGCCATCTTTTAGAGGGATGTCGCCTATTTCGGTAGTGACTATGCCGTTTACTTTACCGTTATCCTCCTTCATATTTACGGTAACATCATATAGCAGGGCTATAGTGCCGGCCCATTTTCCGCTCGCACCTTCGGCATAACGAAACGCCGAAGCCATCACCATCACTAACATCACCGATAAAATAACCCACTTCTTCATTTTTGCACTTTTTTCAATAATAGACAATATTAAGACATTGAAGTTTAATGTATTAATATTTTTATACAAACTGAATCAAAAAAAGCGTAAATTTAATTCATTATGGGAACCTCACAAAACCGCAGATCAGCAATAAAAAATATTATAGCCGGCACCGGGGCAGTAGCCGCCGCCGGTACATTGTCTGCTTTTAAATCGCCTGAAAAAACACAAATGCCTTATCAATTAAAAGGAAACATTAACCACTCGGTATGCCGTTGGTGCTTCGGCAACATAGACCTGGATACGCTTTGCGGTGCAGCCGCCGGGATGGGTATGAAAGCCATCGATCTGATAGGCCCTGATGAATGGCCGATCGCTAAAAAACATGGCTTAGCATCGTCAATGTGTAACGGGCCGGGTGTATCAATTGGCTATGGCTTTAACGACCTTAAAAAACACGATACCCTGGTTGCCAGCTACAGCGACCTGATACCAAAAGTTGCCGCCGCAGGGTATAAAAACCTGATATGCTTTAGCGGAAACCGCGAAGGCAAGGATGATGTTACCGGCATGGATAACTGTGTTATCGGCCTTAAGAAATTATTACCCCTTGCCGAACAACATGGCGTAATACTTTGCATGGAACTGCTAAACAGCAAAGTTAACCACCACGATTACCAATGCGACCGTACCGACTGGGGTGTAGCGCTTTGCAAAAAATTAGGATCAGAAAATTTTAAACTGCTGTATGATATCTACCACATGCAGATAGATGAGGGCGATGTTATAGCCACCATTAAGAAGAACCATCAATACCTGGCGCATTACCATGTTGCCGGTGTACCGGGCCGCCACGAACCGGATGATACGCAGGAGCTATTCTACCCGGCCATTATTAAAGCTATTAAAGATACCGGCTTTAAAGGCTACGTAGCGCAAGAGTACCTGCCGATAGTAAAAGACCAGGACGCGCAAATAGCATCGTTAAAAGCATCGATGACGATTTGTGATGTGTAGCATTAAAATATAATCCGTAAAAAAAGCCTTTCTGATTTTCAGAAAGGCTTTTTTATGCCGTAGCGCTAAAATTATTTAGCAGCTGGTTGACGTAAAGTTAATTTAACCGGTGCGTTGTTAAAAGTAGTAGTTAATACCAATTTACCTTCGGCAATTGTGCCTTTGTAAACTACCGGTTTACCGTTAAAAGTAGTGGTGAATTGGATATTATCGCCGTCAACTTTACCATCGGTAATTGCGTTTTTACCCATTTGGGCAGCTACAAACGGTGTGTAACCAGCTTCGTCAGGGTTTTCTGATTTTGGGTTATTATCAACCAAAGAAAATTCGCCGGTTAATTTAGTGCCGTCTGTTTTCAAGTTCAGAGAGATGTTATAAGTTCCTTCAACAAGGCCTTTCCACACGCCGTCAACTGATGCTGCTAATGCTATTGTAACTACTGTAAGTACCAGAACCAGCGATAATAATATCTTTTTCATTTTTTTAATTTAGTTTATTTTCTGTTTTTAATCGATTACAAATTTATAAAATATAAATAAAACTTACTGTAACAGTTTCGTTTTAAAACTCTAACGTTTCTACATCCCTGCTGGCGGCTTGTTCGACTTCTATCCTAACATCCTTTGGCGACACACCATTTTCGTCATAAATGACTATGGTGTTAGCACCTTGCTTTAACCAGCACTCGGGAATATACATCCCGTTTATTTTTATTTTTTCGGGGTAAACTCCCAAATTATGGCCGTTTACCCATACAGACCCATAACTTAAGCTTGTAGTATTAACGCGCCATATAGCATAAGATTGTTTTGAGACCGGAAGGTTTAACGTAGCACGATATAAAGTAGGGCCGTAATAAGGTGGCTGTTGAACATATAGCGACCCAAAACCGTTCTTCACCGGTACCCGGAGGTACTTTTGGTTTGAGCGCGATAAATTATTCCAGTCTTTTCCATCGCTCATATCTCCGGGCCCGCCGCGCATACGCCAGTTATTTACTGCTATTTCTCGTCCGTTACCCTTTTTTAAAGTTACCGGCCCTTCTATGCCTTTAATATCCAACGTATCAATCACCCCAATTTTAAAGATGAGCTTGTTGCGCCCATTGTGTGCTGTAAATATTGACAGTGTATGATTGATGTTTGCTTTGAGCTTTATTGTAATTTCTTTGGCGAATACAGCGGCCGTATCCACACGTGCGCCATCTAAAAATATTGCTCCGCGCTCCGGCGCATGTGTAAATTGCAATATATAATCGCCTGTCCCGGCAACTTTTATATGTGCGCGATACCATGCACTGGCCGACACATTGCCATCTGCACCCATTTGCAATGGATCTTTACTTTGTAGCCATTTGCTATCATCAAACCTTGGAGATGCAGGCATGGCAGCACTTTTAACCCGCCATGGGCCGGGAACAACCGAAACCATCCGTTTCACCATCCGTACCGGTGCGGCTGACTTCATTATTGATCCTACAGGTTTAAAGATCCAGGTTGGATAAGTTTTATTAACGCCCCATGGCTTTTCGGTAACCAGGTTTAATTTATTGTCTTTGCTGATCAGATCAGCAGCGTAATCAGGGCCGATGATGATGTGGTTTTGCCCGTTAGCTTCTGCAAACCAGTTGCGGGATATCAGCTCATCATTCATTACTATAATTTTAACATCGGCAAATCTGTAAGCCGCAGGCGATGGAGTTATATTGGTATGGAAATTCAATAGCCCATTGACCAACTTAAAATTAGCCGGAACCGTTTTTACATCGCGTTTAACGTTAAAATATAATTGTGCAGTTGTTCCTGTCGCACCATATACTATTAAAGTTGTTGTTTTTCCTTGCGGTATGATGCCGTATATTTTTGTTGGTGCCCAGGCCAGTTTAGCCTGCGGAGTCAATTGGTAGTCCTGTACCAGCGGCATTATTTCGCCTGCAGCCAGTTTAATTTCTGTTGATGTTTTTATCGGGATGTTGGCCGGGGATGTAAATTTAAAATGGTGAGCTATACTATCCGTATTATCTAAAAATGAGATAGTCCCCGCCGGGCTTTTGCGCACAGTAACTTTAATATTTGTATCAGATACAAGCGGTTTGTTGTTTTGCTCATCAAGGCTATTCTCTAATACATTCTGGAAACTTTGTGCAAACCAATTGGCCCGCTTAAAGGCGTAATAGATTGGCCGCAAATCACCCGCCTGGCCAACTGCTGCTCCGTAATCGTAGGATGCTGCGTTTTCCTTATCATTAAAATATTCAAAATTACTGCCGCCATGAGCCATGTATACATTGTAACCATTAGCGCCATGGGCCAGCATTTTCCAGGTGCGGCGGTCGTACAGAGTCGAATCCAATTCCTGCGGACCGTAATTTAAAAACCATACGCCCCAATATTCCGGGCAGAACCAGGGGTTGGGCCGGGCTGGATCGTCTAAACTGGTAAAATCACCAGAGGGATCGTTACCTGAATGCAGCCCGCTAAAATAATAGGGCACCTGCAAGCCTAAGGCTACCGTTTTATCCTTTAAATGCTTAAAGTAATTATTAGGCGTAACCGTTCCCCAACCTGCGCGGTGTTCGTTTTCTAACTGCACCATGATAACCGCGCCACCGTGATTTATTTGATTTTTGGTGACGATAGGGATCAGCTTGTCAAAAAAATGATCGACTGCCGATAAAAACTGCGGGTTGTCTTCGCGCACGCGCAAACCGGGTTTAAACTTAAGCCAAATGGGATAACCACCCATGCTCCATTCGCCACACTCGTAGGGGCCCACCCTTACTATGGCATACATGCCCATGCTTTTTATCAGCTGCAAGTAGGCGTTAAGGTCATGGTCGCCTGCGAAGTTGAATTTGCCCTCGTTAGGTTCGTGAAAGTTCCAGAAAGTATACATTTCAATAGTATTGAACCCGGCGCGTTTTAGGCGCAGTAAACGGTCGCGCCACAACGCATGTGGTACCCGCGCGTATTCCATGCTGGCAGATGTTATGAACGTGCGCTTGCCGTTAATTAAAAAACCACGGGCATCATAATTTATAAAAGGTTTGGCGGATGGTGCCGATGGAAATATATGGTCGTTACGTGTTGGTGTGCCGGTGCCCGGTTGGGCCACGGTAAACTTAACCGTCATCAATAGAAAACAAAAAAACAGTAAAGCACTTTTAAGCGTCATACTGCAAATCTAAACATCTCTTAAACAAAAAAGGAGGCACCTGTAAACAAGTGCCTCCTTTTAATATTTAATAGCGGTATTAACTATACACCGCTAAGTTTCCAACCGTCTCTGTAATCACGTTTAACAAACTGGTTAACTTCGTCAACGTTGGTAACCTTAAGGTTAGCCGCGTCGTAGTTAAGGTTAATGTAACGTGCCGGCATTTGCATACCGCCACGACGTCTTCCGCCGGTTGCAGCAGCGTCGGTAGTTACTTCAGCAGCTTTTGGTACATTAACACCACGTATAGCTAAGTTACACATCAACATTGCTTCTGTTAATAAACCTGCTTCCTCAAACGGAGAGCTGGTTTTCATATTGCCGTAACCTGCCAAACAAGCTTCAACCCATTGCGCATAGTGTCCTTCGGTGCTGTTTGTAACACGAGGAAGTGTTTTAGGTACGTTCAGATCGTCCATTCTTGAAACAGGTAGTAAACGAGCTTTAAGCGCATAGCAGCCTGCAGTCATTTTACCTTTTGTACCAATAAATAACATACCACCATCGCCCTGACCCCATGGTTCAGACGGATCTAACTCAACGGGACGTGGAGGAATAATACCACCATCCATCCAGTGTACACGTACAGGTCCGCTGGTTTTAGGTGTTTTAGGGAAAGTCATAACAGTATAGTTAGAAGCAGGTCCTGTTTCTAACGAGCCACCGCCTGCGATACTGGTTTGTACCGATGATACGTACTGTAAGCCTAATACTTTCATTGGGCCGTGCAGGATGTGTGCACCCATATCACCTAATACACCGGTTCCGTAATCCCACCAGCCTCTCCAGTTAAATGGCAATACTTTTACGCCACCTGGTTGGTCTGTACCAATTGGGAATGGTTTTGCTTTAGCAGGGCCTTGCCATAAGTCCCAGTTTAGGGTGCTTGGCGGCGCAGTGCTTTCTTTTGGCCATTTTAATCCGTTTGGTGTGTTAGCATTATAAAAACCTTGTGGCCATACCGGGCGGTTAGTCCAGCAATAAACTTCTGTAACATCTCCAATTAATCCGGCATCATACCATTCTATCATGCTCCTAAGGTCATCTGTTGATGAACCCTGGTTACCCATTTGGCTAACTACTTTGTATTTTTTTGCCATGCTGGCCATTGTACGTGCTTCGTACACATCATGTGCCATAGGTTTTTGAACATAAACGTGTTTTTTCATTGCCATTGCAGCAGTAGCAACTACCGCATGCGTATTATCAGGCGTTGCGCAATGTACAGCATCAAAGTTTTTATGTTCCTTATCAAACATTTCTCTAAAGTCCACATAGCGTTTTGCGTCAGGATACCTGTTAAACATACCCGCTGCATAATCCGCGTCAACATCGCATAAGAAAGCTGGTTTAGCTTTGCCGCTTTTAACAAAAGCTGCATTATCGCTTTGGCCTTTACCGCCCAAACCCACACTGGCATAATACAGAATATCGCTTGGCGCCCTGTAGCCCTTGCCTAATACAAAGCGCGGTACTATAGTGAAGCCGGCAGCTGCGAGAGCACTTGTTTTCACGAAATCTTTACGTGAAATAGCACTTCCCTTTTCTTCATTTTCTTTCATTTTATTAGTTTTAATAGTTGGTTTTATGATGATATATTAAAAATTTCAGATTAAAAACCGTTTCGAAATATTGATCGGGGATGGTTTACTTAAACTTACAATTGGTTATAACGCACCTGCTGCTAATAGTAGCCGAATACCAAAGGTTGAAATTAGAAAATTAAAAATTAATATCTAAAAAAAACAGCTTCAAAAATCGTAACATTTTTAATATATAGTTTTGAGGCAGCCAGATACCCGTCATTTTTAACCAGTCAGTCAAATTTAGGTATTGAGTTAAGGTTAACTAAACATTATCTTATGTTCTTAAAAACATATGGTTTTATGCGTTTTATAATATTTTTTAGGATTAATCCACCTCTATGTGTCAAAAATGCCCCATTTGCATCACACAAAGCATATTAAATCTACTATTTCGGCAGATTTAATGTAGAAATACCTTATATATTGACCAAAAGATTGTTATATATTACAAAATACATGTTACTTTTGCCGTCCATATACAATCATGAGCGAAACATCTTCACAACTGAAAGTTCTATCCATTGATATTGGCGGCTCCAACATAAAGGCTACTGTATTAGACAGTAACGGCGCTCTGTTAATGGAATATAGTAAAGTGGAGACCCCACAACCCGCCAATCCCGACAATGTAGTTAAGGCCATCAAAAAATTAGCTAAGCTATTTTCAGGCTATAATAAGATCTCGGTTGGATTTCCGGGTTATGTACGCGATAGTATTGTTAAAACCGCCCCTAACCTGGATAACGCTGCCTGGAAAGATTTTAATCTTGGAAAAAAACTGGAAGAGGAGTTAGGCAAGCCCGCGCGTGTAGTAAATGATGCCGATATGGCCGGGCTTGGCGTAGTTAGCGGTAAAGGACTGGAGCTGGTACTTACATTAGGTACAGGTTTTGGTACTGCCGTATTATTAGATGGCAAATTATTGCCACACCTGGAGATAGGACAAAGCCCAATTACCCGGCACAATACCTACGATAACTACATAGGCGATAAGGCTTTTGATGCCGAGGGCAAAAAAAAATGGAACGATCGGATGGAAAAGGTTTTAAAAGTTTTAAAAACACTATTTAATTACGACTACTTATATATTGGTGGCGGCAACGCGCGCGAGCTTACTTTTAAGCTGGACAAGAATGTAAAATTAGTAACAAACCAGGATGGTATAAAAGGTGGTGCAAGGCTTTGGGCCGATGAAAAAACACCTACACCGGTAGTGCCATCATCAACGATTAAGTAAATCACAAAACATCATACAAAAAAAGAGGAAATGGATTCAAAAAGTAAAAACATCGAGGAATTAGCAATTGACACAGTAAGGATCTTGTCGGCAGATGCCGTTCAAAAAGCTAACTCGGGCCACCCGGGTACTGCTATGGCGCTTGCGCCCGTAGGCCACGTACTTTGGAAGGAATTTATCAATTTTAATCCTAAAAATCCTGATTGGGCAAACCGCGACAGGTTTATCCTGTCTGCAGGCCACGCTTGTATTTTGCAATACAGCTTTTTGCATCTGTTAGGTTATGATCTTTCTTTAGATGATATCAAAAACTTCCGTCAATTACACAGCAAAACCGCAGGCCACCCTGAATACGGTTTGGCACCGGGTGTTGACGTTACTACCGGCCCGCTGGGACAAGGTTTTGCAAATGGCGTAGGTTTTGCCATCGCACAAAAACATTTAGCCGGTTATTATAACAAACCAGGTTTCAATTTATTTGATTATCACATTTACGCTATCTGCAGCGATGGTGATATGATGGAAGGTGTAACTTCTGAAGCGGCATCATTAGCGGGCCACTTAGAATTGGGTAACATCATTTATTTATATGATGACAACAAGATCTCTATTGAAGGCAGCACTGATATTGCCTTTAACGAAGATGTTGACGCTCGTTTCCGTTCATACGGCTGGCATGTACAGTCTGTTAGCGACGCAAATGATATCAACGCTATACAACAAGCTTTAGTTAACGCTAAAGCCGAAACGCAAAAACCATCATTGATCCGCGTACGCTCATTAATTGCTTACGGCAGCCCTAACAAATCAGGCACTGCTGGCTCACACGGTTCGCCGCTTGGTGCTGATGAGATCAAATTGGTAAAAAAATTCTTTGGCTTTGACGAAGAGAAGTCATTCAACATCCCTGCCGAAGTTGCAAAATATTATCATGAAATAGGTGCGCGCGGTATAGAAACCGAGAAAAAATGGAACGATCTTTTTGCAAAATATAAAGCAGAATTCCCTGAATTAGCTGCCGAATATGTAGCTGCCGCTAAAGACGAGTTGCCAAAAGGCTGGTTAGATAAATTACCTGTATTTAGCGGTTCTGATCCTAAAATGGCAACACGCCAGGCATCTGGTAAAGTATTAAACGCCATAGCCGATAGCTTCCCTCACCTTATTGGTGGCGCGGCAGATTTGGCTCCGTCAACAGAAACAACCTTAAAAAAATCAGACTCATTTACATCAGAGAACCGTAACGGGCGTAACTTCCACTTCGGTATCCGTGAGCATGCAATGGGTTCGGCTTTAAATGGTATGGCTTTAACAAAAGGTATTAAGCCTTTTGGTGCAACATTCCTGATGTTCTCAGAATATATGCGCCCGCCTATCCGCTTAGCGGCTATTATGAAAATAAGTCCGATTTTTGTTTATACCCATGATAGTATTGGCTTAGGCGAGGATGGTACAACCCACCAGCCTATAGAGCAATTGATCTCTTTACGTTCAATCCCTAATATTACGGTTATCCGCCCGGCTGATGCAAACGAAACTGCACATGCATGGCGCGTAGCTATCGAGAAAAAAGGCGGTCCGACTGTGTTGGTATTTACCCGCCAGGGCCTGCCTATTCTTGACCAGGATAAATATGGCAAAGCAAGCCAGTTAGAAAAAGGTGCTTACATTTTATCTGATTCTAAAGGTACACCTGATGTTATTTTAATGGCAACAGGATCTGAAGTTGCTTTGATCATGGACGCGAAAGCTAAATTGGAGGCGGATGGTGTTGCAGTACGTGTAGTGAGCTTCCCATCATGGGAGCTGTTTGAAAAACAAGATGCTGCTTACAAAGAGAAAGTATTCCCTAAAGCTGTTAAAAAACGTTTAGCTGTCGAAATGGCATCGCCGCTTGGCTGGCATAAATATGTTACCGACGAAGGTGACATCCTTGCCATGGAAACATTTGGCGAATCGGCTCCGGCAGAAGAGCTTTATAAATTCTTCGGCTTTACGGTTGATAACGTAGTTAAAAAAGCGAAAGCGCTTTTATAGCCCCCTAACCCCCCTAAAGGGGGAATAATAGTTGACAATGAATCGCAAAATTAAGAACAGATACTTTTCAATCCTTGGCGTGATCATACTTTGTATGGTTACGCTTTCGGATTTGAAAGCGCAAGCCCCGGCTAATGACAAGGCAAGCTCAAAAGCATTTGTTCAGCAGTTTTATGATTGGTATAATGTTTTGCAAGCCGACGATGATTTTATTCGTAAGCACAATCTGTCGCAATTTGCTTTCGCGATAAAAGAACGTGGTAATTATTTTGACACACCACTTCGCAAGGCAATTACAGATTATTTTCATAAACCACTTAAGTCGGGCGAAATTGGGTTAGATTTCGATCCTATAGCCGCTGCTCAGGATACAAGATCCGGGTTTCAAACAGGGAATGTTAAGCAGATTAGCAACAAATTTCTAATTGATTTACATGATCTTCCAAAAGGAAAATCGGAAGAAGAAATACTTGCCAGCGAAACATTTATTGTAGTGGAGGCTGTAAAAGTTGGAAAGGATTGGAAGCTGGCAAATTTTATCTATCCGGCAAAAGGTAAAACAAAACAAACTGATCTGTTGAAATTATTGGCCCATCAAAAAAAATTCGGCTACTAATGAACTGGAATAGCGACATCATCAAACACTTAAGCTGGGCGGGCACTATTAGTAATAGAGCCGGCAAGCAAAAGGTGGCTGATAAAATTGTTGCCAAAATAAAGGACGGAGACGTAATTGGGGTTGGGTCGGGTAGTACCGTTTTCTTAACCCTTTTTGCAATAGCCGAGCGTGTTAAAGCCGAGAAGCTTAATATACTGGCCATACCAACCTCCATCGAAATTTCAATGGCTTGCAGTAAGCTGGGCATCCCCTTAACCAGTTTGTATGAGCATAAACCCGATTGGTGCTTTGATGGCGCCGATGAGGTTGACCCCAACAAAAGCCTGCTAAAGGGCCGTGGTGGTGCATTATTCAAAGAGAAACTACTGATTAGCAGCAGCCCCTTAAACTACATAATTGTTGACGACACCAAGCTGGTTGATAAATTAGGAAGCAAGTTCCCGGTACCGGTTGAAGTTTTTCCGCAGGCTTTATTGCATGTTGAAGCTGAGCTGAAAGATTTAGGGGCAACAGAAATAGTGCTGCGATTAGCAGGCGGCAAGGACGGCCCGGTTATCACCGAAAATAACAACCTGCTGCTTGATGTTAAATTTACTGAAATTGACAATGACATGGAGCGCAAAATAAAAGCCATAACCGGGGTAATTGAAAGTGGCCTGTTTATCAACTATAACATAGAAGTTTTAGTAGCGGCAAACGAAGGCTAATAGTAATATTGTATGACATTTAAAAGTGTATGTGGTACACTTATTGACGCAAAACAAATAGAAATTGATATTAAAATAAATAATAATGGAAACTAATAAAGTAAAACAAATACACAGCTTTGGTCAAAGCATCTGGCTTGATTTTATTGATCGTGCATTTATTGGCAATGGTAAACTTAAAGCTTTAATTGATGATGACGGTGTTAGAGGTGTAACTTCAAACCCGGCAATTTTTGAGAAAGCTATCAGCAGCAGCGATATGTATAATGCCGATATTGCTTCTTTATCAAAAGGCGACAAAACCAACGAAGAGATCTTCTTCGGTTTGGCTATAAAAGATATCCAGGATGCTTGTGATTTGTTTAAGGGTTTATATGCCGAAAGCAACAAAGGCGACGGTTATGTAAGCTTAGAAGTTTCTCCGTTTTTAGCATTAAAAGGTGCCGAAACTTTCGAGCAGGCAAAACTGCTTTGGAAACAAGTTGACCGCGAAAACGTAATGATCAAGATCCCGGGTACACAACCTGGTTTAGATGCTATCCGCAAATCAATTGCACAGGGTATCAACATCAATGTTACTTTATTATTCGGCTTGCCGCGTTACGAAGAAGTTGCTTTGGCTTACATCGCAGGTTTAGAGGATCACTTAGCAGCAGGTCATGAAATTTCGCATATCCACTCGGTAGCCAGCTTTTTCCTGAGCCGTATTGATGTATTGATCGACCCGATATTAGACGAAAAAGGTTTAGGCGAATACAAAGGCGAAGTTGCCATTGCATCTGCCAAAAAAGCATATGAAATTTACAAACGTATATTCAGTGGCGAACGTTGGGAGAAATTAGCAGCTAAAGGCGCTAACCCTCAGCGTTTACTTTGGGCAAGTACCAGCAGCAAAAACCCTGCGTTTAAAGACACCAAATATGTTGAAGCTTTAATAGGCCCTGACACTGTTGATACCGTTCCGTTGGAAACTATCGTAGCTTTCCGTGACCATGGTGTTGCTGCAAATACTTTAGAGCAAGGTTTAGATAAAGCTACTGAGATCCTGGATAAAGTTAAAGCTGCCGGTATTGATATCGACAAATTAACCCAGCAATTAGAAGACGAAGGCGTTGAGAAATTTAATGCTCCTTTCGAAAAACTATTGCAATCGATAGAAGATAACAAAGGCAAATAATTTAGGGCGATGGAAGCCAACAACCTTAAAATTCTTTTCTTTGATATTGGCGGTGTATTACTCAGCAACGGCTGGGGGCATGAATCGCGTAAGAAAGCCTCAGAGAAATTCGGGCTGGACTACGAAGAGGTAAATGCCCTGCACAATTTCATATTTAACGTGTATGAAATTGGCAGTATTACCTTGGACGAATATCTGGATACCGTAGTATTTAATCATCCGCGCGATTTTACAAGAGAGGATTTTAAGGAATTTGTTTACCGGCAATCGGTAGAGCTGCCAACGCTTAAATGGTTAAAAGAATGGAAGAAGGGGTGCGGTTTCCGCATTATTTCCATTAATAACGAAGGCAAGGAATTAAATGATTACCGGGTTAAGAAATTTAAGCTGCATGATTTTTTCGATGCGTTTGTGTCGTCATGCGAGGTTAAAATGCGTAAACCTGATCCGGGGATCTGGCAGCTGGCCATGGGCATAGCCCAGGTACAGCCTAACCAATGTGTTTACTTTGACGACCGCATAATGTTTGTTAACGCGGCACAAAAGCTGGGCATAAAGTCGTTTTTACATACCGATCTTGAATCGACCCAAAAAATATTACAACAATTAAAAGAGGAAAATCACAACAAATAATATGAGCACAC
This sequence comes from Bacteroidota bacterium, assembly GCA_040388395.1. Taxonomy (GTDB): domain Bacteria; phylum Bacteroidota; class Bacteroidia; order Sphingobacteriales; family Sphingobacteriaceae; genus Mucilaginibacter. The sequence continues at coordinate 276,838 of JAZKBY010000007.1, read as the reverse complement.
CAACAAAATACGATTTCGGCATGATAGGCCTTGGCGTAATGGGCCGCAGCCTTTTATTAAACATGGGCGACCATGGCGTAAAAGGTGCCGGATTTGACAAGGACGCAAGTAAAGGCAAGGCGTTAGAAGAGGAAAGCACGAATGGTAACCTTAAAGGTTTTAGTGATATAAAGGAATTTGTAGCCAGCTTAAATACCCCCCGTGCCATTATGATGTTGGTACCTGCCGGTAAAATTGTTGATGATGTTATTGAAGAACTTTTACCTCTTATTGATAAGGGCGATCTTATTATTGACGGTGGTAATACTTATTATACTGACACCAACCGTCGTTTTGATTACCTGAACGGTAAGGGCATTCACTTCTTCGGTATGGGTGTATCAGGAGGCGAAGAAGGCGCGCGTCGTGGCCCAAGCATGATGCCGGGCGGTGACAAAGATGCGTATAACGTAGTGAAGCCTATTTTCGAAGCTATTGCCGCTAAAGTCGATGGCGAGCCTTGCGTTGCTTATTGCGGTACAGGATCTGCCGGTAACTTTGTTAAAATGGTACACAACGGTATCGAGTACGGTGTAATGCAACTATTGGCAGAAACCTACGAGATCCTGAAAAAAGGTTTGGGGCTAGACAACGATGCCATCGAAAAAATATTTACAGAGTGGAACGATGGTCGTTTGAAATCATTCCTGGTAGAAGTTACCCGTGATATCTTCCGTTATAAAGCGCCTGGTACAGATCATTTACTATTAGATGATATTAAAGACGAGGCCCGCGCAAAAGGCACCGGTAAATGGACATCGCAAGTGGCTATGGATCTGCAAGCGCCTATCCCAACTATCGACTCATCAGTTTCAATGCGCGATCTTTCTAAATATAAAGACATGCGCGTAAAAGCTGAAGCTATTTATGGCGGTGTTAACAAATTAAATGTTGATACAGCAGCTTTTGTTAAATCATTAGAAGAAGCATTTTACTTCAACCTGATCATCAGCTACGCACAAGGCATCCACATGCTAAGCCGTGCATCTACCGAGTTTAACTATGGTTTAAACCTGGCCGAGATCGCTAAGATCTGGAGAGGCGGTTGTATCATTCGCTCATTGTTCTTGCAAAATATTTACGAAGCGTTTACAGCTAACCCAGGGTTAGAGCACTTGTTATTAGATAAGGGCGTAGCTAACGAGGTTAAGAGTGTAGTAAGCGGTGCGCGTACTGTCGTATCAGCTGTAACCGCTGCAGGTATTGCGGCTCCATGCTACGCAGAATCATTAAGTTATTTTGATGCATTCCGCAGCGGCCGCATGCCATCAAACTTAATACAGGCACAACGCGATTACTTTGGCGCGCACACTTATGAGCTTATTGGCAAAGAAGGAACGTTCCACACCCAATGGGTACCAAAAGTTTAATACATACAGAAGCATAACATAATTATGTCAACAATAAAATCAGAGCCTACCGTATTTGTAATTTTCGGGGGCACGGGCGACTTAAACGCGCGTAAACTTGCACCCGCGTTATACAACTTATTCCTTGACGGATGGTTGCCAAAACAGTTTTCTATCATCGGCACGGGCCGTACCCAGTTAACCGACGAACAGTTTAGAAAAAACCTGAACGAAGACATCAACAATTTCTCGCGCAGCGGCAAAGCCGATAAAGAAAAATGGGCCGAGTTTGAAAAAAACATATACTACCAGGTATCAGACGCTAAGGATGCCGAGACCTATAAAGAATTTGGCAAACGGATAGACGCGCACAATGCCGAGTGGAAAACCAATGCTAACGTAATTTATTACTTAGCTGTGTCGCCTACATTCTTTCCAATCATTACCGCAAACTTAGCTAAGGCTAAATTGACTACTGATCCGGAACGTCACCGTGTGGTTATCGAAAAACCATTTGGCCATGACCTTGAATCAGCTAAAGAGCTGAATAAATTGTTGGAAGGCCTTTTCAACGAAAAACAGATCTACCATATTGACCATTATTTAGGTAAGGAAACCGTACAGAATATTATGGCTTTCCGTTTTGCCAACTCGATATTGGAGCCGCTTTGGAACCGTAACTATATCGAGCACGTACAGATCTCTGTTACCGAAAAATTAGGTGTAGAGGATCGTGGTGATTATTATGATGGATCAGGCGCAATGCGCGATATGATGCAGAATCACTTGTTGCAGCTGCTATGCTTAATTGCCATGGAAACACCGGTCAACTTTAATGCCGACGAAGTACGTAACCGTAAAGTGGATGTATTGAACGCTATGCGTCGTTTCTCTCCGGAAGATGTGCGTATGTCTGCCGTGCGTGGTCAGTATGCCAAAGGGTGGCTGGAAGGCAAAGAAGCGCCCGGTTACCGCGAGGAACCAAAGGTTGACCCTGAATCTAATACAGAAACTTTTGCAGCTATAAAATTCTTTATTGATAACTGGCGCTGGCAAGGTGTACCGTTTTACCTGCGTACCGGTAAAAGAATGCACCAGCAATCATCAGTGATCTCAATACAGTTTAAGGATGTTCCGCATAAGATCTTCCCTACCGAAGCTGCAGAAAGCTGGCAACAAAACAGGCTGATCATTAGTATCCAGCCCGAGATGAGTATCCGTTTACAGGTACAGGCTAAACGCCCGGGACTGGACATGATCTTAAACACTGTTGATATGGTGTTTGATTACAAAGGCACCTACACCTCGCAAGCGCCCGAAGCATATGAAACTTTATTGTTAGATGCCATGTTAGGCGACCAGACCCTGTTTATGCGCGGCGACCAGATAGAAGCTGCATGGGACCTGATAATGCCGATACTAAGCACCTGGACCAACAAAAAGAGCTTAAACTTCCCTAATTATGCAGCAGGCTCATGGGGCCCGGAAAGCGCCGAAGCTTTGATAGCCCGTGATGGCTATACCTGGTTCTCGTTACCATTGCAGAATAGCGATAAGAAGAAGTAATAAACAATATCCCATTGTCATTCTGAGCATAGCAAAGAATCTTGTAAGCGCGATAGGTAAGGCGTATCAGATTCTTTGCTATGCTCAGAATGACATTTTAATTTTAAAGTACCGACATGACAGTAAACATATTTAACACCCCCGACGAAGTAGTAGACGCCTTAGCGCAACAATTCGTAACTATCGCTAACGAAAGCATTGCCGCACGTGGCAAATTCTCGGTGGCATTATCGGGTGGCAGTTCTCCGAAGAAATTATATGAGCTATTAGCATCAACAACTTATGCCGATAGTATAGAGTGGGCCAAAGTTTATTTCTTTTTTGGCGATGAACGCAACGTGCCGCAAAACGACCCGGAAAGTAATTACCTGATGGCGAAAAAAGCATTATTTGAACCTTTATATATAGACAGGGCCAATATATTCGCAGTTGATACTACATTAACCCCCAATGAAGCCGCACAAAAATACGCCGAGCAAATTGCGGAGTTTTTTGACGAGGATGAAATGAGCTTTGACCTGGTATTGCTTGGCCTTGGCGATGATACACACACCGCGTCATTATTTCCACATACCGAAGCGTTGCATGATATCACCCCATCTGTAAAAGCTAATTTCCTGCCCGAAAAACAGATCTACCGCATTACAATGAATGCACCGCTGATAAATGAAGCTAAAAACATTGCGTTCCTGGTTTATGGCGAAAGCAAAGCCCCTGCGGTACACAACGCACTTGAAGTTGACGAGGATATTGAAAATTATCCGGCACAATTAATAGATTCAATAACCGGTGAAGTTTACTGGTTTTTAGATGAAGCAGCGGCTGGTGATTTGGAAGAGGTGTATTAATTAAAGAATCATAAACGAGAAAGCCTGCAATTGTAGGCTTTCTCGTTTTACCATCTATCCGAAACGGTTTCCAACAACCCCTCACCGCGCGTCATTGCGAGGAACGACGCAATCTCTTCACATGCTAATCAATGTCCGGAATGATCGTGTCGGTTATCGCTTAATGAGATTTATCCATTTGAATGTCCTATGTAGAGATTGCTTCGTTCCTCGCAATGACGTATTGGCAAAAAAGCGGCTGTTAGTAACGCATAATTCAATTGCCCTAATCCACAGGAATCCATATCTTTAAGTTCCTAAATTATAAAGCCATGAAATACATTTATATAACGATCCTGTTTTTTGCAGGTGTGTTGCCTGCATCCACTTACGCTCAAACTGCCAAAGGTTCATTTTCCGATATCAGTTTCATTGAAGGACACTGGAAGACTGCTCCGGTCGATGGACGCGTTATAGAGGCTGTTTGGCTGGCTCCCGCAGGCAATAATATGTTAGGCTTCATGCGGATGATGAACGGTGATAAGGCAGACCTGTACGAGATGTTAGCCTATGAACAATCGGAGCAGGGATTGGTATCATTGGTAAAGCATTTTAAACCCGGCTTAATTGGGCAGGAGGAGAAAGATAATCCCAACCGTTATGTTTTTGTAGAGGCAGCTAAAGACCGCGCGGTATTACAAAATGTAAGCGGCGATCTGCGAATCCTTTATGAAAAACGTTCTGCCACCCGGTTTGCCATAGCCCGCGGCAGCCAGGAAAACGGCCAATGGGTTTTTAAAGACCTGTTTGTGTTTGATAAGGTGAAATAGCACTTGCGAAGAGGGGATACATTTTGTCACTCTGAGCATACAAAGTATCCTAACAAAAAAGCCTCCTGATATATAGAAGGCTTTTTTGTTGAAATGCCTGAAGACTATTTAATACTGTCTTTTTTAATCTTCACGGTGGTGTCCTTCATTTTTTTCTTGATCTTCACCTTGCCATCCTTCTTTTTGATCTTTACTTTGGTCGTATCTGTTTGTTGAACCGGTGCTGCGTAAACGCTTCCTAAAGTTATCGCTGCCAAGGCGATCATACTGATTATCCTTTTCATAGTGTCAATATTTAGTTGTTTAGCTACTAAATAAACTATGCGGCAATTGAAAGGTTTTCGTTAAAATTAAATAATTGTTCCGTTAGGTATAACCGCGCGTTTTTTAACTACTACAATACCGTCCTGCACGGTGTGAGTCGGATAATCGCCGTTTGGTAGCGGGTCGCCGCAGTTAATGCATACATCGTTACCTATATAGGTATTCTTGTCAATGATGGCATTTTTTATCTGGCAACGGTCGCCAATACCCATTATAGGTTGGTCGTTGTCCTGGCATTCCTGGATCTGCTCTAACGTTTGATAGTTATCGCTACCCATGATATAGCAATTCTCGATAGTAGTATCAAAGCCTATCCGCGTACGAATACCTACTACCGAGCGGATAACGTGGCTGGCATTAATGATACAACCATCCGCAACAATGGCTTTCTCCATATGCGTGCCCGAGATCTTCGATGGCGGCAACATCCGCGCACGGGTGAAGATGTAATTCTTATCAAACAGGTTAAACTGCGGGATATCGTCTGTCAACCCTAAGTTGGCATCAAAGAACGAAGGGATGGTACCAATATCTGTCCAGTAACCTTCATACTGATAACTTAATACTTTATGTTTATCAATTGATTGCGGTATGATCTCTTTACCAAAATCTGTGCTCTCATTGCCCTGCAACAGCTTATACAGCAACTTGCGGTTAAATATGTAAATACCCATTGATGCCAGGTAAATGCGGCCCTGCGCTTCCATCTCGGGGCTAACTTCTGATACCAGCTTATCAAAACCTGTTTTAGGTTTTTCAACAAACGCCGTAACCAGGCTATTCTCGTCGGTTTGTAAGATTCCGAAACCCGGTACATCATTAACGTGTACTGGTATGGTGGCTATTGATATATCCGCCTGCGCAGCAATGTGCTTGTTTACCATTTCCTCAAAATCCATCTGGTACAATTGGTCGCCCGACAGGATCAACACGTAATCAAACTCATGCACCGATAAATGGTGCAAGCTTTGGCGCACCGCATCAGCTGTACCCTGGAACCAGTGCCCGCTTGTCGGAGTTTGCTCGGCAGCCAAAATATCAACAAAGGCCTCGCTAAAACTGCTAAAGTGATAGGTGTTTTTAATGTGCTTATTTAACGACGCCGAGTTAAACTGCGTTAAAACATAAATACGCGTAATGCCCGAATGCAAACAGTTGGAGATTGGAATATCAACCAAACGGTATTTGCCTGCAATTGGCACAGCAGGTTTGGAGCGTGTTGCTGTAAGAGGATACAAACGGCTGCCCTGGCCACCGCCAAGAACAATGCAAATTACTTTTGAGGTCATATTGTTGTGGTATTTAAGCTTTGGTAAAGTTCCATATATTGTTTTGCCGATACATCCCACGAAAAATCAAGGGCCATCATGCGCTTGCGTAAAGTTTGCAAGGTCTTGGTATCATCAAAAAGCACTATTGCCCTGCTTACCGCATAGCAAATATCCTCCACGCTGGTATTTAAATATCGTATGCCATAGCCGCCCTTGTCGCCAAAATCAATTACGGTGTCTTTTAATCCGCCGGTGCTGCGTACCATAGGCATGGTACCATAGCGCAGCGAGTATAGCTGGTTTAGCCCACATGGCTCAACACGGCTCGGCATCAGCAAAAAGTCCGATCCTGCATAAAACAGGTGCGCCAGTTCTTCATTATAGCCAATATACACATTACAATCAGCCGGGAATTTCTCTTTCAGCTCCTGCAGGTCCATTTCTGTCTTCGTCTCGCCGGCACCCAATATCAGGAAGTTAACCTTACCCGCGTAATCGGCCAGGCTGGTTTCAATGGCTTCGGCCAGCAGATCCGCACCTTTCTCGCCAACTAAACGGCCGATAAATGATATTAAAGGCTTTGTTGGGTCCAGGTTAAAACGCGCACACAGCGCCTCTTTATTTTTTTGTTTGCCTGCGGCGACCTTTGCCGCAGTAAACTTTTCAACTATCATTGGATCCGTTGCCGGGTTCCATACTTCGGTATCAATACCGTTGATGATGCCCAAACCTTTGGCCCGCTCTAAGAAGAACAAAAACTCCAAACCGTTAGAGTTAACTGTTAGTTCCTCCAAATAACTTGGCGATACGGTTGTATACCTTGAAGCGCAGCGCACTGCGGATGCCAGCGGATTTATACCGCCGCTCCAATCTAATAAGCCTGTTTTGGTAAGATCGATCTCCGGCAGATAAGAAAGCTTATCCCAGCCAAATGCGCCGTGATATTGACCGTTATGGATAGTAAACACGGTTGGCGTTTTAGCCAGCCGGGTATATAGTTTTGAATATTGCAGTAAAAATGGCACCAGGCCAGAGTGGTGGTCGTGACAATGGATTATATCGGGCGATTGCTGCGAGTAGCTTATCCAGTCTAAAAACGCTATCTGGAAGGCTATGAACTGCTCGGTCTCATCCGGGTAGCTGTAAATGTTTTCACGGTCTATCAGGCCGGGGATCTTTACCAGGTAAAGCTCGAAACCCAGCTTGTTTGTTTTTTCCTTTAGTATCTCAAAATACAACCTGCGGATGCCCAATAACGTAGCCCCCTGGAAAACGGTTTCAAATTCGTTTTCGCGGGTAAACTTACGGTCGTAAAAAGGCATTACAACTGCAGCATTATGGCCTGCCAGCGTTTGGTATTTTGGCAACGCGCCAACAACATCGGCCAGGCCGCCAACTTTGGCAACAGGGTAACATTCGGCGCTTAGGTGAAAAATTCTCATTGGTTTCTATACTGCGATTAAGGTACTAAACATTCCCGCAAATAAACAAACACATATTTGGAAAAATGTGTTTTTAAAGGTGTAAATATTTAATCCCAATGTGGCTTTAATTGCGATATTGGCAATTTTAGCCGTTTAGAGATATTGAAAATTTCGATTTTTGTAATTGTGCAGAGAGGATTATTAGGTGATGAGTTAAGAAAAGCATTCTGCAATTACTTGATTATAAAAAACAAACGGTGGAAATACAGCGAATGATGCTGACTTATAAGTTGTTTCATGTTTGTTTCAAAAAGCCGGTTTCACATCAATAAAATCGACCATTTTACAACAAGTTGATTATCAAATTATAACAACAGATACAGGCTTATAAAAACTGACGTAAAAGTTGTTTCATTTTGTTTCACCTGTTTTTAGTAAACATTTAAAGATCAGCGAATTAATCCAAAATCGTGTTTCACTTGTTTCGCGTTTTCGTGAAACAAAACAATGCATTACGTATTAATGCGCCTCCAACCAATTCAAACCAGTACCAATCTCCACAATAATAGGTACTGTAGTTTTGATGGCTGTTTTCATGTTATGCATAATGATAGGCTTAACGATCTCGATCTCGTGGGTAGGCACGTCAAATACCAACTCATCATGCACCTGCATGGTCATGCGGGTATCCAGTTTTTGCTCTTTTAGTTCGCGGTGAATGTTAATCATAGCAATCTTGATCATATCAGCCGCGCTGCCTTGTATCGGCGCGTTAATGGCGTTTCGTTCTGCAAATCCACGTACAGTTTGGTTAGCCGAGTTGATATCGCGCAGATAACGCCTGCGGCCCATCAGCGTGGTTACATAACCATTCTCGCGGGCGAAGTTCATTGTATCGCTCATGTATTGTTTAATACCGGGGAACTGCGCGAAATAGTTCTCAATGATCTCGGCGGCTTCCTTACGCGGGATGCCGAGGCTCTGCGACAACCCAAATGCCGACTGCCCGTAAATTATCCCGAAGTTTACCGCTTTGGCATTGCGGCGCTGGGTACCGTCTACATCCTCAACCGCTACGCCATATACATTGGCCGCGGTAGCGGTATGGATATCAATACCTTTCACAAAGGCATCCATCATGGCCGCGTCTTTACTTATTTCGGCGATAATGCGTAGCTCTATTTGCGAGTAATCCGCAGAAACAATTACATGATCTTTATCTCTTGGGATAAACGCTTTACGCACCTCCCTCCCTCGTTCGGTACGGATAGGGATATTTTGCAGGTTAGGATTTGTTGAGCTTAATCGCCCCGTTGCCGCCACAGCCTGGTTATAGCTGGTGTGCACACGGCCTGTTTTTTGGTTTACCATCGTTGGCAACGCATCAACATAGGTCGATTTTAGTTTTTGCAGCTGGCGGTAATCCAATATATCACGAACGATGTCGCTTTTATTGGCTAAGCCTAACAGCACATCCTCGCCGGTTTGGTACTGGCCGGTTTTGGTCTTTTTGGCTTTGGGGTCAAGCATCAGCTTCTCAAACAATACCTCGCCCAATTGTTTTGGCGACGCGATGTTAAAGCGCACGCCCGCCTTCTCGTAAACCGTTTTCTCTAACACCGCTATATCGGTTTCCAGCTCTTTAGAGAACTCCTTTAGCGTGTCATGATCAATTTTAACACCTTCGTGCTCAATGTCTGCTAATACGTAAATAAGTGGGTTCTCAATTTTATGTAATAGGTCATTGGCACCAACTGATATTATCTTGGGTTCAAAAACCTCTTTCAATTGCAGGGTAATGTCAGCATCTTCGGCGGCGTATTCTTTTATCTTTTCTATCTCCACATCGCGCATGCTGCCCTGGTTCTTACCCTTAGGACCAATCAGTTCGGTTATGGAAACAGGTTTGTAACCTAAGTAATTTTCGCTCAGCACATCCATGCCGTGGCGGGTATCGGGATCGATGATATAATGCGCCATCATGGTATCAAACAGGTCGCCGCACAATTGCACGCCATACCATTTCATCATCAGGATATCAAACTTCAGGTTCTGGCCTATCTTGCCAATGGCAGGGTCTTCCATCACCTCTTTAAACTCATCAACTATCAGCTGTACTTCCTTCTGATCGACAGGAACCGGCACATACCAACCCTCGAAAGCTTTAACCGCAAATGATAAACCTACCAGCTCACAGTTATTAGCATCGGTGCCGGTAGTTTCGGTATCAAAGCAAAAGCTTTTTTGCTGTTTTAGCAGGGCGATGAGCTCGGCACGTTTTTCCCTGGTGTCAGCCAAATAATAGGTATGCGGAACATTATTTATATTCTTTGCGGCGGTTTCAAATTCAGGTTCTTTAATATCCTGGATATCTACTGTCATAGTGGTGCGACCCTCGGCAACGGGTGCGCCAAACATATCTATCTGCGTACCGGCCGATACTGCTTTTATTTCGGTTATGCTAAAGTCGTCACCAAAAACGCGACGGCCTAAAGTTCTAAATTCCAGTTCGGCAAATAAGGGCTCCAACAATTCTTTGCTTGGAGCACACATTTCCAGCCCGGCCTCATCCAATTCAACGGGTGAGTTTAAGTTGATAGTAGCCAATTTCTTTGACATCAACCCTTGCTCGGCAAAAGTTTCAACGTTTTCTTTCAGTTTACCTTTTAACTCGTGGCTATGGGCAATTATTTCTTCTACAGATCCGTATTGTTTTATTAAAAGTTTTGCAGTTTTCTCGCCTACACCCGGGATGCCGGGGATACCATCAACGGCATCGCCCCATAAACCTAAAATATCAATAACCTGCTCGGGGCGCTCAATTTCCCATTTAGCCAATACTTCGGGCACGCCCAGTATCTCCATTTCATTACCCATGCGGGCAGGTTTGTAAATGAAGATATTGTCGGACACAAGCTGCGCAAAATCTTTATCAGGGGTCATACAATAAACCTTGTAGCCTTTTTGTTCGGCTTTTTTAGCCAGGGTACCTATGATATCATCGGCTTCAAAACCGTCAGAAGTAATAACCGGGATATTAAAGCCCAGTATCAGCTTAAAAATATAAGGCAGCGCTGCCGAAAGATCCTCGGGCATTGTTTCGCGGTGCGCTTTATAGGCCGCAAAATCTGTATGGCGTTCGGTTGGCGCTTCGGTATCAAATACCACGGCCATGTGGGTTGGTTTTTCCTTCTTCAATACATCCAGCAACGTGTTGGTAAAACCCATTACTGCCGATGTATTAAACCCGCTCGATGTAAACCGCGGGGTTTTACTTAATGCAAAATGCGCCCGGTATATCAGGGCCATACCATCTAAAAGGAAAAGCTTTTTCATTGTTTACTGTGATTGCACCGATGAGTTTGATCACACCGATGTTTTCAAAAATACAATTTAAAGTAATCAGCGTAATCCCCTAATCAAAATAAATCAGCGGTTCAGACTATTTAAACGAGCAACCCGGCACATGGTCATTCACCATGCCAGTCGCCTGCATAAAGGCGTAACAAATAACACTACCAAAAAATGTAAAGCCGCGCTTTTTCATGTTCTTGCTTATGGCATCAGATATGTCGGTGGTAACCGGCGTGCTGCTACTGGTGTTATTTGCGGGTTTACCATCAGGCATAAAACTGTATAGGTATTTATCAAATGACCCAAACTCTTTTTGAACCTGCAAAAACAACTTGGCGCATTTTATGGCTGCCGTTATTTTTAACCGATTACGAATAATACCGACATCCTGCATCAAACGCTCCACGTCCTCGTTGTCAAAAGCAGCCACTTTGTGTGCATCAAAATTGGCAAAGGCTTTACAGTAACCTTCCCGCCTTTTTAAAATAGTGATCCAACTTAAGCCTGCCTGTGCAGATTCAAGGATCAAAAATTCGAAAAATATTTTATCATCGTGCGTGGTTTTACCCCATTCTTTGTCGTGGTATTCCATGTATAGTGGGTCGTTGCCGCACCAGGAGCATCTCTTTAAGTCCGAAGTCTTGAGTATTAAGTCTTGAGTCATTTTTTATTTAAATTTATCGGGATTGTTTATCATGTAATTTAATAAGCGGGATACTTCCTCAGCCTGGTTATTTAGATCTGTAAACTTTTCATTTGTGATATATCCGCAAGCTAAAGATGCATCAAGCCATGATTGTGTTTCCCCATTTTCCATATCTGCATCCGTAAGTTTACTTACAAAATGATTCGGATACCTGCGCTTTTTGTATGATTCAGCAATGCATGCAAATACTGCTCTTGACGAGCGCCGTATTTGATCTATCAGACTGTATGTTTCTTCCTTTGGAAATGTCTTCGTCAAAAAGAAAATCTCCATGGATAAAGCAAATGACTTTTTATAAGCAATTAAGTCTCTAAACGAACTCATTTCGCGTGGTTTTGGTTGTTGTCTAAAGTCAGAATTTATTTGGACATAAAAAAGACTTAAGACTCTCGACTCCGTACTTAAGACTAAAAAATATTGATTAAGTGAATTTCAATGCAATAGTTATCTTTATCGGGTCATTTACATGTAACAAACCGCCGCAAAATGGAAAGTTTATCACCCAATATTTTTACCAACGATATAAAAAATACCGTTGCATTTTATCAATTGCTTGGCTTTACTATAACCATGTCTGTACCTGAAGAAGGCGACGACCTGGTTTGGGCCATGATGGTAAATGGCAGTGTAACTATAATGCTGCAAACTTTTGATAGCCTTGCCGATGAGTTACCCGAGATCTCAAGAAATTTGGGCGGATCATTATTGTTATATATCAACGTTACCGCTATCCGCGAGTTTTTTGAGGCGATAAAAGAGCTGGTTCCTGTTTTAAAAGGACTGGAAACTACTTTTTACGGTGCTACCGAATTTTCTATACTGGACCCTAACGGCTATGTCCTAACCTTCGCCGAACACGAATAAGCCATGATCAACTTTAAGCGTACCGACCATGTGAATGTCTGCGTCCCTATTGAGAAGATAGCCGAAGCGCGCGCATTTTATACTAATGTACTTGGCCTTACTCCAAAGCCACGCCCCGACCATGTTTTTGACACGCCCGGCTATTGGTTTCAGTTGGCGGATATAGAATTTCATGTAGGCGTTGAACCGCCGTCTGGCCAAACTTTCAGGCATACGGCTTTTGAGGTTACTGACCTGGCTGCCTGCCGTCAACAACTGATCGATAACGGGGTCACTATTTTAGAACAACCCCTAATTGAAGGTCGGGAGCGTTTGATGTTTGCTGATCCTTTTGGGAATATGATGGAATTGTTGGAGTACCTCACCCCGGCCCTCTCCAAAGGAGAGGGAGCTTAAAAGTCTTTTTTGTACATTTGCCGCATGGCCGCTATAAAACCATCCGTACCTAAAGGAACCCGCGACTTTTCGCCTGCCGAAATGGTAAAACGCAATTTTATTTTTGATATTATTAAAGGCGTTTTTCGCAAATACGGATATCAACAAATAGAAACTCCTTCTATGGAGAACCTGTCGACCTTAACAGGTAAGTATGGTGATGAGGGCGATAAGTTGATGTTTAAGATATTGAATAGCGGCGATTATTTATCTAAAGTTGCCCCTGAAAAACTGGCTGGCGCAAATTCTAATCAGCTTATATCTGAGATCTCAGAAAAAGCTTTGCGTTACGATCTAACGGTGCCCTTCGCCCGTTACGTAGTACAGCACCAAAACGAAATTACATTCCCTTTTAAGCGTTTCCAGGTGCAGCCGGTATGGCGGGCAGACAGGCCGCAGAAGGGCCGCTATCGCGAATTTTTTCAGTGCGATGCGGATGTTGTAGGGTCGGATTCGTTGTTGAATGAGGCTGAATTTATATTGATCTACGACGAAGCTTTAAGCAGTTTAGGCTTAAAAGATTTCACCATTAAAATCAACAATAGAAAAATTCTATCAGGAATAGCTGAAGTTATAGGAAAAAGTGATAATATAATTGACCTGACTGTAGCCATTGACAAACTGGATAAAATTGGCTTTGATGGCGTTATAAAAGAGCTATTAGAGAAAGGTTTTACACCGGATGATATTGAGAAATTAAAGCCGGTTATCCTGTTAGAAGGCACCAATTTTACCAAGCTGGAAAGCTTACGCGAAGCATTAGCAGAATCAGGAATTGGCATGATAGGCTGTGATGAAATAGAAGAGGTATTTAATTACATCAACAACTTTAAATTACAAAATGCGACTATCGAGTTAGACATAACTCTTGCCCGCGGCCTAAATTATTATACCGGCGCTATCTTCGAAGTTAAAACAAACGAAGCGCAAATGGGCAGCATCGGCGGTGGTGGACGTTACGATGATCTGACAGGAATGTTCGGACTGAAAGGCTTAACTGGTGCAGGTATATCATTTGGTGCCGACAGGATCTATGATGTAATGGAAGAGCTTAACCTTTTCCCGGCAGATGCCAATCAAAGCACACAGGTTTTAATTTGCTGCTTTGATAAAGATGGCGAGCTTTATGCCCTGCCGTTACTACAACAATTACGCGATAACGATATAAACACTGAACTATACCCCGCAGGTGCCAAGATCAAAAAGCAATTAGATTACGCCAATAATAAAAACGTGCCTTACACTGTAGTTATCGGCAGCGATGAAATGCAGAGCGGTTTACTTACGTTTAAAGACATGACATCCGGACAGCAGGAGAAATTGACTTCGAAAGAAATCATTGAGAAGTTAACGACTTCTTTATAAAGAGCAGCTGCTTTAAACGCCAATCAAATCCAGCCCCGCGAAATTCTTATTCAATACCGAAGCGTTACTTACGTCCAGCCATTTATCTAACAGCGTAGCATAAATATCCCTGAAGTCTACCTGGTATTTTAAGTCGCCGTTATCAAGCGTTGTCAAATCCGGCGAATCATTAAATATTCCTTGTTTCTTCAATTTACCACCAAACATAAACACATTATTTGCTGTGCCGTGGTCGGTACCGTTGCTGGCGTTTTGCTCAACCCGACGGCCAAATTCAGAGAAGGTCATTACCAGCGTATCATCCAATTTGCCGGTTGCTTTTAAGTCTTTAATAAACGCAGCCACGGCGTCGCCATAAATTTTTAACTGGCGGCCCTGTTGATTTTGCTGACCAACGTGGGTGTCAAATCCGCTTAGCGAAACATAATAAACGCGGGTGTCTAAACCTGAGTTAATAAACTTAGATACATTCTTTAACTGGTAACCCAAGCCGGTATTAGGATAGGTGGCAGTTACATTATAAGTTTTTGAGGTTTTTTGAATATAATCTGCAGATGAATAAGTTTCAATCATCGTCTTATACAGATAACCTAAGTTGTCCTCGTTTAAGTTAGCTCCATGATCATGCACCAGGTCCTTAAAAAACGGCTCACGCGTAGTCTGGAAAAGTTTGTTAGGATCCTGCACGGCAATACCTTTCATTTTTGTACCTTTCATAGCCAGCGATAAAGTATCATCCACTTCGATAGCTGTATAAGGGTTTTGACAGGTTTGGCAGTTCGAATCCAAATAACGCCCTATCCAGCCGGTGCTTAAAAACTGGTTGGCATCGCTGCCGGTTTGCCAGATATCCATCGAACGGAAATGCGACCTGTCCGGATTTGGATAACCTACTGAGTTGATAATGCTCATCCATCCCTGGTCGTAAATTTCTTTTAATGCAGATAGATTGGGGTTAAGGCCCTGCATATCATTAAGGGTAACAATTTCGGGCTTTTGTATAGCTATGGTTTTGCGCTTTTGATAATAGATATCATTGCCATAAGGGATAACGGTGTTTAAACCATCGTTACCACCGGATAGCTGGATAATAACCAGGTTTTTATGCCCGGTCAAATCGCCTTTTGCAATTGCCTCTAAAGGCTTTAAAAAAGCCGGAACCATAAATGCTCCTGATATTAAGGCCGTGTTCTTTAAAAAATCTCTGCGTTCCATATGCTTAATTATTGAATGAGTGAATTATTGATTGAGTGATTTGCTCATCGCTAACTTGCCCATATTTACTTCATTATTCCTTTTTTTCTTCATTCAAAACCATTCACTCATTGCCTCAGCATAGCTGATACTCCGGTGTTGATACTATTTGAATAACTATAGACTTCAGATCCCCCGGTTGGTTTACCTCGTCTATTACTGTTTTATTTAAGGATGGCTCCAGCATAAACTGTGCTATCTCCTGGTGCGTTGTTTTTTGTGGTATATCTTTTAAAAACTTATCCCAATCGGCAGTTGCCTGCACCCGTTTTATTACGTTTAACTGTTGCTTGCGCTGTGCCGCCAAATAGGCTTCGTCCTCGGGTGTTGCTTTGCCTACAAAGTCTATTACGCCTGCGTTCAATATGGTCGATGGAATCTTCATCCGATACATTAATGAAGAGCTGTCAATCCATGATCTGCCGCCCGGCCACCCTGCTACATTTGGCGGACGGAAAAGCACCTGCCCTAATGCGCGTTGAAACTGCATCAACACGTCAGGATTTTGGTAGCTGATATAGAATTGCCTGTTTAATCCCACCAAAAACTCAACCGGCGATTTTACAAGGTTGCCTATGTTCTTATCGTCATAAAACCAGTCGGACAGGAACAAGAATTTCAACAGCGGTGTTATCTCGTAATTAGCTTTATAAAACACCTCGGCCATTACTGCTACATGCGTGTCATCGGGCACTTCGTTAACAAAATAGCGGTATAGCTTGGTGCAGATATAAGTGGCGGTTTGTTTGTTTTCTGTTATGATATTAAGGATATCCTCGCCGCAAAAGTTTGCGGTTTGGCCCAAAAATGTCTTAGTGCCGGTATCGTGCGAGTAGTTATTGAACTTATAAGTACCATCCTTCCCATTATACGCCCAACCTGTAAATGAGCGTGCCGACTCTTTAATATCCTGCTCGGTATAATGCCCGCGGCCAAGGGTGAAAAGCTCCATTAACTCGCGCGCGAAATTTTCGTTAGGGTGATTCTTTTGATTTTGCTGGTTATTTAAAAACTGCAGCATGGCAGGTGTTTGCGATACCTGCAGCAACATGGTTTTAAAATTACCAAGCGCATTTGCACGCTCTATATTATTCAACTCCTGCTGGTAAAATGAGTTGCCTACGTTGCACGAAAAATGATTATGCCAAAACAGCGTCATCTTCTCGCGTAGCTGCGCATCGGTATTGCTTAGTTGTTTAACCCAGGCATCATTTAGTGCTTTCTCTTGTTGATTACGTTCCTGGTTAAGCGCCCGTTTCTCATCATCGGTCATCGTATTATAGTTACGCGGCCGTAAATCAATATTTTCGGTAACAGCATTTATAGGCTCTATTTTTTCGGATGCCTGGAAAAGCTTTTTCACGCTTTTCTTTATCGACCAGTTTTCGCGATCGTGCAGGTCTTCGAACCTGATACCGAAGCCGGCCCGGGCATATAAATGTTTTATCTGTTTCGAGTTATTCATGGCTCGTTCAATTACTGATTTATTGAGTTACTGAATTATAGAATTAGATGTGAAAATCAATAATTCATTAACTCAATAATTCAAACTTAACTTAACTGATACTCGGGCGATGATACCAGCTCAATCACCAACGCTTTTGTATCTGTTGACTGGTTAACGCTCCTCATTAAAGCGCTGCTCAACTTAGGTTCTAACATAAACTGTGCTATACTTGTTTTATTTAATCCTTTAGGTATTTCGCCTAAAAACTTATCCCAGTCGGCCTTAGCCTGTACGCGAGTATTTACAGCTTCTTTCATAACCCGCGTGGTAGCTAAAAAAGCCTCGTCTTCGGGGTCGGCTTTGCCGGCGAAATCAATAACACCGCCATTTAATAATGTCGACGGGATTTTTATGCGGAACATCAATGATGAGCTATCTATCCAGTTTCTTCCGCCCGGCCAGCCCGCCACGTTTGGCGGGTAAAACAATACCTGCCCTAATACTTTTTGAAACTGCAATAGCACTCCCGGGCGCTGGTAGCTAATATTGAATTGCCTGTTTAAGCCTATCAACAATTCAACCGGCGATTTTACCAGGTTGCCTGTATTTTTATCATCATAAAACCAATCGGCAGTAAAAACATACTCCAGCCACGGCTTTATTTCGTAGCCTGATTTATAAAACACGTCGGCCATAGCTTCAACATGCGCCTGGTCGGGTATTTCGTTCACTAAATATTTATAGAGTTTGGTGCTGAGGAATCTGGCGGTTTGTTTATTATCAAAAATGATATTTATGATATCCTCGCCTTTAAAATTACCCGTTTTACCCAGGAAAGTCTTCGTTTCATTATCATGTACAAATGGGCGGAACCTAAACTCGCCCCCGGCATCATACCCCCAACCTGTAAACGCGCGTGCCGACTCTTTAACATCCTGCTCGGTATAGTTTCCACGGCCAAGAGTAAAAAGCTCCATCAGTTCGCGCGCGAAGTTTTCATTTGGATGCCCCTTTAAGTTTTGCTGATTATTTAAAAACTGCAGCATAGCCGGCGATTTAGCGATCTCCAGCGTCATGGTCTTGAAATTGCCCAGCGCGTTGCTCCGTTGGATATTGGCTATTTGCTGTGCATATAATCCTTGTTTAGAACGGCAGGCAAAATGGTTATTCCAAAACAAAGCCATTTTTTCTCGGAGCTGACCTTTGGCTGTGCTCATATACTCCATCCAGCCTGAATTAAGGTCGCGTTCCTGCTGGCGTTGTTGCTGCTGAAACATTTTACGGCTCGCCTGATCGCCTTTTTTAACCATAGAGTAGTCCACTATACCTTTTACAATGGTAAGCGGCTCGTAATCTTCTGATGCTTTAAACAGATCTTTAAGGGCTTGCTTAACAGTAGCGCCTTCAGCTGCTTTTAACTCATCGAACCCCATACCGAACCCGGCACGAGATGCTAAATGTTTGATTTGCTTTAAATTGGCCATATACTGAGGGGGGTTAGAAACAGTATGAATGCTAATTTAACAAATAGTTTAATTGATAGTTCGATTTATTGGCAAAGACCTAAATTTGTTACAATGATATTCAGGCTTACCGAACATTTGTTATTCCCTGATCCTGAACTGGCCGAACCCGATGGCTTGCTTGCCGTAGACGGCGATCTGTCGACCGAACGATTGTTACTGGCTTACCAAAACGGCATCTTTCCGTGGTATAGCGACGATACACCAATTTTATGGTACTCACCGCACGAACGGTTTGTGCTATTTCCGGCTGAACTAAAGATCTCTTCAAGCATGAGGCGGGTATTAAATTCCAATCGGTTTAAAGTGACTTTTGATACTTGCTTCGCGGATGTGATCGAGGAGTGTTCAACCGTTGGGCGTAAAGATCAGGACGGCACCTGGATAACTGCTGATATGAAAGCGGCTTATATAAAACTGCATCAGGACGGGCACACGCATTCTATCGAAATATGGCAAGATAATGAACTGGTTGGCGGCATGTATGGTGTAGCCGTTGGTGAGGTGTTTTGTGGCGAGAGTATGTTTAGCAAGGTTAGCAATGCCTCAAAAACCGCAGTGATAACGCTTTGCCAGAGCGGTAAATACAAATTGTTGGATTGCCAGGTATACAGTGATCATATGGAATCAATGGGCGCGCGCATGATCAATAGAAAAGAATATATGTCGATGCTGGCAAAATAGCTAACTTTAGCAACAGTATGCAGCAGGCAATAAACACCAAAGAACGAATAATTTTAGGCATCGACCCGGGCACCGCAGTTATGGGATATGGCCTTGTGAAAGAGATAGGTACAAAGATCGAATTAATTAGCCTTGGTGTAGTGAAGATGGATAAGATAGACGACCACATGCTTAAGCTGCAGCGCATCTTTGAAAAAACAGTTGCCCTAATTGATAATTACAAACCCGATTGCCTGGCTATAGAGGCGCCGTTTTATGGCAAAAATATACAGGTTATGTTAAAGCTTGGCCGCGCGCAGGGTGTGGCCATGGCTGCTGCGCTTTCGCGCAATATCGAGGTGACAGAATATTCGCCGCGTAAAATAAAAATGGCAATTACGGGTAATGGTAATGCTGCCAAAGAGCAGGTTGCTGCCATGCTGCAAAGATTGCTGAACTTTACAGAGACCCCCGACTTTTTAGATGCTACCGACGGGCTGGCCGTAGCCGTCTGCCATTCGTTCCAAAAAATAAGTACAGCTAAGGGCCGCAGCAAAAAGTCGTACTCGGGTTGGGACACTTTTGTTAAGGATAACGTTAAAAGAGTAGTTAAATAACAACCGGAATTACCCAAACATTACTCAATATTACCCAGCATTAGCCAAATATCGCCTGCTTTTGTAAATCTGATGTTACAATAGTGAAATAGATCTGTTTTATTTAATGTGTGGGCAACCTATTGTTCAATCACTCCGTCATCATAATAGTAAAAGCAGAAACTATTAAAGTGAACGACGCGAAAGAGAACATATTAGCCACACTGGCCTATTTTGATATATTCAAATATCCCCTAACCGGCGGCGAGATCTACCTGTTCCTGAAAAACAGGTATGATCAGTTTGATTTTGAGTTTGCTTTAAAATATTTGGTTGCCAGCCAGGCCGTTTACCAGTTCGGTAATTTCTATACGCTTAAAAATGATCACTCATTAATAGTAAGGCGCTATAACGGCAACAAAAAAGCCGCGGAATTAATTAAGGTTGCAGGTAAGGTTGGTGATATGCTGATCAAGTTCCCGTATGTACGCGGTATTGCTATTTCGGGGTCGCTTTCAAAAAATTTCGCTGATGAAAATTCAGATATAGACCTGTTTATAATAACCGCTAAAAACCGGTTATGGATAGCCCGTACCTTAATGCATATCTTCAAAAAGTTAACCTTTTTGGTAAACAAGCAGGACTACTTTTGCATGAACTATTATATTGATGAAGATCAACTTGAAATAAAGGAAAAAACTATTTATACCGCTATTGAAGTTGTTACGCTTATCCCGTTACAAGGTGATGCTGTGATGGAGCAGTTTTATGCTGCCAACACGTGGACCCGCAGCTTCCTGCCCAATAAAATTATGCGGCTATCATCGGCGAAGCCGCTAAAACCATCGCTGTTTAAAACAGTAATTGAAAAATTATTTGATAACCCGTTGGGTAATGCCATTGATACTGCATTAATGAAAATTACCGATGGCCGCTGGAATAAAAAAACCGCGCAGAAAAAGCGAAACTCCAAGGGGGCTGTTATGTGCATGGATAGTGGCAAGCATTATGCAAAACCCGATCCTGGAAATTTCCAGGCCAAACTGCTGGCGCAATATGAAAGCAAGATCTCGCAGATTATGGTTGAGCCGCAGAATTTGTTGGCTAATTAATCTCCTACTTCTTCCTCAGCGAAATAATATAATAATCGCCAATAAAACGCCATGGCCAGTTAAAGCGATAATGCTCTTCTAATCTTTTAAGTCGATTATATGTTTTGGGATGTTTTTCAGCAAAATACTCAATGTATGATGGCGGCACTATGGTACATAACCCCTCAACTGATAAAACCTCAAACGAGCCTTTTACAGCATTAATTACATACGATGGGTTGTAGTACCAACAGGTAAAATAAGTGCCTTCTACATGCGCTTTAATACCGTTTTTACTGAACCATCTGCGGGTGGCAGTTTTAAATTTGCCTTTTAATATTAACAACGATTCCCACAGGCAAAACTTTGGCAAAATAACCAACGTGGCGACGCCATTATCATTAAGCAGTGCCGGCAATGCTCGTAATACTTTGTCCAGTTCGCCGGTGCAATTAAGACCCGCGAAATTGGAGAACACCTGGTCAAAAGGCCCTTTGTGTTTTAATTCATTTAGATGCGTGAATGAGCATAGTTCGGTTGTGATTGAATTGCTCAATCCTTGCTTTGCTGCCTTCTCCCGCAATTTTTGCTGCATGCCTTCGGCAATGTCGGTAGCGTGTACTTTATGGCCGAGGACAGCAAAAAAAGTGGCATCCTCGCCGGTGCCGCTGTTTAGTTCTAATATGGAAGTGTTGGGTTTAAGATACTGCAAAACATGCGCCCGCACCCTGTCACGTTTATAGCTTACAATGGTATTGTCCGCATAGATCTCGTCGAATATTACCGACTGCGTAGAAAATGCTTTAGCGGCGTATTGCTCGTTGATATGGTTTGCTGCTGCCATCACGCTTTCTCCAACTGGTTAAGTTTAAAGCGTTCAATATATGTTGCAGGGGTATAATAGAACACCGACAACGCCTTTTTCAAACCTTTTCCGCTGATACCTAACGGGTTTTTCAGCAATTTAACCAGGCTGTTTTTTGCCAGGTGCATATGGTAGTTTTTATGCACATACTTATGCAGCTGTTTATAGTAAGTGGGCGGGAAAGTGTTGGTAAACATTAATGCCATCTCGTCCGAGTCAGTCCAGTTGGTTTTCTTCTTCAGGTCGGCTTTCACGCGCTCATAAAAAACGGTGCCGGGTAGTGGATATGATACTGAGATCCCAATCTCGAAAGGCAACAGCTCATTTATCATTTTTATGGTTTTGGCAATATCGGCCTTGTCCTCGCCGGGATAACCAAACTGGATAAAGAACGATGGCTTTATACCTGCCTTCTTCATGGCTCTTGTAGCTACGTGGATCTGCTCGATAGTAGTGCCCTTATCCATGGCATCCAATATTTTTTGCGAGCCGCTTTCGGCACCTATCCAAACATTTTCGCAGCCCGCAGCGGCCAGTGCAGCAACCAGCTCTTCATCAACTAACAAATCAGCGCGCGATTGGATCTTAAAGCGGGTACGCAGGTTTTCCTGCTGCATTAACTTTGCAAACTCCAGTACCCAACCGGGTTTTAACCCAAAAATATCATCGCAAAACCAGATATGATCTACCGGGAAACGCTCTTTCAGCATTTTTAACTCGGCTATCACATTTTGCGGGCTGCGCGAGTTGTATCGATTGCCATAAATTGGTTTGGCGCACCAGTTGCATTTAAACGGGCAGCCGCGTGTGGTACCCATGTTGATGGAAAAGTAACCTGCATTTTTTAACCAGCTATCGCGATAAGGTTCTATATCTACCAAATCCCAGGCCGGTAACGGCAAGCTGTCAAGATCCTTCAAAACCGGGCGGGCAACTGTTTTATGAGATTTACCATCATGGTCGAGATAAGCTAACCCGGGAATGAATTCGGCCCTCGTTTCACCCGATTTAACATGGTTAACCAGTTCTAACAAAGTCTGCTCGGCTTCACCTATCAATACAAAATCAGCACCCTCGCGCAGGTATTCTTCATAACGATCTGTCGAGTCGGAACTGGATACAATTACTGTGCATCCCCTCGCTTTAGCCATCTTACACATGCTAAAAGCGGCCTCGCGCATATTGGTAAGGCACATTTTAGTGAGGTAGTTAAACCCATCGTCATATACTACAAAGAAATCGGGGCGAATTTCATCAAGCACCGGCTCAGCTTCGGCGGGATCGGCCACAAACATGGTATCAAATAGTGTAACGTTATAGCCGTTGTTGCGCATTAAAGCCGCGGCATATAACGTGCCCAATGGTGCATAGGGCTGGCCTATCGACCATTGTTTAGGATCAAATCTTAAAAAATAGGAGTGTGTGAAAAGTATGTTATTCATATCCTATAATGTTGCAAGCGGCGACAGGTGTAGGCTACATACGCACTTTATGCAGGTAGCGTTGGTGCTCATATCCAGCGTGCGCCTAAAATCAATTGCTGCTTGGTTATTCAATATTTCATCCAGCGAGTTATCGCGGATGTTACCTATCGTATCATGAAAAAAACAAGGCCTCACGCTTCCATCGGCTTCAACAACTGTTGACACCCATGGCGCGTTACATTTCCTGTAGGGAAATGGGCTTAGCCCGTAAAACGCCGCATAATAGTTGTAGATATCCTGGATCTTTCCGTCAGATTCTGTAATAAAACGCGCATTTAAATAAGTTGATTGCGCAATCAACTGGTAAACTATTTCTTGCAATTCGGGCAGCTCATGTTCGCTTATTAATATTTCATGTTGTTTGGGTTCGGCCCAGGCGGTTTGGCGGTTAAAGGCATGGCTGCTAATGTCGGCAGGTAAAAAACTTATTTGGTCTATGCCCATGTCTTTAGCTGCCGCGATGATAGCCGGCCAGTTCCTAAAGTTTAACCGGTGGATAACCGTGCGCGCTGTAATGCGATAGGATGGATTTAAAGATTTGATATACTCAACGCCCTCCTTTAGCTTTTTAAACGCGTTAGGGATATTGCGGATAGCGTCATGCATGGCCTCGTCACCATCTAACGACACCACGATATCATCAACCCATTTTAGTAGCTGATCTGCATTTTGTTTGATGGATAAGCCGGTGGTGAGCAGGCTTACTTTAATGTTTTCCTTTTTCAGGATCTCGCAAAGTTTAAAGAAATTGGTGTTCAACAAAGCTTCACCGCCGGACATTACTACCTGCCGCGTCCCCAACTTCTTTAAGGATGATAACAAATCCGTAATATCAGCCTCTGTAAGTTGCTTCAGGTTTTTATTGTCCTTCCAGATATCGCACATTACACAACGGCAATTGCAGGCGCTATGCGGCATTAATATAACTACCGGTAAGGCAGATATACGGTGCGTTTGCAAAGTGCGGTAGCGTTTGTATGTATGTGCGATGGATTGCAACATAGTGTTATCCTATTTTTTTATAGCGATCCAATAAAACGGATCTTTTTTAAACAGCCGGTTAAACAAACCGGTAGGGTTAAACAGCACCCGGTAATCAAATCCCCAGAACTCGCTTATGGAGTGGTGGAAGTAATGATCGGCCATTTCGGGGATGCCCATATCTTTATAATAGCTGCGGCAGCGTTCGGCAGCCATCGCAGCATCGTCGGGGTCATAAAAAGGGGTATCTAATATATGGATCTCGCCACCGCGGTTCAATATCCGCTCGGCTTGACGCAAAACTGCTACTACGGATGGAAAATATTGCAGTGATGCAGCAAAAACAACAATGTCAAATTTCTCTTTATCAAATGTGTTTTCGTTAAAGCTATCATACACAAACTCAAGGTTTGGCTTTTTAAAAACCCTGTTTGCCTGGTTAATTTCTACCATATTAATATCAAGGCCGGTAACATACGTTTTAGGCAAGCCGGCCATCTTTGCAGACAGCCAGCCGTTACCACAACCAACTTCTAATATTCTTAAAAACTTACGCTTCTTACCCAAATAAGTCAGCAACCTGTTGCTCGAATTTTTTCTCATATCCCACTCGTAAGAGTGGATATAAAAATCGGGCAGGGTTTGTAGCTGCGCGTCAGTATAAATTTTCTTTTCGTGTTCTCTTACCGCATAATAAAGTTCCTCAAAATCCGGCTTCCGGGGTTTTGAACGCTTAATAGCTTTATTTTGAACACTTATATCCAACGGTCTTTTTTATTTAAAACCCCTGAATTTTGGGCTGCCGGCATTTTCATGCACCTTGCAACAACTTTATTTTATAGGGGTATTGTTTACGTATTGTTTGTTTGGGGCGTGTTTTAATTAATAGTGACGGGGCCCTAACCTCCCGCCACTATCATGAGAAACTAAATCTACAATTACACAATTATCAACAAGGTTACGCCCCGTATTAAACAAAGGTTGCCCGATAAATGAAATAAAATGCTGTGGCAACCTTTGTAAAAAGTCGTCCGTAAGTCATTATAGTAAGTCCCTTAACTATTATTAGCCATGAACACTCTGATAGCAACAACCAACCCTATAAACAGCTTAATAGCAACCTTTAAAAAGGCGTTCCAGAAAAGTTATTTTTCGCCGGCTATAAAGGAGAAAAAACCTGTTGAAGCTTATGACTTGTGGGCAGAGAGCTATGACGTACAGCCCGGCGACTTAATGCTGGATATGGATGATGAAGTGTTTACGGATCTGTTATCAGAAATAAATATTGCCGGCAAACAAATTGCCGATATAGGTTGCGGTACCGGGCGGCATTGGCCAAAACTTTTGCAAAATAATCCGTCAGGAATAACAGGTTTTGACGTATCTGCCGGTATGTTAAGGCGACTGGAGCAAAAGTTCCCCGGCGCAAAAACTAACCAGGTAACAGATAACCGGTTTTCTGACGTAGGCAATGCCACTTATGATGCTATCATATCAACACTTACGGTTGCGCATATTGAAAATATTGAGGAAACGCTGGCTGCCTGGAGCCGGATCTTAAAATATAATAGCGACATTATTATTACTGATTTTCATCCTAATGCCCTGGCATATGGTGTGAGGCGCACCTTTCGGCATAATAAGGATAACATAGCCATAGAAAACTTCGTACACTACGTATATGATATTGAAGGGATATTGATAAACAATGGCTTTAGGATAGTAAACAAGATCGAAAAAAGAATAGATGAATCTGTAAAGCATTATTATGAAGCTAAAAACGCTTTAGAGGTTTATGAAAAGTTTAAAGATGCGCGCATTATATACGGTATCCACCTAAAACGGACCGATGATCTTAAATAACGTTAATACGATTACCGATAACGGCCCTGTTAATATCAGGGTAAAAAGCGACGCTATAACCCCTGACGCTTTACAGCTAACCTTTGATAACGCTTTGGCTTTTCCCGGCCTGGTTAATTCGCATGACCATTTGGATTTTAATTTATTTCCGCAATTAGGTAATCGCTTCTATAATAATTATACCGAGTGGGGGAGGCATATTCAAACCAATTATAAGGATGAAATAGCGGCAGTTTTAAAAGTGCCGTTGGCCCTTCGGGTTAAATGGGGGATCTTTAAAAACCTGCTCTGCGGTGTTACCACAGTGGTAAATCATGGCGAGCCCCTGCCCATAACTAACGCGCCTATAAATATCGAGCAATGCCATAGCATTCATTCGGTACAGTTTGAAAAGCGATGGAAGCTTAAACTGAATAACCCGCTTAAACGGAATTTGCCCGTGGTGGTACATGTGGGCGAGGGGAATGATGAATCGTCTAACCACGAGATTGACCAACTTATTAGTTGGAACCTCCTTAATAAAAAACTGATAGGCGTGCACGGTGTGGCTATGACCGCCGAGCAGGCAAAAAATTTTGAAGCTGTGGTATGGTGTCCTGAATCGAATTACTTTTTGCTGAACAAAACCGCACCGGCAAACGACCTGAAAAAAAACACGACCATTTTATTTGGTACCGACTCAACCCTTACCGGCAACTGGAACATTTGGGATCATATCCGCCTGGCGCGCAAAACAAATATGCTTACAGATGCTGAATTATATAGCTCGTTACATTCAGGCGGATCGGCCGGCCGGCAAACTGATGCGGATGATGAAGGCTCCATAGTTGTCACCAGAAAAAATGCAACAGAATCTTCGTTCGATTCTTTTTACGCCACACAGCCCGAAGATATCTTGCTGGTTGTTCATGATAACCAGGTAAGGCTGTTTGATAATACTATGCTCGACCAGCTTGAACACCTCGATCTGAAAGAATTTAGCAAGATATTTATAGGTCGCAGCTGCAAATATGTACAAGGCGATTTGCCCGGGTTAATGCAGCAAATAAAAACTTATTATCCCGAGGCTGTGTTCCCGGTAACAGCTATTTAACATGTCGGTCTATTCAAAAATACGCTCAAAATTATCGCGCAAGCTTACAGGCTATAGGCGCGACATGCTGTATTTTTTAGGTTTAGATAAAGTGTTTTATAAAAATGCCCGCGGCAGCAGGATATTAATTTACCATGGCATTTGCCGGGAAGAACATACCCGCTTTAACCCGATATTTTTAACTGCAAAAATTTTTGAGGCACACCTTAAGCTTTATAAAAAGCACTGCAATGTGGTTTCGCTGGATGATTATTATAAAGGCAATTTCAGTGATGAAAAGTTTAATATCTGTTTAACTTTTGATGATGGGTTTGCTAATAATCACAAATACGTTTTACCCCTTTTGGAGAAATACCGGATGCCCGCAACTTTTTTCATTACAGGTATAACTAATGAAGGCTATGATATTTTATGGAACGATTTTTTAGGCATTATAAGCAAGTACGGGCCGCAAAATATCACGTATAAAAATCAGCAATATTATAAAGGCAAGTACGATCTTTATTATGCTGTGGATAGCGGTATAACACTCAAAGATAAACTACGCACAACCGGCTTTGATGAAAAAGCTGATATGATGGAATTATTGTACCAATTGGCTCCGTTTAAAAAGGAAGAACGCGATAAAGATTATTGGTTGCAGATGACTGCGGATCAAATTAAAGAATTAGCGACTTCGCCTTATGCAACAATTGGGGTGCATGGTTACTACCATAATGATTTGACTCAAATAAGTACCGACGATGCTTTTAACGAAATGCTGCACACAAAACAATACCTGGAAGCGCTGATAAAAAAACCGGTAACCAGCCTGGCATTTCCGTATGGCAGTTATAATCAGGATGTGATAAATGAAGCCAAGCGGGCTGGTTATAAACAATTACTGGCGATGGACTTTTATAATGACGAGGATAAACTGGATGAAACCATGCGCGAACGGCTAACAGTAAGCCCTTTTATGTCGCCGGTTAACCAGTTGCACGCGACCATTACCCTCAAATATGATTAGCCCGGAAAGCACATATACAACTGAACGAATCGGCTTAATTAATATAGCTGATATGGATTTACTGTATGAAAGCGTATACGGGCATCAACGATCGCAGGGATTTTTTTCTGATAAATATAATACTGCTTACACAGGCGCCAAATACATCGGTTACCTGGCTTATGATCCAAAACACCAACCTATTGCCTTTTATGGCGTTATACCTACATTGGTTTGGTATAACGGTAAAACAATCTTGGCTGCACAATCAGCCGATACCATGACGCACCCGGGATATAGGAATATGGGGTTGTTTACTGATCTGGCTAACCTTACTTATGCATTATGTAAGCAAGTGGGCATTCGCTTTGTTTTTGGTTTTCCCAATCAAAACTCGTTGCCGGGTTTTGTAAACAAATTAGACTGGCAAATAACAGAAACCCTTCACTTGTTTAAGATTCCCGTAAAAGGGAGCATCCCATTAGAGCAAATCGCCCTAAAATTCTCCCCTTTTAAAGCTGTATACAATCATTATATAAATTGGGTTTTGAAAGGCAATCTAACCATACAAAAAGGTGTTCGGAATTCGGTATTTGGCGGTGATTACAATGGTATATTTCGCGATGATGAGTATCTAAAATATAAAAGCTATTCGCCTACCCGGGTTATTGAAATAGATGGAACGCTGTTTTGGATAAAGCTGCAAAACGGACTGCAGATTGGTGATATAGAAAATATAGGCGACAACTTTGAAAACGTTATTAATAAATTAAAAGCATTAGCACGAAAATTGGGGTTAACGCAGATCCAGTTTCAAACAAGCCCGCAAATACGTTTGGATAAATTATTTGCAGCTCATTATCAACCTATCGATTCATTTAAAACCGGATTTAAGATTATTGACGATGATATAAACATCGAAACCATAAAGTTTACCTTAGCCGATATTGACATATTTTAACAATCATGAAGTTTGTTTTTGCCAGCTATATTTCATCTGATAATTACAATGACCCGGCCGCCTGGCTGGAGCGCATAAAAGCCTACACAGGTGTATTAGAAGCGGTGGCGGTGAACCACGAAGTAGTTAGTGTCGAGCAAATAAATTATGAGGGAGAAGCTCTTAAAAATAAGGTTAACTATCAGTTCAGAAAGTTTAAAAAACGCAGCTATTTTCCGCTAAAATTAAACCTGTACATCAGCCAACAAAAGCCTGATGTGATATTTATACATAGCTTGCATTTCCCGTTACAGGTAATGCTGTTGCGATTGATATTAGGGCTGAAACCAAAGATCATCATCCAAAATCATGCGGAAAAACCGTTTACCGGGATCAAAAAAAAATTGGTGCGCCTATCCGAAGGGTCTGTTAATGCATATTTATTTACGTCGCTGGAAATGGGTTTAAACTGGATAACCAAGGGCAATTTAACATCGCCAAAAAAAATCCACGAGGTAATGGAGCTATCTTCATTTTTTTACCCGATATCCAAAGAAACAGCCCGCGCGAAAACCGGGATCACCGAAGCCAATGCTTTTTTATGGGTAGGCCGGTTAGATCAGAACAAGGACCCGTTAACCGTGATAAAAGCATTTTTGAAATTTGCCGATGTAACATCGTCCGCTTGTTTATATATGCTCTACCATACCGAAGAACTATTACCCCAGATACAGCAATTGTTGAGCAATGAGCCAAACGCCGCGGCTATAAAATTAATTGGCAAAGTACCCAATGAAGAGTTATTATACTGGCATAACAGCGTGGATTTTATTGTCTCTGGGTCGCATTACGAAGGGAGTGGCACGGCAGTTTGCGAAGCGATGTCATGCGGATGCATCCCCATTGTAACAGATATATTTTCATTCAGGATGATGACCGACAATGGTAAAATAGGCATGTTGTATGAAGCCGGTAACGGGGTTGAATTATTAGCGGCCCTGCAGCAAACCGCAACGTTATATATATCCGCAGAAAAAGAAAAAGCGTTGGCTTATTTTAAGTCGACACTTTCATTCGGGGCCATTGGCGGGCGTATAGGCGCTATTGCAGCTTCCTGTTGAGTATATAATTCTATTATTGTTTTTGCGGTGTCTGCAACATGATAGGGCAGTACCGGATTGTACAAAGGATTGTCATCAAATAATACATCTTTTGCCATTCGTGTCATATCAGTAGCATCCGTTGCGATATGCCAGTTAGGGATCTCGTTTTTCATCGGTTGCACAAAGCTTATCACCTTTGCACCTGCATAAAGAGCCTCTAAACAAACTATACCAAAGCCTTCGTACTTCGATGTGTGCAGGAATACTTTGGCGCGCTGCATTAACGCCAGTACTTCGGCGTGCGGCAATTCTCCGGTCAAGGTTATATTATCCTCAAGACCAAGCTTATTTATTTTAGTTTGCAGCGATCGCATTTCGGGGCCGGTTCCACATATTGCCGCCTTTATTTGCGGCATATCGTTCTTTAGAGCATGTATAACATCTATAAAAACCGAATATTGCTTCAATCCAATAAGCGAACCCGCACCCATAACATCAATATCACGCTCACCTGTAAAAGTTTTAAATAGGGACGGGTCAATGGCGCCCGTCGCAAGATGTTTAGGTACTACCCCATAGTTCCGGTGAAATTCATCAACAATAAAATCAGATAAGGCTATTAGGTTATCACCGTTCGGCATCATCAGGTAAACGTATTTGTTACCCGGCCGTGCATCCTGCCCCAAAAGCCAGCAATAATGTTTTATGGTGTACCTTTTTGCAAATCTATCGGCTATAAAGGCACATTCATCCATCCAAAAACTTAATAAGCCTATTGTATCATAAGCCGCTCTTATCTTTTTTAATTCCCGCCAGGCACGCAGCCATATAAACCTTCGGTAAAAACCACCCTTGTTTTTGCCGCCAAGGGCAATTACTTTAACACCATTCCAACTATATTCTGCAGGCTTTAAGGGGTATTGAAATGCGAGTACAATAATATTAAGGTCGGGATTAGCCTCTTTTAAAACCCGCACAAATATTTGCCTGTCTGGTATCCAGGCACTGTCTTCCTCGTCTTTGGGAAAACCGGGGGTAAGTATAACCAGTGTTTTGCGCATAATCCAACTTCGTTACTATCAGCGTTTTACGCAAAAACCGATTCCATTGTTATAGTTTTATCACAAAAATCAAGGCTGGCAGTATTATGGGTTATCAATATCACCATTTTACCCTGTTGTGCTAATAGTTTTAATTTTAAAAGGATCGCCCTTTCAGACTCTTCGTCCATTTCAGAAAAAGCTTCGTCCAGTATCAATACATCAAAATCATGATATAGGGCACGTGCCAGCATTAATCGCTGCCGCTGGCCGCCACTTATATTTTTGCCATCCTCTTTTATTAATTCGTTAATTCCGGCGGGATATTGCGCGATAAGGCTTTCCAGTCCGCAAAACTCAATGATCTCATCAAGCATAGCCTGGTTATAATCGCCATCAGTAAGTGTGATGTTTTTAAGCAGGGTGTCATTAATAATAAACGATTGCTGTTTTACGTACGATACCCTATTTAAATACCCCTGTCTTTTTATCCAGTTGGTCCGCTCGCCGTTAAACAAAATGTTGCCCTTATGATGTTTCAGGAAACCAAGCATCAGGTGCATAATGGTTGTTTTGCCTTTGCCCGATACTGCCGAGATCCCCACAAAATCGCCCGCCTGCAGTTCAAAGTTTAAATTGTTTAACACATAGCGGCCGTTGTATCTAAACTTAACCTGGTCAAAAATTACAGACCGGATCTTTTCCGTTTCATTTGCAATAGTAAACTGATTCTCTACCGGCTGAAGATCTGTTATAGTAAACCTGTAGGTTTTTATTTGACTGGTGCTGTTTAATATTTTAACAATGCCGGGGATAATCTTATAACTGGCAGCCATAAAAACTCCGATTGTTAGCAGGCTCACAGCGGGCGTACCTGCCGATAGTTTATTTATCGCGATCAGGATAAAAAAACCGAGTATGGCAAAAACCTCTACCAGCCTTGAAGTAAAGCCCTGCAAAGTTTGCTGCGTAGCTATATTATTATTTAATTGTAGTTGCTGATCGTGATATCGTTTTATAAAAAAGTCGTCTTTGCGATAGACATTGCTTTCTATATATCCGCCTAAAGATTCTTTAAGATGCTGAATGGTTTTCTGGTTAACCAATCTATTGTTTTCGCGGATAGATCGTAATTTAAACCGGATGTGATTGGCCAACAGCGCAACCGGCGGCACCAACAATAAAAACAGCATTAAAAACAAACCCGGCTGCCAGAATAATATCCCCGTAAGGGTAACTAATATCAATATGCCCTGCGAAATTATCTGCTGTATATTGGTTAAGATATAGTTACTAAACTCGATAGGTTGATTGCTTATGCGCCGGATTAGCACAGACGAATCAACACTTACAAAGCGCAGGTAATCATCATTTAAATAGTTTTGAATGTTACGTTTGGATAACCTGGACGCTATCCCATAAAAGAAATGCTGTTGCTGTTTTGTGTTAAGGTAACCCAGCCAGTTTTTAATCCCGAAGGCCAGCAAAAATGCGGAAATTAATAAAAGCGAATTCCGGTTTAATAATGCCACCGGCAGGAAGGAAATAAAACCTATCTGTTTGTTGGTGGTGTAAAAGTTAATTACAACCAATATCATACCCAAAAAGGTCACATCTAACACCCCCATCACCAGGTCGGATAAAATCAGGCGGGCCAATTTTATTTTTTCCTTTTGTTCGAGGATGTTTAAGATATCAGTTAATATACGTTTCAAGCCGGCGCGATTGGTTAAGTTTTCTTTTAACCAATACGTTTTAAAAGCTCCCCACGTTGCCTAAAGCCTTGCCTTAATTGATGAGCCGGCATAATCGCCGCCAGGTATCTTAACCACAGTAATGGTTTTATTAATTTTTATGCCGACAGCTGCTTCTTTACGGGTTGGGTCTGATAGCCAGATCTCGCTTAGTTTGCTACCGGTTTGCTTGCAGATAATCATACAGGGCTTGTCAACCTCAAGTATAGTTTGGTTTAGCGTAATGCTACCTTGTTTATAAAAAACAACCATAACAGTGTTGCCTGCAGTTATAGCCTGCGCATCCGGGGTATTAGCCAATATTTTAACGTTTGTATTTCGTTTTGCCCTGGTTGCTTTGAGGCCTATACCGGGTTGTATGATATAAGCATAGCTATTTTTTTTATTATGACTAATATAGGTTGTAGCCACATTCCCTGCCGAGGGTTTATCGTCGGCAGTATTATTAGTGTTGATGCTTTCCCAGGCGCTGCGCCGATATTCGGTTTTGGTTTTTACCTCTTCATTATTATCCGGGAAATAATATGCCATATTATCATGCCATAGCCAGCGCTGCCCGTCAGCGTTTTTTCCATTTACCAATGGGCCGGTATGCAAACTCTGATCAACAGTTGTTACCAAATTTCCCGGGGCTGCCGATTCTATTCCCGCACCTAAAGCAACCAGCATATCATCCACAAAAAAATAACTTTTATGCGCTTTTATGCCCCCGCGATCATAATCCATAGCGCACACACCTGCAGCACCGTTTGATACCTGCCCCACAAATTTTGACGTATTACCCGTTGCAAATGCAGCCTTTCCTCCGGGGTCAACAGTTGTATCGCAGGTAGTGCCGGGCAGCATGTCCCAGTTCCAAATGGCTTCAATGTTAAGGTATTCTTTACCACTATGCTGCACCAGCGCAAGACCGTCATTTATAAAGGCGCCTTTTAAATTTTCGGCATTAATAGCCTCTAATCTATGAACAAACGGACCGTGCATTTTTACGCTCATTTGGTAATGGCCCTTTTTTAATTGCACCATATAATCGCTGCGCCAAAAGCCTTTGTTACCCGCCAGGGTGCATGAAGTTGTTGAAGTATTAGTAAATCCATCAATGGACAGCTTGCACCCCAAGTTCTTATCAAAAGATCGGATCAATTTAAAATTTTCGTTTATGTTATCGCCACGTTTAATGGTAGCATTAAAGCGCAGTTGCCTGCCAATTCCGGGAATGTCCATAGCGCCGCGATAGATTGTCCAGCGTAAGCATTCGGTGCAATAGTTAAAAAGTATTTGCTGTTTATCCTTTTCAAACGCTATCGGTGAATTTGCCGTAACAGCCATCCAAAAAAGTAACGTGTTAACAAATGAAAGCCCATAATTGCCAACCTGCATTTGCGGCCCGTGTTGATGGAATGAGTAATCCGGCTGGATCCCCTCGGCAGTTGTTATGGTGATCACCGCCTGCATACGGCTTATTATTTTGGTAAGTGCTGCATAATCATTATGAATTAACGCTACCCGCGCCTCGTTATCCAATTGCCAGATCAGGTTCTGGCCGGTAGCCGCATTAACCGGGATCCGTTTAACAATTACGTTATTCAGAAAATCAAGCTCATCAGGCTGTGCCTTACTACCAAGCTGTAAGATAACGCTGGAATAGGCAAACGGCACATTAATGTTATTGTGCCACCAGTTCTCGCATTTAAAATCATTCTTTATCCAAAAACGCAAAGCTTTATGAATGGCTGCAAGGTAGGCCGGGTTATTGTTTTTGGCGTAGGCCCTGTTCAATAATAAAATGCGGTATAAATGCCATGATGGTGTCCATGAGCCACGGGTTTGATTTTTATATTCGATATCGTTCCAGCTACCCGTAGCATTTAATGCTTTGAAATAACCGGCAGCATCGGTTTTGTATTTAATGTCATCGGTAAGCCTGAAACTCCGTTCGGTTGAATATGCGGCGTCTGATAGTAATAATTGAACACACTTCTTTTTGATGGCGGCTATAGCCGCATCGTCGCTTTTACCCTGGCTGTAACTACTTACCCCACACGATAATATACAGAGCAATAAAACAAATACTTTTGTAATTTTAACTGGTAAATACATGGCCGGATATCCAAAAGTAATTAATTATGTGATATGGCCGCTCTTAAACAAAAACGCTATGGTCAAAAATATAATGCTGATATTGTCTTTATTGTCGATTACTGTGTCGGCAGCCTTCACTCAGCCCAAAAAGATCAACTATGGTCATAATGATAGCGTGGGCCGATACTATGATGTACGCGGTATTAAAATGTACACCGAAGAGTACGGCACAGGCAAGCCCTTATTATTAATACATGGCAACGGCGGCAGCATGGGTTCATTTGGTAATACCATACCCTATTTTGCCCAAAAGTACCGGGTTATAGCTGCTGATAGCCGCGCGCATGGCCGTACTACAGACACCCGCGACTCGTTAAGCTTTGAAATGATGGCCGATGATTTTGATGCATTACTTACAGCCATGCATATCGATTCGGCTTATGTTTTGGGCTGGAGCGATGGGGGTATTAACGCGTTGGTGCTGGCTATGCGGCATCCAAACAAAGTAATGAAGTTAGCCTCGACAGGCGCTAACCTGGTGCCTGATTCTACCGGGCTGATCCCATCATACTGGAAAAGCGAACAAAAGGAGTTTGCTAACTGGCAGAAACGAATGCCTTTAAAAACCGATAAGGATAAAAACACCTACAAAGTATTTATGTTGGATTGGGTGCAGCCTAATATCCTCTTTAGCGCACTTAAGGCTATTAAATGTCCTTCACTCATTATTGGCGGCGACCGCGACCTGATACCGGTACAGCATACCGTCGCGATAGCGCAAGCTATTTCTAAATCCTATTTGTGGATAGTGCCCAACTCGGGCCACGGCACACTGGTTGAACATAGGGATGAGTTTAATAGGATAGTAGATGACTTTTTTGAGAAGCCGTATAGGAAGAAATAGCAACTTAATGAAACAAAGAAAGCCCGGATGTTTGTCCGGGCTTTCTTTTGTTTATAGGCTTATTATATCGCCCTAACCTTAATATTTTTAAACGCTACCGGCCCATGGTGATCCTGTAACTGGATGCGGCCTTTTTCAACTGTACCAAATACCGGCTCAACCTTGCTGAACTTACTTTTGGCAATGCCTGCCATAAACTCGTCGCTGCCACGGGTGTACTCTAATACTTTAGCCCCATTTACCCAGTGCTGTACGTTTTTGCCTTTAACAACAATGCGGATAGTATTCCACTGGCCGGGAGGGTTTACCTTTTTGTTGGCTTCAACAGGTGGCAAAACATCATAAAAAGATCCCAGTAGGTGGTTTGCCAGCTTGTTATCCTCGCCATTAACATCATCTATGATCTGGAACTCACAACCCAGGTTTCCGCCTTTATCATATTTATGGCATAAATATTTTATGCCGGTATTGGTGCCGGTCTCAATATTAAAATCGGCACTGAATTCAAAATCGCCATATTCATCCGTAGTATAAATATCACCACCTTTGGCATCTTTCTTCAATGTCATGGCTCCATTAACTACCTCCCACGCACCTGGCGCGGCCGTTACTGGAGATCCATCACCATTTACCCAGCCATTTGCGGTTGTGCCATCAAATAATAGCTTCCAGTTTTCGGCTTTCTCTTTTTTACTTAGCGTATTGTCTTTGGCTTTTTGGCCGAAGGCTGTTGTTAGGGCAACGCCCATCAGCAGTGTTAAAAGTATTCTCTTCATTGTTTTTATGTTGATCCGATCAAACTTACTTAAAATTTAATTTACTATAGTATTCAATATCAGCACACCTACCAATCCTATTACCGATACCAGGGTTTCCATTAATGACCATGAAAGGAATGTTTGTTTCATGGTCAGGCCAAAATATTCCTTGGTAACCCAAAACGAGGTATCGTTAACATGCGAGCAAAACAAACTGCCCGCACCTACCGATAGCACCATCAGCGCCGGATCAACAGGAGTTTGCTGCATCAACGGGTAAATAATACCAGCCGCGGTTAAGCCCGCTACAGTTGCCGAACCCAGGCACAAGCGTAATATAGCTGCTATTATCCAACCTAAAATCAGTGGTGGCAGGTTAAGGCCCTGTAAGGCAGTTGCTATCTGCGCATTTGCGCCGCTATCTAAAAATATCTGTTTTAAAATCCCCGCGCTGGCAATTATTAAAAGAATCATCGAGATCTCTTTGATAGCGTCGGCATAAACATCCATTACTGCAGTTAACTTCATACCCATGCGGATCCCCAGGGTGTAAGTTGCTATCGCGATGGTTTCGATCATGGCAATATTAGGATCACCTAAAAATGCGGCGATATTTTTTATAGTAGTGTGATCAGGGCTTACGTTTTTGTCGATGAGGGTGCATATGCCAATTACAAGCACAGGGAGCAATGATGATAATATACTGTTAACCAATCCCGGCAATTTCCCGTCAGGGATATCCTGTACCGACATGGCGATAACGGAGTTTGTTTTCATGCCTCGAAGTGTTCGGGCAAACAAGGGGCCTGCTATTATAATAGTTGGTATGGCTACAATTATGCCATAAACAAAAACCTTTACAATGTTAGCATGAAACTGAATTTGTAAACCTGTTGGCGATGGGTGCGGCGGCAAAAAACCGTGCATTACAGATAGCGATGCCAGCATTGGGATGCCTACATAAACCAGTGGCAGTTTATACCGGTTACTTACAGAAAAAATTATGGGCACCAGCAGGAAAAAACCTACATTATAAAATAAAGGTATCCCCACAATAAAACCCGTAATACACATAGCCCAGGTAATATACTTTTCGCCGAAGGCGTTGCGCATGGAATTGGCCACTTTTTGTGCCGCGCCGCTTACTCCAACCAGTTTACCTAACATGGCGCCAAGGGCTATGATAATAACAATTGATGCCATCATATCGCCCAGCCCTTTAGTCATCGACTTAACAATATTTGTCAATGGCATACCTAATAACAGCGCTGCCATTAATGATATAATGAGAAAAGTAAGGAACACATTTAACCTTGCCCAGGTTATGAGCAGGATTAGTGTTATGATGCATGCGATTAGGGTTAGTATTACCATAGTTTATATGTATTTGTCATTTCGATACGAGGAACGAGTGAGAAGTCTTATACGTGCGATCTATCAGGCGTTTAAGATTTCTCACTACGTTTCGAAATGACATGTTTTTTAAGTTTCTATCAATGCGAATCCCTCAATACTTCTGATCCTGAACCGCCCACCAAAAAATCCAGGTCGGCGCCTTTATCTGCCTGTTGTACGGTGTTGACATATAAGTTAACATAACCACGATCTGACACCAACGGTGGCGCTACCCATTTACTTCTGCGTGTGGCCAGTTCTTCATCTGATACTTCTAAATGTATCGACCGGGCTTCCACGTCCAGGTTGATCATATCACCATTTTCAACCAGTCCCAAATTACCGCCAATGGCTGATTCGGGTGAAACATGCAATATCACGGTTCCAAACGCTGTACCGCTCATGCGCCCGTCCGAGATCCGAACCATATCTGTTACACCTTTGGCCAGTAATTTTTTAGGTAGTGTCATATTACCAACCTCGGGCATACCGGGGTAGCCTACGGGGCCAACACATTTTAAAACCATTACGCAGGTCTCGTCAATGTCAAGGTTGGGGTCGTCAACACGGTCATGGTAATCTTCAATATTTTCAAATACAACGGCACGGCCGCGATGCTGCATTAAGGCAGGTGTCGCGGCGGATGGTTTAATAACCGCGCCATTTAGCGCCAGGTTACCTTTTACCACTACAATACCTGCCTCTTCAATTAATGGGTTATCAAACTGGTGAATAACATGTTCATTATATATGGTACCGGTTGCTTCTATATTTTCTTTATGCGATTTACCAGTTACGGTTAAAGCATCCAGATCTAAAACCGAACTCATTTGTTTAATAATGGCCGGTAAACCGCCTGCATAATAAAAGTCTTCCATCAGGAATTTACCCGACGGCATCAAATCTAACAGCAGAGGCATTTTACTGCCGATGTTATCAAAATCTTCCAAATTCAATTCAACACCCATGCGCCCGGCTATTGCCGTTAAATGGATAACAAAGTTTGATGACCCGCCAACTGCCGCGTTAACTTTAATAGCATTTTCAAAGGCTGTACGGGTTAAGATCTTTGACATTTTTAGATCCTCCTTAACCATTTCTACGATGCGCCGGCCCGATAATTGGGCTATTCTTTTCCGCCGTGAATCAACCGCCGGGATAGCCGCACCGCCGCTTAATGACATTCCTAACGATTCGACCATACAAGCCATTGTAGATGCCGTACCCATGGTCATACAATGCCCCGGGCTGCGCGACATGCAGCTTTCGGCTTCGGCAAATTCAGCAGGGCTCATTTTTCCGGTTTTAAGGTCGTCAGTAAATGTCCAAACGTTGGTGCCCGATCCGATATCATGCCCTTTATATTTGCCATTTAGCATCGGGCCGCCTTGCACCACAATAGTTGGCAGATCAACACTGGCTGCGCCCATTAAGGTTGATGGTGTTGTTTTATCGCACCCTGTAAGCAGCACCACACCATCAATAGGATTGCCCCGTATTGATTCCTCGGTATCCATACTGGCCAGATTACGGAACAGCATGGCGGTTGGCTTCAACAACGTTTCGCCTAACGACATGATGGGAAACTCAAGCGGAAAACCGCCTGCTTCAAACACGCCGCGTTTTACGCTTTCGGCTATATCGCGCAGGTGGGCATTGCAGGGGGTAAGTTCAGACCAGGTATTGCAGATTCCTATTACCGGGCGTCCGTCAAACATATCTTCGGGCATGCCCTGGTTCTTCATCCAGCTACGGTAGATGAATCCCATTTTATCTTTTTTACCAAACCAATCAGAACTACGATATGCAGACATAGTAAATTATATTAAATTTTAAATTATAGGCATAACTATCCATTCCAAAAAGTGGGTAATAGTTAGCGGCAAGTGTCAGTTTATTTAAAAAAATTGGATTAACAACTGCAAAGTAAGAAATCTTTGAAATAAACCGCCAATTAAAATAGCGGCAGAAGTGTATTCACACTTACTCCTCAAAATAATAATACTTAAAAAAATACATTGGTAATACTTTGATATCTAGTACTTTATTCCGGTTTAGATATTCCCAAAAGTTGTGAACAAAATGAACAGCGAAATATAATTTATAATTATTTACCTTCAAATAATCTAAACCTTTTCATCTGAAGAGAACTATTAAGCGATAGTCAATTTAGGGGGTTGACTATACAATTAATTTAGTTTGAGTTGGTAATTAGCCGGTGTAGCCCAAAACTGCACCGGCTTACTTATTTAATTTATATTCGTTTAATGACTTATAAGTCATTTTCTCATGACATCCTGACTTATAAGTTAGTGATACCTGTTTGCAACTGTAATATTCTGTTTACATTAGCTTAACCAAACACCTAACAAGCTTATCCAATGAATGTAAACAATTTTTTGCGGGCATTATCTATCCGCGTAAAATATTACAGTACTGCACCTGTTAAACTATTGTTTATAGGTGCAGCGCTACTGCTTTTTGCCTTTACGCCCAGGGATACTGACCCATTAGTAAGGATAGTAACTATTTTACAAAAATGGACCGATAGCATCCCGCAGGAAAAAGTGTACCTGCAAATGGATAAACCTTATTACGCACTTGGTGATACCATTTGGTTTAAAGGCTATGTTACCATTGGCAGCAGGCACCAGCTATCGGCATTAAGCGGCTCTTTATATGTTGATCTGATTACCGACCAGGATTCCGTGATCCGCTCATTAAAACTCCCCATAACTGCAGGCATGGTAATGGGTAACTTTACCTTAAATGATGACTTTAACGAGGGCAGCTACCGGATAAGATCATATACCCGCTGGATGCGCAACGCCGGCGAGGAATACTTCTTTGATAAGACCATCACCGTGGGCAGTGTGTTTAATGATAACATTGTCACCAAAGCCACCTACCAATATAAAAACGTTAATAATAAGCCTGTACTTACCGCTCTGCTTAACTATACCAGCGAGGATGGTAAAGCCTTAGGCAGCAGAAATGTGCGTTACGAGATCTATGTCAACAAAAAGCGACAATGGATCCAGAACTTAAAAACCGACGCCTTAGGCAATGTTCTTATAAATATTGATAATGATAAGAACATTAATTTAGCCGGGGCTTATATACGCACAACTATAACCGGCAGCGATAAGCAGGAAATCATCCGCGATTTCCCTATAAAAGCAAGCCTTGTACAAAGCGATGTGCAGTTTTTCCCGGAAAGCGGTAATTTGGTTAATGGTATTATGTCGCGCGTAGCATTTAAGGCGGTTGGTATAGATGGCGCTGGCATTGCTATTAAAGGGAAAGTAACCGACAACGAAAATAACGAAGTAGCAACGATACAGACCCTGCATGCCGGCATGGGTAGCTTTACTTTAAGGCCATCGGCAGACAAAACGTATACAGCTAACATCAGCTTTGAGGATGGCACAACAAAAACCATTGCGTTGCCAAAAGCGGCAGATGAGGGTTATGTATTAAGTATTTATCAGCCTAATAAAGACAGTATATTGGTTAGAGTGAATGTTTCGCCCGCGAAACAGCAATCAACCATAAACCTGCTTGCACACACCAACGGCGAAACCATATTTGCGTCGCCGGTAAAAATAGAAAAGGCTATAACGTCAATATGGCTGGATAAAAAACTTTTCCCAAGCGGCATAGCGCAGTTTACCATATTTGATAATAATGCCGAACCGTTAAACGAACGCATAGCATTTATCAGGAGCAATGACCTGATGACCTTAAACCTGAAGACTGCAAAAACCGAATATAACAGCAAAGAGCATGTACAGGTTGAACTGGAAGCTAATGACAGTAAGGGCAAACTTGTGCCGGGCAACTTCTCGGTATCTGTGATTGACGAAAGCAAAGTGCCAATGGATGAAACCCGGGAAAGTACTATATTCTCTAACATCCTGCTAACATCCGACCTGAAAGGCTATGTAGAAAAACCCAACTATTACTTTGTTAAAGAAACCGTCGAAGTAAACCGGGCTTTAGACAACCTGATGCTTACCCAGGGCTACCGCCGCTTTACCTGGAAAGAGCTTAACAATATCGCAAATACAAAACCTGTTTTCGGGGTTGAGGGCCTGGGTTTTGAAGTATCGGGTACGGTAAAAACCCTGGGAAATAAAATATTACCCGGCGCAAATGTTACGTTGATATCTGTAATTGCCGGCGTAACAAAAGCGACAACTACCGATGCTAATGGCAGGTTTAAATTTGATGGGATCTTTTTAACAGATAGCATTAAATTTAGCTTAGGCGCGCGTACAGCCAAAGGCAGCGATAAGGTTAAAATTATTGTAGATACAATACCCAAAATTGGCCTCGGTAAAAATAAAAACCTTGCAGAAGTAAGCACCAATATTTACGCCACGCTTAAAGCTTATATAGACAACGGCAAAAAGCTTGACGACATTTATGAAAAAACCGGACAATTAGATAAAGTACAACGTTTAAAGGAAGTAAGGATAAAAGCCAAAAGGTTAAAAGCGCCCAGTAACATCACACCACAGGGGATGTTTAAGATCCCCGAGCAATCAGCTGACAGGGTTATCACCTTTGATGAATCTGAGGCGGCTAATTGCGCTACACTTGCTATGTGCTTGCAGGCCAGGCTACCCGGTGTCAGTGTTGAGCCCTCGGGCCAGTATGGATTAATGGCGTTAATAGATATGCGCACCAGGACGCCGATGACCTTGATTCTTGATGGCCGCAAAATAACAAATGCCGACGAGGTTGATGAGATCCTGCAAGGCAGCATTCAGCCTGAAAACGTTGCTAAGATATTGTTGGTACGCACAAACCGCGCG
This sequence comes from Bacteroidota bacterium, assembly GCA_040388395.1. Classification (GTDB taxonomy): domain Bacteria; phylum Bacteroidota; class Bacteroidia; order Sphingobacteriales; family Sphingobacteriaceae; genus Mucilaginibacter. The sequence goes on along the minus strand of JAZKBY010000007.1, from coordinate 233,840 downwards.
ATAATAAGTAGCCTGGGTGGTGGCGAGAACTCAACATTTGTGCTGATAATGACAAAATTAGGCAGTTTCCGTAAGCAATACAATCCGTCGGTTGCCAACATATCACCAAAAGGCTTTAATAAAGTGCGCGAGTTTTATTCGCCACGCTATGACAGGCCCGGCGACGCTATGAAGCTACCGGATCTGCGGACAACGGTATATTGGAATCCTTACTTAAAAACGGATGCAGACGGCAAAGCAGTGTTCAATTTTTTTAATGCTGATGGCCCGGGCACCTACAAAGTTATTGTGGAAGGCATAAACGCTGCCGGCGAATTGGGCAGGCAAGTGTACCGTTATACCGTCACCGGTGAACCGGGTAATCCGGGAGCAACTTTCGCAATCCCAAATGCAGAGAAGGACATGGGGATGATCACAGCACCGCTTGACAGCTTTAACAAACGCCTGCCGGTTGAAAAGGTTTACTTGCATACCGATAAGCCACATTACAATATAGGCGACACACTTTGGTTCAAGAGTTATTTATTGGATGGTGTAAATCTAACCGCTTCTAAATTAAGCGGACTGTTATATGTTGAACTGGATGATGACAGCACCCAAATGGTGCGCCGTATAAGTATCCCCATTAAAGACGGATTGGGCTGGGGACAGATCCCGCTGGTTAAAAACATTTTTCACGAGGGCGGCTATACTCTAAGGGCCTACACTAACTGGATGCAAAATTTGGGCGAAGAGCGTTTTTTCAGTCAGCGGTTTTATTTAGGGGTACCTGCCCAGGAGGCTTGGCTGGTTAAATCGGCAGCGACGATTAATCGTGTAGAGGATAAGGACCGGTTAGATGTATCGCTTTTTCTAAACCGGTCTGATAAACTGACATCGCCGGTTGGTTTACGTAAGGTAGAAGTTAAGATCTATGACCAAAACCACTATTTGTATAGCAAAGAGCTGCAAACCGGGCTCGACGGTTCGTTAAAGTTAAGCAGTGTTTTAAAAGAAAAAGCCGACGGCAAAAGACTGCGCGTGCAGATCAGGAGCCTGGAGCCAAGGGATGGCGACAAAACCATCCAGGTACCGTTAAACATCAATCGCAATCAAAACATTGATGTGCAGTTTTTGCCGGAAAGCGGTAACCTGGTTGCAGGTCTTAAATCGACAGTTGGGTTTAAAGCCATAGGAGAAGACGGCAAAGGCACACCGGTTTTAGGCGGATTGTACAACAGCAAAGGAGCAGAAGTTGCTTCATTAACAACCCTCCATAACGGGATGGGATCGTTTGAGTTTACGCCAGTTAACGGCGAAATTTATATGGCGAAACTAACCCGGCCAACTGCAAAAAACTTTGTGCTTCCTAAAATAAGGTCCATCGGCACGGTGATGCATGTCAGCAATCCCGAAAATGCTGACGACCTGAGGGTTTCAATTTATGCGTCGGCGGGGATTTCAACTACCGATACCGCTTGCTATTTAATAGGGACCTCAAGGGGGGTGATGTATTACTCGCAAAAGGTTGATTTTAATCAAAAGGACATCACTGTTTCTAAAAAGCTCTTCCCTTCGGGGATAGCAAAGTTTACTTTATTTAAAGGCAAAAGGCCGTTAAATGAGCGGATAGCATTTATCGACAATAAAGAACAATTAAACATTAAATTCAGCCAGGACAAACCAACCTACCATAAGCGCGATAGTGTGGGTTTGGAGATAGCGGTAGTTGATAAAACCGGCATCCCGGTTAAAGGTAATTTTTCGTTGGCAGTAACTGACGATTCGCAGGTTAAACCCGATAGCGCCGGCAATTACGGCATGGCTTCAAGCTTGCTGATCAACTCGGACCTGAAAGGTTATGTGGAATCGCCGGGATATTATATCAACCGTACTGATAAACAGGCCTGGCAGGCGTTAGATAATTTGATGCTTACACAAGGCTGGACCGGCTACAGTTGGAAGGATGTATTTACCCATAAACCCGCAAAGTTTTTGATGGAGAAAGAATTTAAAATAACCGGCAGGGTATCAAACTTAACAAACAAGCCTATCCCAAATGCAGAGGTGATTATCTCGTCGCGCAAGCCGTCATTTCTCACCAAAACCACTACAGATTCGGCGGGGATCTATGTATTTAAAAACCTGCCTAATATTGATAGCGGCTCATTCTTCCTACAGGCAAACGGTGCTAAGGGGAAAAAGTTAACCTTTGGCGATATAAGCGTGGTAAAATTTCGCGCGCCGGCTGTACCCACAACCTTGCGCGACCAATTACAACCCTGGTATGTTAACAGCGATACTACCCAAATAAATTATGTTCGCCGCAAAGCCGAGATATCCAAAGAAGATAATATAAAAATGAATGGCATTGTGCTGAAAGAGGTAAAGATCAAATCGAAAAAAGTGATCCAACGCTCTACTAATCCCCTTGGTGAGGGCGTTGCCGATTTAGTTTACGACGAAAAGGACATTAAAGAGTCGGCAGTACAAAACTTATACGAGTTGCTAAAACAAAAGGTGCCCGGGTTTAATGTGGCAAGGGATTTTTCGACAGACCAACGAAGGATCGCTTTTGATGGAGACTATGCTGTTCCTAAAATTAATAGGTATTATGCCGACGTAACAATAGATGGACGGCCATTGCCACTATATATAGATAATAAGTATTCGGTAGAGGAATATATTGACGAAGTGAGCCAGATCCAAATAGTGAATCTAACCGGGCTTGAAGTCATATGGACAAACCCGCTTTTGGGCAGGTTAAGAGCAGTTCGTCATCCTCCTATCCCTCATATTATAATTACAACTAAAGATGGTAACGGCTGGTTCAAATCAAACATCGCAGGGGTGGCAAAGTACAGGCCCTTGCCGCTTATGAAGCCCGAACAATTTTACAGCCCGAAATATAAAGTAGAGACCGAGACCGTAATTGTACCCGACTACCGGGCAACCTTGCATTGGGAGCCTAATATAAGTACTGATATAAACGGCAAGGCTAAGGTTTCTTTTTACACATCAGACATAACGGGCAAATACACGGTAACAATTACGGGCGTTGATGAAGCCGGCGGCATTGGCGACGGCACTTTAAAACTGAAAAGCAACTAAATACCATGACAATAAAAATGCCATATGTCAAGATCATGCTATGCCTTTTTGGTTTGGGCTTACTGGCTTTTATGCCTAAAACGGATGACCCGATTGACAGGCTGGTTGGTGTTTTACAAAAGTGGACGGACAGCATCCCGCAGGAAAAAGTGTACCTGCACATGGATAAGCCCTATTATGCCCTGGGCGATACCATTTGGTTTAAAGGCTATGTAACTATCGGCAGCAGGCACCAGCTATCTAGATTAAGCGGAGCGCTGTATGTGGATCTGATCAGCGAAAAAGATTCTATTATCAAGTCGCTAAAGCTGCCTATAACATCAGGCATGGTGATGGGCGATTTTACGCTTGGCGATGATTATAAAGAGGGCAGCTATCGCATCCGCGCTTACACCCAATGGATGCGTAATACCGGCGAAGATTACTTTTTTGATCATACCTTTATGGTAGGTAACCTGGTAAGCCATAACATACTTACCAAAGCCGATTATCAATACCGAAACGTTAATAGCAGGCCGGTATTAACTGCATTACTTAATTATACCAATGACGATGGTAAACCCATAGCCGGTAAAAACATAGACTACCAGGTAGTTATTAATAAAAAAGCCGTTTGGACCAGTTCCATCAAAACCGACGAAAATGGCACCATCCCGGTCAAAATAGCTAACGATGCCCACCTGGATCTTGCAGGTGCTTATATCCATACCACCATTAAAGCCGGCGATAAACAAACTATAGTTCGTGATTTCCCTATTAAAGCCGCGCTTTCGCAAAGCGATGTTCAGTTTTTCCCCGAAAGCGGCAATTTGGTCAATGGCATAGCATCGCGCGTTGCATTTAAAGCTGTAGGTGTTGATGGGCTGGGCACGCCTGTTACAGGCAAGATAGTTGATGAAACTAATACCGAAGTTGCGCCTTTAATAACACTACACGCCGGTATGGGTAGCTTTATTTTACGCCCTGTAGCAGGTAAGACTTACACCGCCAATATCAGCTTTGCCGATGGAACCACTAAAAACATCGCGCTGCCAAAAGCCATTGATGAGGGCTGCGTGCTAAGTGTTTATCAGCCAAATAAAGACAGCGTATTGGTTAGGATAAAGGCATCGGTAGTACGCGCGCAAAACTTAAATCTTATTGTTCATACCAACGGCGAAACCATTTTTTCATCACCAGTAAAAATCACTAACGCAACTACAGCGGTTTGGTTAGAGAAAAAGTCGTTCCCTACCGGAATTGCGCAATTCACCTTGTTTAGTAATACCGGCGAACCATTAAATGAGCGAATAGCGTTCATCCGCAGTAATGATCTGATGCAATTAGATCTTAAAACACCCAAAACCGAATACAAAAGCAAGGAGCACGTGCAAATTGCTTTAGCCGCACACAACAGCGGAGGCGCGGGCATAGCGGGCAATTTCTCGGTAACGGTAATTGATGAAAGCAAAGTGCCGGCAGATGAAAGTACAGAAAACACCATACTTTCAAACATACTGCTTACCGCCGACCTGAAAGGGTATGTAGAAAAGCCTAATTACTACTTTACCAATGACAACGATGAAGTAAATCGTGCCCTGGATAACCTGATGCTCACCCAGGGTTACCGCAGGTTTACATGGAAAGAATTGGATAATACCGTAAATGCTAAGCCCACCTTTGAAGCCGAAGGGTTTGGTATTAATATAGCAGGCAGGGTGACCACCATGAGTAATAAACTATTACCTGGTGCGACAATAAACCTGATATCAACAAGAGCCAAAATTGCAAAAGCTACTACTACCGATGCAAACGGCCGCTTTAGGTTTGATGGTATATTTTTAACGGATAGCATAAAATTTGCGGTACAGGCGCGACAAGGGAAAAGCGATAAAGTAAGAATAATTCTTGACAGCATCCCAACATTACTGGCCGGTAAAAACAAAAACATTAGCGACGTAAGCAACAACATAACAGCCACCTTAAAAGCCTATCTTGATAACGGTAAAAAACTGGACGACTATTACGAAAAAAACGGACAGCTGGATAAAGTACACCGCCTGCGCGAGGTGCAGATCAGAGCCAAAAAGGTTGAGGTGCAAACTTATGCAACACAGGGCCAGTTAACGATCCCCGAAGGTCACTCAGACCAAACGTATAAAATACCAAACCCGGAGCGATGTGCAACTTTAGGCATTTGCTTACAGGGTATGTTGCCGGGGATAGTTTTTAAAGAATATATCTATTATGAGCCATATGGAGGCAAATGGCGCTTTAATAATTTCCCTTATTACCGCAATAAAATAATGAGCGTGATAGTTGACGGACGATTGATAAGAGACACTGTTGAAATGGGAGATATATTTTGCAACAATTTAATACTTGCTGAAGACATTGTAAAATTAGAAGTGGTTAAAAATAACCAGGCTTTGATGGGCATGTTAAGCACCGGGCCGGTTATTATGATATACACAAACAGGGGTATGTTAAAGAAATTTTATACCCCCAGCCTGGTAAACATCACCCCAAAAGGATTCAACAAAGCCCGCGAGTTTTATTCGCCGCGTTATGGCCGGCCGGGCAACGCTATGAAACTGCCCGACCTGCGTACCACCATTTACTGGAACCCATATTTAAAGACGGATAGCCTGGGTAGCGCCGCATTCAAGTTTTTTAATGCCGATGGGCCGGGCACTTATAAGGTTATAGTAGAAGGCATTAACGCCGCCGGCGAACTGGGCCGGCAGGTTTTACGATATAAGGTTAACGAGGAACAAGCCGAGGTTGGCAGGTTACCCGGTACAGATGGCTCTCACAGGAACGTAAAGCTGAGCATACGTAACAATAGGTTTAGAATTAAAGCTAAATAAGATGAAACTAAAAACCTTACCTATCACCATCGGATTATTGTTTACGTTATTTATCTCGTTAGCTTTTATAAAAAAAGCAGATGACCCGATAGATAAACTGGTAGCCGTCCTCCAAAAATGGACGGACAGCATCCCGCAGGAAAAAGTGTACCTGCACATGGATAAGCCCTATTATGCTTTGGGCGATACTATTTGGTTCAAGGGTTATATAACTATTGGCAGCAGGCACCAGCTTTCTAAGTTGAGTGGCGCGTTATATGTCGATTTGATAACCGAGAAAGATTCGGTTTTCAGGTCGTTAAAATTACCTATAACATCAGGCATGGTAATGGGTGATTTTACTTTGAGCGACGATTTCAGGGAGGGCAGCTACCGCATCCGTGCTTATACGCAGTGGATGCGCAACGCCGGCGAGGAGTATTTTTTCGACCATACATTTACCGTAGGCAACCTTGTTAGCTACAACATAATTACCAAAGCCGATTATCAGTATAAAAACATAGACAGCAAACCCGTTTTAACAGCTCTGTTAAACTACACTACCGACGAAGGTAAACCAATTGCGGGCAAAAGTGTGGGCTACCAGATCGTCGTTAACAAAAAAATTGTTTGGACCGGCTCTGCCCAAACAGACGCGCAAGGCACCATCCCGGTTAAAGTTGCTAATGATAACCATGTCGACTTAACAGGTGCCTATATTCATACCACAATTAAAGGCAGCGGTACTAATATCGTGAGCCGTGATTTTCCTATTAAAGCCGCCCTTTCGCAAAGCGATGTGCAGTTCTTTCCTGAAAGCGGGAACCTGGTTAACGGTATATCCTCGCGCGTAGCGTTTAAGGCAGTTGGGGTTGACGACCTGGGGATACCCATAACCGGGAAAATAGTAGATGAAACTAACACCGAAGTCGCCCCGTTAGTAACTCTTCATGCCGGTATGGGCAGTTTTATTTTACGCCCTTTAGCAGGTAAAACTTATACCGCTAACATCAGCTTTGTCGATGGCACCACTAAAAACATCGCGCTGCCAAAAGCAATTGATGACGGCTATGTGCTAAGTGTTTATCAGCCAAATAAAGACAGTGTGCTGGTTAGGATAAAGGCATCAGTAGTGCGCGCACAAAACTTAAGTCTTATTGTTCACAGCAATGGCGAAACCATATTCGCATCGCCTGTAAAGGTAACCAATGCCGTTTCATCACTTTGGTTAAATAAACAGTCGTTCCCTACCGGGATAGCACAATTCACCTTGTTTAGCAGCACGGGCGAGCCTTTAAATGAGCGGATAGCATTTATCCGCACTAACGACCAAATGCAGCTGAACTTAAAAACTGCCCGGGGCACCTATAAAAGCAAAGAGCGTGTGCAGATTGATCTTGACGCGATGGATAGCAAAGGCAAGGGTGTCCCCGGCAATTTTTCGGTAACGGTTGTTGATGAAAGCAAGGTGCCTTTGGATGAAAGCGCCGAGAGCACCATTTTCTCCAACATCCTGCTAACGTCTGACCTGAAAGGCTATATAGAAAAGCCCAACTATTACTTTACCAACGATAACGATGAAGTAAATCGTGCTTTAGATAACCTGATGCTTACACAAGGGTATCGCCGGTTTAGCTGGAAAGAACTGGAAAACACTGTAAATACCAAACCGGCTTTCCCGGTAGAAGGGCTGGGCTTTGGTGTATCTGGCAGGGTAACCACATTGGGCGGTAAATTATTACCCGGTGCAAAAGTTAGCTTATTATCCTTAAAGGCCGGAGTAATGAAAGGCGAAACTACCGACGCCGATGGCCGCTTTAAGTTTGACGGGATCTTTTTAACTGACAGCATAAAATTTGCCGTGCAGGCCAATAATGCAAAAGGCAGCGATAAGGTTAAGATATTTATTGATACCCTGTCCAAAATTGGCGTTAACAAAAACCCCAACATGGGCGACATAGTGACCAATGTTAACGGTACGCTTAAAGCTTATATTGATAATGGCAAAAAGCTGGACGACTTTTACGAAAAAACAGGCCAGTTAGATAAAGTACAGCGCTTAAAAGAGGTAAGGATAAAAGCTACCCTCATAGTCAAACCTCCTATTAATATCAGGGGGCAGTCCACGTTTAAGATCCCCGACGAAGAATCGGTAGATAAGGTTGTTGTTTTTGATGAAAAAGAAGCGGCGGGTTGCGTCAACTTAGGGATGTGCCTGCAGGCCAGGTTACCCGGCATTACTCTTAAAAACGGAGATTTCGGGCCCGAGGGTCTAATAGATATGCGGACAGGCGCTGATGTGATACTTATTCTTGACGGACGTAAACTTGGAAAACCTGAGGCTGCTGACGTACTACAATCTGTTCAGGCAGAAGATATAGCAAAAATATTAGTGGTAAGGACCAACCGCGCTATGGTAGCCAGCCTGGGTGGGGGCATAAAAGACAGTTTTGTATTGATCCAAACCAAATTACCGTCATCGCGTAAGCAATATAACCAGGCCATTGCTAATCTGTCGCCCAAAGGCTATAACAAAGCCCGCGAGTTTTACTCACCACGTTATGACAAGCCGGGCAACGCCATGAAACTACCCGACCTTCGTACTACCATTTACTGGAACCCATATTTAAAAACCGACGCTGATGGCAAAACATCATTCAGCTTTTTTAATGCTGATGGGCCGGGTATTTATAAAGTTATTGTTGAGGGTATAAATGCCGATGGCGAACTGGGCAGGCAGGTGTTTAGATACACAGTTAACGGAGACCAGGCCGATCCGGCATCGACCTTTTTTACAGCACCTGTCAACACTGATAAGGCATTGGCGCAAATTACAGCGCCGCTGGATAGCTTTAACCGCCGTTTACCTGTAGAGAAAGTTTACCTGCATACTGACAAGCCTTATTACAATATCGGTGATACGCTGTGGTTCAAGAGTTATTTATTGGACCGGGTTAATCTAACCGGCTCCAAACTAAGCGGGCTGCTGTATGTGGAGCTTGATAATGATAGCTCAGAAATGGTACGCCGTATAAGCATCCCCATTAAAGATGGCTTGGGCTGGGGGCAGATCCCTTTAATTAAGGCCATTTTTAAAGAGGGCGGCTATACCCTGCGTGCCTATACCAACTGGATGCAAAACTTTGGTGAAGATTATGTTTTTAGTCAGCGCTTTTATTTAGGCGTACCGGCGGAAGATGCCTGGCTGGTTAAGTCGGCCGCTACGGTTACCCGGGTGGCCGATAAGGACCAGTTACAGGTAGATTTAAAACTAAACCGGGCTGATAAACTGGCCTCGCCCGTAGCTTTGCGACGGGTGGAGGTAAAGATCTACGATCAAAACCATTACCTATACAAAGAAGAATTGCAAACCGGCCTAGACGGCAGCCTTAAGTTTAGCCATACCCTAAAAGAAAAAGCAGATGGCCGTAGGATTAGGGTACAGCTTACAGCCTTAGAAAAAGAAGATAACAACAAAGTGGTACAGGTGCCGCTATCCATCAATCGCAATCAAAATATCGACCTGCAATTTTTACCTGAAGGCGGTAATTTGGTTATGGGATTAAAATCGACGGTCGGCTTTAAAGCCATTGGCGAGGATGGGCGGGGCACACCTGTGTTAGGCAGTATAACTGATGGTAATGGAAATGAATTAGTTTCATTTGCATCCCTGCACAACGGTATGGGCAGTTTTGAATTTACCCCAAAAACCGGCGAGACTTATATAACACGGATAAGCAAACCAATTGCTAAAAGCTTTGAGCTGCCTAAAATAAGCGCCACTGGTACAGTTATGCATTTAATAAATATTGAGCAAGATGAAAATATAAAAGTAAGCATAGCAGGTATGAGCACGCTTGCTATTGATAGCGCCTGTTATTTATTAGGGACTTCAAGAGGGGTGGTGTATTTCTCGCAAAAAGTAGCCGCAGATCAGCCTGAAATTACTGTTTCTAAAAAACTGTTTCCGTCGGGCATAGCACGGTTTACTCTGTTTAAAGGTAAAAGACCGTTAAATGAGCGTGCCGTTTTTATTGACCATAATGATAACCTGGATATTAAAGTAGCCAGCGATAAAGCAGCCTATCGCAAACGCGATAGCGTAGCCTTAGAGATCCAGGTAAAAGACAAAAGCGGCAGCCCGGTTAAAGGTAGTTTTTCGTTATCGGTAACCGATGATTCGCAGGTTAGGGCAGATAGTTTAGGAAATAACAGCGCCGCCACCAATTTATTGCTCAATTCTGAATTAAAAGGTCAGGTAGAGTCGCCGGGATATTATATCAACCGTAAGGACAAACAAGCCTGGCAGGCCCTGGACAACCTGATGCTTACGCAAGGGTGGACAGGTTATGACTGGAAGGATGTGTTTAAACCTGCTTTGCCATCTAAGTTTGAAATTGAGAAAGAATTTAAAATAGCCGGCAAGGTTATCACTTTAACCGGGAAGCCGGTGGCAGCGGGGTTTTCTGTACTGGTATCGTCACAAAAACCGGCGTTTGTAACCACTGTTAATACCGACGAAAATGGACGCTTCTTAGTTAATAAACTGCCCATTATTGATAGTGGCTCCTTTTTCCTGCAAGCTAAAAATGCCAAAGGCAAAAACATTACTTTCGGTAACATCAGCATAGATAAATTTAAGCCGCCGCTTATACCCGAAACCTTAAAGAACCCTGTGCTGCCCTGGTATGTAAACCCCGACAGCGCCCAGGTAAACTATGTTAAACGCAAAGCCGAACAGGCTAATGACGCCAATCTTAAATTAACAGGCATCCAGCTTAAAGAGGTAAAGATCAAAGCCAAAAAGATCATCCCGGGTTCAGCTAACCGTAACGGTCCGGGGCGGGCCGATCTGGTATTTGATGAGCAGGATATTAAGGAATCTGCCGTACTGAACCTGTACCAGCTATTGAGGCAAAAGCTGCCCGGCCTTAAGGTGGTTTATCAAAGCGACTTGCCTACGTTAAAGCTAAATCAATATATGGTGGTTATCCATATCGATGGCGGCGGGTTACCTATACAGTTAAATGCTAACCCAACGGTTGAAGAACTAACAGACGAACTGAGCAAATTCCAGATAGCTACATTTAGAGGAATGGAGGTAAGTTATAGCGATAAATATACCACTAAGTATTTTCAAAACAGGCAAAAGTGGATTATGGCGGCATTTAAAGGTGAAGATATTGCAAAATCAGAAGATAGCCTGAGGATGCGGATAACAGGAGTTGGGAAATTGCCGCAAATAGTAGGGTCTTTCGGACCACCACCTAAAAAGACACCTGATGCCATATTAATGGACGAAAACGTAAACGAATGGAACCTAAGGCCGCATTCCGGCTGGGTTTATGATGCAGGTTACAGCCCGGGATACCTGGAAGCACGTGTGAATGTATTATCAAACATTGCCCCCGAAATTGCGGTGATAGATATTACCACCAAAGCCGGCAACGGATGGTTTACCAACCGTGCGCCAAGCGCCGTAACCTACCGCCCGTTGCCGGTAATGCGCCCACTACAATTTTACAGGCCAAAATACAACATAGCGCCGGGGGCTGTTATAGTACCGGACTACCGGGCAACCATACATTGGGAACCAAATATCAGTACCGATGCAAATGGCAAGGCAAAGGTTTCTTTCTATACATCTGATATAGCGGGCAAGTATACCGTGACGGTATCGGGGGTTGATGTTACCGGGGGTATCGGTGATAGCCAGATCAAGATCAACAAGTAAGCGACATTGTTATGAATTTTAAAAAGATCTTGTTAATATTTATCCTGTTAGGTTCGACGATAGACCTCTTGGCGCAAGGCGGATATTTAGCACAGCCGGATAAAGACTTATTGCGGATCAAAGCGCCATTGGACAGCTTTAACCGCAGGCTGCCGGTTGAGAAAGTTTACCTGCACTTAGATAAACCTTATTATAATACCGGTGATACGCTGTGGTTTAAAAGCTATTTGTTAGATGGGGTTAACTTTACACCCTCAAAACTAAGCGGCCTGCTATACATTGAATTAATAGATGACAGTACCGAGGTATCGCGGCGAATATGTGTTCCGGTGAAAGATGGCTTGAGTTGGGGGCAAATCCCGCTGCCAAAAACCATATTCCATGAAGGTGGCTATACCATGCGGGCCTACACCAGTTGGATGGAAAACTTCGGCAGCGATTACATATTCACGCAGCGGTTTTATATCGGCATCCCGTCAGAGCAAACCTGGCTGGTTCAATCGGCAGCTGCACTAAACAGTGTCGCCGATAAGAAAGAGCTACAAGTAATGCTAAAGCTTACTCATACGGATAACCTGCGATCGCCGGTGGCATTAAAGCAAGTAGAAGTAAAGATCTATGATCAATCGCACTACGTCTATAACGAAGTAATGCAGACCGGGTTAGACGGCTCGCTCAAACTCTCGCAGGTATTAAAGGATAAGGCGCGGGCCAACAAAGTGCGGGTACAGATAACCAGCCTGGATAAATCCGATAACTATAAAATAGTGCAGGTACCCCTTAACCTAAGTCGCGATCAAAACATCGATCTGCAATTTTTACCCGAAGGCGGCAAGCTGGTTAACGGCCAACGGTCAATAGTTGGGTTTAAAGCTGTTGGCGAGGATGGTAAAAGCCAGGCGGTGCTGGGTGCCGTTTATGACAGCAAAGGTACGGAAGTGGCTTCCTTCGCGTCTGCACATAACGGCATGGGTTCTTTTGAATTTACCCCTAAGGCCGGCGAAACGTACACCGCTAAAATGATAAAGCCAGCCGTTAAGCCATTCACATTTCCCAAAATTGCTTTGGCAGGCACTACTTTGCATGTCACTAACCCCGAACAGGATGATAAACTCACCATCAATTTCGGCGGATTAGATAAATTACCCACCGATACCGCCTGTTATATTATCGGTACATCAAGAGGGGTTATTTATTACTCGCAAAAGATAGATCTTGCTCAACCGCAGATCATTGTCAATAAAAGATCGTTCCCGTCAGGGGTTACCCGCTTCACTTTATTTAAAGGTAAAATCCCGCTAAATGAGCGGGCCGTATTTATTGATAATCACGACGGCTTAAACATCCGCATAACCCTTAATAAAACCACTTATAGAAAGCGCGACAGTGTAGGTTTAAGCATTGAAGTAAAGGATAAAAGCGGTTTCCCGGTGCAGGGCAGTTTTTCGATGGCCGTTACCGACGACTCGCAGGTAAGGCCTGATAGTCTGGGCAATTACAGTATGAATGCCGGCTTGCTATTAAATGCCGATCTGAAAGGAAATATAGAGGACCCCGGTTATTACATCAATCGTAAGGATAAACAAGCCTGGGTGGCCTTAGATAACCTGGTGCTTACCCAAGGCTGGACAGGCTATGACTGGAAGGACATTTTTGCGCCCGCCAGCAAACCGGAGTATCAGGTTGAGAAAAAACTGGTAGTTACCGGCAAGGTCACTAACCTTGGCAACAAGCCGGTAAAAAATGCGCCTGTATTGGTGTCATCGCAAAAACCAAGGTTTATTACCACCGGGGTTACAGATAGTGCCGGTATATACCAGTTTGCAAATTTACCTAATATTGATAGCGGCTCGTTTTTTATACAGGCCCGCAATGCCAAAGACAAAAAATTGATTTTTGGCAATGTTAGCGTCAATCGTTTTAAAGCATTACCCATTCCTGAAGACTTAAACAGCTCCATATTGCCATGGTATGTTAACGCGGACCCGGTACAACTTAATTACGTTAAGCGCAAAGCTGAAGCAGCCAATGATGCCAACCTTAAATTAACCGGCATCCAGCTAAAAGAAGTAAAAATAAGGAGTAACAAAATCATCCAGGGTTCCTTTAACCGCAACGGCCCTGGCAAGGCCGATTTGATCTTTGACGAACAGGACATCAAAGAATCGGGCGTAATGAACCTTTACCAGCTAATTAAACAAAAGCTGCCGGGGTTAAAAGTAGCTTACCACGAAGGAATAGCAAGCCTTATGCTAAATAATTATATGGTGGTTATAGAAATTGATGGTGGAGGATTGCCCATTATGATGGACAGTCCCTATACTACCGAGCAATTGCTTGATGAGTTAAATGATTTTTCGATAGTATCCTATAAAGGCATGGAAGTGATGTATAACCGCAAATATATGTACAACTATGGTAAGCCGCCAAGTACTGCGCATTTCAAAGGACAAGAAATTGAAAACTCTCGTTTATTATTTGAGGGCCTTGGGGGTATTCCAAATGTACCACCACCGCCGAAGGATTATTTCTATGCGTCCGGTTATCAGCCCGGTTATCTTGAAAAAAGGGTAAATGTTTTATCAAATTCGACGCGCGAAATTGCCGTGATCAGCATAACCACAGCGAACAAAGTTGGTTATAATAGAAATCTGAGTCCTGATGTGGCCATATATCGCCCACTGCCTATAATGTACCCGCAGCAATTTTACAGGCCTAAGTATAACGTTGCCCCCGGCTCGGTTACAGTGCCTGATTATCGCGCAACCATCCATTGGGAACCCAACATAACAACCGACCAAAACGGGAGAGCAAAGGTTTCTTTCTATACATCTGACATTGCAGCTAAGTATACCGTAATAGTTTCGGGAGCTGATGTAACAGGATGGATAGGCGATGCCCAAATTAAAATCAACCCGCAAAAGCCTTAGTCCAACCCTGTTTTTTATTAAGGCATTTTATCCTTTTGATAAGTGATATTAGCTTTTTAAGGTTAAACAGGCTGATTAACAGCAGCGTGCCGTTGCAGGCATAGTAATTGTCAGTTAAATTTCAATAGATTTATGGCAGTAAACCAAAGCTATGACCTTAAGAAGAATCCTGCCGGCGCTTGTACTGCTATGTACAACGCTTAGCCTGTATGCACAAAACAACGATTTAAAACTATGGTATGATGCACCATCCGGAGCAGTATGGGAGCGTGCAATGCCTGTCGGTAACGGCCGCCTGGCGGCTATGGTTTATGGCAACCCGGCCCGCGAAACCATACAAATGAACGAAGCTACGCTATGGAGCGGCGGACCAAGCCGTAATGATAGCAAAACGTCGTTACCTGCATTGCCGGATGTTAGGCGCTTGATTTTCGAAAACAAATATAAAGAGGCTGCTACACTGGCCGAGAAAACTTTCCGCTCTAATCGCGATAATGGCATGTGCTATCAGCCGGTTGGTAACCTGTTTTTAAACTTCCCGGGGCATGAGCAATACCAAAACTATTACCGCGATTTGAATATATCAAAAGCCATAGCTACTACAACCTATACGGTTGCCGGTATTACCTATAAACGCGAGGTGTTTTCGTCAAACGCTAACCAGGTAATGATCGTTCACTTAACCGCAAGCAAGCCGGGAAGTCTGACATTTTCTGCAGCTATGAAGAGCCCGCAGAAATCAACCGTTGTTACTAAAGGGACTAATAAGTTGGTCCTTTCAGGCGTATCAGGCAACCGCGACGGTATACAGGGACAGGATAAATTCCAGGCGCTGGTAAAGGTAAAGCTTGATGGCGGCGAACTTGCCGCGTCTGATACATCAGTTAATGTAACCAATGCTACCGCGGCTACGCTGTTTATATCAATAGCTACCAACTTTGTAAAGTACGATGATATCAGTGCCGATGAGTCGGCGCGGGCAAACAGCTATTTGGATAAAGCCTGGCCTATTGCCTATGCTACTTTGGTTAATAACCATATTAAAGCATACCAGAAATTCTTTAATAGGGTTAAACTATACCTGGGTACTACCGAGGCCGCCAAAAAACCTACCGATGTCCGTCTTGCCGATTTCGCGACGGGAAATGACCCGGAGCTGGTTGAATTATACTTCCAGTTTGGAAGATATTTGCTGATCTCGTCTTCACAACCCGGCGGCCAGCCTGCTAACTTACAGGGTATCTGGAACAAAGAAATGAGCCCGCCGTGGGGCAGCAAGTATACCATCAATATCAACACCGAAATGAACTACTGGCCATCCGAAGTAACCAACCTTGCCGAGATGCACGAGCCACTGATACAGATGGTAAAAGACCTGTCTGTAACCGGTCAGCAAACCGCCAGGGATATGTATGGCGTTGGCGGCTGGGTAGCGCACCATAATACCGATCTGTGGCGCATTACAGGCCCTGTAGACGGCGTTTATTCGGGCCTTTGGCCATCGGGTGGGGCATGGTTAAGCACGCAGTTATGGGACAGGTATATGTACAATGGCGATAAGGCTTATTTAAAGTCGGTTTATAGCGCATTGCGTGGTGCTGCCCAATTTTACCTGGAGTCGCTGATAGAGGAACCTGAGCATAAATGGCTGGTGATATCGCCATCCAACTCGCCCGAGAATAACCCGACTGCACATCCGGGAGTATCAACCGATGCCGGGGTTACCATGGATAACCAGCTGGTTTTTGATATTTTTAGCGAGGTGATGTCTGCAGCTAAGATCTTGGGGGTAGATAAAGAGTTCGCCGCCAGGCTTAAGGCTGCGCGCGACCGCCTGCCGCCTATGCAGATAGGCCAATATAGCCAGCTACAAGAGTGGCTGCATGACCTGGATAGCCCGAAGGACCATAACCGCCACATATCGCACCTGTATGGTTTGTACCCAAGTAACCAGATCTCGCCTTACCGCACGCCAGAGCTTTTTGACGCCGCACGCACCTCTCTGATCTACCGCACCGACGTATCTACCGGTTGGAGTATGGGTTGGAAGGTTAATTTTTGGGCAAGATTGTTGGATGGTAACCATGCTTTAAAGCTGATACAGAACCAATTAACACCAACGGGTAAAAACAGGGGCAGCTCTAACAACGGGGGTGGTACTTACCCTAACCTGTTCGACGCACACCCGCCGTTCCAGATCGATGGCAACTTCGGCTGTGCTGCCGGCATTACCGAAATGCTGATGCAAAGCGCCGATGGTGCCCTTAACTTACTGCCCGCCCTGCCCGATGCCTGGACCAACGGAACCATCAGCGGCATCCGCGCACGTGGTGGTTTTGAGATAGTTAGCATGGAATGGAAGGGTGGAAAGCTGGCAAAAGCTGTTATAAGATCAACCCTGGGAGGTAACTGCAGGCTGCGTTTACCTAACAACGCTAAGCTGGTTGGGGGTACTTTGAAAACCGCCAAGGGTGCCAATACCAACTTCTTTTATCAGAACGAGGAAACCGCCAAGCCTGTTATATCAGCCAAAGCAGAGGTGAAACCTACCGGTGCCAAAGAAACTTTATTATATGACTTTGCTACCGTCGCGGGTAAAACCTATACGTTAGTGGGTATATAATATATGCCTTTTTAAGGGTGACCTGTTTTGCTAAGGATGGCGACGCACTGTGTCGCCATTTTTTATGGTGGGTGTTTTAACGGGCTTAAACGGGTGTGTTGTTTCACACGGTGTGTGACACAAATGAAACAGGTGAAACACTTTTTCGGTCTAATAAATTGACAGTTAGTACCTTACGGAAAACGAGTGAAACAAAATGAAACACATTTTTGGCTTTAACGTATTGATAATAAGCTAATTGTAAAAAATTTAGTTGTTTAAACACGCGTCATAAATTGCATAACTTTTTCGTCAGGTTTTGTTAATTGAGAAACGCCATTAAACATTGATTATCAACCAATTAAAAATAAGCCATTTTCGACCGAAAATTTATAAAAGTGAATCAATTTCAATTTGGGTTTATGCTAATTTGTATCTTGCATTTACGCATTAACACCCGTTATTGCCCATTTATCACCATAAAACAATGAAACTGTTCAGCATCTCATCGCTTTTGATTACGCTATTACCTTTGGCTGTGTTTTTTGGGGGCGATAAGCCGCAACCTGTAAAAGCTAATAGCACTACCGATTTTCTAAACAGCATCGGTGTCAACTCGGCAATTTCAAGGCGTGGCGAAAGTTTGGACAAAACCATTGATGTCATCAGGTACACCGGCATCCGCTGGATACGCTCAGGTTATGAGGGAGGCGCTACCGACCAGGATTACCAAACCCTGCACCGCGAAACAGGTATCCGCTTTAGCTACGGCTTAATGAGTGGGGGCACCAATATCGATAGGTTGCTTACCGGCGGCCGAATGCTGGCTGCAAGCGGTGCACTCTTAGCTTTCGAAGGCAATAACGAACCCAACAACTGGGGTGTAACCTACAACAACGAAAAAGGCGGCAAGAACCAAAGCTGGCTGGCCGTGGCCAAACTACAGGCTGATCTATACAAAGCGGTAAAGGCCGACCCTGCCCTGCAACAATACCCGGTATGGAGCATCAGCGAGGGTGGTGCGCAGGTTGATAACGTGGGTCTGCAATACCTGCAAATTCCTGCCGGTGCCAGCGCGTTGACGCCTGATGCTACCCGTTATGCCGACTACGCCACTTGCCACAACTACTTTAGCCACCCAAGCCACAAAGGGTTATATGACAACCAAACCTGGAACGCTGCCGACCCAGGCCCGCATTGTAAGGTGGATGGCCTGTTTGGCAACTACGGCAAAACCTGGCGCAGCAAGTTTACCGGCTATACCGAAGATGAGTTGATAAACCTGCCCAAAGTAACTACCGAAACCGGCGTTACCATCGATAATACCTTTACCGAAAAAAAACAGGCGTGCCTGTACCTTAACTTATACCTGGCACAATTTAAACGCAGGTGGAGCTATACCGCTATTTATTTGCTGCGCGACCGTAGCGACGAGGCCGGCAACCAAAGCTTCGGGTTTTATCAAAAGGATTACACGCCGCGCAGGGCTGCCGTCTACCTGCATAACTTCACCACTATTTTAGCCGATAGATCCATCAGCAAAAAAACTCCTGCCAGCCTGGCTTATACAATTACCAATCAGCCGGAAACCGTGCACGATTTGCTATTGCAAAACAGCAACGGCAAGTTCCAATTGGTTATATGGGGTGAGAAAGCGACAGGTACCGATGCGGTTAAACTTACTCTCGGCAAAAAAGCGGCGCGGGTAAACGTGTATGATCCAACTGTGGGCATAGCGCCCGTTGCTAATTATAAGAATCTTAACGAGGTGACGCTGACTTTAAGTGATCATCCGGTGGTGGTGGAGTTGTAGCTATTATCTATCTACTTTAAGCGATACCGTAATACTTTTGCCAAAGACCACTTTTTGCTCCCTATTATCCGGCTGGGTGTTCCACAAGCATTCACGTACGGTTAGTGTTTGTGTATCGGGGGCCAATGATATCAATTGGAAAGATAACAGCGTTTCATCTTTGGCCGAGTATTTACCTTTCATTGGCGAGTCGACCCTGAAAGTATTGAGGCTTACATCATTATCAGGGCCTTTGTAAACATAAAATTCGTTCCAGTTGCTATTGCCATGAAAATAGGCTTTTATGTTGGGGTGCGCCTTTAAAAACTTAACCCAGCCGCGTTGTTCTATATCTGTAGCGCCCTCGTCTTTCATGGCCATGGTGCCTTCTTTATAATATTCCGTTGTTAGGTTTTCAAATTTATTAGCCAGCGTCATATTATGCAGCGGCAACGGATTAGTAAAATGCTTGGCTTCGCAAGTAGGTTGGTCATGGGTAAAAATTATAACCGGAGTTGTTGCAGCGACAGTTTGCAGGTCACGCGCCATCCAGATCCGCTCGGCCGAATCAGGCCATAATGTAATAAACATTAAATGCACGCCACCAACCTCGCGCGAGTAATTGACTTTATCAGTTGCATAGTTATAAGCTTCGTTGGTCATCGCTTTTTTAGGGTGCAACATTAAATTATAAATACTAACCATTGTGGTTGGGTCGTTTAACGGCATCATTGGCTTAGCATAACCTATGGCATTTGATATATCATGGTTGCCCGGTGCAAGTAATACGGTGGCAGCTTTGCCATCATTTCCTTTTATTGTAAGCCCATGCAGATAATCCTGCTCAAATTGCGCCCATGATTTTGCCGCGCTTTGTATAGGTACCTCCATGCGGTTGGTAATATCGCCGGTTTGTACCATATAGTCTATAGCACCTACTTTTAAGCCCGAGCTAACGCCGCCATCGGCGGGCAGCTGTTGCTGCGGAAGATTGTTTATCTGCCCGATCATGGCCATATTGACACGGTGCGCTATCACCCCGGTATCGCCACGAAATTGTGGCCGTGTAAGGCCATAATGCGCATCGGACGAATAAACCATATTTATTATAGGTTTTTGGGCTTGCTGTGCAAAACTGCGCTGGCTTACCGATAAACCAACAGTCAGTCCGCTTAATGCGGCTATATACAGGGTTGAGATCTTATTTAAAAACATAATTGCTTCAATTATAAAAGGCAGCCATTACAGCTGCCTTTACAGGGATTAATTTTGTTTGGTTAGTGATGGTTACCTGTGCCGTCAATTTGGTAAGCGCCAATATCGCGGCCCGGACGGGTAAGTTCGGTAACTCCAAATTTTGGATCAACAGGGACATCGCCACGCGGAACAAAACCGGTGAAGCCCTTGCCAACACAAGGCGACGTTAGTTTAAGTGCGAAGTTATAGGTGCCTACAGTAGCAATATCGCGTAGTTTATAACCCGCAGGCAATGGTACCGGAGCATTAATAAATTGCGGATTGTTTGCTCCTAATATAGCTACGTTAGCCGTGTAAACATCGCCGGCTTTCCAACCAGCAGGCAAGAATGTTGATGGTGCAGGAATATCAGTTATTTGCGATTTTGTAATTGCTGTACTTACAGAAAGCGATGGATAAATTTGGTTTGCCACGGATGCAGAATCCGCATAAGTATAATTATATCCGTATTTAATATTAGCTGTATCAGCTATCGGGTTTTGTACAATACGTAAGCCAAATTTACAGTTCACCATCAGGTTGTTGTAAGCCATACCTGCCGCGTCCTGCTCGAAGTTAATAGACCCACCACGGCCGGCTGCCGCTCTCCGGTAGCCACAATTAACAATAGTGTTATTATACATGCGGATGTTTGATCCGGGTACACCTGTAAGCGCGCCCGAGTTTGATAGCTTAGGGCCATTAGTAGCTATACCTATACACAGGTTATAAGCAAAATCACCAATGGTACCGGCTTTTGCATTCAGTGCCTCGCCCCCAGTGTAGCCGCATTTCTCGAAAGTATTACGCAGGATAGCAATTTTACCGCCCAGAGTACGGATAGGATCATCTGTACTACCATACATCCATGAATCCTCTAAAACAAAGATGCCGTAAGGGTTTTGAAAAAATAAAGGATACGGGCTTTTTGAGATCAGGGCGATATCACCTGTTGGGTTGCCACCGCCAAATTCAACATGCGTCCATTTCAAGATCATCATTTTGCAATTAGCGCCACCCATTATACCGGTCCACAAACCTTTAAAAGCAGGATCCTTTGACGGGTCGGCACCTACCTGGTCTGTTTTAACAGCACCATCATAAGTAAACAATATAGGCGCTTGTTGTGTACCAAGGCTTAAAAGACTGCCGTTTACACCAATACCGTAATTGCCTTTAAAGTTGATGGTAACGCCCGGTTGTATAGTTAATGTATCCTTGTCATTTACAATCAGGTTACCGCAAACATTGTAAGTTTTGCCGGCCAGCATCGTGCCTTTCACCGCCAATGATGTTGCCGCGCCAAGTGGGGTAAGACAACCTGCATCGCTAATAGGTGCTGCAACCAAAACTACTGCTTTTGACAGATCTTTATGATCGTCCAGCTTTTGGCATGAGTTAAACATAAGCCCGGTTAAAAGTAAACCTGCGGCTAAAAATATTTTTGTTTTCATTTTATGAAGTTTTAATACCATTAAAATTTATAGCGAATACCAAATAAGTAGTTGGTTTTGAAATAATCTTTCTGCACGGTGATAACCTTATCAGGATCTGTCTGCAATGCCAATTTTCGTGCTCCGGGAGCAGTTAGGTAGTTGTTATATGATTGATGAAGTTCCAATATATATGGTGTATTGGTTAAGTTATTAACCTTTCCATAGAAAGAAAACTTACGGGCGAAGCGCTTTTCTATTGAAAAGTCAACCTGTTTGGTTGGAGCCTGCCAGTAATCTAACCCATAGTAAGGGCTTACTAATGATATACGCGCGCCGGTATAAACAAATGCGCCTTGCAGATCTAAGCCTATTTTGGGGTTTTTATAGATCAGGGCAAGATTACCAATATGGTCTGACTGACCTTGTAACGGACGCGTTTCTGACTGTATACGTGATGTTACCTGCCCCGCATCATTACGGAATGAGTACAACTTATCAGACGAGATCCTTGATTTGGTGTAGGTATAGTTTGCAACTACACCAACCGGGCCCCAATATTTGGTTACTACAGCTTCGAAACCAAAGTTACGCGCGTCGCCAAAATTTTGGGGGATAAGCGTTTGTGATGTTACGCCTGTTTTAACTGCTGCAAATTCTATCGGATCTTGTATGCGTTTGTAAAAAGCTCCTAACAATATCTGGTCTGCATTTTTCGAAAAAAGCTCATACCTGAAATCAATATTATCAGCCGTAGTATGATTTAAGCCCGCAGGATTACCGGTTTCTTTAAACACCTCGCCTTGTTGTCCGTCCGGAATTAACTCTGCAAAGCCCGGCCTTGCTAACGCCTTGTAATATGATAGACGCAGGTTTTGATTTTCGGTAAGGCCATATTTAAATATAACACTTGGCAAAACATCGGTATAGCTTATTTTACCGCTTTTTGATGCTGTCCCGGCAGGCAATTGTGTATCGTAGTTTTGGCTGGTATATTCAACCCTTACACCACCTAAGGTCTCAAATTTATCTGTTAACTGCCATTTACCCTGGATATAACCTGCAGCTACGTTTTCGGTAAAAGTATAGTCATTACCATCTGGCGAAAACAATGAAGAACCGGTAGTTTTAAAAGCGTATTTAGCGTTGCTGATACTGGTATAAGCCTGTGATGTACTGGTACCCAGATCCGGCGTAAGGCTATATGAATTATAATAACTATCGCGCGTTTTATGACGCCCAACCCCGCCTGCCTTTAACTCAAAATCTTTTTTTAACAATTTAAACTTATCAGCAATATTTAAATATGCTGCATAATCTTTATCGCTGTTGTGCGCCCAAATACGGGTCATCCCCTGCAGTATATCAACACTGGTTGCTGTTTTTGTAACCGGGTATTCGTGCGTAAACTCTGCCTGGTCTGGTATATGGTTATTTGCGACAGAATAAGCTAACGACCAGTCGGCCTTTAAACTGTTACTTAGTTGATGACCACCTTGCAGTGTTGAGTTATAAATTGACTGGTATTGCCACCTGCTGCGTGCCTGCGCGTCAACCAACGAGTTTAATGCGATGGTATCGCTTATTAAACGGCTTTGACGATCATCCAAACGAACAAATACGTTAATAAGGGAGATCTTGTTGTTTTTATCGAACTTATAATCAAACTTGTTATTTACCCCAATGCGCCTGCTTTGTTGCGAGTATGAACGCGATTGCAGTTCGATAAACTGCGGGATATTATTTAAACCGGGTTGTGCGTTGGGTAAAAAGAAAGTAGAGTTATTACCCGTAAAATTATTTTGGTAGCTGCCCGAAATAATGAACCCCAGTTTTTGATCCTGTCCAAACCTGTCGCCAAATGTAAAACTAAAATTAGTGTTTATCGGGCTTGCTTTGTCAGAGAATTGAAGGTTATTTACCGGGAAATCAGTTGGCGAAGCCACATAGGTATTGCCGTTTCTTTCGGCCGGTGATAGTTTATTAATTGTTGAGGCATCAAACTTTTGGAAATAACGACCAGCAAAAATGCCATTGTAGCCTGCTGCAAAATTAGCCTGGAACAGGGTTTTTGCGGGCGCGTCTTTCATTACCAGGTTTATGGTACCACCAATAGCATCCCCTTCCATTGATGGGGTAAGCGTTTTGCTAACCTCTAAACGCTCCAGCAATTCGGCAGGGAAAAGATCTAAAGGAATAAAACGGTTCTTGTTATCGGGGCTTGGTATTTTAATTCCGTTAACAACCGTGTTTATATAACGTTTTTCCATTCCTCTTATGATTGGGTAACGGCCCTCGCCCGAATTACTTCTTTCGATAGTCACACCTGACACCCTTTGTATTACGTTTGCTACCGTAACATCGGGCGATAGTTCTATATTTTTTGCCGACACAATATTCACAACCTGGTTTGCATTACGCTCAAGAGTGCGTGCACGGGCGTCTGTTGATACCTGGTTGCCTGAGATGGTAACGTCGCTAAGAGTACGGGTATCCGGGTCTAGCGGTACACTTATTGTATTCACTCTATCAGGCACAACGGCAACGGTTATTTGTTTGGTTTTGTAGGATACAAAACGTATTTCGAGCGCATAGGTCCCGGGGGTAAGATTTTTAAATGTAAAAAAACCATCTAACTGTACAGCGGCACTTCGTCCTGTCGATTTAATTTCAACAGTAGCACCTACTAATGGCTCGCGGGTAACAGCGTCTGTAACTTTACCTTTAATGCTTTGCGCCATGGCCGAAAAGGAACATAACGAACAACATAAAGTAAGCAGGAATAATTTAAATAAAGTGTAATTGTGTTTCATTTCAGGGGGTTAAATTTTCCGCAAATACCCCCCTGAAAACTGTAGGAAAACTGGTTTTTTTACAACTTCAGATTTACATAACTCAATGATAATATTGTGTTTACATAGCGTGGTTTTACGGCCCATTTAAGGCAAAAATATCACCACTGGCTTAACAATAAATAAACACTAAACTATTGTCGAATATGCATAGATGCGCCTTTAAAGAAGGAACAGCCAGAATGCACTAATGGATATTTTGATTGATGATAGTAAAGCAACAGAGGGTTATCCCGAAGCGCTTGATGGCGGACACTTCGTTCAAGCAGATCTCCCTTGTCGCACCCAACTTTTCTTATGGCTTAACGGTAACTTTTTAAGTATAACCTTTTACTAACCCTTTAACGTATAAGCAATTAATTATAAACCGATCATCCCCCATAGATCGAAATACAACGTTGTTGAATAGGTTATTTAACGTGCCTGGCGGTTAGCCCGTGCATTTACAATTGCCTGTGGTAGTTGAGCTACAATTGTTATTGATTTAAATAAGCAATTAACAGAACTACAATAAACACACACCACTAAAAATTCCTACAATTATGAAGAGAACAACAATTTTGGTACTTACTGCCTGCTTAGCGTTTTTTAGCTGCAGTAAAAAAGAGGGTGCCCCCGCTCCACCGGCCGACGGCAAAACCAGCCTGGGGTCAGTCCCAAGCGGTGAATTTTCGGGGTCATCATTCAACTCGTGGGACCCGGCTGATGCCACCACTGCTTACAACGCTTTTAATACAGCCTGCTACAACCCAACCACCAAGCTTTATTACAGCACCACACTCAAAGACAACATAGCCGCCATCTGGACCAACGCCATTTTCTGGGACATGGCTATGGACGCCTACATCCGTACCCGCACCACGGCGGCGCTTACAAGGGTTAATGATATGTATACAGGCGGCTACAACCAGTACGATCATTATAACTGGAACAACACCACCGTATGGTTTATTTATGACGATATGATGTGGTGGGTGATGTCGCTGGCGCGTGCCAATCAAATCACGGGCAATGCCACCTACTTAACTACGGCGCAAGCTGGTTTCGACAGGGTTTGGAACGGATCATACGACCCGGTGGGCGGGGGTATGTTCTGGGATTTTAACCATTCAGGAAAAAACTCTTGTATCAACTTCCCGACAGTTATTGCGGCTATGCGCCTGTACACCATCACCGGCAACAGCGCCTATTTAACCAAGGCACAAAACATTTATACCTGGGCTAAAGCCAACTTAACCAATACTACTACGGGCCAGGTTTATGATAACAAAATAGGCAGCAACCCGCCGGGCGGGCAGGCTTATACTTATAATGCGGGTACAGCCATAGGCGCGGCTTATGCGTTATACAAACAGAGCGGTAACAGCGCCTACCTGTCGGACGCTACACGTTATGCCGACTATGTTAAAAACAACTTATGCAACGCGCAGGGCATACTACCTGCCGAAGGCGATTTTAACGAACAAGGCGTAATGAAAGCCATATTTGCCGATTACATTATGCAGCTTATAAACGAGGGCAAGCAAACCCAATACGTAAGCTGGATCCAAACCAATGTCGACACCGGCTGGGCCAACCGCGACCCTGCGCGTAACCTGACTTACCGCAATTATGCTGTGCCATGCCCGACAGGCTACATTCAAACTTACGAGGCTTGTAGCCTGGTAGCTTTTATGCAGCTTTACCCGGGTGTTACCTTTTACCAGAATACGCTTTACGGCGGCACGGTAACCGGCACCATACCGAAAGGAAATTATACCTTGAGCCAGCTCACACCTTATGGTTTTGTAAACGATTGGGCATCGTCGGCCAAAGTACCGCAGGGGTGGACAGTTACGATGTACAAGGATGATAACTTCCTGGGGCAAACATGGACATTGCCAAGCGGCGATACCCCGCATTTTCCTAACCTTACACCAACGGCTAATGATATCGTAACATCTGTTAAGATCCAATAAGGGCATTCAACCTAAATGCAAAAGCATAACCGGCGCGGTGCGGTTATGCTTTTTTTGTTGACTAAGCAGAATTTTAGCCTCACCCTGCCCTCTCCAAAGGAGAGGGTTCTGGATGCGCGGTTGATAAATATTAAAGAAGGGGCTTAAATTGTCCCGTTAGAGACTGCCCCTTTGTAGCATTTTATAAGAAATTTATTTGCCCCGTAGGTGGCTACCCTTTACGCTTTTAGGGTAGCCACCTACGGGGCAAAATCGTATATATTTATATTTCTACAAAGGGGTAGTCCCTACGGGACATCTGACCGCACGGCCCGCCACGCATCGGATATTTATAAATTAGCCATCTGCACATTCGCATATCCGCATATCCGCACATTTCCCTATCTGCATATCTGCACATCATTCCGTATCTTTGCGGCAATGCAGTTAACAGACACACCGGCAAGTATTTGGGAGAAGGGTTACAATAACTATGGGCCATGGCTTAAAGAGAAGTACCCCGGGCACCGCGTATTTAAGGTTATTGTCGATGGCAATTTTACCTGCCCCAACCGCGATGGCAGCAAAGGCTTTGGCGGCTGCACCTATTGCAATGTCGATTCGTTTACCCCATCGGTAAGCCGTAATGCCAGCACCATAAAGCAACAGGTTATTGAGGGTATGGAGCGTGCGCGCAAAGGCAACAAGGCCGATAAGTTTATCATTTACTTCCAGCCTAATACCAATACCTATGCCCCGGTGCATTATTTAAAGGCATTGTATGACGAGGCGCTAAGCTATTGCCCCGAAGACATTGTGGGCCTATCAGTAGGTACCCGCCCCGATTGCATCGACGCCGAAAAAATCGCCCTGCTTGAAAGCTATACCGATCGCTTCGATGTTGACCTTGAAATGGGCATGGAGAGCATCTATAACGAAACGCTTGACCAGATAAACCGCGGCTGCAGCCACGACGATTTGCTTAACGCCCTTAAGCTGGTTGAAAACAGCAAGCTGGATATTTGCGTACACACCATCTTCGGCTTCCCGTGGGAAACTAAGGAGATGATGCTTAAATATGCCGATGAGATCAACAAGCATCCGCAGATAAAATTTGTAAAGTTCCACCACCTGCATATTGTAGAAGGGTCTGTAATGGGCGTTAAATATAAACGCGAACCGTTTAAACTTTTTGAGCTGGATGAGTACGCCCAGTTTTTATGCGAACTATTGCCATTGGTTAGGCCCGATGTGGTTATCCAACGCCTGTTTGGCCTAAGCGACCGCGAACTACTTATAGCCCCGAACTGGGGATTAAAAAAATCAGAGATCCAATACTACATCGATCAGAAAATACTGAATAGTGGCGTGGTGCAGGGGAGTTCAGTTGGCAGTTTGTAGTTGGCAGTTAGCAAACTATCAGCAAAATAAGCTGAAAACTACATGTGCCCACTGCAAACTAATAACTGCCCACTGGCCAAGCGGCATTACTTTTGCAACTAAGAGTATAAACAATTATTTTAGAGGACACTAATTTAAGGGCTGTTGGCACAAAAACCTGTACAAAACTATATTCCGGCTTTAACCGGGGTACGCGCGCTGGCTGCTTACCTTGTTTTCGTATCGCACTACTACTACGTGTTTGATGATTCTTTTCCTCATATTGTGCAACGTTTTTTGGGCGAGTTCCATATTGGGGTGTCAATCTTCTTCGTGCTATCAGGATTTTTAATAACATTCAGATATTATAATAACTTCCATTTAACAACCGATTGGTTTAAGCAATATCTCAAAAACCGCGTGGCGCGCATTTATCCCATGTACGCCATACTCACCATTTGCGCGTTCGTTTACTTTTTTATTACTAAGGACGAAAGCATAACCAAAGGCTTTCAACACCCCATCGCGCTGCTGGTGATGAACATAATGTTTATTCGTGGTTTCTTTTTCCGGTTTTGGGATACCGGCATAGCACAGGGCTGGAGCTTAACGGTGGAGGAATGCTTTTACTTTTCGGCCCCGGTCATCTTTTTGATCGCCAAAAAATATACCAAGTTTTATATCCAGCCGGTAATTATAACGGCTTTTGCCATAGGCATGGTTTTAATATTCAGCCGTGTAAACTGGTATGGTTTCTTTAGCAATTTTCCGTTTGTGATGTTGTTTACCTTCTTTGGGCGGTGTTTCGAGTTTTTTGTGGGCGTGCAGTTGGCCCGCATAGTGTTGAACAAAGGCTTTGAGCGCACTAATAAAATTGTTTACACTTACCTGGGCTTCCTGCTGATATTTTTATGTGTGTTGGTAATGGCGTTTCAACCCATCCCAAAAGGCTGGGCCGCCGGAGTGGAAAGCCCTACAGGTATAATTGTAAACAACTACTTTTTATGTATAGCGGTGGCCCTGTTCTTTTACGGGATACTGACCGAAACTACCATTTTAAAGAAAGTACTGGCTGCGCCGTTTGTTGAGCTGCTGGGCAAAAGCTCGTACATATTTTACCTTATCCATCTGGGTTGGATGTATACCCTGATACACCATGGCACCGAGTGGTTAAACGAATATGCTTTTGAGCTATATGATAAATGGGGGGTCGACTGGCATTCGCCGTTTGAGTATGATAAGTTAAATTTGCTGTACGCCTTTATTTTGTTGAACGCGGTATCTATCCTGTTATTTAAAACGATAGAAGAGCCGCTTAACCATTACATTCGTAAATCAGATTTCCTGATAAAGAACAAGGCGCGTAACCCTGATAATAACTCGGCACAGATAAAATAAAAGTGAAGGCGATAAGATTCATAAAACTGGCTTACGTAATTATTGCTGTTGCAATGATGCAGCAGGCTGCGCGCGCCCAATCGCATGATGCCCTTTCGCCACTGGCTAAAAAATCGGGTGGAGATGATGCCGAAATATCAACCGTAATAACATCTGCCACCAAAAATTCCTTTTTCGACGATGTGGCCAAATACACCTTCGAGGTAAAAAACCCAACCGAAAATCCGCAGGAAGGAAAAATAACTTACACCCTTTTAAATGAGGATGGCGTTGAGCTAAAAGAAGATTCGATAAAAATAAACGTTGGCAAAAAAAGCAACGGGAAATACAATTTTGACATAGCCGGCAAGGGCCCGGGGTTTTATAGGGTTAACTTCAGGATAAACGTAACCGATTATGATGATACCCTGCATAAAGTATTTGGCATCCGCCCCGAAAAAATAACATCGGCGTATAAAAAGCCGGCAGATTTTGATGCTTTCTGGCAAACAGCAAAGGATGAACTGGCAAAGGTAAAACCTAATTACAAGGTTACTCTTATGCCCAAACTAAGCACCAAAACCTGTAATGTGTACCTGATACAAATGCAATCGTTAGGGAACATTACCATAAGGGGATGGCTAACAGAACCGGTTTCAAAAAATCCGAATAAGAAATTTGCTGTAGTACTGGGCCTGCCCGGTTACCAGGTAGATCTGTCGCCTATTATGACGGTTGGCGACCCCGACCTGGCTTTTATTACGTTAAATGTGCGTGGCCAGGGCAATAGCCGCGAGTTTATTAATACCCGGCACGATGAGTTTGTTATTCACCACATAGAGGATAAAAATAAATATGTAATGCGTGGAGTTATTATGGATTGCCTGCGCGCCATGGATTTTATTTATACCCGGCCCGAGTTAAAACACGATAATATTTTCGTAAAAGGGGGCAGTATGGGCGGCTTTTTAGCAATAACAACCGCGGCCTTAGATAAACGTGTAAACCTATGCTCTGCACAGAGCCCTATATTTGCCGATGTGCGCAGCCTGGTAAAACGGGTTACTTTCCCAATTACCTCTATCAAGGTTTATCTTAAAACACAACCCGGTTTATCCTTTGATAAAATAATGGATAACCTGGACTATTTTGATGTAAAAAACTTTGCACCAAATGTTAAATGTAAGTTTATTATGAGTGTGGGCCTGTTAGATACCTATGTGCCGCCAACAAATGATTTTGCGGTTTATAACAGCATGCCAACCAATAAAAAAATGATGGTGTTTAAAGACCTGGGGCATGATGTTAGTCCGTTATATATAGAGTTAGAGAACGCCTGGATGCATGATCAGTTTGGATTATTTAATTAGTGAAACGGTACAAATATTAAGCTATTTAGATAGCTGTAAATAAACGCGATAGTGAAAGAAATTATCAGACTTGTAAAACTGCTTTACCTTGTTGTTGCCTTAGTCGGCATGCAACAAACACGGGTTATTGCGGCGCAGGCACAATCGCATGATAGCAACCCGGTACCAGCTAAAAAAGCTGGGGAAGAAGAGGATGAGGGCGAAATTACAACTATGTTAATCCCCGCTAATAAAAACGCCTTTTTTGATGAAAAAGCTAAATACACTTTCGAGGTAAAAAACACAACTGCTAACGACCAGGTTGGTAAGGTATCCTACACCGTATCTACCGAAACCGGCAAGCTGCTGCGCGGGGATTCTATTAAAGTTAAGATCGGTAAAAAAAGTGTAGAGAAATACAATTTCGAGATCCCCGGCAACGGGGTTGGTTTTTATAAGCTCAACTTCATGATAAATGTGAGCGATTACGATGACACCACTAAAAAGGTGTTTGGTATAAAGCCCGAGCAGATCGTATCGCAACACAAAAAGCCGCTTGATTTTGACTCGTTCTGGCAAACAACTAAAGACGAGCTGGCAAAAGTGAAACCTAACTTCAAGGTAACGCCAATGCCCAAGATGGATAAAGACAACCGCCATGTGTACCTGATAGAAATGCAAAGTTTGGGCAACATGACCATACGCGGCTGGATGACCGTACCGATAACAAAGAACAAGAACCGCAAATTTTCTGTACTGTTAGGTTTGCCCGGCTACCAGGTAAACCTTGATCCGCTGATGGGTATTGATGAAGATTTGGCCATCATTACCCTAAATGTAAGGGGGCAAGGCAATAGCCGCGGTCCGGTTAACACCCGCCGAGATGAGTTTATATTTTATCATATAGAGAATAAAAACAAATACGTAATGCGCGGTGTAATAGCCGATTGCCTGCGTACTATAGACTTTATATACTCAAGGCCGGAGCTTAAGCACGACCAGATCCTGGCATCAGGAGGTAGTATGGGCGGCTTTTTAGCTATAGCCACAGCCAGTTTAGATAAACGGATAAGATTATGCTCGGCGCAAAATCCTATATTGTGTGATGTACGCAATTTGGTTGACGAGGTTGACTGGCCAATGAGCAGCATAAAAAAATACATTGGTACGCAACCAGGCTTGACGCTTGACAGGGTGCTGGACAATATGGATTATTTCGATGCCAAAAATTTTGCATCGAACTTAAAATGCCCTACAATTATGGGGATAGGTTTGCTTGACCCATTTGCGCCACCAAATAACGAATACGCGGCTTTTAATAATATAAAACCCAGTAAACGTATGATGGTATTTAAAGACCTTGCACACGAAATTAGCACAGCCTACAAAGAGCTTGAAGGGCGTTGGATGCGTGATACGTTTGCATTATTTTAATGATATGAAGTTTACCAAAACCTGGTTAAGGCACCTGCTTATGGCAGTTATGCTTTTTTTCGCGTCGCAAAGTGCAAGTTATGCCGGGGGCTTCCCGGTACGGCCGGGCAGCTTGTTGCTATCGCCGTCTGTAAACTACTTTTTTGCCAATAAAGGGTGGGACTCATTGCGCAGGCTTAGTCCGTTTGCATCTGGCGGTAAGTTCCAGTCTATCAGTTATTCATTATATTCAGAATATGGCTTAACCAAGCGGCTTACTCTGGTTGCTTCGTTACCTTTTGTAATGAACAGCTATAAAGATAATGCCGGGTATAGTAACGAAACAAACGGCTTTACCGATTTGGAAGTGGGGATAAGATGTTATGTTGCTAATATTGATTACATCTATTACTTTACTCTACAGGGTACATTTATAACACCTTTATACGCCGATAATCCAAACCTGGGCTACGGCGAACAAGGGGGCGAAATAAAGGCAGCGTTTGGCGGCAGCGGCCACTTATTAGGGAAAAATTATTATTTTACGGTCGAGAATGGCATACGGCAATACTTTGGCAGCCAGGGCCCTTTACAGGACAGGTATACCGCCACGTTTGGTATAACGCTTGACAGGCGGTTCCATCATCAGCTATCAGTTTCGTTAGGTGGTTTTTACTCAACCAGCAGCTTTAGCGCGGGGTATGATGCAAAAAAGGTAGCCAGCAATAAAAACTTTGCCTTTAACCAGGTATCACTAAGTTACGGGCACACGTTTGGCAAGCGTTTCTCGATGTTTTTAACAGGGGGCACATTTATTAACGGGCGCAACACCGGCGATGGCAGCAGCGGCTCGGTAGCATTTATTGTAAAGCCATTTTAGTATATAAAAACATGGTAAGATCATTACTCTTATTTCTTCTTTTACCGTTTTGCTGCCTGGCTCAATCGTCAGAAACATTTATACAACAAGGCAATGCAAAATCGGGCGCCAAAGATTACAAAGGCGCCATTGCCGATTTTACAAAAGCTATTGAGCAGGATGCCAAAAACCCGAAAACATATTTTTACCGCGCTAACGCCTACAACTCGGTTAATGATTATGTAAGCGCGATTAAAGACTTTAGCAAGTCTATAGAGCTTGATCCGTCATCGGCTAATATGTTTGCCTATTTTTATCGTGGCAACTCATACAATGCCAATAAAAACTATGCAGAGGCGGCCGCCGATTATACGAAGGCGCTAACCATGAGCCCTAAAAACGCCATCCTCTATCACTACCGCGCCGACGCAAAATCAAACCTGGGCGACTATGTTGGCGCGATTGAAGACTTTGGGCGCGCGTTGCAGATCTCGCCTAACGACCCGTCGTTATACGAGTACCGTGGGGTTGCCAAAGCTAATATTGGCGATAACAAAGGTGCGGTGGCTGATTATGACGTAGCGGCACGACTGGATCCTGAAAATGCTGATATTGTATTTTATCGTGCAAACGCCAAAGGTAATATTCCTGATTTTAAGGGTGCAATTGTCGATTATACCAAAGCCATAGCCATGAATCCTAAAAACGTCGACGCTATTTTTTATCGCGCCAACGCT
This sequence comes from Bacteroidota bacterium, assembly GCA_040388395.1. Classification (GTDB taxonomy): domain Bacteria; phylum Bacteroidota; class Bacteroidia; order Sphingobacteriales; family Sphingobacteriaceae; genus Mucilaginibacter. The sequence goes on along the minus strand of JAZKBY010000007.1, from coordinate 200,291 downwards.
TATAGTAATATCAATGAGACAGCTTTGGCCATTGCCGATTATAAACAGGCCATATCGCTTAACCCTAAACTACCCAATGTTTATAAATACCTGGCCAATGCACTGGCGCATAACGGCGATGAAAAAGCGGCGCTTGAGTATTTTGGCGACCGCATAAAGGCCGACCCCAATAATCCCGACCTGTATTTATATGACGGCATTGTTAAAAACAACCTTAATGATAAAGAAGGCGCCATTGCCGATTTTGATAAAGCTTTAGAGCTTAGGCCCGATAACAGCGAAATTTACCAGGCACGGGCCGACTCCAAGTTTAACATTAAGTTGTATGATGATGCTATGGAAGATGCAGACCAGGCAATAGAGCTTGATGCTAAAAACAGCTATGCCTACGTAACCCGTGCCAGCATAAAATTAAAATTGAATGATACTACCGGGGCGTTAGAAGATATTAACGCGGCTATCGGGCTAAATAAATTAAATGATTATGCATTTGTTATAAGGGGCGATATTAATACCTCACTTAAAAAATTTAGTGCCGCATTGGCCGATTACAACAGTGCCATTGCCGATAACCCGGGCAATACCGAAACTTATTTGAAGCGCGGCAATTCGCGCCTTAAAGTTGGCGATAAAGCAGGTGCTTTGCAGGATTTTAATAAAGTAGGCGGTATGGGGTCTAAAGACCCTTACCTGTACATACGCCTGGGTCAATCAATGATGAGCGGTAAGTTTTATACCGATGCGCAAAGCCTGTTTAATACCCTGGTTACAAAGGAGCCCGATAACGCGGGGTTCCATGTGCAGCGTGGCGTTGCCCGCGAAAACCTGGGCAATATTACCGGCGCTATGGAAGATTATAACGCTGCCCTAAAACTGGATACGGGGATTGTGGAAGGGTTGCAAAATCGCGGGCATGCCAAGGCCGCGCTAAAAGATTTTGACGGTGCATTAGCCGATATTAATAAAGCAATTAAACTGCGCGATAATGACGACGAGGCCTTCTTTTTACGTGCGGGTGTAAAACTGGCCCTAAAAGATTATGAAGGCGCTGTAGACGATTATAACAGCACGCTGTTTATCAACCTGGATAACGTTAAGGCCTTTGCCTGGCGCGGTTACGCCAAAAGCTTTATCCCCGATGCCGAACGCATGATAAACGACTTTAATTACGCTATTACTGCCGACCCTAAAAACGAGGAGATCTATATACTTTGGGGCGATGCCGAGCTTAATTTAAAGAACCCCAATTCTGCAATAAAAGATTATACACTGGCCATAGGCCTAAACCCTAAAAGCCCCGATGGATACTTAAAGCGCGGCACGGTCAGAATCTCTCAAAACGACAAAGCCGGTGCCTGTGCCGATTTTAACACTGCAGCGGCGTTAGGATCAAAAGAAGGGAAAGACGCGGTGGTGAGGTATTGTAAGTAAGAACCATGATGATTAAACTTAAACTCACATTAGTTATTTTTCTATTTTGCGCCTGCGAAGTAAATGCACAACGGCGAGATGGCGATAAAATCTATTGGGTAGCATTAGAAAAATATACTAAAGAATTAAAAACTGGCTATCCTTCAATTATAGAAAAAACAATTTATCTCCAAAAACCAGACTATATTGATAGCATCCCTGCCCTTATCGGCGGCTGCAATATTGTTTTGATCACAGCAAGTAATCAAAAAAAACTATATCGTGAACATCATAATAAATTGATTCACACAATTATTTTTCCAGCGACTATAACTGATAGTATAGTTTCAATTACTATAACGCCTTATCGAGGAGCATTAAAAGGTAGTCGCCATTATAATTTAGGGGTATCTGATGGCACTACTGTATATTTTAAATACGATTGCGAAAAAAAACAATTTATCTATTCAAACACAAAAAACTGGGGAATTTAATACAATACTATTAGTCAAACGATAATATCTATTACGCTGGTTTCCTATATACCCCAAACAATTCATTAATAGCCTTAGTGCGATAATCAAAGATCTGTTTAGTATCAGCAGCCTGGCTTATTTTAATCTATCAGCCAGTAAAACCAACATTTTGTCAAACTCTTCAATACTGTAACCCATCGACTGGTAAATGATCTTGCCGTTTTCGTCTATTATAAAATTGCGGGGGATCATTTGTTTGGCGTACAGGCTGTACACTTTCTTTCCTTTATCGGGTAATATGGGCAAAGTGTATTTAAACTTATCTTTAAATGGCAATACCACATCCCAATCCTCATCCCGCCCTAAAATAAACAGCGCGAATTTGGGGTTGTCTTTGTACTTGTTCCAGATCTCTGTTTGTACACGCGGCAACTCTAACCGGCATGGGCCGCACCACGTAGCAAAAAAGTTTATCATCACTATCTTGCCCTTATATTTATCAAGATTGGTCTTTTCGCCTTTGGCGATATAAAAATCAAAAGCAGGGGCCTGCTCGCCTACTTTAACCAACAGGTCTGGGTCTGGCGCCTGGGCGCGGGCTATTACCGGCGCAGCTAAAATTAGCAAGGCAACAAGTATCTTTTTCATATCTTAAATTTTAAACCTCTTCAGTACCGATCGGTAAATCGCGTCTCGACCACTCGCTCCACGAACCTACATATAGTTTTGGTCCTTCTATACCGGCATACGCCATACCCAACAAAGTATGGCAAGCCGTAACACCCGATCCGCAGTGAACAATAACATCTTCGGGTTTGGTATCACCGATAGCGTTGTTGTAAAGTGCGGTTAGCTCGCGTGGCGATCTGTATTTGGCTTCCGCGTCTAAATTATCTGCATAAAACAGGTTGATAGCGCCGGGGATATGCCCTGCGATCAAATCTATCGGCTCTGTGCGGCCTAAATAGCGGGCGTTCTCCCGTACATCTATCACAACCTTATCATCGCTTAGCGCTGCCTTACCGGCTTCGTCAATGTTTACCGTGCCTTTATATTCGGCCGGTGTTGGGTAACGTTGTGAAGCTGGCGTTGGGTGTACCTCGTCGGTGCTTAACGTTGTGGCCGCATTTATGGCCGCCTGTAACCCGCCGTTTAATACCTGTACGTTGGTATGGCCAATTGCATTTAGCATCCACCACAGGCGTGCGCCACCCATCGCCGCGCTTTTATCATCATACACTACTATAAATGTTTGCGGGGTAATACCCCAACGGGTTAACGTGGCAGCAAAATCAGCGGTTGATGGTAGCGGATGCCTGCCGCCATAGGCCGGGTCATCCGGGTGCGCGGCAAGGTCATCATCCAAACTTGCAAAGATAGCGTTTGGCAAATGTCCGTTTAAGTAGCGCTGGCGGGCATCGGCTCCGCCCCGGGCGTCAATAATAACGGTTTGCGGGTCAAATAAACGGGGATCGGTAATTTCAATGATAGGCGACATAGCGGTAGATTTATACATCAAATATAATAAACATTTAGGAGGCTCCTCCGGAGCCGCCCGAATTAGCTATTGGTTTCTATAAACAGGAGACACCGCTGGTGTCGATAGCAATTGGAAAAATGACGCAAAAGGATGAAAGAATTACAAAGCACCGGAGGTGCTACCTGTTTATAGAAAACCCCAAAAAATGTCATCGGCTCCAGAGGAACCTCCTCTAAGCCTTACTGCACCATTTTATTAGCGCAGCAGGAGCTGGCGAAAGCTTCGGGTTTGGCTTTAAATACAAAGCCCATACTTAATATATAACCCATAGCCTCGTGCAGGGCCTGGTTTGATTTAAACATAGGGTTGGTATTGATATCAGCATGCACTTCCAGATCTACATCATAAAGGTCAAGCAGGTCGCAAAGTTTGTAGGAAATATCTATTGATTTTTGCACCTCGGTAAGCATGCGTTCCTTGATGCTCATTTTTTGCGAACTGCGCTCCTGGTGGATAAACATAAAGCCGCCCCGGCCCTCGCGCAGGAAAACAATAACGGTAGCAAAATCGATAATGGTGCCTTTAACCTGTGAGTCGGTGCCGATGCAAACTTTAAGCTTGTTGCCCAGCAGGGTCTCGCGCTCAATTGCTTGTTCTACTTCTTCAATAATGGGTAGTTGGATGATGTCACCGCTAAACTTTCTCCAGGTCATAAAGTACGTTTTTTAGTAGTCCGTTAATGCATATCCTAAAGATAAAGCATAACGGACCATAAAAACGTTACCTTAATGTGATTTATTTGTTAACACCGGCCTAAATATCAACAGGTTAACCGGCCTAAAACGGCAATTAGTATAATTTTTTGATCTCAACGCGGCGATTTCTTACCCGACCGGCTTCGGTACCGTTATCAGCAACCGGCTTTTTATCGCCATAACCTTTAACCTCTAAATTATCAGCGCTGATACCCGAATTAACCAAATAAGCCTTTACAGCAGTGGCACGTTCGACAGATAATGCCATGTTATGCGCGTCGGTACCTTCGGCAGAAGCATTACCATTCAACACAAATTTTACCGACAGATCTTTCTTCATTTCGGTAACGGCCCTGTCCATAATTGGGTAAGAAGCTGTTTTTAAGATCCCCGAGTTAAACTCGAACTGGATATTGGCAAAGTTATAGTCAGGTTTTTCAACCACAGGTGCTGGTGCTGGTTTTGGTGTTTCGGCAACGGGCTCGGTTTTTTTAGTTTCAACAGGGGCGGGGGTAGCAGCCTCAGCAACGGACGCAGGCGTTTGTGCCACCTTTTTTGCCTTACAGGCATTTAATAAAACTACGGCTGATAATACAGATACAGAGAAGGAAAGTGCTTTTAGAAATTTCATGAGTGTGATGCGTTTGTTTATTAATTGAACGGCAATTATAAGTGGTTATTGTAAATAATACACACCGCTAATTATAAACATATAAACAAACAGGCGCTTTTTGCCTATGCATTAACTAAAAAATTTATGGCGAAAAACTACGCGGTAGCCACCAGCTTGCTTAAGCTGCGGTACACAAATTCGTTGTAAATATGGCGGCGCGCAAATCGGCCCGGCGAGTCGGCATTAACCAGTTTTACGTAGATGGCTTTGGGCACGTCAAAATATTCGTAGGCGCTACCGTCAGCGAATTCAACTTTTAGCACCTGGCTTTTAAACTCGAAATCGGCAATGGCAGCGTTGGTAGTTGTCTCTACGTATTCGGCTTTTGATTGATCGCGGGTTTCAGGGGCGATACTTACCAGGAAGTGATATGCTTCAATAATGGTTTTACTTTTTTCTTCGGCCTCCAGTTTACTTTCTTCGCTGGCCTGGAATTTATCGGGGTGCCAGGTTTTCATTAATCCGCGGTAAACAGATTTCAATTCTTGTAGTTCGGCAGTTTCTGTAACGCCTAAAAGCTTGCGGTAGTCGACAATTTTTTTCATGCTGTATTTTGTAATTTATTGTCGTTGAAGCAGAAAGCAATACCGCCGCTCAAGAAAATAATTCTGCAAAGGTACGGTTTCTTTTGATGCAATAAATTTTAGTTTAAGAAATAGCGCAAGAAACGGGTTTATATGCTTTCGATGCCTATGTAGCTTTGTACTATAAAATCAAAACCATGCATATAGACACCCAACCATCCATTTTATATTTTGGCACCCCGGTGGTGCTGATAAGTACCAAAAACGAGAATAATACAGATAACCTTGCGCCCATGTCATCCGCGTTCTGGCTTGGCTGGCGATGTGTTATTGGCCTTGCGGCCGCTTCAAAAACCACTCAAAATTTGCTTAGGACCCGCCAGTGTGTTTTAAACTTACCGTCGGTTAATGAAGCCGTTGCTGTAAACCGCCTGGCCAAAACTACGGGTACCAACCCCGTACCTGAGGGTAAAGCTTTAAAAGGGTACCATTACGAGGAAAGTAAATTTGAAATAGCGGGATTACATAAACAATCATCGGCAACCGTATCGGCGGTGAGGGTGGCCGAATGCCCTGTACAGATGGAAGCGGTGGTAGAGGCAGTACATGGCATTGCCGAAGGCGATCCGTTGGTGCAGGGTAAAATACTAACGTTTGAATTGCGCATACAAAAGGTACACCTTGAAGAATGTATTTTAATGGCTGATAACGCTAACCGCGTTGATCCGGATAAATGGCGGCCATTAATAATGAGTTTCCAGCAATTTTATGGGCTGGGCGAAAAGGTGCACTATTCCACACTGGGTGAAATACCTGAGCAATTGTATAATACCGCAGACAGGGAGCGGGCTATGCCGGTAATGGGGGTATTGTAAAAGACTATTATGAACTATAGCACGGCAACCGCTGGGTCGGTTCCATCTACACAATCGCTGTTTGGCGATTGCCACACTTCGTTTATAATGACTTATGTTACTACCGTAAGCGTATTATTGGTTATTGAAACGGTGTATTGTTTTAATGCTGTTGTTGCCGGGCCCTGTACCACAGCGCCGGTTTTGCTGAATATACTGCCGTGTAGAGGGCAGATAAATAAGCTTTGGGTATTGTTATAGCCTATGGCTGTGCCTTCATGTGTGCAAGCTACCTGTACTGCGGTAAATGAACTTGCAGTATTGCCTGTAGCAGTGCGCACTATTATTACACCGTTACTAACTTTACTATCGCCAACGGCTGTAAGCGATGAGCTTAGGTCGGCAGTAATTGTAGTGCCGCCGGCAGGCGGATTTGTTGTGCCACCGCCATTATTAGGCGCCGCATCGCCGCTTTTGCCGCACGCTGCCAGGCAGCTGCCCATACATACGGCTAATGCGCCTATGCCAAGCTTCGATAAAAATTCTTCGCGTTCCATGTTATTTAATTCGGGGTATTGTAATTTACATTTTATCTTTTTTAACCTTCGGGTTAAAATCAAACATCCTTGATATGGTAAAACCTACGCGGTACTGGCCCTTAGAGAAACGCTGCTGCGAATTGGCCAGCATATTCATCTCGGCTACAGAGTTGGCGTTGGTAACATTAATGGTAAATACGTGGCCGCCAGTTTCAACTTCGTAACCAAAACCTATTGGATCCTGGAAAGTTGCTGTGTTTTTACGGAAGCTTGAGAAAGGGTGTGCATAATCCAATATCAATCCGCCATGATTGGAAAGTTTGATACGTGCCGATGCCTGTACGGAAAAGAACGATTGATCAACACCCGCTAAAACAGGGTATGGATTGTTGGTATGCATATAACTTGGTGCAACCTGTAATGATAAGCCCGACGAGAACCTGCGCGCTATAATTGCTTGTGCCAGGTATGACAGCCTGCTGCTAAATGTAGAGAAGGTAGCAACCTGGTACGGTTTAGCGCCTGCTTCACCAACAAACGTTAATGCAAATGGCGAGCTATCATTAGATGTTTGGTGCATTACCGCCCATTTTGCTTCCAACTGTACCAGCTGGCCTATGGTGCTGCGGCCCAGATCGATATTAAAGTTGTCGCTAACGCCGTATTCAAATCCAAAGAAAACATCGTTTACACGGTCAATACCAAACGCGGTTTGCCCGCCGCCGTTAGTGCCGGCAATATCACCAAAGCGGTGGATGATCTGGAAGTTCAGTTCGTTCTTCTTCACAGTCTCGGTAGTTTGTGATAGTACCAACCGGGTTGATTTAAATATGGCAACCCGTGCCGGTTTGTCATTGGCGCTCATGGCGTTCATTAAAGAATCGGCAGACGATTTTTGTTGCGCATTTGCGCTCCACGTTACTGCTAATAGGGCTAATACTGCGATGTGTTTTTTCATTTGTTGTGTAATAGTTGTGGTTTAACTTTTATTTTGCCGCCGTATAAGTAGCATTAACATTCATTTTTATGCTCTCGGCGATGTTGTGAAATACCAGCTTAGGTATATCAATATGGTGATCGACGCATTTCACCATAAATTCTGCTGTCATAGTTATTACTCCATTATTAACCGTGAGGTTGCCTTGTATGGTGCGATTTTGTTTAACATTATGCACATCCAGCTCGCCCACAACTGTAATAGGGTAGCTGCCATCCTTGGTAACATCAATCTGTTCTTTTATTTTTCCTTTAAAAGTAGCGCGTGGATATTTATCACTTTCCAGGTAATCGCTGTTAAAATGCTCCTGCATTAATGATTTGGGGAACTTGAAAGTGTTTATAGGCACACTGAACACCAAATCGCCGCTTGTGGCGTTATAAACCGAGTTGCCGGCTGATGTTTTGGCTGCGATATCTTCTATCGGCGCCGTCGAAAATAAACTTACCTGCGCGTTTTTACAGGCATAGAGGGTCTGCCCTGTCGCTTTTACTGATAGTAAAGCGGCAAGTAAAATAATACTTATATGTTTCATGTTTACTTAGGTTTTGTTAGTGAATTTATGTTCCAATTTAGCCCTACTGCTACCCCGAAGGTTTGTACTTTAACCTGGCTGTAACCTATAGCAGACAGAGGTACTTTTAAGTAAGGTTGCAGGCTTAAGCCTACGTTCGAGTTAATTTTACGTTCATAAGTTGCCTGCAGGTTCATGATGCTGAACATGTATTTACCTTTGCCCGGCACGGCATAATAAGACGGGCCATATACTTTAGCCTGGTCGCCATAATCATAAGTATAGCTTTCATGCATCATAATGTATGATGAGATACCTGTACCCAGGGTTATTTTATTGCGCGATTTGTTGTAAACCTGGTAGCCTATGTTAATTGGGATATCCAATACACGGCAATCGGCAGTAACATACTCAGGCTGACTTTTAAATTTATACGTAGTTGTGTATTGGCTAAAAGGCAATGAATATGGCTTAATAGAATAATTTACCCCGGTGCTGATACTTAATTTTTTAACTCCTGCAGTAAACATCAAACCAACATTTGTACCCTTGCTTGCCGACTGAAACGACCCCACGCCATTGATCTCTGACGATGCCAATGCAGTTATAGCATACAGCGGGTGGAATGATGAAGTACTTGTTTTCTTTATCTCCACCTTTGACGCATCCAAAGGCCTGGTGGCCGATTTTGGCAGTACATCGTTTGATGCTAAAACCTGGCCGCTTGAATAATCAACAGGGGTTATACCCGGCATAAGGCTTACTGCTGCCAATGTAGTATTGGACGGTATAACGGCATCGGGATTAACCCGGGCGATCATGTCATTTTTACCCCCGTATTTCAATCCCGCCGGCGCTGACGAATCGTTTTTACCGCGTTTAACTTTATTCAGGTTATTAGCTGTATATGCCTGTTCTACCTTGTTTTGCTGTGTAGTTGTTTGCTCATCCTTTACCGTGTTTGTTGGTTTAGAAATTACGTTATTGCCTTTCCCCGACTCATTAGTTGCTACCTGCGGCTGTTGCGCCGGTTGCGTAATTGTTGCCGGTTGGTTGCCGGTTTTGGCAGGTTTATTACCTGCTGTTTGCTGGGTACCTTGCGTGATTGTTGTCTGTGGCTTAAACAGCCACACGCCTAAAATCACCAAAATAACTGCGGCGGCAGCGCCCAACATGGGCAGCCAAAATACTCTTCCTGCAGGTTTGTCTTTGTCAAGCATATTTTCGAAAGCATCCCAATCACTCTCCCTGAACACGGTTTCATCAACCGGGTCCTTAAGGCTGTGCTTAAAGATGTCGTCTATGCCCTTTTCCTTTTTCATTCTCTAATACCTTTATCGTTATAAAACACCGGCTTAACGTTAGCTGCGTTTATTGCAACTACCGGTGTAAAATTTACGCCATTTATGTAATTACCGGGTGCATCTGCATCCAGTATCATTTGTTTTAGTTTTTGCCTTGCCTTAAATAAATTAGATTTTGATGTACCTATATTTATGTTCAGCATGTCGGCAATTTCTTCGTGCGAGTACCCGTCTATCGCAAATAAGTTAAATACAGTGCGATATCCTTGTGGTAACCGCTGCACCATAGCCAACAGATCATTATAGTTCAGATTGTTGTCGGTGGCTACGCTGGCATCGAAAACATGTTCGGCCTGGTCCAGGTCCTCGGCATACGCCATTTTAAGGTTGGCGCGGTAATAATCAATAGATACATTGGTCATTATACGCCCCAGCCAGGCTTTAAACGGCCTGGTAGCATCATACGATTCTATCTTTGTAAAAACCTTAAAGAATCCCTGGTTCATCACCTCCGCAGCTTCATCCCTATCGCCCGTATAGCGCAAACATATAGCCATAGAAAAACCGTAGAATGCTTTATACAGCATTTTCTGGCATTTCCTGTCTTGTTTCATACAGCCCCTGATCAGTTGATGTAACTCTTCCTCGCCCATACGGGTTATTAAATAGTTGCTATTGTTATTACGCTTTAAACTAAACCCATCACGTACATTTATACATAAAGGTTGCCCGCAGCCTTAAATTTAATTGAAATTAATTGAAAATCAGGCTAAATAAAACCTGCTAAATGTTTAAACACAGACCCTCCTCTATTTTCAATTGTAATTTTTACGCTGATGGGCAACCTTTTGTTCTTTGCACTCGTGTTTAAAATAGTTACCTGTTTGAAACACTATAATTATCTTTAACATGATACCTGTATCTGTAGTTATTATTACCAAAAATGAAGCGGAAGTTATAACCGAATGTATCGCTGCCGCAAAGCTGATCACCGACGATATTATTATAATTGATAATTATAGTACAGACAAAACTTATGACATAGCCACAGCCGAAGGCTGCCGCGTTTATCAAAAAAACTGGGACGGCTATGGCTCCAATAAAAATAAAGGCATCGACCTGGCTAAGTATGATTGGATATTAAGCGTTGATGCTGATGAGATTGTCGACCTGGAGCTGGCAATGTCATTACATAGCTTAAAGCTTACCGATCCAACTATGGTTTACGACATTAAGTTTAAATCTTACTTCGGTAAAAAGCTGATCCGTTATGGCAGTTGGGGCCGCGATCACCATATCCGTATGTTTAACCGCACAAGGGTGCGTTGGTCGCAATCAAGCGTGCACGAAACACTGGTATTGCCCGATGATACACAAATGCAGCGCCTGGATGGTGCCATGCATCACTACTCTGTAAAAGATAGTGCCGAGTGTTACGCCAAAGCATTTTACTACGCCCGCCTTAGTGCCGAGAAATATTTAAACAGCGGCAAAAAAGCAAACCTGGTTAACCTTTACCTGTCACCGTTATTCAGCTTTATAAAAAGCTATATTTTATTTGGCGGATTTATAGATGGAAAAGAAGGCCTGGACATTGCCCGCATAACCTACAAAAACAAGTGGCTTAAATATCATTACCTGCTGCGTTTTGAAAACAACCAGAAGAAAAAACAATACCTAAAACCTAACTTAGCGGTTGAATATTAATTATTTAACCCGCGGTGAAACAAGGCCATCTTAAAAATCTTTCGGCAAATGCCCTGCAGCTTATTGCAAACCAGCTTTTTGGGTTAGTTATATTTTATATCCTGTCCACCAGTTTAAGTAAAGACAGTTTTGGCCTGCTTAACCTGGCCCTGGCTATTTTACTGGCCGCGTTTAATATTCTTTCCTGCGGGATGGACCAACTCATCGTAAAAAAAATAGCTGCGGATGATAATAAAGAATCGGCCCTATCGCTCTACATCACTCACACCCTAATTACCGGGCTGCTGTTTTACAGTTTGTTGTTAGCCGGTTACCTTTTGTTTCCGCACTTACCGTCGGTATATGGCTTACTATTGCTGGTTGGCGTAGGCAAGCTGATGATCTATCTCTCTACGCCTTACAAACAGGCCGCCAATGGGTTAGAAAAATTTAAGTTACTGGCCTGGTTATCGGTAATATCAAATTTTGTACGATGCGCGTGTTTAGTGGTCGCACTGTTACTGCACAGCATAGATATAATCACCATTATTGCCATTTTTATTATCGGCGATACTTTAGAGTTTATGGCCGGAATTACCTTATTTAAAATCAAGGCTCAAATACCTGTACGCCTAAAATGGGACAGGCCCAACTATCTGAACCTTATCCGTGAAGCATTACCGCAAATGGGCGTGGTGCTAATTACTTCGTCGTTGGCCCGGTTCGACTGGATCTTTATCGGCTTTATGCTATCGGCTATCAAATTGGCCGAGTATAGCTTTGCCTATAAGCTTTTTGAAATATCCACGCTGCCACTGTTAGCGATAGCGCCATTGCTTATCCCCCGGTTTACCAAAATATTTAAGCAGGGCGATGTAAATATAGCAGGCCTAAAGTTTTTGATCAGGATAGAAATGATAGTAGCAGCATTTACCGTTTTACTGTTAAATATCTACTGGTCGCCAATTATTGATTGGGTTACGCAGGGCAAATACGGAGCTGTTAATGTCAACACCATTTTTATACTGTCGCTTTGCTTGCCACTGCTTTATATGGAGAATTTTTTGTGGACGATATTTTTCGCGCAGGGGCGATTAAAGATGATCTTGCACGCGTTTATAATTACGCTGGCAGTAAATGTTGTGGGGGATATAGTGCTTATCCCAATTTATAAAAACGAGGGCGCGGCTATTGCCTTTCTTTTGGCTTGTGTAGCGCAGATCATCTTCTACCTCAGCAAAAACACTTTAACCGAATTAAAGAATATTGCGCAGCCTTTACTTGTTTGTACCGCTTGCGCATTGGGTAGCGGGTTTGGAGCGAGGGCTATTTTGGGTGATAGCTGGGCGGTTATACCGGCGGCAATAATATTTTATATCGGCTTGTTGTTTATTACCGGGCAGGTGAAGTTGAGTGATAGCAATCAGATCAAAGCACTTTCCAGTTAACCCGCGTTGTCATTCTGAGCATAGCGAAGAATCTTCTACACCATACTTATCGCGCTTATAAGATGCTTCGCTATGCTCAGCATGACAAATTAACGATAAGGCAACCTATCCCAATTTTCAGCCGTAATCCCTCTACCGGGATTAACCTGGTTATTTGCCCCTGTAAAAATCGGATGACCCAAATACCAATCACTTTTAATTTAAAAAAACTACGGGGCAGCGCAGACTGGAAACTGCTGTTGTTTTTAGTGTTGTTTTTAGATGTTAAGCTGGCGGTAAAGGTTGTAGCAATTGCCCTCGCCTTCCTGGTAAATTTCGATTTTAAATTTGGCTTTAAACTTAAAGATTCAAGGCTGCCGCTTTTTTACCCGATAGTAATTGTGCTGGCAGTAATTGGTTACTTATTTAACGGGCGGTACACCAATTTAAACTACAACCTGGTTTTTATAACTGGTATTGGCTTTTGGATGGCAAGCATTTTGGCTGTACACCAGGTTAAATTGGCTGTCGAAAGAAATACCGTAGCTGTAATTAACCAAACCATCGTTATTTTCTTTATCCTTAATACAGTTGTATCATTATTAAACATAGGCGCTATTATATTACATACCCACGCGCTTAACCCATTCACTTACCAGGGCGAGTATCAAAAATATTTCATTAGTACCGGCGATTTTATAAAAGGCTTGACGTTTGATTCGTCGATCACCAATTCGGTTTTAAATGCCTTTGGAGTGGTTTATTTTTTAACCCGCAAAAATTTCCTCATGACGTTGGTTTGCATGGCTGTGCTTTTACTTACGGCCAGCAATTTTATCAACTTGCTTGTAATAACTATACTGGGGTTTGTGTTTGTTTTTAAAAGCACCCGCGATCAAAAAAGCATTATTATAGTTTGCTTTGCATTCCTGTTAGTGTTTATGGCCAAAATATCACCGCAGAATAATGATTACGCCTTAAACACCATTAAAACCGCTATTTATAAAAAACCTGTAATAACACCGTGGGTATTTGATAATACCGTACGCATAACGCTAAGGCCTGATAGCACCTTAACTCCCGAAGAAAAAAGAGAAAAAATAGCCACCCTGTATATCGACAGTCTATACCGGGCGCACACTCCAAAAGTTGTTCGAAATAAATTGCCTGCAACTGTGGTGGCAACACCAACCGGCAAAATTATTTTACCCAAGCCCAATCTTAACCTGCCGGCGTATCAATGGCTTCGGACAACACCAAAAGAGCAAACTCAGCTACATGATTTTGTAACCGCGCACGAGCAGGAACTACCCATTTCAAAAACTCATACCTGGAGCCCTACGCCCGGAAAAATCACCGGGATGAAGCAAACGGTTAATTTTTTTAAGCATCATCCGGCTAAAATATTTTTTGGCGAGGGCGTTGGCAATTTTTCGTCGAAGCTGGCATTCAAGGCAACCGGGTTAAATTTTACCGGGGGATATCCCAAAAAATACGTTTATATCAATCCTGATTTTTTGAGGAACCATTTGGATGTTTACCTGTCGTTTTTTAGCAGGGGACCTGGTACGCATTCGTTAACCAATAGTCCGTTTTCGGTGTACGATCAGTTGCTGTCCGAATATGGTTTATCAGGCTTACTGGCCCTGTTTATATTTTACCTGTGGTTTTTCGCAAGGCATTATAAAAAGCTCACTTACGGCATCCCGCTATTGATACTATTGTTGTCGATGTTTTTTATCGACTATTGGTTCGAGCAGTTATCCATAGTGGTATTGTTTGAGTTATTGCTATTTTTAGATATAAAAGAAAGTCAATTACCGTTAACCCCTAAAACCGTAATTAAATGAGCGCCACGCCAAGCATAACCGTTTTAATGCCGGCCTACAATGCTGCAAAATATATTGCCGAAGCAATCACTTCGGTGTTACAGCAAACCTATACAGATTTTGAACTGCTTATTGTAAACGATGGTTCGACAGACGATACCGTTGCAATCATTAACAGTTTTAATGATGACAGGATAGTATTGATCAATCAACCCAATAAAGGCGTTGCCGACGCCTTAAATACCGGCCTGGCACATGCAAGGGCACCCTACATTGCGCGGTTTGATGCTGATGATATTTGTTACCCTTACCGTTTAGAAAAACAGGTACGCTTTTTACAGGATAACCCCGAATACATTTTGGTAGGTAGCGAGGCTAAATACATTTTAGAGAACGGCGAGTTTTTGTTCGATTTTCACTGCATAGCCTACTCGCACGAGCAGATCATTGATAAACTATATTTTTATTGCCCGTTTGTGCACCCTGCCGTTATGTATAAAAAACAGGCGGTGATAGATGCGGGCGGCTACCCAACCCATGCCCATAATTTTGAGGACTATTTATTGTGGGCCAACCTTGCCGGATCCGGCAGGCTTTGCAACCTTACCGAACCGCTGATAAAATACCGCCTTAACTCGTCATCAGTAACTATTGATGAGAAATGGCGGGGGCGACGGTTCCGCGAGTTAAAGCGCGAGATTGTGCTGCGTGGTTCTATCACTGCCGCCGAAGGAAATGAATTACTGGCCATAATTAAGGACCAGGACGTACGCAAAATAAAAGAGGGAGCTTACAATGCGTTATGCGGCAAAAAATTCCTGACAGATAATCATCAGCCAGAAAAGGCCCGCGACTATTTTAACCGGGCCATCAAGATCTACCCGTTGCGGTTGGAGAATTACCTGCTGTATGCACTAAGCTATTTCCCCGAAAGCTTTATAGGATGGCTGCATAAACTTAGCCCTAACCGTTTGTAACATGAGGGTAGCCATAATAGCAAGGTCTACTTTATATGCCGTCCCCGGTGGGGACACGGTGCAAGCTGTGCAAACCGCTTTGCATTTAAAGGACCTGGGTGTTATTGCCGATGTGAAATTATCCAACGAAGTAATTGATTATAGCCGGTACGACCTGCTGCATTTCTTCAACATCATTCGGCCGGCCGATATTTTATATCATAGCAAAAAGGCGGGCAAGCCTTATGTGGTATCAACTATTTTGGTTGATTATAGCGAGTACGATAAACATCATCGTAAAGGCATAGGCGCTTTGTTTAGCTATTTGCCGGCAAATAGCATAGAGTATCTTAAAACTATAGCCCGCTGGTTATTGGGCTGCGATCACCTGTCGAGCCGCAGCTATATCTGGAAGGGCCAGCGCAGAAGCATTATGGAAATACTGCGCAATGCCGCTATGTTATTGCCCAATTCCGAGTCGGAATACCAACGTTTAATGAAGGCATATCCGCAGCCGGTGGACTACCGGGTTATCCCGAATGGCATTGACCCTGCCTTATTTAATTACGATAGCTCAATCACTAAGGACAACAACCTGGTTTTATGCGTGGCACGCATTGAGGGCATAAAAAACCAGCTTAACCTGATAAAAGCTTTAAATAATACCCGCTTTAAATTATTGCTTATAGGTAACCATAGCCCAAACCAACAGGCATATTATGATGAGTGCCGAAGTATTGCTTCGCCAAACATTCAATTTATAGACCATCTGCCACAAGCCCAACTGGTAGCGTATTACCGGCAGGCCGGCGTACATATTTTACCCAGCTGGTTTGAAACTACCGGTCTAAGCTCGCTTGAAGCAGGTGCCATGGGTTGTAGCCTGGTGATAACCGATAAGGGCGACACCCGCGAGTATTTTGAATATTATGCCTTTTATTGTGATCCGGCGAAACCGAAAAGCATATTAGCTGCTGTTGAAGAGGCCAGTACGACTGTCAGGCTTGACAGCCTTCGTGAAAAAATTTTAGAAAAATATACGTGGGCACAGGCAGCCAAAAGCACATTTGCTGCGTATCAGCTAATAATAGCAGCTACATGAAATTAAAAATAGCCATATTAGGAATCCGGGGCATCCCCAACCACTACGGTGGTTTTGAGCATATATCAGAGTATGTATCGGTGGGGCTGGCTAAGCGCGGGCATACGGTAAGCGTATATAACTCACACAACCATCCCTATACGCATGATACCTGGAACGGTGTAAATATCATTCACTGTTTTGACCCCGAATATTTAATTGGCTCGGCAGGGCAGTTTGTGTATGATTTGAATTGCATCCGCGATGCGCGTAAACGCAATTTTGATGTCATCATTATCATGGGTTATACCAGCAGCTCGGTTTGGGGTAGCTTATATCCCGAGCAAAGCGCCATTATTACCAATATGGATGGGTTGGAATGGAAGCGTTCCAAATACTCAAAACCTGTACAAAACTTTTTAAAATATGCCGAAAAGCTAGCTGTAAAACATAGCCAGTATTATGTGTCCGACTCTATGGTTATTAAACAATACCTGGCACGGAAATATGATATCAACAGCCGGTACATTCCATATGGTGCGGACATGATCTCGGCTATAGAACGCGAGCAAATAACCCCGGCTGAGGCCGCCAAAGAAGATTACTTTTTGTTGATGGCCCGCATGGAGCCCGAAAACAATATCGAAACTATTTTAGAAGGTTATAACCAAAGTAACTCCGACAAACCATTTAAAGTTTTGGGCGATACCGGCAACCGATTCGGCAAGTTCATCACCCATAAATTTCAAAACGATAGCCGTATAGAGTTTAAAGGGTCGATTTTTGACACCGCTAAGGTGAGGGCGCTGCAAAACAACTCGTACCTGTATTTTCATGGGCATAGTGTAGGTGGTACCAACCCATCCTTATTAGAAGCTATGGCCAGCGAAGCTTTAATTGCGGCACACAATAACCCGTTTAACCAGGCTGTTTTAAGTACTGATGCTTTCTATTTTTCAAATCCAAATGATGTAAAACAGCTGGTTGAAACGGTGCAACGACATGATACCGAAAAAGCCATGGTTAAAAATAACCTGCAAAAAATAAAGCACCTGTTTAATTGGGAAAGTGTGATTGACGGGTACGAAAAGTACGCCATTGAATGTTACCAGCATTACAACAATGGAAGGATTATTTCTTAAAGACGGTGCGCCGGCAACTAAAATAAGTTACTACCATTTACTGGCTTTTATGGCCAGCCTGCCATTTGATTTCTTTTACAGCCACGTTATCCTGGCAAGCTTTTGCGTGCATACGCTTATCCATCTGAATAAGAAAGACATTAAACCGGTTTTTACGGTTAATAATCTGCTGCTGCAATCCGTGTTTTTTGTGACGTTGTTAAGCACTATTTACACTATTAACCAACCCGAGGCATTTAACCAATGGGGCAGGCATATCACCATATTATTGTTCCCAATACTGTTCTGCTTATCACCGTTTGATCTGAAGAAATACCGCAATCAATTATTATTGGGCTTTTCGTTGATATGCACTGCGGTTGTGCTGTATTTATATGTTGATGCCTTTAGAACCATCAGGCATTATAATTTGCCCTTGCGCAACATCGTTTCGGCGGCATTTACCAACCAAAACTTTGCCGACCCGATCGAAATGCATGCAACTTTTTTCTCGTTGCAATTGGTTATTGCATTAGTGTATCTGCTATCAGAGTTATTAAAGAAGCAATCGACCTTAAACAAAGTGATTTATGCAATTTGCATTGCAGTGTTATTAGCTGGCATAATCCAGCTCAGTTCCAAGTCGATTTTTGCGGCTCTGTTTTTAATTATTAACCTGGGCGTGCCTTATTTTTTATTGCGGGATAAAAAACGGTTACGGTTTGTAACGGTTGCGGTGTCAATATCAGTATTGGTTATTATTGCGCTATTTACGACAGGCAACTTTAGGGTGCGACTGGTAAACGACTTAAAATACGACCTGGCTTTAACAAGTACCGATAAGGCGTTCGATTCGCGTTTGGACCGTTGGCGCACAGCTGCCGAATTGATCAGTAAATCGCCAGTAATAGGCTACGGCGCGGGGTCGGAACTGGGCTTATTACACGAACGCTTTTATGTTAAAAAGTATTATAACTCGTTCCTTAACAACCTTAACGCGCATAATGAGTATTTGAGCATGTTGTTGAAATCGGGCATGATTGGCTTGTTGATCTACTTAACTACTTTAGGGTTTGGCTTTAAGCAGGCCTGGCAAAGGAAGGATCTTTTGTTCTTGACTTTTATGCTGCTGGTAGCAACAGTATCGCTGTCAGAAAACATACTGGATGTGGATAAGGGCATAATATTTTACGCCTTCTTCTTTTCGTTTTTTATTTTTTCGGGGGATAAGAAAGCAGTTACAACTGCGCCTTGATCTTAGCAACAGTAGCCTGGAATTCTTCGGCAGTAAATTTCAATTTCGGGCGGGTAAAATCCATATCGGCCATGCCATTAATAGGTATTAAATGCACATGCGCGTGCGGCACTTCCAAACCAATAACGGTAACACCGATACGGTTGCAGAGCAGTGCCTTTTCCATTGCCGTCGCAACTATCTTTGCAAATATCATTAAGCCGGCGTAGGTTCCATCATCAAGGTCAAACAGTTTATCAACCTCTTTTTTAGGCACCACTAACAAATGGCCCTCTACCAATGGGTTAATATCCAAAAAGGCCAAAAACTCATCGGTTTCCGCAACTTTGTATGCCGGGATGTCGCCTGCTATTATTTTTGAAAAGATGCTCATAGGTGATGTTTTAAGTTATACGTTTGACGTAATACGTACTACGTCAAACGTATAACATATTAACGGCTTACTTCTAATATCTCGAACTGCATTGTTCCGGCAGGTACAGTAATTTCGGCTATCTCGCCTGCTTTTTTGCCCAACAGGCCTTTTGCAATTGGCGATATCATAGATATTTTGCCCGTTTTCATGTCGGCTTCGCTTTCGGCAACCAATTGGTAGGTCATGGTAGTGCCGTTGCTTACATTTTTGATTTTAACGATAGATAAAGCCAATACTTTCGATGTATCTAATTTCGACTCGTCCAACAAGCGCGCGTTAGCTAACGTTTCCTGCATTTGCGAAATCTTAGCTTCGTGCAGGCCCTGTGCTTCTTTAGCAGCATCATATTCGGCGTTTTCAGACAGGTCGCCCTTATCGCGTGCCTCGGCAATAGCCTTTGAGATGTTCGACCGGCCTGTGGTCTTTAACTCCTGTAATTCCTTTTTTAAATTCTCTAAACCTTCTTTGGTAAAATATGCTACCTCTGCCATAATCCCTATTTAATTTCTTTTAATTGTCTAATTGGTTGTCAAAAAAAACCGCCCTCCCTTTGATAGAAGGACGCAATGACTTTAAAAACAAACAAGACTATAAAGGTGCCCCCGTATAGTCTTGTTTTATGTAAAACGAAGATAAGTTATTTAAGTTTTAAAATGCAAATTTTTTGTGCAGGCACAAAAAATTGGTGATTAGTGATTGGAGGTTAGAGATTAGTTAATCGCAAACCTAATCACTAATTAACCAATCACTATTCAACTAAGCGAAGCGCAGCAAGCTTATCTGCCATTACCTCGCTAATTTTACGGTACGAATCAAACGTCCAACCGGCAACGTGGGGGGTTAAAATAACCTTGCCTGATGTTTTCAGGTCATCAAACCACTCCTGTTCGGCCAGGGCAGGGAATCTTTCTACTTCCAGTACATCCAGCCCGGCGCCTAAGATCTTGCCGTCCTTTATAGCATTTAATACCGATCTAACTTTTGCAACCTTGCCACGCGATGTATTGATAAAAAATATCGGTTTCTTAAAATGGAACAACAGCTCATCATTGATCATGCCATTTGTTTCCTTGGTTAGCGGTACGTGTACGCTCAGCACATCGCTATGCTTAACTATTTCTTCCATACTTACCTCGCGTGCATAACGGTCGCTAAAGCCGGTTTTATATTTATCATAAGCAATAACCTCAACCTCAAAGCCACTCAGCTTTTTAGCGAAGCTTTTACCCATAAAGCCATAGCCTATAATGCCTACAGTTTTGCCTTTTAACTCAAACCCACGATTGGCTTCACGTTTCCATTCGCCATTACGGATCTCGGCATCGGCGGTGTTAAAATGGTTCATCAGCGATAGTAATAAACCAACCGCATGTTCGCCTACCGCGTCCATATTTCCTTCGGATGCATTGATCAAACTGATATTTTTTTCGGCAGCGTATGCCTCATCTATATTGTCCATACCGGCACCGGCACGGCAAACAAACCGCAGTTTTGTGGCAGCATCAATAACCTGCCTGTCTACATTAAATTTTGAACGGATAACCAGTCCGGCGTAACCGTCGATAATTTCTAAAGCGCCATCCAGTTTAATAGTTGGCTGATAATCGCATGCGTAGCCAAGGACCTCCACCTGCTCAATAAATATGGGGTGGATATCGTCAGCGATAAGGATTTTATTGTTATTCAAAATCTATAGTTATTGTTTGTAATAATCCTACGAATGCAGGCTGTATTCTTTAAGTAATGCTGATGCGGGTAAGTGCAATAATTCGCTGAACTTCCTTATCATTGTTAATGATAGTGGTTGTTTGTAGTTAAGCACTTTACTCACTGTGCCTTTATCTCCGTACACTGCAGCAAGGTCGGATGCCTTATACCCAAAATCATCCATACGGATTTTGATCATCTCGACCGGGTTAACCTCCGGAAGATCCCAAAGTGAATCTTCATAATTTTGAATTAAATGCACTAACAGGAGCTTCTCTTTATGATTCGCTCCTGTTGTAGCATCTTGAATTTGTTCAAACCTTTCAATAGCTTGATTATACTCTTGTTCGGTTTCAATTAAAAACCATTGTGGCTTTTGATTCATAATTTTTTAAATTAACCATCAATAAACGGTCGTCGCATCAATTTTGTCGTATTCAGAGTGGGTTCCTATGAACCGGATCTTAACGATACTGTCGCTGTAATCAACCTCAATAATTAGTCGATATTTGTTACCAACTATTTTAAAACGCGCCCTTTTTGAGGGGATAAGTTTTGCATTAGGGAAATCTGCTAAGATATCCGTTCCTTTTTTCCAGTTAGCCTCCTGAACTACTCTTTTCCAGGTGCTAATACTATTAATTGCATCTGCATGCCTTTTGGCAAAGTCTTGTAATCTTTTTTGATAGATGATAATCATTGGTAATCAATTTTTTTGTTTCCATTGGCGATCTCCTTTTTTCATTACATACTTTTTATGTCGCTTTCTCCTTGGGATTTTCCCAAACAATATCACAAAGCTAAATTAAAGTTGGCAAATAACCAACTTTAATTTAATAAATTATCTTTTCATTAGAGTAGTATTAACTAAATTTGAATATGGCTCAACGATTTTATAAAAAATCAAAAGATTTCGACACTGTAAAAACCTTTCAAAAAATTAAGGATAAAATATCTATGGATATTAAAAATATGAGCTTTGAGCAGTTATCAACCTATTTAAACAATAACAGGTTAACTGCCAAGAGTTGATTTATTGATGCTATGCCAAATCTTGTCTTACCTTTTAAAGTTATTTTTTTGACCATTGGTCTATTGTGCGTTATTCGATATTCAGATGCACAAACTATTTCTTCAAATCCTGAAGCGTCAATTATAACTAAAACCACCCCACCACTATTCGGTTTTTATTCCAAAACATTAGATTGCGGGGGCATAATGATCCGCTCATCTGCCGAAGTTGATGACAAAGCCCTGCAGGTTGCCGCGCAAAAAATAAACCTCATGCTGGCTAACATCCCCGATGTACGGCATAACCTGGCGCAATGGGGTGCCGAAATTCATATCATAAGCAAAAACCAGCAAACGTCTGACCTGCCTGAGTTTCGGGATCAGAAAGGGGTATCATATGTTGATAATGGCGCAACCACCAATATCGATACCCGTACCCGCGGCATGGGCGGTATTTATACATCATGCGGCGAAGAGAACTTACTGAACCTGCCCGGCGGCCGCTATGCAGGCGGCTCTGATATTTGTACGCACGAGTTTGCGCACAACATTATGTTTTACGGACTCGACGACTCGTTATCCAAAAAAATAGACGCGCAATATAAATCAGCCATGAAAAAAGGCTTATGGCCGGGAGCTTATGCCTCGGTTAATGCAGGGGAGTACTGGGCCGAAATATCCATGTGGTACTTTGGCGCACACGGCGAGTTTTTAAAAGGAACTAAATTGCCGGCAGCCGGCGCGGCAGGCTTAAAAGCCTACGACCCGGAAGGTTATGCTTTGCTGGCAGCCATCTATTCGGGTAAATTAAAACCGGCGATAACGGATATAGCGCCTGCTAAGACATTGCCTGCTGGTGCAAAATCGGCCGCGGTAAATATCAAGGCGCGCTTAATGTTTACCAACAACACGGCACAAAAACTAAAACTGTTTTGGATTGATTATTTGGGAAAGGCGCGGGCTTATGGCACGCTATCGCCTTATAACAAGGCCATACAAAAAACTTTTGTGGGCGATGTTTGGCGGGTTGAAACCGATAAAGGCAAAATTATAGGCTACTATACTGCTGCAACACCGTATGCCATAGTAAAACTGCAATAGATCTATTGGCGGCCAATTGTTACCTGCTGGGTTATCTTTACAAAATCAGCCACGGTTAAGCGTTCGGCGCGCAGATCGAGTAGCGGCTCATCGCCCATTTTTTCTTTATTGATGATGGACGACAGCGCGTTACGTAACGTTTTACGGCGCTGGTTAAACCCGGCTTTTACAACCTGCCAAAACAATTTTTCATCGCAATCTAAAGTTGCCACCTCGTTACGGGTTAGCCTTATTACTGCCGATAGTACCTTAGGCGGCGGGTTAAACACCCCGGCTTTCACAGTAAACAGGTACTCTACTTTATAATAGGCCTGCAAAAACACGCTTAGTATGCCATACTCCTTGCTGCCTGCTTTGGAGGCGCAACGTTCGGCAACTTCTTTCTGGAACATGCCCACAATTTCAACTACCTGCTGACGGTTATCAAGCACTTTAAAAAGTATTTGCGACGATATATTGTAGGGGAAATTGCCGATGATTGCAAACTGGCCTGTAAATCGCGAGGCAAAATCCATTTCTAAAAAATCGTCATTGATCAGCCTGTCACCAAGCTTGGGGTATTTCTTTTGCAGGAACTCGTAGCTTTCTGTATCGATATCTATTAACGACACTTCATACTCAGGCCGCTCCAGTAAAACATCCGACAGGATACCCATCCCCGGGCCAACTTCAAGTACCTGGGTGTAGCGGTTTTCGGGGCGCAGGCTGTCCACTATCTTGGTGGCGATATTTTTATCGGTAAGAAAGTGCTGCCCTAAATGTTTTTTTGCCCGTACTAATGTCATTATAAATGGATTATTTGAGCAAATTACGTCATATTTGTGCTTTAATCGGGAACGCTGAGTCTAAAATCTTTTTAATTTAAGGTGAAAGGTAAAAGCTGAAAGGTAAAAGGTGGCAATCGGTGTAATCAAAAACCCATCGGTGTAATCAAAATCAACAACATGAATAAACTTAAAATAGGCATCAGCATAGGCGACGTTAACGGCATTGGTTTAGAGATAATTATCAAGACACTGGCCGAAAGCATGATCTATAATTATTGCACGCCAATTGTTTACGGGCATACCAAAGTGGCGTCGTTTTACCGCCGTGTTACCGAAACCAGCGAGCTTAATTTTAATGTGATAGACCACCCTTCAAAAGCGCAGCCTAAACGCGCCAACATGATAAATTGCTGGGAAGAGGATGTGAAAATTGAACCTGGTATTGCTAATAAAGAGGTGGGTAAATTTGCCTTTATGTCGTTAGAGCGTGCTACTGCCGATTTAGTAAACGGCGATATAGACGCCCTGGTTACCGCACCTATAAACAAAGACACTATACAAAGCGACGACTTTAATTTCCCCGGCCATACCGAGTATTTACAGGAGCGTGACGGCGCTGCCGAATCATTAATGTTTTTAGTGAGCGATACGCTTCGCGTTGGCGTTGTTACCGGCCATATCCCGGTTACTAAGGTTGCAGAGAGCATTACCACCGAAAAGATCCTGGCTAAATTAAAGCTGATGAACGATAGCTTGCGTAATGATTTCTGGATCCGCAAGCCAAAGATAGCGGTGCTTGGCCTTAACCCACATGCCAGCGATAACGGCCTGATTGGCGATGAAGAGCAAACTACCATTATCCCGGCTATTGAAGAAGCAAGGTCAAACGACATTTTAGCCTTTGGCCCGTACGCTGCCGACGGTTTTTTTGCCAACGCTACTTACATGCAGTTTGACGCGGTGCTGGCCATGTACCACGACCAGGGGTTGATCCCTTTCAAACAGATAGCTTTTGAATCGGGCGTTAACTTTACAGCGGGGTTAAAATTTGTACGTACGTCGCCCGATCACGGGACGGCTTATGATATAGCAGGCAAAAACGTAGCGTCGGAGATCTCTTTCCGCGAAGCGATATTTACCGCTTTACACATTGCCAAACATCGCATTGAAGGAGCAGAACTTAACGAAAACCCGCTACAATTTACCAAGCTGCAACGCGACAGGGATTAAGTTCTCAACATAAGAAATACACAAATGTTAATATAAAGGCCTCATTTTGAGGCTTTTTTTGTTTGCCTATTTGTTATATTTGAAATAACCTGTTATACTAAACCCCTTTATTGTTATGCGCAAAGTTTCTGATATACTTGCCCGCAAGGGTGGTGCAGTTGTGGCTATTGATGCCGCCACTTTAGTTTTAGATGCCTTAAAGTTAATGGCTGAAAAAAATATTGGCTCGGTAGTAGTAACCGAGCATGGCGAATATGCAGGTATTTTAACCGAAAGGGACTATGCCCGTAAAGTGATCCTGGAAGGCCGTTCATCCGACCACACTACAGCGGGCGAAATTATGAGCACCAGCCTGCCGCGCATTTTGCCGGAAAACTCCATCGACACCTGCATGCATATCATGACAGAGAGCAAACTGCGCTACCTGCCTGTTTTCAGTTTCAACAAACTGGCGGGTATTGTGTCCATGAGCGACGTGGTTACCGAAACCATCCTGTCGCACGAGGCTACTATCGAGCAGTTGCAGAATTATATACAGTCGTAAATTACTTCCGCGCACCAAACGATAAACCTGCCGACAGCCCAAAAGTAAAGTAAGCGTAACTATCCTGGAAATAGATATTGTACTCGTCCTGCCCGCGATAGCCACCGCCTAACATTACGGCGGTGTTTTGCATAAAGGCTAGCTGGTAGTAATATTTAAGCCTCGTGTTTAAGCGTTTTTTAACTTCGCCAAAACTGTAGCCGTCGTACTTGTCTACAATGTATTGCAGGTCAAGCTGCATGCGCATCCAGTCGTGAAATTCTTTTTTATTCGGGTCGATATCGTTATCGTATCTTTTGGCAAGGCTATATAGCCAGCTGCCTTTTGCCCGTACCCAGCCGTATTTGCCGTCGAGGCCGGCGGCACTCCCTTCGCCGATTAGACCGGCATGCAGTTCGGCACCGCCGGATATGTAGCTGTTAATGATCAGATCATCCTTATCAATGCGCGTACCCGCATGGAACAGTAAAGTATAAAAGTTGGTGGTAAATTTTCCGCTGTCGACATTAAGAACGCCAGTGTTGTAAAATGTTGGCCCCTCAATACCGTTTGAATGATGATTATAAGCTACCGAAAAAAAGCGTGAATGATAGGCATCGCTATTTACCCTGAAATATATAGCTAATCCCGGCGTATAACTGGGCGACTTTACAGGCGATCCTTTTTCAAAAAAAAGGCGGATGTTGATCTCGGGCGCGGCCACTACAAAAAATGGCAGCTTGGGCGTGTTAACCAGTACAAAATTTGCAGTCAGGTCAGATGTTAGCAGGGTTTTGTTTGGTCCGCCGTACTCGTTACCAAAAGTAGCTGCCTTTAAGTTTTGTGTGTAGATGTCGTTAAATGCTTTGTTTGTTGTGCGGTATTGGGTTTTAGCGTCGTCGTTTGTTTGAGCCTTAATGTTGGTAGCATATCCGCAGAAAAAAATAAAAAACAGGGTAGTAAGTTTGTTGTGCATAGATGAATGTTTATTCAATTACGGTAATAGTGCCGTGCCGGATTTAATTACAAATAAGCTGATTGTTGGTTTGAAAATATTAATCACTAAGTCAACATCGCCTATAAATACCGCTAACACACAATTTTTTCCTATCTTGTACGCACACAAAAATATAGAGTGACTTTTCAGGATTTCAAATTTAACGACGAGCTTACAGAAGGCATAACAAGCATGGGGTATACCACCCCAACCCCCATACAGGGAATGGCCATTCCGCTTATTTTAGCGGGCAAAGATCTAATAGCCTGCGCCCAAACCGGCACCGGCAAAACCGCCGCATTTTTACTGCCTATTTTGGAAAAAATTGGCCGCACCGCAAAGGACCATACCAGCACCCTTATACTTACCCCAACCCGCGAACTTGCACAGCAAATAGATCAGCAGGTTGAGGGACTTGCCTATTTTACCGGAATCAGCTCTATTGCTGTTTTTGGAGGTGGTGACGGGCATATTTATGAGCAACAGCGACGCGGCATTCAAAATAACGTAAACATTATTATAGCTACCCCGGGCAGGCTTATCGCCCACCTTACATCGGGTATATTAAAGCTGAACAAGATAGATCATTTGATATTAGATGAGGCCGACCGCATGCTTGACATGGGTTTCTCTGACGATATTATGCGCATCATTGGGCATTTGCCTAAGGAGCGCCAAACGTTGTTGTTCTCGGCTACCATGCCGGGGCGCATCCGTCATTTGGCTAAATCGGTATTGATCAATCCTGAGCAAATTAGTATCGCAATATCGCAACCGGCTGTTGGTATCGATCAGCAGATCTATCGTTTGCACGATCAGCAAAAAACGCCTTTGTTGCAGCACTTGTTAAAAGATGGTAATTATTTGAGCACTATTATTTTCGCTTCGCGGAAAGAGATAGTAAAATCATTAAACAGGGAGTTAAGAGGTATAAAATTAACTGCCGAGGCTTTTCACTCGGACCTAGAGCAAAAAGAGCGCGAGGAGATCTTATTGAAATTTAAGAACAAACAGCTACCTATTATTATTGGCACCGATGCGCTGTCGCGCGGTATTGATGTGGAGGGGATTGACCTGGTGATAAATTATGATGTACCGGGCGATGCCGAAGATTATATTCACCGTATTGGCCGTACCGCGCGTGCAGAAACTAAGGGCACGGCTATAACTTTTGTTAATCATCGCGATGAGCGCCGTTTAAAGGCGATAGAAGAGTTAATGGACAAGAAGATAACCCAACATCCGTTACCCGAGCATTTGATGAGCATTACCGAGGTAAAACACGAAGCGAAACCAAATCAAAACCGAAATACCAGGGGCAAAAAACGCGTCTGGAAGAAATAATAAATTGAATACAGTTATGAGACTTTATCAATCGTTAACCTTAACAACTATCCTTGCACTATCTGCAGGGATTACTTTTGCACAAGCGCCAAAAACATCGGGCAACCCGATAGCACAGGGCTGGTACGCCGACCCGGAAGCACAGATCTTTGGAAAAGAATATTGGGTTTATCCCACCTACTCTGACAAGTATGAAAAACAGGTATACATGGATGCCTTTTCATCAAAAGACCTGGTAACCTGGACCAAGCACGAACACATTATTGATACCGCCGCTATAAAATGGGCGAAAAAAGCAATGTGGGCACCGGCAGTAACTAAAAAAGGCAACAAGTATTACATCTTCTTCGGCGCAAACGATATCCAGAATGATAATCAAATTGGCGGTATCGGCGTAGCCGTGGCTAACAAGCCGGAAGGTCCGTTTAAAGACCTGTTAGGGAAGCCACTGATTGATAAGTTCATTAACGGTGCACAACCGATTGACCAGTTTATATTTAAAGATGACGACGGCCAATACTATATTATTTATGGCGGATGGAGACATTGCAACATCGCGAAACTAAATAATGATTTTACCGGGCTGGTACCTTTTGCTGATGGCGAAACCTATAAATCAATCACCCCGAAGGACTATGTTGAAGGACCGGTGATGTTTAAACGTAACGGCAAATATTATTTAATGTGGAGCGAGGGCGGCTGGACAGGGCCAAATTACCGTGTTGCTTACGCGATAGGCAATTCGCCAACAGGTCCGTTTGAACGTATTGACCTCGTATTAAAACAAGACATGACCGTTGCTACCGGCGCGGGGCACCACTCGGTTATCAATATCCCAAAAACTGATGAATGGTATATTGTTTATCACCGCCGCCCATTAGGCGAGCGCGATGGCAACCACCGTGTAACCTGTATCGATAAAATGTATTTTGATGCCGAAGGGCATATCCTGCCGGTAAAGATCACTAATGAGGGTGTTGCGGCGAGGAAGATAAAGTAATAGAAAGG
Source organism: Bacteroidota bacterium (assembly GCA_040388395.1). Lineage (GTDB taxonomy): Bacteria > Bacteroidota > Bacteroidia > Sphingobacteriales > Sphingobacteriaceae > Mucilaginibacter. Next base: position 171,307 of record JAZKBY010000007.1, on the reverse strand, counting down.
GCCGGCGCATGGCCGGCTTTTTCTTATCGCTTTTACAGTGCCCTTACGCACTTGGCTCGCCCGCTCAATTGCCGCGGTGGTTGTTACTTTTGTCTTGATAGGGGGCTATATACACGTTATACCATGCGAAAAATTAATATATTTCCGCGGGCGAGGCAGGACAACGACAAAGAAATTATTGTATGTTAGAAGAATGTTTTTTTCAAAGTCTATTGCCGTTATAAACAATAAATCCCGGAACCCTGTAATAGATGTATTTCGGGCTATAGCTATACTGGCAGTAGTTACATTTCATTTTAATAATGAAATTGCTCCTTTTGGGTTTTTGGGGGTTGACTTATTTTTTGTTATTTCCGGCACTTTGATTGGCGGCATACTTATAAAGCAGTTTAAATCCGGACAGCAAATCAATTTTTTTAAGTTTTTTTTTGAAAGAGGATTTAAAATATGGCCGTCTTATTACTTCTTTTTAGCTGCCGGGACTTTAGTTTCCTTTTGTTTTTACCGTGGGTCTGCCCCGGATCAAATTATACCGCTTTGGGATATTAAGAGATACCTGTTTTTTTATCAGAATTATACCGGGGCGCCCTTTCATTGGAGTTTTGATCACGTTTGGTCTTTATGCGTAGAGGAACATTTTTATATCATGCTACCAATACTATTTATAATAATTCAAAGGGGGCAATCAGAGAAACAGTTGCTTTTAGGCGCAATAATATTAACAATCTTTTCAGGTATCGCTTTTAAATTCGCCTCATTTTATCTAACCCATTCAAAAGATACATATTCAGGCACCCATAATCGAATTGACGCTTTAGCCTGGGGTGTATTGCTAAGTTATATTATCGGCTACCATGAGGAAAAATTGAGAGTGTTTAAATACAAAAAAATAATCTTTTTAGCCGGAGCAACTGCGCTGGGGCTATCAATCTATTACGCAACTTTAAATACGCCTTTCTATTATAAAGTGATATTTCACTCAGTAGTTCCCCCTTGCTTGTTTTTAATGATTATGGGGTCTTATTTCATTGATTTATCCAAACTGAAAGTGTTGCGATTTATTGCTTATTACAGTTATAATTGGTACCTATGGCACCCTTTATTTGTTTTATTTTTCGTGCAATTATTTGAGAAAGGATTTGCAGGGTTAACCTTATATTTAATTACAACATTCACCATAGCCATTATTACGACCACGCTTATTGAAGAGCCCTTATTAAATTATAGAAAGGCTGTTATAAATAGAATATTCAAAGAGAAAAAAGGGGACTATTTACGTGTTAGACCAAAATAGCTAATTTCTTTGTTTGGTGGCGAAACCGTCAGCAAAAAAGCTTTGGGTGAAAACTGATAAAACAAGTTGGGCCGTGCGGCGACAAAGTTATGCCGCCCGTGGTTTTATCAGTTTTGCCGTGCAAAGGCCTGAGCGCAGAGAAGCCTCTTTGATTTTTTGTTCTTTTCATCAAGGAAAAGAACAAAAGGCCTCTGCGGCCATAGCGGGGCAAGCCAAGTGGGTAAAGACCCCACGCCATAGATAATAAACTTTACCCAAACAAATCGCTGCTCAAATACCTATCTCCTCTATCGCAGCAAATAAATACAATAACCCCTTCTTTTAACTCGGATGCCAGTTTAAGTGCACCGGCTAATGCGCCGCCGCTGCTCATGCCGGCAAAGATGCCTTCCTGGCGAGCCATTTTACGGGTCATAGCCACAGCTTCTTCTTCTGAGATATCGATTACTCTATCCACTCTTGACGGATCAAATATTTTTGGCAGATAAGCCTCAGGCCAGCGACGGATGCCGGGAATAGACGAGCCTTCGGTTGGCTGGCAACCTACGATCTGGATCTTGGGATTAACTTCTTTTAAAAATTTGGAGTTACCCATTATAGTACCGGTAGTACCCATCGCGCTTACAAAATGCGTGATCTTTTGCTCAGTATCGCGCCAGATCTCGGGCCCGGTAGTTTTGTAGTGGGCCATATAATTATCCGGATTGGCAAACTGGTTGAGGATATAGTAACCATCGTTGGTGGCTTTATCTTCAGCGTAGTCGCGGCATTTTTCAATACCATCCAGCAGGGTTACTTTGGCACCGAAAGCTTCCATCGCCAATGTGCGTTCTTTCGTCGAGTTTGATGGCAGGGCCAGTTCTATATCCAGTCCATATAAGCAGGCTATCATGGCCAAGGCTATACCGGTATTGCCGCTGGTTGCTTCAATCAGCTTGCTGCCCGCTTTAATATCGCCGCGCTCAAGCGCGCTTTTAATCATGTTTAGCGCTGCGCGGTCCTTCACACTGCCGCCGGGGTTATTACCCTCAAGCTTGCCATATATTTTAACGTTGGGATTTGGATTGAGCCGTTTGATCTCGACCAACGGCGTGTTGCCTATCAGGTCAATAAGTGTTGCCATAATTATTCTGCCTTCTTTAAAACCTTTACCAATGGTGCGTGGTAAACACGCGAGTGTGGCGCCACACTTTTGGTTAACCATACGTTGCCACCTATCACACTGTCATGCCCAATAATGGTATCGCCGCCCAATATGGTAGCACCCGAGTAGATCACCACATTATCCTCAACCGTTGGGTGGCGCTTGGTGTCGGCCATATACTTGGCAACGCTTAACGCACCTAAGGTAACGCCCTGGTAAAGCTTTACATTTTTACCTATCTGGCTGGTTTCGCCAATTACTATGCCGGTGCCGTGGTCGATGTAAAAATATTCATCGATAGCTGCTGCCGGGTGTATATCTATGCCTGTTTTTGAGTGCGCGTATTCTGTTAAGATTCGCGGGATCAACGGCACATCATTTTTAAATAAAGCATGCGCAAGGCGGTAAAATGATATAGCGAAGAAGCCAGGGTAAGTACGGATCACCTCAAACTCGCTGCGCGCGGCAGGGTCGCCATTAAAAATAGCCTGGATATCGGTATTTAATATGCGATATAATTCTGGCAGCTGATCGAAAAAGCTTTTAGCACAATCCTTATTATTGCCTTCGCTGCAAGCTTTGGTAGCATCCATGATATGTAATAGCTCATCCTGCAGTTTGGCAAACTCATCCTGCAGCTGGCCTATTGATATAAATACTTTTTTTGATTGCTCGGGGAATAACAAACGGATAACCTGCATGGCCCAGGCGGTAATTTCCTTATTAGAGGGTACGGCCTCGGCCAGTTGTTGCTTATTTAATATCTGCCGATAAAATTCGTCGTTCATAGCATCGCAATGGTTTGCTACCCATTGTGGTACAAGTTTATACAAAAAATTGTTGTCTGGATGTAAAAAGTATATGTATTTGGTAGGGTTAAAGGACTTTTTGCACGCACCATGTTGTCATACAACGCAGGTTTTGCACGTTGGTGGTTTTTATTGGCTCATGCAATTTGCCAAATTTATGGGTGTAATTAAGCAAAGTATCCTGGTTAACCAAAAACCTTGGGGAGCCATCGGGTAATAGATACCTATTGTTTCCGAGATCTTTAACCATTGATTCAATACCGATATCAGATGCCAACCTTGCAAAGAAATAACCGCCAGGCTTTAAAACACGGAAAGCTTCATTAACCATAGCGTCAAAATGTTCCTCGTTTTTTGCAAAGTGTAATACAGCGCTGCTTATTACCAGGTCGAATGTTTCATCGCCGAATGGCAGATCATCCGCGTTAGCGACGCTAAAATTTTCCGTTGGATTATTTGGAGCTAATGCTGCTGATAAGTACCCAACCGCATTAACGGCATCCGCGCTTTGATCCACACCAAATACCTCATAGTTGTTTCTTAAGAAATAATGCAGATTTCGCCCGCCGCCACAACCTATATCCAGCATTTTTTTGCAATGCTGGTAGGTGCCTTTTAACAATTGGTCGAAAAGGTAGATATCTATATTGCCGTAGGTTTCTTGTGGATTTTCAGGCATAGCGCTTAATAATTCAACAACTGGTGCATCGCCTTCTCCAACCTTGATTTACCCAGGAATTGGTTCTCCAGGCCCTTATCCATGGGCACCGGCGTATCTAAACTGGCACAACGCATTACAGGGGCAATTAGTTCTTTAAAGCATTGCTCGGCAATAGTGGCAGCCACTTCGGCGCCGAAGCCGCTGGTTAACGTATCTTCATGTAGCACCAGTACACGGCCGGTTTTCTTAACGCTGGTTATTACCGTGGTAACATCCCAGGGCTGCAGGCTGCGCAGGTCGATAACTTCTATAGATAGCTCGGGGTGGTTACTTAAATATTCTAACGCCCAATGCACGGCGTAGCCGTAAGTGACAATTGTGGCTTCGGTACCTTTTTTTACAACGCGAGCTTTGCCGATCTCAATAAATATTTCGCCATCAGGCACCTCGCCGGTAAGGTTACGGTAAAGATATTTATGCTCGAAATACATTACAGGGTTTGGGTCGGCAATGGCAGCCATTAGCAGGCCCTTTGCATCAGCGGGGAATGCGGGGTAAACTACCTTCAGCCCCGGTGTTTTAGTAAACCAGGCCTCATTACTTTGCGAGTGGAACGGCCCGCCTGCGGTGCCTGCTCCCGTAGGCATACGGATCACCACATCAACATTCTGCCCCCAGCGGTAATGTGTTTTGGCAAGGTTGTTTACTATTTGGGTGAACCCGCTGCTTACAAAATCTGCAAACTGCATTTCAACAACCGCCTTATAACCGTTAAGCGACAGCCCCATGGCCGTCCCAATAATACCCGACTCGCACAACGGTGTATTGCGCACCCGCTCTTTGCCAAAAAGCTCGACAAACTTTTCGGTTACTTTAAAAACACCGCCGTATTCGGCAACATCCTGGCCCATAATTACCAGGTTATCATATTTGGTCATTGCCAGCATCAAGGCATCGCGGATAGCATCAATATACCGCACTATAGCCGATTTGCCGGAAAGTTTAAATGTTGGTCGGGTTGAGGGCTTATATACGTCGCCCATTTCGGTAAATATATTGGGGCGGATATCCTTCTCGTTTAAAACCTTCTCTATGATCGGATCTATCTCTTTTAAAAACTCACCACGCAGATACGGGATCCACTCGGGCCGTAATATTCCTTCCGCTATTAAGTAGTTTTCGAATTTTGTTACAGGGTCTTTATCCTGCCACTCGTCAAAAAGCTCCTGGGGTACATATTTGGTGCCCGATGCTTCTTCATGGCCCCGCATTCTAAAGGTCATACATTCTAACAACACAGGTCTCGGCCTTTTACGGATATTGGCTGCTATTTCGCTAACGGCGTAATAGACTTCTAATACGTTATTCCCGTTTAGCTGCCGGCCCTCTATACCGTAGCCAATGGCCTTATCAATTAACTTTTTTGCCTTGTATTGCTCGGCTGTTGGGGTTGATAGCGCGTAACCATTATTCTCTATTAAAAATATAACCGGCAGGTTCCAAACGGCAGCAATGTTTAATGCTTCGTGGAAATCGCCCTCGCTGGTTCCCCCTTCGCCGGTAAATACAAGGGTTGCCTTTTTACGGCCTGCCAACAGGTCGGCTAACGCAATGCCATCTGCCAGTGCCATCTGCGGGCCAAGATGCGATATCATCCCAATGATCTTATGTTCCTGCGTACCAAAATGGAAGGACCTGTCGCGGCCCTTGGTAAACCCCGATGCTTTGCCCTGCCATTGCCCTAACAACCTGTTAAATGGTACGCCACGAGTGGTAAATACACCAAGGTTACGGTGCATGGGTAAGATATATTCGTCGGGTTCCATTGCCATGGCGCAACCTACAGCAATGGCTTCCTGACCGATCCCCGAAAACCATTTACCAATGCGCCCCTGCCTTAGCAGGATGAGCATCTTCTCTTCAATAACCCGCGGATATAGCAACTTTTTATAAATTGCTATCAACGCATTATCGTCCAGGTTTTTCCGGTCAAAAATCATAAAGGCAATTTACTGAAATTTTAGGGTTTTAGTGAAGGCTTAACAAGCCGCTTAATTTAACGAGGTCAATTGTTGGTCAAGTATATTGAAATCAAATTTAGGCTTGATGGCATATTTTAACTGTATCAACCCGCTCGAAAATGTTTCGCTGCCTAATAATAGTAGGTCGAGCTTATCATGAACATCAAAAAACAATGGCTTGCCGCCACCCAGCACTACCGGGTGTACAGAGATAATAAACTCGCTTATCAGCTTATGTTTTATGAAGGCCGACAGTAGCGTCGCACCGCCAAACAGCCAGATATTTTTGCCGGGCAATTGTCGCACCGCCTGGATATCCTTTAAAAAGTCTTTACTGCTTATTACTATTATCCGGGGGTTGGGAATGATAAAAGGCGAATCGGTAAACACGTAGATCTGCTTATCAGCAAACGGGCTGGGCAGCCCATCTATCATGTCATAACATTTGCGGCCCATAAATATGCTGTCGGTGCTTTCAAAAAAAGCTTCCATGCCATAATCCTGGTCGGTTAAGCACCAGTCTATCTCGCCATTTGGGCCCTCAATAAAGCCGTCAAGACTAACAGCCAGGTTTAAAATTATTTTCCGCATGATCGCTTATTTTTCAGGCTGATTTTTTTCGCGCCATCGCTCGGCGAATGATTTCTCTGCAACATTTGGCATATCACGGTAATGCCCCCAGGTATTTTTGAAGAAGGTTTGCATTAGCTTATTCTTAGTTTTACCGCTAAAAAAATCTTCCAATTTGCGGCTCAGCATCCCTTTGCGCCATGCCATCCAGCCCCATTTTTCTTTACGTGGCACCAGTCCGTCATTAACAGCATCCCTGCGGTTAAGCAGCAGCATTTTGTGGATATCAATTTTAACGGGGCAAACCTCAGTGCATTTACCGCAAAGGCTTGATGCATAACTTAGGTGCTTAAACTCCTTCATGCCCGCCATGTGCGGGGTAATTACTGAGCCTATCGGCCCGCTATATGGCGTACTATAAGTATGGCCCCCAATGTTTTTATAAACCGGGCAGGCGTTTAAACACGCCCCGCAACGGATGCAGTATAAGCCCTGCCGTTGGTCTTTTTGAGCCAATAGGTTAGTGCGCCCATTGTCCAGTAATATCACGTACATTTCTTCGGGGCCATCTGTTTCGTTAGCCTGCCTTGGGCCGCTGAGTATGGTGTTATAAACTGTTAAGTTTTGGCCGGTACCATGGGTAGCTAGCATCGGCCAAAACAGGTCGAGATCGGTAATTGAGGGTACTATCTTTTCTATACCAACAATAGCAATATGTATTTTAGGGAAGGTTGTGCTTAGCCTGGCGTTACCTTCGTTTTCTGTAAGGGCTATGCTGCCGGTATCGGCAATTAAAAAGTTCCCGCCGGTTATGCCTACATCGGCCTGCAAATATTTTTCGCGAAGCAGTTCACGGGCCTTTTGGACTAATTGCTCGGGAGTGAAATCTATAGGTGTCCCAAATTTTTCATGGAACAGTTTGGCTATGTCTTCTTTAGACAGGTGCATGGCCGGCGTAACAATATGGTAAGGCTTTTGCCCCAGCAATTGTACAATATATTCGCCCAGATCTGTTTCTATTGATTCGATGTGATTATGCTCCAGGAACTCGTTCAGCTCGATCTCCTCGGTAACCATCGACTTTGATTTTACGACAGTTTTGGCACCGGCCTTTTGGATAATATTCAGAATCTCTTTATTGGCTTCGGCAGCGTCATTGGCCCAGATAACCTTGCCGCCACGTTTCTGAAAGTTAGCTTCAAACTCGGGCAAGATCTTGTCCAGGTTCTCCATCACCTTCCATTTAACAACATGTGCCCTACGTTTGGCATTCTCTAAATTGATGATCCGCGACAAGCCCCTGTCAACAGCAACCTCATACTTACCAATGTTGTAATTGATAATCCGGCGGTGATCTATGTCAAATGCTTTATTTTCAGCGTCAACTAAAAACTCTTCGGCGATGCTTGTCATGTGGCTAATTTAGATATTTTGTTGGATAGTTGATTAAGTGAACTGTTGATTAAGTGAATAGTTTGCTTAAAAACAGAAAATGGTTGACCAGGTTATAATTAACCTAATCAACCATTCACCAGTCAACTATTCAACTGCGTGTTAGCGCGTATTTTTTCCGTCAACAACGGGGCGCTTATCGGCATTTGCCAGATCCCAGGCGGTATAAAATACCAGTTGGGCGCGTTTTGCCAATAACGGGAAGTTGATCTTGTTAACCTCATCGCCCGGGCGGTGATAGTCGGCATGTACACCGTTAAAATAGAATATGATCGGTACGTTATGCTTAGCGAAATTATAATGATCTGAGCGGTAGTAGAACCTGTTCGGATCAGCCGGATCATCATATTTATAATCCAGTTTCATTTTGGTGTACAGATTGTTTGCGTTGTCGCCAGCTTTATGCAGATCAGTACTCAACATTGATGAGCCTATTACATAAACGTAGTTTGCAGAATCGGCTTTGCCGATATATTCTTCTCCAACACGACCGATCATATCGATGTTCAAATCAGCAATGGTTCTCTCCAACGGGATAACCGGATGATCTGTATAATACTCAGACCCTAACAAACCTTTTTCTTCGCCGACATTACCTAAAAATAAGATGCTGCGGCGTGGGCCTTTGCCATCTTTTTTTGCTTGCGAGAAAGCCTTTGCGATAGTTAACACACCGGTAGTGCCAGAGCCGTCATCATCGGCACCGTTATTTACTTTATCGGTAGCATTAGGGTCGCGCACTAAACCAATATGGTCATAGTGGCCAGATATAACTAAAACTTCATCTTTCAATTTAGGGTCGCTGCCCGGTAAAAAACCTAATACATCAACCGCTTTAACAGGGATCTCCTGGGTTGCATAATCTACCGCAAGATCTGTCGCCACAGTTTGAGATGCAGGCATTCCACTTGCATCAATAGCAGCTTTCAGGTCGGCAATGGTTTTACCCGTGCCTTTAAGCAACATGTCGGCAGTAGACGCCGAAATAGAAATAGTTACCGGTGCTGCAGGGCCTTCTTTTTTAAGAGTCATTGGCAACTCACGTGCGCCGCCCGGGCCACCTGGCCCACCCGGCCTTACTCCTGCCGGAGCTGTGCCGTTTGGCATGGTTACGGCCAGCATTAACGCCGGGTTTTTACTTAAAATATAAGCCTGGCGCTTACGGCTGCGCGGGCCGGTCCAGTCAGATGGGGTAGCAGTTCCTGTTATTTTCGAAGTGCCATCTTTAGTTGGCTCGCCGCTGGCTAAGTACATTACTACTTTGCCGGCAATATTGATGCCTTTCAAATCGTCATAATTATCCGCGCCTATGCCGTACCCTATAAACACAATGTCTTTAGCATTAATAACTTTTGTGCCTGCACCGGTAAAAGCAACAAAGCCATTACCGCTGGTTAAGGCTGTACCGTTTATCGCGAACGAGTTTACTTTAAACTGATTTTGCACTACTGCAACATCAAAAAAGTAAGATCCGTTTACAATAGGCTGTAAGCCTAATGCTTTAAATTCGTCGGCTATATAATGTGCTGCTTTGTCGGCACCGGGTTTGCCGGTTTCGCGGCCTTCAAATGCGTCAGACGCCAGGATGCTTAGATGTTTGTTAGCCAGCTCTGCGCTAATGATAGGCGCATACTTCATAGCGGTTTTGTTTTGCTGTGCAAATACGCCAGCGGCCAATCCGGCTAAGGATAGGGTCAATATCGTTTTTTTCATTACTACAGTTAATTTGACGGGAAATTACAGATTTGTTAGCAATGTTTAGTATAGTAGCGGATATTTTACACCTGTAATTGTTTGATTCTGTATCATTTTATAATGGAATATAAGCCTTAGCAACGGAGTGCTGCGTCGCATCCAGATCACCTGTTTGGCTATCCCGCTAAAAATATCTAATTTAATAGCCATATAAAAACCCTGACAGGAAATGAAAAAACTATTCGCTTTAAGCCTATTCGCAACTACCACATTTGGCGCTTATGCTCAAAAAACATTAATGGGGTTCACCCCGGCATCATCGGCCACGCAGCTGCAAACCGAGCAGCAGTTCGACCAGGCCATCAGTTCGTCACGCATTGGCGCAACGTTAAAAGATCTATCGGCTTACCCGCATCACATCGGTTCGCCGGGCGGTAAAATAGTTGCCGAAAAAATATTGGCCAAGTTTAAAGCTTATGGTTTAGACGCGCATTTAGCGCCCTATAAGGTGCTGTTCCCGACGCCTAAAGTTAGGCTGCTTGAAATGACCGGCCCAACCAAGTACACTGCCGGCCTTAAAGAAAGTGCAGTAACCGAAGACCCCACATCGGGCCAGGCAGGGCAGTTGCCAACTTACAACGCCTGGAGTGCCGATGGCGATGTAACCGGCAAACTGGTATTTGTAAACTACGGCCTGCCTGATGATTATGAAACACTGGCGGCCATGGGGATTGATGTAAAGGGCAAAATTGTAATTGCCAAGTACGGAAAATCATGGCGCGGTATTAAGCCGAAGGTAGCTTATGAGCATGGCGCTATTGGTTGTATCATCTACTCGGACCCAAAAGACGACGGCTATTTTGCCGGCGATGTTTACCCGAAAGGTGCTTTTAAAAATGAGACCGGCGTACAACGCGGCTCTGTTATGGATATGGTTCTGTATCCCGGAGACCCGCTAACTCCCGGCGTTGGCGCTACAGAAAATGCAAAACGTCTTGATCGTAAAGACGCTACTACGATACTGAAAATACCGGTACTGCCAATAAGCTATAAAGATGCGAAGCCGTTACTTGCTGCCTTAGGCGGCCCCGTTGCACCAGCCGAATGGCGAGGCGCTTTGCCATTTACTTACCATGTTGGCCCCGGTGCCGCTACTGTACATTTAAAGCTGGCTTTTAACTGGGATTTGGTTACGGCCTACAATGTTATCGGCACCATAAAAGGATCAACCTATCCTGACGAATGGGTGTTACGCGGCAACCATCATGATGCCTGGGTTAATGGTGCTGATGATCCGCTGAGCGGGCAGTCTGCTTTAATTGAAGAAGCCAAAGCTTTAGGCGATCTGCTGAAGACCGGCTGGAAACCAAAACGCACAATTGTTTACTGCGCCTGGGATGGCGAAGAGCCGGGACTATTGGGCTCGACTGAATATGTAGAAGATCACGATAAAGAACTACAACAAAAGGCAGTAGTGTATATTAACTCGGATGATATTTCGCGCGGATTTTTTAACGCAGGCGGATCACATGCATTAGAGGGTTTTGTTACCGAGATTGAAGAAAGTGTGATAGATCCCGAAACTAAAGTAACCGTTGGCCAACGTGCTAAAGCCCATGAAATAGTTAACGCCGCATCGATAAAAGCCAAAAAGGATATTATGGAGCGCAAAGCTGATCCATTATCAGCATTAGGTTCCGGCTCTGATTTCTCGGCATTTTTGCAGCATACGGGTATCCCTACTTTAAATATCGGCTATGGTGGCGAAGGCAGCGGGGGAGATTATCATTCGATATTTGATTCTTATGCTCACTATACCCGTTTTAAAGACCCCGGATTTGTTTATGGCGCGGTGCTTGCAAAAACAATAGGCCATACGGTTTTACGCATGGCTAATGCCGATGTTTTGCCGTTTGATTTCAGAAGCCTCTCAAACACACTAAACGGCTATGGCAAAGAAGTAATGGAACTGGCCAACAACATGCGTGAGTCTACCGCTATGGAAAACCAATTGGTAGAAAGCAACGCTTTTAACCTGGCTGCTGATCCGACAAAAAAAATGGCTACGCCAACCGGCAAAGCCGAAGTACCTGCGATAGATTTTACGCCATTAACCAACTCGCTGGCTGCATTAAAAGTAAGTGCCGATAAACTGGCGGCTGTAATGGCCACAGCATCCGCGTCAAATATCGACCATAAAGCGCTAAACGAAACCATTTACAAGGCCGAGCAACAATTGTTGGCACCGGCTGGTTTGCCACGCCGCCCGTGGTATAAGCATAGCATTTACGCGCCGGGCTTTTATACCGGCTACGGCGTAAAAACAATGCCGGGCATCCGTGAAGCGATAGAGGAACGTAACTGGACCGAAGCAAAACAGCAGATAGCCGCAGTATCGGCAACTATTAACGCGCTGGCCGCATATTTAGATAAGGCAGCTAATTGATGTGCAGATGTGCAGATAAGACTTGCGAAGTTTTTAAAACTTCGCAAGTCTATTTATAACGTTGGATAAACGCTTTGCACCCTTCTTCAATCAACCTAAAAACCGGCTCAAATTGCCTGTCGTCATGATAGGGGTCGGGGACAATTTGGTCCACCAATAACAACGATACCTTCTTGCGGTCGTCCTCATTACGGGCCATGGCTAAAATGTTGCTGAGATTACTTTTGTCCATCACCAGGATTTGATCGAATGCATCAAAGTCGCTTGGGCGGAAAAGACGGCAGATTTGTTGACTGATATCTATTCCAAACTGTTGCGCTACGCGCACTGAACGACGGTCGGGGCCTTCGCCAATGTGCCAGTCGCCCGTACCTGCCGAATCGATCTGCCAGTTTAATCCTTGTTTACCGGCCAGGTGCTGCATTATCCCCTCCGCCAACGGCGAACGGCAAATATTGCCCAGGCAAACCATTAGTATTTTCATTGTTATAGTTGATTAAGTGAATGGTTGATTGGGTGAGTGGTTAACTTAATTAACAACTCACCCAATCAACTCAATCAACCAAAAATTTGATTCAACAATCCCGCTAACCTTATACCGCCTTTTAGCAGTTGCTGATTAAGGATATCTAAATGTGTAAAGTTGTATTTATAGTTAAGCGTGTCGCCGGGTTTAATTTCGGTGTAAAATTGCTCGGCAAGGGTGCTTGATTCAAAGATCCATTTGCTAAGCGGGGCAGCCTGCCAGTTTTTAATTTGTGCAGGAGTAGCATGGTCAATAGCGCTTACATATTCGGTATAGCTTAACTCCTGGAAATTGATCAACTCGCTATCCCAGATAGCGTGCAAATTGGTTGGCTTGGTAAACCAGTTAACTTTAAAATCATTGCCGCCTTTATCACTTTCGTGCGCGGTATGCATTGGCTGGTGGATATCCTCGGTGATGTGGATTAGCATACGCAGGTAAAGCAGTTTATTTTCTTTGGTAGTAGTTTTCTTTTTTAGCTCGTCTATTAAAAACTTAAGCTTGGTGTAAGCATTCACGCTGTTATCGTGCTCCAGAAACTCGGTCATTTCGGGCAGGCTCATCGGCCTTTCAAAATCAACAAAATGCCAGTTGTATAGGTAGCTGTAGGCGGGATCAGACTTTATAAAATCGGCCCAGTTGCTGGCCATGGCTATCGACTCGTTACCCAAAATAGCTTTTATCGCCAAACGGGCCTTAGCTGTTAAATGGTCCTCGGCTATCTGGCCGCTAATGCGGTGGCCGTTGGTGCCCCACGCCATGGTTTGTATTGGCGCGTATACAATTGCTATCGCGATAGCTGCCTTTTTTAAAAAGTTAAATTTCATACTATAGTGGTTTTGGATCACAGCTGATCCGTTTAATTAAATGTAAGTTAACAGGTATAACGTTTGATGTACTTAAAAATTGAACCAGCGAATCAGCCTTTTTGCTCACCTTAAAATATTCTTCATAAGGCCCGGAGCGAAAGCAGCCCTCTTGTTTTTTCAGCGTATAATCGGCATTGCAAAAATTGCCCTTTATGCGCAGGGTATCATGGCCTTGATGATAGGTGCCACGAATATACTCTTTCCAATGCCCGGCATTCATGCAACTATCTACCCCCGAGTTTACCTTGCTGAAAGAACTGATCTCCATAAAAACCGAGTCGCAGCTAAATTTAAACTTAAATAGCGAATAACTCAACAGCTGTTTTTGCATGGGGATGCTGTCCTGCAGCCACTCGCCTTGTAAATAAGTTTCGCCCTTGCCCTGCATGCCCGGGTTGAAGGAGCAGGATGCTATTAAGAGGCAAAAGGCTGAAAGGTAAAAGGCAAAAGGTTTTTGCATCAGTATTTATAAGATACGTCATTGCGCGGAGATTGCGGAGTGGCCGCGCAATGACGCTTTAATTTATTTTAATGAACCTATCATATCCTCAGGCCTAACCCATGCGTCAAACTGCTCGTTGGTTAGGTAACCCAGGCCAATTGCCGCTTCGCGTAATGATGAGCCTTCTTTCAAAGCGGTTTTGGCGATCTTAGCAGCAGCCTCATAACCTATATGCGGGTTTAACGCGGTAACAAGCATCAGCGAGTTTTCTAAATGCTTTTTAATGCCGGCATAGTTAGGTTCGATGCCAACAGCACAGTGGTCGTTAAACGATACGCAGGCATCGCCAATTAAACGTGCCGATTGCAGGAAGTTAGCCGCCATAACCGGTTTAAATACGTTAAGCTCATAATGGCCATTTGATCCGCCGATGGAGATGGTAACGTCATTACCCATAACCTGTGCAGCAACCATCGTAACCGCTTCGTTTTGGGTAGGGTTAACCTTGCCCGGCATGATAGATGATCCCGGTTCGTTATCAGGGATATGGATCTCGCCGATTCCAGAACGTGGGCCTGAAGCCAGCATGCGGATATCGTTAGCAATCTTCATTAATGATACAGCGATTTGCTTTAAAGCGCCATGTGTTTCAACAATAGCGTCGTGGGCGGCAAGCGCCTCAAATTTATTTTCGGCAGTGATAAATGGCAGGCCGGTAAATTTGGCAATGTATTCGGCTACTTTAACATCATAACCTTTTGGCGTGTTAATACCAGTGCCAACTGCAGTACCACCAAGCGCCAGTTCAGACAGGTGATCTAACGTATTACGTAAAGCTTTTAGTCCGTGGTTTAACTGTGATACATAGCCCGAAAACTCTTGTCCTAATGTTAACGGTGTAGCATCCATTAAATGCGTACGGCCAATTTTTACAACGCTTTTAAATGCTTCGGTTTTTGCCTGTAAAGTATCGCGTAGTTTTTCAATACCCGGGATAGTCACATCAATCACCATTTTATAGGCGGCGATGTGCATTGCGGTAGGGTAAGTATCGTTTGATGATTGCGATTTATTTACATCATCATTAGGGTGGATAAAGGTTTTGCCCTCGCCCAGCTTATTGCCGTCCAGTACATGTGCACGATTGGCAATAACCTCGTTAACGTTCATGTTTGATTGTGTGCCCGAGCCTGTTTGCCAGATCACCAACGGAAACTCGCTGGCTAAACCACCGGCTAAGATCTCGTCGCAAACGGCGGCTATCTGGTCGCGTTTGTCGGCAGGCAAAACACCAAGATCAGTATTGGTAAATGCGGCAGCCTTTTTCAAATAAGCAAAAGCGGCAATGATCTCTTTTGGCATAGAAGCCTCCGGGCCAATCTTAAAGTTATTGCGCGATCTTTCTGTTTGCGCGCCCCAGTATTTGTCGGCAGGTACCTGTACCTCGCCCATGGTATCATGTTCGGTTCTGAAACTCATTATAATGCGGTATAATTTTCAGCCGCAAAGGTAGGGGTAAAATGGGTGTGATGGAAGTTAATGTTTAAAAAGTTACAGCCTCACCCCAACCCCTCTCCAAAGGAGAGGAGCTTTTTTGATCGTGCAAAAAATAAACACCTTGAATAAAGAACCCTCTCCTTTGGAGAGGGCAGGGTGAGGCGCCAAATACTGCTGCATCCGTATTGTTTACTGTTTGTAGGTTGTGTATGTTTATCAGACTGCGCAGTTTTATACCATTAAATAAAACTAAAGCAGTACAGATATGAAAACGCTTATCACAAAAATTGCCTTATCTATTATATTATTGCTGGTTTACATCAGTGCTTTTTGCCAGCTTAAGACGGAAGCAGAATACTATAAGAACAAAGCCTACGCCGGGTATAAGTTAGTTGATACTACCAGGGCCACCAAAAAGGAATGGGATGTCATACACAGCCAGCGTAATGCGGTGTCGTTAAAAAAAGATCATTATTACTATGAATACCCGTTTTCAGGAAATTTGGGTGTAAGGTTTGTTAAAACAGATGCGACCAAAAGCGAGATTTATGAAGGCCTAAACTGGGGCCCCGACGAACTTTTTAAGACGGTGCTGATTGACGGTAACTGCGCTGTTGAGTTTGCGGCCTTAGATGTGGATGAGAAAAACGCCTCTGCCTATCGATATCACGTTGTACAAAACGACGCGAAAGAATTGATAACATGGTCTAAACCCACCGTATTTAAAACAACCGCTGATGGTAAATACAAATACGCTTATTTGGGTAAGTTTAATTATAAGCCTGGCCAGGTGTTAAAAATAGAGATGTATAACATCTATGATTATAGACACATGGACGCGTTTATGATAGACTGGCGAAAAGTTGACCGCGCAAATATCCAGGGGAATATCGAATATTATAGTGCAAGGTTTCACCAGGCCGATAATGGGCTGTTTGCAAAGTTTATAACTGATTTGCAGCAGACCACCGAAAAAGCCTTCGACCGCCACACAGGTAAGTTTAATGAGCGCCCGGTATCTACAAAAGATTTTATCGAAACGACATCAAAGGACGATATTAAATTCAGAGCAGATGATTCTGTACGTAACTTAAGTTTTTTTATAAAAAATGGTAAACGGAGCTATAATTATAAAGTAAGCCTTAAAAAGGAAACAGCCGAGAATAAAGACAGCATTAACCTGGGTGAGGTAAACAACAACTATAACCTTAATAAAGAGTTTTGGAAAACTCCCGGCAAGTATAAAATAACTTTTACCCCTAAAATACATCGCCATGGCGGCAGTCCGGTGTACCTGCTGCGTAATTTGGATACCAGCATTAGCTTTACCGTTTTACCGCCTTTAGATGTTAAACGTGTAATCTCAGAAAAAACTGTCGCCTACATCATCCTGATATTGCTTACCACTGGTGGCTTTATGTTTATGATGTACCGCCGTCGGCAACAACAAAAGCTGGCGCGCGAGGCGCAGAATAAACAGATAGCTACATTGCAACTACAATCCGTAAGGGCACAGCTCAACCCGCATTTTATTTTTAATGCCCTGGCGGGGATCCAAAACCTGATCAATAAAAACGCTATAGAGGATGCCAATAAATACCTTAGTCGCTTTGCCCGTTTAACCCGTAATGTGCTGGACGAGGGGCATCAAGACCTAATAAGTATTGAACAGGAAGTAAGCCTGCTGGATGATTATATGCAAATGGAACAAACCCGGTTCGGTTTTCAGTTTAGTATTAACGTAGCGAAAAATGTAGATAGGCAAATTGAAATACCTGCAATGCTGGTGCAGCCCTTTGCCGAGAATGCGGTTAAGCACGGTATATCGTCGCTTAAAGACAAAGGCATGGTTACTATTAATATCGAAGAGATTGGGGCCGATATTACTTTAACCATACATGACAATGGCAAGGGATTTGACAAACCTGCAGGCGCCGGCAAGGGTATTAAGTTATGTGAGGAAAGGATGGCATTGCTAAACAGCATCTATAAAAAATCAACTATCTTGCTGCAAATAGAAACAAGGGACGAAGGAACAACCATTACCATACACCTGAAGAACTGGCTTTAAAAAATGAAAGCGCTAATTGTCGACGACGAAGTACCCAACCAGGAAAACCTGCAGCATTTACTAAAAACGTATGCCACGGATATAATGGTGTGCGCTGTCGCTGGCGATGTGGACGAAGCTGTAAAAGCTATCAGGCAGCATCGCCCGCAATTAGTGTTTTTGGACATCCAGTTGCATGAGAGATCGGGGTTTGATTTACTAAAACAGTTAAATAAGATTGACTTCGAGATAATTTTTGTTACCGCTTATGATCAATATGGCATCCAGGCGGTAAAATTCGCCGCGCTGGATTACCTGTTGAAACCGGTTGATATTGGCGAGTTGGTTGCCGCGATCGATAAGGCCCGAAAGGCCATCCAACAAAAGCAAAAGAACGAACGATTGGGCTATCTGTTGGACTATTTAAAGGATGAAAACAAAACGCGCCCGCGCATTGCCCTGCCGATGTTTGGCGAAACGCGTTATGTAAATCTGAATGACATTGTCCGTTGCGAAGCCGATAATACCTACACCCGTTTTATGCTGGCGCAGGGCGAGACGTTACTAACCTCAAAGACATTAAAAGAGTATGCTGATATATTAACAGAGCATAATTTCCTGCGTACACACCAATCGCACCTCGTAAACATGCAATACATTAAAAGCTGGCTAAACGAAGATGGTGGCAGCCTGCTGTTGACGGATAATACCAAAATACCGGTCTCAAAAGCTAACCGTGGTAAGTTAAAAGATATATTAATGGGCGAACTGGTGACGAACAAAAAAGGCGCGATTTAATAAGCATAAACCATCGTCCTTACATCATCCATCACCTTAAACCCCGATTTGCTGTAGAAATCAATAATTGGTGTTCGTGTAGATAGGATGATCATTTTGATGTTTATTGTTTTCAGGGTTTCCTTCATCGCTGCCATCAAGTCACTTCCAACGCCTAATCCCTGGGCATCAACAGCTACAAACACTTCTTTTAAAATAAAAATATTGCCGCTATAATAAGGCTCTGTATTACCAATTGCGCAGCCAACTACTTTACCGTCCTGTAGTGCGATCCAACCCATAAAATCGGGGGTATTATAATAGCAGGTTAAAAGCGCCAAGGCGGTTGCATAGGTCCAGTTATCATTCCACGGTTCGGTATTGTATGCCGGCGGATATATTGCAGCACACTGTTCAAGTGTTTGGATGGAGGTTATTTTTACGATGATGATATTTGGGTTCATTATAATGCTTAAAATGCATTGTAGTCGTACCAGGTAGCGATTCCTTACAGGTTAGTTTATTAATAACCTCTCTCCGTTCCCTTAACCCAATCCATCAACTTAGCATCAACATCTTTGGTCGCTATCAGCTTAGTCAGTCCCGGCACGTTACCGCTTTGCGCCAGCTTATAAAAATAATCAGCATAAAATTTATCAAAAAAGGTTTTATTGGCTTTTTTTGCTGATGCCAGCCCGGCCTGGGTGAAGATGGTTTTAAGCTGATAATCTAATAATGCAGTACCGGTTAAACTCTTAGCCTGGGCAGCTGCGATTGCCCCGCTTATAATAGCGTTTGATTTGGCATTCTCTGCCGCCTGCGCTGGCGAGAGTTTACCCGGCCCATCGGCCTTTAATACACCGCCTTTTAATATGCTTTGCAGGTTGGTTATGGCTTCATCGCTTTTGCTGCCGTTGGGTTCTATCAATAAAAAGCTGCAAAAAGCCATCAGTGCATTTAATCGTTTGTTTTGATGGAAGGTAACCAACCCGTACAAGCGCTGGCTGTTGGCATGTTTGGGGTCCAGCTTTATGGCTTCAATAGCGGCAAGCTCGGCATCGGCATATAACTTGGCGCGGAAATCGGCTATGCCTAAATTAAAGTAAAGGTTCTGATCTTTTGGGTAGGCTTTTAACCCGTCTTTATAAACGGCAATCGCTTTTTCGGGCTGATTGTTTTTATCGTAAATGCTGCCCAATAAACTATAAGCCGCATTGGTATAAGTTGATGACGTTTTTAACACTTTCTCTAAATAAAGGATGCCCTCGGTGCCTTTGCCGGCATCAACTAAAGCTAAAGCGGCTTTGTAGTTGGTGGCCGGATCGTCGGTATCCTGTGCTAATAATGGTGCTGTAAACAGCCATGATAATAGTATAGCGGTAATAATTTTTTTAAACTGCATTTTTATTCTGTCTCTCGTTTAGTTGTATTTACCCAGGTAATAAGCGCCTTCAAATTATCCTGGTGCTCATTAAGCCAGGCAATATTATCATTCCTGTAAACGCTGATAGTTATGTAACGATAAAACGCGTTTGTATATTCTGTGTTTGCCAGGGCACCAAAAAAATCTGCGTAATATTTATTAAAAAAAACCGGGTTGCCGGCGTCTTTCTTTTCGGCGGCAATTTTAAAAATGTACTGCAAGGGTAATGATAGCGAATCTAATGGCGTAATCGTTTTGCCGTTATGTTCTGCGGCTTTTTGGGCAACTCCTAAACCACCTGCTACGCTCAGCGCTATGGTCATTTGCTGTGACTTGGTTAACTCGTCTGTACCACCCATCGTCATATTATTTCCTTTAACATTGAAATAAAGCATATGTTTTATATAGGTCAATGCTTCTACTGAGCGTGGTGTTTGAGGCTCTATGATCAGGAAATTGCACCAGGCCAATATCGAGTTTATGTGCTTGCCTTCGTAATAAGTGGCCAGAGCATACGCGCGCTGGCTGTTAACATACTTTGGATTTATCTTTATAGCCTCTGTCGCTGCGGCTTCTGCCTGCGCATAGTTTTTTTGGATAAAGTAAGAAACGCTTAAGTTATGCCACAAATTCCCATCTTTTGGTGCTACTGCTACCCCTTTGGTATAATAGCTGATTGCTTTGTTAAAATCTTTTCTTTCATCATATATATTACCCAGCAATGCATATACCCGTGCTGATTTATAGGTTGTAACCAGTTTTTCAAGTATCGTAATGGCATCGTTTGACTTACCCGATGCATATAGGGTAAACGCTTTTTCATATATAATAATTGCATTGTTCGGATCAATTTTTAAAGCCTCGTCGTACTTGGCAATGGCTTCGGGATATTTTCGGGCATCATGTAATGCGGTGCCTTCTTTTAGCAGCGCCATAGCCGCCTGATTTTCCTGCGCAAAAATTGTTATCGAACAAAATAGCAGGACGAGTGTTAAGATTGACTTGTGATAGGTTTGCATAATTTTTAGTGCCAGGTTTTATATATTTTAAATTTAGCAACGTTATTAACTAAAACAATAAAAATGTTTAAAACTTTAGTTTAAACGCGGGTTATATTTTCCAATTTTCGCAGTCGTTTACCGCGATAGTATATTATTTATGAAATTATTGAAACAAAGCTTGTTTGCTCTTACTACCACCCTGCTTGTATTAGCATCATGCTCATCTACTCCCGGCGAAAACGGCGACTCACTTTTTAGTCCGGCCGAAAAAAGTAAACCCTTAGATATTAAAGCTTTATTAGCTTATAATCCTAAAAACGCCGATAAACAGATAGATGCTTTTATGCAGCACCTGCACATGGCAGCCGGTTTTAACGGTAACGTACTGGTGGCAAAAAAAGGAAAGATAGTTTACCAAAATGCATTCGGCTGGGCTAACTACCCGCACCAGGACAGCCTGACGCTTAACTCTCAGTTTGAACTGGCGTCCATCAGTAAAACTATGACTGCTACCGCCATTCTGCAGTTAATGGAACGGGGTAAGCTGCGCCTTGAAGATTCCGTGCAGCAGTTTTTCCCCAATTTTCCATATCATGGCGTAACCATCCGCATGCTGCTTACGCACCGCTCGGGCCTGCCCAACTATGTATATGCTATCGACGATGTTTTCCGCAAAGAACACCGCGACCAGAAAAAGGGGGTTACCAACCAGCAAATGATGGACTTACTGGCCCAGTACAAACCCGCACGTTATAACGTGCCCGACAAAGGTTACCATTACAACAACTCCAATTTTATGGTGCTGGGCTCTATTATAGAGAAGGCTGCACATATGTCGTACGCCGATTATATGATGCAGAACATTTTTCTGCCCGCCGGCATGAAGCATACCAATGTATACTCCAAGGCCACTTACGATAAAATACCCACCAAGGTATTGGGGCACGATCGTAACAGCTGGCGGTACTCGGTAGCACAAAACTACCTGGATGGACCCGTTGGCGATAAAGGTATTTATAGCACCGTGGGCGATCTTTTTATATTCGATCGTGCGCTGCGTGCCGGAATGCTCATTAAACAAGCCACGCAGGATTCGGCTTATACCAACCGTGTTCCGTTAAAGAACGGTCATTTTGGGTATGGTTACGGCTGGCATTTGTTCGAGGCGCCTAACGAGAAAGTGGTTTATCACACCGGCTGGTGGCATGGCTATCGCCATAACTTTCTGCGCGATATGAAGGAAGACGTAGTAATTATATTGCTTGATAACATGACCAACGGTAGCCTGCTGCACCTTGATGATCTGTTTAAAATGACCGGCATGCCCGTAGTTCGCGCCGGGGCTTACGGCCGCGACGGCGGAGAAGAGGATGAACAGGTACGGGCCCCTAATATAGAAAAGAAAAAACAGCCCTTAAAAAAACAGAAGAAAGGACCGGTAGCCAAACACAGCGCCGTTAAAAAGCACAAAACGCATAAACACTAAGCTGTAAATACTGTTCTATAAAAAAGATAAAGGAGTTAACATGTTTGATAAACTATTTGAAGTACAGGCAAAAGCAGGCGAAGTAAAGCAAAGGCTTGATGGTATCACGGTAACCGGTACTGCCGAGGGTGGTAAAATAAGCGTGAATGCTACCGGCAATAAAATCATCCAATCTATAAATATTGATGCAGATTTTTTTAAGGAAGCTGAGAAGGAAGAGATTGAAGAGTTAATGGTGATAGCCATTAACAAAGCAATGGAGCAGGCCGACAATGTTAGCCAAAGCGAGATGGCGGCCGTTACCAAGGATATGTTTGGCGGCCTTGGCGGGATGTTTAATAAATAAAACCAGTTGCTATGAAAGTCACGTATTACGGGCAATCAACCATTATGATTGAAATCGAGGGGAAAAAACTTTTGTTTGATCCTTTCATCACGCCTAACCCGGCGGCTAAGGATATTGATATCCATAGCCTAAAACCTGATTATATCCTGGTGTCGCACGGGCATGGCGATCATGTTGCCGACTTAGTTGCTATCCAAAAAAGCAGCGGTGCAAAAATTATCTGCATTGCCGAAATAGCCAATTGGTTGGGCAATCAAGGCATTGAGGCTCACGGTATGAATATTGGCGGCGGTTTTAATTTTGAGTTCGGCAGGGTTAAAATGGTAAACGCTGTGCATTCAAGTACGCTGCCTGATGGCTCATCGGGTGGTAATGCTGCCGGATTTGTCTTGTATTCGGGCGGTAAAAGAATCTATTATGCCGGCGATACCGCGCTTACTTACGATATGAAGTTATTGGCCGACGAAAACCTTCACTGGGCATTTCTACCCATTGGCGATAATTATACTATGGGTGTTGATGACGCCATCAAATCAACTGATTTTTTTAATTGCAAAAACGTTATCGGGGTGCATTATGATACCTTCCCGGTTATTGCTATTGATAAGGAAGAAGCGGTTGCTAAGTTTATTAAGGCAGGCATAAATATTAAGCTGCCGGGGATTGGAGAGACAATTGAATTGTAAAATTTGTCATCCTGAGCATAGCGAAGGATCTTCTACCCGCGACAAGTATGGCGTATAAGATTCTTCGCTATGCTCAGAATGACAAAAGGCCAAAAACAAAAAAGGCTCGCTGAATATCAGCGAGCCTTTTTATATTATGAAGTTTGCTATTAAGCCAACTTGCGTTTAACTTCTACGTTTTCGTAAGCTTCAACAATATCGCCTACTTCAATGTTGTTAAAGTTTTGGATATTTAAACCGCACTCGTAATTGGCGGATACTTCTTTCACATCGTCTTTGAAACGTTTTAATGAAGCCAGTTCGCCGGTGTAGATAACCACACCTTCACGTACTATACGGATCTTGCTGTTACGGGTAATCTTACCATCTAACACCATACAACCTGCAATGGTACCAACCTTGCTGATCTTGAATGTCTCGCGGATCTCTACGTTAGCAACAATTTTCTCTTCGAATGTTGGTGCCAACATACCTTCCATCGCCGCTTTGATCTCGTTGATCGCATCGTAGATGATAGAGTATAGCCTGATATCAATTTGCTCGGCTTCGGCCAGTTTACGGGCACCACCTGAAGGGCGTACCTGGAAACCAATGATGATCGCATCAGATGCTGATGCCAGCAATACGTCTGATTCAGAGATCTGACCAACTGCTTTTGATATCACGTTAACCTGGATCTGCTCGGTTGATAGTTTCAATAACGAATCGGATAACGCTTCGATCGAACCATCCACGTCACCTTTAACAATAATGTTAAGTTCCTTAAAGTTACCAACTGCCAAACGGCGGCCAATCTCATCAAGAGTGATGTGTTTCTGTGTACGTAAACCTTGTTCGCGTTGTAATTGTAAGCGCTTGTTAGCAATTTCGCGTGCTTCAACCTCGGTCTCTAACACGTTAAATTTATCACCCGCTGTAGGTGCGCCTTGCATACCCAACACCTGTACCGGTGTTGATGGCCCTGCCGACTCAACCCTTTGGCCACGCTCGTTAGTTAACGCTTTAACACGCCCACTATAGCAACCGGCTAAAATTGGGTCGCCTACTTTTAACATACCGGCTTGCACCAATATAGTAGTTACAATACCACGGCCTTTATCTAAAGCAGCCTCAATAACAGTACCTACGGCACGTTTATTAGGGTTAGCTTTAAGTTCAAGCAACTCGGCTTCTAACAATACTTTCTCTAACAGCAACTCGATATTTAAACCTGTTTTTGCCGAAATTTCTTGTGTTTGATATTTACCACCCCACTCTTCAACCAAAATATTCATGGCTGATAGTTGCTCACGCACCTTATCGGCGTTAGCACCCGGGCGATCAATTTTATTGAACGCGAAGATAATTGGTGCACCTGCAGCCTGCGCGTGGTTTATGGCCTCGCGGGTTTGTGGCATCACGCTATCATCAGCAGCAATAACAATAATTACAATATCTGTAACCTGTGCACCCCTGGCACGCATAGCGGTAAACGCTTCGTGGCCCGGTGTATCCAGGAATGTTATTTTTCCTTTGTTATCAGGTAAAGTTACTTCGTAAGCACCAATGTGCTGGGTTATACCACCTGCTTCACCACCTATTACGTTGGTTTTGCGGATAAAATCCAACAACGATGTTTTACCATGATCTACGTGGCCCATTATGGTCACAATCGGTGCACGTGGGATCAGATCTTCCGGAGCGTCCGGTTGATCTAAGATAAACTCTTCATCCTGTGGTTTTACAAATTCAACCTGGTAACCAAACTCATCAGCAACAATGCTTAGGGTTTCGGCATCCAAACGCTGGTTGATGGATACGAACATACCAAGGCTCATACAGGTTGAGATGATCTGCGTAACAGATACATCCATCATTATAGCTAACTCGTTAGCCGTAACAAACTCTGTAACCTTTAATACTTTTGATTGTGCATCCTGCTCCATTGCCAGTTCATCGGCATTGGCAGCTACATCGTCACGTTTTTGACGACGGAACTTAGCACGCTGAGCAAATTTACCAGACTTACCTGCGCCGCTTAAACGGGCAAGTGTTGCCTTAATTTGATCTTGTATATCCTTTTCGGTTGGCTCTTCTTTAGGGCCGGTATTTGCCGGGGCATTACGGTTAAAGTTGTTATTAGGGCGATTGCCTTGATAACCACCACCTGTATTGTTAGGGCGATTTCTAAAATCAGGACGGTTTGCATTGTTATTACCGGTATTGTTACCGCCACCTTGCGGCGCGTTACCACCGGCAGGGTTAGTACCTTGCTGTTGGTTAGGGGTGTTGCCACCACCTGGTCCCTGGCCTGGCCCGTCTTTACGTTTGCGCTTGCGTTTATGATCGGCGTTGGTGTTTGATGATGACGCTACCGGGTTACGTTTTGGCGTAACAGGTAAAGTTATCTTACCAATAATATTAGGGCCGCTTAAACGCTCGGCTTTAGCTCTTATCACATCCGGGTCGCCGCCTTCTTCATCGCCTGTACCAGCGGGTGCCGGTGTTGGTACGACAGGAGCAGCAGCTACAGGAGCTTTCACTTCTTCAGCCTTTGGAGCTTCCGGAGCAACTTCTTTTTTTACTTCAGCAACCGGTTCCGGTGCTTTTACTTCTTCTGCTTTTGGAGCTTCCGGAGCAACCACTTTTTTAACTTCGGCAACAGGTTCTGGCTTCGGAGCTTCCTCTTTAGCTTTTTCAACCGGTTTGGCGCCTAAGTTATTAAGGTCAATCTTACCAACGATCTTAACACCAGGAAGCGAATCACCGCTAACTTCCTCAACCTTTGCAGGTGTTGGGGCAGGAGCAGGTGCGGGCTTCGGTGTTTCAACCGGGGCTGGTGCAGGAGTGGATGGCGCGGTATAATTACCGGCGTTCTTTATAAGGATCTCTTCGTTCTCGAAATCCCTTGAACGGCGTGTCTCAACCGGCCTGTCAGGAATAGCCGCGGCTTCGTCTTTACGTATCTTGCCGATACTGATCTGCTTTGCTTCTTCCTTAATGCTTTTATCAACAGCAAATTCCTTTAACAAGGCACTGTACATGTCGTTATCCAGCTTTGCCATAGGTTGTTTATCAACCTTATAGCCTTTCGTAGCTAAAAAATCAACAATGGTACCCATACCAATGTTAAGCTCTTTTACTGCTTTTATTAATTTTATCGATTTGTCTTCTGACATTTATTAATTCTTTCTCTGCTTATTTTATGCAAAAATACGATTTTAATTTTGCTTAATTCCTTTTATTCAAATTCTGCCTGCAATATTGATAGTACTTCTTTTACTGTTTCCTCTTCTAAATCTGTACGTTTAACCAGTTCGCCTACTGTTAATGCTAAAACTGATTTTGCTGTATCTAAACCAATTCGTTTAAATTCGTCAAGGATCCAGCTTTCAATCTCGTCAGAAAATTCTTCAATATCCACATCCTCATCATGCTCATCAGCCTCGCGGTAAACATCAATTTCATAACCTGTAAGTTTACCTGCCAGCTTAATGTTATGGCCGCCACGACCGATAGCTAATGATACCTGATCGGGCTTTAAGTACACTGCAGCTGTTTTTTTCTCATCATCTAATTTAATAGAGGTGATCTTAGCCGGCGATAAAGCACGTTGTATATATAACTGGATATTGTTGGTATAGTTTATAACATCAATATTTTCATTCTTCAATTCGCGCACGATACCGTGAATACGTGACCCTTTCATACCTACGCAGGCACCTACCGGGTCAATACGGTCATCGTATGATTCTACAGCTACCTTGGCTCTTTCGCCCGGCTCGCGTACAATTTTCTTGATCGTGATCAAACCATCAAAAATCTCAGGTACTTCCAGCTCAAACAAACGCTGTAAAAACTCAGGAGCGGTACGTGATATAATGATCTTAGGGTTGCTGTTAAGCATGTCTACCTTGTAAACAATAGCTTTAACGCTATCACCTTTTTTGAAGTAATCAGCCGGGATCTGCTCTGTTTTTGGTAATAAAAGCTCGTTGCCTTCATCATCCAAAACCAAAGTTTCTTTTTTCCAAACCTGGTAAACTTCACCGGTAACAATCTCGCCAACGCGGTCTTTATATTTTTTAAAGATCTCGTCTTTCTCTAATTCTAAAATTTTAGATACCAATGTCTGGCGTGCAGCTAAAATTGCACGGCGGCCAAAGCTCTCTAAAGTTATCAGCTCGATATAGTCATCACCTACTTCCAGATCCGGATCAAGCGTTTTTGCTTCTTTTAACTCAATCTCCAGGTCGTCATCCTCGCTAAAACCATCTTCCATTACCACACGTGTGCGCCAAATCTCCAAGTCACCATTGTCGGTGTTTACAATTACGTCGCAGTTTTCGTCAGTTCCGTATTTTTTGCGGATCATGCTTCTGAAAACATCTTCCAGCACGCTCATCATCGTTGGACGATCGATGTTTTTGAAATCTTTAAATTCCTGGAAAGAATCTATTAAATTAATATTGCTCATTCTCTTACTTAAATGAAATTACAACCTTTGTTTCTGTTATTTGCTCTATCGGGATAACGCTTTCAATAATAGCAGCCTTTTTCCCTTTTTCTTTTACTGTTTCGTCAATCATTACGGCATCTTCTGTGATTGCTCTTAAAGTGCCCTCGCGTTTGCTGCCATCGGCCATTTTAATAGCCAGGTCGCGGCCTATGTTTTTGGTATACTGCCTGGTCATGCTAAGCGGGAAATCAATCCCCGGCGATGAAACCTCCAGGTTATAGGCTGTTTTTATAACATCCTCTTCTTCCAGCTTAAAGCCAACATAACGGCTTATCTGCGCACACTCGGCTATTCCAATTCCGTTATCACCATCAACCAGTACCATCAGTTTTCCGTTAGGTAATAACTTAGCACTAACTAAAAACAGGTCCGGACGCTCTATCTCAGCAATCTTTTCCCCAACCAACTCAACAACCCTTTTTTCAATATTCATATATGCCTCTCTTTTTCCGTTACCGGAATGATAGGTAAACTAAAAGAGGGGGCAAATGGCCCCCTCAGTCTTAATTGGATGCAAATATAGTGAATATTATGAAATTCTCAAAGCGTTTATTGCTTAAAAATCAAATCGGTATAATGTAATTGCCCTTTGGTGGTTTTGCCCTGCACGTAATCCCAGATACTTTTATTGCCTGCATAGTTATAGTAGCGCATAAAATAGGTTTGTTGCTTAACAAAAGGAGTATCGGGCGTAAACACTACGGCGCTGTCTTTAAGCCGATACTGGCCGGGTTGAATTGGCTGGTAATCTTTAGCATCTGTATCTGCCGGCAGGCGATAGATAGCAAAAAGGCTTTGCCAGTTTTTAACGGTATCGCGGTTAATGTCGTTTAAAATTACCGGGTTGATGCCTGTTATTTTTAAAGATTTGTTGCTGTCTGTTAGGCTGATGTGTACGGCTGTTGCCGACGGCGCATGCCTGCAACCGAAGGTGATTATCATTAAAACGAGCAATAAAAAGCTAAGGCCCGTGCGATTCCCCCCTTGAGAGGGGGCAGGGGTATGTCCTGCTCGCTTTGCCGTTCTTATCTTCAATCTATTCATTGTCAATTATTTAAATAAATTTCACACATAAACATCCTGACGAATAAGGCGATCCACTTTTAGTGATCCACTCCCTAAAAATGGGTCAAAAATGGCCTGTTTTGAACTATGCTGATTATCAATATCTTAATTAACATTCACGTTTAAAAATTCTGACGAATAAGAGTGATCCACCGTGATCCGCTCATAAAGTTAAGCTGCTTATTTACAATATATTATTAAAAAAGAGTGATCCAGGTGATCCACTTTTTAAAGTGGATCACTTAGCCTTCAATGTTTGCTCAAATAGTTTATAAATTCGCTTGTATTCATCCGTCCAGCTACTGGGCTGCACAAAGCCATGATCCTCTACCGGGTATGACGCCAGTTCCCAATTTTCTTTATGCAACTCAATCAGTTTCTGCGTAAGGCGGATGATATCCTGGTAATTTACATTCTGATCTATCATGCCATGCAGCATTAACAGGTTGCCTTTTAAGCCATCAGCAAAGTAAATAGGCGAGCTTAGGCGATACGCCTTCTCATCATTATAAGGTTCGTTCAGGATATTGTCGGTATAACCATGGTTATAATGCGCCCAGTCGGTTACCGAGCGGATGGCACCGCCCGCAGCGAAGGTCTCAGGAGCGGTAAACATACCCATCAGCGTAATAAACCCGCCGTACGATCCTCCATATAAACCCACATGCTTCGGATTGACACTGTACTTTTCGACAAGCATCTTTACGCCATCAACCTGGTCCGTTAGGTCCTTACCACCCATATGGCGGTAAATGGCGGTGCGCCAATCGCGTCCATAACCCGCGCTGCCCGAGTAATCTACATCTAATACGGTATAACCATTATCGGCCAGCATGTTGTTAAACAGATACTCGCGGAAGTAGCTGCTGCTCCACCCGTAACTTACGTTTTGCAGGTAGCCAGCGCCATGTACAAACACTACAGCAGGCTTAGCCGGATCGGGCTTTGCAGGCAGGTACAAATGCGCATATACATCGCTTCCATAACGGTTTTTAAAGGTAATAAGCTGCGGATCCTTCCATGGGTAGGAGTTAAACTCTTCGGTAGTTGAATGGGTAACCTGGACAACTGCTGCGCCTGCCTTATTAGCCTGTACATACAGTTCGCCCGGCTTATTGGCATACGAATAGTTGATAGCCAGCCATTTTTCATCGGGCGATAAGGCAACCACGTTGCCGCCTTTCATCGAGGTTAGTTTAACCGGTACACCACCCGTAACCGGCAACCGGTAAAAATGTGTGATACCCGGATGCTCCATATTGGCAGTAAAGTAAAACGTCTTCTTATCGTTTGATAATTGCAGGGTTTGTACTTCCCAGTTACCTATGGTGAGCTGCTTTTTGCTGCCGTCGGTCACATCGGCTACATAGATATGAGCATATCCGCTGGCTTCGCTTTCATAATAAAAGTGCGTATTGTCCAACCAACCAAAATTGCGTGAACCTGCGCCGCCAACCCAGGCATCGTTATGCTCGCGGTCAAGTATGGATAAAGCGCCGGTTGTGGGGTCAAGCTTCATTATCCAGCGGTCCTTATTATCCTGTGCGCTTATTACTACTACGGCGTACTTGCTATCCTCGTTCCAATAGGCCGAGCGCATAAATACTTTCCTGTCCTCATTCAAACGGGTGCGACGCTCCAGTTCCTTAGGGTAATCCTTAAAATAAGCAGGGATGTCCTTGATGCCCGGAATGGTAGTGGTATTGATCTTATAAACAGTATCGCGCTGCGTATCAAATACAAACGACTCATAAACATCCTGCGCCACACCAACCTTGGTGCGGTTAGGGATATCCTCAGTAAAACCCGAAGCTGTTACATAGTTAGGCACAATAGCGCTCTTAGTATCAGTAGCAGGCTTCACTAATGTATAGGTTATAAAACGGCCATCGGGGCTTAGCGTAACACTGTTAACCTGCTGATCGCCTACTGATATATCTTTCAGTCGCTTAACTTCAAAATCCTTCCGCGCAGCCGAATCCAGCTTGCGGTCTTTGTCTTTTACTTTAATAATGTCAAACAGCTCCAGTTGCTGTGCTCTTAGCCACCGGTCCTGCGCGTTACCTGTTGATTGTACACGTGCGCCGGCCACAGCACCTTGTCCGCCCCCGCCACGCCTTCCGGCCGGTGGGCCGGCTATGACTGCCGGTGCAACACCTGCTGTAGCATGGGTAAAGTTGGTTAATTGTACCAGCTCACCGCCGTTTAGTTTAAGCGAGTATAAATTGTCGCCACGTGTAAAGAGTGCTTTGCTTTCGTCGCCGCTAAATGTTGCGCCGCCTTCAATTTCGACAGTATTGGTCAGCTGTTGTGTTTTATTGGTTTTAATATCGGTAAGATAGATGTCGCCATTTTTAGCGTAAAGTATGGCAGTATGCTTTTTATTCCAAGTGGCGCGTTCAGGCGTAATATTACGCTGATCCGCAATACTAACTTTCTGGGGCTTGGTATTGGCGGGCGTTATGGTATACAATTCGTCACGATCTGCACTGGTTGGATTCCAGTTAAAATAGATGTTCCTGCTATCGTTGCTCCAACGGATAGCCGACGGTGCCACTCCGATCCATTTAGGATCGCGCATTATTTTTTCGACAGTAAGGGTTTCCAGTTTTTGAGCGAAGGTAACCGAGCAAACGGGGATCAGCAATAGCGTAAAAAGTACTTTCATTGTGCAGGGAATAGTTTAGTGCAATTTAAGAGTTTGTTGTGAAATTATGGCATGGAGGTTTAGCTGTACACTCGGCGAGGACTCACCCCGCGACTCTACGAGCGCGGCCCTCTCTTCCGCAAGCGGGAAAGAGGGCAAAAGTTTGTTAAAATATAAAACCCTCTTTCCGCCAAAGGCGAAGAGAGGGTCGACCAGCGCAGCGTAGTCGGGGTGAGTAAACGGCGCGCGTTCTTCCTCAAAAAACTATTATAAAACAAAAGTTATAAAGTTTAAATTTATAACATATGCTATCCTTGCTAACTGCCCAACAAATTCGCGAAGCGGATGCCCATACAATTGCTAACGAACCTATAAGTTCTGTAAACTTAATGGAACGCGCATCAAAAGCATTTGTGGGCTGGTTTATTAATCATTTCCCGGATAAGGGATTGACCATCAGCATTTATTGCGGTACCGGCAATAACGGGGGCGATGGCCTGGCTATTGCGCGAATGTTATACAGCCATAAATATTTCAATATCGATGTTAAAATAGCCCGGTTCTCTGAAAAATCTTCGCCTGATTTTGATGTCAACCTTGCCCGTATTATCCATATGGGATTAGACCTGCGCGAGCTTAAGCCTGAGGGTGCATTCCCGGTTGAGAAAAGTGAGATCATTATCGATGCCCTGTTAGGCAGTGGTTTGAACAAGCCGTTAGCCGGCGACTATAAACGGTTGGCCGAATTTATAAACGAAGCAGACAAAACGGTAGTAGCGGTTGACGTACCCACCGGTTTTTTTACCGACGGCGAAATGGACGCAGATGCAACCGTTATAAAAGCCGACCTGGTTGTCACCTTCCAACAACCTAAGATCAATTTTTTACTGCCTGAATCTGCACCGTATATTAAGTGCTGGGAGGTGGTGAATATTGGTTTGGATGATGATTTTATACAGTGGCTAAAATCGCCTTACCAATTTATAGTCGATAAGGATATTAAAAGTTTATTAAAACCGCGTAAGCATTTCAGCAACAAAGGAACTTACGGGCATGCATTAATTATAGCCGGGCAGCCGGAAACAATGGGCGCCGCGCTGTTAAGCTCGGCCGGAAGTGTGTATGCAGGCTCGGGCTTAACTACCGCGTGCGTACCAGAAAGCGGACTAACAGCGTTAAATACATACCTGCCCGAAGTTATGGCGATAGTAAGGAAAGGAGATGAACTGCCCCATGCAGAATGGGATAAATTTACCACGATAGCCATAGGCCCGGGGTTAGGAAAAGACAGATCAACCCTGGCTTTATTGAACGAGGTTTTTGATAATTATAAAAACCCGGTAGTTATTGATGCGGATGCTTTAAATGTTTTAGCCGGTAACCCAACGCTTTGGAACAAGGTGCCCGCCGGGAGTATTTTAACCCCGCACATGAAAGAGTTTGACCGTCTGTTTGGTAAACACGCTAACTGGTGGCAAAGGCTGCAACGCAGTATGGAAATGGCTAAGCAGCATAATATTAATATCGTTTTAAAAAATGATTATACGTTGGTGGCAACGCCCGAAGGTAAGGTGTATTTCAACTCAACCAGTAACCCGGCTATGGCAACCGGTGGTATGGGCGACGTGCTGACCGGGGTTATAGCTTCTCTGTTAGCACAAAAATATACAGCAGAACAAGCCTGTATTATAGGCGTGTACATCCACGGTAAAGCAGGCGACGAATTAGCCTTGCCTAATAGAATGAATGTGGTTTTGCCCGGCCAATTGGCTAAACAGTTACCAATAACCATGGCCAAATTATTGGCATAAAAAAAGAGGCCGCAAGTATTATACGGCCTCTTTTTAATTAACTTATTAACTGATCTTATAAAGAACTAATACTTGCTTTGTTTTCTATAAGACGTATATGAGTATCGATTAGTTACAACCTGATTTGTTAAATTTTGTTAAAATTGCCCAATTACAGGTTAACAGCCCCTGCAACCATCATTTTGTCCATAGTTGGATTTATACTGCCACCTCTTGGTTCTAAGGTTACTGCAAACATTGCTGGCGAAGAAACAGATTTCATTGCTTTTATACTTGCGTTGTCGGCAGCTGCTTTATCAAAGACACCCAAATCAACCGGTTTGCCGGCCACTATAGCCCATAGCTGGTATTGATGGTCTTTATCATTCTCAGGCATGTTTAAAGTTGCCAGGTTAATCATCACTTTCTTTTTTATCGGATTCCAGGCAAGCGTTAAGCCCCCTTGCGGTAAGTTTTTGGTTCCTTTAAGCTTGAATAATTTATAGGTAGTATCGCGGTAAACGCCAAGCTCATCGTTCATATAACCAACAGTTTTGCTAAAGCGTTGGTTCTGGGTATTCATAGCAACCAGTTCTTCTTTTTTCTGTTGTAACTGGCTGTTTAAATTATACATAGCAAGCAAGCTGCCAATTAGTAAAGCTACACTTGCTGCAAAGGCATACTTGTAAAAATTGCTGGTTTGTCGCACAGGCATAGCTACAACGGCAGCTTCTTCTTTTTTAGATTTAAAAGTACTGTCGTCGGCTAAATTGGTAACCAGGCTGTTTAATATTTTATTACGTTGATTTTCTGAAGGTTTTATTGCGTTGGCCAATGCGTATGATTCCAGCGCCTTTTCCATCTCTCCTAATTCTGCCCTCACAACCGGATATTTTTGAACCATAGCCTCAACCTGCTGCCTTTCTGCAGGAGAGACGTCACCCAGAACGTAAAGCTCTAAGATGCCTGATTCAATAAATGTTTTTACGTCTTCCACTCGGCTCCTCAATTAAAATTTTTCCTGAGTTCAATTACTGCCATCCGTAAACGGGTTTTAATGGTACCCAATGGGATGCCGAGTTCGTCGGCAGCTTCAACATGGGTGTAACCTTTAAAATATACCAGATCAAGGATGGATTTTTGTTCGGGCTTAAGTTTCTGCACCAGATCCTTTATTCCCAGTAACTCGGGATTGTAAACTGTGTTTTTTTGTTCGTCAATGAAAGTTACGTTATTTTCTAACTCTTGGTTTTTGTTGTGATTCTTAAAATCCTTGGATCTTAGCTTATCTATTGACAGGTTTCGCGCGATATTTACCATCCATGTAAATAAGCGGCCTTTATCGGCACTATAACTCGGAAACGAGTGCCAGATTTTTACAAAAGTCTCCTGTAAAACATCTTCAGACGTGGCCTCGTCAATAACGATCCGTGAGATAACACCAAATAAAGAAGCCGAGTACATATCGTATAACGCTTCAATAGCAATCTTCTCACGGTTACTTAGTGCAAGCACCAGCTCTTCTTCTGAAAGTTTTATTTTCTTGCTCAAGTCGGTGAAGATATAAAGGAATTGTTAGATTTCAAATAAGTGTTTCTCAGCATGATACGATGAACGCACCAACGGTCCGCTCTCTACATACTTGAAACCTTTATCTAACCCAATTTGTTTGTAAAAAGCAAATTGATCCGGATGAATCCAATCTATCACCGGGTGGTGACTGCGTGTTGGCTGTAAATATTGACCTAAAGTCAATATATGTACACCTGCCGCAAACAGATCATCCATTGCTTCCAAAACATCCTCTTCCTTCTCACCCAAACCCAGCATAATGCCCGATTTTGTGCGTAACCCCGACGCCGATATTTGCTTTAACGCTTCAAGGCTGCGGTCGTATTTTGCCTGTATACGTACTTCTTTTGTTAATCGCCTTACAGTTTCAAGATTGTGCGACACTACCTCGGGGCGGGTTTCTAATACCCGGGCAAGGTTATCCCATTGTCCTCTAAAATCTGGCAATAAAGTTTCTAAAGTAGTTTCAGGGCTTTCTCTGCGGATGGCATTTATCGTTTCGGCCCAAATAATAGAACCGCCATCTTTCAAATCATCGCGATCAACTGAAGTAATTACGCAATGCTTAACCTGCATTAGTTTAACCGAATTGGCTACGCGATTAGGCTCATCCGTATCAACAGCCAACGGCCTGCCGGTTGCCACCGCGCAAAAAGAACATGAACGGGTGCAGATGTTACCCAATATCATAAACGTTGCCGTGCCTGCTCCCCAGCACTCGCCCATGTTAGGGCAGTTGCCGCTTTCGCAAATGGTGTGCAGTTTATGCGTATCAACCAAACTGCGCACATGGGCGTACTCTTTCCCAACAGGAAGTTTTACCCTAAGCCAATCTGGCTTGCGTTGTTTTTGTTCAACAGCTACTACCGGCAATTCGATCATGAAACAAAAGTAGTTAAAATGCGCTTAACAGCGCAAAGTCAAAAGTTAAAAGTAAAAATTCAAAAAATAAGAGAAAGTCATCAAAAATTATCAGGAAGTCAGTTTTTGACTTTTTAATTTTGACTTTTAACTTATCTCCACCAACGTATCATCAACAGAGATCTCGCCATGCGATTGATCAAGTATACACTCACCATCTTTAATTAATAATAGTTGGGGCGATTCGTGGTGCACCTGGAATACCTGGGCAATTTGGTTTGATATATCGCGATGCTGTATCAGATCTAAAAAATACAGCGGTATTTCTTTTGGTAAATTCTCCCAGTCTAACTCAAATCGCCTTTTAGCCATCATGCTGATAGAGC
Source organism: Bacteroidota bacterium (assembly GCA_040388395.1). GTDB lineage: Bacteria > Bacteroidota > Bacteroidia > Sphingobacteriales > Sphingobacteriaceae > Mucilaginibacter. The sequence continues at coordinate 135,293 of JAZKBY010000007.1, read as the reverse complement.
AGCGGGTGCTGTGTTTAAAAATTAAACTATAGCCCGGTTGTTGTTTAATGTTACTAAGCTGTTCTGCCGACTCTAATTGTATCCACGTCATATCCTGCAAAGGTAATAAAGCCAATCGCCTTCAAAGTAATTACAAAGTCAAACAAATAATTGTTTTAAGCAAGCCGGAAAAAGAAAGGGGAATTATCTGCGTCCTCTTGGGTAAGAGTTATAAGCAGGGCAGATTTTATTTGAGCATGAAGTAATGATGCTGCCCAAGGTTAAAGCCAAAAGTGCTATATATAATGCTTTTCTCATTTTACTAATATCTATATTATTTCTTTTATACGGAAATTAACTTTCTAAAGTTTTAGCAAGATCGGCCATTTTTATTGCTGTTATTGCCGCTTCATCACCTTTATTTCCGTGTTTGCCACCAGCCCTGTCAATAGCTTGCTGCTGATTGTCGGTAGTTAATACACCAAATATAACAGGTTTTGAATACTTTATAGCAACATTGCTTAATCCGTTAGCTACGGCATCGCAAATAAAATCAAAATGTCTTGTTTCTCCCTGTATAACGCAGCCCAAGCAAATTATTGCATCAAACTTGCCATTTTTTAAAAGCAGGTCGGCGCCAGATGTTAGTTCAAAGCTGCCGGGCACCGCGTAGGTTTGGATGTGATCAGCTGCGGCGCCATGTGCTAAAAGGCTTTTGTAAGCACCTTCATATAAGGCCCCGGTTATCTCAGTATTCCACTCGGCAACCACAATGCCAAAACTATACGGCGCAGCCGAGGGTATTATTATCCCCGAAAAGTCTGATAAATTTTTAAGCTGGGTGGCCATGGTGAGTAGTTATTGAAGATTGAAGATTAAAGATTGGTTGCTTATCGCTGTTACTAATCTTTAATCTTCAATCACTAATCTTTATAACTTAGCTTCTACACGAGCAATGTACTCGTCTATGCTTTGAGCTTCAGTGCTGGTTGGGTAATCTTTTTTGATTGATTTATAAGCATCAACGGCAGCTTTGTTGTCGTTTTGCGCTTCGTAAACCAAACCTAATTTTTTTAAGTATAAAGGCGATAAAAAGTTATTGCTTGCTTTATCAACCGCTTTTTTGAAGTATGATGCTGCATTGCTGTAATCTTTTAACTCAACGTAAGCGTCGCCGGTGCTGCCATATGCTTCGGCTGCAACCATTACGTCGTCGCCGCGGTAGTTGTTAAGGTTCTCTATGGCTTTACGGTATTCGCCTTTGTTTAAATAAGCAACACCTAAGTAATAACAAGCCAGGTTTGCAGATTTGGTATTGCTATACTCGGTAACAATTTTTTCAAATCCCGGGTAACCGGCATCGCCTTTTATAGCTTTATCCCAATCTTTTTTTGCCCAAAAGTCCTGTGCCATGGCCATTTGGTCGGCAGCTTTAGCTTCTCTTGGCGCTAAATATAATTTTTGGTAAAGCACATATACCAATATCATGGCTACTATAGCCGAAGCTATAAATATTAAGCTTTTTTGATTCTCGCGTGTAAATTTACTTACTTGTGCAAGGTTGTCGTCTTTTACCTGTACAGTAGTAGCTTCGGGTGTTTTTGACATTTCTATTCTAAATTAAAGGTTGCAAAACTACACTTTTTATAAAGTTTTAACAACAGGTTTTTTTACTAATAAATGACATCGATTTTTTTAATGTGTTATAAGCGCAGAAAGCATGGGGTAATTGCTAAATTTGGTGCATCCTTATGTATCTGAAACAGCTATCAGTAATTAATTTTAAGAACTATGAAGAAGCCGAACTGTCTTTTAGCGAAGGGGTAAACGCTTTTTTGGGAGATAACGGCGCGGGTAAAACCAATTTGCTGGACGCTATTCATTACCTGTCGTTATGTAAAAGCTATTTCAATCCTATTGACAGCCAGCAGATAAAACAAGGCACCGACTTCTTCATCATCACCGGCCAGTTCAGTAAAAATGAGCAGCAGGAAGCTGTGGCCTGCTCGGTAAAACGAAATCAAAAAAAACAATTTAAACGAAATAAAAAAGACTATCAGCGCCTGGCAGATCATATTGGTTTACTGCCGTTGGTAATGGTATCACCTTACGATATCAGCATTATTATAGAAGGCAGTGAAGAGCGGCGGAAATTTATTGATAACGTAATATCCCAAACCGATAACCAGTATCTTGACGAACTGATAACCTATAATAAAGTATTAACAAACCGCAACGCGCTTTTAAAGCTTATTGCCGATACGGGGCGGTACGACCCCAGTTTGTTGGAGGTGTTAGACGAACAATTAATAGTATCTGGTAACCGCATATTTAACAAGCGCCGCGCGTTTATGGAAACCTTCACTACTATATTTAATAAGCACTACCAGTTTTTAAGCGATAATGCCGAGCAGGTGGAGTTTATATATGAGTCGCAATTATTAAATGATGATTTTGCGGTGCTGCTTAAGAAAAGCATGGAGAAGGACCGTGCGCTGGAACGTACTACGATGGGGATCCATAAGGATGAACTGCAGTTTACCATCCACGGGATGCCGATGAAAAAGTTTGGCTCGCAGGGGCAGCAAAAATCCTTCTTAATAGCCCTTAAGCTGGCGCAGTATAGTTTTCTTGATCAGCAAAAAGGATTTAAACCTTTGTTGTTGCTTGATGATATCTTTGATAAGCTGGATGATAAGCGCGTTACCAAGCTGATGCAAATGGTATCAAATAATGATTTTGGGCAAGTATTTATTACGGATACAAGCGACGCACGGGTAAGAAATATTTTTGACGGTATGAATGTGCCTATCCGTATATTTAAAGTAAAAGAGGGGGCAATTGATGCGTAAAGCTAATGACAAAACGCTAAAAGAAGCGATAGAACAAATGATGCAGGTTTATAAAATTAAACGAAAGTTTGACGAAACAGGCATTTTGGCTCAATGGCCCGAGCTTGTGGGGAAATCTGTAGCTAATCGCACTAAGGAATTATTTATACACGATAAGAAACTTTTTCTACGTATCGAGTCGTCGGTAATTAAAAACGAACTAATGATGATTCGCTCGCAGATAATCGAGAAAATTAATAATGAAGCTAAAAGTGTGTTAATTGAAGAGATTATCTTTCTCTAGCCCAGCGTAACGTAGGCCTTTTGTACAAATCATCACGAATAATAGAATACGCGATCAAGGTAATCCCCGGCGTTAAAAACGCAAGTTGTACTTCTGGTGGGTGATGGATAAAAAACAGGGCATGAACCAGCACCACTACACCTACAATAAGCACGTAAAGGAATAATCTGAGTATTGGTTTCATCGTTATCTTTTTTAATGCTATTAAGTAAAGCAACTATCGTACCAAGCTTAAATGGGCATTATGATGTAAATCTATCAATTAAATATATAGATTACAAGCATATAACAAAAAAAGTTTCTAAAAGTCAGCAAAAAATGAAACTTTTAGAAACCGTTTTTCGTATGGGGCAATTTTTAAACTCTCTCGAAAGCCGAGAAGTAAAAATTTCCTTCAATTTCAGCATTTTCGTCAGAGTCTGATCCGTGAACCGCGTTTGCATCAATTGATTTTGCAAAAAGGTTACGTATAGTTCCCGGCTCTGCCTTAGAAGGATCTGTAGCGCCAATTAGTTTACGAAAATCTTCAATAGCATTGTCTTTCTCTAATATAGCAGCTACAATAGGGCCTGATGACATAAAGGCAACCAAGTCTTTATAAAATCCACGCTCTTTGTGCACTGCATAAAATTCGCCTGCTTTTTCTGCGCTTAATGCTGTAAGTTTTAAAGCAACTATTTTAAATCCGTTTTTGGTGATCTTATCTAAAATTGCACCGATGTGGCCATTGGCAACAGCATCGGGTTTAATCATTGTAAATGTTCTATTACTTGCCATTTGTGTTTTTGTTTGGGGTTATCCCGTTTTGGGGTGTATATAAAATCCCCATTTTGTAAATAATTGTGCAAAAGTAGGCTTTTGCAACCGAACGCTAAAGCTTTTTTCATTAATTTATGAATGCTTTAATATTTATTTATATAGCTTTGCAACTCTTTTTTAAAAATTAATGTTAGATATTACCGCGCTTAATAATCTTTTAGCCACGCCCCAAAAAATAGTTATCACCACCCATCATAAACCTGATGGCGATGCTATGGGTTCGTCTTTAGGGTTATATAATTATTTAATACAGCAAGGGCATCATACCATCGTAATTACCCCGACAGATTATCCTGACTTTTTAAGCTGGATGCCGGGTAATGAAGAGGTTATGATCTACACAGATAAGAAAGAAGAAGCTGCTGTATTAATTGCCGATGCCGATATCGTTTTTTGCCTCGATTTTAATAACCTGAGCCGCATTAATGAAATGGGCGAACTGGTGCGCGCGGCAAAAGCTTATAAAATAATGATAGATCATCACCTCGAACCTGAGGATTTTGATGATTACCGCCATTGGGACATAAACGCCTGTGCTGCTGCACAATTAGTGTACAGCTTTATTGTTGACGTACTTAATAATAAGCCGCTGATAAATAAAGATGTAGCTACTTGCCTGTATACAGGTATCATGACAGATTCTGCATCGTTCAGGCTGCCTAATACTACATCGGCCGTACACAGGGTTGTTGCAGATTTGATTGATGCCGGAGCACCTAATTCGCGCATACACGAACTGGTATATAATAGCGCCTCAGAAAACCGCCTGCGGTTTTTAGGCCATTGCCTGACTAATTGCCTGGAAGTACTGCCGGAATTTAATACCGCAATTATTGTCGTAAATAAACAAGATATCGAAAAATACGACGTTAATACGGGCGATACGGAAGGTATAGTTAACTACGCGTTATCAATTGCAAGCATAAGATTGGCTGCTTTTATAGTTGAAAGGGACGATAAGGTAAAACTTTCCTTAAGATCTAAAGGCGATTTTCCTGCAAATGAGATTTGTAAATTGTACTTTAGCGGCGGCGGCCACAGAAATGCAGCCGGCGGACAATCTTCGGCAAGTTTGCAAGAGGTTGTAAATCAATTTAAACTAATTTTACCCGAATATAAAAAACTGTTAATTCAATAATAAAAAATGAAAAGAAAACTGATGTGTTTAACGCTTGCCGCTATAGGACTGGCAAGCTGTAATGGTGGATACAAAAAGGGAGAAAACGGATTGCTATATAATATATATACAGACAAATCTGGCCCCAAAATTAAAGAAGGCGATTTTGTGTTAGCCAATTTGGTTATTAAAAATGACGCCGACTCTGTTTTATTAAGCACTTATGAGCAAGGACGCCCAAGCCCAATGGTTTTACCAAAACCACAATTTAAAGGCGATATTTTTGACGGTGTAAAATTGTTAGCCGAAGGTGATAGCGCTTCTATTAAACTGTCTGCCGACACTATATTTAAAAGACAACCAAAACCACCGGGCTTTAAAGGTAAATTTATTATATATGATGTAAAGATCATTAAAGTAATACCTAAAGGTACCATGACTGATGCTGTTTTCCAGTCGACAATTACAAAGTACATGACAGACCTTACCGAGGCTGAAAAAAATCTTGAACCGGTAAAAATCAAAAATTACATTGCTGATAAGAAGTTGAACGTTACAAAAACCGATTCTGGCTTATACTATGTTATAAACAAGCCCGGAGCAGGCCCGTTAGCTCAAAAAGGCGATACAGTAGTTGTACATTATACTGGTAGCTTGCTTAACGGTAAAGTTTTTGATACCAGTGTTAAAGAAGAAGCTGCAAAAGCTAAGCTTCCAGGCTTAGAACAACGCCCATACACACCTATGCGTGTAGCTGTTGGTGCACGCCGTGTTATCCCGGGTATGGATCAAAGCTTCCTGTTGGTAAATAAAGGTACAAAATACACTATCATTGTTCCTTCAATACTTGCGTACGGTGCTACCGGTGGCGGCCCTATACCAGGTTATGCAGCAACCAGATTTGATTTGGAAGTTATGGACATAATACACCCTAAAGCAGGCGCTACCGCACCGGCAACTGCTGCAAAAAAATAATATAAACTAACTTTATACAGCCTTCCTTGCTACAAGGAAGGCTTTTTTAATTATGAAAAAATACTTCTTATATATTTTGATCACGGTTTTAGCTATAAAGGCTAACGCTCAAGATGGCTTTAAACCCGTTGCTCATGGTGTGCAATATAAAATACTGAAAAGCGGCGGCGGCGATAAGGTAAAAGTAGGCGATGTTATTACTTTCCATGTAACACAAAAAACAGAAAAGGATTCAGTGTTAGCCAGCACCTATCAAACCGGCGCACCGGCGCAAGCGCAAGTACAGCCTACGGGTGATATGATGGATATATTCCCATTATTGGCTTTGAATGATAGTGTACTGGTTAAAGTTCCAACCGATACCATTTTTAAAACTCAGGAAGATCATCGCCCGCCTTTTTTGCCTAAGGGAAGCAGCCTGCTTATTTTAATTAAAATAATTAAGGTGCAAACCCTGGCCGAGGCAATGGCCGACAGGGATAAAGCTATGGCAGCAGCAAAAGAAGAGGCTGTGAAAATAGAAGCCCAGGAAGGGGGGGTTCTTAATAAATACGTTGCAGACCATAAGCTGGTTATGGCCACTACCGCATCCGGCTTAAAATATAAAATTACAAAACCGGGCAGCAAGCCTAAGCCCGTTGTAGGCGATACAGTGATTGTAAACTATGTTGGGCATAACCTTGCGGGTAAGGTGTTTGATACCAGTATAGAGTCTGTTGCTAAAACAGCCGGTTTACAACAGCCGGGCCGTGTTTATGAGCCATTAACATTTGTAATTGGCGGGCAGGGTATAATTGCAGGTTGGCAAGAAGGCTTGCAGTTAGTAAATGAAGGTGGTAAAGCTATGCTTATCATACCGTCAAAACTGGCTTATGGACCTAATCCGTCCGGTCCGGATTTGCCGGGTTTTAGCACCTTGATATTTGATGTTGAATTGGTGAAAGTTAACCGCGTTAAAACAAGTGCAGCAAGTGGTAAACCCGCCACATCAGCAAAGAAACCGGTAGCCAGGAAAGCCCCTGTTAAAAAGCCCGTTGCAACAAAAAAGAAGCAATAACCAAACAGATATAATAATAAAAAGCCTTTCGGATAAACCGAAAGGCTTTTTAATTTTGTACCATGATACTTACAGACACGCATACCCATTTATATTACCAGGAGGACGATGTTAAACGCGCCGCACTTATACAACATTGCCTGGATAATGATGTTAAGCGGCTGTTTTTACCAAATGTGGATGCAGCGTCTGTACCGCAGGTTTTTGGTTTGGTAAATGAGTATCCGGGTATGTGCTACCCAATGCTGGGGATGCATCCCTGCTCTGTTAAAGATGGGTGGGAAGAGGAACTGACCGTTATCCGCGATAGCAAAAAAGACAATACCGTATACGCCATTGGCGAAATTGGGATAGACCTTTATTGGGATAAAACCACTTTAGATATACAAGTGCAGGCTTTTAAGCAGCAAATAGCGTGGGCAAAGTCACTAAAACTACCTATTGTTATACATTGCCGCGCAGCTTTTGATGAGGTGTTCCAGGTATTGGAAGAAGAGAATGACGACGACCTGCACGGTATTTTCCACTGCTTTACCGGCGACGCCGTGCAGGCGCAACATGCAATAGATCTTGGGTTTTACCTTGGCATAGGCGGTGTTGTGACTTACAAAAATGCCGGTCTGGACAAAATTTTACCCCAATTTGATTTAAGCCATATCGTTTTAGAAACAGATTCTCCGTATCTTGCCCCCGTTCCGCACAGAGGAAAACCTAACGAAAGTTCGTATTTAATCTATATCGCACAAAAAGTAGCCGAGCTGTATCAAACAGACGTAGCTACCGTTGCCGATATAACTACCGCGAACTCGAAGAAGATCTTTGGTGTATAATCAGTTTTAATATTAGCAGCAATCTCCAATTAATGAGCCAAATACTTATCATCTATACAGGCGGTACAATTGGTATGATGAGCGACCCGGTAACCAAGGTGCTTAAACCCATTAACTTCGAACAGATAATGGATAATGTACCCGAACTGGAGAAGCTTAATTGTAAGATCAAGGTCCATTCGTTCGAAGAGATCATTGATTCATCAAACATGAACCCCGAGATCTGGAGTGAACTGGCCAGTTTAATTGAAGCTAATTATGATGAGGTTGATGGTTTCGTGATCCTGCATGGGTCTGATACCATGGCCTACACGGCATCAGCCTTGAGCTTTATGCTGGAAAACCTGGCAAAACCCGTAATCTTCACGGGTTCGCAATTGCCTATTAGCGCCATCCGTACAGACGCTAAGGAGAACCTGATGACGGCTATAGAGATAGCCAAATCTAAAAAGAACGACCGTGCGCGCGTACCCGAAGTTTGTATCTATTTTGACTACAAGCTGTTCCGTGGTAACCGCTCGTTTAAGTATAACTCATCAAAGTTTGAGGCATTCCGCTCGCCTAATTGCCCTATACTGGCAGAGAGTGGAGTGCACCTGCGCTTTAGCGCGAACGATATAAGGCAACCTGCCGATGCGCCACTATTACTGCATAAGAACCTGGTTAACGAAGTAGCTGTGTTAAAGCTATACCCCGGTATTCACCCTAAGGTGGTTGAGGCTACTTTGAACGCCGACATTCGTGGTGTGGTAATGGAGACTTTTGGTGCAGGTAACACTACAACCGACCAATGGTTCATCGACCTGCTTAAGGGAGCTATTGATAGCGGTAAGGTGATCCTCGATATCTCGCAATGTAAGGTAGGTACCGTAGAGCTTGGCCGTTACGAAACCAGCAAGCATCTAAAGGAAATTGGTGTGGCCAATGGTTATGATATGACTTTCGAAGCCGCAGTTACCAAAATGATGTACCTGCTTGGCCAGTTGGATGACCCTAAAGAGGTAAAACGACTATTAGAAGTTGATTTGAGGGGCGAGTTAACAGTGTCTTAATGCTGTGCTGTTTCACGTGTGTGTGACACAGATGAAACAGGTGAAACACTTTTTCGACTTAATAAATTGATAATTAGTTCTTTGCAAAAAATGAGTGAAACAAAATGAAACACTTTTTTGACGTTAACTCATTGATATTAAGATCTTTGTAAAAAACTTAATTGTTTAAACATGCAATGGTTCTGATACAGGCTATATCGCTGACTTGTGATGACATTTCTGCACATTTACACATCCGCATATCTGCACGTTTATAGATCTACCCATCAACCCCTAAACGCCACCGGCGCTACCGAGGTTTGTTTCTTAAAGAAATTAGAAAAGTGCGCTATATCATCAAAGCCCAGTGTGTAGGAGATCTCGGCGATGTTCCAGTTGGTTTGTTTGAGCAGGATCTTGGCTTCCTGGATAATGCGATTAGCGATGATCTGCGTGGTGGTGTTGCCCGTAACCTCCTTTAATACTTTATTTAGGTGATTAACATGCACAGCCAGCCTGTCTGCATAGTCTTTGGCGGTACGCATATTTAATCGTTGATGTTGCGATTCTACCGGGAACTGCCTTTCCAACAGCTCAATAAATAAAGACGAGATCCGCTCGGAAGCGTTATGCGTTGTTTCTAAAGCCGTCACCGGCTGCAGTTTTTGCCCATAATGGATGAGTTCTAATACAAGATTACGCAACAGGTCGTATTTATAACGGTAATCAGATGCTATCTCTTTGTGCATCTTTTTGAAGATATATTCTATCTCTTTTACCTCACCCTGATTTAACTGAAAAATCGGTACTTGCCCTGGCTGAAAAAGCGGCAGGTCATCCAGGTCGACCCCGGCTTTTCCCGGAGCCAGGAAATCGGCAGTAAAAATGCAGAACATGCCGGTTTGATTACCGGTCTCCGGGATCCAGTTGTAAGGAATTTTAGGTGTTGCAAAAAGCAAGGCACTTTCCGGGATATCGATAGTCTTATCCGCATACTCCGCCCTGCTCTTTCCTCTTATCCAACTTATTTTATAATACGCCCTGCGGCTATAAGGCATCTCTCGCGCGCCTGTCTTTTTATCGAACAGCGTTTCGGTAACAAACACATTAAAATGGCCAATCTCCTTAGCGATGCCGCTCGGTAGCTGCGCCGAGCTTTCTTCGTAGAACCCCTCTAATGACGTGTTGCCTATCATGATGCCTGGTTTGTATTATTCAAAGTTAATGAAACCTAATTATAGATTCATGCCACCTGATACTTCAATGCGCTGACCGTTTATCCAACGGGCATCGTCGGTACATAAAAAAGCTACCACACCGCCAATGTCCTCAGCTTCGCCAGGGCGGCCCAATGCTGTGATGCTGCTTACCATTTTGTTTACTTGTTCATCGTCCCGAACACGGCCGCCGCCAAAGTCGGTTGCTATGGCGCCCGGAGCGACAATATTAGCGCGGATGCCTTTTGATCCCAACTCTTTTGCAAGGTAACGGGTAAACACTTCGACAGCGCCTTTCATAGATGCATAGGCTGATGCGCCGGGCATGCTGAAACGAGCTAAACCCGATGAGATGTTAACAATACCGCCGCCATTATTCAATATAGGCAACACGTTTTGTGTCAGGAAGTAAACGCCTTTAAAATGTACATTCATCAGGTTATCAAAAGCTTCTTCGGTAGTTTGCTCAATAGGTGAGTGGTGGCCAAAGCCCGCATTATTAATTAAGAAATCTAAATGGTCAGTTCCGAATGTATCGGTCAAAACACCTTTCAGTTTTTCGATGAACGCGCCAAAGCTTTTTATATCGCCGGCATTGAGTTGCAGTGTTGCGGCTTTTTGACCGATCTGTTGGATCTGCTTTACTACTTCGTTTGCGTCATCTGCTTTATTGTTGTAGGTAAGGATAACGTCTATCCCTTTTTCGGCCAATCTTAAAGCCATGTCTTTGCCTAATCCGCGGCTGCCGCCGGTTACTAATGCTATTTTATTTTTGTTTTCCATTTTCTTATTTGATTTTAATGGTACAAATATCGCTCCGATACAAATGCAAGTGTTTGGATAAATCAATCGGTTATTTGCGAAATTCAAATAAGAGGGTTTTTGTTATTTGCGTGGAGTTAACCTATCGCTTTGTGGCCTTTGGCGCTCTTGGCTTGCCCCGCTCAATTGCCGCGGTGGCTGTTACTTTGTCTTGATACAAAGTAACCAAAAATCAAGTCAGCAAAGAGGTTTCCTTGCGCTCAGGGCCTTTGCCCGGCAAAACTGATAAAACCACGGGCTGCATAATTTTGCCGCCATCGCTCCTGCCTAACGCTCATGGCAAAAAGACGCTATGCCCCTCCCGCCCGCAAGGCCAACTTGTTTTATCAGTTTTCACCCGAAGCTTTTTTGCTGACGGTCTGCTAACTACATCCCGGATCTGTTTTGCGCGGTGACCTGGCGCGTAGACTCACCCGGTCTACGCTGCGCTTGACCACCCTCTCTTCCGCAAGCGGTAAAGAGGGTGGCTTTTATTAGGGATGACCCGTCATACGGGCAGCTTCGGGCGAAATCAGGTAAAACAAGCGGGGGTGTGTAGTGGCAAAGGCATTGGTAATTTTGCCTGAAGCGCAAGCCCTGTGCGGTAACAGGCGGCAAAAGGACCGGGCCTTAGGTTTTACCTGATTTGCAGCGCATAAGGCCTGTGCGGCAAAGAAGCCTTCCGTATGACTTGATTTTTTTGTTACTTTTTTCATCAAGGAAAAAAGTAATGGGGCTCCGCGCCCGAGAGCGGGGCAAGCCTGCGCGCAAGGGCCTAACACGCGTTTACTTATGCTCCAAACTCATAATCCCGCTCCACTTTACAAATCCTCACTTTATAATTAGCATACCATTTCTCGCGCCCATATTTTTGAGCGATAAGGTGATCAGTATTAGCTTTCCAGTTACGAATGGCTTCAAGCGATTGCCAGTAAGATACGGTAATGCCAATCTCGTTTCGGGCAGATTCAATACCTAAGTAACCTTCCTGTTGTTTGGCAAGTTCATCCATAGCGTCAGCCATGGCGGCATAGCCATTGTTGCCTTCAGTACGGATAGAGGTAAATATTACGGCGTAATAGGGTGTTGATGGGGTTTGGGCGATCATATAAATTTTGCTTCAATGCTTTTGCTTAAAATTATTTCTTGATCTTCATTTGATAATTTCTGCGATTCATCAAACGGATCAAGACTGATATAATATCCGTTCTCGGATTTTAGAAATTTATACCGTTCTACATTGTAGAAATGACGGCTGGCATCCCAATAAAAACTATATTCTGATACATCAACAAAACTGATTTTTAACCCGACATTAGCTTTAGTATTTCTGTCGATAGAAACAAAGTAGACATCAATATTTAATATGCGATCTTTAAGTTGTATGTCAAATCGCGTGACTGAAGAATCATGTATTAAATAGCTCCCACTTGTTAAAGCCAGTACTTCATCATTTTTAAATGTATTCTCCATAAAAAAGGCCCCTTTAAAAGGAGCCCAATTTACAAATATTTATGTTCCGTATTCCGGCGTAGTTACTTCGCTTTCTTCAAACTCGTAATCACTTAACGGCGGGCATGAGCATATTAGCGTTCTATCGCCGTAGGTGTCATTAACCCGGCCTACTGATGGCCAGAATTTATAAGCTGCTACATATGGCAGCGGGAAGGCTGCTTTTTGGCGACTGTACGGATGCTCCCACTCGTTACCGGTAATAACACTAACGGTATGCGGCGCATTTTTAAGCGGGTTATCAGTTTTATCAGATGCACCTGCTTCAACAGCGGCTATTTCTTTACGGATAGCTATCATCGCATCGCAGAAACGGTCAAGCTCGTGTTTAGGTTCTGACTCCGTAGGCTCTATCATTACCGTACCCGCAACCGGGAACGATACTGTTGGCGCGTGGAAACCATAATCCATTAAACGTTTGGCTATATCAACCACTTCGATACCTGCTGCTTTAAACGAGCGGCAATCCAATATCATTTCGTGCGCGCAACGGCCATGCGAGCCGGTGTATAATACCGGGTAATGGCTCTCTAACCTTGTTTTGATATAGTTGGCGTTAAGGATAGCATATTTGGTAGCGTTGGTTAACCCGTCGCCGCCCATCATAGCTATGTAAGCGTGAGATATGATCAATATAGATGCCGAACCCCATGGCGCTGCGGATACCGCGTGGATAGCTTTGCCATTGTCGATATCAACCACAGCATGACCCGGTAAATAAGGCACCAGGTGTTTAGCTACGCCGATAGGGCCCATGCCGGGGCCACCACCACCGTGAGGGATACAGAAGGTTTTATGTAGGTTTAAGTGGCAAACGTCGGCACCAATATTAGCCGGACTGGTTAAACCAACCTGTGCGTTCATATTTGCACCATCCATATAAACCTGGCCGCCATTATCATGGATGATCTGACAGATATCGATGATCGACTCTTCAAACACACCATGAGTTGATGGGTAAGTTACCATTAAGCAAGACAGGTCGTCTTTATGCTCTTCGGCTTTTGCTTTCATATCGGCAACGTCAATGTTTCCGTTGTCGTCGCATTTAACAATAACTATTTTCATGCCCGCCATTGCTGCCGATGCAGGGTTGGTACCGTGTGCAGATGATGGGATCAATACCACGTTACGGTGATGATCGCCACGATCCATATGGTAAGCACGGATAACCATTAAACCGGCATACTCGCCTTGTGCACCTGCGTTTGGTTGTAAACTCATGGCTGCAAAGCCGGTGATCTCGCTTAACCAGCGGTTCAGCTCATCAAATAATTGCATGTAACCGCCAATCTGGTCGGCCGGTGCAAATGGGTGCATGCGGCTAAACTCGGCCCAGGTAACAGGCACCATTTCTGTAGTCGCATTTAACTTCATGGTACATGACCCTAAAGCTATCATCGAGTGGCAAAGCGAAAGATCTTTAGTCTCTAACGATTTGATATAACGCAACATTTCATGCTCTGAATGATGCGAGTTAAAAATGCCATGCGTTAAGTAAGCTGACGTACGTTGCAGGTCTGCAGGGATAACCGTAGTTAAGTTAGCCTGTAATCCGTCGAAATCAACATCATTAATAGTTTTGCCTTTTACTTTGGCAAACAAGCGCACCAGGGTTTTAATATCATCCGGCAAGGTGGTTTCGTCAACAGAAATAGTAACAACTGATCCATTATAATTTAAGTTGACTTCGTTGTTTAACGCTTCCGAATGGATAGGATTAACCAAATCGCCTAAATCAAACTTAACGGTATCAAAATAAGCTTCGTTTAATTGTTTAAAGCCTAATGCCGCTAAACTCTGGGTTAGCAGGATAGCTAAACCATGTATGCGTTCAGCTATCAGTTTAACGCCTTTAGGGCCATGATATACGGCATACATACCGGCCATAATAGCCAATAATGCCTGCGCAGTACAAATGTTTGAGGTTGCTTTATCCCTGCGGATATGCTGCTCGCGGGTTTGCAGTGCCATACGTAAAGCGTAGTTGCCGGCACTATCAATAGTAACACCAATTATACGGCCTGGTATAGAGCGTTTGTATTCGTCTTTAGTTGCAAAAAATGCAGCATGCGGGCCGCCAAAGCCCATTGGTACGCCAAAACGCTGGGTAGTTCCAACAACAATATCAGCACCCCATTCGCCCGGAGGGGTTAGAAGTACTAAGCTCATAATATCGGCAACCACGGTTGTTTTAATGCCTTTTTCGTGGCCTTTAGTAACAAAGTCGGCATAATTGTATACCGCGCCGTTGCCGGCAGGGTATTGTATAATGGCGCCAAACATATCGTCGGTTAGTTCAACGGTGCGGTGGTCGCCTATTTGCAGGGTAATGCCATAAGGCTCTGCCCTGGTTTTTAAAATATCTATAGTTTGAGGGAACACTTCTTCTGATACAAAGAAAGTTTTAGCGCTGTCTTTTTTACGCAGTGTATATTGCATAAACATCGCTTCGGCAGCCGCGGTGCCTTCGTCTAATAAAGATGCATTGGCAATTTCCATCCCGGTTAAATCAATAACCATTGTTTGGAAGTTTAACAAAGCCTGTAAACGGCCCTGTGCAATCTCTGCCTGGTAAGGGGTATACTGGGTATACCATCCGGGATTTTCTAATATGTTTCTTTGGATAACACCCGGTACAATAACATCATAATAACCCTGGCCGATGTAGCTACGGTAAACTTTGTTTTTTGATGCTGTTTGTTTAAGGTCTTTAAGGTAAGTAAATTCGCTTTTTGCTGCAGGCAGGTTAAGCGGATTTTTCAATCGGATTTTTGCTGGTACCGTCTGTGCAATCAGCTCATCAAGCGTTGCAACGCCTGTAGCTTTAAGCATTTCTGCGGTGTCTGCGGCATTGGGTGCAATGTGCCTTCCCTCAAATTTTTCCTCGTAAGCGGTGTTTAATTTCATGAAATAAGTATCAGTTATTTGAAGCCCCAAAGGTACAATTTTAGCAGCTGACTATCAATTGATAAACTCAATCGTCAGCATAAAATTACAGGAAAAATTTTATTTGTTTTAGGCGATAATAGACAGAATAATATGGGTTGTTTTAGTCGATTTAGACTATATTAAACTAATTGGCGCAAATACATTTGTATAGTGTTTTCTAACCCGTAATACAAGGCATCCGTTATCAGCGCATGGCCAATGCTCACCTCGTCTAATGCAGGGATGTTTTCGGCAAAATATTTTAGGTTATTCAGGTCGAGATCGTGGCCCGCGTTAATGCCTAACCCAAGTTTATGCGCGATTTCTGCAGCTTTTATATACGGCGCAATTGCCGCTGCTTTATCTTGGTGATATTGATGAGCGTACGCTTCGGTATATAACTCAATTCTGTCGGTACCGGTTGTGGCGGCGGCTTCTACCATCTCAACTACCGGGTCAACAAAAATAGAAACGCGGATGCCCGCATTTTTAAATACAGCTATAATTTCCTTTAAATAGTCCTGGTTTTTTATGGTATCCCAGCCGTGATTTGATGTTATCTGTCCCAACACATCGGGCACTAAGGTAACCTGCTCGGGTTTGTTGGCTAATACCAGATCTATAAATTTTTGCTCCTGGCAATTGCCTTCTATATTGAACTCGGTGGTTACTATTTTCTTAAGATCGAAAACATCATTGTAACGGATATGCCTTTCGTCGGGACGCGGATGCACAGTTATACCCTGTGCGCCAAAGCGTTCGCAATCTTTGGCCACCTGTATTAAATTGGGGTTGTTACCACCACGCGAATTACGTAAGGTTGCAATTTTATTGATGTTGACAGATAGTCGGGTCATGGTATAACGTCTTAAAGGGCAAATATCATTATTACTTAATTAATAGTGTGAAACAATTTTACAGTTATTTAGTTGCAAGGGGGTATTGGCTGATAAATAACTGCTTGTGTCATTTGAAGTTATATCTTAGCAGGATATATTATTGAATGTAACAATCGTGGTATTATTAATCTAACTGGCAATAATAATGTAACAATAGTATTATGGATAATTATTAAACGTAATATAAATTGAACCTTTGCACCTGAATACTTTTTGTATTAAATATCATTAATATCAGCGTATTAAATTTTTATGAAATATATATTTACAGCCTTAATCTTAACACTTTTATTTGTTGGTAAATCTAACGCACAAACGGGCCGCGGCGTAAGCGGGCAGTTGATAGATTCGACAAAACAATCGCTCCCGGGCAGTACGGTGAAATTAAAAACCGACCTCGGCGACAGCACCACACTTGCTACTGATATCGACGGAAAGTTTAGCTTTTCAAACATCAAAGGATCAAAAATAACTCTTTACATATCATCTTTTGGTTTCCAGGCCATTATAAAGCATTATACCTTTTCGCCTACAGATAACGCGGCATTTGTTATTCCGCCTATAACTTTAAAAGGCGAGAGCAGGCAATTGAAAGAAGTTGTTATTATAGGCGTAAATCCTATTAAGTTTAAGGAAGATACTATCGACTATAAAATTGCTGCTTACCCGGTACGTGAAAATGCACCGGTTGAAGACGTGTTGAAGAAAATGCCGGGCGTTGACGTGGATAATAACGGTAACGTTACAGCTCAAGGCAAATCGATCACTAAAATACGGATCAATGGTAAGGACTTTATGGGTGGCGACGTGCAATCGGCCACTAAAAACATCCCTGCGGATATATTGGAAAGCGTACAGGTAATTGATGATTATGGTGACCAGGCCAATCTAACAGGTGTTAGAACCGGCGAACCAAACAAGATCTTAAACTTTACCATACGTAATGATAAAAACTACGGTTACTCATTACAGGCCAATGCCGGTGCAGGTAAAGACGCTTTGCCTGAAGCGCCGGGCATTACTAACGAGAACCGTTATATAGGTTCTGTAAACTTTTTTAATTTTAAAGGCAACAGGCAGCTAACGGTTTTAGGTAATATTAACAACATTAACAGCAACACCTTTAACTTTGGAGGCGGTGGCGGCGGTGGTAACAACGGCGGCGGCAATGGTGGTGGCGGTAACGGCGGCGGAGGTGGCGGTGGCCAGCGTGGCGGTGGTGCACAGCGCGGCGGTAATGGTGGCTTAGCCAGTGTTAAGGACGGTATAACTATAGCCCGCGCTATAGGTACTAACTACCGCGACCAATGGGGTAAAGATATATCTGTTTATGGCAGCTATAGTTTTTCTGATAACTCTACTTATACTAACAGCAATACAGAACGTAAAAATAGTGGTGCGGGTACTGCCAACACCAATAAAACTACGGCTAATGATAACCCGATAAATCACCGTTTTAACTTCAATTTAGAGTGGAAGCCTGATACGATCAATTACTTAAAAATATCGCCATCATTTAGCTATGCAAGCACTAACTCTTCATCTATAGAGAATGTAACTTACCAGCAAAATGGCACAACTACCCAGGCATATACTACCAATATAAGGAGCAACTCAACCGCTCCAAGCTTTGGCGGTAACTTATTGTTTAATCACAGGTTTGAAAAACGCGGCCGTAACTTTAGCTTGTTTTTTAATATAAACTCATCTGATTCTAAATCGGCCAGCAACCCTGTTGTTAACTACACAATTGGTTCGCCTAACGTACCGTTGAATCAGAGCATAAATACAACAAACCATACTACAACGTTAGGTGGTAATCTATCTTACTTAGAGCCTATTGGTGCTATATCTTATTTAGAGCTGAATTATAACTATAATCACTCTTATACATCTAATGATAAAGAAACAGATACGCTGTCATTAGCGGGTACGCTTAACAACTATCAGCGTTTAAGCAATAATTACAATTATACTTTCGTAACTAACAGAGTGGGCTTAAACTATCGTGTTATTGATGTTAAATACAACTATACAGTAGGTTTAGGTGTACAGCCCTCGGTTTTAGATGGCCGTTCTATCACCAACAATATTACCACACATAAAAGCCAGACTAACTATGTGCCTTCGGCCCGTTTCATTTATAACTTCTCAAGGAATGAGTCGCTAAGCTTTAATTATAACGGTTCAAGCACTCAACCATCATTTAACCAGTTACAGCCGGTTGTTGATCTTTCAAGCGCGTCGTACCCGGTACAGGGTAACCCCGATTTGAAACAAGCATTTAGTAATAACATTTTCCTGCGTTATAATTCGTTTGGTATAGAGTCTGGAAATATTTTGTTTGTTAACGCATCTTATAATGCTGTTAACGACTATGTTGCAACCCGTACAACTACTTACCGTAATTTAAGCTCTACCGTTATCGCGGCTAATCCGGATCTGAGAAATTTCAGGAATGCGACATTAACCAGGTACTTAAATGCTGATGGTTATTCTGCAGCGAACTTTGGCGGTTTTTACTCAAAACCGTGGGATGAGCGTAAATACACCGTATCATTTAATGCAAATGTTAACTATGCCAAGTACCCCACGTTTGTTGATAGTGTTGATGTTAACAACATAACGTCTGCTACTTTAAAAAACATATCTAAAACGTTGACATTTACACCGGGTATCCGCTTTAGGTTAGATATCAGGGATGTTATTGATGCGCAGGCAAGCGCTAACTATTCTATCAGCAAAACTGATAACTCTTTATCAAGCAGCAGCGTATTTAGCCAGAACACCAATATCCGCACAACAACATTGGGCCTTACAGGTAAAAACTATTTCGGTAACTGGACAGTTAGCTATGATTACAGCAAACAAATTAACGCCGGTTACAGTATACCGGTAACCAACCCAAGCATTTTAAGCGCGTATATCGAGCGCAGGTTCCTGGCACAAAACAGGGCCACGGTTCGCTTAGCAGCAGTGGATTTGTTCAACCAAAATACAGGATTTTCTGTTAGCAGCGATGGTAGCAGCGTTACCCAAACCAGTGTAAACAGGTTGGGCCGTTATTATATGCTTACATTCTCTTTACGCCTGCAAAAATTTGCCGGTCGTGCACCAACGCAGGAAGGTGATCGTCCGGGAGGTTTCCCTGGTGGCGGCGGTCGTGACAGGGGCGGTGACCGTGGTGGTCGCGGTGGTGCAGGCGGCGGTGATCGTCAGCGGGGCAATGGCGGCGGTGGTTTCGGCGGCGGCGGCGGTTTCGGCCAGGAATAACCAGCTCATATTTAAAACATATATAATAAAAGAACCCCCGGCTATTTATCAGCCGGGGGTTCTTTTATTTATAATATTGTTGTTTAAGCTACAGTGCTTATTACGCGCTCCAACTCCTCTAAATCAAAGGGTTTTGCTAAATAAGTTTCGGCGCCGGCATGGCTGGCTAACAGTTGAATATCGCTGTTTGCCGAAAAATAAATAACCGGTATAGCTTTCAGATCGTCTACTTTTTTAAGCGTTTGGGTGGCTATAATTCCACCGGCATCGGGGATCCAGTTATCCATCAATATCACATCAGGCATAATGTCTGATACTCTTTCGGTTATCGAATTGCAATCCGTAAAAGTGTATACTTCCCAGCCCTTTTCTTCTAAAATGTAATTACAGATAGACAGAATGTCCTCGTCATCATCAAAAATTATGATCTTACGTTTAGTATCAATACTCATAGGCGTTTAAAAAAAGTTGGTTCGTGAAGCTATATATAACTATAATAGAAAACAAATGTTTTTGTTTGCCCTAAATAATTAAAAATAATTGCCTGCAACTCAATATAAAGCGGACGCCTGCTTGTTTGATACTTCGATTTGCATCGGTAAATCAATATGTTATTACCATAACAGTGATAACATATTGATTGTATCTTATGCCTCCAACTTAGGTTCCATACGGGTGCTGATACTTATCCTGTTCCACACATTTATAACACTTATGGCTGTAATAACTTTAGCAAGGTAGTGCTCATCCAACACACTTGCTGCTTGCTGATATGTTTGGTCTGATACACCTGCATGGCTTATCTGCGTTATTTCTTCGGTAAGAGCCAATACGACTTTTTCCTCCTCGGTAAAAAACGAGGTATCACGCCAGGCGTTTAAAACGTAAATTCGTTGTTCGGTTTCGCCGCCTTTGCGGGCGTCGCGGGTATGCATGTCCAGGCAATAGGCGCAGCCGTTTATTTGCGACGCGCGTATTTTTATCAACTCTAAATGTGTTTTGCTGATGCCGCTGTTTACCACATAGTTTTCTAAAACCATTATTGATTTGTAAACCTCGGGCTCTAATTGGAAAATATTTATTCTTTTGCTCATGACTGTATGTTTTTGTACAGCAAAGGTGAGTGTTAAAAGAATAAGAAAAGTTAATCAGGATTAAGAAAAGACCTCACCCTGCCCTCTCCAAAGGAGAGGGTTCTGAATTCGAGGTTTAAGTTTTTGACATTAAAGTCCCTCTCCTTTGGAGAGGGATTTAGGGTGAGGTCTTCTTCGCCCTTATCTTACTTAAAAATTGCGGTGTAAAACCCAGGTACGATGCCAGCATATATTGCGGCACGCGCTGTATAAATTCAGGGAAATATGCGCTGAAATAGCGGTAACGTTCTTCGTCGGTATAACAGTATATAAATTCTATACGGCGCTGGGCAGCAGCATAGGCCCGTTGCAAAACTTTTCTGAAATATGTATCTAATTGCGGTATGGCTTGAATAAGTGCTTCCTGTGTTGGGGTATCCCACGCAATAACCTCTGTATCTTCTACAGCTTGTAAATAAACCCGCGTTGGTTGTTGCGAATCAAGGGTGCCGTAGTCGGTTAGCCACCAGCCCTCTAATCCAAAATGGGTAATTTGCTCATGCCCCTTTTGGTTGATGATGTATAAGCGTAATAAACCTTTGCTTACAAAATAATTGGCCCTGCACATTTTACCGGGACTTAGTAAAAAGCCCTTCTTTTTAATTTCCAGCGCCTTTAACTTAGAGCAAATAAGCGCAGCCTCATCCTCGGTTAAGGTTACATATTTGCGGATATGCTGCAGCAATGCGGTGTACATCCCCCAAAAATACCTTAATTATTTTTTTAACCCTATACGGTGATTGGTATAATCCAGCAAAAATTCATTGTCGATGAAAAAGTTGATGCTAAATATGGTTCTTCCATCACCCGAATAAGAAGGGTTTTCCACTGTCGTATAATTATAATTGCTCGCCGTAGTATATTGATAGTTAAATCCCTGAGCGGTCGTCATAGATACAGGTGTATTGACCGCTAATGAGGTTGGATTACTGGCTGCTGCCGAGTTTTCAATAATATGGGTTGATGGCGTGCCGGTATCAAATAACATAGTGGCAGACACGTTTTGCCCGTTATAAGTTACACTTGCAGGTATGTTTGCTGTATAGCCAGTAAAAGCATTATATCCAAGCGAGTGCATTACAAAGTTTGAAGCATTCAAATCATTTGGTGTTAAACCTATGGTAAGCAGGTTTGGGGTATATGTGGCGCTATTGCCAAAATTTGCCGTATTGAGTTTAGCCAAACGAAACCCGTTGGCAACATCGCTGGCCAGTTTAAAATAGCTCAGCGGGCTGCCTATTTTCTTGCTGGTTGCGCTTACACCCGGACCTACGCCAAAAACATCGGCAGCGTGCGTAGAAAGTTGCTTGCCGGTATTATCAACAATTTTATAATATAAAAATATAGGGATCCGTGGGGTAGTTACACTGCCGTTTCCATCGCCTATGGTAACCGTAGTATAGGCAAGGTTGCCATATTCGCTTATGTTGCTATTAGTGCTGCCATAAGTTATTACAGCTTGCTGCGATGTAATAGTTATGCCGTTAACTACTACAGAGTCGCCGGGAATTACAAATCCATTTGTTGTGATCATGGATGCAGGAATGATACCGTTGGCATCAATAGTTAAACCGGTAGATCCGGTGTCAAACACCAATCCATAATTTACGGTAGTCTGGTCGCCCAGTTTTGAGCATGCTATAAATATGCGCCGGTTAATGCCGCTTATTTGTTCATATAAGCCCAATTTGGCATAATTGGATGGCTCGGTAACTATAGGATTTACTTGCGGGTCTTTTTTACAGGAAACAGCAAATAGGGTTAAAAATAATACGGACAGCAAGGCCGGAATACGCAATAAGTAACTTTTTCTCATCCTAATATTTTACAATCACACAAATGTTACAATAATAAGCAATAACGTGCATTTAATACCTAACCGTATAATGTATATAAAAAATTAATTTATTTAACTTTATATAAACCAGTTAATAATCAGATTATTAACTATTACTTAACGAGCCGGTAATTAACCAATTGTTAACTACCACACAATAAATAAATACGTTTGTTGTGTATTTAAAGTTTTTTTGGCTTACTCTTTTTAGGAATTAAATTCTTAATTTTCGGTAATTAAACCTATAAGCAATACGTATTAAAATTAGGTAACCCTTAAAGTTAATTTTATGCGTGTTGTAATGTAACATAATTAAGGGTTTTGCCGTTGTAAGGCTTACCTGTTAATTAATACTATTGATGTACTTTAAAAAGAACAACAAATGGATAGTTCTATAAATAAAGCGGCCCCCGAAGTAAGACTCAGGGCATTCAGGGCAATTGATGAGCCTGAAACATGCGCTTTATTTATTGAAGGACATACACACGTTTTAACCAATATAGGTGTAACCAAAGTATCCTATAGTAAAAATGAATGGGTGAAAAACCCCGGCGCGTTTGTAATGGTTGTAGAATCATTAGATGGTAAACGCGTATTTGGCGGTGCCCGGGTTCATGTGTCCGGCGGATCTGAACCATTGCCAATTGAAACAGCCACCTGCGCTATTGACAATAACATATATAACCTTGTTTGGAAATATGCCCAATATGGCACCGGCGAACTTTGTGGTTTATGGAACTCCCGTGAAATTGCAGGCTATGGGGTTGGAAGTATATTTTTAATTCGCGCAGCGGTAGCAATTGCTTATCAAATAGGTTTACAATCGCTTTTTGCTTTATGCGCTCCTTATACCGTAAAACCTGTTGCGGCAGTGGGGATGGAACTTGAAACAAGTATCGGGAACGATGGTACATTTTATTATCCAAAGTTGGACCTTATAGCCACAACGATGTTGCTAAAAGATGTCCCCATATTAAGTAAAGCCCAACAGGAAGATAAAGAATCTATTTTACGCGTCAGACAAAAGTGGAACACCGTGCGTGTTGAAGAATTGCGCGGAAAGAAAATCACTATCCATTACGAAATGGAGATCTCTAATCTGGACAAGTGGGATCTGAATGAGATTATTGCCAATGCCGAACGGCAAATGCTGGAGCCCCATGCAACAGGTAAAGACTGGGATTTCCTTTAATTAGTTAAAAATATCATAGCCGCCACCTTGTGGAAGCTATAAGAATAATAAAATGAAAAGTATAGAAAAATTATTGGCTAACGCCAGCCAGGTATCAAAAATTCATACACCGCAATTAATGCGGCTTAATAACGGTGCCGATAAGCAAACATTTGACGCATTATTGGCAGATGGAAAAGTGACGTTTGTGATTGACGAAATGTACACGCAATTACAGGAATTAATAAAGGGCAGAAACCCATCCATAAAAATACTTAAAGACGAATACCCTGAACGTATTAAAGATTTTTTGAACGGCCGGGACATTGACGAATATGGCGTATGGGTTTATTACCCGTGGAGCCAACGACTGGTCCACATTTTAGACGAAGACGAGTTTGTTGAGGTAAGAACTAACCGCAACCAATATAAAATTACAAGGGCAGAGCGCGATACATTAGGCACAAAAAAAATTGGGATCATCGGCCTTTCTGTAGGCCAGTCCATAGCACTAACATTAGCTATGGAGCGTGGCTTCGGCGAACTGCGCCTTGCTGATTTTGACGAATTAGAATTAAGTAATTTAAACCGGATCAGGGCAGGAGTGCATAGCCTTGGCCTACCCAAAGTAGTTGTTACCGCCCGCGAAATAGCCGAGATAGACCCATTTTTAAAAGTGACTTGCTTTTTTGACGGCTTAACTGCCGAAAATATGGACGATTTCTTTTTGAAAGATGGCAAGCTTGATATTTTGGTTGATGAGTGCGACGGGTTGGATATAAAAATAAACTGTCGCGTAAAAGCCCGCGAGTTGAGGATCCCGGTTGTAATGGATACCAGCGATAGGGGAATGTTGGATGTAGAACGCTTTGACCTGGAGCCTGATCGCCCTATATTACACGGCACTGTAGAAGGTGTAGATACATCAACAATAAAAGAGTTGACCAACGAAGAGAAAATACCTATTATTTTACAAATGCTGGGTATTGAAAACGTATCGTTACGTATTAAAGCCTCTATGATAGAGGTTGAGCAAACCATCAATACCTGGCCGCAGCTTGCAAGTTCGGTAGTACTGGGCGGTGCTGTAGGGGCTGATGTTTGCAGGCGCATATTGTTAGATCAATTTCATGATTCGGGTAGATATTATGTCGATTTGGATGAAATTGTAAGTGATAGAACACCCGAGCCATTTGTTACCGAAGTGCCTGTAAACCCGTTTACGCCAATGTTGGTTGATGAAATGCGTAAGCTGGCCGAAAGCTATCAACCGGCTACTAAAGCCGATGATATAACACCCGATGATAGTACGATAACCGAACTGGTGAACGCTGCCTGCGCGGCCCCATCAACGGGTAACGACCAGCCATGGAAATGGTTGTACCATAACGGAACACTATTTTTATATCATGATGAATACCGGTCTTTCTCTTTCGGCGATTTCCAAAAAACGGCTTCGTTCATCTCTTTTGGCGGAGCATTTGAAAACCTGAACATCCATGCATTAACTAAAGGGATAAAGGCCGGCTATGAGTTTTTACCAAACCCGCAAAATGAGCGTTTAGTAGCAGCTATACGTTTTAGCAAGGCTGAAAGTCGATCGTCACTAATAAATCTTGACAAGGCCATCTATAAACGCCATACCAATCGTAACCCGGCACCAAAAACACCAGTTTCAATAGGTGTTATAGAAAAGCTAAAAAGTATTTCGGAGACTATACCGGGCGCGAAGTTTCAATTTTTTACAGACGAGGAAACGTTAAAAGAACTGGGAGATATAATAGGTGCCTGCGATAGAGCGAGGCTTTTAAACCCGGCGGGCCATAATGATTTTATTAATCATGAAATGCGCTGGACATCAGAAGACGCTGAACGCACCCGCGATGGTATTGATACTAAAACACTTGGCTTTACTAACTCGCAGCTGGCGGCCCTTAATATTATCCGGAACGAAAAAGTTATCCGCACCATAAATAAGCTGGAAGGCGGCTACGGGTTTGATGGCCTTGCACGCAAAATAGTTAAAACAGCATCTGCAATATGTATGATAACCTTGCCGGAGTATAACCTGTCAAACTTTTTTGAAGGTGGCCGTGCCATGGAGCGTTTTTGGCTGGAAGCTACTAACCTTAATTTGGCGGTACATCCGGTTATATCACCGTTTTACTTATTTTCACGGATCTTACATGGCAATGGTGCCGGCTTAGACGCCCGGGCCATCAAGGAACTTACCGAATTGCGCAAACATTTTGATGCCATAACCGGCCTGGGAAATAACCGAGCAGAAGTGTTTTTAACCAAAATAGCCATAGCCGAAGAACCGATATTAAAATCGCATAGATTACCTTTAGAGAGTGTACTGGTATTAGATAAATAATTATGATGAAAAGTTTCTACTTAATTTTATTTGTTGCTTTTTGTATCTGCTTTAAAAGCGCAAACGCGCAACAGACCATAATTTTTAAAGGAGAGAACTTAGTTATTGGTAAAGATGTAACCATATTGGAAGATACATCTAACCGGCTTGGCATTGAAGATGTGCGCAAATCTACCAGATTTGTGCCATCAAAAAGTCCGGTTCCAAATCTGCAGTTAAGTAAATCTAATTTTTGGCTAAAATTTACAATAAAAAACGAAAGCCAGAGCAGGCAAATGTTGCTTAGCCTTGATTATCCTACTTTAGATATCTGCGAGTTTTATTACCCGGCTAACGGGGCGTATTGGCAAGAAAAGCTAAGCGACCATAATAACTTCGACCAGAGAAAATATAAGCACCAGGATTTTATTTTTGACATAACCAGTAAGCCGGACAGCGCAGAGACTTATTACTTAAAAGTGCAAAGCGGCCAGGAAATGGTTATACCAATTGTACTGGGCACACCGCAAAAAATAGCCGAATCTAAACTAACCAATGATATATTATGGGGGTGCCTTATGGGTATATTGTTGGTAATGATGCTTTACAATACCTTTGTATATGTATCAACCAAAGACATAAACTACCTGTATTATGTACTGTACACGTTGTTTATTGGGCTTACACAAACAACTTTATCGGGCTATACCTATCGGTTTCTTTTCCCGCATTCGCCGGTATTGTTTAATAACTGCATAATTATATTCCCGGCGCTGGCCGGTATTTCTTTGATGCTTTTCTCACAGGGATTTTTGGGCATAAAAGAACGGATGCCAACAATGGGCTACATATTTAAGGTTGTAATTGCTTTTTATATAATTGCGATTATAATAAGGCTCTCGGGGCATGCGCTGATAGCCTACAGGGCTATAGATATTTCGGCTTTATGCCTGTCTGTCAGCATATATGTGGCGGTTATAAGGCTGTCAATAAAAGGATATAGGCCGGCAAAGTTTTTTGCCCTGGCCTGGACAATTTTTTTAGCCGGACTGGTATTATTTGTAATGCGCAATTTAGGTGTACTGGCCTATAATAATTTTACAAATTATACTATGCAGGTAGGTACAGCGATAGAGGTTACTTTACTGTCGTTAGCACTTGCCGACAGGATAAACGTCTTTAAAGCCGAAAAGGAAAAATCACAAGAAGAAACTGTAATTGCATTAAAGGAAAACGAGCGCATTATACGCGAGCAAAATGTTGTTTTGGAACAAAAGGTAGAAGAGCGCACGCACGAGTTAAATGAATCACTTGAAAACGTTAAGCAAACACAATCTCAATTGGTTGAAGCAGAAAAAATGGCGTCGCTGGGCCAGTTAACCGCGGGCATTGCGCACGAAATAAACAACCCTATCAATTTTGTAACATCAAACATAAACCCGCTAAAGCGCGACGTTGAGATGATACTGGACGTTATGGCTACTATAGAAACGGTAAGTCAGTCTGATGCATCTGATGAAGAAAAACAAAAAAAGATAGCTGACTATAAAGAAGAGGTTGATTTTGATTACCTGGTACTGGAGATCAGGCATTTGATAAAGGGGATCTATGAGGGCGCATCACGTACAGCCGAAATAGTTAAGGGACTGAAAATATTTTCTCGCCTGGACGAGGATGATCTTAAAAAAACAGATATCAACGAAGGCATTGAATCAACCCTTATTATAGCCAATAACCTGTTAAACGGTTATGTTAAAGTTATTACAGAATATGGTGGCCTACCCCTGGTTGAATGTTATGCAGGTAAACTTAACCAGGTTTTCCTGAATATACTATCAAACGCAATTTATGCTATCAACAAAAAATTTGGCGATAACCAGGGAGGCGAAATAAAGATAAGCACTACTAATGATGGCGAAAATGTGGTTATTACGATAGCTGATAACGGAACCGGGATGACCGAGGAAGAGAAGAAAAAAATATTTGAACCGTTTTTTACAACCAAAGAGGTTGGCGAAGGCACAGGCCTGGGGATGAGTATTGCCTATAACACCATTAAAAAGCATAATGGACAAATATTGCTTAACTCTGTACTGGGCGAAGGCACACAATTTATTTTAAAAATACCGATAATACACGACACAAAAGTTGCATAATTTACGTAAACAGGCTACCCTGTAAAACTAAATTAAACCTAATACCATAATTGCACAATAAACGCATAACAATGGCAGAGAAAATTAAAATACTGTATTTAGATGATGAGATGGATAATCTCACCGGGTTTAAAGCCACACTGAGGCTTGATTACCAGATATTCACAGCAGTAAATATACCAGGTGCCATGGAGCACCTGGAGAAGCATCCCGATATTAGAGTAATATTTAGCGATCAGCGTATGCCGGGTAAAACCGGGGTGGAGTTTTTCGAGAGCTTACGCAGTTCGCATCCGCTTCCCATGCGGATATTGATTACGGCCTATACAGATATAGACTCTGTAATCGACTCAATAAATAGGGGCAATATCTTCAGGTTTGTTAAAAAGCCGTGGGTTGAAGCCGAGATAATTTCGGCTATTGAGGAAGCTAATAAGTTTTACCAGGCCAACTCAATGCTTGCTATTAAAAATGAAGAGCTGCAACGTGCGTATAGCGAGCTGGATAAGTTTGCTTATAGTGTAAGCCATGACATTCGCGGCCCATTGTCGGGCATATTGGGGGCCATAAACGTGGCGCGCGATATGCATGATATCGCCGAGATGAAGGAGATGCTTTTTTTGATGGAGAAATCATTAAAAAAGCTGGATACCTATATCTTGAGCATGCACGACTATTACAGCCTGCAGCGGGGCGAATTACATATTGGCGATATCGACTTTAAAAAGATGATAGACGAGTTTAAAGACATCTATAAAGTCTTTGCTAACACTGCTAAGATCGATTTTAAAATAAATATAAACCAGCGCGAGCCCTTTAGAAGCGACACTGTGCCGCTTAAACTTATCTTAAATAACCTGCTGTCCAACGCGTTTAAGTATCAAAATAAAAATAACGACGTCAAAATGGTCGAATTAAATATTGATGTACACCGGGGTGTAGCCACCATACAGGTAGCCGACAGCGGCATTGGTATTTTAGGCAATCACCTGGGCGAGATATTTAATTTGTTTTATAGGGCAAGCTCGCAGGAAGCCGGCTCTGGCTTTGGTTTGTATAATGTAAAAAGCGCCCTGTTGAAGCTGAACGGGCAAATAGAGGTTAACTCTGTTTTAAATAAAGGCACAACTTTTAAAGTAACTATCCCTACTAAATAAAGCTGCATGGAATTGTCATTTATAATTATTGATGATACCGAGCTTGATCATTTTATTGCCCGTAAAATGATTACTAATGCGAATAATGCTTTTAAGGTTAAAAGCTTCTTAGATGCAACGCAGGCTTTAGCGTATATCGTGGCTGATGAGCATGACCCCGGGATAAAAATCGTCCTGGTTTTTTTAGATATCTATATGCCGTTAATGAATGGTTTTGAATTTGTTGAAGAGTTTGAAAAACTGGATAAAGCCATTCAGGATAAATATTACATTGTAGCGCTTACCTCATCAATTGAAATATCTGATGTTAACCGCATTAGTTCATATTCGGCAGTTAAAGAAAAAATAACAAAGCCTTTGATGGCCGAGGATATCAGGGCATTAATAAACGGTATAACGGCTAAGTATAACCTTAACCTTGACTAACACGTTTATTTACGATAATAACTTTTGTCTCAATAAAAATTCCAGCTGGTCGTTTGAAGTGCCCAGTTTATCGTTTTCTTCTTTAAGCTTCAGCTTTTCTAAATAAGCGTCATAGGCACGTTCTATTGTCATGTCTAACTCTTCTTCGTTCCAGGGCTTACTAAGGTAATGGAATATTTTGCCCTTGTTAACCGCGTCAACTACTGCGCCCATATCAGCATATCCGGTTAGTAATAACCTAATTGGATCCGGAAATTGCGGGATTACTTTTTCTAAAAACTCAACCCCTGTCATGCCCGGCATGCGTTGGTCGGTAATGATAATGTGTACGGGTTTTTCGCTTAATACTTTAAAAGCCTCATCGCCACTTATGGCGGTATACACCTGGTATTTTAAACGAAACGCCGCTTTAAAAGAAAACAGGTTGTTTTCTTCATCATCTACGTAGAGTATGGTTATTTTTTTATCGGCCATGGGGGAGGTGATATTTATATAACGTTTAAATTATAAACAAAGTTACTACTAAAGTTGTTTAGACAAGTAGTAATGCTGTTTATTACAATTTAATTATAAATATCTAAAAAAAGCAAGTAATTAGAATATAATTTTTCCGGTTGCAGTCACAAGAGATGCTATACGGATGGCATCAAATATGCGTTCTTCGCTGGCGCCTAACTTTATAAGTGAATCTTCGTGGGCGTTAACACACATCTCGCAGCCATTTACTGCTGATATAGTTAAGCTCATTAATTCAAAAAACTCTTTGCCGGTTACCGGTTTCATCATTATCTGCATACGGATACGAGCGGGGATTTGAGTATATTTTTCTTTTTGCGTAAAATGTCTGAAACGGTAAAATATATTGTTTGATGCTAATAATGACGCACAAGCGGCAGCTTCGGCAATATCCGCATCTGTTGCGCCCTGGTCTGCAGCATATTTAGTATAAAAGTATGTAAGCGGCGGGTTGTTATTATTTATGGCTACACTTAAACCAAGTAAGGCGCATTCTTTAGGGCTTAACTGCTCTGAAGTTAGTGTACTGGTAAAGTTTAATTTCAAGTCGCGTAAATAGCGCGATTCGCCTTGTTCAAGTAAAGTAAGGCCGGCGGTGCGATATGCAGTGTCAACGCCAATGCTTTGTAATAATTCGTTTATGGTTTCTGTGCTTTCGCTCATGATGGATATAAATTTATGGTCAACAAAAAAATCCCCGTTTTATCGGGGATTTTAAAGGGTTTAAACGGTTAAGGTTTCCTGGCCTTTTTCCCAGTTACATGGGCAAAGCTCGTCGGTTTGTAAACCATCTAATACACGTAAAACTTCTTTAACGTTACGGCCAACGCTTAAATCGTTAACACATACCCAACGTACAATACCTGTAGGGTCAATTATAAAAGTAGCACGGTAAGCGATCTTTTCGTTAGGCTCTAATATGCCCAGCTCTTCGGCTAATGACTTTGAAGTATCAGCCAACATCGGGAATTTCAGATCGCGCAGGTCATCATGATGGGTTCTCCAGGCAGCGTGTACAAATTCAGAATCGGTTGATGCGCCAATTAAACGGGTCTCGCGGTCACGAAACTCGCCATAGTTTTTGTTAAACTCGGCAATCTCGGTTGGGCAAACAAAAGTAAAATCTTTTGGCCACCAAAACATTACGGTCCAAACGTTATCATCATTAACTAAATATTCAGAAGTTAATGTTTCAAATTCTTTTCCTTTTTCTAAACTTACTACGGCTGTTTTAGAGAATGCCGGGAATTTTTGTCCTATGGTGATCATCTATAATGTGTTTTTAATTTCATGCAAATATATGCAAATCCAAGTCTGTTAATTATAGGAAGTTTAAATACGGCATAGATAAAATCTATAATAGTATAAATATTTATAGTTTTTGCTAATTTACTATTTAAGCAATATTGTTGATGAGAAATGCTTCAGATTGCTATTGGAAAAATACAGTTTGCTATTTTAAAAACCACTGCCTATCTTAACGCAACCAATATTCCTAAAAATAAGCATGTTATGAAAATCGTTACCCGCATATTTGTTGCGCTTGTATGTTGCGCTGTTATTTCATTAGCCATATCATGGAGGCCGGACGCCAGGATAATTCGTCCGGCAAAAGCCGCTTCGCCGTTAATGAATGGACGATACTTATTTGTAGCAGCACCCGGTATCCGCGATTATTTGGGTTATGGCGGCCATGGCTTAATGGTTTTTGATATTGATCATGGACATAAGTTTGTAAAACGTATTCCCTTAAATGGCCTGCATCCTAAAAATGGTTTGCCATCAAACGTTAAGGGTATCGGCGTAAGCCTGCCATTGCATAGCGTATATGTAACCACGCTTGAAGGGCTGCAGCGTATTGATATTGTAACAGGCAAACTTATATGGGAAAAACCTATCCCCGATGGATGCGACCGGCTGTCAGTTTCCCCTGATGGTAAAACTATGTACCTGCCATCCTTAGAGAATCATTACTGGAACGTGATAGATTGCGAAACCGGCAACATTATAAAACGGTTAGACGGGTTTAACGCGTCGCATAATACTATCTATGCCTTATCGGGCAAACATGCTTACCTGGCCGATATTAAAAATACCGTGGTAAAAATTGCCGATACTAAAACTAACGAAGTTACTGCCCAGGTTGGCCCGTTCGCTAATTTTGTACGGCCATTTACCATCAACAGAAAAGAAACCCGCATTTTTGTTAACTGTAATGAGTTGCTGGGCTTTGAGGTGGGTGACATCACAACCGGTAAAAAAATTGCCCACAAAGAAGTTGAAGGCTGGACCACAGGCCCGGTTAGACGGCACTCATGCCCAAGCCACGGCATAGGCTTAACGCCAGACGAAAAAGAAATATGGCTATGCGACGGATTTAACATGCGCATGCATATTTTTAGTGCTGTAGCACCTTATCAACAACTAACCACAATACCCTTGCAGGATATGCCCGGCTGGATAACTTTTACTATTGACGGTAAATACGCATACCCATCAAGCGGAGAAGTTATTGACGTTAAAACCCGAAAAATTGTAACCGTACTTCAGGACGAGAACTACAATAATGTAGCAAGCGAAAAGGTATTAGAGATAGACTTTAAAGACGGCAAGCCTGTTAGAGCAGGCGACCAGTTTGGGTTGGGTAGGGCGATGTAATACGCATTGTATTTTGTTCATCTATACAAACTTATCATTCGGCGGTACATTTTTGACCCGCAAGCAACTTTAACTACATTTGATCAGTATATCACAGAAAAGATATTGTGCTATTGATGAATGTGATAACCCGGTTTAAGCCTAACGCTGGGATAGAATTTGCCCGGGACCATGTGTATTGTGAATACAGTAAACTTTATAAAAGAATATAGCTTAATTATTTGGGTTATAGCGTTTGTTACAGGTAACCCTGTAACAGGCTATGCCCAGCTATGTGAGGGCAGTTTGGGCGATCCGGTGGTGAAGCTTGATTTTGGCGCGGGCACCGCAACACATGCAGGTGCTTTGCCTGCAGGCACCACCAGCTATGCCTATAGCGCTAATGATTTCCCCAGCGACGGATCATACACTATAGAAAACACTACTGCTGGTTCAGGTAGCGTTTGGTGGACTACTAAAGATCATACCGGCAATACAGGCGGTTATATGATGGTGGTAAATGCCGCCTCATTAAAAACAGATTATTTTTATAAAACTACGGTTAGAGGGTTATGTTCGGGTACTACGTTCGAGTTTGCAGCATGGGCTGCAAATTTGATAAGAACTAATGATGTTAGTCCGCCAGACCTGACATTTACTATATTAAAAACGGATGGGGTATCTTTAATCACTACGTTTAATACAGGCCCTATCCCCGTAACCACAAGCAATTTAACCTGGAAGCAATACGGAACACAATTCAAAATGCCTGTGGGAGAGTCGGACGTTATTGTACAGATCACCAATAACTCGCCCGGTGGTATCCCCGGTAATGATCTTGTTTTGGATGATATTACCTTTCGCCCATGTGGCCCTACTGTTAGCTCGAATTTTGTTATTGGCAACGTGGGATCGGCTGTGCAAAATGCCTGTACCGGCAACAACCAAAGTTATACCTTAAATTCAACGGTTGTAAACAACGTCTATGTTAATCCAGCCTATAAATGGCAGGTAAATACGGGTTCGGCTTGGGCAGATATTGCAGGGGCCAATACAACAACCTATACATTCAATCAGCCCACCGTTACAGGTACTTATCAGTATCGTATGGTAACTGCGGAAGCGGCTAACATAGGCTCTGCGTCCTGTCAGGTATCATCAAATATATTAACACTAACGGTATCAAGTGCCCCAACTGCCGATTTTACCGTCGTTAACAGCAATGCTAAATGCTTACAAAACGCAGTGGATTTTAAAGACGGATCGTCATCTCCGGTTAGAATTAGTACCTGGAGCTGGGATTTTGGGGACGGGCAGACTTCTAACGTGCAAGACCCATCTCATACCTATGCCAGCAACGGCGACTATGATGTAACCTTAACCGTTGTGAATATCTCTGGCTGCCCGTCATCAAAAACCAAAACAATACATGTTAATGCAAAGCTTATAGCCGATTTTGAAGTAACCACTCCAAGCTGCACCACCGTGCCGGTTATACTTACAGATCATTCTTCAAACCCAGAGGGCGCAATAGCGCAATGGTTATGGAGCTTTGACGATGGCACGCCGGCAGCTATCAGAACCACCAATGCGCCATTTACACATGCATACACAAAAGAGGGGACTTTTACGGTGAGCCTTGAAGTAATATCTGCTGCTGGTTGCGTTAGCGATATCGTAAAAAAGACAGTTACTATAACACCGTCGCCGAATGCAGATTTTATACCGCCCGAAACTTGTTCGACGGATGCTACCACGTCATTTCTTAATACCACAAATGTAAACGGCAGCATTAGCGGTCTTACCTATCAATGGGATTTCGGCGATAGTTTTGCAGGCCCGGGCAACCTAAATACATCCACTTTAAGAAGCCCGAGACATGCTTATTCGCGCCAGGGAACTTACACCGCGACGCTTAAAGTTAAAGCTGCAAACGGATGCACTTCTGAAATAGTTTCAAAATCGTTTACGGTAAACGGAAGTATAACAAGTTCGGGGTTTACAGTAACTAACAGAAATAATTTATGCGCCGGCGCACCGGTAGAAATTGTTAACACATCCACGGTTAGTTTTGGCGCTTTTACCCGGATAACCTTATTTTATGATTACGATAACGACCAGACTAACAACGAGACCTACTATAAAGACCCGCCGGATAACACAAAGAAGAAACTGCCGGCAGATAATAAATTTTATCATAGTTATCCCGCTTTTAATAGTCCGCTCTCTAAAAATTATCACGTGGTAATGGTGGTTACCGCGGGCCAGACATGCTCGATCGCAATTCATGACAATATCAATATTAAGGCCCTCCCAATTGTGTCACTATCGGGCCCGGCAGGTATTTGCCAGGAAGCGGCACCGATGCAAATAATTGAAAATAGAAACGGTTTTATAGGCTCGGCGGTATTTAGTGGTAAAGGTGTATCATCACAGGGGATCTTTAATCCTGCGGTGGCCGGCCCGGGTACGTTTAAATTAGATTACCTGTTTACCTCGCAAAGCGGCTGTACATATGCCGACTCAATAAGCATTGACGTTTACCCAACGCCTACGGTTACAATGCCGTCTACAACTACAATGTTAGAGGGAACACAGATAAATATAACGCCAACAACAACCGGTGACGGACTTACCTACCAATGGTCGCCAACCATAGGAGTTAGTGATCCCACCAAACTAAGCCCGGTTTTTAGCCCCAAGGTTGATACAAAATATACGCTTACAGTAACCACATCCAAAGGGTGTTCGGCATCGGCAGAAACAACTATAATAGTTTTAAAAACACCCGTCGCTCCTAATACATTTACCCCCAATAATGACGGTATAAACGACACCTGGAACATTAAATATTTAGATACTTATCCAACTGCCGTTGTAGAGGTATTTACCAGGAACGGGGCAAAGGTATATAGCTCAAATAATTATACTGTCCCGTGGGATGGTAAGTATAACGGTACGGTATTGCCATTTGGTGTGTATTATTATATTATTAACACTAAAAGCGGGCGCAAACCCATGACAGGTAGTTTAACAATTATAAAGTGATGCATGTAATCAATATATTTATGACTAATAATTTTTTGACAGATGCATCGCTCTAAACTAACCGGTTTTATAATACATGCAGCCGGCTGGTTGATGTTCCTGGGTTTCCCGCTGCTGTTTATGAACCGTACGCAGGATAGCGTAAGCAGTACTTATTTCGTTATATCATCGCCTTATTACTGGCTTTTTTGCCTTACCTATATTTTTATGTTTTACCTGAACGCCTGGTACCTGGTGCCGCAATTTGTGTTCAGGAAAAAGTATTTTATATATGGGGTGATCGTTTTGCTATTATCGGGGTCGGTTTATTACCTGCAGCCGTTTGATAACCTGTTGCGCCATAATTTGCGCGAAAGCCCTAAACCAAAAAGTATTGGTTTGCCAAATGCTGAAAGCATAGGCCCCAATACCAAAAGCCTGCCCTTTGGCCCGCTGCCCCACCAGGATATGCGCATGCAGGACCCCAAGCCCAAGCCATCGAACGGGATTGTAATTATACACCAGGCGGGTAATATTGATATGGTTGGCTTGTTTATATTTATTGTAATAATGGGGCTTAGTATTGCTGTAAGTACGGTACAAAAATGGCAGTTTACAGAGCAACGCATGGTAAAAGCCGAGGCCGAAAAAGCTACCGCCGAACTGTCCTTTTTAAAAGCGCAGATAAACCCGCATTTTTTATTTAATACGCTCAATAACATCTATGCCCTGTCTGTTACGGGTAGCGAGCATACGTCAGCCAGCATCATGAAACTATCAAACATTATGCGTTATGTTACTGATGAGGTGGAGGAAGACCAGGTATCATTGCAACATGAATGGGATTGTATTAATGATTATATAGACCTGCAACGGTTGCGCCTGGGTAAAAAAACCAAGCTAAATTTTGAACTGGAAGGCACTATCGGTTACCAGCGTATTGCCCCATTAATTTTAATGACATTTATTGAGAATGTATTTAAATACGGCATTAGTAAACACGAGGCTACCAAAATAACAATCAAGCTAACTGTCGAACCCAACAAGCTGTCGTTTTTTAGCCAGAACAGCATAGTAGAGAATAGCTCAAAGGCTAACCGAACAGGTATCGGCATAAAAAATACCAGGCAACGATTAAATCATATTTATCCCGGCAAGCACCGGTTGGATGTCAATACAGAAAATAACTTGTTTACCGTACATTTAGAAATAGATTGTTAGGCCTCACCCCAACCCCTCTCCAAAGGAGAGGGGCTTAAACATTTAATTAATTTGCCATTCCAAGTCCTCTCCTTTGGAGAGGATTTAGGTGAGGCTAAAACGCTAGAATTATGCAATTAAAATGTGTCGCTATTGACGATGAGCCCCTGGCTTTGGAGATCATCAAAAAATATATCTCGCAGTTCCCGGCTTTACAGTTGATCCATACGTTTGAGGACGCGGTATCAGGTGCCGAGTTTTTAAAGAAGAACAAGGTCGACCTGTTATTTATCGACATTAACATGCCTGACATTACTGGCGTCGACCTGGTGCGTGCATTGGGCGATGATAAACCTATGGTGATATTTACCACAGCCTACAAAAACTTTGCTTACGAAGGATTTGAGCTGCAGGCTTTGGATTACCTGCTAAAGCCAATAGATCAAAAGCGCTTTGCCGCCGCCGTTGAAAAGGCCATAGAATACCATGAATACAAATTAGGCGAAAGCAATGTTGAAGACGAGGCGATATACGTACATTCAGAATATCGTACCATAAAAATAAACCTAAAGGAGATAGAATACCTGGAGAGTATGCAGGACTATGTTAAAATTTACCTGTTAGGAAACACCAAGCCCATACTTACGCTGCAAACCCTGAAATCGCTTTTAGAAAAATTGCCTGAAAAACAATTCGTGCGCATCCATCGCAGTTATGCTATTTCGTCGAAACAGGTTAAATCTATACATAACCGTAAAGTGCAATTACATTCGATCGAACTACCTGTTGGGACAAGCTATATTGATACTATAAAGGGTTGGTCGGCGTGAGAAATGCAAAGAAGCGCAAAGGCTTAACAAGTAGTAAAGTTATCTATACATCAACCCAAAACAACATTCTTCAATAAAAATCCTGTCAATTACACGGCATTATTTATATTTGGCAGCACTTTAACCCTCAGGCATTTAATTTACTTCAACAACAGCAAATGAAAAAAGTAATTTTGGTAACAGGCGCTTCATCGGGTATTGGCTTAGCCAGCGCTACTGCATTGCATGAAGCCGGACACACCGTTTATGGCACCACC
The DNA here is from genome assembly GCA_040388395.1 of Bacteroidota bacterium. GTDB lineage: Bacteria > Bacteroidota > Bacteroidia > Sphingobacteriales > Sphingobacteriaceae > Mucilaginibacter. The sequence goes on along the minus strand of JAZKBY010000007.1, from coordinate 97,014 downwards.
CGTAACCTTGCAAAAAAGGTAAACGTACCCTTTAATTTAATTGAACTGGACGTAACCGACGACGCATCGGCAAAGGCTGCTGTTGATAAAATTGTAAAAACCGAAGGTAGAATTGATGTATTGGTAAACAACGCAGGTAACGGTATTGCCGGCCCTGCTTATGCTATGCCGGTTGATAAAGCCAAGCAACAATTTGAAGTTAATTTCTTTGGTGTGGTACGTATGTGCAGCGCCGTGATACCCGAAATGTTAAAGAACAACAGCGGTATAGTTGTAAACATAAGCAGCCTTGCAGGTTTGTTTGGTTTGCCTTACCAAAGTATGTACGTGGCATCAAAATACGCTGTTGAGGGGTACTCCGAAAGCATGCGTATGGAGCTGAAAAAAACCGGCATCAAGATCACCACCATTAACCCCGGCGATTTTAAAACCGAGTTTACCGGCAGTCGCGAAAAAATACCATTTACGGTTGATAACGAAAAACTGAAAGCTAATTACGATGTGGCGATAGCCAGCATTGAAAAAGACGAGAATGCCGGCGCCGACCCGATTGCTATTGGTAAGCAACTGGTTAAAATAGTAGGCAAGTCAAACCCTGCAAGTCAATACTTAGTTGGCGCTATTGGTCAAACCATTGCGGTTACACTAAAGAAAGTATTGCCGGGCGGCGTGTTTGAAGGCTTGATGGCTGATCATTACGGAATAAAATAATAACCCATCCCAACCCTCCCCGAGGGAGAGGGCTTTTGAATAAACATATTAATAAATTAGATATTAAAGTCTCCCCTTCGGGGAGATTAGAGGGGGTATGGGAAAAGATAAACTAAGACGCTTTGCCGAGATAGAAACATTCAGCAACGTTTTACAACTGGACGAAGGCAAGCCTTATAAGGGCGAGTGGAGCAAAAGCTTTTTTAAGAATGATAATCCCGTGGTGCTTGAATTGGCCTGCGGTAAAGGTGAATACACCGTAAATCTTGCGGTGATGTTTCCGGACAAAAATTTTATTGGGATAGACTATAAAGGCAACCGCATTTGGCGGGGTGCTAAAACCGCTATTGAAGAGGGTGTAAATAACGTGGCGTTTATCAGGATGCAGATAGAAACGCTTACAGATTACTTCGCAAAGGGTGAGGTGGATGAGATCTGGATAACTTTCCCTGATCCGCAACCACAATTAAGCCGGGAGAAAAAGCGCTTAACATCACCACGGTTTTTGAATATGTATATCGAGGTGTTGAAGCCAGGTGGCTGCGTTAATTTAAAAACAGATAACGACGCTTTTTATACTTACACTGCCGAAAAGATCAAGGAACTAAAGTTGAAGGAACATATTAATACTGCCGACCTTTACCATTCGGAGTATGCCGATGAGGTGCTATCCATCAAAACTTACTATGAAAAGAAATATTTAAAGGATAATAAGAATATTAACTATCTTAAATTCTCATTTGAATAAGTAGCCGCCATGCCCGATTATAATTTTTATGATAACGTTTATGATGTGGCCCGCCAGATTCCTTCCGGTCGCGTAACATCATACGGCGCTATCGCAAGTTATTTGGGTACTAAGGGGTCGTCAAGGATGGTGGGATATGCCATGCAGGCCTGCGGCAATGCTGAGCCGCCCGTACCCGCGCACCGGGTTGTTAACCGCCAGGGCTTGTTAACTGCCAAATTCCATTTTGGTGGCGACATAATGCAGCAGCTATTGGAAGCCGAAGGCGTAAAAGTTAAAGACGACCAGGTGCAGGATTTTAAAACCGTGTTTTGGGACCCGTCCATAGAACTTGCCCTATAGAAAGTTTGTCATCCTGAGCGTAGCGAAGGATCTTCTACGCGCGACCAGTATAATGTATAAGATTCTTCGCTATGCTTAGAATGACCGTTTTATTCGTGAGCTAAAACTCCAACTCCAACAACATCGGGCAATGATCTGAATGCTTTGCTTCCGGTAAAATAGCTACCCGTTTAATATTATCCTCTAATTCTTTACTCGCCATGGCGTAATCAATGCGCCAGCCTAAGTTTTTGGCACGGGCGTTAAAACGGAAACTCCACCAGGTATAGTTATGCGGTTCTTTGTTTACATGGCGGAAGGTATCTACATAACCTGACTCAATAAAATTTTCCATCCATTCGCGTTCTTCAGGTAAAAAACCTGATGAATTGGCGTTTGATTTTGGGTTATGGATATCAATAGGGCGGTGGCAGATGTTATAATCGCCGCAAATTACCAGTCGCGGGTGGGTAACTTTTAACAGGGTAAGATACTTGCCAAACTCGTCAAGAAATCTAAATTTAAAAGCCTGCCTGTCCTCACCGCTTGATCCTGACGGGAAGTAAACACTCATCACCGACACCTCATCAAAATCAACACGGATGTTGCGGCCCTCACGATCAAAATCAGGGATACCGCATCCGTATTCGATATGGTTTGGTGTGCGTTTGGTTAAGATGGCGGTACCGCTATAGCCTTTTTTTTCAGCAGGGAACCAATAATGCTGATAGCCTAATGCTTCAACTAAATGCAGGTCGGTCAATACATCAGGCGTAGCCTTAATTTCCTGCAGGCAAATAACGTCGGCATCAGTAGCTTGTACCCATGCCAGCCAGTTTTTATTTAATGCAGAGCGGATGCCGTTAACATTGTAAGTGATTATCTTCATGCCCCCTAACCCCCTAAAGGGGGAATTTTTTTAATGGTTAATTTAATATTAGTTGATTGGTCAAAAGCTCCCCCTTTAGGCGACTGGGGGCTACAGGCCCAGTAATTTATCCAAATCCTTACACTCACCCTTTTTCAGTACAGTAACTGTCATTGGTACATTTTCTAACGGGCGATCATGCTCATCTTTTTTAACGGCAGCTATGCGGTCAACCATATCAACGCTGGTTACAACTTCGCCGTAAACGGTGTAGCCCTGGTCAAGGTGCGGGGCACCGCCAACCGATTTGTAAATTTCGCGTTGATTTGCCGGTATTACGCGGCCCTTTAAGCGGCCTGCTATTAACTTGTCTAAATCCTCATCAGTAAAGCGTTTGCCTTCCACAATATAAAACTGGCAACCGCTTGATGCTTTGGCCGGATTATCATCTCGTGCGGCTGCTAACGCTCCGCGTTTATGGAACAACGACTCATAAAACTCGGATGGGACGGTATAGCCAACATCACCGTTACCTAATTCGGCACCGGGTTTGTTTTTACTGGTGTCGCGCGAATCGGGATCGCCACCCTGGATCATAAAGTTTTGTATCACCCTGTGAAACAGTGTACCGTTATAAAAGCCTTTTTTAGCCAGCTTTATAAAATTATCGCGGTGCTTCGGGGTTTCGTTGTATAAACGGATGATCACATCGCCGTACGACGTGCTTATTTTTACGTATTGGTTCTTAGGCGGTTTTGCAAAAGCGGTAACTGTAAACAGTATAAAAACGAGGGTAAAAAGTCTTTTCATATCGTTAATTAATTTCGTCCTCAAAATAGTTAATTATTAGTGATTTTAGAACCATTTCCTGCTCTAATAAAGTGTAATTAGGAATGACTTTTACAAGTTTCCAGTGCGGCCAGCCATCCTGGTCCAAACCTTCCAGCTCATAAAAGCCCATCATGCTAAATAATTTGCAATTGGCAATGTGCATCAGCTCTTCTTTTTGGCGCTTGCTAAACTTACGCGGGCCCTGGCCCAGCTCTTGCACACCAATTAAAAACAGCATCACTTTAACATCAGGCTTTTCGTTGTCAAAATCCTCTGCTATGCGCTGCTGTAACTCACTCCATTTTTTGTTGATCTCTGCCGGTGTCATAACGGCAAATATACATTGCCGGCGGTGCTATTTATAGATAAAATGCAAATGGTATTGCAACATTATTGCTTTTGCTTATTGGTTTTACATTTTAATGCTTAATTTTGCGTTAGATTTAAAAAAGCACATGCTTATTTTGAAAAGGAACAAGGCAAATATTTTTTACTCGTGGCTGTTACTGGTCTGCTTTATAGCGGGGCAGTATACAGTTTACATGCACCAACATAAAATTACTGCCAGTCAAAGCACCAAATCGCACGATGTTGCCAAAGGTCAATCGCGTACAGTGGTACAAGAAAAATGTTCGGTATGCGATGCCATGCACCACACAAACGCGGTAATTAACCAGGTTACTTACTTTAATCCCAATATTGTTACAAAGCATTTTTACAGGGTTTATAACTACGATTTTGTAAGTATTGCGTTAATACTTTCTGCCGGGCGCGCTCCGCCGGTTTTAGCATCCTGCTAAATTATAATTTGACGATTGTTTTATCGTTCAAAAAAGTACCCTAACAGTTTAAGAGCAACAAGTAGGCAATTCTATAAAAGAATGGCCGTACAAAAAGACAACTTCACAATGAAATTCCATATAAAAATAATAGGCCTGCTATTTATAATGCTGGCAAATAATACGTTCGCCAAAAGTACCGAACCCGAACCGGGCACAATAACAGGTACGGTGACCGATAAGAAAGACGGCTCACCAATTATAGGGGCCACCGTGAGCATCCCCGACTTGAAAACCGGTACAGTTACTGATGCTAATGGTAAGTTTACGTTAAGTCATCTATCAAAAGGGATCTATATTGTCCAGGTTAGCTGTGTGGGCTACTCCAGTGTTACCCAACGGGTAGATTTTTCGAAGGCAACGGTATTGAATATACAGTTACAAACCTCGTTTATAGAAGCCGGCGAAGTAATTATTACCGGCGTAAGCCGCGCCACCGAATTAAAACACAGTCCGATACCAATGGCGGCCGTAGGCAAATCATTTATAGATCAGCGGTCGGCAGCGGGAAACGTTATTGACATGATAGCCAATTTACCGGGCGTAAGCGCCGTAACTACTGGCCCTAATATCTCTAAACCCTTTATACACGGCTTAGGCTATAACAGGGTTATTACGCTAATGGATGGCATCCGCCAGGAGGGCCAGCAATGGGGCGATGAGCACGGCGTGGAGGTAGATCAAAATTCGATAGATCGCGTGGAAGTAATAAAGGGCCCGGCCAGTTTAACTTATGGATCGGACGCCATTGGTGGTGTGGTGAATTTAATATCGCCCCCTCCGGTACCTGACGGAACGATATCAGGATCTGTTATGGCCACCTACGGTACTAACCAGGGGTTATTTAATAACTCCCTGAGATTGCAGGGCCATAATAATGGTTGGGTATGGGGTACGATACTATCAGCCAAAGAAGGTAAAGCCTACCAAAACCAACACGACGGCCGCGTATTTGCAACAGGTTTTAAAGAAAAAGATGCAAGGGCGATGATCGGCCTTACCAAGGCATGGGGATACTCTTATTTCCACGCGTCGTTATTTGATGACCAGCAGGCTATTCCTGATGGCAGCCGCGATAGCGTTTCGCGCCGGTTTACTAAACAGATTACGGAGGATGATGCGTTCAGGCCCATTGTTTCTCCGTCTGAATTAAACTCGTATAGCATCCCTACTTTGCACCAGCACGTGCAGCTTTACCGCATTTATAACAACAGTAATTTTATACTTGATAATGGTGCAAACCTGTTTGTGAATTTGGGCTACCAGCTTAGCCACAGGCGGGAATATACCCACCCGGAAGATGCCGCAACTGCCGGCCTTAATCTGCATTTAGCTACCTATACATACGACTTTAAATACAACCAAACTTTTGGCGACGACTACGAAACCACCTTCGGCTTAAACGGGCAATACCAGAATAATACCATTGGCGGCGCTACCGATTTCCCGATCCCGGCTTATCACCAGTTTGATATAGGGCCGTTTGCCGTTATAAAAAAGAGTTTTGGAAAGCTGGACCTATCCGCAGGTGCGCGCTATGATTACCGGTCGTTTAACGGCCAGGCGGCTTATATTGATACTTTAAGCGGCAAGTACCCGCAATTATACACCGGCGGCAATACGTCTGGCACAGGAGTTATTAAACAGTTTGATGCTTTAAGTAAAAGTTTCACCGGATTTTCAGGAAGCTTTGGTGCAACCTTTAATGCGACTGACGAATTCTTTTTAAAGGCGAACATATCGCGCGGTTTCAGGGCGCCAAGTATTTCAGAACTTTCGGCTAACGGGCCCGATCCCGGTTCGCAGATCTATCATACCGGTAACAGTAGTTTTAAACCGGAGTTTAGCGTACAGGAAGATATCGGTGCTTTCTTAACCCTGCCCAATGTTTCGGCCAGTGTGGAGCTGTTTAATAACGATATTGAGAATTATATTTACCAGCAACAGGTATTGAATCCTGATGGCAGCGCGGCTATCAACCCTAACTATCCGCAGTATACCATATTTACTTATACCCAAAGCAAAGCACGCATTAATGGCGGCGAGGTTAGTTTGGATATCCACCCTACATCATGGCTGCATATCGAAAATAACCTGGCCCTTACTTATGGCAAAAACTTAGGTAATGGCGGCCCGGTTGCCGATAGTTTAAAATACCTGCCGTTCATCCCGCCACTGCATTCACATTCTGAATTGCGTGGAACGTTTGCCAAAGGATTTTCAAAATTCAAGAATGTTTATGCATTCGTTGGCTTAGATCATTACAGCGCACAGGATCGTTTCTTTTCGGCATACGGAACAGAAACCTATACTGCAGGATATAACCTGCTAAGCGCAGGCATAGGCGGTAATTTGGTTAATGCGGCAGGCAGGAAGGTGCTTGAATTATTTATTGAAGGCACTAACCTGGCTAACGTAAATTATCAATCGAACATGAGCCGGTTAAAATATTTTGACAATGCTGAAACTGCACCGGGTGTACAACGCGGCATATTTAATATGGGCCGCAATGTAAGCTTTAAGGTGATTGTACCTTTTGAGTTGTCGCATAAGGCTGCGGTGGCTACAACTAACTAATACGTTGAAAAAAAGATTTATCAATAGCGAGGGGTTTTAAACCCATCGCTATTTTTTTTATGCAGGAAATTGTAATATTAAATTAGGATCAGGAATATTCTGCAACCATTTATCTTTCTCAGAAAACCGCGCAACGCCCGGGTAATCGCCGACTTTGCCCTCCATATCAAACATTAGTTGAAAATGCAGGTGTGGCGGCCAGTATCCATTCTCATTAATATCACCTAAAGTTGCGATCTGTTGGTTTTTGCTGATTGCTTGCCCAACACTTAACCCATGCAAGCTAACACGCGATAGATGCCCGTATAGGCTAAATAATTGCAGCCCATCAAGATCATGCTGTAAAATTATAGTAGGGCCGTAATCGCCAAAATTATCATTATCCTGGAAGCTGTGGATTGTTCCGTCCAATGGTGCATAAATTGGCGTGCCGGCATCACCCCAGATATCAACCCCTAAATGCAAGCGGCGGGGCTCGCCGTCTGTGTCGAAATGTTCGCTGCGGGCATAGATAGTGCGATGCTCCATATAACCGCCAATGCCGTAGCGATAATTACCTGCGGCAAGGTTCTGGTTTATCCATTCGCTAAACTTTTGACTGTCGATAACAGTGTCAAGGTCCAGTTCAGTATTGTCTTTAGTGAAATCGAAAGGATAGAGTTTATCTGTCGCCGCGTTATAGTCAACAACTTTACCGATAGCAGTTGGGTTTGCTTTGAGGTAGGTGGTTAATTTTGCGATTGCGTCCATAATAGCCCCCTCTAAATCTCCCCCGGTAGGGGAGACTTCCATAATTAGATTAGATAGTATTTAAAAGCCCTCCCTACCGGGGAGGGTTTGGGTGGGGCTTATTCTGTATCCGGCTGTTTCTCTTCTCTATGTATTTTATCAAAGATCTTATCCATGCGGTCAACGTATTCGCTGGTATCGTCAATAAAAAACTCAAGTTGAGGTATTACCCTTACCTGGTCCTTAATGCGGCTGCCCAGTTTATAACGGATCTCTGAGGCGTGTAGTTTTACAGTTTGCAGCGCCTGGGCATTATTGGCAGTGTTGAAAAAGCTTAAAAACACCCTTGCAATTGCCAGGTCGGGTGTAACCCTTACTTTGGTTATGGTTACCATAGTATTTGGTAAGTAATTCATTCCTTCGCGCTGAAATATAGCGGCAAGGTCCTCTTGTATTACTCCGGCAAATTTTTGTTGACGTTTTGATTCCATAATTGTTTAATTAACGCCAAACAGGCAAATGAGTTTGATTTTAATATTTTACAAGGTAACATTAAGAAACATTACTTGCAATCTGCAGGTATGTCTTTAGTAATGTTTATTAATTTAGTTACTACTAAAGTGCTGTCAAAAGCCACACCGGCAGCCGATTTTATTTTCTTACCCTCTGCTTCTATATATACCTGCTGGCCGTTTTTTTCAAAGCTAATTAATTGCGAGTATTTTAGTTCTAATTGTGCACAACTATCGGCAACCCAAAATTCGGTTTGGCTGCCGCAGGCCCGGAAAGTTTTTGCGCCAAGTTCAAAGCTGTATAAGCCTTTAATAACATGAGCGGATCGCGGTGCTTTCTCATCAGCTTTATGTTTACAGGCTAACATACCTGTTATGATAATCAATCCTAAAAAAACATGTAGCCTAATTAAACGCATAGCTCAAATTATAAATCCTGTTTAATATCATCCAATCCTTTTATGCTTAGAGTCGCACTGATGGCAGATGCTATCACTGATATAACAATAACCGTTAAAAACACTAACCCAAAATCGCTTAGCCTCATGTCAATAGGATAAGCGTTGTTCGCCACAGATAAACTTTCGTTCACCTTAATAAAGCTATAGCGTTGCTGCAATATACAAAATACAAAGCCAAGCACAATACCCGTTATACAGCCAACTAATGATATCATTAAGCCTTCGAAAAAGAAGATCCCCTGTATTAATTGTTTATTAGCCCCCAGGCTGGTAAGTATGGCAATATCCTTGCGTTTCTCTATCACCAAAATGGTTAACGAACCAATAATATTGAACGCTGCAATTATTACCACGAAGGCCAGAATCATGAACATAGCCCATTTTTCGAAATTAAGGGTTTGATATAATGCCGTGTTTTGCTGTCTGCGGCTTTTTACTATAAACTGACTGCCAATTTTATTTTCAATCTCTGTTTGTATCGTTGCAAGATCGGTGCCCGGTTTATAATTCAGGTCGATGTATGATACGCCTTTAGGCTCTTCAAACAAATTGCGGGTAAACTCGATAGGCACAATAACCAGGTCATCAAATTCCTGTTGTACGGCAAAAGCGCCGGCCGCATTAATATTGCGTGATATAAATTCATCACCCGGATTTAGCGAGATACCGTTACCCCGCCTTGGCGCATAGATGCGCAACGACCGCATTTCGTCGTGAATATTAATGGATAAATTATTTTTTACAATAGCCCCCATAACCGCTAAGGGCCTGCCGTCAAGATGCAGGGTAAAAGATCCATCCTGTATAATGCTATCAAGGCGGGGGTTCTTTAAAAACTCGTCGCTTACACCGCGTATATTGGCTATAAAAGTTTTATCGTTATACTGTACTACTACCTTATCCTCTAATACTTCGGTGTACGAGAATATGCGGACATCTTTATGTATTCCCTGAAATTGCAGGGTGTTAGGGTCGAACGTCTTACCCATCTTTGCTGTTATCCTTATCTCTGGCGAGAAGTTGCTGTACATTGTTAGTATTGTTTTCTCCAGCCCGTTAAATACAGATAATAAGATGATCAAGGCACCGGTACCAATCAGGATCCCCAACATAGATATCCCCGATATGATATTAATAGCATGCATTTTCTTGGTAGAAAACAGGTATCGCTTAGCTATGTAGATGGAGGTATTCACGCTTGGTTGTTAGGGTTGTACGTTTTACGTTTGACGTTGTACGTTTAAATATGCCATAAAAGTACGTAAAACGTATAACGTAATACGTACAACATAACGCTACGTTAAAAAAGGATTATGCAGTTTCTCAAAACCAATTGTAGTTTCGGGTCCATGGCCGGGATAAATGGTGCAGCTATCGGGCAGGGTTAATAGTTTTTGTTCGATATTATCAATAAGTGTTTTAAAATCGCCGCCGGGCAGGTCGGTACGGCCAATGCTTCCTCTAAATAACACATCGCCGCCAATTACCAGGTTAGCCTCCTCATCATAAAAACATAAACTTGCAGGCGAATGGCCCGGTGCATATATCAAGCTTAAAGTTGTGTTGCCAAAGCTTACAGTACCGGTTTCGCCTAAAAATGTATCGGGGACGGGTGATAGGTCATAACGGATGCCAAATTGCGGTGCGTAACCTACAACAGCTTCCAGCACCGGCAATTCGCCTTTATTAAATTGTGGCTTTAGTCCATACATATCAAACACAAATTTATTGCCAAGTACGTGGTCTATATGGCAATGCGTGTTTAACAGTAAAACAGGTTTTAAGTTGTTGTCTTTTATAAAGCTGGTTACCGCGTTTTGCTCGGCCGCGTTATCCATTCCCGGGTCTATGATGGCGCATTCGCCGCTTTCATCATATAAAATATAAGTGTTTTCCTGGAAAGGGTTGTTGGGGAATACTTTTACTGAAGCCATGTTATGTTGTACGTTTTACGTAGTACGTGTTACGTTAAATAATATAAAACTAATGTGTCTGAACGTATAACGTAATACGTCTTACGTACAACGTTATTTCCATTTAAAGCTTTTTATCATCACATTAATATCCTGCTTAACAAAATTAAGCACAGGTTGGATGGAATCAAGCCGCGGTTCGTTGTTAAAGTATAAGGCACCGCGCATATAGTTTTTTACGCTATCGGTTAAAAAAAATTGTACCGACGATGCCGAGTTACCGCCGATGGTATAATAAAGGCCATAAACTTTATGCTCGGGTACGCTGATGTTTCCCTGGTCAATGGCCGTAGCTTTTACCGTGTTTTTAAAAGCAAACTTGCGCGCATCTTCTGTTAACTGGCGAAACACGTCATTTGATGTTATCGTTTCATAACTTAAATGCAGCGTACCGTTAAACTGCGGGAACTGCATATTTAACAGGTGATTCATATTGATAAGCTTGGGGCCAATACGGGTTTGTGTATCTTTTTCAATAACCGCATACACCGGGTATTGAAATGTAAACGGATAGTCAGACACATAATCGCGATAGGCCTTTTTAGGAAATTCTATCCTGAAATAGCCCCTTGGCTTAGGCGAATAATCATTATTGCCGCCGCAGGCCGAACAAAATAACGTCGCTATTATTACAACTGCAAATATCCTCATGGGTGTTTTTCTTTTGAGTTCCAGATTTCCCATGATTTTTCAGCTTGTAATACCAGCATTTCGTAACCGTTTTTTGGGGTAGCGCCACGTGCGGCGCCTTTTCTTAAAAATTCTGTTTCGGGTGGATTATAGATCAGGTCGTACAGTAAATGATCGTCGGTTATGGCGTCATACGGTATCGGTGGAAACTCGTGGATATTAGGCGCCGTGCCCAACGGTGTGGTATTGATAATTAAATTATGGCCCTTAATGTGGCGGGGTTTTAAATCCTTAAACAATAAATTCTCTCCATGCGGTTTACGGGTAACAACCCGGTAGGTGATATCTAAATTCTCCAGCACACACTTAACTGCCTGTGCCGCGCCGCCATCGCCCAATACCAACGCTTCGGTATGATGGTGCTTTAACAACGGGCGCAATGACATCTCAAAACCATACAGATCGGTATTAAATCCTTCCAGCCTAAAATCATGCCCGCCAACGCCAACTTCGCCACTAAATGCGGCCAGCACCGGGCTTTCTTTGGTAATGCGGATACAGTTTACCGCCCCTGCGGTACGGGCATCGTGCTCTATCCAATCCAAATATCTTAATACATTTTTTTTATGCGGAACAGTTACGTTTAACCCGCATAATTTTGGATTAGCATCCAGGAGGTCCTGCAGGTCTTTTATATGCTCAAGGGTATAAAGATCATATACAGCGTCTTTAATATCCTCATCTAAAAACTTTTGAGTAAAGTATTTTTTTGAAAAAGAATGCGAAAGCGGGAAGCCTATAAGCCCGTATTGTTTCATGCTGTAATATTACCAACAAACAACGAGGATTTTAAATTTTTTGTTTGGCCAGTGAAGGATTTGGTTATCACCAGCATGCAATAATCCCCAAATGAATAACTTACAATTTCACTTTGACCGAAGAATGTGTTATTTTTGCATTTCAAAAAAAAAATTTAACGCTATGTCATCAGTAGAGACCGCTTACACCAAGTACAAAGTAAAAGACTTTTCGTTAGCCGAATGGGGCCGGAAAGAGATCGGGTTAGCCGAAGCAGAAATGCCGGGCTTAATGGCGCTTCGCCAGGAGTTTGGCGCTGCACAACCATTAAAAGGTGCGCGCATTGCAGGTTGCCTGCACATGACCATCCAAACAGCTGTGTTAATTGAAACACTGGTTGCATTGGGTGCAGAAGTTACCTGGTCATCATGTAACATTTTTTCAACGCAAGATCACGCCGCTGCCGCTGTTGCTGCTGCCGGTGTTTCTGTTTATGCCTGGAAAGGTTTAAACGAAGTTGATTTTGATTGGTGCATCGAACAAACATTGTTCTTTGGCGAAGATCGTAAACCGCTTAATATGATCCTTGATGATGGGGGCGATTTAACCAATATGGTATTTGACCGTTATCCTGAATTAGTTGCAGGCATCAAAGGTTTATCAGAAGAAACCACAACAGGCGTACACCGCTTATATGAGCGTGTTAAAGCCGGTACATTGCCAATCCCTGCTATCAACATTAACGACTCTGTAACCAAATCAAAATTCGATAACAAATACGGTTGCCGCGAATCATTGGTTGATGCGATCCGTCGTGCGACTGACGTTATGATGGCCGGTAAAGTAGGTGTTGTTTGCGGTTATGGCGATGTAGGTAAAGGATCTGCAGATTCATTACGTAACGCAGGTGTACGTGTTATTGTTACCGAGATTGACCCTATCTGCGCTTTACAGGCAGCTATGGAAGGTTTTGAGGTTAAAAAATTAGGCACAGCTATTGCCGAGGCTGATATTGTTGTAACCGCTACAGGTAACAAAAACATTGTTCGCGAAGAGCATTTCCGCGCATTGAAAGACAAAGCCATCGTTTGTAACATTGGCCACTTTGATAACGAGATTGACATGGCCTGGTTAAACAGCGCTTATGGCGATACCAAAATCGAAATTAAACCACAGGTTGATAAATACACCATTAACGGCAGCGACGTTATCGTATTAGCTGAAGGCCGTTTGGTAAACTTAGGTTGCGCTACAGGCCACCCAAGCTTTGTAATGAGTAACAGCTTCACTAACCAAACTTTAGCGCAGCTTGAGCTTTGGACAAACAGTGGTGCTTACGAAAACTTGGTTTACACTTTACCAAAACACTTAGACGAAAAAGTTGCCCGTTTACACCTTGCTAAAATTGGTGTTGAGCTTGAGGTGCTTGACCAGGATCAGGCTGAATACATCGGCGTAACTGTTGAAGGTCCGTTTAAACCGGAGTACTATCGTTACTAAGCTATAATGCTTAAAAGCGAAACATAAAGCAAAAGGGCTTGATTTTAGGATCAGGCCCTTTTTGTTGGAATTAATTATCTTTAGTAATGCTTATTCAAATTTTATTTACAATTGCTGTTGATTTGATAATAGTATTGGGAATTATCAAAAATAAAATTCACATATTTTCTGGTATTAATATTTTGTTGATTATAAGCTATAATATACTCGGATGGTCTTATATTTTCAAATATATGGATGTGGGTGGTGCGAGCTTGGGGCCAGGCTTGTTATTAATAGTAGCTACAATCCTTCATATACTTATGGTGTTTTTTATATCCATAATCATTACATTCAGAAAGAGAAAAAAATTAAGCAAATAGTAGCACCACCTCGTTAATGTACAAGGGTGTGCCATGGTGATTCCAACTGTGCCTGGTACAGTCACTTATACCACACTTACAAAGTTTTGAAAACTTCGTAAGTCTTTACCCAACCCGAGCATTAATCCAATCTCCCCATAAACATCCCCCGCCATTTTACCCTGCTCTCGTAAATATTTTATAGAAGTTGCCCCGGCAGATTTGGATAGCTTTTTATCGCCGGCCTCCATTAATAAGGGGTGATGATGAAAAGTTATATTTTTGAAATCGGGCTTGCCTAATACATCTGCTAAGTACAGCTGTGCGATGGTTGATGGGTATAGGTCCTCGCCGCGTACTACTAAATCAACGCCAAAATGGATATCATCAATCAACGAAGCCAGCTGATATGCCGGGAAGTCATCTTTCTTTTTTACGACGAAGTCTTTCATAACGCCAGGTAGCCGGGTTGTTATAATACCGTTTTTAAAGGTTTTTATTGATAATTCCCTATCGTCGGTATATAAGCGCCAGGCCGTATCGGGTGCATCTAAAGGGATGGATTTGTTTCGGCAGGTGCCGGGGTAAATGCCGTCATTCAATTGCGCGCGCGAGCATTGGCAGGCAAATACTTCACGTTGATTAGTCAATTGTTCCAGGGCATCTTTATACAACTTCATACGGTGCAATTGCGACCAGTTGGCTTGGAAATCGTCCACATCGCGCGGGCCTTCATCCCAGGGAATATTTAAGAAGTTTAGGGTATCAAAAATGTCCTGAACGTAATCATTGTTTACACGTTGCTGGTCCAGGTCGTCTATCCGCAGTAAAATTTTTGCACCTGCTTTGTGGGCCAGTGCGGCAGTTAATGCAAAGGATAAGGCGTTGCCCAGGTGTAAATAGCCGCTTGGGGTGGGTGCTATGCGGGTTTTGGTAAAATGGACATCGTTGGTTTGCATTAGCGCCAAATTAGGGTAAATGATCCTAAATAAAAAAGGCTCCCGAATTTTCGGGAGCCTTAGCATTTATATTGAGATCAGTTTTTTAATTGATACCTGTTGCTTTTGCAACCTGGTCGAAATTATTGAGGTTAAGCCCCGGGTTATGCAACATTAAATTGTCAAGCGATGTGCCAGCCATGATAACAACCCTGATATCCAGGCCATTTGCATTGAAGTTTGCTTTCAGGTCGATATAGCCAACGCCGTAGGTTGATAAATTTAAAGTATTGCCTGATTCGCTGTAAGGCAGCGGATTCCATGACGTAGTAGATCCTGTATTTCTAAAGTACACTAAAACTATTCCCTGATCTACAATTGCCTGGGTAATTGCCGGCACTAAAAAGCGGGTATTCCCTACTAAAAATACACTTTTGTTGGTAAACAAATAATTAGCTACCGACGTAGAGGCTCCCGTTGCACCTGTTGCTCCGGTTGCGCCTGTCGCACCGTCTGCTCCTGTAGCACCGGTAGCTCCGGTAGCACCCGTAGCGCCGGCGGCACCTGTTGCTCCAACCGCGCCCGTAGCACCAGTGGCCCCGGCTACACCTTGCGGGCCACCTGCACCTGCAGCACCTGCCGCACCGGTAGCGCCGGTTGCTCCTGCAAGCCCCGTGGCGCCGGTAGCCCCGGTAGGGCCGGGCGCACTTGAACTTTTACAAGCGTTTAAGCTAATTATAACAAGTAATAAAAAAGGTAATATGTATTTGATCTTCATAATACGAATGTGTGGTTATTCTAAAATATGACGCTTTTTACGCAAGATAACCCATTTTAGTTTCAATTTATTATGTTGGCAGCTAAATTAATTTCTTTTGATTATACAAAATTAACATATGCGATTTTGGCAATGGTTAACAACTGTTTGTAAATGATGTCATTTAGTTAAAACATATATTTTTCTTTTTCGTTAAAGTAAGAAACATTTAACCTATGAATAATATACGCAACCTGCACGCAAAGGTGCATAATTGGATAGATACTATTGGTTTTAGGCTAAACGCATCGCAAACCAACAAAAAAAATAAGGTAACAACCAACCATTATTTTTTTGAAACATTTAACTTTTTTGAAAGAAACAAAGACGGCGATACGAAAAATGCTAAGTTTTTATGTTTCGACATGTATGGCGAAAAAGTAAGTGTGCGTTCATTGCTGGACTTGCAGACTGCTTTCTTTGAAAATATAAGCCAGCTTAAATAACTGGAGTTTATATTCTTCGTTTCAAGGTTAGCAATACATTTATATATTTTTTGTTTCGAAAGATACCGAGGATAAGAAGGCGCCCGTCTGACGATCTGAACAGATCATCAATTTGTTGCATGGATAATGGCGACACGGGCTTGAAGTTTATCGCCACAATTTCATCATTAGGTTGCAGGCCAGCAGTTTCACCTGCCGATTCGGGTTCTATCTGGTATATTATTATATGTTGAAAGTCATCCAGCACATCTGCAAAATATACCAATCCGCTCATGTCGTGCTCTTCTGTTTTCCGGTAATTGGGTCCCGGTTTTAAATAGATCACACTATCGGGATAATCAATTATAAGATCAAACTTTTTAAGCAGGCCAATACCTAAATTGCCGTCGCGCGGTACGGTTAAAGCGCGTGTACGTGCTTCATCTTCCGGAAAAGCCGCTATAACATTTTTTACTCTATAGGCGCCCAATTCAACTTCTTTTACGCGGCTTAATGTACCGCTTATCAGACCGTTTATGCCCATACCCAAATTGGCATTGATAAACTTTTTTTGTATGGCAGCTTTATTTTCAAGGCCTTCCATTGATATAAAATGGCCGGCGCCCAGGTCAACTATTAATTTATTTTGCTTTTCTGAGCCATCTGCAAAAACTACTTTAGTTGTCAGGTAGGGCTTTTTATCTTCAATGCTCAAGGGGATTTTGGAACCCTTTTTATAAAAGCGCATATCTTTAGGCAATGATACCCGCATGGTGGTGTCGGAAAAACTAATTTTTACAGCCAGACGACTAAAAAATTCATACCCTATTAAACCGTGTATAGGTATGCCCGAATAATTAGACAAGCCAAACGCGTCTTTTTTAAATATTGCAGCGCTTACATTATTACTTATTAGCCCGGCAATATCAACTTTTAATGGTGGGGTCAAATAGGCCTCAAACGCGGGCCCATCGCCAAAGCCATTTATTTTTATGCTGCGTTTATTGGGGATTTTAATAGAGTCCAGCAATGTAGGATCGGTTATCAGCATAAAACCTACACCGGTGTCTAATACAAAATTATACGGCCCTTTATTATTGATGTTTACCTTTATAACTATCAAATTACGAACAAGCTCAAAAGGGATGGACTTGCTGCGCCCGCCATCAAGCGTAAAATACTGGGCGTTGACCGTTAGGTAAAAAAAGCATAGCATGCCTGTTAAACCAGCAACACAATAGCGCTTAATATTTTTTTTCGGTAGGTACACCTTTTATAATTGGATACTAAAATTAAAAAATTATTACCGGTTTAGATTTAATAATTTTTTAACATAGTGCCAATTAGGGCTTCTCAGGGGTCTCCAGGTTGCCTTTTATATCTGGATTTTGCGCCGGAAGGGTTTTAACGTCACGTTCAACTTCTGTCTGTATTACAGATACTGCGTATTCCGCAGGTTCTATTTTACAACCTATAGCCTCGGCATATACTTCTGTAAACTCTGCCCCGATATATAATATCGCTGCGGTGTAGTAGATCCACAGTAGGAGTAAGATAATAGAACCGGCAGCGCCATAGGCAGATGTTTGCGCCGCATATTGCAGGTAAAGGCTAATTAAATATTGGCCGAGCATAAACAAGAGCGCGGTAAATACAGCACCTATACGCACGTCTCTCCACCTTATTTTAACATCAGGCAGTACCTTAAATATGATAGCAAACAAGGTGGAGATTACCACCAGCGTAATGCAAAGATTTACACCTTTTAACAAAAGATTAGTAACGTATGGTAAAAAGTGGACCAGCTTTTTACTTAAAGCATCCATCAAAAAGTTAATAACTAATGATACCATTAATAAAAACCCCAGGCTTATTATCAATGAGAATGATAGGAACCGGTTTTGGATAAGTTTAAGCCAGCCCTTTTTTGGTTTGGCTTTAACCCGCCAAATAATATTGATCGAATCCTGTATCTCCACAAAAATACTGCTGGCACCTATTAATAAAGTAACAACACCAATAATTACAGCGACACCTGTTTTGCCGGAAAAGGCCAGGCTTTTTAACATTTCCTGGATCTGTAAAGCCGCAGTGCTTCCAACATACTGGGCAATTTGCGGGTACACACGATTGGTAGCCGCATCATTTCCAAAAAAAAGGCCCGCTAACGATATAACCAAAATTAACAGCGGCGCCAGCGAAAAAACAGTATAATAAGCTAATGAGGCACTTAATTTCAAGCCATTGTCATCAATGAAGCCGCTAAACGTGGCTACTAAAATTTTCCAGATCTTTTTAAGGTAGGCTTTCCTAAAAAATTTAATCATAAATAAAATATATTTGTAATGTACTGTAAAATAGCCGGCTATATCGCCATGACAACACTAAATGTTTTTAACTGTTTTTTAAAAATAATGTTAACTACATTGCTACTTAGCAATTTTAGTGCCCTCGCGCAAAAAACCAATATATTTATTGTAAGAGATGCCGAACAAAGCGAAGCTGTATTGGCAACCAACAACATCTCCCCCGGTTTGTCAAACGAAGGGCGTGACCGGGCAGAGGCCTTATTAAAGGTATTAAAACGCGAAAAAATACAGACAATTTATATACCGACAGGTAAAGCAGCCGAGCAAACCGTGGCGCCGCTATCGGCAAAAGCTAAGATATTGGCAAGGGTTTATACAGATAGTGTTAGCGCGTTTATAAAAAAAATAACCCGCAATTTCCAGGGCACTAATGTATTGATAGTAGCACAGTATAAGGACATTATGCCGATCATCAGCGAGCTGGGCGTTACACCACCTTTTACAGAATTGACCGAGGATGATTATGATCTCCTATTCTCTGTTACCATAAATGAAAACGATAGCCGGGAAGTTTTTGTAAGCAATTACGGGAAAAAGCATCACGTCACTGAAATACCTCAACAGTATATTATCCAGAAATTCTATCCGTCATTTGTGCCGCCGGTTAACAGCCACTAGCGGTGTGATACGATCAACAGATCAAGGTCCTTACTTGGTAGTTGAAAACGCTCGGCCAGGTGCTTGTTGGTTAGATGCCCCTGGTAGATATATACAGCTTCGCGGATTCCGGATTTTTGCCAGATAACATTCTTTATGCCGCCATGCTCGCCAATATCCAAAAGTATGGGCGCAAAAATGTTGGTTAATGCATAAGTTGCAGTACGTGCTACGCGCGATGCTATATTCGGTACGCAATAATGTATCACATCATATTTGCGGAACACCGGGTGGGTATGGTTGGTTATCTCTGATGTTTCAAAGCAACCGCCTTGGTCAATACTCACATCAATAATTACCGAATTTGGTTTCATTTTGCTTACCGTGCTTTCTGTTACAATACACGGACTGCGGCCATCCTCGGCGCGCATGGCACCAATGGCTACATCGCAGGTGGTAATGGCTTTCTCTAACACAATAGGCTGTACTACCGACGTAAATACCCTTGCGCCAATATTATTTTGCAAACGGCGCAGCTTATATATCGACGGATCAAAAACTTTCACTTCGGCACCTAATGATATGGCGGTGCGTGCGGCATATTCGCCAACGGTGCCGGCACCTAAAATCACAATTTCGGTTGGTGGAACGCCGGTTATGCCACCCAACATCAATCCTTTGCCGTCAAAAACATTGCTCAGGTATTCGGCAGCTATTAGTATGGATGTTGCACCCACAATCTCGCTCATAGCGCGAACTACAGACAGGGAGTTACCCTCATCGCGCAGATGCTCAAAACAGAGCGCGGTTATTTTTTTATTTAGTAAAGCATGCAGGCATTCCGGTTTAAGTGTTGACACCTGTAAGGCAGATATTAGAAGTTGCCCGGGCTTCATCATCGCTATCTCCTCTAAAGTAGGTGGGGCGATTTTTATGATGATGTCGGCCTCGTAAACTTTTTTGGTATCAAATACAATTTGAGCGCCCTGCTCGGCATAGTCCTTATCTAAAAACTTGGCGGCTTTACCGGCATTGCTTTCCAGCATTACCTGATGGCCGTTATTAACCAATAAAGCAACAGATAAAGGGGTGAGGGGGATACGGTTTTCCTGGAACGAAACCTCCTTTGGGATACCAATATAAAGCTGGTTCTTTTTGTTTTTAACCTCGAGCATCGACTCCTGGGGCTGCATCATTGCCTGCTTTGCAATGTCCGAAAACCCGCTGTATTTCCCTGAACTCATACTTGTTTTTTATGGACTATGAAGATAAGAAAAATACATTAATTTTTTTCAACTGTTATTTGGCGGCTGTCATCATTTAAAACACTCAGCGTTACATCGATATAATGAAGCGGCAGCATATCCGGGATCTTTTCGGGCCACTCGATAAAACAGTAATTGCCCGAGTAAAAATATTCCTCGGCACCCATGTCCAATGCTTCGGTTTGGGTTTTAAGGCGGTAAAAATCGAAGTGATAAATTTTAACATCCACCCCGCGGTATTCATTTACAATAGCAAATGTAGGGCTGGTAACGGCTTCTTTAACACCCAGTACTTCGCAAAGCGATTTAATGAATGTTGTTTTGCCCGCGCCCATATCGCCGTGAAAAAGGAATATTTTCTCGGTGCCGGCAAAGGCAACTAATTGCTTTGCGGCAGCAGGAAGTTCTGAAAGAGTGGTAGCGGTGAGTCTCATTTTAAATTATGTCATTGCAAGCGTAGCACTCACAATGACAAAAATATAAAAATCTTACTTAGGCCCGTAAGTTACAATCGGGATGATCATTTCTTCTAACGAGATCCCGCCGTGTTGGAAAGTCTCATTATAAAAATTAACAAAGTGATTGTAATTATTAGGGTAAACAAAGTAGGTATCCTCTTTAGCAAACACAAAGCTTGAGCTTACGTGCAGGCGTGGCAACATCGCATCATGCGGGTTGCGGATATGGAATACGTCCTTGGCGTTAAAGTTTAAGTTACGGCCCTGCTTGTAACGCAGATTGGTGTTGGTATTACGGTCACCAATTATTTTGCTTGGTTTTTTAACGCGAATGGTTCCGTGGTCGGTAGTGATAACCACACGTACTTGTTTTTGTGACAAGAACTTAAGCAGGTCAAACAACGGCGAGTGCTCAAACCACGACAATGTTAATGAACGGTAAGCCGCGTCATCACTTGCCAGTTCGCGGATCATTTGCATATCTGTACGGGCATGGGACAGCATATCCACGAAGTTATAAACCACCACATTCAGGTCGTTCTTTAAAAGATTGCTTACCGAATCATTCAGTGCGCGGCCCTCATCTATATTTAATATTTTATGATACGAATGTTTGATATCCTTACGGTAAACGCGGCTTATCTGGTCGGCAATAAAATCAGACTCGTATAGGTTTTTACCGCCTTCATCCTCATCATTCTGCCACATTTCAGGGTAACGTTTTTCCATTTCTAAAGGCATCAGACCCGAGAAGATAGAATTACGGGCGTATTGCGTAGCGGTAGGCAAAATACTGTAATACGTATCTTCTTCCTCCAGTTTAAAGTACTGCGATATAATAGGGTTGATGATCTTAAACTGATCGTACCTTAAATTATCTATCAGTATAAAAAAAACGGGGAGGTTGCTTTCTAACTTAGGGAACACCTTCTTTTTAAATAGCTGCGGCGAACTGGTTGGCGCGGTGTCCGGGTTTTTTATCCAGTCCAGGTAATTGCGTTCAACAAACTTGCAGAATTGTGTGTTTGCTTCCGCTTTTTGAAGGGTTAAAATTTCGTGCATGCCGGCATCTTCCAGCTGCCCCAATTCAAGTTCCCAATAGATCAGCTTTTTGTAAACATCAACCCATTCCTGGTGGCTAAGGTTATCGTTAAGTGTAATGCCTAATGTTCTGAAATCCTGTTGGTATGCCATGGTTGTTTTCTCGGTAACCAGGCGTTTGTTTTCTGTAAGCTTTTTTATGGTAAGCAATATTTGCTTCGGGTGAACGGGTTTTATCAGGTAGTCGCCAATTTTTGAACCTATGGCGTCCTCCATCAGGTATTCTTCCTCGTTCTTGGTTATCATTACAATAGGCACATCGTTATTAATATTTTTGATCTGTGCCAGTGTTTCAATACCGGTTAATCCGGGCATATTTTCGTCCAGAAAAACCAGGTCGAAATAGTTATTTTTGAATGTTTCAACAGCGTCGTTGCCGTTGGTTACAGTAGTTACTTTGTAGCCTTTTTCGTTTAAGAAAAGTATATGTGGTTTTAACAGGTCAATCTCGTCATCAGCCCATAATATTGTGGTATCCTGCATGGTGTTATTTTATAATATCGGTAAATAAATGTCGTTCAGTAATTCAGCCTGTTAAAGCATAATTTAGACCAAACATAGGTATATAACCTTTAACAGAACGTTTTGTTACATAGTATGACGCAGTATTAACATAAATTAACAAATAGAAAGTGCAATGTTTATCTTAATTTAACACTTTTGCAGCGCATAAACTACACATTGAATAAAAAGAAAATAATAAACGACCCGGTTTACGGATTTATAAGTATACCTACAGAGTTGGTGTTCGACCTTATCGAGCATCCTTACTTTCAAAGGTTACGATATATTAAGCAATTGGGCATGACCCACCTGGTTTATCCCGGTGCGCTGCATACACGTTTCCACCATGCTTTAGGTGCTATGCACCTGATGAAAATGACCATTGAAACATTGCGCAGCAAGGGCCATGAAATTACTGCCGAAGAAGAGCAAGGCGTAACCATTGCCATTTTATTGCATGATATTGGCCACGGTCCGTTTTCGCACGCGTTAGAGCATACTATTGTTAAAGGCGTATCGCACGAAGATATATCTATCCTGTTAATGGATAAGCTGAACGAACAATTTAACGGGCAGCTAACTACCGCTATAAGCATCTTTAAAAATACTTACGCGAAGCGATTTTTGCACGAGCTGGTATCAAGCCAGCTGGATATGGACAGGCTGGATTACCTTAACCGCGATAGCTTTTTTACCGGCGTGTCCGAAGGTGTCATCAGTTCAGACCGTATCATTAAGATGCTGAATGTAGTGGATGACCATATAGTTATTGAAGAAAAAGGCATCTACTCTGTAGAGAAATTTATCATAGCCCGCCGTTTAATGTACTGGCAGGTGTACCTGCATAAAACTGTAATAGCTGCCGAGCTGCAACTTGTTAAAATATTAGAGCGCAGCCGCGAGCTGGTGTTAAAAGGCGAAAAACTATTTGCTACCCCGGCGCTTAGTCATTTCCTGAACAATGAGTTAAGCCGCGAAGCGTTTATAAAAGACGGGCATTTAGAAATATTTACCCGGTTGGATGATACAGATATTCTGTCCGCAGTAAAGGTTTGGGCTACAAATGATGATTTTGTTTTGTCTAAGCTGTGTACTGATTTTGTGCACCGTAAAGTGTTTCATGTTGATATTACCAATGAGGTGCCAAGCCAGCAAGTAGTGGCCGATTTGAGTAACAAGGCAATTGCGAAATATGGCATCACAAAAAAGGAAGTACCTTACTTTGTTTTTACCGATTCCATACAAAACAACGCATACCGGGTAGGCGATGGCAACATAGGTATCTTGATGAAAGACGGCACCGTTAAAGACATTGCCACCGCCAGCGATTACTCAAACCTTGAGGCATTAGCTAAAACGATAGAGAAGTATATACTTTGTTACAGTAAAGATTTGGTTTAACGTTTTTACATAATACGTTAAGCCAATGTTAAAAAACACGTAACACGTTAAACGTATTACGTACAACATAACCATTAAACATTTAAATTTGCGCCCATGCAATTTACCGCTCAGCAAATAGCTTCATTACTCAACGGGACCGTTGAGGGCGATCCGTCTGTGGCGGTTAATCAACTGGCTAAGATAGAAGAGGCTACCGCGGGTACGCTTTCGTTTTTAGCTAACCCTAAGTACGAGCCTTTTCTGTACAGCACCAATGCATCTATAGTTATTGTTAATAATGACCAGGTTTTAACTGATAAGGTTAAAGCCACTTTAATAAGGGTTGAGAACGCGTACAGTTCTTTCTCTGTATTGCTGGAAGCTTACAACACTATAAAGTTAGACAAGAGCGGTATAGAGCAGCCTTGTTTTATCCACCCATCGGCACAAATTGGTGAGAATGTATACATAGGAGCCTTTGCTTACATTGGTCCGGGTGTACAAGTTGGCGACAAAAGCAAAGTTTATCCCAACACCTACATAGGCGATAACGTAACCATCGGCCAAAATACTACGCTGTTTGCGGGTGTTAAGGTTTATTTTGATTGTGTTTTGGGTGATAATGTTATCGTGCACTCGGGCGCTATTATTGGTAGCGATGGTTTTGGTTTCGCGCCAAACCCGGATGGCACTTACAATAAAATAAGCCAGATAGGTAACGTTATCCTTGAAGATAATGTAGAGGTGGGTTCAAATACAACTATCGACCGTGCCACTATGGGATCGACCATTGTGCGTAAGGGTGCAAAGCTTGACAATTTATTGCAGATAGCACATAATGTCGAAATAGGATCAAACACCGTAATAGCCGCGCAAACCGGCATATCAGGCAGCACCAAAGTTGGCGACAACTGCGTGGTTGGCGGCCAGGTAGGTATGGTTGGCCATATCAGCATAGCCAATGGCAGCCAGATCATGGCAAAATCAGGCATCAACAAAAATATTGTTGAGGAAGGTAAAAAATGGGGCGGCATCCCGTTCTTCGCACCATATATGGAGAACCTGCGGATCGAGTCGGCAGCATCACGTTTGCCTTCTTTAGAAAAAAGAGTAATAGAATTAGAGAAAATAATTGCCGAACTGAAGAAAGATGTTCATTAGTTAAATGGTTCATTAGTTCATTGGGCCTGTCAATAGGTTAATGAACTACCCACCAATGAACCAGTAAACCAATGAACCAATGAACTAAAAGGATGAATATCAAACAAAGAACTATTAAGGCACCCGTTTCTTTATCGGGATCTGGTTTACATACAGGCGAGAAAGTTACCATGACTTTTAACCCGGCACCGGAGAATCATGGCTATAAATTCAGGAGGGTAGACGTAGAGGGCATGCCTATAATCGACGCCGATTGCGACAATGTTACCGATACGTCACGGGGCACCACCTTGTCGCAAAATGGTGCCAGTGTAAGCACTATAGAGCATGTTTTAGCAGCTTTAGTAGGCCTGGAGGTAGATAATGTGCTGATAGATATGGATGGCCCCGAAACGCCTATAATGGACGGTAGTTCTATCCAGTTTGTTGAAGCGATACTTAGCGCGGGATTTTTAGAACAGGAAGCTGACCGCGAGTATTACCATATCCCGTACAACATCCATTATTCTGAACCTGACCGTAAGGTGGAGATGGTGGCTATGCCTTTGGATGATGATTACCGTTTTACCTGTATGGTTGATTATAACTCTCAGGTATTGGGTAGCCAGCATGCAAGTATCTCGTCAATTACCGAGTTTGTTGATAGCATTGCTTCATGCCGTACTTTTTGCTTTTTGCACGAGCTGGAAATGCTGCTAAAGCACGACCTGATTAAAGGGGGCGACTTAAACAATGCAATAGTTGTAGTTGATAAAGATGTTGACCAGGAAGAATTGAACCACCTGGCCAAATTATTTAACCGTAAAGATATTAGCGTAGCGCCACAAGGGATCTTAAACAATATTGAACTGCGCCATCAAAACGAGCCTGCAAGACATAAATTGCTGGATATGATTGGCGATTTGGCACTGGTTGGTGTTCCGTTACGAGGACATATTATGGCTGCAAGGCCGGGCCACGCCGCAAACGTTGCATTCGCCAAAAAAATTAAAACGCTGATAAAAAAAGAACGCAGCCGTAAGCACTTTAAGGTTTACGACCCAAACATGAAACCGGTTTATGATACCGTGCAGATCATGGATATTTTACCGCACCGTTACCCAATGTTAATGATCGATAAGATCCTTGAACTAACCAAGAGCCATGTAGTAGGATTAAAAAATGTAACCATGAATGAGGGGATCTTTATGGGGCACTTCCCGGGCGCACCGTTGTTCCCGGGCGTGTTGCAGATAGAGGCTATGGCGCAAACGGGCGGCATACTGGTATTGAATACCGTGCCCGATCCGCAGAACTATATCACCCTGTTCCTAAAAATAGAAAATGCCCGCTTTAAAGATAAAGTTGTCCCCGGCGATACCATTATATTTCATTGTAATTTAATAGCGCCTATTCGCCGCGGTATAGCCCAGATGAAGGGGGTGGGTATGGTAGGCGAGCGCATAGTTGTAGAGGCCGAGCTCATGGCACAAATAGTTAAAAAAACAAAAACTGAATAAGCATGATCCAGCCTTTAGCATATATACACCCACAGGCTAAAATAGCCGACAACGTAGTGATTGAGCCATTTGTAACCATCCACAAGGATGTTGAAGTTGGCGAAGGCACCTGGATCGGGTCTAACTCGGTAATTATGGATGGTGCGCGCATTGGTAAAAACTGCCGCATTTTCCCGGGCGCTGTAGTATCGGCACCGCCGCAAGATCTGAAATACAAAGGCGAACCAAGCACCGTAACCATTGGCGATAACACAGTTATCCGCGAATGCGTAACCCTAAACCGTGGTACTGCTTTAGATAAAAATACAACCACCATCGGCAACAATTGCCTGCTAATGGCTTATGTACACGTAGCGCATGATTGTGTAATTGGCGACAATGTAATCATAGCCAACTCTGTGCAGCTGGCCGGCCACATTAATGTGTACGATTTTGCTTTCATCGGCGGCGGATCATTGGTGCACCAGTTTGTTGAGATAGGCGCGCATAGTATGATATCCGGCGGGTCATTGGTGCGTAAAGACGTGCCACCGTTTACCAAAGCAGGTCGCGAGCCTGTGTCTTATATCGGTATCAACTCCGTAGGCTTGCGCCGCCGTGGTTTTTCTAACGAAACAATTAACGAGATCCAGGAGATCTACCGGATCATTTTCCTGAAACGTTACAACATGACCAAGGCGCTGGACATTATCGAGGCCGAGTTTAACCCAACCATAGAGCGCGACGAGATCATCAACTTTGTACAAAACTCGCAGCGTGGCATCATGAAGGGGTTTGGGAATAGTTAGTCTTAAGTCCGTGGTCCATCGACTATGGACAATAATAACAACATGAAAATCTCCCTCCAAAACATCGGCCGCCGCTTTAATCGGGATTGGATATTCAGGGGGGTAGACTACACCTTTACTGCCGGCGAAAGCTACGCTATACTCGGCTCAAATGGTTCGGGTAAATCAACTTTATTAGCTGTTTTAAACGGCAGCCTTTCGCCATCAGCCGGTACTATCAAATATTTTTTTGAGGATAAAGAGGTCGAGGTCGAACAGATATTTCAACACCTCAGCCTGGCTGCGCCTTATTTGGAATTGATAGAGGAATTTTCGCTGGAGGAAATGATAGATTTTCATTTCAAATTTAAAAGCTACAAACCTGGAATAGATAAAGCGGCGATAATTGACCTGCTTAGTTTACCCGGAAGCTCAAATAAACTGATCCGCTATTTTTCATCAGGCATGAAACAGCGCCTGAAACTGGCCTTGGCTTTTTGTGCCGATACGCCGATATTGATGCTGGACGAACCCACATCCAATTTAGATGCCCAGGGTGTGGAGTGGTATTTAAATTTAGTGCAGCAATTTGCTAAAGATCGCTTGACCATCATCTGCTCTAACCAGGAGCATGAATACAGTTTTTGCCGGCATCGGCTAAGTATAACCGACTATAAGAAATGATATTACTTGTTTACAGTATTACAATAACCACAATAGGTGTCATTATGACATTGTATGTACTTGTAAGCATGCACCACATCAAAAAATTAAAAGATCAACCTGTTGTTACTAATGAACCTGCTGTGGTTATTATTGTAGCGGTACGAAATGAGGAAGAAGACCTTGAAAAAGCATTGCAAAGCCTTTGTAACATCAACTACAAAAATCACAGGCTTATTGTAGTGAACGACAGATCTACAGACAAAACCGGCGAAATATTAAAACGCTTTAACCATCCGCAGTTGCAAGTTATTACGCTTACAGACTTGCCCGATGGGTGGCTGGGTAAAAATAACGCACTGTACCAGGGTTATAAAAACAGCACCGAAGAATGGATGCTGTTTACCGATGCAGATATTGAATATCACCCGGATACTATAAGCAGGGCTTTTGGATATGTAGAAAAACGCCGGCTTGATCATTTGAGTATCATACCATTTACCCGCTCGCGGTCAGAATTATTAAATAGTGTGTTGGCAACATTCCGTATTATGTTATCGGTATTTACCCGCCCCTGGGATGCGTGCAACCCTAACAGAAGCGGATCAATCGGCGTTGGGGCATTTAACCTGGTTAGACGTACGGCTTATGAGCAGGTAGGTACCCATGAAAGAATAAGACTAAGGCCTGATGATGATCTGAAATTGGGCCAAAATATAAAACGTGCCGGTTTACGACAAGATGTACTTAACGGCGAAAATTATATCTGCTTGGAGTGGTATAAAAATATTGGCCAGTTCATAAACGGGCTAATGAAAAACACATTTGCAGTAAGGAACTATAATGTTATGTGGTCAATAGCTGATGTGACGGCTACCTTGTTAGCTATAGCGCTACCCATTCCCATCATGCTGATTTTTGGCGACACCAGCATCAGGATCATGGCCGGCCTGTTATGCGGAATGCAAATAGTTTATTCGATACTTACACCGTCTAATAAATGGTGGTATGCCTTTATGGTGCCTTTTGCCGGGTTCCTGATGGCTTACATCTTAGCCAGATCAGCATATTTAACCCTTAAACAAGACGGCATTTATTGGCGGGATAGCTTTTATTCGCTGGCGATGTTGAGAGGTGAAAAGGAGTAAGCTAAACCCACTTATATCGCCTTATATAAACCTCGGCAATTATAGCATGAATAATAAAGCCTATCCAAAACGCATACCCGAAAAACTGGTGCGGACCGAGATTTGAAAACGCAAAGAAAAGCCCGACTATAGGCCGCACCGTCGCGATAGCCAAACCAATAGCAAACATCCTTATCATCCACTCGCGATGGATCGATACCTGTTTTTGCCTGATGTGATACAGCGCCTTAAACAATCCGAACAGGAAATATAAAGCAAACGTAACTGTGGCCGCGGTTTCAATGACGCCACCAATCGCCATATTAAAACTCATTACCAACGCGGTTATACCAATGATAAATGCGCACGTGGCAACTATCCAGCCCATTACACGGTGGATTTTAATATTGCGCCCGCGTAGCTTTTTTGAAAACTGGAACGGCGTTAAAACCAGGAACAATACCCCGGGGATGATATGCAGAAAAGTTAAAAATGGCAATGTTGCAAAGCCGCCGTCAAACGCCCCGAACCTGGGGTTTACATACGGTTTCATTATCCCGCCCAGAGTTAGCATTCGGCGACTGGCAACAATAAGCGCTATTAACACCAGTAATATTATAACTATATTTCTGGTGCGCGATAACCAAATGGGTAGCCTTTTTTCTTTCAATGTGGTGAGTTTGCAGTATAAAACTAACCATCCTTATAACAAAAATTTAAGAAAGTAGACTTACATCCACATTAACCCGACCAAATCCTGAAATTGCTCTATCAACTACTCTCTTCTCAGTGTTGCAATTTTCCGCATAACTCCCTAAGTTTGCGGCTTCAATAATATCACTATGTCTAAAGCATCCGAAGTAAAAAATGGTAACATCTTGCGCTTTAATGGCGAGCTGTTACAGGTAGAAGAGTTTTTACACCGTACACCGGGCAACCTGCGCGCCTTTTACCAGGCACGTATGCGTAACGTAAAGAGCGGCAAACTGGTTGAATATCGTTTCCGCACAGATGAGGATGTAACCATCGCCCGCGTTGAAACCAACAACTACCAATATTTATATGATGATGGATCAGGTTTAGTGATCATGAATAACGATACTTACGACCAACATACCGTACCTAAAGCTTTATTTGGCCCTGCCGTAAAGTTTTTAAAAGAAGGGATGAACGTTATAGTAGCCTTTGAAAGCGAAGAGCCTATAATGGGCAACATCCCTGCATCAGCCGAATTGGAAATAACCTACACCGAGCCGGCCGTAAAAGGCGATACCTCAACGGGGGCAATGAAAAAAGCAACTGTTGAAACCGGCGCAGAAATTAACGTTCCCTTATTCATCAATATTGGTGATAAGGTAAAGGTTGATACGGTTAATGGGACTTATGTAGAAAGAGTGAAAGGATAAGCTGCCCGGTTCTTAAAAGGGCCTTTAAAAAGAATATTAAAACCTGTTTGGAGTTTTTTTGCTTGCGAGTTTAAAAGGGGTACTGGCAACATCCCCATCTACTTGTAAGGGTTTATTGTATCACAATTTAATACCTTACTGATGATCACTACCATAGAATCCGCCGACTGGAGCACGCTGCAAAAAATTGGGTTTCGTTTTTTCTTTGTTTTCTTTGTCCTATATGTCATTCTCGAACCCAATGGCATTGTCCCCTTCAGCGACGATCTAAGCGAATCTTACCTGCATCCACTGGTAATAGCAGTACCCTGGATGGCGAAACATTGGCTGCATATTTCCATCACCGTAAATTCATACGGCAGCGGCAGCGGCGACAGAACTTTCGATTGGCTGATATATGGTTCGGTCGTTATCATAGCTACGTTTTCGTGCGCAATATGGTCTTTAGTAGGTAGGAAAGCGCGCAACTACAACAAAATGTTATATTGGCTTTGTACCATAATACGCTATTATGCTGGTATGACCATGCTTCGTTATGGGGGCGCTAAAGTAATTAAACTACAATTTGCGGGTCCCAACCCGATGCGTTTAATGGAGCCGGTTGGCGAACTTTCGCCTTTTTCACTTGCATGGACTTATATGGGCCACTCGGTAGCTTTTAATTATTTTGCCGGTCTGGCAGAGGTTGCCTGCGGGATGCTCATGTTTTGGCGCAGAACCACTACGCTGGGTGCTGTAATGGGTTTTGTAATAGCAGGTAATATAGTTGCTATAAACTACTGTTTTGACGTGCCTGTAAAACTGCTTTCAACTACATTGACAATCATGTTTGCGTTTTTATTGGCGACAGATTCAAGACGATTGATCAATGTTTTTATCACCAACAAAACGGCTTTGCCGGCCAATTACTCTCCACATCGTTTTAATGTACAGTGGAAAAATGTCACGCTGACCACAACTAAATATATAGTAATTGGATTTGTACTGCTTGCCAATATTTACAACTTTACCAGTGCCGGGAAAATGTATGGTGATGATTCGAAAAAACCACAGCTGTATGGCATATACAATGTTCAGTACTTCATCATTAATAATGATACTCTACAACCGCTTATTACTGATACCGTGCGCTGGCGCAAGCTGATGTTTGACAAATTTAATAACGGTGCCGTTAAAATGATGAACGACAGTCTAAAATACTATGTTATCAAACAAGATTCGGTAAAGCATACCTTAAAAATAAACACCTTTGCAGATACGGCGCACAAGATGCTTTTTAGCTACAGGATCATTAAGCGCGATACACTAATATTGAAAGGAAGCTGGAAAAAGGACTCGCTGAAAGTAAAACTAATCAGATATGATTATAAAAATTTCACTCTGTTAAACCGTGGCTTTCATTTTGTAAATGAGTCGGTGTATTCAAAATAAGTTGCTTGCCCCTGCAAAACTCACGAAGTTTTTGAAACTTCGTGAGTTTAAAATATTAATTAATCGGCCTCAAAACCCTGTTCCACCTTACCCTGTTAAATATATTTTGGGTAGAATCTGTGCTGAACCAGGTTAAAACTGCTTTACCAATGATATGGTCCTCTGGTACATAACCCCAAAAGCGCGAGTCTAACGAGTCATGACGGTTGTCGCCCATCATCCAGTAGTAGTCCATTTTAAAAGTATAGCTGTCTGCTTTCTTGCCGTTAATCATTATATCCTTGCCCTCAATGGTTACTTTATTGTTTTCGTACACTTCTATCGCGCGACGGTATAAAGTAAGCGTAGAGTCGTTTAATGGGGTTGTCCACCCCTTTTTAGGCAGGCGGATAGGCCCGAAATTATCCAGGTTCCATTTAAACTTTTCGTTATGCGGGAAAATCTGGGCATCATATGTACCAGCCGGGGCTATAATCGGTGTTATGCTTTTTACGTTCGAGAATGTTCTGAGCGTGGTTGCTGCTTCTGCCGACATTACCATTTCATAATTATATGGCAGCATTTGGTTTTGTATTGTGATATGCTGCTCCTGTAAAATCTCCGGATTAATTGGTACGCCATTGGTTACAACATCATAAGACGTTTGTTGCTTCGGCGCATTTGGGGCCGCTTTCCCATTAATATAAACCTGTGAGTTAACGATGCTTAACACATCGCCCGGGATTGCCTGGCAGCGCTTAATTAAGCAGGTGCGCTCATCAACGGGCAGATTATACTCAGGGCCGGCTTCATCTGGTTTATTAAATACTACGATGTCCCGGTTTTTGATATGGGTAAATCCCGGCAGCCTCCAGTAAGGTAATTGCAGGCCATCCCAATAAGTTTTAATACCATACATGGTAGGCTCGGTAAAGGGGATTGCTATAGGCGTATTAGCCATACGCGGGCCGTAACTTATCTTACTTACAAATAAATAATCGCCGGTAAGCTGTGTGCCTTCCATTGATCCGGAAGGAATAGCGTAGGCCGAGAAAAACAACCCGCGAACAATAGTTGAAACTACAACGGCGAAAATAATAGCATCTACCCACTCGCGGGTTTTTGATTTTTGAGGCTTTTCGACTTTGGTGTCTTTTTTAAAACGGAACTTCCAATTCATACGGCTAAGTTTTGATTCAAAACTTAGATTGCGAAACGGGCAAAATGTTACAGGATGGTTTATTCCTCGGGCGGAGTTGGCGGTGCGGGCTTTGTAACTCCTGCTTTAAACCGGGGGGTAAATCCAATTTTAGGTTTATCCTCGGCAGGCAGAACAGCTTCGTCTTTCTTTTCTTCAACCGGTGGGTCGGCAGATTTAGTGACGCCTGCTTTAAAACGCGGAGTGAATCCAACTTTAGGTTTATCCTCAACAGGGGCAGGTATTTCCTCTTTCGTTTCTTCGGCTGGCGCTTCAACAGGTTTGGTAATACCTGCTTTAAATCTTGGGGTAAAACCTACTTTTGGGGCAGGTGCTGGCGTATCCTCTTTTTTATCTTCAGATGTTTCCTCGACAGGCTTAGGCGGAACCGCTGCTTTAAATCTTGGTGTAAAGCCAACCTTTGGTGCAGGCGCGGCCATTTCGCTTAAACTTTCGTTTACCGTTTGTTCTGCCAGCTGATTCTCTATTTGTGGCTTCTCTATCTTAACCTCGGGCGGCAGGTTGTATTTAAGGCGAATTTTATTGAACCAGTATTTCTTGGTATGGTCAAAACTCTTTTCGCCCATTTGCTCGTAGTGTAATTTAAATTCGGCAAATAGTGTCGGTTCACCTTGTTGTAAGGCTGCCAGGTCTATCCGCTTCTTTTTAAAAAACTCTTCGAAAGTCATTATTGTAGATGTGAGATATGAGATGTGAGATTTGAGACTGGTTTGTCTTAATCTAATATCCCATATCCGTTAGTTATTTTGTCTCAAATCTCATATCTCTCGTCTCAAATCTAAATTGAGATATCCAGGTCTAATTTATTAAAATGTATTCCTTTATCTGTTTGCACCCAATCTTCGCGGTCCTCGTCGGTAGCGTTTTGTAATTTAGGGAACCATTCTAACGGAAAAACCTGTTGTTTGCCACCCTCTTTTTCAACCAACAGCAAGCCATTGTTAAAGATCACCTTAACTTTTTTTTCCTGCTTACGTGAATATAGTAGTGCCATGTTTTAATTTGAAAATTGATTGATTTGAGGATTTGAAGCTGTTATGATCATTCTCAAATCAGCACATTTTCAAATCTTCAAATAATTACTCCGCCATATTATGATAAACCGCCTGTACATCATCATCTTCTTCTAAGCGGTCTATCAGTTTTAATACATCAACAGCCTCTGCTTCGGTAACATCTTTAAATGACTGCGGTATGCGCTCTAACTTAGCCGATCTTACCTCGATACCCATCTCTTCTAAAGCCTTTTGCATTTTACCAAAGTCTTCGAACGCAGTATGCAGCACCGCAATGTCATTCCCTTCTTCGTCGGCTTCCACAAAAATATCCTCTAAACCGGCATCTATCAGTTCAAACTCCAGTTCTTCCAGGTCACGGTCGCCGGGTACGAAAGTGAAAACAGCCTTCCTTGTAAATATAAAATCAAGCGACCCTGTTTTACCCAGCGCGCCGTTGTATTTGGTAAAGTAGCTGCGTACGTTGGCTACAGTACGGTTAATGTTATCGGTAGCGGTTTCAACCAGTACTGCAACGCCATGGGCGGCATAACCTTCATATACCAGCTCTTCATAATCTTTTTCATCACGACTGGTAGCGCGTTTTATGGCAGCTTCCACACGGTCTTTAGGCATGTTAACGGCCTTCGAGTTTTGTACCGCAGTACGCAAACGCGAGTTGGTGTTAATGTCGCCACCGCCGGCTTTAACAGCCATTACTATCTCTTTACCCAAACGGGTAAACTGTACGGCCATTTTGGCCCAACGCTTAAATTTTCTCTCTTTACGGAATTCGAATGCTCTTCCCATTGTAGTATTTAGTCAATAGTCCACGGTCGATAGTCCATGGAAATGTAAGGTCAAAGATAACAGGTTTCTTTTACTTTTTCAGGTTCTCCAACATATCAGCAGTCATACTGCTTAAGTCGAATTTTTGTTTCCAGCCCCAGTCGTTTTGGGCATAGGTATCATCAATGCTTTTTGGCCAGCTGTCGGCTATGGCCTGGCGCGGGTCAAAATCAGCATAACTTATTTTAAAATCGGGCAGGTGTTTTTTTATTTCTGCGGATAATTGCGCAGGCGTAAAGCTAATGCCACCTAAGTTGTATGATGAACGGATAGTTAATTTTTCAGCCGGTGCTTCCATTAATTCTAAAGTGGCACGTATGGCATCTTCCATATACATCATTGGCAAAGCGGTATCGGCTGATAGGAAACTTTCATACTCGCCTTTGGCCAAAGCCTGGTGGAAAATATCAACCGCATAATCTGTAGTGCCGCCACCCGGCTCAGACCGCCAACCTATCAGGCCGGGGTAACGAATGCTGCGTACATCCAAACCATATTTAACATAATAGTACTCGCACCAGCGCTCGCCGGCCAATTTGCTGAAACCGTAAACCGAGTTAGGGTCCATCACACAAAACTGTGGCGTATGCTCGCGTGGCGAATGCGGCCCGAAAACTGCGATAGAGCTTGGCCAGAAAACTTTAGCCGTTTTAAACTCTACGGCAAGGTCCAATATATGAATCAGCCCGTTCATGTTCAGGTCCCAGGCCAGTTTTGGTTTTTGTTCGCCTACTGCGGATAGTATGGCGGCTAATAAATAGACCTGTGTTGGACGATGTTTATCAAACAGTTTATGCAAGTTATCCTTATCCAAAACATTAGCCAGTTCGAAAGGGCCATCCTTTGTTAGCGGATTATCGGTATCACGAATATCGGTTGCAATTACCTGGTCGTTGCCATATTTGGCGCGCAAATTCATCACCAGTTCGGTGCCTATTTGGCCGTTAGAGCCAATAACAATTATCTTCTCGGTCATAAAGAGTATCAGTTGCCACAAAGGTAAAAATTTGGGTGGAATGATTAGCTTTTTGACATGACGGATACAAAATATCACCTATCAATTACATAAAGTGTAGTCAGTCAATAAAAAAAGTCCGATATTTGCCTTCCAATAAATAATTATTAATTAACGTTTTAAACAAATGAAACCGCCGTGAGGCAGCTTCATTACCATTAACAAACAATTAAAAACAATGAAAATCGCAGTTGTAGGCGCCACAGGATTAGTTGGCACTAAAATGTTGCAGGTTCTTGAAGAACGCAACTTCCCCATTACAGAACTATTATTAGTCGCATCAGAGAAAAGTGTTGGTAAAGAAATCACTTTCAAGGGTAAGGCTATAAAGGTTATTTCTGTTGAGGATGCGATAAAACAGAAGGCTGACATTGCTTTATTTTCGGCAGGTGGAAGCACATCATTGGCACAGGCTCCGCTTTTCGCGGCAGCTGGCACTACGGTAATTGATAATTCATCGGCCTGGCGCATGGACCCAACCAAAAAACTGGTTGTGCCCGAAGTTAATGCCGATGTTTTAACCCCCGAAGATAAAATCATAGCCAACCCAAATTGCTCGACCATACAAATGGTAGTGGCCTTAAAACCATTGCATGACAGGTATAAAATTAAACGTGTGGTTGTTTCAACCTATCAATCAGTAACAGGTACCGGCGTTAAGGCGGTAGACCAGTTAATGAACGAGCGCGCGGGCATTGACGGCCCAATGGCATATCCATATAAAATTGACTTGAACGTTTTACCTCATATTGATGTATTTACCGAAAACGGCTACACCAAAGAGGAAATGAAAATGGTTAAAGAAACCAACAAGATCATGGGCGACGACAGTATCCGTGTTACGGCTACTACAGTACGGATCCCGGTTATGGGTGGTCACTCAGAATCTGTAAACATTGAGTTTGCCAATGATTTTGATGTGGAAGAAGTAAAAACATTATTGGCAAAATCGCCGGGCATTATTGTTACCGATGACGTAGCAAACTTGAAATACCCAATGCCGCTTGACGCGCACGACAGAGACGAAGTATTTGTAGGCCGCATCCGCCGTGATGAGAGCCAGGACAATACTTTAAATTGCTGGATAGTGAGCGACAACCTGCGCAAAGGCGCTGCAACAAACGCGGTACAAATTGCCGAGTATTTGGTAGCTAACCATTTGGTAGGGCAGGCTGTAGAAGCGTAGGCCCCCCTAACCCCCTGAAGGGGGATGATAATAGAAACAAAAAAGGGATAGCCGGGTGGTTATCCTTTTTTTGTTGACATACTTTGTCATTTCGAGTAATAGCGAGAAATCTATACACGCGCTACTTATCAATGTATAGATTTCTCTCTTCGTTCGAAATGACAACTTGCTTTATTAGATTTGCATCATGTCCTCAAAAAAAGCTGTAGTTATTGGTGCAGGTATAGCCGGAATTGCAACGGCTATTCGTTTAGCTGTTAAAGGCTACACGGTTGAGGTTTTTGAGGCTAACGCTACTCCCGGCGGTAAGCTAGCCGAAGTAAATAAGGACAGGTTCAGGTTTGACGCCGGGCCCAGTCTGCTTACCATGCCGCAATACATTGATGAGCTTTTCACGCTGGCAGGCAAAGACGCCACCAAATATTTCCAATATCAAAAACTGGATACCATCTGCAAATATTTTTATGAAGATGGCACCAAGCTAACGGCGTATGCTGATAAAGAAAAGTTTGAACAGGAAATAACTGCCCACACCGGCGAATCGGCGGAGGCATTACAAAGGCAAGCCGCAAACAGTGCCCAGATCTATGAGCTGACCAATCCTGTTTTTCTTCAACGCGCATTTAAAGGCTTGAAAGAGATCTTTACAAAGGAAGGTTTTAAGGCATTTTTAAACCTAAAAAAATTAGATACCGGCCGTACTATGCACCGCGCCAATCAACGCATTTTTAAGGACGAGCGGTTGGTGCAATTTTATGACAGGTATGCCACCTATAATGGCTCAAACCCTTATGCAGCGCCGGCGACATTAAATGTTATCCCCCATTTGGAACAGGAGGTTGGTGCGTATTTCCCAACGGAAGGGATGTACAGCATTGTAACCAGCCTGGTTAATTTGGCTATAATGATTGGCGTGAAGTTTAACTATAATTCGCCTGTTGATGAGATCATTTTAAATGGTAAAACAGCAACAGGCATAAAAGTTAAGGACGAGGTTATTAATGCTGATGTAGTGGTATCTAATATGGATATCTGGTTTACCTATAATAAACTGTTAGGCGGCTACCCCAGGCTTCATCCTAAAAAAATATTAGCGCAGGAGCGCAGCAGCTCGGCATTGGTGTTTTACTGGGGGATTAATAAAATGTTCGCCCGGCTCGACCTGCATAACATATTTTTCAGCGCTGATTATAAAGCCGAGTTTGATCACATCTGGCAACAAAAAACAATCTACCATGATC
This sequence comes from Bacteroidota bacterium, assembly GCA_040388395.1. Taxonomy (GTDB): domain Bacteria; phylum Bacteroidota; class Bacteroidia; order Sphingobacteriales; family Sphingobacteriaceae; genus Mucilaginibacter. Next base: position 58,780 of record JAZKBY010000007.1, on the reverse strand, counting down.
CAACTGTTTATGTTAATATCACGTCCAAACTAAAACCAAAAGACGCCCCGCCCGGCTGCGAGAACTGGTTTGTAATGATCAACGTTCCGGCCAATACAGGTCAGGATTGGGACGCGCTGATAGCCGGTGCCCGTAAAAATATTTTGGTCAAACTTTCAAGCAGGCTGAATGAGAATGTCGGCAAACTTATCATTAGCGAAACGGTATTTGATCCCCGCGATATCGAAACTACAACCTCATCCTACCAGGGATCTATTTACGGTACAAGTTCCAATAATAAATACGCCGCGTTTAACAGGCACGCCAATCAATCCGCGCAAATAAACAACCTGTATTTTGTGGGTGGCAGTGTGCATCCGGGCGGCGGGATACCGTTATGTTTGTTATCTGCTAAGATTGTGAGTGAAGCGCTATAAAAGGTTTGTCATTCTGAGCGATAGCGAAGAATCTTGTATAATTGACAGGTAAACGTGATATCTATCTTGCGTATAAGATTCTTCGCTATCGCTCAGAATGACAAAGAATGTATTACGCCAACTGCACCTTAGCCGCCTTCACATTCACCGGCTGCGGTACCTTAACATAATATCCTGTGCCATCATAAACCCGTTTACGCGGATGTTCCTTACAGGCATCGCTGCAGCAGCCGTCCATCGCACTGCCGCACTCATCGCATTGCGTGAAGTGTTCGTTGCACTCAGGGTTGGCGCAGTTTATCATTTTTTCGGTGGTTTTGCCGCAATTGTGGCAGGTTGATATGACTACCGGGTTAATGGTATTAACTTCTACCGATAAGCGGTTATCAAACACATAGCACTTGCCGTCAAAGTCCTCGCCACCTGCTTCTTTGCCATATTTTATAATACCGCCATGCAGCTGGTAAACATCAGTAAAACCTTCGTGCAATAGTAGCGCCGATGCTTTCTCGCATTTAATGCCGCCGGTGCAATAGGTAATTACCTTCTTGTCTTTGTACTGAGCAAGTTCATTTATCTTATCCGGGAAATCGCGGAAGTTCTCGATATCCAGGGTTATCGCATTTTTAAATTTGCCCAGGTTATGTTCGTAGTTTGAGCGTACGTCCAGTATCACTACATCCTCGCTATTTTTCAGGTCCAAAAACTCTTTTGGCTCTAAATGCTTGCCCGTTTTTTGCTGCGGATTGATAATGTTTGGATCGCGCAGGCCCGAGTGTACGATCTCGTCTTTATAACGCACGTGCATTTTTACAAACGACGGTGTATCTACTTCGTCAACTTTAAAGTCGATACCGGCAAAACGCTCGTCGGCATGCAAAGTATCCATATAGGTTTTGCATGACTCGGCCGAACCGGAAACGGTGCCGTTCAACCCCTCGTTAGCCACAATAATACGGCCGGTAAGATTAAGCGATTTGCAAAATTTTAAATGATCGGCAGCAAATTGCTCCGCGTCAGCTATTGTTGAATAACAATAGTAAAGTAGTGTGTTGTATTGTCCCATAAAATCATTGATGCCGCTGCAAACGGTGTTAAATGAAGTGCAAAGGTAGGTAATTAGTCCGAAAGTTGGAAAGACCGAAAGTTAATTTAGATCGACATTTATACTTCCCGACTATCTTATACCGTAAAATATCCTGAACCCCTGCAGATACTTTTTATTGCCTGCATAGGATACGCCATAATCAACCCTGAAAATTAACCGCTGTAAACCAACATACAGCTCAGAGTAGTTGGGGTTGTTTTTTTCTGTAAGATAATTGGCTCCTATTACTTCTTCCAGTTTTAGCTTACCCACCCACGGCAATCTCCTTAATAACGACCCTGAAAAATTATGCTGATAATGTGCTTCTAAATAAGCGCCACTGGCACTGTAAGTGTAAAACGGCAGGAAATGGAAGCTGCCCACATAGGTAGGATCGAAGGTAGTACCCTGGTTACCTAAAAAGTGGTTATAGTCCATATAGTACAGGGCTTTATGGGTAAAGAAATCGCCCGCCGACAGTTTGAAGGCAGAGTATCCCATTAGGCCCAGGCGGATATGATCTTTTGATATATCCACCGAAGCAAAATCATAATTAGCATCCGATCCAAAAACTCCGGCTATTGCTTTGCGATAATTTACAGTTACTGTTGGGTATTTCGGCTCTAAATAAACTACACCGCTTGTGCGGGTAATATATTCCTGGACAAATGTGAATTTAACTGATGTATTGAACGTAAATGCCTGGTGCTGTGGAAACAAAGTTGACATGTCATTGGCGGGTGTGCCTGCGGGCGCCAGTGGGTTGTTAGACGTAAACTCTTTGTTAGGATCATTAAAAATATGATTGTAAGAGTTGTTGTATAACTGCGTGCGGTTGGCGTATGATAAACTGGCCCGCCATAAAATACCGTTGGATAACTCGCGCATGTAACCCAGGCTGCCAAACTCGTTACGGTAATATTTAACGTAGTTGTTTTCGCTTAACAGCGTACTTAAGGTATTAAAATACAAAGATCGCGTGCCTACGTTATTAAGATCCTGTACATCCGTCCCGAAATCGACAAAAAACTTACCCGCATGAAAAGGATCATAAGTGTATGAGGTATGCAGGTTTGCACTAAACATTTTATTAGCGAAACCATACCTTATAGCCGGTGTGATGCTGAAAGTTTTGAAATCGTCGGACGTTTTAGAATATCGCGCCTTTAAATTTATACCCCAGCCTTCAACCGTATTATAAAAAACAGTTTGTAAAAATGGATATACATATAATGAGTCCTTGTTGTCGCGGCTTGTGGAGGTATGTCCAACCACTATATAGGGGATCAACGATATATTGTTCTTGGTTTTTTGCAGCGAATCAAGATAAGGCCTGGTTTTTTGCAATCTTGCAATGCTGTCCTTTTTCTGGTAATCGCGTGTTTCAAGGGCTGTTAATGGCACGGGCCTGTTTTTGAACCAATAACCGGCATCTTTTAAGTTTGATGCGGTATCAATTTTTAACACCTCGCCATTAAAAAAATTGGGTGGGTAATTTACATTAAACTGATAGTTATTATAAATGCCTATGTAATAGCCTTCAAACTTAAAGCCAAGTACCTTGCCTTTATAAGCGTATTGAATAGAAGCGGGCATCCAGGTACTATCCCTGATAGGCACGTACTGCTGGCTTATATGCATTGTATCAACCAGGTTAAGGGTATTGTCGGTACTGGTTAATTGCAGGTCGACACTGTAGATGCGCCAATCTCCCTCCACTATATAAATAAAACCTTTAAAAACCTGGTCGCGTTTTCGTTTCGGGATCAATGCGATCTTATAAATGGTTCTGCCATTTTCATTGGCGATGCCGGCTAATTTATAATTGTAATAAGACAAGGCATTACTGGCTACCGGAGATACAAAACCCCGGGCGCTTAAGCCATTTATGGTGAATATATTGTTGTAGAAATCGCCCCGTAAATCAGATGCTTTGTTATAGCTAAACGTTGGCGAAATACCTGCCGAACGGGTTGATATGGTTGTTTCCTTTACCTTGTTAGGTGCCTTATAATTGAAATTGGATATTGATTCGGATTGATAAAGTATCCCCCGGCCATTGGTGTCAAGATCTAAAACCTTTGCAACGCCTTGTTTTAACAACGATTTTGGTGCGCTGGTTAACCGCTGCACACCCTTAATATATATTACACAGCTATATGATTTTACCTCGTTTAAATAATATTCGCGTTTGGCAATAACCTTGCGCATAATGGACAGAGCGGCGGTGTCGCGGCCGCGGTTAGCAGTTATTGATACTTGTTTTAACTCAAATACCTCGGCTTCCATTTGTACATTAAGCTCGTCATCATGATCTGCTATGGTTACTTTAACTATCCGTTCTTTATAACCTACATAGCGATAAACAACATCATAATTGCCCGGTTCAAGCTTAAACTGGTATTTACCATCTTCGTTAGTAGTTGTGCCGTAGGTAGAGTTACGGATGTAAACCGAAACGTAGGATATAGGACTGCCATTAGCGTCGGTTATTTTGCCCGACAAAACATATTGTTGCGCCGAAGCCTTAAAAACAAGCGCACTCAGTAGTATAAAAACCGATAGTAAAAATCTTTTCATATAGTTCACAAATAATGATTTAAACGCCTAAATGTTTGAGCCGGAAGCTATTATTATTAAAAACGCAACGTTTTGAAGCTAAATGACAGTTAATGCTTAATTTTGCAGAAATTAACTGTTAAACATGTATAACACACTACAACCGGTTTTGCAACAGGAGCTTGCGGCTATAGAAGAAGCAGGCCTTTATAAAAAAGAACGCATTATAACCTCGGCACAAGGCGCTGATATTACGGTAGCCGGCGGCCAGGAAGTAATAAACTTTTGCGCTAACAATTACCTGGGCCTAAGCGGCGATAAAAGAGTTATTGAAGCTGCAAAAAAAGCCATGGATACTCGTGGTTATGGCCTGTCGTCTGTTCGTTTTATTTGCGGTACGCAGGATATCCACAAAGAACTTGAAAAGAAGATAGCCGAATTTTTAGGCACCGAGGATACCATACTTTACGCTGCGGCATTTGATGCCAACGGTGGTGTGTTTGAACCATTGTTTGACGCGCAGGATGCTATTATATCCGACGAGTTGAATCACGCGTCTATCATAGATGGCGTGCGTTTATGTAAGGCCCAGCGGTACCGCTATAAGCACGATGATATGGCCGACCTGGAAGCTAAACTACAGGAAACTGCGGGCTTGCGTCACCGGATTATTGTTACTGATGGTGCGTTCTCTATGGATGGAACCATTGCTCAATTGGATAAAATATGTGCGTTAGCCGAGAAATATAACGCTTTGGTAATGATAGATGAGAGCCACTGCTCCGGCTTTATGGGTAAAACCGGCCGCGGCACGCACGAGCATCATAACGTAATGGGTAAAATAGATATCATTACCGGTACGTTGGGTAAAGCGTTGGGTGGCGCGTCAGGCGGGTTTACATCAGGCAGGAAAGAAATTATTGATATGCTGCGCCAGCGTTCAAGGCCATATTTGTTTTCGAACACTTTGGCCCCAGCAATAACGGGTGCTTCAATAGCAGTATTGGATATGCTGAGCGAAACCACGCAACTGCGCGATAAGCTGGAAAGCAATACCCAATACTTCCGCAAAGCGATGACAGATGCAGGCTTTGATATTAAACCGGGCGTGCACCCAATAGTACCGGTTATGTTATATGATGCAAAGCTGGCGCAGGAGTTTGCCGCTAAAATGCTGCAGGAAGGCATTTACGTTATCGGGTTTTACTACCCGGTTGTGCCGCAGGGAAAGGCAAGGATAAGGGTACAGATCTCTGCCGCGCATGATGTGGGGCATTTGGATAAAGCTATTGCGGCGTTTACCAAGGTCGGTAAAGAGTTGGCGGTTATAAAATAGCTAACCGCCTGCCATTGCCACGCTATCGCTCGCAATGACAAAATATGTTAATTTTGTAGATTACAATACACTATAATGCAAGAAAAAATAGATCAATACACTGCCGAGATCAACGCCTTCGCACCTGCTAACGCGGATGAGCTGGAAACGTTCCGTATAAAATTTTTAGGTACCAAGGGCTTAATTAAGGACCTTTTCGAAGACTTTAAAACCGTTGGCCCTGAAGAGAAACGCACGTTTGGCAAGGTATTGAACCAATTTAAACAACTGGCCGAGGCGAAATACAACGACTTAAAAGAAAGCCTTACTTCGACAGATACCGATCAAAAATCGGACATCGATCTTACCCTTCCCGGCGATAACTTCCAGGTAGGCTCGCGCCACCCGTTATCATTGGTGCGTAATGAGATCATCGATATATTTAAACGCCTTGGCTTTAACGTAGCCGAAGGGCCGGAGATTGAGGACGACTGGCATAACTTCTCGGCATTAAACTTCCCTGAAGAACACCCTGCCCGTGATATGCAGGATACCTTCTTCATTAAGAAGAATGCGGGTAAGGATGATATCGCTTTGCGTACCCATACCTCATCGGTACAGGTAAGGATGATGGAGAATGGCAAGCCACCGTTCCGCGCCATTATGCCGGGCCGGGTTTACCGTAACGAGGCTATCTCTGCGCGTGCGCATTGCTTTTTCCACCAGGTTGAAGGTTTGTATATTGATGAGAACGTATCATTTGCCGATTTGAAGCAAACGCTTTACCATTTTGTGCAGGAATTGTATGGCGAGGGTACGCAGGTTCGTTTCCGTCCGTCGTATTTCCCGTTCACCGAGCCGTCTGCCGAGATGGATGTATCATGCACCATTTGTAAAGGCGCGGGTTGTAATATGTGTAAATACAGCGGCTGGGTTGAAATCCTGGGTTGCGGCATGGTTGACCCTAATGTATTGGAGAATTGCGGTATAGATAGTAAGAAATTTACCGGCTTTGCCTTTGGTATGGGTATGGAACGCATAGCCAACTTAAAATATGTTATCCGTGATCTGCGTTTATTTAGTGAGAACGACGAGCGTTTCCTAAGACAATTCCAGACCGAAATTATATAGCATGATCAAAAAATTAGGGATAGTAACAGCGCTTATATTAAGCTGCCTTGCCTGTGGTAAATCCGGCGACTATGTACCTAATGTATCCGTTAATTTCCAGATGGCTTTGGCCAACCCGGCGCTTAACGCGTTGCATAACCCTGGTGGTGGGGTAATAATTAAGGGTTACGGCGTTGCCGGGCTTATTCTTTTCCGCCGGTCGGGTGGGGGCTATGCCGCTTATGATGCATGCAGCGCATATTTGCCGCAAAATAAATCGGCGGTAACGCTCGATAATCCAACATTGACATGTACTGACCCGGCAAGTGGCGCTAAATGGTTGTTAGAGGATGGCAGCCCTGTTAAGGCACCGGCTGTTAAATCTCTAAAAGAATATACAGTAAATGTCAGTAATTTTGAGATATTTGTGTCTAACTGATAGATGGAAGCCGATAAAATAAAAGATAGCATTAAACGTGCAGCGCAAGAGCTGTTTCGCAAATTCGGGTACCATAAAACCAGTGTTAACGAGATTGCCAAGCGCGCCAAGATAGCCAAAGCCACTATTTATAAGTATTTCGACAGTAAAGAGCATGTGCTGCACACCCTGTTGATGGACTATATCCGCGTAAGTGTTGACGATCTGATAGCGGCCAACGCGCCCGAAATGGACGAGGAAACCCACCTGGGTAACCTTATCATGAAAACCTGCCGCTTAAGCTATACCGTTTGTAACGAGTTCATCGGCTGGGATTTCATTCGCGAAAGCACCAACTCGCAGGATTTTTTAAAGAACCTTAGTAACGAGCTGGAGGACCTTCTAATGGCATCCTTTACCCGCATTACCGCCATCCGCAAAACAGATAATTACCAGCAACGCATGCGTTTCCTCATCAAATGCAGCAAAAGCATCGTGTTCAGCTTCGCGTTCACCTCTGTATCAGATAGCGACGTGCGCAAAAACTTCGTATCCTTCCAGAAAGAGATCCTGCCTTATTTGGTTAAGGCGGCTATAACCATTTAAGTTTCTTTGGGGCGTTGCCTGCGGCCCGTGCTATCCGCTTATACTGCACAAGCCTTAGCCACGGCCTGCGCTGAGGCCCTCGAACGGCCGGTATCCGCTCCTATCACTAACGCAAGGTTTGTCCGTCCGCAAAGGGGACGAGACAGGTTGGACGGGGCGGACAAACTTCACCACCACGTCATTGCGAAGAACGAAGCCAGTTTGTGGACACATTTAAACACAGGTACGCCACGTCTTAACTTACGCTACATACTTGCGCCAGCGTGAGTGGTTTAACGTGTTGAAATTGTATATGTCAATTGCGGTGCCCACACGGGCACTTTCGTAGGCTAATATCCGATCTAACTAACTCAATCAACTCGTTGGTTAACTGTCGAATATATTCGTTAAAAAGGCATAACAAAAATTTGCCGATAAATAAAAAAAATGGTTAATGTTTATTTAACAACCTGTTAATCAGGCACATATAATCCCCACAAAAAATTTGTTTATAACTTATAGGGGATGTGTAAAACTATCACTGAAATCTAAAATTGTGATGCCCTATCTTTGAATAACCTTCGGGTAAATATTTGTTCTTCAATAATATAACAGTTGACGCTGTTACAAATCCAAACTAAACATAAAACAGCAAATTTTATGGTTCTTTGGTAGGCCTGGGGGTTGCAGCCTCTGGGCCTTTTTTATTTATAACAAATCTATAATCTATTAGCATTCAATACAAGCCTTTTTGTTAGAAGTTCTGCACATAATAATTGGCTCTCATGACATTTGAATGACAATTCAATACCTACTGTTAACAACTTCGCTTGTTTTCGGCATTTCATCGCGATAGGCATTTCGCACTTTTCAGATATTTTCTACAAACGTTGGTCTGTCTGCAAAGGAAGTGAAACAGGATGGACGAACAGACTAAGGTTACTAACCACCTGCCTTCACCATGACCCCATTGCGAGGAACGAAGCAATCTATACGTAAGCTTAGCAAATTACCTATATGGTGGTATAGGCACAAGTACGCCACGCTTTTGTCTTACACTGCATACTTGCGCCAGCGTGGGGAAGTAATAGAGAGCCCCTTAGCAATAAGGGGCTTTTTGATTTTTAAACCTTATCTTTAATAAAACTATCACCCTAAATGTCACAATTCACAATTGTATTACTCGTAGCGATCTTCGCCCTAATCATTTTATTTATTTGGAATGGATATAATTTCCGGTCTTTAAAAAGAATGGCTCAGCTGAAAGACAAAGAGTTAAATGATGCCAAATATTGGGAGCTGAAGTATAAATATGAGTTTTTAATTGCTATCGTTGGTATAATAACAGCTACCGCTGGTTTTTTAGGTTATAATAGCTTACAATCAATTGAAGCCGCAGTACGTAGCGATTTTGATAAAAAGGTAGATTCCGTCAAGACTACATTACAGGCTACGTACTCAGATGTTAATTCGAGATTATTAAGTGCGAAAAATTCTGTAGCAAATATCGACAACCGAGTTAAAAACTCACAAGCGCAACTAAAAACCAGTTCGGAGGTTTTAGCAGTTTTAACCAAGAAACAATTCGAGCTTAACAAAGACGGATTGCTATCAAAAAAAAACTTAAAAGAATTAGCTGAGGAAATTGATTCTATTAATGGCAAAAACAAAATCAAGCGAGAATTCTATTTAGTTTCAAATATGGCATTTTCCGGGAAACTTTCAGTAGAAACCAGTCTGATCAAATTAAAATTTTCCGACCTCAAAACCATTACTGGTGACAGGTTACCTGTATTCAAGAAGCCACCTATAGTGCTTTCAACACTCTCTTATAATGTTAAATTTGACATCTCATTGGTTACCAACGAAAACATTGAAGGTTATTTGCAGGTTTACGGTGTTCCAATGGATGAAAAAATGTCAAAGAATACTTATTATACTTCTTTTATAATATATCCTGTAGAATAAGCCAGCTTCCCGTCTAACGCCGCTGCTTTTAAAAATCCTGTCCGTCCGCAACTCCCTCAAACACTTTCCGACTGTCGGACGCTTACCAACCAATCCGCTATATCCATGCCTGGGGTTTGCTCTTCCTCGGGTAGGTCTTGTAGGAATTTACCCATGCCAAATCGGGTGCCGGGCATTTTGGCTTTTAGCTGGTTTAGTTTCTTTTCCCATTTTGGGTAGGCATCAAGGTCGGGTACTAACATTACCTGGCGGCCGTGTAGTACGCGGCACTTCTCGTAGGTCAATCCCTCTAAACTACCTGCGGCTACCCAAATATGTTCGGGCATAAAGCCTCTGGCTATAACGGCTGTCTTTTCGCTTTCTACAATAGCTATGATCTCTTTACCGCCTGGGTATATCAGGTGCTCGCCAAAGAAGCATTGTTGCAGGTTGTATTTAGGCAGTTTAAGCAACGTATGTGCCCAGGCAATGTGTGCGTATGGTTGTTTAACCCGCTTGCCCGTGTAGGGGTCGTACAGCATTATTTTGCCGGTGCGTACGTTTACTTTGCGGTCAACCTGCCAGAAGATAGTTGCATGGGGCCAGTGCTTGGCGGTACCTATGCTGTAATCCTCTACCAGTTCGTTAACTTTCTTATCATCAAATATGCTGCATAGGTATTCTACAAAGTCATTTAATTCTATACGGTTCAATGATTTTTCAAACATCTTTTTAGGGATGTAATCGGGCTTTTGCGGTAGTGGTATAGGCTTTGGCTCCCTTGCTTTAACGGGCTTAAGGGCTGGGTTAGCGGCAAAGTAATGCTTGGGTGTAAAGTGGTAGCCGCAATTGCTCTCACGGTCGCATTTGCCTACGTGGTCGGCAAGGTGTTCGTTGGTTTCCGTATCAATGTAGCGGGTAAACTTTTTGGCTTCGCCGCATTCGGGGCAGGTGTAGCGTGATTTTTGGGTTTTGTAGGGTTCGAGGGTGTAGCGGTGTGTCATGGTCATTGGGTTATTGGTCATTGGAAAAAAACAGGTTGTCATGCTGAGCATAGCGAAGCATCTTCTACACCAAACAGGTATCCGCTTGCTTATCGCTTGTATAAGATCCTTCGCTATGCTCAGGATGACAAAAAAGGAAAAAGGTTACTTAGTTTTGTCCGTCCGTTTTTTTACAGGCAGCTCCTGAACGGACGGACAAGATGGGCGGTTAGTTTTGTGCCCTTTGGGTTGCTGCTTTTATCAGCCTGTCGGCTTTTTGGTGCGATATGCCCATGTCTTTGCCAATCTCGCGCAGGGTCTTGCCGGCTAATTTAAGCTCGATGGCTTTGTCCATATCGGCATCTGCAAATGGCTTGCGCTGCTTGTCAAGGTGGTCCCATTCTTGCCCGTGGGCTACAAACTCGTATTGTAAAAAGTTATGCGGTTTGGTAATGGTAAACAGGCATATGTTATCGGCACCGTAAACCTGCTCTGTATTGCGTTGCTTAATTTGCTTCAAATAACGCAGGCTATTATCGTTTTGGCTCTCGCCTATGGCAAAGCTGCTATCGCAAAAGTTCATCAGCATTTTACTGCCCTGCAAATCGTTACGGCTTATGGCCATCGTCATATCGCGCTTTGGGGTATGTGCCAGTACCAAAATAGATAGGTCGTACTTATTCTTTAAGGCTTTTAAATGCTTCATTAATGGTAAAGCATCTTTAGCCTGCTCATTCTCGGTTCCCAAATAAGTTATGTTATCAATAATAATTACTTTGGCTTTGGTTTGCGTGATGTATTTTTCTAACCTGTGGCTTAGGTACTGGTTAAAATTGGTAAAGCCTTCGGGCAGTTCCATGTCGTTAAGCTGTGCACGGTACAAATCATCCCTGAAAATGTAGTGTTGTGTAAAATCATTACTGTAACGTGCTTCAAACTGTTTAGAGGTTAACTCAAAATCGTAATACAATACCTGCTGACGATCTGCCTCTAAATCAAATGGAGCAATTGCTTTACCATTGTTAATGGAGTTGGCAATTTGTACCGCGAGGATAGATTTGCCTAAGTTACTATCGGCAAACATGATGCAGAGTTCGCCTTCGTACCAAAATTTATCAAATAGCATTTTTGGTACTTCGTAGGTGCTGGCTTCTTTAAGCCAGGTGTTGGCACTACGCACTTTAAACAGGTCGTCGCTCTTTTCAAGGTCGTCCTGTTCTTGTTGCCATTGGAAAAATTCATCCTGTAATTTGGCAAATGCCTGGTGTGGGGTACCAGGGCTTTGAGGTTGGTTGGTGTTCATTATGGTAAGTTTTAAAAATGACGGATTTTAGAAAATACCCCTCCAATAGCCTATTTATATAGTAAATGGCTTTTGTTGCTTGTTTGATGAGCAACTATGTAGACTATGTTAACGGTGAGTTTGTCCGTCCGCTAAGGAGCTGGACAGGAAAAAACTGTCGGACAAACTTTCAAAGATGAAATAACGTGGAGGGTTATATTCACTACAAATATAAAGATAAATATTTATAAATAAAGAATAATCTTTAATATTTTATTTGTCCGCTTGTCTAAAGTGCATGGGGCAGGTAGCGGACGGACAAGATGCGTTAACGATTGAAGCGGATACAGGCTTTGTGGCTAAGGCCTGTGAAGTATGAGCGGAAAGCGTGTGCCGCAGGTAACGCCCAATTGCCCCCTGTTTACACCCAAACGAAAAGTATTAACCAATGGTTAACTGTCTCAATATCAAAACACTGTGTTTAAAACAATCAGAAATATTTGCTGTTAAGGCAGCAAATATCTACCTGTTAAATGGAAAAACATATTGTTATTGTTGATGATGACCAGGCGCTGCTATCTGTAATGGAGCTTTTATTAGTTGATGCCGGCTACCGCGTAACCTGTATTAACCGGATAACTACCATTGAGCAACTGTTAGCCATAAAACCCGACTGCTTTATGCTTGACGAACAGATGCCGGTAGTTAACGGCCATATCCTTTGCATGATCCTCAATTCGAAACCCGAAACTAAGGACATCCCGGTGATCCTGGTATCGGCACATGAGGAGATAGAAAGCTATGCCACCCTTTGCGAAGCCGCGGCATTCCTAAAAAAGCCATTTCTGGACCTCGCTGACCTGTTGAGCGTGGTGGCTAAAACTGTTGCGGCAGATGTGCCTAATATTTAGGGTTTAAATACAGCTTTATAAAACAAAAGCAACAAAGTCTTCGTTAAAGGGTAGAGAGAAGGAGTCTCATCAAACCAGGTCGTAAAACATAACCCCCTTAAAAATTATGAAAGCGTTAAAGATCACTTTAATTATCCCGGTGTTATTATTTGCCATTTCGTGTAAAAAATCAAACACCACCAGCAGCGCCGTTACAACCGACGAGGCGGCCGACATGGCTGTAAGTGCAGTAGCTACAAATTCGTTTGGTTTTGCATCAGTAACCGACAATGTTGGACTGAACGCGCAAACACTTAATTCGGTTAGTTCGGGCGGCCAGCAGGTAAATGCAACCGGCACAGCGCGCCAGGCATGCGGCACTACGCTGGCAGATAGTATTACTATCAGTTCAAACACAAATTCGTCTGTTACGTTTAGTGCCTTTTACAAATATGTACGCACGTTAAACTGCAACGCCAGCAGCCAGCCCGATAACCTGGTTAATGCCATAACTTTTAAAGGCAATTTTGATGGTCCGCGCCTAACGTCAAGCGATGTGGGTACATCAAGTGTTACTATTGCCGGTTTAACAACCAATGCAACTAACTTTGTTATTAATGGTACCTATAACCGCAAAGGGACTTTCACATCAAAAGTAGGCGGTAAAGCAAGTGGCAGCAGCAATATTACGATAACAGCAACCAATATATTGTTAAGTAAACCCGGCCGCGAAATAGTAAGCGGAACGGCAACTATTACCATATCGGGCAGCGCCGCGGGAGGCACATTTAATTATACAGGTATACTATCATTTAAAGGAAATAACCAGGCTACTTTAACCGTTGGCACTACGGTTTATTTAATAAACCTGCTTACCGGCACTTATACCAAGTAATAAATAATATAAATATAATATACGCAAGGGCTTCCCGATTTATCGGGAAGCCCTTGTTGTTTTCGGGCGATTAGTATTTCGCCCGTTCGTCAAGTAATAAGCGTAGTTGGTGTAAAATATTATAACAGGCTGCGCGCTTTTTCTTCCTTCGCATCATAATTATTTAACAATCACTAAAAATAAATATGATGAAAGACCATTCTCACAACCATGATGACCACATCGAACCAAATAATAACGACGGCATAGACCGCCGTGGATTTTTAGAATGTATGGCCTGGGCCGGCACCGGGGTACTTTGGATGATGTCGGGCGGGATATTAAAATCGTATGGCATGAGCCAGATGATCGATAAAACAACCGGCGGCCTTAAAAACGGGCTGGTAATGCCTGCGTCTGATTTTAGCTTCGTGCAGATCAGCGATAGCCATATCGGTTTTAACAAACCGGCTAACACCGATGTAGTAGGGACGCTAAACGCGACCATAGCAAAAATTAATGCTATGCCCACCACACCATCGTTTGTGTTGCATACCGGCGACTTATCGCACCTGGCACAGGCCGAAGAATTTGATACGCTTGAACAATCGTTAAAAGCCGTTAAAACGGAAAAGATCTTCTACGTACCCGGCGAGCATGATGTAACCGATAACGGCAAACTTTATTTAGAACGTTACGGCAAAGGTACAATGGGCGATGGCTGGTACAGCTTCGATAAAGGCGGCGTCCATTTTATTGGTTTGGTAAATGTTACCAACCATGTTGATGGCGGCCTGGGCTATATTGGTCCCGATCAGCTTAAATGGCTGGAGAACGATCTGAAACCATTATCAAACAGCACGCCTATCGTGGTTTTTGCACATATCCCGCTTTGGGCCATTTACCCGCAATGGGGTTGGGGCACTGATGATAGCGCACAGGCATTAGCCTTGCTAAAACGTTTCGGCTCGGTATCGGTGCTGAACGGGCATATTCACCAAACCATTCAAAAGGTTGAGGGTAATATTACGTTCCATACGGCAAACTCTACCGCGTTCCCGCAGCCTGCACCGGGTGCAGCGCCATCGCCCGGCCCTATGAAAGTGCCTGCCGAAAAACTGCGTACTATGCTTGGCCTAACCGCCGTGAATTACGTAGAGCATAACCATAGCCTTGCAATAACAGATACCCCTTTAATAACAGCCGACGCGGCAATGGATAAAAAATAACAGGCTACAATAATGAAAAGTATTACTACACTATTGCTGCTGTTATTTGCCGCAATGGCATGCCGCGCACAACTTAAAGTGGTTGAGCAGTCATCCACTTTGAAATTTAATATCAAGAACCTTGGTTTTGGGGTCGAGGGTTCATTTACCGGTTTTGAGGGACTGGTGAACTTCGACCCGCAAAACCTTACCTCAAGCAGTTTTGATGTCACCATAAAAGCTGCAACCATTAATACAGATAACAACCTGCGAGATGAGCATTTAAAAGGTAACAGCTTTTTTGATGTAAAGAATTACCCGGTTATCCGCCTGGCATCAACCAAAATATTACCAACCAATAAAAGCGGTACTTATATGCTAAACGGGCAGTTAACCATTAAAGGTAAAACTCAACAGGTAACATTCCCATTTATGGTGACTACCAATGCTGATGGCTATTTGTTTAAAGGTGCTTTCACCATGAAACGGAAAGATTTTGGCGTGGGTGGCACCAGCACCGTGTCGGATGAATTGGAAGTAACCATAAATGTAACCGCAAAAAAGGCTTAACATGAAAATGAACGGACAGGTTGCGGTTGTAACAGTGCTTGTTGTGGCGGTGGCATTAACTGCCGCCACAGCTTTTAATGCCGCCGAACCCATAAAGTACACCAACCTTAAAGTGCTGCCAAAAAATATAAGCTCGAAAGAGTTACAGGGTATTATGGTTGATGACTTCCAGGATGCGTTGGGTGTAAACTGCAGCTTTTGCCATGCCAATAATAAAAACGGCCACGGCCTTGATTTTGCCAGCGATGCCAAACCCGAAAAGGAGATTACCCGCGCCATGATGCGCATGACCATCGGTATCAATAAAAAATATTTAAAGTTAAAGCACCCTAAAATAGGCAGTAACGCGTTGGTGGTGTCCTGCAATACTTGCCATAAAGGGCAACCATTTCCGGATGGAACAGAATAATTAAATTTGTATGCTTTTGCTAACTTACCCGGTATTAAAACAACCGCTTTTTTTGAAAATAAATAAAGTAGTATATCATTTGGCGTTTTGGCTTGCAGCCTACTTTTTCTGGATCTTTATTTTCAGGAACGGTACGCTGGTGCTTACACATACCATTACCATCCAGTTTTGTTACCTGGCGTTTATATCGGTTAACTACTATTTTAATGCCTTATATACCATACCAAAGCTGCTTAACAAAAGACGGTACGTTGCATTTGGTATTTGCTTTATTGGGGGAGTTATAATAACCGCGCTTGTACGTATCCCGGTATCGATGTTTGTGGTTACATATGTTTTTAAAGTGCCGCATCCGCAGTTTAGTTACCTCAATATCTTTTTGGATTCGTTTATAAATATCCTTTTTTGGGTGATCTGTATTTTGGCGGCTAAAATGGTGATTGAAAAGATCCGCTCGCAGATCTATATTGAACAAATAGAAAAAGAAAAAGCCACCAACGAGCTTAACTTTTTACGGGCGCAGTTTAACCCGCATTTTTTGTTTAACTCTATTAATTCCATTTACGGGCATATTGATAAAACTAACAAAGACGCCCGCGATATGCTGCTGGTATTTTCTGAGATGTTACGCTATCAATTATATGAATGCAACGTGGAATATATTGAACTGGACAGCGAGATCAACTATATTAAAAACTACATAGCCATACAAAAAGGCCGTATTGACGAGCGCATAATTACAACCTTTAATGCCGATAATGTGAACGGGCAAATTAGGGTAGCGCCACTGCTGTTTATTACTTTTATTGAGAACGCATTCAAGTATATCGGGTTTAATGAGGCTAAAGAGAATAGGGTGGATATCAGCCTTGATTACAAAGATGGTAACCTTATCTTTAAAGTTTATAACACCAAAGAACCCTTCGTTAATGCTACCGAAAAATCATCGGGTCTGGGTATAGCCAATACCAAGCGCCGGCTGGAAATATTATATCCCGATAAACATCTGCTAAGGCTGGTTAATAAAGATGATTATTACGAGGTTACTTTAATTTTGTTTGACGTATGATACTGAATTGCCTTATAGTTGACGACGAGCCCATTGCCCGCAAGCTTTTGCAGGAATATATCGAGGAGACGGATTTCCTGGCGCTGGCAGGTACTGCCGAGAACCCTATCAAAGCTACCGCGTTGCTGAATGAGCTGGATATAGACCTCATATTTTTGGATGTGAATATGCCTAAGATGAGCGGATTCCAGTTTTTACGGTCGGCAACTAATTTACCTATGGTTATCATGACAACCGCTTACGGGCAATATGCGCTGGATGGCTTCGAGATGGCAGTGGTTGATTACCTGGTTAAGCCATTTTCATTAGATCGCTTTGTAAAAGCCACCCAAAAGGCATTGAAGCTTAAAACCCTGGAACAAAAACAACAGCCAACCGAAAAAAGCACAGACGACTATTTCTATGTAAAGTGCGATAATAAAATTGAACGCGTAAACTACGCCGACCTGCTATACATAGAAGCAATGGCCAACTATGTTACCCTTTATACTACAAACAAAAAGCTGGTAGTTTACCTAACCATAAAAGGTATCCAGGAAAAACTACCTGCCGATAAATTTTTGCAGGTACACAAAAGCTATATCGTTAATATTGATAAGATCAATAACATTGAAGGCAGTATGCTGGATATGGGTGTCGGTAAGATCAGTATAGGGCAAAGTTTTTATGACGATGCCCTAAAACGGATCCTGGGGGGCAAGTTTTTTAAAAGATAGTACCGGTTAATTGGTGCTTAATTTTGAGGCAAGCGGTTTTTGGGTATCAATCAAATCGCATACATCCACGTCAAACACTTCGGCAATTTCAAAGATCCTTTGCAGGTTAACGTTTGAAAGCCCCAACTCAATTTTACTGTACGCGTTCTGCGAAATTTTTAGCCTTATACCAAGGTACTCCTGCGAGTAGTTCCTGTACATCCTTGCGGTCTTGATATTAGCGGCTATTACACTTTTATTATACATAACATTCTTAAATAGGTATATCTTAATTACGAAGCTTGTTTGCGGGCGGTTTTAAATGTTTTTCTTTCGAGAGAAAATATTTCTAAATTTATTTAACCAAACCTAATGCTATGCGTAAGCGTGTTTTATCAATCTTATTCTTGTTTAGTGTAAGCCTTAACTTGTTTGCCCAGAAAGGGCGCACTTTTGTGGTGGAGAAACTAAGTCCGCCAAAAACTAAAGTGTTTGCTACCGAGAGCTACCAGGAACTTTTAGAAAAATTGATTAAGGAGGACCGCAAACTGCCCGGCGACCCGAGTAAGCAAGATCTGGGTGGCGAGGCAAACATTATTGCTAAAAGCCAAATTACCCAACCGTTGGTAACCCGAGGGTTTCATCCTTTTTTTGAGGGGATGTATGCCGCGTATGCAGATCATCACCCGTTTACATTGTCGCCCGATATAATGTGGCTTTTAATAAGCCAGGGGTTTGCTAACCATGTAAACAATAACTCAGAGCAGTTGCGCAGCTTGTTTGTGAGTTTTGAGGGGAAGAAGACTTTGATATACAATACCCAGGATGATATGTTCAAGCCGGATGCTCCCTGGGAAAAAGCTTTTACAAGTTTTGGCGAACAAATTGCAGGGTTTACCGACCCAAAGCTTACCAAAACCATGACGGCCGATTTTTCTACAACCACAGCTACAACAAAAATAGCATCGCAAATTACCTTGATGAACGCGGTGCAATCCTATTTTAATTACGAGGTGATAATAAGGGGATGCGGCATCCCTGAAATAACTTTAGAAGGCACCACCGAAGATTGGGAGCAGGTATTAGCCAAGACCGAAACCTTACGTAAGTACGAGCTTGATTGGTGGGTTGACGCTATGGAGCCGATATTGAAGCAATTTGTACAGGCATCAAAAGGAAAAGTTGATAAAAAATTCTGGCAGGCTATGTTTGCCCATCACTCCCAAAAAGGCGCCTGCGGGCCAAACCAGGATATTGTTGATGGCTGGATTGTTAAGTTTTTCCCCTATGATAAAAAAGGTAAAAAGCTTGAGTTGAAAGAGTTGAACCTTGGGCGTTTAATGCCTAACGAAATGTTAAAGGTCGACCTGCTGTGCACCGATATTCGTGATTCTACTAACGTAATAAAAACCCCGCTCGAGCTTTGGGCTGGTTTTGTCGGTTTGGAGCAGGATGCCAAAACATATGGGCTAAAACCCAAAATTGGCTGGATGATAAGGAAGAGGGATCCGTTGCGCATGGCTATATTGAATAGGTTGGCGGCTGATAACAAGACAGGAGGAGGCGTGGCGTTGCATGTTGACAATGTACCAGCCGAGCTGTATAAAATTGGCCCGGTAAAAAGGCTCAGCATCAATTTCTTTGGCAACATTCGCATCCCTGATGACCTGGCGAATGTCGAGATAGCCGATATGACACTTAACGGCTCAACTACCGAACCCGAAACCAAACGGATTGTAAAATTATTCCCTAAAACAACGCTGCACATTAATGGGGTAGACTACAATTCAAATTAGCATAGGATAGGTGCATCTGCACATTTGCACATCCGCACATGTAACCCTACCTTTGCGGCAATGAGTAAGATCCCGTATAACCACATTTTTGAAGACGTTGCCATTATTGATATTGCCGAAGAAGGTAAGGGCGTAGGCAAGGCCGATGAATTTGTGCTGTTTATTGAAAAAGCCGTACCCGGCGACATTGCCGACGTGCAGGTTTACCGCAGTAAAAAAAGTTTTGGCGAAGCCAAGATCATCAACATAAAAAAACCAAGCGAGCATAGGGTAACCCCATTTTGCGAACACTTTGGCACCTGCGGCGGCTGCAAATGGCAGCATATGACGTATGATGCCCAATTGCAGTTCAAGCAAAAAGCTGTGTCCGATGCATTGAGCCGTTTAGGTAAAATTGATGTAACCGGTATTATGCCGATAGTGCCATCGCCTGCCGACAGGTATTACCGCAATAAGCTGGAGTTTACTTTCAGCAATAAACGTTGGTTATATGACGGCGAAAGCCGCGATGATGAGAGCTTGAACATGAACGCGCTGGGCTTTCATATCCCGGGCCGTTTTGATAAGATATTGGACGTTAAACACTGCTACCTGCAGGCCGACCCGAGTAACGACCTCCGCAATAAAATAGATGATTTTGCTAAAGCTAACGGCTATACTTACTACGATATCCGTAACCATACCGGCAATTTGCGTAACCTTATTATCAGAACCTCCTCGACAGGGGAACTGATGGTTATTGTTGTTTTCGCCTACGCGGACGAAGATGAGGTAAACAAGCTGATGAGTTTTGTTGAGGCGGAGTTCCCGGAGATAACCTCGTTGCTTTACATCCTTAACGAAAAGAAGAACGATACCATTTTTGACCAGGAAGTATTTGCCTGGAAAGGGCCCGAATATATCCATGAAGAAATGCTGGGTATACAGTTCCGCATTGGTCCGAAATCGTTTTACCAAACTAACAGCATACAAGCACTTAAACTCTACGAAATAACCCGCGACTTCGCCGAATTTAAAGGCGATGAACTGGTTTATGATCTTTACACCGGCGCCGGTACTATTGCCAACTTTGTTGCCGCCAATGTAAAAGAAGTGGTTGGGGTAGAATACGTGCCAAGTGCTATTGAAGACGCCAAAATAAACAGCGCCATCAACAATATCACCAACACAAAGTTTTATGCAGGTGACATGAAAGATGTGCTGTCTGCCGAATTTGTGGCAGAGCATGGCAAGCCCGATGTGATCATAACCGACCCACCGCGTGCCGGTATGCACGCCGATGTGGTAGCAAGGCTGATGGAGATAGAAGCCGAAAAGATCGTCTACGTAAGCTGTAATGCCGCCACACAGGCCCGCGATTTGCTGGTACTAAAAGAAAAATACGACACGGTTAAAATACAGCCGGTAGATATGTTCCCGCATACACAGCATGTGGAGAATGTGGTGTTGTTGAAATTACGGGGATAAGCCCCACTCAAACCCTCCCCGGTAGGGAGGGCTTTAAAAAGGAGTTTTTAAATAAAATAAAAAAGTCTCCCCTACCGGGGGAGATTTAGAGGGGGCTTATGGAACCGGAAGAATTGCTTAATGAAAACCGTGGCGAACAAGCCAAACCGGCGGCTGATAGTCCGCTGGTAAGTTTGCGCCGCGACCTGAAAATGTTTAGCGAACCCATCCGTGAGGTTGCGGTAGAGATTATGGTGGAAGGTTTATCTAAATACCCCATCTTCGTAGCACATCAGCATGAACTAAAGTTGGGAGAAGTGATCCTGGACCGTGTTGAGTTGGGTACGCAGTGGAGCATCCACGCCTCAACACTCGAAGAATTTTTAGAAGTGGGCGTAATAAAACCCGAGCTAAAGCAACGCTTTATTGACACCTATAAAAGCGCTAAAGATTTTATGTGCGTATTTGTGGTAGTGCCGGAGGGAGCAAACTTTGTGTTTGTGCCTTATGAATAACAACTATGGTTTAATTAAATTCTTTACTTTAGCATAAGCAAAGACAACAGATAATGCCAAATCAACCACTACTCATACTTAACCAGCAGCAAATACAGCAAAAGATAGACCGTATCGCCTACCAGATACTGGAGGATAATTTTGACGAGCCGGAAATTATTATAGCAGGCATGTTGCCACGTGGTGGTTTTTTAGCTGCGCGATTAAAAAAAGTGCTGGACAAAATAGCGCCGTTTAAAAGCACGCTGCTTACTATCGATCTTGACCGTTTTAGCAGCAGCCTTAATGCCAAAGTTGATTTTGATATCCAGATCTGTAATGATAAGGTGGTTATTTTAGTTGATGATGTGCTTAACAGCGGTAAATCATTAGCTTATGGGTTTGGCGTTTTCCTGGACGTGCCGCTAAAAAAACTGCGCACTGTAGTATTGGTAGATCGTAACCACAAAAACTTTCCTGTTACTACCGATTATTCGGGTATCGCGCTATCAACCATCATCAAACAACATATTGATGTAGCGCTGAGCGAGACCGGCGAAGAGGATGCGGTTTATTTGAGATAGAATTATTAAATTTGTTTAAAGGAGAGATAAGCCATGTCGATAGCTGAAATAAAACAAACTAAATCAAATTTGATTGCCTGGATTGAGCAACTTTCAGATACTAATATGTTGTCTTTTTTAGAAAGCCTAAAAAATTCCAGATCAAATGGAGATTGGTGGGATGATCTTTCAGAAGCCCAGCGGCAGAATATTAATGAGGGAATAAAAGATGTAGAAGAAGGACGCACCGTTTCTTCTGAAGAATTTTGGCATAGATTAAAAAATGGCTGAAGAAATATCGCCTATAGTTTATTCAGACCGTGCTATTGCCAACTCTTTAACTATTAAAAACTTCTTACTGCTTAAATTTACCCAAAGGGAAGTAAATAACTTCTATAAAATGCTCGAGAAATTCGGGGAAGTGGTTTCTGTATTCCCTGAAATTTATCCGAAAAGCATAATCAACTCAAAAGCCCGGCGAGCAGTTTTAAGCAAACAGTTATCTGTGTTTTATATTGTTTATGAAAAACAGGTGTCAGTTGTCGGCATAATTGATAATCGCATGGGGTATGATAAATGGCCTCGGTAAATAATATTCTATTTTTTTAACTTCCCCAAAGGATTTCTTCCCCCTGATCGTCTTATATTCAAAACGATCACAAAATGAAAAATAATCTTCTTGTTGCCGTGCTTTATTTGTCGCTGTGGACAGTGGCTTGCACAAAGACCACGACCCAACCCGATGGTACAACCGATACCAACACCAATACTAACACGAATACAAATACAAATACCAACACGGCCACCGTGCCCGATGTTTATAAGAAAATATACGGCGCAACCAGCATTACTTCAGACGGTACTTATATCTACATCAAATCAACCGGTACTCCCGATCATAAAAGTGCATACTACGCAAGCGGCAACAGCCTTTACGAAAGTTATGCCGGTACAACCTTTGGCGGCAATACATTTAATAAAAATCCAAACAGCATAGCCGCGCAGAGCTATACTTTTAAAATTCCTGTTACCCCTCAGGTTGCAAGTACGCATTCGGCAACTAACCTTGGGGCTATTGGTGTGTCATTAAACGGCGTTCCGTTTTTTAACCAGTATGCAGGGCCCAACCAGCCATTAACAAACGAAGTAGTATCGTTCGACCAATGGTGGGGGCACCCATCGCCAACCAGCGAATACCATTACCATGTCGAGCCCCTGTATTTAACTACGGTAAAAGCTACCAAATCATCATTGTTAGGTTTCCTGCTGGATGGCTTCCCGGTTTATGGTCCCACAGAAAACGGAAATACTGTTACCAATGCTTCGCTTGATGCTTATCACGGGCATACCAGCGTTACCGCCGATTTTCCAAACGGAATCTATCATTACCACATTACCTCAACAGATCCTTACATAAACGGAAGTGGTTATTATGGCACGCCAGGTACAATGTCTCGTTAAGATCCTAATTTCAGTAATAGTGTTGCAGTCACTCCCCTCATGCTCCGGCAATAAAGCGCCGGAGCATATGGCTGCTTATAACGCAGCCGAAATAAAGGTGGTGATTCAAAATGGTATGCTGTTGCAAAACAGTAAGCCATTTACCGGCATCATATACGCTATGCAGCCTAATCAAAAAGACACTGCGGAAATTGTATGTTTTAACCAGGGGCGCGAGCATGGCACGTGGAAAAGGTTTTATCCCGGCGGCAGGTTAGGCGAAGTGCGCCACTTTGATAACGGAAAAAAAGAGGGCCGCCTGCAAGCCTGGTGGGCCGACGGTAAAAAGAAACTCGACTATAATTTTAAAGATGGCGAGTATGAAGGCCAATGCCGCGAATGGCAGGCCGATGGCAGACTGGTGACTCTAATGAATTACGAAAAAGGCTACGAAGCAGGCCGCCAGCTACAATACTATGCCGACGGAAAAGTAAAAGCAAATTATATAATGACCAACGGCCGCAGGTACGGCTTATTGGGGACTAAAAACTGTGTCAATGTCAGCGATAGTGTTTTTAAGAAATAGCGTTTTGATAGTTGTATTGTTATTTGTGGCAATACAATTCAAACCAACAAACCAAGTGCAAGGCTTGCCGTATTATAACACGCCCGAGTTTTCGCCCATGTTTTTAAGCAGCCGTGCTGATGTGGAAAGCAAAATAACGCACACCATCGGCCGCTTTACTTTTGTAAACCAGGACGGTGATACGCTGACCGAAAAAGCTATTAAAGGCAAGATCCATGTAGCTGATTTTATATTTACCAGCTGCGGCAACATCTGCCCCATGATGACCGACCAGATGGGCCGCATAGGCAAAGCTTTCGAGAATGATACTTCGGTAGTGATCCTGTCTTATACCGTTACCCCTTGGATCGATAATCCCGCCAGGTTAAAAAAGTATAAAGCCGATAAAGGCATCAAAAAAAACAACTGGTACTTTTTAACCGGCAACAAAGCAGCTATCTATAAACTTGCTCGCCAATCTTACTTCGCCGAAGAAAGCCTGGGATTTACCAAAGACAGCACCAAGTTTTTGCACACCGAGCATTTTTTGTTAGTTGATGCTACGCAACGCATAAGGGGGATCTACAACGGTACCCTGCAATTGGAAGCCGAGCAGTTGATAAAAGATATTAAGGAGTTGAAGCGGGAGCGATTGGATTGATTTTTTGTCATTGCGAGCGAGGAACGAGCGCGGCAATCGCGAACTTTTCTCCGTGCGATTGCCACGCTACGCTCGCAATGAAAAAAATTTTATACAGTTAGCTTCTTATACTTAATCCTTTTCGGCCCAACATCACCTAAACGTTTCTTGCGGTTCTCTTCGTAATCGGTATAGTTACCTTCGAAGAAATAAACTTGCGAGTTACCCTCGAACGCCAGGATGTGCGTACAGATGCGGTCAAGGAACCAACGGTCGTGACTGATGATTACCGCGCAACCGCCAAAGTTTTCTAAAGCTTCTTCAAGCGCACGTAGCGTATTTACGTCGATATCGTTGGTAGGCTCATCCAGCAGCAATACGTTACTGCCTTTTTTAAGCGTGATTGATAAGTGAACACGGTTACGCTCACCACCCGATAATACACCAACTTTCTTTTGCTGATCGGCACCGTTAAAGTTAAACCGCGATACATAAGCACGTGAGTTTAGTGGCTTGTTACCCACCATAATGGTTTCTAACCCGCCGGTTACGTTTTCCCAAACAGATTTGTTAGGGTCAAGATCGTCATGCATTTGATCAACATAACCTAAGTGCACGGTTTCGCCAACGCGGAATGTACCTGCATCAGGCGTATCCTGCCCCGTAATTAAGCGGAACAGCGTGGTTTTACCAGCGCCATTGGGGCCGATAATACCCACAATACCGGCAGGTGGCAAACTAAAGTTAAGGTTATCAAACAATAACTTATCGCCATAACTTTTACTTACGCCGTTGGCCTCAATAACCACGTTACCCAAACGAGGGCCTGGCGGGATAAACAGCTCCAATTTTTCTTCGCGTTCCTTGGTTTCTTCGGATGCCAGTTTCTCGTAGTTTGATAAACGTGCTTTTGATTTGGTATGACGGCCCTTCGGACCCATGCGCACCCATTCCAGCTCACGCTCCAATGCTTTCTGGCGCTTGCCTTCGGTTTTATCTTCTTGCGCCAGGCGTTTTGATTTTTGATCAAGCCATGACGAATAGTTGCCTTTCCATGGTAAACCTTCACCGCGATCAAGCTCTAAGATCCAGCCGGCAACATTATCAAGGAAATACCTGTCGTGGGTTACGGCTATAACGGTGCCTTTATATTGTTTTAAGTGTTGCTCCAGCCAGTCGATAGATTCGGCATCCAGGTGGTTGGTAGGCTCATCCAGTAATAATACATCCGGTTCTTTTAACAGCAAGCGGCATAGCGCCACACGGCGACGCTCACCACCTGATAGTACCGAGATCTTGGTATCAGGCTCAGGGCAGCGCAGGGCATCCATTGCACGCTCTAATTTGGTGTCCAGTTCCCAGGCGTTTACAGCATCAATCTGGTCCTGCAGCTCGCCCTGGCGGGTCATAAGCTTATCCATTTTATCGGCATCGCCATAATACTCTTCCAGGCCGAATTTTTCGTTGATCTCTTCGTATTCTTTAAGCAGGGCGGTTGTTTCGCTTACGCCTTCTTCCACAATCTCGCGGACGGTTTTGTTGGGGTCAAGCTCGGGCTCCTGGCTAAGGTAACCAACGGTATAGCCCGGCGAAAATACAACCTCGCCGATGTTGGTTTTATCAATACCTGCAATAATTTTTAACAGGGATGATTTGCCCGAACCGTTTAAACCTATAACGCCAATTTTGGCGCCGTAGAAAAAGCTGAGGTATATGTTTTTTAATACTGTTTTTTGCGGGGGGTAAACCTTACTAACCCCGGCCATTGAAAAAATTATTTTTTCGTCTGCCATGTGTATAATGAGTGATTGAGTGAATTATTGAATGAGTGAATGTTTTGATAGGTAAATATCTGTGCAAATATGGGCATTAGCAAAGTTAAGTGCAAGCGCCAAATTCTAATCGGAAGCTGCCAAATTCTATTTCATTGTTCCATGTGTATAGGGACGCGGTTATCTTAGAGCATTGTTATTTAATAACATGGCTTTCAACCTAAGCTTAGTACGTTTGGCGTGTAACAATTATAAGCACGTTAGTGTTAATGCCAGCCGCACAATACGTTAACCAACGTTAATTTACGTTAAAAGATGTAACGGTGTTGCGTTGTTTTTTTTGATTTAAAATTTATTTGATTATCATTGAGACAGGAAACTAAACCTACACAATTAACCACCTATGCGCTTACCACTTATCGTTAACAAACTACTTGTATTGTTTTGCCTGCTTATTATTTCGGGCGGGATCGTGTCCGCTCAAAAAAGAATCAAAGTAGATTCAAGCGGCGTCATGACCTTGCGTATTGATCCCGGCAACTCTGTTGGCGGAGTTGCTTCTGATTTTTTTACCGAGGTTAACTATGTTCCGCTGGAAACTACCAAGGAGAGCTTGTTTGGCAGTATCGCAAGATTGGAAGTGACGGATGATTATTACATCATTTTAGATAACAACACTCACAGCGTTCTTATTTTTACAAAAGCCGGTAAATTTCACGCTAAAATTAAGAGTACCGAGGGAAGCAGCAGCGGTTATATTTACGGTTTTAGCGTTAACAAATGGGCCAAACTAATAAGCTTTACCAGGGATTATAAGGCATTGATTTACTACGATTATGATGGCAAACAAGTAAAAACGAGTAAGATAGGCGGTGAAACAGATGAGGACCAGGTAAATAGCTCTGAATATTATTTCATAGCACCTGATAAGGCTGTTACGCCTTTTTATTATAACAGCCTTGACAGCACCGACAAGAGTTTCAGAGCTTATAAAAGGTCATTGATATTATATACAGCCGAAGACCATAAGGTTTACGCCCATGGGCTGGCATTTAAAAAGGAAGAGGCCCATATCTCCGACGAGGGATATTTTTTAGGCGGCATGGGCCCCATTACCAAGTCGGGCGTTGATAGTATATTGTTTTATTCCAAACTATATGATAACGCTATTTATACTATAACACCCAATACTATAAAGTTTAGTTACAAGGTAATTTTCCCATTGTACTCATCGATGCCTATCGATTTCATAACTAATCATGAATACGATAAAAAACGAATGGAATATGTACAAAAGCACCAGGATGCCGTTTACAGCATCTGCAACGTTTTCCGAGTAGGTAATAACCTTATGTTTAAAGCAGCATCAATGAGTAGTAATAAAGAAGATAATCTCATTTACAACTTAAAATCGGGCAGTTTAATAGCCTATAAGCATATCCTGCCAGATGAGAAGTCATATTTCCTGCCAATTTACGACCAGGCAAACCGAAACTCTAATAATTCGGGCATACTGGGTTGTAACGAGGGGCGTTTGTACACTTCTATATCGTCATTGGGTATGTTTAGGTCGCATGATGAAAGTGCAGAACAAAAGCCTAAATATAACAAAGTATTAACAGATTACTTTAAAAAGGGGAACCTTAAAGATAACCCGGTTATACTAGAGTTGAAGCCTAAAGATAAGCTATAACTTACACGCCGCATACACCAAACCTAACCATTATAAAACCTACCCTCACAACGTGAAAATAAACCTAAAGCTTGCCCTTGCTTTATTGATAAGCAGCATGGCATTTAATATTGCCCTGGGGCAAAAAAAGGATACTATAAACGTAGGCACCGTTAGCGGCTTGCTGCGCGATAGTGTGCATAACTACGTTTTACAATCGGCAACACTATCTATTTATAAAGTGGCGGGTAATGAGCTGGTGAGTTACCAGCTATCAAATAATTTTGGCAGGTATACTATTCCAAAATTGCCGGTTGGTGTACCATTAAGAATAATGGCAACACATGTGGGTTATAATGCGGCTAATGCCATATTCACCATATCGCCTAAAACCAAAACTTTTAGTGTAAAAACACTTAACCTTGAACGAGTAGACCTTACGCTAAAAGAGGTAAAAATTGTTGCCGAAGTTGCCCCAATGCAAATGCATGGCGATACATTAGAGTTTAATGCT
This sequence comes from Bacteroidota bacterium, assembly GCA_040388395.1. Classification (GTDB taxonomy): domain Bacteria; phylum Bacteroidota; class Bacteroidia; order Sphingobacteriales; family Sphingobacteriaceae; genus Mucilaginibacter. Next base: position 30,461 of record JAZKBY010000007.1, on the reverse strand, counting down.
GCAGCCTTTAAGCTGGATACCAACGCAGTTGTTGAGGACTTGTTGAATAAGCTACCTGGCGTAACAGTTTGGGCCGACGGTGTAATAACCGTGAATGGTAAAAAAATTAACCGCCTGTTGGTAGAGGGTAAAGACTTTTTTGGTGGTGACAATAAAATTGCCCTGCAAAATATTCCCAAAAACTCGGTTAAAAAAATACAGGTTTACCAAAACAATGACGACCCGGACCCGATGAATCCTAAAACGGATATGAATATCGTACTTAAAAAAGACAAGAAGGATGGGTACTTTGGCAAGTTTGGTGTAGGCTATGGTACGCAGCAACATTATGCCGGCGATGGGATGATAACCTATTTCTCGCCAAAAACTAATTTTAGCGTGGTAGGCGCAGCAAACAACGTAAATAAGAAAGCTACCAATGTAAGTACGCTGATGGGTTTTAACTCGTTTAAAGGTGAGGGTATTAATAACGATTACCATAATGATTTTAGGCAGGAAGGTAAAAACACCTTTAAAGGCACGGGCTTCACGGCATCGCATGATTTTAATAACGATGGCGATACCCGGCAGGCGTATAACAGGGCAAATTTGCTGAAAGGCGAGGCCTTTGTAAACGATGATACAAATGAAACCTTATCAGAAGGCCAAACCGTGGTAACACTTGACGATAAGAATAAACTTTACCAGGCCAGAAGCAGTAACCGCACCAGCGATAACTTTGGCCAACGATCAAACGCCAGCTACGAAAGAGGTTTCAAAAATGGCGAAAGACTGAGTGTTTCTTTTAACCAAAACACCAGCCATGGTAACTCAACAAGTACGTCAACCAACAGTTCGCTCAATGATCTTACGGGTGCATCGTCATTGAACCTTACCTCGAGCAATTCTACGTCATCGCAAAATTCTTACTCGGGTACTATGCGTGGCAACTTAGTGCGGCGGTTTGATATTTCTAAACGGAAGTATAATGGCCTTAATTTAAGTCTATACTACAGCTTTGATATAAACAACAGCACCAGGACCAGTAAAGATATAACCAACTTTACAGCTTCAGACCCTACCCAAAACAAGTATTTTAACCGATTATATGAAACCGATAACAATAGCTCAAGGCACACTATTAGCATTACTTTAAACGATCCTTTAGTTTACCTGCGTAAAAAATATAGCAACCCGTTTATACGGTTTGATATTACCAACAGCCTGGGTTTATATGATAATTACGAGAATGTAAACGTTGGCGATCTTACATCGGCTACCGGTACTGCCTATACAAATAATGCCGGCCTTACCAATATCACCCACTATAAAACGATTGACGATAAACCAGCGATCAGTTTATCCAAATACTTTTCAAAATCATTGGATAACCGCTACCAAAAGTATTGGAACGTAAACTTATCGGCACAAGGGCAAATATATAGCCAGCGCAATAGCGCCCTGCAGTCATTCCAAAATCTTGAGCGTACCTATTATTATTTCATCCCTTCGGCATATCTTGCGTATAATAACCAGCAATATGGTGAGTTTAGGAAGGAGTACAGCTTAAATTATAATGCTAATGCACAGTTCCCAACCATATCACAGTTAGCACCGTTAAACGATAATGCCAATGTGTACAATATTGCCGTGGGCAACCCCAACTTAAAGGCATCTTATAGCCACAATCTTAGTTTCAGGTATTACTATTCTGACGAGAAAAATAAAAATGCTTTAAACGGCAGTATTAATATTTCGGCAGGCGTAGTAGAGCATAACATTACAGATAGTAGTGCCACTGATGGCCTGGGCCGTACAATGCGCCGTTACGTTAATGGCAACGGCAGTAAATTCATCAATTATAACGGCAATCTTAACAAAGCGTTTAAGTTTGGCGAGCAACAGTTCCAGTTCAATGGCAACTCTGCAACCGGGTACACGCGCTATAATTCTATCGTGAATGGCCGTAATTATGATGCCCATAACAACTCACTAAGCGCTTCGGCGGTGGTAATATACAGCTATAAATCAACCTGGAGCGGCGGAGTTGGCCAATACTTTTCGGGCGATAAAACCACGCAGGTAGGCCTTACCACTAATACCTATTACACATGGACCACTAACTTTGGTTTTGCCTTTTGGTTTCCGCGCAGCCTTTTTTTGAATACGCGCGTAAACTTTAATAACAGTAAGTCATCAGCAGCAAAGGACAATATCTATTACACCATCTGGAATGCCGATCTGGGCTACCGTTTCTTAAAAGGCGCCGAAGCCGAGATCAAACTATCGGCACTTGATTTATTACATCAAAACAAGGCCATCTACAATTACGCCGGCAACAATAGTATTACAACAAGCACAGCTAATGTATTACAACAATACTTTATGCTAACGCTGGCTTATTACCCCCGTAAGTTTGGGTTGAAGAAGTAGTTAGCAGCAGTGGCAGTGGTAGTAGCAGTGATAAGGTTTAACCCCCGCATCTGCAACTGCTACCGCCACTGCAACTAAAACAGCGTGCCGTATTGTCACTAATAGTGCATAAACCTGCCTTTTTTTCCACAGTTGTGTAATTTCATTCCTTAACCAACTAAACTATTGCCCGTTACGTATATCAAATAGATAGTTAATCACGTTATCAAAGTGGAAATCAGTCATAGCACGTTAATTTTTGCTGATAAATGTTGCATAAAGTTTAACTTTTAATAGATTGCACATCATAATAGTGTCTGTTTATTGGTAAGCACGAAACTTGGCAACAATATTGTTGATAATTTAAAAAAACAAGTCGTTCTAACTTTATAAACAATTTAATATATTAGGACGTACAATAGGAGAATATATGGAAGCAAAATTTTCGCCACGGGTTAAGGATGTGATACAGTACAGCAGGGAAGAGGCATTGCGTCTTGGACATGACTATATTGGGACTGAGCACCTTTTACTTGGCCTTATCCGTGATGGAGACGGTGTAGCTATAAAACTGCTTAGGGAACTGGCAGTTGACACAGCAAGATTGCGCAGGTCTGTTGAGGACGCTGTGAAGGGAACGATAGGAACTAACGTACATATTGGCAGCATACCATTAACAAAACAAGCCGAAAAAGTATTGAAGATAACTTACCTTGAAGCTAAAATATTTAAGAGCGATGTAATAGGTACCGAGCATTTATTGCTATCTATTTTGCGCGATGAAGATAATATAGCATCACAGATACTGATGCAGTTTAATGTTAATTACGAGGTGTTTAAAAGCGAAGTGGAATCGCATAAAAACAACATTACGGACGAGATGCCTGGTTCATCAACCGGCGGTGATGATGATTTTAAGGAAGAAGAAGCATTTAATCAGCCTAAGAAAGTATCAGACATTAAATCAAAAACACCGGTATTAGACAACTTTGGCCGCGATTTAACCCGCGCCGCCGAAGACGGTAAACTTGACCCGATTGTTGGCCGCGAGAAAGAGATAGAGCGTGTATCGCAGATCTTATCGCGTCGTAAAAAGAATAACCCGATTTTAATTGGTGAGCCCGGTGTTGGTAAATCTGCCATCGCCGAAGGTTTGGCATTACGTATCGTACAGCGTAAAGTATCGCGTGTGTTGTTTAACAAACGCGTGGTTACTTTAGACCTGGCTTCACTGGTAGCAGGTACAAAATACCGCGGCCAGTTTGAAGAGCGGATGAAAGCCGTTATGAACGAGCTTGAAAAATCGCCGGATGTAATTTTATTTATCGATGAGATCCACACTATAGTTGGTGCTGGTGGTGCCTCAGGCTCGCTTGACGCATCAAATATGTTTAAACCGGCTTTGGCCCGTGGAGAGATCCAATGTATTGGCGCAACTACTTTAGATGAGTATCGTCAGTATATTGAGAAAGATGGCGCTTTAGACCGTCGTTTCCAAAAGGTAATGGTTGAACCGGCCACGCCTGAAGAAACTGTTGAGATCTTAACCCGTATTAAAGACAAATACGAAGAGCACCATGGCGTAACTTATACAGATGAAGCCATTGCTGCCTGCGTTGCCTTAACTACAAGATATATCACAGATCGTTTTTTACCGGATAAAGCTATTGACGCTTTAGACGAATCAGGGTCGCGCGTTCACCTAACCAATATTCATGTTCCGCAGGATATATTGGATATAGAGAACAAGATAGAGTTGATTAAGGTTGAGAAAAATAAAGTAGTACGCAGCCAGAAATATGAAGAGGCCGCGAAACTACGCGATACCGAAAAGCATTTGTTAGAGGAGTTAGAGCAAGCCAAAGCAGTTTGGGAAGCCGAAACAAAATCAAAACGCTATACCGTAACTGAGGATAATGTTGCCGAGGTTGTATCAATGATGACCGGTATCCCGGTACAGAAAGTTGGCCAGGCAGATAGCCATAAATTATTGCACATGTCTGAAAAGATAGGTGAGAAAATAATTGGCCAGGATGATGCGGTTAAGAAATTAGCACGTGCTATCCAACGTACCCGCGCCGGCTTGAAAGATCCTAAAAAGCCAATCGGTTCGTTTATCTTCTTAGGCCCTACAGGTGTTGGTAAAACAGAGCTTGCTAAAGAGCTTGCCCGCTTTATGTTTGATACCGAAGACGCGCTGATACAAATTGATATGAGCGAGTACATGGAGAAATTCGCGGTATCTCGTTTAGTGGGAGCGCCTCCGGGCTATGTGGGTTATGAAGAAGGCGGACAGCTTACCGAGAAAGTACGCCGTAAACCATACGCAGTAGTATTGTTGGACGAGATCGAAAAAGCTCACCCTGATGTATTTAACATCTTGTTACAAGTGTTGGACGAAGGACAGTTAACTGATTCATTGGGCCGCAAGGTTGATTTCAGGAATGCTATCATCATCATGACATCAAACATAGGTGCACGACAGTTGAAAGACTTTGGACAGGGCGTAGGTTTCACTACAAACGCTAAAAGCACACAGGCCGATTCGCACTCAAGAGGTGTGATAGAGAACGCTTTAAAACGCGCGTTCGCTCCTGAGTTTTTGAACCGTATTGATGATGTGATCGTGTTTAACTCGTTAGGCGAGGAAGAGATCTTCAAGATCATTGATATTGAGTTAGCCGCTTTATTTGGTCGTGTTAACGCTTTAGGTTATAAAATTGAATTAACTGTTGAAGCTAAAAAGTTTATTGCTGATAAAGGATACGATTCTCAATTTGGTGCACGCCCGTTAAAACGTGCTATCCAGAAATACCTGGAAGATCCAATTGCCGAAGAGATACTGAAAGGCGAATTGAATGAAGGCGATACCATGCTGGTTGATTATAATAAAGAAGCCGAAGAGATAACCATATCTGCTAAAAAAGCTTCCACTAAAAAACCAAAACAGGAAGAGCAAAATTAAGCTCAAAATAATATCAAGGGCTCCCGAATTTCGGGGGCCTTTTTGTTTAATATAAAGGCCTGAAAACCTGCCAGATAAAAAGTTGAAAAAAAAGTAAACTAAACATTAAACCTTTTCGTTCTACAAACATCTTACAGATGTAAAAAACAACATTACTATGAAAAAAATATTATCTATCGCTTGCTTGGCCCTTGTAGTGGCAGCATTAGCTTCTTGTAAAAAAACATACATAACCAATACACCTAATCAAACTTATACTGTTACAATAACTCCTTCTCAGTGGAGCCAAACTAAAGACGGTAAGGCAGATTCGGTATCTATCGCAGCGCCTGCAATAGATAACTTCTTTAACAATAACGGAGCAACATTGGTTTATTTCTCTTTCTTTAACGGCGTATATGAGCAAGTACCCGAAGTTTACAACGGTACCTCATACAGCTATTTCCATTACACAGGTAACCTGGTATTATACTCGCAACCAGTTGCAGGTGGTACACCGGTTAAACCAGCCAGTGATATTAAAGTGAAACTGGTTTTAATCCCGTCTGAATAAGGCGTCAACATATATATCAAAAAGAGGCTAACCTTATGGTTGGCCTTTTTTGTTTATAGTAGTTTTGGTGTTCCTCTTAGCGGATCGACCGTCTATACAATAGTTTTGACAACCTTTTAAAGTTGTCAAAACTTCTATATTACTTCTTTTTAGGCTTTTTTAACGAAGCGACATCACCCAAATCTTTTTGTCTGCCGGTAGCTTCTTTATTCCGAATAAACTCGGCAACATTAATAAAGTTAATTTGCAATCCTTCAATTTCGCCTTCTATTTTGTTTGTGTAAGCTTCATCAAACTCAACACCCGAAATAGTATTTAAAATATCTATGCGTAAGGGGGGATAACCTAATTGAGTCACATAGTTTGTTTTTAGGAAATCGGCTTCAGTAAGCCCCAGGGACCCAAAACCAAAATCCTTTAGTACAGAAACCATTTTAGTCGCATTTTCAGTACTGGGCTTAATCCAAATGTCCAAGTCGCCCGTATGCCTTGGCCGGCCGTGGAAGGCAAGCGCATGTGCGCCTATCACCATATATGACACTTCGTGTTGATTTAATAGTTCGATAAAATCTATGAAATCTTGTTCAAATATCATAATTCCAGTTGACGTACAACTTTTTCCATCGTTTTTGGAAACGATCCGTTAGTATAGGTAAAATAATTCTGTCTTAACCTAAAAACCTCACCCAACCTTTCAGCCGGCGATTTGCTTAACCAAAAAGCTACATCTGCCACATCCTCGTCTTCCATCTTTATATGGTTAACAACCATGGCGATTTTTCTGTCTGCTTTCATCTTTTATATAGTTAAAACAGCTTATAATACTATCAAAAATACTAAAAAAGATGCGTTATTGAAAATGGTTTATCTTAATGCTGACAGCAAGTAATCAACCAAAAAAGGCCAACCCAAAGGTCAGCCTTTTTTAATTATCCAATTCCGATCCCGATAGCTATCGGGACGAAAATCCGACTTCCGAAATAATACTATTTCTCCATTTGCTCAATAACAGCTTGTGTTACCCCGGTGAAAGAGAACCCGCCGTCATGGAAAAGATTTTGCATGGTAACCATCTTGGTTAAGTCGGAGAATAAGGTTACGCAGTAATCAGCACATTCGTCAGCGCTTGCATTACCAAGCGGACTCATCTTCTCGGCATAATTAATAAAGCCATCAAAGCCTTTAACGCCTGATCCCGCAGTTGTGCGGGTTGGCGATTGCGATACGGTGTTGATCCGCACTTTCTTTTTGGTACCGTAGTAGTAACCAAAGTTACGGGCAATGCTTTCTAACACAGCCTTGTTATCGCTCATGTCGTTATAATCAGGGAATACACGTTGTGCAGCAATGTAAGTTAATGCAACAACCGATCCCCACTCGCTTATCGCATCCAGTTTCATGGCTGTTTGCAATACGCGGTGCAAGCTTAATGCTGATATATCAAAACCCTTGTGGGTAAATTCGTAATTGTTTTCGTAGTAAGGGATGCCTTTACGCACATTAATGCTCATGCCTATTGAGTGTAAAACAAAATCAACCGGACCGCCAAAGTGTTCCATGGCCTGGGTAAAAAGGTTTTCGATATCGGCAGCAACAGTAACGTCGGCAGGGATAACCGGGGCCTTGATTTCTTCGGCCAATTGATTTATTGCGCCCATGCGTAATGCTATAGGGGCATTGGTTAGTACAATTTGAGCGCCTTCTGCATAGCAATGCTGAGCGGTTTTCCAGGCGATAGAGTTCTCATCTAATGCGCCAAAAATTATTCCTTTTTTGCCTTTTAATAAATTATAAGCCATGTTTTGATTTTTGTTTATAATGCCGACAAAGGTATGATTTTATTGAATTACAATTAAATATAAAAAGTAGGCAATGCCTTTATACAACATGTCATCTCGAACGATCGTGAGAGATCTATATATTGCAATATTATCTGCCTGTTTGTGAATAGATTTCTCCCGTTGGTCGAAATGACAATAGTGTTGGGAGGGGCTAATTCTGATAAACAATCAACATAGTCAAATCCCCATCACCCGCCGGCTTTAAGCCATGGCTGCTGCCGGGCAGAGTTAGTATCGCATCGCCGTTGGTAACGGGGAAGCTTTTGCCATTCATCTGCATTTCGCCGTTGCCGTTGATGATGTAATAAATTTCCTGCGACTCCTGCAAATGATACCCAATTGATGACCCCGGATGCAGCACCCGTTTGCGGAAAACCGTTTTAGCATCTTTAAATTTACCGAAGTACGGATAAGCGGTAGTTTTGCCACCACCATTATGCGGACCGGGGCCTTCTGTAACAATATCCTTTTCGTGCTCTAAAATGTAGCCCTTATCCTGCTGCGTAAACGTAAATCCCGCCAGGAAAATTAATGAGAATACTGTTGCGGTAATAATGAAAGTAGGGAGGTGGAAGTTTATTTTCATGATGTTCAATTTTATGTTATTGCGAGCGAGGAACGAGCGCGGCAATCGCACGCTGCAAAGTTTGCCGCCTTATACCTTACGATTGCCACGCTACGCTCAGCAATGACAAACGACTTATTTGTTCCTCCTTTAGGGGGTTAGGGCGCCAACAACTCCCTCGCATTCTGTAAAGCACTTTCGCCTGGCTTATCGCCGCTTAACATTTTGGCTATTTCTAAAATGCGCTCGTTGGCATCTAATTGTTTAATGCGGGTGCGGGTGGTATCGGCCTCGTCGTCTTTATAAACAAAGTAATGGCTTTGGCCCTTGCTGGCAATTTGCGGTAAGTGGGTAATAGTTATCACCTGTAAATTAGCTGCCAGTTGTTCCATTATCTGGCCCACTTTATTAGCAACCTCGCCGGATACTCCTGTATCTATCTCATCAAAAATAATAGTAGGTAAAGCGGTATTTTTAGCGATAAGCGATTTAATGCTCAGCATTAATCGCGATAGCTCACCACCCGATGCCACCTTGCTCATTTCGGCTAAGGCATGGCCCTTGTTGGCGCTGAATAAAAACTTAACCTCGTCAACGCCATTTTTTGTCAAATGATCTGACTTTCCGACTTCCGGACTTTCCGACTTCCGGACCTTCAATTCTATTTTTAAAGCCGAATTTGGCATGCCCATTTCGGCCAGCGTTTGTAAAACCTGCGCCTCGATGGTTGGGATAGCTTTAGCGCGATTGGCTGATAATTGCCCTGCCAGAGCTTCCAACTCTTTTTTGTCAACACTTAACTGCTGCTGCAATTTTTCTATCATTTCATCACCAAAAACAGCTTGCTGGATCTTGTCGGATAGTTCATCCTGTAAGGCCAGCAATTCGGTATTGCTATTTAGGCGGTGTTTTTTCTGGAGATTATAAATAATGCTGAGGCGGGTATTCACATCCACCGCGCGCGACTCATCAGTATGGGTACGTTGTTCTATATTTTCAATTTCGGCGGCTATATCTTTTAGTTCGATAATGGCGCTGTTTAAACGTTCATGCAGCTCGTCAATTGCCGGGTTAAACTTACTTAACGACATTAATTGCTGGTCGGCCTCGCGCAGTTGGATCAGTGCCGACGCTTCGCCCTCATGCATTAAATAATTTGCCCCAAGCAGGTTGCGTTTAATCTCTTCGGCGTTGTTTAAGGTATAAAGTTCCTGTTCTAATTGTTCCTGCTCATCGGCTGCAAGCCCGGCTTTCTCCAACTCATCAAACTGGAACTGATAATAGTCCAGGTCGGCTTTGGCCTTATCGCTTTCGTCAATCAGCTGCTGTAATTTGGCTATTGACTTTTTGAATGCGCGAAATTTGGTTTGATACTCGGCCAGCAGATCAGGATGTTTAGCTACCGAATCAACAACCAGCAACTGGAACTCCGGGTCGTTAATTTCCAGTGTAGCATGCTGTGAGTGAATATCTATCAGCTTTTCGCCCAATAGCTTCATCGCGTTCAAATTAACCGGCGTATCATTTATAAAAGAGCGCGACTTACCATCGGCAGAAATTTCACGCCTTAACACTGTCTCGGCTTCATAATCCAGGTCGTTATCCTCGAAAAAAGTTTTAAGATGGAAATCGCCGATCTTAAAAGTACCTTCAATAACGCATTTTTTCTGTTGATTGAAGAAGTACCGGCTCTCTGCCCGCTGACCCAGTATTAAAGATAAAGCACCCAAAATAATTGACTTACCCGCGCCGGTTTCGCCGGTAAGGATATTTAACCCGGCATCGAAACTAATTTCAAGGTTATCAATTAAAGCGTAATTACTTATACTGAGTTTTTGAAGCATAAAAGTATCCTGTAGATTTAAGGACACTAAATTACGGAAAGACTTACGAAGTTTCTAAAACTTCGTAAGTCTATTTATCGCCAACAAAAAAGCAGACCGGCATTGCGCCGGTCTATCTTTTACATATTAACTGATCTTATTAAATAGGGCTCTTATAACGGTATGTTATTGCCTGTAGCTGCCGGTACTTCCGGTTTATCTGCCGGTGGTGGCGGTGGTACCTCCAATGGTTTCACCTTTATTTTAGCTGGTTTTGGCGGTGGCGGCAACTGCTCGAGCGCTTTACCTTTAACTTTAACCGGTTTTGGTGCTTTGGATGGTTTTATTTTTATGTCAAATTGTTTTCTTGGGAACATACCATATTTTGCAGCAACAGTTCCGGTGGTATCATTCTCAATCTCGTCCAATTTCTTTTTCCACTCAGGGCTGTCGTAGTAGGCGGCGTTCTTTTGCAATTCCTTCAATTCCTTTTTCCGCTCAGGGCTGCCATAGGCTTTATCTATCTCTTCGGCATTTTTTTCGATATCCTTCATCTGCTTTTTAAACTCAGGGCTATCGTAGTATTTACCCATTTCTCCGGCATTTTTTTGGATATCGTTCAAGTATTTTTTTCCTTCAGGGCTATTAAAGTAATTGCCCCATTCCTTACCCATGCCCTCGGCGGCCTTGGCCAGCCCCTCAAGTTGCTTTTTCCCTTCGGGGCTGTCATAATATTTGCCCATGTCTTCGCCGGCTTTTGCCATGTCGGCTATTTTTTTCTGCCAGTCGGCGCTTTGAAACTGCTCGGCCATTTTTTTGCCTTGCAAGGCCATTAGCTCGCCGTGTTTTTGCCATTGCTTGTTGTCGGTAGCCATCTTTGACATCGCCAGCGATTTTTCAACCATTACCTTTTGCAGTTTCTTCCACTCGGGGCTATTAAACTTTTTGGCCATAAGCATGCCTTGTTTTGCCATCAACTCGCTTTGCCTTTTCCATTTTTCGCTGCTGTAAAATTTATTCATTTTTACGCGGATAGAATCATTAAGCATATGCATCTCGCCGCTGCCGGTAAAGTTCTCACGATCCTCTGCAGGCATATCAGCTACGCTGTTATACTCTTTCTTGTTGCCGTTCTCGTCTTCAACAACAATTTTGTATTTCTTTTTAGTGGTGTCGTTAAGGGCGGCCAGCCTTGCGGTGTCGCCCAAAAACTTTACGCTTAACTTCTTTTTATGCTTGCGCGGTGTAACAGGCTTTGGCGCCTCTTCAGGCGTGGTGATGGCTGCTGTTATCATACGTATGGCAGGGGCATTTTTAATAACCACTTTGCCATTTTTAATTTCCGGGTTTAACCAGGCTATGCTGCTTATGCTGCAGGTAAGGGCCAGTACTGTAATTAGTACCGGGCGTATATTTACGGTGTGTGTTTTAGTTTTCATGATACGTTCAATTCGGTTTAACAATTCATACTTTTTGCCGGTGGCGGCAAGGGCCAACTGCCAGCGTTGTTGTTTATTCTCCTCGAGTTTTAAAAGCGCCTGTGCATACAAGAACGGACTGCCCGTAACTTGCACAACAACATCGTCGCAGCAGTTTTCGCGCTCTTCGTTAATTACATTGGCAACCAACCTGGCAAAAGGGTTAAAGAATAACAATATCCCTATAACCTGCTGTATAAAGTTTAACAGGTAGTCGTTACGTTTAATGTGGGCCAGTTCGTGCAGCAATATCGCTTCAATCTCGTCGGTATTCAGATAGGTAGTAATAGATACAGGCAGCAATATAATAGGTTTAATAAAGCCGGTAATGCAGGGCACATCCACCCACTCGCTAAAAGCAGCCTGTACGGTTTTGGTAACGTCAAGCTTTTTAGACAGGCGCTTAACCGTACCCTCGAACCCCGCGTTTTTAATGTTTTGGCGGATGCGATAGATACTGTTCCACGACAAGGCAAGTTTAAGCGAGTTAAATACCAGCCCGACAACATATACCATAGTTAAAAAAGGCATATACTGTGCAATGGTAAAGTAAAGGCGGTTTGCCGGTGCATCAACATCATGGAACACAGCAGGCAGTGTAAGCGGAGTAACAGGCAGCGCGACTGTTGATAGCCAGTTGTATTGCCCAAGCTCTTTAAACAGAGTAACCAAAAACCAGCCCAGCATGCCCACCAACGTGGCATAGCTAATGCGGTATTTACTAACCGACGATACCGCCGGCATAGCCAGTAAAAACAAGCGCAAGGCTATATAAATAATTAACCCCTGCCACAACGAGTGGATAATGGTGATCCCTAAAACCTGGCTGATGTTATACAACAAATTATGCATGATGTTGATGTTTAATTGTTTTTACCTTTTAACCGTTAACTTAACTACTCTCCACTCACTACTCACCATTCTCAAAATTCCGCAGGAATTTCCTGATCGCATCAATCTCGTCAGACGATGCGCGGTGCTGACCCAGTGCCTGTATCACCAAATCAGCCGTCGACCCTTTGAACACCGTGTCCAAAATTTTATCAAGCGCGGTGCCCTGCGCCTGCTCACGGCTTATCACTGCTTTATATAAGTGCGTTTTAGCATTAGTGTCGCGTTCAACTAATCCTTTGTCGGCCATTATCTGCATCAGTTTTAAGGTGGTGGTGTACCCGGCATCTTTGGTACGGGTTAGCTCCTCGTGCACGTCGCGCACGGTGCATTGGCCCTTTTCCCAAATTACCTGTAAAATTTCAAGCTCGCTTTCTGTTGGTTTCAGTTCCATAATTTTCTATTCTACGAATATCTTCGTACAAAGATGTACGATACTTTTCGTATATCCAAATATTTTTTAAATTTTTCTTGTTAAAATTTGTTAAATCCGTTGGGATTGATGTATATAAGTCGTTTCGAAACGGGAAATGTTACAGGAGGGGGGAAGTTTTTTGGGCGAGGATATGAGCGTTGCCGGATAACATCCAACGCCAAAAAAATAATAGGTACATTATTGAAAATGATATAAATTTTATTATTATTATAGCATAATGGCCACTAAATCTTTATCCAGATTATTTTTATTACTTATTTGCCTTACGATAGCTGCAAGCTTGCAAGCTGCGGCGCCAACAGTGCATATGTCGGCCAAGCCAATCTGGCTAAATACATATCGGCCCTATGATAAACAAATACCCTTGCGCGATGTGACTAACGGCTTTTTTTACCAGCTTTTAGAAGAGCAGATTCATGTGGAGAATAAAAGCGATTATTCACATATTGTTCGCCAGATCGTTTCGGCAGCCGGGATTCAAAATGGCTCAGAAATATCAATCAGTTTCGACCCATCGTATGAGCGCCTGGACGTACACGAGATTACTGTTTGGCGAAATAACAAACCGCAAAACCGTTTGTCAGCCAGCTCCTTTAAAGTTATCGCCGATGAAAAAGAACTTTCCAAATTTATCTATCAGGGCACTTATTCGGCTTACTGCATTTTAAGTGATATACGTAAAGGGGACAGGATAGAATATTCGTTTACCATTACCGGGCGCAACCCCATTATGGCCAATAAATTTTGCCGCGATATTTACCTTCAGCAGTCACAGCCTGTGGCGCATATTTATAAGGCGATACTTGCTTCGCCGGCGCGGAAACTTAATTTTAAAGCTTTTAATAAAGTACCCAGTGTAATGCTGGCTGTTAAAAATGGGCTAAAGTCTTACATATGGGAAGATTTCCAGGTAAAACCAGGGTTGGATTATAATAATCAACCGGGTTGGAGCACAAATTATGCCTATGTACAAATAAGCGACTTTAGCAGTTGGAACGACGTTGTTAACTGGGCGCTGGATATTAACCCTGTAGCGACAAATATTACCGGCGCGCTTGCGAGGCAAATAGCGACTTTTAAAGCCAATGCAGGCAACGATAAAGAAAAGTATTTTAGGAGCGCGGTTAAAATGGTGCAGGATGAAGTGCGGTATATGGGTATTGAAATGGGCGAATACTCGCACCGCGCCAATAAGCCCGAGCAGGTTTACAAGCAGCGATATGGCGATTGTAAAGATAAATCGTTATTACTGGCATCGATTTTGAACGCAGGGGGTATCCCGGCCAGCATGGTTTTAATTAACACTACGGCAACATCAAAAACAGATCAATATTTACCATCGGCCTATGATTTTGACCATGCTACCGTAGTTGCCACCGTAAACGGCAAACAGGTATGGATTGATCCTACCATGTCAAACCAGCGGGGCGGCGGTATAAATTTATATTATCCGGCCTACGGTAAGGGGCTGGTTTTAACACCGGGCGCCAACAAACTTACAGACATACCCGCCCCTAAAACAGGAGTGATAAATTGCCGCGAAAATTATATTGTAGGTAGCGATACGGGTAAAGTTAGGTTAGATGTTATCACTACTTATACATTAAATGAAGCCGACAAGATCAGGGAGCGACTGGCATCGTCAAGTGTATCCGACACCGAAAATAGCTATCTTAGTTATTACCAGAAAACTTATCCTAAAATAGAGTCCGTCGATTCGATAACAATAAAGGATGATGAAGAAAAAAATCAGCTGATTACTTTAGAGCATTATTTAATTCCCGACTTTTTTAAAAGAGATACACTAACAGGCAGGCTCGGAGCGTCGTTTTATGCCGATCTGATTAGCGAACAACTAACGGATATTAATACTAAAATTATATACCCGCGTACTTTAAATTACCCTTATGCTATAAATTATACTATAGGCGTGTTTATACCTGCCCCGTGGAATATTGAAGAAAAGGAAAAAAGCATAAAGCGCGGGGCTTATGAATTTACATGGAAAACGTCAACGCAAAAAGATACCCTTTTATTAAATTATCAGCTTAAATACCTTAAAGCGTTTATCCCGGTTGACAGGATTGATGAATATGCGGCCGACGTAAAGGAGATTAAGAACGACTACCTGGGCTATAACTTCAATTATACCCCCGACAACGTAACAACCACTTTCCGGTTAAATTACTGGATGCTTTGCAGCATTGTTGTTTTTGTGCTGTTGCTGGCCGGTATCTTTATAAAATTATATTGTACAGAAACTGCTGAGATATTATTTGAACACGGTGCCAATTTTAAACCAATTGGCGGATGGTTGATAGTGATTGCTATAGGCTTGAGTTTTTCTGTATTGGCGCTGTTTGTATCTTTATGTGGCGGTACTTATTTTGACCTGGCTAAATGGAACGCGCACCTTAATAACCAAAGCGACAATGCATTTAAAATGGTTTTTATGTTTGAGGCTTTTGGAAATACCTTATTAATGTGTTACGCATTATTTTGCCTGGTACTGCTTTTAAATAAACGAGACATACTACCCAAATTTATTATATGGTTATATGTTGGCTCATTAGTTTTCTTTTCAACGGATTATATCTGGGCTAAAAGCATTTTTCATGATGCTGTAAGCGATGCTTCACTGTCTACAGCAATTCGTACGGGTATAGTTTGCGCAATTTGGATCCCTTATTTCTTACGGTCCGAGCGGGTAGCACAAACATTTATAGTGCCTTTCCCGTCAACCAATTACCGGTATGAGAAAGTAGAGGATGTGATGAAACTTTAAAATTTAGCACCTCCCCCCGCTGGCGCAAGTATGCATCGTTAACCAAAGAGTGGCGTGATTGTGCCTATTCCACCATACATTTAGACACTTAGCTTACGTAGAGATTGCTTCCCCGACAAATCGGGGCGGGCTGTTCCTCGCAATGACGCACGTAGGGCATTGTGCTTCTTGCGTAAGGGGTAGCAGCGGATACCGGCCTTGCGGCTAAGGCCTGTGCAGTATGAGCGGATAACCCGGGCCGCAGGCAACACCATAAAAAGCCCGTAAGTTTAAATGGCTTACGGGCTTTTTATAAATTAAGATGTAGTGTTTATTGAGGTGTTACGGTATTAGCTATCATGGTTACGGCTGTTTGTGCAAACAGTTTGCCGGTAACTTTGGCGCCTGTGTTTAACGATATCAGGGTTTTACTGATAACTATCCCGCTAAAATTTGTATAGGTACCCAACGTGGCCTGGCCCGATACTACCCAAAATACGTTTTTAGCCTGGGCGCCGCCGGCCAGCGTTATAATGGCGCTGTTGTTAACCACAAGGTCCTGCGCTATCTGGAAGATCCAGACGTCATTTGGTCCGCCGCTTAGGGTAACGCCTGCGTTGGTAACTAATACGTTGGTACTCCATTTATATAAGCCTGCGGGCAGGGTTTGGCCGCTGATGTCGCCGGCATATTTCTCTACCAGAGGCTGCGGGTCGGTAATGCCGTTGGCGTTGGTAAAGGCGGTTTCCATATCGCTAATGGCGGTGGTCATTTTTGAAGGGGTAGGTACGGCGTAATCGGGCCCGTAAACCTTGCCGGTTACTATCGGGGTGTGCGACGACTGGTTATCGGTAGCCATAATTAACCCGAACCCGGTGATAGCGGTGGACGAAATAGGGCTGGAGCCGATATTGCCAAGTATGGCGGTTACGCCGGTGGTGGTGATGCCGGTTTCAGACAGGATGGTAAAATCGTTAGCGGTACCCAGGTTAATGGGCGTAAGCGCCACCGCTGCATTTAGGGGCGCGCCGCTGCTTGTTGTAGCCAAACTGGTGGCTGATGTGTTTGTTGACACCGGGGCCATCTCGTCCTGGGTTTGGGTTTTGCAACCGGCAATAAAAATAATACTCATTACTGCTACCGACCAAAAGGCCTTTAAACTAAAATGGACAGGGCGCAAAGCGGCACTGCGTGTAATGAACTGGTTGTTGTTACTCATGATAGAATGAATTAGATAATGGTGAATTTTTAAATAGTGTAAAAACTTACAGACTTAATTCGATGAGGGCGCAGGGCATAAGTTTAATTACAACTGCACGGGCAACAACGGTGCCCCGTATTTGGCACGGGCGACAATGCGCGATATTCCCGGCTGGAATATTTGTAAAGCTTTTTGTACCTAACAACCTTGATATGATTGCTTTAACCACCTTTTTTTAAACAATAGTTAAGTATTTTAATTAATAATTATATGTGAAATATAAAAAGCTGATAAAAACCAATTATGCTTACTATAACAGAAATAGTGTAGGCGTGGCACTAAAACCGCCTGTAATACAGTACGTTATTTTAGGACGATAGGGGTCGCCAGGTTTTTTGAGGCTATAAACGTCCGCCCGTTGCGTTAGGGGGAGTAGCGGATACCGGCCTCGCGAGTAAGGCCTGCAGGCGTATAAGCGGATAACCCGGGCCGTAGGCAACGCCATAACTTGTGTAAGTTAAGCAGAATTAAAAAACCGTTAAGGCCGCCCCAATGCCGGCTGAGTAAGCCATAAACGGGAGACCTTAACGGTTCTGAACATACAAGATCAGGTAACTATTATTAGTAAACCTATCACCTGCAAGGGCAGGGCGCAAGTACCTGATCAGTGTTTCGGAGCTGCTTTTTCCTGTTCTTTGGATAGCCAGTAGCAATGTGCAGCGCAGGCATGCAGCTTATAGTTTTGATGCGCGGTGCCAAAGTTATGCCCTTTGGGGTCTAAAATTGCGCAGGTCTCTTTGTCAATGTCTTTGGTGTTTAAAACATTCTCGCCGTCAATATTATAATACGATCCGTTCTTTTTAGCCATGCCCAATTTTTTGCCGGCGGCAGTAACAACGCTTCCGTCTTTAGCTATGAAATATAATTCCTTGCCCGCGTTATCTCTTACGATATCGTTTTTATCAATATAGCCCAGCCTGGTGCCCGCCGAGTTGTACAACCCGCCTTTGGCATTAATTGTAATTTGCTTAGTGGTGCCCTTCTGGCCAAAGGCACTAAACGTACCGCTTATTGTGATGCTTAAGATAGCTAGTAATAGCAAACAGAACTTTTTCATGATCGAAATTTTTGAAGTGATTAATATTTATTTCACAACAAAAATGGGCCGATTAAATTTGTTTGGCACTGACCGTAAGCAGGTTAATGGGTGATTGTTATCATTTTTTTAAGAACCAATGCGAAGGATAACAACAAAAAACCGTTAAGGCCCATACCAATGCCGGCTTATTAAGCCACAAACGCGGGAGACCTTAACGGTATCACAAGTAAAATGCAGGGTTAGGTTAAATTGGTGTCGGCAGGTGTACGCGCGTTTGGGTTGCGACGTGATTACCTGGTGGTAGTTACCGGTTGGCCAGTAACAAAGCGGCGTAGGCGTGCTGCTTGTAATTTTTGTGCGCTTTGCCTAAGGCGTGGCCCGAAGCGTCGATAATTTGGTACTGGTCGTTACCAAGGTCTTTAATGTTCAGGATGCTTTCGCCTTTAACATTACAGTACGATCCATTCTTTTTTACCATGCCTAACTGTCGGCCGTCGGCAGTGGCGACGTTTCCGGACATGTCGACAGAGAACATGCCCTTGCCTGTGTTGTCGCGCACGACGTCGTTTTTGTCGATGTAGCCAATTTTGGCACCCGACGCATTGTACAGCCAGCCTTTGGCGTTAATGGTAAATTGTGCTTTGGCGCCCTTTTGGCTAACGGCATTAAAAGAAATGGTGGTGACGATTGTTAACAGGGTTAACAAAAAAAGTGGGAACTTTTTCATGATGAAAAATATTTAGGGGTTAATATTGATTAGTATGAAGTTAAAATAAATATTTCTATTTTACACTGATTGTGAGTAAGTTAAATTAGTGATTGTTATCACTTGACTATACAGGTTATTTGGGAAGTTGAGGTGGGTTTTTACGTGCGATTTGTTTTGTAGCGCGTTGTTATGGGCGTTGCCTGCGGCCGGGCTATCCATTCATACGCCTGCAGGCCTTAGGCGCTATGGCCGGTATCCATTGCTATCCCTAACGCGGGGTAGTGCAAGTTGACTTGATTGCGTACACAAAGTTTAAACAAAAGTATTAAAATGCTTTTTATATCTTTATTGTGGCATACTATACACTTATTGATAAAAACAGAATTGAATACAAATGGACGAAAAGATAGAAGAGATTGAAGAGGCACGACCTGCAAAAGAAAAGAAACAAAAAAAACAAAAAACCATAGAAGAAACGCTATGGGACTCTGCCAATAAATTACGTGGAACAGTAGAATCGTCTGAATATAAGCATGTAGTACTTAGTTTAATCTTCCTGAAGTTTGCAAGTGATAAGTTTGTTGAACGACGCCAGGAGTTGATTGCTGAACATAAAGAACGATTTATGGAAATGAAAGAGTTCTATAATCAGAAGAATATTTTTTATTTAGCAGAAGAATCACGATGGAGTTATATTATCCAACACTCAAAACAGGATGATATTTCTTTGAAAATAGATACAGCATTGCACACTGTCGAAAAAAACAATCCGTCACTTAAAGGTGCTTTGCCCAATAATTATTTTTCTAGATTAAATATGGAGAGAAGTAAACTCTCAGCCCTGTTAGACACAATCAACAATATTGATACATTGAAAGATAAAGGTCATGATATTGTAGGACGAGTTTATGAATACTTTCTTCGGAAATTTGCAATTGCTGAAGGGAAGGGTAAAGGTGAATTTTATACACCAAAGACAATTGTTAATTTGATCGCCGAAATGATAGAGCCGTATAAGGGCATTATTTATGATCCAGCGTGTGGATCAGGCGGGATGTTTGTACAATCAATAAAATTCATTGAAAGTCATCATGGTAATAAAAAAGAAGTTTCTATATATGGACAGGAGCAGACGGCGACTACCTATAAATTAGCTAAAATGAACTTGGCCATAAGAGGCATTTCGGCTAATCTAGGCAGCGTACCCGCAGACACCTTTCACAAAGATCAACACCCTGATCTTAAAGCAGATTATATTATGGCTAACCCTCCCTTTAACCAAAAGGATTGGCGAGCAGTAAATGAGTTAACAGATGACCCACGTTGGCGAGGTTACGACCTGCCACCTGTAAGTAATGCTAACTATGGGTGGATATTAAATATGGTTTCTAAATTATCGGAAAATGGCGTCGCTGGCTTTATCTTGGCTAATGGCGCATTATCTGGAGGTGGGGAAGAATACAAAATAAGGAAAAAATTAATTGAAAATAAACTAATAGAAGCAATAGTAATAATACCAAGAAATACTTTTTATACAACGGATATCAGTGTCACACTTTGGATTTTAAATAAAAACAAAAAAGAAAGGAGCATTGAAATTAACGAAAAAAAGAAAAAATATCGCAATCGTGAAGACGAAGTGTTATTTGTTGATCTAAGACGTTTTGGTTCAGAATACGAAAAATCATTTATAGAATTAACCACCGATGATATAAGTAAGGTAGCGGAAAATTATCATAACTGGCAACAGAAATCATTCGAAACAACTTATAAGGATATTCCAGAATATTGTTATTCAGCAAGTTTTGAGGAAATTAAATCAAATGATTATTCCCTTGTGCCAAGTAAGTATATTGAATTTGTAGACAAGGATGGAAAAATTGATTTTCACCAAGAAATGTTAAGAATTCAAAAAAAATTTAAAACAATTATTTCAGATGAAATAGAATCACAAAAACAATTAAAAAACGCATTTGACTCACTTGGGTATGAAATCAACTTATAGCCGTTTAGGTGATTATATTAAGTTAGTTGATAAACGAAACGTTCAATTTAAGATTAACACGTTGTTAGGTATTAATATTACTAAGAATTTTATGTCTTCGGTAGCTAATGTATCAGAATCAGATTTATCAAATTACAAAATTATAGAAAAAGGACAATTTGCATATAGCGCGATGCAAGTCGGTAGGGACGAAACAATAAGAGTGGCCCTTTATACGGAAAACAAACCAGCAATAATTTCCCCTGCCTACTTAGTATTTGAAGTCATAAATAATGAAGAAGTTCACCCAGAATATTTAATGATGTGGTTTCAAAGAGCCGAATCAGATAGATATGGATGGTTTATAAGCGATAGTAGTGTACGAGCTAGTTTAGAATGGGAGCGGTTTTGTGATATTCAATTACCTATTCCTAGACCTGAAATCCAAAAAAAATATGTAGATGTTTATCGAGGGTTAATGAGTAACCAAGCTACTTATGAAAGTAGTTTAAAAGATTTGCAATTAATTTGCGACACCTATATTGAAGATTTACTTAAAAAAGGAACAGAGGAATTGCTGGGCAAGTATATCCAACAATCTGATGAAAGGAATTCCAATTTAAAGATAAATAATCTTTTAGGAATTAGTGTAAATAAGAAATTTATACAGTCAAATTCTAAGCAAACGTCATTAGATCTTGCTTCATATAAAGTAGTTAAAAATAGGCAATTTGGGTATGTAACAGTTACTTCTAGAAATGGAGAAAAGATATCTATTGCCATTTTAGATGGAGAACAAGGTTTAGTTTCAAGTACATACATTGTTTTTGAAGTAATTGATACATCTGTTTTATTACCGGAATTTCTATACTTATGGTTTCAACGTACAGAGTTTGATCGTTATGCTCGGTTCCATTCTTGGGGTAGTGCTCGCGAAACTTTTGATTGGGCTGATATGTGTAATGTTAAGATACCTTTGCCAGATTTGAAAGTTCAAGAAGCCATTGTTACTATTTACCACACGTTGCAAACTAGGAAAAGGATAAATTCGCAACTAATCGATATGATAAAACCACTTTGTCCAATCTTAATAAAAGGGCTTACGAACGAAATTAATGAAACACCAAAAGAATTGGTTATCGATGGCTTTTAATAAAAAGAGTATTCAACAAAAACATAGATGAAATTTACTGAATCGCGGTTAGAAAAAGCTATAATTGAGCTGTTAAGCCAGGAAGATATTTCGCATCATTTTGGACATTCTATCTTGCGTTCAGTCGATGAAGTGCTTATTAAAGAGGATTTTATCGCGTTTTTATTAAACCAGTACCGCACCGCAGACATTACGCTTAATGAGATAGAAGGAATTACCAGAAATTTAGAAAAATATTCTTCATCTGATCTCTATGATAGTAATAAAGCTATTATGAAAATGGTAAGCGATGGTATATTACTTAAACGTGAAGATCACAACAAGAAGGACCTACTTATACAACTAATAGATTATTCAGAGGATGATCAGAATATATACAAATTTGTAAATCAACTAGAAATCACCAAAAACGAAAAGCGTATTCCTGACGGAATTTTATATATTAATGGCTTGCCATTAGTAGTTTTTGAATTTAAAACCGCTATACAAGAAAATACCACGATACACGATGCCTACATACAATTAACGGTTCGCTATAAACGTGATATCCCCGACCTTTTTAAATACAATGCCTTCTGTATTATTAGCGATGGAGTCAATAATAAAGCAGGATCATTTTTTGCGCCATATGATTTTTTCTATGCTTGGCGCAAAATAGAAGGGTTGATTAAAGAGGTGGATGGTATCGATTCTTTATATACGCTTATACATGGCATGTTCAATCGTCACCGTCTACGAGATATCATCCATAACTTTATCTATCTGCCAGATAGTTCTAAGAAAGATGAAAAGGTAGTTTGCCGTTATCCACAGTACTATGCAGCAATTAAACTTTTCGACAATATTAAATTGCACCAAAAACCTGGAGGGGATGGGAGAGGTGGTACTTACTTTGGCACGACCGGTTGTGGAAAAAGTTATACAATGCTTTTTTTAACGCGTTTACTGATGAAAAGCATTTACTTTTCAAGCCCCACCATTATATTGATTACTGACCGTACCGACCTTGACGATCAACTGTCGGGGCAATTTACAGACGCCAAAGGATTTATTGGCGATGATACTGTGATAAGCGTTGAAAGCCGGAAAGAATTGCGACAACATCTGCAAAACCGGAATAGCGGTGGGGTTTTTTTAACGACCATCCATAAGTTTACACAGGATACAAAATTGCTTACAGGTCGGACAAATGTTATTTGTATTTCAGACGAAGCACATCGCAGCCAAACTAACCTTGATCAGAAACTAAAAGTAACTGAAAAAGGAGTTAGTAAGAGCTATGGTTTTGCGAAGTATTTACATGATTCATTACCCAATGCTACCTACGTTGGTTTTACCGGCACACCCGTTGATGCCACACTTGACGTGTTTGGTGATGTGGTAGATGCTTATACAATGACGGAATCGGTAAATGATGAAATCACCGTCCGTATTGTTTATGAGGGGCGTGCCGCAAAAGTGTTGCTTAACAATCGCAAACTACAGGAGATCGAGGAATATTACAATCGTTGTGCCGATGAAGGAACCAATGAATATCAAATAGAAGAAAGTAAAAAGGCTGTAGCTCAGATGAACGCAATAATTGGCGACCCTGCTCGATTAAAAGCGTTAGCTGCTGACTTTGTTAATCATTATGAGAAAAGGGTTATTGAGGGCGCCACAGTGAAAGGAAAGGCAATCTTTGTATGCAGCACCCGGCAAATAGCTTACGAGCTTTATAAAAATGTTATTGAGTTGCGTCCCGAATGGGCCATCATTAAAGCAAGTGAAGAAGGTGCCGAGTTAACAGAAAGAGAAAAAAAGGAAATCAAGCCAATGTCACGTATCAAGATGGTAATGACGAGAGGCAAGGATGATGAAAAGGTACTTTATGATATTTTAGGCACAAAGGAGTATCGTAAAGAATTGGATCGCCAGTTTAAAAATGAGAAATCTAATTTCAAAATAGCAATGGTTGTAGATATGTGGCTTACAGGGTTTGATGTGCCATTTTTAGATACAATTTATATTGACAAACCAATTCAACGTCATAATTTAATACAGACGATATCCAGAGTTAATCGAAAGTTTGAAGGTAAAGACAAGGGCCTAGTTGTCGATTATATTGGCATTAAAAAACAAATGAACCTGGCGTTAAAACAGTATAATCAAATTGATAGCCAGAATTTTGAAGACATACAACAATCAATTGTTGTGGTAAAAGATCATTTGGATCTGGTCGCCAAGATATTTCACAAATTCGATACATCTAAATATTTTCACGGATTGCCACTTGAACAGCTGCACACATTAAATATGGCAGCTGAGTTTGTTCAAATCACCCACGAACTTGAACAACGTTTTATGTATTTGGTAAAGCGGCTCAAAACTGCCTATGATATTTGTGCAGGTAGTGATGAGTTTGTTCAGGAACAAAGAGATCATATTCACTTTTACCTGGCTGTACGCGCAATTGTATTCAAACTAACTAAAGGTGCGGCACCAGATACAGCTCAAATGAATGCCAGAGTTAGGGAAATGATCAAGGATGCGATAGAAAGTACTGGTGTAGAAGAGATTTTTAAATTAGGAGACGAAACTGCTGCAGAGATCGATATTTTTGATGAAGATTATCTTGCTAAGATCGATAAGATCAAATTACCTAATACTAAAATCAAACTACTACAGCAACTCCTTGCAAAAGCCATCGAAGAGTTTAAAAAGGTAAATAAGGTAACAGGAATAGATTTTTCTAAAAAGATGCAGGCTTTAGTCGAAAAATATAACGAACGAAAGGAAGCGGATGTATTACGGAGCGAAGTATTGGAAGATTTTACAAATGAGATCATAAGTTTATATAATGCTTTAAAAGTTGAAAGAAATTCTTTCGCAGACATGGGTATTGATTTAGAGGAAAAGGCCTTTTACGATATTCTAAAGTCGTTGATGGTAAAGTATGATTTTAAATATCCGGAAGATAAGCTTATCCATTTAGCCCAAGAAGTAAAAACAGTCGTTGATGATAAAACTAAATACACGGATTGGAGCAAACGCGACGATATCAAATCAGAACTAAAAGCGGATTTAATAATCTTGTTGGCTGATAATGATTATCCACCGGTTGATAGAGATGAAGTGTATAAAGAAATTTTTGAACAAGCTGAAAATTTCAAGAAGCACAACACTGCAAAATAAGCACTACCCGCGTTAGGGGTAGTAGCGGATACCGGCCCTTTTTTGCAGTAGCAGTTTTAAGTGGCAGTTGCAGTTTGACTTGCAGGTCGGTTATTACTTGCAGAAGCTGAAGCCTAAGGCCATGTGCGCGTATGAGCGGATAACCCGGGCCGCAGGCAACGCCCAAATACGGAATCAATAAAATAATCCTAAAGTGCTGACCTTTTACCAATTCGGCCATTAAAAAGGCGAAAAAGTAACCTGTTTACAATTAGTTGATTTTGAGTAGAATGGACTTTATTTAGGTTTAAGGCCACCTACTTATTAGTTGGTAAAATTGCAATGCGTGTTTAAACATATTTTATTTTCACAATGCCTTTATACTCAAATGGTTAAGCCCAAAATAGTGTTTCATTTTGTTTCACTCGTTTTTCGTAAAGGCTTTACTGCCAATTTGTTAGGCCAAAAAAGTGTTTCACCTGTTTCATCTGTGTCACACCCGCGTGAAACAGCACACGTGTTAATTCTTCTGTAGTTCCTGGTATTTGATGCCATTAGCCGGGTCGGCCTGGTTGAAGATATTCAGCGCGTCGATCCGGGCCTGCGCGTCGGTATGGGCGTAGATGGAAATCAGCTCATCGCACTTGGCGTTAAAGAACACTAAGGGCAGCATAGCGCCCAAACGCTGCCTGTCAACCAGTGCAAGCGTGGGCAACATAGCCGAGATAGCCTTGCGGCCGCGGGTGGCGTTGTCGGCCATTACATCCAGTCCGTTGCGGTGGTAGTCATACAAAAACACGCGCAGGGGCTCGTATACCTTGTTATTAAGGTTCTCTATAAGCCAGTAGCGGTTGGTATTGCCGTCAAACGCCTTCCACCCCTTATATGGCGACGACTGGGCGTTGGTAACCACCGTTTGCGCCAGGGCATAGTAGTTGGTGCCGCTAAGGCGGGCAAAGCTGTCGTTATCTATCCCGGCTATAACATAGGCATAAAACGCCATCACCGACCCAAGGTTGGATTGAAAGGCCTGGTCGGAGTAGTCGATAGTCTGGCCCTCGGTATAGCTAAACTCGAAGTCTTTATCATTGACACTCAGCAGGGTACTGTTATAGTTACTGTTAAACACCGGCCTCGACGACTGTACCTGCAGCTCGCCGGTGAACTTGCTGCCGCCATCCCACTGGGTGATGTTAAGCACGAAGTTACAGTCCAGCCGCTCCTGGGGTTGTACGCTCTCAGCAAGCCACTTATGGCCGTTAAGGAAGTCCTTCATAGCCGTCTCCAACGACTGGAAGATGCGCTTGTTGGTGGTCTGGATCTTGGGGGCAAGTACGGTTATGCGCGCGTTAAGGTCCTGCGCCCGGGCGGCCAGGGTGCACAATACTAACGCTATGTAAATGCCTAACTGCTTCATGGTTTGAGTAGTGCCACTATCTTAGCACAGATGTCTTTAGCCACGTCCTCCTTGCTTTTAAGGCCGAAGGTGGTTTGGTGCAGGTCGCGGTCTATAATCGTGATCTTATTGGTATCAGTCCTGAAACCGGCCCCCGCATCGCCCAACGAATTTAGCACAATAAAGTCGAGATTCTTACGCTTAAGCTTATCTATTGCGTTTTGCTCCTCGTTGTTGGTCTCCAGGGCGAAGCCGATCAGTAGCTGGCCGTCGGGCTTGTTGTCTCCTAAGAACTTAAGGATATCAGTAGTCTTTTTGGTTTCGATGGTAAGGCCGCCGTCCTGCTTCTTTATCTTTTGCTGCGCGATGGTAACAGGGGTGTAGTCGGCCACAGCAGCGCTCATTACACAGACCTTTGCAGATTGGTAGTGCTGTTGACAGGCCTCGAGCATTTCGGCAGCGGTAGTAACGTCTATGCGCTTAACAGCACGTTGCTTACTAACCTGTGCAGATGGCCCGGAGATCAGTACTACATCGGCACCCAACCTCGCCAGCTCATCAGCAATAGCAAACCCCATCTTGCCTGACGAATGGTTGCCTATGAAACGCACAGGGTCTATAGCCTCGTAAGTAGGGCCGGCGGTAACCAGCATTTTGGTATTGACTAAGGGTAGCTTCTTCTTTATATCCGCAGCCAGGAAAGCCAGGATGTCCTCAGGTTCGGCCATGCGGCCCTCGCCGTGCAGACCACTGGCCAATTCGCCGGTACCAGGCTGGATCATGATGTTGCCGAAGGATAGCAGTGTTTCGATATTACTTGTAGTAGACGGGTGCTTCCACATATCCAGGTCCATAGCCGGGGCAAAGTACACAGGGCATTTGGCGGATAGGTAAACGGCGGTAAGCAGGTTATCAACCAGGCCGCCCGCCATCTTGGCAAGGGTGTTGGCGCTTGCCGGTGCAATTACCATTAAATCGCCCCATAAACCCAGTTCTACGTGGTTATGCCATTCGCCGGTTTCGGCAATGAAGTAATCAGAAAATACAGGGTTTTTGGAAAGGGTAGCAAGCGTTAACGGGGTGATGAAGTTGGTAGCATCGGGTGTCATTACCACTTGCACGTTGGCCCCGGCCTTAACCAATAGCCTAACCAGCAACGCCGACTTATATGCAGCTATACTGCCGCATACACCTAATACTACATTTTTACCCTCAAGCATAAGCCCCCTAACCCCCTAAAGGGGGAATATATTAGTAAAATTATAAAAAAGCATTAGACAAAAAAACTCCCATCAGGGAGTTTTAATATCATCGTCCATTACTCCCCTTTTAGGGGTGGGGCGCGATTATGCTTCTTTTATCGGGTTACGATAGTAAACTTTACCATCTAAAAACTCCTGAACTGCAACCAATGATGGTTTAGGCAATTTCTCGTAATATTTAGAGATCTCAATTTGCTCACGATTTTCGAAGATCTCTTCAAGGTTATCGTTTGATGAAGCAAACTCAGATAGTTTTGCATGCAGTTCTTCTTTTACATTGTTTGAGATCTGGTTTGCCCTTTTTGACATAATTACCAGCGACTCATAAATGTTTCCTGTCTCTACATCCAGTTCGCGTAAATCACGGGTTACTGTGCTGCTTGCAATTGCAGGTTTTGCAGGTACTACTGCCGGGTTGTTATTGTTATTACTCATATCTTTTTTTGATTATGGCTGTTTTTTATGAATGTCCGGGTTCTCTGACCGTTGTTGTATAAATACTGAATCTTTTTTAGCTAATTTGCGTGCAAGCTTTTCGTTAGTGGCCGCTTCTGCTAATATCTTTTTAACGTCCAATATACCTGCCTGGCTGTCTTTTCTTAGTTTTTGAGCCTCGGCAGTGTAAATGCTTTTTGGATACTTCTCAAAAAAGGCATCCGCAAAAGCTATCGCCTGATTGTAGCGCTCCTCTTGCCTGTACTCGCGGCTTTGGTGTGCATACTTATATTGCGCCTCTATAGTTAAATACTCTAACTCTTCGGCATATTTAGTATCCGGGTAATCGCGCAGCGTATTACCAAACGCAATAACTGCCGATTGGTTTTCGCCTATTATCAAATACAACTTAGCGTTCGAGTATGATTTTAGTTCCAACCTGTCGCGCAAATCTTGTATTAGCTTACTTGCTTCGGCAACCCTATCGCTTTTGGGATAAAGGTTTATAAACAATTGTAGCTTATCAATACATTTATAAGTACTCTCCTGGTCTAACGAAAAAACCGGGGCATCAAGATAATAACAATAAGCTGTTAAAAACCTTGCTTCCTCTGCTCTTGGGTCAGACGGGTAAGAAGTAGCAAACTCATTAAAATGGTAAGCGGCAGCCGTGTAATCTTTCAGCTTATAATTAGCCATAGCATTCAGGTAAAATAAATCAGTAGCCCCGTCAGTACCGCGGTAGCGCGATAGCAGGGTTTCAAATAAACCTAATGCTTTGGCGTATTCTTTCTTGTCGTACAGCCTCTTGCCTTCCTGGAATTTTTTAGCATTATCATTACTTGCTTTTAGCTTTTCGTACTTGCTTTTACAGCTAACAACGCTAAAAAGTAATACTATTAATAAGCCAACAAATAATGGTAGTTGTTTTTTAAACATTTTGCAAAGATAAGGAATATTATAAATCAGTCAATTTTTTATTTAGAGGGCTAATATATAGGGTGTTTTTTACTATGTATATATATAGGTATACTTTTTAACATCTTTTAACCTTTTATATTGTGCAGCAGGTAATCAAAAGTAAAAACTGGCTTATAATTAAAGTATCGCGTGGCTTTATCGCAAACATACACCCTGTCTATGCTTTTTGGGAATTGCCAGCCATTAGCTTTATAAATTTCTGCTGCCGCAGGATAATGGTTTAAAATAACAGGTTCTGGATTGTTTTTGATAGCTTGTAATTCAGTTTCATCAAAAGGCGATCCGCTTGATATATTAAACACCTCAAAGTTTTTAAATCCGGCACCTAAGGCCAGGCGCAAAGCCTCCGCACCGTCGCGTTCATCAAGGCCGCGATATAAACGATGGTTCAATCGCAGGTTGTCAATCTCCGGTAAAAAGCGCGCCACCCTGTAAACAGAAGTTTGGAGGCCCTCTTTATAAAAGAAGTCTTTACATAGTTGCTCGGCTGTTTGTTTAGTTATATCATATATATCACGCGGGCGCTCTGCCAGTAACTCGTCAACCCAAACGGCCTGGTCTGGATCAACCATTGCGTCGCCATATATAGAAGTAGTGCTGATATACAAAAATGTGGAGATGCCGTTTTTAACACAAGCGTTCAATAGATTTAATGTACCTGTGATATTAACATTTATAAAAGCGTCGCGCGGATAGCCTGATTCATAATGTTTACCATGTAACGCTGCAGTATGCATTACGGCGTCAAAGCCACGGCAAGTTGCTATAACGCTATCAGCATTGGTAATATCGATCAGTTCGTCAGTAGTGCCTGACGGGACAATATCTATACCATATACTATATGACCGTGTTTTTTAAGGTGATTTACGGTTACTGAACCTAATTGCCCGGATGCCCCTGTTACCAATACTTTCATGCCCGGCAAATTTATTAAATACAGTATTAAGCTATTGTTTTATTTATGCCGATATTTTTTCAGGCTGATTTGCAGTGTGTTAATAATACACTTTCAATTTTTCTTGCAAACTATTTGCATCAATCAAAACAAAACGTACCTTTGCAGCCCGCTAAAGAGATAAGGCGATTGTTCTAAAACACATCAGAATACAAGCAAAAAAACTATTTTAAAATATAATTTGCAGATGTCAAAAAGGTTCGTACCTTTGCAGTCCCAAAACAAACGGGACAAAAATTAAAAGAGTTACCGAAAGCGATTTTCGGATACAAAAATTGAAAAGCGTTACAATAATATGTAACCAACAAAAACGAAAAATTTAGCCAACGCAAGAAGGCCAAAATTATAAATCTGAACCGCGAGGCAAAGAGACAAGTTCTTTTAGGAAATAGAAAATCATGTAGTAAAGCGGGCCTTTTAAGAGT
>JAZKBY010000006.1:0-67604 GCA_040388395.1 Bacteroidota bacterium | reverse complement strand
GGCCTGGGATATCACCGGTTTCGTATGGTGGGTAGGTATTGGTCACGCCGGTACTCTGATCTCGGCAGTATTATTACTGTTCCGCCAAAAATGGCGTAACTCTATTAACCGCTCGGCCGAGGCGATGACAATCTTCGCGGTAATTTGCGCGGCTACTTACGTAGTATCACACATGGGCCGCCCATGGATGGCTTTATATTGCTTACCGTTACCTAACCAATACGGATCACTTTGGGTTAACTTTAACTCGCCGCTGATCTGGGACGTATTTGCGATCTCGACTTATTTCTCGGTATCATTAGTATTCTGGTACACAGGTTTATTGCCTGATATCGCTACTATTCGCGACCGTGGTACAGGCTGGTACCGCCGTATCTATTCTATCCTTTCTTTCGGATGGACAGGATCAGTAAAAACATGGCAGCGTTTTGAAACCGTGTCATTAATATTGGCAGGTATCTCTACTCCGCTGGTACTATCAGTACACACCATTGTATCAATGGACTTTGCAACATCATTAGAGCCGGGATGGCACACCACCATCTTCCCTCCATATTTCGTTGCGGGTGCAATCTTCTCTGGTTTCGCCATGGTACAAACGTTATTATTGGTAACACGTAAGGTATTAGGTTTGGAGAATTATATCACCATGTTCCACATTGAATCAATGAACAAGATCATCCTTGTAACAGGTTCGGTAGTAGGCGTGGCATATATCACCGAGTTCTTTATCGCTTACTATTCAGGCGGCGAGTATGAGCAATATACCTTCTTAAACAGGTTCATTGGGCCGTACTGGTGGGCAGGGTGTATGATGTATGGCTGTAACGTGTTAATGACCCAGGTAATGTGGTTTAAGCGCGTACGTACCAACATCGCCATGTCATGGGTGCTATCTATCATCGTAAACATCGGTATGTGGTTTGAGCGCTTCGTAATTATCGTAACCTCATTACACCGTGATTATATTCCATCAAGCTGGGCTATGTTTTACCCAACCTGGGTTGACGTATCGGTATTCATCGGATCAATAGGCGTGTTTTTTACTTTATTCCTGTTGTTTATCCGCGTATTGCCTGCAATAGCAATGGCCGAGGTGAAATTATTACTGAAAGAGCAAAGCGAGCAAGCTAAGCTTAAACAAATTAAGGAAGGGCATCTTGATCCTGCCCAGGTTGAATTCTACAAAAACTCATTAAAGAAATTTGATAGTGTTGATGTATCAGTATATGAAAACGTATAGACTATGAGCAGCACCAAATATATATTAGGCCTTTTTGACGATCCGGATGAAATGATGCACGGGATCGACAAACTACAGAAAAATAGCATCCCTATTTATGATGTATACACGCCAATGCCAATACACGGTATTGAGGCAAAATTAGGTATTAAAGATTCACGCTTAGGTTACGCGGCATTTTTATTTGGCTGCCTGGGTGGAACAACCATATTAACTATGGTGTACTATTTCCTGGGATATGACTGGCCGATGAATATAGGCGGTAAAATTCACTTTGCTTTACCGGATTATATCCCGGTTACGTTTGAGTGGTCTGTATTGTTTGCATCCTTCGGTATGACCTTTACGTTTTTTTACGCTACGCATCTTTTCCCGGGCCGTGCGCCAAGGGTAATGGACCTGCGCGCAACTAACGACCGTTTTGTTATAGCTATAGATGCTAAAGGAAACACCCCGCACGAAGACATTACAAACTTGCTGAAAGAAGCAGGAGCAGTTGAAGTTAAGCATAACGACAGAAAATATGTTAGCTATGAATAAGTATAAAGTATTGGGTATTGCGGTTATTACCGTTGCTGCATCGATAGTTACAACATCGTGCAATGATAAGAGAAGTACCGGATGGGAATTTGCCCCCAATATGTATGAAAAGATCGCCTTTGATCCGGATCAGAAGAATCCGAATTTTAAGGACGGCAAAACAGCACAGTTACCACCTGCAGGTACAACCCCGGTTGGTTTCGAAAGATTTGATTATCCAAAAACTACCGAAGGGTACGAACTGGCAAGTGTTGAGGTTAAAAATGCATTGTTCTTGACGTCAAAAAACATTGAAGAAGGTAAGGCATTATATAGCGCATTTTGCTCGCCATGCCATGGTGTTACCGGGCAGGGTGATGGTACGGTAACTACGCATGGTTTCCCGCCGCCGCCTTCGTACTCTAAGGGGCAATCATCACGTGGTGGTGCAATGAAAGATTTAACCGATGGTAAAATATACCACACTATTACTTACGGCTTAAACGCCATGGGATCTTACGCATCACAGCTAAGCCCCGAAGAGCGTTGGAAAGTAGTAATGTATGTTCACCATTTACAAACTTTATAAGAATTGAATTTAATGGAAACTCATAATAGTTTTAACGAACAATTTGAATTTAGCGGTAAGGCAAAAACCTGGAGCCTGGTAGCTATTGTTGTAGGTATTGTATCTATAGCATTCGGGTTTTTAACGGGTCATGCAGAGCGCGCTTTCGCTAACCTGTTGCTGGATGGATATTATTTTACCTGCGTATGTATCGCAGGCGTGTTCTTTTGCGCATTGCAGTATGCAGCACAAGCAGGATGGTCGGCCTCTATATTACGTATCCCCCAGGCACTCGCAAAAATATTGCCTTATGCATCAGTTATATTATTACTGGTAATTGCTTTAGGTATCCACTTTACACAACAGGTTGAAACAGAAGAAAGCCATAAAATTATAACAGGTACAATGTTATATAAAGAGTGGGCGCCAAAAGCTATCACTACTCCGGGTAACGAGGCTTATAATGCTATTATAGCGGGTAAATCTGGTTATTTGAATATTCCTTCTTTCTTTGGCCGTTTGGTAGGTTACTTGTTAGCATATAGCATATTAGGCTTAATGCTTGTAAAATACTCAAACAACGAGGATGAATTGGGCGGTATGTTTAACTACAAAAAGAGCTTTAACATATCCTGCGCTTTCTTAGCGATATTTGGTTTTACAGTTCCTCTGTTCGCGTTTGATACCATCATGTCGTTGGATGCACATTGGTTCTCGACCATGTTTGGCTGGTATAACTTTGCTGCCCTTTGGGTAAGCGGTTTAGCTGTAATTACATTAGTAATTATCACCCTTAAAAAACAAGGGTACTTAAGCTGGATCACTGTTGATCATTTACACAACCTTGGCCAGTTAATGTTTGGTTTCTCTATCTTCTGGACCTACCTATGGTTTGCACAGTTCCTATTGATCTATTACGCCAACATTCCTGAGGAAGCAGCTTACTTCTACAAAAGATGGGAGCCTGAATTCCAACCTTGGTTTTGGTTAAATATTGTAATAAACTTTTTAGCGCCGTTCCTGGTATTAATGTCACGCGATTCAAAACGTCATATACCGGTATTAAAAGCTGCCTGTATCATTTTGATACTGGGTCACTGGTTAGATTACTACATCATGATTATGCCTGCTACAGTAGGCCCTAAAGGACGTGGCTTCTTTGTAGAAGAGATTGGAACATTTATCGGCTTCGCCGGATTATTTGTATTCCTGTTGTTCAACGCGTTAAGCAAGTTCAAGTCATTGGTGCCTAAAAATCACCCGTTCCTGCAGGAGAGTTTACATCATCACATATAATAATTATTAAATTTGCAACACAATAAAGAATACCAAACCACCAATACAATGGCATTCAAACAAATAATAAATTCTAAAAAGTTACTTGCGTTTTTAGCGGTGTTTTTGCTTACGGGCACAAACATGGTTATGGCACAAGCAGCAGCTACTGCCGATGCAGCTAAACCGGGCGTTGACTGGTTGGGCGTAAGTTATTATGTACTGCTTTTTGTTTTACTGTCTATATCAGTAGCTGTTATAGGTAAAATATTAAAAGTATATGATCTTAGCCAGCAGATCCAGGGTAAAAAAGGTATCCAGTGGAACAACATCATGGCTATTATATGCCTGGTATTCCTGGTATTTGGTATGGCCGGTGCTTATTGGGACATTACAGTACAAGGCAGCATGAGCTTGCCTGAGGCTGCCTCAAAGCATGGTGTTAAAATTGATGCTATGTTTTTAACAACTACAATAATTACCTTATTTGTATTTGTTATTACCCAGATATTGCTGTTTGGCTTCTTGTTTAGATACAAACATTCAGATAAACGCAGAGCTTACTTTTTACCTCACAACAATACCATTGAAAAGGTTTGGACAATTATCCCTGCCATTGTTTTAACTGTACTGGTAATATTTGGTTTCTTTACCTGGCAGGAAGTTGAAAACAGTTCGCAAGTTAAAGGCGATATCAATATTGATATTACCGGCCACCAGTTTGCCTGGGATATCCGTTATGCCGGAGCCGATGGCGTATTAGGAAAAAAAGATTTCAGGTTAACAGTTGGCGCCAATAAACTGGGTGTAGACTTTAAAGACAAAAACAGTATGGATGATTTAACCGCAGATACTTTGGTAATGCCGGTAAATAAAACTATACGCTTAAATATATTTGCACAGGATGTAATACATAGCGTTTACATGCCACACTTCAGGGTGCAGCAAAATGCCGTACCTGGTTTGCCAACCTTCTTTAAATTTACTCCAACCATTACTACTGTCGAAATGCGTAGAAAAGTTGAGAACCCTAAATTTGAGTACTTGCTGTATTGCAACAAAATTTGCGGAAGCAGCCACTACAACATGCAAAAAGTTGTACGTGTTGTTAGCGAAGGCGAGTACAACCAATGGATAGCCAAACAAAAACCTTACTTAACCCCGGCGTTACGTACAGAGTTAAAACTGGCAGCAGCAGATCAGAATAAAAGTATTACAAACAATAGGTTAGCGTTAAACAATTAATTAGCGATTATGTCAACATTATCAGTTCACGATCACGGAGTAGCACATCACGAAGAGGGTCACGAGCATCATCACGATACATTCCTTACTAAATACGTATTTAGCCAGGATCACAAAATGATTGCCAAGCAATTCCTTATAACAGGTATTACTATGGCGGTTATTGCTATGCTTTTATCTATCTTATTCAGGATCCAGTTAGCATATCCTGATAAAGCATTCCCTTTATTAGAAACATTATTGGGCCGTTTTGCTCCCGAAGGTCGTTTAGATCCTGAGTTCTACCTTTCGCTGGTTACTATACATGGTACCATCATGGTATTCTTTGTATTAACTGCCGGCTTAAGCGGTACTTTCAGTAACTTATTAATACCATTGCAAGTAGGTGCACGCGATATGGCTTCGCCGTTCATCAACATGTTATCATACTGGTTCTTCTTAACCGCGTGCGTTATCATGTTGTCATCATTCTTCATACAAAAAGGCCCAGCAGGACCGGGATGGACAATTTATCCGCCGCTATCTGCCTTGCCTACCGCTATGAAAGGATCAGGCCTGGGTATGACCTTATGGTTAATTAGTATGGTTTGCTTCGTAGCATCATCATTAATGGGTGGTATTAACTACGTAAGTACTGTATTAAACATGCGTACAAGTGGTATGGACCTTTGGAAAATGCCTTTAACTATCTGGGCGTTTTTCTTAACTGCTATCTTAGGTGTATTATCATTCCCTGTACTGGTTGCAGGTGTTGTATTGTTGATATTTGACCGTAGTTTTGGTACAAGCTTTTACTTATCAGACATTGTTGTTAACGGACAGGTTATGCCTTTTGAAGGTGGTAGCCCAATCCTTTTCCAACACTTATTCTGGTTCCTGGGTCACCCGGAAGTATATATCGTAATTATGCCGGCGATGGGTATCTCGTCGGAAGTTATGTCTGTAAACTCACGTAAACCAATCTTTGGTTACCACGCGATGGTTTACTCTCTTATCGGTATTACTGTATTGTCATTTATTGTATGGGGTCACCACATGTTTATTACGGGTATGAACCCGTTCCTGGGCGGTGTGTTCATGATCACTACTTTAATTATTGCAGTACCATCTGCAGTAAAAACATTTAACTGGCTGGCCACATTATGGCGCGGTAACATCAGGTTTACACCTGCTATGTTATTTGCCATCGGTATGGTGTCATTCTTTATCTCTGGTGGTATCACAGGTATCTTCTTAGGTAACGCCGCGTTAGACATCAACCTGCACGATACTTACTTTGTTGTTGCCCACTTCCACCTGGTAATGGGTTCGGCAGCTATATTTGGTATGCTTGCGGGTGTTTATCATTGGTTCCCTAAAATGTTTGGCCGTATGATGGACGAAAAATTAGGCTACCTGCACTTTTGGTTAACATTTATTGGTGCTTACCTTGTATTCTTCCCGATGCACTTTATGGGCCTTGATGGTGTACCACGCCGTTACTATGCCTTTACAGAGTTTGCTTCAATGGAGCGCTGGTTATCAGTAAATATGTTTATTACCTGGGCAGCTATTATGTCGGCCTGTGCGCAGGTTGCATTCTTATATAACTTTATCCACTCTATTTTCTGGGGTAAAGAAGCAACTCAAAACCCTTGGCAAGCAAATACTTTGGAATGGACAACCCCGGTTGAACGTTTACACGGTAACTGGCCTGGTGAAATACCAAGTGTATACCGTTGGCCGTATGATTATAGCAAGCCGGGAGCCGAAGAGGATTTTATATCACAAATTACCCCGCTTTCACAAACCATGAGCTCAAACTTACCGCACGATTTTGAAGATAATCCTGCTGGTTTAGAAGCCCATGCAAAATGGACAAGCGAGCAAAAAGCAAGCGAAGAAGTAAAATAATATAAGTTTACCGATCTGATCTTTTAGGGTATCTGTACCTGGTAAAAGTTGTGAGTTTTGAGTAGTGAGTTATGAGTAAGGCTATCTTATTTAAACTCAGTACTCAAAACACAAAACTCAAAACTAACGTACACAGGTACCCTAATTTGTTAGAAATATTTAGATGAGCAACCCAAAGTCAAGAAACAGATTCAGAAAGACCAATCTTATAAGTATTGCGCTGCTTTTTGTTTTGATATTGGCAGGGGGCGTGGTGCGCAGCACAGGCTCAGGCATGGGTTGCCCCGATTGGCCTAAATGCTTCGGTCAATATATACCGCCAACCTCGGCGTCTGATCTGCCGGCTAATTACAAAGAAAAATATGTTGGGGGCCGGTTGGCTAAAAACCAACGCTTTGCTAAAACATTGGACGTATTTGGTTACAGCGACCTTGCACGCCGCTTACGCGAAGACAAATCAATTTTAATTCCCGAAGAATTTAATGTAGCCAGAACGTGGACAGAATATGTTAACCGTTTAATAGGCGCGATATCAGGCATATTCTTATTGCTTACAGCTGTATACTCGTTCAGTTATGCTGGTGATAGTAAACTGATCCCTTTTTTAAGCGTATTTAATTTGGTGCTGATAGGTTTCCAGGCATGGTTGGGGTCGATTGTAGTATCAACCAATTTGGTAGCCTGGATAATCACCGTACACCTGTTGTTAGCGCTGGCAATATTGGCTATTTGCATAACCACTTATCATTTAGCAAAAGTTTATGGCAGACCAAGATTAAACGTCAACCCTATAACCCATATCGTAACGGTTTTGGCTTTGATAATAACTGTCCTGCAAATAACTTTCGGTACAGAGGTGCGCGAGAAGATAGACGCTGTATCAACCCGTTTTCAGGGCGGCTACCGTGCCGACTGGATAAAAAATGCAGGCGATATATTTACACAGCACCGCGATGTAGCGGCTTTTGTACTGGTGATAAACTTGTTATTGTTCGGCTTAATGCGCAGGGCATTTAGCAGGCACTCATTGCAACAACAAATAATGAGCTTTAGCTTTTTAATGATAATGCTGCAGATAGTTACCGGGATCTTATTGTCATATTTAGCTTTGCCGCCGTACGCGCAGGCATTGCATATACTATTGGCAAGCCTTGTATTTGGCGCACAGTTTTATTTGATGCTGAACTTATACAGATCAGTTAATTTACATGGAGGATCGCATCGATGAAGTGGGCTGATTTTTCAAAACTGATCAAGTTCAGGCTGACATTTTTAGTAGTGTTCTCGGCTTCGATATCTTTTATCATAGCGGTAAAAGCAAACGGTGGCAATACCTGGGGCTCATTATACAGCACCACCATGTGGATCAACTGGCTAAAACTGGTTGCAGGTGGCTTCTTAGTTACTGCCGCGGCTAACTGCTTTAACGAAGTTATAGAGGTTGACCTGGATAAGCTGATGAAACGCACCATGGACCGCCCAATGCCGGCCGGACGTATGACAACCGGCCAGGGTTTGGTATTAGGTTTAGGCATGGGTATGGCAGGTACTTATATTTTAGGCACGTTGAATATTCTTACCGGTTTACTATCGGTACTCTCTATTTTATTATATGCGTTTGTTTATACGCCGTTAAAACGGAAATCGCCGGTGGCTGTATTTGTGGGCGCTATTCCCGGAGCTTTCCCTGCTTTGATTGGTTATGTTGCCGGGCAGCCACATGGCCGTATTGATGAAATAGCTTTGATCTTATTCTCCATACAATTTGTATGGCAGTTTGTGCATTTCTGGGCAATAGCCTGGGTGCTGGATGATGATTATAAACTGGCAGGCTTTAGGTTACTACCAACCCAAAACCGCGATAAGGCAAGCGCGGTTATTACCGTTATATTTGCCATTATATTGGTGCCGGTTAGCTTACTGCCAACTATTTATGGCTATGGCGGTTATTATGTGGGCGGCGTATCACTGGTATGCAGCCTGATATTTTTATACCAGGCCATTGGTTTATTGCGCACGCTGCAAATTGCAGAAGCACGTAAGCTAATGTTTGGATCGTTTTTTTACCTGCCGGTAGTGCAGTTAATGTTTTTATTTGATTTTATAGCGAAGTGATAATGGCGCGGACACAACAAGAAGATAAAGTAAACCTGGGAGCAAAGAAGTTTGTGATGTGGATCTTCATATTTACATCGTTTATGCTTTTTGCAGCTTTAACCAGCGGCTTTATTGTTT
Organism: Bacteroidota bacterium; assembly: GCA_040388395.1. Taxonomy (GTDB): domain Bacteria; phylum Bacteroidota; class Bacteroidia; order Sphingobacteriales; family Sphingobacteriaceae; genus Mucilaginibacter. The sequence continues at coordinate 58,626 of JAZKBY010000006.1, read as the reverse complement.
ACAGCGGTGGCAGCGGGCATGGGTTAAACATAACTTTGCCACAATCATTCAGGTACAGCACCATTGTATTAATAGCCAGCAGCATTACTTTGTTCCTGGCAGCAAGGGCCGCTAAGCGTTTAGACCTGCAGAAACAACAACTAATGTTATGGCTCACTATGGGCCTTGGTGTTGTGTTTTTAATATTGCAGGTTTATGGCTGGTACACGCTGTCCTATAAAATGCATATCTATTTGGTTGATCCAAATGCAACACGGTCGTTTGTTTATGTAATGACCTTTCTACATTTGCTACACATTATTGGCGGTATTGCATGGCTGATAAGCGCTTTAAGCGGTAGCATTAAACGTATACCACAGGTAAAGAATTTATATAGAATGGAAATGACATCTATTTTTTGGCATTTCTTAGATATTATATGGATTTATCTGTATGTTTTTTTACTTTTGAACCAATAAATTAATAACGCTATAGCTAACTACAAATGAGCGCAACAGTATCAAAAATTGATGAACTAAAAACAACACCATGGTCGGGCGGAAGATCTCCGTTTAATATAGAGTATGGTAAAATGATGATGTGGTTTTTCCTCCTGTCGGATGCATTTACCTTTTCGTCTTTATTGATCTCTTACGGCGCTTTACGCTTTAGTGCACCAACCTGGCCTTCACCATCATTGGTGTTCCAGTCTGTACCGGGCACATCAATAGAGCATGGCGCTCCGCTTGTATTTGTGGGTATGATGACGTTTATCCTCATCATGAGTTCTGTTACTATGGTATTGGCTGTTGAGGCCGGCCATCGCAACGCAAAAAAAGAAGTTATCTGGTGGATGATAGGCACTATTATTGGTGGCTTTATGTTCCTGGGTTGCCAGGCGTTAGAGTGGAACCACTTACATCACGAAGGTTTTTGGTGGTCTGCAATCCCTAATAAAGAAACCCTGCAAGAGTTTTTTGAAAAGGGCATACCATTGGTGCAGCAGCAAATGACGTCGCACCAGTTTGCTAATTTGTTCTTTACCATTACAGGTTTCCACGGTTTCCACGTATTTAGCGGGGTTATCATTAATATCATCATAACCATTAACGTGCTTGCAGGTACTTACGAGAAACGCGGCAGCTATTTAATGATAGAAAAAGTTGGCCTTTACTGGCACTTTGTAGATTTGGTGTGGGTATTTGTATTTACCTTCTTTTATTTAGTTTGATCATTTTAACCTGATATATATTATGTCATCAGAACCAACAAAAGTTCATCACGCCGAAGGCGAACACGGCGATACAATGACCCGCAAAAGGATATGGAAAGTATTCTTCATATTATTGGCTATTACATGTGTAGAGTTTTTTATTGCTTTGTATTTAGTTCCGAATCATGAAGCATTGAAACCATATGCTAATCCGGCTTACATTATTTTAACGTTGTTTAAAGCGTTTTACATTGTTGCCTTTTTCATGCACTTAAAGTTTGAAAGAGTAGGCTTGGTATACGCCATTTTAGTGCCTATTCTTTTCATCATCGGTTTGATCCTGGTATTGACTAACGAGAGTCACCACTGGATTAACCTGAGGTTGTAATGGGTAATTTAAGCCTCGTGAAAAAAATATTGATCCTGGTAATGATATTAGCATTACCGGGATTTTTATATTATCTGCTTACTGCTAAGGGGAAAAACAGGTATAAACCCTTGTCGTATTTCGGCCCTAAAAAGCTATCCGGCACCAGCCATAAGTTTCATGGCGAAGTTATCCCGGATACTACTTACCACCAGCTGCCCGACTTTAAGTTGACCGATCAAAACGGTGCCACTGTTACCGGTAAAAGTTTTGACGATAAAATATTTGTTGCCAGCTTTTTCTATACGCATTGCCCGTCGGTTTGTAATACGATAAATAAAAACGTTAACGCGCTGCTGTCAGATTACGCCAAAAACAAGATGATCTGTTTTGCATCAATCACGGTCGACCCGGAACGGGATTCGGTACCTGTATTGAAGAACTACTCGAAGCAGTATAATCCGCCCGGCATAAAATGGTTGTTTTTAACGGGCGATACCGCAGTGATCTATCCGTTGGCCCGCAAAGGCTTTTTGGTAGATGCTGTTAAAGTAAGTAACGACGATTTTATCTATAGTGATAAGCTAATACTGATAGACCAGGAAAAACATATCAGGGGATATTACTCAGGTACATCAACCAAAGATATCACCAAACTGAATGACGAAATAAAAGTGCTTATAGCCGAAGAGTTGAGAAAAAAAGATAAACCACTGTATTAAATAAAAATGACCGATAAATTTATATTCCGTTTTGTAGCCGTTGTAACCGTAGTTGTAATATTATTAGTGGTATTGCTCAACCGCCACATGATACCCGGGCCCGCAGTAGCGCCGGCATTTACCCCATATCTGCCGATGCTTAATGCCATAATTAATGGCACCTGCACGGTACTCTTACTAACATCATTATACTTTATTAAGCAGGGTAATATCACGGTTCATAAAAGGTTGAATATTCTTACATTCTGCCTTTCATCGTTGTTCCTAATATCGTACGTATTGTTTCATTACTTAATGCGTAATGAAACTGTTTACGGCGATGTGAATGGCGACGGCAAAGTGTTGGGCGATGAGATAACCCAATTCGGCACAATGCGTACAATTTACCTGAGTATTTTAACGCCGCATATTATACTTGCTGCAGGTGTTTTGCCGTTGATATTATTGAGCTTTCACCGAGGCCTGCAAATGCAGGTTGAGAAACATAAGAAACTGGTGCGCTGGGCGTTCCCGATATGGTTGTTTGTTACCGCCAGTGGGGTGGTGGTGTATTTGATGATAAAGCCATTTTATCATTTTTAACCTCACCCAACCCTCTCCAAAGGAGAGGGCTAAATAAATATTGTTAATTTTGTACCGATGAAGATATACAGGTTATTATTAATCGTTTTTACCGTTGGCATACTGGCTTGCAGTGTGGTGCCTGTTAACGCGCAATGTGCCATGTGTACCACCTCGGTCGAGTCGAACGCTAAGAATGGTAATAAAACCACTAAAGGGTTAAATAACGGTATTATGTACCTGCTGGCAGCACCATACCTGGCGGTGGCTGTGGTAGGGTATATCTGGTACAAAAAGTATCGCCGCAAAAATGTCGACCTTAACATGCGCGACGAAAAACTTCACTTAAATTAAAAACACTAAGGGCCGCTAAGGCCCTGTTTTATATCATGGCTACAACATCCAAAACCCAGGCAATGTTACATGCCAAATGCCCGCGCTGCCGCAGGGGCAATATGTTTAGCGGTAAAGTTTACAGCCTCACAAGTAACCGTATCAATTTAAACTGCCCGCGGTGTAATTTGTATTTTGAGATAGAGCCCGGGTACTTTTATGCAGCCATGTATGTTAGTTACGCGTTAAATGTGGGTACGTCATTCGCGTTGGCTGCCTTAACGTATTTTATTACAAATAACACTACATCGCCGTGGTTATATTGCGGTGTTATTATAGGCGGATGTTTTATATTTGCCCCTGTAATTTTCAGGGCGTCGCGGGTATTGTTGTTATACTGGTTATCGCCCAAAATACATTATAAGCCCAATTTAGATGTAGATGATACAGCAGCAAACACTTAACTTTTTAAAAGAGCTTGCCGGAAACAATAACCGCGAATGGTTCATGGCCAACAAAGCCACTTATGACACCGCCCGCGAAAACGTTATAGCTTTTACTAACGACTTGCTTAAACTAATGCATAAGGTTGATCCGGCACTGTCGCCCGAGCTGGAGGGCAAAAAATGTGTAATGCGCATTTACCGCGATATAAGGTTCAGTAAAAACAAAACGCCTTATAAAATTAACTTTGGTATCAGCCTGCCAACAACAGGTACAAAGCTGGGCGGAGCCGAGTATTATATGCAGATCCAACCCGGCGGCAAATCATTTATTGCCGGTGGTTACTGGATGCCTGAAGCGGCACATTTAAAGGCCATCCGCCAGGAAATAGATTATAATGCGCATGAGCTGAAAACGGTTATTGATGAGCCGGAGTTTGTTAAGCTATTTGGCGATTTCCGCGCGCAGGACAAGCTAAAAACCCTGCCCCGCGATTATACTGCCGACAACGAAAATATTGAACTGCTAAAGCTTAAAAGCTTTATAGCCTGGCATCCGTTAACAGACAAAGAAATAACCGGCAGCAAGCTTGCCGAAAATGTCGCGCAATTATGCAGCAAGATCTACCCGCTAAATGTATTTTTACGTAACGCAATTCTACAACCATAATCCCGATACAAATGAAAATAAAATATCTGTTAGCCGCCCTCGTTTTATGCATTAGCTTACACTCGTGCGTGGTGCTGTCAACCAAAAAATACCAGGCCATGGTAACCCAGCGCGACTCGTTATTTACCCGCAACAGCAGCCTTGAGGCGCAAATATCGCAACTACAGGCGGACACCGCACGTTTGCATCGCGAAATAGCAGCATTAAAGGGTAATATAGAGGAACAAAAGGGTAGTTTAGCAGCATTAAAGGGAAGTTATGATGCATTAAACGGAAGGTATGATGCTTTGAGTAACAATTTAACATCAACTAATTCAAAAGTTAACCAATTATCAAGCGACCTACAAAAACGCGAGAAGCGCTTAAAAGAGGTAGAAGATATTTTGCGTAAACGCGATGAAGCTACCAACGCCCTGAAAGATAAATTACAGAAAGCGTTGTTAGGCTTCCAGCAAAATGGGTTAACAGTTGATATCAGGAACGGTAAGGTATATGTTTCGTTAACTGATAAATTGCTGTTCCCGTCTGGCAGTATTGTTATTGACGAGCGCGGCAAGGCAGCTTTAAAACAACTGGCTGTTGTAATGAATAAAGAAGCCGATATTAATATGGCTGTTGAGGGCCATACGGATGATAAACGGATAAGGAACCTTGGCCAGATAAAAGATAACTGGGACCTGAGCGTACTGCGTGCAACATCGGTTACCCGTTACTTAACCGAAGTTGAAAAGATAGATCCAAAGCGCCTCACCGCCACAGGTAAAAGCGAGTACCAGCCAATTGATGCTGCTAACACAGACGATGCCCGAACAAAAAACCGACGAATTGAAATTGTACTTAGCCCTAAATTGGATGAGTTGTATAATTTAATAACGAAGTAGGCCCCACCCAACCCTCCCCGGTAGGGAGGGCTTTTAAAACACTAATAGTAAAAAAGGCTTACCGTATAGTAAGCCTTTTTTGTTGTTTAAAGTCTCCCCTACCGGGGGAGATTTAGAGGAGGCTAAAACGGGCTCACAAAACCTGCAAACGCAGGCAGCAATTCGTCCTTTGGCGATATGATGACGTCCTGGTTTGCAATGCCCCAATTTATGGCAAGGGTAGGGTCGTTCCATTTAACGCCAATCTCGCATTCTTTGCTGTAGTAAGCATTAACTTTATAAGTAAAAATGGTGTTGTCTTCTAACGTTGCAAAGCCATGCAAAAAGCCCTCGGGGATTAAAAACTGTAATTGGTTTTCGCCACTTAGCTCAATGGTTTCGTATTTGCCATAAGTTGGTGAGCCTTTGCGCACATCCACTGCCACATCTAAAACCCGGCCCTGTATAACGCGTACCAATTTGGCTTGAGCGTGCGGCGCTGACTGTGCATGTAAACCCCGTGTTGCCCCTTTATGCGAGAAGGATTGATTGTCCTGTACAAAATCAATATTTATACCTGCTGCGGCAAATTTTGTTTTGCTGTAACTTTCGAAAAAATATCCGCGGCCATCATTAAATATCCGCGGCTCGATTATCAGTAATCCTTTAATGCTTGTTTCGGTAACCTTCATTTAGCTTACTGTTTGCATTAAGGTATTAAACAATACAAACTGATTCTCGAATTTTTGCTGATGTATAGCCTGTAATTCCTGCAAATGCTTGTCGTTAAATAAATTATATTTTTCGCGGTCGTCTGTTAAATATTGAATGCAATAGGTAACACCCTCGTTAGGCGAGTCGAGCACATTCAATATTTTGTAGGAATTGAAATGCCCGGTTTTCATCACCAAGGGTATGTATTCGGTCTGCATCCAGTTTAACCATTGTTTATGGATGCCTTCGTCCACAATAATGGTTTCATTGTAAATTATCATGCGGCAAAAATACAAATTATGGCAATAGCATCCTGCAACATTTATTAAGATGATACGTCCCCGCGCAGTATCCTGAACCTTTTTCGGGCCTCGTTAATATAAAGGCTGCCGGCATAATCGGTAATGATTTTTTGATAGTAAGTTTTGGCTTGTTCTTTATCATTAAGCTGGTTTTCATAAATATCGCCCAACATAAAAACAGCATCATCGGCCCAAAGCTCTGATGGGTGGTCGGTAATTATTTTTTTAAGATAGGTAACAGCGTCAGGGAAAGCCTTTTGCTGGATGGCTATGCGGGCCTTTGCCATTGATATATCATCGCTTAGCTGGTTGTCGGGGAACTTGGTATTGATACTATCCAGTATTGCTATCGCTTTTTCTTGCTGCTGGGCAAATATTTGCAGATCGGCATGGGCATACATTTTTAGTGCTTTACCGGTTGTATCAGCTGTAATATTATCGCCAATTAAAAGCGACAGGTTAAGTGCGTCGTTAGCTATTAATTGGGTAGTTGCCGCCTTTAAAACATCAAGCTGGCCCTTTGCCCAGGTAAAATCACCGGTGTAGTAAGCAAACTTGGCGTTCCTGAACTTGGCATCCTGCGCTACAGGCGTGTTGGCGAAATCTTTCTCTACCTGGCTATAAAGCAACGTAGCTTCCCATGGCTGATTGTTTAATAAATATATATCGCCCAGGTCAAGTTTACAGGCAGCCAGCAATGCAGGGCGGACCTGTGGTACTTTCAAAGCATCCTCCAGTACTTTTTGCGCCTCATTAAGCTTATGCAGTTTAAAGGTTTGCAGGTTAGCCAGTTTTTGCATGGCAAAGGCGGTGGTAGTATTTTGGCCAAACTCTGTTAGCAGGTCTATGTAGTTTTTCTCCAGCTCAATTAAATCAGCCTGTACATATTTGCCGGCAGTAACTTTTAAGTTTTTAGTGTTTATCAGCTCAATTTTTGCCGATACGTAATACGGGCCTTCTTTGCCTTTGCTTATCAAATATTCATACCCGCGTATGGCGGCATCATAGGCTTCGTTAAAAACAAGCGTGCGGCATAACTCATAAATGTCGCTGCCATCGTTATCGGTCCTGCGGCTTAGCGCCAGTGTTTGGTTAAGGGCCTGGTCAAAATCTTTTTGCTGTAAAAACTGCCAGGTTAATAAGTTTATAAAAATAGTTTGCTGCGGATCTTTCTGGATCCGTTTTAACAGGGCTATTCGCAGCATGTCATAATCCGCATCGCCTTCATACAATGTGGACAGGGCGTTTTGCGCCTGGCTTAAGTACAGCGGGTTTTTGGGCAGGATATTTAAATACTCTTCGGTTAACGCTGGCTTATCTCTTTTAAAGCGGTAAAGCGTTATCAGTTCGTACGAGAACAGGTCGTCATTATTTAACAATTTGCGCCCCTGCACAAATGTTTTTATAGCATAATTAGCGTTGGTGCCCTGGTAAAACTGGGCCGCAAGCATGGCGACAGCGTTCTGATCGGCCGGCATTTTTTTGATCAGGTCGTCGTATAATAAATTGGCCTTATCGGCACCGCCATGTTGGGTATAGATGGAACCCAGGGTAATAACATATTCGGCCGAAACAGGGTGCTTGCGGATCATTTTTTTTGCAGTGCTTTCGGCCTCGTCAAATTTTTTAAGTGCTAAAAGGGTGCTAACATAACTGTTAAAATAGGCATCATTATCCTGCTTAAAAAGCTTCTGGTATATTTCAAGCGCTTTTTGATGTTCGCCGTTGCTGCTGTACTGTTTTGCCAGCAGCAGTTCGTCGCTCTGCGCAAATGCTGTGGCAATGCCGGTAATAACAAAAAGAAAAACTATTAATAACCGCTTCATACGATAAAAATAAATAATTAAAAGTTAAGGATAGCCTATGTTGCTTATTATTTACATAACGTTTATACAGGGTAAAATTGTAGTGACATTTTTAAAAAGCTAACTTATTTACATAATTTAACCTGATTATAAATACCCCTTGTGTATATTAGAATGGTGAGGATACTGAAAAACTTAGTTTTAATTTTTTTAATTGTTGCGTTTTATTCTTGTAATGAAAACAAAACAACTCAGATACCTATTAACGAGTTTTTTAAAACGCCCGAGAAAACTGCTTTTAAAATATCGCCTGATGGCAGGTACCTTTCTTACTTAAAAAAGCATAATAAAAAGCAGAACATATTCATTAAGTCGCTTGCGGATGGCAAAGAAATTACGGCCACATCGTTCAGCGATTTTTCTATCCGCAACGATTATATGTGGACCTATGACAACCAGATACTATTTGGACAGGATAGGGATCACGACATAAACCAAATGTCGGTATTGGATGTAACCACTTTGCAAACAAAGCCAATTTTAACTCTGCCGCCGGCCCCGGGTAAGGTTAAAGTAAATATTATGAACCGCAATAAGTTTACCCCGGATGTGATAACCATCAGGATGAACAATCGCGATACAGCGAAATTTGACGTTTACCACCTGGATGTTAAAACCGGCGAATTAAAGGCATATGTGCTAAACCCTGGTAATATTACAGATTGGCTGGTTGATGCTGATGGAAAGATACGCCTTATAAAAGCAACCGATGGTGTTGATGAAACGATACTATACCGCGCCAATGACAGGGTGCCATTCAAGCCAATCATAAAAAACAACTTCCGTAATTATGTAAGGGCTATTGCATTTACAGGCGATAAGGAAAATTTCTATGCCTTATCGAACGTTGGGCGCGACAAAACCGCTTTTGTTGAAATAAACGCTGCCAATGGCAAAGAGGGGCGGGTTATGTACGCCAATAACACTACCGATGTTAGAAGTGTTGATTACAATAAAGCAAAGCACCGACTTGAATTTGTAGCCTGGGAAGAGGCTAAACCAATGCGTAAGTTTTTTGACGCTAATACGAAGGCACTATATGACGGACTAAATAAAAAGCTTAACGGATATGAAATAAATGTTACCGACAGGGATACCGCCGAGGATAAATTTATTGTTCAACCTTATACAGACCGCAGCCGGGGTGCGGTGTACCTGTACGAACGGTCGGTTAATAAGTTAACCCGACTTACAGACTCATCAAGCATTACCCCTGATCAGTTATGTGCTAAAAAAGCTATCAGCTATACCACGAATGACGGGTTTGTTATAAACGGGTATCTGACGATGCCCAAAGGCGATAAACAAACCGACTTGCCGGTAATAGTAATACCGCATGGCGGCCCGTTTGGCACCCGCGACTCCTGGAACTACAGCCCCGAGGTGCAGTTTTTCGCTAATCGCGGATATGCGGTTTTCCAGGTGAATTACCGGGGATCATCAGGCTATGGCAAAGTTTTTTATAGTGCCGGCTTTAAAGAAGTTAGTGGTAAAATGCAACAGGATATTACCGATGGCGTAAACTGGCTCATTGCAAATAAAATTGCTAACTCCAAAAAAATTGCCATCTATGGCCGTGGTTTTGGTGGCTTTTCGGCGTTGTATGGTGTGTCTTTTTATCCTAAGCTATATAGCTGTGCCATTGTACAAAACCCGCTTATAAACCTGTTTACTTATATCCAGTCGGGCAAGGCTTACTACAGGCCAACTCTTGAAAATATGTATGCTACCATAGGCGACCCTATGAAAGATAATAACCTGTTAGTGCGGTCGCCGCGTTTTAATGCAGATAAACCAAAAGTGCCTTTGTTTTTTTTACAGGATGCCAATGCCCAGGAAGCTAATTTTAGCGAGTTGGATCACTATATTCGTGAATTGCAAAAGCACAACGTACCGGTAAAATACTCTTTATATAAAAACGAGCGTGGTTCTGTTAGTGCAGATGCAAGGCGATTGCAAAACTATGCTGATATTGAAAAATTCCTGGAAACTAATATGCATGTTAAACCTTAATCCCCTGCGGTGATGAAAGGGCATACTACAGTTTACCGTAAAAACTCATCGCTTATAATTGCCTTAATAACACTGGTAACCGTTACACTTATTGTAGGGCTTATAGTAGGTTACCAGCTTACGGTGCATAATGTGGAGAACGATTTTGCCACAAAAAAAAATAACGTTGCCGACCAAACCGTTATTAGCCCCTATAATGATTTTTACAGGAATAAAATATTCGAAGTAAACTCGTATTCGGGCCTGCTCAACTCGGCATCGGCAGCAATTTATGCCGATTCTGTATTTCGTAACTTTGGGTTTGTAAGCAAAATAGTTTTTTACCAGGTAGTAGTTGGCAACCAGAATCAGCCTAAAATACCTAATAACACTTTGGCTGTTAGCCTGAAAGCTATAAATGAATATTATCCTAAAAACAGTGAGGTAAAAAAACAGGCATATGACGATGAGGTAAACAAAGGGGATTTCAAGCAAATGGCCGATAGGTTAAAAGCCTACATAGCGCGGTATGACACTGTAAAAGGCCCGGGTGCCGACCAGCTAAGCGCGTTTTATAACATCAGGCCCGGTAAGATCAGTTTCCTGAATATACCGCGCAATGGTGACTTAAAGGTTTATCATGACCTGCAAAAAAATCGCTCATCACAGTCGTTTTACAAGCAAAACATGATGACTTTTTATCTCGATGTTTATAAGATCAAAATTAAAAACGTACATCCTGAGCTATATAATTCTGTATCTATCAAACAGGTTGCATATGACCCGGCAGATATAGATCGTTCAAAGATCATTACCGACGAAGTTGCGCTGCCCGGAGCTTTCTCTGATTATAAGCTTTATTTCAGCTCGCCAAGGGAGTATTTGCACGGCCAGGTTATCCGCAGGTTTTTACCTATTGGCGGCGTGATATTGTTGATCTATTCTGTATTTATGCTGATAGGCTGGCTTATTTACCGCAACCTCGCTGTCAATCTCAAAATGTTTAAACTACAGTACGATTTTATAAACAACTTTACCCACGAATTTAAGACCCCTGTAAGCGTTATAAAAATTGCGGGCTCAAACTTAAAAGGCGATAACGAACTTACCGACCGCCAGCGCAAACATTACGGTAAGATATTAGACGAAGAGGCTGATAAGCTAAACGAGTTGATGAACAAACTGCTTTCGTTTACGCAGCTGGAAAATAAATCAATCACCATAAAGAAAGACAAAATCAAAATTGAACCTTTTGTAAAGGGATATATTGATACCTTTAAGATTAAATATCCGCAGTTTAAGCTGGACTATGCTATGGATAAAGAGGCGAAATTCCTTTATACAGACACGGTACTGTTAGGCAGCGTTTTTCAGAATTTAATTGAAAATGCCTATAAATATTCGCATCACGACCGGAAAGAGCTTTTTATAAATATTACGCTGGAAAAACGTAATACTATCGTGTTTTCGTTTATTGATAAGGGGATAGGAATACCAAAAAGTGAATTGAATAATATATTCAAGAAATTTTATAGATTAGAGAACCAATATAATCAAAACGGCAGTGTGGGCCTCGGCCTGGCATTTTGCAAAGAACTGGTTAATTTTATGGACGGCGATATAGTTGTTAAAAGTAGAGTTGACGTAGGTTCGGAGTTTATTGTTACGCTGCCATATGCAAATTAAATATGAATAAAGAGATAAAAATAGCGCTTGTTGAAGATGATGAAAACCTGCGTTTTTTGGTTGCTGAGCGCTTAGGATCAGAAGGGTATAAGGTGCTTGAAGCCAACAATGGCGACGCCGCCGAGACCATGATATTAGCCGAACAACCTGACATTGTATTGTTAGACTGGATGTTGCCCGGCAAGCAAGGTGCCGAAGTTTGTACAAACATCCGCGCTAAAGGCTTTGACGGTATTGTTATAATGACTACCGCCAAACAACAGGATATTGATAAAATAGAGGCTTATGGCTTTGGCGTTTCTGATTATGTAACCAAGCCATTTAATATGGACGTGGTGGTTGCGCTGATAGAGAATAAGATAAAATTCGCGCTAAACAATGAGAAATCAGAGACGTATTCGTTTGCCAACATGGAGCATCACCCCAACACCCATTTGCTGATCCGTGATGGCCGTAAAATAGAGCTGACCATATTAGAGAACCGCATACTGTTATACTTTCTTAAAAATAAAAACAAGGTTATTAACCGCGAAGAGTTGATGATGGAAGTATGGGGCTATAACGCCGACGTTAATACCCGTACGCTGGATATGCACATTGTGCGCCTCCGCAAAAAAATAGAAACAAACCCTGATTACCCGCAATACTTACAAACTGTAAGAGGGATAGGGTATAAGTTTGCTTACATAGGATAATAATTTTTATTTGTCATTGCGAGGAACGAAGCAATCGCACGCTGAAAAGTTCGCCGCCTTATACCTTGCGATTGCTACGCTACGCTCGCAATGACAAATTATTTCTTTTCAAAAACCGCAGAGATCACAAACTCTCCAAAAAAAGATTTCTCAGCCACAGTTGCATAACCATTCTGTCTAAACTGCCGCTCAATATCAGGCAGAACAGAAGTTTCTATCCCGCATATCGCCTTGAAAAACAAAAACATGCTTTTCAACAACACATTCTGCCACCATTTACCGGTTAGCCTGAAATCAGTATTTAACCATAACCCGCCGGTTTTAAGCTGATGATGTAAATGGGCAAATACCCGCTCTAATGTTTCTTCTTTAAAATTATCGAACAGGAAAGGAGTGATAATGACATCAAACTTTTCGGTAAAAGCAACATTCTCAACAGCTTGAGTAATATAGATCACCTTGTTATTGCCGCAGTGCCGTTTTTGAGAAAGCGCCATCATTTTTTCCGAGATCTCTACGTAAGTAATATTCAATCCAGCAGGATGGACGCGCGCCAACTCTTCCAATATCCAACCTGTACCGCCGCCAACAATTAATACATTTGAATTGGGCGGCACATAAGGCAGCAGGTAAACCTGTGCATCAACCAGAGCCTTGCCATATACCAATCTTGATAGGCGATCATAAAACCAGGCCGAATTGTCGTAATTAGATGGCATGTTTAATCCAGCTAAACACCACCAGCATAACATACTGCAATATCAATACCCCGTCAAGGTAAAAAAAGTAGTAATACTCGTTACGTTGCCATTTGGATTTGAAGATAAGCCAGCCGGCCAGTATAGCCGTTAATGTCAGGGCGAAGAAATCAGCATTGAAACCGTTGTTGCGGTATAAAAACAATAGTACGATGTAGCCAGCCAATAATACCTGGCAAAACAGATATGCCCGCTTTTCGCCTATTGCAACCGGTATAGTTTTAAGGCCCGATTCGCGATCCTCAAACAGGTCGCGGATATCAAACGGGACTGTTAATGCTGCAATGAATAAAAAGCGCTTAGCCAGCAGGATAGTGGTGTCGCGCAGCGAAATGTTGGTGAGGTGCATGTCCTGCGATTCTAATACAGGTAGCAACACGGTACTCATGGTCCACACCAGGGTTATTAAAAACTGCTTTAAGCCCGGGATGTTACGCAAACCAAATTTCTTATCGCCCAGGGTAAATAATGGCAAACTGTATGCAATTGAAATTATTGCCAGGAAGATCAATAAGAGCCTTGATTCGGTAGATACTAAAAAAAACAAAGGCACCAAACATAGTACCGATACAATGGTAATGGTAACCATCAGCCTATGGTGCGCAAAAAACCAGCGAACCCGCTTATTGTCAGATTTTTCGGGATTTTTAGGAGCGGTTAATAGTATAGCTACGTTGTATACAACTATAGTTGATACAAATAGCAAGGCACATATAGTATATAAAGGCTGGGAGCCTATCAGGTAAAAAACAACCAGCCCCTGTGCTACGGCGCATACGGCCATAAATACGTTGCTGAACAGCAAAAAATCAAAAACAGGTTGTAATAGTTTTTTCATTTATGATGAGCTGCCCACCTATAACTGTTAAGCTTTTTGTAGTAAAGGATCATGGGCAGATCGTAGTGTAAATATCGTAATCTCCGGCAATATTCCAACCCTGCCCGGGAAACCTAAAAAGCCATAACCCACGTTTACATATAATTGCTGGTTGCCCTCGTGGTAAAGGCCCGCCCACTCTTTATAAACATACTCCACCGGGCTCCACTGGAAATGCTCGGCGCGTACGCCAAACTGCATGCCGTGGGTATGGCCCGCGAACATCACGTCTATCTGCGGATAATGCGGCAGTATCTGCGCCCGCCAATGCGATGGGTCGTGCGATAATAGCAATCGCACAGGTAATTCTTCGGTGCCTTTTATTGTTGGCTCCATTTTACCGTATTTTGGGAAACGGGTTAGCTCGCCCCAGTTCTCGCAGCCTAAAATTCCTATTTCTTCGTTGCCAACTTTAAGCCGGCGGTTTTCGTTAAGCAACAGGTCCCATCCCATGTTTTTATGGGTGGTTACCAGGTCGGCCAGGTTTTTTAATTTGGCCTGCGGCGATTTCCAATCGTGGTAATAATCACCATAATCATGATTACCCAAAATTGAAAACACACCCAACGGCGCTTTTACTTTGCTGAAAAGATCCTGGTAACCATAAACTTCGTCGGTGCGTTTATTCACCAGATCGCCGGTAAAGAATATAACATCCGGCTTTTGGCCCAGCAGCATTTCAACACCACCCAAAACCGCTTTTTTATTATAGAAACTACCCGAGTGGATATCAGAGATTTGACCGATGGTCATCCCATCGAAAGCTTTGGGCAAGTTAGGTAAGTAAAGATTTTGTTTGCGTACGCGATAATCGTATGCGCCTGCTGCAATGCCGTAACCTATCCCGGCTAATGGCACAACGCCTGTAATTAACCCGGCTTTCATTAAAAACTCTGACCGGGGGATGGCGTCTTTCTTTGTTTCTGTTGATGGTGCCGGTTTGCTTTTTAGCTTAACTATCAACCGCCTTATATCATCAATCAATACAAAGGGTAAAAAGGTGACCTTTACAATCATCAGCACAAAAAACAGCATTAAAAAACCTGCACGTACACCAACGGGCAGGTTAAGATAGATGCTGCAAATAGTACCGGTTATTAATACCAGCGAGAATATAGTATAGCCAATTTTAAAAAGACGGTGATTTATGAATCGGTTTCTTTTAAACGCAGCTATGAATCCTCCCAATAAATATTGGTCAAACAATGTCAGGCCCGCGCCCAGTAAAATAATCGTAAAAAGCTGACTTTGCATTATCGTTTAGTAACGATCATCATCTATATCCAGATCGTCGTCATCAGGTTGCAAATTAAACAAACTGTTAAACATATCAGAAAAAGCGAAACCATTATCCAAAAATCCTTTGCTTAGTTGCGAAAATTCGGCCAGGCCATGCAGCACAAACTCCATCAAAATTAATTGCTGGCTCTCTACCAAACGCGGGTGGATCTTTTTAACCAACTCTTTTAACCCGGTAACCGAGTTCAACACTTTTTTATATTCGGCAAGCGGCAGGTCATCTAAAACAGAAAGGGTATTGCCATCGCTAAACCAATTGATGATCTCGGCATATGGGTTTGGTGCTTTAGCTTTTTTGGCTTTCTCCGGATCAGGGAAAAACTTAAGCAATAATGTTTTTATGGCTTTGCCGATCAGGATATTGGCAACCTTAGCCGGGCCTTCTAACTCGCCTTCATAAACCAATTCTATCTTACCGGTTATGGCCGGGATAACACCCAGGAAATCGGCGATACGCACAAAGGTTTTATCCTCGTGGTTAATGATCATGCGGCGCTCGGCGTTGCTTATCAGGTTCTCATAAGCCGATATGGTTAAACGGGCAGATACGCCTGATTTTTTGTCGATGTACTCAGAATTACGTGCCTCGAAAGCAATTTGCTCAACAAGATCCTTCACCAGCCCGTCGGCTTCTACATTAACACGTTGCTCCTGGGTAAGCGTTGCTTCCTGTTGGGTGATCTTGCGCGAGATCTCAACCGAACGCGGGTAATGCGTCAGGATCTGGCTCTCGATCCTGTCTTTTAACGGTGTAACTATCGATCCGCGATTGGTATAATCTTCAGGGTTGGCAGTAAATACAAACTGGATATCCAGCGGTAAACGCAGTTTAAAACCACGGATTTGGATGTCGCGCTCCTGCAGGATATTGAATAAGGAAACCTGGATCCTTGCCTGCAGATCGGGCAGCTCATTGATAACAAATATCCCTCTATGCGCACGTGGGATCAACCCGAAGTGAATAACCCGTTCGTCCGAATAAGTTAATTTCATGGTGGCGGCCTTTATCGGGTCAACATCACCAATTAAATCGGCAACGGTTACATCAGGCGTAGCCAGTTTCTCGGTATAACGCTCGCTGCGGTGGATCCACGCTATAGGCGTATCGTCGCCTTTTTCTTTCACGATATTATGTCCGAACCACGATATCGGGTTCAACGGATCGTCAAACAGTTCTGATCCTTCAATATAAGGCACATACTCATCCAATAGGTTTACCAGTAAGCGTGCAATACGTGTTTTAGCCTGCCCGCGTAAGCCAAGCAGCAATATATTATGGCGCGATAGGATAGCAGTTTGCAGATCAGGTATTACCGTATCCTCAAACCCGATGATGCCCTCAAAACCACCCTCTTCTTTTTTCTTTAACTGGGTAATAAGGTTACGGCGCAGCTCGTCCTTAACCGATTCGCTTTTATAGTTAGTGGCCTTAAGTTGGCCTAATGTTTTTATATCTGTTTTAGTCATAAGTCTTTATAATTTGAAGATTTGAAAATGTGCTGATTTGAAGATGAATTAATTTTCAAATTCTCAAATCAACTCATTTTCAAATTATCTCACATTCTTCCTTCTGTTGCGCGCGTAATCCTCAAATATGTATTCGCCTAAATTATTTAGCGAGCTGTAAAATGCTTTGCCGCCATTAGTTTCTGTAAACTGGCGAACGAATTGCTGCAAATATGGATCTTTGGCTATCATAAACGTGGTGATAGGTATTTTTAAGCGCTTGCATTGCGCGGCCATGTTAAGTGTTTTGTTAACCACTTTACGGTCAAGTCCGATGCTGTTTTTATAATACTTGGTGCCTTCCTTTAAACAGGTAGGTTTACCATCGGTTATCATAAAGATCTGCTTGTTAGTTGTTTTTCGGCGACGTAATAAATCGGTTGCCAACTCTAAACCCGCGTAAGTATTAGTATGGAACGGGCCGACCTGTAAATAAGGCAGGTCCTGCAAAGTTATTGGCCAGGCATCGTTCCCAAAAACTACAATATCCAAAGTATCCTTAGGGTATTTGGTGCGGATCAGCTCCGCTAATGCCATGGCCACTTTCTTAGCCGGGGTTATCCTGTCCTCGCCATATAATATCATGGAGTGCGATATGTCGATCATCAACACGGTAGAGGTTAGGGTTTTATAATCCATTTCCTCCACTTCCAGGTCGCGTTCGGTCATCATAAAATCGCCTATGCCGTGGTTAACCTGCGCGTTATGGATAGATTGGGTCATGTCTATCTGGTCCAAACTATCGCCAAACTCAAACTCGCGGCGCTCCGAGTTGCGCTCATCACCCTGCCCGCTTTGCGGCGAACGGTGATTGCCCTTACCCGATTTTTTGAGCTTGCCGAAGATCTCCTCTAAAGCCGACTGCCGGATGCTTTGCTCTGTTTTAGCCGTGATGTTAAAATTGCCGGTTTGGTTATCCTCATTTAAATAGCCTTTTTGCTTCAACTCGTCAATAAAATCGCCCATGCCGTAATCGTCATTGGTGAGTTTGTATTGCTTATCCAGCTCGTTTAACCAGGCCAGCGCTTCGCCGGCATCGCCCGCGGTATAGTTGAGCAATTCCAGGAATAACTTTAATAATTCTTCAAATCCGCCTTTTGGAATTTGGTTGGGGGTAAACTTCGAAAATCCGAAACCACGCATATTTTGCCTTTCAGTTATAAAATAACGGATTATTTTGCGCAAAAGTTTGATGCAGGCTGGTATTAGTTTGAATTGTTAGGTAGGGATGACAAAGGGGGTGGAATAGGAAGTAGAGAGTTGTGAATGAGTTTGATTATTTTTTATAGTGATTATGGCATTGCCTTCGGCCCGCGCTTTACGCTCATACGCCACAAGGCCTTAGGCGCGCAGTCGGTATCCGCTTCAATCGCTAATGCGGGGTTGGTGTCTACCTGTCCGCGTAGACTCACCCGGTCTGCGCTTCGCTGGACCACCCTCTCTTCGCTGCGCGGAAAGAGGGTATTGGCACCTTTTAAAGATTTTTCTTACTTTGGGTTATGCAAACCATAGTAGAGTTTTGCCGCGAACTTAGACAAAACGAAACACCCGCTGAAAAAATCTTGTGGAGCCATCTTAGAAACCGGAAGTTAGCAGGATATAAGTTTTTACGCCAATATCCCATTTATGTTAGCGCATATGGCTACAACAAATATTTTATACCGGATTTTTATTGTCATGAAGCTGGATTAGTAATAGAGGCCGATGGCCCCATTCATTTGCTAAAACAAGAGTATGATAAAAATCGTGATGAAGTTTTGAAAGCACTCAACCTTGTAGTTTTAAGATTTGAAAACGAACAAATAATAACTGACATAGATATCGTATTAAACACTATAAATAGTCAACTTCTAAATAAATAAAATTAAAACAACCCTCTTTCCGCCGAAGGCGAAGAGAGGGTCGACGAGCGTAGCGATGTCGGGGTGAGTCAACGCCGACAGGTAATTAAAATTTCTTTTTTACCTTTATTACATGTACGAAGACATCCCTTTAAACAATAACACCGCCATCCACAACTTTGAACTATTTGTTGATGGGCACCGCGCTTTTATAGATTATAAACAACACGGCGATAAGTATTTCCTTATCCACACCGAAGTACCGCAGGAGCTGGAGGGCAGGGGCGTTGCCGCCGCGCTGGTCGAAAAAACGTTTAAATACCTCGAAGCAAATGGTTTTAAAATGGTGCCTTACTGCGCCTATATTAAAACCTATTTAAAACGCCACCCGGAATGGGAGCGGTTGATTGAATAACACCCATTATTCTACCAATATGCCGTTCTTCAAAAAGTCTTTAAATACTGCTAATGATTGGTCATGGATATCCTCGCAGGTATCTAACAAAATCATGTAGTAAATTTTGTCTTTTAAACGAACGTACCTTTGCGGGGCACGGTAATAAGCGACATTGGTACCGCTGCTTTTTGGTAAAGCCATAGGGGTTTCTAACAGCATGCCGGCAAATTCGGGTTCGGTGCGTTCAAAAAAAATGGCATAGTTGTGGCTGCCGCCCATATCAGCGTAAATCGCGGGGTCAGTAATTTCATAAGCTATGTAATTATTTATTTGCCCTACATTAAAACTAACAGGTTTAATGTTTTTGCTTTTTGTAAATCCTTCCGAAAATTGCTGCAGCGATTGACCTTCGGCTGCCAGCTTAGCCATTACTAGCATAGAATAAGTAATAAGTCTGCCGTTTTGCGCCGTTTCTTTATGTGGCTCAAGCATTGCAAAAGTTCCTTGTTTCTGATAATCGCCAAACCTAAACTTCCAGGTACTGTCAATAAACAGTTTAAAACCCAATAATGGGTTACTAAAATTTAATATACTGTTTTGCCTGCCTGTAAAAGCCCATAAGTTCTTCGCTTTTATCGTAGTATCTACCGGAACTGTTTTTAGGACCCGGGCCGTGGCATTAATAACCTCTGTCTCAACTTTTTCTCTTTTACCCACGGCTAAACTTACCTGGTGTGCAGCATAGCGTGCGGTAACAGGCATGTTGGCGTTGGCGCAGGCGTTTGCATATTCGGTCCAAAATAGTGTGTTAACCGGGCCTTTTGGCAGGCAGGTAAATGCCATCCTGTAACAATTTATTGCCAACAACGGAACGGCAGATAAGGCATAGTGGTTACCAATGAACCAATAAACCCGGTAATCTTTCGGTGCAACTTCGGCAGCCTTTTTATAGTTGTCTACCGCATTTTTATAATACGTTTCAACTTCCATATTGTACAGGTAGTGCGATACGTCGCCTAACAACAGGTAGGTGTCTGCAGTTTTATTTGAGATCTTATCGACTTCGGCGTAAATGGTGGTTAAATTGTCTATTACTTCGGTTTTGGGGATACTGTTGGTCCAGTTGTGCACCCAATGGTTATAGATATTATCGTTCCTTCTTAAAAAATCGATCTTGGTTTGGAGGCTTGCCGGATAATTTACCTTGCTAAAATCAATGACATTGATATTAGCACTCGCGGTATACGAAGCCAACGTTAATAATAGTAGCAGCGCAATTTTGGCTGCAGGGTTGCAGGTTTTGTACATGTGACAGGTTACTTGATTATTTAATTAAAAATAAAAAAGAATTGTCAATTACAATACGTCTTTAAAAATTAATAGTTTATTTATTTGCTATAAGGTCCATCACCCCTTCAACGTACAATGGGTTAGCACCACGTTTGCTGGCAACAAATGCGCCTACCGCGCAGGCTCTTTCCAAAACCTGTGGCATGGGCAACTTGTTAAGCAAGCCAACAATAAAAGTCGCCAGGAAGGCGTCGCCTGCACCTACGGTATCTACCACGTCAACGGTAAAGCCTGGGTGCTCATAAAATTTATGATCGTGCCATACTATGGCGCCATTGTCGCCGCGGGTTACGCAAATGGTTTGAGCATGGTATTTACTGCGGAACTCGTTGATTTTATCCTTTAAGTCGCCTTTTTTAGCGCTGATCAACAGGTTGGCTTCTTCTTCGTTCATCTTCACCACATCGGCACGGGCTGCAAGGTTTTGTATGGTCGATAGGGTATAATGCGGCGCCCGCAGGTTAACGTCAAATATTTTTAATGCTGCCGTTTCGTCCAAAAGGTCGAGCAAGGTGTCGCGACTGGTGCCTTTACGGCAAACCAGGCTGCCAAATACAATTGCAGTGGCATTTTTAGCACATTTAGAAAGCTCGGGTTTGGGTTTAATATTATCCCAAGATACCGGCTGTGGTATAATATAAGTAGCCTGTTGATTTTCATCCAGTTGAACCGTAACCTCACAAGTAGGTAATTTGTCGCCTGTTTGGATCAGGTCGCTATATAAACGATTATCCTTTAGAAAAGTCATTAACTCTTTGCCTGATGCATCGGTGCCTAAGCGGCTTGCAAATGTAGCCTGGGCGCCTTGCTGGGCCAGGTGGAACGCCACATTCATGGTTGCGCCGCCGGCTACTTTTTCTTCGCCAAAGGCATCCCATAAAATTTCACCAAAACATAGTATACTTTTCTTCATAAAAAGGGTTGAGCTAAATCGCCCAAAGCTATAATGTTTTTTTGGTTTTAACATTAACTTAATGTTATGAATATTAAAGGAGCACGATAGCCTGTTAATTTATATATTTAGGCTTATGAAAAAGCACCTGCTAACCTGCCTGTTTATTATTTCAAAGAACCGAGATGGCATTATCTAAAAGACCATCACCCTCACCATTTAAAGTGGCATTAATCGGTGTCGGCTTATTTATAGTGGCTGGCATTGCCTTGGTTGTAATTCCCGCTATCAGGAATGGGTCTAACCTATCGCACACTCCTTTGCCTGAGCATACCGCATTATTTACAGATTCTGTCCGGGATAAATTACCCATGGCGTTTGTTTATAAGAGTAAAATTCAGGGCGCGCAATCAAATTATAATTTACCCGGCGATTTCCACCTTACCATATATCAGATTGCTTTAACGGATAACAAACCGTTAAAGCAAATATTGAACCTGAACGACGAAAAACCATCACAAACTTCCGAGGTTTTTTCACCTTACCAGGATAACTCGTTTTTAAAAATGACAAAATCTACAAGCGCGGTAGATAGTGTTTCGGCAGTGTATTTCAGGTATAATGGACCGTTGCTAAAAAGTTTGATACAAAACGATAGCCTGGCTTGCTATTATTTAAAGTTCAGCCAATTCTCCATATCCTATAACGATACAGGAAATGATATTTGGGGTCTTTCAAAAACATCAGCCCCGTGTTCGATAAGTCTGTCTTTTATCAAAAAGAAAAAGACTCTTTATATAGTTATGTTATACAATAACAAAACCCAGGATATAGACTTCCCTGCCGATAAACTATATAATATGTTAAAGAAATAATCAACTACATGGGCTCTCCATTAGCCAACGCCCTATCAGCCCATTTAACTGCTACCCGCTCACGATACCGGGCATACCTGCCTTTAAAGGCCATTTTAAATAAACTATCTAAACCACCTTTTATGGCAAGGTTGTAAATGCTGGCTGCCTTACGGGTTGGCGAACTATCCCAGGCACGCAGGCTTAACGAAAAGCCCCCGTCTAAATATTTCATCCAATGCCAGTAGCCGGTTGGCATAAACAGGGTATCGCCGTGTTCTAAAAACACTTCAATGCCCTCGACGCCCTCAAGAGCGGGGAACTTTTTAATATCCGGGTTGGCTACATCATAATCTTCAAGCGCGTAGGTTGCATTGGGCAGGCAGTACAGGCGGCGCTTCCATTTATTTTCGAAAAGGATAACGTGTTTGCGGCCATGGAAATGGGTATGGAAAATATGCGGCAGGTCGATATCATAATGTAAAAACGTAACCGAATTTGATCCGCCAAAAAACATGGCCGGCATGCTTTCTAAAAAGCCGCCCATCAGGTCCTTTGGTAAAACAATATCATTAAGTAGTTGCGGTGCCTGTTTAAATATATTGAAGAAGAAGATGCGCAACTCGGTAGGCTGGCTCATTATCAGATCTATATACGCGTCAAAACTCATCTCGGCCGCGGCTGAGTTTATGGGTTTTGAAGGATCGGCTTTGGCGTTATCATATAAAGGTACTACCTGTTTGCCCACAACCTGTTTTAAATATTCGGGTGTCCATTTTTGGCGGGCGGGCCAATCGGCGGTAAGGCCTTTAATAACCAGTGGCCGGCGCGCGTCTAAGTAGTTCTTTTTGAAATCGGCAGGAGTTATCGAATCAACGGTATCAATAGGGCGCAGTATAAAACTCATAGTTGGATTTTGATGGCATTGCCGGCGAATACTGCCGCTTTACCCTAAACCAACAAATAACCATAACAAATGCAAACCCTGCGTTAAGCCATTATTAAATTTATGCCGGTTATTGCGGCTGGCCGTTGGCAAGCGCGCGGTCTGCCCGTTTTATAGCTAAGCCTTCTTTCCAATCCATATAACGGTTTTTAAAGTTATGCTTCATAACATCATCAAACTTGCGTTGTATGGCAAGGTTATACAGGCTTTTGGCTTTTATGGCCCATGAGCTATCCCAGGCGCGCAGCGATATCGAGAACGATCCATCAAGGTATTTCATCCAGTGCCAGTAGCCGGTCGGCATAAACAGCGTATCGCCATGTTCTAATATGATCTCCTGGCCCTCTACGCCATCCAGCGCCGGGAATTGCTTATAATCAGGATGTTCAATATCATAATCCTCTAAAGCGTAAGTGGCAAATGGGATCTTGTATAAACGTTCGCTCCATTTATTGTCAAACAAAATAACATGCTTGCGCCCGTTAAAATGGGTGTGGAAGATATGGGCCAGATCGATATCATAATGCAGGAACGTTATAGAACCCTTACCGCCGAAAAACATGTTAGGGTACTTATCCAGGAAGCCGCCCATCAAATCGGTTGGCGACCGGTAATCGTCCAGCAACTTAGGGGCGTGTTTTATAGGGTCGAATAAAAAGATGCGCAGATCTGTAGGCTCTTTTTGTATCAGGTCGATATAATCGCCAAACTTCATTTCGGCAGCAGATGCATTGATAGGTTTTGCAGGGTCGGCTTTAGAGCTGTCATAAAGCGGAACAACTTGATCGCCAACGGTTTCTTTTAAATAATCGAAGGTCCATTTCTTTAAAGCGGGCCATGTTTGGGTGGCATTACGTATTACCAGTGGCTTGCGCGGCTTTAAGTAATTGTTAATAAAATCCTCTTTTGTTATATTGTCAACCCTATCAATAGGGGTTAAGATGATGCCCATGTTTACAATTAATTAACGCGCAAAATTAATAATACAGTAAATACGGTATGCGGGCGCATTTGTTTTTGATATTTCTTTGACACAAAAAAACCCGGCGCGTAAGCAACCGGGTTTTCCTATTTTTGTGAGATAGATTTAAATAATTATGACTGCGGTTTCCAACTCTGCCAACGAACTTTAGCAAGCTGCTTACCGCCAAATCATAATGTCTTTATTTTGGCATTAATACCGTGTTTACCACATGTATTACGCCATTACTCTGGTTAACATCAGCAATCGTGATCCACGATTTGCCTCCTTTTTCATCAACCAGGTATAATTTTTTGCCTTCGGCTTTAACCCATAATTTACCACCTTGTACGGTTGTTAATTCGGTTTTGCCCATGCCGGTTTTTACCTTTGCCCACAAATCGGCGGCACTCATTTTACCAGCCACAACATGGTACGTCAGGATCTTGGTAAGAGTTGCTTTGTTCTCAGGTTTTACCAAAGTTTCTACAGTGCCTTTTGGCAATTTGTTAAATGCTTCGTTAGTTGGAGCAAATACAGTGAACGGCCCGGCAGATGATAGTGTCTCTACCAACCCTGCGGCTTTAACCGCGGCAACAAGCGTGGTGTGGTCTTTGGAGTTTACCGCATTTTCAACAATGTTTTTTGTTGGATACATGGCAGCGCCGCCTACCATTTTGGTTTGGGCGAAAGCGTTAGGAGCAGTTGCAATAGCCAATAAAGCAAATGCCGAGATAATTAATTTTTTCATGGTTTTAATTGTTGTTATTTTGGAGGAGATACGGCAGCCCAAAGCCCCCGGTTTTAATTTTATTAGAGCCCGAAGTGCTAACATTTTAAAAACCGTAAATCGTAAGTGTGCGTAGGTACGCCACTTTTAAAAAGCCTGTTTTAAGTATATCGGGCTTAAAAAAATAGCTCGGCGGCTATATGGTCGGCGTATAGTTTGCCGGTTTGGGTGAGGGTAATTTTGTTCTCTTTTTTTTCGATCCAGCCCTTTTCAAGGAATGGTTGGGCCTCTTTAATAAGCATGGCAGCGGTGCCGCCGGCTATATTGTTTAAATGGTCGACATCCAACCCCCAGCTGGTACGTAACGAGGTCATGATATATTCGTTCAGCCGGTTAGCTTCTGTCAGCACTTCTGTCTCGGCAGGTAATTCATTGTTATAAATCGACTGAATATATTTTGCGTTGTTGGCTATATTCCACTGCCGGGCCTCGCCGTTGTAAGAGTGGGCCGACGGGCCTATACCAATATAACTTACACCCCGCCAGTAATTAGAATTATGCCTGCTATAATGGCCGGACTTGCAAAAGTTCGAGATCTCATAATGTTCAAAGCCCTTGACCTGCATGGCGTCCATTAGCAGCGTAAACTGCTCGGCGCTTTGCTGCTCGTTCATGGCGGGCTGTTTTTTGTTGCGGATGAAGGATGCCAGGGCGGTTTGCGGCTCAACAGTCATGCTATAAGCTGATACATGGGGCACACCCAACTCAAAAACTTTATTAATGTTATGCTTCCACTTTTGTTCGGTAAGCAGGGGGTAACCATAGATCAGATCGACGGTGATATTTTCAAACCCGCTGTCCTGCGCGCGTTTTACTGATGCTTCGGCTTCGTTGGCGCGGTGCACCCGGTTCATCCATTGCAAATCATCATCAAAAAAAGACTGGATCCCTATACTGAAACGGTTAACTGCTGTTTGCCGTAAGGCTTGCAGCTTGGCTTTGTCAAGATCGTCGGGGTTGGCTTCGAGGGTTATTTCTGCATCTTTAGCCACCGTATGTAAACCGGTAATAGTATCTAAAAGCAGGTTGATCTCGCTCGCTTCTAATACCGACGGCGTGCCGCCGCCAAAGTAAATGGTTTCAATGGTTTGGTTCTGCAGGTAGTTTTTTTGCAACTGGATCTCTTTCACCAGCGCCTGCAGCATATCATCCTTATATTTTAACGAGGTGCTGAAATGGAAATCGCAATAATGGCAAGCCTGTTTGCAGAAGGGGATATGTAAGTAGATGCCGGCCAATGTTTAATTGTTACTTTTCAGTATTGCTGAGTAACAAAAGTAACATAAAATTGTGGTAACGATTGGATGGGGGCGGTTTTTGAGTACTACGATGAATAGGCTAAGGCCACAGAACCGACGCGCTTTAACGCGCTGCAGCTTTGCAGCGCATTAAAGTCGCCGGGTTACAGGTTAAGCCCTGTTAAACGTTACAATAAGCCCGTTAAATGCGCCGGGAAGCTTTACGTTGTAAACAATTCCGTTTGCATCAACTACCCTGCCTCTTCTGGCGGCGCCTGCGCAAACAATGTTTAGTGTTGCATTGGTTGCAACGGTGCCCGTGATAGCTTTTGGCGTAACCGCTGTTACCATATAAGCGTAGCTGGGGACTAGGAGATTAGGACTGTCAATTACCTGGTTCATATTCTTTTGATGTTTAGGCCGGCCACAGCGCCGGTATACAAACATGTAAGTTTTTGCATATATCTAAACAGGTAGAAATACCTGTTTAAGCAACCAAGTAGTTTTGCTGCCCCACTGCCTGTTTAAACGCCGCATATTTGATTGCCTGCAAATGAATGCAGGCGGGGCGCTTGCCGAAAAGCCCGAACAGAGTAGGCGAAAAACTTAAATTTTATAGTATGCAACTTACACATGGTAAATTAACTTTACGTTCCAACCCTAAAAATTTCGCTGCGGTTACACTGTTTGATCTTCCGGGTTTCGTCCAGACTGTCGCTCACCCAATGCCGGGTCCAAATGTGAATGGGACGGTAACCCTGGACACCGTACCTACCGTGATCAATTTTAAGAAAAATGATATCGTGGACTATTCGGACAGTAACAATAATAATAATGCGTCTTTCACTATAAAAGACGTTTTGGGTCCGGTAAAATTCAATGTTACCTCGCGTTAATCTGTAGTGTCTTGCCTTCTTCTTCACCGGTTATAGGTGAGGAAGGACGCAGGATGCGGATTTGCATCCGGTATCCAGGCTCCTCAAGCTGTTCCCATGTCGCTCCGATCATCTCCAGCCGGCTGACGATATTGGCCATGCCCATTCCTTTTTGCGGGCCGGGCTGCAGGCCTTTGCCGTTATCCCGGTAATTAACAACTATTATGTCGCCCTCCAGGCAAATACCTATTTCCAGCCGCGTTGCCTGCGCATGTTTGAGCGTGTTGGCGACGAGCTCCTGGATGACCCGGTAAAGCGCCAGCGCGACGGATTCCGGCCAGGCATACCTTATGAGTTGTTCATCACATTCAAAAGTCGCGTGTATTTGTCCGCCGGCAGCCAGGTTTTCGCAGAGATCCTCCAGTACTTCATAAAGACCGAGAAAGGTTAGCATTTGCGGGGAGAGCTGGTGGGATATCGTCCGCACGCTTTCGATCACCCGCTCAATGAGCGGCATATTGGCAGCGATGCCGGGATTGCCCGAGATCTGCATTTTCAACACCGCCAGATCGCTGCCCACATCGTCGTGCAGGTTTTGGCCTATCCGCCTGCGATCCTCCTCCTGTGAGCGGATAACGGTATGCAACAGGTCTTTCTGGTGCACGATCTCTGCCTCGTCCAGCTTCTTTTTTTGGCGGAGAAGCCGGTTCTGGTTCCTAACCTGGATAATGATGAAAGAAACGATCAGGAGGAATGCGCCGCCGATGCTGAGCGACAGCAACACGAAAATATTATCGCTGGCGGCGGGCATAGATAAATCCGGCTGTAAAGAAAAAGTACATCACCATCACAAGTGTTGCGTGTAAATAGGCGAAAAAATAATTAACGGTTAAGCTGGCCTTTTGAAAAAGAACGTTCTGGAAGGCAAAATGAAAAAAAGAGCTCCCGAAATAGACGAGCAGGCCCGTGACCACCCAGTTAAGCGGGTTATGCGCCCATGGCTTTTCTTCTTCGGGCGCTGCATTCGTATAGAAAAAATACATACAAAAGCCCGAGATGATCAGCGCAGCGAGTGTCCTTGGATAAGTATTGAACTGGTTCATATGCTGGATAAAGCTGAAATCAAAAATACAGCACAGCGTAAACCCGGCCATCAGCCACAAGGCAAGGCGCGATATCGCCTGGTTCGGGATCGCCAGCATAAAGAAGCACATCATAAACAGGAATTCGATGATCGTATAGATATGTAGCAGCGGCAGGTTATTGATCCCGCGCGCGCCAACCACGCGGGATAATATTTCTATACTTACGACGAACAGCAGGTACACGTAAATAACACGTAGTGGCCGAAACCTGAGTACGCTCTTCCCGGTAGCAGCTGCCAGGGGTATGAGCAGCGTTGCCGGTACGATAAAAATAACATAAACGTGTTTCATGACCTATTTCGCAGCGGAACCGTCATAAGGTACATATAGCTCGCTCTCCTTGTCGCAAAAAACCGGGCAGGGGGCGGTAAAATCATATATGGATGTGTCATTCGGGTCGCTTGTTTTGACAATATGGTCCGTATGGGGTCTGTATGGGCCGGCCTTCAGTACCGGTACGATCATCCCCCGCAGGTCGTCAACATTCGCCGGACCGGGATCATCTTCACCCGCGATACCAAAATAAACCCGGATACCCGACAACTCTTTTTCAGGGTAGGCAGCAACCAGTTCGTTAATATCGTCCAGGCTGATAAAAATAGCCCTGGGCATCTGCTCCGGGTTTGCTTTAAATGCAGGTATGAGTGCCATGGCGTTTAGCCAGCGGCTGACGCGGATCCGGGCCAGCTCCAGGTCGATCGTTTGGCTTTGAATAGGAGCACCCTCACCAGGGTAGTTGGATTTTTTTTCCATTGTGTTAAGGTTTGATTGTAAGTTTTAGTAAGTAAAGCTAAGCAAATAGACAATAAAAATCCCGTTTTTATCTTATTTTTATCCCATGGACCTTATTAAGATAGCGCTGGTCGATGACCAGCAGTTGTTTCGTCAAAGCCTGGCTTCGCTGATCACTTCCAATGCGTCGTTCCAACTAACCGGGGAGTTTGAGGACGGCAGGCTATTATTGCATCACTTGTCCTCGCAGGAAGTCCTGCCGGACATCGTTTTGCTGGATATGGAAATGCCTGGTATAAATGGGATGGAGGTGAACGCCTTGTTGCAAAAACAGTTCCCCTCGGTCAAAGTCATCGTACTGTCCATTCACACCAAGGAACGACTGATCGCTAAAATGATCGAAAATGGAGCGAGCGGCTACCTGATAAAAACCTGTCATAAGGATGAGCTTTTTTCCGCCATTGGCACCGTTTTCAATACGGGCTTTTACATTAACCAACAGGTGCTTAAGGCCATTCAGAAAGCCTCCTCTCTAAAACATAAGCAGATCAGGAACCTCAGCGGCATCGATATCGACATCTCGGAAAGGGAAAAGGAAATACTCCGGCTGATCTGCAGCGAAATGAACGCGCCGGAAATAGCCGAAAAATTATTTTTGAGTATCCGCACCGTAGAAGGCCATCGCAACAACCTGCTGGGCAAGACCGGTTGCCGCAATACTGCAGGCCTGGTGCTTTTCGCCGTAAAGAACGGTATTTTTGAACTCTCTGTCTAACCAATTCTTGTGTATTTAGGTTACGCACCAGGTATTTCTACCTGTTTTGCCAACTCCGTGTTTTTGCGTATAACGCCGCCGCTTATTCTCTCTTACTTTACTTCCGGGAAGTAAGTGTACTTCCTCTATTACCCGCGGCACCGGTGCAGTAGGTTGATTGTCATAATTAATTTCATCACTAACCTTAAATCAAAAAAAAATGGATTCAGATCTGTTATCAATGGCCCAGCAGTTTTCCGGGCTGCCGATGGATGCGCTTATAGGCGGACCATTGAATGCCGCCGCAAAAGCGAATGCGGCAATGGCGCTTACACAAACTAAATTTATGCTTGACACATGCTTTTCCCTGATCCACGTGGATGCAACAGAGGCAGTACCGGGCGTACCCGCAGTGGTGGATCCTACCACCGGGCAAATCACTACCCCTGAAGTTGTCGGCCAGCCGGCGGCGGATGCTCATGACAATTATTCGCCTATCATGATCGTGATGTCACTGACCAGAGGTGTGATCACACCAGGATCGCCCGCGGTGCTTGACGCTGACGGGAAAACCGTTGTTGTACCTGCAACAGCTACAACGATACAGACCATGACTACGCAGTTTAACCTGCCTATGCTGACTATCGTGCCCCTGAATTCATTGGCGGTAGAAACCGTGGACATCACTTTCGAGATGGAAGTAAACTCCAGCTTCTCCGAAAATCAGTCGGAAGAAAAATCTTCTGAAAGCAAGGGCGAGGGTAGCTTCGAAGCCAAGATAGGTTGGGGGCCGGTGTCTGTGACCATCAGAGGTAGCGCGAGCTATGATTCGAAAGATTCTTCAACGCATGACACGCATTACCAGAAAAGCAATTCTGCCAAATACACAGTTAATGTGCATGCCGGGCAGCTGCCCCTTCCAAAAGGTGTTAATACCATTATTGAAGCCTTTACCCAGTCAATTTCACCAATTTCCTTGAATGCGCCTGAACCGGCGAAAAAAGCAGCTTAAGTGATCCTGGTTTAAACTGAAACCGATAAGCCGGTCACCAAGACCGGCTTATCTTAACCTTATCAACAATAAGACGATGCCTACTATACAAAACCAACCCCTCATTCCTGATTTCACCAAAGAGCTGGATATTGAATCGATCATCAGCGCACCGCTGGTTGCCGTTTCCAAAGCCAATGCGGTGATGGTGAGCGGGCAAACTCAATTCCTGCTGGAATATTGTTTTACCAAAACGGCAGATAATAATTACCAGCCGGTATTGATAGAAATGCAGCTGACGAGGGGCATAGCCGATGAAACCAAGCAGCCCGGGGATCCCGATTACATCCGGCAGGAGACAATGACTTTCACCGTCCCGCTTCTTTGCATTGTACCGATGAATTCATTGGCGGTTGATAAAGTGACCATCGGCTTTGACCTCGAAGTCACCTCGGCAGTTAACCAGCCCAGCCAGCCAACCAACGGCTCTTCGAAGTCGGTGCTGGATAATAAGGCCCAGTTAAATGGTAAGGTAACCTATAGCCCCCAGCCAAATACAACCCAGCCAGGTAATAATCGGCAAAGGAGCCAGCTATCCAGTAAAATAAATGTGAACCTTAGTGCAGCGAACCTGCCCTTACCGAATGGCGTGCTGACTATAATTGACCTTTATACCAAAGGGATCCAGCCAGCCCCTTCCAAAAACAATACACCCGCTGTTTAACCATTAAAAGAAAATAGTATGATCAACCAGGAACAAACCATACCCTGCCCAACCTGCCAGCACAAGATCCATTTCGACACCAGGCAATTGATGATGGGCGTACAATTTGTCTGCTCGAATTGCCAATCCGCCATCGGCCTTGCGCCTGAAAGCCAGCCGCTTGTGGCGCAAACCATACAAAAGTTAGAGAGCCTAAAGGCCACTATGTCGCAGAAATCATCAACCTTAAATTAAAAAAATGATCAGTTTTAAATCCTTTGTGACGGCGATCCATGATGCGATAGTCGGCGCCAGCAATGAACTTATGGATAAGAACATATCCTTGCTGGATAAATATTTTATAGAAACAACAACCCCCGCGCCCGCTAATGACACGGCGACCGATGATGACACCGCGACCGGTGACAGGACAGTGCTGAAGCCCAAAACCGTTATTATGGAGTATCCGCACATGAACGCTGCCGGAAACCTGGAGAACCTCGAAATAGCGGTACCGCTGATCACACTGGCCCCGCTGAATCTATCCCAGATAGAAAAAGTGACGCTTACGGCGGATTTCGACCTGGAACTGTCAGGCAATGAAGTTTGGTTAAGCTTAGCCGGTGAGCACCACTCGGGAGGCCTTTTCAGAAAGAGCCGGGGCAGTTCCACCAAACTGGAGATCACACTCGTTCCGCAGGAAACCCCGGAAGGGATGAAAATGCTGGTGGAAGGCTATGAAGCCATTTTGAAAAGACAGCTTAGCTAATTAATTATTTACAAATTACATTTAAACCAATACACACAATGACAACACTTCCGGGAAATATTCAGGCGGCCGCTACGGGCCAAAAGGGATTTGACGCCGATTTTATTTTAACAGCGGCGCAGGCAAACGACTTTAGACAGGCGGGTTATGATTTTTGCATTCGTTATGTGCCAAGAACGGCCATACTTGCCGCTACAACCCATACCAACCTCACTAATGCTGAAGCACTAAATATACTTAATGCCGGGCTGGGATTGATGGCTGTTCAGCATACCCGTAACGAAGGTTGGGCACCTACAGCGGCACTGGGCGCGGCCGATGGCAGCTATGCGGTGACCTATGCAAGTCAGGTAGCCGGGCTTCCGCCGGGCATTAATCTATGGTGCGACCTCGAAGTGGTTGCAACCGGCACCAGCGCAGCGGACGTAATCGCTTATTGCCAGGCCTGGTACAATGCGGTCAACGCCGGCGGATATGTACCGGGACTATATGTAGGCTTCGGTATCGTACTTACAGCAGCACAACTGTATGCTAATCTGTCCTTTCAGCATTACTGGAGCGCATACAACGCTGAGACCGGTGTACATGGCCGTGGCTATCAATTGGTTCAACACGATCAGTTGCCGCTCAAGAGCGTGACCCCTGATACCAGCGGCAGTTTTTTTGATCCGAATATTACCCAGGCAGACGGTTTGGGTGGTTTGCCTTTATGGCTCGCTCTCTAAACATCTAAGAGGTCTATAAATCACCAGCCTGTACACGCGCTGGTGATTTACAGGCGAGCGCAACTAATTGGCATGGCTGAGGGTTAAAAATTTATAAGCAGTTATAGATTACTTCAAACCGGAAATTCGCCTTATAAAGCTTATTGAACTTATGCTTTTGCTATAAAGTAATTTTCAATTTCCCTTATCGCGTTTTCAAGCCCGCGTTCGTTTCTTATTTGCTGACCGATGATGGCCACATTGTTTCTTACTTCGTCCGTATCAACTTTGGTTAGCGCTGCGGTCAACTTATCCGCAGTCAATTTTTTAACCGGGATATGAGCGCCCAAATTCCGCCGTTCTACAATTTTGCCCCAGGTTGGCTGGTCGGTATAAAAGGAGATAATTATTACCGGCAGGTTATTCCGCAGCATAGCAGCCAGTGTTCCCGCGCCACCATGAAATATCCCCAATTTACATTTAGGTAATGTTGTAGCGTGGTTTACATATTTAGTAACAAACAGGTTTTTGTGTTTGGGCAGATCATTAAAGACGGCCCACCCGGTACAAAATAATACACGTTGGTTGGTTTGGGTTAAGATCGCGTTTATTGCGCTGATAAACTTTTCGGTATTGCCCACGCCATTACTGCCAAAGCCCATGTATATGGGTTTATCGCCTTGCTGCAGCCATTCATTTAATCCGGCCGGGTTTTCCTTCGTGAGGTATTCAGGAACAGTTAAAAACCCGGTTATTTTATGATTATCATCCCAATCTTTGGGTTGGGGGATAAGGCTTGGGCTAAAGCAATAAAGGTCAAGCGGCTTTTGTTTGTCGATATAATTTAAAAGATTTTCCTTTAAAACAGACAGGCCCAGCTCTTGTCTGAATTCATTGGTTTCTTTCTTTAAAAATTTCCAAAAAAGCAGGTGCACCAGTTTATAGGTTAGCTTATTATACCACGGGAAATTCAGGAAATCAAAGTCGCCCAGTGGAAATTCAGTTGTGGGGACAACTGGCGGCATAAAATAGGTTAGCGCAATTTTTTTATTTTGCTTTTCGGCAATTACGCTTGTAATTGGCAGCGTTGCAGCATTTGCTATAATAAAATCAACTTTATCAAATCCTTCCAGGAAGCTTTTTCGTAACGGGACTTTTATATCATTAAGCATCTTAAAAAAAAATCTTATCAGCTTAAGGGTATTCTCTGATTTTAACAGGCCCTGCCCCAATGGCGAATTCATCCCTTCTTCTGCATCTCCATACAGCGGATGAAAAGCAACGCCAAAACCTTCAACTAATTCTTTAAAATTTTCGGGTGCCGCTATAGTTACCTGGTGACCCTTTTCCATAAAGCCCAAAGCCAGGGCAATGTAGGGCTGTACGTCGCCCCGGGTTCCGTAAGTAAAAATGCCTATGTTCAATTGTGATGCGTTTATTCAAAGGAACGAATAAATACAGATCTCCAATTACTCATTATCAGATTTTTCATGTTGATATTCAAGAATATCGCCCGGTTGGCAATCAAGCACCTGGCATATGGCTTCTAAAGTACTTAACCGTATGGCTTTTGCCTTGCCCTGCTTTAATATAGACAGGTTAGACAAAGTAAGCCCAACACGTTCAGACAATGTATTAAGCGACATCTTGCGCTTGGCCATCATTACATCAAGGTTTATAATTATCGCCATTAATTAAATGGTTAATTGTCTTTCTTCTTCCAATGATAACCCTGTTTTAATGATCCCCTCTACAATAAACAGGGCAACGCCAATTAAAAAACAGGTTATGTTAAAGTCATACGTTAATTCAAGGTGTTTAAAGCCAAACGTCGCTATCAAAATATGATTTACCGCTATAATAAATAACCATTGTACAATTGAATAACTTATCAATACCAAAGCGATTATTTTAATGCGCGACATATTTGACCGATGGAACGGCTGATCTTTACTAAAACTTTGAAGAATTTTCTTTAGCTGGTAAGTGATAGTAACAATCACTGCAAAAATTAAACCATATCCAATCAATAACATGCCGATATTTTGCCAGTTGGCATCGATATGTACGGAGAGTACCCCGTTAGTGGTATTAAGAATACCTACCTCGCCGTTCTTTTTAATAGGGGGTACTACACTCATTGTCATGGGCGAATAGCTAATTGGTACTTGTAGGGCAAATGCTTTTCGGATGTGAGCTGCCATGGCTCCCATATAAATGCACCATGCTCCGAAAGCCCACTCGGCCCACCATAGTAAATTAACAACAACAGCCAATACTGCTGATAGTGATTTGTTTCCTAATTGTTTCATGTCTTTTGTTTTGATATGATGCAATAGTAATAAATATTTATTGAATAACAATAAATATTTATTAATTTATAATTGATGCCAGCTTATCAAAACTTCCCCACAAAACCGCCACCCGGCCCCATTTTAATAGTCAATGTACTACCAGGCCCGAGCGTTTGTTCTTTTCTGTCGATAGCGGTATTACTCTCCTTATCATCATAAATCAAAGTCGCCTTTACGGATTTTTTCAAAAAGATTAACGGGATGGTTACCTCCTGCTCGACTGCACCATTCATTACGCCAACCCACCAGGTATTGCCTTTGCGGCGGGCATAAGCAACAATATCGCCCATTTTGGTTACCGGCAAAACTCTTGTTTCATCCCAAACGGTAGGTACCTGCTGGAACAAGTCGAACATCGGGCTTTCCAGGTAAAACTTATACTGGTCAGAAAAGTGTGTAATCGGCGACAGGTAAACAATAGCCTGCGCAAACTCATGCGCCCAGGTAAACTTGGTTGATGTTAGCTGCTCAGGGTCCAGCATCACGGGGGTGATATCCGCCGCGCCGGCCATCAGCCTTGTAAAGGGCAGCGATACATCCTGTTCAAAAGGTTCTACCCGTTTGTACCGGGTCATGTGCCATTCGTTACCGCGGACAGCCTCGCGGGTAATATCATTTGGATAAGTGCGGCGTAAGCCGGTTGGCTTAACACTGCCGTGGAAGTTTACCATTAGTTTTAATTCGGCACAGTCTTGTAAAGCACCCATATACCACTGCATAATGTCGGCAGTGGCTTGTGGGATAAAATCTATTTTAATACCCGTTGCACCTAAAGCTTTTATTTTTTCAAGATAGGTGCGGCGTTTAGCGCCGTCGCGCATTTCTTTAGAGTCTACCCAAACAATTGATTTCACGCCGACAGTTTTGCCATAAGCAATCACTTCGGCAAGTAGCGCCCACTGATCCTTGCCGGGGGCGGTCCAGGTGCGCCAGCCGTCATCGACCAAATAGTACTCCCATTTTAATTTTGCGGCGGCGTCATACCAGTTTTTTTGGTCCTCATAAAGGGGACTGCCTACGCTCCACCATTGCCACATGCAGCGGCCGGGGGTAACCCAGCTAAAGTCCTGGCCGGCGGCAGGCGGAGGGGATAAGTTCATTAACAGATCAGAGTTAACCAATTCGGTTAAATCATTTGCAATTATGGTTGTTCGCCATGGCGATACGTTTTCGCCCTTATAGGTACCGTTTAGAAATGTCGGCCTGTTATCTGCCCGGCTTTTAATGTCCCAGCCCTTTTTTGCAAAAGGATAGTAGGATTTAAATGTATTGCCATTACGCTTAAAAGCCATGTCCGAAAAGTTTTCGCAATCGGCTTCCGAGATCGAAAGATAACGGCCCGCGACCTCAATAGTAACCGGGCCCATGATCGTTGTATCCTGCGGGATTTCCGCAAGCGCTGTAACATGGCTTAGGGCCTCGTACGAAGCGTCGTAACCGGTCCATGCTATCTTGCCCGTATTTGCCGGCAGGTTCCATGAAGTAGCTTCGCCGTTTATTTTTTTTGACCCTTCGGGGATGGTATAACGGATGCCGATACCATCGTTATAAACACGTACTATCAGCTTATATAATTTGCCCGATGCTTCTATGGGAATCGCCGCTTCGTTAGCCTGGTTCCTGGCAGTACCGTGGCTGCCAAGAATAGCGTAGCTCTCGTCAATTTTAGTGAACGTAGCTGTGGCCGTTATTTTAGCGCCGCTGCCTAAATCGATGTCATCTATTGTTATTCCTAACGGCGATGGCGCTAACAGCTGGGTATTTTTACTATTAACTGTATAAGTTAACCGGCCATCAGCAGCAATGTAAACTTCAACGGTAAGCTGTTTGTTAGGGCTGCTTATTTTAATATCGCCGGCGGCAAAAGCATTTACTACTGTAAATAGGCATAATGCTGTAATAACTATGTTAAACAGTTTTTTCATTGTAACTCGTTAAGGTATTAAACAGATTTATAATTGTAAGGCAGTCAAATATAGTGTATTTATAAAAGGTAATTAAAAGAGTAGCTCTCGCTCATTTATCACGGAAATCACTTTTAATAATAGGAGGCTCCGCTGGAGCCGTAAAAGATTGTTTGGTACTTACTATAAACAGGTAGTTCCTCCGGAACTCTCTTTTTTAAAGAACTCCGGAGGAGTAACCTGTTTATAGCAAGAAAAGATACGATGGAAGGCTCCGGAGGTGCCTCCTTAGACCGTTTTTAATTTTTTAAAGCGATTTCCCTGCTCATTTTATTTTTTTCAATTTGCTTTAACTATTTAAAGTGATAGCTTTCAATAATATTTCGTTGCCCGATAAACCACGACCATGAAAAAGTATTTCCTACTGTTGCTGCTTATTTGCAGCAGCATTTGTTTAAAAGCGCAACTTGGCGTTAAATACGACCCCACCATCCAAAGCACCAAAAACCTGCAATACTGGCGGCCCAAAGGCAATTTATTTGTGGGCGATTGTATGCCGTTCTACCGCAATGGTGTATTCTCTATGTACTGGCTGTTAGATTCGGCACACCACGCCAGCCTGGGCGGATTGGGCGGCCACCAGTGGGCGCTAAGCACCACTACCGACCTGAAAAACTGGAAACAGGAACCCGTAGTTTTAGGTATCGACGAGGCCTGGGAAAAATCTATTTGTACAGGTTCCGTCGTCTATTATAAAAACAAATACTACGCTTTTTATGCTACGCGATTAATTAATGATGGCAAAGTAAACGAGCAGTTAAGCTATGCCGTAAGCACCGACGGGATTCATTTTGATAAGCAAAAGCCTAATCCATTTTATACCTCGGCGCCGGGCTATAGCAAGCGAGATTTTAGGGACCCTAAAGTATTTGTTGACGAAAAAACAGGCGAGTTCCACCTGTTTGTATCCAGCTGGAAGGAGAATCCGCCCCTGCGTCATGCCGGCGGGGCGTTGGTGCATATGGTTTCAAAAGATCTGGAAAACTGGACCGTGCTTGACCCGGTGCTAACCGGCCAGGCATCGGTACCCGAATGTTCTGATTACTTCTTTTGGAACGGCTGGTATTATTTAGTTTATGGCGATAACGGCGATACCTATTATGTGCAATCGCGCAAGCCATATGGCCCGTGGCAGGAACCTAAATACCAGGCGTTGAACGAGCAATGGACGAACGTGGCCAAAACCGCGGCGTTTAAAAATGGCCGCAGGATAGAAGGCGCGTGGATACCATGGCGCAACCAGGCCAGGGACAACGAAGGCGAGCGCTTTGGTGGTAACATGGTATTCCGCGAGGTAAATCAGGGGATCGACGGCACACTAACAACAAAATTCCCTGCCGAAATGATCCCGGCAACCGGCGCGCCGTTAAAGCTAAATATTAAAACAGATGTAGATAGTAAGGTAGACGCGTTGAAGGACCTGGTAATTAATACAGTGAGTGGTGTTGGTTCGGCCCATTTAGAAAACGTACCGGTAAACTGCCGCATGACGTTTGAAGTTGATCCGGCCTCTGTAAATTCTGATTATGGTTTATATTTAAGATCAGACCGGGATGCAGATCGCGCGTATCGCCTTAACTTCTCGCCAACTGAGCAAAAGATCCTGTTAGGTAATACCGAAATAAGAGCAGTTGAAGGATTAAACAAACCTGTTAAAATTGATATCATCATGAAGGATGATTTGATTGATGTTTCCATCGGCGGCAAACGCTGTATAGTTAACCGCGTACCCGAGCAAAAGGGCAGCTACCTATGGTTTTACGCCAGGCATGGTAATGTTAAGTTTAAATCGGTAAAGATCAGCCCACTAAAAGAAGACTAAGTACTTATGTTATTAGGTTTTGACATAGGCGGTACCAAATGTGCCGTGATTATTGGCAGCGCGACAAGCGATGGCCCGATGGAGATCGTAGACAAAGTTGCCATGCCCACCACGCAGCCACCTTATGATATGATAGAAAAACTGTTTGTTGCCGCCGAAGAATTATTGGCGAAGAACAGCATCGTTAAAATTGACCTCGATGGTATTGGCATTAGTTGTGGTGGCCCGTTGAGCAGTAAAAGAGGTTTGATACTATCGCCGCCCAATTTGCCGGGCTGGGATAATATCCCGATGGTTGAACTGACCGAAAAACGCTTCGGCAAAAAGGCGTTGCTGCAAAACGATGCCAACGCTTGTGCCGTAGCCGAGTGGAAGTATGGTGCCGGCAAAGGATATGAAAATGTGATCTTCCTGACCTTCGGTACGGGCATGGGTGCCGGGCTGATCTTAAACGGGCGTCTTTATTCGGGCACGTCAGACTTTGCCGGCGAGGTTGGCCATTTGCGCCTGTCGGACCTGGGTCCGGTGGGGTTTGGTAAAGCGGGATCATTTGAAGGTTGGTGCAGCGGTGGTGGCATCGCACAACTGGCACAGATCAAGGTGCGTGAGCGCTTGCAACTGGGCGAGACAGTCTCGTTTTGTAGCAGCCTGGATGACCTGCCAAAACTAACCGCCAAAATAGTAGCCGGGGCTGCCCATAATGGTGATGAGCTGGCCATAGACATTTACAACACCTGCGCCGAATACCTGGGCAGGGGGCTGTCTTTGCTGATAGATATCCTGAACCCGGAGGTCATCATTATGGGCAGCATTTACGGCCGGGCCAGATCATTGCTGGATGTCCGGATGATGCAGGTGATAGAACGCGAGGCCTACACCGGTGCCCATAGTGTCTGCAAAATTGTCCCCGCCGGACTTGGCGAAAATATCGGCGACATGGCGGCGCTAAGTTTAGCGATGATGAGTGCGCAATAGAGTATTGTAAAAACAACGGATTTGGGTAGTAAAAGGCAGTTTATTTGTTGTTTAATTACGGATTTTTGCGGGTACCCGCTGGTTTTTGGCGGGTAGATACAGATTGTAAAATTAACTATTTGTTAATAGCGTTATTTGGTAAAATGTAGTAGTTTTATCGCCATGAAAATGAGATACCTGCTAATACCGGCGATACTTTTATTGAGCGTTATAAATGTTTTCGCGCAAGCAAAATTCAGCCATTCGCATAATGATTACTCAAATAATACACCTTTTTACAAGGCTTATAACAATGGTTATAACTCGATAGAGGCAGATATATTCCTGGTCGACGGGGAGCTGTTGGTGTCGCATAGTGATAAGTACCTGTTTAAAGAGCGCGCGCTAAAAGGTATGTATCTTGACCCTATTTTATATGCGCTACGCAGGGATACGACCCGCCGATTATGCTTGCTGGTTGACATTAAAGCCGATTATGCTAGAGTATTACCCAAGCTTGAAAAAGATCTTAAACCGTTGTTGCCATACCTAATGAGCAGGGATAACCTTAAAGGGAGATTGAAGATTCTAATAAGCGGCAACAGGCCGCAGGGTGCTAATTTTTACAAATACGCGTCAATATTTTGGTTCGATGATGACCTGATGTACCCGCACGAGCCGGCCCAATGGGCAAGGATAGGACAAGTGAGCCTGAATTTTGAAAAATGGTCTAAATGGAAAGGCTTTGGCACCATACCTGAAGCCGACAGGAAACGCCTGCAAAAAACGGTTGATAGCGTACACACCAACACCGGAAAACTGGTAAGGTTTTGGGGGGCACCCGATACTCCCGAGGCGTGGGAAACCCAGATCAATTTTGGCGCTGACATCATCGGCACAGATAAAATTGAGCAATTGGCTGCTTATCTTGAAAAGAAAACATTGCGTAAACCGGTTACCGCAGCTATCCCTAATAAGCAATAGAAATAGATTTTTAGTAGCTATCGGGGTAAAACAATGAATAATTAGGGTATTTTTGCAACAATATTAACCCGGGTTGCTTAGCATGCGTTTTATTGTAGTTTGTTTCTTGTTTGTAGTTACCGGCTGTTTGGCAGGATATGCACAAGGAGATACTGCTGTTCGCCCGGCACCGGGTATTATAACCCAGCCTCAGCCAGGCAGCATGCAGGTGCTTGATTCGGTGATACTGGCAACTGCTACACGCAAAAAGTTTGTTGAAGACTCTTTAGCTTTTCAGTACATCAAATATCCCGATTCCACAGTCAGTAAAGAGGTTGCACAGCAATATCTTCAGGATCATCTGTATCATGGTAACGGTTTTCTGGATATTCCGTTTAAATCAAAAAGTACTTTGCGTAATGGCCACACCCGCCAAACCCGCGATCAGTGGATAATTATCATCATAATAGGTTTGCTGTTATATGCGGCTATACTCAATATCTTATTTAACAAAAATATCAAGAACGTCTTTCTGTCGTTTTACAGCAAACGAGCGTTAACACAAGCTGGCAAGGACGATGCACAAATAAATTTCTGGGCCTTTATAGGGTTGTTTTTATTGTTCGGCTCAACGTTTGGTTTGTTTTTGTACCAGCTGGCTTCTTATAAAAGTATCTATTATAGCATGAGCGGTTTTAGGTTATTTACGTCGTTTGTGGTGGTAATATTGCTGCTGTTTGCGATAAAATTCCTGGTACTAAAGTTTATAGGATTTATTTTTGACATCCAAAAACTGGTAACAGAGTATGTTTCAGTCCTTTACTTGACCTACTTTAATATTGCATTTGTTTTTTTACCGGTTACTGTATGTTTTAGCTTACTGGCCGCCCAATTTATACCTATATTGCTGGCAATCGCCATTGTATTAATTGTAATAATTTTTACCTGGCTTTACCTGCGCAGCAGCGTTAATATTATTTCAAATTTTCGATTTCATAAATTTTATTTATTTATCTATCTTTGTGCCCTCGAAATTTGCCCTATTTTAATATTAATTAAGGCACTGAATATATAATTTTTAGGTTTTATACTAACAGATTTGGAAGATAGAAAGAAAAAGGTAAAAAGTATATTGGTTACTTTAGCTAAGCCCGAAAACGATAAAAATCCATATACTGAACTGGCTAAGAAGCATAATCTTAAAATTGACTTCAGGTCATTTATTCATGTTGAGGGTGTGCCGGCCAAAGATTTTCGTAAGGATAAGATCAACCTTGCAGATTTTACTGCGGTTATATTTACCAGCCGTAACTCGGCAGATCATTTCTTCCGCATTTGCGAAGAAATGCGCTTTGAAGTGCCTGTAGAAATGAAATATTTCTGCTTATCTGAAACTATCGCGTTGTATCTTCAAAAATATATCCAGTATCGTAAACGCAAAATATTTTTTGGCAAACAAACGGCTACCGACCTGGCCGAGGTGCTTAAAAAACATTCGAACGAAAAATTCCTTTACCCTTGCTCTGACGTTGCTGCCGAAGAAACCCAACGCTTTTTGTTAGAGAACGGCTATAATTTTACCCCTGCGGTATTATTCCGTACAGTATGCAGTGACCTAAGCGATCTGGCTGAAGTTTTCTACGATATTATAGCATTTTTTAGCCCGTCAAGCATCCAGTCATTATATAAAAACTTTCCTGACTTTAAACAAAACAATACCCGCATAGCAGCATTTGGCGCAACAACCCATAAAGCAGTGCTTGAGGCGGGGTTAATTTTGGATATCCCGGCACCAACTCCGGCTGCTCCATCCATGACAATGGCAATAGAGCAATACTGTAAACAAGCAAACAAATAATTTTTTTAACAATTTTTTGATCCTCGCTGCAACATTTTTTGTATTTTACCGTATAACATCACCAGTAAACATTTACAGTTATAACTAATTAATTTAAAGGGGTTTGGTATAAAACACCAATTTGTTCTATCGTTAATGAATTTGCCTTGTAGTTTAAAAAATGTTATTTTTTATTATATAAAACATTTTTTGCGGTTTGATGTAGCAAATTTTATATATTCGGGGGTCTTTTTGGGTTGTATTTTTATGGCCGGATTTTGATTTGTAAAAAATGAAGCAGATATACTTTTTAATAATAGGTTT
This sequence comes from Bacteroidota bacterium, assembly GCA_040388395.1. GTDB lineage: Bacteria > Bacteroidota > Bacteroidia > Sphingobacteriales > Sphingobacteriaceae > Mucilaginibacter. The sequence goes on along the minus strand of JAZKBY010000006.1, from coordinate 15,624 downwards.
AGTTGGTGTAGTAGTTTTAGAGGGATGCCCGGGCCTCGGTGGCGGTGGTGGCGATAACAGAGGGGAAGCTATTGGCGTTAAATACAGCTCTTCAGCAACTTCTGAAGTGCCTGTGGGCATGGCTTACATCCCCAGCGGTACCTTTTTAATGGGACAAACCGATCAGGACATTACCTTTGCCCAGATAGCTCAAACCAAACAGGTTACTATACCGGCATTCTTTATGGATCAAACAGAAATATCAAACAGCCAGTACAGGCAGTTTGTAAACTGGGTTAGAGATTCAATAGCTATTACACAATATTTAAACGATCCTAAATACTACTTTGGTGCGCCAACCGGCAGGGGCGCCGCGGCCGCAGTACCTAATCCGTCAGGAAAAAAATATATCAACTGGAAATATGTAAGCCAACATCCTGTATGGGGCAGAGGCCCTAAAAAAGGCGTTGATGCCAATGCAGCCAAATTGCAAAACATGTATTACCAGGGTGATGACCGTGTGTTTGACCGTAATGAGTTAGACGTACGTTTGTTAAAATATAACTACGCTATGCCTTTATTGCGCGAAGCGGCGAATTATAAGAACGATAAAACAAAAAAGCGTTCGGATTTCATTTTGCGTGATACCGTAGCGGTTTATCCTGATACGCTTGTTTGGTTATCAGATTTTTCTTACGCCGCAAATGAGCCAATGGTTGAGGGTTACTTCTCGCACCCATCATTTAAAGATTATCCTGTTGTGGGTGTTACCTGGAAACAGGCACGTGCATTTACAATATGGCGCACACGTTATAATGAGGCATACAAACAATCAAGGCACCAGGCCAAACGTGCGCCTTATATGTTGCCAACCGAAAATGAGTTTGAATATGCTGCACGTGGTGGCAGGATAGGTACTGATTATCCTTGGGGTGGCCCTTACATTAAAAATGCAAAAGGCTGTTTACTTGCAAACTTTAAACCGGGCCGTGGTAACTACTCAGACGATGGCGGTACTTACACGGTAAAAGTAAAATCATATTTCCCTAACGACTTTGGCCTGTACAATATGGCAGGTAACGTTGCCGAGTGGACCCAGTCTGCATTTGATCCGTCAGCATCAACATTTGTTAATGACCTGGCACCTACATTTAATTATGAGGCTAAGGGAGTTGATCCGGAAGTAATGAAGCGTAAAGTAGTACGCGGCGGTTCATGGAAAGATGTTGGTTATTTCTTGCAAAACTCTTCACGTAGTTATGAGTACCAGGACAGCGCCAAATCATACATCGGTTTCCGTTGTGTAACACACTTCCAGGGCCGCGACTTAAGAGACAAGCGCTAATTAATATAAAACCAAAAAACTTAAATATTTACTAAAATTTTATGGCAGGCAAGGGCAAGAAACAACCATATGGCATTAATAACGTTGTATCATGGGGTGCAACAGTAGTTATTATAGGATTGCTTTTCAAAATTCAACATTTACCATTCGGTGGTTTATTTATATCGATTGGATTAGGCGCAGAAGCTGTGTTGTTTTTTATATTAGGATTTCAACGCGATGAAACAGAGATAGACTGGACAAGAGCCTATCCTGAATTGGCGCATGATTTTAATGGCGAATTACCAAAATCGTCACAAAAAGCTGTTGGCGGCGGTTTATCAAGCACCGCAGCTTTAGATAAAATGTTAGAAGAAGCCAAAATTGGCCCGGAACTGGTTGGCAGCCTTGCCGAAGGTTTAAGAACTTTTGGAGATAAGGTTAACGCCATATCAAAGGTTACTGACGCGGGCGAAGCTACTATAGCATTTACTGCTAAAGTAAAAGAGGCTACACAAAGCTATGATAAGTTAACAGGATCATTTGATAAGGCATCAGGCAATTTATTAGAATTGGCCAATACCAATGTCGACTCAAAAGCATACCACGACCAGGTGAATAGCTTAGCTAAAAATCTATCGGCATTAAATGCTGTTTACGAGTTAGAGTTGCAGGATTCAAGCGCGCATTTAAAGTCGATGAATAAGTTTTACCAAAACTTATCATTAACCATGAACAACTTTAACGAGTCGTTAGAAGATTCAAAACAATTTAAAGAAGAAGTGGGTAGATTAGCCAAAAACTTATCGTCGTTAAATTCTATTTACGGCAATATGTTAACAGCAATGAACCAGCCACGCCAATCATAAGCGCGTTAGTAAACAATATGTTAAACAATACAAAAAAAGATATATAACAAATGGCTGGAGGTAAACAAACCCCAAGGCAGCGGATGATGGGTATTTTATACCTTGTATTGCTGGGCCTTATTGCCCTTGATGTACCCGATAGTTTACTTGATGCTTTTAAAAACATCAGTGACAGTTTAACGGCATCAAAAACAAATGTGCAGGTTGGTATTGATAACACCTTTGCTGCGTTTGAAAAGACTAAACTGAAGGAGCAGCCTGAAAGGGCCAAGCCTATATACGACAGAGCCCAAAAAGCAAAACAACTTGCTGATGAATTGAATACCTACGTTGACTCTTTAAAGAAAATGTTGGTTGACGCAACCGGCGGTTTTGAAGAAGCTATAAATGACTATAAAGGTCGCGAGGATCTTGATGTGTCGGTTGATTTAATGGTTAACAGGAAACACCACGCGTATGATCTTCATAAAAAGATTGACCAAACACGTGAAGCGTTATTAGGTTTGCTTAATGTGAGGGAGCGTGGTGGTGTTAAATTGCCGTTACAGGCTGTTGCGCCTCCGCATCGTACAGGTTTCCAAAACAAAACCTGGGAAGAAGCTAACTTTGGCGAGGGTATGCCAATGGGTGCAGCTATGACCGCTTTAACCAAAATACAATCAGATACTAAAAACGCCGAGAACGAGGTTGTTAAAAAGATCTTAGGCGAGGTAGACCAGGCAGTTGTTAACCTTGATCAGTTTAATGCTGTAGCCGTTGCGCCAACAAGCTATGTATTGGTTGGCCAGCCATATACAGCCGAGGTTTTTTTAACCGCGTCTGATTCAAAATCATCACCAACAATTTCTGTTGATGGCAATAAATTGCCTACTGAAGCAGGCCGTGGTAAATATGTTGGCAGTACAGGTACGGAAGGAGTTCACACTTGGATTGGTAAAATACTTGTTAAACAAAATGACGGTTCTGTTAAACCATACGAAACTCAGCCGCAAACTTATACAGTGGCGCGTCCATCGGCAGTAGTATCGCCTGATAAAATGAACGTATTATATATTGGTGTGCCAAACCCGGTTTCGGTATCGGCACCCGGTATAGCTAAAAAAGATATTAAAGTAACCATGACAGGTGGTAGTATTTCGCCATCAGGTAATGGTTATGTTGCAACGGTTACTTCTATAGGCACAGCTACGGTAAACGTATCGGGCGAGGTATCAAAAGGAAAGGTTATGGCTTTAGGCTCAACTTTATTCCGGGTAAAACGTATACCCGATCCAAAGCCGGAGTTTGGTGGTAAATCAGGCGGAACAACGTCTTCTGCAAATTTGAAATCACAGGACGCACTTTTTGCTAAGTTGGAAGGCTTTGAGTTTGATGCAAGGTTTAATGTGACACGTTTTACTTTAGTTGTAATGAAGCCACGCCAGGATGTATTAACTTATACAGCTGTCGGCAACCAGTTATCAGGTGATATGCACAAGGCAATGAATACTATTTCGCCAGGTTCGAGGATCGTGTTCCAGGATATTATAGCGGTAGGGCCCGATGGCACACAACGTGGTTTAGACCCAATTTTATTTACTGCAAATTAATAAGTATATGAAAAAGAGAATTTTATTAGTTGTACTTTGTTTAGCTTGTGTGGCATCGTTTGCACAAACTAAGGGTAAAAAACCTGCAGCTAAAAAACCGGTTGTGAAAAAAGGAACTGCGGTTAGGCCACCGGCTTTAACAGGTGGTGCAGCCAACAAGCAAACATCAACGGTTGATACCAGTAAAAAGATAACTGACGCGCCTATAACAGCCGATCCGGCTAAACCGTTTGACAGGCCTTTGGATGGTTATTACAAAAAAAGCAATATCGAACATAATAAGGTAACCGCTTACGCTAACCTGCGCGAATCTGATGTAGTATTTAAAAAACGTGTTTGGGAAGAAATTGACCTGCGCGAAAAAGTTAACGCTTATTTAGGATCGCCAAAAGCGCGTTTAATTGATGTGTTGATGGATGCTATTGCGGCAGGCGAGTTAACAGCTTACGATCCAACTCAGGGTAAAGATGACGGCGACGGTTTCTCTGTAAGATTAACACCTGAAAAAGCAAGAGCTGCAATGGCTGACAGCTCGGTTGTGAATATTATTGACAAAACTACCGGCGAAAAAACAGGTTCAAAAGTAGTGGCCGGCGAATTCCAGGCCGATAGCGTTATAAAATTCCGTATTAAAGAAGATTGGGTGTTTGATAAACAGCGTTCTGTATTTGAGCCGCGCATTATCTGGATAGCGCCAATGGTAAGGCCACGTGTTGCAGGAGGTGGAAACTTAGCCTACCAACCGGCATTCTGGATTTATTTCCCGGCTGCCCGACAGGTATTGGTTACCAAGGAAGCATTTAACCGTAATAACGACGCTACGGATCTTAGCTTTGATGACATATTCTTGAAACGCTTGTTCCATGCTTACGTTGTTAAAGTATCAAACGATCAGGATCTGCGTATCCAGGACTACGCCACCGGCATAGACCGCTTATATGAGTCTGAAAAAATTAAGAAAGGCCTGATGGACTTTGAACTTAATTTATGGCAATATTAATAAGTTAAAAGTCAAAATGAAAAAGTCAAAACCTTATAAAGTTTTGACTTTTTCATTTTATAGCGATCTGGAATTTTTTTGAATTTTAACTTTTTAATTTTGACTTTCCAATCCGTTGCCGTTGAAATAATCCAATATAGCTTTGGCTTGTTTGAGGTTTACCACTTCCATCAAAGTATCCTCGTTTGCTTCGCGGATCTTTTTTACAGATTTGAAGTATTTCAATAGCTTTTCGGCAGTGGTTTTGCCAATGCCTTCAATTAGTTCCAATTCGGTGGCAAGTGTACCTTTATCGCGTTTTTTGCGGTGGAAGGTTATGCCAAAACGGTGAGCCTCATCTCGCAGGTGCTGAATTACTTTCAACGTTTCCGACTTTTTATCCAAATACATCGGGAACTGGTCGCCGGGATAGTACAGTTCTTCCAAACGTTTGGCTATGCCAATGATGGTAACTTGTTTCTCTATCCCCAATAGCTTTAAACTCTTCATTGCTGACGATAACTGGCCCTTACCGCCATCAATTACTATCAATTGAGGCAATCCGGTGTCTTCATCCAAAACGCGACGATAGCGCCTAAAAACAGCCTCTTCCATAGTCGCAAAATCATCAGGGCCTACAACGGTTTTAACATTAAAATGGCGATAATCTTTTTTAGAAGGCTTACCGTCTCTAAACACCACAATAGCCGATACCGGGTACTTACCCTGGAAGTTTGAGTTATCAAAACATTCGATGTGACGGGGTAGTTGGTTCATCCGCAGGTCCTTCATCATTTGTGTTAACAGGCGTTCGGTACGGACCTCGGGATTTAGTTTTTCGTATTGGTCAATGCGTTCCTTTTTGAAGAACTGCACATTTTTTTGCGACAGGTCAAGCAGCTTTCTTTTCTCGCCTAATTTGGGTACTGTAAATTTTAAAGCATCGTCATCAAGGTCGATTTTAAACGGTACTATTATTTCTTTTGATGTGCTGTTATACCTGGTCCTGAATTCGCCAATGGCTAATTCTAATAGTTCCTCATCGCTTTCATCCAGTCGTTTTTTAAGTTCGATTGTTTGGGTTTGGATGATGGTGCCGTTCATCACTTTCAGGAAATTTACAAACGCTATCTTTTCCTCGGAAGCTATGCTGAACACATCCACGTCGGTAATTGACGAGTTAACTACCGTTGATTTGCTCTGGTAATTTTCCAGTAGGTCGAACTTACGTTTTAAGCGGTGCGCCAACTCATAGTTCATGCTGCCTATGGCGTTGGTCAGCTCGGATTTCATTCGGCGAAGCACGCCGCCAATTTTGCCATTCAGAATATCCGTAATTTCCTCAATGCTGTTATCATAATCATCTTCTGATTGATAATTTTGACAGGGGCCCTTGCAATTACCTAACTGGTACTCCAGGCAAACCTTAAATTTGCCGGCATCAATATTTTGCCTGGTAAGTGCCAGGCTACAGGTGCGCAGGGGATAGGTTTCTTTTATCAAGCCTAAAATGGCATGCATCATACTAACGGAAGCATACGGGCCCAGATATTTTGAGCCATCTTTTACAATGCGCCTTGTCCAGAATATGCGTGGGAAGTTTTCATTTTTAATAATGATCCAGGGATAAGTTTTATCGTCCTTGAGCATTACGTTATAGCGTGGCTGGTGTTTTTTTATCAGGCTGTTTTCCAACAGCCAGGCATCAATTTCGGTATCAACAATGGTAAATGTTATGTTGCGGATTTTGGATACCAGCACCCGCGTTTTGGCATTTACATTGGTGTCTTTATTAAAGTATGAAGTTACACGGTTACGTAGGTCCTTTGCCTTACCTATATAGATGAGTTCTTTCTCCTCGTTCCAATATTGATATACCCCGGGTTTATGGGGGATGTTTTTTAAGGCAGCGCGGTAATCAAATTGGCTCATTAGTTCACTGGTTCATTAGTTCATTGGGCCTGTTTATCGGCTGGTGATTTACCAATAAACTTGAGGTAAGCGTTTAATTTAATATGAATAATTTGGAGCTTTTCAAATAACTCATTGAACTGTTCTTCGGATAATAAGCTTCTATTTTTCGATTTTTTCAGCCAACCTTTGGTTTCTATTATTGACCCTCGGCTGAAATAGCAGAAGTTTCTATTCTCTTTATAATGAAATCTGCCATAACCTTCTGCTATATTCGCGCTAATTGAATCGGCAGATCGAACGATTTGCTTTCCAACAGTTTCTTTCGCAAAGTAGTCCCATCCATGTACAATGAACCAAACTTCGTCGCTAAAACTCTCAGCTAATTGATAAACTTTTAAATCTTCCAGATTGTGGTAACTCATAAACAATCAATTTATCAAACTATTCACCAATAAACTAATGAACCATTGAGCTAATGAACTTAATTAAAAACTCAGTTTCTTCTCAACCTCGTTAGTCCCCTTTTGTTGCTGTGTGTAGGCATCACAATCTAACACTGTGGTTAATCCGGTTTTAGGCAGTTCAAAATCTAAATTCTTTTTGATGCCCAGGGACTGATCGGCATATACCTTTTTTAGATAAAGCGCGAAAATAGGCAGCGCGGAGTTGGAACCCTCGCCCATGCGTGTTGTACGGAAGTGAAAATCGCGGTTCTCGCAGCCTGTCCAAACGCCGGTAACCAGTTTAGGAGTTATGCCAATGAACCAACCATCCGAGTTATCAGATGTAGTGCCTGTTTTACCGCCGATAGGGTTGGTGAAATTATATTTCCAACGGATGCGGTTACCTGTAGCTCCAGATTGGTCTACCACGCTGCGTAACATATCAACCATTACATAGGCAACCTGGTCGTTCATTACCATTTTAACCTTTGGCGTATAATTAAATATAACGTTACCGTTTTTATCCTCTATACGTAATAAATAGGTGGGCTCTGTCCAAACACCATGGTTAACAAAGGCCGAGTAGGCCGCCGTCATGTCCATTACTGTTGCATCAAATACCCCCAGGCAAATACTTGGATATGCCGGTACGGGGTTATGAATCCCCATTTTCTTTATTAACTCCATAACGGGTTGGGGGCCTATCTCTTTCATAACATAAGCTGTTACCCAGTTTTGCGAGTGGGCCAATGCTGTGCGTAATGTTATCGAACCGGGTAAGGTCTCTAACGGTGATGAACCTGGTACCCATGGTGTACCGTCAGGGTTGGGAAAATCAGGAAAAGATACCGGAACATTCTCTACCGGCATGCATGGTGAATAGCCATTTTCAATAGCCTTAGCGTAAGTAAACGGCTTAGCGGTCGATCCAACCTGCCTTGCGCCTTGTTTTACCTGGTCATACTTAAAATGCTCGAAGTTTATACCGCCAACCCAAGCTTTAACATAGCCTGTGGTTGGGTCCATACTCATTACAGCATTACGCAGTAACATTTTACAATAAAGAATGCTGTCCACAGGCTTCATCATGGTATCCCTATCGCCGCGCCAGGTAAAAATGTTTAGCGTGTCGGGTGTGTTAAAGTTATTGATGATATCTTCCTCATCCATACCCTCGGCTTTTAATTGTCTGTAACGGTCTGATTGGTGGATCCCCTGGTCTATCAGCAACTTAAAATTCTTGATCTTGTCAGCCAACTTAACTCCCTTCCATTGTGAGTTAAACTGTCCCTGCAGGTCGCGCATCCACTCGCGTTGTGCCTCTTCGGCATATAGCTGCATGTTAGCGTCAATAGTAGTATATATTTTCAGGCCGTCGCGGTCTATATCATATGGGGTGCCGTCGGCTTTAGTTACAGTTGTTAAGATTTTTTTAACATCATCTCTTAACACAGCTCTGAAGTATGGTGCTAAACCTTCAGTATGGTTGGTAGGGTTATAGTCCAATTCCAAAGATTTTGCTTTGCATTGCTCGGCTTCCTCTGCTGTTAAATAGCCCTCCTGCACCATTCGGTCCAAAGTGAAATTACGATTACGCAAGGCTCTCTCGGGATGCCTAACCGGTGAGTTTTTTGTTGTTGAGGTAAGTATTTGTATTAAAGTTGCCGCCTGTCCGGCATCTAATTTATTGGGCGTGGTATTAAAAAAAGTGCTTGCCGCCGAACTGATTCCAAACGTGTTCGACCCAAAATCAACCGTGTTTAAATACATGGTGATAATTTCTTGCTTAGTATAATGTTTTTCAATTCTTACCGCAATAACCAGTTCTTTCAATTTTTGAATGATACGCTTAAAAGGGTTGGTTGCAGGGGGCTCGCCCGCAAAAAGGTTTTTTGCTAACTGTTGGGTAATGGTACTTCCACCTTGTGTATGGCCTGTTAGCGTGTATAGGATACTGGTAAAATTACGCCAAAAATCGATGCCCGAGTGAGAGTAAAAATGATTATCTTCTTTAGCCACCAACGCACTTATTACATTGGGCGAAATATCTTTAAAAGGCACGCTTGAGCGGTTTTTTGTATAATATTTCCCAAGGATCTGCCCGTCAGACGATCGTATCTCTGATGCCTGGTCACTTTTAGGGTTCTCCAGGTCGCGTAATGTTGGTAGCGGGCCAAACGCACCAAATGTTGTAGCGGCTATCAATATCACAACGAATGCGAAACAGGCTATAACAAACTTCCAGATATACCAGTTGTACTTCTTTATATCCTGGGGCGATAATTTAACGATCATTATTTTAATAGGGTTTGTTGGTAATATTCAATATAATCATCCAATAACTTCTTGCCGGCTAATTTATCCAGATTTTCTTGGGTTATTATAAAAAAACTGTATTTATCCTTAGGTACCTTCATTATATCCGGCATTATGGGGATAATAGCTCTTGCATAATCTTTAACGGTTTTAATGCTATAAAAACGCCCTACGTAAATCAGCTGATTATCCCGCCCTACGTTTTTTAAATTATGCCTTATATTGCCCGACTGAAAATTGGCCCGGTTAAATTGCCCTATCCCAAAACGTGATGAGGACAGATCTGTTGTGCCGGTGTTTACATTTACTACAAAATAATACTTGGTACTGTCGCGCTCATTAAATTGTGCCGATACAACTTTAAGGGCGGGCTTAGCGGTAACAGGTGCTGTTGTTACAGCGCCTGTGCCTGGCTTGGTTACCACAGGAGTCTGTGGTGCAGGTTTAACAACCGGCGTTTCTATCACCTGTATCTGGGCAAAGGTGCGGTTACGATTAAATACTGCATCTTTCTGGTATTCAACAGGCGGCGTAAATAGGGCCCCTGCGGTATCAGTGCTCATTATTGCATAAGTTTGGGTGGCTAACTCTGCAGCGTTAGCAGCTACATATGCTAAATGTTCTTTAACTAAGGGTGTTATCAGCTGGTCGTTAGGGTAGGTGTCAACTATTTGCTGCATTTCGGTGCGGAAAGGTTCAACCTTCTGTAAATGCCCCGACGAAATTGCCCGCAGGTAATATAATTGCACCAACAATTTGTTATTAGGATATTGCTTTACCAAACTATCAGTACTGCTAATAACCTGCGCGTATTTTTTTTGACTATATAAAGCATAAACACCATTATAAGCGTCAGTAAGCTGTGCGTCTTTATCATCCAGTTTTTTGCTGTAATCAGGGTCGATGATCACTTTAGCGAAAACAGTTTCAGGATATTCTTTTAGCAACCTGTTTTTATAAGCAGTTGATTTTGCCGGATCGGTATCGCTATACAACCTGTAAAGGCTATAATATATCTGCGCCTTGTTTGGGTCGTTAGGATACTTTGCTAAAAGGAATTCATAATTGTTAACAGCTTCCTTTTTATCTTCTAATATATCGCGATAAAAGTTGGCTATATCTAAATAAGCATTGTACACCCGCGTGTTTGATTGTGCAAGCAATACAGGCGTAAGCGGCAGATTTTGTAAAAGATCCTGCCTGTAGCCCCCGGCCGTTGTATTAGTTTTATTGATTGCTAAGGCACCCGTTGTCGGCGCATCCGGGTCGGTCATAGACGCCGCAGCACTTTGCACCCCGGTTAAATTATTAGGATTACTTGCCGGTGTGCCGTTGGATTTATTGGCCCTTCGCCAGTTATCTTCCAGCTTACGGTTACCCCACTTCCGTTTAAAATCGTTCGATCCCTGGCTTACCGCGGCGGCGTTATAAAAATAAAAACTGCTTCCGGTGGTAGCCATGGCTAAAGGTGCGGCGCCCCTGTTATTAAACGGGTTATTAGCTGCCGCGATAGTATTGTTGTTAGCTATTATGGCCTGCTGTTGTAAAATATAGGCGCTCACCATCGAGTCAATTGCTTTAAGGCGCGTTGGCTCATCCAGTTTCGCTAACTGTTGTAGTGTGTCTTCGCGCGCTATTATCTGCAACCTGTCCACCAATAACTGTAAATTATTGCTTTTCTTTTGGATAAACTGATACCCCGGGTAGTTAGGCGACAGGTTGGTTAAGGTGCTATCATAATATTTTTTAGCATTAACATAATCGGCTTTTATATTAAAGTCTATATCGGCCAGGCGCAGGTAGGATAGCCCTTTTTGGTTTTGATTTTTTAAACTGCTGCGTGCAGACAACTGGTAATATTTTAACGCCTTAGGCATATCCTTATTTGCCGCGTAGATCTGCGCCACCTGGTAATAGATCTGGTCGTTAAAATCTAAGTTGTTCTCGTCTTTTAATAAACTCAATAACAGGCTAACGCGATCTCTTTTAATGCCGTCGCGCATATCTTCCACACGGATGCGGTTTAAATTGGCATTAAATGCCATCTCGAACGAAGCATTGCTTTTGGCAATACGTTTATAGTTGGTTAGAGCATCGGTGGTTTCGTTATTCAGTTCCTGTAATTGACCCAGGATAAATGTCCAGCGTAGTTTTTCATTATTGTCCCTGCTATAATATATAGCCTTTTTGATCGCTGCTTCGGCATCGACATAGTTTTTGGTGTTTATATCATATTGTGCTGTCGCAGCATAAACCTCGGCAGATATGTGTTTTTTGGGCGGGATATTAGCGTTAGCCGAATCTAACGCCAGCATAGCTTCTCTCTTATTGTTTAAATATAGCAGGCCACGAACTTTCCAGGCTGCTGCTTCCTGCGTAAGCGTAAAATCTTTAGGGTACGATCGTATCACGTAGCTAAAAAATTCAACTGCGTCAAAATATTTACCGGCTAAGAAATTGGATTTACCCAAAACCAGGTAAGCATCGCCAACATAATGGCTTTGCTCTTTTTCGTTTATAATACTATTCGCTTTAAATATGGCGGCTTCCAGTTCTTTATCAACTGCGTCGGTGTGTGCAACGGTATCCTGGTACACACTTAAAATATTGCCGTAATCGTCAATATACGTATTGGCGTAGGTTTCCAGTTTTTGGCGCAAGATCTCGTTAGCATTATATAAGGTATTATAATGTGCCGTTAAATTTTGCATGGCGCGATTAAAGCCCGTCTTTTTTTCGAAAGAACAGCCTGCGGCAAGCAGTATCAGTACCAATCCTAAAAAACTAACTTGCTTATTTATAGTAGATATATAGCTGCGCCTCAAGTTCAAACTGTGGTTATAAAAGCAATGCTAATTTAGTAAACATTATGCAATAGGATTTAATAAATTTGCGCATGTCAAAAAACCAACAAAATAATGGGCCCGATGCCGATAACACCGGCACTAACTATGGCAAGTTTATAGGTATAGCTTTCCAGATGCTGGCTATTATTGGCATATTTACTTTTGCCGGTTATAAAATTGACGAAGCAGCCGCCCATGCCACCAAGTGGGTTACGGCAGTATTGTCGCTTGTTGGTGTATTCATCTCATTATTTATTATTATCAGATCTTTAAAAAGTTGAAAAATATCCTCCCTAAAATCGTCCCGTTTTTATTATTTACGGTGCTTATGGCAGTGGGCCCTTTGTGTTTAATATACACAGGTAACCAAAACTGGCTTATCCCGCAGTTTTGGCTGCTGTTTGGTTTTGTTGGCGGATTAACCCTTTTGGCACTAATAGCAGTACTGGTTTCACAGTCTATTGACCCCGAAATATATGCCCAGGTGTTTATGGCGGCAACTGTTTTTAAGCTGTTGGCGTGCCTTGTTTTCATCCTTGTTTTTGTGTTAAAACACAAGGTTGACAAGCCCATTTTTATGGCCGATTTTTTCTATTTATATTTCTTAAATACGGGCTTTGAAATTTATGTTTTGTTGCGTAACTTGCGCAACCAAAATTTAAAGTAAAAAACTTTATTTAGATGTATAAAAGCTCAATTTTGAAATCAAAAATTTTTACACAACTGCAAATTTTCTGCGTTTTTTTAGCGCTGAGTGCGTTTTCTGTTCCGGCATTTTCGCAGGAACATGCTGCCGAAAATGCTAAACACGCCACTGATACTGTCACCACAGGTATTGCCCACGCTACTGAAGAAGCAATAGGTAAAGAAGGTGGTGAGCACGGCGAAAAATCATTTGAGCCAAGCGAAGTTATTTTAGAGCACATTGCCGATTCGCATTATTTCCATATTGGTGGTGCAACCGCATTCCCGCTGCCTGTTATATTATATACTAATAAAGGATTAGAAATATTCTCGTCTGCTCATTTCGAGCATGGCCATGCAGACTATACCGGTAAATATTACACCTACCGTTTAGTTAACGATAAAATAAATGTTGTTGGTGCAGGTAGCGAATTAACACCAAGCTCAACAGTATTTAAATCAACCGGCGTTACTGATCTTTCTATCACCCGTAACGTAATAAGCATGTGGATGTCTATCCTGTTCCTGCTTATTATATTCTTAGCTGTTTCATCAGCTTACAAGAAAAACGTTGGTAAAGCGCCAAAAGGCTTACAGTCTTTTATGGAGCCAATTATATTGTTTGTTCGTGACGATATCGCCCGACCAAACATCGGGTACAAATACCAAAAATTTATGCCATTGTTGTTAACCGTATTCTTTTTTATATGGATAAACAACTTAATTGGTTTAGTGCCTTTCTTCCCGGGTGGTTCAAACTTAACGGGTAACATTGCGGTAACTTTGGTGTTATCGGTTATCACCTTATTAATGGTTAACCTAAACGGTAACAAACATTACTGGGCGCACATTTTCGTACCGGCAAGTGTACCAAAATGGATCTGGCCTTTATGGTGGGTTATTGAGTTGGTAGGTATTATCTCCCGCCCGTTTGCATTGATGATTCGTTTGTTCGCTAACATTACTGCGGGCCACATTATTGTATTAAGCTTAATATCATTGATATTTGTTTTCAAATCATTATATATTGCACCGGTATCAGTAGCATTCGTAGTATTTATGGATGTGCTTGAGCTATTGGTTGCGGCATTACAGGCGTTCATCTTTACATTGCTTACCGCGTTATTTATCGGTACTGCAATTGAGGAAGCTCACCACTAATAAACAGTAAATAACTATAATACATATATTAACTTTTAAATTTAAAACAATGATTGGAAGTATCGCTGCACTTGGTGCAGGTCTATCAGTAATCGGAGCCGGCATTGGTATCGGTCAAATCGGTGGTAAAGCCGTTGAAGGTATCGCACGTCAGCCTGAAGCTGCTGCAAAGATCCAAACTGCAATGATTATCGCTGCTGCCCTTGTTGAGGGTGCTGCTTTGTTCGGTGTGGTAGTATCATTCTTAGGCCTTAGAGGCTAAGAGAAAACTTTAACCGTACCTGTAGCGGTTGGCAACAGGTACGGTTATTTAAATTGATTTTTTAAATATATTATCATATAAAAAATGAATCCGTTAGTAACCCCGGAAATTGGCTTGTTAGTTTGGACCACAGTATCGTTCGCGATATTATTTTGGTTGCTGGCTAAATTTGCCTGGAAGCCTATCATGGCGGCCATTTATTTAAGAGAGCGTTCTATTGAGGACTCATTGCTTAAAGCAGAAGCGGCTAAAGAAGAAATGTCTCGTTTAACCAGCGAGAACGAAGCTTTATTAAAACAAGCCCGTGCCGAGCGCGATGTGATCTTGCACGAAGCTAAGAAAGTTAAAGATCAAATTATTAGCGATGCTAAAGAAGCTGCGCACACCGAAGGTGCACGCATGATTGAAATGGCACGTATAGAGATCAATAACCAAAAAGCTATTGCTATGGCTGATGTGAAGAACCAGGTAGCATCATTGTCATTAGAAATTGCTGAGAAAGTATTGAAACTGCAATTAGCAGATCAGCAAAAACAAGATGAGTTGGTTAGCCAGCTTTTAAAAGAAGTTAAATTGTAAGTATTGAGTAGTGAGTTTTGAGTAATGAGTTTTTATACTCACAACTCACAACTCATCACTCACAACTAAAAAAATATGTCAGAATTAACGGTAGCAGCCAGGTACGCCAAATCAATCATTGATCTTTCGCAGGAGCAAAAAGCTCTTGAGGATGTAAAGAATGATATGTTGTTTTTCCTGAAAACCTTAAGGGCAAATGCGCAATTAGTTGCGGTGTTAAGTAATCCTATCATATCGCATCAAAAAAAATTGGCCATCCTTACCGCTTTGTTTGAAGATAAGATGAACAAGGTAACCCTTGCTTTTTTTAAGCTGATGATAAACAAGGGCCGTGGTGACGTATTATATACCACCGCGCACGAGTTTGTTAACCAGTATGATGTTTTAAAGCATATTACGCAAGCTACCGTAGTATCGGCAACTACACTATCAGAAGCTAATAAAGCCAAGATACTTGCCGAAATAAAAACAGCAGTAGGCGGCGAAGTATTTTTAGAAGCTAAAGTTGATCCTGAATTAATTGGCGGTTTTGTTTTAACCGTTGGCGACAAGCAGGTTGATACCAGTATTGCGAATAACTTGAAAAAATTGAAAAAGAACTTTGCCCAAGGCATCGTTTAATTGAATAATTAAAATCTCAAAATTAAAATAAACTATGGTAGAGGTAAGACCAGATGAA
>JAZKBY010000005.1:0-78647 GCA_040388395.1 Bacteroidota bacterium | reverse complement strand
TGCCCAATTTTATAAAGCCTTCATTCGTAAGAATGGAGGCTTTTTTGCGTTAAAAGCTTTTTCTAAATTATAATCAACCAATCACTATTCTCTAATCACCATTCGCTATATTAGTAACACCAAACCTGTTATATGCAATTTTTTAGAATAGTGTTACTGATATTATTGCTTTATTGCGCAAGCCCCGCAAAGGCGCAAGAAATACAATGGCAAAAAGACCGCCCCTTAACCTGGAAAGACTTCCAGGGAGCCGTGCCAGATGATAACTCCAGCAGTGCCTCCACAAGTTCTTATATTAAATACGAGTGGCAGCACCGTATGCGCGATACCACACACGTGCTGAGCTTTAAAATACACTGTATGTTTAACCCGCAGGCGTCGTGGAAACGCAAGGGACAAACCAATAAGGACCTGTTAAGCCACGAGCAGCTGCACTTTGATATAACCGAACTCTACGCCCGCAAGCTTGCACAGGCGCTAAACTCGGCCACTTATACGGCCAATTACCGCGAAGAGATCCAGGCGATATACAAAAAAGTATTTGACGAATGGCGCGATATGGAAACTAAGTACGATACCCAAAGCACCCACTCGCGCGAATACGGGTACCAGTTTATTTGGGAGCAGCATATCCATGATGAGTTAACTAAACTTCCCCGGAATTATTAATCATTAGTCCGTAATAGGCTACCTTCTTGCTTTCTGATGCGCATCCAAACTCTTGTCAGGTGGCTGGCCTTCGGTGTGTATGTATTCGCAAATAGCCCCGCCACTGCAACTTATCCCGATAGCTATCGGGACTGCCACTGCAAAAAGGCGGTCCGAAGGCCTCCTTCGGAGTATCCATTTCTCCCGACACCTATCGGAACCCTAACGCATCTGTGTTATTACCAACAAAATGCGTGTTCTCAATAATTTTACGAAATTTGCAGGGATGACTGACCTGAATGAATACGAATGCGAAATGCTCGACACCCTGCTGGCTGCCTTTGGCGTGCCCGACAGCCTGACGCGCGGGCAGCTGATGGAATTGTTTGACGGCGACGAAGCCGTAGCCTTTGCCATGGTACAGGCCCTGGCCCGCGAGGGGTTGGTTGCCGAAAAAGGTAAGCCCGGCCACTACGAGTTACCCGAAAAACTGATCTTGAAACCCAAAGGCGAAAAGTTTTTAAAAGAAGGCGGCTTCACTAAACGCCACCGGGCCGAGCAACAACAACCTACCCAGGTAGGTGGCACGCTGGCCAAATTACAGCAACAAAACATGCGCCTGCAAAACGAAAAGCTGGCCAATCAATCGCAGGTGGCCGATCTGAATAAAACCATCAAGGCCCTGCAAACCCGGCAATATATCATGTTCGTCCTCATCATCATTGCGCTTATTGTTGGCTATTGGCTGGCTAAAACAATTTAGCGGCTTCGCGCTTTTTATAGGATGAACAGATTTTTCAAATTCATCATAGCAGCCTGGGGCGCCAAAAAATTGGGCCGCAGGCAACGCCTTTGTATTAAAGATTAACGCTACCCTAACTTGCCTCCGGTATAGTGAACCAAAAGGTCGAGCCTTCGCCCGGCCGGCTTTCTATGCCGATAACGCCGTCATGCCGCCTGACAATCTCGGCCGAGATGTACAGCCCCAGGCCCAGGCCCGAGTAACGTTGTGAGGAGTCATCAACCCGGTAAAAGCGGTCGAACAGGAAAGGCAGCTTATCTTTGGGGATGCCGATACCCAAATCGGTAATGGCTATCTTTATTTCGCGGTTGTGGCCGGATACGGTAATGGTAACCTTGTCCTGCCCCGGCGAATACTTAACGGCGTTTGAGATGAGGTTGATGATTACCTGCTCCATGCGGTTCCTGTCGGCATATACCGCGATGACCTGCTCGCCCTCAATAATTAGCGAATGGCTGTCTGACTGTACCTGCAGGTCCTCGCAGCACTCTTTGATCAGGTCGTCCAGGATAAAGCGGGTTTTGTTTAGCTCAAGCTTACCTGCCTGGATCTTGGTTACTTCTAACAGGTCCTTTATCAACTCAACTAACTTATCAACTTGTTTAAGGCCTTTTACTATAAAACTGTGGGCCAGTTTCATTTCGGGCGTTTTAGAGGTTATACGCTCTACCATTTGCAGGCACGCTTTAAGGCTGGTAATAGGCGTTTTGAGCTCGTGGCTGGCTATGCTTATAAATTCGTCCTTCTTGTTTAACAGGTCGCGTGTGGCCTCGTCTATCAGCTTCTGCACGGTGATATCCAGCAGCGTGCCTATAAAACGCATGGCCTCGCCTGCTTCATTAAAATAGGCGCGCCCCTTTGCCTTGAGCCATTTGGGTTTGCCATTAATAGGTATGGTACGAAACTCGAGATCGAACTCGCCCAGGTCTGCATCGGTTAAGGTTTGCTTTATGCTGGTTTTAACACGGTCAATATCATTGGCATGGATCAGGTCGAAAAACGAAGCGATATCAACAGTTCTTGACGGCGGCAGGTCGAAGATCTCTTTACAGCGCTTGTCCCAAATCAACTCGCGGATCTGTGGGTTGTAATCCCAGGTACCTACCCCTGCCGAGTCAACCGCGAACTTTAGCCGCTCCTTGCTTTCGCTTAGCAGGCGTTCTACTTCTACCAGGCCGTCTTCAATTTTACGTTTGGCGGTGATGTCTTCAATAGCCAGCAGTATTAGCTTTTCGCCGTGGATGTTGTCTATCTCGCGGGCGTTAAGGCACAGGGTCTTCGTACCCAGCACCGGGAATGTTTGCGTAACCTCGATATCTGCCAACGCCTTTTTGGCCGGCAAAACCTCTTCCAACAGTTCCCTAAGCGCCGGGATATCCCATTGATGGTTGCCTAACTCATAGATATATGCGCCTTCTGTTTCGGCTTCGGTAAGTTTAAATTTGGTGTAAAAGCCACCTGTGGCCCGTTTAACCCTGAGGTCCTTATCCAGTATGATCAAAGGGTCGCGGATGGTGTTTACGATGCCTTCGGTATACAGCCGCGCAGTATTAAGCTGCTCATTCCTGTCAACCAGTTCCTTGTTTATGATCAGTACTTCCTCGTTGGTGCTTTGCAGCTCCTC
This sequence comes from Bacteroidota bacterium, assembly GCA_040388395.1. GTDB lineage: Bacteria > Bacteroidota > Bacteroidia > Sphingobacteriales > Sphingobacteriaceae > Mucilaginibacter. Next base: position 75,573 of record JAZKBY010000005.1, on the reverse strand, counting down.
TTTAGAGGTTTCCAGCTCTTCGTTTAAGCTTTGTAACTCTTCGCTGCCTGATAGCAGCTCTTCGTTGGCGCTTTGTAACTCCTCGTTAGCGCTTTCCTGCTCTTCGGATACGATGCGCATATCTGCCCGGGTTTGGATCAGTTCGCGCTCCAATTGTTCAATGCGGATCTCGGAAGCGTTATAGGTGCCGGCCTCGGTCGAAGCTTGCGTGTTTTCAAACATTATAGGCTGGATCCCTGTTGACGATGCCGGCTGGAATACGATAAGGTAATGCTCTTCTACTGTTTCCTGCAGTTTTAATACCTGTACATTAACGAAATGCTGCAGATCGTTATTCTTGAAAAACAGGTTGAATTTACGTACCGGCGAGTTTGTTTTTTTTGCCGCGTGCAGCATGTTACGCAGTTCGAAAGCCAAACCTTCGCGCGCCATTTTTAACAGGTTAAAGCTTGGCCTACCAATTGGCGGCGTCAGCCACATTTCTGTCGACCCGCGGAACTGTACAATGTCAAATTTATCATTTACCAAAACGCCGGCAGGCATAAAATTGATAAGCATAGCCTCGTCGGCTATCTTAAAAACGGTGGTGCCTGTGTTATCTTTTTGCGCTATCTTATCAATTTCGCGAAAGGTGCGCTCGCGCCCCGGCGAGCTAACTGTCATAAACCGGCCCAACGGGCCTTTTCTGCGATATAGTTTTTCGGTGCTGTTGTAAGGGGCAAAAATATCTGTGTTGCTGCCTATGGTTTCTGATTTGCCTAACATCAAATACCCCCCTTCATTAAGCGAGTAATTAAAAGTTGTTAAAGCTCTTTTTTGTAATACAGGCTCCAGGTATATCATCACATTGCGGCAACTTACCAGGTCTATTTTAGAAAATGGCGGGTCCTTTAATAAATTGTGATGGGCAAATACGCACATGTCGCGTATGGTTTTATTTACCTGGTAATTACCATCAAGTTTGGTAAAAAACTGCTGTAACCGCGATGCCGAAATAGCTGTCAATTCTGTAGCGCGGTAAATGCCTGTGCGTGCCTTTGCAATGGCGGTTTCAGAAATATCAGTAGCAAAGATCTGTATTTTTATAGCTGCTGTTTTGTCGCCTAATATTTCTTGCAGACATATCGCCATAGAGTAAGCCTCTTCGCCGGTTGCGCAACCTGCTATCCAGATCCTTAAAGGCTCGGCATCAGTTTTATTATTTATTAACGCAGGAAATATATCGCTACACAAAACCTCAAAGCTTGGCGGATCACGAAAGAAATTGGTGACAGAGATCAGCATGTCGTTATACAGGGCATCCTGTTCGCTTTTGTTTTCGCGTAAAAAAAACAGGTAATCAATCGGCCGCTCAATTTTATTTAGTGCCATGCGCCTTATGATGCGGCGTTTTAGTGTGCTTTGTTTGTAGTAAGCAAAATCAACCCCCCGGCGCACGCGCAACACGGTTAGTATCTGTTTAAAAGTTTCGTTATCCTGTTGTGGAATGGTGTCGGTAATCTGATCAGGGGTATAATCGGTAAAAGGGTGGTTAATATCTATAAGATGCTGGGCAATCTGCTCTGGAGGGAGCACAAAATCAACACCCCCGGCCTGTACCGCGCTACGGGGCATGCTATCAAACGCTGCCGAGCCTTCATCCTGCGCAAAAGTTAAACCACCATACGATTTAATGACCTGTAAACCTAAGCTGCCGTCGTTTAACGCGCCTGATAAAACTATGCCCACAGCATAGCTTTGGTGAACCACGCCTAATGATGAAAAGAAAAGATCTATCGTATTACTTTTCTTACTGTTCTTATCCGGCGCTGTAAGTTTTAAAATGCCATCGGTTGTGGTAACAATTTTATTTTGGGGGATGATGTATAAATTATCAGGCTCAAGGTGTATGTTGTCTGTAATTTGCTGTACCGGGAAAGGTGCTACTTTTTGTAAAATCTCCGGCAAGATACTTTCATGAGTGGGGCTTAGATGTTGTATAAAAACAAAGGCCATCCCCGGGTTGGCAGGCAGGGCTTTTAAAAAAGTTTTTACAGCGTCCAGTCCGCCGGCGGATGCGCCAATACCCACTATAGGGAACTGTTTAGCGGAAATATCTTCTTTTTTTGCTTTAGCCATTGTAAGATACACCCGGTGTGAAAGCGCTGGCCGATGAGGTTTTATGCAGCGATAAATTGCATGATGTGTTTATAAAGGTAAACTTATTATATATATAACTTGCTGTTTAAAAAATTAAAAGGCAGCTAAGTTTTTGCGTGGTTACCGTGTAGCAGAGCTATATATCGTTACAGCTTCACCAGATCATTCTGTATAGCATACAGTACCAGGCCGGTGCGCGATTTGAGGTTGAGGCGCTGAAAAAGTGCCTCGCGGTAGTTATCAACCGTGCGGGGGCTGATAAACATTTGGTCGGCTATCTCCTTATAGGTGAGTTCGCTACAACATAGCTGGATAAAGGTCTCCTCGTTCTTTGAGAAGGTAGGAACTGCCTCGGGCGAGGTAATGGACTTAACCATAGTGCCCGATACCAGCTCGTTAATGTACATGCCTTTATCGGCTATGGTTTGTATGGCCTCGTGCACCTCATTCGGGCTCGATTCTTTTAACAGGTAACCGCATGCACCGCATTTTATCATTTTTATAACCGCCTTATCATCCTCGAACATGCTTAGCGCCAATACTTTTACAGTGGGATAGTTGTCTTTTAACCAGCAGGTGGCACCGTAGCCGTCTAACACGGGCATATTAATATCCATTAAAACAACCTGTGGCAGCGGGTGCTCGGTTATCAGCTGCTGCATATGCTGGCCGTTGTCGGCTTCGAAGAGTACCTGCAAATCTGCAAATTCGCGCATCAAAGCGGCTACGCCGTTGCGGAACAGGGTATGATCGTCGATAATTGCGATACGTATTTTGCGGGTTTCCATTTTTAAGGATATGGGATAATTACGGTTGTGCTTGTGCCTTCGCCTTGTTGAGTTTTAATAAATACATCGCCGCCTACAATTTTGGCCCGCTTTTGCATATTAAGCAGGCCCATGCCTCCTCCTTCGGGGCGCGCGGTTTGCAGGTTATCTAAGTTAAAACCAACGCCGTTATCTTCAACATTAAGCTGCATGTTGCCGTCGGCGTAAGCTAATTTAATATTGATCTGTGTGGCCATGGAGTGTTTGATGATGTTGTTAATAACCTCCTGTAAGATACGGAAAATGATGAGGTCCTTATCCAAATTGTTGTTGGCGGGCAGGTCGCCCTCGTTAACATAATTTACCTGGAACTTGCCCGATTTTTCGACCCAGTTTATCTCATGGCAAATAGCTTCTGACAGGCCCACGCCCAACAGTTGGTCGCCTTGCAATAGTTTACCCAACAGGCGCATTTCTTTAATGGAGCGGCCGGTAAGATCAATAGCTGCATCTATCTTCTGGCGCGCTTTCTCTAAATCTTCCAGTTGAATTGAATTTAGCGTAAGTGAGCTCAGGCTTAGCAATTGGCCAATGTTGTCGTGCAGATCCGCACCAATGTTTTGCATGGTTTGTTCCTGCACTTCCAACTGGGTTTTTATAATTTCGGCATCGAAAGCATGCTTCATCTGCTCTTTTTCTTCGATATGCCGCATTTTGCGCCGGTTATAGATCACCACGTATAGGATGATAAACAACGGCGCCAATAAAAATATCAGCGTAGCTATTAAAATTAATTCTTTGATGTTGTTTGCCATCTTCTGCAAATGAATGAATAACTCCAGCAAGCGTACAAAATAGCGCTTAATGCCGAGAATATGAAGTAGGTGATGTTATGACCGGCCACCTGTACATCGCGCAAAAAAGCGAAGAACAGATTTACCGCGGTGCTACCAAAGTAAAAGAACAAGGCTCCTGTTACCCACCAAAAGGCAGGCGACTTAATGAGATCGACATACTGATCATCCCGGATGAGCAGGTAGAAGTATAAGAAGCTATATATTACAAACACCACCGACATAACTGTAGCCGTGATATCATTAAAAACTAAAAACCCATGACCGATTAGATCATACACGTATGAAGCTAAAAACACCCCTGCCCCGCCTATGATCAATATTTTACTGTTGATGTATTTGCTCAGTACCTTATTAAACATCAGGCTGGTAAACCCCGCCTCGAACAGCAAGTACACGTTATACAACCATTGGTTGGAGTGGTGCCCGCTACGCAGCAGCTTGCCGGTAATTTCGGTCAGGCAGGTTATCAGCAGGAAAAGAGCCATACTGCGCCATACCCAATTAGCATCTCTTATTAAACAAATAACAGCGACGATAAAACAGGCGGCTTCAATATAAATAGTTGCGGGCATATGGTATTTTGTTTTTAAAACCTCCTCAACCCTAAACAAGGGAGAGGAGGTATAGCTATTTAGTGGCGAGCCGGGGTCTATTATGGCTCGGTTACCAATGTTGCGCCGTCGCAGTTATTAGGGCACATTTCGGTACGGTTTTCTGGGTCTACCATCAGCATAAAGGTTGCTACCTTATGATTTGGTGCACCAAAGTAATCCATATGGATGTTTACCGGGATCTTATCTTTCATTATAGTTGAATCTCTTGTTGAAACCAGGATAATGGTGTTGCGAAAAGGATGTTCGTAAGGTTTACGATCCAGTTGCATTTTAGGGTAACGGCCAAAGTAAATGCGGATACCATCTGTTTTGCCATCTTTTGCACGGGCGGCGTTAAGCGCTGATACAAGGGCATTCAGTTTGGTTAGCGGGAAAAATACTGCGCGGGTTTTTGGGCCCTTGCCACCCGGCCTGCCATTGCCATCGTCTAAACCTTGTGTGCCAAAAGAGTCGACCAGCATTTTGGCTTCATCATAACTAATACTGTTTTCTGAGCGGAAATCGGTAACGGCTGCCATTTTTGTTTCGGCCGGGCCGGTTGCAGTGGTTTTACTGTTTGCATAAAAATAGCCGGCAACCAAACCTACTATTAATGTAATAAGGGGGAATACTAATTTTTTCATAATTGTGAACGTTTAAATTTTTAGGGTGTGAATTGGTAATTAAATAATTGTACTAAAATCAATATTAAACCTCACAATATCAAAGTAAATACACCCTATTAAAAAGGGTAAAAATACCCTATCAAAAAGGGCGTCTTTACTGTAAGCGGTTTCAAGTATCATCTGCACATTTGTATCATAGTTTGTTAGTTAATAATTGGTTAATTAGTAACGGGTCGGCGATCGGCAGCAAAGGGAGCTGCCGAAAACCTTCCCAAATTTTAAAAAGAAACAGTAAGCGATATGAAGATCATAAACAAACCAAGTCCGAATTTTTTGGCAGGCCGCCAGGGCTACAAACCCCAGGCTATTATTATACATATAATGCAAGGCACCCTGTACGGTACTGATAGCTGGTTCCAGAGCACGATATCAAAAACATCGGCACATTATGGTATTGGCAAAATGGGGCAGGTGCACCAATATGTAAATGAAAAGGATACCGCCTTACATGTTAACCGCGTTAACGCCCCTACCTGGAGCCTGATAAAACGTTGGGATAGCGGATTGTATCTAAACCCTAACTATTATACCATCGGTATTGAACACGAGGGCGACTACAATAATGAATGGACTGAAGAAATGTACGAAACCAGCGGCAAGCTGATAAGCGAAATAAGCGTGCGTTGGAAGATACCTATCGATCGTCAGCATATTATAGGCCATCACGAAATTTATTCGTTAAAAAAATGCCTTGGTACGGCTGTTGACATCCATAAGCTAATTGACATTGCTAACGATTATGCGATTGCTGCAAATCAGCGTATCGCCGTTTAATAAATTAATTTGAAAAACAATCACCTCATGATATCAATCACCCAAAACCCACCCGCAATTAATTTTATAACCGGCCTTAATAACAGGATCAGGATTGCGGGTGGGGCGCTAATAGCCAAAGTAGAATTTGTGTTTCAAAGCCAGCGGAAGGACAAACCAACTGACGATGTACTTGCTATAAACGCGTTGGCAACTGCCGCCACACAAACTAAACAGCAATTAAACCAGCTGCTGGGCAACAACGATAATGAGAACGAAAAACGCGAGCAGTTTTTAAAAGAATATGTGCACGGCCTTGAGGCCATGATGTTTATGACACACCATAAAGTGCGCCAGCCGGTAGCCAACATATTAGGCATGGCCAACTTGATTGAGAAACACGCTAACTCGCCGGATGAGCTGAAAAAAATAGCCGACTATATGAAACAATCGGCGCTCGACCTGGATATGTTTACGCGCGAGCTTACCAAGTTTGTAAGCGACCTTGAACAAAAAGGAAAAAATAACAGTAAGTAAAATGCATCTATCGCGTTTTTGTCGCAATACGATATAACCCACCTAACCCATCCATGCATGTGCGCGCCCAACCCCGGGCCGCACTGTGCGATAACTTAGTAACTAAAACGCCATTTTATTGTGGCAATTAAACCATTGCATAAAACTACAGTCTATACCTTACCCTGCATCTATCGCCAACCGGCGTTTGTAGTAAACGACACTACAACCTAAACCTTGTCACAGCCAGTGCGTACCCTTTACCGGGCCGCACTGCGCGGTGATATTTTTGTTAAAGATCAGGCCATTGCTTTAAAAATACTCCCACGTCAAACGTATTACGTCAAACGTAACACTCTTTGCTAATTTACCCCCAAACGCATATATTTACCGTTGCCAACCTAAGTGCATGTAAATGCCTTTAATTTGATATTTATGAAGAAGAGTTTTTTATGCCTGGCCGTTTTAGCAGCCATGGGTATCCGTGCCAACGCGCAAACCGCTACTGCAATTGCCAAAGCGAACATTACCGGTATCAACGTTAATTACGCCAGCAACAAAGCGCCATTATTGCCCCAGCAGTTTATTAAATTGCCGGTTACGGCATTTAAACCTGCCGGCTGGTTAAAAACGCAGTTGGTGCTGCAAAAGAATGGCCTAACAGGTAACCTGGGCGAGATAAGTATCTGGCTAAGTAAAACTGACAACGCCTGGCTCAACAAAAGCGGCAAAGGTAAATATGGTTGGGAAGAGCTGCCTTATTGGCTAAAAGGTTATGGCGACATCGCTTATATGTTAGGCGATGAAAAAATGATCTCTCAGACTAAATTCTGGATAAACGCGGTACTTGATAACCAACGCCCTGATGGTGATATGGGTCCCATCATTACCAAACGCAACGGCAACCGCGACCTTTGGGCCAACATGCCTATGATATGGTGCCTGCGCAGTTATTACGAGTACAGCAAAGATCCGCGCGTTATACCTGCACTTACCCGTTATTTTAAGTGGATGCAAACCTATCCGGATAATCAGTTTTTAAAAGACTACTGGGAGAATAGCCGCGGCGGCGATTACCTGGTAAGCATATACTGGCTGTATAACATCACCGGCGACAAGTTTTTGTTGGATGTTGCCAGCAAGGTTGATAAGAATACCGCCAATTGGCGCCAGGCTACCAATTTGCCTAACTGGCACAATGTCAACGTGGCCGAGTGTTTCCGCGAGCCGGCTACCTACTGGCTGCAAAGCCATAATGACGCCGACCTGGCCGCAAGCTACAATGATTTTAAGCTGATCCGCAATATATACGGGCAGGTGCCGGGCGGTATGTTCGGCAGCGATGAGAATGCGCGTAAAGGTTATGATGACCCGCGCCAGGCTGTTGAAACCTGCGGCATGGTTGAGCAGATGACCAGCGACCAATATCTTTTACAATATACCGGCGATACTTTCTGGGCCGAAAACTGCGAAGACGTAGCTTTTAACACTTTCCCCGCCGCGTTCACCAGCGACTATAAAGCATTGCGCTACCTTACCGCGCCAAACATGGTGCTTAATGATAGCAAGAACCACGCGCCAGGCATAGCCAACAGCGGTCCGTTTTTAATGATGAATCCTTTTAGCAGCCGTTGCTGCCAGCACAACCACAGCGCAGGCTGGGTATATTATGCCGAAAATGCCTGGATGGCAACGCCCGATAATGGCCTTGCCGCCCAGCTTTATCAAGCCGGTACCATTACCGCCAAAGTAGGCAACGGCCAGCAAGTTAAAGTTACCAGTGCTACACAGTATCCGTTTAATGATGCCGTGGCGCTTACCGTTGCTACTACTAAGCCCGTTACCTTCCCGGTTTATTTACGCGTACCGGCATGGTGCCAGGGTGCAAGTGTAACCGTTAACGGCAAACGCATACCTGTGCAGGCTATCGCCGGTGGATACATCAAACTAACCAACAAATGGAAAAACGGCGATAAGATCAATCTTAAACTGCCTATGCAGATAGCTGTGCGCCAATGGGCGAAAAATAAAAATAGCGTGAGCGTAAATTACGGTCCGCTTACCTATTCGTTGAAAATTGGCGAGGATTACAAAAAAGGCAACAGCAAAACCACCGCCATGGGCGATTCGGGTTGGCAGGAAACTGCCGATCCGGAAAAATGGCCGTCGTTCGAGATCTACCCGGCTACTGCCTGGAACTATGGTTTGTTGTTAGATGCCGATCATCCCGAAAAATCATTCACGGTAGTTAAGAAATCATGGCCTGCTGATGGCAACCCGTTCACCAACGCCAATGCACCTATAGAACTGCACGCCACCGGCAAGCAAATTACCGACTGGACAATTGACAAATACGGCCTATGCGGCGTACTGCCCCAAAGCCCTGTTAAAACCGAAACTGCAAAAGCCAATCTTACTTTAGTGCCTATGGGTGGCGCAAGGTTGAGGATATCGGCTTTCCCGGTAGTGGAATAAAGAGGTTGTACGTTGTACGTATTACGTTTTACGTAGGCCTGGCGCGTGTAGTGTCAGGCTTTTTTTGTAGTAGAAGATTAAACGTATTACGTCTAACGTACCACGTACAACATAACATTATCCATGCAGGCTAATCCTGTTCCCATCCGGATCAATAACCGTGGCAAACAGCCCCCATGGTGTTTTTTCAGCAGGGCCGGCGGTGATGCCTTTGGCGGTTAGATCGGCGATGTCTTTGTGGATATCGTCGGTTTTGATGACCATGCCATTAACACTGCCCGGGGTCATATTCTCAAACCAGGTAACCAGGGTAATGCTAATGCCCTTATTGCCCGGGAGCCCCATTTGGATCCATTGCTTATTGCCCTCAAAAGGCGCTTCAACCAATATCTCGAAACCTAAGGCTAAATAAAATTCTTTGGCCCGTTGCTGGTCGGTAACCGGGATGGAAATGATCTCTATTGATTTCATAATCGTAAGATTTGTTTATAAAGCTAATTTAAATAAAAGCTGGAATATGCTACTCCCTGCACAACCTTTCCAATACAGCCGTATGCTCAGGATATTGCGCTACCAATTCCTCCTTCTTTGCCATCTCAAACTCGGCAAAGTCAAAACCCGGTGCAACGACGCAGCTAACTAATGCAAACCCGCTGCCCGATGATATCTCGGATGCAAACCAGGTATTGGGCGGGATAATGGTTTGCAGGTTGCCGGTATCGCTATCGCTCAGCTCAATTACCGTATGTGCTCCATCGTTATCAATAACATGAATATGCAGCGGCGCCCCTTTATGGAAATACCATAATTCGTCTGACGCCAACCTGTGGAAACCCGAAAAATCCTTACCCTCCAGCAAATAATAAATAGAGGTGCAAGCCTGCTTAACTCCTGTCTCGTTAACCCGCGTAACTCCATTTACCGACCTGAAAACTTCTTTATAATAACCACCCTCGGGGTGCGGCTGCAGGTTTAAGTGATTTATCCAGTATTGGGCGGTTGTGGTCATGATGTGGTGATTTTACAGATCACAAGTTATAAAATAATCTGCATGGCCAATCCAAATTGTTATTTCGTTTTTCCTTTCAAAATTCTATTTTTGATATAGCTACATCTTTCTGTTAATCAATAATTTATGCGTAATGAAAATCGAAATAATTACTAAACCCCTTAAATTGGATATTTCCGGCTTTTCGGGTATCGCTGCAAATAAAAATTATGCAGGAACCGCTTTCGCATTAATGGATAAAATGTGGCCGGTGATAAAGTCGAAAGGGTTAAAACATAAAGGGCTCAACATTTGGGTGTATGAGCCTAATGAAGCAGTTTTTGCCGGGGTTGAATTGGAAGATCCGTCCATAACAGATACCGGGCTTGAACACAAAATAATCTCGCTTACAAAATATGCTTACTATAAACATATCGGCCCATATAGCTTGATAGGCCAGGCAGGCGATAACATGCAAGCCGAAATAAAAAAATTGGGACTTAAATCAACCCTGCCCTATATTGAAATATACGGCCATTGGACTAATGATGAAAGTAAATTGGAAACGGAGTTGCTTACAGCGGTTGAATAATCCTAACATCCCAATTAAATGTCTGCATTGTACCGGCTGCTTACCATTACCTGTTTTACGATTCTGTTGGGTTGCAATAATGATCCGGCCGCTATACTCTTGTTTAACGGAACCGGGACCTCGCCTAATGATGTTGCAGCTGTGGAAACGATCCTCGATAACAACAACTTAAAATATCAAACTGTTAATTCGTCAAGCTTAAACGCCATGAGCCGGGAACAGCTTAACAGCTACCGGCTGCTCATCGTCCCCGGGGGAGATTTTATGGTTATGGGGAATAGCCTTACTAAAGCAACAGCCGCAAACATTCGCCACGCAGTACAACATGGGTTAAATTACCTGGGCATCTGCGCGGGCGGTTTCCTGGCGGGAAATTCTAAATATTATAACGGCTTCAACCTTGCTTCAGGTGCAACATTCAGGTTTTACTCGGCAGCAAATAAAGGTGTGAGCAAAGCCGCGGTAGCAATTACCAATCCAGATGGTACAGCACTTGATCAATACTGGGAAGACGGCCCGCAACTTTCGGGCTGGGGCGAGGCGGTGGCTAAATATCCCGACGGCACTCCTGCCGTTGCAGAAGGAAAATGCGGAAAAGGTTTCATCATCCTCACCGGCATCCACGCCGAAGCCCCGGCAGATTGGCGACGCGGCATGGTGTTTAATACATCTGTTAGCGCTGATAATGGATATGCAGAGATGCTTATTCGCGCCGGGTTTAATGGGAACGCATTGCCGCATTATTAATTTATTATAGGAGCAAAGAGTCTTGATAATCGGTGCGTGATGTAAGGTTGTTTTCTCTTATATTTACAGGTTTGCTATTTGGCAGGAGACCAGTTGGTAAACCCGTTACCATTAATTAGTGTGCGAAAGATGAGTGAAAAAACAATAAGGCCCGGCGCGGCGGCAATGAATTTGCGGAACCTTTTTATCGTGTTCCTGCTATTTACATTTATCCTTACCGCAGGCTCGGTGGTATTAAAATACTCAATTGGGCGCAAGCTGGATAAGCTAAGCTCGAGCCTTAAAGAACCATCTCCGCAGCCAGAGATTAGCGCTATCCTGTTGGACCTTAACAGCGCCGAAAACGATTTTCAGCAGGCTAACCTAACCGGCCATGCCGACAGGCTTGAAACCTATAAAAAGAAGCTAAATGCCATATTTGGCCGCATAGACCAATTGCTGGAAAAATATAAGGCAGACAGCGCCCGGTATTTCCCCGGCAGCAAAGCGCAAATAGCACAGTCGTTCGCCAAAAAGTTGGCTATATCGCAACGGGTTTTTGAATTGAGGACCCATTTTGACTCATTGTTAAAAGCCACAACAGTAGCTAACATTAGCACGCCTGTTTACAATCCTCAACCGAAACCAACTAAACCCGATACAACCGTAAGCATACGGCAGGAGGGCACCAGTAACGGTTTACTGCGACGCCTTAAAGACGCCATTGTAAATAAGAACCAAATAAAAGTCTTAATTATCCGCGAAAAGCAGCGCCGCGACTCGGCAAGGCGTGCCCGCACCCCGGCCAATTTGCTGCGCGAGCTGAAGAATCAAAACGCATATATCCTGCTATCAAACGAGCAACTGATAGCGGCCAACCTTAACCTGCTTAACCAGCTGCACCAGCTTCTACAGCAGCTTAAAGATATTGACCAGTCCGCGTGGGAAAGGGCGCGGAACGAAGTGCTGCAGCAATACCAGTCGACCACCCGTGATATGAATAATTTTATAGGGGTGGCCATAGCTCTTATCCTGGTATTTATTATTTTACTGATCTACTTTATCCGCAAGGCGGGGCAGGCCGAGCAGAACTATCTTTTAGAAAACGAACGCGCGGTGGCTCTTGCCAGCCAGAAATCGGAGATATTGGCTACCATGAGTCACGAGATCCGTAACCCGTTGACGGCCATAACCGGCGCTATTTATATGCTAAACAGAACGCCCCTTTTACCAGACCAGGAAAGAAAGGTAGCTGCAATAAACCTATCGTCGGCCATGCTGATGGAAACGGTGAATAATATACTGGATGTAAGCGCCCTCGAGCATCAGCAGGGTGGTGTGCTGTTGCTGGCGTCGTTTATGCCCTTCAAAGTATTGCAGGAAGCCGCGGAGAGTATGCATTTTATGGCCGAAAAGAAAGGCATCCAACTAATATCACAATTTGAAGGCGATAACGACGCCGAAGTTACCGGCGATATTTTTAAACTGAAACAAATAATGGTGAACCTGCTCAGCAATGCCATTAAATATACCGACCAGGGCAGCGTTACCGTAACAGCCACCTTAAACCGTACCAATGAGCAAGGCGCGACACTGGAGGTTGGCATTAAAGATACCGGCGTGGGGATCCCTAAGGACCAGCAGGCAGGCTTATTTACCCGTTATTACCAAGGCGGCAGCGGCATAAAACAGGGCACCGGTTTGGGCCTGTACCTGTGCCGCCAACTCATCAGCTTGCAAGGCGGTACCATTAGTGTTGATAGCGATACCGGCCAGGGGTGCTATATCAGGTTTACCATACCTTATCAGAATTAATTGGTATTATGTTTTTTAATATTGAAATTGGTTACTGCTTGTAATAATCAAAGCAGGAGCTTAATTTGATATTGCAAGACCGTACCAAAACCTGAAGCATGAAAAAGCTAATAGCTGCATTTGTATTTGTTTTATTTGCCGGCGCCGTATCGGGCCAGGCCACTCCGCACGATTTGCAATTTAATGCGTTAGCAAAACAATGGGATGAAGCTATACCGCTTGGTAATGGCGTGCTTGGCGCCCTTGTTTGGCAAAGGGCCGATAAATTACGTTTCTCGCTTGATAGAGCCGATTTATGGGATCTGCGCCCAATGAAAGGCTTGCACCGTGAAGAATTTAGCTATCAGTGGGTGATGGGGCAAATAGATAAAAAAGACTACCGGCTTGTACAAAAATATTTTGATGTCCCTTATGATGCCGAACCCGCTCCTTCAAAAATACCGGGCGGTGCGCTGGAGTTTGATACCCGGGATTGGGGTAAGGTAAGTTCTGTGCATTTGTATTTGCCGACAGCCGTATGCGAGGTTAAATGGGCAAACGGCGCAGTTTTAAAAACCTTTGTAAGCGCGGCTAAGCCGGTGGGCTGGTTCAGGTTTGAAAATCTGAAAACGGAATTTATACCACAGCTGATAGCTCCGTCTTATCAGAGTACTGCGGCTAAAAGCACATCCAATACCGGCGTTGATGCCGGTGACCTATCGCGGTTAGGGTATCCACAAGGCGCTATAACCCGGACGGGCAACAGCATTACTTATCAGCAAGCGGGATGGGGCGGTTTTACCTATCAAATAAATGTGCAATGGAAAAAGGTAGATGCAACAACCATCGAGGGTACTTGGTGCATAACATCTCAATATCCGAATAAAAAAAGAGAACCCGTAGCGTCGGTAGTTTTGGCGCAGGCAATGGCCCGCGGTTATGCTGCCGACTATGCCCATCATTCTGCATGGTGGAAAGGCTTTTGGAGTAAATCTGCTCTCCATGTACCCGATGCTTTGCTTGAAAAACAATGGTACCTTGAACAATATAAATTTGGTTCGACATCAAGACCGGGTGCACCTCCAATCTCGCTCCAGGCTATCTGGACGGCTGATGACGGGCATTTACCACCCTGGAAAGGCGATTTCCATAACGACTTGAATACGCAACTTAGCTATTGGCCGGCTTACAGCGCCAATCACCTGGATGAGGGGATGTTTTTCCTGGATTTTCTTGATCAAAACAAGGCCAACTATAAACGGTATACAAAACTATATTTTAAAAAGGACGGCCTTGCTGTACCGGGTGTAACTACGCTTGACGGAACAGAAATGGGTGGCTGGATCCAGTATTCTCTTTCGCCTACCGTAGCGTGCTGGCTGGCCCAGCATTATTATTTGCAATGGCGGTATAGTATGGACAAAGATTTTTTACGGACCCGCGCTTACCCATGGATAAAGGATGTGGCAATCTTTATTGAAAATATAACATTGATAGATGCCGGTGGCCATCGCAAACTGCTTCATAGTTCAAGCCCCGAAATAAATGATAACGATATTTCCGCATGGTTCCCTCAAAATACCAATTACGATTTGGGCCTGATGAAATTTACTTTTAAAGTTGCTGCCGAATTAGCAGGCGAGCAGGGCCTGCAGGATGAACAAGCCCATTGGAACAAAATACTTTCGCAGTACGATGACTATGCTTTAAGCGCAAATAACGAATTGATGTTTGCCCCAACAATGGCTTATAACCAGTCGCACCGGCATTTTTCAAATATGCTGGCTATCCATCCGTTGGGCCTTATTAACTGGGAGGACGGCCCTAAAGCGCAAACTATTATAAAAAACTCAGTGCATTTACTCGATAGCATTGGCCCTGCCTTGTGGTGTGGATATTCATATGCATGGCTTGCCAATATTAAGGCCCGTGCAAAAGATGGCCTGGGTGCTGCAAAAGCGCTTAGCATATTTGCTAAAGCATTTTGTTCTGTTAACAGTTTTCATTTAAACGGCGACCAAACACGATCAGGCTACTCAAGATTTACCTACCGGCCATTTACATTGGAAGGTAATTTTGCATTCGCGGCGGGCTTACAGGAGATGTTGTTACAAAGCTATGCAGGATATATCCATGTATTCCCGGCAATCCCATCCAATTGGAAAAACGTTTCGTTTGAAGATCTGCGCGCCGAAGGTGCATTCCTGGTAAGTGCCACAAAGAAGGGCGAGGGAGTTGATGAGATCAAGATCGTTTCTGAAAAAGGAGGAGTTGCCAAATTAAAATTACCCTTCAAATCATGGACAGCAGGAAAAAAGAAAGATATTGAGATCATAAGCACAGATAACGATTTTGTTAGCTTAAAATGCAAGCCGGGAGGCGTGATTGTGTTGAGAAACATCAATAAATTATAATTACGCTGTCCGAAGTTCGAGGCTTAGGACAGCGGGTTAAAGGTTTTTATTTATATTAGCTTACAAGTTCCTGGTTTGATGAATTTAGCTATAAGTTTTATTGTGTGGATGTTTTGCATGCGATACTGTGCTTATCAAGGCTCTAAACGGCTTATAGGTGGTTTTAGTGGCTTTGCATTAGGAGCTTGCTTCGCCATTGTAGGTGTGTTGCTGGTGCGTTCATCAAGGCGACTACTGGACGAAGAAACGACAAACCCGCGTTAGTGATTGCAACGGATACCGGCCTCGCGCCTAATGCCTCGCGCAGTATAAGTGGAAAGCACGGGCCGCAGGCAACGCCATAATAGTGATTAGTTTTGAGAGGTGAGTTATGAGTTTGTAAGGCTATCCGTTTATACATCCGCAACCTACTCACAACTCACAACCCATCACTCACAACTCACCCTCCCAATTTAGAACATATCCAAATAACATTTGACAAAGGGGTGGCTTCGCATTAAGCGTTATATTTTGTAAATTCGCCGCACTGCTGTGAAATTGTGTGTAGTTTTTCTGAAATTATGTGTAGTTTATAGCAGCTTCTATTATCCGTCATACTTAAAATACAACAGAAATGGCTTTTGATTTAGACATGATCAAAAAGGTTTACGACCGTTACAGCACCCGCATTGCGGCTGCACGTACCGCGACAGGTAAACACCTAACATTAACCGAAAAAATATTATACGCTCACTTAAGCGAGGGTGATGCCAAAACGGCTTTTGGCCGCGGGGTTGATTACGTCGACTTTGCACCCGACCGTGTGGCTATGCAGGATGCTACCGCGCAAATGGCGCTGTTGCAGTTTATGCAGGCGGGCCGCCCGCAGGTTGCTGTGCCTTCGACTGTGCATTGCGATCACCTTATCCAGGCTAAAGTTGGTGCTGTTGAGGATTTGCATACAGCTGTTGATGTAAACCGCGAGGTTTATGATTTCCTGGCGTCGGTTAGTGATAAGTATGGTATTGGTTTCTGGAAAGCCGGAGCAGGTATTATTCACCAGGTGGTGTTGGAGAACTACGCTTTCCCGGGTGGTATGATGATAGGTACCGATAGCCACACGCCTAACGCGGGTGGTTTGGGTATGGTTGCTATTGGTGTTGGCGGTGCCGATGCCTGCGACGTAATGGCCGGCCTGCCGTGGGAGCTGAAATTCCCTAAGCTGATCGGTGTTAAATTAACCGGTAAGCTTTCGGGCTGGACATCGGCTAAAGACGTTATTTTAAAAGTTGCCGGCATATTAACCGTAAAAGGTGGTACCGGTGCTATAGTTGAATATTTTGGCGAGGGCGCGCAGTCGCTTTCTGCTACAGGTAAGGGTACCATTTGTAACATGGGTGCCGAAATTGGTGCTACCACATCGGTATTTGGTTATGACGAGAAAATCGCCACTTACTTACGTGGTACCAAACGTGCGGAGATTGCTGATGCGGCCGACGCTGTTGCCCAACACTTAACCGGCGACCCTGAAGTTTACGCAAACCCTGCGCAATATTTTGACCAGGTAATAGAAATAAACCTGAGCGAATTGGAGCCGCATATTAATGGTCCGTTTACGCCTGATTTGGCATGGCCGATATCTAAATTCGCGACAGCAGTTAGAGAGAACGGCTGGCCCCAAGTTTTAGAGGTTGGCTTGATAGGATCATGTACCAACTCATCTTACGAAGATATTACCCGTTCGGCTTCTATCGCCAAACAGGCTATTGATAAAGGCTTGAAAGTTAAGGCCGAGTTTACCATTACCCCGGGTAGTGAACTTGTACGTTACACTGTAGAGCGCGATGGTTATTTAGATACCTTCGGCAAAATGGGTGGCGTGGTGTTGGCTAATGCCTGCGGACCATGTATTGGCCAATGGGCGCGTCATACAGACGACCCTACCCGCCGTAACTCAATCATTACTTCGTTTAACCGTAACTTTGCTAAACGCCAGGATGGTAATCCAAATACACATGCTTTCGTGGCATCGCCAGAGGTTGTAACCGCGTTGGTTATTGCTGGTGATTTAACATTTAACCCGTTAACGGATTACCTGACCAATGAAAAAGGCGAGCAGGTAAAACTGGACGAACCATTAGGTATTGAAATGCCGGTACGTGGCTACGCGGTTGAAGATGCCGGTTACCAGGCCCCTGCCGAAGATGGCAGCCAGGTTGTGGTTAAGGTTGACCCTGCGTCGTCTCGCCTGCAACTGCTGGAGCCGTTTAAATCATGGGAAGGCACAGACATTACTGGCTTGAAATTATTGATCAAAGCCAAAGGTAAATGTACTACCGACCACATATCAATGGCCGGCCCGTGGTTGAAGTTCCGCGGCCACCTGGATAACATTAGCAACAACATGCTGATTGGTGCCATTAACTACTTTAACAACCTTGCCGATACCGTTAAAAACGAATTAACCGGCGAATACGGCCCGGTACCTGCCACCCAACGCGACTATAAAGCGCATGGCATAGGCAGTATTGTAGTCGGCGACGAGAATTACGGTGAAGGTTCATCGCGCGAGCACGCGGCTATGGAGCCACGCCACTTGGGCGTACGTGCCATATTGGTGAAATCATTCGCACGGATCCACGAAACCAACTTAAAGAAACAAGGTATGCTTGCTATAACCTTTGCCGATAGCAACGATTACGAAAAGATCCAGGAGGATGATAAAATTGACATCACCGGCTTAACCACCTTTGCCCCGGGCAAACAGTTAACCGTTGTGTTGCATCACCAGGATGGTACCGTTGACAGCTTCCCGGTTAACCACACCTACAATGCACAGCAGATAGAGTGGTTTAAAGCAGGTGGTGCTTTGAATATCATCAGAAGACAAATGGCGTAAGCCGATTTCGGATTTCGGAAGTTCGATTTCGGAATTGTAATTTTAACGGCGACTTGATTTATCAGGTCGCCGTTTTGTTTGGCGTTAAATTTTGTTAATCGTTAGTTCATGATAATCTTTTAATCCTAAGAATCAAGGCTCAGACTTCTTAACCCTCTTCAACGTCAATAAATTCTGAGCATTCAAACTATACCCGCTAATATTATTCTGGTACAAATTAACCCGCTTATCATAATACAGCACCACTACCGGAGCATTGCTCGTTATGA
Organism: Bacteroidota bacterium; assembly: GCA_040388395.1. Classification (GTDB taxonomy): domain Bacteria; phylum Bacteroidota; class Bacteroidia; order Sphingobacteriales; family Sphingobacteriaceae; genus Mucilaginibacter. The sequence goes on along the minus strand of JAZKBY010000005.1, from coordinate 57,126 downwards.
TGTTATCCATTTTATGGTAAAGAGTATAACGCTCTTCATCATTTTTTACATGATAAGCCTGCTCAAACAGTTTATCAAATTCGGCATTGCTAAAGCCGGTATAGTTTGGTCCAAACGGGATCTTGTTTTTTGAGTAGAATAACGACAGGTAATTCTCGCCATCCGGATAATCAGCAATCCACGAGCCATAGAAAAAATTGATGCCATTTTTGGCAACCATTTCGCGCAGGCTGGCACCCTGGGTTACTTCTATTTTGGTTTTTATGCCAGCGCGTTCCAGTTCGCTTTGCACGTATTCTATCAGGTTATGGTAGGCAACGGTTGTTGTAAGGGTGATAATTGGCATATCCTTCCCCTCTGGATAACCGGCCTCGGCCAATAGCTGCCGGCTTTTTATGGGATTGTAACTATAGCCTTTAACATCAGTTTCGCTAAAGCCCGGCATCCCCGCAGGGACAAACCCCTGGTAGCCGGGTGTGCCTAAACTATTGCGCAGGTATTTTATCAGTTTTTGCTTATCAATGGCGTAGTTAATAGCCTGCCTTATTTTTAGTATTCGTAATGGCGAGTTTTTTACTATAGCCAAACTGGTGTCAACCAGCATGCCCAGGTACATGGTATTTAAATACGGGCCGGTTTGCAGCACAAATTTGCCTTTGTATTTTTGGGTGATATGCCCGGATTTGGTCAGGATATCATCGCGGTAGCTGCCATCTATATCGTTAAAAAAGTCGAGGTTCTTTTTAATAAACTCCATAAAAGATGTTTGCTTATCGTCTATAAAGGTAGCACGCATAGCATCCAGGTATGGTAGGGCATGGCCGGTGCTGTCTTTTTCCCAATACTTCTCATTTTTAAGCAGCACCATTACTTCCCCTTCTTTCCAGTACTTAAACTTAAAGGGCCCTGTGCCCACCGGATGGCTACGGAAATCCTTTCCATAAAAATCGACTACCTCGTGCGGTACCACCGAGCAGTACTGCGCCGTGAGCATACTTATAAATGGCGCGAACGGCTGTTTTAAAATGATACGTAGCGTGGTGTCATTCACAGCCTCGAAAGCTTTTTTATCAACCACCTTATCGCTAAAGATCCACGAGCCCGATGAGGCAACTTTAGGGTCTATCAAACGGCTAAAACTATAAACAAAATCGCTGGCGATAACCCTGCGGCCTATACCGTTTTTAAAATGGGCTTCATCCTGGAAATTCACATCGTTACGCAGGTGGAAGGTATAGATCTTGCCATCGGCAGAGATGTCCCAGCTTTTGGCAATACATGGCGATGTTTTTAAGCTATCGTTAATTTGAACCAGCCCGTTATAGATCTGGTTATCCATCCAGATGGTGTTGTGGTTGCGGCAAAAGGCGGGATCGAGCGAGGTAAGGCCCTCGTCGAGATTGATATTGAATACGGTTTTACGACTTGTTATATCGGAATTATTGCAGCCGGTAAAAGCCAGCAAGAATAACGCAATACATAAATGACCGATCAGTTTATTCATTTAAGCTAATGTAGCTAATTAATGAATTACTGGCTGATTGAATTGTTGATTTGACAGTACCGTGTTACAACACGTATCCTTTCATGTATGAGCGGCCTATCTCGCCCTTGTCCTTATACCTCTTCATCAATTCAATGAGCAGCCCTTTATTGTCTATTGGAGTTCCTTTTTTAGGCGGCACAAGTTTCTTCACATCGGCAGGTGCTTCAGTAACCTTGGTTGCATACCAGGTTATATTGTCGTGCGGCAGCGCTATCCCCAATATCATCCCCGGCAAACCGTTAAAAGACTCCGGCCCACCTGACACGTGGATCTTATCAGTATAAAACGCGACAGCATAAACAGAATCAAGCAGCAAGCCATTGGCACGGCGGCAAACGTAGCCTGCTATTTCGCGGGTTTCGTCGGTTATTTTCCATTTAATCCGCCGCAGGGTGTCTCTTACCGAAAAGGTTCTTTCAAAGTATTCTTTTTGTACGGTGCTTTGGCTTTTTGTAAAATCGTTAAACACAATGTTAGCCTGATCAACCAGGGGTTGGTTATAATAATCAAATATGGGTTTAGCCGGCGGCTTAGGCGTAAATAAGGACGTGTTGTTACCAAAGATAAGCGTGCTATACAGCTTTAAGTATTGCGGCTCGTTTTTAAGGTAATTATCGTAATGCGGCTTGTTTTGGTTATAAACATATATATTGTCCCTTGGTATTTTTTTACGCATCAGGGTGTACATATTAGCCGTTTTTTCATATTCGATGATACCACTGGTCATTGCGCGGTTGTTTTGGGCGAAAGTTGCACTACCCGGTATAAGGCATAAGCCCATAATTAAGTTAAATATCGTTTTCATAGCCTTTTACTTTTTGGTTTGTGCTGGTTTGCTAAACTTGCTAAAATCCCATGATACGGATAGCATAAAATACCGCATGATGGTGTTGTTACGGGTTTCTGTAAAATTGTCTTCAGTACCTGAACGACGATAGCCTGTATTTTGGTTAAACAGGTCGTTACCGGTTATCGATACTTTTAGGCTTTCATCAGCCAGGAAGTTTTTACCGAAGTAAGCTTTCAACAACACGCGGTGAAAATCGTCTGTAAAAACCTGGTTCTTTGCAGTAAATTCATAACTGCCATCTGTACCTATATAAAAGTTAAATGGCAGCTTAGTATACAGGCTTAAGTTTGAGGTAAAGCCGCGGGTATTATTATTTACTTGTTGCTGCGACGATGCGTTAGCGGTATAATTAAAATTAAAACCAAAGCTATAAGAGTAGTTTTGTTTGCTTTTACTCACCCTTGCCCCCGGGCTGTAGGTAATTGAACGCACCCTGTTAAGCTGGTTATTGACGTAATTGAAATTGGTACTGCCATTGACACTAATTGAGGGCTCAAGCGAAAACTCAAATTTAGTTACCTTACCGTACGAGCCAAAATACAGTCGCCAGCTTGAGTTTTGATTGCCTTGCAGATTAATATATTGATAAGTATTAACGCCGGCTGTATCTGTACTTCTATTGCTAACGATAGCATTAACGGTGTTTGAATAATTAACGCTAAAACTGTAACCCGATATGGAGGAATCATAATAAACGCGATAGCCTAACCCATAAGAACTATAGAACTCAGGCTTCAAATTCTGATTACCCAACTGAATGTTTAATGGGTCTGTGTTTTGCCTTAAGGGCTGCAACTGGCTAATAGTTGGCTGAAAGGTCATTCCGTTATAGTTGCCGTTAACAGATGATGCCCTTGTTAGCTGATACCTGAAATTAGCATTGGGATTCCAGTTAATAAAGTTTCTTTGAATAACCGCATCTGCTTTGAGCGCTGCAGCTATAAAATTATCGGTTTGCTTCAAGTCAATATCCGTTACTGTTAAACCCGCGTTGATATTTAGTTTTGTTTTACTATAACCCAACCTTACGTTGTAAAGGTTTGTAGACGTACGGGTGCTAAAATCATTGCTAAAACGATCATCAAGCTGATCATAAACATTGCCAGACTTATTGTAAGAAAGCTGCTTATTATCATTAACACTCCGCATTAAACGGTAACCGGCAGTTAGGTTTAACTGCGGTGATAAAGGCTCGGTATAATTAAAACCTATACCCAGGCTGTTATTATTGGCATTAGTTGGCTTGTATTGATCAACGACAGTGTCTTTAAGAAAGTTACCCTGAGCATCATAGGTACTTAAGTTTGATTTCAGATATTCTTCTGCTTTTGATTCGCTGTAAGATGCGTTACCTGATAAGGAGATACTGCGTCCCTTCTTTTTTAATCGCTTAATATAATTTAAGGATAATGATCCGTTGCTACGTTCGTCACTCCTGTCAATATTTCTTTGATTGGTATTACGCAAAAATCCGTTCGAACGCAAAGTTTGTGTGTTTGCATCGCTTTGATCATCGCCGTGCGAAGCCGCTGTCCGTATGGTGGTGTTTAAGCTCGACGTAGAATCGATAACCGTTGTAAAGATAGCGTCGGCACTATTCGAAAAATCATAATTATGCGACATGTTTTTTGATACTGATGTGTTATAGTCATTGCCCGGCAGGGTATTACGGGTTATGGTGTTGCCTATATTGTCGATATCTAATGCCCCTGTTTTGTAATTGGCATTAATGGTTTGCTTGTCTTTGTTCCATTTTGCATCATAATGTAACCCGGCATCTTTTGCTTCTGGTATACCAATGCCGCCGTAGCTGCCATTGCCACCACCTGATAGTATACCGGATACCATCCCATCACTAAAAAAAACACCGTTAACACCGCTACCAAACTTCGAGTTGTCGGCACCGCTTAAGCCAACTTTGCCGGTGTTTGACATATTGCCGTAAACAGAGATTTTTTCTTTAGGGCTAAACTTATTAAACATGGTCTGGCCGGTGTAAAAGCCAGCGTTACCTGCTTCGCCCTGCAGCTTGCCAAATACGCCTTTCTTTTTATCGTCCCGCGTTTCCAGGTTAATGGTTTTAACCTTTACGCCATCTTCAATACCAGTCAATTTGGAAGTTTCGCTTTTGTCGTCGTAAACCTTAACCCGGGCAACCATATCGGCACGTACGGTACGGCTAACCAGTACCGGATCATCGCTAAAAAACTCGTCACCGTCAACCAGTATCCGTTTAACCTGCTCGCCCTGGAAGGTTATCTTACCATTTTGGTCTACGCTCATTCCGGGCAGTTGCTTTAGCAGGTCGTCAACCTTGGCATTTTTTTGCGTTTCAAATGATGATGCGTTAAAAACCGTTGTGTCACCTTTTATTTTAATGGCGGCAGCTTTACCCAATATAATTACCTCGTTCAAAAGCTTTGAGCGCTCAATCAAGGCTATGTTTTTAAAGGTAAACATTGGGCGCGCAGCATCGAGCGTAAATTTGGCCGAATAATCTGCATACCTGTCGTTCGTTACCAGCAGGAGGTAGGAGCCGGGCTTAAGATTTGCAATTTCAAAGGCTCCCTTGTTGCTGTAAGTAAATTTTTGCAATAAGGAGTCTTTAGCGGTAAGTACAGTAATGGTGGCATCATCAAGTGCCGTCCTGGTGGTGGTGTCTGTCACGGTTCCTTTAATGCCAAAATTGCTCTGAGCAAAAGCGCCAAAAGTACAGCAGCAAAAAACAACTACAATTGCGATAAGATGTTTCATAAGGTGGTTTATGACCGCAATATAAAACTAAAAACTTAGTTTCCAAATAAGCAAACAGTTATGTTACAATAGTTTGCTTCAATTATTACGCCATAGGCCGTAAAAGATTAGGGATTGAACCTATTTCAAAAACTTCCCTGTATAGCTATCCTTAACTTTATTGATTTGACAGTATGATGTGATTTGAAGAAAGGAAATATTTTAGTAATTTAGAATAGTTAACCTACGATAATGAAAAATATTTTTATGCTGCTTATTAGCAGTATGTTGTATAGCGCTTCAGCCAATGCGCAGATCGCCCAACAACCGAACCGTATTAATAGAAACGTGCGGTTCAGATATTTGGCTAATGACAGCGTAACCCTGTCCTTAAACGAGGAATTTAATTTGATAGAGGATAGTTGTCGGCAGATTATAAGGCATGCGCACTTAAACCGGCAAACGCGTAAATTTTTCGGTAAAATAAAAGATGTAAGTAGCCTTGACACAACACTAGTAGTTACAGAGGGTAATTACACAACGGACGGTCTGAAGAATGGTTACTTTGTTACCCATTATTTAAATGGAAAGCTACAGGCAAAGGGCAATTTTAAAAACGATGAATTTGACGGGCCATGGGAAATTTACTATAATGACGGCAGCCCTAAATTAAAATTTGAAGCCAATGGACCGGACTTGAAAATTTCTGATGCATGGGATGAAAAAGGTAATAAACTAATTGAACACGGCAAAGGTACCTATCGTGTCGATATGGGAAGCCTTTACTGGGAGGGGAAATTACTTAATGGAAGGCCGGACGGTAAATGGGCTGTAATGAAAACGGACGACGCAACTCATATCGAATTAAGCACGGAAAAATATAAAGATGGTAAATTTCAAAAAGGAATAAGCCAGGAAAATAGCTACACCGACGCGCCGAGACTAAAACTTGTCACGTCATACCTTTTGCCATTTAGCGCTGCCGAGGAGCTGCATGTATCGCCGGTGCCATGCGGCGGGGTTAAACGAAAGCATATTGTTGGGGCACAATATCGTAACGGTTGGGGCTCATTTACTGACAACCTTAAGACACTTGCAGCCGGATACTTTAGAACGGTTAATATAAATTCGTTCCAGACCGAGCTTGTACTTGAAGGCGAGGTAAGCGTTGATGGATTGATTTCAAAGCTCAGATCACGAAGCGGATTTGATCCTGATATAGAAAGAGGCATAGTCAGTAAGCTAAGATTATTACCACCATTAGAACCTGCTACCGTTGACGGTAAGCCTACACCACAAAAGGTTACTATTACATTTACGTTCAACAGGGGCTCCTACCGATTTGGTTACCGTTTTTTGCCTATTGAGAACAGGTAAAATTATAATGTAAACACTCGTGTATTTGACTTTGCCCGGAGGAAGGATTAAAACCTATCCTTCAAAAACGTACCCGTATAGCTATCTTTCACTTTAATCAAATTTTCAGGCAAGCCTTCAAATACAACTTTACCGCCGCGGTCGCCGCCTTCTGGGCCAATGTCAATAACCCAGTCGGCGCATTTGATGACGTCCATATTGTGTTCGATAACAATGATGGTATTACCATGTTCTAATAATGCGTCGAACGATTTAAGCAGCTTTTTAATGTCGGCAAAATGCAAACCTGTGGTAGGTTCGTCAAATATAAATAGTGTTTTATGCGGATTATTACCTTTTACCAGGAACGATGCCAGCTTAATGCGCTGCGCCTCACCACCCGATAGGGTATTTGACGATTGTCCCAATTGTACATAGCCCAATCCCACATCCATCAAAGGTTTTATTTTGGCAACGATCTTAGGTTCGCCGGCGAAAAACTCCAGGCCTTCTTCAATGGTCATGCTTAGTACATCGGCAACGTTCTTGTCGTTATAAGTAACGTCCAGGATATGTTGTTTAAAGCGTTTGCCGCCGCAGGTTTCGCATGTCAGGAAGATATCAGCCATAAACTGCATTTCAATCTTCACTTCGCCTTCGCCCTGGCAAACATCACAACGGCCACCTTCAACGTTAAAGGAGAACGCCGATGGTTTTAACCCCGCTGCCTTAGCAACCGGGCGTGCCGCATACAGGTTACGGATCTCGTCCCAAGCCTTAACATAAGTAACCGGGTTTGAGCGCGATGAACGGCCTATCGGATTTTGGTCCACCAGTTCAACCTGCTCTATCTTACCATAATCGCCTTCGATCGCGTCATAGCTTCCGGTTTGTTCGCCATTATAGTTACCCAATACTTTTTGCAGGGCAGGCGCCAAAATGCGTTTTACCAAACTGGTTTTACCCGAGCCCGATACACCGGTAACAGCGGTAAATATGCCTAACGGGAACTTAGCCGTAACGTGTTGCAGGTTGTTTTCGCGTGCGCCTTTTATCTCAATAAAATCATTCCATTTACGGCGACTGGCGGGTATGGCTATTTCTTCCTTGCCGCTTAGATATTTGCCGGTAAGGCTATGTTCATCTTTTATAATTTCGTCGTATGTGCCGCTAAATATCAGCTCGCCGCCATGGGTACCGGCAGCCGGACCGATGTCGATGATATGGTCGGCAGCTTTCATTATCTCTTCTTCGTGCTCAACTACCAAAACGGTGTTACCTACATCGCGCAATGATTTCAATACGGTTATTAATCGTTGCGTATCGCGCGGGTGCAAGCCAATGCTTGGCTCGTCTAATACATATATCGATCCCACCAAGCTACTACCTAACGACGTAGCCAGGTTGATCCGTTGCGACTCGCCGCCTGACAGCGTATTTGATAGCCTGTTCAACGTTAAATAACTCAAGCCAACATCATTTAAAAAACTTAACCGGTTGGTTATCTCGGTTAGTAAACGCTTGCCTACTATAACATCGGTTTCGTTTAAAGTCAGGCCCTGGAAAAACTCCAGCGCTTTATCTAAAGCCATTAAAACCACGTCGGTAATGGAATGGTCGTTTATCTTAACATAGGTAGCATCATGGCGCAGGCGGCTTCCCTTGCACTCAGGGCAGGTTGTTTTACCCCGGTATCGCGATAGCATAACCCGGTACTGAATTTTATAGGTTTGCGCTTCCATCTCCTTAAAAAACTCATCAAGTCCGCGGAAATGTTTGTTGCCCTTCCATAACAACTCCTGCTCTTTTTTAGTAAGCTGGTTGTATTGGCGATGGATAGGAAAATCAAATTTTAAAGCATTTTTTACCAGCACATCATTCCATTCGCGCATTTTCTCGCCGCGCCACGGGGCAATAGCACCATCGTAAACCGATTTGCTTTTATCGGGGATAACAAGGTCCTCGTCAATACCGATAACCTTGCCGTAACCCTCGCAGCGCTTACAGGCGCCATATGGGTTATTAAAGCTGAAGAAGTTTGGCGTAGGCTCTTCAAATTTTATTCCGTCAAGCTCAAATCGGTCGCAGAAGAAACGTTCTTTTTCTGCTTCGGCATCGGGTTCCTGGTAACGTACATAACAATCGCCTTTACCTTCAAAAAACGCGGTTTGTACCGAGTCGCCAAGGCGGCTCATGGTTTCGTCCGAATTGTCTTTGGTGATCCGGTCTATAACAATATGTACGGCGTGGTCCTTATAGCGGTCGCGGTCTATAACTTCGCTTTCTTCGGTATTATCCCAAACGGTATTGTCTAATCCTTCCTCTTCAAGTAATGATTCAATCCGCGAGATCTTGCCCTGGTACTCAATCCTTACAAATCCTTTTTGCATTAACACTGCCAGCTCTTCTTTTAAACTGCGGTTGTTGTGCGGGTATAGGGGGCAAAGTATGGTAGCCTGCGTTTCGTCGGGCAGGGTCATGATAAAGTTGATTACATCCGTAACCGAATCCCGCTTAACCACACCACCCGATACCGGCGATATGGTTTTACCAATCCGCGAAAACAATAATTTCAGGTAGTCATAGATCTCGGTTGAAGTACCTACTGTTGATCGCGGGTTAGAGGTTATTACCTTTTGCTCGATAGCTATAGCAGGGGCAATGCCTTTTATATAATCTACGTCTGGCTTGTTCATGCGGCCCAAAAACTGCCGCGCGTAGGCCGATAAACTTTCTACATAACGGCGCTGTCCCTCGGCATATAAAGTATCAAAAGCAAGCGATGATTTACCCGAACCCGACATGCCGGTTACTACAACCAGCTTGTTTTTAGGTATGGCCACATCAAGGTTTTTAAGGTTATGTACCCGCGTGCCCTTTATAATAATGTGTTTTTTAGGATCCTTATCTGCTTCTTTGATCATTTGTATATCGTAAATCTGTAGCCGTCCGACTATCGTATATAGTATAAATTACTGTTTATTAGGGATTAAACCTTTATTGAAACGTAACGTCTAAGTGCATATAGCCAATAATCGAACCGTTTTTTTGAAAGTGCAAAAATCCTAAAATATTTAGCAGTATCCAAATAACATTGTAAGGCAATAATTATTATGACACAAAAAAATTATTTGTTTTTTACCACGGAAATTGTTTTATTTGGTGTAACATTATTAAAACACCCCTAAGGAGGATCTATATCGATTAAAAGCTGTACTTAACAATTTATTTAAACTAAGTTAAAGTAAACGCTTTATATGGATTTTCAATTGCAAAGTGATCAGGATCTAATCCATCTGTACATTGGCGGCGACGAGAAGGGATTAGTGGAGCTAATTCGCCGTTATCAAACTAAAATTTACACTTCTATATACTTGTTGGTTAAGGATGAGTTCCTTGCCGAAGATATTTTCCAGGATACGTTTATTAAAGTAATTAATACACTTAGAGCAGGCAAATACAACGAAGAAGGCAAGTTTTTACCCTGGGTAACCCGTATTGCTCACAATTTGGTTATTGACCATTTTCGCCGTGAAAAGCGCGCGCCTATGGTAAGCAACGGCGATGATTTTGATATTTTTGAAGTCCTGGGCAACTACGATGAAAGCACCGAGGACCGCATGGTACGCGAGCAAACCCATAAGGACCTTAAAACACTCATCCAACTTTTACCTTCAGAACAAAAAGAAGTATTGATTATGCGCCACTTTGGCGACATGAGCTTTAAAGAAATTGCCGACATTACCGATGTCAGCATAAACACTGCCCTGGGCCGCATGCGTTATGCGCTAAACAATCTGCGTAAAATGATGCAAACCAAAGAGCTGAGTTTAAAGAACTAAGAATAGTGATCCCGATAGCTATCGGGAGTGATTTAAATAACCCGTTCACCTCGATTTATCGGGATGGCGGGTTTTTGTTTTTTTAATAGCGCAGGCTTTGCGGACGAACACCATCACGTTAGCAAAGTAATAAATTTTATTCTTCAACTACTTTTAACAGTACGTCATCGTTTTCAAAATCGCTGTTACGGCCCAGCATTGTAAAGATTTCCGCAGCAATTTCTGTTGTATAGCGTTTTACGCCTTCCTTGTCCTCGAAAGAACGGGTATGGCACTTCCCTTCTATATAAACCAATTTACCTTTATGGAGCAACTTTTTACCGGCCTCGGCCAGGGTGCGCCACATCACAATATTGTGCCACTCTGTTTGCTCGGTTTTAATGCCATTCTTTATTACGAACTCAGAAGTAGCCAGGGGGAAACTCAACACTGCTGTCTGGTCCTGCAAATACCTCAACTCGGGGTCTTTCCCTAAATGGCCGACCAGGATGACTTTATTGATCCCTGACATAGCTGTTTGGTTTAATATTAATTTATATATCTACCCATCAACAACACAAATTATTCCATTGGGTTTTAATAATTTGATGCAGCGTATTTATAAAGATAAACAAAACTAAAGAGCAGATATATAATATATGTTTTTTGCCTTGCCTATACCCGTAAAAAGATCTTCTTTTTGTACATGATATAAAGAAAGATCCATTTGATGGTTAAATAACCGATAGCCACAAGTACCAGGTTATATGGGCCGCCAAACAGCTGATACAGCCAGTTAAAAAAGGCGTGGTTAGTGTAATCCCAGTCAATAAATCTTTTAGACATGTAAATGAGGATCGAGTTCATCCCTATCACTTTAAAAAAGAATGCCCATTTTACGTAGCCCAAAACGTCAATCACATAATAAAACAGGGCCATTAATAATAAGCTAAGTCCGCCGACATTTAACACGAACGAGCTTGTCCAAAGGTTTTTGTTGATAGGGAAATCAAGGTTCCATATTTGCGCAAGTACCAGTAAAATAACTCCTGCGCCTGCCATCCTCACCACCTTTTTTATTTGGCTAAGCCCGGTCTTTTTTAAAGTAATGCCGGTAAGGATCCCCAATAAGCCGGTGCTGATAGCGGGGATCGTCGAGAATAGGCCCTCCGGATCATGGATGCCGAGGTACAGCCTCCCCGGCAGGAAACAACGATCCATATACGAAGCAAAGTTGCCCTCCATAGTCAGGTCGCCGGCGTGAAAACCCGGTGCTGATGTAAATTTGAGTAACAGCCAGTAGGCTATGATAAAAAACCAGAACCAAAAGATCTGCCATTTTTCTTTAGCGTACAGGTATATGATAGCGGCAAACATATAGCCCAAACCAATGCGGCCCAATACAGACCCAAACCGGATCTCGGCAAGGGGTTTTATGTTTAAGCCGTTATTATAAATAATACCGAAGAGTACCAGTATCAATCCGCGCTTTATTACCCGCCATAGCAGCTTATTGCGCGAGGTGCCTTTCTCTAATTCGCGGCCTACAGAAAATGGTGTAGACACCCCCGCCATAAATAAAAACAGAGGGAAAATGAGATCGTAAAGATGGAACCCATTCCAGGCAGGATGATCCAGCTGTATGGCCATAGCTTCTAAAAAGGACCAGTGGGTTGCTTTTGCTAATTCTTTAACTACCGGTTCAAGGCCCATTATCCAAACCATATCGAAACCGCGCAGGGCGTCTAATGAATGAAGCCGGGTAGGGGTGGCCTGGAAATCGTCAGCCTGGGTTGTTGCAGCCATAATTTTTAGTTGTGAGTGATTTATGACACAAGATAATGATAATTTGGAGATTAGTGATCAGATATTAAGTTGGTGTTTTTCACTTATTATATACCATGATATTTATTATTCACGTTATTATATCTGCAGCCTGATAACTTTATCTACCCCCATAATACCTAAACCCATACTTAATTTAGACCCATTTAACTAAATAACTAAGTATAAATATCAACTTAAACGAAAAATTTCATTTAATTTTCATTTAAGTAAAATAAAACGAAATGAGTGTGCGTTATACATCGTATAACTGATCAACAAAACTAAATTAGCTTATGGGCGAAACCTTTACTTTAAATGTGTTCACTAACCAAAATGAAGTGAAAAAGGAAAATTTAAAAGAGAACCTGGAAGGCGATGACTTGATGTTTTATCACTCATTACGCCCCAACCTGGAACTCCTGCAGATTAAACCAAAACTTCAAACTATCCACAAGATCCTTGATTATTCAAAGAGCCGGCGATAGTTAACGGTAGTCGAAAGTCTTAAGTCCGAAGTGGAAAGTCAATTTCTTCTTCGGACTTTTTTTTACATTTGATTTTCGAGGACTCCAGACTTTACACCCACAATGCTCAGATCAGAACGCTACCGCCATTTTGTCGAATATTTTTCAAAGCACCAGCCCGAGGCCGAAACCGAGCTGCATTATACTAATCCGTACGAGCTGCTGGTGGCGGTTATCCTGTCGGCACAATGTACAGATAAACGGATTAACCAGGTAACGCCGGCGCTGTTTGCACGGTTCCCTGATGCAGAAAGTTTAGCGGCATCTGATGCTGATGAGGTGTTTACTTATATCCGCAGTGTAAGCTATCCAAATAATAAAGCCAAACACCTGGTAGGCATGGCTAAGATGCTGGCAGGCGAGTTTAATAATGTAGTGCCATCGGATATCGACCAGTTGCAAAAACTGCCCGGTGTGGGCCGCAAAACAGCTAATGTTATTGCATCCGTAGTTTATGATGTGGCGGCTATTGCGGTAGATACCCACGTTTTTAGGGTAGCCGATAGGATAGGGCTTACAACCAACGCCACTACGCCACTTGCTGTTGAAAAACAGCTGGTTAAATATCTGCCCAAAGAAACTCTTACCATTGCGCACCACTGGCTGATATTGCATGGCCGTTATATATGTGTAGCCCGCAGCCCTAAATGCGAGATCTGTCCGCTTACCTGGTTTTGCCGCTATTATAAACGCGCGCACACCGAAACGGCTTTAATAAAGGCCGAGGCGCAGAAACTGAAGAAAGCCAAAGACGCCAAACGTAAACGATCATTAGATGCGATTAGCAAGGAACTGAAGAAGCGAAGTGTTGATAAATGATAGTTGATTGGGTTGTTTAAGTTGATTAAGTTAGCAGTTATATAGAGGGTTTAAACCAATCAACTTAATCAACAATTCACATAATCAACAATTATTTACTAAAATAATTAGTATTATTAAAAATAACTTTTATATTTGCTAAAGATATTACTAAAGAGATGAGCAACGCAGACAAATTAAAGGCACTACAACTTACACTGGATAAGTTAGAAAAATCGTACGGAAAAGGCACCATCATGAAACTGGGCGATTCTGTAATTGAACCTACAGAAGTTATATCAACCGGGTCATTGGGCCTTGACATTGCTTTGGGTGTAGGTGGCTTGCCAAAGGGCAGGGTTATTGAGATCTATGGCCCTGAGTCGTCAGGTAAAACTACCCTGGCTATCCATGCCATTGCCGAAGCGCAGAAAAAAGGTGGTATTGCCGCGTTTATTGATGCGGAGCATGCCTTTGATCGTTTCTACGCAAAAAAATTAGGTGTGGATGTTGAAAATCTTTTAATATCACAACCTGACAATGGCGAGCAGGCTTTAGAGATTGCTGATAACCTGATCCGCTCGGGCGCTATTGATATTTTGGTTATCGACTCGGTTGCGGCATTAGTGCCTAAAGCTGAGATCGAAGGCGAAATGGGCGATTCTAAAATGGGATTACACGCCCGTTTAATGTCGCAGGCGTTGCGTAAGCTAACAGGCACCATAAGCAAAACAGGTTGCTGCTGCATATTTATTAACCAGTTGCGCGATAAGATCGGCGTTATGTTTGGTAACCCCGAAACTACTACCGGTGGTAACGCTTTGAAATTTTATGCTTCGGTACGCTTAGATGTGCGCCGGATCTCACAGATCAAGGATAGCGACGAAGTATCAGGTAATCGTGTTAAAGTTAAGATCGTTAAAAATAAAGTTGCACCGCCGTTCCGTATAGCCGAGTTCGACATTATGTTTGGCGAAGGCATATCAAAAGCAGGCGAGATAATTGATTTGGGTGTTGAGCATAACATTATTAAAAAAGCAGGTTCGTGGTTTAGCTATGGCGATACCCGCCTTGGCCAGGGCCGCGACGCGGTTAAACAATTAATATTGGATAACCCAGAGTTGATGGATGAGCTGGAAGCCAAAATTAAAGAAGAGGTTACCGGTGATAAGCTGGTAGTTGAAACAGAATAGTTTTTTTTAATATCTATATAGTTAGTTAGAGAGCCTTTCCATTTTTGGAAAGGCTCTTTTTGTTTATATGGCTCCATATGTATTTGTTAACATTACGAAGCGCGTATTTAACTAATTCTTAACCTATATTTTAAGATGTAATTATATGTAACCCGTAGTTTTGCATTAACAAATTTAGCAATGATACTTAAGATGCGACAAGCCATTTTTAAGCAACAATTACTAAAAACAGTTCTTTTTGTTTTAATGCTTTCCCGACACTTAGCGGCAAGCTGCCAGTCTACTCCGTTACCTAATGCATTTGCCCATAACGACTACTCGCACAAACGCCCGCTTTTTGATGCGCTTGATAATGGATACACAAACATTGAAGCCGATATCTTTTTAAAAGACAATGATTTTGTTGTCGCGCACATTAACCCCTTCTTTAAACAAGGGCAAGGGCGAACATTGGAGTTGCTTTACCTGCAACCTTTAATGAAGTTGATAACAAAAAATCAAGGACAGGTATACCGCGGTTATAATAGCCCTGTTACTTTATTGGTCGACATAAAGACAGATGCCGAGGCAACTTACCGGGCGCTTAAGCCTTTATTGGAAAAATACAGGTCGATATTAACCCGATACGAAGATGGCAAGGTTTACCCAAAGCAGGTTACTATTGTACTATCAGGTAATAAGCCATTTAAAAGCATCACCGCCGAAACCCGTCGCCTGGCTTTTATTGACGAAGATTTAAAATCAAATAACCGCGATACCAGCAGTACAAATGTATATGCCATGGCCAGCTGTAAATACTCCAGGTTACTAAGGTGGAATGGTGAGGGTGCAATGCCAATCGGCGAAAAACAGTTATTGCTAAGTTATGTAACAGCTGCACATAAATACGGTAAAAGGGTTAGGTTATGGGCATCGCCCGAAAACTTAATGGTATGGCAAGAACTATTAAATTGTGGGGTAGACCTTATTAATACCGATAAATTGGCAATGCTAAAAAACTTTCTGTTATCTGGCGGTGTGCTTTACGCAAAAGCTAATTGAACAGGCAATCTTTTTTGGCATTTACTATAACCAGGTTAACCCGGGATTAGAACAAGATTAAATTTTCAGAAAAACTTTTAATTGTCACATCAAAGTCATACATTTAGATTCTGTAACGAGAATGATACAAAATTTAACTGATGCCCTTATTTAATACCCCTAAAATAAAAGCATTATTTTTTCTAATGCTTTTCGCGCTTCCGCTTGCTGTAAAATCACAGCAAATTATGCTTGCAAATGCTTTTGCTCATAATGATTACCGGCATAAACGCCCTTTATTAGATGCTCAAAACAACGGCTATACCCATATAGAGGCTGATGTTTTTTTGCATTACAACAAACTGGTTGTTGCGCACATTAACCCTTATTTTAAAGGCAAGCGCACACTTGAAAAGTTGTACCTGGCCCCCTTATTGGAGCAAGCCACAAAAAACAACGGTAATATTCATGACGGTTATAATAAGCCTGTTACTTTGATGATAGATATTAAAACCGATGCCCGGAAAACTTACACGGCGTTAAAAGTATTGCTTGAAAAGTATCGACCCATATTGTCAAGCTATGATACAGGTAAGGTAACTACGCGTGCGGTTACCATCATATTATCGGGCCATAAACCCTATGATGATGTAAGAAGGGAAACAAGCCGTTTAGTCTTTATTGACGAAGACCTGCGTAAAGTTGATCGCGACACTGTAGCCAATGTAGCACGAATGGCCAGTTGTAGATACTCGAAACTGTTAAAATGGAAAGGTAACGGCGAAATATCAGACCGCGAAAAGAAGCGATTATTAAACTACGTTACTATGGCCCATAAAAATGGCGACCAGGTACGCTTATGGGCATCGCCTGATAATAAAGCGGTTTGGAAAGAGATCCTGGCCTGCGGTGTGGATTTGATAAATACCGACAAGCTGGTAGCCTTAAAAAACTTTTTAGTTTCTCGATCAAATCCTGCCATAGCAGTAAATTAATTGCATCCGGATTTTACGGAATAATAATATTTTTATGCTGTGATGTGTGTACGCTAAAATAGCCCAATACATTATCTGTATTAAAATTGTTGGGCGGGTTAGTTGGCGTGGTTGAGTTAAACCCGTTTGCCCTTTGTTGAGTAAACGTGTACCAGTAGGTGTACATTTGAGGATCAATGCATTGCATCTCTATATCAACCCTGTCGCCACTTTGCAATTCAATATCATCCTGGTATAATAGCTGTTGTACCGACCGCCCGTTATTGAATTGATCATTACGGGCGAATACCTGTTTTACCTGTACCCCGTTTACCGACAAAATAAACCTGTATTGATTTGATATGGCCGGTGGATCATCATAAAAGATCAATAAAGTTTTCGAGGTTTTATTGCCAAAATGCTGAACTGATAAAGCCACAGAATCAAGCGTTACCCTTTGTGGCATTGTTGAATATGCAGTATAGGTTTGGCCATTCACGGCTACTGTTAAAGTGTACGTTTGGTTGTACCGGCCGGTAAATGAACTTGACGAATAAACACCCGGAGCACGCTCCGTCAGCGTACGTGAAAAACCATTATAATCAATAAGCTTAACAACCGCGCCTTTAACCGGTGGGTAAACAGCCGAATTTTCTAATGGAATGGATGATGATATGGTTACAACCTGCGGGCCTATCTGGTCTGTTATATTTCCTTCAATTACCATTAATGGCTGCGCGTTATTCAACTTCAGGTCTATCACATTTTTGCAGGATGTGATGAGGATACTGATGAGTACGATAACCGGTAATTTATAATGCGCTTTCATGATCTCTAATATGTAAAGTTATAAGTTACGGATGGTATCCGGCCAAATAAACTTGTTTTAACTGCTTGTGTGCGGGTTTTGTCGTTCGGGTCGTCCTGGAAAGTAATGGTATAAGGGTTTTTGCGGTTGTAGGCATTGTACAAACCAAATGTCCAGCTGGAGTGGAACCTTTTATGTTGTTTGCCTTCAAACGTGGCCCCGAGGTCTAACCTGCTATATGGCGGTAACCTGTCAGAATTACGGTCGCTGTAATAAAGCGTAGTTAAGCCCCCAACAAGATATTTGCCATGCGGGTAAGTAACAGCATTACCGGTACCATAAACAAATGTGCCCGATAGCGTCCACCTGTCGCTTAGTTTATATATTCCAACTAACGACATATCGTGCGTTCTATCATGCCTGGCTGCAAAATAATTGCCATCATTTATCGCATCAAATTTGTTCTCGGTTTTTGATAAGGTGTAGCCTATCCATCCATTTAACCTGCCATATCGTTTCTTGAAAAACACCTCCCAGCCATAAGCCCGGCCAACGCCGTAAACCAATTGCGACTCTACATCCTGGTTGGCTATTAGTTGCGCACCATTTTTATAGTCTATCTGGTTTTGAAGCTTTTTATAATATATTTCTGTAGAAAACTCGTACTGGTTATTGGCTGAATTTTTAAAGAACCCTAAAGCCACCTGATCAGATATACCGGGCTTGATATTGTTGCTGCTCATCACGTACAAGTCGGTTGGCGAACTGGCGGTAGAATTAGAAATTAAATTGATGTTTTGTGTATTACGGTTGTACGACGCCTTTACCGAGTTTTGATCATCAAACTTAAAGCTTGCAGAAAAACGGGGTTCGAGGTTGATATAACTTTTTACAACCTGCCCAGAACTATAGTCTTTCGAGGCTATTGGTACATCATTGGCGTTATAGGTAGTGAATGTGCCGGGGCCAAACAACGAAAAGGTAGCTAATCTTACTCCAAACAGAAGGTTTAGTCTGTTACTAACATGCCAATCGTCTGATACATATGCCGACGATTCAACACCATTGCGGCTTTGGATAGTTTGCGAGTTTACTGCCGAATTATTTGACGAACTTATATCGCCGGGCTGGATATTGTGATGTGTACCGTTAATGCCAAAATGCAGCGTGTTTTGCGATGTGATGAAATATTCAAAATCCTCTTTCAAATTAAAGTCGCGGATCTTGGAGTGTACCTTGAAATCGTTGTTGGTTGAAAAACTTTGTACCGTAAAATTATAATTGCTGTAAATAGCCGAAGTGTTTAAGAATAACTTATTGTTAAAAATATGATTAAGGCGCAAAGTAGCTGTTTGGTTGCCCCAGTTGGTTTCGAAATTGTCTTTAAGCCCCAATACGTCCTTACCAAAATAGCCCGAGGCGTAAAGCGTGTTCTTATCGTCAAAGCGGTAATGTATTTTGGCGTTAAGATCATAAAAATAGAGGCTGGCGCCACGGGTTGTCGAGTCGGGGGATAGTTTCAGGAAAAGATCGGCATAGGTACGGCGGGCACTTATCATAAACGAGCCCCTGTCTTTAACAATGGGTCCCTCTACCTTAATGCGCGATGCTATTAAACCGATACCGCCCTGCACTGTATATTGCTTGTCATTACCATCAAGCATTTTAATATCTAATACAGACGATAAGCGGCCACCATATTGGGCCGGCATGCCGCCTTTATATAGGTTTACATCCTTAATAGCGTCAGAGTTAAACGTAGAGAAGAAACCAAATAAATGCGATGCGTTATACACCACCGCCTCATCAAGCAATATCAAATTCTGATCGGAATTGCCACCGCGAACATAAAAGCCTGTATTACCATCGCCGGTAGTTTTAACCCCCGGCAATAGCTGTATGGTTTTTAAAACATCTTTCTCGCCAAATATTACGGGTACATTATTTACCTGGCTAAGATCAAGGCGGGTAAGACCCATTTGGGCGCTTTCTACATTTTCGTTTTTGCGGGTATTGGCGTTGATGGTTACTTCGGTAAGCGCGTTACCACTGATAAGTAACACATTTATCTGCGAGTTTTTATTGAGCTTGATAGGCTGAGTTACGGTTTGATAACCGATATAGCTTATTACCAGGTTAAAGTCGCCCTCGGCGGCAGTCAGCGAGAAAAAACCATAGCCATTTGTTGTAGTGCCTGTTTGTAATTCCTGCAGCCTTACGGTGGCGCCTATTAAGGTTTCGCCGGTGGCGGCATCTTTAATAGTGCCGCTAATGGTATAACTCTTTTGGGCATATGCCGACGGAATTGCAACAACTGATATCAGCAAAAAAAGAATAAAAAATAAAAATTTATGCATATAGGGTTTATTCCGTCTACACTAACGTTAAAATAGTGTATTATGATACATAGACGGACACAACGTGTAATTAGTTGCTCAAAGATATTAATATAGGCACATTATAAGGCATACAAATTTTTGCTTTTGTAATAGTTTAAAACAATACGAAAAGCCAGGTTAAAATAGAGTAAGGTAGCTGTTAATTAGCTACAGCGTAATGTAAAACTATAACACCCGACGGGAACAGATGCGACCGCACCAGCTTTAAATTTGGAGTGTTATTAAATAAAGGTATTCCCTGCGCTATGGCAACGGGGTAGGTCCATAGTATATATTCGTCTACCAGGTTATAGCTTATAAGATACTGCACCAGCGTATAGCTGCCATATACCATAATATCCTTGCCCGGCTGCTGCTTTAACTTTATTACTTGCTGCCTTATATTGCCCTTAATTATCCGCGAATTGTTCCAACACGGCTGTTTGAGTGTGCTTGAGCACACAATTTTTTCTATGCGATTAATAAGATCAGCATAAGGTATATCCTCTCTTGAAACAGACAGGCTGGTACTTACAGCCGGCCAGTAACCTGCCATAGCATTGTAGGTATTTCGCCCTAATAAAATGGTGCCTGCGCGGCTTAGCTGCTGGCCCAGCAATTGGGCCATGTCGCTGGTCCAGTTTTGCAGGTGCCAGTCAAGCCCGCCATCAGCATCGGCCATAAACCCGTTTAGGGTAACGTTCATTGATACAATTATCCGCCTCATTCCAACCTCTGTATTTTATAGCGTAAATGTTTATGGCTTATGCCTTACCGGTTAGCGCTAATTTTTTATGATAGAAGATATAAGCTAACACAGGTAATGCTAAAAACGGTAACATAAAGTACCAACCGCCACCGGGCATAGGTACGCAGTAAACAGAATACGTGGCACCTATCAGGTCGAAAGTTAAGCCGGCGTAGGCCCATTCTTTTATCCTCGGGAGGCCCGGCACTAAAATCGCTATCGACCCTAATACTTTAGCTACGCCAATAAAAGGGATAAAGTAAAGCGGATAGCCCAGGCCGTCGTGCATCAATTTTACAGAGTCGGGCGTTGACATTGCATTCTGGATGCCCGAGGTAAGCATTAACCCCGCAAAAAGGATATTGAATACCCAGTACAAAATTTTGGTTGTTTTCATGATTATTTGGTTTTTTGTTGTTGAGTTTAATTATTTAACGATACAAATGTAGGGCGGTAAAATAGGCTGCGTAGCGTGAGGATGAGACATAGTGAGGGGTAATTTGAGACATACTGTTTTTTGTTTGCCTGCTTTTAGTAAATTTGATTTATAATACCTCAATACAAGCGCGTTACTTAATAAAGCAAATGAGACATATATCCATTTTAGTACCCTACGATGCAGTGCCGGCAGCTATTGTTGACCCGCGCTATATGTTTACTACCGCAAATCAATTTCTGATTGGTGCAGGTAAGGAACCCGCTTTTGACGTGAAGTTGGTAGGCCTTGAAAAGCAGATCCCATTAAACAACAACGCCTTCGCGGTCAATACGGATGCACTTTGCAATGAGATAGAAAAAACCGACCTGGTGATCATCCCCGCCATTAGCGGCGATATGAAAACCACTATCGAACGTAATAAGGAACTGCTGCCATGGATAGTTAAACAATATAATAATGGGGCCGAGGTAACCTCATTGTGTTTAGGTGCGTTTTTACTGGCGTCGACAGGTTTGTTAAATGGGAAAGAATGTTCAACACACTGGTTTTCTGTAGACGAGTTTAGGCAGATGTTTCCGCAGGTTAGCATAACCGACGGAAGTATTATTACCGAAGCGGACCGCCTATACTCAAGTGGCGGAGCAAGTTCATACTGGAACGTGCTTCTTAATTTACTGGAGAAATATACCGACCGCGAAATGGCTATCCGCATCTCTAAATTTTTCGCTTTGGAGATTGACAGGAAGAGCCAGTCGCCATTCATCATGTTTAACGGGCAAAAAAAGCATGAGGACGAGCCGATAAAAAAAGCGCAGGAATTTATTGAAGACAACCTAACCGAAAAGATCTCGATAGAGGACCTGGCTACCCGTTTTGCCATAGGCCGCCGGCACTTTATCCGCAGGTTTAAAAAAGCCACCAATAACACGCCGGCCGAATATATCCAGCGCGTAAAAATAGAAGCCGCAAAAAAGCACCTTGAAAATACCCGCAAAAACGTTAACGAGGTGATGTATGATGTTGGCTATACCGATGTTAAAACCTTCAGGACAGTGTTTAAAAAGATAACCGGTTTATCGCCTATTGATTATAAGCACAGGTATAATAAAGACGCGACTGTTAATTAATAGCTTATTTTAACGTGGCGTAATATTCCTGCATTTTTAAAAAGCTGCCATATCGGGTGCTTGTTGTAGGCAGCCAGGTTTGTATATCATCGGCCCAAAGCTTAAATTTTTCCTTGTTTTTTTGCTGAAGATAGTTAGACGCAATGTTTAATGCCATTTCTATCCTGGTGTCCATTGTTAAGCGGGGCAATATGTTTTTATAGGTTTCCTCAGCCTTACTTACCTGGCCGGAGTTTACCTGTGCGTATAACAATTCTTTATATAAGCTTGTGTTATCAGGCTGTTTTTTTATCGCTGCTTCTATCAGTGATATTGCTTTATCATATTGTTTACTGGCATTGTAGGCATATATATACTCAAACTCAAGCCCCGGATAATTTGGGTCAATTTTTTGCACCCGGTTAAGATAATACAGGGCCTTATCTATTTCATTGCCCGCGTTATAGGTAAAGCCCCACCTAAAAAGATAAGCCGCTGACGTAGTATCGGTCTTGTAACTCTTGAGCCAGTCGGGTTCTTCCGCAACGTCCATCTCTTTTAATTTATCCGACGGAATCCAGGCAACAGTTAGGTGATTACCATCTAACCTAATAATAGAAATTGCAGTGATAGGCCTTTTTGTAGCAACAAACTTATTGTCTTTGGTGATTTTAAATACCCCTCCTTCATGCGCAGATAAACCGGCCGTCCCATCCATATATACAAAGCCAAAACCGAACACGCTATCCTGCGCGGTTTTAATCGCCACCCATTTATTTACACTTTCTGTTAATTGCTTATTAAAATCAAGGCGGGTTTGCGCCGCAACATTTATGGTAAAACAGGTAAACAGCAATAGGAGATATTTCATTGTTGAGTGATGGTTTAGATTATATCAGTATCTAATGTATAAAGAGAAAACAAAATAAACAATATACCCCAAAAAAAGAACGAGCCTCCCAAAAGGAAACTCGTTCTTATATAATACCGGACGACGCCCGGATGTTAGGTATTATTTATTTATCGGCGTAATATCTATTACAACCGTACGGTTATAAAAGCGTTCTTCGGGCAATGCGTTTTCAAATGGTGCATGGCCGGCATCTTCGCCAAAGCCAAGTGTTTCAAACTTAACATTGTTTTTCCCGGCGGCTGATAAACTACCTTGAAGCACCTTTTGTGTTTGTTGAGCACGGCTGTCAGATAGTTTTTGGTTATAATCGTCCTCGCCTATAATATCAGTATGGCCGTGTACATTAACTGTAGATCCATCAGGAATTAACGGCGATACAACATCAGTTAACAATTTGTTGTATGATGCTATGGTCATCGTCTTATCAAAATCAAAAACCACACTGTAACGTGAGCCTTTTTGAATTGTAGGCTCCTGGCGGATTAAATGTACGGTGCTTTCTTTGGTAACTATTGTTCCGTTTTTAGCTTCGCCGGTCATGATGATCTTATAATTTCCTTCAGGATTATTACCAATCATAGCCATACCTGGCACACTTTCCTTGTCGCCGGTGAACGGGCCGTAATGCTGGGTTACACCTCTGTCATCCGTAGCGTTTATCGACCAGCTGTTAAACTGCTTGTTAGCTCCATCAACGTTTAAGACAACATAACTATCAAGCGGGTCTGTTTGCGTACTGTTAATATGTACCGGTTTCATCATTCCGCCGCCAACTTCCATTAGCAATTCTGGCGATGTGCTTGCAATATCAACACGCCTGTCTTCGGCGCGCAATAACACAAGTTCTTTGTTACCGCCTGGTTGCTCTGATGGATTAGACGGTTTTTTACGGGCAAGCGTGGTGATACGTGCTCCATCAATACCGAATGTGCCTGTCAGGTACATTTTTATTGATTCGGCCATTATTTTGCCATCGCCTGCAGGCGCGCCGGTTAATGAAATAGTAGCACCCGGATTGGCACGCATACGGTCGCCCAAAATATTCAGGATATTATGGTACACATTTAACTGCCTTGCAGAACGGCCGGACATAGTCACTGTTTGTTCTTCCTGCAATTGTTCTTCTCTGAAGGTACCTGCCTGTGCGTTGTTAAGCACTACATAACGGTTAGGTATGGTGTTGGCGCCATCATCAAAAAATACAGCGTTAAGTAAAGGCAAAGTTTCGCTAACCTGGCGGTTTAACGGTACCGTTAAAGGCGCACGTACAGAGAATGTAACATCAACAACAGCAACCGGAAGAGGTGCAGCCGCAGCAGGTGTTTCCATTACTGTTTTACGGCCCTTACCAAATTTAAGCGCTATACCTGCGCGTATGGTTGTTACCTGCCAGCTTTCAATACTACGTGGCGCCTGCCCAAAATAAGGCTGGTACGACACAAATGGCGAAAGGTTAATTTTATTAGGATTGGTAGCAGACGCCAACGGAATTTCATAACCAACGCCTACCTGCCCTGATATCAGTGTTTTGCGCATATTGCTCAATTCGCCATTAGTATTTGGCTGTTTAACCTGGGTGTACGAAAAACTGTTCTGGATATTGAATGCCAAGCGCGGGCCTGCAAAAAAGTACAGGTTTGACGCAGGTACAGCTAAGCGTAAGCTTGGTTCTACGGCAATATAGGCAGCATCGGTATGCAAGGTTGCATCGCAGTTACAAGGAGCTACAACATCATTAAATTTGCCTCCGCGGCCGTCATAGCCTACATTCAGCATGATGCCCCAGATCCCTGCCGGGCGGTACTCAACCAGTACAGAGCCATAAGGCTTTATACCAAACCCTTTATGGAACGCGGTTGGAACCATCAGGTTATTATTAAGTGTTTGGGTTGTACCGCTGTAAAAGTTGAAATTTGCAGCGCCCGATAAGCCCCACCACCAGGTAGGTTGGGTAATTTGTGCCTGCGCACTAACCTGTGAAAGGACAAGCATCGCCGAAAGGAGGATGGCCCTTTTAATCATTTTATATTGTAGTAACATATATTTCTTTTTAATGTACGTGAGTTAAGTAAGTACACTCCCCGCGGGGAATGTACTTTAAGGATATTAATATTAAGGAATGATTACTGTAGCAGCATTTAACGTAACTGCTTTTTGAGCCAACAACCTGCCGGTAACCTTAGCACCCGTGTTTAACGAGATCAGGTTTTTACTCAGGATATTTCCGCTAAAATCAACAGCTGTACCAAGCGTTGCCTGGCCTGCAACAACCCAATAAATATTCTTGGCTTGCGCACCGCCGGTTAAATGGACGATAGCTGTATTGTTTACAATCAGATCTGCACCAATTTGTAAAACCCAGGTATCATTAGGCCCGCCTGCAAGTGTTACACCAGCATTTGTTATTAATAGCTGTGTACTCCATTTATATAAACCGGGAGGCAACGTTAAACCGCTGATATCGCCTGCGCCTAAACCAACTACAGGTGCCGGTGTTACCAGGTTGTTTGAATTGGTATAGGCCGTTTCCATATTGTCTATTGACGTGGTTAAATTGCCCGGTGTTGGCACGGCATAATCAGCCGCGTAAACTTTGCCGGTTACAATAGGTGTATGCGATGTTTGACCATTTGTATCCATTATTAACCCAAAGCCCGTTATGGCTGTTGATGTTATCGGGCTTACGCCGATATCGCCGGTTACAGATGTAATGCCGGTAGTGGATATTCCTGATTCGGTTAATATGGTAAAGTTAGCAGCACCACCAAGACCCGGTAATAACGGGCCAAGCGCAACAACCGCGGTAAAGTTTGCGGTGATGTTTTTATTACCATTCATGTTCACCGTTAATGGATTCAAAGATCCCGTAGCATCGCCGGTCCATGATGTGAATATAAAGCCTGCGTTTGGCGTAGCGGTAAGCTGCACGTTAGTGCCGGCATTGTAAACAGCCAGGTTAGGGTTTTTTGTAACCGAGCCCATAACCGCATTTGCATTAACCGTTAATGTATAAGTGTTCAATAAGAAATTGGCAACCAATGTTCTGTTTGCGGCTAAAGGGAAAGTATAAGCCGGACTGGTAGATGCCTGAACGCCGTTATCTGTCCAGTTAACAAAGGTATAGCCTGCATTTTGTGTTGCGGTTACAGTTACCGAAGTACCTGCGGTAAACGATCCTGATCCGGTTGTTGAACCACCTGCCACCGGGCTTGATGATAATACAACTGCAAACTGAGATGCCGGTGTCGCGCTAAAATTAGCCACTAACGTTTTGTTAACAGATAATACAAACTGGTAACTTGAACTGGTGGAAACCACAACGCCATTATCGGTCCAGTTAACAAAGGTAAAACCTGCAACCGGTGTTGCCGATGCAATAACTGTCGAGCCTATGTTAAACTGCCCTTGCCCGGCTACTGTACCGCCGGCTATTGGGTTTGCTGTTAGGTTTAATGCTACTTTTCCTACCGCTACTGCAGCAAAGTTGGCTACCAATGCCCTGTTGCCTGCCATAGTGAACGGGTAGCTTGGGCTGGTTGATGCTACGGTCGCGCCGTCGGTCCAGTTAACAAATACAAACCCGGTTGCAGCTGTTGCTGTTACCGATGTAGTGGACCCTTGCGCAAATGTGCCTGCGCCCGTGGTTGTACCGCTTGCAATTGGCAATACTGATAATGATACTTGTGGGATAGTAGTAAATGTCCAAACGTTATCATTAACCAGGGCCGTATGGAATTTATCGGCAGCACCTGTGGTAATGGTACCCGTGTATACTGCAAACGGCAGTAGTGGTGCGTCCGGCGTGAAAGTATAAACACGGGCATTTGTGGTGGCGGCAACTGTACCGCTCACTGCATTAGCGCCCTGTTTAATTATAAATGTTGTTTTAGTAATAGTGGCCGCATCCATATCGGTATTAAAAGTTGCAGTAATAACTTTAGGAAGTATTACATCAACCGCTTTATCCATTGGGTCGGTTGCTACTAAGGGGCATACGCCTTGCGCAGCTACAAATTCATCCTTTTTACAACCGGCGGTAAATACCATTAGTAGTAAAACCAGCGACCAAATGGCTGTGAATGTTTTTGAATAGCCTCTGCTTTTACACACTTGAGTGCTTTCAATAGTCGGGGTAGCTCTTTTTTTCATAGAAATTGTTTAAATATTAATGTAGTGCCGCAAAACCTAAAGGACGGAATTGGGGACAGTACAAACCTACCCCGAGAACCAGGCAGATATGTTACACAATTATTTAAATAAGTTCTATAATTCACACATTGCAGGAAGCAATGCGCCGCTACATTCAATGTACTTGAAGTGGGATGGGGTTATGCCGGTAACTTTTTTAAACTGCGTTGACAGGTGAGCAACGCTGCTGTAATTAAGTTTCCATGAAATTTCAGTAAGGTTAAGCTCTCTGTTGCAGATCAGCTCTTTTACCCGGCGGATTTTATTGGCGATAATAAAATGTTCGATAGTGATACCCTGCATTGCCGAAAAAGCATTGGCCAGGTAGGTATAATCAAGATTTAGCATTTCGCTTAAATAAAACGAAAAGTTGGTTTTTAAAGGATGGTCAGAATTATCTATCATATCAACGACAACGGTTTTGATCCTTTCAATTAATATGTTTTTACGATCTTCTATCAATTCCAGTCCTGCATTTAATAAAGCGACTTTAAAGTTTCGCCTCTGGCTGTCAGACAGCGGGCCCAATACTTCCACTTGCCCCGGCTCTACAGCAATACAATACAGTCCAAGTTTTTCTAACTCACTCTTCACTACCATGCGGCACCGAAGACAAACCATATTTTTTATAAATAATATCATAGTTATAACGCTACTTGCAAAGTAAGTGCCCCATGTTGGCGCAAGCTGTTTGTGGTATTATTCATTTACAGAGTTTTATGTTGAATAATGCCCCTCAGGCTCCCGGAAAGGCACATTGTGTAAATTATCGCCGCGTGCCGATGAAAAATTAATTAATGTTTATTTTAACTGTTGTTCGCATCAAACAACGGTAATAAGAAACTTATACATCTGCAGTGGTAATATTAGTGCGTTGAAAGCAATAAATGTGTAGACATACTGGTGATAATACAGTTTTCACTGTAGAATTAAATAAAAAGAAAAAGCCACCAAATAACCTGGTGGCTTTTTCTTTTTATTTGAAAAACTGTAGCGTGGCAACTAAGTTTTGTATGGCATACAACGCACAACTTTGGGTTGTATCGTCGTGTTCACTCAGTCTTTTGTCACCAAAACCCAGTCGACAACAAAATCAGCTTTGCCCGCCTTTATCTTGTCGACGGTTTCCTGGGTCAACCCGGGGTATGGCCCTTTCATCTTAAAAACACCTTGCGGGTATCCGCCGCCCAGCGCCAGGTTTAATATCAGGTATTTTTGATTGTCAAAAACCCAGGTGCCATATTTCTCAACCATTTCTTTTGTAGCGGTATAGGTTACAACGCCATCAAGGCTAAAGGTTAGCTTATCGGGCTGAACATTTACGCTGTAGGTATGCCACTGGGTAACATCAGTGCCTGCCGGGAAAGTGTTGCGCGATAGCAGCGGCGTATTGCCATGGTAAGTTGGTCCGTGTATAGCATTGCTGGCCCAAGTAGGGTCGCCAACGGTTTCCATAATGTCTATTTCGCCGGCATCGGGCCATTTGCCTTTGCCCAGTATCCAGGCGGCCGGCCACAAACCTTCGCCGGCTGCAGTTTTCATCCTGACAGAAACATTGCCATACATAAACTCATATTTATTGCGGGTGTTTATCCTGCCCGATACAAAATCATTCATTTTAACCCTGTTTTGGCTGTAGCCCGGATGGTAAACAGGTTTTACAGTAAGCAGCCCTTTATCAATAATGATGATCCCGGCCGAGTCTGCGTATGCTTGCTGCTCGTTATTGTCGGCGCGGTTATTAACCTCAACGTTCCATACGGCGCGGTTAAGCGTGTTGCCGCTAAAGCTTTCGTAAAACAACGTGTCTTTTTTTTGTGCCGATACTGTTTGCGCGCAGCAAAACAATAACAGCAGTAAGGCGGCAGATCTCATAAATGAATTAATTGGTGATCAAATATAAGCTATAATTTCATAGTTAAAAACTACTTGCTTGCCCCAATAATGTTCCTAAAAGACAATAAAAATGTGTCCTGCGAAGAAAAAAAGTACGATTTGTCAAACGTGCCTCTTTTTATTATATTGCAGCAGGTATAATACGTAATAGCTATAGGTTTTTCATCTTCCCCTTATTTGCCAAACCTTTCGCCGACTAACAAGCATAAAGCCCCTTTTTTTGCATTGTTGTTTTTACCAGCAGCCGCTATTGCTAATCAATATCTATTAAATTATATTGCGTAATCTATGGTTAAACGTTTTGTACTGTTAATAATTAGCTTTATCTGTACTTTTTATTATAATGATTGTCATGCCCAGGCTCAGCAGGCGGACACCATTCAGCAGCGTGTAATGGCTGTTAACATGGAGCATTTCTTCAATAAGGCAATTGGAAGGCAATCAAGACTGTATAATGGATTTGCGTATCAATTGGTTGGCATCAACAGTCCCGGCAACGCTTATTTTAATGACACTACCAGCTTGGTTAACGGGAATGTCAGGTATGGTGGACTGTCTTATCGTAATGTACCATTGCTGTATGATATTTACAATGACGTATTGGTAAGCCGACTGATGGGGGGCGCGTTGTTGTTTAGCCTGGTAACAGAGCAGGTGGACGATTTTGACCTATTTGGACATCATTTTATAAACCTGCACGCGGCCGACGTCAATAATGTCATATCTGCCGGATATTATGATGAACTGTATAACAGTAACCAAATTCAGCTGCTGGCTAAAAGAAACAAAACTTTTCAGCAAGACATCCAGGGCGTCCGCAATGGGAGGATTTCATTCAGCGTACTATTAAATGACAGGTATTATCTGAAAAAAGACAGCCTGTATTATAAAATTAGTGGCAGCGGTAAATTTCTCACTTTATTGGGAGACAAAAAGAAAGAGTTGAGAAAATATCTTAAAGACAATAACATCAGATATAACGATAACCCGGAACAAACCATGGTCTTACTGACTAAATATTATGACAGTTTAAAAAAATAACATGAAGCATTTATACTTATTTATTTTCTGTTGTTTTTTTTGCTGCGATTATGCCAGCGCGCAGGTTGCAGGCAAATTGTTGGATGTAAACTATCAGAAAGCTTCTATAGATGAAGTGGTGACCGACCTTGAAGCCAAGACCGGCAACCATTTTTATTACGATCCGGTGTTATTTGATAGCCTTAAAGTTACGGTACAAGCCAGCAGGCAATCTTTAAGTAATATACTTGAGTTGGCTTTTAAAAGTACCGATTATCATTATGCTATAAATGGACAGGAAATTCTGCTAACAAAGGGCAAAGTGATTCAAACGGACCTGGCCGATGGTTTTTTTGGCAGTAAACCATTGCCCGGCAAAGCCGCTGCAGTTACGCAGGTATTTGATGAAAAAGAAAAAACAACTACCGAAGCGACGATAGAAAATAAAATATATGATGTTGGGCTTAAGTCTGCCTTAACCGGCAAGGGTACCGCAACTATAGCCGGATATGTAAAGGAAATAAAAACTGGCGAGCCTATTGCCGGCGCAATTTTATATGTTCCTGACGCAAAAACCGGTGCTAATACAGACCAGTTTGGTTTTTACTCGCTTACGCTGCCAAAGGGCAAGCACGTTATAACTATAAGATATATTGGTACACGCGACGCCAAAAGGCAAATAGTTTTATATAGCGACGGGAAACTAAATATCGATCTTCAGGAACAAATACAATCACTTAAAGAAGTAAAAATATCAGCCGATAAAGTGGCCAATGTGCGGAGCCCCCAGCTTGGCGTTACCCGTATGGATATTAAAAGCATAAAAGAAATACCTGCTGTATTTGGCGAACCCGATATTTTAAGAGCTATTTTGGTATTACCGGGCGTGCAGTCTGTTGGTGAGGCAACCACCAACTTTAATGTACGCGGCGGCTCGGCCGATCAAAATTTGGTGTTGCTGGATGGGCTGACAATATATAACCCGGCGCATTTTTTCGGCTTCTTTTCGGCATTCAATCCAGATATTGTAAAAGATATAGAGTTGTATAAAGCTAGCATTCCGGAGCGGTTTGGCGGCAGGCTATCTTCTGTATTAGAAGTATCGGGCCGCGAAGGGAATAAGAAGAAGTTTACGGGGTCGGCCGGTCTTGGTATATTAACCAGCAGGCTTAATATTGAAGGGCCAATTGTTAAGGATAAAACCTCGTTTATTTTTGGCGGGCGTACCACCTATTCAAACTGGCTGCTAAACCTACTACCCGAAGCCTATAAACATAGCAA
Organism: Bacteroidota bacterium; assembly: GCA_040388395.1. Lineage (GTDB taxonomy): Bacteria > Bacteroidota > Bacteroidia > Sphingobacteriales > Sphingobacteriaceae > Mucilaginibacter. The sequence continues at coordinate 25,707 of JAZKBY010000005.1, read as the reverse complement.
AGCCTCGTTTTACGATTTTAACTTTGACCTTACCCACCAAATAGATGATAAAAACACGCTGTACCTGTATAGCTATTTAAGTAATGATAATTTTAAGCTGAATAGCGATACTACTTATAATTATAGCAATAAAAACATAGCTTTAAAATGGAAGCATACTTACAATAATAAATTGTACGGTTTAATAAGCGCAGGGTTTGACCGTTATCAATACGGCTTGCAAAGCGACGGCAACCCCATTAACGCTTACAAACTAAACTTTAATATTAATCAAAGTAATTTCAAGGCCGATTTTAGTTATTACCCCAACAATCAGCATACCATTACTTTCGGGTTAAGTTCTACTTATTACAAACTACATGCAGGTAATTTCGAACCTTCTGGCGCGCAATCGTTGGTGCGATCCAATATTGTGCCCGTACAGCAAGGGCTGGAAAGTGCTTTATATGCGGGCGATAAATTCGACGTGTCAGATGATCTGACTGTTTCTGCTGGTGTGCGGTTAATGATATATAATCCGCTTGGACCGGGTACAATAAATAATTATGCGCCCAATTTGCCCAGGCAAACCAATTATATTATTGATAGCGTAACCTATAAAAGTAACCAGGTAATGCAAACCTACTTTAATCCGGAAATCCGGTTATCTGCGCGATATAATTTAGGCGACAATTTATCGGTAAAAGCCGGATACAATAATTTGCATCAGTACCTGCACCTGCTATCAAACAGTACTGCAATTTCGCCTACGGATGTTTTCCAGTTAAGTAACCCTAATGTTAAACCACAACGCGGCGATCAAATATCATTGGGGCTTTATAAAAACCTCAAGTCTAACACTATTGAAACCTCGGTAGAGGTTTATTATAAACGGATAAGAGATTACCTGGATTATCGCAGTGGCGCAATGCTTCAGCTAAACCATCATATCGAAACAGATATCATAAACACCGAAGGTAAAGCCTATGGTATTGAGTTTTTTATGCGTAAAACCGCCGGTAAGCTTACAGGTATAATGAGCTATACTTACTCACGTACTTTCTTAAAACAAAATGACCCGTTAGTGCAACCACTGGTTAACAACGGCGACTATTATCCGGCCAATTATGATAAGCCGCATAGTTTCAATTTTACAGGCAGCTATCACATTTCGCACCGTTACAGTTTCCAGTTTAATTTTGTTTATAGTACCGGCCGGCCTATAACTTTGCCAATATCCAGGTTTATTTATGATGGTTCTGAAAGAGTGTACTACTCAAGCCGTAATGCATACCGTATTCCTGACTATTTCAGATCGGATTTTTCACTTAATATTTTGCCTAACCATGTTATTGCGAAAACAACACATAATTCATGGACTATAGGCGTATATAACATTACCGGGCAGCAAAATGCTTATTCAACCTTTTTTACTCAGGAGGGCGGCGTTATTAAAGGTTATAAACTCTCAATCTTTGCGGCGCCTATACCGTTTATTAATTACAATATTATATTTTGATGAAATGTTGGACAGCATAATAATAGCAGGATGAAAAAAGTATTGTATTTAAGTATTATAGGCGCGATAATAGTTGTGTTTGGTTGCAGAAAAGCATTTAATCCAGTTATTGATACTGCTGACGTAAATATTTTGGTTGTAGAAGGGATGGTAAATACCGGTACCGACTCGACCATTATAAAATTAAGCCGGACTGTACCAATAGGCAATAAAACAACTGTCAGCTCCGAAACCAAAGCGGTAGTAACTATAGAAACCGCGCAAGCAACCATATTAACCTTAACCGAAAACGCGAGAGGGATTTATGTAGCGCCACCTAAAACTCTTGACAATACAAAACAATATAGAGTGCGTATAAGAACTGTTAATGGAAAGGTGTACCTGTCAGACCTTGTTGATGCTAAAGTTACACCGCCTATAGATTCTATCGGGTTCCTGGTGAAAGACGATAAACTGCAAGTTTATGCCAATACGCATGATGCTACTAACAAAACCCGTTATTACCGGTATAGTTTTAGGGAAACCTGGATGTTTAACTCTAACTATCCTTCAAATTTTATAACTAATGGTAAGGATATTGTTGGGCGCACGCCAGCTCAGGCCATAACAACTTGCTTTAGTTCTGATACATCTGCATATACGCTCATAAATTCAACGGCGCAATTGAGCCAGGATGTTGCTTTCCATGTGCCAATAGATCTTATTGATGGCACGTCTGAAAAAATTAGCATTAAATACAGTATTTTGCTGAGGCAGCAAGGCATAACTAAAGAAGCATATGACTTTTATGAGAACCTGAAAAAAAACACGGAGTCGTTAGGTAACATATTCGATGCGCAACCATCACAGTTGACCGGAAATATTCACAACATAGCTGATGCTACAGAACCCGTGATAGGCTACATGACTGCCGGCACAACCCAACAGAAAAGAATATTTATATTAAAAAGCCAGCTTCCGCAAAGTTTTGTCACCAAATATCCTTATGGTTGCGAGCTTGACAGCGCATTTAACGGGCCGGTACCAAAGGATCGTTTTCATTCAGCTTATACAATAGAAACATTGATCCCGATTCAAAACCCAATCCAGTCGGTTGTAATCTTGCCTTTCACCTCTTTGGCACATGAAACCGGGTGGTTGTTCACTGATAGGCCATGCGGAGACTGTACCTTGAGAGGAGCTATTAAACCACCTTATTTTTGGAAATAACTGATAGTATGAAAAAATCTGGAGCGCTTTTAAAACTTGTAATACTTTGCCTGATGTTTTTGCACAGCAATAGCTATGCACAGGTGTTAAATAATATTCAAAGCAGTTTTAAGCAATACCACAACCAGGTACTACAGGAAAAGATCTATGTGCATACTGATAAAGAATTTTACCTATGCGGCGAGCTGTTATGGTTTAAAATATATAATGTTGACGCGGGTACCATTAAGCCGGTAAACATAAGTAAAATAGCTTATGTGGATGTGCTGGACGATGCAAACAATACCATATTACAGGCAAAGATCGAATTAAAGAATGGGGCAGGAAATGGCTCATTTTTTATACCTGTTACTGTAAAAAACGGCAACTACAAATTAAGAGCCTATACCAACTGGATGAAAAACTTTGGCCCCGAAGTTTTTTTCGAGAAAACAATTACCATAGTAAATGCACTGGCAGAGCCGGCGCCGATAGCCAAAGCATCGCCTAAAGCTTATGATATCCGTTTCTTTGCAGAGGGCGGTAATTTGATTGGCGGAGTACCCACAACTGTTGGTTTTAAAGCAACTGGTACCGGTGGTAACAGCGTAGATTTAGGTGGCGTTGTGATCGATCAGCATAATGATACCGTAGCACGTTTCCAATCTTTAAGATTTGGCATGGGTAGTTTTTTACTTACCCCAAAAGCCAACAGCACTTATAAAGCGGTAGTGCGTGTGGATAATAATAATACGTTGATAAAAGAGTTGCCACCGGTTGCAGGCAGCGGCTATGCTATCCATTTGGTCGATAACAATAATGGGCCGGAAGTAATACTAAGCACCCGCAGCCAGGGAAATTTACCGCTACATTTCTTTGTGCATAGCGGGCATAAAGTAATACTTGCACAAACCCTAATGCCCGATGCTAACGGCAATGCCCGGGTAGCCATTGATAAAGCAAAATTGGGCGAAGGCATAAATCATCTCACATTATTTAATAACTCGGGCCAGCCTGTTAGTGAACGCTTATACTTTAAACGCCCAACGCCGCTTAACTTACGTATAACAGCGTTGGCCGGTTACAAAGTGCGAAGCGAGGTGCCCATGGGCATAGCTGCCACAGATAATTCAGGCACTGCGCAACAAGCCAATTTATCGGTAGCAGTATATAAGCTCGACTCGCTTAATAATATCGACAGTGAAAATATAGCCGAATACTTATGGCTAAGGCCTGAAATAAACGGCAATATAGAATCGCCGGATTACTATTTTGATAATGTAACTGTCGAAAAGGATAAAGCCCTGGATAATTTATTGCTTACGCAAGGCTGGAGCCGGTATAAATGGGATAATGTTTTAGCAGCTAAGCCGCTAAGTAAATTTGATTATTTGCCTGAGTATAACGGCCATTTAATTACCGGGCAGCTAACCAGCAAAACAGGCGCTTCTGCATTAGATATAATGGGCTACGCAAGCGTGATTGGAAAAAAACAATTTTACGGAGCCGCCGCCGATTCGACGGGCCGCTTATTATTTAATACCAAAGATTTTTATGGCCCCGGCGAGTTGGTACTACAAACCAAAGAGCAGGATAGCACCTACAACCTTAGTTTAATAAACGCATTTTCAGAAAAATTTACTACCGAAAAACTGCCCGCGTTCCGGTTGACCACACAACAGCAAAGTGCATTGATAAACAACAGCATAAGCATGCAGGTGCAAAACATATATTCGGGCACTAAGCTTCGGCAGTATTTTAAACCGGCAATTGATACTAATTTATTTTATGGCACACATTATAAAACCTATATGCTTGATGCCTATACGCGTTTTAACACCATAGAGGAGGACTTGAGGGAATATATTGCCGAAGTAAATGTTGTAAAAAGAGATGGGCATTTTCATGTTAAGGTAATTGGCCCGAATGGCTTTTTCCAGGAAGGCGACCCATTGATGTTGCTTGATGGTGTGCCAATTTTTAATATGGATAAAGCATTTACCGTAGACCCCTTAAAGATAAAAAAACTTGAAATGGTAAACCAGGTATATTTCTGGGGGCCTGTGTTTGCCGATGGTATGATAAGCCTTACCAGTTATAAAGGCGACATGGGCGGATTTGAAATTGACCCGCATGCCGTTATACTTGATTATGAAGGTATGCAGCTTCAACGCGAGTTTTATTCGCCGGTTTATGATACACCGCAACAGAAGAAAAGTCGCCTGCCTGATTTTAGGTCCGTTTTATATTGGGCGCCTGATGTGAATACAGATCTGAAAGGTAATGCTAAGGTATTGTTCTACACCTCGGACAAAGCCGGCAAATATGTCGCTGTATTTCAAGGCTTAACAGATACCGGCAAAGCCGGCAGCTTTTACTTTAAATTCGACGTAAATAACTAAGCATCACATAATAAAAATTTTAAAATATCACGGTTAATATTACCTTTAAGCACCCAACGTATTTCTGTGCGCTGGCATAAACTTGTATAGTCAAATTTTATCGATCAAAAAGCTACTTAAAAACCATGTTGAGTAAGAAATTTATAGTTGCGATGCTTTTGTTGCCGGCAATAAATGCGTTTAGCCAAAAAAAGGATGTACCTACCCCGCAATGGAGACCACAGTATCATTTTACACCCGAAAAAAACTGGACTAACGACCCCAACGGCTTACTGTTTTTAAACGGCGAGTTTCAGTTATACTATCAGCATAACCCTTTAGAAAATAAATGGGGACACATGAGCTGGGGCCACGCCACCAGTAAGGACCTGATAAAATGGACCCACCTGCCGGTAGCCATCCCCGAGATAGTAACACCTGATACGCTGACGTATATTTATTCAGGATCAGCCGTGGTTGATAAAAATAACACCAGCGGGTTCGGTATAAAAGGCAAGGCACCAATAGTAGCTATTTTTACCGGCGACCAGCCCAAGCAAAAAAAGGAATCGCAATTTATAGCTTATAGCAACGATGGGGGAATGACCTTTAAGCAGTACGCCAAAAACCCGGTTATCGATTTAAATAAAAGGGATTTCAGGGACCCCAACGTATTCTGGTATCAGCCCACCAAACAATGGATCATGGCCGTTTCAATGGTTAACGAGCATATGGTAAGGTTTTATGGATCAAAAAATTTAAAAGACTGGGAAAAACTAAGCGATTTTGGCCCGGCCGGTTATACCCGCAATGGCTGGGAATGCCCATCGCTATTGCCATTAGTGGTTGATAACGATCCTGCAAATATTAAGTGGGTGCTGTTTGTGTCTTCGGGCGGCGATCATGGTCCGCTTATTCAATATTTTGTGGGCGACTTTGACGGTACAACCTTCAAAGATGATAACGACGGTAAAAAAGTACTCCCTACCGATTATGGCGATGCCTTTTACGCGGCAATAGCCTGGCGCGATGCCCCGCAAAATAAAAAGATCTGGTTAGGCTGGCTGCAGGATGGCCGCCGCGAAACTTTCCCGTGGAAGGGCCAGATGTCTATCCCGCATGACCTGTCGTTAAAAACCACACCTGACGGAGTGATATTAATGCAGGCGCCTTCAAGTGTAGTAACTAAGTCTTTATCAAAATATGCTACTGCGAAACAGCTTTTACCAAAGAACTTTGCTTTGAACGATACCCGTGTAACCTTGAATAAAGAGCGCCCTTTTTCAGGTAACTCTTATTGGATAGATGCGGAGTTTTCGACCGGGTTGTCAAAAAAGGTTGGGTTTAATATTGTTGAAAATGCCGATGTTACTAAAAATGTGATAGTGGGCTATGATGTGGAACATGAACAATTATTTGTTGATTGCACAAACTCTGAAACAGGGAATAAATCAAGACGCAACTTAATGCAGATAGCCCCGATGAAGAACATTAACGGCAATGTAAAGATCCAGGTGTTGGTTGATGGCTCATCGTTAGAAGTATTTGGTAATGATGGCGAGAAGGTAATTTCAACCATGATCTACCCGGATGCTAACGCGACCAATTTATCTGTATTTGCCGAAGGGAACGCTGTTATAAAAAGCCTGAGGATCTCAGACTTTAATTTGAAGAAATAGCATTAAAGGAAAGCCTGAGCGACATTACCATTAACCAAGGCCGACCCCGTAGGGGTAAAAGGTCGGTAGAATAAATAGTGAGATTAAAAAACTGTGCCGTAGGTACAGTACCTAACAAGGTTGCGTACCTACGGCACGGCTAAAATATTAAAAAATGTTTTTCTACCGACCTTTAGCACCTAACGGCGCTATTTCGCAAAATAATATCGCTTAGCTTGATGACCGTTAGCTGCTATTTTATTTCAGCTTCTTGATCCACATGTTTTTGACATAGATCTTTGTGGTCGATTCTATTTCAATCCCGACATAGCCGGATACATTGTTTGACGATTTAGGGTCGTCATCAATCATCACTGCCATTACCTGCCCGTTAATAATGTGAATGAATACGCCGCCACGGGCTATCACCGTGTACTGGTTCCAGTCGTTCTTCTTTACAATTTTCGACAGGTCCATAATATCGCCGATGTTACCCATCAGTCGTTTTGTTTTGGTGCTGAAACCTTCAACCACCTGCCCGCGCCAGGCCAGGATACGCATAGGCGTGTTCTCCGAATAGAATTGGCCTGTCCAGAATTTTGCCGATGGCCAGAAATCTGCCTGCGGGCCGGTCATCATCCAGTTTAAATTAACCGGGCCAACGTTCGCTGTTACTTTTGGGTCGATAGGGAAGCGCCACGGCAAACCGGTTTGGCTGCGATATTGGATGCCGCTGCCGCCTTCACCATCTACTTTAATTTCAAACTTCAGCGTAAAATCTTTAGCCTTCATGCCCTTGTAAACAATGTAGCTGTTGCCGCTTGGGTTTTCTTTTGACGATTCGCCAACTATCGATCCATCTTCAACCCGCCAAAACTTGGGGTTGCCGTCCCAGTCCTTTAAAGTCTGCCCGTCAAATAAGGATACATAACCCTCATGGTCGTTAAAGTCTATTGGCTGGGGTTGTGTAAATGGGTCGTTATAATATTTAGGTTTTTTATCCTGGTTCTGCGCGTGTAGGGTTACGCTTGTGGCAAGCAGGCAAACCATTATTGTTGATCTTAATTTCATGATGTGTCCTGGTTAATTGATATTGGAGAGGTTTAATACTATCCCGTTAAGTTGCGGTTTCAATCTTAAAACTGCGCCGTTATCCGGCTTGCTAAAAGTTCCTTTTACTGCTTTCAGGCTATAGTTGATATCCTCAAACTTGCAATCTAATTTAGTAGTCCCTACGTTTTCAAAAGGCAGTTTGGCAGTTGACACCGTGTTCAGATCGAAGAACCAGTCCAGCTTATCCTTGCTCACCAAATTCATTTTGATCTGCCCCTCACTCAAATCAATTTCTAATGATCCCTTAACCGTTGTCAAAGGCCATGAGATATGCAGGGTGCCCGCGGTTTTGCTAAATTTAGGATTGCCGCCTTCTAACAACACTTCTTTACCGTCTATCATCGCTTTTATGCGCATGCCTGCCGGTGGCTCTCTGCGTTTGCTCCATAAGTAGCCGTCGACAATAGGTAATGTGAAGAAGGTACACTCGTTGGATGTTACCGGCTCGGTTTCATAAACAGATGGCATCTTCTCATCAAACAAATGGATATCGCGGATGCGTAAATTGTTATGCTCCCATAAAATATTAATGCGGTAAAAACGGCTGTTGAACCACGCGGTTTTAAGGTCACTATTACTAATGTCCTTACTTACCGTGAACGATGTAGGCGGGGTAATTTTATAGGTCTTCTTAAACCATGCGCCCGATTGCTCCATAGTTTCAACCCTCACTTTATGTTCGTCGCGCAGTTTTGCTATCAGCGGCATTTGGATTTCGAAACCTTTTTTCATCGCATCCCAGGTAAACGAATTTTCCTGCCCGGCCTGGGTATAATTAAAGCCGACGGATTTATCATCAACCAAAGTTTTAAAGAACCAGTTAACCCAGGTACTATCGCCGCCACCGAAATGATAAACAGGCTCTAAAGTTATAACACCCTGGCGGGATGAGCTGATCCCGGTGTCATACTGGCGCACCGGGTCGCTACCCAATAACCGGAATATAGGTACCGGGATCTGTTTTTCGGCATGTTGTGCCGGCATGTACGAGTTGATCTTGCTTGGATAATATGCCTGGTTCCAGTAGCCGCCCCAAAGGGTATAACCGTCTGTACCATATTGGTCCTTACAATTGGCCGATGCGATGATATGGTATTTTTCATACATGTAATTCAAACTATGTGCATCAATAAACCAAGATGCCACCGTTTTTGGATAATAGCCAAAAGCCTTTTTAAAATCGGCAAAGTAAACGTCTATCAACTTTTCGCGCTCGGTAAGGGTATAGCCGGTAGCAAAGCCAATGTTTGCGCGCCAGTCCCACGGATAGCGGCCGCGCCATTTCATGCCCGCGTTTTCAACCAGCGGCTGCGGGATCTCCCACCAGGCGCCAATCTCAAAACTTCCTTTGGGCAGGGTAGATAGCAGGTCCTGGTAACGCTTATCCATCAAGGCATCATACTGTAGCAGAAACGTGCCGCCCAGCTTATATTTCTTCATGATCTCTACCTGCTTTACCACAGTTTGATACAGGACATCCTGGGTGATCTTGGCATCGCGCGGCTCCAGCAGGCGAATGAAGTTTACAATGTTAACAATCTTGGGCGCAGGCTGCGCTACTTTAACGCTTTGCGCCGTCGCATTTAGCGTGATAATGCAAAACAGGCTGGCCACCAGTTTGCCGATATTTTTTTTTTTCGGGATCATAAGTATAGCGGTAATTGCTAAGTGTATAATTGGTTTAACAAACATAAAGTAAGCTAATTAATTTGGCGTCCTGTACTGTCTTAATTGGTTTTAATAATGACGGGAAAAGTGCGTATTATTAGCAAATTTTTAGTCGCAGTGCCAATGCTGCGCCGATACCAATTATTACAATATGAAAAAAATAGCCAATTTAATATTAGCAGGTGCCTGTATGGTAGGTGCTTTAACCGTAAACGCGCAAAAAAAGGCGGCGCCGCAAGCAAAGATCTGGTCGGCAGATAAAGCTAACCAATGGTACAGCCAGCACCGCTGGATAGCGGGCGCTAATTTTATACCCAGCAGCGCCATCAACCAGCTTGAAATGTGGCAGGCGGATACTTTTGACCCAAAAACTATTGACCGTGAGCTGGGTTTTGCCGAAAGCATTGGCTTTAATGCCATGCGTGTGTTCCTGCATAGCGTTGCTTACACCGCCGATCCGAAAGGTTTTAAATCCCGCGTAGCGCAATACCTGGCCATTGCCGATAAGCACCATATCCAAACCATGTTTGTGTTTTTTGATGATTGCTGGAACAACGACCCAAAACCGGGTAAACAGCCGGCACCAAAACCCGGCATACACAATTCCGGCTGGATGCAGGACCCGGGAGTACCTGCTTTAAAAAATCCTAAAGAAATGGCGCTGTTAGAGCATTATGTAAAAGATGTGCTAACCACCTTCGGGCATGACAAACGCATTTTACTATGGGACCTGTTTAACGAGCCTGGCAACAGCGGCAAGTTAGACTCATCAATGCCATTATTGGTAAACGTATTTAAATGGGCGCATGACGTTAGGCCGGATCAACCGCTATCCGTAGGTTTATGGAACTGGACCTACATCAAACTAAATACTTACCAGGCTCAAAATTCAGACGTAATAACCTACCATGATTACGATGAAGAACCATTGCATCTAAATGTAGTTCGCCTGTTAAAAACACACGGCCGCCCGTTGATCTGCACAGAATACATGGCGCGCCCGCGTAAAAGCACCTTCGGCACCATTATGCCGATGCTGAAAAAAGAAAATGTTGGCGCTATAAACTGGGGCTTTGTATCAGGTAAAACCAATACCATCTACGCCTGGGACACCCCAATGCCAAGCGGCGCCGAACCAACATTATGGTTCCACGATATCTTCCGCAAGGATGGATCGATCTATAAAACTGAGGAGACGGATTTGATTAAGAAGTTGACTTCCGAAAAATAAAATATCCCCAACCGTAGCGATGGGTTTCAAACCCATCGCTATAATGCTATGGAGGATTGGGAGTTTAAGACAGTACAGGACGGATCATCCTCAACAAAGTATTATGTTTGGTTAACATAGTATTATGTTTGATAATCAGCAATTCATCATTATTGCTGATTAGTATAGACCAATTAATTATCTTATTTAAATTTATCCAAATGAGCTTGAACAGGCCCGTATTACAATGCTTTTTTGTTTTGTTATTGTCCGGATTGGCAATTGCCGATTGCGCTGCGCAGGTTAGACCTGAACCTGCCACAAAGTATCCCAATTTTAAATCGATAGAAACCGGTTTTATAACCGTGCCTGATGATATCCAAACCAGCGTTTACTGGTATTGGCTGTCAGACAATATTTCTAAAGAAGGCGTAATAAAGGATCTGGAAGCCATGAAGCGCGTAGGCATTAACCGCGCGTTTATAGGCAACATTGGTATTGATGATGTGCCATTTGGTAAGGTTAAGATATTTACCCCCGAGTGGTGGGATATCATCCATGCGGCGCTTAAAACGGCTACCCGTTTAAATATAGAGATAGGGTTATTTAACAGCCCGGGCTGGAGCCAGTCGGGCGGGCCGTGGGTTAAGCCGGGGCAGGCCATGCGTTATTTAACGTCGTCGCAAACTGCGGTGACAGGGCCAACAGTTTTTAATAAAATGCTGCTATTGCCTAACCCGGTTTTCCAGGATGTAAAGGTTATAGCTTACCCGGTGGCGTCGGACTATAACGCTTCGATAGCCGATCTTAAACCAACGCTATCATCTGTACCGGCTGTCAAATCGTTAAATAATTTATTTGATAACGACGAAAACACCAGCGTTAAGATCCCGCGCGGACAGCCGTTTGTTTTGGATATCCATACGGATAATGCTTTTACTGCCCGCAGTTTGGTTATAGTACCGGCACATGATGCCTTTACTTTGCAGGGCGATATATATACTAAAGTAAATGGAGTATTCACATCGGTTAAGCGTTTTTCGATAGACAGAGGTAATGCAGCGCTAAACGTCGGCTTTCTGCCTTACGGCCCGGCGGCTGTGTCTATCCCTGCTACGTCGGCTACTGATTTCAGGATAGTATTTAGCCGGATCTCCAATAACTGCAACATCGCCGAGATCAAATTATCGGCTACGCCAATAGTTGAAAATTATATCGAAAAAACCGAGGCTAAAATGTGGCCGACACCGCACCCGTTCTGGGAAGCCTACCAATGGCTGCCGCAACCGGTTATTGATAACGATAAATATGTGGTCGACCCTAACAAGGTGATCGACATCAGCAAATATATGGCTGCCGACGGCACGCTTAACTGGACCGTGCCTGCAGGCAACTGGATCATTGAACGTACCGGCATGACGCCGACCAACGTCAAAAACTCGCCTGCCACACCTGAGGGTACCGGGCTGGAAACCGATAAGATGAGCACCACTCATATCGCGTCGCACTTTAACGCCTTTATGGGCGAGATCATGAAACGCATTCCCGCCCAGGACCGCAAGACCTGGAAGGTAACCGTTGAGGACAGTTACGAAACCGGCAGCCAAAACTGGACGGACGAACTGATCAACGAGTTTAAAGCCGCTTACCATTACGACCCGGTACCTTACATACCGGTAATGCACGGCAAGGTGGTTGGCAGCGCCGATCAGTCCGATCGTTTCCTTTGGGATCTGCGCCGTTTAATTGCCGACGATGTGTCTTATAAATATGTGGGTGGCTTACGCGATATCGCGCATAAACATGGCCTGACTACCTGGCTGGAAAATTACGGACACTGGGGTTATCCCGGCGAATTTTTGCAGTACGGCGGGCAGTCGGACGAGATAGGTGGCGAGTTTTGGAGTGAGGGTGATTTAGGTGATATCGAAAACAAAGCTGCTTCCTCATCGGCACATATTTATGGCAAGACAAAGGTATCTGCCGAATCATTCACCGCTGCCGGCGACGCGTTCTCGCGCTATCCTGCAAACTTTAAAAAACGCGGCGACAGGTTCTTTACCGAGGGCATAAACAACACGCTGCTGCACGTTTATATCCAGCAAGCTAAAGATGATAATGCGCCGGGATTGAATACCTGGTTCGGGGTTGAGTTTAACCGCCATAATACGTGGTTCTATGATATGGATGTGTTTTTAAAATACTCCAAACGTTGCAATATGATGTTGCAGCAAGGCATTTATGTGGCCGACGTGGCTTACTTTATAGGCGAGGACGCGCCAAAAATGACCGGCGTTGTGGATCCGGCTTTGCCGCAAGGCTATTCTTATGATTACATTAACGGCGAGGTTATTAAAACCCGCTTAACAGTTAAAAACGGTAAGCTAACTTTACCTAACGGGATAAACTACAGCATCCTGGTATTGCCAAAGCTGGAAACCATCCGCCCGGAATTGTTAGCTAAATTAAAAGAACTGGTAGCACAGGGTGCCGTAATATTAGGGCCAAAGCCAAGCCGCTCGCCAAGTTTGCAGGGATATCCGCAGGCTGATAAGCAGGTACGCTCAATCGCCGATGACCTTTGGGGCAAAATTGATGGTACAACTGTAAAAGTAAACCACTATGGCAAAGGTATGGTGCTATCGGGCATGGACATGCAGTCGGCATTAAATCTTATTAAAGTTGTGCCTGATGCCAAAGTAACGCAAAGCGATTCTATCCTGTTTATCCATCGCACGGTTACTGATGGCGAGATCTATTTTATATCCAACCAAAAAACCGGCACAGTTAATATCTCGCCCGTATTTAGAGTGACAGGTAAGCAGCCCGAACTATGGGATGCCGTAACGGGCGAACACCGCGATCTGCCGGCTTATTACCAGGCCGGCGGCACAACTATCGTCCCAATGAAATTAGTGCCTTACGAGAGCGCGTTCATCATTTTCAGGAAGGTGGGAGTTAAGAAAGATACCAGCCGTTCCAACTACCCACAGCCAACAGCAACCATCGCCATAAATAAACCGTGGAAGGTGAATTTCGACAGCAAAATGCGCGGCCCTGCAAAGCCTGTGGTGTTTGAAACACTGACGGATTGGTCCAAAAGCAGTAACGATAGCATCAAATATTATTCGGGTACGGCGTTTTACCATAATAGATTTAATATGCCTACTTTAGTAAAAGGAACCAATTATATCCTCGACCTGGGCCTGGCCCGCGCCATTGCGAAAGTTAAAATCAACGGCGTTGAAGTAGGTGGCGCCTGGACACCGCCTTACCAACTGAATATTACCCGTGCATTAAAGCCCGGCGCAAATACAATCGAGGTAAAGGTGGTAAACACCTGGGTTAACCGCCTGATAGGCGACAGCAAACTACTCGCCGACCAACGCAAAGTATCGGCATTAGTAATGCCTAATATTGGCAAGGGCGTGGTATCTTCAGGGTTATTGGGGCCAGTAAAAGTATTGACAGTAAAATATTAAAAAGATAATCACAGATGATCAAAAAGCTTTCAGTATTGGTGTTAATGATGCTGGCGTTAGTCGCCCCATCTTACGCGGCTTTGCCCGGAATAAATACTATAGGGCAGGGTAAACAACCACAGGTAAGTGTAGACAATAGCGGTATTGTACGGGTAGTGTACGGATCGGCTGATAAGATATTTTGTGCTACATCTGTAGATCATGGACAAACATTTTCCAAGCCGGTTTTGGTAGCTCAGGTTACGGATATGCACCTGGGCATGAGCCGTGGCCCGCAATTAAGCAGCTCGGCAAACTATTCGGTGATAACCGCGATGGATAAAGCCGGCAATATCCATTGGTTCAAACTAAATAAGGGCTCAAAAGACTGGCAGCCAATGGGTGTTGTAAACGATTTGAAAGGATCAGCTCCCGAAGGTTTAATGTCGATAACTGCCGATAGTAAAGATAATTTTTACGCCGTATGGCTGGATACCAGGCTGGGCGGAAAGAACCAGGTTTGGTTCTCGTCGCTATCGGGCAGATCGACCAAATGGACAGCAAACAGGCTGGTCTACAAATCGCCGGACGCGCATGTTTGCGAATGTTGTAAGCCCAATATCGCGGTAGCAGGTAATTCTGTAGCTATCATGTTCAGGAACTGGCTGAATGGGTCGAGGGATCTGTATGTGGTGCGGTCGGCCAATGCGGGGCAAAGTTTTTCTGACGCTCAAAAAATGGGCCTGGATACCTGGAAGCTAAACGGCTGCCCTATGGATGGCGGCGGTATCAGGCTTAACGCGTCGAACCAAATTCAAACAACCTGGCAGCGCAAAGGCGAGATCTATTTCGCGCAGGGTACCGATCCTGAAGTTTACATCGGCAAAGGTAAAACCTGCAGCTTAACAGGCAACGCACAACAAGCCGCTATCGTCTATCAAAATAATGACACGCTACGGGTGGTTACCATCCCCGATAAAAGATCAACCGTAATAGGCGAGGGGAATTTTGTAAGGTCGATACGTTTGCCCAACGCCCAAAATCTTTTTGTTTGGGAGCAGGGCGACCAGGTGAAATACCGGCTACTATAATAACGTATGAAAATAAAATTCTACCACGCCCTTATCCTCGCGCTGGCTTTTGTACAAATGGCCAACGCGCAAAACATCAACAGTTTTACGCAGGTTACGGCAAAGCCGGGGTTGTATGAGAAAACAGAGTTTGATATCATCCTGACATCCGACTGGCAAAACCCGTATTTACAGGAAGATGTTGCGCTGGATATGATCCTGCAAACACCTGCCGGTAAAAAGTTGGTGCTGCCTTGTTATTATGAGAGTGGCGAGAGCGGCAAGCAATCGCTTTGGAAGGCACGGTTCGCTCCGCAGGAGAAGGGGAAGTATGAATATGCATTTGAGTTTAGCAAGGCCGGCAGCGTAGTAGCGCGGTCTAAAGACGCCGTATTTACGGTTGCGCCGTCGGGTAAAGATGGCTTCCTGCATTCAAAAAGTAACTGGGCATTTGCGTTTGACAGCGGCAAGCCGTTCCGTGGTATTGGCGAGAACATCGGCTGGGAATCGCGCAAAAGCGATGATTCAAAATTCTTTAAAGATCTGCAGGAAAAACCGAAGTACGATTACGAATATATGCTGCCATCACTGGCGGCGCATGGCGGTAATTTTTTCCGCACCTGGGTTTGCGCCTTTAATTTGCCGTTGGACTGGCACCGTAATTTTAACAGTAACCGTTACGAGGCGTCGGACGCTTATTATAACCCCAGCGCTATTAAAAAAATCGACCGCTTGTTTAACCTTTGCGACTCGTTAGGTTTATATGTTATGTTAACGCTTGGCCCGGGTAACTATAGTCCGCGTGATGGTGGTTTCTCGCCGTCGGCGGCTGATTTTTTTGTAAACCCAAAATCAAAGGCCCGGTATAAAAACCGTTTACGCTATTTTGTGGCGCGATGGGGTTACAGCACAAAAGTGGGTGCCTGGGAGTTTTTTAACGAGGTGGATAACGTGCAGTTCGGCAACCGCAATAAGCCTATAAGCGCCGATTCGATAGTAACCTGGCATGGCGAAATGAGTACGTATTTAAAGTCACTCGATCCATACCATCACCTCATCACCACCAGCATATCGCACCGCGACCTGAAAGGTATGAATGACCTGCCGTCGCTTGATTTTAACCAGAAACATATCTATAAAAATACCGCCAGTATCCCCGCAAGCATTGCCCGCTACGAATGGGATTTTAACAAGCCCTACGTGATTGGCGAGTACAGCTACGAGTGGGATTGGTCCAAAAACTTCGATGATTTCGCGCCCGAAATGGATAGCGATTTTAAGCGCGGCTTATGGTATGGCCTGTTCTCGCCTACGCCGATACTGCCCATGAGCTGGTGGTGGGAGTATTTTGATAACCGCAAAACCGACGGGTATTTTAAAAAGATTCGCGTGATATCCGATAAAATGTTTGCCGCCGGCAATGGCGCTTTTGAAACGGTAGCGGTAACCCCATCAGAAAGTGGGATCATCACCTACGGTGTAAAATGCGGCAGCAAAACATTTATCTATGCCTATAACCCTACATCCGCAGAAAAAAATGTGAGTTTGGCTTTTGGGCTGAGAGGTAAAGCGGGCAGTGCAGAATTGTTTGATTGCGAAAGTGGAACGACTAAAAAGATAGCCGCGCCTAAAGGTGGTAAACAGAGTGTTGTTTTGGGTGCTAAGGGGGATGTTGTATTGATTATTGATAGTAAATAGCCCTTTGTTATTTTGAACGACTGTTAAAGTTAAACTTACGAAGTTTTAAAAACTTCGTAAGTTTGAAACGTAATGTGCCATTTCGTGTTATAACTAAAAAATGACTGTCGCTTTTCCACCAAAACCTTTCTAAATGCACTGGTATATTATTTGCATCCTGTATGTTTTACTGGTACTGTTTGTTTGCAGTAAGGTGCTTTATGATATCCGGTCGACCAGTAAAACGTTTGCCTATTTACTGGTGGTTATTTTAATACCGGGGATAGGCATCATTATCTACTTCGCGGTTGGCGCCAACTATCGCAAAAACAAGCTGTACAGTAAAAAGATTGTACGCGACAACAGGGTACTGGCAGAATTACGGCAGAAGATAGTCAACGAGTCGGAAAAGGCGTTAGACAGCGGGGAGCCGGAGCTAAAGAACCACAGAAAATTAGCGATGTTGTTGCTTAACGATAACAGCCCGCTCACCGGCAATAACAAGGTTAAACTTTTACTTAACGGCGAAGAAAAGTTCCCCGAGGTTTTAAAGGCCCTGCGCGCTGCCAAACATCATATCCATTTAGAGTATTATATTTTTGAGGATGGCGATATAGCCGATCAGATCAAAGATGTCCTGTTACAAAAAGCAGCCGAAGGCGTTAAGATTCGATTTATTTATGACGATTTCGGCAGCCGGTCTATCCGTAAAGAATTTGTCCGCGAGTTGATAGATACCGGGGTAGAAGCGTATCCATTCTACCGGATCTGGTTCATAGCCTTATCTAACCGCACCAATTACCGCAACCACCGCAAAATTATTGTGATTGACGGGCATACCGCTTTTGTGGGTGGCATAAACATTAGCGACAGATATATCAACAATAAGCCCAAACAGCTTTTTTGGCGCGATACGCATGTTATGATAACGGGGCCCGGTATTTACTACCTGCAATACCTTTTTATTTGCGACTGGAATTTTTGTGCCGAACAGAACCTGCCTATAGAGCCTGATTATTTCAGTTCTGACGGCACCAAAGGGGATGCCATTGTGCAAATAGCCGCCAGCGGACCCGACTCGGACAACCCAACCATCATGTATTCGCTGTTGGAAACTATCGGGCTGGCACAGGAAGAATTACTGATCACCTCGCCCTATTTTATCCCCGGCGAGCCTATTCTTGATGCCTTATGCGTGGCCGCTCTTGGTGGTGTTAAAGTTAAATTGCTGGTGCCCGATAAATCAGACTCAAGGCTGGTTAATGCAGCCGCGCGGTCGTATTACGCCACGTTGCTTGAAGCAGGGGTCGAGATCTATTTATACCAAAAGGGATTTGTCCATTCAAAAACGCTGGTGTCCGACGGGCAGTTGGCCATAGTCGGCACCGCCAATATGGATCACCGCAGTTTCGAGCTAAACTTTGAAGTGAACTGTATGATTTACGATGATAAAATTGCGGCCCAATTACGCCGCACCTTTGCCGACGATATTAAGGACGCCAAACAGATCAACGCTAAAAGCTGGGCAAAACGTACTTTGTTTAAGCAACTGCCAGAGAAGTTGTGCAGGTTGTTGTCGCCGTTGTTGTAATAGATTGTAAATCCGGACTAACGTAGTTATATTTGAAATATGAGTTCATACAGGTTAGATCGTACAGCATTTAAGGCCCAAACCGCCGAAGAAGCGGTTAAGAGCCAGGCTGCATATTACCGTGGCCTAACCTGGCAGGAACGCCTGCGGATAGCTAACTATCTCAATAGCGTCGCCTACAATTACCCCGAGAATGATCCCCCTAAAATGGATAAGACTGTTTTTAGTATGAGATCGCGAAAATAGGCATGGGAAATATTTTTAATGACGATTTCAGGGATTTCATTCATCAGCTTAATAACAACGAAGTAAGATATATTTTAGTTGGCGGTTATTCGGTTATCCTCCATGGCTATACACGCACCACAGGTGATATGGATATTTGGATTGACAGGACGCTCGAAAATTACAATAAGATCAAGCGGGCCGCGCCCTTGTTGGTGTTATCACCAACAAGCGTTAGTCAGCATAATGTGTTAATATACCAAAATCATCTATTCCGGTTTCATAAAATTTAGCCGATGAATATTTATAATCCTCGGGATACATAGATAACTTCCATTTTTCCTGTATTGGGTTATTATGTATATAGTCCAGCTTTTGTACAAATACACTCTCCGTCCACAAATCGATGCTTAATGAGTTTCGCTCCCAAATTTGATATTCCCTATCTTTGGCATTTACCCGATAAAGTTCCAACTGCCTTGGATTAGCTTTGGTTAATTCAAACTTTAATTGTTGACCAGTAAATTTCAAAAATCGTAACTGTATTTTTTCTTTTATAAACCCATCCTGTATTTGCCAAATTAAATGAATATGATTTGGCATTATTACAAAGCCATATACCACCACGCTTTTCTCGTTTTTTAAAAACAATAAGCTGTTAATGATAATATCTTTAAAAGCGTCGGCCTTCAGAAGGTGTTTCCATTCTAATATCGTTGCGGTGAAAATTGCGCGTGGTAGTCAAAATTAATATCGGACATAGTGCTAATTTACAAAATATCGGTACTTGTTGGTGATAACACCAACAAGGGCGGGGATTGCAAATAAAGACTATCCATATCAATAATTTAATTAGCGCCAAGAAGGCAGCAGGCCGGGCAAAAGATATTAATGATCTTGAAAATTTAAAGCCGGAAGAATAAGTCGATCACAAATAACCACAATCCCATCCACAAAAATGGTGGCGCTACTTTGTCACCACATTTTAAATTAAATTTTTTAACCGGTCCGTAAGATTCCTTTGGAGCGATGTGGTTGCTGTGTTAGTACCAATGAGTGTGCATGGAAATTATTAAAAAGTGACGGATTTCTACGGATTTTGACAGGTGGATGCGCTCAAAATGTAGGCTGACTACGGCTGCACGCGTGCTGCTTGCAGCTGGTTACGGATTCTGAAAATCAGGCACTTATCAAAAAATAACGCCGCCGATTTTGAAAAAAAAAGCCCCCAAATTGTCGGTAAAAAAATCTACTTTATCACCACCCCAAATTTTAACACCCTGTTTGGCTCGATGGCAAAACTATTACCACCATCGCTGCTATAGCTTTCAATCCCGGCGGTGGTTTTAACATCGTCGTTATAAGCCATCCCATAAACCCCGGTAGCCGTCGCCGACCGCAGTACGATACAATAGTTGCCGCCCTTACTAACCGCCACCTTAGGATGAATGGTAATACTTTTCGCCGACCAGCCAATGGCATCGGCAGCTATGGTTTGGGTGTACAGCGCCTTGCCAGTGGGAGTCCCGGTCAGGTCGGCTTTATAAAGGGTAACCTCTAAGCCTGCATCCGGATAACCGTTCTTAAAAGTAACCAGGCTGATACCCGCCAATGTACCCGACTTAGCCGCCCTGAACGACTGCCTGCGCTGTATGTTTTTGGCGATATCACCATGTATGCGGTAGCCTGCACCTGCTGGTTTACCCGGTACTGCCTTGTTGTTTGAAGGCGAGATCTTAAACGCCTGCTCGCAGGTCATGGGTTTGATGGAGCCGTCGTCATTAAAGGCCAGTGGTGCCCAGTAGTAGTTGGCCAGTGCCTCGTTCTTGGCAGCATGGTTCCATAGGTCGCTGCCAAACAGGTACACGGTGCCCGAGCCCAGCTTAATAGTCGACACAAACGACGGCTGCCCGCCACAGGAGTTATCACTGATCTTCTTACCCTCACTCCACGGCCCCAGCGGCGATTTGGCGGTGCGATAAGAAGCCCCTGTCCCCGAGCAATAACCACAATTGGGATCAGAATATACGATGTAGTAAGTGCCGTTGCGCTTGAACATACCCGGCGCCTCGGTAGATCCTTTGGTGATGCCGCCAACGTATTCGCCGGTACCGGTTAGGTAGTCGGCGCTTAGCTTTTCAACTATGATGCTGCCTTTGGTACGCCAGTCGGTATAAGCCAAATAGGCGGTACCGTCGTCGTCGATGAAGGTATCGTGATCGCCGTTGTTAAGGCCTGCGGCGGGCATATTGCTGTTAATAGCAAGCCTGGGTTCGGCAACCTCGGTAAAGGGACCGGCAGGCTGCTTGGCGGTAAACACCCGGTAGCCGGATACATTGTCGTAAACGTTGATCCAAAGCACGTATAGTTTGGTCCTCTCATTAAAAATAACATGCGGGCGGAAACAGCCATAAGTATTACCATTACAGCGGGTTTGCCATACGGGCGTCTGGGCGTCGAACAGGAAACCGCGGTCGGTCCAGTTCACCATATCAGTTGACGAATAGCTTTTAAAGCCGCAGAAGGGCGCTTTCTTATCGCCCCAGGCAAAGCCGCAATCGTAGCTGGTGCCATATAGGTAATAGGTGCCGTTAAAGAGGGCTATCTCGCCATCGTGTGCGTCAATAGCATCTCCAACAGTGCTGAAACGGGTTACCTGGTGACCGTCTTTATCAAAGTTAACACTGGCAGCAGCAGACTTAGCCTGCGAGAACGCCTTTGGCACTTCACAAAATACAGAAACAGCTAAAACTATAGCAGCAACATAACATGCTACCGACGTGATTGGATTTGCTTTCATATAACAGGTTTATGGCTGGTTTGCCAAAGCACTAACTTACAAAATAAACGGGATGTGCTCACCCTAAATAATAAAAGGTTCGTTGTTTTAGCTATAGCTTATGTACTTTTAGGGAAAATAAAAGCTACAACTACATGAACACTCCCGAAGAAAATTTCGCACAAACCGGCCTTAACTTGCCACCTGCACCAACACCGCTTGGTGTATATAAACCCTGCCTTATTGATGGTAAATATCTGTATGTATCGGGCCATGGCACAGTTAAGGATGATAAAACGCTGATCATAGGCCGCATTGGCGAGGACATGGATATGGACGAGGGTAAACTGGCGGCAAGGCAGGTTGGTTTGGCTATCTTATCAACCATAAAAACTAACCTGGGCAGTTTAAATAAGGTAAAGCGGGTTATTAAAGTATTGGGTATGGTTAACTGCACGCCTAACTTTGAAAAACACCCATACGTTATAAACGGCTGCAGCGAACTGTTCGCCCAGGTTTGGGGGACTGAAAACGGTATAGGTGTGCGCAGCGCGGTGGGGTTTGGCTCATTGCCTGATAATATCCCTGTTGAAATAGAGGCGCTTTTTGAATTAGAATAGCAGCATGTTTATAGTTGATGCACATCTTGATCTGGGCATGAATGCGCTGGAGTGGAACCGCGACCTAACTCAGCCGATCGCTGCCATTAACCAACGCGAGCTTGGCCTTACAGATAAACCCGACCGGGCCAAGGCCACCGTATCGTTACCCGAATTACGTAAAGGCAACATCGGCTTGATAGTGGCTACGCAAATTGCGCGCTATGTAGCCCCTGATAATAAGTTGCCGGGCTGGCATTCGCCGGAGCAGGCCTGGGCGCAAACACAGGGACAACTGGCATGGTACAAAGCAATGGAAAATGCCGGCGAAATGGTGCAGGTAAACAACTTAGCCAGGCTTGATGAACACCTAAAGCTTTGGGCCAATGGCAGCGATAACGCCGCTAAACCTGTCGGCTATATATTAAGTCTGGAAGGTGCCGACTCGTTGGTTTCCGTTGGGCATTTGGAGCGCGCTTATCGGGATGGGCTGCGTGCTGTTGGTCCCGCCCATTATGGCCCCGGCCGGTACGCGCAGGGGACAGATGCCACAGGTTTTATGGGACAAAAAGGGCACGAGCTGTTAAAAGAAATGGAGCGGTTAAACGTCATCTTAGATGCCACCCATTTATGCGATGACAGCTTTTGGGAAGCGTTAGATAACTTTAATGGCCACGTTTGGGCAAGCCATAATAACTGCCGTGCGCTGGTAAATCATAACCGCCAGTACAGCGATGACCAGATCAAAGCTTTAATAGAGCGTGGTGCCGTAATTGGTGCTGCGCTGGATGCCTGGATGATGGTGCCCAATTGGGTACGTGGTGAATCGACTCCCCAGGGGATGAACTGCAATTTGGAGGTTATGATAGACCATATTGATCATATCTGCCAAATAGCGGGGAACGCGCTGCACGTGGGTATGGGTACCGACCTTGACGGCGCCTTTGGCCGCGAGCAATGCCCGTACGACCTGGAAACTATTGCGGATCTGCAAAAAGTTACCGGCTTATTGGCTAAGCGTGGCTATACCGATGCTGATATTGAAAATATGATGCATGGTAACTGGTTAAAGTTTTTAAGGAAAGCCTGGGCATAAATAGCTTGTTTTCGCCAGTTGAGATAGATCAAACAACAGTACATTTATGGTATGCTAATTAGAAAACTTCTGTTTTGCTTACTGTTGACAGGCTGCTTTTATAAAGGTATGGCACAAACCCAACCTATAAAGTTGTTAAATGCATACGCAGGTACCTGGGTTATTTTTAAAGATGAAGCTAAACGCGATACGGTTTGTGTGACTACCAGTCGGTGGTCAAAAGATCATACCAGGTTGTTGGCTGGTCAGGTTATTCATGGCGATAACGGCATTACCCGCGATAGTTGCTTTTACAGCTATGATACCGCTAAAAAAACCTACCCATATCACGAAACAGATGAAACCGGTAAAACCATAATAGCTACCAGCGATATCGTCATCGACGGT
Source organism: Bacteroidota bacterium (assembly GCA_040388395.1). Lineage (GTDB taxonomy): Bacteria > Bacteroidota > Bacteroidia > Sphingobacteriales > Sphingobacteriaceae > Mucilaginibacter. The sequence goes on along the minus strand of JAZKBY010000005.1, from coordinate 2,106 downwards.
AATATCTGGATCTATAATCATCATATTAAAAGCACCAAACTATACCGAACGCTAAACACCTTCAACGCGGCAGGCGATGAGATCACTTACCAATCGCAACGATCTGAAGATGGCGGCGTCACCTGGACGACTACGCGTAGTGGTAAGGAATATCGAGTTAAAAAGTAAGTTCGCTATTTAGTTGTAAACCCGTATTTGCTGTAAATAGCTTTTGCCGTCGGGCCGGTTAAAAAGTCCATAAAGTCTTTCGTGGCCTGGGTATGTGGCGCAGCTTTTAATTGCCCGGCTACATAAGTTTCGCTTACGTTTTGGCTGGCGGGTATTTCAACAAGTTCGGTAGGATGGCCAATTAGCTTTTGATAGTAAGCCTCGCTGTACCAAACCGGGGCAGCGTCGGCCTGATTATATAATATTCGCATCGGGCTTTCGCGGTGATGGATCTGGGTTAGGTAAGTGCTGCCATCTTTTACCTTATCTTCCATTATTTTTTTGCGAATGGCTTCTGTGCCGGCTATTACGTAGGCTTTTTCAATCAGCTTGCCAATGCCTTCCCATGCGGGGTTAGGCATGCTTACACGCACATCCGGCTTTGCCAAATCTGTAAATCCCTTAATATTTTGGGGATTACCTTTTTGCACCATAATAGCCAGGTTATTATAAGCATAAGGCGCGGTGCTGGTAAAACTATCCGCCATTTGGTCTATCAGGCCTTTGCCCGCGGTAAACACATCCGGTTTTAAAGTGATGCGCATATTACCAATAGTTACCGAGCCGCCTGCTATCTGCTTTGCTAAAATCCCGGGTGGTAATGTCTCTGCAAAAACACGCTGGTATTGCGGATAGGCTTTTTTAAACGCAGTCAACAAATCATCTACACACATAAACTGGTTGCCGGCGAAGAATATCACCAGTTGCGGGTCGTTAATATCGCCAAACAAATCGGGCACGTTATCAATACCCGGTACGGTAAACATAACGCTGCTTTGCGGCGGTGTGTTCCAGGGTGGATCGAAATGGTGATCCTGGGCATTTGCAGAGATATTTAACGCAATAAATAAGGCACCTGTGAGTATGAATTGACTAAGATATTTCATGAGGTTGATGTTAAAACAAGAAAGGCTTTCAGGGTTGACCTATTGCACAACTGCTATCTCTTCGTAATGCTTTTGTTGTCAGGTCCAATTCCCCAACCGCTTCATCGCTAAATCTTTTTAAGGCTCCTGTTCTTAGGTCTATTAGCGCGGCTTTGTCAAGAGTCTTAATATAATCGGCTTCCTCTTTTCCTAATTTACCATGTTCCATTGCGCCTTTTGCAAAATTTCTAACGTCATTACTTAACGATTTGTCATCAATCGCCTCTTTTATCAATGCATCTCCTTTGCAACTATAAACAAACCATAACGTCATAATTATTGACTTTTGGGCGATAGGGCTTGATTTTTTAAAAATCGCTATTAAATCATCAACAAATAATATGTTTTTTTGTGGAAGTAGCATGTAGGAAAGTGCATATCCCTGATCAAAGGTAAACACATGTTGCGGGATAAAAAACGAAAATTTGTCGTCATTTAAAATCTTTAAAGCCGCGGGAGTTATATCGATCCCTTCATTAGCAAGTTGGTTTAATAACCTGGTGTATGATTCAGGGTTTAGATCTTCCAGATCTGCTTTTACAATTGCTCTGGCAATTAAATTTTTGTCAGCTATTTTGTCAGACAACGACAACAAAAACGCGCAACCATCATAATAAAAATAAGGGTTATGTCCCGCAGCAATTAGTTCATTTCTTAATTGAGGCAAATAAGTTGCAGTATCATTTTTAATCTTATTAAAAAGCTTATCCATCGCCGGGAACTTCGCTTGTTGCTGAGCTTTTGAAAGCTTACTCGGTTTAAAATTATAAATGTTGTCAATTTCTTCTTTAAGCGATTGGCCTAATACAATTGTGTTAAAGAAAATAAAACCTAATAATAGTCTAAAACGCATATACCTGAGTATTTAATAATTATTTCAACTTGTGATGGATCTTCGGGAAATCAACAATCATAAAATTAAAAATACAAAAGCCTCAAATCTTTCGACTTGAGGCTTTACCTTATAAGTAGC
>JAZKBY010000004.1:104395-105553 GCA_040388395.1 Bacteroidota bacterium | reverse complement strand
CATCATGATCCATAAAAAAACACGCACCTATATACCTGCCGACCTTGAAATTAAATGGGAAACGCTTGAACCATTATATAAAGACTTAGTTGAGCGCCCCATAAACTCGGTTGAAGAATTAGAACACTGGCTTCACGACCGCAGCGAACTGGAAGCCGCTTTAGAAGAAGATTTTGCCTGGCGCTACATCCGCATGACCTGCGATACCAACAACGAACAACTACTGGCCGATTTCCAATATTTCGCAACAGAGATCGAGCCTAAAACTGCGCCTTATAGCAACGAGCTAAATATTAAACTGGTTAAGAGTGCATATTTTGATGAGTTAGATAGCGATAAATATTTTGTTTATCTGCGCGGTATTAAAAAATCATTAGAGCTGTTCCGCGAAGAGAATATCCCTATCCAGACCGAGATCCAGGTTGAGCAACAAAAATACCAGTCGATAAGCGGATCGTTATCCGTACACATCGGCGATAAAGAGTACACTTTGGAGCAGGCCGCCGTATTTTTAAAGGATACCGACCGCGCCAAACGCCAGGAAGTTTGGGAGAAGATCACCTTCCGTCGCCTGGAAGAAAAAGAAAAACTGAACGATCTGTTTGATCATCTACGTGTGTTGCGCCATAAAGTGGCCATTAACGCAGGTTTTGAAAACTACCGCGATTATATGTTCCAGGCATTGGGACGTTTTGATTACACGCCGCAGGATTGCTATGCCTTCCATGAAGCTATCGAATTGGAGATAGTACCCATCCTGCGCGAACATGCTGAGCAACGCAAAACAGCCCTTAAGCTTGATACTTTGCGCCCGTGGGACCTGGACGTCAACACATCCGGCAAACCGGCCTTAAAGCCGTTTAATAGCGGCGAGGAGCTGATTGAGAAGTCTATCCAGTGCTTCCGCAACATTAACAGCTATTTGGGCGAACGTTTGGAGATTATGAAGGATAACAACCTGTTTGATGTAGAGAGTCGTAAAGGCAAGGCACCGGGCGGTTATAACTACCCGCTATCAGAAACCGGCGCACCGTTTATTTTTATGAATTCGGCCAATACCTTCCGCGATCTGACTACCATGGTACACGAAGGCGGCCACGCGGTGCATACCTTTTTAACTGCCGATTTAGAGCTGAATGATTTTAAACATTGTCCATC
>JAZKBY010000004.1:0-104295 GCA_040388395.1 Bacteroidota bacterium | reverse complement strand
GCTATAGCCGTGTATAAAAACTATAAAGAAAATCCCGAAAAAGCGCTGCAACAGTACTTAGATGCCCTAAAATTAGGTTACACTAAAACCATTAAGGAGATCTATGAAACAGCAGGCATAAAGTTTGATTTTAGCGCCAGTTATGTTAAAGAATTGGCAATATTTATAAAGGATGAAATAGCCAAATTACAGTAATCAACTAACTGAAATACAGCATATTTTTAAACTTACGAAGTTTTAAAAACTTCGTAAGTTTTGTATAAGCTACTTGTCTATACCAATGTCATAAAATGCCCCAAATGGTAATTTTGGTACGATTTTAGGACATGTATTGGTATGAAAAAGATACTAATTTCCGCAACACTCATATTATCTGCCTTTACAGCATTTAGCCAGCAGGACTTAACTCCGGTTAAAATTGACAGCCTGGTTACTGTATCGTTACCTCCTGCTTATCAAAAAACAGATACATTGGGCCAGCAGGTATATTCCTCAAATTCCACATTAGGATATGTGGTTGTATTGAGGACCCCTAACGCTAAAAACACGAAGCCTTTACAAAAGGAACGTGATTTGGATAACGTATTAAAAGAAAACGTTAAAAATATCCAGGCCGAATCAAGCAATGCCAGCGCACAGTTTGTACGCGATACTACTATTGGCAAGCTAAAGGCTAAAACGTTTACGCTGCAAACCGATAACGGCCAGGGCGATATACAATTGAGAAACATTGTGTTATTGTATACAAATGCAGCTACATATGTTTTTGAATATGTTTATCCAAACGCCCGTAAAGAGGTTGTAGGCGGCGAATATAAACGGTTTGTAAGTTCTATCAAACTATCGCCGGAATTACAGCGAAATGATCAGTACTTATCAAATGCTAAGGGTATATCACCTATGATAATAACCGGTGTTTTAGTAATTGCCGGAATTGGCCTGGTTGTATTTTTAATAATGTACATCCAAAAGAAAAGAAGATTAGCGTACGAATAATTATTTTTTTAACAGTCCCCTGCTCCATGCGGGGGACTTTAAAAATTCCCGGTTTTCTGTCCAGTAAACCCATATCACAGTAACCACTACCCCTATAGCCGATCCGGCTGTTACATCCTCAAAAAAATGCTGGCTCAAATATATACGCGAGTAGCCGACTAATGCGGCCAACAATAGTAAAGGCAGTCCCCAAAACTTATTTTTACACAAATAAGCTAAAATTAAAGCCGTAGAGAATATAGTAACAGTATGCCCCGATGGGAAACTATGTACGCTTAACTGATCTGTACCAGTCACAAAATGGATCTTTGCTAACTGGTCCTGGAAATATAACTTTGGCCTCGGCGCGTTAACAACAAACTTTATTGATTGCGCCACAATAGAGCTTGCTGCATATCCGCCAGCCAAAACAAACGCTTTGCGATAGCTGAATAACAATAATATTGCGCTTAGGATTATGGTTGTCAAGCCGTCTCCAATATCAGTAATATAGTGGGCTATATAATCCATCCAACCCCAATTGCGGGCGTTAACGGCAAAATAAATTTCTTCGCGGGTATAGGTTAGTTTAATAATTAAACAGGCGGCTATTAATACCAGGTAGGGTATAAAAAAATATCTCAATTTGTACAGAACGGCCTTTATTCCTATTTTCATAGGTGCAAAGTAAGCATATACTTATATCACAACAAAAAAATGGTTATGTTTGGTTTTAAGACAAACGAATTTTAAATGGCGAGAGATCTATTCCGTAAAAAATCAATTGAAAAAATAGTTGCAGATGCAAACGCTGGTCTTGATGATGGTCATGGCGTTTCATTAAATAAAGTTTTGGGCGTCAGAGACCTTACAGCGTTAGGTATAGCCGCCGTTATAGGTGCCGGTATTTTTAGTACTGTAGGCAAAGCTTGTTTTGATGGGGGTCCGGGTGTTATTTTTTTATTCTTGATTTGTGCGGTTGCTTGCGGTTTTGCTGCTCTTTGTTATGCTGAATTTGCTTCGCGTATACCCATGTCTGGAAGTGCTTACACATACTCATACGCAGCTTTTGGCGAAATCATTGCATGGATAATTGGCTGGGATTTGGTAATGGAATACGCAGTGGGAAACATTACGGTTGCTATTTCATGGTCTGGTAATCTAACCAGCTTTCTGCATAACATAGGGTTACATATCCCCGATTTTTTATGCATGAGCTTTTTCGAAGTAAAAAATGGGAACACGCAATATTTAGCAAAAATTGCAGCAAATGATGTTACTGGCGCTGCTGATTTTTTAAACCTGCACAATATATGGGTCAACGCTCCGCACATCGGCTCTATACCGTTTATTTTAAATATTCCGGCATTGGCTATAACGGTTTTTATTACATATCTGGTGTATGTTGGCATCAAAGAATCAAGGCGTGCAAGTAACCTTATGGTTATGTTTAAACTTTTGGTTGTTCTTGCTGTAATCGCTATTGGTTTTTATTATGTTAATCCAGCAAACTGGGTGCCGTTTTTACCTAACAAATTTGCCGGTGTCATGAAAGGTGTGTCGGCTGTTTTTTTTGCATATATCGGTTTTGATGCAATATCCACAACTGCTGAAGAATGCAAAAACCCCCAAAGAGATTTGCCAAGAGGCATGTTTTACTCCCTTATTATTTGCACAATATTATATGTATTGATAGCTCTTGTGCTTACCGGTATGGTAAACTATTCGAAATTAAATACCAGTGATTTTTTAGCCAGTGCTTTTAATGAAAGAGGTTTGAATGTTCTCGGCGGTATAATAGCATTGAGCGCTGTAGTTGCCACTACATCTGTATTACTAGTATTTCAGATTGGACAACCGCGCATATGGATGAGTATGAGTCGTGATGGTTTATTGCCCAGAAGATTCTCAAGATTACATCCCAAATATCACACCCCATCATTTGCCACAATCATTACTGGTTTGGTAGTGGGTATTCCCTCATTATTTCTCGATTCCGCAATTGTTACTGATTTATGTAGTATCGGTACTTTATTTGCATTTGTATTGGTTTGTGGGGGTATTTTAATACTTCCGCGTACCGACAAAAATTCTGGAAAGTTTAGAGTGCCATATGTTAATGCCAAATATATTGTTCCATTAATTTTAGTAATAGCAGTTATTGTTGTCCAAATACAATTACCTGATTTTTTTAAAAACTTCTTCGGATTGGTAGATGTAAAGCAACCTAACTTATCCAAAATCGCGGTGTTACACGAAAGAATACCATATTTTGCTTTTACCCTACTTGTATTAGCTATTACTGCTTTGGGATTTATAAAGAACTATTCTCTAATACCCGTATTAGGATTGATCTCCTGTTTTTATCTAATGACTGAATTAGGTACTACAAACTGGCTAAGGTTCCTTATATGGCTTATAATAGGCTTGGTTGTTTATTTTACCTACAGTTACAAAAACAGTAAATTGGGTAAGGAAGTCGAGGCTAAATAATCACACAATTACTTAGTGTTATTTTTACACTAAGCTTGCTATTTAATTCTAAATTAATTTGCACATTTGCATATCCGCATATTTGCACATTAGAATGAGTTACATTGAAATTATAGGCTTTATAGCCGCTTTTAGCACCACCGTTTCGTTTTTGCCGCAGGCTGTTAAAACCATCCGCACCAAAGACACCTCGGGCATCTCTTTATCCATGTACGTGGTATTTACTGTTGGCACATTTTTATGGCTGATATATGGCATTATGACGCCAAGCGTACCGGTGGCAGCTGCTAACGCGATAACATTTTTATTTTCGGCAATAATACTGGGCTATAAGATCAGGTATAAATAGCTCAAGCAGGCTGTCATTTTAAAATCGAAACACTTGGACATTTTAATAGTTATATTAATAACTATTAATCTTACCCCGTGTTATGAAAACTTCGTACTTTAAACTTATTGGTAGTCTTTGTTTACTTCTTTTAGCTTCTCTTACTACAACTGCACAAACCGTTACACCTGTTGACACTATTAAGCCCGGCAACGGCCCCCGTAAAGAGCAGCTAAAGCAGATAAAGGATATTAAAGCAAAAACGTTGGTCGATTCGACTAATAATGAACCTACCAAACACCCGCTTATAGATACCACCATTCAAAATAAATATGGCGATCTTTTAAATGACGACATAACACTTAATAAAAAATATCCTATCTGGAAACCAGTCTTACAAGTAGTTGAGTTAATGTATTTACCTGGGCGATGGATAGATTTCTTCTGAACGAAGATTTTGCACGGGTGGGGCCGGCTACCTGGAAAAATGGCTTTAAAAATGGGTGGGAATGGGACGCCGACCGCTTTGGTGTAAATTTTATTGGGCATCCATACACAGGTTCTATGTATTTTAATGCTGCCCGCAGTCAGGGTTATAGTTACGTTCAGTCAATTCCCTTTGCAATTGGCGGCAGTTTAATATGGGAGTATTTTGGCGAGACTACAAGACCGTCTTACAACGATTTGATTAATACCCCCCTTAATGGCGCATTTTTGGGGGAAATTTTCTACCGGTTAAGCTCTAACATTCTTGATGACAGAACAACCGGCGGTAATAGAGTTTTCCGCGAAATTGCAGCAGGCTTGGTTGATCCGGTCCGGGGGCTAAACAGATTATTGCAAGGAAAATCCTTTAGAAAAACTACTAAAGAAGTTTATCAAAAAGAACCGCTTAACATCACCATATTCACCGGCTTGCATAAAATCAACCAGGACAATCGTAAGGTATTTGGTCAGGGACCTACAGAAGCTTTAATAAATTTGCAATTTGATTATGGCAACCCTTTTGAAGAACGTTACCGCAAACCTTTTGATTTTTTCAGACTTCGCACCGAGTTCAGCTTTGGATCGGGTAGAAAACTTTTAGATAATCTTACCGGCTATGGTATTTTACTTGGCAACAATACCGGCACCGCAACAAGGTATGGCAAATTATCCGTTCTATATGGTCTCTTTCAGTGTGATGACTATTGGGATAATAAAACATTTGAGTTAGGCGCACTTGGTATTGGCGGTGGCGTATTTACAAAATACCCCGTTAGTGACAATATAAATCTTTACACCAATGCACATTTGGCCTTGATACCTTTAGCTGGTAATAGCACCCGTTTTGGGCCTGATACTACACAAGTTCGAGATTATACATTTGATAATGGTGTAGAAGCTAAATTTGAATCGACTTTAAATGTGGGTACTGCCATGAGTCTTTCATTTGTATACTATTATTTCTTTTTGCACACTTATGTAGGTAGCCCGGGCGTAAACAATATAAGTATTTTAAAACCGCGGATTACGGTTAATCTAACCAAAAACATTAGCTTGGGCTTTGAACATTTTATATATTATGATGATCGCTACCTAAAAAATCTACCAGGATTATACTCTGTACGTACCGAGCAAAAATTATTTGTCTCGTGGTTCCTTGAAGACCAACAACGCAAAGGTCGGTATAACTAAAAACCCTGGCTTTTATAACTGCATAGCAAAGGACACCCCTGGTACGCCATCCTGGTAGAAAGGCATGATCATAGCGCTTTTACCTTTTTTATCGGTATGGGTTAATGCATTGCGGAGATAAGGATATATCAGGTAAGATAATTTGGTAGATATGATACCTACGCCGGCTCCGGCAACTACGTCACTAAACCAATGATCGCGATTATACATCCTAAACACTCCGGTGGTAACAGCAAAGCTATATCCAATGGCTGTATACACATACGATTTTTCTGAAAATTCCTGTGCTATAAACTCGGCACCCATAAATGCATTGGCTGTATGCCCAGATGGGAAAGAAAAATAATCAGCACCGTTAGGGCGTAACCTATGTGTGAGTTTTTTTGTGGTGAAGGTTGTTAAACTTAATATTCCTGCTGAAAGTCCGAATAGAGCGGTACGGTCAATAAAGGTATTTTTGCCGGTAACGCCAACTAAGTTTAATCCATAAACCATAGCAACGGGTGCATATTGGAAATAGTTTTCGGCCTTTGAGTGAAAATCCGGGCCGGTTTTATTGGTCTCCGTTTGCACATAATAATCTAATCTGCGTATGGGATGAATGGCAAAAGATAAAGCGCCATAACTTATAGCAACGGCAGCCGGCACGAAGGACCAAACTTTAGATCGCAGTTTTTTTACCGTATCGGGGGCGGTAAAAAGATCCTTTTTGATGGTATCAACGACTTTTTTCTTGGTGGTATCAGTTACCTGTTGAGCGCTAACTTCTACAGAAATCAGGCATAAAATTGCTATTAATAGATGCTTCATAGACGTAATAATACAGATCGCAAAGTTATTTTTACAATCTGTATTAATACTGAAGAAATATTAACTTAAAATGTTTTTAACATTTAACAAATAACACGGGTAATTTCTACTGTCTCTGGCGCGGCCAGCATTAATGGTACTTTCTCGATGGTAACAAAGCTCAGGTCAAGCCCAAAGCCCCGCTCTTCGGATAAGCTGATCTTTTTAAGGTAAGTGTAAAACGCCATAATGGCCTTCTCATAAAAAGAAAGGTTATGCGAACGCGAAAGCACTTTCTCGATTACAACGAACCTAAAATCGCCAACAATTTTATGTTTGTTTAATGACTGATACCTGCTGGTAATATCAACTTCGCCATTTTTAACCAGGTCCTCAACCACGCGCCTAAACAGCAAGTTTATTTGCTGCTCGATACGGAAACCTAATTTAAAATCGATCCTGATCAGTTTGTTTGGAACCAGTATATCAACCTCATACTCTTTTTTATAAGGCTCGTCCACCACGTCAACATGCACCAGCCAATACACATCGGCCCGTTTAGGTTGCTTTTGCAAGATGGAATAAATAATTTTCGATTCAACTTCTGAATTGAAGTTTGCGCTGGTTAGATACACCAGTTGCGATGCATATTTAGGTACAGTTTCGTCGTCGCTTAGCTCTTTTATGATATTGTAATACTCGTCTATCTCAACAAACTTAACATAACGGTTGCGTATTTTACGGGCGGTGTGCCAGGTCCACATAATTGCAAACAAAAAAGCACCTATTGATAAGGTAAACCAGCCACCATCTTTAAATTTATTTAGATTACCATATAAAAATGTACCCTCTATAAGCAGGTACATAGTCAGGAAAGTGTTTACAATATAATTTGGCACTTTCTTACGGCGTAAAAACCGCGATACCAATATGGTCGTCATTAACATAGCTACCGTAATACTTAATCCGTATGCCGCCTCCATCCTGTCAGAATGCTCAAACAATAAAACCACACCAATACAGCCGGCGCATAATAACCAGTTAACGCTTGATACATACAGCTGCCCTTTTTGCTCGCTCGGGTAATGGATCTTCACTTTAGGCCAAAGGTTTAATCTAACGGCTTCAGCAATTAATGTAAACGATCCTGATATTAAAGCCTGGCTGGCAATAATAGCGGCAATTGTAGCAATACCAATGCCGTAGTTCAAAAACCACGCCGGCATTATCTGATAAAAAGGGTTAAGAAGGTTAAGGTCCAAAACCTGCCCGTTGTGTTGTAACAGCCAAACTGCCTGGCCCAGGTAGTTTAGCACCAAACAAGTTTTAACATAGATCCAGCTGATCTGTATATTCTTACGGCCACAATGCCCAAGATCTGAATACAAAGCCTCGGCACCCGTGGTACACAGGAACACCGCACCTAAAATAATAAAGGCATGATAGGTGTGACTTGTTAGCAATTCAAACGCGTAGTAAGGGTTTAACGCTTTTATAATAGTCGGCTCCTGCACTATAAACGATATACCCAATACGCCCATCATGGTAAACCATATAAACATAATGGGGCCAAAGGCCTTACCTACCATTGACGAGCCAAACTGTTGTATGATAAATAAAACCGCTATAATGGCTATCACCACAGGCTCTGTACGTAAACCCGGAAACCTTGGCAGCAAACCTTCAATTGCAGCAGATATGGTAATTGGCGGTGTAATAATACCATCGGCAAGCAAGGCACAACCGCCAATTACTGCCGGCACTATCAGCCATTTAGCTTTACGGCGCACTAATGAAAAGAGGGAGAAAATGCCACCCTCGCCTTTGTTATCGGCCCGTAAGGTTATTACTACATATTTTAGGGTGGTTTGCAATGTTAGTGTCCAGAATATACAGGACACCCCCCCCAAAACTAAAATATCCGAAATGGCATTTCCACTACCAACAATTGCTTTGAAAACGTAGAGCGGAGAAGTACCAATATCTCCGTAAATAATTCCTAAACTGATAAGGAGCCCAGCGGCTGTCAGTTTCTGTAGATCTTTATGTTGCGACACTATCTTTGTTTAAAACGCACAAAATTATTAAAATATTTGGTTAGAACTTATAAAATGTAAAAACGTATAAGTAATTAAATTGTTAGGGGTTAAACCATCTTTGTTAAATTTTGTTAAATAGTGTAATAAAAGTATGGATATTGAAATTGATGAAATCTTTATTTATACTTTTGTAAACGAAAACTAATTATAAAGCATGAGGAAAAATTTTACCTCCACCAATTCATGGATACTAATAATTGCAATAGCAATATCCCTGAACTGTGCGCTTGCTACAGCGATGCAACTCCCCAATCACGACTCGATAAATTACTCGCCTTTTAAAAAGAAATTAAAAAAGAACGTGTTAACATTTAGCCTGCCGCCGATAAAGCCGGGCGTAATATCAAGTACCAAATTAACCGTACCACGTGCCGACGATAAGTTATTAAGCGCTGTAGAGGTTTACCCCAACCCTATTACCGACCAGATCAACTTAAAATACATGCTGTCGCGTAACTCAAACGTCACTATAAAAATGGTTGATGTTTTGGGTAACGATGTAATGGTGCTGTTTTCGCAAAGGGTTGAACCCGGCGAACAAGTGCTTACCCGCCCTGTTAACGCTAAACTAAACCGCGGCTTTTATTTTATCCGTGTTGTAGCGGGTACCGAATCAATTATCAAGCGGATATCTATTTTGTAATTATTGAATTATTGATTGGGTGATTATTGAATAAATATTCATCTTAGCAATATCAGATCAATAATTCAGTAATTCAATAATTCATACATGAAGATCATCGCCATTGGCCGCAACTATGCAGAGCATGCCAAAGAATTAAATAACCCTGTACCAACTACCCCGGTAATATTTTTAAAGCCCGATACTGCTTTATTAAAAGATAACAAGCCATTTTATCATCCCGATTTTTCTGAAGATATTCATCACGAACTGGAAGTGGTGTTAAAGATCAGCAAGGAAGGCAAGCATATCAACGAAAAGTTTGCGGCGGGTTATTATGATGAAATAGCTTTGGGCGTTGACTTTACCGCCCGCGACATTCAGTCGCGCCATAAAGAAAAAGGCTTACCCTGGGAGTTGGCAAAAGCGTTTGATAACTCGGCCCCGGTTAGCAATTTTGTGCCTAAAACACAATTTGCAGATATCTACCAGCTTAATTTTCACCTGGATGTTAACGGCCAAACCAGGCAGACTGGCAACACAAGTAACCTGTTGTTTTCGTTCGAATACATAATCGCGTTTGTATCCCGCTACTTCACCTTAAAAAAGGGTGATCTCATTTTTACCGGTACACCAGCAGGTGTTGCAAAAGTTGCCGTTGGCGACAGGTTAGAGGGCTATTTAGAAAATGAGAAGCTGATTGACTTTTTGGTGAAGTAACACTTGCACTACGCCTTTTCCAAAGAAAAGGGAGGTGAAAATCCAAAAACACTTCACATCAAAATAAGATTTCTTAAAACCCATTGCTCGTCTATCTGTAATATATTAATGAATAAGTTCTTTTCTCCCCTAATTCTAATACTCTGCTATACATTCAGCGTCCACGCACAAACTATACAAAGTAAACAATACCCAAAAAATTTCTTTCGGTACCCGCTTGACCTTCCGCCTTCTACCGCCGGGGGTTTTGCCGAATTAAGGCCAAGTCATTTTCATGCCGGATTAGATTTCAGAACTAACCAGCGAAGCGGCTACCCGGTGCATGCCGCCGCCGATGGTTATGTATCGCGGGTACGCGTTCAATTTGGCGGTGGTGGCAATATTGTGTACATCGATCATCCCAACGGTTATACAACCGTTTATATGCATAACCAAAGTTTTGCCCCGCAAATAGCCAAAGTAGTGCGCGATTACCAATATGCGCATCAATTATACGATGTCGATTTTAATTTACCGCCCGATCAAATAACAGTTTGCAAAGACGATGTGATCGCCACATCGGGTCAGTCGGGCGCGGTGGCCGGGCCACACGTGCATTTCGAGATAAGGGATACCAAAAGCGAGCAAACAATTAACCCGCAACTGTTTGGCATTACTATTCCGGATGGGATCCCACCATCAATAACTGCGGTAGGTATTTACCAGTTAGATGGACAACCCTTCAGCGAGAATACCCGCCATCAATTCTTGCCGGTCGTGGGTGCGGCAGGTAGCTATCACTTAAAAATTCCAAAGGTTATTGAGCTTAGCGGCAATGTAGGTTTCGGTATCTCAGCCACCGATAAAAACAGTGCATCAATTAACCCCAACGGCGTTTATTCTATCGAATTAAAACTGGATGGCAAAACAGTTTACACTTTTGCTGCCGAACGATTCGCGTTCGACCAAACCCATGCCATTAACGGGTATATTGATTATCCAACATTTTTAACCGCGCATCGTTTTATTCAGAAATGTTTTGTGCCGCCGGGGAGTAATATCTCGCTTTACCTGCAGTCTGTAAACCGGGGTATAATTAATTTTGATGACGACAGGCAGCATGAAGTTGAATATGTAGTTAAAGATGTTGCCGGTAATACCTCAACCATAAGCTTAAAAATACAATCAAAATATGTATTCCCGGCTGCTGCCGTCTTAAAATCGCCCGAAGCGGCTTTTCATTACAATCAACGAAACGAATTTACTACCGATAAAGTAAAGGTCATCATCCCCCAGGGAAATTTATATGATGATGTTGATTTTAAATACGAGGCGCTGCCCAAAAAACCTAATGCTTATTCTATCACCCATCGCATCCATAACCGGCTTACGCCTATCCATGACAAGTATGATCTCTGGATAAAACCCGATGTTGACCTGGGCGACAAAAAAGACAAAGCTATAATTGTAGGTACCGGCGGTGTATGCGATAGTTGCATTTATGAAAATGGCTATGTAAAGGGCAGGGCCCGTGCCTTTGGCGATTATTATATCACTTTGGACGATACGCCGCCACACGTTGCACCAATGAATATCCGCAATGGCGCTAACCTGTCAAAGGCTAAAAAGATCTTTATAAGGATAGGTGATAATTTATCAGGCGTAAAAACCTACAACGGTAAGATAGATGACAAATGGGTACTGATGGAATGGGATTATAAAAGCAGGATACTAAGTTATACCTTTGACGATAGCATCGCCGCAGGCAAACATAAATTTGAACTGGTAGTTGGCGATGCTAAAAATAACTTTTCACAATACATAGCAGATTTTATAAGGTAATGACAACACTAAAAGCAGGCGACAAAGCCCCCAATTTTACGGCGAAGGACCAAAACGGCAAAACAGTTTCATTAGCCGATTTTAAAGGCAAAACCCTTATTCTTTATTTTTATCCAAAGGATGATACCCCGGGCTGCACTGCCGAAGCCTGTGATTTCAGGGACAATTACCAATCGCTGGTTGGTAAAGGTTACGAAGTAATTGGCGTGAGCACCGACGATGAAAAATCGCATAAAAAATTTGAAACCAAGTATAGCCTGCCGTTCCCTTTGGTCGCAGACACTGATCATTCGATAGTTAATGCTTACGACGTTTGGGGCGAGAAAAGCATGTATGGTAAAAAGTTTATGGGTACCATACGCACTACTTTCATTATTGATGCCGATGGCGTTATTAAACAGGTAATTGATAAGGTAGATACCAAAGCTGCATCGCAGCAGGTGTTGGATTTGCTAGCATAGTTCATTACCTGGCGCGTGTGGACTCACCGAGTCTACGCTGCGCTGGACCACCCTCTCTTCGCCTTCGGCGGAAAGAGGGTAAAGCCATAAAAATAAAACATCCTTCTTTACCGCTTGCGGAAGAGAGGGATGACGAGCGACGCGATGTCAGGGTGAGTAAACGCCGCCATTCATCGTTATCAAAAAAATAATATTTACTTTAGCGCCCATAGTTGTTTAAAACAAAAAGGCTAAATAACTATTATAGTAAAAAATATATTACACATGGCCACACAGGTTGAAGATGCAGAGATACTAAGTAAGTTCCAGGACGAAAAGACCCGGAACGAAGCATTTAACCTGCTCCTTGCTAAATATCAGCAAAAAATTTACTGGCATATCCGCCGCATGGTTATTGATCATGACGACGCCGATGACCTGGTACAAGACGTTTTTATAAAGGTTTGGAAAAACCTGGCAGGTTTCCGCAGCGATTCGCAGCTATATACGTGGATGTACCGCATAGCCAGTAACGAGTGTATTACCTTCCTCAATAAAAAGAAACAGCGTAATAACGTTTCTATAGAGGACGAGGCTTATAATTTGGCAGATACACTTGCCGATTCAAGTTATTTTAATGGCGATGCAGCACAAAAAAAATTACAAAACGCTATAATTACCCTTCCCGAAAAACAACGCCTTGTATTTAACATGAAGTATTATGATGACATGAAATACGAGGAAATGTCGCAGGTTTTGGGTACAAGCGTGGGGGCATTGAAAGCATCGTTCCATTTAGCAGTTAAAAAAATAGAGGCTATTTTATTGGCAGAAGATTAAATTTAAATTGTGATTAAACCTTTTCATCTAAATTTCATCTATTAGTAATCATGGCAAGCGATATAGAAAAAAAAGAATGGCTAAATGATTACCCGCAACTTAAACAGGTTAGTACAAAAAACCCGTTTGCGGTACCGGATGGCTATTTTAAGGGGTTGGATGAACGTATAACATCAGCAATTAAACTGGACGAATTGAAAAGCTCAATCCCAACGGATGGGTTTACTGTACTTGAAAATTATTTTGAAGAACTAAGCAACAATATACAAAGCCGTATAGCAGTTGAAGAAGCATTAGATATAACCGCGACCGGTTTAACCGTCCCGGACAATTACTTTGAAAACTTAAGCAACAATATACAAAGCCGCATAACAGTTGAGGAAGCATTAAATACCGAAGAAAATGGCTTTACCGTTCCGGCAAACTATTTTGAAGAGTTAAGCAATAACATACAAAGCCGCATAGTGGTTGAGGAATTACTAAATACCGAAACTACCGGCTTAACCGTACCTGCAAATTACTTTGAAGGGCTAAGCAATAAAATTCAAAGCCGGCTGGTAATTGAGGAAGCATTGGTTAATGCAGAAAATACACTTACTGTTCCTGAAGGTTATTTTAACAAGTTAAATAAAGACATTTTAAATAAAACAGTTAACCAAAGCATCGTAAAGCGTAAGAGTGTTGTAATACGGATGGTCTCGTCAACCGCGTTTAAGTATGCAACTGCTGCTTGTTTCCTGTTGATGATAGGTACCGGTGTTTTTTTACAAATGCAATCGCCGGAGGCAATACACGACCGTTCATTCTTACATAAAGAATTATCGGCCATACCGGTAACTGATATCCAGGATTACCTGGAAGAAAACGTTGATGGCGGCGATACACAACATACGGTTACATCCGAGAGTTTACCAGTTAGTGCCGACGATTTAAAAGCCGCTTTACAAGATTATACCGACCAATAAGATATGATTAGGAATAAGTTGTTTAAGTATGTTTTTGTCGTGTTGGTAATCTCATGTAGCAGCTATTCGGCTTATTCGCAAAATGCGCGCATGCAACTGCGCGAACAAAAATTAGAAAACAGATTATCCCGTGGACAAACCCCGGGCATGCGGCATGTACAGGTGGTTAAAGAAGCCTTTTTAAACCAGCAGCTGGCGCTTACCCGCGCACAAGGCGAACGCTTTTGGCCAATATATCGTCGGTATCAAAACGAGCTGTATGAGGTAAGGCGTTTAAAGCGACTTAATAATTCGGATGCCCAGGCTAATGGCGCCGAGCAGGTAAAAAAAGATCTGGATTACGAGGCTCAATTGGTAGACATCAAGAAGCATTATAACAATGAGTTTATGAAGATCTTACCTCCCGAAAAAATAAGCCAGCTGATAAAAAGCGAGCGCGAATTTAATGATGAGCTGGTACGCAAACTTCATGAACCAAACACCGGCAAACCGGAATAACATATTTTTAACGAACAATAAAAGGCTTATCGCATAAAGTGATAAGCCTTTTGTATTTTTGGCCCTATGTTAACCCTTCGCCAATTATTTTTAGCCAACAACGCCCAAACTACAGATTTTCCGCTGTTATTGGAGTTTGAACGTGCCGAAGGAGTTAATCTTTATGACACAGCAGGCAAGGCCTACATCGATCTGATATCAGGCATAGGTGTAAGCAACCTGGGCCATGGCAATCCACATGTTATAAACGCAATAAAGCAACAGGCAGATAAATACATGCACCTGATGGTCTATGGCGAATATGTGCAAACTCCGCAAGTGAAATTCGCTGAAAAACTGATATCTATCCTGCCCGATAATCTACAATCCGTATACTTTGTAAATTCGGGCGCCGAAGCGGTTGAAGGTGCTTTAAAACTAGCTAAACGGTTTACCGGCAGGCAGCAAATAATATCTTGCCATAACTCGTATCACGGCAGCAGTCACGGCGCACTTAGTGTAATGGGTAACGAGGATTTTAAACAGGCTTATCGGCCGTTATTGCCCGGCGTTAATTTTATACAGTTTAACAATATTGATGACCTGCAATATATCAATGAGCAAACTGCATGCGTTATTATCGAAACCATACAAGGCGAAGCCGGCATCCGTGTGCCAGATATAAGATATATGCAGGCCCTGCGCAACCGTTGTGACGAAACGGGCACCTTACTGATATTAGATGAGATCCAGGCCGCATTTGGCCGTACAGGTAAACTATTCGCGTTTGAGCATTTTGGTATTGTGCCTGATATTTTGTTGCTAGCCAAGGCCCTTGGTGGCGGCATGCCGATAGGTGCATTCATCTCATCAAACAAAATAATGGGCGCATTAAAAGAAAACCCGATACTTGGGCACATTACCACCTTTGGTGGACACCCGGTTTGTTGCGCTGCCGGCTTAGCCGCGCTAGAGGTTTTGTTAGATGAGAACTTAGTGAATGGTGTAGCCGGAAAAGAACAACTGATGCGAAGCCTACTTGTACACCCCTCTATAAAACAAATACGCGGTAAAGGGCTGATGCTGGCTATCGAACTTGAAAATTTCGATCTCAACAAAAAAATAATAGACCGATGTATAAAGCACGGCGTAATAACCGACTGGTTTTTACATTGCGATAATTCTATGCGTATTGCTCCTCCCCTAATCATCACTGCTGATGAAATTAAAACAGCATGCGCTGTTATTGTTGAGGCAATAAATTTCTATAGTCATCGGTAGGTCTGTTTAATCGGAATGTCCCCCGATAAACCGGTCTAAAATGTTACCTTTAGGAAAAACGCATAAGGATATTTTTTCAAAACAAGATCCCTCCTTCTCATAAATTCGTTTCGGTTTGGTAATAAATATTTATTGTCAAGCTGTTGTTAAATCTTCTCTTCTGCCTTTTTCATCCTTGTTTTTAACAAATCTTGGTATGGTTTATGCAAAATATAGGGTACGCTGCTAAAAGGTGCGTTTAAACGGCAGAAACAACGATTTTACCAGTCACAATGCACGTTTTTATAGTCAGTTTACTATACAAACACAAAAAACAGCTACCAACAACATGGCCAGTACTATCACACTACCAAAAAATATGAAAATAGCTTACATCTCAACCTATCCGCCCCGCGAATGCGGTATTGCTACGTTTAACCAAAATTTAATGAATGCTATCGGCTCTAATTTCCCTGACCGGGTAAGTTTGTTGAAAGGAGATTTTGTGGTAGCACTAACCGATTCGGAAGACATTCATGAATATGAGTACCCCGAAGAAGTAAAGTATATTATTCGCCAAAATCACCAAAAAGATTATATAAGGGCAGCCAATTACATTAATACCAGTAATGCCGATGCAGTAATAATGGAGCATGAGTTTGGTATTTACGGTGGTGAAAGCGGAATTTATATTTTGCCGTTATTAAACAGGTTAGAGAAACCTTTAATATCTATTTTACATACAGTACTTAAAGATCCGAGTTATGTGCAACGTATTATCATCAGGGAGATAGCAGAGCAATCTGCCAAGATCATTGTGATGAGTCAGCGTGCTGTAGAGTTTTTAACAAACATATATGATATCCCTGCCGATAAAATACAAATTATAGAACATGGGGTACCTGATCTGGAAGCACCTGAAGATAACCCGGTAAAAAACTTAACTCCTTTTAAAAACCACAGGGCCCTTTTAACCTTTGGTTTGATAAGCCGTAACAAAGGTTTAGAAACCGTAGTGCGTGCGTTGCCGCGGATAGTAAAAAATCATCCCGACGTTATGTACGTAGTGTTAGGCAATACACACCCGGGCGTTATTAAAAACTCGGGCGAGGAATATCGAGACCATTTAAAAACCCTGGCTAACCAGTTAGGCGTGTCGCAAAACCTGGCCTTTGTAAACAAGTTTGTGTCCGAGGAAGAATTAATTCAATACCTGTCGGCAGCCGAGATTTATGTAACACCGTATTTAAACGAAGCGCAAATAACCAGCGGAACTTTATCATACGCGGTTGGTGCGGGTGCCGCAGTTGTATCAACACCATACTGGCACGCTACAGAATTATTGGACCATAATCGTGGCCGTTTGTTTGATTTTAAAAATGTTGATGCTTTGGCCGATATAGTAATTGAACTATTGGACCAGGACAAGGTATTAAATGAACTTAGGGAAAACGCTTACGAATATGGCCTGCATTTACGCTGGCCTGTTGTAGGCGCCGAATATATTAAGGTGGCGCAAGAGGCTTGCTACGAGCATGATTTCAGGGATAAGATCTTAAAGAATAGCATCGTCGATCCTGAGATAATGCCTAAATTTAGCCTTACCCATGTATTGCGTTTAACTGATGATACAGGTATAGTCCAACATGCTAAATACGGCATACCTAACTTAAAAGAAGGTTATTGTTTGGATGATAACGCCCGTGCGCTCATTATGGCTATAATGGCCCATAAACGCAGCAATAGTAAAGAAGCCTTTGAACTGTTGCCCATCTACCTTAGCTATATTCACTATATGCAAACGGATGATGGTAACTTCCGCAATTTTTTGAGCTTTAACAGGCAATACCTGGATGAAATAGGCTCAGAAGATTCATTTGGCCGTACGATTTGGAGTTTGGGTTATTTAATTGCTTACGCAACCAGTAACTCATACAAAGAATTCGCAACTGAGATCTTCCAACGGTCATTCCCGCATTTTGGCGCATTGAAACATCTAAGAGGCATGGGTAATGCCATTATTGGTATAGCACTTTACCTGCAAATGCATCCTACTGATGAGGGCATGGTGAAGGAATTAATAAGAATGACCCAACCACTGGTTGATGCTTACGAAAACACCCGTAGTGATGATTGGGAATGGTTTGAAGAAAAAATGACCTATGACAATGCGATATTACCGTTAGCTTTACTACACTCATGCCAGGTAACTGGTAATGAGCGTGTAAAAGAAATCGCTTTAAAAACAATGGGTTTCCTTGATAATTTAACTTTATCTAACGGCTATTTAAGCCCGGTTGGTAATGATGGTTGGTACTATCGCGGCGGCAAGTTCCCAACGTTTGATCAGCAAGCTATCGAGACCATGGCAATGGTATTAATGCACTTCCAGGCTTACCAATTGTTCCGTAAGCCAGAGCATATCGAGAAAATGTTTTTATGCTATAAATGGTTTCTCGGCGAAAACACGTTGCGTGCCCCGCTATATGACCACGAAACCAAAGGCTGCTGCGATGGTTTATTGCCAACAGGCATAAACCGTAACCAGGGTGCAGAAAGTACGTTAGCTTACTTAATATCACACTTGACAGTGTTGCAGGCATTTGAGTTGGAATACGAATACAATCGCTTTTCCAACAAACTGGTAAGCGCTAAATAATGAAAGTAGCTGTATTGGCCCCAGTGGCCTGGCGCACACCACCCAGGCACTATGGCCCATGGGAACAGGTGGCATCAAATATTGCCGAAGGCTTAATTAAACTTGGCATTGATGTAACACTTTTTGCTACCGGAGATTCTATAACAGCCGGCAAGCTGGATGCTATTTGTGAACAGGGTTATGAAGAAAACCGTACGCAGGACGCCAAGGTTTTGGAGTGCCTGCACATCAGCAATTTAATGGAGAAGGCGGGCGGGTTTGATATCATCCACAATAACTTTGATTTTTTACCTCTCACCTATTCGGGGTTGATAAAGACACCTGTTATCACTACTATCCACGGGTTTTCGTCGGACCGGATCATACCTGTTTATAAAAAATATAACCCGACCAACCACTATGTTTCAATAAGTAATAGCGATCGAAGCCCCGAACTTAATTACTTAGCCACGGTATACAATGGGTTGGACAACAATGATTTTGAGCTTAATAAAAATCCGGGCGACTACTTATTATATTTTGGAAGAATCCATCCACATAAAGGAACTGCAGAAGCTATTGAGATCGCAAAAAAAAGCAAACGAAAATTAATAATAGCAGGTATAGTACAGGACGAGGGATATTTCAAAAACAAAATTGAACCCCAGCTTAACGATCAGGTAGCATACATTGGCAGCGCCGGCCCTGAAAAGCGAAATAATTTATTAGGAAATGCCGCTGCATTACTACACCCGATAAGTTTTGATGAACCGTTTGGAATGAGTGTTGCCGAGGCAATGCTTTGCGGTACACCCGTTATTGCTTTTAACAGGGGATCGATGCCCGAGCTAATTAAAGATAAAGAGACCGGTTTTTTGGTAAATGATATTAACGAAGCTGTTGAAGCGGTTAAAAGCCTGAAGGATATTAAGCGAGTGGACTGCTTTAACTGGGCAAACGCCCAGTTCTCCTGCGATAAAATGGTAGTTGATTATCTTAAGCTTTATCAGCAGATATTGAATTCTTAATATCCTTTTTTAAGCGGATAATTCAATATTACTATTTAAGCTATGTTCTTTCTGATCACCGTTAGATTGTTCATCATAATTCATCAATGGCCTTAATGTGGCTTCCTGTGGTTGATGAGTATCGTTAGTGTCTTCATGATGATAATTTGGTGCCGGTATATGCTCAGCATATTTGTAGCCCAGCCTTTTATTTTCTTCTTCAATAAAATTGAACAGATCGCCCAGGCAAGCGTGTACAGCCTGGAGGTACTTATAATTCGTTGATGTAAGGCATTTACCTACGTCATCCGGTCCTTTACCAGGTTCGCAAAAGTTTAATTTAGTAATTATACCGTTAATTAATTCGGCCTCAAACTTACCTTCGTTATGCCAGGCAAGGTTATTTTTTATTTCTCTGAAGTGGTCCATGGGGTATATAAAATTATTGCCATATAAATTTGCTTAACAGCCACATTATTAATTCACTGTCAAGATTTGTATTACAATGGATATGCCAAATTATACCAAAACAACAAAAGGCCCTTCAGCTTAATTCTGAGGGCCTTTTATGATATAAAATGGTTGAATATTAAATATTCACGTATAGTTTTTAATACATAGTGGATAGCATTTTAAGCCGGTACTTTTTTATCCAGTTTCTTTGTTTCCTTCGCGTCTTCCTTAAATTTGGCTATCAGATCATTCAGATCGATCTCGGCAAATGAGGTTGAGTAATCCGACAAACCGTAAGGGATAATCAATTTACCATTATTGATAATAGATCCGCAGGAATAAATAACGTTTGGTACATAACCTTCGCGTTCATCACTGTTAGGTATCAATATAGGCTCTCTAAGCCTTCCAATCTCTACTTCCGGGTCATCCAGCTTCAGTAAACTTGCACCCAATACGTAGCGGCGCATAGGGCCCACACCGTGGGTAATTACTATCCAGCCATGCTCGGTTTCAATCGGCGACCCGCAGTTACCTATCTGTACAAACTCCCAGCTAAATTTGGGTTTTTGCAGCAATATTGGCTTCTCCCAAATATTGATCTTGTCAGAGTACATAATGTAATTATTGCATCCATCAATACGGGATATCATTACATACTTGCCATTTATCTTACGCGGGAACAGCGCCAGGTTTTTGTTCTGCGCGCCGGCACCATATAATGGCATTATCTTGAAATTATAAAAATCGGTAGTTTGCAGTAGTTTAGGCATTATCAACGCGCCATCATAAGCTGTATAGGTAGCATAGTAAACACAACTGCCATCCTCATTTATAAACTCTACAAACCGGGCATCCTCAATACCTTTACGCTCATATTCTGATATCGGGAAGATAACACGGTCTGATATATCAGTGTCCAAAGAAAATACGATCTCATAATACGAATCAGCCAGCCATAATACTTTATCATATTCCAGCTTTTTCATATCGCTTTCCTGCAGCTTTTGCGAGTCGGATATGATACGGCGCAGGTTAGAATATTCAAAATGGTGATCAAGTTTTGATTCCAGCTCATGCAGCACGTCAATATTTATCTGCGTGATGGCGGCTTTATCAAAAAACAGTTTCTTATTATAAACGGCGTTACGTACAATCTCGGCCTCATCAATATAATTACCTGCCGGTAAAACGGTAATGTTATTATTTTTATCTATTAACGCCCGACGAAAGGTGATTGAAGAAATGTGTCCCTCGCCCACTGCCCTAAAACTCATAATAACCCGGCGCTCGCCTTCTGATAGCTCGGTTTGGTCGGGATCCTGTACAATAGACGGGTTAAAAAATGCCGCCGATTCGATAGAATACTCATGTGTAAAATATGACCCGATCAACAACTTCCTGTATACGGTAAGCGTGTCGTAATCTATGTTTAATTCGGTAAAAAGCGGTTTTAATTTGCTGCAATGGCGATTTAAAACCCGGGTTATATTACGGTGGCGCTTAGAATATTCTTGCAGTAAAGGCGAGATAATGCTGAACGCTTCTTCTTCGCTTATATTTATAACACGTTCTAAAACTTCTTTGGCTCGGTCGTTCCCATTAAAAAAGAATCTTGCAATAACACGTTTGGGATCTGGATTAACTCTTACGGGTTTACGTTCAACAGCTAACTTCATATATAATTTATGCGTTTTATAGTTAACACCAACTATTAGAAATTGATTTGGATAATTTGATTTTGTTAATTGGTTGAAAGGTTAATTGGATGAGTGGTTGAAACTACAACTATTCGTTGTGGTACTACACCATACTATTACGCTTAATAAGGTATGATTTAAGGATATTGTAGTACCCATCCTGTATAGCCGCGTCAACTATATCAATATGGTATTGCGCGCATTTTAGCTCAAGCTCGTGTTTATAATGCTGTAATGAGGTTTGATAAGCTTCCCGTATTTTGCCGGGGTGTACTTTTACTTCGTCGCCACTTTCAATATCGATGAAATGATGCGGACGGTTATCAAAATTAAAGTCGAGCTCTTTCTGTTTATCGTTGACATTAAAAATCACTACCTCGTGCTTGTTATATTTTAGATGCTGGATGGCGGCAAATAAGGCGTTCATTTTTTCGGAATCGAGGTTATTCTCCAGCATATCACTAAAAATAATGATCAACGAACGCTGATGCACCTGCTCTGCTATTTGATGCAGTACATTAGTAATGCTGGTTGATGTATTTGCTTTTGGATTATTATATAATTTCTCCAGTTCGGCATATAAATAAAACAAGTGCGCCGATGTTGATTTAACGGGGCTTATCCAATCAACCTTATCAGAGAAAATGCTGAGGGCAAACGCGTCGCGCTGCTTTTTAAACAGGTACATTAATGATGCTATGGCGTAGATAGAGAACTGTAACTTGTCCATCCCCTTATCCGGGAAGTTCATAGACGACGAACTATCAAGTAGTAAATAACAGCGCAGGTTAGTTTCTTCTTCAAACTGTTTCACAAACAGCTTGTCGGTACGGGCCATCAGCTTCCAATCGATATTTTTTACCGATTCGCCATTATTATATAAACGATGTTCGGCAAACTCAACGGAAAAACCATGGAACGGGCTTTGGTGCAGGCCGGTTATAAACCCCTCAACCACCTGACGGGCCAGGAGCTCCAGGTTGGCCAAATGCCGTATTTGCTGATCGTCGTTTAATTGTCCCATGTTGTATTATAAAGGAACAAAAAAAGCCTTACAAAATTGTAAGGCTTTTTAAAAACTTTAATATATAAATGGATTAAGCTAATTGAGCATCCAATTTACCAGCTAGAACTGATTTTGGAACTGCACCGATTTGTTTGTCTACAATTTCGCCGTTTTTAAAGTATAATAAAGCGGGGATATTGCGGATACCATATTTTACAGATATGCCGGGGTTATTGTCAACATTTACTTTGCCTACAACTGCTTTACCGTCATAATCTTTTGCTATTTCTTCTACTACCGGGCCAACCATTCTACAAGGGCCACACCATTCTGCCCAAAAGTCAATTAGTACAGGTTTATCTGATTTAAGCACCAACTCATCAAAGTTTGCGTCTGTTATTTCTAAAGCCATGATATTTTTATTTATTGTTATACAAATATATACTATTCAAATTGCTTGCCACAAGTGCATACCTGACAAACTGACAAAGAAATTACTAACAACAGGCATGTTTATAACACTGTGATTTTGGGCTGACAAAAAATGATATTGATAAATATGCCTTTCCATTCAAAATTCGTACTTTACCGTCACTTTAAAATCAATTATGACCGACCAACCTATCATCCGGATAAAAAATTTAAACAAATTTTACGACTCCAAACAAGTTCTGAAAAACCTTTCGATTGACATTTACCCGGGACAGGTAATTGGGTACATAGGGCCAAACGGCGCAGGTAAGTCAACCACGGTAAAAATACTTACAGGGCTTCTCCCCGAGTTCCGGGGCGAGGTTATTGTTGATGGGATGAATATGGCCGAAAATCCGCAGGAAATAAAAAAACTGATAGGTTACGTGCCCGAAAACGCCGAGATATACGATGTACTTACCCCAATGGAGTATCTCGACTTTATTGGCAAGTTGTATGGCATGGAAGAGCCGTTGCTTAGCGAAAGGATTGTAAAGCTTTTAACCGCCTTTGGTCTTGGTACAAATATTAACGACCGAATGGATACCTTCTCTAAAGGGATGAAGCAAAAAGTTTTACTGATAGCCGGTATCGTTAATAACCCTAAGATATTAATATTAGATGAGCCCCTATCCGGATTGGACGCTAACGCGGTTATTTTGGTAAAAGAATTGATCATCCGGCTATCTAAAGAAGGCAAAACCATATTCTACTGCTCGCACATGATGGATGTAGTTGAAAAAGTATCAGACAGGATCTTACTCATCAACAAAGGCGAGATCATTGCCGACGGCACATTTGAATCGTTAAAACAAAACCATAGCGATACGTTGGAGCAGATCTTCTCTAAACTAACCGGCCGCGAAGAATCGGGTGTTGAAACAGACGCCATTATTAACGCATTCGACTAAGGCTAATATGGATAAGATTCTTTTAAAATTAGTTAGCCTGTTAAATCCTATGTTGCAAAAAACAGGGGTTAATACAGATCAGCTAAATGAGATATTGCGGATAAAGCTGCTAATGGATAACCGCAGGCCCAAGACCATTTTTGGCAATAAAAAGAACAAATCAGGTAAACCGCCCAAATCTATATTCTCAAATATCATGGTAGTGATATTAGGTTTGATGATGAGTTTCCTGCTGTTTATTTCGGATAGGCCGCTGGCAGGGCAAACACTTTATTTCTCCATATTTATGGTGATGATGGCGCTTACGTTGATATCTGATTTCACAACAGTTTTAATTGATACCCGGGATCAATTTATCATATTGCCACGCCCTGTTAATGACCGCACGGTAGCGATGGCACGTTTTTTACACGTAACGCTTTACGTAACCCAGATAGCTTTATTGCAAGGGTTACCGGGCATTTTATTGGTGTTTTTTGTAGATGGGTGGGCGGCTATACCAATATTTTTTATCCAGGTTATTGAAGCTACGCTTTTAAGCGTTTTGCTGGTAAACACCGTTTATTTTATTTTAATAAAGTTGGTTAGTCCGCAAAAATTCAAGGATATTATAAGCTACGTCCAAATAGCTTTTTCAGTATGCATATTTGCTGTTTATTATTTAGTGCCTAAGCTTATCAATGTTTCGTCGCTAAAGCATATTGACCTGTTAAGCCATAAATGGGTGAGTTTTCTGCCTTCGGTTTGGATAGCCAGTTTAAATGAAATAGTACTTCATGCCGGCAGGGCCAATCTAACGATATTGATAATGGCCGTTACAGGTTTGATGTTCCCTATTATAGGTATTTGGTTTGTAGCAAAGGTTTTGGCTCCGGGTTTTAACCGCAGTTTGGCTATTGTTAGTTCTGCGGATGGCAACGACGCCTCTTCTGCTTCAATAAAAAAGCAATACAAAACAGATTTTCGGGATAAAATAGCTAACCTGGTTGCGCCCGACCCAATTGAAAATGCAGGATTTAAAATTACCTGGAAGCTTGCTGCCCGCACCCGCGAGTTTAAGATGAAGGTTTTCCCTGCCTTTGCTTATGTGCCTATTTATTTTTTATACTTCGCATTTAACGGCAAAGGACAATCTATAACCGAAAAATACGAAACGATGCAAAGTAATGCCAGCTATATATTTTTAATATACCTGAGTACGTTTGTGTTATCTACAATTTTGCAAAATGTATCACAGTCTGCCAAATACAAATCTGCATGGGTGTATTATGCTTTACCAATAGACCAACCGGGGAAGATACTGGCTGGAATGTACAAAGCTATAATAGTGTTGTATTTTATACCTTACTGCCTGGTTTTAAGTGTAGCTACCATAGTAATTTGGGGACCAATAACCATCAATGACATTTTACTGTCTTTTTGTATTAGCACCATTTACGGTATGTTGATGGCGCTATTTATGGTAAAAGGGTTGCCTTTTTCAAAACCAATAATGGTAAAGGCCGGCGGCGGCAAAATGATAGTATCCTTTGTGATACTTGGGTTAATAGCCGCCCTGGGCTTTGGGCACCGCTTCCTTATAAAATGGGAAACGCTGATCTGGATATTAATTATACCGGCAATATTGATAAACTGGATAATGTTTGTTCAATATAAAAAACAAAGTTGGGATGCTATTGAATTAGCGGATATGGACGAGTAAAAACTGATTAGACTTACGAAGTTTTAAAAACTTCGTAAGTCTTCTATTAAACTCATTACCGGATCTAATTCAACACCGCAGCACTGTTAGTCACACTAAAAATATCAGCCATTAAATCATCACTTGGGTTTACTTTATAGCTTTTTGAAGGCATTTCAATCAACATAGCTTCATCCCTTATCTTAAACCTAAGGGTACAGTTTTTCATTGGGTAGCGTTGGTTATTGGTTTCAATAACGTCCTGGATATTGTTTAAAAGTTGATCGTTAAGCGAGTTCAGCTCTATAAATACAGTAAGTGATTTGGTTAACTTATCACGCATTTCTGACAACAGGCTTATGCTGGAGATCCGCAAATCCCAATTATCTTTCTGGCGAAACTTCTCTTCAATATTACCTTTGATGTGCAGGAAATAGCCGTTAACCATTAAAGCTTTGAACTTTATATAGTCCTCGCCAAACATGGCAAACTCATACGATTCATTATAATCCTCTAAAATAAAAGTACCGAATGGCTTACCTGTTTTGGTCATTTTATGCTGGGCGTTACCTACCAGGCCGCCAACACAAACCTCACCACGTTTACGCAGTTGGGCAAAGGCATTCATTACTTCTTCGCCGCCCTCGCCTGACCGGGCTTTTTGCATATTTTTCAACTCGCTGATGGTAGTGTTGCAATACTTCTCCATCTCCAGCTTATAGTTATCCAGCGGATGGCCGGTTAAGTATATGCCGATAACTTCCTTTTCGTATTTCAATTTTTCTATCAGCGGCCATTCTTCTGACTCAGGCATTGCCGGCTCAGGAATATAGGACGCCACCGAACCACCAAACAACGACGACTGCGTGGTACTTTGTGTATTCTGATAATCGTTAGCGTATTTAATTAAACGCTCAACACCGGTTAATATACCATTCTCTGTTTTAGCGAAAAACTGTGCCCGCTTTAATCCAAACTCGTCAAACGCACCACCATAAACCAGGTTCTCGTACGATTTACGGTTAACGCTTCGTGTGTTTGATCGCTGTGCAAAATCATAAACCGAGGTGTAAGGGCCGCGTTCTGCACGCTCTTCAATAATACTTTCAACCGCTTTATCACCAACGCCTTTAACACCGGTTAATCCAAAACGCACCTGCCCCTTTTTGTTAACGGCAAAAGCCATGTCGCTCTCGTTAATATCCGGGCCTAACACCTCAACCCCCATCCTACGGCACTCTTCCATAAAGAAAGTTATCTTCTCCATGTTGTTTTGGTTATTTAAAACCGCCGCCATGTATTCGGACGGGTAATGCGCTTTTAAATAGGCAGTTTGGTATGCCACAAAGGCATAACAGGTTGAGTGCGATTTATTGAACGCGTATTGGGCAAAAGCTTTCCAGTCGGTCCAGATCTTGGTTAGTTTATCTTTGGGATGGCCCTTTGCAATTGCTCCATCCATAAACTGGGCCTCCATTTTATTTAGTACCTCAATTTGTTTCTTGCCCATGGCCTTACGCAAAACGTCAGCATCTCCTTTACTGAAGCCTGCCAATTTTTGCGATAAAAGCATCACCTGCTCCTGGTACACGGTAATGCCATAGGTTTCGCCCAGGTACTCTTCCATGTCGGGCAAATCAAACTCAACCGGCTCATATCCATGTTTACGTTTTATAAACGATGGGATGTACTCTATCGGCCCCGGGCGGTACAGCGCGTTCATGGCTATTAAATCCTCAAACTTATCCGGCTTCAAATCGCGCAGGTACATTTGCATACCATCACTTTCAAACTGGAAAGTACCGTTGGTATCGCCGCGCTGGTAAAGCTCAAAAGTTTCCTGGTCGTCCAGCGGGATATAATCAATAGAGATCTCAACCCCGTGATTTTGCTTGATTAGCCTTAACGCATCCTTTAAAATGGTCAGGGTTTTCAGTCCCAAAAAGTCCATCTTGATTACGCCGGCGTCTTCAATTACACGACCATCATATTGAGTAACTAATAAGTCGGAGTCTTTAGCTGTAGCAACCGGAACAATATCCGTTAAATCATAAGGCGCGATGATAATACCCGCGGCGTGTACACCGGTATTACGTACCGATCCTTCCAGCTTTTCAGCCTCACGAAGTACGATACCTTTAAGTTCTGTCGATTTATAGATCTCGGCCAGCTCTGGTACCTGCTCTATAGCTGTTTTTAGATTGATACCTAAAGTATCGGGCACTAATTTCTTTAACGCTGTAACGTCTGATAGCGGCATATCCAGCACCCGGCCCACATCCTGAATACTGGTACGCGCAGCCATCGAGCCGTAGGTAATGATCTGTGCTACCTGGTTCTTGCCGTATTTTTCAACTACGTAATCAATAACTTTTTGGCGGCCCGCATCGTCAAAATCCGTATCAATATCTGGCATTGATTTACGATCCGGGTTCAGGAATCTCTCGAACAGGAGATTATACTTCATCGGGTCGATATTGGTGATACCCGTACAATAGGCCACCACCGATCCCGCTGCCGACCCACGGCCCGGACCAATAAACACACCGATATCGCGGCCATGTTTTATAAAATCGGCTACAATTAAAAAGTAACCGGCAAAACCCATGGTACGTATGGTAAACAACTCGAAGTTTATCCGTTCTTCAACCTCTGGGCTAATATCTATATAGCGCTCTTTAGCACCTGTAAAAGTTAAATGCTTTAAGTACTCCCACTGGTTTAGGGTATCCGCATCAGGCGTACTCTCGCTATGGATCTTGAATTCTTGCGGGATAACGAAGTTGGGAAGCAGAATATCGCGTTTTAGCTTTAGCACCTCTACCTTGTCGACGATCTCGTTGGTATTATCTAAGGATTCAGGGATATCATGAAACACCTTAGCCATTTCGGCCTGCGTTTTAAAATAAAACTGGTCGTTAGGAAAACCAAAACGATAGCCTTTACCACCTTCCTCATCCGTAGCTATCGGCGTGCTTTGCATATCGCCGGTATTTACGCATAATAAAATATCGTGGGCGTTGCTGTCCTGCTGATCCACGTAATGCGAATCGTTAGAGCAAATAACCTTTACATTATATTTTTTAGCGTATTGCAGCAGGGTATTGTTAATGATCTCCTGTTCAGGGATCTCGTGGCGTTGTACTTCTATATAATAGTCCTCGCCAAAAAGGTCGAGCCACCATTTAAATTCTGTTTCGGCTTCATCAGGCGTCCCCCTCAAAATAGTTTGTGGCACCGATGCGCCAATACAGCAGGTTGTAGCAATAAGTCCTTTATGGTATTTTAAAATAAGCTCCTTATCTATCCGCGGCCATTTGCTGTACAGGCCCTCCATATACCCATAGCTACAAAGCTTAACCAGGTTTTTATAACCTTCGGGATTTTTAGCCAATAGTAGCTGGTGGCGGCGTATGTCCTTCTTTTCTTTTGTAAATTGTTTCTTATGCCTGTCCTCAACCACATAAAACTCGCAGCCCACAATTGGTTTTACATTATGTTTGCCAGCCTCGGCTACAAACTTAAACGCGCCAAACATATTACCGTGATCGGTAATTGCCAGGGCCTTCATACCATCGCCTGCCGCTTTTTTAAATAGCTTTGATATATCGGCAGCACCATCAAGTAATGAAA
Source organism: Bacteroidota bacterium (assembly GCA_040388395.1). GTDB lineage: Bacteria > Bacteroidota > Bacteroidia > Sphingobacteriales > Sphingobacteriaceae > Mucilaginibacter. The sequence goes on along the minus strand of JAZKBY010000004.1, from coordinate 75,289 downwards.
ACTGGGTATGTACATGTAAGTGCGAAAAATCGGGCATCGTATAATTCTATATTTTTTTGGACGAATACAAATCTACCAAAAAACAACTTTGCGTTTGCGGTTGTTGAAAACTGTATAAAAGTTAATATCTGCTATAATTAGCATACTATTTGTTTAACATTATACAGTAACGGCTTAACCTTTGAAAATTATATAAAATTGGGACGATTTGGACGTATAGCTCTAAAAACTATTCTTTGGATAATTGCAAGTGTCATCTTTCTGGTGTTGCTTGTAGTCATTTTAATACAGGTACCTTCCGTACAAAACTTTGTAAAGGATAAGGCAGTAACTTTTCTGCAAAATAAAATTCATACCAAGGTTGAGATTGGCCATATAAGCCTGGGTTTGCCCAAGCTACTGGTTTTAGAGAATGTTTATTTCGAGGACCAGAAAAAAGACACCCTTATTGCCGGTGATAAGTTGAAAGTCGATATCAGTATGTTGCAGTTACTGCATCATAAGGTTGAGATCAACGAAATAAATCTGCAGGGCATCACCGCTAAAATAAGCCGCGGCAAAGACAGTGTATTTAACTTCGACTATATCATGAAAGCCTTTGCCGGCCAACAAAAGAAAGAAGTTAAGCCAGAGGATACCACTTCTACTATGAAATTCTCGATGGATAAGATCATCCTCGACCGTATCAATGTAACTTATAAAGATGCCATCAGCGGTAATGATGTAAAATTCATATTAGGGCATTTTGACACCCGGATAACGGATTTTGATATGGATAAGATGAAATTCTCAATTCCGAAGATCAACGTATCCGGCGTTTATGCGCAGGTTATCCAAACCGCAGTAACACCGCCACCACCGGATACTACTACCACTCCGCTCAATATGGAGCTTAGTCTTGGTACTATTGATATTTCAAAAGTACGGGTAGTTTACCGCACGGTTGAGATGGACGCTAATGTTGACCTAAGTAAGTTTTTAATAGAGATGGATAAGATCGATCTGAAAAACCAAAAGGTTGGCATTAAAAGCATCGACCTAAATGATACCAAAGCCATCCTAACTTTTGCGAAACCAAAGACTGTTAAAAAGGAAATTGTAAAAGCGATAAAAAAATTAGATACCCTAACATCAAACCCAAACAAAAGTGGTTGGAGCGCTACTTTAGGCAGGGTAAAATTTGTTAACGATGATATTAAGTTTGATAACGAAGTACAAAAACCGATTGCCAGAGGCTTGGATTTTGCACATATGCATATCACCAACCTTAATGCCGACGCAGAAAATATAGCTTATAACCCAAACTCACTTTCGGGTAAGATCAATTCGTTTACTTTTAATGAGAAGAGTGGTTTAACAATTAACAGGTTTCATACAGCTTTCTTTTACGGGCCAACCAATGCCTATCTAAATGACTTATTGGTAGAAACACCGCTAACTGTTATTCAAAAGCAGGTTCAGGTTAGCTATCCGTCGATAGAAGCTATAACCAAAAATATAGGCTTATTGCATGTTAACGCTAATGTTGATGGAACCAGGATCAGTTTAAAAGATGTGTTATTGCTGATGCCGACAATGGCCAGCATGGAGCCTTTTAAAAGTTCGCCAAACTCGGTATTCAGGATAGACGGTAAAGTCCAGGGCGCGGTTAATAATTTAAATATTCCTTCGTTAGAGATCCGCGGATTAAGCAATACTCATATAAAGGCATCGGCCAAATTAAAAGGTTTGCCGGATATGAAAAAGGCTTACTTTGATGTTAGCATAGCCGACTTTAACACCAGCGCTACAGATATAGCCAAGCTGGTTCCGGCAGGGGCCATCCCGGCAAACGTAAGCATCCCTGCAAACATGAATCTTAAAGGCAGTTTTAAAGGCGGCATGACGACCTTTATCACCAAACTAAATCTCCGCTCCACCTATGGTGCTGCCGATCTGGTGGCTTCATTGAAAAATGGTGGCAGCAAAACGGGCGCGACTTACTCAGCCAATATAAAGGCTAATAACTTAAACGTTGGCGCGCTAACCAAACAACCGCAAATGGTGGGCATGGTTACGCTATCGGCAAATGTTAAAGGCCGCGGGCTCGACCCTAAAAAGGCCAGTCTGCAGTTCGATGGTAATGTAGTCCAGGCGTATGTTAAAGGCTATAATTATAAAAATCTGCAGCTTAAAGGCACAGCAACCAACGGCAATTATACCGTAGTGTCTAAAATGAAAGATGCGAACATCAGCTTCACTTTAGATGCTAAGGCCAACATGAATAAAAAGTATCCATCAATAAAAGCCAATTTAATGCTGGATAGTTTGAACCTGGAAGCACTGCACTTCACAACTACCCCAATGCGTCTGCATGGTAAAGTTATTGCCGATATGCCGACCGCCGACCCTGATTACCTGAACGCCAATATTAAAGTAACCGACCTGTTGGTGGTAAATAAGGACCAGCGTATAAGGGTCGACTCTATCAACCTCGTATCAACTGCCAATGCTGATAGCAGTTCGCTGCGTTTAAAAACACCGTTCATGAACGCAAGATTGAGCGGTAAGTACAAGCTGACCCAGGTTGGTGATGCTATGCAGGACCTGATCAATAGATACTTTGATATGAGCATGGGCAGCGCTGTTGCCAAAACCAAACCGGTGTATTCGCCGCAGCAGTTTACCTTCGCGGTGCGGATAATGAAAACTCCGTTGCTTACCCAGTTCGCACCATTACTTAAGCAAATGGACCCGGTTAATATTACGGGCCGCTTTAACAGCGCTACCGGCGAGTTTGTGGTGAACGGTACCATCCCTAAAGTGGTTTACGATACCAATATCATCAATAATGGTAAGCTAACTATTAATACCGCTAACAACGCGCTCAATTATGCTTTAACTGTTGATGAAGTTAAAATGTCATCATCGTTAGACCTATTGTTCCCAAGCATCAGCGGCAGCGCGCAAAACAACAAGCTCAACATAAGCGCGCAGGTGCGCGATGCGGCAAGAAAAGAACGCTATCGCATAGCAGGCGTATTTAGTGCCTTGCCAAATGCCTACCAGTTTAGCTTTGTACAGGATGGTGTAATGTTTAATTACATCCCTTGGGCAGTGAATGCCGATAACTACTTCCAATTTGGCGGCAAAGGCATTTTGGCACATAACTTTAATATTACCAATGCCAACCAGGTATTAAGCATTAACAGCACGGGCACCGAGTTTAACTCGCCTATTAAAGTTGGCTTCCGCGATTTCCATATCGAGACGCTAACCCGCATGGCGCAGCAAGATTCATTGCAAGTTGGCGGGGTTATTAATGGCGAGGCTAATATCAGCAATTTCCAGAAAGCCATGAAGTTTACTGCAGACTTAAACGTTACAGATTTTAGCTTTAAAGGCGACACTGTAGGCAACATAGCCCTGAAAGTAAATAACCAAACAGAGAATGCCTACGCTGCCAACATGAGCATTACCGGCAAAGGTAACCAGGTTGATCTGCAGGGGATTTACTATACCAGCCCTGAAAGCAAATTTGATCTCGACCTGAATATTGTTAAGCTAAATATGAAGAGTATTGAGGGCTTTAGTTTTGGGAGCATTCGCAACGCTAAAGGCACCATTACCGGTCAGCTTAAAATAACCGGTAATACAAGTACGCCGGTAGTGAGGGGCGATGTGCATTTTAACGATGTAGGCTTTAATGTCACCATGCTTAATTCGTATTTCACCATGCCTAAAGAGACGATAACCTTTAACGAGGATGGTGTTTTGTTCCGCGATTTTAGGTTGGTTGATTCAACCGGCAATAAGGCCATCGTTACGGGGACCTTGTATACCAAAACCTTTACCGACTTTAAATTCGGCATTGATATTAATGCTACCAACTTCAGGGCGGTTAATTCAACCCAGGCGGATAATAAACTGTTCTACGGTAAGCTATATATAGATACAAGGATCCAGGTCCGCGGTACGCAGGAGTCGCCAAGGGTTGATGCCAACTTAACCGTGAATGATAAAACAGATATGACGTTTGTTTTACCATCAGATGATCCTGGGGTTGAGGACAGGAATGGGGTTGTGGAAGTTATTAATGAAAATGCGCCCAAGCTCGATTCTATCCTATTAGCCAAACAGTTGGATTCATTAAAACAAAGCAGCTTACGTGGCTTGGATGTTAACGCTACAATTAAAATAAACAAAGCCGCTAAATTTGCTATAGTGATAGATGAGCGTAATGGCGATGTAGTACATATACGGGGCGAAGCCAACTTAAACGGAGGTATTGATCCAAGTGGAAAAACAAACCTTACCGGCACCTATGTGGTTGAAGAAGGATCATACAATCTTGCTTACGCGACAGTAAAACGCACCTTCAACTTTAAAAGAGGCAGCAGCATTACCTGGACTGGCGACCCTACCACAGCCAATGTCGACCTAACAGCAGTATATGTAGCTAACGTTCCTCCTATCGACCTGGTAAATCAGCAAATGGGCGATGATGGCACAAATCTTACCATGTACAAGCAAAAGCTTCCTTTTAACGTGAACTTGAATCTGCGAAATGAATTAATGAAACCTGATATCACTTTCGATATTGTGTTGCCTGATAGCAGTTATACGGTTTCGCCGGATGTGATTGAGACAGTTAATACCCGCTTGTCACAAATCCGCCAGGACCCTAACGAATTAAACAAACAGGTATTGGGGGTATTGGTATTGGGCCACTTTATTGGCGATAATCCGTTGCAAAGTTTAGGCGGTGGCCCAAGTGTAAATGGCGCTATTCGTAACAGCGTGAGTAGTTTATTGTCTGATCAGTTAAACAAACTAGCCGGTAATTTAGGCGGCGGCGTGCAGCTAAGCTTTGGGCTTTCATCCGGTGCTGATTACTCGAGCGGGGTTGAACAGAACCGGACCGATCTGAACGTCGGCTTGTCTAAACAATTCCTGAATGATAGGTTAACCGTTACCGTGGGCAATAACTTTAACCTGGAAGGGCAAAATCAGCCCGGACAAAAAACAACTGATATTGCCGGTAATTTATCTATAAATTATAAGCTAACCCAGGATGGTCGTTACATGCTGCGCGCTTACCGCCGCGACCAGTTTATTGTGGTTGAAGGGCAGGTGATAGAAACCGGCCTTGCTTTCTCTTTAACTTACGAGTATAACCGCTTTAAGGAATTGTTTAAACGTAAACCTAAAGCCGACCGCGATATGCAAAAGGAATACAAAGAGAAGGAAAAAGAGAAAAAGAAAGAGCAAAAAGAGGCTGACAAAGCGCATGACGAAACGGTTGCACCCGTGGTACAGCCTGCAGATAAACCAGCCGAACAAAAACAAACATCGAACTAACTATGGCCAAACTTAGATACATACTTTTTATTTTATTTGCTGTATTTGTAAGCGCCTGCAGTAATACCAAGTATTTGGCAGCCGGCCAAAAGCTATACACCGGCGGCGAAGTAAATATCACCGATAAACAAAACACCAAGAAAAGTGAAGCCAAAGCATTAACAGCTGATTTGGAGGCATTGCTGCGCCCTAAACCAAACACCAATATTCTGGGCCTGCGTTATAAACTATGGATCTACAATAAAACCCGTACTAATAAAGTAAGAGGGCTTAAACATTGGCTGAATACCAAATTAGGCGAACCGCCTGTATTAGCGGGTAGTGCTGATGTGGTAAAAAGTTCAAGTATCCTAACTAATCGCCTGCAAAACGAGGGTTTTTTCGTGGCCAATGTTAGCGGCGATACTGTTAGCAAAAAAGGATCTAAAGTAGCGAAAGCTGTATATACGGTGCAAACCGGCCCGGCTTATCATTACCGTAAAATTGTCTTCCCTACAGATAATGATGATTTAGATACTGCGGTTGCAGGTACAGCCAAAGAAAGTTTGTTAAAGGTTGGTGACCGCTATGACCTTGATGTTATAAAAAATGAACGCATCCGTATTGATGCAAGGCTAAAGGAAAAAGGTTTTTTTTATTTCGGCCCGGATTATTTGATCATGCGGTATGATAGTACCATTGCCGATCACCAGGTGGACATATTTGTGAAGGTTAAAGAAACCACGCCCGACCAGGCACGCTGGATCTACCAGATCAGGGATATTTATGTTTATCCGAGATATAATTTAAGGGACACGTCGACTAAACTTGACTCGGCCGAACGATACCGCTGGTATAATGTTATCGATCCCAGGCACAGTGTAAGGGCGTTTATGTTTAAAAACGCGGTGCTATTACACCCCGGCGAAGTTTATAACCGAACAGAGCATAACAAAAGCTTGAACAGGTTTATTGAGTTAGGTCCATTCCGCTATGTGAAGAACAGGTTCGAGGATGTAACGCCTGACTCGGCTAAGTTGGATGTGTTTTATTACCTGACACAATACAAACGCAAATCATTACAGGCTGAGATTTTGGGTCGCCAAACGTCTGCCAATTTTAACGGCACACAGTTTAACCTGACCTTCAGGAATAAAAACACCTTTAAAGGCGGCGAGCTATTTGCCGTTACCGGATTTGTAAGCTCTGATATCCAGTTTGGTGCGCGTAATAATGGTTACAATGTTTACCAGTTTGGCATCAAGCCATCACTGTCATGGCCAAGGTTTATCAGTCCGTGGGATTTTAAGACCGATGGCGCCTTCATCCCTCATACCATATTAAATACTGGTTATACATTAATCGACCGTACCAAGCTATATAAGCTTAATTCGTTTAATGCGTCGTTCGGCTATCAATGGAAACCCAATCTGCACAAGCAGCACGAGCTGAATTTATTAGAGATAACTTATGTTGACGCCGCAAGCATTAGCCAGATATATCGCGATAGCATAAACCATACCCGAAACCCTGCCTTACAGCACGTTATTGACAACCAGTTTACCTTCGGCCCTACCTATAGCTATACTTACACCAATACGATGGAAGATGCCCGGGTAAATACTTTCTACTATAATGGAAAGATCAGCTTATCGGGTAACTTATATGGCATTATTAGCGGCGCGGATACATTAAGTGGTAAAGTCCGCCGGATATTTGGTACGCCGTTTAACCAATACGTTAAGTTAGAAAATGAGATACGATTCTATCATAAGCTAACGCCGACAAGCAAGATAGCTACGCGATTATTAGTGGGTGTGGGATTACCTTATGGCAACTCGACCGTTATGCCTTATACCCAGCAGTTTTTTATCGGCGGCGCCAATAGCTTACGTGGTTTCCAGGCAAGGTCGTTAGGTCCGGGGACTTATAGTCCGCCTGCAAGTGTTACGGGCGGTACACAGTTCCTGCCTGATGAATCAGGAGACATCAAGATAGAAGCTAATTTAGAGTATCGCCCTAAGCTTTTCAGTATTGTTGAGGGAGCTTTATTTGTTGATGCCGGTAATATCTGGATGTTAAACAGCAAGCCTGGTATAATTGGCGGGACATTTGGCAAAAACTTTATAAGCCAAATGGCTGCTGATGCCGGCGCAGGTTTACGTTTTAACTTATCAGTATTGATTTTACGTACCGATTTGGCCTTCCCGATCATCAAACCGCAATTGCCACCGGGCCAACGTGTAGTAATTAACCAGGTAGATTTTAGAAGCTCCGAATGGCGGGGACAGAATTTGATATTTAATCTGGCTATCGGGTATCCGTTTTAATTCAACGAGTGAATAATGGAATGAGTGGTTGAGTGAATATTTTAGTTGGTAATCATTTGGGATTTAAACTCGCGCTGATAGAGTTTGACGATCGTTATCAAATGCAGAATTATCCAGGTTATCAAACCAGCTATGATCACTCCACAAATAATTATGTATCCAATGGACAACAAGCTCATATTTGCCGGCAATGGTTTATGATAAGTCAGTGCAGACCACAAATTCTTATGGTGCAGAGGTTTATTATACGTTACCTGATGCTGATTAAATAAATAATCAAATACTTGCTTAATCGCACTTAAAACAAAAAGCACTGCCCAGATTCGTCTGGTTACATGATAGGTTATTTCCTTCGATATTTCATCCTTCAAAGAAGCCTTTTTATAAGACCGCTTAAAAAAGATGATGACTTTGCGTATCAAAAAAAGCAAGAACGGCACCAGTGAAAGTTGAAAGAACAACATTGATAATAAAATTGGGAATTTAAACTCTACTGAACATAGTGAACAGAATATCAGGCCAGTAAATAATATCAATTTAGGTGTTACCCATAATTTCATAAGGCTAACATACTGCTGTATTGAATCCCGTTCGGCAGTATATTTGCAACTTCGTTCCAATTCATATAATGCATTATTACTGCCAAAGTCGTCAGTTATAATTTTCATTACTGAGCCTTCGAAAAACTCGGGCCTTGGCTCATTTTCCAAGGCCAGCAAAATATGGTCGTAAACCTCTTCATAGGTTTCTCTGTATTCCATTGTTTGGTACAAGTAATCTTTAAGCCATTGTTTTTCTTGCTTAGTTGGTTTCATTTAATCAATCTATAATTATGATAAGGTTAGGTTGTAGTAATTACTTTAAATTCATCCTTACATAACCTGTAATAGGCTAACATATTAACCAGGTTAATAAAAAACACGACCAAGGCTATATATAATCTTGGGTCTACATACGGCAAACCAACAAAACTTAATGCAATATGGATCAAATCTAATACTACAGATAAAATCATGGGGAACATACATATATACGGATAGACAATTTTAATTACCGAGTTTTTACCGTATGGGTTTATTGTTTTATTGATCCATCTTTCGCGTACTCTTATAACAATTGTATTACTAATAAAACATAAAACCGTCACCCAAATTTGGCGAATAGTTTCCCCGTTTATCAGCCAATAAAGCATGCCTGTTAAAGCAATAACGCCTACCATGTATGGCGATACTAAATACTGGCCGAAATATTTAAAATACTTTTTGGCGATTTCTTTTATAGCAGCCTTCTTATACTTGGCTTCTATTAAAGCGATACCCCTCCCACCTCCAAGTTCATTCTCAACAATATTATATAACGCATCAGCAAACGGCATATCATCCGGCACGCCTTCTAACGCGCTCAATATATGGTCATATAATTCCTCATACGTTTCGCGGTATTTGGAAACATCGCCCAGTATATTTTCTATTGTTGTAAGCTGCTCCTGGTTTGGCCTCATTTCACAGCAGGTTTAAGGCTCAACAACAATTGCAACTGGTCAATAAAAGCCTCGGCTTCGGTTACTTTATTGGTAACTTCTTTACCGCCTTGCTCGGTTAGCCTGTAATATTTACGTACCCGGTTATCAACTATTTGGGTAAAGGTTTCTAAAAAACCGTCCGCTTCCAGTTTATGCAGCGCGGGATATAGTGCGCCTTCGGTAAGCAATACATCGCCTGCCGAAATTTCTTTTACCTTCTGCGTAATTTCATAACCATACATTTCTGTATTGTCTTCTAACAGTTTTAAAATGATGGTTTGTAAAGTGCCTTTTAACAATGGATTTGTGCTCATAATAAAACAAACATATATATAATTTATATACATAACAAACTTATGTATATAAATTTTAAAGTTATTTGCTTAAATAACTTTTTAGTAACTTAACCTTATACATAAATCCATTATGAAAACATTAAAATGGTTTATAGCAATTTGTCTTGTAGCGATCATAGCAAGCGCCTTTGTCGCCGGTAAAAGAGCAAGGATCACTATCGCGTTATCAGATACAACCGGCTTTAAAATTGATACACTGGCCCATGACCTGGTGGTGCCATGGCAATTGGTTTTCCTGCCGGATAACAGCATGTTATTTAGCGAGCGTAATGGCAAACTGCGCATTTTCAGGAATGGTAAATTGGTTGATAAACCCGCTTTTGTAATCCCTAACATCCCGCAGCGCAATAAAACAGGATTGCTGGGCCTGGTGCTTCACCCCGATTTTATGCATAACCGTTTTATTTATATGGCTAACGATTATTGGCAGGGTACTAAAATGCGATTACAAATTGTGCGTTATGAGTTTAGGAACGATACTTTAATAAAACCGTTAGTTATAAGGGATGACATCCACGCCAACCAGAATCATACCGGTTGCCGCTTAGTTTTTGGGCCTGATAAAAAACTTTACATCACCACCGGCGATGCCGACGAAGCTATTTTAGCGCAGGATCTGAAAGCCCTTAACGGTAAGATCCTGAGATTTAATGATGACGGCACCATCCCGTATGATAACCCTTTCTTTAACAATGACACGGCCCGCAAAGAGATCTGGACATATGGCCATCGTAATCCGCAGGGGTTGGTGTTTGAGCCGGGTACGAATACGTTGTTTGAATCAGAACACGGACCAACCGGTGGCGACGAGATCAATATCATTAAAAAAGGCATGAACTATGGCTGGCCTATTATCCATCACCAGCTAACTAAAGAAGGGATGCTAACTCCGCTGACCGAGTTTACGCCGTCTATTGGCCCAAGCGAAGCCATGTTTTATAAAGGCGATAAGTTCCCGCAATTAAAGGGCAAGCTACTGGTAGCTTGTATGCGTGGCGAAGGAATTTTGATACTTACACTTAATAACGACAAGATAGTTAGCCAGGAGATCATATTTAAAAAGAAATTCGGCCGCATCCGCTCATTAATTACAGGCCCTGACGGGTACATTTATATGTCGACCACCAACGTTGACCCCGCAGAAGGAAAACCAAGGCCGGGCGATGACATGATCTTAAGGCTGCGCCCATCCGGAACAGCTAATACTTTATTATCATCACAAAAAATCGAGGCTAATACCGTGGCGCAAACCAAAACCGTAAAAATGACCACGACTATGCTCATCCAGCAAATGTGCGCCAGCTGTCATGGCAATGATCTGAAAGGTACAGATAAAGGTGCCAACCTTATTACCGTGGCCCTGAAACACGGTAGCAATAAGCAATCGATAATTAATACCATAACAAACGGCGTCTTAGATAAAGGTATGCCGGCATGGAACGGAGCGATAAGTAAAGCGGATATTGATAAGATTGCTGGTTATATTATTGTGAAGAGGAAAGCAGTTAAGCGTTAATCCTCGCAATGACGCGCGGGAATAGTCAACAAAAAAGCCGTCCCCACATATGTCAGGACGGCTTTTTCAAATATTAACAATTCCGCAATCGAAATTCCGAAATTCGAAATCCTAAGTATCTATTCTCGCGTACTTAGCATTCTTCTCAATAAACGCACGGCGCGGTGCAACCTCATCACCCATTAACATAGAGAAGGTATGATCGCACTCGGCAGCATTTTCAATGCTTGCTTTTTTAAGTGTACGGCGGGCAGGATCCATGGTAGTTTCCCATAATTGCTCTGCGTTCATCTCACCCAAACCTTTGTAACGTTGTACGTGCACGCTATCTTCTTTACCGGCACCTTTAAGGCGTTGGATAGCTGCATCGCGTTGGTCTTCTGTCCAGCAGTATTCAAACTCTTTACCTTTTTTGACCTGGTAAAGTGGTGGCGATGCAATGTAAACATAACCAGCTTCAATCAGCTCCTTCATATAACGGAAGAAGAAAGTAAGTATCAGTGTTGTAATGTGCGAACCATCCACGTCAGCATCCGTCATAATCACAATTTTGTGGTAACGAAGCTTGGTAAGATTTAATGCTTTATCATCTTCAGGCGTACCGCGGCTTACGCCCAAGCCGGTAAACATGTTCTTTATCTCTTCATTCTCGTAGATCTTGTGTTCCATGGCTTTCTCTACGTTAAGGATCTTACCTCTTAACGGAAGGATAGCCTGGTACTCGCGGTTACGGCCCTGCTTGGCAGTACCACCCGCTGAGTCACCTTCGACAAGATACAGCTCGCATAAAGCCGGATCGCTGTTAGCGCAATCAGATAGTTTGCCAGGTAAGCCAGAGCCACCCATAACGCTTTTACGCTGCACCATTTCGCGTGCCTTACGCGCAGCGGCACGGGCCGTGGCGGCCAATACAACCTTGCTCACAATCATACGGGCCTCTTTAGGGTGTTCTTCAAGGTAATTACCTAAAATCTCGCCTACGGCCATATCAACCGCACCCATCACCTCGTTGTTACCCAACTTGCCTTTGGTTTGGCCCTCAAACTGCGGCTCCTGTACTTTTACAGAAATTACAGCGGTCAATCCTTCGCGGAAGTCATCACCGGTAATTTCAACCTTAAGGTTCTTTAACAAACCCTCTTTATCGGCATAGCTTTTTAAGGTACGGGTCAACCCCCTGCGGAAACCTGCAACGTGCGTACCACCTTCATGCGTATTAATGTTGTTTACGTACGAGTGTACGTTTTCCGTATAAGTATCATTATACTGCAAAGCCAGTTCAACCGGGATGCCTTGTTTTATACCATCAACATAAATAGGCTCAGGTATAATAGAGGTACGGGTACCATCTAAAAACTTAACAAACTCGCTTAAGCCACCCGTCGAATAAAATTCTTCTGTTACCAAAGAACCATCTTCGTTAGGCTCGCGCTCGTCCGTTAGCGTTAAGCGGATACCTTTGTTCAGGTAAGCCAATTCGCGTAAACGGGCAGCCAGTGTATCAAATTTATATTCGGTAGTCAGGGTAAATATTGTAGGATCCGGCTGGAACGTTTGGGTGGTACCGGTACGTGCTGATGTACCAATTTCCTTAACCTCAAACAAAGGCTTACCTTCCGAATATTCCTGGGTAAACATTTTGCCTTCGCGCTCAACGACAGTTTTCATGTGGGTTGACAACGCGTTAACGCAACTTACACCCACACCGTGCAAACCACCCGATACTTTGTAAGTGTCTTTATCAAACTTACCACCGGCGTGTAAAACGGTCATTACAATTTGTAGTGCCGATACTTTTTCTTTAGTAGTGATACCTGTAGGGATACCACGGCCATTATCAACAACGGTTATAGAGTTGCCTTTATGGATAGTAACATTTATAGTATCGCAGTAACCGGCTAAAGCCTCATCAATAGAGTTATCCACAACCTCATACACCAAATGGTGCAAGCCTTTTACGCCTGTATCGCCAATGTACATGGAAGGGCGCTTGCGCACCGCCTCTAAACCCTCTAAAACCTGTATATTATCTGCTGAGTAATTCGATTTGTCTATATTTTCTTCGCTCATATTTTGGTTGAAACAATAACTCACAAAAATACGCATTTTAAGCCATATTACCACTACTGTTGATAAAATGAGTGGTTGTTAATATACTTGAGTGCGGCTCAAAAACACCACAGAAATTATAGCGGAATATAATGGGTTAGGAAACAGGTTTTTAATGCCCAAAGCTATTTTTTTAGTCACCGGTAATTGATTAGGATAGTTAGTATGAAAGTTTATCTTTGTGAAAATTTTATTAAAAATTGACGATGCGCTTAGCGTCTTCAAACATCAAAAACAACAAACCACTTTTAAATGAAAACCACGGGTTCTACATTAACAAAAATCACTTTAGGTTTAATAGTTGCTGCAAGCGTTGTTGCCTGCAATAACAAACCTGCCGCTGCACCGGCTGCGGCTACAACGACAACTACTACAGCAGATAAGGGAACAACAGTATATATCAACTCTGATACTTTATTGAGCAAGTACGAATATGCAAAAGATATGCAGGCTCGCCTTAACGAAAAAGGTAAAGCTGCCGAGTCTGCTGTTATTTCAAGAAATCAGGCTTTACAACGTGAAGTTGCTGAATATCAAAAGATAGCTGCGACCTTACCTGCCGATAAACGTCAGGCTACAGAAGAACGCTTACGCCGTGAGAATAATGACTTTCAAAAATTTCAGCAAAGCGAATCGGCTGATATGCAGACCAATCAAGCTACAGAAACCGGTAAACTATTTGATAAGTTAACCGATTTTTCTAAAAACTATGCTAAAGAAAAAGGCTACAAGTTGGTATTAACTTATTCAAGAAGCGCCCCTGGTGTTTTATATGTTGACCCAAGCCTTGACATTACCGCCGAAGCGCTTAAAACCTTAAATGACGCTTACGCGAAGGACAAAAAATAGTAAATGTACAGATATGCAAATGTGCAGATGTGCAGATGCCTGACAATTTAATTTTAATATTAAAAACCTCAGCTATAAGTTGGGGTTTTTCTTTTAATGGCAGGAGATTACTCTTGTCTCTTGATTCTTAAATCTTGATTCTATTATGAGTAACCACGAGAAATTTATGCAGATGGCCATTGACTTGTCTGAATATAATGTTAAAGAAGGACAAGGCGGCCCGTTTGGTGCCGTGATAGTAAAAGACGGCATGGTGCTGGCCCGCAGCGCCAACAAAGTGGTATCAAATAATGACCCAACCGCGCATGCCGAAGTATCGGCTATACGCCTGGCCTGCCAGGAGCTGGAGACTTTTAGTTTAGCTGGCTGCGAAATTTATACCAGCTGCGAGCCCTGCCCTATGTGTTTAGGTGCAATTTACTGGGCAAGGATTGATAAGATCTATTACGCCAATGCCAAAGCCGATGCCGCAGCGATAGGTTTCGACGATCATTTTATATATGAAGAGCTTGACCTGCCAATGGAAAAACGCAAGCTGCCCATTGCACAGCTAATGCGCGATGAAGCGTTGGGCGCTTTTAAATTGTGGAGCGAAAGCGAGAGTAGGACTGATTATTAAAGTTAGTGAATAGTAATTTGTTGATTAAATGAACGGTTAACCAACAAGTAACTTAATCAACCATTCACACAATAAACTTATTCAACTTCTTTTTTCTCAAAAAAATCATCCTGCAAACCATCTATCTCGCGCCTGTCGCGTTTGGTAGGGCGACCGGTGCCGCGGTCGCGTTTTAGTAGCGGGGCGTGGAACATGGATTTGAAGGCGGGAGTTTGTTCTACCGGTGTAATATCCTCATAATAACCTACCGCAGTTTTAGCATCGGTGCGGCTTTCCAACAAACCTGTAACCCTTATTATTTTTCTATCAGGGCCTTTTGATACCTGGTAAACTTCACCCAGTTTAACCTCATGCGATGGTTTGATGTTATTACCATCAAGCTTAACCCTACCGGCTTTACATGCATCCGAAGCTAACGTACGTGTTTTAAACAGGCGGATTGACCAGAGGTATTTATCTATTCGGAGTTTTTCTTTTTCGGGCATGGTAATGTTAATGCGCAAATTTAACAAATATGACGCAAAGTGTTCCAGTTGTGTCAGCAATTCCACTTGTTATATGTGTTCCAGACGCGGCACACTTACGAATACAATTAAGCCTTATCAAACAATTCTCCTTAAAATTCCTTTAATTTGTCGAAAGTTTAAATATACCGATGCAAGATCTAAAAAAATTAATTGAGGCAGCCTGGGAAGACAGGAACCTGTTAGGTTATAAACAATATACCGATGCTATTGAAACCGTTATTGAACGCCTTGACAAAGGCGAGATCCGTGTTGCCGAACTAATTGGCAACCGCTGGCACAACAACGAGTGGATAAAGAAAGCTGTAATATTATACTTCCCTATCCGCCCAATGGACGAAATTAAAGCCGGCCCGTTTATCTTTCATGATAAAATGAAACTTAAAACCGACTATAAAGCTACCGGAGTACGTGTAGTGCCTGGTGCAAGCGCACGTTATGGCGCCTTCCTGGCTAAGGGCGTTATCATGATGCCGAGCTATGTAAATATTGGCGCTTATGTTGATGAAGGCACGATGGTTGATACCTGGGCAACCGTCGGCTCATGCGCGCAAATTGGCAAGCACGTTCATCTAAGTGGTGGTGTAGGCATTGGCGGTGTTTTAGAGCCGGTTCAAGCTTCGCCGGTTATTATTGAAGATAACTGCTTCTTAGGTTCAAGAGCTATTGTGGTTGAAGGCATACACGTAGAAAGCGAAGCTGTTTTAGGCGCCAATGTAGTTTTAACCGCATCAACAAAAATTATTGATGTTACAGGCAGTAGCCCGGTTGAATATAAAAGCCGTGTACCTGCGCGCTCGGTAGTTATACCGGGCTCATATACTAAAAAGTTCCCTGCCGGCGATTTTCAGGTTCCGTGCGCGCTGATTATCGGCAAACGCAAAGAATCAACCGACAAAAAGACATCGCTAAATGATGCTTTGAGGGAAAACAATGTGGCTGTTTAAGTTATAAGTTGTACGTTTTACGTTGTATGTTTTGTACAACGTAAAACGTATTACGTTAAACGTACAACGTAAATGAAGATACTGGTAAGATTGCCTAACTGGCTTGGTGATGTAGTTATGAGTACAGCTTTCATCGGGGCGGTCAAGCAGCTTTATCCGACGGCGCAGGTTGATGTTATTATCAAAAAAGAGCTGAGCGCAATCGCATCTCTTATTCCCGGTTTAACTAAGATCCATTCATTTGATAAGGACGAATACAAAGGACTGGGCGGTGTTTACCGTTATGGCAAATTGCTGCGTATCGAAACCTATGATATCTTTTTTACCCTGCCCGATTCATTATCGGCAGCGGTTATGGGGAAGGCTACCGGTGCCAAACAGTGCATTGGCTTTAGCAAAGAGGGCGGATTTTTCCTATTGACCAAAGTATTAAAAAGACCAAAGGGAGTTCACCGGGTTGATGAGTATCTGTCAATATTAGAACAGCTGAACGAAATGCCCGTGACTGGCCGTAAAGTATCACTCAATGCCACTGATGCCAAACCAAACGGACTTATCCTGATCAACTTTAACTCGGAAGCCGAATCGCGCAGGATGCCGCTGAACAAGGGTAGAGCTTTATTGAAACTGCTAACCGATACTTTTACCGAAGCCCGTTTTGGCTTAATAGGCGGCCCAAAGGATGCCGTTTTTATAGAGCAGCTATTGGTTAACGCCGAAAACCAGGACAGGATAGAAAACTACACAGGCAAAACCACATTAGTTACTTTAACCAATTTAATGGCAGGCGCAAAGGTTTTGTTGACTACCGACTCAGGCCCGGCCCATTTGGGTAACAGTTTGGGCGTGCCGGTTATTGCCCTGTTTGGTGCCGGCGACGAGAACAACACCGCTCCCTATAACAAGACTAACTTAACCGTATTAAGGGCGGGCCAGCTTAACTGCGAGCCCTGCGTACGTAACGAGTGCAAACTATACGGCATACCCAAGTGTATGGAACTATTAGATGAACAAAGAATTATTAACGCCTTAAGCTTATACATAAACCATGCTTAGAGACGAAGTTGCCAAAGCTTTTAAAGTTGTACAGGATGGCGGGATCATCCTTTACCCTACTGATACTATTTGGGGAATAGGTTGTGATGCCGCCAACACCGAAGCCGTGCAAAAGATCTACCAGCTTAAACAGCGGAGCGAGACCAAAAGCATGATCATACTACTGGATACCGACAACAAACTGGCAAGTTATATACAGGAAGTACCCGAGCTGGCCTATAACCTGATTGAATATGCCGAGAACCCGCTGACACTGGTTTTACCGGGCGCGCGCAATATATCACCGGCCTTAATAGCGGCTGACGGAAGTGTTGGTATAAGGGTATCGAATCATCCCTTTTGCCAGGGGCTTATACAGCGTTTACGCAGGCCATTGGTATCAACCTCGGCAAATATCAGCGGTAAGCCTTCGCCGCAGTACTTCTCACAGATTGACCAGGAGATCATTGATGGGGTTGATTATGTGGTTGATGTAGACCAGCATAGCATGGAGATCAAGAACCCGTCAACCATTATGCGATTGGAACCGGATGGTAAGTTCGAGTTTATTAGACGCTAATCATAACATAGCGATGGGTTTGAAACCCATCGCTATTGATATCCAAGTGATCCACTTTAAAATGTGGATCACTTGGATCGCTGTTTTTGTGTAACTATCTTTAAATTAATCATTTAACTTATCGAGCGGATCACCGTGGATCACTCTTATTCGTCAGGATTTTTAAGTTCATTATTGAATTAAAATACTGATAATCAGTATAGGCGAAAAAAGGTCATTTTTTGGCACTTTTTTGGGAGTGGATCACCTAAAGTGGATCATGCCTAAGAATCTTATGTATTGCTTATTTTAGCCCCTCATATAGCCGCTGATGACAAGACTAACAACGGCGAAACGGGTATTTTTATTAGCTTTGCACTTCCATGAAGCAACATCTAAAACATCACGTATTTACTGTAATATCAAAGCTTGCAGGCGAACAAAATGTGCAGGTTTATGCTATTGGCGGTTTTGTGCGCGATATTTTTTTAGATCGGCCGTCAAAGGATATCGATATTGTTATCATTGGCAACGGTATTGCTTTTGCTGAGGGTGTTGCTGCCAGGCTTAAAGTTAAGGTGGCGGTGTACAAAAATTTTGGCACCGCATCTTTAAAATACCAGGATTTGGAGGTAGAGTTTGTTGGTGCCCGTAAAGAGTCGTACCGCTTAGATTCACGTAAGCCTATAGTGGAAAACGGCACTTTAGAAGATGACCAGAAGCGTCGCGATTTTACTATAAATGCTTTAGCCATTTCTTTACACCCCGATACGTTTGGCAACCTGGTTGATCCGTTCGAAGGTATAAAGGATCTGGAGGCGAAACTGATCCGGACACCGTTAAACCCTATCGAAACTTTTTCCGACGATCCGCTGCGGATGATGCGCGCTGTAAGGTTTGCATCGCAGCTAAATTTTAAAATAGATGAAGTAGCTGTTGAGGCTATCAAAAATAACAAAGACCGGATCAGCATCGTATCACAGGAGCGAATTACTGATGAGTTGAATAAGATTATCTTGTCGGCTAAACCATCGATAGGTTTTAATTATTTGTTTGATACCGGTTTATTGCACAAAATCTTCCCGCAGATGACAGCGCTTTACGGCGTTGATTATATTGATGGCAAAGGCCATAAAGATAATTTTTACCACACCCTACAAGTGTTGGATAACATTTGCGAAACTACCGATGACCTTTGGTTACGCTGGGCAGCCATATTGCATGATATTGCCAAACCACCTACCAAACGCTTTGAGCCGGGCCATGGCTGGACATTTCACGGGCATGAGGATAAAGGCGCACGCATGGTGCCTAAGATCTTCGCGCAGCTTAAACTGCCTTTAAATGAAAAGATGAAACTGGTGCAAAAACTCGTACAGCTACATTTAAGGCCGATAGTTTTATCACAGTCGATAGTGACCGATTCGGCCGTACGGCGCTTACTATTTGAAGCAGGTGACGATATCGAGGGGTTGATGTTGTTGTGTAAAGCAGACGTAACTACCAAAAACGAATACAAGGTTAAAAAGTACCGTAATAATTTCGAGCTGGTTCAGCAAAAATTAAAAGATGTTGAAGAGCGCGATAATATCCGCAACTGGCAGCCACCTGTTACCGGTACAGACATTATGGAATTATTCGGTATAAAAGAGGGCCGCGAGGTAGGAATTATCAAGAATAAGATCCGCGAAGCGATATTGGAAGGCGAGATCCCCAACTCGCGAAATGAGGCAATTGCATTTACAATTGCAAAAGGCGAAGAAATTGGCTTAAAAGTTGTGGCGAACACAATCACGAATTAAAATATTATTTTTACCAAAAAAATACCACTTACTTATACAATGGCACTATACAGGTTTAGAGTTACTTTTGAAGATTATGATGATGTATCAAGAGAGATCGATATAAAGTCGACCCAAACATTTGAGGATCTTCACCGGGCTATACATCAATCTACAGGTTACAATTCAGAATATTCTTCATCTTTTTACATCAGCAATGATCAATGGTTAAAAGGCGAGGAAATTACTTACCTGCCTAACCAACGAAGGATTGACCGTGGCGTGGCCCTGATGGAAAAAGTAAAGCTAAGCAGCCGGATAGACGACCCACATCAAAAATTTTATTATACGTTTAATTTCGACCGGCCTTTTGATTTTCATGTGGAATTAATGAAGATCATCTTAGACGAAACACCTGGTGTTACTTATCCTGCTATTATTAAATCAACAGGCGACGCGCCAAGGCAATTTGTTACCGTAGCCGATGCCGCGACCGCTGCAACTGCCGAAACTGGAGCGGATGACTTTGATTTCCTGAATGAAATGGGCATGAATCATGAGGATACGGAAGATTTCTCTGAAGTAGACGAAACCGGCGAAGCTGTTGCGGATGAGAACGGAGAGGAAGAAGAGGACGAATTTGGCAGCGAGTTTGCCGATGACGACAATTTTGAAGACGATAGCAAATCGCACGACGATTATTAATAAAGTCGATAGTCCATGGTCAATAGACCATAGGTTGAACAGATAAACACTATTGACGATGGACCATGGACTACCAAATACAAAAAACCTCCTTGTAATTGCCGGGCCGACAGCCTCGGGTAAAACTGCGGCAGCGATCCGATTGGCGCAGCATTATAAAACAGTGATCCTTTCGGCAGATTCACGGCAGTTTTATCGCGAGATGGCTATTGGTACAGCTAAACCAACCCAGGCTGAGCTTGCAGCGGCTAAACACTATTTTATTGATTCGCATTCTATAACGGACCTTTTCTCGGTAGGCGATTTTGAGAAACAAGGTTTGGCGTTATTATACGAGCTTTTTCAAACCCATGATGTGGTGATATTGGTTGGCGGTTCGGGCCTGTATATTAAAGCATTATGCGAAGGCTTTGATGATATACCACAAGTCGATGCCACGATAAGGGAACAACTCAACAACGAATTTACAGAGAAAGGCGCTGCCGCTTTGCAGGATGAATTAAAGGCAGTTGACCCGGCTTATTATAACGAAGTTGATTTGCAGAACCCACAACGCATTATAAGGGCTTTAGAAGTTTACCGGAACACCGGCAAACCTTTCTCATCTTTTCGTAAATCAACCATCAATAATCGGCCATTTAATATCCTCAAGATCGGGTTAGATCTGCCACGCGAAATTCTATACAATCGCATTAACTTACGGGTGGATGATATGATTAAACAGGGCTTGACAAATGAAGTCGCAAATCTTATTCGTTACCGCGATTTAAATGCACTAAATACGGTAGGTTACCGCGAGCTATTTGATTATTTTGATGGAAAAACTGATCTAACCAGGGCAATTGAACTAATTAAACAAAACACCCGGCACTTTGCAAAAAGACAAATGACCTGGTTCAGAAAAGACAAAACCATTCACTGGCTACACCCTGACGACATCAAGCCTGAAATTATTACCGGCTTACTTAATAAGGTGCAATAAATATTGGCCATAGCCACTTTTAACATATTTTTGGGCTATTTCTTTTAGTTGTTGTTTATCAATAAAACCCATGCGGTAAGCAACTTCTTCAATACAGCCTATCTTGGTATCCTGGCGTTTTTCAATAACGCGCACAAATTCGCTGGCATCGCTTAATGAATCAAAAGTACCTGTGTCTAACCATGCAATGCCCCTGTCCATTACTCCTACCTGCAAGGTACCTTGCTGCAGGTAATACTTATTTACGTCTGTTATCTCGTACTCGCCTCGAAGCGACATTTCTAAGTTCTTAGCAATCTCTACAACCTTATTATCATAAAAATATAATCCTGGCACTGCAAAATTTGATTTTGCTTGCGCAGGCTTCTCTTCGATAGATAAAGCTTTAAAATCCTCGTCAAACTCTACCACCCCATAACGTTCCGGATCGGCAACGGGGTAGGCAAAAACAGCCGCTCCATTTACATCATTAAAGCTACGTATTAGTTTACTAAAGCCACTGCCATAAAATATATTGTCGCCCAATACAAGCGCAACTTTATCATTGCCGATAAATTTTTCGCCTATAACAAAAGCCTGTGCCAAGCCGTTTGGTACAGCTTGAACGGCATATTCAAAATTGCAGCCCAATTCTTTTCCATCGCCCAGCAATCGCTTAAAGCTCTCGTTATCTTCGGGCGTGGTAATAATCAGGATATCTTTTATATCAGCCAGCATTAATACCGATAACGGATAATATATCATCGGCTTGTCGTAAATAGGCATTAACTGTTTACTTATTGCCTTTGTTATTGGATAAAGCCTGGTACCAGAGCCGCCGGCTAAGATTATTCCTTTCATGTACAGCTATGTTATTTTTTGGAGTTTGTGTATACAGCTTATAAGGCTATCTCTCCAATACGGTATTTCGATATTAAATGTTTGTTTGACTTTACTCTTATCCATTACCGAATAAGCCGGACGCATAGCCCTGGTTAGATATTCATCGGTACGTATAGGGATAGCTTTTACTCGTGTTTTAGATATATCAAATATGGCACGGGCAAAATCAAACCACGAAGTTATACCCTCGTTACTATAATGATAAGTACCAAACGCGTTGCTTTGGCTATTTATAACAGTAAAAATAAACGTTGCCAAATCAATAGCGTATGTGGGTGTGCCAGCCTGGTCGGCTATAATTTTAAGTTCATCACGTTCGGCACCTAATTTTAGCATAGTTTTAACAAAGTTATTACCATACTCTGAGTAAAGCCACCCGGTACGAATAATAAAATGTTCTTTTAAAACAGCGGCCACAGCAAGTTCGCCATCTAATTTTGTTTGTCCATAAACGCTAATAGGCTTTGCTTCATCGGTTTCTGTAAGAGGGTGGGCAACGTCGCCTTTAAATACAAAGTCTGTTGATATATGGATCAATACCGTGCCTTGTTTTTTGCATTGCACGGCTAAATTACCTGCACCTGTATTATTAACTTTTGTTGCAAGCTCACGGTCGTCTTCAGCCTTGTCTACAGCAGTATACGCCGCGCAATTGATAGCGTATGAAGGTTTATGTTGTGTAAACAGCCTATCTAAACCTTCAACATCCAAAATATTCGCGTCAGTTTCCGGCGGGAATATAATATTCGATGTGCCTTGTAACGATGCTACATTTTTTATGCACTGGCCCAATTGACCTGAAGCGCCGAAAATTAAAATATTGTTCATGTTGCTGTTAAGCACGTAAAAATAGAAAATTATCCTCTAACAACCTTTTTTATACCTCTTAATAAAAGAGGTGGGATAAGATCTACTACAATTTTTCTTAATGTTACCGGTTCTTTAAACGTATCATTTTCGACACCGGCCCTGTTTACAAAAAGTGTGGAGTGTGGTTGAGCGCTCACTTCGCTTTTAGGGCGCCCGTTACTGTAATAATATAACGCTATAGATTTACGGCTTCTATCCGGCGGGCAGGTAAGCGGATCAGGGTGCCCATGGTACGAAAAATCAGTGGTTGAAAAAATAGCAACTCTGTTAAAGATCGGCAATACTTTTCTTTCTGCCTTTTTCATATCTGTATCCCAAAGCTCAAAGTGGCCGCCATAGCTTTCCTCCCAGTCCTTATTTAAATACACCAGCAAATTTATGCGGCGATCAAGCATCATAAATTGGTGTTTATTAAAATCAGCGTGTACTTTTAACAAGCCACCGGGCTTTATTTCATGATATCCCCCACCTTCGAAGTACGGATCGGCAATTAAAGTTTCCTTTATCCCGGTCAGCTCCTGCAAAAACTCCAGCATCGGCTGCGAGTTTAAATAATGAACGAAACCTTTGGTGTTATCGCTAAAATGGCGCTCGCCTTTTGCAGCCAATTTTTTTTCGTTTTTATTATCGTAAGTAATAATATCGTCTTTTTTCGACAGGTCCGGAAAATCGGCCAATACCTGATCTAACATATCCTCGTTAAAAAAATCATCAATAACAATACTGGGGAAAGGTTTGGCATTTAAGTATTCTTGTTGCTTATCTTTAGCCAGTTGCTGCAGATCTTTTATACGGGGGTTTAGATAATTCATAATTAAATTATTGATTTGCGAATATAATAATTATACAACAGATGATACCCAATTTGACAGCAATTAAACTACTTTTGCCGGAGTATTACCAAAGGAAATGACATCAAAAAAAATTTTAAAGCTTATACTCCAGCCCATTCTGTTTATAGGTTTTCCGTTTACATTTTTAGCAGCAGTTTGGCTTAAGTTAATCAGGAAAGTAGGAATTAGTTTTTTAGACGAAAAAATATTTATGCAGGTAGGTATGTTACCTGTTATTGATCATTATTATGAACCACTGATCAACCCAAAAAAACATTTAGTAAAATCATTAAGGGATGACAGGGAATTACCCGGAATTGACCTTAATACTACCGAACAATTAGACCTGTTATCAAAATTCAACTATAATAATGAGCTGCTTAAATTCCCGGTTGAAAAAAAAGCAGACGGCGAATATTATTACAATAATGGTTTTTATGAAGCAGCCGACGCTGAATATTATTATAGCATAATAAGGCATTTTAAACCTAAGCAGATCATTGAAATAGGTAGCGGCTATTCTACACTTATGGCACAAAATGCTTTCGCACAAAATAAAATTGAAGATGCAAATTATAGTTGCAAATATACTTGCGTTGAACCTTACGAACAGCCCTGGTTAGAAAAACTTGATGTTGAAGTAATTAGAAAAAGGGTTGAAACTATTGACAAAGCATTCTTTCAGCAACTGGAGGCTAATGATATTTTTTTTATCGACTCGACCCACATGATAAGGCCCCAGGGCGATGTGCTTTTTGAATATTTAGAAATACTCCCAATACTTAAACCGGGTGTTATTATCCAAATACACGATATCCATATGCCTAAAGATTATTTAAGCGACTGGATCTATGAACACCGCTTTTGGAACGAGCAATATCTGTTAGAGGCGTTTTTAACCTTTAATAACAAGTTTAAAATTATTGGTGCATTAAACTACCTAACTCATCATAACTATAAAGAGTTTGCTGCTAAAAACCCAATTTTTAGCACCCAGCCGGGCCGCGAGCCGGGAGCTTTCTGGATGATTAAAACAGTTTAGTACTGTTGTACAAATACAGTTTGTACAACTACTCATAAATAAGTTAAATTTGTTGGGCAATAACCTGTAAAATTTGAAACAACGCTTAATTGGCTCTTATAAAAAATTAAGGGCAACCAATATACTGTCCAATTTTTTCAACTTAAGCAGTATACAGATATCTAATTTATTATTGCTTTTTATTACCATCCGCATTATAACCGGCAGTGTAGGGCTTGAGGGTTTTGGGATGATAATGGTTGCCTACAGATTCTCAATACTTGCTGGTACCGTCATCAATTATGGTACCGGTCAATCGGGCGTAAGGGATACCGCTTATAACCTTACAGACATTAAAAAACTTAGCGAGGTTTTCTGCAATACACTATTGATCAGGGCCCTTATCTTTGTGCTTTTTTTATTTGGGTTACTGGTGCTTTACTGGTTTCATATACCATGTTATTTTTTCATATTACTATCTGCCCCTATTGTTTTGGCCGAAGTATTTAATCCGCTATGTTTTTTTATCGGTGCAGAAAAAATAAGGCTGTTTAATATATATAACCTGGTAGCAAATATTGTAGCTATTATAGCCATACTGTTTTTTATAAAAAGTCCAAATGAAGCCGGCTGGGTTAATTTTATTTTAGGGATGAGTAATGTTATTACCTATTTAGGTTTGTTAATTTATATAAGCGTTCATTTTAAACTTAAGTTTTTAGTACCGGGAAAAGCCGAAATATTAAAAATCGGCAAGAATAATTTTTATTTAACGATAAACAATGTATCTGCTAATCTGCAACAATCGGTCATAATATTTGCTTTAAGCTGGGGTGGGTCTGGGCTACTTGGTGCCTATTCATTGTGCGACAGGGTAATAAGCCAGTGCAGAAATCTTATAAACACCATCGCCAATGCCTTTTACCCTAAAGCTGTCCATCTTTACAAAGAAAGCCTGGAACTATGGACGGTTTACAGGAGAAAAACCAAATACCTGTTAGCAGGCCTGTTTTTTGCCGGCGCAATAGTTATATTTATACTGGCTGATTTTATTGTATTTACTTTATCAGAGCAACATGATGCAAACTCTATTTTGCTTTTAAGAGTTATGGCATTTGTACCGGTTATATCAGCCTTAAATGTCATAAATATGCTTGATCTGCTTTTGAAGAACAATTCCGTTTACTTATTCAGGATATCATCGATATTGTTTGTGGTGGCTGTTGGCATGGCATTTTTATTATCCGGGTCAAACAATTATTTATTCATAGGTGCCTTTACTTTGATCGTTGAAATTTGTGCCTTAGTACTGTCAGAATACCTGATAAAAAAACCTGCGATTCACAATGACTAAGCCGGTTGCTTTAATACTACTTAATTGGAATACACCCGTGCATACGGCAAATTGTATTGCGTCATTAAAGCAACATTGCGATGAACTTTTGTTTGATATAATAGTTGTTGATAATGGATCGACAGATAATTCAATTCCGTTATTAAAAGCACAGTTCCCTGATCTGGAATATATCGAAAACAACGAAAACCTGGGTTTTGCCGAAGGCAATAACAGAGGGTTAGTTTATAGCATAGCGAACGGTTATACCTACTCATTAGTTATGAATACCGATACCATGGTTGCTGAAGACATTGTTTCAACCCTTAGCGCACATCTAAATGACCATCACCAGGCGGCAGCAGTACAACCTGCAATATATTGGCTGCATGATAGAACCAGTTTATGGAATGGCAGGGGTGGTTTTAATCAATTATTTGGATTAACATATTCTGATAAAACGTTTCCGGCCGAAAATGCGACGTACGAAAATGCCAAATGGGTAACGGGGTGCTGTATGCTTATTCGTAACTCGGCATTAACCAAAAGTGGCTTGTTTAACAAGCAGTTTTTTCTGTATTATGAGGATGTTGAGTTATCCTACAGATTACGGGGATTGGGTTACGAACTCCATTACTTACCCTCAACCAAAATGTATCACGAAGCCGGGGTATCGGCAAAGGTCGAAAGGAAAGAAGGCTTTTTAAGTCCGATCATTCATTACTACATTACCCGTAACCGAATATGGTTTTTGCGAAAATATGGTACTATGATCTTCTACCCCCTTTATTTTATAGGCGGGTTCTTATACTATGGGGCGGTATGGTTGTATTTTAAATTCAGAGGTCGTAGTGAAAAAGCGGGCTTTTTAGTTAAAGGTTTAAAAGAAGGGATTTTCACGCCGAAAAACCTAATTTGGCCTCAAAATAATTAATATTAATCAGTAGCATGTTCATTTTCCCACTCATTTTCATCACTTCGTTTTTTGTGGCATTGAGGGAAGTCTATAGAGGCAAGGGGGATGGCATATTCATATTTTTAATTTTTGGCCTATCCCTGTATACCACGGCAATGTCTGTGAGTTTTATGCTTGGGTTAAAAGGCATTATACCGGTATTCCAGTTTTTTAAAGAGGTATTGGTACTGTGTGTACTTACATTAAACGTATTGTCGTTAAAACAAAGGCCACGTTTCCATTTGTTGGATTACCTTATTTTCGCATTCCTGGGTTTAACTTTTATTTATGCTATTTTACCAATAGGCGAGCATACTTTTTTTGAACGATTGCTTGCATTTAAAAGCACCTCGTTTTACATAGTAGTATACTTCACCGGGCGTTTCTTTGATGCACGGACCATCTACATCAACAAGTATTTTAACTATGTGGTATTACTAACCATTGCGGCCGGCGCAGTGTTGCTGGTTGAAGTAATAATGTACCAGCAACTACAATTATTTACCGGGTTTGCAGAGTATTGCTATTACTTTTTTAATATAGAGCCTGCAGGGATGTTTGGACTAAGTACAACTTTTGATTCGGACAGCGGTTTGCGGCGATTTGCCAGCTTTTTCTCAAACCCACTTGAGCATGCCGCCGCAACCTTATTAGCGCTTGCGGTAATTGCAGCTTTATTTACACGTGATAATAACAAGTTTAAACCCACTAACATGGGCCTGCTGGCTTTGGCCGCCACGGCGCTTTCTATAACTTTTGCCATATCACGTGCCCCATTGGCCGCATATTTCTTTATGATATATATTTATGCGCTTATCACCAAGAGAAAATATATTACCAATGTAGTTCACCTCGGTGTTGCGGCAGGAGCGATATACCTGTTCTATTTATTTACACAGTTTGATGCCAATAATAAATCCGGCCTTATTGCAGTATTAATGAATACTATTGATTTTAGTGACCCATCAAGCGTAGGGCACATAGTGCAATGGGTAGAGGGCATTTTGGCTATGATACAAAGCCCTATGGGGCTTGGGCTGGGTACATCGGGCCGCGTAGCGGGCACCTTGGGCGAAAATGTGGGCGGCGAAAATCAATTTATAATTATTGGGGTGCAAGCTGGCATAATTGCACTATTTTTATACCTGGCCATATATATCCTGTTTGTTAAAACAGGTTTAAAGTGGCTTAATAAGCTAAAAGGAAAAGAAAGAAAAGTATGTATGGCTGTTTTACTTATAAAAGTTGGCTTTTTTATCCCCATGCTAACATCCGAGGTAGAATCATCATCCTATCTCTCTTACATGAACTGGTTATTATCCGGCTTATTCGTAAGTATAATTATGCAACAACATTCAACCCCATTGCAACCGGCGCCAAATGATTGAAAAGCTGATAAGTAAATTAAAAAATGACCCTAACTATAAGTTGGAAGCATCGCACTCTAACCGCGATCTTTTTGCTGTGGCATGGGTTAGGTTTTTCCAGCTGATACGTGGTTTATTTTTAAAACTCTTTTTAAAAAGATCGGCAGGGTTGGTTTTTGCGGGTACACATGTTAAGGTAAGGCATGGCTATCAAATATCGGCAGGCAAAAATTTAATAATAGATGATAATGTGAGCATCAACGCGCTATCAACTAATGGCATAATAATAGGTGATAATGTTTCTATAGCCCGCGACTCAATACTATTCTGCACAGGGGTTATTGCTCACCGGGGCGCCGGTATTACCATTGGCGACAGAACCGGCATTGGCGCTCGTGCTTTTTTAGCCGGACAAGGTGGCATCACTATAGGTAATGATGTTATAACAGGACCTAATATCCAGGTATTTTCAGAGAATCACAATTTTGACAATCTAACCCAAACAATAAAAGAGCAGGGTGTTACCAAGCAACCTGTCGTAATTGGTAATAATTGCTGGCTGGGTGGCGGCATTACTATATTGGCAGGTGTTATTTTGGGCGATGGTTGCGTTGTTGCCGCTGGCAGCGTGGTTAATAAGTCTTTCCCGGCAAATTCTATAATAGCCGGTGTACCTGCCAAATTAATTAAAAATCGCGAAGCTCTTTAAGTATGCCGAAACCATTAACCATAGCAGTTGATGTGCGCGACTTGCGAGTAGCTAAAACGGGTACCAAAACTTATTTAGAGGAGGTTTGCAAAGAGTTTAAAAACATAACTGATCCTTCCATACAGTTTCATTTTTTAGATACTGCTATACCGGTTTATACCGGCTACACAAAGGCACATAAACTTATTGAGCATTTTAGGTACCACTTGTGGAAACAATTAATATTACCATTAAAAGCTTTTTTTAAAGGCGCTGATTTAATTTTTTGCACCGATAATTTCGTTCCGCTGATGCATTTGGGATATAAAACTATTCCTGTTTTTCATGACGCTTTCTTTTTTGAAACTCCCGAAAATTATGGGAAGTTATGGCTATGGCTCTATAAAAAAACAGCCTTACCCGCTGCAAAAAGATCTGCCTTTGTAGTTAGCCCAAGTCAATGGGCAAAAAAGCAGATCACCCATTTTACCGATATCCCTGATGATAAATTAGTGGTTGTTTATGAAGGGCCAAAAACGTTAAACACAGGTAAAACAATAAATACCGATGATTTTTTAAACTCGTTTCAACTATGCCCCCGCAACTACATTTTACATGTGGGCTCTATGTTTAAGCGTAAAAATGTCCCGGCATTGATCCAGGCTTTTAGCCAAATAAAAAAAACGGGGTACCCAGAGCTAAAATTGGTACTGGCGGGAACATTATCTGTAAACAATTTGGACAGCGACCATCAGTTAATAACAGATACCATTAATACCTGCCAGCTAAGTAACGATGTTATACTAACCGGCTATTTAGCCGATGAATCATTGGGGCAGTTATATGATAATGCTTTGTTATATGTTTTCCCATCAATCAACGAAGGTTTCGGCATACCGGTACTTGAAGCATTTAAGTATAATTTACCCGTATTGGTGGCCAACAACACCTGCCTGCCAGAAATTGGAGGTGATGCTGTATTACAGTTTGATCCATTTGATATAAACGATATTTCCATAAAAATAAAATCTGTACTTGATGATGAGGATTTACGAAAGGATATGATAGCAAAAGGACAGGAACGCCTTAAAAATTTCTCATGGCAGCAAACAGCTTTACAATTAATTGAGGTATTTAAAAAAGCTGTTTAACTATTTAAAAACACTTCTACGTGTTCATCAGCAACATTTTCCCAATTAAAAACGCTTAGCGCGCGCTTACTGGCTCTTTGCGCCAGGGCAAGCATTTCAGAGTAATGTGCTTCACAGTAATTTATCTCTTCGGTTAATGAACTTATACTTCCCTGCTTAAACATCCTTACCGTATCTAAAACCGCGTATCGGTTTTCTTCAATATCGCTAACTATCATAGGTACATTAAGGCCCATAACTGTTAGTACAACAGGTGATAATCCTTCCACATCCGACGGCTGGATATAGCAATATGCATTACTCATTAGCGTATTGGTATCGTCACCGTATACATATCCGGGGAAAATTACCTGGTTATTAGCCATATCCAACAATTCCTTTTCATATGATGATGGATTGGGTGAACCGCCAATTAACACCAGTTTTTTATTGGAATTTGAGTTTTTAAAAGCCGGGATTAAATAATGAAGGCCTTTATCTGGTATAAACCGCCCAACGAATAAATAATAGCTACCTTTTTCAAGGCCATGTTTTTGCAGGATATCAGTATTGCCATTCCCCGGTTCCACCTCGCTACCAAAAGGAATAAATTTAAACTGTTTATTAAATCTATTCTCAAAAAGCCTTTTTGCGATTACATTGTCAAATATTACTTCGTTAGGCAAATGAGCGGTGATAAAGGCTGCAAACCTTAAATATAGTTTACCGTACCAGGGCCATTTATCGCGTTTCCAATCTACCCCATCCTGGCTAATAAATACCTTTTTGCCAAATAAACGTAAAGGTAATGCCCAAATACTGTTGCCCCCGTTTTGTATATGTACAACATCGGCAGTGTTATTAACTATTATATCAAAAGTACATTTAAAGGAATGCAGAAGGGTGTCAAATCCTTTTTTAGGAGTGGTTTTAAAGGTCTTTATTTTTACACCTTTATATTCGGTAACATCAACAAAAACATCGGGATATTGCCTGTTGTATGCAATAACAGAGTGCCCTCTGCTAACAAGGCGCGGAAATAATTCAAGTGCAAATTTATCGGCCCCGGCGGCACCTTTTGCCAAAGGGATCGATCGGAAGCCAAAAGCAGCAATACGCATCTTCGAAAATAAATATTTATAAAGTAATATATTCTTTTACCGGATAAATATTTTTTTCTTTTAAATAGTCAGCGTAATAATCATTAATATATTCTCTTAGCGCAATTTTCCAATCGCGCATAATATTCATATTTCTTAATTCCAGCTTTTTGTTAATCAGTCTTTCTGAAGGCGGTCGCGGAGCAAAATAAGTATCTTTAAAATAACTTGATGAAACCTCGTTAACCGTAACCTCATTATCAAGACCAAGTATTTTTACCAATTCTTCTGCAACCTCATACCTGCTGGTTTCGCCATTGCAAACCATGTTATAAAGGCCCCAATATTCTCGTTCCAAGAGTAATTTAACGTTTTTCGCAAAATCAACGGTAAATGTTGGCGTGCCGTCTTTATCATTTACAACATGCAAGTTGCGGTTGCCGTTAGCCAATTGTTTAATAAGCTTATTTATAAATTTTTTGTCTTTTTCAGGACCGCCACCCATCATCCAACCTGCACGGCAAATTATATAACGTGTTGCATTTTCGCGTACATAACGTTCGCCCATATATTTAGACCTTGCGTAATGCCCCAACGGATTTGGTTCATCCCAATCATCATAAAAGTCTTTGGCACCATCAAATATTCCGGCAGTACTGATGTACAACACAGGGATATTTAAATTATTAGCTATAAAAACAGCGTTTTCTACAGATGTAGTATTGGTAAGATAAGTATCGTCTAAGTTTAGTTCGCAGTATTCAAGATCTGTATACGCCCCCAAATGAAAAAGATAATCAGGTTTAAAAGCCTCAACGTCTCTTTTATATGCGTCAAAGTTTCTAAAATCTAAAAAACTAAGCCATTTTTCATTTACATCTTTATCTGTGCATTTAACTTCGTAATCATCTTTAAATATGCGATAAAAAGCTTCTCCAAGCATTCCACCAGCACCAGCAATGTAAATTTTTTTCTTCATATTAAATGTTAACACCATAATGGCAACACCTGGCAGATGTTTAAGTTGCGATAAGGGAATTTTACTTCACTTTTCAAAATTAACCTTTTTTGAGCCATTAGCAGAATATTTTTTAAAAAACCATCCATTAATTCAAACAATTTGATCAAAAATTAAATCGTTTGACACCTTAAATATTAAGTTGATTAATAAATATCTTTAAAGATAAAAAATTAGCAATTGCTACCTTCGCCATCCATTACCATGTTTTTTTATATTATGATAATGCTTACATTCTAATGTGAGAATAGTAGATTATTAATCCAAATTTTTATTTTTTATAATTTATCTATACCTAATATAATATAATACAACCATCTTTAGATTTTGTTTGTATTAATATTAATTTCATGAATAAACTGCTTATTAAATGAATATTCTTGTTGTAAACTGGACCTGGTACCCAAGTGGAGGGGATTGGACATATGTGGACAATGTAGTAAAACTATACCAGCAAAAAGGGCATAATGTGATACCATTTTCTATGAAAGATGACAGAAATTATCCCTCTGAATATTCTGATTACTTTATTGAAAATATAGATTATAAAAAAGTCAATAAACATAGTTTAACCGCCGGCGTAAAGGTGGTCATGAAAAGCATATATTCAGTAGAAGCGCAGAAAAATTTAGAACGATTACTAACTGATATAAAAATTGACTTTGTACATATAAATGTTATTCACCATTACATCACCCCTACTATTTTAAAAATATTAAAAGAAAAAAACATCCCTATTATCTGGACATTGCATGAGTATACCCCAATATGTCCTGAAAGTACATTTATAAGTCATGGCCAAATATGCGAACGTTGTTTTGGAGGTGCTTTTTACAACTGCATAACTCACTCCTGTAAAAAAGGCTCCTACCTGGCCAGCACAGTTGCCGCTTTAGAAAACTACGTACATAATTATCTTGATTATTATAATTATGTTGATCATTATATATGTCCCTCGGTTTTTTTGTATGAAAAATTTAAATATTTTAATTTCCATACTGATAAATTGGTGCAGTTATACCATGGATATGATTATACTGAGATTGAAGCAACAAAACTAATTCCTAAAACCGACAGTGAAGGTTATATTGTTTTTGTGGGCAGGCTTGAAAAAATAAAAGGTGCACATACCGTATTAAACGCCATGAGAGATTGTCCTGATATCCCCATCAAAATAATTGGCGACGGCACACAGGAAACTGATTTAAAGTCGTTTAAAGATAATCACCAGTTAAAAAATGTTACTTTTTTAGGTAAAAAAAGCAAACAGGAAACACTGCAAATAATTAATGGCGCACAGTTTTCAATTTGCGCGTCAGAATGGTATGAAGTTTTAGGCTTCACCGTCGTTGAAGCTATGGCGTTAGGCAAACCGGTTATAGGATCGGCCATTGGCGCAATACCAGAGATGGTTATTGATAATTATACTGGCCTACTATTTGAACCTGGGAACTATGAACAGCTTGCCAATTTAATTAAAACATTATACGCTAACAGCGATCTTATATTACAAATGGGTAAAAATGCCCGGCAGCATATCAATCAACTAATAGACACCGAAAAACATTTTAAAGGCTTACAAAAACTAATTCCCCTACTGTAACGTTTACAGCATGCTAACTTAGCGGGTTGCTAAACAATATTTACTCGTATAATATTTTATATTTGCATCAATTAGATCTTAATTATACATGCGCATTAAATACCTATTATATATATTACTATTTCTGTGTTCAATAATAGTTGCCAGTCCGGCTGTAGCTCAGTCGATGAGTGATTTAAAAGGCATGAAAGTAAGCCAGGCAACCGATGAACAAATAGTACAGGCATGGAAGAAACTGCAAGACTCTGGATTGTCTGAACAGGATGCTTATAAAATGATGGCTAAAAACGGAATCGCGCCTGAAGAAGTGCAAGCGTTTAAGGACAGGGTGACTTTGCTGGGCTTAAATAAACCAATAGTAGCAAAAAAAGCATCAACAGAAAAACAAAAAACCGGTTCGGCAAGGGATATTAACGACCTGATAATAAAGCCAAAACCACTTGAGCACCCCGTAACCAATATTACACCGCCGGTATTAGAAGTTTATGGTACTCAATTTTTTAAACAAGCTATTACTTTCGAGCCTAATTTTTCAATAGCGACACCCAAGAGCTATGTATTAGGGCCCGGCGATAAAGTTATTATCCTGGTAACCGGGTTAAATGAAAAAAGCATTGAAGCGGCGGTAAGCCCGGATGGTAACTTACAAATCCCTCTTGCCGGCATAGTGTATGTAAACGGCTTTACAATTGATCAGGCTACTGCCTTAATAAAGAGGAAACTAACTAAAATTTACCCGGGTTTAAGTTCAGGACAAACGCAATTAACTGTAAATTTAGGCAGTACCCGTAGTATTAAAGTAACCGTAAAAGGCGAGGTAAAAACGCCGGGATCATTTACCCTATCTTCATTAGCAACCTTGCCAAATGCTTTATATAATTCTGGCGGGCCAAATACAATCGGTTCATTAAGGTACATTAGGCTGATACGAAACAATAAGCTTTATAAAACGATAGATTTTTACAGTTACCTGCAAGATGGCATACAAGATGGTAATATACGACTGGAAGATCAGGATGTAATTCAGATACCTGTTTATAAAAAGAGGGTAAGTATTAGTGGTGAAGTTAAAAACCCGGCTATTTATGAGCTAAAAGAAAATGAACATTTGGACGACCTGATAAGGTATGCCAGCGGATTTACTGATGTGGCTTATACCGGCATTGCTAAAGTTGACCAGATTAACGAGCTACAACATGAAGTAAAAGATGTGCCTTCTAATCTTTTCTCAAATTACACGCCACATAATGGGGACAAGGTGCAAATTGGCGCTGTAACCAATCGCTATACCAACAGAGTAGTGCTTGAAGGATCTGTTTATCGCCCTGACGTTTATGAGCTTACTGCGGGCCTTACATTAGGCCAGCTTTTAAAATTAGCACAAGGATTAAAGCCAGAAGCCTATATGGAACGTGGTTACATTAACAGAACGCTTCCCAATCTGGAAAAGCAAAGCATACCATTTAAGCCAACTGATATACTTAACGGCGTAAATGATATAGCGTTGTTACGTGAGGATAGCGTTGTTATCATGGATCGCGAAGCATTTATATCTAACCAAAAAGTGACGGTTAGCGGGTATGTTAGGCGGCCATCTATAATTACCTACCGCAAAGGTCTAAAATTAGCTGATGTAATTGCCATGGCAGGCGGATTTGCCGATGAAGCAGCCGATCATCATATTGAAATAAACAGGGTTATTAAAAACGTATCTGACAGTGTAGCCAATCAGCAGGTTAATACATTCATCGTGGATATGGCTAATAATAAGGATGCCAGTACAGAGTTGGAACCTATGGATGTTGTTAACGTTCCGCGTTTGGTTAATTACCGCTCTTTGGGCAATGTGATTGTTAAAGGTGAAGTTGTATTCCCCGGGGATTATCCGGTGCAAAAAAGAAACGAAACCGCACTTGATTTTTTACAAAGAGCCGGCGGCGTAACCCCGTATGGATCAATTGAAAATGCCCAGGTTTATAGAAATGGCGTACGCGTTAATCTTGACCTTGCTGCTAAAACTAATGTTCCTGACGCTAATAAGAATATGATATTACTGCCTGGCGATAGTGTATACGTTCCACGTGTGATATCTTATGTTGAAGTATCCGGAGCAGTAAATAATCCACAATACATAAGCTATAACGGACACAGATTTAAATACTACATTAACGCTGCTGCGGGTACCACAGAAAATGCAAGGTTAAAAGGAGCATATATTCAATACCCCGATGGCTTGAACCAACCGGTTAGACATTTCCTCTTTTTTCGCCATTACCCTACAGTTAAACCGGGTAGTAAAATTGTAGTTCCTGAAAAAACGCCCGATAATAGATTTAAGATCGGTTTTGGCGATCTGGGTAGTATAGCTGCCGTTTTAACAGCATTAGTAAGTATTGTAGCTATTTTACACAAATAAAAATGAGCCAGGAAAATACACAATACCCATACGAGCCAGAGTTTTCTTTCAAAAAGTTAATAATTGAACGTATTGGTGATATAAAATATGTACTGCAGTTTAAAAAAACATTAGCCTTAACTTTAATCATTGGCGGATTACTGGGTGCATTAACAACATGGTTATGGTCACCAACTTATACTGCAAGATTAACTTTTGTAGTAGATGATTCAAAGTCAGCAGGTGGTGGCGGTGGTTTATCTGCCCTGGCAGGATTAGCCGGTATGGATTTAAATGGATTGGGGGGCGGTAGTGGCGTGTTGGCTGGCGACAATGTGCAAGAACTTGTAAAAAGCCATAAACTTATTAAAGCAACACTTGTAACGGCTTATGATAGCACGCAAACACTTGCAGATAGGTATGCAGCTGTATATAAACTAAATAAAAAATGGTTGAAATATAGTCCTGATGGAAAAATAACACGTTTCCCATTAAATGGAACCCACAATACCCGGCTACAGGATAGTTTGTTGCATGAGATGACTACACTTATACTGAATGGTGAATTTGGAATAGCAAAAACGGATAAAAAGCTTGGTTTTTTTGAGGTTAATGTTACAATGAAAGACGAAAAACTAGCTCAGCTATTTTGTAACCGTATGATAAAAGAAGCAACCGACTTTTACATTAATACAAAAACCAAACGGTTGAGATATAACGTGCAACGCTTACAACAACGCGCAGATAGTATTGGAGCGATGCTTAATCATAAGACTTATACGTCAGCGGCCGCCAGTCAAGGTATTTTAGATATAAATCCTGCTTACACAAGACCCAGCGCCGACATCGAGGTAAAAGAGCGTGATAAAATTTTGTTAACTACTACTTATACAGAAACCGTTAAGAGTCTGGAAACCAGTAAAACTATGCTCGCGCAAGAAACGCCCACAGTTCAAATCGTTGACGAGCCGGAACTACCTTTAAAGAAAAATCGACTTAAATACTATTTAGCAATACCGGTAGGGATATTATTATCCGGAATATTATTTAGCTTCTATATTCTTGCAACCAGAAAAAAACTCTAAAACCTAAAAGTCACCCCCAATTCTCCGTGAAAATTATACACATCGTTATGTGGTATATAATATTTTGAGGAATCATAGTCTTTCAAAACCCACTCGTAATTTAGAGATTTGATTTCCTGTAGTTTTGCATTAAAAAATAAATTCTTATAATTCCATTCGCCTTGTAACGCAAATGCGAAATCCACCCATTTGCGGCTGTTGTTATTAATTGGCGGAAGAAAATACTGAGCAAAATCGACTTCATGCTCATATCTTTCAAATCCAATCCCTATTTTTTTCATTCCTGATATCCAATTAACATCTACTGATTGCAAATTCCCTCCAGAACCTGTACCAGCCCCCAAAACCTGTCCCAAATTTGTATGCCCGCTACTTACAGTACCATGGATATACCATCCTCCAGCGTCCCTTACTAATCTATCAACAGATTGTGACAGTTGAGTAATTTCACTGCTAAACAAAATATATTGATGTTTAGTTACATTTAATGGAACCATTTTTCGTAACCCAAATATGTAAGTTCTTGAATGATCCGGCGATCCGATAAAATCTTTTAAATTGTACGAATTATCATTTAAACCATATTCAAAATAAATTTCTGCTTGTGCGCGCGTAAAGAGCCATCTAGCATACAATGAAGTATACTGATCTCTTGGAAATGGGTCTCCAATACCTGAATCCGTGCCAGTTGTGCTTTGTTTTGAATAAGCAGTAAAAAAAGGAAAATACCCTTTAAAGCCTTTAATATCTTTATAATAAGCATCAAAAGTTCTGATCAGACCCAGAGTTAGGCCTGGAATCCATTTAGGGTGATAGTTAATATTAAGACCTGTAAAATACCGCCAATCAGTACTTTTAGCAACATATAAATTTTGTCCATCCGATAAGGAAGTTGTAGTTAAAGGTGGTAATCCCGAACCATCCAAGCGTCCTGCTATTATCTGTCCCTCTATAAAACCAATATATGTTTTGATAGGCCGAATAGTATTTAATGTGAAGTGTTTAAACCCAGGAGCATTATTACTTAAAATCAATGTATTTCGAATACCCGGCCCCCACCACAGATTTTCATTAGACAGGCCTGCTGATATTGGGCCGAATGTCAAATTCATACTGCTTTGCCCTAAAAACAAACGATTATAGGTATTAGTACCGTATCGTTCGGGATCATCAATTGAATTTTTATATGAATAATAATTTATTAAATCCTGATCTGAGTGCCCAAAAGCAAAACCATTAAAACCAGGATTATTTGCATATACATATTCAGGGCGCAATTGTATACTTAACGGACCAAATTTTAAATAAACACCACCACTTATCATTGTCTGGTAGCCTTTGGCGGGTATCATGGCCCCATCATTCCATCCGTATGGGTGATCCGAATTAAATTGTTGCAACCAGGTTAGTGGCAATATCTTAAATTGTCCTAAACCTTTAGCAAAGGTTACTAAGTTAGATGCTATTCTGTCATGTTTTGCCGCATTATCAGAATCGTTAAGAAGTGACGAAGGTTCAATAAAAAGAGGACGTAAAGTAAAAGACAAATTTGTATCTACTTTACCCAACAGTTGTATTCTTCTATAGTAATCCTCAACCGGTGTGCCAACAGGAACTGACTGTGCTTTTACTTTGTTTGGTAAAAACAAACAGCTGAAAGCCAAAAACACATTTAACAAAAACAGCGAATTTCTCATTTAGCCACAGTAATTAAAATCTGTACAATACACCTGCCTGGATCTGAAAATTAAATACACTTAATTGATTTACAAATGCCGGATCATTTCCATTTTGTTTCAGGGCCCATTGATAATCTAAAGATTTAATGCCTTGGATTTTTCCATTGAAGATGAGATTCTTATAGTTCCATTCGCCAATAGCACCTATACTTAGGTCCACCCAATGTTGAGAGTAATTTTCATTGTCTCCAAAAGCATAGTAATAAAAATCATTATTATGAACGTAGCGCTCTAATTGTAATCCCAGCTTTCTTAATCCCTTTACCCAGCTTACATCAACCGACTGGAGATTTGCACCAGGTCCAACACCTGCACCTAACACTTCTCCATTATTTGTGTAGCCTTGCCGAATGTTTTTGCTTACATACCACTCCTGTCCCTCTCTAATTTTAGAAATCGAAGTTTCCTGTAACTGAGTAACCTCAAGGCCAATCAAAATATTTTCGTCCTTGGAATTATTAACCGGCAAAATTTTTCTTATTCCAAAAACATAAGCGCGTGAATCTCCAGGTTCCAAAGATGACTGATATAAGTCATTAGATGAGTTATTATGTCCCCATTCAAAATAAATCTCAGCGTGTTCCTTAGGCCAGAGCCAACGCATGAATAGCGAGCTTCTCCTGTCTTTATTTTGGACAGGAGCATCAGGCGCATTTGATGACCTAACAGGAGAAAAAAATGGCAGATAGTCTTTAAACGCATTTAAATCCTTACCATACATCTGTGAACTCTGATCAAACCCTAAAAATAAACCTTGCACCCATTTAGGCTGCCAGGTAATTATAATCCCAGATAAATACCTCCAATTATTTGGTTTGGGGATATACAAATCTGTACCAAAGTATTTTTTATCGGGCACTAGTGGAGGAAAACCTGAATTACTTAAACTACCGGCTATAACCTGACCTTCAAAAGAACCGATTGCCGTTTTTAAAGGTCGTAATGTATTTAAAGTAAAATGCTTAAAACCAGGCGCGGTATTACTCATTAATAAAGAATTTCTTATCCCGGGGCCCCACCACAAGTTCTCTGTAGATAAACCGACTGATACCGATTTGAAATTTAATCTTAAACTGCTCTGCCCCCAAAATATTCTGGCGTACGCGGCCGTTCCAAACCTTACCGGCAAATCAATATTATTATAAATGTCATAATACCTGGCAAAAACTACATCGTATTGATTTTTGTTGAATGTTTCAAATTGCGGATTTGCAGCTAAAACTACTTCGGGCGAAAACTGGATGCTCAGTATGCCATATTGCGCAAATACACCCATATTTATTAATGTCTGCAATCCTTTAGCAGGTATCATTGCTCCATCATTCCATCCATAAGGGTGATCGGTATTAATTTGAGTTTGAAAATTTAAAGGCAATAGATTTGCCCGTATTTTCCCATTCTTACTTACCCATGAATTTTCAGCATGTATTTCGCTATATTTTGAACTGTCAGGATTAAATGATTGTGTTCCTTTATTTATGTAATATGGGTTAATTGGCCTAAGAGTAAAAGAAACATTAGTATCAATTGTACCCATTAGTTGCGTTCTTCTGTAATAATCTTCAAGTGGCGTACCAACAGGTAAAGATTGTGCAACAACATTAAGTTTTGCGAGAAATATAAATATCGCTATAAGCTTTACAATCCTCATAAAGTAATTGCTTTTATGCTAATATTATCTACAGACCAGCTTTTTTCGCATTTTGGATTAGGATAATTTTGATTTAACTTATCTAAACACTGTAATAATAATGATTGATTTATATGTCTGAATGTTTTTGTGATTTTGTACATTGTTGTTCCGTTTGGAGAACTTAGCATGCTGCAAACACCTGGTAAATCTGCCCTGTAAGAGCCCGAACGCGGGTTGTGATTACTGTTAGGGTAATCATCGGGATAAGATTGAGGCGGACAAATATTTCCCGCATTACAGCTTAAATTTGAAAATGTGGTGTTAATATATAAAGCATTATCAACAAGCATCTGCCATATATCTGGCCCGTCAGGTAACAGCTGGCCGCGCCAATTATCATGTATATATAAATCAAACGATATTGTAATCAGATCATGCTTAGGTAAATTATTAATCTTTAAGATAAAATTACCGTTATTATATTGGCCTAATACTGCAGAGCTGTTAAACTGACCAATAATACCATTACTTATACCTGATAAATTGTTTCCTTCAAAATCATTATTGTATACCTCTACCTCTTTTTTAACTTGAGTTTTACAGGAGGCTTGAAACAACACCAGAAAAATTAACAAAAAAGAAATTTTATTCATTTAAAAGTGATTGAGTTATCATATCCAATTCTTCAAAAACAGAATTTTTACTTTTAAACTCATGTACCATCAGCTTCATAGATTTAACTACTTGTATGTCATCGTTATTTTTTGCATGGTCTATTAAAGAATATATTTGTCCTTCAATTTCGTTAAATAAATATTCTCGTACTTTGCCTATCATTATTTTTTCATGATGTGTAGGCATCGTGTTCTCGTGATCATTAAGTAACTCTTCAAATAATTTTTCGCCTGGCCTTAGCCCTGTATATTCAATTTTAATATCTTGATTGGGAACCAATCCGGCCAGGCGGATCATTCGTTTAGCCAACTCAATAATTTTCACAGATTTACCCATATCAAAAATATAGATCTCTCCACCTTTACCCATGCAACCAGCCTCCAGTACCAAACGGCAAGCTTCTGGTATAGTCATAAAGTAACGGGTTATTTCGGGGTGAGTTACCGTTACAGGCCCTCCCTTTTCTATCTGTTGTCTAAATCTTGGTATAACAGAACCATTCGATCCAAGTACATTACCAAATCTTGTAGTTATAAACCTGGTATTTGTTTTTGTATTATTTAAATGACTTAGGCCGTTGGTAAAATTAAAGTCTTTATTACTTATTGATTTATTTAATGATTGTACATAAATTTCGGCAATCCGTTTTGAGGCCCCCATTACATTTGTAGGATTTACCGCCTTATCGGTAGATATCATTACAAATTTTTGAACCGCATATTTTACTGAAAGATCAGCAATTGTCTTTGTACCCAGAACATTCGTTTTAATAGCCTCAGAAGCATTATCCTCCATCATAGGGACGTGCTTATAAGCAGCTGCGTGGTATACATAATGAGGTTTATAGGTTTCAAACAAATAGTCCATTCTTTTCTCATCCTTCACATCGCCCATAAAAGCGTGGAAATTTGCCTGAGTGTTCATTTCTTCAATCTCTAAATACAAATGGTGCAACTCGGTTTCAGATTGATCACACATTATTATCAAATCTGTATCGAATTTGATTAACTGCCTAACTATCTCGCTACCTATTGAACCGGCAGCCCCGGTAATCAATATTCTTTTTCCTTTTAACTCCTTTTGAATGTTTGCGATATCAATTTCAATTGATTTCCTGTTTAGCAGATCTTCAATATTTATTTTTTGTATTTGTTTTGATTGCAATTTTCCACTTGCCCAAACATCATGAGAAGGGACACTTAATACTTTTATATCGTTTTCAAGACAGATGTCAACCACACTATTTTTAAGTTCAAGCGGGATAGTGTAAGAGGCGAAAATAATTTCATCCAGTTTATGTTCTTCAATTAATTGAGGCAAATCTTTTGCGTCTAATATTGATATTCCATCTATCGTCTTTCCTACCTTTCGCTGGTCATCGTCAACAAATGCAATAATATTTTTGTTAACCTTTTGATCATGATCAAAAGTTCTTTTTGCAGCTACGCCCGCTTCTCCGGCACCATATATAATCACTCTTTTCTTGTCAAGTTTCAAATTTTTAATATAAAGAAAAAAGTATTTAATGATAATCCTATAAGTAACCATCAATAAAAAACAGGTTAGGCAATTAACAATTAATATACTATTTGAAACTAATGAAATATTGTAAAAAGCTATATAACTGGCGTTAACTAAAAAAAACATACCGTTACTTATCAGTACAGCTGTTAAAATCCTGAAGGAATCTTGGGCGCTTGTATATCTAATAATACCTGCAAATGTTTTCAGCGTACAAAAAACAATTGTGCTTAATATGGCTGATATTAATAGATTGCGATCAAATTCTACATGATTTAAATTTTTAAAATCGAAATTAGATTTGATTAA
Source organism: Bacteroidota bacterium (assembly GCA_040388395.1). Lineage (GTDB taxonomy): Bacteria > Bacteroidota > Bacteroidia > Sphingobacteriales > Sphingobacteriaceae > Mucilaginibacter. The sequence goes on along the minus strand of JAZKBY010000004.1, from coordinate 31,979 downwards.
ATAAGCAACCGCTAATGAGACAAAACAAATCGCTAGATCAAGGGCAAAAATAATCCACCGCGGTACTATATTTATTTGATTGAATAAGGTAGTAGATGTATTAATATTCATGAGTAAATTAAAAATATAACTTTTAACACAATCAATATTAGATTAAAGATACCATTTTATTGTAATTTTTTAACCTATAAGTATAATATTGATATGTCAAAAATTGTTTTAGCTTTTATCAATTATATATAATAATAAAAATTTTTGTTGTTTTATTGATAGTTATAATAACAGTTTAGTTAATTCTTCCGTCAGGATTTGTAATAACAGAACTTGAACCCGGGGGGGGCGTAGGAACTAATTTATTTTTTCTTTTAGCTACTTCTATTATTTCTTGTTCGGCTTTAAGTTGTATTAAAATCTTATTGATTGATTTTAATGCATCGTCTTTTGAAATAATCGCTACGACAGTTAGCATTATCAACTTAAAATCCAGCAAGAAACTTTGATGATTTATATAAAAAATCCCGAGCTTACTTTTCCAGGGACGAATTAATTGGTTGTATCCTAAATCAGGGTCAGGTGTATCTTTTAAAATATCTCCCTCATCAGAAAAAACGATTGATGAGATATCCGTTATTCCCGGACGAACGTCTAAAAGATGCTTTTCCTGTTCGGTATAACAATCATTTACATGCGATATAACCTGGGGCCTGGGGCCAACAAGACTCATATCTCCCAAAAAAACGTTTATTAACTGTGATAATTCATCTAATTTAAATCTGCGAATAATTTTGCCAATACCTGTAACACGCATATCGTTACTTGATGTAGAAGTCCCGCCTTGTTTATCAGCATTAACCACCATAGAACGAAACTTGTACATTTTAAAGGGTTTCATTCCACGCCCCATTCTTAACGGAACATAAAAAGGATTCTGAAAATCTTGCAGCCACACTGCAAGCATGGTTAAAAGAAATACCGGGCTTAGCAATAATATAACTACGGTTGAAACTACAAAATCGAATGTACGCTTAATCATATATTATTTTACTTCACCAAAGACTTAACTGTTGACACCAGGGTTGTTTGATCTAATCCATATTTTTCTCTGAGGTAGGTTTGACTACCAACTATTGTTGAGAATTGGGAGGCTAGTCCAATTTTTTTAAATTTCTTAGGATAAACACCACTTTCCATCAATACTTCAGCTACAGCTCCTCCTAATCCTCCATCAACAGTGTGTTCTTCTAACGTAATAATTCCACCGGTGTTGGCCGAAGCGTTAATTATAGCTTCTTTATCAATCGGTTTTATCGTGTGAATACTTAACACCCGACAGTTAATACCTTGTTCTGAAAGTTCGTCGGCCGCATTTAAAGCCACTTCCAATATACCGCCTGTAGCAAGAATGGTCATGTCGGCACCCTCTCGCAAAATACGGGCTTTACCTACTTCGAAAATTTCATCCGTTTTGTTAGTGTATCCTGCTGATGATTTATCAAGACGTAGATAATTAACTCCTTGTAGTTTTACTATAGCTTTGGTAATTTCTGTAGTTTCCCAAAAATCACCAGGTACAAACACACGTATATTAGGAAGAGCTCGCATTATTGCTATATCTTCTGTGGCATGATGGGAATAGCCTAAAGCTCCATAGCTAAAACCGCCACCAACAGAAACTATAGTTACATTAGCGTTATGATAACAGGCGTCATTTCGGATTTGTTCCAAGCAACGCAAAGTGCAGAAATTGCCGATAGAATATGTAAAAGCTATTTTTCCTTCTATTCCTAAACCACTGGCGATGCCTGTCATATTTTGCTCAGCAACGCCTGCATTTATATATTGATCAGGGTAGGTTGACGCAAAGTTGGTTAATACACCAAACCCTAAATCACCGGTAATTAAAATTATTCTTTTATCTACGGCTGCTAGTGCAGTGAGTTGTTCTATAAAATGATCTCTCATTATTTTGTTATACTATTTGAAACGATTCTAAAATAATTACAATAGAATTGATTTATCCAAGTATTGCAAAACCGATATAAGGATCACCCGGAATTGATTGAATATTTAAATTCTTAATATTATACTTTTCTAGTAAGGCTAATGTTTCTCCTGGCCATTGTGGGTTGTCTAATTCATCAAATGCAAGTATGGACCCTTTGTGCATCCGCGGAAGAAAATATTCTAAGGCTGTTTTTGTAGGTTCATATAAATCAAGATCAATAAATAACATACTAATTAACAGGTGTGGGTTTTTCTCAAGAAAATCGGGTATTGTTTTTGCACAATCACCTTTAATAAGTTCAACTTTATTAATGTGCCCTAAAAAACGATCTCGATTAAATGCGTCGTTTAATTCGTTTAACTCTTCATATACATCTGTATAAAAATGTCCAACCTCATGAGTATACGCATCGGTTTGATCTTTTTCATGAAGATTTGGAAAGCCCTCATATGTGTCAAATCCATAAATTTTCCGTATTAAATTTTCAGGCTCCATAATGGCGCTTAATTTAGCCCATGTAGATAGGCTAAACCCGCGAAAAACGCCACATTCTACAATTGAACCTTTAACTGGTAAAAGTTTTTTAAAAATTTCATATAATGTTAAAAATCGTTTGAGGTGTTGTCTACGGACATATTTAGGAAAGTTTTCCAGTTTAATTTCTACCGAATCAGGATTACGAAGAAAAATTTTTTCGACTGTTTTTCCAACCTGTAATTCTGTATCCGTTCTAAATGTTTTCATAAGTGTAACTATGTATTAATTGTATTTTAATTTAATCAAGCTGTTAATTCTTCCATTGCATTATCAAATTCATTTCCCTTGGCTGTGCGATAATGCCAAAGTACTTGATTTTCCATAAATGATACGCCTTTACCTTTAGTTGTGTGTGCTATAATGCAAACAGGCTTGTTGCCTGAAGATTTTGTAAGTACCTTCTTCAATTCGTCATGGTCGTGACCATCAACTTCAATAACGTCCCACCCAAAAGCAGTCCATTTTGCATTAAAAGGTTCCAGGTTTAAAGTATTTTCTGTTGTATCCAGGCTTTGAATCTTATTATAATCAATAATAGCTATTAGGTTACTTAATTTGTGATGTGCTGCAAATAAAATAGCTTCCCAATTAGAACCTTCATCGCATTCTCCATCGCTTAGTAAAACAACTACCTTGTTGTCGCGCTTGTCAAATTTTGCGGCAAGCGCCATACCGGCTCCAACACTCAAACCATGACCTAGAGAACCGGTTGAAAATTCAACACCGGGTATTGCTTTATGAGATACGTGACCGCTTAGATCTGACCCATCCTGATAATGGGTTTTAAGTTTTTCAACATTAAAGAATCCTACTTCTGCTAAAACCGCATATACACCCGCGCCGGCATGTCCTTTACTTAATATAAAACGGTCTCTGAGTTCCCATTTTGGATTTTTGATATCAAAAGACAAAACACTACCATAGAGAACAGCCAAGATGTCTGAAATTGAAAAAATAGAACCTATATGAGCGCTGCCGCCATTGCTGGTCATATTTAATGCATGTACTCTTATCCTTTTTGCTAAATCCTTTGTATCCATATAACTTGTTTTTTATTCATTTCGGCTTAAAAGAATATATGCTCTAATACTTATTTGCCGTATCCAAAATAGCTACGCAGGTGCTCTGCCACATAAATAACCTCATCATTACTTAATGAAGTATTCATCGGCAATAAAAAGGCTCTTCTCATTAAGCTCTCCGTAAAAGGTAACGAGTACTTCAGGCCCAACCCTTCAAATTCGTGGACTGCTTTCCCTCCCCATTGAAGTATAGTGCCAATACCTTTTTGACTCAAATACGCTCTTAAATCTTCACGTACATTGGCATCTACTTCTACTTCATAATTTTGAAAAACTTCATATTTGTCATTATTAGCACCGGGTGCCAATGGTAACGTAATTTCGGTAACATCCTCTAAATATTGTTGATACAATGAAGCTATTTGACGACGGCGTTCAATATCAAGCGGATATTTTTTTAATTTAAAATCTAATATAGCTGCTTGCAAATTATCTAATCGAGAGTTTAAGCCCCAGGTAACAACTTCGCCAATTTTTGCCCTGCCATGGTCGCGTGTTAAAAAAACCTGCTCATAAATTGTATCATCATTAGTAACAACACTTCCGCCATCACCAAAACAACCTACTACTTTGGCCGGGTAATAGCTATATGCACTTGCTAAACCAAATGTACCAGCTGATTTTCCTTTATACTTTGCGCCAAGTGATTGTGCAGCATCCTCAATTAATATAAGATTATTGCGTTTGCAAATATCTATTATTGCATCCATATCACATACCTGGCCGTTTAATTGTGTTGGCACAATTGCTTTTGTACGACTTGTGATAGCGGCTTCTATAGCTTTGGGGTCAATCAAGTGATCTTTACCACATTCTACAGGAATTGGCTTTGCTCCATTATGATAAATTGCAGAAGCTGTTGCAACAAATGTATGTGAAGAAAAAATAACTTCATCATCTTTGCCTATACCTGCTGCTCTCATGGCTAATAATAACCCATCTGTACAGTTACCAACACCTAAGGAATGCTTTGCCCCTAAAAAATCAGCTAAATTTTTTTCAAATTGTCTTAACTCATCTTGAAGGATAAAAGCACCGCGGCTTGATATATCCATCATAATGTCAGTAAGTTCTTCACGATATTGACCCAAAATATATTTATAATCAAAGAACGGAACTTTATCAACCTTACTTTTTACTTCTGCCATATAAATTACTATTTTTATTATTATTTATTATTTTTCTGTATCAACTATAAGATATAATTGCTTATAGTTTTTTTTATGCAACTCATTATTAGGGTCAAAAGGAATTAATTTTTCTACTTTACCTAAACCATCATAAATTACATTTGGAATTGGGGTAAGTTTTCCATAAAAGAATCGTTTAAGTAATTCTTTACCTTTCATTGTCTTAGGTATCAAACCAAGCGCAACAGCGGATCGCCTTACAAAACTAATCAAAAAATTACTGCCTTTAGGTAAATCTTCGAATCCAAGATATAATTTTGATTGAAATTCTTGATTATACATTGCTAATAATTCTTCCGCTGTATAATATTTCTTTGAGAACGGGCTTGGGTTAAAACCATGCCACTCATTATTTACTGTAGCTATAATAATTTTACCATTTGGTCTTAATACCCGTCGTGACTCGCTAATAAACTGTGCTACATCGGGTATATAATATAATGCTTCAAATAATATTACCAAATCAAAACTATTATCGGCAAAAGGCAGATGCTGAGCATCTAATTGCTGTATATGAATTTTATTATCACCAGAGTAATTTGCTGTAGCAATATTTACTAAGGATTCATCAATATCCCCGCCAACAACGCTTGTGGCAACCTCACCTATATAGCCAAGACCCGTACCTGAACCACAAGCAATTTCAAGAACGTCTTTATTTTTTGCGTACTTTTTTGCCAAATGATATCTCGTCATCATTGTTGACAATTGATCATTAGTTGCTCTTTGTCCCGGAATTTCTGTAACATTTGTATAGTTTTTCATATACCGTTAACCATTTTTTATAATTTTTAAAAATTCTGTGAAATTATGAAACATCTGCTAAAACACAGCGTTTCAAATTTTATTATTTTTATGAATTACTGTTAACTCCTCCAAATAGTTAACCAATTCACTATACACTTTATCGGCAACAAAGCGTTGTTGATAAAGTGCGTACGCTTTCTTTGACATACTATTTAAAGATCCGGGGTTGTTAAATAAGTATTCTGCTTTTTCAAATAAAGAATTTGGGTCGCCCTCTGTATAAACCATGCCACATTTTTCTTCTTCTAAGAGTTGGCCAATAGTGCCGCCCAGGGAAGATAATATGGGTAATTTACCAGACATATACTCAATTGGTTTGTTTGGTATACTCATTAAAAAATCAGGTTCGTTTCTATAAGGTAATAAGCCTACATGGGAAAGCTGCATTAATGCCTTAATTTTAGCACCATCGATCCAGCCGGGGAATAATAGATTAGGGCAGTCTTCTGCCAAATATTTATATTCTTTTAACATATCACCCTCACCACATATTATAAACCGATGTGGGTATCCTGTTTTCAATAATTTTTTTGAAGCTGAAATGATCGTCGGCATATCAATCATTCTACCTATATACGCAAACAAACATATATTAAATGAGCCGTCATTTTTCTCAACCCCTAATGTTTTCCAAAATTCATGTGCAGCTAATAAATCTGATTCATTAATATTTGTTTCACTATACCCTAACGGAAAATCGCGGTCGGTTGTTTTAATTTCACGATTAGTGTAGGTTAAAGCCCATTCAACAAATTTAGGTGTTATACCGATAATTGCAGAAGCATTTTGGCATGCCCTATAAGTCTGGCTAAATATACTTGCGAATATTGTTTTCTTCGCGATTTTCCTAAATATGGGGGGAAATACATTAACAAAAATGTCTGGCCACATATCACGTGCATCCAGTACAACGGGCACGTCCCATAGCTTCCCTAATTTTGTTGCCTCGTCGCAAAGTTCTATAATAGGTAAAGAACAAACTATAATATCAGGTCTTGGCATTGTTAAAGCTAAGGCAGCAAACCGCTTAGCGACATACCTGTGATCTTTGACTCTTTGAACAGAAATGTTCTTTTTATACCCTAACCCTTTAATTAAATATAATTGGTACTTATCATCCAATTTTATTAAACGATCAGCATCATCCCGATGTGTTTTGTTTGTGTGATTAAAGGTTGAGGTCCAAAATACAATATCGTGTCCTTTCTTTACCAAACTATTAGCTAACAGGCCGGACCGCAAAAGCCTGCTGTTTTTGCCGTCAATTGGCAATGGTTCACCTACAGTTATTATCCAAACTAACATGTGTGTTGATATACTTTCATTAATTCAATTTTAATATTATCAACTGATAAGAATTCAATATACTTTCTCAATTCTTCTTTAGGCTGCCTTAGTGAAACAAATATTTTTTCTGCTAAATGCTCTATATTATCGTCGCATACAAAACAACTATTTGTTTTTATAGCTATATCCTTTAAATCACTAACATTTGTAGAAACAAATGAGGTATTGCATGCTAAAGACTCTTTAATACAATTTGGCCAACCTTCATATACTGATGTAAGCAAACAAATATCAACTGCAGAAAAAACATATTTCATGTCATCATTAGAAAAGTTATTTGCAGATACTAGTCTATAAGTTAAAGTTGTATCTAGTTCGTTAAGTCTTCTAACAACACTCTCTGCCATTTCAAATCTTTTTATCGGATTTTTCCGAGAAATCGATGTGAATAAGATCAGTATATCGCTTTTTTTAAAATCAGGAAAAAATCTTTCTCTGGAATATTGTTTGTCATTCTCAGTAAACTTGTCCATATCGATAGGATCTGTAATCACAACTGTTTTAGATGCATACTTTAAAGGCAACATTTGCTTCATTTGTTTTGACATTACAATAATTTTATTGAAGCTATTTAACGAGACCTTTGTAAAAAAGCCCGCAAGTTTTGAGTGTAATTTTTCTTTGATCGTGCCTACCGGTAATTGAAACAAATCAGACCCTCTTAATGTAACAATTTTTTTTACAGGTAAAAACATACATGCTAAGGAGCAAAAAGAGCCATATTGACAATGGATTATATCATATTCTTTTCTTCGCGTGTATAGATTGTATATATTATTGAACAGTTCAGGTATATTTTTTAACGACCCTAGGTAGAATAACTCAACATCGATATCATTTTCAGATTTAAATGATTTTAAAAATTCATGCATAAATATGCCCGAATTTTTTACATGTGGATTAAAGGTGTGCACCCAAATTACTTTCATTGAATGCTATTTAATTTAATGGCTATAATCATTATTTGTTATGTTTTGTAAATATGGGGTGTCCTGGGCTTTAAATTTAGCTGTAACTGTAATACCCATTATTATCCATAACCATTCTGACATACGAACTATGGATATTGAATTACAGCCTATTCCGGTAATTAAAATAATTAAAAAGATCAAGTAAATTCTATGCGCTTTTATTGCACGTTTTTTAATTGTATTAAAAAACATAAGCCCTATGAACATTACTAAAATTAATGTACCTATTAATCCGGCTTGATAAAAAAACTCAAGATATAAAGAATCATTAACAACTATTTTATCATAATATCTAAACCCATTTCCCAATAGCCATTTACTTTGAATTATTTGAGTCAAATCTCCATATTCCCTGCCCGCTAAACTATAACGTTCAGTCAGTTTGTCGCCTCCAAGGAAAGATTGATAAAGGTATTGGAAAACGTCAAGATATTGCTGGATAGAATTAATTATCTGGGTATAAAAAAAAGCCCCAATTACTGTTGCTATAATAAGCATGCCTGATATCAACTTAATTGACAATAATGGCCTTTTGACAAAAAAATAGCTGATAATAAATAAAGCACCTACATAGAAAGTTAACGAAGATGCTGATATACCTGCAATTAAGTTTAGCAAAATTACTCCTGTTATTATTAATTGCGCTTTAACTGATTTGTTATTTAATTGTTTGTTTAATACAAAAGATAATCCCAACGATAAAATCACTAAAATATATGAGGCATAATATGAAACGTTTTCAAAAACACCAATTGATCGAAAACTATAGCCAATGTCAATAAAGGCCATTTGATTATCAAATACAGGCCTTGAAGGCGAAGTATAAAAATTCTGCGTTATACTACTCGCTAGTGAGTTTCCCGCAGCAAGGCCTAATGCCAATAAAGCAATGGGTACTGATAGGAAGAAAAAAAAGCGATTTAATTTATATAGACCTTCGTTACTAAAATCTGCATTAGCTCCAATAAGAATTAATCCGCCAAAACGTAGGTAATTATAAAATTCAATAAAATTGACACTACTACTTCCTACAAACGGAACGCTAAAGAATGAGACTATACCGCAATAAATTACAAAAACAAACCAGACAATAAATATTACAGGGATAACCAAATCCTTTTTCTTTTTTATTAAAGTAATAATTAATAAAAAAGGGACAATTAACAATTCAAACCTGAATACTACTGAGAATAATGTTATATAAGGAAAAAACAACGAAAGTAGTATATATATAAATATTCCCTTAGTAGGGTTTATTATATACTGAACTATAATAAAAACAAAGACAATAAGAAAAAATACCGTTATCATCATATAAGTTCAAATATAAACTACTATTACTAAGTACGATTAAATTGATTAATGTTGACGGTTACTACCCTACCACTTTTTTTTAATAAATAGTTAACTAGCTTGGAGCTTATTTTAGGATTATGAAGCAATAAACGATAAAATGAAAATTTAATTTTGGCAAACATGTTATTGTTGAAATAATACAATCTATATATCATGTTATTATATATATATATGTAATGTTTCTTATTACCTGAACTTATAATCAAATCAATAAGTAAACATATAATATATTCCAACGCTGGCTTATTGTTCATTTTTGAAGCTAAAAGCTTTTTATCTGAATTATTAGGCAGTAATTCTAATAAAATATTTTTTCCAAAATGTGGTCCTAGCGGTATCCATTTATTGTCGTCACTGGCTCTATCAATCTCCGATAAAATAACTTTTTTAGAAAAAAGCGCCTTTCCTCCTTTGTCAACAATACATGAAAAAAGACATGCGTTTATACATGACCAGCTATATGCATACAGAAAGCCAAATCTTAAATAAGGTTTAATTTGCTTAGCATTAAGTATGCACAAAGAAGTAAAGTTTATTTGTCCCCAATCTTCAAAGGCATTTAGAAATTCTGTGATACCAGAAGAAATTATTTCGTCTTTCCTGGTATGTGCTAAAGAACAATAGTTAAAAAACGTAAACCCTTCATGGCTTTTTAGGTCTTTTAATATTAAGTTAACAGCATCAGTATTGGGTAAGTCGTCATCCCCTAAAATCCACAACCATTCTGTATCACATAATTCGATACATCTCAAAAGGTTTGCTTGTGCACCTACGTTAGTGACATTTTGTATAAGCTTAGTATAATTGTAATCTTTTAAATTAACCCCCCGCTCAATTAAAGAATCAGAAACAGATATACTGGAAGCATTATCAATAATTAATAGTTTACAATTTTCATTTAATTGTGGTAAAGTTGATAGAATAGTATCAACGACTTCTTTATTTCTGTTATATGTTGGTATAGCAATTGTTAGCATGCTTATTTGAGTGATTTAAGTTTTTGCCGGAGGATGTATACTGCACCTAAAAGGCCAATAAATAATGTACATGACAAATAAACTATTGAAACCCCTAATAATCCATATTTAGGTGTTACCAATAGCAATAATAAAATCATAGATAACCCGGTTGAAAGTGAAACAACCATTAGTTTTTCTTCTAAAAATGCCCGCAAATAAATGGCAATGCCGGCTATAATTACGTTAAATATTGTTGCCAAAATAAAAAGCAAAAACGGGATGGGCGGCAAAACTTTTTGAGCTATGCCGTACCCTTTATAATTAATAATTATAATAAGGGCATACATGCCTATGCCAATAAAAACGCTTGCAAATAATATTTGTAATAGATTTTTTTTGAAAATTTTGTTTACCCCTTCATAATTCTTTACAGCAATTAATGAACTATACTCCCAAGATTTAGACTGTATTAAAGACAAAGACAAAGCAGTTATCCCGGATACTAAGGTAAAAGTATTACCCATTCTTCCGGCATCAATTGCACCCCTATAATGAAAGATAATGGGAACCAATAATTGAAATTGGAAGTAACCGCTTATCCAACTTAATGCAACTTTTGATTGATATTTAAATAAATCTTTAACCCAGTAAACAAATTTACTGCTCCTGGCTTTAAATAACGATATCAAATCAGTTCTGAAGCTAACTAATACTAATATTATGCCAACAACAAAAAGCGTGAAATTAGAGAAGGCTATAGACTTTAAGCCCAAGCCATTATATATAGCAATCCACAGTATACATTGTGAAAAAATATTTTGAAATAGCTTAATTTTATAAATATGGAGTGCTTTACCAAATCCTTCAAAAAAACTCAATACAGCGGTTAGTATAAGGTTAAGTGCAGTTAATACTATTAAAAAATACCATATAGATGTTAACGGATCATTAACATGTGTCTTGGATGAAAAAAAAGAGTTTCCTACTACTATTAATACTATTATAAAAATAAAGGCGCAGCAACTAAACCACTGTACTATATATAAAAAAAAGCTTGATGCTTCTTTATATTCGGGACAAGATTTATCATGGGTTGGCTTATTTACCCATAAACTGTGTAAATGACTTGATTTTTGAACAATTACATAGGAAAACCCCAGTTCAAAAAAAACCTGAAGAGCTATTAAACTATTTAATGTATAGTAGTACCCTTGTTCAACTCTTCCTAAAAAATTTGATACTACAAAAAAAGTAATAAGATATCCTACTAAGTTCCAAATTCGGCTTAAAAGAAAGGTAGATTGATATTTATCTAATAAGTTTTTTTTATAAATTGATAATCTCCCCTCTGAACTCATGCTTTTTAAAATTTCCCTTTAATGGTTTCGTAACGATCGCTTTATTCGCTGTTAAATTAAGTGGATTCCATTTCCATTGGTTTTGCAAACGGTTCCATTTCAGACATAGGCAGGCCAAACGCAAGTTTTGGGTATACATTTGTGAAAGCATCAATCATAACTTGTAATAAAAATGGCTTAGAAGAAGATACCATATTTTTTAGACTAGAATCGATTTCTGATTCATTATAAATTGTTTCAGAATCTATCCCGTATGCCTGAGCCACCTTAGTAAAATCGGGGGCACTATAACCCCAAATAGTTGATTGATATCGTTCTTTAAAATAGGTTTCTTGGAATTGCCTTGTCATACCGTGACAATTGTTATTTATAACAATAATCTTAATGGGCAGATTATTTCTTACAATAGTTTGCAATTCCTGAATATTTAATTGAAACCCTGCGTCACCAGCAATTACACAAACCGGTTTACCAGGTGTACAAATACTGGCTCCAATACCTGCAGGCAACGCAAAACCCATTGCCCCCATACCTCCAGACGTTAAAAATCGTTGGTTGGGTTTTATGTCAATTGATTGGGCAGCCCACATTTGATGCTGACCAACATCAACTGCATAGGCAGAAAAATCAATATCGGAATTAGATAAAGCATGCATAAATACATTAGGATTTATACCTTTTATATTTTGCAACTCATTGGTATCCGGCCAGGTGGCCTTTAATGTACTGATTTTTTCAAGCCAGTCTTGTTTTGCTTCAAAAGAGTAATTTTTGATTTTTTCATGAAACAGTGGAATAAACTCTTTTAAATCAGCAATGATAGGCTTACAACCTATCACCCTGTTGTTTATTTCCTCCGGCTCACAATCAACATGATATATAGTCTTATTTGCTTTAAAAGACACAGTGTCGGCTCCAGTCTGGCGTATATCTAATCTGCTGCCTAATACCAACACACAATCGCTATTATACAAACTTATATTAGACCACCTATTTCCATAAGTACCAATCATTCCAACTTTAAATTCATCATCAGAGGATAAAATATCCACACCTAACAATGAATATACTACAGGTATTTTAAGTTCTTTTACAATTTCCCGAAACTCAAGTAATGTTCCACTTGAATTAATGCCACCTCCTGCCAGTATTAATGGACGTTGAGCTTTTTTTAAATCGTCAATTAATTCTTCGACTGCTTTACTATTTATGTCAAAATTGCTTGTCGCAATTTTTTCTTCTTTGTAGATATCACCATCAATATTAGCTCTAAAAACGTCCATCGGGATATCAATTACCACCGGCCCCGGCCTACCAGATGTAGCAATATTATAGGCCATTTCAAGATATTCGGGTATTTGGCCTGCTGATGTTATTTTATATGCGAACTTAGTGATTGGTTTTACCATCGAAACAATATCGGTTTCTTGAAAACCAAGCTGACGTATATTTTTATCATTTTTTTGTTCCTTTATATTAACTTGACCTGTTATAAATATAGCCGGCGAAGAATCAAAATAACAACTTCCGATACCTGTAAGTAAATTTGTAGCACCAGGACCACTGGTAGCAATTGCAACTCCGGGTATGCCTGTCATCCTACCAACAGCATCAGCTGCAAAAGAAGATGTTTGTTCATGGTGTACAGTAACAAGTTTAATTGTACCGTCTAAATGGATAGAATCGATTAATTGCATAATCATCCCTCCAGACAATTCAAAAACACATGATATGCCCTTGCTTTTTAAAAACTTAACTATAAATTCTGTTACTGTCATAGTATTTATTTAAAAACGATTTCTTCTTTATCTAATATAGCTATTGTTCCCTGAAACTTAATTTTGTTCTTTAGATCATCAACAATTTCATCGACAAATCTTGGAGCTATTATTATAATACATTTTACCGGGTTGGTTTCCAGTTCTTTAGGAGAAACAATTGGAAAATGCGTAACCGGTGTGTATTTACCTTGTTTATATACTGCCGAATCTATAACATATTTTATTTTATCAGTAGTAAATTGAGAAAGTAATGTAAGCGAATGCATGCTTGCGCCCCATATTGCAATTCCCCCTTCATCAAATTCATTTAAAGCAGATTCTAAATTTTTTATTGTATTATTTTTGGCGTCTTTAATAGCTTGGTAGTCGTATTTTTTTAGTTTTCTAACTATGGTTACGTTATGCTCACCATTCCAATCTCTATAGGTATCTAATATTTCAAAATTATGCATTTCAAACGCCAAGCGCATAGTTCTCAGTGTGAAGTAATTTAAATGATCATTAATAATATCATAAAATCTTAATTCATCCTCGACCATTTCTGAACTTGGAACTTCAACAAATCCAATTCCGCCTTCTTTTAAATTATTTGATATACCTGATATAAAATCGTGTATATCTGGCAAATGCTCCATTACGTGAAAAGTAGCAAATGCATCAAAAGGGCCTTCAGGTATAACTTTATCGTGAGTAATGTAATCAGAATAGATCGTTACATCATTTTTATAGTTTGAGCTTTCTTTAGATTTCACAGATGGCTCTACTCCAACAGCAAGTTGTGCTCCCGCATCTTTCAACATTTTTAAAAAATGCCCGTCACCGCATCCTGCTTCAAATACTTTTTTACCTTTAAGACTATACTTATTCAGGAAATTTTCAGCTTGCTGATATTTATGATCCATCATTGATGGTGATATGCTGGTTGCTGCACTATTTTCACTTTCATATACAACCTGATTACCAAATGCCTGTACGAAAGCGCATGATTCACAGCGATAAATGTCCAACTCTACCGGGTGATCTTTAGATAGTTCGTTTTTATCAGGGAAGTATTGTACACCTAAGGGTAAGTTTTTTAATACAAATGAGGGTGTCGAATTTAGTTCAGCCTTGCATAATCGACAATGATTGTTATTTTTCATCTAATTTACTTTTTGTTTATTTTTTTTTTGAAAAGAAAGAATAGTTTCATCAAGTCCATCAGAGAGCCCTATCTGAGGCTCCCAGCCGGTGGTTTGTTTTATTTTTGTAATGTCTGCCGCCATATACATAACTTGCTCTAAACTATAAGGTTTTGCGCCAAATTTCGGTCTTACAGCGGCATTTAATTTGCCATCAATTAATTCAACTAATTGCTTTATCGTTATCTCATTTCCAGACCCTAAATTAAAAATTCCCTCTGCTCGACTTTTAACTATTTGCAAAACAGCATTTGCCGCGTCAGTTACATTTAAATAATCCCACACTTGTTCTGACAAGGTTAACTCAGGAGTTTTACCATTTAAGATAGAATTAATTACATATGGTATCAGCCAATTATCCGCGTCTCCAGGGCCATAAATTGACCCAACTCTAATCCAAGCCCATTTCATATCATATGCCTGACATAATGCAGAACTTGCCCAACATGTTGCAAGTTTTGATTTGGCATAAAGCGAGGACGGACTGGTACATCTATTTTCATCAACCTTTTCCGTAATTTTTCCATACTCTGATAATGAACCAATTCCTATCCATTGTGTGCAACCTACTTTTTTTGCAAATTCAATAGTAGTAATTGAAAAGGGCAGGTTGTAGGTAATTTGATCTTCATTATTTCGTGTAGAACTATCTATACCTTTCCAAGCAATATGAATAAGACTTTGCGGATTATACTTACTTACTTCTCTAATTACATCATCATTTTCAATATCATCATATTCAAAAGCGACATACTCGCAATTTTCTAATCTTTCCTTATCAGAGTCTTTTCTTTTAAGTACAATAGGGTTAAGCCCCAAATTAGCGCATTGTTTTACAACATAAGATCCAAGAAACCCAAAAGCACCTGTAATAATAACATTCATTACTATCTGTTAATTAATTGGGTATATGCCTGGACTTGCTTTAACCGTGATTGATAGAATGATTCATCATCAGCGATTTCTAAATCTGTTTTATATCCATCTGCAATGAAACTAACTGTTTGCTGTAGATTTAATGCGGGTTTCCAATTGAGAAACTCTCTCGCTTTTGAAATATCTAACTTTAAAAGCGTTGCTTCCTTTTTTAATTGCGCTGCTTCTGCCCTGCTAAGAATAGAAAACTTCCCATGGCCGCCATTACTATTTATTATATTTTTTATCAGTTCTTCTACTGAGACATTATTTTCATCTGAGGGGCCGAAATTCCAACCACTTTGAAATTTTTTATTTTTCCCATAATCGTTGAATAACGCAACTATAAGCGTTAAATAGCCTCTTATTGGCTCTAAAACAAATTGCCATGGTCGTGTTGAATATGGGTTTCTTATTATCAACTCCGATTTAGATTTTATCGCTCTATAAAAATCGGGTATAATTCTGTTTTCAGCCCAATCTCCGCCTCCAATAACATTGCCTGCTCTTACAGAAGCAATATTTGTAGCAGTATCTTGAAAGAAAGAACTCATGTAAGAGCTGGTTATTAATTCTGAACAGCCTTTTGATGCACTATATGGATCTTTTCCTCCCATAGGGTCAATTTCCTTATAACCCCATATTGATTCTTTATTGTCATAACATTTGTCACTTGTTACATTAATTGCAACTTTAATTGACGGGGTAAGTTTAACAGCTTCAAAAAAATTAACAGTCCCCATAACATTGGTTTCAAAAGTAGTTACGGGGTCTGTATAAGACGGGATCACTAGCGCTTGAGCCGCCATATGGATAGCTATTTCTGGTTGAACGCTTTTAAAGTATTCGACCATTGCACTATAATCTCTTACATCTCCATCTAAATGATTGATTTTGCCCGACAAATTACACCTGATGTAGTTATCGTCCTTATGTAGTGCTGGCAGAGAATAGCCATATACCTCGGCTCCAAGCTCTAACAACCATATTACCAACCATGATCCTTTAAAACCTGTATCACCGGTAATTAAGATCTTTTTTCCCTTAAAAAGATCAAAACCATTCGTTGCTACCATATTTTCCACTTTGCGTTACCATTTTCCCATTCGGCTTCCAACTCAATTTTGTCTCGCATGGCGTCCATACACTTCCAATATCCGGTATGTTTATAAGCAACAAGTTGATTGTCTAATGCGATTTCAAGCAATGGTTTTTTCTCCCATTGAATTTCATCCATATCATCTTCCAGGTAATTGAAAACTTCTGGTTCAACTACAAAAAAGCCTCCATTTATCCAACTACCATCTCCTTCCGGTTTCTCTTGAAAATGATTAACAAGGCCATCGGCCTCAAACTCGATATTTCCGTATCTGCCGGGTGGCTGCACAGCGGTCAAAGTCACCATTTTTTTATGCGCTCTATGAAAGGCCAATAAGGCATCAATATTTACATCAGCTAAACCGTCTCCATAAGTAAGCATAAAGGTTTCTTTTGCTACATATTGTTTAACTTTTTTCAATCTCCCGGCAGTATTTGTTGTTAATCCCGTATCAACCAGGGTAACACAAAACGATTCGGCATTTGAAAAATGCACATTCAAATTATTATTTTTCACCTCAACAGTAATATCTGAATTATAAAGAAAATAATTTATGAAGTACTCTTTAATAACATTGCCTTTATAGCCTAAACATATAACAAAATCATTTATTCCAAAATGCGAATAGATTTTCATAATATGCCATAGGATAGGTTTGCCACCTATTTCAATCATAGGTTTAGGCCTTAAAATAGATTCTTCAGAAATTCTTGTCCCAATTCCGCCGGCAAAAATAACTACCTTCATTTTTATTTTTTTAAATTGTATATTCTTTCTATTATTTCTACCACTTTTAATCCTTCCAAAGCATTTGTTGTTATAGGAGAACGATCTTTTAATACGTTTACAACATTCTCTATTATATAGTGATGATTTGCTGCTGATCCTTTGTATGCACCGTAATCATTCCCCGGATTAGTTGGAGCAAGCTCAGGCATTTGATAGTCCTTAACATAGCAGTACTCTACTTCATTCATATACTGTCCACCAATTTTTACTGATCCGTTTTCAGCAATTATGGTCATACTGCTTTCAAGGTTTTGCCCCCAGATAGCGGTTGAATAATTTAATGAACCCATACCGCCATTAAGGAAATCAAAATTAACAAATCCTGAATCTTCGAAATCTGTTAGATCTGCGTGGTTAAAATCATTGAATTTACCTTGAATATTTTTAATATCTCCAAACAGCCAATACATAATATCGATAAAGTGTGAAAATTGTGTAAAGAGGGTTCCGCCATCCAGATCTTTTTTCCCGTGCCAGCTTTCTGGTTTGTAATATCTGTTATCACGGTTCCAATAGCAGTTTAATTGAACCATATATATCTCACCCAGTTTACCACTCTCTACGAGTTCTTTAATCCATATTGAAGGTGGCGAATAACGGTTTTGCATAACAGCAAACAAATGTTTATGTACATGCAAGGCTTTAAAAATGACTTTTTCGGCGTCGGCTTTTGTTAGCGCCATTGGTTTTTCAACTACAATATGCTTCTTATGTTCTAAACATTTTAAAGCTTGTTCTGCATGAAAACCATTTGGGGTAGCAATACTTACCACATCTACATTTATTCCTGATGTGAAAAAATCTTCAAGTGTTTTAAATAATGGAACAGAATAGCTTTCAATATTTAATTCATTTTTATCTTTAACATCAATTAAAGCTACCAGTTCACTTTCTTCATTTCGGCTAACCATTTCGGCATGCCTTTTACCGATATGACCGCAGCCTATAACTGCAAATTTTATTTTTTTATCCAAATCCATTATTTTATTCGTGTTACTGCATTATTTTTTAAAAGATATTCCTGTTGACTCTCTTCACAAAAAGCTAATCCGTTTATATCAAATTTTAACCTATGCCCATATTCACTAACCCAACCAATTTGCTTTGCCGGATTACCCACTACTAATGCATAAGGGCTTATTGTTTTTGTAACAACAGCACCGGCACCTATAAATGCATAGTTACCAATATCATGCCCGCATACTATTGTGGCGTTAGCCCCAATTGAGGCCCCCTTACCTACATGCGTTTTCAGATATTGGTCTCGCCTATTTACCGCACTTCGTGGATTAATTACATTGGTAAACACCATCGATGGACCTAAAAAAACATCGTCATCACAGGTTACACCTTCATAAATAGAAACGTTATTTTGAATTTTTACGTTTTTTCCAAGCTTAACACGCGGAGAAATCACTACATTTTGCCCAATATTACATTTATCGCCTATTTGGCAATTAGACATAATATGTGAAAAATGCCATATCTTAACATCTTCTCCAATGTCTGCACCATTATCTACAATAGCAGTTTCATGAACAAAATATTTATTTCCCATTTATTTAAAAAAACTAATAATATGCTTAATAATATAACTTTGCACTTCTTCTTTCATTTCTGTATGGATTGGTAAAGAAATTACCTCTTTACATAAGCGTTCAGACACCGGGAAATCACCCTCTTTATATCCATATATAAGATAAGCTTCTTGCAAATGAACAGGTACGGGATAGTATATCATTGTAGGTATACCTTTATTTTGAAGATATGTTTTAAGTATATCTCTTTTACCTGCTAATACGCGACAAGTATATTGATTATAAACATGTGTAGAGTAAGGTGCATTGACCGGAATTACAAATTCTGAAATACCCGATAAAGTTTTGTTATACAGCTGGGCCACTTCTTGCCTTGATTCTGCATATTTGTTTAAATGTTGTATTTTGACGTTTAAAATCGCAGCCTGGATAGTATCAAGGCGTGAATTTACGCCTATTGTTTCATGGTAATATTTTTTACGTTGGCCATGATTGGCTATTATATGTAGTTTTTTTCCTAGCTCTGCGTTTTGAGTTAATAAAGCTCCCCCATCACCAAAACAGCCCAAATTTTTTGATGGGAAAAATGATGTTGTTCCAACATCTCCTATTGTTCCTGCAAACTTTTTTGAACCATCATTATATACATATTCGGCACCCATTGCCTGGGCTGTGTCTTCGATAACTGCAATATTGTATTTTTTTGCAATTAAAAGAATGGCTTCCATATTTGAACATTGTCCAAATAAATGAACGGGAATAATACCAACCGTTTTAGGTGTAATAAGTTCTTCAAGTTTTGAATAATCTAACTCAAATGTATCTTCTTTAACATCAATAAATTTAGGAACCAAGCCTAATAAAGCAATCACTTCAACCGTTGCGATATAGGTAAACGCCGGAACTATGACCTCATCTCCAGCCTTAAAGCCCAAACCCATCATAG
Organism: Bacteroidota bacterium; assembly: GCA_040388395.1. Lineage (GTDB taxonomy): Bacteria > Bacteroidota > Bacteroidia > Sphingobacteriales > Sphingobacteriaceae > Mucilaginibacter. The sequence continues at coordinate 12,118 of JAZKBY010000004.1, read as the reverse complement.
CAATTTGCAATGCGTCTGTGCCATTTGCACAAGTTACAACTGCATCAACTTTGTTAAATGCTTTTAAACTTTCAACAAAGCTACTTACTTGTGGTCCGTTAATATAATTAGCGTTTTCTACAGCTTCTAATAAGGCGTTATCAATTTCAGTTTTAATTTTAAGGTACTGACTTTTTAAGTCAACCATTTGTATGTTTTCCATTATAAGCGCGCATCAATTAAGTTACGATCCAGGCAAGCCTTTGTATCAAAGATCACTGTATTGTGGTCATTTATTAACTTTCTAAAGTCAAGCTGGATAAATTCTTTATGGCTTACTGCTAAAATTATGGCATCGTATTGTTGGTTTGTATTTCCAACCAAATTAATACCATATTCTTCTTTAACTTCGCGGTGATTAGCATGAGGATCGTAGATATCAACATTTAATCCAAACTGTTTAAGCTCATTATAAATATCAATAACCCTGGAATTACGAATATCAGGACAATCTTCTTTAAAGGTAACACCTAAAATTAATGCTTTGGCCCCATTAATTTTATGTCCTTTGTGAATCATCAATTTAATCACTTTATTAGCAACAAACATTCCCATATTATCATTTACTCTACGCCCCGAAAGGATAACCTGCGGATGGTAACCTAATGATTCTGCTTTATGTGCTAAATAATAAGGATCTACACCTATACAATGCCCTCCAACCAAACCGGGTTTGTATTTTAAGAAGTTCCATTTTGTTCCTGCAGCCTCTATAACATCTGTAGTGTCAATTCCTATTCGATCAAATATTAAAGCTAATTCGTTTACAAAAGATATATTTACATCACGTTGTGCATTCTCTATAGCTTTTGAAGCTTCAGCTACTTTTAAGCTTGGGGCTTTGTGAGTGCCTGCCGTTATAATGCTTGAATATAAAGCATCTACAACATCTGCTATATAGGCAGTAGAGCCTGATGTTACTTTCTTTATTTTAGTTAGTGTGTTAACCTTGTCGCCGGGATTAATACGTTCTGGTGAATAGCCACAGAAAAAATCTTCATTATATTTTAGTTTAGAAAACTTTTCCAAAACCGGTACACAATCATCTTCAGTACACCCTGGGTAAACTGTTGATTCGTAAATTACTATATCCCCCTTTTTTAAAACCGTACCAATCATTTTTGATGCACCTAACAAAGGTGCTAAATCCGGTGCTTTAAATTGGTTAATTGGTGTTGGTACGGTTACAATAAAAATATTACTATCTTTTATATCTTCAAGAACTGATGTAAAAGTTAATCCAATATCTTCTTTCTGCGATTGAGATAATATATTATTTAAAGTCGCTAGGTCTGCCTCTTTAGTACGATCAAAACCTTTATTAAGTTCAGCTACCCTACCTTCATTTATATCAAACCCAATAACTGAATATTTTTTTGCAAATTCTATAGCTAGTGGAAGTCCAACATATCCCAAGCCTATGATTGTTATCTGATTTATCTTCAACTGATGTTTAATTTTTTATAAAATAAATTCACTATTAAATAGATGGCAGCAAGAAAGCTTAATAAACAAGCACCAATAATCATCGCAAAAAATTTGTTTGATTTCTCTCTTTCTAAAGGTAAAATTGGCTTATCAATTATTTGTATTAAAGGGGTTTCTTGCAACAAAGACATTTTAGCTATTTCCAAATTTTTAACTAATTCACTCAAAACAACCGTATTTGCCTGTACATCTACTTGCTTTCGTTGAGATGAGACATGAAGGATTTGTTGAAAAGGATTGGGATTAGGGTTATTATCCGTAGATAATGCAACACCTGATATAGCGGCGTTCAATGATCTGCGCACAGAGTCTGTTTGGCGTTGTAAGATTGCTACATTTTGGGTTCCTTTTTTTGTCTTGGTCTGCACATAAAAATCAGAAACCACCTTAGCTAATATTTCTGCGAAATATTTTGAAAATATTTCATTTTTTGATCTTACATTAAGTGAAATTATACTTAATTTTTTATCGACCTTGTCTACGCTCAAATTATTTGTAATTAAGGCCTTTTGAAACAGCCCCAATACACTATCCTGCTTTAAAGTGAATTTTGAGCGATCGGCATCGGGTAAAAACTGAATATTTTCTTCAGGTTTACCTTTCCAATCGTTGCGGAACCCATTAAAATCAATATAAAATTCGGCTAAAGTTTGTTTTCTGCTGTTAATTGTTACCGATGTTAACAATGCTTTTTCTACCACTGAACGTGATTTCATTAATAGGAGTAAATTATCTCCTGAAAATTCACCACCCGCACTGGTTCCCCCTAAATCTATCCCAAACTGACTTGCCAGACCTAAAGCACTGCTAAGCCCCCCCCCGGATTTCTCATCCTGTAATGCAAAACTTAATTCTGCTTTATAAATTGGCTTTTTAAACCAGGCATATGTTAATCCTAAAGCACCACCAATTATCCCTGCAATTAAAATAATTACCCATTTAGATAAAAGGTAAATCCACCAACCTTTCACTTTCAGAATTAAATCTCTTAACGAAATTTCATCCGATCCGTTATTACTCTGAGTCATTAATCTGATTATTTTTTTAAACTTAATATTCCTAATATTATAGCACCCAATGAGGCTAGCCCAGTGGTGTAACCTAAAATCAATTGCCCGGTATCTCCTTTGCTAACAGGTTTTTTAGGTACATAAATCTCACTCCCGGGTTTAACTTTGGGGTGATTATTAAAGAATAAAAATTTGGTTGTGCCCTTAACCGTGCCGTTAGGATAAACAACATATGCCCCACGTTTTAACGCACCTGGTGAAAATCCCCCGGCATTAAGAACATATCCTTTAAAACTTTTGCCACCGCTGTAAACTACCGCACTTGGATAAAGCACCTCTCCATTTACTCTAACGGTTTGTTGTTCTTTTGGCACTCTTAACACATCCCCGTTTTCTAAAATTAAATCCTCACCTTGGCCTGGACGTTGTAAGATCTTTTTCAAATCAATACCTACATAATTATTTCTAAACTGAGAAGTATCGGCAATATTTACAGTATCCTTATAGGTACGCTGTAATCTTTTTAACCGGTCATTACGTTCTTTATTAAGTGCCACTGTGTCTATTTTGGTCTTGTCTACACCTAAAACTGCGGCGTTATCTCTTTTTAAACTGCCGCCTTCAACATCTGCTGATTGAGTCAAGCCCCCTGCTCTTTTGATCAGATCTGAAATCTTTTCGTTCTTTTTCTCAATTGTATAATACCCAGGGAAGATAACTTCGCCCTCAACCTTAACAATTTTCTGGGTTTCATATCCGGGCAAGGTGTAAACCGATACAATATCAAAAGGTTTAAGCGAAAAGTTAATGTTCTCAAATTTTAACTTTGAATCTACATTAACACTAAACACCTGAGCCACCCTGCTATTTTTTTGACTGGGATCACTATCAAACACCCGTCGCGACACTTCTATACGTTTAGCACTTGCACCTTCCGCAAATCCCCCGGCTTTAATAATTAAATCGGCTACTTTCATACTGTCTGCATACGTAAAATCGCCTGCCCTTCTTACCTGTCCTTTTATAGTTACTTTGTATTTGTCATGCAGCTCAAATACCGAAATAATAGAAACACTATCCTCTCTTTGCAAAACAATGTCAGATGATGGATTTGATAATACATCCTCAACGTTAAAAGATAATTGCTGTATAGAATTATCGGAATTTAATCTGACGAGACTTCCACGCCCGGTAAAGGCATCTTCTTTTAAACCACCTGCGTTTTTTATAAGTTTTGATAAAGTAAGGCCGTCCTGTAATTCAAATTCTCCGGGCCTGAAAACTGCACCATTTATTACAACCCTGTTTTCGTATCTATCCAATATTCGTGACACAGTATATTTATCACCACGTAGTGGTGTATATCTGTTATAATCTTCTTCAATTATATCTTTAAAACGATGTTGCCTATCGCTAACCTGGTCTACTTTGATGCGCGCTGTATAAGCCTGATCTGTAAAGCCGCCACTATAATTTATAATATCCAGCAATTTCTCTCCCGGGATGGTTTCAAATATCGCCGGAACCTTTACTTCGCCTTTTAGCTCGACGTGGATTCCATAAGGAGGCACATGTATAATATCCTGATCACGCAAAACTATATTACTTTTCCGGCTCCCATTTACTATAAAATCATACAGATCAAGCTTGCTGACAACTTTGTTATTCCTTATAATTTCTATTTTTCTAAATGAACCGATATCATTAGGCCCTCCCGCAGAAAATAAGGCATCAAATGCTGTTGATAGTGATGGCAATGAGTATGTACCCGGTTTAATCAGTTCGCCCTGCAAAATAACATTGATAGTTCTGATATCACCCAATGTAACATGCACAGATGTTCCCCTGTCAATGGCATAATTATTTGCCGCTAAGCGGCTTTTTATGGCTAAAGTAGCTTGCTCAATAGTTTTCCCGGCAACGTTTAATACACCAACTCCTGGTATGTTAATATTGCCTTCGGGCGATACAGTAAGTTGCCAGTTAGCCACTGAATTGCCATAAACGCTTATATGAAGCTTATCGTCGGGCCCTACAATGTAGTTTACCGGTGTTGCTAATTTTAAATTAGGTTGAAAAGTATTTGCCTTACTATTTCTAAAAAGGCTGGCTCCAAATATTTTAGATTGATTGGTAAACAAAGGCACTTTATCATCCTGTGCATCATTATTCTGTAATGCATTTACTTTACGTGAGGATTGATTATCAGAAGTATCAGTAATAGCGGTATTGCCACCACCATCCTTTTTCCTTATCTCAGCGATTCTTGTTTGTAAACGTTGTGCCTGGATGGCAGACAACCCTCTCGTTTGTGCCACTTGTAATAATTGAGCATCGTTTATACCTTGCGACTGCGCATTTTGCAACACTGATTTTAGCTGTGCATCGGAATAATCATCAACATTAAAAGTTGATAAATTTTGTGGCAGTGACTGGGCAAAGGCTGATGAAAATGCTAAAAGGTTGAAAACAACAACCAGTATAGATAAGTAGGTTTTAAATTTATTCATTATTTTATAATAATTGCAGTAGAACAATTACATTATCGATACCTGATATTTGCAAAAATAGCAATTTAACCGGTTTACGAGGTATAAAATACAATTTTATAATTATTCGTCAGCGATATTATTGTCTAATATTCATTTAATGTTAAATAATATTGATAGTCGTTTTTTTATATTTTTATAGTAGTATTATTTAAATTAATTATGTGATACGGCAAGTATTATTGCATCAAATTTCCCCTGTGAAAGAGAGGCTATAAAAAATTGCAATATCATATTCCTTAAAACCTGGGCAGATGAGCGCAAGGCTCATAAATTAATAGGTAGCCTCAAACTATTTTACTATTATTTCGTTTTTTTTTAAAAAATCTTGATAAGCTAATTTAATTCCGTTCTCCAGTTCAACAGTATGCTTCCAACCTTTACTATGTAGTTTGCTTACGTCCATTAATTTACGTGGTGTGCCATCTGGCTTGCTTACATCGAATTGTATCTGGCCCGTGTAGCCTATTATATCCTTAACAAGTAAAGCCAGATCTTTAATAGATAAATCTTCGCCGGTGCCAACGTTTACAAGCCCTTTTTCGTCATAATTCTGCATTAGGTAGTAACAGGCATCTGCCAAATCATCAGCAAATAAAAACTCACGTTTAGGGGTCCCCGAACCCCAAATAATTACTTCTGAAATATTTTGCTGTTTTGCTTCATGAAATCTTCTTATTAAAGCGGGCAATACATGTGAGTTTTGGGGATGATAATTATCATTGTATCCATATAGGTTAGTTGGCATTACAGAAATATAATTACAACCATATTGCGCTCTATAAGCATCACACATTTTTATCCCGGCAATTTTTGCAATTGCATAGGGTTCATTGGTTTCCTCAAGCAAACCTGTTAATAAATATTCTTCTTTAAGTGGTTGTGGCGCCATTTTTGGATAAATACAACTTGAACCCAAAAACATTAATTTCTTAACTCCATTTACATACGATGAATGAATAACATTATTTTGGATCTGCAAATTGTCATATAAAAACTCTGCCCTGTACGTATTGTTAGCTATAATTCCTCCAACCTTTGCCGCTGCTAAAAATACATAATCAGGTTTTTCGCTTGTAAAAAAATCGGCAACTTGTTGCTGATTCCGCAAATCCAGTTCTGCAGATATTCTGGTAATGATATTTGTAAACCCTTCTTTTTCCAGTTTACGATAAATGGCCGAACCAACCATTCCTCTGTGACCTGCAATATATATTTTGGAGCTTTTTTCCATCTTTTATTTATTGATTGGTATATTTTAAAGTCATGTTTGTAAAAACAACTGTTTCTTGAATTACATATTTTATCTTAAAAGGCTTTTTCATCACCTTTTACAACATTCCAAAAAGTTAGAAATATAATTTTAAGATCAAGCAAAAATGACCAATTTTCAAGATACCACACATCAGCTTCAACTCGTTGTAACATATCTTCGGTAGTTTTAGTTTCACCTCTAAACCCACTAATTTGCGCCCAGCCGGTTATACCTGGTTTTAAAAAATGACGCACCATAAATTTATCAACTAACTGCGAATACTGTTCGGTATGGCTGATCATATGCGGCCGCGGGCCTACTACTGACATATTACCTATTAACGTGTTAAAGAATTGCGGGAATTCATCTAAACTTGTTTTACGGATAAATGCCCCAATAGGTGTAATGCGTGCGTCTCCACGTTTTGCCTGTTGCTTATCAGAGTCAGTATTAACACGCATACTTCTAAACTTATAACACTTAAATGGTTTATTGTCTTTGCCCGACCGTGTTTGCACAAAGAACACCGGCCCACGCGATTGTAATTTTATTATAATAGCTAATATGGGGAAGAGCCAGCTAAATATGAATATTATCACAAACAATGAAAATACAACATCAAACACACGTTTAATTAACCTGTTAGCCATACTCTCTAAAGGTTCCTGCCTTACTGAAATAATAGGGATGTGATCGAAGTTTTGCACATACATCGATCGTTTGGGGTTAATATAATACTCAGGCACTATCTTAAAACGTATGAGATGCTTATCAGCCTCTATCATCAATTTTTCTATCCGGTCTGACTGTGAGCTGGGCAGCGCACAAAATATTTCGTCTACGCCATTTTCAAGTGTATATTCTATACAATCGTCAATACTGCCCAAGTACAAACCGATATCGGGCACACGCGCTGCCTTATCATCAAAAAAACCTAAGACCTTGTAACCACTGTGCTTATGAAATTCAAAATATTCAAATATATTTTGCCCGATACGTCCGGATCCAACAATAATTATATTCCTGGAATCCATTAATAAATTTCTTTTGCTCTTTCTTATGGCCAGGAAAATTAATTTCCACGCGCCAACCAAAAAACCAAACAAAGCTATTGCAATAAATAAATAGATGCGTGTAATTGAATAGGCCTGTGCGCCAATAATAATTACGACACAAAACAATAAGGATACAAATAACAGGTAAGTCTTGAAAAAGGCCTTAAAAGTGTTTATCGAGTCTTTGTTTAGTACCCGTTCATATAAACCACTAATATTTGTTGACAGTAGCCATATCAGATTGAAAACAACAATAATGGGTAGATATTTACTGCTCCCTACCCAATTCTGAGGCTTATCTATAACCAAATAAGTTATAAACATACTGATATTCAACACTAAATAATCAACAAAGAGGTTGACTATCTTAATTAATGCTGTATACCTGTAAACCATTGTTTGTCTTTGGTTATTAGCGGTTTAAATTATTAATTTCGTCAAGCGTCGCTACCGCGCTTCCAAATTTAGCAACTACAATTGCCGCAGCTGTATTAGCAAAATCACAAGCTTCTGATATACTTAATTTATTGGCCAATGCAAAACTCAAAGCAGCTATAACTGTATCGCCTGCGCCTGTAACGTCAAAAACATCAAGCGCCTTGGTTGGTTTTTTTGATAATTTATTGTCCTTATATATTGCTATACCATCTTCTGAAAGCGTAACTATAACCGTTTCGCAGGCGGTAACATCAGCAATTTTCATGCAGGCTTGTTCCAGCGTTTCATCATTTACAATATTTATCCCTGATGCTAATGAGGCCTCTTTTTTATTTGGTTTAACTACGGTAACACCGTAATATTTTGACAGGTCTTTTTCCTTAGAATCAACAATGGTAATAACCTTATTATCAGCACATAATTTAATTATTCCTTTTACCAGGTAGGTACTTAGCACCCCTTTACAATAATCAGATAGTATTAATACGTCAATCTCACCGATTTGGGTTCGTAAAAACTGTAATATTTCTTCGGCGATAGCATCGCTGCAATATATTTTGTCTTCTTTATCCAGTCTTATTAACTGGTGACGGTTTACGATAACACGGGTTTTTATTGTTGTTCTTCGTTTACTGTCTTTTACCAGGTGATAAAAAATTGGTTTAATTTTCTCCAGCTCATCGCTTACTATCTGGCTCGAATCGTCATTACCACTAATACTTATTAATGAACCCTGGCATCCAAAAGCCTGCAAGTTTTTTAGCACGTTGCCTGCACCACCTAAACTATAGGTTTCGCCTGATACATCAACAATTTGTACCGGTGCTTCCGGCGAAATGCGATCACATGAACCATTAATGTAATGATCCAGCATCATGTCGCCTATTACACAAATTTTTACCTGCTTACGATCCGGGAAATTGAATGTGGACATTAATTATATTGAGATAAATAATAAGAAACAAATATCTGTAATTAAAGATAGTTATGCTATCCTAATTTACGCCTGGCCCATTGTGCCGCCAAAGTTCATCGGGAATGCCGATGGCTCTTGTTGTATTTTGATACGGCCATTTGCCGCTTCGTATTTTTCTATGTTATCTTCAAGCGCTGTTAAAAGCCTTTTAGCATGTTCAGGAGTAATAATTATGCGCGATTTTACTTTTGCTTTAGGCGTGCCGGGCATTACACGGATAAAATCAAGCACAAACTCCTGGTTTGAATGGGTAATAATTGCAAGATTTGAATAAGTACCTTCCGCAATTTCTTCAGAAAGCTCAATATTTAACTGATTTTCGTTTTGTTCTTCCATAGCGCTAAAATAGCAAAAGCCTTCCGTTTTCACGGAAGGCTTGCTAATTATTATTTTGCTTGTTAAATGTTAAGCTTCTACTTCTTCAGCTTTTGACGCCATTAAGCGATCAAATTCTTCCTGAGAACCTACGCGGATATTTTCGTACTCGCGTAAACCTGTTCCGGACGGAATTAAGTGACCAACAATAACGTTTTCTTTCAAGCCAAGCATGTTATCTTTCTTACCTGCAATTGCTGCTTCGTTAAGAACCTTAGTAGTTTCCTGGAACGATGCTGCTGATATGAACGATTTAGTCCCTAATGATGCACGGGTAATACCTTGCAACATTGGGCTTGACGTAGCTGCTATAGCATCACGCACTTCAACCAATTTCAAATCTTTACGTTTTAAAATAGAGTTTTCGTCGCGTAGCCTGCGTACAGATAGTATCTGGCCTGCTTTTAAGCTGGTTGAATCTCCCGGATCAACAACTACCTTTTTGTCAAAGATATCGTCGTTCTCTAGCATGAAATCCCAGCTGTCAACAGCTTCTTTCTCTAAGAAACGGGTATCGCCCGCATCTTCGATAGCTACTTTCTGCATCATTTGGTGAACAATAACCTCGAAGTGTTTGTCATTGATCTTCACACCTTGCAAACGGTAAACCTCTTGTATACCATTTACTAAGTACTCCTGTACTGCAGCCGGGCCTTTAATAGCCAGGATATCAGCAGGTGATATTGAACCATCAGACAACGGCATACCGGCTTTCACAAAGTCATTATCCTGTACAAGGATGTGTTTAGACAATGGAACAAGGTATTTTTTAATTTGTCCGTCTTTTGATTCGATAGTGATCTCACGATTACCACGTTTAACACCACCTAAAGTTACGACACCGTCAATCTCAGTTACCACTGCAGGATTTGATGGGTTACGTGCTTCAAACAACTCTGTTACACGTGGTAAACCACCGGTGATATCGCGTGTTTTACCTGTTGAACGAGGTATTTTTGCGATGATCTGTCCTGTTTGTAGTTTCTCGCCTTCATCAACTGCTATGTGGGCTCCTACCGGGATGTTGTATCCTTTAATTACGTTTCCTTTAGTATCGGCAACTTGTATAACAGGGTTTTTAGTTTTATCCCTGGTATCAATAATTACCTTCTCGCGGTGACCTGTTTGCTCGTCAGATTCTTCACGGAAAGTGATACCCTCTAATACGGCTTCAAACTGTGCCACACCGGCAAATTCTGATATGATAACCGCATTGTATGGATCCCATGAACAAATACGGTCGCCTTTTTTAATTTTGCTGTTATCTTTAATGTATAAGTATGAACCGTAAGGGATGTTGTTGGTTACAATAACTTTATTGCTTCCTTCTTCAACTATACGGAACTCGCCAGAACGACCTAATACCACATCAACAGCACCTTCTTCGGCAGTTTGGTAAGTTACAGTACGAACGTTTTCAAATTCGATGATACCATCAAATTTAGCGTTGATCTGTGACTCGGCCGCGATGTTAGATGCGGTACCACCCACGTGGAATGTACGTAATGTTAACTGTGTACCCGGCTCACCGATTGACTGTGCGGCAATTACACCAACAGCCTCGCCTTTTTGCACGCGTTTACCGCTTGCAAGGTTACGGCCGTAGCATAGTGCACAAACACCACGTTTGCTTTCGCAAGTTAATACCGAACGTATTTCTATACCCTCTAACGGAGAGTTTTCAATTGTTTTACCAATCTCTTCAGTGATATCCTGACCAGCTGATACTAACAACTCGTTAGTGATAGGGTCAAACACATCATGTAAAGATGTACGGCCTAAAATACGATCATATAATGGCTCAACAATATCCTCGTTGTCTTTTAGCGCAGTTGTGTAGATACCTCTTAAAGTACCGCAATCAACCATACCTACAATCATATCCTGTGCAACGTCATGTAAACGACGGGTTAAGTAACCAGCATCAGCTGTTTTTAACGCCGTATCCGCTAACCCTTTACGTGCACCGTGGGTAGATATAAAGTACTCTAATACTGACAAACCTTCTTTAAAGTTTGAAAGAATAGGGTTTTCAATGATCTCGCCACCTGAACCTGATTTTTGAGGCTTAGCCATCAAACCACGCATACCTGCAAGCTGACGGATCTGCTCTTTAGAACCACGCGCTCCAGAATCCAACATCATGTAAACAGAGTTAAAGCCCTGATTATCGTTGCTCAGGATGTCCATCACATTCGCTGTTAAGCGGTTGTTGATACGGGTCCAGATATCGATAATTTGGTTATAACGCTCGTTGTTGGTAATAAAGCCCATGTTGTAGTTACCCATTACTTCTTCTACTTGTTTAGAAGCTTGTGCAATTAAGGTAACTTTTTCAGCAGGGATATTGATATCCTTTAAGTTAAATGATAAACCACCCTGGAACGCCATTTTAAATCCTAATTCCTTAATATCATCAAGGAACTGGGCAGCGCGTGCCATACCGGTAATTTTTACTACTTCACCAATAATATCACGTAATGATTTTTTGGTTAACAGTTCATTTATATAACCTACTTCAACAGGTACGTGTTGGTTAAACAACACACGACCTACAGTAGTATCAATAATTTTATTTACTATATGTCCGTCACGCTCTTTAACGTTAGTTTTAACTTTAATGAAAGCGTGCAAGTCTAATTTACGCTCGTTGTAAGCAATAATAACTTCTTCGGCACTATAGAAAGTTAAACCGCTACCTTGTACAACACGTGTCTCATCAGTTTTACGGCCTTTGGTTATGTAGTACAAACCAAGCACCATGTCTTGTGATGGAACGGTAATAGGTGTTCCGTTAGCAGGGTTTAAAATGTTGTGCGAAGCAAGCATTAATACCTGAGCTTCTAATATTGCGGCGTTACCAAGTGGTACGTGCACAGCCATCTGGTCACCGTCAAAATCCGCGTTAAAGGCGGTACAAGTTAACGGGTGCA
>JAZKBY010000003.1:0-283185 GCA_040388395.1 Bacteroidota bacterium | reverse complement strand
TCTTGTCTATACGGTCGTAAATAGCCGGCTCGTTTTGTTTTACCCAGGCCAGTTTGCTGGCGGTAAAGTTGCCGGGCGAATTAAGCAAATGCGACAAGCATTCTTCATGCCCGATGGCATCAAATGCCTGCTGACCAATTTCAACGGCACGGCTATCGCACCAGATAATGCTATCGCGTAATAGGTTTTGATCTTTATCAACCAATACCAAACCGTGCATCTGGTAAGCAATACCAATAGCCGCGATATCCTGCCGATTGTACTTGCCCGAAGTATTACACTTAGCAATAGCCTGCTGTGCCTGCTCCCACCACATATCCGGCGATTGCTCGGCCCAGCCCGGGTGCAGGGCGGTTATCGGCGATTCCTCGTCGGGGTATTGCGCTGTGGCCACAGTTTTTTGTGTAGCAGCGTCAACTACCGATACTTTTACAGATGAGGTACCTATATCAATTCCTAATAATAACATGCTAATTATAAGCTATCAATATAACCTCCGCATCCAAGTCAAAACCTGACTATTTATTAGTTATTGATAATATGCGATTTAATTATACGGTGAAATAAATCGTTTTAAAGTTTTTAATGCTGCTACCATATGGTTTTCGACCGTGCTTTTGGATAAATTCAGTTGCATTGCTATTTCCTGATAAGTGAGGCCTTCGTTTCTGCTCATTTTAAAAATGAGCATCTTTTGCGGTGGTAATTTTTCAACGCTCCTGATATATTTAAGTTCCAGTTCTTTATATAACAAGCCCTGATCAGCTTCTAGCCCTGATTTAAATTGAATGGGATTTTCGTCGATCGATATGGTATTTAAGGTTCGTTTTCTCAAAAAATCTATTAGTTTATTTTTCACTGATCTAAACAAATAGGCAGAAAGGGGTAAATTATTGTCTATCAAATGTTTTTTTTGCCAAATACATAGCATAACATCCAACACGATCTCTTCGGCAACGTCTTTATCAGGAACAATTTTCAAAGCATAATAATGCAACTTCTTAAAGTAGCGCTTAAATAATTCCTGATACGCCCGTTCGTCCCCGTCGATCCATAGATCTACGAGTTCGTTATCCTTAAGTAATTTTATATCCATACATAAACGATTTATTAGATATCATTCTATAAGCTGAATTACTACAATAATTGGTTGTTAAGTAAAGATACGGGGTGACAAAACCCTTAAAAAGATATAAAATGTTATTTCTACTGGACTTTTTGGTTTATCTGGCTTATATAATTAATTGTCACCCCTTTCAACAATGAAGAATACCTATGAGCTGGTGGTAGCGTTGGGAATATGCGTATTAAAGTACATAGCTTACTACATTCCGATAAATCATGAAAAAAATACACCTCACTTTTGTTGTGCTTTTGTGTTCTTGTTTGACAATCTCTGCAAAGGATCTTTTGTTAACCTCTCCTGATAAAAGCATCAGTGTCACAATCAGTATAGGAAAAGACATTAAATATAGCATTGACTTCAGAGAAAAAAAGATAATCCTCCCGTCTGCTCTTTCTATGACATTGACCAATGGCACTATAATAGGAACTGATCCACAAATTATAAAAGCCACAACCAGTTCTGTTGACGAAATAACCAACCCGTTATATGGGATCAAACAAGCACTAAGAAATCATTATAACGAGTTAAAAATAGATTGCGCTAAAGACTACAGCATTATTTTTCGGGTATACAATGAAGGATTCGCCTATCGCTTCGTGACTAATATAAAAGGCGATATATTGATAAAAAGCGAGCAAACGGAATATCATTTCGCGGATAATTACGGGGCTTTTTTTCATCCTATCCTATCAGAGTCTGATTATCGCATTCAAAAAATATCTGACTATAAACAAAACCCTAATTATTCCAGCCTTCCATTGTTGGTAAAAGGGCCCAATAACTTAAACATTTTACTCCATGAATCTGATCTGTTTAATTATCCCAGTTTAACAGTAGCTGCAGACTCCGTTGCTGTTAATACTATAGCAGGCGTACATGCCGCTTATCCCAAAAAGGTTGAAATTGGCGGGTACAATAATTATGGAATGATCGTTAAAACTCAAGAACCATACATTTCAAAAACCGTTGGCAAGCGTAGTTTCCCCTGGCGGCTGATTGCCTTTGAAGAGCAGGATAAAGATATTTTAACTAATCAACTGGTATACTTATTGGCAACTCCGTCAAAACTTAGTGATGAGTCCTGGATAAAGCCGGGCAAGGTTGCATGGGATTGGTGGAACGCGCTTAACTTATCAAATGTAAAATTTAAAACCGGCTTTAATACAGCTACTTATAAATATTACATTGACTTTGCCGCAGCAAATCATCTCTCGTATATTAATTTGGATGACGGCTGGAGTGATCCATTTGATCTGTTAAAACCTACTAAGGACCTTGATATGGAGGAATTGATCAGCTATGCTCACAAAAAAAATGTGGGAGTTATATTATGGTGTGTTTGGCATACACTAAACAGACAAATGATACCCGCGCTTGATATGTGTGAGAAGTGGGGTATAGCAGGTTTAAAAGTCGATTTTATGGATCGTGATGATCAGGTAATGATCGAATTTCATGAGCGTCTTTTAAAGGAAGCTGCCAAGAGAAAACTATTGGTTGATTTTCATGGAGCTTTTCATCCATCAGGTATGTCAAGAACTTATCCTAATAATATAAATGTGGAAGGCGTAAAGGGCTTGGAATGGAATAAGTTTGACAAGAACGGCGTGTCCCCTCAACATGACGTTTCTATTCCATTTATCCGGATGTTTGCGGGCAGTATGGACTATACTCCGGGAGCTATGCAAAACTACAACCAAACAGACTGGAAACAGGTATTTAACAGGCCAACGAGCCAGGGTACACGTTGCCACCAATTGGCAATGTATGTAGTTTATTATGCTCCTCTTGAAATGCTGGCTGATGCTCCAACTGCTTATCAGAAAGAGCCACAGGTATTAAATTTTTTAAGTGAGGTGCCGACTGTTTGGGACGACACCGTGCCAATAGAAGGAAAAGTCGGCGAATTTTTAGCGATAGCACGAAGGAAAGGAACAGACTGGTATGTAGGTGCGATGACTAACTGGACCGAACGCGAACTAAATATACGCCTTAATTTCCTTGAACCAGGGAAAAAGTACCAAGCAGAAATTTTTACTGATGGCATTAATGCAAACCGCGTTGGCAGCGATTATGACCTGGTTAAGTATGAAGTAAAACGAGATGATCACTTAAAAATAAACATGGCCAAGGGCGGTGGCTGGGTGTGTCGTTTCAAGCTTTTAAACTAGCGCCTAATCCTGTGCATATTCATTTGCACCTTTTCTCCTTTTCCAGACCCTCTTAGCTTTGCGATCTAAGGGGTCCTTCCAGAATTTGTCGATGGTATGGTAAAACCACCATAAAAAACCCTTCTGAACATAAGTAAAGACTCGCTGTAGATATATACGCCAACATCGACCATGTGATCATATTTACTGATTGCAACCAACCAATGGCATCAAAGGTCCCGGCCCTTGACTTGTCTTTTATCATATTATTTAATGCGGCTCTAAATTGCTGCGGATATATCCTCCCGTATAACTCATGCATCGGTGCTGTTTTTGAAAACAATTTAAAAGCGTCAAAGGGTAAGCCAAGGAGCGGCCAATAGGTGTGTAAGTTTTTCCCGACGGTATCAAATGTTCCTGTATAACCGCAAGTCGTTTTGTCTGGGTTAACGCAAGGTCATAAGTTTTTTGTTGGGTTTTATCTTCCGCAGTTGAGTTGCAAAAAAATAGAGCCCCCGGGGAGGGGGCTCGACCAATTTATAACATACGCAACCACGCGCGGAGAGTAAATAAAGGCTTATCTTCCTAGCTCCTATTATACAATACGGCAATATTTGGGTGCACCCCCAGTTAAATTATTAAATAGAATTATTATTTGATAATTCTATATTTATTCTCAAAAGATGGGATAAAATTAATGGATAGAGACTTAAAACGGACGGTTTTACAGATCGGCACTTTTCTAAAATTATACTACTTAAGGTTAGCAATTTCGGTTCCGGCTAATAAAAAAGCGCCTACACCAAAAGCATCTGTATCCTGATCAGTGGTTATTTCTGCCTGATCACCAATCTTTTGCACAAACCCCAATTTGCCATCAGGCTGAACACAGGATCTTAGAGCTCGCCACGCTTTGCTAACTACCGGTTTATATTTGGCTTTGTTCAAAAAACCGTGGTTGATGCCCCAGGTCAAAGCGTAACAATAAAGTCCCGTACCGCTAGTCTCCCGGGAAGGATAGGTCTCTGGCGAGAGCAAACTTGCGCGCCACATACCATCAGTTTGCTGTAGTCCGGCTATCCTTGCCGCCATATCTTTAAATAATACTTCATATTTTTTTCGGCTGGGAAAGTTCACCGGCATCGCCTCAAGCACTCTGGCCAAACCTGACAATACCCAGCCATTACCTCTTCCCCAAAATACCTTTTCACCATTTTTTTCTCTTTTTTCAAAAAAACGGCTGTCACGATAATACAAATGTTCTTTTTTATCATATAAGTAGTCATAGCTCTTCCACCATAAACTATCCATTAATAGCCTGTATTTATTCTGACCAGTCACATTGGCCAGTGTAAGCAGGCTTGGCGGTCCCATAAACATAGCATCGCACCAGGCCCAAACCCTAAACACGTTCATATTTTTAAACTCCAGCGATTCATCCGTCTTTCGCGCGATCAATTCGTCTGCCATTTGCTGGAAATCTGCGATCATTGTAGGATCATGATACTTATTATATAGTTTACTGTAGAGATCCCCTATCAGGTAGTCGTCCGCGAAAAAACGGCGGTTTTCTTTTCCAACCTTCCAGGAAGATTTTTCGGCATAGTAACGCGTTTTGCTAATATAATCAGGCTCCTTTAAAAATTCGCCCGTCTCAAATAATCCCAAATAATAGGTAGAATAAACCCATTCATTTACAGCCCATTTATATCCATTTCTGTCTAAAGAATTAATTTGCCAATCAGCAACTTTTCTAAGCAATTGTTTAAGGCTATCATTTACAGCCGGCACGGTGGTTTGTTTACCAGCAGCATTAACACAGCTTGAAATAAAAAACAAAAAAACATATAGTAAGGAATGTTTTAATACTTTTATCATGGCAGGTAGAGGATTATTTAATATTATTTTTTTTGTAAAATTTTTCAAGAAGCTTTCCTGCCAACTTACTATCGTCTTGGGTCTGCGGGTTAAAATCATTCCAATCCGACTCTAGAATTTCGCCTAGGAGAAGAACAAATTCAGGCTCCGATATATAAGTACTCACCTGTTCTAACTCCTCAGGGTCGCATTCATTTTTGACATATTTGATCAAAAGTTCCTTATTTATTGGTTTTGCCATAATATTATCCATACCTTAAATACGAATATAAATAAAAATACCACCAGTAGCTCAGGCATTTTATTTTCGATCAATCGCAAATAGCTATAAAGCCAGCAATTCGGTAGTGGAATTAGTATCTATGGGGCTCAAAAATTATGCAGTCATTTTTTTGAGCGATTGCTAACAGAGGGTTAATATTTGATAATGTTTTTTAAGAACTTCAAAGCAAGGCCCATATGATTTTCTACGGTATTTTTTGATAGGTTCAGTTTGATGGCTATTTCGTTATAAGTCAACCCATCCTCTCTTTTCATTTTAAAAATAAGTTGCTTTTGCGGCGGAAGCTTTGCTACGCCAGACTGGTAAATATCCTCCAGTTCTTTGCAAATTAGCGCATCATCAGCTCCGACATTAGAGGCATATTGATTGCAATTATCACCCATAGACTCAATTTGTAAGGTTTTACGCCGGAGCTGATCAATTAACTTGTTTTTTACAGATTTGAATAAATAAGCTGATAACGATAATTCTGCATTTAATAGGTGTTTCTTTTGCCAGATATTTAACATCACATCCAATACGATTTCTTCGGCAAGATCAGTATCAGGTATTAATTTCAGCGTATAATAGTACAGTTTCTTAAAATACCGGTTAAACAGTTCCTGATAGGCGTTATCATTCCCTTCAATCCAAATCGTTAATAGCTGGTAATCATCTTTAGATTTCATACTCATAGTCCCGTAGTTTTAGTATTCTTAATTGGCTCAATGAAATTCGCATTATTTTACCCAAAAAAAATATCCGTTACAATTTAAAACATGGATTATTTTATCTTTATAAATATTTATCAAATAAATGAACACTAAGGATCAAAAGAAAAGACTAGGTCAGGGTTTTAATGGACAAAAAATAGTTGAAGCATCAAAAACATTAATAAATAGCTGTCAGACAAATTTATTAATATCAAAACTGTTCATTACAAGAATGGGATTTTACCCTAAAGCTACTAATCATTACTTCAACCGGTCTCATGGATTTAACCAAGCTATCATAATATATTGCACAGATGGAAAAGGATGGATTAATATGCCTGACAATCGGCTGACAATAAATGCCGGTGATGTATTTATTATACCACCGGGCACTCCTCATAGCTATGGTACGGGAGAAAGCGATCCCTGGTCAATCTATTGGATGCATCTTTCGGGCGGGAATGCCAGTGAGATCAATAACATTGTACTTGGCGTAAATAATAAACAGCCAGTTAACACTTTATTCTCTAATGATCGTGTACTATTGTTTAATAAAATATTCGATGCCGTTTTTAATGGCCATTCGATTCCTAACCTACTATTTGCCAATATGTCATTACACTATTTTTTAGCTTCTTTTATTATGCCGGAAAATTTTGTGGCTGATATGGAGACCGAAAAAATTGAAACACCGACAGAAAAAGCGGTGCTGTTTATGCAAAATAATTTAAAAGAAATGGTTTCAATAGAAGATATCGCTAAAAGTGCCGGTTTATCAGTTTCTTTTTTTTCAAGAAAGTTTAAAATAGATACCGGATATTCACCGATGGAATATTTAAATCATTTACGCATACAAAAAGCCTGTCAATTGCTGCATTTCACCAAGGTAAGGATCAACGAAGTCATATTTCAAGTAGGATTTAATGACCCTTTCTACTTTTCAAGGGTCTTTAAAAAACATATGGGCGTCTCACCATTTAGCTACCGCAAGAGCGGTAGCTATTAATGATTTGATTATAAATCTATACTATAAATAATTTACCGCTAAAAACGGCAAATAATTATCAACCAGGAAGCCTTCATATCCCCAGCACTCGCCGTTCCACGTCTTCCAGTCTTTGGTCATTTGACTGCCTGGACAATATCCTTCAAAATCGCCAATTTTGTAGCTTTCTAACATTGGCATCAGGATCATTTCAGCCTCTTCCTTCATTCCCAAATCCAAAAGTGCCTTTAACGTAAAATAAACGTAACATCCTGAAGCACCTCCATTTTCATAAATTTGAAAGCCATCTTTACCTTCAGCATCTTTACCCCATCCCCAACGTCGGTCCGCGTGTGCATAATCTTCATCTCTTACTGGGATCAAATTACCCGGTAACCCTAATTTAAAATCCGTATAACCTACGGCTTTCATTTTAGCAAGTAAAGATTTCATTATCCCGATAGCTTGTTCTTTGTCAACTAAACCATAGCAAATTGCCAGACTATTAACAAAGGTAAAATAATAATCATGCAACTTCCCATCCTCACTTTTCCAACCCGCAAGAACCCCGGTCTCAGGATTATAAAAGTTTTTATAATAATTTGACTTTACTTTCCATGAAACCCTGGCAAAATTAGTAGCATCGGTTTTTTGATCTAATTTTAAAGCCACATCTGCCAATAAATTACAAGCACGGTATGCTAACGCGTTCGAATAGGCGTCTTCATAACCAAACCCTATCGTGTCCCACCAGTTTGCAGGGCGTTTAAATTGCTTCTCGCGCCAACTTCCCGAATTCCCTGAATAACCATATTCAATTAGCCCATTCCCGTTATGATCGGTAGCCATCATTTTGATTGCCCAAGCTTTTATTCCAGCATAATTTTTCCTGCCCCATTCATAATCCTTAGTGTCCATAATATAATAACAAGCTGCCATAATCAGCGAGGGCGCGCTATCGCACGAGTCAAATTTACTGGTCCAGCCAGTCACCTTATACCCCACCTGCCCATATCCCAACATCCCATTCAAATATTGATCACATGAATTACGTATCAGATCCATTGCTGTTAACCCTTTTACTAATTCAGGGCACTTCCTGGCCATTTCCGCGTATAAAAACAAGCAAAAAGCACAAGTGTCACTGGCGCTATTGTTCGCCAAACATTGTATTTGCGGATTCAATTGAAAAATATTTATGTAATTGCGACGATAACCATCAAAGCGGTCATCGGTTTCTATTTTTTTTGATTCAGGGTAAATGGCAGTAGAAATAAGCGTGTAGACAATAGCTGGTTTATCCGCAGTAGCGCCAGCAAATGATAGTTTAACAAAGGGCTCGCCTTTTTCCCTGGACGCATCGTAAGTTAACAGCGTATCCCGATCACTACAATGCACCTCGAAAGTCCCCATACCGGGCAAATGCAAAACGCAGGGGAATTTTAAAAGATTCTTACCGGCGACATTGCCTAATACCGTGCTATGATTAATTTTTTGGGCCAGTTCTATAACAAACGGTTCTGGCGCCGCCCCTGCCTGCCAGTTCGTCTGTAAACGGATCGTCTTTTCGGAACATTTCACTTTCCAAACCTGATATTTTCTATTGCCACCCATAAAATAAGCAACGGTGTTTTTTTCCATTATTGTTTTATAGGCGTTTCCAATAGTGGGCTCTGGCTTGTTTAAAATGGGATTAGTCTGAAAAGCTGATTTTCCTAGGCTGTCCGTTGAAAAATAATCAAATTTTGGTTTTTCCCTGTTTAATTGCAGTTTAATAAAAGATGACTCATAGCTAAACATTTCGCTATCAAAAGCAAATAAGTCTGATGAGGAAAAGAGGCCGAGACTAACGCCGGCGATGGAAGAGTTAACAATAAATTTTCGTCTGGTGATCGTCATATCAAAAATGAAACTAAAGTTTATGTATAGATTATCAGGTTAATTGAACCGTTGTTGTCTATTTCAGACAACCTTAATTTAGTTGCATTAACCAGGTTTATTTAAATGTTGTTCCCTATATTTCGTTGGTGACGCGTTAATCTTTTTTCTAAAAACACGCGAAAAATAATAGTCAGATTCAAATCCGTTAAGATAAGCTATTTCTGACACAGAAAAATTTGATTCCACCAGCATTTGACAGGCTTTTTCAATTTTCAAATTTAGTTGGTATTGCCCTGGGGAAATCCCGGTTATTTCTTTAAACGCTTTTCGGAACCAACCATAACTCACATTATGTTGTGCTGCTAAGTCTTCCATAGTCAACGATTTTGACCAACTTTCGTGAATTTTATATCTTACATTATTAATAATGTGTTCTTTACGATTATGTGATTTTTCTTTTAACAGCGCCGAAGCATATACCAGGCCCAACAATTGGATTGTCAAACAAGTCGCCATTTGGGAGAATGCCACACCTTCAAACTTGAGCGTGTCTATCAAACGAATAAATACATTAAAAAATTCTGCGTTAAAGCCAAGATGAATGAGCGGCGTATCCGGATTAAAACAATCCTGTTGCATCAAATATTCCGCATACTGTCCGCTAAATCCAACCCAATACTCTTCCCAGCCTTTTTCAAGCGAAGGTTTATAGCGATGCCAAATGCCCGGAAAAAGCATAAATACCGTCCCTGGCTCAACTATGACCGCTCCTACCTGCTCAGCTTCGAATATCCCGCTCCCTGAAGCGATATAAACCAGTTGGTATTCGTCTAATATCCTTCCCTTCGACCAATCAAAAAAATAGGGATTAGGATGATCCGCATCAGGATATTTTTTGTTGACCGGATGAATATTATGCCCTACGTTTAACACATTTACGCCCCAATTAGGCTGAACTTCTCCTAATTGCTCTAATTGTTTAGCATTAAAATATTTACGAAACACGTCTATCATAACATCGCCCTCATTATATTCCCTCTTCGTTTAACATACTTTTATCACTTCTATCCCTAATAATTCTCCTAGTTTAAATAGCTTAGATCCAATATGACCAACACCGACGGCACAATGATGGGCCGGGCCGTGATTATTCCAATCATTTACAAATTTGCGTGCGCCAATGCTGAATCGATACCTGCTATTGGTGTTGCCTATTTCCAATACCGGACCAGCGACCGTTTCACCTTCGGCTACCAACAGCATAAGCTTTCCGCCTGGTTGATCAACTACCGACAGTAGGGTGACTGGGCCAGTTTTTACAGACATTTCCACCGATAGGCCCTGACCCACTTTACCATGATACACCTTCAATGGTTTAACTTTTGTTTTTCCTTCAGCTATAGCGATATGCCCCGGGCCGTCATGTCCCATCAAGACGATATCGTCCTTAAAATCCATTGCATAATATTCCGTAAATGATCCGCCGGCACCAAAGCTGTCCATAATCTTCATCGCCTGTGCATTCTTAATTTCGTACTCACCGGCTACAGGTGTATGATTTGCCGTCAATAAAGAATTACCTAAAATGATAGAGCTGATCGTATCTTCATTATCTAAATTACCCGTGCCTTTATAATAGTATGCAAGAGACCCCAGTTGGTATTTTTCTACCAGTTTATCAAGCGCCACGGAAGTGCGTGCAGCCCTTTCCAATTCAGCAGCGGAGCAATCTTGCTGCACGTCAAATTGTTGGTAAAATATCAGCACTCGTTCGGCTATTTGTTGTTCTGTTACCTCTTTACGTAACGCTGCAAGTTCGTCTACTTCCAACATTTCAATATGACCACCAAAAAAAGCATATTGTTGCGTCAGGTCAGTATATATATCCAGCATCCCGCCATAGTAATGGCCCATGCAGCCCAGTCGGTTGTAGGCCATGGTATGAGCTACGCTGGCCGCGTGTATCCATTCTTTTATCTCATTCCAGCATTCGGGGTCATTTTGCAACATCCCTGTTATTTGGTGAAACCTGATACCTGTCCGGTTAAAGACATTTGCGATCTCAGGGGCAGGGCAAGCGGAACAATAGCTGAGCCATTCCCCGGTCATTTTAGTGCGGTCTGCCATCTGATTAAAAGCTGTATAATCAATTGCTTCTCCGGGCGATAAGTTAAGTATGATAACCGGCACCTTTACGCGCTGCACAACCGGCAAGACAGTTGATGATAATGCGTAGGTGCTAATATAAAGAAATACGAGGTCCACATCTTGCTTTCTAAAAGCACTGCCGGCATCAAAAGCCTTTTCTACCGTATCGATAAGCCCGAGATTGATTATTTCTGGGTGAATTGCTATCAGCTTTTTTTCGACCTCGGCTAAATAACCTTCCAGACGTTTTTTTAACCCTTCAAATTGTTCCCAATAGGCATCCAAACCGATGCCGAATAATCCTATCTTAAGTTTATGTTTTTGCACGTCAGATTTTTTATAAGCTTATTAGTTTCGTTTTAACGAATAATACAAATTAATCAATCGTCTTAATTATCAGGATTTGTCATGACGACCTTTGTGATTACACTTCTTCTGCCTGAAGGAGAGATGACCAGTGTTTGCAATTCCCTTTTTTCTCCAGCAGGGATGTTGAAATTAAGCGTATCGCTATATTCATTATCTGTATCTCCGGGTTTTTTCCCATTTAACGTATAATATATTTTGGCCCCAGGCAATGGCGGTGCTAAATTAAAAGCGAACTTAGACCCAGTCAAAGTAGTATCGTTAATGCCTAACGGCGTAGGAACACGATAGTTAAATCCTGATCTATCTAACATTGCCAAATGCAATGGCAGGCGGATAGTAGCGAAATTGTTATAGTTTTTACGGCTTACCGCCGACCACGCAACTTCTGCCAGCGCGAACAATCTTGGGAAAGTCATATACTGCAACTTAGCCGGTGTCAATACAAACTCTGTCCATAAATTACCCTGCACCCCCACAATAAACTTTTTTTCATTTTCGTCCAGCTCTTTCGGAACAGGATCATAGTTATAGGTCTTTTCTAAGGAAGAGTAGCCACCGATATTGATCGGCTCCATATCCGATCTGCTTTGCGCATAGTCAAAATAAAGGCCATTGCTGCCGGGTGTCATAATCACATTATGTTTTAATCGGGCAGCAGCAATCCCCCCTTGCTCCCCTCGCCAGCTCATCACCGAGGCATTTTGAGCCAAACCACCTTCTAATATCTCATCCCAGCCAATTATATTCCTGCCTTTTGAATTAAGAAAATGCTCTTCCCGCTGGATGAAGTAGCTTTGCAGGCCATCTTCATCTTTTAAATTCATTTTTTTTATTAACTGTTGGCAAAATGCGGACTCTTTCCACGGTGCCTTATTAGCCTCATCGCCTCCAATATGGATATACTTGCTGGGAAAAAGATCGATAACTTCGGTAAGCACATCTTCCAAAAAATGAAATGTTTGCTCAGACGGGCAGTAGGTAAGCTCGTGATTTCGTTTTCCTATTTCAGTCGTTGCCGGCTCGCACATCAGCTCCGGATAAGCCATAAGGGCTGCCTTGGAATGAGCCGGCATTTCAATTTCAGGGATTATAGTGATATATCTGTCTGATGCATATTTCACAACCTCCCTGATCTGCTCCTGTGTATAATAACCGCCATAAACCGACTGATCAAACCAATCGCGGTTGCCCGCCGTTACTGCCGTATTTCTAAAACCGCCGATAGAAGTAAGCTTAGGATATTTTTTTATTTCTATACGCCAGCCATCATTATCTACCAAGTGCCAATGAAAGCTATTAAGTTTGTAGGCGGCCATTTTATCCATGATCTTTTTAACTTCATCGATTGAAAAAAAATGTCTGGATACGTCCAACATAAACCCGCGATAGGCAAATCGGGGATAATCTTCGATATCGGCGCAAGGTATTTTTATCGGCCCGTTATTTCCCGGTGGCAATAATTGCAAAAATGTTTCGACGCCGTAAAACAACCCCGCACCTTTGCCGGCGATAGTAATTTTATTCGGTGTGATCTTCAGTCGGTAGCCTTCTTCAGGTAAATCTTTAGTACCTGATGATGTTAAGACCAGAATATTGGCGGATAATTTGCCTCGGGTTAAGCGCTGAACAGGTTGTTTGTTGATTTGAATATTGTTATTTTTCAAATACGCTTTTAGGTAGTTTGCCGCTTTATCATTGAGGTTGTCAGCAACTAAGCGTGTATACGAATTAAGAAAAAAATCTCCTCCGTGTTTTTTCGCCATTACAGGTGCTGGTATTATTCCCAAATTTGGTTCGTCATTCTGATTCTGGGCATAACATCTTACAGCTGAAAAAAAGGTAAAAAAAACAACCAGGTATAAGACATGAAGCACTTTTTTTTCACAGTATTCATAATTCAAAATAGAGCAATAAGACATTTTTCGGTGCTTTGGTACACTGTTAATACGTATTTTTTATTCTGAACCACCAGTCCGCAGCAATTATTAATCGTAGCCGCTGAGAAAGCAATTTTGTGGAATCGTGGTTCATAATCTTAATCATCAGTCCAAACGATTGGTGGCAACGGCATATGCAAATTCTGGACATCGTAAGCTGATGATAACCAAACGCCCCTATACAGCTACGGCCGTTGCAATGACTACCACTATCTAAAACATAAATATCTTTTAATTTTCGATTCTGTACCGCTGAGCTTCTTATTGGCGGTAATAGCAAAAAAGCCAAGAGAAATATTATTTTGTATATAAGGAAGAATGTATAGGGTGGTTAATTTGCAACAGCGTTTTTATATTCTTAGGCAGGTTCAAAACCTGTCATTTTCCTTTTTACAAACATGGCCCGATTAAATCTTTTAGAAGAGACCCGTTTTGAAAAATTACCGGTAACTGTATATCCGGATCAACAAACAGCTACCGTGCAAGTGGCTAAACGCATAGCAAAACTTATACTTAATAAACAGCAAAACAACCAGCAGGCAGTGTTAGGTCTGGCTACAGGCGTAACGCCTGTAAAAGTGTATCAAGAATTGGTACATATGCACAAAACCGATGGGCTGAGCTTTAAAAACGTCATCACCTTTAACCTGGACGAGTATTATCCCATGATGCCAACCGCTGCGCAAAGCTATGTTACCTTCATGAATGAGAACTTGTTTAACCATATAGATATCGACAGAAAAAACATCCATATCCCGGACGGAACTTTAGAACAAAACGATGTTGTTCGATTTTGCCTGGAGTACGAACAAAAGATAACCGACCTGGGCGGACTTGATCTGCAAATATTAGGTATTGGCCGTACCGGGCATATCGGTTTTAATGAGCCGGGATCAGCACCAAATTCGGGCACACGTCTAGTAACTTTGGACGACCTGACCCGTAGCGACGCGGCCCGCGATTTTGGGGGTAAAGAAAACGTGCCTGTAAAAGCTATCACCATGGGTATTGGCACCATATTTAAAGCCCGTGAAATCATCTTAATGGCCTGGAACCAAAAGAAAGCAGACATTATCAAAAAGGCTGTCGAAGGTGAAATATCCGGCGAGGTACCCGCCACTTACTTGCAACTATCAGATCATGTTGAGTTTGTATTAGACGAAGGCGCCGCATCGGCACTTACCCGCTTTGATACCCCATGGCTGGTGAAAGATTGCGAGTGGACCGATCAGCTTAAAAAGAAAGCGGTTATCTGGCTGGCTCATACCGTTAACAAACCCATACTCAAACTAACCGAGGAAGATTACAATAACCACGGCATGGCGCAGCTTGCTGTAAAACAAGGGCCTGCCTACAATATCAACATCGATATTTTTAACCAGGCACAGCATACCATTACCGGCTGGCCGGGTGGCAAGCCAGACGCTGATGATTCACAACGTCCTGAGCGCGCGCTTCCGGCAATTAAAAAAGTTATTATTTTCTCGCCACACCCGGATGATGATGTGATATCTATGGGTGGTACGTTTATACGTTTGGTAGACCAGGGGCATGATGTACATGTAGCTTATCAAACATCAGGCAATACCGCCGTTTGGGATGACAATGTATTACGCTATATGGAGTTTGCCATTGATTTTAACCATAGTATTGGCGATGATAACGGCAAATTAAAAGGTCTTTATGATAATATGCGCCGCTTTTTTGCTGCTAAACAACCCAACCAGGTAGACACTACGGAAATAAGGAATGTAAAAGGCTTTATCCGTAAAACAGAAGCTATATCAGGCGCGCGGTATGCAGGATTAAAAGATGAGAATATCCATTTTATGGCGCTCCCCTTTTACGAAACCGGCAAGACACAAAAGAACGCAGTAGGCGAAGAAGATATCCGGCTGACTATGGAATTACTACAACAGGTAAAACCCCAACAAATCTTTGCCGCAGGTGATTTTGCTGACCCGCATGGTACACACGTATTATGCTTCAATATTATTTTGGAAGCGTTAACCCGGTTAAAGAAAACAGAGGCCTGGGTTAACGATTGCTGGCTATGGCTGTATCGTGGCGCATGGCATGAGTTTGATACCTATGAGATTGAGATGGCTGTCCCCTTATCGCCGCAAGAAGTTATTCGCAAGCGTAATGCTATATTCAAGCACCAATCGCAAAAAGACCGACCGGTTTTCCCGGGAGAAGATGCCCGCGAATTTTGGGTACGTGCTGAAGACCGAAACCGCGAAACTGCGCACTGTTATGACAAACTTGGCCTAGCCGAATACGAAGCCATGGAAGCATTTGTCAGATTTCATGTTTAGTACTAATCTTGACACCATGCAAAATAAACTTTTCCTAGTTACCACTTTATTGGTTTTCACTCATTTCTATTCGAAAGCTGAGTCTAACAATATTGCACCTCAGGCTACTGTGACAGCCTCTTCTACTTATAATAAAAGTTATGAGGCTGCTAATGTAACCGACGGCATTATCGGTATCGAAAATAAAGGCGAATGGGCTTGTTATGGTGAATCTGCTTCATGGGGCTATGTGAAATTTCCATGGATCAAATTGGACTGGAAGGAAACGCAGGTGATAAACCGTATCGTGCTGTACGATCGCCCCGCTGCAGCAGAATACATCGCCAGCGGCAAATTACTATTTAGCGATGGATCAGTGCTTTGGGTTGATCAGATACCTAATAATGGTACCGCTAAATCGGTAACATTTAGCCCCAGAAAAATAAAATGGGTGAAATTTATTGCTACGGATGGAGATGGGAAAAATCTGGGTTTTTCTGAAATTGAAGTATTTAGCGCGCCGGAACAATACAAAGATCATGTCGCTTGGGTTGATCCGTATATTGAAACTAACCGGGGCCGTTACTTCTTTTTTATAACCGGATGTCGTCCGTTTGGGATGATAAGCGCCGCTCCGCATACCCGCAATAAAAATCAATGGGGCGGCGGCTACGTGCATAACGAGGACCATATATTGGGCTATGGCCAGATCCACGACTGGAGCTTATCTGGTTTAGAAATCATGCCTGTCCCCGGTACGGTTAATCCTACTTTGGGCGAAACCGCCTGGAAATCGATTTACAGCCATGACGATGAAATCGTGCAACCTGGCTACCAACGTAATTATTTACGGGACCATCATACCTGGGTAGAGCAAACATCAACCGACAGGGTAAGTTTCTATCGTTTTACTTATACCCAAAGTATGAAAGCGCAGGTCATTACTAATTTAGGCGGGTACCTTGGAGGCACAACGATGACCAATGCTCAAGTTACACGAACTGGTCAAGCATCGTTTGAAGGTTCATTTAGTGACATCGGTCGCTTATGGGGAGGTCCAAAAGATGTTAAAGTGTTTTTTGTTGTGACATTTGACAAAGCGTTTGAAACACTCGACGGCTGGCAGGGCAAAAAGCGATTTACTAATGTTAACACAATTACCGGTGACAGTGCCGGCGTTGCCCCCCAATACGACGTAAAAGCAGGCGATCAGTTGCAAATGAAAATCGCTATTTCGTACACGAGTATCGCGAATGCCCGCAATAACTTAAAACAAGAGTGCCCCGGCTGGGATTTTGATCAAATAAAAAGTGAATCACGCGCAGTTTGGGAAGACTGGCTGTGTAAAATGGATGTTAAGGGGGGCAGTATCGCTCAACGCAAAAAATTTTATACCAATTTATGGCATGTATTATTGGGTCGTCACATGAACAATGATATTTCAGGCGACTATGCCGACCGTACTACACCGCTAACCGCTGAAACGTCTAACGGGTTGTTCAAAATACGTACACTGCCTAAAGGAGAAGACGGCAAGCCGAAGTTTAACATGTATAATTCAGATGCCTTCTGGCTTACGCAATGGAATTTAAATGTGCTTTGGGGGTTAGCCTGGCCCAAGGTCCAAGATGATATGTCGGCATCTTTAATTCAATTTGCTGACGACGGCGGGTTATTACCACGCGGTCCGGTAGGCGGCGGCGACACGTTTATTATGACCAGTTGTCCGGCAACTAATCTTATTGTAAGCACCTATCAAAAAGGGTTATTGAAAGCAACAGAACCAGAGCATGCGTTTGAAGTAATGCGGCGAAATCATCTCCCCGGAGGTATCTTAGGCAGCAAAGAAGACATTCAGTTTTATACCGAAAACGGATACTGGCCAAACAATGCCGGGATTACGATCGAAGCCGCTTTTCAGGATTACGCACTATCACAAATGGCTTTAAAATTAAACCACCAAGCTGATTATAATTTTTTCTTAAAACGTTCCACAGGCTGGAAAAAACTATATGAGCCCAATCAAAAATTATTGTTCCCTAAAAACAAAACAGGTCAATTTATTCATACCGATCCACTTGCCGCAAATGGCTGGGTAGAGGCAAATGCTTGGCAGGCAACCTGGGGAGTATCACATGACATTGACGGGTTGGCTAAATTAATGGGCGGCAAGAATATATTGTGTGATAAATTAAATTACGCTTTTGAAAAAGCCGAAGCCAGCGATTTTGTTTACGATTATGGCAAGGGTTATATTAGCTATGCCAATCAACCAGGCTGTTCGGACGCGCATGTTTTTAACTATGCAGGCAAACCTTGGCTTACCCAATATTGGGTTCGTAAGGTATTGGAACAAGCTTATGGAGGCATAACACCTGATTTGGGTTATGGTGGCTCTGACGAGGACCAGGGACAAATGGGTGGCTTGGGATCTTTGATGGCCATAGGATTGTTTAATCTTCAGGGAAATGTGACTGAAGACCCGGTTTATGATATCACCAGCCCTGTTTTTGATAAAGTAACCATCAAACTGGATAAGCGCTATTATTCAGGAAACCAGTTTGTGATTACAACCTTTAACAACTCGGCTAAAAACATGTATATTCAAAAGGCGGCTTTAAATGGAAAACCTTTAAATCATTTTCAGTTTAAACATACTACTTATGCAAAAGGAGGCAAGCTGGCAATATGGCTTGGGCCTAAGCCCAATAAATTATGGGGTAAAAACAGGTTTTACTAAAATGGATTAAGGCTTAAAAACGACTAAAGAAAGTTTTCTTAATAACTTTAGAAATGGATTACGTTTAAATGTCGCAGTTAAACCACCGTATACTGTCCATACAAATAGTAATAGCGCCGATCGGCTGATTAACACAGATTGTCTTAAGACCTGACCCTGAGGAGTATTTGTGAATTTCCCTATTTAAAATATCCACCCAATAAATTGCATTATATCTCGTATCCCATTACAAGTCCTTCAGCTAAAAGGCTGGTGTGATTGGTAATTACATTCAATTACATATCGTTATATTTAGGATCTATCGGCTATCGCGAATAATCGATACCGATCCTTTAACATATCTTTCATAAAAAGATTAATGTCCCATTGATTTGCAATTGCTTTATTTGTGCCTGGCAATAATACGGTATAAGGCGGTGCACCAAATTCGGGTGTAATCGTAAAGTAAGACGAACCTTGATCTCTTTTAGTACTAACCACCTCGTCCCACCATTTAAGGTGATGTTGTAACGCCTCATCCCATAATGGCTCTCTTGGATCCGGAACTTGTGGCCCTTCGGGATAACCGACGCGTGCATGAATATGATCAGTATGCAGAATGGCTCGTATCACAGCACTTCGTTGGTCCGCTAAAAAAGATTCAGCTACGTTGCACCAATGTGAAATATCCAAGGTAATACGAACGGAAGGATACTTTTTAAGAAACCGTTCAGTCACGTGCGCAGCAAAACTCCATTTTCCTCTATGTGTTTCATGAACAATTTTAACTCCGGTTTCTTCGCCAATTTTATCGGCAAGATCGATTAACACGATATTTTGTTCTTCGGTAAAATGATCTTTGCCGGTTTGGCTATTAATAAACAAAGGGTTTAGCATAGATAAACTATATAATTCCCGTGCAAAATTAGATTGATGGAGTTTAAAATCATGATCCGTTGTTTGCCAGTGTTGTCCAATGCATTTAAGTTTATATTGCGCCAATCCATCTACGATTTCTTTCTTTTCATCATCACGCAAATCACTTGAGAAACCTATTTCTACGCCATCATAACCGGCTTCTTTAACTTTATTAAAAAAGACCTTCCAGCTTAAATCTTCACATCCCCATCTGGGGCAAAAAAAATCAATTTTCATTCTACCGTTTTGTGCAATTTTATTTCACTAATAACTTTTCAATTTCTTCAAGTGATTTACCTTTGGTTTCAGGTATTCGGGTGATAATAAATATAAAATATAAAAAACAGATACCAGCATGAATCGTAAAAGTAAGTGGCAAACCTAAATGCTCTTTCAATACCGGGAACGATGCAGTGGTAAAAAAATTAGTAATCCATAGTGCAAGCGTAGCCAGCGACATTGCATTCCCCCTGATACGATTAGGAAATATTTCTGACAAAACAACCCATGTAACCGGCCCTAAGGTGGCAGAATAAATGGCAATAAAACACAACAGGAATGTCAGCACATATAGGCTTGGTAAATGAAAATAAAATGAATAGGCTAAAGCGACTGCATCCAGCCCAAGTAACATCGCCCCATATTTCAATAATTTTTTTCTGCCCGTTTTATCGATCTTAAATATTGCTATAAAGGTGAATAAAAAGGTAATTACGCCAATAATAATAGATTGAAAAAAGGCCGAACTTTCTGCCATCCCAGCTTGTTTAAAAAGTTCTGGGGCGTAAGAAAACAAAGAGTTTTGCCCAACAGCCTGTGAGAATATTGCTATACAAATACCGGTGTATAAAATTGGCCTGATATTTTTTTTAAATAATTCTTTAAAACTCTCTTTTGTTTCTGACTGGTAGCTCAAAACAATTTGCTTTGATTCAATTCGGGCATATTCGTCTCCACCTATCCTTTGCAATATGCTGAATGCTTCTTGTACTCTTTCCTTACCAATAAGCCATCTTGGGCTTTCGGCAACAAAAAACAATCCGGTAAAAAAAAACAATGAGGGGATGGCTTGCGAAGAGAACATCCAACGCCAATTATTTATGCCACTATTTAATAACAGATAATTGGATAAATAAGCCAGCAGTATTCCAATAACAATAGATAATTGATAAAAAGAAACCATTCTGCCCCTTATCGGTGATGGAGAAATTTCGGCCACATACATGGGGCAAACTAATGCGGCCAGTCCAACCGCGACGCCACTTAAGATTCTGGACAATACAAAAAGATCGAATTGCGCTGCCCAACCCGTACCTATGCCTGTTAGTGCAAATAAAAAACCGCTAAACATTAATAACTTTTTGCGCCCCAGTTTATCGCTTAACCAGCCAGCCAGCATGGCACCAATTGCTGCACCTAAGTTAATACAACCAACCGCCCAGCCGAGGCCAACTGCATCCAGGTTAAAATAGCTTTTAAAAAAAGGCACCGTTCCTGAAATAATGACCAGGTCAAATCCAAAAAGCACGCCACCTAACGCAGCAATACAAGTGATAATGTAAACGTAATTACGATTATAAACAACATTAACGCTTCCGGCGTTCAGTTCAGTTTTAACAAAGATCGCCATATATGGGTTGTTAGATTTATCAGGCTGGTATTGAAATTATTTTAAGGCAAGATCGTCATCCTTTTTTAAAAACGACGACGAATTTTCATCCAGTCCTTTTCCATCCGAGGCAAGCAAAGCCGAATCTGGTACCACATCAATTGTCGCAGTTCCGTGTGAATCCGAAGTTGGATCATTATAGCCGGGGTTATCTTTACGATTATAACAGGAGATTAATGACCAACGGGCATTATCCGAAAGATTGGCTTCAGACCGGTGTAATAGGTTACTATGGAAAAAAAGCGTATCGCCGGCTTTTAATTCTACAAAAACATGTTCTAAAACACCTAAAGCTAAGTCAACAAATGTTTGGGAAGCTCCCACTTGCTCTCCCGAGAATCCATGTTCTATTCTGCCCAATTTGTGTGAACCTTGTATTACCTGCAAACAACCATTAGCCTTGTTTGCATCAGAAACAGCGACCATGACGGATATCATTTGCTCAGGAAAAAGGTATTGGTTTTTATACCAATAGCCATAGTCCTGATGCCATTCCCATGCCCCACCAACCTTAGGCTCTTTTTGCATCAACTTTGAATGAAAGTGGCAAACCGCTGATTCACCTTCCATCAATTTATTAACCGCATTTACCATTCTTTCACTACGGGTAAGCAATCCAAATGTATCATTTCCCGGTTTGTACCAAAGTGACAGTTTACTTTTTTTGCCGGTACTGTCATTAACATCTATCGCATTTTTTACAATCGCATTATCTTCCAAAGCGATCCGATGTAATTTAGCAGACTCCTCCGCTGAAAAAAAATTCTTTACTATTAAAAAACCATCTGTGTGGTAATCGGCTATTTGCCGGGGAGTTAAATCGTACATATTATTTTGTTGTTGGTTTTATTGGTAAAAGCTAAATTCTATTTTTAAGGGATAAAAAAAATGACCACAGCAATTAAAAGCATGGATTATTTTATTTTTAATTGTCAATCATATACATTGCCTTTTATTTTTGAAAATAAACCCAATCCAAATACATTGGTGTAAAGCGCACAATTTCATTTCTATATACGATATATAGATCGTGCTTTCCTTTTATCTCGACCAGATCACTGACGGGTTCTTGTAAAATATTGTGATTACTATCCCCCTGAAGTTGAAAAAAACTAACCTGTCGTCCCTTTAAAGAATCTAAATGCGCCTCGAAAGAACCACCTAACGATCTTGCTTTGAGGGTTATTTTTTTTATGCCGGTAAGGTCGATATTTTTCAGAACGCCATAACTGTTGGTCAAACCGCCTAAAGCATGATCATTAAGATTCAGATTGCTAACTTCGTCAAAGTCATCCGCAGTAATTTTAGGATTTCGCAAAACTTCGACCGTTGTTGCTGTCAATGGTTGAATACTATTTCCTCCTTTATCTGTGTAACTGGCCTTTAAAGTATAAAAGCCGGTGCTAGCTTTATCGAGCTCAACGTTTCCCGCTGGAGGCAGAAATCTAGTAGGCGATTTTTTAACCCCTAAGGATAAAATATAATGCACAATTTCTGTGGCTTGGTTAATGGTTAACTGCGGATGGGCGCTCATTGCATGATCTTTAAACCATACACCATTACCACCAGCTATGATTTTATTAGCCAATTTCTTTACAATTTTATCATCTTTTTCTGCCTCAGCCAAGTACCGGTTAGCCACGTCAATAAAACTTGGGCCGACAGAAGATCCGGTTATTTTATGGCAGCTTTTGCAATCACTTTCATTCATTAAAACCTCACCCTGGTAAAATAATACACCAGTTGAATTTGTCGTCATAATACCAAGCTTAGGACTATAATCCAGGCTAACTTTTACACTTTGTGGAGAAATTCTTTTGCCAATACGCCCATCTTCTGCATCAGAAACATTCACATTATAACTTAACGCAGTGTCATAAAACGTATGATTTTCTAAATCGATATTTATTAACGGCATACTGTTGCCTACTTTAACAACCTTTGTTTGGGTACTTGACGCCCCTGAAGGGTCGGTAACCGTGAGGGTGACGGCATGTAAACCATTTTTGGAGAATTTATAGTTGATATCCCTACCTGCAACTTTCAGCTTATCAATTTTCCAGGCATATTTTAATACATCATGATCATCATCATAGGCGTCTTTTGCGGATAGTTTAACCATCAGCGGGACTCTCCCTGATGACTTGTCCATTTCCAGTTTAGCAACCGGGCGGCGGTTACCCGCAATATATTCGATTCTTACCAACCTGGCTTCGTTATTCGGTCCCCAGGCGTCACCAAATTCTAACATATATAGCGCGCCATCTTTAGGGCTAAAAGCCATGTTGACAGGTTTGAAAAATTTAGAAGAAGGCATAAAATCTTCTATTTTTTGTAATTGCTGCTCCTTATTTAAACTAACCGCTTTAATCCAATTTCGCATCCAATCGGCTATAAACCATTTATTATCAAAATACGCAGGAAATTTGATAGTCGACCTTAAACCAGGATTGTAATGATAAACAGGTCCGCCTATTGCTGTGCGGCCGCCTTCTCCCAAGTTTGGAAACTCGTCCGATCTTTTGTAAGGATACCATATTGTCGCCTTTTGCGCAGGTGGTAATTCTTTTATGCCGGTATTTAGTCGTGAGTTGTTTACCGGATGTTCCGCACTAAACTTCGGGCCGACTATGTTATGGACATAATCAACATTTGCATAAGGTTTGTTATTCCCGATCATCATGGGCCAGCCATAATTCCCGGCTTTTCCTGCAATATTAAACTCATCGTAGCCTCTGGGCCCATAAGTGCTGTCGCGTCCGGCGTCCGGCCCTACCTCACCCCAATACAAGATATCGGTAACTTTATCAACGAATATCCGGAATGGGTTACGACAACCCATTACGTATATTTCAGGCCGGCCATCTTTGGCGTCTTTAAAAAGATTGCCTTTAGGTACAGAAAACGACCCGTTTTCTTCGGGGTGAATCCGGCATATTTTGCCCCTCAGATCCATTGAATTGGCTGAAGTACGCAGAGAGTTAACAAACTCACGCCCGGGGCTGTCATCCATCGGGCCATAAAGGGATTTAAATGCATCCGAATTATCACCGGTAGAAAAATACAGATCGCCTTTGGAATTAAAAGCCAAAGAGCCGCCAACATGGCAACAAGTTTCATTGTAGGGGATCTGTACGTATTTTTTTTCGGACTGCAGGTCTAAGGCATTATTAGTGATTGTAAAACGCGAAACCTGAGCAACCGACTCTTTTTGTGGCAAAAAATACTGGACATAGATCCAGTGATTCTTTTCAAATCCAGGATCCAAAGCCATGCCTATTAAACCCAGTTCCTGATTATCTTTGTTTTTGATCACACCTAACAGTACAACTGTTTTTGTTTGGGGGTTTACCCGGCTCAGTCGTCCATTGGATTCGATCATATAAATATCGCCATCCGGCGCTATTTTTAACTCCATAGGGTTATGAAGTTTTTCAACGAGTACTACCCTTTTAAACCTGTTTTCTTCGGGTTGTTGGTTTATAACTATAAACCCGGTTGCTAAAATTAAGGTTATCAGTAAAAAAAAGGATAGCCCTGGTAAGGTTATTCGTACCGATTGCCTGTTAGTTATCGTTATCATATCTTCCTATCTTTTGTTGTTAATGATATTCTCAAACCAGAACACTCCTTTTTTATTAGCGACAACGATATCTTTTCGCTTGTCTTGATTAATATCTTGTACAACGATATGCAGACCAACGCCTGAATCATCATCTATTTGATGCGGTATAAAATAAGGAGCTTTACCTGGCGTAAACTCAAACCAGTATAAAACTGCAGGTTCATGCGCCCCCGGGTCTGTAGCTGTGTCGTTATGCGCAAACCAACGTTTTCCCGTGATGATGTCGGGATACCCGTCATTGTTGATATCGGTTAAAGCAACTCCATGGCTTTCAGAAAACAATTTGTTAATATCATGTTGTATCCATGATACATTCCCCGCAGCATCTTTGACTTGCTCGTGCCACCAAATGCCATATTTATGGGCTGACGCGCTTATCACATCGTTTAGGCCGTCGCCATTAACATCGAGTACATACATTTCAGAGCAATCGTCTCCAAGATCCGCCGCATGAAAAACCCAGTTGGGTTGTCTTCGATCAACAGGCGCTTCCCACCAACCGCTTTTTATAATTACATCGCTTCGCCCATCTTTATTGACATCACCAAAACCGAGACCGTGTGAAAACCTGTCGGTACCAGGTATATTTGCTGCACTGATTGGATATCTTGTCCAGGTAGTGTCGCCTTTTGCCAAAGGAGGGCTCAGCCAAACCATTTGCTTTGTGGCAATATCGGCACATAAAATATCTATTCGGCCGTCACCGTTAACATCTACATAGCGCGGAGATTCGTCACCGATACCTACACCTTTTATCACCAAATGACTTTTCCAGTAGCCTTCTTTGCCTTTTGGATTTTCGTACCACATTGCTTCGGTGCCCGGGAAACCAATAACGACCAGATCCAGCCAGCCATCCAGGTTGACATCCATGCAACAATCCAAAAATGAAGTACTATAATCTTTCCCTGGGTTATAATTTTTGAATGGCGCAATATCATGACGCTTCCAGCCAGGAGCTTCAAACCAGCAGGAGCCAGCCAGAATATCGAGTTTGCCATCGCGATTAACATCGCCGACAGCAACGCCTTCCGATATAAAATCGGACGTAAGGATATGCTTTTTAAACTGGTTCGGATTATTAACCTGTCCATAGCATAAACCTGCAGCAAAAAAGAAAAAGCAGGCAAAGCATTTACTCATCTTTTTCATTCTTTTGTTTTCATGAATAATAATAAGAAATTGCTTTTAAAAATTCCAACCCTTTTATTGCAATCTCTTCTTGAGATGGCTCAAGTTTGCGCCAAATTGACGCTGCTTTTGCTATTACTTTAACATCTGTTGTAAATGATTCAATGGCAATGTCCCCATCATAGTTTATTTGTTTAAGCGCTGCCGTTATTTTTTCCCAATCAGTGTGATCCCTCCCGGGTGTACCCCTGTCTGAGCCACAAGCATGAAAATGGCCCAACTTACCTCCTGCTTTAATAATTGCTTCGGCCGGATGTTTTTCTTCTATATTCATGTGAAAAGAATCAAGATGTAGCATAA
This sequence comes from Bacteroidota bacterium, assembly GCA_040388395.1. Lineage (GTDB taxonomy): Bacteria > Bacteroidota > Bacteroidia > Sphingobacteriales > Sphingobacteriaceae > Mucilaginibacter. Next base: position 257,017 of record JAZKBY010000003.1, on the reverse strand, counting down.
GTACATCGCTCCCTACATCGGCGATCATTTTCAAACCTTGTTCGGCGGTATTAATAAAATCGGTTTCATACCTATTTAAGGGTTCTATAGCAAGCTTGATGCCCTTGTTTTTGGCATATGCAGCCAACGCTTTCAAATGACCTACTACTGTACTCCATTGCATTTTATAATCATCATCACTTACACAATCAGCACGCCCGACAGAAGAATACAACGGCCCAGCCAGGATAGGGCAGGATAATACAGGCATGATATCGATAACACTTTCTATATATTTTATCGCCGCTTTTTGTTCGTTTATGGAGCCACGAAGATCTCTTCCACGTCCCATAGCCGCACAAATAGACCCACAAGAAAGGCCATTCTCTACTAGTGCGTTTTTGATCCGTTCTGGATCAATATCTGTTACATTTTCTAAGGCTATCTCAACTGCATCAAATCCCCATCGTCTAAAGTCAGGAAACAATCGAATACTATCATTCGTAAAGGGAGAGGTAAATAGAAAAGTATTAATGCTATATTTCATTTTAATTCATAGGCTTTATACTTTTAATTACGTAAGAAAAGCTGTTTACCCCCAGCAGTAACATAAATTCCTATCAATGCGAATCTCTCAATACTTCTGATTCCGAACCGCCAACCAGGAAGTCCAGGTCGGCGCCTTTACCTATGTCCAGTTTTATCATATATCACCCTTTTCAACCAGACCCAAATTATCGCCAATAGCCAATTCGGGCGATACATGCAGTATCACCATTCCGAAGGCGGTGCCGCTCATGCGCCCGTCAGAGATTGTAACATAGGTAGGACGACTTATAAAAATAGTCTATAATTCGTTTACCCACTCGACTAAGTGTTTATTTATAGCTGGCAACCTATTGAAAACTGTAGTTATATTATCAAATATAACCGTAGCTAGGCCTGTTATAATAATTATTTACTTGTTTGTTTTCCTTCAGCATCTTCAGGGTGCATAATTTTTTTCTTTTCCTCTGAAGTTGGATGGGTAATATCAAGAATTTCCACCTCACATATAACGGGTATATATCCGTACCTACCGCTGTTTGATAGCTTAGAGGGAATAACTAACGTCGCACGGCTTCCTTTCGGCAAAAAATTCAACGCTTCTTCAAAGCCTTTGATAAACACATGATCGCCTATAAAAACATTAAGTGGTTTATAATTTTTTAATGTATCGTAGGTGCCTGCATTTTTTGCAGCTTCCTTGTCATTAGTGTAAAATATTTCACCATCGATATGCCTGGCCGTTAAATAAACCTTTGTTAAATCACCCGGCACAGGTTTCGGTCCGTTACCTGTTTTTTGAATGATATAATATAATCCAGACGGCGTTTTGCTAAATCTAAGAGGACTTGCCGCCAAGTAATGCTGAAGCTTTGCCCCCTCTGTTTTCTGATCATTGTCAGCTTCATCTTTTTTGTAATTCTCTATCGTCACGTATAACGTACTATCACTTATTCTGCTGGGTTCACCTATCCTGGTAATAACTTTATTCACCCTGATATAATAAGTAAGGTATTTGCCTTTAATTTTATCTGTAGGACTCATTAATTTTTTAGCAATTAATGAATCAATATTAATTTTCACCATCGCACTATCACCTTCACCTAACTTCGCTAAACCATCATACATATCTCCGTTAAAATCAGGGCTTCCATAAATATTATGCGTATAAGGAGTATATAAAGTGCTGCCGTCTTCTTTTTTTACAGTGTAAGTCACGGCTACAAAGTCAGTCTTCTTTATTTTGGGGTTACCGTTATCTTCGATAATTTGATAGATCATGTCGCCTTCGCCTCTTTTTACTTCTCCCTTTTTTACCCTGTGACAACCGACCCAAACTAAGGATGCTGCAAATGCCAGATATACAATTTTTTTCATTCTTTTATATATAGTTAGAGCCTGTCCGGCTTTAGGTGTTTATTAATCAAATCACTTACCTTATAAATACGTGTTTTTTTTCAATGACCCCCACCGATCCTCAATTTATATTATTATTCTGCTGATAACTGGCAAGTGCTTGTAGCAGAAAATGCAATAGAAATTCTATTTTATACAATTATTTTTCAAAAAATACTTATAGTTTGCCCTTATAAGAAGCAAAAACCACTCGTTAACAAACATAGAAATGAGCGTTAGTACTACAAAATGAAATATGGCCGGGTCTTTTTATCCATCTGTTTCATCCTTTTATCAACTGTAAATTTGCTTGCACAGCAAATCAATAGCAGCGCTTTTCGCAAGGATAAGTTGCGTGAGCTATGGCAGGCCTTAAATTTAAAAAAAAGCAAATCCTATGATCGTGCACATAATCAAGCTGAAAAAAAAGGCTGGGAAACGCACAGGAAATCCCCACGCGGCACATCCACCGTATTAGTAGGGCTGGATACGCTAGGCTTCCCCATCTATTTACAAACTTGCGATGATAATATTTCCGCGATAACTACTGCTACCAACACCGTTCAGCCGGGTGGGGCATTGGGATTAAATCTTTCAGGATCCAGTACATTCCTTTCGAATAAACTGGCAATTTGGGATGAAGGAATCGTTTTTTCAGCCCATAACGAATTTGCCGGTAAAACAATAAAGGTACCAGATGGCGCAACTAATGTCTTAGACCATGTTACACATGTTGCAGGCACGCTCTTTGCCAAAGGCGTACTTCCCCAAGTTAAAGGCATGGCTTTCGGTTTAACCACGCTTCAATCCTACGATTTCATCAACGATCAAGCGGAGATGGCGCTGGCAGCCGACAGGCTGCTAATCTCAAATCATTCCTATGGCTATGAAGCCGGCTGGAGTTTCAATAACGTGCAAAACAGATGGGAATGGAACGGTTTACCCGGGGATACTGTAGATTATAAATTTGGATTTTATAGCGATGATGCTATGGTTTATGATGAGATAGCTTTTAACGCCCCGGAATACCTTATTGTGCAAGCCGCCGGGAACAGTCATGGCGAGACCGGCCCTACTGTTGGAAATACTTATTATGGTTACGCTAGCAAAACTGACCCGACCATGGTGAACAAAGGACCATTTACCGGTGACATTAGCAGTAATAACGGTTATGACGTGATCAGCGGAACCGCTAATGCAAAAAATATTTTGACCGTCGGAGCAGTGAATCCGAGTCCGACAGGGCCAATAACCAGCACTGTACAAATTGCCCCTTTCAGCAGTTGGGGCCCAACCGATGACGGACGCATAAAACCCGATATCTGCGGGAACGGGGTTAACGTATTGTCTACCGGCCGAGGGGCGCCTAACGCCTATTTTAGCACATCAGGCACTTCGGCTGCCACACCCAATGTAAGTGGGTCACTTTTTTTATTACAGGAGTATTATGCTTTAAAAAACTCGGGGAATTTTATGCGTTCAGCCACGCTTAAGGGTTTAGCCTGCCACACCGCTTATGATGCCGGGAATCCCGGACCGGACTACATTTACGGATGGGGGTTGCTTAATATGAGCAGGGCAGCACAAACGATCACTGACAACGGTTCCAAAAGCCTGATAAACGAGGAAACCCTGGCTAATGGCCTAGTACAAACTTATACGATGGAAGCTACCAACAACGAGCCTTTGATGGCGACATTAACCTGGACCGATCCTAAAGGTGAGCCTACTGTTTACGGTGTTGTTAACGACCATGCCTTAAAACTTGTCAATGACCTGGATTTGCGGTTTACAGATGGCTCAGCCACTTATAGTCCTTGGGTGCTTAATCCGGCAAAACCGGCAAAAAATGCAACTACCGGTGATAATATAAGAGATAATATCGAACAGGTTTACATTGCCAACCCAATTGCCGGCAAAACTTATACCCTGACTGTATCCCATAAAGGCAAATTGACAAACGGCCTGCAAAATTACTCGTTGATTGTAACAGGAATACAAACCGCCCAATTTAATGGTCCAGCCACTAACAACCTATACCTAAAGGTTTTCCCCACGCCGGCAAGTTCCTACATAAATATTGTTTTCAATGCATTAACAAAAAATATTTTAACCATTGAACTGTATAATGCTATTGGCCAAAAAGTATATAATTCGGTGAAACAAGTTAGCCAGGGTGCCTACACCACGACCTTAAATACTGAAGATCTGATTAACGGACTATATTATATGAGGTTGCAACTCGGTGATAAAATTTATTTAAGAACTGTCCCGATTATTAAATAATTGACGCGAATTAAGGCCTGGCATGCTTTGGTTCATATACGCCCAGCTTGCCGCCGCCCGGCAAAGTCAGGTAAGTGAGGTTTCCCCAGCGCATCGATTCCACCGGACTACAGCTTACATTCTGCATCGTCATTTTTTCAATAAACTGGTGAATGTCATCACACATTAAATAAAATTCACTTTCACCATTTTCAGCCGAGGGATGAAAAGCAATTTCGGATGGTGGTAAACCAAAAATCAGCCACCCCCGCCCTGCATCGACATGACCCAATTTTAAAATATTTTTAAAGAATTCCGTATCAGCCGCTGCATCGGAACTGTAAATAATGCTATGAGCACCTGTAATCATTGACTTATTATTTTAGTAATATATTTTAGTAAAAACCGCAAACCTAATTAACTGGAACAGTACAATACAAAGCGAAATTTCAGCCAATTAACTCCGATGGCGCCAAACTGATGAACTTGTCTTGGGCAATAACAAGAGCCGATGAATGCAATAAGTTGCCAACCGTTGTTAACAGTAAATTACGCATACGCCTCAACCCTAATCATCGAATCTAAAAACACCTTCAATCGCTTTCCAATAAAATGGAAGGTTTTTCTCTGCCTCGTCTGTGTAAAAGCAATAAAAAACAACAAAACCTCTTCCCTTTTTCTGTAGATAAAATGATTTTAAGTGGTTATATTTTCCTTTATAATAGGGATATTCAGGCTTAAGTTTGATAGCGGCAGTTATAGCACTATCTGCGTTAAATTTGCTTTTAGCATCTTCAGCTGGATAATACTGAGCATATTGTTTCCATTTTGGCACTGCTTCTTTACCTATTGATTGCCAAATTTCATATTTTATCCGGGATATGTGCCGTTTATCTATGTTCTCTTTTCCTATATACGCTATAATGGATCTATCATTTTCATTGCTTTCGTCGAGCTGTTGGGTTATAAAAAAAGTCATAAACTGCCGATCTTTGGAATATAACTGATGATTAGCGCAAGTAAGAATTTCCTCCAGCTGAGGATTGAACTTAAAACATTCGGTTCCGTTTATTTCATCGAAATCAACTGGTTTTTTATAGGTTAACCCCATTACTTTCAAAAAACCAGAATCTCTTTTTGTGAGCCAATTATCATCAGATGGTTCCAAACCGATAATCTTTACTTGAGCGAGAACGAAGCTCGATGACCACAATAGAACACCAAAAATCAGAAACGAAAGATTTTTTATCATGTTCTATTTATTTAAAAAAACTAATTTAGTGCTGATGACCGCTATCAACATAACCTACCGCATAGAAACCGTTGTATTCTCCTGCTACACGTTGGCCGGATTGTAAGAGTTGGAAGTTCCAATGAGGGCAAACTAAGTTTTTTTCATTTTTTAAATTTTAAAGCATTGTTAATTAATTGATTATTTATTACTAATACGCAAATTTCAGGAGCAGCCACTATCCCTGGCACCTTTATAATCAACTTTTCATTCAATTGAATGAAAGCGGCCTCGACGTAGTTTTCCAAATTTTATTATTTGTAAAACTGCCTGGCTTTATCCTGTTTCTTCATTATCTAATCATCAGCAATACCAGTTTAAACATTGTGGCAAATTTATTTGAACATAACCTGCTGTTTTAATGAAATATTGGTTAATTCACCGCAATACCATAAACCAAAAGCCTGTTCATTACAATTATTAAAAATAAAATAATTAACCAAACAGGCTGTATCCTGCTGATGGCGCTTATATCAGTATTCATATTATCTGCCGGATAGACTTTTGAAACTCCTTTACCGTCTGCCCACATAATACTGAACGGGCTGCATATAGGGTAAATTAAACTTAAAAGGGTAGGTGTGGGCAAATTGAGTAAGGTGGTAATAACAATGCCAATATATAAAGGATATTGAATAAGCGAACGTATAAATATTCGTCTTGATGCCCAGTCGGCAATAATATGAGCTGTCCCAAGCTCCACAAAAAAGCGCATCAGTTTACCCATTATTATATACAGCGCAAGCCCGCCCATAACAGCGATTAGGCCTATGAGCCAAATAGGAAAGTTTAGGGCACGAAAAATATACCCGGTATCGCCATAGGTAAAAAACGGCGCAACCATTAAATAACCAAAAAAGGCGATATAACCAACAACAGTGAGGTATAGATTTAATAGAAATAACAGGTTTCGCTTTTTTTGCCGGGTACAAATAAAATGAAAACACGCGCCAATAACCAGGCTTACAAAGGGCCCGGCTCCGGCATAAAACACACACTGTAATAACGGCATCCCCTTTGTTTGGGCAGAAACATAATTGTGATATAGGGTTACATTTTTTGCATGTATTAATAACGCGGCAATAAAATGCCCGCACTCATGCAATGTCATTTGTACAACTGAAGCAACTATAAAAAGTATGGATGAATTAATAATGATATTTCTAAAGTTTTTCATGTTATATAAAATATTAACTCATGCCGTTTTTCAAACTTAACTTAATAGTTTTCGAAATTACCACTATTAGAAAACAACAACCCTGATTTAATACCTCTGCCTCAAATTTGCGCAGTTTACCTAGTTTTTTTTTAGTTACCGATACGTTCTTTAATCAGCTTCAACGCCGCAACCATTTGATTTTCTACCGTGTTTTTTGATATATTTAATTTAGTAGCAATTTCCTTATAAGTCAACCCTTCTTCTCTGCTTAATATGAACACCATCTTTTTCCGTGGCGATAAAGCAGTAATCGCATAATTATATTTTATTTCCAGTTCTTCTGCTAGCACTCTATTATCAGCACTTAGGTGCGAAACCAATTCTATGTTCCCCTCCCTGTTGTCTATCGAAACAGTTCTTAGTCCCCGCTTACGGTGACAGTCAATTATTTTATTTTTTACCGACCGAAAGAGATAAGCGGAAATAGGAAGTTCATTATTAATCAGATGCTTTTTCTGCCAGATATTCATCATAACATCCATGACAATTTCTTCTGCAATTTCCTTATCACTAACTGTTTTTAGCGTAAAATGATAAAGTTTAGAAAAATATCGGTCAAATAGCACTTTATAGGCCGCTTCGCTTCCCGTTTTCCAAAGCGTGACAAGTTTAAAATCGTCTGGAGTAAATTTCACATCCATATTAATTCCACTATTGATCGATTAAACTGACAGGATCTTTCGGTATTGACCTTTATCAGCCTGACTTGATAATTTGCTCACAATGCTATCTATTATTGTGGTCTAACTAAATGCAGGATACCCAGAATCATTTTTCTTTTCCTAACCTTCGGGGGGTTAACCAACCTTATTGGCTAATGCGCCGGTACCGTTTCTAACAAGCCGGGAACAGTCATTTATTACAAAAAAGGGATGTCGTTTACTAACGACATCCCCGGCTAACGAACCAACTAATCAATGAAAGGTATTTAAGGAAGCGGATTATATTTTAGGACAAAATTACCATGGGTACGTAAGGATTGAACGACTGTCGTACTAGTAAAAGATACCACAACTCCCAGCGAAACCGTTGTGGGCTGTGACAGTATAAAAGTAGCATTAGCTGTTGCTACCCCCGCAAATGAAGCTGAACCTAAAGCCGTAGTGACATTAGCAACATCCGGCAGATCTGTTCCAACCGCTGCAATTACGTAACGCGGATCAGCGCCGGCATTAGCGCTGCCGGTTGGGGTTGTACCCTGGTTCCAGATAAACTGGTATTTTCCTGCCGGCAGCAAAATGGTTTGGAAAATCTTTCCATTAGTAATTGCCGGTGTGGTTAGTCCTTTTTCTAAGCCAAAAGCAGCATTGCCATTAAGGTTATCATACCCGCCGTATTTGATGGTTGTACCATAGGTTTTGGCCGCTGCATTAGTTGTCCAGTCGCTAAGCACTCCCCACCGGGTTCCGTCGTAACCTGCTGTTCCAGCTAAAGTTGCATAGGGCCGAATGTAATTTTTCAGAAATCTCGCACTGGCATCCTCATAAACTCCCTTTATGGCGTAGTCTGCCGGGAAGCTGTCAATCGCGTCAACTTGTGGCAGGTAAATCGTGCGGTACTTAAACGTTGTACCACTTTTATAATTAGGCAACGTGGTTTGACTCTGCGTATTCAGTACCGTGACCGTCTGTTGTGTATTAGTATTATCAGTATAAACCACTTCGACATTAACAACTTTGTCATCTGCTGTATACCAGTTTATAACAGCGTTTAAACCAATTAATTCAGCGTCCTTTATGGGGCGATTCAACAACAATGACTTATAAGTCGCACTATACACACTACCGGAAGCTGTAGCTTTTATTGAAGAGTGCCCATCATTATCAAATGTATACACCTCAAACGTATACGACGCCTCGGGTAGACCGGTGATGATCAACTCTCCATTTTTAATACCAGGAGTTAGGGTTACCGCTTTTACGATAGAATCCTTTTTACTATTCCAGTAAACCTTCATTTTGGTCACCTTAGGGTCAGCGCTCCATACCCAGGTTAGTTTAACACGGCCATCACCGGGCAAAACCTTTAACGAATCCGTTTTGCCTGTGTAGACAACTGTCTTAAGGTATTGGCTGTAGGTAGCATCCATTTTCTTACAGCCTCCTGCTAAAAGGCAGATGACTGCCAGGCTTAAAAAGTTTGTTATTTTGATATATTGTTTCATATAGTTTTTCATTATTAATCAACCCTTTGGTTTACTGTCCGAAAAAGGTTAACTCCTGTATATGGATATAACTTAAATTGGCGAAAGTCGCAATGTTTTTCCAGCGGATGTATCTGTAAGGTGGGGTATTAGCCGGGAACCTGAATTCTATTCCGGCTAACGCAGCAGCCCGGTCGTCGACCGTCAACGTGCCTAGCGGACTGCCTGAAGGTTTAATTACCTCATTGGTCATGATTAACGTCCAAGAGCTGTCAAACGAGCCATTAGGGTTCGGTGCATTCGAGCCCCATATTTCCCATTTCGAGGGATTTGCAAAATTGTAAATGTAAGTAGGCTGGTCAATTATTCCACGCATGTAATATTTATATCGGCTTAATTTGGTAGATAGGCCCAGGTCAAGCGTAAACGTGCAGTTTTGACCCGCTGACGTAAGGCTGTGTGCCAAACCCGCAGGGTTTTCCGTCAAAATCCCATCGTACATTTTGTCTAAAGTATAGGCTGCAGAATAGCCTGCACTAATGTCTCCCGGTAGTATAGACCAACTGGTGTTTGTTGCATTAGCCAATCCTAAATGAAATTTGGTTTTATCCAATTGTTTTTCAAAAAACGGCGTAAGTGTTTTGAAGATCGTGTCTGAATGGTTATCCCAGCGGTCTCTAACAAAAAGGCCAAATTTTGTTGGAGTCGCAGCGAGACCTGTTTTGCCAAAACTGCCCTGTTTGGTACTCGTATATAATACTTCAGAAATCTTTTCATTCCAGCCGCCGCTTCCATCACCCACCAAAATAGTATATACCAGGTTCGCGCCAGACGGGTTTTTATAAGTAGCGGTCGCGCCGCCAAAATCAGCGTCCAGTGTCAGTGTTGCAAATGCCGCCAATACGGGAGGCACATCGGGTTTAATGTTCACTATAACAGGTTCAGATAGTGTCTCACCCTGGCTTACCGAATATAATTTTACGTCTATCGGTTTAGCCGATCCCAGACCCTGAATGGTAACTGTATTGTCATACAGCGATGATTTAACTTCCTTTACGACTCCGGCCGGCGACTCATAAACCGCCTTCACATATAAAAGATTTTTACTGTCCGGCAATGCATAAGTAATCTTAGCTCCGCCGGGGATACTCGTAGTCACAATTCCAGTTACCACTTTAGGCGCTACAGAATCCGTTGCAATAGGCCCGAGCTTGTCCTGCTTGCAAGCTGCAATCAACAAAATGCTGACTACAACTAAGTTTTTTAATTTCCACATAATGTTTTTTAAATTATTGGGGGTTAAATATTTAGTTACCAACCGGGGTTTTGAACAAGATTTTTGTTTACGATAAGGTCAAGTTCTTTTATCGGCCATAAGTAATCACGTTGCTGGTACGTTTGTGAAAACAAAACCAATGGCCGGTAATAATTCGCGGCATCGACCTGTAAAATATCCCAGCCTTTAACCGGACCGTTCAATTCTTTAATTGCTTCTTTCCAGCGCCTGATATCCCAAAACCGTTGACCCTCAAACGATAGCTCAATACCGCGCTCCTGATGAATAATAGTACGCAATCCTGCTTGTGTAGTAAATTTTGACGGATTGGTTGAAAAATTTGTCCATGCGTCTTGAACTGTAGGGACACCTGCTCTGGCTCGTACTTTGTTTATCCAAGTCAATGCCTCTCCCTGGTTATTGGTTTCGTTAAGCGTTTCTGCATATAACAGGTACATGTCAGCAAGGCGGATAACCGGCCAAGGATAAGTCACTATTACATAATTCACGCTTTGACCGGCAGGTGGATAAACATTATCCACATTTACTAGTTTTTTTGGAAGATAACCGGTTATGGAGTACTTACCGACACTTTGTCTGGCATTATTTTGCCCACTTTTCCCTTCAACGAAATACAAATTATTTTCGTTAACATTTCCTTCACCATACCACGTCCCGCTATCAAAACTTACACTGGCGTAAAAACGCGGCTCACGGTCGAAATGGAGCGAGGCTGTTTGTAATCCCGGCTTGATATCTATCATTTCAGCTATCGTTGCCGTGCGCAAGTTATAGCGCCCGGTATAGTCCCAGGTCTTATCTTCATTAATGGGTACACCATTTTTTGTATAAAACATTTCCGCCATTTTCAACGTAGGTGCCAGTTCACGCAGAATACTTCCCTGTGCATTATTCGAAGCATCAAACCGTGCTTGGGCGTCTATCTGAAGATTATAAGAATTACTATTGGGATTTCCCCAAATAACTTCAGTGTTCCATTTTTTTGCCACACTATTCCGAATACTCATCTCAACGCGTGTTTGTGGGGTAACAATAGCAGCAGCAGGCTCCTGATTAAAATCATATAATTGCATTGAATTTGCAGCACAGGCATCCAATGCATCTTTACAAGCGGCAGTTGCCTTGACCCATTTATTAGCGTCGTAGGTTTGGTTAAAAAGTTTTTTACCCGTATTGTCCGCTAAACCCGCATAATCTGAGTTACCATTGAATAACGGGCTTGCAGCCGTAGTCAGCACTTGCGCTTTAACTGACAACGCGATTGGTTTGGTAATCCGGCCAAGTTCTGTTGCCTTAGCATCGATAACCTGAGGTAAATCCTTTACTGACTCATCTAACAACTGTACGATATAGTCGACGCATTCATCTACCGAGGACCGGTAAATTTGAACCGCATCCACAGAGGCTGAGATCGGTTGGTTTACTTTAATCAATGGTATCGGACCATACATGCGGAACAACCAAAAATGATAATAAGCTTTTAGAAATTTTACCTCTGCGGTCCATCTCGCTTTCTCTTCCACAGTCATTTCCTTAACCTTCCCTATATTATCTAAAAAGATATTGCAATCGCGTATACCATTGTACAGCTGTTTCCCTCCCTGCGCGCCATCCCAATAGTTACTATAAGGGTCAACGATGTTTTGGTTTCCCCTGGCAATAAGAATAGGTACTCGAGCATCAGGTGCGTAATGCCATAACTCATCTCCCGCCTGAAAAGCTGGATTGGCGTACTGGTCACCTTGCAGCGGCATATACGAATAACAGGTAAACAGATATTTTTCCGCGGTAGTACGCAAACTGAATGCTGTCTCTATGGTAGCAATATTGTCCGGAACAACATTCAGGTATTTCTTACATGAGCATAATGCGGTAAAACACACCAGCATTACTATTTTTTTATACTTCATCATAACATTTCAAATTAAAATGTAACATTAATACCAAAATTAAATACCTTTTGTACAGGATAGCCTAAACCATTCTCCGCCTGCTCCACGTCCCAAAGCTTAAATCCACTTAGAGTCAATAAGTTAGTACCGCTTGCATAAAGTCGCATCGATTCGAACTTCAGCTTACTAATGATTTTCTTAGGTATTTTATAGCCGATCTCGACAGATTTAAGTCGCATAAATGCGCCGTTCCGCATAAACCAGGTATTGACCTGATCATTGTTCGCATTAGCTGTATTTGAAAGACGCGGGTATAAAGCATAAATATTACGATTATCTTCTGACCAATGACTATCGGCATAGGCCTTTAACAATTGATTTTGTACAACTCCGTTAGGGGTGTCACCATCATATCGAAACGTTGTAATAAAGGGTTCCGTAGATCCGCCGATACCGTTGCCGTTGGTGCTATTGATAAAGAAGGACGAATGGGCTGATCCCTGAAAAAATGCAGAAACATCAAAATTCTTGTATCCGCTGGAGAACCCAAATCCATAAACAATTTCGGGATCGGTAGGGTAACCTATGGGCGCTTTATCCAGCGTGGTGATGACGCCGTCACCATTGACATCCACATACTTAATATCGCCTGCCTTGGGTATTATACCAAAATTCTGTGGTGGCGAATTAGCAACATCTTTATCGTCAATAAATAAACGTTCAGCTATATAACCGAAAGTCTGACTTAAGCTATTGCCTATGCGGGACAGGTTTTTATCTTTATACTGCGGCTCTTCATAAACCTTGAATTTGCTGGTTGCGTACGTAAAGTTCGCGTGAGCAGTTACCCAAAAGCTACTGTTGAAATTCTGCGTATAATCCAGCGATGCATCGATTCCGGCAGAGGATGCCTTTCCAACATTCGCACGGGTTACAGCAGATAGCCCCATCGTAGTGGGTACTGAGGCACGGGTCATTAATATATTGTCCCGGTTTTGGGTAAAGTAATCGGCCTGAAAATCAAATTTATCAAAAAGGGTCAATTCGACACCTAAATTCATTTGCTTTGATCTTTCCCAGGTGATGTCTTTATTATCATAGCGTTTTACCAGCACGCCGTTGCGTGTGTAGCCATTATCGGTACCAAAAGTGGCGGCGCGGCTGGTATTATTTAAATCCACGTCAGATAGGTAAAAGAAACGATCGTCGATGCTGCCGATCGCGTCATTACCCACTAAACCATAAGTGGCTCTAAACTTTAATTTCGAAATGACAGATTTAAGCGGCTGCATAAACTTCTCATTCGACGCATACCAAGCTATGCCCGCCGAAGGGAAAAAGCCGAAACGTTCCGTTTCGTAAAATCTTTCCGAGCCATTATAGCCAAAATTAAACTCACCAAAGTAGCGGTTATCATAGGAATAGGTAGCCCTGCCTGAGAGGCCCAAATTGCGAGACGGCAATGATTTTTGTAATGAACTGGCGTTACCTTCTATAAAAGAACGCATCTGGTAGATAAGTAAACCACTGACATTATTTTTTTTAGCGAATGTTCGATTATAATTAAGAGCCGATTCGATGTATAAGTTTGCTTTAACAGTTTTAGGCCCCTCGGTATAATCTAAATACTCCGTTCCTGTATCTGGATTGATTCCGCCATAGCTAACAATATTGGTATTTTTATCGTAATTAGTTGGCTGATAAAAGAAAGGCATGTAACTACGTGATACCGAAAAATCTCCCTCGCGGTTGGTATTTCCCATTGCCCGAAATGAAAGGCCTTCAGTAATTGCTGATAAATTTTGCTTTATCTCAAACTGCGCCAGCATTAATGATTTTGATTGATCCTGGTAACCCCTAACCTCTTCGGCATAAGGATTAAGATATAGCGTATTAGGAGTTGCAAAAGCGTTTCCGAACATGATGTGTTGGGTAAACTGATGTGCGTCATCAACAGGGTAGGTTGCCGGGAATAACACCGGATTAGAACGGGTTACATTGCGATACATTTGCGCACCCGATGTAAGTGGTCCTGTATAATCATCAAAGGTACCATAAAGTCTAACCGTTACTTCAGTTGATTTGGTTACATTGATGCTCGTGGTAGAGCGTAAAGCGTAGCTTTTTAAATCAATATTATTATTAAAATTATTGGTTCCGTTCGCCTTAAGTACACCGTGATCATTATTATAGGTACCAGCTATGTAATATTGTGCAACATCACCACCGCCGCTAACATTAAAATTTGCCTTTTGGTTGACCGTATTATCTTTAAACAGTATTTTACGCCAATCATTAGCCGGATAATATAAGGAATTGATACCCTTATTGGTATTATCTATCTTTTGTTGAGAATAAAGTGTCGCGCCACCCGGATCACGCGTTAATACAGCTTCGTTCGCCAATTTCATATATGTAATCGGATCCGCCAACTCCACATTTCGTGTAGGGCTGGAAATGTTACTTTCCATTCTAAGGTTGATCTTAGCTTTACCAACTTTACCCACCTTAGTACCTATTAAGATTACACCGTTTGCACCACGTGCACCATATAATGCCGTTGCAGTGGCATCTTTCAAGATCGAAAAACTGGCAATATCATCCGTCTGCAAACGCGCAAGCTCGGTCGTACTCAGCTCAACACCATCGATCAATATTAATGGGTCTTTTTTGTAACCAAACGTCGTAACGCCTCTGATAAAAAATGCCGCATTATCCGCTCCCGGCTCGCCGCTACGCTGATAACCGATGATACCTGCTATACGGCCTGCCAAAGCTGTGGTCAAATTACTCGATGGGACGCGCAAATCACTTGGTGTGACGCTGGTTACTGCTCCAATCACATCAGTCTTTTTTTGCTTACCAAATGCAACCACCACGACTTCTTCCAGCGATTTGGAATCCTCCTTTAGAATTACATTAAAAACGAGGCGGTCTTTTACCGGAATTTCCTGCGTCTGATAACCCGTCATCGAAATGATAAGGACCGCGCCATCATCGGGTACGTCTAAAATAAACCGTCCGTTAACATCGGTTGCCGTAGCCGTATTGGTACCCTTGACCCGTATGTTTGCGCCTGGCAGCACACCTATAGAGTCTTTCACTGTACCGGTAATCTGTTTTTTCACCGATTTGCTTTTGGCATTTAGGCGACTTAAATTTTTAGCGACTTCAGCAGCTAAAAATTTAGATTTAATTGTTAACCTGTAATGGTTATTTGAGTTATTTGCAAAGACAAGCTGATTCAGAAAAAAAGCTTGCAATACAATAAAACAAAGTAAGTGTTTCTTCATGCCACTGGGGTTTAATTAATTAGTTTTAGTTAATTGGGTGTTTTAAAATCAGGTTGTTACATCTATATACGATCAATTTCCATTTGACCCCCAGCCCTTCACAATTTTTTTTTAAGCACAGAAAAAGCAGGGGTGTTTCTTCGCCATGTTACTACCCAGGAGGAAATCCTGCAGAATGTTACCGCTATGAATAAGGCTACAATTGAAATTGCAGGCCATTATCTTTCGATGTCTCAAGTTGATTGTAGAAATTTTTCGTACATGGCATTTATGCGAACCGCTAACACATTTAAAACTTGTTTCCCTTTTGCAAAAAAGGCTGGAATACAAAAAGCCGGCAACTAACCGTCAGACACCCCTTTTCACCTACCGGTAGCTTACCAGAGACTTTGTTGCTTTTCATATGGTTGTTTTTCTTAAACCAGCCAAATAGGTTCAATCTGATAAACTAACACATTTTTTCTACCTGATAATCAGCAGGGTACCGGGGCACCAATGAGGCACCACCGCAATTTGTGCTTTATGCGCCTTCTCCATTCCGGCAATTTTGTACCAGCAAACAAACGGAATGAAATTCAAAAGCAAGACCATGAATACACTACTCAACCCAATCAGCTGGAGCGCCTACCTGGAAACAGTGGCCATCTTAGCTATTGCCTATTATGCCTTTATCGGCTGGAAATATTACCACCCCGAGATCACTAAGCTCATTGACCGACTTAGCGGCAGAAATACAAATACCCGCGAACTACCTGAAGCCCTGCAATATCAAAGTGAGGCTTCACCTGAAATACCGGCTGCAGAGCGCGTTTTCCCGACGAACCAGCCGCCCGGTTTTTACGAAGAACCTTTGCTCAGCCAATTTGAGCTGGCCAACGAGCTAACCGAATGTATTGCCTCCGCGACCGACAAACCCTTCGCCCCGGCGATCCTCATCCCAAAACTAAAAAAAATACTCAACGATTATCCCGATGTCGCGGCGATACCGGAACGCGAAGAGATCAACGCGCTAATTGTCCGCGAGTGCGAAAAGACAGGCACGGCGCTGCTGAGCGAAAGCGAGGTAGATATGTGGTGGAGCGCTTAGCACCCGTGCCTTCATTCCCCAAGCCCTGCGACCAGCGGGGCCTAAAGGGAATTCTCAAAACAACAAAGTATAAGCTGGCCCGGCCCGTTGCTATATAGCGCCATGACCGGAACGTGTGGAACAGCTCTTTTTCCCACCCCTCCGCGAACGCCGCGAAGGGTGTAGGAAAAGTAATGCCCGGAATTTAACAAAAGCAAGATAAGTGAAATGGAAAAGTGGAAAGGAAAATCTAAGCGCATTGCGCTCAAAGCGGGCCTCTTGTGTACACTGGTCAGCATCAGTTTAGTTCAAGCTAACGCTCAGGACGGCAACGCCGGCATCCAACAGGCCAATACCCAAGTCCGCAGCTATTTTGAAAGCGGCACCAGCCTGATGTACGCCATCGGCGCCATACTCGGCCTGATCGGTGCCGTCAAAGTCTACTCCAAGTGGAACGCCGGCGACCAGGACACCTCAAAGGTCGCCGCCGCCTGGTTCGGCTCCTGCATCTTCCTGGTCGTGGTCGCCACCATCATCAAATCCTTTTTCGGCCTGTAAACGCAAGACTATGAAAACACTACTCATCGGCAAACTGCACAGCTATATGGTACAGCACCATACCGACCTGCTCATCGCCCTGCAGGAAGACCACCGCCTGAGCCATTACCTCAGCAGCAAAGTCGATTCCATCAGCGGACTGATCGAAGACCTGCAAACTGAGGGCCGCCCAGCCTATGTGATCGAAGCGCTCTGCCTCGAAGAACTCACCCGTGACCTGCGCCCGTCCCGCTTCAGCTGGATGCGCGAATTGCTGGAAGCCGAGTTCCCCGATGACCACCGCCGCATGGAACGCAGCGGCACTCTGACCTACGAGCTCATCAATTTGATCGGTGCCTGCGAGCCCATCTTCGAGATCTTCCAGTTTGGCGAAGATACCGAGGACAGCAAACAGCTACGCTACGCCGTCATGGGCATGATCGCCGAGTATTTACAAAATACTCAAGAGCGAT
Source organism: Bacteroidota bacterium (assembly GCA_040388395.1). Classification (GTDB taxonomy): domain Bacteria; phylum Bacteroidota; class Bacteroidia; order Sphingobacteriales; family Sphingobacteriaceae; genus Mucilaginibacter. The sequence continues at coordinate 239,621 of JAZKBY010000003.1, read as the reverse complement.
GAACAACAGCATTTATGAGATCAACAAAGGCATCAACAAGAGCATCGAGTTCCGCGGGCTGCGGGCGCAGTACATCTGGTATTTCGCCGGGCTGGTGTTGACCCTGATGGTGGTCTTCGCCGTACTTTATATTGCGGGTGCCGGAACCATTATCTGCCTGGCCGTATGCGGCTCTACTGCCGCCTTTGGCAGTATCAAAATATTTGCGCTGAGTAAAAAATACGGCGAACACGGCTTGATGAAGGCATTGGCGAAGAAGCAAGTGCCGCGTGTGCTCAAATCTTACGGCCGCCGCTTTTTCCAGCAATTAACCCCTAAGGAGGACAGGACATGGAAAAATTAAAAGTACGCCCGATGTTCAGCATCGGCACCGACCATTTTATCGTGGATATCGACCAGCAGGTGCTGCGGGAGTTCCAGCGACCTGAAAACGAGATCTCGTTTATCCGGGATATGCTGGACAGGCAAAGCCATTATGAGCTGCGTTATGACCCGCGCATCCATAGTGCGGCGCATGAGGACCTGGCCGAAAACCAGGTGCAGCTAATTCGGGTGCCGCAACTGACCGAACTCGACCCGGAGAACATGGCGGTCAAGTATGGCTTGCCCGTTGAACAGTTAAAGGGCAAGCCCGATTTTGAGGTCATCGTCGATCAGGAAGCTTTGGCTCTCCGCCATACCGGCAAGTTGCCGCTTATCGATATTGCCGGTGAAGCATTCGTGGTCGACTTGCGCATGCAGGAACTGCGTCATGCCGAGTATTTCTACCCTATCCTCAGCCTGCACAGTTTTGCGCTGACCAATGACGGCTGGAACTACGAGGCCTACTACCACCCGATCATGAAACAAACCGTAGAACTTGACCCGAAATTGCTGGAACTGCCCGACCATATCGTGCGCATCAAAATGCCCAACGAGATCGGCCTCGACCCAGTCAGTGCCGCGCGCATTTACGGTATGGACGAGCGCGAACTGCTGCGGCGCTACCCGATCCAAAAGGATCTAAAAGCCGAAGTGATCCCGCTGAGTGAGACCGGCGTCCCGCGCCTGATCCAGCAGAACCAGGACAAGCTGCAACGGGACCACGAAGAAAACATAAAGAAGGCAAGGCCACGCCAAAGGCCGAGGTTCTAAGACCCTTTTAAAAAATGTGAAAAAGATTTGTGCGATGGAAAAACAATTAAAAGATATACTGCCCCTACTGGGCATCGAGCAGGATGCCATACTCTCCAAACAGGGCGAGGTGACGCTGGCCTTCCGGCTGACGCTGCCGGAGGTATTTACCTTATCCGATGAAGATTACGAGCACCTGCACCAGGCCTGGGTGAAAGCGATCCGCGCGCTGCCCAAAGACAGCGTGCTGCATAAGCAGGACTGGTTCCTGAAACAGCAGGTAACCGGGGCCGGCGTAAAAGACAACAAGGGATTTTTAGGCGAAGCGGCCGAACGCTATTTTGCCGGGCGCGAGTTCCTGGAGCATGACTGCCTGCTGTACCTCACCCGTAAACCGCAGGGCCGGAAAGCCGCCAGTTCGCTGTTCTCTAATTTACTGCGCCCGACCCTGGTGCCCAAGGACGTGCTTGGCGCGCAGGCTATCCGCGAGTTCCGCGATGTTGCTACCCAGTTCAAAAGACTGCTCGAAGATACCCGGCTGATCACGGTAACGCCCTTAAAAGCCGCCGACCTGCAGAGTCAGCTTAAAAAGACCGGACTCATCGAACGCTTTTGTTTCCTCGCGGAAAAGGATGACCGCCAGCTGTACCAGGATATCAGTTTCCACAACGGCCTCCGGATCGGTGAGCGTGAGCTGGCGGTTTACACACTGGGCGATGCCGAAGATCTCCCTTCCCAATGCGGGTCGCGCCTGACCTATGCGCCGTATTCGACCGACCAGACCAGGTTCCCGGTCAGCTTCGCCGCCCGGCTCGGCCTGTTGCTCAACACCAGCCATATTTATAACCAGTATATTATGGTCGGCGATGCCCAGGCCACACTGAAGCAACTGGAGAAAAAGCGCCTGCGCCTGCAATCCCTTTCGGCGTACTCCCGCGAAAATGCCATTTCGCTGGAAGCGACCAACGCTTTCCTGAACGAAGCGATCAGCCAGCAGCGCCTCCCGGTCAAAGCGCATTTTAACGTGATGATCTGGTCGCGCGACGCGGGAAAATTGCAGGTCAAAGCCAACCAGGTCGTTTCGGCGCTGGCAGCTATGGATGCCTCCGCCAAACCCGAGACCGACGGCGCGGCGCAGATCTGGTGGGCGGGCATCCCCGGCAATGCCGCCGACTTCCCGGTGAACGACACCTTTGACACCTTCGCCGAGCAAGCGGCCTGTTTTCTCAACCTGGAAAGTAATTATAAAAGCGCCCCGCCGGATACCGGCATCCGGTTCTGCGACCGGCTAAGTGGCCGCCCCGTCTATGCCGATCTCTATGATGCGCCGCGTGCCGAAGGTATAACTTCCAACATGGGCACGCTGGTTTGCGGCACCTCCGGTGGCGGCAAGTCGATGACCGTGAATCATATTTTGCGTTCCCTTTATGACCAGGGCGCGCATTGCGTGACGGTCGATATCGGCGGCAGCTATGCCGGGCTGTGCGAAGCTGTCAAAGGTTACTACTTCACTTATTCCGAAAGCGAGCCCATCCGATTTAACCCCTTTTACCTTTCGCGCGGCGAAGTGCTTGATACGGAAAAAAAGGAAAGTTTGAAAGCTTTGCTGGTCTCCCTTTGGAAAGGCGAGAACGAAACTTTTAACCGGGCGGAGTACGTAGCGCTGTCCAATGCCTTGCAGGGCTATTACGAACTGCTGGCCAAAGACGCCGCCATTTTTCCCTGCTTTGATACTTTCTACGAATACCTGCAAAGCCATTATGTGGCGGTCCTGGAAAGCCACCGCGTTAAGGCCAGCGCCTTTGACATGGACAATTTCCAGTATGTGCTGCGGCCCTATTACAAGGGCGGGGAATTCGATTACCTGCTGAACGCCCGCGAGAACCTCGATCTGCTCAGTCAGCCCTTTATCGTCTTCGAACTTGACCAGATCAAGGACCACCCGATTCTTTTCCCGGTCGTGACGCTGATCATCATGGAGCTGTTTATCTCGAAGATGCGCAAACTTGCCGGTATCCGTAAAGTACTGACCATCGACGAAGCCTGGAAAGCGATCGCCAAAAGCGGCATGGCCGAGTTCCTGCGCTACGCCTTTAAAACCATCCGCAAATTCAACGGCGTACCGATCGTGATTACGCAGGAGTTGGAGGACCTGATTTCGTCGCCGATAATCAAAGACGCCATCATCAACAACGCCGACATCAAGATCCTGATGGATATGCGGAAGTTCCAGGGGAAGTTCGATAAGCTGCAGGACACGCTCGGTTTGTCTGACAAGGGCAAAACCATCCTGCTGTCGGTCAACAAGGATGACCGCGAGATCTTCGTGGACATTGGCGGCCAGATTATGAAAGTGTACCGGAATGAGCTCTGCCCCGAAGAATATTTCGCCTATACCACTGAAGGCCGGGAACGTGTGAAAGTACAGGCATACGCGGAGCAACATGGCAGCCTCGAATCGGGCATTACCGCGCTGGTTAACGAACAAAACCTTAATAAACAACGCACATGAAAACGAAACGCAAATTCTTAACAGCACTGGCGACGGTCCTTATTTTTTCCATTAACGCCAACCCCGCAGAGGCGCAGATCCCTGTGGTCAGCCTGGTCACCGGTATTATCAAAAAGGTGATTATCGCCATCGACCTGAAAGTGCAGCAATTACAGAACCAGACTATCGCGCTCCAGAACGCGGAGCAGCAGCTGGAAAATAACCTGCACCTCAACAACCTGAATAATATCTCCGGCTGGCTGAACAAGGAAAAAAACCTCTATGCGGGTTATTACCAGGAACTGGCGACCGTGCGCAAAGTTATCGCGGATTATGACGCCGTCAAACAGGTGATTAGCCGGCAAAAGCAGCTGGTGGTCGAATACCAGAACGCCAACGCGCTGTTCCGGCGCGACGCGCATTTCTCGCCCGGCGAACTCAGCTATATGGCGACGATCTATAACGGGATTTTACAGGAAAGCCTGCGCAACCTCGAAGCGGTAACTACGGTGGTCACTTCGCTGGGCGTGCAAATGGACGATGCTGAGCGCTGGCAACGGATAGATCTGGCGGCCAAAGCCATGCAGACCAACCTCGACCACCTGCGACAGTTCAACCGCCAGAATGTATTGCTGAGCCTTTCCCGCTCGCGGGATGAGCAGGACCGTAAGGGTGTGCAACAACTTTACGGCATCAGTCCCTGAATTATTCACAAATCATTTAAAAATTCAAACAACAAACAATATGAAACGAAACCGATTGAACCTTTTATTTTTCTCCTTCACCGGCCATTATTGCCGTGTGCCCCGCCATCGCCGGATCAGGCGGACGACGATATGGCTACTAATGCTCACCTTCTTTGGTACGATGTCCGCGCAGGCCCAATTCCTCGGCGGCTTTTTCAGCCAGCAGTCCCAAAAGAAAAAGCTGATGGCTGAGCAGATCGCCGGGCTACAGGTTTACTTGGGCGCGATTGGCGGCGGTTACCATATCGCCCAAACGGGTTTGAACACCGCCCATGAACTCAAGAATGGTACGTTCAGTTTGCATACGGCTTATTTCAATTCGCTGGCACAGGTGAACCCGGTGGTCAGGAATAACTCGAAAGGGAAACTGGTCACCGATCTCTATAGCCAGCTCAACCGCCAGTTCGATCAGGAACAGCAATGGCAGAAACAACAACAGCAATTGACGGCGGTGGAAACGGCGAACCTGGTTAAAGTAGCGGCCAATCTTAAAAAGTTAAGCGACGCGGATATGGCGGAACTAACCGATGTGCTGACGCCGGGTAAGCTCCAGCTGACGGATGAGCAGCGTTTGGCCAGGGTGGATAAACTCTATGCGGCGATGAAAGACAAGGCTGCATTTACCGCATCATTTACGGGCAAGTGCCGGCAACTGGCTTTGGCGCGCCGGCGCGCCAAAGCTGACCAGGACCAATTGCGCAAACTCTATGGCATTCAATAAAAACTATGAAAAAGCAAATGAAGATCATCCTAACGGCGCTGCTGTTTTCGCTGGCAGCACCACTAACCGGGCGGGCGCAATCCGTGGCCGATTGCATCCAGCAGCTAGCATTGGATTATGAAAAACTGGCCGGTTTAAAAAGTATACTCTCTAAAATGTACACCGGGTACCAGGTGCTGAACAAGGGCTATGGTGCGGTTAAGGATGTTTCACAGGGTAACTTTTCCCTGCATGAAGCTTTCCTCGACGGTCTGTTCCTGGTCAGTCCGACAGTGCGGAAATACCCGCGGGTCGCCGATATCATCAGCGACCAGGCCACGCTGGTCAGCGAGTACCGCAGCGCCGCCAGCCGTTTCCGGCAAGGCGGCAGTTTCAACCCCGACGAGCTGGGTTATATGATGGACGTTTACAACAATCTGGTAAGCGCCAGCCTGAAAAATCTCGACGATCTGTCCATGGTCATGTCCGACAGCAAACTGCGGATGAGCGATGCGGAGCGCCTGTCAGCGATCGACCGCATTTACCTCGACAGCCGGAACCAGCTGAGTTACCTGCGCAAGTTTAACAGCGAGGCGGAACGGACGGTTCTACAGCGCGGCCGGTCGGCTGCCGAAAAACAAAATGTGAACAGCCTTTACGGCTTAAAATAACGATGATGAAAAAGAAAATCTTAATCCTGTTGGTGTTTAGCACGGTGCTCATGCCTGTTGCAGCACGGGCCGAAGGCGTGGCCGACGACCTGCACAGTTTGCAGGGGGTACTGGCGCAATTGTATGAGCAGATGCTGCCGCTCTGCCAGGGCATAATCGGCGTGGCGCGTGCGATTGCGGGCTTCGCGGCTTTATGGTATATCGGCGCCCGCGTCTGGAAGCATATCGCTGCTGCGGAGCCGGTGGACGTTTACCCTTTGTTGAGACCATTTGCGATGGGCATATGTATCGCTGCCTTCCCCACTGTCCTGGCGCTGATGAACGGCATTTTGCAGCCGGTGGTGACGGCGACGCAAAGCATGGTGACTAATTCCAACGCGGCTATCGCTTATTTGACTTCGAGGCCGGACGAAGATGACCAGTTGCCCGCAGGCCAAAGTACCGATCCGGATAAATGGTACCAGTACAGCCACCCGGACAATGCCAACCCGGATGGTTCGTCGACGAATCCGATCTCGGATGCCTTTTCCGGCTGGAGCATCAAGAACATGGCGCGCAAGTGGATCGCAGAGGTGCTTAATGTACTTTTCCAGGCGGCGGCGCTTTGTCTTGATACCATCCGCACTTTCAAGCTGATCGTGCTGGCGATCCTCGGCCCGCTCTGCTTCGGTCTGAGCATTTTCGATGGCTTCCAGCATACACTCAAGCAATGGCTGGCGCGCTATGTCAATGTTTTTATGTGGCTGCCGGTCGCCAATATTTTTGGTGCCATCATCGCCAAGATCCAGGTCAATATGATTACGCTGGCGCAGAATGGGCAATTACAGGGTAACGAGTTCGGCAACACGAATACGGCTTACCTCATCTTTTTACTGATTGGCATACTAGGTTATTTTACGGTGCCGAGCATCGCCAACTATATCATGAATGTCGGCGGGCATGCCCTTTTTAACAAAACCTCGGCGCTAGCCTCGATGGCGGTTTCTTATTTCAGCGGCTCGGTGGTGCAAAGCTTTATGGGTGGCAATACCCAGCTTAACCAACCACAGCAAAACAGCCAGCAAAAACAGCAAACCAATAATTACCATTCGGAAAACCTGAAAGGGACGCCCGCTAATCAAAAATAATCATGTTTAAGAAACTCAAAAATATAGAGACGGCTTTCCAGCATGTGCGCGCATTTACTATTGTGGTGGTCGCCTGCGCTTTCCTGGCGGTAGGCTTTACCGTCTACCAGTGCCGTACGCTGATCGCCACCATCCAGAGCCGGGTGTATATCCTGTTCAACGGCAAGGTGCTTGACGCTGTGGCTGCTGACCGCAAGGACAATGTGGCGGTGGAAGCGCGCGATCATGTCCGCGCTTTCCACCAGTTGTTCTTTACGCTTTCGCCGGATGATAAAGCGAACCAGGCGAATATCGGCAAAGCGCTTTACCTCGCGGACGGCTCGGCCAAACGCGCCTATGATAACCTGGCGGAAAGTGGCTATTACGCCAATATCATCTCGGGTAATATCAGCCAGCAGATCCAGGTGGATAGCGTCAGTATTGACCTGAGCAGTTATCCCTACACATTTCGCTGCTATGCCGAACAAAGCATTGTCCGCACGAGCAGTACGGTTACCCGCAGCCTTATCACTTCAGGCGAATTGCGGAACGTGAGCCGCAGCGACAATAACCCGCACGGGTTCCTGATCCAACGCTGGACGACGCTTGAAAACAAAGACCTGAAAGTAATTAACCGATAAAATAACAATCATGGAAACAACAACCCTTCAACAACAACGCAGGCGCAAGTTCCTGCTGGTTGCACCACTGCTGGTGCTGCCCTTTTTAACCCTCTTATTCTGGACCTTTGGCGGTGGGCATGCTTCGGCAGAAAACCCAATGGCTGGCCAGCCCAAAGGATTCAATAGCCACTTGCCTGAGGCCAGGATAAAGGACGAACGCGATCAAAGTAAGCTGGGTTACTATGACCGTGCGGCGGCGGATTCAGCCAAGATCAGGCAGGAACAGCAAACTGACCCCTATGCCAGGCACTTGGCTGATACTCCTTCAGGACAGTCCGGTTTTGGCAATTCTGTTTTTTCTTCTAACCACCCTTCCGATTTAAAGCTAACGCCGGGACGGACGGCGGATGACCCATCATTGAAAGCTGCACAAGTGAACCAGCGTATTGCGCAGTTACAGGCGGTCATTAATAAACCACCGGCGCCGACGGTTCCTGTCCCTGCCGAAAATAACAGGGCGGTCGAGACACCAGCCAACAAGGCTGGCAATTCTGTAGCCGCTGCTTCAACGGAAGATCCTGAACTGAAACAAATGAACGGGCTATTAGAAAAGATCCTGGACATCCAGCACCCGGAAAGGCTCAGGGAAAAATCAGCAATCCTAGGTTCAGCGACTGCCGAAAAGTTTAAAGCGATCCCGGCGGTGGTTGACGGTAATCAAAAGATCGTACAGGGCACGGTGATCCGAATGCGCTTACTGGATTCGGTACGCCTGAACGGGCAACTCTTTACGAAGGGGCAATTGATTTATGGCAGCGGTGACCTGTATAACCAGCGGGTAAAAATCAATATCAAACTGATCCATGTCGGTCTGCAGATCATTCCCGTAGATCTGGCAGTATATGACCGGACGGATGGAATGGAGGGCATCAGCGTGCCGGAAGCGGTGACCAGCGACGAGATCCGCGACGGCGCTGTCAATGGCGTACAGAATATGGACCTTATGAGTTTCGATCCCTCGATGACGGCACAATTGACGACAGCCGGGATCAATACCGCTAAAGGGCTATTTGCCAAAAAGGTCAAGCGCGTCAAGGGGAAATTGAAAAACGGGCACGAACTGCTGCTGCGCGACAATGTAGCGCTAAAGAATTTGCATCGAATACAGGAGTATTAACAGATAAATTAATTCATTAAAATCAAAAAAAGATGACACAGGAAAGTTATGAATTTACAAGAGACCAGGTTAAGAACCTTGGTTTCGGAGATGATATCGCCGGCCCATTGCTGACGAAAATGGAGCAGAACCTGACGGAGTTTACACTGGACCATACGCGGAAGTTCGGTAATGATGAAATGCGGTCTACATTGTATTTTTCTAAGGGTGACCAGAAAGATTATACCTTCTTTAACAAGTTTGATACGACGTTAATGCAGGAGGGAAAAGAAGACCTGACCCAGACGTTTTTCGTAGGCCCGAAATACAATTACACATTACAGGAGCGCTATAACATGATGGATGGCCGCGCCGCCTATCGTGAACAACCGGTGATGAAACCGGTTGCCGGTGACGATGGCGTAGCCAAAATGAAGCCGACCGGCGAGACTTATTTTGCCTGGAGAGCGCTGGATTTTAAGGCCTCCGACCAGTATGGAAATTTCAACCCAAAGATTATGTTTTGGAACCATCAGAAAGAAGTGTTGAAATATCCGATCAAAGGTATCGAGGAAAATTATGATAAAGAACGACTGTTGCGGCGGTTAGAAAAAGGCAACAAAGTGGATGTCACCTTATTAAAAGACGGCCAGGAATTATCGGCAAAAATGACCGCCAATCCTAAAATGATGCGTTTGGATTTTTACGACAGCAATGGCCAGAGCCTGATCGTGCGCAAAGTCGAAAAACAAGCTGTGGATCAAACGCAGAAAGTTGAAATGACGCCACAGGAAGTTCAACGAGCTGCAAAGGCCCAGGCCGCGGAACAAAAACAGGACGCAGGCCAGGGTCAAAATCAGCAACAGGCGGAAAAAGGGAGCGTGAAACAAAATGTTGCTGCGGAACAACAGCAGGAACATGGGCAGAAACGCAGGCCGGGAGTTAGGGTATAGCATTATGGAAGCATGCGGGCCTTTATGGGTGTTCTTTGATGCGATCAAAAATGACGCGCGAATCTGTATTACCCATATCGGCTTGTTTGCTACTCTAGTTCAGTATTGGCAGGTCAAGGGTTTTCCCGAACCTTTGCGTGCATATGCGCATGAGATTATGCCCCTCGCTAAAATCTCGGCCAGCACGACCTACCATAAATGTATCCGAGATCTCCATGATTTCGGATACATCTTATACAAACCTTCCTACAAGCGAAATGAACGCAGTTGTATTTATCTTAAGAACGAGATGAGTGATGATGGACAAGATAGAGATTGTGTGCCTTGAAAGTGAGGCATTTTATAAGTTATTGGAATTGGTAATTGATCGCTTGAAACCGGTTACCCAAGTTGTTGGAGACCGATGGATTTCGGGAACTGAGGCTATGCGAATGCTCAGGATTAAAAGCAAGGCAACGCTACAAAAAATGCGCGATGAGGGCAAAATTCGGTTTTCACAGCCGGAAAAAAAGATCATTCTGTATGATGCCAATTCAATCAATGACTATTTGGAGGATTTTGTTTACGAGCCTTTTCAACTACCAGCAAGTGAAAAAAGGAAGGCAATTTGAGCCTTCCTTTTTAATTTGTTAAAAGTCAAGAACAGCATCTAAGGCGTCGTCGGCCTTTTTAAAAGAAAAATTAGATTGGTAGATCATGGTCGTTAAAATACTTTCGTGACGATACATTTTTTGTAGAACTTTGGGATGAATTTCTTTTTCCTCGGCACGCTGTGCAAATGAATGCCTGGCTTTATGCTGAGAAGCATTTTTTGTACAGCCGATCATTTCCATGATTTTGGCCATCGCTTTGTTTAACCTTTTAACAACAAAAGAAATATTCCTCCTTACTGTCATGCGGTCATCGAGCGACGGCAGCTTTTGTAGAAATGGATATACCAGGCCATGAATATTTTCGGGATCATCTTTAGAGAACCGGTATTGATTAAGAATTACTTGCGCTTTTTCCGGTACCTTAACAGACCCGTGCTCGCCGTTTTTTGACATTTGATAGTATAATCGCCCACTTTGAAAATCGTTCCATTTCAGCAAGAGGCAGTCAGTCACGCGCATACCCGCAAAGTAAAATTCCATTAGCCAGATATTTCTGGCATGGCGAAAGATGTCAGAATGCTGGGAAAGGTCGAGTTCTTCCATTTTCTTGATCTCCGATTCATCAAGGCCTATTTTTGACGAGCCGGTCAACCTAATGCTGATGTTGCCTTTGCCGCCAAATGGGTAAAGATCCTTGCTGATCAGTTTGGCACTGATGGCCCGGTTGAAAATGGTACGAACACTGATTAGGTAGTTGGTGACCGTCCGTTCGCTGATGAGCTTTTCGGGCGAGTTCTCGTTATACCGTGGCTTTTTACATTGCTTCAGGTATATTCGGTAGCGCTGTAAAAACTCGACCGTAATTTCGTCAAAGGTAATCCGGTCTGTTTGCGCAAACTCATATAGCCTTCTGAATCGCCCGTCTTCCGTCGCATAGTTTTCATAATTGCCGAGGGCTTCCTGATCTTTGATATATTGCGTAGCTACATCTTTGAAATAAACCGGTAACTTTTCGACGGGCTTGAGGTTAGTCTTGACTTTCTTTGCCGATATGCTGCCTTTGGTTTCCAGTTCCAAAGCTTTGTCATTTGCTTTGGCGAGTTCGTTTAATAAGAAGTTGTTTAGCCGGACGGAATTGGGATGAGACTTTCTAACGCATTGTTTTTTTGAATCCCAATGATCAAGGCTGTCTAACTTTTGTCCTGTCATAATATAGGACGGTTTCCGATTGATGGTTATCCTAACGGAAATTGGAAACTTGCCGTTCTTTGAAGGGCGTTTCCAGATGTACAAATCTACAGTTGCCATTACTTAGTTTTTTAAGTTAATGGCTGGCCAACCGCAATAGTAAAAGTACTTTTTTTGTTAAAACAATGATAAAACAAAGCCCGGTTTAACCCGGTTGGTAGTGGTCTAATTTGGTTAAACAAAATCTCAAAAATGCACTTTTTGATACATATTAAGCTGTTTTACAATTAGTTACCCGATCGCTCATAACCCGAAGGTCGTAGGTTCGAGTCCTGCTCCCGCTACCTCAGAATGTAAAAGCCTCAAGTCGAAAGATTTGAGGCTTTTTTGTTTTGAAAAAGTGGTGAAATTTACAAAAAGGACCCTGGCGACCAATCCAGGGTCCAACCAATATCTCTCGAGCGAGAGTTTCTAGGAGGGGGAGTACTTATCTTGTTAATTTTCAGCTACCTTATTTCATACATGTAGGTGCCTGATTGTTGCGTGAATCCCTTGCCCATATTTAATGCTTTTTTGTTTAGATAGACCCTATGCCCACCGATTTCTGGAATAATGAAAGTGGTTTATATGCTATTGCTTTAATTATTTTGATTTTTAGTTGGCCGAGCGATTATTTGACTATTGCTCCTTCAGCCAGCCATAGTTGATCAACCAATCTTTTAGTCTGTCTATCCAGTTTATTTTCGCAGTTTTTAGTCCGAAGCCATGTCCGCCGGAAGGAAAGATATGTAACTCGGCGCTCACTTTATTTTGCAGAAGGGCATTATAAAAAATGAGCGAATTTTGAACGGGAACGGTACGGTCATCTTCTGCCTGTACAATGAAAGCAGGAGGCGTCGTGGCTGTAACCTGTTTTTCATTACTGTACAGGTCAATAAGCGCGGGGGACGGCTCTCTGCCAAGTAAACTTATACGTGAGCCAGAATGTGTGAATGTGCCCATCGTGATAACAGGATAGATCAGTGCCATAAAATCCGGTCTCAGACTGATGTTGTCAGGAGCTTGAATGACAGGCTTATCAAAGTGGGTGCCCAATGTAGAAGCCAAGTGGCCGCCTGCGGAAAAGCCGATAACCCCAATCTTTGTTGTGTCAATATTCCAGCGTTTCGCGTTTTTCCGAATGAGCAGCAGCGCGGTTTGTGCATCCTGTAAAGGCCCAATTGATTTGTCTTCCATAATATTGTCATTGGGCATGCGATATTTTAATACAAAAGCCTCCACGCCAATTTTATTTAGAGCGACGGCGATCTGTTCACCTTCCAATCCTATGGCTACGTTAACATATGCTCCTCCAGGAATTACCAACATGGCAGTATGCATTGTTCCTTTTTCTAAGAGATAAGGTGTTAAAGTGGGTACGGAGACCTTTTCGGCCGTGCCCCACCGATTTATGTACTCGATATAATCGGGAGGGGTTTTCTTTGAATTTGGTATATTTCCTGAATAAAGCGGTATACCGCTCTGTCCATAAAGACTTGCTGCAATACCTATTGATAGTATTGAGGTAATGATAACCGCTTTTAATGCACAAACATTAAGATTGTTTCGATAGCTAAGTGTCATATTGCTTAAGAATTATTATTAATAATGGCCTAACCATATCTAATTAATTTTACTTAATCAAATCAGGATAGTGACGGGCGATAACAGAACGTGCTTTTGCCGAAAGCGAATCCGAAGAAATGGGCTTGTCCTGAGGGCGCGTTTGTTTTTGATTAATTTCCCCGAGAAGGCTCCATTTACGTGTCATTTCCGCAGGCTCTTTGGCCGTATTTCGATAATCAGTAAAATCGATTACTTTTGCTATTGATCTATCCTCTTTGGGGCTGAGTAACGCTAAACGAAAATCTTTATTCATAAACCAGCGGATCTCCTTATCACCATCAGAACCACCTATGCCTGAACCAATTTCTTCAAAACGATAGTTGAAATTATTGCTCTTATAGTGCTTTCGCCAAGCCAGTCCAAATTCGCCCTGAGTAACAAGCTTCGCATCCGGCCACCGCTGTCTGATAGCTGTTAACCAATCTTTCAAATACGCAAAATCGTAGGGTAACGAAAGCTCCCAGCAATTAGTCACCCATCCAAAACCATTTAACTGAAATCCCTTGTCGAAATTGATAGCGGTGGTGTGCATCATTTCCTTTAAGCCTGTTTCCAGGCCATACCTTCCAAGTGTTTCAATAGGCCCAACACCCATACGGCTATTGAAACGCTGTGCAAAACCGGCCCTGCGTCCGGCTAAAAAATCCACCGACCAGCCGTCAAGGTTTACACAATCGATAAAATCAGCCTTGCCCTGTGCCGGTTTACAAAAATGTTCGGTAGATGGGTAAAATGGGTAAGACACAGCGCCGTCACCATCCTGGTTATCAATACTGTACTGGCTCCAAATGTTACCCTGACAAACATGAATATGTTCTTTATCGGCCAGATATTGCTGATTTTTAGCAGACATAAACCCGGCAACAATACTCTGTGGCCGGTAACCATTGCCAACCATACGGCTGATAATATCAAGCGCATCATGGAGGTCTTTGTTTACTTGCTCCGTTGTATTGTAGGCATTAGCAAAATATGCACCCGGAATAAATGTGATCTCGTCGCCGTATTTGATGTGATAACCGATCACCAATCTTCTGATCTCACGATAATTTGCGCTCGTATCGTTCAAGGCAAGCCAACTGAAAGCCCAGGTCATTTTACCGCCCGGAAACCCTTCTGCCACAGCTTCACGCATTGCAATGACCCTGGCTGGCGTATGCAGTGCTCTTTCGTCGTGTCCGACATTACGATTTCTGGAAACCTCGATCTGATTAACACGAATGACTGTGTTAAATGTCAGAAACCTATTCCCCATAAGGGATTCCTTGTTATTTTTTGTTTGACCTTGCGCTACAAAAAAAAATGGTAATAGCAGAGACAAGATCCCACTTGTGAGTCTTAAATTCATGATTTTTAGTGTTAAACTTCTGATAAAAGTAGTGCCGGTAATGCCGACACTACTTTTTAGGAACTACCAATTTGGATTTTGCTGCAATACTTTACCGTTTGTTGCATAAAAAGCAACTTCTTTGGTTGGTAATGGCTGCAGATAGTTTTTGGCCGGATCAAACTTCCTTGCTTTCTCTGCTATCAGGAATCCGTTGGCATCAACTTTGGTTAAATAGCTTGGATCATTGTATGGCGGCCTGGTGGCCCAATCTGTTCCGGTTATTTTAATGCCTTTAACATCCTGTAATAATTCTGTTTCGGCAGTTTTCCAACGGCGCACATCGTCATACCTAAACCCTTCAAGACATAGTTCAACAGTTCTTTCGCGACGTATTTCTGTGCGCATATCCAAACCATTAGTGGTAACAAAAGCATTGGTTAGGTGCGGCATACTTACTCTATCGCGAAGTTTGTTGATTGATAAATTAAGATCCGCGTCGCTTATCACGCTATTTTTTTCGTAAAGCGCTTCGGCATATACCAATAATACCTCGGCGTAGCGGATAAGGTGACGGTCAAAATCACCTAAACTGGCTGTGCCCAACTGTCCCGAATTATTAGCAATAGGATCCTCAGACATATATTTATACAGTATATACCCGGTATTGAAGTTTCGTTGTGGCGTATTGGGCCAATTGGCAACTTTTATTGTTGGATAAAATACACGGTTAGTTAATGTGCCGGGGATGATCATGGTCTGTGTCATCCTTGGATCGCGATTCTGGAACTCAGAAGTAAAGGTGGCATACCCTTGAAATACAGTTCCCGGCGAGGTAATAGGCAAGCCAGTGGCATCCAGGTATAAGTCGACCATTTTACGGGTCGGGTTATAACCTGCACCATCGTAATCATAAGATGTGCTCTGCCCATATATATTACGGGCATAACGACGGTCAAGTATGGATTCTTTTGAATCATCGCCTGCCTCAATAAACAGGTAACGGTAACTTTGCGCGCCGCTGCCGGTATACAAAGCATAAACATTACTGTTAATTACCGCCAATGAATTAGTAATAGCCGCATCCAGATACTTAGCGGCACTGCCATCACCGCGCGATTTTTCCCAGGTACCTTCAAATAAAGCAACCCGGGCTGCTAATGCTTGCGCTGTACCTTTCGTTATTCGTCCAACATCGCCTGCAGCTAATGCGCTTTGCAAAGGCAGATCGTTTTTAGCTTCGTCCAGGTCCTTTAATATAAAATCGGCTGTTTCATTACGGCTTGCTCTGGGGGCAAATAAATCTGCATCCTCAACAGTTAGCACTTTACCTATTAAAGGCACACCACCATAAAGCCTGAACAGTTTCCAGTAATACCAGGCCCTGAAAAACTTGGCTTCGGCTGCATACCTTTTAATCTCGGCATCGGCGCTGCCGGCGGCTTTGGCAATGATGTTATTGGCCGAACGGATGTTGGCATACGGATTTGTCCAGTTTCCTGATGTTTCCGATGGTTGCAGGTTACCATTGCTTACCGAATTTGGCGTGTTAAACGCTATATCTGATTCTGTATCATCAGTACCAAATCCATCTAAACCGGTATAAAGCTTGTTAGCTGCCAGTTTAAAATCTGCGCCTGTTTTCCAAAAGGTTGCGTCGGTAATATCCTGTTCTGATACCAGGTTAAGGTCTTTTTTACAACCTGTCCAGCTAACAGCCAGTACAAAAGCACAGATCATAGCGGCGCGTTTTAAACCGGTATGTGTAATCATCTGCCTAATGGTTGTGGTTTTATGATATATATCTTTTTGTTTCATAATACTTTTAGTTAAAATTTAACATTTAAGCCCATTGAGTAAACCTTGTTATAAGGATAAGTGCCCTCATTACGGTAACCATCTTCCGGGTCAAAGTTTCCGCCATATGTTCCTTTTGACATCGTGAACAAATCCTGCCCGCTAACGTAAATATGAGCTCCTTTAATTTTAAGCGCATTGGTTACAGCAGCAGGCAAAGTATAACCTAACGTAATTACTTTAAACCTTACGTAGGCTACGTTTTGTAATGTTTTGGTTGAAGTGCGGTAGTCATAATTTGCCACATCATCATATCCTGCACCGAGAGGGACATAACGTGGAAACTGAGCATCCTGCCTGGTTGGAGACCAGGTTTGGTTATAGAAAAGGGCTAATGAAGGCCAGTAAACGGTATTAGGCCTGGCTATATTACCTCCGTAAACAACATCGCGTTTGCCAACACCTTGCAAAAACACTTGCAGATCAAAGTTTTTATAGCCTACGTTAATGTTTGATGAAAAAGTGTACCTGGGCGTTAAATTACCTAAATAGGTCATATCACCATTCAATCCTTTTGTTTTATCACCAAAGGCAGTTAGTTTACCATCGCCATCCAGATCTTTGTACATCACATCACCCAACCCAATTCTGGCCGGTACGCCTTGCAACATTTTGTAAGCATCCAATTGTGCCTGGGTTTTGATAATGCCGTCATATACGTAACCGAAGTAAGAGTATATCGGATAATCTTTACGCGTAAAATTCAGCCCTTCTCCATAAGCATCAGAGTTTTTCAACTCAACCAGTTTATTTTTGCTATCACTCACCTGTGCTGATACACTGTATCTAAAATCGCCTATCTTATCTCTCCAGGTTACCGAGGTTTCAAAACCTTTGGTTACCAATTTTCCCTGGTTGGTTGATGGCGGCGTTGCGCCAAAAACAACAGGTACTGCTACGTTAACCAGCATGTTATTATTGGTCTTGTTATAATAATCAAAGCTGAATGATAATCTGGAATTCAATACAGCTACATCAATACCAATATTTTTATTAGTAATGGTTTCCCAGGTACGTTCGGTAGATGCCGGGTTGGCAACCGCGCCGGGTAAACCGGCGTTTGGTGAACCTATTGGGTAGGTGCCACCTACACTTATCAATGGGATATAACCGTATACACCAAGAGTGCCTAATTCCTGGTTACCCATTTTGCCTATTGAGACCCTTAGCTTTAACTGGTCAAATATGCTTAATGATTCAATAAATTTTTCTTTAGATAGGTTATAAGCAAACGCCGCTGACGGGAACACCGCGCTCCAACGCTTTTCGGGAGCAAACTTTGAACTTCCATCTGCACGGGCTGTTAAATCCAAAATAAATTTGCCTTTGTACGAATAGCTCAACCTGCTAAAATAGGACGCTAATGCCTGGGTGCTAACGCCGCCTGTAAATACAGCGTAGGCAACTTTGGTACGATCGGCCAGGTTTAAGGTAAATATATCATTGCTGGCAAAATTATAGCCATTGGTACTTTGGTTTTCGCTGCGCGATTGCTCTAATGATGCACCGGCCGTAAAGTTGATATTATGATCAACAGCAAAATCTTTATTATAATCTAAATAAACCTGGTATAGTTTATTTAGAGATTTACTATTGCTGTAATTTGCAGAATTTGGCGTATTCCTGATATCCTGCACAGCACCGGTATAAGTCCAGCGGGTTATTGTAGGGTTTGTAATACTGCCGTTTCCATAATTCATTCGTACTGCCGCTTGTGCAGTTAATTTTAATCCTGATATTATACTATAATCAACTTTAAAGTTGGTAGCAAATCTTGACGAGTTGTTTTTGCTATCGCCGCCTTGTTCAAGATATTGTGCCGGATTTTCATAACCCTGGTAACCATAAAACTGCCCCTGCGGATTATAAACCGGCTGATACGGATATTGGCGTGTAACGTTGGTTAAGGCACTGCCTAATAAGGTAGGCTCTATAGTAGCTGTGTTATCAAAATTTGTACGGGTTTCTACCGATATTTTTTTACTCAAACGAAAATCAAAATTGACCCGTAAATTGTACAGGTCTGATTTGTTTTTGCCGTAGTTTATTATACCAGCGTTACGGTTATAACCTAATGATACCAGGTAATTACTGGTTTCGCCACCGCCTGATATAGATACACTATGCATTTGTTGCGTAGCATTTTTATACATCACCTTGTTCCAGTCGGTGTAGCCATAAAATGACGGATAGTTTGTCAGGCCATAGTTCCAGCCGCTTGCCAGATCGGGCGGTGCACCTGCTTTTATCTTATCAAATACAGCTTGCGGAAAACCAGCTATGCCTATATTACGCAGCCCTTCGTCCATAAACTCGGCAAATTGTAGGGTGTTTTGTATTTTACGCAGGTAGGTTGGCACTTTTAAACCGTAATTTAATGTATAGCTAACCTCAGGAGCTGCACCTCCTGTACCTCTTTTGCCTTTTTTGGTAGTTACGATAATTACCCCGTCAGCAGCACGTGCGCCATAAATAGCAGCGGCGGCATCCTTTAAAACAGATATCTCGGCAATATCATTGGTGTTAATAGTATTAAGATCACCCGGGATACCATCTACTAAAATTAGTGGGCTGGCACCGTTAGCGTTGATGGTTGAATAACCGCGTATTTTTAATTCGAAGGTATTTGCGCCGGGCTGGCCACTTGCCCTGGTGACAGTTAACCCAGGTATGGCACCCTGTAAAGCGTCTGCAGTGTTTAGTACAGGTCTGTTCTCAAACACCTCAGACTTAACGGTTGATATTGCACCGGTAATTGCACCTTTTGTACGGGTACCATAACCTACCACTACCACATCGGATAATTTTGTATCAGATTTAGCCATGACCACATTAACAGAACTCCTGCCGTTTAGGTGAACGATAACGCTATTGTACCCTACTGATGAGAAAACGATGGTTGAATTGAGGGTAGGAACATTCAGCGAAAATTGACCGCTGCCATCTGTATATGTACCACCATTTGTGCCCTGGACGGTTACGGTCACTCCCGGCAACGTTTCATTGGTGACACTATCTTTTACGACCCCGGTTATGCGCTGATCGACCGCCGCCTGTACCTTGTCTATTTTTACTTTGGCTTCCGGTTTTTTTGTGATCAGAACAGTCTTGTTTACAATGTTATAAGTATACGGCTGATCTCGGAAACAAGCATCTAAAATGGTCAGGAGTTCTTCGTTCTGAATATCAATTGTTACCGGTTTAAAATTTTTGAGCGTATTGTTATTATAAAGGAAATCTACGTCCACCTGTTGACGTAGCTTGGCAACAACCTCTGTTAATGTTGCGTTGTTTACTTTCAGAGAAACACGTTGCCCAAAAGTTGCAGCATGTATCTGCAGAAAGCTAAGCGTAATCAAAATAAAAGTCAGCTTCATTTTTAGTATTAAATTGGAAACTACATGAGCATCCACTCTGAAGAGTAGTTCAGTAAATTTTTTGTACATTTGAAATAGGTTTAATTTAACTATTGGTCGATTCAATGGTGTGATTACCTTGCAGCCTACCGCTGCCGAACCAAGGGCGGCTTCAACGCTCTTGGTTTTATTGTAATCGATGAAGGTTTGTCAGTATTTATCTCTCTATAAATCCTCCTTTCTAATCTGATACTCGATTTATTTATTGTTAAATGTTATTTGCTTACTATGATTTTTCGGCCCTCGATCTGGAAGTGAACCTGGCCAAGGATCTGTAAATTGTTTAGAATGTCTTTAATATTGGCATTTCTCGAAAATGTCCCCCCAAAAACAGCTGATTTGTCGAAATCATTGTATTGAACATCAACGTCATACCAGCGACTCATGATCTTCATAATACTGGCTATGTTCATTTGATCGAAAAGAAAGTAGCCGTTTTTCCAGGAAACGACCTGCGACACATTCACAGCATTCACCGAAATATCATCGTTAATTAAACTAATGACCGATTGTTGCCCGGGTTGAAGTAGCTTTGTTTTTTTAGATCTTAGATTACTTACAAGTACGCTACCCTGCAAAAGCGTGGTATTAATGGTTTGTTCATCACTGTAGCCTTTAACATCGAAGTGCGTACCTAAAACTTTTATTTCCTGGTTATTGGTGATCACCTTAAAAGGCTGCTGAGCATTATGTGTTACCTCAAAGTAAGCTTCACCGGTTAGTTCAACCCTACGCTCTGTTTTTGAAAAGACGACAGGGTACTTAATCGAAGATTCTGCATTTAACCAAACTTCGGTACCGTCCGGGAGCTTGATCTGGAATTGCCCGCCACGCGGTGTACTTACGGTATTAAATAATACTTTGCCCGGCCCGTCATTGGCGCCCCCGATAGCGGTGTAGGCCAAAGTACCGGTTTTTGTTTTGGTAATCGCCATATTTGCTTGTCTCGCGACAGCTCCGTTCCCCGCATTGTCCAGCATTACTTTTGCCCCGTCAGAGAGTGTTAAAATTGCTGTATTTTTGCCCGGAACTATCTGTACTGAAACGTTTTTATTGGCGGCTTTTTTATCCAGTTGGCTGTTGGTTGAATAGAAAAACCAGCCACCGAAAACAATGGCAAAAATTGCTGCGATGCTAATTGTGCGATATATGGCCTTTATTTTGTGCGAACGTTTTTGTCTTTCCAGTGTTTGGGCAAAGCCGCTATGCAAGTGCGCCATGAGATTTTCTTCTCCACCAAATTCTCTGGCCCATTGATCAAAGCCTTCAGATCCGTAATCAAGCTCGTTATACCAGGTTAGTAGTTCATTTAGTTCGTCATTGGTAGCCAGCTTGGCCAAATAACGATCGATAAGATACTGCAATCTTGTGCTGTCCATACTTAAACTAAGCAATAAAGAATATTATAATTGGTTTATATATACATGACGAATAAACAAGTCATTACCCGTTACTCTATTCTCAAATTTATTTTGAGTCTAACTGCCAACCGTATGTTAATTGATAGAGATTTGTACGCTATGGGGGGGGCGGCTTATAAAAAACTCTTAACGAAAATCAATATTATGCCAGAATACTGACTATATAAGGATAGCGATGATTTCATTAATCTTAAAGCTTTACGCATGTGCTGTTCTACGGTATTTTCAGATATGTCCAGGAATTGAGCTATTTCCTTATTTGACATATTGCTAAACCTGCTCAGATTAAACACGGTCCTGCATTTTGGCGGCAACTTAGCCATATCCAGATCAATCTGTTCCCTTAGTTCCTTTGCTTGCAATTCGTTTATGGTACTAAAATCTAATTCGGAATAATGCTTGGCCCGAAATTCTTCATATTTTTTTTGCACCGACACGTGCCGGTAATGATCTATAACCCTGTTTTTGATAATCGTGGAAAGGTAAGCCTCAATCGACTCAATATTTCGTTTTTTTTGTTTTTCAGTATACAACTTCAAAAATGCGTCATTAACAAATTCTTCTGAGACAGACCGCTCACCGGTTTTACGCATAGCCGTAGCAAGCAACTTGGAAGCGTATCTTTTGTAAATCATTTCAAAAGCCACGTCGTCCCCATTGTGCCAAAGTTGCACTAGTTCTGCGTCAGATAAATACACTATAACGTTAATTAATTTCGGTTTATACAATGATTTAAAAAACTCCTGATAGTATTACACTTAGAACGAGTTTTAAAATTGATTATACAATATTAAACACTAAAAAAATCAGGAGTGTCCCTAACTGTCTGATATAAAACTTTCGGGTATTAGTTAAATACTGATTTTTCTTAAATGTATCAAAAAGTAGATTATTCAGTAACAATCATGTGTCAAAAAAAACTCCGACAACATTTCTACGAATGCATTAATGCTATTCTGCTTAACCTGCTACGGTAATCATAAATATCTCATTTAGTGCTCCACCCGCATAAGGCATCGCACTAAATTAAACGAATGAAGGAAACCCCCGCCTCTTTAACTAGCTATTTATCCATATTTATGCAATAATTGTGAAAGTAGAAGTTAGGGTTAAACGTTAATTTACATCATTGCAAAACACAGAGATTGATTTGGGTTTCAAATGTAATTGTCAACGCTTTGAAGATTTACTCCGAGTAGTCTTTTTGATTGTTTCTACCGGACGATCTAATTCATCTAAATTGCTGATATCCATTCTTTCAAGTGATAATTTGATGAAATATTCAGCGTCTTCTATTGCTTGTAAGTCCTTCGTAAAGTTAAACCGTAGTCTTGCTCCCGCTACCGAATCGATTCAGAGGCCCTTAGAGATGATCTAAGGGCCTTTTTTGTTGGTGAACTTTGGGATAAAAGGTACACCGCGAGGTACACAAAATCGCCATAGGTACACATACTTAGTTTGAGATAATAGCTTGTATATCAATAAATCGTATCGAAACTCTGATTTCATCACATGTAATCAGTTAAACCAAGGGGTACACAACATTCACATCCTGTTCTTTCTATGCCTGTTGGCTCTTTCTGCTTAGACCCTCACTCAACTCGCAACCACCTTCGTTTCTCTTCGGTGGTTTTGGGCGGCTCATAAACAATCTATCTTTATAAAACCTCTTACACCTGTATACAAAACATTTCAAATAGGCGACAATACGAAATATCAATTCTATAAACTGTGATTATAATTTAATCAACCTTATTTTTTTTAAAACAAGTTTTGAATTTAAAAAAATAATATCTTAAAAAAATCGGTACTTTTATTACTCAGATAGGTTTATCTATCTCCTATTACCTAACCGACAGATATTATCCGTTACCTTATCATACGATGAATAAACAAAAAAAAGAATCTACATATTCACTTGAAAAACTATCTAAATTGGGTGAATTAACCAAAAAAATCACTGGACCTTATACCAAAGCTTTGCTTATAGAAACTCCTAATGGAAAATATGCTATCCACCCGGATGACATGGGAGTAGGGGGAGAACTAAGATCAAATGGTTGTTATGGCCAAAGTGAAATAAAGCTTATAAAACGCTTAATTAACAAAAAAAGCAACGTTTTGATTGTTGGTGCCCATGTTGGAACAATTGCAATACCATTATCGCAATATTCTAATTACGTAGCTGCGGTTGAGGCTAATCCTAATACTTTTGAATTGCTAAAAATAAATATAGAACTTAATAAGACTAATAATTGCGAAGCATTTAATATTGCTGCCAGCGAAAAATTTGAAGAAATATCATTTTTGCTAAATACTGCCAATTCTGGTGGCAGCAAACGTAAACCTTTAATTGATCACTATGCCTATCGCTACGATTGCCCTAAAGAAGTTGTGATACTAGCTGCGCCATTAGATAAATATTTAAATAGAACTGATTTTAATGTTGTGGTAATGGATATTGAAGGTTCTGAATATTTTGCGTTAAAAGGTATGGGCGAAATATTATCAAACGCAAAGGCTTTGGTTATAGAGTTCATGCCGCATCATTTTAAGAATGTAAGCAATATCAGCATAAAAGAATTCCTTTCGGTATTGCCATTTTACACTTCACTCACTATTCCGAAACTAAAAAAAAGGGTCAACCATAACGAATTTCTTGACGTTTTAGAATATATGTACAATAACAATATTGAAGAACATGGTATAATTTTTGAAAAATAACAATAGAGGCTCTTCATTATTCTCTGGTGCTATACGGTATAACTTTATTTATCTTTCTGAAGTTTGTTAAATGTTGGTGAATAAAAAAACGAGCATAAAAATCCTCTTTTCTTAATTCATTTAAAAAGGACAAACATGTGTATTCTAACATCCTTATATTTCGTGAAACGCGATATTCTTTAACGTCACCATCAATATTCATGCAGCCAGGTTGAAGAATATATGTTTTATTTTGGGGCGTTTGCTTGAATTCTCTTATTGATTGCCATGTTTTTTCATTAGTGTCGGTTACATCCCATTTATACAGATTTCTATGAAGGAAAAGTATGTCGCTATTAGTTGAATGCTGCACCATCGTGTTGCCGATAAAATCCTTATTATTATTAAAAAATCCACAAGTAGATAACTCTTTAATAATCATGTGAAATTCAGACTTAAGTGCAAACCATGCAAATCTAAATGTGTCCTTATCTCCCAAAAGCATTTTATGATAAATTTTATGATTTTGGTTAAAGTAAAGACATAAATTTATTTCCTTCCAACACTTCTTTTTATTTATTATGAGCTGACCGCTTTCTTGCTCATGCATAGAGTAATTCGTACTGTCTGTAATTGCCCAAATAGGGTTGTCAGGAGCGGTTTTCCAATAGTCTGGCCAAAAAACAGCGCCTGTATTTAAATATTCTGGTATATTAAATAAGAAACTTGGATCTGCCAAACAATTATTGTCCGCGTCTAAAAATAAAACATCTTCAAACTGGCTTTGTATAATAGCAAGCGGTTTAAGCATCACTCCAGATAGAGATGACGTGTCGCTAAAGTCCTCAAATTTCTTACATATCACATCAAACCTCTTCAACATATCAATTACTTCTTCGCTAAGCTCGTTCTCAGAAAACCAAAGCTCAATCGGTAAGTTACAACCAATATGTCGCAATTGCCTGATTGTAACCCACGCGCATGTGAAGTATTGAATTCCACCGGCACATATTACTATCCCCTTTCCAGAGTATCTGGAAAGGGGATAATCTTCTATTGCAGCCACGTGAGTCTGCCATTTATTTTTTAAATACTTAATTGTTTCGTCGTCTATTGAGAAACTTATTTCTCTAATTCCAGATAGGTGAAAAAAATTGTTAGGCATTGTGATTGGCTAGGTTAACTTTGAATTGCAAATTACTAATACTTTATAATAATCTCAAATCTCAAGGACAAGTACAAAACTTAAACGTTTTTGCCTGGATTTAATAAGCAATTTATATTACCTTTTGAGATACTGACTGCGCTTTTATTGAAGTTATTTTATTATAATTGTTTAATAAACCTTTTCACGACAATCGCTTTATGTCAATTAATGAAAATTAATTCTTGCCATTTCCCCACCTAAATCTTTAAAAATCACGCTTTAATAAATGAAAAAACACAAGATTTCTTTCTGTACAACATGCATGAATCGACTAACGCATATTAAAGAAACATTTAAAAAAAACATCTTAGATAATGCCGACTATGATAACGTCGAATTCCTTTTGCTTGACTATAATTCTTCGGACGGGTTACAAGATTATGTAAAAACTGAGCTCGGTGAATTTATCCTCACCAAAAAACTATCTTATTTTAGAACAGAAGACCCAATCAGATATAACATGTCGCATTCAAGAAATCTAGCATTTAAGTTAGCTAACGGGGAAATTCTTTGTAATGTAGACTCTGACAATTTTACAGGGCCAGGATTTGCCACTTATATAAACGAAATGTTTGTGAAAAATGATAAAATTTATTTAAGTACACATGGCGATAGCTCGATAAAAAACGATGTATTGGGGCGGATTTGTGTAAAAAAAGATGATTTTTTAAACGTAAATGGCTATGATGAATCTATGTTGCATTACGGCTTTGATGATTTTGATTTCTCTAATCGGCTGCAAATGAATGGTCTTTCAAAAAAAACCATAAGTGACCAGAAGTTCTTAAATGCAATATCTCATTCAAATGCGGTTAGAATACAAAATTTTGAGATTGCCAGATTAGAAAAATTGTTAATTAATCATATAACTCCCGCCGAATCTATCTTATTATTTCTATTTGCAGATGGCAAATTCAAACAAGGCACTATCATTAGTAATTACAACTATAATGCTTTAAGCAATACTGTCGGCGGAAAAAAAAACTTGACCTTTCGATATTCATTAAGTGAAGATGGATGGATTGAGGGAATATGGGGAGAAAAGGATAACATGATTTTATTAACCGTTAATAAAAAGGAATTATCATTAACACAGGCGGGGGATAATTGGCTAATTTATAACAACAGCATAAAATATCGAGATTCACAATCCACCGTTTTAAAAGATGAAATGCTATTTTTTTTGCATCAGATATCAAACAGAATGATAATGGAAAAGAACTTATCAGGCCGTATTATTAAAGTTAACGAGGGCAAGTTTGGATTAGGTACTGTTTCAACTAAATTAAATTGACGATGAACGAGACTCAGTCAATGATGTATGTTAGCATTTTTTACAGTCAGAATAAATGGCATGAGCTTATAAACAAATTTGCATTTCCATTCATAGAGAAATATTCAGATCTATTTAATTATTACCTTATTAGGTTTTCATCAGAACAAGGCGATAACATTCGTATTATATTTAATTGTAAAAATAGAAAGTTATTAGAAAGCAATTTTACTAATAGCTTTAATCTATTCATCAAGACAAATCCATGTGTTGATGAAGGTGAAATAGATGACCCTGACGCTCTTTTTATGAATTTTACAGTTAATAATTTCTATTTTGACTTGTTTAAAATAGATCAATTTAAAAGCGGGAATAATGCAAATAGCTTGGCCTATTTAAGTCAAATATGGGCCAGCCAAAATATTGTATCTAAATTGGCGCGTGCGCCAATTGATGATGGGAGTAAATTAACATTTGCTATTTATCAACAACATTCATTGTTAAAGGCAATGTTCATTCATGATAAAAAAACTCTATATGAGTTAAAGCGGCTTTTAATTTCATTAACAAATAAATTTGCAACGGGTCAACAACTTAAAATGGATATACAAAGTAAGTATATATTGTTTGAAAATCGAGATGAATTTGAGCGCCTGTCGCAACTATTACTCCAAAAAAAAGCGCCTAAATCAGAATTTTCCTGGCTTATAGATTTCTTTAAAAAAGTAAAAGACCAGGTTTCTAAAAGCGGAAATGTTATTGACGAAATGTCAATTTTGTCCGTTTCGGAGGGCTTATTTAAACAAATTGATTTGACAAACGAACAGATGTTTACGCTGACATTCCTTGTAAACTATGATTTAATACTTGATGAGGCTTATTTAAAAGCCGGGCGTTTATAGCCCGGCCTAAAAAATCTTTCAACTTAATAATGTACTGTTGTTAAAGTAGGCAGAATATCTTTCCGAAATCGATTAATTTCCTTTTTTGCTGATAGAGAATCCTTATAGTGATAAATTTCCTTATCAATTAAGGTATTGGCAGCGTTTAGATTTGAGGTTAATAGTTTTGCATATGCATAGTTTTCTAAATTAACAGCGGACGGAATTTTCTTATAGCTCTTTTTTGCAAGGTGTAAAGCTATTTGATAATTCTCTTTAGCCTTTACCTTATCTTTTAAGTTATAATAAATTTCTCCTTTGGCAATATAGAATTTATAATTCACAGGCAGTTTTAACTGTTCTTCTTTTTTTACCACAGCCAAAGCCTCTTCATACTTTTTTAAGTGACCAAGAAAATAAATCTTATTTGAATATGCAATAGTGTAATGAGGGTCAATAATCAGCGCACTGTCTAAAATCCCGATCACTGCTGTCAAACCTTTTTGGTCGTTCCAGTAGGTGGTTGACAGATTAACAGCTTTATTATTTAAAGCAATGGCTTTGGGGTTAAATTTAATGGCTGATGACTGTGCATATGCTGCACTTCCAAAAACAATTATTGCGATATTTAGATACGATTTTTTCAACATATTTTGATTCTATTAATTAACAACTTTACGAAGATTAATGAAATGTGCCGACGGAAATCGTCTGCGATGAGTTTACAACTGTATTGCCTTGATTATCTTGGTTGCCAACGCCAACGTTCAAGCCAATTGTTACATTTTTGCCGACAGCTGAAGCTGGTAAAGTATAATCTGCAGACATTGGTATAGTGCCTGTTTGATACATCACTGACTCGCCGTCATATTGCGGTTCTCTACCATCTCTTAACGTAATATGGCCTGATGCAACCCCGTCTATATATACAGTTCCTCCTCCATGGGCAAAAGGGTCATTAAAAGCGCCGGGCACATTAATGCTAAGGTTGACACTTCCGTGTAGGGTGCCATCTTGCTGTAAATCTGTTTGATACGTACCAGTTCCGCTCCAACTGCCATTAATTCCATAATTAGGGTTCATTAAAGCATTACCGGTGCCATGCATTTCTAGGTCACCTGCAACCCCCGTTTGTTCAATCGGGCCTACGCTTACACTACCATATCCGCCATATCCGCCATAATTGGTGTAATCGGTACCGCCGTCATAGTCCCCATAATTACTGTAATCGCCGTAGTCGCCGTCACCGCCTTTTAACGAGGAAAGTTCTAATTCTTCAATGCTCTCAAATTCAGCATTTAATTGCTCTAAATTCAATTTTAATTTTTTCATTTTTATTATCAGATTAAGGTTTAAATATATATATGAAGTTAAAAGATTTAAAAGGCAGAAGAATTACAAAAACGCCAATGAGGTAGGTTAATAGCAACAGTTTGATTGCGAAATAATAAGGAATCGGTAGGCATTAGTAATAAAGTTTTTAGGTTTTAGGTCCGAAGACGATGTAAACTTCTTAAATATTTTTTGCAAAACCAAATTTTTTTTCCTTCTTTGCTAACGAACCTAATCTATCAAGATAATGTCTTTGAAACAATTTCCCGTTGACCGGCAATTAGATGTAATGGATTGCGGCCCGGCCTGTTTAAAAATGATTGCCAAATACTATGGTAAGTATTATTCACTTCAGTATTTACGAGACGAATGTGGTTTCTCCAGAGAAGGTGTCTCACTTCTTGATTTAAGTTATGCTGCGGAAAACATCGGTCTAAGAACAATATCTATTAAAACAGACATTACCGACCTGGTTGAAAAGGTTCCTTTCCCGTGTATTGTACATTGGGCCAACAGCCATTTTATAGTGGTTTATAAAGCCTCAAAAACCAAAGTGTATGTCTCAGATCCAGCAAAAGGGCTTATTACATATACACACGAAGAATTTAAGTGCAATTGGTATAAACGCCATGAATTAAAAGGCGCAATTTTGGTGCTTGAGCCTATGGCAGACTTTGCCATTAAAAAAAACGAGGAAAGGGTTAATCACGCACGAACCTTCCACAGTATCTTGGGGTATTTCAAACCCTACAAAGGCAACTTTGTTAATCTTATTGTAGTAATGTTTGTTGTAACCTTATTACAAGCACTGTTACCTTTTATATCAAAAGCTGTAATTGATATCGGCATACAAACCCATGATCTTGACTTTATTAATATTGTATTAATTGCAAACATTGCAATAGTAGTAAGCGTGACATTCTCAAATGCTGTCAGGGATTGGATTTTATTACATATCACTTCACGACTTAACATCGCTCTAATTTCAGATTACCTGATTAAGTTAATGAAATTGCCCATTACTTTCTTTGAAAATAAGATGACAGGGGATATTCTGCAAAGAGCAAATGATCATGAACGAATCAGAAACTTCATCATGAATAACTCTTTGAACCTTGTTTTTTCGAGTATTACATTTATTGTCTTTGGAACCATATTGCTGATATACAATACTTTCATATTCTATATATTTTTTGTCGGGAGTTTGCTTTACGTGGGTTGGATCTTCGCTTTCTTAAGCGTGCGTAAAAAATTGGATTGGGCATATTTTGAGTTGATTGCCAAAAACCAAAGTTATTGGATTGAAATAATTGGTGGTATCCAAGACATCAAAATAAATAATTACGAAAAGGCAAAACGTTGGAAATGGGAAAACATACAAGCCGGATTGTATAAGGTTAACAGGGATGTTTTATCAATAAATAACGCGCAAAATTTAGGCGCGCAATTTATTGACAACATGAAAAATTTACTCATCACTTTTTTTTGTGCGAAAGCAGTAATTAGTGGTGAGATTACTTTTGGCGTAATGATTTCAACTCAATTTATCATTGGCATGTTAGGCGGCCCAGTGCAACAATTTATTCAGTTTATTATTTCGGCGCAATCAGCCAAAATCAGCTTTTTGCGGCTAAATGAAATACATCAACTTAAAGATGAGGACGAACATACTGCAACAGACAGTTTAGAACTTTCTGAAAAAAGAGAAATTGCTTTAAAAAATGTGTCATTTCGTTATACAATTAACGGGCCTACCATTTTAAAAAATATTTGGTTAGCTATTCCACAAGGTAAAACTACAGCAATTGTTGGTGATAGCGGTAGCGGAAAATCAACCTTATTAAAATTATTGCTCCGACTTTATAACCCAACTCAAGGAGATATAACGGTTGGGGGAATGAATATTAATAACATTGGCCTAAAACAATGGCGGGATAAATGTGGAGCCGTTATGCAAGACGGCAAAATTTTCAATGATACAATTCTAACTAACATCGTTTTAGGCGATGAGAAAATTGATTACGAACGACTTAAATATGCTGTTGAAACCGCAAACATAGCCGCAGAAATTCAGCAAATGCCCCTTGGCTATCAAACTATAGTTGGTGATGCAGGGCGAGGAATTAGCGGCGGCCAAAAGCAAAGAATTTTGATTGCCAGGGCGCTTTATAAAAAGCCTGATTATTTATTTCTAGACGAAGCCACCAATGCATTGGATACACTCAATGAGCAAAAAATCGTTGCGGCTTTAGAAAATGTTTTTAAGGGTCGGACGGTTGTAGTAATTGCCCACAGATTAAGCACTATACGAAAAGCCGACCAGATCGTGGTAATGAAAGACGGCATGTTGGTTGAAGCAGGCAACCACGAGACATTAATGCAACAACAAGGTCGATATTTTCAATTAGTGCAATCACAGGTTGACTTAGTATCAAATATAGAAACAAAAGAACTTACAGAACAGGCGTAAACAATCCTTTTTAAACAATCCCAATGGATAATGAACTAACGCATGTGGACCCTGCCCTAAAAACAGAAATCGACGACAGTGATTTCACTGAGTCAGGCCTTAAAAATGCCGAACGAGGCGAAGAAATTCAAGCAATTATTGAACGAATGCCTACCAGCTTTGTCAAATTGATTACCTGTTTTATAGTTGCTCTTGTGATTCTCTTTTTCGCCATGGGGTGGATTATAAGATATCCTGACATCGTTACAGGAGAGATTATCATGAATACCCAAAAATCAACTGTAAAATTAATAGCCAATACATCGGGCAGACTTCAACTTTTAAATTTCAATTCACAGGATAACGTAAAAGAGGGCGACTATTTAGCCATTATACAAAATCCAGCAAATCTGCAAGACGTTTTTAAAATTGACCAGCTTGTAGCCAATTTTAGTATCCAAGACAGCACTCAATTACCCAAATTGGGCCTTTTTCCTAAAAACGTATCCCTGGGAGAGTTGAACATAAAATATACAGCATTCATAAATGCCGCCAATCTTATAACTAATTATAAAACAGATAATTTATTTGATAGAAATGATGGTTTTTTGAAAAAGCAGCTAGCCGATTACCGGTCAATATTAGACAATGGTTTAAAGCGGCTTAAAATGGGTGCTAACAGTTTGGAGTTGGCGGCAAGATTTAGACGAAGAGATTCGATATTGTTCAAGCAAAAGGTATTAACCGAAGCTGAAGATGATCGAGCTCAAGTAGACTTTAACACTTCGAAGGACAATTATCAAGGCATGTTAAAAGATCTAACAATCGCAAAGGGTCAAATTAAACAGATAGAGAATCAGATACAGCAAAACATTCTTCAAAAAAAAGAAAAACACAAGCAATTGAATCTTGATCTGATCGCCACTTTTTTAGATCTTCAAGACAACATCAAAGCATGGAAGGAGAAATACACTTTCAGAGCACCCATGTCTGGCAAAGTACAGTTTATGAAGTTTTTGACCCAGAACCAGTTTGTTCAAGCCGGCGAGCCATTGTTTACAATTGTACCTAAAGAAAGCAAAATTATTGGACAAATGACACTTCCGGAGAACGGCGCGGGTAAGGTTAAACCAGGCCAGGAAGTTATTATTAAACTTGACAATTATCCTTATGTAGAATATGGTAGCATTACAGGAAAGGTAAGCGATATTGCCTTAACGCCGAATCTTTTAATAACACAAACAGGGTCCAGCGGGACTTACCTGGTAAATGTTGAATTACCTAATGGATTGAAAACAAATTATGGGGCGATATTAAATTTCAAATTTGAAACAAGAGGCACAGGTGGAATTGTAACTAAAGATCGGAGGTTGATTGAAAGGCTTTTTGATAACATGAGTTACGCTTTAAAAAAATAAGATATGTTGTAATTAATCTGACCCCAAATTATCAACGCATGCTTCAAATTAATGCTTCTTTAGCCAAACACAACGAAAAAATATGGTGTACGTATCGTACACAGCATTTATTTAAATTTGATTCAAAATCTTACATAGTTGAACTGAATAATTCTTTTGAACCGATATCAGTAAAAAAACTGAAAACCGAAAATAATAATACTGCTTTTGAAGATGTGCGTCTGTTTTCAGCAGGAAAATCGCTATTGGCGTTTTATACATATTTTCCATTTAAGCCGGAAGGAGGATGGCTATGGCAGTTTGGTGTTGGGTTTGGTATAGTAAATGAAGAAAAAGGCATTATAGAGAAACAACTATCGTTAAGACCTTTTGCAAAAAGAGAACATGAGAAGAATTGGTCGCCATATATTTTCAACGACGAACTTTTTATGATTACTGATTATGATCCACATGTAAGAGTTATCAAATTAGGCACATTAGATGAGCCATATAACATTCAGGAATATTATAATTCGTCTGTTAAAACCATAGGGTGGAAATACGGCGAATTAAGAGGTGGAACACCGCTTTTACAACATCCGAATAGAAATGATGGATGGCTTTATGGTTTCATACATTCTTACCTTAATAATAATAATGGATTTAAGAGATATTACTACTATACTGCAGTAAGATTTAATCATTTAACTAAAATTATTGAATATTACCCCCAGCCGTTAAGTTATGAGGACGAAACACCGGATGAGGAATATGAGCTACTCTGGAAATATAGTAACCAAAGGTCGATTAAAGTGATATTCCCCATAGGGATCATACATCAAAACGACGGAGTAGTAGTATCATTCGGGAAAGATGATGTTGCTAGCTTCACGCAACATTTTAATTGGGATTTTATTGATAATCTGTTTACATAGAAATAAGATGGTAAAAAAAATTATACATCAAATCACTGGACCACGAGCAAATAGCTTCATTAAAACTTGTTTAGACTCCTGGCTTCAGTTATCAGCCCATGATTATGAAATTAAAATATGGACTGATGAGTTAATAGAAGAGTTCATAAAAAGTAATTTCAAATTTGCGCTGGAGGCCTTTAAGCAAGCTAGAAATCATGGAGAAGCATCAGATATAGCCAGATATTTGATCATTTATGCATTTGGGGGTTACTACACAGATTGGGATATAGAACTTACACGAGTTGACTTGTTTTTAAGATTGCATGAAAAATTCGGTAAAGGTTATCTTTTAGTCGACCCAAAAACAAATGCAATATCATCAGAGCATTTTTCAGCTCCGATTAATGAGTTATATTTATTAAAGACAACCGAAGATATAGTGAACACTTTTAATAATGGAGATAGGCCCTTAATGGAAACTCCGAACTATTCGGGGCCAACTAGAATGAAAATTTCATTGCAAAAACATAATGGGTCGGGGCAAAGCCTTATACCAATAAAAGCCGTATTTGAATATGATTATTGGGAAATAAAAAACACAGATGGCAAAGGGCGGACCAAACCAATGATACATTATTGGTTAAATACATGGATACCTGCTAATCTTGAAAAATATCCGGTAACTAATAAATAAACTTATCCCTTCACTGCTTTTAAAGCCAATGTTGATTTTCCTAAAATCCTTTTTAAATAATAGTCAGAGATCTTCAATGCCACTTTAACCTTTCCTTTACAAAGTTTCTTTTAAAGGAAAGGTTTGAAATAGCGCTTTAACAACATTTCTAAATTCCAATGAATTTAAGATTCTTATCTATATATAAGGGTTTACAAAAAATGAAGAAAAACTAGAATCTCAATTCAAGTTTTGGATAGCCCTATAACTTTAATTTATTTATATTCTTGAGTTGATATTGTTCGTAGCATTTAGTGAGTTTTCCTTTAAATAAGATAGTTGCACTGCAATTATTTAGTCCCCTGAACAATTATTAATAAAGGGTATATACCCCATGTTACCAAGTGTCCAAAACTCAATTCAAGATTTATACTACCTCTATAAACAGTAATATTTGATATTTCTTGAATTGGAAAATTATCTTTAAGGATGAGTAGTAAAATCGAAATTGATATTGATGAAAATAACCTAGTTCTCTATAATTCGCTAACCAAATCTTTAGAATATCACACTAAACACCTTGATAGGCTAGCTGAATGGACGAAACAGCTGATACAGTTGGAGAAATTATTTCCCTCAGCAAAAAACAACATCCCTTACCAAGAATTGAAGTTCTTGATAGAACTAAACGGGCTAGTAAATATTGTAACCCTTGATTTGGCAGTTGTGGTTCAACATTTCTACCTTTCTAAACATAAATGGGAAAGGGTATTTTATGCGAAACATGGGCTTATGCTAATTAAAGAGACAATAAACTCCTATGACAAATTCAATCAACGATTCCAGAAGATACTTTCCCATAATGGTCAAGAGATTTTAGACAGTTTCAGTACTTTCTCAAAGGAATTGAGAGCATTCAAAAGAGATTACGCTTCCACTATCGACCCTATAAGGAACGAAGTTGCAGCGCACATATCAAATTTTAACACATATTATAAAATCATTAATACAGTTGATGTTATGAAGGCCCTAGTTGGAATACAATTGTTCCTCAAAATAATCAATAGACTTCAAGATATATCTGCAACTTTAGTAAATATATACAACACTGAAGTAGATGTAAACTTCAGACAACATTAAACTCAATTCAAACTTTTAACTACCTCTATAAAGTAAGAAATTTCATATTTCCTGAATTGGAGATTGAGAAAAGAGAATACATAATTAAGCAAGCAAAGTTAGGACTGGTGCTTCTGAAGCGTGCAAAAGCTTACCGAGCATAAACGCTCCGGCCCTATGCACTATCCATTTATATCTTTTCCTTTTGCACTTGGTCGCACCAAACCTGAGTATGGCTTTATAATTATTATTCACTTAATCAAAAATCATATGCAAAAGACAAACAATCAAGAGTTCAGTTAATAACACAAAACGTTATATTTAAAAAGAGTTAGTTAATAGAGTTCCGGTACATTTCAAGGAACATAGCTATAAAAGAAAAACGTAAGTATCTAAGGAACAATACGATTGGTCGCAGGTTCGAGTCCTGCTCCCGCTACCAGAGACGAATGAGAAGCCTTTAGATACCATCTAAGGGCTTTTTCTTTGGGAAAAAGTTGACAGATGAGGTACACGTCGAGGTATACAGGTCACTTTTTCGAGGTACGCAATAAAAGCTCGTAAGTTGCTGTAAACCATTCATCAATACTGATCCTCTGATTTATCATTTTTTAAATCAGTACATCACAATCCTTTACCTGGACATAAACATGCCTGTTATGACATGCTGGGAGTTTTGGAACGATATGAAAAACTGGGCGATAACATTAAACATAACATTAGTATTTTCATTGTTTCATCTTCTCTAAACGACGGCGATAAGAATCAAGCCTTGCGGAATCAAAATGTTGTTGATTATCTGGAAAAACCACTTTCCTGTGAAACAATTACAGCATGTTCTGTTACAGGTAGTAGCGATGCATTTGACCCGGTTACGCTACCTGGCTTACGGAAAATGATTTAGATCATTTTAATACTGGTTCCAGCGCACTATTTCTTAACCGGTTAACATTGAAATTTGATTTTAGACTGTAGCCAATACAAAATTAAACCGGTCAAATAAAATTCACTATTGACTTTATCCGGTATCAAATGAAAACATGATGAGAAAAGGAATCTTTATCACGTGGCTATTACTGCTCTTTACGGCTGTTGCCGCATTATTCTGGTACAATGAATGGATATACCATCTACCTAAACCCATTCCCGCCAATTATAAACCGGTTAATCAGGGCACCTTTATTGAATTAAAAGGGCGGGCACGAATGATTATATAGTAAAACCGATTAAACTAAATATACTGATGAAGAGGCTTGAAAAATGGCACTGAATCAGAAAGGCTCATTAGAGGGAAATGGAAAGTTCACACAAACATGTAGTCATTTGTGAAATGAGTCCACAGGGCTTAGGTTTCAATTACCGCAATATCAGATTGCACGTTATTGCTATGCTAAAATGCCGTTGGTCAAAGTATGAAAGGTTTGTAAAAAGTCAACATCCCTTAGAATTCAAATATGATGTCACCGATATAGATCGTTGGAAAGATAAGTTATTTATCGATTTCCTCATTTATTGTTTTCCGGTGAGTTTTCTCGCGTTAATTCCCGGTTTGTACATAGCCGTCAAAACCGACCTGGTAACTATTGCGATTGCAGATATTTTGTGCCTCATAATCCTTATCGTGGTGGTGTTTTCGAAAAAGCTCTTGCTCTGGCTGGGAAAAATACTCGTTATTTCCATGTTCTATTTTTTATCGGTTGTGTTGGTTTGCCAATTAGGTTATATAGGTCCCGGTTTTTTTTATCTGTTTGGGATTACGGCATTAACCTTCTTAATATTTCCGATGAAATTTGCTATATGGGTTATTTGGGTCAATGCCACTATCTTACTATTTTTCGCGATGGTTATCAGTTTAAAACTGTTTCACTCCGCTCTTTTGGTTGAGTACACCATTGGTCAGTGGTTAACCTTTAGTTCAACCCTGATCTTCCTTAGCATAGTTTTTGTCGTACTTATCCGCCGAATTTTTGACGGTCTGCAAAATACAATTGCTACAAAAGATTTGTCGAACGTCAAATATCAAAACATTTTTGAAAGCGTTCCATGCCCCATGTGGCTGTTTGATCCGAAAACCTTACAATTTTTGGATGTTAATGCTGCAGCAATGAGCCTCTACGGTTATACCAGGGAAGAGTTCATGGCAATGACTATTAAGGATATCCGGGCAGTTGAAATTAAAAATATTGTTAAGACAAGCAAGGATAATTCTACATTTTACGCCAAAAATTTTATCCCTCTAAAAAAGAACGGAGAACAAATTAATGTCAAAATAAATAGTAGCCTAATTGATTTTAATGGTAATCCCGCAAAGTTGGTAACGGCAATTGACATAAGCGAACAAATAAAAGCTGAAGAGGAGAATACAACCTACGATGCAAGATTAAAAGAATCAGAATCTAATTTAATGGCTGTTTTCGAAAGTTCTATTGATGGCTTTGTGCTTTTGAATTTAAATCATAAGATCAGAGTATTTAATGCCAAAGCAAAAGAACACATAAAAATAAATAATGGCCTTGATGATTTTGAAATTGGTAAGAGCATATTTGCTTTCATGGAAGCATCAAGGGTAGTTATTTTTCGCCGAGTATTGACACGTGTACTTAAAGGAGAAATCGTCCAATATGACAGAAAATACATTGAAAATGACAGCTCCGATCATTGGGTACATTACGCCATATCTCCTGTTTACGAACAGGAGATGATCATCGGCGCTTGTATCACTGGAAGGGATGTTACAATACAAAAATTGTATATTCAAACTATCGAAAGCCAAAACAGAGCGCTTCGTGAAATATCCTGGCTGCAGTCTCATGTGATAAGAGCTCCTTTAGCGCGTATTATGGGTCTTGCTCCAATGATTTGTAATGAGAACGAAACGCCTGAAGACAAAAAGCTGATGATAGAATACCTGCAACTTTCTGCCAATGAATTAGATGAGGTGATTATGAATATAACCGCTACAACAACAATAGTTGACAGCGATAATTTAGTACATGAGGATTCGCTAAGCGGCACTGTCTAAATCTAACGAGAAATTAGAGTGTCAATGAATACCCTTAATTTAACCTGCTAACTTAAATATCATAAAAAATCCGTATTTCCTCTTAATATACAACTCATTCTTTGCTCCGGGGCTTCCTACGGTATTCTATAATTTTGATTTTTGGTTTAATGGTAATTTGATTTTTTGACCAATCGTTTAATATCCGTGATCGATATTTTTCGGCCATCTGTTTCCACGATACCCTCCGCTTTAAATTCCTTTAGTAAGCGAATCACGTTTTCCTGCGCTATGCCAGCCATATTGGCTAAATCCATACGGGAGACATTCAAAATGACTTCCCCTGATCCGGCTTCTTTATATTTTTCGCGAAGTACGATCAAAGCGATGGCTAATCGTTCTGAGGCTGTCCGCTGGGCGATCACCGAAATGGTGTTTGCCAGAACCGTAAACTCATGACTGAGCGCTTTGAGCAATCGCCCGTTAAATGCAGGTGAGCGTTGCAAAACGAGGATAAAATCATCCCGGGGTATAAAGCTGATCAAACTATCCTCAATGGCCGCTGCAGAATCCGGGTACCTTTCTTCGGATAAAACAGCGTGATACCCTATCAGCTCGTTAGGGCCGGCAACGTAAATGATCTGCTCTTTGAAAAGATTATCCACTTTGTATTTTTTGACCTTTCCACTCCGGATCAGAAAAATGCCGGAAGGCACAGCACCCTCTCTGAAAATCACGTCTCCTTTGTGGTATTTCTGCTCACTCTGGTGCGCCACCAGGTCCGCATAATCTTCTTCGGAAAGAACGTTAAGCAGCGATTGCGTGGTAAAGTTCCATCGGTCGATAGGGAAGATTCCAGAGAGGCTCATCCCGTAAAGATACACATTTTAAAAACTGATAAAGATCAGCTTTTGTCCTGATCTGTTTCTGTGAATTGATTCGTTACAGCGAATAAATTTACAGGTGATGAAAGATTATCCCTTTTCCCATTTCCCGCCGGTTCCGGACGGATTGGCCGCAAAACTAAAAAAGGTCCATTTAAACGCTTCCCTGTTCAGTAATGATACTGCTTTTGATTGGCTGTACCCCGAACATTTCCAGTTGTTGTCCCTGAAACACTGGACCCCTTTGACTATTGCCTATAAAGCTGCCGAGTTTTTAGCGGATCCGGGTGCCCGGGTGCTGGACATCGGCAGTGGCGTTGGTAAGTTTTGCCTTGCTGCAGGTTATCATTTCCCTGAAACTTATTGGTATGGCGTGGAACAGCGGCATGAGCTCATTTACCATGCGGAGGATGCAAAAGGGTATACCCAATTATCCAATGTTAATTTTATTTATGCCAACATTACGGAAGTCAACTTTAAGGAGTTTGACCATTTCTATTTTTATAATTCTTTTTATGAAAACATCGACCCTGAAAATCAAATCGATGATACCATAGAATTATCGGCAAGCCTTTACACCTACTATAATCAATATCTCTGTGCCGCACTGAACAAAAAACCTTCAGGAACCCGGCTGGTTACCTTTCATAGTTTCGAGCAGGAAATACCACCGGGTTTTAAACTGGCAGGGCTGGCATGTGACGGGTTGATGAAAATGTGGATCAAGACCTAACCGCATGGAAACCTTACAATTTTTACGTTCACGCATCCGGAACTTTCAAACCCAAAGAGAAAACAAAAGAATGGTTGACGAACTATTAAACCCTTCACTATTCCGCCATGATGCTAACTTTGACGACCTGTACCCCGAACATATCCAGGAGTTATCGCCTATGCACTGGACGCCGGTCGACATTGCAAAAAAAGCGGGCGATTTTCTTTCCATTCCGAATACCCGTGTGCTGGACATCGGTAGCGGTGTAGGGAAATTTTGTTTAACGGCCGGATTTTTTCACCCGGAGACGATGTTTTACGGAATAGAGCAGCGGGAGGAATTATACACTTTTGCTGAAATAGCCAGGGAGGAGATCGATCTGCCCAATGTGCATTTTATCCACGGGAACCTGACGGAATTGGATTTCAGGGAGTTTGACCATTTTTATTTCTACAATGCTTTCTATGAAAATATTGAGCCGGATAGCCGGATAGACTATAGCGTAAGGACCTCATTTGAGCTATATGACCGGTATAGTCGGCTTATTTACCAAATGTTGGAAGAAAAGCCTCCGGAAACTCGGCTGGTAACCTTTCATGCCTCTGACACGCAAATTCCTCCGGGATACCAATTGGTTAATAATTCCTATAGCAGGGTATTGAAAATGTGGATA
Source organism: Bacteroidota bacterium (assembly GCA_040388395.1). Taxonomy (GTDB): domain Bacteria; phylum Bacteroidota; class Bacteroidia; order Sphingobacteriales; family Sphingobacteriaceae; genus Mucilaginibacter. The sequence goes on along the minus strand of JAZKBY010000003.1, from coordinate 199,371 downwards.
AAGGGATAGCGGGTGATTTCTTGCCCTGTTATAGGAGTTATAATAGACGTAAAATAGATGTTCATGTTTAGACCAAAGCTCATAGATACTTTTAAAAATTATAAAAGGGAGCAGTTTTATAAAGATGTGATTGCCGGGATCATTGTGGGGGTAGTGGCCCTTCCCTTAGCGATAGCATTTGCTATAGCCTCTGGGGTTTCTCCAGAAAAAGGAATTTTTACGGCGATTGTTGCGGGGTTTATCATATCGGCTTTAGGCGGCAGCCGGGTGCAGATCGGTGGCCCTACAGGTGCTTTTATCGTGGTGGTTTATGGTATTGTACAACAATTTGGTATTAACGGCCTGATCGTTGCCACTTTTATTGCTGGGATACTGCTGGTCATTATGGGCTTAACCAAATTAGGGAGTGCCATAAAATACATTCCATATCCCCTGATAATTGGCTTTACTACAGGGATAGCTATCATTATTTTTTCCTCTGAAGTGAAAGACTTCTTCGGCTTGAAAATGGGCAGTGTGCCGGCCGATTTTATTAGTAAATGGTTGGCTTACAGCCAGCATCTATCCACTATTGATCTTTACGCGGCAGCTATCGGTGCATTTACCTTATTGATCGTTTTGGTATGGCCAAAGATCACCCATAAAGTTCCTGGCTCACTAATAGCCATTATTGTCACTACTTTTGCGGTTAGCTTTTTCCATTTACCCGTTGAAACCATTGGCAGCCGGTTTGGGGCTATTCCTTCATCATTACCCAAACCGATTATTCCGGGAGTAAGTTTTGCCATCATTCAGCAATTGATCCGGCCTGCGATCACTATTGCGTTATTGGGCAGTATAGAGTCTTTATTATCTGCTGTAGTCGCGGATGGGATGATCGGCGGCAATCACCGCTCCAATACCGAATTGATCGCCCAGGGAATTGCCAATATTTGTTCATCCATCTTCGGCGGCATACCCGCAACCGGAGCCATTGCCCGGACGGCCACCAATGTCAAAAACGGAGGCCGGACGCCTGTTGCAGGCATTATCCATGCGCTGACCTTACTGGCCGTTATGCTCTTTGTGGGTAAATGGGCGGCGCTGATCCCTATGGCAACACTCGCTGGGATACTGATCGTCGTTGCGTGGAATATGAGCGAATTGGAGAATTTCTTTTCAGTATTGAAAGGATCCAAAAGCGATGCGGCCGTTTTGGTCACCACTTTTGGACTGACCGTCTTAGTGGACCTGACCGTCGCTATAGAGATCGGGATGGTCCTGGCCGCTTTCCTGTTTATGCGGAAAATGATGCAAGCAAGTTCCGTACAACAGGCTGTTCGCACAGATGAGCTCATCAGCCCGAACGATATACCTACAGGAGTGGATGTTTTTGAGATCAACGGCCCTTTGTTTTTTGGCGCGGCTTACAAGTTCAAGGATGCGATGAAAATCATCGAAAATCCGGCCAGGGTATTAATTATTCGCATGCGGAACGTCCCGGTTATTGATGCCACGGGTATCAGGGTATTGAGAGAGGTAAATAAAGAAATGGTAAGGCAGGGAACAAAACTGATCCTTGCTGAAATAAATAGTGTACAGGTGACCGCGGAATTAAAAAAAGCGCGTCTTCTATTTCAGATCGGCAAGGGAAATATCAAGGATACTTTTGAAAGTGCTTTAAAGCGGGCAAATTATATTTTAACCAGGGCTAAAGGATAAAAGATTTCAAGATAAGATCGCACAATTTACAGACGCTTCAGCAATAAACGCCAAAGGGCTTTACCCTTATTTCAGGGCCATTGAATCCGGTCAGGATACCGAAGTAATCATTGGTGGTAAAAGGGTTTTGATGTTTGGCTCCAACTCTTATTTAGGGCTAACGGATCATCCGAAAATCAAAGAAGCTGCAAAAATGGCGACAGGTACCATAACAAAAAATTAAAAAAAGGGCTCGAATGTGATCCAATTGCTAGGTAAAAGCGAGTGCCCTTTTTTTTAAAATAATTAACAGATCATCTATCGTTGGCCCGCTAAAAATTTCCTTGCCTGTTTCGCTGTCATAAACAATTAGCTTCGCAGGAACATGGTAACCTACGATGATTCGATGCGGCGCCTCGTTATAAGCCATCGGGAAGTTAGCGCGGGACAATAGCTTCGACCATTTAGCAGTAAGTTTTAATGTTTTCAGATCGGCGACACCGACCATGCCCGAACCGGGCAGATTTACCCATAATTATTTGCCCTCGTATCCAGTTAAGTGATTTCAATCATATATATAATACCGGAAGATTAAATATTTAACATCCAGGTAACCGTATATTAACAAGACACGAGCAGGAATATGACTGACAATAATATAACTAACTGACAATCAGTAGAATAATACATTATTTCTATATTTACAGCAGTCGCAGTTTGTACAACGATGAACATTTTTTGTACTTTGCTAAATAAACCTAAAAAACATACTTCTTGAAAAACTTTTTTTTACTATCTGCCATTGTGCTAACAGTGTGCCGGTGCGCCGTTGCGCAGCCGTATTATTTTAAGCATTACCAGGTAGAAGAGGGCTTATCATACAATACGGTTTTTTGCAGTATACAGGACAGTAAGGGCTTTATGTGGTTTGGGACCCGTGATGGCCTTAACCGATTCGACGGTTATAATTTTAAAGTTTTCCGGCATGAGCAGGGTAATGAATTCTCCATAGGAAGCAATTTTATTTCTACACTGTGCGAAGATAGCAAGGGCCATATATGGGTGGGCACAAACAAGGGATTATATAGTTACGATGTAAATACAGAAAAATTTACCGTATTGAATAATACGCTTGGGAAAGGTGTGCGCTTTATAAATAAAGACAGTAAAGGAAACCTTTGGTTCGTGATTAACCGGTTACTAAACTGTTATAATATTTTCACATCCAAATTTACCACCTACAATATTGATAAGAAATTAGAAATAACCAGCCTAACTTGTACGCCTAATGACCAGATTTGGGTATCAGCAGATAATGGAACCATTAAACGCTATAATGCTTTAAACAATTCGTTTAGCAGTTTTGATATGTTCGCCCAGTCGCCCCACGCTACATCAAAACATATCGAAAAAATTTATTATGCCGGCGACGACAAATTATTAATAGGTACAACTTACCAGGGTGTAAAGCTATTTGATATCAAAACCAGTATCTACAAGGATATAATTGCGTATAATCCGGATAAAACAGAAATTTTCGCGCGTGATTTTTTAACCAACGGCCACGAGTATTGGCTGGCTACAGAGTCGGGCATATTTATTTATGATACCTTAACAAAAAAAATCGCCAACATAAAAAAAGACTATAATAATTTTTATTCCCTATCAGACAATGCTGTATATAGTTTGTATAAAGACAAGCAGGGGGGCATTTGGGCAGGCACTTATTTTGGAGGAGCTGATTTTTATTCGGCGCAAAATTCAGTATTTGAAAAATATTTTCCTCGTAGTTCGCCCAATTCTGTAAAAGGAAATGTTATTGGCGATTTTTGCCAGGATAAAAATGGGAATATATGGATAGGGACCGAAGATGCCGGTATAAATAAACTTGACCCCCGTACCGGCTTATTCCAAAATTTTACACCTGATGGCAATAAGGGTAGCATAGCTTACACCAATATACATGGCCTTGTAACGCAAGGAAATGAATTATGGATAGGCACTTTTCAGCATGGGCTTGATGTGATGGATATTAATACCAACAAAGTTATAAGGCACTATGGCAAGGGAAATAGACCGGGCGATCTGAAAGACAATTTTATAAATACATTATATCAAACACCTCATGGCGATTTACTGATAGGAACAGCCAGGGGCCTATATAAATATATTAGGGCTACTGATAGTTTTGAGTACACCAACTACACCGCGCCGCACTCATTAATTTACAATATACAGGAAGACTCGCGTGGAATTGTATGGATAGGTACATTAAACGATGGGCTTTACTACTACAATGCAACCACTGGTAGTAAGGGGCACTATGTTTATGATTCAAACAATCCAGACGGTATAAGTAGTAACACTATAACCAGCACATTTGAGGATAGCGATAAAAACCTTTGGTTTACTACAGAAAATGGCGGCATATGCCGGTACCAACCAACATCAGGCACGTTTAAAAAATATATGCAAGATGGCCTTAAAGACAAATTCCTATACAGGATATTGGAGGACAACAAAAAGAACCTATGGATAACAACCTCAAAAGGCCTGGTAAGCTTTAACCGTGCAAATAACGAAACTGCAGTATACAGGCGCGCTAATGGTTTGTTAAGTGATCAGTTTAACTATTGTTCGTCATTTAAAGATGCCTATGGTAACTTATATTTTGGCTCGGTTAAAGGTTTTATAAAGTTCGACCCTTCCAAGCTGATCAAAAACACCGTCTTACCACCTGTTTACATTACCAGCTTCCAGGTTGATAATAAAGAGATCGAAGTTGGCCCCAATAATTCCTCATTAACAACATCTATAAGCTCGGCCCATGAAATAACTTTAACGCCAAACCAGTCGTCATTTAGTATTGATTACGCTGCGTTAACGTATAATTCGCCGAAGATGATATATTACGCATATAAGTTGGAAAAGATGGATAAAGACTGGAATTATTTGCCTGCCAAACGCCGCATATATTTTACCAAACTCCCCCCCGGCACCTATACCTTTAAAATAAAAGCGGCTACCAGCAAGGGTGAATTAAGTTCGCAGGAAGCGAAATTAATAATTAATGTATTGCCACCGTTTTATGCAAGTATATGGGCTTATGTTATCTATATAATCCTGACTGTGTTAGGGGTGCTTTTTGCTGTGCACTATTATTATAATTGGGTTCTTCAAAAAAGTCGCCGCAAAATGGCGTTGCTGCAAACCGAAAAGGAAAAGGAGATTTACGAAGCCAAAATTGAGTTTTTTACCCACATTACGCATGAGATAAGAACACCGTTAACATTAATTCAAGGCCCGATTGAAAAAGCAAAACAATCAACTGATTTGGCCTATATCCACAATAATTTAAATTTAGTAGAAAAAAATACCGGCAGGTTATTAAATCTGGTTGATCAGCTGCTTGATTTTAGGCGTACAGAAGTTAACGGGTTTAGTTTAAATTTTAATAAAACAAATGTATCGGCAGCCGTTAATAACATTTTCTTGTTATTTAAAGATACTGCTGAACACAAAGATTTAACCTACCTACTTGACTTGCCTGATGAGGATGTTTTTGCGTATATAGACGCCGAAGCATTTAATAAAATACTAAGTAATTTATTAAATAACGCCATAAAATATGCCGAGAGTAGTATCAGCATGCGATTTTTTATTGCAGAATCAGGACTTGATTTTGTTTTCGAGATCAGGAACGATGGGCATATCATTCCGCCAAACAGGCGCGATAAAGTATTTGAAGCTTTTTATCGGCTGGAAGAGAACAATAGTAAACCGGGCACAGGTATTGGCTTGCCATTGGCACGTGCGTTGGCAGAATTACATAACGGCACTTTGCAACTATCAACCATTAATGATGGATTTAACACATTTAAATTAGTTATACCCATACACCAGGAAATGGAGTTTGATCTTGATTTTAATGAAGATAGTGTAGAGGCAGCAATTGATAACCGGCCAATCAACCCGCTTGAGGATGCTAAACTAACGTTGTTATTGGTCGAGGATCATAAGGATATATTGAATTTTATTGCTATTGATCTGATGGATAAATACACTATCTTAAAAGCAGCAAATGGCAGGGAGGCTCTTAATGTGCTGAATGATAGCATCGTTCATATTATTATAAGTGATGTAATGATGCCGGTTATGGATGGATTTGAGCTATGCAAAACTGTAAAATCTGATATTAACTACAGTCATATACCGGTTATTTTACTTACAGCAAAAAACTCTGTCAAAGCCAAGCTGGAGGGTTTGGAATTGGGTGCCGATGCTTACGTTGCCAAACCGTTCTCGCCGGAACATTTGGCTTTAGAGATATTTAACTTGTTGCGTAACCGCGATCTCGTTAAAAACTATTACGCCAATTCGCCTTTAATACATTTAAAAAGCGTGGCCCACTCCAAGGCTGATGAAGAATTTTTACAAAAGTTGAATGATCTGATCAATGTAAACCTGGCTAATATTGATTTTGATGTGGATGATATGGCCAACTACATGAATATTAGCCGCCCAACACTGTTTAGAAAAATTAAAGCCATTGCCAACCTAAGTCCTAATGATTTAGTAAATATTACCCGCTTAAAAAAAGCAGCTGAACTTATTGCAGAAGGAAATCATAAAATATATGAAGTAGCCGAAATCGCCGGCTTTAGTCAGTCGTCTGTATTTACGCGTGCATTTCACAAACAGTTTGGTATGCCACCGTCCGAATATGCTAATACGCACAGGGTGTTAAAGTAACTAATAAAAAAGCCTGCTATACCTGGTTGTATAGCAGGCTTTTTTATTAGTTACTTATGATATTATTTTACCAACGTTGGTTTATATAGTTTAGAGTTTACTTTATATAATCCGTCAACAGGCATTTTAAATACCTTACGATCATACGTTAAGAAACCATTTACTTCACCTTCAACGTCAGTGGTTTGGGTGTATATAGCGGCTGATAAACCTATTTTGATCAGGTCTTCCAGTCTGTCTGTAAAGGTGGAATATCTGGCAAATAACTCCTCACCATTTTTAAAGGTTTGATACCCCCAAACCCGGTTTATTACCCAGGTATGGTTTTGAACCGCCCAGCCCAAACCACCAAATTCGCCTAGTACTACAGCTTTGGTCTTGCCAAAAATTTCGGCTCGCGGCATAGCAGGTTGTGGGTAGTTGTGCAGATCCACTATATCGCCTGTATCAAAAAAGTTGCCGCCACTGGCGCTGTTCACCAGGCGCGAAGGATCTTTTTTCTTTGTCCACTCGGCGATCTCCACTGTCTTAAATTGTCCCCATGCCTCGTTAAATGGTATCCAAACCACTATACAAGGATGGTTATGTAACGCGTTCATGATTGCATCCCATTCTTTACGGTAATAACCTTCAGACTCAGGCGTACGGTCTTTATCAGTGCCTTTATCGTATACACCCGGTCGGTTTTCCCAACGATTGCCCAGGTCGCCGCTTGGCATATCCTGCCATAACAACATTCCCACTTTATCGCAATAAGTATAATAACGTGCCGGCTCCACCTTAATGTGCTTCCTTATCAGGTTAAAGCCCATTTTTTTAAGCTGATCAATATCAAATATCATAGCCTCTTCTGTTGGTGGGGTGTATAAACCATCCGGCCACCAACCCTGATCAAGCGGGCCGTATTGAAACAGAAATTTGTTGTTTAACAATATGCGTTGTATACCATTACCGTCAGCGCCTAAAGATATTTTACGCATGGCAAAATAACTTTTTATCTCGTCAACGGGCTTATTGTTGCGCATTACGGCAACCTGCAGGTCATATAAAAAAGGGCTCTCCGGCGACCATAGTTTTTGGTCATTTATAGTCAACGCTGCAGTTTCGCCGGCATCAATCGTCTTTTCGGCTACAACGGTTTTTCCGTCCAATGCGGTAATTTTTAACTTATCACCGGGTTGTACGCCAACAACATTGGCCAATACCGAAATCGTTTTATTATCAATATCCGGGGTTTGTTTTGTTGAAGCTATGTAAGTGCTGCCAACAGCTTCTAACCAAACCGTTTGCCATATACCGGTTACAGGTGTATACCAAATGCCATTGGGTTTTTTTAATTGTTTTCCACGCGGTTGCGGGCCATCATCTGTCGGGTCCCAAACACGTATTTTAATGTCGGCCTTGTTGGCATCTTTCAAAGCAGCGGTTATATCAAATGAAAACGGGTCAAAACCGCCCTCATGCATACCTACGCTTTTACCGTTAACCCAAACTTCGGTACGCCAGTCAACTGCGCCAAAGTGCAGCAGTGTGCGTTTACCTTTTACATCTTTATTTAAGACAATGGTGTTTTTATACCACAACGCACTGTCTTTACCTACGGTTTTTCCGACGCCGGATATAGCCGATTCTACAGCGAATGGCACCAGGATTTTACCTTGCCAGGCCTTAGGTTCATTTTGCTCTTTTGGGATGATGGCGTAGCTCCAAACACCATTGAGGTTTTGCCAGTTACCACGCACCATTTGTGGTCTTGGGTATTCTGGCAGTGGGGCGTTTGGGTTAACTTTTTCGGCCCAGGGTGTGGTTATTTTATCGGTTAGTAACTTCCACTCGCTGTTCTGCGCCTGCAAAGTAAAACTGCTCATTAAAGCCAGGCAGCTTAGGATAAGGTTTTTTGTTGTTTTCATCAGCAATAAAATGCTTAATAATTGATAAATGGTTAATTAGAAAAAGAAAGGCTATCATTTACGATGGCCTTTCTTTTGTTTGAAAAAATAAATTCGCTGGTTAGAACGTCAGTTTTCTAACAGGCGAATAATACCAGTCTTCTACCCCGCTTATTCTGACACCAATTCTTGCAAAAACGTAGTTTTGTGTTGGTACAAAAGTCGGCATGGTAGCAGAAACAGTGATGTTGTTCAGGTTAGCCGGTAAGGTTCCGCCTGCTATATCTGTTTTAGCAACCGACTCGCCCGGCGCATTGGATACGTGGGTGGTTTTGTTGATAAACAAACTAACTGTTTGTATATTTTTTGCTAAAGCCGGATCTGTAATCACCTTCTCGATGTTAAAGTTTGCTGTTACAACCCTTGTTGTTCCCACAACCGAGGTTTTAAGCTGTCTAACCATGTAGTAAGGCGTTACTTCGATATTTACCGTTTGGTCGCCGGTTAAGTTAATCTTGACCGTATCTCTCCCAACCGCCAACTCTTTCCACCGAAATGGCCCCTGGTTAGCCTGTATGGTAAATTTATAATTACCGTCAAAGGTCACTACGGAGTAGCTTCCATCATCGTTAAATGTACCGCCTATTGGAGTAGTTAATTTGTATCCTGACTGGAATAATTGAAAAGGCACCTGGTTGTATTCAACGCCGACTGAGTCGCCGTTGTAGGTAAGCCGTCCGCTTAATGTGGAACCCGGGGCCTTGTAATTATCTTTTTTACATGATACTGCAGCAATTACAATCGCCAATAATATCAGATAATTAAATTTTATATTCATGATGTTAATTTTTTTAATATTTCCCTTATTGGTTTGGTTGTCTTAAAAGTTTAGGGTTACTCCCTAATATCGCATCGCTAATTTGCGAATAGTAATTTCCTAAGCGGAATAAAAGTACACCTGTGTTTGGTGCAGGTACAACTTCTTTAAATATCCATTTTCCGTTAGTTGCAGCGTTGCCCGGGCTATACACTTTATAAGGCCATAAACCCCATTGTTTTGTATTGCGGTGAGTAGCGCTAAGCAGGTTGGTGGTAAGATCTGTAACCGTTTCATTTTGACCGTCCCAAACTTGGGTAGCAATTCTCCATCGCTTGTAATCAAACAGGTTAAGGCCCTCAAAGCAAAGCTCAACACGGCGCTCATGCACAATGCGGTCAAAATAGTTGGCTGAATTCAAAACCAACGGAACAGTTAAACCAGCGCGGGCACGCACTTGGTTGATATAATCGGAAGCCACCGGGAATTGATTCAGCTCCGCCGCAGCTTCAGCAGCGTTCAACAACACTTCTGAATAGCGATAGCGGATAAAAGGAATATCACTACCCTGTCCACGACGACCTGTCCCTACATTCGGGTCTAACCATTTACGGATATAGAAACCCGTTTGCGTGTGAAATTGCAAGCCGTTGATAGGCCCGTCTTTACCTACAACCTGCACAGGAATAGTAGTGCCCGGCAACGGTTTTAAGTTTGACGCTACGTCACTGGTAGTGATGGTACCTTGTTCAAAGGTAAGATTCGCAGGATTCGCATTTGGTGTCCAGTAACCGGCCCAGATATCATTTGCTGCACTTTTCCATATTGCTCCCGGTATTAGTACTGTACCTGCTAAACGGGCATCTCTTCCTGCAAAAATATCTTGCGGGGTATCATAATATGCCGGCGCACCTGTAATATCTCTGGTAGCAAATGGTGCTAATGTACCATCAAGTTTTTCAAAAGCCTGTACAAGGTTTAATGTTGGGTTTAAACGGCCTGCATCATCAATTTCCTCACCGTTTGAGTAGGGCTGATCATTCGTTGTAAATCCGTGAACTTTACCTGCAAATGCTTTAAAATCTTCTATATAAATAACTTCGTTGTTGGTTGAGCTCTTATCAGTAAATACGGCCGCATAATTATCAGCAGCAGGTAATGCGGTTTGATACAATTTGTAGCTACCGTAGGTACCGCCTATTAATAATTGTGCCGATGCTAAAGCTTTGGTGTAGTAGCCGGTAGCCATAGCTGCAGGTATACCTACAACATCACCAGACAATGTTACTGTTGGTGTATTAACACCATATTTGGCTATAGATCCTGCGTATAACGCTGCTCTCGTTGCCATTGCCAGTGCGGCACCTGCAGTTGCACGGCTTTTAGTGGCCGGGAGTTTTGGCAATATATCTTTAATCGCGTCGCACTCGCTAAGTACAAAATCATATACTTCTGATTCTTTATTACGCGGAAATTGTACTGCGGAAACAGGGCCGCTTTCATATACTATAGATTTTGTAATTATTGGCACGCCCCCCATTCTTTTTGCCAGCTCAAAATATTGCGCTGCCCGTAAAAAACGAGCTTCGGCTGCAAAACGGGCCTTATCGGCCGCTGTTAAACCTGTTGATCCGGCAATACGCTCTAAAAATAAATTCAGTTCGCGTATATAGGTATAATCCCAGTTGGCCCATGAATCATAACTCCAGGTAGTGCGGCCTTGTGTGGCATGGCCGTTTTCAGATGCGAATGATTCTCCAAAGTCGGTAAAACTTGACCAGTTATTGTCAAGGCCGGAAAAGTCAACCTCTGCATTATAAAGCCTGCCGATGGCCGCTAATGTTAATGCCGGGTCATTAAATTCTATCTGTGAATCAATAATACCAATTGGTACTACTGCATTCAAAAAGTCACTGTCCTTTTTACAGGAACCTGCCCCCATTAAGCATACAGCGAGCGTTGTAAAAAATATTTTCTTTTTCATTTTTTTATATTTTATACCTTAACTAATTAAAAAACCAAATTCACACCTAAGTTCACAACTTTAGTTTGAGGCACTTGCTGGCCGTTTGAATCTGTTGCTTCAGGGTCTATGTTCAATGATTTAAGGTTGTCAAATGATATTAAGTTATAACCGTTGACGTAAAATCTTGCTTTTTTGATCTTAGCAAACGATAATACCGCTTGTGGTAAAGTATATGACAGCTCGATAGTACGGGCTCTGATGTAAAATACATCATGACCGTAGAATGAGTTTTGGTTAAACTTGAAGTTACTATCGCCGCTGGCGTTTGCAGCGGTGTTATACCTGATAGCAGGATATTTTCCTGGGATCCACGGAGCATTTGGGTCGGATGTGTTTTCACGATGCCATCTGTCTCTGAAAATTACGTTTAAGTTACCATTGTTGGTAAAGGGTACCTGAGCCTCATTGGTTTGATAGTAACCGTAGCCTGAGGCACCAGAGAAGTCTGCGTTAAACGTGAAGTTTTTATAAGATGCGCCAATAGTAAAGCCAAAGTTCACTATTGGAGTTCCGTTAGTGAAACCTATAGGGCGCTGGTCGGCAACGTCTATCTTACCGTCATTGTTAACATCTTTGTAAATCAGGTCACCAGGTAACATGGTGCTATTACCTCTACCGTCAATATTAACTTTATAATTATTGATCTGATCTTGAGAAGTAAATTGTCCCTCAACCAGATAACCAAACTGGATATTTTGATACCTGTTTGTAGTTGAGTTACGGTACTCATCCAATGAGTTTGCAAATTGAGGATTGAAATTGAACAGGGTTTCACCGCGTGTATAGCTAATGTTACCGCCAATGTTATAGCTCACTTCGCCTATACGGTTGTTGTAGTTCAATGAAAACTCACCGCCAAAGCGTGCATCACTGTTTAAATTTTCCTGTGATGGCACATAACCCAATTCGCTTGGTATGACAATATCTGTACGGTTGGCTAACAAGCCTGTGCGTTTTCTATAGAAATAATCAGCTACACCGCTTAAATGACTATCAAACATGGTGAAATCAAACCCGATATCACTCTGTAAGCTTTTTGACCATGATATAACAGGCGATGCTAAACCTTTATCTCTGGCCACGATAATCGCGTTACCATCAAGGACGGCAATGCCCTGTCCGGTGCCATAGTTGTAGCCGGGTAAATACGAAAAGGCCGGCGTAATCAAAGAGCCATCAGGTTTCCGGTCATCGCCAGTAATACCGTAAGATGCTCTCAATTTCAAATCGTTAAGAATGCGTTTTTCACCCAACAGGTTTTTCACCCAGGGCTCTTCAGTAATTCTCCATCCTACTGATCCGCCAGGGAAATAACCTGTACGGTAACCCGGAGCGAATAAATATGATTGGTCACGCCTTCCTAAAAACTCTGCATAATATTTATTGGCAAAATTATATTGGAAACGTAATGCGTAACCTATACGTGCCTGGTTTGACTCTGCGTCGTCATACTGGTCCATTGTAGGGAAATAAAACAACGGCAGGTTATTTGAAATTGGTACTGAGTGTAAAGTAACGTTAAGATTTTTAATGGTATAGCGCTCGTTTACTAAAAAGGCATTAATGGTGTGCTTGCCAAAGGTGTTTGCATAAGCTAACTGTATTTGCTGCGTAGTATTAAATACCTTGTTGTTTTTGCGTTGCCTGTATGGATTTTGGCTGCCGCCGGTCCAGGTATATGTATCGGCAGTAGGGTTGTAAGTGTAAGTTTTAAAGGTCCACTCAAAATTGTCCATCAAATTATCGGCAAAGTAGTAGTTATACAAACCGCTTAAAGTAAGGCCTTTAATGCCGGGGATATCATAATTTACCTTAAACGTGGGGGTAATGATACGCCATGTATCTTTACGATGCCCTGCCCACTTGTTTTGCAGGTAAGCATAGTTAGAGTTGTTATGTCCGATATCATTCAGATAATCAGGGTTATCATTAGCATACGGCCTTTCAAGTGGCGAGTTACGTAATAATGCATAACGAGCCTGGTCATAATCATCCTCATTGGGAACACCAGGGTTGTCTCTGGCTTCAATGCGTCCGTTAAGTATGAGGCCTACGCTTAAACCTGTAGCCAGTTTAGTAGTAATGTTTGATTGTAAATTTTGACGTTGGAACTGGTATTCTTTACCAAGGGTTGATTCCTGGTAAATGCTGCTGGCGGATACATAATAGTTCACCTTGTCATTACCACCCTGAATGTTTAGGTTAACAAAATTTTGCGGACGGTTAGCATTATCGTCGACAATGAACTTATGCCAGTCAAAACTCCTGTGGTCTCGATCGGCCTGTGTTTTGAATTTATCAAGCTCTGTAGCGCTATAAGGTAATGTAGCGGCTGGGTTTGCGTTAAAAGCAGCCTCGTTTCTAAACATCGCATACTCATAGGAGTCGTTAAGCGCGTTAGGGAAACGATAAAAGTTTTGCAAGCCTATATAGGCATCAGCTGTTACGCGGCTTTCGCCGGTACCTTTTTTTGTAGTTACCACCACAACGCCGTTGGCCGCACGTACACCGTAGATTGCTGCAGATCCGTCTTTCAGGATAGCGATACTCTCTACGTCATTAGGCGAAATGTTGTTAAACTGGCCTTCGTCTGATTGTACACCGTCAATTACAAATAGCGGTGAGCCCAAACCACGGATAGAAATAGCCGCACTTGAACCCGGACGGCCGTCAGACGCTTTGAATGTAATTCCGGGAAGCTTGCCGGCCAATGCCCTACTCACAGTAGCAGCACCGTGTACACGATCAAGTTCCTTACTGGTAGTTGATGAAATAGCACTGGTGATCGATTCCTTTTTTTGGGAACCGTATCCTGTAACTACGACCTCTTTTAAATCAGTAGCTCCTGATGATTGTAAATCTACGCGAATAGTAGTAAGGTTTTTAACTGCTACCTCTTTGGTTAAGAAGCCTACATAACTAAACACTAAAGTGCTGCCAGGTGCAACATTAATGGCGAACTTACCATTAACGTCAGTTTGCGTGCCGGTGTTGGTGCCTTTAACCAATACGCTCACGCCTATCAAGGCTTCGCCTGACGAGCTGAATACGTCACCGGTTATCCTGTTTTGTGCAAACACGGTGGAAGAAAATAAAGAGCAAAGGGCAAAAAGTAATAAAATGTTTCTCGTTGCTCGCTTTTGAGGGGACTGCCGCATATCCGCGCAGGCATACCTCTCCCGATCGGGAAGTAAACTTTTTTTCATAAATGGTTGATTAATTGGTTGATTACAAAGTAAAGCTACAATGCCCCTGACGTTGTTGACAAAATGTATCAATAACATAACAATTTATATCAATATTGCCGTTCATGAAGTTAACTGCGCCTGTAATATATTTTTTTAAGCGTCATTGAGAAGCCAATTTATAGGAATAGATCTAATTTAATCCGGCTTGTTGTTCAATAAAATGATTTTTAACAGTTCCCGGTCTTTAAACAGAAATATGTTTTCTTGTCCTTCTCTCTGATCGCGATCGGAGTGACCTTTTTTTACATTTCTTCGATATTACTTTAGCGACCAGCTCGGCAAACTGTGGCCATTAAGAACTTTAATGCTGTTGAGGAGATAAAGGTCCTTAACTTACCCGACCAACAAGTGGAGGTATGCACCTGTTTTAACATATCGCCCACAGCTTTAAAAGAATGATTGTCGGGGGGAGGCAGGGTGATTGGATGTATTGATTTTAATTTTGTGCAAATGTAATAGAGGTAGTAGCGCCAAGCCCCACACCGTCGCTAAGTATTTGAAAGGAGCCGCCGTGGCTTTCAATTATCGACTTACAATTATAAAGGCCTAACCCGGTGCCGCTTTTTTTAGTTGTAAATCCGCGAGTGAAAAACCGTTTGCTGGTTGCTTCATCAAACCCACTACCATTATCAGCAATGGTAAGATTAATTTCATTATTTACGGACGACATTGTCACATCAATGTATTTCCCTTCTGTAGCGTGATCAATAGCTTCCATGCTGTTTTTTAAAACATTTAACAGAACCTGCATCAGTTTGGTTGGGTCGCCTTTTATAGTGGGTATTCCCGGCTGAATTTTTATTTGCAAGGCAATATCCTGTTTATTAAATGAGGCCAGCAACATCGACTTACAATCTTCAATAATATTTGCCAGGTTAACCAGTTTTCTGTCTTGTGCACCTTCATGACCGCTCACAAATTGCCGTTGTATATTTAGTATTTCCTGTATATGGGTAACAATATGTAGAAGCTCTGTAGTTGCTGTAGCTATCTCTTCATTGTTTTCGGCTTGTGTTTTACCTATACCTTCGGTTACAACAACCAACGCGTCGGCTTTGGCTGCTCCTATACCTCCAGCAATTGCGTTGTGTTGGTCTTTGATAAATAAGTTCAGATTTTTTATGGCTGCCACGCTATTTTTGGCAATAACACGGTTAATTTTTCCAAGATAAGAACCAAAGCCAACCAACGCGTTTCCAATATCGTGTAAAACTTCTGATGCTATTTCAAATTTGCCTTGCGCTATGGCTTTTTCTAACTCCTGGTCTTTTTGCCGTGTGAGTTCCTGGTTTAACTGCTGAAGTGCAACTGCCTGTTCATTCAATATTTTCGACTTTTCAGAGAGTTCGGCTGTTAAATGTTCCAGGTCGTTATTTCGCTCCACCAGCTTCTTCATCATTTCTTCGCGTTCAAGCACAGCTGTTTTAATGGCAGTAATATCCCGGTTTATACCCAATAAACCCACAACTTTGCCTAAATCATCTTTGACCGGAACTTTGGTGCTTAAATTCCATTTAATTTCGCCTGTCTTGTTATCTACAAAATGTTCTTCGTGGTTAATCAGTGACTGGTCTAATTTCATTAACGTTTGCTCATCGTTAAAAAACTGTTCAGCTTCTCCCGGATGGCAATCAAAATCTGTTTTTCCAATTAGTTCTTCTGACGATTTAAACCCTGCACTAACAGCGACAGGTGTATTGCAGCGAATAAAACGGCTGTTAATATCTTTTAAATAAATCTGATCAGGCAAACTCTCTATAACCAGGTTAAAAAGGTCTTTTTGTGCAAAAGGCACCTCTTCTTTAATACTACTTTCAGAATTATTCATTTTATTTGACGCTATAAATACAACTATTTATTGTAAGGCAGGCTAATGGTAAAAATAGCGCCATTATTGTTTTCTACAGAGATGTCTCCGCCGTGAGAATTAATGTATTGTTTTACGATAGCAAGCCCAAGCCCTGTACCATTATTTTTTTGCTTGGTAACAAAAGGGTCAAAAAGTGTTTTGACAATTTCCTGTGGAATTCCTGGTCCATTATCTTTTACCAAAATAAATATCTTCTTATTGCTGGTGCTAACTGTTATATCAATAAACGCATTTGGTACATTATGGTCGCGTAGTGCGTCTACTGCATTATTAATTAAGTTGCTGAAAGTACGCCTTAACTTACTTTCGTCTCCCTGCACAATAATATTTTCCGGTACATTTTCAGTAATATTTATAAACGCAATTCCGTCGCGATTAGCTGCAAGGCTAACAGCGTCGGTTATTACTTTACGCAAAACCAGCGGTACTTTTTTTATGCGTGTGTTATTAATAAAATCAATAAAGTCATCAAATATTTCGGAAGCCTGCTCGGCAGACTGATCGATCATGTCAATTAGTTCACTATCGTTCCCGTCTTCTCTTACCATACCGGTTAGTACTTTTATATTTTTGATTGGTGTGCGCAGGTCGTGCATTACCATCCCTATAACCTGGCCTACTGCAGATAATTTTTCCTTTTGCAACAGCGTTTCATTAAGTTCGGCATTGCGGATAGCCTGGGCCGCGTTTTGCACAAAAAGCCTTAGTAAATATAATTTCTCTGTTTTAAGTTTTTCGTGTTTTTTAAGCAACGCAAACACAGTATACTTATCCATCCGGGCAAGAAACAACTCATCAACCTGTATAACACTATCTTTTTCTAATTGAATACTTTTAACCCGTGAGATCAGTTCATCAGTATTTATTTCACTGTTAAGGGCACCTATAGATAGTATTTGCTCATAGGTAAAGTCATCATGCAACTTACCCATTAATGCTACGTCCGTTTCAACAGAATTTGCCAGCTGGTCAAGGATATTTTTTAATAAAGAGTCCAACTGTTGTTTGTTTAACCCTATGGACGATATGGACTCAATTAGTTTCTCAAGATTTCTTAGCTTATTATAATCAGTCACGGCTTTGGTCGCCAGTTGTATGATCTCTTCCGGGGCATACGGTTTGCAATGGTAACCTACGTTTTGGCCCACCTGCTCTACTATTTCGTCAATAGAGCGGTCGCTATAAGCGGTAATAAATATGATTTCGGCTTTTTCATCATATTTTCTTATCTCCATCGCGGTTTCTAACCCATTCCAGCCAGGCATACGCATATCTAAAAATATGACGGCATAGGGCCTGCCGGCATCAACGGCCTCTCTAACCAACTTTACACCTTCCATACCATTTGATGCTTTTTCAACTGTAAATGCAGGAATATTAGGTGTACGCGTGGCTATCAGTGGTTTTGGCGCATCGAACAACAGGTTTATAGCATCGTCTATATTTAATTCATCTTCAGTGGCTGCCTGGGGTATTAAAATTTCTTCAATATTGTCCCGCACCATTTCTTCATCATCTATAATTAAGACAGCCGTATTTACTTGATTCATGTTTTCAAATGGTTTAAAAATTAAGGATATCGGTTTTTACGGACGTTGTTTCAAAGTTGTTACAATTTTAGTTAAATTTAAAAAAATTAAATAAAACAACTTTTTATATCTTAATTACGTATAATATTAATCATATATATGATATATTTAATATTTTATAAAAATTGCCCAAGCCCTGCTTAACGCCTGCTCCAACAAGTTGCAATTGTTGGTTACTATAGCTTATACCCCTAATTATTTAATATAAATTATTAATGACGAGTAACAAAACCCCTATTAACAAATTTGATTATACAATAAGCGACAATATTCTTGAAAGCATAACAGACGGCCTTTTTACTATTGATAAAGAATGGACTGTTACCTATTGGAATAATGAAGCCGAGCGCTTATTGAAGATGCCCCGTGAAAAGATCCTCGGGAAAAATTTACGGGAAATATATCGTAATGCGGTGCCGCTTAAATTATATACAGAATACCACCGTGCAATGGCCCATAATGTTTCTGTAAGGTTTGACGAGTATTTCCCTACGCTGAATAGCTGGCTTGAAATGTCCGTTTATCCGTCGGAAACCGGGTTGTCAGTATATTTTATAAATATTACGAGCAGAAAAAATGCTACACATGAATTAAGAGAGGCCAAAGAGCGCTACCGTGAGCTTTTTGACCAAAGCCCCATACCCATGTGGGTTTATGATTTGGAAACCCTACAATTCCTGGACGTAAATAAAGCAGCGATTAGAAATTATGGTTACACACTTGCCGAATTTCTTTCAATGACAATAAAAGACATCCGGCCAAAAGAAGACATAGTTCGATTACAAAAACTGATCTGCACCAAGATCAGGAGTGGTGGGTTTAACAAAAGCACTGCCAGGCACCTCAAGAAAAATGGGGAGCTTATTTATGTTAATACAGAAGGTAATACATTCGACTTGGATGGCAGACAAACCAGGCTGGTACTGGCCATTGATGACACCGAACGTATAATGGCTAACCAAGCCCTAAAGTTAAGCGAGAACCGATTTAAAAGGCTTATCCAGGACGGAGGCGATTTAATTGCCATATTAGACAAAGCCGGTAATTATAAGTACGTAAGCCCAACATCTTTCGCGGTGGTATTTATTAAAGCAAAAGAATTTATTGGCAAAAATGCATTCGATTTCATCCATCCTGACGACAAGTCGAAATCAATAGAAGAATTTTCCCAGTTGGCAAATCACAAATACGTTAAATTAACCCCTTTTCGTTTTAGAGATGGACATGATAATTATCGTTGGATAGAAACAATATTAACGGATATGAGCGAAAACCCTGCCGTTGGGGGCATTGTCTCAAATTCGCGTGATGTAACCTCCCGCATTGAGAATGAAGCGTCAACCAGGGAGAGCAATGAGAGATACAATACGGTTTCAAAAGCTACCAGCGATACTATATATGATTGGGATTTTAGCAATGGACAAATTAAATGGAACCGTGGATTAAAAGGCATATTCGGTTATGACCAAATGGATTTTTCTACCCAGGATTGGCGTACAAACAAAATCCATCCGGACGATGCAGGCCTTATCACAGATACTATCCAAGTACACATACGCGAAAAAAAATCAAGATGGAAGGGTGAATACCGATTCAAATGTGCAGACGGTAGTTACAAACATGTTCTGGACAGAGGATTCTTAAACTATGATACCGCCGGCAATCCAATGGGGATGATCGGATCTTTACAAGATATTTCTGAAAGGATAAATTATATCCATGAAATTGAAGAACACAACAGAAAGTTACAGGAAATTTCCTGGATGCAATCTCATGTTGTCCGTGCTCCGTTGGCTCGAATTTTAGGATTGATCAATATATTGAGTGAAGATAATGAACAACAAATAAATAAAGAAGCACTGGCTTTTTTGGCAGAGTCGGCCGGCGAATTGGATGATGTTATTAAAAACATTATTAGCAAAAGTTGCGAAAATAATATTTCCGAATAAATGCTTAATTCTCTGCTGTCAGGTTTGGTGTCTTAATAGTTTTTGGCAACAGATAGATCATTATCTGCTTTCGTATCGGCCTTTCTGATGCGAAAGTCATGGAAAGGGCGTTTTACCCGTGTTCAGCTATGACGATTTTATTAGTCTTCCCAAATATCACATCTATTTGAAATTGCTGATTGATGGGACGGAAAGCAAGGGGTTCAATGCGGTGACGCTTGACAGCTTCCACCAATAAGCCTACCGGACATATTGCTTATCGTTTGCAGATCTTCCAAAAAGTTCGAGATTTGACCCGCTACCAGTACCGAGAAAGAAAAAAGCCTCAAGTCGAAAGATTGAGACTTTTTAGTTTTATGACTTTTTATTTATGTAGTCTACGATTACATACCACATGTCCCAATCAACCCCTTAACTTGTCGCTTTTGCACACTTACATGTATACTGTGCCGCTGTACCTTTGGCTAAACTAAAACAGAAAACACTTATGGCAACTCAAATTTTTTTAAATCTACCGGTAAATGATCTTGACAAATCAATAGAATTCTTTACCAAGCTTGGTTATACTTTTAACCCCAAATTTACCGACGAGAAAGCAACCTGTATGATCATCAGCGATACCATCTATGTAATGCTGCTGACAAGAACTTTTTTCCAGACCTTTACTACCAAAGAAATTATTGATGCACACAAATCCGTAGAATGTTCTATTTGCATATCTGCCGATAGTAAAGATGCCGTTAACGAAATGGTAGCTAAAGCAGAAGCGGCGGGCGCCATTATTCCTAACCCTGCTACCGACTACGGCTTTATGTATCAACACAGCTTTGGAGATCTTGACGGCCACCATTGGGAATATGTGTGGATGGACCCTAACGGCATGCCCGAACACATGGGTTAATATTGGCGATGAAAATAGCAAAAAGCCTCAGATCTTTTGATCTGAGGCTTTTGCGTTGTGGTATTTTTATTCAGGATTGTTTCCGGGTCACCTCGCCGGTTTGTTTATGTTTTAGTATTAATATTTTTCCACCGCCAGGCATCACTTCTTCTTTTATCAAGTAGTGCTCATTATCATAATCAATAAAATGGGATGTTGCCAAAGCTATGTCATTGCCGCGCCAGTCATCAATTTTTACAGGTTCCCAGGCACGTGTTTTTGCCGACAGGTAGGCTGCATCTAAAATGCAATTGACAATATAGCCATCGTAAAAGCTTTCAAGTGGTAGGCGGTTTGCTTCAATGGCATCAAACATATCCGTAAACATATTTGAGTAACCCAGATCATGCACTTCATCGCCGACAGGGAAAAGCCAGCCACTATCCGTTTCAGATTTCTCGGCCACATAGCCGCCGCCTTTGCCGGTACTGAACATTTCAAAACCTGTCCGCAGAAATCCGTTTAGCCAGATAGTCCCTTCAGTCCCCATAACTTCATCGCGCAAATCCATACCGCCGCGAAATGCCCAGCTCACTTCAAACTGCCCAATTGCGCCATCGGCATATTTTACCAGGCCAATAGCATGGTCTTCCGCCTCAATAGGATGCACCTGTGTATCAGCCCAACACATTACCTCAACCGGGCGGGTTTGTTTACCTATAAAATTTCGGCTTATCTCTACACAATGGCATCCCAAGTCTATTAAAGCGCCGCCGCCTGATTGTGCTTTATCCCAAAACCATTCGCTGTGCGGGCCCGGATGTGTTTCCCTTGATTTTGCCCACAACACACGCCCTATGCTACCTGCCCTAATGCTTTCGCACGATTTCAGGAATTTTGGAGTGTAACATAGATCTTCAAGGTAGCCTCCAAATATGCCTGCATTTTCTACCGCTTCTAACATGCGTTTGGCTTCCGCTGCTGTCCTGCCTAACGGTTTGGTGCAAAGCACATGCTTTTTTGCTTTAACGCAAGCCATTACCGCTTCCTCATGCAAATTGTTAGGTAATGCAATAACCACCACATCCGTTTCAGGATGCCTAACCGCTTCGTTTATATCAGTAAAGTAATGTGGCAGATGATAATCGTCGGCAAATTTTTTGGCCCGGGCTTCGTTTCGTGAATACGCCACGCGTACCACATCTTTACGGCGCTGGCTTTGTAGGGCATCTGCATAAAAACGGGCTATAAAACCCGTCCCCAGTATGGCAATGTTCATATGTTTTAATATTAGTTTTCCCAGCCTGTTTCTTTTAGGGCCTCGTCATTTTCTTTCTTTAAAAAATCCGCATCCGATAGTGAGCCAGCTTCCCATTCCAGCATTGCCTCATCGGGCACTATATCAACCGGCGTTTTCCACGACCCCGATGGTTCATTATAAGCCAGGTTGGATTGCAGCGAATAAACTGAAATAAGCGACCAGCGCGAATGATCAGACAGGTTAGCTTCAGAGCGGTGCAATAAGTTACTATGGAAAAACACAGCATCGCCGGGTTCAATTTCGCAGTAAACCAATTCCATGGTTTTTAACGCATTATTTACCATTGTCATATCGGCGCCTACCTGTTCGCCTGCAAAACCGTGATTCACCCGCCCCAATTTATGTGAGCCTTTTATCACCTGTAAACATCCGTTTTGTTTGTTGGCAGGCGTTAATGCTATCATTATGCTCATCATCTGATCAGGAAACATAAACTGATTTTTATACCAATAACCATAGTCCTGGTGCCATTCCCAGGCGCCGCCGACTTTAGGTTCTTTCTGCATCAGTTTTGAATGAAAATGGCAAACCGGCGAATCGCCATCTAATATCTGAGCTACAGATCTTACTACTTTTTTGCTTCGTGTAAAGTAACTAAAAACATCATTACCGGGCGTATACCAGAGTGAAAGCCTGGTTTTTTTACCCGATTGATCGTTTAGATCGAGCGCATTTTTGGTCATAAGATCATCACCCGTCGCAACGCTATACAAAGCATCAATCTCCTTATTTGTGCAAAAGTTTTTTACCACCACATACCCATCGCGCCGGTAATCAGCTATTTGTTGCGTTGTTAGTTCCATCTTGGTAATTGGTTTATTTAATCAAAACTATAAAAGCTACTCTCAGTAAACTACCATTATATTGATAAAAAATAATACTTTTTTGTCTCAAATAGACCAAAATTGTTGATATTTAAGATATTTTAATACGTTTGGCAAGAATCAATGAAACCTATTTTAGAATATTTACCGCTCGAGGCCGAGGAGTCATTTGTAGTCAAATATTTTGATTACAGGCATTATCCTACCCCCTGGCATTTTCATCCGGAGTATGAATTGGTGCTGGTTACAGAAAGTACGGGTAAGCGTTTTATAGGCGATAGGGTTACAGAATTTAAGCCTGGCGACTTGGCACTTATAGGGCCAAACCTGCCTCATTTATACCGTAATGATGCGGAATACTATGAGGAAACATCGGCACTGCGTGCAAAATCCATTGTGGTGCATTTTTTGGAGAACAGCTTTGGGAATAGTTTTTTAAAAGTTGCCGAGACTAAAAAACTGCAAGTACTATTTAGCCGGAGCGAGCGGGGTTTACATATTGTAGGCGAAACCAATAAAAAGGTCGCCAGCCAGTTATTTGAATTATTAGACCTGGCAGGGCTTGCGCGCTGGCTTAAACTGCTGGAGATATTGCATATCTTGTCCGAATCAGACGAGTATGAATACATATCCGCACATGCGATAAACGGTAAAAGTGAATCAGAATCTGACCGGTTGAACAAGGTGATGGAATATGTGACCAATAACTTTTCGGAACAGATATATCTAATACAGATGGCCAATTTGTTGAATATGACCGAAAGCTCCTTTTCGCGGTACTTTAAACAACGCACGCGTAAAAGTTTTGCTTGCTTTATAACAGAAATAAGGCTAAACCACGCCTGCAAATTATTAATTGAGGGCAATAAAAGTATTTCTGAGATTTGTTTTAGTTGCGGCTTTAATAACCTGTCTAACTTTAACAGGCAGTTTAGTAAAGCTTACAATGTTAACCCCCTAACGTATCGTAAGCAATATTGGGATAAGCTATAAAATAAAATAGCAATCGGGTTTTGCCTGACTTTTCGCAGGTCATTAAAATGCAGATATGTACTGGCCCTGATTTTGTTTTAAAAATTTTATTTTTTTTAAAACAAACGCCGGCTGCCCTTGTTTTTTCTTTTCTGTATCGCGTTCATAAAAGAAAATAGTTTTCAAAAATAGATATACTCCGCTTTCAGCAAAGGCCGTTTTAGAGATGGTATATGCCGAAAGTTTATTACCTAATGTATTACTTATTGCAAAATATTAATCTATGGAATCAGCTCTACTTGCACCTAAGCAAAAAAAAGCGCGCCAGGTCAATAGCACCACCGATGCTCTTGACGTAAAAGAACTCCTGAACGTTCTTTCACTGGTCAAAAACGGGAAGCTAAACGCCCGGATGCCGGTTACACAGGCCGGGATCAACGGGCGCATATGCGAGGTACTGAACGATATTATCGAAATGAACGAACGCCTGGTGGCCGAAATATCGTCGGCGGAGATCACCATCGGCAAAAAAGGAAATTTGTCCAAAAGAATTGAACTTCCGGATGCGAAGGGTGAGTGGGCCAAAGGTGTTAATTCGATGAACAACCTGATCTCGGACCTTACCTCCCCCACGTTGGAGATTGCCGGAATGATCAACTCGGTAGCCAACGGCGACCTGTCCAAACATATCCCGCTGGAGATAAGCGGGCATCCTTTAAAAGGTGAGTTTTTGCGGATCGCTAAAGAGTCAAATCAGATGCTTTCCAAGCTCCGGTTATTCTCGATGGAAGTAACCCGGGTAGCAAGGCAGGTAGGCTCGGAAGGTAAACTGGGCGAGCAGGCAAAAATTAAAGGTGTGGCCGGTGTATGGGCCGAATTAACCGACTCGGTAAACCAAATGGCCGGTAACCTCACAGCCCAGGTACGTAATGTGGCAGCGGTAACTACCGCGGTGGCAAAAGGTGACCTTTCGCGAAAGATCACGGTGGAAGCCAAAGGCGAGATCCTTGAATTAAAAAACACCATCAATACGATGGTGGATCAGCTTAACTCCTTCTCATCCGAAGTAACCCGCGTAGCGTTGGAAGTAGGTACCGAAGGTAAACTGGGCGGACAGGCCAAAGTACCGGGGGTAGCCGGTACCTGGAAAGATTTAACAGATTCAGTTAACCGGATGGCTGGTAACTTAACATCGCAGGTGCGTAACATCGCGGGTGTAACTACTGCTGTGGCTAATGGTGACCTTTCCAAAAAAATTACGGTTGACGTAAAAGGCGAAATGCTGGAACTGAAAAAGACCATTAATACGATGGTGGATCAGTTGAACTCATTCGCATCCGAAGTAACCCGTGTGGCGTTGGAGGTAGGTACCGAAGGAAAACTGGGCGGGCAGGCGCGTGTAAAAGGAGTAGGCGGCGTATGGAAGGACCTGACCGATTCTGTAAACCAGATGGGTAGTAACCTTACCGACCAGGTGCGTAATATTGCCGGGGTAACCACCGCGGTAGCCAAAGGCGACCTTTCGCGAAAGATCACTGTGGATGCCAAAGGCGAATTATTGGAATTAAAAAACACCATTAATACGATGGTGGATCAGCTTAACTCGTTCTCGTCCGAAGTAACACGTGTGGCGCGCGAGGTGGGCTCGGAAGGGCAGCTGGGTGGGCAGGCTAACGTTCCCGGCGTAGGTGGTACCTGGAAAGATCTAACCGATTCGGTAAACCAAATGGCAGGTAACTTAACCGGGCAGGTGCGTAACATTGCCGAGGTAACCACCGCAGTGGCGAAGGGCGATTTATCCAAAAAGATAACGGTAGATGTACAAGGCGAAATGCTGGAATTGAAGATTACGATTAATACGATGGTAGATCAGCTCAACTCGTTCGGTTCGGAAGTAACGCGGGTGGCACGTGAGGTAGGTTCGGAAGGGCAACTGGGAGGACAGGCCAACGTGCCCGGTGTAGGCGGTACCTGGAAAGATTTAACCGACTCGGTAAATAAAATGGCCGATAACTTAACCTCACAGGTACGTAATATTGCCGAAGTAACTACAGCAGTGGCTAAAGGTGACCTTTCCCGGAAAATTACGGTTAACGCTAAGGGCGAGCTCCTGGAACTGAAAGACACTATCAATACGATGGTGGATCAGCTGCGGGCATTTGCTTCCGAAGTAACCCGTGTGGCACGTGAGGTGGGTTCGGAAGGGCAACTGGGCGGACAGGCCAATGTACCGGGGGTTGATGGCACCTGGAAGGATTTGACCGACTCGGTAAATAAAATGGCGGGAAATTTAACGGCCCAATTAAGAAATATAGCCGACGTATCCATCGCGATAGCAAACGGCGATTTGTCTAAAAAAATTACTGTTGACGTACGTGGAGAAATTCTCCAGTTAAAAGAGACCATTAATACGATGGTGGATCAGCTGCGTGGGTTTGCCTCTGAAGTAACCCGTGTTGCGCGCGAAGTAGGTACCGATGGTAACCTGGGGGGCCAGGCCTTTGTGCCGGGTGTTGCGGGTACCTGGAAGGATTTGACCGACTCGGTAAATCAAATGTCGAGTAACTTAACCTCGCAGGTGCGTAACATTGCCGAGGTAACCAAGGCAGTGGCCAGTGGCGATTTATCCAAAACGGTAATCATCGACGTTAAGGGCGAGATCATGGACTTGAAAAACACCATCAACACGATGGTGGATCAGCTAAACTCCTTCGCATCAGAAGTAACGCGTGTGGCTCGTGAGGTGGGCACCGAAGGTAAGCTGGGCGGCCAGGCGCACGTAAAAGGCGTAGGTGGTACGTGGAAGGATTTGACCGATTCGGTAAACCAGATGGCCTCAAACTTAACAGGGCAAATACGTGGCATTGCCAAAGTTGCTACAGGCATCGCTAAAGGAAACTTAAAACAACGCCTATCTATTAACGCGCTGGGCGAAGTGGCCCAGTTAACGGATACCATTAATGAGATGATTGATACACTGGCGGTATTTGCTGATGAGGTAACTACCGTGGCACGTGAAGTGGGTGTACAAGGGCGATTGGGTGGCCAGGCCAGTGTGCCGGGTGCTTCCGGAACGTGGAAGGATTTGACCGAAAACGTAAACCAGTTGGCACAAAACCTGACGGTGCAGGTGCGGTCCATATCTGAAGTAGCTTCGGCGGTAACTAAAGGTGACCTGACCCGGACGATCCGGGTGGACGCGAAAGGAGAATTGGAAGCGTTGAAGGATACCATTAACCAGATGATCGCCAACCTGAAAGGCACTACCCTGCGTAACCATGAGCAGGATTGGCTGAAATCCAACCTGGCCAAGTTTGCGCAAATGTTGCAGGGACAGCGTGACCGAAACGCGGTAGCTAACAAAGTATTATCCGAACTGGCCGAACTGGTAAACGCCCGTTATGGTGCGTTTTATATTTTGGAACAGCCCGAGTCGGGGGACGAACCCAAATTAAAACTATTTGCCGGTTACGCCCAAAAAAGCCGGAAACTGATAGACCAGGAATTCTCGCTGAACGAAGGTTTAGTTGGGCAATGCGCTACCGATAAGGAACGCATCCGGCTGGCAAATGTGCCGAATGAATATTTACAGATCAGCTCAGGCATTGGTAATGCTGCTCCTATCGACCTGGTGATACTTCCGGTATTGTTTGAGAATAATGTAAAGGCGGTTATTGAGTTGGCTTCTTTTGAAAACTTTAGCGATACGCATATTGACTTCCTTGATCAGCTGACCGAAAGTATCGGTATCGTACTCAACAATATTGAGACCAATACCCGGACCGAGGAATTGTTATCTCAGTCGCAGTCGCTCGCCGGCGAGCTTTCTGCACAACAGGAAGAGTTAAGGCGCGCCAATGATGAGCTCCATGATAAAGGCCGCTCGTTGGAAGAAAAAGCAGAGCAACTTACCCTGACATCTAAATATAAATCAGAATTCCTGGCTAATATGTCGCATGAGCTGCGCACGCCGCTGAATAGCTTGCTTATCCTGGCGCAACAGCTTTTTGAAAATCCCGAAGGTAACCTGACCGAAAAACAACGGATGTTTGCCAAGACCATCCATTCCTGCGGAGATGACCTGATCCAGCTGATTAACGATATCCTCGACCTTTCAAAGATCGAATCTGGTGTTATTGCTGCAGATGTGATGCCGGTGAGCTTTAAGGAGATCATCTCCTTTGCAGAATCGACTTTCAAGCCTATCTCTGAGGCTAAAAACCTTAAATTCGAGATAGAAATAGAGGAAGGCCTGCCTGAGCAGATGGAAACGGATATGCAGCGCCTGAACCAGATCTTAAAGAATCTGCTTTCAAATGCATTTAAGTTTACCGAGAAGGGCCTTGTCAAATTGAGCATTTTCCGACCGGGGATTAACCAGGAAAATCCTTTAATCGGGTCGGATGCCGTGATTGCCTTCTCCATCGAAGACTCGGGCATCGGCATATCTAAAAATACCCAGGGCATCATATTCGAAGCTTTCCAGCAAGCCGAAGGCTCCACCAGCCGCAAATATGGCGGTACCGGTTTGGGGCTTTCAATCAGCAAGGGCTTCGCCGAGCTGCTCGGCGGTACCATCACTGTTGGTAGTGAACTGGGCAAGGGAAGTGTGTTCACCTTGTATTTGCCTTTAAAATATAAAGAGGAAAAATCAGCACCTGTCAAAGTAAAAGAAGCTTCGCCGGTTGCTCATCTTCGCGCCAGCTTGATCGACACCGCCGAAATGGTCATCGATGATGACCGCCACAATATCGTAGCAGAAGATAAGGTGCTGTTGGTACTCGAAGATGACCTTCGCTTTACCAAGATCCTTATCGACAAGGCGCATGACCTGGACCTGAAGGTGGTCGTCGCGATCAGTTACCTGGATATCTTTGACAGTATCATCAAATATAACCCTGTTGCTATCACGCTGGATGTGAACATGCCGGAATCAAACGGCTGGAAAATACTCAAGTTACTGAAGGCTGATACGAATTTGCGCCATATCCCGATACATGTGATCTCGGGCGAGGATAATAAAATGATGGCATTAAAGCATGGCGCGAAAACCTTTAGCCTGAAACCTTTATCAAATAGTTCCCTGCATGAGCTTATCACCGGAATCGTCAATTTTTACGAACACGCCAAAAAACGGGTACTGATCATAGAGGACAATGAAAATGAATTACAAAGGCTTTCCGAGCTTTTAACCAATGACCGCATAGAAGTCTTTGGTGCGACTACGGCAAAAAAGGGGTTATCGGTACTCAAAAAAGAGCTGTTCGACTGTATAGTACTTGATTTTACATTGCCGGATGCCAACGGCCTTGATTTGCTGAACAAGATCAACTTGCTCAAACAGCAGGGAACGACGATCATCCT
This sequence comes from Bacteroidota bacterium, assembly GCA_040388395.1. Classification (GTDB taxonomy): domain Bacteria; phylum Bacteroidota; class Bacteroidia; order Sphingobacteriales; family Sphingobacteriaceae; genus Mucilaginibacter. The sequence goes on along the minus strand of JAZKBY010000003.1, from coordinate 170,190 downwards.
GCATTCTGCCCGCGATTTCACCCAGGATGAACTGATCCAGCTAAAACGATTAAACCATAAGATCATCACCAAAACGCCCTCATCGCATATTTACCTGCTTGAGGAGATCCTGGTGCTGCTGCATATCGATAAAAAGTACATCAGTGAAAGCAAGCTAAAAATGATCGATGGCATTCACGTGGCCCCCGATGTCCTGGACTCTAAAAAAGTACTGGTTGTTGATGATGATGTCCGTAATTTGTTTGCGCTGACAGCGGTATTTGAGCGGTCAAACATCGATGTGATCACTGCGGAAAGCGGACGCGAGGCGTTGGAGATCCTGAATAAGGACAAAAGCATCGATATTGTGCTAATGGATATTATGATGCCCGAAATGGATGGTTATGAGACTATTCAGATGATCCGGAAAGAACCGAGAAATAAAAACCTACCGATCATAGCTGTAACAGCCAAGGCAATGATCGGCGACCGGCAGAAATGTATTTCGTCCGGCGCGTCTGATTATATTACCAAACCAGTTAAAACCGATCAGCTTTTATCCCTGATGAGGGTATGGCTGATCAAATAAAATAGTAGCGAATGCCTGTAAAAATATTGTTGGTTGACGATAACGAAAACAACCTATTATCGATGGAAGTGGCGCTGGAAAAGGCAAACTACACCTTTTTTCGGGCCAATTCCGGTCGGGATGCGTTACGACTGCTATTACACGAACCCGATTTTTCGTTGATCCTGCTCGATGTTAAAATGCCGATCATGGATGGTTACGAAACGGCAGAACTTATCTACCAGCGGGATAAATTGAAGCAGATCCCTATCATTTTTATAACGGCGCATGATTATGAAGAGGCGGCCATGTTTAAGGGTTACCAGGCCGGTGCAGTTGATTTTATCCGGAAGCCATTTAACGCGGAAATATTGCGGTCAAAAGTGGCCATATTTGCCGAACTCTATAAAAAAAACCAACTGCTAAGGAAACAGGAAGAAAAGCTGCAGGCGATCAATGCTGACCTGGTGCAATTAAACCAGGAACTTGAGCAAAGAGTGGCGGAACGCACCCTGGCCCTGGAAAACCTGAACCAGGAGTTGCAGGCCCTTAATTTATCCAAGGATAAATTCCTTTCAGTAATGTCGCATGATTTGCGAAACCCCCTCACTGCTTTACTGGCCTCCTCGGGTAAATTAAGTGAGAACCCTGAAAACCTTAGCCCCAACCAGGTTAAACAACTTTCCCAGATCATCCACCGTACTTCAAATAAACTGCTTGACCAGCTGAACGAGGTAATTGAATGGGCCAAAAAACAAAGCCGGAAAACCAGTTTTAATCCTGAAAAATTACGACTTGCTGACGGAGTTGAGGAATCGTTGGAACTTTTAAAGCCCAACGCCCAGCAGAAGAAAATCAACCTACAGAATCATATACCCAAAGATATAGAAGTAATGGCTGATTCCCTGATGCTTCGGTCTATTGTTCAAAACCTGGTGACCAATGCCATCAAATACACGCCGGAAGGCGGGTCGGTGCGGCTTAACGCCAAATGGGAGGCACAGATGGCCTGTATTTTTGTAGAAGACTCCGGTATCGGCATGACAGCCGACGTCAAAACCCACTTATTCACTAATACCGATCCACGGTCGTTGTCCGGCACTAATAACGAACCGGGCAGTGGGTTAGGCCTGTTACTGGTTAGCGACTTCGTGGCGCAGCATGGTGGTAAGATAGCCGTGGAAAGCACCCTGGGTGCAGGAACCACAATCAGTTTTACTATCCCTGCTATAACAATGGATAAATAATAGAAAATGACAATATGAAGAGCGGAAAGATCCTGATTTTAGATGATGACAATGATATCCTGGAAATTTTATCTCTATTGCTGTCAGAGCATGGGTATGAGATCAGGACATTAAACCACGGTGAAACTACATTTGAGAACATTCAGGACTTTCAGCCCGATCTCATCTTAATGGACGTCATGCTCGCTGGTATGGACGGGCGGACTATCTGTAAAAGTATTAAAGAAAACCCGCTAACATGTTCGCTGCCTGTTATTCTGATCTCGGGGACGCATGACCTGGTTGAATCATTACATCGGCCGGGGGCTCCTGATGATTTCATAGCCAAACCTTTTGACATTGATCTGTTATATTCAAAAATAGATGAGTATTTGGTGGCGTAGCTAATAGGGAAGGTTTAAAAACCAATCAAATAAAATTAAATCATTGTCATCCGTACCGCTGCCGGGCATCCTCTATCTTCTGGAGTTTCTCCAGCAAATCCTCTGGTTTAAAGGGTTTTAACAGACAGTCATCAATAAATGAATAGCTCTTGATCTGCTCGATAGCTGTACCAATAGATGCCGTAACTGCTATGATTGGCGTTGCGGCCTTTCGTGAATCCGGCAACTCTTTGATGGTCCTGGCGGCTTCCAGGCCGTCCATCACAGGCATATTGATATCCATCAGCACGATATCGAAATCATGCTGAATAACGCTATCCACGGCCTCCCTGCCATTAAAAGCGACTTCAGGTATGATACCCCATTTGCTGAGAATCCTGGTAATGACCAATACATTGATCGGCTCGTCCTCAACGACCAGAACGTGGAGACCAAGCACAGGCATGGCGGCTGGTTGTGCTGCTGCCGTCGTTGGTGGTGCCTCTGTTGTCAGTGGGTAACTCAGCTCAAAGCTGAAGGTCGTGCCTATGCCTTCAGAACTTTGCAGTTTCAGTTTGCTGCCATGCAACTGGAGCAGCCGGCTAGCTATGGTCAGGCCTAATCCGGTTCCGTGATACTGGCGGTTGGTCCGTGACGACGCCTGTGTGAAGGGCTGAAAGATCAAGGCCTGACGGTCCTGTGGGATGCCGATCCCGGTATCCTCCACTTGTAACCGCAGGCTGACGGTTGTTTCGGTCCGGCTTAATAATACCGCTTCCACCAGCACTTGCCCGGCAAAAGTAAACTTAACAGCGTTACCGACCAGGTTGAACAGGATACTGCTTAAGCGGCCAGGATCGCCTTGTACAGTCAGGCTGCTTGCCCGCGCATCGACATGACATGAAAAGCCGATCCCTTTTTCCGCGGCCTTAGCCCGGAAGGAGCCACAAACATTATCCAAAAGTTCGGCTAATTGGAAAGGCTGGCTGTCCAACATGACAGTGCCGCTTTCGATCTTATTAAAATCGAGGATATCGTTTACAGTAGCCATGAGGTTATCGGCAGAAAACTGGAGAATCTTCAAGTGTTCGAACTGGTCGGGGCGCGGGTCCTCCATCTGCAAGATATGAGTCATGCCGATCACGGCGTTAAGTGGGGTGCGTAATTCATGTGACATTGTCGACAGGAAATTGGTTTTGGCGGCTGCCTGCTCCTGCTCTGTTAACAGTGCTTTTTGCAGATGGTCCCGTAATTCGCGTTCTTTTAGCTGGGACCTTTGAAAGGCCCGAAAAAAGGCGTAATGGATATACAGCAGCAGTAAAAAATTACTGACGAGCCCCAGTAAATGCCCGTGATGATTGATGTTAAGGTGTTGCGTCGGAAGCGAAAACTTGATATAATCATCCAGGATGACATAGCCAAGGATGGGCGCCATATTGATCAGCGAATAGAAAGTACCCCATTTGCTGCCGAGGATATAGTAGCCGCCGGACATGACCAGCAGCACCATCTCGGCAGTGGCAACATTGACACTTTGCCGGAACAACAAAATACCGGACCAGATCATCAGTGTGATGCAAATGATAAAGAAGTGCCCTGCCAGGCTCCAGGGCTGACAGAAAAACAGTAAAGCCAAGCCAACGATAAATAGTACTACGAAAATACCCATCCTGATTGGCAGGAAATTATGTTCCTGAAACAGGAACAGGATCAGCAGAGTGCTGCTTAAACCAATAAAGGTCAGTATGCAGACGGCCAGTATGCGAACGCGGGTGCGGTCGAGTATCTCCTGTTCGTTGTTAAATACGCGGCTATAATGGCTGTTAAAGTAATCGGCAAAGGGCATAAAAAAGAAAGTAATAGTTATACGTACCGATGGTCAAAAAGGTTTTGACGGCCTGAACTACGAGTGTAAGGAACTTTGAGAAACGAAAGCGTAGCCGTTTTTAACTCTCTTTTATTGGATGCTTTTCGCGTACTATTCTTGTTACTATTTTGTCACTCCTCTTTTCTTTTTATTAGTTTTATCTTTCAATAAGTTACCAATACTTATAGACCGATAGATTTTATTCCAATAAAGTAATTATGAGAAAAATAAGAAGCCTCGTTTTGGCTGGGATGATCTTGCCAGCCCTTACTTACGGGCAGGCTAAAATTCGCCTTACGAGTTATGTAAACCCGCTTATTGGGACGACGGTTTTAACTGACCCGAAATTACTTGGCTATGACCCGCCCTGGCGTACCTGGAATGGCCTTGACGGGCCGGCGGCTACAACACCATTTGGCATGGTACAGGCTGTACCGGTTACTACCTACGGCAGCGGCAGTGGTTACGAGTACGAAATAGGTACTATCAAAGCTTTCGCTCAAACAAGCGGAACTGATTGGGGCCAACTTAATATCCCTATTATGCCTCTTGAAGGCAAAAATTTCACGGCTGATGATTTTGCTTCTCCCTACAGCCACGCAAACGAGGCGGCACATCCTGGGTACTACCGGGTGCTGTTGAGCCGCTACAATATCAAGGCGGAACTTACCGCCGCCAGGAGGGCTGCGTATTATAAATATACCTATCTGGGCGGTCAGGATAAAAAACTTGCGTTCGATCTTGTACATTCAGGCGGTGGCAGCAGCACCTGGGAAATTAACAAGGCCGGCGATTACATTGTTACGGGGAAACAGGGCAACCTTTATTTCTATGCCGTGATGAACCATAAGATCAAAAGCATTGACATCAACAAACGCAATCCAAACCAGCCCGACATCCCACGCAGTGGCCAGGGTGCAGGCGGCCAGCGAAAACTTACTGGAAACATTGATGTGCCGGTTATCAGTTTCGAACAGTCTAATAAACCATTAGAGGTTAAAATTGCCATTTCAAGCGTTAGTGCTGACGGTGCAAAATCAAACTACACAACAGAAATAGCAAATAAAACGTTTGACCAGGTTTATAAAGAGGCCGATCAAAGCTGGGAAAACCTGCTGGGCAAGATCAAAGTTACCGGCGGAACAAAAAAGCAGAAAACAATGTTCTACTCATGCCTTTACAGGCAGTTTTGGTACCCCAGTCTTATCAGCGACGCTAATGGTAAAATAGCGCTGGGCGGCGGCGGTAGAAGGCGTGGTCAGAGTGATGCTTCGGCTACCACGGCTGCACCAAGGGATACGGTCCCCGGATTTGATGTATATGCAGGCCCGGGATTATGGGACGTTTTCCGTACGCAACTTGTTATGTTGAATATGGTTCGTCCTGATATCAGCAATAATGTTATCAAATCGATGATCCTTGCCGGAGAGCGGTCGGGATTCCTGTCTACTTCGTTCCACGGCGATTTTGCTTCATCCTACATTGCTGGTGCCTACGCACGGGGTGTACGAGGTTATGATGTACAGAAAGCATACCATTTGATGCTTAATAACGCCAATACTCCGTCCGGTAATGGTGTAAGGACGCCAAGACCACATAACGATGACTATCTTAAACTTGGATATGTTGCTGAGGTAAACATTCCGAACCCAACAACCGAAACTGTATCTACTGCAGGGACAACCAAAACGCTTGAATTCGCTTACTCGGATTACTCGGTAGCGCAATTAGCTAAAGCGCTTGGCGATAAGGATATGTACAACACCATGATGCAGCGTAGCCAAAATTACAAGAAGGTGTTTGATCCTCAAACCGGATTTATGAGGGGTCGCCTTGCAGACGGCAAATGGGTTACACCATTCAATCCTTCATATCCATACTACGAATTCATGTACCGCGAGGCAAACGCCTGGCAGGCATCATTCTTTGTACCACAGGACACTAAGGGACTTATCGCCCTGCACAAAAGCCCTAAAGATTTCGAGCTTAAAGTAGATTCACTTTTCTCTATTCCATGGGGTGGATATGCAAAGGATAACCTGTCATGCTTCCTGGGGCAGTTCTGCATGGGTAACCAGCCCGACTTTAACTATCCTTATCTTTATTATTTCGTAAACAAACCCGAGAAGTCGCAGGCTATACTTACCAAACTATTGTCGGATTACTATGGAATGGGCCCCGAAGGCCTGGCATTGGCCGGGATGGACGATTATGGCTCGCTTACGGGCTGGTATGTATTTAATGCAATGGGGATCTACCCTTATTCACCTACCGATCCTGAATATATTGTATCGGTACCTATTTTCGACAAAGTTGAAATGCAGCTTGGCAATGGTAAAACATTTACCATTAACAAAAAAGGAGCCGGCAAAAACATTAGCAAACTTGCAATCGGCGGAAAGCCCCTTAAAGGATGGTTTGTTAATTATGATGATATGAAAAACGGTAAAGCGTTGGATATTTATACAAAATAGCCCTACTGGAGCTAACTAAAGTAACAAGCCTCAAATCATATGATTTGAGGCTTGTTTGTTATTACAATTTTTGTGATGGTTGTAGGGCAAATAGCTATTTCTTCAATTACTTTCTAATCTATAACATTAGTATAGCTCAAGCTTAATTTACCGCCAGGGTGCTTTTTCACAAATTCGTTTAAATATTCCTGAAAAACAGCATCCGGTTGCTTTTTGCCGTTGACAACAAACTCGTTATTATCGAGTTTAAAGGTTAAATGCTCATCGTTTTCACCTATCAATTTATCCTTTCCCATTTGTAAAACAACAGCATTCATTAACATCCTGCGTTGTCTTTCGTCTGCTTCTTTATTCTTAGCGTATTGTGCAGGTTCTCCTCCAATTTTTAACAACCAATATTTTTTGGCTAACGCTTCTGATTGCTGTACGCCATTTATTGCAAATCCACGTTCGCTCAGGCTATACGGTAGCGGCTTACCCTTTTCTATGAGTCCATCCTTTACCATTTCGTCCATTATAATTAGGGACGACTGGTCGATTTTGCGCACAGCCGGCACAGTTAGTGCATCAGCCCGATCTATGGCATCCTGTCGTTGGATCTCTTTCAGATTTATACTACTACTGGCATTTATTGACAGGCTGGTTATTACACTCGTCGACTTAATGATCCTTCTGCCAGTGTCCCGTGGAAGGGCTAACTGCGGCGTTAGGGGCTGAGGTACAGCCGCAACGGGCGGCGTTGTTTCGTTCTCCGGCACCTTCTCTTTAGGCGCCTCTACAACGTCGGCTACAGGTGCTAGCGTTTGTTTCACCGGCAAAACAATTGCCGGAGTGGCGTCAACTATCCGCGTCTGCTTATCGCCTTTAGCCGAGATGGCCTTCACTACCTGGTGTATGGTTTTTTTAATAGTTTCTTTTTCTGCAAACGCCGAAAGTAACACGCCCGACATCACTAAAAAAATAGTGAGCACGGCTTTCTCAAAAATATTAAGGCTGTGGTTACGGTTGCTTATCATGCGCTTTACCCTACTCACCAGGCTATTTTTTTGGCCGGAGAAAGCTACTGCGTAAGCTGTTTTACTTTGCTGATATTCTTCGCAGCTAACCAGCGCCTGTATGTAATTATGTTTACTGTTTGTTTGAGCAAGTGCTATATCATCGCAACAGTTTTCCCGCTCGGTTTTAATAGATTGCGATATCCATAGTACGGCAGGGTTGAAAAAGAATATCACTTCTACCAGACTCAGCAGCAAGTTAACAAGGTAATCGCGGCGGCTAATATGGGCCAGTTCGTGCATTAGTATAGCTTCTACCTCGGCAGTGCTTAACGCCGTTAATAAACCTATTGGTATTAATATTACAGGTTTAAGGTGGCCAATAACCATTGGGACTTTTGCCATGGCCGATTCAAGCAAGGCTACCTTTTTTGTGCCTAATCGTTGAGCCATTTCTTGCATACGTTGCGGCCAAAAGGCGTCGGCCGGTTGGGTGCCGGTACGCTTTAATTGGTAAATATTTTGTAAACCTACCGCCATTTGTATAGCTTTTATACAAATAAACACAAACCACACTAACACAATAGCATTATGGTGCGTATTAACAAAAGCGGATATTAGTGCCAGGTAATTAGTTTTTTGCGGCACCGAAACCAAAGTATGTGAAGTTATAGCAGGTATGTCAAATCGGCCGTTAAAACTACTGGCGGCAACTGATTGAACTTGCTGCAAATTGGCAAACTGCACACCAAATGTAACCGCCGAACCAAGAGTGAATACTACAAGTGCTGCTACCAATAAGTTATAACGCGTTGCTGCACTGGCTTTACGGGTAACAAGTATAATGAGCCCTCCGGCTGCTGCCAGTGCTACGCCTTGTAAAAGCGAATACATTAAAGTATTGCTCAAAGCTGTTATCAATTGATCAACTAACGCGGATGGGATGACAGTAAGTAACATAATTCATTTGGTTTTAGGTTTATGATTTATTTCTGATCCATTTCTTTCAGCATCTGGCGGATGGTATCAAGATCTTCCTTTGATGCTTTTTGGTTGCCCAGTAGTTGCATAACCAGCTTACCGGCAGACCCGCGGTAAACCGAATCTATAAACTTGTCAAGCAGCTGATCTTTAGTTTTATGCTCCGACTCAACCACGTGATATATGTGTTTCATTTGGCTTTGGTCGCGCTTCAGGATGCTCTTGTCGGCCATTATTTGCATTAGTTTAAGGGTAGTGGTATAATTCACATCCTTTGTTTTAAGTAACTCATCGTTAACAACCCGAACTGTTGATGGGCCTTTGTCCCATAATATTTGTAATATTTCCAGTTCAGATTTTGTAGGCTCTACCTTTTTGCTTTGATCTTCCATAATCGTTTATAATCTAAAGGTAATAAAAATTTCGTACGAAACAAATATTACGTAGTTTTTTTTACATTTCCTTTTACTACTGAAGCTAACTAAAGCAACAAAGCCTCAAATCTTCCGATTCAAGGCTTCGTTATATGCAGACGAATTTATTCTAGATCTTCTTCAAAGGCATTCCCGCACCAGATATAGTACCATTGCCTAAAAGGGTTTTGCGCGTAAGGCTTTCTACTTTACCTTGTGCGTCGCGGTTTATGTACACACGCGATACATTGGGGCCAATGTTGGCATTCAAATCGGTAATAACCAATACATCAGGCTTAACCTCTTTTAGTGTATAGCTTTCAACCGGTTTGCCGGGTTCAACGCGGTTCCATAGTAAATCACCTTTAACGTTGGTAATGGTTATGTTACTGGTGTATTTGCCAACTATGGCGCCATATTTACTTTTCATATTTACAGCGGCGCTGGTGGCTATGCCATCATTATCTATCACCCATTGGGCGGCCGCTTTCTGTACAGTATCAGTTGATGTTGCAAGAATGTCCTTCAATATAAGTTTGCGCGTAGCTGCCAGGGCGTCTTCTTTGCCTGTTAGTACTTCTGGTATTACGCCTATACCTTCCCAACCTACATTATCATTTGGACCTACCACCATTTTAACAGGTACAAATGCCTGCAGGTTATGCCCTAACTGCACATTACCGCCGGCTATGCCTGCTCCCGCACTGGTGTCGCCAACTATGGTAGCACGTTTAAGTTTCTGCATCGCGTAAGCAAACCCTTCTGATGCTGAACCCGTGCCCCTGCCGGTTAAGATGTAAACCTTAGCGTCGGGCATGTGTTTGCCGGGTGTGTAGGCATAGGTCCACTCTTGCTCATCGCGTTTACGATCTTTATAGAACCCGTTCAGGTAAAACTGCTCGCGTCCGGGAGTAAAAAAATAAGACGCCAGGAAGCGGCCCATTTGTCCGCTACCGCCCGGGTTATGGCGTACATCCAATATAATATATTTACTATAGGCAGACATGTTCATACAAGCAGCGGCAATTTCAAAGGCCTCCTGCGATACTAGGAACGGCCCCGGGATCTCTACATACGCTGTTGAGGTTGCTCCGTCTATTTCAACTTTCTTAAATCCGTAGTTTGACTTTGCGTCGGTATTAACCTGCGGACCTCCTCCTCGTCTTTGACCGGTATTCATGCTCCGTGATACACGCAAATGCACATCCTTATGTGTTTTGCGCAAGTCGTCGGAAAGTTTTGCAGCAAGCTCTTGCTCAGTCAAATTCTTGTAATGTCCTTCAGCTTCAAACTTCGTCAAAGCCTCTTTGTATTTGGCGCTAATTTCGGGGAACGGATAAACTGCTACTAACCTATCGCCAAGTTTGGTGACTATGTCATGGCTATCGGAATCATTTATGGTTTGTGCAAAAGTAGGCAGGCTGCTTAACAGCAATGCAGTTGCCGCGTATATAGTCCGGCATAATTGTTTGGTAAGGGTTGGTTTCATCAGATGAGTTTAAATATGAGGTAATTAATTATGGGTAAATATAAAAGTCTCGCTGTGTCTATGCAAAACGTCACTTAATTGTTGCGGTAAACTAATAGCTTTATTCGGCGGGTATAAATACAAAAAAGCTTGAACCCTGGTCTAATACGAAGCGCTTGCTTAATTTGTTTAAAGTTTATAAATAGTTAGGTATAACGAAATGGAATTTATTAATAATATATACCGAATAGATATACTGATTTTTACCTTTATCAAATCGGGTTTAATTTATATTTTACAGCCTTACAACTAAGCAAACATGGCATCAGGTTTTTTTGCGATTTTGGATGATATAGGTGCGTTGATGGACGATGTTGCAGTTACTACTAAAGTAGCCGCGACTAAAACCACAGGCATATTAGGCGATGACCTTGCCGTAAATGCAGAGAAAGCGACGGGGTTCTTATCGTCGCGCGAGTTGCCGGTGCTGTGGGCTATTACCAAGGGTTCATTAATTAATAAGCTGATTATCGTCCCCATAGCATTATTGCTTAGTGTGATCTTCCCGGTAGGGGTTAAAATCGTTTTGGTTTTAGGTGGATTTTATCTGGCTTATGAAGGAGTCGAAAAAATAATTGAATACTTTTTCCATCATCCAAAAACACCTAAACAAGTAATAAAGGAAAGCGAACAACATGATAACGCTGCCGAAAAAGCAAAAGTTAGATCGGCCATAACCACAGACTTTATACTTTCTATAGAAATTGTAATTATAGCATTAGGAAGTGTGGCTGAAAAGAGTATTACTATACAAGCGGTAACCGTTTCGGTAGTCGCGGTGCTGGCAACCATAGGCGTATATGGCATAGTTGCCCTTATTGTAAGGATGGACGATGCCGGCTATAAGCTGATGAAACATGCTAATGGTAAAGGTTTTCTTTTTATAGTCGGCCGGTTATTAGTTAAGTCGCTTCCTGTTATAATTAAGGCATTAAGCGTTATTGGTACAGTTGCATTAGTGTTAGTTTCTGGTGGGATCTTCGTTCATAATATCGAGTACCTGCATCACCTGCTTCCTAACTTGCCGGCGATAGTTGTTGAGTTTGGGATGGGATTGATTGCCGGGTTGGTTATGATTGCGGTTATAACGGGTGGCAAAAAAGTGGTTTCATTATTTAAGAAATAATCTCCCAGCGCTACAAGATACTAAAGCTTTAAGTCGGACGATTGGAGGCTTTTTTTATGCCCTCCTTTATCGATTCTCAGAAAAATTCATAAAAATTTGCGTAGTTAAATAACTACATATATATTTGTAGCCAAATAGCTACATAATGAATTTAAGAAGAGATGTTTTCCAGGCAATAGCCGACCCAACCCGCAGGGCCATACTGCTATTGGTTGCTTCGCAAACCATGACAGCCGGGGCAATAGCCGCAAATTTTGACACCGCCAGGCCAACTGTATCGAAACACCTGCAGATCCTAACCGAGTGTGAACTGTTGGGACAAGAACAAAACGGTCGTGAAATTTACTATCATCTAAATGCAAAAAACATGAAACAGGTAGCCGACTTTATCGAACCATTCCGCCAAATGTGGGACGACAGATTTAACAAATTAGAAGCCATAATGAAAAACTATAAAAAAAAATAGCATGGAACTAAAAACCAGGATCAATGCCGAAGACGGCAAGCAGGGTCTGACGATAACCCGAGAATTTGATTTGCCCATAGAATTACTATTTAAAGCTTATGCCGAAGCCGAAATTGTTGAGCAGTGGATGGGCACAAAAGTATTGAAGCTTGAAAGTAAAAAGCATGGCAGCTACCAGTTTGAAACAACCGATCCGCAAGGAAATAAACACCGGTTTAACGGAGCGATCCATGAGTTTATCCCGAACCAGAAGATCATAAAAACCTTTGAAATGGAGGGCACACCTTTTGGCGTACAATTGGAGGTTTATGAGTTTGAAAAACTTACTGACGACACCTGCAAATTGAATATGCATGTGGTGTATGAATCAAACGAAAAAAGAGACCAGGTATTGAAGCTGCCATTTGCGCAAGGCATAAACATGGCTCACAACCGCATACAGGATATCATCAGCAAATTAAAATAACAGACTATGGAAAAGCGAAATAAAATTATTTACTGGATAGCGACGTTATGGCTTGCATTGGGGATGCTGGCAACAGGTGCTGTACAACTGTTTAAAGCAAAGGAAGGCGCCGGAGGGTTAGATAGTTTAACACACTTAGGCTACCCTGTTTACCTTTTGACGATACTGGCCGTTTGGAAAATATTAGGTGTAATAATGGTACTTATCCCTAAATTTACTTTATTGAAGGAATGGGCCTATGCCGGTTTTTTCTTTGCGATGTCGGGAGCGATATGCTCACATATTGCCGTTGGCGATGATGCAAAAGAGTTATTCGGGCCGGGATTATTATTAGTGTTAACTATGATATCATGGTACTTTAGGCCTGCAAATAGGAAGATCAGTTTTGTTAATTAAAAAATGACATGAAAAAGGAATTATCATCTGAACAAAGCGAAGACCTGATCAACACATTGAAGATTCGCTTTGAGAAAAACATGAACCGTCATCCAAATCTTAAATGGGCCGATGTACGGGCAAAGCTGGAAGCTAATGCCGCAAAACTTTGGTCGCTTGATGAGATGGAAACAACCGGCGGCGAACCGGATGTTGTTAGTTATGATGACAAAACAGGCGCGTATATTTTTTATGATTGCTCGGCAGAAAGCCCAAAAGGTCGCAGAAGTTATTGCTATGATCGCGCTGCCTGGGAATCAAGGAAGGAATACAAGCCAGAAAATAACGCAATTGATGTTGCTGCGGATATGGGGATAGAGCTTTTAACCGAAGAACAATACCGTGAGTTGCAGAAATTGGGTAACTTCGATTTAAAGACGTCAAGTTGGATAAAAACGCCCGCCGATATAAGGAATCTTGGTGGCGCTGTTTTTTGCGATCGGCGATATGATACCGTATTTTTATACCATAATGGCGCAGAGTCTTACTATGCGGCAAGGGGTTTCCGCGGATGGTTAAGCGTATAAATATTTAAGCAAGATGAACACAAACCCAAAAGTTGATTTCTTTTTTGAAAAGGCAAAAAACTGGCAGGAAGAATTGGGGAGATTAAGAATAGTTATCCTCGACTGCGGGCTTGCTGAAGAATTAAAATGGGGTGTTCCTTGTTACACGCTTAACAATAAAAATGTTGTTTTAATACACGCTTTTAAGGCTTATTGCGCTATCCTGTTTTTTAAAGGTAGTTTATTAAATAATGGCGAGGGTATGCTTATCCAACAAACTGAAAATGTGCAGTCAGCGCGTCAGCTTAGGTTCACCAGTCTGTTGGATATAATAGATCAGGAACCTTTACTCAAATCCTACATACACGAAGCTATTGAAATTGAAAAAGCCGGTTTAAAAGTCGAGCTTAAACAGACTACCGAGTTTAACATGCCCGATGAGTTCAAACATAAATTGGATGCTATCCCTGCATTAAAAACCGCTTTTGAGGCTTTAACGCCTGGTCGCCAACGTGGTTATTTACTTTATTTTTCTTCTGCCAAGCAATCGGCAACGCGCCAGGCAAGGGTTGAAAAATATATGCCGCAAATCCTAAATGGCAAAGGGTTGGATGATTAAGATGCAGGTTGTTTTGTAACTTTTATACATCTGCTCAACAAGTTTTCTTCCATCAGTTACCACGATATTATAAAACCGACTAACTTTACCGCAAGGGTATCTGCCCTGTTTTAAAGCGATAGAAATGAATAAAAAAACTTTAAAAGTAACCTCTATAATTGGCGTTGCTACAATATTGTTAATAGTTGCTTCGGCTTATAAAAAGGCAGCACCTGCGCCAGGCATTGAAAAAGTGAACCATGTGGTGGTGATCTATATGGAAAACCACAGCTTTGATAACCTATACGGTCAATTTGAAGGAGCCGACGGATTGGATAAAGCAAAATCCAAAAATGTTATCCAGATAGATGCTTTGGGACAACCCTATGCTACCCTGCCGCCTGTACCACGCAGTACCGCTTTCCCTACAAACCTGCCCAATAATTATTTTAATATTGACCAATACGTAGCTAACGACCTGGTAACACCCGACGTAACGCACCTGTTTTACCAGGAGCAACTGCAGATAAATGGCGGCAAAATGAACCGCTTTGTTCAGTATAATTATACCAAAGGGCTTTCTATGGGTTACTATAATACTAAACAGATTCCGCTTTACGAATTGGCAAAACAATACACCCTTTGCGATCACTTCTTTCACAGCGCCTTTGGCGGCTCATTTCTTAACCATCAATGGCTTATTGCTGCCGCCAGCCCAGTTTTCCCAAATGCGCCGGCAGAAATAGTCGTTAAGCTTGATTCGGCCGGTAACTTAATAAAAGACGGGGCTGTTACTCCCGACGGATTTGTAGTTAATACGTCAAACTCTGTTAACCTGCACCCTAAAAACGCCGTTTTAACCAGGCTGGTGCCTAACCAAACCCATGCAACGATAGGCGACCGCTTGTCTGAAAAAAATATTTCGTGGGCATGGTATGCCGGCGGCTGGAACATTGCCGACGCTGATGGTGCACCGCCGATGTTTTCTTATCATCACCAGCCGTTTGCATATTTTTCCAATTACGCCAAAGGCACTGCTGCACGTAAGGAGCATTTAAAAGATGAGTCAGAATTTTTAGTAGCCGCCAAAAACGGAACCCTGCCTGCTGTATCGTTTGTTAAGCCCACGGGCGTTGAAAATGAGCATCCGGGCGGTTCGAATGTTAAAGTAGCCGAAAACCATGCTGTTGCATTGATAAAAGCCGTATTGAACGGACCTAACGGCAAAGACGCAGTGATCATATTAACTTATGATGAAAATGGTGGCTTTTGGGACCACGTAGCCCCACCGGTTATAGATAAATGGGGCCCGGGCTCGCGCGTTCCGGCGTTAATTATCTCGCCATTTGCTAAAAAAGGTTACGTGGACCATACTAAATATGAAACAGTAAGTATTCTGGCTTTTATTGAAAAAAGATGGAAGTTAAAACCACTAACCAAACGCGACGAGCATGCAGATCCGCTGAGCCATGCGTTTGACTTTTAAGGCAATCCTAATTTGCCTGCTGGCTGTTACCTGCTGTTGTATGTTGGCTTTCAGGCAGAAAAAAAATGCAGTAGCCGATAACGTCCGGCAGGAGTTGATTGTACAATCTGACGGCTTGTTAACGACGATACATCGATTACAAGCAGCTTCACCCAAAGATCTGCAGCAGCGTTTCAAAGAAGTGCGACTGGCCTACAAACGACTGGAATGGGCAGTAGAATATTTTGACCCGCTTACCACCCGCCAGGTTAACGGCCCGCCCGTACCTGAGACAGAACTAACCGGGCTGGTGGTAGAACCTGACGGCCTGCAAGTGATCGAAGGATTATTATTCCCAAAATTTCAATCGTCATCAAAAGAGGAATTAGTTAAACGATTAAATAGCCTTGCGGCTAATGCGGCGCAATTCAAATATAAATTTACCTATACCCCTCTACAAGACTGGCAAATACTGGACGCAATAAAGCAGGAGGTATTTAGGATAGAGATATTGGGTTTGAATGATTTTGACGACCCGCTGGCGCGGCAATGTTTTGCAGAATCGGCAGCCGCTTTGCAAAGCACGCAGCAAGTGTTGTTGCGCTATGCAGAGGCTAATCAGTTACATTTGTCGAATCACTTTCAGCGGGCAATCGGTTATCTCGCAAGGCCAATAAACTTTAATCAGTTTGACCGGGCTACATTTATTATTAATTACGCCAACCCACTTACCCGTGCAATAACCAAACTGCACAAACAACTACACATGCCGGATATCCGGTACAACCGCCTGTTAAATCAGAATGCAGCAACACTATTCGACCGTGATGCTTTTAACCGTAACGCGTACATAACCGCACCCGAGGATTCAGCGACTATACAAAAGATCACTTTAGGAAAAAAATTGTTTTTTGATCCGCAGCTATCAGGAGCCGGCACGCGCAGTTGCGGTTCCTGCCATCAACCCGATAAAGCTTTTACAGACGGATTGGCCAAAAACTTTGACATTACCGGCAAACGATTTATTACACGCAATACGCCTACCCTCATCAACGCGGCATTGCAACCCGCGCAGTTTTACGATATGCGCGCTGCCTCGCTGGAGGACCAGGCGCATGATGTGATGAGCAATAAGGACGAAATGCATGGTGATATGCAGATCTCTACCGGCAAGCTTTGGAAGGACGCTGCTTATAAAAATTTGTTTCGGGAAGCCTATCCGACTACAGGTCGGAAAGCAATTGACACCGCCGAAATAATGAACGCATTAGCCAGCTATGTGCGTAGTCTTACCTCATTAAACAGTCGGTTTGATGCTTATATGCTGGGCAACAATAATGCCTTAAATCAGTCCGAAGTAAAAGGGTTTAACCTGTTTATGGGCAAGGCGCGGTGCGCAACCTGCCATTACCTGCCTTTGTTTAACGGCGCGCTGCCGCCAAGGTATATGCAAATGGATGCCGAGGTAATTGGCGTTCCGCAAACTAAAGCCGGTAAAGCAATCGACCCGGATGAGGGATTGTACGCTATTTCACCATTTGCATTTAACCATCATTCTTTTAAAGTACCCACTGTGCGCAACGCCAACCGTACGTCACCTTATATGCATAACGGGGTATTCAGATCGTTGGAAGAAGTTGTTGATTTTTATAATAAAGGCGGTGGTGCGGGTATTGGCCTGTATGTACCCAATCAAACGCTGGCATCTGATAAGTTGAATCTCACCGCATTAGAACAAAAGCAACTTATCGCCTTTATTAAAAGTTTGGATAGTAAATAATGCATCATAAAATGAATCTCACTACCACCGACATCATCGATCTTAACGCTCACACCACAAACATTGTGGACGCTTACAAAAACATCGCCTTAACAGAAGTTAACGATCATGTTATAAGGATGAGCGTAATGACCGAGGATTTTTACTGGCATTATCACCCAAACTCCGACGAAACATTCATGGTTATCGAGGGAATCTTATTGCTCGACCTCGAAACCGGCACAATAGAACTTACCAAAGGGCAAATGATAACAGTACCCAAAAACCTGCCGCATCGTACGCGGCCACGGGGTGGAAGATCTGTAAATCTAACTATTGAACTTACGACAATGGAAACGGTTCGAATAGAGAAATAGCCCTTCTAAACAAAAAAGCCTCCGATCTTTCGACCGGAGGCTTTTCTATTAGTCTTATTTTACACGTTCAATATAATCCCCGGTACGGGTATCAACTTTTACTTTATCGCCCTGGTTTATAAACAGGGGCACTTTTATTTCTACGCCGTTTTCTGTGGTGGCTGTTTTAAGCGCACCCGATGAGGTATCACCTTTAACAGCAGGCTCAGAATAGGTAATTTCTAATTCGACGTTGTTAGGCATTTGCGCCATTATAGGCTCTTCGCTTTCAAAAGACACTATAATGTTCATTCCTTCTGTTAAAAACCTTACAGACGGGCCTAACAGCGTTTTAGAGATATTGTGCTGCTCAAAGGTCTCATTATTCATGATCACCATAAAATCACCATCGGCATAAAGGTATTGGTAATCGCTGGTTTCTACACGACAGATTTCAACCTGCTCGTCGGTTCCTAAACGGGCCTCAACAATTTTACCGGTTTTAATATTACGGAACTTGTCTAAATAGAAAGCGCCGCCTTTACCCGGTGTACGGTGCATAACTTCGGTAACAGTTACCAGTTCGCCATTATAACGTAATATATTCCCTACTTTAACTTCAGATGCCTTTGCCATGAAAATCCTTTTTTTGTTTTAGACCGCAAAGGTATATTAAGTTATCAGAAAACCTACAAAAGCAATTATTTACGTTAGATTCTCTTTAAAGAAATCAATAGTACGTTTCCACGCCAACTCAGCGGCAGCTTTATCATAACGCGGTGTTGTATCGTTATGGAAACCATGATTCGCACCTTCGTAAATAAAAGCCTGGTATTTTTTGTTGTTAGCCTTTAAAGCGGCCTCGTAAGCAGGCCAGCCGCCGGTTATACGGGTATCTAATGATGCATAGTGCAACAGTAGTGGCGCATGTATCTTAGGCACATCTTCGGCTGCGGGTTGGCTGCCATAAAATGGAACAGACGCTGCCAATTCAGGGATCCGCACAGCCATCATATTACAAATTCCGCCGCCGTAGCAAAAGCCTACCACGCCTACTTTTCCATTGCAATCCGGGTGGTTTTTAAGATAGTTAAATGCGTCAATAAAGTCCCACTCCATTTCGCCCTTGTCCCGTTTAGCCTGCATTTCACGGCCCGCGTCGTCATTGCCGGGATAGCCGCCAAGTGGGGTTAGCGCATCAGGCGCAATGCTGATAAAGCCGGCAAGTGCGGCTCGCCTGCCTACATCTTCAATATATGGGTTCAGTCCGCGGTTTTCATGCACTACCACTATGCCGCCAAGCTTGCCTTTAGCATCCGCGGGTTTTGACAATTGTGCCTTTATTGACCCGCCACCTTTTGGCGAGTCGTATTTTATATATTCAGTTTTTAAGCGGGGATCGTCTGGTTGAATTTGAATATTCCCTTTATAATCAGGCATCAGGAAACTCATTAATGCAGGTACAGTTAAACTACCTACCGCATACAACGACAGTTTCTCCATAAAACCGCGACGGTCTAAACGGTTATGCGCATAGGCATCATAAAGATCAAACACTTCCTGTTTGATATCTTCTTTTTTTATCTGATCCATAATATTGAAGGGTTTAAATCAAATTTAGTGAATAACGCTTATAAGTTAAAGACGAATTAAGAAGGTTTGAGTATTAGCTATATAGCGTCCACTCCTGGCTTCGCATTAATTTTCTTCCAGATCGTAAATCCCCCAAAAATCAACATCACCCCAACAAAAACATATACCCACGCAGATAAATTGCGCCCGTATATAATCAGGTAAGTGTAAGGTATGCTATAACCTATGGCAGCCAGCAACATGGTAAGTATAACCGGCTTTTTTTCTCTTAATTTCTTGATGGTAACCCCTATAAAGATAACCATGGTGAGTTTCCCTATAAAATATAAGGAGCCCAGCAATAATGGGTTAACATCATGTTTTTCGCCAAGGCCGATAACCCAGTCTTTAAATGCTATAAAGTAATGTTCCATTGGCAGTAAGGTATAATAATTTATGGCTTAAAGCCTTACTTAAATGAGATCAAAGTATCAGGCAATGCTTCCACGCTCTCGCAGCAAAGCTGTTCCATAGCCTGTTTAAATTGCGTTTTAAGCATAGCGATGGTATGATCGCCCCCTTGCTTACCCAATGCTGATACGCCGTACATAAACGGCCTGCCCATAAAGGTAAACTTTGCACCGCAAGCCAATGCTCTCGCAATATCCGGGCCAGAACGTACACCGCCGTCCATCATAATGGTTAGCTTGTCGCTGTATTTAGCTGCAAGGGTATGTAAGGACCGGATAGACGACTCGCCTGCATCTATTTGCCGGCCGCCGTGGTTTGATACGATGATCCCATCGGCACCCAATGCTATGGTTTTCTCCATGTCCTGCTCGCTGACAATACCTTTTAGCACCAGCTTGCCTTTCCATTGATCGCGGATGGCGGCTATCTTATCTACGTCAACCCGTTTATCAAACGATGCATTCATGAACTGGCCCAGCTGACCCATGTTCAGGCTTTTATCCATGTATTTTTTGAGGGTAGCGAACTCGGGTATGCCATGCATCAACGTAGAGATTGACCACTCCGGCCGGATGCACGATTGAAATATGTTATTGATATTCATTTTTGGCGGCATAGATAAGCCCGCCTTGATCTCGCGGTACCTGATACCGAACGACGGCACATCAACCAAAACCACCAAAACTTTGCATTCGGTATCGCGTAGGCGCTGTAAAATATCGTCGCGCATGCTGGTTTTTGCTGGATGATATAACTGGTACCAAAACTGGCCCTCAGATACCTCGGCAATACGCTCGATACTGGCCGTTGATACCGTACTTAAAATATAGGGGATATTATGTTTTAAAGCCGCTTTAGCCAATATCTCGGGCGCGTTGGGCCATAATAAACCTTGTAAACCTATAGGTGCAACACCCATTGGCGCATCATACCTGTGCCCAAATATTTCGGCGCTGGTATCTACACCTTCATACTTTTTAAGATACTGTGGCTGTAGGGTGATATCATGAAAATCGGTCTCGTTTTTTAAAAGATTAATCTCTTCATTACAGCCGCCCTCCAAATAATCAAAAGCGAATTTAGGGATGCGCTTTTTTGCTTTTTTTTTCAGATCGCCAATTGATGGATATCTTGGGTCATAACTTAACAGGTCGGCCGACATAGTACTTGCTTATTTGGTGAATATTGGTAAAAGAAAATTAAGTCTTTAAAAGTATGACAAAATTTGTCGTTAGGCAATATCGAAGTAAAATGAATGGCTGGCAACCCCTACTTACCCGTAAAAATATGTTTGATAAATTCCCATACCGACCTGCGTTTTTCGGCATATCCTTTCATTATATCGGGGACTTCATCCAACGTTACCACCAGGTCGTGATTGTAAACATAGTTTAGGTGATCTTTAGGCACATCTCTCAAAAAATTGGTATGCCACTCCATAAACCACGACCATTTAGCGCCATCGGCGAATGCCTTAGCAGGATCGGGCGGGATACCGCATTCATGAAAAGCGATAGGCATTTCGTCGCCCACAATTGCCTTTGTTTGGTTATACATCCCTATACGCGATAAGTCGGCTTTATAAGTATCGGGGCCGGCAATATCCACGTATTCACGACCAGGGTACCAGGCAGGATCTGGCTTATCCATGTAGCAAAGCACCCAAATCAGGTTGTCCAGCTTTTGATCGTGTACATAATAGTTGTACATGGTTATCCATAAGCGTTTAAACTGTTCGGGGCCTTTTTTTCCCCACCAAAACCAGCTGCCATTTAGCTCGTGGAACGGTCGCCATAATACCGGGATATGTGATCGTTTTAACTTTTTAAGCAGCTTTGCTTTTTCTTTTAGCTCTTTCCAAAAGGCGTTATATTCGAGTGTGCCTTTCTCAAAGATCTTGTCTATATCAACCGCCTTTTTCGAGTTTTCGTACCCATTGCCAATAGCCGGGGCGCCCCAATGCCACATAATAGTGGGTATGCCACCTTTTTTCCACCACTCTTTAGCAAGCTTTATTTCTTTTTTATTCTTATTGCTATCAATAAAATCAAGTCCCCTAATAGCGGGGAGTTTGCCGGTAACCTCCTTAACATATTTTAACTCATCATATCCCCAGTTTGATGTCATTTGGCCCGACAGCATTTTTTTTCCATACATATCCTGGAGGTACTTATATAGCGCCTTAGCTTCGCGAGATGCATTTTTGTTGGAAAGTTCCATCCGTTGCTGACTGTAAGCCATGCTGTTTAAACCAACCAGGAAAATAAAGCCGGCAAATATTTTAAAAAGCATTGCTATGGTTAAATTTGAGATTTTTTGGCACAATCAAATATAACCGTCAGTATTACCAAAACAGCAATCAAAATAAATTAAATGTAAGCAATGCAGCTATTATCTGAACGAATAATTTATCAGCTTAGTTTTTCCGCCTGCGGAAAGCGTATCTAAATACCATGAGTACCCAACGTTTTCAATATAATAGGTAAAACCGGCAGTTAACTCCGAGTCGTCGTTAACTATCTTTTTTTCAAACATTAGTTTGTTAGCCAGTTTGGGTATGTCCTTAACCTTCATAGTGGTAATAGGCGAGTCTAAAAGGGTTTTTGTCCCGTTTCTTATAAACACCGAGAACGTAATATTATGATTGTCTGTTGAGAAGTCTTGCTCTGTGTATAGGTTGAATTTTATTGTCCGGGCGGATGGAGGAGTTGGGGTTGGAATTACTTCGACTTTTTTTGTGCAGGATGTTATCAATAAAAATGCAAAAATTGTTACTGGTAGTACTAAGAATGGTTTCATCGTGATTAAGTAATGTTTTTTAATTTTGAGTAGACGATATTTTTTGTAAAACGTTACAAAAATCAGCTACAAAGTGAAGACATTACGGAGAGAACCCTCAGATGGTTGCCCGGTTTTTATTAATGCGGTTTTGCTGAACCCTGTCATACTCCTTAATATAATCCGGGTGCTCTGTGCCCATTAGCCTATCCCAAAACCTGAAATACAGGCCATAATTGGCATTAAACTTACTATGGTGCAGGTTGTGGTGTACTGATGTATTGGAAATATTAAACAGGAACGTATAACGCAACCATTTGGGTGCTATCTCGTAACCTAAATGCCCATAAACATTTATTATAAAGCCAATAATTACAAACAAGGTGATGGAAAGTATATTCATTGGTAAGACCACGGTTATTACCAGCAACACTAATCCTTCTGCAAAAGCCTCGATGAAATGGAATGAATAGGATGTCCAGGGCGATGGCACCGTAGACTTATGATGCACCACATGCGCATACCTGAATATTTTAGGGTGATGCAACAACCGGTGCATCCAGTAAAAATAGGTATCGTGTATAACAAGGGCCAGCACTACACTGGTTAGCAACCACCAGGTGGGATAAGCCCTAAACCCGGTATAAACTTGCGTGATATTTCTAACAGGCGTATTTAAGATAATACAGCCAATAATTGCGAAAATAACGGTGGTTTGCATGGAGTGAAACACCTCTCTCATAAAATCACGCCGCGATGCAGATCTGTCCTGTATTCTTGATGAACTTACCTTGTTGTCAAACCATATGTAATAGATAAGAAATGGTGTACCCGCAAATACAAAATACCTTACTACTGATATGCTAAAGATCCTTACAAATGGTTCAAACAACTGTTGCATCTATCTACCTTAAATTATTAAGCTAATTACAAATAAACAATATTTGAATGATGTTGCGAAATCCCGGGACAGTCATTTATCTGATTTAAACCATTTTAAACAATAGCTGTTATTCTTTAAACATCAACCATGAACGATACTTTGTTTGCCCAAGATTTCGCTAAAGAGCTGGAAGCCGAGTCTCCGGCCAGCATAAAATGTCTGGAACGCATCCCATCTGAAAAGTTTGGCTTTAAGCCGCATGAACGATCGATGGAAATGGGTTCCCTGGCCTTGCTTGTTGCCGAAATACCAGCCTGGATAAGCTATACCCTTGCTAACCCTTTTATAGATTTTGCTACCTATCAGCATGACAAAGCAACCACCGCGCAAGAGCTGGCAGATCTTTTTAAGAAAAATGCAGCGAAAGCTAAAGAGGCATTATTGGCTCTAAAAGAAGGGATTTTGGACCAGCCGTTTGCGTTGAAGAAAGATGGCAAGGTATTATTGGAATCAACCCGCCGCGAACAGCTATCATCCATGATCAATCATTTGGTGCATCACCGCGGGCAGCTTACGGTATACATGCGTTTAAATGATATTATGGTGCCATCCATCTATGGGCCATCGGCAGATGATAAGAGTTTCACGGCGTAAATAGCTTGCCTGTTTCTTCATTTATAAGATTGTAGTACAGCTAATTGCACCGGATTGCCTGGTTTTCTTTCAAAAAAAAGTAAAAACTTAAAAGAATAGCTTTTGTTATATTAGCTTATAATTAGCCCCTATAATCTATGCGAACAATTTTATCCAAACGACTATTAAGTCTTGTCTTGCTATGTTTTTGTTTTGCTGCGCGGCCTTTCCCGGGTTTTTCGCAAAATGTAATAACTTATCTGCCCGATACTACCCTTATTTCACCGGGAAAAATAAAGAAATTATCAGTTGAAGAACTGATGAACATAGAGGTAACTTCTGTTTCTAAACGATCGGAAAAGCTGTCAGAAGTTGCATCAGCTATCCAGGTAATTACTCAGGAAGATATTCGCCGGTCCGGCGCTACTAACCTACCCGAAGCGTTGCGGCTTTCGCCAAACTTACAGGTGGCTCAATATAATGCTTACGCCTGGATCATCAGCGCGCGCGGGTTCAACAATGTTTTTTCAAACAAACTACTGGTTATGATAGATGGACGCACAGTTTACAGCCCGCTTTTTGCCGGGGTTTACTGGGATGCGCAAAGTGTTTTGTTGGAAGATATTGACCGTATTGAAGTTATAAGCGGACCGGGCGGTACGCTTTGGGGTGCAAACGCGGTAAATGGCGTTATCAACATCATTACTAAAAAAGCTAAAGATTCACAGGGCATTTATGTATCAGCAGCAGCCGGCACCAACCTGCATGACCAAGTTTCGGCGCGTTATGGTGGCAAGATAGGCTCGGCTATAACCTACCGGATATACGGGATGCGCAATGAGATCGACCCAACACTTAATGCAAATCGTGTAAACAATAATGACAATTGGTACTTAAACCAGGGCGGTTTTAGGTTGGATTATGATGGCGGTGGCGCAAACAAGCTATCTTTCCAGGGTAATCTTGAGTACGGTACAGAACGGACCAATCCGGGCCCCAGCAGTTTTGATCACCAGGATATAATGGGGCAATGGTCGCATAGTTTCGCTACCGGATCAGACCTGCAGGTACAAGTTTATTACGACAGGATGTGGCGACGGGATTTGCCAAGTTTGTTAAACGACCAATTAGAAACTTACGATATAGACCTGCAGCATAATTTTAAAGTCGGCAAAAACAATAATCTGTTATGGGGCCTGGGTTACAGATTTACACATGATGACTCCCAAAATACAACCCTATTTATTGGATTTTTACCTGCAATACGCAACCTGCATTTATATAATGGTTTTATACAGGATGAGATCCAGCTTGTACCGGATATTTTCAAATTAACCGTGGGCACAAAGTTGCTGCATAATGATTATTCGGGTTTTGAGATCCAACCGAGCGCTCGTTTTGCCTGGACACCCGGACAGCAGCAAACCGTTTGGGCATCTGTATCGCGCGCGGTGCGTACGCCAAGCCGTATAGATGTTGACTATCATATCCCTACCTACCCTGTATCTTCAACCACGCAAAGTGTTGGTGGCGGGCCAAACTTTGTATCGGAAAAACTATATGCTTATGAATTGGGATATAGAGTGCAGGCAGGTAAAAAATTATCCCTATCCGTAGCTACTTTTTATAACGATTATGATGATCTGTACAGTGTGGAGGTGGTTCCGGGCACAAAAACCTACTTAATCCAAAACGGTATGGAAGGTAATTCGGAGGGCATTGAATTATCAGCTCTTTACCAGGCTGCAAATTGCTGGCGGTTACGCGGAGGATATACGTTTTTGCATAAAAATATTAAGGATAAGCCGGGGCATGTATTTGATGTAACGTACGAAGGTACCGACCCGCAAAACCAGGTGGTAATACAGTCGATGTTCGACTTATTTAAAAATTTCCAGGTTGATGTAACGGGCCGGTATGTAGGCGGTCGCCCGCTTTCTGTAATTGCCGGTGTGCCGGCCGTATCTGCTTATTGCAATCTTGATGTGCGTTTAGCCTGGCAGGTAAAATTCATGGAGCTTTCGGTAGCAGGGCAAAATATAGCTAATAAAAGCCATATAGAATTTGCATCTAATCGTATTCCCCGAAATATATATGGTAAAGTTTCATTCAGGTTTTAATGGCTAAAAGGATATTTAAAGCAGGTAATATATTAACAGGCAGCAGGCTTTTCGTCGGCATGTTTGCCTTTGCCATGCTTTTTAATATCCAACAGATCCGGGCCCAAAATAAACCCGCGCTTGAATACCAGGTTAAAGCGGCATTTCTTTATAATTTTACCCGGTTTGTTAGCTGGCCTTCGTCAGCTTTTAATTCGTCTACCGCCCCGTTTGTTATAGGCATTGTGGGGCGCGACCCATTTGGATCATACCTGGAGGATGTAATTGACCAGGAGAAAGTTGATGAGCATCCAATAGTAGTTCAACGCTATCGCGATGTGAAAGACATCAATAACTGTCAAATTTTATATATACCTGCCGGTGATGATGATAAAATAAAGGAGGTAATTTCCGCGGTAGCCCATCAAAATGTGCTTACTGTAAGTGATGCTGATAAGTTTGTAAATTGGGGCGGCGTTATCAGTTTTTTTAAGGAAGATAATAAGTTAAGGGTACAAATAAATATAGCAGCCGCGAAAGCTGCCGGAGTTGAAATAAGTTCTAAATTATTGAAAATATCTAAAATTCGTTGATCGGGATATAATGGTAAAAAACATCATAGACACACCTATTCAGCATAAGCTAATGCGGGTAATACTGGTTACCTGCTCGGTAGTTTTAGTGCTGATGTGTGGCGCCTACCTGGTATTTGAATATTTTAGTTTCAAGAATACCATTAAAAATAATGTAGCCACGTTAGGGGTGATCATTGCTTCAAACAGCTCGGCAGCACTTGCCTTTGACACCCCGGGCGATGCCACTGAGATCTTGAATGCGTTAAAAGCAGACAAACATATTGTAGCCGCCGCACTGTACGATAACAATGGTAAACTGTTTGCCAAATATCCGGCAGATATTTCTACTGATTTGCTACCTAAAAAACTATTGGCAAATGGCTACCGGTTTGAAGGGCAGTACCTGGTAGGCTACCAACCGGTTGTGCAGCAATCTGTAACAATGGGTACACTATTCATTAAATCAGACCTTGAAGTAATGTATAGTCAGATAAGCCATTTATTATCAATAGGTCTTTTGCTTACACTGAGTTCTTTGGTTATTGCTTACCTGCTCTCTAACATCTTACAAAAAACCATATCGCAGCCTATTCTTGACCTTGAAAAAGTAGCCAATATAGTTTCTAAAGGTCATGATTATTCAATACGTGCGTTAAAGACAAGTGACGATGAGATAGGATCTTTAACGGACGCGTTCAACCAAATGCTTACGCAAATTGAGCAACAGAACTTAGCTATACTAAATACGGAAGAAGCAAGCTCAAAATTAGCAGCGATAGTTGAATCGTCTGACGACGCCATCATCAGCAAAACCCCCGGCGGTATAATTACCAGCTGGAATAAATCAGCGGAACGAATGCTGGGTTATAGCGCCGAAGAAATGATAGGCCAATCTATTTTAAAAATCATTCCCCCGGATCGGCAGGACGAAGAACCGCAAATAATAAAACGATTATTAAGTGGTGAAAGGGTAGAAAACTTTGATACGTTGAGGCTTAAAAAAGACAATACGTTATTAAACGTATCGCTAACCATTTCGCCTATTAAAGATGCCAAAGGAAACATCATAGGATTCTCAAAAATAGCACGCGATATAACCGAAAAGAAGCAGGAGGAAATGCGGAAAAATGACTTTATAGCAATTGTAAGCCATGAATTAAAAACCCCGTTAACTTCTATAAAATCTTACATACAGGTATTGCTGGAAATTGCTAAAAAGGATGAAGCAGTGTTTAGCATAAATGCTTTAACCAGGGCTGATATTCAGATAAAGAAAATGACAACCCTGATACAAGATTTTTTAAATCTTGCCCGATTGGAAGATGGCAAGATGCTATTGAACAAGGAAAGCTTTGAGCTACATCCGTTTATAGAAGAAATAGTAAATGAAGTGCAGTTTTTGGCTACTAATCACACCATACATTTCACTGATTGCAAAGGAGTTATCATAACTGCCGATAAAGAAAAAATAGGCCAGGTATTAACAAACCTGTTAAGTAATGCTATTAAGTACTCGCCAAAAGGGGGCAATATTACTATAGATTGCAAAACACTTGACAACAAGGTGCGAATAGCGGTAATTGATGAAGGCGTTGGTATAAATAAAGGCGATCAAAAAAAATTATTCGACCGGTTTTACCGGGTTAAAAACGAGAAGGTAAAAACAGTTTCGGGATTTGGGATAGGGTTATACCTGGTATCAGAAATTGTGCGTTACCACAATAGCAAAATAGAGGTGGAGAGCACCGAGGATAATGGCTCCACGTTTTATTTCGACCTTGATATCAAATCCCGGTAACATAAGCTTAAATTAAGCGTTTAAAGCAAAAGCCCCTGTTGTATATGTATAAAAGACTGATCCTGCTGTTTTGTATTTTTACCAATTTCGCGCTGGCGCAAACCACCGAGAATTGGGCCCTGAAAGAAAATAAAGACGGTATAAAAATATTTACCAGCGATATAGAAAACTCAAAAATCAAAGCTATCAGGGTTGAGTGCCAGCTGCAGGCTTCGTTATCACAGGTGGTTGCCGCGCTAATGGATATAAAGAACAGCGAGGAATGGCTATATCATACCGCAGGCAATTACATGGTAAAACAAGTATCGCCTGCCGAATTATATTACTACTCGAGGATAGAAATGCCCTGGCCGGTAAGCAACCGCGATTTTATTGCACACCTAAAAGTAACCCAGGACGAAACCACCAAAGCAGTAACTGTTGATGCACCTTGCATACCCAACATGGTACCGGTAAAACCCAATATAATCCGCATAGCCAACTCAAAGGGGAAATGGTTGCTGTTCCCCATAAATAAGCAAGAAGTTAAAATTGTTTACACCCTGCACGCCGATCCCGGAGGTAGCATACCAGCCTGGCTTACAAACCTTTTTGTAACGCAAGGACCATCGCAAAGCTTTAAAAAATTTAAGGTGCATATCCAAAAACCCGCGTATAAAAACGCCCGGTTGGATTATATCATAGACTAATACCGGCTATTTTATCCCGCTTGGTAAGGTACTAACAGACGTCCACCCGCCATCAACAATCAGGCTTTGCCCGGTTATATGTTTAGCCTTTTCTGAAACCAGGAACAAGGCCGTATCAGCTATATCACTTACATAAGCCGGTCTGCCCATAGGGGTGATCTCGGACCATACACGTTCATAATCCGCTTCAAGCGTAGTGCGCTCTGTTAAGGTAGCGCCCGGTGCTATTGTATTAACGTTTATTTTATAAGGCGATAGCTCAATTACCAGGTTCTTAGCCAGCATTTCCAAAGCAGCTTTGGTCATGGCGTAGGCTGCGAGGTCCTTCAGCGCCTGGTGCCCAACTACCGATGAGGTGAAAAGCAGCGTACCACCATTGGTTTGCAGCTTCATTTTATTAGATGCAGCCTGCGCCAAAAAGAAGGTCCCGCCTAAATTAACCTGCAAAACTTTAAAAAAGGCCTCCTGGGTATAAGTCGCAAAATCGCCGTATAAGGTGATACCTGCATTGGCTATAACAATGTCCAGTTGGCCGTATTGATCAACCGCGAAATCAACTATCTTGTTAATAAAAGCAACATTGCTTGCATCGCCGGCGAAGGCAATACAGCGTTTACCAACGTCCGTATTTATTTGATTAGCAGCATTTTCAGCCAACTCAACATCCATGTCATTCAACAAAACGGTAGCACCGCCGGCAACTAACAAACGGCAAATCTCAAAACCAATACCCTGGCCTGCACCTGTAACGATGGCTACTTTATCTTTAAACTCCATACGTGATTTATACTGATAACCGGTTATAAAAAAGGCCCGGACTTTACATCCGGGCCACCAAATTAAGTAAATAAAAGCTCAAATTATAACGTTATGCTGAAGCAACTGCAGGCTTCTTTCTTAATATCGCAGCGGCCAGCAGTGCCACTATCAATCCCACCGGGACAATCTCGCAATAAGTCATAATAGCATTAAAGAGGGGGTTCTTGTACATCCGGCTAAACTCGGCCATTTCTTTAGCTTTCCTGGCTATTTCGGCGGCTCCGGCACCGGCAGCTTTTAGTTTATTTAGCTCATGCGCGGTATAGATCTCGCTAAAGTTGGCTATAAAAAAGAAGTAATCTATCAGCCATAACCCCACGTAAATGGTTGACGCTATGGCAACTATCAGCATGCCCACCTTAAGCGCTTTGCCAAAGCTGATCTGTCCGCTCAGTACATCGTCGCGGTAGGTCTTTATCCCCACAAATACAAACACAAATGCCACCAGCATGGACAGGTACCCATACAGCATACCGTGCTGAAAATCAAGGCTATCCCTGTTAAAATAAATAAACCCCGCCGACCAGCCGCCCGTTATCAAGCCGGCTATTAATCCGTAAACTATTACAATTTTCTTCATGTTAAATAAGTTAAGTACAACGGCTCAAAGGTGAGCTATGGCCCGGTATTATCCGTCATACTTTAGGGTGATTTTAACAATTTCTGCCCAATTCACACTAAAGTACTACTGCGTTACCCTATCAGGCTCAGCCGTTTAGCTTTCTCGATGGCTTGGGTGCGGCGTTCGGCTTCCAGTTTTTCGAAGAGGTTGGACGAGTGCGTTTTAACCGTGTTTAGCGATACAAACAGCCGCCCGGCAATCTCCTGGTTACTCAGTCCGTCGGCCATAAGTTGCAGTACTTCCAGCTCGCGCTTGCTGATGCGGAGGTCCTCCATAGCTGCTTCGTTCAGCACAAACTCCGGGCCGTTGGTTATAACCACCTCTTTTTCAACCACTACCGTTTTAACTTTGGGTTTGATGAGTTTCTGGGCCAGCCAGATGCCCAGCCCGGTAAAGATAAGCGCTATGGCCCCGGCATAGATCTCGAACGAATGCTGAAAGATAACAAACCGCAATTCAAGCCATTGCAGTGCCGACAACAGCACCGCCGCCACTACCCCATACACTATATTTTGCTTGTTTCTTTTTATCGCGCTTAAAACCGTCATTTCAGTATAAAAAACCGCCGTTTGTGCATTTTTTGTACACATAAAGCTACTATTTATCTGCATAAATCCGTCAAAATCCGTCGTTTTATTGCGCACTCATCAAAAAATTTATGCGTTGTTTTTAATTTGGTTTTTTGTAGGTTAGTATCACCATTTAATGACGACTATTTTAATCGACATTGCCACTTTAAAAAGACCACCATCACCATGCAAACCAAATACTTTTTGCCGCTCCTGTTTCTAACAATTTGCGGCCTGCAAACCCTGGCCCAAAACGCGGCGGTGCGCCAGCCCGGCGGATCGCTAAAATTAATCAGGACCGGCACCGGCAAACCCCGCAACATTGTCTTTATCCTGGCCGACGACCACCGGTACGACGCCCTGGGCTTTTTACATACGCAGGACTTCATCGAAACCCCCAACCTCGACCGTATGGCCCGCGAGGGCGCCTACCTGCCCAACGCGTTCGTTAATAACTCGCTTTGCTCGCCGTCGCGGGCGTCGATATTGACGGGGCTGTACTCGCATAAGCATACCGTTATTGATAACAACCACGCGGTGCCCAATAACCTCATCTTCTTCCCGCAGTATTTGCAGCAGGTGGGCTACCAAACCGCCATGATAGGCAAGTGGCATGCCGGTAACGATGGCGACGAGCCCAAGCGCGGCTTCAACTACTGGCTCTCGTTTAAGGGGCAAGGCTCATACCTGCCCGTGAAGAACGGCCTTAACCTTAACGGCAAGCATATTAAACAAAAGGGGTACATAACCGACGAGCTGACCGATTACGCCATCGATTTCCTGAGCCACCGCAAGCGCGACAAGCCCTTTATGCTGTACCTGGCCCATAAAGGCGTACATGCCGACTTTATCCCCGCCAAGCGCGACAGTGGCCGCGCCGCCCAATACCAGTTTAAACCACCCTTTACCATGGACCCTAAGAACGTTGAGGGCGCGCCTATGTGGGTGCAGAACCAGCGCAACTCGTGGCACGGGGTCGACTTTCCATACCATAGCGACCTGAACATAGGCGAGTACTATAAACGCTATGCCGAGACGCTGCACAGTGTGGACGAGTCGGTGGGTAAGGTGATGGACTATTTGAAGAAAGAGGGTTTGCTTGAAAGCACCCTTATTGTTTATATGGGCGATAATGGCTTCCAGTTTGGCGAGCATGGGTTGATAGATAAGCGCAACGCTTACGAGGCCTCCATGCGCGTGCCCCTGCTGGCCTACTGCCCGCAGCTTATAAAACCCGGCACCGTGGTAAAACAGGTGGTAGCCAATATTGATGTGGCCCCAACCCTGTTGGATGCCGCCGGCTTAAAGGCCCCTAAATACATGGACGGCGCAAGCTACCTGCCCCTGCTGCAGGGCAAAACCGTTACCAACTGGCGCAAGGGTTTGCTGTACGAGTATTATTGGGAGCGCTCGTTCCCGCAAACGCCAACCATGCACGCCCTGCGTAACGACCAGTTTAAATACATCCATTACTACGGCATCTGGGATACCGACGAGCTGTACGACCTGCAGGCCGACCCGCTGGAAACCAGGAACCTTATCCGCGACACCGTATACGCCAAAACGGTTAAGAGCATGAACAAGCAACTGTTCCAGGCGCTGGCCGATACCAAAGGCATGTACCTGCCCCTAAATACCGACGTAGGCGGCCAATCTAACTACCGCAACAAGCGCGGCGCACCCGAGGCTAAGTTCCCGGCGTATTTGATGAAGGATGGGAAGAAGGAACCGAAGAAAGCCGCGGCTAAGAAATAAGCGATGTGCCTGTTTCACGCGCGTGTGACACAGATGAAACAGGTGAAACACTTTTTTAGCCTAACAAATTGACAATAAGCCTTTTGCAAAAAATGAGTGAAACAAAATGAAACACTTTTTTGGAGTTAACCATTTGAAGATAAAGGCATTGTAAAAATAAAATATGTTTAAACGCGCATCGAAATTTTACCAACTAATAAGTTGGTGCGCTTAAACTTAAGTACAGTTTATCATACTCAAAATCAAATAATTACAAAATGGTCAATTTTTGTGTTTTTGGTGGATGAATCGGTAAAGTTTATTTACTGACAAAGTAGTGTCACCATTTTATTGGGTGGTATTGGCGTACTTTGTAATGTTGGGTGAGTGATTATGGATTAATTAGAGCTGTCGCAAGTATGTCGGGAGGGGCAAGTGGGCAAAGGCTACTTGTGCCTTATCGACTTTATAATTAACTATTAAAAATATGAGTACCAAATACAAGTTTCATGACCAGGAGAGGTTGTACTTCATAACATTTGCGGTTGTCGGCTGGATAGACTTGTTTATAAGAAATGAATACCGGCAAGTACTTTTGGATAGCTGGAAACATTGTCAAAAAAACAAAGGTCTGCAAGTTTTTGGCTGGTGCATTATGACCAGCCACGTGCATATGATAATTGGGACGGAAAAGGATAACATGGAGGACATACTACGCGACATGAAGCGGCATACCGCAATGGCATTAAGGAAATGTATAGAAGAGCATCCACAGGAAAGCCGGCGCGAATGGATCTTAAAATTAATGAAAGCCGCCGGAACCGCGAATAGTAATAATACCGGTTTCCAGCTTTGGCGGCAAGACAATCATCCTATTGAATTATTTACTCAAAAAGTGACCCAACAAAAATTAGATTATATTCATAATAACCCGGTAACTGCCGGCTTTGTTGAAAGCCCCGAAGAGTATTTGTATAGCAGCGCTAAAGATTATTATGGTTTGCCGTCACATTTATTTCCGGACATTATGTTGATAGAGCCGATGGCGATGTAATAGTTTGATAGGCTATAAAGTCACTGTCATCTTGTTTTGAAACGCTGGCGCAAGTATGCAGCGGTGGCAAGTGGGCAAGTGTACTTGTGCCGTTAATCTACCTGTATGGTTTGATAGGCTATAAAGGCACTGTCATCTTGTTTTTAAACGCTGGCGCAAGTATGTAGCGGTGGCAAGTGGGAAAGCGTACTTGTGCCGTTAATCTACCTGTATAGTTTGATAGGCTATAAAGGCACTGTCATCTTGTTTTTAAACGCTGGCGCAAGTATGTAGCGGCGGCAAGTGGGAAAGCGTACTTGTGCCGTTAATCTACTTGTATGGTGTTATAGGCACAAGTAGCCTTTGCCCGCAAGGCTCGCCCGACATACTTGCGCCAGCGGGGGATAACACCAACAAGGGCGAGAAGCCTTTGCCCGCAAGGCTCGCCCGACATACTTGCGCCAGCGTGAGGATAACACCGACCAGGGGCTGAATTAAGATAATAAACTTACGCTTGTTGATTTACTATTTTTCTTTTAAATATCCAACTATAGGAAACTGGATTATCTGAAAGCAATGAAAAGTTCTCCGTATTTGATTCGTTATCATATTCATGCCATTCATCTGTTAAAATTTGTTTGAT
Source organism: Bacteroidota bacterium (assembly GCA_040388395.1). Lineage (GTDB taxonomy): Bacteria > Bacteroidota > Bacteroidia > Sphingobacteriales > Sphingobacteriaceae > Mucilaginibacter. Next base: position 135,681 of record JAZKBY010000003.1, on the reverse strand, counting down.
TACCTTAGAAGAGTCGCTTAATTTCTCTAGGTCTTGGGCTGCTATTATGTCTTTCATTTCAAAACCCCAATAGATATTTGCAAATCCATCCAAGTTTTTACCTCGGAATTTTTCCAGTCTATTTTCTTCTTTTAGAGTTATTTCATCAACGTTTCGCAAGTATTTTCTAAATTCTTTAATAGAAATATATTTATACTTATTATTTTTCTTTGTTCTGACAATTGGAAAATTGTCATCATACAAATTAAAAGTTATAGTCAAATCGTTAATCATTTTTTCATACGATCCAACATCTTTATGATTACCTAAATGTTCCAATTGCTTTATTGCCCAAACTTTTAAAGAATCGTAAGAGATTACCTTAGAAGCTTCATCCCTTCTTATTGAAATAACTTCGCTAGAGTTAATATAGCCAATCATATTTGGCAAATATCTTACTTTAATACCTCTGGACATTACAATAGCTGTCATATCTGAAATTATAGCATTTTCATCCATTGGTAATGGTGCTAATTTTCCCATAATTATTCCATTTTGCATTATCTCTATTAATTTTACGGGTAGTTGTTTAATAGTTTTTATTGTGTTGTTATTTGTGAAGCCCTCGTATCTTTTACCTTTTAAATTTATGTAATCAATTAACTCCAAATAGTCTAAATTTTCTACATTTTTTGGCTTAATAATAGATTCTTCCCCAGTGACTTCTTTTGTAATTATCTCAACATCAGCCGACGGAATATAAAATTGAATTAAGTTTTTTAAGGTATTCAAGTCGAATGTTTCTGAATGTATAAGACCGTTCTTTTCATAAGGGTTGTTTTTAAGCTTTACTCTTACAGCAGTCCCTCTATCAATAATTGAATTTTTTTCTTGTTGTGTAGGGTATCTTAATACTGGATTTGAGAATAATCCATCATAAAAGTCCAGCGTTCTCATTGACCCTATATCTTCTCCATACTTCCATGAAGTAACGGTTATTTGATTTCCTAACATAAAAACAGAAAAAAAACCAATTCCAAACTTTCCAATTGCTTCAAATCCTTTAGATTTTAATCCTTTAAAATCAGAATAAAATTTATTGCTTTTCCAATATGAACCCCCAAAATCCAATAGTTCATTTGTCATTAAACTTTGACTCATGCCAATACCATTGTCAATAATTATTAAAAAATAATCTCCATTAGATTCTTCAATTTCAACTTTTATTTTTCCAACAGCTAAATTGTCTTGCCCTGTATGAATTCGATGTACATGTACCGCGTCAATACTATTCTGAATTATCTCTCTTACTGCTATATTTACTTTACCATATAGCTTTTCCCCACCCAATTCGGAAGCAATATGAACAGGATTACTTACCCTCACCGTAGTATTGATGGAATCCCAACCAAGTGTTTTTATAGAATTTACACCTAGTGCTAAGGTGTCATTAATGTATTTAACGCTTTTTGCAGCAAAAGAAATTTGATGAACACTTACAAAGTAATTATTGGCGTTTTTCAATTCGTCATCCAATACCTTTAAAGCATTATAACAATACCACCATGCTTTTTGCTCGTTTTTTTTAAAAGAACTATTAGTAGAATATACTAATAGTCCATCTGATTCAAGATTAGGAAATCCGAGTTTTTTTTGAAACGTCCAATGTTCTTTGGATTCCCCTTTTAACTCATCAATCATTTTTAATGTCTTAGGGGTTCTCAAATTATCGAGATTTGCGGCATCGGCCGTTCTTAGTATAAAAGATATTTTTTTATAATCAATGTTCCACTGCTTAGGAAATCTTGGAGAAGAATATGATTGGCCAAATTCTCTTTCAATATAATTTATGTTACAGGTATGACTTTTTGCAATTTTCCCGATAATATCTCCAAATTCTTGTCGGTAGTTAACATCTGCGATGAAAAATTCTTCTTCATTAAGTAACTCTATCGCTATACGTATTGCATATTCCCCATGATTTTGTCTTACGGTGTAAAATAAAGCTTCTAATTCTAATTCCTCATGACTCAAATTACTGTCATTATTAGCAATATAGTCAGTATAACTTGTATCATTCGATATTTCATCTTTGTTATTGAGAATCGAATAACACATTCCCGCATCGTGTAACAAAAACACGCTATTTAAAATAAATCCTTCAACTGGATTAAGCACCATTCCAGTGTTTCCAACTATGATATCTGCATATTCCCATAAAATATGTGCGTGATTTATCGAATGATCTGTTAGATTAGGAAAGTCAATTTCTGTTTTTTGCAGGTATTTTTTTATAATACCTTCCATTGACATAATAACTCCCAATAACTCATTGATTTTTTCTTGATTTTTCCATTTAGATACACTAAATGAATTCTTCCAAAGGCTTATTTCGGTTTTCTCGGTAACCATGAATTGAGTGATTATAAGTGATAAGTTTCTACTAACTTAGTCATTAATTATCTATATAACAATGCCTGGAGAACATCTTACTCTCGGAGTTCCCTATAGGCACCGGCATGAAGGATGGTTTGCTAAGAATACTAGTATGACACCTCTATTTCACCAGTATGTATGTAGTCCCCTCCGCTGGCGCAAGTATGTCGGGCGGGCATGCGTGCAAAGGCTACTTGTGCCTTTATACCCCTCCCCGCTGCCCGGCTAAACTAAGTCGATCTGTTACAAAAAAAGCTTTGAATACCAGCTGGCTTTATCGAATACGGTCGTCCAGTTGCGTTCGCGGTCGCGGCCCATTAAGCCGGATTTTGCATTGGTTTGAACAGAAATAGAGTTGCCATTATTGATCAACTTCCAAACCTCTGTTACGTAAACTAATGCTTGTTTTTGAACATTTACATGGTAAGGAACGGCCGTCATCAAGCGTACAATTGAATTCACCGTCATAGTTTGGCCATCAGCCGACCACTTTACGGTAAACTTCTTCCCGAATCCCGGGACACGACGATCAATTTCGGTTACTTTATCGAAGGTCAGTTTTTCCTGTCCTTTAGCCGGACCTGGGTTGGGAGATGGATCTGATACCACTATACTTAGAAAATTTGCCTGCTGTGTTATTTTCATCGCTTTATACAGCATCCGATCGCCCTCGCCGTAGGTGCAAACAATATTGCCGCCCATACTTATCGACTCTTTAGCTTTCCATTCGCCGGAAAAGTCGGCGCGATGAATGCCCTTTTTTTGCTGAGCCTTTACAGGAAAACAAATTACGCCAACCAGCATGATAACCAGGGCATACAAAACATTGCTATTATTTTTCATATCTATCAGGATTAGTTCAGCAAATTTACCGTGATATTTTTCGGCCCGGCGAATTTGGATTGTAAATATTAATGTAAACTTTGTAAATAAAATATTGACAATGTGAGCGATAGCCAAAATCCCCCGTTGTCGCGATCAATTTACCCATACCTGTAAAATAGTATCACTATAGTACACAAACGTAGCATCGGCCGGTTGTTATATCCTATAAATTTGTCCGAAGGACTCCTACGGAGAGCATTGCCCTTGCCGATAATTACACGGCAAAAGAGGAGCACAACTAATTATTTACACATGCCCGAAAATAAACATACTTACAGCAGCTACAGCCTTATAGCGGTGATTTGGTGTGTCGCGAGTTGCCTTTTTGGTAAGCAAGCCAACGCGGCGCAGCGGGATACCCTGACGAGCCACATAGCCGCATTCTGGGCCCAAACCAAAGCCGACCTGGCAACGGTGCCCATGGATGCCGTTGTTGAGCCTACTAAAGAGGCGTTGCCCTATCATACTTACAAAGTAACCCTGCGCGGGCTTAACGGGGTTAAATTTAATGTGATGATGGCTATACCTGTACAGGGCGAGGCGCCTGCCAAACCATGGCCGGTAATTGTTACTACCTGCGGTTATGGGGTTACTGCCGGGCAGGGTGTTATGTTAGGCGAATGCCAGCGTGGCTATATAATTATGCAGGTGTTCCCGCGGGGCCAGGGGATGTCGGCTGATTTGTTTAAGATTGAGGGCGACAAGCTGACCATGCATGCCGAGCAACCCAACGGCGCCTACTACCAGGGCGCTTACGCCGATATGATCCGTACCATTGATTTCGCGATGACCCGGCCGGACGTGGACCCTAACCGCGTGGCCATGATGGCAACCAGCCAGGGCGGGGGCATTTGTTTGGCCGTGGCGTCGTTAGACGCGCGGGTAAAAACGGTGGTTGCGCATGTGCCGTTCCTTTGTAATATGCGGCTTGCAGCAAGTAGTACGCAGTCGTTAGTAAAAACTGTTTTGGATAAGCATAAAAACAATATCGATACCTACCTGAATACGCTTGATTATTTTGACCCGTATTATTTAGTTGCCAACCTGCACTGCCCGGTGCTGATGAGCGGCGGCGGTAAGGATGTGCTTTGCCCGCTTGCTACCGTACAGTCTGTTTACGACAGGTTAAAGACCAGGAAAAAGCTAAAGGTTTATCCCGATTTGCCCCATACCACCTGCCTGGATTTTTATAAAGCAGGCTGGCCCTGGCTCGAAAAATATTTGAAAAATTAAGGATGATGCATTAACTGATATAGTCCATTTTCGTAATAGCATCTGGCACAAAATGGCTGAAATTATTAAAGTATATCCAATGATTTCCACCAACAGGGGCGCTGCTTCTAGCAAAAGTCTTCTCGTGGCCAGCCGTTCTTATTTTTGAATGTTCGACATCCCCTTGCGAAATAAGTATAATTTCTGGCCGGGCCCAGGTTTTTTTTGGGGTTGGCGTGGCTATTTTGTTTTCTGTTTCCATGCAGCGGGATCCTTTAATAAATTAAATATAAATGTTGTTTTTTGGGGATCCGCTACTAAGATAAAAAAATATCCAAATAGTTCACGTTAGTCCGGGATTTAATCCCATCGTTTTACGAAAAACCTTCCCTAATTTTAGGGCGATGAAAAAGACGATGCCTTTTGATTTTCTGCTGGATTATTTACCGCCCGGCGTGGTGATCAAACAAAATTTCGGCATGTACTATATTTACTGGGAAGGCAAGATCGTACTCATTCTGCGCGACCAGCCGAAGGACAGCCACCATAACGGCATCTGGATCTCGACCAGGCGCGAGGACCATGCCAGCCTGAAGGCCGACATACCGGCCATTACCGATTTCGTGTTTAATGAAGGCGAGGTATTTGATACGGCCTGGCTATTGCTGCGGCCCGACCATGATGATTTTGAAACTGCCGCCATCCACACCTGCGACCTGGTATCGCATCGCGACAAACGAATAGGGAAAGCCACCAAAAAAGCTGCCGAGCTTGCCCGCCTACAATAACTCGTACGATTCGCGCAGGTAAACAAACAAAGCCGGGCGCAGATCGTCCAGCACTGCAATGCGGATATGGTTCTCGAACTTATTACCTACGGCTACACTTTTAATTACCGGTTTCTCGGGGTGCGCCGTCTTTGAATAAAACTTAATATCCAGCTCCTTTTTCATAGGCCTGATAACCAGGAACGTGAGCCGACGCGTAAAAACAATACAATTAGGGGTTGTGCCAACCAGTACGCCGTCCCAATCGGCCACCTCGGCCAGTATTTTATCAAACACCAGCACCAGTTCGTCCGGCCGCCCGCCGAACAAGCTGTCCAGGCTTACCCGCGCGCAATAGTGCCGTTGCTCGGGCCTGGGTAGTTCGCGGTCGCATTTTGGGCAAGTCCAGCTCATAAATTCCTTTAGGGGTAAAGATAATGAAAACGGGTACTCGTTACGTTACGCCTAAAACTCTTTATCGCCTACCTCGCTGGTTGGCAGTTTAAGTTTGCTGGTAAACTTGTTTAAGTTAAAGCTGAGGTTGATAAGCAACACATCAGTTTCTGAAATGTAATTGGTGGTGGTATAAAAATTAGGTCCGGAGGTAGTGATGCGTTGTTTGTTGGCGCCAAGGAAACCCATGTTCATGTTTTGCCAAAGCAGCGATGCAGCCAGCCTGCCGTTCATGAAAGATTTTTTGATGGATGTGTTGGGTACAAAGAAGGCGCCGTCCTGCCCCTGCGCTGTGGGCCTTTTAGAAAGGTAATTTACATTTGCACCCAGGGTTAGCGTTTTATTAAGCGCAAAACTGGTATTGCCATTTATAGAGTATGCCCAGTTGGTATTGTTGATAGTAACGGGCGTGCTTAGGATATTAATGTTGCCCTGTATTTTATAGTTGTACAGGTTACCGCCCAGGTACAGGGTCCACCATTTTACAGGCGACAGGTTAGCACCTGCTTCCAACCCGAATAAACGCGCGGCACCGGCATTGGTATAAACCCGGTTAAGAATAGTATCGGCATAAACACTGTTTAGCCTTTGTATGGGGTTTTGGATATGCTGGTAATACAGCGTGGTAAAAAAAGACCCTTTACTGAAAGTGCGGATCAGGCCCAATTCGGCAAGGTCAACAAACTCGGGCAGTAGGTCGGGATCGCCTTCTTCCAGGGTTTCAGAGTGTTCGCGCTCGGGTATTGGGTTCAGCTCTAAATTGGTGGTGCGCTGTACCCGTTTGCTATACCCGGCTTTAAATTTCAACCCCTCATTAACATTATATAACAAACTTGCCGACGGGAACAGGTTAGACAGGTTAAGGTTATGCGGATTAGCATCGTATGATAAATTTACTGTGCGCGTAGCATACTCATACCTTAACCCGCCGGTATACTCCAGCTTGTTTACTTTACCCGAATACTGGCTGTAAACAGAATTGATCTTGTTTTCGGCATGGGTAGTGCCCCGGAACTTGGCAATATCAACCTGCGATGTAGCAGGCGTTACAAAATAACTGAATATACCGTCCTGCGTATCATATCGCAGCTGGTAGCCACTTTCCAGTTTACCGCTACCAATGTTTATGCTATGGTCCAGCTTAAACCTGTACGCGCTTATTGGGCGCTTGTAGGGGTTATTTACATATTGTATGGTATCGGTAGTATTTGGATATTTTAAGTTGCGGTTTTGAGTGCCGCCATACAGGTTATCATGCTCGTATTGAAAGCCGGCTGTTAGGGTCGACTTATCGGCAAAGGTGTGGGTATAATCCAGGTTGCCCAGGTTAAACGTGCCCTCTTTTGTTTGCAGGTTGCTGTTAAAATAAGTGGTACTGCTTATAAGCGCGTTTGTTGCCAGGTTTGACGTGGTGTTATGATACAGCAGGTCGGCTAAACGCGCCTGGTATCTCTTGCCGCTATAAAAACCCGCCGAGAAAACGTTGTTGGCATCAGGGATATAATTAATGGTAGCGCGGCCGGCATAATTATAACGGTCGAAACTTCTTTCGCCGGTAGATGGGAAACGGGTGATGGTATTGTTAGTAATATTTTTAGTGTAGACATCGCCCTCGCGAAAGCCCTCATTATCATTACGGGTATAATTACCCCCTATAGAAAGATCCCACTTGCCTTTACGGTAATTAATTGTTGCGTCGGCGCCAAAACGTTTGGGCTTTTTAAGGTTATTGTAGTCGGTAGTACTTGGCAGGCCGCCCTGGGCATTAGCCGCTAAAGTAACGCCATCATTGGCGCCTTTTTTGGTTACGATGTTAATGATGCCGCCACGGCCGTCAGGGTCGTATTTAGCAGATGGGGCGGTTATTAGTTCGATATTGTCGATAGCGTTGGCAGGTAGTTGCGTTAATACTGTTTGCGCATCGGCCAGTACCGGTTTGCCGTTAATCAGCACCATAAAACCCGCTGATCCGCGCACGCTGATGTCACCCTCGGAATTTACAGCTACCGACGGCAGATTTTTTAACACATCAATTGCCGACCCGCCTTTAGCCGATTCGAATTGCCCGGCTTTATAGCTTTGTTTATCTATCTTATTTAACGCGGTAATTTTTTGTCCGTTAACGGCTACCTCATTAAGCATTTTGCTTGATGGGTTAAGCTGGATGGTGCCCAGATCTGATGAGCCGTTGGCAACTTTTATGTTTTTCACCGATTTTGTATCGTAGCCTAAAAAACTAATTCTAAGCTGATAGCTGCCCGCGGCTACATTCCCAATCTCGAACCCGCCATTGGCTTTGGTTACGCTGCCTGCTACCAGAGTCGAATCGGAACTTTTAAATAAAGCCACGCTTGCATATTCAACAGGCGACTGATTTTTAGCATCGATAACCCGGCCTTTTATAACGGCTGTTTGAGCGAAAGCAGTAATTGACCCAAAAATAAAAATGCTGAAAAAAAAGGCCGAAATGGTTTTCATAAAGTGGCTAATATAAGTAGCTAAATACTGCTTTAATTCTGAAGATATTTTGTATATGACTAAGTGCGAAATTACAATATTTGACAACAAACAAACACCAATAGGCCGGGCACTTATATCATTATTTTATTAAATTAATATTCGCAATTATCAACTACAGTTTTGGGATCTCGCGCCCGCTATAAGGTGTTTCAAGCGCGTCTTTAATCTGCGTTAACCGGTGTTTGGCGCCGCCGGGTTTGTTGCTGGTCAGCATGGTTTCAATATTTCGGTCAACGGCGGTCCTAACTTCGTGCTGGGTGGTTGCCCGGTTTATCCGGAGGCTTTCGGGCAGGTCCTTGTCCGTAAAATAGTCAATCAGTTCCTGGTCGGTCATCCGGCAAAGGTAGCGTTAAAAAGCCGCCATTGCCGGCCAATTTTGCATTTACACTATCCCGGCAGCAACGGCAAGAAACAATAGTGCCCAGGCACCTGTGATAAGCGCTGCAAATTCGGTAATTAGACGCAGGGGGCTTAATGCTGTCCAGCGTTTAATTATGCCGGGCAGTTGCGCTGCGGGTACCTTTTCGGCCTGCATTATCTTTGTCACCATCACCGGGATAAAATAGCTGAAGGTAATTACCCTGGTAACAAAGATGATTATTGCCGCCGTAAGCCAAAGGCTGTGCGCGGGGCCGTCATATCGCCAGGCCATTACCAGGTTAACAATGGAAAGTAATGCCTGCGCGGGCGAGGCCAGAGGCCAAAACCGGGTGCCTGCATAGTTTTGCCCTGACGATTGCAGCCGCTCTTTAAGCTCGGCAGCGTCCTTGCTATGTCTCCAGTTGGGATATATCACTAATATTTCATAAAGGCCACCACCGGTACTCAACACAATGGTAAGCAGCAATAAAGCTAACGCGATAAAATTGATCATGTAGCTAAATTAAGGTTGGCCCTTTCACATATCCAGTGGCTTTCGGTGGGTGGCAGAACGGGGTCGGTAAATAGCCTGATTTTATTGGTGAGAAAAAAATTCTTTTCCCGATAAATTTGGATATTAAAAAATAGTTGGTAAGTTTGTACTTACGGTAAGCAAATACTTACCATTAATAAAAATAATAATCATGAGTGCAAGCAGTAAAGCCTTTAATGCTTTAGGCGACCCGACCCGCCGGGCGATATTTGAAAAATTACAGGAGCGTCCCTTGGCTGTTGTTGATATTTCGGCCGGTTTGCCTGTAAGCCGCCCCGCAGTATCGCAGCATTTAAAAGTGCTGAAAGAAGCTAAGCTCATTACCTTACGTACAGACGGCAACAAAAACATTTATGAGTTAAACCGTGAAGGGATATTGGCTATGCGGAATTACCTGGACAAATTTTGGGATGACGCACTGGCTAATTTTAAAACACTGGCCGAAAACACTGAAAAAGAAAATAACACCGCCAATAAATAAGTATGCAAGTCATCAATTTAACTTCTATTAAGAAAGAGTTTATAGTCGAAGCCACGCAGGAGACAGCCTTTAAAGTATTTACCGAAAAGATGGATCTGTGGTGGCCGCGGCAGCACCACATAGGCGGCACCCCTATGACCGAGATGGTTGTCGAGCCTCATGTAAACGGGCGATGGTATTCTAAACATACCGATGGCAGCGAAGCCAACGTGGGCCACGTGCTTACCTACCAGCCTTATGGCCTTTTTGTACTGGCCTGGCAAATAACCGGCGATTTTAAATGCGACCCTAACCTGGTTACCGAGGTGGTGATAGAGTTTATCCCCGAAGGGCCAAAAACCACCCGCATAAAATTTGAGCATAAGGACCTGCAAAAACTGGCGGGCGGCACAAAGGTTATTGAAAGCATGGACGAAGGCTGGGGCATGATCATGGAACAATACAAAAACATAGCTGAAAAATGAAAGCAAAAATTTTACTCCGTACCGGCAGCATCATTATGCTGCTGCACACTATGGGCCATACAGTTGGCGCGTTAACCTGGAAAGAAGCGCCAAATGTTGCCACAAAACAAGTTGTCGATGGGATGCTAAACAACCGTTTTGATTTTATGGGCCGGGCCGTAAGCTTTGGCGATTTTTATGCGGGCTATGGCTACACCATGATCGGCGTATTATTATTTATCTCAGTTTTATTATGGCTCTTGTCAGCACAGCCTTCGTTGCCGGTGATGCTTGCGCTTGGATTACTCTTGTTGTTTATGGGTGTGATAGAGTTAATCTATTTCTTCCCTTTCGCTGCGGCCTTTTCGCTTTTGGCGGGGTTAGTTACTTTATTGGCTTATTGGAAATTGAGGCGGCAGTTGCTGCAAGTCAATTTGTTGGACTAGTTTTTTGCGGATAAATTGCTACCTTATCCCATCAAACCTAAGGCCGATTACAATGAAGCTATTTATCTGCTCACTCATCTGCACGCTGCTTAGCCTAAACCTATGGGCCCAGCAAAGCTTTGACATTACCGGCACCGTTAAGGACGAAAATGGCGCGGCGCTGCAGTCGGTAACGGTTTTTATTGACGGGTCTAATAAATATACCATGACGGATGTAAGCGGGCATTACACGTTTGCCGCAATCCAGCCGGGTACTTACAGGGTAGCAACCAGCATGGTTGGCCGAGGGTCTGAAAGGCTGATGGTTATTTTATCAAACAAGTCGGTTAAGGCCGATCTTGTGATGAAACCTAAACCTATCGAATTGAATGAGGTGGTAATAGGTACCGATTCGAGACGGAATGAAATGTTACGCATCTTCACCAATAAATTTCTCGGTGTCACAGAAAATGCGCAAAGTTGTACCATCATCAACCCTAAGATCATAGAGTTCACTACCAATAAAGGCATATTACTTGCTACCACACCCGATTTCCTGATTATCGAAAATAAAAACCTGGGCTACCGCATTAAGTATTTGCTTAAAGTATTCAGATATGACCGGGCTTTTAACCTAACCAGCTATACCGGCGATTGTATATTTGAAGATTTACCCGGATCAACAAGACAAAAGAAAAAATGGATCGAAAACAGGCGCGCGGCTTACCAGGGTTCTTTTATGCATTTTCTGCGGAGTCTGTATTCCGGTAACACCCGCGAGCAGGGCTTTAAATGTTATGCCTTTATTGACAGTGCAAAGACACCGACCGTAAGTGACCAGCTTGTTGATATGAGCCAATATGTTACCCGCATAGACAGTAATTTTATAAGGCTGGCTTTTACAAAAAAATTTAAAGTAACCCATAACAGTACAAAAGCGCTCCTGGTAAAAGCGGGTTCGCAACTACCTGAAGAGATTACGAAGCTTTTAGGCGACACGAATAAAACGGGTAAAAGTAATGACAGGATTACGCTACTCAGGCCAAAGTCGGAAAGAGAGCGGAGATTAATGACGCCGGCTTCCTTTCGGGCATCACACTGGGATAATGATGCAGGCATTGTTAAACTATATTTGAACTTTACAATAGTTGACCGCAATGGTAATTACCTGGACTATCGCAGTTTTTTACTGGAAGACCTTTGGAGCGAGCTACAGGTTGGCGATAGGCTGCCATTTACCTATCAGCCATAATTAACCAGTACGAAATTTAATTATTTAATAATATTGCAAATATTCCCAAACAGATGGCCTTGGCTTTTTGTAGTAAGAATATGGCAACGAAAACTGATGCAAAAATAGCACGCGACGGGGCACATGAAAGCCCGTGGCAAACCAATTTAAATAAGGTCAATACCGGGGCGGCAGCGTCGGCAGAAAAGTTGTATGATGCGCTGATCGTTGGTGCCGGCATTACGGGGGTTACGGCCGCGCTTTTATTGCAAAAAGCGGGTAAACAAACCATAATTGCAGATGCCCACACAGTTGGCTTTGGTACAACGGGCGGTACCAGCGCGCACATTAATACTTTTGCTGATACTACCTATAAAGAGGCAGAAAGCGCCTTTGGCAAAGAAGGCGCTCAGCTATTTGCCGATGCCATACAGGAAGGTTTTGCCCAAATCAAAACCAATATAAACGACTTAAGAATTGCTTGCGATTACGAAAGTAAGCCGGGTTATCTTTATGCCGAAAATGAGGACGAGATAAAGCAACTGGATGATATTTTCGACAGCGCGGTTACCGTTGGCGTCCTTGTAAAATATACCGTGGATGTACCAACGCCGGTGCCTTATAAAAAAGCATTGGTGTTTAAGGACCAGGCACAATTCCATCCGTTAAAATATCTGCAGGGGTTGCAACAGGCTTACCTGGCAGCAGGCGGCATTATTTCTGAAAACACTTTAATAACCGGTATTGAAACTGATAACGGTGTCCATACTGCCGAATCCGCAAATATTTCTATCCGCGCTAAGGCGGTGATTTATGCTACGCATATGCCGCCAAATATTAACCTGTTTAATTTTGAGTGTGCACCTTATCGCAGCTATGTCATCGCCATCAAATTAAAAAGCGGCAGCTATCCTGATGCGCTGATCTATGATACGCAAGAGCCTTATCATTATGTACGCACGCATATCATTGATGGTCAGCAGTTACTATTGGTAGGTGGGCTGGATCATAAAACCGGGCACGAGGATCCCGAAAAAGCATTTGCCGACCTGGAGAAATATGCCCGCAAATATTACAATGTATCGTCGGTTAAATACCGTTGGTCGGCGCAGTATTACATCCCGGTAGATGGCTTGCCTTATATAGGGCAAATGCCGCTGGCTGCCGATGGCATTTATTGCGCCACCGGCTATAACGGTAACGGAATGATGCTGGGTAGCATCGCGGGTAAAATATTAAGCGATTTGGTAAGGAAGCGGCCCAATAAGTACGAGGAATTGTTTAACCCGTCGCGTGTTAAACCTATAGATGGCTTTAGCGAATTTGTTAAAGAAAACGCAGATGTGGCCTATCATTTTGTAGCCGACCGTATAAATATCCATGAAACAGATTCTCTGAAAAGATTGCAGCCGGGCACCGGTAAAGTAGTTGAGGTAAACGGCGAAAAGATAGCAGCTTACCGGGACGATGAAGGAACCATTCATGCGCTTAGCCCGGTTTGCACCCATGCCGGGTGTATTGTGAACTGGAACGGCGAAGAAAAAAGCTGGGACTGCCCCTGCCATGGAGCGCGGTATGATATCAAAGGGCGCGTACTGACCGGGCCTGCAACTAAAAACCTTCAACCGATCAATACAGATCAGCCCCCCTCGTTATAAACCATGGAAGCAAAGATCAATAATTGCGCTACGCTGATGGCCCAACAAGCATTGACTATCGCCTTTGCCGAAAGCGCGACGGCAGGCTGGCTTTGCTCTGAATTTGCGCTGACCGAAGAATCGGGCAAGGTACTTAAAGGCGGGCTGGCGTGTTATGATGCTGATTTGAAGGTTTCCATTCTTAAAGTGCCCCAGGAACTGATCGATCAATTTACGCCTGAGTCGCTGGAAGTTACCCGCGAGATGGCCCGCAGGCTGGACGGGCTTATCCCGGCTGAGATCCGCGTAGCTGTAACCGGCCTCACAACGCCGGGCGGCAGCGAAACTGCTGAGAAGCCGGTAGGTACCATGTTCGTGGTGGCGTTGATAAGAGACAAGGAAGTTAGCTTCCGCAAGGTCTTTAAAGGGTCCTGCGAAGATATTATTCACCAAACCATTGAAGCCACTGCCGAAATGCTTACCGCTGAATTATCCTCCAAAAATTAAATGTATGCGGCCTGCCGCTTACAGAGGGGGATCGCACACACTCATTTCTTTTTATCGCACAAAAAAGCCCCGGTTTAACAACCAGGGCTTTTTGATTTTTATTACATCTTACTTGTTATAAACTATCTTAAATATAGCGCCTTTAATATCGTCGGCAACATACAAAGCTCCATCAGGGCCTTGTGCTAAACCCATTGGACGGTACTTCATAGGGCCGGTTGGATGTTCCAGGTCCGATCCGGTAAAGTTATCCGCAAAGACCTCCCAATCGCCGGATAGCTTACCGTTAACAAACGGGATAAAAGCTACCAGGTAACCCTTGACAGGCGAGATAGACTTGCCGTGAAAAACAACAAATGCCCCATTCTTATATCGCTTAGGGAACATGTTGCCGGTATAAAACAACAGGTCGTTTGGCGCCAAGTGGCCTGGTAAAGCTACTGCCGGGTCGGCATATTTATCGGTGCTGGTTTTGCCATCTCCGCCATATTCGGGCGATACCATTTTCTTTTTCAGTTGCTGATCATAATAAGCATATGGCCAGCCCGCGTCTAAGCCTTGTTTCAATTCATAAATTGTTTCGGCAGGCAGCTCGGCGCTTTTTTGGCCGGTAAAATATGGCGGCGATAGTTTGTCAAAACTGCGGCCATGTTGTGTGGCAAATATGGTTTTTGAAGCAGGGTTATAATCAATACCCACCGCGTTTTTTATACCGGTAGAAAACTTGATCCCTTCGGCATAGCTTTGGTTTAACTTATCAGCCTTAAACTTCCAGATCCCGGCAGCCGAATCCAATATCGGGCAACCCGGTGTACCCACACCCGAGTTTGGCTGGCGGCAAGCATCAGACCATGACCCGATTGTTACATACAGGTTATTCTGCGTATCAAAAGCGATTGATTTTGAGTTATCGCGGTTGTGATCAACCAATCCTTTTACAATTACTTCGGGGTTGTTGGCATCGATAACCTCTTCTTTATCATTCAGTTTATAGCGGAACACGCCTGTGTTTGATGAGGCATACAGGTAATGATTATTTATTTTGATACCGGTACCTGCGTAATCGGCAAACATTGTTTTCTTGTCCAGGCGGCCGTCATGATTGGTATCGCTCAGGAAAAATATACCTTTGTTACGGCGCACCGAGTTCATCTTTACATAAATGTCTCCCTTACCGGTAACGGCCAAATGGCGCAATGAGCCAAGCGAGTCGGCCACTATGGTTGCTGAGAAACCTTCGGGTAATTTAAGGTCGGCTTTAACAACAAGGTTTTTTGTAGCGATAAAGGCGGTAAGCCCCACAGACACTGCCAGCACACCGGCAGACCAAAGCATTATTTTTTTCATTGATTTTTAATTGTGATAATATAATTGCGAGAAGCCAAGATACACATAAGTGTTTATTGGGCAATTGTATATCGGAATAGTTACTTAGGCATATCGTCTACCTATCCCTTGGTGACGCTCACGCTCACACCCCGTCACAGGCATACACCCTACCTCCTAAACCTCAAAATCGTATAAGAATTTGCCGGGAAACTATATTCGATTTTATCCCATTTTAGCTGTACAATTGTTTCTTTGGTCGATGTTGCAGTTGGTGCCGCAGGGGTATTTTCTGCCTTCGGGTCGCCGGATAGCGTGTAGGTTTTTACGGCCGACTGGCGGTTTGCAAATCCGCTGATATCAATTGCCGAACGGGTAGCAGCAGCTCCTGTATTTACAACATGCAGCACCAGCTCCTTACCATTCTCGCTGCGGGTTGCCGTAACATCAAGGTCGCCCTCTACACTGTTGAATACCCGTAACGGCTGATGATTTTGGGCAGCCATTTGGGTGGCATAAAACGGCGGCATCCCCCAAACTTGCGACGGCGTGAAAAACACCTGCCCCTGGTCCCACCCGTTATCATTCTGACCAAGTGCTTGTAAGCCGTTTGCCGCGCATGATGTCAGCACGAAATCGCCGTGGCGGCGTACCGCGTTAAGCGTGGTGGCATGGCCCAGCGCTCGCTGCTGGTTATGCAGGCCGCCATTCTCTTCAAAAATAGTGATGCGCATTTTTGTGCTCGGGTCCCATTTTAAAAACTGGTCCTTCATGAATTGCAGGTCACGATCCACTTTCTTGCCGGCGTTTGCCTGATCGGCGTCGGTATGCAGGTCCCAGTAATCGGCACGGCCGTTTATCGCTTTAAACACCAGCTCCATATTGGCTACCGACCCTGGCCTCCACCATGCCGCGCAGATCACTTTTATCTCCGGGTTATTTTTATGGATGACATCATAGAGTAAATTAAAACGATCGGCATAATGCTGGTAGTCGTTTTTCAGATCGCCCCAAATTACTTCCTCGTTACCTAACTCAATATATTTTAATTTATACGGCGTGGGATGTCCCATTTGCGCGCGCAGTTTGCCCCATTGGGTAGTAGCTTCGCCGGTTAAATATTCAAGCATGTCGGCAACATCCTGCGGGGTTTCCTCAACGTTTATGGCAAAAGCGCCGTCAAACTTCGCGGCTTCGCAATAAGCCACAAACTCTTCAATGCCGAAGCCATTGCTGGTGTAGGGGTGCCAGTGGCCTTCGTATGGCGGGCGCTTGTCGCGGGGGCCCACCATGTTTTTCCATTTATAGTCGGACGCATTTACCATGGTACCGCCGTAGCGCACAAAGTTCAAGCCTTCCTGCTGCATGGCGGTGCCGATATCTGCCCGTAACGGCAGGCCTTGAAACTGATCGCTACCGGTACCCATCAGCATAGCCTGGTCTATCACCAATTTCCCTTTTGTGCCGAAGTAAATAGCAAAACGGGCTTTCACATCGGTAGCATTTGCTGTTAGTGTAAAGGCATATTTTTTCCAGGCTGATGTAATACCGGTGAACTGTTTGGTAGCATAAGTTTTAGTTCCTGCAGCATTTTGCAGCGCCACGGTTACCGGGCCTCTCATGTCGCCCGATTTTAAAAACACGTAGCCCTGCAACTTCTGCCCTGCTTTTACAGCAATTCCCCAGCGACCCAAGCCGTTGTTGGCAACGCCTGCCTTGCCGGTCCCTCTTACATATTCAATAACCTGTGCCTGTTTGCCGTTGTAAGCGCCAGGGGTATCAAAGCCAAATTTTACGGTAGCGGTTGGCGTGGCTATACCATCCCAAAAATTACTTATGGGCGGCCCTTCTTTGCCTATAAAATCGTTTTTAATGGTGTTACCATTTTGGGTGATGGTAAGATCCTTAAACAGCGCGTCGGCATGGAAAGTGCGCAGCCCAATTTTACCGGTTAATAGCGGAGCTGTTTCATCGGCAAATTGCAATGCAGGGGTGGCCGAGTTATTTAGGTAGATGGCAATTTCGCTGCCTTTTAAATCGACCTTTATATGGTTCCACCCATTTTTTTCAAAGCTGACGTTTACTTGTTTCAGTAATTTGAAGTTGTGTACATGTTTGCCCAATACCAAAGTCTGCCGGGTTGGCGACAGGCTGATCTCATAACCATCAAAATCGTCCATGCCGGCCTGCTCCCCGGCTACCCGCACAATGAAACCGGCGTTTTGCCCACCGCGGGTAAATTTAATATCGGCCTCAATGCTACCGTCTTTTAAAATTGTATTCTCACGGATCAGTTTATCGCCCTCGCCCGCCTTTACAAACAGTGCACCGCCGTTAATTTTCCAAAGTCCGTTAAGCGTTTTCCAGCCGATAATTTTCATGGGTGCAGCGGGTTCTTCAAAGCTTTCGCCGTACAGGCGCTGATCGTACAATCCGCCATAGATCTCATGGTTAACATCTTCAATGCACGAGCCATACATTTTGGCAGGAATGGTATTCATCACCTTTGCGGCATCAACAGTTATGCGCGCGGTTTGGGCGTTGGCAGTCAGCGTAAATAAGGCAATGGTAAGTGCAACTGCAGATTTTTGAAGCAATAGTTTTAAACTCATGATGGTATGGCTTTATAGGCTGGTCAAAAATCTTGTATTGACGTAAGTTATGGTTGAACGATATTGATATCTTTTAGTTCGATATTGACCAAATTACAGCTTATTAATTTCATATCCTTAATTTAGTGGCAGTCTACAAAACCAACCATCCAGAAATAATGATTTCTAAACAAACCATATTTATCGCGCTTGCGCTGATTAGTACACAAAGCATCGCGCAGTCCGCGAGGACTCCTTTGGAGCAAACTATTCACCCGGCAAAACTATCCGACGTTAAAGTACACGACAGCTTTTGGAGCCCGAAGATCAAAGTTTGGAACACCGTTACCGTTTATGATGTGCTGGATAAACTGGAAGGCAAATATGAACCCGACCAGCCCGACTTAAAAGACGAAAAGAAAAAACTGGGCCGCACCCGCGATGCTTTTTTAAACTTCGACGAGGTAGCAAAAGGGGCGGTAAACACCAACAAGCACGATGGCCCGCCGTGGTACGATGGGTTGGTTTACGAGACGATAAGAGGCGCTGCTGATATTTTGGCGCAATACCCGGATGCTAAACTGGAAGCTAAGTTAGATGCCTACATAGACCGGATCGCCGCCGCGCAGGCTGCCGATCCGGATGGTTATATCAATACCTATACTACCATGACACAGCCCGACAAGCGTTGGGGAACCAATGGAGGCCTTGACCGCTGGCAGCACGATGTTTATAATGCCGGTATGCTGATAGAAGCGGGTGTACATTATTACAACGCTACGGGCAAAACCAAGCTGTTAACGGTAGCTGTTAAGCTAAGCAACTATATTTATAAGGTGATGGGGCCGGCACCCAAATTAAACGTAATACCCGGTCACGGCGGACCGGAAGAGGCTATGCTGCGCATGTACCAGCTGTTTAAAAGCAATCCGCAGTTAAAAAATAAAATTGAAGCACCGGTAGAGCCTGCTCACTACCTGGCTATGGTGAATTACTGGATAAACCAACGCGGCAATTATGGCGATAAAGGTGGCACGCATACCCGCAAAAGCGATGGCGCCTACAACCAGGACCAGATGCCGGTTACACAGCAAACAACTATCGAAGGCCATGCTGTCAGGGCAACACTATTGGCCACGGGCGTTACCGCTACAGCTTTAGAAACCAAGGACGCCGCCTACATACGCACCGTAAATAACTACTGGAACAATATGATAGGTAAGCGCCTGTTTATAACAGGTGGCGAGGGCGCCATTGCCGACGACGAGCGTTTTGGGCCCGATTACTTTTTACCGGAACGAGCTTACCTGGAGACCTGCGCATCAATTGGTGCCGCTTTTTTTAGCGAACAGATGAATGAGCTGCAGGCAGATGGCAAGTATATGGATGAGTTTGAGCGTGTTGCTTACAATAACCTGCTATCGGGCATATCGTTAAGCGGCGATCATTATTTTTATGAGAATCCGTTAGCAACCACCAACCATAACCGCTGGATTTGGAACGGATGCCCTTGCTGCCCGCCAATGATATTAAAAATGGTAGGCGCCCTGCCGCAATATATTTATGGTACCGATGATAAAGGTGTATACGTTAACCTGTTCATCGGCAGCGATGCTAAGCTTAATTTAGGCGCATCAGAAATAAGGATGAAGCAAACTACCGGATATCCGTGGAAGGGTGTAACCCAAATTGCAGTCAGTCCAGATCGGCCTAAAACATTTGCCGTAAATGTGCGCATACCGGGCTGGGCACAAAGTAAAGAAAACCCGTTTGGCCTGTACCACTCAAAAGCCGACGCGCCGGTAACTTTGAAAGTGAACGGTAAAAGCGTACCTGTTAAACCGGTAAATGGCTATGCCACCATAACCCGCAGCTGGAAAAAAGGCGACGTTATTGAATTAAGCCTGCCCATGCAGCCACGCGTAGTAACGGCGAGCGACTCGGTAAAAACTATTAAAGATAAACTGGCTATAGCATCGGGCCCGATAGTTTACGGGTTCGAGGATTTGGATAACCCGGGTATTACAAACTACAGTATTAAACCCGGCGCGGATATGACGGCTACCTACAAGCCGGAATTATTAAACGGCGTAAACATTATTAACGGGCAGGCTACTGATGGCAGTGGTAACGCTGTGAAGTTTACTGCAATACCATTTTACAGTTTAGGCAACCGCAAGCCAAGTACTACTTACCAGGTTTGGATGCCGGTGAAAAAGGATTGACAGTTTAAATCGTTTGTTTATTAGGAGGCTCCGCTGGAGCCTTTTTATTTTTAATTTTTTTCTATAAACAGGGTGCTCCTCCGGAGCTATCGTAGCGGTTGCTTTGGGGCGATAGATCAATTTTGTTTTTATAAACACGACTCCTCCAGAGTCATTGGCTGGTTAATCTGACCGTCCGGGAGGAGCACCTTATTTATAGAAATTTCTTTTCCGTTTCTTAGGAGTCAAAACAGTTGCCGCCCTGATAGCTCCGGAGGAGCTCCCTGTTTATAGACAGATAAAAAAGATCGTTTGGGCTCCGGAGGAGCCTCCTTATAAAAGCGACTATGGTTAGGCATATAACTTAACCCGATTTTAAAATCTTATTAGTAGTTTTAGTTCGTAATGAACCAAGCTCCTGCGCTATGAGAATTTTTCGCGAGAACATTGTGAACCCCGAAAACCTTTTCGTTGTAAAGGCAGAGGAGTTTAAGTTTAATGATTTTCCTTTCCACGCGCACCCCGAGTATGAGATCATACTGATACTGGAAGGCTCGGGCCAGCGCATAGTTGGCGACAGCATTACCGAATTTACCGCTATCGACCTGTGCCTGTTTGGCGCTAACCTGCCCCATACTTTTTATACCCGCGGCTTAAGCAAGAACGAGGCGATAAAACAGGTAGTGATCCAGTTCCATGAAGATTTTTTGGGCGTGGGATTTTTTGATAAATCGCCATTTAAAAAGATAAAGGAGTTGCTTAACCGGTCGTCGCGGGGCATCGTATTTAGCGGGCAGACGCTGGCTGTACTATCGCAAAAGATCAACGCGCTTATCGGCAAAAACTCAACCGAAACCGTTATTGAGCTTTTAGATATTTTAAACCAGCTTTCTATTTCTGCCGAGTACAGCCTGCTATCAAGTCCGGGCTTTTTGCACGATCTGAACTTTGATGAATCAACCCGGATGAGCAAGGTTTATGATTATATCCTGGATAACTTTAAAAAAGATCTTTCGCTGGATGAGGTGGCATCGGTAGCCTATTTATCGCCATCGGCTTTTTGCCGTTATTTTAAAAAGTTTACCCGCAAAACATTATCTGAGTTTTTGGTTGATCTGCGCATAGGCTACGCCTGTAAACTGCTGCAAGCAGGCAACATGGGTGTATCGCAAATTAGTTTGGATGCAGGGTTTAACAGTATATCCTACTTTAACCGCAAGTTTAAAGCCTTAAAAGGAGAAACACCTTTAGAATATCAGAAGCATTTCAGGATAAAGCGGGCTAATTAACAACTGAGGGAACTATTACATATCCACAACTATTCTTTTATAAATTGTCCAGTCGCCTGATTTTTTCTCCAATAGAAAAACCTGTTCATTAAACATTCCAGCATTATAAATATATAACCCCACCATAGCCTTATCACCCGAAAAGATAACCGGCGAAAATCTTAAATAATTGCGGGCGGTTAATTCAAATGGATGCTTTGCACAAAACGCATCTGCCAAGGGTTCTGTCTTAAGTTTTGCAGTATCAATACTATTCAAAAACATATGCCAATCATCACTAACCGGGCCTTCCGGAACCACCCAGTATATCGATGGATCTTTAAAGTTGAAGTGTTTTATTGCTCTAAGTGTGGTTGCCTTTTCAAGCGTTGTAAAGCGTTTGGTGAGTTTAGCTAAAACTATCTCATAAACTTTATAGCTTTCGCTATCATTTTGAGCACGGCAAATCGAACCCATACCTAACGCCAGGAAAAAAATAATGCTTTTTTTGAATATGCTATTGGACATTGCTGCAGGTTTGGGCTTATGCTAAGGTACTTAATACAATTTAATAAAAGCCCATGCACTTGTAGGATTAATTTGAAATTACCTATATTCGGGTACGTAAACGATATTCATTAAACCGATAAAACCCGCCGTATGAAAGAAGCAAACGATAATACCCGGAGAGACTTTATTAAAAAAACTGTTACTGGTGTAGCGGCACTATCTGCCGGTGGGATATTGCCCGGCTTTAGTGCCAAAAGCTATGCAAGGATCATCGGCGCTAATAAGCGGATCAGCGTGGCTATGATGGGTGTGGGCGGCAGGGGCTCGGCATTGGCGGCTAATTTTTGTATCCAGCCTGATTGCGAGATAGCCTATATCTGCGATGTAGACAGCCGTGCAATAGCCAAAGCCATTGCACAGGTAGGCCCCAAACAAACTAAACAACCTAAGTCCGAACCCGATTTTAGAAAGGCGCTGGAACATAAAGACGTAGATGTACTTGTTGTAGCAGCGCCCGATCACTGGCATGCGCCGGCTGCAATACTGGCATCAAAGGCGGGCAAAAACGTTTATTTGGAAAAACCCTGCAGCCATAACCCGCACGAAGGCGAACTACTTTTAGCGGCTACCAATAAATACAAAAACATCATCCAGATGGGCAACCAGCGCCGCTCGTGGCCAAACGTAGTTAACGCGATAAAAGAATTACATGGCGGTGTTATCGGCAGGCCCTACTTTGCTAAAACCTGGTATACTAATAATCGCGCGTCAATAGGTATCGGCAAACAGGTGGCTGTTCCCGACTGGTTAAATTTCGACCTGTGGCAGGGGCCCGCACCACGCACTGCGTATAAAGATAATATCCTTCCGTACAACTGGCATTGGTTTTGGCACTGGGGAACCGGCGAGGCGCTAAACAATGGCACACATATGGTTGACCTGGCCCGCTGGGGGCTGCAGGTTGATTATCCAACCCTGGTAACCTCGGCCGGCGGGCGCTATAGGTATAACGACGATTGGCAAACGCCAGATACACAAGTCATCACGCTTGAATTTGGCTCGAAAGGATCCATCACCTGGGAAGGCAGAAGCTGCAACGCCCGTACGGTAGAAAACTCGACCGTAGGTGTGATATTTTATGGCGAAAATGGCTCGCTAAAGATTGACGGAGCCGACGGGTATTCCATTTACGACTTAAGCAGCAAACTGATTAAAGAAGTGAAAGACAATGCGGTTATTGACACCCGCAGCTTAACCAACCCTTCGCAGGCATTGGATGCACTGCATATTGATAATTTCTTAAAAGTCATTCGCGATGGCGGCAGTTTAAATTCAGACCTGCCGGGCGGCTATAAAAGCACCTTATTGGTACAGTTAGGCAATATTGCCCAGCGTTCGCGCAGTGTATTAAATATCGATCCTAATAATGGGCATATCCTTAACAATCCTGAAGCTATGAAATACTGGCAAAGGACTTATGAAAAAGGGTGGGAACCGACGGTTTAGATTTT
Organism: Bacteroidota bacterium; assembly: GCA_040388395.1. Taxonomy (GTDB): domain Bacteria; phylum Bacteroidota; class Bacteroidia; order Sphingobacteriales; family Sphingobacteriaceae; genus Mucilaginibacter. The sequence continues at coordinate 112,382 of JAZKBY010000003.1, read as the reverse complement.
AAATGTCTCCTATTTCGCCTCACCTTCTAACCTCGCAACAACATACGGCGCGATCATACTTTTTGAAGCTGCAACACCCGGGTGCAAACCATCGGGAACGGCTTTAAGGTAGGCATCTTTGCCCTGGTCTAACAGCGCCTTCCAGTGCGGGTAATGATCTATCAGCAACAGGTGGCGGCTTTTGGCAACATCGCGATATAGCTGGTAATATTTTAGCAGATCAGGGCGGGCAGTGCCATGGCCATCAAGCGCTATATCCATTGTTTGCAGGATAACTTCGCAGTCGGGGTTAGCCAGTTTAATCCGATCTATCATATAATTCAGATTCAGCTTAGCAACTTCAACGCTGGTATTGTACGCTGTAAAAGCATCATTCATACCAAATTCTATTAACACCGCATCGGGTTTCTTTTTAAGAACACTGTCCTCCAAATGTTCTACTCCCCAGGTTGACCACATGGCGCTTTTAGCCGAGTTAACGGTTTTTAGCAAACCGTTGTATTTCTTATTCAGCGCGCTATCAACAGAAAACACCCAGGCTTTGCCGCCCACCGCTGCAGTAAGGCTGGTGCCATAAGTAACCAATATCTGCGGTTTGCCGGCGGCCAGGTTTTTAACCAGTTTACTTTGGGCAAATGTTGCGTTGCTTATCAATACGAAAAAAGCTATTTTAAAAAAAGTATGTTTCACGAGAGGTGTAGTTTTAAATGGGTATTACAAATATGTAAAAATCAAATGGCATAACCATGCCGGCGAGGAATCACCCCGCGGCACTTCGTGCGTGACCCTCTCTTCGCTGCGCGGAAAGAGGGTTGTTTTCATAAAATTTTTTTTACGTCCCCTCTTTCCGCCGAAGGCGAAGAGAGGGGTGACGAGCGCAGCGATGTCGGGGTGAGTAAACGGCGCGCGTTCTAAACAGCTGCCTTAAAACGACTCATTCAAATTCAGGAAGAACCCCTTATTACCAAACTTGCCAAATGCATAATCAAGCGCCAGGTTGGTGCGGGTGGCTTTGTTAAACAATATGCGCAGTCCGCCACCATACCCGGGTTGAAACACCTGGAACAGCTTGGTGCCATGCTCGTCGTTAGCGCTTTGCATGCTGCCAAAAACTACGCCGCTTAAAAACTTATTGGCGAGGATCGGGAACCTAAGCTCGGCCTCGGTATCGTTAAACTGTGTGCCTTTAAAATATTGCGAGGTATACCCCCTACCGCTCCTGAAAGAGCCATCACGGGCGGTGCCGGGCAATTCAAGATAAGGTATGTCGCCGCTAACCAAATACGATCCCCAGTTCCAGAAACCCAGTACAGTTTCAGGGCTGCTGTCAGACAAGCTTACGTATTTGCGCAGGTCAGAAGTTATTTGCACAGAGTTTTTTGTACTGCCTATCAGCTTTTGATTAATGCGGATCCCGGCATCAAAATAAATGCCTTTGTAAGCGCGGTTAGGGTTATCACGTGTGGTATAAGCGATATTAAACAGGAACCCATCCGCCGAATAATGATCTTGCGGGAAACCATGTTTGTTATTATAAACGCTTAATGGAGTAGCATTGTTGGTACTGTCTTTTTGATTAATGTTGCGCCGTACCTCGAACGATAATCCCGCTCCCACAAACACATTTTTACCTATGTTTTTATAAACCTTTTCGCGTATATTGTAGTAATACGACCGTACGGCATACCCTTTACGTGCGTTATTAGCCAGTACATTTTCGGGCGCGGTGCCGCCAACAATATCGCGGCCAATGCCCAGGCCAAAATCTGGGGTTACGGTTTTAGCCGCTACAATATTTCCCTGGAAGTTCCACTTATTGCCCGGTGTAAATACGTTGTGGTTTACATAAAAGTAAACAATACCCTTGGTGGTTATAGATGCAGATGTAGCCGCTACCGATAACAAGGTTTTAGGGTCATTACCCAAACGCCTGCCGGCTACTGCTTTAATACCTAACTGCGCACCAATGGTCGGGTTAGCCGCAATATTGGGTACTATGGTAATGCCCGAGTTCTTTTTCTTTGGATCGGCTTCCCTGCCCGGATGGAATATGTTACGGGTAAGATCATTAAAATCATATTGACGGGAAAGATCATCCGCCATTGGCGGAGTAACACCAGCTTTTTTGATCTTCAGCGAATCGGCTTTTAATGAATCGGTAGGTGCGGTTACTTGCCCGAAAACCAGGGTGGGCACGCCAAAAATCGTCGCAAACAAAAACAAGGCAATTATCCAATTTTCCCTTTTCATAGTTAGTTAAGCGTTATAACGCATGTTTTGTTTGGAAATGGACGTATGATGATATTTATATGACGGGCGGCGGGGAATGCGCGCCGTTTACTCACCCGGTCTACGCTTCGCTGGACCACCCTCTCTTCGCCTTTGGCGGAAAGAGGGTTATCCCTTAATGAACTTTTGCCCTCTTTTCCCGCTTGCGGAAGAGAGGGCCGAGCTCGCGTAGCGGGTCGCGGGGTGAGTCGATGGCGCGCGTTTAACAGAGTTTAAACCCTGATGCCTGATCTCAATCAGCCCTGGTAGGTGCTTAATATATCAGCAGCTTTTTCGGCGTCTTTAGTGGCAACTAAAATTTTAACCGCATCTGCATTACCGCCCGATACCTGCCATGGGGCTATGGTACCCATCAGCTCGTTTTGGCCGTAGGCTGCAACGCCTTCGCTTTCCAGTAAACTTTTAACGTAGCCTGCATCAACGGCAGTGCCTGCAAATATTTGTACCGGTTTATCTTCGTCGGGTGTTTTCATAATAATGGTGTTTAGTTAAAGTTATGGGGTTTAGTTTAATTTTGACGGGCGCCCCATCTATTTGTTACAATACCCGTAACCAATTGTTAGGTTTGGTTGTCTAACCTAATATGGCCACAATAAAACATCATCTATTTAAGGTATTTCTCATTGTGATATTGGTTTCCACCATTACAATCGCCCGGGGCCAAACCATCGCGCCTGTTACGGTGCCTTTAACCAGCCTGGATAGCATACCTGCATGGATGGCTAAAAACAAAGTGCCCGTTATTGCTGCAAGTGTGTTTGAAAATGGCAAAATAAAGCAGCTGAAATTATTCGGAAAGCTAAACAATGGCAAGGCGGCATCGGCCAATACATTATTTAACGTTGCATCGCTAACCAAACCCATAACCGCAATTGTTACGTTAAAATTGATAGATGCCGGCAAGTGGAACCTGGATGAGCCGCTTTATAATTATTGGGTCGACCCTGATTTGAAAGACGACCCGAGATATAAAAAACTGACAACCCGCATCCTGCTGAGCCACCAAAGCGGTTTCCCTAACTGGCGCTCGCAAAACGCTGATAAAAAACTGGCTTTTATGTTTGATCCGGGTACAAAGTATAGTTACTCGGGCGAGGGCTTTGAATATTTGCGCCACGCTTTGGAGGCAAAGTTCCATCGCACCTTACAACAACTGGCCGACTCGGTACTGTTTAAGCCTTTGGCGATGAAAAACACGCGGTATGGCTGGAGCAGCGAGCTAGATTCTACCCGTTTTGCCGAGCCGCATGATAAACAAGGCGATTTGATAAAAATGAAAAAGATCAGCCTGATCATCTCTGCAGATTGGCTGGTTACTACAATTACTGATTACTCAAAATTTGCACTGAGCGTTTTAAACCAACAAGCTTTATCGCCAAAATTATTTGCCGAAATGGTAACCCCGCAGGTAAAAATGAAAGAAGGCACGGTAGAAAACATGGGCCTGGGCTGGGAGGTGATGACACCGCTGCAAAACGGCGAATACCTGATGATCCACACCGGATCAGACGATGGGGTTAAAACTATCATTATTTTATTACCGCAATCAAAACGCGGGATAGTTTTATTTACCAATAGCAATAATGGGTTTGATGTGATCTTAAAGATCATTAAAGAAGCTTTCCATATCAAAGAGCTTACGCCATAATAGCGATTGTAAACTTGTATATACCGGCTATAATAACTAAATAGCTTTCTCTGTAAAAAACCTGTCGCAAACAATGCCGTGTATAAAAAGTTGCTAACTTGCAGTCTGCTTGTATAACTATAAACCACCTAAAATTATACCGGATAATATTTTGCTGCGCGCTGCTTTCATCGCTATGCGAAACTATATCCCCAACGCAATAGATATGAAAAAAGGTCTACTATTAATTGGCTGTATGGCCACGGTATTCGCTGCAACCGCGCAGGTTAAAACAACCGCTACCGAACCTTTACAAAAGACAACTTTCCAGACCGGCAGTCCATGGATCCCGCAGATCGACGTACGATCTGACGTCGCGATTGTTTACGGCACTAACGACCGCCCGGGCATGACCTTTGAGCAGCGCGTACAAACCTGGCGCGACCACGGCTATCAAACGGCTTTTATGACAGGTATTGCCTGGGGCAATTATGCCGATTTCTTTTTAGGTAAATGGGATGGCAAAAACCACCTCGACCTGGCGCAGGTTGAGCAAAATGGAACACCCATTATGCACGGCCGCAACATACCTTACGTAGTGCCAACACAGGTGTTTATAGACTATATGAAAACCGGCGTAATAAAACGTGTTATTGATGTTGGTATTAAAGAGATATTTTTAGAAGAGCCCGAGTTTTGGGCACGCGGCGGCTATAGCGTTCCGTTTAAAGAGGAATGGCAAAAGTTTTATGGCTTCCCATGGAAACCGCAGGATGAAAGCCCCGAGAACACTTACCTGTCAAGCAAGCTGAAATACCATTTGTATTATGATTGCATTAAACAAGTGTCAGACTATGCAAAGGCTTATGCCAAAAGCAAGGGCACAACGGTTAGGGTTTATATCCCAACACACTCGCTGGTTAATTATTCGTCGTGGCGGATCGTTAGTCCGGAGGCAAGCTTAGCATCGTTGCCCGGCATTGATGGTTACATAGCACAGGTTTGGACCGGCACCTCGCGCGAAGCGACCTACTTTAACGGTGTACGTAAAGAGCGTGTTTTTGAGAATGCCTTTTTAGAGTATGGGTCGATGGTATCAATGACAGCACCTACCAAACGCAAGCTTTTCTTTTTAACAGACCCGATAGAGGACGCGCGCCGCGACTGGGCCGATTATAAACGCAATTACCAGGCTACCTTTACCGCCAAAATTTTATATCCCGGCGTAGCTAACTATGAGGTAATGCCATGGCCCGAGCGTATTTACACCGGCCGCTACAAAATGGCTAACAGCGACTCGAGCGTATATATCCCGAAATACTACTCTACCCAAATGCAGGTAATGGTAAACTCGCTGAACAGCATGCCGGTATCAACCAATAAAGTAACCGGGGTTAATAGCATTGGGGTGTTAATGAGTAATTCGCTGATGTTCCAGCGTTTCCCTACACATAATGGGTTTGAGGATCCGCAGTTTTCTATTTTTTACGGGCAGACCTTTCCGCTGGTTAAACGCGGTATCCCGGTGCAAACTGTGCATATGGAAAACTTAGGCTATGCGGCTACTTTAAAAGATATTAAGGTTTTGGTGATGAGCTACTCGAACATGAAACCAAACAGCGCCCTGGTGCATGAACAATTGGCGGCATGGGTTAAGAAAGGCGGCGAATTGATCTATGTAGGTAAAGATGATGACCCATACCAAACCGTTTTAGAATGGTGGAACACCAAAGGAAATAGCTATACCGCGCCATCGCAACACCTGTTTAAACTATTGGGTATTAAAGCCGACGGCGGTAAGCAGAAATTCAAGGTTGGCCTGGGCACGGTTTACATTATCCGCGAAAACCCTAAGGATTTTGTAATGCAGGCCAATAACGATGGCAACTACTTAAACACTGTAAAACAAGCTTACGAAGTTGATGCAAAAGCAGGCAAGCTCACCATCAAAAACAACCTGTATTTAGAGCGCGGGCCGTATGATATCATAGCGGTGATGAACGAGAATGAGGATACAAAACCATACGTTGTTAAAGGGCCGGTTATCGACCTGTTCGACCCGACACTGCCTGTACTTGCTGAGAAAACCGTTAACCCGGGCGAGCAATCTTATTTAATTGATGTTAAGCGCGTAGCCAACAAAACCAAACCACAGGTGCTGGCATCGGCGTCACGCCAGTATGATGAGCAGGTAGGTGCGCGTCAGTTTAGTTTTACAGCTAAAAGCCCGATCAATACTGTAAACGCAATGCGTATTTTACTACCGGCTGAGCCAAAACAGGTTAAACTTACTGATAGCAAGGGCGTAGTAAGTACCAATGTTAAAATCTCATGGGATGAATCGTCAAATACGTTGTTTTTGAGCTTCGATAATAGCCCGGATGGGGTAAAGGTGAATTTGGGTTGGTAAGATACAACCCCAATTACTGTCCCGATAGGGACTACCCATTTGTAGCATTAGTAATTAATATTTGTTTGCCCCGTCAGGGGCTACCCAATAATTCGCAAAGGGTAGCCCCTAACGGGGCAAATTTGTTTAACGTGTATTGTTCTACAAAGGGGTTGCCCCTACGGGGCAGGCTTGGCGAATCGCATTTAAATATTCTTTTTCAGGATATAGAAATACATCCTCGTCCTTGTTTCAAAACCCATGTTTTCATACACTTTAATAGCGCGTTCGTTCTCGCATTTAACGTGTAAGAACGGGATGCTGCCTTCGGCGATAATGCGGTTGCTGTGGTACTGCAGCAATTGTTTTGCATAGCCCCGGCCGGTATAATCAGGGTGGGTGCATACGGCGCTTACTTCGGCATAAGGCAGCGGGTTCATGCGCTGGCCTGCCATGGCCACTAATTTATCGCCATCAAAGATCCCACGATAGTGACCAAACTCAATCGTCCGCGATGCAAACGGGCCCGGGTTGGTTAGCTTAGTAAGCTCCAGCATTTGGGGGATATGTTCGTCGGTCAGCGTAACTAAATTTGTTTCATCGGCCGGCACAACGTCACCGTTATAGATCATCTGGAAGCAGGGCACGCTATGTAGTACATTCCACATAGCCGGTATAGTAGTTTCAACTGGCGATACAAATCCAACCGGGCCACCATGCTGTATCAGTGCGTGCAGTTGCTCAAAATTATCAGGGCGGTTTTCTTTAAAACCAATAAACGGGGATACCTCTTTGCTGAAATATTTTATTTGCCCGTTACCATTTGCCAGGTTTTTGTTGCCGGTATTTAAAGCGTTGTAGGCCGGGTTATTCAATACATGCTCCATCAGCGCAAACCTATAAAAAAGAAAATATCATCATCAATCATACGTCAAACTTTTACCGTTTAATTACTGTTGTGCTGATATGAAATATATAACCTTAGGTTGCCTGGCAACTTTATTATTAGCCGCATGCTCGGCGCCAAAAGGCGATGCCGCAAAAACCGATACCATAATTAACCAGGATACTTTGGCTAAAGCCAAAAACACCCAGGTAAACAATAATACGCCAACCATATACTCTTTATGTTTTTTAAGTAAAAAAGGCCGCGACAGCACCAGCATTGAACTGGTTGTACACGGCAACAAAGTAACCGGGCAAATGAACTGGTTGCCCTACCAAAAAGACAGCCGTAAAGGCACGCTTGACGGCACGATAATAAACGATACCATCCGAGCTACCTGGACCTTTATGCAGGAAGGAATGACGGATACCTTGAAACTGAATTTCCTGTTTAAAAACAGCCAGCTATCCCTTAAGCCTTTAAAACTAAATACCAAAACCGGTAGGGAACAAACGGATGAGAAGGCGGGTTATGAAATAGCTTTTGATTCGGATACCAGACTGCGCAAATAAGTTAGTGACGGTCGTAGATCTCGCGCATGGCTAAACCCAGCATTATGCCTAAAGCAGCGCCGATGCCGTGATGGTGAAGGAGTATCCCGGCTGCCATGCCTATTATAAAACCAACAATAAAAGCAATGTTCTTTTTGCGCTTGATATTCACGCCGTAAAAGTAATAAAGATAAGCCATCGCCCAACAAAAAACCCGGCCTCCATTACGGATAGCCGGGTTAATTAAATATAGGGGGGAATCTTAAATTAACGAATAGGTAACGCTTTAATAAACTTTCCGTCGGCATCAAAACGTAACGCATACCTGGTATTATTTGATGTTATAAATACGGTATACTCCAACACACTATTTTTGTTACTTGCCGAAAATGCTTTATCAAACACATAACCCGGGTAAGTCGCAGTTAAATAAGTACCAATAGCAGCAGGTAACGCTGTTTGCAATATAGCAGTCTGTTTAGCAGGCTGGGCACCAATTTGTATGCGTTTTATTAATTTACCATCGGCAGTAATTGCAGTTACAAACAAGGTTTTGTTTTTGCTGATAAGCACATAAGTATTATCAGGCGTAGTAGCTGCATGCAATAAAGTATCTGTTGGGTAAGTAGTACTAAAGAAACCTGATACCGCGGTTGGCAAAGCAGATAGAGCCACAGTGTCCGGATGTTGCCCGTTACGGTTAATAAATGGCCCTCCCAGGTGGAAACCATGTCCGCCTTTAATGTCGTCACCGGCACGCTGCTCTAATACACTTACAAAATCGCCCGTTGCGGTAAATTTAATCCCTACAGGGCTGCCGTTATAAGTTATCACAACTATGTAGTTGGTAACGGTACCTGCAGCATTTGTTATTTTAAAAGCTTTTTCGTTAGTAAAACCGCTGTAGTTTGCAGTTAAATAGGTTGCAATGGTGGCAGGTAATGTGCTAACAGCTACGCTATCTTTTTTATCGCGCGGGCCAAAGCAGTTTACTAAAAATACGGTGTCCTTAACAGTTGCGCTGGTGGCACCAGCCAGGGCCGTGGTAGTGGTAACAGCAATAATGCCGGTTGTACCTGTACTGTTTGCAGTAGAATCTGTTGGATTAACGTTGCCTTTCTGGCAGGCAGTAAATATGCCGGCAATTGCAGCAATTAACAGCAGGGAGTAAGCTCTGGTAGTCTTCATCTGTTTATCGTTTAGTTGGTTAGTAATTAAATTGTTAACCAAATGTAGAAACAGGCTTCATCAAAATTCGGGAATATCGATGAAGACAAAAAATGTATCGATAAACAAATAAATTACCTTGATTTACTTAACCCATCCAAGCTCGAAGCATCGTCAGGCTTAATTAAAAGCGCCTTCTCAAAGTAGTTTTGAGCATCGGCTTTGCGGCCGCTAAAGAAGCACGACCAGGCCAACATATGGTTGCCATCATAATCAAACGGATATAGATTAACCACCGCCTTAAAGCAGCGGATAGCAGCATCATATTGTTTGCGGTTATAATAGATCACACCCAGCCAGTAATTGGCCTGCGTATTTTGTGGGTCTATTTTAAGTATGGCGTTATATTGTTCAAGTACCTTATCCCAGCTTTGCAGGTAAGACAGCGGCTTAATATAGCCAAACTTGGCCTCGACAGCATTAGGTTTAATATTTACCGCCCGCGCATAATAGTTTTGCGACGCGTTGTAATTTTTGTTAAGATAGTTTAACCAGCCAAGCCTGACATTTACCTCATAACTACCTTCCGAGTAGTACGGCGACATGTCGTTAATTGCAGCGGTGTAATTCTTGTTGTTCTCGTCTGCATAACTGTTTTTAAAAGCTCTTTGAAGTACTGCATTGGTTTGTGCATGCAGTTTAACAGCGCCAAAGGTTAATAAAATGATGAGGGGCAATCGTTTTAAAATTTCCATAATAGTCCTGCGGTAATAGAGTGTTGGTTATAGTTTAAACTATGTGCATCGTCCTTCTTTTGTTCGTACGTATAATTTAATTGTAGTTGTAAGTGTTTACCTATTGGTTGAAAAACAGTTTCGCCCACGCGTAATTTGGTGGGGTCAATTGCATTGTAAATATACAATCCATCGGCATCAATATAATTATTCATATCGCCAAATGTTCCCGAGGTTTCTGCCCAGGTGTTTTTTAAGATCTTGTAGCCTATGCTCTGGCTAAAAACGCCTGTCCCGGTACTGTTCTGATCAACGTACGAACCACGGCTAATGGTATAAAAGTTGAGGTTCCCGGTAGGATACAACATTAACGATGCGTTATATTGATTAATATGCCTGCCTATCAAACTACCCATATTAACATCGCCCTGCAAGGCAAAACCGGCACCGCTATACCTAAGCCCCGCAAAGCCAATATTGCCGGTATAGGTTACGGTTTGGTAGTTGGTATTTAAATAATGATAGGATGCCATTAGTTGCAAATTGTCGGTGAGGCTAAAGCTCACCTTGCCGTAGTATTCCAGCTGCTGGTCGTTACTGCTGATGGTAGCAATCAACGGCGCGCCTGGTATTTGTACCGTGCTGCCCGATATATACTGATTAAAATAAGCAACCGACTGCTCCAACTGCCACCTCCACCCTAAGCGGTTAGTTAAATAAACACGGGTATAGGTTGAGGTGCCACGGTAGGTGTTGTCATTATATTTTAACCCGCTTTCAATTCCAGTGTTAATCAATCCGTATGAAGATATTTTTTCGTTCTTAAGTTGGTTGGTATCCAGGTAAGCGGCATTGTAGGATGCACCCAGTTCCTGGTTTAAATATTTATGGCATAGGTAGGCGTTGTATCGCGCTGTTACGTTGAACGAATCATTTTTAAAAATAACGTTATAGTCTTTTAATGCACCCGAGTAATCGCCTGTTATTAACCTGGCGTAACCCAAACGCAGCCGCAAAGCCGGCGAATCAAATCCAGCATCAATCGCAATCTTGCCGGTTATTAACAACTGCTGCCAGTTGCCTGCCAGGTATTGCGCGTTGGACACACTGTCGGCCTGGTCGAAAGTATTTACCGATTGCGCTTTGCCGCAATAAGCAACAATTACCAAAAGGAAACCTAAAAGGTATTTTCTGTTATCCATTGTGCTTCAACTTTAGTGTTGTTTATGTTAACGGTAAATGCGTTTATGCTGCCCCGGTCTAAATGCACGGTTGCTTCCATAGTTTGTGTATGATTGCCTAAAACTTGTTTATGCTGGGTCGAGTGAATAGCCACCCCTGCCCCATTTGTTACCGCGAAATTGTTATATCGTAATTTTATAAACTGGCAGAATGGGGCCAACAGATCCTGCAGCCAAAGTACCGGCTTATCTGTAGTAAGCTGTAGTGGATAAACATCAGTAACGGTTACATCAGCATCCGTAGTAAAAATCACTTTATAGGCAGCTAAATAGAAATAATATAAAAGCGAGTTTTGATCGCCATAAAAACTGGTGAAATAAAAGGCGGTACCGTTATTTACGAAATAAGCAATTGATTCTGTTTTTTTACTGTAGATATAAGTTTGGTTATATGCATCAGTAAACACCTCGAAATATTCGGAGTTTTTACCTGTGGCGGTTACCGTTGCCATATAACCCGGTTGAAATTTAAACGCTTGTTTTAGGGTGGTGTTAATATCTACCGCGCATAAGGCAGTTCCCTCGGTTGGGGTTTTAAAGCTACGAAGTTTGTTAGGCTGATCTTTCTGTTCGACATAATAAGCAAACGGGTACGCTAATGTTTTTGAACCTATATAAGGTGTTGTCTGCACCTGGAAATGCAAATGCGGCTCGGGCGAGCGGCCCGAATTACCGCACATACCCAGCATATCGCCCTGCTTTACAAAGTCGCCGGGCTTAACTTTTATGGAGTTCTTTTTAAGGTGCGATACCTTGCTGTATAAACCGGTTAGGTGTTTAATAACAACACTGTTGCCCCAGTTCTCGATAGTGTTTACTTCGCCGAGCGTGTTATCTTCAACATGGTCTGCAACTTCTTCAACAACGCCATCGCCGCAGGCTAAAACAGGTTTATTATAACAGTAAAAATGCTCCAACCGCGTACCGGGATATTTATACGTTTTTTTATCTTCATCCTCAATAACAAAATCAAGGGCCTTGCCCCAGTCGGCTTTATGGGTGATGCTGCCATCATAGCCTTGCGATACCGTCCACACGCCCATAAAAGGCAGGTTAAGGTTAAAGTAGTTCAGGTCGTCCAGGCGTTCTTTACCGTTTAAGTATTGGTACAGGTTACGCTCGGGCGAGTAATGTTGTAATAGGGTCAGCTGCATTTTCCCGGCGTTTATCCGCAGCCGAAAAAAGCAAAGGAACAAGATAGTAACCATGCAAAATGGTAACGATAATACAGGCAGATCATAAGCTCCGAAAATGCGGCTAAACCCGTTGATCAGCAGAAAAGAAACCGGGATACTTACCAATGCCCATAAATAAGAGCGTACCGAAGGGATCAGGAAAAAACTGCCAATTGCTCCGGCTGTCATTATTATATTACTGCCTAAATGGTAATAGCTGATCCCATCGGCATAGGTACCTGTAAGTTGGTTTAATAAACAAGCGCTAATAAAAGCCAGCACCAACAGACTAAAGTTGATCCGCGAGTGAATAAGCAGGCCAATGCTGATAATGATACCTGCCAACACGCTATTTTGAAACAGCACCGCGCTAAGCGCCCTAAAAAACAGCGCGAAATAGTGCGGCAGCTGTATAAAGTTTAATAAACCGGGCAGGGTGTACAAACTGCCTTCGCCCATGTTGTTTATCTCATTTAATACAGCGCTATTGCGTTGCTCCAACCCCATGTGGTAAATGCTGTTTACTGCCAATAGTAATAACCAAAAAGTTATCACAAAGGGTAACGACAACATGGGCAATGCTTTTTTAGCAAACGACGATGCTAACGTAACACTTAGCATGGTAGCTACTACACAGGCTATAACTATCCATGCAACAAAAGCCGGGTTAACCAGGTAAAATGTACCAAAGCCAATACCCAGCAGCAACGGGTTAAAGCTGTAAAATCCCATGCGGATGCTTTCTTTATCATAACCCATAACTGTTACAATAGCCATTGACAGCAACACACACCCCATGCCCGTAGCACCCGCAACCGGGTTAAAAAACGACACCAACAACAACAACGCACCCAACACCTTGCTTTGCGAAAAAAACAAAATGGCATAGCTGTTTACAACAGCACGGGCAACGTCAATTAAATTCTTTCTCACTTATTTTACTTTCTCCAAACTTAAATGCTGCGGTACCAGCTCCGGGCCTTCCATGTATTCTAATGTTTCGGCTTGCCTTATCAGGTGGGGCTGGCCGTTTTCGTCTATCAACACAACGGCGGGGCGGCTCATAATAAACTGCATCCATTGTGTCATGTTATAAGCGCCTACCTTATGTACTACCAGGTTATCGCCGGGGTTTAGCAGGGGCAGGTTAATGCTCTCGCGCACTACATCGATATTCATACAAAGCGGGCCATATAGCACCATGTTTTCGGTATGCTGGGTAAACTCCTGCGCCGGGCTAACCTGGTGGTCATACCAAAACGAGGTAAACAGCGTATTTACGCCAAAGTCTAAAATAGTAGCACGGCGGCCGTCGCTTAAGCGTTTATTGGCTATCACACTGCCCAATAAATACCCTGCGTCATCAATTAACACCCGGCCGCATTCCATTATCAGCATGGGTAGCTCTTCCTGTTTAAAACCATATTCTAAAATCGCGGTGGTAATAGCCTCCGCAAAATCATCTACAGATGGCACGGTATCAACGCCCGGCAAATAAGCGCCTTTTAAGGTATTGGTTGATGGCAGGCCACCACCCATATCTAAATATTCAATAGGGTTATTTAACTGGTTACGGCAGCGCATAGCCAGGTTGCACATTTTGGTGGCCGCAACACTATAAGCCGATGTAGAAAGCATAAAGGTGCCTATATGGCAATGCAAACCTACCAACTGCATTTTGCCCGATGATACAATCTTAGTAATAGCGCTCCACGCCTCCTCGTTCTCATAGTTAAAACCAAAGCGGTCCCACACCGGGTAAACGCCGGTATCCATATTTACGCGGATAGCAACGCGTGGCTTTTTGTTGATAGTGCCTGAAATTTCAAGGATGGTATAAAGCTCATCAAAATGATCAATGTGGATCAACGAGTCATTCTCAATAGCCAGAACCAAATCATGCCGTTGCTTACCGGGGCCGTTAAAGATGATCTGCGGGCCGGGGATATTATTGCCTAATGCCTTACGATATTCAACACCCGATACTACTTCGGCCCAGCTGCCTTCCTGGTGGAAGATATTGCAAACGGCGTTTAAGTAATTGGTTTTGTAGCTCCATGCAAATTGTACAGATGGATAACGGGTTTTAAAGGCCCGCACGGCCGACCGCGTGTTCCTGCGGATCTGTTTCTCTGACAGCACAAACAACGGCGAGCCGTATTGTTCTACCAGTTTTTTAACAGGCACGCCATCGATAGTTTTTACAGGCTGCGTTTCTGTGCGCGTGCCAAATTTATTCATCAGGCCGGCATTTAATTTCTTAATGAACGGTCGTTCGTATTTAAGTTTTTGCACAGCGTTTTACAGATTTACTTTAGCTACAGATAGTTCGCCGAAGGCAGAGAATTGCTGAAAGTCTGCAATATCAATGATATGGTCCCAGGAGTAGCGGATAAACATTTTACCAACTATGTATTCAGTAAATGGCTCAACATCCTCTCCCATAGCCATTCGCACTAATGCCGCGGGCTGGTTTTGGCCGGCACCTGCCGTCAGGTAGATCCAAGCCGGAAAGCGCGGGTTAATTTCCATTATAAAAAATTCGCCGTCGGCATCGCACATGATCTCCAGCTCAAAACCACCCTTCCATTTGGTGGCTTTAACAAACTTTTGTGCCAGCTTTATCAGATCTTCATTCTCGATAGTAATACCTGCCCAGGCTTTACCTTTATCGGTTATATATAGCTTGCGCATAGGTATAACACTTATGGTGTTGCCTTTGCCATCGCCAAGGCCGGCAATGTTTATCTCTGTACCTTTTATAAATTGCTGCGCAATAACCGGCAGGCCCCATTTGGCGCTAAGCAGGTGAAAAGATTTCTGGGCTACATCTGCAGTATGATTAACATAAGCCTCGTAATATTTCCCTTTTACTACCAACGGATAGCCCAGTTCTTCGGCTGCTTTGGTAAGGTCGGCAATGCTGTTTATTTTTTGATCTTGCGGAACGCTGAAACCATATTTTTTACCAAACTCGTAAAGGTTTATTTTGTCGCGGGTATCTAACTGCTCATGGCTGGGTAAAAAGGTTTTTATCCCCATTGATTTTAGCCAGGGCGCTATCTTAATAAAATTATAAAGTTCGGCATCGTAATTTGGGATGATCAGATCCAGCCCCTCTTGCTCATGGATATACTCCAGGCGGTCTTTCAAGGCCGATGTACCGGCAGTTGGATATGGGATCTGGTAAGTTTTATCAACCACGGTGTCCATGTAAATGCCTGGTTCTAATGATTCGTAACTTAACCCGACGATGGTTAAAGCCGGGCCAAATTCTTCGCGTAGCGAACGTATAACAGCTACACCCGGGCCGGGATTATCGTTAGCGTTTAAACCTGTTATTGCAATTATCATTGTGAGGGAGTTAATAAAAGTATTGCTATATATTAATGTTTAGTTTTCTAATAAGTTTGCTTCTTTGAGCTGTACCATCCAGTCTTCCCAATCGCGGTCAAGCTGGTCGGCTGTTACCTCATATTTTTGCAGGATATCCTGTTTGATTTGGTCGGCAGCCGTTCCGGTTTTCATGGCCAGGATAATCTCTGAAGCAATAGCATTGCCCGAAAACGAATCGCCCGTTGCCGGGTTAAAAATGAACCCGTTCTCGCTGGTGGCTATGTTTTTTTTTATTCTCATTTGTTAAGTGGTTAAGCCCCCTCTAAATCTCCCCCGGTAGGGGAGACTTTCGATTAACGCTTTTAAAAGCCCTCCCTTCCGGGGAGGGTTGGGAGGGGCTAAAATACTTATTCGACGTTTATAAAATCAAAATCCTTCTTACGATGCTATTGAATAATCCATGCGCAATGCCATATCCAAAAGCTTTAATAATTGATTTATATATTAAAAATCTGATTATTAACAAGGATACCGCGAGATGTATCGGTAAAGAGTTGGAATGTATCGATGAATAAGGGGGCTATATGGTGGTTACCTGCCCGCGTCGACTCACCCGGTCTACGCTTCGCTGGACCACCCCTCTTCCGCAAGCGGAAAAAAGGGTAATTAAAATAAATCTTAGCTTTTACCCTCTTTACGCCAAAGGCGAAGAGAGGCTCGCGCATCCCGAAACTTCGGGACGGGGTGAGTCCACGCGCCTTACGCGATTTGCTTTATCTGCTTAGTATTGGTTGATTGCATGGCCAGGTGGCCGTTGTAAACACCGCCGGCTTCAACCAGCAGGGTGGCTGTTTCAATATCGCCGGTAATTTTGCCGGTGCCTTTAATTTCAAGCGATTGTGTGGTAATGTTGCCATTAACGGTGCCGTAAACTACCATCTCTTTAGTATTAATATTGCCTATTATTAGCCCATTTTCGCCCAGTATCAAACCCTCATCAATATGCACGTCGCCGGTTACCTGGCCGTCAATACGTGCAACCGCGGGGGCTTTAAGATTTCCGGCAATTGCGCTGCCTTCGCTAATTAATGTTGATATCGCTTGAAGATCAAGCGCTACTTTATCCTTTTTAGAAAAAACACCCATTGCCGCTTATTAATTATTTAAGGTTAAAAACTTAACCGGGTTTACCGGCTTACCATTTTGCCTTACTTCGTAGTGTAAATGTGTACCGGTAGATCGTCCTGTAGAACCAACTTCGCCAACCTTATCGCCTACTGATAATTTCTGGCCAACACTAACTGTAATTCTTGACAGGTGCCCGTACAAAGTCTCGTATCCGTTAGCGTGTGCTACCCTAACGCAGTTGCCATAACCACCGTTCCAGCCGGCAGATACTACGCGGCCGTTAGCAGTACATTTGGCAACATCGCCACGGTTACCTGTAAAGTCAATACCCGGGTGAAACTCGGCATGCTCCGTATTAAAAGGATCGCTGCGGAACCCAAAACTTGATGTCATAGAGGCAATACGCGGGTAACCCATCGGCGTAAAACCTACCGAATTAACCAAATGCGTTAAGTAATCATTATAAGCCATGTAAACTTCCTTGTCAGAAAGTTTGGCGCCCTCGGCATTTCCATCACCACCAACAGCTTTTGTTGAGAAGCCTTTTAAGCCGCGTCTCCTTAAATAATCATTAATGTTTTTCAATTTACCCTCGATAGCCTGGATATAGCTTTGCGCCGAATTTTTTTCTGATTCTTTTTGCAAGGCAATAGGTATTTGCCCTTTAAGGCTAACTATTTGTGTAAGCAGCAGTTGTTTTTCAACTTCCTGGTGCTCAATATTTTTTTGAAGTAACACAATGGCTCCAACTAAAAGTGCAAGTACAGCCACCAGGGTCATTGCATAATATTTTAAGCGGGCTAAATGCCGGGTGCGTACTTGTATTGTTTTAGTACCTTGTTTATTCTTGTTCAGTATAACAATTGTACTAATGTCCTTTGGGTTAACTTTCATTACTCTAATTAGAATAGGGGTTGCAATTTAAAAAAAGGCGCTAACAAATCAATATTAATTTTAAACAAATTAACATTTGGTTTGTATGCCCTTTGTCAGCAATGTGTTATTATTACGAATATTAGAACTTTCATGTTGCGTATTTATTACTTTTGTGGACAAATTTTTGAAAAATAGAACGACATACGTTATGATGTATCCAGAATATTTAGTGACCCCAATGAGGGAAGAGTTAACCAGAGTTGGATTTGAGGAGTTGAAAGATGCCGAAGCTGTAAAAAATGCTATTGAGGCCCCGGGCACTGTATTTGTTATGGTAAATTCTGTTTGCGGTTGCGCTGCTGCTAATGCACGCCCTGCTGCACGTATGGCTACTCAAAATGCAAAACACCCTGATAAATTTGTAACCGTTTTTGCCGGTATGGAAAAAGAAGCTGTTGATACAGCACGTAACTATATGTTGCCTTACCCTCCGTCATCGCCTGCTATGGCTTTGTTTAAAGACGGAAAACTGGTACACATGATAGAGCGCTACCAGATTGAGGGCCGCCCTGCACAAATGATAGCTGATAATTTGATCGGCGCGTTTGAGCAGTACTGTTAATTAGCGATTAGAGGTTGGTGATTAGAGATCAGTTGCCAATTTTATAAGGTTTGATATTTAAAGCGATGGAGTTTCTTCATCGCTTTTTTATTTAATCTTGTTGCCTAATCTCTAATCACTACCTGTAACATTTTACCCATATCAGCGTCTTAAATATCAATTAAAACTTTTAATTTCGCTTAAAACTGATCTGTTATTCTGATGAAAAAAACCACAATCGCCGGTTTAGCTGCCGGTATGGTAATTACCGTTGGCGCGCTAAGCACGGTAATGGCACAGGCACCAAAAGCCGAGGACCCGAAAATGAAAATTTACCGGGCTACCCAACCCCGTATCAATGACCTGATACATACCAAATTGGACGTGCGTTTCGACTACAAAAAACGCTACATGTATGGTAAGGAATGGGTTACTTTAAAACCACACTTTTATCCAACCGATACTTTAAGATTAGATGCCAAGGGCATGGACATCAAAAATATCTCGGTGGTAAAAAACGGTAAAAATATCCCGCTTAAATACAAGTACCAGGACAGCCTGAGCCTTGCTATCCAACTGGATAAGGTTTATCACAACAACGAAACCTATACCGTTTATATCGACTACACTTCAAAACCAAACGAGTTGCATGTAAAAGGCAGCGCGGCAATAAATGATGCCAAAGGTTTATACTTTATTAACCCGGATGGTACCGAAAAAGACAAGCCAACCCAGATCTGGACGCAAGGCGAAACTGAAAGCTCTTCGTGCTGGTTCCCTACTATCGATCAGGGTCAGCAAAAAACTACCGAAGAGATAAGCATGACCGTGCCTGCTAAGTATGTTACGCTATCAAACGGTTTGTTAAAATCGCAAAAAGTTAATGGCGACGGTACCCGTACCGACGTTTGGAAACAGGAGCTGCCACACTCGCCTTACTTGTTTATGATGGCTGTAGGCGATTTCAAGATCTATAAAGACAAATGGCGCAATAAAGAGGTTAGCTATTATTTGGAGCCTAAATACGCCCCTTACGCCAAAGAAATTTTTGGTATGACGCCGGAGCTAATTGAATTTTACTCAAAAACTTTAGGTGTTGATTATCCATGGGCAAAATATTCGCAGATTGTAGTACGTGATTATGTGAGCGGCGCGATGGAAAACACATCGGCTACCTTACATGGTGTATATGTTCAAGGCACACACCGCGAGCTGTTAGATGCTAATTATGATGCCGGCCGCAGCACTATAGCGCACGAATTGTTTCACCAATGGTTCGGTGATTTGGTTACTGCCGAAAGTTGGAGCAACCTGACGGTAAATGAGTCATTCGCTGATTTTAGTGAGATACTTTGGGCCGAGCATAAATATGGTAAAGACGAAGCAGATGCGCATAGTTACCAGGCGATGTTAAACTATATGGCCAACCCGGCCAATAAAACTAAAAACCTGGTACGTTTCCATTATAATGATAAAGAGGATGTATTTGATGCTGTTACCTACCAAAAAGGTGGCCGTATTTTAAACATGCTGCGCAACTATTTAGGTTACGAAGCCTTCTATAAAGGCCTGGGCATTTACTTAAAAACCAACGCCTTTAAAGCCGGCGAGCCACAACAACTGCGTTTAGCTTTAGAAGAAGCCAGCGGCCGCGACCTAAACTGGTTCTTTAATCAATGGTATTATAACGCTGGTCACCCAAGCTTGAAAATTAGCTATAAATGGGATGATGCCGGCAAAACGCAAACCGTTTACCTGCAACAAACCCAGGATGCCGATGCTTTTAAATTACCAATGGCGATTGACATTTATGCAGGTGGCAAAAAAACACGTCATAAAGTTTGGATGAATGATAAGGCCGATACTTTAACTTTCGCATCATCAGTTAAACCTGATTTGGTGAATGTTGACGGCGATAAAGTTTTATTGGCACAAAAAACCGACGGCAAAACTTTAGACGAGTACGTTTTCCAATACTTCAATGCACCTTTATACTTAGATCGTTTCGAGGCAATAACTAAAGCTACGCCCGAGCAAGGTAATGAAGGTGCCCGCAAAGTAATGCTGGCTGCTTTGAAAGATAAATACTACGGTTTACGTATTAAAGCCATAACCGGCTTAAATATGGCTAACGACGATGTACGCAATCCGGCACAGCCTATATTATTATCGCTGGCACAAACAGACCCTAACACGCTGGTTCGTGCTGCTGCTATCACTGCATTGGGTAAACTAAAGGCATCAGGCATGATGAATACTTTCAGAGACGCGTTGAAAAGCGAATCGTACGCTGTACAGGGTGCTGCTTTAAGTGCAATAGCTTTGCAGGACCCGGCGACTGCCCTTTCGTTGGCTAAACCATTTGAGAAAGACAACAAAGGCGCACTTACCACTGCTTTAGTACGTGTGTATGGTACTGCCGGCGGCGATGCCGAGTACGCTTATGTATTACAGCAATTTAATGCTGCATCAGATCCAAATTCAAAATTTGGAATGATAAGGGACTTTGCCGCCTCAACAAGCAAGGTTACAAAACCCGAATACGCACAACAAGGCATAACTGCTATTAAAGATGCTGCACTTAAATACAAAATGTATGGTGTAGCTCCTGCTTTAAAAGTAATGATAACCGATATTAAAGCATCACGCACCAAAATGGGCGATACCGCGTCGGCCAATTTTGCTGATGAAGCTATTAAAGAGATAGATTCAAGTAAGTAATCTGTTTATATATTGATTAAAAAAGGGAGGCTTTATTGAGCCTCCCTTTTTTTGTCTAATTCATTTTGTCATCCTGAGCATAGCGAAGGATCTTATATAATTGATAAGCGGGTAACTTTGTAAGCGTAGAAGATTTTTCGCTATGCTCAAGAGAGTAGTTCTTCGCTGTGCTCAGAATGACAACTAATTTTAATACATTGCATTATCCATTATAAACGTTCAGTCTGTATGAACTTAACTGTATTAAAAAGAATTTGTGCCGCGACATTGTTGCTGTCGTTATTTTTTATCGGGGCGCATGCGTTACCTTTAAAAGGTATCAAAGTATTGGTTTATACCAAAAACGGTAAAGGCTATGTGCATGATAACATAGCTGCCTCTGTGGCGTGTATCCAAAAGCTGGGTAAGGAAAATGGTTTTAAAGTTGATGTGTCTGATGATCCCGCAGTTTACACCGATCAAAACCTGAAGCAATATACCTTACTGATATTCACCAGTACAAATAACGATGTATTTGATACCGATGCGCAGCGGCTGGCTTTCAGGCGTTATATCGAGGCCGGCGGTGGGTTTGTGGGCCTGCACTCGGCGGTAGGCACAGAACGTAACTGGACCTGGTTCAAACAAATGCTTGGCGGTACTTTTGCCTGGCACCCACCGCACCAAAAATATACCGTTAGGGTTATTGAACCATTGCATCCGGCAGTAAAGGGTTTACCGCTATCGTGGGAACCGCCCCTGGGTGATGAGTGCTATTTCCTGAAGGAGTTTTATCCCGGTATTAAAGTTACCGCGGTACATGATATCTCCACCCTTAACCCGCGCGACTCGGTCACCATAAAAAAGAATGCAGGCTCATTTGGCAGCCTGATGCCGGCCGAATGGTACCAGCATTTTGATGGGGGCAATATCTGGATAACCACCTTAGGACATGATAAAGAATATTATAGCCGACCAGATTTTTCGGCTCATATTCTAAGCGGTATACAATATATCGCCGCCCAATGCACTAACTTAGATTATACCCGGGCTTACGCCGATTCGCGCGATATGCCTGTCAATTATAAACCAGTTACTCAACTAAAACTTCAAAACCATGGACGCTAACAAAAACGCCTACACACGCCGCGACTTTGTTAAAACTGCAGCGATAACTACTGCCGCAATCGGCTTTCCTACCATTGTGCCGTCGTCGGTATTTGGTAAAAGCGCGCCAAGCAATAAGATAAACATAGGCCAGATAGGCTGCGGGCGCATAGCTATGACGCATGATCTGGTTGAAACCTTTAAGTATGACAAGGCCCGCATTATGGCTATGGCCGATGTGGACCGCCCGCGTTTGTTAAGTGGTAAGAAAACTATTGAGGGCTGGTATGATAAGAGGATGGAGAAGACTGGCTACATCGACATTAAAACTTACGATGATTATCACGCCCTACTGGCAAATAAAGACGTTGATGCGGTTATCATCAGCACGCCCGACCATTGGCATGCGCAGCCTGCTATAGAGGCAGCTATGGCCGGCAAACACATCTACCTGCAAAAGCCTACGTCGTTAACTATAGAGGAAGGGCGGGCTATGAGCAATGCAGTAAGGAAATCGGGGGTTACGTTCCAGCTGGGTAGCCAGCAGCGGGGCGATAAGCCGTGGCCACAGTTTAAGAAAGCGTGCGAGCTGGTACGCAACGGCCGCATAGGCAAGTTGCATACGGTAAATGTTGGCCTTCCGGCTGATATTGTTGGCGGCAACACTGCCGAAATGCCTATCCCCGAAGGGTTAAATTATGATATGCTGTTAGGGTCGACGCCCTGGGTATACTACACCCTGGACAGGGCACATTCTACAACTGATGTTGGTTCGCGTGGTGGCTGGTTGCGGTGCGAGCAGTTTGGCGCCGGCATGATAACCGGCTGGGGCGTGCACCATATTGATATTGCCCATTGGGGTATGGATACCGAGTACACCGGCCCTATAGAAGTTGAAGGCCACGCCACCTTCCCTAAAACAGGTTTATGGGATGTGCATTTGGATTTTGACGTACGCGCCAAATATGCCAACGGCATTACCATGCTCATTAACAGTAAGAACACTAATGGGATCAAGTTTGAAGGCACCGATGGCTGGATCTTTGTTGCACGTGATGGCGGGGGAGTAACCGCGTCTGACCCCGTAGCAAATAAGAAATCGGCTTTTACAGCCAGCGACCCTAAGATATTGACTTCTGTAATCGGCCCTAACGAACATCACCTGTATGCCGACGACCACGAGCAGCATGGCAACTGGCTGGATTGTATTGAAAGCAAAAAACCTACCATCAGCCCGGTTGAAGTTGCACATCGCTCGTGCAGCGCGTGTTTGGTTGCACATATCTCCATGAAGGTACCGGGCAAATTGAATTGGGACCCAAAAGCAGAACGCTTCACCAACAGTGCCGAGGCTAATAAGTGGTTATCGCGCCCGCAGCGTTTCCCGTATGGCACCAACTACGTAAAGGGCGTGTAGTGTTTCACGCGAGGGTGACACAGATGAAACAGGTGAAACACTTTTTCGAGTTAACGCATTGGTAATTAATTAATTACAAAAAGACGGTGAAACAAAATGAAACACTATTTTGGACTTAATTAATTGATAATAAGCTTGTTATAAAAATATTAATTGTTTAAACACATAAGCAACATAAAACATAGTGACTTCCATTAACAAGCTGTAAATCTGATAATTAAATAACATCTCGCTAAAAATAATTGCTGTAAAAAGTGGCTTGATCGCTTCTTTTTTCTGTTGTTGGCGTTGTAAACATCATTCCCCGAGTCTCCGTCCCGTTTTTTCTTTACACAATTTTAATTATTTGATAATCAAATCATTATAAATATATTTTAATTTATATGGTACTATGTATTGCATAATACTATATAATATATACCTTTGATAAAAAACACAGAAATCATGAAATCAAATTTAAAAAGAACAATACTGGTGCTAACCTTTATGATGATAGCCGGGGCAAATTACGTTTACGGGCAATGCGATAAAACCATAACGCTTAAATCATCAAAAACTGTTATGCTTGATGAGGAAGGTAAGATAGAGCGTACAAAGGACGAGGCAACAACAATTACCATCTCGGCAAAAGAAATATCTATTGTACCGGGCGACAACGATGCTAATGTAATGTCGGGGCCAGTTACTGCTACCACCTGCAAGTGGACCACGCCTTACAAAGAGGGAAAAACGGTAGTTAAAGGAACGCTGACTAACGGTAATGGCAACGAACTACATGCCACCTTAACTATTGTGGGCGTGGATGGTAAAGTGACACTAACTTTCGAGGCCGAAGAAAAGGGCAAACGCAAGGTACAGGTAGTGGCTGATAAGTTTGAGTAACATTTATTGGTTATCATCATGACCCATAGGGTCAACCCCTTTGTAGAAATATCATATTAAAAATCATTTGCCCCATCGGGGCTACCCATAAACGTTGCTATTATTTATGCATTGATCTGCATGGGTGCTAAAGGGTAGACCCTATTGGCAATGTCATTAAGTTAAGGTCGAT
This sequence comes from Bacteroidota bacterium, assembly GCA_040388395.1. Classification (GTDB taxonomy): domain Bacteria; phylum Bacteroidota; class Bacteroidia; order Sphingobacteriales; family Sphingobacteriaceae; genus Mucilaginibacter. The sequence goes on along the minus strand of JAZKBY010000003.1, from coordinate 88,104 downwards.
CATTTTAAAAAATGCACCGTTAGGTGCAAAACGTCGGTAGAAAAAATTATATAATTATTTTAGCGTGCCGTCAGGTACGCCACATCGGCGAAGTTCCGTACCTGACGGCACGGTATTTCTTGGATCTCTTCTACTACTACCGACCTTGAACCCCGATGGGGTTCCCTTAACTTAATGACATTGGGCTACCGGTCAGCATCAGTATTTATAGCTTGACTTAAATCTGTGCCTCGCTCAATCTTTAATAACTAATCTTCCTTCTCATTTTACAAATTTTAACATTTTGATAATCAACTGTTAAAAAAGTTAAATATTTAGGTTGTGATAAGCGGCCGGCCTACCTTTGCTCCACCAGGCATTAAACCAAAACCTAAAATGTTTAGAAGAGCCCTCTTGTCTACAACTATAGTGTTATTAACATGTACCGTTTACGCGCAAAAAACCTTTAACCTTACCTTAAAATTTGATAGCACGATTAATCCAAAACGGGTATGGTATCGTTATGATAATGGCAAAGATCCGGCTGTTACCGATACTATCCATGCTGCGCAAACGGCTATTATCACGGGGGAATATTATTCGCCATTGATCGCTGTGACCATTGGCTATATAGATACTACTCATACCGGCTATACCAATGACTTTTTTATAAGCGATAAACCAGCCAGTATAACTTTACACTATAAACCGAATACCAACCGGGCTAATAATGAATGGCAATTGGGTTATACATCCATAAATAATGCCACCGTGGTTTTTGACACGTTAGATAATAAACACTGGGGCAGAATTATCAAGATGCGCGAGACATACTCTAAAGATGTAGCCGCACCACTTTATACTTTTACACAGCAAAATCCCAACTATAATAAAAATGATTCGTTGCGGACGCTTTTTAACCTGTATTTCAAAGCTTACACCCGCAGGGATATGTCATACTTAAAACAATATCCCGACGACTATTATTCTTTTTGGTTTTTCATTAATCAAAGTTCGCAGTTAAATCAATTGCTAAGTGACGACAAAGCATTTCTGCAAGAACAACTTGCGTTCGCCAAAAGCACATTTCCTAAATTCATTAATAGCATTGAGGGTAAAGCATTAGTCGAAAAATTTGAGCATAAGATCAAAGCTGTCCCGCTGGTAATGAACCAACCGGCGCCTGCATTTATGGTAGTTGGTGTTGATGGTAAAACAATCAGCCTAACCCAGTTGAAAGGGCGTTATGTACTGCTTGATTTTTGGGCAACCTGGTGTGGTCCATGCATGGCCGAAATGCCTTTTGTTAAAGATATCCGCAAAAAATACCCGGCAGAAAAATTGGCGATGATAGGCATAAGCTGGGACACTAATAAACAAAATTTGCTTGATGGCATCCGCAAAAACAACATGACCTGGCCGCAGTACCTGGACCAGGGAACAAAAATTGGAACGCTGTACAACATTATCGCCATACCTAAAATGATATTGTTAGACAAAGAAGGCCGGATGATTTTTCACAGCGCTAACCTGCAATCAGATCAAATCACGCTTACAAAATTATTGGATAGCCTAAACTAATTTTAACCCGCCTCTGCATCTGCCAAATGTTAAATCTGTTAAATAATTAGGGAACAATACTTTATACTATTAACTTAGTGTAATACCTTATACATCATGAAAAGATTATTTGCAACATTGGTTATGCTAACCGGCACTATAGCGGTAAATGCACAGCAGACAAGCTTTACACTTTTCCCGAAAAAAGCTACTCGAAAACCTTTCAGCAATACTTATTGCTCATGTAGTACTACTAATTACTTACTACCGCTATTAAAATCTAAAGCTAATGCAGATTGGTTTGAGAAAATGACGAAATTAACGGTAGACACGAACAGAAAGAAGTTGTCAGATACCAGTTTCGCAGCAAGTCCTTATATCATTCCGGAAAATATCACGCTAAACCAACTTACAGAAATTATGGCTACTGTTAACTCCGACCGTATGCCTATTGCCAAACCGAGAAATACAGATCCGCATATGCCCATAGTGCAAACCGACAAAACAGGTTATACTATGCCGGTAGTCGGGAAAACCCAACCACGGGTATATTATCAAAGTGTATCGCCTAAAAAAGTTGTGGATGGCGTTGAAGTTCGCCCTTAGCGTTTAAATAGAAAAATCTTTATTCAGTAATTTCTCCAGCTCGGCAAAGCTGATATTCATTTTAACTTTGCCCTGCTTGGCGTACGAGATCTCGCCGGTTTCTTCGGATATGATGATAGCCGTTGCCTCGTTAGCCTCGGTAACACCAATGCCGGCACGGTGACGCAAACCGAACTGTGCAGGCAGGTCTACCTTATCCGTCAAAGGCAAAATACAGCTGGCCGATTTAATTTTATTTTCTGCGATAACTACCGCGCCATCATGCAGGGGGCTGGTTTTTTGGAATATGGCTTCCAATAATCGTTTAGAGATCTTGGCGTCCATCACCTCACAGCTATTCTGATAAAATTGCTCATCGTAATACTTCGCGAAAACTATCAGCGCGCCGGTACGGGTTTGCTTTAATATCTTGCAGGCATCAATAATGGGTTTAATGCGCGCGTAGTTGTTTTTCTCGTCCTGCGTTTTACCGAAGAAATAGCGCCACCAGGCTTTGTTGCGCTGCAGCGAGGCATTCTTACCTACCAATAGTAAAAACCGCCGTATCTCCTGCTGAAATACGACTATGATAACGATTATACTGGCATCTTTAAAATAGCTTAAGATCTCGGTAAGTACCGGCATATGCAGCAGCCTCACCACAAAATAAAGCGCGTAAATTACACCCATACCCAACAGGATGTTTACTGCTATGGTGCCACGTATAAGGTTATAAAGCTGGTAAATAATAAAGGCTACCACCAATATGTCCAACACGCCAAGGGGTGTTATTTTAAAAAGGCTAAGATCTAAACCGTGCATTCACGAAGTTAATATTTAGATGTGAGATTTGAGATATGAGATTTGAGATGAGCGGGTTATTTACATCTATATGTTATTTGGCGCAGTCCCTATCCCATGTAAGGGCCGCCCGGCACGCCCCAGTCCCATTTTGGCATAGGCATGTTAGGATCTTCATCCAGGCTATCTAAATTAGAATTGAGTACTGCTATACGGGTGCCCCATTCTAAATAGGCCATAAATGCCGATCTAAATTCGGGGTCATCGGGTAATTGTAATTCGTCGGCAGTTTCCAGCAATAATTCCATCCAGCGTTTGCGGTGTTGCTGGGTTAAGTGTTTGGCCAGGTGCTTTTGGATCATCTTGAAATGGCTGCCCTCACTTTCGCTGTATACTTTCGGGCCACCCAAAACCTCGGCCACAAAATGCGCTACATGTACCCTATGCTGCGGCGACATATGTTTAAATACCGGCTCCAGGATATCATCCGCCAATACCTTATCATAAAAGCGGTTAAACAACTGCTCAAACATGGGCATACCGCCTGCCCATTCAAACAGTGAAGGAACAACCGGTTTATTGTTATCTTCCATAGGATAATTATTTATGCGCTTCTTCTTTTTTAGGGAACACCAGCGATGCCACAACACTTATTACCAAAATACCAAGTATCACCAATAACGAGCGGCCGGTAGTTAAACCTATCTCATCAACATAATTTGCTGCCAGCATTTTAAGGCCGATAAAGACCAATAATGCGGCCAACCCAATTTTAAGGTAATGGAACTTATCAATAATATTAACCAGCAGGAAGAACATGGAGCGCAGGCCCATAATGGCGAATATGTTGGAGAAGAATACGATGTATGGATCTTTAGTTACTGAGAATATAGCGGGGATAGAATCGACCGCGAAAACAAGGTCGGTAACCTCGATGATGAGCAGCACCAGGAACAAGGGCGTAATAAACTTTTTCTTATCAATCTTAATAAAAAACTTACTACCCTCAAACTGTGGATGTACCGAAAAATATTTAGACGCCAGCTTTACTACGGTATGATTTTCGGGGTCGATGTTCTCTTCCTGGTTACGGTTAATAAACATAGTTACACCGGTATAAACCAGGAACGCGCCAAACAGGTACAGGATCCAATGGAACTCTTCTATAAGCGCCGCCCCAACAAATATGAACAGAAAGCGCATTACCACCGCGCCAATTATCCCCCAAAGCAATACCTTATGGTAATACCTTTTATCAACGCCGAAAGCGGTAAATATCAGCACCATCACAAAAATATTATCAACCGAAAGGGCATACTCAACCACATAGCCGGTAATAAATTCAAGGCCCAGGTTTTTGCGGTACAGTGCTAACCCGCCTTCAAAATCCTTAGGGTTTAATTGCAGATTATGCAGGTTTTTTGCATTGATCTCTTTTAAAGCGGCAAAGCTATCCACATGGTGCAACAGTTCCCCGAAGTTTAGTATCAACACATAAAAACCAAGCGCAACCGAAACCCAAACGGCACTCATAAAGCCGGCTTGTTTAAGGCTTACCGGTTTGTTTGCCTTGCCAAATAAACCCAAATCAATAGCCATCATTATAAAAATGAAAACTAAAAATCCGGCTATAAATACAAGTTCGTTTGCCATTACTTGTCTCTTTCTGTCGTAAATCTCACTAATTGCTCAAGCCCGAGGCGCGAGTCGCTTTCCGGAAAAGTGTTTAATATTTCAAAAGCTTCGTCCCTGTATTTTTTCATCTGGGTTTCGGCATATTGCAACCCGCCGGTAGTATTAACAAACTTAATAATGGCGGCAATTTTTTCAGGCTCGTCGTTATGGTTCTTTACCAGGTTAATTATTTTCTTTTTAGTGGCACCATCACTGTTATTTAACGAGTAGATGAGCGGCAGGGTAACTTTCTTTTCCTTGATATCGATGCCCAGCGGTTTACCCACATCATCTGTGCCAAAATCAAACATATCGTCTTTGATCTGGAAAGCGATGCCTATCTTCTCGCCAAACAGGCGCATTTTTTCTGTAGTTTCATCATCAGCCCCCGCCGATGCCGCGCCACAAGCGCAACAGGCCGCTATAAGCGATGCAGTTTTTTGGCGGATAACGTCGTAATAAACAGGTTCGCCTATATCCATGCGGCGCACTTTTTCAATCTGCAGCAATTCGCCCTCGCTCATTTGCTTTACCGCTTCTGATACGATCTTGAGCAGCTTAAAATCGCCATTATCTATAGAAAGCAATAAGCCTTTTGACAGCAGGTAATCGCCCACCAAAACGGCTATTTTATTTTTCCATAAAGCGTTTATTGAGAAAAAACCACGGCGCTGGTAAGAGTTATCAACCACGTCATCATGCACCAAAGTGGCGGTATGCAGCAATTCAACCAAAGCTGCACCGCGATGGGTAGACTCATTAATGCCCCCGCAAATACTGGCCGAAAAAAAAAGAAACATCGGCCTTATTTGCTTGCCTTTACGCTTAACAATGTAATGGGTGATACGATCCAGCAACGGTACTGAGCTTTGCATGGAGGCCTTAAAACGCTCCTCAAAAACATCAATATCAGCAGCAATGGGTTTTTTGATCTCGTTGATGCTTAACATTAAATTGCACAGGCTTTTTTATGAGCCAAACTGCCTGTTTGGCTATTGATAGCAAACATAAGCTAAAAAAGTTTATCTGCATTGTTACCATAAAAATTTTGGCGGCAATTAAACTAATTCAAACTTAAACACTCTATAATAGTACATTGATTGTTACAGCAACCCTGTAATTAAAAGTGGAAATATAGTTTTTGGTTATTTTTTATACAAGCGAGGTACCCGGCGGGGTGCTTCGCTTTTTTTATGCGGGACGAAGCAATATTATTTTAACTTTGCGCTCCACTAATAATAAACGGAGAGGTGTCTGAGTGGTCGAAAGAGCACGCCTGGAAAGTGTGTATACCTCAAAAGGGTATCGAGGGTTCGAATCCCTCCCTCTCCGCCTTCGCCCGCCGAAGTGGGCTACGGCGGATGAAATCCGCCAGTAGGTCGCGAAGGAGGGTTTTGGTCGCTAAAACACCAAACAAATTAAACCTCGGTAAATAGTATTTGCCGGGGTTTTCTTATTTTACAACCAAATCAACCTTTTCCAATGTGGTATTACGTTTACATCCTCGAACTAAATAATGGCAAGCATTATGTAGGCTGCACGGTAAATCTAAAAGAAAGATATGCACGCCATAAGAAGGGATATGTACCCGCTACTAAACCACATCTACCCGTTAAACTCGTTTGGTGCTGTTCATTTCCTGACAGATATAAGGCTTACGATTTTGAGCGATACCTTAAATCCGGTTCAGGCAGGGCTTTTGCAACCAAACACTTATTCTAAAATCTTGCTTAAATCTGTCATCATTATCTCGATAAAAAATAAATGCAAATAAATTTGCGCAACTCAAAAGTTGCATATATATTTGCAACCTGAGAGTTGCACAATTAATAATCCAAGAATGAAACAAGATATATTTCAAGCCATTGCCGACCCTACACGCCGGGCTATTTTAACCTTACTGGCCATCCAGGCTTTGACGCCAAACGTTATGGCCGAAAAATTTGATATGACCCGGCAGGCCGTATCGAAGCATATTAAAGTGTTATACGAATGCGAATTGATTAAGCCTGAGCAGAGTGGCAGGGAAATTTATTACCATTTTAACGCGAAGAAAATGCAGGAATTTGACCACTGGTTAGCCCAATTCAGACAAAACTGGGAAACTCAATTTAACCAGCTTGACCATTTATTAACAACAATTAAAAAACAGAAATAATGAACAACGATTTGCTATTTGATTTTAACGTTGACAAGGCAGCGAAAACGGTTTATATAACCAGGGAATTTAATGCGGCACAGTCTTTAGTATGGGATGCCTTTACCAAAGCCGAACTGCTTGATCAATGGGGCGCCCCTGCACCTATGCGTGCTAAAACCAAGTATATGAATTTTGAAGTTGGCGGGCGGCGATTTTACGCGATGATAAGCCCCGATGGGCAGGAGCGTTGGTCGGTGCAGGAATTTACTTCCATTACGCCGAAAACCAATTTTAAGATGTACAACGCGTTTTCAGATAAAGACGAAAACCGCGAACTGCCGGGTTCTGATTGGGATTACAATTTTAGCGAACAAAATGGCATAACCAAAGTGGACATTGTCATTTATAATGAATCGTTTGAGCGATTGGAGAAATTATTGGAGGGCTTCAAAATAGGCTTCACCATGACCTTAAAAAACCTGGAAGAACTGTTGGCCACCTTATCGTAGAAAACATAAAAAGAAAACTTACAATCACTTTTAAGAATTAAAAATTATGAGAACAATTAACCCATGGATCAACTTCAACGGAAATGCCGAAGAAGCATTCACTTTTTACAAGTCAGTTTTTGGCGGAGAATTTACAAAGGTCATTCGTTTCAAGGACCTGGCAAGCGCTGAATTTCCGGTGGCAGAAAAGGAAGCAAATAAAATAATGACCATCGCTTTGCCACTTGGCAAACACAACGTGTTAATGGCCAATGATGTTCCGGAATTTATGGGGCGGGTAAACGAAAGCGAAAACAGGTCTAAAATAGTAGTGAGCGCCGAAAGCCGGGAAGAAGCGGACAAAATATTTAACGGACTATCAGCAGGCGGCGACATTGAAGGGCCAATTGGCGACAGCCCCTGGGGTACATACGCCGGAATGTTTAGAGACAAATATGGTATTGAATGGATTGTGGAATTTGACCCAAATTATAACGAGTAAATTTAACCAAAGAAAAATCAATTTATTGCCCGGCTATGCCGGGCATTTTTATTAGGTGTAGTTGGTAATTTATGCAAGCCAGTAAGTTATATTAATAATTAGAAAAAGCGCGTAAAAAAATTAAATGCGTGTATTAATTATTAGTTTAGTATCGATTACCAGTCGACACGCTCGGTTAGGTGATCTTTCCAGCCATTTTTTATAAACTAATTCTATGAAATACATACTGTCAATGTTCCTCTTTTTAAACTGTGTACCGATAACTCAGGCACAGAATAGAGACCTGCCTGAAAACAATGTGGTGATCACATCCCTTGAGCAGAATACCCGCGTATCCGTCAACGATAACGGGGAGTTAAATATTAATGTATCGCCAAAAGATGTTATTAAGTTTAAAGCAGCTGGATCTGTTCGTTACAGCGATTTCGGCGCCAAGGGTGATGGTAAGACCGATGACATAGATGCTATAGCCGCAACCCACGCGTTTGCCAACCTTCACAGCCTGTTGGTTAAAGCCGACCCGGGAGCCACTTATTATATTAGTGGAAAGAAGCGCACGGCGATAATCCGGACAGACACTGAGTTTGGTACTGCCACCTTCATTATTGATGACACCGAAGTGCAAAACCGCAATGCGGCCGTTTTTATGGTAAGTTCAAGCCAAAAGCCGTTTAAACCGGGCAACATTTCCTCACTCAAAAGGAACCAGAAAAAAATTGACACGCAATTACCAGGGCCATGTTTAGTTACGGTTACTAATTCAAAAGTTAAGCAATACATCCGGTTCGGGCTAAATCAAAACAATGGCTCTTCGCAGACTGATATTTTTGTAGTAGACAAAAATGGTAACGTGGATATGAGCGGGCCCATCATCTGGGATTTCGAACAGATAACGGATATCACCGCTCTGCCCATCGATCAAAACCTTTTGAAAATTACGGGGGGCAATTTTACCACAATCGCCAATAAAGTCGAATCGAATTATACCTATTATAGCCGGGGTATTTCGATCAGACGGTCACATGTGCTTGTTGAAGGACTGAAACACAATATCCAGGGCGAAGGAGACCACGGTGCGCCATATGGAGGTTTTATCGACATTGGTGAGTGCGCATATGTAACCATAAAAAACACCATACTGACGGGGCACCGCACCTATAGCACTATCGGCGCGGCGGGGAAACCTGTATCAATGGGCACCTATGATCTTAACGCCAACCATGCGCTCAATGTATCCTTCGTGAATTGTAGCCAGACAAATGACATCGACGATGATCGGTACTGGGGTATTTTAGGTTCAAACTTTTGCAAAAACCTGCTTTATGATAGCTGTACCCTCTCCCGGTTTGATGCCCATCAAGGGGTTGCCAATGCTACCATACGCAACTCAACCCTCGGACACATGGGGATCAATGCCATTGGCAGCGGGCTCCTGACAATAGAAAATTCCACCGTTCGTGCACGGAGTTTTGTCAACCTGCGCCCCGACTATGGCAGTACCTGGCAGGGAGAGGTGCTGATCCGCAACTGTGTATTTGTACCTTCGGGCGGCAAACCTGCCAGAGCTTCGCTGATAGGCGGGTCAAATTCAGGGCAGCATAATTTCGGCTACACATGCTATATGCCTGAACGGATCACCATTGAAAAACTTCGAATTGACGATTCAAAGCACCCGGATAACTACGACGGGCCCGCTATCTTCACCAATTTTAACCCTGAAATGAAAGATGCCAACTACCAGGAAAAATTTCCTTATGTGATAACTAAGGAGGTCATTCTCAAGGATATTACGACTGCGAGCGGGAAAACCCTGAGGATAAGCGACAATCCCTTTATGTTTAGGAATGTAAAGGTTAAGTTTAATTAATAGCAACTTCCATGTCCACTACCTGCGGCATAGCTCTTTGGTAGAAGATCAGTACCGCCTAAAGAATTGTCAGACAAAAAGTTGCTGCGCCAGTCCGATGAGCAATCCGTCGGCTGCGCGAACGTAACAAAGCCGGTAAGAATTTTCATACTGCACCATTTCACCAACCAACTGTGCACCATGTTTTTCTTTAAGCCTTGTCACCAGCTCATCAACGTCTTCAACGGCAAACATTGCGCGCAGGTAGCCCAGCGCATTTACCGGCGCCGCGCGATGATCTGAAACAACTGCCGGCCTGATAAATTGAGATAGTTCCAATCGGCTGTGGCCATCGGGAGTCACCATCATGGCAACTTCCACACGTTGATCGCCAAGGCCGGTAACCCGCCCTGCCCATTCGCCCTCAATAGTAGCTTTACCTTCAAGCTTCAGGCCTATCTCCTGGAAAAATGAAATGGCCGTATCGAGAGATTCAACAACTATCCCCACATTGTCCATTCTTAATAATTTGTTTTCTGCCATAAGTCTTTATTTCGTTAAAGGTAACAATACCCGTAAATTTTATGTTTTATTAAAGAAAGAATACGTTCGATAGCTTAAACTAAATCCAAAAATATTTGTTATTGCTGAGGGACAATTGGTCCTGATTAACGCATGAGCAAAGTATTTACCATTACCGAAGGACTTGAGAACATGGGCGCATTGCGAACGGGTGGCCAGGGTTCGGTATATAAAGGTCGCCGTATCGGGCCTATCATTACCGCAGTTAAACTGCTTCCCACGCCAATCCAATCAGAAAGCGAGGACGATAAAAATTACCGCAATTTCCTGAACGAAGTTGATAAGCTTAAAAAGGTAAACGAGGTGCCCAACCCCAATGTGGTAAAAATATTAAACTCTGGCATCACCGAGAGCGGCTCCTTCCCTTTTATCGAAATGGAGTTTATTGAGGGGCCCGACCTTGGCGAACTGATATCGCCGCCCAACGATAAAATATTTACACTAAAACAAGTTGTTAAACTGGCCGACCAGCTTGCATGCGCACTGGCGCATTGCCATAATGTGGGCGTTAAGCATGGCGATATTAAAAGCAATAACGTAAAGTTCAATGTACACTCGGGCAATTATGTTTTGTTGGATTTTGGTCTGTCTATCATGTCAGACGAGGAACGCCGGAGCAGCATGCGCCATGCCGGTGCTATCGAATTTATGGCGCCGGAGCAGAATCAGGGTAAAATGCTGACCCAAACTGACGTATATAGCTATGGGGTAATATTATTTGAGTTATTAGCCGGTACAGTTCCTTTTCCACTGGAAGATAGTGGCGAAACTGCACGAAATACGGTGATGGTGGCGCATATGGAATCGCCCGTGCCCGATATTTTAAAGCTGAGGAAGAAAAACCTGCCTGCCGGATGGCCAAAGAAGCAAAAGGAGCAGGAAATGGATGTACCTCAATGGCTGCTTGACCTTACTTATAAATGCCTTGAAAAATCGCCGGAAAACCGGTACGCCAATGGCATGGAACTGCATGAGGCTATTATACAACACAGTATAGCCAATATAAAATTGGATGATAGCCCAAAGGCTGAAGCCGTTATCGTGCAACAGGAACCGGCTGCAGCTATTGAACCGATTGCCGCATATCAGCCTGATAACGATAATATGATCCGGATGTCAAAACCTGTTTTCGCGCTATTAATGTTGTTGATGGTTGGCTCCATGGGGTATGCAGCTTATTTGTTGTTTAATAAGCCGACCGATCAAAAAACTGTTATTTCAACCCCGGTAACAGATAGCACCGCAACGGCTGATAGTATTGCCACAGCAAAAAAAGCTCACGCCCTCTATCGCGAAAAAATCAGGATCACAGATTCTCTCATGAAAGCTACTACAAAAGAGGAATTGGAAAAGGCCAGAAAACTAAACCCTTATGACCCGGATACTACATTGGTTGATACCGTAGATAAGGAACCTGCTAATTGATAAATACGCCGGATAATAAATTAGATTAAAACATCTAAGCGGCTAATTGTGTTATTGATTTTTATTTACTCCACAACCCCTATTTTACATGGATCCGAAGACTTCTATCTGGGAACGCATTGGACTGCAAGACTGGTTTTTAACCAGCGAGAATACCAGCGGTAAAAAGAAACAGCAGTTGCTTACGCCCGATGATGTTTACAATTATGTAATTGATAAGTTTAACGATTCAATCCGCCAGCTATCGTTTGCCGACCGGATAGTATTTTACCACGAATATATTATTAGCTTTAACTCTGATGATTATCAAGAGTTTATGAATAACAAACAGGGCATATTCGGCCTGATCGTAAATGAAACGGTAAAAAAATTTTACGAGCAACTGAAGCAATACCGTGCAGCGGGTAAAACAGTAGTGCCTTCAAGTTCTAAATGGGTGTTCAGGCTTGTATCACACCCTGATTATGAGCGCGGTGATATCGGCTTTATGGGTAAGTTGTTACCGGGCAGTACAAAAAAAGAGGAAAATTTAAGGGTAACTTTTATTCCGCGGCAAACGGGCATCGCTCAAACATTTGATGTAAGCCAGGATGTACTAAAAGGGTTTAACTATTATAGCGAAGGTTATTATGAATTGCCTTATATAGAGGATCTTGAATATGACGAGGATGCACCGACGGATGCCCGTAAAAAAACTTTTGCCCGTTTTGAAACCATCCTTCCCGAAAAGCAGTTTGCGGGTAAAAAAGTTGAATTTATAATGAAGGATGATGAAATTATTATATCCGGAGATGAAGAAACACGCGAAGAATCAAACATCTTTAAAATACCAACCGAATGGGTAAACACGCCGCATTTGCAAATACGGTTCAATAAATCTGACGGTAAGTTTTACCTGGCATCATTTGGCGAACGCACCATTTTAAATGAGAACGAGGTGGAAAAAAGTGACGTTAATTCGCCGTCGTGGGTTGAGCTTCCGGTAAACTCAAGGATATTGCTAAATGGTATAGTTGGCGTTAATATATTTAAATCGTAACGGTATGATATCGCAAATACTATCGGCAGGGTTGTTATTTATTGTTGTTGCGCTATTAGCAACTCATTTTTTGGATATTAAAAACTCACGACGAAACAATGGCTGATCAGTTTTTTGGGCTAACCGACACGGGTAGGGAAAGAAAAAATAACGAGGATACGTTTATTGCGCAAACTACTGCCGACAGCAAATTTATTATTGCCTGCGTAATTGATGGTGTGGGCGGTTATTCGGGTGGTGAAATTGCGGCCGAACTGACCCGTGAGGCTACATTACAACGGCTAAGCAAACCAACAGGCGAGATCATCCCCATAATGATTGACTGCTTTAACCTGGCCAATCAAAAAATACTTGACGAGAAAAAACGCGTTAAAGAACACGATAGCATGGCCTGCGTTGCCACCCTTGCATTAATAGATATTGAACGTAACCAGTTTTATTATGCCCATGTTGGCGATACGCGTTTATACCTGCTGCGCGATAATTCATTGATTAAGATCTCGCACGATCAATCATTTGTTGGGTTTTTAGAAGAGTCCGGGCGGATGAACGAGGCGGATGCAATGGCGCACCCAAAACGAAACGAGATTAACAAAGCACTCGGTTTTGAGGCCAACCTGGCAAAAGACAGTGAATATATCGAGACCGGTCAATCACCGTTTTTATCGGGCGATATGCTGCTGCTTTGCAGCGATGGCTTAACCGACCTGGTAACAAGCGCCGATATTGCGGCAATAATCACAAAGGAAGGGCTTTCACTAAAAGATAAGGCTAAGCAGCTTATCGATGCTGCAAACGCCAACGGAGGGCGGGATAATATTACGGTAGTGTTGGTTAAAAACGACAAACAAGCCTTGAAACATGACGCCACCATGCCTGCGGCAGGTCAAAAAAAAAACGAACAGCCGGTAGCGACTGAGCCTGTTAAATCACCGGCCCCAATTGTAAACCATGCAAACGCCGAAATTATGCCCCAAAAAAATAACGGATTTATAGTTGTGGCGTTAGCCATACTAACCCTGGTATTTTTAGGAGGCAACGTTTGGCAATACGTGAAAAATAAACAAACCTTCACCGTTGTAGCCGATGCCGTGCCACTTCCCGCCGGTAAACAACAAAGTGCCCTTGAAATTAAATTACAAAATGCCATAAATGGCTTAAAAGGAAACTTGCTTATACTTACAGACACGGCATTTTCCACCCCGATAAACATCAGTAGGGCCATTGAAATTAACCGCGATACCTTGTTTATAAAGGCCGGTGGAAAGATAGAACTGGTTGCCGATAGCGGTTACAATGGTGCCGCGTTCAGCCTGGCGCAGTCATGTAAATTGGTGATGCTGGACAGCTTAACTATCAAAAACTTTAAAACCGGTGTAACTGCCTATAACAATGCTTTACTGCTAAAAAGCGTAAAGTTTGATAATTGTGCGGTTGCCGTACAAAACCTGTTTGCTATCCCCGGTAATAAATTTATTAGCGGTAGCCTGCAAAATTTCAAGACCGATTCCGTTCCTGTTTCTAACAAGCAAAAATAATGGATCAGGAAACTACAATACCAGTCGGCAGGAAAAAGGAACGCTTGTTTCTTTCATTGATAGCATTTGTATTAATCCTGCTTTTTGGGCGGTTATATTATATCGAACAGCGAAATTTTACCGACGTTGCCAAACGTTTACAAGACGGCACAATGGTCAACCTTAACGCGAAGAACTCTGCAAAAAATGTCCGCAGGTTATTGGAGCGCGGTTATTATTTCGAAGACAAACGCGATATAGATCTTATTGAAAAAGTTATTGCCGAAAGGGCGAAAGCCGGCCGCAAGTTTGAGAACATAGGCGAGCTAAATAAAAAACGGTACGATATTAATGCCGACACGGCGATGAACCAGGGCGGCAAATCTTTTCAGCAACGGGTAGTTGTGTCGCGATCATTATTAGGATATACCGGAGATGATTCTTTACGGTTTGTGGAGGAAAGAACCAAGCCGCCTGTATTGCCTGCAGTTACCGATGTAGGCTCATCCGGAAATTCAATATCCGGGCTGATAGTTGAAAAGAAAGTGCCTGTTGCCGGTGTTTTAGTGCGTTTGCAATTAGTGTTGCCCCAGGACAGCACCTATAACGATGAAGAAACGGACCTGGTATCAACAAAAACCGAACAAACAACCGGTGTAAAACGGGTGTATGTGTTGGATGAGCAAAAGCAACAGCACCTGCAATCATTGGTGGCATTTGCGCGAACCGACGGCCAGGGCCGTTACACATTTAAAAACTTACCGGCGGGCAAAGCGTTCGAGGTTTTGCCATTGCAACCGGGTTACCAGTTCGGCTTTTCTGCAGGGACTGACAATTTAGACGAGGACAGGGTTTTCAACTTTAATCGCGCACCGCACACCATCAGGCTCCTATCAACCCGCGACTTTAGCATCCTTAAAAAAGAACGGTCATTCATCATCCGCACACCGGGCGAATTTAATTTATCCTTTTTAACCATCGTAATCTGTTTTTTCGGTTGTTTTGCCCTGGCTCACTTAATTTTAAACTGGAAATTCAGCACCGCCGACCAATTGATACTGCCATTTATAATGGTGCTAACCGGTTTATCATTCTTAACCTTATTAAGCCTCCAGGACCCGCTACGCGACCGTTTTTTGGCTAAAGATACACTGGTGTACCTTGCCCTGGGCTTTGCGGCCATGATTGGTATGCTCCTATTTAATATGCGCCGGTTCACAGCCGATTCAACACTTTATCGCCTGTTGGTTTTTAAAAACAACCGCAAGGCAGCAAACGGATGGCCATGGATAATTATAGCTATAGGCTTATTGGCGCTAACCATCCGCTTTGGTTCGGGGCCCGAAGGCAGCGGTGTGAAAGTAAACTTGTTTGGCTTCCAGCCCAGCGAAATTGTAAAATACCTGGTGATCATTTTCCTGGCGGGATTTTTTGCTGCCAATGAGCGGTTCATCAGCGAGTATGCCAGTTTTAAAAAACGATTCTCTTTCTTTTCTTTCGCCGTTATATCAATTGCTATTGCACTTTTCCTGTTCTTAATATTGGGCGATTTGGGCCCGGCTATGGTAATTTGCTTTACCTTCATTATCCTGTTCTCGTTTTCGCGGGGCGATTTTTTGTTCATGGCGGGGTCCGTTATCTTTTATGTACTCATAACCTGGATCTTCAAAAACGTCTGGCTGTCTGCTTTAGCAACCATTATTATGTTGGTTGTAGTAACCGTATTTAAAAGGAAACAGCTCAGCGAGTCGGCTATTATGGCATTGATCATTATAGCCGGCTTTTTAACTATTGATAAAATACCACACCTGGACAAATTAATACCGGGGCCTGTACAGCGATTGGTTGATCGTAAAGCGATATGGCAAGATGCCTGGGACAACGAAGTTTATGGTGGCGACCAGGTAGCCAACGGACTATGGGCCATGGCAAGCGGGGGCATAACCGGGCAGGGTGTGGGCGAAGGATTTGCAAAAACCATCCCTGAAGCACATACCGACATGATATTGCCCTCCATTGGCGAAGATTTTGGGTGGACAGGCATCGTGTGCATCTTCCTTATATTTTTATTGTACCTGCATCGCTCCATTATTATAGGCCGGCAAACGGGTACACCTTTTCTGTTTTATTTATGCGCGGGTATAGGCATTTGTACCTTCGTACAGTTTTTGCTGATAGCAGGCGGATCAACCGGGGCGCTACCGTTATCAGGGGTATCGCTCCCCTTCGAAAGTTATGGCGGATCATCATTGGTTGCCAACTTTGTAGCCGCCGGGTTTTTACTTTCAGCGTCAAGAGTAAAAGGCACGCCGGTGCAAATGAGCTTTATCACCAAACAACAGGATGGTAACCTTGTGCCCGCTTTAGCTATGGCGTGTTTAGGCATGCTATTGCTTACCGTAAATGTATCACGCTATCTGTTCAGTAATGCTAAATGGATAGTGAAACCTGCCCTCGTTGCCGACAGAAGCGGCGCACGCATGTTTAGCTACAACCCGCGTATTGCCGTGTTGATGAACAGGCTGCAAGCCGGTACACTTTATGATCGCGACGGCCGGGTATTGGCCACCAGTAATCCGCAGCTGATACAGAAACAGCGCCGGTTGCTTGATTCGTCAGGTATACAGAATTATAATCTTGACTCGGCCATGCACAAGCGGCTAACCCGTTACTATCCTTTTGAAGAACAAATGTTTTTTTGGTTAGGCGATGTTAATACCGGTGTTTTTAACGGCAGTACCAACGGTTACTTTGCCGAGTATGAGCACGCGGCCGAACTACGCGGCTTCAACATGCCAGTTGCCAGTTATAATACCCATGCAAGCAGATTTAAAGAAGACCGGTTTTTACCACGCGGTGTAAAAGAAATGTCTGTAAGCAAAAAAGATTATAGCGCGTTGGCCCCTCTGCTTATAGCGGGTATTAACAGTAATGCCGTGGCAGAATTTAAACAACGCAACCGCGATGTTAAATTAACAGTAGATGCCGATCTGCAAACTAAAATTCAAAAATCGATAGCAACAGATACGTCGTTGTACGATAACCGGGTGTCCGTAGTAATCATGTTACCGTCAACCGGCGACGTATTGGCATCGGCAGTTTATCCGCTCCCACCTATTCATAACTGGGATCAGCTGACTATGCCTGTTAATGAGCAAAACAAGCTGTCGCAATGGATCACCACAAGCGATTTGGGTTTCACCTATGCAACGCAGCCGGGATCGACAGCTAAAGTGTTAACCACCATGGCGTCCTTTAATAAATTAGGCTTGGAAGCCGCCAACAAGAAGTTTAGTGTTGCCAGTTGGGAGCGGATCCGTACCAAAGGCATTGAGCCCGACGAGACCGGCGTAATTACTTTGGAAAGAGCGGTGGCAAAATCAAACAATGTGTACTTTATTAAGTTAGCTAATCAGGAACATTTAGAAGAAGACATGGCCACGTTGTATTTAAAAACAGGGATGTTCCTGCATGGCGTAGGCGGATACTACTATGGCAAGCAGTCCAATAACGCTGCGCAGGAAGATAAATGGCGCGAGCTATGGCGCAAAACCGAATTTAATACCAAACCACGTTACGATCCAAACAATATCAGGCGTACACGGGCAAAGGGCATTTCGGGCATGGCATGGGGCCAGGGAGAGCTAATTGCTACACCGGCCGCTGTTGCAAGGCTGGTATCGGGCGTGGCCAATAATGGAGAGTTGGTGACCAATCGTTTTGTATTAAAGGTGAGCGATGCCGTGCAGCCCGTTAAGGGCAGTATCAGGCTGGCTAATGACCCAAAATACGCAGCGTTATTAACGCAATACATGATAGAGCAAAGTGCGCCAAAAGTGCCCATATTGGGTTTAAGCGTTGCGGGTAAAACCGGCACGCCCGAGCGTATTTGGAAAAAGGAAAGTATTAATGATGGATGGTATGTGTTTTTCGCGCCTATGGCAAAGGGTACGGGCAATATAGTTGTGTGCGTAAGGATAGAGTCGACCAAGGGATCATCAGACGCGGTACACCTGGCGGGCAGGCACATCATCCCGTTACTTATTAAAAAGGGTTATATAAAAAGTATTGTTCCGGTAAAAGAAAAAATTGTACCTGTGGAAGCACAAAGCGATGAAACGCCCGCAGCAGGCCCGGACACAACATCAAATTAAATTACAGAAAATGTTCAAAATATTTAGCCGGGATAATGAAGGCCCTAGTGATGTAAAAGAAGTTCGCGATACCTTACTGCGCGGCATTAAAGAGAATCTACAAAAATCAGAGGGCGGCGAAGGTAACAACATTAAAGGTATTAACTTATTTATAGCTGTAGGCGGTAACGATAAGCATATGTATGAGTCGGCCGTGTACCTGGATGAGCCCGAAAAGTTTAAAGACGAGGTGCAACGCATTGCCGACGACTTTGATATAGGCTTACCTGCCAACTGGCAAATGGAGGTTAACTTTGATGAAAAGTTTCCGCCCGAGGCTGTAAAATTAGACGGCATTAATGCAGCGTTGTTTATTCGCACCAAAGAACACGTGATCCAAAGATCAGGGTCGGCCTACATCAGGATATTAAGCGGAGAAGCCGAAAAGCCAATTTATTTGATAAAATCTGATGATGGCAAGTTGAATATAGGCCGCGAGAAAAAAGCACAGGTAGAAGGCGGTTTTTTCAGGACCAACCATATTGCATTTCCAGGTGATATTGATAACGAGCATAACAAATACATCAGCAGGCAACACGCGCACCTGGAGTGGAACAATGAAAAAGGATGTTTTATGCTTTTTGCTGACGAAGGCGGCATACCGCCGGGTAATAAGGTGAAGATCCGGTCGGCAAGCAGCGATACATTAATTAAACTTCATTCAAGCAACATTGGCCACCAATTAGCCGAGGGCGACCAGGTAATCCTGGGCGAAACGGCAGTGGTAGAATTTAGCTATAAAAAAGGGAAATAAAAATAATGAGCAAGGTGTTTACCATAATGGAAGGGCTTGAAAACATGGGTGCAATACGCACCGGTGGGCAAGGCTCAGTTTACAAAGGCAGGCGCATTGGGCCTATACTAAGCGCCGTAAAGCTTTTACCTACACCTATTGCTGATGAAACACTTGAAGACAAAAATTACAGAAAATTTGTAAACGAGGTTGAGAAATTAAAGAAAGTAAACGAAGTTGCTAACCCAAACGTTGTTAAAATATTAAGTTCGGGTATTACAGAAAGCGGCTCGCTGCCGTTTATTGAAATGGAGTTTATTGAGGGGCCGGACCTGGGCGAATTGCTGTCTGAACCTCACGAAAAAATATTCACCATTAAAGAGACCATTAAATTGGCCGACCAGCTTGCCGGCGCGTTGGCGCACTGTCATAACGTAGGTGTTAAGCATGGCGACATAAAAAGTGACAACGTAAAATTCAATGTGCATACAGGCAATTACGTATTGCTCGACTTTGGCTTGTCAATAATGTCAGACGAGGAACGCCGTAGCAGCATGCGCCACGCAGGAGCTATAGAATTTATGGCACCCGAACAGAACGAGGGGCAAATGCTTTTCCAAACTGATATTTACAGTTATGGTGTGGTGTTGTACGAGTTATTGGCAGGCACTGTACCGTTCCCGCTGCATGATAACGGCGAAACTGCACGTAACACCGTAATGATATCACACATGGAAGCACCGGTGCCGGACCTGTTGGCATCCAGGAAACAAAACCTACCGGCAAACTGGACCACCGCTCAGAAAGAGCATGAAATGCAGGTGCCTATATGGTTGTTAAACATTGTTTATAAATGCCTTGAAAAACTACCGGACAACCGGTATGGAAACGGCATGGATCTGCAGGAGGCAATAGTGCAGAACAGCGTATCAAATGGCAATACAGACAATAATTCGGTAGTGTTAAAAACCGAAAATGAGATATTGCAAACCCAGGTATTACAATTGCAGGAAGCCGCCGCCATTGCACAAAAAACAACGGTAAGTGTTTCCAAAAACGTGTTTAATGCCGCCATTGGCTTCATTGTTTTGTTACTTTGTTTAAGCACTTATGGCCTGCTCCACAAAAAAGTAGTCTATCAACCCAGTCCGCAAGCCGTGGTAAATTATGTGCCATTCCTGCTACGTTATAAGCCCATACCAACTGTTACAGTCGCCACACATAAAAAAGATAGCATATCAACAGCCCGGAAGATAAAGGCACGGGCTGCCATTGGCGCAAAAAAGAAACCTCACCGAAAAAAATTCCTTGGGCTTTTTTAGTTGCAATCTGAATCTCAAAAAGATAAATCTACCTGTTGTAGCAAGATACTGTGATACCTGTAAAGCTATTACAAGCCCTCTATTTCATCCCGATTAGAAACATTATCTATATCCATATGTATATAGATAAATATTAAGCTATGGCCACCAAAACAAATTATACCAAGCTACTTCAACAAGTTAAAAAATTTGTCCTATCGTATTATAAAACACATTCCAATCCTACTTTCACTTATCATAACATTAATCATACAACTGATGTGGTATCGGCAGCAAAAAAAATCTCCGACCACTATCAATTAGATGATAGAGATTATTTCGCGGTGCTGGTTGCGGCCTGGTTTCACGATATAGCCTACTATGCCGGCGTTGAAAATCACGAAGAAAAAGGAGCTATAATAGCTGCTGATTTTTTGAAAGGGTTTGATCTTGATGACGAATTGCTACAACTTATAAACGGATGTATATTGGCCACAAAACTTCCGCAAAACCCTAACAACATTTTGCAAAGCATTATCTGTGATGCAGATCTGTTCCATTTAGGCACTGATGATTTCAAGGAAAAAACCAAGTTACTACGCAAAGAATTTAACACGGTGCATGGCACAGATATCAATAAGGAAGATTGGCGCAAAAAGACAATGGTATTGATGGAGGAACATGAGTACCACACTGATTACTGCAGATTGCTGTTAAATGAAACAAAGCAAAAAAACCTGGAAGAGCTGGGAAATAAAGCCAAACAAAAAGAAGACAAACCTAAAGAGGAAGAAACTGCGCCTTTAATGCCGGACGATAATACACG
The DNA here is from genome assembly GCA_040388395.1 of Bacteroidota bacterium. Lineage (GTDB taxonomy): Bacteria > Bacteroidota > Bacteroidia > Sphingobacteriales > Sphingobacteriaceae > Mucilaginibacter. The sequence goes on along the minus strand of JAZKBY010000003.1, from coordinate 66,913 downwards.
TATCTTCAAAAATGATGATAAGAAACAAGAGTTGAGTAAGGGTGTAGAAACCATGTTCAGGCTTACTTCCGGCAATCACCAGCGTTTAAGCAACATGGCCGATAGCAAAGCCCATATCATGATATCTGTTAACGCCATTATTATCTCTCTTTTGTTAAGCTTGCTATTACGCAATATGAGCGCCCATCACAATCAAATTGTACCTGCCATAATGTTGCTAACCGTTAATTTGGTTACGATAGTTTTTTCAATCCTTGCTACACGGCCTAACCTGCAGCAGGGTATCTTTACTAAAAAGGATGTTGATGACAGAAGCGTAAACCTGTTGTTTTTCGGCAATTTTTATAACACAGACTTTGATGAATATAAGCAAGGTATGGTAACCATGGTTAACGATAACGAATTTTTATACGGCAGCCTGATAAGAGATGTGTATGCCCAGGGTAAAGTATTGGGGCGCAAATACCATTTACTAAGAACATCATACAATGTTTTTATGTTTGGTTTGGTAATTTCGGTGATTGCTTTTGTTATTTCGTCGTTACTTAAATAAGCGAGCCATACATCGATCCAAATAATTTTTAATGAAGAAGCTTTTTTTACTCCTCTTTTTATTTGCCGCGCTTTTAACCCACGCACAGGATTCTGTTAAATACCGCATTATTTTAATTGGCGACGCCGGCGAGCTGGACAAGCAGCAAAACGGTGTCTTGAAACATGCTGTAAGCACAGTATTGAAAGGCAAAACCTCTGTACTTTACCTTGGCGATAACATCTATCCTACAGGCATGGGTTTACCCGGCAGTACAGAAGAAGCAGGCACAAAAAAAATATTAGACCAACAATATAAACCCTTGCGCGCTGCAGGTGCACCTGTATACTTCGTACCGGGGAATCATGATTGGGACCGGATGGGACCAAAAGGCCTGGCGAAGATAAAACTGGAGGGCGAATATTTAGCCGAACAAAAAGACTCCTTGTTAAAATTGGTGCCGGCAAAAGGCTGCCCAGATCCTACCGCCATTAACATTAATGATGACCTTGTTGTAATAGCGTTCGACTCGGAATGGTGGCTTTATATCTATAACAAAGACAACCCCGATGCCGATTGTGATTGCAAAACCAACGAAGAGGTTATTGATAAGTTTAGGGAGTTGCTGTACAAAAACCGAAACAAGATCATCATCCTGGCCGATCATCATCCATTTGTAACTTATGGGCACCACGGCGGTAGCTATGTGTGGCAAGATTATTTATTTCCATTAACGTCCGTTAAAAGCAGCTTATACGTCCCCCTACCTGGTTTAGGTGCTTTATATCCAATATTGCGTGGCACGTTTGACAACGCGGAAGACAATGGCCATCCGCTATATAAAACAATGATACAGGAGATAAACAGGGTTTTTAATATCGACTCAAATGTTGTTCGTGTATCCGGACACGAACATGGCTTACAATTTATAAATGATGGCGGTGTAATGCAGGTGGTAAGCGGGGCCGGTGCTAAACAGGCTGTTGTAAAAAAGGGGAAACATTCTTTATTCGCTTTAAAAGAAGCAGGCTATGTAACAGTTGACTTAATGATAGACAAAAGCATGAAGTTTACCTATTATGCCAACACTGCAAAAGACAGTGTGTTTAAAAAAGTCTTTACTTATAACAGGCCCTTTATCAAAGTGCATATCCCCGTAGAGAAAAGCGACGTAGTAATTAAAGATGACAGCATTGCCGTTGCCGCCCACCCATCATTTGATGAAGCAAGCAAGATTCACCGTATCATCTATGGCGAAAATTACCGCAAAGAATGGTCGGTTAAAGCAACTTTGCCAATTATTAAAATAGACCAATACCAGGGCGGTCTAAAACCTGTAAGCTACGGTGGTAGCCATCAAACAAAATCGTTGCTGTTAAAAAACGCCGCCGGTAAAAGTTATATCATGAGCAATATCGAGAAATACCCTCTGATACTGCTTCCGCAGGCATTAAGGCAAACTTTTGCAAAAGCATGGTTAAATGATGCTATGTCTGCTCAATATCCTTATGGGGCCGTAATAGCATCTGAGCTTGCTGCGGCCGTTAAAGTAAACCATACTAATCCCATCATTGGTTGGGTAGCTCCCGATACGCATCTGGGGTTTTATGAAAAAGAATTTGCAGGCAAAATATGTTTGATAGATGAACGTGAGCCGGGTAGCGATTCATCCATCAATACAGGCAATATGATAAAATTATTAAACGCAAACTATAATAACCGAATAGATAGTATCGAGTTTTTTAAGGCGCGTTTGCTTGACTGGTTCTTAGGAGACTGGGATGAGCATGAAGACCAATGGCGATGGCAGGCCAAAATAAGGAACGGCGTAAGATACTTCACTGCTGTTCCGCATGACCGGTCGGCAGCCTTTTTTACAAATCAGGGCTTAATACCGGGTATTGCCTCCAGGCAATGGGTGGCACGTTACTTAAAAGGTTATAATGCCGGGCCTAACTCAATCAGCGATTTCTTTTTGAATGATCATACGCTTAACACCCGGTTTATGACACAAATTGGGCATCAACAATGGATGCAGGTAACCCATAGCTTTGCTGCAGCTTTAACTGATGAAGTATTGGAAAATGCCTTACGCAAAATGCCGTTAGCTGTTTACCGTATCCGGCACGATGATCTATTGGCGCTGATGAAGAAAAGGCGTAACAGCCTGGAACAAGCTGCCGAGGTTTATTACCGGTTTTTTAATCGCCGTGTAGATATTAAAGCAACCGACTTAAGTGAGAAGTTTAGTATAAGAGACACACTTAACCGAAGTTTGATAATTCAAACAACTGTATCGGCCGACAAGAGCCGTAAAAACATTTTGTTCTCGCGGATCTTTGACCCTAAAATAACCAAAGAAGTTAGGATCTATATATCGAAGGGTGATGACAGTGTTTTTATAGATAAAAAGCTATCACCTATAAAAATCAGGGTAATTGGCGGCAATGGGCATAAACAATATAATATAGTAAATGCCAATCCAACTGTAAACATTTATGAAAAAATTAATTCGGCCACGTTTATAGGTGCAGCGCAAGGTTTAGTTGATAAGCATATATCTAACGACACATCAAATGTGGGTTATTTACCAACCAATTTGTATCATACCATACTGCCTATATTTAAAACCGGCTATAATTTTGACGAGGGTTTGTATGCCGACGCAGGCTTTAAATATGTTCACCAGGGCTTTCGTAAAGATCCGGGAAGTTCGCAGCAGGTTATACTGGGTAGGGCGTTAGGATCGCGGTCCACACGTTTTAGTTATACCGGCGATTGGGTAAATGCTATTGATAAGGCGGACGCCGAAATTTCCGTGAAAGCATATTTCCCTAATGTTATAAATTTCTTTGGCCTGGGTAATCAAACTCCGTTTAACAAAACCGGAGAGTACCAGGATTTTTACCGTGCCCGGTTTGGCTATTATACAGCCGATGCCACCTTACGGTTTCAAAACCTTGCGGGCACTACCAGTTTAAGATTAGGCCCTTCTGTGCAATACTATCACTCTATAATAAACAACGATCCGCATCTGACAGATAATGTAAACCTGATCCATTCATACGACAGCACCTCCATTAACAAAAACAAACTGCACCTTGGCCTTGTTGCTACTTACATTAACGATAAACGAAATAACAAACTACTTACAGACTGGGGTGTTTATGTAAATGTAAGGATACAAGCATATGCCGGCTTGGGTAATTCGACCCACACCTTTATTCAGGCTATTCCGGAAGCTATTTTATATAAAAGTGTGGATACAAAGTCAAACTTTGTAATATCAGAAAGGCTTGGCGGTGGGTTAACTCTTGGCCAAACAGCTTTTTACCAGTCGATGTTTTTGGGCGGACAGGATAATTTAACCGGCTTTAAACAAAACAGGTTTGCGGGGCAGCAGATGATGTACAACAATATAGAGGCAAGGATAAAGATGAGCGATTTCTTCCCATACATAACACCCGGTCAATTTGGCTTTACTGCTGCATATGATGTGGGGCGTGTATGGGTAAAAGGCGAAACTTCAAACGAATGGCATCACGGTTTTGGTGGTGGTATGTACTTTTCGCCGTCAGACATGGCATTGTTTAAAGTTAAGGGTGGATATTCTAAGGAAGGATTTTATCCGTATATAAACTTTACAGTAACGTTTTAAGTATGCGTAGCAAGGTAATTAAAATAAGGGAGCAGGTACAGATCAGGAACTTTGTTGAAGAACACCTGTCCTTTAAGCCTTTTGTAGATTACCTTGAGAAACGCGTCGAAACCGAGAAGACAATCAAAGCTCAATTTTACCAGCTGGTTTTAAACAAGTTTAAAAACTATCCCAGTTTAAAAACTGACAATATTGATCCCGAAAATGCCTGCGAGTATACCGAAATATTAGAATTAATTTACACCATCTTGTCACCTACTATTGAAGACGAGAAAAAGCTTTTTTGGGCGTTAACCACCCCTACACGCTCTAAAGTTGTTTTTAGCACCGATGCATTTTCTGATCTTGTTAACAAGCAACGCAAATTAAAAAAATCTGAACGCCTGACCGACAAAGAATTTAAGCAACTACAACTTGATTTTGCTTACCGGCTAATATTGCAGCGTCTATATAATTTCCCTGCCGACTTTAAAAATGACACGATATATGCGTTACCGGATGCTAAAACCAAGCTAACCAAATATTATAGCATCCATATCGATAGCCGGTTTATCGATGTTACTCATGATAAACCCCTACCCGACCTAAGCCCCGAAATTATTGAACCTTTCATTTACGAAGGCGCAGATACCACTTTGCTTGCAGATATCCTTCCGTTAGATATGTTTACCATGAAAGGTTTCGCTATAATAACAATGGAGAATGTCACAGCCGAACACTCGGTAGAAACCATACGCCGAGCTTTAATAAATGGAGACCACGATGATTTATATAGTGATGTAATAACAGCCCTGCAAACGTTGGCCGGGAATGCAGCTATAAATTTCGGCCTACTTCCGTTGCTAAGGGTAAACGGCAGGCTTATATTTGACACTGTAGAATGTGATAATAGTTTATTGGCAAAAAAGGCAAGGAAAGATGCCCGGATTGGAGATGACTTTCACAACTTTATAACAGGCTACGTTGAAAAACCCGGGGCAATGTTTTTCAATACCTTATCTGAGAAAAAGATAGAGCAATATCCATTTTTAAAACCGCTTAAAAAAGCGGGGGTAACCTCATTAGCCATACTGCCGGTTTTTTACAATAAACATCTGGCCGGCATACTGGAGATCTACTCTGCACAAAAGATAGTTTTTTACGAAAAATTACTTTCCAGGATACAAACCGCAATCCCGTTAATTTCTCAACTATTGCATAACACAGCTGAGCAATTAAATGAGCAATTAGAAGAGGTGATAAAAACAAAATTCACCACCCTGCAACCATCCGTGCAATGGAAGTTTAACGACGCGGCATGGCAGTATTTGTTAGCAGGGCAGAAAAAAGAAGAACCCGAAATGCAAATTGTTTCGTTTCATGATGTGTATCCGCTTTATGGTGCTATTGATATCAGGGACTCTACCATCTATCATAACAAAGCACTAAAACAGGATGTTGAAACGCTAAAAACTATTTTGACAACACTTGTAGATGAAGTTAAAGCCAAATCAAATAAACAGTTGGGGACCGCCCTCGCTAATAAATATGCAGGCTGGTTAAAAAAAATAACAGTATTTGAAAAAGCCAACGACGAAACATTACTTAAACAATATCTACATTCCGTCATTTCACCTTATTTATCAGCGTTAAAAAACAAACATCCATCTATACAAAAATTGGTCGAGGCCTATAACGAGGCTGTTGACGAAAATGGTGAAGTTTATAAAAACCGCCGCAACCTCGAATTGTCTGTTAAACTAATTAACCATTCGTTAGGCAATTATTTTGATCAGGCGCATAGCAGGCTTCAAAAAATATATCCGTGTTATTTTGAGAAATTCAGATCAGACGGGATAGAATATGATGTGTATACGGGCCAGGATATTGCCCCGGAAGTGCCTTTTACCGACAAGCATTTAAAAGAATTAAGGCGTTGGCAGTTAAAAGCAATGATTGATGTTGCAGGGCTTACAAACGCCCTGCAGGTAAAAATGCCGGTGATATTGCAAACCGCCTCGCTGATATTTGCTCATTCCAGCCGGATAGATATTTGCTTTAGAAACGATGAGCGGCGTTTCGACGTGGAGGGATACTATAACATAAGGTACGAGGTTATTAAAAAACGTATTGATAAAGTAAGGGTTAAAGCAACTAACGAGCGTCTTACCCAGCCGGACAAAATAGCCTTAGTGTATTTTAACGATGACGAGGCCGAAGGGTACATAGCACTTATTAAAGAATTTCAAAAAAATAAGATCCTTAAAAAAGATATGGAATTTGTAGCCCTTGAAAACCTCCAGGGGGTAACCGGATTAAAAGCACTTAGGGTAAGCATTATTTACAAATAAGTATCTTGCTAACAAATTGTTGTTTATGATGTTATGCTTTAGTATTTAACACTACCCCATGTATAATAACCGTATTTTAAGGCTAACTTTTTTACTCTTCATATCTCCTTTCATTGCTTTAGCTCAAAGCCACACAGATAGCATTAAAATAGCAGCTCACGCTAAATACGACCACGTTAGTCCCGCACGCCGGGTTTTCTTTGGCCAAAACTACAGGAAGGTTTGGGGCCTGCCGGTAAACCTTAAGGTGCTGCACCTTGCCACAGAACAAGGCGGGCTAAAGGTAACCGAAACCGGTGGCGGCAACCAAACCAGGTCCTTACATTTAAAAGATAGCGCGGGTAATAAGTACGCGTTACGCACGGTAGAAAAATTCCCGGAACGTGCGCTGCCTAAAGATGAGCGGCATACTGCTAAAAATGACATTTTAAAAGACGCGGTAACAACCTCCAATCCATATTCGGCGTTAATTGTGCCGCCTTTGGCCGAAGTACTTGGTATCCCACATAGCAACCCCCAGATAGTTTACGTAGGCGATGATGAGGGGCTGGGCGAATACCGGAAAGACTTTGCAAAACAGGTTTATTTGTTTGAGCAAACAGAAACGACAGACAATAAGGTTATTAAAACAGAAAAAGTAGAAGCCAAACTATTTGAAGATAATGACAATAAGATAGATCAAAAATTACTGTTGCGCGCCCGGTTACTTGATATTACAATGGGCGATTGGGACAGGCATGGCGATCAATGGCGCTGGCAAAAAACCGACCTCGAAAAAGGCAATTTATACGTGCCTATGCCGCAGGATAGGGATAAGGTGTTCTATTCAACTTCCGGCATATTCCCCTGGTTTGCAGCAAGGCAAAAACCGCAGTTGCAGGCTTATCGCAAAAAAATAAAAAACATTGCTGAGTGGAACTTAAATAACGTGTTTTTCGACCTGCAATTTCTTAACCAATTAAGCAAGGCCGATTGGGAGGAGCAAATAGCCTACGTACAAAGCAAACTAACTGACCGGGTATTAACCAACGCGGTAAAGCAAATGCCGGCAGGTGTGTATAATATTGTTGGCAAAAAAAACACCAAAACATTAATAGCACGCCGAAATAATTTAAAACAGAGCGCGCTTGAGTATTATCGATTTCTTGCAAAAAGTGTCGACATCCCTGCATCTGATAAGCGCGACGATTTCGAAATAAAAAAACAACCGGATGGGTCAATAGACGCCATTGTTTATAAATTAAAAAAAGACGATTCAAGAGGCGATACTATCTATAAGCGCAGATTCGATCCAAAAGTTACCAAAGAGATAAGACTGTATGGCATGGGAGGAAAGGATCAGTTTACAATAACCGGTTCTTCATCCCCAATAAAGGTGCGGATGATTGGTGGTAAGGACGAGGACAGCTTCACTATAGACGGCCCGGCAACTGAAAACAGTAAAGTATTTATTTATGATAGTTCTGACGAGAAAAACAACTTTCCGGTTGTTAAAGGCTCGCATATTGAATTATCAAAAGACACTAACATTAATAAGTACGATAACAAAGGTTTTAAATACGACCTCTTATTACCAAAAGTTGGTTTAGGCTATAATACAGAAGACGGCGTTAGATTACAGGTGGGGTATGGGATTGAAAGGCATGGTTTCAGAGATGAGCCGTATACATCTAAACAAGACCTTTCAATAGGTTACACCTTATCAAAGGGTTCGTTTATTTTTACTTACTTCGGCGATTTTAAGAACGTTATTGGGAAAAACAGTTTATTAGTGAATATACTATCGCGCGGGCCACGCAACGTAAACAGCTTTTTTGGTTACGGCAATGAAGCCGTTTTTCCGAATGCCGGCACTAAAGAGTTTAACTATTACCGCAACAGGTATGATTACACCATGGCAGATGTCAGAATTTACCAGCAGCTTAACAAATGGCGCATAAGTGAAGGATTGGTTGGCCAATACTACACCAGTAAAACGGCAGATAATACCGACCTGTTTTTTAACGAGTACAACCTGGCACACCCTACCGAGAATTTGTTTTCGACGAAAGTGTACGGGGGCGCATTGCTTGGTGTAGAGTTTGATACACGAAATAGCACTACCTATCCCACGAAGGGCGTCTTATTCAGCACAAGGCTTATGGGGTTATCCGGCCTCAATTTATCGGGGCATACAAACGCGCAGTTGTTCTCTACTTTCACCTTTTTCCTCAACCCGGGTAACGACTCCACTTTTGTAATTGCCAACAGGACAGGCGGTGGTGTATTTGCCGGCAATGGCGAGTTTTTTCAAATGATGAACCTGGGCGGGCCTTTAAGTTTGCAAGGTTTTCACACCAGCAGGTTCATTGGTAAGCAAATGCTCTTTAATGACCTGGAGCTTCGGTTGAAATTATTTAAATTCAACACCTATATATTCCCCGGAACCTTAGGTTTAATTGCATTTAACGATACCGGCCGCGTTTGGCTACCCGGCGAAACATCAGAAACAGTTCATGACACCTATGGCGGTGGTTTGTTTATAACACCATACAGCAAGTTTATTTTATCGGCTGTTTTGGGCCATGCCCCCGCGCCTGACGGCACCTTGCTTTATTTAAACGCCGGGTTTAGATTTTAAATTATCTTAAATCGGGTTTAAACCCTGTCACATTTAACCCTTTAGTTTGTCGCATACACACCGCACGCACCCTGCTATCTTTCCTGACATTTGTATTGTAACAAATCAAATTCTAAATCAACTTGTTTAAAACAATTTAAAAGGAGGATAATATCATGAGAAAAATAACAGTTTTATCATTCATTACATTAGATGGTGTAATGCAGGCACCGGGCGGACCGGAAGAAGATTCATCAAACGGTTTTAAATATGGCGGCTGGACCGCTCCATATGGCGACGAGTCTTCGGGTGAGACAATGCAAAAAATCCTGGCACCGGCAGACCTGCTGCTGGGCAGGAAAACATTCGACATCTTTGAAAATTACTGGCCCAAACATGCCGAGCACTGGCCTGGCGTTAATGAGGTTACAAAGTATGTGCTGTCTACCACCAGGGATAAGTCTGACTGGGAAAACTGCATTTTTGTTAGCAATGTGGAGGATATCAAAAAGCTGAAAAGCTCGGAAGGCTCCGATATCAAAATTTGGGGTAGCAGCGAGCTTATACAACTATTGTTAAAGCATGACCTGGTTGACGAATTTTGGCTGATGATTCACCCGGTAGTGCTGGGCAAAGGCAAACGACTTTTTAATGAAGAAAGCATGCCGGCAGCCTTTACTTTAGCTGATAGCACTATTACTACAAGCGGTGTGGTTATGGTCAATTACAAAAAGGCCGGCGAAGTAAAGACCGGCACTGTTGGTGAGTAACAAAAATTCTTATTTTCAAAAGATGCGCTCTGCCCATAGGCAGAGCGCATCTTTTGTTACCGGTTAACCAAACTAAAATTAGTGAATTGTGCATTCTGATTTTCACCACCTTTAAAATGCAATCCTGCTCTTGGGCTTCTGTCCCATTGAGGTAAGCTGTTAGCTTTTACCGGAGCCTCAGTCGTTAACTGTTTCCAGTCGGCACTACCTTGCTTGTAGTAAAATGTACAGTTTTTATCGGCATCAAGCTCAAGTTTTAGTTGTATGGGTGTTTTTTGCATTGTTGCTTCCTGAGCCAGGGTGGTAAACTTATTGGCTTTAACCTGCCATATTATTACCTGATTGTTTTGGGTGCCGATGCCTAACGCAGCGTTAGCATCGCCATAAAAAGATAAGCCTTTAAGGGCGCTATTATTATTTAATACGGTGGCGCTAATTACAAAGCTGCCGGAAACCGGCCGGGTGGTAATTACAACTCCGGTTTCATTGCCTTGCTTAACACTTCCGGATAAATACAACACTTTGTTACGCTGCTTTACAACGGGGCTTGAGTTCCTAAAATCCCATTGCCAGTATTTGGCTACCGTGTTAGTGCTAAAACCATCATGGATGCCTGATACCGGACCACCTGCTATTTGTTGTGCTTTAAATGAGGGCCATTCATTGTTTTTTGGCCAAACCAATTCAGATATCAAGCCTTGCCTGCCGGTCATTGCAACGCTTTCCTTGTTATAAGCGTGATGGATATAAAAGTCGGCTCCATTGCTTCCTTTAACAAAAGTGCCATGCCCCATGCATTTCCATTTATCATTCTCAGACAATATGGGATTGTTAGCATAAAACTCGTACGGGCCGGTAAAACTTTTTGCGCGGGCCACCCGCACATTATAGGTGCACCTTACTCCGCAGCAATTACCTGCCGAGTAAAAAATATAATAATAACCATCTTTTTTCAGAATGCTTTGTCCTTCCATGCCCATCTTCTGTTCATCTTTTAATAATGAAAAAGGCTCGCCTTCCAGTTTAAGGCCGTTTGCTGATAGCTTGCTGGCCAATATTTCTATCGGCCTGTTATCAAGGCCGTAAGCCTTAAAGGTGATATACAATTGCCCGTTATCATTAAAAACAAAAGCATCTATAGCTTCCTTGCCAAACGTAATAAGTAAACCATGATCGGTGAAGCCCTTATCGGGATATTTGGAGGTAGCAACGCCTATGTACGATGTGTTGTCGCTTTTGCGGCGTGCTGTGTAGTAGATGTAGTAAGTATCCTTTATTTTATAATACTCGGGTGCCCAAAATGATGCTGAAGCCCATTCGGGTGTCTTATCGAACACATAACCAGCCTGGCGCCAGTTTTTAAGATCAGTCGACCGGAAAATTGGAAAATGCGGCGCCCATTCGGACGATGTACCAACCGCGAAATAAGTGTTATTTACCTTTATTATAGATGGATCGGCAAAATCCCCGGCGATAACAGCACCATCATTTTGCTGCGCGGACAGGGATAATGGGAATATTAAGATAAGGAGAATGTAGCTAATGGCCTTCAAATGTCGCATAAAATTATTGTTAGGGTTATTTAACGGATAGGCTGACAAATAAACAGAATTTAGTATTACTGCGGATCATACAACTCGCATTTATTTTTTAACGCATCCGAAATACAATATATACCCATCGGCATCCGCTATCTCAAATCCCCGCAAACCATCGTCATTGTCATTGATAGGCGCAAAAAATTTTACATCGCGTGATGAAAACTCTGCCGCTAATGCATCAGGATCGGGAACATAGAGGTAAGCATCCCAGCGGGCAATACCTTTTTTGATGTCGCGCGTATAGTTCGGCACAGGGTCTACGCCAACTTCCTTCATCATGATCATCGCTGCTCCTCTTTGTACAATGCCGAAAAAAATATCCTCTTCGCTGGGTCCTTGAAACGTAATTTCGAATCCCAGTTGATCTCTATAAAAACTTAATGCAGCCGGAACATCCTTTACAATAAAGAATGGAGCAATACCGGAAATTTCTGTCTTATTCATATATACTAAATATGATTGGCGGACCTAAATTAAATAGCCCGCGATTTCGGTCGCGGGCTATATTATAGTTTATAAACTCCTTACTTTTTCTGTTGAGACAAGAAAGTAACCAGCGAAGCCATTTCCTGGTATGATAAGGCGTTAGCCATACCTACCGGCATCATTGATGTTTCCATTTCTTTGCGCGAAATGATATCGCTTGTTTTAACGGTGAACACGGTACCGGTAATATCGCGCATTACTAAACGATCGGCGCTTTCTGAAGTAACAAAGCCCATATAGGTTTTATTGCCTTTAGCGGTTATTACGTTGGTAGCGAAGCCCTGCGATATAGATGCGCTTGGTTTTAATATCGACTCGGCTATCTGCTCACGTGTCATGATAGAACCTATCTGGCCCATAAACGGACCTTTTGGCTTTTCGCTTCTGTCTAATGTGTGGCAGCTTATGCAACCTTGCTGGGTAAACAATGCTTTACCTTTTACCGGGTCGCCCTCTAATTTTGAAATGGCAAGCATAACATCTTCGATAGATGCTTTACCAACCTGGCCCTTCTTGTTTTTAATTTTCTCCAGGTCGATCTTTGGCTCATTTGAAGCAACAGGTTTTTCCTCTTCGCCGCCAAATTCGGCTATCGCCATACGGTGGCGGATGTTAAGGTAAGTCAGGTACTCTTTACCGCTTGTATTAGCTTTCTTCCACTCACCTTTCAGGAAGGTTTCGATAGTTGGCGAACCTGCCCATAAGTCGGCTTTGTAATATGGACCAGGTGCATCGGGGCGGGTACCCCACCACCATGATGCATCATAAGGTGCTTCCTCTCTGAAAAGGCGCGATACCGTGGTTAAGATCTGTTTTTTTAATGCCGGATTGGTGTTGCGTTTATAAGCGGCAATTAAACCGTTAACCGCTTTTGTATTGTGCATATAACGCAGCGCCCATAAACCAAGTGTTGAGTTTGGTGTGCCAATGGCCGCAACACAAGCATCAGTAGCATTAAGTGCTAATAAGGCACGTACTGCCAAATGCGGCAATATTATTGGCGAATTTGGCGTAGCATGCGGCCCTTCGGCAACACCTTTTGCAGGAGCTACAAATGACGCCGGTACTTTTGTTTTTAGCAATGCCGGGATAGCCGCGGCATTACCTAAACGGCCCAAGCCGATAATTGCAGCGGCATGCACACGCGGATTAGCATCATTCAATCCCGCTAAAAATGGCGTGATAGAAACTTTTGATGCAAATTCTTTACGATCAGCAAGCGCACGCAAAGCAAATTCGCGCATGATGGCTTCCTGGGTAAGCGTTGTTAAAGCAGGGATACCGCTTTCGCCGGCAGCTTGCGCATAGGTATATACACCTGCTACCCTGCTCTCTAATGAAAGTGATTTATCCAGCGTAATTTTTAAAGCAACCGCTGCAGCTGATTTAGCCGGACGTCTTAACAGTTCTTGCGATGCGTTTAAACGTGCAACCGCGCTTGGCGATTTAAGCAAATCGCCTAATTCATTCTCTGATAATTTTGCAAGCTCAGGGAAAGTGATATACTTCCAGTCGTTAGGGACAGCCCTAACCACATAACCTTTGCTTGGGCTGCCGTTATAACCGGCACCATCCCACGCTGATAGATATAGCCTGCCAGATCCATCAACATCAAGGTCGGTGATCTGTGGTAGTTTTATAAATTCCTCATCTTTTTGCGTAAAGGTTGGGCCATCAGGCGTAACGCGATGAATGTATAACATGCTGCGTCCCCAATCGGCCATCATAGGCACTTTGGTATATTTTGCCGGCCAGTTTGGTTCGTCAAAAAACAAAGATCCGGTACCGGAGCCACCGCCAACATCAACCAGGGCAGGTATTATTTCGTCTGTAAAGTGCTGGAACAATAAAGGATATCCGTACTCGCCCGATTGGATGCTGTGCGAAAAACGGATATTCCATCCGCCGCCATCATTAGTATTCTCACGGGTAAAAATGTTCATGAACGGATCAATAGCTACGTCATACACGTTACGGGTGCCGTGGGTATAAACTTCCATCCCGGTACCATCAGGGCGCACACGTACAATGCCGCCGCCCAGCATGGTCATTTTCTTGCCTGAACGATCCACAGCATTGTGGAAACCAAAGTCGCCAACACCTACATAAATCCAGCCATCAATACCCATACGGATACCATTAGTCGCGTGGTCTGTACCACGTTCCTGTAAGTATTTAGTGTTGCTAAAGTTTTGTATAAGCGGCTGCTCAGGTCCGTCGGCCACGCCGTCGTTATTCTTATCTTCAAAAACCACCAGGGCCATTCCTGTAGCTTTTCCTGTTTCTTTAGAGAAGGTGGTATGCAATACGTACACCTTATCACCATTGGCAATGATACCGCGTGGATTATCAACCATAGCGAACTCGGTATGTTTATCAATTTTGCCATCGTTATCACTGTCTATTAATTTAACAATGCGGCCCTTGCCCGGGTCCTTGCCTAATGAACCTATCATATCCACACCAACAAACACTTCGCCGGTTGCGGCTACGGCCAAACAAGCCGGGCTCGGGGTAAGGTCCGGACCTGCAAATTGTGTAATGGTCAGCTCCGGTGGATTAACAATCTTAATTTTTGGACCTTCGAAAAAATGGCCAATTCCTAAAAAAACAGATAGGGCCGATATAAAACTTACGGTTACTTTTAACATAGTGTGTATTTATTATTGTGCTGCTACTCTTTTTGTTGCCATTAATTTATCAACCAGGGCTTTAAGTTTTACCGGGTCTTTAGCATATTTTTCAAGGTCGATGATCTCTATCTTCCTAAAGTCGGTTGGGTGGCTTTCTGCCTGGATAGATATGCTGCCGCTTTTTAAAAATTCTCCTTCTTTTTCGCCTTTGGCCGGGTCATGCTGTGGTTTTTCATAACGCATTACTTCCTCGCCATTAACGTAATGTATTACCAACGAATCGGCCAATACCAACGCCTCAACGCGCACCCATTGGTCGCCATTATAGGTTTGCGATTTTGAATCGGTACAGTGTTGAGTTATGATCTTGCCGTCTCTTTCAAACTGTGTACCCGGGGTACATAAGTTTGCTGTAGAGCGGTTGCCTTTGCCAGTACCGCCTAAAAGCTGTACTTCCATCGAATTTGGAAAGTCCTGGTCTTTTTTCATGGTCTCAGGCGCTTGACCGTGAATC
This sequence comes from Bacteroidota bacterium, assembly GCA_040388395.1. GTDB lineage: Bacteria > Bacteroidota > Bacteroidia > Sphingobacteriales > Sphingobacteriaceae > Mucilaginibacter. The sequence goes on along the minus strand of JAZKBY010000003.1, from coordinate 51,790 downwards.
ATGATACCGTTGTTACGGAAAGCCCATCCGGGTCCGCCTTTACATTGGTCACCCACAAAACGATATTCAACCGCTATTAAATAATGAGAGTATGGTTTTTTGTAGAACAAGTGACCATACGTTTCATTAAATTTATCATACTGATCATACCTTACTTCGAGCAGGCCGTTTTCAACCCTAAAAGTATTGTTGAAATTATCGTCCAGGTCGTGGTAACGAATTTTTGGGTGCCAGCCGTTAAGGTTTTTGCCATTAAACAGCTGCTCCCATTTTGGGTCGGCGGCATTAATATCTTTAACAGTACTGCTGGTAAAGACTAAAAATATCGATCCCAAAAAAAGGAGATTTCTAAGCGTAGAGAATTTAAACATCGGATTAATGTTAGTTGTTGGTTATGTGAGCTTAATTGGTAAGGGTAAACTTACAATTATTTTATATTTATTTAACAGGGGGCAGGCATTAATTGCAACCGTATCAAGCTATTTACAAAACTTTTATTATGCAAACGTTTGCAGACGCGGCACTTAATTTTGCCCGCAAGCCATTATCATTTTTTAACAGAACATTAATTAAACAACTTTTTTCCTGACCTTAGGTAAAACTCATTTTATGTAGGATGAAATTTGTACGTATAGACCCTCACCCCGGTTTAAGGCATCTTATTGACTGCTATTGGATAATCGAAAGCATGGATACCGACGTACATGAACAAAAGATCATTCCTGACGGGTTTACCGAGCTTATTTTCCATTATGGCGATACTTATGTTAGCCAATTGCACGACGACCGGCAAACTCAGGCGCGCAATTTACTGGCAGGGCAGATCAGCAATTATTTTTACCTTAACAATACCGGCATATCAGGCATCGTAGCAGTTAAATTAAAGCCGGCAGGGCTGACACAATTGTTTGATATTGATATGAGCAACTATACCGATAAGATCGTTGACATAGCCCGGTTAAAAGATGAGCGCCTGCTTCAATTAAGTAAATTGATAGTACCGTTTGCCGGGGAAGACGTTGTAAAAACGATATTTGACGGCTATTTTATCCCTTTAGCAGCATCGGCCATAAGCAGCCCGGTAACTGCAGCTATCGATCTGATCTTTAAAACCAACGGGATAGCCCCGGTTAAAGAGCTTGCTAATGCGGCCGGCATCAGCGAGCGCCAACTGGAGCGTTTGTTTAAGAAATTCGTCGGCCTGTCGCCAAAATACTATTCCCGTATAATAAGGTTCAATTATATTTTTAAGCTGATACAGGCACATGATACGCCCTGGGCCGACATTGTTTACCAGGCCGGTTATTATGACCAATCGCACTTTATCCGCAACTTCAAGGCATTTACCGGCGAGGATCCGTCATCATATTTTTTTGAGGAGGATAACATGGCTAACTTCTTCTTAAAGAAACGAAAATAGCGATGTCGGCTTTATACAATACAGGGTTATGCAGCATATCTATCTTCGTTAAAAAAATTAAACGACATGAAAAATTTAACGCTTATTACCTTATGTATGCTATTAGCGCCGGCAACTTATGCGCAAACAGGCGCTTCCGCTAAATTTAAAAAACTTCACTGGCTTGCAGGCCGTTGGGAAAGCACCTCCAACAAACCCGGGCAGTCGGGCTCAGAAACCTGGACGGCGGCCTCTGCAGGTAAAATGTCCGGCTTTGCTGTTACCCTAAAAGGTAAGGACACTGTTTTTGTAGAACGCTCGACCCTTGAAATTAAAGGCGACGATATATTTTATAACGCCCAGGTTACCGGTAGCGCCAAACCGGTCCCCTTTAAACTAACAAGCATCTCTGATGACAACTTTGTATGCGAAAACCTGCAGCATGATTTCCCTAAGAAAATATCTTATAAGCTAACCGGCAATCGCATTTATGCTACTATATCGGGTAATGGTAAAACTATTCCTTACAATTTTATTAAGGCCGCGCCTGCATCTCACTAACAAATACCATCCCAAAAAAAAGCCTCCCGATAGTATCGGGGGGCTTTTGTTTTAATGTCTCATAACAAATCCGGGCATCCCTTTGTAACTGGAGTGTATAAACACATTCACCTCATTGTCAGGAATGGTGGTACTACAACATACTATTATATTTTTGGTAAATTTGCAGATTATTGCAAGTAGTTATGTTTTCGCAGTTTACAGATAAGCCATTTAGGTTACAGCTTTCATTCCACAAGATAATTGAGGGACTGGAAGAAACTGCCAAAACAGATACCGACCAAAACTGCCAAAATGCTCAAGCTTTGTTGGCACGTGTTAACCAACACCCCGAATTACGTGATGGTATTACATCCGAGGAACAACTTATTGAAAACGCCGACCTGATAGCTGACTTGCTGGCCGACCTGTTCCCTAAAGCTTTAGCTTTAAATGAGATAAAAGCTGTAAGCATACCTTACTTAGGATTAGTATTTAACCATACGCAACGGTTTAAAAATATCCTAAAAGATGCGGGAACATCGTTCGAGATAAACATCCGCGATTTTGATGATATGCAACTTTACGTATTAAGTTGCTGCATGATATTGGCCAGGATTTACGGCACCATGCTTGATTTTAGCAAACCGATGTTTTATGATATCCCGACAAAAAATGGGGTTATAAAACATTACAGGATATTATACAATGCTGATTTTATAGAAGTGTTTGCTACCTATGAAGCCCCAAAATTAACCCGGGACGACATCGATGAGCTAATGGATAACTACAGCGACATTGATTTATGGAAGAAAAAGTTCCCGATAGGAAGTTACATAATTAAAGGCTTTGGCTTAATGACGCTGGTAGATGTGACTGTCGAAAATGCATTATCTACCTTAAAAAGCAATTTATTAAGCGATTATTCATCGCCCGAGGTTAAGAAAAGCCTGGTAGCTATTTTCAGGTCGATGTATGGGATACCTGATCTGCGGATGGGATTTACTTTGTTTAACCAGAACGAAGATAAATTTATGAGTGTAAAGTTTGGGCCTGATATGCAGAGTTTTTTACTGCCTGCCCTTGAAGCTTGCGACACCAACGAGGTACTTTGCGGCGAGAGTTACCAAACAATTGTAAAGAACCATACCTACTTTGCGGTATCAAATGTTGATACGTATATCAAACAAAACCCGGGTAACAATTTAGGAGAGCACTTTAAAAAACAAGACATTCAAAGCTTTATACTGGCCCCCGTTATTAAAGACGATGTTTTATTGGGCATACTTGAACTGGTATCACCGCGACCGCGCGAATTAAACAGCGTTACCGCCAACAAGCTTGAAATTGTAATGCCGTTTTTGGTTGATACCGTTGACCGAAAGGTACACGAACTGGAAAACAGGGTAAGATCTGTTATTCAAAGTTACTATACCACTTTACACCGCAGTGTATATTGGAAGTTTAAACGAGAAGCACAGAACTACATTCAAAACGTTGATGCCGGTTTAACTTATGCGTTAAAGGAGATTAAATTTAAAGAAGTATACCCGCTGTACGGCCAGGTTGATATCAGCGAATCCTCTATTACCCGCAATTTGAGTGTGAGTAATGACCTGCGTAACCAGCTAAACCGCGTCATCAATATTTTAAAAGAGCTAAGTAAGACCGGCGAATTACAGGTTAACGAGTTATTGTTTGATCTGAAAACTTTTGCAAGCGAGCTGGTAACAAGTATACGTGCAGATACAGAGCAGTTTATCCAGCATTATGTTGAAGAGAACGTACACCCGATATTAGCCGTAGCCAATCCCGGCAAAACGCTCAAGACAAAAATTGATCATTATTTTGAGCACGTTAATGAGTTAACCGGCGAATTTCATACCAACCGGCGCAATTACGATAAAACGTTATCGCTTATTAACCAAAAGCTGGCAAGCATATTAGATCAACGCCAGGCCGAGATCCAGGCATTTTTTCCGCATTACTATGAGCGGTTTAAAACCGATGGTGTAGAGCACAATATGTACATAGGCGCCACTATTGCGCCAGATAAAAATTTTACCATTGAAGATCTGCACCGGCTTCGCTTATGGCAGCTACGGGTAATTGCCGAAATGGAAGTTGAGCAATTTGACCTGAAAAATGTCTTGCCATACCAGTTAGGTGTTACGTCGCTGATATTAGTTTTTAGTACGCCCATAGCTATCAGGTTTAGGATGGATGAGAAACATTTTGACGTGGATGGCGCTTACAATATCAGGTATGAGGTAATTAAAAAACGGATAGACAAGGCCCATATTAATGGCAGCGACGAACGAATTACCAAACAAGGCAAAATAACCATCATCTATTCAAAGGCAGAGGAAGAAGTGGAATATCTTGGCTACATAGCCATACTGCAATCGGCAGGAATATTGGCCAATGATGTGGAGCACTTTGAGGTAGAAGAATTGCAAGGCGTAGCCGGACTAAAAGCATTAAGGGTTGGGTTGATACATAACCCCGAGTTACTTTCGCAACGCGGCAAGTCTTACGATTACCTGTACGAGCAGCTTAACTAAAATCTAAATCCGGCAGATACATAAGGGTAGGCCCCTTCTTTTGAAAAGCCGACAACTCCCTGGACTAATAACAGTTGCCCCGGTTCAAAATAAAAGCCACCGCCAAACCCATTATGCCACGTGCTTGATAATTCGCCCGGTGTCCATACACGGCCCACATCATCAAAGCCTATCATGCCTAAGGTGCCCGGTAACAAATACGATGCAAAATCGCTTAACTTAACTCTTACTTCAAAATTGTTGTAAGCCATGCTTTTGCCGGTGAAGCGCCAGGTATAAAACCCCCTTAAATTACTGCTGCCGCCTAATTTTAACTGCTGGTAATAGGCAGCGTTACCTATGGTAGTGCCGCCGCCTATCCTGTCTGCAAATACTAACTTTGATTCATTATCAGGGTTTAGCAGGAAACTAAATTCAGATACGATTTGCCCGTACGAATGTGCGTTGGGGTTTAATTCCTTCATTCCTGTAAGGCTGGTTTTCCAAAGAATGCCTTTATGGGGCACAAGGCCTTTATCGCGGGTGTCCAAAGTTATGTCAGACACCAAACCAACAAGCGTTTGCTGGCCAAACACATTTTGTTCGGGATGCAGGGCGTCATAATCGTTAAGCAGGCGGCCACTGTTGCTGTCTTCGTCACCATTGTAATATTGAGCAGCAACGCCTGCGCTAACCGTCCAGTTATTATACGTGTGCCTTAAACGGATATCGGCATTAATATAATTGTAAACGTTGCGATAGTAACGGATCTTCTTAGCGCCAGAGTTTATAAAATCCGAATTGTTGCCTATGCCAAAAAAGTTGCTGGTATAGTTAGGCCCTTTATCCAGCACGCTTAATACCAGGTCATTCTTACCTATCGCGTCCTTAAACTCGCCGCCGTAATTTATCATTAACGAGCTTACACCCAACCCGTAGTTAATAGTCATACTCTGCCTGAATGCGTACGGTTCTTTCCTGAAACCTTGCTTCTGATAAGTAAACTTGCCAATAAGCTGCACACCATAATCTTTATTATAGCTCACTAAAAACAAGGGTTGAAAAAAGTCGTATTCGAAATCCTTCTTTTTATACTGGTTAACAATGGTGTCAGCTGCGGTCAATAAATGTACCTGGTTTTTTGCAGGCAGTTTGTTTGGCTGGTCTGACCGGTCATAAACATAGCGGTTGCCCTTAGCCGTAATATCGCCATCTACAGCAAATGTATCGTTATCGTCGCCGCCTATCATGCGCACTGTTATGGGCGAGTGCTCTCTACCGTGCATTGCAAAAACATCCTTTTCGGCAAAGCCATACAGTCTTACTTCTTTGGTTATTTTTGGGTCGAAAGTGCGGTTGTAAATAACCTGCTCTTTTTCGCCTTCCTTATTTATTTTGTTAACTATTAGCTTAACACTGCCGTCCGGCTCATTGGTGATATCAAAATTCTCGTGTTTGTCGGTCCCTAACACATCTACCTGGCTTGATAGGAACCGGTAATATTTCATACCCTGTTCTTTAAGGATATTTTTACGATGGATTAGTTTACTTACAATGTCTGGCCCGCATAGCTTATAAATTGTATCGGGCATGCGCTTAACAGCCGCGGTTAATACATCATCTGTAAGTTTGCTTTGTACAAAAGCTATTTGTTCTTCCCAATCCTTTTCGTTCAACTCATTTAAAAAGTAACGGTCGAAGTTCCGGGCATTCAAATTCCAGCGGTTAATTGCCCGGATATGATCCTGGTAACTTTGAAATTTAGACATCAGCAAATACCTTGATACCAACCAAGGTATCACGCCCGAACTACTGTAAAATACCTGGTCGCGGTCGCGTGGGATAGGTTCATATACATTTCCTTTGTCGGTCTTCTTTTTTTCCCAGCGCCATTGATCGCCGTGCCGGTCCCAATCGCCAACTAACATATCCAGCAAACGGGCACGTAAAACAGTAATTTGATCTACGCTATTATCGTTGTCTTCTCTAAGTTTTTCGGATGCTTTATCAGTATTATCGGTTTTCCTGGCGTCAAGCGGCTCGCGTTCTTCAAACAAAAATACCTGGTTTATAAAGTCCTTGCGATATTGCCCAAAGGCTGGGTCATCTGCAACGTAAACTATTTCTGGATTTGCGTGTGGCACACTTAATGCTTCGGCCAATGGTGGTATAACAACCGCCGAAAACGGGTGTTCGTCTGCTATCTGGTCTTTAATAATTGATTCGGCAATGGTTTTTCTTAATGTTGGCGGCAACACACGTTCGGGATATTTCTGAATGGTACGGATCACCCATTCCTGCCCGGTTGGGTCTTCCAGCCGCAGCGACTTGGTTTGCATACCACCGCCTTTCTCGGTAATTTTTAGCCCGCCTTTTTCTTTGGACAAATGAAATACCCGCATCTTAACCGGCGCTGACCAAAGCTTACGATAGCTCTCGCCAAAGAAAAACCGGTGCACTTTATTTGCCTCGTCATACTCGGGGCCAACGGCAATGGTGATACTGTCCTGTTTCGCCTGCGCGAAGATTTTGGCGGTTACAGCCGTCAAAAAAACAATCAGTAAGTATCTGTATAAAGCCATGCGTTACTTTTTATAGATAAATTTATATACCGTACCCGGCGTTACCTGATCACCCTCGTTACTAATATATAAGCTATTTTGGTTATCAAAGGCAATTCCTTCCGGCTGGATAAAAAGCGATGGACTTATTGGATATACACCTTTAATTTTAAAAGCCGCATCGGTAACCACAATCAATTTGTTTACCGACGACAGGATATACCACTCGTTAGTACTTTGATTTTTCGCAAACGCAGATGGGCGGAATGCACCCTTTTTCTTACCGGTCTGCGCTTCTATATCTTTCACGTCGACACTAAATTGACCGCTTTGTGTTATAGCACCGTTGGCAGCCATTTTAAAAATATAGCCCGAGCTGCTTTTCTTAGTATCATCGCTGCAGTTTTTGCATAACACGTAAAGCTGGTTGGTTTTTTCATCAGCATACATGCTTTCATATTCGCCGGATGGCAACATACCTTCCTGTTTTTGCACATCAGCTATTTCGCCGCTGCGTACCTGGTTAAATGGGAACGTGAAGAAAACACCATCGCTGCGTAATATCACTACCTGGTTGTTTAAAATAGCTATGTCTTCATAATCGCCGGATTTGCCAAATTTTGAGTAGCCCGGCGTTTTTTTATCGCCTAATTTTAAATAATATATATGACCCTTCTCGTCTTGCTCGGCATATAATGAATCTGGGTTACCATGATGAAATGCGATGCCCGAGATCTCTAATAAACCTTCCGACATATTAAATTTCATCGGCTTATTAAGATCATATCCCGGAGGGCTGGTATATCCTTTTTGCTCAATACATGACAGCCCTGCAAGCATAGCTACCGCCAACAATAAAACCACTGTTATACCTTTTAAATTTTTCATGCCTTTTTGCTTAAATATTGATAAACCTCATATTGCGAACGTATGGCGGGCTTTGTTGTTTTTACAGGTATGTTCTCAATTTGCTCATTAAGGATAACCGCTTGTACGTTGTCGGCCAATTGCAGGTTAATGATATCGGTTATTTCGGCTTTAATTTGTTCATCATAAACCGGGAAACAAACCTCTATGCGGCGGTAAATATTGCGGTTCATCCAATCTGCCGATCCCATATAAACCTCGGGCTTGCCATGGTTATCAAATATAAATACGCGGCCATGCTCCAGGTAACGGTCGACGATGCGCTTAACAGTAATGTTCTCGCTCATACCTTTTACACCCGGGATCAACCGGCAAATGCTGCGCACTATTAACTGGACTTTTACCCCCGCCTGCGATGCATCATACAGCTTGGCTATCAGCTTTTGTTCTTCTAAATTATTTAGTTTGATGATGATGGATGCGGGCTGTCCTTTCTTTGCAAGCGTAATCTCGCGATCTATCAGATCAAAAAATCTGTCTTGCAAATTAAATTGCGCAACCAGCAGGTGTTCGAATTTTATGAGGTCGGGCGATTTTGGTTTTTCGCGCTTAGCCAGGAAAATAAACAGCAATTCTACCTCACGCAATAAAGCCTTATTGGCTGTCATTAAAATATGGTCGGTATAAAAAGCTGCTGTATTTTCATTAAAGTTGCCTGTAGCCAACAGCCCGTAATATTTTACCCTATCGTTTACCCTGCGTTTTACCAATGCTATTTTGGCGTGCACTTTTAAAGCGGTTACGCTGTATATAATTTCTGCGCCGGCTGCTTTTAGGCGATTAGCCCATTTTATATTATTAGCCTCATCAAACCGTGCTTTTAGCTCAACCAACACGGTTACTTTCTTACCGCCAGATACCGCGTTTATCAAAGCATTGACAATGCGCGAATCGCGGGCGACGCGATAAAGCGTGATATAAATTTCCTCGACCGCATCATCCAACGCCGCGGCGTTAAAAAATCGCAGTATGGTATCGTACGATTGATAAGGTGGATTAATAAGTAAATCCTTTCGCTCTATCTGGTCAAAGATGGATTCATCAGCGCTAAGTCTGTTATAAATAGTCGGCCATTCATCATAACGCAATGCGGGCGAACTAACGGGGAAACTAAACAGGTCTTTCTGATTGTGATAATTACCCCCTTCTACCAGGCTTGATGGATCTATCCCCCAACTATCACTAACCATTTGCAATATACGCAACGGGATACCGGGCTGGTGCAAAAAACGGGTGGCTACTCCCAAATCGCGTTTTGCCAGTTGCTTTTCAATTTGTTCGGACAGGTCGCCGGGATATTCATCTTTCAGGTCAAGCTCGGCATCGCGGGTTATTTTAAACGAGTAGCAGTCTTTTACTGTTTCACCCCTGAATAGTTTATCAAGATTATACCTGATGATATCATCCAGAAATAGAATATACGTTTTATCCTTTTCTTCAACCTTATAAAACCGGGGCAAGTCGCCCGAGGGGATATTCAGCACGATTAACTTTTCTTCGCCCTTATCATTTGCAATTACCACTAAAAAATACAGCTCGTTATTTTGCGGGAAGAATTTCTTTTTACCCGAGAATTTAAATGGCCGTAAAAATGCCATCACCTGGCTAAAGAAATAGTCGTTGGTTTTATCAATTAATGAAGCCGGGATGGGTTGATTAAGCAGGAGGTGAATATTGTTTTCTTTAAGCGCCGGTACAATTTTGCCATTAAATATCTTGCCGAACTCCTGCTGTTGATGGTTGATTAGTTGCTGAGCAATTGATAAGGGATCATCCACCGCGCTGGCAGCCGAAGTAAGTTCGCCCAGCTTATCCATAGCTTGTAAAACCGGCATTCGTACCCGGTAAAACTCGTCTAAATTTGATGAAAAGATAGCCATGAAGTTTATCCTTTCCATCAGGGGCACATCATCGTGGCCTGCCAGTTCCAATATCCGCCCGTTAAAGGTGAGCCAGCTTAGGTCCCTGTCAAAAAAAGTATAGTCAGCCATATTATTAAGCTACCGCACCAGCATTTCGTAAAACTGAGGCTATAATATAGGCTACTACAGCCACTATCAACCCGAACATGAAAATGTTATAGGCCACCCTTAATAACCGGTATTTGCGCCCCAACACAACGCCTTGCGAATACACATCTTTTATTAATGTACCATATAAAAATTCCCTGTCGTCCATCACTTTTAACATGCCTGCGGTATATTCAGGCAGGCCCATCTTATAGAAATTACCAAAGAATAAAAGGTTCACTTTTTTATCGTCGATATCCTTGGCTGTAAAAGTTCCCTCGGGTATTGATGGGCGGGTAGCAAGGATAGAAAAGATCATTGAAAGCAAGCTTACCGTTAACAATATAAAACTCGGTATAGCTAAAAAGCTATTCTCTTCCAGCTTACGTAAAACCAAACTGATGATGGCAGACAAGATGATGGAGTTAACAGTGATCAAGATATGCGCTTTATTATCTGCCATATCGCTTAACCGCTGGTTATTGCCCGATGTTATGCGGAACATGGTTTCAATGCCTTTCTCGGGCTTCTCCTTCTTTTTCTTCTTTTCTTCTTGCTTTTCTTCCTTTATCTCGTCTTTGATCTCTTCCTTTATTTTTTCTTTTTTTTCGGGTTGTGCCATACTGTTTTCTTTTTTATCAGTCGGTTCGCCTTTTTCTGCTTCGGCTTGCTTCTCTTTTAATTTACGCAGGTTCTTATCCTGTTTGTCGTGTAGTAATAGTTGCGCATAATCTGTAAAGTAGTTATGAGCTTCCAGCAGCTCAATGTTTTTTTTGCGCCATTGTTGTTTATCTATTTCTATGTGTTTAGCGCCTTCTATCTCTTTACGCAGCTGTTTGTTCTTATCAGCGAAATCATCCGTGCCTAAATGGAACAGATCAGCATCGCACATAATTTGCTCAAGTAGCCCGGTTGGTTTTTGCGGCATTTTGGTTGCCATTATACAGCCATTAATTTTTTCTATCACCGCTGTACTAACTTTTAACGGTTTTAAAAATGCGGCAGCTAAGGCCGAGCCGGCAGCTTCATGGTTGGCTCTATCCGTAAAATAGCCAATATCATGAAACCAGGCTGATGTTATCACTACAAAAAAATCTTCGTCGCTTAGCTGATAATGGTTGGCAATGCGGGTAGCTGCCGCAACAACGCCTTTGGTATGATCAAGATCGTGATACAGCAATTGGGGGTCGTGATGTGTATGGAAATATTCCAATACATATTGCTTTACATCTTTTAATAATTGCTGAAATTTCATTTAACGGCTTTAAAGTGTAGTGTTATTCAAATTTACTGTTAAAATCTATATGTTTTTACGCCTGTGATTCTTTCTTTTTGCAGGATAATAGCACTCGCAAGTACAACTAATACAACCCAAAAAGTCACAAATAGTTTAGTGGCGAGGGGCCAATTGTTTGCTGCTTGCAGTTGTGCAGGCTCATCCACCCCCATCAACACCAAACTATCCCAGTAATAGGGCATATACAAAGCGTCGGATGTTTGACTGCTATTTAACCACGCTAATTTGGCATTGTGCAGGGCCGTGCCGCTACTTTGCCCGCCGGCCAGGCCAGCATACATGTTTGCGACTATATGCGCTACAGCGTCGTCGTTTACATTCCACAGGCCTGATATGGTTGCGGCTGTACCTATCGCAATAAACCCGCGCGACAGGCTGATAATACCCTCGCCTTTTGCCAACTCGCCATCGGCGGTACGGCAAGCGCTTAGCACAACTAACTTAGGTTTGTTGGCCTTGGCTAATAATTCAAATAGGAATAATTTCTCCTTGCCGAAATCAAGCGTTGGTTCTTTATTGGCTCCCGACAAATAAGCATGGGTGCTGATGTGTAACGCAGATGAGTTCTGAAAAGCATTAAAAAAGGATGCTGTGTTTACCTCTTCGTCATACAAGTACTCACCCTTAACTAATTTTTCAATAGCTGAAGCTTCGTTTTTTACAGCAATGATGGGTTTATCATTTGCGGCATCGTGTGTTACAAATAACCCACTGAAACCGCTTTGATTGTGGTTATAGGTTTTGTTTTCAACCAGCGTATTTAAAGAGAATGCATAAGTAGTACTAACCTTCCTTATCAAATACGGCCATAAGGACGGAGCTGGTTGATATTTATCATCGGTTACTAACCCATCAAATGACAAATAACCCAACACATCATCGGGCACAATACATAGCTTTTCTTTTTTTTGCAGTGCAATATTTTTAAAAAGCGCAGCGTAAATAGCATGGGATGCCTGATAGAACATCTTCGGCGAATTAGTCATAGCCGCCGGACCGTTACGGTAGTAGGTATCCATAAATCGAGTTAACTGCTCACGGAATTGCAATGCGTTAGGTATCCTGTTAATATTGGTCACAGTCTTATTTTTCATGTCGATGACATACACATATCGCACCCCGAAAAACACCTCCACTACATGTACATTAGGCAGCGAAGCTGCCAGCAATTGTGCTGTGGATGATACCACACCTGTATTTACTTCGCGATATTTTTTATTAAGCAGCGCAAGATCAAACTTTAATGCGTCTATCTTTTTTTGATATTGTGCTGTATTCTTTTCGGTCATCAGTAGCCGCTCGTTGTAAGCGATAGCGCGTTCTATAGCCAGTTTTTTACGCAGGGTTGTGTCGCTTTTGGATGCTGCCAGGTCATGATAAGTTTTCTGAATATCGTCAGCCAATGTACGGGCCTTGGTTTGCTCGCTTATTTCAAGTATCAGATCCAGGTATTTATTATCCGCGGATTTGGCAAAAAGCGAGTAAGCAACTTCGATAGCTTCTTCTGCCAGTTCTTTCCCCTCTTGTTGCAATCGCTCTTTGGTTTTGTTATCTGCAAATTCCTTGCGGATCTTATCAGTAGCCAACAAAGCGTACCGCATGTTCTCCAATGCTAATTCGGGCTGGTTTAGTTGCAGATAAGTTAATGCCTTTTCATGGAAGATCTCCACCAGTTTGTTTTCGCCATAAATATTGGATGTGCTTTGGCTGGTGTTAACTCTTAGTATTTGCAGCGCTGTGTTAAATTGCGACAAAGCCTTTTGCGGTTGATGTTGTAGCCGGTAGATCTTGCCCAACAATGCTGTCAGGTATGCTTTTTCACGAAGCCTGTCCCCGGGATAATATTTGGCTATTAACAGTAACGCAGCATTAAACTCGCTCTGTGCTTTGTTTAAACTATTAATCTGCAGGTGAATATTACCCAAGGTGGTATAGCTGCCCATTAAGCCATAGGCTGTTTCTTTATTGGTGTTTTTTTGTGTGGCGATGTTTTTATTGAGGAGAATTTCCGCGGGTTTCAACTCATTTTCCTGCACTAAAATATCTGCTAATGTGTTGGTCAAACTAAACCTAACCTGTGCGTCTTTCACCAGTTTTATTCCTTTTGCCACACTTTGGTCAGCAGCGTCATATCGGCCCATGTTATAGTAAGAGATAGCCATATTGCTATACAGCGAAGCTATGTTATCGGCATTGTCTTTTTCATCCAAGCTATTAATGGTTTTTTGCTGGATATAGATGGCGCGTTCATAATCGCCAAGGCGGGTGTAGTTGTTGCCAAGGGGTTTTAGCACATATTCAACCACATCAAACTGTACCACTTTATACCTGCGGAAATAGCTGTAAGCATCCTCATAACTACTAATAGATTGCAGGATATCCCCAGATAATAACCAGTTATACCCTTGACTGCTTAATAATGTAAGCCATGCAACCTGCTCTTCTGTGGTTTTAGGGCGCCGCCAGGTTTGTTGCTGGGTGGTTAATAAAAATGCCTGTTGTTGTGGATTAGCATTAGCATAGTCGATACGCACATATAGCCATTCGGCAAGGTTGTCCTGTTGTTTTAGTGCTGCTAATTGTTTGACCGTCTTTGCATCCTGCGCATAGGCAACTATCCCGCAAAGCAGCAGGCAAAAAGCAAGGTAAAACCTTTTTAATTGCAGGAACATAGGCTAATAACGTTCCGGCTAAAATAAGGTATTTTTTTTACCTCATGCCGACCCTCTTTAAAGGAAAGGAACCTGCCCGGCGAGTTTTAAAAAAGATATTCAGAACCCTCTCCTTTGGAGAGGGCAGGGTGAGGTCAAAACTTCCAGGTCACGTAAGTTGTCGTACGCGATACAGACGACTTGGGATCATAAAAATACCTGAATCCTATAGCCGGGCCCACCCTGACTAAGCCCACTACAACGTCTGCAAAAACCGAGGCTCGCATGTCTGAGAATGATTTCTTAACGTTATCGGCCACTGCTTCTATGTTGGTATTGGCCGTACCGTTTATCCCGGTAAGCGCGTAGTTGATATTATTTTTAAACGTATTAGTCAGATCAACCGAAACCAATGCGCCAACTCCGCCGCCAACATATTTGTTAAAATTATAGCGTAATGATACCGGCACAAGGTTTAGCGTAGTGATCTTACTGGATGTAGTTTGTGTGCGGCTGGTAATTGAGTAGTTTGATTTGCCTATAACTGTATCCTTCCGGGTGTTTACAGATCGTGTTTCTGATACTTCCTGGAAATCGCTCATATAGATCTCGGCCTGCAGGTATTTTTTGAATGGCGAATAAGGCGCGATACTGGCTCCCAATACTATATTTCGTTGGGTTAGGAAGCTACTGCCCTTAGCTTGCAACGGGAAACCAAATCCGGCTATAATTGCGGGCGATAAGCCCATTTTAAAGCGCCCTGCCGCACGATTAGTATAGATAGGCTCATTCTTATCAAACACAATACCGGCGCTGGTATAGATAGGCAATTTAGGCGGCTTCTCTTTAAATTTGATCTTGTACTCAACAAATCCCATGGTCGAGTCGGCATCATTAACGCCCTCCTGTTGGGTGCCCGGCAGGTAAATATTGTTGAACACAAAATGCGCACTGTCTTTACCTAAAACCGTATTTAAGTAACTCTGGCCCGCATATCCGCCGCTGCTAACCGCAACTTCCGGTTTAGTTTTATTCACACTGATGGTTGCTATATCGAATACCGGCGATATTGAAACACCAACACCTACTTTTTTTGCCGGACCCTTCCCGGTATTTTGAAAACGCACCTTATAAGTTATCTCGCGGTTCTTACCGGTAAGCCTGTAGTTCATCCGCGTTTTTTTGATGGACATTTTATTAGGATCATGCGATGCAACGATTTGCAGCTCTACATTAAACATCTCCTTTTCAACCGAGGGGTCGTCCGGGATAAAAACCCCCATCAAACGCACAGTGGCGTTGGTGTCGCGAATCATCTCGGGTGTGGTTTTAAAGTGCATAAACACATAATGCTCTTCGCCGGCTTTTAAATTATTAAAATGCCAGGCCTGGCTGCTTTTAAAATTTTGCAGCTCGGCGCCAATAATCTTAGCTTCTTTAGCTAATATTTCATCAATCTCGGCTTTTGTAATGCCGGGATTTGTTGAGGCGTAATAAATATCCTGTTGCTTCCTGTTACCGGTATTGGCCGCCAGCACCACCTGGCTTTTCATATCGGTTTTTGTTTCATGATGATAGGTGCGCGCTTCTTCGATCTCAAAATTATTGCTGCTAAACTCTTTATCGTTATACATTATGGCTACTGTGCCGGCAAGTGTTTGCTTTAAGTTTTCGGCTTTATTTCGGTAGCCCATTATCAGCATCATGTCATCGCCGGGTTTGGGCATGCAATTATTTTTAAGGCTTATGCTGCCACCCATCTTAAAAAACCCCGGTACGGGTGCGGCTGCCAGCATAGCCTTTGCCGATTTTACCACAACCGTTTTTGGCCGTGTCGGCGGGCGCTTGCCGTCATCATAATTATTGGTAGCAAATAAACGGGCGCTAAACTTTCCGCTATCGGGATATAAATGCAGTGGATCTTTTTCGAAACTAAAGGTGCCATCGCCAAACTCCCATAAATAAGTATAAAAGGGTGCTGGCGCGCCGGCAATAGGCCTGAGGCTACGCAGCACTGCTGTAAATTTAACAGCATTACCATCTATGGAATGATTAATAATTGCTGGTACTGTATCTGCCGGGTTTATAACTGGTTTAACCTGGGCATGCAAATTCGCAAAAAAGCAAACCAATGCAAATGATAAGATCGTTCTCATGGAGCAGGTGTAAATGGCAGGTAAAACTATTTAAAGATAAAATTAAAACATTATACAAAGCAAATAGCGATGAGTTTGCACTCACCGCTTATTTGTTGGTTTAGCTAAACCTATTAATAATTGTCTAAACTGCTTATAGCTGTTTGTACCGCGGCTTCAGATGTTTCAACTAAAGTCAAGGTCAGGTGCTGGTCGGCTACTAAAGTTGTTTCTTGCTCGGCGTAGTAGTATTTGCCATCTTTTATAGAAAATGAAAGCATTTTACCTGTTACACCTATCGGCATTACATTGTCATAGCTTTTTACACCATTAGGGCCGGTTGTTGTATAAAGCTGGGCGCATACATTGCTGCCTTTAGCGCAGAAGAACACATAAGTTTCGCCGCTGTATGAATGGAACGATGACAATGCACCAGGATTACCAATCAAATCAACAAACACAGTTGTTTTAGGGTTGCTATAGCTGTAAAACACATCGGTATTTATCCAGCCTGTTGTATTAAAGTTAAAGGTGAAAGTACTGTTTACGCTTTGTACTTCTTTACCGCCGCCGTTTTGTCCGTTAGCTACGCGCGGTGCTGCCCAGGCCATTTGTGCCGCTGCGCCTGCTACCAGTGGCGCGCCTTGCTGATCTGTACCTTCCCAAAGCTGGGTAACGCCCGATCTTTTAGCAGGGATAGAGACCTGCATCGGCACAACCATGTTATGATCAACACTTACCCCATTTGCTTTTATATCAACATATATAAAACCGTCAGACGCTAACGGTGCACCGCTGATGTGGTTTGTGTTGCTACCGTTAAATAACACATCGCTACGTTTTAAAACTTCAATAACTTTCACATCAACCGGGCCGGTTACCGGTACACCACCCACGGTTAATGATCCGGTAGGGAAAGTAATTTTTGTACCACCCGCAAATGTTGCTGTTTGTGGCAGGCTTGACGCGTTAATTTGAATGCTTTGAGTTTTTGGTGCATTGCTTTCAACAAAAGCATGTGCATTTGCATCAGCGTTAACACGGATGAATGGT
This sequence comes from Bacteroidota bacterium, assembly GCA_040388395.1. GTDB lineage: Bacteria > Bacteroidota > Bacteroidia > Sphingobacteriales > Sphingobacteriaceae > Mucilaginibacter. The sequence goes on along the minus strand of JAZKBY010000003.1, from coordinate 34,675 downwards.
GATTTTTGATCTTTAGTGCATGATACTACTGATAATGCTAAGATCGCTGCTACTGCTACTGAGGTTAAATTTAACTTTTTCATGATTTCTGATTTTTAGTTTTTTTATTGCTTACTCTGTTTTGGCTTTTCTGCATCCGCCGTTTTTATCGTTGTTTGCATCTATATCAGCAGCAGTTAAAATTTGTTACCCCCCTTTTTGAAAATATTTTAAAACATTTTTTTATTAATGATAAAAAGCCCTTTTTGTCGCTTGCGGAAGAGAGGGTCGACAAGTGAAATGATGTGGGGGTGATTCGACGCGGATAGGTAGAATTCATACTTACTAAGGCGTTGCCTTCGGCCCAGGCTGTCCATTCATACGCCTGCAGGCCTTAGGCTCAGGGCCGGTATCCATTGCCATCCTTAACGCAGAACGCGCGCCGTCGACTCACCCCGCGGCTCTTCGAGCGCGACCCTCTCTTCGCTGCGCGTAAAGAGGGTTATTTAAAGTATTGTTTTGGGGGAAATCAGGTTTCGTCCAAACCCTCTTTCCGCCTAAGGCGAAGAGAGGGTCGCGCTCGCCGGAGGCGGGTTGCGGGGTGAGTCGACGGCGCGCGTTCCTTCCATACCTTTCGTTAAAAAATATTTTGTAATTTCCCGCAACCTATATATGTCAAAAGCAACCCATCCAGATCAGCGTTATATAACGGCATTGCTAAACAATGACGCTACGCTTATTGATGAGGTTTATAAAAGCTGCGCCCGCCAGGTTAAATCATACATCTGCTTTAATAATGGTAATGAAGATGATGCTGCGGATATTTTCCAGGAAGCGTTGATAGACATATATCACCAGGCCAAAAACAAAGACTTGCAGCTTACCTGCCCTTTTAATGCCTTTGTGTTTATGGTGTGCAAACGCAAATGGCTTAATGAATTAAAAAAAAGATCATTATTACCGGTAACAAATAACGACGATGCTTTATTAGATAGCAGCGAGGATACTTTTGCCTTAGCCGAAGAGTTGGAATTGCAGACCGAACAACAAAATAAGTTTTTGGCTGCCTTTGAGAAACTTGGCGACAGGTGTAAGGAAATTATCCAATGGAGCATGCAGGGCGAGGCGCAGGAAAAAGTGGCCGAAGCCATGGGTGTTACTTATGGATACCTGCGCAAAAAGAAATCAGAGTGTATGGCATCATTAATTAAATTGGTTCAATCTTAACGGAGAAACAGCGATGGAAGACGATAGCATTTTACAGGCATCCCGTTATGCAGATGGGGAAATGGATCCGCAGGAGCAACGGCAATTTGAGTTGCTATTGCAAACCAACGCGGAGTTAAGAGAGTATGTTGAACAATATAAACAGGCTGCTATTGCGCTTAAAAATCATTTTGCGCCCGACGAGAACCTGGATAAATTAAAACAAACTATAGGCGGTTTAAATACCCAATATTTTAAAGAGGAAACGAAAGCCGTTTTTATTAAGCCCGAAGCTAAAATAGTATCATTTAAAAATTATACGCGTTGGATCTCGGGTGTGGCGGCGGTATTATTAATTGGTTTTTTCCTTTTCAATCCATGGCGCAAAAGTCTTTACGATCAGTATAGCACAGCAACCACCATGTCTGTAGCCGAACGCGGTGCCGGGCCAGAAACTAATTTAGAGAAAGCGGCAGCATTCTATAACAAAAAAGATTTTAACAATGCCGAAGTGCTGTTGGCTAAAGAATATATTGCAGACGCCAAAAGCAGTTTAGTAGCTTATTATTATGCCATTACTTTGATACAGGATAAGCAAGAAGCGAAGGCCCGCGGCATATTACAGGATTTATATAATGGCGAATCGGCGTTTAAATATAATGCGGCTTATTACATCGCCTTGAGCTATGTAAAGCAAAAAAATAATGCAGAGGCCAAAAAATGGTTGAAATTGGTTCCTGTAGATACCTCTAACTATAACAAGGCTGTTGAGTTAGCAGGGAAATTGTAATTCCTGATTAATATGAAGACAATAGGCAGTATACAATTATAATTTAAACTGACTTATAACAGTTCATTGCATAGATAACCTTTGGCAGTAACCAGTGTTATGATAGCATTTTTTTTAAGCGAGTAAGAAACTATCCTTAATACACAATCTTCATCTTCCTGGTCTATATGCCATTCTTCTACTTCTTCCCGGTTATCCAATAAACCCTGTATAAGCTGTTTATCCTTTTCTGTACAGATATTGGTTTTAAACAGGTGTATATGATCAAAACTATTCATAATATAAGCGCTTATGTGCTATAACTATCGGGATGATTCAAATTGGACAAGTTTATTTTATTATTTTATTAAAAAACACCCAAACCTTAATACCCAATTTCAACTGTGGCTTTATAACTATCTTTATTATCAAGGTTATTTATAATATAATGCGCTACATCTGCCCTTGAAATACTGAGGCCATTTTTCAAAAATTGATTTATAGCTAACCGATATTGCCCGGTAACGGGCCCATCGGTAAGTCGCGGCGGGCGTATTATGGTCCAGTCTATACTACTTGCCTTTACGCGTTTTTCCATTGTGCGCAAATCATCATACATGTTTTTCAGCAATTTTTGCAGGATATATTTTGCTGCTATCCGCACAAAAAATGGCAATACGGGGCTAATATCGAGTGCCGAGGCTGAAATAAAGAAAGCGCGCGACACGCCATTTTTTTCCATAGCCTGCAACAGGCTAGTATTACCTTGCGAATAAGTTGTAGTTGGCTTGTCAGAAAATATACCACCGCTAACTCCTAAGGCAGATATTACCGCGTCTTTGTTTTTAAGGTGATGTTCAAAACTCTCTGGTACAAGCATATCACCTTGCACTATTTCTAAATTGGCGTGTTGCAAAATTAGTTTAGCCGGGTTACGTACAAGGGCGGTTACCCGGTAACCTGCATTAAGCGCCTGCAAAACCGCTTGCTTGCCTATGCCACCATTTGCTCCGATAATCAGCAATCTGTTAGTGGTTGGGGTTTGTATAATTTTCATAAGTAATAATTAATTGAATTTAAAAACACTTAAAAAAATGATGGTTAGAAATATAACCAATTGCACCAGGTGAAACCTGTTAAGGTTCACTCTTATTTTACCTATTTGGCCGGTAACATCGGCTATGTCTTCATTTAATAAGTTACGCAGTTTTATACCTTGCCTGCGGCCTGTTAATAAGGCATTAAGGATAAGGATAACCACCAACCCAAATTTTATACGAAACCATAGCTGCTCACCATAAACCCCATGGGTTATAATCATCATGCCAAGGCCGGTTATGATTAATACTGCCGCACCTATGCCGGATATGCGGGGAAGCCGGTTCATTAGCTGTAGCAAATCTGTCGAGATTTCTTTTTTCTGATCAAACAGCCTCCAAAAGGTTTGATAAGCCACATAATCAATTAACGTTGTACCTGCCATTACGGTTAAAGCCGCGAGGTGCAGGGTTAAAAATGCCGGATAAATCATAAATTCTATAATTATTAAAACCATTTGGTTGTATATTAAAGGCAATATTATACCATTTGGTTGTAATAAACAAATATTTTATTTAATTATTTTAAATTTGCTACCAAATGGCAGTAAATAAGACAGTAGAGTTGGTTAAACTATGGGGAGCGTATGAGGAGAAATTCCCTGATGGTACGTTAGAAGACTTTTTTCGCAGGCAATTAGCCGCTAATGTAAAACCCAAAGAGATAGTCATGCCTGAAGGTAAGTTAGTGCCTGACCTTAACGGGCGCCTGGTTATTTTGCTGCGGCGGATAGGTAAATTCCATATGTCCTATTCTAACAAAGCGCTTGAGGGCACCGGGTTAGATCAAATAGAGGAGTTTGGTATATTGGTTACAATTTATAATCAAAAAAATCCTATAAAGTCGGAAGCTATTTATAATAACATTATGGAGTTGTCCAGCGGCACCAATATGCTTATCAGAATGAAAAAAAGAGGCCTGGTTACTGAATATGCCGACAAAGAAGACAAGCGGGTAAAAAGGCTTAGCTTAACAAAAAAAGGAGAAGAAGCTATTTTAAAAGCAAAGGTACAGGTATTGAAAGTAGCACATATGATAGTACATGCCCTTGCCGATGATGAAAAACAATTATGTATCCAATTACTTTCGCCAATAGATACACGATTATCAGGTGCATACCAAAGGCAAAAAAATAAATCTTTTGATGAAATTTATTTAGAAAATACCAAATAGAGGCTGGAAGTTACGCAGGTCTTATTTAAACAGATCGGTCATTACCTTGCCTTTGCTGCTTTCCATTTTAAAGTTTAACAGTTTAGCAACTGTTGCGCTAATGTCTATTTGTTCGTAAGGCGTTTGAAAACCTACACCCTCTTTAAAATCGGGCCCTAATGCTAAAAACTGTATGTGGCGGCATCCTTCGCAACCATCGCCATGGCTAACAAAACCATCTGCAACGCCCGGCAAATGCCTTCCATGATCATTAGTAATAATAATGGTTGTTTTACCTCTATAGTTATCATCACTCTGGATAAAGTCGTATAGATCCTTTATATTTTCGTCTGTAGACTGAATGCCTTTAATGTAGTTATTCCATGAAGTGCTATGCCCAAAATAATCAGGATCTTTTAAATTTACCAGCATTAAATTAGGGTGATACTTACCCAATATATTTTTGGCATGCGCAACGGTTGTATCGTCAGAACGATAACCAGAAAATAAGCCGTCAACACCACAATCAGTACGAGGCGTATATCTGCCTTTCCAATCTTCCTGTATGCAGTTCCCTAATATTTGCAACTTATCTTTTGATGCTACAACCCAGGCTTTCTCGGCTGCTTTACCGCTGCTTTTAAGGAAGTTTTGAAATATAGATGGATATTGCGGTAACACGTGCCCGTTATTCTCCAGATCCTCGTAATTGCCGGTAGAAATAGCATCGTGCCCTGAGTCAGTGTTAGTAGTTCCCATATTATGGAAATTAGTTAGCATTACACCCTTAAAGTATAAGCCAAACTGGTTTGGGATGTTTTGGCGGGTATAATCTCCCCATGTTTCGCTATAGCGGGCACCATCTATAACAACAATTATTACATTTTCTGTTTTACAGCAAATAGCAGTAGCCATCTTGTTAGCAGTAATTGCTTCTGCTCCGGTAGTTGTTACGGTGTTGGTTGCTTGCTGATTGGTGGTATTAGATACTTCTGTAGTACTGGAAGATGCAGGTGTAGTGTTTACTGCGGGGATCGATGTGTCTTTTTGACATGCTACAAAAAAGCATATTGCTACAAAAAAAATCAGGGTCACTGAAATGCGAGGGGTAAACGACATTTAGTTTAATTAATTGGCTTGTTTATACAAGTATACAATTAACATTTAAATGTAACAAGAAAGATACAATATTTTTTATTGCTGAAAATCAGCCGATTATAAAGAATAAATCTTTCAATAGAGGACTTGTGATGTAAAAAACTCCCGGCTTATCAATACTTTATATCACCGATGGAAACAATTGCGGTTTGTATCTACAAACTATTAATATAACTATCAACCATATTGTATTGATCTGTATACCAGCTGGTCATATAAGCCGCTTCAGGATCCAGGTCCTGCATTACATTGGCCCACCTGTATCGCTCACGTGCAAAAGCATTGGTGTTTACCAGCATCTTTCTGTAAGCCTCAATGCGGGCACTTACAGTGGCTTTACTTAGTTGGCTATTTTTAAGGCTATTCCATCGGGCTTTTATCAGCCCTTTAAAATTTTCAGGGTTTAGTTTAATCAGGCGCTGCAGCAGGTTATTGTTCCCTGCTTCAAGTATATCGTTTGCTTTATAAAATCCGCCGGCATTTCTACCCATCGAACCGTCCAGATCCCATACCGAATAGAAAAATGCACCGGCAGTACGATAGTCATAAAAGCTAAAAAATGTATTTTTATTTTGATTATCAAAAGCTTCGGTAATATTCATAAAGATGAAATAATCAACCATATTATTAATATCTACCTTGCTTTTAATTTGGCTGGAAAACTCATCATCGCTTGATGTTGAAATGAAATTAACAATGTTATATAAGTATGACCAATCAGGTGCAGGCGTATCGCCAAGGTCCGGGTACTCCAGCTCCCAGCCACCCCAGGTATCTAACTTATTGTCGAAAGGTGCTACATTGTAAAAATCAGTTTGATTTGTCCAGTCGTTTGCTTTATATATATCACCATATTGTTTTTTCACCTGTAACTGCTTCCGGTCAACCTTCTCGGTAAGGCAGTATATACCAACATACTTGTTATTTAAAAACACCTCGGTCATATACCCTCTTGTGCCATTATGAGCTGTTGGTTCGCTGGCTATGTAAGGTACGTTGTTAAAGCTATTCCATATATCTGTAGTTAGCCGGTTTCTCATCCTCGACTGGTCAATATACATAGCATCCAATATCCAGCTATTATCATTCCGCAGCCCCAGTAATGGTGCGTCGGTATCAGCTCCCGTTCCGTCTACCAGGTGAACCGCATATGAGCTCTTAGGATAATATCGTGATGTAGCACCCCTGATATTTATCATGATGTTTGATGACATTTCCAGTTTACTGCCTTGCGCCTGGTAATCGGGATTAACCAGGTTAAATGCTGCACTAATTTGATTATCGCCAATTGCCGACGCGGCCTGTAACGTAACTATTGGCAGGCCGGTAATAATTAATTTATAGGTAGTTGCAACGTTAAGGCTATTTAAAGCTTTGATATCAACTTGCAGATTGGTTATAAGCGCATAATTGGCAACAGCCCCTGCTTTTAGCTTCACGTTACCAATTAAAATTGCCTTGGCCGCTGTGGTGTCAAAACTAACTGTATAACCAGACAAGGAAACACCTGCAGATACCGGATAATAATATGCATTTGTGGTTGAATCGAAAGTGCAGCTGGCACCATTAATTTTAAAACCAAGCAATTGTGCCGGCGATGTCGGCAGTGTTTGGGTAGGCTTACCGCCATTGTTACCTGTTGTGGTGTTTATGGCAGGCTTCTCTATATTGTTTTTCTTACAGCTATTAATAAGCAGTAAAATTAACGTTGCGTAAAGTAAATAATGCGCTTTCATATGGTAGTATGTTATAGCAGATATAAAAAAATACAAATTGCATGTACTCAGAAATTTGCATCGATAAATAACAGTATTTTATTGATCATAGTTATCTAATTCTAATCAATTTCAATACTCAATACATTAGGGGAGAACAATTTGATAATACGGCTTTGTATACAGCAGCTGCTGTTAGTACAACGGCATCGTCATTTTGTTTTGATAGCTGCGCCGCAATAGTTAAACGGCTGCCACTAATAGCGTTGTTTTATAAATTAGGATATAAAACTTATTACCACTACAAAGCTAAAAGGTATTAGTATTGTAGGCGGTGCGGCACAATAATGTTACTTGTAACAATTTTGTTTAGTTAAATTTAAGCCTGATAAAACGGGGCCTGTACAAGTTAGGATCTTTAGGTAGATCCTTAAAAAACTCCATCGAGTTAATATTATATGAAATTAGCAACTCGCCGGGTTTTGACAAACTGGGGTGTGCCTTTGCATTGTATACCGTATAGGTTTTCTTTACCAGGTCTTTACTGCAATCCCATATCTTAACGGCGGGGCCGAAGGGCCCGTAAGGCGTTTTGCCAATACGCAGGCCAATGTCTTTAGTCATGGTGCCTATTTGGAATATCAAGGCGTAGCGACCGTCTGGCAACGGCGACACGCTTAATTCGTTTGAAACCCAATCGGTCACCTTTTTGGCTTTCTTTATCTCGTTGGTCCAGCTTGCACCATTCCAATATGTCCATTTACTATAATCTTCAAAATCTTTAGGCAATATCCTGGCTACTAACAATTCCTTCCATTTACCTACTACGCCGTATATATAAATATAACCATCAGGCGCAGGGGCGCCGGCTGCCTTTGTATTAACGTAAATACCTGCGCCAAAAGATCCGGAGCTGCCATCACTATCAGATATATAAAAAGGAGTGTCTCTTTGCTTACTGTCATTATAAGGCGGTGTGCTATTGGCCGGTATTTTAATTAGTGTGTTTCCAACTTCTTTAAACCCAAAGGCCGCATTGCTTACGTTTTTAATACGATAGCCGAAAATATAAATATTTTTATGCAGTTCCTGGTTTACAAAGCCATCGCCCAGCCAATAATAGTCGGAGGACCCGGTTTTAGGTGTCTTAGGAATAAATACTGTCTCAGGTTTGCCTTTCTTATCTTTTCCCCAGTAAAATGTTATTTTATTTTTATCAGGCTTGTTCCCTTCTAATATGGCAACCGAATTATGGGTCATTTTATAGCCCGGCAATAACACATTATTTTTTATCTCGCCAATCATACTATCGCTAAATAAAAAAAGGATTTTATCCGTGGCTGATGCTTGCCTGTGTTCTTTGCCGTTAAGCGGAATAGTGAAAATCCCATCACCGCCAAACCAACCCGAGCTTCTTTTCAATAATACGGTCCATTCAGGCGCTTCTTCTACAGAGTATTTAAGCGTGGTTAGATCTGTTGGGTGCTGAGGCCCTCCCGCTTTTTGAGCGCTTGCATTAAGGAAAAATACAAACAGAATATAGGCGAGGTTTTTCATTCTTCAGAATTAAGCGACGGTGTTAATTGGCATTAAATAGATAAATATAAGGCTATTATCACGATTATATAAAACAATAAACCCAGCTACAATGTAACTGGGTTCTATACAATTTTTATTATATATCTTATTTAAATAATGCAAATTCGCTCATCTGGAATGCTTCAGTTTTACCTGCCGGAACTCCTCTTGGGTTTCCAGGATAATTTGAATAGTATACATCCACAATTCGCCACCTGTACCAGGTATATGCGCCGGTAGTAGTTAATGGGAAATACCACCATTTTATATAACGGATATCCTTACCTGTCGCAGGGTTGGTTCCGCTCAGGCCAAGATCTGTGCCCTGGTCATAAAAACCTTTCGCCTGTTTAACATAAGCCAATTGTGTCCAGGGGCCGGCTTTATCATTTGATCCTTCAATATACCACTCCATTGGATCACGTTCGTTGGTCGAGTCGTTACCATTCATTATACCATAAGATTTTACAACAACCGGTGCTGGAAATTGCAGCGAAATAATCAATGGTTTATTAGGAAAGGCTTGATAGAAACCATACTTAGTTAATGGATTGCCATCTACAATTTTAGCTGCACCTTCGTTAACGCCTTGTACGGTGTTTTCATTGTTAGTAATTGGAGAAGGATAAGCCGGGTCTTTATTAATGTACGATGCTGTGATATCAGTAGCTATACCATCAACAGTAACATTGCGGCTAACCGAAGCAGTGGAGCCTTTATCCGTAACAATTTTCAAGCTAACACTATTCATTGATCCTATAAATAAAGGAATTTCGGGGCTTACCTCAGTACGGGTAAAAACCACTGGTGTGGCAGTTCTATTATCAGTAAACGTCCATAAATAGCTTTTTACGTTGGCTTTTACTGTAGCCGTAAATTTAACGGTAGCATTAGGTGAGTTTGTTGCAATCCTAACGGCGTTAAGTTTAATTATACTATCAGGATAAATAGGTATATCTACATATTTATGTGAAATATCTCCCGTTGAAGAAAAAGCTTTTAAATCGATAGTGTATTTAAACTGCTTAGCCGGATCGCCTGTATTTACATAGGTGTGTGTAACATCGGCGGATGTTGAAAGGCTGTCGTCACCAAATCTCATCTCCAGTTTTGTGAACTTTGATGACGCATTTGCAAATTTAAAAGTAAAGCCATCCAGTGGATCCGGCGTGACTGTGAAGTCGGCCAGTGGAAATACCGATTGTTTGTCTGGAACTACTTCCTCAACTCTGTGAGAGCAGGATGATACTATAGCTCCAAAGCAACCAAGCAGGGCTATCAATTTTAATGTTCTTCTCATGGTTTCATGTTTAATATTACATATGTAAATGGTTTGTTTAGATTACTAATTCTGTTGTTTTTTATTTACAAAAGAAGGGCAAGATTGCCCTTCTTTATCATTTATCTAATTTACACTTCTTATTTAAAGAATGCAAGCTCAGTCATTTGGAATGCGCTTCCAAATGTGCTGATAATTCTAAATCTGTAAAAGCTGTATAATCCAGTTTGTTTTAATGGATAATACCACCATTTCCTGTAACGGATATCTATGCCTGACGGGCCGTTTCCGGTTAAGCCAAGGTCAGTACCCATATCATAAAAACCTTTTGTCAGGGTTATGTTATCCAATTCTATCCAGGGGCCGGCTTTATCATTTGATCCTTCAATAGCCCATTGTTTTGGATCACGTGTAGTACCCGAGTCGTTACCATTCATAAGGGCGTAAGATTTTACAAGTACCGGTGCAGGGAACTGCAGCGTAATGATCAATGGTGTCGGGAAGGCCGAATAGTAACCAAATTTAGTTGTTAGGTTACCGTCAACCAACTTAGACGCGCCTTCGTTAACACCTTGCGCCGTATTCTCTACTGTCGTAATGGCAGCCGGATACAGCGGTGTATTATTAATATATGATGCGGTAATATCAGTAGCTATACCATCTACAGTAACGTTTCTGGAAAGTGTAGCAGTCGAGCCTTTATCAGTAACAATTTTCAAACTAAAGGTGTTCATTGATCCTATCTCGAAAGCAATTTCCGGGCTTGCCAAAGTACTTGTAACGGTAGTGGTTGTAGATAATTTTTGATTCACCACACCAAACGTCCATAAGTAACTTTTTACTGAAGCTGCTTTTATTTTAGCAGTAAATTTAACCGTACCCGTAGTGGCGGTAGAGCTGATTTTAGCAGTGCTAAGTTTAACTATACTATCAGGATAAATAGGTATATCTACATATTTGTGAGAAATATCGCCTGTTGATGAAAAAGCCTTCAAATCAACTGTGTATTTAAACTGTTTTGTAGGATCGCCTGTATTTACATAAGTGTGTGTAATGTCAGCAGTCGTTGCCAGGCTGTCGTCACCAAATCTCATCTCCAGTTTTGTAGCTTTTGATGACGTATTTGTGAACTTGAAGGTAAAGCCGTCTAAAGGATCTGGCACCACAGTGTAGTCGGCTAATGGAAATATTGGCTGTGAATCAGGCACCACAGCGTCAACTTTACGAGAACAGGATGATATCACAGCACTCAGGCAAAGAAGCAAAGCCATCGATTTTAATATTCTTTTCATTGTATTTAGTGTTTAATATTTACATAGTTTATGTAAGGGGTTTATATTATTAATTCTTCTAACTTTTTAGTCATAAAAAAAAGCAATCCTTGTCATTTGGTAGTGTGCTACCAAATGACAAAGCTTGCTTTTTTATTTTCCTAGCTAAATATTCTTAGCTAATTAACTTCTTACTTAAACAACGCAAGCTCTGTCAATTGGAATGCACTACCAAAGGTGCTGATAATTCTAAATCTGTAAAAGCTGTATAATCCAGTTTGTTTTAATGGATAATACCACCATTTCCTGTAACGGATATCTATACCTGACGGGCCGTTTCCGGTTAAGCCAAGGTCAGTACCCATATCATAGAAACCTTTTGTCAATGTTATGTTATCCAGCTCTACCCAAGGGCCGGCTTTATCATTCGAACCTTCAATAGCCCATTGTTTTGGGTCACGTGTAGTACCTGAGTCATTACCATTCATAATGGCGTATGATTTTACAAGTACCGGTGCAGGGAACTGCAGCGTAACGATCAATGGTGTTGGGAAGGCCGAATAGTAACCAAATTTAGTTGTTAAGTTACCATCAACCATTTTAGATGCACCTTCGTTAACACCTTGCGCTGTGTTCTCAACTGTTGTAATTGCAGCCGGATACGCCGGTGTATTGTTAATATACGACGCAGTAATGTCAGTAGCTATACCATCTACGGTAACATTTCTTGAAAGTGACGCAGTCGAACCCTTATCAGTAACAATTTTCAAGCTAAAGGTGTTCATTGATCCTATCTCGAACGCAATTTCCGGGCTTGCCAAAGTACTTGTAACGGTAGTGGTTGTAGATAATTTTTGATTCACCACACCAAACGTCCAAAGGTAACTTTTTACTGCAACCGCTTTTACTTTAGCAGTAAACTTAACCGTACCCATAGTTGCGGTAGAGCTGATTTTAGCAGTACTAAGTTTAATTATACTATCCGGATAGATAGGGATGTCCAAATATTTGTGTGAAATATCACCTGTTGACGAAAAAGCTTTCAAATCAATAGTGTATTTAAACTGTTTTGTAGCATCGCCTGTGTTTACATAAACGTGCGTAAGATCAGCACTTGTTGCCAGGCTGTCGTCCCCAAATCTCATCTCCAGTTTTGTAGTCTTCGATGATGCATTTGCGAATTTGAAAGTAAAACCGTCTAACGGATCTGGCACCACAGTGAAGTCAGCCAATGGAAATATCGGCTGTGAATCAGCTGGTACTGGTTCAACTTTATGAGAACACGATGATAGCATAGCACCCAGGCAAAAAAGCATAGCTACCGATTTTAGTATTTTTATCATTATTTTTTTTTTAACACTAGTTTATTTTTCTGTGTACTAATTAAGCCTGGTAAACACTATACCTCTCATATCATATGAGGCGTTGTTCTCAAAAAGTTTAACAATATGGTAGCCTGCAGTTATTGGTACAGGTACGGTGGTACCTTGGGTAAACAGGTTGCCGTTTTTATAGGTAAATGGCTGCTGGTTGTTGTTGTTATTACCAGTCGCAGCATATATGCCCATTTGGTTATTGCCAGAGATGGAAACATTATCTATAAATACCTGCCACCTTCCAGCAGTACCAGAAGCCCCCATCCAGGTATCTACCTGATAGTTACCGGTTGCCTCAACATTTATGCTAAAGGTTAACCATTCGCCGTTACCAGTCCAACCTACTACGCTTCTTGGGGTATAATCAGGCACCACGTCAACAAAGTCAGGTGCTCTATAACCACCATCTCCGTCTTTTGTCGTGTTATCATTAAAAGCAACTCCCTGGCCACCAAAATCATAGTTAGCACATAATATCATATCAGAAGGAGCACCTACAGTACCTTTAACAAGATATGGTTTGCCCAGGTACGGCCTGAAGAAGTTAGGATCCATTACTACTATTACGGTGTTCTTAGCTTTAGCAACAGAATATTTGCTTGGGTTGTTAATGGTAAATGCTACTGTAGGATATTTAACAGTAGGCGCACCTGCGGCAGGCTGTTGTGCCAACAACGTATTTATTCTGGTTTGAAAATTCAAATATGCAGTGCTGGCTCCTGCAGCAAATGTTATAACCGGGTTAATTATACCAACATTAACATCGTTGTAACCTACTGATGTAGATAATAAACCAGTACCTATGTATTTAGTTACAGTATCCGGAGAAGAAACAGCATTAACTGTAAATGACGCTCCAGGATCACCCTGTAAAGCAATAGGAATACTAACTTGAATGAAAGTAGAAGTTAAAGAATAGTTTGAAGGGTCTGAAACAAGATTGACAACCTTGTTTGGAGAAGCAAATGAAATTTGATGAATAGAATTAGCCGCTAATATTTCAGCTGTTTTAACTACAAAAATCATAGTGCCTTTTCCGGCAGCTATAGTATTGCCTTTAGTTACAGCAGACATTTTAAATACGGCAGCCATGTTTTTACCGTAACTAAGCTCCATAGCAGAGCGGTTAACGATTATATTAAAACTAACACTTGTAACCCCTGCCGGTACTACAACTTGCGGAAGAGTAACTGCAGTTCCTGATGGAAATGCAACAGTACCTGCCGGCAATGTGCCCGCGGTTATTAATTGGGCCACAGTATCTACATTTGTAGCCAGGTTAAGCGTAAACGCCCTGCTTGTAGCTGCAGAAAATGTCACGGTAGCTGGTACGGTTACATCTACACCTGTAACAGTATATGTGCTGCCTGTACCCACCTCTAATTTATTGACCAGAGACGCATTTACAGTACCGTAAGTCGGCGTTGACACTACCTCGGCCAGCTTTTCTCGCTGACAAGATACGGCCATGATAGCTATGGTAGCTAAAAGGCCCACTTTTAAGTGATTAAATAGTTTTTTCATTTTATGTCTTTAAAATTATTATTTAACAATTTTATTTATGAGGAGAGCTTATCGCTAAACTCTCCCTAATATTTTTAGTTTGTGATCCAAACTTTACCATCTAATGCCCATGAAGACTGGCGGGAAATGTTAAACCAGCTCAAAATTTGGGTAGGAAGATCAGAGTTCTTTGGCACTTTTAAGCTAAGGTCGCTTGCAACTGGCGAGCAGATCAAATCCGTAAACGGACTCCACCTGTAACCATTTGTTGCAGATTGCGCCAGCGTAAAGTCAGCAGTTAACGGCCCTTTATCTCTCAATACAGTACCGCTACCTTCACCCATTGGCCAGTAACCAACAAGGTAATTAAAGAATGGGTGGCTGGAATCAATTGTCTGATCGCAGGCATATTGCTTAACTATACCATCAGGTATTGCAACTTTAAATATTTTAAGCTCTTTTAATTCAACGTCAATTTTACCAAAGCTGCTTGTTCCTGAACCGTCTATCTCGCCAGGAACGTAACCTACTCGTAATACAGACGGGGAATCGAAATTAGGTTTTCCGGCCAACACAAATGCAGTAGCTGAAGGACTTGCAGTTGTACCTCCATTTTGGTTAGTAACACCCAATACACCATCGGTATAAACTCTAACTGCTGTTGTACCATCAGCTTTTCTTTCTACCACAGTAGTAAGATCATGCCAGGTATCGCCTGTAAATTCAACACCCTGAACTTCCTGTCCATTACCAGTTGTAGTTCCCCCCAAAGCCATAAATCTCCATTTATTTTGCCATAAGCATAAATTCCAACCCGGGCCTCCGCCATTATTACCTTGCCAATTAACCTGAGGTGAAGTACCGTTTAATTGAGACTGTTTGCCTACAAAACCAGGCCATTGGTAGTAATAATTACCTCTTGAAGGGTTAGCAGGGTTTATATGTTTCTTTACTTTAACAGAAATTGTAAAGCCGGATGTATCACCAAAGTTAAAGTAAGATGATAAGTTAACCTTTGTCTGAGGATCTAAACCTAACACCTGGCCGGTACCTTTTTCCGGATCACCCAGGAACCTTATAGCAGTACCAACGTAAGAGTTGCCCACAAATGGTTTAGGTATAAACGTAGGGTTAAAGCCCGGGTTAGAAATAATAGTAAAAGTATTTGCATTAGTATTACTAAATACGGTTCTGTCATCCTGATCAGGAGGAAGAGCAAATGTTCCGCCTTTGTTAGAAGCTACAATAATCAGCCAATTTTCTCTAGCGTATGTAGGTCTTGCTTTTATTGCACCCAATATTGCACCAACCTGGCTATCAAATGTAGTTATTGATGCTTTGTAGGCGGCATTTTTTACAGGATCAAATCCATTAACCAGATCTGATTTTCCTGCAGCCTCAATAGCTGCAAATTCACCGATCACAAGTGATGCTGTATCCGTTGCAAGGAAACTAACCATTCTGTCTTTAAGAGCAGCATCTGTTCCAAAAACTTCTGAAACATCAGTACCACCAGTTAAATTAGCTTTAAAAGCAGCCGATGCAGAAAATGCGGCAATGCGTAATGACGGCCTGCTAATTTTTATCCTTTGAAATATTGTAGGATAAGTTGCCAGGTTATTCCCCGCAAAATCTTCTGTTAAGACATTGTGTTTTTCCTTTTTTACACCCGTAATCATGTCAGCCCAGTTAGTAGCGTCTGTTGATACAGTAACATCTGCTAATGAGTTCCATGAATAAATAGCTGTTGGGGTAAGAGATTTAAGGGTTGGAACGTCCGCATCCCTTACATTTACACCTCTTGCACCATCGGCTATGATATACAGCACTTTTGGAGCTTTAAACACCTGAGTCGTAGCAAGTGGAGGCGATACTGGTACAACTTTATCAAAGTCATGATTACATGCAGCTAAAGTCAATACAAAAAGAGATACACCAAGTAATTTGGCTTTAAAATTTTTCATATTATATATTTTAATTTAGTTCGTTTAAATTGGTTATGCTATTGAAGCATAGTATTTTGTAACATTTGTTAACGCAAATTTAATAATATTATTATCTAAATAATATTATTATTCTAATGTTGCTCTAACGATGCCCCATCTTACTTTACTATCAAATGATTTAAAGCCACCCATTATTAATATGGCGCGTTTATTATCTTCTGATTTTGTTTCATACACATCAAGAACAGGGTTACCGGTTAAGTTACCAATTGTGTTCCATCCGTCTTTTAAGGCACCTGTTTTATCGATGAAGAACAATCCGTTTCTTGCTATTCCATCATATGATCTAAAGTTACCGTTAACAAATACTGTTCCGTCTGACAATATTTTAGCATACAATGGGAAACCGCCATCAAATACTTTTGTTGCAAATCCTGTATCTATTGAACCGTCATAGTTTAACTGTACCATATATTTAGCCGGTTTGCCATTCCAGGTATTAAAAAAACCTACAACTATATATTTATTTGAGATAGGATCGTAGTTTATATTTTGGATAGGGAAATCTGGTCCTGTACCGGCGTTAAATGAATTGTCAACAGATCCGTCGGCATTTAATCTTAAAATAGAAGGTGTTGCAACATTATCAAATTTAGTGAATACAGCATTTATACCATAAACCAGTATTTTTCCGTCGCTATGTCCAACTGTCGCAATCGGGCCATTAGCGCCAGGGAAACCTGCGCCAGGAATACTTGGTCTGTATCCGGGAGCGGAAGAGTTAAACCTCCAGCTTTTATCAAGTGTGCCATCAATATTTAAACGAGCTAACTGAGGCATAGTGGTACTATCTATTATTGTACTGTCTTTGCTATCATAGCTGTTTTGATCATATCTACGAGATACATAGTGGGTAAAATTACCGGCTACGATCATTTTATTATTTCCAACGGGGTAAATATTACGTATACCACCACCAGCTACACCACCATTAAATGTTGGTACAAATCGTGTTTTAAGCAAATAGGTAGTTACCAGCGTGGTATCAATCTGACCCGAAGTAAATAACCTTGTAATTTTACTAATAGTACCGTTTTGTTGTGCATAGCCGGTATACTCTCCAACCGGGAAAAGGTACGAGCCTATTTGTACTACATCGTAAAGACTACTATTAGCAGCCAGGCCAGATGCAAACGAACGATCCCAACTACCATCTTTCTCAATTCTCGCAATATGGTTAATACGCCTAATAGCACCCTTATTATCATAGTTAGTAAAGTCGCCTACCACCAATAATTGTGTGCTTAACGGAAGAGGGTAAGCTTTGTATACACCACCGTCAGTACCTCCTACAGCAACAAATGTCGGATCAATGTTTACTTTACCTATAACAGTAAAGATTGGCCCAAAAACAACCTGGCCATCAACCACAAAAGCTGTTACGCCTGTACTTGCTTTGGCTGGTACCTCTACAGTAATACTTGCATCTGTAACGGTAAGTATTTTTGCAACTTGACCGTTAAACAAAAAGGACAATTTACCCGCGTTAAAATGAGGTAATAAACCAGTAGCAGTAATAGTAACCGGAGTACCCGCACTCCCCGCTGCCGGCACCGGTATTTGCTGTGCGTTAGTAACAATGTTTAAATTAGGCTTGCCACCCGCATACGGGTTATCAAACACCGTTTGAGCTTTTTTACAACTACCAAGAAGCAAACCAGTCAACACAATTAGTAAGCAAGTATATTTAAGTTTCATAACGTTTATATTAATTTCAAAAACCTTCATCTTCAATTTCTATTTGTCTCTATTTTATCTGTTTAAAATAACCTCAGAGAAAAAGTCTTGTCCCATCCCAAAAACCGATTCCATCAGCTCGCTTGTTTTCATATCATCATATTGATAAGTTGACTGTTTGTTAACTGCTGGAAACGGGAAGAGGGCAATAACATGAACCACTCCATTTGTAGGCTGAATATCCGATGATTGTACAGCAGCAGACAATTGTGCATAAACGCTTGGGTTTGAAGGATCAAGAATAGCCGCAATACATAACTGGCGATAACCTGCATATTTAACCGTATTTGCAGTATTATATACAACGCCGATATTGCTTAAATCTTGATTATATCCGTAATAATATCCACCCGGATATAACGGCCTTAAATTAAAATCCAATTGCGGAAAATCTTTTAGCAGGTATTTGCCTTTTAGCACATACCTCATCAAATATTTTCTCCAGATACTTGAAGGGATCTCATCCAATTTCTTAATTGTATCTTTTTTAAGATCATATAATTGTTGGTTAAGGCCGCCTTGCATCTCTACTTGTTTACCATTAACTATACCTATAGTCCTTCTAATAACCTCATCTGTAGGGGCAAAAAATGTAATATCTTCTTTCGAAAAAATATCATCCATCTTTGCCAGTTTTACTATCTGTGCAATAGTATCAAACTTAGGGTTAGATTGAAGGTATTGCATCACAGTACCATTAAACTGTGCTTTTGCAAGTCCCCCGTCTTTATAATAATTATCCTTTGAACAGGAAGACACCGTTATTATTAGTACTGCTGAGCATACTACTGGTGTAATGTATTTTTTAATATAATTTCTCATGTTCTTAATTAAATTATTCAATGCCTGTACCTCTCCAATATGCGTTTAACGTCATATACGGATTATTATTTAAAGCAGATGCGTCAATTGGCCATGTCCAGCCACCTCTGGCAAACTTGTCTGCCGTAAGTGGGTTATCAGTATAGTTTCTGCTCATTATTCTTTTAGTACGTACCAAGTCAAAATAACGACTACCCTCACCCATTAACTCTTTTGCGCGCTCCCAGAAAATTGCATCTTTTAGCGCAGCGTCAGCAGGAGCTCCTACAGGATATGCTGTTGCAATAGCTCTCGTTCTTACTATATTCAAATTCTCAATAGCTTTGTCAGGCAAATTAAGCTCGGCATCTGCTTCCGCACGTAATAAGATTGCATCTGCATACCTCATAATAAGGAAAGATGCATCCGGGATTGAGTTATCAAGCGGATTTGTTGAGTCCAGGAATGTGTTACCGGCAAATTTTTTCATTTGGAAGGTCTCAGCATTTTGATTGAATGGATCATCAAACCAAGCTACTAACCTGTTATCCTGTAAATCAGGATAAAGTTTTTTCATGTACTCGGCTGTAAATACGTTCGGACTTGTACGGTTATCATACTCAGGAAGCCTGTAAGGAAAGTGAATGAATGACTCGCCAAATTGTGCTAACTTAAATACCTGAGCCAGCGGATTTGAAGATGCATTGTAGTTAATTGTACTAAACAACTCAAATAAGCTTTCTTCAGAACGGCCTTTCGCTACCGTTGCCCAATCGCTCAATGGAATCAAGCGATAAGCCTGGCTAGCCATTATTTCAGCGCCAAGGGCTTCAGTCTCCTGATAGTAAGCAGTTTTGTTTGCTGGATCAAATCCGGCATTCCACATATTCATATTCATCAACAAGCCAATAACTGCTCCTCTTGAAGCTCTAACACCTCTTAGGGAAGGGTCAGTTATAACAAAAGGCAAATCATTTTTCGATGATTTTAAGTCGGCTATACATTTTTGTACTACCGTAACCATATTTTCTCTTGGAAGAGGATCTTTTTGGAACGGTGTTGTATAATAAACTACATCTCCATATAATCTAACCATTGTGAAATAGCTGTAGTTACGGATAAATTTCGCCTCAGCTATATACTTTTTGGTTTGGTCGCCTGTTAATGCAGGAATACCTTCCTGTAGTTTACTAACTAAAATGTTTGCAGATTGTATTACTTTATAATACTCTGCCCACTTGGTAAGGTTGCTGAACAACATAGGGTTGACAATGTTGGTAGTCGGATCTCTATCGGCTACCGCATAAAGCAAATAGCGGTCATTCACAACAGAGCTACCAATTATAGGCTGAAAACCACTTGAAATACCAGAGTTATTAATCCTTTTGGTATGGCCACCAACTAAGGCCACATCCGGCCTTACAATCCTGGTTCCCTGACCGGATGCTGCAGGTATTACCTCGCCTGAGCGAAACTCGCCAGTACCACCTGCGGTGTTTGTTTGAACGTATTTGTCAAACAATTGACCATACATATCCGTAATATTACTCTCTATATCGGTTGCAGACTGGTAATAATTGTTACCGGTAAGCTTATCGATAGGTGTAATACTTAGGAATTTCTTACAGCTAAACTGTGATGCGATCATCACAAATAATAAGCAAATTGTAATTTTTTTCATATCGTATCTTTAATTAAAATTGAACTGTCATCCCTAAAGTGTAAGTACGCGGGTTAGGATAAGCTCCATCTATATCCTTACCTAAGGCATTTACGTTTTCTACGTTTGGTCCAGAATAAGGTGTAAACATTGCCACGTTACTTGCTGATATGTACGTTCTGATATTGCTAAGGCCTAAGCGCTTAACTAAATCTTTATTTAAGCTATAAGATAAGGTAACCTGGTTGATTTTAAAATAGCTACCATCTTCTTGCCATAAGGTCTGCTCACTTCTAAAGTTCTTAAGATAGACCTCATGCGCATAGTTGTATACGTTAGCATATTTTGCAGTTGCATCACCCGGGCCACTCCATATAGCCAAGTTTCCTGGTGTAGGTACGGCACTTGTACCAAAAGGGTTGCTTAGTGCCGTTAATCTTTGTGCCAATGAGTTATTTAATACAGAACGTACTGCTGTATAAGAAGCATACACGTTTAAAGAGAATGATTTCCATCCTACAGTATTGCTAACACCACCTGTAATTAATGGTTGAGTGTTACCTGTTACCTGCCTGTCTCTAACGTCAATTATATAGTCACCATTTAAATCCTGGATCATAGCATCACCGCCCTGGTAAGATAAAAGCACGTTATTTGTGTTTGAGAATTGCGTCGTATTAAAGTTTCTAATCCTAATACCTGTAACCGGATCCACCGGTACGTTAGCTGTTGTAGCATAAACGCCCTGGTTATTGTATAAGTAGTTAGATAATGCATTTCTTCCAACTCTTTTTGCCAAATACTGTCCGCTGGCATCAAGTGCAGCAGATGATCCTGTTGAATTTTGAATATCTATGAACTGGCCATTATATTGTGCCGGTAGTTTTGTTAATACGTCATAGTTTAATGCACCATTTAAGTTAATAGACCAGGTAAACTTACTGCTCTTTCTTAACGGGCGAATAGTTAAAGACAACTCATAACCATAGTTAACAATTGAAGCGTCATTACTTGTGTACGTACCAAATGCTAAAGTATTTGATAATCCGTTTTCAAATAAGTCATTACTAACACCTCTGTAATAAGTATCAAAAGTAACATCCAATTTACCGCCGAATAATGATGCATCAAAACCAGCGTTATATTGAATAACGTTTTTTGATTTCAAGAACGGATTCGGCACTTTGCCGTAATCAATACCTACACGTGCTGCATTGTTATAAAAGCCGTTAGGGTTATATTTACCATAGATATCTACTAAAGTACCTACCGGATATATGTTTTGACCGGCAGTTAACCTTATATCAAACATGTCAATCCATTTAGCATTGTTTTCAATCCAAGGCTCTTTATGAACGTTCCATTTAAAACCTACCGAAGGATTTTTAGTATAAGGATCTTCCTGTCCGTTTGCTGATGAACCATCCACGCGGTAGGTTATATCCAGGATGTATTTCTTTTTAAAATCATAAGTGAAGGCCGCGGCAAACGCTGCTGTTCTTAAGTCATAAAAAGTACTTAATACACCAGCACCTCTTGATAAGCTACCGTCATACCCACTTGGGCCTTCGTACTGATCGTTAGGCGTACCTAAAATTCTGGTAAAGCTTTCTTGCTTCTTTTTAATGTAAATCTCACTGAATAGGTTGATAAAGAAGTTGTGCTGACCAACAGACCTTGTGTAGTTTACGCTATTTCTGTTATATAAGGTAGAAGTGTATCCATAAAAATTGTCTATTAGGGCATACTGCGCGTTAGCTGCAGCTGGCAAAAATTTGTCTTGAGTACTAATCTCATAATCATAGTTTCCATTGGTTGCTAAAGCTAATCCCGGCACTAACTCATAAGTAGCACTCATGTTAGCGCTGAGATCTTTAGGGCCTGAACTTTCTCTGATATTTAGGGTTGACAATACGTCGCTTGTAGCCAACAGGAATGACGGGCCAGGTTGCAATGTAGACCTGTTACCGCTTCTGTTTACAATGTTTTGTAATACGCCTGTACCACTACCAGATTTAATTTTGCCTAATGCTGTTCTGATCTGGCCAAAGAAACTTAACTTAGATGAAGGTTTAAACTCCATGTTCATATTCATACTATAGTTCTCATAACCAGTGTTTGCTACCAGACCTGATTGAGAATAGTATTTTAAGTTAACCTTATAATTAAATTTTTGATCCCCACCATCTAATGCAAGGTTATGCGTTGTATTAAACTTGTCAGAGTAAAAAATACCTTGCCAGTTAGTTGAATTGTTATAGAAAGCATTCAAACTATCTGTAAGAAAACCTGTGTTGGTAGCCATGTATTGATCGAGAGCTAAACCATATTTATTAATTTGTGCCAATTTGAAATTTCTTTCACTAACTCCACCTAAAGTTTCGCGAAGTTTTGGAACAGCAGATAAAAAGAAGTTAGCTGTATAAGTGATCTTTGGTATTTTTGATTTACCTCTTACGGTTTGGATCAAAATTACACCGTATGCACCCCTTGAACCGTACAACGCTGTTGCAGTTGCATCCTTCAAGATCTCCATACTTGCTATATCTTCCTGAGGAATCAAAGATAATGGACTTACGCCTGGTCCTTGTTGATCAAAACCGAAGTCTGAAGCTTTATCCGCATCCAAAGGAACACCGTCAATTACATATAACGGAGAGGTTGGTTGTAAATATGTGTTATCACCAGTACCTACTGTAGCAATAGTAGATAAACCACGAATGTTAACCGTTCCACGCATACCCGGTGCACCAGTATTGTTCTGGATGTTCAAACCAGCTACTTTACCTTGTAGTAATTGTTCAACGTTACCAACCGGGTTATCTTGTACCTCTTTACCGGTAACGATATATGAAGATCCCGTTGTTTCATCACGGTTACGTTTAACATAACCACGAATTACTACAGCTTGCAGGTCCTTAGCATCAGATGTTAAATTAACATTCAATACAACCTGACCCGGTTTTAATTTAACTGTTTGCGAAGCATACCCCACATTTGTAAATACCAGTGTTGCCCCATCGTCAACAACTACGCTGTATTTACCATCAATGTCAGCTTGCGTCAAACCCTTGCCTGCCGTGCCAATTGTGGCTCCAGTCATTGGCTCTTTTGTTGCTGCATCTAAAATGATACCCTTAACGGTTACCTTTTTAACTTGTGCCATCAAATTCTGGCACATAAGAAGGCAGCAGAAAAACATTAACGGCCAAATAATTTGTTTTCTCATTGTATATTAGTTTTAGTCATTAGGGTTTTTAGTCGTTATCAAACTTAGGGTTAGCGGTTTTAAAGTGGAATACGATCTCCCAATCGCCCTTTTCCCAAATTCTAAAATCCTGGTAAAGAGTACCTGTTTCTCTTACATTACCAAAACCTGTACGTGTAAAGCTAAACTCCACGTGAGCAGAGCCGCCACCGCCGCTGTTGTAAATACCACCTGTTGTAAATTTAGTAGGTATTGTTGCAAGAGGTATTGGGTACGCCACATTGTACTCAACATATGTCGCATTTTGTACGAAACCAGGCTGGCTGCCATCAGGTGTGAAGCCATGAATCTGATCTATCCATTTAGTAGCATTAAATTTACCCGGGTTAATAACAAGCGAATCCTTATCTAAGAATTTAATTCTTAACCTGTGACCGATAGCCGCAGGGTTACCCGTTGCATCAGTAAATTTCCGTATATAGACGTAAATTACTCCTTTATTTGGATCCTTACCGTCCATAAATTGGTTAGAAATTGCATTTCTGATACCAGTTACTCCTGATGGGTTAATGCGCACTAATATCTTTCCACCCGGGGTTGATGTATTTGGCTTACCATTGATTTGATTAATGTCATCAGCCGGTGAATACGGAACCTCAATTTTAGGTGCTACGGTTAAGTTCCTGATAAACCTTGACCCGCCACTATTTGATATCTTTACGTCAAAATACCTTCTGTCTTGTGGATATACCACCGAATCCTGAGGTTTAATAGTACCGCCTTTGGCAATGCTTGCGCCCGAGGCATACCAAACAAAATCGCCATTTCCCCTTGTTTCTAATATAGGGTGGTTTTCAAGATGTCTCTTGGCCTCAATTTGAGCCAGGCTGGTTTCTTTACCTGTATATTCCTGTGTCCAAACTAAAGTTGGTTTTACAGCAAGCATATCACTTGCATCCCTGCCATCTCCAAATCTTGGATTTTTTATCTCAAATGTCATCGGGAAACTTGAGTTGCCAGAGCTAAAAACATTACCGCCCGACATTAATAGTGTTCTTCCCAATACGGGTTGAAAATCCTTTGTAGTATAGTCGGCTTGAGTACTCAGATAGTTTTTCTCATCGGGCAAGTTATATAGTTTCTTACATCCCGAAAAGGCAACCGCTGCTACTAGCAATACAAAAGCTTTATATTTTATTGTGTTTTGCATAACGTTGTTTACTTTAAACATTTCTCCTTTAAATTATAATTGGTCTCTGTAGTTCATTGTCCACTCAGAAATCTGTATCAGGCCACCAAGTGTGCTACCTGTACCGTTACGTGTAACGGTTATTCTATAGCCTCTGTAAGGAACTGTATTTACAAAATCGAATATTTTTTGCTGATAGTTTGTAGTCCAATCCTGATCCTGGCGTACATCTAAAAGAACCCAAATTGCTGCTGCTGCTGTAGGATCAGTAGCGTTAGGATCAGCAACTGTCGCACCAGTAGTACCTTCCAGTTTGAAATCCCTTGGATCACGTTCTTTATACAATTTAGAGTCATTCGCAGTAGTAAAGGTATAGCTGTTTGATACCCTGCCTACATAGTTACCAGCGGCATCGCGAGGGTACCATGAGAACGTAGGATAGTATCCCCTACCATTGTCGTAATTACTGATGAATTTAGTTAAAACACTACCATCCAAAAGTTTCTTCAAAGTCTCACCAGGAGATACCTGGCCATCAAAATAACCTGAAGCAGACGGCCATGATACCGTGAATTTATCATTCTTATAATCAAATACATTCTTTGGAGGTGGCACCAACGTTAATCTTGACACGAATTCATCAAAACCAAATACGTGATCTGGCCTTAACAAATGAACCATGCCATTTTTAGTTTTAATATTTACCGAAGTTGTTGTTGTTTTAGACCACTTGGTAACGAATAAACTTCTTTTGGTATTGGCAAATTCTATAATATCTGACCCACCATTTTGAAATCCTTCAGCATCAGCATACACACGCTGGGCATGCATCGGGTATCCGCCACGCACACTGTTAATAAATTGCCCGTCACCGATAGTAAAGTCGGTTGACACATATTGCTTTCTGATAATATAGCGTGATACCAAAGTATCTAATTGTGTGCTATCACGTTTAGCTTTAGGTTTAGCTTTAGGATCTACTACCGGCTTATCACCAGCAGCAAGTTGTGTTAAATAAATGGGCCCTTGTGCTATACCTGCGCGCACTACATTTAAGTTTTTAATGGCTAATTGAAAACTTACGTTTGACGGAGCAAATAAAGTAACGGTGCTATCTGTTAATGTTTTTGCGATTTTCATCTTATCAACTAACAATAACAACGAGTCATAAACACCTGGTTTGCTTTTCAAATACTCATAGGTAGTTAAGTTAGTTGTGTTTACAACAGGCGAACTGCTGTAATAGCCTGCCTCCTTTTTACATCCTGTTTGAAATATTACAGCAACAAAAGCCATTGCTACAATATATTTTCCGAATAAAATTGATCTTTTCATTTTCTCTACGCTCTTTATTTTATTACTTCCAATATGAATTTTGAGTTAACAACGGATTTTGTGCTAAAATATCCCTTGATATAGGCCAGTAAATACCACCCTTATTAATTAGGTCCATAAATGCCGGGTTATTTTGTTTGATTTTTTCATATCTAACCCTTTCATACCAATGATATCCCTCACCCATAAACTCCTTTTGGCGTTCTTTAAATATAGCCTCTATAATTGGCCCATTTTTTGCCGCGCTGTAAGGAGTATAATCACCGGCACCATTTTGCAATCCTACCTGATCGACGTTATACCTGTTTATTCTAACAGCATTCAAATCATTTATTGCAAGTTGAGTTTCGCCTAATACTGCGTAGGCTTCAGCCCTCATTAATACCACGTCTTCAAGACGGGTTAATATTATCGAGCTTGAAAACAATCTGAACGTGCCATCTGATGCATCACCACCCTGAATAACCTTTATTTTAGCAAAGATTGGATATCTACCAAGGAAGTTGGTAAAGTAACCCTTTACGGCGGGTGCAGACATTGCATCAGAGTGCGTTACACCTAAAGTATCTATATTGAACCGACCATCATAAACCTCTTTAAATATTGATAATATAGAGTCTTTCGGAACATAGATATCAGGAACGTTTTTATTTACAACAGGAGCAGCCAAAGCCAACGACTCTATGTTTCCTGTAAAGGCTCCATCCTGGTTATCCCAGATAAAACCTAATGAAAACATTTGATTATTATTTGAGGTATTAGCAGATTTATAAAATAAACCGTTAGGCGAAGTTAAGTTACCTGTACTTGTATAACCGATAAGTCCTTTAAGGCTGTAATCAGTCATTACAATTTTAGTATACCTTATAACATCGACATATTTACCTTGCCACGCGGCCACCTGGGCTAACACAGCATAAGCACCAAGTTTGGTTATTAACGCCCCACTCCATCTTGGAGCTTTCTGTCCGTAATAATCGCCTGGCTGTTGCAAATCATTGCTACTGTATAGGTAAGGCAAATCAAGTGCCGCCGCTTCCATTTCTGCCTGCGCATATGATAATACGGCGTTTTGATCTGTTCTGCCTTTGTTCTCAAAGGTACCATCACGTGATGATAAGATCAAAGGCACATCGCCCCAAATCCTTGCCATATAGAAATAGGCATATGCCCTTAAGAATCTAACCTGCGCGATATCAACCTGCATGTTATTTGATGTATACCTTGCATCTTTGGCTTTAACCTCCTTAATACGTTCTAAAAAAGTATTAGCAGCATTAACAATTGCGTAAAACCTTCTCCAGTTAGATAATTGGTTAACAACAGGATATGATGCATTCAGGTCATTTCTGATGATAGCTTTTAAGTCCTGACGGATAGGGCTGTCAAAATTACCCATACGAACGTCACCATAAATCCAATGGCCGTTGTTGTCGGCAAGCGCTGCTCTTGTTAAACCGTATACACCCATTATGCCTGCACGGGCATCCTCTAAAGTGTTCCAAAAGTTTGTTTCACTTACAACACGTGATGAAGCAACATCTAATGATTTCTTACAACTATCAGTTACAAGGGCAAGAAAAATCAGACTTAGCAAAATTATTTTTTTCATTTCATCTATTTTAAACGGTATTCAATATTTTGTCTACGCTATGAATTAAAAATCTACTTTAACTCCTAATATATATGTTCTTGGAATTTGCTGTCCATATCCGGTATCATATCCGGTATAATTTACTAACTCCGGATCTTGACCTGTATACTTGGTTAATGTAAATACATTGCTTACGCTTGCATATACATAGAACTTCTGTAGATTTAAATATTTCTTTTTAAATCTGCTTGTTAAATCATATCCCAGTTGCAGATTACGAAGTTTCACAAACGACGCATTCTCTAAGAATAAATCCTGATTGATCTGATAGGGAGCTACAGAGCTTGAAGGGTTATAAATTGGATATTTTGAATAATCTCCGCGTTTTTCCCAGAAAGTAATCTCTTTTACAGAGTTGATATCATTCACACCCTCACGGTTGTAAAAATCAAACCTGTTAGCCATTTCCTGGTTCAATAACTGGCGGCCAATATTGTAATAGAAGTTCAACCCTAATGACCAGTTTTTATAACCAAAAGTGTTACTCCAACCACCTGATACTATAGGCAACGCATGTCCTTGTAAGGTTCTGTCCGCATTAGTGATCGCATTGTCACCATTTACATCTTTCCATTTAGGATCACCAGTTTTTAAAGCGATACCGTTGTAGGTCATCTTTTTACCCGCAACTACTGGCACTTCAGCATCCGTATTATAAATACCCTGGTTAGTTAATAACCAATAGCTATCAACAGATTCGCCTACTTTAAGCATTCTATCTGCACCGGCTACACTATTTGTAATAATTATTTGACTTAAACCACCTGGCAACGCGGTTAACGTATTGCGGTTTAAGTTAACGTTTAATGATGATGTCCAAGAGAACTTGTTAGTTGATGGTGATATAACACCGCTGATGGTTGCATCAACGCCCATGTTACGAACAGCCATACCATTTTGGATAACAGAAGTATATCCATATTCTGCTGCCGAAGGCACACCCAATAACATGTTTTTATCATGTTTGTAGTAACCTTGTAAGCTTAAATATAAACGGTTGTTTAAAAATGATCCGTCTAAACCAAGGCTGGCCTGATCTGTATAAGCCCATTTTAAGTTATACGGAACATAACCGGCAGTGTAAGGGCGTGTTAGTGTACCTAAACCGTCATATCCCGGAGTGGTTAAGTTACCGGTGTAACCAATAAATGCGGTATACTGAGGGCCTTGAGCATAATTATCAAAGTTTTCATATCTACCCATCCTGCCAATGCTACCTTGAATTTTTAATTCAGATATGCTGTTTGCATTTGGAAGAAGATCTCTTTTCAAATCCCAACCGGCAGTAACTATCGGCGAGTAGAACCAACGACTAGTTGGTTGTTGATTTGAAGATGCATCTGCCCTTAAAACAAGGGATACATTATACTTTGCTTTGTAAGAATAATCTACCTTTCCGTAGAAAGAGGTTTGATTATTTTTTGTTTTATCTAAAAACTTGTATACCAACTGGGCTTTATATACTGTAGGAAGTAAATAGTTAGCGTTGTTAGGATCAGAGTTTAACAAGTTTAATTTAATAAAGTCGTTACTTCCTTTGTAAGCATAACCATAAGTATACCTGAAAAAATCATACTGTAACGTATTTCCTAAAGTAAAGTCGAACTTATTGTCAGCATTAATATCATAACTATAGGTAGCAACGTTATCAATAGTAGAGCGTTGGTTATAACCAAAGTAGTTAGATGCGTAGTTAGTAGTTTGCAATAATGTTCTTGGATAGAAAATATCGCGGTAGCCTTCATTATAATCCGTCGCTAAAGTTGTGATGAATTTAAATTTACCCAGGTCTACACCAAATTTAGCATATCCGCTAACCAAATTGCTTTTATTGTTATCAAACCCGTTGTTAAACTGAGACAAGTAATCAATATACTTAGTTTTGTTAGGTGTTAACGGTGTGCTTAGATCCGGTAGGTAATTGATCTGTGCCAACCTGTCGCGAACGTTTTTGTTACGATCACGTAAAATACGGTTAGCGTTAACCATTGCACTAAATGCAAGCCATTTTAGTGGTTTCATGTTAATTGCAAAACGCGCATCATAACGATCCATGTTAGTATTATCTGCAATACCTCCGCTCTTAGTATCACCTAATGAAAAACGGAAATTTGCAAGTTCTGTACCACCGGTTATACTGGCGTTTACGCTGTAAACAGCCTGGCTACCATAATAGCGGTCTGTCCAGTTTGATGCACCATAATAATCGTTGCTTAATGAGTCAGATAAAAACAACGGGTAGTTGTCATTGTCTGTAAAGCTTCCGTTAGCAGTATACTTGTTATAAAACTGCCTTCTAAAGTCATTTTCAAACTTACCATTAATGGTGGTAACTGCATTTGGAGTTGCCATACCTCCGTAAGTATCAAAAGTAATTCTTCTTCTTGTACCGGCAGGTTTGGTAGTTATTAAAATAACGCCGTTTGCGCCTTTAGGACCGTATATAGCAGTCCCGTCCAAGCCTTTCAATATTTCTACCGACTTAACGTTGGCCATCTGGATTGTTGCAAGCGTGTTGGTTGCAGGGCCTATCCTGTCAAATCGATATTGCTGAATATCAAATGCATAAGGATGTTCCTGTACCAAAGGTACGCCGTCTACCACAATCAATGGCTGAGTTGAGTACAACTCACGCGCCGATAGCAACGGTTGTGAGGTTCCATGTATAAACATGTTTTGAACTGTTCCAGGTTCACCTGAGGGCTCTTGTACATACAGCCCGGCAGCCTCACCCTTTAAATATTGTTGCAGGGAAATGGCCGGGAACGTTGATAGCTTCACAGGATCAACACTATTCGTTTTAGACTGAAGTCTTTTCGAAATAGTTGCCTTGGCAGCCACAACACCTACAGCTACAGTGTCTATAGCTGTCGAATCTACAGCAGATTTACGCGTGGTATCTTTTGTTTGGAAGCTCGCAATTGAGCTGCGGTTAGAGATACGACCATAAGTAGCTGTATTACCAAAGGAGTACGTTGTTGTACATAGCACACCAAGGAAAGTTATAATTGCAATAATGCGCATAACAGATAATTAAGTATTAACTGATTAAAAAACTATTTATTAATTGTTTGTTGTGTTGGGATATTTTAATCTCAGTTCAGCAATGTTCAAGCTGTATAAGCTGTCAATTACTTTGAATTCAATTAAAATGCAGATAAAATCTCTTTAGCTTATTGAACTATTAAAATTTACCTGAACGAAAATCTGCACTAACTCCAGTCAGTCGATTATTATTCAGCAATTGATAGTGGACGCCGGGAGGATTCACTCCAAAGGGTTTTTGTAAAATTTTGATCATAGTATGGTTTATAATAGTTAATAAATTGGTTTTGTTAGGGCAATAAAAATATAATTGGTCGTATTATAATTGGTCGTAAATACGCTGTGCTACTGTTGGACAGATATTCACTTTGACAATGATACAAATAAAAATTTAATATGTTCCAAATAAATTTTAAAATAATATTGATAATTGGTTAAAAAGTACCTAAAAATTGGTTTTCCTGTGTAAAATGAAGAATTTATGAGACCTAAACAGGCAAATTCACGGCCCTGTTGGCCTGTTTTACGGCGGTTTTTAGGTGATATTTTGTATTAGTTTTAATCGGCATAACCATAAATCTCTATGGATTCTATAGTTTTAACATATAATCCAATTTATCAAGGTATTTAACCCTGCTAATCAGACACTTTAAAAAAATGCGTTTGCGGTCTCGTAAAACCAGAATAGCCAAGTCAGCATAACTAAGAATTACCAGCGTTAATATTCCTTATAAGAATAATAAGTAACAATTATGTGCGTTTAATATTCTTTCACAATAATTTTTTTATCTATCAATAAATTTGTGTTTTTTTACAACAATAAACACCTATTTATGATTTAAGGGATCGCATCTTTTAAATCGCCCTGAAAAACCTAATACCTATATTATAATGAAATCAAACAAGCTATCACTTTCAATCGGACTTGTATGTTCGATACTGTTACTTTTTGCCTTTGTACCAAAGGCAGACGACCCTATTGAAAAATTAGTTGGCGCCCTACAAAAGTGGGCCGACACCAACCCGCAGGAAAAAGTTTACCTGCATATGGACAAACCTTATTATGCCCTTGGGGATACCATTTGGTTTAAAGGTTATGTAACCATTGGCAGCAGGCACCAGCTATCGGCATTAAGCGGGGCTTTGTACGTAGACTTTATTACTGATCAGGATTCTGTTATCCGCTCACTTAAACTGCCTATTACAACCGGAATGGTGGTTGGTGAGTTTGCTTTAGGTGATGATTTTAAAGAAGGCAGTTATCGCATAAGGGCTTATACGCAATGGATGCGCAACGCCGGTGAAGACTATTTTTTCGACAAAACCTTTACCGTGGGCGATCCCAGCACAGACA
Source organism: Bacteroidota bacterium (assembly GCA_040388395.1). Taxonomy (GTDB): domain Bacteria; phylum Bacteroidota; class Bacteroidia; order Sphingobacteriales; family Sphingobacteriaceae; genus Mucilaginibacter. The sequence continues at coordinate 2,602 of JAZKBY010000003.1, read as the reverse complement.
ACGTTGTCAGCAAGGCCGATTACCAATATAATGAAGTTGGCAACAAGCCCATTTTAACTGCATTATTAAATTACACTAATGACAATGGCAAAGCCCTCGCTGACAAAGATGTAAGCTACAAGATAGTTATAGACAAAAAAGTTGTTCAAACCCGATCGGCTAAGACTGACGCATTGGGTAGTATCCGGATTAATATTGATAATGAGAAACGTGTTAATTTAAGCGGATCTTACATAAGAACCATGATAGACGGCGTACAACGTGATTTCCCGATAAAGGCAAACATTGCGCAAAACGATATACAGTTCTTTCCTGAAAGCGGCAGCTTGGTTGCCGGCGTGCCCTCGCGTGTTGCATTTAAAGCCGTTGGCATTGACGGGCTGGGTACTCCTATAACAGGCAAAGTAGTTGATGAGGCAAATAATGAAGTTGTACAGCTAACAACGCTCCACGCCGGTATGGGTAATTTCCTGCTAAGATCTGAAGCCGGCAAAACCTATACCGCAAAAATAACTATGGCCAATGGCACCACAAAATCTGTGGCGCTGCCCAAGGTAGCTGATGATGGCTTTGTGCTAAGCGTTTATCAACCAAATAAAGACAGCATCCTGGTAAGAATTGGCGCTTCGGCAAAACAGGTTGCAGCGGCGCCCAACGTTGGCTTTATTGCCCAGGTAAGCGGCGAAACCATTTTTGCATCGCCTGTTAAAATTGTAAAGGCTTCTACATCCATATGGTTAGAGAAAAAACTATTCCCAAGCGGCGTAGCACAATTTACTTTATTTAGCAATACGGGCGAGCCCTTAAACGAGCGTGTAGCTTTTATAAGTACTAACGACCATATGCAGCTTAGTGTTAAAACTGCCAAAACCACTTACAAAGGCAAGGAACAAGTAGCTATAAATCTAGATGCTAAAGATAGTAAAGGCAAAAACGTAGCAGGCACGTTCTCGGTGTCTGTAATTGATGAAAGCAAAGTACCAATAGACGAAAGCGCAGAAAGTTCAATCTTCTCTAACATCCTGTTGACCTCTGACCTGAAAGGTTATATAGAAAAACCTAACTATTATTTTGCTAACCCAACAGAAGAAACAGACAAAGCTTTGGATAACCTGATGCTTACGCAAGGTTATCGCAGGTTTGCCTGGAAAGAGATAAGCACCGCGGTTCCGAAGCCGGTTTTTGCGCCTGAAGGCCTGGGCTTTGGTGTATCCGGGCAGATCATGAACCTTGGCGGTAAGGTATCGCCAAATGCAACTGTAGACCTGGTATCATTAAGAGCCAAGATTGCCAAACAAACAACCGCCGACGCGGAAGGCCGCTTTAAGTTTGACGGGATCCTTCTAATGGATAGTATTAAATTCGCTATTCAGGGCCGCTCTGCTAAAGGTAGCGACAAGGTCAAAATATTGATAGATACCCTGCCCAGGCTGCGCATGAGCAAAAACCCTAACATGGGCGATATCAGTACTAATATAACAGGTACTTTAAAGGAGTATATAGCTAATGGAAAGAAGCTGGACGATATCTATGAGAAAAGCGGCCAGTTAGACAAGGTACAGCGATTGAAAGAGGTAAGGATTAGGGCAAAACGAATTAAAGAGGACGCTAACATCAACCCTCAGGGTATGTTTGTAGTGCCTGAAGCATCTGCCGACCAGGTAATAAATTTACAGGACGATGCCGCTAATTGCCTAACACTTGCGATGTGCCTGCAGGCAAGGATACCGGGAGTAACCGTGCAAACCGACCAGGGCTATACCAAGCTGGTAAACTCAAGAGGCACAATAGGAATAATAGTCGATGGCCGAAAACTATTAAGCGCGGATGAAATGTCTGAAGCATTAGACGGAGGTATACAGCCAGAAGATGTGGCAAAAATTGTTATTGTAAGAACAAACCAGGCCTTGATTAATACATTAGGTGGCGATGGTTCCGGCTATATCCTGATAAAAATGAAGCTGGGCACCTCTCGCAAGCAATACAACCCGGCCATAGCCAATATATCGCCTAAAGGTTTTAACAAAGTACGCGAGTTTTATTCGCCTAAATACAGCGGACCAACTGCAAACCAGTTGCCTGACCTGCGTACCACTATTTACTGGGACCCACGTGTAAAAACTGATGCACAGGGCAAATCAACTTTTAGCTTCTTTAATGCCGATGGCCCCGGAAGTTATAAAGTAATTATAGAAGGCATAAACGCTGCAGGCGAATTAGGCAGACAAGTTTATAAGTATACTGTACAATAGTCTCCCATAATATTAAAAGCAAAGCCCCCCGATCTATAGATCGGGGGGCTTTTTGTTGGCCTTAATCCGGGTAAGTGATCCACAATAAAAAGTGGATCACCTGGATCGCTACTTTTTCATAACTTTCTGTAAATAAATAATTTACATTTTTGAGCGGATCACCGTGGATCACTCTTATTCGTCAGGGTTTTTAAGTTCATTTTTGGCTTAATTTATTGATAATCAGCATAGGCGAAAAACAGTCATTTTTAGATGCTTTTTTAGGGGTGGATCACTAAAAGTGGATCATGCCTAAGCATGACCCGTCCTAAAAAAAGTTTACACTATTTGTTGTTAATACTGATTTGAAT
>JAZKBY010000002.1:0-297011 GCA_040388395.1 Bacteroidota bacterium | reverse complement strand
CGGGAACAGGATTTTAAGTCCTGCGTGTCTACCAGTTCCACCATCTGAGCAGGTGTTTACCTTTTTGTTGCTCTAAGCACTGTTGTACTCAGAGCGGGAATCGAACCCGCACTCCTTTAACGGGAATCCCGATTTAAATCGGGACGTGTCTACCAGTTCGACCCTCTGGCTAAAAGTTTAAGTAAAGCTACCTAAACCTTTTAACAATAAATCCCTTCTTGTGAAAGGGATTTGAGCGAAAGACGAGATTCGAACTCGCGACCCCGACCTTGGCAAGGTCGTGCTCTACCAACTGAGCTACTTTCGCGTTGGTTATTTTCCTGCTTAGAGCTGGCCTTGTGCCTATCTCGTTTGCGGGAGTGCAAATATAGACAGAATTGGATGTTCTGCAAGGAAAATTTTTATTTTTTTTAATGCTTTTTATAAGTCGCTGTTTTTCAAAACATCTAAGATCAAATCGCTCTCAAATCCGCGGCTCATGGCGTATTGTTGCAGCTTATAGCGGCGCTTAAAATCATCTTTTTCTTTTACCAGGGCGGCTTTTTTAGTCAAAATATGGGTCAAGGAATGGATATAAGCATCGCCGTCGATCATTAATAAAGCTTTTTTTATCAGCACATCGGGCACTTTTTTAAGTTTGAGGCCCTGTTTTATTTTGATCTTCCCCCAGGCTTTTTGACTGAACTTGCCCCGCGCATAGGCTTTTGCAAACCGTTCCTCGTTTATAAAACCGGCGGTTACCAGGTCTGAAATGATATTCTCCACTGCTTCCGGCCATAATCCCATGTCGTACAACTTATCCCTGACCTCTTGTTGCGAGCGCTCCTGGTAGGCGCAATAATGCTCGGCTTTGGCAAGCGCAACTTTTGGGTCGGTTATTTTTTGTTTTTTTGGGAGATCCATTAAAACCAAAGTTGTTAAAAATTCTTCTATTGACAGAAATATAAGCAAATTAGTGCCGCAATGCTCAGCAACCAATATCAAATAACCGAGGTAAAACAGATCATCAACGCCGAAGGCGAGATCGTAAAAGAAGATAACATTAGCGTACTGCTTACGGATAGCCGGCGCATTAATAATGCAGCAGAAGGCTTGTTTTTTGCCTTGAGCGGCCGCCGCAATGGCCACGAGTTTATTGCTGAAGCTTATTCGGCAGGGGTGCGCAACTTTGTGGTTAAAGAGGGGCCCGAAATTAGGCTGCCTGACGCTAATTTTTTAATCGTGATTGATGTATTGGCGGCCTTACAAACGTTGGCTACACATCACCGCAACCGTTTTAATTTGGATGTTATAGGTATTACAGGCAGCAACGGTAAAACTATAGTTAAAGAATGGTTGTACCAGTTAATGGCTGCTGATAAGATCATAGTTAGAAACCCTAAAAGTTATAATTCGCAAATTGGCGTGCCGCTATCCGTATGGCAAATTAATGACAGGGCCAATTTAGGCATCTTTGAAGCGGGCATTTCCCTGCCGGGCGAAATGGATACGCTTGAAGCCATCATCAAACCAAATGTTGGTGTGCTTACCCATTTGGGTAGCGCACATGCCGAAGGCTTTGAAAACGACCGCGATAAAGTTTTAGAAAAATTAAAGTTGTTTAAGCACTGTACGCTGCTTATCCATAATTACGATCAGCTGGTTGACTATAAAACAGAGATCCCCGCAACAACTAAATTTACCTGGAGCCGTACTTTTAACCAGGCGGACCTGTATGTTTTCAGCGAGACCATCATCAAAAAAAATTACTACCTGCGTGCAAGGTACAAGGGTGAAGAGATAGAATGTTTGATACCGTTCCTCGACCAGGCATCGGTAGAAAACGCGATAGTATGCTGGGCCACGTTATTAGCCATGGGCTATTCTGCTACAGAAGCTGACAATCGTTTAGAACGCCTTAACCCGGTAAGTATGCGGCTTGAACTTAAAACGGGTATTAATGATTGCTCAGTTATTGATGATAGTTATAATTCTGATCTGCAATCTTTGGAGATCGCACTTAACTTTTTAAATCAGCAAAATCAGCATAATAAAAAAACGTTGGTACTGTCGGATATCTTCCAGTCGGGTTTGCCTGATGATGTCTTGTATAAACAGGTAGCCGAGCTAATCAAATCAAAAAAAGTTGACAAATTTATTGGGGTAGGCGAGGCATTATTGGCCCGCAAAGAATATTTTGATCTGCCTGAAACTTATTTTTATGCTGATACTACAGAATTGCTAAACAATTTGCTAACAATAGGCTTTAAAAGCGAGACGATTTTGATAAAAGGTTCGCGCAGTTTTGAGTTTGAACGGGTAAGCCGCGCCCTGGTACAAAAAACGCATGAAACCGTAATGGAGATAAACCTTAACGCCATGCTTAATAACCTAAACTATTATAAAGCTAAATTAAAACCCGGCGTTAAACTAATGGCTATGGTTAAGGCTTTTAGCTATGGCAGCGGCACGTTCGAGCTGGCTAATATGCTGCAATATAATAAGGTTGATTATTTGGCGGTGGCTTATACCGATGAAGGCATATCATTGCGGCAGGCCGGCATCAATATGCCTATTATGGTTTTAAATGCCGAGCAATCTGCCTTTGATAAGTTGATAGAATTTAAGTTAGAACCGGTATTGTACAGCTTTGGTTTGTTTGATGATTTTATTAAATACGTACAGGCAAATGGTGTTTTAAATTACCCGGTACACTTAAAGATAGATACCGGTATGCACCGTTTGGGATTTGTGCCTTTTGATACAGATATATTATGCGATTTGCTGGAAGAGAATAAATACCTGCGGATTGTATCTATATTCTCGCACTTGGCAGCAAGCGAAGCTGCCGAGCATGACGATTTTACTAACGAACAGATCAGTAGGTTTGAAAAAGCTACACAGGATTTGGAAGAATGCCTTGGGTATCATGTTATCAAACACCTGTCAAACACCTCTGGCATTACACGTTGGCCAAATGCGCAGTTTGATATGGTGCGATTGGGCATAGGTTTATATGGAATTGATGCCGCTGTTGCACCAACCGATGCCGGCTTACAGCCAATAACCAGTTTAAAAACCAGCATATCGCAGGTAAAGAAACTGGTTGCCGGCGAAACAGTTGGCTATGGCCGAAAAGGTGTTATGACCAAAGACGGAGCAGTAGCAACTGTACGCATTGGCTATGCCGACGGTTATTTACGCGCGTTTGGTAACGGTGTTGGTAATATGCTGATAAAAGGTGTTTTAGTGCCAACTATCGGTAACGTATCTATGGATATGTGTATGATTGACGTAACTGAGGTAGATGCCAAAGAAGGCGATGAAGTTATTGTATTTAACGAACAGCATCGCATTGAAGAATTGGCGCAACAAATTGGTACTATCCCTTATGAAATATTGACCAATATCTCTCAGCGCGTTAAGCGGATTTACTTTTATGAGTAAAATAGCTTTGTCACTGCAGTTTTACTACAAAATTGTACTGTATTTTTAGAAGGTTCGTTAACTACTTTTAAATCAATAATTACTACCCTAATGAAAAATGTGAAATATGCCATTTCCGGCCTTGTTTTGTTGCTGTTAAGCAGCAGTTTTATTGTGCCGGCAAAAAGATCAACCAAAGTATATGTTTCCAATTTTGAAAATGTACTGGGCACATCGCTCGAGTTAAAAGTTTTTGCCACATCCCAACAACAGGCGGACATTGCTGAAAATGCAGCAATGAATAAAATTGCGCAACTGAATAAGATACTTAGTGGTTACGATGTGTCAAGCGAGTTTAGTAAATGGTTAACCAGCGAAAAGAAAGCGACTAAAATATCTCCTGAATTATTTGATGTACTAAACCTTTTCGATAAATGGCGCGTGCAAAGTAATGGTGCGTTAGATGCGTCGGCAGAGGTTATCGGCAAGTTATGGAAAGATGCTTCCAAACAAAATCGTCAACCAAGCCAGCAAGAAATTGCCGCTGCGGTTGCAACAGTTAAAAAACAACACTGGGTATTAAATAAAGCTAATTTAACTGCCTTAAGACTGGATGATGCGCCACTTATGCTAAATTCATTTACAAAAAGCTATGTAATAAACAAAGCCTGCGATGCCGCGTTGGCCCAGGCTGGCGTGTCGGCCGTTGTAATGAATATTGGAGGCGATATTGTTGTACGTGGCGCACATACAGAACAGATACAAGTTAGCAACCCTAAAGCGGATGCTGAGAATGACGCACCAATATCAAAATTAATGATCAGTAACAAAGCTGTCGCCACAAGCGGTAACTACCGTCGTGGTGAGGTAGTAAATGGCCAATGGCGCTCTCATATTGTTGATCCGCGAAGCGGGATGCCTGCTGATAAGGTTATAAGTGCAACAGTTGTTGCTGATAATGCGACTGATGCAGGTGCTCTGGCAACTGCATTTAATGTGCTCACGCCTGATGAAAGCCAATTATTGGCGACAACAGTTCCTCACGCTGAATATATGCTGATAACGAGTGAAGGCAAAAGGGTAGAAAGCAAAGGCTGGCAAGCAATGGAAATTCCTGCGGTGGCACAACCCGCAAAGGTTAACACTATAACGGCCGATAATTCCTGGGACCCGAATTACGAACTGGTTATAAAGCTTGAACTTCGCGAGATCGAGCAAATACGGGTGCATAGCCCTTATGTGGCCATATGGGTAGTTGATAAAGATAAAAAGCCTGTGAGGAATATTGCTTTATGGTACCGCAAACCTAAATATTTGCAGGACATGGGCAGCTGGTACGATGTTTATTATTCGAAATTGACTGATGGCGATGCAAGCATTAGCTCTACAACCAGCGCTACAAGGCCAGCCGGCAAGTATACCATTAAATGGGACGGCAAAAATGATAGAGGCGAGTTAGTAAAATTAGGCAATTACACCCTTATGATTGAAATTGCCCGCGAGCACGGCACGCACCAGCTAATGAGCCAGGACATTAACTTCAGCAAACCTGTTAAGCCAATTTTGCTTAAAGGTAACCCTGAAGTAACAGGTGTAGGAATTGACTATGTTAAAAAGAACTAAGTAAGAATGCCGCCATCTAAAAATCCATTATCCGGTAAAAAAGCCGAAAAACAACCCAAGCCATTGTGGGAAAAACGTGTGGCGTCTGTATCGCGCTGGTTACATATCTACCTTTCAATGGTCAGCTTTGTAATTATACTGTTTTTTGCGGTTACCGGGCTTACCCTTAACCATGCCGATTGGTTTGGAGGTAAAGAGGTTAAGAAGAAATCAACAGGAGTGGTACCCTTAAAATGGGTTAAAGTAAAAGACACGGCTGCCATTGCCAAATTTGAAATTGTACAGCTATTAAAAAGTAAGCACAACATAAAAGGTGAAGTAAGCGATTTTATTATTGACGACGACCAATGCTCGCTATCGTTTAAAGGGCCGGGTTATAGTGCTGATGCATTTGTTGATCGTGTTACGGGTGAATATAAAGTGACCGAAACAAGCCTGGGAATGGTAGCCGTTATGAATGACCTGCATAAGGGAAGGGACACCGGTAAGAAATGGGCATACCTTATAGATGTGGCGGCAATATTTATGAGCTTGCTGTCGGTAACCGGCCTGGTAATGATCTGTTTTATGAAAAAGAAACGGGTAAATGGTTTTATCGCGTTGAGCATAGGTACGGTGATATGCTACCTTATTTACTATTTCCTGGTGCCTTAATAGCATTTGCATAAATATTCATTTAAATATATCGGTTGCAGCATTACTGAACTATATTTGCAACAGAGAGATACAGTTTGAAATGAGTAAGATAGCCAGGGCATTATTAAATTACTTTTTTAAAGGGTTGATCGTAGTTGTACCAATAGGGGCGGCGGCTTTCCTGATATTTTGGGCCGTTACTACCGTTGACACCGCGTTAAACTTAAGCGACTTTTTGTGGCAGGATAGCAAGGGCAGGCCAATGCATATCCCCGGCCTGGGGATTCTAAATGTGATAGTGATCATCATGATTGCCGGGATATTGGTAACTAATGTTGTAACTGACCCTATAAAACGCTGGTTTAAACGATGGATCAACCGGTTGCCTTTCTTCAACTTCCTGTACTCGTCAATAAAAGACCTTACCGAAGCCTTTGTTGGAGATGAGAAAAAGTTTAACGAGGCTGTTATTGTTGAAGTGAATGAATTCGGCTTGAAAAAAATAGGTTTCCTGGTGCAAAAAGATTTGGCTAAGCTGGGTTTGCCCGGTGAAGTGGCTGTTTACTTCCCGATGTCTTACTCGTTTGCGGGGCAGGTAGTTATCATCTCCGCGGATAAAGTAACACCTATTGATCGCAATGCTGCCGATATGATGAAGTTTGTAATATCAGGCGGTGTTAGCGGGCTTGACTGACCTGATTTTCTTTACCGGATTCCTGAAACTTTTTATAGCCAGGAACGTGCTTATGATCATTAATATAGCAGCCAGTAAAAACGGCGACCCCGGAAAATATATCCCCGAATTTTTATCAGTGTAATGCGAAAACAGGAACGAGAATATGGCAGGGCCTATAATAACGCTTATACTATTGATAATACTGATGGCTCCCTGTAGTTCGCCTTGCTCGTTTTTAGCTACCTGTTTGGTAGCAAATCCTTGTAGCGCGGGGCCTGATATCCCACCCAAACAATAAGGCACCATAAATAAATATACCATCCATCCCTGGCTGACAAAAGCTATTAGCGTCAATCCGACAGCATAAAATATAATGCCCCAGACTATGTTTTTTTGCTGGCCAAATTTGGGGATAGTATACCGTATTAAACCAGCCTGTATGGTAAATAATAATCCGCCTATAAAAAGTGCCAGCAGGCTTACGCTATGCATAGACCAGTTAAACTTTTCATATAAGAAGAATGACAACATATACTCGACCGCTTTTTGAGCGGTATAAACTAATAAAATAGCGCCTATCAACCCGGCCAAACCGGAGTGCTTGGTAAATACCCGTATTAATGATCCGAGCGGATTGGCCCTTTTCCATTCAAATTTGCGACGATGCTCTGGCTTTAATGATTCAGGCAATACAAATAAGCCATAAAAGCCATTTAAAGCAGCAAATCCGGCTGCTGCCATAAACGGGAATTTGATATCCAGTTCGCCCAACCATCCGCCTAAACCAACACCCAAAATTAACCCTATCCCTGATGCCGCGCCAACCAAACCAAAATTAGCATCGCGTTTATGGCCTGTACTTATGTCGGCTATATAAGCAGTAGCGGTGGCTGTGCTGGCACCGGTTACCCCGGCTATAAAACGCCCGACAAATAACCAGGCTATTGACGGCGCGAAAGCCATAAAAATATAATCAATACTAAAGCCAAATAAGGATATTAACAATACAGGTCTGCGCCCGTATCTATCGCTCAGGCTACCCATAATGGATGCAAAAACCAATTGCATGCTGGCGTAAATAAGGGTAAGCCAGCCATTGTACTTTGATGCAGTACTTATATCAAAATGCCCGAGTGTTTGCAACAGCTTGGGCATTACAGGCAAAATTATACCAAGCCCAAGGACATCAATAAAAATGGTGATAAAAATAAAACCTAATGCAGCCGACCGCTTTGATTTGGTTACCTCTTTGGTGATCTTTTTTATGGGGGGGAGCTCTTGGGCCATATATAGTTAAATGTCAACTTAGCAGTCAGTATAACCCAAAAACTTAATTAGTGTTTCTTTTAAAACTTCTTACCGCCAACAAAGCACTTAAAAGCATTAATATCGAACCTAAAATAAACGGAGCGCCCGGTAAAATAACTGGTGCGCAGGGTTTGGTGAATGTGTAAAAAAGATAAGTCATAATCCAGGGGCCGAAGATGGAACTAAGGCTGGCTAAACTGGTTAGCGCGCCTTGCAGTTCGCCTTGCTCGTTAGCGGGTACCTGTTGGGTAATTGTGCCTTGCAGTGCAGGGCCGGCAATACCGCCCAGGGCATAAGGTATCATAAAGGCAAACATCATCCAGCCTTTGGTGGCAAATGCAAACAAAATTAAACCGGCGGCATAAAATAACAGACCGACCCAGATGCTGCGATGATTACCCAATTTAGGTATTGCAATGCGGATAAGCCCGCCTTGCACCAATGCAACTGTCAATCCTACAAACCCTAATGAATAACCCACCCAGGCCTCGTTCCAGTGGAATTTTGACATGGTGTAGAATGTCCACACGCTTTGTACGGATTGCGCTGCAAAGTATATCAGAAACAACGATGCAGCCAAACCTAAAACTGCCGGGTATTTATTTAATTGTAATAATGATCCTAACGGATTGGCGCGTTTAAGCTCGAACGGTCGGCAGTGGGCCTTATCTAACGACTCGGGTAATACAAAATAACCATAGAGCGCATTTAATAAAGCCAAAGCAGCAGCAGCTAAAAAGGGGAGGTGTGTGTTGTATTTTCCTAATATACCGCCAATAACAGGGCCAACTATAAAACCAATGCCAAATGCTACGCCTATCATACCAAAGTTTTGCGCGCGTTTTTCGGGCGTACTAACGTCAGCAATATAGGCTGATGCCGTTGTAAAGCTTGCCCCGGTTATACCGGCTATTGCCCTGCCTAAAAATAACCAGGCGATAGAAGGGGCGAAAGCCATAAATATATAATCGATGCCAAACCCTAACAATGATCCCAATAATACCGGGCGGCGGCCGTACTTATCGCTTAAATTGCCCAACACAGGTGCAAATAAAAATTGCATCACCGCGTAGGCTAATGTTAACAACCCCGCATAGCGCGATGCCTGGCTTAAATCGCCATGAATTAATGTTTCTATAAGCTTGGGTAAAACCGGGATGATGATACCTAATCCGGTTACATCAATTAAAAGGGTAATAAATATAAAACCTAAAGCGGCTTGCTTCTTTGATTTGCTGGGTTGGTTCATTGCCGCAAAATAAATAAAAGTATGTGGTAAATATCAATAAAATAGGTTTTAAGTTTATTTAGCCATAATACTCAATAAAAAATAATAAATTGCTTATTAATTTATTACTCATAATTAAAGCTTATGAAAAACCTTAGAACCTTATTACTATTGCCAGCGTTGTTTTGTGTTCAAAACCTGCTTGCGCAAACAGAATCTCATCTTAAACTGTCAAACCTGTACCCGGAAGTTGGCCAAAAGTTGACACTTACTTACGATCCGAAAGGGACTGTTGTTGATGGCAAAAAAAGCATTACCGCTGTGGTTTATTTTTTAGACAATAAAGCATATCCTGCCGCAGATATCGATCTGAAAGGCTATGGTAAGCTATTGAAAGGCGAATTCACCATTCCAGAAAACACTAAAGCGTTCTACATCAAGATAGCAGGGGATAAAGAGATTGATAATAACAATGAAAAGGGTTACGTATACGCAATATATAAAGGCAAATTGCCGGTTACCGGTGCTTACGCTATGCAAGGGTATATGCTATCAAGTGGCATGGGCACGGCTTTGGCTAAAATAAAACAGGCCGTACCTGAAGGTACAGCTTTATTTAAAAAGGAGTTTGCATTGCACCCTGAAACCGAAAAAGAATACCAGGCTTTGTATTACTACCTTTTAGTAAGGAACCCTGACAATAAAGCATTTGTTGCAGATAAAATTAATAAGCTTGAGGCAAGCGGCGACGAAAAAGACTTGCTATTAGCTTCAACGCTTTTAAGGGGGATAAAAAATCCGAAAGGGGCAGACTCTTTGATAACCCTAATTAAAGCTAAATTTCCCTATGGTACCTCCGCTAAGGGTGATTTGTCTACATCGTTCGCTAAAGAGCAGGATCCTGGAAAAAAGCTGGAGATTTATAACAATATCGCGGCCAAATATCCTGAGGATCCGGCTGATAAAACCACTTCACTTGATTATTATAAAACACAGTTAGCCGCTGCTTTTTTAACAAAAGGTGATATGGTCAATTTTGAAAAATACGCAAGTATGGTTAATGAAAAAGTAAGCCTGGCCGGGACGTTGAATAACGTAGCCTATGACTGGGCTAAAAAAGGCGAACACCTGCAAGATGCCGAAAAACTATCGAAGCAATCGCTTGATATTTTGAAGGAGAAAATAGCCAATCCACAACCGGGTATGTATGCACCTCCATCTCAGGCTAAGAAAAATAGCCAGAATACTTATAATACGTATGCTGATACTTATGCCTTTATTTTATTTAAGGAAAATAAATTTGAAGAGGCTTTGAAATATCAGCAGCAGGTAATTGATGCCGGCGGTGCTGATGCAGAAGTTAATCAGCATTATATAGCCATTTTAAACGCAAACGGAAAATTTGATAAAGCTAAAGCCGCAGCCGAAAAAGCTGTGATCTCAGGGCAGTCTAATAGTGTTATTAAAGAAGAATTGAAAAAAGCGTACGTAAAGATAAAAGGCAGTGATGCCGGTTATGATAACTACCTGGCTGCTATGATAGATGTATCGAAAAATAAAGCAAAAGTTGAGTTGGCAAAGACTATGATCAATACGCCTGCACCTGCTTTTGCGTTAAAAGATTTGGATGGTAAAACGGTTGCATTGTCTGATTTAAAGGGTAAAACTGTTATAGTTGATTTTTGGGCTACCTGGTGCGGCCCGTGTAAGGCGTCGTTCCCGGGCATGCAGATTGCTGTGGACAAATACAAAGACGATCCAAATGTTAAATTCCTTTTTGTTGACACCTGGGAAAGCGCAGAGGACTTCGTACCCGGCGTTAAAAAATTCATAGGCGATAATAAATATTCTTTTCATGTATTATTGGATGAAAAAGGAAGCGACGGAAGGCAATCAAAAGTGGTTAGCAAGTTTGACGTAAGCGGTATACCAACCAAATTTGTTATAGACAAAACCGGTAATATCCGTTTCAAATATGTAGGCTATTCTGGTAGTACAGAAAAAGTTGTCGAGGAAGTAGTTAACATGATTGAATTAACAAGTAACCCGGATATTACAAACGTTAAAACTGACGTGGGGGCAGAGGGGAAGTCGGGACGATAAAAACACAGATTAGCGTCTTAGGCGTGACCCATTTTTTAGGTGGATCACGCCTGGGCAGTTATTTAATAACCGTTGATATCACATCCTCAGCCTTAACATAGCCAAAGAAACGTGAGTCGTAGGCTTCATGCCTGCAATCGCCCAGAACAAAATAAGAATCTTTAGGTACTATTATTTGTCCCAGGTTATCTTCATTATACATCCATTGCCGGAAATCTATAAACATATTTTGGTTAACGCTACCGGGTTGTAAAGAACAGATAGCAAGCTTAACATGATAAGCCTTAACCTGGGGTTTGGTTAGTGTGATTACCGATATTGTGTCGCCGGCCATGGGTTTTACAGTATTTTTATTTTGAGCTATAAGCCCGGCTATCTTTTTCAGATCGGTATTATGGATGAAATATTCATTAGCCGCGAAGGGTTCATCCTGTAGTTGGTTGTTTACGTATAAGGCAGTTTTTTTTATTTCGACAATATCGCCCGGCATACCAATACACCTGAAGATCCATTCGCGCTTATCCTTAGTTTTAAAAACAATGAACTTGTTGCGCGCAGGCTTAGCCAGGTTAGATGCAATAACAACATCGCCCTTTCTGTAAGTGGGCTGGTTTGACGTAGTAGAGATTGTATAGAACTCAAGCGTATGTGTAACGCTTCCTATAAGCCAAACAGCAAGTAAAAGCACACCCACGGCAAGGGCTATAATCAGGGGTTTCTTCATGAAAGATCAGGTTTTATTTATAAAGGTTAGAAGTTAGGTTTCAATACATACTTATCGTAGAAACGGAAGATATGCTCGGTAGCTTCCTCGGCTGTATCAACCAGGCGGTACAGGTTCAGGTCATCCGGGTGAATGTTATGTTCCTGGTTAAGCATTTTGTCGACAACCCATTCAAATAGTCCCTTCCAGTACTCGACACCTACAAATACAATAGGGAAACGGGCTATCTTACCTGTTTGTATCAACGTTATAGCCTCAAATGATTCATCCAAAGTACCAAAACCTCCGGGTAGCACGATGAACCCCTGCGAATACTTCATGAACATTACCTTGCGGATAAAGAAGTAGTCAAACTCTAATACTTTATCCCGGTCAATATACTTGTTGTGGAACTGCTCAAATGGCAGCTCAATATTTAACCCTACCGACTTACCACCGGCTTCGTAAGCACCTTTATTAGCGGCCTCCATAATACCCGGCCCACCGCCTGATATTACGCCATAGCCACGCTCTGTAAGCAGGCGGGCAGTGTCTTCGGCCAGTTTATAGTATGGGTTGTCATTCTTGGTACGTGCCGATCCGAATATGGATACACACGGGCCTATCTTAGCCAGTTTTTCAAAGCCGTCAACAAACTCGGCCATTATTTTAAATATCTGCCAGGAGTCGGTTACTTTAATTTCCTGCCAGTTCTTGTTCTCAAACGCTTGTCTTATTTTTTCTTCTCCGGTCATTATCTTATCTTGTAGTAGTATAATTAGCTATTTCCTCTTTTGTTTTAGCAGTCGAGGTAAACAGCAATCCTGCAAATGTAATAATTCCATTGACCAGGATGAGTTCGTTATCGAAAGTATAACCAAATAACTGTGCAGAGTTGGTGCTCAGGTAAAAGCAGATGGCCGGCGATATCAGGCAAATAAACGGTACCAGCTTGTCTCTAACCTGCCTCTTGCTAACAAATAGTCCAAAGGAGTATAACCCTAATAACGGCCCGTAAGTATATGATGCTACCTTAAAAATAGCGCTCACGACAGCATCGTTATTAATGGCATTAAATATTATAATAGTTAAAAACAACAGACCTGAAAACGCAATATGTACGTAATGGCGGATATTAACCATTTTCTTGCTATTGACATCCTTGCCTTTGTTAAAGTTTAAAAAGTCAACACAAAACGAGGTAGTTAAGGCAGTAAGGGCCGAATCGGTAGTGGCAAAGGTGGCGGCAGTAAGCCCCAGCATAAATACAATTGCCGGCACCACCCCTAAATAATTAAGCGCGATGGTAGGGTAGAGGTAATCAGTCTTCGCAACCGTAATGCCATACTTGGTAGCATACATAGCCAAAAGCGCACCTACGCATAGAAAGAAAATATTAATAACCACGAACACTCCTGTAAAGCTGAACATGTTTTTTTGCGCTTCGCGGATGTTTTTAAGGCTCAGGTTTTTCTGCATCAGGTCCTGATCAAGACCGGTCATGCCTACGGTAATGAACAAGCCACCAATAAACTCCTTACTAAAATGGAAGTGGCTTGTCATGAAATCATTAAAGAAAAAGACCTTGGAATAGCTGCTGTTCTTAACTGCTTCCGCTGCTTCAAAAATGGTGAAGTTCATGGCCCGGCAAATAAAGAATATCGACAGAAAAACCGACGATACCAGGAACAGTGTTTGCAAACTGTCTGTTATAATAATGGTTTTTAAACCACCTTTAAAGGTATAGGCCCAAATCAGCACCAAACATATTAAAACAGTTACTGCAAAGGGTACTCCGTAGCTGTCGAAAATAAATTTCTGTAATACAATAACCACCAAATACAACCGGAACGATGAGCCAATTACCCGGCTTAACAAGAAGATAGCAGCCGCTGTTTTATAACTCCACGTGCCCAGTGCATGTTCGATATAGCTATAGATGGACGTCAGCTTCATGCGGTAATACAAAGGCAGCAACACAGTCGCAATGATGATGAACCCTGCAGCATTACCTAACACAAACTGGAAATAAGCAAACTGGTCGCCGCTGGGCGCGCCTACTTTGCCCGGTACTGATATAAAAGTTACCCCGCTTAAAGCCGTACCGATCATTCCGAAGGCTACCAGGTACCATTTTGAATTTCGATTAGCTACGAAGAAGGTATCGTTGTCTGATGATTTACGGGATGTAAGCCATGATATGATTAGCAATACCAAAAAGTATCCTATGATGAATGATAATAATATTCCTGGGGCCATGTGTTTTTTTTTAGTCCGGAAGTCCGAAAGTCGGAAAGTCCGGAAGACTTATAGTTAATTAGTTTTTAAAGAGTTTCGTAAACCGTTAAGCATTACCAGTATTTCTTCGCACTGCGCATATATCTTAGAAAATGATTTCTGGTCGATTAAATTACGTTTTTGTGCCAAATATATACAACCAACCACTTCAATGTTTGATCTTAAAGCATAACCCAAAAATTTGTTAAATTCTGCATTTGATTGTCCTGTTGACCCTTCTGCTATATTAAGTGAAATTGAGTCTGTAGCCCTTTTGATTTGCGAAGTAAGAACAAACAACTCATCTTTAGGAAAAGATTTCGTTAGCTCGTGTATATCGCCAGCTAAATCAACTGCTTTTTGCCACACTATTAATTTCTCAAATTTAAAGGCCATAAAATTTCTTGCCCACAAGTTATGTATAGTATGCCATTAAACAAAAAACTTTCAAACTTGTAGTCAATCTTTCGGACTTCCGGTCTTTCGGACTTGCCGACTAATACCTATCTTCGCGGTATGAACTTTTCGTCGAAGTTGTTAGAGAATGCAGTAGCTGAGTTTGCAAAATTACCTGGGGTGGGTCAGAAAACAGCACTACGTTTGGTGCTGCACCTGCTTAACCAGGATAAAGAGGACGTGCAAAAGTTTAGCGCTACGATGACCAAACTGCGTAACGAAATTCAGTTCTGCAAAACCTGTCATAATATTTCTGATATGCCGGTGTGCGAGATCTGCGCTTCGCATAAGCGCGACCATAGCTTGATATGTGTTGTAGAAGATACCCGTGACGTTATGGCCATTGAGAATACCAGTCAATACAACGGCGTGTACCATGTTTTAGGCGGATTAATATCACCAATGGACGGAATAGGCCCTTCAGATCTGCAGGTAGATACGTTAGTTGAACGCCTAAATACGGATGAAGTTAAAGAAGTTATTTTCGCATTAAGCGCCACCATGGAGGGGGATACCACCATCTTCTATCTCCATAAAAGATTAAAACAATTCAATATTAGCATTTCAACAATAGCACGTGGCATAGCCTTTGGAGGAGAATTGGAGTACGTAGATGAGATCACATTAGGTCGGTCAATCGCTACACGTGTTCCATATGAAAACTCTTTATCCAGATAAGCATGAAACTATCGGTAATAATTGTTAATCACAACCAATGTGATCTGCTAAAACTCGCGCTAAATTCTTTAACTAAAGCAAGTAATGCTGTTGATTATGAGTTAATTATAGTTGATAACGGATCAGCAGATAATTCTGTTGAAATGGTTAATACCGAATATCCGCAAGCCCGGCTAATTGCCAATACTGCAAACGAAGGGATTGCCAAAGCGCGCAACCAGGCATTGGAAGTGTCCAGAGGTGAGTATATTTTACTGGTCAATGCGGATACTATTTGCGGCAAAGAGACTTTGGATAAAGCGCTGGACTTTATGGAAATACATAGAGATGCCAGTGGTTTAAGTGTAAGAATGTTAGGGACGCAGGGAACCTTTTTAAAGGAGTCAAACCGGGGTTTAACCAAACCGTGGATAACTTTTATTAAACTGATAGGTTTCGCCAAAAATTTCCAGAAAACACGTTTATCAAATCGTAATCCCAAAGCGTGGGTTGAAGAGTTCCAGACATCAGAGATTGATATATTGAATGATGCCTTTATGTTGATCCGCAAGTCTGTTTTAAGCGAAGTAGGTTTGTTCGATGAGCGTTTCGTACAGTACGGGCATAACATTGATTTTTCATACCGTATGCGGTTGGCCGGATTTAAAAACTATTATTTCCCAAAAACGTATATCATCAACTTAAAAAGCGACAATACGCCAAAATTTAGCTGGCAATACATAAAGAATTTTTATGGCGCTATGCTTATCTTCGCTGCCAAGTACCTGTTTAGTTTGCCTGAAATAAAGATAGTAGAAGGCATACAGCTGTACCCGCCAGCTTATGAAGTTAAACAATAAGATAGTTATTATAACCGGTGCTTCGTCAGGTATTGGTAAAGCATTAGCCGAAGAATTTGCCCGACGTGGCGCTAACCTTGTTTTAGCCGCCCGCCAATATGTTACACTTTGCGAAATAGCCCAAACGCTACAAGATCAATATCAGATTAAAGCCGTTGCCGTACAATGCGATGTTGCTGTTGAGGGCGATTGCGAGCTGCTGATTAAACAGGCGATTACAACTTTCAGTAAGATCGATATCCTGGTTAATAATGCCGGTATCTCAATGCGGGCCTTATTTAAAGATGCCGATATACAGGTTTTAAAAACCCTGATGGATGTAAACTTTTGGGGGACAGTATATTGTACCAAGTATGCATTGCCCGAAATAATAAAGACACAAGGATCAGTAGTAGGGGTATCATCTATTGCCGGCTACAAAGGTTTGCCGGGAAGAACGGGCTATTCCGCTTCAAAATTTGCGATGAATGGTTTTCTTGATGCTTTAAGGGTAGAGAACTTGAAAACGGGCGTACATGTAATGACTGCCTGCCCGGGTTTTACTGCATCAAACATCCGCAACACGGCTCTAAACAAAGACGGCAATCAACAAGGTGAAAGTACATTGCACGAGGAAAAAATGATGACCTCGGAAGAAGTTGCAAAAATTATAGCCGACGGTGTTGAAGCGCGGGCACGTACGCTAATAATGACAGGCCAGGGCAAACTAACTGTGTTTTTAAGCAAGCTGATACCTGGTGTATTGGATAAGCTGGTTTATAATGTGTTTGCTAAAGAGAAGGATGCTTTTTTGAAGTAGATTGGTTTTATAAACCCACCAACTCATAATCATCAATTTTATCCAAATTCAAAACTATTCGTCCTTCTTCATCACGGTCAAACGCAGGTTTAAATCTGGCACCCCATACCATTTCGTTATACATATATGAGGTGCGGGAATGAACGGTTTGCGAGAAAGTATCATCAAAAGCTTTAAGCAATACAGCAAATGTCGCACTTGTGCTTTCCATTTCTGCGGCAGTCATATCTTTTATCGGACTATCATCACTTAACGGATGTACCACTGTCCAACTCAATGTGAGTATACTTACCCGTTTGCGTTCCAGTTCTAACGATATAAATCTTCGTATGGGTTTGCCGTTTACATCTTCGTTGTACGAGAATATAACTTCCATTTGCAAATCAATCAAAGTATTACGGCGCAGGTTGGTTAATCTGAACATAATTCCCTTACCATCCCGATAAGGTGCTACCAGTAAATGCTCGCTATATTTTATTTTGGCCGATGGTCTTGAAAAGCGCCCATATAACAAACCCGTCGCTAATGCGAATGCCAATAGACCCATCATCGATTCTAACGCGGCGATAGTATTAGCAGCCATTCCTTTGGGAAAGATATGTCCATAACCAACAGTAGAAATAGTTTGTGCCGAAAAGAAAAATGCGTCCATAAAACGATGGTAGATACAACCATCGTTAATGGTTTCAACGCTCCCATCCAAAGCACCGGGGCCTAATGATACGTAGATAACCGCGAAAGCTATATTGGCAATTAAATATCCGGTTAGCACCAACAACCAAAACTTACCCCAACTCATGGTAATAAGCGTATGGTAATTATTGGATGTATTAAAGAAAGAAAGGCCTTTGCGTTTTACGTTTATGGAGCCATCCTGATTTATTAAACGCTGGCTTTTAGTAACGGCTTGTGTGCCGAAACCAAGGTCATCTTCGGGATTAAATTTTTGTTTGCGTATGGCCATTGTTTAGTTAGTAGTTGATTAAGTTTATTGGGTTGAATAGGTTGTATTATACGGTAAATCAACTATTCACCTAATAAACTTTATCAACCAATTTAACTTAACCCCGTAAATTTATCATTCTGCTTGCTTTTAGGAAAAACTATTTCCATATTTGCCTGCGTAATGATAATTAAAAGTTTAAATAATAATTGGTGGTGGCTTAACGATTAAAATCGTAAGGCAAACTCCTGTAATTATAAATTATATTAAAAAAGGGTTGCCGTAAGGTAACCCTTTTTTGTTAGCTCCCCAAACCCCCTGAAGGAGGAGTTTATTGGGTGGTAAATTGTAAAAATAAAACACTAATATTAATTCCCCCTTTAGGGCATGAAACAAATACTAAATCATCTTTTTGAAAATAAAACACTTACCCGCGAGCAGGCTAAGGATATCCTGACGCTGATATCACAGGGTATGTACAATAATTCGCAAATGGCCGCTTTTATGACGGCCTATTGCATGCGCACAATTACCGTTACCGAGTTGGAAGGATTTAGAGACGCTATGCTTGAACTATGCCTTCCGGTAGATTTGGGCACAAACGAATTAATAGACCTGTGCGGTACAGGCGGCGATGGTAAAGACACTTTCAATATTTCAACCCTGGCTTCATTTGTAGTTGCAGGGGCGGGCTATAAAGTAGCCAAACATGGTAACTATGGTGTTTCCTCAGGCTGCGGGTCATCAAATGTGATGGAATTCCTTGGCTACAAATTCACAAACGACATTGGCGAGCTTAAAAGAACTTTAGACACCGCTAACATTTGTTTCCTGCATGCACCGTTGTTTCACCCGGCTATGAAAACAGTTGCTCCAATCCGCCGCGAACTGGGTGTTAAAACCTTTTTTAATATGTTAGGGCCGATGGTAAACCCGGCCCGGCCTAATAACCAACTGGTAGGGGTGTATAATTTAGAGCTGGCAAGGATGTATGCATATCTTTATCAGCGATCAGACAAAAAGTACACTATCCTGAACGCTTTGGAAGGTTACGATGAAATTTCGCTTACCTGCGATTTTAAAACATTTACCCCCAAAGGCGAAAAGGTGAACACCTTAAAAAGTATTGGGTTTGACAAGTTAGATCCTTCGACAATTGCCGGGGGAAGTACGGTTGACGAATCAGCCGGTATTTTTATCCAGGTGCTTGCGGGCAACGCAACAACAGCACAAAGTAGTGTGGTGCTGGCAAATGCAGCCGTGGCTATCAATACCATTAATCCGGAAAAAACCTTTGCCGATTGTTTTTATGAGGCCGAAGAGTCTTTGATAAGCAAGCGTGCTTTGGCAAGCTTTAAAAACCTGGTAGGTAACTAAAATGAAAATAAAGGTTTGCGGGTTAAAGTACCCGGTCAATATTAAAGCGGTTACAGATTTAGAGCCTGATTATGTAGGCTTTATCTACTACGGCCGTTCGCCACGCTTTGTTGGCGATATTGTTGTCGGTGATTTAGCCTCATTACCTTTGAAAATAATTAAGACGGCTGTTTTTGTTGATGAAGATCAGCAGGAAATTAACAGGCTGATTGATGAATTTAGGTTTGATGCCATACAACTGCATGGCAAAGAAAGTGCAGACTTTGCCGGCTCGTTTAAAGGCAGGGTACAGGTACTAAAAGCTTTTGGATTGGATGAGGATTTTGATTTCGACCAGCTGAACGCTTATGTTGGTAAGGTTGATTATTTCCTGTTTGATACCAAGACTGACGCGCACGGTGGCTCAGGCAAAACATTTAACTGGGATATTTTAGATAACTATAAACTGGACGTGCCGTTTTTTTTAAGCGGTGGTTTAAGTTTGGATAATTTAGAACAGGTGGCAAAGATCATCCATCCGAAATTCTATGGAGTTGATTTAAACAGCAGGTTTGAAAAAGAACCGGGACTAAAAGATATAGAAAAACTAAAACAGGCATTCAGCCTTTTAAAACAACATACTACGCATGAAATACGGAGTTAACGAACAAGGTTATTATGGCGATTTTGGTGGCGCTTACGTGCCCGAAATGTTATATCCCAATGTTGAACAATTAAGGCAGCAATACTTAAAGATCATTGAAGAACCTGATTTTAAAGCCGAGTTCGATCTGCTTTTAAAAGATTATGTTGGCCGACCCTCGCCGTTATATTATGCCAAAAGATATTCGGAAAAATATGGCGCTAATATATTTTTAAAGCGCGAGGATCTTAACCATACGGGGTCGCACAAGATCAACAATGCCATAGGCCAGATCTTATTGGCACAACGCTTGGGTAAGAAACGAATTATTGCCGAAACCGGTGCCGGCCAGCATGGCGTCGCAACTGCTACTGTATGTGCGCTAAAAGGCATTGAGTGTGTTGTTTATATGGGCGAGATAGATATGGCGCGCCAGGCCCCTAACGTGGCCCGTATGAAGATGCTGGGCGCTACAGTAGTTCCGGCTACATCAGGCAGTAAAACGTTGAAGGACGCCACCAATGAGGCCCTGCGCGACTGGATAGCCAACCCTGTTGATACTCATTATATAATTGGTTCGGTTGTGGGCCCTTATCCTTACCCGGATATGGTGGCACGTTTTCAATCTATTATATCTTTTGAAGCTAAGAAGCAGCTGTTTGAACATACCGGCAAAGAACTGCCCGAATATGTAATGGCTTGCGTAGGTGGCGGCAGCAATGCTATGGGTATGTTCTATCATTTTTTAGATGATGAAAGCGTACAATTAATCGCTGTTGAAGCCGCCGGAAAAGGTGTGGATAGTGGCCACTCGGCAGCTACTACATTTTTGGGCAAAGAAGGTGTTTTACATGGCAGCCGCACCATTTTAATGCAGACCGACGATGGCCAGGTGGTTGAACCGTATTCTATCTCTGCCGGATTGGATTACCCCGGCATAGGCCCGCAACACGCGCATTTGTACAAAATAAAACGTGCGCAATATGCCAGTGTAACTGATGACGAGTCGTTACAGGCCGGTTTGTTATGCTGCCAGTTAGAAGGAATTATTCCGGCGATAGAATCGGCTCATGCATTAGCACAATTGGAGAAAATGAAATTTAAGAAAGATGATAATGTCATTATCTGCCTTTCGGGCCGTGGGGATAAAGATCTGGATACTTATATAAAATATTTTAACTACTAAATAATGAATCGCCTGAACCACCTATTCGCTACTAAGAAAGATAATTTATTATCGATTTACTATACCGCCGGTTACCCTGCATTAAATACAACGGTTGATATTGCCGAAGCATTAGAAAAAGCCGGTGCAGATTTTTTAGAAGTAGGTTTCCCATACTCAGACCCGGTAGCTGATGGGCCAACCATCCAAAACAGCTCACAACAAGCTTTAGAAAATGGCATGACCTTGAATGTTTTGTTTGAGCAGCTAAAGGATCTGCGTAAGCGCGTAACTATCCCTATATTATTAATGGGCTATGTTAACCCGATACTACAATATGGCGTTGAGCGCTTCTGCAAAAAAGCTGCCGAAGTAGGGGTGGACGGTATCATAGTACCCGATCTGCCTATGTATGAATACGAAAGCATGTACGCCAAATATTTTATCGATAATAACCTGAGCAATATATTCCTGGTAACACCACAAACAACGCCGGATCGTATTAGTAAGATAGATGAATTAAGCAACAGCTTTATTTACCTGCTTTCATCATCATCAATAACAGGCGGCAGCTTAAATGTATCTGATAGTATTGAGGCTTATTATACCCGTGTAAAGGCAATGGGGCTTAAAAACCCAACCATTATAGGTTTCGGCATCTCTGATAACGCCACTTTTACTAAGGCCTGCCAGTATGCTAATGGCGCCATTGTGGGCAGTAAATTTGTAAAGCTATTGGAAACAGGTAATTACCTTGACCAAATCCCCGCTTTTATCAATTCTATCCGCCCAGCTAAATAAAAATCTCCTTTAATATTTTTTATTTGCGTATGAGATTAAGTGATATTAACCAATAGATATTTTTACAAAATATTTCTACTTTTTCTTATCCTTTAGGGTAATGTGTGCTCTTTCTTTGAGTATTATTTTTATTTTTCTACATCGATAACCTTATATTTTAGGTTATTAGATACTGTGAAAAATAATCTTTAACCCTGATATGATTTTTTTGTCGCTGCGGAACAAACTGAAGAACACTTCTATTGCCCGTAAACTGTATTTTACGGTCGGGATAATGGCGGTGCTTGTAGTGATTGAATTAAGCACCTTGTTTTTTGCAGTAAATACGCTTTCCTCAGTACGGTCATATGTAGAGGGCGAAGGCTTATGGTCTAAGGCTCAGAAGGATGCGGTTTATCATTTGCGGATCTACGCCTTCTCGCACGATGAAAAGGATTACCGGCAATTTCTTGACTTTTTAAAAGTACCGCTTGGCGATAAAAAAGCACGGATAGAGTTAGCAAAAGCCGAACCTGATTTTGAGGCGGCAAGGCAGGGTTTTATCGAGGGCCGCAACCACCCCGACGATGTTGACGGGATGATTAAACTGATAAGGCGTTTTCATGACATCTATTATATCCACAGCGCATTTGTAATTTGGGGGCAGGCAGAAGAAAAAATGGAGCAATTGATACCGTTGGGTGACAAATTGCACACCATGATAAGCTCTAAGTCGGCCTCGCAGGATGACATCAATAAAGTATTGGGCAAGGTTGAGGTAATCAACAAAAAGCTAACTAAACTGGAAGATGATTTTTCGTTCACACTTGGCGAAGGATCGCGCTGGTTAGAGAACATCGTGCTGCGGATATTATTGGCTTTATCGCTGACGATTGGTACCACCAGTATATTAATTACCATATCTGTAAGCCGCGGTATTGAAAAAGGTATAAAAGCTATTATTGATGGCGCCGCGCTTATACGCAAGGGATTATTTGGTACAAGGGTAGAAGTTTATTCGCGCGACGAGATCGGTGTTTTGGCAACGGCTTTTAATGAAATGACCGTGACACTTGAACTTAATATCCAGGATCTTAAAAACGCCGAGGAAAGCCTTATTAAAGAACGCGACAGAGCCGAAGCGTCCGAAAAGGTAAAGCAGCTTTTCCTGGCGAATATGAGCCACGAGATCCGAACGCCGATGAATGCAATATTGGGCTTTGCAAGGCTATTGGAGGAAGCTATTACTGATAAAGAATTACAAAGTTATACACAAGTAATTATCAAATCGGGCGATGATTTGCTGGTTATTTTAAATGATATACTGGACTTTTCAAGAAT
This sequence comes from Bacteroidota bacterium, assembly GCA_040388395.1. GTDB lineage: Bacteria > Bacteroidota > Bacteroidia > Sphingobacteriales > Sphingobacteriaceae > Mucilaginibacter. Next base: position 274,052 of record JAZKBY010000002.1, on the reverse strand, counting down.
AGAAGCGGGTAAGGTTAATTTTGAACAGGAGCCTTTTAATTTAAAAGGGACAGTTAACGCCATTGTAACCATGATGGAATCGAAAGCGCTTTCTAAAAACCTTGCGCTTACTTCGGTTATAGACGAACATATTCCGGCTATATTGGTAGGTGATTCGGTGCGGCTTAGCCAGATCTTATTGAACCTGGTATCAAACGCCATAAAATTTTCTGATAATGGAGATATTAGCATCTCCATAACCGCGGCTGATGAAAACGATCAGAATATTATAGTTGAATTTATAATTAAAGATACCGGCATAGGTATCCCGTTGGAGAAACAGGACAAGATATTTGAAAGTTTTGAACAGGCAACTACAGATACTGTTCGCAAGTTTGGTGGCACCGGTCTTGGCTTAAGCATCGCCAAGCAATTGGTTGAAATGCAGGATGGCAGAATATTTGTAAAAAGCGAACCGGGCAAGGGTGCAGAGTTCCATTTCAGGTTGCCATTTTTAAAAGCTAAACGTACTATTAACAAAGTTGCCGTAGCCAATAATGAACCAGATAAACCATCAAATGCTATAAAAAAATCAGGCGAGGGTATAAAGGTATTGGTGGTAGAGGATAACGCCGTTAACCAAATGCTGATAGTAAAGGTGCTGCAAAATCGTGGATTTACGATAGACGTTGCAGAAAACGGAATTATTGCTTTAAGTAAATACCGCAATAACGATTACAACATAGTGTTAATGGATATCCAGATGCCCGAAATGGATGGTTATGAAACTACCCGGAATATCCGTGCAATGGAAAGCCCTAAAAAAGATATCCCGATTATGGCCATGACCGCCCACACCTTTAAAGGCGAACGGGAACGCTGCCTGGCAATGGGTATGAATGATTATATACCGAAGCCGTTTAATGTTAATGAGCTGTTTGAGAAGATCTTTGCTTTGGTAGAAGCGAGATAACTCTTTTAACTAAACTCTTTTGTCATCCTGAGCGATAGCGAAGGATCTTGTACACGCGAAGAGTAATTTGGTTACCTATTTATTTTATAAGATTCTTCGCTATCGCTCAGAATGACAAATCGCTTTTAATTATAAATACAATTCCAATTCGCCTTTACCTTCACGAATGACCTCGAAATCTCCGGAGGTGCAATCAACAACGGTTGACGCGACGTTATCGCCGTAGCCACCATCAATCACAAGGTCTACCAGGTCCTCGTATTTTTCATGGATCAATTCCGGGTCGGTAGAATATTCTATGATCTCGTCCGCATCATGTATTGATGTTGATAGGATAGGGTTGCCTAATTCCTTTACAATGCAACGGGCAATGTCATTATCAGGCACACGGATACCTACCGTTTTTTTGTTAGAGCTTAACAGTTTGGGCACGTTATGGCTGGCATTAAATATAAAGGTAAACGGGCCCGGTAACGCCTTTTTTAACACACGGAAAGTGGTATTATCAATGGGTTTGATATAGTCTGATATATGGCTCAGATCATAGCATATAAAAGAGAAGTTAGCCTTCTCGGGCCTTACGTTCCTGATCTTGCAAATAGCCTCAATAGCTTTATGATTGGTTATATCGCACCCCAACCCATAAACAGTATCAGTAGGGTAGATGATGATGCCGCCTTTGCGCAATACTTCCACTACCTGTTGTATGGCTTTTTCGTTTGGATTTTCGGGGTAGATTTTAATCAGCATAATTAATGAGTTACAATATTAGTAATTTGAATACTGGAACTCCTGTGTCATCTTTAAATAAAAGTAATTAGTTATTAAACCATCAAGTTGGTTTACTGTTTCAAACAGCTCTTTTTTTAGCTTTGGCTTGTCTTCCTTATTGATATCGAAATTACTGTTTAACTCGTCAGTTATCTTTTGCCTTAAGCTATTGATATATAATGTCTTTTGCCTGGATATATCATATTTCTTACCAAACCAGTCATCGTATCTATCACTTTTCTTTAAAGAAATAGAATACTCCGCATACCCTAATATCCTGCTATCCTGATGGCTGAAATATGTTCCGCCTTGAGCCAATTTGCCGAATATATTATTTATATCTCTATATATTTCAATTAAGTTGTTTCTGACTTTTTTGTATTTCTCATCACCATTTCGTTGTTTTAAGAAATGAGCATAAAGCACATAATAGCTGTCCTGGCAAAGTTCACACCCTTCTAAATTGATATCGCATGGTTTAAGGGCTCCCTTTAAGCCTCTTTTTGCATAAGCTTGATCTGGAGGTAAAATATTTTCCTTGTCGTCTAATTCAGGATATGATTTTAAGATTCGTTTCAGTTCTCCTTTCTTATAAAACGCTTTGCTATCCTCGTCTTCGTAAACCAACACACTGTCTCGGTCTTTTGGATCTTTGTACCAATTAGCAGTGTCGCAATCTGTCGTACCTGCTACAACTACATTAGTTGCCTCCTTATCAGTTGATTTACAAGAAAAAATAAAAAAAAATAAAGATAAGTACCCTAAGACTCGCATGTTAGAAGGAAAATCTAATATACCAATATTGCCATAAATATTCTGAAAAAACAAAAGCCATCCGAATTAACGGATGGCTTTATATTTTATAAAGCGACCAGAAACTAATTAACTAATCTCCAATCACTAACCTCCAAATTACGCTTGTTTAGCGAATTGAACGTTGATGATCAATTTAATGTCTTCGCCTAACACGATAGAACCAGCTTCGGTAATACCATCCCAGGTTAAGCCAAACTCTTTACGGTTAATTTTGCCGGTAATTTCAAAACCTGCTTTAGTGTTACCATAAAAATCGGTTGCTACGCCACCGTGTTCAACATCTAAAGTAACTGGTTTAGTTATACCTTTAATGGTTAGGTCGCCTTTCAATTCTTCACCATCAAATGATGTTGATTTGAAAGTGATGGTAGGATATTGCTCTACATCAAAAAACTCTGTAGATTTTAAATGACCGTCGCGTTGTTCCTGGTGAGTATTAAGGCTGTTAACGTCTAACGAAAAATTAGCTGTAGCGCCGGTGAAATCATCATTATCTGTTTCCAAAGATCCTTCAAAACTTGTGAACGAACCGGTTACAGTTGAAATTACCAAGTGTTTAACTTTAAATTGTACTTCTGAGTGCATTGGGTCTAATACCCATTTTTGTGTTGCCATGATTGTTTTTGTTTTATTGATACAAATATAAGTATAATAGATGTTTAAACATGTAATTTGATTGTCATTTATAATTTTCCTTTTTTATGACAGGGAGAGAGGGAGTGTTTCCGGGGAAAATGTACTGATTTCGTCTTATACCTAAGTTGCTTAGGCATGATCCACTTTGACCGATCCACCCCAAAAAGTCAGGAAATTGATAAATTGTATAAGTATTTTATTTACAGTAATTTAAACATATACACCTAAACCTTTACAAGTGATCCACCATGATCCGCTCAATAAGTTAAATTATTTATTTACAGATAGTTATGCGAAAATAGTGATCCAGGTGATCCACTTTTTAATGTGGATCACTTAATAGTATTAGCAACAAAAAAGGGGCTTAACGCCCCTTTAATATTATATGATGTTTTGTGTAATTGTTATGCTAATACCTGCTTAACTATCTCTGCAGCTTCTTTTAACAGGATAGCCGAGTACACTTTCAAACCTGAGTTATCGATCAGCTCTTTTGCTTCTTTAGCATTGGTGCCCTGTAAGCGTACAATGATAGGAACAGGGATATTGCCGATCTCTTTATAAGCATCAATAACACCCTGCGCCACACGGTCGCAACGTACGATACCACCAAATATATTGATCAGGATAGCTTTAACATTAGGGTCGCTTAGTATAATATTGAAACCGGCTTTAACCGTTTGTGCATTAGCTGTTCCGCCAACGTCAAGGAAGTTAGCAGGCTCACCACCGGCAATCTTGATGATATCCATGGTAGCCATAGCTAAACCTGCACCATTAACCATACAACCTACGTTACCGTCAAGCTTTACATAGTTTAGGTTTGATTTACCGGCTTCAACCTCGGTTGGGTCTTCTTCATTAGTATCGCGCATTGCTGCATAATCAGCATGGCGGTATAGGGCGTTGTCATCTAAATTTACTTTAGCGTCAACAGCCAGTATTTTGTTATCAGATGTCTTCAACACCGGGTTGATCTCAAACATTGAAGAGTCGGTAGCATCATAAGCTTTATATAAAGCAGCAATGAACTTGGTCATGTCCTTAAACGCCTCGCCTGATAAACCTAAGTTAAAGGCAATCTTGCGGGTCTGGAAGCCTTGCAAGCCAACTTTAGGGTCAACCTCTTCTTTAAAGATCAGGTGCGGTGTATGCTCTGCAACCTCTTCTATATCCATACCACCTTCGGTAGAATACATAATAATGTTACGGCCAGCAGCACGATCAAGCAATACGCTTATATAAAACTCTTTTGTTTCGCTTTCACCAGGATAGTAAACATCCTGTGCAACTAAGATCTTGCGTACCAGCTTACCTTCGGGGCCGGTTTGCGGGGTAATCAGCTGCATACCTAAAATATCGGTAGCGCGTTGCTTAACCTCATCTAAATTCTTAGCTAACTTAACACCTCCACCTTTACCACGGCCACCCGCGTGTATCTGTGCTTTAATTACCACCCAGCTCGAGTCGTAATCTTCTTTCAATTTTTTAGCGGCTTCAACAGCTTGTTCAGGAGTATCGGCAACAATGCCTTCCTGTACTCTAACACCAAAACTTTTTAATATTTGCTTTCCCTGGTATTCGTGAATGTTCATATATGTTTTCGAAGAATTTGCGGTAAATCTAATGATTTTGTTTTGAAATCTGTGATTAGAGATCAGAGATTAAAGATTAGTTTTACTTTAGTGTGATTAGGGTAAGTTGTTTAATAAAAATGTTACAAGATAGTTGCGTCATTTTATAAATTTCAGCAACTAATCGCAAATCTGTAACCACTATTCACTATTTTTGACGCCATGCTAAAAGCCACCGCTATTAATAAATCTTACGGGCAACTCCGGATACTAAAGGGTGTTGATTTTGAAGTTGAAAAAGGAGAGATCGTAACTATAGTTGGGGCATCGGGCGCAGGTAAAAGTACCTTGCTTAATATCCTGGGGACTTTAGATAAAGCCGATAGCGGCCAGCTGTTTATCAACAACGTAGAGCTTAATAAACTAAGCAATAAAAATCTAAGCAACTTCCGTAACCGTGAGATCGGGTTTATATTCCAGTTTCACCACTTACTGGCCGAGTTTGACGCGTTAGAAAATGTATGCATCCCCGCCTATATAGCCGGCACATCACGGCCCGAGGCAGAGAAACGGGCTAAAGATCTTTTAGAGTTGTTAGGATTAGGCCACAGGCTAAATCATAAACCAAATACTTTATCGGGCGGTGAGCAGCAGCGTGTTGCTGTTGCCAGGGCTTTAATAAATAACCCAGCATTAATATTTGCCGATGAACCGTCGGGTAACCTTGACTCGGCCAATGCCCGCGAACTGCACGAGCTGTTTATTAAGTTACGTAACGAGTTTAACCAGACCTTTGTAATAGTTACCCATAACGAGGAACTGGCAAACATATCAGATCGTAAGGTTTTAATGGTTGATGGCTTAATTGTTCAATAACGTGAGTGTTTTGATTACATCGGCTCTTTCCGCAGAAGCTCATCGTTTTAAAAGTAAACTAAACTTAACCAACGTTATTTTAGGCGATTACAATGATGTACCATCTTTTATGCTTGCCCAAGGCAAGATGATAAAGTTGCCAAACCCTCAATCATTTTCCTATACGCATGAAATGCTGGCGTTATGTTTAGACAACGGCATTGATACGGTTTACGTACTGGATAATAATGAGGCAACGCTTTTGATGGAGTCGAAACAGTTATTTACAGAATACAATATAGAGATCCAGTTACCGGGTAATGAAATATAGTGATATAGACAAGCATAGCGCTTTTGTGTTTGAATTGGATAACGTTATCTATCCCGAAAAAGATTACCTGTTCCAGGTATATTACCTTTTTGCCGCTCTTGTTGAATATCTTGAACTACACGATGCTAAGGTAATAACAGACCTTATGGTAAACACTTACAACACAGAAGGTAAGGAGGTAGTGTTTGACAAGGTAAAGGAGAAGTTTGCTTTGGATGAAAAGTACCGCATTAACTTTCAGCATTTAATGCTTACGGCTAAGCTTCCACTTAAATTGTTGGTATACCAGAACATACTTGAATTACTGCAGGACATTGTGGTTGATCGTAAAAAGATATTTATTGTAACCAATGGTAGCCCTGCACTACAACTAAATAAGATCAAACAAACAGAATGGCATGGCCTGGAGAAGTATTTAACTTGTTATTTTGCAGAAGAAACGTTACCTATGCCCGAACCGGATGCACTGCACCTACTAATGAAAGAACACGATTTGAAAAGAAAAGACCTGGTAATGATTGGGCAGTCTGAAGCGGCAAAGCTATCTGCCGAGGCTTGTGGGATTGATTATCAGGATGTAAATAAGTTTTTAACTGCCTAATTATAACATCTTTAGGCTTCGGTACGTTATAAGCAAAGTTTGATTGAAAGCATGAGAAAAGGATTTTACTTATTATTGTTAGCAACTGCATTTTCGGCAGCATGCAAGAAAGATAAAAAAGATGGTTTAGTGCCATCAAAAAATGGTTCGACACTTGACCTGGTAAGAGATTCTGTATTTCTATATGCCAAAGAAGCTTATTATTGGTATGATGGGCTTCCCAGCTATGCCGCGTTTAATCCAAGATCATTTAATGGCAGCAATGATCTGGCAGCGCTTAATAATGAGCTTAATGCGATATCGCAATATAAAATTAACCCTGCAACCGGCTATCCTTTCGAATATTATGCACCTGCACCAGGTGAATCTAAGTACTCGTTTATTGATGAAGGCCAGGTATCTACCGAATTAAATGGTACTAACAGTAATTTTGGTTTTGCGCCATTTTATAATGATGCTAACGATTTGCGGATAAAATACGTTTATCCGGGATCACCGGCAGACGTGGCCGGGATCAAACGCGGATACCAGATCGTAAGTATAAACGGTAATTCTAATTTATCCTATGATGGTGGATCAGGCCCGCATACACAATTTGTAATTAATGCTTATGCAAGCAGTACTACTATAACAATGAAATTGCAAAAGGCAGATCAAAGTACCATAGATGTAACGTTAAACGCTGCAAGTTATACCACAAACCCGGTTTTAACTTACAAAACTATTAATGCAGGTGGCGGTAAAGTTGTAGGCTACCTGGTTTTTAATTCATTTACATCAGATGCAAATGCCGACCCGAAACTGGATGCCGCTTTTAATTATTTCCAGGCCCAGGGCATTACAGACCTTGTAGTTGATTTGCGCTATAACGGTGGTGGCTATACATCAACTGCCGAATATTTGGATAACTATATTGTACCTGCTGCGAAAAGCGGTTCTACCATGTATAGTTATTACTTTAATGATATACTGGTTAATAATTTTAAAGGTATAAGCGATCCATTGCTGTCTCACCAGTTTAGGCGTGATGATAAGAATCAGCTTTATAATTATGCACAATTTGATTATACTGTTGCCGGTAACGCGGTAAAGTTTTCAAAAAAGGGAGCGTTGAACCTTAGCCGTGTGTTTTTTATTGTTACAGGCGCAACAGCTTCGGCAAGCGAGCTAACAATTAATAACCTGCGCCCGCATTTAGATGTTAAACTTATTGGCGGTACAACTTATGGAAAACCGGTAGGTTTTTTTGATATTGATATAAACAAATACGAGTTATACATACCGGAGTTTGAGACAAAAAACTCGTCGGGGCAGGGTGGATATTATACCGGCATGACCCCTGGCTCAACAGATTACCCTGGTATTAAAGATTTTGATGATGCAACAAAGGATTTTGGAGATACTACTGAAACACTTTTACACCATGCTATAAACTACGTTAAAAAAGGAGTTTTTAGTACCCCTACCACGCGTATTCAAGGCGTTGCAGGTAACCTCAAAACCTTTTCCGTTGAACAATCAAATGAAGCGGGTGTAATTGTAAATGCCAATAAATTTAACGGGATGGTATTTAACGGAAATCTGAAAAAGAAGTAATTGTGAATGTGCAGATATGCTTATGTGCAGATGACTTGAAGGATTTGATTAGATAATATTTAAATCATTTGCATATCTGCATATCCACGCATCAGCACATCCAAACATCTAATCTGCCAGCTCTCTAAGATCTACCGGCACAACGCGCGATATTCCCTGCTCAACCATTGTTACACCGTAAATTACATCGGTGCTGGCTATGGTTCTTTTATTGTGTGATACAATGATGAACTGTGATTCGGAAGAGAACTTACGAATGATATTATTGAACTTATCGATATTGGTATCATCCAACGGTGCATCAACCTCATCAAAAATACAGAATGGTGCAGGTTTTAACAGGTAAAGCGAGAATAGGATAGCAGTTGCCGTTAACGTTTTCTCACCACCTGAAAGCTGATTAATAGACAATGGACGTTTACCTTTTGGTTTTGCAATGATATCTATATCAGATTCTAAAGGATTTTGCGGATCGCTTAAGATCAGATCACAAGAGTCTTCCTCATTAAACAACGACCTGAATACCTTGATGAAGTTTTCGCGAACCAGCGTAAAGGCCAGCATGAATTTTTCTTTGGCTGTATCGTCTATCTCTTGTATAGTAGCCATTAACGAAGCCTTTGCCTCGGCCAGGTCTTTTTTCTGGTTTTGGATGAACTCATAACGCTCACTCATTTCCTGGTAGGCCTCGACAGCCATCGGGTTAATGGCGCCAAAATCGTCCAGTTGATTTTTTAGCTTATCGGTACGCTCGCGTAAAGCATCTTCGTTTTCGTCGCCTGCTGTTTCGTTTTCTGGTAGCTCATTTATATCGACATTGAACTCCACGGATAGGCGCTCTTTTAAGGCGTTTAGTTCAATGCGCAAGTTGTTACGCTGATCTTTTAACTCATTTTCTATTACTTCAGCCTGGTCTTTCTTACGGCGTAATGTGGTTACAGCGTCTTCTGTTTCGGTGATCTTACCACGTAGTTTGTAGTATTCTTGTTCGGCCTCCTGGGTGGCTTTTTCAAGCTCTTCTTTTTGGCTGTACATTTCCAATAAGCTGTCGTCTGAGGAATCGGACTGGTGCAGGTTTTCCTGTATCGCTTGCTTTACTTTCTCCAGTTCTTCGCTGTTCTGTTTGATGCGGCTTTCGAGGCTGTCCTGCTGAGTAAACCGGTAATCCAAATCTTTAGCAAGTCCCGATACTTTGTTTTGTTGCTGATGGAAACGGATATTTTCCTGGTTATAGGTATTTGATTGTACCGACACCATTTCATTCAGCTCATTAAAAGCACCTTGCTTATCAACCAGTAAGTCACTTTGAACTTGTTTGCTGGCCTTTAACTCAACCAACAAAGGTTGCAGCGTAGCCATTTCTTCTTTAATACCGCTTATTTTTTTGGCGATATCGTCTTTGCGGTTTAAGCTGTTCTCTATAAAAGTTTCGTACTGCTCCTGGCGTGTTTTAACAGTTATCAACTCCGTATTTAAACGGTTGAGCTCAGCTTGTTTTTGATTTAGCTCGGCAGTTTTGGTTGATGCTTTTAACGCTACCGACCGGGTTTGTAATTCGTTGGAGCGGGTTTTAAACTCAAATAACTCTACCTCTAATTTCTTTATCTCTTTAGCCAGGTTCTCCAGGTTTTTTGCACGGCCAATTCTTTTACCCTCAAACAAACCTACCGAACCGCCGGCCATTGTGTATTTAGATTTATTGAACTTGCCGCTTTGAGCCAATAATACCAGGCCCTCTGTTATTCCTGAATTGTTGAGTTCAGCCTCGTCATTAACCAAGTACACATTTTTAAGCAAGTGGCTAACCAACGGCTGATATTTCTTATCAACCTCAACTACGTTTAATGCAGGGATGCGGCCGCCAGTAGCCTCTTCTTTAAACTGCAGCCCCGTCTCTTCAACATAGTTGCTCAGGATAAAAAACTGCGCCCTGCCCCGCGATGAATCACTTAGTAAGTTAATTGCCTTAACTGCTTCGTCGTAAGTATCAACCACGTAATGATTCATTAATGGTTCAAGGTAATTCTCGATAGCCACCCGATATTGTTCACGACAGAAAAGCACATCACTAAACAAGGGGGCGTTTTTAGCCCATTCGTGGTTGTTTTTAAGAAAACGGATAGACTCAGGGAATCCCTCCAGGTTATCAACCAAACTCTTGGTTAGGTTGTACTCGTTTTGTTTGGCGTCAAGCTTACGGCTTTCGGTTATGATGGTGTCTTTTACAGTTTCAGCCTCGGCATCAATTGTGGCTATTTGTTCCTGTAATTCGGTTTCCTGTTTAAATTCAAGCTGATATTCTTGCTCTAAAGTTTCGGTACGGCCCTGCAGCCCGGCAACGACATCGTTAAAATGAGAGAGTTCTACTTTTTTATTGGTAGCATCCTCCATATTGCGTTGACTTTCCTGCTCAAGTGCTTGTTCCTGGATCCGCAGGATATCGATATCTTTTTCGGCCTTGTAAGCCTGGTTTTGTAAGTTATTGTTAGCAGTTACCAGCTCGTTCAACTCATTACGCGCACTCGATTGTTGCAAGCGCAACTCATCAACCATCAATTTTAAATCGGCAACTTTTACGGTAATGGTTTGCAGGTTTTCGTCTTCCTGTGCTTTTTCTTCGTTAAGGCGCTTAATGTTATAAAAAACGTGGTTCAGCTGGTTGCGGTCGCGTTCAAGTTCCTCACTTAATCTTGTTTCTTTATCCTGTTGAAACTTTAATTGTTCGTTCTTTATTTTTTTCTCGCTTTCGTACGCACGAATCTTACCAACGAAATCATTTGTAGCTTTTTGTTGGATGGAAAGATTTTTCTCTTTGGTAAGGCTGTCAAGTTTTTCTTGCTGCAGGCTTGCTTCTAAAGTGTCCATTTGGGTAATAACCCCGGCTTTTTCTTCGCGTTGCCTAAGTTCTTGCTGCTCAATTGCGTTTAATGAACTGCCAAATGCTGCAATTTTAAACGAGGCCAGTTTTATGCTAAGTGCTTTATATTCGTCCCTGATGCGGTAATAACGCTCGGTTTTTTTTGCCTGGTTCTCAAGCATCTTCAGGTTCTTTTGGATCTCGAACAATAAGTCTTCTACACGTTCTAAGTCTGCCTCAGTATCTTTTAGCTTATTAAAAGTTTGTTTTTTGCGGATCTTATATTTTGAAATGCCCGATGCTTCCTCAAATAAATTACGGCGCGAGCCTTCTTTATTCGAAATGATCTCCTCGATCATTCTAAGCTCGATTATGGCGTACGAGTCAGAACCGATGCCCGTATCAAGGAAAAGGTCTGTAATGTCTTTTAAACGGCATTGTACATCGTTTAAGCGGTATTCACTATCGCCACTGCGATAAAGCTTCCGTGTTAAAGTAACCTGTGAATAATCGGTAGGGAGGATGTTCCTGGTATTGTCGAATGTTAATGAAACTTCTGCAAGGTTAGCAGGCTTGCGGCTTTTGGTGCCGTTGAAGATGACATTGTCCATCTTCTCTGACCGTAGCATACGGGTACTTTGTTCGCCCAGTACCCAACGGATAGCATCAACCACATTTGATTTACCGCAGCCATTAGGGCCCACAATAGCAGTAACACCCTCATTAAAATTAATGGTGATCTTATCGCCAAAGCTTTTAAACCCCTTGATTTCTAACTGTGTAAGCTGCATTTAATAGTGATAGCCCTGTATAAATTCCAAGGTTCAAATTAATCATAAAAAAATGATTTAAGCTATTAAATATTAATTTTTATAGGGATATTAGATTAAAAATATCATCGTGAACTATTTTATAAGAATTATTTGTTTCCTCACTATTTTGTCTGCCAGTTTTTCGGTATCTGCTCAAAATAATGCCAAAGCTGTGGACGAGATTGTATGGGAGAGGTACACTACTGCATGGGTAGAGAAAGATGCGGAGAATATTGAACAAAAGGAGATAAAAACTGATAAAGTACTTGCAAAATTGCCCTTTAAAGGCGTGCAGTTATATATTCCGCAAAATCCTAATATTACAATGCTTAACGGTAATAAATACATAAAAGCTTTTTTAATTAATAACACCAAGGACTCGTTAGTACTTAACCGTATTGATGCTACGATTGGCATTAAAACAGAAATTAAAATAGATGGAGAATGGAAGCTGTTTCAGGTAAATAGCGGGTCGAGTTGTGGAAATAGCTATTTTACAAAAAAGTTATCGCCTAAAAACTATCTTTTCTTAAATGTCGAGAATCGTGGCGAGGGAAGCATACAAGTACCTTATAGGTTAATTGTTTATATAGACAAAAAGCCTGTGGTATCAAACGAAACAATGGTATACGTCACGCCCAAACTTGTAAAATTGGCAGGTAAGCCAATCAAAAGTATTTCGTTGTAGCTATACGTAAATCTCGCCTTTTAAATAGGTAACCGCTTTGCCGGTCATTAACACCCGGTCGCCTTGTAACTCACACCATAATTCGCCTTTGCGTTCAGAGATCTGGTAAGCATGCAGCTGATTTTTTTCAAATACCTTCGCCCAGTAGGGTATCAGGTTACAATGCGCCGAACCGGTAACCGGGTCCTCATTAATCCCTGCACCGGGAGCAAAAAATCGCGATACAAAATCTACATTATCCCCGGGTGCGGTTACTATTACACCAACTGTATCCATTTTTGATAGCGCAAAGAAATCGGGTGAAAGGTCTTTAACCTCGCGCTCAGAATCATACACCACAAAAAAATCTCGCGACCGCAATATGGCAGTAGGTTGGATGCCTCCTAACGCATCAACCAGTCCGTTTGGTTCTTCTATAAGTATAGGCGAGCGCGAAGGGAAATCCATGGTGTATTTATCGCCATTGCGTTGTACGGTAAGTATGCCGGCTTTCATGGTTTCAAAATGAATTGTATCGTCCGCATAACCAAGTTCGGTAAACAATATATGTGCAGATGCAAGAGTAGCATGCCCACAAAGATCTATCTCGTATTCGGGTGTAAACCAGCGCAGTAAATAACCCTTCTCAGTCTTTACAAAAAAAGCGGTTTCGGCAAGATTGTTTTCAACTGCTATTTTTTGCATTACCTCGTCGGGTAGCCATTCGGTAAGCGGGCAAATGGCTGCAGGGTTACCACCAAAAAGCTGGTCGGTAAATGCATCGGCTTGATAAATAGGAATAGTCATATCGTATCTATTTTATATTACTAAGGTAGTTGTAAGTAACTAAATCGCCAACGTTATTTATATGTTTTGTGCAGCCATCGGCTAAAAGTATGATCCTGTCACTTATATCGAGCACATTATAATATTGATGATCTGTTATAATGATCCCTTTAGTTTTTGAGATAGATTTAATAATTTCTTTAAAATATTGTGCTTGTACAGGTGTTACATGGGTAAAAGGTTCATCCAGCAAAATAAAATCGGCTTTGCTGTAAAGTATCATTAGCATTTCCAACTGCCTTAATTCGCCGCCTGATAATTGCTCTGACTTTTTGTGATGATGATCTTTATAGATAGTAAGGCCCGAAAAATCCTCCCAATATTCCTTGTCAATAAGCATATTTGCGAGGCTGCTTATTTTAATTCCCCGTGGCAGATAGCTATCTTGTGATAAATAGGCGATACGATTATTAAGATAACCATAATGGATAAAAACATCATCAATACTCACATATTTATACAAGGGGGTAAGTGTGCCAAAAATAATCTTTAAAAGCGACGACTTACCACTGCCGTTGCGTCCTAATAAGCCTATTACCTCGCCTTGGTTGCAATGCAGGTAAACATCTTGCAGGATCTTGCGGTCGTTAAATTCTAATTGTACGCTGTCGACTTTTAGTTTACGCATGTTTTAAGTATTAATGCAAATAATACGATCAACAGATAAATAAAAACATCAATAATAGCCGCATTGACAAAGATCCACCGCATTTTGTAACCGGCATTCATAAAATAAAAATAACTTTTTGATGAAGAGTAGTAGTGTAAAGCCATGGAGGATAAATAACCAATAGCTTTCGCGATAAAGAAACTGGCAGCATTTAAAACTCCTATATAACCCCATACAATAATTGTAGCAAGCAGCGTAAATGCCAGGTTATAAACCCACAGTAATTTATAATAATGAAGTGAAATGGTAACTAAGCGTTTCAAACAATAATTGTGATAGTTAATCAAACAGATTAAACTGTAAATTATTGTTGTTACGATATTTATTGTGGGCGTGCGAAACGAAAAAAAAAAGCCTCCGGTGGTTTACCGAAGGCTTTTAAAAGGATTAACCTAAATATGATTTCAGAATTTTGCTTCTGCTGGTATGCCGTAAACGTTGTAATGCTTTGTCTTTTATCTGCCTTACACGCTCGCGGGTAAGGTTAAATTTCTCGCCAATTTCTTCTAATGATAGGGGATGGTTGGTGCCTAAACCAAAGAACAATACAATGATCTCGCGCTCGCGCTCTGTTAAAGTTGAAAGTGAACGTTTGATCTCTTCTGATAATGACTCATTGATCAGAATCGAATCTGTATTTGGTTCTGAATTTTCCAATACATCTAACAATGTATTTTCTTCGCCTTGCACAAACGGCGCATCCATAGACACGTGGCGGCCAGAGTTACTTAGCGTATCAGAGATTTTATCAACTGTTGTTTCAAGCATATCGGCCAACTCTTCGGGTGAAGGTTCGCGCTCAAACTCTTGCTCCAATTTAGAAAATGCCTTGCTTATTTTACTTAATGAACCTACCTGGTTTAAAGGTAAGCGCACAATCCGTGATTGCTCTGCAATAGCCTGCAATATTGATTGACGGATCCACCATACCGCGTACGATATGAACTTAAATCCTTTAGTTTCGTCAAAACGTTTAGCAGCCTTAATTAAACCTAAGTTTCCTTCGTTAATTAAATCGCCAAGTGTTAAGCCTTGATTTTGGTACTGCTTAGCAACCGATACTACGAAACGAAGGTTGGTTTTTGTTAAGCGTTCTAAAGCGGCCTGGTCGCCTTCCCTTATTTTCTGGGCTAAAATTACTTCTTCTTCGGCTGTGATTAGGTCAACTTTACCAATTTCGTGAAGGTATTTGTCAAGTGATTGTGACTCACGATTGGTAATGGATTGTGTTATTTTGAGTTGTCTCATTTATTTTATTAAACCTCGATTCTTAGTTTTAGAATTGAACGTGCAAAGGTACAAAAAAGTTTCCCTATATTTTAGTATAAAAAAAAGATTATATATTATTCATTATCAGCAATTAATTGCATGGTTTTTGTGGTGTGTACTTATAACGCACTAAGCTTAAAAGTTTCATCCAAACGTACACCTTTTTCTGTTTGTTGCAAAGTACAACACTCATTAATTGGGTCGTGCTCCAGGAATAAGACATAGTTGTTAGCTACGGCTTCGTTCAAAAAAAGCTTTTTCTCAGTTAAAGTTTGCAACGGAAACATATCGTAAGCCATTACATAGGGGAGTGGTAAATGCCCAACCGATGGTAACAGATCAGCCATGTATAATATCTGCCTTTCCTTATAATGTATTAACGGCAACATCATTGATTCAGTATGTCCGTATACAAATCGTATACTAATTTGGTCTGTGAATTTTACATTATCATGAGCTTCTACAAACTTTAGCTGGCCACTTTCCTGTATTGGTAATATGTTTTCTTTCAAAAATGATGCTTTTTCGCGGTCGTTTGGATTTACTGCCCAGTCCCAGTGTTTATTATTGCTCCAATAAATCGCGTTTTTAAATGCAGGTACCAATTTGTCGCCTTCGCGCTTGATAGCACCTCCAACATGGTCAAAATGCAAATGGGTTAAAAAAACATCGGTTATATCATCGCGACGGAAACCAAGTTTAGCCAATGAACTATCTATAGTTGCATTACCATGTAAATAATAGTGGCTAAAAAACTTTTCATCTTGTTTATCGCCAATCCCGGTATCAATCAATATCAATCGTTTACCGTCTTCGATCAATAAACAACGCATAGCCCAGGTGCAAAGGTTATTAGCATCCGCCGGGTTTGTTTTGTTCCAGATAGCTTTGGGTACAACGCCAAACATAGCGCCGCCATCAAGCTTGAAAAATCCGGTATCAATAGTGTGAAGTTTCATTGGTTAAGTCAAAAGTAATTAAAAGTCAAAATTCAAAAGTAAAAATTCAAAAAAAGATGAAGGGGTATAAAAACGTCCCGCTATCAGTTATAAAACAAAAAAGCCGATGATAATTTAAACACCGGCTTTTGAATTTTTACTTTTGAATTTTGACTTATAAGTGTATGCATTCACCATATGCTTCTGCGGCAGCTTCCATTAAAGCTTCGCTCATGGTAGGGTGAGGGTGTACCGATTTAATGATCTCATGACCGGTAGCTTCCAGCTTGCGGGCTGTAACTACTTCGGCAATCATTTCGGTAACATTAAAGCCTATCATATGGGCACCTAAAAACTCGCCGTATTTGGCGTCAAATATTACTTTAACAAAACCATCTTTAGCACCCGCAGCACTTGCTTTACCCGATGCTGAGAATGGAAATTTACCCACTTTAAGTTCGTAACCTGCTTCTTTAGCCGCTTTTTCAGTATAACCTACTGATGCTATTTCAGGGCTGCAATAAGTACATCCCGGTATGTTATTATAATCTAAAGGCTCCGGTTTTAAACCGGCAATTTTTTCGACGCATATAATGCCTTCGGCAGATGCCACGTGTGCAAGGGCCTGGCCTTTAACAATATCGCCTATAGCGTAAACGTCCTCAACGTTTGTGCGGTAAAAATCATCAACCAATACCTTGCCTTTATCAGTTTTTACACCGTTTTCTTCAAGACCTATACCTTCAATATTTGTTGATATACCTACTGCCGATAAAACTATTTCGGCTTCTAAAACTTCGGTGCCAGTAGCTGTCTTTACAGTTACCTTACAGCCTTCACCGCTTGTATCAACCGATTCAACGTTTGAGCCGGTCATGATATTGATACCTTGTTTTTTAAGGATACGACCTAAAGCTTTTGATATCTCTTCGTCTTCTAATGGCACTATGTTATCCAAATATTCAACTACAGTTACTTTAGTGCCTATAGAATTATAGAAATAAGCAAACTCAATACCTATAGCGCCAGAGCCAACTACTATCATTGACGCCGGTTTTTTAGGTAATATCATTGCCTGACGATAACCGATAACTTTTTTTAAGTCTTGTTTGATATTAGGCAATTCGCGAGAGCGGCCACCGGTAGCTAAAATGATATGTTTCGCGGTAAACTCTTTTGCACCATCATTACTTTTAACTTCAACAACACCTTTACTTTTTAATTTGCCTAAGCCCATTAAAACATCGATCTTGTTTTTCTTCATTAAAAACTGAACGCCCTTACTCATACCATCGGCTACACCACGACTTCTTTTAATAACACTTTCAAAATCAACATCGCCGGTACCATTTACTTTTATACCATAATCGGCAGCGTGGTTAATATATTCAAACACCTGTGCACTTTTAAGCAACGCTTTAGTAGGAATACAACCCCAGTTAAGGCAAATACCACCTAACGATTCCTTTTCAACAATAGCTGTTTTTAACCCTAATTGTGAGGCGCGTATGGCAGCTACATAGCCACCCGGGCCAGACCCTATAATAATTACATCGTAATTCATATTCGTATCTGTTCTTTTATATTTTTTGGAAAGCCAAAGCTAAGTAAAAGGGGCGAAACCAAAAAACGACATTCGTCACTTTAAATCATAGGATTATCATTTAAAATCTACTTATACCATAGATTAACTCAAAGTAAAATAATTATAAAATGATGTGAGTTTTACATTATATGGGTTATATTTTTTTGCATTTATTTGAATATGTTATTAAATGTTGATAAAAACATAATAAATATTTCAAATAGTTAACACTAACTTAACAATAAAGAGGCAGTTATGAATTATCTTTGCCACTGCAATTTTTTAGTTAACATACATTTAAACAAAAATCACGTATGAGGAAGTATTTACTATTATTATTTATCAGCCTTTTTACAACAGCCGCTGCGCTTGCGCAG
This sequence comes from Bacteroidota bacterium, assembly GCA_040388395.1. Taxonomy (GTDB): domain Bacteria; phylum Bacteroidota; class Bacteroidia; order Sphingobacteriales; family Sphingobacteriaceae; genus Mucilaginibacter. The sequence continues at coordinate 255,899 of JAZKBY010000002.1, read as the reverse complement.
AGTGTTGTAACCGGCAAGTTGCTTGATGCGCAGACAAAGGAGCCACTTATTGGCGCCACCATTACAATAAAAGGTACAACCAATGCTACGTCAGCATCGCTTGATGGAACTTTTAAAATTACTGCGCCAAGCGGCAGTACATTAGTTATAACATACATTGGATATGTATCAAAAGAAGTAACTGCAAACGGCACAAAATTAGGAACTATTTCGCTTGATCCGGTATCAGGCTCATTAGGCGAGGTTGTTGTTAATGCAAGTTCTACACTGGCAATTGACAGACAAACCCCCATAGCGGTATCAAATGTTGGTGCACAATACATTGAAGAAAAGGGCGCAGGTGCAGAATTTCCTGAGCTTTTGAAAGCTACCCCGGGTGTTACTGTTAGTCGCGCTGGCGGTGGTTATGGTGATTCAAGGGTTGCTATCCGCGGGTTTAATAGCAGTAACATTGCGTTACTGGTTAACGGTATCCCTGTTAATGACGTTGAAGCTGGTAAAGTTTTCTGGAATGACTGGGCTGGTCTTTCTGATGTAACCAGCTACATGCAGGTACAACGTGGTTTAGGTGCTGCTAAAATTGCTGTACCATCGTTAGGCGGTACAATCGATATCAGAACCCGCAGTACTGAAAGAGAAGAGGGTGGTGCTATAGCACAATCTGTCGGCAGCTATAATGCATTAAAAACTGCTATATCGTATGCTACAGGTTTAACTCCAAAAGGTTGGGCATCTTCATTCTTATTGTCTAAATCAACCGGCGACGGAAATGCTGAAGGTTTATATTACACTGGCTATAGCTATTTCTTTAACTTATCTAAAGTTATTGGTAAATCACAAACCTTATCATTTAACTTTATGGGAGCTGCACAAATTCACGGACAGCGTTATACTTATCAGTCAATAAATGCGTACAGAGCTGCTCCACAAGGTATCAGATACAACTCTGATTATGGTTATCTTAATGGAGAGATTTTAAGCGCCGAGCAAAACTATTATAACAAACCATTAGCTTCATTAACTCATAACTGGACAATTAATGAAACTTCATCTTTATCAACAACTGCTTACTGGTCGTCTGGTAGAGGTGCTGCAAGATATATAGCAGGGGGTAATGTTGGTCTTGCCCAAGGTACACCAAATAGTCCTATACCAAGAACAGGCGATATTTACTCGCCAATTGATTTTGATCAAATCGTAAAAAATAACCGTGCTAATGCAGATGGTTCTTCAAGCACTTATTTTAACGAGGCGGTTAACAATCACGTACAAACCGGCTTATTAAGCTCATATAAAAAGAAACTTAACGATAACGTAAACTTAACGGCTGGGTTAGATCTAAGGACCTACGACGGCGATAAGTTTTACAGATTAAATAGCCTGCTTGGTGGTACTTATTTTGTTGACAAAACAGATTTAAACAATCCAAACAGAAACACTGTGGTTGGCGATTATTTAAATAACCACTACAGATATTTAATTAACTCATACGGTGGTTATGTTACTGCCGAGTATGTTAAAGATGAATTATCTGCATTTGCTACTGTTGGTGCTAACAACACAGGCAATAAAAGGATTGATTATTTTAGCTACTTAAACACTGACCCTAACCGTGAAAGTAAAGTTGTTAACTTCTTTGGCTACCAGGTAAAAGGTGGAGCTAACTACAATATTGACGGTTCAAACAACGTTTTTGCTAACATTGGTTATTTAGAAAGACCTCCTTATGTAGCTTCTATCTTCCTTAACAAAAAAAATGACCTAAACCCTAAAGCGGTTAACGAAAAAATGATGAGTTATGAATTAGGTTACATGTTCAGAAGCTCTCAATTCAGTGCTAACGTAAACTTATACCGTTCTACTTATAAAGATAGGGCTAAAAACTTTTCAACAACGCCAAACCAGGATGGTTCAATACCTACCTATAATGTTACCGGCATAAATGAACTTCACCAGGGAATTGAAATTGATGCCAAATACCGTCCTATAAATGAGGTTACGGTAAGCGGTATGCTTTCTTTGGGTGATTATCACTACATAACCAATACTGGCAGTGCACAAATTACCAGTGATGCGCCAGGCGCGAAAGTATTTAATGTTCCGGCATTTATATTAAAAGACTTGCCAATTGGTGATTTCGGCGGATCTGCTGCATCAAACGCGCAAACCAGCGCTGCTTTAGGTTTAGATATTAAGGTATTGCCTAACGTAAAATTAGGTGCAAATGGTAATTATTATACACGATTCTTCGCGTCATACGATCCATCTAAAATGGTTTATGTTGCACCTGATCCGGCAAACAATATCCCCGGTTTCGATCCAACTGCGTTTAAGCCATTTCATTTACCGAGTTATAGCACGCTTGATCTGAATATAGTGTTCAGGTTTAAAATTGCCGGTCTTGAATCTTCGTTTATAGGTAATGTTTACAACGTGTTTGATACCGCTTACTTAGCTGAAGGTTATGAATCAAATCCAACAAACGGAACTAATGTTTCAAGACTTAGTGCACTTGGCGTAAATTACGGTAACGGAAGACTGTATATGACTACTTTGAAAATTAAATTTTAATAAATAATTTATGAAAAAAATATATCAATTTTTAGCAGTTGTTTTTACTGTCGTGACAGTGACTGCTTGTAATCCGCTGGATAAAAGCTACAAAGAATTAGGGGACCTACCTACACCAACGGCACCTGTGCCGCCGCCAACTACGGGTGGGTCACTTACACTGTCTGCCGCTGACTATGCGTTGTTACCAACCACTGATTATGCAAAAACGTCTTTAAGCTACAAAACCAAAGATGATGCTGCTGTAAGTATACCTGCTATTTTAGCGGCAAAATATCCTGCTTACACAGATAAATCATCAGTAACCGTAACTTACGGAATATCGCCAACTACAATTAAGCTAGCAGATTCATTAAATGCTACAACTGCGATTACATTGCAAACTACTCCTACAAATGATTATGTTTATCCGGCCTATAATGGTGCTCCGGCTAATACATTCTCTGATTTTAGTGCGACCGCGGTAATAAATTATCTGAATTATAAGTATCAGGTATTACTTCCTGAAAATTCAATTAGGGTACTAACCTATTTGTATTTTGAGTCTGGTAAAACAGCAAGTTCTGGCACACTTACAACTGATGCATTCCTGTTTAAGGACGGTGTATGGACAAAAATTTATCGTGTGTCAGCAGCTCAATATGCAACTACCGGTAATGGCTTAAATAACTGGTTTGTTGCCAATGACGCTGCAAATATTCCAGCTTATATAAACACTTATCTAAAAGCCGACCCGACAGTTATGGCTACTGCTAAAGTTGGTGATATTAAATATGTAAACTACCGTTATTTAACTACTTACCAAAGAGTTTTGCCATTGACATTTGATGGAACAAACTGGGTAACTACACCTATATTATCTACTCCGCTTACTTTTGCTAAAAATAGTGGCAAATGGGTGGCAGACAACACTGTTAGCTATACCTTAGTTTCCGCTGATTACAAGTACATGGGTAATAATACCACCGCTGGATCCGCATTAGGCCGCGCTAACATTGTATCTTTCCCAGACTTTAATGTAAGCGCAACTACTGATCCTACTTATTGGAGCGATACTGATATACAAGGTGCCATAATTACTTTACTGATAAATAAATATAGTGCAACCGCTGTTGCTAATCAAAAATTCAATATTACTTACTTGCAATATTTTAAAGGTGTAACGTCAAACGTTACTAAAACTTTTAAATACGATGGAACGAATTTTGTATTTGTTCCTGCAGTAATCTAATACATCAACATAAACAAAGAAAGCCGCTCAAAATTGAGCGGCTTTCTTTGTTTTATAATGTTTAACTATCGGTTATACTACCAGTGATAAAAGTCTATCAGCGCACCAAAATAACTATCGTTCCAACCACCAACCATATCTTCATAATCAGCGTCTGGTATATTGGTATGCTTTAGTTCGGCCGATGTACCCGCCTTATCGGTGTGCAACTTAATAGTAACTATCGACTCTTCTGCCTGCCCGTCAAAATACCATTGCTGTACTATTTTCCTGCCCGGCTCAAATTCTATATTCTTCCCTACAATACTACCATCCCACATAGAAAATTCTGATCCTGGTTCGGTCGACATTTCTGCCGTTTCACCTGTCCACAACTCAATAGTAAGCGGGTTGGTTAATGCTAAATAAACTTCATCGGGCGTAGCCGGAATTATATAATATTTTTTAAAATCTTTCACCTGCGCAATTTAGCTATTTACAGGGCCAATTGGTAATACAGTTTTACCATAAACTTCATTTAGCACCTGGGCAATACCAGTGTAAATAGCAGATGCTCCACAAATAATACCAACGTAACCTGCGGCGTGTTCCCATTCTTCGCTGCCGGTAACAGTTTTAACTACAAGCAGGGCAAAAAGCACGGTTAACGATCCAAATACAAACTGCAATGCGCGATTAAGCTTCAAAGTGCCAAAAAATAACAGGAAGGTAAATATGCCCCACATGCCTAAATAGGCCGCAAATGCGTTGGCCGGTGTTTTATCAACCCAGCCCAATTTAGGCATAACTAACAGGCCAACTAACGATAGCCAAAAGAAGCCATATGAAGTAAATGCGGTTAAGCCAAAGGTGTTGTTTTTTTTAGCTTCAATAATGCCGGCAATTACTTGAGCCAATCCCCCATAAAAAATACCCATGGCAAATATCATAGAATTCATAGGAAAAAAGCCGGCATTGTGCAGGTTTAGTAAAACAGTGGTCATACCAAAGGCGCACAGCCCTAAAGGTGCAGGATTGGCAGTGCCATCCTTAACAGGTGCAATTGTTGTCATAAAGTATTAGTTTTAGTTGGTTTATAAATGCAATTTAAATGATTTATAATCATTTACAAATTAAAACCGTTTTAGATATTCAACGTTAACCTTTCATAATGCAAAAATTAGTATTAATGCGCCATGGCGAAAGCGTATGGAACCGGGAAAACCGTTTTACAGGATGGACCGATGTTGATCTATCGCCCGAAGGGTATGAGCAGGCTAAGCGGGCCGGGCAACTGCTAAAGCAATACGGTTATAATTTTGATGCCGGTTTTACATCGGTATTAAAAAGGTCTATTAAAACATTGCATATTGTATTAGAAGAGCTTGATCATTTATGGATCCCGGTTGAAAAATCCTGGCGTTTAAATGAACGTTTTTATGGCGCGTTGCAAGGATTAAATAAAGAAGAAACTATTGTCAAATACGGTATAGATCAGGTACAAAAATGGCGCCGCGACCCGAATGAGGATCCGCCACCTGTTACTAAGGATGATGAGCGATATCCCGGAAACGATATCAGGTATCAATCTCTTACCGAACAAGAATTGCCTTTAACAGAAAATTTAAGCCAGACAATGGACAGGGTATTGCCCTTATGGAACGATGCCATTGTGCCCGCTATAAAAAGGGGTGAAAAGATAATAATATGTGCACATGGCAACAGTTTGCGGGCGTTGATTAAATATATTGATAATCTTAATGATGAGGATGTTACCAAATTAGAGATACCCACTGCAACACCTTTGGTATATGAATTAGATAATGACCTAAACAGGCTGAGACACTACTATCTGCAATAAAAGTAACCTATTTGTTACGTGTTAAAATGTACGCAAGGTTTGTAATCTGACGTTTGGAAACTACTTTAGCTATTATTAACATCTGCAAACCAAATGAAAAGGCTTTTAGGATTATTATTTATTCTTTCACTATTTACTGTCACGGCATTTGCACAAAGTGCTGACGAAAAAGCTATAGCGGCCCAGGTAGAAGTATTGCGTAAAGCAATGATAGCAGGGGATAGGGCAAGCCTTAATGATGTTATGGCCGATCAATTAAGTTATGGGCATTCATTTGACTATATCCAAACCAAAGCACAATTTATCGATGCACTTGTTACGGGCAAAGCAGCTTTTACCAAGATCGATATTAAAGATCAAAAAATTGCTGTAGATGGTAATACGGCTATTGTACGACATAGGTTTTTTGCCGATACCAACGATAAAGGTAAAATAAATAACGTTGCCCTGGGCGTTTTGCAGGTTTGGAAAAAGATAAACAACAAGTGGCAGCTATATGCCAGGCAGGGCTATAAATTACCCAATCAGCCCAAATAAATTAGCCTTCGCTTTTATAAAGTTCGCCGGCTTTCTCTGCTGATAGTTTTATCCCTTTTATCATAGCCGAGCTAAAGCCATTATGCTCCATCTCGTTTAAACCGGCAATGGTACAACCTTTCGGCGATGTTACCTTGTCAATTTCCTGCTCGGGGTGTGATGCCAGTTGTAATAGTAAGTTTGCCGCTCCCTTAGCCGTTTGTGCAGCCATTTTAAGCGCATCTTTTGCATGAAAGCCTATCTCTGTACCGCCTTGTGATGCCGCGCGAACAGAACGCAGGAAAAACGCAATACCGCAGGCACAAAGCGCAGTAGCGGCAGTCATTAATTCCTCGTTTATCTGGATAGTAACACCAACCGTATCAAACAATGATTTTACCAGGTTAACATTTTTAGGCGTGCCGTTATCAGTCGCTATACAGGTCATTGAATCGCCGATGGCAATAGCTGTATTAGGCATAGCGCGTATAACCTGTACATTCATTTCTAATTGCTGGCGGATATCCTCGCAGCTTACGCCTGATATTACAGAAACCAGGAATTGCTTCTCTGATTTAATAGCCGGTTTTATTTCGTCGAGCAACTTATTTAATTGTTGTGGCAGTACGGCCAGGATCACTATATCGGCTTTTTTAGCTGCTTTTGTGTTGTTGTTGGTAGTTTGATAGCCTAAAGTGGCATACTCGTCCAACGCCTCTAAATTACGGCGTGTTAAAGTAATTTGCTGTGGCTTGCAAATCCCCGATTTTACAAGCCCTTTAGCTAATGATAAACCAATGTTACCGCTGCCTAAAATAGCAATATGTTGTTGCGAGTTCATGTTGTTTTGCTTAGTCGTGTTCCAAATGGTTTGCTGTTTTTCAGCTCGCCTAAATCATCAGAATGGCCTATTACTACTGCTTTAACCCCACAAGCAATCGCTGTAAAGGCATTATCAAGCTTAGGCAGCATTCCGCTGTGTATTATTTGTTTTTTCTTTAACTCCTCGTATCTAGACGGGTCAATATCCCTTATTATCGAGTCGTCATCATTAACGTCCATCAATACACCTTTCTTTTCAAAACAGTATATCAATGTAGTCTCAAATTTTGTTGATAAAGCAACCGCCAGAGCAGAAGCAATGGTATCGGCATTGGTATTTAACATTTGGCCTTCGCCATCATGCGTTAAGGCGCTAAAAACAGGAGCGAAGCCGGCCTCCATTAATTTGGCAATGCCAGTGCTGTCTACCGATTTTTCATCAATATCGCCTACAAAACCATAGTCGATAGTTTTTACCGGCCGTTTTTTTGTCCGGATAAAATTACCATCGGCACCGGTTAACCCTATAGCATTGGTGCCGAAACGTTGTAACTGCGCCACAATGTTTTTATTGATCAACCCGCCATACACCATTGTTACTACACGAAGTGTTTCAATGTCGGTTATCCGGCGGCCGTCAACTAGTTTTGTCTCAATACCCAAGGTTTCAGAAAGTTGGGTTGCTACCTTACCGCCACCATGCACCAGGATCTTATATCCTTCTAACGCGGTAAAATCTTTTAAAAAATGGTATAGATTTTCTGAATTATCAATAACATTTCCGCCAATTTTAATAATATGTAAGGTTTTCATGCCAGTTATTTGATAATTAGTTGCAAAATTAACTAATTATTGAGCAAAAGTCTGCGTTTTTGATAACTTTTTGCCTAAAAATCAATATAACTGGTAAAAAAGTTATGTAACTGATAAAACAGTTGTATAACTTAAAAATACGTTTTATATTTGATTTATGGAAGAGTTAACAAAAACAGAAGAGCGGGTAATGCAAATTTTATGGGACCTTAAGCAGTGTTTCGTAAAGGATATCATAGATGCTTTGCCCGATGACCCTAAGCCGCCTTACAACACCATATCGTCAGTAGTGCGATTGTTAGAAAAAAAAGGATACGTAGGCTATAAAGCTTATGGCAAAACCTATGAGTATTTCCCGCTGATATCTAAACCAGAGTATCGTAAAACATTTTTCAGGAAAATGATATCCGGTTATTTCGATAACTCGGTTGAGAGCCTGCTATCCTTTATGGTAAAAGAAGAGCAGCTAAGCGAGGCTGATATCAACAAGATCAAGGACATTATCAATAAAAACAAATAGTTATGAGCGCGATGGTTTACTTATTACAGGTTAGCGCCTGTATGGGCTTATTCTACGGATTTTATTACCTGATGCTGAGTCGTTTGACTTTCTTTACCATTAACAGGTGGTATTTGGTTATTACGCTGGTTTTAAGTTTTGTTATACCATTACTTACTATAACCGTGCATCCAGATTCTGTCCCAATTATAAAAGAAGCGGTATATGTAAATCAATTGCAAACCTTCCAGGCGCAGGGGCCATTAACCTTTTCGCACCAACCGGTTATAAAGCCTGCCATTAGCTGGCTTGATGTTTTAAAGACTGGATATCTATTAACAGTTGTTGCCTTATCTGTAAGGCTGATAATTATGCTTGTCGCTTTTTTCGCCAACATAAAAAGTAAAAAGAACATCAAGATCGGCAACGTGCATGTTTTACATGGCGATAAAAAGCTAAGCAATGGGTCGTTCCTGAATTATATTTTCTTGAACGATGATGAATTAAGCCCCGAAGAGATCCAACAGATTATAGAACATGAAATGCTGCATGTTAAGCTACAGCACTCAGTTGACAGGATCCTGTGTAAAATTGCACAGATAGTGCTATGGTTCAATCCTTTTGTTTACCTGTATGCACGTGCCATTGAAGAAAACCATGAATTTGAAGTAGACCGTGAGATAGGCTTATCAAACGATAAAAGTAAATATGCAGATATGCTGCTTCATCTATCTGTAGCAAGGCAGGGTATGCTTTACAATAGTTTTAGTATGGTGCCTTTAAAAAAGCGCATCGCCATGTTGTTCACTAAACCAACTAATCATATGAAAAAAGTAATTTACCTATTGGCGTTACCTGTGGTAATGCTAAGCTGCCTGGCCTTTGCCCGGCTAAAAAATGATGTGCCCACAGAAAAGTATAGCGTTATAGCGGGTGTTGAACTATCTGATAATATTATTAAAGTACTTATTGATGGTAAAAGTTATGATAATGATGTGCTGTATAACATAAGTGGGTCGTGCATTAAATCAGTCAGCGTAAAACCGGTTGACTCCAGAAAAGTAATTAATGGTAAGTGGGTTGACGTAACTGTAACCATACAAACTAAAAACGGCGAAATTGTTTACATGACAGCACTGGAGAAAGAGAACCTGGTAAAAGAACGACATTCCAGAGCCACCACGGGATTTTATAGTCGTATACAATTAACAGATAACGATGGAAAGCCTTTTGATAAGGCAATGATAAACACACTAACGGGATCTGTTGATGTAACCGTTAAACCCGAAGACAAGATTGGATTTGTAGTTGATGGTGTCTTTTATAACGAAAACGATATAAGGTTTATCGACCCTAAAAAAAGTCAGGCAATAACAGTAAATGGTGATGTTGCTGTAAGAAACGTAAAGCCGGGTGAATATGCTAAGGGGTTTACTTCCATATTTACGATAAAAACAACGCCGCTTATTTATAAAAAGGCAGATGTAGAAGCGGTAAAATCTGGAGAACCTGTGCAGCCATTGAAAAAGCAAACCGGCTCTGTACAAACATTCCCGGTAGGGCCTATAACCCAAGGAGAAAAACAGAAATTAACAAAGTTAATGGTTACGCAGGATCAATTTTATACCCGCACGCATATGGTGTACGATAATAAACCACCGCACGATAAAATAACTTTTAAATACACAGGCGGTTCGGCGTCGGCAAATTTGGGCGTCGACGATATTGCAGGGATATTTATTGATGGTGAATTTTATGATGAAGACGCGATAAAAAAAATAACAGCAGAACAAGCTGCACTGTTGGAACCTACCCGCGAAGGATTTAACCCTAAAAAGGTACCTGATGGGCCATATGCTGTGCCATTCTGTTTTAAAACAAGGGTAACTGCCGTTCCCGTTGATACTATCAGGCAAAAAACAAAAACAACGCAACCGAAACAACAAAAAACGCTAAAGGCAAAAGCTATTATCACAGGTAAAAATGCTGTCATATCGCAAAAGTCGTTTTTGTTGGAAAGGCCCGGTGACCACCAGGTGCTTATAAGTATTGATTCGGCTGCTGATGCGCATAATCGTATGCTCACACAGGAGGTGTTAAATAGAATCCATTATCCCCAATTTTACAGCCGGGTAAAGTTTACTGCCTTTGACGGTAAAGACTATGATTATGTGGCATGCGCAATAGGAAAAGGCATAGTTACAAAACCTATAAAGCTAAATGCTAAAACTGGGCTTTTAATCGACGGAGTTTTTTATGATGAAGACGCAGTTAAAAATTTACCTGTAGACAAAACTAAAGCCCTGGAAATGTGGCCTGATGGGATGGACGCAAAGAAAATCCCTAAAGGTTATGTCGCTGCTTTAAGTTTAAGAACTAAAACAGTAACCACTGATATACTAAAACAATAAACATCTACCTAAACCATACCACTCTAAACCCATAATTGCCATAAGCAGTTGTGGGTTTATTATTTAACAGGAAATTACTACCACACAAATTTCAAACATTAATGTTGATATATTTACAGCGATAACCGCCTTATATATACATGGATCAACAAAAAAGCAGCAGGCCCCGCGTAGTAATTGTTGGCGGTGGCTTTGCAGGATTACAATTAGCAAAGAAATTAAAAGACGCACCGGTTGATATACTGATGCTTGATAAGCATAATTATCATACTTTTCAGCCGCTACTGTACCAGGTTGCAATGGGGGCCATCCCGGCCGACTCTATAGCTTTTCCAATCCGCAGGATCTTTACTTACCAGGATAATTTTAAATTTAACCTGGCTCATGTAGAAAGCGTTAATGCCGAAACAAACTGTGTAAAAACCAATATCGGCGACGTTAGCTACGACTACCTGGTTATAGCAACCGGGTCAAACACCAACTTCTTCGGGAACGAACAACTGGAAACCTGCACTATGCCGATGAAAAATGTTCCCGAGGCATTGAACCTGCGCGGGCTTACCTTGCAACATCTCGAAAAAGCTATCATCACCAAAGATAACGAAGAGAAAGACGCGTTGATGACCTTTGTAGTTGTTGGCGGCGGGCCAACAGGTGTTGAGCTTGCCGGAGCCTTAGGCGAAATGCGGCATTTGATATTAGAAAAAGACTATCATGGACTAAGTAAACATGACATGAAGGTTTACCTAATTGAGGGTAAGGATAGGCTGCTGGCCGCAATGTCTGGCGGTGCATCAAAAAAAGCAAAGCAGTTTTTAGCAGCTAATGATGTAATGATCTATAACAGCGTGCATGTAGAAAGCTATGACGGACTCACCCTGAAAATAGACGATGGCATGGTTTTAAAAACCCGTAATGTATTTTGGGCAGCGGGTGTAATGGGCGAGGTGCCCGACGGCATGGAAAAAGCCACTATTGTAAGAGGAGCGCGTATACAAACCGATGAGATAAACCGGGTTAAAGGATATGATAATATATTCGCGATAGGGGATGTGTCAGCCATAGTGAGCGACGAATACCCTAATGGGCACCCCGGAGTGGCGCCGGCGGCTATCCAACAGGGTGCATGGCTGGCCAAAAACCTGGTACATTTAATAAATAACCAGCCAACCGAGCCGTTTAAATACCATGACAAAGGCACCCTTGCAACCATTGGCCGCAACAAAGCTGTGGCCGATTTGGGGAAACTGCATTTCCAGGGATTTTTTGCGTGGTTTCTGTGGGGATTTGTTCATATCCTGTCGCTGGCCGGGTTTACCAATAAATCATCGGTGATATTAACCTGGGTGATTAATTATTTTACCAAAAACAGCGATAATCGCCTAATTATCCGCAGCTTTAACCGCAGCACCCGGACTGTTGAACCCGAAAAGTAATTTTAACGTATATTGATGTCCTGATGGATCTGTTTGTAATAATTGCTTTATTGGTTGTGCTGAGTGCCATTTACTCGTATATAAACGCGCGCTTTATTAAGCTGCCCGGCACTATTGGCATTGTTACCCTTGCTATCGTGATATCCGTTATTACTATCGTAGTTAACTCTCTAAATCCGGCAATTGCCCGCTACCTTACTGTGTTAGCTAAGAATATTAATTTTTCGCAAACGGTATTAAATATCATGTTGGGGTTCCTGCTTTTTTCAGGATCATTCTCGTTAAACACCAAACGGTTAAAAAAAGAAATGCGCCCCGTTTTTGTATTGAGCACTATCGGGGTAATTATATCAACCGCGGCCTTTGGCGGGATGTTTTATGGTATAACCATGCTATTCAATATTCACGTTCCGCTGGTTTATTGCTTTTTGTTCGGCGCTTTAATTTCGCCTACGGATCCCGTTGCTGTTGGGGCCATTATTAAAAACTCAAGACTGCCTACTAATTTAGAAACCATTATATCGGGCGAATCTTTATTTAATGACGGCATCGGCCTGGTATTATTTGTGACGATACTGGAATTTACCGAGTCGGGCGGCGATAAGCTGGATTTTGCAAAAACCGCTATGTTATTCGTTCGGGAGGTTTTTGGCGGGATAATTTTAGGTATTGTATTTGGTTTTATAGCCTTCCGGTTGATGAAGACCATTACTGATTTTCAAACCATTGTGTTGATATCAGTTGCGTTGGTGATGAGTATTTCGGTTGTGGCAACTTTCCTGCATTTTTCTATCCCGTTGGCTGTAGTTAGTGCGGGGCTATTTGCCGGTAACCGCAGTATAAATATCGACAGTACCGAGCACTCGCACCAGGCACTCGAAAAATTCTGGCAGCTGATAGATGAGATGTTGAATACTATATTGTTTGTAATGATTGGCCTGCAGATGATCAACCTGCCATACCTGAATAATTATTGGCTGATAGGCAGCCTGGGTATAGTGATAATACTCGTCGCGCGTTGGCTCAGTATTGTGATACCGCTTTCGTTTTTTAGAAAAATAGCGAGCAATAACCTCAAAAACGTAAATATTTTAACCTGGGCGGGCTTGCGTGGCGGGATCTCTATCGCGTTAGCGCTATCATTGCCTTACAGTCCGTACCGCCACATTATATTGGCAGGTGCGTATTTTATAGTTATATTTTCAGTAATCGTGCAGGGGCTAAGTTTAAATAAACTTATTGATGCCTCTATCCCAAAGCCGGAAGAGGAGTAGCCTACTTCTCTTTTTGAATGTAAGCGGCAATATCCTTTTCCGCCGAAACCTTGCTTTTGCTTAGTTCAGTAATGATGTTCTCCCGCTCTTTCTCTGTTCTGTTTTGACTGAGTTTTTTCTTGCCCTGTAACTCGTCAACAACAATTTCAAAGCCGGTTATACCTTTCATCATGTTAAGCTTATAGTCTTGTGGTAAGCCTTTCCATTGTTTCAGGTAATCAGCCTCATAAAACTGGATGGTTTGCTCCAGTAGCCGGGCCTTAGCTTCAGGACTATCAATTATAGTTGCTATACCATAAGCATGTACGGCGATATAATTCCAGGTAGGTACGCTCTCTTCTTTTTCGTAATGTTTAGGCGAGATATAAGCGTGCGGCTCGGTAAATATCACCAACGGTTTACAGTCCAAAATCTCGATAGCCTGGGGGTTTGCCTTTGCGAAATGCGATGTTAAAATAATTTTATCCCCGCGCTGCGATACTACAAATGGTAAATGCGTAGCAGATGGTATTCCGCCAGTAACCGTAACTATAGTAGCAAAACTAAATTGCTGCATAAAACTAACTGCTTCCTGCTGATCGGTTATCAGGTTTAACTTTGGAGTATACATAACATTATTACAAAGCTTCCAGCATCTTCTTTAATACCGCTTGCGCGGCCCATACGCGATTACCTGCTTCATGCACAACAATTGAGCTTGGCCCGTCTAAAACTTCGGCAGAGAGCTCTAAATCGCGTCTTACAGGCAAGCAATGCATAACCTTGGCATTGTTGGTAGCTTTTAATCTTTCGTTGGTTAGCATCCACTCGCCGCTAACCTCCGGCATCTGCCCGTAAGGCTCATAAGCCGACCAATTTTTTACGTAGATAAAGTCAGCGTCTTTTAAAGCTTCGTTCTGGTTATGGGTGATGGTCGCGCCTTGAGTAAAATCAGTACTAAGTTCGTAGCCGGCAGGGTGGGTGATGGTAAAATCAACATCGGCCTCACACATCCATTCGGCAAACGAGTTTGGTACTGCCTGCGGCAGCGGTTTTATATGCGGTGCCCAGGTTAATACAACCTTTGGGCGCGCTTTTGTTTTTAATTCGGTTATAGTTACCAGGTCGGCTAAACTTTGTAAGGGGTGGCGGGTAGCTGATTCTAAACTCACCAATGGTACTCCGCAATACTCTACAAACTTGTTGAATACCACTTCTGTATAATCTTCCTCACGATCCTTCAATCCCGGGAACGACCGCACACCGATAATATCAACATACTGACCCATAACAGCTGCCGCTTCGCGGATATGCTCGACAGTAGTGCCATTCATTACCACGTTATCGCGCAACTCTAACGCCCAACCTTCTTTATCAACATTAAGCACCATTACATTCATACCGAGGTTAAGCGCGGCTTTTTGCGTGCTCATACGGGTACGTAAGCTTGGATTCAGGAAAACAAGCCCCAAAGTTTTGTTTTTACCCAAATACTGGTGCGCGTAAGGATCTTTCTTTAAAGCTAATGCATCAGCAACGAGTGCGTTTATGTCGGTTACGTCGTTAACGGAAGAGAATAGTTTCATTATTGCGTAATGGTTAGGATAATACTTTGGTAAATGCCTCTAAAAATTGATCAGCATGTGCTTTGGTTAAGTTTAATGCCGGTAATAACCTGATAACGTTTGGCTTAGCCTCGCCGGTAAAGATATGGTGTTCGAATAACAAGTCTTTCTTAGCTGTCGAATATTCGGCAGGCAGGTCAATGCCGATCATTAATCCCCGGCCACGTACTTCTGTAACCTGTTTAAATTTCTTTAATTCTTCAATTAAGTAACCGCCAACTTCGGCGGCGTTTTGCATCAGGTTATCTTGCTCCATAACTTCTAATACAGCTAAAGCAGCCGCACAAGCTAAATGGTTACCGCCGAAAGTAGTACCCAACATGCCATAAGCCGGTTGTATTTTTGGAGATATACTGATAGCGCCGATAGGGAAACCGTTCCCGATACCCTTAGCCATGGTATAAATATCAGCATCGACACCGGCAAAATCATGCGAGTAAAATTTACCCGTACGACCGTAACCGCATTGTATACCATCGGCTATATAAACCGCGTTATATTTATCGCAAAGCGATCTGATCTTTTGCAGAAAGCTTTCAGGCGCAACCTGTATGCCGCCAACACCCTGTATGCCTTCAATAATTACTGATGAGATCTCGTTGCCGTGATCTGCAAACGCCTGCTCTAAAGCAGCTTCGTCTGTCCACGGCAGGTGGATAACATTATCCGTTTCATTAATAGGAGCAACGATCTTAGGATTATCGGTAACAGCAACAGCCAATGAGGTACGGCCGTGGAATGCTCCCGAAAAAGCGACCACTTTCTTTCGCCCGTTATAAAACGATGCCAGCTTTAAAGCATTCTCATTAGCTTCGGCACCCGAATTAACTAAGAATAACTGGTAATCTTCCTTGCCGGAAACGTGCCCCAATGTCTGGGCCAGTTGTTTTTGGATAGGGATCTCGATAGAGTTAGAATAAAAACCCAGTTGGTGCAATTGATCTTCTAACCGTTTTACATAATGCGGGTGGGTGTGGCCGATAGATATCACAGCGTGACCGCCGTACAGGTCGAGGTACTCTTGTCTTTTGTCGTCGTAGACAAGGCTGCCAACACCCTTAACGATGTTGATATTATTGATAGGGTATACGTCAAATAATTTCATTTTTGTTTAGATATTAAATTCAGATACTTAAGTGTTTACAAGATTTAACGGCGGTGGCTGTCGGTTAAAAACCGGTCGCCTTAAGTCGTAATCCTGCGCGCTCGTCGAGGCCAAGCAATAAGTTCATGTTTTGAACCGCTTGCCCTGAGGCGCCTTTAAGTAAATTATCTAACATGCTGACAATAAATAATTTATTGCCATGTTTTTTAACTTGAATAAATACTTTGTTGGTATTCACCACCTGTTTCAAATCGATATCTCTGTCAGTAACGTGAGTGAATGGGTGGGTAGCATAATAATCCTCATAAAGTTTTAAAGCTTCTTCGCCGGATAGATCGCTTTCCATATAAATCGCAGCAAATATGCCCCTTGTAAAATCGCCTCTATATGGAATGAAGTTTATTGCCTTATCAAACGATGGCTGTAATTGCTTTAATGACTCACCAATCTCGTTTAAGTGCTGATGATCGAACACTTTATAAACTGACAGGTTATCATTACGCCAGGTAAAATGAGTAGTCGCGGTTGGTTTTTGTCCCGCGCCGGTTGAGCCGGTGGTTGCAGATATATGGATTTCGCTATTCAATAATCCTTTAGCAGCTAATGGCAGTACACCCAACTGTAAACAAGTAGCAAAGCAGCCCGGGTTAGCTATATTTTGTGCCGATTTAATCGCGTCCCTGTTTAACTCAGGTAAGCCATATACAAAGTTTTTACTTTTTAATTTTGAATTTTGACTTAAACGGAAATCCTGGCTCAGATCAATGATCTTAACATTATCCGGTATCGCGTTAGCTTCTAAAAATTTCTTTGCATCACCATGTCCTACGCATAAAAACAGCACGTCAACATCGGTTGACAACACATCAGTAAATTTCAGGTCGGTATCGCCAAACAGGTCTGTATGTACTTCATAAATAAAATTACCTGTGTTACTGTTGCTGTGTACAAAAGCTATATCAACATTGGGATGGTTTACCAGTATCCGCAGCATTTCGCCGCCGGTATAGCCGGCACCGCCAATAATACCTGCCTTTATTTTATTTGAGCTCAATTCTGTCATTTTTTGTAGATGGATAAGAGTATAAAATAAACTCCAGGTCGGTGTTTTGATGGTTAGCTATAAAATGCTTTTGCATTGGGTTGATCTGGATTGCCTGTTGCTCTCTCAGTTCGGTAACCGCGCCATCAATAGTAAACTTTGCCCGGCCTTTTAGTACAAAGAAAAATTGCGTCGCCTTTTCGTGATAATGCAGTTTCTCGGCAGTATCTGGCGGCATTAATTCTTGTTTAACAGATAATGCTTCGGTATCAACAAAGGTCCACCCGTGGCAATCATCACCCCAGATATAATGTTCTAAACATTCGCCTTTTGAAAATACCGTGTTCATTATCCTTCGCTGTTAACTTTATGATAGATCATTACCTGGTTACCAAATATTTTAGAGAAACCTTTAACATCCTCGCCGCTCCATGAATTATTCATTTCGCCGTAGCTGCCAAATTTGTTCGACATCAGGTCATGATCCGACTCGATACCTACAACCTGGAACCTGTAAGGCTGCAACTGCACAAACACTTTACCGCTCACATTTTTCTGTGTATCAGTTAAAAAAGCTTCCATATTACGCATAATAGGGTCGTGGAACTGGCCCTCGTGCAGCCAATTGCCGTAGAACATAGAAAGCTGATCTTTCCAGGTTAACTGCCATTTGGTTAGCGTATGTTTTTCTAAAGTATGGTGGGCTTTAATGATGATCATTGGCGCAGCAGCTTCAAAACCAACACGGCCCTTAATACCTATAATAGTATCGCCAACATGGATATCACGGCCAACACCATAAGGCTGCGCTATAGCTTGTAAAGCCTGTATAGCTTCTGTTGGGTGACTGTATTTTTTGCCATTAAGGCCAACTAGCTCGCCTTTTTCAAAAGTAAGTTCAAGATTTTTAGTTTCAGATTCGGTAACCTGTGTAGGCCATGCTTCTTCAGGTAACCCTAAGTTAGAAGTTAGTGTTTCTTTACCGCCTACCGATGTTCCCCAGATGCCTTTGTTGATAGAATATTTAGCTTTCTCGAAATTCATTTCAACACCGTGCTTCTTCAAATACTCTATCTCGGCTTCGCGGCTCAATTTTAGGTCACGGATAGGTGTGATGATACCAACCTCAGGGATCAAAATGTTAAAGATCATATCAAACCTTACCTGGTCGTTACCGGCGCCGGTGCTGCCGTGGGCAACAAACTCGGCACCAATTTCTTTAGCGTAGTTGGCAATGGCAGTAGCCTGGCTAACACGCTCGGCACTTACAGAAAGCGGGTAGGTGTTATTTTTTAATACGTTTCCGTATATTAAATAGCGTACACAGGTATTATAAAAGTTTTCGGTCTCGTCAACAACGTGGTGTGATGTTACACCCATTTCATAAGCGCGTTTTTCAACGTTATTTAATTCCTCGGCACTAAAGCCACCGGTGTTAACAATTACCGAGTGAACTTCGTAACCAAGATCTCTTGTTAAATATATACAGCAAAATGATGTATCTAAACCTCCGCTATACGCTAATACTACCTTTTTCTTTTCCATTTGTATTCTTATGTAAGAGACGCTCTGTTCGCGTCTTGGTGTTTTATTAAAAAAATAATTTTGCCGTATCCTGTCCAAAGCTTTTAATAGCGCTTTCAATACGCTCAAATAGGCTGGCTTTTTTGGTCATCTTTTCAAGGTTAACTATGGGCAGTTGTTCTTCTTTTTTCTTCTCAGCATCCTTTGCTTTCTCAACCGGGTCAAACAGCATCGCAGTACACATACAGTTTTTGCGCTCTTTCATGGTCAAGATGTCATAATTAACGCAACTGCGGCAGCCTTTCCAAAACTCTTCGTCCTGGGTTAATTCAGAGTAAGTTACCGGTTCATAACCCAACTCCGAGTTTATCTTCATTACGGCCAGTCCGGTTGTTAAACCAAATAGCTTAGCTTCAGGGTATTTGGTTCTTGAAAGCTCGAATATTTTATGTTTAATAGCTTTAGCCAACCCGGCCTTACGGTATTGCGGTGCTACTATTAAACCCGAGTTAGCCACAAAATCGCCGTGGCTCCAGGTTTCTATATAGCAAAAGCCCGCCCATGTGCCGTCCTTGTGCAAAGCTATTACTGCTTTGCCCTCCAGCATTTTGGAGGCAACATATTCAGGCGAACGCTGTGCAATGCCCGTACCACGTGCTTTTGCCGACTCGGCCATCTCATCGCAAATGATGGGGGCGAAGTCTACATGCTGGGCGGTAGCAACCTGAATATCGAAATCTTGTATAGTCATTGTAAATAGAAAAAATTACTGTTACAATTTGCCGTTAGGCTTTAAGTAATTAATGATTTTTTGTTGAAGAAGTTTAAAAAACTTCTGGTTGACGGGCAATGAGGATGCGGTGATTAAACCCGTGGCATATATAGCCTTCGTCGTGACGGAGTAAATAAAACAGATGAAACCAAAGCAGCGGCAACCGGAGCAAAGATTGCTCTGACAGTTGGCTTATTTAAGGTTTGCAGTATCATTTTTATATAATGTTGCTTTATTTAAAATTTGACGCAAAAGTTTGCATTAATTTTAACTTATGCAAGGAAAAAGTGAATTAGTTTTTGGTTGATTGGGTTAAATAGTTGATTTAGTTAAGTAGTTGACAGTGTTATGATAAAACAAACCACTCACTTAATCAACTATTCACTAATTACCACACTTAGCAACAATATCATCCACAATCATATCCGCATGGATTCGCGAGTTTTCTATAAACCAAAGATGCGTATCTAACCCACCGCAAACTACGCCGGCAAGGTATAGGCCTGGCAGGTTGGTTTCCATGGTATCGGGATTATATTGTGGGACAAATTTATCGTCAGACAAGATCAGTCCCCATTTTTTAAGCTGATCGAAATTGGGTTTATAGCCGGTCATGGCCATAACAAAATCATTGGGGATGGTTATCAGGCTTTCGGGAGTTTGAATATCAACCTCGGTTTCTCTTATCGCTTCTAAGTTTGAATTAAAATAAGCTTTTATACTGCCTTCTTTTATCCGGTTGATAATATCGGGCCTTATCCAGTATTTAACCCGGTGGCTTATTTCATCACCACGAACAACTAAAGTAACATCCGCGCCCTTACGATAGGTTTCCAGCGCCACATCGATAGCCGAGTTACTTGATCCAACAACAACAACCTTTTGCATAGCGAAGAAATGCGGATCTTTATAATAATGCTTTACCTTGGGCAGATCCTCGCCAGGGATATCCAGGTTAACTGCTACATCATAAAAACCTGTTGATATGATGATATGCTTTGCCTGGTAAGTTGCTTTGGTTGTTGTAACCGTATATGTTTCATTGATGCGCTCAACTGCCGTAACCTCTTCAAATAAATTAATGGGCAGATTGTTTGACGTTGCAACACGCCGATAATACTCTAAAGCTTCGGCACGGGTAGGTTTATTGCTGATAGTCACAAACGGGATGCCGCCAATTTCCAACTTCTCTGATGTCGAGAAGAACGTCATGGTAGCAGGGTAGTTGTATAATGAGTTTACAAGGCACCCTTTTTCAATAATGACGAAACTAAGCCCTGCTTTTTGCGCTTTTAAACCGCAGGCTATTCCGATAGGGCCACCGCCTATAATAAGTATATCAAGCATTCCAATCAACTTTATGCAAGTATAATTAGTTTATGCGACTAAAAACCTGAATATTAAATATTGGCCGATTTAGGTGCAGAATAATGAATTTAGAATGACTTATGTGGCGACCTGCTTAGGCAATACAATACACTCGCCATATTTCTATAACGGATTCAAAAAAGCGTTTGTATACTAAAAATTAGAAATACGACGGCCCGTTATTACTGCCAAACGGGTATTTATTAGCCCTGCTGTGTGTATAATAATCGCCCGGTTTGTGATCGCGATACGTTTTTTGGGTGTTGATGCGGGCATTTTGCAATTCTGAAATATCGGCTTCAGCTTTATCAGACCTTAATACCGATGAGTATTTTTTCTTCATAACTAATCCTCCTGAGTTTAATTGTTAAAAGAAATTGCTTGATTAAATTTAAGAAGAAGCTGCGGGATTTGCAAGTGGTTTTTTCGAAAAAAAAAGCACAAAAAAAGGGTAAGCTACTCTTATCGCGCCGCTCAACTCTCTACCCTTGCTGCGTTCCCACCCTGGGGGAGTTCAAGAGGAGCTGGCCGTAAAAGACTTACCCCGCTGCAAATATAGCAAATGGTTTGTTTTTGGGTTAATAAATTGTTAAAAAAGGGTGTTGATGTGCAGATGTGTAGATGTGCAGATGTGCAAATGTTTGATGGTGTGATGGTTGAGTAGTAAAATATTTGTCATTGCGAGCGAGGAACGAGCGTGGCAATCGCACGCTGCAAAGTCTACGCTTTTCTACTTGCGATTGCTTCCTTCCTCGCAATGACAAAAAGTAGCTACATACTCACAAACGGACTTGCCCATTTTTTATTGGTGTAAACATCATTACCGCTTAGCGTGGCTAAAAAAGCAACAATAGCATCTTTTTGTGCGGTGCTTAACCGCAGGTTTTGGCCCACGCCATTTTGCAGTAGTTTTTGGTCGAGGTTGGTATTGGCGGGGTTAACTACTATTTGGTTATAATGATTGATAACGGCTGTTAAATTAGTAAGGCTGCCATCATGCATAAATAATCCGTTGGGTTTGCCTGTTGGATCAAGCAGGTTGCGCAATGATGGCGGGTTAGTATTGGTAACATCAATTAATGATAGAAAACTTATCACCCCAATAATACCATTGTTACGGCTTGTCGGGTCGATATCAAACTCGGGTCCACGGTGACAGCCCTGGCAGCCAGCGCCATTAACCAATTGCGCCCCCGGAGGCGATGGACGGCCTATAAATAATTGCTTGCCAGTATTTTCCTGCGCAGTATAATTAGGGAACACTGCGTTAAAATCATTAGTTACAGCCATGCCTGCATCAAACTTACTGTCGAAAGATTGAATGCTGCGGATAAACTGTGCCAAAGCATTTTGCATCCGCAGCTGCGTAACTGTGGCATCGCCATAAACAAACGTAAACAGTTCTTTATAATAGGGGATAGCCTGTAATTTGGCGACTAATACGCTAATACCCGGATCACCATTAAGGCCGCTGTAACCCATTTCGTTATGGTTTTGAATAGGCTGGCTGGTTTGGTCTTCAAGTGTGGCGGCACGTTTATCCCAAAAGAAACTGCGTACCTGCGAAAACCGCGCATTAACCAAACGCATAGAGTGGCGTGTTGTAGGTCCGTTGGCGCCAATGCTTGCTACTACGTCATCGCCAAAGGCTAAATTTTGTTTATGGCAGCTTGCGCAGGCAATAGTATTGCTTACAGACAGGTTTTTATCATAAAACAAAACTCTGCCCAACGTTGCGCCCGCATCGGTAATGGCATTATTGCCGGTGTTGTCGCGGGTTATATAACCGGGTATAGGTTGTTTGGCGTAGTTTGCTAAAGCTGTTAAATTTATATTGCCGCCAAAAGCAGCCTGTACCGCCGGGTAAGTTGTGGTTACCCCCATCATCGTAGTTGTAGTGGTTGTTGTATTGGTGGTGGCAGGTGTAACGGCTGGTTTATCAGATTTTTTGCAGCCACCGGCAAATGCCAAAATAATTAAAGCGGCGGCAGTTAATTTTTGTGGGGTCATAACAGGTTGGTTTATAAGGTGTTTGTTGTGATTGTTGATGTAAAGGTGACTTAATTTTACCGCCGGGGTGTGATGTGTCGATGAAGGCTAATAATCTGTCGACTAAAAGTGCAGACAACCTTAACACCATTTTTTCTGTATAGGTAATATCAACTCTGCCCCGAGCATGTTTAATGAAATAATTGACGCAGAAAACGTACTTAATAACTTGCTACCCACCAACAGATTGCAGGAAGGTTCGCCGCCTCATTTGTTAATAGCTGCCAAAAACTGGTCGCAGTTGGTTTGGGAAATAGCCGAACAACTTGGCCCTTTACCGCTCAGCGCCGAACAAATAAGCCAGGGGATGAACCTTGTGCAGCATCCTGTTTTTGTTTGTGGCGTACACCGCAGCGGCACAACCTTGGTGCGCAATCTTTTAGATGGCCACCCGCAATTGGTGGTTCTGCCATCAGAAGGAACTTATTACACCAATTTAGAGCATAAACTGCAACAGCTTCCGCAAAATAAATGGGCGGCTTATTTGTGTGCCGAATGGCTGCGCAGGTTAGCTAATCCAATAAATCAGTCGCCGTATTGGTTACTGGGGCGTACCAACCAAACTGTATCTCCCTATGTTGATTTTGCCCGGTATTTTTTGGCATGGTGGCAAACTTTACCACATACAAGTGGAACAACCCGGCCACACCAGGCTATTATGCTGGCCTACGCTTCCAGCACCAATAACCTGGACGCTAAATTATGGGTTGATAAAACTCCTACTAACGAACGCTTTATAGACCGTATACGACAAGAATTTCCATTGGCACGTATTATTCATGTTGTCAGGGAACCGGTAGCTACATTAACGTCGCGCAGGGTTATGGAACCTGCTATCACCTTACGTTTAGCTTTACGGTTTTTACGAATTTCTTACCAGATAGCTTCAAAACAATTAGAATTAAATGATGAACGGTTTTTATTGTTAAAATATGAGAAACTCTGTGATAAGCCCGAGGCGGTTATTAATGAATTGGTGAATTTTCTACAGATCGAAAAATCCGGCTCGCTTACAAGTGCTACCGTAGCGGGTATAACGGCCAAAGCCAATAGCTCTTTTAATGGCGACACCGCTTCGGGGGCTATATTAAAACCCAATCAGCACCAACAAAACGAAGTGTTTACAGCAAACGAATTACGGTTAATATCCGGTTGCATCGGTAACGATGCAAACAAATTAGGTTATAAAATGCGTGATATGCCATTGGCTACAAAGCTGCTTTTAAGGTTAACGCTTTTATTAAGCTAATCCGGTTACTTTCTTCAAAACAAACTTATCTGCTGGCTATTTAATGGTTTCAACAATGATTGTTTCGGCGGGGCAAGGCTATATTTTGTTTTACTTTCGAAAGGTAGCTCGGTGAATGGTTCCCATTTGGCAAAACTTGCAAAGCTTTCGCGTTGCAGTACAGTTAGCGCGCTAACGGTAAAGGTTTCTTTCCAGTCCATTGCTTTAAAATGAGGCCATAATTTATCAAAGTCGGCCACGGGGATATTGCGGCAAATGGTAATGTGCGGCACCATAAATTCCTTAACATGCAGGTGTTGTTTCAGCATTTTAAACCAATGGCTGGTTTCGGGGCTGCTGCCAATGCGGGCATATATGGTTTTAAATTCCTCGCCGTGATTAAAATAATCAAACCCGTTAATGGTAAGCGTTACCGACGGTATCAGGCATAACCTTTTCCTGAAAGCTAAAATACCCGGCTCGGTTAAAAAGGTTTTTTGCTGATGCAACATTTTAATGGAGATGTGCGCGGTGGAATGCATACTCTCATAATTACCAATAACATCTGCAGCATAAAATTTATGATTATGCACCACGGCTTTCACCTTATCCGAAGGAGAGAGCAACATTAAGAAATCTGTGTATCCTTTCATCGCCTTAAAATTTAACGGGAAACAATAATACTAATATTTTTAGTAATTGTACAAATTAAATTTATATTGGCAATGACATACAATCTTACACCAATATTTAGACGGCTAGTCAGACTTATATACCATCGTTTTTGCTGCGTGATCCTTGTTAGTATTAAGTCGAATTATTACGGATGTTTTGTATACTTTTTTACCTATAAAACTTCTATAAGAAATTATCGCCCTTGCATATATATAAAAGGGATTTTCTTTTATATAAGAGATAGTTTCTTTTGTCATAGGGGCTATTGTGTGAGAATGCACAGCGAACCCCCCACCGTTTCCTGTGATAACGCTATTTATGTGGGCTGTGGGGTGTGCAATCTTGTCGAACGTGTTCAAACTGCTATCAATACTTGGTTTTACATCGTAGTAGTTGTCTATTATAAAAGCAGGTTGCTTCCCAGTATTTACAATTTGCATACTATAATTCACCACCGAACCAATAGATGGGGTATCGGAAACAAAATTTTCAACAGATACAAATGGACGACTTTCAATTTCAAATTGTTTTTGGGTTGTTTCGATAGACGCTATTTGAGCCTTTACACTACTGTCTTGAAGTGCAAGCGAACGGTTATCTTTTTTACTTTGCAGGCTATCGGATATTCTACGGCTACTATCGGCACTTTTTT
The DNA here is from genome assembly GCA_040388395.1 of Bacteroidota bacterium. Lineage (GTDB taxonomy): Bacteria > Bacteroidota > Bacteroidia > Sphingobacteriales > Sphingobacteriaceae > Mucilaginibacter. The sequence continues at coordinate 230,467 of JAZKBY010000002.1, read as the reverse complement.
GAGATTGTCTTTGAAATTTAAGGGCATCCTGTGCAATACTGTCAGCCTTAAGGGAAGCGATTGTTTGTTTGGTGGTTTGATTGAAAACTTTATAAGTGTAAATGGCAAGAAATCCGCCTATAATCAAAGCAATAAAGGCTATTATATTAGCTATACCCCCTGTTTCTTTATTTTCTCGTTTAATCCACTTTTTAAGCTTAATGAACTTTGGATGCCTATTGGATGTATTGGTGTTGTCGCCCTGATTGCTTGCGCTATGGAGTTGTTGATTAGGTGTTTCGCCGGATTGGTTACCTGGATTGGCTGCTTCGTCAGGATTTTGATTATCGTCAGCTTGATTTGGTTCTGTCATTATTGCGTTGTAAGGTCACTATAAATATATAGCCTTACTATCACAATACCAATTACTTCTCTTCTTAGGTTCGCCCTCGGTAGGCGGAAAATCGTCTTTCTTAGGGGGCTTAGTCTTTACAAGATGTAATAAACTCCTGTTAAATTCAGTAAGTGAAACTTGTTCAAGTTTATAATCTTTTTGGTACTAATATTTTTAGTAATTATACAAATTAAATTTATATTTGTGCTATGGAAGCTAAGCGCTGCATTGTACATATCGACCTGGATTCTTTCTTTGTATCCGTCGAGCGTAAATTTAACCCCGATCTGATAGGTATACCTGTTTTGATAGGCGGATCGGCAGACAGGGGCGTGGTAGCGTCATGCAGTTACGAGGCGCGTAAGTTTGGCATCCACTCGGCCATGCCTATGAAGCAGGCTATGAAGTTATGCCCTCATGCTACTATCATTCGCGGTAGCCACGGGCGCTATAGCGAGGCATCAAGGCAGGTTACACAGATAATTCATGATAGTGTACCGCTTTATCAAAAAACGTCGATAGACGAGTTCTATATCGATTTGACAGGCATGGACCGTTTCCATGACTGTTACCAGCTGGCTACTGATCTGCGGGCGCGAATTACCAGGGAAACCGGTTTGCCGATTTCTTTCGGCATGGCGTCCGGAAAAACAGTTGCCAAAATGGCTACCAACGCCGCCAAACCTAACGGGCAGCTATTAATTGAGCATGGTAAAGAAAAGCAGTTTATGGCGCCGCTGTCTATCAAAAAGATACCCATGCTTGGCGAAAAGACTTGCCAGAAACTGTACCAGTTCGGCATCGAAAAAATTGGAGATCTGCAAAAAGTCGAGCTTAAGTTTTTAGAAACCGTATTTGGCAAGCATGGGCGCTATATATGGGAACGGGCAAACGGCATTGATGAAAGCGAGATAGTACCGCATGGCGACCGCAAATCCATATCCACCGAAAATACTTTTCATACCAACGTGTCGGACCTTAAAACATTGGAAACTTCGCTGATATCTATGACCGAAGAACTGGCTTTCAGGCTACGCAAGGAAAACATGGTTGCGTCATGTCTTGCTATTAAGATCCGCTTTGCAAACTTTGAGACCCATACCGTACAGGAAAAAATTTCATTGACCGCGGCAGAGCATATACTGATCCCCGGAATAAAGAACCTGCTAAAAAAAGCCTGGAACGGGCATCGGCCCATCCGCCTGATAGGCGTAAAGCTAAGTAACCTATGCCAGGGCAGCTACCAGATCAATTTGTTTGAGGATAACGAAGAGCGCATAAAACTTTACCAGGCCATGGATAAGATTAACTTTAAATTCGGCGAAAAGACAGTTTGCCGTGCAGCCGGTATGGCTATAGGTACGAGGAATTTTAATCCGTTTTTGAAGGATTAGTCTTCCTCGCGATAGCTTTTTATAAAGTCATTGTTGTAGATGGCCCCTACGATATCGTTTACGATCAATTTTTTGCCGGTTTCATCATTGCCCAGATCGGTACCTACCTCAAACAAACTGTCAGCATAGGCAATTGCCTGTTCCTCGTCATCAAACAATAGCACCACGTCATTATTTATCTCTGTATCCACACCGTTTGGCGGCGGCGGAACAGAATATTTTTCAAAACTGTTAAAAGTAAGTTGTGACTCTCCGGTTGATGGAATGGCGATACGTAGCATAATTTGCGGGTTAAATATGATTTATTTAATACTATATCAACAGGAATAAGATCAACCTGTTTTAGGTATTTAAGTTTAAAATACCATTGCCTGCTATTTTGAAATACCCTGTTCATTACCTACCTTAACGGTGCAATAATTAACACATAATCTCAGGCTTATGGCGGGTACCGGTACAGAACAATTAAAACGGGTATTAAAGCCTGTACATTTATGGGCAATAGGGGTTGGCCTGGTCATATCCGGCGAGTATTTTGGCTGGAACCTGGGCTGGCATGTAGCCGGCACTGTCGGCTTGCTAATAGCTACGCTGATAGTAACCCTGATGTACGTAACCTTCATTTTTAGTTATACCGAACTTACCGCCGCCATACCCCACGCCGGCGGCGCGTTTGCTTATGCATACCGGGCCATGGGGCCGTTTGGCGGGCTAATTGCCGGGTATGCTACGCTTATTGATTTTCTCCTCGCCACACCTGCCATTGCCATATCACTGGGCAGTTATCTGCACTTTTTATACCCGGTAATACCCGTTATGCAATCGGCATTGTTATTTAATGTTGCATTCATTATTTTAAATATTTCGGGGGTTAAAGAGTCTGCCACCTTCTCCATATTCATTACTGTATTAGCCGTTGGCGAACTTTTATTATACATGGGCATTGTAACCCCGCATTTTAAAATGACCAACTTTTTAACCGACCCTATGCCTTTTGGCTGGTCGGGTGTGTTTGCTGCGTTGCCTTATGCGGTATGGCTGTATTTGGCGATAGAAGGGGTGGCCATGGTAGTTGAAGAAGTAAAAGAGCCCAAAAAGAACATCCCCAAAGGCTATATCTCTGCCATACTAACTCTTGTGTTTTTAGCTTTAGCCGTGATGATATTAACCGGCGGCATCACCAACTGGCACCAACTGGATAGTTTAGCTTATCCGTTACCGGCTTCAATAGGGATTGTTTTAGGCAATGATAATGGTATCACCAAACTATTTGCGGGGATAGGTTTGTTCGGGCTGATTGCTTCTTTGCACGGCATTATATTGGCCTCATCCCGGCAAGTGTTTGCCATGGCACGCAGTGGCTATTTACCGCGAACTTTAGCGGACGTAAATATCAAATTTAAAACTCCACACTGGGCGCTTATCGGCAGCGGTGTTGTAAGCTTTATAGCGATATTTATAGGTACTATGGATCAAATATTAGTGCTATCAGTATTGGGCGCCGTGGTGATGTATTTAATGAGTATGGTAAGCTTGTTTATACTAAGGAAGAAAGAACCGGCTTTGGAACGACCGTTTATTTCGCCGTTTTATCCGGTATTCCCGGCTGTGGCTTTGGGTATATCGCTGATTTGCCTTTTTGCCATTATGTGGTTTAACTGGTTAGTGAGCCTCGTATTCTTTGGCATATTAGTGGTGGCAGTTATTATTTTTATGCTGATGGGAAAACACAAGGTTAGGATAACTGATGATGTATTGCTTGAGCGATGATTGCCATCGGCGATAACTCACCCCGACTACGCTACGCTGGTCGACCCTCTCTTTCGCAAGCGAGAAAGAGGGTTGGTTATTTATTACGTAACCCTCTTTCCGCCGAAGGCGAAGAGAGGGTGGTCGAGCGAAGCAAAGACCGGGTGAGTAATAGCCATCCAACCAATGACATAATGACTAATAACCCAATGACCAACTAAATGTACTGGCACACTATAAAATGTAAAGTATACAAGTTCGACGATCTTAAGGATCTGTTGGCTAAAGCTTCGCCATGCCGGTCGGGTGATGAGTTGGCCGGCGTATGTGCAGCTACTTACGAAGAGCGTGTAGCTGCTCAGATAACTTTGGCAGATGTCCCGCTGAAGACTTTCCTGAATGAAGTAGTTATTCCATACGAAAAAGATGAAGTGACCCGCCTGATAATTGACAGCCATGATGTCATTGCCTTTGAAACGATAAGTCATTTAACAGTAGGCGATTTTTGCGACTGGCTTTTAAGCGATTATACCGACTGCGATACTTTGCGAAGCATATCCAAGGGTATCACACCCGAAATGGCAGCGGCAGTATCCAAACTAATGCGCAACCAGGATCTGATCGCGGTAGCAAAAAAATGTGAAGTAGTAACCAGGTTCAGGAACACTATAGGACTGAAAGGTCATTTCTCTACGCGCCTGCAGCCCAATCACCCTACAGACGATCCTAAAGGGGTGGCCGCAAGTATTATAGACGGTTTGTTATATGGTAGCGGCGATGCGGTTATCGGTATTAACCCCGCAACAGACAGCCCGGCCGCGGTTGCTAATTTATTAAGTCTGATTGACAATTTGCGGCAGCAGTTTGACATCCCAACACAATCATGCGTGTTGAGCCATATCACTACTACTATTCAGCTGATAAATGAAGGTGCGCCGGTTGATCTTTGTTTTCAGTCCATAGCCGGTACAGAGCGTACTAACTCAAGCTTTGGTGTCGACCTGGCTTTGTTGGACGAGGCTTATGCCGCTACGTTATCCTTAAACCGGGGGACGGTAGGTGATAACGTGATGTATTTTGAGACTGGGCAGGGCAGCTCGTTATCAGCCAATGCCAATTTTGGTGTAGACCAGCAAACCTGCGAAGCAAGGGCCTATGCCGTTGCCCGGAAGTACAATCCGCTATTGGTAAACACGGTGGTAGGCTTTATCGGCCCTGAATATTTATATGACGGCAAGCAAATTATACGGGCGGCCCTGGAAGATCATTTCTGCGGAAAGCTACTTGGCCTGCCAATGGGAGTAGACGTTTGCTACACCAACCACGCAGAGGCCGACCAGGATGATATGGATAACCTGCTAACGCTATTGGGCGTTGCCGGTTGCAATTTTGTGATGGGAATTCCCGGGTCGGATGATATTATGTTAAACTATCAATCCACCTCTTTTCACGACGCGCTGTATCTGCGAAAAGTGTTAGGATTAAGACCTTCACCGGAATTTGAAAGATGGCTGATAAAGCAGTATATAATAGATAAAAACGGCAATATACAGGTAATAAATGGCGACAACAGGTTATTAAACGGGTATAAAGCGTGAAAAAAGTCATAAAATCCACTGACTTATTAGTAGGTATGCGGGCGTTTACCGACGCGCGAATAGCAATTGGCAGAGCAGGTACCAGCATCCCTCTAAAACAGTCGCTGGAGTTTAAACTGGCCCATGCCCATGCCCGCGACGCGGTTTATTCGGAGTTAGATATAACCATACTAACCGATAGCCTTAAACAATTTGATTTACCTATTCTGCACCTACATAGCCAGGCGGGTTACCGCGAGCAATACCTGCAACGCCCTGACCTGGGCAGGAAACTGAGCGAGGAATCCTTAGCTTCATTACAAGGGCACAGACAATCAACTGATATCGCCATAATTATAGCTGATGGGCTATCGGCAACTGCAATTAATACCAATGCAGTGAGCCTGTTAAAAGTACTTATCCCTATGCTGCAATCGGTTAATTTAAAATTGGCAGACCTTGTATTGGTTGAGCAGGGAAGGGTAGCCATTGCCGATGAAATAGCCTCAGCCTTACACGCTAAACTATCATTGATAGTGATAGGCGAGCGCCCGGGTTTAAGTTCGGCGGACAGTATGGGAGTATATCTTACCTATAGCCCAAAACCAGGCTTGACTGACGAGCTGCGTAATTGCGTTTCAAACATCAGGCCGGCAGGGCTTAGCTACAAACAGGCAGCTAAAAAGATCTTTTATTTGGTACAGGAAGCTTTTAAAAGAAAACTTTCGGGAGTTGAATTAAAAGACAATGCCGGCCTATTACATGAATAACCGGCATTGCCATATAAATTGATGTTAGTTAACTGTTCTTGATCTCCTCGATATACCCATTAAATGAAATTGGCTGCCTGTTGGTAGAGTTAACCTGTAACGAAGCATAACCATCAGTTGATACATTAAGACGCATTATCTGTACATCACCAACTGTATTTATGGTGGTTTTTTTAGGCTTAATGGTAATGTCCCAACCACCGTTCTTCTTTTCTACGGCCTTGTAATCGTAATCTGTAGTGTTTAGTTTAATGCCACCGTCGTTTAAATCGCGTGGGGCAGCGTATGCGCGGCCAAAATAAGGCAGATATACTTCCAACTTGCCTTTGGTTACCCGCACATCATAGTCGCTTGTTAAAGCACGGGGCGACATAGACATTGGTATAACGTAATTTGCTTTAAAGGCATAGTTGTTTGACGTTATGATACGTTTGATATCGGCAGCTTTGGCTGCTTTTTTTTCAGCTTTTGTTGTTTGTGCGTAACTTAAATTGAAACTTACGGCACAAATAAACAGGGCGAATAATACTTTTAAGTTCTTCATAACATTTGATTTTTAAGGTTTAACAGGTTTATAACGAGTTAGTTTCGTTACCTGATATAAAATTAAGTATAACAAATAATATAGTTGCTGACTTTTAAGTCATTATTTAATATCATGGCCTTTAATCAGAACTCGTCGACAGTATCACGTCTTATCGGGTCGTGAATATGTATCATTAACTTATTATTTACGGTATCTATTTCAAAATCCGCTCGCTCGTTTGCGGGCTCGTCTTTATTAATATCGGCACATCCATAATAAAAACGCACACGATAGCGGAAAATTACCTGCCCTTTATTGGTTAAGGAATCGAATATTATTTCCTGCGGATCTATTTCAAACGTCTCTATTTCAGGCGATCCGCCAATATCATCATGAAAAGCCAGTAGGTTTGCACGAATGTCGGATTTAACAGCATCGTCATTATTAAATACGTCAGTAAAAAAACGGCCGATAGTGAGTTCACCATCGGCCAGTTTTTTTACTAAATCATTCGGTACATTAATAGTTACCGTTGCCATTTAATTATATCAAATTAACGCTGCGGTTAACAAACTCGGTCAGCTCGGCACCGGTTAATAAACCTTGCGAAAGCAGCGCCAGATCAAAAGCTTGTTTAGCTAATTGTGATTGTACTTCTTCATTCTCGTCCTGTAAGATGCGGCTTACCAGTTTATGGTTGCCGTTTACTACAACTTTATAGTTGTCGGGCATGCTGCCATAAAAGCCCATACCACCACCCATGGCTGCCATATCTTTCATACGGCGCATAAACTCGTCCATAGTTACAGTTACCGGTAACTCGTCAGGGTTTAAGCTTTCCAGCTCCACCTTATAAGCGGGGCGGTTGATAGCTTTATCAAATATTGCTTTAACCTTGGTAGCTTGTTCTTCGGTCAACACATGCTCAAGAGCATCATCTTTTTTGATCAGTTTATCAGCAACATCAGCATCAACACGTTTTAATGATGTTTTCTCCAACTTATGCTCCAGGTGGCTCACAAAATGCGTGTCAATTGGCGAATCCATCAACAATACATCATAACCCTTACGGTTGGCCGACTGGATAAAAGCATCCTGCTTTGACGGATCGTTGGTATAGATATAAACCAGCTGGCCATCTTTATCGGTTTGTACCGGCTCAACTTTATCTTTGTACTCGGTTAAGGTAAAGTTTTCTTTAGCGGTGTTGGTTAATAGAACAAAGTCTTTGGCTTTATCATAAAACTTATCTTCGCTCACCATACCGTATTTCACAAACAGGCCAATGTCGGTCCATTTTTCTTCATAACCCTTACGGTCGGTTTTAAACAGCTCTGCCAATTTATCAGCTACTTTTTTGGTGATATAGCTGTTTATCTTTTTAACATTACTATCAGCCTGTAGGAAGCTGCGCGATACATTCAGCGGGATATCCGGTGAATCAATAACACCATGCAGCAACATCAAAAACTCAGGCACGATATCTTTAACCTCATCGGTAATAAATACCTGGCGCGAGAATAATTTGATCTTATTACGCTGAATCTCGAAATCCTTCTTCAACTTAGGGAAGTATAATACACCGGTTAAGTTAAATGGATAATCAACATTTAGGTGGATCCAGAATAACGGGTCCTCGCTGAAAGGATAAAGTTCTTTGTAGAATGACAGATAGTCTTCGTCTTTTAATTCAGACGGTGCCTTTGTCCAGATAGGGCTGGTGTTGTTTATAACATTATCAACCTCAACATCGCTGTATTTAGGTTTACCGTCTTCGTCAACACCATCCTCAACAGATTCGGTTTTTTTGCCAAAGATGATAGGCACCGGCAGGAATCGGCAATATTTATCCAGGATCTCCTGCAAGCGGTGTTTGCTTAAAAACTCTTCAGATTCAGCATTAATATGCAGGGTGATCTCGGTACCACGTTCTTCAAGTGTACCTTCGCTAATCTCAAATTCGGTGCTGCCATCGCAGATCCAGTGTGCAGGTTCGGCACCATCCTGGTAGGATAAGGTTTGGATCTCAACCTTATCGGCCACCATAAATGCCGAGTAAAAGCCTAAACCAAAGCGGCCGATGATCTCGTTGGCATCTTTAGCTTCCTTAAACTTCTCCATAAACTCGGTAGCACCCGAGAAGGCTATCTGGTTAATGTATTTTTTTATTTCTTCGGCGGTCATACCCAAACCATTGTCGGATATGGTGATGGTTTTTGCGGCTTCGTCAAAAGCAACCTCAACACGCAGGTCGCCAAGCTCGCCGTTATATTGGCCCAGTGAAGCCAGGCGTTTAATTTTTTGTGTCGCGTCAACCGCGTTTGATACCAGCTCGCGCAAAAATATCTCGGTATCAGAGTACAGGAATTTTTTAATTATCGGAAAAATGTTTTCGGTGTGGATCGAAATGGTTCCTTTTTCTTGCATAATTTTATAATCTAATTTCAGGGTTAATGTTTAGTAACAACCCTGCATATCAATGAGCGTTCCAAAGGGGCAGGAGTTGTCAAATTGGCAGTGGTATTGATATTTTTGTACATTAGTGTAAATCTTATCACAATGAGTCTTCTAAATCGATTATTATGCCTGCTACTTGTGCTTTTTGCAGGTAATACCTATGGCCAGGGTAAAATTAACCTTAACCAGGGAGGTCCTACTGCTAAAAATTATTCTTCTGCTATTCCATACCAAATGGTTAATGGTAAAATACTGGTAGATGTAGAATTAGCCGGCGCAAAGCATAAATTTATTTTTGATACCGGGGCGCCAATGTGGATTAGTACAGCTTTAGCTTCGCAGCTTAAAGTTAAAATTTTAGGAAAAGCGTCAACAAATGACATAAGCGGAAAAAATGACTCGGTAAGTTTTAGTAAGATAGACGGATTAAAATTAGGGGATGTTACTTTTTCGGGTATCCCATGTGTAGTAAATACACCAAACTTTATTGATTGCCTTGGGGCCGAAGGATTAATAGGCAGCAACATGCTACGTAATTCAATAGTTGGTTTAGAAACAACAAAACATTTATTGATAATAACAGATCAGCCTGAAAAGCTATTCTTAAATAAACAACAAGCAGCGCCAATGTTAGTTGATAGCATGCAAAGTTCGCCACAATTTACGATTAGTTTAAACGGCCTTACCGGTACCATACCTTTCGATACCGGGATGAGCAATTTTATGAACCTTAAAGAAGAGTGGGTAAAAGTATTGCAGGACAAAAAGACCGCTTTTGAAACAATTGATAAAGGTTTTGGCTTTAATGTAATCGGCGCCTTTGGACTTCAGGCTGAGGAAGAGAAATATTTATTAAAATTTCCTTTTGTACAAATAGGCCTGGCACGTTTTGAGCATCTTTATACTGAAACCATTAAACTGGGGACGCCTGTTATTGGTACCAAGTTACTTGACTATGGAAATATCGTTCTTGATTATATTAATAAGCAATACTATTTCTACCCGCGAACTCCTACAATTGATATGGAGGAAAAACATTGGCCACTTAGTATTATTCCTAAAGATGGTAAATTATTTGTATCAATGACCTGGAATAAAGGTGCCGGATTGGTTAAAACGGGCGAACAGGTATTGAGCATAGACGGAAAAGATTATTCGCATCCGGAGCCTTGTGAGTTGATAACTAAAGAACTTCTTCCAAACGACAAAACAACAATTACGTTGGTTATTAAGGATATAAAAGGAAAGACAAGGACTGTGGATATCAGCAAGCAATAACAAACAGTTACCTTTTCAAAAAAGCACCCAATAAACTTTTTAACCTTTCCACAGTATCAGCATTTATGGTACCATCCGCTCCAACCTTCGATCTCACAAACTGGATCAACAAACTCGTATCATCTGATAATCTCGCCGATAAAGCACCCAATGTAAGCAGGAGCGACGCATGCGCATGTTCACCACCTAACGATGCAGTTATTAAAGCCACAGGTTTATCAACCAGCGTACTGCTTGATACCAGCCAGTCTAACATGTTCTTTAAAGAGCCAGGTACACCAAAAGCGTATTCGGGGGTGCAGATGATCAAGCCGTCGGCATCTGTTAATAATTGTCGTAATGCTACAACTGATGTTGGCGGGGTATCAGTATCTAATCCGGGATCAAAAGCCGGGATTAGAGCAAGATCATTGTAAATAGTATACTCAATATCCGCAGGAACAATTGAACCTAAATAAGTTAAGATGGCATGGTTTGACGAACCCTGGCGTAAACTCCCGGATATAGCTAAGATCTTTTTCATAAGTATAAGGCTGCCAAGATAAATACTTTTTTTGTTGGATGTAAATTGTGCAAATCTAATGGCACTATGTTGACTAATCGCTATTGCCAAGCATTGCTTTTAATGCTATTTTTGTGCTTCATTTTAATTAGATGTCTGAAAATACTGAACATGTAAAATGCCTGATCATTGGGTCGGGTCCTGCAGGATATACTGCTGCTATCTACGCTTCGCGTGCCGATCTGAAACCTGTAATGTACACAGGTATGCTTGCCGGTGGCCAACTTACGCAAACTACTGATGTAGAGAATTTCCCCGGATATCCGCAGGGAATTATGGGTCCCGAAATGATGGAAGATTTCCGTCAGCAGGCAGAGCGTTTAGGTACTGATATCCGTTTCGGTTATGTAAGCTCGGTTGATTTTTCAAGCTTGCCGCATAAAGTAACGGTTGACGAAAACAAAACCATATTAGCTGATACGGTTATTATATCAACCGGCGCGTCTGCGAAATGGTTAGGGCTGGAGTCTGAACAAAAATACAGCGGCTTCGGTGTATCGGCTTGCGCGGTTTGCGATGGCTTCTTCTTTAAAGGCCAGGATGTTGCCATAGTTGGTGCCGGTGATACCGCTGCCGAGGAAGCGACTTATTTAGCTAAACTGACCAATAAGGTTTACATGATCGTACGCCGCGAAGAGTTCCGCGCGTCAAAAGCGATGATGCACCGTGTGCTAAACACGCCGAATATCGAAGTATTATACAATACCGAAACTAAAGAGATCTTAGGCGACGGCCAAAGCGTTAACGCTGTACAGGTGATCAACAACAAAACTAATGAGTTACGTACTTTGGATGTTACCGGTTTCTTTGTTGCCATCGGTCACTCGCCAAATACAGATATATTTAAAGGCTGGATAGATATGGATGAAACAGGTTATATCAAAACCAAACCCGGATCAACCCAAACCAACATAGAGGGTGTGTTTTGCTGCGGCGATGCGCAGGATCATATTTACCGCCAGGCTGTTACGGCAGCAGGCACAGGTTGCATGGCCGCTATTGATGCAGAGCGCTACCTTGCCGCCAAAGAGCATGTAGTAACCGCTTAATTAAGCTTTTAATATAAAATATGAAGGTTGTCTATACAGGCAGCCTTTTTTTGTGGCATCTTTTTTACATGACAGGTTGCGTTATGTTTTTAAAATCTTTTAACTTCACCACCTTAAATTATTGATCGGTCTATTTATTATGTATAAAAAAGTCATTCTGCTGCTGGTTGCTTCTTTTAGTTTGTCCGTGGCTGCACAAGCGCAAGATACTGATCCCAACTTAGGTATAATACCTGCGCCGGTATCGGTTAAAAAGGCTGCCGGTACATTCATACTAAGCCAGGAAACCGTATTGCTCGCCGATACGATAACCAACAAAGCAGTTGTTTTTTTGGCAGATTACGTAAGAAACAGCGCCATGCTGCACGTAACGCTAAGGCAAAATAGCAGTGCAAGCGTAAACAATAGTATCGTGCTTACCAGTGCCGGTACAGAGGGCCTGCCTGCCGAAGGTTACCGCTTAACCATTACTCCAACTAATATCACAATAGCCGGTAAAGGTGCAGGCTTGTTTTACGGTATTCAAACCCTGATACAATTAATTCCTGCTGATAAGGGTGCTGTAGCTAAATTGCCGTGTGTGCAAATTGAAGATTACCCGCGCTTTGGTTATCGTGGTTTGATGCTGGATGTTTGCCGTCACTTCTTTTCGGTACAATTCGTTAAAAAGTATATCGATCTGATAGCCGCTTATAAGCTAAATACCTTTCACTGGCATTTAACAGATGACCAGGGCTGGCGCATAGAAATTAAGAAATATCCTAAACTAACAGAAGTTGGCAGTCGCCGGGCCGAGACGGTAATAGGTAATTATCACGACCGTACCCCACAACAATATGATAACACGCCTTATGGCGGTTATTACACCCAGGATGAGATCCGCGAGGTTGTTAAGTACGCTGCCGACCGGTACATTACCGTAGTTCCCGAAATTGAAATGCCGGGCCATGCTATGGCTGCGTTAGCGTCATACCCCGAGTTGGGTTGCGAGCCTACTTTAGGCTATACCGTACAGGGAACCTGGGGGGTATTCAGGAACGTTTATTGTCCGTCCGAAAAAACCTTTGGTTTCCTCGAAGATGTACTTACAGAGGTAATGGGTCTTTTCCCAAGTAAATATATTCATATCGGTGGTGATGAGGCGCCCAAAGATGTTTGGAAAGAATCGAAATTTTGTCAACAATTAATAAAGAAACTAAAACTAAAAGATGAGCATGGCCTGCAAAGCTATTTTATCCAACGGATTGAAAAATTCGTAAACTCAAAGGGCCGAAGCATTATAGGTTGGGATGAGATATTAGAAGGCGGCCTTGCGCCAAATGCAACAGTGATGAGCTGGCGGGGCGAGCAGGGCGGCATAGAAGCTGCCAAACAAAACCACGATGTTATAATGACCCCCGGAAGCGGCGGTTTATATATTGATCATGGACAAGGCTATTTAAGTACTGAACCCTTGAGCATTGGCGGAAACGAGCCACTGACAAAAATATATCGCTATGACCCAACTCCCGAAAGTTTAAACGACGAACAGAAGAAACATATCCTGGGTGTGCAGGCTAATTTGTGGACAGAGTATATCCCAACCGAATTAAAGGCTGAGTTTATGTTGCTGCCACGTTTAATGGCACTGTCAGAAGTGGCATGGACACCATTAGCTAATAAAAATTTTAAAGACTTTGCAGATACACGCTTACCATCGCACCTGGCCTGGTTAGATAAAAATGGTTTTCTTTACCGTGTGCCCACTGCCATAGGTGCAAAGGACACGGTTTACTTCGGCACCTCATTAAAAGTGGATTTAAAACCATCAGTAAAGGGTGCTAAAGTTTATTATACTATTGATGGCTATACGCCACGCGAAACGGATAATGAGTTCACTATCCCTATGACTTATAACGTGCCAATTGATAATTACCGCGAACTACAAACCATAGTAATAACACCAACAGGCAAACGTAGTGTGGTTACTAAAACAGTTGTATTTAACAAAGCGCCGTTAGCGCCTGTAGAATATAAAGGCACCAGTGCAGGCCTCCGTTATCAACTATTCCCCGGCGAGTATAACAGCACCAATGATTTTAAACTGGCTGCCGATGGTGCGGATTCTTTGATAGCGAAAAGCTTCAACATTAATCAGTTTAGAAAAACAAATGGCTTTGCTATAATATATACCGGCTATATTCGTATTGATAATGATGGTGTTTATGGTTTTGGAACTTCATCCGATGACGGATCGACATTATTGATCGATGATCAGTTGGTTGTTGATAATGATGGCAAGCATCCTATTGGTGCTAAAAACGGGGCAATCGCTTTGCAAAAAGGTTATCATAAGTTCACTCTCAAATACTTCAATATCGGTACTACCGGAAGCCTGAGAGTTTATATTACTTTACCGGGCAAACCAACAGGCGAGCTTGGGTCGGATTTATTATCTAACTAAAACGAAAAAATGAGCGTAAGGTCTTTGTTTTTTATGCTGATAGGATGCGCAACTATTGCCGGTTGTGCGCAGGAACAAAAGAAGCCGGCAAATTTGGGTGATCTTCCTAAAGCGCCGGTGTTGATCGACCCATTTCATTTTCATAAAATGATTGAGGTTGCCCCGGGGCAATACTATGATATTTTAAGCTGGGGCAGGGGCGCAGTTGATACGGGTTCACTATTGATACTCCACTCAGACTCATCAGGAAAGAAATTCACCACTACGACAGGTGATGTAAACGGTACAATTGTAGACGTTTATAATTCTGACATGGATATAGATGGCCACCCTGAAATATTACTACAAGCCAAACGTAAAGACACCATAAACTATAATACAATTTATGCCTATGAGTTTTATGAAAAAAAGGTAGAGAAACTTGATTTTCCTAAACTTACCAGTTCGCAACGCAAAGGCTATCGGGGTAATGACAATTTCTATATATCCGAAGGGAAATTCGTCCGTGAATTCCCTATCTACGAGGGAAGCGGCCCGTCGGCCAAGGCAACCGGCGCTAAACGTAAGCTGGAGTATAGCTTATACAACAATAGTTTTAACGTAAAGCAACTAAGCAAAGACTCTACTTCGGTAAAAGATAAGGCTGTGGTTTCTGAACCTGTTAAAAAGCCAACAGAAGAAAAAGCAAGTAAACCAAAACAGACAAAGAAAAAACATAAAGCCGAGGTGCATAAAAAGAAGAAAAAACACCATCGTAGATAAGTTAGAAAATTGGGTTTTTTATGATATTTAGTTGATTGTCAATTAGATAATGATAAGATTGATCGTGTCAGGCACGTCATTTGTTTAAACAAATAAATTTTTTATAACCAATTATCTGTCAAATAGTTACGACTAAAAAAGTGTTTCATTTTGTTTCACTTATTTTTTGTAAATAATTAATTATCAATTTATTAGGTAGAAAAAGTGTTTCATCTGTTTCAAGTGTGTCACATCCTCGTGAAACACTTGCGCTGTTAATGGCGCTTTGCTTTTAATTTTATACATTTGAGTATCGCCCTATAGCCAACAAAAGATGCACTTTTTATATCCTGCCTTTTTATTTGCATTACTATCCCTGGCCATACCCATATTGGTGCACCTGTTCAATTTCAGGCGATATCAGAAGGTCTACTTTAGCAATGTCCAGTTTCTTAAAGAGATCCAGGAGCAACAATCATCCCGCAGAAATTTAAAAGAACGCCTAATACTGTTAGCACGTTTATTGGCATTATTCTTTCTGGTGTTGGCATTTGCCAGGCCATATTTATCAAATCATAATAATGCAAATGCTGGCGCGCAACGCACTATAAGCGTATTCCTTGATAATTCGTACTCCATGCAAACCCTTAACAGGGAAGGCTCATTGTTAGACGAAGCTAAGCGACGGGCCAAAGAGATCGTATCGGCTTATTCGATGAATGACAGGTTCCAGCTGCTTACCCAGGATTTTGAAGGCAAACACCAGCGTTTATTAAGCCGCGAAGAGTTTAATGACGCGGTAGATGCAGTGAAGATCAGCCCCCGCAGCCGTAGTTTGCAGCAAATAATTGACCGGCAACAAAACCTATTAACCATGCAGCCGGGAGCAAGCAGGTCGATAGATATCATATCCGACTTTCAAAAAAATATCACCCATGGCCCGTCTTTAAAAGTTGATACGGGTGTGCATGTTACCCTGGTGCAGCTAAGCGCCAACGCACCCGCTAATGTGGCTGTTGATTCGGTTTGGTTGCTAAGCGCTATCCATCGTCCCGGCGAAACAGAAAAACTGGTTGTTAAACTGCATAACTATGCCGGGGAAGACGCCATTAAAATACCTTTAAAGCTATCTATCAATGGCGAGCAAAAAGCTTTGGGTGGTTTTACATTAAAGGCGCGGTCTGTTCAAAACGACACGCTTACATTTTCGGGCTTAAAACCGGGCTGGCAACGCGGAGAGATAACACTACAGGATAACCCGGTTACGTTTGATAACCAATTCTATTTCACTTTCAACGTTAAACAGCAAATGCAGGTGTTGCTGATCGATGGTGGCACGTTTAATCCATACCTGAAAGCAGTATTTGGCACCGACCAGTTTTTTAACGCCCGCCGTGTTCCTGATGGTAATGTAGATTACGCCGGTTTGAGCACATACCCTTTAATTGTTGTCAGTGATGTTAAAGCCGTATCTGCGGGTTTATCGCAACAATTAAAAACCTTCGTGGCTAAAGGCGGCACGCTGGCAGTATTCCCTGCTATTGATGCTGATTTGGCAAGTTATAAATCATTCCTGCTACAAATGGGGGCAGCATATCCCGAAAAGCTGGCTACAGAAAATATTAAGGTACAATCATTAAACTTACAGAACCCGGTATTTAAAAATATATTCGAAGATTTCCCGTCAAACCCGGACCTGCCGGTGATTAAAAAATATTTTCAACTAAGCATATCATCAGGCAGCAACGAAACCTTGATGCAATTACAAGGCGGGCAGGCTTTTTGGGCCGGATATAACAGCGGCAAAGGCAAAGTGTATTTAGCTGCAGTACCATTGAATGAAGACTTTAGTAATCTGCCGCGCCACGCGCTTTTTGTGCCGATTATGTTTAGGATAGCACTGCTAAGCGGTCATGATCAACCTTTGTTTTATTCGTTGGGACATGACGAGACGGTTGAAACCACGCCCATTCAATCATCCGAAAAGCAATTGTTGAAATTAGTAAAAGGTAAGCAAAGCATTATACCTGATGTAAAGCAACAGGAGGGAAGCACGCTGTTATATGTATCCGACCAATTGCAGGAAACCGGGCTTTATGAACTTAAAAAACAGGATAGTATAGTGTCTGTGATGGCTTTTAACGATAACAGGAGCGAGTCTGATCTGAGTTATTATTCGGCTGCCGAGTTAAATAAAATTATCCCTGATAAGGGCAATGTTATTGAAGCAACCAAAGGCTCGGTAAAAGATATTGTGAGCCAGGCAGATTTTGGTGTGCAATTATGGAAACTTTGTATAATTTTGGCATTGATATTTCTGGCTGCCGAAATAGTGCTTACCAGGTACTATAATCCTGCGATTAGAGCGATTTCACAACCGGAAACATCAACCTCAATCCACACATAAAGCAGCGCTAATGAATTTGCTTATCAAGTCCGCTACAATTGTTGATCCCAACTCATCTTTTAATCAACAAGTTGCTGATATTTTAATAAAAAACGGAACTATTACTGAAATTGCCAAAGATATTAAAGCCGACGTTACAGTGTTTGATGCCACAGACAAATATCTGTCACCGGGTTTCTTCGACCTTAATTGTAACATAGGCGAGCTTGGCCTTGAAAGTAAAGAAAACCTGCAAACCGGCACCGCCGCTGCAGCAGCCGGAGGGTTTACCGGAATAGCATTAATGCCTAACACCCAACCACCCGTACATTCGAAAGCCGAAGTTGAATACCTGCTTAACCGCGCAAAAGGTAACCTGGTAGATGTATATCCGTTAGGAACACTATCGCATAAACGCGAGGGTAAAGACCTTGCCGAAATGTATGATATGTACCTGAGCGGTGCAAAAGCCTTCACAGACGGAGATCGTCCCGTGCAGGATGCAGGTTTAATGGAACGTGCATTACTTTATACCAAAGGTTTTGAAGCAACTGTTTTCTCCTATCCTGAAGATACCGCCATCGCCGGAAAGGCAAAAGTAAACGAGGGTGAAATGAGCACATTATTGGGTATGAAAGGTATCCCATCATTGGCGGAGGAGCTAATGATAGCGCGCGATCTTTACCTGGCCGAATACACAAATTCTAAAATTCACTTTAGTACCATATCCACAGCCCGTTCTGTCGAACTGATAAAAGAGGCAAAGAAAAAAGGATTAAATGTAACTTGCGACGTGGCTGCCCACCACCTGGTACTCACTGATGATGTATTAGCGGGCTTTGACAGCCTTTATAAAGTAAAACCACCCTTGCGCACCCATAAAGATGTAAAAGTGCTTATAGCCGGTTTAAAAGACGGAACAATAGACGCTATAGTATCGCAACACACCCCGCACGAGATAGAGTTTAAGGATGTAGAGTTTGAAGTTGCCGA
Source organism: Bacteroidota bacterium (assembly GCA_040388395.1). Taxonomy (GTDB): domain Bacteria; phylum Bacteroidota; class Bacteroidia; order Sphingobacteriales; family Sphingobacteriaceae; genus Mucilaginibacter. The sequence continues at coordinate 212,169 of JAZKBY010000002.1, read as the reverse complement.
GTTTGGAATTATTGGCTTTCAAACGGTGCTTTCACTGGCTTTAAAAGCTGGTTTATCAATTGACCTGATCGTACAAAAATTAGCTATTAACCCACGCATTATACTGGATGTGGAACAAGTAACCATAACGGCAGGCGGAAAAGCCAACCTGGTTGTATTTGATATGACTGCCGAATGGGAATACACAAAGGATAATAACAAGTCTAAATCATACAACTCGCCTTATTTGGGGGAAACATTAAAAGGACAAGTGCTGTTAACCTGTAACAATAATCATTTATTTAAATCGAGTTTATCATGATAGATCCAAAAATAGAAATTGCACTTGGCGCTGCGTTGCAGGCTTTTTCAAAACATAGCGGAATAGACGTTACCAAAATACATGGCGAGTTTCAGTCAGTTTTTGAATTAGAGGATGACTTTTTAACTAAGGTTGATGCTTTGGACGCTGCGTTTGATAACCACCCGCAAATGGAAACCCTGCGCGAAGTGTTTTTTGATATGCTGATGATCAACTTTTTCAGCGCCGATGTAAAAAAGCTGGAAGAAGATTATTTGGATACACCCGAATGGGAGAGCATAGAAGAGCAAACTTTAGACAGGGGTACAGAACTATTAAACCTGCTGCTATATTTAAATGAGTGTGAAGACGAAGATATCGAACCCGAACTGGAAGATTATTTGAAAGAATTTTTATTGGTTGATGAAGATGAGTTCCAGGACGAATACCGCATTTATGAGCCTGTAATAGCCAACCAGATCTTAATGGAGAGCCCTGTAGATGAAATAGCAAAGGTAGCAACCAAACTGCCCGAAGATTCGGAATTGAAAGAGCTGTTTTACCCAATGATGTGCTTTTTCCATAACACAAGCCCTACTGCCGACGATAAAACGGTTATTGCTGCAAAAGCAGTGAACAAAGAGTTTGACATGCCCGTATTAAGTATATTGGAATCATTTATTTAACCTTAAAATAAACACAATGGAAGATCAAACACAAAAAGCAACCATAGGCAAACTTGGCATTCGTTACGGCCTGTTAATTGGCGGTATCTATGTCGTCCTATCAATAGTATTCAGAATCGTTAATCCGCTTATGGCATTTACCAATATTTGGGTACAGTTGTTTAGCGCGGTAGTGGTTATTGCCCTGCTGGTGATTTTTGGCATCGAAATTAGAAAGAATATCGGCGGTTTTTGGAGCTTTGGCACCGCGTTTAAGAGTTTGATGACAATGTCTGTTTTTATAATATTGATCACCATATTATATAGCTTTATCCTTTTTAAATTTATTGACCCGGACATGCCGACCAAGATCAATGACGCATCTGAGGCTGTGATGACCGAGCGTTTAGCCAAAATGGGGATGGATCAGGATAAAATTGATGAGGTTGCAAAAACATTTCAAAATGGCGAGTTTAAAGCCAAATTAGAACCAACGTTAAAAAATGAAGCTACTGCAGTTGGTTTTAGTTTAGTTTTTTATGCAATTGTTAACCTTATCGTTGCAGCTTGTATTAAAAAGAACAAGCCAGTTACAATTGATGACGCTATTGATCCGACAGTTTAAAAAAACTAAAAATATACCAAACAAAAGAGGCCGTTTCATAGTAGAAACGGCCTCTTTTGTTTTACAACGTTATTGAACTAAAAATGCTTTACGGCTTAGCTTTCATAACCTGTTTAATAATATCATTGCCAAATACAAATACCATTAATGATATTAATAGTACAAAACCTACTATCTGGGCGCGCTCCAGGAACTTATCGCTAAGTGGCTTGCCTTTTATCATTTCAATAATTAAAAACACTGCGTGGCCTCCGTCAAGTGCCGGGATAGGCAACAAGTTGGTAAAAGCCAGTGCTATTGACAATAAACCCACCAGGCTCCAGAAGTGTACCCAATCTATACGTGAGCCAAATTGAGTTGCTATGGCTACAGGCCCGCCAATTATTTTATTAAATTTAGCTTCGCCTTTAAATACTTTGCCAATGCTTTTTGCTGTACCTGAGAATGTATCCCATGCCTTTTCAGCACCTTTTGGTAATGAACCTAAGAGGCTGTATTTAATAGTCTTTTCCTCAGGGAATATAAATTTGGGCACAACACCTCCACCGTCTTTTGCACCCAATTTGCCTTCTTTATTTACAGCTGCGGTTAATTGTTTAACCTCATTGTTTCGTTTAACATCAAGCGTAACGGTTTTGCCTGCAAATTTTTTCAGTTCGCTTTGTAGCTGATCGTAAAACACCACTTGTGTGCCGTTTACAGCTACAATACTATCCCCCTTTATTAAACCGGCTTTTTGCGCGCCGCTACCGGCAACAACCGAATCGATAGCGAACTTTGATCGCGGCAGAGGGCTTATAAACTGTTCTATACCATAATCTGACAGGTCATTTATAATAGTGGCCGGTACAGTAAGATCCATAGTTTTACCGTCTCTTTGCACAGTCAAAATGGTATGATCAGTAAAGATTTTAGAACTAATCAGCTCTTCAAACTTAACAACGGTTTTTCCATTTATGGCAGTGATCTTGTCACCAGCTTCAAGGCCCATTTTTTTACCTATGGTGCCCGGTACAATACCGTATTTAATGCTTGAATTTGCTATATAGGTGTCGCCTAATCTTGCAGTAAGTATCCAAAAAATAACTATCGCCAATACTATGTTTACAAACACACCGCCAAGCATTACAATCAGCCGTTGCCAGGCCGGTTTAGAACGGAACTCCCATGGTTGTGCCGGGCCCGCCATTTGCTCAGTATCCATCGACTCGTCGATCATACCCGCAATTTTAACATAGCCGCCTAACGGTAGCCAACCAATACCATATTCAACATCCTTGTAAGTAAATTTAAATAAGCTGATACCCCAGGCGTCAAAAAACAGGTAAAATTTATCTACTTTAATACCAAACGCCCTTGCGGCTAAAAAGTGGCCCAGCTCATGCAATATCACTAAAATCGAAAGTCCCAGTATTAACTGGCCAACCATAATTACTATACTCATTCTTCTCTATATCAAATTATAAGCCTTTGCAGGCATTTGTTTTATTAAATTTTGCGCAAATATGCGTGTTTCTTTGTCAGTATTCAAATAATCATCAAGGGTAGGCTGGCTTTGGTAGCTGATGTGTTGCATACAGCTCTCAATAAGATTGCTCATAGCCAGGAATGTTACAGCGTTGCTTAAAAATCCGGCAACTGCTACTTCATTAGCTGCGTTAATAATGCAAGGCATGTTGCCGCCTTTATTCAATGCATCAAAAGCCAGGCCTAAATTTCTAAAGGTCATAATGTCAGGCTTCTCAAACGTAAGCTCGGGGTAATCAGTAAAATTAAAACGCTTAAAGTTGTTTTTTAACCGATTTGGCGATGCCAGCGCATATTGGATTGGGAGTTTCATATCCGGCAGGCCCATTTGTGCTTTTATTGAACCATCTTCAAATTGAACCAAAGAATGTACAATTGATTGCGGGTGTACAATAACATCTATCTGATCCGCTGTAAGATCAAACAACCATTTGGCCTCGATAACTTCCAGCCCCTTATTCATCAGCGTTGCCGAATCAATAGTGATCTTGGCGCCCATTACCCAGTTTGGATGCTTTAATGCATGCTCGCGCGTTACATTGGCCAGATCAGCAGCTGTCTTACCCCTGAAAGGCCCTCCTGATGCGGTTAATATGATCTTTTCAATCTTATTATTTTCCTCACCAACCAGGCATTGGTAAATGGCCGAGTGCTCAGAATCAACAGGTAAAATCTTAACGCCGTGCTGTTTGGCAAGGGTATTAACCAACTCGCCGGCCACAACCAGGGTTTCTTTATTTGCTAACGCGATTGTCTTACCGGCCTTAATAGCCGCTATGGTAGGCTCTAAACCGGCAAAACCAACCATTGCAGTTAATACGATGTCGATCTCGGCATCGGTTACTATATCGCATATCGCACTTATCCCTGCTAAAACTTTGGTATTTGTTTTTGCCAAAGCCTGTTTAACATCTGTATACTTGCTTTCGTCGCAGATAACAGCGTAAGCAGGTTTAAATTGCAGAGCCTGTTGTATAAGCAGGTGGGCGTTATTATTTGCGGTTATGACAAAGGCGTTAAATAGCGATGGGTTTTCGCCTATCACTTCTAATGCCTGCGTGCCTATGCTGCCGGTTGAGCCAAGAATGGCTATATTTTTAATTTGGTTACTCAATTTAAAGAATGTATTCTTTTAATCCGTCGGCTATCTTCCTGTCGTTAGCTAAACGGGGTACTTTATTTTGTCCCCCAAGCTTACCCTGCGAACGCATATAATTAATAAACGTGTCTTTTTTCAAACTTCGAATGATCAAAGGTTGCAAAATGTTACCGTCAATAAGGTCAAAATAGTAAATATTTTTTGCTTGCAGGGCTTTATCTACCCTGGCGGCGAAACCTTTTAGATCCTTTGGCTCGGTTCCGAACTCTATAAACCACTCATGGTAAGGCAATTTGCCTTGCGGCGGATTTACCTGTGGTGCTACTGTAAATTCGATAATATCAACACCTTCTTCGTTGGCTACACCCATCAACGCCTGTTCAACCTCCTCGCCAATAACATGTTCTCCAAACGCAGAAATGTAATGTTTAATACGCCCGGTCACAACTATTTTATAAGGGTTCTTTGAGACAAACTTTACGGTATCGCCAATGCTGTATCCCCATAAGCCTGCGTTAGTATTCAGTATTAATGCATAGTTTTTATCCAACTCAACATCCTGTAAGCTAATGCGGGTCGGGTTTTCATTAAAGTATTCGTCAGTAGGGATAAACTCGTAAAATATGCCCGAATCAACCAATAATAATAAGCCTTTTTCTTTTTGCGAATCCTGGAAGGCGATAAACCCTTCGGATGCAGGGTAGGTCTCGATGGTATCGATATTAAAACCAATACTATCCATCATTCGAGAGCGATAAGGCTCAAAATTTACACCCCCGTATACAAACAATTTAAAATTTGGAAAGATGTCCTTGATCTTTTTGCCATCTGATAGTTCCGAAAGCCTGTCGAAATACATTTGGCACCAGGGTGGTATGCCTGATATCAGGCGCATATCCTGGCTGATAGTTTCCTGCACTATGGCATCTACCTTTTCCTCCCAATCTTCAATACAATTCACCTCGTAGCTTGGCAGTCGGTTTTTTTGCAGATAATCCGGCACGTGATGAGCAACGATGCCTGATAGTCTTCCGGTTGGTATACCTGCTTTTTCTGCTAATACCGGGCTGCCTTGAAGGAAGATCATTTTGCCGTCTAAAAAATCGGCTTTGCCGGTTTCATGGATATAACTTAATAGCGCATTACGAGCGGCTTTAATATGCTCGGGCATGCTTTCGCTGCTGATGGGGATATATTTTACCCCTGATGTAGTACCGGAGGTTTTGGTAAGATAAGTTGGCTTGCCCGGCCAAAGCACGTTAACCTCGCCATCAACAACACGTTTAATGTAGGGGCTAAGTTCTTCGTAATCGCGGATAGGGACAAGGCGTTTAAAATCCTCGTAAGTTTTTATATCGCCAAAATAATGGTCGCGCGCAAAAGCGGTAGTATTGGCCCGTTCAATTAATTGTTCAAATACCTTCTGTTGGATTGATGCCGCGTTTTTGCGGATCCGGTTAAGATCTTTATTTACCCAAGCCGCAAAAACCTTACTTAAAGTGGCTTTTAAACCCATAACTTAATTTGTTTCGGCAATATCATCATCCACATCCTGGTGGCTGTAAACCAGCTTGCGGTAGGTTACTGCTAATATTATATTAACGAAAGGGTAGGTAAATATTATGGCGATAGATACAAAACCAAATCCGTCATATCTTGATATGGCCGCCGGTAATGCTATGAATAATAAAATGATGCAAAGCATAGTCAATACTTTAAAGAAATACCCTTTGGTTAGCTGAAAGCTTTGGCGGATGGATTCGAAAGCGCCGGACTGATCATCAACCACAAACGTGATGAAAAACATGATCCGCAATGCTATATATAACGTTACTAAAGCGGCACCGTTTTCTAACAAGGTTTGGATATTAGGATAATCATCAAACCTGGTCATCAGGAAGTGAAACGTCGTTACCAGGAAGGCGATAAAGAAAACCACAATCAAATAGCTTACTATGCTTTTAAATGCCGGTAACACCTGCCTGAACTCAAATTCGTAATATTCGCTGTCAATAACCGTAAATATTAATTTGTAAAGGCCCAGCGTGGTATAGGCCTGTATAAATATCATAATAAACGATACCAGCATTTTACCCCAGAAAGCTTCGGGCGAGATCACATACTCGGTAATGATACCTAAAACAGAAAGCAGCAAAAACGATATAAATGAATAAACAATTATAGTTACAAAGTTTTTCTTGAAAATTGTCCAGGCAGACTTTGTTGTTTCTGCTATAGAAAAGGGGTGATACATACTTAATTTACCAGCTTTTTAATATTACGCGCTTCCAAAAATCCTGCATAAAACCAAGCCCGTAGGCAGTTAGCTGGATGAAGGAAGCCAGTATGCTCAAAAATGCAATTTTTACTGACTTATTTTTACTTAATGAGTGAAAAAATATCAACAAAATAATAAGTAATGCAATTATATTACATAAGGTGGCAATTTGCCAGTTAAATATGTTGGAAATGACTGTAAATAAGACACATAGCGTAAATATTGCCGGAAAAAAATGTACTGCTTTAAGCTCGTTAGGGAAGAACTTATAAACATTAATACGCGCCCTGCCAAAAAAATGGAGTTGTTTATAAAATTGCAGTAAACTGGTGCGGCGTTTATGGTAAACTTTTGCCCGCGGAATTAAGCCAATCTTAAAACCCATAGCATGTATGCGGATGCTGTATTCTATGTCCTCGCCGGAGCGGGTGATAATAAACCCACCGGCTTTTTCCCAGACCCGCCTCGAGATGCCCATATTGAAACTACGCGGGTGAAACTGCCCTATACTGTTTTTATTGCCCCTGATGCCGCCGGTTGTAAAAGGCGACGTCATGGCGTAGCTAATTGCCTTTTGAGTAGGAGTAAATGATGGGTGAGCTGCATCCGGGCCGCCGTAGGCATCAAGCCTGTTTTCGGTAAGCGAGTTGTTGACTATTTCCAGGTAATCTTCAGGGATCAAACAATCCGAATCGAATATAATAAAGTAGTCGCCTTTGGCTCGTTCAAAAGCATAGTTACGTGCAAAGCCCTGGCCTGCGTTTTCTTTTACAAAGTATTTCAGATCAAGCTGATCAGAAAAACTTTTAACTATTTGCTCAGCGTCATCTTTTGATCCATCCTCAATAATCAGTACCTCGAAGTTTTTATAGGTCTGCAGGGTAAGGGTTTCCAACAGTTCTTTTATTTCTTGCGGTCGATTGTATAATGGTATGATGATGGAGAAAAGCATATTTATTTGATGTGCAAATATGCAAATGTGCGTATGTGCAGATTATTTGGGTTATTAGATTTTTATTTGTTTAAGCATTTGCACATCTGCATATCCACGCATCTGCACATTAGATACTATCTTCTATCTGGTATTTATTCCGCTCGGGGGCGCTGCGGGCTACCAGTTCTGCAACAAAGCCGGTTAAAAAAAGCTGCGAACCTATTATAATGGCTACCAACGCAATGTAAAACAATGGCTGTGCTGTTACTTCGCGCTGATATTTTATGTGATTAGCGATGTCATACAATTTATCGCCGATTATCCATAAAGCGCAAACCGTTCCTGCAAAAAAGCTTAAACTACCCATAGCGCCAAAAAAGTGCATTGGGCGCTTGCCAAATTTGCCAACAAAAAATATCGACAGTAAATCCAGGAAACCATTTATAAAACGGCTCATACCAAATTTGGTAGTGCCATATTTACGTGCACGATGTTCGACTACCTGCTCGCCTATTTTGGTGAAGCCCGCCCATTTGGCTATAACCGGTATATAGCGATGCATTTCGCCATAAACCTCTATGTTTTTGACAACGGCTTTACGGTAGGCCTTCAATCCGCAGTTAAAATCGTGCAGGTTGTTGATGCCCGACATTTTGCGTGTTGCATAATTAAACAGCTTGGTAGGGACGGTTTTAGTAATTGGGTCGTACCGTTTGGCTTTCCAGCCGGATACCAGGTCGTATTTTTCTTCTGTGATTCTGCGATAAAGTTCAGGAATCTCATCGGGGCTGTCCTGCAAATCCGCATCCATGGTGATAACCACATTGCCTTCGGCTGCATCAAAACCCACGTTTAAACCGGCAGACTTGCCATAATTGCGCCTGAATTTAATGCCTTTTATAAAGGGGTTGTTTAAACGCAGCTTTTGGATCATCTCCCATGAGCCGTCTGTACTGCCGTCATCAACTAAAATGATCTCGTACATGAAGCCGTTTTCATCCATCACTTTGCTTATCCATGAGGTAAGTTCGGGTAATGATTCAACTTCGTTATATAAAGGTATTACAACTGATATATCCATTTATTGGTAGTAGGGCAAGAGCTAATGCTGTTTTTCAAGCCCATGCAAAAATATAAAAAATGAGTAATGATTGTACAGGCATTGCAATCAATTATCCAGCAAGGCATGTCCGCGCTCTGATTCATGCTTCAGGTCATCAAAATTAAACTCGGCAACCCAACAATTTTCTTTAAAGCTATAATTTATTACGGCTATAACAGCCAGGTTATCCACTTTCTTATCGTCATAGTCATAATCCCATAAAATAGCCTGTAAGTTATCGTGTAGCTTTATTTTCTTCTTGCCCTTGCGGAGGATGTTGTCGTCGGCAATAAGTTTTACACCGGTAGCGCACCGGTTATTAAAGTCGACCTGTAATACTATCCGGTTGTTTATTACCGACAGGTTATTCCTGCTTAACAGGTGGACAATTAAACTACCTGTCAGCGTCGTGGCCATACTTGCCAGCCATAACCAATAGCCTATTCTATAGTCTGTTATGTATGATGTTACATCGGCCTGGACGTCAGATATGCGGGTGGCTAATAAAAACGATGCGGAAAGCAGCGTTGCTAAAAGGCTGAAAAATATTGCTCTTTTCGGCTTCTTTTTAATAAGCGACCATGCCGCCCATATTAAAGGGTTAGCATACCATGTTAACCCGGCCGCGCTCATAATACCGCCAATTGCGCCAAGTGCAACTAATGATATACCCGACCAATGGTTACCGCAAGCGCCTGAAATGCAGTAGGCCTGCTGTGTTAGCGAAACCGCATACAACCCCATGCTTATAACTAAGGTTATTTTGACTACTATGGTGTACGATTTGGTTTTCATTATTAACTTTAATGGCTACACAAAATAAACAACAATTATAACTTTATACCATGCAACTTAAATCAACCAAAAAATATTTATTTATCGCGTTAGCTTTCAGTAGTTTAATATTTAGCGCCGGGTACAAATATCAAACCAATAAAGTAATTCAGATAGATATCAGCGATTTGTTAAACACCCGCCCGGTAACTACATTAACCAATGGTAAACTAATATCCTGGACAAAAGGGGTGGACCGCGAGAATGGCTATTTAACCACTGCTGCAGCTTTGGCAAACGGCGAAACTAATCCTAAAGCCATAGCTGATAATTCATTGATTGCGGCGACCGACCATCACCCGGAAATATTATTGCATTATAATAATAACGACGCTACCAAGAACCAGGCTATGTTATTAACGGATTCTACCGCGTTCACTATCAAAACGCCTAAAAATAAGTATGCTGATCTTTATATCTGCTTAACCAGTGCTTATGGTAAATCTAAGCTGCAATATGAATTAATTTATAACGATGGTTCGGAAACGAAAAACATTGTTGTGCCCGATTGGGCCAATGACGTACCCGATACCGATCCTAACTTTAGCTATGTAGTGCACGATCTTGCCAAATGGACAAACAAGAATTTCAGAACAGAAAACGATCACCATAATATCCACGCCTTAAATGTGCACCCAGACCCGAAGCGCGTGCTTACCGCTGTAAGGGTAAAGAATCAGTCTAAAACCTACGTGTTATTTTGGGCCGCTACCGGGGTTAAGATTTAACATAAATTAACTTGTTTGTTAACGTTTGTTAAAGTTTTATAAATCAATAAGATATGTGTTATTTTAGAGGTGTTAAACTAAACCCTCTCACTTTATGCGGCTTGCCGGTATATTAATAGTAATATTTTTTACCGGCAGGCTTTGCTACCTGGAAAAGCCCTTAATCAAACTGGTTTTGCAAACGAATTAAACGGTCAATCATCAGATTTACTTTTTCCTGCTCATTCTTAACAAAACGGCCCCTTAAATAAAAAGTACAGAATAAAAACCACAATGCGCTTAACCCGTAAGCCGCTACCTTAAATGCAGTTGATGCGCTTTGCAATACTTCGAAAAAGTAAAGTACTAAACCACAGCTTATTAATAGCATGTAAACATAAAATAACCAGCCATAAACCGTGGCCCGGCTTTTTTGATATTCTTTTAAACCTTGCAAATATTCAGTAGGGTTGGTGGTAATGTCTTGCTTACTGATAATACGGTAATCTCTAAACATTACCAGCCCATATAATAATACGGTTATCAAAACGATAAAAATGCCGGCATATGTTACCCATGAGGTAAATACCAAAAATAACATTATCGCTAACAAACCTATAAATGAAGCAGACATAGTTATTATGCCCAATAACAATTTTCTGCTCATTGCGCTCATTCCCTTCTTCACCTGCTTCAGCACATCATCTACTGAAAGCTGATCCTTTTTTGGCTGTTCCTGCCAAACCGACATTAAATGATCAAAGTCTTTCATACTGATTATATAATTCTGTCAATTTCTGTTTAATACGGAAAATTTTAACCCTTAAGTTGCCTTCGGATATACCCGAGATCTCTGCAATTTCGGGATAGGGTAATTCATCAAGCACCATTGTTATTATAATTCTTTCCGACTCTTCAAGCTTTGATATACATTTATACAATAACGCCACTTGTTCGTTCTTGTTAGAAACTTCCTCCATTTTAGTTTCGGCTATCTGCGGAGTAAGCTCATCTTTAGCCTGGCGTTTCTCTGACCTTAAATAGGTTAAGCAGGTATTAACCGCTATACGATATATCCACGTTGAGATCATTGCCTGGTTACGGAATTTATCCAGGTTTTGCCAAACTTTTAAAAATGTTTCTTGTAGCAGGTCGTTCGCAGCATCATCATCCCCGGTATAACCATAGCATAAATGGAATATCTTTTTTGAATTAGCTTCAAATATTTGCTTAAAGACAATTTCCTTTTCGGCCACAGTTATAGGTAAGTTTGTTATTAGATGCAAAGATAGGAGTAATGTTACAACATATAATTGCTCTTGCTAAACCAGCTTAATTTTTTCTCGGCATCGTCAAGCACCAGGTTGTAATCGTTTATAAAATCGTACTGCATATCCTCGTGCAGTTTGCCAATTGCGGTACGCACTTTTTCAATCTGTCTTATTAGTATGAGGCGTAGTGGTTTGTAAGATGTATGCCTGTCGGCATATTGTATATAGCTGGTGCAGAAGTTCAGCAATAGTTCTATCTCGGCTTCTTTTGATGCCATGAACTTGGTGTATTTACCAATCAGCCTTAAAATTTTACGCAGGTATTTGGCGGCTTCATAGCTGCGTACGGGTAGTTGGCTAAACATAAATCCTGTTTCGGCCTTTACCTTTTCAATAAAGGCAGCATCATTATCGGCCTCAAATAATAAGTAAGCTAATAACTCTTTATTGTCTTTTTTATGCCTTGCAAGGCGCAGGCATAACTCGGCAATATGCAATCCCGATAAGTGTTGCAGCTCTTTTTTTATATCCTGTAAGCCATATGTGGCTGTGCTCATGGTTTAAAATTAATATTTTTAGCAAAATAGTAAATAGTTGTAGCTTCGCATCGCTATATTTAGAAATGAAGAAAAACAAACTCACCCTTTATATTTTCATCGCTCTTATTTTGGGCGTAGTTGTTGGTTACGTTTATAACGTTGCTGTACTTAAAGATTACAACAACAAAATTAGTGCCGCCGAAACTACCATCAAAGTTATTGATAATAAGCTGATATTATTAAAAGATACCAACGCGACTGTATATAAAGACCTTAAAAAAGAGAAATCGGCGCAAGCCAAGATCCGGAAAGAAAACGATACGATCCGTGAGGGCAAGGTGCAGTATTTCACTTTGTTAAGTGATATTTTTCTTAGGCTGATAAAAATGATTGTTGCGCCATTGGTGTTCACCACATTAGTTGTTGGTGTAGCTAAAGTAGGCGATATAAAAGCAGTGGGCCGGATAGGCGGGAAGACGCTGCTTTGGTTTTTAAGCGCCACGCTGGTATCGTTGTTATTAGGTATGATACTGGTAAACCTTTTCCAGCCGGGCCGCGAAATGCACCTGATGCTACCGGATAGCCATTTGGGTACCGACATTCAAAAGTCTGCGCTATCACTTAAGGATTTTATCAGCCATGTGTTCCCGAAGAGTTTTTTTGAGTCGATGTCTAATAATGAGATCTTACAGATCGTTGTGTTTGCCTTATTCTTTGGTGTTGCCACAGCCTCAATAGGCCCGATGGGAGAGATCGTTATAAAGGCGTTTGATGCCATTGCGCATGTTATATTAAAGATTACAGGCTATGTAATGAAGCTGGCGCCGTTAGCGGTGTTTGGCGCTATTACAGCTATTGTTGCCAAGCAGGGGTTAAGTATTTTGTCGACCTATGCCATATTTATTGGCGAGTTCTATTTCTCCTTGATTGTTTTATGGGCCATTATCATATTAGCAGGTTTCTTCGTTTTAAGGGGACGTGTGTTTAAGCTGGTAAGCAGTATTAAGGATGCAATGCTGGTAGCCTTTGGTACATCAACCAGTGAGGCTGCTTATCCGCGCGTACTGATAGAGATGGAGCGCTTTGGCTGCAGCAATAAGATCGTGAGCTTTGTACTGCCTTTAGGCTATTCGTTTAACCTGGATGGCTCTATGATGTATATGACGTTTGCCTCGTTGTTCCTGGCGCAGTCATATGGTATTCATTTATCTTTCGCCCAACAGCTTACCATGCTGTTAACGCTTATGTTAACCAGTAAAGGCATTGCAGGCGTGCCACGTGCATCATTGGTAGTTATAGCAGGTACCATTGCCATGTTTGGTATACCGGAAGCGGGCCTTGCACTATTAATTGGTATAGATCCGTTGTTAGATATGGGACGATCTGCAACCAACGTATTGGGTAACGCAATGGCAACAGCGGTAGTTAGTAAGTGGGAGGGAGAGCTTACTAATGGTAATCCCATCCCCGTAGAAGACCTGTAATCAATTATTGAATTATAGAATTAATGAATTATTGATTTTTATGGCTGATATTGAAAGAATAGAGTTTGGTGAGATGTTTAAGAACCGAACAAAAAAGTTTGTTGTCGATAATATTAAGTTTTATAGAACATTGCCTAAAACAGAGGAAGCAAAAATAATTGGCAGGCAATTATTAAGGTCGTCATCTTCTGTTGGCGCTAATTATCGTGCCGCTTGTCGGGCACGGTCAAAGGCAGAATTTCACTCAAAACTTTCTACTGTAGTTGAAGAAGCAGATGAATCAGCTTTTTGGATGGAGGTTCTGATTGATGCCGAAGTGGTATCTAAATCAGATTTGACCTATTTACTTGACGATGCAAATCAAATTCTAAAAATCACCTCGGCCTCGAGAAAAACCGTTTCCGGTAAATGATTCACTAATTAAAAACTTACTAATTCAATAACTCAATAATTCATTAATTCAATAATTAAATTCATGTTGTCTAAGTCAAAAAAAATATTCCTTGCGCTGAGCATTGTCCTTCCGTTTCTGTTTTATTGCCTGTACTACTATAACCACATGCTGAAAAACGCGCCATATAAGTTTAGCGAGTTCGAATCAATGAGCATCCAGTATGGTAATCGCGATAGTTTGGTGAATAAGTATGATTCTAAAACCGGCGACTATCAATATTTAAACCGTGCCGATTCCCTGGTTAAAATGAAATTGCATCTAAGTAAAGATGACCTTTTATACCTGCACCGCAAGGCTGCCGATCTCGGTTTTTGGGATTTCCCGGTGGATGAAACCGGCGACAGTGTAAAAGCAGGGGCGAAACAGCCGGTGCGTTATATTATAGAGTTTAAATATAAGCGGAAAAGCAAAAAGATGGTGTTTGACACTAACTTTGACGGGGATATCCGGCTGATTGATGCTAACCTTGGCGTAATTAAAGAAATTAACCAGGTATTGAACAAAGTAGAGGGCGATCAGAAAAAATAAAAGATGTGTTGTAATTTGAAATACAATTACCTATATTTGCACCTCGAATTTTAAAACATTAATTAACAAACCATGTACGCAATAGTAAGTATAGCAGGACAGCAATTTAAAGTTGCTAAAGACCAGCAGATCTTTGTACACAGATTACAAGGAGATGAGGGCGCTAATATTGAATTTGACAATGTGTTGTTAGCAGAAAACGAAGGTAAATTCAAATTAGGAACTGATTTGAAAAGTGCTAAGGTATCAGCTAAGATCCTGTCACATTTAAAAGGTGATAAAGTAATTGTCTTCAAAAAGAAAAGAAGAAAAGGTTACAAAAAGAAAAACGGTCACCGTCAGCAATTTACCAAGATCCAGATCACCGGTATCACTTTATAATCAGATTTTTAAAACGATCAGCCGAAAGGCCGGTCATAAAAATATAAGAAAATGGCACACAAAAAAGGGGCCGGTAGTTCAAGAAACGGCCGCGAGTCACATAGCAAACGTTTAGGTATCAAGATATTTGGTGGTCAGCCGGCAATAGCAGGTAACATCATCGTACGTCAGCGTGGTACAAAACACAATCCGGGCCTAAACGTAGGTATCGGCAGAGACCATACTTTATTTGCTTTAGCAGCAGGCGAAGTAGTTTTCAAAAAGAAAGCAGATAACCGTTCATACGTATCAGTTATTCCTTTTGCAGTTGCACCGGTAGCAGAAGATATTGCACCGGCACCTAAAGCAAAAGCAGCAGCTAAACCGGCACCGGTTGCTGAGGTTGCTCCGGAAGTTGTAGCAGAAACTGCTGCACCGGCTGAAGAAGCTGCTCCAAAAGCAAAAAAAGCACCAGCTAAAAAGAAAGCTGCTGATACAGAAGAAACACCAGCTGCTGAGTAATTAGCAAGCTAATAGAAATAGAAAAGCCCTTATCATTTAATAAGGGCTTTTTTTGTTATCCGCCACCTAACCCCGTAGGGGTTAAAGGTCGGTAGAAGAAGAATTATAAAAGACAATTCGTGCCGTAGGTACGAAACCTAAGTGGCGTACCTACGGCACGCTATTCATTTCACTTTAATTATTCTACCAGGCTTTTGCATCTACGGCGCAATTATGCACGCGTCATTATCAACATACGACCGATACCTAAGATTCTTAGGCATGATCCACTTTGACCGATCCACCCTAAAAAGTCAGGAAATCGATAAAATTCATAAATCTCTTATTATAAGTTAATTAAATAACTTTACCTAAAGCTTTACAAGTGATCCACGGTGATCCGCTCAAAACTGTAAATAATTTATTTACAGTTAGTTATGAAAAAAAGGTGATCCAAGTGATCCATATTTTAAAGTGGATCACATGCTATGCTTTCACCGGCATTTCACCCATTTCCAAAACTAAAGTACCTCCGTTTACCAGGTCCTGGTGTGAGAACCATAGCTTATCCAACTTCTTACCATTCATAGCTGCCGACTGGATGTACTTCTTAGTTTTTGACGATCCTTTTGCTATCAACGTAAATACCTTGCCGTTAGGCAGGTCGATAGTCACCTTACTAAACAATGGACTTGTAATGGTATACACCGGCGACCCCGGCTTAACAGGGAAGAAGCCCATCCCCATAAATACTACCACCGACGACATTGAACCACCATCTTCATCGCCACAAACACCTAATACGTTATCTTTAAAGTAAACATCCAATATATAGCGCGTCCATTTCTGGGTTTTCCACGGGTTATTAGTGTAATTAAAAAAGAACGGGATCTGGAAAGAACACTGATTGCCCATAGAGAACTGGCCTATCAACCCCGTCATATCAGGGAACTTTGCATAGAAGCCTCCACGACTGGTGCCCAAACCTTCACGAAAATATTGGTCGAGCTCAGCTTCAAATTTATCCTTACCGCCCATTAGCTCAATCAATCCCTCGATATCATGCGTAACACTCCATTTATAGGTATAAGCGTTGTTCTCGTTGTAATACGATTGATTATTATAAGTCCTGTCGGTCGATTTTGGATCGATGGGCACCCATTCACCTTTATCATTTTTAGGCATGAACAGGGTCTTTTCATTACTCCATAAGTTCTTATAGTTCTTGGCTCGTGGCGCGTACTTAAGGTGTACTGCGCTATTGCCTAATTCTTTTGCTAATTCGCTAACCGCCCAATCGTTATAGCTTGCCGCTAATGTAACTGCTACCGCAGATCGCGCGCTACGCTTTGCTTTAGCCACAGCGTCGTTCTCTGCCTCGCCTATATTGAGGGCAGGGTAGTAACCCTTTTGGTAATAAAAATCCTCCAGGGCGCCTTTAGGGCCGTTTGTAGAGGCAAGCATGGTAGCTTGCTCAGCATTCTTTAACATGCCCTCAAGTGCCTTCTTTGTATCGAAATTGTGAATGCCCTTACGATAGGCATCTAAAAACATCACCGCCGAATAGAAGCCGAACATACCAGGCCTGTCGCCAAAAACTTTGGGATACTCCGGCATCCAGCCACTCTGCTCATACATGTTAACGTATGATTGCAGCATATCGCCTTCCTGCGTCGGGTTGAGTATGCAGCGTAACGGGTGCTGTGCTATGTAGTCGCCCCAGGTATAGTCATCGGTATACATGTTGCGTTTATCGTCATGTACCTGGTTATCATAACCACTATAATATTTACCGCCGGTCTCGGTGATGTTAAACATGCGCACATAGCTGCGGTAAAGCGCTGTATAGAAAGTTCGTTTCTGCCCAACTGTGCCACCCTCAACTTTTATCTTGCCTATCTCTTTTCTCCAGATCTCCTTACCCTGTGCAGCTAATTGGTCGAAAGTTATATGGGCAAACTCTTCCATATAATTCTTCTTAGCCTGCTCGGGGCTGATGAATGAAACTGCAAATCTAAATTCTACGGTATCGCCGTCGGCTTTGCCATAGGTCATCGCTATCTTTTCGCCATTCATCATTTTAGGCGTAGCCAATGCACCTTGCACGGTGTACTTGCCCCAGTCTTTATCGCCATTTAATTTAGCGCTCACTGGTCTGCCCGAAAAGGTACCATACATGTAAGCCTTACCTCGTTGCGCATGGATACTGTCAATTACTATTTCGGTACCGGTAATGCTGCCGTCTGCCGCTATATCATATAACCCATTGTCATAGCAATGCGTAAGCAACACATGTTTAGCCACACCTTTTGGGTATTTGAACCTGTACATGCCGCCTCTTTTACCAACGGTATGTTCAACGCGGATGTCTTTATCTATCAGTGTAGTTGCATAGTACCATGGTCGGGTTACTTCCATATCATGATCATAAGTCAGGCGTTCGTTCCAATCGGCATCAGTAAGCGTGCCCTTTGCGGGCCTAACCGAAAAGATAACCTGTGGTGTAATAACGTTCAATGATAATAACGGAAACCCCGAAACCTGGTCGTCCAGGTAATCCTGGCGCCTTGGGTGCGTGCGTACCATTTGGTTAGGTAAATGTACCACCGGGCGGTTAGTGTTTAACAGTGGGGCTATGTTGCCTATTGTGGGGTCTATATATTGGAGGTAGTCTTCTTCTGTTTTCGCGATGTTGTCTACAGGCTTATCAGTAGCGGCTTTAACTGTAACAGGTATTGCTGCAGCGGCAGCAAGCATACCGCCGGCCTGCATAAATTTACGTCTTGAAATTCCGTCTTTTGCTTCTTCTTTCATATAATATTTTAAGTGGGATTAACCTTTCGTCGCTTCGCGGATCGCTCGTCCGGCGGCATCAATAAGGTTGAGTTTCATCTCAGAGTATTTACGGGATATGATAATGCCATCGGCACCGGCTTTGTAAGCAGCGAGTGTAGCTTTATAAACATCATCTGGTGATTGCTTACGACTGTTCTTCCCTGTTGGGATACCAATATCAATGCCCGGAAATATCAGGCATTTGCCTTTAACCCCCTTAAGAGCACGCTGAGTTTCGCGGTAAACATAATCCGGCGATAAGCCGGCCATAGGTAAGTCATCATAAGATGCTTCACTCTCACTGTAACCTAATAACCGACTGTTAAACCGCATTATTTCCTCATGCGGTATATCCTTGAACATGGTCGAACCTATGTTTTTGATAAAATGCTGGTAACGCTCGCCGCCGCAATTGTTATAAACCACGATCTTCAGGAAGTCAACCCGCGTGGCCAGGTCAGCATAATCACGTGTAGCGCGAAAGAAAGGATTAAACGAATTAACGTGCTCAATATGTAAACCAACTAATTGTTTTTTGCCGAGTGCTTTGATCGCTTTATAAACATCGTCAACAATCTGATGCTTACCATAATCAAATAACTGATCCCAGGCTACTATCTCTGGGTATTCCAACATGATCCGTTGAAACTCCACGTAATACCCATCACTTGGCCGTTGATCAGCCAAAGCAGCTTTTGCAAAGGCATCCAGTTTATGATAGCCTGCTTTGGTGCGCTCGAAATTGATGCCGCGTTTCTTAGCCGCTTCCTGGTGGTACTGGCAAAAACAAGTTGATTTTGAAGGATCAACGGTACCGACCAAATGGCTTGCACCCAAAGCGTTTAATAGTGGGCCGCTACGTTCGTTAAAAAACACCAGGCCGTCAAGGTCATAACTTGCACAGGTATCGGTAGCTAACGCTGTCCAAAAAGCACGGACATTTGGGTTGAACAAACAGGTCGTTTTTGTTTTACGACCCATCAGGTCTATTTCGCGGCAATCATCTATTCCCGGCACATCATCGCGCCATTGGTCTTCAATAGTTGCAAACACTTTCATGCCGCGTTTGCGGGTGCCTTTAATCACTTCGGCAACTAAGTCACGGCTACCATATTCAGGCGACCGTGTATCTTTTAAAGTCGTGTTTTTATAGTATTGGGTATGGGGGATGGCGTAGTTACCACCATGGTAGTTAAGGTCTTTTTCCTGTGGCCCATGATCGGGGAACGGCTGCCCGCCAACCTGCCTGCCAGACAGTCCATCACCATAAGTAAAAGTATTTAAGAAGATAGTGTTTATGGCACCTCGCTTTTGCAGTATGTCAAGTACTGTATCAACACCTTCATCAGCAAACGAGGCCATACCTACCTGCAAGCCGTTTATTAATTCTTTAGCAGGTTTATTAGCTGCAAATGCAGACATTTTAACCAGCGGACCGGCAGCTACCATGGCAGCCAGTGTTGCACTGTTTTTGATGAATGTACGACGCGGATTTTTACCAACAGCCGGAGCAGCAGGG
Source organism: Bacteroidota bacterium (assembly GCA_040388395.1). GTDB lineage: Bacteria > Bacteroidota > Bacteroidia > Sphingobacteriales > Sphingobacteriaceae > Mucilaginibacter. The sequence goes on along the minus strand of JAZKBY010000002.1, from coordinate 192,627 downwards.
GATAGCTTTTTAGGTTTCATAAAATCAGTTTGATATTGGTTCACTAAATATGCTAAATCTTTTTAGCATAATAGGTTACCGTTGCTGTAAAAAAACTGATACTATGATTCCCTGATCTTAAAGTTTATGGGGACGGTACATAGCATGCGCACTGGTTGTCCGTTAGCCGTTCCCGGCTTCCATTTGTTTAATTTGCGTACAACCCGCAGTATTTCTTCATCCTGCTTTGCAGACAGGCCGTTTACTACTTTCAGATTACTTAAGGTTCCATCTTTTTCAACCACCATCATTAACGTTACCGATCCCTGGCAGCCATACATGCGGTCTAAAAAGGTATAATGGATGCGGCTAAGCCGTTCATAAAATTCATCCATGCCACCTTTGTATTCGGGCATAGTATCGGCATGTTCTAAAAGCGGAGTGTTTTGGTAAGATATGGTTTGCGCTTGTATTTTAAGCGTAAATGAAATAACGATAAGGATCAATAGCGTCTTTTTCATAAACCAACTTATTAAGTAGATATAAATATACTATATTAATTAATCTAAATAACAACAGGGCCGGTATCTATAGCGTTGGGAAAGAAATTGGTATGGTAAATTGCACTCTCACAATTTTACCTTTATCCATACCCGGTTTCCATTTGGGCATCAATTTTATAACTCTTAATGCCTCTGTCCTGGCTTTATCTGAAAAGCTGCGTACTACTTCAATATTACTTACGCTGCCGTCTTTTTCAATTACAAAAGTAGCAATAACGCGCCCGGTTTCTCCGTCTGCCTTTAAGTTGTTTTTTAAAAAGTAGTGAAGCGCAATAAAGCCACCGGTGTAAACCGGGTAGGTATCTACTCGTGTATAAACAGAAACAGGTTCTTTATAAAGGAGGTTTTTATTTGCAGATGGTTGCGACGGTTCTGTAATAACAGGTTCTTGTAACTTTGCCTGGGCAAATCCTGGGGTAATATAGCTACATACAGCTAAAATGATAAAGGTGAATAGGTTTTTCATACCTAAAGTTACCTAATATTCTCTCACCATCAAACTATCTGCAAAGTCTCGCAGGTATTGTTTGTTTTCTTCGGGAAGATTGATTTTTTCCAGTGCCTCGAAAGCTTTATCAGCATAACTGTGCATGGTGGTTTCGGCATGCTGCCTTACCTGTACATTGTTATAAATAGCAGTAACGGCCTCTACTTTTTCCTGTTGATCAAATTGCCCAGCGTTGATCCATTTGGTTAGCTCTGTTTTTTGATCAGTGTTAGCTAATTCTAAAGCTTTGATCAATAGATAAGTCTTTTTATTAGATATGATATCACCACCAACCTGTTTGCCAAATTTTTCGGGCGAACCATAAATATCCAAAATGTCATCCTGTAATTGGAAAGCCAAGCCAAGGTTTTCGCCAAACTCGGCAATCAATTCAGCATCCTTCATATCCGCACCACCTAATATCGACCCTATTTTTAATGCCCCGCCCAAAACTACGGCAGTTTTAAGGCGGATCATGTAGATATATTCGTCGATTTTTACATCGTTACGGACCTCAAAATCCATATCCAATTGCTGGCCTTCGCAAACGCCCACGGCGGTACTATTAAATATATCCAATATAACCCGCAGTAACCTGTCATCAACCTGCATCATCAGCTTATAACCCTCTATCAACATCACATCGCCCGATAATATAGCCGCGTTCTGGTTCCATTTTTCGTGCACCGTAACTTTACCACGGCGTAATGGTGCATTATCCATAATATCATCATGCATCAGCGTGAAATTATGGAACACTTCGATAGCAAGTGCAGGCGGTAATGCTTTCTCAACATTGCCACCAAACAGATCGCAAGCCATTAGTAAAAGGGCAGGGCGCATGCGTTTGCCGCCCATGCTAAGGATATAATATATTGGTTCGTATAACTCGGCAGGGTATACCGGATATTTAAGTTTAGTAACTGCTTTATCAATTAATAGCTGCAGGTCTTGTAGTTCTCTCATAGTAATAGATTACAGGAAATAACTAATCCTGTACTAACGAAAAATCAATTTGTTTTTTAGCAAGATCGACGGTTTTTACACGGATCTTAACCTCATCGCCCAGTTGGTAAATCTTCTTTTTACGCTGGCCAATGATGGCGTAATTTTTCTCGTCTAAGGTATAAAAATCATCAGAGATATCGCGCAGCCTAATCATTCCTTCACATTTATTTTCAATGATCTCTACATACATGCCCCATTCTGTAACACCTGATATAACGCCGCTGTAAACGCTGCCAACCTGGTCTTTCAAAAACTCGGCCTGTTTGTACTTCACTGATGAGCGTTCGGCATCGGCAGCTTTCTTTTCCATCGCTGATGCGTGCTGGCACATTTTCTCATAATGATCTGCATTGACAGATTGACCGCCATCTAAATAATATTGTAATAATCGATGCACCATCACATCCGGGTATCGGCGGATAGGTGATGTAAAGTGGGTGTAATGATCAAACGCTAAACCGTAATGGCTGCTAGTTTTGGTGGTGTATATAGCCTTAGCCATCGATCGGATAGCCAGATGTGTCAAAACGTTGGCTTCTTTTTTACCAACCACATCATCCATCAAATAATTAAGAGACTTTGCTGTTTCTTTATCTGACTTAGTATTGATCTTATAACCAAACCGTGCAGCAAAATTAGCAAAGCTGGCCAACGCATCAGGTTTTGGCGAGTCGTGCGCGCGGTATACAAATGTGTATTTCTGCTTGCCTTTGCCTTTTTTACTTACAAACTCGGCCACCTTGCGGTTAGCTAAAAGCATAAAGTCTTCTATCAGTTTATGGGCATCCTTGCGTTCTTTTACATACACACCGGTTGGCTTGCCTTTATCATCAAGGAGAAATTTAACTTCGGTAGTTTCGAAGCTGATGGCACCATTTTTAAACTTACGGTCGCGCAGGATATAGGCAAGTTCATTCAGCTTTAATATTTCGTCGCTAAAGTCACCTTGTTTGGTTTCAATAACTTCCTGTGCTTCTTCATATGTAAAGCGACGGTTGGAATTGATCAGCGTTTTGCCAAACCACTCGTTTTGGATATTTGCCTGCTCATCCAGTTCAAAAACGGCTGCAAAGCAAAGTTTATCTTCATTAGGTCGTAATGAACATAATCCGTTTGATAACCGCTCAGGTAGCATTGGGATAACCCTATCAACGAGGTAAACTGAAGTTCCACGGTCAAAAGCTTCTTTATCCAAAGCCGAATCGGGAATGATATAATGCGATACGTCGGCGATGTGTACACCAACTTCGTAATTACCGTTATCTAATATTTTAAATGATATAGCGTCATCAAAATCTTTAGCATCAAAAGGGTCTATAGTAAATGTAACTACGTCTCTAAAATCGCGGCGCTTAGCAACTTCCTGCGGAGTAATATCTGCCGAGATCTCTTCTGCATCCTGCTCAACTTCTTTAGGGAAAGATAGGGGAAAGCCATACTCGGCAAGTATGGCGTTCATTTCCGTATCATTCTCGCCCTGCGCGCCTAAGATATGCTTGATACGGCCAACCGGGTTCTTAGCTTGCGCAGGCCAGTCGGTTATTTCGGCGACAGCTTTAATCCCGTTTTTAGCACCGTTAAGTTCACCCATAGGGATGAAGATATCGTGCATCATTTTACGGTCATCGGGGATAAAGAATGCGTAACGGTCTGATAGTTTTACAATACCGGTAAACTCCATCTTGGCGCGTTGTAATATCTCTATAACTTCGCCTTCCTGGCGTTTACCTTTGCTTTTGGCGTAAACGTAAACTTTAACACGGTCGCCGTTTAGGGCGTTGCGCAGTTTGCGCGGAGCTACAAAAATGTCGGTTTCATCGGCATCATCAGTAACTATAAATGCCGAGCCATCATTAGTAAGGTCAACTTTGCCTTCAATAAACGTTTTAAGCTCTATAAGATGGAATTTACCGGGAGTTACTTCTTTAAGGGTTTGTTTAAATGCTTCTTCTTTTAAAATATCAAGTATAGTGTATTTTGCATCAGGATCACGTACGTTTAGTTTGGCTGATACCTGCTTGTAATTAAGAGGTGTATTGCCATTTTGCTCAAAAATATCAAGTACCATTTGGGTAAGTACTGTGTTTATTGTCGCGCTATGTTTCTTTTTATTAGACATGTATTATTTTGTATTTATACGAAGATACGGGATTAAGTATGAAATTGTGAGTTTTGGGTGTTGAGTTCTACAATGACAACGTTATATTACAAACTTATGTTTTAAAACGCGGGTATCGATTCAATCAACCGCTTAGTGTAGTCTTCTTTAGGATGACTGTAGATCTCGTCCGGATCGCCAATTTCAATGATCTCGCCTTTGTTCATCACCATCATCCGGTCAGAAATGTGTTTGATGACTGACAGGTCATGCGAGATAAAGATATAAGTCAGGTTAAACTCCTGCTGCAACTCTCTTATCAGATTCAAGACTTGCGCCTGTACCGAAACATCCAATGCCGACACCGATTCATCGCAAATAATAAACTTGGGCTGCAGGGCCAAAGCCCGGGCAATTACTATGCGCTGCCGCTGGCCGCCTGAGAACTCGTGCGGATAACGGTTAAAGTGTTCGGGTAGCAGGTTAACGCGTTCCAATAACTCAATAACCCGTTGCTTACGCTGTGTATTGTTGTTATATAAATTATGTACTTGTAAGGGTTCCATGATCGACTCACCAACGGTAAGCCGTGGGTTAAGTGAAGAGTAGGGGTCCTGGAAGATGATCTGGATATCACGGCGCATATTACGCAGTTCAGTCTTGTTTAGTGTACGCAGGTCATTACCTTCAAAGTTGATAGTTCCTGACGTTGGTTCAATCAACCTTAAGATACTTCGACCCAGTGTTGTCTTACCACATCCCGATTCACCAACCAAACCCAGTGTCTCGCCGGGGTAAACATCAAAACTAACTTTGTTAACGGCTTTAACCATATTCTTCGACTGCCCAAAGATGCCCGAGCTTACCGGGAACCAGGTGCTCAGGTCTTTTACTTCTAATAAAGGCTGCTGACTGTATAATCTTTTCTTTCGTTCGTTTAACTCGCTTTTTGGGTAATGGTATTCCTTACGGATGTCTGCTATGCTCGTATCGCCGTTTGTAAAATCTGCTATAACAGGTAGCTTTTTAAGATGATGCTTAACTGATGGCCGGCAAGCCAGCAAGCCTTTGGTGTACGGATGCTGCGGATGTGCAAAGAGTGTTGTTGCCTTCTCCTGTTCCACTATCTCACCTTTATACATTACCAGTACACGGTCGGCTATTTCATGGACAACACCAAGATCGTGAGATATGAACACCAGGCTCATGCCACGCTCGTCCTTTAGTTTCTTTAGGAGATCGATGATGGTCTTCTGTACAGTTACATCAAGCGCAGTCGTAGGTTCATCGGCTATCAGGATCTCAGGGTCGCAGGATAGGGCCATAGCTATCATAACCCTTTGCTTCTGGCCACCCGAAATTTGGTGCGGGTAACTATCAAATATAGCCTCAGGGCGGGGGAGTTGCACCTCTTTAAATAGTTTGATGGCCTGTGCCTTTGCCTCGGCTTCTGTAGAGCCTAAATGAAGCCGTATAGCCTCTGTAACCTGGTAACCACAGGTAAGCACCGGGTTTAATGAGGTCATAGGCTCCTGGAAGATCATGGCGATGCGGTTGCCGCGTACGGCGCGCATTTCTTCTTCCGAGATGCTAAATAGGTCTATATCATCCAACATCACCTTACCGCTAACTACCGAGTTGCTCTTATCCAGCAACCGCATCAGGCTTAAAGAGGTAACCGACTTGCCTGAACCCGACTCACCAACTATACCTATGGTTTCGCCTTTGGCGAGATGGAAAGAGATGCCTTTAACTGCATCAAACAAACCACTAGGCGTTTTAAATTGGATAGTAAGGTTAGTTACGCTTAGCATGTTACCCAACTATGGTTATGTTGTCATCTTCAATCAAAGGCTCGCCGCGATAGCGCCTTAGCAGTTGGGCTGTGGCTATCACGTCCTTTTGGCAATAGGTGCTGATGCGGTCGAGCTGGTTGTCTTTCCAGTAAACCGAGCCAACCATACTGCCGTCTATATCGTCTTTTGGAGTGGGTATGTTGAATATCGAGGTAAGCAAGTTTAAAGAAGTATAACTCTTGTAATCGCCAAACTTCCATAGCTCCATGGTATCAAGGTGACCGATCTCCCAGGGCTTCTTGCCGGCTATATCTAACTGTTTTGGCAGGGGCAGGCCGTTAACCAGCATGCGGCGGCAGATGTACGGGAAATCAAACTCCTTACCATTATGCGCAACCAATATCAGCGTTGGCGGCTGGGCGGCCAGCATGGTCGAGAAGTCCGCTAACAGCTCTTTCTCATCATGACCGGCAAACGATTTTATACGCATACCTCTTACAGCGCCACCGGTGAACACACCAACCGAGATACAAATGATCTTGCCAAACTCAGCCCAGATGCCGGCGCTCTCGTAGAACTCTTCGGCGGTCTCATCCTTGCGGATGCGTTGCGTTTTAAGGTCCCAAAGTTTTTTAAAGTGTTCGGGCAGCTCATCGTGCGTGGCGTGTTGCGGCACGGTCTCGATGTCTAACACCAATAAATTACCAAGGTCGTACTGTTCAAGCATGCGGGTAGCGTTATAGTACAGCCAATATAATGATAGCTATTGAATTAGGAAACTAATATCCATCTACTGACGGCTATCTGACAGAAAACACGCCCTTAATCCTAACAGGTGATCCACTTTAAAATGTGGATCACTTGGATCACTATTTTTGTATAACTACTTGTAAATTAATTATTTACCTTTTTGAGCGGATCACTTGTAAAGCTTTAGGTTATTATATTTAATATGCTGTAAATAAGATACTTATAAGTTTTATCAATTTCCTGACTTTTTAGAGTGGATCGGTCAAAGTGGATCACGCCTAAGCATCTTAGGTATAGGTCTGCCGACGGGTGTTACTTTTATTTTATCTACTTTTACTATAGCACAATTACGACTTATAAACTGATGCTGATCTACCCATATATTCGATGAAATTACCTGTTATTGCACTGATTTTAACCGTATTTTTCGGCATATGCCTGTCTTTTGATGTTTCACAAGCTCAAAGTTTTGCTGCCAATAAAACCAAATTGGGAATTGACCGTACCTCGTTTACAATAAATAATAAGCGAACATTTTTATATGGTATAAGCTATTATGGTGCGTTAGGCGCTCCGGAATCGTTTATACAAAAAGATCTTGCTGATATTAAAAAAAACAGGTTTAACTGGATCCGGATCTGGGCAAACTGGCCCGGAGCAGGTGGTGATATCAGTGCAGTAGACGACAACGGAAATCCTGTTGACACTTACATGAATAAATTAAAGTGGATTATACAGGAATGCGACAAGGCCGGAATTATAGTGGATGTAACACTTGCACACAGTAACAATAAAGACGGCCGTTCGCTAAAGACAATCGAAGCGCACGAGCATGCTGTTAGTTCTATTATAACCGCGTTAAAACCCTACCAGAACTGGTATCTGGACCTGGCTAATGAGCGCGATGTTGGCGACGCACGGTTTGTGAGCTTTAAGGACCTGAAACGCATGCGGGAAACAGCTAAGAGGCTTTACCCTGATCTGCTTATTACCGCTTCAGCCGGTAATGATATCAGCCCCGACGATTTAACATCCTACATCAACGATGTTGGCGTGGATTTTATAAGTCCCCATCGCCCGCGAAATATAGGGTCTGCTTCAAAAACAGCTGCAAAGACAGAAGAATATTTGGCCCGGATGAAAAGTTTGGGAAAGGTAGTTCCTGTTCATTACCAGGAGCCCTTCCGCCGGGGATATTCAGACTGGCAGCCGGCAATGGAGGATTATATTACAGACCTTTTTGGCGCAAAAAAAGCCGGTGCAGCCGGATGGTGCTTTCATAACGGAGATCAACGCACAGATCCTGAACGCAAACCAAGGCGCTCATTTGATCTGCATGAAAAACGTTTGTTTGATCAGCTTGATGCGGAAGAATTGATGACTGTTAAAACTTTGGCCGAGAGGATGCGGTAGTTTTTATCCGCCCGGTAAAGCGTCTACGCTTTACTAAATATTTTTGTGAGCGTACACGCTCACGATTTGCAATAATAGGTTTGGTAGCGAGCGCAGACGCTCGCAGTTTGATACGGTCAAGTGTAGACACTTGACCCGGCGGTGAGTATAAGGATGATATTATTTCGTGCTAAACGCCACCGCCTTTTGCTCGGCTTCCAACGCATTTGCTTCGTCATTGGCTAACCTGTACCAGGCGGCAATTGTACGATAGCGTTTTGGCATATCAGAAAGTTGTGGGTAAATATCATGATCAATTAACGCCTGGTATGCTTCTACACCTAACAGGTAAATTTCTGCCGGGATATTTATTTTACCCGTATAATCCCTGATGTTATTAATAATGGCATCGTAAGCCGGGGTGTCATACGTTGGCGTTACTATTACTTTTTTACCGTACTCATAGGCTCTATGTGGGTCGATGTGGAGTAGTGCTTCAAAGGTATGCGAAGCAACATGAGGAGCATATTTTAGTCTGGGCTCCTTTCTAACCAGTTCTTCTACCGCTAACAACTCCGAATCGGGGTTGGCCAATACGTATTTTGATAATTTCGTCGGGTCATCTGACGGTATTTCAACCATTTCTATTTTACTGTATATGCTTTCATCAAGGTCAGACAAATACTTGTTGAATTTTTTCTGTGTCGCTAATTCTTTTATATCCTTTGCACCCCAGGTGTTAGCAACTGCTTTTTTTAATACCTCATCTGCGTTATGCGGTTCGCCTATCCAGGCCATTTGTCCTTGTACATTTACAATAAAGGTTTTCGGTATGCCGTCATTTTTCACGTTCCAGTTTACAAGCCAGTCGTGTACCGTAAACCGGGGATCTTCTGTAGCCACATTAAAATCCATTTTAGTCCCCATTTTTTCAACAACCGCTTTTACCTGCTTTAAAGTGGTGCCTTTTTCTTCATAAACACTAATGGCTACAACGTTAAGCTTGCCTTTGTATTTACGGGCCAGATCCGAAAGATGCGGCATCGAAGCCATACAGGGCTGGCACCAGGTAGCCCAAAACTCTACTATATACACCGTGCCCTTTTGAAAATGTGTAACGGGTTTGCCTTTTATCCATTGCTTTACACGCAAAGCAGGAGCAGGGTCGCCAATTTTAGAAAAGCGATGGTGTTTTGTTTGCGCATGGGCGTTAGCTGCGATTATACAGGTTAACAGTAATAGCTTGAATTTTGGTTTCATACCAGGTTGATGTTTAACTACTCTTTAACCAACCCCACCGGCAACCCATCAATCTTCTGCAACTCAACGCGCCTGTAAAACACCTCGGCACCCTCAGATTGCAACTGTATTTTCCCTTTGGCAAGAGGGGTAAGCACGCCTTTATCATTCTGGCTGTTATGATAAAGCACCATAGCAACCTTGCCGTTTACGACATGGATGCTGGTATCGCCGTGGCAATACAGGTCAAGTGTGTTCCATTCGCCGGATGGTTTTTCATAGCTGATGCCTTGTTTGGTGCAGTGGCGGCCTTGTTTATTGCCGTCGCTAAAGGTGGTAAGCACGCCTTGCGGACTGTAAACGTAATTGTTATCACCCTTTTTAACAGCCGGGATATCTGCCGTACCGCCTGCGCAGCCCCAGAAATCGCCGCAGGTGCCTTCTTCTACCTGGAACTCCTGAGCGCGCATCCATGCGCCATAATCGGCACCATACGGGCCAACCGAGTGGTAAAGCAGCCCACTATCTTTATTCCCTTTTTTGCGCTGTCCCCATTGTAATTTGCCCCATTTAAACTGCAGGCGCAAATGGTAATTCTCGTATTCGGTTTTGGTAGTAATAGCACCCCAGCCATCGCCCGAGATCCTGATAGCCGGTTCGTTATCTTCTTTTACTACGGTAAACACCTGTCGCGGGTCGTTATTTAAGCCTACCGGAGTTGGGGTAATGAATTTGCCCTTATCGTCAAGGTCGGGGCCAAGATAAGTATCCCAGCCTGCAAGACTTTTGCCGTTAAATAATTGTGTCCATTTAGGTTGTTTTAGCTTTGTGGTAAAGCCAAAAATAAAAGTGCACAGTAATAGGGCGATAAAGTATTTACGAAGCATGGCGGTTGATATTGGTTGACCTAAGATAGGTTTTTATCGCAACAAAAAGCAGTTCGTTAGTCCGGATTTACAATCCCGGACTAAAATCATTGTGGATTTGTAATCCACATGCACAGCCATTAGGGACTAGGATTGCAAATCCCAACCAAAATTAGTCCGGGATTATAAATCCGGACTAACGCCACTAACACAAAAAAAGCCTCCCGGAAACCGGAAGGCCTATATATTTAAATTACCTACTCATCACTCACAACTCAATACTCATCACTACGTAGTATAACCCAATATCTTCAACACCTGCTTACTATTCTGTTCTTCTCCAAATACTTCGAAGTTAAATGTCTCGTCGCGGTTGCGGCGAATGATAACATGCTTAGGTGATGGCAGCAGGCAATGATGTATGCCACCGTAGCCGCTTAAAACTTCCTGGTAGGCTCCGGTGTTAAAAAAGCCTAAGTATTGCACCTTACGCGTCTTAGGCATAAACACACTGTTCATGTGTGCTTCCTGGTTGTAGTAATCCTGGCCGTCGCAGGTTATGCCGCCAAGGTTAACACGCTCGTATTCGCTGTCCCAGTTGTTTATAGGCAACAGGATATATTTTTGATTCAAAGCCCAAACATCAGGCAGGTTGGTAATGAACGATCCATCCAGCATCAGCCATTTCTCGCGATCATTTTGTTGCTTACGGCCCAATACTTTGTACAATATGCCCGATGCTTCGGCACAGGTATATTTACCAAACTCGGTAATAATATCGGGTTCTTCGGTATCGTTATCGGCGCAGATCTCTTTTATCCGGCTCACAATCTCATTGATCATGTACTCATAATCAAAATCAAACACCAACGAATCTTTAAATGGCATGCCGCCGCCAATATCCAGGGTATCTAAAGCCGGATTGATCTTTTTGAACTTGCAGTATAGCGTTACGTATTTCTCCAGCTCGTTCCAGTAATACGGCGTATCAGAGATCCCCGAGTTGATGAAGAAATGCAGCAGCTTAACCTGGAAGTTAGGATTGTTCTCTATCTTGTTGTAATAGAAATCAATAATATCCTCCATACGGATGCCTAAGCGCGAGGTATAAAATTGCGAATCAGGTTGTTCCTCAGCAGCTATCCGGATACCTAAGTTGCACGGCGTAGACATTTCTACCTCGTCATCATACAGGTTAAACTCTTCTTTGTTATCCAGTACCGGTATGATGTTTTTAAACCCATCATGCAGCATATCAATAATATATTGCTTGTACTGGAACGTTTTAAAGCCGTTACAAATAACGGTCATGTCTTTAGTCAGGGCACCTTTTTTCTCCAGCGCGTCAATCATCGGCATATCAAAGGCTGATGATGTTTCCAGGTGGATCTCATTCTTCAGTGCTTCTTCAACAATATGTTTAAAGTGCGAGCTTTTAGTGCAATAGCAATACTTATAGCTGCCGCGATAGTTGTTTTTTATTATAGCCTGCTGGAAAAGTAATTTTGCCTGCTGGATCTTTTTAGTAACCATTGGCAAATAGGTGAAACGTAACGGTGTGCCATACGTCTCGATCATCTCCATCAGATTCAAATCATGGAAGTATAATTCATCTTCAATAATCTCGAAGCCTTCTTGCGGGAAGCCAACACTTAAGTCAAGAAATTCCTGGTAACTCTGCATTAATTAAAATTTTGGCAAAAATGTAATTTTTTAACGGAATAATGGGCTATTTGTTGGTGTAATTTTATTGTTGAAATGTAATTATTGTAATGTCAATGGTGCAGTTGGTCATTCGTCATTAGTCAATAGGTCATTTCTCGTTGGTTTTAAAGGGAGATATTATTGATTTTAAGAATGTTAAAAAAAGGGCGGGCTTATATGATTTCTTTCCCTAGGGAAGGAGGAGGAAAGCGTAATAATTATTATGGCATTCCCTGCGGGCCGCGCTGTACGCTCATACTGCACAAGGCATTAGGCGCGGGCCGGTATCCGCTACCATCGCTAATGCGGGCGAGCCGCTATATTGGGTACTGTATGTATCACTTTATTGTTTTCATAGTATTCCTCTTTGATAAGCGAATCTTTCCCAAGTTTATTGGCGGTATTTTTCGAATATATTTTTAGGTTGTTTTTATAATATGTCACATATGTTCTTCTATGGGGTATACCATATGTTTCCGAAATTCTTTTCACTACTTTTTTGTCTAGTGAATCAAGGTAGCATTGATAATCTGCAAAGGTTTGCCCGTTTGTGTATTCGCCATGCCGCTCTTCTACAATAAAAAGCTTTTTTGAATCTATACTACGAACGTATTTGTCAATTTTTTCCAATTTTAGTTTCAAAGTCATGGGCAAGCTTGTCCTATCATTTTTTTGAGAAGACACACTTAAGGTGCACACAATTAAGTAAAGGGTTATTAGGATTTTTTTCATTTTTTCGTTGTTTAACTCGCCGGCAAATGCACTTCTGCAATCATGCACCTGGCGCTGCCGCCGCCATTGGTTTCGATGGTATTAATATCCGCATAAACCAATTTGCCAAACGTGGACAATACTGCTTTTTGCTCATAATTAAGAGACAGATAAGCGCTTTGCGACATTACAATTAAAGTATCGCCTTTAGTATTCTTAACCTCCAGCATATTACCGGCAAAGTGGTTCATCTGGTCGAATGTTATATCGATTATTTGTTTGCCGGTATCTTGTAAATAGCTTGTAACTAATTCTTTTTCAACACTGTTTGCGATACTATCTAAACAAATAACTACGAAATTACTGCCAAGCGCCATCATAACGTTGGTATGATAAATTGCCTGTCCCTTTTCGTCAATAGCATGGAAACTAACTAATGTATGCCCGGTTTGTTCACAAAATGCTGCCAATACATTTTCGTTTGTGCGCGGCGACAGGCATGCATAAACAATTTTATTTTCCCTGTCAAGCACCATACTGCCGGTACCTTCCAGGAATTTACCCTCGTGCTCAAAATGGCTCAGATCAATAACATGCTTTACCTTGAAATTGTCTTCCAAGGTTGTAATTATGTCCTCGCGACGCTCTAATCTGCGGTTCGTGGCCTGCATAGGGTATAAAAACACCTCGCCATCCTCATGAAATGATACCCAATTGTTTGGGAAGATAGAGTCGGGGGTATGCGGTTGGGCGGTATCGTCAATGACAGTAACGTTAACATCATTGTCCCGCAAAACTTCTACAAGCCCATCAAACTCGGCTAATGCTTTGGCTTGCACTTGCTGCTGGTCGGAGCTGCGGGTTTGGAATGCGTTGCTTTGGGCAGTTTGCTCGTTAAAGCTAAAACTTACCGGGCGTATCATTAACAGGTTTGATGTAGATTGACTCATATATTAACTAATTTCATCCCTTTGTAGCGGCATACTCATACAATGGAAACCGCCGCGCGCTCTTGACAGTTCGGCAGATGGCATCAGGATCAAAGTATCTTTGATAGTTGTTGGGTCAAGCTCATCGTTCTCGAACTTGTTGAGCAGGTCCTTCACCTTAATTACTTTAAACCCATTCTTTTTAAAGGCCTCTATGGTTTTGTCGTTACGGTCATAACCCAAAACAACGCCTTCTTTTACAGCAAGTACGTTGCATGAATCTGTCCATTGCTCACGAGAATCATAGGGGAAGGTATCATTGCCTGAGTAAATAAATTTAGTTTCCTCTTTGCTGCCGAGGTCGTTTTCGCTGATATCTTTCAACAGATCTTCCAGGCAATTAAAAGTGCGCGGTTTCTTTTTGCCTTTTTCAAATTGCAGGATATCCGTACGGTCTTTATCCTTTGTTTTTTTATCGGCAAGCCAGGCAATAGGTTCACTATCTGCAACCGGCGTTTGGGTAACCGCCAGCGAATGTAGCAGCACCCACATATTGCGTTTCACCTGCGTAAATACGGTGTCAATATGCATGTAATCGCGGCGGTGCGGTATTTTAACAATGGTTATCTTTTTAACAATGTCTTTAGCAAAAAGTAATTTTATTGCCTCGTTGGCACCGCTGTATGATGTACGCTCGCTGCAACCTATAATCAGATGCTCCGGGCTTATCATCATTACATCGCCGCCCTCTAAAGTTGTTTTTTCGTCCTGGTCTTCGCCCGGGCGAAGGAAGTGTTGTACCGTCTCGGGGATCTCTAATATATTATCGCGGTAAGCTGCAAACAAAGGGTGATTAAAGAATATATACCGCGCCAGCAATGTCTCGCGCGAGCGTGCTTTCTTAGCCGGCTTATTTAGCAACATGTAATTATTTATGGCGATGCCGATATCCCTCGAAAATATAAGGTTAGGGATAGGAGCAAAGATCATTTCATTACTATCTAATGATCCTGATATAAATATTTTAGCCAACTCAACAGGGGCGGTATCTATTAAACGTTGTTGCAGGCGGTAGTTACAACTCTCGATAGCGCAAACAGAAGCAGTTAGTTTGTTACGGATATCTTCATCCTCCAGAATATCAGCCAGCAGGGTTTGGATCTCGATTACTTTGTCAGACGCGTAAAAGGCTTTATTATCGGGCTTAAAAAAGTCACGGTTATTTTCTTTGGCATCTATTTCTTTTAGTCTGCCTTTAATTTTAGCGGGGTCAAGGAAGTAGAGCAGCAGCTTAACATAATAGTCGTATTCGTTCTTGCGCATGCTGTCCAGGTGTACAATATCCTCAAACAGCCAGTCTTGTGCTTTTGAGGGCACAACGCGGCCCAGGCCATTATCGGGACTGTGGATCAACAAGGCTTTCAGATCGCCAATTTCTGATGTAACGCTTAATTTAAAATCGGTACCGGGTAGTATCATATATGTTTTAGCAATTTGTAAAGCTATCGAGAAAAATTTGTTTCTGGTATTAAACAATTGTTAACAGCTTTTGATTGGTCTATTCATGGCTTCCTGATATATGGCCTTCAGCGCTCTCAACATTTTTATTAATTTTGCCGCATGAATTTTATTATTGATGCCACCGTTAAAGCTGTTAAACAATTATATCAAACAGATATAACCCCTGCCGATGTGAGTTTGCAGGAAACCCGTAAGGAGTTTGAGGGCCAGGTTACTATAGTTACTTTTCCGTTCACCAAAGTTTCACGCAAATCGCCGGAACAAACCGGAGCCGAAATAGGCGAGTTTCTTAAAAAAGAACTGGTAGAAGTATCAGCATTTAACGTAATAAAAGGATTTTTAAATATCTCTATATCCGGTGCTTATTGGATAGACCAGCTTTACAACGTAATTGCTGCCGATGATTTTGCTGTTGCAAAGCCCAACGGCAAAAAGGTAATGGTTGAATACTCATCGCCTAATACCAACAAGCCCTTGCACCTGGGCCACGTACGTAATAACCTGTTGGGTTATTCGGTAGCGCAGATACTGTCTGCGGCGGGTTATGATGTTGTTAAAACTAATTTGGTTAATGACCGCGGGATCCATATCTGTAAATCAATGCTGGCCTGGCAAAAGTGGGGCAATGGCGAAACGCCGGAGTCGACAGGAGAGAAAGGCGACCACCTGGTGGGTAAATACTACGTGATTTTTGATAAAGAATATAAAAAGCAGATAGAGGAATTAAAAGCAGCCGGCCAAACCGAAGACGAAGCCAAAAAGAACGCTCCGCTGATTAAAGAAGCCCAGGAAATGCTTTTGGAATGGGAGGCAGGCGATGATGCGGTGATTGATCTTTGGCAAAACATGAATGGCTGGGTTTACGAGGGCTTTGGCGAAACCTATAGAAAATTAGGCGTCGCTTTTGATAAATACTATTACGAATCAAACACCTACTTATTAGGTAAAGATATTGTTGAGGAGGGATTAGCAAGCGACGTTTTCTTTAAAAAAGATGATGGCTCTGTTTGGATCGATCTGACTGACGATGGCCTTGACCAGAAATTGGTTTTACGTGCCGACGGTACATCGGTATATATTACCCAGGATATGGGTACCGCCCAGTTAAAGTATGATGACTACAAAATGGATGAATCTATTTATGTAGTGGGTAATGAGCAGGATTATCATTTTAAAGTATTGTTCCTTATATTGGAGAAGCTGGGTAAAACCTGGGCCAAAGGTTTATATCATTTATCTTACGGAATGGTCGATCTGCCATCAGGTAAAATGAAATCACGCGAAGGTACCGTAGTTGACGCCGATGACCTGATTGCCGAAATGGAACAGACTGCCAAACAAGTAACCGAGGAATTAGGTAAGATCAATGATTTTAGCGAGGCGGAAAAAGAGCAGCTGTATCACACCATAGGTATGGGCGCTTTAAAATATTTCCTGTTAAAGGTTGATCCTAAAAAACGCTTATTGTTTGATCCTAATGAGTCGGTTGATTTCCAGGGGCATACCGGGCCGTTTATACAATACACCCATGCCCGTATAAAATCTGTTTTAAACCGTGCAACCATAACCGGGATAGCTACCGAGCCAACAGAACTTGCACCCGAGGAGCGCGACCTGATAGTAACATTAACGCAATTTCCGGATACAATTAAGCAAGCTGCTGCTGCCCATAACCCGGGCGCTATTGCTAACTACGTGTATGAAGTAGCAAAAGCTTACAACAAATTTTACCATGAGCACTCCATATTACAGGCCGAAGATGAATTGGTTCAGCAATTCAGGTTGCAAATCTCATCGGCGGCTGCAAAAGTAATTGCCAAAAGCATGAACTTATTGGGTATTGAAGTGCCGGAGAGAATGTAAGGCCCCCGACCCCCTAAAGGGAAAGATAATTATAAGCTACCTGTAAGGTGGCTTTTTTTGTTTATTAAAAACAAAGTTTTGAAACCATGAGTTCTAAAAGGGACTGACTTGATAAACTTATGGCAACTAAAACTCCAAAAAAACAAAACAAGCAACCGGGTATCGAAGCTAAAATGGACCCTAAACCCGAATACATAAAACCCACCTACAAAGCATCAGGGAAACTTATTGGCAAAGTAGCCCTTATAACCGGCGGCGATAGTGGTATTGGCAGGGCAGTGAGTGTTCACTATGCACGTGAAGGAGCAGATATTGCTATTGTTTATTTAGATGAAGATGTTGATGCCAAAGAAACACAAAACATAGTACAATCATACGGGCGCAAATGCCTGTTGATTAAAGGCGATGTGAAAAAGAGTTCTTTTTGCAAAAAGGCGGTTTCGCAGGTTATCAAAGAATTTGGGAAATTAAACATCCTGATTAATAATGCAGGCATGCAAGTCCCTCAAAAAAATCCTAAGGCAATTGATGAGCAGCAATTAGATGACACTTTCCGCACCAATATTTTTGCTTACTTTCATTTTGCTAACGAAGCTTTAACACATATGCAGGAAGGTGATACAATTATAAATACAACCTCTGTGACAGCTTATCGGTCATCGCCCAACTTAATAGATTATTCATCAACTAAAGGAGCTATCACCTCGTTTACCCGTTCGCTGGCAACCAACCTTACTGATAAGAAGATTCGGGTAAATGCCGTAGCGCCCGGCCCGGTTTGGACACCGCTCATTGTATCAACCTTTGATGAGGAAAAAATAAAAAGCTTCGGATCGGAAACCGCTATGAAACGTGCCGGGCAACCATCAGAGTTAGGGCCTGCTTATGTTTTCCTGGCATCCGACGACGCTTCTTTTATCACCGGGCAGGTAATACATGTTAACGGTGGCGAGGTGGTTAACGGGTAAAATGGTTGAAATTTTGTAACAATAGTGTTTAGGTTGACCTGTATTTAGTCAGGATGTTTTTTTTTGTTATGTTTGTTTACCAACAGAATCAAATATTATGAACAAAAAACAAACATTATTACTGGCAGTAATACTTGCGGCAAGCACAATAGCTAATGCGCAAAATAAACCGAAGCACGAGGATACAGAGATCTATGAACCGGTGCCTAATGTAGTTACACCCGGCAAAACCAACAGCGACGCACCATCAGACGCGATTGTTTTATTTGATGGTA
Organism: Bacteroidota bacterium; assembly: GCA_040388395.1. Lineage (GTDB taxonomy): Bacteria > Bacteroidota > Bacteroidia > Sphingobacteriales > Sphingobacteriaceae > Mucilaginibacter. Next base: position 174,478 of record JAZKBY010000002.1, on the reverse strand, counting down.
AAAACCTTGACCAATGGACGTTAACAGATCAGCGCGGTACACCTGCCAATTGGTTAGTTGCAGACGGGATTTTAACCGTAAATAAACGCAGCGGTAATATTGAAACTACCAAAGCATTCGGTAACTATCAGTTACATGTTGAGTGGAGAATACCTGCAAACATTACAGGTACAGATCAGGCACGCGGTAATAGCGGTGTATTTTTGGCATCATTAGGCAAAGGCGATGCTGGTTACGAATTACAAATCTTAGATTCATATAAAAACAAGACCTACGTTAACGGCCAGGCAGGTAGTATTTACAAACAGTTTATCCCATTGGTTAATGCAAGCAAGCCACCGGGCGAATGGCAGACCTATGATATCATATGGACCGCTCCAACGTTTAATGAGGACGGAACCGTAAAAACCCCGGCAAGAGCCACCGTATTTCACAATGGGGTACTGGTTCAAAACAATGTAAGCCTGTTAGGCCCAACACAATTTGTTGGCCAACCAAGTTATAATAATGCTAAACATGGCCCGGCGCCAATAAAACTACAAGCCCACGGCGACAGAAGCGAGCCTTTAAGCTATCGTAATATCTGGGTTAGAGAGCTGTAATCCTATTCAGTACTAATTTATTAAAACGTTATTTTGATGGCTGCTATCACCATCGAAATAACGTTTTTTTTGCTGAAGAAAATATGATTTTATCGAAAACAATTTATAATGTAACAGGTTGTAAATAAATACAAAACAAAAATTTGATTTGTTATGATAATATGATAATTTTATAGGAACTATTTATTAAACCCCTGTTAAAATGAAAAAACTCCCCTTGTTTTTTTGTTTGTTGCTCTTTGCTTGCTCATCGCAGAAACAAACTGCAGTTTATGCAACTGATATAAGCAAATACATAGAACCCTACCATATATTCTTAGTTGGCAAGTGGGATTCAAATTATTCTATTTTTACGCTTGTTGATGCTCACGACACCTATTTTACTATTAAAGGAAATTATAACGCCTCTTTAAAAAGAGGAGATGTTTATAAACCTTAAAATGGTAATCGCTTTTGACAAGTATTAGGTTATTTATAACTTAGCAGCTTGCCGCATATATTTCGGCATGCTTATAAATAATCTAATAATAATCTAATAATAGATTCATGATAAAAGATACAAACTCATTAAACCAGGTAGCAGAGTTTCATACCACCTTTAAACATCCAATTTTACCCGCGCCAACTATTCCATCTCCAGAGCGCTGTAAATTACGCGTAGAGCTTTTAGCCGAGGAATTGAAAGAATTACAGCAAGCTATAGATGATAATAATATGGTTGAAATAGCCGATGCACTTTGCGATTTGCAATATGTACTATCGGGCGCTGTGTTGGAGTTTGGGTTGGGCGAGAAATTTAAAGAGCTTTTTGATGAGGTGCACCGCTCAAACATGAGCAAGGCCTGTAAAACGGTTGAAGAAGCTGATAATACAATTGCACATTATAAAGGCAAAGACAATACAGAATCATATCATAAAGAAATTGATGGCTTGTTCCTGGTATACAGAACACAGGATAGCAAGACGTTAAAATCAATTAACTATTCGCCTGCCGACCTGGGTAAAATATTGGGATAATTGATGCTCGATATACTTTATCGCGATGACTACCTTATTGCTATTAATAAACCCCATGGCCTGTTAGTTCACAGATCGCCTATAGCGGCAGATGCAGAAGAATTTGCATTACAATTGCTAAGAGACCAGGTAGGCTTAAAAGTTAATCCGGTGCATAGGTTAGACAGGGCAACCGGGGGGATATTATTATTTGCATTAAGTAAAGAGGTTGAAATACTAGTGCAGCAGAAGTTTTCTGACAACAGGATTGCTAAAAAGTATACGGCAATAGTTAGAGGATATACACCGGATAGCGAGGAGATAGATTATCCGTTACGTAAAGAAAATGGCGCTTTGCAGGAAGCATACACCCGATATACAACGCTTATGCGCGCCGAAATTGCTGTCCCGTTAGGGAAACATGACACTTCAAGATATTCTTTAATAGAAGTTGAGCCGGCAACCGGGCGCATGCACCAGATAAGAAAGCACTTAAGCCATGTCAATCACCCCATAATCGGCGATACCACACATGGTTGTAATAAGCAAAATAAACTTTTCAGGGAAAAATGGGGAATGACTACTTTAATGTTACATGCGTCGTCGTTGTCATTTAGGCACCCCGTTTCCGAAGAACACCTTACTATAGTTGCCCCTGTTAACACGGAGTTTAGCCGGGTGATGAATTTAATGACATGGTAAACAATTAAACAAAATCAACCGGAATTTGTAGTAGGAGCATGACAGAACAGATAAATTATACCATCTATAAAGATGGCGAAGAACATAGCATAACTATTACGCCACTTAATGAAACGCTGCCAAACGGCGATATTTATTTAACCGGGGTATTTAAACTGACAGAAGGTGAGGTAGGTTTGGGCGATATTGTATTTGATGATAATATGAGGCAGTGGGAGTACACCGGTATGGGGTATCTTAATCATAGAGATGCGGCCGAGATAGCCGGTTTTATACAAGTAAAAAATGCCGCTATAATTAATAATAGTGATGAAGCCTGATTTGTTATTTAACTATTGCAGGTAAACGTTTCTAATTTTACCTTTACCGGTAACCAATTACAATATCCTTTATTGCAACATGGACGAAATAGAGAATTATTCTGAGAAAATTCATGAACAAAGTAATGAGCATGCGCACCATATACTGGCCGAAGGCAAAGAACGTTGGGTGCTGTTTGTAGCGCTCTCTACGGCGTTAATTGCTGTATTGGCTGCCATAACCGGGCTATTAGCCGGCGAGCACGCGGACGAAGCTATGCTGGCCCAGATCCACGCGTCAGATCAATGGGCATATTACCAGGCAAAGGGCATTAAATCAGAAACATTAAATCAAACCAGTAAACTACTGCTTGCTTTAGGCAAAACCCCAATTGCTACTGATGAAGAGAAAATAAAAGAGAACAAAAAAGAGCAGGCCGAGATAAAAGAAAAGGCAGAAGAGTTTCAAAAGGAATCAAACATGCATGTGGGCAAGCATAGCATTTTTGCACGCGGCATAACTTTGTTTCAAATTTCAATCGCAATAGGCGCTATATCCATTATTGTTAAACGTAAAAGCTTGTGGCTGGTTAGTATAGCTTTTGCGGGCGTTGGTGTCTTTTTTTTAATCCAGGGAGTTTGGTTTTAAATCTTAAATTTTTATGAAAAACATTGTAAATAATTGCGCAATTGTATGTGCAGTATTATTCGGGTTGCCGGCATTAGGGCAGGCTAAGAAAGATAGTAAATTTAAGCTGATCACCTTAGACCCAGGCCATTTTCATGCTGCGTTAGTACAAAAAACAGACTTAAACGATGTTGGTGCAGATGTATATGTTTATGCCCCGAAAGGACCTGATCTGCAAGCCCATTTAAGTAAGATAGATGGTTATAATCATCGCCCTGCCGATCCATCGCACTGGAACGAAGTAGTATACGCCGGCAATGATTTTTTTAACAGGATGATAACCGAGAAAAAGGGCAATGTGGTAGTGATGGCCGGCAATAATCAAAAGAAAACAGAATATGTAAAAAGATCCATCGATGCCGGTTTTAATGTTTTGGGCGATAAACCAATGGCTATTGATAACCAGCATTTCGAAATGCTTAAAAGCGCTTTTGCAAATGCTGCTAAGAAAAAGCTGGTGCTGTATGATATCATGACCGAGCGTTATGAGATAACCAACAACCTGCAACGCGAGTTTGCCGGGATCCCGGAAGTTTTTGGTCAGCTTAAAAAAGGCACACCGCAAAACCCGGCTGTCGAGATGGAAAGCGTGCATTATTTTTATAAATATGTATCGGGTAGTGTTTTAAGCCGACCAGCATGGTTCTTTGATGTAAAACAACAAGGCGAAGGATTACAGGATGTAGGTGTGCATTTAGTCGACCTTACCCAATGGATGTGTTTTCCGAATAAGGTAATTGATTATAAAAAGGATATTAAATTTAATAGTGCCAAAAGATGGCCTTCTGAAGTTACACTTAGCCAGTTTAAAGCTATAACCAAGTTAAATGCTTTCCCTGCATTTTTGAAAAACAATATTGTTAAGGATACTATACTTAGGGTATATGCTAACGGCTCTGTTAATTATAAACTATTTGGCACTAATGTTAAACTAACCGCTAAATGGGCATATGCCGCGCCTCCGGGCAGTGGTGATAGCCAATACGCTGTATTACACGGAACCAAAGCCGATCTGTATGTTAGGCAAGGCGCTGCTGAAAAGTTTACACCTGTTTTATATATCGAGCCGGTAAAAACAAGTGTTGATTTTGAGCAAACATTGACGGATAAGTTAAAAACGATTCAAGCTAAATACCCTGGTGTCGAACTTCAAAAACAGGATAAAGGCTGGGCCGTTATTATTCCGGAAAAATATAAAGACGGGCACGAAGCACACTTTGGCCGTGTGACTGAAAAGTACCTTGACTACTTGCGTACCGGCAATATGCCTAAATGGGAAGTGCCTAATATGATAGCTAAGTATTATACAACCACAACAGCATTGGCGCTGGCAAAGGGAAGTAAATAGGTTTATTAGCCGTATCTTTGCGCCATGATAAAAAAAGCGCTCGAAAACCTTAAGATCACCGCATTAAATGAAATGCAGAACGCGGCTATCAATGCCGACGCAAAAAGTGATTTAATTTTGCTTTCGCCAACAGGCACTGGCAAAACATTAGGGTTTTTATTACCGGTGTTAAAATCATTGCATAAAGACGTTAACCTGGTGCAGGTGCTTATTTTAGTACCGTCGCGAGAGCTGGCGTTACAGATCGAGCAGGTTTTCAGAACAATAGCCAGCGGCTTTAAGGTTAATTGCTGTTATGGCGGCCACTCCACTAAAATAGAGAAGAACAATCTGTCGCAACCACCCGCTGTTTTAATAGGCACACCGGGCCGTATTGCACACCATTTGCGCCGCGAAAGCTTTAGTACAGAGGCTATCCATACATTGGTTTTGGATGAGTTTGATAAATCATTAGAGTTTGGCTTTCAAACCGATATGACGATAATTATCCGTCAGTTAGAACACCTGGGCAGGCGAATCCTTACATCGGCTACAAGAATGAAGGAAATCCCTGATTTTACAGGCGTTACAAACCCGGTACAATTAGATTATCTTAATAATAAGTCAAACACGCCTGATATCAAATTAAAAGCGGTAATAGCAGAAGCGGCAGATAGGTTAGATACACTGTTTTCACTCATCTGCAAAATAGGGAATAAGGCCACACTGGTTTTTTGTAATCACCGCGATGCTGTTGAACGCATTAGCGAGTTGCTTTGGAACCGCGGCATTATACATGATATATTTCATGGCGGTATGGAGCAGGAGGACAGGGAGCGGGCTTTATTAAAATTCAGGAACGGCAGCCACAGGTTACTAATTACTACAGACCTCGCGTCGCGTGGTTTAGATATACCAGAGATAGAATATATAATTCATTACCAACTGCCGCATAACGAAGAAGCGTTTACACATCGCAACGGCCGTACAGCCCGAATGCATGCCAAAGGAACGGCGTACCTGATATTAAGTGAGGATGAAAGGCAAGACTACCTTAAACAAAAACCAGAGATAGAGGAATTGCCCGAAAAGTTATCTTTACCTGAAATTACGCCATGGGCCACTTTGTACATCGCCGCAGGCAAAAAAGATAAGATCAACAAAGTAGATATTGTTGGGTTATTATTAAAAAAGGGAGAGCTGCCTAAGGATGACCTGGGTTTAATAGAGGTTTTGGATAATACATCATACGCGGCGGTTAAACGTACACAGATTGAAAAAGTAGTAGATCGCTTAAAGGGCGAAAAAATTAAGAACAAAAAAGTAAAGATCGAAATATCAAGATAGAACAACATGAGCAATAATGATATAATGAAAAAGCTTAGGGTAGCTATGAAGTTTACCGATGATGATATTGTAAAGGTTTTGGAGCTGGCAAATTTCAGGATCACTAAAACCGAGCTTGGTGCAATCTTCAGGGCAGATGATCATCCCAACTTTAAACCCTGCGGCGACCAGATCCTGCGTAATTTTTTAAACGGATTAATTATTCACCAACGTGGCCCACGCCCGGAGCGCAATCCAAATGCACCTAAGTAGTTCGCGTATTATATTGTCACGTTTAGTGACGTTGTGACCCTTTGCCGGGAATTATTGTAGCCTTCCCGCTTTTTATCATCCGCTGCATTTCGGGCGAAAACTCCTCGCGGCCGCCAAAGTCCTGTACCCAGTAAGTGTTATCTTCCCAAACGCCAACTTCTTTAAAGTCGGGGTTCATTAGGTTCATGCAATGGGGTTCGCTTTTAAACCAGCCCGTCATAACGCTCACAATAGTTGGTTGTCCCTGTGCAATGTTTTCGCCTACAGTAAATGCTCTAAAGCCTTTATGATCGTAACCTGCGTCTTCTATCCTTGTCATGGCAGTGCGGCCATCTTTACTAACATGGCTAAAAAACTCTTTTTTAGCCATCTCTGCGGCATGCCCTTTGGCGGCCTTCTCTAACTTATCATTCCAGGTTAACGGCGGTACAGGCGGCATAAAGGTACCACCGCAATTGCATCCCCTTTGGCGGGTGCGATTAATTAGTTCTAAAAACTCTTTTTTGAATTTTTTGTCGCCGGGTTTTTGGCTATATACGCTTTGGCTTATTACACTAAGTGTTAATACCAGCGATAAAATAAAGATCTTCATATATTGCTAAGACATTAATCAGGATACGAAGTTTAACGGTTATTTTTGACGTTTCTTACGTTTGCGTTTTCTGTAGAAGAAGAATGATACAATACTTAGCAAACCAATAACAATAACCAGTACTATAATGAGGCTATCTTTCTGGAGTAGTTTGCTTTGGAAAGTTTCCTGCTGACTGGATATACTTTTTTTTTAACCTGCAAGGTATCCTGGGTTTTGGCTACCAGCACCTCTGCGTTTTTAAGCAAGCTGTCTTCAATAAAATCATGACGCTTGGCGGCGATATCTGCCTTGGCATAATTTTTTAAGTGAGTATATAACAACACATAGCTTTCCTGTACAGTCGATTCAACTTTAGGCTGGTGGATGGCTTTTGATAAGGTTAATGCTTCGTTAAGATCGCGCATGGCAAGGCTATAATCCTTTATCTCCATTTTAATGTTAGCCAACACAATAAGTGATGCCATTATATTGGCAGTGTCATTTTTAGCACGCGACAGGGTATTTGATTGCAGGATGAACCATTTTGCCTGAGGATATTTCTTTTGCGACCTGTAAACCTTTGCCAGGCTGTTAAAAGTAGTACGCAGGCCGGCAGTATCACCTAAATTAGAATATAAATGCAACGCAAGATAGCTGTAGTTTAAAGCCTGCGCCTGGTAAACGCGTTTGGTGCGGCTGTCCAGGTTATCGTATTTTAAATACTCGGCAGCCATTTGGGTGTAGATGCTTGACTTTAAAGTATCGTTGGACGCTAACTGAAGTTGTTGTTTTAAGCTGTCTAAGGCGGTTACTGCAACGATTGGTTGCTTAACAGAGGTATCAGCACGTAAAGTATATGCGGATGAGTTTAACCCGTAAACTAAAGTAATAATAAGTAGGATAAGTTTCTTCATATAAATCCGCTTTTAAACAGCCATCAAACAGTATTCAAATAGTATGCCTATTTATGCAACTGCCTGTTTTAAAGACGGATCCTGTTGTGAAAGGGAATTAAATGTACAACGAAAAACATTAATAACGAAATTATAGTATAGAAAATAGTACACCCATTTAAAAACGAAGAATTAAAAATTGATAGTGTACCTGCTGGAGAAGCGCAAATACGGGTAGTTTCGGCTCAAATCAGGAAACTTTTGATAGCTGCCATGCAGTGCAAAATATCCGGACTCGAAACTAAACGCAAACTTCTTCGAAAGTGTAAAAGTCCCCTCGCTCGAAACCGTATGTATGAAATAGTGTGATGGATGCCCGTTCACAGTAACTGTCCAGCCACCTCGATAATTGATGCCGTAGGTAAACCTGTTTAGTACGGTTATGGCGCCGCTTCCATTTATAGCTGCGCCGATACCATAATCATAGTTTCGGCCGTGTGGCAGAAGCAGATATGGATCGGGTATGGCTGACAGTAAAATTGGTCCGGTACCAAATGCGGTATTTATCTTGACTTTTTTGGAGAGATCGTATTCAGACAGCAAATTCATCTTAACACTTTGCCCGCCATAAAAAAAGGCTGAGTTATTAAAAAAGTCATAGTTGGCAGATAGGACTGCAAGATGTTGTAATTTCTCATTTGATTTAATTTCCCAACCTAATAATGATCCGTACACAGTGATCATATTAACCTTGGCACTATCATCTTTACCAAACTCAACGTTCATAACAAAGTTACTGAAGGCGGACTCATAATCTTTATAGGGTGTACCATATAGTACTTTCACGCGGCCGTACCAGCCAAAATTACTATTGTGTAGAATATTGGTATTATTACGGTTAAACGTACGCATACCTGCGTCAATTTCTGCTGTAATTTCTGACGAATCCCGTTTGGAATTAGGCTCTACTTTACCCCAGCGGCCATCTAAAATACGGTTAAGGCCATTAGTAGGATTAATGATGAATCCTAAAACTTCTGTTGCCTGCCTTCTGATGCCGGTGCGTCGATTGTTTATTAATTTAATAGCCATACGATGCGTCATCTCGCCTAAAACTATACCGCCAAAGCTGGTGTTAATAAAGTCGTTAATAGAGGGTGGCTGGTTTTCGGCAGTAGTTTCCCAAATGTAACTCCCTACCATGGTAGCGGGTACTGATTGCCAGAAACTATAACCGTTTGAACGGAATGAATTGAAAAATAAACTCCCATGAAATGGGTGCCCAAATTGGTTGGTTTGAAAAGGATCGTCATCCCAGGTCCAGCTGGTAGGTTTAAGGTTATTACCGACTGTTTCGAAGGAGATGTTCGCATAATCCTTTCCACTGAGCTTATCAAACGTCCATGGGATTATTTCAACTAAGCCTAACTCGATAGCCGCACGCCCAAAATGTGTTGGCCTGGAGCGTCGCACACCGGGTTTGGTTATGCTGTCTTTTTTGATGGATTGCTCATACATAGCGGGCACTTGCGCGTGAACCGGGGTGATGGTATATAAACATGTAACTATCACTGTAAAAAAAAACGCGAACATTTTTATCGCGAAGAACTTACATTTAGAAACAGGTAAAGCTATCATCATACAAAGGCATCAGGAATGAATACTGCTATAGAATAAATAACTAAAAGAATTGTTTTAAGGGTGTTTAATTAAAAGACAAAGTTTATATATTTGCGCTATAATATTTTTGGTATCTGATATGAAAAAGACCTTAGGACTTATAATTACTTTAGTTGGTATATTAATAGTAGCTGGCTCGTTTGTTTTAACACCTGATCATGCTTTAAATGCAGCAGATTCCGGAAGTGGAATAAGCGCTTCTGCCGGATTAGCTTATGGCGGATTTATTGTTTTTGGTATCGGTATAGTACTTTACATATCAAGCTTACCATTAGCCGGCGAAAAACAGCACGACTAATTCCCCAATAATTTCCTCTTTCCTATATTACCTGCATCTTAATGTGAATTGCATTTTTGCGCCGGTAATTTTCTCCTGCCTTGTGTTCAGAATTAAAAGAACAGACCCACCTGTAAACCTGTAGTTAAAGCGGTTGGCAAATTATTACCAGTACGTGTCGCAAACGGAACCGCCAGGAATAAACTCGCATCTTTTCCTTTTAGCACGATCTTATTAAAAATTGTGGTTACCCCAAACCTGCCGCTGGTTTCAAAGGCAACGCGTTGAATTATAGCAAAATCGTTTTTTAAACGAAATACTGCCCCGGGATTAAATGATATGGAACTGATTTTGGCAATGTGATTTTCTACCCGCGTAGTTGGAGCAATCTCAAAACTAACTCCAAATAAGTCGCTTTTAAACAGGTTAAGGCCAAACGGGAAATTTTGGGTGTAAACGCCGGTGTAATTGCTTGTTAGTTTACCGCTACTTAATGAAGCAACCGGCAGTAACGTGCTAAAATATCCAACCATTTTTGGATAGCCTGATGATTGTTGTGCTATTGCTGTTCTGATAAATACGGTCGAAAGAATCAACGAGATCATACTGATCCTTAAAAGGCTATTGTAAACTGTAGTCATAATTGTGATGGGTATTAAATATTTACTGCTAAGATAGTAGATACAAGTTAAATCTACCATGTAGATAGTATTAATTTATAGGATATCTAAAACGTGTTTTCTTTAATATATATTTGGATACCAATTATAACTGATATCCTATATGAGTAATGATAATTTACTACTAACCGACAAGCAGAAAAGAACCGTATTGTTGTTTGCCTGTTTGGTAGGTTTTGCCTTTTCGGCCAATTACACTAACCACGCTCCGTTAAAAACCTGGTTAATGGCAAGCTTTAATACACCTGCCGAGCCTTTGACCAAAGCCATGTTTGGTTTTTTAACTACGGCTATTTTTTCAACCCATGCTATAATGCAGATCCCCGGTGGTTTTTTGGCTGATAAGTTTGGTGGTAAAAGGATAATTGTGTTGGCACTCATTATAGTTAGTATAGGTAATTTTGGTATCGCATTTTCTGATAGTTACACCCAACTATTAGCCTGGAAGTTTTTTGTAGGATTAGGAACGGGCGCCAGTTTTGTAGCCGGGGCCAGGTATATTTATCAATGTATCCCTGCCGAAAAATTATTACTGTACCAGGGTTATTACGGCGCAAGTATTTTACTGGGATCGGGCTTTGTGATATTTGTGGTGCCGCAGGTAGCCGATCATTATAAAGGCTGGTCGCCAACGTTTATAATTACAGCCAGTGTAGCCTTATTTGTTTGCCTGATCATATTTTTTGCCGCGCCAAATCCACCGGATAAAAGCCATCCGCAAACATCGTTATTAAAAATGTTGGCAAACGGCCAGCTTTGGTTATTAGGTTTTGTACAAATGGCGTCGTTTGGTTTGGTCATCGTTATCAGCTCATGGGTAACTACTATGTTAAAAGAGAATTTTGTCGACTATAGTAAATTCCTCATCAGTTTTGTAGCGTCGCTTGCTTTATTACTGGGAATCTTTACCCGGCCATTTGGCGGCAGGTTATTGGCTAAAATAGGCGTCAAGCAGCTAATAATAACCAGTTTGCTTATAAATGCTGTTGGTTGTTTTATAATAGCTGCGTTTAAAGGTGTATTTGTGGCTGATATTATCGCTGTAATATTATTAGGCGTTGGGTGCGGATTACCTTATTCGGGTATATTTAACCGTGCTGCATTTAATTTCCCGGGCAGGGCAGGGGCGGCAATGGGCCTGGTTAATATGCTGGGTATTGTATTTATTTTGGCAGCCACGCCGTTGGTTGGTAAAATTACAGACCGCACCGGGAATTTTAATTTTGCTTTTGTATCAATGGGTATATTTGCCCTGCTTGTTTGCATAACCTCGCTTAAGATCAGGAAAGATCAAGCGTAATTTGATTTAATAGTGTTTTATGAATTTAGTTAACGTTTTCAATATATCCCTTATAGGTAGAAAAAACAAAGTAGCATTAGAGTTTGGTGGTGAACAATTCACTTTCGGCGATATTGACGCGCGCAGTAACCGAACAGCCAACCTGCTATTATCAAAAGGCTTTGTTGCCGGTGACCGCCTGAGTGTTTACCTTGAAAATTGTGTTGAAATAATCGATCTGTTTTTAGCCTGTGCAAAAACCGGGATAATATTTGTACCCGTTAACATCTTATATAAAGAACGCGAGATCACCCATATACTATCTGATGCCGATCCGAAAGCATTAATTGCCAATGGTGAAGTGCCCTGCGATTTTAAAGCCTGGCAACTTGCCGATTTTGTTAAGGAAGTAAAAGATCAGCCTGACACACCAATTGAAGCTTTGGTAACTGGTGATAGCCCTGCGGCATTGGTTTATACCAGCGGCACAACCGGCGCATCAAAAGGCGCTATATTGACGCATAACAACTTCATGGCTAACGGCATTAACTTAAATGCCTGCTGGAAAATTACCGAGGATGACCGTTTCTTGTTAGCATTGCCTTTATTTCACGTGCATGCTTTGGCTAATGGCGTGCATTGCTGGCTAATGAGCGGCTGCACGATGAAATTATTACCAAGATTTGAGCACGGTAAAGCAGCCGAAGAGTTTTTATCATTTAAGCCGACTTTGTTTTTTGGCGTACCAACTATCTATATCCGTTTGTTAGACCAACCTGCAGATATCGCGAAGCAAATAGGAGCCAACGCGAGCTTGTTTGTCTGCGGATCGGCACCGTTGCCTGCGCATATTATGGAAGAATTTGCAACTAAATTCGGCCATGTGATATTGGAACGCTACGGCATGACCGAAACTTTGATGAATATCAGCAACCCATATATTGGCGAGCGCAGGCCGGGCAGTATTGGTTTCCCGTTACCGGGGATCTCTGCAAAAATAGTTTTACCTGATGGTAGCGATGCAGCCTTTGACGAAGAAGGAGAGGTACATATAAAGGGCCCTAACGTATTTGCAGGCTACTGGCGACGTGAACAGGCTACCATAGATGCATTTAGTAACGGCTACTTTAAAACCGGCGATATGGGCGTTATGGCGGCTGATGGTTATTTTACGCTGCGCGGACGTAAAAGCGACCTGATCATTAGCGGCGGCTTCAATATCTACCCACGCGAAATTGAAGACTTTTTATTGGAGCAGGACGGCGTTGCCGAAGCAGTTGTAGTGGGCGTACCACACGCAACCCGCGGCGAAATGCCGGTAGCTTACATAGTGCCTGGTCAGGATTATGATGCAACAGTAATTGAGGATAAATGCAAAAACGCATTTGCATCTTTTAAAGTACCACGCTCGTTTATTGTGGTTAATAGTTTACCGAGAACTGCTTTGGGTAAAGTGCAAAAGCATTTGTTGCCTAAGCCATAGTACGCGTTATAAACTTACGAAGTTTTTAAAACTTCGTAAGTTTGATACTCATTTTCTCACCGAAAACTTATAAACCGTTTCCGATTTAAATGTCTCGCCCGGCCTCAAAATCACGTTCGGGAATTTAGGCTGATTAGGAGAATCCGGATAATGCTGTGTTTCCAAGCAGAAAGCGCCCTGTTTAGTAAATGGTTTGCCGCCTTTGCCGATTACTTTATCAGGTAATGCATTACCGGTATAAAACACGACACCCGGCTCGGTGGTGTAAGTTTCCATTACACGACCGCTAAGTGGTTCGTAAACTATTGCTGCCAGGGTTAATTTTCCGGTAGGGTTGCGCACCACATAGGTAAGATCATAACCACCGCCGGTTTCACTAATATGTTTGCCTATTTGTTGCGGTGTGTTAAAATCATAAGCGGTACCTTTCACATCCAAAAAATTACCTGTCGGGATGCCGCCTTTGCCGGTTTCAAGGTATTGGTCGGCGTTAAAAGTTAGTACGGTATTTAAGATCTTATCATCCTTGCCGCCTGATAGGTTAAAATAGGAATGGCTGGTCAAAACAACCGGCGTGGCTTTATCAGTGGTGGCGGTGTAGTTGATCTTTAACTCGTTATTATTGGTTAAGGTATAAATAACCGTCAAATTTAAATTGCCGGGGAAGCCTTCCTCGCCATCCTTGCTTAAATAGGTTACTTTTAAGCTGACTTCTTTGCTGCCGGGGATCTCTTCAATATTCCAGATCCGCTTATTAATGCCCAACACTTCGCCGCCCTTATTTAGCATGAGCAGGTATTCCTTACCGTCAAGCGTAAATTTGCTGTTGGCGATTCGATTAGTAACCCGCCCGCGTATGGCACCCATGCGGGCATTATCCTTACTTAAGTATTGTTTTAACGAATCAAAACCCAGCACCACATTACCCATTTCTTTATTTTTATCTGGTGTGATGATATCTGTAACAGTAGCGCCGTAATTGATAACCCTAACCTGCATGCCGTTACTATTGGTCAGCGTGTATTGATAGATCTTTTGTCCCTCTGCCTCGCCAAAAAGTATTTTGGTTATAGATGGTTTCTTTTGCTGATTTCCATTAGCGAAACCGTTGATCGCCATAAAAATAAAACAGGACAGAAGGGCCAGCTTTTTCATTGCTTGCGAACTGAGAACTTATAGATAGTCTCTGATTTAAAAGTCTCGCCTGGTCTTAAAATAACATTCGGAAAAGTTGGCTGATTAGGTGAATCAGGGAAATGCATGGTTTCTAAACATAATGCGCCCCATTTATTAAAATGCTGCCCGTTGCGACCAATGATCCTTTCGTTAAAGTGATTGCCTGTGTAAACCACCAGGCATGGTTCGGTGGTGTAAGTTTGCAGGACACGGCCACTTGTTGGCTCGTAAGCGGTAGCCGCCAAAGCCATTTTGCCTGATGTGTTATTTAAAGCATAGTTTAAGTCGTAACCATTACCGGTTGCTGCGATATCTTTGCCGACCTCTTTGGGTTTAGTAAAGTCAAATGGGGTACCCTTTACATCTAATAGCTTGCCGCTTGGCATTACATCCTTGTCAGCTTCCAGGTATTTATCGGCAAGTATAGTTAACTGAACGTTATTGACCTTTTCTGTAGTGCCGGATAAATTAAAATAAGTATGATTGGTTATCACTACAGGCGTAGCCTTATCTGTAGTTGCGATATAACTTAGCTTTAATTCGTTGTTATTGGTTAGGGTGTAAGTAATAATTGTATTTAAATTACCGGGGAAACCATTTTCGCCGTCTTTGCTTAAATAAGTTAGCTTTAAAGCTACTTCTTTGTTACCAGGTACTTCCTCAATAGCCCATACCTGTTTATCAAAACCACGCGGCCCGCTGTGGATGTTTGACGGAAGCAAGTATTCTTTTCCGTCGAGCGTAAATTTCTTATTGGATATCCGGTTTGCAACTCTACCTACCGCTGCGCCTAATAACGCATTATTACGTCCCAGGTACTGTTTTAATGAGTCAAAGCCTAATACCACATCACCCAATTTATTATCGCGGTCAGGCGCAAGGATGTCGGTGATAGTGGCACCGAAATTAATAACCTTAACCTGCATGCCGTTACTATTGGTAAGGGTGTATTGATAAATCTGTTGTCCGTTAATTTCGCCATAAGGAGTTTTGCTTATGGATGGCTTGCCGGGCTTAGCAACCGCAATTAAAACCGCAAAAAATAACAAAGTGGAAAAAATGACTTTTTTCATCATTATAAAGGTTTTTATAAAGTTAGTAACATTTACTTTTCAGCATCAAGCCCTAAAAGTTTTGCAGGATTTTTACGGGCGATCAGATCAATATCATGCTCGCTCAATCCATTTAATTTTAACGCTGCTATAAACGCACGCAATCCGGTAGGAGGTAAGGGATTATTCTTTTGGCCCAGGTCAGAGTCGATAATAAAATGTTCGGCCCCGATAGTCTTGATCACATTTGCATAGCTGGCCATAGCTCCTTTATCCTTCGCGTTCGGCAAACCGGCAGGCTGGAAACAAAACTCGATCACAGCACCCATAGCAGCCATTTGTTTCATCTGATCCAAAGTAGCGCCAAGCAGCATGGCGTGAGTTACCACGATATTTTTAACCCCTGCGGCTTTAGCTGCCGGGATAAGTATCAATGATTCTGCAGGAGATGAATGCCCGGTCTCAAACACCAAATTATTTTGGGATATTACCTCGAAAACCTCAGCCATTTCGGGTACGGGCTTACCGTCTTTAACAACAGA
Organism: Bacteroidota bacterium; assembly: GCA_040388395.1. Classification (GTDB taxonomy): domain Bacteria; phylum Bacteroidota; class Bacteroidia; order Sphingobacteriales; family Sphingobacteriaceae; genus Mucilaginibacter. The sequence continues at coordinate 158,629 of JAZKBY010000002.1, read as the reverse complement.
AACAGACTGCCGTGGCCCCGGAGCGTGTTCAAAACCATTTTCGGCATCAACGGTGGGTAGCCAAACAACTTTTCCCCTGTGCCCTTCAAATTGCGCCATGCGACGCACTGCTTCGGCGTTAATACCACCAACTGATCGGTTTAATACAATGCCACCAAAAACTTCAACGCCGGGAACTTCCTGCATAGCAACTTGTGCACGGCCGGCAGTCATAAAGTAATGGTTTTTGATGACAAAACCACGCATGCCTTCCTTCTTAGCAAGGCGTGCCATATCAATGTCGCTTATTGCACGGGTAGTAACATCGGGCCCGGTATGGCAATGGAAATCAATAACACCGGACAGTGGATTAGTACCTGCCGCAGTTTGCCCCCAAGCCAAATTGGCCAGCAATAAACCTCCAAATACTAATCCAGCCCGTTTTAACATGTGCTTTATTTAGTTAATGAGAATGGCCTGTCATCGGCACCAAGTCCTCTTTGCTCATTAGGCTTGTTACCCATTTCTAATTTTAACGTACCGCCATTCAACAGATCATTATGGGTTATAAAGTTCTTGGTATAAGTCTTCCCATTCAGGCTTGCCGATTGGATATAAACATGATCTTTATCATTAGCGGCGGCATCAATCACAAATTTCTTACCGTTCTCTAAATTAAGGGTGATCTTTTTGAACATCGGGCTACCAAAAGCATATTCGCCGGTGCCGGGTGTTACGCTGTAAAAACCTAACGCGCTTAACACATACCATGATGATGTTTGTCCCTGGTCTTCGTCGCCCGGGTAACCGTTCTCGGTAGCATTGTAAAGCTTGTACATCACGTCTCTCGAACGAAACTGTGCTTTCCAAGGCTGACCAGCATAGTCATACAAATACACCATGTGCTGGATCGGCTGATTACCATGGGCGTATTGACCCAAATTAGCCATAACCATTTCGGTCATTTCGTGGATCATGCCCCTGTAGGTTCCAACTTTAACCTTGTTAGGCTCGCTAAACACCGAGTCTAATTTGGCCGTGAAATTCCTGTCGCCACCCATCAGGTTAATTAAACCTTGTGTATCCTGGAAAACAGACCAGGTATAATGCCATGAGTTACCTTCGGTAAACGGACCACCCCATTCAATAGGGTCGAAATCTTTTGTCCATTGCCCATCGGCGCCTTTGCCCTGCATAAAATGTGTGGCAGGGTTATATACGTTTTTGTAGTTATACATCTGGCGTGCAAAAACATCCATGTAATACTTGTTGCCGGTCATTTTAGCCAACTGGTAGCCGCACCAATCGTCGTAAGCATACTCTAAAGTTTTGGCAGTAGACTCGCGGTAGTTTGGATAAGGTACATAACCTAACTGGTAATACTCCTTCCAGCCTTCGCGGCCGTTTGCCGGACCCCATGGGCCTTTTGATCCTGCTTCATGCAAATAAGCTGCAAGTGCCTCTTTAGGGTCGAACGTATGGATACCCTTTGCCCATGCATCAGCTAACAAAGAAATTGCGTGATTACCCACCATACTGCCACCCTCACTCGGGAACGACCATGATGGCAACCAACCGCATTGTTTGTAAGCATCTAATAGTGCCTGCATATAACGGCCATGCATTTCAGGTTGTATTAACGCATTAAGCGGGAACTGTGCACGGAACGTATCCCAGAAACCAGTATCGGTGTACATATATCCCGGATGAACGGTACCATCATAAGGGCTAAAATAGTAAGGTTTACCATCAGCGCCGACTTCATAAAACTTCCTTGAAAACAAGCTGGCGCGGAAGAAGCAAGAGTAAAACGTTTCCATATCCTCTTTGCTGCCACCTTCTACAGTAATTTTACCTAATGATTTATTCCAAACCGCGGCTGCATTTGCTTTGGTCTGTTCTAAAGTTTTATCGGCACTTAATTCGCGGTCAAGGTTTAACTGCGCTTGCTCTGCACTGATATATGAAGATGCTGTTTTAACCTGCACCTTTACGCCGGCTTTAAACTCGATATAAGCCCCACGGCCTAAACCTTCGGCAGTGGTTGAGTCTGCATTAATCGTATTCTTTTTATTCTCCCAGGTTCCGTAAGCTTTTATTGGTTTATCAAACTGAATAACAAAATAGCTTTTCCAGCCTCTTTTAAAGCCCGCCCCGTTATTTACAAAGCCGGTTATTTTGTTTTCTTTCGGATAGATCTTAACCCCGCTTAAACGGTCATAACCATCTAAAACTAAAAAACTTTTCTTGCCTGATGGGTAGCTAAAACGCAAGTGCGCACCACGTTCTGACGGCGAGATCTCGGTAGTGATCTGGTTATCAAACGTAACCTTATAATAGTTTGGCTTGGCAATTTCATTAGCGTGGCTAAACTTGGCTTCGCGTTTATTTTCGTCGACAACCAATTCGCTCATCGGCATTAGCGAGAATACTGCATAATCACGGGTCCACGAACTACACTGGTGCGCTTGCTGGAAACCACGGATATGATCTAAAAAGTATTGGTATTTCCAGCCGTCACCGTTTTTGCCGGTTTGTGGTGTCCAGGTATGCATGCCAAACGGTAATGCCGTGGTAGGATAGGTGTTACCGCGCGTTAACTGGTGCTTTGAGTTAGTGCCCTGTAAAGTATTTACATAATGCACCAGGTCAAGCTGTTGCGCAAATGCAAAATTTACAGACAGTAATGGGGTAAGAAAAAGTAATTTTAGTTTCATGTGGTTTATTGGCCTTAATAGTTGGTAATAGGGGCGCCGATTGGTCGTGCGGCTTTACATTCCAATTATAGGAAAATATAAAAACGTATGGGCTATTGTAATAATTAACTTACTTAAAGGACAGAAATACCTGTCAGCGGGAGACGCAATGCATTGCGTCTCTACCCCGGTTTTAAATAGCGGTCACTTCGCCATTTTTAACCACCAGCTTGCCGCTAAATATCAAGCTCTTATCCATCCTTGCAGCAACCGATTCTTTTATAACAGCAGCATTACGCGGCACTTTTTTATTGAATACCTGTTTGCCGTTTATGGTTACAGTTACTTTCTTATCCAGGTTTACTAAATTATCATTTAGGTAGATATACAACACTTCATGTTCGTTTTCCATGACATTGATATCATTACCGTTAACCGCTACGCGGGCTTTAAGTCCTTTTTTAGCGCTCTCGATTGGCATACCTAACCAATAAAACTGGTCGCGCAGGATATCATCCTGGATCCAGATCACATCTTTTGGTAAAGCGTTGCGTTTAAACGCTGCCATCCAGGGCACAGCTATGGTATCCTTACGGCCCATCCAGTGTGGCATGCCTTCATAAACGTGCGTGTCATGAACAAAGCTTCCCGGGTATACTTTTTCTAAGCTATCTAACCGTTGTCCCCATTGCGCCACCAATTCATTGCGTTTGTACGCAGCATCCTTGCCACCAACAGAAGCATTGAAAGGTAAATTCTTCAGATTTAAGATCTGTGCATCGCCGGGATGGCCTGCCATCATTGCGGCTGCCGCCCAATAATCAGGCAGGCGCGGGGCCAGTTGGAAAACACCGTCGCCACCTGCCGAATATCCCATTACATAAACTTTATCGGGGTTAACGTCGTCCATTACTATTTCGCTTTTAACAAGCTCGGCAATTAATTCGTCCATGGGGTAGTCATGCCACATGTTCCAGGCATCCATTGGTGCTCGCGGCACAAAATAAACGCCCTCTTTTAACTTATAAAGTTTCTTCTGATTTTCCCATTGCTGGTCGTTAAGCTTTGCAGGCGCACCGCCACCACCATGTAACGAGATATATAAACTACGCCCTCCGGCAGGCTTATCGCCAAATATCTGTGTAGTAAACTTCATGGTGAAATTTTTATACTGGATCTGGTGTGCGGCCCATTCGGCCTCGGCCTTTGGTTTCTGCAGTTCCATTTGTGCTTTAAGTTCGGTAGCTGCTATAGCATCGGCTTTTTTACGGCTTAAGTTGGTTTGTGCCGCAACGGGAAAGGTGAAAAGCATTACCAGGCTAAATAAAGCGCAGGTTTTCAGAGCGAAGTAAGTTTTGGTCATTAGGGTGTTTTTTGTTTGCTAAATTTAACAAGATTATCATAAATAACTATATTACATTTCAGATTAACCAATCATACCTGTAAATGAGCCATCCTTATAAAAAAGCGACTGCAAAAACGTTTTTAACTGCTATTATTTTATTTGTTGCTTTTACTGATCTCCACGCGCAGTTAACCGTTATTAAAACCTTGTGCGAAAATAAGGTTAACCCTTTAGGGGTATCAGCCAAAAACCTGCACTTTGGGTGGGAATTATCGTCAGCCCAAAACGGGCAGGTTCAAACAGCCTATCAAATAGTTATTGGCACATCGCCGGCAAAATTAAAAGCCGGTAGCTACGCCTGGAACTCATCCGCAGTGAAAACAAGCGAAAGTGTTTTAATATCGTACAAGGGCAAAGCATTATTGCCGGGCACCGTATATTATTGGCAGGTTAGGGTTTGGGATAAAAATAAACAAGCATCAGCCTGGAGTAAGGTAAGCAGTTTTTGCACCGGCCTTGAAAGCGCTGCCGACTGGAAAAGTGCCCGTTGGATAGGATACGAAGATCTGCCGGATTCTATGCGGGTAGTCCCGGGAATGCATGGCCCTGATAAGGCTACTTTAAAAATACTGGGTAACAGGGCTAAAGAGCGCAGTGTAGTACCATATTTCCGCAAAGAATTTAAGGCAGACAAAAAGATAGTTAGCGCTTATGCTTTTATCAGCGGACTTGGTCAGTATGAAATGAGCGTGAATGGCAAGAAGGCAGGTGACGGTTTTTTAACCCCCGGCTGGACCTATTACGACAAGACCGTTTTATATAATGTGATCAATATCACCAATCTGTTAACAACGGGTGTAAATACTTTGGGTGTTACTGTCGGCAATGGTTTTTACTATATAAATCATGAGCGCTACACCAAAATGGTCGATGCATTCGGTATGCCTAAGCTCATGTGCCGCGTAAAACTAACTTATGCTGATGGGACAACCGACGATGTGATCAGCAATGAAAACTGGACAACCGCGCCATCACCCATTACATTTAGCAGTATTTATGGAGGCGAAGATTATGACGCACGTCTTGAGCAAATAGGATGGAACAGGAACGGCTTTAACGATAAGCTATGGAAAAAGGCCGAATTAGTTAAAGCACCACAAGGAAGTTTGATAGCCGAACCTGATTACCCTGTTGCTGTTATGGATTCATTCAACGTTAAAACTATAACGCAACCCAAACCCGGTGTTTACCTGTACGATTTCGGGCAAAACGCTTCGGGTATTATCGAGTTAAAAATTAAAGGGCATAAAGGGCAAGTTGTTAAGCTTAGTCCGGCCGAGATCTTGACACCAACTAAACTGACTAACCAGGGAGCAACGGGCGGGCCTTACTATTTATTGTATACTTTAAAAGGCGATGGCGTGGAAACTTTCCGACCTAAATTTACTTATTATGGGTTTAGATATGTGCAGGTGGAAGATGCTGTCCCGGTAGGAAGTACGAGCGAACTACCGGTCATTGAACGGTTAACATCCTTACACATCCGCAACTCGTCACCGCAAAACGGGAGTTTTAAATGTTCAAATGAGTTATTTAATAAGATCTATACGCTGATAAATTGGGCGATAAAAAGCAACTACCAAAGCGTGGTAACAGATTGCCCGCATCGCGAGAAGCTGAGTTGGCTGGAGCAGGATTACCTGATGGGTAACTCCATCCATTATAACCTGGATAATTATGCGCTGTACCGCAAACTGGTTTTTGACCTGATGGACTCACAGGATCCTAAAGGTTTTGTACCTGATATAGCGCCGGAGTTTGTGCGTTTTGGCGGTGGCTTTTTAGACTCGCCGGAATGGGGGAGCAGTGCCGTAATATTGCCTTGGCAACTATATAATTGGTATGGCGATAAAGATATTTTAGCGAAGGCATACCCGATGATGAAGAAGTATGTGGCTTATTTAGAAAGTAAATCCAATAATCATATTTTAGACTACGGACTGGGCGATTGGTTCGACTACGGCCCGCGCCAACCCGGCGAAGCGCAGCTGACACCAAAAGCACTTACTGCTACGGCGATTTATTATTATGATGTTTTATTACTAAGTAAAATGTCGGCAATATTAAATAAAGCGGATGATGCCGCTTTATACACTAAGCAGGCTTTGGTCGTAAAGCAGGCGTTTAATGGTAAGTTTTTAAATGGAGCAACAAATGTCTATTCGACCGGCAGCCAAACGGCAATGGCCATGCCCTTAAGTGTTGGGTTGGTTGATAATGATAGGAAAGCAGCAGTGCTCAAAAACCTGACGGATTCTATCAGTCTGCATAAATATGCGCTTACCGCCGGTGATATAGGCTTTCACTTTTTAATAGATGCGTTAGACAAAGGCGAACAATCAAAAATAATTTATGCCATGAATAACCGCGATGATGTACCCGGTTATGGTTATCAGCTAAAAAAAGGAGCGACCGCTTTAACTGAGTCGTGGCCTGCATTAACGAACGTATCAAACAATCACCTGATGCTTGGCCATATTATGGAATGGTTTTACAGTGGTTTAGCCGGCATAGGGCAGGAGGAGGGTAGCGTAGGTTTTAAACTGCTAAAGATAAGGCCGCAACCGGTAGGTGATATCAGTAGTGCATCCGGCAGTTTCCATACACCTTATGGCTGGGTGAGTACCGATTGGAAAAAAGATGGTGACATATTTTATATGAATATCACTATCCCGCCTAACAGCAGCGCTAATGTATATCTGCCTATAAAAAAAGGAGTAAAGGTTTATCTAAACGGTAAGGCGCAACCAGGGCATGATGCGAATCAACCGTTAAAATGTGGATCAGGTACCTACCTGTTCGAACTTAAATAAATTAGTGTTTGATGACTTGTAATTATTTATGATATTTATGGCAACTAATAAAATGTATGTACATATATACATATCACCTGAATATGCTAATAAATAAACTACAATCTGCCTTACAAATAGCTACTGGCTTGTGCCTGGTAATTTCATCGGCCACCGCCCAACAAAAACGGCCTGTAGATTATGCCGATCCAATGGTGGGTACTTCCGAATCGCGATGGATGCTGAATCCCGGTGCTTCTATGCCGTTTGGTATGGTGCAATTAAGCCCTGATAACCAAAGCACCGACTGGAAAGCCGGTTATGAATATACGCTTGAAAGTATTTCGGGCTTTAGCCATATCCATGCATGGACAATGGCCGGCTTATCTGTTATGCCGACGGTCGGGATGTTAAACCCCAAGATCTATCCGCCCGATGCACCAAGTACTACCGGGGCAACTTCGGGCCATCGCTCGCGAATTGATAAACATACAGAAAAGGCAAGTCCCGGCTATTATTCTGCCGATCTGATCAACTACAATATCAAAGCTGAGATTACCAGCACTACACGCTGCGGGTTTTTCAAACTGACCTTCCCCGAAACGCACGATGCGCATGTGATGTTCAACCTGTTGTTTCCTGCCGAATATCCATACTATGTTTTAGATGCCAAAATAACGCGTGTGAGCGATACAGAGATTGAAGGATACTCCAAACAGCAAAGCGGCAATTGGATGAAACTGGGCGGCTTTAATGATTATACGGTGCATTTTGTAGCGCGGTTCAATAAGCCTTTTAAAGCTTTTGGCGGATGGAACGGAAACACCATCAGCAAAAACATTACACATATAGAGGGTAAGGACGATGTTGGCGCCTACGTTGATTTTGACACAAAAAAAGGCGAGGTGGTATTAATGCAAACTGCTATATCATATGTAAGCATTGAGCAGGCACGCCTAAATTTAAACCAGGAAATGAATCCTTTTAAATGGGATTTTGAAAAAGTGCATCAAAACGCGGCTAATACCTGGAATAATTTATTGGGCAAGATAAAAATAGAAGGTGGCACCGAGGATAATAAAAAGAAGTTTTATACCAATATGTACCGTGCCTACAGTGCGCGTAGTATTTTAAGTGATGTTAACGGTAAATACACAGACGTTTGTGAAAATGTACGGCAACTGGATGACCCCAATTCGCCGGTGTTTGGTTGTGATGCGTTTTGGAACACCTTTTGGAACCTGAACCAGTTTTGGACATTAGCAAATCCTGATATAGCCAATAAATGGGTGAAATCAGAATTGGAAATGTATAAATACGGGGGCTGGCTGCCACGCGGGCCTGCGGGTTTTGAGTACTCCGGCATTATGGAAGCATCGCACGAGATCTCGCTTATTGTAAGCGCTTATCAAAAAGGGATCCGCAATTTTGATGTAGATATGGCCTTTAAGGCTATGCTGCACCAACAAACGGTAAATGCTGTTAAGCACGAGTGCAGCGGCGTTGCAGGGAATAGGGATATCGAAACTTATATGAAATTGGGGTATATTCCAAGCACAGGCCGAACCTCAAATACTTTAGAATTTGCTTATGATGATTGGTGCGTGGCGCAATTTGCCAAAAGCCTGGGTAAAACGGATGCCTATAATCAATTTATTAAACGAGCCGGGTATTTTGAAAATATATTTGATCCTGAAACAAAATACATGCGCCCTAAATCAAAAGAGGGTAAATGGCTGGAGAAATTTGACCCGCTTAGTACAGGCGGGTACACCGAAGGCAACGCCTGGCAATACACTTTCTTTGCACCGCACGATGTAAATAAGCTGGTAAGTTTAATGGGGGCTGATGAATTTAATAAGAGATTGACATTTGGTTTTGAACAATCATCAAAATCAAATTTTAACGCGGTTGGCGACAGGCCGGAAATGGTTTATATCAATCATGGCAACCAACCTAATATGCAGGCAGCTTACTTGTTTAACTACTCGGGCAAGCCGTGGCTTACACAAAATTGGGCCCGCGAGATCATGAACAAGTTTTATGGTACCAACCCATACAACGGCTGGCCGGGCGATGAGGACGAAGGGCAAATGGGCGCATGGTTTGTTATGAGCGCCATGGGCATATTCGAGATGGATGGCGGAGCATCAACAAAACCTATCTATGAAATTGGTAGTCCGCTGTTTCCAAAAGTTACCATCCAACTGGATAATAAATATTATCCAGGCAAAACCTTTACTATCGAGGCTAAAAATGTATCAAACGTAAACAGGTATATCCAATCTGCCACGTTAGATGGAAAACCGTTAAACAAACCGTGGTTTTACCACTCAGATTTAGTCGATGGCGGTAACCTTGTGCTGATAATGGGAGCGAAGCCTAACAAAAGCTGGGGCAGCAAACCCGGAGATGCACCACCGTCCATGTCAACAGTAAAAAACTAAACCTGATCATATCACAACAAAAAGGCCCGATGCGTAAAGTATCGGGCCTTTTTGATTAATGTGGTTAAAATTAATTTCTTTCTTTACCGCTGTAATGAAGTGATACTTCAGGATCCTTTGCGTAATCGGCCCAAAGCTCATCAACGTTTTTACCGGATAAAGCAGCCCACGTAGCCTCAGTGTAAGTATGGGCTCTTAATTCTTTATCTAACAATACGGCCATGCCGGGTTTAACTTTTTGCTCAATCCATTCGAAAAAGCGCGCGGTAACCCTGTAGCTGTTTTTATAGCTTTGTGAAGGTTTAAATGCAGGCAGATACCATTTAGAACCTATATTATCCACTCCATATTCGTAACGGATAAAATCTGCAATACCTTCTGTTAACCAAACCGGACCGGCGCTGTAGCCATAACCTTGTACCAGGTGAAAACCTTCATGTGTTACAATGTCGATATCGGTAGGGTGAGCGTTCATATATTTAGTGCTGAACAAAATACGGTTACCGCTGGCTTCTGCAACACCTGCGTAGGCAGTATCAGTTACAAACACAACCTCATGTGTGGTTTTATCATTAAACTTAGTTACCAATAACGGGAACACCTTGAAGAAAGCATCAACAAGATCTTTCCTGATAGCCGGATTAAAATCAGAGTTTTTATTAATGAAAACCAATTGGTAACCATTTTGACGGGTGGTATCAACAGAGTGCCAGTTTTTATGCAATGCTTCCTGCAGGCTGTATTGGAAATTAGCAAAGTTCTTTTTGTTTTTTATCCATCTGCCGTTTGCTACAATCTCGCCGGCAACAGCTTTTAGCGTGAAATCTTTAGCAGTATCAATAATGCGCATAGTTACCTCTCTTTTGGTACGGTAACCATCACCGGCAGCAAAGCCAGGGTACACAGCTTTAAAGTCCGCGTTGATCTTTGCAGTGTCTACGTCAACTTTGGTAGTGTTTACGATAGTTACGGCGTATGGGCGTGGCGCGTTACGTCTGCGTTGTTGTTGCTGCTGACCGGTTGGCGCAGTAGCCGGAGGTGCCGTCTGTGCAAAAGCTGCAGCAGAAAGCATTACTAAAAAAGTAAGTTTGGTAAGTTTTTTGATCATGGGGGTAATTTAATTTTTCATAAATATAATTCAAGAAAACTTAAAATTATGTAAAAATGAAGCTACAGTAAAGCATGTATTTAATTTCTGTAAATAAACTTTCATATTAATTGATGTTAAAGTAACAGGATATATCGAAATTGCATCCTTTAATACATCTGCACTGATGAAAAAAACATTATGGATAACAGCCTTTTTGATAATAGCCTTTATAAAGCTTAACGCTCAAAACACTGCCTGGAAATTTGCCCATGTCTCTGATATTCATATCGGCAGCGGAACTTCCGTTGAGGACCTTCAAAGAACTATCGCCGATATTAATGCTGATGCTGAGCTACAATTTGTAGTTATATCAGGCGATATAACAGAGTTTGGCGCCGATGACGAACTTATTCTTGCTAAATCACTTTTAAGCGGTTTAAACAAGCCCTGGTATATTATACCGGGCAATCATGATATGAACTGGTCGGAGAGTGGGGGCAATAGTTTTAAAACAGTTTTCGGGTCAGAAACCTTTGCGTTTAACCATAATGGGTTTCTGTTTCTGGGTACCAATTGTGGCCCAAATATGCGGATGAGTCCCGGCCAGGTACCGCAGGAGAATTTGGTTTGGCTGGATTCGGTTTTAAAAGCGACTCCAAAAACTACGCCTGTTATATTTGTAAACCATTACCCTATAGATTCTGCCCTTAATAATTGGTATGAAGTTATCAATCGCTTAAAAACACGTAATACACAACTCATTATTTGCGGGCATGGGCACTTAAATCATAAACAAAACTTTGAAGGGATCCCCGGTGTTATGGGCCGCTCAAATCTAAGGGCTAAAGACTCGATAGGGGGATATAACATTGTAACCATTACCGACGATTCGGTATTTTATAACGAAAGAACTCCCGGTATTAAAACTAAAAACACATGGTTTAAAGATCGGTTATATACCCATAATTTTACGCAGGATATTCAATATCCCCGCCCGGCATTCGCTATCAACAAACAATTTAACGCTGTAAAAACAGCCTGGAATAAACAGGATGTTACCGACATAGGTGCAGGCAACGCTATTGCAGGTGATAGGGTAATTGTTAGCAATACTGCAGGCTGGGTCAAGGCTTACCGCTTAAAAAATGGTAAACAATTATGGGCGACAAAAACCGGCGGCAAAATTTACAGCACGCCATGTGCCGACGGAAACTGTGTTGTTGTAGCAAGCACTGACAAATACCTGTACTGCCTTGATAAAAATACAGGTAAGGTTAACTGGAAGGTTAAAGCAGGTAAACCAATAGTAGCATCACCGGTTATAAATAATGGCCGGGTGTTTTGCGGTGGCTCCGACGGTCATTTCAGGTGCTATGATCTTGTTTCGGGAAATTTGATATGGGATTTTGCTGATGTTAAAGGTTTTGTTGTTACCCGGCCCGCAATTAATAATGGAAAAATATACTTTGGCGGCTGGGGTAATTATTTTTATGCGCTTAATGAGCAAACCGGCGCATTAGCCTGGAGCTGGACAAACGGTTCTGCTAACCGCATGTATTCACCGGCATCATGTGTGCCTGTAATAACCGGTAACAGGGTATTTATTGTAGCGCCCGACAGATTTATGACCTGCCTTAACGCCACAACAGGTGCGGTTATATGGCGCAAAGGCGACCCCAAAATACGGATCCGCGAAGCTATGGGCGTTTCTGCAGACAGCACCTTGATCTACGGTAAAACAATGGAGGGCGATGTATTGGGTTTCTCTGCCAAAGCCGACTCTATGGAGGTAACATGGAAAGCTAAAAGAAATATCGGTTACGACATTTCGCCGTCACTAATAGAAGAACACAGCGGCCTGGTATTTACACTAAGCAACTCGGGCAATATTTATGCTTTTAAACGCGAGGATGGCTCGCTGGCCTGGGTACATAAATTATCAAACTGTCTGGTTAACCCTTTAAGCTTTTTTAACGGTAACCAATTGATAGGTACAACTATGGATGGTAAGATAGCCTGTTTGAAATATTAAACAAACCGGCATCTTATTTAAAGATTTTATGCAAAAAGTCGACCGTGTATTTAACTGTCGGTGTAAACCATGGTTCAAAAAGGCAAAAAGTATGTGGTGAGCCGGCAAAGGCATGCACCTCTGTATAAACGTTATTTTGGTTAAGTATTTTTATCATATCGTCGCGCCCGGCATGCATGCGGTCGGCACTGCTGTTTAGAAAAAGAATGGGTACCCTGCTTTTAGCAGCATAGGTTAATGACGAGGCAGATTCCCATAATTCAGGTTTTTCTTTTTTACCATAACCAAACCAATAAGTAGCCGCCGAGATAGAGCGACTATCGTCGCCTTCGGCTGATTCGGGATGAATAAAAGACAGGATACCATCTATATCAATAACAGCTTTTACAGTACTGTTTTCAGCAGTATCGCCTCCTGTGCCTTCAAACTCCTGCATATCGCCTGTAGCACCTGCAAAAGCCGCTAATTCGCCGCCGGCACTAAATCCCAGTATGGCTATTTTATCCCTGTCTATGCCATAGCTTTTGGCATTTGCTTTTGTCCATTTTATAGCCGCCTTAACATCATTTACAGCAGCCGGATATAAAGCGATGGTGGATAACCTATATTCAACCGTAATAGCCACATATCCCGCTTTAGCCAGTTCGACCGCTAATGGTAAGTGTTGCGACCTATCACCTGTACGCCAGCCGCCGCCATGGATAATAAGTACTGCCGGAGCGTTCTTTACCTTTTTAGGGCTGAGAACATCCAAATGCAAAGGCCCGTTAGCACTGTTGCAGTAGGTTATATCGCGTCTTTCTTTTACCTCAGCCGATGGGACATAGTTTACCATTTTGATGTCGGGGTATTGTTTCCTGGCTGATAAAAAGGCTGTGTAATTATTAAAGGATGTATCTTTTTTACCGGTGATGCCTGTGGTGACCTGTGCATGGCACGGGGATATGTACAGCCACGTCAGCATCAAAAATGTAATAAATCTCATAAATAATTATAATTGGATGTCCTGTGTAAAAGGCGCTTGTTAAATATAAGAATATTTATTGTTGATGATTAGTTGAATGTCTTAAATACGCCCGGGGGTGTTAATAAAGATTCGGCAAGAGTAAAATACTCGGTACCCTCATAGTTAGTTTCCTGCACGCCATGATACACCAAAAGGATTTATTTATCTTTAGGTTTTAATATTAAGAATATCCTGACAAATCAATAATTATGGATCAAAAGCTTGAAAGGTTTACTTCGCTCGACGTGTTTCGCGGGATGACTATCTGTTTTATGATAATTGTAAACACACCCGGCAGCAGCGCCGAATCATTTGCACCGTTACACCATGCCCGTTGGTTTGGATTTACACCTACCGATTTGGTTTTCCCATCGTTTATGTTCGCGGTAGGTACAGCCATGAGTTTTTCTATCAGGAAGTTTAACGGGCTTAGCCAATCGGCAGTTTTATTGAAGATCTTTAAACGGGCGGCTATTATATTTTTGTTGGGATACCTGATGTACTGGTTCCCGTTTGTAAACCATGATGCGGCTACCGGCTGGTCGTTAAAGCCAATAAGCCATACCCGCATTATGGGCGTGCTGCAACGCATTGCGCTGGGTTATTTGTTTGCAGCATTAATTGTAAGGTTCCTTACAACACGAGGAATAATTATAGGTAGCCTTATCCTTTTATTTGGTTACTGGTTTATATTGCTTATTTATGGCGACGCTACCGACCCGTACGGAATGCTTACCAATGCCGGCACATATTTGGACAAGTTTATATTGGGCGATGCGCACCTTTATCATGGTGAAGGTGTGGCGTTTGATCCAGAAGGGATCTTAAGCACCTTGCCATCCATTGTGAATGTAACCATAGGTTACCTGGCAGGGCAATTTATCCAACAAAAAGGCAAGAACTACGAAACCATAGCCAAGCTGATGTTATGGGGCAGCTTTTTGATCTTTGCGGCCCTGTGCTGGAATTTAACCTTCCCGATAGCCAAGAAATTATGGTCGAGCCCGTTTGTGCTTTTGACCGTTGGTATCGACTTGCTCATTATCTCCTTATTGATCTACCTGATAGAAATACGTAAAGGCAAAACAGCGTGGACAGGTTTCTTTATCACCGCAGGTAAAAATCCGCTTACTGTTTACCTGTTTTCAGAGATAATGGTGACGGTATTATACCTGATCCCGGTAAAAGGTACCAGCGCTTACGAGTGGATAAATAATGTATTGTTCCAGGCTATTTTGCCAGGCGCGTTAGGTTCGCTGTTATTTGCTGTTTGTTATATGCTGATTTGCTGGTGTGTGGGTAAGATTTTGGAGAGGAGCGGGACTTATATTAAGGCGTAGGTGTTAAATGCCTTAGATAAGCCTCGGGATTGTTTAAAAAAGATTTGGTAAGCGTGAAATGCTCTGTATCTTCATAGTTGGTTTCGTGCACGCCCTTTTCGTCAAACTGGTAAATTGTGGCACCGGGGTAACAGATAAGCATAGGAGAGTGTGTAGCGATAATGAATTGCGCCCTACCACCTTGTTCAAGTTCGTGTATTACCGATAAAAAAGCCAGGATCCTGGCTGGGGATAAAGCAGCTTCTGGCTCATCAAGAATATAAACGCCCGATTCGAACTGGTTATTGAACAAAGAGAGAAATGATTCCCCATGTGATTGTTCGTGAAGCTTCCGCCCGCCATAGGCTTCTAATACCTTATAACCATCTTTTGGTTCGCCTATCATTTTATCGATATAAGAGGCAAAATTGAAAAAGCTTTCGGCCCGCATAAAAAAGCCCTGGTTGATCCGGCGCGGTGTCCATGCCAAACTTAAGCGCTGTGCCACCGGAGATTCATAACCTTCAAACCTGTGCCCGGTATTTAAATTATGGTTGCGGTTTCCTCCCCGCAGGCTAAAACCACACTGCTCGGCAATACCTTCCAGCAATGTCGATTTGCCCGATCCATTCTCACCAACAAAAAAAGTAACATTCGTTGTAAGTGTAAGTTGCAGACCATTGCTTAAGCTCGGGATATTCTGCAGGTAACTGCCATCCTGGATTGGCGGGAGAGATACGCGGGATAAAACGGGCATGGTGTGCTACTTTAAAGTTTTATTCAACAAGTTAAGTGCGGGATAAATATATAGAAAAATTCTATCTTCAACATTTATATCAAAACCAGTTATGACAGTACTGCAACAAATATTAAAACATCAAATTGTAGCCATTATACGGGGAGCGAACCCCGACGCGGTGGTACATATTGCCAGGGCCTTAAATGATGGCGGGATAAAAATTCTTGAGATTACTATGAATTCGGAAGACCCATTACGCGTGATAAAAGAAGTATCAGATGCGCTTGGCGATAAGATGGTGATAGGGGCAGGCACGGTGCTGGATGCACAGACAGCACGCGATGCTGTGGCTGCAGGAGCAAAATTTATCCTGTCGCCAATAGTGGATGAAGAAGTAATTAAAACCGCTAAAAGTCTTGGCGTGGTTAGCATACCCGGAGCTTACACAGCTACCGAAATTTTTAAAGCCCACCGTTTGGGCGGTGATATTATCAAGGTCTTTCCGGCAACTTCGGCATCCTATATTAAAGATATGCGCGGGCCGCTGCCTCATATACCCCTTTTGCCTACTGGCGGTATTACCCCGCAAAATATAATCGAATTTAAAAAAGCAGGAGCGGTGGGTTTTGGTATTGGAAGCGCATTGGTGAATACCAAAGAAGTTATTACGCCCGAATACCTGTTGCAATTAACAGAAAAAGCCAGGGCCTTTACGCTTGGTCTTAACATATAATGGATCGGTTTTTAAGCTGCGATTGGGGAACAACATCGTTCAGATTGCGATTAATTGAGGCTGATAATCTAAAAGTTATTGGGGAAATTAAAAGCGGGCAGGGTATGGGAGCAACCTTTCGCCTTTGGCAGCAACAGGTAGGCCCTTTAGCAGAGCGTGAGGCTTTTTACTTCGGGATCGTCGATCAGAACATAGCTTTGTTGAGTATAAAGACAGGCATAGACCTTGTAGGTGTTCCGGTAATATTATCAGGTATGGTATCATCAACTATTGGTATGGTAGAAATGCCGTACAAGCAAATACCCATCAAACTGGATGGGAGCGACCTGGAGATAAAATTTTTTAATAATGGTAAAAACCGCTCGGCTATCATATCGGGTATTAGTACCGGGGATGATATTATGCGGGGAGAGGAAACCAAAATGCTTGGTTGTGCTACATTATTACCCAAAAGCAATACCGGACATTTATTGATAGTTCCGGGCACGCATCCCAAACATATTTTTATAAAAGGTAATAAGATTGTAAATTTTAAAACCTATATGACGGGCGAATTTTTCGACCTGCTTATAACTCACAGTATTTTGACAGCATCGGTTAGCGCCGGTGGAGATTTTGCGCAACTCGAAAATCGCGATAGCTTTTTAGAAGGTGTAAAATGCGGCCAAACAACCAACTTATTGCACGGGAGCTTTTTGGTACGCACTAACCAGGTACTTAAAAAAATGTCACCACAACAAAACTATTATTACCTGAGCGGCCTGTTAATTGGCGTAGAATTAAAAGACATAAACCCCGGCGCAAATGTTTGCCTAATTGGCGACGCCACACATATTGCCTTATATGCGTTAGCGTGTAAGGAGATGGGTATAAATGTTATAAAAGAAATAGATGCCGACGAAGCTTTGATAAGAGGGCAAAGTTTGGTTTTTGACCGTTATTGTAAATAGGCAGACAAATAGAATATATTGCGCACAGCGATATATCTGCTACCTTTGCGCCATGATCAATTATTTTGACTTTTACGCCATACCGCAGTCTTTCAATCCTGATGCTGTGCAGCTTAAAAAGAAGTTTTACGAATTAAGCAAGCAATATCATCCCGATTTTTATGCCAACGAGGATGATGCTAAACAGCAGGAAATACTGGAACTATCCACCATAAATAACAAAGCTTATCAAACACTTTCTGACCCCGCGAAGCGGTTAGAATACATATTAAGGCTGCATGATTTAGTATCAGACGGAGCAAAACCACAACTCCCGGCAGATTTTTTAATGGAGATGATGGATATTAACGAGCGATTAATGGAAGTTGACAATGCCGGAGAGCTTGGCAGTATAACTGCAGAAGTACTTGCCGTTGAGGGCGATATGAGCGATGAGCTAAACAGCCTGACTGCTGATTACGAACAATTGGACGACACTGCTAAAGAAAGCCGCTTAAACGAAATTGCCAATATTTATTATCGGCAAAAATATCTGTTGCGAATTAAAGAGAGTTTAAATACATTTGCATCCCGCTTCTGAGCAGCTAACGCGGCCTCAGACTAAAGCATGCCCAGCTGGCGGAATTGGTAGACGCGCTGGTCTCAAACACCTGTGGGAAACCGTGCCGGTTCGACTCCGGCGCTGGGTACAAAGCCTTGATAGAAATATCAGGGCTTTGTTGTTTATATCATAAAGCTTTTTTACTTTCAAGAATCAAGAGAAAGAATCAAAAGAGATGACACAAAAAGAATTGGCGGAATTAACAGATCAGCAATTGCTGCAAGAAGCAAAAAAAATCAAATCCACCCGAATTACCGATGCTGTAATTTTTGGCGTATTAATCGGAATTGCAATTTACAGCGCCGTTAAAAATGGTTTTGGCTTGCTAAGTTTTATTCCCTTTGTTTATATACCAATAGCGGCTAAGAACAGGATGAAAAATAAAGCGTTGGAAGATCTTTTAAAAGAAAGAAGTTTGAAATAAAAAATATAATAAATTATAAATAATGATGATTATCTGAAAACGGTATAAAGCCAGGTATGGAAGTGCCGGACTTTGTTGTTTATATATCATAATTTGCCTAAATTTGGATATGGCCTTCAAAACAAATGTATTAGAAGAAACAAAAGACGCATTTGATAAAGCTGAAATGGAACTCTTAAAAGAAGGGTTAAAAAGGAGCTATAAAGAACGCTTTGAGTTTGCTACAAGCTTATATAAGGCGCAGCTAACCATGCAAAAAGCCGTTATAACTCATAAACCGTTTATAAGAAAATAACTTCGTGGATATTTTTGATGAGTTTATTTTAAATTTCTGGGAAGCATTACAAAGTAATAATGTAAAATATATCCTGGTTGGCGGCTATGCTGTCAACTTCCATGGCTATCAACGTTTTACCGGCGATATGGATATATGGATCGAGGACACAATGGAGAATCGGCGAGCTTTGCGGCAGGCTTTCATTAAATGTGATATAGGCGATTATCCAATGATCGAAACCATGCAATTTATTCCCGGCTGGACCGATTTTCACCTCAACAATAATTTCCGTATTGATATATTGATAGGCATGAAGGGTCTTGAGGGTTGTACTTTTGATGAATGTTTACAGATGGCTTCCGTTGCAGATATAGAGGGAATAAAGATCCCTTTTCTGCACATTAATCAGTTAATCGAAAATAAAAAAGTTATTGATCGTCCAAAAGATCAGATAGATGTATTAGCCTTAGAACAGATACGTAAACTTAGAGATGATCTTTAAGATAATAAATTGCCAGAAAACCAGCAGTAAAACTCCCTCGTGGCTTCTCCACTTGTTGTAAGGATAACGCTGATCTGCGCATCCTATTGCGCTCAAAAAAATATAGTAAAAAAATGCATTTTTTGTGTTTTATGCCTTTTATTTTTGATTGTAATCAATTAAAAAAAAGGTAAACATGGCTACATTAACGGACACTAACATTAACCTGAATGAACAACAATTCTTCCACGGCACAAAGGCAAACTTAAAAGTTGGCGACCTGATATCTGCCGGTTTTAATTCAAACTATGGTAAGCAAAATAAAGCGAAGTATGTTTATTTGTCAGCTACCTTAGATGCCGCTACCTGGGGTGCAGAGCTGGCTTTGGGCGAGGGGCGAGGTAGGATTTATATTGTAAAACCTACAGGCGCTATTGAGGATGATCCCAATTTAACAGACAAGAAATTCCCTGGAAATCCAACCAAATCCTACCGTACCCGAGATCCGCTGCTGGTTATCGGTGAAATTACAGATTGGGAAGGGCACCCGCCGGAACGGCTTAAGGAAATGAAAGATAATATTCAGCGTCTTAAAGAGCTTGGGATTGAGGCAATAGAGGATTAAACCACTCAAGGCCATAAATGCACAGGCGGTTATCAAATTCTCAAATCGTCGACGTTTACAGGTTTAGCCGTTTTTAATTCTTGCAAAGCCTCATTGGTTTTTTTTATATCAACGCGGTCTGACTTCGGTTTTTTAAATTTCTCTGCTGCTGCCGGGTTTTGATAATAATGCAGGATGTTTTCTTTTAAAGGGTAGGTAAGTTGGTCGAAATGCATACCGGCCAGCTTAATTACCAGGTCGCTGTAAGTTTTATCAGCAAGGCCATACTCGCCGGGTGCAGTTACCTTGCCTGTATCGAAATCTATATCTGTAAATGTCGCTCTTCCTCTTTGAAGTTTATTAAGCGCAGCCTCGTAATCCGAAACCGACGAATCAAATCCTTTTATAAATAGTTTCTCGCCTTCAGGACCGGGATCCTTGAACTTTAAAGACTTTAACGGGCCTATTTTAGGAGATATACGTATAATAAGCGACAACACGACGGCCGTAATGCCTGGTTTTTCACGGTCTTTTCCATAGGCGGCCTCATATTCTTTTCTTTTCATCCGGTACCTGAACTTCTTAGCTGTCATACCAGGGTTAGTTTTTATCAGGTTCTGGCCTTTAATTACCCAGGCCGTCCGCGTTAATGCGGGTAGTAATCTTTTTACAGACCATCTGAACGTAGCCACTGCTAGGGGAAAATTCACAAAAACAGAAGTTATTTTCTGCCCATAGGTTTTTAAAAAGGCCCGCTCAAGAACCGGTTGCGCCACCTGGAACCCTATAAAGTTGTGGTAAGATTGCGGTAGGTAATTGCCGCGTGCTATCTGAAGCACGTCAAAGGCGAACTCCATACGTTTATGCGATGTAGGATCATCATCATAGGTAACTACATTGCCAAATTTTTTCATTTTTGGGTAAACGATAGGCACCGCAACATTTGTTCCGAGTGAATGGCCGTATTTATCAGTCATGTAGTGCGCTAATGCCCCAAGCGAAAAAGCATATTCAAACAGGTTCTGTGATTCTGAGAGCAGAGCCGCCACAAAATCGCCGCTGCGGACGTAATGTACAAGATTAGTAAAGTAAGGATTGCCTAACGGGAAGTACCCCATATCGGCAGTAAGCGACCCGCCATAAGCAAACGAACGAGCTTTTTTTAATGAATCAACAGGCGAGCCCGGATATTTTAATTTCAATAAAGGTAAAATCGACTTATCCCAGGTTGCATCAATAACAGCTTCATGCGCCAGTATGGAATATGCTTTAGAGAACTGAGGTCTTATCGCCGTTATAACAATAACGAGTACGATATATTTATATAATCGGGGCATTAATATATAGTTATGTACCCTTATTAAATGTCAAAATTTTCAAATTTGTTTGCAGATGCATCATTTTACGTATAACAATATTGTATTATAAAACAATAAAATGATAGCTATACTGCCATCGCTTTTTATTGTATTTTTAAACAAAATATATTGATGTGAACCGTTAATCAGCGATACAAATGAATATTTTAATCACGATAGTACTTGTAATAGCGGGCATTATTGCCTTGCTGTTAATTATTGGCCTTTTGCTGAAGAGGGATCATTATGTAAAACGTGAAATTATTATTGATGCGCCTCGTCAAAAGGTGTTCGACTATATAAAACTGCTCAAAAACCAGGATACGTTCAATAAGCATGCAATGGCTGATGGCGACCGCGAAAAAGAATTTAAAGGGACGGACGGAACCGTTGGCTACGTGTATTCCTGGAGTGGAAATAAAGATGCCGGTGAAGGCGAAAAGGAAATCATGAACCTGGTTGAAGGGAAAAGCGTTGAAATGGAGATCCGTTTTGTAAAGCCTATGGTAGCCACAGCACGCATCATCATGGAAACCGAGTCTTTAACTGAGAATCAAACCAAAGTAACCTGGAGCAATGCCGGTACTTTAAAATATCCCGTAAACTTGTTTATACCAATGATGCAAAAACATGTAGCGAAAGATATGGATAGCAGCTTGTTGACTTTGAAAAGCATCCTCGAAAAATAGGCTATGAAGTTTTTTAAACACAGGGATCAGGCTTTAAGGCAACCCGGGCTTTATTTGATCTTGGTTTACTGCATGATTTTTTCTTCCTATACTGTCCCAAATAAAGTTTCCGTTAACAAGTTTGGGGCAATACCTAATGATGGGCAGAACGATGCTGTTCAGCTAAGGCAAGCTATCAGCTACTGTAAAACGCATCCGGGTACTATGCTCTATTTTCCTGCCGGTGTGTACGATTTTCGCGATGAGAAGGCTGTTAGGTTAATGGAAGATGTCGCTGCAGGGAGGTTAGGGAAGGATCCGCAAAAAACGATCTTCGCGCCGTACTATCCGCACGTAAAGGGCCTGGATTTTAATGGACTGCAAAATATTATTGTAGAGGCTGAGGGCGCTACCTTGTTGTGCGATGGCTGGATGGAACCCATATCCCTAAACAATTGTAAAAACATCCGTTTAAAAGGTATTACAATAGATTATAAACACAAACCTTACAGCATAGGAAAGATAGTCGACATCCAACCAACATATTTTGACGCTTTGTATGACGATGCTTACGTAATTGATACCAACGTTACCATGTTAAGGATAACCATGTATGACATGAAGGCGCGTCGTTATCTGAATACAGAATTCGTACCGCCGCATAAAATTGTAGGCCCGCATAAGATGCGCTTTTTCAGGAAGATCGATCCGTCGATGCTTGGCAACTTGCTAAGGTCTCCGCGTAGCTTTCATTTTCGCCCGGCCATATTGATCCAGGAGGCCGAAAATATAAAGCTGGAAGATGTCATTATTCATTCTCAACCGGGTATGGGTATTGTAGGGCATCGTTCAAAGAACGTTACATTAACAGGGGTTAAGGTTGTACCGGGCGCAGGAGGAATCCAGTCAAGCAATACCGATGCAACGCATTTTACGTCTTGTATCGGACTACTCAGATATGAGAACTGCCAGTTTGAAGGGCAGGGGGATGACGGTATTAATGTGCACAATTACTATTACGGCATCCAAAAGGCTCAAAACAATTCAGCATATAATTTAAGCACAAAAGGGGCAGAGCTGCATGCGCAGGTGCTTGATTACCCCGACGTAAAGGATACCCTGGAGCTGGTTAATCGTTCTACGCTGGCAGTGGTTAAAAAGTACACCGTGAAAACAAGGATAAACAATATTGATAGCCTGTACACTACAGTTACCTTGAATGAAAAACTCCCTGCTGATCTTGGTAATTATTATTTGATAAATGTAACCCGACTGCCCAGGGTGGAGATTATTGGCTGCAATTTCTTTAATAACCGCGCACGGGGCATCCTGATCAAAACAAGAAATGTATTAATTGAAAGATGCCTGATCAAAGAAACAACGGGAACAGGCATCCATGTAGGGGCAGAGGGCAACTGGCACGAAGGCCCGGCGTCTGCAAACGTTATTATCAGGAACAACCGCATTATAAGATGCGGCGGCCCGGGTACAATTGATCGTGCCAGCGGAATTGCTGTTAATATCCAGGCAGCTGATAAAACAATAGCGGGGCTACATAAGCGCCTGGTTATTGAAGGAAATATAATAGAAGGTGATCATGCAGAAAATGGGATCTACATTTCGGGCGCAAGTAATGTGGTGATTAGAGGTAATGAGATCTCAGGATGTGCGAACCCCGTTGCTATTCATTATAGTGATGATGTAAAAGTTTATGCAAATCCGGGCGTGCCGGATTTGGTGCAAAAGACGGTTAGGTAATTAAATTACCATCTTATTTATTCACATATACCACGCCACCTTTCATTACAAAACGTACATTCATAATAGCGTGGATATCTTTTTCAATGCTATTGTCTACAGCTATAATATCGGGCATGTAACCTTTTTTTAGTATACCAAGATACTTACCCCAATTAAGCTGTAGTGCCGAATTAGTTGTTGCAATCTGTAACACCTGTGGTATAGCTATTCCTCCTTCATTGTAACCAATTAAATTGTGTTTTGATGGCTCGCCAAATAGACTTTTGGATTTGGCATAATCATCAGATCCATAGGCAATAGTCACACCATATTTTACCGCCCGTTGCAATCTGTCCATATATACCTTGCGATAACGTTTTACCTGCGCGTTTAGCGCTGCTGTATCTGTTATTCTCGAACTAAAGAGCTTGATCGCCCCTTCATTGTCGCCGTCCGTTGGTACCAGTACCACCTTGTGTTTCGCCATCAGCATCAACGTACTGTCAGACACATTATAGCCATGCTCAATACCGTCTACACCTGCCAATACCGCATTTTTTATAGACTCATCCACTGTAGCATGGGCAGTAACCCGAATGTGGTAACGATGTGCTTCGGTCACAATTGCCCGTATTTCTTCAACAGAAAGCAAAGTACGGTTGGGGCGGTTATCAGCATAAACTTTTATAACATTTACGGTTTGGTTAACATGCTCGCGCACTGCCTGTACAGCATCATCAACACCCGAAACAATCCGGTATTCACGATCTACTAACTGCTGATCGCCGGTAAGTAAGCCGGGTAATTGTGCGCCGGCGGCGGCAAGCCCGGGACCCGCACAGCTGATATTGGGCCCCGGTATCAAACCATCGCCAATAGCTTTGCGTAGCGCTATGTCTCCATATATGCCGGAGTTCCCCAGGTCCTGCACCGATGTAATGCCTTGTTCCAGGTATCCTTTTGCCCTGGCTGCTCCGTATAACGCACGGTAGGCGTCACCGTCCATAGTTAAATGTCTTTCTAACGCAAGTGTACTTGTGTTACGGCCATTGCCTGAATTTCCCTCGCGGTATAAAAGGTGGGTATGCGCATCAATTAAGCCGGGTAATACGGTATAGCGCGACAGATCAATAAGTGTGTACTGTTTGCGTTCATCGGCAGTAATATCAGCATCGGGTTTTACATCTTCTATACTATTGCCTTTTACTAATATATCCAGCCCGGTTTTAAATTGAGCGGTTTCGCTGTCAAATAGTTTGCCTGTTTTAATAAGCCAGTTTTTATTGTTTTGGGCGCATAGCGCAGCTGGTAAGATCAGGAATATGATCAGGTAAGTTTTTTTCATGATGTGAATTAGTTTTAAATAATAGCTTTTTAATTGTGATAAGTAGGTGTTCCGTTCGGCCTTGCATAAGGCGCTGTTTTATGTTTACGGATAATAGTATCCCTAACAACAGGTGGTATTGTTTTATGCTTGCGTTCAGGTTGGTTGGCTGTCTCCTTAGCAACCGGCAATGTTTTATGTTTCCTAATTAAAGTGTCTATCCTAATTGGTAAAGGTATTTTATGTTTACGAGCCGGGTCTGTCGATCCTGGCTTAATTGTATCAGCAACTGCCTGAACAATAGCCGTGTCCTTTTGCACTTTGGCAATAGGTACTATTGTCGCCGGCTGTGTTTTTTGAGTAGGTTTTGGCTTAGGCAGTACAGGTTGAATAACGGGTTTGGCACTTTTAATTTGTTTTGTGGGTTGAGTGATGGTAGCGAGGTTTGCTTGTTTTGTTTGGTAAACTACCAATGCTGTTACACCACTGCCACCCAGTACAAGCATATAGATCCATAACATTTTTTTAGACAGCCATTGTTTCCATAACAGGGAAGCAGGTATGGCTAATTGAAGCGCTGTTTCCAGTTTCTTCCAGTCGCCGGCGGCATTGCCGTTCACGGGCAGTTCATCAAACTTATTTTGCAGGTGCTGCCTCAATAATGTTTCTTCTCTCATGATACTAATTTTTTTGATTGATAATTTGTCGCAGTTGTTGTTTTGCTGATGACAGGTGCCAGCGCGACGTACTTGCGCTGATATCGAGCATTGTGGCTATCTCATTATGATCAAAACCATCCACCTCGTATAAATTAAACACCATTTGTGTAGCCCCGGGCAATGCACGGACATACGCCAGCAAATCAGCAGCATATAAGCGGTCAAGAGCATTGGGCGTTAACGATGGGGTGTTGTCTGTCTCAGTGATATCTTCGTAATGTTGAAAACGCAGTTCGCTGCGTTGCAGGTCTATACAACTGCGTATCATTATTGCGCTTATCCAGCCCTTAAGGTTGCCTTTCGCTTCATGGTAACTTTTGATCTTTGTGAAAACTTTCAGGAAACCGGTATTCAATGCTTCGGGTACTAAATCGTCCGAGCGGAGGTAGCGCATACATAGCCGGTACATGCCGGCATAATAAAACAGGTACAGTTCCTCCTGCGCTTTTCGTTTATTGGCAACACAGCCATTTATTATTACCGAAAGTTTTTTATCGTCCATAAAACCGTTAAGTATTCATAAATACGGATTGATTACCAAAAGTGCTTGGTAAGAAGTGTTTTTTATTTAAATAGGTAATACCTAAGATTCTTAGGCATGATCCACTTTGACCGATCCACCCCAAAAAGTCAGGAAATTGGTAAAATATATAAGTATTTAATTTACATCTAGTTGAGATGATTAACCTGAAGTGTTACCAGAGATCCACGGTGATCCGCTCGAAAAGTTAAATATTTTATTTACAGATAGTTACACAAAAAGAGTGATCCAAGTGATCCACATTTTAAAGTGGATCACTTGCTGAATTTGTGTTAACATAAAATTTCTCATCTTTGCACCATGGCATTGTTTGAACAGATGCGGCAGAAGCCGTTTTTTATATTGGGCCCATGCGTAATGGAGAGCCAGGAGCTATTATACACCGTTGCCGATAAGGTGGCCGAGTTAGGAGCGAAGTACCCCATACAGGTAGTGTTTAAGTCGTCGTTCGATAAAGCTAACCGTACCTCAATGCACGCGCAACGCGGTCCCGGTATTGAAAAAGGTATGGAGATGCTGCAAAAGATAAAAGACAAGTTTAACCTGCCGGTTACTACGGATATCCACGAGCCATATCAGGCCGCCATAGCCGCCGAAGTGGTTGATATATTGCAGATCCCTGCATTTCTATGCCGCCAGACTGATCTGTTGGTTGCGGCTGCAGTTACAGGCAAGATAGTTAATGTTAAGAAAGCACAGTTCCTGTCGGGCCAGGATATGTTCTACCCGGCTCAAAAGGTGGTGGAAGCAGGTAATACACAGGTTATACTAACCGAGCGTGGTAACATGTACGGTTATAACAACCTTGTTGTTGATTTCAGGAACATATATGATATGAAGGGCTTTGGTTACCCGGTTTGCATGGATTGTACCCACTCGGTACAGCGCCCGGGCGGTGCAGGCGGCAAAACAGGCGGCGACCGTACCTTTGTACCCATGATGGCGCTTGCAGCCAAAGCATTTGGCGCTGATGGCTACTTTATGGAAGCACACCCAGACCCGGACAGTGCCTGGAGCGACGGCCCTAACATGGTTAAGCTGCACCAGCTTGAAGAAGTAATAAAACCGTTAATAGGATAGTATAGGTTGTACGTATGACGTTATACGTTGTACGTTAAAAATATAATAAAGACAAACGTCTAACGTAATACGTAAAACGTATAACATATATGAAGGATATTGCTAAAAGAGTTTTCGAGGTCGAGATAGAATCGTTGCAGCATGTAGCAGGATTGCTTGACGACTCATTTACGGGTGTTGTAGAGGCTATATTGGGCTGTAAAGGTAAAGTCATTGTTATCGGCATCGGCAAATCAGGCTTGATAGGTAAGAAGATTGCAGCTACGTTTTCAAGTACAGGTACACCAAGCTTCTTCCTGCATCCTGGCGATGCGTTCCACGGCGATCTTGGGATCATCGGCGCTAATGACGCTGTTATTCTGATCTCATACTCGGGCGAGACCGATGAGGTGCTAAAGGTTATCCCCTTCTTAAAGTGGAACAAGAGCCTGATCATCAGCATAACAGGCAACCCAATATCAACAATTGCTAAAAACAGTGATCACCATTTAAATATCAATATCACCCGCGAGGCCTGTCCGCTGGCCCTCGCGCCAACCTCATCAACCACAGCAGCCCTGGTTATGGGCGACGCGCTGGCAATCGCGCTGATGGAGTCGCGTAAGTTCCAGGAAGAGGACTTTGCAAGGTTTCATCCCGGCGGTAGCCTGGGTCGTAAACTGCTTACCCGTATCAAGGACCTCATGCGTACCGATAACCTGCCTTTTATACAAACCAATGCATCGTTTACTGATGTGTTGCTAAGTATGTCCGAAGGTAAGTTGGGTATGGTAATAGTAGGCAGTAAAGACAAGGTTGAAGGCATAATAACAGATGGCGACCTGCGCCGTGCCTTGTTGCGTAACCAGGATATAGCTAAGCTTTCTGTTAAAGATATGATGACCGCCAATCCAATCATTATTGATGGTGATGAGTTTGTAAGCCAGGTAGAGATATTGATGATGGAAAAGAAGATAACCAATGTACTTGTAGGTAAAAAGCGCAAGATAGTTGGTGTTTACCAGATCTATACCCAGTAATTGCCATGGCTGTTTTCTATGATCAGCTAAACCGGAAGATAGAACTGCAACAGGTTCCAAAACGTATAATTTCTGTAGTACCCTCGCAAACCGAACTGCTGTTTTATTTAGGTTTGGATGAACAGGTTATCGGTATCACTAAGTTCTGTATCCATCCTGCCGATAAGTTTAAAACAACCACTAAAATAGGCGGTACCAAGCAGCTAAATATCGAATTGATAAAGGAGCTTAAGCCTGATCTTATCATCGCGAATAAAGAAGAAAACGAGCGGTCGCAAATAGAAGAGCTGATGGCTTTTTATCCAGTATGGATAAGTGATATCAGCGACTTGGATAGTGGGTTTGATATGATCCTTAAAGTAGGGGCGTTGGTTGATAAGGAAGAGCGTGCGCAATCATTGATAGATGATATAAAACGCCAGTTCGGTCTATTAGTTAGTCAACAACTCAGCTTAAAAACGGCTTACTTAATCTGGCGTAAGCCCTATATGGTTGCCGGCCGGCAGACTTTTATAGATAATATGCTGCAAAAATGCGGCTTGATAAATGCTTTCGATAGCGATCGTTATCCAGAGGTGACGGAAGATGTGCTGATAACTGCCAATCCTGAAGTAGTTCTATTATCATCAGAACCATATCCATTTACCCAAAAACATATCGACGAGTTTAAAACGTTGCTGCCAGATGCGCAAGTAATACTGGTAGATGGCGAAATGTTTTCGTGGTATGGAAGCCGTTTATTACATGCGCCGGCGTACTTTAAGCAGCTAATTGAAAATATAACTGCTAAACAGTAAAGGGTTTAGCAAAAAGTTTAAATTACAATTTCATATTCTGTCAATTTAATCTATCTTTGCCACTCTTAAAAATCCTAACTGCGGAAGTGGCGTAATTGGTAGCCGCACCAGACTTAGGATCTGGCGCTTCACGGCGTGGGGGTTCGAGTCCCTTCTTCCGCACTGCATTAACCCGGTCAATTTGATCGGGTTTTTTGTTTTAACAACTTTTGGTATAAACCTGCAAATGCATTAATTTGTAAAAGAAAACCAATACCTTAGCGTAGCTATACGCTATAAACCAAATAAAACAAACTTAATTTATGTTAACCCGTCGCTCATTTGTAAAAACATCGGCTGTGCTATCAGCCGGATTATTAGCAGCACCAAGCTTATTGGCTTACGATAAAAAATATATAGGCTTACAATTATACACTGTTAGGGATGCTATGGCTGCTAACCCTGCTGCTGCGCTGGCTAAAGTGGCACAGGTGGGCTTTAATTCGTTAGAGGGTGCAACCTATACCGGCGACGAAAAGTTTTACGGAATGAATCCTAAAGCATTTAAGCAGGTTTTAAAGCAAAACGGTTTGGTAATGCTAAGCAGCCACTATCGGCTTGGCGAAGAACAAACCAATGGTAAAGATACCATGGGCACTATGCTGCACGACTGGGATAAAGCTGTTGACGACGCCGCCGAAGTAGGTTTAAAGTATATGGTTTGTGCTTACCTGTCTGACCCTGAACGTGGTAACCTTGATCATTATAAGAAATTGGCAGATGACTTTAACAGGGCAGGCGAGCGGTGCAAGCAAGCCGGCATCCAATTCTGTTACCATAACCATGATTTTGAGTTTAAACAACAAGACGGTAAGTACCCATACGAAACCTTGTTAGCCAATACCGATAAGAACCTGGTAAAGATGGAAATGGACCTTTACTGGGTAACCAAAGCCAAACAGGATCCTATCAAGCTCATTAATGACAACCCGGGCAGGTTCCCGTTGTTTCACGTTAAGGATATGGATAAGACACCGGTCGGCAGCTTTACCGAAGTTGGCAACGGAATAATTGATTTCAAGTCTATATTCAAACATGCTGATAAAGCAGGAATGAAATACTTCTTTGTCGAGCAGGACAAAACACCCGGCGATCCGTTTAACAGCATCACCCAAAGCTTTAATTATATCAAAAAGAATTTAGTTTAGCCTTGAAATCATAACAAGTGATCCACTTTAAAAAGTGGATCACTTGGATCACCTTTTTATCATAACTATTTGATATATACTATTTTAACTTTTTGAGCGGATCACCGTGGATCTCTGATAAAACTTTAGGTAAGTTAATTCAATTCGCTGAAAATAAAATACTTATATTTTTTACTAATTTCCTGACTTTTTGGGGTGGATCGGTCAAAGTGGATCATGCATAAGAATCTTAGGTATATCCGCATTTTGTACTGACATTTGTTTTCTACCTGCTAAAAATTATATACTTTTAGCAATCACATGGAAGAAAAAAACAACAAAAAAACCATCTGGGCCTGGTGCATGTTCGATTGGGCAAACCAATCCTACAACATGGTTATCACCTCAACTATTTTCCCCGCTTATTACGTAGGTATTACAGCAAATACTGTATATGGTAAAAATACAGTGAGCTTTTTTGGGCATAAGTTTGTAAACACAGTATTGCAAAATTATATTTTGGCTGTATCATACCTGCTCATCGTATTATTATTGCCTATACTGACTTCAATAGCCGATTATCGTGGCGCAAAAAAGCTATACCTGCAATTGTTTACCTGGTTAGGTGCTTTAGCATGTGCCGGTTTGTTTTTCTTGAAAGAAGGCGGGCCAATAGAGTTTGGTATGATATGCTTTGGTTTGGCTACCATAGGCTACTGTGGCGGGTTTGTTTTCTATAACTCATATCTGCCGCAAATAGCCACATTAGACAAGCAAAATGACGTGAGTGCGAAAGGCTTTATTTATGGATTTGCCGGCAGCATTGTAGTACAACTGGTTTGTTTGGTTGGGGTACTATGTCACGATTTCTTTGGCATCACTGAAGATATGGGCGCACGAATTTCATTTATTATCGTTTTTTTATGGTGGATAGGTTTTGCTATAATACCTTTTAAAATATTGCCCAAAGGCGAACCTAATGCCGGGTCGCATAAATTCAATGTAATTACAGGAGGGTTTAAAGAGTTGGCAAAGGTGTTTGGCAAGATTAAAAGCATGCCTTTGGTTAAACGGTTCCTGCCTGCATTTTTCTTTTACTCAGTAGGCGTGCAAACTATTATGTTAGTTGCTGCCGAATTTGCTGCAAAAGAATTACACATGAGGGATGAGGATTTAATTACCATTATTCTGATTATACAAGTGGTAGCTATAATAGGTGCCTGGCTTACGTCTATCGCATCTAACAAATATGGTAATACAAAGGCGCTTATTGTTTTGGTGGTTTTTTGGACTTTAACTTGTTTGAGTGTTTATTACATATCCAACCAAAACCAATTTTATGTAGCTGCATTTGCAGTTGGTATAGTAATGGGTGGCGTGCAATCTTTATCTCGTTCAACATACGCCAAGTTGTTACCGGAAAACATCCCGGACACAGCATCGTATTTTAGCTTTTATGATGCCACCGAAAAGCTTTCTATTGTGGTGGGCCTCGCTGTTTTCGCTTACGTGGAAGACCATTCCAGCACAATGCGCAACTCGGCATTAGCATTAGATTGCTTCTTCGTGGTCGGATTAGGCTTATTGATAGCTTTATTTGCAGCTGAAAAGAAAGCGAAAAATTTACCGACGGTTTCGGCGGCTGAGTAGTAATCTACCATAAAATCCGTAATCCTACGGACTGATATTGATAAATGTGTTCATCTTTACTTACAAGGATCAAATCTCTTTGTATGGCTTGCCATATTAACATTCTATCGAAAGGGTCTTTATGGATTTGTAGATTAAGGTTATGATAGTTTGAACTTTCGTCGGGTGATAATTCAATTAACTGAAAGCCTGTTTGCAAAGCTAACTTAGGTAAAGCATTGGGTAAAATACCTTCTAATTTTAATTTACCTATTGAGGATTTTAAAGATATTTCCCAAAATGTAATAGAACTGATGAATATATTGTTGTCCGCATTTTCAATTGTTTGTTGAACTAAAGGTGATAGTTTGCTTTTGTCCGTCAAAGCCCAGATAAATGTATGGGTATCTAACAGATAATTCATAATCCTAAAAATTCTTCTTCGGTAATTTTAAAATCAGAGCTAAACGTGAATTTTGCTTTACCCTCTAATATGCCCAATTTACGCTTGGTTTGTTTGGGTAATTCAGGTAGGAAATATCCCACCACTTCTTTCTTCTTACCAAAAGTTACAGCAATTTTTTCACCGCCTTTTACTTGTTCAAGCACCTCAGAAAAATGAGTTTTGAACTGCCCTACACTCATTGTTTTCATAAAAATATATCTTTTTATCAAATATAAATCATATTTGTCAAGTTGTCAAATAAAAACATTTAGGATAATATTTTGCAACTGACAACTTATAGTTACTTTAGCTTTTAATGTCCGAAAAGAACAATAAAAAAACCATCCGCGCCTGGGCCATGTTTGATTGGGCCAACTCGGCCTATAATTTGGTGATAACGTCAACCATTTTCCCGGCTTATTATGTGGCTATTACTGAAAATAAAGCTACAGGCGATAAGGTGATGTTCTTTGGCCATAGTTTTGTGAATACTGCTTTGTCAAACTACGCTTTGGCGGCGGCTTACTTCGTTATCGTACTAATGTTGCCAATCCTAACCTCCATTGCAGATTACCGTGGCAATAAAAAAGCCTTCATGCAGTTTTTTACCTGGCTTGGCGCAATAGCCTGCTGCGGTCTTTACTTTTTCAAGCTGGCTACATTGGAGATTGGGATTGTTTGCTTTGCATTGGCTGCGATTGGTTATAGTGGCGGCTTTGTGTTTTACAACTCTTATTTACCCGAGATAGCAACGGTTGATAACCAGGATGCCGTTAGCGCGAAAGGTTTTAGTTATGGCTACCTCGGCAGCATGATCCTGCAGGTAATTTGCTTTGTATTTGTGTTGGCTCCGGGTGCCTTTGGTATAACAGATGCCAGTTTCCCTGCCCGCTTATCATTTTTGCTGGTTGGTTTATGGTGGATAGGCTTTGCTCAAATCCCGTTTAAAGTTTTACCTGCGGGCAATGCAAAAGTGGCTAATAAACAGGTTAGCGTATTACGCGGCGGCTTTATTGAGTTGGCCAAGGTATGGCAGCAGGTTAAGCAGATGCCTTTATTAAAACGCTATTTACCGGCATTCTTTTTCTATAGTATGGGTGTGCAAACCATTATGCTTGCAGCGGCCGGCTTTGGCGCTAAGGTGTTACACCTGCCCACCACCAGTTTAATCACCATTATTCTTATCATTCAATTGGTGGCCATATTAGGCGCTAATTTAATGTCAAGATTATCAGCAAAGTATGGTAACGTATTGGTACTAACGGGCGTGGTAATTATCTGGATCATTGTTTGTTTAGTAGCTTACTTTATCAATAATGCTATACAGTTTTACCTGTTAGCCGCTGTGGTTGGTTTGGTAATGGGAGGGATCCAATCCCTGTCCCGGTCAACCTATTCTAAATATCTGCCGCAGGATGCTACCGATACGGCGTCATTCTTTAGCTTTTATGATGTTACCGAGAAACTGGCCATTGTTGGCGGTATGTTCAGTTTCGCGCTGATAGAGGATTTGACGGGCAGCATGCGCAACTCCATATTGGCGCTGGGCGTTTTCTTCGTTGTGGGCTTGATATTATTGATCGCTTTATATAACCAGGAACAAAAGTTAAACGGCAGTAAAGTATAAACTCAAAACTCATCACCTAAAACTCATTACTTTTTCTGAAATTAGCGGCGCATGAAAACCGAACTATTTATTCCCTGTTTTATTGACCAACTTTTTCCTGAAACAGCTTTTAACACTATTAAAGTTTTAGAGAAAGCCGGTTGTACGGTGGAATATAATCCCGAACAAACCTGTTGCGGGCAGCCTGCATTTAACGCCGGTTTTTGGGACGAAGCAAAAGAGGTGGGAAGCAAATTCCTAAATGGATTCTCGGAAGATAGCATCATCGTAACCCCGTCTGCCTCATGTACAGGCATGGTTAAGAATTATTATAACGACCTGTTTACCAATACCATAGTGCATAACAAGTGCAGGGCCATACAAGGTAATATTTATGAGCTATCAGATTTCCTGGTAAATATCTTACAGTTCGACTATTTCGGTGCCGAGCTGGAAGGCCGTGCCGTTTATCATGATAGCTGCGCCGCATTGCGCGAGTGCCATATTAAACAGGAACCCCGTCAACTATTATCAAAAGTATTGGGACTTGAACTTGTAGATCTGCCGCAAGGCGATACCTGCTGTGGTTTCGGCGGTACATTTGCTGTTAAGTTCGACGCCATATCAAGCGCTATGGCGCAACAAAAGGTTGATAACGCCTTATCTGTAGGGGCCGAGTATATTATCTCGACAGACGCGTCCTGCTTGCTTCACCTGCAAGGTTATATCGATAAGAACAACTTGCCCATTAAAACCATGCACTTGGCTGATGTCTTGACATTGGGTTGGGGTAATGTATAATAGCCCTCCGCTTTTATTTTCTCATCTATTAAACTTTGCATTACCCTCTGCTGTCAAAAAGCAACGGAACTAACAATCTTTTACCTGTAATTATCACTTTATGAAAAACCTAATTGTATTGGTATTTATACTGATCGCTAAAATCACATTCGCCCAACAAAAAGACACCGTTGGCTTAAACACGCCGTTTATTAACGGCGAAGTTGTATATCAAAAAGTATTTAGTGCGCCTAATAAATCAACGGCTCAACTTTTTAGTAACGCGCAGCTATGGTTTATTAAACATTACCGCAACCCAAATATTCAAATTCAGGATGAGGCTACCGGCCGTGTTGTTGGTAGTAGTGTTGAATTATTGACCTTTAAAGGCATGTTAGGAATAGACGGAACCTTTGATACTAATATGGCTATACAAATAGATTGTAAAAACGGCCGATACCGCGCACGCATATTTAATATCGTAATTAAAGCCGAAGACGCAAATAAAGTTAAGAGTTTTATAAACGCCGAACAGTTAATGTATGATTTAGTGGGAATTAAAATTAATGCAGCTCTGGTTAACAATGCAAATCCGTTCAATAAAAATCAATCTAAAAGAGCGTTGCAAAGTTTAAATATATTAGTTGACAATGTTATGTCATCAATTAATCAAACAATGAACGACTCTGATAATTTTTAAAAATTTGCAACCGGCCAATGTTTTAACATAGTTTTTTGGCATGTATTAATCTTTATCCCAATGTTAAACTTACGAAGTTTTTAAAACTTCGTAAGTTTAAAACGCGGTGCCGGCGTTACAACTTTGTATTACTCAACAAAGACAACCCCGCATCAATATACTGCCCGCCGACGGTTTGCTTGCAATGAATAGCAATTACGTTTTTACCATTCGTTATTATTGCCGCTTTACCTTCGGTATTCAGCGGTACTACAGTGTAGGCTGATGAATAACCGCTTATAGTAGCTGCTTTTACGCCGTTAATGTACACTTCGCAATCTTCGTCGTGATGTATGTAAAGAGCCAGCTTGTCTTTGTCTGCTGCAGATAAATTTCCCAGGTCAAACTCCTGCCGCATCCAGATATCTTTGGTGTTCCAAATGGTTTTGATGTTACCACCCGGCGTACCGCTTGTGCCAAACCCGGCAGGGCCGCTTTTCCAGGAAGCATCATTAAATGAGGTTTGGAACCATTCATCCTGCGGAGCATTCGTAGTATACTTCCATGTCTTCGCTTCTTTTTGTGATGACGCTAAAACTTCCTTGATGTATAAATTATCATGGATAGCTTTATAATTTGATGCGGAGATCTTATCAACCCCGCCTTTAATTACATCACGATCATAAGTCAATAAACCATTCAGCTCAACTTCAACATCGGTAATTTCGGTATAAACCGCAGCACTAAGGCCCATATTGGTTTTGTAAAGGGTAAGGTCGTCGGTAAACTTATCATACAGATCTGTATATTCTTTTTTATTATTGATCATAATGTAGGTATCACCAACCTTCCAGGTATGGTTAGGGATAATAAAGCCTATACCGCCATACTCGCCGCAGGCTAAAACCTGTTTGTTGCCGGACGGAACAGCAGGCGGGGGGTAGCTATGGATATCCAAAAAGTCGCCTACACCAAAATGGTTACCACCACTGGCCTGGTTAATTAACCGCGATGGATCAAGCTTATGCACCATATTAACCAGACCCTTTGTATTATGCTGTGCCTGTGCTTCGTTAAATATCACCCAGGTAACAATACTTGGCGAGTTCCAGTGGGTCCTGATTAACCTTGTCAGTTCCGACCTGAACTCAACCGTATCAACCGGCGGTGTATGTGCTGTGTACGAGTTTGGCGACGGCATATCCTGCCAAACCATTACACCCAGTTTATCGGCCCAATAATACCAGCGGTAAGGCTCGTACTTAATATGCTTGCGCACCATGTTAAAGCCAAACTTCTTGATCATTTCCAGGTCGTACTTTAAGGCTTCGTCGGTAGGGGCAGTATAGCCGCCATCGGGCCAAAAACCCTGGTCTAACGGCCCTAACTGGAACAGGAATTTATTATTCAGGTATAGTTTCTTATACCCGCCATCATTCTCGACAGAAATTTTACGCATCCCGAAGTAACTGCTTATCGCATCTGTAGTAGCTCCGTCTTTATTTAGGGCGATGTCAAGATTATACAAAAAAGGGCTGTCAGGCGACCATAATTTAGGATTATCAACCTTAATACTGGTTTCTTTATTAGGTACTACAGATACCGTTGTAACCGCATTGCTGCCATCTTTTACTTTAACCGAAACAGTTACGCCCCTGGCATTGCCCGAAGTGATCACCGTAAGCTTAACCGCCGAATTATCAACATCGGGCACTATCTTGATATCCCTGATGCTAACCGGTGCCACCGGTTCCAGCCATACTGTTTGCCAGATACCCGTAACCGAAGTATACATAATACCTTGTGGCCTTAAGGTTTGCTTACCACGCGGCTGGCCGCCATCATCTGTAGGATCATACACTCTAACTGTAAGCTCCTGCTTACCCGTAGCTGTTAACGCTTTTGTTATATTGTAAGTAAATGGGTCGTAGCCGCCTTTATGTAAACCTATCCGTTTTCCGTTCACAAATATTTCCGATTCAAAATCAACCGCGCCGAAGTGGATTAATACCTGCTTGCCTTTCCAGCCCGATGGCACGGTAAACATGCGGCGGTACCATAAACGGTCGTGATGTTCCATTACGCCGGATAGGGCAGACTCGACAGGGAAGGGTACTAATATGGTTTTATCCAGTTTGCCTGCGGGTAGGGCGTCGCCTGCTGCCCCGGGTTGATATTGCCATAAGCCGTTAAGGTTAAGCCATTCTTTACGTACCAGTTGCGGGCGCGGATACTCAGGCAATACATTGGCGGGGTTTACATCTTTAGCAAACTTGCTCATTAATGGCGCCGTTTTAAGCGCCCAGCTTTGCGCGGATGATGTATGCCAAAGACCCGTACATACTAAAAGTACAAACAGTTTTTTAAAATCCATAAGAATAGCAGATAGGTTGTTTATTGATTTGGTTTAGACAGCTAAACTAACTAAAGTTTTTAATAATGGCTATTCTGTAGAGGTGTAGTTTGGCAACTATTTTGCTACAATACAAACGTGCAACCCTATAAAACAGACAAACACGACACCGGTGTAATTGCTTACGAAACAGGCAAGGACAGCATCACCATAAAATTCAGGGATGGATCTGTATATGTTTATACTAACAAAAGCACCGGCGCGGCCGCTGTTGCTGAAATGAAAATCCTGGCTAAAAAAGGAGTGGGGCTAACCACCTATATTAATCAGCATGTTAGGGATCATTACCAGCAAAAGTTACGATAATATTGCTATCGCGACCGCCGTTAATTCCAATAAATTCTCTAAATTCGCCACTCAAAATAAATGGTCACACACGTAGGTGACCACGAAACGTAATTTTATAAACTTTAAATCATAGTTGTAGATGATTAACATTACACTACCCGATGGGTCCGTTCGTCAGTATGACGCAGGGATCACTGCCATGCAGATAGCTTTGTCTATCTCCGAAGGCTTAGCCCGTAACGTATTAGCCGCCGAAGTTAACGGCGAAGTTTGGGACGCAAGCCGCGCCATTGAAAAAGATTCAACAGTAAAATTGTTAACCTGGAATGATGTTAAAGGTAAATCAACCTTCTGGCATTCTTCTGCCCACTTAATGGCCGAGGCTTTGGAAGCTTTGTACCCGGGAACAAAATTTGGTATCGGCCCTGCTATCGAGACCGGCTTTTACTACGATGTTGACTTTGGCGACAAGGTGCTATCGTCTGACGAGTTTAAACAAATTGAAGATAAGATAATTGAGCTGGCAAAAACTAAAGCTGAGTTTGTTCGCAAACCCATCAGTAAAGCCGATGCCATAGCTTATTTTACTGAGAAGGATGACGAATACAAGCTGGACCTGCTAAAGGACCTGCCTGATGGTGCCATAACTTTTTATACCCAAGGTAACTTTACCGATCTTTGCCGCGGCCCGCATATACCTAACACCAGCTTTATTAAAGCTGTCAAGGTAATGAGCCTTGCCGGTGCCTATTGGCGCGGCGATGAAAGCCGTAAACAGTTAACCCGTATTTACGGTGTAACTTTCCCTAAAGCAAGCGAGCTTACTGATTACCTGCATTTACTGGAAGAAGCAAAAAAACGCGATCACCGTAAATTAGGGAAAGAGCTGGAACTTTTTGCTTTCTCGGAAAAAGTAGGCATGGGTTTACCATTATGGTTACCAAAAGGAACCGCTTTGCGCGAACGTTTAGTTAACTTTCTGCAAAAAGCACAGGTTAAAGCCGGTTACGAGCAGGTTATTACACCGCATATCGGCCATAAAAACTTATATGTAACTTCAGGCCACTATGAGAAATATGGTGCTGATGCTTTCCAGCCAATAAAAACACCGCAGGAAGGAGAGGAGTTCTTCCTAAAACCGATGAACTGCCCGCACCATTGCGAGATCTATAAAACAAAACCACGCTCGTACAAGGACCTGCCGGTTCGTTTGGCTGAGTTTGGTACTGTATATCGTTATGAGCAAAGCGGCGAGCTCCACGGCTTAACCCGTGTACGAGGCTTTACACAAGATGATGCCCACTTGTTTTGTCGCCCCGACCAGGTGAAGGACGAGTTTAAAAAGGTTATTGACCTGGTGCTATATGTGTTTAAAGCTTTAGGCTTTGATGATTATACCGCGCAAGTATCGCTTCGCGATCCTGAAAACAAGGCTAAGTACATTGGTACTGATGAGAACTGGGCATTAGCAGAATCGGCGATTATTGAAGCTGCTGATGAGAAAGGTTTAAAGACCGTGGTTGAATTAGGCGAAGCGGCATTTTACGGCCCTAAGCTTGACTTCATGGTTAAAGATGCTCTTGGCCGTAAATGGCAATTAGGTACCATCCAGGTGGATTATAACCTGCCTGAGCGCTTTGAATTGGAGTATACAGGCAGCGACAACCAGAAACACCGCCCGGTAATGATCCACCGTGCACCGTTCGGTTCATTAGAACGTTTTGTGGCGGTATTGATAGAGCATTGCGCTGGTAATTTCCCGCTTTGGTTGTCGCCAGAGCAGTTTATTATTTTGCCTATCTCGGAAAAGTATGAAGAATATGCAAAAAAACTTTCAGATGAGTTAAAGAATTCCGATATTTGCGGGCTGATTGACTTTAGGGATGAAAAGATCGGACGAAAAATCCGTGACGCTGAAGTTAAAAAGATCCCATATATGCTGATTGTGGGCGAAAAAGAAGCTAATGAAGAAGTAGTTTCAGTTCGTAAACATGGTCAGGGCGATATGGGAAGTATGAGCATAGAAGAATTTAAACAACAAATAATTAAAGAAATAACAGTATAACTTGGCATTAAACAAACCCTTCAACAGAGGACCAAGGCTTCCTTTCAAGAAAAAAGAAGCTGAACACAACATTAATCAATTTATCAGGGCTGCAGAAGTTCGTTTAGTAGGCGACAATGTAGAACAGGGTGTCTTTTCTTTAAAAGACGCATTGGCTATTGCTGAAGAGCAGGAGCTTGACCTGGTAGAGATCTCTCCAAACGCGGTTCCGCCGGTTTGTAAAGTAACGGACTATAACAAGTTCATTTACGAGCAGAAGAAAAAGCTTAAAGAGATCAAGAGCAATGCCAAGCAAACGGTTATTAAAGAAATTCGTTTTGGGCCGAATACGGATGATCATGACTTTGATTTTAAATTAAAGCATGCCACCAAGTTTTTGGAAGCAGGCGAGAAGGTAAGGGCTTACGTACACTTTAAAGGCCGTGCAATTGTATACAAAGAACAAGGCGAGATATTATTGCTGCGTTTTGCACAAGCATTAGAAGAAGTAGGTAAAGTAGAGCAACTACCAAAATTAGAAGGTAAACGGATGTTTTTAACCGTAGCCTCAAAAGGAGCTAAGAAGTAAAAGGGTTGTACGTTAGACGTTTTACGTTATACGTGCCCATTAAATAGTATTAAAATAAAACGCTAACGTAAAACGTATTACGTAAAACGTCTAACACAAATAATAAATAACGGATATGCCAAAAATGAAAACCAATTCCAGTGCAAAAAAGCGTTTTAAGCTTACTGGAACCGGTAAAATTGCAAGAAAAAACGCATACAAAAGCCACATCTTAACCAAGATGTCAACAAAACGTAAGCGTAACCTAACTCACACCAGTTTAGTTTCTGATGCTGATATGGGTAACGTAAAACGTATGCTTTGTATCGGAAAGTAATTAATTTTTTAACCAGGTATTAGAGTATTAAAGTCCACTAAGGCACTCACTACCAAAAAACAAACAAAATGCCACGTTCAGTTAACGCCGTAGCGTCGAGAAGACGCAGAAAAAGGATCATGATCCTCGCCAAAGGTTATTGGGGATCAAGAAGCAAGGTTTATACCGTTGCTAAAAACACAGTAGAAAAAGGTTTACAATACGCTTACCGCGATAGAAAAACCAAGAAAAGAGAGTTCAGAGCTTTATGGATCCAACGTATCAACGCTGGTGCCCGTCAGCACGGAATTTCTTACTCACAATTGATGGGTAAATTAATCAAAAGTGATATCGGTTTAAACCGTAAAGTATTAGCTGATTTAGCAATGAATCACCCTGATGCTTTCAAAGCAGTAATCGACGCAGTAAAATAAGCGTATTTTACAGATATAAAAAGACCCTTGCCGATTTCGGTGAGGGTCTTTTTTTTGATATTTATATTAGTCTTAAGTTTAACGAAGTAGTTTTTTCAAATCAGTGGTTGTAACTATTAGATTAGCTCATTTTTTGGCTAAACCATTAGTTAGTACTTTATCGCCGGTCCATAACTTAGCATTGAGTTCAATTCCTAATGCAATGAATGGTGTATCATCTTCATCAATATCTTTTGTCAATTCAAAAGCTTTGATCCATGATTGTTCACTGATAGATTCTTCTTTGACAAAATGTATGGTCGATAAAACCAACGTTTCAATATCAGAAAGTGTTATTAAATCGAGTTTCGAATAAGTAACTAATTTTTGATTATATCGCTTTAACTCGTCTTTAAGAAGTTCAGGGGCGAAGAACTTAAATTCATCCTGAATGTTCATTAGAATTTCGCCTACAGCAGAATGAGGATTTAACAGCGTACTAAATACAATATTAGTATCAACAATTAAATTCACTTTATAAATCTTGCTTTATTTTCTGCCCACCAACGTTTTTTAGATTCATCAGCCAACTTATTGGCTTGTTCCTCCGTTCCTTCGCTCTTCCTGATAGCTTCCTTGTATTTAAGGTAATTAACTATTCGTTCAAAGCCGGTAGTATCTATATCTGCAGGCAAGCGGAAGATAATTTCGTTATTTGTTTTCTCAATCACCATATATCAAAAATACTAAAATTATTTTTAAAGTGATATTATCGGATTCGGATTAAACCACGCTTTCTTTGCTATTATTTTTGTTACGACATATAAACTTAAAATTTTCCAATTATATTAGACAAAAACTTAACTGATATCATAATTAACACACATGAAGAAACTCTTACTTTATGGTTTTGCTGTGCTATTGTGCAATTTCGCCAGGGCCCAACAAACTTACCCCGTAAACGGCGTGCAGGATATCCGACCCGGATTGTATGCATTTACTA
Source organism: Bacteroidota bacterium (assembly GCA_040388395.1). GTDB lineage: Bacteria > Bacteroidota > Bacteroidia > Sphingobacteriales > Sphingobacteriaceae > Mucilaginibacter. The sequence continues at coordinate 116,458 of JAZKBY010000002.1, read as the reverse complement.
ACGCAACAATTGTTGTTAGTGCCGCTCAAACTATTACCAACGGAACTTTATTGGTTAAAGACAGAATCATTGAATCTGTCGGCCCGGCAGGTACTATCCCAAAAGGATATGTCGTTATTGATCTGAAAGGGAAATTTGTATATCCCGCATTGATCGACGCCTTTACCACATATGGTTTGCCGGATGCACCAAGACAAGCAGGCGCGTTTACTTTTACCCGCCCGGCGCCAACACCGGTTTCAACAAAAGCCGGCGCTTATGGCTGGAACGAAGCCATCCGCCCGGAAATTAATGTAAAATCAGTTTTCCATGCTGATGCCGCGAAAGCCGAAGCAATGAAAAAAAACGGCTTTGGCGCGGTACAATCATTAATACATGATGGTATTGCCCGTGGTACATCCGTAGTAGCCACATTGGGCGATGAGCGCGATAACCTGGTCATTCTAAATGGCGAGGCGGCTGCAAACTATTCTTTCAGCAAAGGTACGGCCCCAACCAATTACCCGTCGTCATTAGCTGGTAGCATAGCTTTATTGCGTCAGACTTATTTAGATGCACAGTGGTACAAATCGCAAAAAGAAGAGTATAATATATCTTTATTAGAGTTTAACCGCACACAAACCTTACCGCAAATATTTGAGGTGTCGGACCCACTTGCTGTGTTACGCGCCGATAAAATAGCCAAAGAGTTTGGTGTAAAATATATTTACAAGACAGATGGCGATGAATATCGCCGCATAGATGCTATGAAAGCTACAGGCAGCAGCTTCATTATCCCGCTTACTTTCCCTGATGCTTTTGATGTTGAGGATCCGCTGCAAGCGCGCAGGGTTACTTATCAGCAATTAAAAGACTGGGAACTGGCGCCTGGTAATCCTGCTGTTATGGAAAAAGCGGGGATCCGTTTTGCCCTTACAAGCTATGGCTTAACCAACCCGCGCGATTTCTGGACAAACCTGCGGACGGCTATTGATCGCGGATTGAGTAAAACCCAGGCTCTAAAATCGCTGACAGAGATACCGGCAGAAATGTTAGGTGTGTCTGATAAGATAGGTACGTTGACTAAAGGCAAACTGGCTAATTTTATCATTACATCTGATAGCCTGTTTAAAAAAGAGAACGTAATTTATGAAAACTGGGTAGAGGGCAAGCAATATGTTGTTAGCCGCGTTAGCCCGATAAATCTTGCCGGTACCTATAAAGTATCAGGTGATGGTTTGACCGGTGTTACTTTAAGAGTTGCAGGCACACCGGGATCATACGAATTAAACGTTCAGCGTACCGGTGCAGACAGCGTGCGCGCACGTGGTACCATCACCCGTACCGGCGACATGGTAAGCTTATATTTCGACCTGAAAACTAACCCCGCAGGCACTATTCGCCTTAGCGGTTATATATCATCAGTATCGCCAATAACATTAACAGGCAGCGCTATACTGCCGGACGGTACCGCCACCAATTGGACCGCGGTATCAAATGGTATTGTTCCGACGGTAACGGAGCGTAAGGATACCTCGAAACCCAATTTAACAACAGGGCCGGTGGTTTATCCGTTTGCTGCGTTTGGCAATGCCGAACTGCCGACTGCCGAAACTGTATTATTTAAAAATGCTACAGTTTGGACAAACGAAAAAGAAGGCATCCTTAAAAATGCTGATGTATTGATTGAAAATGGCAAGATTAAAGCCGTAGGTAAAAACCTGGCAGCCGGTGCAGCTAAAGTTATTGATGCTACAGGTAAACATATCTCTGCCGGTATTGTAGATGAGCACTCGCACATAGCAATTACCAATGGTATAAATGAAGGCACGCAAGCTGTTACCGCCGAAGTACGTATGGGCGACGTGTTAGATCCGGAAGATATTAATATCTACCGCCAGGCAGCTGGTGGTGTTACCACATCGCAAATACTACATGGCTCGGCTAATCCAATTGGCGGCCAAAGCGTATTGATGAAACACCGCTGGGGAGTATTGCCCGAGCAATTAAAGTTTGAAGGTGCGGATGGCTTTATAAAATTTGCATTAGGCGAAAACGTAAAGCAAAGCAGCTCGAGCGCGCAACCGGGGCCAAATACCCGTTTCCCGCAAACCCGTATGGGTGTTGAGCAGGTTTATGTTGATGCATTTACCCGCGCTAAAGCATACAAAGCAGCACGCGCCGTAAAAGGTAACAACGTTCGCCGTGATTTGGAGTTGGAAACTTTAGTTGAGATACTGGATAACAAGCGTTTCATCACCTGCCACTCTTATGTGCAATCAGAAATAAACATGTTGATGCATGTGGCCGACTCCATGGGTTTCCGTGTTAATACCTTTACCCACATATTAGAGGGCTATAAAGTTGCTGATAAAATGAAAGCGCGTGGTATTGCCGCTTCCACCTTCTCTGATTGGTGGGCCTATAAAATGGAAGTAAGCGACGCTATCCCATACAATGGAAAAATACTGAACGATGTAGGCGTTGTTACCGCATTTAACTCTGACGATGAGGAAATGGCACGCCGCCTTAACCAGGAGGCCGGTAAAGCGGTTACTTATGGCCACATGAGCGAGGAAGATGCATTAAAACTGGTTACCCTTAACCCTGCAAAAATGCTGCATATCGACAATAAAGTTGGTAGCATTAAAGCTGGCAAGGATGCTGACCTGGTACTTTGGTCGACCAACCCATTATCTATCTATGCTGTTGCTGAAAAGACTTACATTGATGGCGTACCTTATTGGGATTACGAAAAAGATGCTACCAAACAAAAAGCGTTAAAAGCTGAAGAGGGCCGTATTATCCAAAAGATGCTGGACGCTAAAAGCAAAGGCGCGGTAACACAAAGGCCGACAGGTGGCGGCGGAAGACGCCCGGGTTATACCTGCGACGATGTAGAAGAAAGCGCTTATGTAGTAGCTGATGAATATAACGGAATGCTTAACAAGAAATAAGATCGACAAGATGAAAAAGACATTAATTTTTGGAGGATTATTGCTAAGCTCTGTCCTTACATATGCGCAGGCAACAATATCGCCTGCCAAACCACAAACCAAACAAATAATTATAACCGGTGCTACTATACACATTGGTAATGGACAGGTTATAAACAACGGCTACATAGCTTTTGATAAAGGCAAAATAACCGCTATAGGCGAAGGTGCAGCACCTAACGCTGTAGGTGCAGAGATCATAAACGCAACAGGTAAACAAGTATATCCCGGTTTTATATGCCCTGTAACTACTTTGGGTTTAATTGAAGTAGAAGGCGGCGCAAAAGGCACTGTGGATGATGAGGAAACGGGCGACCTTAATCCTAACCTTCGTGCGATAGTAGCTTATAATACCGATTCGAAAGTTATTCCGACGGTGCGCTCAAATGGAATCTTACTGGCACAGCCTACGCCTAATGGCGGTACGATTTCGGGCCAGTCATCAGTTGTACAACTGGATGCCTGGAACTGGGAAGACGCAGCTTATAAAACGGACATTGCTGTTCATTTAACATGGCCGTCGGCCGGCGGTGGGGGCAGAAGAAGGGGCCCGGCCGTTGCTGTGCCCGGAGCAGAATCTCCTGACGAAGCAAGGATGAAAACCTTAGATGGAATAAATAACCTGTTTGCACAGGTAAAGGCTTATTCAGAAGCCGCACCATCCGTAGTAAACTTAAAGTTAGATGCTATGAAAGGTTTATTTAACGGCACTAAAAAACTATTTATAATTGCCGATGGCGCCAAAGAGATAATTGAAGCGGTAACATTTGCCAGTAAATGGGGTGTACAGGCGGTAATAGTTGGCGGTAAAGAATCATACCTGGTAACATCGGTTTTAAAAGCAAACAACGTTCCGGTTATTATCCGCGAAACGCAAACATTGCCGGCACGTGATGAGGATGATGTGTACCTGCCTTATAAATTACCAAAGATACTACAGGACGCAGGCGTATTGTACGGCTTAACCGGTATCGGTTTCTGGCGCCAGCGTAACCTGCCTTTCGAGGCTGGCCAGTCTGTTGGCTATGGTTTAACCAAAGAGCAGGCTTTAAGCATGATCACTATCAACAACGCCAAAATCTTGGGCATCGATAAAACTACCGGAACGTTAGAAACCGGTAAAGATGCTAACCTGTTTATATCAGAGGGTGATGCTTTGGATATGATCACACTTAGAGTAGACAATGCATTTATTCAAGGCAGAAATGTAAACCTTGATAATTTGCATAAACAGCTTTACAAAAGATATGCTGATAAATATAGCTTGAAAACTGATTGATGAGAATCCATTGAAGTGAAAAAGTCTCGCAAAAGCGGGACTTTTTTATTAATCACGATCGTTTTGTAGATAGTTAATTGAGGGCTTTGTCCAAAAATTAGGCATTAGATAAGCAGTTGTTCCGATATGTTCCCAGTCTTGGTTTGCATTCTTTATTTCAAGTTGCCATTTATACGGTCGATTTCCTTTTGAAAATTCCTTAATTCTTGCAGTACCACAAATAGCAGCTATAATTAAATCGATTATATTTTCGCGATCTTCTTCGGTATCATCATAGTGCTTTGCATAGTCATTAAAATAAAGACGATATTCATCTGGAATTGATACTAAGGCTATTAAAAAGCCATTTTTTGAATTTGTATCAATAACCAATTCATTTTCTTTCGATTGCTCTATCGAAATGTACGGATAACTTAAAAGAGTTTCCTTAATAATATTAATTAACGATTGGTTGGGCATCGACATACTTGTGTTAAACAAATATATTTAATATAAACAACAAAGCCCGGCCTGTTACAGGACCGAGATTTGTTGTTAAGCGCGTTTTACTTTACCGAATAGATAATGAATAAATAAAGCAAGGATTGTCCAGTAGAATGCAAATCCGATAAGAAAAAATGGAGGCGGAGTATCCGGGTCTTGGTGCAGAAATTTAATAAAGGGCAGTAGCGGACCCATCAAAACAATTTTAATAGGAGAGAGGATTATGGATACGAATGATTTCCATGCTACTTCTGAGCCCGATGTTAGGATAGTTTCCGGCTGTTGACCTAAAAGCGCGCTGGTGCCTAACACAAAGGCAAACGCGCAAACAACGAAGATGAGGGTGAATTTTGTTTTTGAGGTTTTCATAACGAGTTTATTTAAAAGTACTTTGAATTACAAAGTAATAAAATCAAACTCATTTTTCCAAACAATTTTTCTTTTTATTATTAGCTCCTCAAACAACAAAGCCTCATCCTGTTAACCGGGACGAGGCTTTGTTGTTACTACTACCTTGTAACTTAATTATGTGTAACTGATTTCCGGGTAGCTAATTTCTGACTGACACCGTTACTTGCTGTCACTGCTTTTAAGGTATTTTCAAGGTCCATGTATTGTTTAAAATTTCGAACATCAGTATCTACCATATTCTTAAACAATGGGTTTAATACATGTGCGATGCTGGCACCAACGCCACCTGCGGGAGGTTGGTATGTTATTACCACATCAACCAAAGTACCTTTACCATCTTCAGTATCCCTGAAAAACACTTTACCGGCATTATCAATTATCGAGTCGGGTAATGAGCTCCAGCCAATCATTTCATTTGGCTTGTCTTTTACTATTTCGGCATCCCAACTTATCGTGCCTACGCCGGTCGGCAATTTCAATACCCAGCGCGAGCGGGTATCATCTATCATTTCAATACTTTCCAGGTGGTTCATAAACAAAGGCAGGTTATCAAGCTTACGCCAGAATTTGTAAACCTCTTTACGGGGTTTATTTATGGTAAAAGCAGTACGGATATTGATATCAATAGGCTCCTGGGTGTTCTTGCCAATTCTTGAATAAATAGCACAATGGCCACTAACCCCGCGATTTAACAAGTAAGCGCCTGCGCCCATTTTTAAAGCACTGGTAAACGGGCTCGAAAATATATTGCCCAAGCCGTTTAAAGCTAATTTTACGCCTGCAGCTATAGAGATATAACGCTCGGGCCAGTTAAGGTTGATCTCTGCAGGTTGTTTATATGTAGTTGGCTGTATTGCCGGTATAAATGTTTCTGTTTCCATGATTTGTAGCTTTTGTAACTATATACTTAACAGCCTTTTATTAAAAAATGTTTTAAGAAGGCTGCAACCAATACTTTTAAAACAGCGATTATCATTATCTTACCTTCGTTATTATATAAAGCACTTGCATGAGTTGGGTTAAAAATTATAGCAGCATGATTTGGCTGATAGCCGGTATAGTTGCCGGCAGCGTTATCGGTATTATATTCGGTAAGCAGGCCGAAGTATTAAAGCCCATCGGCGACATGTTTTTAAACTTGTTGTTTGTAGCTGTTATACCCGTGGTTTTCTTTTCCATTGCCTCGGCAATTGCAAATATAACGGGGGGACAAAAGCTAACCCGCATCATGGTAACCATGTCGGCAGTATTTTTAATGACTATACTGCTGGCAGCAATAGTTACCATGATAACCTTTTGGATCTTTCCCGTACATCAACATATAACTGTTACCCCCGAAATGATGAAGCAAGGCGAAGGCGGTAAACTATCCGGCGACCAGATAACCCAGCTTTTCACTACCGGTGAATTTTACCAATTATTATCGCGCAAAAATATGCTGGCTATGATAATCTTCAGCCTGTTGATAGGGTTTGCAACGCTTAGATCAGCAGATAAAGGTGAACCTTTCCGTAAGTTTTTAGATGCCGGTGCCGAGGTATTTAAAAATGTTTTTACACTGATAATGAAGTTAGGCCCTCTAGGATTAGGCGCTTACTTTGCGTACCAGGTGGCAGTATTCGGGCCATCATTATTTGGGACGTATGCACATGTTATGGGCATTGGTTATGGAGTTAGCATATTTTACTACTTGGTTTTTTATAGCCTGTTTGCTTTTATTGCAGGCGGTGTAAAAGGGATAAAAAGATATTGGAAAAACAACATCATACCATCAGCTACAGCGGTTGGTACCTGCAGCAGCATAGCTACTATTCCTGCAAATTTAGAAGCGGCTAAAGGCATGGGGATCTCTGATACAGTTTCCGGTATTGTAATACCATTATTTGGAGCGCTGCATAAAGATGGTTCAAGCATCTCGTCTATTTTAAAAATGGCTGTGGTGTTTGCCATGTTTGGTAAAAGCTTTAACAGCCCGGATATCATACTGTTAGCACTCGGGATGACTGTTTTAGTAAGTATAGTTGAAGGGGGGATACCTAACGGTGGTTACATAGGCGAGTTGTTATTTATCTCGGCCTATGGGTTCCCGCCCGAAGCTTTGCCGCCTGCCATAATTATAGGCACGTTGATTGATCCGGTAGCTACTTTACTTAATGCTACCGGTGATACTGCCGCTGCTATGATAATCAGTAAATTTGTTGATAATAATACGATAAAGCACAATGCAATCACAAGTGAGTAAATACGTAATAGTAAACAATGACTTTTTGCCTGCAACAGAGGCATCATTAAAAATAACCGACCTGGGGCTGCAAAGGGGGTATGGCATTTTTGATTTCTTTAAGATCTTAGATGGCGAGGTTAAATTTTTAGAAGATCACCTGGATCGGTTTTATAACTCGGCCGCGCAGATGCATTTGCCGGTCGGCAAAACCCGCGATGAGTTGAAAGCCATGCTGTTTGAGTTGATGAAAAAGAATGACTTGCCCGAATCGGGCATTAAGATCACGTTAACGGGTGGTTATTCGCCTGACGGGTATTCGATAGCAAAACCTAATATCATCATCACACAACAAGCCTTATCGCTAAATAAAGGCGACGTAGCGCCCGGCATTAAGTTGATTACCAATTCGCACCAACGGCAACTTGCCCATGTTAAAACTTTAGATTACCTGATGGCAATATGGCTGCAACCTTTAATAAAAGAAAAAGGGGCAGATGATGTGTTATACTATAGCCATGGGATCGTTAGGGAATGCCCGCGCGCCAATTTCTTTATCGTAACCCCAAACAACGAGGTTATTACCACTGCAACCAATATTTTGAAAGGCGTCGTACGCAAACAACTATTAGGTATTCAAGACAGTGGATTTACCATTGCCGAACGTGACATCACCCTGGAAGACCTGCGCCAGTGTAAAGAAGCATTCATTACCAGCTCGACAAAAAATATTTTACCCGTTATAGAAATTGATGGTAAAGCAATTGGCAAAGGTATAGCCGGCGATGTAACCATCCAGTTAGCTGCAAAGCTTAAACAGTTGTTATGATAATTGGGTGATTTTCGCACATTCTAAGTGTAACAATAGGGCTTTAAAACAGTCTATGATAAAGAGTTATGATAGACACTAAAAAAGCGATCTATTTTTTCGCGCTGATCTTATTATCCGCAGGTATTTATACCAAAACCAAGGCACAAAGCGGTGGTGCTATATCGCTTATTGTTTTAAACGAAAAGTCGCAGCCAGCTGAGGATGCCGGTGTAAAGCAATTAAAAGATAATAAAGCCATAAAAAGCGTTATTGTAAATGCCAAAGGCATTGCCCGGTTCGAGGGTTTGACAGACGGCACTTATATGTTTACAATCACTTATACGGGCTATAAAGAAATTACACGTAGCTACACCTTCCCCGCAAATATCCATACCGACACTATAAAATTACAACCGGCTAATACCAATCTTCAACAAGTAGATATTATTGCGCGCGCACCGGCAATAGAACATAAACAAGGTAAAACCATAGTAAATGTAGAAGCTTCGGTGACTAACGTGGGGTCGACAGTTTTAGAGGTACTGGAGAAATCGCCGGGTATAACTGTCGACAGGAATGGCGGTATTGCCATGCAGGGCAAAGCAGGGGTATTGGTGATGATAGATGATAAACCGACTTATCTTTCCGGATCAGACCTGAACAACCTGCTAAGTAGTATGAGTTCGACCAACGTATCGCAAATAGAGCTGATTACCAATCCGACGGCTAAATACGATGCCAGCGGCAATGCAGGGATCATCAACATAAAAACTAAAAAAAATAAGCAACAAGGCTTTAATGGGTCGTTTACTACAACTGCGGGCATGGGTGTTTATCCTAAAAATAGCAATAGCTTAATTTTAAACTACCGCGTTGGTAAGGTTAACATGTTCTTTAATTACAATGCCAACATCATAAAATACCTTACAGACCTGTATGCACTCAGGAAATATTACGATGCCAATGGAAACATTACTGCACAACTTGACCAACCCGGTGGCTTTAAAGGAACCTTGTTCAATAACATCATAAAAACAGGTTTAGATTATTCTGTTTCTGAAAAGACGACGATTGGTTTTGCTGTTGGCGGCATAACAGTTAGTCGTGTTGGTGGCAATGTGGGTACGGCAACCTGGTTAAGCCCGGCGGGAGTGGCTGACTCATCAATTTACACCACCAACAATACTAATAACCAATTAAGAAATGGTTCAGTTAACTTAAATGCAAGACACACCATATCAGTAAGACAGGATCTGTCGGCCGATTTTGATTATCTGCATTATACTACAACCAGCACCTCTGATTACGATAACAGGTTGTTGAAGACAGGTGGTTATGATGAGCAATCGCGCGGCCATATCCCAACGACTATTAACATTACCTCGGGCAAAATAGATTATAATCTAAAAATAGGGAAGGAGACGACCTTTCAGTCTGGCTGGAAATCATCATTGAGTAAAACAGATAATTTGGCGTCTTATCAAAATCTGATAGGTTCTAATTGGGTGGATGATAATAATCGCAACAACCATTTTGTTTATGCTGAGGATATCCATGCTTTATACAGCACTATAGAAAGTAAGTACAAGAAAATAAGTTATCAACTTGGTGTAAGATATGAGCATACCGGTTATAACGCGCGCCAGTTTGGAAATGCCGTACAAAAAGATACCGCATTTACCAAAAACTATGGCGGCTTTTTCCCGAGCGGCTATATTACTTACCAGGCTGATACAGCGAATGGTTTTACGCTAACCGCGGGACGGCGCATTGACCGCCCTATATTTCAAACGCTGAATCCGTTTTTGTCAATCATTAATAAGTATACCTACATGACGGGCAACCCGTTTATTTTGCCACAATATACCTGGAACTTCGAGCTGAGCCATCAATATAAAAATTGGCTGACTACAACTGTTTCTTATAGCGATATCAAAAACTATTTCTCGCAGATCTTTTTGAACGGTGCTACAAAGGATATTATATTATACACTCAGGGCAATGTGGGGCATACCAGTAACTTTGGCCTGTCGTCAATTGTGGCGTTGTCGCCGGTACATTGGTGGTCGTTTACTTTCCAGGCGGTGTATAATCATAAACAGTTGAAGGGCTTTAATGGCAATACCTATACAACGTCTATTGATCAGCTAAATGTCAACCTGAATAACCAATTCACTTTAGGTAAGAATTATACAGCCGAACTGTCCGGCTTTTATACTACCCGTGCCCGTAACGATGTGCAGGAATTGTTATATCCAACGGGGCAATTATCGGCAGGTATTTCACGGCCAATCCTCAATAAAAAAGGCACGCTTAAATTTACCGCGCGGGATATTCTGTACACCAACGCGATGGAAGGCTTAACGCAGTTCCCAAATTCGACCGAGTATTTTATTCTGAAAAGAGATAGCCGCGTTTATACACTTGCGTTTACGTACCGGTTTGGCAAAGCCTATAAAACTGTTAAGCACCAAAGCGGTGTTAGCGACGAAATGCAGCGGGTAGGTAATGGGTGATAAATTAAACGGGAGGTAGTTTTACGACCCGCCGGTTCATTCTAAACAAAACATACATTACCAAAGCCGACAGTAAAATAAACACCAGGTAACTATAGCTCAGGTTCCGTTCATCTTTAGCCGGGAATAAGTTTACTACTCCATATGTAAGGAACGACAAGATAACGTAAACAGCGCCACCGGTTAATCCACCAGCGGTTGCAGCATTGTCAGGGAACCTGCTAAGGCAATAACTGAAATAATTATTGTAAGTAAACCCGGCGCAGACGTGGATCAGGAAGGCAAAGAAAACCAGCGAGTACAGGTTAGAAACAAAGTTCAGGCTGCCAATCATAATAGCCACAAAAACAACCTGCAAAGCAATATTTACTGATAACTTGCTGTAAAAAGGTTTACTAATTACCGCCTTACTGATAAAGCCGCCCACCATCCAGGCTAAGCCTAATATTAATGAGCAATAGCCGGCAACAACAGGTGTAAGCTTAAAATGATGTTCGATGATATACGGCCCGGTCATGTTATACATGATTACCATAGAGTACCCAAAGCTCAATATCAAAATACCCAGGCTAAAGCTGGTAGTTTTTATCATATCCGCATAAACGCCTGCTATCCGCTTTACGTTAAATTCTACCGGCTTCTTTAATGTTTCGCCACTGTATATTAGTTCCAATACAAACAGGATAGCGCCCAATCCGCCTAAAAAATAAAAGTTTGATTGCCAGCCAAATGTATTCTGAAAATAACCACCAATAAATGGCGCAACAATAGGCCCCGCCGACCAGATAATGGTAAACATACTCAGATAGTTATTTAACTGCTGGCCCTTATAAATATCAACAAACAAAGCACGCTTAGCTACAATTATAAAAGCCACAGTTATGCCATGGATAACCCGCATTAAATAAATTAAGTAGATGTTATGGGTTACTGCTATTAAAACACACGAAATAGTAAATACAAACAAAGCGATAAGGCTCATCCGGTATCGCCCGAAACTATCCAATATGCTGCCGATGAATAGCTGCGATGTGCCGTAGGTTATTAAAAATACCGTAAGCGTTAATTGCACCTGTATAGCGCTGATGTGCATATCGGCCCCCATACTGGGTAACGATGGTATATAAATATCAGTAGCGAACCCCGAAAGCGGTAATAACGCGAATGCCAGTAGGGTAGAGATACGTTGATTTTTTTCTTTAAGCATTATTTTGTGATAGACGCCGCAAAACTACAAATCCCCGCGTTGTTGATTGTGGATTAGAAGTAAAGAATGAAATGGTTAGTTCTAATCACAAAAAAAAGCGGCTGTCCTTACGAACAGCCGCCAAATTGGGGTATTTATTTTTTTATTGAGTAAGTGTTACCGTACCCATATCTTTAACCGCACCGTTTGTAACAGTTACACCGGTTACCGTTTTAACAGCATATGGGCTTACCGGCATAAACTGTACATTATATGTACCCGCATTTAATCCGGGAAAATAAAATTTACCTGTGGCATCGGTTGTTGTGCCTACGGTATCTGTACCCATAATGGCATACACTTTAGGCGATGAGGCCGCAGGACTTACTATACCAGTTAACACACCGGACACAGCTTGTGCGATAGCACGGATAACCGGTTTTAAAATATATTTACCGTTACCTGTTAACACTACAGATTGTGCTGCATCAAAATCCAAAAGCATGGTATAGCCTACGCCTGCAACCAGGTTATCATGTACATTAAGTTTAACACCTGATGTTTGTCCGCTTGGCGTTGTCAAGTCGTAAGACACACCCGCTACAACAACCTTATTCCCCGAATCATTTAATACAAGGCGTATCTGCTGTATTGTTCCCGCAGGGATGTCCTGTGCAGCCAGTACAGTGTCACGGCCTTGCCTAAACCTAAGGATATCAATAGGGCCGCCGGTTACGTTTAAGGTATGTTCGCCTTCGCTGGTTACTACTACCACACTTTTTACATTAAGTATTACAGCGTCAAAGGCGCCGGGCGCATCAGTTAGCTTAACTGTCATGTGCGCCGTGGTACCGGCACTTGAATTGTCTTTTTTGCAGGCAAAAAGTGATACACTTAGCACTGCAGCAAATAAAAATAGTTTTTTCATAGTTTTATATTTAATTACTATCATAGGTTCAAAAGTAATGCCCCATGTCCCGGGGTATCGATGAATAGCACGATTGTATCGATGAACAACAAAAAAGCCCTGCATATTGAGATCCTGATATTTTTTTATTGGACATGGTTTGTTTTCTATACAATAACTTCTATACAATAACCAGTCTTCCAAATAACTGCCGAATGGTGTTTGTAATTAAGTAAAGGTTATATATACAACTTTCCTACAGATTGTTTATTGAAATTGCTTTAAAAACAATCATGAAAAAGTTTAGCTATTTATTGATGACGGTTATAATGGCGTCGGCATTTGGCTTGCAGGCCCAAACTAAAACCGGTTTTCACATTATTAAAGATATTCCCATTGGCAGCAGTGGCGGCTGGGATTATATTACTGTTGATGGCGCAGATAAACGCATGTTTGTATCGCATGGCACGCAGGTTAATATTTTAAACACAGCAGGCGACTCTATAGGTGTTATCCCTAATACGGCAGGTGTTCATGGTATTGCTATTATCAAATCATTAGGTAAGGGTTACACCAGCAATGGCAGAGCCAATACTGTGTCTGTTTTTGATTTGCAGACTTATAAAGTTTTGAGTGAGATACCTGTCGGGCAAAACCCTGATGCTATTTTTTATGATGATTTTTCTAAGAAGATAATCACCTGTAATGGCCGCAGTAAAGACGCCACTATACTTGATCCTGCTACCAACAAGGTAGTAGCAACCGTGCCTTTGGGTGATAAGCCCGAAACAGCGGTATCAGACGGTAAGGGTAAAATATTTATAAATGGCGAAACCACCAGTGCCATTATTGTTTTTGATGCCACTACCTATAAAGAAGTTGCCCGTTATAAAATTGATGGGGGTGAAGAGCCAACTGGCTTAGTTATTAACCGCGCCACCAATCGCTTATTTATTGCCTGTGCAGGATCAAAAACCATGGTAATAATGAATGCTGCCAACGGTAAAACCGTAGCTAAATTCCCGATAGGGGATTCGGACGGTTTAGTATTTGACCCGCAATCAAAAATAATATATGCGGCCAATACCGGCGGAACCATAAGTGCTGTAAAGGAAATATCAGCAGACAAGTACGAGTTTGTAGAAACTATCGCTTCTGAGCCGAGTGCCCGAACCATTGGAATAGACTATACCACGCACCACTTGTTTTTACCCGCAGCTAAAACAGAACCTAACCCAAATGGGGGAAGGCCAAAGCAAATACCCGGTTCCTTCCATGTAATTGAAGTAGGAAAATAATCCCCTATATATATATATTCCTGTTTAAGCCGCTTACTGATTACAGTAGCGGCTTTTTTCGTTTAAAAGCCAACGGTAAAAACATGAAGGTTTTGGGCGTAGCTATAAGTTAGGGTAAGCCCATAATTCTCACAGATCTGTCGTGCCAATGTTAATCCTAATCCGCTGCCTTCAGACTCGGGCGCTTTGTGGAAACGTTGAAATATCTGCTGTGTATCAAGTGGGTCCGGCTTACCGGTATTTTTAATAATAAGTTCCTTCTCATTCAGCGTCACATAAATATCCCCGTCGGGTATATTGTGTCGTACCGCGTTGGTGAGCAGGTTGTTTAGCAGAATATCCAATACAGCTTTGCTTGCGCTTGTCTGTACATCGCCTAACTGGCTATGCAATTTCAACTCTTTACCGGCAAATATTTCCTGGAACTGGCTTAGGGCATCCTCTGTAGCGGTTTTTATTGATACCTGTTCCTGGTCATTTATCAGCTTGTTCTCTATTTTAGTTAGCAGCAACATAGCCTTATTTAAGCGGGTAAGTTTGCCTACGGTGTTGTAAACGTCATTTATCAGCTCGCCTTGTTTTTCACTAAAATTGCTGGTTTGTATCAGTGTATCCAGTTTTGAGTTCATTACCGCTATGGGGGTCATTAATTCGTGCGCCGCGTTTTCTATGAAACTTTTAAGTTCTTCGTAATCTCGCCTTACACGGGTTGACATGGCCGAGATCTCTTCATTCATGTCTTTAAACTCTTCAATATTGGTTTGAAGGCCGCTGATAGTGTTATGGTCGGTAAGGTTAAATAATTTGATCTGCGCCAGCATATTATAAAAAGGAAGCCAAAGGTTACGGATCACTAACCTGTTAATGATAATAAGCACCACAATCAGCATTAAGATAATACCGAGCGTTATTAAAAATATCAGCTGTATCAGGTCCTCGGTTTCAACTGTTGATTGGATAATAGTAATATGATATTTTGTTCCGTTAACTAATACCGAACTGATAAGGCTCCTACCTGATTCACGGTCATGATCCTTATCGTTCCAATAATTTAAATTAATAAATTGCCGTTGTACGGTTTCATTCCCGGCAGGTTTAAAAATTATCTTAAGGTCGTCCGACTTAAATATTTGGGGCAGCTTTTGGTTGACTTTTACGTAATCAAATATCTCGTTTTCCTCAACGACCAAGTCTTTGTCAACCTGGGCTGTTAAAATATAGCTGATAGTAAAATAGTACACAACACCGGTAATAATAATAACCAGTATGGTGGTTATTAAACTAATTCGGTTGTATTTATCAAGAAGTTTCAATTAGTCGGAAAATTTATAACCCATACCATAGGCCGAATAAATATAATCTTTACAGCCGGCATCGATCATTTTTTTGCGCAGATTTTTAATGTGCGAGTATATAAAATCAAAGTTATCTGCCATATCAATACCGTCGCCCCATAAATGCTCAGCCAAAGCATTTTTTGATATTACTTTGCCTTTGTTGGCGATGAAGTATAACAGTAAACCATATTCGCGTTTGGTGAGTTTAATTGGCACATTATGGATCAATACTGATTTTGCCAGAACATCCAACTGGATCTCACGAAAAACAATCAGTTGGTTACCGTCAAACGATTTGCGACGCACTATAGCCATTACCCTGGCGCGCAGTTCTGATAAATGAAAAGGTTTTGTAAGATAATCATCGGCGCCAAGATCAAACCCCCGCAGGCGGTCATCCAACGCGTTCTTAGCCGATACAATGAGCACACCATCAGGGAATCTATTTTGTTTCAGCGTCAGTAATAGATCAAGGCCGTTACCGCCCGGTAGGGTAATATCTAAAATAATACAGTCGTAACGGTATACATTGATCTTTTGTAGGGCCGACGGATAATCTTTTACCGTTTCGCAAACGTCGCCGGCTTCTGCAAAATATTCGCGGATACTTTCACGCAATCCCGCTTCGTCTTCAACTACCAGTAATTTCACAGTTTTTTTTAGCTAAAAATAGATTAAAAATCTGGAGGAAATCTGTAATGATGTTTTCTATAGATTTCCTACAAAATGCAACCAATATATCTACAACTTCATTGAGTAAGCTTGTTTAAAATTAAACAACATGAAAAAAATAACTTTAAGTACTGCTATCGGCTGTTTGCTGGTAAGCGGTTTAGTAATGGCACAAAAAGTTAAGAGCAGCGGGGTGCCCGTTGCAGCGGTTAATGCATTGATGCAAAAATACCCATCGGCAACTAAAATAACCTGGGAAAAAGAGCACGGTAACTACGAAGCTAATTGGGGCGGCAAATCGGGCGAGGACATGTCTGTAGCTTTTACACCAGCAGGAGTTTTTGTTGAACAAGTAGAAGCAATAACTATAAGCGCGTTACCGGCAGGCGTGGCAACTTACATTAAAGCACACTATAAAGGTGTTAAAATAACCGAAGCAGGTAAAGTAACCAACGCCAAAGGTACTATAATGTACGAGGCCGAGGTAAAAGGCAAAGACCTTGTTTTTGATGAAAAGGGCAACTTTTTAAAAGTTGATTGACACCTAAAAAAAAGAAATCTCCATCTCTTTTCGACTCCTTAATTTGCAATTTAGAATAATATAATTATATTGCGTTAACGTACCCGTAGATAGAAAATGAATATGATTAAAACCACAGAGATGCCGTCAAAATACAGGCATCTTGAAAAAATGGCAACGACGGAGATCCTGGTCAATATTAATAATGAAGACGCTCTTGTTGCCGGCGCGGTAAAAAAATGCGTTCCTGTAATAGCTTTATTGGTTGACGCTGTTCATAATAAACTGCGGGGCGGCGGCAGGTTGTTTTACATAGGGGCAGGCACAAGCGGCCGTCTTGGTGTGCTTGATGCAAGTGAATGCCCGCCAACTTTCGGCGTCTCGCCCGACCTGGTGGTAGGAATTATGGCTGGTGGCGACCTGGCGTTAAGATATGGAATAGAAGATGCAGAGGACAGCGAAACCCTGGGTTGGGAGGATTTACAAAAGCACCAGATTAACGATAATGATATTATTATTGGTATAGCAGCAAGCGGTACAACCCCATATGTAGTTGGTGCATTAAAACAGGCACGTGCCAATGGTATCACTACTGGCTGTATTGTTTGCAATGCCAATTCGCCGGTGGCCGGGCAGGCAGACTTCCCCATTGAGGCAATTGTAGGGCCGGAGTTTTTAACCGGGAGCACACGCATGAAAAGCGGCACAGCGCAAAAATTAATTCTGAACATGATCACAACAGCTGCCATGATACGGTTTGGGCTGGTACATGATAACAAAATGGTAAATATGGAAATAAGCAATAGCAAACTGCTTGACAGGGGGACTAAAATGCTAATGGAAAAAACCGGCATTACAGATTATAATGAAGCGCAAAATATACTTATCAAAAATGAAAGCGTACAACAGGCCTTAATAGCACTTAACAAAAATGCTTGACACCAACACACCGGCAGTTAAAAGTTATACCAGGCAAATAGCTATTGTCGGTGGCTTCTTTTTTATATTTGGTTTTCTTACCTGGGTTAATGGCACACTAATACCGTATCTAAAAATAGCCTGCGAACTGGAAGACTGGCAAGCCTACCTGGTAGCTTTTGCATTTTATATTTCCTATACCATAATGGCAATGCCTTCGGGCAAACTGCTTCAATACACGGGCATGATAAATGGTATGCGTATTGGCCTTGTTATTATGGCAATAGGGTGTTTAATATTTATTCCTGCTGCTTTAAACAGAACCTATCTGCTCTTTTTAACCGGTTTGTTTTTTGTTGGTGCCGGTTTGACTTTGCTGCAAACCGCTGTTAACCCATACATTACTTTATTGGGCAGGCCAGAGCGTGCCGCGCAGCGCATAAGCATTATGGGCATCTGCAATAAATTTGCAGGAGTACTTGCTCCAATTATATTAGGATCAGTTTTATTACATAAATCAGATTCATTAATCAAAGAATTAAATGGCCTGGGGGTTGCGGCAAAGCAGGTAAAGCTTGATGAACTTGCACGGGGTGTTATTGCTCCTTATTGCATTTTAACAATACTTCTTTTAATCATCGCTTTTGCCTTGAAGTATGCCAATTTACCGGCTCTTGATGTTGAAGCTCCTATTGCGACAGCCGATAGTGATAGTTTACCGCAAAAGCATGTTACCAATTTCGTGTTAGGTTTTATAGCCATATTTTGCACTGTAGGCGTAGAAGTTATAGCCGGAGACACTATTGGGAACTACGGCCTTTACCATCATTTAAGCCTGGATATCGCTAAAAGCCTTACCTCATACACCCTGGCAGCAATGACGTGTGGATACGTCTTGGGAGTCGTCGCCATTCCCCGGTATTTCAGCCAGGAAAAGGCTTTCCTGTATTCAAATTTCCTCGGTATTTTCCTTACGATAATAATTATTATTACACCGGCCAGGCAATCAATTGCAGCGGTGGCACTATTAGGCTTTGCTAATGCACTGCTATGGCCTGCTATATGGCCGCAAGCATTAAGGGGACTTACGGGAGCTAAACTAAACCGCATGTCTGCCGTTTTAATTATGGGTATAGCAGGCGGAGCGATATTGCCGGTTATTTACGGCTGGATCTCACATTACTTTAATAACCAGGTCGCCTATGTTATTATTGTCCCTTGCTACTTATATAACATCTATTATTGGTTTTATGGCAGAAAAGCTGTCGTTCCAGCTTGATAATTGAGTAGGAAGGGGCGGAGCGTAATGATTTTTACCTGATCGGTTGCACAAAACGCAGCGTATTGCCGTCGCTATCGGTGACATAAAACTCACGTCTGCCCCAGGTTTGATCTGTTGGCCCCTGGTGCACGGGCGAGTTTGGTTTATTACTATTATCCAGTCCGCGACTTTTGTATCTGGCAAAGAGACTGTCCACATCGTCCACCCATACATTTACTACCGAGCCAAATAAACGCTCGCCTTCATAGGTGGTTATCTGTAATTCCATTTGCTCATGGCCCAGATCTACTACAGGCGAATCTTCGGTATCTTCCGGACAGATCATAACAAAGTCCAACACTTCTGTATAATGGCGAATAGCCGCCCGCATGTCACGGACCTTAAAAAGCGGGATGAATTGCATAATCAAAAATACGTTTCATTTATTACAACCGTATGCCCCAATTAGCAAATTTTAAGGCCAGGCAGCTTCCCATACCGCCTGAGCCTATAATTCCTGTATTCATTACTGTTTTTATTTAAGCCGGGACTTCTTCTTCTTTGGGGTTTGGCTGGCCCTTGCCTGTTGTGATAAGGCTTTGCAAGCTACCTTTTATATAACTTGTCCAGGCATCAAAGCAAATATTGTAGCATTCATAAGCCGGAACAAGCCCTTTTTGCATAAAGTTAACCTGTGTTTTTCCATCCTTTTCAGAGATTTCAAACTCAATCGTATTACCAATCCATTCGGTTTGATCTGTTGTGAAACTGAAATAATTGTCAAGGCAAAGCCAAACCACTTTTTTGCCGGGGATAACCTCTGTTAATCTCATGGTACATTTATGAATGTCCCAGCGCTGGTAGGTAAACTCATCGTTGAGCTGGCTTGTGCCGCCATCAATTCTTTCTGACCACCATCCGCGTACATTAGTGATGGCATTAAATACTTCATCCGGGGTTTGATCTACCGAGAATGTGGTGTTAAAATTTTGTGTTTCCATTTTATTTATTTTTTTTAGTTGGGTAATTTGTTATTTAATAAGATTTCCAATTTTTTAAGTTTCGATTCCCAGAACTGGTCAAAATAGGAGAGCCAGGCCTGCAGTTCTTCAAAACCATCCTTTTTAAGCGTACAGTACCGTTCGCGGCCTATATCACGGATAGAAATAAACCCGGCTGTCTCTAATATTTTAACATGCTTTGAAACAGCAGGGCGGCTCATATCGAAATTATCTACCAGGCTGTTAATAGTCATACTATCTTTTGATAGCAGTATTAACATTTTCCGTCTGCTCGGATCTCCGATAACCTGGAATGTATCAAGCGTTGGTATTGCCATTTTGTGCAGCATTTAAAAGTTTGTCGATTTTGTGCAGATTTTTCAACCATCCATCCATCAAGCCGGCATAAAAATTCAGGTTTTCCTTTTTCGAGAAGCCACTATGCTCTAAGTATAACTCAGTACCTTTATCCTTTGCTTCCAGTTTCCATATCACTACAGAGTCAAGCGTGATCTTCCCTTCGCCCGGGCCGCTCTTCCATGAATAAGAAAGCTTTTTAAACGGAGTAACCTCCAATACCTTACAATAGAAGATGCCATCGAAGTCGAGGCTGGGTATAGGATTTGTCCGAAACTGAAAATCAAGGCCTACGATGGGTTGAAAATCATTTCTCATGAGCCATTGCTCCATCAGTTCAGGAACCGTCAAATATCCCCAAACCGTCTCTGGCGGATGCGGGAAGAAAAATTGGTGTTTAATCACTTGTTTCATAATGCGTAACTTTTAAGTTACCCAAATGTATAAGTAACTTCTGAGTTACGCAAATTTATTTTAAAATAAATTTAAAATGACTCAATAAGGGGCGGGGAATGGTCAATACCTAAGATTCTTAGGCATGATCCACTTTGACCGATCCACCCTAAAAAGTCAGGAAATTAGAAAAATATATAAATATTTTATTTACAGCGAGTTAAGTATATCAACCTAAAGCTTTACAAGTGATCCACGGTGATCCGCTAAAAAAGTTAATTATTTAGTTGACAATGACTTATGCGAAAAGAGTGATCCAGGTGATCCACTTTTTAATGTGGATCACCTGCATTAAAAAAGCCTCTCAACATATTGCTGAAAGGCTTTAGTGACCTGGGAGAGGATCGAACTCTCGACCCACTGATTAAGAGTCAGTTGCTCTACCGGCTGAGCTACCAAGTCGTTTTTAATGGGATGGCAAATATACATCAATATGTTAGAATGCCAATGTCCTATTGGTTATATGTTATTTAAACCATTTTAACAGTTCTTGCGCAATTAAGGCATTACCGCTTTGGTTTGGATGGTTTACCTGCGCCATGTAGTTCTTCAACGAATCGCCTTTGGCATATAGCGTATTAAACGCACCAAATGCATTGGCAACCCCAATATGGTTGTCATTGGCCAATTGAATGATCTGGTCGGTATTACGTTTAAGCGAATTATCACGGTCGGCCAGGTTAACACGTTGATCGGGCGAGGGGGTAAGCAGGATAACTTTTATATTACGGGCAAGGGCCTTCTTAATCATGCTGTCCCAGGCCGCATAGGTTTCCTTTGGATCGGTGTCGAGTTCGTTTAAGGCGTAGTCAATAAACAAAACGTCGGGTTGATGAATGAGTGCATCGCGCTCAAAACGTCCGGCACCTTGTATGGAGTTTTCGCCGCCTTTAGCTGTGACAATGATATTGATAACCGCGTAAGGGTATTCCATTTTTAAAAGTGCCAGTAACTGGTACGGGTAGGAACCGAAGGTATTTACCAACGGTGTTTTGGCATAGCCGGATGGCACCGAATGCCCGTGAAAGACCAAATTGATATTTCGATTAGCCGGCCATTGCTTTCTAAGCTCCGCTTTTATAGTAGATAAATAGCTTGCTGGGTCAGCAACCTGGGCGACGACTTTTATCGCTACACCCTGAAGCATAATCAACGCCCAAATCGCTAAATGATAAACCTTATTCTTCATACAAAAAGGCTAAGATATTAAGCCATCGCGTACAGTTCGTCTTTTTGTTTTTGTACGGCGTCGCTGTTGATGTACTCGTCGTAAGTCATCAGCTTATCAATAATTCCTCCCGGTGTTAGTTCGATAATGCGGTTAGCAACAGTTTCCACCAGCTCATGATCTCGCGATGTGAACAGGATGGTGCCCCTGAAGTCCTTCATGCCATTATTAAGGGCTGTGATAGATTCCAGGTCAAGGTGATTGGTAGGCTCGTCAAACATCAGCAAATTGGCCGATTGCAGCATCATGCGGCTAAACATGCAACGCATCTTCTCGCCACCAGATAGCACACTGCTCTTCTTCAACACTTCCTCACCTGAGAATAGCATCCGGCCCAGGAAACCACGGATAAACTGGTCATCCTTTTCGCCTGGTGAATATTCGCGCAACCAGTCTATCAGGTTATCGTTCTTACCGTGGAAGTATTCGGTGTTATCCATAGGGATATCGGCGGGGTTAATGGTAACGCCCCATTTAAACTCACCTTTATAATCCTTATCGCGCCCTGTTAGGATATTATAGAAAGCAGTAGTAGCTAAGCTGTTGTTTGACAGCACAGCTATCTTGTCGCCCTTGTTCACCATCAGGCGGATATCGCTAAATAAGGTCTCGCCGTTTAGTTTCTTGCTCAGGCCTTCTATCTGCAAGATCTGGTCGCCGGCTTCACGGCCAAGGTTATTAAATATAATGCCCGGGTACTTACGGTTTGATGGCTGGATCTCGGTAAGATCGATCTTATCCAAAGCCTTTTTACGGCTGGTTGCCTGTTTTGATTTGGATGCATTGGCACTAAACCTGCGGATAAACTCCTGCAACTCCTTAACCCGGTCTTCGGTCTTTTTATTCTGATCAGACCGTTGTTTCAAAGCTAACTGGCTCGACTCGTACCAGAACGAATAGTTACCGGTATAAATGGTCATCTTGGCAAAGTCTATATCAACCACGTGCGTACATACGGTATCCAAAAAGTGCCTGTCGTGCGATACAACCAACACAATAGCCTCGTAGCTTGCCAAAAAATCCTCTAACCAGCTAACAGTATGGATATCCAGATCGTTGGTAGGCTCATCCAGTAATAGTATATCAGGGTTACCAAAAAGCGCCTGGGCTAATAACACACGTACTTTTTGTGTGTTATCCAAATCCTTAACTAATTGATAATGAAATTCTTCTTTAATGCCCAAATTACTTAACAGGGTAGCGGCGTTACTTTCGGCATTCCAGCCATCCATTTCGGCAAACAGGTTCTCCAGTTCACCGGCACGCTCACCATCAGCATCTGTAAAGTCTTCTTTAAGGTAGATAGCGTCTTTCTCCTTCATTACCGCATACATCTCTTTATGGCCCATCATCACGGTTTCAATAACCGTAAATTCATCAAAAGCATAGTGGTTTTGGCTTAACACAGCCATACGTTCGCCCGGGGTAAAGCTTACCTGCCCGCTGGTAGGGTCAATTTCGCCCGAAAGGATCTTTAGAAAAGTTGATTTACCTGCGCCATTGGCACCGATAATGCCATAACAGTTGCCCTGGGTAAATTTTAAGTTAACGTCTTCGAATAATGTACGCTTACCATAGCGTAAAGATAGATTGGATACTGAGATCATACTGCACCTGTAATTTGGCGCAAAGGTAGTGTTTTTTGAGAGATTAGAGGTTGGTTAATTAGAGATTAGTAGCGTAATTAATAACAAATTCAAACTAATCTCTAATCAACTAATTACTATTTAACTGCAGCCGCAAGGCTGCTCGTTTCATGATCGGCCAATTTTTGCAAGGGGCCTGATGCCATCATTTTCATCATCATATTTAACTCGGCATTGATGGTGAAGGTTGCCAATGTGCTGTTATTGTCACCGCTTAACTCCCAGCTAAGGTGCACAGGGAAGGGTGGGCCATTTACAGCTAATATCTTAATTGATTTATTTTCAACCCGTTCCGTAATTTGCAATGAAAGCTGCACCATGTTTTGTATCCCAAAACTCGCTTCGTTAAAAGTGGAGGTCCAGTTTTGCACATTGTAGGGCATTAATTGCTCGTGATTATTAAAATCAGCTAAAAACTGATAAACATCAATTAATGAACGGTTTATATTTATTTTACTTGTATAAGCAGCCATAATTATTCAACAGTATCTGTACCCCAGGTTGACGGGCTTTCGCGCCATTCTCTTAACACATCAACATCTTTACGGGTTATGTATTGGTGCTCTTCGGCATAGTTTAACAACGCTGTATAATTTGAAAGCGTTATAAACGGGCAATTAGCAGCTTTAAAATTTTCGGTTGCTATATCAAATCCATAGCTAAATATGGCAGCCAAACCCGCTACATCATAACCTGCCTCACGCAAAGCTGCAACTGCTTGTAAGCTACTTTTGCCGGTTGATATCAAATCCTCAATTACTACAACACGCTTGCCGGTAAGCACATCACCTTCAATCATATTGCCTGTGCCGTGTTCTTTAGGTTTTGCACGCACATATATAAACGGCAAGCCTAATTCTTGCGCTACTAAAGCGCCCTGGGGTATACCTGCTGTAGCAACACCAGCAATGCAGCCAACAGATCCAAATTTTTCCTGGATGATGGTAGTTAACTGTTGCCGTATATAAGTACGTATGGTTGGGTGTGAAAGCGTAATGCGGTTATCGCAATAAATAGGCGATTTCCATCCTGATGCCCATGTAAAAGGATTATTAGGTTGTAATTTAATTGCTTTAATTTGCAATAGAAATTCCGCTACCTGTTGTTCGGTTTCAGTAGTATTAAACATGGCTCAAAAATACAGAATTTATATTAACCAAAAAGTTATCTTATTAACAGAATCTGAACCTGGTAAATCTGCCAACTATCAAAGGATTGATAGCCAGACCTTTGATCTGAAAATAATTTACAACTGGGTGTTGGCGCATAAAAACGAATGGTTTTATGTATTGTGTACCGATGCTAAAGCTTTTTTAAAACAGATCAAAGCAGATAACAAACTAATTGAAGCTGCAGGTGGCCTGGTTAAAAATGAAAATAAAGACTTTTTATTTATTTACCGTAATGATAAGTGGGATTTACCTAAAGGGAAAATTGATAAAGGCGAAACAGTTAAAGCGGCTGCGGTACGCGAGGTAGAGGAAGAGTGCGGTATAGTTGTAAGCAAGCTCGGCGAGAAGATCTGCAAAACCTACCACGTTTATTTTTGGAGAGGCGAGATAGTTTTAAAGAAGACTCATTGGTATAAAATGAAAGCTAAAGGGCTGCAGAAACTGAAAGCTCAAAAAGAAGAAGGCATAACCGATGTACGCTGGTTCAGGCCTAATGATATCGATGCTATCGCATCTAATACTTTTCCATCTATTATGGATGTGCTGGCGGCAATGGATTTAGTTACAGATAAGCCAGCGCCTCTTTCGGAATAAATTGCGTTACATCGCCATTATGGCGCATTATTTCGCGTACAATGGTTGAGCTGATAGACGAATAGCCCGGTTTACTTACAATAAATATACTTTCAATATCGGGCGCAAGCGAATGGTTCATCTGCGCTATAGCTTTTTCGTACTCAAAATCTGATACGGTACGGATGCCGCGGATCATGTAAGTGGCCCCTATACTCTTACAAAAATTAACAGTCAGCCCCTCATAAGCTATAATATGTATTTTGGGTTCACTTTCAAAAACGGACCTTAACATTTGCTCGCGTTTTTCAATGCTTAAAAAGCCGGGCTTGGTACTGTTTGCGCCAATACCGATGTAAACTTTATCAAATAAGCCTACCGATCTTTTTACAATATCAACATGAGCTTTGGTAACCGGATCAAACGATCCCGGGAAAAGGGCTATTTTCATGACTGCTATTTTATTAAGTAAATATAATCCGAACGATTGATTAAAGATTGCTCTATTTTATTTTTTGAATAAACCCATAATGTAAATTGTTCGGCTTTCCGTCAGCCAAATTATAAGCCTGGTAAAGTATTAACTTATTATTCTGATCGATGCCTTTAAACACGACACCAATAACGCTCTGTAAATCTTTATTTTCTGCTTTTAATGCAACGGTGTCGGTTAGTTTGATATTCGTCTTATATTTTATAAGCGGTACTATACCCTGGTTTGCTGCATCGCCGGTGTACTGGGGGCTCACAGAGAAAATTTGAGGCATAGTTTTTAACTGGGTAACAGTTACCGGGAACTTAAACTTGTTATTTGCGTCATCTAAAACAGTCGAGAAAAATATCCGCATCGCATCTTCATTTCGGTAGTGGAAAAAATCACCAACAGGATTGCCTAATTGCGAAGTGATAACCAGCATATTGGCTGCGTCCAATACGCTTCCATTACTGTAAAGATCCTTTGCTGTTTTGTAGTAATCCCTGGCTATTTTGTTAAATATGCTGTATTCGCCAATTTGCAAAACGTTTAATTTCCAATCGTTACCGTACTTACCATAAACTGCAAGTATCAGGCAATTAACAGGAAGGTTTTTTGTAACCATCACAGAGGTATACATTTCCTCGTTCATAGCCCTGTAAGTGATAACATAATCAGTACTATCGCCTTTGTTTGTTTTTAACGAGTCTATAAAATTTCCAATATGATGCTTGGTGTAAAACTCATCCAATAGTTCATATTCTTTAGCATTATAAATTTGGCCGGTATTGTTTACAAGCGTATCTAAGTTTTTTCCTGATCTTTTAAGTAACTCTGGAGATAACAATAATCTAACAGAGCTGGCATCTTTATTCATGATGCCTTTAAATAGCTTTTCATCCAATTCGGCTATTTGTTTTTTTGTATCGCTGTTTATGTCGCCATTCATTTTAAAAACGGTAGCGGGTTCTTTACAACTTTGCAGAAAATTGATGACAAGAAAAGTAAAAAGTATAAACGAGGTTAATTTTTTCATTGGATTAATATGGCCTGAATTTGAGGTGCTAATATATTAGTTTTTAAAGAAGGAGAATGATGAGTGTCCGTATTTCCGTTGTTCTGTAAAAGCAGGATGGTTGCTTAGGTTTTGCATAGATTGATGTTCAACTATCAGCAAACCACCGGGCGTTAAAAGATTTTTGTCAAATATGAACTTCGGTATTTCCGGGATCTGGTTCATGTCATACGGTGGGTCGGCAAATATCAAATCATACTGCTCTGTTTCCAGTTGCAGGTATTTAAAAATATCGGCTTTAAAGGTTTTTATTTGAGTAAGCCCGTGCTGGCGCGAGGTGTCTTTAATATAATTTATACAGTGGATGCTTCTGTCAACGCCAATAACTTGTTTGGCGCCACGCGACGCAAATTCGTAAGTAATATTACCTGTACCGCAAAAAAGGTCGAGCACCTTAATATCGTCAAAGTCGATTTGATTTTGAAGGATGTTAAACAGCGCCTCTTTGGCAAGATCGGTAGTAGGGCGTACCGGTAAGTTTTTTGGCGGGTTAAGCCTTAGTCCTTTTAAAGTACCTCCAATGATCCGCATAACGATAAGGCCGCTAAAGTAAGTACCTGTTGTGGGTTTATCTGTTCTGGTAACTCTAATAATTGCGGGTTAAAGAAAGTTACGTTTGAGAAGAAAGTGGCCAGGCGAAGACTGAACTTATCCTCGGGCTTAATGTTGCCACTTAGTTTAAGATGCGTGCTGTTAGCATACAAGCCCAGCTCTTCAACTACAAATGTAGCGAAGTAAGCCAGGTCATCCTCGCTTTTAAAGTCAAAATTATTGTAGAAGCGGATCGCTCCATTTTTAAAATAAAGAAATTCGGCTTTGCCATTTTCGGCATGAAGATATAGGTCCTGGCTGGTAGCGTTATCCTGTGCGGCCGCCGTTATCCATCCTTTATTAATATATACAGTATTATTCAAATCGTACTTCTGCACGGCTGATACTATCTTTTCGTCAACCTTATAAATAATATAGTTGTCTTTGTCTAAGGACTGCGCCAAAACTCTTTCATCAGGCTTTACATCTAAAAGGCGGGCGTAGTTAGCTATTTGTTGTTTGCTGAAGATAGGAGCAGGTACCAACGTAAAACCGTCAGACGGTAAACCGATGACAACTTTTTTATACGTGGCTGTTAATTCCTCGGCCAATTCCTGCGGATCAGTAAGTTCGGCAAGGTTACAGTTGGTGTCCCAGGCTATTACCTGCTTTTTGTAAGTAATTGCGTATGAAAAGGAACCTCCGTCAATTTGAATTAGTAACGTATAATAATACGCCTGGTTAATATTAAACGACGGATCGCGGAAAGTATAAATTTGTTCGCTCATGCTATCAACAAAAGTAATATTTTTTGAATTACTTAGATTAGTTATCAGCATTTTTGCTGCGTGTTAAATAACGATCATATCCGCAAAGCTTTTCCGCACGAACCTACTGCCCAGCAACAGGAGTTATTTAACCGTTTAGATACTTTTTTGAAGAAAGACGATGGCGACGAATGCTTTATATTAAAAGGCTATGCGGGTACGGGCAAAACCACGATTGTAGGAGCATTAGTAAAAGCATTGCGAGCATATGACTATAAATCAGTGCTGTTGGCGCCTACAGGGCGCGCGGCTAAGGTTATTACCAGTTATTCGGGTCGTAAAGCGTTTACTATCCATAAACGCATCTATCGCAAAAAAACGGCACTGAATGTCGATGAGTCCTTTTCTATCGCCGATAACTTAGCCAGCAATACCATATTTATTATTGACGAGGCATCAATGATCTCCGATCAGTTAAGTGGTAATAACCGCGACACGTTGTTGTTCGACCTGGTTAAATATGTCTACAACGATAAAAATTGCAAACTGATGCTGGTTGGCGATACTGCACAATTACCGCCTGTGGGCTCAGATCACAGTCCGGCGCTCGACGAAAATCTAATGAAAGCTGACTATGGCTTGACCATATTTAGCTATGAATTAACCGATGTATTGCGCCAGGGAAAAGATTCAGGGATCTTGTATAATGCTACTCGCATTCGCGATATCATCCGCCAGGGACAAGAGGTTATCCCGCAAATAACTACCAAAGGCTATACGGACGTTTTCAGGATGACTGGCGAGCGTTTGGAAGAGGGGTTGGAATACGCCTATAATAAATATGGTAATGAAAACACGCTGATAATTTGCCGCTCTAACAAAAACGCGAATCTGTATAATAAACAGATCCGCGCGCGCTTACTGTGGCGGGAAGAAGAACTAACCGGCGGCGACCAGATGATGATCGTAAAGAACAACTACTTCTGGCTAAAAGACCAGGAGGAGGGAAGCACCGCATTTATAGCCAATGGTGATATAGCGAGGATACGTAAAGTGCGTAAGTTTGAGGATATGTACGGTTTCCGCTTTGCGGATGTGCAGTTAGAATTTATTGATTATGCCGAGGACCCGGTGTTAGATTGTAAAGTATTGTTGGATACGTTGTATTCGGAATCACCGGCACTACCGCATGAAGATCAGAAACGATTATATACCGAGGCCATAAAAGATTACGATCATATCCCCAGCAGAAAACACAAGCACGACGAGCTAAAGCTAAACCCTTATTATAATGCCCTGCAAATTAAATTTGCCTACGCCATTACCTGCCATAAAGCTCAGGGTGGCCAATGGGATGCAGTTTTTGTAGACCAGGGCTATTTAACAGACGAAATGGTTAATACCGACTTTTTACGCTGGTTTTACACCGCCTGCACCCGTGCCACTAAAGAATTGTTTTTGGTGAACTTTAACGATAAGTTTTATGGCGAGCCTCTTGAGCGGCCGTTTTAAGCGCTAACCGGAAGTTGGATAAGAAAGGTAGTACCCTTACCTTCCACACTGCTTACGCTAATCTTGCCTTTATGACTTTCAATGATCTGCTTAACAATACTTAACCCAAGTCCGGTTGATTTCTCGCCTTTTAAACCTGTACGGCCTGCTTTGCTAAAGCGTTCAAATATATGCGGGATCATATCCTGCGGGATGCCCAGGCCATGATCTTTAACCTCGATGGTTATCAAATCGCCTTTTTGATTGAGGTGCAACTCAACATTATCCGTTTCTTTTGAGAATTTAAGCGCGTTGCTGATCAGGTTATCCAATACCCGGGTAAACTTCTCTTTGCTTAACTGCGCATACAACGGATTTACCGAGCTTACTAATATGATATTAATAGGGTTCTGGATCTTCCACGCATCTATTATGCTTTTCAGATATTGGTTAAGCTCTATTTTCTGCGTTTCAATAATATTGATGTTTTCATTTTTTGCAGCTTCTAACAGGTCATCCAAAATACCACGCGCCTTACTGCACGATTCTTTGATCATATCCACATTGTCTTGTGTATCTGCATCAAGCTCTTCCAGTTCCATCATCATCGCTATCGACTCAACAGCGCCGATAGGGTTACGCAAATCGTGTGCAACCATGCCCAGTACCTGGTTTTTAAATTCGCCGGCCTTTTCAATCTCAATATTCTTACTGCGGATCTCTAAGATCTGCTGGTAATAGCTGGCTTTGTAGGAGAAGAAGTACCGGGATATTAAATAAAAACCTGCCAATAACACAACCGATATCAGCTGATCATACAGCATACTTGTGGCATCGGCATGGGCATATAGTAAGAGGGATGTAAATGCAATCTCGGTAAAAATCAATAAGATAATAACTTCGTCATATTCAAATACGCACATCACGCTGATAACAATTAACGCGATAAGATAGATAGTCAAATTATTCCGCGGCTCGGAAGTAGCTATAAAAGCCGAGTACATACCGCTTACAATGATATATAGCGAAAACATAAATACAAACAGTATCATGCCCGCATTTGCCTTTTTGGTTTTATTTATATGGTTAATAAATAAATCACTGCCCAGGTAAAAGATCGGTGTTAATGCAAGATATACCCAGTTGGTAAAATTAAATTCGGGGAAGTTTTGCGCTTTGGTAATACTGATAGGCAAGGCCAAAACCAATACCCGCAATACCAGGTTTATTAAAAAAAATATAGCCGCGCAATTACGTATGGATACCAGGTTCTGCAATGTATAATAATTGCGGAATGCCGACCGGTACTTACCGGATAAACTTTTAAAATAATGGGTATCCAACGTTTTAATTAATGGGTTCTCCAAAAATATTAAAAATAGTGGACTGATTTATGCGGAAGATCATTTTTTTACAGTCGACTAATCAACTTTAATGAGATTAATTGGTTGTAAATTAGGCAGATCAAATTAAAGTCAGGCGACAAAAAGACACGTCCGTTGATATTAAAATGACATTTTTTCACGAATTAAGTTATGGCAAGTATTTTGACTAACACTAAACATGAATTTTAACAATTTTACCATAAAGGCCCAGGAAGCCGTACAAAAGGCTTCAGAGATTACAACCGGTAATCAGCAGCAGGCTATTGAGCCTGCTCACCTGTTAAAAGGTTTATTATTGGTTGATGAAAATGTTATATCCTTTTTATTAAAGAAATTAAACGTAAACCTTAACCGTTTGCACGATATTTTGGACGAGCAGATAGCTTCGTTCCCAAAAGTAAGCGGCAGTAATGTTTACTTGTCGTCAAACTCAAATATCGCGCTTCAAAAAGCAACAGCTTATTTAAAAGAGTTTAAAGATGAGTTTGTATCTGTCGAGCATATTCTTTTAGGGATCTTAAGTGTTGGCGATAAAACCAGCACCGCACTTAAAGACTTTGGCGTGAACGAAAAGGATCTTAAAAAAGCCATAATCGCATTGCGTGGCGATAATAAAGTCACCGATCAAAATGCAGAAGCACAGTATAATGCCTTAAATAAATACGCCCGTAACTTAAATGAGTATGCCGAGTCGGGTAAACTTGACCCGGTTATTGGCCGTGATGATGAGATTCGCCGCACCATACAGATCTTATCTCGTCGTACAAAAAACAACCCTATACTGGTTGGCGAACCCGGCGTGGGTAAAACCGCCATTGCCGAGGGTATTGCCTTCCGTATTATAAAGGGTGATGTGCCTGAAAGCTTGAAATCAAAAACAGTTTACTCGTTAGATATGGGTGCCCTGATTGCAGGCGCAAAATATAAGGGCGAGTTTGAAGAACGCCTTAAAGCTGTAATTAAAGAAGTTACACAGGCTGATGGCGAGATAGTATTGTTTATCGACGAGATCCATACCCTTGTAGGCGCCGGTGGCGGCGAAGGTGCTATGGATGCCGCAAACATTTTAAAACCAGCCCTGGCACGTGGCGAACTAAGAGCCATTGGCGCAACAACGCTTAATGAGTATCAGAAATATGTTGAGAAGGATAAAGCCTTAGAACGTCGTTTCCAGATGGTACTGGTTGATGAACCTGATACCGCCGATGCAATTTCTATCCTGCGTGGATTGAAAGAGCGTTACGAGGCTCACCATAAAGTACGTATTAAAGATGAAGCGATAATTGCCGCGGTAGAAATGTCGCAACGCTATATATCGGATCGTTTTTTACCGGATAAAGCTATCGATTTGATGGACGAAGCAGCTTCTAAACTCCGGATCGAAATGGATTCTGTACCCGAAGTTGTTGATGAGTTGGAACGCCGTATCATGCAATTAGAGATAGAACGCGAAGCTATCAAACGCGAGAAAGACGATAAACGCGTAAAAGAATTAGGGGAAGAGATAGCTAACCTATCTGCCGAACGTGACTCATTGCGTGCAAAATGGCAGGGCGAAAAAGATGTAGTTGATGGCATCAACCTAAAAGTTGAACAGATTGAAAATTACAAGTTAGAAGCCGACCAGGCCGAACGCGCAGGTGATTATGGCAAAGTAGCCGAATTACGCTACGGACGCATCCGCGAAGCACAGGAAGAAGTCGAAAAACTGAAAGAGGCATTACTGACTAATCAGTCGGATAGCCGAATGTTGAAAGAAGAGGTTACCTCTGAAGATATTGCAGGTGTTGTTTCACGTTGGACCGGGATCCCGGTTTCTAAAATGATCCAAAGCGAGCGCGAGAAATTGTTGAGTTTGGAGGATGAGCTGCACAAACGTGTTGCCGGTCAGCATGAAGCAATTGAGGCTATAAGTGATGCTATCCGCCGCAGCCGTGCCGGCTTGCAGGATAAACGTAAACCAATTGGTTCGTTCATTTTCTTGGGTACTACAGGCGTTGGTAAAACAGAATTAGCCAAAGCATTAGCCGAATACCTGTTTAACGACGAGCACGCCATGGTACGTATTGATATGAGTGAGTACCAGGAACGTCACGCAGTTTCAAGGCTGATAGGTGCGCCTCCGGGATATGTGGGTTATGATGAAGGCGGACAATTAACCGAAGCCGTCCGCAGAAGGCCATATAGTGTTATCTTGTTAGATGAGATCGAGAAAGCGCACCCTGATGTGTTTAATATATTACTCCAAGTGTTGGATGATGGCCGTTTAACTGATAACAAGGGCCGTTTGGTGAATTTTAAAAATACAATTATCATCATGACATCTAACATAGGCTCAAACATCATCCAGGAAAACTTCCAGGATTTTGAGGACAGCGACAAAGATGCGGTGATAGCTAAAACAAAAGGCCAGTTGTTTGAAGTGTTAAGGCAAACCATTCGCCCCGAGTTTTTAAACCGTATCGACGAGATCATTATGTTTACACCGCTTAGCCGTGATGAGATAGGGGATATTGTGAAACTGCAGTTTAAAGGCGTACAACAAACACTTGCAGAAATGGGTGTTACTATAGAAGCGTCAGATGAAGCGTTGGATTGGCTGGCTCAGTTAGGTTATGATCCGCAATTTGGTGCCCGTCCGTTAAAACGCGTTATTCAGAAACGGATCCTGAACGAACTCTCTAAACAAATACTTGCCGGTAAAGTAGATAAAGACAGCAAGATAAAATTAGACATGTTTGATAACCAGTTTGTGTTTTTGAATACCAATGAAGCAGAAACTGCTAAGAAGTAATAAATAATTAACTCAAACATATATAAGGGAGCTGCCTGTTTGGGCGGCTCTTTTTGTTTAACGTTTTTGTTCTTTAATAATCTCCTTCGCAAACTCATCCGTTCTAACAAATTCATAACCCTTTGCTTTTGCCCAAAGAATAAATGCTTTTATCTTTTTAACATAATCATCGCCAGAGTTTTTAGAAACATAGTTGGGGAAACCAAATCGCTCTGGCTGTTTCAAATCGGTAAATTCCCAGGGGTGGAAGTACAGGTTCAAATAACCGTCCTTACGGTGTGCGGCGGCGCTCATAAATTTGATAATGCTTAATGACACATTATGAAACGTCAACCAAAATAACGGGAACCTAACCAACTGCGAAACAGATGCGGGGATCTGCAAAACGCCATGATCAAAATACCACGAGCGTGGTTTCTTTAAATTATTGTAGCGGCCCGGAATAAACGTTGGGTTCATGGATGTATTATAGACATAACCCGCTTTAGCTATCTTTGCCTCATCAACCGGCATCATTCGCGCCATGCGGAAACCGGTAACAGGTGTACCCGATATTTCTTCGAGCTTATTTTTTGATTCGAGCAAATGCTCAACCTTAAAATCAGAATGATAATAACCGTGCGATGCGATCTCATGCCCTTCGACTACCATTTTAGCTATAATATCGGGTTTATTAACCGCGTAATTTGCTGTACAGAAAAAAGTGGCTTTTATGCCGGTTGTTTTTAACAGATCTAAAATCAGGAGTGTGCCTGTGGTTGATATAGCTAACTGATCATCGAAAGATATGGTTTTTCCATATTCCATCGGCATATCAAATTCTTCAACATCAAACCCCAATAAGATCATTTTTTAGGCTTTAATAAGTTTGTAGAACGGATGATATAGTTTGGACGATGTTTGGTTTGCATAAAGATCTTACCAAGGTATGAGCCTATAATACCCAATACCAACAGCTGTAAGCCGCCAAAAAACGCCACGGTAGCAATTAACGATGCCCAGCCCGAAAGCGCGTCATATCCGTAGAAATAGCTTATAAAGATATATGGGATATATAACAATGCAGCGCAAGAGAAAAACAATCCTAAGCCGGTAGCAATATACAGCGGTTTAACACTAAACGCCATTATACTTCCAACCGCCAGCTTAACTAATTTCCAGAACGAATAGCTCGCCTCGCCGGTATGGCGTGCGGCAGGGGTGTAGGGGATCCCGACTTGTAAAAAGCCTACCCATTTAACCATTCCCCTAAAAAATATCTCGTACTCGCTTATCTGTTTTAATTCGGCCACTACTTTTTCGTCCATCAGCCTGAAATCTGAGATACCGTTTTCAAGCGTAATATCGGATATGGCATTGATGAACCTGTAAAATTGCTTTGATGCAAATTTTTGAAAACCGCTTACATGTGGGTTAGCGTCTTCACGATAGGTATAGATAATGTCATAACCTTCCTCCCAGTATTTCAACATCTGTGGCAATAGGTGAGGGGGATGTTGCAGATCGGCATCCATGGTGATAATAGCATCGCCTTTGGCCATATCTATACCAGCTTTAAGCGCGTAATCTTTACCGAAATTTTTAGATAGCTCTATATAAAAAACGTGAGGATGAGTTTCGGCCTGGATTTTTATTTCCTGCAGGGTGTTGTCCTTGCTGCCGTCATTCACGAAAATGTATTCGTAATCATAACCGGTAGCGCCCATGGATTTATCCAGTTCGGCAACCAAATGGCTGATGTTCTTTTCCTCGTTATAGGCCGGGATTACAATTGATAGTTTCTTTTTCATGCCGCAACTGCAATTATATCCTTATTTGTAAACTTCCTGAACAATGTTTCGTAAATAATTTTAAGCCAGATCAAAAAACATGGCAACGCCTTTAAGGCATAAGGCATTACGTAATTGTCTTTCAGATATTTTGGAAAAAGGTCAGACGGAGACAAACTGGTTAAAACAAAAGCAAATATAAGCAAAGCAATGTCCAGTTTTGAAACCGGCCGCTCTGCATTAATATACCATATTGCTACCCCTACAAAAGCGATAATATACGTCGGCGACTCGGACCCGGTACTGAATATTACGGGAAAAATAAGAGTAGAGGCCACGATCAATAATTGATAGTTTAAATTGCTGAATAACTTTATCCTTAAATAAGATAAACCAAACAATACTACACCAGGTAACAATACCACTAAGTTTGACAGGTTAGGGAAGGCGATCTTCCTGACCATACCCATAACCGAAACATCCTCGCGGGTTGAGGCAATGTTGCCGATGTTCTTTGTTACCAGGTCGTGATACCAATCTTTATAAGTTTGGACAATAAATGCAGGCGTCGATATCAGCATCGGCAGTAAAAACAACACTACCGACCAAAATATAAACGACCCTATCAATTTTAATTTATTATTTGAGAAGAAAAAGAAAGCCAGCCCAACAATACCATACAACTTTATAAACGTACCTAACGCTATCATTAACGCCGCCCAAAAGTCGTTACCATTTCTTATAAATATAAAGCTGAATATGATCAAAGCTGCTATAAGCGGATTAATCTGCACGTTGGCTGCAGAGGTCATCAATTCATGAGCGCAAAGCAATAAGATGATGAGACTGTGCTCTTTTTTTATGGGTAGTTTTTGAATGGCAAATAATAAAAGCCATGCGGTAAACATCACCCATAACACCACACCCAGAGCATCGGGCATTAAAGCAAACGGGGCAATGACATAAGCAAAGATGGGCCCGTAATGATTCAGATCAAAATAATGGGCAGCATCATGCAAATACAAGTTTTGCTGATTGATGACATGGTAAAAGTTATACTTATATACAAAGTAATTATTGTGGATATGACTATGGCCCAAAACCACACTTTTACCAACTGCAAACAAGCTTAAACCAAACCATATACTAAATACAAAAGGTTTGCTTGTGAAGAATCTGGCAAGTTTATGCATCAAAACGAGGGGCTGTTATTTGGTTGGCAAAAATAGATAATGTTTCGGGCATAAAAAAGGGCTCTGTTTTGCAGAACCCTTTTACAACTTAACTACTGAAAATTACGCTGTTATTTTTGTGCCGGAGCTAAAGTGACCCCCGTTAGCTGATCGGCGAAAGCAATAAATGCTTTGTCGTCATATATACGAGATTGGTTTTCAATAAGTTTTAAAAGATTCACTTTCCCGATAACATATTTATAAGTTCCTGAATAATAGCGCTCTTTTATATTTATAAAATCCAGTAATTGCACTAACTCTTCATCATCATAACGCAGGTAAATATTTAACTCAATATCATTGGTGAAATTTAATCCTTTGCTCTCTTTAGTTTTTTTGTATTCGTACTGATAGTCGTAACGCAACGCGGCAATGTCAGATAATACAGCTGAGCCGGTTGGGTGGCCGCCGGCGCCCTTACCAAAAAAGAATTGCTGATCAGCAAACGCAGCCTGTACCGTTACACCATTGTATTCGTACTCTACATTGTATAAAAACTCGGTTTCGTTAACAAATTTAGGAAGTACAAACAGGGTTACGTGCTCATCATCCAGTTCCTTTGCAACCGGTACCAGTTTAATTTTCAAGTTCTTTTCGCGGGCATATTGGATATCATTAGCTGCCAAATTCTGTATGCCGAAGTTAAATACCTTATTCGGGTCTATCACTACGCCATAAGCATGTGCCGCCGCTATGATCAGCTTGTATTTGGCGTCAAACCCGCCAACATCACTGATAGGATCAGTTTCAGCAAAGCCAAGATCCTGCGCCTGTTTTAATGCAGAAGCATAGTCCAGATTCTCTAAAAAACCTTTTGATAAGATATAATTTGACGATCCGTTAAAAATACCGCTGATAGAGTGCAGTAGTTCATTGTCATAATACTCTTCCAAATTACGGATGATAGGTATACTGCCGCAAACCGCGCCTTCATATAATAATGACGTGCCGTATTCTTCCTGGATAGCTATCAACTCGTTCAAGT
Source organism: Bacteroidota bacterium (assembly GCA_040388395.1). Taxonomy (GTDB): domain Bacteria; phylum Bacteroidota; class Bacteroidia; order Sphingobacteriales; family Sphingobacteriaceae; genus Mucilaginibacter. Next base: position 78,729 of record JAZKBY010000002.1, on the reverse strand, counting down.
GCAGGGCTATCATTTTCTTACTGGCCGATACTACATTTTTACCTGTTTTTAACGCGGTAGATACAATATCGAAGGCAGCCTCGGTGTCATTGATCAGCTCTATAATGGTATTGATCTCGGGGTTGTTTAGCAGCTCATTTTTATCGGTAGTAAAATAATGCTCTGGTAACGAACGCTTTTTTGAGGCGTCTTTAATAGCTATTTTCTTTATTTCAAGGTTTAAATTTTTAGTCCTGATAATATCATGTAATCCCTGGCCAACAACGCCGAAGCCAAAAAGGCCGATATTTAGTTTCTTGCTCATTATGCTATTTGTTGTAATTGGATGATCTTTCCTTTTACGTCTGTTTTAAAAAATGATGTGATAATATTAGTTAATGCTTCTGTCTCAATTAAAAAACCGTCGTGCCCGTAGTACGAGTCAAATTCAGCAAAAGCCGATTTTGGGATATGCTGAAATAAGTACTGCTGCTCCTCGATAGGGAATAACAGGTCCGACTTAATACCGATTACCAGCGTGCGGGCTTTTATCAGGCTCAATGCTTTCTCAATACCACCACGGTTACGGCCTACATTGTGCGAGTCCATTGATTTGGTTAAGTACCAGTAGCTATATGCATTAAAGCGCGCCACCAGTTTCTCGCCCTGGTAGTTTTGGTAGCTGGCTGCTTTGTAATTGTCTACGGTAGCGTCGCCATCTTCCTGCTGACTGATACCATAAGTTTTATAACCACGGTAAGATAGTAAAGCCATACTGCGCGCTGCTTTAAGGCCTTTAGCGCCACCTTTAGGGTTATGGTTATAGAAAGTCCTGTCGGCAGCTATTGCAAGGCGTTGCGACTCGTTAAACGCAATACCCCACGGTGAGTGTTTTGCGTTAGCGGCTATCAGTATTAAATTCTTTATAAAATCAGGTTCTATAATGGCCCATTCCATAGCTTGCTGCCCACCTAACGATCCACCTATTAACGTATGGATGCCGTCAATACCCAAATGCTTAGCTAATAATTGTTGCGATTTAACCATATCTCTAACCGTAACCTGCGGGAAAGCTAAATAGTAGGGCAGGCCCGTGGTTGGATTAACAGTTAACGGACCGCTTGATCCGTAAGCAGAACCAAGCATGTTAGCGCAAACAATAAAATGTTCTTCGGGATTAAAATAATCGTTAGTTCCAAATAGGCCTTTCCACCAGTCAAGTACATCAGAGTTTGCGGTAAAGGCATGACAAACCCAAACAACGTTGTCTCTGTTTTTATTAAGCGTGCCGTAAGTATGGTAACCTAACTCCAGTTCGGGTAGGATATAGCCTGATTCTGTTTCGAAAGGTTGGTTAGATCTATAGTATTGTGTATTCATTTTAATGCTTTGGTAATTGGTTTGCTGTTAAGGTTAATGTAAACGGATTGATGGACCGTTAACAGTACACGTATTTTCAATAAGAGAAAAGGGAACGTATTAACTGTAGATCAACAGCAGCGCATATAGCAAATAATGCTATAACAGGTTGATAAACCTTGAGCGGCGTTAGAATTCTTAGGATGGGTGTTTTTTAAATTTTCCATGTTGTTAATTTATATTTCCCGGGATATTTACCGGGTAAGGAATTGGCACCTTCTCTAACTTTAGAGGGTTGCCAGCGGGTCTCGGAGCCTAATCTCTCGCCGCTTCTTTATAAATCAAAACCGTATGAGGGAATTGATCATTAACAGATATTGCTACCTGATTATGCTGCAAATAAAGGGGTAAAATACTTTAATTACAAATTTTATTTGATTTTAGGTTACCAACCATCGTCAAAACCGCTGATTTTTTGTCTTAAAAGCACCTCTGTTTTGTCAGATCTAACCCTTATTGGGTATGAAAATTTGCTGTAGTTTTGATGTGTAAAACTTAAATATATGTCAGTAAAAAAAATACTATTGGCCCAATATGATCTGCATGGCATATTGTATAATAACGTCACCGTCGGAATAAGCGACGAAGAATCGAACCAAACTATTGCCGGTATGAAGAACACAGCAAAGTGGGTAGCCGGACATATGTTATGGGATCAGGGTATACTGGCCAAAATTAGCGGTGTTAGGGTTGAAATACCCTGGGCTTATCATTTTATGTCCAAAGAGGGTGCAACCGAAGATGATCTGAAAGCACCCGCCTGCGAGTTGCCAACACTACAAATAATACGAGATAAATGGCAGGAAATATTACCTGTTATAAGAAGCGGATTGGAAAGCATTAGCAGTGAGCAGCTTGAACAGCAAATTGACACACCACACCCTATGTATAAGTTTGATAACACTTTAGCCGGACTTTGGGCATATGCCAATCATCATCATGCTTACTCAATTGGCCAACTCAGCATATTCAGGCGTGCTTTAGGCAAAGGCGCAATGAGTTATGCCAGTGCCTGAGTGATATCCGCAATCAAATCATCAATATGCTCCAATCCAACCGAGATGCGCAGCAGGTTAAATGGTGTTTTAGTATCGGGGCCTTCAACTGTGGCCCGGTGTTCTATCAAACTTTCAACACCGCCTAAGCTGGTGGCTTTGGTAAATAGCTTTAGCTTGTTTATTACCCGGTGCGCTTCATCTTGTCCGCCTTTTAAACAGAAAGATAGCACACCGCCAAACCCTGTCATTTGTTCTTTAGCTACTGCGTGATTTGGATGCGATGGCAAACCCGGATAAAGTACCCGCTCTACAGATGGATGACTACCTAAAAACTCGGCCAACAGCTGTGCATTGTGTAAATGACCCTTTACGCGGTAAGGTAAGGTCTTAATACTTCTAACTAAATAATAACAATCCATAGGCGAGGGGATAGCGCCGCCCATTGTTTGCACATTTCTTATTTTCTCCCACCAATCATCATTTTTCGCGGCAATTAATGCGCCGCCCATCAAATCGCTATGCCCGCCGAAGTATTTAGTGGTAGAGTGCATTACCAAATCGGCACCCAGGGCTAATGGCTGCTGGCATATAGGTGTGGCAAACGTGTTATCGCAAACAACCTTAATATTATGCTGCTTTGCCAACGCGACGATCTTTTTAATATCTGTCACCTTTAATAATGGGTTCGATGGCGTCTCTATCCATATTAAACGGGTATTGGGTTTAAGGTGCGCCTTTAAAACGTCGCTATCATCTATGTCAATAAAATCAAACTCCAGTATCCCTGCAAACAATTGTTTTAGCTGGTTGCGCAAGCCATGGTACATATCATCAGGGGCAATAATATGGGTGCCGGGTTGTAACGACTGAAAAACAGCCATACCAGCCGCATTGCCTGATGAAAATGCAGCCGCATCAACACCGCCTTCTAACCGCGTCAACACTTTCTCTAACGATGTACGGTTAGGATTTGCCGCGCGGCTATAAATCAGGTCCTCATGGAAACTACCATCTTCCATACGCTCAAAAGTGGTCGACATGGTGATTGGTTGTACAACTGCACCTGTGGTTTCGTCTGTTTGGTTGCCTGCATGTATGGCTATGGTTTCCGTTTTCATTTTGCAAACTTAAAAGATTTACCGGCAGATATTAAATGTTACACCACCATTACATTAACATTTCTTATTTTTGCCAAAAGTAATTTTAATGGGAGCTGAGAACAGGTTACAGGTATTATTGCAGGATCCGGATTTATCTGCTGATTTAAAACACATTGCCGAAAAAGTGCTGAACCGTCAGCGCATAACTTTTGATGACGGTGTTTTACTTTATGAAAAAGGTCAGCTGGGTTATTTAGGTGTTTTAGCAAACTACATCCGCGAAGAGCGCCACGGCGATAAAACCTATTTTAACCGTAATTTCCATATCGAACCTACCAACCTTTGTGTTTACGATTGTAAATTCTGCTCGTACTCGCGTTTGCTCAAGCAAAAAGAGGAGGGATGGGAGTATACGATGGACGAGATGTTCGACATGGTTACCAAATATGATAATGAGCCCGTTACAGAAGTACACATTGTTGGCGGCGTATTGCCACAGTATGACGTCGCTTTTTATTCGGAGTTGTTTAGGCGGATAAAAGCACACCGTCCTGATCTGCATGTTAAAGCGCTAACCCCGGTAGAATATCATTATATCTTTAAAAAAGCAAAAATTGATTATGCCACAGGCATGAAAATGATGCTGGATGCCGGCCTGGAATCAATCCCCGGCGGTGGCGCAGAGATCTTTCATCCCGAGATCCGCGAGCAAATTGCCAAAGATAAATGTACCGGCGACCAATGGCTGGCCATCCACGAAGAATGGCATAAGCTGGGCGCACGGTCGAACGCTACTATGTTATACGGTCATATCGAACAATATTGGCACCGTATAGATCATATGGAACAATTACGCCAACTACAGGACAAAACCGGCGGCTTCCAAACGTTTATCCCGTTAAAGTTCCGTAACCAGGATAACCAGATGTCGCATGTTCCTGAATCAACGGTTGTAGAGGATCTGCGTAACTATGCTATCTCGCGCATTTATCTTGATAATTTCGATCATATAAAAGCTTATTGGGCAATGATAAGCCGCACAACGGCGCAGTTGTCATTAAACTTTGGGGTTGATGATATTGATGGTACATTGGATGATACTACCAAGATATACTCGATGGCTGGTGCCGAAGAGCAAAACCCGGGCATGAGCACCAAACAATTGGTTGAACTGATAAAACAGGTTGGCCGTTACCCGATAGAACGTGACACGCTATACAATGTAGTCACCGACTATAACGACTACCAGTTTGCCGAAGAGCCGAAGCCGCAGTATTATAAGCTGCCGGTGATAAATTAAGTCATTATATCATTGGGTCATTAAGTCATTTTAAATGATGATAAATAGTGACCTAATGACTCGATGACTCAATGACTTAAAATAAATGATAAAGACACTATACATTGTCCGCCACGGGCAAACAGATCTGAATAAACAAGGCATAGTACAGGGCCGCGGGCGGGATACCGACCTTAACGACGAGGGCCGCAGGCAAGCTAATCTATTTTACAACGCTTATAAAAATGTTCCGTTTGATAAGATCTATATCTCTGAGCTTAAACGCACCCAGCAAAGCATCCAGCAATTTATCGACGCAGGTATCCCATATGAGAAATTATCGGGGCTTGATGAATTAGCCTGGGGTATTTACGAAGGTAAACCCAGCTCGCCCGAAACCAAAGCTGCGTTTTTATTAATGATGCGCGATTGGGTTGCCGGCAGGTTAGATAGTAAATTTGAAGGCGGGGAAAGCCCTAACGAAGTTAGACTACGCCAGATAGAAGCCCTGCGCATTATAATGAGCCATACCGAAGAGCAACAAGTATTGATCTGTATGCATGGGCGTGCTATGCGTTTGTTATTATGCCTGCTTACCGGCAAACCACTTACCGAAATGGATAGTTTCCCGCACCAAAACCTGGTATTATATAAGGTGACTTTTGATGGCGAGAAATATGCCATCGAAAGCTTTAACAATGCCGATCACCTAAAACACGCCTAACTACTTCCGTGAAAAAAATTAAAATATCAGCTGTAAGCTACACTAATACCAAGCCTTTTTTATACGGCATCCAACATACCGATATCATCAATAAAATCGATCTGAGCCTGGATATCCCGTCAGACTGTGCACAGAAACTAATCGATGATAAAGTAGATATCGGCTTAATACCTGTAGCCGCCACGCTTAACCTGCCGCATTGGGAGATCATATCTGATTATTGTATTGGTGCCAACGGCGCTGTAAACTCTGTATTTATATTTAGTAATTGCGACATCCATGAGGTTACACATTTGCAGCTCGATCCGCAATCGCGTACATCAAACAACCTGGCAAAGGTATTGCTTAAAAATTTCTGGAAGATTACACCGGAACTCATCGCTGACGCAACTGACTATTCAGTCGGTACAAATATCACAACCGCGTTTGTACAAATAGGGGACAGGACCTTTGGCAAAAAAAACAATTACAAATTTGTTTATGACCTGGCCGAAGAATGGCAAAAGTTTACGCGCCTGCCTTTTGTATTTGCTGCCTGGATAGCTAATAAACCTATCCCTGCAGACTTCGTGACCGAGTTTAACCTGGCACTAAAGACAGGTTTGGATCACAGAGCAGAGCTGCTGAAAGAGCTAACGTCAAGAGAAGATTTCGACCTGGAAGATTACCTGATGAACAAACTAAACTTCGATCTGACGGAAGATAAACGCAAGGCTTTATACCTGTTCCTTGATTATATAAAGGCGCTGTAGTATCACGTCGCTTAAAATATTTAATAACTAATTAAACCAAGGCTGCCAAAACCAATCATACTGACACCATGAACATCATGGTTTAAAGTTAGTTATGACGCAACGGTTAAAAAGGTTCAGTACAAGTTTTAAGGTTATAGTAATAGCAGGCGTATTGCTTGTTGCGGCTTATACCTATAAATTGTTTACCGGTACCAAACAAACAATCGTTGCCGAACCAACCGTCGCGATAGTCCAACCGGTTAAAAAGCATCGCAAAAAACATAAGCTAAAAAGTCATTTAGCTATTGCAAAAAAACAAGTCCTGAAAAAGGATACTGTTGTAATAACAAAGATAGTTACAATACCTAAGCCAGAACCTCAGAAACCTGTAGTGCCAGTAACACCGCCGCCTGTTAAACAACCAACCGAAAGCAGTGACGGCTTTTTATACACCACTTATGTGCACCCAAATGTAACGGGTATTGTAAAAATGCGCCAGGAGGATAAATTTTCATCAAACATTATTGCCGATATACCGGCCAATGCAAAAGTACAGGTGCTGCAAAAGGGCCAGATGTATTATCGCGTAGCTTATAATAATAGTGTTGGCTTTGTACCAAAATGGTCATTGCAGGATAAATGATCCCCGCCGGTTTTTCGGATCGGCTCCAAAACCGTCCTAAACTCTGTATTTTTTGTATTTTTTTCAAGTCTACACTATTTAATTGCTTGTTGTATAGGTAATTAAATATGATTTAAACGGCAATATATTGTATTTTATACACTAAGTGTCATGAAAATATTACAATTTGATAAATTAAACCTTTTTTAATTGTAATATTTCTATGATGATTCAAAAAATGTTATATATTTAATAAAATGGTAGTACTTTTGTTGTAACAATTGAAAAATAAAAATACTATGAAAAAATTAATAATGACCGCAGTAATCGCTACTATGCTTAGCGTAACTGCATTTGCAGATGGTGGCAAAAAAGCTACAACTACAACCGGAGAAGAAAACGTATCATATGCAGTATTAGAGCAATTTAAATCTGATTTCGAAAATGCTGTTAACCCTGTTTGGACAGTTACATCAACCAGTCAAAAAGTAAGCTTTACACAAAACAATGTAAAATACACTGCTTTTTATGATTCAAGAGACAACGAGTTTTGGGGTGTTAGCCAGGAAGTTGCTTTCTCTACCGTATCAAATTCAATGAAAAACAAAATTGCTAAAAGCTACAAAGACTACGAAGTTACAGGTGTTACCAAATTTGAGCCACAAGATGGCGAAGAGCCGGTTATTTACTTTGTTAATGTTAAAAATGCTGATGGCGAATTGGTACTTACTTTCGCACCAGACGGTGAAGTAAAAAACATCGAAAAAGTTTAATTAACTATTGTTTATTAAAGTTAGGTCTCAGTCGGATATCCGGCTGGGGCTTTTTTATGCGCCAATTCTTATATTCTGTAATATCTATGTAAATAGTAGATTAATTTCTTTTTGCCTATTGTTATTTAAAACAATCGCTGTAACTTTAAAAATAAATACAATTTAAATATACACTATCATGAGTTTAAGATTAGGCGATAAAGCACCCGATTTCACAGCAGATTCTTCGTTAGGGGAGATCAACCTTTATGAATACCTTGGCGATGGCTGGGGTGTATTATTTTCGCACCCTGCAGATTATACACCGGTTTGTACCACCGAGCTTGGCCGTACAGCTGCTTTAAAAGACGAATTTGCAAAACGCAATACAAAAGTATTGGCATTAAGTGTTGATTCCGCCGAATCGCACAGAAGCTGGATAAAAGATATCAACGAAACACAGAATGTTGAAGTTGAGTTCCCGATCATTGCCGACGAAAACCGTAAAATTGCCGAGGCATATGACATGATCCACCCAAACGCATCTGTTAACGCAACGGTACGTTCGTTATTCATCATCGGGCCGGATAAAACCATCAAATTGATCATCACTTATCCTGCATCAACAGGCAGAAATTTTGTTGAGATTTTACGCGTACTTGATTCATTGCAACTTACTGCATACCATAGCGTTGCTACGCCTGCCGACTGGAAAGACGGCGAGGATGTAGTAGTGGTACCGGCTATAAAAACAGAAGACATCCCGGCAAAATTTCCAAAAGGTTTCACAGAGGTTAAACCATACCTGCGCTTAACGCCACAACCTAACAAATAATTTATTTGGATAATTAAATAATTTTATATATTTGGAAAAGGGAGTGTATTTATTCCGCTGACTATTAATACCATTTGTACTCAGCCCGGCATAGATCTTTATCTTAATAACAAATTATTTAATACTATTATATTATTATGAAAACTGGAAAAGTAAAATGGTTTAACACACAAAAAGGTTACGGCTTTATTGTTACCGAAGACGGTAAAGACCTTTTTGTACACTTCAAGGATGTGCAAGGCGGCGTAAACGCTATTAAAGATAACGATAGCGTTGAATATGATGTAGAAGACGGCAGAAAAGGATTACAGGCAGTAAATGTAAAAAAAGTATAATTTACTTACCCCGAAACTAAAGAGACCTCTGTTAAACCCAGGGGTTTTTTTTTGCCAAAAAATTTAAATATCTGCTTAATTGATTTACTTTAGACAAACCAATTTTTAAAATCTATATATGACTGATGCTATTTCGGCTAAGGCCAACCGTAATGTTGCTTTCCTGGTTATTGTTGCCTCGTTAGGTTATTTTGTTGATATCTATGACCTTGTTATATTCTCTATCGTACGTGTAAAAAGCCTTGCAGATATTGGTGTAACGCCCGATAAAATATTAAGCGAGGGGAGTTATGTCATCAACATGCAAATGGGCGGCTTGCTGTTAGGCGGTATATTATGGGGCATTATAGGCGATAAGCTGGGCCGTATAAAGGTTTTATTTGGATCGATATTTTTATACTCGGTAGCCAATTTTGTTAACGGCATGGTGCATGATGTTAACAGCTATGCCGTGATCCGCTTTATTGCAGGTGTAGGCTTAGCCGGCGAACTTGGCGCAGGCATAACCTTAGTTAGCGAAACGCTAAGCAAAGAGCGTAGGGGATATGGCACCACTATTGTTGCCATGATTGGCCTTTTAGGAGCCGTAGCAGCAGCTTATGTAGGCAAGTACGACTGGCGCACGGCTTACTACGTTGGTGGCGGCCTGGGCATTGTTTTGCTGTTATTACGGATGGGAACTTTCGAGTCGGGTATGTTTAAGAACATCCATGATAAGGACGTATCAAAAGGAAATATCCTGATGCTGTTTAATAACCGTAAGCGGTTTTTTAAATATATGTGCTGTATCCTTATCGGTGCGCCGCTCTGGTATGTGGTGGGAATCCTGATTACCCAGGCACCTGAATTTGGTAAAGCCTTAGGCGCTACGGCACCGTTAAGCGCCGGTACCGGTATTATGTACACCTACATCGGTATCTCGGTAGGCGGGGTAGGTGCGGGTTTACTGGCGCAGTTTAGCAGGTCGCGTAAAAATACTATGTTTGTATTTTTGCTATTGTCGGTTATCAGCGTAATGTTTTACTTAAGTGCTAAGGGCATTACCCCGAGCCAATTTATATGGCTATGTTTCTTCATGGGTTTTGCTGTAGGCTATTGGGCAACGTTTGTTACAATCGCTTCCGAGCAGTTTGGTACCAATATCCGGTCGACCGTTACTACCACCGCGCCAAACTTTGTGCGCGGCTCATTAATCCCTATCAACTTTGCATTTAATGCATTGATGGTGCACTTTGGCCGTATAAACGCCGGCTATTTCATGATGATCATATTAACCGGCATTGCGTTATTCGCCACCAGCCAGTTGAAAGAAAGCTTTGATAAGGATTTGGATTATGTGGAGGATGAAGAGTTGAATATGACGACGTAATGGCAACATTCAATAGGCGGGTTCGAAAAGCACTTCCATACGATAGAAAAAAATACCTTGACTTTTTTGGCAATAATGAATCTACCACATGGTATGGCGTATCGTTTCAACTACCTGGTGGTTTTGAAGGAAGAAATATCGGTATAACCGAATTTCTTGATAGGTATGAAACTTGGTTCAAAGATTTAATAATTAAGCTTGATACTGACTTGAATTGGATTATAAACCATGATGATACTGATTTGAATTGGTTTCCGAATGATGAAGATAATCTACCTGCCTTAAGAACCTTATTCAAACAAAACAATATTCCAAACAATTTTAGGGGCGCCTTGATTTTTTCAAAAGAGGAACTATTGGAATTTACAAAGGATCTGCTTTCATATCCTACCTGTGTATTTAATGAAGAAAGGCTGTTCTATAAAGATTTAGATATTTCACATGCTGAATTACCAATTGTAATAAAAATTTCTGGTCATTGGAATATTCATATACTGAGTACCGATAAACATCTGTTGAGAAAACTTTTAAGTGAAAATAGATCTGATTTTATAATAAAGGAATACCGGGGTACCTCTTTGATTTGATTCTTATATCCCCGCTGTCTGTGAGGACACAGACAATGGATGTTTCGTAGTGAATATGTAAAAACAACCACTCACTTAATCAACCCAATCAACCATCTCAACAAAAATCCTAAATTTGCGCCCAATGATCAGCAAAGAACAAATAGCGGCCGATTACCAGCAGATCCAGGACGAGATTTGCCGGGCGTTGGAAGCCGTGGATGGTAAAGCCAAATTTGAGGAAGAGAAATGGGAGCGCGAAGGTGGCGGCGGTGGCCGTACCCGGGTTATCCAGGATGGCAATATATTTGAAAAAGGCGGCGTAAACTTCTCGGCTGTTGAAGGTGAATTACCCGAAGTCATGAAGAAAGCTTTAAAGGTAGACAGCGACGATTTCTTTGCTACCGGGGTATCTATAGTTATTCATCCCAATCATCCGCTGGTACCCATCATCCATATGAATATCCGGTATTTTGAACTGCCATCTTCATTTGGCGAGGGTAAAGAGCCTATACGCTGGTTTGGCGGGGGGATTGACCTTACACCGCATTACATTTATGATGAAGATGCTAAGTTCTTCCACGGTAGCCTAAAAGCCGTGTGCGACCAGTTTAAAGCTGATTTCTATACCCGCTTTAAAAAATGGGCCGACGATTATTTTTTCATCAAACACCGTAACGAAACTCGTGGCATTGGTGGCATATTTTATGACCGCTTAACAGCTACCGAGGGTTTGACGTGGGAAAATATCTTTGATTTCAGTAAAGCTTTGGGTCACTCATTCATCCCGATCTATACCGAGTTGGTTAATCGCCATAAACAGGAAACTTTTACTGCCGACCAGCAGCAATGGCAATACCAGCGCCGCAGTCGCTATGCCGAGTTTAACCTGGTGTATGATGCTGGTACCAAATTCGGGTTGGAAACTAATGGCCGGATAGAATCTATCCTGATGAGCCTGCCGCCGACCGCTAAATGGCTGTACAACTACCAACCACAACCATGCAGCGAAGAGGAGCGGACCTTATCGTTATTAAAGAAAGATATTAACTGGGTGTAGAATGAAGGAAATATTCAAACCCCAAGCAGTCTTAACTATTTGTTACACGATATTTTTGGTAGTTCTTTCACATCTGTTTAAATCTTCAGTAGGCGAATTATTTCAAATTGTTTATTGGTTTGTAGTAGTATTCCATTTCATGATAATGGGCGTATTGATGGCGGTGTATCACTTTAAAGAAGAAAGTATTAAAAGAAATGGCTACATGGCATCTTTTGGGTTTATTTGGATTTTGTTTTTGTTAGTTCAAGTTGTAACCTTTTATTTATAAAATCATGATTCGCTTTTGCAAGCTCATTTTTTTTGTCGCGCTAATTGCTTTTTTAGTTTCCTTCCGGGAGGTAAAAACGCTTAAAGGTACCTGGCAATATTGTGGCGGAAAATTCAATAACAAACTATCTCCGGCACCCGAAGGTTATACCCAGCAACGCAAATATACCGATACCCAATTCGACGCTTTTCTCTTAGAAAAAGGCGAAAAGCCTATGAAATATGAAAGCGGTACTTATACATTAACCACGGATAGCTGCACAGAAACCCAAACCTACAGCATGCAGGAATCAAAACTGCTAAATATTGCTGTGCATTATCAATACGCGATCCGCAATGACACGCTTATTTTGAACGGAAAATTACCGGATGGGGCTGTTATTGAGGATTATTGGAAGAGGGTGAAATAGACTTAAAATCTGCATTAATGTGGAGTATGTTAACTATGTGGAAAAAACCGAAACGGCCACACCCAATGGTCGTTTTTTGCAAGCATTTTGTTAGTAAAAAAGGGCTATTAAATCAACTAAATTCTTAACTTCGCAGGTCGTATAAAAATGCTGTTTTTAACGATCAATTATAAAGCAAAAAATATCTACAAATAAATTAAAATGGCTGAAGGAACAGAGAACGATCCGAACAAAGAAGACAGAATAATTTCGATAAATATTGATGAAGAAATGCGATCGGCTTACATTGACTATTCAATGTCAGTTATCGTATCGCGTGCGCTACCTGATGTGCGCGACGGATTGAAACCCGTACACAGGCGTGTGCTTTTTGGCATGCTTGATTTGGGTTTGAACAATAACAAACCCTATAAAAAATCGGCCCGTATTGTGGGTGAGGTTATGGGTAAATATCACCCGCATGGTGATGCTTCTGTATATGATACCATGGTACGTATGGCGCAGGAGTGGAGCTTGCGCTATCCATTAGTTGAGGGCCAGGGTAACTACGGCTCGATAGATGGTGATAACCCTGCGGCAATGCGTTATACCGAGGCAAGACTTGAAAAGATTGCCGAGGAAATGCTGGCCGATATCAATAAGGACACTATTGACTACCAGTTAAACTTTGACGACTCGTTACAAGAGCCAACCGTATTACCTGCAAAATTCCCTAACCTGCTGGTTAACGGTGCATCAGGTATCGCGGTAGGTATGGCTACCAACATGGCGCCACATAATCTGTCGGAAGTTATTGATGCTACGATGGCGTTGATTGATAACCGTGACATTGAGGTTGCCGAGCTAATGAAACATGTTAAAGGCCCCGATTTTCCTACAGGTGGTATCATTTATGGATTTGAAGGTCCGCGTGAAGCTTTGGAGACCGGCCGTGGCCGTGTGGTATTACGTGCCCGTGCCGAGATTGAAATGCATGGCAATGACCGCGAACGCATCATCGTAACCGAAATACCTTACCAGGTAAACAAAGGCTTAATGATTGAGCGTACTGCCGACCTGGTTAACGAGAAAAAGATAGATGGCATCTCGGCTATCCGCGATGAATCAAACCGCGAGGGTATCCGGATTGTTTATGAAATAAAGCGCGAAGCTAATGCGGCTATCGTATTAAATAACTTATTCAAATACACGGCTTTACAAACGTCATTTAGCGTAAATAATATTGCCCTGGTGCACGGCCGCCCAATGATGCTGAACCTTAGGGACCTGATCCATCATTTTGTTGAGCACAGGCACGAGGTTGTTGTACGTCGTACTAAATTTGAACTGGCCGAAGCGCAAAAACGGGCTCACGTATTAGAAGGTTTATTGATCGCCTTAGATCATTTAGATGAAGTTATTAAGCTGATCCGTGGATCACAAACCCCTGATGAGGCCCGCGAAGGCTTGATGAGCAACTTCGGCTTAAGCGATATACAGGCACGCGCCATACTGGATATGACCCTACGAAGGTTAACCGGACTGGAACGCGACAAGATCAAAGACGAATACGAAGGTTTAATGAAACTGATAGAATATTTAAACTCCATCTTAGCTGATGAAGGTTTAAGGATGCAGATCATTAAAGATGAGCTTTTAGAGATAAAAGAAAAATACGGTGATGAGCGCAAGACCGAAATGGTACACTCATCTGCAGAAATGCAAACCGAAGACTTTATTGAGGATGAGGATGTAGTGATCACTATATCTCGCGAAGGTTACATTAAACGCACACCGCTTACAGAGTACCGCAGGCAGGGCAGGGGCGGTAAAGGATCTATCGGCAGTAACAGCCGTGACGAGGACTTTATTGAGCACTTGCTGATAGCATCTAATCACAATTACATGCTGTTCTTTACCGAATCGGGACAATGTTTCTGGTTAAGGGTATTTGAAATTCCGGAAGGATCGCGCACATCTAAGGGCCGTGCTATCCAGAATATCATTAACATCCCTAAAGAAGAGAATATCAAGGCATATATAAAAGTTGTTAACCTTAAAGACAAGGATTACCTTGAGAACAACTTTATTATCATGTGTACCAAAAAAGGTGTGATCAAGAAAACTTCGTTAGAAGCTTATTCACGCCCGCGTGCAAATGGTATCAATGCCATAAATGTTAATGATGGTGATTCGTTATTAGAAGCAACATTAACAACAGGTAACAGCGAAATTGTTATGGCGCTGCAATCAGGCCGTGCTATACGCTTTAACGAGTCTACTGTAAGGCCAATGGGCCGTACCGCTACAGGTGTTAGAGGTATTACTTTAGATAGCGATAACGACGAGGTTGTAGGTATGATAAGTATCGACAATCCGGAGACCACTGTACTTGTAGTTTCTGAAAAAGGTTACGGTAAACGTACTGATATTGATGATTACCGCGTTACTAACAGAGGCGGCAAAGGCGTTAAGACACTTAACGTAACTGAAAAAACAGGAAAACTTGTTGCCATAAAAGGTGTTACTGATAGTGAGGACCTGATGATCATTAACAAATCAGGCGTTATTATACGTATCGCGATAAGCGAATTAAGGACAATGGGCCGCGCAACGCAAGGAGTAAGGTTAATTACCTTAAAAGGTAATGACGAAATTGCATCGGTAGCTAAAATTGAACATGACGACGAGGAGGAAGCAGAACTTGAAGGAGGTGATACAGAATCAACACCTGATACAGACGCCGAAGCACCATCGGACGACAAAACTGAATAACTATGAAAATAAGCCGTAAAATAATTTTATCGGTTTTATTAATCCTGTTTACTGCACCTTTTGCTTTCTGCCAGTCGGAAACGCTAAAAGGTGTGGTGAATAGTTTGGCGTATTATAAATCACGTAAAGAGCTTAAGTTTTTAACCAACGCCAAAAAATCTATCGATAGTTTAATGAAGGTAACGTTGGACAAAGGATTGGATACAAGCGATCTGGAGAAAAACGTTTATCGCGCTGTAATTAGTTCTGCTATATTATACGTTGACTCGTTGAATAAAACCGGGCAACCGGAAAACTTTTTCAGGAAAACAGTTGAGCAGGTTGACAAATTAAATTCCCGCCATAAAATCTATAAATTTCAGCCGGAAATGGACTTTATAAAGGACTGCCTGGCTAACGTTTATATCCGGAAGGGATTTGCTTATATTAAGATCACTGATTATGCTAATGCAGGGCAGATGTTTTTAAAGGCACATCGATATGCCCCTTCGTTTAAACAGCTTAACGTTTACATAGCATATACTAATAACAGGTTGGGCAACCTAAGCGCCGCGGCAGTTTATTACGACAATATTGCCAAAACAGATAGTAACCGAACGGACTACATCGAAGAGGCATCCAACGCTTATAAAGCCATAGGTGATACAACCAAGGCGCTTGAGATATTAAAGCGGGGGAGGAAATTGTTGCCAAATGACAAGGTATTGCTGTTAGACGAGGCAAATATTTATAATAATAAAAGGGATTATAAATCTTTAGCACCTTTGTTACCTCAGTTGCTTGATATTAATATTAATAACCCCGATATTGTATTTGTTGCGGCCAATTGCTATGATCATTTGTATGAATATGATAAAGCAGAAGCGCTTTATTTACGGGTGATAGAGTTAAACACGTCGGCTTACGACCCTATATTTAACCTGGGTTTACTTTATTTAAAGAAAAGCATCCTGAAAAAGGAGGGGGCGGCAGATAAAAACATAACTTACGCCCAGCAATGGGTTGAAAAAGCCAATGAAATATCGCCAAATAATGTAAATTGCCTCGAAGTTTTGCAGGCCATTTACGCGCAAACCGGCAATAGAGACCAAACAAACAGGATAAGCAATAAACTAAAACAGTTAACCAATCAATAACTAAACAATGAAGATTAAATTTTTGATAGCAGGCTTGTTGGGCATGGCCTCTACAGTTGCATTTGCACAAAAATACGAGGTAACCAATGCTAAAGAAACGTTTGATGCCTATTTAACGTTAAACAAGGTAGCAGCTACTTACAATGAGGCTGATAAAAAACTTCGTGAGTCGCGCGTGTCGATAGACAAGGCCGCAGTGAACACCAAAACCGCGCAATTACCTCAAACCTATGCTTTAAAGGCTGCTATCTACGCTACTTTTGCCTTGCGCGATAGTGCAGGTGCCAAATTATATAGTACTTCTGAGGAAGCTTTAAAGAAAGCCCAGGAGTTAGATGCAGCAGGCGAGAACAAAGCTTTAATAAGTGAGGCTAAAACTGCATTGGCACAGTTTCAATTAAATAAAGGTATAAAAGACTTCCAGGCTAAAAACTTTGACGAAGCTTATAAAGCCTTTAACAATTATCAAACATTTTTCCCTGAAGATACAACAGCTATGTATTATACAGGTTTGGCTGCTGTACAAGGCAAAAATTTCCCTGCAGCTTTAACAAATTATAATAAACTGCTTCCAACGAAGTTTTCCAAGCGGGAAACCATTTATCTTGACATGTCAACCATTGCTTTAGAGCAAAAAGATACTGTTAGCGCGTTAAAATATGCTACAGAGGGGGTAGAGAAGTTTCCGTCAAATTCTGATTTACGCAGAAGAGAGATCGAGATAAGCCTTCAAACCGGAAAAGCCCAGGAAGTTGTTGGTAAAATTCAGGCTGCTATTGCTAATGATCCAAAAAATAAAACACTTTATTATTATGCCGGCTTAACTTATACTTCTTTCGGAAATAATACAGGCGAAGAGATTTATAATTTAAAGAAAAACGCAGGTAAAGATCTTAAAGAATCAACTTTACCTGCGTTTTTGGCGAAATTAACTCCGCTCCAGGCCAAAAAAGATGATTATATGGCAAAGGCGGTAGAGATGTATAAGAAAGCGATAGAAATTGATCCAAATTATTTTGAGGCTAATTTAAATTTAGGCTATTCGCTATTATCGCCCGGTATTGACACCTATAACTATGCCAATAATTATTTGCCGGCAAGCAAGCAAAAAGAATATAATGCAACCATGGCTAAGTCAACTACCATGGTTGAGAACGCAAAACCATATTTGCTAAAAGCTACAGAGCTAAAACCAACTTCTGTAGACGCATTACGTAATCTTAAAAATTATTATTTAGTTACTAAGAATGTTACTGAAGCAAATGCTACTCAGCAAAAAATAGACGCTCTTACAAAGAAATAGGGGTTAGTATTTTAAGCCTGCATAAAATGTGCAGGCTTAAAAAAGTACATACTACTTAACATAATGTTAATTATGTGATAAATATGTGGATAATTAAATATGCCTTAGACTATTGTATATATACCTTTTTATTCCTGATATTTAAGCGTTATGGTAGTATCAGAGCGATTATCTAAATGGGGAATGCGGATTTACCCGCCTTTATTATTTCAACGCATCTGGGTAGTTAAAATTGATAAAGGTTTTAAAGGTGTAACGGTAAATATTAACAAAAGCATTTTTAACCGGAACTACAACAACTCCATATTTGGCGGCACGATATTTTCGGCTGCTGATCCGTTTTATCCGTTATTATTTCACCAATTGTTTACACATAAGGGTTATAACGTAATCGCCTGGTCAAAATCTTCCGAAATTCAATTTTTAAAGCCCGGGTTAACTAAATTGCAGTTCAGGATCAGGATAACAGACGAAGATATCGCCGAGGCCGAGCATGTATTAAATACCGGCGGAAAATACATCAAAGCACATCCTATTGATATTTATAATACCAGCGGCGAAGTTTGCGTAACGGTTATGAATGAGGTTTATTTACGGAATAATAATTTTGTTGAGACAATATAAATGAAGGTATTTGTTAACGATAAAACTTTTATAGACAAAGGCTTTAAAATATCTACCGATAAAAGCCTGCTTAATTTTGATGTGATATACAAGTACCTGGATACCGAATCGTATTGGGCCAAAGGGATACCTGTTGAAAAGCTTAAACGTGCAATTGAAAACTCTATGTGTTTTGGTGTATATCATGACAATAATCAAATAGGATTTGCACGTGTAATTACAGAC
The DNA here is from genome assembly GCA_040388395.1 of Bacteroidota bacterium. GTDB lineage: Bacteria > Bacteroidota > Bacteroidia > Sphingobacteriales > Sphingobacteriaceae > Mucilaginibacter. The sequence goes on along the minus strand of JAZKBY010000002.1, from coordinate 60,235 downwards.
AATGCAACTTTTGGTTATATTGCAGACGTGTTTGTATTGCCCGAATATAGAGGCAGCGGGTTATCAAAATGGTTAATGCAAACCATTATAAGTCATCCAAATTTGCAAGGGTTACGGCGTTGGAGCCTGGCGACATTAGACGCTCATGGTTTATACAAACAGTTTGGATTTACAGAGTTAAGCCGTCCGGAGAACTGGATGGAAATATTCACGCCCTATCAAGTGCTTAATAAGGAATAAAATGAACGTAAAGAAGCAGATATTTGACGGCGAAGGTGTAACACTTGACTTTAAAAAAACCATAACCAGCTGCGAGAAAATAGCGCGGACTATGGTTTCGTTTGCCAATAATAAAGGCGGGCGTTTGCTGATCGGAGTTGCTGATGACGGCACCATAAAAGGCGTAAAATCGGAAGATGAAGAGCGATATATGATAACAAAAGCCGCCCACCTCTACTCCCGTCCCGCCCTTGAGCCTGTATTTGAAGAAGTTTATGTAGATGATAAATTGGTGCTGATTGTTGATACCCCTGCAAGTACCTTAAAACCACATTACGCATTGGCCGAAGATGGCAAATGGTGGGTTTACGTGCGTGTAAAGGATAAAAGCGTTTTGGCTAGTAAGGTAGTGGTTGATGTTTTAAAAAGATCGTCAGATAACACCAGTGTGCTGATAGAGTATTCAACAAAAGAGAAATCATTATTAGAATATTTAGAGACCACTGCGCGCATAACCGTTAAAGAATATTGCGATCTGGCAAAGGTTGGCCGCCGGGCTGCTCAGCGCATCCTGGTTAATATGATCCTATCAGGTGTCATCCGTGTGCATACTACCGAGAAGGAAGAATACTACACCGCAGCCTAACGATTTATCATGTCCTCTTTCTACAATAAATACCGCGCGCATTACGGCGATAATCTGACACTGGCTATACCGGTTGTTATCTCGCAGTTGGGCCATACACTGGTACAAACCGCTGATATTATTATAGTTGGACACTTTGCCGGAACAATTAGTTTAGCTGCTGTATCATTAGCCAATAGTATATTTATAGTGCCGTTAATTATAGGCATCGGGATCTCCTACGGCTCTACGCCATTAATTGCGCAGCACAACGGTCGCAAGGAATTTGCCGAATGCGGGCAGTTATTATCCAATAGTTTATTCATAAATGTATTGACCGGCATTATCCTTTTTGGCTTGGTTTGTTTGGGATCTGTTTATTTCCTGGATCAGTTGCACCAGGCGCCGGATGTGTTAAAGCTTGCCAAGCCTTTCCTGATGCTGATGGCAGTATCTGTTATCCCCATGCTGATATTTAATACCTTTAAACAATTTGCCGAGGGCCTGGGCTTTACCAAACAAGCCATGATGATCTCTATCTGGGGCAATGTGCTGAATATCCTGTTAGGCGTTACTTTTGTTAAGGGGCTGTTCGGTATTCACCCAATGGGAATGATGGGCGTTGGTTACAGCACTTTGATAGACCGTTGTTTAATGGCTACGGTGATGGGATTCTATGTGTTCCGATCAAAACACTTTAAAGCATATCTGAAAGGATTTGCCCTTAAAAACATCGACCGGATCCGCAGCTTGAAGATCCTAAAAATTGGCGCGCCCGTGGCTCTGCAATATACATTCGAGATCAGCGCGTTCAGCGCGGCCGCTATTATAATTGGTACCATGGGTGCTTTACAATTAGCCGGGCATCAGATAGCGTTAAGCATGGCATCAATGACCTACATGATGGCCAGCGGACTGTCAGCGGCAGCTGCGATTAAATCGGGAAATTATTTTGGCTCCAAAGATCACCATACCCTGCGCTTATCGGCAAATGCCAGCTACCATATTGTATTGGTTTTCATGGGTGTAACAGCTTTGATCTTTACCTTTGGGAACCACCTGCTGCCATGGATCTATACTTCAGATAGAAGCGTTATACCTATTGCAGCACAGTTACTTATATTGGCTGCAGTATTTCAGTTGTTTGATGGTGCGCAGGTTGTAGGGCTGGGTATATTACGTGGTATGGGCGATGTAAATATTCCGACTGTAATTACATTCTTAGCTTATTGGATCGTGGGTTTACCTGTTGGATATGTATTAGGAATAAACCTTAATTGGGGAATTAATGGTGTGTGGTATGGCCTGGTTTTGGGTCTGGCCGTTTCGGCAGTTTTACTGTACATTCGGTTTAAGATCATCAGCAAACATCACCGCGATAAACAGGATATCATCATCGCCAAAGATTAATAACGCTTTAAAGGCTTCAAATCAGGCCTGTAAAAAGCTTTCTATGATTTGCCGGGACAGAATAGCTCCCAATATAAAAAGTCGCTATAATCGTCTAAAATCAGCTCGCTATTTATTTGGCTTGCTTACGTAAGGATTCCCTTTAACATAAAAGCGATAGGGTAATAGCGCGTCTTCTTTTGCATAGGCAACCCCTACTCTCGGTACCGCTGCGATATTCTCGGGCGGGATTATCATACCGCGATCCTCGATCCATAAAGTATCGCTTTGCAGACTAATGGCGTTTATTTTGCGCGAGATCCCCAATGCCTGGGCAACCGACCCCGGCCCCATTGTAATGGTGGGTTTAACGTCCTTCATATTGCGCCTGAATTGCATAATGTCCACCCCCTCCATAGGTTGTATGGCCCTGATTAGGATAGCATGCGGCTGACCTTCGACGGATGTAACCACGTTAAACATCTCATGGATACCATAACATAAATACACATATGCTATCCCGCCCTGCATATACATGGTTTTGGTACGAGGCGTTAATCGGTTGCCATAGCTATGCGATGCCCGGTCGATAATGCCGTTATAAGCTTCTGTTTCAACGATATATCCACCTGTAACTGCACCATCAATATCTGTAAATAAATACTTGCCCAATAGCTCGCGGCTTATGGCAACTACATCATTGCGCTCATAGAATTCCTGCGGTAGTTTCATTCTTCTTTAAGATGCCCTTTAGTAATTTATTGATCTGTTTGGCTTTGTCAAATATCATAATATGGGTGCCGCCTTTAATTATGGTTGCGTTATTGATGTTTTTATAATTGAACACCAGGTCCTTATCCCCCACTATATGATACAAATTAGCGGGTACGGTCTCATTTCTCCATTCCAATACCGCGCCAAGTGCCCATTTCATAAACTTAGGCGACGATCGTCTCAGCATATCATGAAACAGCCAACTATCGTGCGCATTCATTTTGCCGAATACGTGCCTTATCATAAACCCCAATTTTGGTAATAGCCTTGCCGGAATTAACTTATACAATGGCAATACCTTACCTACTTTAACATAACCCGGTGCTTCATTAACAGTCTTGATGCTTGATATCAAGATCACTTTATTAAGGCGCACTTGTTTGGCTATCTCTACCGCTATCATCCCGCCAAGCGATACACCAATTACGATAGAATTATCATTTATAAAATATTGATGGATAAGTTTTTGCGCGTAAGTAGTTAAAGTATCACGTTCGTTAGGTTCTAACCAGTCGACAGGAATAACATCATTGTCACCAAGATCAATATTGTTGAATAAACGGGTGTCGGCGCCAAGTCCTGCTATTAAAAATATCTTATGCATTAAAGTCTATCAGCTCAATAACCTGCTTAAGGTATTTGGCATCTATTTCATCAAACTTTGCCAAATCTTCGCTGTCTACATCCAACACACCAACCACCTCATTGTTGTTAAACAAAGGCAAAACAATTTCAGACCGCGATGCCGAGCTGCAGGCAATATGTCCCGGAAACGCTAACACATCCGGAACAATCAGAGTTTCGGCCTGCGCCCACGCCGCGCCGCAAACGCCCTTGCCTTTGGCAATACGTGTACAAGCAACCGGCCCCTGGAAAGGCCCTAAAACCAGTTCGCCATTCTTCACTAAGTAAAACCCCACCCAAAGCCATTTAAACTGCTCTTTTAAAGCCGCACATACGTTTGCCATGTTGGCAACCCGGTCGGTTTCGCCGTATAGTAAACCCTTTATCTGCGGGATCAATGATTTATATTGCTCCTCTTTATCAGTTGATGTTATGATCGTTAAGTCTTCTGCCATAAAGCAAAGGTAAGTATGAAGGTTTAAAAGTAAATAAGGCTAATCTCATATTTAATCTTTTATTTCGCAGTTGATATGATAGTCAGCCTTACCATAGTACGTTATAAAAAATGGCAAATACCTTTTGCCTTGCTGGCAATGGCTATTCTTCGTATACCACTATCACTGCAAAAGGGCTGTTCGTTCTGGAAATTGGTCGGCACGGGTAAAAATGGTCAGATGTCGCTTAAACCCGACTGGCAACAATGGGGTGTATTAGCTGTGTGGGATGACCGGGCCAGCTTTGAACAATTTCACAACCAATCTTTTATTGCCTTTTGGTGGAATTTTTTCATGGTCGAGCGGTGGACAATATTGTGCGAACCGCTTCAAAGTCATGGTAAATGGGGTGGAAAAGAGCCATTTGGCTCAGCAGTAATGAAAGATCATAGCGGCCCTATTGTTGTGCTCACCCGAGCCAATGTAAGATACAGCAAGTTCAGGCAATTTTGGAAGAGTGTTAGTGCTGTTACCAACCAATTATATCAAGCCAAAGGGTATATCATGTCGGTTGCCATAGGCGAACTCTACAGTCTGCCGGCAACTTTTTCTGTATGGGACAATATGGAGGACATGAAAACTTACGCCTATGCGGGCGGCGAACATGCGGATGTAATTAAACGTGCACGAAACGAGAACTGGCTAAGCGAAGAACTTTTTGCCCGCTTTAAACCAGTTGCCAGCTTCGGTACCATAAATGGACAAGACCCTTTAAAAGGATTAATTTTATAAGATGAGAGTAGTAGCAGAATTACCGCACCCCGAATTCAAGATCACCATATTTAGCATGAACCAAAAATTCATCGTAAAAATGGAACGGGGCATTTTAGAACAAAGCTATAAGATCCCCGAAATGGACCTGACGGATGGCGTAAACAGCGTGTTTGAATTGCTTGACGAAGAGTTTTTAAAGCTGTGTGCTGCCCGATTTATGGAAATGGGCAAAGATTTTAAGGCGAGCTACCATAGGTATAACTATTGATTTAGATAGGTTTCATTATCATCTGATTTTTAATTAGTTATATGATTTACTTTAAGCGAGAAAATTACAGACGAAATTTTATTTGGCAACAAAATAGCGGTTTTCGATGTCTTTTTTTATGCTGACAACACATTTAAATCCTCCCCCGACATCGTTTGCGTAAAAATTCAGATAGGGTTTACTTTATATTGCGCTTTAAATTGTAAAATTGCTCATCACAAATAAATCTAAAACAGCACTTTCAATAACTTTTATGAAGAAGATTAACAAAGCCCGGTCGATAACGTATGCTTCTTTGGCAGCTATAGCCGTATTAGCTACGGTAGTGGCCCTCCCCTCGTTCACTAAAAATGTCGATCCGGCAACTATCACTATTAACTCTGCAAAAATAGTTGAAGGCATACAGGCTCCTACCGCGCTGGTATTCCCTACCGCAAATATAGGCTGGGTGGCCGAGCAAACCGGTAAGATCCGCCTGATCCGTGACGGCAAGCTAACCGATATTGTGGTTTTAGATACCAAGAGTAAAATGGTTAGGGTTAACCCGGGTTACGAGGAAAAAGGTTTATTGAATATCGCCATCCACCCCAAATTTGCTACCAATCATAAATTTTATGTTTTCTATAGCCGCAATACTACAACGCAAAACCCGGCTAATAACCGCAGGTTTGATCATACTGATGTAGTTGCCGAATATACATTGTTGCCAAATTCGGATAAGGCTGATACAGCCAGCGCGCGCATTATTTTAACCCAGGACAAACCAGATGGCAACCACAACGGCAGCGGTATTGCTTTTGGTGCCGATGGTTATTTATATGTAACCTTTGGCGATGGCGGCGGCCAGCATGATCAGCATGGCAACCCGGGCAACGGACAGGACATGAATACCTGGTTAGGTAAAGTATTGCGGATCAATGTAGATGTGGACGGCACTTATAGCGTACCTGCAGATAATCCGTTTGTGGGTAAGGCGGGGATAAAGCCCGAGATCTGGGCAGCGGGCTTCCGTAACCCTTACCGGATAACTTTAGATAAAGCATCAAAACAGCTGTTTATTGGTGAGGTAGGACAAGATACCTGGGAAGAGGTGGACATTTTAGAAAAAGGCGCTAATTACGGCTGGCGCGTGGTGGAAGGCAACCATTGCCATAACCCGGCTACCGGTTGCAGCTTTACCGGCTACACCGCCCCTATTACCGAATATAAACATGATGACACTGGTGGCGTATCTGTTTTAGGTGGTTATGTTTATAACGGAAAAGATGTACCTTCCATAAAAAATAAATACATTTTTGGCGACTGGACCGGCCCTACCTGGTACCTGCAAAAAGCGGGCACCAAGTGGACGCAAGGCAAACTAACTATTAAAGGTTTTCCGGCAGGTGGTAAAATAACTGGCTGGGGCGAGGATCAGCAAGGCGAATTGTATTACTTAATAAACTCGGAAGCGGGCCCCGGCCCTTACGGAAGCACAACAGGCAGTGTTTATAAGATCATAAAAAACTAATAATGAGAAAATACTTTACCGTCAAATTATTAATGGTTTCGATATTGGGGGGAGTTAGCATATTGCTACTCCCTTCTTACATTTTAAGAAAACCTAAATCTATTAACGACGAGGTGGCACCACCATTAAGCCTGAATGCTAAAGAGGTAGTTACCGGCTTACAGGCACCGTTGGACATGGCTTTCCCCGGCAATGGTGATATTTTGGTTGCTGAGCAGGCTGGTAAGATAAGGCTGGTAAAAGATGGTAAATTGGTAGAAACTCCGTTGCTTGATATCAGCAGTAAAATAATAAAGACCATGCCGGTTGACGTGCGCGGCTTATTGGGCTTTGCTATTCACCCTAAATTCAATAGCAACCATAAGGTCTACGTTTTTTACAGCGCACCCAAAACCGATCCAACGTCAGACCATAAAAATGTTATTGCTGAATATACCCTTGCGAGCGATGGTACAACGGTCGACCCAAACAGCGGCCGCATACTTTTTTCTGTTGACGAACCAGGGCAAGGCGATAATGGCGGAGGATTAAAATTCGGCCCGGATGGTTACCTGTACATCGCCATGGGCGATGGCGGTGGCGGTGGTGATAAACACGGCCCGATAGGTAACGGACAAAATATGAATACACTGCTTGGTAAAATACTGCGTATAAACGTCAACAGCGATTCAACTTACTCCGTGCCGCATGATAACCCATTTGTGGGTAAAAGTGGCGTTAGAAGCGAGATATGGGCCTATGGACTGCGTAATACCTGGCGGTTCTCTTTTGATAATGTGCGCAAGCAGCTATTTACATGCGATGTTGGTGAAGGCATGTGGGAAGAAATGGATATTATTGAAAAAGGCGGCAACTACGGCTGGCGCATGGTTGAAGGCAATCATTGCTTTAACCCAAAAGTCGACTGCGACTTTACCGGCACCATAAAACCAATTGCCGAATATGACCATAAAAGTGGTGTATGCGTAATCGGTGGCTACGTTTACAACGGCAAACAATTACCGGCAATTAAAGGCAAATACTTCTTCGCCGACTGGACCGGCCCTATTTATTACATCGAGAAAAAAGGCGCAGAATGGCAACGCGGCAAAGTAACCTTGCAAAACTACCCCGCCAACTTAAAAGTAACAGCCTTTGGCGAAGACCCATCAGGAGAGATTTATGTGATTACAAATGGCGGTACGTTGTTAGCCGATGTTAAGGGGTCGATTTATAAGGTGGTGAAGTGATAACGTTTACCGTCGTCTGTGTCCCCACAGACGACTATGCATTGCGGTCGGTGAGGACACAGACGACGGAATGAAAGATTGCTCCTTTAGGAGCAAAACGTCGGTAGAAAATATTCAAAAAAAAATTATCGCGCCATAGGTGCGAAACTTAGCGCTTGGTAAGTTATGTACCTACGGCACATTATATTTTCTTAATTTATTTTCTACCGACGTTTAACCCCTATGGGGTTATGCTAAAAGGTCTAATTTGCTAAATTATATGTATTGAAACAGCGCTTTTCCTTTCAAAACCCAGCCAACGGCCAAACTACATCCCTAATAAAAGCTGCATGAAACAACAAAGGCATGGGCAGCACAATCCAAAAAAACACCCATGCATGTGCTACTATTTTGTTTTGAAGAAAGCCTGGGTTATGCCTGGTTAATACCTTCTCCATCAATACCATTAAACCCTGTATGATAAAGTACAACATTGGCAATCCATAGCCGGTTTTTACAGGGAGGCTTAACGCAAGCTCATGCAATAGTCCTGAAAATACAAAGCCGGCGATCAATCCCGCAGCGTTGCCAAGCTTGTTTCTTACCGGTCGGTAAACAGCTATTGCTGTCATTTCGCTAAATGCTATGTTCCAGCGTTTACCCCATAATTCGGTAAGGTTAATTGATTTTGCCGGCTGCCTGAAAAGTGAATAAGCATTCACTCCCTTTAAGCGCCATATACCTGCGCTGATGTTTAATAGTCCAAAATGCAATATCAGGCTCATTGCAATTAACAATAAGCCGGTTGCTGTAATATAAACGAAGTTATGATTTACCGGTAGCTTAACAGTAAGATGCGCTAACCCGATAAGCAATAACCCTCCTATTACCCGGCTGACACCAAACCTGATCATTGGCCAGGCATTGGGAAGTGGTTTTTGGCCGAGGGTTTCAAAAGGTTCGGCACGCATACCTGCCCAACCTGCGGCAAAAACAAGCCATTGGGTAAATGATAGCGTTAGCGGCTTGTTTTTATAACCCTGCGTTACCGCTATAACTTTCATACCGGTAAATGTTGTGGCTATTAGCGCAAACATTCGCAGGATGGGACTCTGATTGAGGAAGATTAGATGAATTGCCAAAACAGTTAAGATTAACATCAGCCAGCTTACAATAATCCATTTGTTTTTAATCAACACGTATCCCGCTAGCACTATAAGCGTATTTAGCGCGACAAAATACAATATTGGTAAAAGCGAATTGCCCATTACAGGGTTAAGTTAAAGTTAGCATAAGCGGCCCATGTGTAAATAATACTCAGGGCGATAAAAAGACTTACCAAAACTACTTCGGCGAACTTATGTATGTTTCCTGTCGGGAAATTTGATCTGTCGAAATAAAGAAACTGGATTAAAACGCGGGAGATCCAATAGGCGGCAATAAAACCAGTGACCAGCGTGGCCAGGTTTGAACCATTACTGATATCGCGATAAGCAAACATGGAAAGTACGCCGAAACAAATGTTGATGACAAAGATATAAGCAGCATATGTCCAGAACATCTGCTTTATTAATGGTTGTACTTTAATAAGTTCGGCGCGCCAGTTAAGTACTTTGGGTACAAGTAAGGAGCCCGCCGCCAGTACTATCTGCGCAAGGCCCGCTAACCATATTAATTGTTGTAAGGTTTCCATAAGGTTGGGTAGTTTACCATGCAAAAGTAGGCATTAAAAGCCAGTTTGTTGTTGAGCAGTACCAGGCAACATTGATGAGAAATATAGCGGCGATTGCCATAAACAAGCTATACCTAAGATTCTTATGCATGATCCACTTTGACCGATCCACCCTAAAAAGTCAGGAAATTGACAAATCTTATAACTATTTTATTTACAGTTCTTTAAATAGTATTACTTAAAGCTTTACAAGTGATCCACGGTGATCCGCTCAAAAAGTTAAATTATTTGTTTACAGATAGTTACACAAAAAGAGTGATCCAGGTGATCCACTTTTTAAAGTGGATCACTACCTAATAATTCGCCCACTAATTGGGGTACGCCGACACTTGCCTTCTCGGCTATTTTGATTAAATTCTTAACCCTGCTTACGTGGGGTATATTAGGATCAATGATGTATTTAGGCACATCATAATGCACATAGTTCACCAACCCTGCCGCCGGGTACACCGCCAATGACGACCCTATCAAAATAAAGAGATCCGCTTGTTGGCAAACGCGTGCGGATGGTACGATCATCGGCACATCCTCGCCGAACCAAACCACATGCGCCCGTAGCTGCGAACCAAGCTCGCACACCTCTCCCATTTTAAGCTCCCAGCCATCAATCGGGTAAGTCAGCGCCGGGTCGATGCTTGATTGTGACCGTGTGATAGCCCCATGCAAGTGCATCACATTGGTTGATCCGGCGCGCTCATGCAGGTCGTCAATATTTTGGGTGATAATAGTTACGTCGTATTGCTGTTCTAATTCAGCCAGGGCATAGTGCGCAGCATTGGGCTTAGCGGCAAGGGCATCCCTCCTGCGCATATTGTAGAAGTCCTGAACCAATTGCGGGTTTTGCTCCCATGCTTCGGGTGTTGCTACCTTTTGTATGTCGTAACCCTCCCATAAGCCGTCGCTGTCTCTAAAGGTCTTTAAACCGCTTTCAGCGCTAATGCCCGCTCCTGTTAATACAACTATCTTTTTCATAAATAAAGCTCATAAAAAAAGCGTCCCGATATATCGGGACGCTTTCATATATATCGTTTTAATAATTAAAGTGCTAATTTGTGATTGGTACGTAATGCAGTGTACTTGCTCTTAGCCAGCTCAAAACCGCCAAATAATACAAGCCCAAACACAGCATCGCCAAAAAGCATGTTCTTCTCGAAAGGTAATGCAGCAACTAACGCTTCCCAATAACCAAGTAATGAGTATGGGTAAAGTGCTGCAGCGCCGTTTATCCATGGTAGGTCCATAATTAACCAGTGGACAGTTACGGGTGCAAGCAAAACAATCACACTGTTAACTATAGTCAGCCTTTTAATTTGCGAACCAATGAATACTGTTATTGAAAAACATACGCAGTTCCAGAAAGTATCGCTGCTCCATAAAGACCAATGTCCGGTATAGAAATGATTAATGATGATGTCGCTCACAAAAAACGTTAATAATATAACAGCATAAGCTTTCCATTTCTCGTTAAAGTAAACACCACCAAAGATGGCTAATGCGCCTACAGGTGTGAAGTTGCTCCAAACCTGGTATTTAAAGGTCAGCAAACGGACTGCAGTTAAGGCTATTATTATTAAAGCCAATATAATGCTACGGGTATCTATCTTTTTTAGTGACATGCTGTAAAATTACATATTAATCTTAAAATACTAAACTATAATTTATAGCAGTTTATTTATTGATCAATACTATTTTACCCGGGCTGATGCCGGTAACTATCGAATACTCTTTTTTACCGTTTTTGTCAAATGCAGTTACTGTTCCGCTTGATGAATAATCCTTAGCATCAGCAACGAAGATCTCGCCTGTTAACACATCGCCTGATATAGCATACGGAGTTGTAATAACCGTACCATCAGTAATGAAGTTTGCAGATGATGAAGTTTGTGTTTTGGCATTATACACAGCAATCTTATTATCAGCAGTTGGGTAGTAAATAAAATCGCCTTGCGCGTAGATAGGCACATTATAACCTAAGCTTACAGTTGGTTTAGATTTAACGATGTCTGTTTTATCGTCAATGATAGTCATACCGGCTAATACCGTATTATAGTCGCCTAATGATAAAACATAAACGTTATCATAAGTATCAGTAGTTACAGCAATCGGGTTGGCGATAACGGTTACTTTTTTAGTTTCGGTTAACGAGGTCAAATCAATAACTGATACCGTATTAGCGAAATTAGGATAATCCAATCCGCCCGAATTAGCAACATATAGTTTACCATTAGCAATGACCATTTGCTCGGGGCTACTGCCTACTGTTATGGTTTTTGTAATAGCCATACTGGCTGTATCAATAACAGATACGGTGCCGTTATAAGATGTTACGAAAGCATTTGCCTTATAAAAAACAACACTGCGCGGTTGATTTAGGGTAATGGTTTTTAAAATCTTGGCGGTTTTAGCTGTAGTAATATAAACCAGGTTTGAGTTATTTACAACAATATACATTTTCGAGCCCCAGATACCAAGGTCATTGCCGGTATCGCCAAGCTTAGTAGTGTTGGCCGCTATAAAGAAATCGGGAGTTAAGGCTTTGGTGGTGTAATCATAATAAGTTAAGGTACTGTTGTTTTTACCTATACCACCCTGGTTTAACACATACACACCGGCACGTTCAGCGGTTGGCGTATCGGGAGTTGGCGCTGTTTTATCTTTATGGCATGACGCCAGTACCGTTACAAATGCTAACGCGATAAAGAGGTTGTAAAGTTTAATTTGTTTCATGAGTTATTGTTTTATATAGTTATTTGAAATGAAATTCTGAATGACCGGCCGGGCATAGGGTAACTTTGCGCCACCATATAGTTAGTATTAAACACGTTATTAATGCCGGCAGACAAACTAACAGGAAAATGATCAATAGCGCCTTTATAAACTATTGATGCGTCGCTGATACCATAAGATGGCATATAATCGATCGGCCGGTTATCGTTGTCGTAATATCGTGATGATGAGACTACCTGATTATAATACAAGCCAAATGCACCCTTGCTGACACCCGCGTTTACGGCTACTGTATGCTTTGGGGTATAGGGTAACTGGTTAAGATATATCCCTGCAGTAGGGTCCGTCACATTTTGTACTTGCTGGAAGGTGTAGTTTGCCGTTAATGTCACTGTGAAAGGTTCAAGCTTTGCCTGCGTTTTTAAACCCGCATCAAGCCCCAGTACTTCAACTTTGCCTGTGTTGCGGGCATAGCCGTTATAAAGGCTTGGTATATTTATAATTTTATCGGTTACATTGTTATAATAAGCATCAGCAGTAAAACTTATGTAATCAAACAATCCGGTAAGGCTTTTCAGGTAACTAAATCCAAGGTCATACTGCTTTGTAAATTCGGGCCTCAAGTCAGGGTTTATGCTGAAACCATAATACTGATCATTAAAGGTAGGCGCCCTAAATATATATTTATAAAAGCCGCGTAACTGTAAGTTTTTATCGGCAAAAGGTTTTACAGTAGCTATTAAAGTTGGCGCATAGATATTCCTGTCGGGTGTTGTGATGCCGGTTTTTACTGTTTCGTGCAGATGAGTGTTAAGCAAGCTACCCTGCAGGGTCAAATCACCCAATATTAAATTACTTGCCAAAACATTGATGATGGTGAGCCGTGTTGGGTAACGAAAAGCGGGCAGGTCCGCGTTCATGTTATTTATCGCAAGGTCAGCCGCGTATGAGATCTGCCAGTTTGGTTTGATATAGTAAGCCAAAACCGCCGACTGGTAATATTCGCGCTGACTAAAATGCTGGTCAAGTACGCCTGCCGTATTAGGAAACTGCGGATCAAGATAGCGCAGCTGGTTTTGTGATAGTTTTGAGTTTATTAGTATTTCCAGTCCGCTGTTCCATTTATGCTGATATCCACTTTGTAAAAACAAGTCGCGGTTATACAGTTTTTGCCCTTCCGGTGGCAGCTTGTAAAGTATCACGGCGCTTGGTAACCCACGGTCAGAATTATAATAGTTAACCCGCAGGTTAAACTTACTACTGCTCTCGGTCCAATATAAAGTACCGTCAACCTGCTGGATAGCCACCTCTGATCCTACCCGCTTTTGTTTGGTGTTGGTTGCACCGTCAAAAAGTAAAAAATTGTAGCCACCGTCGGCATTTATAGTGTAACTATTTATGATAAAAGCCCATTTACTACTAAGCCGCTGCTGCCATTGTACATACGGGCTTACCAAACCAAAACTGCCCGCTTTTATTCCCGCGGTTATTAGGTAGGGTTTTTCTGCTGATAAATTGGGTTTTATAGTTTCGACGGATAAAACACTGGCTGCGGCAAAAGCACGGGCTGTTTGTAAAATGTTTGGTGGCTGTGCATTATATAAGGTAATCTTCTGAATACCATTTACATTCAGTTTACTAAGGTCAATCTGCCCGTTCTCTGCATCGTTGATCTGCACACCGTCATACAAAATCGACGTATGGTTAGCCCCCAGCCCTCTAACAGACATTGTTTTTAAACCGCCTATACCGCCGTAGTCTTTAATAATAACACCAGAGAAATCACGAATAGCATCGGCTACATTAAAAGCGTTATAATGAATAAAATCTGTTGATGTTATAGATTGTGATGGTACAACAAGCTGCATTGCCGGTATTACTGCCGCATTTATCTTAACTTCTTTTAGCTTTTTGGTAGTGTCGCTTTGCGCAAAAACAGAGGCTGATAATAAACAAGCTGACACCAAAAAAAATCCACGCCAATGAAGATATTTAAATAAGTATGCAACTGTTTTTTTCATGGCCTGATGCAAGTAAAACTTACAGCCTGTAGGAATAGTAATAATGGAATGAGAACACGCCGGTATTAAAGGTGAGCATCACATCCAAGCTTCAATCCCCGAAAGCTGTGAATAATATATAATGCTCTGGCAGGTCTTCTGACTTACTCCCCTTTCGTCCCGTCTTCCCACCCAAGTATGCGGATAGTGACCAATGAATGGACTATGGTTATGGAGCTTACAGCTGCGGGACAGTTACAGAATTACACTGTATTCCCTTTTAATTCCTGGTGATTGTTACCGCCAAGAAACCTAAAGCATTGCAAAAGTAGGATAAGTATTGGATATCGCAAACTATTTAATATAGCCCGCGTCCCTCAACACTTCTTTATTCATTCGGATATACTCGGCATTTCCGTCTTTTTCAGCTATAAACAGACCTTCTTTGGCAGACATAATAGCACCCTTTTTATTACCCATTTTTAGCTGGATCCTGGCTTTCCAATATTTAACGTTGTAAGCATCTGGCTGAGCTTTTTCTTGTTGCATCATCCAACTTAATGCTTTGGTCATATCTAAATTGTGGTTGTAATACCATACCGCGGCAAGGTAATAGGGCTTATCCTTTCCCTTCATCATCCTGTCTATATTAGCTATTACGCGGTCATTAACATCAGCTTTTAAATGAAGTGCTATACCGGTTCGCTCCCATAAAATTTGAAGTATGCCCTCATCAATGTGCACATCAGTAAATTGGATAGTTAAAGTTTCGATTGTAATTGGCAAACGGTATGGTTTTACTTTAAACCGCAAAACATCCTGTTTTTGGTCGTAAGAGTATGCGCCCCATTGTTTGGCAACCTTGTTAATTATAACTGTCCACTCTGTTGCACCGGGTATAGTAAATAGCGAATACTCGCCAGGCCTTAATTTATGCCCCTCAATACTCACTTCATCAGTAAATTTAATAATGGTAGCCGCATTTGCACCGGTGCGCCAAACAACACCATAAGGCTCGGTACCATTAAATATTTTACGCCCTTTCACATCAGGTCGGCCATACGTTATGCTAATGGTGCCCAGGCCAAATTCCTGGTCGATATGTTGAGTTGAACTAAAATTTGGGATCTGCGCCTTAAGTGTCAATGCAGATAAACAGATTACAATGCAGGAAAGTAGTGTTTTCATCAGGGTGTTTTTTATGATAAGCCTAAGTATAGTTTATAGTTGGTTGTTAAACTTAGACGTATTTTTTTGTAATGGTTTATTTAGTTCGATCAAATAAAAATAATTGGTATGCGACTAAACAATCAAATAATTGCATAATTGTTGGTAGCAGAATAGTTACAATAACACCAAATATATAATTTGTTAATAAATTAGTTTACGTCGGCACAAATTTTTAATTTGTGTTCATGAAAACTGAACTCACACTCCGCTTTACCAGCCGGCTTAAAATCGCTATGTCTTTTGCCGGCGCGGTGCTTTGCAGCACCACATTTGCACAATCGGCACAATCTGTTGTTGATGCTATCGTACAGGAAGAAACCAACAATTCACAATTACCGAAATTAGCCCATGAGCTTTTTGACGGCGTTGGCCCCCGTTTAGTGGGCACACCACAAATGGCTAAAGCAGGCGATTGGGCGCTTGAAAAATACAAAAGCTGGGGCATTACGGCTCGTAAAGAAAACTGGGGTGTATGGCGCGGCTGGGAACGTGGCATATCGCATATTGATATGATATCTCCCCGCGTAAAATCATTAGAAGGCATACAACTGGCCTGGAGCCCTGGCATGGGTGCAAAAACAGTAACCGCTCAAACCATTATCATACCTGACCTGGAAGATTCTGTTGCTTTCCAAAAATGGCTGCCTAATGTAAAAGGCAAACTGGTTATGATATCTATGTTACAACCAACCGGACGACCTGATGATAACTGGAAAGAGTTTGCTTTCCCTGAGGTTATCGATAAAATGAAAACCGAGCGCACAGCAATGACCGCCGCATGGGCAAAACGAATTAAAAAAACCGGTTATACATTAAGGACATTACCTATTGCTTTAGAAAATGCCGGTGCTGTTGGCGTAATAAGCAACTACTGGTCGGCTGGTTTTGGGGTTGATAAAATATTTAGCGCTTATACCAAAAAGGTTCCTACTGTTGATATCGCGTTGGAAGATTACGGTATGCTTTATCGCTTAACAGAATCAGGTACCCCTCCTACCATTATGCTGCATACCGAATCGAAAGAGCTTGGTGAAGTACCTACTTTTAACACTATTGCCGAAATTAAAGGATCAGAAAAACCTAACGAGTATGTGATGTTATCTGCTCACTTTGATTCATGGGATGGCGGTACAGGCGCTACGGATAATGGTACCGGCACCCTTACCATGATGGAAGCAATGCGCTTATTAAAGAAATTCTATCCCCACCCAAAACGCACCATATTGGTTGGCCATTGGGCAAGCGAGGAAGAAGGCCTAAACGGATCGCGTGCTTTTGTTGAAGACCATCCTGAAATAGTAAAAAACTTACAGGCCTTATTTAACCAGGACAATGGTACCGGCCGCGTTATAAATTTGGGCGGAGCCGGTTATACAGATGCTAAAGACTATTTACCGCGTTGGCTTGCTGCGGTGCCTGATACCATTAAACGTCGCATTAAAACCAACTTTCCGGGGCAGCCAAGTGGTGGTGGCTCTGATAACGCATCGTTTGATGCTGTTGGCGCTCCCGGCTTTTCTATAGGTTCGCTTAACTGGTCGTACTTTAATTATACCTGGCATACAAACAGGGATACTTATGACAAAGTTGTATTTAGTGAGGTGGCCAATAATGCTATGTTGGCTGCAATATTAGCTTATATGGCCAGCGAAGATCCTGAAAAAACAAAGAACATCAAGGTTGAAGGTGTAAAATGGCCCGAGCCTGTTAAGGCCATGCGTCGTGGAGGATTGGATAAATAACCATTGCACTCTTAACGAAAGCCGCCCCGATAAATACAGGGCGGCTTTTTTATTGCTGTTAACATTATTTACTACATTTATGGTGGTGATGATTTAACCAATATTTAGCATCGCTTACAAAACCCGGAAATATGAGAAATTTGACGCATTGGCTAATTCTTGGCCAGCTATTTATATCTGCACAGCTATTTTCACAAAATATAAAACGTTCAAATATCTCAGCACCACCAGTTATCCCGATTGGATTGGATGCCTATCGCATGTGGGACACATGGCCCATGCAAAGAATTGGCGACCGGGCTTATATGCGAAGTACATATGATCGTGAGGGCGGCAATCAATCTGCTGATGCAAGCCATTACCTGTTTGCTAATCAGGAAGACTATAATGTCGCTCTTGATGTTAAAGGCAAAGGTGTTCTCTATTTTTTCAGGGCAAATCATTGGCATGGCAGCCCGTGGCATTTTGTTGCAGATGGGAAAGATAATATCGTAAAAGAAACTTCGACTGCTGATCCGAGAAATGCTGCCACATTGTTTAAAACAAGTACTGTATTTATACCGCAAACACCTTTCCCTAACCCGCTTAACTATACCTGGGCCGCTACTAAAGGAGCTGATTTAATATGGACACCAATGCCATTTAAAGACTCATTCAGGATAGCCTATTCAAAAACACATTATGGTACAGGGTACTTTATTTACCATTTATATGCTGATCAGGAAAATCTTTCGAAAAAAATAGATTCATGGGACATTAACAAAGCACCTGATAAGGATGTACTTGATTTGATTGATAAGGCGGGCACAGATATCGCACCACAAAACATAAAGAAGATAAGCGGGAAATTGAAACTCAATAGTAACAGGCTATTACTATCAAATATAAAAGCAGGTCCTTCTTCAGTACGTGCCTTTAAATTATCCTTACCATTAGATAAAGCAATAGCCCTGGAACGCCTAAGATTAATTGTTACCTGGGATGATGCTAAATTCCCTTCTATTGATGCCCCATTGTCATTGTTTTTTGGTGCGGGCACCTTATTTAACCGCGATAACCGTGAATACCTGGTAAAAGGTTTTCCTATTAATATTCGTTTCGATTACCCTAATCAAAAGGTTGAACTATCTTGTTATTACCCCATGCCATTCTTTAAATCGGCTAAGTTTGAATTGGCCGATGTGCCTGCAGATAATGTAGAAATTGGATATGAGATTAGATATGAGCCTTTAAAAACAAATCCAAATTTTAGCAGTTATTTCCATGCTACTTACGCTGATATGCCCAACCCTGAGTTAGGCAAAGACATGGTGTATTTAGATACCCACGGAATAGAAGGAAAAGAGGACTGGTCCGGAAGTTTTGTAGGTACATCATTTATATTTTCGCATGAGGCCAACTTAGGAACACTGGAAGGCGATCCCAGGTTCTATTTTGATGACAGCAAAAGCCCACAGGCTTACGGTACAGGTACCGAGGAATGGGCCGGCGGCGGCGATTATTGGGGTGGGCAAAACATGACATTGGCTTTTGCCGGGCATCCATTAGGGGCGACAGGAAAAAATAATTCAAAAGGTGATAAAGATCTTATCGAATCTGCGTACCGGTTCCTGTTGGCAGATATAATGCCATTTGGCAAACGTGCTGTGATTGGATTTGAGCATGGCGCTGAAAACTTAAGCACCGAACATTATGAAGCTGTAACTTACTGGTATGGTTTACCCTCCCCTTCCTTAATTAAAACTGACGAGATTGATATTGGTAATGAAGCAAATGAGAAGGATCATATGTATTCATCGCCTGAAGCTTCAAAAATTGAAACGATTACGTCAAGATATGAGTCGGGAATAGATATTTTTCCAACTTTCCCTATGGGGGTCGATCGGAATCAACTTAAAGGATATGCGGAAAAAATAGGCAAAGATGTTTATCCCCCTCACCTGGAAGACGGCCGATATACCCGCGGAACATCAGAATTTACTGTAAAGCTTGCCGCAAATAATAAAGGCACTTTATTGCGCCGTACTTTAGATTACAGCTTCCCTAATCAAACAGCAGAGGTATATATAGCAGACGCAAGCTCAGGTCAAAATACAGAATGGAAACTGGCAGGAACCTGGTACTTAGCGGGATCGAACACGTGCATTTATTCTGATCCACCCGGTGAGCTTGAAAATCGTTTATTGCGCACCAAAACGTCAAACCGCCGGTTTCGTGATGATGAATTTATGATTCCTGCAAGTTTAACTGCGAACAAATCAGCAATTCGCATCAGGGTTAAATTTGTACCAAATGACCAGGAATTATTTCCCGGGTTTCCGTTCCCTAAAAAAAGTGCGTGGAGCGAATTACGTTATGATGTGTATAGTTATATTGTGCCGGAGTTTTCAATGAAAAAATAACCCCGGATAGCAAATAACTTAATTGTTACGGATTGGCTATAAACTTATAGATTTTACCATCTTTATAATTTAATATATACAGGTTACTGTTACTATCTTCGCCAAATGAGGATAATGAGTTGGCGGCAACGGTGCCTATCAAATCATTACTCACAGCTGTTTTACCTGCACTTGTAAGAGCCCATATATTGCCCGATACATAATCACCATAAATGTATCGACCGGCCAATCCCGGCAGGTTTTTATCGCGCGACACATAACCACCAGTGACACTGGCGCCTAAAGTACGTCCATAACTCCATATAGGTAATTGCAAACCGGTTTGATCGCACGTCGCAGTGTTGTAACAGGTATTTCCTTCCATTACGTTCCAACCATAATTAACACCTTTTTCAATAATATCCACCTCTTCAACTTTATCCTGTCCTACATCGGCTGCCCAAAGGAAACCTGTAGTATGATCGAAACTAAACCGCCACGGATTGCGCATGCCATAAGCATATATTTCTTCCTTGTAACCGTTTGTGTTGCCTTTAAATGGGTTATCTTCAGGTATAGTATACTTTCCGGCTTTACTTACATCAATACGTAATATCTTACCTAATAATGCAGCTTTGTTTTGGCCATTTTTATTAGGATCGCCGCCACTCCCGCCGTCACCCACGGCTATATATAAATATTTATCATTGCCAAAAGCCAGCTTGCCACCTTTATGGTTTTCAAAAGGTTGGGCATAGGTCAGTAATATTTCTTCGCTTGCAGGGTCGGCAATGTTAGGGTTTGATGCACTTACTTTATAGCGGGCTATCACAGTTTCCAACGACGGGCTTTTGCGCACATAATTAACATAAAAATACCCGTTGGTTTTATAATCCGGACTAAAAGTAAGGCCAAGCAGACCCATTTCTCCGCTAAAAATTACCTTGGCAGATATATCGAGGAAAACGTTTTTTGTGCTTACATCTGCCGTATTGGAAAATTCGCTGATAACTCCTTTTTGCGACACCACAAATATGCGGTTAGTACCGTCGTCCGGCGAGGTTAACTCTACAGGGTTATCTACTACGGGTAAGTTTGGGAAAGCTTTTGCGATTGTATAGGTTCCCAAGGCTACCGGTGGGGTATTATTATTGTTATCAGGCCCAACAGGTGGATTGGATTTGCAACCGCTAATGATGCAAATAGCAGCAAAAAACATTAAAGGATATTTCATAACGCACACTTAGCTAAGTCAACAAAATAACATCATAAAAAAACAACAACGTTAAATGTGCTTTGTTTTAGTTAGATATAAGTGCTGATTAAGTAAGCGCCTACCGCGCTGCTACCAATTTATAGATCTTACCATCTCCATAGTTTAGTACGTACCAATTGTTATTGCTGTCTTCGCCGAAAGATGATAACGAGCCGGGGGTAACTTTGGCTATCGGTTCATTTTGTACAGCTTTTTTACCTGTGTTGGTTAACGCCCATATATTACCCGAGGTATAATCACCATAAATATATTTGCCGGTTAAGTCTGGCAGATTTTTATCGCGGCAAACATAGCCACCGGTAATACTGCTGCCCTCTATACCATGTTGGTATGTCCAAATAGGGAATAAAAAAGGTGCTTTGTCAAAGTTATTGGACTTATATCCCTGACTACCTTCTGCTATATTCCAGCCGTAGTTACCACCTCGTCAATACAAATGCAGCTGCAAGGGTGCAGAACTTTAAATATTTCATAGTATCAAATTATTAATATGACAAATTACTTTAAGCTAATTAGGCAGAAAATTTGAAAGTTTGGCTTTAAATAATTCATAAACAAACGCAGGGCCATAATATAAATATCTTTTTGCCATGCGTTTTGGTTCTTTAGCCAGCCTAACGGCCCATTCTAGCCCCAGGTTTATCCAAAATTCAGAAGGCCGGGTAACTGTTTCTGCGTAAAAATCAAATACAGCGCCTATTGCACAAATTATTGTAGCATCTAACTGATCTTTATATTTAAAAGCCCATTTTTCCTGTTTGGGGGCAGTCATTCCTATAAATAACACATTAGGCTTAAAGGTGTTTACGGCAGCAATCATTGCTGCATCTTCTTCTGCTGTAAATTCTGCTTTAAACGGCGGTGAGTAGGCACCTACTTTAACTTTAGGATACTCTCTCGACATGCGTTTTTTGATCGTAGCAAGGGTTGATTCTGAAGCACCGAGATAAAAACAACTTCCTCCCGCTGCATTTAATTTTTGGAGTAAGTGTTTATGAATATCAGCGCCGGCAATTTTTTTTATGGTATCGCCATTCAGCATTTTAGCGGCTGCAACAATCCCTACACCATCAGCCAGTAATATATCAGAGCCCATTAGGGCATTTTTAAAGTCCTGATCTTTTTCTGCAACCATGTATGAGTATTGATTAACAGTATTTATAAGGCATTTTTTTTCAAAGCCAACATTACTTAAGCTACTGTTGAAGATAGAATAATCTAACACGTCTACAGTGGTATAATTGAAGACGTCTTTAAGATTGATTGCAGCCATTTTTGTTGTTTACTCCTGAAGCAAGATAGGCAATTATCAGACCTAAAATAAAAAAATGTGTTTTTAACTTAGACATTTGATATGATTTCGAATTTACTAAAAATTATACTTTTAGAACTTTTAAAAACGAATAAAACACGCGAAATTTGGGTGTCGTAATAATTAAAGCCGGTATAATTCAATAGTTAAAAAAAAAGCGCACTAAGTATTCTTAAGGCGCTTTACATTGTATATATATTAGTTATTAGGCAATAGCATGGCACTAATTAAGACTAAGTTTAACAAATGATGTTGTTAGCTTAACTTTAAAAAGCTCTAAAACAAACGCAGGACCGTAGTATAAATACCTTTTTGCCATGCGTTTTGGTTCTTTAATTAAACGTACGGCCCACTCCATGCCAACGTTTACCCAGAACTGTGACGGGCGTGTTATGGTCTCTGCATAAAAATCAAATACGGCGCCTATTGGACAAATTACCGTAGCATTTAACCTGTCTTTATATTTAAAAGACCATTTCTCCTGTTTTGGCGCAGTCATTCCTACAAATAAAACATGTGGATTGAATTTATTTACCGCGGCTATCATTTCGGTATCGTCGTCTGCAGAGAACTCAGCTTTAAACGGCGGTGAATAAGTAGCAACTTTAATTTTAGGATATTCTTTAGCTATCCGTTTTGTTATGATAGCTAATGTTGCCTCTGTGGCTCCCAAATAAAAGCATCGTCCACCCTCTTGATTTAACTTTTGAAGCAAGTGGCGATGAATATCTGCACCAGCGATTTTTTTTATTTTATCACCATTTAATATTTTAGCGGCAGCAACAATCCCAACACCATCTGCAAGCAATATATCAGAGCCAATTAAAGCTTTTTTAAAATCTTTATCTTTCTCGGCAACCATGTAAGAATATTGGTTAACCGTGCTTATTAAACATTTAGCGTCAAAATCTACATTGCTTAGGCTACTATTAAAAATAGAATAGTCTAACAACGCTACTGTATTGTATTTAAAAATGTCGTTTAAAGCGAAAACTGCCATTGTGTTAAGGTAATTTACTCCTGTATCATATCAGGCAAATACCACACCTAAATTGAAAAGCTGCTTTACATAGCTAAAACATACAATTATATACGTTTTAGGGGTATAATCGACGGATTTTCGGGGAATTTCGAGAGATGCTGATTACACAAAATGGGGAATTGTTTACTTTATAAATGAAGCCGCGGCTACAAACGGAATCACCTATGCGAAAGATCGGTTTAAATAGGAGATCCAGTTTTCGATCGAGTTTGCACCAACGTGATCAAATAACTTACCTGAGCTATCAAAATCCGGGTGAACCATTATCTCAATTTTATTATCGTCAGAAAATTTGGTGTTGTTTTTTAAAAACTCTTCTACGGTAACAAAATAGTCTGAGTAATTAATATCAAGGGCTTTGATTTTATTATTGATATACTTCCTGTAATAAAATTTAAGATAACTTCTCTCCCTATACGTTTGTGCTAATCTCAATTTTAAATTATGACGTTGGGCTACCCCGATGAAAAGATTGTAAAATGCGGGTAGCGTGTGTAAATGCAAATGGGAATCAATATGGTCAATTTTAATTTTAGCTGCAAGTGCACGTTCCATCTGCGCATTTATTTCTTTAAGAAATGCCGTTTTGGCATCCTTATTTAAAACCAGTAATCTATTGCCTGTTTTATCAATATCCCAGTTGCCATCCGCATCAAGAAATTGTTGTTGGGAAAAATTGGTTACCGGCTTCCCTTCGGCTAAATTACCATGCAGCCCAATGTTTTTTATTACGGGGTTTTGATGAATAAATTCAACCGTGTCGTTAAAACAACCCATGTTTGTAAGCAATGATGTGCTGTTAATATATCCTTGCTCAAAACAATAAAGTATAGCTTTATTAACCGAAGGCTTTAAACCAATATCGTCTGCATTAACTATAATTTGGGTTGGTATGAACATTCTTGTTAACATAAGTTTTCAATGCTAAAATAGCATGTTGGAGGCAATTAAAGCAATAAGTTTCGATTAGAAGTTGTTACCCGATTTAGTTTTTATGGTAAAGTCTTTTAAGTTAACAATAGCCCCATAAACCATATTATTTGTTAAGGTAATTGAATATACAGGATTAGTATTGCCTGATATGGCATATACTGGCTGTTTATTAGCTCGGATATTATTGCCGTAAACCTGGTTGTTATTAAGCACCAAATTATCGGTACCTATTTCAAATCCGTACTCTAATCCTTTGCCACCTCCGGCGGTTACATCATATGTTACTATATTATTATCTAAATTGATATTTTGAACACCTGTATGATTTAAACTGGTATATGACTCGAACGCTTTTCTAATTTGTTTATTAGGTATGGTAAAGGATATTTTATTATCAGAAACGTTAATAGTATATAACGGTGCCGCGCTATCTACATTTATACCAATAAATACAGGATTGGTAATTGAGTTTGATAAAATATTAACATTGGGCGAATAGTTGCCGAAAATAACAATACTCCTAAGGCAGCCCGTTATAACGTTTCCGGCAATATGCATAACATTTGAATTTCGCATTGCTATTACTGTTGCTGATGGAAGTGCTGTAAAGTTGCCGATTATGCCAATGGCTTTACCGCGGGTGTCATTAATTATATTACTATCAATTATGTTAGTTCCACCAGACTCGATATAATATACTGGAGCATCGGTAATTTTATTATTTACTACTTTGCTATTAATGCCAACTGCCGATATACCAATGCCATTAGATGCCTGAGTCGGATCTTTACCTACCCCGGTTATGGTATTGTTATCAATAAGTGTTCCGTCAACTTTACCCCAATCTTCAATGCCCATTAAGCCCGAATTTTCAATTATATTATTACTTACTATATGTTTCGTACAATAGATTGAAGAATTTCCATGCGAACTTAAACCATCATTTGCAGCATGAGTAATATAATTATCATCTACCGTGGTGGAATTAGCTCCATTTTCGGCATATTCAATCCCCACAGATGTAAGTTTATTGCCTTTGATTAATGTATTTTCAGAAAGTTCACCGCTCACCCAAATACCTTCAAGGCCGGTTTTAGAATAAGGCAGGTTAAAATCAAAACTATTATAACAGATAGTTGTGCCCTTACAGTTAATAATATAAATGCAAGAGTTTGCCCACTGCCCCAAATTAAAAGCTTGCGCTGACTGCTGAAACCTGATATTAGTGATTAATGAGTTATTAGCATTACTTATATAAATGTACCTACCCATAGATAGTAGTGTACCTTGCATGTTGTCACCAGATTTTATAGTTGCACCACCTGTACCATACAATTTTACTCCAGGGCGCATATTTAATGTGTTATTTATACTATAAATACCCGGGGGCAAAAACACAACGCTTTCTGAATTCAAAGCGGCTTGTATAGAACTTGCATCATCATGTACACCGTCGCCAAGTGCGCCATATTTTTTTACACTTACCGCATTTGCAGGTACAATTGTATCAATTAACGAAACGATTGTCGGGATAACATTAGGTGTATTATGAGGGTTTTGAGTAGTACTTACGGTAAGCTGCCGCTGTTCACTTATTGTTGGGCGGGATACTGTTTTTCCGCATGAAAAAAACATGAACAAGATCATACCAAACATAAGTGGAAAATGTTTCATTTAAATTAATGCGCACAAACCCTACGCAAAGGATAATACGTTAAAGTTAAACATATTATAATTATTAAAAGCTATTTATTCCAACCAGAAGTGTTATACCCACCTTTCCATAAACTCATAAAAACAGAGCCTGTAAAGGTTGCTTTTTTAGGTTTTTGCATAGCCATTTTGTTCAATACTGCAAGCAGCTCGTTGCCCATATTTTCGTAACTCATGGTGCTTATTATAGCTAATGATTTAGCAGACATTTCTTTTTTTGCAGATATATTAAGGTTGATAAATTGTAATATTTTTTGTGCTATTTCATCAACATTATATGGGTCAAATGCATAGCCATTCTCCCCTTCTTTTAAAAGAACTGTAGCAGCATGGATTCGTTCACTTAATATCACTGGTAAACCGGCCGCCATGGCCTCGTTAACTACTAACCCCCAGCTTTCGGCAAAGCTTGCCAAAACAAAGGCGTTCGATTTAAACAGGTTCATAGGGATATCCTTGTTGCTGATCATTCCTTCAAAATCAACACGTTTTAACTGAAGATCTGATTTTAATTTTAATAAATGAGCATGCAATGGACCCGAACCTATTATTGATAACCTGTAAGTGGTATTTGCCGACTCTACAATTTTCCACGCTTTTAATAAATTATCGAAGTTCTTAATATCTACGAGCCGGGCAACACAGGTAATTTTGTTATTGTTAAATTGCTTTTCATCATCAATTTTAAACGAATCATTATCAATAGTATTATAGCCATGGAAAAACCAGGGTTTCTCAAAAAGCCCCTTATATTCAGCATCATAATCTACAGAAGGCAGCCATAATGCATCTACCTGTTGGGTTATGGTATCTTTTACGTATTGTACAAATGGATTACGTTTAATAAAGGAGAGCTTGCCATCATCAAACATTATAAAATGCTTATCATGGTTTCTGCACCACCGCACACCTAACGCGCCCGAAAAAAACACTATAGAACCCCCAATAATAACATCGGGGTTTATCTCGTCCAATTTTTTAAAGAGCCTGGTTTTAATTTCGCTTTTTGATAGTTCATCATAACTATTATCAGGGAACAAACAGTTGTCGCTATCATAAGGGTCAAACGCATAAGGCGACCCTCTGCCAAATAGTTCGATGGAGTATAAGGTAATTTTATGTGCAGCTAAAAATTCACGCAGATATTTTATCCGGCCCTTCCAGTAAACACGCAAATCATTGTGTAAAATTACAACCCTCATCTAATCCTTTTTATATTTATCGTATACTATCGGTAACAAGGTTTTTAACCACAGCTTTAAAAATGCAGACGGATAAGTTAAGGGGAAGAATTTTCTAACGTAGCGAAAATAGCTTCGGGATTCAAGTCCTTTCGGGCTACGCATATACGCGATGCGCTGTTTTAATGAGTGCTGTTGCGACATCCATGGCTTACCATGATCATACTCGCATGAACCATAATATCCGGGGGCTACCCAAACTTTAGATCCCTTGCGTATTGCCCTTAACGTATAATCAAAATCTGCGAAGCTATGTATGTATCTGTCAGATAGTATGCCTGTTTTATCAACTGTACCTTTATCAATTAACATTATATTGGCATTACCCATTTCGCATTCTTTTAATTCTGTGTCATCAGGCTCAACCAATTCAGCTTCGCCGGTATAAGTATTTACCATTTTGCGCCCACCGTAAGTGATTTTGGTTTGCTCTGGATTTTGTACCGTCCCTAACAATATATTGTCTTTATAAGTAGATTTATTATAAGATTCAATAAGTCTTGTTATGGCATTATTAAACAGCTTCACATCATCATTTAACAAAATATAAAAGTCATACCCGGCAGTATCCATAACATGTTGCCAAAGCACCCGCATGCCACCAGCCCAAAATAAAGACCCTGATCCCTCTATAATATTTACAGTTGGAAAATGATTGCGCACGTAACTGGCTGTCCCGTCTGGCGATTGGTCATCAAGTATGTAGATATCCAGTGAATATCCTTCGGGAATTGGCTGCGTAGTAAGGCTTTTCAAAAACGCCTTAGTCTTTTCTAAACGATTATAAGAGCACGCAAGCGCAGCTATTTTTAAAACTTTTGACACCGTTTTATATTTATTAGTTTATAGTTTTAATGGCTTAAAACCCTTTTGTAAATTTCTAAAAGATCACCTGTGATTGTATCAATATTGTGTCTTGCCAAACCTCTAATCCTGGCATTTTTGCCCAAGCTAATGGCTAATTCCTTGTTTTCTTTTAATTCGATTATAGCGCCGGCCATCGAATATGGATCACCATCCTGGATCAAAACCCCATCTTTTCCATCGTCAACCAAACTGTTAGTGCCACCCGCATGGGTAGCAATACTTGGCATACCTAACAACAACGCTTCGCATAAACTGTTGGGGCTATTTTCTATATGAGATGTAGCTACATATATATTAGCTTTTAATAGTGCATTAACTAATGAGTTTTCATCAAGCTTTCCTAAAAATACAATATTGTCTGAAAGGGGTTTACCTGTGCTTTTTGAGGCTATTGATACGATATCATCAGTTTTACTTATCCCTGCTACTCCCCATTTAAAATTTATATTATTTAGGTCCAGCAGGTGTGCGCAATAAATTAATGTCTCAATACCCTTATAAATATCCGGCCCGTTTATGGTCATCAAATTAAGTTGAGTACCTGGCTCATATTTCCACTCTGATGTATAAAATGAGTCGCGAAGTATTTCGTCATTATGAAAATATTGTGCCTGCGGGGCTAATATACGCGACACTCTCCTATCCCAGGCTGTACGCCCAATTAAATTTTTGGTATGTTTAAGTATATCTAATTCGCGGTCGCGCGCGTTCCCGAAAAGGAAGTAAGTATTTATTGCTGTACGAAAGAATAGAAGGTTTGTAAGTTTGGCACTCCTCACAATATCAAAAAACATTATTTTGGAGAAAAACTTATACCTGTAAACTGTTACAATGCCTTGTATAGATAATACAGTTGGAATATCAGTAAACTTTTGAATTAAGCCAAATGAAAACTCAGAGCCATGCACGTGAATCAAATCTGGCTTAACTTCATTTATGATTTTTACAAACGTCTCTATATCTTCTTTAGGTTCTAAAGTATTAAATATGCGTCTGCCTATTTTGGATAGCTTGCCGTTAACAAATCTTTGAACCGGGTAATAAGTGGTGTCGCCTAATTTAAATGGATCAAGTTGTTTTTCGTAATAAAAAACGATGGACAAGTCTACTTTAGACTGTACACTTTTTTCTAATGATTTTATCCAGCCACCGCCAGTTGGTTTATCATTTAAGTAAGACTCGCTTAAAGAAGGTGTAAAACAAAACCAAAGTACTTTCAATTTTCTTATTTTAATTATTACAATAATATATTAATTTATTTACTCAAAAAAGAAGTATGTAAACAAACTATGCTACATGCTCCAATTCATATTCGTCAACGTCATTTTCTTCTTCCCCTTCAAGTTCATAGGGTTGCGCATACTGGTATAAAAAGTAAAAGGCTGTTGTTATTGGCAAAATAAATATAGCTTCACCAAAACCCAGTATCGCAATCAAAATAACACAATAGAAAGCTTGCTCAAAATTAAAAGTGTAAACTCTGAAAAAGAGATAGGCCCTGTACCATAAAAATATTATTCCAATAGCGCCAAACTTTGCGCAAAAATCAAATATGCCGTTTGATATGTTAATGTTGGCAAAAATAGGTTGTGTATCGGTGAAAATGTTTGATACACCAAAAATCAATTGAGCACCAAATGTTTTATAAATAAATAACAAACTGGCAAACCGGTTTAATGGGAACGATTCCCCGATGCGTATATAATACTTGCTCAGGAAGTCAATATTTTCCATACTATGTAAATCATACTTATAGGTTTCGATGATCTTATCAGCCAGGAACGGCAATTGGAAGACGGCTACAAATATTACCGGTACGGCAACTGTTAGCAACATGCTCATTTTTAGTCCCCTGGCTCTAAAAAACAACAGGCAAACCAACATTAAAGCTATAAAAGCGGTTGTAGACAATGTTGTAACAATAGCGATTACCAACCACCAGGCCCGTTTATCAAAACTAAAACCGTTTGCCATAAAATGCAGCACCAAACCCAGGTTCAAAAAGTAACCATATCCGCCGGGTTCCCAGGCAAAGCCGGCATTTTGAAACGCGTGAAGCTTAATATATACAAACACTATAAAGTTTGTATACTCATACCCAACCACATGTGGCGGGATGTTTAATGCACTGCCAATATTAAATAATGCATCACCGGCTACCACCTGTATTAAAAAAAAGGGAATTGAAATAATAGCAAGGTCGATAATAACTTTTGATAAGTAGTATAACGCTTTGTCTTTTAACAATGCACAAAACAGGAAACTCGGTAAAATATACTTAAACAGAAATATTACGTCACTAATAAAAAAACTTATAGGCAGGTGGGTAAGAAATGTAGATCGAAATGTGCAATAGGTTAAATATATGGCTGCAAACTTTACAAATAGCCTTATGTCTCTTTTATTAAATTGGTCATACTCAATACCTATCCATAAAAAAATAAATTCAACTATAAACCAATTGATATTAGAGAACGGTAAAAACGTTCCGTTTGCTGATAGTAGTACAAAAATTAATGTTGCAAAATAATACATACCAGATTAATACGATATTGAATATATAATTCAATTATGGGTTTAATGTTTGTATCTAACTTATATCAGTAACTTCTAAACTATTTGTCTTGGCACTTAATATTACACCAATTTCTTTTTTCCAAAGGATCACTTGTATTACAGACCATAATATACTTGCATATACTATAGAGTTTAAACCCAGGTGCAAATACCTTATAAAAAACAGCACAACAGGTATATGTAATATTGCAGTAATTATTGATACAATAGATTGCATTTTAACATTACCCGTACCATTTAAAACAACTGTATATACTAATGTAAATAACGTTACACTAAAATAAACAGCCATGCCTACGCTTAAACTAAACGGAACTTGTATTTTATCGCCCACCCATATTTTAAATACCGGCCCGGCCAATAATACCTGTGCAATAATTATTATTAAAAACAATGCAGCTATTTTAACCAGCTTGTTAATGCTCATCCTGATCCACTCTATATCATTTAAAGCAAAAGCATTGGTAAAGGCGCTCCAATAGGTTGCTAAAATTATATTGATAACTATGTTTGTTGCCGTGTAGTATTTGTATAAAGAAACATATATAGCTACTTCATTACCGCCAAATTCACGGGCTACAATAATTTCAGTAGTTGAGTATAAAAATACACCTGCTATTTGTACTACAAAAAAGGCAATACTAAGTTGAAATAATGACTTACTCTTTTTTAGGTCAATAAACCTTAAAGACGGTTTAATATCGACATAGCTTTTGTTGAATAATAGTATGGTATAAACAAGCAATACACCAACAGGCAACAGGGTTTGCGCGATAGCAAGGGCAAACATCGATCCTTGTAAATATTTACCCAAAAGTATGATAGGTATCAACGGAATGAAATTACATATCAGTTGAATTTGATTACTCTTATATATTTTCTGATCGCCCTGTAGAATAGACGATATTGGCTTTAGAATAAATTGGAACGATAAGCCTGTAAATACCGTAATAAGGGTATACAGCAGTTCTTTTTGATCTAAATCTGTTTTAAAAACGCTGTTCCAGTTTACAAAGGGTGCGGCAATTGCAAAAATGGCAGCGATAGGGAGTATAATTAATAACAAGATAGCGTAAGTTGAGGATACTGCTATTTTGGCCTGGTCGTACTCTTTCCTGGCTATGTATTCTGCAACTTTATTTCTTAAACCATTTGCCAGCCCAATATCCATGATACTTATCCAACTTACAGTTGATGATATAGCCAGCCAAATACCATATTTATTGGTATCCAACAATTTAAGCGAATAAGGTACAATAAGGAATGAAATAATGATACTAACGGCTCTTAATGCAAAAGAT
Organism: Bacteroidota bacterium; assembly: GCA_040388395.1. Taxonomy (GTDB): domain Bacteria; phylum Bacteroidota; class Bacteroidia; order Sphingobacteriales; family Sphingobacteriaceae; genus Mucilaginibacter. The sequence continues at coordinate 28,336 of JAZKBY010000002.1, read as the reverse complement.
ACGGCAATATTAAAATTAACCTTTCCGGATAGGGCATTATCGTTTCCAATTAATGACGCCCAATATTTTTTTGCAGTTTGTATAATGCTCATTAATTGCTGTTTATCCTTTTACAAGGAAATAATCTTTGTATCCGTCTCTAACCGGGTCTATACCATTAAAAACAATACTCATTTTAGGTAATTGCTGATCAGTATGCAACTTATTAATAAAAGGAACCTGGGTTTTTGATGTGAAGTTTTTTCTGATAACATATAGTGTAATATCACAAAGCCTTGATACGATATTTGCATCACCAATAACCTGTAATGGCGAGGTGTCAACTATAATATGATCATAGTGTAAGCGCAGCCAGTCAATTAATATCTCAATACGTTTACGATCAAGCAATTCAGAGAAATTGGGTATAAACTGTCCGCTGGTAATAACATCGAGGTTACGATAGGTAACAGTATTTTGAATAACTTCTTCTTTTAGTGATTCCCAGTTTAAGTAATTACTCATGCCGGGATGCGAAACAGGCAGATTAAAAATATCGCTCATTACCGGTCGATACAAATTCAGCTCTAAGATAATAGTTCTTTTACCTGAGGTAGCCAGGGCCACGCCAAGGTTTGATGCTATAAAGCTTCTACCCTCGCCGGCAACGCTTGATGCAATTAACGTCACCCTGCCTTTGCTATCATTATCATGCAAATAATATAGCTGGGTACGCAAGCTTCTAAACTGTTCAACCAGCATAAAATTAAGTTTACCATTTGCCGCGTCAGTAACAATAGGCGATCTTAACTTGCTTAATTCTAACTCGCCCGATATTGGTATCGGCAAAGTCTTTTCAATATTTTTGCGGCTGGTTACCTGGTTCTTTATTGTATCTCTAATATAGATTAAGCCGGCAGGTATAAGCAAGCCTAACACAAGGGCAGCAATAAACGGCAACATTGCCTTTGATTTTTTGGGAGGTATTGCGAATGCAAGGTCAACAGTGCGCGCATTGCTTACTATAGAGGCATAACTTAATGCAGTTTCTTCACGTTTTTGTAGTAATATGTTATATAAAGATTCTTTACTGGCTTGCAAGCGTTTTAAAGCCGCTAATTCTCTATCCTCGCCGGGTATACTTTCTATAGATGACCTGGTTAGTGAACCATAGCTTTCCAATTCATTGCGGGTAGCTAACAATGAAGCCTTAATGTTATTTATATTTTCTTTTATAGCAGCACGGGTTGTTGCTATTTGCCTGTTTATCGGGTCAAAAGCCGGATTTCGTTCAGGCGTGGTTGCCAGCATTTTGCTTCGTTCTGACTGTTGGTTGGTATAGTCTTCTACAAGTTTTTCTAAGTTTTGGTCGCCAATGTTAAGGGTAGCGGGTACGGTTTTATCAGTAACATTAGGAGCATTAATATAATTCTCAATTTCATTAATCACCCTTAATTGAACATTTACGTCGTTTAGTTTTGCACCATTAGTTTGGGCATTTTGTATATAAATTTGCGATTGCGCGGCTACATCGGTTAAGCCATGCGAGCTTCTGTAATTCTCAACATTCTTTTCTGCCACATTTAACTCTACAGATAATGAATCAAGGCGCTGGTCGATAAAATCAAGTGAGTTTTTTGTTTTTTTATTACGCTCCTCAACTTCGGTTTTATTATATAAGACAATTAAATAATTAACAAAATCCTGGCCCCTTTGCGGTATTTGATCTTTTAAAGAAATATCAACTATTGAAGATTCCATCTTATCTCTTAAGGCCACTTCTAAACTGGCCTGGTAGGTATCTGCAATATCTTTTGGCTCGGCCAGTTCAATAACAATCGTAGATCCTATATACTTTCTAAGATTAGGTGTTGGTATAAGCTGCCAGGTACCCACACCGCTTGAAATTGGGCTTGAAAAATTGTATTCTGTTCCGGATGTTTCGTCATCAGAAGTTTTAAGTATAAAAGTGTCGTTGTTTTTTATAACGATTGTGATTTTCTGGCCTAATTTACCACTGATTGTTATAAAATTAAATAATACCGGTGTTGTGTTTTTATAAAGGTTTTCTTTTAAATGGTTAACAACAGCCTTGTATGATATCCATAGTTTTAAATCGTTTACAACGCTTTCAACATTTTTTCTTGATTTTAAAAGCTCAACATCATTTTCGAGATTTTTTGGGGTGCTGCTTATACCCATTTCCTGTAATGAAGTCTTAATATCATTGCCACCCTTATCATCCTGTAAAAGCATAGTGGCCTTAATATCATAAACCGGTTTGGTCACCATATGAAAAGCATAGGCCCCAATCATAGTTATTATTGTAAAAAGCAAAAACACGGGCCAATAATATATGTATTTGGCAAGTACTTCGCGCAGGTCGAAATCCTCATCAATAAGTGGGGGACGTTTATTAGCTTGTGTGTTTGTTTTTAATGCACACATAGTTAATTGCTGTTGTAATATAAGAAGTAAGACGTTACAACCACCCCCAGTGCCGATATAGCCGCCAGGATAGTTGTAAATGTACGATAGCCCCTATCAAGCGGAGCGTATTTGATCCGATCAGGCTCAACGTATATCACATCATTATTTTGAAGATAATAGTAAGGCGATGTAAATAGCTTTCTTGATGTAAGGTCTATCGGTAAATATTCGCGTTTCCCATCATATTCTCTTATCAACAATACGTTTCGGCGTTTAGCCGTAACATTCAAATCGCCGGCTAAACCAAGCGCTTCAATTATAGTAATACGCTCGTTTTGAACAGCAAATACATCAGGGCGTAACACATCCCCCATTACAGAGATTTTGAAATTCAGTATCCTGACACTAACAATTGGTTGTTTAAGATACTGTTCTAACAATGGAGTTAATTTTGCTGATACTTCATCTGTAGATAGTCCGGCTAATTTTATCCTGCCTATATAGGGCAGCGTTGCTTCGCCCTGCTGGTTTATTCTGTAACCAAAAACAGGGTTGCCGGCTACATTTTCGTTGCCCATGGGGGTGTTAATCTTACTACTTCCGCTACCGCCTTCATCTCCTTTAATGCGCTGATTTGCCGAATTAAACTCGTTAGTTGGGCTTAAGCTGTTTACATTTATACCTAATAGGTCGCCAGCTTGTATTTTTAAGGGCGAATAATTGTCTATATTTTCCTGTGTTATTTTTGTGTGATCAAGATCCTGAAAATAAGGCACCTGGTGGTATGAAGAGCATGATATATTAAAGAATATTAATGCTAAAAAAAATATGTTCTTTAAGTCAAATCTCATTATTTCTGATCTTTAAATAGTTGTTTCGAAATTAGCAATTACTTTGTTAAGCCGGGGGCTGTAATTATTAACAAATACCATATTAATTAACAAATATCACCAAGCAGTTAACAATCCCGAAGTTAGTTGCAAGTAAACCTTTTGTTAACGTGCAGAGCATTAGTATTATAGCTTTTTTTGATAATGAAGGCTTGATACAATAACCGTGCATTAAAGGTAATATAATGTATTTTACTAACCTTTAACAATATTTAGCTATATGACTGTCTGATTTTCAATATACAACCATTCGGGTTATATATTGTATTATTTTTTTTTAAATATGCTATCGGGGCATAAAGCCCCATTAAATGTAGAAATTAATTTGAGATGCGTACATATTTCCCCGTAAATTGCGGTTCGCAACCACAAACAATACATTTGTTGCGTTTAAAATGATCAATGATTAAAATAAGCGAATTATATATTTATCCTATCAAATCATTAGGGGGTATCAAGCTTGATAAAGCTGTTATAACAGATCGGGGCTTTCAATATGATCGCCGCTGGATGCTGATTGATATCAATAATCGGTTTATATCACAACGCGAGTGCGCAAAAATGGCGCTTTTAAAAACGAGCATTTCAGATCATTCTTTAACGGTAACTTTTACATTAGATAATTCTTTTATTAAAATACCATTACTACCCGTAAAAAAGGAAGTTATACAAGTAACTATTTGGGATGATGCTTGCGCGGGACAATTGGTTAGTGATGAGATTGACGCATGGTTTACCCATGTTTTAGGGATAAATATTCGCCTGGTATATATGCCTGAAAGTACAGCGCGTTTCACAGACCCCGGATATGCCCCGGCTGATAGTATTACTTCATTTTCTGACGCCTATCCTTTCCTTATGATCGGGCAATCCTCGTTAGACGATCTTAACAAAAGGCTAAACAGAAAGTTGCCTATAGACAGGTTCAGGCCTAATATTGTATTTACCGGGGGCACTCCCTACCAGGAAGATATTATGAATGGTTTTACAATCAACAATATAACTTTTAACGGAGTAAAACTTTGCGCACGGTGCGTTATGATAACTATTGATCAGGCTGATGCATCTATGGAAAAAGAGCCGACAAAAACGCTTGCCTCCTATCGCGCAAAAAACAATAAGATATATTTTGGACAAAACTTAGTTCATCGTGGCAGCGGAACAATTTCTGTCGGCGACGAATTATCAGTATTGAGCACCCATAATAATGAACGGTTTATTATACCTGAAAAATAAGATGAAACCTACACTTACTATTGAATATTGCCCAAAATGCAACTGGTTGTTACGGGCAGCATATATGGCCCAGGAACTACTAACTACCTTTGAAGATGATCTGGATAGTATAGCTTTAAAACCAAGCGAAACTGCCGGCAGATATACCATTAGTTTAAACGACGTTATTTTATTTGATCGTAAAGAACATGGCCGCTTCCCCGAAATTAAAGAGTTAAAACAACTGGTGCGCGATAAGGTAAATCCGGGTAAAAGCCTTGGCCACTCAGACGCTATTGTAAAATAAGTATAGCTAATCGGTATTTTTTATTGGATTACGATTCTTTAATTATATTTGTTAGTTATTAACTTTAGAAAATGCTATCGAAAAAAACTAAGTATGCTATTAAAGCATTAGTGATTCTTGGGAAGAACATGGACAAACCTCCCATGCAAATTTCAAAGATTGCAGAACAAGAACGCATCCCTAAAAAATTTCTGGAACAGATATTATTAGATATGCGCAATGCCGGCTTTTTATACAGTAAAAAAGGCGCAGGTGGCGGGTATGCTTTAAATAAGGACCCAAAAGATATTTACCTGGTAAGTATTATGCGCATCACCGATGGGCCGGTTGCTATGTTACCTTGCGCCAGCTTAAATTTTTATCATAAATGCGATGAATGTCACCAGGAAACCACCTGTGGCATACGCGATGTGTTTATTGATGTGCGTGATGCTACGTTAAAAATATTATCAGAAACCAGTATAGCTGATGTCATAACCAGGGAAACTACACTTATCAACAATTAAAATCCTTTATTCATTTAATTGTTAAAATCCACCTTTTTTTAACAATATTCTACCAATTCCATATACTATGTATATCTTTGGCAATGGATATGCCTTTTTAGCTATTAAAATGGCTTTTACAAACACTATTTAAGATTATGCAAAGCTTCAGAACAGAGCTTGAAAACCCTATTGTTGAACAGGATATTATAGATCTTGAAAAAAAAATAAGGGCTTTTCGTGAAGGAAAAATACATGACGAAAAATTTAGAAGCTTACGCTTAGCACGTGGTATATATGGCCAGCGCCAACCGGGTGTGCAAATGGTACGTATTAAATTACCTTTTGGTAAAGTAACATTTAAACAACTGTTACGCATAGCTGATGTATCAGACGAATACGCAAGCCGTAACCTGCACTTAACTACCCGCCAGGATATCCAAATACATTATGTAAGCTTAGACCGTACTCCACAATTATGGGCCGATCTTGAAAAAGACGATGTTACAATGCGCGAAGCGTGCGGTAATACTGTACGTAACGTTACAGCCTCTCCTACTGCCGGTATTGACCCATTAGAACCATTTGATGTATCGCCATATGCTCACGGCACATTTGAATATTTATTGCGCAACCCTGTAAATCAGGACATGCCACGTAAATTTAAAATAGCTTTTTCATCAAGCGATGAAGATACAGCTTACTCCTTTGCGCATGATCTTGGTTTTATACCAAAGATTAACAGCAAAGGCGAGCGTGGTTTTAAAGTAATGTTAGGCGGTGGATTAGGCGCCCAGCCTATACTGGCGCATATTGTCGACGAGTTTTTACCGGAAGATCAGCTTGTACCTTACATAGAGTCAACCATACGTGTATTTGATCGTTACGGCGAACGTACAAACCGTAACAAGGCCAGGTTTAAATATGTAATCCAAAAATTTGGTTTAGAAGAAGTTTTGCAATTAATAAAGATTGAAAGAACTGCAAACAAAGTAAAATCATACAAAATAAACACTGAGGCTGTAGAAGTGCCCGCATTACCACAACCTATCGAATTTGGCGACGTTGCGATAAGTAATCCACTGGGTTATGAGCAATGGCTGGCTACAAACGTATTTGAGCAAAAGCAAAAAGGCTTTTATGGTGTATATATTAAGGTTCAAACCGGCGACATCCCTACAGACCAGGCCCGCAAACTGGTAGCTTTATTGCAGCCGTTAGCAGGCGACGAGATCCGTATCACTCAAAATCAGGGGTTATTATTAAAATATGTGCGTAAAGAGGCATTTGCTACTTTATACAATGGTTTAGCCGAGTTAGGTATGGCTGCGCCTGGTTTTGACAGCGTAGCCGATGTTACTACGTGCCCCGGCACAGACACTTGTAATTTGGGGATCTCAAACAGCATGACGTTCGCGCGCGTATTAGAGGATCTAATATACAATGAATATGAGGATCTGATTTATAACCGCGATATCAAAATTAAAATAAGTGGTTGCATGAATTCGTGCGGGCAACATAGTATGGCGCACATCGGTTTTCATGGTAGCTCATTAAAAGCAGGCGCCAAAGTGTTACCATCAATGCAGGTTATGCTTGGCGGTGGTGTAGTTGGCGATGGCGTAGGCCGTGCTGGCGACAGGGTTATAAAGATCCCGGCAAAGCGAGCTACCCAGGTTTTAAGAGATCTTTTAGATGATTATAAAGCTAATTCAATTGAAGACGAGCTTTTTAATAACTACTATGACCGCCAGGGTAAAGATTACTTCTACCAAATGCTGAAACCGCTGGCCGATTTGACCACGCTTACAGATGAAGATTTTGTTGACTGGGGACACGTAGAGAGCTATGAAAAAGCAATAGGTGTTGGCGAATGCGCAGGTGTGGTAATTGATTTGGTTGCTACATTGTTATATGAGTCTGACGAAAAAATGGAATGGGCAAATGAATCATTTGCTGCTGGTGCCTGGGCTGATGCTATATATCACTCGTATAATGTGATGATTAATTCGGCTAAAGCATTGTTGTTAGACAAAGGTATAAACAGCAGTACGCAGATTGGTATTATCCGCGAGTTTGATGCACAATATGTCGAAACTAAAGAGTTTGATTTAAGCACCAGTTTTAATAGCCTGGTAACACAAATAAATCAAAACGAACCTTCGGAAGAGTTTGCTATAATTTATAAAGCTGCAGCTACCGAATTTTTGGAAAGTGTGAAAGCGAAAAGAGAGGCTTTGTTACAAGCATAATGACATTGTTAACCGAAAATAAGGAACTAACTAAAGTTCAGGATAAAGAAACCGGCAGCAACCAATTGTTCCCTGTTTTTTTAAAGCTGAATGAATTGCATACTGTGCTTATTGGTGCAGGTAATGTTGGTTTAGAAAAACTAACTGCCATTTTGCACAACAGCAATGATGCAAGGGTTACTGTTATTGCTAAGATCGTAATACAGGCTGTTAAGGATTTAGCAATTAGCTACCCCACCATAACTATTATTGAAAAAGCCTTTGTCGACAGCGACCTTAATAATGCAGATTTGGTTATTGCGGCTACAGATAATTCGGTATTAAATACTTACATAAGGGATTCGGCACACCAACGTAAACTTTTAATTAATGTAGCTGATAAGCCTGACCTTTGCGATTTCTACCTGGGTTCGATAGTAAAAAAAGGTGACCTCAAAATTGGGATATCAACCAATGGCAAATCGCCTACCATTGCTAAGCGGCTTAAAGAAGTTTTAAATGAAAGCCTGCCTGCAGACCTGCATATAACTTTACAACAAATGAGCGATCTGAGGAACTCATTAAGTGGCGATTTTACCTATAAGGTTAAAAAACTAAATGAAGTTACATCAGTATTGGTTGAACAAAAGATAGAACGGAAAAATCTTAATTGGTTAATCTGGCTTTCAATTGTATTTTCATTAGCTGTTGCGGTAACGGCATTATGGATCAATGAGCCCGAATTTAGAGCTTATGCGCAAGAGATTGATCCTGCATTTTATTATTTCTTAGGAGCAGGATTTGTATTTGCAATGATAGACGGTGCAATAGGCATGTCTTATGGGGTTACGTCAACGGCTTTTTCTTTGTCTATGGGTATATCTCCTGCTTCGGCAAGTATGGCAGTGCATCTGTCTGAGATTATGAGTAATGGCATTGCCGGCTGGATGCACTATCGTATGGGTAATGTTAACTGGAAAATGTTTAAGCTCCTTATTTTGCCCGGCATTATTGGTGCAGCAACCGGTGCCTTTCTGATTTCATCATTAGAGCATTATTCTATGTATACTAAGCCTTTGGTATCGGTTTATACGCTTATATTAGGCTTGATTATACTTTCTAAGGCCTTTAATACTGTGAAAAAGAAATCCGCCGATAAAATCAAGCGGATAGCGTTATTGGGCTTAGGCGGAGGATTCCTTGATGCCGTGGGCGGAGGCGGTTGGGGTTCAATAGTACTATCGTCATTAATTGCAGGTGGTCGACATCCTCGCTTTTCACTGGGTACCGTTAAATTAACTCGTTTTTTTATCGCGATGATTGGGTCACTTGTATTTTTAACCATGCTTAATGGTGCCCCATGGAGTGCTATAGCAGGGTTAATTGTAGGCAGTGCCCTGGCAGCGCCTATTGCAGCACGCATTTCTAACAGGATATCTGTTAAGGTTATTATGGTTGCCGTAGGTATAATTGTGATATTAGTAAGCCTAAAAAGCATTTTTGCTTTTATAAGTAAAGTAATATAATGAACCAATCAGTAGAAAATATAAAGCAGTTAACTGCAGCGCTTGATCCCGTTGAGGCTTTAAAAAAGCTGGCTGAGTCGTTTGCAGGCGAGATCGTTTTTTCGACCAGTTTTGGCTGGGAAGATCAGGTGATAACACACATGATCTTTACCAACAATATCGCCATTAAAGTTTTTACACTTGAAACGGGTCGATTATTTCCGGAAACTTATTATGTTTGGAGCCGCACAATGGAGATGTATGAAAATACTATTTTCGCGTATTATCCGCAAAACGGTCCGCTTGAGAAAATGCTGAACGAGAAAGGCCCGAGCAGTTTTTATGAATCCGTAGAGAACCGTAAAGAGTGCTGTGGGATCCGTAAGCTTGAGCCTTTAAACCGTGCATTGGCAGGCAAAAAGTGCTGGATAACGGGCATCCGTGCAGAGCAATCTGTAAACCGCCAGGATATGCATAATGTAGAATGGGACGAAGCACATAACCTGGTTAAGTTCCACCCTATTTTTGAGTGGACATTAGAAGAAGTAAAGGCATATATTAAAAAACACAACGTTCCATATAATACGTTGCATGATCGTGGTTTCCCAAGTATTGGGTGCCAGCCGTGCACAAGAGCGATAAGAGAAGGCGAAGATTTTAGGGCAGGACGCTGGTGGTGGGAAGACCAATCCAAAAAAGAATGCGGCCTGCACGAATTAATAATAGATAATAAATAATTATCGAATTACAGAATTATTGATTTTTTAAATACAATCGACACTTCTACAATTCATTAATTCAATAATTCCATAATTCAATAATTAATGACACAACACAACCAACTGGACTATTTAGACGAGCTTGAAGCAGAAGCCATACACATTCTGCGTGAGGTAGCCGGCCAGTTTGAGCGCCCCGCGCTTCTATTTTCGGGAGGTAAGGATTCTATTACACTGGTGCGATTGGCTGAGAAGGCTTTCCGTCCGGGTAAGTTCCCGTTCCCATTGGTACATATTGATACCGGGCATAACTTTATTGAGACTATTGAATACCGTGATGCTATGGTGAAACGCTTAGGCGAGAAACTAATAGTAGGTCACGTACAGGATTCGATAGACCAGGGTAAGGTTGTTGAGCAGAAAGGCAAGAACGCAAGCCGTAATGCCTTACAAACTGTAACCCTGTTAGATACTATAGCCGAGCACAAGTTTGACGCCTGTATAGGCGGTGCACGCCGTGATGAGGAGAAGGCACGCGCCAAAGAACGTATCTTCTCGGTACGCGACGAGTTTGGCCAGTGGGACCCAAAACGCCAACGCCCTGAGCTTTGGAACATCTATAACGGTAAGATTCATAAAGGCGAAAACGTTCGCGTATTCCCTATCAGTAACTGGACCGAGTTAGACGTTTGGAACTACATCCGCAGAGAGAAGATAGACCTGCCTACCATATACTTCGCGCATGAGCGTGATACTATTGTGCGTAACGGTCAGCTAATGGCGGCCTCTCCTGTATTGAATATGGATGAGGACGATGTGATCACCCGTCGCACGGTTCGTTTCCGTACCGTTGGTGATATGACGTGTACAGCGGCTGTATCATCAGACGCATTTTTAATTGACGATATTATAGACGAGATAAGCGCTTCGAAAATAAGCGAGCGCGGTGCACGCATGGATGATAAAGTATCAGAAGCTGCAATGGAAGACCGTAAGAAGGGAGGATACTTTTAAATCATGGATATACTTAAATTTATAACAGCAGGCAGTGTCGATGATGGTAAAAGTACCCTTATAGGCAGGTTGCTATACGATAGCGATTCTATCCTTGCAGATCAGCTAGAAGCACTACACTCATCAAACCGTAAGAATGATGATGGCAGCATTGACCTTGCCATATTAACCGACGGCCTTAAAGCCGAGCGCGAGCAAGGTATCACTATTGACGTTGCTTACAAGTACTTCCAAACCGAGAAGCGCAAGTTCATTATAGCCGATACCCCGGGGCATATCCAATATACCCGTAACATGGTTACCGGTGCCTCGAATGCTAAGCTGGCTATCATTTTGATAGATGCCCGTAAAGGTGTTATTGAGCAAACTATCCGTCACTCCTACCTGGTTTCATTACTGGGTATAGACCAGGTTGTTGTCTGCATCAATAAGATGGATATGGTTGATTACAGCCAGGACGTTTATAACAACATATTAAACGATTATAACGCCTTAGCTGCTAAAGTTGGCTTAAAGAATGTGCACCCTATACCGGTGAGTGCGCTTAAAGGCGATAACGTGGTTAACAATACCATCAACATGGATTGGTACAAAGGCGAAAGCCTGCTACACTTCCTGGAAACTATTGATGTAGCGGTTGATAACAGCACCGAGCATGCCCGTTTCCCAGTGCAATGGGTTATCCGCCCGCAGACCGAGGAACTGCATGATTACCGCGGCTATGCCGGCCGTGTATCGTCAGGATCGTTTAAGGTAAATGATAAGGTTACGGTACTGCCATCTGGCTTTACCTCGACTATAACTAAGATAGAGGTATTAGATCAGCAGCCCGAAGTAGCGGTATCAGGTATGTCGGTTACTATGCATTTAAAGGACGAGATCGATATCAGCCGTGGCGACCTGTTGGTTAACAGCAGCTATCAGCCCGAAGTATCGCAACTAATTGAGGCTGATCTTTGCTGGATGGATACCCGTGCGCTGGATACCAGTCATACCTACTTTATACAGCATAACAGCAAGATAACCCGTTGCAAGATCCAGGAGACCTTGTATAAGGTGAACATCAACACATTAGAGAAAGAACCAAGCGAAGATTTCAAGCTGAACGACATTGGCCGCATCATCATCAAAACTGCCGACCCGTTAGCGTTCGACCGTTACGAGGACAACAAGGCCAACGGTGGCGCTATTATTATTGATAGCCGCACAAACCTAACCGTAGGAGCGGTAATGCTGCGTTCAGTAGCTGATTAGTAGCATTTAGATATTGTTTTTAAGGCGACTTGGGGTTACTCAAGTCGCCTTTTTTAATGCAAGTGATCCACATTAAAAAGTGGATCACCTGGATCACTCTTTTCAGATAACTATCTGTAAATAAAATATTTAACTTTTTGAGCGGATCACCGTGGATCACTTGTAAAGCTTTAGGTAATTACATTTAATTATCTGTAAATAAATAACTTATATAATTTATCAATTTCCTGACTTTTTAGGGTGGATCGGTCAAAGTGGATCATGCCTAAGCAACTTATGTATTGGCTGTTTTGTCCCCAATTAGACTTACGAAGTTTTAAAAACTTCGTAAGTCTGTGCCGAGCACTGACCAATGGCAGCACCGGCGATATGCTCTTCGGCGATTTTTGGTACGAGGGCGAACTGTGTATTTTATTTGCCGATACCAACGTAGGCAAATCCATCCTCGCGGTGCAAATTGCCGACGCACTTAGCCGGGGTGTGCCACTCCCCCGTTTTTCGATGAAGCAAGAACCGGCAACAGTACTATATTTCGACCTGGAACTAAACGACCGGCAATTCAAGAAACGCTACACCAGCGATCTGCACGGCGAACACCAGTTTGGTGATAACTTTTACCGGGTAGTAATTAATCCCGATGCCCAGGGTGCGCATAAGTTTAACACTTACCACGAATACATCAGCAACGCGTTAGAAAACACCATCATTACCAGCAAGGCCAAAATTGTTATTATTGACAACATTACCTGTCTGCGCACCGGTACCCAGGCCGCCGCCACGGCCGTAAGCCTGATGCAAAACCTGCAAACCATAAAAAACAGGTATAGCCTGTCGGTTTTAGTGCTGGCGCATACGCCAAAACGCAACCCTGCTAATCCCGTTACCCGTAACGATCTGCAGGGCAGTAAAATGCTCATCAACTTTGCCGACAGCGCCTTTGCCATTGGCGAAAGCCAGTTGCAGTCTGATATGCGTTACCTCAAACAGATCAAACAACGCAGCGGCCAGCAGGTTTATGGCACCAACAACGTATACCTTTGCCAGGTACAGAAACCCTATAACAATTTGCATTTCGACTTTATTGGCCCCGCCATTGAAGCCGACCACCTGCTGCACCATACCGAGCAGCAACGCAAAAGCACCGAGGACCGCATTATCCAACTGCACCAACAGGGCCGCACCCTCCGCCAAATCGTCGCAGAAACCGGCAAGCCTTATACTACGGTGTTTAGATTGGTGAAGAAGTTGGGCGGTGATTATTTATAGAGTAAGCGCGGATGCTGAGCATGGCTGTTACAAGGGAAAATGTAGAGACGCAATGCTTTGCGTCTAACGCCATACAGGCAGACGCGATGTATTCGTTTAAAGCGTGCCGATATGTTTATTGAACGCGCGCCGGAGACGCAAAGCATTGCGTCTCTACAACATGGCAATCCTTTAACGGCGGCGATGGAAGCACATGGGTAATTATTTGTAAGTTAGGGTCTGCAAATAATGTACAACGGGTCATGATAATGAAAAGACTGCTTTTCTGTTTTATTTTATTAATAACTGCATTACATACTCACGCACAGGTATCAGCCTATCAAAATATCTGGGCATCAGCCCCGCAACGCATCCCAAATAATGTTTCTGTAGATGCGCCTTTATTGGGCAACGGCGACGTTTTGATGAGTATGGGTTTTAAGCAGGACTGCCTTCGGTATTACCTGTCAAAAAATGATTTCTGGCGATTACTGTCAAAGGCCGATCTTTTATCCGGCCCGCGGGTTGCCGGTTATTTTGACGTAGAGATTTCCGGTTTTAAAAACGCAAACTTTAGCGCCAAGCAATTACTGGCCAATGGTGTTACCACCTGTACACTACAAAAGACAGATGAAAGTGTAACCGTTAGTTCATGGGTGGCCGCTACTGATAATTTAATATTTATCGAGATAACAGCAGTTAATAAACCTGTAACTGTATCGCTAAAGCTTGCTGCGCCGGATAATGACCAGGCACGCCTTAGTTCAGGAAAATCTAATAGCATAGCACATCTTACCCGCGAGTTTGTGGATGGGGTTACTATCCCTACAAAGGTGGCCATGGCTTTTAAAGTGCTGAACGATAAAGGGTATAAATTTAAACTGTTGCCCGGTAAAAAAATAACAATTGCCATAGCTATGGAAAGCTTGTTTAAGCAATCCGATCCATTAAGCTATGTCATTAACAAAATAAAAAATATTGATGATGCTGTAAAAACAAAACTTTGGGCGCAGCACAATAATTGGTGGGATAGTTACTGGCAAAGATCTTCGTTAACCGTTGCCGACACCGTGTTAATGAAAGCCTACTACCAGGGGCTTTATACGATGGGAGCCTGCGCCAGGGATAAAAGATTTCCACCCGGACTATTTGGGTGGAATACCAGCGACGCGCCCAGATGGAACGGCGACTATCATATGAACTATAACTTTGTTGCACCATTTTATGGCTTATACAACAATAACCGGCTTGAGCAAGCCGGGGTGCAGGAAGCACCTTTACTTGATTTTATGCCCCGCGGAAATTGGTATGCCGAAAATGTTACGCATACCCGTGGCTTATTATACCCGGTTGCCATTGGCCCGGTGGGTATTGAGGTAAGTCGTGATTTCCCGGCGTATTCGGACGGCGGTTACACCATACCCAACGATATTGAAGCCGGCGGGCTGTTTTACCGGCAACGGTCTAACACGTTATACAATACCGTAAACATGGTTCAGCATTGGCGTAGTACTTATGATCTTAACTATGGCAAGAAGATCTATCCTTTCATATTAGGCGTAGTAGAGTTCTGGGAGGACTATTTGAAGCTGGAGAACGGCCGTTATGTGATATACAACGATGCGGTAGGCGAAAGAACTAACTTTAACAAAAACCCCGTAATGACGCTGGCTATGTTACGCAACGCGCTGGAACTGATGATAGACCTAAGCACAAACTTAAGCCTTGATCTAAATCGTCAGGCTAAATGGAAAGATATTCTTAACCGGTTGAGCGATTATCCAACCTATATTAAAAATGGCAAACAATTATTCCGCGAAGCTGAAGAAGATTACCTGGGCAGGCGGGTTTACAATCCCAGTTATGCCGAGATCTATCCGTCTAACGGCGTTACCCTGGATAGCAGCATAGAAATGATTGCCGCAGCTAAAAACACAATTGAAGCAATACAGCGCTGGCAAGATTTAAATTACACCAATAGTTTTTATATGGCAGCCGTAAGGGTTGGTTATGATCCTGCAACTGTATTGAAATACTTGCGTGAATATGCGTTGCACACCTATCCCAATGGTTTTCAGTTTAATAATCCTCATGGTATTGAAAATTCCTGCACCGTTGCTAATGCCTTGGCAGAAATGTTATGTATGAGTGTGGGAGATAATATCAGGTTATTCCCGGTTTGGCCCAGAGATAAAGATGCTCATTTTGAAAACATCAGGGCCTGGGGAGCATTCCTAATATCTGCACGTTTATCAAAGAGCGTGATATCCAACGTTAAGATCCTTAGCGAAAAAGGAAGACAATGCTTTGTGGTTAATCCATGGGGCAAGCCCGTACAGCTTATCAGAAACGGAAAAAAAGCCGAAATTATCTGGGGGAGCGTATTAACATTTGCAACTACTCAGGGTGAGATCATAGCGTTAAGTCCGTTATAATAAAATTAGTTTTTTTCGGCCTAAAGTTCCCTGATTTTTAAATTTCTGAACCTGATCTCGTCACCATGATCTTGTAAAAGGATGCGGGTTTTTGTCTTTACGCCAACGCCCGGGATATTTTTATACTTACTCCTGGCAATTGCCGCCAATAATTCAGGGCTGCCCAAATCATAGCTTATTATTTTTTCACCATTTAGCCAATGCTCGATATGATTACCCTTCACTATAATACGCGATTGATTAAACTCGCCCGCCGGTTTTAGTTTTTTAGAACTGTTTGGTGCAATAAGCGAGTATAATGCGCCCGAAGAACGCGTTGGGCCGTTTTGTAACACATCCGAATGCCTTTCATCATCAACCAGCTGGTGCTCAAAACCAACCGGGCTTCTGCCATCATCACCCATATACATTAAAGTTCCGGGGTTATTTTGCCGCTCCTGGAAAAGATAATAAACACCACTATTACCCCCTTGTTGTATATTCCACTCAAAACTAAATTCGAAATCGGTGAAGGTATCTACCGTCATTAAATCACCGCCACCGGTACGCGGGCGACCAGTACCTTTCGAATTTTTTAAGCACCCGTCTACAATACTCCATCCCTTTGCTGGGTTGTCAGTGTCAAAATAACTGCGCCAGTTATTAAATGTTTTACCATCAAACAATAACCGGTAACCGTCCGCTTTTTCGGCAGCCGACAGCGTATTAACGGGCACATTGGCAACTTGTGCCTGTGCATTGGTTGTCAGGTAAATTAAAGCATTAAGTATAATAATCCTTAAAAACAGGCGACTGGTGCTTCTCATAGGTTTGTGTTGGTTTATTAGGTATATCCAAATATATACTATCCTGCTTAATTGGTTATGCCTTTAACCTATTTTAACAATTATATTACGTACTTGAATAGACGCACGCTATGCATAACCACGGTGGCAGGGTATTAAACTTACGAAGTTTTTGAAACTTCGTAAGTTTGCTCAGAGCAGAAAAAAGCGGGCCAGAAAAATCTGAACCCGCTTTACTATTATAAACCTAAAAGAAAAGACTATTATAAAGAGTAGCGTAATGTTACACCAACAGTACGTTGGTCGCCAAGTACGCCTGCATACTGTCCCGCGTTACCACCTGCCGGTAACAATTGCTCAAAATAATTTTGGTTAAGTATGTTACGGCCCCAGATATAAGCGCCTAACCCGTGTGTAGCTTTGAAGCCCAAACGTGCATTAAGTAAACCATAACCGGCAATATTTAAGTAAGCCGAAGGTGTTGCACTTGAAGAGAATGAAGAACGGAAAGATTCATCAACCGCCACAAAGAATTTTGATGCAGTGTTATTTATAAATTTAGCATCGGTAGTAAACTCGCCGCCTAATGATCCTGCCCATTTTGAAACACCGGGAAGTATTGCGCCCGAGATGTCTTTAAATGGAGGTAATAAACCTGTTTCTTCTAATGCAAGTGGTGCATTGGTGAATTTAACATATTTCGCATCGGTATAGGCAACAGATCCGTATACTGATATACTTTGTGAAACTCTGTAGCTGCCATCAAATTCTACACCCTTTACATTTACTTTTTCAGCATTGGCAATGTACCCGCGATTAACCGTCAAATCTGGTGACTGAACGTTTGTCTGGTAATTGTCGATATCTGAATTATGGAAAGTAAGATTCAAGATCAGGTTAGTTAATGGCGTGCTTTTAATGCCAAACTCAACGTGTTTTGTTTTCTCCGGTTTGATCACAGCATAGTCTAATATGGTTTTACCGGCCTCCGGCGATGGCAAACCAGCCACGTTTACACCTACCGGTTTATAGCTTGTTGAGTAGGTTGCGAAAGCGTTAAGTTGTGCGTTTGGCCTGTAAGCGGCAGTTAAAGAGTAAGTGAAGTTTTTCTCATCAACATTGGTTGCATAGTTTTGGCTGCTATATACACCATTTTTAATTTTTTGAAGTTCTGTTTTTACTGCTGCGCTATAGCTGCTGTTAGCGATATCTAAACCACCTTTAGCAACGCGGTCATAGTATACATCCTTTTTATCGTAGTTGATGCGGCCACCGGGTATAATGTGGAAACCTTTAAAAAGTTCATAATCTATACTGGCAAATGCTGCCGCGCTTTTTGATTTGATAGACGCATCGGTATAAATACCATATCCTTCCAGCAAACCTGGCGTAGCCCATAATTGATCGTTTGTTACGCCCGGAGTATTAGCATTGTTGCCTGTTGAGCTTTTAGCGAAACGGTACTGCGCTGCGCCAGACTCCTCTGTACCGCTAATTTTAACTACCTGGTCAAGGTAAAATAAACCCACTACACCGCTAAGTTTTTCAGCAAAATTACCCGCATATCTCACTTCCTGCGACCAGTTATGATGTTTTGCAGGATTTTGTGACTTTTGTAATACCGGTAAGCCAGTAAAATCCCTGTCGTTTGATGGATCCCAGTCCCAATAACGATATGCTGTTGTTGAGGTTAAAGTACCGGGGCCAATTTTGAAGTCACCATTTATTGAGGCACCACCTAATTTGTTACCAGATCTCCATGGTGTATCATGATCTATAACACGATCAAAAGCGTTTGTTGATGGCAGCGTATAACCCAGGTCTGCAATAATTGCATTAAACTGGCGGTAAGCGGCACGTTTAGTTGGCGCAATACCGGCAATTACCTGGGCATAACCATCAGGTTTTTGGTCAGACGCGTCGCCTGATAAAGTAATAGCAACATCTTCAGATGGTTTGTATAGGAATTGTACACGGGCGCCTAAGTTATTAAGATCGTTGGTTGAACGCCCTGTACGAACGTTTTGAATCAAACCATCGCGCTGTGTACCAGAGAATGATATGCGTGCCGCGATATTTTTAGTTAAAGGGCCTGTTACCGCTGCTTTAGCCTGAACATACCCGAAGTTGCCAAAACTGGTCTCGAAAGTTGCACCCGGAGTAAAGCTTGGTTTACGTGTTGTGATATTAAAGGCACCGGCAGCTGTGTTTTTACCAAATAAGGTACCTTGCGGGCCGCGTAGTACTTCAATGTTTTCTACATCGATAAAGTCAAACGTTGCAACTGCGGGGCGTGCATAGTAAACACCGTCTACATAAACACCCACACCCGGGTCAAGGCCATCATTAGTCAAACCAAATGGTGAACCGATACCACGGATATTGATACCTGTATTACGCGGGTTTGACGTGTACAATTGCAATGAAGGTACAAATTGCTTAACCAGGTTAACGTTAAATGCACCTGCTTCATCAATTTGCTTACCGCCCACTACCGAGATTGGAATAGGCACATCCTGTAAAAGTTCTTTACGGCGGCGCGAGGTAACAACGATCTCGGTTAACTGGTCATCTCCTATCAACTCAAACGTTGTAGGTGTATCTTGTACTGTTATGATCTGAAAATCCTGTGGTTTAAAGCCAACTGAGCTTATCCTGATGTAAAATGGTGCCTCGATGGTTGGTGTAATTGTAAACTGACCGTTTTCATCGGCAGCTGTGCCAACTTTAGTACCTCTTATCAATACTGTTGCATGTGGTACAGGGGCACCTTTGCTATCTTTTACGACACCGGTTAATGTTTTTTGAGCAAAGACACTCGCCGACGAAAGGACTAAAAATGTTAATAGGAAGGTTTTTTTCAAATACGAAATAGGTTTCATTGTTGATATATAGTTAGAATTGAGTTGATTAAAATTTGTAGATTATAAGTATAAAGTGTTGTTGATTAACAACAGCAGCATCCGGAAGCGATGTGCATTTGGGTAGCGGAACAGCATTGAATTTTAATTAAATACATAAAGTCTATAGAATAAGTAGACAAAAGTATTTAAATAAATTGAATTCCAAATTCTTTTTGAAAAAAAGTTTTTTTGAGGTGCTTACCTCCCATTGTGCAGATGATTACCAATCTGTTAAAAACGCATCATTCTCCATAAAAAATTGGTTGTATTTTGGTTATTTTCATAAGATTTTTTTCAGAAATCGTTTATAATCTATTGAAAGTGGACGGTTTCAGCCCCTACTCGGTCATTTTTTTGTCTATTTCAACTTAAAATCAGTAAAATTCACTAATAAATCCGTTATTTGTGGGTAATTCGTATACAAAACAATGTCTTTTCACTACAAACGCATCGTAATAAAAATAGGCTCGAACGTATTAACGCAAAGCAATGGCCTCCCCGATCAGCAACGGATGGGCAAGTTAGTGGAGCAGATCGTCGCCATAAAAAAGCAAGGTATCGAGGTTACGCTGGTATCATCGGGTGCAGTTGCTTCGGGTAGAAGTTTAATAACCGTATCTGATAAAAACGACGCTATTGCAACCCGCCAGCTCCTTGCTTCCATCGGACAGGTTAAGCTGATAAACACCTATGCCCAGTTGTTTGAAAAACACGAAATGCTATGCGCACAGGTATTAGTAACCACCGAAGATTTTAAAGGCCGCCAGCATTATTTAAACATGAAAAACTGCCTGGAGATACTGTTGCAGCACCAGGTTATCCCGATTGTGAATGAGAATGATGTAGTATCGGTAACCGAGCTGATGTTTACCGACAACGATGAGCTTGCCGGATTAATAGCCTCCATGCTAAATGCTCAGGCGCTGATAATTTTAACGAATGTTGATGGAATCTACGACGGCAATCCTGACGATAAAGGCTCTGCAATAATTACCGAGGTTGCTGATACGGGGATAGATTTCGCTTCGTTCGTAACATCGGGGCGGTCGCAATTTGGCCGTGGCGGGATGATCACTAAATCGCATATGGCGCAAAAAACAGCAAAGCTGGGTATAGCGGTACATATTGCCAACGGTACTACGGATGATATTTTATTGGATGTGCTTAATGGCACAGCGAAACATACCCGCTTTGTGCCTAACAAAACGGCTTCCGAGAAAAAGAAATGGATAGCTCATTCAGAAAAATCGGCTACCGGCGTGGTGCAGGTTAATGCCGGGGCTAAAACCGCGCTGATATCTAATAAGGCAACCAGTTTATTACCTATTGGCGTTGTCGCTATATTGACTGATTTTAAAAAGGGCGAGATAATTAAACTGGTCGACGAACAAAATGAAACGATCGGCTTAGGCATTGCCGAATACGGCGCCGATAAAGCCAAAGAAAGCATTGGTCAGAAAAACCAAAAGCCATTGGTGCATTATGATTATCTTTATTTAACAAGCTAACTACCCATGAGCTACAACCAATATTTTGAAAACGCGCGGTTAGCTGCACGGAATTTAAACCTTTCGCCTGCTACCATTAGCCAGGTACTAACCGACCTGGCTGCCGAAGCTGTTGCGCAAACCGATCACTTGTTAGCCGAGAATAAAAAGGACCTTGACCGCATGGATCCTGCTAATCCAAACTATGACAGGCTAAAGCTTACTGCCGAGCGCATTAAAGGAATTGCTGATGATATTATTAACGTATCGCGCTTAGCTAATCCGCTGGGCCATATCCTTTCAGAAAAGACAATGCCTAACGGGTTGCAGATCTCAAAGATCACCGTACCATTAGGTGTAATCGGTGTGATATACGAGGCGCGTCCGAATGTTACTTTTGATGTGTTCGCGCTGTGTTTTAAAACCGGGAATGTTTGCCTGTTGAAAGGTGGTAGTGATGCGGCCTATTCTAACCAGGCTATCATCGCTGTAATTCATAAAGTATTGGCGAAGCACGATATTGATATTAATGTTGCCATATTGCTGCCCAAGGAACGCGAAGCTGCCGAAGCCTTGATGCAGGCCGTTGGTTTTGTTGATGTGATCATCCCGCGCGGTAGCCAGGGATTAATAGATAGCGTACGCAAAAACAGCAAAGTGCCCGTTATTGAAACCGGTGCAGGCATTGTACATACTTATTTTGATGAGTTTGCCGATCTGAAAAAAGGCACGGATATCATCTTTAACTCAAAAACACGGCGGGTAAGTGTATGCAATGCTTTGGATTGCGCTATAATTCATTCAGCACGATTAGCTGATCTGCCGCAAATAGCCAAACCATTAGCCGAAGCAGGTGTAACAATTTATGCAGATGAGGCAGCTTATAATATGTTGCAGGGCCACTACCCTGCCGATCTGTTACATAAAGCAGGTGCCGAACATTTCGGTACCGAGTTTCTGTCCATGAAGATGGCTATCAAAACGGTTGATACCTTTCAACAGGCGTTGGATCATATCGCAACGCATAGTTCAAAGCATAGCGAAGCGATAATTACAGAAAACGCGCAGAACATGGAAACCTTTTTAAACCGGGTTGATGCTGCTGCTGTTTATATAAATGCCTCAACCGCGTTTACAGATGGCGCGCAGTTTGGCTTAGGCGCCGAAATTGGTATCAGTACACAAAAGCTGCATGCACGCGGGCCGATGGGTTTGCAGGAATTAACCAGTTATAAATGGCTGGTGAGAGGCGATGGACAGGTGCGTTCATAATCCCCACTCCTTTTTACCCTTAACTGACTAACTCATATAATCAACATAAATTTGAAAGCTGTATCTTTGCCGCCAATATGAGTAAGCACGGAAGGATATTAGTGGCAATGAGCGGTGGCGTTGATAGTTCGGTAGCAGCAGTGATGTTGCATGAGCAGGGCTATGAGGTTATTGGCCTTACCATGAAAACCTGGGACTATGCATCTGCCGGCGGCAGCTCTAAAGAAACCGGTTGCTGCAGCCTTGATAGCATTAATGATGCACGGTCGTTAGCCGTTGGTTATGGTTTCCCGCACTATATATTAGATATCCGTAATGAGTTTGGCGATTTTGTTATCGACAATTTTGTTGACGAATACCTTGCCGGCCGTACCCCTAACCCCTGTGTATTATGTAACACCCATATTAAATGGGAAGCACTGTTAAAACGTGCCGACAAACTGGATTGCGAGTTTATTGCAACCGGGCACTATGCCAACATCCGTTTACAGGATAGTGGCCGTTACGTAATTTCCAAAGGTAAAGACGAAAATAAAGATCAATCATATGTGCTTTGGGGTGTATCGCAGGAAAACCTTGCGCGTACCAAATTCCCGTTAGGTAGTTTTTCTAAGCCCGAGATAAGGCAAATGGCCTTAGATATGGGGCAGATAGAACTGGCAGGTAAAAGCGAAAGCTATGAAATTTGCTTTGTGCCTGATAACGACTATAGAGCCTTTTTAAGGAACAAAGTAGAAGATCTGGAGCAACGTGTCGCCGGCGGCAACTTTACGCTTACAGACGGCACCATAGTGGGTAAACATCAGGGCTATCCGTTCTACACCATCGGTCAGCGCCGTGGTTTGGGTATTGCGCTTGGTCATCCAATGTTTGTAACACATATTGACCCTGTCACCAATACCGTTGTTTTAGGTACCGAAGATGAGCTGCAAAAGAAACAAGCATGGGTTAAAAACCTTAATCTTGTTAAATACGCAAGCATTACAGAGCCTTTAAACGCTATCACCAAAATAAGATATAAAGATGCCGGTGCCGAAAGTACCATTTTACAAATGGGCGAACACATGAAAGTTGATTTCACGCATATGGTATCAGGCATCGCCCCGGGCCAGTCGGCTGTTTTTTATGAGGGGAATGACTTGTTGGGTGGCGGCTTTCTGATGTAGTTTTTGGGTGAGTGGTTGATTGGGTTGAGTAGTTGATTAAGTTATCCAATATTCAATTAACTACTAACTGAACGCAAGCTGATTTGGGCACATATCCAACCAATCACTATTCACTTAATCAACTAATCCACTTTAATATTTGCGTTTCGCATACTTTATCCTTTATTTGCAAAAATAATTAATACTAAATGGCTAAAAATTTACTAATAGTAGAATCTCCGGCGAAAGCTAAAACCATTGAGGGATACCTGGGAAAAGACTTCACCGTTAAGTCGAGTTATGGGCATATCCGCGACCTGGTTAAATCAGAAGACGCTATTGACATAGCCAATAATTTTAAACAAACCTACGAGGTACCCGCTGATAAGAAACAGATAGTTAGCGAGTTAAAGAAATTAGCTAAAGAAGCCGATATGGTTTGGTTAGCGTCCGATGAGGACCGCGAGGGAGAAGCCATATCATGGCACTTATTTGAAACTTTAAGTTTAAAAGACGCTACAACAAAGCGGATTGTATTCCACGAGATAACTAAACCGGCTATTATGGCCGCTATAGATAATCCGCGTAAAATAGATTATAACCTTGTAAATGCACAACAGGCACGCCGCGTTTTGGATAGATTGGTGGGTTTTGAGCTATCGCCGGTATTATGGAAAAAAGTTAAACCATCGTTATCTGCGGGCCGTGTACAATCAGTAGCTGTACGTATTATAGTAGAGCGCGAGCGCGAGATCAACAAATTTCAATCAGAGGCCGCCTTTAAAATAGTAGCCATATTTGGCAAAGGCCGTCAGGCATTTAAAGCCGAGTTAGCCGAACGCTACAGCAAACAGGAAGATGCCGAGAAATTTTTAACAGATTGTACCGGAGCTGATTTTAATGTTAGTTCTTTAGAGACCAGGCCTGCCAAACGCTCGCCTGCCGCACCGTTCACTACATCTACCCTGCAACAGGAAGCCAGCCGTAAATTGGGGTATTCGGTTTCGAGGACGATGCAGATCGCACAGAAATTATACGAAGCCGGGCATATCACTTATATGCGTACAGATTCGGTTAACTTATCTGATACCGCATTAGCAGCCGCAACGCAGGAAATTGTATCAGCCTGGGGCGATAAGTATCATCAATTCAGAAAATATAAAACTAAGAGCGCGGGCGCTCAGGAAGCTCACGAGGCTATCCGCCCTACCTACTTTAGTAACCATACTATTGAAGGCGACGGCAGCGAAAAACGTTTATATGAACTGATCTGGAAACGTGCCATAGCTTCACAAATGAGTGAAGCTCAGTTTGAGAAAACCACTGCAAAGATCAGTGTATCAACACGTAAGGAAGAGTTAACCGCCAACGGCGAAGTGATGAAATTTGACGGTTTCCTGAAAGTTTACCTGGAATCGGACGACGACGAGGATGATACGCAACAGGATGGCGATAACGCTATGCTGCCGCCATTAACCAAAGGTCAGCGCTTAGATTTGGAAGAAATGACGGCTACTGAACGCTTTTCCCGCCCACCGGCAAGATATACCGAAGCAAGCCTGGTTAAGAAGTTGGAAGAACTGGGTATCGGCCGGCCATCAACCTATGCCCCTACTATTTCAACTGTTCAAAACCGTGGTTATGTGGTTAAAGAAGAACGCGAAGGCAAGCAACGCAAGTTCAGGGTATTAACCTTGAAGGATAAAAACATAGCTAAAGAAGAGCGTACCGAAAATACCGGTGCGGAGCGTGGCAAGTTGTTCCCTACTGATATTGGGTCGGTAGTAAACGATTTCCTGGTGCAACACTTTAAAGGTATAGTTGATTTTAACTTTACCGCGAAGGTTGAAAAACAATTTGACGAGATAGCCCAGGGATTGGAAG
Organism: Bacteroidota bacterium; assembly: GCA_040388395.1. Classification (GTDB taxonomy): domain Bacteria; phylum Bacteroidota; class Bacteroidia; order Sphingobacteriales; family Sphingobacteriaceae; genus Mucilaginibacter. The sequence goes on along the minus strand of JAZKBY010000002.1, from coordinate 3,151 downwards.
AATGGACTACCATGATAGGTAACTTCTACAAACCGTTCCATGCTGATGTACAAAATACTATAGAAACCGCTGATAAAGCTACCGGCGTTCGTGATTTAGGTGTACATCCTGAAAAAGGCGAGAAAGTATCTGTGCGTATCGGCCGTTATGGCCCGTTTGTACAGGTAGGTGAAAACGCAAGCGACGATAATAAAGATTACAAACCACTTTACGCCAGCTTACGCACCGGCCAGAGTATTGAAACAATTACCTTAGAAGAAGCGCTTGAGCTATTTAAGCTGCCCAAAGTTGTTGGCGAGTTTGAAAACAAACCAATGAAGGTTGCCATAGGCAGATTTGGCCCGTACATTAGCCATAACAGCGCGTTTGTATCCTTGCCTAAAGAAATTGATCCGCTGGATGTTACCGAAGAGCAAGCAATTGAACTGATACTGGAGAAACGTAAAAAGGATGCTGAAAAACTAATTAAGGCGTTTGACGAAGATCCGACAGCTAAAATATTAAACGGCCGCTGGGGCCCATATATTGAATTTGGTAAACAAAACGTTAAAATACCCAAAGACGTTACCGACCCGCTGACGCTAACCTACGAGCAGGTAAAAGCATTAGCTGCCGCGGATGCCAAAGCACCCAAAAAAGGCGGTAAGAAATTTACTAAGAAGAAATAAGTTTTACGTTATACGTTGGACGTTTTACGTAGCATGTATTTGTAATGTATAACGTAAAACGTATAACGTCCGACGTATAACTTATAAAACATGATAAAAGACCTCCCCGAAAATAACGTAACTGATATTGCCGTAGCTGTGGCTTTGGAGGGCGAGAACGCCGAAAGTAAAACCTTTCACGTGTATTTGATCAACCTAAAAAAAGAGCCGATTGAAAACGTACTGATCACCTCAAAAGGCTATGGTGAGAAGGATGGCGAGCAGGTTAAAACCTCTACCCTGCGCCACATGTTCCCTGTTGTTGCCAATGGTACGTACAAGCAAATAGAAATGATAGACGAGCAAACCTTTGGCTTAAACAACGAGTACTGGGTTAGCTACTATATCGGCACACAGATCTACGATAAGAAATTCATCTTCCTGCCTGAGAGTATTATTGATAGTAACTTTATAAAACTGCCGGTGATTAATAAGCCTGGGGTGATGATAAAGTAGTTATGAGTATTGTGTTTTGAGTAATGAGTTTTTATTTTCTTACTCATAACTCAACACTCATAACTCAACACTGAAATTACGAATCAAACTTCTCCAACAACTTCAACAGTGTTTCAAAGTCCTTAGGATATGGCGCGTGTATGGTAATGGGCGTTCCGTCCATCTTTTTGAAAGTGACCTCGTAAGCATGCAGCGCGAAACGTTTCATGATAGGTAATTCCTCCTGGTCTTTACCTAAACGATATTTGCGTTTAATGGCTGAAAGAAACACAGGCTTACCTTTATACATCTCGTCACCGGCTATTGAGGCACGCTGTGTGGCTAAATGTATACGGATCTGGTGCATGCGGCCAGTTACCGGGCGGCACTCTACCAAAGTATAATGTTTAAAGAATTTTATTGACTGGAACCAGGTTTCGGCGCGTTTTCCTTCCTGGCGACTAATGGTAACATTGCCCTTGCCTACGTTTAATATCGGCAGATCAACCAGTAGTTTTTCAAATACATGGGTACCATCAATTATGGCATGATAAACTTTATTAACCTGGCGCCTTTCAAACTGCATTGATACGGTACGATAAGCTTCCGGGTTCTTAGCTATTATAAGCGCGCCTGAGGTCTCTTTATCCAGGCGATGACATATCTGGGCGTCGTCCGAATATTCTTTAGCTAAACGCAGTATATTGATCTCGCCGCCCTCGCGCTCATCAAGCGAGCTTATAAAGGCAGGCTTGTTAATTACTATCAGGTCATCATCCTCGAATAAGATGAGGTCGGCAAATTTTGGAATCTTCATGTATAAAATAATAGGCGGTAAAAGTACGGTTTTTTACGCATTTATCTGTTGAACATATTGTAACAGCCGCTAAAACACAAACAAACGCCCGTTGGTGCGGTTATTGCATTTTGAAAAACATATTATTAAATCTAACTATAAAACACCATGAGCGACAAACCAACCAAACCTGAAGAAAAAGGATTTTTCGATAAGGTAATTGAAACGATTGAAGAGCTTTGGGATGGTACCAAAGACAAAGCCGAAGATATAAAAGAAGCTGCCGAAGATAAAATAGAGGACCTGACCAAAAAAGTAACTCCTGCAAAAAAAGCTGCCACTAAAAAAGTAACAGCTGCTAAATCCGCAGTCAAAGCGAAAGCTACGAGCACTGCTGCAAAAGCTACAACAGCCGTTAAAGATGTTAAGGTTAAGGCCAAAGCCGATACCAAAGTTAAAGAAGTAAAAGCCAAAGCTAAAGACATCACGGCTAAAGCAAAAAAAGAGGTGGCCGATGTTAAAGCCAAAGCTGACACAAAAGTTAAAGCGGCTACAGCGAAAGCAAAAACTGCTACCGCTACAGCTAAGAAATCAGCTGGTGTTAAAACTGCATCTGCTGCCGGAAAGGCAAAAAGGAAACCGGTATTGTAAAGTAGATCCTGCAATACAACAACAAAGGCCCCGAAATTTCGGGGCCTTTGTTGTTATTGTGCTTCAAATTTGTAGCCTACTCCTTTTACGGTGGCAACAATGTCGTCACCCAGTTTCTCGCGCAGCTTACGAATGTGTACGTCGATAGTACGGTTTGTTACTACTACCGAATCTTCCCAGATATTTTTTAAGATCACCTCGCGCGTATAAACCTTGCCGGGTTTTGAGGCCAGCAGGTATAACAACTCAAATTCTTTTTTAGCTAATACGACCTTCGCTCCTGCTTTATATACTAAATAGGCTTCGCGGTCAATAACCAGGTCGCCAATTTCAAGCTTGTTATCGCTTACATCCTCGGCCGGCGCATTTCTGCGTAGTATGGCATTTATGCGGCTAACCAACGCGCGGGGCTTTATAGGTTTAGCTATATAGTCATCGGCACCAACGTTAAAACCTGCTATTTCTGAATATTCTTCGCTGCGGGCAGTTAGGAATACCATGAAGGTGTTTTTAAACTCGGGCATGGTGCGCATAATACGGCAGGCTTCTATGCCATCCATTT
>JAZKBY010000001.1:255095-792978 GCA_040388395.1 Bacteroidota bacterium | reverse complement strand
GACGCGAAGGCTACATGAGCTTGCTAAACACCAACATGAAACGCGAGCAGGAGCATTTGGCTAAGTTTTTACATACTGCTAAGGATTACGCTCGGAAACAGGGCTTTAAAGGCACGTTCTTTATCGAACCGAAACCTTGCGAGCCTACCAAACACCAGTATGATTATGATTCGGCTACGGTATATGGTTTCTTGCAGAAATATGATTTGCTGAGTGATTTTAAACTGAATATCGAGGTGAACCACGCAACCTTGGCTGGTCATACTTTTCAGCATGAACTACAGGTTGCTGCCGATTGCGGTTTATTAGGATCAATAGATGCTAACCGTGGCGATAACCAGAACGGCTGGGATACAGATCAGTTCCCGAACGATATTAATGAGATTACAGAATCAATGCTGATCATCCTGGAAGCAGGTGGTTTACAAGGTGGTGGTATTAACTTTGATGCTAAAATTCGCCGTAACTCTACCGACCAGGCTGACCTGTTCTACTCGCACGTCGGCGGTATGGATATATTTGCCAGAGCATTAATTAATGCTGATAATATCCTTCAAAAATCAGAATACAAAAAAATACGTGCTGATCGTTACGCTTCATTTGATAGCGGCAAAGGCAAAGAATTTGAAGAAGGCAAATTAAGCCTTGAAGATCTGAGAACTTATGCCATCCAAAACGGCGAGCCAAAAGTTGCCAGCGGAAGGCAGGAGTATATCGAGAATTTGATTAATCGTTATATCTAAGCTTTCGAGTGCTATAGGGTGATATTGTTTTGTAAATGGAAAAGTCCTGGCTGTTATGGTGGGGACTTTTTTTTTATCAGATATTCATGCCCCATAGGGGCTACCGCTTTGTAGAAGAACAGATAAAAAACAAAATTGCTCCGTAGGTGCAACCCTAAATGCCAGATCGAAATCAATTTATTATGGGTTGCACCTACGGCGCAAAATATCGGGTGGGTTGGGTTTCTACAAATGGGTAGTCCCTAACGGGACATACTTAATTTGTAGAGTATTCTTATAACTTCAAATTCTTCTGCAAATTTTTAGCAGGTTCATCCTTATACGGTGTCCAATAATTAAACGGATCTTTTTTATAGCCGTACTGGCGCTTGCCTTGCTTATGCGGCATGGGTAGCGGGTCCTGCGTGCGCAAGTCCCAGGTCATGAGGTCGCGCAGCAGTTCGTCCTGTTTCTTTAAATACTTACCATTGCCGAAAAGGTTAACTAATTCTTCGGGGTCGGTCGTCAGGTTATAAAGCTGACCCGCGCCCTGCATATCGTAAGCCAGCTTCCAGTCGTCTTTGCGCAGCATTCGCATGGTACCGCTTTGGCTCCAGGTGTTTAGCTCATCTGCTTCCTGCCGGCCTTTGGTAACGGTGCCATCCTGGGTGTATGGGTCGTACTCCTCAAAATTGACATAGTTTAATCCGCCAAAACCCTGTTGCACCATCATGCTGTTAAATTCCTCTTTAGGGTAGGCTTTTCCCGTTAACAGCGGCCATAAGCTGCGGCCCTGCACACCGTCCGGGATAGGCGCGCCTATCATGGTGCAAATGGTCGGCATAATATCCACGTTACTTACGTGCGCGCTATGTGGCAGCTTGCTTTTAACAATACCGGGGCCATGCCATATCATTGGGATACGGGTTAGGCACTCGGGTACTTCAACACCCTTTTTTATCAGGCCATACTGACCGGTAAAATCGCCATGATCGGCAACGAAGATCACTACCGTGTTATCGTATAGATCGTTTTGCTTGAGGTAGTTCATCAGGCCACGCATCTGGTCGTCTATCAGGCGCATCATACCGTAATAATTACTGCGGATGCGTGGGATCTGCTTCTCGTAATCGCCATAACCCATGTGGAACAAACCGCGCTGCAGGGCCCACTTGTTACCCTTAGTAGCCAATGATGCCGCGCCCGCCTTAAACTGAGGTAGGTCTTTAGCCGGGAACATAGAATAATATGGCTCCGACACCTGGTAAGGGTTATGCGGTTCGGGGATGGACAGGTACAGAAAAAACGGTTTGGTACTCCCCGCCGTTTTCTGACTGGTTAACCATTCCTCGCCGGTTTTTATAATGCGCGATGGTTGCTGCATGCTTGCCGGGAACGGTGCAGGCTTTTCGCTCATATAAAAATTGGTGCTTCCTAAAAACTTGTTCATCGCTAATTTCTGCGGATCGGTTACTTTTGGTTCGCCCAAGTGATCGTAATTATGCCAGTAATCGAACATTGCCGGAGTTAGGTAAGTATGGTTCTTGCCTACAAAACCCGTTGCATAGTCCTTTGATTTTAAAACGCTCACCAGGTCGGTTTGGTAGCTGGCATCCACCAAATTAAAGTTTGAGCGGGCATGTGTAGCGCTGGGGAACCGGCCGGTAAACATCGAGATCCGGCTTGGCGCACAGATAGGCGCGGCGCAATAGGCTTTGTTAAACCAGGTGCCGTCGCTGGCAAGGCTGTCTAAAAACGGTGTAGTATTTAATTTAAAACCTTCGTGTTTGGTAGCATCTGCGCGCCATTGGTCAACTATCACCAAAATAATATTGAGCGGCTTATTGGCCTGTGGCTTTGGTTTCGGCCCTTTTATAAAGCTTAATAAGGATATGGTAAGCAAACCCAATGCTGCCAATATAGCGATGTGTCTTATTTTGATCATAAAATAGCGTTTACAGGTGGTTTAAAACTACTATAAAATTTTGATAACCTATATTTGCTTATAACATGACCTCAGAAAAACATGATTTTGATGCTATTGTAGTAGGCTCGGGGCCTAACGGCCTGGCTGCGGCTATATTGATGCAGCAGCAGGGGCTAAGCGTATTATTGTTAGAGGGCAAAGATGAGATAGGCGGTGGCTTACGCTCGGCCGAGTTAACGTTGCCCGGCTTTACACATGATGTTTGTTCGGCAATCCATCCGTTAGCCTTAGCATCACCATTTTTTAAGACTTTGCCGCTGGCAGATTTTGGACTGGAGTACATCCCCCCCACTTTAAATGCTGCGCATCCGTTTGATAATGGCACTGCTGCCGTATTAGACAGATCCATCAAAAACACCGCCGACTATTTAGGTACGGACGCCAAAGCCTATACCGCGTTAATGCGCGAACTAACCGGCGCCTGGCCATTAATTGACCAGGATGCATTAGGGCCGCTACATTTCCCACGACACCCGCTTGTAATGGCACAATTTGGGCTTAAGGCCTTAAGCAGCGCCGAAACTTTTGTTAAACGTTTTAAAACTACCGAAGCACGGGGCTTATTTGGCGGCATGGCGGCGCACGCTATCCAACCGCTGAGTAATTTAAGTACTACAGCTATAGGGTTAGTGCTAATGGCTACCGGGCACTTAAAAGGATGGCCGATACCAAAAGGGGGATCAATGTCGATAGCAAACGCGTTGGCGGGCTATTTTAAGTCGATAGGAGGCACGATTGAAACAGGGGCATATATTCAATCGTTAGATCAGTTGCCATCGGCACAGGCCGTATTATTTGATGTTACGCCAAAGCAATTGTTGCAGATAGCCGGGCATAAATTCTCGTCGATTTATAAAGGGCAGTTAGAGCGTTACCGCTATGGAATGGGTGTATTTAAGATAGACTGGGCGCTTGACGGCCCAATCCCTTTTACTGCAGCCGAATGCCGCGAGGCAGGCACCATACACCTGGGCAATACTTTTGAAGAAATTGCAGCCGGCGAACTGCAAACCAGCCGGGGCCGCCAGGCCGAAAAGCCATTTGTGCTGTTAGCTCAGCAAAGTTTATTTGATAGCAGCCGTGCTCCCGAAGGCAAACATACCGCCTGGGCCTATTGCCATGTACCCAATGGATCAACACAGGATATGACGGCCGCTATCGAGGCACAGGTAGAGCGTTTTGCACCCGGTTTCAAAGATCTGATACTGGCCAAACATACCATGAATACCGCGCAGGTTGAAGCCTACAACCCCAACTATATCGGCGGCGATATTAATGGCGGGATCTTGGATATCGGCCAGTTATTTACCCGCCCGGCATTGCGGTGGTCGCCTTATAAAACCTCGGCTAAGGGTTTGTATATCTGTTCATCATCAACACCTCCGGGTGGGGGTGTGCATGGTATGTGCGGATATAACGCGGCTAAAAAAGCGCTCTCAGATATTTTCGGAATATCACTACATTAGGCGCTGATAATCAACTGCGGCTATATTTTTTAAAACATTTAAACCCTCAATAAGTTAATGTGTTATGTCATCTAAACCCTTTGCTACCGAAGTCCAGAAGGAAAATTTTAAAACCACGTTTGAAGCTATCGTGCAAAATAACGTTACGTTAAATAATCAATTTAAGATCCAGTTTTTTGATACCATCAGAACCAATTACGTAATTAACGGGTTAAATGGTAAATCTATCAACGTTACCGAATCAATGTCGGACGACGAATTAGAACTTTACCGGGCCTTAAAAAGCAACTGGCAGAAATTAAAAGTATAAGGCATTTTTAAATAACCTTTGGCTCGCCTGGTTCTACCGTAGGTGGGGGCAATTCCTGCGGTACATCGGGTATCTCTCTTTGCGGGAATTCGGGTTGCTCCGGATTAACCGGTTGTTTTATTTCCGGGCGATCAGGCTCTACCGGCATTTCCTCTGGTTCGTTGGGTACGGTGTGCTTTTTCATATAAATAGAACACGCGGGGAGGGGTTTTGATTTAAATATGTAGATTTAGGTAATCTCGAACTAATATAGGTACAAGCAGTCTGAATTATAAACAAATGAAAAGAGTTATTACAAAATTAGGGGATGTATTTTGTGCTCAAATTGACAGCAATCATAAAAGGTATTTTCAATACGTAGCTAATGATCTTAATCAATTAAATAGCAATGTAATTAGAGCTTTCAAAAAATGCTACCTATCAGCCTCCAATGCGGATTTATCAATAATTATCGAAGATGAAATTGATTTTTATGCGCATTGCTCAGTTAGTCATGGCATAAAATTAACCTTATGGGAAAAAGTCGGTAATGTCCAAAAAGAAATTCAACTTAATGATGTATTATTTCGAGGAACTAATGATTATGGTTCCAAAATCGGCGAGCAAAAAATAGTTTCAAGCAATTGGTATGTTTGGAAAATTGCAGATAAAGGCTTTACAAAGGTCGGTAGATTAAAGAGTGAGCATTTACACTCATATATCGGTTTAGTGATAAACCCCTATGGTATAATGGAATTGCTGAAAGGAAATAAATATCCCGTCAATTATCCTGAATATTAAAGTTATTTAGTTTCAGAACAGACACCTCACTAAACAAAAAAGCCGGATAACTACCCGGCTTTATTTGTTTATTTAGAAATTTTGACTTTTACCGCCGTTGGACCTTTGGCGCCTGGCTCTATCTCGAAGGTTACTTTGTTACCTTCTTTAATAGGCTCTGTTAATGCATTAACATGCACAAATATGCTTTCCTGCGATTGCAGGTCCTTGATAAAGCCGTAGCCTTTTGCATCATTAAAGAAACCGACGATGCCATTGCGGACTATCTCCTGAACGATATCTTCCTGTTTAGGGATAGCGATCTGGATATCTTCGGAATTGACCTTTAATTTGCGCGACGGGTCGGGCGGGGTAGAAGTGATGTTGCCATGTTCATCAATGTAGGCCATCATATCTTCCAGGGTTTTGCCTTTTACGAAGTTAGACTTACGCTCTTCGGCTTTTTCCCTTTTATCCTGCGATTTTTTAAGGCGCTTTTTTTCTTTTTCCTTTTTACTAAATGTTGCTGTAGATTTTGCCAAACTTACGCGATTTTAACGTTAACGGCACTTGGGCCTTTTTTACCATCTTCTACTTCGTAAGTTACTGCGTCACCTTCGCGGATCTCATCGATCAAACCTGTTACGTGTGCAAATACTTCTTTGCCACCTGCGTCTGGTGTAATAAAGCCGAAGCCTTTTGATTCATTAAAAAATTTTACTGTTCCTGTTGCCATGATTATTTTATATAAGTTGGCAAGGTACGTTTAATTAATGGGTATTATGCTATATCATAACATTTTGCGTGCATTCAATTGCTAATTGAACTGAAACCTGTTATAAAATGCCCGGATTATTTAATGATGTTTTTCAGGTCCTCCGCAATTTTTTTTGTCAATATAACAGCGCCTTTACGTATTAAATGGTTCTTATCGTAAAACATACTATCAGAAAATGAAGCGCGATCATAATAGTTTAAGTAAACGCCGTTGTTCCGCTCCACTATATTTTTGCAGGTATTGAAATGCCGTGCTATCATCGTTTTATAAAACGCCTCGCCCGAACGTGAATTGGCTACAGGAGCCTGTATGAAGATCAATTTAACCTGCTGTTGTTTTAAAAAAGAACTTAATGAATTTAAAGCGTTATAATTTGCCTGGGTATAAGCGGTGGGGAAACTATCATCTTCGGCTACCCATTTATGCTTTTTTTTATCCTCGTGGATAAAAGGGGACGGTTGCCCACCCAGGCTATTAAAAGAGAACGACGCCCCGGTTTTTCGGCGGATGAGTTGGGAGATAGAACGATAATCGCTAAAATAAAAATACTCCGGAAAATTGTTTTTGATCCAATTATCTGTATTGACATAATTGGTAAAAATGCCCCTGTCCGGCCGCCTGAAATCTGATAATATAGAAACTACGATAAGGTATTTAGGATGATAACGCTCTACCCACGTTTTATCTAACGCTTCCATGTCTATTACCTGCAGGCCCCAGGATGATAGGTTATAATACGATTTGTTGAACGAGCCGGCTATTGCGCTGTCTACAATATCATATCCACCAACGGATGAGCCAGTCATTATAATATCGATATGTTTAAAATGCCGCTTTTGTAATGATATGATCTTTGCGTCGAGGTTTCCTGAAGTAGTAAATATCGGGTACAGGCCCAGGCGAAAGAAGATCTCGAACAAGAGAAATATGGGAACCGTGAATAAGCAGACTTTTAATAAAAACACTTTTAACGACTTTTCCATCTGATCCTAAAACTTAAAATAAATGAAATCGGCATAAACGGTAGGCGAAAAGCCGAGCACCATGGCGATCAAAAAAGCATAGATCAAAGCCCTGGCTCCTAGACTTTTTATAGCATCAATCTGTAAAGCGTGTTCCTTGTCCTTTTGTAGCCACTCGGCAATAAGCATGATAGTTATACTTAGCAAAGCCGCTGCCATGTTCACTTTTTCATAAATATTTATTCCTGAAAATAACGAACGTGAAAATAACCGGCTTAAATAATCAAACGCCTGTGCTATGTCTGTCGAACGGAAAATTACAAAAGTAAACATGACGAGTAAAAAGGTGCCCAACATGCCTGCAACGGTCGAGAACGAAAGATACCTGCCGACAGCCTTTGTTGATTTCCTGTTCATAGTACCCCGTAAAATAAGCGGGATATAGTAACTCCCATGCAAAAAACCAAACAGGATGAATGTCCAGTTAGCACCATGCCAGATGCCGATGACCGTAAAATTTATGAGTATGGCTATTATAATGCCCAGCTTTTCTAAACGCCTTAAATAGATGCTTAATGGGGTGAATACATAGTCGGTAAGCCAGGATGTTAGGGATATATTCCAACGGCGCCAGAAATCGGCGATGTTTTGCGCAAAAAACGGAAAGTTAAAGTTCCTTGTGATCTTGATCCCAAGTAAATTGGCAACTCCGATGGCGATGTCAGAGTATCCTGAGAAGTCTGCATAGATCTGTATGGTATATAAAAAGGCACTAAACAAAAGTGTACTTGCCGACTCTGTTTTATAATTATCCCATACCATGGAAGTAAAGGCTGCGCAATTATCGGCTATCACCACTTTTTTAAACACACCCCATAAAATCTGGCGCATGCCATCTGATGCTTGCAGGTAATTGAAAACCCGCTTTTTTTCTAATTGAGGAATTAGCGTTTTAGGGCGATCAATAGGGCCGGCCAATAAACCGGGGAAAAAGGCGACGTACGAAAAGAATACAACCCAATCAAAAGCGGGTTCGATCTTTCCCTTTTTTATGTCCAGTAAATAGCTGATGGTTTTAAATGTATAAAAGCTTATACCCAGGGGAAGAATGATGTTTAAGGTATGAATGTCTAAAACAACATTAAACTTTGAAAAGGAAGCGATGAACGACCCGATAAAAAAGTTGTAATATTTAAAGAAAAGCAAACAGCCCAGCCCCTGCAACAGGCCTATCCAAAGTAATACCCTGCGATGCTTTTCTGCCTGGCTTTTGGCTATCCAAATACCTAAAAAATAGTTAAGAGCCGAACTGCCAATTAGTAAAAACAGAAAGCGCCAGTCCCAGTAAGCATAAAATATATAGCTCCCCAGTAATATAAACAGATTTTGGAGATTTAGGCTTTTGTTAAAGGCGGTCCAGTACAACAAGAAGAAAACCGAAAAGAAAATAACGAAATGGGCAGAAGTAAATATCATTATTTAATTGTTGTGGTTCCAAGTCTATTATTTGGCTTAGGCATCGTGATTAAGATCAAAGATAATTATTCAAATTGATTCAACTTAGCTTCTAATTACGTTAAATCCGATCTTGAGGTTACTTTAAAACAAAAAAGCTCCTCAGTATCCACCAAGAAGCTTTTATAATTAAGTGATCCCATCAGGATTCGAACCTGAGACCTACAGATTAGAAATCTGTTGCTCTATCCAGCTGAGCTATAGGACCATCACTTTATCATAACTAATCCCATCAGGGTTTGAACCAAAGACCTTCCCGACTACAAGTCGGGATGCTCTGATCCGCTGTTCTAATAGGACCATCGTTCCTGAAGTACCAGGAGCGGTGCAAAGATGCAAAATTCTGCTTAAAATTAAATTAGAATTTTAACTTTTTATTATTGCACCTGCTATAGATATCACCGAAACCTTAACGTAATATTAATATAAACTATAGGGTTGGTCATATTTTTTTTATTACAAATATTTTTATTACAAGAAGAAGTTATACATTTAGCGACTATTTTAAAAAACTTAAAGGTATGATCATTATTGCTGACGGTGGCTCAACTAAAACAAATTGGTGTTTACTTAACGATGAGGGTGTAAAGGTTTACTTTAACACAGAGGGTTACAACCCTTACTTTTCGAGTATCGAATACATCATCAATTCGTTAAACGAAAGCTTGCCAACTGATCTTGAAAAAGATAAAATAACAGAAGTAAATTACTACGGTGCAGGCTGCTCTACCGAAGAGAAGCGTAACCAGGTTAAAGAAGCTATGAGCGCTGTTTTTACAAAAGCGCAGGTAAATATAGGGCATGACTTATTGGCTGCTGCACGTGCTTTGTTAGGCAGAAACGCGGGCTTTGCTGCAATATTAGGTACCGGTACAAATACCTGCCTTTATGATGGAAAAGATATCATTAACAATATCGATTCGGGTGCTTATATATTAGGCGATGAAGGTAGCGGTTGTTATATTGGTAAAAAATTGTTGACCGATTATATCCGTGGTTATATGCCGGAGGCTGTACGTGAGTTATTTTGGGAAACATTTAAATTAACACCTGATGATGTTAACGAAGAAGTTTACACCAAACCATTGGCAAACCGTTTTTGCGCAAGTTTCAGCAAGTTTGTGTATGATAACAATGTTAACATCCAGTACTCACGCAACCTGGTTAAAACGTCTTTTGAAGATTTCTTTAAAAACCTTGTAACGCATTATCCTGATTATCAAAAATATACTTTTAACTGTATCGGTTCGGTTGGTTACAACTTCCGTAATGTGTTAGAAGAAGTTTGTAAAGAAAACGGCATGGAAGTGGGTAATATTATCCGCTCGCCTATAGATAGCCTTGTTAAATTCCACCAGGAGTTAGCGGCTGAGGCATAGGCTTGAGTAGTGAGTTTTGAGTCTTGAGTTTTAAGTCAAGATGAAAGTACTAAACAAAAAATGCAGACCGATCGGTCTGCATTTTTTGTTTAAATCTATGTATAAGTAAATTAGTTTTTCTGACTCATCACTCAGAACTCAAGACTCATCACTCAGAACTCAAGACTCATCACTCATTACTCAGAACTACTACGCTGTCAGCTCATTCTGAAAGATCTTGGCATACTTGCGTTTGTCAAACTTATATAGTTTAGCCGCGCGATAGGATACCCCTTTTTGTTTTTCAACCAGCTCCTTCAAAAAGCCATAGCTCAGCATTTTTTTGCGGAAATTACGTTTATCCAGTTTTTTGTTCAGGATAGCTTCATATAAGCCCTGTAATTGAGTAAGCGTAAATTTTTCGGGTAGCAGGTCAAACGCCAAAGGCTGGTGGTTTAACCGCCTGCGGATCTTACCGAAGCCGTTGTTAAAGATCTCAGTATGGTCAAAAGCCAGCTTCGGCAAATTGTTAACCGAGTGCCATATCGCTTTACGGGCATACTGGCTAATCGGCCTTAATTCTTTTTGCCCGGTAATGCGTATTAAGGCATAGTATCCTACAGTTATTACACGGCCCTGCGGGTGGCGGTCAACCTCGCCAAAGGTGTGGAACTGCTTCATTTGCAAATCTCGCAGCCCGGTCAGCTCGTATAAAATACGATCGGCGGCATCATCCAGGCTCTCGTCCTGCTTAACAATATAACCGGGCAAGGCGTACCAATCCTTAAAAGGCTCATCATTACGTTCAATTAAAAGTATTTTTAGTTCCCCTGCTTCAAACCCAAAAATTAAACAGTCGATGGAGAATATAGACTCAAATCCGGGTAATTTCTCTTCCAAAGTGGCGTTGTAATTAAGTTAATAATTTATTAAGATATTTGCTTATTGGTTTCAAAAATAAATAAAAATAAATTTAACGGTGTAATTTTCACACCTTATATTCGTGCAAAATTTTTTTGGTATAAAAGATGGGTAAAATTTCAAAAATCGGGGTACTAACATCAGGCGGCGACGCACCGGGAATGAACCCGTGTATCAGGGCAGTTGTACGTACGGCGATATTTAATGGCTTACATGTTGTTGGTATAAAGCAGGGGTATAAAGGGATGATTGAGAACGATATGTACGACATGGGCACCCGCTCTGTAAGTAACATATTAAATTTAGGCGGTACTATTTTAAAAACAGCACGCTGCCTGCCTTTTCGTACCGAGGAAGGTATGGAGACCGCTTACCAGAATATTAAGGCTCATGGTATTGAGGGCATAGTGGTAATTGGCGGCGATGGTACATTTACAGGTGCGCTTCGTTTTTCTCAAAAATATCCTGATGTTGCTGTAATAGGCATACCGGGTACTATTGATAATGACCTTTACGGATCAACCTATACTTTAGGTTTTGATACTGCAACCAACACCGTTATTGAAGCTATTGATAAAATACGCGATACGGCCGACTCGCACGATCGTTTATTTTTTGTTGAGGTGATGGGCCGCGATTCGGGCGCTATTGCATTACGTGCGGGTATTTCATGCGGTGCAGAGGCTATTTTGTTGCCTGAGAAATCAACCGCTATTGATGACCTGATCAAACATCTAAAAGAGGGCCAATCCAACAAGAAATCATCAAGTATAGTTATAGTTGCCGAAGGTGATAAAACCGGCGGGATCTACGACCTGGCCAAAGCCGTTCAAAAAGAGATTACTAATTACGATATAAAGGTTACGGTATTGGGCCACCTGCAAAGAGGTGGGGCGCCAAGCAGTTTCGACCGTGTTTTAGGCAGCCGCCTTGGTTTTGCTGCAGTTAATGCGCTTGTTGCCGGCCATAGCCAAAAAATGGTTGGGCTTGAGGCTAATCATATTAAACTAACCCCGCTTGATGAGGCTTTAAGCCATCATGATTTTAAGCTGGAAGCAGACCTGTTACAAATGGTGGAGGTACTTTCCATATAATGATCGCGGTTGTATATAGCGGATCAAACCATGCAGACTGGCGCTTGTCAGACAAAGGGAGAACAATTGCGTCCTTCAAAACAAATGGTATTAATCCCTATTTCATTGATGAGAAGCACATCGTCCAGATCCTGAATAAGAACATCAACCTGATCCATCATGCGGAGGAAATAAAGCGTATTTATTTTTTCGGTGCCGGTTCTTCGTCGAAAGAACTGCAGGCTATAGTGCAAAATGCATTCTCAACGTTTTTTAAATTTGCCAAAGTAAGTATCTCGCATGATATTGAGGGCGCCGCTATTGCCTGTTACCGCAACACGCCAGGCATAATTGGCATTTGCGGCAGCGGATCAAACGCCGCCTGGTATGATGGGCGCAAGGTTAAGCCAAACAATTACGGTTTAGGATACATACTGGCGGATGAAGGATCGGGCAATTGGTTGGGCAGGCAGCTCATCAAGAGTTTTATGAATGAGACATTGCCTGAAAACCTCCGGAAAAAATTTGTACATAAATATGAGGCTGACAGGAAAACGCTGTTAGAGAAAGTATATCGCCAAAAACAAACCGCGTTGTATTTAAGCTCGTTCAGCGATTTTTTTATAGAGAATGATGGAGACGAATATCTGAAGAACGTCATAAAAGATGGATTTAATAGACTAATATCCACATACTTGTTACCTTTACATAAGCAATACCCGCAAGCGGCTTTACATTTTGAAGGCTCGGTTGCTTTCGCATTCCAGGATTATCTGCGTGAAACCTGTGCCGAAGCAGGGCTTGAAATTGCGGGCATTATAAAAGAACCTATAAACAATCTATTAACGTATTATTCAAATAAAAATTAAAAAATCATGAAAATAGGAATTAACGGTTTCGGCCGTATTGGACGCCTGGCTTTTAGAGCTGCAGTTGACAGACCAGATATTGAAGTTGTTGGTATTAACGACCTTGTTGAGCCTGATTACATGGCTTACATGTTAAAATACGATTCAACTCATGGTCAGTTTAAAGGCACTATTGCTGTTGAAGGCGGACATTTGGTTGTAAACGGTAAAACTATACGTGTAACTGCCGAAAAAGATCCTGCTAACCTTAAATGGAACGAAGTAGGTGCCGAGGTGATTATCGAATCAACCGGTTTATTCTTAACTATTGATACTGCACAAAAACATATTGACGCAGGCGCAAAAAAAGTAGTAATGAGCGCGCCGGCAAAAGATGATACCCCTACATTTGTAATGGGTGTTAACCATAAATTGCTAAGAGCAGATCAAACTATCGTATCAAACGCATCATGTACCACTAACTGTTTAGCACCTATCGCTAAAGTATTAAACGACAAGTTTGGTATTGAAGAAGGTTTAATGAGCACTATCCACGCGGTAACTGCTACACAAAAAACAGTTGATGGCCCGTCTGCAAAAGACTGGAGAGGTGGCCGTGGTGCTTACCAAAACATCATCCCTTCATCAACAGGCGCTGCTAAAGCGGTTGGTTTAGTTCTTCCTGAATTGAAAGGTAAATTAACAGGTATGTCATTCCGCGTGCCGGTTGCCGACGTTTCTGTAGTTGACCTGGTTGTACGTCTTAAAACTCCTGCTACTTACGAGGAGATTAAAACTGCAATGAAAGAAGCATCAGAAGGTGAGTTGAAAGGTATTTTAGGTTATACTGAAGACGAAGTAGTATCTGAAGATTTTAAAGGTGATGCACGTACATCAATTTTTGATGCTAAAGCAGGTATCGCTTTAAATAACAACTTTGTTAAAGTTGTATCATGGTATGATAACGAGTGGGGTTACTCAAACAAACTGATCGATTTAGTTCAGGAATTGGGTAAATTATAAGACCTCGGTTTAAATAAATATGAAAGCCTCCGATTTATCGGGGGCTTTTTTTGTGATTTATGTTTTGTAAATTAGGTCGATAGTTAAAGACCGATGCCATGTTAAAAAATGTATACTTTATTTTATTGCTGTTGATTGCACCTGTGAAATTCATTCATGCTCAATCAACCTACCCCACACCCGTAGAAGGCGATTACAAAGCCAAAGATTTCACTTTTGAAAGCGGCGAAAAACTGGCCGAAATGAATATCCACTACATCACGGTAGGCCAACCGCATAAGGACGCGTCGGGCAATATCAATAACGGAATATTAATAACGCATGGCACCACCGGCGACTCGAAGGGGTTGGTTGGGATTCAAAGGTTCTCTGGTAATTTATTCGGGCCGGGGCAAACATTGGATGCAACTCAATATTTCATCGTATTTATTGATGGCATAGGCCACGGCAAATCAAGCAAGCCCAGCGACGGCCTGCACATGAAGTTTCCGAAGTATACTTATAACGATATGGTAAAGGCGCAACACTTGCTTATAACAGAGCATTTGGGCATTAATCACCTGCGTTTGGTTATGGGTACATCAATGGGCGCCATGCATACCTGGGTTTGGGGTTATACCTATCCCGATTTTATGGATGCGTTGATGCCGCTGGCCAGTAACCCGGTCGAGATTGCCGGCCGTAACCGTATGACGCGCAAATTAGCTATCGACCTGATAGAAAACGACCCGGCCTGGATGGGCGGCGAATATAAAACACAACCTAAAGAGGGCTTGATAGGCGCCGCCGCGGTTTTAATGTTTATGGGCAGCAGTCCGTTGCAGATGCAAAAAGCTGCACCAACCCGCGCGCAGGAAGATGCAATAGTTGAACGTACCTGGAAGCGCTACCAAACCACGCTTGATGCAAACGACGTGATCTATGCTTTTGATGCATCGCGCAATTATAACCCATCGCCATATTTAGATAAGATAAAAGCACCTTTGTTTGCTATAAACTCGGCTGATGACGAAGTAAACCCGCCTGAACTGGGCTTTATGGAACGAGAGATAAAAAAGGTAGCCAAAGGGCGATATATCCTATTGCCTATAACCGATCAAACGTCAGGTCACGGCACGCACTCCAACCCAACAGTTTGGGGAGAATATTTAAAGGAATTGATGAAGATCTCAGAAAAGCAATAAAAACAAAACGCCCTTATTTGAAAACAAATAAGGGCGTCTCAATATATTTAATGTGGATTATGCTTCCTGGATAGAATCATTTACGTCGTCTGCCACATTTTTTACTTTTGATTTTGCTTTATTTACATTGTCTTTCGCTTCATCGGCAATATCGTCACCTTTTGAGCGGATCTCGTCAGACACACCGTCTCTATAATTATACAGATCATCAGCCGCGCTGCCAAATTTTGATTTAGCTTTCTCGTAGGCACTGTTGCCATATTCTTTTAACTGATCTGATGCAGAACGGGCACGGTCTTTTGCTTTTCCAACAAAATCATCGGCATAACCGGCTAAACTGCCCCTGGTTTCTTCGCCTTTATCAGGTGCAAATAATAATCCAAGTACTGCGCCTGCCGCTGCACCTACCAATAATGCTGCTATAAGTTTCGATTGATCTTTCATGATTCTCAAATTTTTATGTAGATATATACCTGTAACACAACAACAGTGCCAAGCAGCCTCACCCCAGCCCCTCTCCAAAAGAGAAGGGGTTTATTATCGAAAAAATATACACTTTGTAGTACTCCCTCTCCTTTGGAGAGGGCCGGGGTGAGGCCAAAAAAAAACATCCGCCCATTGGGCGGATGTTTTTGAATACGTGTTGAAAATATTATAATTAAATAACTTTTACATTTACCGCATTAAGGCCTTTTCTGCCGTTCTCTACTTCGAACTCAACTTTATCGTTTTCACGGATTTCGTCGATCAGACCTGTTGAATGAACAAATACATCCTGGCCACCGTTTTCTGGTGTAATAAAGCCAAATCCTTTTGTTTCATTGAAAAATTTTACTGTTCCTTCTTTTTGCATTATTTTATTTATTAAAGCGCAAATATAGCTATAATAACAATAATAAAGGTAACCGCTAAGTAATTTAAATGGCGGCAGGCTATAAACAGCCGCCTTATAAAGCACTATAATTTGTATTTTTACCGTTAATAATTAAACACAAAATGAAAAAACTGATCATCCTTACCGGCTTAGTAATAGCGGCAACTACCATAAGATCTTACGGGCAAACCAGCATCACTGCTAAAGACGCAGCAAAGCATATCAACGAGAAAGTTGTTATTTGCGACCAGGTATTCGGCGGCAAATTTTTAAGCGGATCAAACATCACTTTGGTGGATGTTGGCGGCAGCCACCCTAACGAAGTACTTACTCTTTTAATAAAAGGAGATGACCGTAAAAAATTTAAAGTTGCTCCCGAAGAATATTTTAAAGGCAAAAAAGTATGCATAACAGGGCAGGTGATAGATTATAAAGGCAAGCCCGAAATTGTGATTACCGATACGCTGCAGATAAAACTGCAGTAATAGTAATGAGTTATGGGTTTTGAGTGATGAGTAAAGTTGTAAGATAACTCACTACTCAAAACTACCGTTAAGCCACAATAGCCAATTGCTGCATCTATGAAAGCTTTTATTTTTGATTTAAACGGTACCATGGTTGATGACATGGAATACCACGCCAAAGCCTGGCGGCGATTATTAAACGACGAGTTAGGAGGGAGTTTCACCGCGGACGAAGTAAAGCAGCAGATGTATGGTAAAAACCCGGAGGTGCTTGTACGCATGTTTGGGCAAGACAGGTTTACTTTGGATGAGATGAATACTATATCGCTCGAAAAAGAAAAACAATACCAGGCTGAGTTTTTACCGCATCTTAAACTGGTTAACGGCCTTGATAAATTCCTGGAAGCTGCCTGGCAAAAAGGCATCCCTATGGCTATCGGATCGGCTGCTATACCGTACAATATTGATTTTGTGTTGGATAACTTAAACATCAGGCATTATTTTACAGCCATAATTAGTGCTGATGATGTAGAACTAAGCAAGCCGAACCCCGAAACCTATATAAAAGCAGCCCAAAAACTTTATGTATCGGTAACCGATTGCTTAGTATTTGAAGATGTGCCCAAAGGAGCCGAAGCAGCCTTAAACGCAGGGATGAACGCGGTGATATTAACCACAACACACCAACAGCACGAGTTTGATGCTTATAAAAACATCCTGCATTTTGCTGCTGATTATACAGGTGATTTTTTTGACCAGTTGATCGCAGGTTAAATAATATTGTATATTCGATTAAGTTTAATTGATTATTTATGAAAATTAAATACCTATTCCTTTTAGCTACTGTATCTTTATTGTCATCATGTGCGCATGTTTACTCACCAGCACTTTTTCACCAGGATATAGCGTATCAGCCAAAACCGGCATCTTTCGATACATTAAAGGAAGCTACTTATGCTTCCGCAGGACTAAATTTGTATACCAACTATAATTTTAATGATGTAATAACAAGCGGGCAGGTTGATATTAGCCATGCTTACGTTTTTGATAATTTCAACTTCTCCTACGGAGGCTTTGGTGTTTTGGGCGATTACCAGAGCGGGCAAAACAATAAAAGTGCGGCAGGCTATTTTAGTGACCGATTTTTCGGTGCCGTTGGCGGCCGAATGTCAATTAATGCTTTTGTGCATAATGAGAGGGCAGACTTTAGGTTTATTGGTGTTGAAGCGGCCTACAGCCACGAATTTGGCGATTACAATACATTGAGGCGGGATCTTTCCAAAGTAGGAGGCTTTTATGTTGACGACAGGACCGACCTGGTTAGTATAGGCTTAACTACCGAAGTAATATTTCATAACAGGGATAATAACGGGTTTCAGCATGGCATCCGTGGGTTTTTAGGGACGACGCTTGGGCATGATCCCCTTAATGACACCTATTATAAAGACGACACCACAACCGAAAAGATGTTTCGCGCGC
The DNA here is from genome assembly GCA_040388395.1 of Bacteroidota bacterium. Taxonomy (GTDB): domain Bacteria; phylum Bacteroidota; class Bacteroidia; order Sphingobacteriales; family Sphingobacteriaceae; genus Mucilaginibacter. The sequence continues at coordinate 775,255 of JAZKBY010000001.1, read as the reverse complement.
TATTCCCGAAGGCAAGCTACTATATCCAGTTCAAAAATTACTTTGGCACTTTGGAAGCAGGCCACGGCATACTCTTTCGGGTAGGGTATAAGTTCTAACTACTCCGAATAAACACTCTGCACCCTGTCGCGCAGGTTATAGCCTGATGCCATTACCTCGCCATAAGCGCCTGCAGTACGTACTGCTATAATATCGCCGCGGAAAGACTCAGGCAGATCAACATCCTTGCGAAAACAATCGGTGCTCTCACAGATCGGTCCCACGACGTCGTATTTTAAGTCTTGAGTGTTGGGTGATGAGTTTTGAGTTAGATTTTCTATCACATGATACGCTTGGTACAACATCGGGCGGATCAATTCGGTCATCCCGGCATCAAGTACGAGGAAATTTTTCTTTTGCCCGTTTTTAACATACAGCACCCTCGAAATTAATGACGCACTTTGTGCTACCAACGCACGGCCAAGTTCGAAGTGAACCTCCTGGCCCGGTTTTACATTTAAAAAGTCTTTAAATACTTTAAAATAGCTTTCAAAATCGCTTACGGTGTTGGTGTCAGGATTATAATAATCAACACCCAAACCACCGCCGGTATTTAATACCTTTATCTGGAAGCCATGATCCTCAAACCAGTCCTGCATTTCGTTTATGCGGATACAGAGGCTTTTGTAAACCTCCATATCAGTTATTTGCGAACCGATATGAAAATGGATGCCTAAAAATTCAAGGTTCTTGCTGGCGCGCAGGGCCTCAACAACATCCGTTAATTGCCAGGTGTTAACACCAAATTTATTCTCATCTAAACCGGTAGTAATAAAATGGTGTGTATGCGCATCAACATTAGGGTTAATACGGATGGCCACTTTGGCTACTTTATTTTTGGCAGCTGCCAACTCATTGATGATATGCAGCTCCTGCACCGACTCCACATTAAAGCAGAAGATGTCAGCGTCCAGAGCCAGGTTTATTTCCTTGTCTGATTTACCTACACCTGCAAAAACCACTTTCTCTTTACCAAAGCCATGCTCAATAGCGGCTTTAACTTCGCCACCACTTACACAATCGGCACCAAAACCAAACTGCTGTACCATATCCAGCACTTTTGGGTTAAAATTAGCTTTTAAAGCATAATGCACGTGGAAATTGTATTTAGCCGAAGCATCATGGCAAGCCTGTAACGTTTGGCGCAGCACCTCCATATCATAATAATAAAATGGGGTCTCGTTAGACTGAAATTTAGTAATAGTATCTGGACTGAACATTATAGTAAGTAAAAATTCAAAATTAAAAAGTCAAAAATGACTGATTCAATAAATTCGAAATCGAAAATCCGAAATCTGACATTAAAAAAGCCTGCTGTGCAAACTCCTCAAAGCTTCCACCTTATCTTCGGTTTTAACCAGTACAGATAAGTTATGGTTACTGCCGCCGTATGATATCATGCGTAACGGCAGGTGCTTAATCGCTTCCAGCACACGCGAGCCAAACCCGTGCTTATCTGCCGAGAAATCGCCTACTACACAAACAATAGTATGGTCGGCATCAACTTCAACATCGCCGAAGGCTTTAAGCTCGCTCAAGATCTCTTCAAGATGTGTAGTATCATCAATAGTTAATGATACCGCAACTTCTGATGTGGTGATCATATCTATCGATGTCTTGTATCGCTCAAAAACCTCGAACACCCGGCGTAAAAAACCATAGGCCAATAACATGCGGCTCGAGTTTATTTTTACGGCCGTAATGCCGTCTTTTGCTGCTATAGATTTGATCTGGTTCTTTTCGCTTTCGTTGGTTATTAAAGTACCCCGGGCCTGTGGGTCCATGGTATTTAACAAACGTACCGGTATTTTATATTTCTGTGCCGGGAACACGCTTTGCGGATGCAGGATCTTAGCGCCGAAGTATGCTAACTCCGCAGCTTCATCAAATGATAGCTGTGCGATAGGTTTTGTGCCCTTAACAATCCGCGGATCGTTGTTATGCATACCGTCAATATCTGTCCAGATCTGTACCTCTTCGCTGCGGATACCGGCACCAATTAATGATGCAGTATAATCACTGCCGCCACGGCGCAGGTTATCAATTTCGCCAAATGCATTGCGGCAAATATATCCCTGGGTTATAAACAGGTTGTTATTTGGTGCGGCTTCTAATAATGGTGTAAGCTGCGCGGTAATATGGTCAACATCCGGCTCATTATCCTCATCGGTTTTCATAAACTCTAATGCAGGTAATAAAACAGATGGTACACCTATCTCTTTTAAATATACGTGGTACAGCGTAGTTGATAGTAACTCGCCCTGCGCTAATATGATCTTCTCTTCGATAGAAGTAAACAGGTCGTTAGCCAGGCTGCTCAATAAACCAAAATGATAGTCAATAACTTCTTTCCCCTGTGCTAAGAACTCAGGTTTAGCAAATAATTCATTTATAAAGATTTCGTACTTATCCTTTAACGCAGCAATAAGGGAGGCAGCCCTGGGTTTATCACCCGATAAATATGCCTGCCCAATCTCTACCAAACTATTTGTTGTACCCGACACGGCCGATAGCACAACAATTTGCCTTTCGGAAGCATCAACAATATCCAGGAGCTTTTTCATGCGCTCCGGGCTACCTACTGATGTTCCGCCAAATTTTAAAACTTTCATTTATAATTTTATTAATGCAAACCTCAATACGCGTATACGTGGTTTGAGGGGCTAAAAATAGGATTTTAGCTACGATATACTACACACTATTTCACAAATAGTGAAATTTAGAATGGAGCTTGCCAGGACTATTAAATCAGATTTAGCTATAAGGTTGTTGGTAAAAGCATTAAAAACTGTTAAAATACTGACTAATTCGTCTGTTTTTAATAATAGTGGGCTGGTTTGTTTGGTTGCCAGATAAATTATATTTTATATTTGTCTCAGGTTATTTTAATAGGGGTATTAAATAGCTATAACGAGCCACTTGCTTTATGCAGGTGGCTTAATTTTTTTACAGGAATTTGTGCCGGATTTATTGAACATATTCCCTCGCTATAAGTACAAACAGCTCATCGTTATCTACACACTCATCAAAACATTCTTTTAGCAGTTGTTCTATATGGTCGTACTTAAGTTGTTTGGCAATAACTTTTAGTAAACCGTAGCAGGCAATGTTGATGTGCTCTAACATTTGCATATACATAATAAGGTCCATATCGTTTAAAATGGCTATCTCATGCTTCTCATCCAGACAAAACTGATCTTTAACAATGGCTTTAAGAGGATTACAGTTTTTATCAGATGGTAATTCGTTAATGATCTGGTAGATCATTTCCATCCGGACTATCTGTTTTTTCACATCTTCCCAAAATTCGGTCATCCCATGTTGAAGCCCTTTAAACGATGCCATATCAATTAAGTTGGGCATTTTTTTATCCAGGTAAGTTTTGGCAAAATAGATCCGGTTCAAATTATGTACAAATACCTTGTATTGTAGTTGTGGGTCGAGTGGTTGGGGTTTAACAATATTCATGATGTGGTTGGGGTAATAAAATGGTTCAAGTCACAAATTTTCATAATACCACTAATACAACAATTTAAAGCTAAATGTTTGCTGTAATGCTATTATATAAGGTAGCTTTGCCCAATTAATACTGCATATGAAATATAAATTAGGCGACTTTGTAAGGTTTGTTGACGAGAAAATGGAGGGCCACATTACCCGCATTATCGACGAGGAAATGATAGGTGTAACCACTGAGGATGATTTTGAAATACCTGTACTGGCCCGCAAAGTTACCCTTGTGCATGGCTACAAAGCACCGGGAACAGAAGTTGCTGCTGATACTAACGAGCCACAAACACCGCAAGGCGAGTTTAAAACAAAAGGTGTTTATTTAGGAGTGGTGCCCGATGCCAAAGCAAATTCGGTAGTGCATTTTAATTTGATAAATGATACTTCATTTCAATTACTTGTCACCTTAACAACCGAGAAACAAGTATTTAAAGGCGAATATGCCGGGATAGTTGTACCGCAATCGGCAGTGAAAATATACTCGGCTCAATTGGCCGATCTTCAATTATGGCCAAAGCTGTTATTAAACGTATTGTATTACACTACGCAAAACTTTGAAGCACCATCGCCATTAACCATAACGGAAAAGTTTAAAGCCAAAAATTTTGCCGGAAGCAAGAAGAATTTGCCGGTGCTTAATCAACATGGCTGGCTGATACAAGTAGATGAGCCTGATTTTGTAATAGATGCTGAACAGCTAAAAGAAAGCTTTTATAAATTGGCAGAAGAAAAAGTAGTAGTTACCAAACCATCCCGCGAGGTTGACCTGCACATAGAAAAACTGCGCGACGACTACCAGTTTATAAACAGCGCCGAGATCCTAAAGATCCAGCTTGATTATTTCAACAAAGCATTAGATGCCGCTATTGTGCACCAGTTAAATGATATTGTATTTATTCATGGCGCCGGCAATGGTACGCTGCGTAACGAAATCCATAAAGCGTTAGGCAAACACCCCAAAGTGCAAACCTTTATGGATGCATTAAAAGAGAAGTTTGGCTATGGGGCTACAAGGGTGGTGTTGAAATAAGATAGTTAAGGACGGTTGGTATTGATTATTATAATAAATTGCGGTTACCAATTGCAGACAGGTAACCTTATTATGATAGAGGGATACCTGTTCGGACCTTAATTATCAAAAAAATGAAAAATATAGCCATTGTTGTGCTGTGCTTGTTTTGCGTTGCGATTTACCCGGCAAAAAGCCAATCATTAAGAGTAAACTGGGGAGAGCAGGTATCCATATCCAAATCGACACCAACTTTACAGGTTGTTGGTAACCCTATGCTGCGACGGAAAGCCGCCATGCACGATGCATCTTTCATCGCGTTAAAAGACCTTAATGCCGATTACGTCAGGTATGTTCCATGGTTCCCATACCCCAAACTGGCAGTTGCCGAACTGGAACCTCCAACTGCTGATAAAACTTCCTGGGATTTTAGCCTGATCGACCCGATGACCATCGACTTCTTTGAAAACACAAAGGGCCATTCTGTAATATTGAACTTTAGCACCATACCGCAGTGGATGTTTAAAACTGACAAGCCGGTAGCATATCCGGCTGATCCGAACCAGGTTGGCTGGGGGTATGCAGGGGGCAACCGGTTAAGAGATACCACGATGAAGGAATTAACTGATTATTATGTAAGATTAATTAGTTGGTACGCAAAAGGTGGTTTTACAGATGAGTTGGGCAAATACCATAAATCGGGCTACCATTATGATATCCCTTATTGGGAGGTGTTAAATGAGCCAGACCTGGAGCATCAAATGTCGCCCCAAACTTACACCAAAATTTATGACGCAATGGTTACCGCAATTAAAACGGTGTTGCCCAATACTAAACTTGTGGGTATGGCCCTGGCTTATGAAAGCCCGGCCTGGTTCGAGTATTTTCTTGATCCGGCGAATCATAAACCGGGTATCCCTATCGATATGATATCTTACCATTGCTATGCAAATGCTAACAGTAATCAGAAATTTGATGCTTATGAATATGCGGTATTTGATAAAGCTGAGAGTTTTATCAACAGCGTAAATTATATAGAGAGTATCCGCAAGCGGCTCTCGCCAAACACCAAAACCGATATTAATGAATTAGGAACTTTTGTGAACGACGAAATGCGCAACCAGCCCATTGAACCGGCTTACTGGAACCTGTCGGCAAGTGTATATGCTTACTTTTTTATTGAATTAAGCAAAAGGGGGATTGATGTTATAGGCGAATCGCAGTTGGTAGGTTTCCCCACTCAGTTTCCGGATGTAAGTATGATCAATTACATCAACAATAAACCAAATGCCCGCTTCTGGGTATTAAAGTTAATTAAGGACAACATAAAGGCGGGTAGCCTGCTGATCAAGACTGATGTAGGCGGCAACAGTGGCGATAATATTTTGGCGCAGGCTTTTGTTGATGGGGGGGCCAGGAAGGTGTTGATCCTTAATAAACGAAACAGAGCTATCTCCATAAAATTGCCTCCTGACTTTAAGGGTGCGAAAGTATCTACCATCGATGTGGATTCGGGAGATAATGAAGCAACCCGCTCCGTAGTTGATGCTGATGCCGTAGTAATGAAACCCTTTGCAGTAAAACTGATTGAGCTGAAATAATAGACTATTATGAACCGGGTAGCATTTAAAATGAAGTTAAAGCCGGGCGCCAGGGATGAATATAAGCGACGGCATGCCTTGATCTGGCCGGAAATACGACAACTATTGGCAGATGGCGGTATTTATGAGTACCATATCTTTTACGACCAGGAAACTGATCTCTTGTTCGCGGTACATAATACCGATGATAGGGGAGCAATCTTTGGAAAACAAGAAATCCTGGAAAAATGGTGGGCCTATATGGCCGACCTCATGGAAGTTAACCCGGATAACTCGCCCGTTGCTGTTCAATTAGAACAGGTTTTCCAGTTATAAACAAAAATACTACTGGGTAACCAAGGTATCTGTAAAATAACTTGTCTCTGCGTATTGTTCAAATAACAGGTCAAGCACCTTTTGGGTATTATCCGGGTAGTTTACTTTAATAACCTGGCCGTTGTTTAGCCAATCCAGTATCTTTTCGTCGTGTTTTGGTTTAAGGCTTTTTATAACCGGTACACCCATATCCTTCAAGGCGGCGGCGTTAAGCTGCTGCTCGTATTGATTTTTCATGGGGATAACCAATAGTTTTTTCTTCAGGAACAAGGCTTCGGCCGGGGTTTCAAAGCCGCCACCGCATAATATGCCCGCACTTGTTGCCATGCTTTTAACAAAGGCCTTATTATCAATAGGCTGTATGGATACGTTTTTGTGCTTGAATACCTTTTTATTATGTTTTGAGAAAACATCCCATTCTATGTCTTTAAACTCAGATAGGCGCTTTATTAAACGCTTATCATCATAAGCCGGCAGGTAAACTGTATAGTGCCCCTTATTACTTATTTCCTGCTCGCGCACTTGCTGGCGTATAACCGGGGTGAATATGTTTTTATCGAAGCTCTTAAAATGGAACCCAAATTGCGCGGTAACGGGTGCATAGTTTTTTAGTATGAGCCTGCCCATCATATCGGTTTCATCAGGCAATGGGGCTTTATCATGTAATACCGCAGCCTGGTGACTCAAACCAATACAAGGCTTGTTTTTTAGATAACATGCCCAGGCAGATACCGGTTCAAAATCATTAATAACCAGGTCGTATTTATCTATAGGCAGGTCCTTTATTTCTTTAATAAATTTCCTGAATCTCGATTTTAAAAATGATCCCCAAAGGTCAACCCCGCCCGATTTACCAAACACAAAGCCAAAGCCATGCAGCTTATATTTAACAGGGAAAGGCAGGTTCAAATCGCCTTGTGTACCGCTTACCAGCACATCAACATCACCCATTTTTTTAAGCAAGGGGACAATATCCATAGACCGGCTTAAGTGGCCGTTCCCGGTTCCTTGTATGGCGTATAAAATTTTCATGATATAGAGTAAATAAAAGTGCGGGGAAATAGTTTTAAATAAATAAAGAGAGCATGCATGCTCTCTTTACTATTAACTGATCTTATTAGTTCAATGAAAAAAGAACGATTTTGGTAATACCTCAAATGAATAATACCACAAAAGTAAGGCCCGCCTGTTAAGTCACTGTTAAGTTTATATTAGTTGTGTACTCAATTAACTTAACCGGCTTTTAGTATAAATATGTTACTTTTAGCCAACCTTTTAACCGGATGACCACTGCAAAAAGCCATAATCTTGATTGGATAAACAGCCTAAGGTTGATAGCCTTATTTGCGGTAATTGTACTGCATGTTTCAGCTATCCCTTTAGGGCAATATGGGCATGTGCCAGCCGCTACCTGGCTCACCGCCGATTTCTACAACGCCCTGGTGCGTTTTGCTGTGCCTGTATTTGTAATGATAACAGGCGCGCTAACCCTGCACCGCGAATATGAGTTGGGGACCTTCCTTAAAAAACGATTAAGCAGGGTAGTGGTGCCATTTTTATTCTGGAGTTTGGTGTATGTAGGCTACTCCTGGTATATCGAAGAGATTACTTTTGACGCCGATACCTGGACAAATATTAAAACGGTATTGCACCAGCTAAAATACGGCAGCTCATACCACTTATGGTATGTTTATATGCTGATAGGGCTTTACTTTTTTATCCCCATCATCAGCAAGTTTGTGCGTAATGCAACAAAGCGCGAAATTGAATACTTTTTGGTGATGTGGTTGATAGTGATGTTTATCAGTCAACCCATAATTATGCGCTTTAACCCGCAAGTCGACTTACATTATTTTGCCGGCTATGCAGGTTATCTGGTGCTTGGGCACTACCTCACTTTTAATATTAACTATAGCAAGGGTTTGGTTAGGTGGATGGTGGTTTTATTCCTGGCTGTATTAATGCTGATTTTTATTGGTACATATCTATTGTATAAATACACTACGCTAATTACATTACTGTACGAACCACTTGGCCCGGCGATAGTATTATTGGCATCAAGCGTGTTTTTATTGGGGCGGTTTACCAAACTGCAATTACCAGCATATCTGCTAAAAGCAAAAAACTTTGCGTGCGAGTATAATTTCGGTATTTATTTAAGCCACGCCCTTATCCTTTATTTTTTGGAGGACCCATTTGGCATCAGCTTTAAATTATGTACGCCATTAATAAGCATCCCGGTAACGGCGATTATATGTTTTGTTTTATCGTTACTGCTGATGTGGTTATTAAGCAAGTTGCCAATGATTGGTAAATGGTTGGGCTGAGGTAAAAAAAATCCTACATTTACCCTATGGACGCTAAACCATCAACCAACCAAATTAAGCAGATAAGGCTATCATTATTCATAAACTCTGCAATGGCAATCTACGCCATTTGTACATTTGTTGCTTCACTAAAAGCGGGCATAGCCTGGCGAATCTTGTTATCAGGTACAGGTTCGGTATTTTTCGTAGTCGCCATAGTTATGCTGTTATTAAGGCTGGTAAAACTGCGTAAAGCCGGGTAACTGCGTCTTTAATTTATGCATCGTGACGCATAAATTGTGCTGCGTTAATATTCAGTAAATAATTCCTCGTATTTTTTTTTGACCTTTGCCGACAGAAATACAACGTACGAATGAAGAAAATAACAGAACAAAACGCCGCAAAATATACGCTGGTATTAATTATTGTTACTTTTTTTATCCGTTGTTTAATAGCTGCTTACACCGGCCTGGGTAATGGCGAATCTTATTATTTTCGCGGTGCCATACATTTAGACTGGAGCTATTTCGATCAGCCGCCATTGTTCTTTTGGATAGGCGGGGCGAGTATCCGGCTATTTGGTTTAACCAATTTCGGGCTGCGTTTCCCTTTCGTTTTAATGTTTGCCGGCACGAGCTGGCTGCTATTCGCACTGGCCCGCAAGCTGTTTAATGCTGCCGCAGGTTTTTGGGCAGTTACGGTAATGAATTTAAGCGCTCTATTTACCGTAGGTGTTGCCTGCTGGTACCAGCCCGACGCTCCGCTAATGTTCTTTTGGTTACTAAGTACCTGGTATATCGTAAAAGTATTAGGCATCGGCGAAGCAAAACCGCTCGATCCCAAAACCGACAAAGCCAAAGTTTATTGGCTATGGATAGTCATTGGCATCTGTATGGGGCTGGCTACTTTAAGCAAGTATCATGTGCTGTTTTTATTTGCAGGGGTATTTATGTTCATCCTCACCAATAAAAAACAGCGCCATTGGCTGGCACACGCCGGCCCGTATTTGGCAATATTTATTACCATACTTTTTGCGACGCCGGTTATTTGGTGGAACTATAAAAACAACTGGGTATCGTTTGTTTGGCAAGGGTCACGCGCCGGAACAAGGGATGAGCCTTTTCAATTACACATCGACTGGTTTTTGCGCAGTATTGCCGGGCAAGCTGCCTGGTTGTTGCCGTGGATCTGGTTCCCAACTATACGCCAGTTATTTATCAGCTGGAAAGAGCGCATGAAATGGGAGTATGGTTTTAACTTTTGGATGTCGGTATTGCCAATCGTGTTTTTTACGATACTGACACTCTGGGCCGATCTGCAATACCATTTTCACTGGCAGGCTCCTGGTTATATGATGTTGTTTATGCCTTTGGGCTTTGCTATTGATAAGGCCCTGAACGGAGCAGACGAGCGACGCAAACGCCTTACCCGCCGCTGGATAAACTTCTCCACTTACTTTACCATTATCACCATAACTGTACTTGGTTTTCACCTGGTTACAGGCTTTTGGCAAAGCTACGGCCCTAAATGGGTGGCAAGCCTTGGTGGCGGTAAAATAGACCCAACCATACAAGGCGTTGATTACGATGATGTAATGACCCGCTTTGAAAAAGAAGGCTGGATAAAAAATCCAAACGTATTTGCCGGCAGTACGCGCTGGTGGCTGGCAGGAAAGATAGACTGGGCGCTAAAAGGTAAAAAAGATATTGTAGCGTTTAACCGCGACCCGCGAAACCTGGCTTTCCTGGTTGATCCGAAAGCGTTAATTGGTAAAGATTGCGTGATTATTGGTGAGGCACACGCTTATGATGAAACGATCAAAGATGATGGCACACCATTCTTCGACAGCATAACCCAACTGGAAGATATCCCCATTATCCGCGGTGGTGTGGTCGAAGAACATCTGCAGGTTTTTTATTGCAAGAATTTCCACCAGTCTAAACAGAAATTGCCGGATTATCCATTGTACAGGCAGTTGAATGGTTTAGTGCCGTTTGGGAAGTAAGAGCCTCACCCCGGCCCTCTCCAAAGGAGAGGGAGATCTAAACTAAGATTATTGTGCATGATCCGCCCTGCATTCAAAGTCCTCTCCTTTGGAGAGGATTTAGGTGAGGCTAAAACGTCTGCACCACCTTCTTATTCGGGTAATCCAACTTCTCACTCTTTCGTATACCATTCACCGTCATATGCACTATGTTCATCTGGTCGGTGTACAGGTTGTGCAGCAGGGTAACCTCGGCATCTATCTTTTTGGGGGTGGATGTTTTGTCTGATTCAAAGTAAACGTTTACAGCTTCTTTATCTACCTCGAAACCTATGTAGTTAAATCCTAAAGTTGCGGCAGTTGTTTTTATGTGGACGTTAGCTGCCATGTAGTTTTTCACCAGCACATCCATGGCGGCGTGCATATCGGCTTTTACCAGGTCGGTTTTAGTATGAGATTGTTTGGCTAGGGCTGTTTCAAAGTCGTCGGTAAAAATAGTACAGGTTACTTCCAGTTTGCCTTCTTTGGCGTTGTAATTAATATCAGTTGTGCTTACGTGCAGGGGGTGGGGGGCAGGCTTGTTGCCCGATAAAATACCCGTCAGCATAAAAAAACCTAACACAACATTATAAAAAACAGGAGCCATAGCGCTATAAAGTAAAAACGTGCTAAATTTAACGCTTTCAACGCTGTTTTCTTACTATGTCTGATTTTGCTTTCTATTTCGGCCTGGGCTGGCACCATATCATTAGTGCCGGCGCGTTGGATCACCAGTTATTTATCCTCGCGTTAGCAGCTGTTTATACTTTTGGCGATATTAAAAAGGTACTGATAATGATTACGGCTTTTACTATCGGCCACTCCCTTACTTTAGCTTTAAGCGTACTGGATATCATCCGTTTCTCAAGCAAATGGGTAGAGTTTTTAATCCCCTGCACCATCTTTATCACCGCGTTTAACAACATTATCCAGATTGATAAAAAAGACGAAAGCGCATGCATAAACTACTACCTGGCTTTGTTTTTTGGTTTGATCCATGGTATGGGCTTTGCCAATGCGGTGCGTATTATGCTGGCTAAAGATCAGTCGATCGGTATGGGGCTGTTTGGTTTTAATGTGGGATTAGAAATCGGGCAGATCATCGTTGTCGCCATAATTTTAATATTTGCCTATATTTTTCTATCTTTCGGCAAGATAGCCCGCAGGGATTGGATCTATTTTTTATCCGCAGGAGTTTTTGCATTGGCTATTAAAATGGCAGTTGAAAGATTGCCGCTTTGACTTTAAACTGATCTTATTTATTTATACGCTAAACTTTCATCCAACAAGTATGAAACTAATTTTTACGGGCTTATTATTAGCCATTACTACGGTAACATTCGCACAGGATATCCAAAACAACCCAGGCAGCAACCACGGCAACAAGTTTGAGCAATTAGGCACTATTTTAACTACGCCTAACGAGCAGCGCACCGCAAGCGGCGCACCCGGCAACAAGTACTGGCAGCAACGTGCCGATTACAACATTAAGTGCGAGCTTGACGAGAAGGCCCTTAAACTTACCGGCAGCGAAACTATCACCTATTTCAATAATTCGCCCGACCCGCTTACTTACATTTGGCTGCAGTTGGACGAGAACGAGCATAGCAACAAAAATAACGCGGGCTACCCAAACAGCAGCCTGATGCCAAAAGGCAATTTTGTGGGGACGCTTGATTTCGCCGAGTCTAATAACAACGCTTCTGTCGACAATGGCTTTGGCGATAAGATCACCAAAATAACAGATGCCTTAGGCAAAAATCTGAAATACACCATCAACAAAACCATGATGCGTGTTGAGTTGCCGGCTACTTTAAAGCCAGGCCAGCAGTTTGTTTTTAATGTTAACTGGACCTATAAGATCCCCGACCGTTTGGCTTATGCAGGCAGCCGTGGTGGTTACGAATATTTCCCCGCCGATGGCAATTACCTGTTTACAATGGCGCAATGGTACCCGCGCCTATGCGTTTACAGCGATTTCCAGGGATGGCAAAATCACCAGTTTACTGGCACAGGCGAGTTTGCGCTGACCTTCGGTAACTTTAAAGTACAGATCACCGTTCCGGCCGACCATGCCGTTGGTGGTACAGGCGAGTGTGTTAATTACGCGGCAGTGCTTAGTCCGGAAAGAATGGCCCGATATCAAAAAGCAAGAGCATCAACTGTGCCTGTTGAGATAGTGACTTTGACCGAAGCTAAAAAGGCCGAAGCGGCACCATCATCAGCCAAAAAGACCTGGGTGTTCCAGGCCAATGATGTGCGCGATTTTGCCTGGACATCGTCCCGCAAATTTGTTTGGGATGCGATGGGGCAGGATATAGAAACCAAGAAGGTTATGTGCATGAGCTTTTTTAGCAAAGAATCATATAATTTATGGAGCAGGTATTCTACCCGCGTTATTGCGCATACTATAAAAAGCTATTCGCATTTTACATTCCCTTACCCTTACCCGGTTGCTCAAAGTGTTGAGGCATCAAACGGTATGGAATACCCAATGATCTGTTTTAACAATGGCCGTACTGATAAGGATGGTAACTATAGCGAGACGGTTAAAAATGGTATGATAGGCGTTATTATCCACGAGGTTGGGCATAACTTCTTCCCGATGATTGTTAATAGCGATGAGCGCCAGTGGACCTGGATGGACGAGGGCCTAAACTCGTTTGTGCAGATGCTGACAGAGGGTTTGTGGGATAACAAGTTCCCCTCAAAAAGAGGCCCGGCTTATTTGATAGCGGACTACATGAAGCTGCCAAAGAACCAGTTGGAACCGGTAATGACCAATTCTGAAAACATTGTGATGTTCGGTCCAAATGCTTATGCTAAACCGGCAACCGCGTTAAACATATTACGCGAAACTGTAATGGGCCGCGAACTTTTTGACTACTCGTTTAAAGAATATGCTAAACGCTGGGCCTTTAAGCATCCAACGCCTGCAGATTTCTTCCGTACGATGGAAGATGCCAGCGGCGAGGACCTGGATTGGTTTTGGAGAGGCTGGTTCTATGGTACCGATCCGGTAGATATTTCAATAGATTCAGTAAGTGTAGCGAAAGCTGATATTAACGGCAAACCTGTATTTGCACGCACGCCACTTGCTACGCAGTTAGCTGACCCGAATAAAGTGACGCCGCCTTCTTTAAATACTTTCGACGATATACAGAAAGTAAGGAACAGGGAAGAAAAAATAGTGTTTCAAACAGACAAAGACGTAGCTACGCAGGATTTTTACTGGAAATACGATAGAGGTTTGGTTACTGTCGATGAGAATAAATTTGCGGTGATGTTAAAAAATCAGCCTGCAGCCGCGGGTGTGCAAACTGAGTCATTGAGCGATAGCGAAGCTGCGAAGTATGCAAACAAGTATTTTTATATGGTAAGTTTCGGCAACAAAGGCGGCCTGGTTATGCCGATAATAGTTGAGTTTACCTTTACCGATGGTACCAAAATGGTAGACCGCATACCAGCGCAGATCTGGCGCCTGAATGAACAAAAGGCATCTAAGTTTTACATGCAGGATAAAGAAGTGGCCTCCATTAAACTTGACCCAATGCGCGAAACCGGCGATATTGACGAAAGCAATAACGTTTGGGGTAAAATGCCAAAGCCATCAAAATTTGCCATATTTAAGCAAAAGGCCGGTACTGCTGCAGCTGGTCGCGGGCAAACTGTTGGTATTACGCCTATGCAGGTGGGTAGTAAATAGGTAAAATACCTTCATAATAGAAAGCCCCCGATAAAATTGGGGGCTTTTTTGTGTCATTGCGAGCGAGGAACGAGCGCGGCAATCGCGCGCTGCAAAGTTTGTCACCTTTCTCCTTGCGATTGCTTCGTTCCTCGCAATGACAAATTAGCTATAATACCTAAGTTTTTTAGGCATGATCCACTTTAGTGATCCACCCCTGAAAAAATGGTTAAAATTGACCTTTTTTCGTCTATGCTGATTATCAGTAGATTAATTCAAAACTGAACTTAAAAATCCTGACGAATAAGAGTGATCCACGGTGATCCGCTCAAAAATGTAAAATATTTATTTACAATAAGTTACATAAAATAAGTGATCCAGGTGATCCACTTTTTAAAGTGGATCACCTACAAGCAAAATTACTTAGTATTCCACCTGAATTTGCTGATACCAATACCTGCAAATACAACGATATAACCTAACGATACCAACACGGCAATGGTGGTGTCATTTACCCATTTTGCTGGCTCCATAGAGGCTGCAAGCATTATTTTAACGCACCCGTATGGCGAGAAGTGTATGGCTTTCTTTATCTGTTCGTTTTTTATCATTAACTCGCCTACCATACCCAGCATAATGAATATGAAATAGGTGATGCGGGTTACAGCGTTGATGGTTTCAAAGTTTTTGATCAGGCCCACTATTAGTTGACCCAGGCTTAGGTAAACCGCTCCGCCTAAAATAGCTGCAAAAAAGGTAAGCAGGTATCCTGAGGCAGAGAGCGTAACGCCATCATACTGGTATCCCACAATAAACACAAACAGTGTTAACACCATGATCATTAGCAATTGAATGCTGAGACGACTGGTCATGATAACCCAGGTAGGGACAGGCGCTACCCGCAAACGTTGGAAAATTCCTTTATCCCTGTCACGGGCCACAGTGAGGGTATAGCCCATTAACCCAATGGCTATAAGGCCAATGGCAATAGCGGTAGCCAGAACGAAAGGGCCGCCTTTGACCTGAATAAACCCTTTCCAGGTAAACAGTACGATCATCGGCACCAACAATGATATCACTGCCGACCGACGGTTACTTAGCAATGTTGCCATATCAGCCCTAAACAATGTGGCAAATACGGTTGAAGTTTTTGGTATAGTTGTTTCCATGTTGTTATTCTCTTACAGCTTTGCCGGTTAAGGCGATAAATACGTCTTCTAAAGTTACTTTGCCACGGCGCGATACGGCTATTACTTCCGGGTCGTCTTTGTGTTTGTCTATCAGGGCCTGAGGGGTGTCAACAGCTATTACCTGCCCGTGATCGATGATGGCAATGCGGTCGCAGATCGCCTCGGCCTCTTCCATGGAATGTGTGGTGAGCAGCACAGCGTGCCCTCTCTCTCGGAATGCCTCGATGCGCTCCCATAACTGGCGGCGCGATTGCGGGTCCAGGCCCGTTGTAGGCTCGTCTAACAGTATCAATTTAGGATTATGGATGGTTGATATCACCAACGAAACCCGCTGCTGCTGCCCGCCCGATAGCTGCCCGAATTTTTTATGCCCGTGCTCTTCAAGGCTGATCTCTTTTAATATTTCCTTGATTTTTTCCTTGCTCATCGGCACACCATAGATGCCCGAGAATAGTTGCAGGATCTGGATAACATTCAATTCGGGCTGGAAGCTGGTTGATTGCAATTGTACACCCATAGATGCCTTGGCATGTAACGGCTTTTGCTGAACGTCCTGTCCATCAACAATGATAGTGCCTGTCTTGTATTTTAATAGGCCTTCTATAGAGCTAAGCGTACTTGTTTTACCTGCGCCGTTAGGCCCAAGCAGGCCAAAGATCTCGCCATGTAAAACGTTAAAGCCTACGTCTTTTACAGCTACAAAGTCGCCGTATGTAACGCCAAGGCCCTCTACACTTAAAATGTACTTATCCTGTTCTGTACTCATATTTTGTTTAGTTTGATGGTTAGATTGCTACATCTTTATTTTATTACAAGATAGATAAACTATATTATAAACAAAGCCCCTGCAAAGTTGGGCTTTACAGGGGCTTTGTTATTCAGGTAAGGTCAGTTAAAATTCAAACCATAATGTATTGCTTACAGGTGTACCATCCGCATGAGTTTTCTGGCTTTGCGGACCCATCTTGTTACTTGCCTGGAACTTAGTACCGATTGCGCTTATGGCGTTAAGGAAACCTATGCTACCTTTAGGGAATGCAGGTTGAACGTTTTTAACCGGATCCTTCTCTACAGCCGGCTGATACATTTGCAGGTACATGTTTTTATTATCGGTATAAACCGTAAACGGCGATTCTTTGTTCTCAATCATGGCCCAATTCACCTCGCCGTGATAACCTTTAAATTCAGGATATCCCCAGTCTTGCCCGGTGATAGTATTGTTATAGGCCTTGTGCCAAACACCAAACTGCTGTCCCGGCACGCGGTTCTTCCAAACGCGGTATGGGCCGCGACCCAGCCATTTCATGCCGGTAACCTTCTCTTCAGGATAGTTAAAGGTGATACCTAAATAATCGAAATCGCCGGTTTGGGTGTAGGTATAATCCAACTTAACCCGTTTGCCCGGTGCAAAGGTCCATTTAACGTGCATTGTGGCATCACCCTGGTAATCGGCTTCAACTACAAATGCTTTGCCTTCGGCGTTATAAGTGAATGACTTTAACGTAGTATTAACGCCAGCCAGTACTGGACCGCCTGATAAAGAAATTTCTTTGCCGGCCTTAACTACCTTTTCAATATACCCCGTGGTCTTATCGAAATAATAGGTTTTTCCATCGCTTTTCACCACCAATTCATTATCGGTAAGCTGCCCTTTTATGGCAGCGTTGTCACTAACTACAGGCGCTTTAACCGTGGCCGTCGGTGCTTTAATAGCCCAGCTCCAGGTAAATAGTTCTTCGCCATGCGGGCCATAGGCAGTTAAATAAAGTGCGTCGCTTTTTGCCCACGTTGCAGGCAGGTGCAGGTTAAGCGTGCCTTTTTCGCCGGGTTGTAGTTCTAACGGCAATGGTATGCCTGTCGCCGTGGTTATGGCCTTTGTTGTTTTAGCTGCCGCTGATGGTAATTTGACCAACTGCCATTTAAACTTGCATTGGCTTAACTTAGTAAAGGTGTATCGATTTTCAACCTCAATTTTACCGTTAAAGGTTTTATCAATTGGTTCAGGGTGGATGTACACCGGCGACCAGATTTCTTTTATCGCATAAAAGCTTCCTTCTTTTTCGCGGTGTGGGCCCAATATCCCATCGGGCGCACGATTGCCGATACCGTCGTAAGTGTTATTTCTATCGGTACGGATTACATCCTCATCAACCAACGCCCAAATAAAGCCGCCGGCCGCCTGAGGATGCTTCATCATCTTATCCCAAAAATCTTCAAGTCCCGCGCCTGCACCGCCATCGTAAAGGCCGTGCATAAACTCGGTTGGCATAAATATATCTTTGGCTGCCGTTGCTTTAACAATGCCATTATAATCTGGATAATGATGCGTATCTATATTGTTAAAGTTCGACCATGGGTGCAGTACCGTCCGTTTCTGCGGATCATACAAAGCGTAATCGTTATCTAATTGGAAGTTAAAGCCGCCCTCATTTCCATTGTCCCAAAACAGAATGGAAGGGTGGTTAACATCCCGCACCACCATTTCTTTAACAAGTTTATGGCCTACTAAGGTATCATACTTATGCTGCCAGCCGGTTAACTCGTCTAATACATAAATACCTAACGAATCGCACACGTCAAGGAAATCCTGATCGGGTGGATAATGCGACATCCGCACCGCGTTATCATTCATATCCTTCATGGCCTTAACATCCATCAGATGCACTTTATGGCTAAGCGTACGGCCGGTTTCGGGCCAAAAGCTATGACGACAATTACCTTTTAAAATTTCTTTTGCGCCATTAACATACAAGCCATCCTGCGGACGAACCTCTACCGTACGGAACCCAAATTTTTGTTTAATGTGATGTCCGGCGCCTTGCTTGCCTTTTATGGTAACCACAACCTGGTACAGGTTAGGATACTCTGCGCTCCATAGTGCAGGTTTAACGAAATTGCTTGTCAATGTCGAACGATCTGCCGATGTTTTAGCTGCTACCGTAAAAGGCTTTCCAATATTTTGGCCGTTTAGTTTCTGTACTTGCCCTTCAATGATATCGCCATCTTTCAGGTTTTTGGCATACACATCTAAGCTAAAAGAGCCATCGGCCTTTGCGTTAACTGCGGTATGATCTATATAAGTTTCAGGAACTACTTCTAAATAAACCGGGCGATATATGCCACCAAATACCCAGAAATCACTGTAGTTACGCTCTGCATCATTAACCCCGGCATTTGCCGACATTTTATCAACCGTAACCTCTAACAAGTTTTGAGCGTTGAATTTTACCAGGTCGGTAATATCATATTTAAAACGGTAAAAACTTCCCTGGTGGATAGGGCCGGCTGATTTACCATTGATGGTTACTTTGGTATCGGTCATGGAGCCTTCAAACACTATAAAAACCCGCTTGCCGCTCCACGCACCTACAGCAAATTCGTGCTTGTACATGCCGCTTTCATGCGCTTTGTTTTTATCACCGCCGTAATTATAAGCGCCGTAGCCTTGCAGCTCCCAGCATGACGGTACATCAATTTTTGACCACTTGCCGCTTAAACGGCCATCGGTACAAAAGAAATCCCATTGTACGGTATGATCTTTATCCGTACCTGACAAGTATTTTGTGATTGTTGTTTGCGCGAATGACGTCAGCGTAATAAATAGCCCGAGGGAGGCTAAGCAGTACTTCTTCATAATATAAAGTTGGTTTAACTACTGCTAAGCTAACAATACTAATGCGTATTAACAGCAGAGAAAATACGGCATCGATTGCGTAATAAACATGTTGCAAAATGCTGCTACTTAAAAATTAGCTGTGCATTCTTGTAAATCGGCTTTTGCACCTGCAGCTTTAATTTTTTAAAACTCTGCATCGGCCCGTCCGAAAGAAACATATTAATGAGCCATGCCGGCGCGCCACCATCGGGCTCTATTTGCAGGTAATAGGTTATATTGGTTTGATTGTTGCCTACCGGTGTCATCACCCATTTACCAATTGATTTTTTAATCCTTGAAATACCTTCTTTATCTGGTACCAGGCCTGATACCGACGGCGCATCAACGGTAATTACTTTGGTATCCGGGTTTTGAGTTGCGGTAATATGTGCCGTGAAATCGCGGTTCTGGGCCGGCCAGGGCATGTTGATCTCGGCATAATAAAATAGCTCGGTGGGCGATACCTGTTTAACAACCGATGTTAGTTTGTTTTTATAAACCCAATCTGTATAGTTTTTGATGTCCAGTAAAACTGCTGCTAATTGTGCCGGTGTTGCATTAAATGTACACTCAACCTTTATAGGTTTAACTTTTAAAGTTGATTTAGCATTGCTGTAAACTTTAATGCCTTCGCTTTGGGTTTTAAACTCCCATTGGTCCTGGGCAATAGCAAGTTTGGTTATTAATAGTAATGCCAGGAAAATGGTAGTTTTTAGTTTTATCATATTACAATATAGCTCATTTTCTTTTTGGACATGATTTAAGTGCGAAGGTAAAAGCCCATCGCCAAAAGAGATGGGCTTTTTTGTTTTATTTAACCGCTTCTTCAAAAGCAGCTATATCCATCTTGCTCATTTTCAGCATGGCCTGCATTGCTTTTTTGGCTTTCGCCGGATCGCTGTTTCCTAAATATTTACTAAGATTATCAGGCACAATCTGCCACGATAAACCAAATTTATCCTTCAGCCAGCCGCAGCGGCTTTCCTGGCCGCCGTTGGCAGTTAGAGCGGTCCAATAATAATCTATCTCAGCCTGATCCTGGCAGTTTACATAGAACGATATCGCTTCGGTAAATTTAAACAATGGGCCGCCGGCAAGTGCCATAAATCTTTGACCTGCCAACTCAAATTCTGCAGTTTGTACGGTTTCTAAAGGTCCTTCGGTTACATCTGTTAAAGTTGACTTACTGATAACTTTCGAATCTTTAAAAATCGAAGTGTAATAGGTTACGGCTTCGCCTAAATTATTGTCGAACCATAAAAACGGGATTATCTTGCTCATGTTATTTAAGATTAATGTACAAAACAAATGTACCGCACCCCAATCTGCCTTGCAGGGTGCATTTGGGACATTGTTTAGGGGCGATAAGGACTAATTGCTTGATGCCTGCATTTTGCTGATCTGCTTATCCTGTATCTTACCCAATAATACCACCATACATATTGCGCCTATGGTGGCAAACAACATGTCCGACTGTGTGTCCCAGATATCGCCCTGCGTACCGAGGAATGAATCGCCCGATTCGCCGGAGGTTACTGATACAAACCATTCTAAAAACTCATACAACATGCTTATGCTCATGCAAACGGTTACGGTTAAAACCGGTAGCCAGCTTCTGTTCTGGATAACTTTTTTACGCACGAATAATTCGCGAACAATAATAGCAGGAACAAAGCCCTGTGCAAAATGACCTATCTTATCGTAGTTGTTGCGCTGCTGGTGCAGTACGTCTTTAAGCCAGTTAAATAGCGGTACCTGCGCGTAGGTATAATGGCCGCCAATAAATAAAATATAGCAATGCACCAATATCATTACATAGGTAAGGGTGGTAAACGTAAAGCGTTTAAAAGTTATGGCTAATACCATAAAACCTATGATGGCGGGGAATACTTCCAGGATCCAGGTAAAATAATCGTGCGGGTAAATGGCAGAGCCTGTCAAACCCACAAAGAATAAAAAAATCAGGATGTAATATTTTTTCACATCCTAAATGTAGGGAATTTAAATATGATATTTCTCTAACTCATCCGCTACCAGGTGCAACGTATCCTCTGGCACAATGCCCGGGTTTTTGCAGATATGGAGTACTTTATGATTATCGGGTTCCAAACTGCCAATAAACTTTCCGTCTTTAAATATCTCATACTTGCATTGCTCGCCTTCGTGGTGCATATAATCGCGCACCTCGAAATGTTGGTTAGCATTGTCTATGGCTATTGATATTTCAAATTTTTCCATAATTAATCTACTATGGATTTTCTACCGTTACATCCTGTGCAAGGGTGGCATCATCAGGTGTTTTACCTAAGTCAGCATCCAGTGCATATAATGCGCTGTCTTTTGCATTAACGCCGCCCGCTACTTTTATTTTACTTAACAGGTCAAGTGCCAGGGTTTCTTCCTCAGTTTGTTCTTTAACAAACCATTGCATAAAATTCCAGGTCGCCCAGTCTTTTTCGGCCATGCTCATATTAACAATATCGTAGATCTTGGTTGTGTTTTCAACCTCCGATTTAAAGACTTTTTCAAAGCAATCGTTCACACTTACCGGGTCTGGGCCTGGCGCTGGTATCGCCGTAACTACCACTTTGCCGCCACGCTTTAAAATATATTCCAGGAACTTCATCATATGGTTGCGTTCCTCGTTAGCATGCCTGAACAAAAAGTTTGAGATACCGTCATACCCTCTATCTGCCGCCCATGAGGCATAGGCCAGGTATATTTGAGCGTTATGCGCCTCGTTGGTCATTTGGTTATTTAGCGCCTGAGCAATGGTTGGTGATAATCTGTTGGTTTCCATAAATGCATAAACCAACAGGGGCGTTAATAGTTTTATTGCGCTAAATTTATTGTAAAAAGCCTCACCCCAACCCCTCTCCAAAGGAGAGGGGCTTTTTTGATATTATTTTATAATTTTACATCGAAGTCCTCTCCTTTGGAGAGGATTTAGGTGAGGCTAAACATTTACCCTAAAAACATATACCATGGCTAATAAAGAATTTTTCTCCATCAATGGCCAGGGCCTGCTTAAAAAAGTAAAGGACCTGATTGCCGAAGGCAACATAACCCGTATTACCATTGCCGATAAAGAAGGTAAAGAAATTGCCGGTTTCCCGCTGACGCTGGGGCTGGTTGGAGTGTTTTTGATGCCTATGTTTGCCGCGATTGGCGCAATAGCCGCCCTTGTTGGCGAGTGCACCATTATTGTCGAGCGTCATGACGAAAACAAGGAAGATCCAACTACCTAAAATATGAAGCTTAAATTATCAGTAACTCTAACCGCCTTGTTATTATTTGCTGCCGCGATGCCTTTAATGGCGCAGGATAAGATAATTAGGGAAGATATAGAATGGGTAGACGTTTATATGCCCAATACCAACAATAGTGCCTTGCCGCGCATATTGCTAATTGGTAATTCTATCACCCGTGGGTATTATCCCGAAGTAGTGAAGTTAATGGATGGTAAGGCGTATGTTGCCCGCTTATCAACCTCAAAAAGCCTTTGCGACCCGGGGCTGGCTAAAGAGATAGCCTTAATAATGAGTTACTATAAATTTGATATCGTACACTTCAACAATGGCCTGCACGGCTGGGGATATACTGAGGACGAGTATAAAAAGGCTTTCCCAAAGTTTGTTAAAGCTATCCGTAAAGGTGCACCAAATGCGACGTTGATATGGGCATCAAGCACACCGATACGTGTGTATGGTGATAATGACAAATTTGACCCACGCACCGAGCGCGTTAAAGCACGTAACCAGATAGCGCTGGATTATATATCCACCCAAAAAAACATCAAAGTTAACGACCTTTTTGCAACCGTTATTGATCACCCTGAATATTACAAAGGAGGCGATGGTACGCATCCCCTCGCGAACGGATTTTCGGCACTGGCACAGAAAGTAGCTGCCGAATTAAAAATTACGCTAGCGCATTTTATAACAGAATAGGTAATAAATTTGATACGAATGTATAGCCTTTATGTTCAGGATGCTTGTAAAGTAGCTTGTTAACATAAATTTAACATGCGTATAATATGTATTACTAATATCTTTATGCTACCTATTTTTTAGAACCTGTAAAAACATGAAAAACCTACCAGGCCTTATCCGCTATTCTTTGCTGATGCTTTTATTTTCAGCTTGCATTACAATTGTATCTTGCTCTAAAGGCTCATCGGGCGATAATACTCCTGAGCCCCCTGTTACCAGCACAACAAAAATTGAGACGGCTATAGAAACCACCGGCGCTCCCGAAGGATCAACAGCCGATGGCGCTAACGCGGATGACCTGGTAGAAGGCTCAAGCTTTACCAGTACCATAACCATAACAATGGGAGCTACTGCAACTATCAGCCCGGCAACAACAACAGGTGTTACCATTACGCAAAGCAATGGCGATGTGAATATCAACTCGACCGCTACCGGTGTTGCATTCGTGGTGACAGGTACAACAGCCAATGGCTCGGTCAAGATCTACAGCGATAAAAAGTTTAAGCTGACTTTTAATAATGCCAACATCACTAACCTTGATGGGCCGGCAATAAATATACAATCATCAAAAAGAGCATTTATTGTTATTGCTGATGGTACTACCAATACACTTGGCGATGGTCCGACATATACTCCGTTTGGCAGCGAGGACATGAAAGGTACTTTCTTTGCCGAAGGGCAGGTGATATTTAGCGGTACCGGAACCCTTAATGTAAAAAGCCTTTATAAGCACGGAATTGTTTGCGATGACTACATTAAAGTGCGCACCGGAACTATTAATGTAACCGGCGCAATAACCGATGGCTTTCATGCAAATAATGCAGTTATTATTGATGGCGGCACCATTAACTTAACGGCAAGCAGTGATGGTATTGAAGCCGAAAAAGGAAACGTTATTATCAATGGGGGAACATTGACTATCAACGCGTTTAGTAAGGGGATATCAGCGTCATACAGCGGTGCCGATGCAACCCTTGTGCCCTATATAAATATTAATGGTGGTACAATTACTATAACTACAGGAGCAGGCGAGGGGATCTCATGCAACAATGTGCTGACTATCAATAAAGGCACTATCTCAATAACCGCTGTTAACGATGCCCTAAACGCCGGAACCAATATATTTATAAACGGCGGCGATATTTATGCCTACAGTAAAACAAATGATGGAATTGACTCGAACGGTAACTTAACCATAACAGGTGGTAAAGTTATAGCCATAGGCACCATTACCCCTGAAGCCGGACTTGATTGCGATACCCGCACACTTAAAATTACCGGTGGTACAGTAGTAGGGGTAGGCGGTACAACCAGTGCCCCAAGCGCGACGCTATCAACAGTACGCACAGTAGTAACCGGCGGTGCAGATGCAAACCAATTTATACATATCGAAGCTGCTGATGGTACTGAGGCTTTAACTTTCCAGTCGCCGGTAAAGTTTGCGACTATGTTATATGCCGGCCCTAAACTAAAAGCAAATACCACTTATAATATTTACACAGGTGGTAATGTAGCGGCGGGTACCTGGCTTAACGGGTATTACCTTACAGGTGTTTATACCAAGGGCACTAAATCAACAACTACATTTACCACCGCAAGTATAGTTACTCAGGCGGGCGGCGTTATTAGTACTCAATAATTAAAATAAAAAGCAAAACAAATAAACCGGCTATAACATGGCCGGTTTATTTGTTTTATACCACCTAAATCGTAATTTGGACAGGCGTTTCTCATCGTCATAACCAATTAATGAACCGATTTAAAGCAGTCTTATTTATATTGCTGGCAATAGCAGTAAGCAAGGGCCTTTGCCAGCAAAAGGAAGCAAACACACCCATCACATTTAAAAACCAATTTTTAGAAAGAAAATTTACAATTACCGATGGCTGTTTTTATACCAGCGGCTATAAGAATTTGCTAACCGGTAATGATTACAGCAGGGGTGGATCGGAAGAGTTTTATTTTACCGTTAACAAACAAGGGGTGAGCCGCCCGGCTGATAACACAGCTTTTGACTATGTCAGAAACACGTTAACCAGGATTGGTGTGGTACAGCAACTCGCAGTTTTTTTAAAGGGTAAAGCTGGCAGCATTGCAGAAAATATAGACCTGGAGGTAGTGTATGATCTTTATGATGATTTCCCGGTAGTGCGTAAGCAACTGATCGTATCTAATCGTACTAATCAATCTATTGCTATTGCCGATTTGGATGTCGAGCGCCTTAACCTGGTGCCGCTAAGCTCGCAATACACAGATATCTATAGCAACTACGGCACGCATTTAACCTGGCGGCCCTACAAAGGCGACCACCAGGACGCCGCGATATATGTGTACAATACTTTTAAAAAGGAAGGATTTATCTTAGGCAACGAGGCTCCAAGCGTATTGAAACGCACAGAGGTATATACACATGACGACCGGATCTCAATCGGCTTAACTAAATTAAAGGATAACTACCCGTTCAAAAAATGGATAGCACCAAACGAAACTTTTAAAAGCCCTAAAACCTTTATTTGCCTTGTTAAGGCCGAAAAATGGCAGGATGCTTTTGAAGGTCACTTCGCCGATTTTATACGGACCGGACTTGGCGTAAAATTATTTGAAAAAGACACTATCCCCTTTTTGTTTTATAATACCTGGTTCCCGTTCAGAACCAATTTAAGCGATACATTGATAAGAAAAGTTGCCGACGGATTAAGCGGTACCGGCACCGATATTTTAATAATTGATGATGGCTGGCAAGCCGACAGGGGCGATTGGGAGACGGATAAAAAGAAATTCCCTTCCGGATTAAAACCGGTTTGCGATTATATAATTCAAAAGGGTATGCGGCCGGGTTTATGGATGGGTTTGGCAACAGTTGATGAAAATAGTAAAGTTTATCGCGAGCACCCGGAATGGGCCATCAGGGATAAAAATGGTAAACCAACTTATCTGCATACAAACGGCAGCCGGGGGCTTTATACCATGTCGATGGGGTCGGGATATTATGATTATATTCTTAACAGAATTAAAACGCTGGTAAAGGAGAATAACTTAGCCTATATAAAATTGGATTTCGCTGTTGCCAACTCGGCTTACGTGTTGGATTATGAAAAGAAAGGTGACTATAGCACCGAAGCGAAACTATATCCCGACAGGGAAAGCTCGTTCTATAGTATTTATGAACGCACTTTAAAACTTTTTGATGAGCTGCATACGGCTTTCCCAGGCTTGCTGATAGATTGCACCTATGAGGTGTGGGGCGAGTATTATTTAAATGATTTCGCGCTGATAGAACATGCCGATTATGATTGGCTTACTAATTATGAAGCTAACCCGCCTGAGGGGCCTATCAACATCCGCCAAATGTCTTATGATCGTGCGCGGGTAATCCCTGCTGCAACCAATTTGATAGGTAACCAGCAAATGTATTCGGGCACGGACGAAGAGATCCGAAAGCACTATAAATACACTTATCTATCTCTTGCATCAACCAAACCGCTGTTGGTTGGCGACCCGAGGACGCTCACAGATGCCAGTAAAAAATGGTACCTGAAATGGAACGACTGGTTTAAAATGATGGATGATAAATACCAGTTTACCCGGTTTACACAAACATCCGATGTTTTCGAGCGTGCCACCATGACCAATTGGGATGGCTGCTATAAGTTTAATAAAGATAAACAAGGTGGTGTGCTTTTCTTTTATCGCAACGGATCGTTAGAAAAACAACGGACCTTTGCCGTGCCCTTTGCAAAACAGGACGCAAATTACAAACTATATTGCCCGGAGGATGGCAAGGTGTTCGGCAAGTTTACCGGAAAGGAACTGCTTGAAAAAGGAATTACAATCAAGATCCCCACTACTTATACAGCCAAAGTTTTGGGTATAGAAAAGGTTGATTAATGTAGTTTTAAGTAACAATATTGTAGTTTGCAATTAACTAATCCCGCGACGCTTGACAGAAATATTTATTGCCGTATATTGGTTGTCTTAAATTAACTGCTTTTTTAACCGCTATGAATAAGTTTTTACTTACTGCTATCCCTTTGGCGTTAGCATTAACCACCCACGCCCAACAGGGTAAAATTTTTACTGCCAAAGATTATGAGCGCGCCGAAAGCGCGATGACCTACAATCTTGAGCCGCTTACCGAGCGCACCGGTATCCGCCCAACGTGGCTGCCCGATGACAAGTACTATTACCGTACATCTGCTGCCGAGGGAAATCAGTTTATATTAGTTAACCCGGCCAAGGGCAGCAAAGGCGCTGCTTTTGATCATGCCAAGCTTGCTGCCGCATTATCTGCAACTACAGGTAAATCCTACAAAGCTGCCGATCTGCCGTTTCAAACAATCAGCTTTTCGGCGAATGGCAAAGGCGTAATTTTTACTGCTGATGGCAAACAATATAAGTTTGAAAGCAATGCTATAACTGCTGATACTACTACCGTTAAGGCCGTTACATTAACCGGCGCCCGCGGGCGCCGTGGCGGAGGTTTTGCTGCCGGTAACCCTAACGAGGTTTTATCGCCAAATAAACAAAAGGCCGCTTTTACAAAGGACTTTAACCTTTGGGTTCGCGACATCAAAACCAGCAAAGAAACCCAGCTTACTACCGATGGCGTTAAAGACGATGGCTACGCTACCGACAACGCTGGTTGGGCACAAGGAACCAGACCGATACTGGTTTGGTCGCCTGACTCTAAGAAGATAGCCACCTTCCAGCAAGACGAACGTAAGGTAAATGATATGTACCTTGTGCCTACAAAAGTGGGCGCACCTAAACTTGTTGCCTGGAAATATCCTTTCCCGGGTGATGTTGAAATACCAATGCTTAGGCGCGTTATTATTAATGTGGACGAGCCAAAGGTTATTAAACTAAATGTAGCCCCAGATCCGCATAGATCAACCCTTAGTGATGATATTAAAGGTGGCGAAGGCTGGGCCGATGTTTACTGGAGCGACGATGCTACCAAGCTGGTTTTCGCATCAACCAACCGCGACCATAAGGAAGCGAAGGTTCGTGTAGCAGATGCTGCTACCGGTGCCGTTACCGAACTATTTACCGAAACTGTTAAGACGCAATTTGAATCTGGTTGGGCTGCAGTTAACTGGCGCTACCTGAGTAAATCTAACGAGATCCTTTGGTTCTCTGAACGCGATAACTGGGGACACTTATACTTGTACGACGCCAGTACAGGCAAGCTAAAGAACCAAATTGATAAAGGCGATTGGGTGTTAACCAATGTAGTAAAAGTTGATGAGAAGGCCCGTGTGATCTATTTTACGGCTAATAATTTGGATGCTGAAAACCCATACTTTAGCAAGTTTTGTAAGATAGGGATGGATGGCAAGGGCTTTACCATTTTGACGCCGGGTCCTGGCACCCATACAGCCAGTTTCTCGCCAATGGGTGGTTTTATCATTGACACTTATTCAAAACCAGATGTTCCGCCGGTTACTGTGCTGCGCGATATGAAAGGCAAGCAAATTGCCGAGTTTGAAAAGACCGATGTTTCAAAATTAACCGCTACCGGCTGGAAGCCTATTATCCCGTTCTCTGTTAAAGCGCATGATGGCACTACCGATGTTTATGGTTTAATGTGGGTGCCTAAAAACCTGGATCCCAATAAAAAGTACCCCGTTATTGATTACATCTATCCCGGCCCGCAAGGCGGCAGCGTTGGTAGTTGGGCATTCAGCACTACAAGAGGCGATAACGGCGCATTAGCCGAACTGGGCTTCATTGTAGTTGAGATCGAAGGCACCAGTAACCCGCTACGTTCAAAGAGCTTTCATGATATGAGCTATGGCAACATGGCCGATAACACGCTATCCGACCAGGTTGGCGGCATTAAGCAACTGGCTGCCAAATACCCATACATGGATTTGGATAAGGTTGGCATTTGGGGACACTCGGGTGGTGGTTTTGCTACCGCCGGTGCAATGTTCCGCTACCCTGATTTCTTTAAGGTTGGTATAGCCGAATCGGGTAACCACGAAAACCTTAACTATGAGGACAACTGGGGTGAACGCTATAACGGTTTGGTAGCAAACTCTGACTATGTTGCCCAGGCTAATCAAAACCTTGCCAAAAACCTGAAGGGTAAACTAATGCTGGTTCATGGCCTGATGGATAACAACGTGCCGCCGCAAAATACTTTGCTTGTGGTTGAAGCTTTAGAGAAAGCTAACAAAGATTACGACCTGGTTGTGTTCCCTAACAGTCCGCATGGCTATGGCGCTTACAGCCCGTACATGATGCGCCGCCGTTGGGACTACTTTGTTAAAAACCTGATGGGTGCCACGCCACCGCACGAATATGTGCTGAAAGGCGCGAACAGGTAATTGCAATTACTGATATCTTTAAAGCGGGTGATCGAACGGTTACCCGCTTTTTTTTTGTTCTTTTTTTTACACGGGGGCGAATTACATAATCATAATATCACAAAAAGTTAACAAATTTACGGACACCTTTGCCCTGTTCTTTATTTTGAGTTACGTATCAATTATTATGAAAAAACAGTTATCAATCGCACTCCTTGCCTTGTTTATAATGACAGGCCAGCTTAAGGCACAGACTGCCAAACATGTTATCTTTTTGACCATTGACGGGTTCCGCCCTGATTTTTACCTGGAAGACGGATGGCAAACGCCTAACATTCGTGCACTGATGAAGGATGGAGCTTATGCCAAAGGAGTAAATAGTGTATTCCCTTCCATGACCTATCCTTCGCATACCACCATTGTTACGGGTGTACAGCCAGTAAAGCATGGCGTATTTTATAACAACATGTTTATGCCTGATGGATCACCACAACCGCCTTACTGGCAAGATAGTTCCATTCACGCACCAACCATTTGGAAAGCAGCTAAAGATAAAGGCATGATCGTGGCTTCGCTTTATTGGCCGGTATCTGCCAATGCTCCTGTGGACTATAATATCCCGGATATAGGCAGCCTGGGCGACGGCGTTCGCGAGGAGTATTCTTTACCAAAGGGGTTTTATGCTGATGTGAAAAAAGAAGTGTTTGGCGGTGTGGATAAGATTGATAACGGCATAAACCAGAACATAGCTAAAATTGCAGCTTACGTGATCAAGAAAAGCAAGCCGGGATTGATGACCATTCACGTATTTTCTGTGGATCACGAAGAACATGGTGAGGGACGTAACGGCTCAAAGGTGCATGATGCAGTGGCTGATGCAGATGCTGCCGTAGGTATTATTATAGATGCCTTGAAAGAAGCAGGGATCTGGGATAGTACAGTATTACTGGTTGGAGGTGACCACGGGTTTTATGATGTAAAGAAAAACATCTCGCCCAACGTATGGCTTAAAGAGGCCGGCTTGATGAATGATGTTAAAACCGGCGACTGGAAAGCGCAATTCAACGCTTCAGGCGGATCTTCTTATCTGTACCTTAAAGATCCTTCTGATAAAGCTACTGCCATTAAAGTAAAAGCAATATTAGAAGCACAGCCCGACAGTGTGAAGCAATATTATCGCATCATCAGCAAGGAACAAATAACCAAAGGCGGCTATAATCCAAGCGTGGCCTTCGCGCTTACAGGAGAGCATGACGCTGCATTTGGCAACGCCAGCATGGGCAATGCCGTAAGGGCCGGCAGGGGCGGTACACACGGATATTTCCCGGATACAAAAAATATCCGCACCGGCCTGGTAGCCCATGGCCCGGGCATTCGCAAAGGTGCTGTGATAGAAGAAATGAACCTGCGCGATATGACGCCGATCATGGTAAAACTGCTTGGTATCCCGTTCCCAAAAGTGGATGGAAAAATACCGGCGGGGTTGTTAGAATAATTGACTATCTGTTCGTAGAAACATTGTCAGGGTGCCCCGTTAGGGGCTACCCCTTTGTAGAAATTTATCCAACAGACATTTTGCTCCGTAGGTGCAACCCTTTGCAGACAGATATCCGCCTGTCATTTCAGGGTTGCACCTACGGAGCAATTTTTTATTGTTATCTATATACTACAAATGGGTAGTCCCTAACGGGACAACTTTATGAGTGGTGGCAACTCAAAGCCCCTAATCATCGTAATCTACATCAAACCCCAATCGCGTGCGCAAAAAAGTATTGATCATACTCTTTTCCTTTAATACTTTTTTAGCTATGCCAACGGTATTTGCGCAAGATAGCCTGGCCCATTACAACAAAAACCGGTTAGGATTTACCACCGGCACCGGCGTGCAGTACGTAGGCCAACTGCTGGGTATTGGCAGAAAAGGATTTACCGTAGCATCCAACTATTACTACCACGTAAACTTTTACGAACTGCAATATTACCAGGTCCTTAAAAAACGCCCCAAATACCAGCTCGACCTGTTGGTGCAGCCACAGTATAATGTGTCGCGCTATGGTTTATACCCCGAATCTGTAGCAACCGACTATCTCGACTCGTACGAATGTGGCCTCAATTTGGGTTTGCTGTACCGCCGTAACTGGGGCGGTGGTCCGCTTAGTTATTATGTGGCGTTAAGTACCGGCCCGCATTACGCGTCGGGTGTGCCGCACAGGCAAATGAGCGGTTTTTTGTTTGCAAATAACTTTATTGGAGGCCTTAATTTAAGAGTTTATAAAACATTGTATGCCGATATCTCCTTCGGCTTAAGGCACATGAGCAATGCAGGTACCCGCTTGCCTAATGCGGGGGTGAATAATTTGGTGTTTAAAGAGGGGTTTGTGGTGGGGTTTTGATAACCAGGGTGGGCAATTTCACAAATCCAAAACAATCTCCGCTCATAAACTTTTATTAATAGACACTAACTATTAAAAAATTTATCATGGCATCATTACAAAAAATAACTCCCTGTCTTTGGTTCGCGGGCGAGGCTAAAGAAGCAGCGGAGTATTATACACAGATATTTAAAAATTCAAGCATAGGCCGTACCTCGTATTATACCGAGGAAGGGAAGGAAGAACACCAAATGCCGCCGGGCTCTGTTTTAACTATCGAGTTTGAACTGGATGGGCAAAGATTTACAGCCTTAAATGGCGGGCCAATATTTAAGTTTACCGAAGCGGTATCATTTATGGTGGGTTGCGATACCCAGGAAGAGATAGATTATTACTGGGACAAGCTTACCCCCGGCGGCGACCCAAAAGCCCAGCAGTGCGGCTGGTTAAAAGATAAGTTTGGCCTATCATGGCAGGTTTACCCATCCATTATGGACGAAATGATGAGCGACCCCGACACCACAAAGGTTGCCCGGGTTATGAAGGCGTTTATGCCTATGAAAAAATTAGATATCGCAAAAATAAAGGCGGCTTATAATGGCGAGTAAAATCATTCAACAATATTCCAGTTCGCCTAAAGGCGGGGTCGGCTGGATGTGAATTGGCAGGGCGTGAATCGCAACGCTCCATTCTTAAAAACCATCTCCAAAAAAACAATAAGTCGGTTACGTTGTAGTTAATATATACATATATTAACGATATCTACCTTAAAACATCTTCTATACGATAAAGACTATTACTAATTAACAGAGTACTAATTTAATATAACAACATGAGAAAGTTAATTGTAATAGCCGCCATTGGCTCAATGGCATGTTTAACCGCGAACCGCACTTTTGCACAAACAGACACCGTAACCAAAGTTGTAGCGGTTGCCGATACCATGAAGGGCAACGTTATTAACGCCCTAAACAGCAATGCCGATTACACTACTGCTGCATCTGCCGTAAAATCGACCAGTAACTTAGAGGCCAGCCTTAAAACAGGCGGACCATACACAATATTTGCACCTAACAACGCAGCATTTAGCAAACTGTCGCCGGGCAAGTTAGACAGCTTGATGAAAGATAACACCCAATTTGCCACATTGCTAAAATCGCACATGGTAACCGGCAGGTATGGCAAGGCCGATATTATTAAGGCACTTACAGCAGGCAAGGGTAAGGCAACGCTAACCACGTTAAACGGCCAGCCGTTGCAGCTATCAATAAGCGCCACAAAAAAGCTGCAGCTTACTACAGTAGATGGCGTTACCGCCGAGGTGATATTGTATGATTTGCTGGGTAACAATGGAATTGTGAACGGCATTAACGCGATATTGCTGCCTGGCGCTGCACCGGCTGCTGCACCGCCAAAGGGTTAATCAGATAATTTTAAAATAAAAAACCCGGCCTATACGACCGGGTTTTTTATTTCGATTAGCTCTAACTTATGAGTTTAAAGCTTCCGCAGCAAACTCGCGGCATTTTTTAACTTCGGCAATAACGGTTGATCCTGCCGGGGTGTTATACTCATACTCGATAGTAACCGGGAACTTATATTTTTTATCCCTTATCAGTTTTAAAGCATCTTTTATAGGTGTATCGCCTTCGCCCCATGGGGTGTTTGGCCCGTCGTGGTATTTACGGTCTTTAAGGTGCATGCTTACAATACGCTCATGATTTTTCTCGATGAAAGGTATTGGGCTGCTGCTGGTTCCTGAAGTATAGTGCCCGATATCAAGGTTGATGCAGTTGTATTCAGACTGGCTCAGGGCTTTATCCCAAAGCTCGGGTGTCGCTTGTGTGTGTGCATGGTAAGCAACTTTAAATTTGTTAGCAGTTGCCAGGTCGCCCAGGCGTTTGGTTTGTGCTTCGTTACCCAACTCAACAGTAACGTGGCTTGCACCTAATGCTTTACCGGCATTAAAAGCGTAAACAATTTCGGCGTCGGTATTGCGTGGGTCTAAAGCGCTTGGTTTCCAGGCGTAAATAGTTATCCCCGCATCTTTAAACATTTTACGGATCTCTTTAAACTTATCCATGGATGCTGATGCGCGCCAGTCGGCAACGGCTTTGTTGCGGTCGGCATTGCTTTGTCCTGCTTCGCGTTTAGGTATTCCGGCATAAGCTTCCGGAGCATCGCCCATTAGCTCAATAGCGTTGATATTACAGTCAACACAATATTTTATCAAATCCTCGATAGTACTTGGCAAAGCGCGGAACGAGTAGGTAATTACACCTATCTGCACACCTTTAACCACCGAGTTTGGTTTATCTGCACCGCTTATAATGCTATGTGCAAATGATGATTTTGAAAGCAGCAAAGCCCCTGTTGCGGCAAGCGCGCCCGCACCAATAAATCGGCGCCTCGAAAATTGATTATTCTCCATGAATTGTACTGTTAGTTATGTTTAAATGGTCATATCAAATTTATAAACTTTTAGGTAATAGCCTAATGTGTAGTGAAAGTTTTACGTTTATGGCACGTGGTGATCTGTTTGGCGCACGGTTTAGTAACACGTTTGTGATTGATTGGGTTATCAAATAAATGTTTCTAACTTAGTATTACCTATTTAAAAACACTTTATTTCATGAAACCTAACCATCAACTATGGCTGTTAGCGGCATTTGCTATGCTCATAGCTTCCTGTAAAAAAAATGATAACGGTACTGTTGTACCAACTGCTAAAACTAAAGATAAATACCTTACCCAGGTTATCCGGGTTGAAACGCATCCCGGCACCGTTGCTACCACAACCATTACCAATTATACTTATGATGATAAAAAAAGGCTGACCGAGATAAAGAGCCCGGATGCCCTAACCGAATACATGTACTATGATAACGGCGACCTGTTTTCTATCAATAAATTAAGTTTAAAAATAGTCGGTACTAATGAATATGGTGCCCGTACCGATGCCGAATTGTTTTATAGCCAGGGCAAAATTCAGGCTGCAGACGTAAAAAACTATAAGAATGGCGAAATACAGAACGAAGAGCTGTACAACTATGTTTATGACGGCGAGCAGGTATCAGAAGTGCATTATGACAACAGGCACGTAACTTTGTATGATTATGATGATCATGGTAATGTTGTAAAAGAAGTGATTCGCGACGCAATCCCCTCTGTTAACTATTATGTTTATGACGATAAAAAGAGCGCCTTCACACCTACACTATTTAAATGTCCAAATAAAATTGAGGACCGCAGCTCGCCAAACAATGTGATCTCAATTACAAATATTACCGGCAGTACAACAACCAACACAACAATTTCATATACTTACGATAGCGACGGGTATCCTACAACTGCTATTTCGGGCACCGCAATCGACGGGATAAAATCAACCTATAAATACAGTAAGCTTGAATAGAATAGCTGCGATTTTTTTATTAAAACACTGATAACTAATTGGTTTGTTTAAATAATAGTTGTTAACTTGTAGTTACCAATTATAAATATTTCATTCTATGAAAACTAAACCTCAACTATGGCTATTGCTGGCATTTGTTGTGCAGATAGCTGCCTGTAAAAAAACCGGTGATAGCGGTAATGATGGAACGCCAACCGTAAAAAAATATGTAACGGAACTGGTTTCTGTTAGTATTGTTCCCGGTATTGGTAAGGTTACCAGTGTTACAGATTACACTTACGATGAGAAGAAAAGGAAGAAGACCGAAAAAGTAGACAATTTTACTTTTACTTACAGTTATTATGATAATGATAAGTTATTTACAAGCACCCAATTGGTTGGCGATGGTAATGGGTTGAGATTTTATTCGGAGTACACCTATACCGGTACGCAACTTACACGATTTAAAAAAATAACTTTTAGAAATAATGAGAATGTCTTAGAGAGCACGACCGACTATGTTTATGACGGCAATGGTAGGGTAACAGAAGAACATTCTTCGGGGTCGCTGGTATTATATACCTACGATGGTAATGGTGATGCAACAAAAGTAGTAGAGACCAGGCCTGAGGGTACAATTACTACCACAAATACCTACGATGCTAATCATAGAAAAATAACGATAATCAAATCAACCGCTATACAAGGCATACCAAATACATCAACTACATATACTTATGACAGCCACGACAACATAACTAAATCAGTAATTGTTACAGGCACAACCACTACCACAACCGCTACTGTAAATCTAACTAATACTTATGATGCTGATGGCTATCTGATCGGCGTCGAAGGCAGCGATGGCAGCTCGAAGACCTATACCTACAAAACGCTGTAAATAATCGTAATATATTGTTAGATTGGTGCCGGGTTTTATCCCCATTTAATCCTAAATTGATCTAACAATTAAAAGACATGTCGGTAAATCAGCATGATATAAAAGCTACTGGCTTAATTACTTTAGCTTTATTATTATCAACAATTATAGCTTCTGCGCAAACCAAATCGCCGGAGGCAAAAAAAGAGAAAACCACTTTCCAAACAGGCGCAGCCTGGCGGCCCACTACCGACTCGCGCGCAGATGTAGCCATCGTTTATGGTGCAGGCGGCAGGCCCGGGCAGTTTGAGCAGCGCGTACAATCATGGCGCGACCACGGTTACCAGGTAGCTTTTATGACCGGCATGGCCTGGGGCGGTTACCAGGATTATTTTATGGGCCGTTGGGATGGTAAACAGCATTTTGACGAGGGCCAAAAAATGATGAACGGTGACACCGTATGGCATGGCCGAAATACACCCTACGTAGTACCTACCCTAAATTTCCTGAAATATTTTAAAGAGCAGGTTGTTAAAAAAGCGATTGATGCAGGTATAGATGCCATTTACCTGGAAGAGCCTGAGTTTTGGGCAAAATCGGGCTATAGCGAGGCGTTTAAACGAGAGTGGAAAGACTACTATGGGTTCGACTGGAAGCCGCAGCATGAGTCGGCAGAGAATACTTATTTGTCGAATAAGCTGAAGTATTACTTGTATTATAGGGCGCTAAAAGAATCATTTACTTACGCTAAAGCATACGGTAAAACCAAGGGCATGAATGTGCGCTGTTATGTGCCAACGCACTCACTCATCAATTATGCCATGTGGCAGATCGTTAGTCCGGAGGCAAGTTTGGCTTCGCTGGATTGTGTAGATGGATATATCGTTCAATCATGGACAGGTACCGCCCGCGAGCCTAATTATTTTAATGGTATTGCTAAAGAGCGTTCGTTCGAGACAGCGTTCCTGGAGTATTGCTGTATGAAATCAATGACCGCGCCAACCGGCCGTAAACTGTTTTTCGAGAACGACCCTGTTGAGGATACCCGCCGCGATTGGGCCGATTATAAAAAGAACTACCAAACCACCTTTACTGCCGAGCTGTTTTTCCCGGATGTTGACAATTATGAAGTTATGCCCTGGCCCGACCGTATTTTCGACGGTAAGTATTTTACCAGCCGCACCAGTAATGAGCGTGCCGGTATGCCAAAGAGCTATTCGACACAGATGATGGTGATGATCAATTCATTGAACGATATCAAAACATCTAAAAATAAAACATCGGGTACGCAGGGGATAAGTGTGATGATGGGTAATTCGATGATGTTTCAGCGCCTGCCGGTGCATGATGATGGCAAGGCCTGGGCCGATCCTTACTACTCAAGCTTTTACGAAACATCGGGGATGTTTAACCGCGTACCGTCAAACAATAAGCTGATGGATCCGCAACTGTCGAACTTCTTTGGCGAGGCTATGCCGTTTTTAAAGCGAGGGGTGCCGGTAGATATTGTCCACATAGAAAACGTAGGTTATGCAAAGGCTTTGGCGGATACAAAGATCTTGCTGATGAGCTACTCGAACATGAAGCCGCCAACCGAAGAAGCACACCAGCATTTGGCTAAATGGGTTAAAAATGGTGGTATCATAGTTTACTCGGGTCGTGATGATGACCCTTTCCAAACCGTACAGGAATGGTGGAACCAGGGCGCCAAAAAATACAAATGCCCTGCCGATGACCTGTTTGCCAAATTAGGCTTACCCGCGAACCCTAAAGCCGGTACTTATGCGGTAGGAAAGGGCAAGATCTGTATCATCCGCCGCGACCCAAAAGAGTTTGTGATGGAAAGCGACCGTGACGACGAACTGCGCGGAAAGGTAGAAACGCTGTACGCGCAACTAACCAAGCAAAAAGTACAGTATAAAAACAGCCTGTACCTAAACCGTGGTCCGTACGAGATCGTATCCGTATTGGATGAAAGCGTTAACAATGCGCCATACACAATCAAAGGAAAGCTGATAGACCTGTTCGATCCAACTTTACCGGTTATCGACCAAAAACAAATAAATCCCGGCCAGCAAGGCTACTTTTATAATGTAGCCAAAGTACCTAACCCGCAAACGCCACAGGTATTGGCGACTGCCGCCCGTGCGTATGACGAGCAGGTAGAGAAGAACAGCTATTCGTTCATTGCAAAAAGCCCGTTAAATACCACCAATGTAATGCGGGTATTGCTGCCTGCAAAACCTACAAAGGTTACGGTTACTGATGCAAGCGGCAAAGCTATTGAAGCTAAAAATACATGGGATGCGGGAAGTAAGACGATTTTATTGGGATTCGAGAATAGCACGGATGGGGTTAAGGTGGGGTTGGAGTGGTAGGATTATGACCAGTCGTTTGCGTATAAAATGCGTTACCAAAGGCCGCTAATTGCCAAATTTTTCGCAGCTTTAGCAATCAATAACCAATTAAAACTAAATCATCATGATAACCAATAAACGTGGCATACTGCCGGCTATAATAGCAGTGCTTTTTGCTGCCCAAGCTTTCGCACAGGTAAAGTCTGACGGGCATTACCGTAAAGAGATGAAGGCCCTGCAGGCTATTATTCAAACCAACTTCTATGATAAAGCCTCGGGCGAGTACTTTGTAGTGGTTGATTCGGCCGAACGCGAGAAGAAAAACGGTTACACAAGACAATACACTTATTTATGGTCGTACTGCGCCATGTACCAGGCAGCAAACGAGATAGAGAAGCTGGAGCCTAAAACCGACCTGCGCGGCCCGATGCTAAAGCTGATGTATGAATATTACAACCCCGCCCCGCCACATGGTGGCTTTACCGATTACATCATGAAGCTTAAACCGGGCGAGCGTTATTATGATGATAACGAATGGATAGGCATAACTGCTTTAGACGCTTACACGCGCACCAAAAAGAAGGCGGATTTTGATTTAGGTAAGGACATGTATGATTTCATCATGACCGGTTATAACCAGGTTCTTGGCGGCGGTATCTATTGGAAAGAAGGCGACCTAAGCTCTAAGAACACCTGCTCAAATGGTCCGGGCGCGTTGTTAGCCCTGCAAATGTACCAGGCCACCAAAAACAAAGCATACCTGGATACTGCCATTAAGATAGTGAAATGGACAGACGCTAAACTACAAACCCCTGATAAGTTGTATTGGGATAACATCCGTACACGTGACGGCCGTGTTAACAAAGGCATACTGTCATACAATACCGGTACTCCGTTAGAGGCCTATGTGTACCTGTACGAGATTACCAAAGACAAGAAATACCTTGACGAAGCCAACGCTATTGCCGACGCGTCGCTTAAGTTCTTTTACGGCGGCGAGAAATTCAGGGACGATTACTGGTTCAACGCCGTGTTGTTACGGGGCTACCAGCACCTGTTAAAGTTTAATAAAGACACCAAATATATCATGGGCTTTAAAAAATGTTTAGACGGTACTATAGCGGCTGATAAAAACGAAAAAGGTTTATTTACCGGCAGAGGCGGGGGAGGCAGTGTGAAAGTTAAAAATCTGGTAGACCATGGTGGACTGTTAGAAATACTGGCGCGTTATGCGTGGTTAGAGACTAAGTATGATCTAAAAGGGTAAGTAAATATCAAAGCCGGCTTGATAAGCCGGCTTTTTTGCACCTTATCTCATCAGGTGTAACTCTGTATCTAAGATCCTGGTTTCAAATTCGGTTATAGGGTACTTGCTTTCAATCAGTTTCAAAAGCATTTCAACCGCTACTTGCCCCATTTCGAAGGATTTTTGTTTGACGTACGACAGCGATGGTTGTAACAGATCAACAACATCCGAGTTGGAGAAACCTGCTATCGCGATCTCTTTAGGGTCGAAATTTAAATTTTTTAAAGCCCTTACACATGATATGCTGATCCGGTCGCTGCTGATGAATATAGCGTCGGGTTTATTAGCCAATGCTAACAGGTCTTTAACCGCGTCTTCCACTTCCTGGTAATCGTTGCCTCCCTTGCTGCAGTTGCGTATTAATTCTGCTCTGAAAGGGATATGGTAATCGACCAGAGCTTTCATGTAGCCGGCCAAACGCTCGTTTGTGATAGATAACTGAGGCGCGTTTGATAACAGCGCTATTTTTTTTCGTCCCGCTTTAATAAGCGATTCGGTAGCGTTATAAGCACCGCCAAAATTATCAGATGTTACTTTAAATGTATTTATTTCGTCAATTATCCGGTCGAAGAGAACAATAGGCAGCCCATCTTCATGCAATGTTTTCAGGAAGGTATAGTCAGATGTACCCGCCGACATGGAGATCAACAAACCATCAACAGACCGTTGAGCAAGGTGATTAACGTTGATCAGCTCCCTTTCGGATGAATCGTGTGTTTGGGTGATGATGGTATGGTAACCCCGCTCGTAAGCAATAGACTCGATACCGGCAATCGCCTGCGAAAAAAAGCTGTTAGCCAGCTTAGGCACCACAATGCCGATGGAATAACTGCGCCTGTTTTTAAGGCTTAACGCTATAGGGTTTGATTTGTAGTTAACCTGCCTAGCGTAATCCATAACCAGTTTCTTGGTTTCGGTGCTAATTTCATAACCGTCGCGCAATGCCCGCGACACCGTGGAAGGCGAAAGTTTAAGCGCTAATGCTATGTCCTTTATGGTAGCCGGTTTATACATTTAATTGGTAGGTTAACTAAAAGCAATTATACGGTTAATTAAAAACACTTCAATCTTTAAGTTAAAATCGGCAACGATTGCATAAAAATTAATTTAATTATTACCCGGTTAAACCCGATTTTTAGATGATTTATGCCAAAATCGCTCAATAATTAGTTAATAAGTATTACTTTGTATTAAGTTTATCTGCTTTCTTTGCTATAACCAATAATAAACCAACTATACCTCATTATGTCGAAAAATAAATACCTGTTCCCATTAATTTTGGTGACTTCCTTGTTTTTTCTGTGGGCGTTCCTGCATAACATTAATCCAATCCTTATTCCGCACTTAAAAAAGGCATGCCAGTTAACTGATACTCAGTCGTCTTTTATTGATTCGGCAGTTTACCTGGGTTACTTTTTGATAGCCGTTCCGGCTGGCCTTTTCGTTCATAAATACAGTTATAAAAGTGGTATTATCGTAGGCTTAATACTTTATGCACTTGGTGCATTATTGTTTATTCCGGCTGCCAATGCGCATAGTTATACATTCTTTTTGGTAGCGTTATTTATCATCGCCAGCGGGGCAACATTTTTAGAAACAATTGCCAATCCATATATCACTTTATTGGGCGATAAAGAAACATCGGCACAACGCTTAAATTTTGCGCAATCATTTAACGGCGTTGGCGCGTTTGTCGCCCCTATTATCGGTGGGCAGGTTATCCTGTCTGGCATTGAACATA
Organism: Bacteroidota bacterium; assembly: GCA_040388395.1. Lineage (GTDB taxonomy): Bacteria > Bacteroidota > Bacteroidia > Sphingobacteriales > Sphingobacteriaceae > Mucilaginibacter. The sequence goes on along the minus strand of JAZKBY010000001.1, from coordinate 733,569 downwards.
CGTCTGCCGAGTTAAAAAATATGTTGCCTGATCAATTGGCCGCTTACCTCCAATCAGAAGCTAATACGGTAAAAATTCCTTATCTGGTGATCGGTGGTTTAGTTATTTTATTGATCCTGTTGTTTGTGTTCACTAAACTTCCGGATGTTAAAGAAGATGATAGCGCGATAGATAGCCACGCACCGGGTACAGAATTTTCAGCAGCAGTATTGAAACACAAACATGTAGGATGGGCAGTTGCCGCACAGTTTTTTTATGTTGGCGCGCAGGTTGGTGTAGGTAGTTTCTTTATCCGTTACGCAAAATTCGTTGCTGATATTGCCGAGAAAGATGCCGCCTTTTTATGGGGAACAATAGCCATGGTAGGCTTTATGGTGGGCCGTTTTGCGGGTACTTTCTTTATGCGATATGTTGATGCCGCACGTCTGTTAAGCATATATTCGACTATAAGTATCCTACTGCTTGTTATAGCTTTAACTACGCATGGTAACATTGCATTATATGCGGTTATGGCGGTGCCTTTCTTTATGTCTATCATGTTCCCAACTATATTTGCGTTAGGTATTAAAGGTTTGGGCGAGGAAACAAAAATCGCTTCGTCGTTCCTGGTTATGGCAATTATTGGTGGTGGCGTAGCGCCATTATTTATGGGGTTGATATCTGATAAAACAGGCAGCATCCAAATGGCTTATATCGTACCTTTATTATGTTTCGCTGTAGTATTATATTATGGCTTAAAGGGGCATAAGGTTGTAAAAAAAGCGGCATAACCATGAGCAGATATTGTTTAGCATTGGATCTGGTTGACGACCCGCAACTGATTGCTGAGTACGAGAAATACCACGAGAGGATCTGGCCCGAGATCCACGATAGTATTACCGGCGGCGGCATAACCGATATGGAAATTTACCGTTTCGGCAACCGTCTGTTTATGATCATGGAAACAGGCGCTGATTTTAGCTTCGATAAAAAAGGGGCTATGGATGCGGCAAACCCAAAAGTACAGGAATGGGAGCAGCTGATGTGGAAATATCAGCAGGCTATTCCCGGCGCTAAGCCCGGCGAGAAATGGGTGTTAATGAATAAAATTTTTAGTCTATAGTAAATACAATGTTTAGTTTAAAAGGAAAATCGGTAGTTATAACCGGTGGTGGCAGTGGGATAGGCAAAGCGATATCTGTACTTTTTGGAAAACAGGGTGCCTTTGTGCATATCATCGAACTAAATGCCGATGCCGCTAAAGAAACCGTTGACGATATAGTAAACGATGGCGGCAAAGCCATAAGCTATAGCTGCAATGTAAGCGATCAGCAGCAAATAGTTAAAACTTATAACGAGATAGGCGTAATTGATATCCTGGTAAACAATGCAGGCATAGCCCATATTGGTGTTGCCGATACTACCAGCGAAGAAGATTTTACCCGCATATTTAATGTAAATGTAAAAGGCGTTTATAATTCGCTTTTTGCAGCTATTCCGTTGATGAAAGCAAAAGGCGGTGGCGTCATTTTAAATATGGCATCAATAGCCGCGATTGTGGGCATAACCAGCAGGTTTGCTTATTCTATGAGTAAAGGCGCGGTCTCGGCCATGACCTTATCAGTGGCACGCGATTATATGGCCGATAACATCCGCTGTAACAGCATATCCCCGGCACGGGTACATACACCATTTGTGGATGGCTTTATCGCCAAAACTTATGCCGGGCAAGAAGCTGAAATGTTTGAAAAACTATCAAAAAGCCAGCCGATTGGCCGTATGGGCAAGCCGGAAGAGGTTGCGTCGCTTGCGCTATATTTATGCAGCGATGAGGCGGGCTTTGTAACTGGCTGCGATTATTTGCTGGACGGGGGATTTGTTAAATTGAATAATTAGCCCCACCCAACCCTCCCCAAAGGGGAGGGCTTAAAAAAGACACTTATATTAATTAAATAAACATAAATAACAATTAAATCAAAAGTCTCCCCTGCCGGGGGAGATTTAGAGGGGGCTTATGAAACTAATAAGATGGGGAAACCCGGGAACAGAGAAAACAGGCGTTATTATTAACGACACCAATTACGACACATCTGCCTTTGGCGAAGATTATAACGAGCAGTTTTTTGAGACTGACGGATTAGCACGTCTTCAAAAGTACCTGGCTGCTAACGAAGGTAAATTGCCAAAAGTTGCAGACGGAGAACGTTTGGGAAGTCCGTTTGCACGGCCCTCAAAAATCTTGTGTATCGGCTTAAATTTTGCCGATCACGCTAAAGAAAGCGGTGCTACGCCACCTGCCGAGCCGGTGCTGTTCATGAAATCTACCACAGCGTTGGTTGGTCCTAATGATGATGTTGTCATCCCTGAAAATTCTGTTAAAACAGATTGGGAAGTTGAGCTGGCTGTAGTTATCGGCAAAAAAGCAAGCTACGTTAGCGAGGCAGAAGCGCTGGATTATGTGGCGGGTTATGTTTTACATAACGATGTGTCAGAACGCGAGTTCCAGTTAGAGCGTGGCGGTACCTGGGATAAGGGTAAGGGTTGCGATACTTTCGCGCCGATGGGGCCATTTATGGCTACACCAGATGAACTGGGCGATATCAATAACCTGCGCCTTTGGTTAAAGGTAAATGGCCAGGTAATGCAGAATGGCAATACCAGTAATTTCATATTCGATGTACCAACCGTTATAAGCTATGTAAGTAAATTTATGACGCTGTTACCCGGCGACATCATATCAACCGGTACGCCTGCAGGCGTAGGGTTGGGCTTTAAGCCGCCTGTTTATTTAAAGCCAGGCGATGTTATGGAATTGGGTATTGATGGCTTAGGCGAATCGAAACAAGTGTTAAAAGCTTATGCCAAGAATTGATTCACATCAACATTTTTGGAATTACGATCCGGTAGCACATAGCTGGATCAATGATGATATGGAGATCATCCGGCAGGATTTTTTGCCGGGCGATCTGGAACCGATATTACACGAATACGGCTTTAACGGATGCGTTGCCGTACAGGCCGATCAAACCGAAACCGAAAATCATTTCCTGATTGAGCAGGCCATGAACAATGATTTTGTTAAAGGCGTAGTAGGTTGGGTTGATTTTAAAGCGGCAAATGTAGAAGACCGGTTAGCTTACTATAAACAGTTTGACAAGCTAAAAGGCTTCCGTCATATTTTACAGGGCGAAACCGACAGGGCGTACATGCTTAATGCCGGTTTTAAAAGCGGCATAGCTAAGCTCAAACAATTTGGTTATACCTATGATATTTTGATCTATACCGATCAGTTGGGTTTTGCCAATGAATTTGCGGCAGCGTTTCCTGATCAGCCCTTTGTGATAGATCATTTGGCAAAGCCGAATATAAAAAACGGCGATATCGATCAATGGGCGAAGGATATCAAAGCTATTGCCCAAAATGGAAATGTGAGCTGCAAAATATCGGGTATGGTTACTGAAGCCGATTGGAAGGAATGGAAGTATGAAGATTTTGTACCTTATATGGATGTAGTGTTTGAGGCGTTTGGTACCGATAGGATAATGTATGGGTCTGATTGGCCGGTATGCCGCGTTGCCGCAACTTATGGCGAAATGCTGAGTATCCCTGAAACGTATGTGGCTAAATTATCAGAAAGTGAGCAAAGCAAGTTTTGGGGTGACAATGCGGCGAAATTTTATAGTCTTTAAATTATAATAAGATGGATTTACAACTAAGAAATAAAGTAATAATTGTAACCGGCGGTGCAAAAGGCATTGGCGAAGGCATTGTAAAAGTATTGGCTAACGAAGGCGCTATCCCTGTGATAGTGGGACGTAGTGCCGAAGATAATTTAAAGGTGGTTGATGAACTGGCATCGCATGGATTTGAATCGTTCCAGGTAGTTGCGGAATTAACTAACCCTGATGATTGTAAAAAGGCTGTAGAAGCCGTTATAGCGAAGTATGGCCGTATAGAAGGCTTGATAAATAATGCGGGTGTAAATGATGGCGTAGGGCTTGAAAAAGGCAATTACGACGATTTTGTACGCAGCCTGCACCGCAATGTAACACATTACTACCTGATGGCACAAAATGCCTTGCCCGAACTTAAAAAATCAAAAGGGAATATCGTAAATATAGGGTCGAAGGTAGCTGAAACAGGCCAGGGCAATACATCCGCTTATGCCGCTGCCAATGGAGGCCGTAACGCCTTAACCCGCGAATGGGCGGTTGAACTTTTACCTTACGGGATAAGGGTAAATGCTGTGATTGTAGCTGAATGCTGGACACCGCTTTATGAAGCCTACATAGCGGGTATGCCAAACCCGGAGGAGAAACTAAAGGATATCGTAAAAAACATCCCGCTTGAGCACCGCATGACCACTGCCGAGGAGATTGCCAATATGGTTGTCTTCCTGCTATCAGAAGTATCAAGCCATACTACCGGGCAGTTGGTCCATGTTGATGGTGGTTACACGCATTTGGATAGGGTGATAGAATAGTTTTACTACCTTGTTGAAAAGTTAGACGCTCCATATGAAATTCGGGTTGTTTTGTTTCCTGTCAATATTCTCCGCGACTGCGTTTGCGCAAAAGAACGTGATTAATCCTGGAGAGATTTGGCCGGATGATAAAGGCAATCATATCCAGGCACATGGTGGCGGTATCATTAAGATCAAAAAAACGTATTATTGGTATGGCGAAGAACGTTCAAAAGATTTAGAACCCGGCTACCGTTATGTAAGCTGCTATTCGTCGAAGGACCTCACCAATTGGAAATTTGAGGGTGACGTTGTTAAAATGTCTGATCCGGAGAACTTAGGTGCAGGTTGGATACTTGAACGGCCAAAAGTTTATTATAACAAGCCAACCAAAAAATATGTAATGTATTTCCATTTAGATACCAGGGACTACAAGTATGCGCGGGTAGGCATAGCAACAAGCGATAAACCTACCGGCAACTTCACGTTTCTAAAAAGTTTCAGGCCCTTAAATCATCAAAGTAGGGATATCGGCCAATTTATTGACGACGACGGAACGGCATATTTGGTATTTGAGGACCGGGAACTTGGCTTTCATATCGTTAAATTAGCCGAAGATTACCTGAGCGTTGAAAAAGAAATGAGCCTGGTGCGAAAGCCGTTAGAGGGTGGTGCCATAGTTCATTATAACGGTTTATATTATGCTATTGGTTCGGCGTTAACAGGCTGGAACGCTAACCCCAATAAATATGCTACCGCTCCTACATTGGAAGGCCCCTGGAGTGAGTTTAAAGATATCGCGCCGCCGGCAACTAAAACTTATGGCTCGCAATCGACAATGATGATTAAGGTTGTCGGCACAAAAGCAACCACCGTAATTTTTATGGGCGATAAATGGAGCCCGAAAGAGCAATGGAATTCGCGTTATTTGTGGATGCCATTAGAGATTGGCGATGGCAAATTATGGCTCAATGAACCTCATCCATGGACAATCAATATCAAAACAGGCATCAATCAATCTTTAATAAACAGGTAAATCAGCATGTACAGATCAGCAGCTATAGTTTTAATTGCAATAATGTTAGCATTTGGGGCCAATGCTCAAACCAAAACTAAACCGGCTTCATCCATTGCTATCTGTGTTTATGGTGGTACATCCGCAGGCATAATTGCCGCCTATGCGGCCGCTAAACTAAATAAAAGCGTGGTGCTGATAGAGCCGGGCAACCGCCTCGGTGGCCTGTCAACTGGTGGCTTAGGCTATACAGATATCGGTAATAAATATGTGGTTACAGGTTTAGCGCGCGATTTTTATCGCCGCATTGGTCAGCATTATGGAAGGTTCGAGCAATGGACCTTCGAGCCAAAAGTTGCCGAGGCTATCTTCCTGGATTATGTTAAGCGTGGTAATGTTAAGGTAATTTACAACACACGCTTACGCAAAGTGATAAAGACGGGTAGCCATATTACAGCTATCGAATTAGAAAACTCTTTAAATCCATCAGCAAAAACAGAGCTTATAGCCGCTAAGCAGTTTATAGACTGCACTTACGAGGGCGACCTGATGGCCAAAGCAGGCGTAAGTTACACCACCGGTCGCGAAGCTAACAGCGTTTATAACGAAACCGTCAATGGTGTGCAAATAAGAGAAGGGCATCAGTTCCCTGACGGTATCGACCCCTATAAAATCCCTGGTAAACCTGAAAGCGGTTTGCTTTGGGGAATAAGCCCGGAGACTATGGAGCCCTTTGGCAGTGGCGATAAAAAGATCCAATCGTACAATTTCAGGTTATGTTTAACTAATGACCCCGCCAATAAGGTTGAAATAACTAAGCCTGAGGGCTATGATCCTACCCATTACGAGTTACTGTTAAGATATCTTGCAGTCAAGCCTGCAAAAGATTGGAGCGCGTTCCTTAAGCCGGATATGATGCCAAACCATAAAACGGATATTAATAATAATGGTCCGTTTAGCACGGATATGATAGGTATGAATTATGCTTATCCTGATGGCGATTATGCAACCCGGGCGGCTATAACCAAAGCACACGAAGTTTATACCAAAGGTTTCCTTTACTTCATTGGCCATGATCCCCGTATGCCCGAGCACCTGCGTAACCAAATGCTGAAATGGGGCTATCCAAAAGACGAATACACCAACAACGGCAACTTCACCCCACAAATGTATGTGCGCGAAGCCAGGCGGATGCTGGGTGCTTACGTAATGACCGAAGCTAACTGCCTGCGTAAAGAAGTGGTTGAAGATGGGGTTGGGATGGGTGCTTATAACATGGACAGCCACAACGCCGAGCGTATTGTGCTAAACGGCATGGTAAAAAACGAGGGTGACGTGCAGTTACGCGGTATCAGTCCGTACCCCGTTGCTTACAGATCAATAATTCCGAAGAAAGAACAATGTGATAACTTGACGGTGCCTGTTTGTTTATCGGCCAGCCATATGGCTTACGGGTCTATACGGATGGAGCCGGTGTTTATGGTATTGGCACAATCGGCTGCCGTAGCTGCCAGCCAGGCTATTGATAAAAAGACCGGGATACAGCAAATAGATATTAAAGAGCTACAGGCCGAGTTGAAAAATAATCCGCTGGTTGACCACAGCACCGCCGAAATATTAATTGATAATGATGATGCGGAACATGTAACCAAAACAGGCTCGTGGAGACGTGAAACTGCGGGTGGTTACGGTCCTTCGTTTTATTTGGATACTGCTAAAACTATCCCAACTGAAATTAAATTTACACCGGACGTTAAACAGGCTGGTAAATACCACGTGTATATCTATATCCCGAAAGTATCGCGTGCGTCGCTGCTAACGCAGATCCAGATTTCCGACGGGCAAAATACCATCACCAAAACCATCAATAAAAACGATGTGCAGGTAGTTGGCCAAACGCAGGGCGAGTGGGTATCATTAGGTATAAATGGGTTCTATCCCGGTAAAAACGGGTATGTACTGGTAACTAACAAGGGTGCAGACGGTGCAATTGTGGCTGATGCGGTGTTGCTGGTTCCGGAGAATTAAGATATAGACTGTTAGTAAGTTATTTTACCATGGTTATTGGTATTTAGGTTTATTATATGAATATTTGATGTAATTAAGCCAATTATGAAACCCCAGTTACTTAAAGTTACCAGCGAAATTGTGCACTCGTTTAATGCGCGGCGTGATATGAGCCCTAACGTTAATAACCGTTGGCATTATCATCCCGAGCTGGAGTTAGTGTATTTTCATCGTGGCTCGGGTACACAGTTCGTGGGCGATAACATTAAGATCTTCGGCCCCGGCGATATGGTGTTGGTTGGTAAGAACCTGCCGCATTACTGGAAATATGACGAAACCGAAATAGAGTCTGATGGCTCACAGCCCTTCGCTACCGTAATGCACTTTTACGACAACTTTTTGGGGGATAGTTTCCTTAACCTGCCCGAAAATAAAACTATAAAAGCAACGCTTGACAGTGCTACACGTGGCCTGCAAATTCTTGGCCCGACTAAAAAGAAGATAGCTGCCTATATGCAGGAGATACTGACTACCGAGGGCCCGCGCCGTATATTATTGTTACTGGAAACGCTGCTTGCTATAAGTGAGTGCCCCGAAAAGAAAGTACTGGCATCATTAGGTTTCAGGCAAAATTTTGAAGAGGCCGATAAAGATCGCATCAACTCGATATGCGAATACTCCTTCGCCAATTTTAAAAGCAAGATCCTGTTGGAAGAGATTGCCGGTATTGCCAACTTAAGCCCCAACTCATTCTGTCGTTATTTTAAGTTGAAAACGCAAAAAACGTATTCGCAGTTTATCAACGAAATCCGCATAGGCCATGCCTGTAAATTATTGATAGAGGATAGTGTTAACGTTAAACAGATCTGTTACGAAAGTGGCTTCAATAATTTTTCAAGCTTCCACTCGGCCTTTAAAAGCGTAACCGGTAAAACTCCACTTGGCTATCAAAGCAAATTCCTGGTAAACGATACCAAAGCTAAACCAAGCCTTGTTGGCTGATTTATTTATACTAATTGGTTAGGTAACTATAAGGCTTAAACTTGTATAAACAAGCCATCGACGGTGTTCCGGCTTCAATTATTAGGTGATGTTGAAATTTATGATATTTTTTTCTTTACTTCACGGTAAATTCCAATATGGAGGCTGATAACCAACTATCCGGGCTTTAACCAACCCGTTAGCATTATACCAATTATTAAACCCTACTAAACAATGAAAAAGTTAACGCTTACACTTGCCTGCTTTTTACTGATTTTTAAATGTTTTGGGCAGCAAAACGAAAAATTTAACGGCCTTGACATGAATCTTGGTACACTATCAAAACTGTCAGACGCTAAAACACGATCTATCAGCCCCGAAAATTTTACCGGCGAAAAAGGTAAAGGAGGCATGGCCGATCCTGTAAAAGATAAAGGCAAACGTAATGTAGCAAACGCCACCAACGCCGCCCGCGATCTGGGTGTAGGCTGGAAGGTTAATCCATATATCATCATTAATGCCGGCGAAACTATTACCATTGCCGAAATGACCGGCCCCGGCGCCGTACAACATATCTGGATGACGCCTACAGGTAACTGGCGCTTGTCTATCCTTCGTTTTTATTGGGACGATGAAACCGAGCCATCTATCGAATGCCCGGTTGGCGCGTTCTTTGGCATGGGCTGGAACAGCTATTCGCCATTAAACTCGTTACCTGTTGCGGTTAATCCGGGCAGCGCTTTTAATTGCTACTGGAAAATGCCTTTCCGCAAAAAATGCCGCATTACTATGCAGAACCTGGACGACAGGCAGATGAGCCTATACTACCAGGTTGATTATACATTAACCAAAGTTGGTGCTGATGAAGGCTACCTGCATGCGCAGTTCCGTAAATCAAAACATGGCGATAGCGGCTTATATACTATAGTGGACGGAATTAAAGGAAAGGGCCAATATGTGGGCACTTATATGGGTCTTGATGTAAATAATAATGGCTGGTGGGGCGAAGGCGAGATCAAATTCTTTATGGACGGCGATACCGATTTTGCTACCATTGTGGGCACAGGTACCGAGGATTATTTTTGCGGATCATATGATTTTGATACACGCAAGAAAAACGCCGCAGGCGTAGAAGAAGTTAATTATACCGAATTCTCCACCCCATATACAGGTATGCCACAAGTAATAAAAGGCGATGGTCATTACTCCATCAGGCAACGCTTTGGCTTATACCGCTGGCATATCCAGGATCCTATCCGTTTTGATAAGGATTTGAAAGTTACCATACAGGATTTAGGTTGGAAATCGGGCGGAAGATATTTGGCTCAACACTCAGATATCATATCAGTAGCATTTTGGTACCAGGACGGTTCGCATACTGCATTCCCTAAACTACCGGCAAAAGATGATTTAGAGATCAATTAATACTTCTCCTATGAAAGATCAATCAGGCAGACGTGTATTTCTCAGGAATATTGGGGTTGGTGGCGTAGCTGCGCTTTTACCTGTCGGCAGCGTAAATGCGTTTGATAAGAAAGAAGTAGATAAAGAAGCTGATATTAAGGTTGCTGATACCGGCAAGCGTAAATATAACTCGCCCTATACCGGTAAATATAACAACCGCGTGGCCTTCCCAATCGGAGGCATTGGCGCAGGTATGTTTTGTTTGGAGGGTACTGGTGCTATCTCGCATATGTCCGTTCGCAATTATCCCGAGATGTTTCATGAGCCTGCAGTGTTTGCTGCGATCAGCATTAAAGGGGCAAAAAACGCGGCGAAGGTTTTAGAGGGAAGAGTACCCGCCTGGAAAAAGTTTGGCCAGCACGAATCGGCGCTCGGCGGACCGGGTGCAACATGGGGGCTGCCGCGCTTTGAAAGCGCAGAGTTTTCGGCGCGTTTCCCGTTTGCTGATATTACCCTGAAAGATAAGGATGTACCTTTAGCCATCCAGATAAACGGCTGGAGCCCGTTTATCCCAACGGATGAAGATAACTCCAGCTTGCCTGTTGGTGGTTTAGGGTATCATTTTAAAAATAATGGCACAAAAACAGAAGAATGCGTTTTCTCTTATAATAGTCGCCACTTTTTAAATCAGTCGGCTACAAAAAATACGGTTAAAGCAATTAGGAATGGTTTTGTTATTTCTGTTGATGGCACAGAGGCCGATCCGCAGAAACAAGCTGATTTTGCTATTTACACTGACGATGCAGCTACAGTAGTTGATCATTGCTGGTTTAGAGGTGGCTGGTTTGATGGGCTTACAATGGCCTGGAAAACTATCCAAAATGCCGAAGTGAAAAACAATCCGCCGGTAGCAGATGCACAGGGCGCGTCGTTATTTGTTCCGTTTACGCTAAAACCGGGCCAGGAAAAAACAATACGGTTGATGATGGCCTGGTATGTACCCAATACCAAGATGCACCTGGGTGAGGTAGATCCTGCTGACAGAGAACACGTGAACAAAGATCCGTTGCTAAAATATCATAAACCATGGTACAGCAGCAAATTTAAAAACATCGCAGAGGTCGCCGCTTATTGGGATACCAACTACACCGATCTGCGAAAGAAAACCAAATTATTTACGGACTCATTTTATAAAAGCTCACTGCCTGCCGAAGTTGTGGAAGCGGTGGCGGCCAACCTTACCATATTAAAATCGCCAACTGTATTAAGGCAATACGATGGCCGGTTTTGGTGCTGGGAAGGTTGCGGTGATAATGGCGGTAGCTGTCATGGATCATGCACACATGTGTGGAACTATGCTCAGGCAGTATCGCATTTATTCCCGAATTTGGAGCGTAGCTTGCGCAATACGGAATTTAACGAAAGCCAAAATGCCGACGGGCATCAAATGTTCAGGTCCAACCTGCCTATTACGCGGGTGGTACACAATTTCCATGCAGCGTCTGACGGCCAATTAGGCGGCATCATGAAAGTGCACCGCGAGTGGCGCATTAGCGGTGATAACGAATGGCTAAAAAGCATCTATCCAAAAGTACAAACCAGTCTGGATTACTGCATCAAGACCTGGGATCCAAAAGGCACCGGCGTTGTGCAAGAACCGCACCATAATACCTATGACATTGAGTTTTGGGGCCCTACGGGTTTTGCCACCAGTTTTTACCTTGGAGCACTGAACTCGCTGATTACAATGGGTAAGTTCCTGGGTAAGGATGTGAGCAAATACGAAACGCTGTATGAAAAAGGTCGCGTCTACATGGAAAACAACCTCTACAACGGTCAATACTTTACGCAAGAAATTAAATGGAAAGGCTTAAAGGCCCCTGATCCGACTAAAGTGCAATCTTTCGGATCACAATATACGCCTGAAGCATTAGCCTTATTAGAAAAAGAAGGCCCCAAATACCAGTATGGTACGGGGGTGCTATCGGATGGTGTAATGGGAGCATGGTTATCGCGTATGTGTGGCTTGCCAGATCCGCTGGATGCTGCTAAAACAAGAAATCACTTAAAAGCAGTTCATCAACATAACTTTAAAACCAATCTGCATGAGCATGCTAACCCGCAGCGTCCCACTTATGCTATAAACGACGAAGCCGGTTTATTGCTATGCTCATGGCCCAAAGGCGGCATGTTGTCGCTGCCGTTTGTGTATAGCAACGAAGTTTGGACGGGGATAGAGTACCAGGTTGCATCGCATTTAATGTTGATGGGCGAAGTGCAAAAAGGGCTGGATATTGTCCGCGCTTGCCGCGACCGTTATGATGGCGAGGTGCGTAATCCGTTTAACGAATACGAATGCGGCCATTGGTATGCCCGCGCTATGGCAAGTTATGGTATGCTGGAAGGCTTAACGGGTGTGCGTTATGACGCAGTGAGTAAAGAGTTGCACATAGATTCGAAGGTGGGCGATTTTATCAGCTTCCTATCTACCGCAAGTGGATTTGGAACGGTGACACTTAAAGCAGGTGTGCCATCGTTAAATATTGCATACGGCACTATCCCGGTTGATAAAGTGATCGTTTCGGGGACGATAAAGAAATTGGGTTAATACCCGCCAATACTACTTATGAAAATTACAGGAAAACAAATTATAGGCTACTCAAAAGCCGATAGTAATGCCGGTTCATTCACTTCCGGTCAAGATACGTTTGAAGAAGCATCTGCAGCAAATGTCGATCAGGCTGCTAAGAAAGCTACATCAGCATTTAAAAATTATAAGTTATTACCCACTGCAGATCGTGTTAAGTTTTTAGAAGCTACCGCGGCAGAGATCAACAACATTCGCGAGGAATTGATAGAGAGTGGGATGCAGGAAACTCATTTACCGCAAGCCCGCTTAAATGGCGAGATAGATCGTACTGTTAATCAAATTAAATTATTTGCCGATCTGTTAAAAGAAGGCTCGTGGGTAAATGCCATAATTGATACTGCAAAGCCTGATAGACAACCAATACCCAAACCGCATATTTGCCAAATGGCAAGGCCGCTGGGTGTTACAGCCGTGTTTGGGGCAAGTAATTTTCCGTTCGCGTTTTCTGTTGCCGGCGGCGATACTATTTCGGCGTTAGCAGCAGGTTGCCCGGTTATTTTTAAAGCGCATTTCGGACACCCGGTAACCTCAGAGTTGGTTGCTAACTGTATTGTTGAAGCAGCAAAAAAAACCGACATGCCTGATGGCGTTTTCTCCTTGATACATGGCAAGACCACTGAGTCAGGAAAAGCGCTTGTAACACACCCGCTGGTTAAGGCCGTTGGCTTTACAGGCTCATTAGGCGGTGGCAGGGCGTTGTTTGACCTGGCCGCTAAACGTGATGAACCTATTCCCGTATATGCCGAAATGGGCAGCGTTAACCCGGTGTTTTTATTGCCCGGGAAACTAAAAGACGATGCAATTGGTATCGCCAAATCATTAGTAGCTTCAAATACAATGGGTGTTGGCCAGTTTTGTACCAATCCGGGTATTGTGTTGATGATTAAGGGCGCGGATACCGAACAGTTTTTGTCGCAATATGCCTTATCATTAACCGAAGCCGCAGGTGGCTCAATGCTTACCGACGCTATTTATAATTCTTACTGTAAAGGAATTTCTGAACTGACAGGTAATTCTTTGTTAAAATCAATCGGCACCGGTATTGGCGGTGGTGGCAAAGCTGTTCCGAAGGCATTCACCGTATCTGGTACAGATTTTTTAAAGGATAAAACTTTGTTCGAAGAGCATTTCGGCCCTGTAGCTATACACGTGATTGCTGATGATGTTGCTCAATTGCTTGAAATTGCAGAACAGATTCCTGGTCAATTAACTACCAGTATTTGGGCTAATCAAACTGATGTGACTGACTTTGGCGAGTTGTTTAATATCCTGGAAGAAAAAGCGGGGCGTTTAATGATAAACAATATGCCAACAGGCGTAGAAGTTACCCATGCCATGCTGCATGGCGGCCCGTATCCGGCAACAACAGATAGCCGCTCAACATCGGTTGGGTCGCAGGCTATATATCGTTATACAAGGCCAGTGTGCTACCAAAACTTCCCGCAGGAAATCTTACCAGCTGAATTACAAAACGATAATCCATTAAACATTTGGCGTAAGGTAGATGGCGAATTAACTAAAGATAAAATTGCATAACCCAATGAAATTATACAAAACATTAAAAGGCATTTTTTTACAGGATGAAAACTCGGTTTACAAGCTTAACCAACAATGGGATGAGCTGGTAAACCGTGACGGATTGTATAATTACCTATCCGCTCAAACCAAAACCGCCGAAAAAATTACTGGCAACGATTGGCAGACAGGTTTACAGGCACCGGTTGCTAACCAGGAAGTTTGGGCAGCGGGGGTAACCTATCTGCAAAGCAGGGACGCAAGGGTTGAAGAGTCGCAAACCTCAGGCGGGTCTGACCTGTATAAAAGAGTCTACGATGCTGATCGGCCCGAGATATTTTTTAAGTCGACACCACAACGCGTTGTGGGCCATGGGCAGGATGTTGCTATCCGTAAAGATTCTACCTGGAATGTGCCCGAACCTGAATTGACTCTTTTTATTAACTCAAAAGGGAGCATCCAGGGCTATACCATTGGTAATGATATGAGTTCGCGCAGTATTGAAGGCGAAAACGCTCTTTATCTGCCGCAGGCAAAAACTTACGACAAGAGCGCTGCAATAGGCCCGTGTTTGTATGTAATCGATTCGCCGATAAGCCAGGAAACCAATATCAGCATTGTTATTAAGCGGGGCGATAAAGCGCTTTACGAGGGTACAACAGCCTTGTCGAGAATGAAACGGTCATTAGATGAGTTGGCCGGGTTCCTGTTCCGCGAATTAAGTTTTCCATACGGGTGTTACCTGATGACGGGTACGTGCCTGGTGCCGCCAAACGATTTTACTTTAGAACCGGGCGATATTGTTGAGATTTCTATTGATGGGATAGGAACTTTGATAAACACGGTTGCCTACAATTGATTTAGTAATACCCAATATAAACCTACAGATATGAGCCATAAACTTAAACTAAGCTATGCAGTAATTGGTGTTGCTGCAATTTTATCGTCCTGCAATATGCAGGGGAAAAAGGATGCAGCCACTGCCGATTCGGCCACAACATTTGCAAAGGGCACCTATGGATACGACCTTGATTTCCTAAAAAAGAATGACAGTGTATTAGTGTTGAAAAATGCAGATGGGCTGGCGCAAATTATTGTTTCGGCAAAATACCAGGGCAAGGTTTTTACATCTACTGCTGATGGTTTAAAAGGACGCAGCTTTGGCTGGATCAATTATAAAACATTCGCGGCAGATACGGATTCGCATATGAATGCCTATGGCAGCGAGGATCGTTTGTGGCTGGGGCCCGAGGGTGGCAAATTTTCGTTATTCTTTAAACCCGGTACCAAAATGGAGTTCCCATACTGGCATACTCCAAAAGCATTTGACACCGAGGCGTGGAATATAGTTTCATCGGATGATAAAAAAGTATCGTTAACAAAGGATATGGTCCTGCTTAACTATGCCGGCACCCAACTTAAAATTAAAGTAGGCCGCGATATAGCCATTTTGGACAACCCTACAATTGAAACCGAACTTGGTATTAAGCTAACCGCCGAAACTAAAGCAGTGGGCTTTAAAACCGATAACAGCCTGACTAATGCCGGCACCACCGAGTGGACACAAACCACCGGCGCACCCTGCATGTGGAACCTGGATATGTTTACCCCATCGCCAAAGGTGGTGATCATCATCCCATACAATAATGCAAAAACGGCCAAGATAGCCACTACCGATTATTTTGGACAGATCCCTGCTGATAGGATCAGTTATAAAAACAATGTGTTGTATTTTAAGGCTGACGGTAAATCGCGTGGTAAATTGGGTATCACGCCAAAACGTGCCATGCCGGTAATTGGCAGCTATGATGCCGAGAACAATGTGTTGACCATCGCCAAATTTGATGTAGATAATAACGGGCTGTACCTTAACCAGGAATGGCGGACAGATCGTGAACCACTAAGCGGCGACGCGGTAAATTCCTACAATGACGGTCCGTTGGCTAACGGAAGCCAAATGGGGCCATTTTACGAAATAGAAAGTGTATCGCCGGCCGCGTTTTTAAAACCGGGCGCTAAGCTGCAACATCAGCATAAAGTATTCCACTTTACGGGTGACAAGGCTGCATTGAATACTATAGCCCAAAAAATTTTAGGAGTTTCTTTGGCTGATGTAGAAGGTGTGTTTAAATAATTAATCTATCTTAACAATAATGGCAGACGAAGCCGGTACCTGTACAATGTAGTTACCGGCTTTTTTTGTTTTTACCGGTGTCCATTTCCCTTGCCATGGTTCGCTGTTGCTGATAGGGGCACCACCCAATGTTACGCCAGTTGGCGCAGTAACCTCATTATCCGGGGCATTAAGTGATATGGTTGCTGCATTGCCGCTTGCTCGGGTTGATTTAATAGTAACACTCGCATCTTTTGCTCCGTCGCCGTAGGTTTTATTGATAATGGTGATATATAAACCATGAGCGGCTCTAACTGCGTAGGCTGTTAAGTTTATTCCGTCGGGGTTTGTAACGGAGATAGGCTGTACCGTTCCATGCCCGCCTATATTAAATGCTTTTATACCGTAGGCGATAGGATAGGCGTTGAAATTCCCATCCGCGTCTTTATAAATTGGCGCGTTTTTAACCCATTGTTTATTATGAAAGTTTACGCCGGCACTGTTATGGGCCGCCCACCAATGCATATAATCTAACGCAAATAAAGCCGCGGCGAAGCTATTACTGCCCCCGGCAACATCACCGCTAAAACTATTTGATTCTGTTACACGATATTTAAAACCGGCTTTAAGTACAGGCACAATGTCGTTCTGGTACAAAGCCGGAAAATTAACTTTAGCCATATCAGCCGACAGCATTTTTTCTATCAGGCTTTCAATAGTATTGCCGGGCGCATCCTGTCCCGCGTAATTATGAAGTGAGATATAGTTTATCAGTTTCGATCCTTTTTCATTATCAGCAAAGTTCACGGTCCATGATTTATCATTATAGTTGGTGTTTTTTGCACCGGTAACGGGATAGTTGCTGCCAGTTTCGGGGCCGGTGAAGGTTGCAGCCGGCACAGAATCAAGGATGGCCTTTTGAAACCGTTTCCATTTTTTGTAATAGGATGGATAATCTGTTATTTCAGGATCAGTTAAATGGTATGATCGCCAATCAGGTTCATTACCAATCGAAAAGCAATCGATGTACGAACCATACCTGCTCCAGATATATTTTGCTATGCCTGCGTTTGCCGCGGCGTTACCATTCAACAAGCGAAAGGAGTAAAGCACTTTAACATCAACTGCTTTTACAAAGCCAAAAAAATGGTCGATATCTGTTTTGGTAGGTTCTATAGTTTTAATATCCACAGAACCGCCGCCTACACGCAGGTGTTTAATGCCCATTTCTTTAAACAAGGTTAAAACCTGTTTGCTGTCAGCATTAAAAAAATAACCTTTAACGCCTGCGTTACCAATTCGCTCGCTGCCTGTTTCAAAACTTAAGCCTGAAAAGTCATCCGGGATCATTGGGCCTTTTGTTTTCAGATCGACTGTGAGTGTAACAGCGGCAGGTGCCTTTTGTCCGTAAACATTACCGAACGATATAAAGAAGATTATCGCCCCAAAAAATGTAAATAGCCGGTTATAGCGCTTAGTTTGATATTTCAAGATGTAAATAATTGGTAATGTAAAAATATGCAATCCCATCAAATCAATATGGTGGTCGCCGTATTGTTACACGTTTTATTTTTTTTTGCCCACTTAAAACTAATTTAACATATAAAAGATAAATTTACCCTGCAAACCAATTAACCAATCATGAGCAACAGACGTAATTTTATAAAAACAGGAGTTATAGGCGCAGTGGGCCTTAATTTATTGCCGGCTATCAATTCGTTCGCTAATGAGCCGGAGCCAGCACATCCGGCGAATGCCGAAAAGTTTAAACTTCGTTTTGCAATTGCTTCTGATGGTCATTATGCACAGCCCGAAACTGAATCAGATAAATTTTATAGCGATTTGGTTAAATGGTTAAAAAAAGAGCATTCTGATAATCATTTAGATATGGTGATCATCAACGGCGACCTGGTACATAACCGTCCCGACCTGCTTAAAAAAGTGAAGGAAACTTACCTGGATAAATTGCCTGCACCATATTATACCATCCCCGGTAACCATGATTTTGCCGATGCCGCTGTATGGAAGAATGTGTTTGGTTATGAAGATAAATATGCCGTCGACAAAGGCGACATCGGTTTTGTGTTTGCCAATACTGCCGATACTAAAGGTGGTTATGTATGCCCCGATTATAATTTCATGAAAGCATCATTAGATGCCTACAAGGATAAAAGTATGGTATTTGTAATCCTGCACATTGCCCCGCATATCTGGAACCCTGAAGAAAAAGGAACGTTTGTGGATTGCCCGGAAATTGTTGCGCTATTACATAGCTATCCAAACATTAAAGCGGTATTTCACGGGCATGATCATAGCCTGGACGGCATACGTTATACCGGTAAATTACCGCACCTTTTCGACTCGCACTTTGGTGGGAGCTGGGGTACCGATTATAAAGGTTATCGCATTGTAGAGGTAACCCTGGACAATAAAATAACCACCTACCAGGTTAACGCCAGCCAAAACCCAAGATTAAACACAAACAAGTTGTAAAAAGTCTTTTGAAAATAAATTTGGAAATATTAATTTATTAATCGTAATATTGCGATTAATATGGGAGCTACAAAAACAGACCTGTTTACCAAAGAGCAAAACGACCTGGCCGTTATGGCTAAGGCCATAGCTCATCCAGCGAGAATTGCTATTTTGCAATATCTTGTTAGGAAGAACGCCTGCGTATGCGGTGATTTGGTGGAAGAGTTGGGCCTGGCCCAGGCTACCACGTCACAACATTTAAAAGAATTAAAAAACGCAGGAATTATACAAGGGACTATAGAGGGGGTAAGCATTTGTTATTGTATCGATCCAAAAGTTTGGAAACAGTATAACGCTTTGTTTAGTTCTTTCTTTAAGGAGGTAGACCTTTGCGGCCCTAATTGCTGCTGATATTTTTTTGACTTAATCAATCGCAATATTGCAATAAAACGATAAGTTTAATAACATGAAAACAGATAACGAACTAAAAGAAATTGTAAGGCAAAAATATGGTGAGATCGCATTACAAGATAAAGAAACAAACCAATCATCTTGCTGCGGATCGGGCTGTTGCTCAACCGAAGTTTATAATATTATGAGCGATGATTATACCAAGTTGGAAGGATATAACGCAGATGCTGATCTTGGTTTAGGTTGTGGTTTGCCTACCCAATTTGCTAAGATAAAACCAGGTGACGTTGTTATTGACCTTGGAAGCGGGGCCGGCAATGATGCTTTTATAGCTCGCGACGAAACAGGAGAATTGGGTATGGTTATCGGTATTGATTTTACGCCAGCAATGGTTGCTAAAGCCAAACAA
This sequence comes from Bacteroidota bacterium, assembly GCA_040388395.1. GTDB lineage: Bacteria > Bacteroidota > Bacteroidia > Sphingobacteriales > Sphingobacteriaceae > Mucilaginibacter. The sequence goes on along the minus strand of JAZKBY010000001.1, from coordinate 714,148 downwards.
AACGCCGCAACGCTTGGATATAGCAACGTTGAGTTTATGGAAGGCGATATCGAAAACATGCCAGTTGCCGATAATTTGGCGGATGTAATTGTGAGCAATTGTGTACTTAACCTGGTGCCCAATAAAGATGGCGTAATAAAAGATATTTATCGCGTACTTAAACCAGGAGGGCATTTTAGTATTTCTGACATAGTTTTAATAGGCGAATTACCGGATGCCTTACGGGAAGCAGCTGAGATGTATGCAGGTTGCGTGTCTGGTGCTATACAGAAACAAAGCTACCTTGATCTTATCAAAGCAAACGGTTTTATTGGGATAACTGTACAGAAAGAAAAAGCCATTATAGTACCAGATGATATATTGATTAGATATTTAAGCGCAGACGAGATAGCCAAATTCAGATCAGAAAGCACGGGGATATTTAGTGTAACCGTTTATGCCGAAAAACCTTAGTGAAACAGTTTGCCATTAAATATAAAAAGGCGATAATCATTACCGCTTCGGTTATTGTTTTACAAGCCATTTTTGGATTCGACGCTAAATTTTGCGTCATAAATATCATATGGCTATTTGTTTAAAAAGATAAAATGAAAAACATATTAGTATTGTGCACCGGCAATAGCTGCCGCAGCCAGATCGCCGAAGCTTACCTGCGAAAATTTGCAGGCGACAGTGCAAAAGTTTATAGCGCAGGAGTAGAGATACATGGAGTTAACCCGCTAACCGTTGCAACAATGCTTGCAGATGGCATAGATATCTCCAACCACACATCAAACCATGTTGATGAATATGCCGATATAGCTTTTGATTACGTAATAACGGTTTGCGACAATGCAAAAGAACATTGCCCGTATTTCCCTACCACTGCAAAAATGTTCCACCATAATTTCCCCGATCCGTCAAAAACAAAGGGCACCAGCCAGGAAATATTGGCCGACTTTGCGCGGGTAAGGGATATTATAAAAGAGTATTGCCGGGATTTTGTGGCCGGGCAAATCCTTAAAGCTTAAGCCAACGCCTTATTTAAAGCTTTAACTGCCGCGTTAAAATCCTCGCGTGCTACTAAAAACTGGATGTTTACCTTACGCAGGGCAACGCCGGCGCTTTTGATGTTCACGCCGTTCTCAGTCAAAGCGCTGGTTGACCGGGCCAATAAACCAGGTTGGTCCATGTTGGTGCCTAACAAGCAAACCATGGCCATTTTCTCGACAGTTATCTTTTCAAAATGGGCGTCAAGCGCCTTAACAAGTTTTTTGTTAAAATGCTTTTCCCATATCAGTATCGAGATGCTGTTGGCGCTGGTTACTTTAAAAATATAACTCAGGTTAAAATCTGCAAAAATTTGCATTATCTGCAGGTCAGATCCTGCATTGCCTACCATAAGCGGGTCAAATACATCAATCATAACCACTTTGTCCGTGCCTGTAATCACTTCAACCCGTTTATGTGGGCAAATGTAGTTGGTGGTTATTAAAGTGCCGTGGTGGGCCGGATCGAACGTATTTTTAATGCGTAGATTAATACCATGTATCTCCAGTGGCTTTGATGCTTTGGGGTGGATGGCTTCCATACCCACATCGGCCAGCTGGTCGGCAATATCATAATTGGTATTACCTACCGGGATGCAGTTTTCAATACCAACAATCCCGGGGTCAGCTGATGATAAATGGTATTCTTTATGAATAATAGCTTCGGCAGGTTTTAACTCAACCGCTATCTTACTGAAGGTAACCTCAGAGTAACCACGGTCAAACTCACGCATAATACCCTCTGTGCCCTTGGTGTAGCCTGTAACAATACAGATGGTTTTAGCCAGGTCTATCTCTTTAAAAGTATGTCTTATGCGTTGATCGATAGTATATGATTTGGTATCATGGAAACCGCTAAGGTCAACAAAAGTGGCATTAAGCCCTTTGTTTTGCAGGATATTGGTCAGCACAAATGCCGAATGGCTCTCGCCGATAGACGCTAATATCTCTCTTGCTGCCTGTAAAATACTATCCTGGTTTACATAGCCCGACCCCAGTATGCTGGCGAAATTCTCCAGGTAATGCTGCGCATCGTTAATACGTTTTTCGATAAACCCATCGGCAGCAGCTACATCTAAACCCAGGTTGGTATAGCGGCGGTTAATCTCCTTAAGCTTTAAAGTAAGATCATGCAAATTACCATGAAAGTTTTGGTGTTTGGCTATTTTATGATAGACACCCGGCGCGCCGGTCTTTTTATTTTCGAGTAATAAGTCGGTAACACCCCAGAAGGCCGATACTACAAAAACGCGGTTATAAATATGATCTTCTTTGTAAAAGATGATGTTTGATAATACTTCTTTTAAAGCGGCCATGGATGTGCCGCCAATTTTTTCGACAGTTAGCATTTAATAAAATTATATTGAATAGGGCCGGCACAGATCGTTCCACAAACCACAGAACAGGCCTTAGCCACTGGTATTAATATTTTACGATATCAGTTAATAAATGTTACACTATCATTTTGATAGGGTTGTTTATCAAAACGGTAGCCTGCATTTGCGTGGCAAAGTTAAAAGAAAAAATCAGACCGTAAATTGATCAGTATCTCACTTTGATTTGTTGATGGCTTTTATCTTTTTAAAGATATCTGCCGCGTCATAGTCTGATAGCAGGATATTATAATCCTTCCAGAACTTTTCGTCGCCATTGCTTTTGTAAGCGTTGATGTTGTCATTACGACCTATTTTTGCAGTAAATGATTCCTGTTGTATAGTATCAACCGCGGTGATCTGGTAATTATATTTGACATGGGCCACATAATTATATTTTAACTGCGGATTTTTTACAGCTAAAGAATCGTCGCCTTCCACACCAGATAGCACCCATTTATTTCCAACTTCCTGGTAACTTACCTGTGTATGGTCAAATTGCAGGCCAACCTCTGTGGCGCCTGTACGGATCAACGAACGGTATGCGAATGTACCCGGCACTACCTCGCTTAATGCTTCAGGGCTTAACCCGAAATCAAAATAAATAAAAGCGTAGGTTTTAGTATCGATATAGAACTTGCCCCGATAAGTGCCTTCAACGGCACCATATTTCTCCTTAAATTCAATTTCGTAGGCTTTGTAGCCCTTAATGTCAACAACTCCATTTACAGTAAATTGATGATGTTTTAACCCTTCCTCATTTAAAAAACCGCAGGCGTGTAGATGGTTAATAATATCCTGCTCAAAAATAGAGTTGGGCCGTTGGGCAATTTCTAATGTGTTAAAATCAGGATCGTTTTTTTCGTTTCGTGCCTTTACCAGACGAAACAGATCGGCATGTGTATCACCATAACCAAAATTATAAACATCAAAAACAGCCTCGGATAGTTGCAGAGGGATACTATCAGTATAAGTATACATACGGTAAAACCCGCGCAGGACATGCCGGTAGTTAATATAATTATCAGGTATGCGGGTTATGGCTTTTTGTATGATCTTATCGGCGTCATAATAAGCGATAGTAACTTCTTTAAGTTCGGTATTGCTTTTGGTAAGTGCAACGTTAAGTTCCTGATTATTTTTAGTTTTTGCTATCGCGATGTACCGGGTAATATAACCTACGCAGGATATCTTTAAGCTATCCTTAATATTCCCGGCAGGTATTATCAAAGTAAATAATCCCTGGCTGTTAGTAGCCGTACCAACACCCTTATGATTAATGCTTATACTGGCCTGCCTAACCGCGCGGCCGCTTGCAGCATTAGTTACTTTACCGCTGATATTGATTTGAGCGCGAACAGGGGAGACCCACAACAATAGCAACAATGGCAAAGCGAAAGCAAAGAGTATTTTATACATAACTTATTTAATACAGTGCAAGATGCCAATATGTTAGCCAGATAAAAAATAAAGTAGACGATAGCGGTTAATAAAGAGATGAATAGGGGTTATTATGCGACGATATTGGCTGGTAATATTTCTTTATTAATAAAGAAATTGTTTTTATGTGTTTTATATTTAATTTATAATCAGAGATATATGTGGCTTATCTAATTTATAACTTAATAATGGTGCTAATAGCTACATCAGCAGTTATAGGATCATCATAATTAACGTTATTGCCCAATTTTATTTAATTTAGGCATCACAAAACGCGCGAATTGAAAAGATTATTATTTGTATTAGCTGTACTGGTAAGCCTGTGTTATGTAACGTTTGGGCAGCAAAAAATCCGGTACGTAAAACTGGAAACTCCGCAGGGCTCATGTATTATTGGCTTGTATAATGAGACCCCTCATCACCGCGATAACTTTATCAAACTGGTAAAAAGCAGATATTTTGATGCCACCACATTTAACCGCATCCTAAAGGGTTTCGTGATACAGGGCGGCGACCCGGATTCTTTGTATGAAAAAGGGCATAAACTAAAACCCGAACAGCAATGGTTAGTCGCCGAGTTTGCGCCTACCTTATATCATCGAAGAGGGGTGGTGGCTATGGGCCGCGATGTTAATCCAACCGAGGCATCATTTACTACCCAGTTTTATATTGTCGACGGTAAAACCTGGACAAACGAACAACTGGACGCGATTGAACAAAAATATAAACTGCACTTTACAGAAGCCCAGCGCGAGGCGTATCGCACGGTAGGCGGCACCCCTTTCCTTGATCTGCATTACACCATTTTTGGTGAAATAGTAAAAGGGATTGATTTGATAGATAAGATAACCGCTTTAAAGGTGGATAAAGCTGGTAACCCCGATACACCGGTTTGGATGAAATTGACACTGCTTACCCCAAAGCAAGCCGCGCTTGCTTTAAAATAACGTACTAACAATCACTTTTAATGACTAACCAACTTACAACATTACTTGATAACTTAAAGGCTAACTCAATAACATTTAAAGATGTGATTGAATTTATAGAGACTTATTACACCCATCAACCAACAGCATTTAAAAATGGCGATGCATACAATGAAGCAACGCAAAATCAAGGGAGCGCAAAGGTTTTTGCTTTCGCCCAAATAAATAACTTGAGCAAGGAAGATACATTGTACTTATTTGCAGAACATTATCAAGCTGTGTTAAATACGCCCGATGCAACCGATCACCAAAATATAAGACAGTTTATGGCCAATGGCTGGCCTGGGATAGTTTTTGAGGGACAGGTTTTAACTGCTAAATAGCTTCGTCAAAATATAAGGCTGCATGTAACCTTAACTTCCTGGATTGTTCATCATATAAGATTTAACTATCAGATATAGAATTAATCGATTGGGATTGTTCGCCCCAATCTTATAACTTTATATACTGCACAAACCAAGGTGCCAGTTCGACAATAAAACTTATAACTATGGAAAGAGATTCAAACGACATCAGCAAATGCCCGTTTCACAACGGCAGTATGAAACATAATACAGGCGGTGGTGGTACCAGGAACCATAACTGGTGGCCAAATCAATTAAAATTGAATATCCTGCGCCAAAATTCGCCAGTATCAAACCCTATGGGTGAAGCTTTTGACTATGCCGAAGCATTTAATAGCCTTGACCTTCAGGCCTTGAAGAATGACCTTCATGCATTAATGACCGATTCGCAAGACTGGTGGCCGGCAGATTTTGGCCATTACGGAGGTTTATTTATCCGCATGGCCTGGCACAGTGCAGGCACTTATAGAGTAGGAGACGGACGTGGTGGCGCAGGTGCCGGTATGCAGCGTTTTGCACCACTAAACAGCTGGCCGGATAACGTGAGCCTTGATAAAGCCCGCAGGTTGCTATGGCCCATTAAACAAAAATATGGACGTAATATTTCCTGGGCCGATTTGATGATTCTTACCGGAAACGTGGCATTGGAATCAATGGGCTTTAAAACCTTTGGCTTTGCTGGTGGGCGTGCAGATGTGTGGGAACCTGATGAATCAGTTTACTGGGGTGCAGAAAACACCTGGTTGGGCGGCGACTTGCGTTATGCAGACGGATCTCCCGGTGTGGTAGAAGGCCATGGCGTATTGGTATCTGATGATGATGCCGACGGCAATATCCACACACGGAATTTAGAGAAACCACTTGCTGCCGTACAGATGGGGTTGATCTATGTAAATCCTGAGGGACCTGACGGCAACCCCGACCCGATAATGGCTGCAAGGGATATTCGTGATACATTTGGCCGTATGGCTATGAATGATGAAGAAACAGTAGCCTTAATAGCGGGTGGCCACAGCTTTGGTAAAACCCACGGAGCTGCTTCTGCAGACAACGTAGGCAAAGAGCCTGAAGCCGTAGACCTGGATATGCAGGGTTTTGGCTGGAAAAATAAATATGGCTCAGGCAAAGGCGCTGATACCATTACGAGCGGACTGGAAGTAACCTGGACTAAAACGCCAACGCGGTGGAGCAATAACTTCTTTGAAAACCTGATGGGCTTTGAATGGGAACTTACTAAAAGCCCAGCCGGTGCGCAACAGTGGGTAGCGAAGAATGCCGGTGATATTATTCCTGACGCGTATGATAGCTCAAAGAAGCATAGGCCAACCATGCTTACAACTGACCTTGCTTTAAGATTCGATCCTGCTTACGGAAAGATCTCACAGCGTTTCTTAGAAAACCCGGATCAGTTTGCAGATGCATTTGCCCGTGCCTGGTATAAACTAACACACCGCGATATGGGGCCAAAAGCACGTTATCTTGGCCCTGATGTGCCACAGGAAGAACTGTTATGGCAGGACCCCATCCCGACGGTTGATCACGAATTGGTAAATGATGCTGACATGGTAACCTTAAAAGCGAAGGTGCTATCGTCAGGCTTAAGCGTGTCTGAGCTCGTTTCTACTGCCTGGGCGTCCGCATCTACCTTCCGTGGATCAGATAAGCGTGGGGGAGCCAATGGAGGGCGTATACGCCTTGCACCTCAACGGTATTGGCAGGCAAACAATCCAACACAACTACAAAAAGTGTTAGGTGTGCTGGAAGCTATTCAAAAAGAGTTTAATACCGGCGGAAAGAAAGTGTCGATTGCTGATCTGATCGTACTGGCAGGTGATGCCGGAGTTGAGAAAGCAACCGGAAATACCATTACTGTTCCGTTTACCCCCGGTCGTATGGACGCTTCGCAGGAACAAACCGATGTTGAATCGTTTGGTTACCTTGAGCCTATTGCTGACGGTTTCCGTAACTATCGCAAAGGTAAAACTGCTGCACCAACCGAAGAATTGTTAATAGACAAGGCGCAATTGCTTACACTTACCGCTCCTGAACTAACAGTGCTGGTTGGTGGTCTGCGTGCGCTTAGTACTAATTTTGATGGTTCTGCAAATGGTGTATTCACATCGCGCCCAGGCCAGCTTACTAATGATTTCTTTGTAAACCTGCTGGATATGGGTACTGAATGGAAGGCAGCCACACAAGACAGAGAACTTTATGAAGGCCGTAATCGAACAACCGGCGAAGTAAAATGGACAGGCACCCGTGCCGACCTGGTTTTCGGCTCAAATTCAGAACTAAGAGCAGTTGCTGAAGTGTACGCAAGTGCGGACGCTAAAGAAAAATTTATAAAAGACTTTGTAGCCGCCTGGACTAAAGTAATGAACCTGGACAGATTTGATTTGAAATAGCTAATCAGGTAATAAGTCATAAAAAAAACCGAACCTTAAAGGGTTCGGTTTTTTTGTTATGGATTGAAAATATCTAAATAGCTTCTTTCTTTTTACCATACCTGCGTACTCTAAGCTCCGCCTGTTCTTTATGGCCCATAAAACCTTCTATCTCGCATAAACGTGCTGCATATTCACCTATAAAGGCACCTGCTTCCGGCGTACAGCGTTGGTAGGTGCAATTTTTAAGGAACTTGCCTACCCATAAGCCTCCCGTATACCGTGCTGCCTTATTGGTTGGAAGGGTGTGGTTGGTGCCTATTACCTTATCGCCATAAGCCACGTTGGTTTCAGGGCCTAAAAATAAAGCACCGTAGTTGGTCATATTGTCAAGGAAATATTTAGGATCCTTTGTCAATACTTCAACATGCTCGTATGCTAACTTATCAGCTACTTCCACCGCTTCTTTTTCATCAGCTACTACAATTATTGATCCGTTATCGCGCCAGGCAACACCTGCAATATCGGCTGTGGGTAATACTAATAGTTGTTTTTCAATTTCTATCAGGGTTTCGTGAGCCAACTTTTCAGAAGTGGTTATTAATGCCGCAGGTGATGTTGGTCCGTGCTCTGCCTGTCCCAATAGATCTGTTGCAACTATTTCGGCGTCTGATGTTTCGTCAGCAATTACCAGCACCTCAGTAGGGCCGGCAAAAAGATCTATACCTACACGCCCGTAAAGTTGTTTTTTAGCTTCGGCAACATACGCATTACCCGGACCGACAATAATATCAACCGGTTGAATAGTTTCTGTGCCGATAGCCATGGCGCATGCCGCTTGTACACCGCCCAATAAGTAGATCTCATCGGCACCCGCCAAATACATAGCGCATATAGTAGCAGCCGGCACCTTGCCATTAATAGGAGGAGTACAGGCAATAACGCGTTTTACACCGGCAACTTTAGCCGTAAGGATGCTCATATGTGCCGAGGCCACCATCGGGTAACGTCCACCCGGGATATAACAGCCTGCGCTATTGATAGGAATGTTTTTATGCCCCAAGAATACGCCCGGAAGAGTTTCATATTCGATATCCTGTATAGACGCGCGTTGTTTGGTGGCAAAGTTCCTGATCTGCGTTTGCGCGAACTTAATGTCGTTTACAACCTGCTCGGGCACCGAAGCTACGATCTCGGCTATCTGTGCATCCGTCAAACGAAAACTCTCAGGCGACCACTTGTCAAATTTTTCTGATAAGCTTTTTACTGCCGCGTCGCCATTGGTTTCTATATCTTTTATTATACCGCTTACAATTTCCTTGACCTTTGCGTCTGCTTCTTTAAGCTCGGTATCACTTTTGCCTTGTTTAATAAACTTTGCCATTTATTTTATTGATGTTTTATTAAGTATTCTATAATTATTTACCCTGTGGATTCACCACTACGATCTGGCCCTTGTTAGCGCCTTTTACCGGCCAGGCTAAACCCACATTCATCAGGTAGTCGCCTTTGTAGGTTGTACCCGGTTTATCGCGGTCTTCAATGTTTTGTACACTGTAGGTCTCATTAGGGTTTAACCCTTTAAGTTTAAGCGTATTTGCAGAACGCGAACCATATTGACTGCCCGGCAGATATTCGGCCATGTTGTAACACATCACAACAGATTTAGTACTTGCATCCTGGTATTGCAGTGCGGACCTGTTTTCCTCGAAAGGTGATACCAAGTGATAAACTTTTCCCTGCTGGATCAACGGCCTGATAACTTTGTACTCGACGATTTTTTTAGCTGCGACGGTCATGTCTTCCGGCGTCCATTTGCGCAGGTCGTCACCTACGGCTAACACGCCGGCCATTGATACATCAAATTTATAATCAAGTGATGTAGGCTGGTGATTGCCATTACCTGTAACCCATGATACCATAGTGTTTGCGGGTAAGGCCCAGGTATAACCGTACTGCATATAAATTCTATCAAGCGGACTGGTATTATCACTTACCCAAGCCTGGTCCATGCGCGAAAGCATACCCAGATCTACCCGACCACCGCCGCTCGCGCAGGATTCAAACAATACATCAGGAAACTTCTTTCTGAGTTCTTCAACCAAACGATAAACGTTTTTCATGAACCGTATGCGCACCTCGCGCTGGATCTCAACCGGGGCGTTTTTCCAGCCGGTTTCAGATAGGTAACTATTCTGGTCCCACTTAATAAATTTGATATTGTTTTCTGCCAGCAACTTTGATAGTACTGTAAACAAATGTTGGTACACTTCTTCTTTAGCCAGGTTTAAATATCGTCGGGTGATTGGCAATGTACGATTAGGCGGCATGTCCATTACCCAATCCGGGTGAGCTTTATATACTTCGCTGGCAGGTACTAAACTTTCAGGCTCAACCCAGATACCGAAATCCATGCCCATATCATTTATTTTTTTAATCATCGAGCCTAAACCATTAGGGAATTTTGTTTTATCAACCTCCCAGTCGCCTAAACCGGTGGTAGCGCTGGTACGGCCTTTAAACCAGCCATCGTCAACCACAAATAACTCAATGCCAATATCCTTTGCCTTTTTTGCCAGCTCCAATTGCTGTTCCTCATTCACGGCGTAAAAAGTAGCTTCCCAGCTATTATATAGCACCGGCCGCATTTGCTTACGATGCTTCTCGGGTAAAATAGTTTCGCGGGCATAGGCTGTCATGCTTTGCGCGGCGCCATCGGGGCCGTCGTTTGTATAGCCAACAGATAATTTGGGCGTTTCGAAACTCCCGCCCGGCGTTAGGAGCCATGACGAATCCCAGAAATTGATACCGCCCAGGATCTGTACATTTCCTTCTATTGATTTATCAAAAGCCAATTGCCAGTTGCCGCTGTAATGTAATGAACCAAACCATGCCGGCCCGGTTTCTTTAGCCGCGTTTTGGGGGCGTACCATAAACCATGGTGGATTAAAGTTTGCTTTAAATGCTTTGTTTTGGATAACTTTTAAGCCTGGTGTAAGCAATGTTTGCTGCTGCTGAAACTCGTTCATTTGTTTACCCGCCAAATGCGTCAGCATATATTCATCGGCCGGTAATACAATACTGCCCGACTGTGCATTCTCTACCTTTATATTGCCTTTTGCACCGGTGTTTTTTATAACCATCCATTTTTCAAGGATATCATACTCAGGCAATACGCGGATATATGAAGTTACTTCTAAAGGGTAAAATTTATCTTTTTGAGTGATTTTAAGCGTGCTTCGTCCGTCAACGGTAATTACTTCGCCTTTCACATATACCAACTCGGCATCTCTTACATTATCATTAAAGATCACCTCTAATGCCGGTGTTTTAAATGGAAAGCTTCCTCTAACAGGAACCTCTTCTATACCTTCAAACCATTGCGAGTTGTTCCTGGCGGCCTGTTCTGCCTGTTCGCGTGAGCCATAAAAAACGGGCCTGATGCTATTTACCGAACTAATATATAATTGATAAGCCGATGACCTGGTCTGAATTATCCAGCCTTTGGGATTTGTGAGTTCGGTAATAACCACGCCTTTTTTTGCACCCTGGCCATAGGCCGTGAAACTTGACAAAGCCAGGCACATAAAAACTGATTTTATAAAATTATTCATTATGGTTGGTTTAACGGTATTGTAATGTAGTTGTAGCAACACGCCTAAGCATACTACTGCACCTAACAAATTTAAACTACCTTAAAGGATAAGCCTTTATATAAATTAGCTATTTATGATACTATTTTACAGAGATACGGACTGAAAGCTGTTTTAATAGATAATAAATGGTGAAATTTTATCAAACTAATTGCCGAGGGGCCTTAGCTCTCTTCCGCGGGCATCAATTGGCCACTTTTGGGTATAGGTGCCTTTTTCAATTATATGGGCCTCGTCATACATAGCTACGGTAGGGCAAATGTGCATGGGCAGTACATAAAATTCGTCGCCTATTTTATACCCATGGTCTTGACCAACCTCTATAACCAGGTGTTCTTCGCTTTGACTATAGGGTTTCAGGTGAGGCGCATTTAAAAAGTAAAACCTGTTTTGTAACGGTTTTTCCGATGATATTGATTTATAACCCAGGTCGATACAGATCTTTGTTTCATCGGGTAAAGAAACTACCCGCGCTAATACAATTGCAGCAAACAAAAAGGATTGCTCCGGGATATGCTCCTGGTAACCTTTATCCCAGAAAACAAATGTACCGGGGCTACATTCGGTATTGGCCCTTTTAGCATGAACGGCAAATGTTGGCGAACCACCGGCTATAAGCAGCGGTAGGGGGTAGCCTAATCCCTGTATGTTTTTGCGGAGTTTTTCTACAGGCTCAAACTCCCGTTCACAATGGGCCGTGCGTTCAGCTAAATTAAGATCTTCAATATGGCCGTCGTAAGCATGCAACCCCTTAAACTTAACACCCGGCAGGGTGGTTAGATAATAAAATAACTTTAAAGCTTTTTCGGGGATGATGCCGGTGCGGTTCATGCCCACATTTAAATCAATACAAACCGGTATAACCAGGTTATTAGCTGTAGCCATAACAGATATCATATCGGCGGTTGTTTCATTATCAACCAGGCATGAGTACGTGGTTTTTGGATAAGCCGATATCAGCTGCACAAACCTTTCTAATTTAGTTAGTGTTGGTTGATAAGCCAACAGCACATCTGGCGCTTCGGCACGGCCCAACATTTCAGCCTCGGCAATAGTGGCGCACTTAAATTTGGTGATACCCGCATCAATCATTAACCGGCTAACTTTAGCCGATTTATTGGTTTTAACATGCGGACGCAGTAATGACGGTGATGAAACCATTTGTTTCAACCTGTTGATATTACTGATAACCCGCTCAGGATAAATAAGCAATGCCGGGGTATCTATTTTTTCAGAATTATTAAACTGGTACCAATCGGGCTGATCTTTCATATTGCTTACAATGCTCTAAAATGTTTAAGCAGTAAATTTATTAATTAGCGATAACAATTCATTCCTGATGATGGCTTCGGCATCCGTTTGCAGTTTACTGGTGCGCCCGCGCCAGGTTTCATAACCCCCGTTTTCAAATTCATGCTCAGGCGGTATGTAACCAGCATTACCATTTGCCAGGCATATGGTAAAATAGTTTTTTACAGGCGAGTTTTGTTTAAGCCATAATCCCGTTTCGGCAAATATTTCGGCACCTAAACCGCCAATAACACCCTTTCCTAATTTTATGGCCTGAATTGGAAATTCTACAGTATCAGGCAAATCATTTAATAAAACCTGTTCGCGGGCGTAAAGCCGCTTTAAGTTTTCGTCGGTGATTTGCATTTGCTCGTAGTTAGTTGCAGTTACCACGCGCTCTGCCGACTGTAGTTCAATTGGTGTTGGCTTACGCAGGTTTAGTTGCGCCGCGCTATATTGAATACCTAAAGATGGCGCACTGTCCCAATCGACCTGTTGTAGCTCGTTAAAAACCTTTTCGGCAATGTCACCTCCAATCAGTTTGCTCTTTTCAAATTGTTTGCTTGGGTATCGGCCGGGATTTAAAAAATCCCAGATGTTGATATTACCGCTGGTGCCATTGCTTATTATACCAACAAAGTCATCAGCTGCATTTAATTTAGCCTGTAACTGCCTTGAAAACTCACCGAAATAATCGGAAGAAATGGTGCCGTTTTCCCAATCACCAACGTAATGTAACGAGTAGTTGGCTAATACGCTTATCCACTTATTATCCAGTCCTTTAACAGCAAAAAATCCTACCTCCGGGTCGGTTTCTGCAGTTGGGCGATCAATAAAATCCTCACCACCAAATGGATTTGTTTTAACCTTATCAGCCCCACCGGTAACCGGATTTTGGGGAACATAACCAGGTTTCATTTTATAACGACGGCAAAGCACGTGCTCAGGCACATCAACACTACCCCAACCAATTTTTGCCGGGCGCAGATTCTGTTTTGCCAATGCTATGGATTGCACGATCAATGGTGGAAGGGCTTGGCTATATGCCTCATCAGCTACGCTTAAATAAACAGCATCTACCGAACCAGCCGCGTGAGTGTGTGTGCTTGAGATAAGTATGTTTTCGAACGGTATACCGGTTTGTTTGCAGACATCAGCTTTTACCTCGTCCAAAAACTCCTTGCGCATTACGCAAATATCGACTACAACAATGGCAGCAACCGTATCGCCGTTTTGGAAAACCAATGCACGGGAATGCAGGCGATCATGGATGTATTTGGCAGTATGTGCTACAAAATCGCCGTTAATAAAAGTACCTAACGGAGGAGTGATATCTACATTTGCCGCACCGGCTGAAAACTGTTGAGTGCCCATATACTACTAATATTTTATGACCACGCCTTACGTATAAAACGAAGCCAATTTTGACTGAATATATTTTCGATATCTTGTGCGGTATAACCACGTTTTGAAAGTATTGCCTCGAATTTTTGCAGATCAGCAATAGAGTTCATATCCCAGGGAGATTGCTCAGTGCCGAAGATACCATCAAGATCACTGCCTATGGCGATATGATTAGCATTGCCCGCTATCTGGCAAATATGGTCCCAGTGATCAACCAAATGTTCCAGCCTGATATCCAATTGCCATGGGTCTGATATGGTATCAATAAAGCGGATATCCATAGCCCAGCAATCCAACATGCCGCCTATAACCGCGCCGCGTTGTATCAACTGTTTAATTTGATCATCAGTTAACTGGCGCTGGTTAGGTACTATTTTGCGCACATTATGATGGCTTGCCCAAATTGGGCCGTTATACAAATCAAGCGCCTGGGTAAACCCCTCGTCCGTTAGGTGCGTTACATCTAATATGATGTTTAGGGAATTCATCTCCCTTAATAGTTCCACACCTTTTGGCGTTAACGGGCCTTCCATTTTTGTTCCCGGCGCATAACGGCCCGGGCCAAAATGCGATAGCCCTAAAGCACGTAAACCATACCCGTAAGCCGTGTGCAGGTAATCAATATCAACCAACGAATCAGCTCCTTCAAGGCTTAATATATAACCTATAGGTTTCTTTTCATCGTCAATCATTGTATCATCCCATAAAGCTAAATGTGAATTAAGCTGATCGAGATTGATGATCTGTACCATTTCGCCAAGCTTCTCCATTTCGCGGTACCAGCATAGCTGCGCTTGCGTCATTGCCCAGGCTTGTTGCGGCGAGTTCCAGCCGGGTAGCGCGCTGCCGGGAGGAGTATACCTGGCCAGTTGTGTTGCAACTACCAACCCAACGCGGCCCTTGCGTAATTCGGGCAGGCAAACTGTGCCTTTACCGCGGTCTGGTTTATCTTTCATAAACATTTCGCGTTGCCTTATTTCGGCTAATGGACGGGAAAGGTCCCGGTTCCATTCAAGCGCATTCATGGCAAGATCAAGATGTGCGTCGACTATAAAGGACCTTTGCATATAGCTGCTTGTTATTTGTTATAGTTAAACGGATATTTTTCTATAATCTCTTGTATTTGGTAGCTAAATTTTTCTGTTATCTCTTTCCATTTTGCTACCTCATCGGTGGTGTAATTATAAAAGCCTTTATTATTTTCCATACCCATACCGCCATCAGCAAGTACCTGCTCCATAAATTGCGGCAGTTGGGTGTCTTTTGACAGATCGGAATTGAGATCCTTCATCACCATGCCATAGGCATAAGTACCCATAAGGTCCATATACCTGCAATTACCGCTAAATGGTAAATAATACCCGGCATCATTGCGGCAGGCGCGATCAATATCATCTACCGATGCATAACCATTATCCACCAGGTAAGAAGCCTCACGCGCCATAGCGCTTATTAAGCGGCTGCGGATCCCATCATTTTTAACAATATAGGCATCTTTGCCCCAAAACGAATTAGCCAGTGCGACTATTTCTTTCGGGATATCACCATTAACATCGGTCGAAATAACTTCCAGGAAAAGAGACGTATGTACAGGCTCGGTCCAGTTTAAACCAATTAACCTTTCGGGATTATCAAACCCCGCTTGTAAAGTATCAAGTGGAATGCTTTCGGTATTAATAGCAACAACTGTATCATCTGCGATAACCGGTATCAGCTTTTTTAACAAGTGTTGCTTATCAACCGCATTTTCATGCGTAATTGCTATAACTAATTTGCAATTATGATGGGCGGTTAGCTTGGTATTAACCACTAATTTATTTTGATACGCGCCGGTTTTGTCTTGAGCTTTCAGATGGTGATTTAAAAACTCCTCAAACTCAACGGCGTTGGATGTAAACACATTTAGGTAATGCCCTGCCGCAAGCAAACAAACCGCGGTGGTAGCAATTAAGCCGGCATCGCCAATAAGTAAAACAGGGTCTGTATTTTTGATAGATGTATTCACTTAAATATCTAAGGTTTTTAACACTTGTCTTGTTTTTGAAATAGCCAGGTCAATATCAGCATCAGTATGTACAGCACTAATATACCAAAGTCCGCGGCCAATTATGCGGATGCCTTCATTGTGCATTGCCGCAATAAATTTGCCCAGCTTGGCTTTATCAGCTGTTAAAGTATCGCGGTAGTCATATACAGCTTCAGCTTCTGTAAACGCAATGTTGAACATTGGCCCGGGGCCTTGTACCAATAACTTATGCCCCGTTTCAGCGGCAGCATCCTTAATTCCCTGTATCAGTTTTTTACCGAGTGCGAACATTCGTTCGTACGGTTGTTCTTTTTCGAGTACTTCGATAGTTGCCAGGGCGGCAGCTACCGTAGCGTTGCTTGAATTCATTGTACCAGCGTGGATGACTTTAGCAGATTCGATTAACTCCATCCATTCGCGGGTGCCAACTATGGCGCTTATTGGGTAGCCGCTGGCAATAGCTTTTGCAAAGATTGCCATATCGGGCTTAATATTAAAATATTGCTGCGCGCCGCCTAATGATAGCCTGAAACCGGTGATAACTTCGTCTAATATAAAGGCCATGTTATACTCGGTACACAAGTCGCGTATGGTTTGTAAAAAACCATCTTTAGGTAAGATACAGCCGTTATTGCACATAACCGGTTCGGTTATTATAGCAGCTAACTCATGGTGATGTTTTTTTATGGTTGCTTTCAAAAGCTCGGCATCATTCCATGGGATCACAATAAATTCATCGCGTGTTTTCTCTGGTAAGCCTGCTGTCCACGGATAAACTTCCGGTTCTTCACGGCTGCCTAAAGCCTCTACGGAGGGTGTCGAGATCCCCCAGCAAACATTATCCATCCAGCCATGATAATGACCCTCAAACCGCAGGAATTTTGATTTGCCTGTCTTAGCCCTGGCTACTCTGAAAGCGGTTTGTACAGCCTCTGATCCATCTAAGCAAAAACGCATTAATTCGGCAGTAGGAATAAGCTGGCTGATTTTCTCTGCCAATTCAATTTCTTGAATATGCTGGCCGGCAAACAATTGCCCGGTTGCCGAATAGTCGGTTACCGCTTTTATAACTTCTGGGTGGGAGTGGCCCAGGATCAATGGGCCCTGGCTTAATGTAAAATCAAGATATTCGTTACCATCCACATCATAAATGCGGCTGCCTTTGCCGTGGGTATAGAATAAGGCATGCGGATGGTTATATTTCCTAAACTCAGAAGATACACCGCTCGCCAAGACTTTTTTTGCCCGCTCAAGCAGCAGGGCAGATTTATCATAACTCTTAATTTGCATTATCAGGTTAAATTAATAATCGTTCTTTTTCAGACACGTTAGCCGGGTACATTGCGGCCAGTCTGAAGATATCTTCATTAAATGCGGCGAAGGCTTTCTCCCATTCCGTAGCCTCCTGGGTTGTGTAATTATACAAGCCGTTAAGATTTTGTATACCGCGCCCGTTTTCTTTAACAATTTGCTCCATTACGGCAGGCACATCATCGGTATTTGATAATTGCGGAAATACGTTTTTAAATACTTCTGCATAATCAGCCAGGCCAATGTAATCCATTCGCCTAAACAGACCCATTAACGTGATCCAGGATCCCGCATCATATCTAAAGGCCTTGTCGGCATCCTCCATTGTGGTCTTGCCCTGGTCTATTAAATGGAATATCTCGCGATAAACTGCATACATCAGCCTGTTGGTAATAAAGCCTTTAATGTCCTTACGTAATAAGGTTGGTTCTTTAGCCCAGTGTTGTGCCAGGTTAAATACCCAATCAGCATATCTTGCATCAGTAAGCTCACCGCAGGTTATTTCTAAAAACCTGGTGGCATAAGCAGGCTCCGCAAAATGGACACCTATAAAACGCTCCGGGTTAGGTACCAACTTTTGTAAAATGGTTATAGCAATTGCCGAAGTATTGCTGGCAACTACAGTACTGGCTGATACCACGTCAGTAATTTTTTTGTAGACCTGGGCTTTAATGTCGATATCCTCAATTACACACTCCATAACCAGGCTGCAATTAGCCAGGCTATAATAGTCCATAGTTATTTCGAGATTATTAAGGTAGTAGGCAGCCTCTTTTTTCAACAAACCTGCTTGCAAGCAATTATTAAGTTGTTCGCCTATTCTGTTATCAGCAGACGAAAAATCCACATTAATTGGCGCTATTGCTTTTACCCGGTGGCCCGATGCCAACAGCGAAACAATAATGCTGCTGCCCATCAACCCAATGCCGACAACACCAACTTCTATTTCTGCGGGATTTGTTTTTGTTAGATTCATTTGCTTATACCGGCATTTTTACAATGCAATCAATCTCTACCTTTAAATTTTCTGCAAGAACTGATTGTACAGTAGTGCGTGCGGGTTTAATGCCGGTAAAATAGGTTGAATATACCTTGTTATAACGATCAAAATCATTGATATCAGCTAAGTGCGCGGTACATTTTACCACATCATTCATGGTAGCGCCGGCAGCTTCAATAATAGCTTTTAAGTTATCTAATGTGCGTGTGGTTTCTTCCTCTATGGTGCCTAAAACAAACTCAGATGTTTTAAAATCAACAGCAGCCTGGCCGCTTAAAAACAGAAACCCATTAACCAGTACACCATCAGAATAAGCGCCGGTATCAAAGCCTGGTTGACGATCAGGGTGGGCAATTTTTTGTTTATCCATAAGTTATATTTCTTGATGATAAAGTTAGTAAATGGACTAATAATCTTCTTTAATCAAAAGTAAAGGCAGGCCAATTAGTTTACTATTACTTTCGTATGCAATACTGATATTATTTTTCATAAATATTGACTCATTATAGAAAATTAAGGATAAATATGTTAATGTTGTATTAATAATTAGTTTAATTGAGGATGAAAGCAATAGAACAACGCCTGCCCCAGGACTTTGATAAGTCGTTTGTTGTGTTCCGCGAAACCGGAAAGTATTTTCCTTGTCCCTGGCATTTCCACCCCGAGTTTGAACTCGTATTAATTTTAAAGTCGACAGGCCGCCGGATGGTTGGCGACCATATTGGCTATTTTGATGAGGATGACCTGGTGTTCCTGGGTTCGGGCATACCTCATGTATGGATAAACGACGCGCAGTTTATGAATGGCGAAGCCGGCTACAAAGCCGACGCTATTGTTATACATTTTATGGATAGCTTTTTAGGAGATAAGTTTTTAAGTATCCCGGAAATGGAGAACTTTAAAAATATCCTGAGGACATCATCCAGGGGATTAGCTTACCATGGCGAAACCCGTAAAAGGATCAATACGCTGATGAAGAGTATGCTAACCATGAGCGGCCTTAAACGACTGTCGGCCTTGTTTGAGATCTTTGACCTGTTGGCTACTTCCGGAGAATATGAAGTATTAGCGAGCCCCGGCTACACGCAGGTTGAGCTTAAGGCATCCGACCGTTTTGGTAAGGTGACCGAATATATTATGCGAAACTTTGATAAGGAGATCACCCTGCCCGAAGTTGCTTCGATAGCCAACATGGCTGTGACCACCTTTTGTAATTTCTTTAAAGATCATTTCAGGGTTACTTTTGTGGAGTACCTGAATACTGTACGCATAGGCTATGCCTGTAAGCTACTGGCCGATGATGACCATAACATTGTTGAAATAGCTTACGAAAGCGGGTTCAAGAACCTGGCTAACTTCAACCGCCAGTTTAAGCGTTTTAAAAGCATGACACCGACTGAGTATCGTAAAACTATAGGGGCATAGTTCAATTATTGAATTATTGATTGAGTGAATTATTGATTGAGTGAATGATGGTTAAATGAGGTATTGGTGATCCAATTGAAAATGTGGATCACTTGGATCACTCTTTTCAGATAACTTGCTGTAAATAAATATTTTAACTTTTCGAGCGGATCACCGTGGATCACTCTTATTCGTTAGGGTGTTTAAGTTTAAATTTTAGATAAGATGCTGATAATCAGGGTAGGCGAAAATAGCACATTTTTGGCCATTTTTTCAGGGGTGGATCACTAAAAGTGGATCGCCTTATTCGTCAGGATTTTTATACTTAAATATTAATCATCTATTTAATAATCAATATATTGTATAATTATTGGTTAAATAACCTATTTAATACCGCCGGATAGCAGTCGCCGGTTATTGAGCCCTGGCCCTTCATTTTATAACCAAAGGTAATACTATCACCAAAGCATAAAACACTGGTTGCTTTGGGTTCTTTATTGATTATAGCCTGGTATACGGCCGTGCCAATAACTTTATAGCCGTTAGCCGTAGGGTGTACACCATCGTTTACATTAAAATTGGAAACATTCTGAAACAACGATTCTTTATCGCCTGTTGAGCCACCGCAGGCTAATAATATTTTATTCAGGTCGATTAAATGGCATTTGTTTTTAATAGCTAACTCCTTTATAACCGCGTTGGCTGAATCTACCCGCGTTTGCGGACCGCCGGGAGCATAATTTTTAGCATCGATCCTTTGTAATACATATTCAACATTTATAGGCGGGATCGTCATCAGGAAAAGTTTACTGTCTTTTTTTATCGCAGTAATTAACTTTTGATATTGCATTTTATACTCCTGCACAGTTAACTTATTGCGCAAGTTCAGCATATCATTTGTGCCGACCATAAGCACTACCACTTGCGGCTTTTTAGCTATAACATCTTTATCTAAGCGGGCTAAAAGTTCTATCGTGTTATCGCCATTATGACCCGCGTTGGTAATAGTAACCACGTTTTGCGAATAGGCAGCCATGCCTATCAGCATACAAAAAATTATAAGGAGTTCTTTGCGCATTTTAAACCGTCATTCATTAATACTGATTAAACATCCTGTTTAACACAGCCGGATAAGGATCTCCTTCTACGGTACCCTGTCCCTCCATTTTATACCCATAAGTAATGCTATCACCAAAGCATACAATCCTGGTAACCGCAGATTCGGTTATACTTATGGCCTGGTACACTGCTGTGCCAATAACTTTGTAACCATTAGCCGTGGGGTGTACGCCATCGTTTATGTCGGCATTTGCCACATTCATAAAAAGTGAATCGGGCTCAGTACCTGAGCCTCCGCAGGCTTTCAGTATATGGTTTATATCTATTAGCCGGCAATCGTTTTTAGCAGCCAGTTTCCTTACGATATCATTTGCGCCGTCAACCTTTGCTTGCGGGGAGATATTGCCATAAACAGATGGTTTAACCCGTTCCAATATATAAGCGTCATTTATAGGCGCTATTGTCATTAATACCAACTTAGCATGTGGTTTTATCCGCGTAATTAATTGCTGATAATTTGCCTCGTATGCCTCATACGTAAGTATGTTGTTATCATTGAGCATATCATTGGTGCCAATCATCAACAACACCAATTCCGGTTTTTTAGATAGCACATCCTCATCTAGCCTGAATAAAAGATCGGCTGTATTATGACCGTTGACACCGGTATTAAATATGGTTACTTGCTGACGTTCCACAGAAATTTATGCTGAATATTTAAATTACCAGGCTGTCCAGCCACCATCAACAAACAGGTTTTGCCCGGTGACGAACGATGCCGCATCTGATAAGAAAAACGCGACTGCTCCTGCAATTTCGTCTGATCTGCCTACCCTGCCCATCGGTACTTTTTGCGATAATCGCTCTATAAATTCGGGTTTTTGTTGCTGTATCCCGGGGTTTGGAAACGGTCCCGGTGATATACAGTTACAACGGATCCCTTTTTTGCCCCAATGCACTGCCAGGTAACGCGTCATTTGTACAATACCGGCTTTACCTACGCCATATTCAATAGGGTTAATATTCATTGGCAACTCATAAACCCCCGGATTAGGCGATACAGAGCCATACATGCTGGAGAATAATACAATGCTGCCCTGTCCTTCTTTTTCCATTGCCAGGCCTGCTTCGCGAGCCAGCATAAAGGTACCGGTAAGGCCGGTATGGTTTACTTCATCAAAATCCTGTTCGGTCAAATCTTCGAAATGTTTGGAGGTTGAACCAAAAGTAAGTATCACCAATCCTTGTGGAGCACCTAATTCGGCTGTTTTTGCAGCAACAAACTGTTTGATGGCTTCGCCGTTACGCACGTCTAAACTGGCAGGAATAAGGTTGTCATTATTCAAAGAGTTTGCAAACTGTGTGGCTTTGTCTTCCAGATCGACACATAAAACTTTTGCCCCGGCCTGCAGTAACAATTTAACTGTCGACTGCCCCAGGTAACCCGCGCCGCCAACTACCCAAATGGTTTTTCCTTTAAGACTTAATATTGTGTTGTTGTTTTCCATGATGCTTATTATGCATTTAAACCACCGTCCATTAATATATTCTCACCGTTGATATACTCGCCCGCTTTTGATGCCAATAGTACCACCAGGCCCTTTATATCATCGTTATTAGCCATGCGTTTTAACGGAACCTTTTTGGTGTAGTTCTCTAAAAAACGCTCGGGCTGATTGTTAAACAAACCACCCGGGCTGATACAGTTAACCCTGATATTTTTACCGGCGTATTGCTGCGCTAAAAACTTGGTAAGGTTTATCAAACCGGCGTTATGGAAGAAATAATCGGGAGGTAAACTCTTGGACATATCGGTGCCATCGTAATTTGAATAATCGGGCCCAAACATGCCCATCATCGAGCTGATATTGATGATAGCACCGCCATCTTCATTTTTAGAAATCAGCGTCCCCAATTCTCTTAATATATCCATCATACCGGTTGCGTTAACCTGCATTGATGCTGCAAAATCTTCTATTGGTGCCTCAAAGTTTTTCATGGTGCGCGCTACCGAATTATTTACAAAGCCATCAAGCTTGCCAAATTTGGCCATGATGTTTTTACTCAATTCAAGTACGGATTGATGGTTGCCCTGGTCAACCTGCAGCGCATGTACATCTAATCCCTGCGTACGGAAATTGGCAGCCACTTCTTCCAGTTTTTTAAGATCACGCGATGCGATAATAACTGTCGCGCCCGCTTCGGCTAAACCCTCGGCAATACATTTGCCATAATTTCCGGCTCCGCCTGATACCAGGATAACGTTCCCTGTCAGGTCAAACAATTGCTTAACGTTCATTTAGTTGATTATGATTTTTTTGCCGCCTTGCTTTAAGCTTTCGGTACCGGCAATAAGTGTTTTAATAATTTGTTCTGTTTTGGCAAAATCTAAACGTGGCTTGCCTTCCTGTACCGAGCGGATAAATTCTATAATATTATCCCTGAACATGGCGTAAGAGTTTTTAACGTCTATCAGTTTCCAGTTTTGTTGCCCAAATATGGAGATCTGGAAAGTGCCGGAGATATGCTCCATCAAATGTACGGTAACCTGTAATCCATCCTCAAAATCTATTTTAACAATAGCAGCATCCGGCTTGCCTACGTTTATAACGCTAATAGGTTTAGGGTCGTCCATTATTGAAAATATTCCCTCCAATAAATGCACGCCATACTTGGTCCAGTCTTTTTTACCTACTGCAGTAATCAATTCTATCTTACCCATGTTGGCCAGGTCCTGCTTTGCTGCCATATGCTCGCCGGCATAACGTTGCGACGAGCAGGACATGATGAATTTACCTTTGGCTACTTCGCCTGCAAAATAATCCAGGTCGGCCAGGGTATCGCATAAAGGTTTATCAATAAATAGCGGGATACCGGCATCAATAAATGGTTTAGCCATTTCGCGGTGATTTTCGGGATCGTCCCTGCACAACAGTACGGCATCAACTTTAGCAATCATTTCTTCGGCGGACGTACAGATAACAGCAATGCCAGCCGTACGGGCTATATGAGCCGACACGGCATCATCCTGGGTTAATATGTGTGTGACTTTTGCACCCGGAATACCTAACGTTGCTTTATTAGCTTGCAGGTATGCTGCTACTGCTGGATATCCCAAAGCCGTGATCTCATCTGCATTAAAAGTACCGTTTATTATGGCCGACCACGATGTTGGGTGTGCATTACCCGGGCTCATGCCTATTACACCAATTTTTATCATTTTTAAATTTACTATTTTGTTAATAAGCTTAATGGAACTTTAGCCAGGTAAATTGACGTTTTATCTTCGTGTGATGAGTAATAGGAATACCATAACGTGTTTTTATAGATCAGCATTCCGGGATAGCTGCAATCGCCGCCGCTTTCGGGGATAGTAATTGCCTTTTTTGTTTTACCCTGCAAGTCGGTAATAAAAATTGCCGATTTATGGTTAATCGCCTTCTTTTGCAGTTCAGGGTCCTGCGGATATAACCGCGAACCTATGCATAACGTGTTGTCATCCAAAAACAAAAAGTCGGGTCCGCCGATGCGCACATCCATTTTGCTATATTGCCATGAGGTATAAGGTGCCTCGGCGGTAGCAATTACGCCTCTTTGGTCGCCCTGTTCGCGCCTTATCACCACATATATTTTTCCTTTTTTGTCAAACCTAACGGTTGATTCGTTAGGCCCCCCGTCAACATCAAGCTTTGCGACATTTTCAAAAGCTTTACCGTCGGTTGTCTTAACCAGGAACACGGTTCCGTTTTTATAATCAATGGCATATCCCATGTCCTTATACCAGCTAACCCGCCATACCCAATCAGATTTTCCCGCTATCGCAGGATCAACTTTTGATTCTA
This sequence comes from Bacteroidota bacterium, assembly GCA_040388395.1. Classification (GTDB taxonomy): domain Bacteria; phylum Bacteroidota; class Bacteroidia; order Sphingobacteriales; family Sphingobacteriaceae; genus Mucilaginibacter. The sequence goes on along the minus strand of JAZKBY010000001.1, from coordinate 689,604 downwards.
CCGGTTCAGAAAAATTCTCGCCATTCTTATCAGAATATATAACCCATGGCTTGCGGGTATCTACCTTACCATCCTTGTAAGTTTCTACATCAATCAACACCATTAGCCTGTTATCCGGTGTAATGGATAGTTTAGGGTCGCGAATGTCCAGCCCGTCCATCTTGTAAAAAGCAACGCTTTTCCAGGTTTTGCCGTCATCGGCAGACATGATAATCCTTGCGGTTCCTTTTGGGCCCGATATATGGCCCGGTGCTTCTCTGAAAGTGCAGTAAAACCTGTTTTTGAATCTTACCAAACTTGTAAAGGCGCTATGCGGTGCCTCGTTCCATATTTTTTGAACTTCTATTTTAGGCGCGCCGTCCTGGGCATTTACAATAGTGCCGGTGGCTACAACTAAAAATAGTAAAGTAAGCAAACGTTTCATTAGTTATTTAAGATTAAAACACGTTATCAGTTCATCAAATCTCGGTTTATAAACTATAGCGTGTTACTATTTTATTTTATGATACTGATATTATCATACAGCGATACCGAAGGGATTAATCTCTTTCAAGTTCAGCAAAAATATCCGGGTCATAAAATTTTATTGCTTCGGTAGCTAAATCAAGCTGACGGGTTGAGCGGCCGCCTATTAATACACTATCAGTTTGAGGCTGATGCAGTGCCCACGCCATGGCCAACAAAGCAGGTGTATGCCCTGTTGCAGCTGCTACCTGCATCAATTTATTTAACCGCCTTTGAGCTTTCTCTCCCGAATACACGTCCTGGTGAGCGGGCATAATATCAAACCTTGAGTTTTTTTGCACGCCGTTTAAATGCTTCCCGGTTAAAAAACCTGCGCCTAATGGGCTGTAAGTTATTATTCGAATATCGTTTTGATCGCACATTTCAATCATTTCTTTACTGATATCGCTTACAGCCAAATTATGATTGTTCTGTATACAGCTTAAACCGGCAGTAGCAATGCTTTGCAATAACTTAATGGTATCTGATAACTGCCCGGTATTAAAATTGCTTGCCCCGATAGCTTTTATTTTCCCTTCGGTTATTAGTTGGTTTAGCGTCAACCATGCTTCGGGCTGCAAAAGAGCCTCATCCCACCGGTGAAGGTAAAGTAAGTCGATAGTTTGTAACTGCAAACGTTTAAGTGATTGCTCAACCGATTGGCGGATGCCAACTGCATTATACGGCGGTAATATTTTGGTAGCGATATTGATAGTATTCTTCATATCGCGTGCTGTCAGCCATTCGCCGACAATAGTTTCTGATAAGCCATTACTGTATACCGCGGCGGTATCAAAATGAGTTACACCCATAGCCACGGCATGGTCCATCAACGCAAAAGAGGTATCCTTATCTATCTCCCTGCCAAATGTTACGCAACCCAAGCCTATGTTTGCAGCCATGTTAATCTATTTGAACCAGTAGGAGTACAGGTTACCCCCCGTTAAATGAAAGCGCAATTTTACCTCTTTGCCTTGCAGGGCCGATACATCTGCGCCTTTATTCCACTGCACTATCGCAGTATACTGGTCACCGATGATGGATTTGCATTGTGCAACCTCATAGCCGTTTATTGCTTTCCCATCTTTATCTAAAACCTCAACACGCAGGCTGCCGCCCAGGTCTAATTTAGTGTTCACCAGTAATTGTTTACCTGTAAACGTGATGGTTTTGGTAGTGACGGTCCCAGGGTCGCTTCCACCGTTATATAACGATACAAACCCATCTCTGCGCCAGCTGGCTTTAGCAATGCGGGCGTACTGCGTCATGGTTGGCGAACTGCCGCCATGGGGCAAACTCATTGCACCATAATATACACCCATTTCCTTATCTGTAACCTGCATATTGCTCGACGTATAAAGCGTACCGTCATCCCATGATCCGGCTTTGCCTAACGGGATAACAGGGTCGCGCACGGGGCGGCTCCAATGCCTTAAGTCGCGTGATACGGCAACTTGTGGCTGGATCTTCCCGTCGCCGGTTACAGCATAGACGCCCGAGTTATAAGTGGTGATATCAAACATCCACGGGAAACCGATATAGATCCCCTGGTAAGGATAAACCGGCATTCCATACACGTTTGCTTCGATACCACCTTTGGACATCACCAGCCTATCGTCTGAAGGGTCGCCCTCGACTGCCAGTGTAGCTATCGTATTTGGCTGGCCAGGCGCGTGCCAGTTAATAAAATCTTCGCTTACAGATACAAACGCCATGCGGTCCATTTTACCCGGCGTAACGCTGGTATTGCTTATCAGCATACGCTGTTTGGTGGTGGCAATAAAAAGGTGCTTCTCGCGATCATAAGCAACATTTGATACATCGCCATAAGGCAATACGGGTTTGGGATAATGTGTCCAGTTAAGGCCGTCAGGAGAGAAATAGACGTTATAGCCAAAATTCTCCTTTATCGCACCATCAAACGACATCATTTTATAGCGCCGCGCGGGATCCTTATCATCCGGATCATACACTACCGTGCCGCCACCTACGCGGCAAATGTTATTTCGTTTATTGCCGTTAAACTCTATAATACCCAGCTTTGGTTTTACCCAGGTTATACCGTCTACGCTGGTAGCATAGCATACAAAATATTTCTCTTTAAGGTAGGCGCAATACCACATACGGTAACCTGTACCGGCCGGTTCGTTTTTTAGTACGGTGCCGTAAATATAGTTAGAGGTGCCTTCCCAGGGTTCGGTTGCATGCATCAGTACTTTTGATTTAACGGCCGGGTTAACCACCCTTTGCACATCTGTCATTTCGGTAATGCGGTAATCGTCCATAAACAGTTCGCGCACATTGTTTTTTAACGCAGGGTCGTAGTTAACTTCATAGGTTAAAGCAATATCATCCCAATAACTAAGGCCGGTTTCGGCAACCAGTGTAAAAATAGAAACCGTTACATGGGTACATTTATCAGGCGCTTTAAGCTCGATAGTTAATTGTTGCCAATCATCTGCCGGTGTAGCAATAGCCGATTTTGTACCGATGACAGCATTATTCTGATCCCAGAAATCCAGCCTGAAAGTTGCCGGCTTCCCGGTTTTTGTTTTAACCCAGGCAGTGGCTTTATAAACGGTGCCGGGATTAGCTATTTTCTTTTCAGACCTAACCTGTAAATTATTGGTTGTTGAAGTATCGGATACTTTTAATGACTGGTCGTCCTTATTACCACCATGTCTTTCGGTGCCCGATATCGTAGCTGTTTGCAGGCCCATATCGGTGCTCCAGCACAGTGGGCGCTGAAACGGATCGCGCGACATAAAGTCGCCATTGGTGATCAGGTTTGTATTAGGAATAACAACCTGTGCTTTAATGCCGGAGCTGAAAAGAGTGAATAATAATACGAGGCAAATCTTATTGCCTATAATATTTCTTAATAGTTTCATGTTTATGATATTATTTTAGCCAGCCCAGCTTGTCCCATTTTGGCAGATCAAGAAATGATGTGTCGGGGTAAGCCAATGTTTTTGCTTTTAACAGATCGGCTTCATTCAGCAAACTTCCGTTAACAGATTGCAATGCCTTATCTAAATATTCAGACCTATCTATCCCCACCAAAACTGCTGACACCTGGTTAAATGATAAAGCAAACTTGGTAGCCAGCGTCGATATTTCGGTTATTTCATGGTTAAGCAACTGGCGGTATTTACCAATATGTTGCTCCACAGCTTGTAATTCCGGGTGCAGATCACGGCCCTTATCGCTTAATAAACCTTTCATTAATACCGACCGTACAACAATACCTGTTCCCTGTTCCCGGGCATAATCAAAGTTAGCGCCCTGCTGCTGGTCCATCAGGTTAAAAGCCAGCTGTATTACCTCCCAGCCTTTTTCAATAGCGCTTTTGGTTTCGGCTGCGTTATAGGTTGATGCGCCTATGGATCGAACCTTTCCGCTTTGTTTTAGCTGATCGAAAATAGACTTCACATCGTCATTACCCAATATGCCCAAGTCGGCCCTGTGCAGCATGAATACGTCGACATAGTCAGTTTTTAAAAAGCCAAGGCTTTTTTCAATTGAAGATTCGATCCTGTCTTTTAATATTTGATATTGGGGGATATTCCCGTCTGCATCTGTAAAAACATCGCATTTGGTAGCGATAACAACTTTATCCCGGCGGTCATGAAAAGCTTCACCCATGATGGATTCGCTTTCGCCATACAGGCGGGCGGTATCGAAAAAATTAATCCCCTTATCCAGGGCTTCATGTAACAAGTTAACGGCATTATCGCGCGATAGCATATCGGCTTCGCTGTTAACACCTATGCCATACGGCATCCCAATTTCAACTCCGCCAAACGCAATTTCTGAAACAGCTATGCCGGTTTTACCCAGTACCCTCTTTTTCATATCGATTAGTAAGGCTTACCCGGATCAGCTACCGTACCCGGAAGTTTTTCAGTTACCGATTTGCCAAACCTGTCTACCAGGTTTTTGCAGTAGCTGCTTAAGCCAACTACATCGGCACCAACGTTTACAAACTTATAGCCCATTTCCAGGAAGCTATCTAAACTATCAATACCACCTGATGTAGCCGCAAATTTTCCATACTTATTTGCTACCTGTGCCACCAGCTTACGCGCCTCAATTAGGCGTGGGTGATCCCATTGGCCGGGTGCACCAATGCTCTGGCTAAAGTCGCCCGGGCCAAAAAATAGCATATCAACACCATCTAATGCCGCTATAGCTTCCAAATCAGGTAATACTTCGATGTCTTCAATTTGCAGGGCCAAGAATTTTTGCTGGTTAGAGTCTTTTAAATAATCCTGGAAATCCATATTGGTGAAAGCGCCATCGGCACTGCCGCCGTCAATAGCCCTAAGGCCAATCGGGTGGAAGCGGGTCATTTTAACAACTTCTTTAGCTTCTGCCAAACTCCTTATATGCGGTACCATTATGCCGGTAGCATCCATCTCCAGAGGCTTAACATAACCGCTATAGCTGCCACGCGGCACCCGCACCATCACATCAACATTGCGCGATTTTGCCGCCCAGATCTGCGCGTTAAGTACCGACCAGTCCTGCGCCAGGTGCTCCTGGTCTATCCATAAACAATCAAAGCCGCATATAGCGGCTATCTCTGCCGCCTGGCCATCGCCAAGATTTACCTTTAAGCAACTGGCAGCGTTGCCTGCCCTAAGTTTTGCCAGTACCCGGCTTTCTCTCATTTTCATTGGTAACTATTTATTTGTTTGATCTTTATATGAATTTTGTACATCCTTTTTAACCAGGTACAACAACCCTGCACAAATTATCATGCTGAAAGATGCTATCCTGAAAAGTAAAGCCATATTAACATGTGCATCGCGCAAGGCACCGCTGGCATACAGGCCCAGCCCGCCAACTATACAGGCAAACATGTTTAGTACGCCATAGCCGGTGGCAATGTAGCGCTTGTCGGCAATCATGCATAAAATGGGCATCAAATTGGTGTCGGCAAATACGCGGGTAAACGCATATACAATAAAACCGCCGACTGCTATATAAACTATATCGGTATTACTGGCTACAAATACCGCAGGAGCGGCAATACATAAACCTATTATGGGTACTAATATGCGTGCTTTAGTATTGGTTTTACTCCACCTGTCGGCAAAATAGCCGCCGACGAGAACGCCCGCCATACCAAGCGGGTACAAGTACCCCGTTGCATATAAGCCGGCTTTTGTTTGTGTTAAATTAAAATGTTCTTTATAATAAGTGGGCAGCCAGCCTAAAATCATCCAACCGATAATACCCAGGAATCCCCAGAATATCAGTAAAAAGGTAAACGACCGTCGTTTAAACAGATCTTTTATAGCCACAAAAAATTTAACATCGCTTTTTTCTTTCTTTACCTGCTCGCTGTTACTAACATCGCGCAAAAAGAAGTACAGGATGATAGCATACGCTATACCTATTGCACCAAAAATTACAAATGCATTACTCCAGTGATAATCCTCGGCTATCCAACCGCCTAAAAAGCCAAGGCTTTGCCCTACAAATACACCAGTTAAATGTATGCCTATTGCTAATGAACGTGTATGCCCTTTGTGGTAATCTGAAATCAAAGCTAAAGCGGCGGGTAAGTAACAAGCTTCGCTCACGCCCATTAACGCCCGGCTGGCCAATAAGCCTTCAAAAGTTGTAGCATGTGCAGTTAAAAATGTTACACCAGACCATACAAACAGGCTGACGATGATTACTTTACTGCGGCTAAATCTATCTGCCATGTAGCCCGCTACCGGGCTTAAAAAACCGTATACCCATAAAAAAACCGATGTCAGTAAGCCAAACTGTGCATCGGTCATGGGGACAGATTTAATAATGGAATCGCGCATGGTGGTTAACATTACGCGGTCAAGGTAATTAAGGCATCCAACCACACAAAGCAACCCAACAACCAGCCATGCTTTAAATGGCAGTTTTTCGGTTTTGGATGATTTTGCACTGGTAACGGCTGCGTCCATATATTGAGTTTAAAATACTTATTTCAAATGTATCTTTTGCTGCTATTAATCAATGCTATTTTATTTTACAATACTGATACTATTTTAAGTTATCAAAAGCAAAAAACAAACAGCCGATAGTATAAATCTACTGACTGTTTGTTAATTAGTATCAATTAAATGATTTTAAATCCTATTTTTCTGTAAGGTACCCGCCCTTTTTTAAAACATCGGCCCATATAAAATAGCCAAGCTCATTTGGGTGCAGGCCATCAAAGACATATTTAGGGTTCATCATCCCGGTGCTGTCTACAAACAGTGGATATAAGTCTATCAGGGTTACTTTCTCCTGCGTGGCAATTTCTTTTAGTTTACCGTTGATATATAGTATATGCGATGTTTTGCCTTTCAGGCTGGCAAAGGTGTCATTTACGGGCAGCAACGTGTGTAGATAAATTTTGGTTGATGGCGTACCGGCTTTTATACGCGATATTATCCTTTTATAATTCCTTAAAATGAGGCTGTCTGGAATGCTCCGGTTAATATCATTGATGCCTATCTCGATAAATATCTTAGCCGGCTTGCCCTGGATCACATTCTCCAACCTGTCCAACACACCAAATGTCATATCACCCGGGATACCGCGGTTCTTTGCGGTTTTTATGCCCAGTAGTTCATTCCAATCTGTATAGGTCATGATACTGTTGCCCAGGAAAATAATATCAGTTGTCGATTTTGGGAACGATTTAAACTGCCCTACTTTTCCGGCATAAATAGGCGGGCGATAAGTGCTATCCCCAATAGTTGTGTTTTGGGCATGGGCATTGATACCGATGAGCATACAAGCTAAACTTAATGTAATTAATAATGACTTCATTTTGATTAGTTAAAAACGCCGAACGAATACAGATCGGCATCACGTAGTATAAATTTTATTTGAACGGGTGTATTAGCTAAATTAGTTATTTGCTTTCCACTTTTCCAGGCTACTTTATAATCAATTTTATCGCCGGTTAATTTTATGGCATCAGCTTCGCCGAAACCGGGTATTTCTCTGCCATCGGCCCCCAATAATACCACTTTTACATAACCGATAGATGAGCTTGAATAATTAATGTTTAGCATTTCGCCTTTTAATAGCATAGGTTTGGTTATTGCATAGCCTTCATGGTACTTTGCATGCAACGACGCAAATCCGTCTTTGCGTAATACCATACGTTCAAGGTAACAATCTTTTGTGCCATAGGCTCGTGTTAAAAAGAAAGACATTTCATTTTCTCCTGTCGGGATGACGCCTAATGCCGGTATGGAGCTGCGTGCCGCCCAGTTGCGTTGATCTAACCCCGGGCGGGCGAATGATTCCAAAAATTTACGGTCATACACATTGCCTCCTCTTGATGTAAGCAAGACAGCATCTGATACCCCCTGCCACATTGATGGCGAAATACCATAGGTTTTCATCTCGTCATCAGTAAGAATGCGGCTATCCGGAGAGAACCGGAAAGGCATGGAGATCATGATCTGGGGTGCCCTGAAATAAGCTTGTGTGGCATTGGTATATAAGTTCTCCATTGGCGTATTGCCAAAGCTCATAGGTACGGGTTCTGTCCAATGGATGAAATCTTTAGAGGTCGACCGGGCAATTGTGCGTATGCCTTTCAGTAATTTTTTATCGCCGGGTTTGTCCTGGGTCCACATGCGCAGGTAAATTGCATAACAATTTTCAGCTGGTACCCAGGCCGGTACATTTTGCGAATCCATCCCATAACCATCTCCAAAAAGAGGAGTAGGGTCTTTAAATGTGCTCCAATGTAAGCCATCCGGAGATACATACCGGTACAGGCCCCTTTTTACTTTTGCTGTTGAGTAGACGCCACCAACAGCCTTGTATCTTTCGGCAGCTGGTACGCCCGGGCGCCCGTCATAAAATACCGCGAAGTTATGTGTAGTTTGTTTAAGCGAATCGCTGGTATGCACTACATTGTTTTGTGTACTGCCGTTAATACTGAATAAGCCTAAATCAGGCTTTGTCCAGTTTATTCCATCCGTGCTTTCGGCATAGCAGGTTACCTGGTCGACTGCTTTTTGATGTGCACCAACGCCCCGGTAATACATCCTGAACTTTTTGCCATCATTAACAATCGACACATAGGCACAAAAACTACCTTCCCAGGGTTTGTCAAACTTTACGGCTACACCGCCTGATACGGGGGTGCTCAACCTGGTTTCCACATCGATCTGCGAAGCTATGATCGCATTATCAATAAATAGTTCGCGCCGGTTTTGCATTTCTATTGGCGCTTGTTGCGAAAATGCAGCAATCCCCAAAGTAACAAAACCAACAGTTAGCATACCTGATCTTATCATATTGATTATAAGTTATATAAAATGTTTGTGTTGTTAAAAACGGGCCGGATAACAAGCGTTACCCGACCCATTATTTGGCACGAGGATCTTATGGTTTATCCCATATCGGATTTTGAACCAGGTTTTTATTTAACACCAACTCGTTATACGGAATTGGTTTAAAGTATTTATAGTCCTGGAATGTTTTAACCAGGTTTGCGCGCCATATTACCCGGCCGCTTGTACCCTCAGAAAGCTTGGTGGTAGTGTTATTAATTACCACGTAAACTACTCCGGTTACTTTAGTTGCGGGTATAGCGGATACAAAGCTAACATCAGGTGTGCCATCTTCATTCAAATCGTAAACGGTATTCATGGCCGGCACATATATACCGTCAAACTCTTTCTCCAAAAGTTTACCCTGTTTCCAACGCATCAGGTCATCATACCTGAAGTTTTCTGAGCATAGTTCAACACCCCTTTCCCTGCGGACTTCCATCAATACCGGCGACGTAACGTCAGCAAAAAAGTTAGCGCTCATGTAAGCATCAACGGTAGTAGGCATTGCTAAATTGGTTATGCCCCCTCTTTTACGTAAAAGCGCAATTGTATTTGTCCAGTCGGTAGCCGTAAAAGTTCCCAGCTCTGCCTTAGCTTCAGCATAATTTAATAATACCTCTGCGTACCTGATAATGGGTATAGAGTTAAAGTTAGCCGCTTTGGTATCAATTGACTTATCATCTGTAGTAAATTTAAGTTCCTGGTAACCGGTAAATGCCTGCCCAAAATCAGGCGGCGCTGCCGATCCGTCTGCTCGTTTATAAGGAGCTGCCCGTATGGTTTGATATAAGCGTTTGTCGCGATTTTTTACCTCTGTTTTAAATTCGGTAGTATTATAAGCCGGGTTGTCAGTATAACGGGTACCGTCAATATTTAAGTAGGTATTTATAAAACGCTTGGTAAATGAAATGTTACCGCCGTAGGTTGCTGATGTAAATGTCCAGTTAGCATCATGGTACCTTTTTAAAGTTTCGCTAAAGGTATTGGCCAGCATAACTTCAGCAGCTATCGGAGCTTGCGATATAAATAATGCCCTGTAATCCTTGTCTGGCGAGTTAGTGGAGTAAACAGAATACTGGCCACCTGTCATCACAGCCGAAGCCGCGTCGGCGGCATTTTGCAGCCAGGCATTAGCAGAAGCTGTAAGGCCCAATTCGGTATGGTATTTTCTATAAGTACCCTCGTAAAGGCAGATCCTTGATTTTAACGCTAATGCTACCGCTCTTGTTACAGTTGATGATGTAGGGTCTTTGGTGTTGTTTATATAGGTACTTGCAAAGGTAATATCAGCTAAAACAGAATCCATTACCAATGTGCGCGGGTCCTGTGTTTTATAGATATCCGGGTCGTCAACTTTTAACGTTTTATTGTACCAGGGCACGTTGTTAAAGTTTTTAACCTTTTCAAAATAAAACCATGCCCTAAAAAATCGGGCTATACCCGCGTAATGATTTTTTTTATCTTGCGATATAGGAGCTTGCTTATAATTCTCCAGGAAATAGTTGATGTTACGCAACGCGCCCCAATCCCAGCCGGTACCCTGCTGACTGGTAAATACACCATTTAAATAGTTTGAAACAAGGTTTTGCGATTGGATATCGCTGGTTGCATCGCCTATAAATGTAGCCGTACCGCCCGGTATGCCTGAGTTGTAAAATGAGTTGGTATATAGTTGGAGATTTGCTTCGGTTGAGAAAGCCTGATCAGGTGTTAAGCTGTCAAGCGGATGCAGGTCAAGCGCCTTCTTACAGGAAACCGATAACACCGCAATCATAAATATGAATAAATATTTCATAGCCTTAATTTTAGTTTTAATTAAAATGTTACGTTTAAACCTATAGTATATGTTTTCAGCATAGGATAGGCAGCACCTTGCCCCATGTCTGACCTGATCTCGGGATCAGAGTTTTCAATAACCTCGGGATCTATATCCTTAGTGATCTTATACATTGGCGAATAAGTAAACAGGTTTTGTCCGGTAACGTATAATCGTGCATTTGCAACGCCAATTTTATTAACCCACGTTTTAGGAATATTATAACCAAGTGTTATTTCTTTTAAGCGGATGTAACTAACGTTTTGCAAGTATTTATCATCAGGCGTGCCCAATTCGCGCCCACCGGCAGTAACCGGGCCACGGTATCGTGGGAAATAGGCATTCAGATCAGGGTTGTCAATGGTGTAGGTATTAGCCAGGGTGGCGGTTGGGATCTGGCCATACCAACGGGTATATTGTCCCCAAAAAATACCGCTTTCATTACCAAAGAACCAGTCTCTTTTAGCGACACCCTGGAAAAAGGCGGTTAATGAGAAGCCTTTCCACTCGGTATTGGTGGTAATGCCATAAGTGTAGCGCGGCGTGTTGTTACCTACAACTACCAAATCACCATGATCGGCTATTGTATTCTTTCCGGAATTTACCTTGCCATCGCCATTAATGTCCCTGAATTTAATATCGCCGGGATATAGTTTATTACCCGATGATACAACTATGGCGCTTTGGTCTGCATGACTTTTTATATCAGCATCTGATGCAAATAACCCTTCAACTTTGTATCCCCAGATTTCGCCAATGCGTTGTCCTTCATAATAGGTTGACAGTAAGCCATTAGGGTTGTAAAATTTATTTATTGTAGAAACATTGTCAGACAAAGTTAACCTCACGCCATACTTTACAGGGTCTGAATTGGTTTGGATCCGGCTGTTCCAGTTTATTGATACCTCAAAACCTTTGGTAGTTAAATCGGCAAAGTTACCCTTTGGCACAGCTGCACCGAACACTGCAGGTAACGGCTGCCCAACAGTTATCATGTTGGTAGTTTTACGTTGATAAATATCGCCGGTTATGCTAAGTTGATTTTTGAAAAAAGAAAGATCAAGGCCCAGGTTTAAAGTAGTTGCAGTTTCCCAGGTAAAGTTATCAGCCAAAACCGCGGGTTGTTGCAGGTAGGTAGGGAAGGAGCCGTTTAAAATCAGGCCTGATTGTACCGCTCTTATGGTTTTCTCATATTGATAAGGGCTGATCTGGCTGTTACCTAATGAACCGTATGATGCTCTTAGCTTTAATTCATCAAGCCAGTTAGCAGTGCCTGCCATAAATTTTTCCTGGGCAATATTCCATCCGGCCGATACAGAAGGGAAAAATCCATATTGCGAATATGATGGGAATTTTGAAGTGCCATCGTAACGGCCATCAAACTCAATAAGATATTTATTATCGTAATTATAGTTAAACCTATAAAAACCGCCTAAAGTAGCCCATTGGTTTGCGCTTGAAAGTAGTTTATAGTTTTGGCCTGCGGCGAGGTTAAAGTTAGGCAGGTCGTCTATTATAAGCCCGTCGCGTTGGATCTCAAGGCTGCTGTAATTATACCTTTCGAAGTTGCCACCAACCAATGCTTTGAAATTATGCTTACCAAAGCTACGCGAGTAATCGGCATATAAATTGGCTGCGTAATAATCTGTTTTGTTTGAATTATTGTCGAGCCAGTTTTGGCCGGCTAAGGTAATTACCCCCGGTTTGGTACTATAGCTTATCGGGGCGAGGCGCCTTATATCGGTAACATTGGTTAACTGGTAAGTGAAATCGCCTTTTATATTCAGGTCCTTCATGGCTTTTGCTTCAAAGCCAATAGTATTTTGTACTAAGGTTTGAGTTAGGTTAGAGCGGCTTTTACCGGTGTATAAATCACCAAGGCCGTTATTGGCTGCCGATTGCGTTAAAGTGCCATCGGGATTAAGCAATACAGCCATTGGGATGCCGTATAATTTAAGGTTGGTCCATACATCATACTGGTTAATAGACTGTAGCGGGTAATTGTATTTAAAACTTGAAAATGCCGAATTAGCTGTAATGCGCAGCCATTTATTTGCCTGGATGCCCCCTTTAAATCTTAAATTATATTTATCAAACTTATCCGGGTTATATTTAAAGATCCCGTCCTGCTGGTAGAATTTACCCGAAATAAGATAATCAACCTTGTTGTCGCCACCCGATACGGTAAGTGCCTGCTCCATTGCCGGCATATTTTTAGCATATAATTCGCTAAGCCAATCCGTATTGCCATAATAAACGTAGTTGCCATTTGACGAATTAATGCCGATTTCAGGCTGACCGGGGTTTTCAGACCTGCTTTTCAGTTCATCAAGATATCCCGGTGAAAACGGAAAGAAGGTGTTAACTGTAGGTGGCGTTTGTGCATAATCATACCATGCCGACCACGATTCGTTAAACATTTTGGCCCATAGGTAGCCATCGCTAACCCACTGTGGTTTGGTGGTACGATCATTAAGAGAATAGTTTGACGAGTAGGTTATGGTATTTTTTTTATGGTTTGGACTTTTTGTAGTGATCAATATCACCCCAAATACACCACGCGAACCATATATAGCAGCCGAGGCAGCATCTTTTAATACGGTTACACTTTCTATATCGTTGGCGTTCAAATTCAGCGGATCGCCCTGTACACCATCAATTAATACCAACGCTTCACCTCCGGCACCTATTGATGTAGCACCCCGTACGTTATAGCTTGGGTTTCGTGTGGGCTTACCATCCGTCATTCGCAAGTTTAAGTTCGGTATCGCGCCCTGTAAGGCCCGGGATACGTTTGGCACCGGGCGGTCGTCAAAATATTCGGTACCAATTTGGTCTACCGCGCCGGTAAGGTTTGCCTTTTTTTGTGAACCGTAACCAACTACCACCACCTCGTTTAATTTGGAGTCATCTTCAACCAGCGTTATGGTCATTGGCTGGCTAAAGTTTATAGGTACCTCTTGTGTTTTATAACCAATAGAGCTTATTACAAGTGTTTCGCCGCCATCGGGTACGCTAAGGCTGAATTTACCTTCAACGTCTGTAGCTATGCCGGTAGTTTTGTTTTTTACCTGTACACTAACGCCGGGCAGGAGCAATCCCTTTTCGTCCTTCACTACACCGTTAATAGGTTTGGCTATTGGTGCAACTACCGCCGGTTTAAGTTTTTCAATAGTTAGTTGCTCTTGTTTCTGTTGGAGTAATATTGTTTTGTCGACAATTTTGTATGACAAGGGCAAGTTGGCCAGGCATGCCGCCAATGCATCCTCTATAGACGCATTACTGATGTGCACTGTAACCTTTTGCTTAACATCTTTGGCATCATAGAAAAATACGTAGCCAGATTGCGCTTTAATGTTTTGCAAAAGCTTTTCTAAAGGCGCGTTTTTTTCGTCCAGTGTAATTTTCTGGCTGTAACCTTTGGCACTAACTTGTACCAGGGCTATGATCAACATTAATACAGTTAGCTTCATAACCAGCAAATATTTGTGTATCAGCCTTCTGCCGTCCGGGCAAAAAGCAGTATTAATATTAAAATTCATTACTTTTGTAGTGTTTGGGTTAAGTAAGTAGAAATAGTTCATCAATTGTTTTTATCCCGATATTTCGGGAAGGGATAACCCAGATATTTTCTGCGGAAGTGTTTCGACCCACTTCTGCAGTTTTTTCTTTTGTATCCTGTGCGTGCGCTCAGCGTCGATGTCGTAAGTTTTTTTTCATGTCTAATTAGGGATTAGCGTTAATAATAGTTTAAGGCAATACAGTTATCTTTTTTCCGTCAATACGGAAGTGTATTTGTTTATAACTTAATATATCAGCTATTTTTGAAGCGTTTACATTCCTGTAGATCTCTCCCGAAAATCTTCGATCGGGTATGTCGCCTTCATAACTTATATCTACATCATACCAGCGGGCCAACTGGCGCATTACGGTTTGTATATTGGCATTATTAAATTTAAAAAGCCCCATATGCCAGGCAATAGCTTCGTTTACATCAGCAGTTTTTGTTTCTATAGATCCGGCCTTAAAAGGTACAATTGCTTGCTGTCCGGGAGTTAACATGGCCGATTTGCCGTTCTTTGTGATCTTTACGCTACCTTCCAATAGCGTTGTTTTCATGTCGGGTTCGTCGGTATAAGCATTTACATTAAAATGTGTACCTAAAACCTCAACCGTTTGTCCGTTAGCGGTTACCTTAAAAGGTTTGGCAGCATTATGTGCAACCTCAAAATATGCCTGCCCGGTAATTTCAACAGATCTTTCATTACCAATAAAAACGACCGGGAAAGTAATTGACGATGCAGCGTCAAGCCAAACTTTGGTGCCGTCTGATAACGTAAGTGGATATTGGCCGCCACGTGGCGTGGTCATGGTATTATAAACAGGTTTGTTTGATTCGTTAGCTTGATCGGCATGCTGGTATACTATACTGCCATTGGTTGTTTTATTAACAGCTATATCACCCTGAACAACAATTCTTCCTTCACCAGCACCGCTTATATCTATTTTTTTACCATTGGATATGGTAAGTATGGCCCTATCGGTGCCTGGCAACAAGTCGTGCTTCGTAGTTTGGGCAATTTGCGCCGGTGCCTGCTTGTTATGTACAATGAAATAAGCGCCAAATGATAAACACAATATAACAGATGCCGCTATGCTCAACTTAAAATACAATGGCTTTTTAGAGCGACTTTGCTCATTTAAAATATGTGCCTGTAGTTGACTATAGATTTCATCTGCGTCATCTTGTAAGCCTGAGTCCTCTTTTGCCTGGTCATGTAAAGCCGTTTCAATGTGATTTTTTAACACATCTTCCTTGTCGACAGCTTTATAATGAGCCAGCAGTTCCTCAAATTCTTCCGGGGTGCAGTTGTTGTTTTTGTACTTGTTAAAAAGATGCTCTATTCTATCCATTGCAATGGTATTTATAAGTTAATACGCACGGCAAAAAATTAACAACTACTTAATTTTCAATAAATATTAAATTAATTTAAAATGAGTGGAATTGCGGGGCTACCTGTATAGAAACAGGCCTGTTGCGAGGATAACAATTGCATTACCATAGTGAGCTACAAAAGCCCTGACCTGTTTATTGGCTTTTACCATATGGTTGTTTACCGTAGATATGGAGATATCTAACTGGCGGCTTATCTCCTGGTGGCTTTTGCCATCAAGCTTATTTAATTTGTACACGGCTCTACATTGCACGGGCAACATACCTACTGCGGTGTTTAAAAGTTGGGTGCGTTCTTTAAAGTCAAGGGCTTCTTCAATATGAGTATAAAACTCAAAAGCGTTTGTTAGCAGTTTAAGTTTTACCCTTCTATCCATTGATGCTTTACGGAAGAAATCATAAACCATATTGCGGGCCACGGTAAACAAAAACGATTTGAAAGATTTTTCTGTATCAATATTTTCGCGGTTATCCCAAACTTTCAGATACAGGTCCTGCAGCATTTCTTTGGCTACTTCACTATCCTTTACCAAATTGCGGATATTGCTCAACAATATCTTACTGTGCAATTTATAAAGCTCATTAAAAGCCTGCTCGCTGCCTTGTTTAAGCTGCTCAAGTAAAAGGACGATGTTTGTCTCCGCTTTGGGTTCCATTTACTACCTATGATGGATAATTAGCTATGAATATTGGTAATTAAATACTATTGCCATTAATACGATGTTAGTGGCTTTTTCCCTATAACAACTTGTGTTTTAGGTGCTACAATTCCAAATTTACCCCTTTGTAAACGCAACAGTTACTACTTTTTTTTACATTGTTGATACTATATTACATTGCGTTGAAAATATATCTGATTTAGTAGATCCAATATCTGCAATAAAAATTACTAATATTTTTAGTATTTTGTGAAAATGTTTTAGATTTGTGCTATGAATGCCTGGCTAAAACGAAAAAACGGACCTGATGAGGTTATTAGCATAAGCCCTGATGTGGAAGCTAAAGACGCTGCCTTAAGCTATAATTTATACCTGGCTTATGGAGGTGATTACCTGGGCCGCGTTTTATTTGATGAGGATGGATACTGGATCTATGACGGCGACGAGTTGACTGTTGATGAGCAGGAGCAATTGGGCAGGTTTATTATTAATCATTTGGAGGTGAGGTGGAGCAGTTAAGTTTTTTTGCGGAAGCAGGACAAAGTAAGGGATTACCTAAAGAATTACTGGAGTACACGTCCGAATTGATCAGCCCGGCCGAGAGTGATTTTCTATTAAATAAGTTTATCAATGAATCACCCTGGCAACAGCGCATCCAGAAAATGTACGATAAGGAAGTGCTTACGCCAAGATTAACCGCATGGTACAGCGACCCGGAGATCTACGATTATGAGGCGTTGAATAAGAGCAAGCCTAATGCATGGACACCTGAGTTGCTCTATATCAAAAGTTTGGTAGAACCCTTAGCCGGCATAAAATTTAATAGTGTGTTGCTTAATCATTACCGCGATGGCAATGACTCGGTAGCGTGGCATAGTGACCGTGAAAGTGCTCTGGGTAAGAACCCTGTTATTGCTTCTGTAAGTTTTGGGCAGGTGCGGAGTTTTGACATTCGTAATAAGTTCGATCATAGAGAAAAATATTCCGTTAGATTAGAACATGGCTCTTTCCTGTTAATGAAAGGTGGTTTGCAGGAGCATTGGGAACACAGGATCGCCAAATCAATCAAACCTATGAAAGCAAGAGTAAACCTTACTTTTCGTTTGGTTATTTAGTTTTATGCGTCCTTCGGTATTTTAATGGCGACATACCTATCAGCTTGCTAAACAGGCGTGAAAAATAATACTGATCGTCAAAACCTATGGATGCCGCAATTTCCTTAATGCTACGGTCGGTAAAATACAGGTGTTGACACGAAACCTGGATCTTTAACAAATTAAAATAATTGATGGGCGATGACCCTGTTTTTTGATGAAACAATCTGGAGTAATGCGACACCGATAGCCCCCGTTGCGCCGCCAGGTCGGTTATAGACAGTTTCTCGCGGATGTTTTTTTTCATATAAGCAATGGACAGGCTTACCGAGTCGGTCTCATAAGCTATCGGATTTAATTCCTTATAATACACCAATGAAGTTACAAAATGCTGTAGATACAGGTTGGTCACCTCCATTTCTTTTTCGTGAAAACTATGTTCAAGCATGGCGTAAACCTGCTCAAATAAATTGATGCGCCCTTGATCATAAGGGATAGCTTGTACGCCCAATTCGTCCTGTGCTACAGAGCGATGGTAAATAGCATCTGCAGTTAAACCACTAAAGTGTACCCAATAAATGCTCCAGGGGTTGGTGTTTGAGCTGGTGTAACGATGCGCTGTATTTTTAGGGATGATGATGTAAGTGTTAGGCTTAAGGGTGTAAACCTGATCGTTAATATACACCTGCCCCTCGCCATCTACACAATATAGCAGGATGTACTGATTACTGCCGGTTTTACGCTCACGCTCATGGTATATGGCTTTAGGATAGTAACCAATAGCTGTCAAATAAAAATTTTTGATTATAGGATTGTTAGCCACCAACCGCTTAATAATGGGCGGCAAAACTATCATGCGCTGGCCTACAAAGCCCTCTTTTATTTTCTTGTCGCTTTTGGTAATATTGTTCATTGTAGCCCGAACCTTATCAGTGGATGTGGTATCAAATGTACATTTTAGATAATTATTTTTTTAATGTGATGGTAATATTGTCCATTTAATAATAAAGTTTATCCATTTTTATATTTTGTTGTTGAGCCTACTTTTATTCACCAATTATAGACAGCCGAATACGAATTATTTATGAGTACAACCATAACCCATAAAGAATGGGGAACCGCGCATAACCAGGACGTTTTTCTATTCAAAATGGAAAACAACGCCGGTGCTTTTGTGGAGGTAACTAATTACGGCGCTACACTTGTGAGTGTAAACGTGCCTGATAAAGACGGACGATTAGGCAACGTTATCATAGGTTTCTCAACATTGGCCGGTTATCTGGATGATACCTGCTATATTGGCTCCACCATCGGCCGTTATGCTAATCGTATCAGCAATGCTCAATTTAACCTGGATGGCATAACGTATCAATTAGAAGCTAATGATGGCGTAAACGCCAATCACAGCGCGTCAAGCGGATTCAATAGCAAAGTATTCGGGTTTGAGATTAATGACGACGAACTGGTACTGGTTTTACATAGTAGCGACGGCGATGGGGGTTATCCCGGTAACTTAAATCTGCGCGTTACTTATAAATGGAGGGATGATAACCAGTTATCTATCCAGTACAAGGCAGTGAGCGATAAGGATACTTTTGTCAATTTTACCAATCATGCTTACTTTAATTTATCTAACGGGGATTTAACCATTGCAGATCACCAACTCGATATCAGCGCAAAAGATATAGTTGCCGCGGGTTCCGACTATATCCCGACAGGAGAACTTATACCGGCTGACCCAATTGTGTTAGACGTTAACAAAGGCATCAACTCATATTATATTTTGGACGATGAGAAATTAACTGCCAATAATTACGCGGCTCATTTGACCGAGGCATCATCGGGTAGGACGCTTACATTAGCCACATCTTACCCCGGCATATTTTTATATACCGGCGATTATCTGGACAGCAAACATCTTAATCTCGATAGTCGCTATTGCCAACCCTTTGAGGGGCTTTGCTTAGAGTGCCAACTTTATCCCGATGCCATGAACCGCTCTGAATTTCCGTCGGCATTATTAAAAAAACACCAGGTATATGATGAATACATCAATTTTAAATTCGGCTTAAAATGAAAGAGCCTGACATACATTTATAAACCAATTATTTATCAAACAGATGGAACAAACCAAACCGTTTAACAGCGTTTACATCATCGGCATTTCATTCATATCGGCACTGGGCGGTTACCTGTTCGGGTTTGATTTTGCGGTGATATCCGGCGCATTGCCATTTTTGCGAAAAGAGTTTTTATTAGATCCTGTGTGGGAAGGGTTTCTTACCGGATCCCTGGCCCTGGGCTGCATTGTGGGCTGCTTAATTGCAGGCAGAATTGCCGAGAAGTATGGCCGCAGGCCCGGCTTGATGGTGGCAGCATTGATCTTCGCTATCTCGTCATTAGGCATCGCATTATCAAAGGGCTTGGTGTACTTTGTGATCATGCGCTTTGCGGCAGGTATAGGTGTAGGTATGGCATCAATGCTTTGCCCTATGTACATTGCCGAGATCTCGCCGGCAGCCGTACGTGGCCGCAATGTTGCTATTAACCAGTTAACGGTTGTATTAGGTATTTTGATAACTAACCTGTGCAACTATTTTCTGGCGGACACAGGCGTCGACGCCTGGCGCTGGATGTTTGGTTTGGGTGTTATCCCGTCGGTAATATTTTTGGTAGGGGTACTATGGCTGCCCGAAAGCCCGCGTTGGCTCATGAAAGCCGGTCAACATGAAAAAGCCAAACTGGTATTAAGCAAGATAGGAGCACCTGCCTTTGTTGATACTACGCTGAAAGCCATAGAAAAATCGCTAACCGGCAGTACCAAACTAAGTTATAAGGCCGTTTTCGAAAAAAGTGTGCGACCGGCCGTGTTGGTGGGTATTACACTGGCAGTGTTCCAGCAATTTTGCGGGATAAATGTGGTGTTTAACTACACTTCAACCATTTTTGCATCGGTAGGGTCAAGTCTTAATCAGCAATTGTTTGAAACGGTGTCCATAGGTATTGTAAACCTACTGTTTACATTGTTGGCTATGTGGCAGGTTGATAAGCTCGGACGTCGCCCATTGATGCTTATCGGTTCATTAGGGTTATCTGTACTTTATATCGCGTTAGCATTTGCATTGCAGAGCCATGTAGCGGCAGGTATAATATCCATATTGGTATTGCTGGCTATCAGCATTTATGCTACCTCTATTGCACCTATTACCTGGGTGTTGATATCAGAGATCTTCCCTAATAAGATCCGCAGCGAGGCGTCAACCGTTGCTGTAGTATCCTTATGGGGCGCTTATTTTATATTGGTATTTACGTTCCCGATTTTGGCTAAAGTTTTGGGTACTTACGGTCCGTTTTACCTATACGCGGTTATTTGTTTCTGCGGATTTTTATTCATCAAAACAAAAGTTAAAGAAACCAAAGGCCAGACTTTGGAAGAGTTGGAAGATAATTTAATAAGACATTAGGACCTCACCCTGCCCTCTCCAAAGGAGAGGGTTCGCTAAGCATAATAAAATTTATGAGTGATAAATATGTAAACATCTGGGAAGAGAAAGTAACTATCCCAACCTACGGTATTGGCAAACCTGATAAAAACCCCATGTTTTTCGAGAAACGGGTGTACCAGGGCAGTAGCGGGAAAGTTTACCCAAACCCGGTAGTTGAAAAGATTTACGACGAGAAAGAAGACAAGGAATATATTGGTCTCTTCCTTGAAAATAAGTACATCAAAATAATGATCCTGCCCGAGCTGGGCGGTCGCATCCAGATGGCTTATGATAAGATCCGTGAGCGTCACTTCGTTTACTATAACCAGGTTATAAAACCTGCTTTGGTAGGGCTGACCGGTCCCTGGATCTCGGGTGGTATTGAGTTTAACTGGCCACAACACCATAGGCCAAGCACGTTTGAGCCTATTGACTATAGAATAGAAGAGAACGCCGATGGTAGTAAAACCATTTGGACGAATGAGCTGGAGCGAATGTTCCATACTAAGGGAATGACGGGATTTACACTGTACCCGGATAAGGCTTATATCGAAATAAAGGCCAAGTTGTTTAACAGATCGGCACTGCCGCAAACTTTTTTATGGTGGGCCAACCCGGCGGTTAAGGTAAACGATGATTACCAGTCGGTCTTCCCGCCTGATGTAAACGCGGTGTTTGATCACGGCAAGCGCGATGTATCGACGTTTCCCATAGCTACCGGTACTTATTATAAAGTAGATTATTCGCCGGGTACAGATATCTCGCGATATAAAAATATCCCGGTGCCAACATCATACATGGCAATCAATTCTGATTATGATTTTGTGGGTGGGTATGAACATGATACGCAGGGTGGATTGCTTCATGTAGCTAATCATCATGTATCACCCGGTAAAAAACAATGGACCTGGGGACATAGCGATTTTGGCCAGGCCTGGGACCGTAACCTAACCGACGAAGACGGCCCGTACATAGAGCTAATGACCGGCATGTTTACCGACAACCAACCCGACTTTAGCTGGTTAATGCCCAACGAAGAAAAGCATTTCACCCAATACTTTATGCCTTACCGCGAGTTGGGAGTTATTAAAAATGCAAGCAAAGATGTTTTATTAGCGCTTAATTATGCCGATGCTGTTATTGAGCTTAAAGTATATGTTACCGGCGAGCAAAGAGGGCTAAAAATTAAACTGAGTTATGAGGATAAAATCCTGTTAGAAGAAGTAACTGACATAGTACCTGAACAGGTTTATACTAAAAATATTAAATCAGCTAATATTGAGGAGAACCGCTTGCTGCTGACCATTACATCCCCGCAGGGAAAAGAATTAATAAAGTACGACCCTGCAAATAATAAGTTGAACAATACACCTGAAGCTGCAAAGCCCGCCTTGCTGCCTACTGAGATTGAACATATAGAACAATTGTTTTTAACCGGCCAGCATTTAGAGCAGTACCGCCATGCAACTTATAGCCCTGTGCCTTACTATGAAGAGGCTTTGAGGCGCGACGACAAAGATATCCGCAGCAATAATGCTTTGGGATTATGGTATCTGCGCCGGGGGCAGTTTGCTAAAAGCGAGCCTTATTTCCGCAAAGCGGTGGAGACCAGCGTAAAACGTAATCCAAACCCCTACGATAGCGAGCCATATTATAATCTTGGGTTGTCACTAAAGTTCCAGGGCAAAAATCAGGAAGCCTACCAGGCGTTTTATAAGGCCACCTGGAGCAACGCGTGGAAGGATAGCGGCTATTTTATGGTGGCACAGTTGGATTTGATGAACGGCGATTATGAATTGGCGTTAGATCATATCCAGTCGGCTATTGACCGTAATGCCGATAATAGCAAGGCTTATGTGTTAAAATCAGCAGCCTATCGTAAATTAGGTAGGCTAAATGATGCTATCGCGACATCGGAGTATGCGTTAACCCGTGATGCGTTTAACCTGGGCGCATTGTTTGAATTGTATTTAGCCAAACAATCATCCGGCGAAGGACAAATACATTTGGATGCGCTGCTGAAACTATCAAGAGGCTGGTATCAAAACTTTATTGAATACGCGCTTGATTATGCCGCTGCAGGATTGTATGTAGAAGCTTATGATCTGCTCCAACATGCGGTTACAGGTGCTGAAACCAACCCTATGGTATGTTATTACCTGGCCTATTTTCAACGGCAATTGGGTAACTTAAATGAAGCATTGGTGCTTTTTAAACAAGCTGCTTATACTGATTCCTACCTTTGTTTCCCTGACCGGTTGGAAGATATTGCTGTACTTCAACAAGCATCGCAATTAAACCCGGCAGATGCTAAAGCTCCGTACTACTTGGGCAACTTATGGTATGATAAGCGCCAATATGACGAAGCAATTGCAGCATGGGAGACATCTGCGCAGTTGGATGATACTTTTCCTACTGTTCTGCGAAATTTAGCAATAGCCTATTTTAATAAGCGTAATGAACACGAAAAAGCACTTACTTATTTTGAAAGAGCTTTTGAGCTCGATAAAACCGATGCCCGTATTCTGATGGAGTTGGATCAGCTATATAAACGGTTAAATAAAGCACCTGCGGATAGATTAAAACTGATTGAAGATAATTTAACCACAGCTTTAGAACGCGACGATATTTACCTCGAACGTGCAGCTATTTATAACTTTTTAGGCGATAATGAAAAAGCTTTGACACTCATTAGCCAACGCCAGTTCCATCCATGGGAGGGTGGTGAAGGTAAAGCATCGGGCCAATATATTTATAGCCTGGTAGAGCTTGCCCGTAAGAAACTTAATAATAAAGACTTTGAGGCAGCTATATCTTTATTGGAGCAAGCACAAGCGTACCCGCATAATTTGGGAGAAGGTAAACTTTTTGGAGCTGCCGAAAATGATATATTTTATTGGTTGGGTTGTGCTTATGAAGGATTAGACGATATCGCGCAAGCAAGAAAATATTTTGGCAAAGCTACCCAGGGTTTGGCAGAACCCTCGGCAGCCATATTTTATAACGACCAGCAGCCCGATAAGATATTTTACCAGGGCTTAGCGTGGCAAAAATTAGGCGATGTAACCAAAGCAACTACCATATTTAACAAGCTGGTGCAATTTGGTCGGCAGCATTTGGTTGACGAGGTTAAGATCGACTACTTCGCAGTATCATTGCCCAACCTGTTAATTTTTGATGATGACTTAAATATCCGTAATAAGGCACATTGCCTATATATACAGGGGCTGGGATACCTGGGATTGCGAAAGTTGGACGAAGCAAAAAAAGCGTTCACGGAAGTGCTTGAGTTGGATGCCGAACATTTTGGAGCTAACCTGCATTTAAAGCTGACTATAGCATAGTTTTGATACGAGATAAATAATTAAATGACCTCAATAGCGCATGTCTGCGCACCCAGATTTTATAAAATTTAACAAGCCTGTTGCATAAGTCAATAGGCTTGTTAAATTTGTGTAAACCTAAGTGATTCCAGTCGAAGATTAATCGCGGTATTTATAATGCTGCCAAAGTATTCATTTCGATCAATCTCTTAACATTAGCCTAATATTGCATAATTAACTTTGGTGAAAACACTGAGAACGGCATGTATCTACCACTTACCGATGAGGCGTTGATGCGCCTATTGAAAGAGAATGACCATATGGCCCTTGAAACACTTTTCAATCGCCATTACAAAAGCTTGTGCCAGTTTTGCGCGGTTTATACCAATAATATGGAGGCGGCAGAAGAAATTATTGCAGACCTTTTTATTAAATTATGGGATAACAGGGATGTTGTTACCATACTGAATGTTAAGGGGTACCTATTTATATCAGCTAAAAACCTTTCATTAAACTTTAATCATAAAAAGAAGGCCCCCGTAGATTTTTTAGAAGATATAGAAATAAAACAGCCTGTTATAAGAGATGGTAATACCCCGTTCAAAATAATGTCGGGTAGAGAGTCATGCACCCAAATTATGAATGTTATAGATACCTTGCCACCTTGCCAGCGGCAGGTATTATTAATGAGCCGTATTGATAACCTGGGAAAACACGAAATAGCAAAGATACTCGGTATTTCGGTACGTACGGTTGAAACAACACTATACCAGGCTATCAAAAAAATGCGTACGCTTTTACCCGGCCCCCACGACTTCATCACCGGAACTTAACAATCTTTTAATATAAAATTAATCAACTTCGCTACGTAAGGTTGCCGCAAAATATTGTCTTTATAATATAGACAGATAATGAAGGACAACCACTACCAGTTAATAATAGCTTATTTTGAAAAGACCATCAGTGATGATGGGTTGACCCAACTAAAAGATTGGATAGAAGAGAGCGCGGAAAATCTTGCACAATTCAGCGACACTATCAAAATACTTGAAGCTTCGCGTACATATTTAAAAGCACCTGAACGTACTGCCCAAAGTTGGGTTAAAATACAATCTCACATCGCCACATCATCCAGACCCCGAAAGATCGCGTTTGAAAAACGGAGATGGTTATCAGCTGCCGCAGCCTGTTTTATTATTAGCCTGTCGGTATGGCTGGGATACAGAACATATAGCAGCCGTGTGCAGCCAGAGTACGCCACAGTTAGCAATGCGGATGGCAGGCATTCAAAAATAATATTACCTGATAATTCAACAGTTATACTGAGTGGCGGCAGTACCTTAAAATATGCTAAAAACTTTGATGGCGATAGCAGGATGATAATGCTTGACGGCGAAGCTTTTTTTGATGTTGTACACAAAGCAAATAAACCATTCGTGGTAAAAACCGGCAAAATTAGCACGGTGGTATTGGGCACATCATTTAATATCAAGGCATATCATGCCGATAACAAGGTTGCTGTTACAGTACTTACAGGTAAAGTAGGGATGCTTGCCGCAATAAACGGAAAATCGAAACTGGTAAAATACCTGGTTAAAAACGAGCAGATCAATATTAACACGCGAAGTGGTCTTTATACTTTTAATACAATTGATGCTGCTGCGGTAACATCATGGACGGTTAATGATTTTGCTTTTTACAATATGCCTTTTAAAGATATCGCAACCTCGTTGGAACATCATTACGGCGTTAAAATTGAATTTACTGATGCTGATTTAGGTAATATCCGGCTTACTGCAAAAATAAAAAACCTGGCATTAACGCAAGCAATGGATAATCTATGTGCATTGTCTGGATTGGACTATACACGAAAAAATAAACAACTCTTTATCTCACATAATCATCAAAAAGGAGGAAGTATAATGAAATAATTTGTACGTAAAGCATTAAAAAATAAGCCCGGATTGCTGGTAACAACCCGGACTTTGAAATTAGAAAATTTAAACTCACGATCTCACAAGTATAAATCAAAAGTAAACATATGAAAAAGTTATGGTTGTTAACCATGCTGTTCCTTTTACAATTGCCTTTGGGCTACCTGAGCGCTACAGCGCAAACGGTAATAAATAAAAAAATAACCTTTGGGGCAGAGGGTGTTACATTAAAAAATGCATTTCAACAGGTAGAAAAGTTAGCAAATATTTCTATCAGCTATAGCAATAATTTATTAAACGATAGTCGTACGGTTACTATAAGCCGGGCACAACGCACGTTACAGGAAACCCTGGACTTGCTTTTAAAGGGCACAGCCTGCACATTCAGGCAATCTGGCGAGAGCAATATTTTGATAGTCGCAAAAACACAAGATAGGGGAAGAATAGAAGGTAAGGTAACCGATGAAAAAGGCGAACCCTTGCCTGGTGCAACCGTTAAAATAATCGGCGCTAACGCATCTACAGCCAGCAATGCTGACGGTTCTTTCTCACTGTTAATAGCCAACGGTACCTATACTGTTGAAGCAACCTATGTATCGTTTGAAACGAAGCAGGTAGACAATGTTGTGGTAAACTCGAACGCCACTACCACATTAAATATCGTATTAAAAGAAAGTGCAAACGGACTACGTGAAGTAGTTGTAACTGCTTTGGGTATAAAGCGTGAAGAAAAATCATTGGGTTATGCTGCAACCGTTGTTAAAGGCGATCAGCTTACGGCGGCCTTATCGGGCAACTGGACGGATGCTTTATCAGGAAAAGTTGCCGGTTTAAATCTTATCCGCTCAAATAGTGGCCCGGCAGGTTCTAACAAGATCATCCTGCGCGGCGAGAACAACCTTACCGGCGATAATGAAGCACTAATTGTTGTAGATGGTGTGGTAATAAACCAGGGCAGCGGCCGTCGCACGTCTAACTCTGGCGAGTCGGCCTATGGTGTAAGCAGTGATAATATGCCCGCAGATTATGGCAGCAATCTAAATGATATTAATCCGGAAGATATAGCAACCGTTACGGTGCTTAAAGGCCCGGGCGCGGCAGCCTTGTATGGTCAGCGCGGCGCAAACGGTGCCATTATTATTACAACAAAATCAGGCAGCAATCATAAAGGGTTAGGTATTACCTTCAATTCAAACCTGGGCTTAGAGAGCGTAAATCGGTGGCCAGACCTTCAGTATGAATACGGTCAGGGTACAGCAGGATCAAGGTACTATTCGTTTCTTGCCGGGCCTGATGGTGCAAGTACAAGCGCAACAAGCTCAGCCTACGGCCCCAAGTTTGATGGACAACAATTTTATCAGCTTGACCCGGTTACACAGGCACAATCAAAGGTAAGGACACCATGGGTGCCTTATAAAAACCAAAGCCGCCAATTTTTCGAAACAGGCACAACTCTTACAAACTCTGTAAGTCTTGATGGTGGTACTGACAAAACAAGCGCACGTTTTTCGGCAACTAATGTCACCAACCATTGGATCACACCTAATACAGGTTATACGCGTAACAGCATAGCGATGTCTGTAAATTCAAAAATTAACGACAAGCTTACCATCAGCTCAAACATAAACTACAATAACAAAAACAGCGATAATCTGCCAGGCGCAGGCTATGGTAATCAATCGTTGATGTATTGGTATATTTTCTGGCAGCCCAATGCCGACCTTAATGCATTAAAGAATTATTGGAGAATAGGGCAAACTGACAAGGTTATATTTTACCCTTTTAGCTCATTCCCGGAAAACCCGTATGCGGTATCGTACGAGTTTATTAACAGGTCAAACCGTAATTCGGTAACAGGAAATATAGCAGCCAATTATGCAATAACCAAAGATCTGAGTTTGCAAATAAGGGCAACTATGGATATGGGATATGAGCAACGCGCACAGCAAAGACCCTATGATGCAGGTACCAAATTCCCTAAAGGATCGTTTCGTACGCAAAATATTTATTCTGAAGAAGCGGGGGGCGATTTTCTGTTAAGATATAACAAGAAAATAAACCACGATTTTAACCTTACAGCCACCGGTGGTGGCAGTATGCTAAGAAATAGCTATAATCGCGATGAGGTTCGCGCAGATTCGCTTGTTTATCCGGGAGTATATTCTATGTCCAATAATGCCGGTCCGCTGGTTACCGCCCCTTTTAAATCAAGGTATGCTATTAACAGCTTTTATGGGTTATTATCAACCAGCTTTAAAGACTATTTATATATGGACCTTACCGCCCGCCAGGATTGGGTAAGTACGTTAGCCACCTCCAACCGTACAGATGCCGTAGGATTCTTCTATCCCTCGGCAAGTTTAAGTTTCATAGCATCTGACGCGTTTAAGCTACCGCAAAGTATTGATTACGCAAAATTCCGTGTATCGTTGGCGGGTGTAGGTAGTGGTACAACAACACCTTATCAAACTACTTTTAATTACGTAACTGCGGGCAGTGCTTATTCGGGCGGTTTGCAAAACCCAAAGACATTATCTAACCCGGACTTAAAACCATTGCGTACAACTACATTAGAGTTAGGTGCCGAGATGCGTTTTTTCCAAAGTCGTTTAGGGTTTGATCTTGCGGTTTACATGGGAACAACTAAAAACCAGATACTTAACCGTACCGTCGATCAGGCATCAGGCTTTAGCCAGGCAGTTATAAACGTAGGGCAGGTAAATAACAAAGGTATTGAGCTTGCACTTAACGGTGCGCCATTCCGCAATCCTAATGGTTTTAGCTGGGACATCAATACTACCTTCTCGGCCAATAAAAACACCATAAAGCAACTTGCTGACAGTGCTGTAGTATTACGTACAGGCCCTGTAGGTAACGGGCAAATAGTAGCTAAAGTTGGTGGTAGCATGGGCGATATGTATGGACGTGGTTACCTGCGCGCACCTGATGGACAGGTTGTATATGACCCGGCTACAGGCTTTGCTAAACTATCAGACGAATTGGTTTACCTCGGTAATACTATGCCTAAATGGAAAGCCAGCATGGGGCATGATTTTAAATACAAGCAATTTGGCTTACATGTATTGTTCGACGGTCAGTTTGGCGGTGTAGCTTATTCTTTATCAAACTACAAACTTGCAGAGCAAGGTAAAACAACATTAACATTACCTGGCCGATATAACGGTATCATAGGTAAAGGCGTTATCCAGAATACGGACGGTAGCTATCGTCCAAATGACGTCGTAGCGTCAGATATTGACGGATATTACAGGTCGCACTACGGAATTGATAACGCCGAAGGCAACACCTTCGCTACAGATTTTATCAAATTCAGGGAAGCAAGGTTTGATTATACGCTTAGCCCAAAACTCACCCAAAAACTGGGATTAAGGCGTGCTACAGTTGGCGTTTATGGCCGCGATCTTTATATCTGGACTAACTGGCCAATATTTGATCCGGAGTTTGGAACGCTGTCGGGTAACGATATTGTACAGGGGTTCGAGATTGCGCAATTCCCGTCAACCCGCACATTTGGTTTTAACATAGTTGTTGGTCTTTAATAATTGACAAGATGAAAAATAGTTTTAAAATTATGGCGATGATGATGTTAGGTTTACTAATACTATCATCGTGCAAAAAGGGTTTTGTTGATATCAACACAGACCCTAACGGAACACCAAATGCTCTACCACAGCAATTGCTTGCACCAGCTTTGGTAAATACGCTTACTTACAACATGCTGCGTAGCCGCAACTTTAATAATGAGCTAATGCAGGTTACTGTTGATCCGGGCGATGGCGAGGGCAAGGTTTTTAGGTATGATATACGCCGTTCGTTTGCGGATTATACATGGAATGGCTGGTACTCGCAGCTAACCAACTTTAAGGATATGTATAACGTAGCCAGCCAGCCGCTTACCTATAACAAAACATACATGGGGATTTCGTTAATCTGTCAGTCGTGGCTATACTCGTTGCTTACAGATACTTATGGGGATGTGCCGTATTTTGATTCGAACAAAGGTAAGCAAGGTAATTTTACGCCGAAGTTTGACAAGCAAAAAGATATTTATCTTGATATTTTTAAGCAGCTCGAGTCGGCAGACACGTTACTTAACGCCGCTGCAAATGTAAATGGTGCAAGCGATCCGGTATTTGCCGGTAACGCACTTAAATGGCGTAAATTTGGCAATAGTTTATACTTGCGTTTATTGTTGAGATTATCCGGCAAAGCCGAGGTTTCTGCAGCATGTATCGCAAAGATAAAAGATATAGTTGATACCAATCCCGCCGCTTATCCTATCATGACCAGTAATGCCGATGCAGCTGTATTACGCTGGACAGGTAATGGCGCATTTACTTCACCCTTTATTGGTAACGTTCGTGAGCAGGATTGGCGCGCGGTCGGTATATCAGAATTTTTTATTAATAACCTGGCTCACTGGGCGGATCCGCGTTTAACTGCTAACCGTTGGTCGATATCTACCTATCAGGGTGGTTACGCAGGGATCCCAAGTGGTTATGCCCCTGGAGAAGGTGTAGGCAACAGATCATACTTTTTGTCGACAACATCAACCACCACATTAATGAACGACCCGTTGATGGGCAACATTATGAATTATGCGGAGTTACAGTTTATTCTTGCCGAGGCAGCTGCCAAAGGCTGGATAAGCGGAAGCGCTAAAACGTATTACAATAACGGTGTACAGGCAAGTATTACCTTCTGGATCCCAACCTTTGTTACGCCAATTGAAACTTACCTGGCTGCCGGCGACATAGCTTATAACGATGCAGCATCGCTTGACAGTAAGATGGAAACCATACATCTGCAAAAGTATTATGCCATGTTCTATACGGATATGGAACAATGGTTCGAATATCGCCGCACTGGTCACCCGCTATTGCCAAAAGGAACCGGCTTGCGTAATAATGGTGTAATGCCCGCCCGCCTGCCTTATCCTGTTTATGTACAATCTGCCAACCCGGATAATTATAAAGCAGCAGTGGCTGCACAGGGGGTTGACGAGATAAGTACGCAGGTATGGTGGCAAAAACCTTAATTAATCAGTGCTGAAATTTATACATCAAAAGAAATGAAAAAGATATATTTATTACTGATAATACTTACAGCCTTAGGGTTTTCGGCCTGTAAGAAAGACCATTATGCCGAGGGCGTGCTTAGCCCCATAATAGCAGTGGTAGATTTGAAAGACCTGTACAAAGGTTCGGATATAGCCTTAAATGCTGATAAATTGAATGGTGCAAAAGAGCTGGTAGGCGTCGTGATTTCTGATGCTACGGCTGGTAACGCCCCATCTGGTTTACTGGTTGTGCAAAACAACAGGCGTAACGCTTTACGCGGTATCGCCATCGCTATCGGAACCGCTGCATCAAGTTACGTTCCCGGCGATTCGGTAATAATACAGCTAACAGGAGCGACTTTAACCAAGGTAAATGGCAGCATGCGCCTTACGGGTATTTCGGCTTCTGCTATCACCAAAGTAGCTTCTGGCAAGACCTTGAAAGTGCAATCCGTACCTTCGGCCACACTTATTGCCACACCTGATGTTTATGAACATACAATGGTTACCATTAGCAAGGCTGTTGTTACACCCGAACCACAAAAAGGCGAGACCTTTGCTGGCGATAAACAAATAAACGACGGTTTTGGAATAATCACATTACATACCGAAACAACAGCAAGCTACGCAACTAACGAGTTACCGTTTAGTGCAAACTTTACAGGTATACCTGTTATAACCGGTGCAGGTACCGCGGCAAAAGTTGTGTTGTGGCCACGTAACGCTAACGATATATTCGCGTTAGCTGCAACGAAACCAACGCCGATAGTGATCACAGGCTACCTTACCGACCCAAGCGGGAGCGATGGTAATTATGAATACATTCAACTAAAGGCTACCAAGGATATTGACTTTGCAGTTACGCCATATTCCGTAGTAGCCTGTAATAATGCCGGTACTAATCCGCCATCACCTGATGGTTGGGCGCAAGGGCTTGTTCGTACCTATAAAATTAACCTTACTGCAGGTAAGATTTTAAAGGGACAGTTCTTTTATGTAGGCGGCAACAAAAACATCTGGGGATTGAATTCGACCGATATTAGTGCTGCTAACTGGATTAGCAGTACCCCTTACGCCAATGTTCCGGGTGCTGATTTTGGAACCGCTACCGCCAACCTGTTAGCCAACAGTGGTAATGTTGCTGGTATATCGGTGTTTGAAGGTATTACAGTAACCGCTGCTTCTGTACCAATTGATGTGATTATGTATGGTGGTAATGGCGCTGTGTATGCTGTCGGCCCGCCGGAAATTGGCTATCGTATTACCAATACCGATTATTATAGCACCATTAATGCCTTAACCCGCCAAACCCAGGCGTTTTATGGGGGCGGTACCAATACTGCAAAGTTAGGTTTCCCGGCTACCGGTAATTTTACAAAACTCGGTGGCGTTTATGATGCTTTAACCGGCCGCTGGACAACCGGCAGAACGGTAACCAGTGTGCCATTAATTCTAACTTCGCCATTAACAACTATTGAAGTTGGTGAAGGATTTACAACTATTCAAAACTAATTTAAAGGGCCCTGATTTATCGGGGCCCTTTTTAATATTTAATACTTGTAAACTTCCATTAATTCAATTTTCTACAGTCACAATAGGGCCTGCCCGACCAGCTACGTTGAATAAACCTAATTTTAATTGACCTGCCTGCAACGGATATTTATAAACCGGGCTGATTGCTGCAGGAATAGTGCCATTGGTGGTGTAATGAATTTCAAAGCCAGGTAACCCCGAATTAACGGTGACTAAATTATTTGTTTTATTAAAACCGATTTCGGGTATCCGGTAGTTAAAGCCGCCTGCATAATAAGTGAGGCGCGGAAGTTCGTACTTAGCTAAAACGTTAACAAATTTAGTCCATGACTCAGTATATAGTGCTTTGCTTTTAATGGTGTCTATTTCTATCGCCCAGTCAGGGTCAGCGGCCCAGGCTCGTTCGGCAAAGCCCAGTAATTTGGGTAACAGCATATATTCCAGTTTGTCCGTACTTTGCAGGTTTTCGCCCCAAAGAGCACCTTGTAGCCCTATAATGTTGTTTTTGCCGGCAGATGTTAATTTTTCTTTATTTAAAAAAGTAGCAGGGTTAATAGGATTATTCAACCTGTCGACTGTGACGTTCTTAAAATAATCGTAAGGTATAAATTTAAACGCAGCCGATTCATCAGCATAACTGCCCCAATAATAACCCGGTTCCTGGAAACTTTTGTTATAGGCCATGTCAAAGTAAAGATTGGTAACATTGGAGAGAATAACCTTGTAGCCGCTGTTTGCCAGTTTATAAGCCAGGTCTTCCGCTCCCCAGCCTAGTACATTATTCCAAACTTCTAAATGGATATTTTCATTAACTAAAGCCGGATTTATAACAGATACCTTTTTACCGTTTTGCATTACTTTGTGCGTGCCTACTTCTTCCCATGCGGTTAGATATAGGTTATTTGCTTTTAAAATTTGATTTACCTTGCCGTAAAAATAAGCCCACATATCGTCCGTGCTTTTTATGGAGGTATCTTTCTTCATCATGCTTAAAAATGCGGGCGATTTTTCCCAAACACCGGCAGGTACTTCGTCACCACCAAAGTGTATGGTTTGTAGTGGGGCCCCGGCCTCGGTATACATCTGTTTAATGCCGGTAACTACAGTTTCAATAAATTTATAAGTCGATGGCAGCGAAACGTCAATTACATTATCATTAAAGTATTGCACCGATGTATATTTAGAACTATCACCCAGATCACGCAACAGATATTCGCCGGCCTGTTGTGGTTTATTCTGACGGATAAAGTTTTTATACCGCGCATCCATTGCTTTTACGGCGGCGCGCGCGTGCCCCGGTGTTTCAATTTCAGGTATTACAGTGATATGCCTGTCGGTAGCATATTTTAATATCTCAATAAAATCAGCCTTAGTATAAAACGTAGTATTATTTATAAATGGCCCAAATCCGTAAGATGGCTGTATGTTCTTACTATTATCAAGCGTATGCGCCCGCTTTGCGCCAACTCCTGTAAGTTCGGGCAGTGCAGGTATTTGTAAGCGCCATCCCTCATCATCAGTTAAATGGAAACGAAATACGTTCAACTTATAAAGCGACATCAGGTCAAGTAGCTTTAATATCTCTTTTTTAGGTTGAAAGTTGCGCGCTACATCAAGCATAAAGGCGCGGTAACCAAACCTCGGCCCATCTGTAACGCTTACACCCGGGATTAAAATAGAAGCTTGTTTTTTACCATAAGCCCCTGGTGGAATTAGTGTTTTAAGGGATTGGATGCCATAAAAAATTCCCGCAGCTGAAGATGCTGAAATAGTAATTTGGGCATTGGTTACGTTCAACTCGTAGGTCTCTTCAGGCATTTGTTTCTTTATAAGGTTGATAGACCCTCCCGGCAACGTTGCAGCGGGTAATAATAGCTTGCTGAGTTCTGTCTTTAGATAGGCAGCCTCTTTGCTAAAATCGCTGTCGTTGATTATTTTAAAGCCTGATGTTAGGGTGAATTTTGTATTCGTAGCTTGATAACTTTGAGGAGTGGGGAATATTTTGATAAGGCTATCAGCCTGTATATCGCGGATAGCTTTATTTTGCTCAAAAATAGATTGTGGAGTAGTTGCTGCAACATTATCATTAACCGAGCGTGCAAACTGTTTCGGCTTGGTTGATGGTATTAACTCAGGATTATTTACCGGATAATATTTGCCGGGAGCATCATCCCAAACCAGGTAAAAACCCTTAGGCGAATCGGTTTTATTTACCAGCCAGTACATGGTTAACAACTGTACTTTAAGCGAACTGCTTTTTGCGATGCCATTAAAACCCGCTTTAGGTGCCAGGTAATGAAAATCGCCATTTATATGAGTAATATCCAATCCACCTATTACTGAGCCTGCTATAACAGGCCTTAAAAAATTAAAATATATCTTCCAACCCTTAGCAGGTAATTTAAATTCCTTGCCGGTTATTATGGTTAATGCCGCGAGCGATTGCTGTTGGCCCAGGTGATTGTTTTCAATAATCTCCCATTTTAAACGCAGATCGACGTTAGCATTAAGTTTTTGCTGCGCAAAGGCATTAGCAAATAATACACCTGATAGCAAAACAGAAAAAAGATATTTCATAACGATAATTTATAGCTGGTAACGGCAGACACTACGGCCTCATACAGGTAATGCCGCCACAACAGCTAAAGTAAGTATTAAAATTTATAGCGCACAAAAGCTTCCATCGCTTCGTACTCTGCCAGGCCAAGTTCATCGTAACAACGGGCCGTATCGCGGTTACGGTCCTCAGCCCTTACCCAAAACTCCCGGGCATCCTCGCCGGGG
The DNA here is from genome assembly GCA_040388395.1 of Bacteroidota bacterium. Lineage (GTDB taxonomy): Bacteria > Bacteroidota > Bacteroidia > Sphingobacteriales > Sphingobacteriaceae > Mucilaginibacter. The sequence continues at coordinate 654,099 of JAZKBY010000001.1, read as the reverse complement.
AAAACAGGCCGATCTTTTTGCGACTGATGTTTAAAAATAGCATTGCGTTTGCCTATTACTTCTTGTGGTGAAAGAGGTACGGCCATTTCAATTTCATGGGTAGCAAATTCATGCCATGCCCCACGATACATCCATAGCCAGCAATCTTTAACCCAATCTTCAGTTGCTTTTAACCGAGCTAACGCAGCCAGTATTATATTAAAACAGACCACATGCGTACCGTGAGGATCGGCAAAATCACCTGCGGCGAATATTTGGTGTGGCTTTACCTGCTGCAATAGCTCGATGGTTAATTTAATATCCTCTTCTCCAACGGTATTCTTCCTGGTTTTGCCGCTTTCATAAAACGGCAAAGCCATAAAATGGATGTGGTCGTCTTCAAGACCGGCGTAGCGCGCGCCGGATATCGCTTCACTTTTACGAATAAACCCTTTAACATCGCGCACTTCGTCGGTATCGATTTGATTAGGCTGTTTACGAATAAAGAACTGGCGCATATCAGCATAAATATCTTTCAATCGTGTATTGTCCTCATTAATACTTTTATTAAAATCAATAGCAAATTCCATGTACCGAAGTACATCATCATCCCAAACCGCCGTATTACCGGACGTTTGATAAGCCACATGCACGTCATGCCCCTGGTCTACCAGGCGGATGAAAGTACCACCCATAGATATTACATCATCGTCTGGATGAGGTGAGAATATCAGTACGCGTTTTAAAGCAGGCTCAGCTCTTTCAGGTCGTTGCGAATCGTCGGCATTGGGTTTACCACCCGGCCAGCCGGTAATGGTATGTTGTATTTTATTGAAAATATCGATGTTGATATCATAAACCGGACCTTGTTGAACGGCCAGCTGCGCCATACCGCGATTGTTATAGTCTTCTTCAGTCAATTTCAGGATAGGTTTGTTAAGCATGTTTGCAAGCCAAATTATCGCTTTCTTTTTAAGCGCTTTTGTCCATACACAATCCTTAACCAGCCAAGGGGTGTCAAACCGGGTTAATGCAGACGCAGCGCCTTCGTCCAAAATAAACTCCACATGGTCTGACAGTTGCAGGTAGGTAGCAGGTACCTCGCCCGATATTTCACCTTCAACCGCCTTCTTAATAATATCGGCCTTTTTTTCGTTCCAGGCCATCAATATAATTTCGCGGGCCTTAAATATGGTGCCGATGCCCATGGTGATGGCTTTGTCCGGTACATTTTCCTTGCCGCCAAAATCACGTGCGGCGTCGTTACGGGTCAGGTCATCAAGGGTAACCAGGCGCGTACCCGAATTTGGGGCAGAGCCCGGCTCATTAAAGCCAATGTGACCGGTCCGGCCAATGCCCAGTATCTGGATATCGATGCCATCCAATGCGGTTATTTTTTGCTCATATTCCAGGCAAAACTGTGCTATCTGGTATTGCTCCAAAGTGCCGTCGGGGATATGGATGTTTGCTTTATCAATGTCAATATGATTGAATAAATTATCGTTCATGAAGGTGACGTAGCTTTGCGCTGCGGTTGGCTTCATAGGGTAATATTCATCCAAGTTAAAGGTGATCACATTTTTAAAGCTTAAGCCTTCTTCCTGGTGCATGCGTACCAACTCGGCATATACGCCTATAGGAGTGACGCCGGTTGCCAGGCCCAGTACAGCAGGCTCGCTGTTTTCTTGTTTTTTTATGATGATTTGAGCTATGCGTTTAGCTACTTGTATTGACGCAATGTGTTGATCGGGATATACGGTTACCGATAATTTTTCAAAACGGGTCTCCTCCAGCAGATTTAATCTTGCCATGATAGTGTAGACATTAAAAGATAAAAAAAAGGCCCCTGCCGACCAGCAGGGGCCAAACCAATCAATTTATTACTGGGCGTCCCACCATACACGGGAAGTTAAAACATCGCCCCCAGTTACGGCGTTGTGCGCTGCATTATAATTGGCAGTGTTACTGCCGGCTTCAGAAATTGGGTAAGGGAAACGGCGCGGAATTACACCTCCGGTATTGTTACCCGGGTAGTTTACCGGAACCAAAGCAGGGAATCCACTTCTACGCCAGTTAGCCCAGCTCTCATAAAAGTCAAGCATAGTATTTGTCAGCGCCCAATACTGGGTATTTATTTGTTGTAACCCGGTAGCAGATACATAAGGATGTGCTAACAAATATATTTCTGCATCGGCAGCAGCAACCGCTGCAGATGGGTCATACTCACCTAAGTAGGTCATTGCAGCTACAACACCATCATGGTAATGCGTTGCTGCACTTCCGGCGATTCCAAAACGTTCTGCAGCATCAGCTAATAACAATTCAGACTCGGCATAGGTAAGTACAAATGTTGGCCCGTTTCTTTTTATTAAAGCCGGGGCGGGGGATGAGTAGTCTGTAAATGCTGTAAAGCTTGGATCCTGGCGTACATCCTGCGAAGCCACACCACTTAAATCTTTACCGTTAGGCATACCCTTTTGCGCAGCGAAGGTGGCATTAGCACCTGCGTTTTGCGCTTTGGTGTTTTCGTTAATATACAGGTTAGTTACAGCTATTTTTGTAAGACGAGGGTCGTTATTAGTTTTCAAGAAATCAATGAAAGTTTTTGACCAACGGCTGTAAAAGTTTTCCTGACCCCCATCACCTAATAATATCTGGCTATTGCGGTTAACTGTGGTGCGGCCACCGCCGGCATCGCCTAAAAAGAAAGCGTCATCAGCATTGCTGGTCATAGTATTGCCAACTGCTTTTTGTACATAAGTTTTAGCAGTAGCCGGGTCAACCTTACTTAAACGCATAGCCACGCGTAACAACAAAGTATTACCAAATTTCTTCCATTTAGTGATATCGCCTTTATAATACATATCGCCGATAGGTTTATCGCCGGCAGGATCTAAAGCTGCTGTCGCTTCCGAGATCTCTTTTAACAGATCGGTATATATGGCTTGTTGCTTATCGTACACCGGGAAATAAGAATTAGTGTAATAACCCAAACCCGCCTGCGAGTAAGGAACATCACCATAAAGATCGGTTATACGTTCAAAGATCAGCGCCCGCATTATCCTTGCTATTTGGTGCAGGTTCTTGTATTTGGCTATACCTTCGGTAGATTTCACTACGTCGACAATTGGTTTTACCTGTTCAGGATATGCGCCATCGCCGCCTGTTGGCGCGCCACCGGCAAAACCCCAGTAAGCAGCTGTGTAGCCCGCATTAAGTATGTATTTATCGCCTGCCCAATAACTAATAACGGTTGATAAACCCTGCATCATGGTTGAGCAATAGATAAGGTTTGCGCGCCAGGTATCATAGCTAAAATCGGCACTGCCAGAGTATCCCAGTTGGGCGTCAGTGAGTACATAGTTAGGATCAAAAGTACTTGGACTATAAGTTGCCGGGTTGGTGTTGATCTGTTCGAAATTCTTCCTGCAACCGGTTGAAAGCATTACGCCTGTTAAAGCTAACGCTGTATATTTAAATATCTTTTTCATTTTAATAAAAATCAGTGTTAGTTAATATTAGAATTTAACATTCAGGTTTAAACCATAACTGCGGGTAGATGGTACACCACCCAGTTCAAGGCCTTGCGCGTTATAACTGTAATCAGATTCCGGATCGATATTATCCGTCCGCTTTAACAGGTAGAACAGGTTACGGGCTACCAGGCTAACAGATGCTGTTTTTATCGCACCATGGAACATGTTAGATGGTAGTGCGTAACTAAGTGTGGCCTGACGCAATTTGATGAATGATGCATTCTGCACAAATAAGCTTGAAACGTTATTAGCCAGTGTTGAGTAATAGGTAGAAGCATTAGTGCCTAAACTTTCGCGGTTATCAAGCGTCGCTTTGTGCAAACCAAGTATATAACCGTAATAATCAGTAGCGGCGAATAGTTTACCGCCAAATTTACCGTCTATTAAAAACGCCAGGCTTAGTTTTTTATAAGTGAACTCGTTGTTCCAGCCTGCAATCCATTTAGCATACGCAGAACCGTAAGCTTTCAGATCGCCTTGTACGGGCACGCCGGCACCATCTTTTACCACATTGCCTGACGCATCGCGTTTATAATCGAAAGCCATCACCTGGTCTGTTGGCAAACCTACAATGTTTTGGGTAAAACCATTACCTGACCTTGAGGTTGCAACACCAATAGACGACTGACCATCGGCAAGTGAAATTACTTTGTTATCGTTTATCGAACCATTCAATGACGTTGTCCAACGGAATGACGTTGTTTTAACAGGCGAGCCTGAGATCAAAACCTCAATACCCGTGTTTTGTAATTTACCAATGTTTAATACAGCGCCGCTATAACCTGACGTAATTGAAGCAGGTGCGGTTAAGATCTCGTTAGTTGATTTTTTGTTGTACCAGGTAAGATCTAAACTTAAGCGATCCTGGAAAAAGCGTAACTCGGTACCAATTTCCAACTCGGTAGCTAATGACGCTATTAAGCTTTTGTTTGGTACAGCGGTGTTTGCAATGATGCCGATAGCGCTGCCATTGATAGATCCGTTAAAATCATACGCTAATTGCGTATTGTACGGGGTAGTGGCCTGGCCAACCTGTGCAAAGCCAGCCCGTAACTTACCAAAGCTTAACCAATCGTTATGAACAAATTCAGAGAATATAAATGAAGCGTTAACCGAAGGGTAGAACTTGTTTAATGGATTTTTTACCCCCGGAGTAGCTAAGGTAGAATACCAGTCGTTACGTGATGAGCCGGTTAAATAAAGAAAGTTTTTGTAATCAAACTCCAACGTTCCATATACCGAGAATACTTCATTGTCTGATGGAGTATATTTTGTTGGATTAGGTTGCGCCACGTTATTGATCACATAGAAATTAGGCACAATAAAATTGTTACCACTAACAACAAATGACTCGGATTTGGTGCGACGGTAGCTGCCACCAATATTAGGCGTTATAGTAAGGTCGCTTACTTTAAATGTTTTACCCATCAACACATCTGTGTTAAGGTCAGAGAAGTTAGTACTGGTCTCTGATATGGTACCCAATGGACGGTATGCAGTACCTGTTGGTACCACTGCGGTGTACCGATCATTATAAAAATCGCGACCAGCACGTCCCTGTATGAAATATCCGCCATCAAAAGTATAGCGCAAATTTGCCGATGCTATTAGACGTTGGCGCTTAGTATTGTTGATGAATTTATTTGCAGCAAACCATGGGTTGGTGGCAAAGGTATTGCCTGAATAACCATACTCGCTGCCATCATCATTAGTGGTCTTTTTTAAAACGTTTACGTCTACACTTGTAGGTAATAAGGTAACGTTGTAGTTTGAGTTACCTGCGCCATCGCTTAAAAAAGGCCTGTTATGCGCTTGCTCTAATATATAGTTTGCACGCATATCAGCAGTTAAGTGTCTTGACAGGTTGTAATTGCCTGTAAAGTTAAATGTTTGCCTGCCTAAACCAGAGTTTGGGGTGATAGCCTTATTGGTAAGGTCGCTGGCCGAAAAACGTATGGATCCACCATCAAAACTGCGGTTTAATGCTATAGTATTGGTAGCTGTAGTACCTGTACGGTAAAAGTTTTTAATATTGTTGGTTTGCGCCGCATAGGGGCGTAAAGCGCCATCAAATTGTACAACACTGCTACCGTCCAATTTACCGCCCCAACTTGATTGACCAGACTGGAATGCAGTTGTTTGGTTACTTGGTTTAATACCGTTAGCACCCTGGCCATATATATATTGCCAGTCGGTTGAGTTTACAACAGATTCGGCAACAAAGTTTGAGTTAAACTCTACGCTGTTACCTTTACCGCTTTTGGTGGTAATTAAAATAACACCAGCTTTGCCACGATAGCCATACAATGCAGATGCTGCAGCGCCTTTTAATACAGAAACAGTCTCTATATCATCGGGGTTGATATTGCCTATGGCGTCACCCATATCAGGTTGGTTATCATACTGGCTACCCGGGGCGCTGTTAGGTGTGTTATCCATTGGTACACCATTAATCACATACAATGGTTGATACGTTTGCGATAAACTTGATTTACCACGGATAATAACGTTTGATGATGAACCCGGCCCGCCTGCAGTAGGCGAAACGTTTAAACCTGCAACTTTACCTTCAAGGCCGTTAATCATGTTCGGTTCGCGGGCTTCGGTAAGTTCAGCGCCTTTTACCTCGGTGATAGAGTAGCCTAAGGCTTTTCTCTCTTTTTTGATGCCTAACGCAGTTACTACAACTTCGCTTAGTTGTTTGGCATCTTCGTCAAGCAACACGCTAAGAGGTGCCGGCGATATTATAGTTATTTCTTTTTTGGTATAACCAATATAGCTGAAAATTAATACATCGCCAATATTAGCATCAATATCAAACTGCCCGTTAACATTGGTTGTAGTGCCGCTGGTTGTGCCTTTTAGAGTGACACTTACGCCTATCAAAGGTTGTCCGCTGGCGTCCCTTACCAGACCTGTTATCTTGATGGCTGCTTTAGCGTCTATATTAGCAGGTGTAAGCGCGGGCATACTGCCTAAGTTTTGCGCAACACCTATAAAATTGCCAACCATTTTAAATTGTAGTTGGGTTTTGTTGTGTAGTTCTGCCAACACATCACTAAGCTGTTGTTTGGTGATATGCAGGGTAAGCCCGGGTAATTTATTGATCACCTGGGCATCATATACAAAAGTTACGTTTGCCTGTTGCTCAATGCGTTTAAACACTTGTTTAATATCGGCATTGTCAACATTTAAGTTCATTTCCTGGGCACGTGTGCCCTTTGCTGCCAGCATCGCGACACAGCATAACTGAATTCCAATGATAATTGTAGTAATGCGCATGCATTTTCGAAGTATAGGCAATAATTTGCCGTAAAAATTCTTCATATTTGTAATGGTTTTAATATTAATATTAAACTGAGCCTTTGCTGTTTATGGGTCTCAAGCATGTTTACAGCCGGCTAATCTTATTCCGGGGGCATTTATGTTCCCGGTTTTTTCTTTTTTAGCTACTAAGAAAGAAAGTGCCTTTATCTAACAACTACTGTACTGTCATTGGCCATTTTATAGTTAAAGTGTTTGGTAAAGCTTAATATTTCCATTATAGTATCCAGCCGCTGATTACCCAGGGTGATAGATATCCGTTCCTTTAAAAGGTCCTTATCTGTTACTGTTATTTTAGTATTGTATTTCTTCTCTATCGCTTTAAATACGTTACTTAAGTCTTCCTGTTCAAATACCAGCACATCTTTGCACCAAAGATTTACCACAGCTTCTTTAGTCTGCGCTTTAGCAACGTGTTTTGTAGTTGTATTAAGTACAATTTCCTCCTTAGCAAGCAACATTATTGCCGGTTTTTTCGGCTCATTAAGTAAGGTGATACCTACTTTTCCCGTAACCACACTTACTTTCGTTTTTCCCTCGCGTTGGTAAGAGCGGACGTCGAATGATGTTCCCAAAACGGTAACATTTAAGTTGTGCGTTTTAACCAGGAAGGGATGATCCGTCATGTGTTTGATATCGAAGAAAGCACGCCCTTCAATTAACTCTACTTCGCGCACCTTTCCAATAAACTTTTTAGGATATTTAAATACAGAGCCGGCATTTAGCCAGACTTTGGAACCATCGGCCAGTAAAATTTGGATCACTTTATTGGATGGAGCCTTAACAAGATGTTTCTCAACTGGCAGTACCTGCTGATCACCCGATCGGAAGATAAAAAAGCCGGCCAGTAAAATAGCTGCAACAGAAGCCACCGGCAGTAAGATTCGTCGTAATGAAAACGATTTTACAACGACGGGCTGCATTTCTTTTTCAAGCTGTATTCTTTTTTGCAGATTTTTAAAAATGCGTTGCTTAACCTGTTCTTCATTCTCAGGTGAAGCGGTGTTTACAATTTCTACCCAACCATCGTTAGTAGCATCATACCATTGGTGAAGCTGTTGTTTCTCTTGTTCAGATGCTGTGCCCTCAAAATATTTTTCTGCCAGGCGTTTTAATTCGTTAGTACTCATTCCAGACTTTTTTACCCTATTTTATACTATAGAGTAGGCTGGATACAAAATACCCTCGGTCTTAGATGATTTTTTTTAAAATTAAAGGGAGGTTATAGGAAAAAAGTCATCATATCGCCCAAATTGGTGCGAATAACTTTTAGTGCTTTGGTTAGGTGACCTTCGGCGGTTTTTTGCGATATATTGAGTTGCTCGGCAACGTCGGCCAGCGACCGGTCCTGTAGTTTGTTATACTGGAATACCAGGCGGCATTTTTCAGGCAGTTTATTGGATAATTCGGTGATGATTTCCAACAACATTTTGTCGTCAATATTTATTTCGGCTGTCTGCAGCCCTAACCGGCCAACGATATCTTCCTGTCTTCTGGTACTTTTTTCTTTGGACAGCGCACGGTAAACAGAATAACGGGCCATAGAAGCGAGGTAGGCAGGTAGTGATTTAATGGTTAGAGTCTCCCTTTTTTTCCATAAGATAAAAAAAACATCCTGAACTATCTCTTCAGCGGCATCGGTATCTTTTAATAGTTTATGTGCGATATAATAGAGTTTATCCCAGTAACGATTATAGATTTCGGTAAAGGCCAATTCATTCCCGGTCCGTAGGAGCCCGGTCAATTGATCGTCGTCAAGTAAATGAATAGTGCCCACGAATTATTAATTTAAAACGAATATAACATAAAATTAATGAAGGTGTATAATGTGTTAATTCTGCTATTTTAGAAGTTTGTATGTACAAACTCTTGTATGATTGAATAATTGCTGCTATCTTCGATTATTCCAATAAACCGAATTTATTCCTGCTGTTAAATTAATTATGAAGAAAGGTATCTGTCTTTTATTCTTTATTTGTGCCGGTGTTATTTTAGGCGGTATAGCAGCCTGCAACCGCCCTGTCAGCAACCAGGAGGCAGAGGCGGAGATACCGGATACTGTTAGCTACAATTTTAATATAAGGCCGATATTATCTGATAAATGTTTTAAATGTCATGGCCCCGATGCCAATAAAAGGCAAGCCGGCCTTAGGCTGGATTTGCCCGAAGAGGCATTTAAAGCTTTACAGGATAACCCCAAGGCACATGCTTTTGTAGCGGGTGATCCGTCTGCGTCCGAAGTGTATTTACGGATCACTTCGTCAGATTCGACAATGATGATGCCGCCCCCCGCATCAAACTTAAAAAGATTAACTGATCACGAAACTGACCTCATAAAAAAATGGATAAAACAGGGTGCCAAATACGAAAAACACTGGGCGTTTGTGCCGCCAAAAAAAGCGCCAATGCCCATTGTAAAAGACAAAGCCTGGCCTAAAAATGAGCTGGATTATTTCGTGTTAAGCAAGCTTGAAAAAAGAAACCTGACGCCCAACCCCGAAGCAGATAAAGAACGATTGTTAAAAAGAGTTAGCCTTGATCTTACCGGGCTGCCACCCAGCCTGCAACTGATGGATAGCTTCCTGGCTGATAATAGTACCAATGCCTATGAAAAGGTAGTGGATCAATTACTGAAAAGCCCCACCTATGGCGAAAAGATGACCCTGCATTGGCTGGATGTTGCCCGGTATGCTGATTCCCATGGGTACCAGGACGATAATTATCGCAGCCAATGGCCCTGGCGCGATTGGGTGATCCATGCTTTTAACGAGAACCTGCCTTACGATAAATTTATTACCTGGCAAATGGCCGGCGATTTAATGCCAAATTCAACCAAAGAGCAATTGCTGGCTACCGGTTTTAACCGTAATCATAAAATAACCGAAGAGGGCGGTGTAATAGACGAGGAATACCGTATAAGCTATGTAACCGACCGCACTAATACTTTTGGGAAGGGCTTATTAAGTGTTACCATGGAGTGTGCACATTGCCATGATCATAAGTATGATCCGTTTTCGCAAAAGGAATATTACCAGTTATTTGCCTTCTTTAACCAGGTTAATGAAAAGGGAATCGTATCAGTTGTGGGTGGGCCAGAAACCTATGCCAAGAAGCCAATGATACAGATCACTAATGATGATGTAAAAGGCATTTTGAATTTTGTTAATAAACAAGATACCAATAAACTCATCGTATCTGTAATGGGCGATACTGTTCGGAAGACTTTTATCCTTAAACGTGGAAATTACGATGCGCCGGGCGATGAGGTGCAACCGGGTACCCCAAAAGCAATATTACCTTTCCCGGCGAATTATCCTAAAAACAGGTTAGGCCTTGCGATGTGGATGTTCAATAAAAAAAATCCGCTGACAGCACGTACATTCGTGAACCAGCAATGGCAGGAGTTTTTTGGAAGGGGTATTGTAAAAAGCTCGGGTGATTTTGGGATGCAGGGCGATTTGCCAAAAAACGCCGCACTGTTAGATTGGCTTTCGGTTGATTTTGAGGATCATGGCTGGGATATCAAACGGTTGGTTAAACAAATGGTTATGTCAGCAACTTATCGCCAGTCGGCGGTGATCAGCCCCGAAAAACTTAAGATTGACCCCGATAATGAACTGCTGTCCTACAGTTCACGCTCGCGTCTACCAGCCGAATTAGTGCGCGATGTGGTACTGGCCAGTAGCGGTTTGTTAACAAAAACTATTGGCGGGCCCAGCGTTAACCCTTACCAGCCACCAGGATTATGGGAAATGGCAAGCTCGGGCAGGGGGCAGTTGGCAACCTACAAACAGGTACACGGTCCGGGGCTTTATCGTCGCGGCATGTACACATTGATAAAACGTACTGTTCCGCCTGCTACGATGGGCATATTTGATGCCAGTAACCGCGACCAATGCGAAGTACGCCGCCTGCGAACCAACACACCACTACAGGCCCTGGTTATGATGAACGATCCTACCGTGCTGGAAGCAGCAAGGGTGCTGGCTGCTAATTTATTAGCTGAGAATACTACTATTAAAAATAAAATTTACAAAGCTTTCCGGTTAATTGTTTGCCGGCGGCCCAATGATAAGGAATTGGCTTTATTAACCGGTTACTACCAGGATGAGCTTAAAACAACAGATCGCCGTGCGGCCGATAAGTTATTGAATGTAGGCGAATACCCTTTGCCAACTAATGGCGATAAGGTTAAGCTAGCGGTATTGATGAAGGTTATGGCCGAACTGTATAATTTGGAAGAAACTATTGTGAAAACGTAAAGGTTATGGAGAAAGACATTTTAGAGCACCACCTTAATTTAAACCGTCGGAAATTTTTGTCAAGGCTAAGCCTTGGGCTGGGCAGCGTTGCCTTAGGATCATTACTTATTCCTGATCTTTTCAGCGGCGGGGATAGTGCGGCAGATTTTATACCGGGTATGCCCAATTTTGCGCCTAAAGCCAAGCGGGTTATTTACCTTTTCCAGAATGGTGCACCGTCGCAGTTGGAGTCGTTCGACTATAAACCCAAACTGCGCGAAATGATGGGGCAGGAGTTGCCGCCGTCCGTACGTGGTAACCAAATACTTACCGGAATGACCGCCAAACAGGCCTCGTTTCCGTTAGTAGGTTCATTTTATGATTTTAAACAATACGGTCAGGGACGTGCCTGGATAAGCGATCTGTTTCCTCATATCGCCAAAATAGCCGATGACATCTGTATCATTAAAACCTTACATACCGAAGCGATCAATCATGATCCGGCGTTAACCTTTTTTCAAACCGGTGCCCAGCAAGGTAACCGGCCAAGCATGGGTTCCTGGGTTAGCTACGGGTTGGGCAGTGAGAATAAAAATTTACCGGCTTTCACAGTCTTGCTGTCAAAGGGTAAAGGCAATGGCCAGGGTGTTTATTCAAAGCTATGGAGTAATGGGTTTTTGGATTCAATACACCAGGGCATCCAGTTTAGCAGTAGCGAAGACCCAGTGCTTTACTTAAAGGACCCTGATGGAATGAGCCGCCATGAGCGCCGCAAAATGCTTGATAACCTGGCTGCGCTTAACGATATGTCGTACAAAGAGTTTGGCGACCCCGAGATCAATACCAAGATCCAGCAATACGAGATGGCTTATCGCATGCAAACCGAAGTGCCTGATATTATGGATCTTTCTAAAGAATCGGACGCTACAGTAAAAATGTACGGGCCTGATTGCCTGGTGCCCGGTACTTATGCGGCTAACTGCCTGCTGGCACGTAAACTATCTGAAAACGGGGTACGCTTTGTGCAATTATACCACCAGGGCTGGGATCAGCATGGTGATTTACCTAATCAAATGGCGGGGCAGGCCAGGGATGTGGATCAGGCATCGGCAGCATTAGTTACCGATTTAAAACAACGCGGTTTACTGGATGAAACGCTGGTGATTTGGGGCGGCGAATTTGGGCGCACCAACTATAGCCAGGGTAAACTGGATGTTAAAAATTACGGACGCGATCATCATCCGCGCTGCTTTAGTATCTGGATGGCCGGTGGTGGTATTAAACCGGGCATGGTATATGGCGAAACCGACGACTTCGGTTATAATATTGTTAAAAATGGCGTGCACGTGAACGATTTTCACGCCACCGTGCTTAACCAGTTAGGCATCGATCACGAAAAACTTACTTTTAAAAGTCAGGGCCGCAGGTACCGGCTTACAGATGTAGCGGGGAAGGTAGTCCGCGGAATTATAACCTAATAACACCATATAATGGAAAGAAGGAAATTTATAAAACAAAGCACTGTTTTTACGGCAAGCTTTTTTATTGCGAAAGATCTGTTGGCAAAAAACGACGGACCTGTGTACGGACATAACGGGATGAAATACAGGATGGATAATAGCTGGGGGAAACTCGACCCGCAAAACCATCCGGTAAATGATTGTCACGAAATGGTGCAGGACTCGAAGGGCCGACTGATCTTGCTGACCAATGAAACGAAGAACAATATACTGATCTACGATACTGCCGGTAAATTGCTTGATTTTTGGGGACATGATTTCCCCGGCGGACATGGCTTAACCCTTGTAAATGAAAACGGAACTGAGTTTTTATTTATTACCGATACCGTTAAACACCAGGTTTATAAAACCACCATGGATGGCAAGATATTGATGACTATCAATGTGCCATTAGAAACCGGAGTTTATAAAAAAGCTGAGGAATTTGTCCCCACAGAGACTATTGTTGATACCAATGGTGATATTTTTATTGCCGATGGTTATGGTGCGCAATACATCACACATTATGACAGCAAGGGTAAGCTGTTGAATTATTTTGGAGGTAAGGGTGAAGGTGATGAACATTTAGATAATGCCCATGGTATAGTTATAGATCGTCGCCAAAAGAAACCATCACTATTAATTACTGACCGTACCCGCAATTGCTTTAAACGTTTTAGCCTGGATGGTAAGCTGCAAGAGGTAATTAAACTACCCGGCGCATGCGTTTGCCGGCCTGTTATTAAAGACCAGCATTTATATGCAGCGGTACTGAGATCAATAGATATGAGCCATGCGGGCACCGGGTTTACCACCATACTGGATAAACACAATAAAGTGGTTTCCAACATTGGCGGAACCGAACCGGTTTACCAGGCAGGGGTGTTGCAACCCATGAACCAGGCAGAAAAGATCTTTGTACACCCGCACGATGTTTGTGTTGACCGGGATGATAACCTGTACGTTACGCAATGGGCATCTGGCAAAGTGTATCCTTATAAATTCACCCGCGTTTAATTTATTGGGCTGTTAAATGATTAAACAAAGTCACCAAACTTTTGCGGAAACCTTATTATTTGTACTTAATACGTTACTGGTTTTTTTACTGATATTCGGTAATCACCTGGTTATACCACAATGGTTGCAGCCGGTTGGCCGCATGCATCCGCTACTTTTACACTTCCCTATTGTGATATTGATGATGGGGATCTTATTTGAGTTTTTTCGGTTTCGCTCAGCTTTCAGAGAAGAAGTACTTTATCAAAACTTTACCACTGCATTATTATTAGCAGGTAGCCTGTTAGCCGCTACTACGGCCATTATGGGGCTTTTTTTATCAAAGGAAGCAGGTTATTCGGGCAATATTTTACAATGGCATAAATGGACGGGCGTAAGCCTTGTTTGGCTAAGCTCTGCAATTTACTGGTGCCGCGATTTATCCTGGTATAAAACGTCGGTGGCAAAGGCGAGCGCTGTTGTTACATTTATTTGCCTTGTATTTGCGGGGCATTATGGTGCCGATATCACTCACGGACAAAACTTTGTTATAGGCCCGGTTATGAACCAGCGGGGGCCGGTGCCTATTGATAAGGCATTGGTTTACCAGGATGTGATCCAGCCAATTTTTGATAGCAAATGCGCCGGTTGTCACAATGACGATAAGCTAAAAGGCCGGTTATTACTTACGGATATGGACGGCGTTTTAAAAGGAGGTAAAAGCGGGAAATTATTTGTGCCGGGTAAACCGCAACTTAGCCTGCTTGTACAACGCTTACACTTGCCGCTTAATGATGATAAACGCATGCCACCGGCAGGCAAACCTCAATTAACCGATGACGAAATGGCGCTGCTTTATCTTTGGATAAAAGGCAAACCTAATTTTGCCCAAAAAGTTATAGCGTTGCCTGTTGATGATTCGTTACGGATACTGGCCGCTTCACGACTAAGCCCGGCCACAACCTCCGGTGAAACGTATGATTTTTCGGCAGCGGATGAAAAGACAATAAAAGAATTAAATAATAATTACCGGGTAGTACAGCAAATAGCCCAGGAATCACCGGCTTTATCAGTTAGCATTTACAGTAAAAGTAACTATACGCCAAAGGCGATAGAGGAATTGGAGCCGGTAAAAAAACAGGTTGTTTCTCTCAGCCTAAATAAGCTACCGGTGAAAGATGCCGAATTGAAAACTATTGCAAAATTTACCAACCTGCGCCGTTTGAATCTGAATTTTACAGATATTTCAGGAAAAGATCTTGACCAACTGGCTAATCTTAAAAACTTAAAGGAACTATCATTAGCGGGGATCCAGCTTAAGGTTCAGGAATTACAACCTCTGCTATCTATAAAGACCCTTAGCGAATTGATAATATGGAATACCGGCATAAAAGACACAGAACTGCAACAATTAAAGCAACACCATAAAAAAGTTAATTTTGTTACCGGCTTTAAAGATGATGGCAAACCAATAAAATTGAATAATCCTCAAATTAAAAGCACAACATGGGTGTTTTCAAAGCCGTTTGAGTTAGTTATGAGTCATCCGATTAAAGGGGCCGTCATTCGTTATACTACAGATGGCAGCGATCCGGATAGCATAAAATCGCCGGTTTATAAGCCCGGAATTATTATTAGCAGCGATGTGACGATAAAGACTCGCGCCTATAAAGACGGCTGGTATGGCAGTGATATCGTCACCGTAAACTATAACCGGAATACCTACACACCCGACACTTCTATCATTGATAAAAATAATGGGGGCAAAATGATGATAGATAAAGAGCTGGGCTCTTTTAGGCCCTTTGATGGTAAATGGGTAGGTGTACCATTTGAAATGGTGATCCATATAACGTTTATCAACCCCGTCAGCTTAAAAACAATTGGCATGGGATGTTTGCGCCTTAACGGGCAGCAAATACTTTTCCCTGCCGGTATAGAAATACTGGGCGGTATGGATAAACGAAAACTGAGCGTGGTTGGCAGAATAAAGCCAGCACCACCCCTAAAGGATGATCCGGATAAGAGAAGCCTGTTTGAGGGTAAACTAACAACCGCCCAACCACTCAAATATTTCGAGATAAGGGTAAAACCTGCTAAACCACAGTCTTGGTTCCCGCCGAAAAAAACGGCGTCGGTATGGGTTGATGAATTGTTCTTTAATTGAAGTTTATAGAACACAGAAGCCTGCCCGCGCAATTGCGGGCAGGCTTCTGTGTTTTGTAGTTTTCAAGCACGGTTATTTGTCAAAGAAAGACAATTAAACTCATGTTAAACGTTACACTGATTCAATCTTTATCTTTCGGATACCTTTCTTATCAAGCATTTCAGCAATTTTATTCACTATATATATCGATGCTTCAATTTCTTCTTTTCTTATCGCAACACTCTCAATATTAAACCCAAAAGGGATTGAGCGTTCTGTGCAAAAATCAGCAAGTTCTGAGGCAATATCAAGACAAACATTAACAGACTTTTCAAGAATGTTTTTAGAATTCTTGAGATCTTCTTTAAGGTCTTCAGGAACATGAATCCCCAGCCATTCCATGAAATTTAGAGTCTTTGCCGAACCACAAGCCGTAAGCGTAAAAATAACGGTAGGGACCTTTATATTTTCTTTTTTGCAGGTACAACTAAGGTCTTCTATAACTTGTTTCGCATATCCTATATTAAAAACACATTGGGAAATGAAATAAGATACCCCACAGCTTACCTTTTCAAGAATACGTTTATCCTCGTCTTTTAATATTTCATGCCTTTCAGGAATAGTTACAGCACCTATTACTGAAGTGCTTTCATTCTTACTCCAGATTTGATATGCTTCCGGCAAACTTGTTTTGACGGGAAAATCAGGTGCAGGCACCCCTACAAAAACGGGATAGAAATTATTTTTATGAAGGTCATCAAGCCAATCTGATAATTCTTCTTTTGAGAACTTTCCGGCAGGGCGGTATATTATTTTAGGGACCTTCAGATCCTGAAGATAGCTACTCGCAAACATAAAGGGATCCAGAGCTTTCAAAAACGGAAATGGCCGTTCCTCTGAAGTACGGGCAGATTCATCCTGTACATCGTAAACAACAAGTGCATCAAGGTCCAGCGGGATTAACCTTGCAATGGTTTTTTCGGCTATCTCAGCGACTCTTTCAGGATCTGTTTCTGATTTTGGAGGAGTGATACCGTAAAGTAAAATTCCGGATTCGCCGGATTTGATCTTATTTAGAAACATGAGTTATTAAAAAGTGATTTGTAATATTTCACTAAATTGTAAAAATAGAAATAGGAAGAGGTTTTTTTGTATTTTTTTTCATGTTTTTAACATGAAGACTGTTTTTTTTAATGGGGTGGAAGTTATATAGGTATGAAAATAGTATCACTAATGTAAAATAAAGTAGCATCAGCTTATTCGCGCAAAGAATACATTTGGTAAAAGGATGTGGACCACCCCATAACAAATAGAAATCATGACGCATTATTTATTAACCGGTATACTTAGTTTAATTAATATATTTCCAATGCAAAATACTTCACCGGATGCCCAAAACACTAAGGCAGTAACCGAATTAAAAAACACTTTAATACATCGCCAAAAATTTATAAAAGCCCACGCGGCCGAGTACTTGATATGGACCGGCCACCCTGAAGTAGCTTTAAAAGAATTTTTAAATGAAGAAAAACTTCATGGCACCGAACCCAAATACAGGGTAGTGATATGGCGAATATTAGCACAGGCCGAGCAGAACCCGGCACGCAAAAAAATGTGGCTCAACAAAATGTACGATGCTTATAAAGACATGGCCGGACCCGATCGAACTCATGCAACAGAAGCACTGGCTAAACTTCAGCAACCGGTTGCCAATTTATTCCCGCAAGTGACTTCAAAAACGTTAACATCCGACGATAGAAATTTGCAAACTTATGCAGTTTGGGCCAGTTCGTATGGTTCGGAAAAAAGAATGAATGCTAACCGCGAAAAACTACTGCATATGGTATTAACCGATACCAATGCCATCATCAGGCGAATCAGCGCTTATGTTTTGCGAAAAGAACAGGGCCTAAACAGACAACAATGGGATAAAATAACAGCTACAGCTCTTGAAACACATAAAACCGACGAGTTATACGTAGCTCTTTTAACCACCGCTCTGGTTACTGCCCCCACAAAGGCTGACAGTAAAACACTAGCACAAGTTGATGCATTGCTTACCAAAGATATACACAGTTTTACAGTAGCCGAACGTACAGAACTAGCGCAGGCCCTGGCAGAAAAGGGTAAAAAAGAGCACCTACCGTTATTGGTAAATTTATTGAAAGATGAAGACAGCGCCGGCATATATGATCCCGCAAGTGACGAAGGGGCTGATATGCGCGCTGCAGCTGCTTACGCGATATTAAAAATAAACAGCAGACAAAAATAATACTACAATAATAACTTACAATTAAAGATAGCTTTAATTAAATATTATTAAATGTAAAGCAATATTGAAAATGAATATCAGCAATATGAAAAAATGTATTACTGATATTCACCATATCAGGTTAGATTTGTTAAGAGCATGTTAAACCTGTGCTAAATTATCGGTATGGCTAGATCAGCCATGATACTATTTTAAAGCTTATAATGGTGGCCGCTATTATAAATTTGATATAAAATGTGCCGCCCCCCAAATAATATATAGAATATTGATGTAGTGTAAATTAAGCCAATTGAAAATAAGATTGTTATATAATGATGCGGATTTGTTGCGTAATGCAGCACAAGGAGATCATTATGCCTTCAAGCTGATCTATGAAAAATACAACGCTAAATTATACACTTTCTCCCTTCGTATCTTGCTTTCAGAAGAGTTGGCTGAAGAAGTAGTTCAGGAAGCCATGCTGAAATTATGGCAAATGGGGCACAAACTCAAAAGCATTAATAACATCGAAGCATTTTTAAAAACCGTTGCCCGCAACAAAGCTATCGATATGTTAAGGCACCAGCAGTTAGCTGTAAGGGCTGGTAATGAGCTAAAGCACACCTGGAACGAGTTACACAACGAAACCGAAGAGCATATTTTCTTAAACGACACCATACAGGTGCTTTCTAAAGGGCTGGCACTGTTACCAGAGCAGCATCGTTATGTATATACACTGTGCCACCAGGAAGGACTGAAGTATGAAGAAGCAGCCGAGCGTCTGCAGCTATCGCCCTTTACTGTGCAAACCTATATGAAATTATCCCTTCGGTTTCTAAGAAACTATATCAGTACCCATACCGATGTAGCCATCTTATTAATTCTTTTTAAAATTCTTTAGTTTTTATATCCCCGTTTTTATTTGCCATCCGTCTTACTAATAACGGGTGTTACTTTAGTGTAAAGCCACTAATAAATTTAACCCCATTATTACAATGACTTCAAGCAGACTCCATTACTTATTTAAAAAACACAAACTCCAGTCGTTAACCCCTGATGAGTATTCAGAGTGGCAGTCGCTATTGTCCGACCCTAACCTGAAAGATCAGGTGGATGCTATGATAGATTGGGAGTGGCAGCTTACACCCAATAACCTGGAGCAAATGGATGTTGGGCGAAAGGAAGATATTTTATCTTTTATTTTAGATCAACCACAACAAAAACCAATAAAAAAATTGGTGCTGCGTCTTTCAATAGCAGCTTCTATTTTAATGATAATTAGCGCGGGTGCATATTTTTTGACCGATAAGCCTAAAAAGATACCCCAGGCCTTAAGTCATAACGAATTTATTGCACCCGTACAAAATGGGGTTACTCTTACCCTCGCCAATGGAAAGAAGATTAGGCTGGATCAAAAACATCGGGGCGTGATGAAAGTAGATGACGGTACAGAAATTAACCATACCGGTGAAGCCGTAGACTATACTAATGCCGCGACAGATGCAGATCAATCTACCACGCATACGCTTGCCAATAATAGCGGGTCTAAGTTCGACATCACTCTGGCTGATGGCTCTATAGCATATTTAGATGTGGCTTCCAGTATTACATACCCCGTTGCGTTTAGCGGCAGCAACCGCAGGGTGTCAGTAGTAGGCCAGGTATATTTTAAAGTAAAGCATAATGCTAAACAACCTTTTAATGTAATAGCCAAAAATCAACTCATTGAAGATATTGGTACCGAGTTTAATGTAAATGCATACGAATTGGGTGACAAAGTAAAAACAACACTATTAGAAGGATCAATCAATATAAAAGATGGCGAAGATGGAAAAGTAATTGCATTAAAACCCGGCGAGGAAGCGGTGTTAACCGGTGGTAAGCTAACAATTGACCTGGCCGATTTGGAAGTCGCAACTGCCTGGATGCAAGGTAAACTGGTTTTTAATCATGAATCGCTGGAAAGGATTTTAACCGAAGTGGCGCGTATTTATGATGTACAGTTTGTATGGACAGATAACAATCTAAAAAGCAAAAAATTTGGCGGCGCAGTAAGCCGGACTAAAAAGTTAGCAACCGTATTAAACTTCTTTAGAAAAACCGGAGAAGTTGATTTTCTGGTGGAAGGTAATCATGTTAAAGTATTAAACACAAAAAATAAAAAGCATCGCACTATTTAAAAATATAACTATTTGATAACCAATATTAATAAGAACTGATATGAAAGAAACTTTACGTACATAATCTCTTAGAAAGGTGCCTGAAACAAAAAAACGCATCCCGGCTTGGACCTCGGGATACGTTCAGTGTTCGGGTTACCCTTCCTTAACGGCTGCGCCATATAAGGAAAAAATAATTCGTATAGCAACAAATCTGTTTAACCCGAACAATCAAAATTATGAATTTAAACGCAATACGCATGCATACGGCATATTTTCATATGCCGCGCAAAATTTTATTAGTCATGAAGATCACAACTTTCATACTGCTGATCTCAGTTATGGCAGTCAGCGCAAGTAGTCTTGCCCAAAAAATAACGCTCAACGAAAAAAAAGTGAGCCTGGAGCAAGTATTGAAAAAAATTCGCTTACAAAGCGGTTATGATTTTATCTATAGCGATGAAATGCTTAGTAAAACTGTACCTGTTAGTGTGTTAGTAAAAGATGCTTCGCTTGAAGAGGCTTTAAAAGCCAGTTTGAAGGATCAACCGCTAAGCTTCGAAATTGAAGATGGTGCTGTAGTTCTTAGAAATAAAAATGATAATCTTTCGGTAAGTGTAAGAAAAGAAATTGTATGGATGGACATCACAGGCAAAGTTGTTGACGATAAAGGTCAGCCCCTGCCCGGAGTAACTGTACGGGTTAAAGGTACAACCATAGGTGCCACTACCGATACTGAAGGACAGTTTAAAGTAACTGCACCCGATGGCAGCACTACTTTATTAGTAAGCTTTGTGGGTTTTATAAGCCAGGAAGTTAATATTACTGGTAAATCAGGCATTACTGTAGTACTTGTAGAAGATATGGCTAAACTTACCGAAGTAGTGGTAGTGGGCTACGGTTCGCAATCTCGCGAGAAATTATCAACATCAATAACCAAACTTGATAACCGGGTATTAACTGATGTGCCTTATACCAACATTGGTACCGCGCTTGAAGGTAACGTTGCGGGTTTGCAGGTACAAACCCTATCCGGACAGCCGGGTGCCGCGCCACGTATTATTTTACGCGGCGGTACTTCTATTAATAATCCGTTGGGTTCTTCGCCGCTTTACATTATGGATGGCATCATCAGGCCTAATGGCTTGGCCGATATCAATGCCAACGATATCGAATCGGTGCAAGTACTTAAAGACGCCGCATCAACGGCTATTTATGGTGCACGCGGCTCTAATGGTGTCGTTATTTTAACAACCAAACGCGGCAGGCTTAATAAAACGGCAATTAGTTATTCCTTTAATGGATCGGCCGCTAACGCACAACGCATCGTTAAATATGCCGGCGCGCGCGATTATATCGAACTACAGCGCCAGGGTTATGTGTGGGGTAGTGTTTACAATCCTGCTTTATTAGGAAACCTTACCGGCGCAACAGCAACGGGTACCGGAAATACCCTGGCAAAGAATACTGGTTTTACCACACAATACCTTACCCCTGCCAACCAATATAAATTGGATGAAGGATGGTCAAGCATGCCAGACCCCATAGATCCTACAAAGACCCTAATCTATAAAGAAACAGTTTTCCAGGATCTCATTTACCGCACCGGTTATAGCAATGATCATTATCTAAGCGCTACCGGCGGTACAGATAAAGCTACCTTTTACTCAGGTTTGGGCTATACATCGGCCCAGGGCACTGCAGAAGCAACAGCTTATAAACGTTTAAGCTTTAACTTAAATGGCAGCTATAAAATAAGAGACAATGTTAATGCATACGGGCAGTTATTATATTCTAACCGTACGCAAAATACTGTGCCTAACCTTGCCAACGTATTCTACCGTTCGGCTTCATTGCCAGGCACGGCCAAATATACCTATGAGGATGGAACGATAGCACCCGGCGGTCAGAACAATTCTATTGGTAACCCCGATTATTTTTACAAAGGCCAGTATGCACCACAGGGCGATAACGGTGTTGAAGATGTAGCTATTAACCTGGGTTTTAAATGGGACATTATTAAAGGTCTGAGTTTTGAACCTTCTGCGTCATTGTTACGTGAGGGGGCATATCTTTATACCTTTCAGCCGGCGGCTTTTTTAAACGGTCCGGCCGCTGCACTAATTACCTCGCGTACAGCTACACAAACTGATAATGTGACCAGGCAGGAACAGGTCGATGCTGTGTTAACCTACCTGCACACATTTGCTGAAAAACATAATGTGGAGGCCAAAGCTGGCTACTCTCACTATTTCCGTAATCAGCGTAACTTTAATGCTACCGGTCAGAACGCTGCCACCGATCTTATTCCTACACTTAACGGGTCGGCTACTCCAACCGTTGTTAATGGTACCAACAATTCTCTTGCGCTTGACGGAGGTTTCTTTAGGTTTAACTATGATTACGACTCCCGGTACCTGTTAACTGTTAACGCCCGGTATGATGGTGCCTCCAACCTTGGTGAGGCTCATAAATTTGGTTTTTTTCCGGGAGTTTCGGCGGGCTGGAACATTGATAAAGAAAAATTCTGGAATAGTATAGACCCTAAAGCTCGTATGCAATTTAAACTGCGGGCAAGTTATGGTGTTAACGGTAACATCAGCGGTATAGGTGATTTTCAGCCTGACGGAAGTTTTGTTACCAGTGATCTTTATGGGGGGCAGGCACCTATCAGGGCTTCAGTTATACCTAACTCAAATCTGAAGTGGGAACAGTCAAAAACATTTGACATAGGAGCAGACATTGGCTTGTTCGATCGCAGAGTAAGCCTGATAGTAGATTATTTTAACCGTCGCACAGATGATCTGTTAACCACCGTAACGCTGCCACAGTCAACCGGTTTTTCAAGTATCTTTACCAATTTAGGCAGTTTGCAAACACGGGGTGTAGAGTTGGAAGTTAACGTAAATATGCTATCAAGGCAATCAAAACTTAAATGGACATTATCTGCCAATGCAGGTTACACCAAACGTACCATTTTAAAATTGCCTTCTAACGGGATAGACAAAAACCGCCAGGGAGGTACCTATGCTTACGACCCTGGCACCGGCGGGTTTGTTTGGCTTGGAGGTTTGCAGGAAGGTGGTACCATAGGTGTTTTAACCGGTTACAAATACATGGGTATTTATCAAACTGATGCCGAAGCAGCTGTTATAAAGGACGCCACAGCCAGCAACAGGAAAAAATTTGCCGGAGACGCCATATGGGCCGACCTTGATGGTAACGGCACTATCGAAAATACAGACCAGGTTATTGTTGGAAATCAGTTTCCGGCATGGACTGGCGGTTTCAATAACTTTTTTACTTATAAACAGTTTAGTTTGAATATCCGTACCGATTTCACTACCGGCGCTTCGCTGCTTAATTACCCGGCCTACATTGCTAACGGCCAGTTACAAGGCGACGCTCTGCCAACTGCAGACCTCGCTGCGAACGTATGGAAAAAACCCGGCGATGTTAACGCAAAGTATCCGCGCTATATGTACCAAAGCTTAACGGGCAACTACCGCACCAGTAATGTCTCTATTGAAAACGCAGACTTCCTTTGCCTGAGAACGGTATCATTAGGTTATACCCTGCCACAGGAGTGGGCACATAAGATGAAGATGCAGGGTGCACGCGTTACCGTAAGTGGTAATAACCTGCATTACTTTACCAATTATACCGGCTCGTCGCCGGAAGGCGGCGGTATTGATACAGGTGGTGACGCCGGCGGCCGTTACCCGGTATCGCGAACTTATAGCTTAGGCCTTAATGTAACATTTTAACCAGAAAGAGACAATTCATCATGAAAAAAATTAAATACATAATGCTGATCTTGAGCCTTGCGGCTTCAAGTTCATGTAAGAAGAACATAGAAACTACGCCTATAAGTGTGATCACTTCATCATCATTTTTTAAAACTCCTGATGACGTTGCTGGTGCATTACGTGGTATGTATGTAGATTTTCGCACCACGGCAGCAAATGATATGTTTTGGCTGGGCGAAGGACGGAGCGAAGTGCTTACCGGCGCAGTTGCCGGCGCTCAAGGCTTCGATAAATTTTGGAACAACACGCTTAGCGCCTCTGCTCCAAATGCAGATAACCAGGTCAATTTCTGGAAAAATCTTTATGCTCCCATAAATTCGGCCAACCTGATGCTTAAATATGTACCGGATATTACGTTCCCAAGTGCTGATACCAAGAATAGTGCCCTGGCACAGGCCTATACCATGCGCGCTTTTTGCTATTTTGTGTTGGTTAGGGCCTGGGGAGGAGTGCCTATCCGTACCGAGCCGCTTGAAGCTTATGACGCATCGACTATCAATAAACCACGTTCATCAGTTGCTGAAGTTTTTGCATTGATTAAGAGCGATCTGACCAAAGCACTATCGCTTTATCCTAACATAACCTATGAAGCTGGCCGTAATACCTGGAGCAAAGCGTCTGCTGATGCCCTGAAAGCCGATGTTTATCTTTGGACAGCTAAAATGCTCAACGGCGGGCAGGCCGATTTGACCACAGCATTGGCAGCGG
The DNA here is from genome assembly GCA_040388395.1 of Bacteroidota bacterium. Lineage (GTDB taxonomy): Bacteria > Bacteroidota > Bacteroidia > Sphingobacteriales > Sphingobacteriaceae > Mucilaginibacter. The sequence continues at coordinate 629,451 of JAZKBY010000001.1, read as the reverse complement.
TGAATGAGGCGCAAACATCTGACGTGGGCTTGCTTCCTGTTTATAGTGATATTTTTAGTTATACCAATAAGGGTAACAAAGAAGATCTGATGGTAGTGCGCTTTCAATTAAATGAGGGTTTGCAAAATTATTGGCAAACTATGTATATCAGTAATCTTACTAATGTATCGGCTGCTACGTTAGCCGTGGTTGGTGCTCAGGGCGTGGGTAATACAGGTGTAAACACGGCCCAGGTATCAAAATTGGTGCGAGATCAGTTTACTACAGATGATCAGCGTCGCAACGGCACTTTCTTTGAAATATATGATAACGCAAATAAATATATTACATCGATTGTGACAAAAGGGTCGGGTATGGTGAACGCAGGTACACGTAACTTTTTTACAGATGTTGTAATATATCGTTACGCAGACCTGTTGCTGATGAAAGCGGAAATTAAAAACGCTTTAAGCCAAGACCCTACCACAGAAATGAACCTGGTTAGGCAACGCGCTTATGGTACCAATTTTGCCGCCCACATTTTTGTTAGCGGAAGCCCGGCTGCAAATGACGATGCTATTTTGAAGGAGCGCCTGTTGGAGCTTTGCACCGAAGGCAAACGTTGGTGGGATTTAATACGTTTTGGCCAGGCGTTCAACCTTGTACCATCGTTGGCTGGCAAGAGCGGCACGCCAGGTTTGTTATTGTGGCCTATTGGGTTAACCATTCGTGCAACTGAGCCACTGGTGACAGAAAATGATGCGTGGAAATAAATTACTCTAATGGTTAGTAATAGTTGGGCAGAACGGGCCCTGTTAGGGAGGGCTCGTTCAATTGCCTTATTACTTTATGTTATAACTTTAATGAAATAAAAAAACAATCTTTATAAGATCGACAAATAATCTATTAACGAACAAATAGAATCTTTATGCGGAAAAAGGAAACAGGATCAGACATTAGCAGACGCAATTTTATCACCCTTGCCGGCATAGCCACTACAGTAGGGCTGGTGCCAAAAACAATGCAGGCTGCCCGGTTGGAAAGTAGTAACAGAATGCCCGAAAAATTAGAAGGGCAGATATCGTATAACGACCCATTGCCTGAAAACAAAATAGCCGTGGTGCTGGAAAATAAACTGATATGTGTCGAGCCGGGCCGTTTTCCCGGTAAGGGCACCGTTTATGGATTGGACACCAATGGACACTCGGTAATTAAACAAAACGTAATGGAACCCAACCGGTACCTTGGCTGGCCTACTATTTTAAAAACGAATACCGGCCGTTTAATGGTTGTTTTCTCTGGTGACCGCGATTCGCATGTTTGTCCTTACGGTAAAACCCAGGTAATTACGTCAGATAATAATGGTAAAACCTGGTCGAAACCATCTATTATCAATAATACAGCATTAGATGATCGCGACGCGGGCATTATCCAAACCAAAAAAGGCACATTGGTACAAAGCTGGTTTACGTCACTGGCATTTGAAGACCCCGCGCGCAAGGGAACTTACGAATTATACGCACGTATAGGCGAAAAAATCCCTGCCGAAACCAAAAAGAAATTATTGGGCAACTGGGTACGTCGGTCTGAAGACGGTGGAAAAACCTGGCTTGAGCCCAGCCGCACTACAGGTACCGCGCCGCATGGGCCTATTGCACTAAAGAATGGCGATCTGTTGTATATAAGTACCATACAACGGGGCGGAAAAGCAGTAATAATAGCGGAGCGATCAACTGATGATGGCCGTACCTGGAAGGTGACTGGTGAAATTGAAAGGCCTGCAGGTTTAGAAGAATCAGGTTTAAGTGAACCACACGCGGTCGAACTTAAATCGGGTAAAATAATAGCTATGATTCGTAATGAGCCTAAGGATCGTACCCAGTGTTTTCTGCTACAGTCAGAAAGTTTAGATGGCGGCAAAACCTGGTCGCGAATGAAAAGCACAGGGATCTGGGGATATCCGCCGCATTTAAAACAGTTAAGTAATGGCTGGGTGTTAGTGGTATACGGCGTACGTAAAGAGCCTTTTGGCGAACGTGCTTGTATTAGTAAAGATGAGGGTGTAACCTGGGAGTATAAAGACGAGATAACACTGTGTACTGCCGATAGCCAGGACCTGGGCTATCCATCAAGCACCCAGTTAGATGATGGTTCTGTCCTGACGGTTTATTACCAGGCGCCAAAGTTTGGTGAACCAACATGCCTGATGAGTACGCATTGGAAATTGAAATAAAAGAAAATACTATCAATAGAAATGAAAGTATTACTTAAGGGATACCTATTGCTTTAACTTTGGTTTAACCCCGGGTTAATCAATCAATACCAGGTAAATCGATAAGATGAAGATCACCGATGTTAAAACAATTTTACTTACAGGCCCCTGCACGTTAGATCCCTATCTTTCTGAAGCACGGAAATTGCGCAGCGCAGCCTTTATTCAAATAAAAACTGATAGCGGGCTGATCGGCATTGGTGAAACCTATGCAGGCTATTTCTGCCCCGAAATGGTGCCGGAGGTGGTAGAGTTTTTTAAACCCATCCTTGTAGGTAATAACGTTGACGATATACCTGGCCTGTGGGCAAAAATGTATCATTGTGGTAACTTTTGGTGCAGGGTAGGTTTGGGTGCTATAGTACTTTGCGGTATAGAAGCGGCGTTGTGGGATTTAAAAGGCAAGCATGAAAATATGCCTGTATGGAAACTACTACAGGAAAAATGGCGGGGCGATTTTGGGTTATCAACTACCAAAGGTGCTTACCACGATAAACTACCCTGCTATGCCACGGGCGGGCCCAGCAATTATCCGCTTGATAAACTTGCCGGTAAAATAGAATTTTACCAATCGTGCGGGTTTAAAGGCGCTAAGATAGGGGCAGGTGCTTACTATAAAGATAAGGGTTTCAATATCCCGTCTGATGCTAACGAAGCCGCCGATCTTGAATCAGAAAAGATGGCTTATATCCGTAAACAGTTTGGCGACGATTTGTGGCTAATGATGGATGCGCATATGGGTAATAGTTCAACCACTACATGGGGACTTGATACTGCAATGGCCGTAGCCAAAGCAATGGAGCCGTATAAGTTATTTTTTTTAGAAGAACCACTGCATTATACCCGCCCTGACCTATATAGTGAGTTATGCAAAAACACCACCACGCCAATTGCCGGGGGCGAATGCTTGACCGCCTATTGCGAATGGCAAACGTTCCTCGAACAGGATAGTTTCAACATTGGCCAACCCGACGCTTCTTTTACAGCCGGCTTAAATGAGTTTATGAAAGTAACAGCCAGCCTTCATCAGCGTGGCCGTAAAATAGCGCCGCATGCCTGGGGAGCAGGCGCATCGCAAATGCAAAATATACATTGCGGGTTCGCCAGTCCAAATACCATTATATTAGAAGTAGCCCCGGCTTATGGCCCCTTACATAGCGAGCTAATAAGCGATAGCCTGCAAATGAAAGATGGGTATGCACTCCCACCGGAGAAGCCCGGTTTGGGTATTGAACTTACCGAGGCCACTATTAAACGCTACCCATTTCAACGTGGTTCGGGAGAATTTAATAGCGTGTCGGGTAAAATTTTAACCACCTGATCTATCCACTCATGAATATTTTAATTGATATGCCGGTTTATGCCCCCGCTTTAGAAAAGCTAAAGGGTATGTCGGGAGTAAATGTAAAAATAGTAGACCCGCCCGAGGAACGTGTAAGACCGTTATCAAAGAATCTGATAGCGGATTGCGACGCACTTTTTTGCACGTTTCCTCCCGAAAATCACGGGGACATGGAGCGATTGAAATTCATCCAGATCAGTTCGGCAGGATACACGCAGTTAATAGGAAAGCGATTTGAAGAACGAAATATTAAAGCCTGTAATGCCCTTGGCGTTTTTGATGTGCCTATTGCCGAGTGGAACGTAGCGATGATGATAAACCTGGCGCGCGACATGCGTGGTATGATGCATAACCAGGATGCAGCCATTTGGGACCGTTCGGCACGTTTTCAGCATGAGATCCGCGGTAGCGTGGTAGGTATTTGGGGCTATGGCGGCATCGGCCGTGAAACCGCCCGGCAGGTAAGAGCATTGGGCATGCAGGTGCATGTGTTAAGCCGTAACGGCGTAAAACCCCGCGCTGATATATACGGCGTGGCCGGCACTGGCGATCCAGAAGGGATACTCCCCGATAAAGTTTTTTTAATGAACGAAAAGGAAGTCTTTTTGAAAGGATTGGATTTCCTTATCATCGCCATGCCGCAAACAGACAATAATGCAGGGATAGTTGGGGAAGCGGAACTGAAAATGCTAAAACCAACAGCATACTTACTTAACCCCGCCCGTGGGCCGCTGGTTAAAGAGGAGGCACTGATAAAAGCGCTGCAACAAAATTGGATAGCTGGTGCGGCCTTAGATACGCATTATTATTACCCCATGCCGGCAGATCATCCGCTGTGGAAAATGCCTAACGTGATATTAACTCCCCATATATCGGGCTCAAGTTTAAGCCCCCGGTTTTTAGAGAGGGTATGGGATATTTTTATTCAGAATATTGAACGGCTGCTCAATAACCAGCATTTACTAAATGAACTTGCCCCGGCCGATTTAAAAGAGAACTAACAATTTTAAAGATAAATATCATGAGTGATCAACATAACAATTCACGCAGAAAGTTTTTACAAACCTCATCATTGCTGCTTGCCGGCATACCATTAATGCGAATGAAAAGCTTCGGTGTGCCATTTAAGTACCCGATACCTGCGTTACAAAGCAATGTGCCGCAAACCGTATTGGCCGACAAGCGCATCAAGCTGGATTTTGGCAAAGAGGTAATGGTTTTAAATGACGGCTTACAACCATCAATGCTGAGTACGCGCAAGGGAACACTGATAGTCCAGTCGCAAAACTCTAAAAAGCCATTGCCGCAACCAAGGATCTATTATCCGTTTGCAATGTCGACCGTAGTATCGCGTGATGGCGGTGAAACATGGAATGATTTTCCTTTAAAAGAAGGTGATAACGGTGTGGATATGGAGGGGGGGATCACCCAATTAAAAGATGGTACTATCATCGCGCTTGAAACCTATGTTACCCCGGGCGATAAACCTGATACTGGTGCAGGTTTAATGTACACATCAACTGATGAGTATAAAACATTGCAGGGGCCTTTTGATATTAGTTTTGATATTCCCAATGCCGAGTTTTATGGTTCAGCAGATGACGGAGGGCGCCCACACGTGGCCATGCGCCTCCACCGCCGTATTTTGGAACTGCCTAACGGCGACCTGCTTACTACTATTTATGGTTTCCAAAAAGGGGATGACGAGCCTTGCCCGTATCAGCCAAAAATGAAAAAAAGCAGGGTGATGCTGTTTAAATCAAAAAATAAAGGCAAACATTGGGATTTTGTATCGACCGTAGCTGCAGAAAGAGGAATAGGTACAGAGGGCTTTGGCGAACCTGTTATTGTAAGGGTATCAAAAGGTCCCAAAGCCGGCCGCCTGATTTGCCAGATGCGTACCGGGTATGAATTATATAGCAACCATTCTGATGATGGGGGTAAAACCTGGTCAAAAGCCAAACCATTGGTATACGCTAACCTTGATGTTTATAAAACTGCCGATTGGGCCGCTTTATTTAAAGATGTTAAGCGTAAAGGTGTATCGGTTGCGCCGGATTCACCGGAACTGATAGGTGCCGTTGTTGATCCTGACCTGATAGAAACACGCAGTGGAATATTGGTTGCTGCTTTTGGTGTAAGGATCTCTGCAAAACTTTGCTGGACTATACCAACACACCCGTGGAATGGTAATTACCTTGCCTTTAGCCTTGATCATGGCGATACCTGGAGCCAGGTAACACGGCTTACCACAGGTGTTGATACTACACATTATATGTGTGTTGAAGAAACGCCTAAAAACAATGAATTATTTGTGGTTTATGATTTTGGCCATTGGAACGGTAAAGAAGGCAGGTATACTTATGGGCGAAAAGTAAAAATATCCGTTTAAATTAGATCAGCAGATCAGAAATATGATACATTTTATATTGAAGAAGAACGCTTTATTGATCATCGTTTGCTTTTTATGCTTCAATGCATCGGCACAGCATAACGAGCAAGCTATTGTTAAAACAGAATCGCCCGCAGGATGGGTTATTAAAACCAAATCATCGGCCTATCAAATCATTATAGCTGCTGATGGGCATGTAAAACCCGGCTATTACGGCGCTAAAGAGCAGGCAACCTATCTAAAAAAGAATGCCGCCTGGTATGAAGGGCTTGACGAAGTGCCGGTGCGTGGCGGCCGAACCGCTAAAACGCCGATGCTTGAAGTAGTATTCAATGATAATGTGCGCGATGCCGATCTGCAATATATAAAAGGAGAGGTAATGACGGTTAATGGTAGAAGCACACTTGTAATTACTCAAAAAGATAAGTTTTATCCGTTAGAAATCACTTCTTACATACGTGTACTGCCAGAGTTTGATGTCCTTGAAAAATGGGCAGTTGTTAGAAATACTGGCAAGAAAGGAAGTATCAAGGTGGAAAACCTGCAATCGGGCAGTATGGTGTTGCCGGCTGATGACTATATACTTACCCATTTATCTGGCAGGGACCTTACCGAATTTCAATTACAGCGTGCAGAGCTTACACCGGGTACTAAAACTATTGAAACCCGGGGGATTAAATCAAACCAAAATCCGCCTTGGTTTCAATTAAGGCCAAAGAGTGCAATGGCCAGCAAGACAGGGCCTACCTGGTTTGGCTCATTACATTACAGCGGCAATTGGGATTTGATATTCGACAAAACGTTTGATGGCCCGGTACAAGTTGTAGGCGGCATGAATTTTTGGGATACCAGCTGGGACCTTGAACCCGGCACCACCCTCGAAACACCTAAATTAACAATAGGCTTTACTAATGGCGGGCCTGCAGAAGCATCGCGCAGTTTAGCAGCTTACATTCGTAATGATGTTTTACTGGCTGCACACCGTCAGGACTTGAGGCCGGTTATTTACAATAGCTGGGAAGCTGCTTATTACAGTGTAAACGAGCAACAACAAATAGATCTGGCAAAAGTTGCAAGCGAAATAGGCATAGAAACATTTACCATAGATGATGGATGGTTTAAAGGCCGCACAGACGGCCGCTCGCAAAGTGGTTTAGGAAATTGGGAGGTGGACAGGAAAAAGTTCCCTAATGGCCTTACACCAGTCATAAAACAGGTGCATGATCTGGGTATGAAATTTGGATTATGGGTTGAACCCGAGAATGTAAACCCTAATAGTGACGTAGTTAAAGCTCATCCTGACTGGATCTTTCAGTTCCCGAATCGTAAAGGAAATGAATTTAGGCAGATATTAAATTTTGCTAATGACGCAGTTTATCAGGATAGGTTGAAAGTTTTAACTAAACTATTATCAGAAAACGATATCGACTTTATAAAATGGGATCAAAACAACTCATTGACCGAACCAGGCTGGTCTAATGCACCTGCTAACATACAGCGCGAGGTACGGATAAGGCACATTAGTAATGTGTATCGCTTGGTTGATGAATTACGCAAAAGGTTTCCTAAAGTATTGTTCGAAAGCTGCTCAAGCGGCGGCGGGCGTGTAGATCTGGGTATGTTGTCACGTATGGATCAAGCCTGGGTTAGCGATAATACCGACCCGATTGACAGACTTTATATCCAATATGGGTTTTTGAGCGCTTTACCGGCAAATACCATGGTATCATGGGTAACAAATACTACCCGTCATCAGCCAATTTCGCTTGATTACAGGTTTGATGTTTCTATGTCGGGTGTGTTGGGTGTTGGTAGCGACATCAGGAAATGGACACCGACAGAAAAAGCGATAGCAAAAAGCAAGATCGAATTGTATAAAAAGATCAGGCCATTGGTGCAGCAAGGTGAGTTATACCCGTTGGTTTCGCCCTTTGAACATAACCGGAGTGCGTTGCAATATAACGCTGCTGATCGTAAATCCGCTGTATTGCTTTGTTATAATATGGCCGTATACCTGCGTGGCAGCCAGGAAACAGACAGGGGATCAAATATTATAAAATTAGAAGGCTTATTGCCGGACAAAGAATACCTTATTAAAAAAGCAAATGATGCTACCGATAAGGGCAACGTATACAAAGGGGACTTTTTAATGAGCGTAGGTATTAGCTGGCCGGTTAAGAATGCATTTGAAAGCCAGATCTTAACGATAGATCAGGTTAAATAAAAATGAGTATCATTAAAATATTTTGTAACTTAAAAATATAAAGCATTTTTAAAATTTACATTGCTTTAAGCTTGAATGGCGCAAGTCGATATACAATATTTTACCAGGTAACCAGTTAAACCAATATATACTAACATCATAAGGCTTTATGAAAAGCAGAAAGACATTCGTCTTATCGGGCATTATCATCCTGGTGATAGTAACCATATTTTATTCCCTGGCAAAATCAGAGAAGCAGGTAGACTATAGCCTCGACGTCAAACCCATCTTTAATAAAAAATGCATCTCGTGCCATGGTGGCGTTAAAAAGCAATCGGGCTTTAGTTTACTTTTCCAGGATGAAGCAATGGCACGTGCCAAAAGCGGAAAGTTCGCCATTATCCCCGGCGACCCCGATGGTAGCGAATTAATGAGGCGCATAACCTGCACCGATCCGGATGAGCGTATGCCTTATAAAAAAGAACCGCTGACCAGCGACGAAATATCCACATTGCGTGCCTGGATAAAGCAAGGCGCTAAATGGGGCAACCACTGGGCATATCTACCGGTTAAAAAAATGGAAGTGCCGGATGTCTCAAATGAATGGGTACGTAATGATATCGATAAGTTTATCTATTCAAAACTGGATGAGATGAAACTTAAACCATCTCCAGTTGCCGATAAGGCCACATTATTAAGACGCGTAAGCCTGGATTTAACCGGTGTACCTGCTTCGCAACAGGTGGCATCGCGTTTTATTAATGGGAAGGATTTTGAAAAAGATTATCAGCTATTAATTGATTCATTGTTAGCGTCAAAACGTTTTGGCGAGCGCTGGGCAAGTACCTGGCTGGACGTGGCGCGCTACGCCGATACCAAAGGTTATGAAGCTGATTTTTATAGAAATATATGGCAATACCGCGATTGGGTTATCAACGCTTTTAACCAGGATAAGCCTTATGATACTTTCATCACTGAGCAAATAGCGGGCGATCTGCTGCCTAACCCAACTGACGAGCAGTTTATTGCCACCGCTTTTCAACGTAATTCTCCTACAAATGATGAAGGTGGCACAAACAATGAAGAGTTCCGCACGGCGGCAGTTTTAGATAGGGTTAATACCACCTGGTCCGGATTGATGAGTACAACTTTCGCGTGTGTACAATGTCACAGCCATCCTTATGATCCCTTTAAGCATGATGAGTTTTATAAGTTTATGGCTTATTTTAATAACACCAGGGACGAGGATATTCCTAATGACTTCCCACTATTCCGCAGTTATGATGATGCTCTTAAAACGCGAATAAGTACTTTGAATACATGGTTAACAGTTAACTACCCACAACGGGTTAAACCTATTATGCTATTCTTGAAAACCGGTCAACCGGCAATCAATTCGCCCACTGCAGATGATTTCGAAAATGCTTACACCATTAATAACAATGGCTATTTGGTGATGCAAAAAAACGGCATAGCAAGGCTGGCAAGGGTTGATATGGAACATGCCGATGAACTTATTTTTACCTGTAATTCCGGAGTTAAGGGCGGTATATTGCAAATTGTAGATTCAAAACGCAACGGGGCCATTATCGCAACCTGTAAACTGCCACAAACGCCAAGGGGCGATACCACGCTATCTATAAAGTTTAGGCCGCAGCAGGGCGTAAAGGACGTTTATTTGGTATACCATAACCCGTCATTAAAGGATAAAGAGAACGGTGTACGATTGAACTGGTTTTATTTCACACAGCAATTTCCCGGCAAGGGCACTGCGGGTTATGCCCTATATCAAAAGATCTATTGGGATGCAATTACCAGCAGGCCTCAGACCACCCCTGTGATGGTTGAAAACCCGGCAAGCATGAGCCGTAAAAGTTATGTTTTTGAACGTGGTGCCTGGACATCACACGGTAAAGAGGTGCAGCCCGGTGTGCCACAATCATTAGCTTACGCTATGCCGGCCCATGCTCCGCAAAACAGGCTTGGCCTGGCCATGTGGTTAACCAGTAAAAAAAATCCGTTGGTTTCGCGTACTATGGTAAACCGGTTGTGGGAACAGCTATTTGGAACCGGCATTGTAGAAACGCTGGAAGATATGGGTACGCAGGGAACGGCGCCAACGCATAGGGAGCTACTTGATTACCTTTCTTACCAGTTTATGAATGATTATAAATGGAGTGTGAAAAAACTTTTGAGAGAGTATGTCACCAGCGCCACATATATGCAGGATTCTAAAATTAATGATAAGGTAAAAGAAAAAGACCCATATAACCTGTATTATGCCAGGGGGCCAAGGATCCGTTTAAGTGCCGAACAGGTACGCGACCAGGCGTTAGCGGCAAGCGGCATTATCAACTATAAAATGTTTGGCAAGGCAGTAATGCCGTGGCAGCCTGCAGGTATCTGGTCATCACCATATAATGGCGCAAAATGGGAAACCAGCAATTATGGCGACGCTTACCGGCGGGCTATTTACACTTATTGGAAACGCACAGCACCATATCCGTCAATGATAACTTTTGACGGTACGCCACGCATTGTTTGTACCGCGCGCCGTATTCGTACCAACACGCCTTTGCAGGCATTGGTAACATTAAATGACTCGGTTTATGTCGACCTGGCCCGGCATTTTGCCACGCGAATGGAGCAAGAGGGTGGAACATCGGCAACAAGCCAAATTAAAAAAGGTTATGAGTTATTGATGTATAAACCAATTGCTCCAAATAAATTACAGGCGCTTGCAAATCTATATAGCCAGGCATTAAAAGAGTATACTATGCAACCTAATGCAGCTGCTAAACTAATGGCGACTGATACTAATGTCAGACCCCAAAAAGCGGCCTTGGTAATAGTAGCCAACGCCATGCTTAACCTGGATGAGATAATTACCAAAAATTAATGTGGTATGACGAGGGATGAATTAAATGCTTACAAATTAGCAAAAGAGGCACATGAGGCCGAGCTTAGAAATACCACACGCCGGCATTTTTTAAAAGAAAGCGCCTTTGGTTTAGGTGCTTTAGCTATGGGTACAATGCTCGGCAGCTGCGGCAATTTGTTTAAGTCGAACAAAAACAGTGTGGTATATGATCCGGCCCGGCCATTGCTGGCTAAACCGCCTCAATTTCCGGGGAAGGCTAAAAGTGTTATCTATATCCACATGGCAGGCGCACCATCGCAATTAGAGCTTTTTGATTACAAGCCGGAACTAATGAAGATGGATGGGCAGGATTGCCCGCCGTCATTATTAAAAGGTAAAAAGTTTGCATTTATAACAGGTGTGCCAAAAATGTTAGGCGGGCAGGCCAGTTTTGCGCAACACGGAGAGTCGCGCACTTGGGTTAGCGATAACCTGCCGCATTTTTCTACCATGGTTGATGAAGTTAGCCTGCTAAAGGCTGTATATACAGATCAGTTTAATCATGCACCTGCGCAGTTATTGGTTCATACAGGCAGTCCGCGTTTAGGCCGTCCGAGTATTGGTAGCTGGGTAACGTATGGACTGGGTAGCGAAAATCAAAATCTGCCGGGCTTTGTAGTTTTAACCAGCGGCGGTAACTTTCCTGATGCAGGCAAAAGTGTATGGGGCAGCGGCTTTTTACCATCTGTATACCAGGGTGTGCAATGCAGGAGCGAGGGCGACCCGGTGCTGTTTATAAAGGACCCTGATGGCATGAGCCGCGACTTGCGTAAAAAATCAATTGACGCTATTAACGCAGTAAACAAAGCTGAGTACGAAGAATATCACGACCAGGAAACACTGTCCCGAATCTCGCAATATGAAATGGCCTACCGGATGCAAATATCGGCACCGGAGGTAATGAACATTAATGATGAGCCCCAATATATTCATGACATGTATGGCACTCAGCCGGGCAAAGCCTGTTTCGCAAACAATGCGCTGCTAGCACGTAAGCTGGTGGAAAAAGGGGTGAGGTACGTGCAATTGTTTGATTGGGGCTGGGACGATCACGGCGATCAGCCCTCCAACGCTGTTGATATCGGCCTTAAAAATAAATGCCGCAGCACAGATAAACCCGTTACTGCTTTATTGTTAGATTTAAAGCAGCGTGGCTTATTAGAGGAAACGTTAGTAGTATGGGGAGGCGAGTTTGGCCGCACACCAATGATGGAGAACAGGAACGGGCACCAAAACCCATACAAGGGTCGCGATCATCATACCGAAGCGTTTACCATATGGATGGCCGGCGGCGGCATCAAAAAAGGTGTTAGCTACGGCGAAACTGACGAGATTGGCTACAGCGCCATAAGTGGTAAAGTAAGCGCTTTTGACGTACAGGCTACTATTTTAAACCAGCTTGGTTTTAATCACGAGGAGTTTACTTATATGTCGCAGGGCAGGCCTTTCAGATTAACGGATGTGAGCGGAAAAGTGATTAACGATATTATTGCCTAAATTGTGATCAACCAATAAACCTAATTATAGTGGATCAATCCAGACGAAAGTTTTTAAAATCATCAGCATCGGTTACAGCCGCTTCAATGCTGCCGCTTTTTGATTTTAGCCATCTACCAAAATTTGAACAAACTAAAGCAGCCGCCGGGTTTGAGTTGCTTTTTCTGGCTACCAACTGGGGTTATCCCGGTACCATGGATGCATTTTGCAAAGCAACTAAGGACGCAGGCTATGATGGCGCAGAGCTCTGGATGCCGGCAACGCCCGACAAACAACAGGAAATGTTTGATGCCTTAAAAAAGTACGGATTGCAGGTAGGGTTTTTGTGTACAGGTAAGGAGGCGACATTCAATGAGCATTTTACCAGTTTTAAAAAAAATCTTGATACCATAATTCATGGTGTACAAAAGCCGGTTTATATCAATTGTCATTCGGGGAAGGATCATTTCTCGTTCGATCAGGCAGCACAAATCATCAGTTATACAATAGCATTATCAAAACAAACCGGTATTCCTATCTATCACGAAACGCACCGTACCCGGATTCTATACTCAGCGATTACTGCTAAACATTTTATGGATACAATCCCGCAGTTGCGCCTTACATTAGATATTTCGCATTGGTGTGTAGTACACGAGAGTTTACTTGAAGAGATCCCGGATATTGTTAACCAGGCGCTTGACCGTGCAGACCATATCCACTCAAGGGTAGGACATGCCGAGGGCCCGCAGGTTAGCGACCCACGTGCACCCGAATGGAATAAAGCTTTAAACGCCCATTTGCAGTGGTGGGATAAGGTTATAGCCCGCAAAAAAAACAAAGGCGAGCGTATGACGATACTGACAGAATTTGGCCCGCCCGACTATATGCCAACCTTACCTTACACCCGCCAGCCCCTTGCCGATCAATGGGATATTAATGTGCACATGAAGAATTTACTTAAAGAACGATACCTGGCACGTTAATACTGCTACTTGTTATGAACGAATTTATAGGCCACCTGCACCCGGTTCTTGTACACTTACCCATTGGCATATTAATGCTGGCATGTGTGTTTCATATCGTATCGTACCATCAAAAATTTGCACATTTTAAAACCGTTATGTCGGTTATGCTTTTTTGGGGGATGGTGTGTGCTGTGCTTTCCTGCGTTACCGGCTATTGCCTTTCAAACAGCGGCGATTATGATTTGAAACTGGTGAATTTGCACATGTGGATGGGGATAAGCGTAGCCGCGGTTTCATTGGTACTGTTTATTCTATTTAAAAAGGTCAAATCAGAAATTGTACTCAGGATTATATCGTTTGTGCTGTTTATAATGATTTGCATAACCGGGCATTTAGGCGGATCGCTGACTCACGGTTCAGATTATTTGTCTTTTAATACCGCCGGCCAAAAGGTAGTTATAAAACCTGTCCCCAATGTACAGCAAGCAGTAGCTTATGCCGACTTGATCCAACCGTTATTACAAAACAAATGTTATAGCTGCCACAGTTCTGAAAAGCAAAAGGGTAAGCTAAGGCTTGATCTGGAAGCAATGATGCTTAAAGGGGGTAAAAACGGGCCGGCTGTAGTCCCCGGAAATGCCGAAAAAAGTGAGCTGATAAGACGTGTGTTGTTAACTCTGGGTAATGATGAGCATATGCCGCCTAAAGAAAAACCCCAACTATCAGAAAGTGAAATAGCTTTGCTGCACTGGTGGGTTGAAAACGGCGCTGATTTTAAAAAGAAGGTAAAGGATCTGAAACAACCCGCGGGTATTAAAACCGTGCTGGTGTCTTTTCAATCGGGAGTTGTGCAGGTTGCCAAGGAGATAAGTGAGATCCCTAAGGAAGAAGTAAAAGCCGCTAATGAGGGAACCTTAAAACGGTTGGCTGATTGGAATATATCTGTGTTACCCGTTGCTACAAACAGCAATTATCTATCGGTTAATTTTGTAAATGCCAAATCAACAGCCGATTCTGTAATGAGCGAACTGGCCAAATTAAACAAACAAGTAGTTTGGTTAAAAATGGATAACACGGCAATTACTGACAATGCCCTTAAGTACATCAGCGGTATGGAACAATTGATCCGCCTGCATTTGAACAATACAAAAATTACAGATGCCGGATTGGCACGGCTAAAAAAACTGGAGAGATTGCAATCTATCAGTTTGGTTGGTACAACAGTTACCCTGAATGGATTGATGCAGCTTAAAGGTTTAAAAGCATTAAAGAACATTTACCTGTACCAAAGTAAGATTACCGACCAGGATCGCGTGCAGCTTAAAAAGGCTTTCCCTAAAGTTAATATTGATTTTGGTAACTATGTGGTGCCAACTTTACCTGCTGATACGCAGTTATACAAGGCGCCCGAAGCTAAGAAGCCGTAATTAGCCTTATTCTGAAATATCAGGTTATAATTTAGCCAAAGGATTAGGGTAATTATCGCTTTGATCTTCGGCAACATTATCTAAACACTTGAAATCTTTTTCAATTAAAAGAAACAGATCGTTATCAAAACCCTCAAAACCAACTCTGTCGGTCATTTCCCATTCGGTGGCCATGTTTCGGGGCATTAGCAATGTTATTTTATTGTGATCAAAAGTTGCCATTAATATATTAAGTTCACTTCGTTCAAGGGCATAGGTAAGAGCCTGGCTGCCAAAGTCAATGGTCTCTTCTACATAACCGCTGAGCGAAAATTGCTCAACATCTGTTTTGGTTAACCGGTAACGTAATGAATTTCCTTTAATTCTGATTTTCATAGTGATATCATTTAATAGATAAGTTTATAACTGTCCGCTTGCTATCTCTATGATAGTCAATTCTTCACCCGAGTCAGCTGTTAAACGTGTAACCCCGAAATATTTATTTTGTTATTGTTATTTTTAGTGATTTGTTAAAAATGCATAGTTTTTACAAGTCAAACTGATGTATTTTTTAATGATTTAATGTTTTTGTGTGAAAATATTTAATAAAATGTGTTTTAAATCACCTAAAAAGTTTAAAAATATGTGATTTTATGTTGTTTGATATGACTAAATTAATACTATTTATTTGATTTGAGATTTTTTTTGATTAAAATTGCTATTGTAAATACATTTTAGGTCGCACTTTAATTGTATTTATCATTAAAACGCTTTAACAAACAAAAATCGATATGATAAAATCAACAATCATAGTGATTGGCAATGGTATGGTTGGTTACAAGTTTTGCGAAAAACTTGTAACCAAATCAGCCGGGTTCAATATCATCGTATTTGGCGAAGAGCCGCGCCAGGCTTATGATCGCGTTCACCTTAGCGAATATTTTAACGGAAAATCGGCAGATGACCTTTCAATGTCAAGCCGGGAATGGTATGATGAACATGATATTACACTTCACCTGGGTGATCCCGTACAAGAAATAAACCGTACAAATAAAACGGTACACTCTTTTAAGGGCCTCACAATAAAATATGATTACCTGGTTATGGCGACAGGTTCATCTGCATTCGTGCCTGATATCCCCGGCATCGAAAAGGACGGCGTATTTGTTTATCGTACCATTGAGGATCTTGAATTAATTAAGGCCTATGCAACCACTGCCAAAACTGGTGCGGTTATGGGTGGTGGTTTGCTTGGCTTAGAAGCGGCAAAGGCGCTAATGGATCTTGGGATTGAAGATACCCACGTAATTGAGTTTGCACCGCGATTAATGCCAAGGCAAATTGACTCGGCAGGTAGCGCTATGCTTCAATCCAAACTGAAGGAATTGGGTTTAAGCGTTCATCTAAATAAAAGTACATCTTATATAGGCGGCACGCATAAAGCAGATGCTTTGCATTTTAACGATGAAAGCACGTTGCCAATTGATATGCTGGTAATATCGGCAGGTATAAGGCCGCGCGATGAGTTGGCTAAGCTGGCAGGCCTGCAGGTAGGTACCCGTGGCGGTATAATGGTTAACGATAAAATGCAAACCAGCGATGAAACCATTTTTGCCATAGGCGAATGCGCTTTATATGAAGGAATGATATATGGACTGGTAGCGCCCGGTTATGAAATGGCCGAAATAGTTGTATCGCAGTTAACAGGCGGCAGCAAACTGTTTTACAGCTATGACATGAGCACCAAGCTGAAATTAATTGGCGTTGATGTTGCCAGCTTTGGGGATGCTTTTATAACCGAGCCCGACTGCCGCACAATTGTTTTTGAAGATACACATAAGGGCATATATAAGCGCATTAATATTACTACCGATGGTAAATACCTGTTAGGTGGTATTTTAATAGGCGATGCCGATGCCTATAATATGTTATTGCAAACGGTTAATAATAAATTGGTGCTGCCGCCAAATCCCGAGGATTTGATATTAGGTTCGCGCGGTGGAGCGGAGAGCGAAGGCGCAGGTGTAATGAATTTGCCCGACGACGCGCTGATCTGCTCTTGCGAGGCAGTTGATAAGGCAATGATCTGTTCGTCGGTGACAGATTTGGGTATTACATCTGTTGATGGTATGAAAAAATGCACCAAAGCCGGTACGGGCTGCGGTGGCTGCATCCCGTTGGTTAAAGACCTTATTGCCGGTACTATGAAAGCCAACGGGCAATATGTGAAAAATGTACTGTGCGAGCATTTTGATTACTCGCGCCAGGAACTTTTTGACCTGGTAAAAATAAATGAGCTTAAAAATTACGATCTGGTACTTGACCATTTTGGCAAGGGTGATGGCTGCGAAATTTGCAAGCCTGCAGTGGCAAGTATCCTTTCAAGCTTGTGGAATGATGTAATTGTAAAGCAGGATACCATACAGGATAGTAATGATCGCTTTTTGGCAAATATTCAAAAAGGAGGTACTTATTCTGTAGTGCCGCGTATTCCCGGAGGCGAAATAACACCTGATAAATTAATTGTATTAGGGCAGGTAGCTAAACAATACGGCTTGTATACCAAAATAACCGGCGGCCAGCGCATTGACTTATTCGGCGCGCATTTAAACGATCTGCCCGCAATATGGGAAGAGTTAATCGATGCAGGCTTCGAAAGTGGCCACGCTTATGGCAAAGCCCTGCGGACTGTAAAAAGCTGCGTGGGCAGCACCTGGTGCCGGTTTGGTTTGCATGATAGTGTTTCGTTCGCTATAGAAATTGAGGATAGGTACAAGGGCATCCGCGCACCGCATAAGTTGAAGGGTGGGGTTAGTGGTTGTATCCGCGAGTGTGCCGAGGCAAAATCAAAAGACTTTGGCATTATAGCTACCGAGAAAGGCTGGAACTTATATGTATGCGGCAATGGTGGCTCAAAACCCCAACATGCAGAATTGTTTGCGGCAGATATCGACAAGGAAACTTTGGTTAAATACCTGGACAGGTTCCTGATGTTTTATATTAAGACAGCCGAACCATTATCGCGTACAGCAACCTGGCTAAATAAAATGGATGGAGGGTTAAGCTACCTGAAAAATGTAGTGATAAACGATAGCCTGGGTATTTGCGATCACCTGGAGGAAGAAATGCAGCTGCTGATAAATACCTATCACTGCGAGTGGAAAGAAGTTGTTGAGAATCCTGAGTTGCGTAAACGCTTTACTCATTTCGTAAACGCTCCAGAAGAAAAAGATCCCACAATTAAGTTCGAGCCCATGCGCGAACAAATTAAGGCACAATGGTAACCACTGATACAGCAAAATATATGGAAACTATAACAGTTAACTGGGTATTAGCATGTCGTGTTAATGATATCCCTCAAAACGGCGGAGCTTGTGTAAAATTAGGCGACGAACAAATAGCGGTATTTAATTTTAGCCGGCGCGGCGAATGGTTTGCCACGCAGAACTTATGCCCGCATAAACAACAAATGGTATTATCCCGAGGGATGATTGGCAGCACCGGCGATAATTGTGAGCCGAAGGTTGCCTGCCCTTTTCATAAAAATACGTTCTCGCTTTTAAGCGGGCAATGTTTAACAAACGAAGAACTTTCAATAAAAACTTATGCGGTAAGGGTTGAGGATGGTAAAGTATTTATTGCACTTTAAAATTTTAAGTACACTGATATTAAGACAGAAAGGAGTGTAGAAAAAATAAAATCTGGTCAATAAAAAACCCCGTCGGGAGGTCGCATTCCCGGACAGGGCAATTAGTTTTAATCGCTTTAACAAAAAAAACCAAACCAAATGTACAAAAATGAATTAAACCACCGCATTATTGCGTTAATTCTATTGTTTTCGTCATGCTTTTTTACACAATCCGCCACAGCACAGCTTTCCTTAACGGGCCAGCTCCGAACGCGTGGCGAACTGCGCGACGGCTACGCAACCTTAGCACCCATTGGGAGCAAGGTTGCTGCAAACATAGCACAACGCACCCGGCTTACCTTTAACTACAAATCAAGCTGGATTATTTTCCAGGCGTCGGTACAGGACGTGCGGCTCTGGGGTCAGGATGCTTCAACCACTACACCTGCCGATGGCGCTAAATTAGCCATTCACGAAGCCTGGGCCGAGCTTATCCTCGCTAATAAAAAAGACCCTGAATTTAAATTATCTCCTGTTGATTACTTTGCCGTTAAGATCGGTCGCCAGGAATTGGCTTATGATGATGAGCGCTTATTAGGCGCGTCAGATTGGGCCACGCAGGCAAGGCGGCATGACGCTATAGTATTTAAGCTATTGCAAAAAGGTTGGCAGGTTGATCTTGGCGCTGCATTTAACCAAAACACTGACGCAGTAAATTACAACGGCACTTATTACACACCAGCCAACGTGCCTGCTACTGTAAAAGACAGTAAAGGCAACGTGATGAATACCCCGGCGGGTTTTATTCCACTGATAAACGCAGCAGGCGTTAGCGCAAAAAACGGCGCGCCGGCATTTCTTAACCCACCGGGCAGCAATGGACTCAATCAGAACTATAAAGCATTACAATATTTATATGCAGCCAAAAAGTTTGGCAAAACCAAAGTATCAGGCTTATTTGTGGCCGATCAGTTTGGGAAGTATATACTGGATTCGGTTAAAAACACGGCGGGTGCTGATGTTGGCTATCTATACGGCAAACACTTTAACCAGCCCGGTGTAAACACCCGCTTTACAACCGGCATATTAGTTAACCCAGTATTTGGCAATAAAAACGAATGGGCATTTAACGGAGGCTACTATTATCAGGGCGGCCATGATAAAGATGGGTTGGAACTAAATGCTTATACCTACACATTAGCGCTAATCTATAAATCTGCTAAGTTTAGTTACACTGCAGGCTTGGATGTGTTATCAGGTAATGACGCACTTTCAACCTCAACAGTTAATCACCGTTTTGACCCGTTGTATGGCACTCCACATAAGTTTTGGGGTTATATGGATTATTTCTACGCCGTTAGCGGTTCGCCGTTGGGTGGTTTAAGTGATCCGTATTTAAAGATAAAATATACATCGGCCAACAGCCGGTTAACCACCGAACTTGCCGGACACTATTTCTCATTGGCTGATAACCAGAAAGATATTAACGGCGTAGCAATAGCCAAACATCTCGGTACCGAGTTTGACCTAATCGCGGGTTACAAACTCAATAAGTTTACTAATGTAGATGTGGGCATATCATACATGGCGGCAACAAGCAGCATAGAGTACGCCAAAAACATCACCCCATCAACAACAAGTCTGCATCCTGTTTGGGCCTTTTTGCAGATCAATATTAAACCAGAATTTTTAAACAAATAATTATTCAACGGACATGAAAAATCAACTTACTAAACTCAACATATTTTCTTTAAAGGGCGTGCAAATGCGCACGTTCCATACCACCTGGCTAATGTTTTTTGTATGCTTTTTTGGTTGGTTTGGCCTGGCTCCTTTAATGCCTACCATCCGTGCCGAATTGCATTTAACAAAAGCGCAGGTAGGCAATACCATCATAGCATCGGTAGCGGCTACCATAATTGCGCGGCTGTTAATAGGCAAGCTTTGCGATACCTGGGGCCCGCGCAAAACTGCGGTAAGATTATTATTAATTGGATCGATACCGGTATTCTTCGTCGGCCTGGCGCATGATTATACATCGTTCTTGCTATTTAGATTGGCGATAGGCGTGATAGGCGCATCGTTTGTTATTACACAATTCCACACCTCAATGATGTTCGCCCCTAATATTAAGGGCACCGCTAACGCGGTAACCGGCGGTTGGGGTAACCTGGGTGGTGGGGTAACCAATATGGTTATGCCTTTGATATTTGCTGCAATAGTAGGTTTTGGCTATACCAGTGCCGAAGCATGGAGATATGCCATGATCGTCCCGGGTGTGATGATGTTGGTCATCGCTTTTGTATATAACAAATATACTAAAGACACTCCCGAAGGTAACTACGATGAGATTGGTTATACAAAAACACAATCGTCAAAAACAGACTGGTCGGTACTGGCCGACTGGCGTATTTGGGCGTTAACTTTAGCTTACGCTATGTGCTTTGGCATGGAACTTACATTTGATAACGTAGCATCACTACACTTTGTAGACACCTTCCACCTCACACAAAGCTCTGCCGGATTTTGGGCGGGGATATTTGGATTTATGAATTTATTTGCCCGTGCATTAGGCGGTATTGCGTCTGATAAAGCAGGCAGGAAATTTGGCATGCGCGGCAAGGGCCTGTTGCTTGCCGGAGTGTTGCTTTTAGAAGGGTTGGGCTTGATATTGTTTGCCAAGTCGGGTTCATTACCAATTGCTATACTCTCCATGTTAACGTTTGCTATGTTCCTTAAAATGTCAAACGGAGCTACTTATGGTATCGTGCCATTTGTTAACGCCAAAAATGTAGGCCTTGTTAGTGGCATCGTTGGCGCTGGCGGTAACCTGGGCGGCATGTTGTTTGGCTTCCTGTTTAAATCATCATCAGTTACTTATGTTGAGGCCTTTACTTATATAGGCTACACAGTAATTGTGGTTTCGGTAATTGTATTAATAACCCGGTTTCAAAAACAACCCGCTACTGCTGATCAATTAGAAAAAAGCAAGTTAATAGGCGCCGCATAACATTCGTAAATGTCAAAATCAAGGCACACCACAAACCAACTAAGTACCACCTGCTGTTATTGCGGGGTTGGCTGTGGTGTGCTTTTAAATAGAGAAAAAAATGGTTCAGTAAGTTTAGAGGGCGATAAAGATCACCCGGTAAACAAGGGTGCTCTGTGTAGCAAAGGCATGAACTTGCACCATACCGTTAATGACAAAAGCGACAGGTTGCTTTACCCACAAATGCGGTATAACAAAAACATGCCCATGCAGCGTGTTAGTTGGGACGAGGCGTTGGATAGAACCGCCGCCGTATTTAAAACTTTTATAGATAAATACGGGCCTGATTCGATAGCGTTTTATGCTTCGGGACAATGTTTAACCGAGGAGTATTATGTAGTAAATAAACTGATTAAGGGCTTTATTGGCAGTAATAATATCGACACCAACTCACGGTTATGCATGAGCAGCGCGGTAGCGGCATATAAGCTGGCTTTAGGCGAAGATAGTGTACCACTTTGCTACGACGATATTGAACTGGCCGATTGCTTTTATGTAACAGGTGCTAACCCGGCCTGGTGCCACCCTATTTTATGGCGACGGGTTGAGGCACATAAAGTAGCAAATCCACACGTTAAAATAATTGTAGTTGACCCCAGGGTTACCGATACCTGCAGCGTAGCCGATCTGCACTTGCAATTAAATCCCGGTACGGACATTACGCTAAACCATGCGATAGGCAGGGTGCTGATAGAGAACGGGGATATAGATCTTGATTTCATAACCAACCACGCCGAAGGCTTTGAGGCCTACAGCAAAGTTGTTTTTGAACGTACGGTTAGCGAATCGGCGCTAATATGCGGGGTTAGTGAGGCTGATATCCGTTTAGCAGCACAGTATATAGGCGATGCAAAAGGCTACATTGCGATGTGGACAATGGGTCTAAATCAAAGTGCTATCGGCGTAAATAAAAATTTAAGCTTAATCAACCTTAACCTTATAACCGGGCATATCGGCAAACCGGGTTCGGGGCCAATGTCGTTAACCGGTCAGCCTAATGCTATGGGCGGGCGCGAGGTTGGCGGCTTATCTAATCTACTACCAGCTCACCGGGACTTAAGCAACCCGCTGCACCGCGAAGAAGTAGAGAAGTTTTGGGGTGGTGCAACTATCAACCCCAAACCGGGCCTATCGGCAACCGAAATGTTTGATGCGTTAAATGATGGCCGCTTAAAAGCCATTTGGATAATGTGCACCAATCCTATAACCAGCATGCCCAACGCGCGCCTGGTTGAAGAGGCTTTAAAGAAAGCTAAATTTGTAGTGGTACAGGAGATCACTAATAAATCTGAAAGTTTGGCTTTTGCCGATGTAATATTACCAGCCGCTGCCTGGGCCGAAAAAGAAGGCACCATGACCAATTCCGAACGCCGGATAAGTTATCTTAATAAGATAATTGACGCCCCCGGCGAGGCTTTGCCCGATGCTGAGATCATTTGTCGCTTTGCTAAAAAAATGGGTTATAAAGGTTTTGATTTTGAAAGCCCTGCCGCAATTTATGTCGAGCATGCGCGACTTACCGCCAAAACCAACATCGATATCAGCGGCCTAAGCTATGAGATATTAAAAGAGCGCAAAACAGTACAATGGCCCTACAAAAAGAAGAGCCCGCCACAAGGTACTCCGCGTTTATTTACCGACAAGAAATTTTATACAGCATCGCAAAAAGCGATTATCCACCCGGTGGCTGATACCCTGACCAGCGAATTGCCCGATGGCGATTTCCCTTTTATTTTAACCACCGGCCGCATCCGCGATCAATGGCATACCATGAGTAAAACCGGTAAGGTAAATAAGCTTAATCAGCATTACCCGGAATCTTTCCTGGAGATACACCCATATGATGCAGAGCGATTAAACATCAACGCGGGTGATATTACTGTAATAACATCAAAGCGGGGTAAAGTGCAGGTTAAAGCCCAAATATCAACCCGGATAAAACAAGGTGTTGTGTTTTTACCAATGCACTGGGGCAAAATTTTAGGTAACGATTTAAACCGTGCCAATAACTTAACCAGCGATAAGGTGGACCCCATATCAAAAGAACCCGATTTTAAATTTTGCGCGGTAAGCGTGGCTAAGTTTAAAAAGCCTTTTCAGCGTATTGTGGTTATTGGGGCGGGGGCAGGGGCGCATGGTTTTGTAAGATCATATCGCGAGTTAAACAAGGACGATCAGATCACCATCTTCAGCAAAGAAAATTACCCTTTCTACAACCGGGTTATGCTGCCGGATTATATAAGCGGCGAGCAGCAATGGGAGCAACTGGTAAAGATGAAGGATGAGGAAGAACCCGAATTTAAGATTAACCTTTTGCGTGGTGTAAGTATTGAGCGGATAGACCGCGCCAATAAATACGTGTTAGACTCAAGAGGCATAAAAACCCCATACGACGTGTTGTTGATTGCCACGGGCAGCAGGGCGGCGGTCCCCCGGAACGTGCCCTCGCTCCCTGGTATTTTTACTATGCGTAACCGTAACGATGCTGATAGCTTTAAAAAGCACGTACCACCGGGTGGCCATGTAGTTATAGTAGGCGGCGGTTTGTTGGGATTAGAGATGGCCGCGTCATTAAGAGAGATCGGAATAAAAATCACCATTATACAGCGTACCTCACGGTTTTTAAACCGCCAGTTGGATGCTTTGGGTAGCCAGCTATTGCATGAAGAAATGGCCGATCAGGGATGCGATATTTATTATGATGATGAGATCCAGCTGTTTTACGGCCGTTCAAAATTAACCGGTATCGGCCTTAAAAGCGGGCGCAAAATTAACTGCGACGCCATGATACTGGCAATTGGTACAGCACCAAATTATGAAATAGCTAAGGAGTGCGGATTGGAATGTCGCCGTGGTGTTATAGTAAACGAGCGCATGCAAACCAGCGACCCAAATGTTTATGCCATTGGCGAAATTGCTGAATTTAATGGTACACTATACGGTATTACCGCCGCGGCCGAACAACAGGCGCAGGTGGTTGCCGGCTATATGAACGGCGATATCGCCAGCTATTATAAAGGCAGCCTGTTTATGAATATTATTAAGATCCACGGGTTTGATCTGTGTAGCATTGGCCTGCCCGAATGCCCCGATGACGCAGGTTATGAAGAAGTAGTATTTATAGACAAAGCCAAGCGTTATTATAAAAAATGCATCATCCACCAGGATAGGCTGGTTGGAGCAATTTTAATAGGGGATAAGAGCGAGTTCCTGGAGTTTAAGGATTTGATAGCCAACAAGACAGAACTAAGTGAAAAACGCCTGCAATTGCTTCGTAGCGGCAATAAAGCCGACCCTGTACTGGGTAAGTTGGTTTGCAGTTGTAATAATGTGGGTAGCGAAAATATCCGCAAGAAAATTGAAGAAGGTTGCCATACGCTAAAAGATGTATGTGCCGGAACAGGGGCGGGGACGGGTTGCGGATCATGCAGGCCCGAAGTAAAACGATTACTGGACGACGCTCTGCAAAACATGGTATTAACTAAAGCGGTTTAATATGGATCACCTAATCAAAATAAACCTGCCCGGTGGCTTTATATCAGCCGGTGATTTGTATGAGATATTATTAATTGCCGAAAGCGCAGGGGCAACCGATATCCGTTTTGGTAACCGGCAGCAATTGTATTTTACTGTAAAGGCTGATAGACTGGAAGATATGGAATTGGACATGCTGAAAGCCGAGATCAATTACGAGATAGATGAAGATCTTTATCCTAATATCATAAGCTCGTATGTGGCCGATACCATATTTAATCATCACGAGGGCTGGCTGCGCGAGGGAGTGTACAAGGATATTTTCGACAGGTTTGATCATCAGCCTAAGCTAAAGTTAAACCTGGTAGATAATCATCAAACCTTTGTGCCGTTTTTCAGCGGAAATATAAATTTCATCGCATCTAATGTAAATAACTATTGGTTCACCTATATCAGGTTTCCTAAAACAGATCAGTTGTATTGCTTCCCATCGTTGGTTTACTCAGATGATATCCCTGTTTTAGCTAAAGCTGCCGAGGATGCTATCCTGCAAAAAAAAGAATTGTTTTACAGCCGGCCGGATATCGATGGGGGGCTGTTCTATAAAACGTTGCTTAAAAAGATCAGCGTTGCATTCAGGCCAGTAACCGAACCGTTAAAAATTCCCGATTTTTACCTGCCGTATTACGAGGGCTTTAATAAATACAGTAATAAATACTGGTTGGGTATATATCGCCGTAACGAACTTTTTAAGCTTGATTTTTTAAAAGATGTTTGTTCGCTTTGCCTTAAAACGCGTATCGGTCAAATTTATACCAGCCCCTGGAAATCAATTATAATAAAAGGCATTGAACAAGCCGATAGAAACCAATGGGGGTTAATATTAAGCAAATACCATCTTAACGTGCGCCATGCTGCTAACGAACTTAACTGGCAAATTGAGGATATGTGCAAAGAAGGGCTTGAGCTTAAACAGCAACTGGTAAGGCAATTTGAGGAAGCCGATGCCCGTACTTATCAGCTTAGTTTTGTCATAAAAACCCAGCCTAAAACGGGCTTGCAGGGTGCTATCATCCTAAGGAAAGGACCCACCGGACTTTATGATGTATTACATACGCGTGATTTTAACCCCAACTCAAAGGATGAACTGTTATACGCCAGGCATGTAAGGCCACAGCTACTTAGCAAAAAGTTGATGGCGCTGTGCAACGAATTTTACGATAAGCAGGGCGACCCGGGATTATCCACAACAACAGCTTACTCCGATGATTTTTCACATCATGAAGAAATAGCAATTTATCAGTGCAATAGTTGCCTTACGCGATACGACAAACGATACGGCGACGCTGTGAATGGAATTGAAAAAGGCATTGACTTAGCATTACTTGAAACGTATATATGCCCTGTTTGTGATGCGCCAAAAAGCGAGTTTTATTTAATATGATGTTTTAGAGAAAAGTTCGAACCTATAATTGCTGCCCGTTTTTATTTACTTAATTAGATGTTGCTTTGCCGGTATTGTTTGCAAGTAGGCATAAATAGCATCTATTTCTGCATTTTTCAGCATGGTAAATTTGGGCATAGGCGGTTGAAGTTTTTCTCCTTCGGGAGTTATGCCTTCTTTCATTGCTTTTAGAAACTGCTCACGGGTATAATTACCTATCCCGGTATTTTTATCGAGGGTGATATTGGCAGCTCGCACTACATTTCCTTTTTCATCCTTAAACTTAATACCACCGGCTAAGTAACCCTTCGTTTGATCAGGATAAAGGTAGTTCAACGACGTGAGTTTCCCCGAATGGCAATGGAAACACCCTAAATTATCTACCAAATAATAACCCATTGCTGCCCGGTTATCGGCATCAGGTAATTTGACATCGGTTTTGTAAGGCGTGGGCTTTGCTTTTAAATTCATGTAGGCCTTCCCAATAAAAGTAAGTTTAGTTATTCCGGCTGTAGTTTGGTCGGCGCGTACGGCTTCATCGTTCGATCGTAAATACACTATTATAGCCGCTATATCTTCATCGGCCATATTAGGTCGAAGCATATAATTTAAAAAACGACCATCGCGTGCAACGCCCGTTTTTAACAAGTACTGTATTTCTGCATCTGTATAATGATCAGTAACACCTGCTGTCTGCGAATGTGTGAGATTTGCAGAAACGACCTTGCCCGCTATGCCCGGGATATCATGCATTTCGGCCCCGGTGAATTTCTTAACGTTCCTATTATAGTGGCAACCGGCACAAATACTAAAGACCAATACCTTGCCCCGCTGTAAACGCGCAGTCGTTGGTGTTGCAGTGTAAGTAGCTTTGGTAGTTGTAAATTGGGTTTTACAACTTATTATAACGGCGGCAATAATTACAGCTATTATCATTGTAAGGCTGATTTTTCTTTTCATGTCGATGTATAATCAATTCTATAACCATCTGGTTATTTGATTAACCCGTTATTAACCGAAAAGTTTAAGGTGATTTTTTATACGTATTGCCAACGGTAATTTTGGCAGAAATAAGATATTGTTAGTTACCAAAGCAAAAATTGGTATCTTTGTTGTTCTACTTATTACAACTGCTACTGTAAAGTGCAACTCTACAAAAATGGGGTCGACCGGAATTGACAGGATGGAGATGAGTATGTAAGCATGCAGCGCGTTGGATGAATTAGCGCTTAAATCTGAACGTTCAAACTTACAAATGGCGAAAATAACTACGCCTTAGCTGCCTAATTTAGAATTAGCATAGCTTTTGTCCCGCCGGTTTTCCGTTTCATTGGATCGGCAATCGGGGCATCGTAAAATGAAAATAGCCTGCTTAACGGTGTGCATAGCCGGCGAAACAAAACACCTAAGGAAGACGGTACAGGTAAGCAGCTGACCTTCCCCTTCCCTACAATTAAACAGATGCTAAGCACGTAGAAAGCATATCTTGTACCATGTTTGGACGAGGGTTCGAATCCCTCCGGCTCCACAAACACAAAGCCCAAATGATTAATCATTTGGGCTTTGTGTTTGTGGAGGATTTGTGATTTATCGAATTGTCAAAAATCACTACCAGTTTTTAAGCCTTACAGCTATTCGGTTGCTGTTAATAATTTATTATCAACTGTCCTGCCGGGGTATACTTTCAACGCTTCTTCCAAACAGATCATTGCTTTAGCAAGGTCGTTATTATTTAAAACGTAAGCCAGTCGCACCTCTTTAAGTCCCGCGCCCGGTGTGCTATAAAAGCCGGTAGCAGGTGCCATCATAACCGTTTGGTTTTCGTAGCTAAATTCTTCCAGGATCCACTGGCAAAACTTGTTTGAATTATCAATAGGTAACTGTGCCATCACATAAAATGCGCCGCCAGGGTTAGGGCAGTATACGCCCTCCATGCGGTTAAGCGCAGTAACAATGGTGTTGCGGCGGGCAGTGTATTCGGCTTTTACACGTTCAAAATATTCATCGGGCGTATCTATGGCGGCCTCGCCTGCAATTTGCTCAACCAAGCCGGGGCTAAGGCGAGCCTGCGCAAATTTTATCGCTACCTCCCAAAACTTACGGTTCTTGCTAATAATACAACCCAAACGTGCCCCGCAGGCACTGTAGCGCTTGCTCACGGTATCAATTATAATCACGTTTTCTTCCAGCCCGTCTAAATGCATAGGTGATACAAAAGGCTGATCGCCATAACAAAACTCGCGGTAAGCTTCGTCGGCAAACAGGTATAGATCATGTTTTAAAACCAAGGCCTTCAGCGCTTCCATTTCCTCGCGCGAGTACAGGTAGCCGGTAGGGTTATTTGGGCTGCAAATAAATATAGCGCGGGTCCTGTCGGTTATGTTTTTTTCGAACTCGCTGATAGGAGGTAAGGCAAAACCATTCTCGATATACGACATAATGGGCCGTATTATAACATCATTTTGGCTGGCAAAACCGTTGTAATTAGCGTAGTACGGTTCGGGTACTATAACCTCATCGCCGGCATCAAGGCAGGACATAAAGGTTATTGATATCGCTTCAGATCCGCCTGTAGTAACAATAATATCATCGGTAGTAATATTATAACCAACCTTATTGTAATACTTGGCCAATTGTTTACGGTAGGATAGGGTACCTTCTGACGCTGTATATGCCCAAACTTTAAAGTCGATATTTTTAACAGCTTCGATCATTCCCTCAGGGGTCTCGATATCAGGCTGGCCAATATTTAGATGATATACGGTTTTACCTTGAAGTTTAGCTTTGTCGGCAAAAGGTGTTAGTTTACGGATAGGTGAAGCAGGCATTCGCTGCCCCTTTCGGGATATATTTGGCATTTGGCAAAACTAATAAAAAGGTGATAATTATGTCGATAGAATTAGTAGATAATATTATAAAAGTCATATAAACAAAAAGGCCCGAAATATTCGGGCCTTTTTCAATTTTGTTATTGACCCTGTCTGCCTCTTATGGTAGCGCAAGGTTAACCTAAACAACTACCTGGTGCTTGGTGCCGCTTTGGCCGCTGGTGCCGCTACAACTTCGCCAATAATGTTTAGATATTTTTGTGGGGTTTTAGCATTGCTGGTAACCACAATAGTTTTGTTAAATGGTGCTACAACTGCTGCGTTATAAGTAATAGTGATTTTACCGGTACCGCCTTTTAAAACGGGGGTTTTGGTATAATCAGCAATAGTACAGCCGCAGGTTGGTTTAACCTCGGTTAAAATAAGTGGCTCCTGGCCAATATTAGTATAAGTAAAAACGGTTGTTACCGGTTTACCTTGTGGTATGGTGCCAAAATCGTGTTTTTCTTCGTTGAATTTAAATTCAGCTTTGTTATCGGTTTGGGCTGATGCATTAAAGGCAAAGCCTAAAACCACTGCACACATTAAAATTAGTTTTTTCATGATTAGCTCTTTGAGTATTACAAATATAAAAGGTTTAACGGAAATTTAATTATATAGTTTCAAATTTACTTTTAATCTACCCGAAATTGTATACAGCCTTAATTTTTTTTGTGTTGATTATGATGTGTTTAAGCGGGGGCGATAGGTCAAATTATTACAGGTTAACATACAATTGCTATCTTGTGTAAAACTAAAAGGCGTATGTGCATGTTTTAAGCATGCACATACCAATTACAAATTAGAATTTTATATTTTTACATCCTAAATAAAGATCTATGCCCGAAACTGCAAATCCTGGTACCGGTAACAATACTATTGCTGAGCTGAGTTTTGATGATTTCAAAAGTATTGTAATTAAGGATTACCGTATAGGCTATGAGAGCAGGCAGGCCAGTATTATTGGCCGCCGCGAAGTACTTACGGGCAAAGCTAAGTTTGGCATATTTGGCGACGGTAAAGAAGTTGCCCAATTAGCTATGGCTAAAGTGTTCCGCAAAGGCGATTGGCGTGCTGGTTACTACCGTGACCAAACTTTTATGTTTGCTACAGGAATGAGCAACCTTAAAGAGTTTTTTGCCCAACTTTATGCAAACCCTGATATAACTGAGGACCCGGCATCGGGCGGCAGGCAAATGAACTGTCACTACGCCACCCGTTTTATAAACGAAGACGGCAGCTGGAAAAACCAGGCCGAAACCATGAATTGCTCGGCTGATATATCAACAACAGGCGGGCATATGCCCCGTTTATTAGGTTTGGCTTACGCATCAAAATTATACCGCCAAAATGTTGAACTTGCACCATTAACCAATTTTTCTGTTAATGGTAACGAGGTTGTTTTTGGCACCATAGGTAACGGTGCAACATCCGAAGGTTTATTTTTTGAAGTGTTTAACGCTGCCGGTGTATTACAGGTGCCTATGGCAATTTCTGTTTGGGACGATGCTTATGCTATATCCGTTCCAGCCAGTATTCAAACTACCAAAGAAGATATATCCGAGATACTAAGCGGCTTTCAGCGCGAAACCGGTACAAATGGTTACGAGATATTTAAAGTACGCGGCTGGGACTATGTGGCCCTTTGCGAAACCTATGAACGTGCAATAGCGGTTTGCCGCGAAGAGCATGTACCTGTATTGATCCACGTGATTGAAATGACGCAACCGCAGGGACACTCTACGTCCGGATCGCACGAGCGCTATAAAACAAAGGACCGCCTGGCTTGGGAAGGTGATCATGACTGTTTGCTGCAAATGCGCAACTGGATGGTCGAGTCGGCAATTATTACCGAAGAAGATATTAGCGCCTTAGAAGATGAGGCGAAAAAATATGTACGCGAATGCCAGCGCGAAGCCTGGAATCTTTTAGGCGATAAAATTAAAGCCGAAATAGATGAGGCTGTCAATTTGATACACACGCTTATCCATGTATCCGATTTTAAGAATGAACTGGAGGATGTTTGCGCCGAGCTTTTAGCCTGCGTTGACCCCGGCCGTAAAGACGCTGTATCTGCCATTCGCAAGGCATTACGTTTAACAGTTTCAGAAAACTCCGAAGAGAAATACGCGCTTATTGAATGGCTGACCGAAGAAAGCGAAAAGAACAAAGAACGCTTTAACTCAAAGCTGTTTACCGGATCGGCATCATCACCATTAAAAGTTAATGAAGTGCCCGCCTGGTACGAGGAAGATGGAGCTCTTTTAGATGGACGCGAAATATTAAACGCCTGCTTTGACGCAAATTTTGAGCGCGACAGAACTATAGTAGCATTTGGGGAAGACCTTGGCGCGATAGGGGATGTTAACCAGGGCTTTGCAGGCTTGCAGGCTAAATATGGCGATATCAGGATCACTGATACCGGCATCCGCGAATCAAGCATTATAGGTAAAGGGATGGGCCTTGCCATGCGCGGGTTAAAACCTATTGCTGAGATCCAATATGTAGATTACCTGCTATATGCTATCACTGTTTTAAGTGATGACCTGGCAAGTTTAAGCTATCGTACTGCCGGCGGGCAAAAAGCACCGGTTATTGTGCGTACACGCGGACATAGGTTAGAGGGGATCTGGCACTCGGGTTCGCCGCTGGGTATTATATTAAATGCGCTGCGCGGATTGCATATTTGCGTTCCCCGTAACATGACGCAGGCTGCCGGTATGTACAATACCTTACTGCGTGGTGATGAGCCCGCTTTGGTTATTGAGTGCCTTAATGGTTATCGCCTGAAAGAAAAATTACCTGCCAACGTGGGCGAGTTTACCGTGCCATTAGGTAAGGCAGAGATACTGAAAGAGGGTACCGATATGACCGTTGTTTCTTACGGATCAACGCTGCGGATTGTAATGGATGCTGCTGCCGAGCTTGAAAAATTGGGCGTAAGCATAGAGGTTATTGACCCGCAAACGCTATATCCGTTTGATATTGATAATATATGCGGCAACTCGTTATATAAAACCAACAAATTATTAGTGGTTGATGAGGACCTTCCGGGTGCTGCGTCGGCTTATATATTGCAAAAAGTGCTGGAGGCCCAAAAAGGCTATTATGCGCTCGACTCGCCGCCGCGTACCTTAAGTGCCAAAGATCACCGCCCGCCATATGGCTCGGATGGTGATTATTTTACCAAGCCATCGGCCGATGATGTTATCGAAGCTGTTTACGGCATGATGAACGAGAGCAACCCGGGTAAATATCCGGCGATATATTAATTAGTGAATTACCGAATTTTTTAATGAGTGAATGTGTAATTCACTCATTTTCTTTTTAAAAAAAGTTTTATTTATGTCTGACACATTCTCCACCATATCCACCATCATCAAAAAACGCCGTACCATAAAACCATTTATGATGAACGGTGGCAAAATATCTAATCATCAAATAACCGAACTGTTAGAATTGGCCGACTGGGCGCCAACCCACGGCCTTACCGAGCCATGGCGCTTTACAGTTTATGCTGACGCGACCAAATTTTGCCATCAGCATGCTGAATTATATTTACAAAGTACACCTGCTGATGAGTTTAATAAGGGCGTTTATGATAATTTATTCCACCAGGGCGATAATGCGTCGCATGTAATTATTGCGGTGATGCAGCGTGGTAATTTACCAAAGATCCCCGCGTTTGAAGAAATGGCAGCGACAGCCTGCGCTGTGCAGAATTTATTGCTGGGTGCTACGGCTTTAAACCTGGCATCGTACTGGGGCACCGGTGGCATGATACTAAAACCCGCCATGAAAGCGTTCTTGAAATTACGCGACGAGGATGAAATAATGGGAGTACTATATTTAGGCTATGCTGATGAACATCCGCAAGGGGTGAGGCGGATTGCGCTGGCTGATAAAGTTAAGTGGGCCTGATAAAGACAACCTTTCTTTTGCTTGTTTCGTAGAACCAATTAGAACTTAATTTCTGATGTAATTGTTTTGTCAGTTTTTAAATATTCGTTAATAAATTTTATTTATTAGTAATTTTTGCGTATATTTGTCTTAACAATTATACCAACTCACTCCTGATTTTTGATAAATTATTGACTTAAAACTCAACAAGTATGAGAAAACATTTTTGGTGGATTAGCTGCGTTTCATTGGTGTTATTTACAAGTGTTATAGGTTTTAAACCGGTTAACGCTACAATGAACACGGTAGCTTACAAAACAACAACCCCTACTGCGAAAGAGTTATTTGCGCAATACGTTAGTACTGTTTATCAAACAGCGCGTTTGCAGGAAACAGGGTTAAATTTCGAGGTTTTTCAAAAAGCTTTAACAGGCTATTTCAATATCAAATCGGCTAATAAATTGCAAAACGGCTCGGTTATTACTGTGGTCGATTTTACAAAATCAAGCCGCGAAAAACGGATGTGGATCATCGACCTGTTAAACAAACAGCTTTTGTTAAATACCTGGGTGGCTCACGGGCAAGGCAGTGGCGACGATATGGCTACCACTTTCTCTGATAATAACGAGTCGCACCAAAGTAGTTTAGGCTTCTTTTTAGCGGATGATGTTTACATAGGTAAACATGGCCGTTCGTTACGTTTAGATGGCTTAGATGCAGGCTTTAATACCAGTGCGCGCGCACGTGGCATAGTAGTACATGCTGCAGACTATGTTAGCGAAAACAATATTGCTAAAATAGGCCGTTTAGGCCGCAGCTTTGGCTGCCCTGCAGTATCGCCCGAAGTTGTGTCGCAGGTTATTAATACTATAAAAGGTAAAACCGTTTTCTTTATTAACGGCAATAACCCAAGCTACAGTTCAAAATATTTAGACGAGAATGTGTTAGCGAATTTTACTTCGCCGGATGTTACGTCTGCAGATTCTATAAAACTTTAATAATAATTTTTTCAAACAAAAACGCCCCTGAGAAATCAGGGGCGTTTTTGTTTATACCCGGCTATTAAAACGATTGACCTAATGATAGATAAAATGTTCCCGTTTTTGCTGAAGTAGCCCCGATATTTAAATCGCTGTTTTGAAGGATATTAGAAAACCCGAAATCGATATTGATACTTACGGCGGTGCCGGATGCTGTTTGAAAACCTAATACAGTGGTAAGCCCTAAATCAACAGCTTTGAAATCGCCGTTACTTCCAAACGTCAAGTTTTCTTTTGTTTTAACATCATTTATTGTTTTCTCTCTGGTGCCATTCAATCCTACTGAAATGAAAGGGCCTCCTCCTAAAAATATATTGGTGCCCTCATCATTTAGCGGAATATGGCCGATAAAATCCACCGGTATTTCTAAATAATGTAATTTATAAATGTCGGCTACATTGTATATGGTAGTTTGTTCGTTAACGGTTGAACCTTTACCCTGGTAAAATATTGACGGTCTGATAGAAAAATAATCGTTGAATGTGATATCGGCATTAAAACCAATTGAAAATGGATACGCTAAGTTGGGCTCAACGTAAAGTTGATTCGGTGCTTTTATTGAAAAAGTTGAAAAGTTAGATCCGCCAGATAACCCAAACGTGATTTTAGTGTCGCTATAATTTTGGCCACAGGCTATAATAGTGGTTGCAACTAAGCAAAATGTAAGGAAAATAGATTTCATGGTGATAAGATAAGTTACACTAAGGTATTAATAAATACATATCCAACAAAAAACGCCCCCGGATATCGGAGGCGTTTTTTTAATTAGTTAAACCTGGCCTACTTTACCTGCGCCAAAGCATTATACAACACCGTATCCAATTCATAAACGTCCGGCCTTATTTGTATGGCGCCGGCAGCGTCCGCCCATGCGGTAATATATGTTATATATACCGGAACGTTAGGGGTTAAGTTAATAGTAGTCGGGTCGGGTTTGTCTGATGCCATGTCTTTAGCTATCAGATCAAATTTTGGGCCTTCGCCAAATAAGTTACGTGCAAGGCCTTGCGGGTCGTCTAAGCGCACACAACCGTGGCTAATAGCGCGCATTGGCTTATCAAATGCAAGTTTAGCCGGGGTATCATGCAGGTAAACGCTGCTTTTATTATTAAACAGGAACTTTATTTTACCCAATGAATTATCATCGCCCGGTTTTTGCTTAAAGTCATAGTCGCCTTTTGATGCGGTGGCCCAATTAATATCATCAGGGTCAACTAAATTACCGTTCTTGTAAACATTAATGCCTTTGTTCTCTAAGTAATACCTGTCTTTAGCGGCCTCTACCATTATCTCTTTAGTGGCAATACTTTCCGGGATGTTCCAAACCGGGTTAACATCCACGCTATGGATCTTACTGTTTAATTGCGGGGTAGAGTGTTGATTTGGCTTATCAACCTTATCAGAGTCTACGTAATTTGTAAGATTAGTTTTACCGTATGGGTTACGGCCCTGGCCTACACAAACCTTCATGTTTAGTATAGATTTGCCATCTTCCACTACATCAAGCCTGTAATCAGCTATATTTACTATTACATACTTTTTGTCGAGTGGTTTATTTTTCCATCTTAACCGTTCCAAATTGGCAATAATGACTCTTTTGCTGTTTTCGGCTAAAGTGCTATCGGCCAATGCTTTTTGTAACGCTACATATGATGCATCCTTTGGCTGGATACTATCCAGGTAGGACTTTATATCAGTTATCTGGAAGATCCTTTGTGCCGATGTACTATCAGGGCGCAGGGTTTTAGTATAATACCTTGCGTAGATATTTTTAGGGTTAATCACACCATATTGCAATGCGTTGCTATATCTAATGAGCGAATTTGCGGTAAGCAATTCTAATTCGGCAATAGCATGATAGGCCTGATCGAGCGTTTTAATTTGTTTTTTGTTGTAGAATTTGTTGATGAGGGTTGCTAATTCATCAGCATTAAACATTTTGGGGTCAAGGCCATGCTCGCCTGCTTTTTGGAAATAGATAGTGGCAAATTTTAAGTCTTTGTTAAAGATGTGATCCATTACAAAAATCGGATCGTAACCATTCGCTTCGTAAAACGCGCTAATGGTTTGAGGATAGGTAAGTTTGGATTTCTCTTCTTCCAAAACTTTTTGAAATACTTCTGCGCAGCCTTCGGGCGTTACATCTTTAAAAACTTTATTTTTGGTTTTCAGATAAAGGTTCTTACCCATATCCGACCGGCTTTTTTTACAGCTTTGAAAAACAACTGTAAGGGCTAAGAAAAGCATTGCCGTTATTTTGACGATTTTTTTAGTATCAGTTAACATAAGTTTAAATTAATATAATTGCTAAATAGCAATAGCTATACCACATGTTATAAAGATGCAATAATTACGGTTATCTAAATATAAAATATATGGCAGAGGATAAAAAGCTTGAAGTATGGCTGCGTGGGCCGCTGGAAGGGATACCTCCGCTACTACAACCCGTTGCCCACGCGTTATTGCAGGCACGCGAAGAAGTAAACGGGTTTATGGCTGATTTCCCGGAGATCTTACTGTGGGTAAAACCTTCGGGCCTGGCCGCGCCGGCGTTTCATTTGCAGCATTTGGCGGGTGTGCTTGACCGTTTATTTACTTATGCCCGTGGCGAACAACTTACGCCGCACCAGCTTGATAAATTATCGCTGGAAGGAAAAATGCCCGAAATAACATACAGTATTAATACTTTACTGGAAATATTTAACCGGCAGGTTGACGATGCCATTAAACAATTAAGCCAAACTGATGAACTTATGCTAACGGATAAAAGAGGAGTGGGGCGCAATCAACTGCCATCAACCGTAATAGGTTTGTATACCCATGCCGCCGAGCATATCATGAGGCATGTAGGGCAGTTGCTGGTTACAGTTAAGATGCTGAGAGGGTGAAATATAATATCGAACATCGAATAACGAAGGAAGTTATTTCATTATTCGATGTTCGATATTCAGACTTACGAAGTTTTAAAAACTTCGTAAGTCTTAGTACGACGATACAGCAGCCAGTACCCGGTCGAACTAAGCAAACATATGCCGCCCAGCAGCCACCACAACGCGCTAAATCCGCCATAATAAATAACATTGCTGCCCAAAAAGGGCGCGATGATCTGCGCTGCCGACCATGACATGCTATACAGCGCGGCATACTCGCCACGGTTATGTGCCGTTGTGCGGCTCACCCAAAACGAATTCATGAAAGGCATTGCCAGCATTTCGCTAAAGGTTACTACTATAATAACTATAACAGCCGAAATTATAGTCGCCGGCAAAATGTTTAAGAATGCAAAAGCTACACTACATAAAGCTACACCTGTGTAGATGTAAAACATACCGCTTCTTCTGCCCTCCAGCTTATGCACCATTACCATTTCTATAACGGTAATTAAGATACCGTTCAATGCCATCAATAAGCCTATAGCGCGTTCGTTAAAATGCCAGTTTATTTTAAAAAACACAGGCTGCATTATCATAAACTGGTAAAAGCAAGTGGCATATAAGGTAAGCAAAACTATAAACCACAAATAAAGTTTGTCTTTATAAGGCGATGTTTTTATTACAGTTTTATCTTTTTGTTTGAAGGTTTTTGCTACCGCTGCACGCGGCATAAGCACCAGTAACAACACCGCGGCAGATATGTTGGTTAAGCCATCAACCCAAAACAATAAATGATAATTAATGGATGCCAGGAAACCACCCAGGCCACCGCCAACGGCCCAGCCAAGGTTTATCGCCAGCCGGTTTAACGAGTAGGAGCGGGTACGGTTGCTATCTGAACTATAGTGGGCAATTGCAGCCGAGTTAGCGGGCCGCACAGATTCATTGCAGAAACTTAGCACGAAAGTGCCAATAGCCAGAACAATAAAACTATGTAAAAAGCCTATAGATATATAAAGTAAACCGCCGCTTATTAAAGCACCGATCTGTAAATCGTAAAAGCCGATCTTGTCAATTAGTTTACCGCCCGTAAACGATCCGCTTAGCGCACCCACACCATACAAAGTCATAATAATACCGGCCTGAACTATACTGAAATGTAATTGCTGGATACAGTAGATGCTGAGGAAAGGTACAACCATAGTACCTGCCCGGTTTATCAGCATCACGATGCACAGGTACCAACTGTTTTTAGAAAGACCGGTATAAGCGTTTTTATATAATTGGATAGTGTAGGCAAGCATGGCAATAAAGGTTTTTCGGGATGCCGGTGTGATTGACACCCTGATGTTTATACCTTTTAAAGCAGAAAGGTAACCCAATGCGCCAAATAATATTTTGCGGGGGTAAATAATTAAAGAGCCATCGGCTCGACCTATATTGTAGCAACGGGTTTCAACCCGTTGGAATGTTGGAATAATTAAATAGATAAGTGAGTGTCGTAGACACGGAACATATCGGTAAATATATGGGCCAAGCCTACGGCTCTTGTCATTGGTTTCGTTATTGTCAACGGGTTGAAACCCGTTGCTACAATATTGAGCAAGGCTACGCCTCTTACTTTATAATATGGAGACTTACTTCTCAAACAAATCAATATCAGGCCATTTTTTTATGGCCTCTTTTATCCGCCACATCAACCTGTCCAAATCGCCGCCGAAGTTACCGTCGGCGCGGGTATTTACCAGCACCGCCCAACTAAACCCTGTTGATGTATTTACCGCCAATGCCTGCTCGCCGGGTAAGCTGCCGTTGTGCCAGTGATTGTTGGCACTATTCACCGCCCAACCCTTTGCATAGTTTGAGCCGGATAAGGAAGGAGTATAAAGCTCTTTCAGAGTTTTAGTTTTTAAAAGTTCAGGTTTCTGCGGATTATAATTAAGCCTTACCAGCAACTTAACCAGGTCTGTTGCTGTTGCTATCCATCCGCCATGTGAATCCATGCGGCGTTGGTCCATTTTGTAGGCCCACCCACCTTTATCATAATAGTAAACCTCATTAGCTTTTTGTTCGGCTAACGTATTGCCGCCCATTTCCATGGTGGTGATGCCGCACTTGGCAAGGACGTTTTGTTTGATAAAGTCTGCATAAGGCATGCCGGTGACTTTTTCTATTACCCTGCCCAATAAGCAATACCCAAAGTTTGAATACTCATAATGAGTTCCCGGTTCATTAACTAACGGCATATTGTTTAAAGTCCAGCTTATTAGTTCGCGCTGGCCCATCCTCGGGTTCATAAACATAGGGTCGTTGCCGCTGTTGCCCCAGCCGCCTGCCGTATGTTCCAATAAATTTGATAGCATAATATCAGTGATCCACTTTTTATAAGGCTGGCTTCCGTAATCGGTACCTAATATCCCGTCTTTACCAAAAACTTTGTCGCTTAACTTTAATTTACCCAGTTCAACCAATAACATTATACCTGCTGATGTAAACGGCTTACTTACACTTGCGATACGGAAACGGCTTTCAGGCTTTACCAGTTCGTTTTTAGACGAATCGGCATAACCATAAGTGCGTTGCAATTTTAAGCTATCACCTTTGGCAATGGCGAAGGATAAACCGGGAACATGATATTTTTGCATGAAGGCATTTACCGCGATGTCTACCTCATGGATATCGACCATGTAGAAATCTTTAGGATACGGTTGATTGGCGGTAATCTGTGCGTTAGCGTTTATCGCGATAGCAAATAACAGTGTACAGCATACGGATTTGTACAGGTTTTTGCAGTATTTGAATGAGACAGGCATATACGAATATACAAAACGTGCAGGATCTGACTTACGAAGTTTTTAAAACTTTGTAAGTCTTCCGCTATATAGGGTTAGCTGCAATACATAAGTTGCCTAGGTATGATCCACTTTTAGTGATCCACCCCTAAAAAAGCATCCAAAAATGGTCGTTTTTCGCCTATGCTGATTATCAGTTAATTAATCCAATAATGAACTTAAAAATCCTGACGAATAAGAGTGATCCACGGTGATCCGCTCAAAAAGTTAACTATTTAATTTTTAATAAGTTATACGAAAACAGTGATCCAGGTGATCCACTTTTTAAAGTGGATCATTTCGGTGCTTATTGAGGTAGGATGGTGTTCCTGTTTCTTAACCAGTGATCGGCAATAACCAGCGCGGCCATGGCTTCTACAATAGGTACGGCGCGTGGCACTACACAAGGATCATGGCGGCCCTTGCCCGAGATCTCGGCGGCATTGCCGGCAGCGTCAACTGTTTGCTGGTTATGCATAATGGTAGCAACCGGTTTAAAGGCCACTTTAAAGTCGATAGGCATGCCATTGCTGATTCCGCCTTGTATACCGCCCGAGTAGTTGGTAATGGTTTTAACGTCGCCTAAATGCGTTTTAACAAAGATGTCGTTATGCTCTGATCCGCGCATTTCACTGCCCGCAAAGCCCGATCCAAATTCAAAGCCGTGCACCGCGTTTATGCTTAGCATGGCCTTGCCTAATTCGGCATGCAGCTTGTCAAAAACCGGCTCGCCTAAGCCAACGGGGCAGTTCAGGATATGGCAGCTTACTTTACCACCAACAGTATCACCATCCAAACGCACCGAATCGATCAGGCTGATCATTTCTTCGGCAGTAGCCGGATCGGCACAACGTACGATGTTCAATTCGCGTTGGTCTATAAACTCCTGCGCGCTTTTGATCTCTACGTTAGGGGCCTCTATTTTGCCTACGCTGCTTACGTGGGCTACTATCTCTATGCCTTGCGATTTAAGCAGTAGCTTAGCTAATGCACCTGCGGCCACCCTTGCAGCGGTTTCGCGGGCTGATGAACGGCCGCCGCCACGGTGGTCGCGGATACCATACTTGGTTTGGTAAGTATAGTCGGCATGCGATGGGCGAAACACGTCTGTATTGTGGCTGTAATCCTTACTTCGCTGGTCCTCGTTCGGGATCAGCATCATGATAGGGGTGCCGGTAGTCTTGCCCTCAAATACACCCGATAGAATGCGAACGGTGTCGCTTTCCTTACGCTGGGTAGTGATCTTACTTTGGCCGGGTTTACGTTTATCCAACTCACCCTGGATGTATTCCATATCCACCGGTAACTGCGACGGGCAACCGTCAATAATTACGCCTATAGCTTCGCCATGCGACTCGCCAAATGTGGTTATCCTGAATAATTGCCCAAATGAATTGCCTGCCATGCTATAATGAGTGAATTAATGAATTATTGAATGAGTGAGTTAAGGCAAAAGGCAAAAGCAAGCTTTTACCTTTTGCCTTTCAGCTTTAACCTTTATATATCTTTTACTTCAAATCCTACTTTTTCCAGGTCGGTCCAGAAGGCAGGGTATGATTTTTCTACTACTAATGCGTCTTCAACCTCCAGCTCTGGTATTACCAAAGCCAGTGGTGCAAATGCCATAGCCATACGGTGATCGTCGTAAGTGTTGATGAACATACGCTCAGGGATGAACTTCCCGCTGCAATCAAGCTTATAGGTCTGGCCTTTCTCAATCAGCTTAACACCCATCTTGCCCAGTTCGTTTTGTAAGGCTGCTATACGGTCTGTTTCTTTGATCTTTAAAGTCTCAAGCCCTGTAAAGGTAGCTTCGTGGTTTAAAGCTGCGCAAACAACTATAATGGTCTGTGCCAAATCAGGGCATTCCTTCAAATCAAAGATCTTGCGGCTGATAGGCTTTGCCTCCTTCACCAAATGCACGCCACCATCCCTAAACTGAGAAGTGATACCAAAGTTAGCCATGATCTCGGTGATCACGCTATCGCCTTGCAAGCTGTACTGGGTAAGACCGTGTAAGAATAAGTCAGCCTGATCTGCCAATGCCGCAATGGCGTACCAGTATGAGGCAGCGCTCCAATCAGGTTCGACCGGTAAAACGGTTTCTTTAAACTCCTGGTTAGCTATGCTGATGACGTTACCGTTCCATTGGTGCTGTATACCAGCCTGCTGTAGCATAGCCAGAGTCATTTCTACGTACGGACGAGAGGTTAAGTCGCCTTCAATATGTAATTCTAAACCTTGCGGCAGTTTCGGAGCGATCAACAACAACGCAGTAATATACTGACTGCTGATGTCGCCTTTTATGCTGATAATATTGGTTTGCTGTTTGATATTACCCTTTATGCGAATGGGAGGGAAGCCCTCGTTTTCCTCATAGCTTATCTCGGCACCCAGTTTGCGTAAGGCATCAACCAAAATACCGATCGGGCGTTGTTTCATGCGCTCGCTGCCGGTTAGTACCACCTCTTCGTCCTGCAAAGTGTAGTAAGCAGTTAAAAAACGCATGGCGGTACCCGCAGGGCCTATGTTTACAATTTTATGCTCTAACTGGTGCGTAATAGGCGATGCTTCATAACCAACAGTTTGCAAAGTAAGACCCAGCACTTTTGATAAGGTAACCGCATCGGCCGCGTCCGAGATATTCTCTACACGCACGCGGTCGTGACTTAAAGCCTCAATAACCAATGCACGGTTGCATTCGCTTTTTGAGCCTGTAAGGCGCACCTCGCCATTTACCGATTTGCCTTTTTTAGTAAGCAGGATATTATGACTCATTGTAGTACTAAACGTGGGTAAGTTTCTCTGCTTGCTGACCGGCTTCCTGGCCCGCGTTCATTACTTCGGTTTGTTTACGGATAGACTCTGCGTGAATCAACTCTAATAATTTCTCGGTGAAGTCGGCATGTAATTTCAACGCTTTACCGTAGTTAATACGTTTGGTCAGGATCTCATCCCAACGGTTAACCTGCAGGATAGTGATGTTGTTATCTTTTTTGTAAGTGCCAATCTGCTCGGCGATTGTCATGCGCTCTGCCATTTTCTGGATGATCAGGTCGTCAATCTTATCGATGTTGTTCCGTAGCTCGCTCAATTTATCGTTAACCTGTGCATTGCTGGTATCAGGTTTACGTAAAGTTAAATGATCAATTAACTCAGCCAAAGCAGCCGGAGTAACTTGTTGTTTGGCATCCGT
Organism: Bacteroidota bacterium; assembly: GCA_040388395.1. Classification (GTDB taxonomy): domain Bacteria; phylum Bacteroidota; class Bacteroidia; order Sphingobacteriales; family Sphingobacteriaceae; genus Mucilaginibacter. The sequence goes on along the minus strand of JAZKBY010000001.1, from coordinate 586,191 downwards.
CCAGGCAACGCTCGGGTCAATATGCGACTCAATCATTAATCCTTGCATATCCAAATCCAAAGCTTTTTGTGACACATAACCTATCAGGTCGCGATTACCAGAGATATGGCTTGGATCGCAGATCAATGGTAAATGCGGTGCCAATGTTTTCATGTGGATAGCGATATCCCACATAGGCTCATTACGGAACGCTGATTTCTCGTATGATGAGAAACCACGGTGGATAGCCGCCAATTTGGTAATACCTGCATTGTTGATACGCTCTAAAGCGCCTATCCATAATGAAATATCAGGGTTAACCGGATTTTTAACCATTACCGGGATGTCAACGCCTTTTAAAGCGTCGGCAATTTCCTGTACGGTAAAAGGATTAGCAGTTGAACGTGCGCCTACCCAAAGGATATCAACACCGGCAGCTAAAGCTTCTTCAACGTGTTTTGCGGTTGCAACCTCAACTGCTGTAGGTAGGCCAGTTTCAGCTTTAGCGCGTTTTAACCACTCTAAACCAATGCTGCCTATGCCTTCAAACTCTCCGGGACGGGTACGTGGTTTCCAGATACCGGCACGCAACGCGGTAACGCGGCCTGTAGCTTTTAATAAATGAGCGGTTGCCACCAACTGGTCTTCAGTTTCTGCGCTGCACGGACCGGCAATTAATAATGGCTGATTAACGGCCGTTATCCAGGTGTTTAATGGTTGGATGTTTAAATTAAGTTTCATTGTATTGTTATTGTAATGTCGTTGTTTACTATTTAATTGTTTGTTGTTTTATTTCACAGCCTTTTTTACGCTGATGTATTTTCTTTCGGGTTTGGTTGGTGCTGTGAGTGGTTTCTCGCCCTCTTCTTCGTGTCGTTTATACTCGCCCAGTATGTTAAAATTATGTGTGTATTTTAGTATCTGTTTTACTGCGCTGTCATATTGTTTGGTTTCTTCCCACTCTACATCAACATAAAAATTATACTCGTTGCGTTTGCCCAAAACCGGCATCGACTGTATTTTGCTCATGTTTACACCCTGTTGGGCGAAAATATTCAACACTTTAGCCAATGCACCTACCTGGTTACTAACCTGGAAACATAGCGAAGCCTTGTTAGCAGGTTGTTTAACCGCGTTTTCATGGGTTGTTAATATCAGGAAACGCGTGAAATTCTTTTTATTGGATTCGATACGACGCTCAATAATATCCAAACCATATAGTTTGGCCGCTAAGGTATTTGCAATAGCAACAGTATCAGTTAACTTTTCATCGCGGATCCGTTTGGCACAAGCGGCGGTGTCACTGCTTTCAACTATTTTAAGATGCGGGTATTCATCAAAAAAGTCTACACATTGGCGTATCGCAATTGGGTGCGAAGTTACATATTTTACTTGTTCAAATGCAACACCCGGCAATGCCATTAAATGCAGCTGTATAGGCAAGTAAATTTCGCCAATAACCGGGAAGTTATAGTTTAGTAATAAAGAGTAGTTGGGCAGTATGCTGCCGGCAATACTATTCTCAATAGCCATTACTACATAATCAGCTTCGTTTGCTTCTAAAGCATCAAATGTTTGTTTAAAAGAGTTGCACTCAATAGTCTGGATGTTTTCTCCAAAATATTTAAAGGCAGCCTCTTCGTGAAACGAGGCGCGGATGCCTTGTATAGCTACTCTTGGTTTATCTTTTTTCATAATTCCCTAAAAACAAAAAATCCCGGCTTGTTGGCCGGGACTTTTTAAGTTTCTTTATATGTGTGTTAGTGCATATTAGTCCCGGCTCTTACTTGTTAAAGTAGAAGTAGTAGTAACCAAAAAAATATGCGGTTGTTGCTTTCATTTTTTTATTGTGCCGTAAATATAGGAGTTTAAAAAGATATGTCAATAGAAAATTTTTATTTTTTTAAAATAAAGGGGTTGAAACGAATTTTATATGGTATAAATGGATTTGATGGTAGATAATTTGGTTTGACTGCGATGGTTTTATGCCGCAGCAGAATTTTGAGATGGGCCTGGCATTTCTTTGATCCGCTTATCTGTTAACTCCCGCTGCATTACCCTCGCTGTTTTTGTGCTTCCATCATAGCTCCATCCCGGCGCATAAAAAAGCGTCTTAAGTTTGTTTTTAAGGCCAGGTGCATGTTTCATGTCATTAATCAAAGCTTTCCATTCGTGAAACAGCACATTTACCGGTCCTGTATCTTCTGGTTGTTTGGTTAGGCCGTATTTTATCTCGTCGTGTCCATCTTCTTCTTTAAATGTGCCAAAGATCCTGTCCCATATTATAAATACCATCCCCATGTTTTTATCCAGGTACCGCAAGTTTGATGCGTGGTGAACCCGGTGTTGGGATGGAGTAACAAATACATAACCATACCATTTAGGCAGCGGGATTTTGTATTGCGTATGCACCATATTGCCGTAAAGCTGGGTTAGCAGGTAAGCAAACAAAATATCCAACGCAGTAAAACCCATTAACGCCAATGGTAAATAAAATACTACCCGGTATAGCGGCTCAAAAACGGTCGACCGAAAACCTGTGGTCAAATTAAAATGCTCTGACGAATGGTGTGTAACATGCATGGCCCAAAACAAGCGGCAATAATGCCCCGTATAATGCAATACCCAGTATAAAAAGTCTTGCAATACAATCAACACTATCCAATACAGTACAGCATTAGTCATCGTAAATAGTCTGAACCGGTACACAAAGTCAAGCACAAAGAATGTGCTGGTTTTAACAGCCAGGTTAATAAAAAAGGTAAGGGTGGTAAGATAGATGTTGGTGAAGGTATCGCGGGTTTGGTAGTATTTGCGGTCCTCGATATAGCTCATAATAAGCTCAACCAGTGTCAGCAACGCCAGTAAACTCACCAAAATCAATACAGCCTTATCCCGGTAGTCCAAATGCCACATAACAACAAACGGCGCGCTATTAATTAGCGCGCCGTTTGTATTAACGTTTGATGTGTTTTTCCGTTTTAAATTTTTGCAGATTACAAATTAGCGTAATAATTCAAACCCTCTAATAGCTCATCAGCAGTACAAATATTGTCGATTGCAAACCGGCCTATCGAGCTTAGTAATGTGCAATTGATCTTGCCATTTTGGTTCTTTTTATCTTTAAGCATATATTCTAAAAGGGTATCGCTATGTTCCATCTTCAATTCGTAGCGCGGGTATAGGTTGGTTAAAACCTGGGTGATCTCGGCTAACTCATCGCTGCTTAAGCCTGTTTTTTTGTACGACAGGTAAGCTTCGCAGATCATTCCGATAGCGATAGCCTCGCCATGTGATAATGAATCTTTATCATTAATTAACGACCAGGTTTCAACCGCGTGACCGATGGTATGGCCAAAGTTTAATGATTTGCGGATGTTCTTTTCGTGCGGATCTTCCATCACCACCTTGTTCTTAATAGCTACAGATTTGTAAACCATCTCAACTGTGGTAGTGCTTAGATCGCTTTGCTTAAGCAGGTTCCAATAATCAGCATCGCAGATCAGGCCGTGTTTCAGCATTTCGGCGGTACCGGATAAGATCTGGCGTGCCGGTAATGTCTTTAAAAATTCGTATTCAATAAACACGGCTTTAGGCTGCGTAAACGTACCTATGATGTTTTTAATGCTATCAATATCAATCCCCGTTTTACCACCAACTGAAGCATCAACTTGCGAAAGCAGAGTCGTAGGCACATGCACAAAGTCAATACCGCGTTTAAAGGTTGATGCTGCAAAACCACCTAAGTCGCTTATAACACCGCCACCAAGGTTTATTAATAAGCTTTGACGGTCAGCTCCAAAATCTATCAGCATTTTCCATACCCCTATACAAAAGTCAATGTCTTTGCTTTCCTCGCCGGCATTAATTTCTATAATATCAAAGTTATCGGGGTTGCCTAAACGCTCTCTTAGCAAAGGCAGGCAGTATTTCGCGGTATTTTCGTCGGTTAAAACAAAAAAGCGCGAATAGCGGCCCTGCTCAATAAAAGTTGCAAGCTCGCCTAAGCTATTGTCGAAATATATATTGTAATTGTTACTTTGTATCGTGTCCATGGTAGCATCTAATGTGCAGGTATCGGTATCTTTTATGCTCATAAAATTAAATCACTTTTATTTGGTTACCCCTAAATTCCACCACGTCGCCTTTCTTTACTTTTAAGCGTTTGCGGTAATCAACTTCGCCATTATATTTTACTTCTCCCTCATCTACAACTATTTGCGCTTCGCCGCCTGTAGAAACCAGGTGTGTTGCTTTTAATAATTGTATCATTGGGATATAATCGCCGGTAACTTTAAACTCTATCATTTCGATGGCAAAAATAAACTAATTGCAGAATAATGAGTTATCTAACTATCATTTTATAATTTTGCACCACGCTAAACGGTTCAATAATAGCTTATCTTATTGGTTGGATAGGAATAATATAATGAACCATTACCATATACTATGACTGAAAAAACCAGTTTATCTTTTGAAAATACGGAAATCGCTTTCCGCCACTCATCAAATGCCGACCTTAAACGTGCCTACTGGCTGTTCAAGATAATTAATGTTAATTTTTTAGTAAAAATCGGCCCGCCCATAACAAACTTTGCTGTTAAGATAGGCTTACCCATTAAAGGTTTAATAAAAGCTACCATATTTAAACATTTTTGCGGCGGCGAAACCATCCGCGAATGCGAAAAAACGATAAAGAGCCTGGAGAGTGGTGGCGTAGGTACCATTTTAGATTACTCGATAGAAGGCGAGGACGATGAAAAAGTTTTCGATGAAACCTGCGAAGAAATAATCCGTACTATAAAACGTGCTGCCAAAGATAAAGCTATACCTATTACCGTATTTAAAGTAACCGGAGTTGGCCGTTTTGGCTTGCTTGAAAAACTGGATGCAAAAGCCAAGTTTACTCCCGAAGAACAGCAGGAATGGAAAAAAGTACAGAATAGGGTATTAGCCATTTGCGAAAAGGCACACTCTGTTAACGTGCCGGTGATGATAGATGCCGAAGAAACCTGGATCCAGGATACTATTGACCTGTTGGCCTTAAACATGATGCGTAAGTTTAATAAAGAGCAAGCCATTGTTTATAATACTTACCAGTTTTACAGGCACGATAAGTTAGATTCAATAATGGATGATAACGAAGTGGCGGTAAAAGAGAAATTCATCCTGGGAGCCAAACTGGTGCGCGGTGCGTACATGGAAAAAGAGCGCAAACGTGCGGAAGAAAAAGGTTATCCATCGCCCATACAACCTACTAAAGAAGCCAGCGATAAAGATTTTAACCTGGCCCTTGAGTATTGTACCGATAATATAAAAAGCATTGCATTTATAGCCGGTACACATAATGAAGAAAGCTGCCGTTTATTGACCGAGCTTTTAGACAAAAAGGGAATAGATCATAAAAATCCCCATGTATATTTTGCGCAGCTATTAGGCATGAGCGACAACCTGAGTTTTAATCTCGCCGATGCGGATTATAATGTTGCTAAATACGTGCCTTATGGACCGATAAAGGCGGTATTGCCATACCTGTTTCGCCGTGCGCAGGAAAACACTGCCATAGCCGGGCAAATGAGCCGTGAGCTTGGACTGATAGTAAAGGAAATGAAAAGAAGAAGACTGTAGCTTAGTCTACGATTTTTTCAACATCTTTATAAATAAAAGTCGGGTTGGTATCTGGGTTTAGTACGGCTAATTTCAGATTTTTTAATTCGGCGCCGCTATAACCTATGCCTTTGGTGCGTTTTATCCCTTCCAGCTTTTTCCAGTCGTTAATTAAAACCAGGCTGCTGGCATGTATACCCTTTCCGTCAATACTGATATCCAAGTAATCCTTACCATGATCGTTTAAATAGCTATTAAAGGTAAAAGTTAAGTCAGTAGCACCACGGTCCTCAATTTCCTTTGCCAACTTCTGTTTATATTCTTTTGTCGATGGACCCATGCCCGCAAATATATTGCGTTGTGTCGCCGGGCGGCACGCTACAGCCATCAGAGTAGCTACGGTTACAATAGTTATGGCACGGTATTTCATGGTGTTAAATTGTATCGCAATATACAAGTTTTAATAATTAAGTAGTTTAAAATCAAAGCAGTCCGTTAGTTTTGAAATATTCCTGTATGTTATCTGGCGCAGTCATTAAATAGGTTTGCAGCCCCAATTTTTTAGCAGTCTCCAAATGTTGCGGGCTATCATCTATAAACAATGTCTCGGCCGGGTCAAGATTGTTTTCCTGCAATACCTGCTCAAAAATTTCGGCATCGGGCTTGCGTTTACCCATTAAGTGCGAATAGTAAGTTTTTTCAAACAGGCCGCTGTTATCGTCCATGCCATATTCGCGTTTTAAATAATCATGTACGTAGTCGTAATGGATTGCATTAATGTTACTCAATAAAAAAGTGCGGTATTTGGCCTTTAACTGCAATAGCAATTCATGATTCCCTTCGGGGATTCCGATAAAGATCTGGTTCCATGCATTGTTAATTTGCTCATTTGTAAGTTCGGGCTTTTCGGTAAGTTCCCTTATACGGTCGGCGAAAACTTCAGGGCTTATCTGGCCGCGCTCTAAGGCATTAAAGACATCATCCTGCTGACGATGTCCGTAAAACTCATGTGCGTTGGTTATACCCAAATCTTTCCAGGCCTTTGCAACTTTATTAAAATCGATATAGAATATTACGTTGCCGTAATCGAAAATGATATTCTTTATAGGGTTCATATATTAAATTCCTTCGGTAATTGCTTTCATTTTAGCCAAGCCGGTTTTAGCAACCAGTAAGGCATCTTGTTTATAATAGCTTTCGTTAAAAACCTCTAACGATAGCACTACCGGCTTATCAGGGTTTTTCAGGATTTGTAAAACCTGTTTAAGCGGGGCGATGCCATCACCCGGATAGATGCGGTCCGGCTCTGATATTTTAGCAGGAGGGATACCTGTAGGATAATCATTGATATGAAAAACCTCGATAGCGTTTTTGCCCACAAATGCCAGGCTGTCTAAATTCGATTCTCCTTTATAAATATGGAATGAATCTAATAGCACTAAAGCATTTTTATGGCCGCTTTGTGTAGCCACGTACAGTATCTGGCTTATCTTTTTCAGGTTGTGCGATCCTCCCCACATTTCAACCATTGGTATTACGCCGGTTTTTGTGCCCATTTCCAATATGGTGATGTAGCGCTCAGTAATAACATCAAGATCTATTAACGGCAACCCGGTAGCTCCTGATGGCGGCGCGGCGATGCGATGGCACCCTATCTGAGCCAGCAGGTCCATTTCCGTTTGTAATTGTTTAAGGTCGGCTTCACGGGTAATTTTATCATCCACTATCCATTTGGCAAAGCCTATGGCATTTTCAACAGTTACGCCCAAATCAATAATGATTTTTTTGGCTTCGGCAGTTGTTCCGCCATTTTGTAGATAGGTTTGAAAGGTATCTATCCAAACTTCTACCGAAGTAAAACCTGCTTTTGCGGCTACTTGTAATTCTTTTATAAACCCTAATTTTTGCCCGCGAATGGTACTCATGTTCAATGAGTATTTAAATGCGGCGTTAGCTTTTTTTGAAACACTCATCGCTGATACAGACGTATTTAATAGCGCGGCACCGGCCGTTAGCCCTAACGTTTGTAACGCCTGCCGGCGGTTTTGTGATAGCTTATCCATGTTTACAACAGCGCCTTTTAAAAGTACTGGCCCAAAAATATAGTATTTTAATTAAAATAAGGCTTTGCAATTTTCAGCAGAAAGTTGTAACATTGCAGCCTGAAATTTAACAAGATTTCTGCGCGCCTATAGCTCAGTTGGTTAGAGTAGAAGACTCATAATCTTTTGGTCCCTGGTTCGAGCCCAGGTGGGCGCACAAATAGATAGATCGCATCTATTTCAGTCCCTCTAAATCGTTGATTTAGAGGGTTTTTTGTTTTTAGTGATCCTTTTCAATCCTTACAAATACACCATTTCTGACACCCAAACGCCCACCCGGGTTTATTTTTTAGCTTCGGGGTGTTTTTAAGATTTAATTGGCTGTAATACAGTGTTTTGCGTTCATAAAGTATGCACTCAAAAAGACTGTAAAAGATCAGAAATCTGAGCCAAATTTCATCTAAACGCCCACCCGTGAGCGAAAATTTCGGGATGTAATTATTCATTTATTCACTTAAAACTGTTAAAAAATGAGAACATCACAGTCATTTGGTGTCAATTTCACCATCAAAAAAGAGAAGGCAAAAAATGGAATTGCCAGCGTTTACGCAGCTATTACCATTAACAAGGAAAGGGTCATCTTTGCCCTCAAAAAACAAATTAACGTTGAGGATTGGGACAAAGGCCATGGCGGACTAAAGGTAAAGGTTCCCGATGCCAAAGAAACCAATGCCTATTTAGAGCAGGTCAAATTTACCATCACTACCTACTATCAACAATTGCAGTTGGATGGTAAAGAGATCACCCCGCAATTACTTAAAGCTTGTTTCCTGGGAGAAGACACCGAGGAAACTTATTCGCTAAGCAAACTCATGGACTATCATGAGGAAACAGCCTCGGCTGCTTTAACTCCGAGTACCTTGAAACATTACGGAGTTACCCGGCGCTATTTGGAAAAGTTTCTTAAAGCAAAGTATAATACCACGGACTATCGCATCAAGGACATCGATTATAAATTCATTGTCGACTTTGAAACGTACTTGCGAAATCACAAACCCGCAGATCATTTTCAGCCACTAAACAACAATGGGGTGATGAAACACCTCATCCGTTTGCGTAAAATGACCACGCTCGCCTTTAAATTACAATGGATCAGCAAAGACCCCTTTAAAAATTACAAATTCCGTTATAAAAAGGTGGAGACCGCCTTTTTGTCGACAAATGAATTGAAGGCCCTGGAAAATTATGATATAGCATCTGATACGCTTAATGCGATCCGCGACTACTTCCTTTTCGCTTGCTATACCGGTCTATCCTTTGTCGACCTGATGAATTTGCATGAAGGCAATGTTGTTCGCGGTGAGGACGGGGAAAAATGGCTGAAATTGTTCCGACAGAAAAGTAACGAGGCGACCAACCTTCCGCTCCTGGCGCCAGCGCTGGCGATCATGAATAAATATAAGGATAATCCGAGATCGATAACTTTAAATAGGATATTCCCCACTATTACCAACCAAAAGGTCAATGTTTATCTGAAAGAGGTCGCCAAGATCGTCAGCATTAAAAAGAAGCTCACTTTCGGCGTGGCCCGGCACACCTTCGCTACCACCATCACTCTGGCCAATAACGTGCCCATCGAAACCGTCAGCAAAATGATGGGCCATACCAAGATCGCCACAACGCAGATATATGCCCGTGTCTTACTTAAAAAGATCAGTGAGGATATGCACGTTCTGCGTGAAAAGCTGGAACCGGAAGTGCCCAAACCTAAAGCGTCAAGGAAACCTGTTTTAAAGCGGGTAAGTTGAGGCACATCTGAATTGCGCAAACAGTGTTTGCACAATTGGTTATGGTTGAAACCGATTTCGAAATCACCGATTTCGTTTTCCGTGCGTGACCGTTACCGATAGACTTGAAAGCAATACATTAAAATCATGAGGTAACAATTTGCGACCTCAAAATACAATCACAAAATGGATAGTTTAACAATAAGCGATCAAGAGATCGCCACAAAAATATATTACATCCGTGGCCACAAGGTCATGATCGACCGTGATTTGGCCAAGCTATATCAGGTAGAAACAAAAGTGCTAAAGCAAGCCGTAAAACGGAACGGCACCCGTTTCCCATCAGATTTTATGTTTGAAATGAATGATCAAGAGTTCGCAGATTGGAGGTCACAATTTGTGACCTCCAAATCCGATCGACAAGGCCTAAGGTATCGGCCGTCTTGTTTCACTGAACCAGGAGTCGCCATGTTATCTAGTATTCTTAATAGTGAGCGGGCCATCGCTGTCAATATACAGATTATCCGCATTTTCGTTCGACTGCGTAATTTGATTGCAGAGCACGCGGATATCCGTTTAGAAATCGAAAAGATCAAAAGCAAACTCGACAACCAGGATAAAAATATGGAAATCGTATTTCGTTACCTGGATGAGTTGCTAGAAGCCAAATATCATCCACAACCGCGCGAACCTATTGGATTTAAGTTGAAGGGCTAAGGTATCGCAAAATCCGACACCCTTGTAATTTCGCAGATAGTGTCTGCGAAATTACGAGAAAGTGTCTAGTATTTTCGGTCAGTTGAATTCCGCGACACTGTTGCGGAATTTCGAATTTATCAATTCCGAATCACTGATTCGGATAACTCAATATTAATGCAAACAGTAATTGCGCAATTAACTAAAAATATGACCACAAATAATGAAACTACACTCACTGGAACAATGATCCGTCAAGCCAGATTAGATAAAGGTATGAGTCAACAGGACCTGGCAGATAAATGTGCCACGACTAAATCCATGATCAATAAGATAGAAAGCGAACCAGCCAACGCCAAAATTGAGGTGCTCCGGAGAGTTATCGAAAAAGGCCTCGGCGGGCGTATGGAATTGTCCGTTAAACTCTGATCACTTGAAGTCACAATTTGTGACTTCAAATATTCCCTTACTAAGGTGTCGCAATTTGCGACACCTTTTTTATTTCAGTTCGTTTTAGTTTATCTAAATCCTTTTCTCTCCAAAAAGCACTCCACCTTGGCAAAAGTTGTCATTTTTTAATTTTTTGGCTTCCGAATTTTGAAGTCCTTAAAAAGCAAGTTATGGACAAAGCAACTGAACAAAGATCAAAAATGGGGATGGTTCCGACACGGAACCAGATATTAACCCTCGGTGACCTGGAGGATTTCAAAAATGACATACTCCAGGAAGTTAAGCGTATCATTAAAGAGTGCGCCAGCGGTATGCCCGGTAAAAAATGGTTAAAATCGGCCGAAGTCAAAAAGCTGCTCGGCATTTCACACGGTTTCCTGCAATCACTCCGTGACAGCGGCGTCTTGCCTTTTACCAAAATAGGCGGCTCTATCTACTATGATTACGAGGATATCACCTTTATGATGTCGACCAACAAGAGCGCCTGATGTTTCACCGGCCGGGCGTATCAAAAGCGTCCGGCCATTTTCTAAAATCCTATGTTATTTCAAACACCCAAACGCAAAGCCAAACGGCGGTCTGCGGAGAGCCGGAAAACAGAATCAATTCTACAAAAAGGGTTTGGCACCGAGATGCCGCCGCAAAAGATCCTGGTCGATATTTATTTTGATCAAAAAGGGCTTCCCGCACAGGCAGCCACATTTTACATCCATTACGAGAAGGCAGATTGGTGCAGCCCGAAGGGCACACCCTACCGCAACTGGAAGTTGCTGGCCGGGGAATGGATATTCAATTATGAGCAGGAACAAAAGCTTCGGAAAAGACAGCGAGAAAACGCAATGCTATAATCCTATCAAACTATTAAACTATAATTCTACATACTTAGCAAAATCATCATGGCAAAGATCATCACCATAGCCCACCAAAAAGGTGGCGTAGGCAAAAGTACATTAGCGATCAACCTGGCTTTATGTTTCCAGGATCAATTATCGGTAGCGTTGGTAGATACCGACTTACAAGGTAGCTTATATCATATTCGCGAAGACTTCCCTGACCTCGCTGTTATCGGCGCTGATAAAGTAACAGAAATCGAAAAACTGGACTACGATCTCATCATTGTAGATACGCCACCCTATCTGTCCAGTAAACTCCCGGAATTATTTCAGCATTCCGATTTTATTTTGGTTCCGACCAAAGCAGGCTTTTTCGATGTAATGGCTATCCGGTCAACACTGGCCCTGATAAAGGACGCTCAACGAAAATCACCTTATCTCAAAGCGGGCATTGTACTCAATATGGTTAAGCCGCGATCAGGCATTACCCAAGACGTTGCAGATTTAATCCAAAGTATGGGCACGCCTTTGCTGAAAACAAGGGTACATGACCGAGTAAGCATCGCGCGCTCATCTATGACCGCCGGCATTTTAAATGGCACGGACAGGCGGGCAAAAGAAGAGATCATGGCATTGACCGAAGAAGTCGTGGAACATATCAGTGCCGAGGTAGCATGATAGTTTTTTATTTCTATAGCAAGCTATCATTATCGCAAATTATGATGATAGCAATTTAGTTAGATAGCATGTTAGCAAGGTTTGATAGCAATATAGTTAGATAGCAACATGCCAATAATTTATAGCAAACTATTTTGATAGCAGATGGAAAATTATAAAAACAAGCTCGGCAATCTTGCCGATAAACTCAAAAAGGAACAGCCCAAAACACCTATTCAGGAAGTGTTACCGGTGAAGGCCGAAACTGCCTCAAAGGAGGTTGAAGTGCAGTTCAATAACCGCATACCAAAAGGCCTTTTAAAACGCCTCAAAACATTCGGGGTGGAATGTGATGAATCGCTGAAAGACATTAACATCCGGGCACTTGAACTCTATCTGAGCCATAAGGCGAAGCCCGAACAACCAACAAAAAATGCCGAATAAAACACTAATAGCAGGATAAGACCGCCCGCTTCGCAGCAGTCAGCAAGATGTACAATTGTGTCACAATTGAATCTTGCCCTCTGCGCCGAGGCGGCTGCGGGTCCAGGCAAAAAGCCTCCGAAGTCGGCTTTTTAAAGAAAATACAATGGCTACACAGGAAGACAAACGGATACAATGGAAGAACCTCCGCTTTAAACCGGAGGAATTTCAATTGCTCGAAAAGCGGTTCAAAAAAACCAGTTTCCGCAAGCTTAGCGAATACATGCGCAGCGTGCTTTTGGAGAAACCGATCACGGTCAATTACCGGGACAAAGCGATGGATGATGTGCTGGAAGAAATGATATTGCTGAGGCAGGAACTCAATGCTATAGGGAATAACCTGAACCAGGCGATGCGCAGCATTAACAGCGCTCATGGCAATACCGATACTCGGCTTTGGATGAATTTGCTGAGCGTGATCAATACTAAACTGGAGCCGTCCATCGGCCAAATCAAAGAACGGATGAACCAATACGCGGATATATGGTCGCAAAAATTAAGAGCGGTAAAAGCCTGATCGGCGCGCTCAACTATAACGAGAATAAAGTGAAGCAAGGCAAAGCAGTATTGATCGCCGCGGTGAAATATTTAAAAGAGCCGGAAGAACTGTCTTTTAACGATAAGCTTTTCAGGCTGATCGATCTGGCCGCGATGAATCAGCGCTCCAAAACTAACACGGTTCATATTTCGCTGAATTTTCCCAATGGCGAAAATTTGGCTGATGAGTTATTGCAGGGGATTGCGGGAGATTACCTCTATGGTGTTGGCTTTGCAACGCAGCCCTATTTGGTTTATCGCCATGAAGATGCCGGGCACCCGCACATTCATATTGTAACGACCAATATCAAGCGCGACGGTGAGCGCATCAGCCTGCATTATCTTGGTCAAAATGAATCGGAGAGAACACGCAAGGCAATTGAGATTAAATACGGCCTGGTCAAAGCCGAAGATCAAACTAAAGAAAAGCCCAATCTTAAAGTTGAGGTTTCGACCGCCGAATATGGCAAAGCTGAAACAAAACGAGTAATTACAAATATCCTGGGATATATCTTACGGGCCTACAGATTCACTAGCGTTCCCGAACTTAATGCTGTACTCGCGCAGTATAATATCCAGGCTGACCGGGGTTCCAAGGACTCCCGCATGTATGCCCGTGAAGGATTAGTTTACTGGATACTGGATAAGCAAGGAAATAAGATCGGTGTGCCGATCAAGGCCAGCACCATTTATGGTAAACCGACGCTCAAAACACTGGAGGAAAAATTCAAGCTTAACAAGCAATTACGCAAGCCTTTTGAAGAGGGCCTCATCAAAATCCTGGATGAGATTTTAGCCAAGCCACAAACCAAACGCAGCTTTCCAAAAGCATTGAATGAAAAAGGAATTCGGTGCATACTGCGCCAAAACGATGTGGGCCGCATTTATGGGGTGACATTCATTGATCAAAAAAATAGAGCGGTATTTAATGGCAGTGATTTGGGCAAAGCATATAGCGCTAATCAATTGAGTGCTCAATTTTTAGCTGACCCGGTTAAATCTAATCTCCAATATCAAAATGAAGCACAGGCTGGTAATGAATTCAGCCAGGCATCAGCAGGCGACGAACTCATAGATGTGTTATTCGCGCCCGAGCGTGAGGATATGGCCGCACTCAACAAATTCAAAAAGAAGAAACGTAAAGGACTAAATCTATAATTATGCAAACCGGAGAAAATGAACAGGCCCTGCGGAAGATCATCGATTTTACCAGGCTATTGAGTATTGCGATATTGATCATTCATTTCTATTTATGCTGTTATCAGGCGTTTGCAGAACTTAAGCTAACTCATAAAGTGGTTGACCATATCTTATTACCACTATCCAAAATGGTTGCCTTTAAAACGGTGCTGATCGCTAAATTGAGCGCCCTGCTTTTATTGGTCGTATCGCTTATCGGCAGTAAGGGAAAGCGCGATGAAAAGATCAGGGGCAAAACAGTTATCACTTATTGTCTGACAGGCCTGCTTATTTACGGATTAAGTAGTTATTTGCAATACCTGCCGTGGTTTTATATCGGTGCCACCACTTTTGGCTATCTCCTTTTTATGACGGGCGGCGGCCTGTTGTTCCGGATGCTTAAACTCAAACTGGGCAGCGATATTTTTAACAAGGAAAACGAGACCTTCCCGCAGGAAGAACGCCTGTTGGAAAATGAGTATTCCATTAACCTGCCAGCTAAGTACCAGTTAAAAGGCAAAGAGCGAAATAGCTGGATAAACATTATTAACCCGTTCAGGGGTACTTTAGTTGGCGGCAGTCCCGGAGCAGGTAAATCCTATTTTGTGATCCGTCACATCATTACTCAGCATATCCGCAAGGGCTTCAGTATGCTGATCTATGACTTTAAATATGATGACCTTTCAAGAATCGCTTATAATGCGTTGCGCGAGCATGGTGGCCGTTCATTCTATGTCATCAATTTTGAAAAGATCATGCACCGCAGCAACCCGTTGGAACCGGAAACGATGCTAGACGTTACTGATGCCATGGAATCGGCGCGCACCATCATGATGGGTTTAAACCGGGAATGGATCAAAAAGCAGGGTGACTTCTTTGTTGAATCGCCAATCAATTTTGTCACGGCGCTGATCTGGTTTTTAAGGAAATATGAAGGTGGCAAGTATTGTACCCTGCCTCATGTGATCGAGCTATCGCTGATAGATTATAAAGATTTGTTCGCGGTGCTGAGCAGCGAACCGGAGATCGAAGTGCTCATTAACCCTTTTATATCAGCCTGGAAAAATGAGGCCTTTGAACAACTGGAAGGTCAGATTGCCAGCGCTAAAATTAGTTTGGCCCGGTTGAGTTCGCCACAGCTTTATTATGTGTTAAGCGGTAATGATTTTTCGCTTGATATTAATAACCCCAAAGAGCCTAAAGTCGTTTGTCTGGCTAATAACCCGCAAAAGTCACAGGTTTACGGAGCGGTGCTATCGTTGTATATCAATCGTATCAATAAACTGGTTAACCGTAAGCATCAACAGAAATGCAGTTTGATATTTGATGAGTTCCCGACCATCTACTTTAACGGTATAGATAACCTGATTGCTACCGCACGTTCCAATAAGGTGGCAGTAACTTTGGCCGTTCAGGACTACAGCCAGCTAAAAAAAGACTACGGGCGTGAACAAGCGGAAGTGATCATGAACATTGTTGGCAATATCATTTGCGGCCAGGTCACGGGAGACACCGCCAAGCAACTTTCTGAACGTTTTGGTAAGATCAATCAGCAAAAGGAGAGCGTATCTATCAACAGCAGCGATACCTCTATAAGCCGATCTACGCAATTGGATTATGCTATACCGGCCTCAAAAATCTCCGGACTATCTTCCGGCGAATTTGTAGGTATGTTTGCCGATGACCCAACAAATAAAATCGAACTAAAAACCTTTCATTGCCAGATTCAAAACGATCACGATGCTATTCGGCAGGAGGAGTTAAGCTACCAGGATATACCAAAAGCCCGGACGATCCATCAAAATGAGATCGTTATGAACTATCAGCGAATTAAAGAAAATATTAAGGCATTAACCGAATCCATTAATTATGAAAGTCAGTTTTAGACTTTAATGACCATAAACTGGAAGCCGAACACCGACACGTCAGGTTTTAAGTGATGGAATGTTGTTGATCATTTAATATTTCTAATTTGATCTGTTTTTGATAATGATTGTAGCCAGCCTTCGCCCATTTACGGACCTTTATCGATTGGTGTTGAAATAACTCTTTCATCATTGCGCTCAACTTTTCAAAATATGGCACGGAAGAACCGACCCAACCGAAGCTACCCATGTTTGCCCCAATTTCACTTAACAGACCGGGAACTTTATAAAAGCGGTCTATCATCAAGCGCGCGAACGGATGCCAAAGTGAACCCTCTACGTCAGTAGAAAATACGGGCATCATGTATGCAAGTCGTTCTGGTCCTTTGGGAATATTTTGGTCACACCATTCAATGATTTTACTAGTATCCCCCATAAAAAGTAGTCCTGAATGACCCATATTTCCATTCTTTGCACCCAGAAGACTTTTAACATTCCAGTACTCAATAGAATTGGCGATCAACTTCGGAGCTAACCGTGCAAAGATAATTTCGAAATATGCTGAGATTAAAGTTTTTAATAAATCCTGCAACTGGTGATCATTAGACGAAAAACTTTGAGATTTAAGCCCTTCCGCAATATGATCAGATATGGCTTCTGCCAGTTTAACATCCCGCTGCTCTTCAAGGATGTGCTGTGCTGCGTTAACATACCTAAACAAATCCATTGTCGAATGTCTGATCTCCATTGAAACAAAATTTGTTTCCATCATAATCCGCCTAATGTGCGATTTGAAATTGTTCCAAAGATTCGCGTCTACGTAACTGAGTTGATGATAAATGCTAAAAGCTGTCCATTTTCCTTGTTCTCCATATTTTTCGATGCGTTCACATAGTTTGACCACAGAACCAACAGACAGCCCGTCAGGACCAACATACATAATCACATTTGTAAATTCGGATATGTTCGCCACTCCCATATCTACAAGTGAAAATAGTTTCTCAATATCTTTTAGTTCTGCCCTGCCAAATCGAAGCAAAAAGAACAATAAGTAGTTCAATTCCTCATCTTTAACAAGGTCATCGATCAGTTTTGCCTTAGTTCGTCTATCAACTACAGACAGGAACCCGGCCAAGACTTCCGTGGACCTCGACGCTTTTGGTATTTTACGGAGTTCGTTAAACAACTTCCTGGCGACATTCTCCTGGCCTGCTTCATTTTCTGCAAGCACACGGCCAAATTGTATTCCCCGGCGTTGTTCACCGATTAGCAATTGTGGCAAATAGGCTTCAGGACTTACATTTTGTTCTTGTAATTCATTTAACAAGTTACGGAGTAAGCCCATGATCTTGTCGTTGCTACTTCGCATATCAGGATCGGCATAATCCCATTCCGGCACACTAACAAAAAACTTCAATTTGTTGGACCAATCGGACGGCGTTAAAGACGCAATTAATCTGTTTATCAGTTCTTGGTTAGCGTCATTTAGTTTTTCGTATTTTAGCGTTAGCCGCAAAGCACTGATAGCCCCTTCCCATAAGCTTGAGTCCGCGCTTTGTATAAATTCAATTATGGGAATTAAAACGTCGCCCCGATTTTGACCAAAAATCCCTCTTATATTTTTTTCTATGATTGCCTTAGCATTCAGTATAGCATCTTTATGGTCTTGAAGATAGTTTAATAAAAGATATAAGCATTGTTCCCAGTAGGTATGAATCTCTTCCCATGTTTGAGGCATGTAATCAACAAGCTTCGTTCCGCTGCCCTGATCATCGGGTCCTCCCATTCGTGAAAAACCATGGCTTTTTAACGCATGGCCTACAGCGCTAATAGCTAAATCATGATATTCAGTCTCCTGTTCGTCAAAACAATGCGCCAAGACAGATATTCGGTCCGCCAGTCTCGCTTCAGTTCCAGCTAAGAATATGTGAAAAGTTTGTAAAAATTGGTTAGTAGCATTATTGCCGAAATTTTCAGTCTCACCGGCTGCAAATTTGGCAAGGATAAGAATGCTATCATCATATGTATTCTTCCGGAAAACAAGCTTTTCCAGTGACCATATTAAATTGCGTCGTCCTTTATCGACAGCTTTAATCTCATGAATACTCAAATCAGCATATAAAGAAACAAGGGCATTAACAGTGGCTTCGGGGTTCACTTCGACAACAGAGCGGAAGAGGCGTGAACCCAGATCTGTATTAAGTACTTCCGCAGACGCAAAAGGGCCTTGTGGGCCCCACAATTTTGAGACGAGTGACTTCGCGCGTTCGATCTGATCTAATGAACGTAGTCGTTTACAAAATGCATCAATTAAACCTACACTAATAAGCTTCGTACAAAATTCTTGAAATTTGTCAGGCGGATAATCCAATATCCATTCCGCGGCCAGATTCGCAGCCAGCGGTGTAGGTACCACAGACAACGTGTAACCACGGCGCTCCAAGATATTTCTGTCTATTTTGAATTTCCGGCATGTTCTGTAGAAAACGGCATCTGTAAGCGCTGGGTCACAAACCGAAGATGCAATAAAGTCGCGATGACCTTTATATTCTTCCAGTTTTTTTTGATCGGATATCAGTTCTTCAATCTCTTCGTCGATAAAGTTGAATTCGCTAAAAATGGAGCAGGCTTTAATAAAATTAAATTCCGCGTCATTACGATTATCATGGCCGAAAACGAGTTTCTCTATAAATGCTTTTGGCAATTGCGTATTGATGGAATTGATCCCATTCTTAAGTATAGCTTCCTGTAGCAATTCGACCATTTTAGGATAGCCCTCCGCTAGTTCTGACAAGCGGATGATATCTGCATCGGTAAACGATGGATAAAGGGTTTGCAACATCAAACGAACGGTTTCTTTTTGGTCGTCTTTGTTGATCCTGATCACATTTTTTTCGTCGGTCTCCAGCGCAAAATCTAACGTAATAATTTTTAACTTGGAATTACTTTTAACCAATGTAGATAAGGCCACATGCTGATCATTGGGGCAGTTGTCCACCACAATGATGCCTACGGTATTTTCTTTAAAATTCAAGACATAACGGATCAGGTCGTTGCCCTGTACTAACCCATAATCGTAATAAACAACGGCGGCGTTTAATTTACTTTGTTCAGAATCCTTATTTGTCGGGTCTGATTTTAAAGTTTCATAAACGAGCCTGGTTTTGCCAATTCCTGAATGCCCTATTACGCGGACCGCCGTTTCTGTTTTCAATAATGCTTTAATTTCAGCAATTTTTTTCTGCAGTGCGGTATCCTCAAATTTGAAAGTCAACGCCGCTTGGTAATCAATTCCCCATTGCTGCCATGTCCGGAATATATCAGGCCTGCTTTTCCCATTGCATTCCAGCACGTAAGCGATCGTAGCAATGTATTCACTAGCCCATTCTGCGATTTTGTTGGCATCGTAAACTTTGAACTGGTCCCTTTTATAATTTTCTCCCACACTCTGACAAGCAGCGATCATTTTATCGATCCGGTTTTCTATTCCTCTGCGTGTGCTTGCATCAACAGACATGAAAAGATTATACTCACCAACCTTGTCCAGAACCTCTTTGATAGCCGGCTTTAGCCTTTTTATCTGTGTTGCATTATCGACATCTAAAAATTCAGCTTCGATCTTGGACGGAATTAAATTGGTCGCTTTACATTGAAACAATATCAGCTTATTGGTAAGCCAATTTGAAGTTTTTACATCATCGATTGTTATTCGACCGTCTTCGCCGCCATCTGCAGTAGTGATTTTTCTAGAAACATAATAATAACCCTGCAGGTCTCTTTTTTCGACCTCTAGCGAAAGCAACATTTGAAGGAGACGAGTCAATTGGTCTGCAGAAAGTTCTTCGATCTCCCTGCTTTGCACTGAGTTTATGGTCATGAATGGGTTAGGGTTATATTATTTCAAGTAAATATAAAAACTTATAACGCAAAATATAGGGCAATTTCAGATCACGGCCATAATCAAATAAGAACCACAGAAATTATGCTTAGGGGTGGAAACTGCCAAGGGTATCTTGCGTTCGTCCATTGCATTATAAGGGTCGCAAAAAATACCGAAAATAAATTCCAATTGAATAAAAGTCCCCAAACACTCGCTGCCGGGGACTTTCAACCTAAACCTTATCACAAAAGAAGGCAGGAATGCCTTCATTAAGATGCAGGCAATTTACGATTTTAAACGCTCATTTTAGCGCCGCGTTTGCGGGACTGCTTTTTTTCCGGCGCATCCTCCTGGGACTGCGCTTGTTTATGATCGTTCTTTTGCTCATTCTTAAATTCCGGCTTTTTATAGTGTTCGAGTTGTTGCGCCTCACCTTTATAGTTGGTTAGGTTTATGCGGTGGTCAGCAGGATTAGCTTCGATATACAATTTAACTTCTTTCCCGTCCTTTAGCGCGGTCACCTGATGACGGTTGCCTTTTTCGAGTGACTTCATTAGTTTTTCGCGATTACCAGGTTCATTGATGCCAACGATATCCATCTTATCTATGGCGCGTTCAGGTTTATAATTCCAGCCATCAGTAAAAGGCCTGAGTTTATAATTGCCGTTATCGGTCTTGTTTTCCTTGTCAATAATGATCCAGGCATTGTATTTCTGGCCTTCAAGGTTCTCCAGCTCTTTATGTACCGCGCGCCCTTCCATCAAATTATAAGCTTCTTTGGCAGTTATACCGCTGCCTTTATTCAGATAGAAGGTTTGCTGCATATCCTTGCCTTGCAAGGAGGCGTCGTACTTGTTGAAAAAGTACATCTCGTCTTTATCACCGGCTTTATAATGCAAGGTGTAATCGACGTTCTGTTTATTATACTCCAGGGTAGTTTCCAAAGTAAATTCCTTTTTGCCGGACTTAATATTCTTTTCCAGGTCTTCATTCATTTTCTCGCCAAACCCTGTGTTTAGCAATTGTTTTTGCAGGTAACTTAAATTTTCTGTGTTCATGACTTTTTGTGTTTTAATTGATTTATCGTTTGTGACAGCGAGATAGGTGTTTATTGTTTTTCGGTTCATCGGTTGCTGTACCGCCCAGATATCGTGCCCCTGGATTTGATCTTTATAGAGAACTGCAAGCGCCTCTTCGCGTGTGATATCCGGTTCAAAGAGCCGGTTGATGTCCATATCTTCAATGGAAAAAAGGGTTTCGTAATGCCTAAGCTGATAATAGCCTCCGGCGTTTTGCTCATATTCAAACCAGGTGCGCAGTTCATTGCCATTTTCTTGCTCCCGGCAGTTGCTAGTAAAAATCGCGCGTTCGGCGGCCATGACATTTTTGCGCAAGGTATTGACCAACAGGGGATCACTGAAACCTAAATCAGCGAGTTGTTTCGCCAGTTCAAAAAAATTCATTGCTTTATCCATATCATAGTCATCTAAATAATCCGTTTCACGCGGGTCGATGTTCAGTTCGTCATCCATGATTGATTATTTGTTGATCTTTAATAATACCGGATATTCATTACTCAGCTTTACTTTAATCTTCTTTACCTTTTTGCTGAATAATCCTTTTGCAGCATTAACACCACCGGCGGCAGCTTGAGCGCCGAGGCTCTGATCCATGCTGAGGAACTGCATACTTTGAATAGCATTGTCAGCGCCATTGCTTGCCGCGCTGCCGAAGTCTGCTTCAGGTGCCGGAATACCTGGCATACCATCCAAACTGAATACCGTAAGGTTTACCGGGATGATTTGCTTGTCCAGCCTGATGTTTTGGATGATCAGTAACAAGCGCTGGTTAGTTACCTCGCACACGCCAAACAATTCTTGTCCTTTGGGTAGTCGCTGATTTTTCAGTGTTACGGTATCTGTTAATTTTAATTTGACCGCGCCGCCATCCAATACTTTTTGTTTGCCGTCAATAATTGCCGGGATGGCTTTAAAAGGCGTGCTTTCTTCAGTTTTTTTTGGTTTCGTGGCGACCGACCCTGGATTTTGAATGGCTTGTATCTTATCCAGCATTTTATTCAATTGCTGCATTTCAGGATCAGGAGCGCCGCCACTGTTCATGGTCTTCATCATTTTTCGCAATTGCTTGACCTGTTGCGGTTCGGGTTCTTCGTAATTAGTCGAACTCGCTGCGGGTTGCGGATGGTTGATCTGTTGGTTCAGTTGTGCCAGTTTAGCCTGGATCTTTTGCGTTTGATCCTCCGTGGTAATCACGGAATCGCTGCCTGGCCTGGTCTTGTCAAGACCCATGGCATTCAGGAAGGATTTACTTACGCCATCATTGTGAACGGAATCCCGGTTGCTTTGCTGGTAAACCGCCATTTTATTATTATCCTGTTTTTTGAATTGCGCTTCAGGGAGGTTGGTGTCGAGCCCCCTGGTGTTATTCAGAGATCCGTTATTACTTTTACCACCTCCCAATGCCCAAAAGGCCATGGTCATAAATGGGATCACCAATAAGGGTAATACCAAAAGGAATTTACGTTGCTTTTCCATAGTTCTATTTTTTAGTTTTTATTGAATTTGTTGTGATCCGGGGTTGTTTAATGCTGCCTGTTTTCATAGTGATCTGGCTGTATCTGATACTTAAGCTGAGTAAAAGGCCAAACAAGAGGCAAAATCCCAAAAGCGCCAGTTTCTGCTTTTGCTGTGTTAGTTCGTTGAACCATTGCTGTAGTTTTTTCATCTTAACGGTTTTGAATAACAGTGTCCCGGTTTGCGATGGTTTCCCACCTTTCTATAAGGAAGCCATGCGGGTTGTTGTCCGAACGGCCGACATTCCGGAGGTAGCCTTGGGTAATCAACAGTTTGTTAATGGTACTGCTTGAACGGACCAATTTTTCGGTGGCAAAACATTTGAAATAATAAGGATAGCTATCCATATTGAGCGCTATGCTATCGACGGTCAGGTGCTGGCTGATGTTACCGGAGATCAGGTTATTGTAATAGCTTTTCTCCTTCAAATCACTATACTGGTTTCTGGCGCTTTCATCAGCCAGGTATAGCGCTTTGCTGATATTGCCTTCAATGACTTTTTCATCAGGATCTAACGTGAAAAAGTAATGGTGGAACATGCTGATATGGTCGCGGGCTTCCACCGGGATATTATCTTTTCGGTCAGCAGATACCGCTTCGAGCGCTTTGCCGTTGGCCAATACGTAAACACGGGCATCCGCTTTTTGGTAAGCAGCATACGAAAAATAGATTGCTACAATTGATATAACGGCGCTGGTCAATATGACCAATGCGACTATGCGTTTATTTTGCTGAAACGCGGTTTCGATGTTTCTGAGGTGTGTGAACATGTGCTTTATTTTTTAGGATTTCCGTTTAATTTTTCTGCTTGGTGGCCATTTGAGCCGGCTGAATTATATCCCTCGCGGATATGACCGGGAGTACTGACAATATTTTTAGCACCTTCAGCCATGCGACCGCCTGCCGTCATACCGGCGGCATAGGAGGATGATTTTACCGAACTCAGGCTAATGCTGGTTAAATTGGTTACTTTATTAAGCAGGCCATTGCTGCCGCCGGGATTGATAATGTAACCGGCCACAGCGGGCACGGTGAAATAGCCAACAATTCCGATCAACAAAAAGATGAGGTAAGCCGTATCGGTGGAACTGAAAAAAGTATCACCGGCCTGACCAACCTGTGCGATATCCAGTTTGAGCATATTTTCCTGTACTTTGCCGATGATGCTCCCAAAAATATTAGCTACCGGCAGCCATAAGAAAACGTTAAGGTATTTGGCCAGCCAGGTAGTCAGGGTGTGCTGAAAGCCGTCAAAGACGGATAAGCCGAATACCAACGGCCCGAGGATAGCCAGTACGATCAGATAAAACGTTCGTATGGTATTGATGCAAAGCGCGGCCGCTTCGTAAACAACCTGCAAGACTTCGGACATCCATTGCTTGACACTGTTCCGGAATTTATAGCTGGCCTTGTCCATGGCAAACTTTACATCATTACCGACACCGGAAAAGATTCCTTCCTTGTCACCGTTAGGATCATCGGGATGGGTGTACTTGTACCATTTATCGCGGTCGCCTTCACCGTCATCACCGACATACATTTGCCAGGTATCCGTTTTTTCAATGGCAGCTTGCTTTTGTGCTAACAGCTTCGCTATTGCGGCATCCGAATTTTGTACCATACTGCCGGTAGCGGTAACTACGGGATTCATCACCCCATTGATCACGGCGATAACGGTGGGGAATAATAGAATAGCCATACCTAATGCGAACGGGCGTAGCAACGGGTAGAAGTCCACCGCTTCGGCAACGGCGATCTGCCGCCAGACACGGGCGGCAATGAACCATAAGGCACCGAAACCTGCAATGCCACGGCCTACGCCGATCAGTTGGCTGCACATAGGCAACATGTCATTGTAGACGTTATCCAATACGCCTTGCAGGCCGTGGATATTATCGGCAAGCCCGTCTGCCATGGAAAATAAAGGAAAGAATATCCCTGTCAGCGCCAAAAGGGCGCATAATAATAGTTTCTTTTTCATAGGAATTTTTAGTTTAAACCATATAGCCGCTTGAGCGATCGCGTATCGTTAAGGTCTTTGCTTCGCTGTAAACTCAGCATAACCGCTTTGCGGTTGAAATAGCGCAGGAAGTTGAGTTGGTCGCTGCTGCTATTATAAATGCGTTCAATGGCCCGCAAACGGTCATCGTCAGACATGCGCAATTTTCCGGCAGACGTGGTGTTAGCCAGGTCGTCGATATTGACATCGCTTTGCTTAACTACCTGGTTAAATACATTATTGATATAAGCCAGTTCGTTATTGCTGAATGTTCCGCTTTGCCTGAAAAGCGATGTGTATTTTTTGTATTCACTAATAACATCGCTTTGTTGCCTGATGATCTGGCCAACCCTGGGATCGTTTCGCACAGCGGGATTAACAGCCATTAAACTCGTCAGGTAAACATTATGCAAGTTAAAATTACCTTTAGATAAATTAGAAATGGTGCCATAACCTTGCTGATAGATCTGGTAGCCCTGTTTCATATCCGACAGGATACTTTTAAATTGGGTCAGCTTTTCAATATTTAGCAATAGTTGTTGTAACTCATCGCTTTGTGCCTGTGCGCTGATGGCAAAGAACAGCATCAGTACTATGATCTTAACGGTTCGCATACAATTGGGTTAAAGTGGTGATATCCTTATTTTCTTGTTGCTTGTTGCGCACATACAGTTGTACTTGCGCACGAAAATTAGCCGCGAAGCGGTAATTGTCTTGCATAGCCATGTGCAGGCGGGCGATCTGCCGGATGCGTTCCTCATCACTCATTGTGGCCTCGTTGTCCGAAAGGACGGTTTGCAGGTCATTCATGTGGGCATCGCAGTCAACAAGCAATGACTGACAAACTTTAGCGGTATAAGCACCCTCCGGGTTGGTCAAGCCAGCCTGTTTTTTTATGGCAGCAGTTTGCTTTAAAATATCCTGTTGCCAGTGGATAATATCTTTGATCTCAGGGCTGTTTTTTACAGAAGCACTAACCGTTTTTAAAGACTTGTAGTGACCTGAATGCATATTAAATTCATTGTTGATGTAACCGCCTATTGAGCCAAGTCCACCCTTAGCGATCCCATAGCCCGTTTTAAGATAGCCACTGTAGACCTGCAAGGCTGCGATCTGTTGCAGCAGGTATTTTTTCTGCGTTCTCTTTTGGCTGAACCATTCCGCGAAAGTTTGCGCCTGCGCGCTGTGCGTAAGTGCAGCAGTCATTATGGCAAATGCTAATAAGGCTTTGCCTTTTTTGTGCAGGCCTTTGGCCTGGCGTAAAGCTTGATCAATGCAGTCCATAATAGTTTCTGATAGTTTGTACTTCGTTCAAGTCCTTGCTGCGGTGCAGGCTCAGGATCATATTCTGGTTATTATATTGCTTGAGGTCGCTGTAATTCTCATCAATTCGGTCACCGGCCTGGTTAATGACTTCCAATCTTTGCTGATCGGTCATCTGCGTTTTGCCTGGATTGAGTACCAGCATGATCTGGTCAAGATTTTTAGCGGAGGCATCTAAAATACCGAAGTAGACGCGCTGCATTTCATTGATTTCTTCGATGCGGAAATGTTTATCTGATTGAAAAAGCTTCCAGGCTCTTTGGTATTCACTAACCATGGCCACTTGTTTTGAGGTGAGGTTCTTGATGCGCTGATAATAAGCGATAGTTGATTTAACTTTCCATAGTTCCTGGTAATAGTCATCATATAGCGACCGTTGTTTTTCAGACCAGCCGGATATTTCATTCAGCCGAAACTTCGACAGTTCGTTCTCTATCGTTTTCTGCGCGTTCTGTAACCAGATGGTATTGTTCTGCATCCGCTGCACTTTTAGGTCAATGGCCTTGATCACCTTTTTGACCACCGTAGTAATGATCTGGTATTGCGCCTGGCTGCGGCTGGTGACAATCAGCAGCAGGATAATTACTAAGATCTTTTTCATGGCAGTTTTTGATAAATGGTACTCCCTAAAATGATCCGATCATCAGCGATTTGCATGGCCGGGGCGTCAGGACTGTGTAAGGTCCATTTGCGTTTTTTAAAAGCTTTGGGTAATAATTGCCCGTTGCGTTTCTTTTGAAAGCCGGTATGATTGATCACTACGGTATCAGCGATTAGAAGTGTATCATCAGCAATCGAAAACTCGCCTTCGGTATGATTGACGTAAGTACCATTGTTGTTTTTTGGACCGCAGCCGGCTAATAGCAGGGCGGCGACCAGAAGTTTAATTATTGTTTTCATGCGGCGTTATTTTTAGCTTGTTGTTCTTCCTGGACGATGACCGCGATGGCTTTGCGGATATCGCCGTATTTTTTCTTGTAGGCTTTTACTTTAGCTTTTTCAGAAGATTCCGTGGTGTAGGTCCAATATTCCTCCCGGCTTACCTCGGTACGGTAAACCCGTGATAACTGGCCGTTCAAACTGATAAAAACTTCCTTGTATTGATAGCGTTGGTCATTGGCGCGATTCATACTCATAATGAAAGCCGTTTCTTTATCAGTGATACCGAGCAATTGTTGAATTTTCGGAAAGTCGTTTTGGTATTTGCGCTGATCAAGTAATATCTTGCAATCGCTGTTATTAATGATCGCCTGTTTAACCACCGGCGAACTGATGATATCTTCGATATCCTGGGTCACAACTAGTGCCTCACCGAAATACTTTCTTACCGTTTTAAACAGATACTTAATGTATTCGGCCATACCTTCACGAGCGATGGCTTTCCAGGCTTCTTCGATCAGGATCATCTTGCGGGTTGCTTTCGGCAACTTGCGCATTTTTGAAACGAACGTTTCCATGATGATGAGCGTAACGACAGGGAATAGTATCGGATGGTCTTTGATATTATCGAGCTCAAAAACAATAAATCGGCGGTGCAGCAAATCCAGGTTTTCGGTGGCGTTTAACAGGTAATCATATTCACCGCCTTTATAATAAGGGCGCAAAACGAATAGCAAATTATCGATATCAAAGTGCTGATCTTTGACCTTGCTTTGCTTCATCGTTTCATAGAAGTCGCCTTTTAAGAATTCATAGAAAGTGTTGAAGCAGGCAAACTCTTTCAATTGTTCGCAGTAATGAAATAGGGCATCTGAAATGGCAATATATTCGGAGCGTTGTACGCCTTCATCTTCTTTTTTCCAAAGCGCCAGGATCATGGCCTTGATACTTTCGCGCTTTTCGGTATCCAACGTATCGCCCTTACCGATATAGAATGGATTAAAACTGATAGGGCTGTCTTCACTGTAGGTAAAGTAATAGCCATCTACAAATTCGCAAAGTCCTTCATAACTATGACCGACATCGACCAGCACGATATGGGCATCCTGTTCGTAATAACTGCGCAGCAGGTGATTGGTGAAAAATGATTTGCCGCTGCCGGACGGCCCTAAAATGAATTTGTTCCGGTTGGTAGTGATGCCGTTTTTCATCGGCTCATCACTGAGGTCTACATGAAGTGGGTTGCCGCTTAACCTATCACCCAAACGGATGCCACAAGGCGACAAGGAACTTCTATAATTTGTTTCCAGGTTAAAAAAACAAGCGGCTTGTTCTGCAAACGTATCAAAGGTGTCGTTCATCGGGAAGTTACCGCTGTTGCCAGGCAATCCGGCCCACCAGATCTGTGGAGCGCCGTCGGTTTCCTGTTTAGGCCGCCCGTCTAATTGAGCCAGCGCCGAGCTGACCTTGTTTTTAACATCTTTTAATTGGGCTTTATCATCGGTCCAGGCGAGAATGTTAAAATGTGCCTTGACCGGAAGCCGTTGCTGGCTGATCGCTTCATTCAAAAACTCCTGGGTGGCATCACGGCCAATTGCGTTTTCGCGGGAGTAAGCTGACAGTGATTGCAGGCGCAGCTTTTTGGCTTCCAGTTTTTTTAGGGTTTTAGCACTGTCTTCAATAAATAAGTATTGGTTATAAATATGATTGCAGTTCAGTAGCGCGCCAAGAGGACTTGCAAATCCGGTACTGAATTTGGTTTTATCGGTGCTGTATTGGTCATAGGTGATACGCGGCCCACACAAAGCAGGCAGGTCCTCAGCTTCAGCTAAGGTGTAAAGCTGGCACTGGTTATCGCCGATCCTAATCTCATCTTTCAAATGGATATCCTTTAAAACAGGTTCATCAGCGTTGCTCAATAAAAAGCAGTATTGTTCTAAAATGCCCGGCGTTACCAGGCTACCTGCTAACTCTTCATCATTCAGGCGGCGAATAGTAAGCAGGCCGCTGTCTTCCATCACCCGTTTAAATTGCCCGGCGCTATCCATAAAATCACGGAACAATTCTGTGTTTGTACTTTGGGCGGGGGTAAGACGCTTGCGCATTAGGCTGCTAGCAGCGCTACTTACAGGTTTGTAGTTTTCAGGTCTTTTGGTCAGGATAAGCAGGCAACGATGGGCAAGGTAGGGGCGCTCATTGAAGAAGCGTTCGCTGGCATGACTTAAAAAAGTTTGATCGCTGAATTTTGCCTGGTAGGCGGATTCAACAAACCAGTCCTGTTTATGGAAGATGCTGTTTTTCGGTAGCAATTTAATGGCTTTTACCCAGGTCTGGTGAAAGGCCATATACTCATCATTTGACAAGGTAAACAGTTCAGGCAGGCGAATTTCGTACGCCACGCTCAATTCACCTTGCATAGATAACAGGGTGTCATGTTCGACCTTATAGATCGGGAATACTTGTTCAGCGTTTTTCATAAAAGAATCTCCTTGACTTGAATTTTAAATAAGTGGGCAGGTGCCGGCGGGCGTTTCGTTTCATTAGCCCGTGTTCACCATATTTGTGACTCAAGCCGAAAATCTTATAAAATAACGCGCTACCCAAACTGATGATAATAAGTATGCATAGGTAAACGGGCATGCTGATCAGGTATAGCACAGCGAATAGCACCAGCAGCCCAACCAGACCGCCGCCTAAATAACCGATGTATTGAGCTTTGAGGCCTTTAAACTCTATCGGGCGATTAATGCCTTTGTTGATCTGGTAACTCATACGCCGAAGAATGATTTAAGCACGGTTGCCACTACCACTAAGAAGATGCAACTACCGAACCAGCTGGAGGCGACTTTGCCGGTGTCGTGTTCGCCATCATTCCATTTTTTATAGACCTTAATAGCACCTACCAGGCCGACGATAGCGCCGATGGCGTACATTAAATTAGTGCCGGTAGCGAAATAGCTTTTAACCTGGTTGGTGGCTTCATTGATGCCGGCATTGCCGTCTTGTGCCATTGCTACCGTCGCAATAAATAGCAGGGCAATGATCGCTTTTGATTTTTTCATGATGTAAATGTTAAGGGCCATTCAGCGGCCTGTATTTTAAAAGGAAGTTTAGTTGATGCGAATTTTTTAAGGGAGGTGATGAGAGCAGGCAAACTGATCTCATCGGCAAATACTTCGTATTTGTCCAGCAATAGTTTAAAAAGGGAAAGGAACTCGGTTTTATTGTCGTTTTCGCGGTAGGCTTCTACCAATATCAAAGCTTCAGCTAGCAGGTCATCGGCAGGGCCTTTTGGCAGCGTTTGATCGCTGATATCGTCCGGTTCACTGTCGGAAAAAAGGAGTTCTTCGGGATGGTACAGGCCGGTATCTGCTTCGGGTTTGGCTTCTCCCATTACAACTGATAGCTTATTAGCAACAGGTGGAACCGTGCTTTGAACCGCAGGTTTTAATTTTAATAAGCCAGCTAATTCCGAGCGATAATAGCGCAGGCCGATATAGCCGTACCAGGCTATACTTAACAGGAGAACGGCAGTAAGATATTGCTGCCAGGAGATCGCGTTTAACATATCTTTTGTTTTAACCCGCCGGCCCCATGCCGCCGGGCAAAACAAAAGTGGTTAGTGCCTGATTTTTTATTTCACAATGCTTGCGCAGGTTGTGTGTTTTTTTCTGACTGAAAGACTGTTATGACTTTTTATAGACTGCAATACAAGATTAGACTGCCTGATGCGATAATCAATATCAGGCTTAGTTTGTCTTCAATTAACCGAAGCAGTCCGTCCTTAAGCTTATTTAGAAAGATAGGTATAACTTTTTTCCGTTTGCTGATGTCCAGCAATTTGTGATAGGATTCTTTTATTTCCATTTGGAAAACAAATTCAAAGATGCCGACCAGTTCACTGACATCAATATTGCCATTATTTACCGATCCCGATGCTTTCAACGAATAGATCAGTTCAATAGCGTCGGTTGGACTGGCCGTCCAGTTAGGATGCATGAAAGGAAATATCTTTTGCCCTTCTATCGGGAGAATGTGCTCCTGTCCGATTTTTGCGTTCTCCAATTTGAGATACTCCTGGAATTTCTCATTGGCAATAATCTTTGATAACTTATAATCATGCGAAGTAGAATACAACTCATCTTCTTCAAAATCCTCTAGTTCTGCATGTACATCGAAGCCGCCCCTTGTATAATAGATGGCATCGAGCTGGGTCATGCCGGAACGGTAGTACGAATAGAAAGCCCGGTTATGATCAAAAAAGGTTTTCAATTCGGCCAGGTGCATTTGTATATAATCCCGTTGTATATTTTCACCCCCGGTTGGTTTTTGTAGCAGGAAATTATGAATATTGATGAAGTAGATATACTTGCTATAAAATTTGGGTTTGACCTCTTTAAAAAAATTGATTTCCTCATCTACACTCTTAAATGCATAACTGGATACATAATTTTTGAGTTTGGTCATGGCTTTTTTGCTGACCTTGATAGAGGCGCGGTATTGATCTGTAAGCGGTTTGCCGGATAGGGTGATCTCGGCCAATTGGTTTTCGAGCGCGCTGTAGAAGCGTTCGGTAAATGTTCTCATAGATATAAGTAGTTTTAGATGTTTAGGTTATTCAATTACTTATACGCGGGACAATACCCGAACTGCTAAAGGTGGCACTGGTATACCAAGAAGACAGAACAGGCAAGCCCGCGTATCAGCAGGCAGCACTTGTTCCCATCTTCTATTAAAAATTACCAGTTTTCCTTTATGGGACAATTGTAGCTATGTATATTTATCTATTTTTCATTCTTATTAAGTTTGACATTATAATACATTAATTTATGAATAGTCTTTTAGGTTAAATCATTTTTAGTAACTCCGGTTTTTTTGCCACGGGATACCACCCCCTTTTTGTGTTTGTTTCATTAGCAACTGGTTTAATGTTTTGAGTTGGCCTGTTTTCGCATCCATCAAATTTTGCTGTTCAAGCGGATCCTTACTCAAATCATACATTTCCAGCGGTTGGAAAGGGTTATTCTGTAAAAGCTTCATATTTCCATTAATAACCGCATTAGATGTTTTTCCGGCAAAACCAAATCCTTCTCTTCGTATAAAATATAGCGGCCGTTCCACTAATTGCGCTTTACTATCTTTTAAAACGGGCAGAAACGATATGCCATCGATTTTATGTTTAATATCGACACCCGCAATTTCCGCTAATGTTGGATAAATATCCATTAATACTAATTTTTCATTTGATTGACTACCGGATTTAATGTGGTTTGACCATTCAATAAATGCCGGAATTTTAAGCCCTCCCTCGTACATACTACCTTTTCCATCTCTCAATGGCCCATTGTTAGCACCCATTTCCAGCTGTCCTCCATTATCACTCACAAACACAATTAGGGTGTTTTCATACAGTTTGTTTTCCTTCAATGCCTTGATCACTTTGCCTACACCATCATCCATTTGCTCAATTAGCGCCACTAACGCTGCACGTTTATCCGAGATTTTAGGTTGTCGTTCTTTAACTCGGGCTAAAAATTCGGGAGTTGGTTGTATGGGAGCGTGTGGCGCGGTATAGGCCAGGTAAAGAAAAAAGGGTTGTTCACCTTTTTTTTGTTGGTTGATATAATCCAGCGCCCAGTTTGTAAACAGGTCGGTGGCATGACCTTCCGCCTGAATTTCTTTTTCGTTTTCCCTTAAAAAATTCTTTCCGTTCCGAAGATGTTTCCAGTAATCTTCCATCATATCGTCCAGCCAGCCATGAAAATAATCAAAGCCTTTTTCGTTGGGAAGATTGGGCGATTCCAATCCTAAATTCCACTTACCTATAATGGCCGTTTTGTAGCCTACTTTCTTTAAAAGATCAGGCAAAAGCTGAACGCCGGGTGTGAGATAGCCGAAGTTATCCTCAGGTATATTCCTAATAAGGCCTGGAACCCCTACCATCTCCGGGTAACGACCGGTAAGTAAAGAGGCACGGCTTGGTGAACAAACAGAAGAGTTAGCATGGAAATTATCAAAACGAATCCCGTCTTTACACAACTGGTCGATATTGGGGGTCCGTATGTCCGGGGTGTTATAATAGGATACATCATGGTAACCCTGATCGTCAGTCAAAATAATAACGATATTAGGCTGTCGGCTTTTTGACTGACCGTTAGCAAGAAAAGGTAAAATCAGTAAAGTACCCGACACTATTACATAGGCTAACTTTTTCATAGGCAATTAATTATTAAATAACAGTTTATTTATAGCGGTCAAAATAGATCTTTCCTTTAGGAAACACCTTATGACTATCAGCCCAAAACTGCCATTTTTGATCAAGGTCTTTAACAATATCCAGATGAGTTGCAGCTATATTATTGGTTTCAGTACGGTCGTGTTCCAGGTCATATAACTCCCAGTCACCTTTGGGGAGTTTTTTTACACCTTTCCAATTACCATGACGGATAGCACAATTCTCTTCATGCTCCCAGTAAAAATAATCATGCACTTTGCCGGTGCCGGTTGTGAACAACGGTACCATACTAATACCTTCATTTTTCATGATTGTATTGCCATTATAGGTTTCGGGATATTTTGCGCCCGAAACCTCCATAATGGTGGGCATGATGTCGATGATATGATAGGGGGTATTATTTAATTTTCCGGTCTGCGATTTTATCTGATTTGGCCAGTAGGCGATAAATGGCGCAGCCATACCGCCCTCATAAGTGGTATTTTTCCACCTCCTGAAGGGTACGTCGGAGGTGTTGGCCCAGCCCATACCGTACGATACATTGAAGAATTTTAAAGGATTATTTACATCAGCCATTGCGCCACCACCCAACTCTTTATAGGGTTCTGCTGATGCGCCATTGTCTGACAGAAACATAATCAGTGTATTATCCAGTTTTTTCTGCGCTTTTAGGCTGGCTAAAACTTTACCCACATTTTGATCGAGCGAGTAAACCTGCGCCGCGTAAACGGCCATGCGGTAAGCCACGTTTTTCTGTTCGGTAACGCTGAGTTCCTTCCAGGGCCTCATTTCACGAGCCGAGGGTGCCCATTCAGGTTTTACTAAACCCATCGCTAATTGTTTACGTAAGCGTTCATGTTTGATCGAGTCCCAACCAACTTCATACTTATTTTTGAACAAAGCGATGTCTTTCTCTTTAGCTTGCAACGGCCAGTGCGGTGCATTAAATGCCAGGTATAAAAAGAATGGTTTTTTATCTTTTTGCTCATCAATGTATTTTACCGCGTTGTCCGCAAATGCATCGGTAGTGTAGTAATCGTTGGGGAAATCATATTGCATCTCACCGTTGTCAGTAGTTATTCCTCTGGGTGGAAACGGTTTAAGGTAACTTGAACCGCCGCAAAGTATACCATAAAATTTTTCGAACCCGCGCTGTAACGGCCACTTTTCCTTACCATGCATACCTACATGCCATTTCCCGGTCATGTAGGTGTGATAACCAGCGCTCTTCAATACTTCCGCAAGAGTCACTGTGTTTTTTGAGATATAGCCGCGGTAGCCGTCAACACCCTCGTCATGCACATTGGGCATTTCAGGATCTTCGGCCATACGGCCCACTCCCGCCTGATGCGGATATAGGCCGGTTAGTAAACTGGCCCTTGTCGGGCAACAACGGGCGTTATTGTAAAATTGGGTCAGCCTCACGCCGCCCTTTGCCAACATATCTAAGTTTGGGGTAGGTATTTCGCCGCCAAAAGCGCCAATATCTGAGTAACCCATGTCATCAGCCAAAATAATAACAATATTAGGCCTATCAGTTCTTTGAACAGGCTTAGAACGGCTACCGGTAGTCGCCGGTGATTTAGTACGCCAAGCAATTATGCTCATTAAAATAACCAGGCAAGTTATGGCTGGTATTAAAAGTCGTTTAAGTTTTTCCATTATTTAGTTGTCGACATTTTACCTCTCAACGCTTTCATCCAATAGCCGCCAACTACACTGCGGGCCTGGAAACCTACCATTTTACCGGTAGTGGTTTCGTGCCAGTCGCTAAGTGGTACGCGCGACGAGGTTTCTGTAGCGAACTTGTATACCGGATTAAGTAAACTTTCAAAATCCTTTTTGCTTTCTGACATTGTTGCCGTCCACATTATCCAATCAGATTTTGTGTATGTTTTGCGACTATCCAAAGGCAAACCAAATTCGTTTTGATGTGCTAAGTAGTATTTATATTCAGTAGTATAAACGTTTTCGGGAAAAAGATTTAGTTTCAACACCTTATCCCAAACCATATTATATTTTTGGCTCCAGGTTGCTTTGTTGTCGAATACCAAAGCATAATGATCGCCCGCATCATCCATTACCATCCATTTTTTGGCATAGTCTTTTGCAATGGCATCATACTTTTGGAAGGCCTTAGTATCGCCTAATTGCTGTGCCATTTGCGCGTAGGCACCTATAGCTACAATTGCTTTTACAGACAAATTAGCGTTGTGCGCTAAGTGACCGGCAAAGTCATCAGTACATAACTGGTTGCCCGGATCCAGGCCGGCTTCAACTAAATAGTTCGTCCAGGTGGTTAATACCGCCCAATGTTTTTTGGCATACGCCGGATTTTTTTGCACCTTAACAATGGCAGCTGTCAATACAACCATGTTACCGCACTCTTCAACCGGCATATCCTCGCCATAAGTTTGGCCATTGGCTAACGGATAAGTACCCAAGTCATGTGCTGCGAATGGTTTGGCCCATTTGCCACTTTCGCTGTAGTAGAAAATACCGTTTAACATACCTGCCATCAGGTTAGGGTTATACAGTAAGTATAATGGGGACGATGGATAAGTTACATCAACGGTATTGATAGATCCATTGCTAAAATTCTCTTTTGATAGCCACAACAGATCGCCTTGAGGACTTTTTACCAACTGGTGCGCAGCGATACTTTGGCGGTATGACATTACGCATAATTTAGCATAGCGCTCGCCGCCTGCTTTAAAGGCATCCTGGTAAATTTTCTGGTCGGTAGCGTTGCATTTGCCTATGGCAACAGCATAGTATGCCGAAGCTTTGGCAAGTATACCATCCATAGTTATACCCGGAGTGTTGCGCCACCATGGTTTTAAATTGGCGCCAAAATATTGTATTGAATATACATCATCGTAGCCTACCATCAGGTTTTTACTTAACTGGTCATTACCCACCACACCAAAAGGAATTACTGTATTCAGCATTAAGTGCTTGCCGGTTTGGCCGCCGCCGGCATAATTTGCATTTAAAAACGAGGTTATGGCGTCAGCATCGGCAGTAATGTATTGTTTGGCACCTGCGGCTGCCTTGGCAGCAACATACATATAACCCCAGTCAATACGCACATTATCGCCCTTGGTTTTTAATACAGGCTGCTCTACAGTACCTGCTTTTAAAACACGCAGGCCATTTTTGGTGTAAGTTGATGCCTGTACCGGCTGCCATGGCTGGTTAACGGCCACATTGGTGCTTACACCCTGAAATATATTTACACTGTGTTTTTTACCATCATTAGCTTTTACCTGGTAGGTGATGTATGATACCGGTGAGGCTAACAAGGTTAAATCAGTCATAACCAACGGCGAGGTAAAAATTACCCCTAAGTTAGCTTTGCCACATTTAAAACTATAAATAGTTTGTGTAGCGGTTACCTTAACACCAGTTTGTTCAGCAGCTTTAAGGCCAGCTAAATCTTCAGTCATTACTTCGGTAGAAAAGCCTGCGTCTATCCAGCCGCCTCCCGTATTATTACGGCAGTGAATGGCCAGCAGATTTTCGCCGGTTTTTAAACGGGCTTTGACTTCTTCTGTTAAAGGTATCATCTCATAATCACCTACCGAGCCACGCTGACGGGCAATGCGCTGTCCATTTAAAAACACCTCCGCATCCTCATCATGCCTAAACTTGAGCATCAGGCGGCCTTCTGGTATAGCGTCAAGATTAAATTTGCGGCGTATCCATATGTCTTTGCCATCCCATGGGGTACCAACTTTTGCACGGTTATCACCAAAAGGTGCCATGCCGGTTTTCCAGGCACTGTCGTCAAATTCGGATTTGTTCCAGGCCATGCCACCTGCAGGGGGAGTTTCCATTTGGTAGCGGGTACTGTATAATTGCTCATCGCCGGCGGCAACAACACTTTTGTAGGTTGGGGCAGCTTGGCCCATAAAGCGATAAAATTCTTTATCAACTTTAATGATACCTAGTAGCGATTGATCTTTACCCGTCCAATGGTGCGTTACAGTTCCATTCAATTGATCACTGCCTGACCATATACTGAAATACGGATTATGTGTAATAAGCGGATAAGAGGGCATTTTATCCTGTGCAGTAACAACAAAGGTTAATGCGGTTAAATAACCGGTTACTAATCGTGTTTTTTTGTTAAAAAAAATGCTCATTGAAGTTTTATTTACTAGTTAATTCTTTCTCGGTTTCGGCGTCGGCTTCGGAAATACCTTATGTGCATTCGCCCAAGTTTGCCAAAGACTATCTAAATGCTTTACTTTATCGGGGTACTGATCCTTCAGATCGTTTGTTTCGCTTTTATCTTCAGCCAGGTTAAACAAATGCCAGTTATGATCGTTTGTTGATACCAGTTTCCAATCGCCAACACGGGCATAACGCGCCTGAAAATGTTCGTTAAACAATTCTTCATGGCCTACAACAGCTTTTCCTTCAAACGCAGGTACTAAACTAACCCCTGGTGTTGGCGGTATAACATGGCCCTTGTATGTTTTTGGATAGGTTGCGCCTGCCAATTCATTAAAGGTGCTCATAAAGTCCATTACATGCCCAACCTGCTTGCTGAAGCTGCCCTTTGGTGCTTTTATACCTTTTGGCCAGAAAGCGATCATCGGCGTATGTAAACCGCCCTCGTACGATTCTGCTTTCCACAAGCGATACGGGGTATTGGCAACGTTGGCCCACCGTTGCCCTATAGAAGAGCAAACTAGCTCTGTGCCTGGTATATTATCTTTTTTTAACGAGTAGCTAATCTTGCGGCCATCGCGGGTTTCGCTCGGGCGGTCAAAGCCAGGCCCGTAGCCAGGTGCACTTTCGGCGCTGGCACCATTGTCTGATAAGAAAACAATGAGCGTATTATCTAACTGGCCGTTTTTACGTAACGCATCTATAATTCGGCCTATACCCTGATCCATGCAATCGATCATTGCGGCGTGGATCGCCATCAGTTGCGCGTCATAGTCTTTATCGGGATTATTTTCCCATTTTAGATCATCTTTCCAGCGTTCAGAAAGTTTAGTGGTTTTAGGGTCGATCAAACCCAATTTGATCATTTTTTGATAACGTGCTTCGCGGATAGCATCCCAGCCGCCTTTGTACACGTCCTTATATTTGGCTATATCCTGCGGTTTAGCCATTAACGGCCAATGCGGCGCATTCTCTGCTACGTATAAAAGAAATGGCTGCTTTGATTTGGAAAACCCATTAATATAAGCTACCGCAGTATCATTTATAGCATCGGTATGATAATAGTTTTTTGGAACAGAAGTGATAGGCTTGGTACCACTAACTAAACTAAACGGATCAAAATAATCAACCACACCCCATATTGTACCAAAATATTGCTCGAAACCCCGGCTGGTAGGATATTGGCTGATAGGAGAGAACTCCGGGTATTCTTTATGGTGATCTAACCACGCCAGTTGTTCTTTTGGATCAGGCTGTCCATTGGTGTTGGACACATGCCATTTGCCCGACATGGCGGTATGGTAGCCTGCTGTTTTTAAAACTTCCGCCAAAGTAACCGCATTTTCTGTTAGATGGCCCAAGTAACCCGGCTCGTCTTCGGCATCAGACATTTTACCAATGCCGGCCTGATGGTTATATAAACCGGTTAGCAACGATGCCCGGGTTGGGCAACAGCGCGAGGTATTATAAAAATTAGTGAACCTGATACCGTTTTGTGCCAGGTAATTAATGTTAGGTGTATTGATCTCACCGCCGTAACAACCGACGTCCGAAAAACCCAGGTCATCAGCCAATATAACAATGATGTTAGGGCGCTTTGGTTTTTGTTGCACTTTTGGGGCCGGTTTAACCGTCCAGGCTATTAAGCCAGCCACAGCGATAGCAATTGTCGGTAGTAATAAATAGCGTTTGTTATTCATAATATTTAGTTATTCATTAATCTTTAGCGCCTGTTTTTGGCTGGCGCGAAAATGCTTCCATTTCGGTTTGTATACCCTTGTCGTTCTGCTGTTTCATAAATGCGTCCAACTTTGTCCGAAGCTCTGCTTTGTTAGCAGCATATTTAGGGTCAGCGGCCAAATTTTTCAGGTCGAAAGGGTCATTTACAATATCGTATAATTCCTCCTCGGGCCGGGTAACGTAAAACGAACTGCGTGCTGGGTCCTTCTCCATCCATTCCTTAAACATAAGCGAATGCGTAACCGTATTTTGAAACTTCTCCGTATAATTTAAATTATGGATATAAAGAAACTGGCTGTTTCGGGCCGAACGACTGGCATAAGCATCGCTACCCTGTATAATGCCACGGGTGGTGTGTTCGGCATAAACATAATCGCGCACATGGGTTTCTTCGCCCATAAGCACTTTTTTAAAGCTTACGCCGTCAAAGCCCATGTTGCCATTGCCGTCTTTTGATCCGGTATTGATTTTGGTAGGGTCGCCACCGGCTATATCTATTAGTGTTGGCGTAATATCAATATACTCCAGCATGGCTGGGTTGCGGGTTCCCGGTTTAATTTTGTTTGGCCATTTGGCAATAAACCCTGAATGCAGACCTTGATTATATAATGTCCATTTAGAAAAGGGGAAAGAATTACCCTGCTCTGTAGCGAACATTATAATCGTATTATCTGCCTGACCGGTACGGTCAATTATTTTCAGGCATACGCCGATCAAGCTATCTAAGTAAGTTATTTCGGCAAAATACTTAGCCATTTGGCGGCGGGTAATTTTGGTGTCAACCATGTTTGCACCAAGCTTAATTTTATCCGGGTCATAAGCGCTTTGGTCACCTCTTGTCCACGGCGAATGTGGCTGGTTGCTGGTAAACATTAAAAAGAATGGTTTACCTGTTGTGCTTTTTGCTTTTAAATAATCCTCGGCTTTGCTAAGGTCTATATCTATACCGCTGCCGTCATCGTCTTCTCGTCCACCTAAAAAATCAAAAGGATAAGATTCTTCGGGGGCATAATGCCGTTTGCCAATTATGGCCGCGTTATAACCCAGCTCTTTCATGTAAAATGGCAGGGTCTTAATGCCTTTGTAGATCATGGTATGGTTGGGATATGCGCCATTGCGCACCGGGCCTATGCCTGTTAATAAGGATTGCCGGGTAGGCGAACATACCGGCACCATATTAAACATATTATCTAAACAAATACCCTCACTGGCTAAACGAGACATATTTGGGGTATGCACCTGCGTACTGCCGAAAGGAGCAATGTCAGTCATGGTCAGATCATCAGCCATGATAAAAACAATATTGGGCTTTCGTATTGCAGGTTTCTTTACCGGAACTTTTAGCGCTAGTAATAAACCCATACCAACAACCATCAGAATAATGACACCCATAGTTGTCATTGGGCCAACTTTACTTGATCTTCTCATTTTCTACAGGGTTAAAAACTTGTTATAGATTTGACAATCTCCAAAGTAAATTAAACGCCTTTAACTAAATTGTTCAACTTTTAGTTAGTTCGTCTCATTTTCTTATGATTTACCGATCGAAGCTATTCGCACCGTATATTTGAAAGAACCAACTATGCGCCCTACTTTTAAAAATATCGCTTTGCAAGGCATTTTGTTGCTTGTTACCTTTTGTAGCAGGGGGCAGTCTTATTATTTCAGACATTATCAGGCCGATGACGGTCTGGCACATAATACTGTTATGACGGTAATGCAGGATAGCAAGGGGCTGATATGGATCGGCACCAAAGGCGGTCTTAACCGATTTGATGGTTATACTTTTAAAACATTTAACAATAGCGCTAATAAATTCGGGATATTAGGAAATAATAGCATTGAAGGTATAAAAGAAGACCACCGGGGGATGATTTGGGTTGGTACTGGCCGTGGTTTATTTAAATACGACCCTTACAGGGAAATCTTCACAGAGTTACCCGGCCTGTCGACTGGCATAATTAGCCATATCCTGGTAGACCGTCAAAATAATTTATGGTTTTTACGGAATAAAAAGCTGCAATACTATGATCAGCAACGACAGAAAATAACTGATATTGGCATAACAGCTTTATGCCAAACATTTGACAGTCATTTAAATATCTGGCTCGGTTGCAGTGATGGCACGATTAAGGTATTTGATCCACAAAGAAAAAGCATTGATACCATATTGATCATTGGTAAGCGTATCCCATATAATGCGAGATTGATCAGCAAGATATTTATTACAGAAGGAAATGAAGTGCTGATAGGGACCACCAAACAAGGTCTGAAAAGTTACAACAGAAAAACGGGACAGATCAAATCTTTGTTATTGCGAAACGGGGACAATACGGAGATATACGTACGCGACATCATTTCCAGTAAAAGAAACGAATACTGGATCGCCACAGAATCCGGCATCTATATTTACAATATACTGACGGGCAGCAGTACCAATTTAAAGAAACGTATTGGTGACCAGTATTCAATCAACGATAACGCAGTATATGCCCTATGCAAGGATGACCATGGTGGCTTATGGGCGGGCACTTTTTTTGGCGGTCTAAATTATTTCTCGAAAGAAAATGCACGGTTTGAAAAATACTATCCTTTACTAGGCACAAATTCGCTATCAGGAAATGCCGTTCGAGAAATTTGCGAAGATCGAAAAAACCAAATTTGGATCGGAACAGAGGACGCGGGCATCAATAAATTCAACCCTGTA
This sequence comes from Bacteroidota bacterium, assembly GCA_040388395.1. Classification (GTDB taxonomy): domain Bacteria; phylum Bacteroidota; class Bacteroidia; order Sphingobacteriales; family Sphingobacteriaceae; genus Mucilaginibacter. Next base: position 544,540 of record JAZKBY010000001.1, on the reverse strand, counting down.
TCTAAAACATTCACAAACTACACCTCAAACGGTCAATCAACAAGTATATCTTACCCTAATATACACGGGTTGCTTGCGGTCGGTGATAGGCTTTACATAGGACCATTTCAACATGGATTAGAAATAATGGATATCAACACCGGGTTGATTAAAGAAAGGTTTAAACTTATTGGTGAAAAAGGTGGGCCGACGAGCGATTTTGTTATGAGTATTTATCTAACAAAAGACAACTCCCTACTGATTGGTACCACTGGTCCGTCGGCAGGTCTTTTTAAGTATATCAAGGAAAATAAGCAATTTAAATTATTGACAGGGGTTCCGAAAACTACTTTCGTCTATGCCATATTGGAAGATCATAATGGTATCATATGGACCGGCAGCTTTGAAAAAGGCGCATTTTATTTTGACCCCAAAAGTCAAAAGAAAGGAAATATCAGATTTAATGATCAACCTAAGGGGAACGCCCAACCCGATTATGGGGTACGCGGTATATTTGAGGATAGTAATAACTGCTTGTGGTTCACAACCGAGGGCGGAGGGCTGGTGAAAATAAGTAAAGACCGCAGGTCTGTCAAAAAATTCACGACAGAAGATGGTTTGCCCAGTAATATTCTTTTTCGGGTACTCGAGGACAACAATAAACATATATGGATCAGTTCACTTAAAGGATTAATTTGTTTGGATCTCAGGACTGATAAATTCAATATTTTTACCCAGTCAAATGGGTTGATCACCGATCAGTTTAATTACAATTCGGCTTTCAAAGACTCAAATGGCAAAATGTATTTTGGCTCAGTAAAAGGGATGATCGCTTTTGACCCGGCGACATTTGGACAGCCCGAGTTAGCTCCTCCCATTTACATTACCGGCATCCAAGTCAATAATAAGGAAATGATACCAGGTCAGGCGGGTTCGCCTCTATTCAAATCAATCAATTGTACTGACAGTATCATACTGAATCATGATCAGTCAAATTTCAATATAGAATTTGCGGCTTTAAACTATGCTTCACCGAAAGTAACACGTTACAAATATTTAATGCAGGGGCTGGACAAAGACTGGACCTATTTAAATACAAATCGCAGAGCGTATTTTACTGATCTTTCACCCGGTAGCTATACTTTTATTGTAAAAGCAGAAAGCAATATTGGGAGTTGGGTGGGTGGCGAACGCAAGTTGTTTATTAAAATAGAACCGCCAATTTGGAAAAGCCTGGCGGCTTATTTAATTTATTTGTTTCTAATTATATTGGCTTTATATCTATCGGTTCGATATTATCATCGTTACCTTGAAAAAAGAAACCTGAATAAACTACAATTATTCGAGCACGAAAAGGAAAAAGAAATTTACCAGGCTAAAATTGAGTTTTTTACCAATATAGCACACGAAATTCAAACGCCGCTTACATTGATAATAGGACCGGTAGAGCGGATAATAAAAAAAGTTGATGAAGTGCCAGCCATCAAAAAAAGCATGTTGTTAATTGAAAAAAACGCTAATCGTTTATTAGAATTGACAAGTCAATTGCTGGATTTTAGAAAGACGGAGATGGATCAATTTGGTTTGAGTTTTGTCAAAGCGGACATCACCGAATTATTAAAAAACCAAGTGGCTTCTTTTAAACAACAAGCTGAAAAATCTGGTATTAGTTTGACCTTCGAGTTGCCCAAAACACATGTGATCGCGTTTATAGATATAGAAGCATTTGCTAAGATATGCGGCAATTTGATAACCAATGCCATTAAATATGCAGCAACTAAGGCTGCAATAACCATTACAAGCTTCAACGTCGCCAACACTACCTTTACGATAAAATTCACTAATGACGGCAAAGGTATACCGGATGAATTCAGTGATAAAATATTTCAACCGTTTTTCAGACTGCGGAGTGAAGAGAAACCAGGAACCGGTATCGGATTATCACTTGCCAAATCATTAACCGAATTGCACGATGGTTCACTAATACTAACTTCGGGTAAAAACAATCAAATTGTTTTTGAATTAACCTTACCCGTACATCAACGGTTTGAATTCAAATTAAGTAATTGGAAAAGCGTTAAATAGTATGACAGAAAATATTCTTATAGTTGATGACAACGAAGACATTTTGGAATTCCTTTCGGACGTACTACGCGAAAATTACAAACTTTTTTTAGCCAGCAATGGAGACATTGCCTTAAATATTTTAGATAATCAACTGATAAATCTCATTATTAGTGATATTATGATGCCGGGGATAGACGGGTTTCAGCTATGCCATCTTATCAAATCCCAGGTCGAATATTGCCATATCCCGGTTATTCTTTTAACTTCAAAAAACACGTACCAAGCCCATATTGACGGTTTAGAAGCTGGTGCGGATGCCTATGTAAAAAAACCGTTCTCTCCTGATTTTTTACTACTCCAGATTGCGAACTTATTAAAAAACAGGTTGAAAATAAAAACGCACTTCGCAAGTTCACCATTTGAAGATGTGCGGGTTATGGCGTATTCAAAAACAGACGAGCAATTCCTTAAAAAACTAGATGATTATATTAGAAAGCATATCAAAGACCCCAACATTGATATCGATAAGTTAGCCGATTACATGAATATGAGCCGCCCTACTTTTTATCGCAAGATCAAATCACTATCGGCTTTATCCCCTAAAGAATTAATTGACATTACCCGGTTAAAAAAATCCGTGGAATTAATAGCCCAAAACGAATTTACATTGTTTGAAATAGCAAAAATGGTGGGCTACAGTTCGCAAAGTGTTTTTGGCAAAAATTTCGTGAAACATTTCAACCTCTCTCCTTCAGAATATCTAAACTCTTTGCGTAAGAAAAATGAGACAAACTGACTAATTTTTGATCAGAACGTAACGGTGGGTATTTGTTACTTTGGATAGTAAACCGATTATAAAATATTTAAGCGCCCACCTATACTAAAAAAATAGTACCGGGTAGATAACTAATTATGAAAAAGAACTACCCTTTGCTATCTTTTCTTGGGTTCATATCATTGACCCTTTTTGTAAATTTTTTTTGTTACGGACAGGAAAAAAAAACACCCAACATCGTATTTATACTTGCTGACGACCTTGGTTATGGCGATTTGAAAAGTTTCAATCCAGAGGCCCAGATACCTACCCCTAATATCAGCCGGTTAGCTAACCAGGGAATTATATTTACGAATGCCCATTCCGCTTCGTCTGTTTGTACACCTTCCAGATACGGAATCCTGACCGGCAGGTATGCCTTTAGAACCTCTATGAAAAAAGGCGTATTGGGAGGGTATTCTCCGGCTCTGGTTGAAGACAGCCGGTTTACAATAGCTGATCTTGCCAAAAAAGCTGGTTATACTACAGCAATGATAGGGAAATGGCATTTGGGTATGGACTGGAAGCCGATAGACCCGTCAAAAAAAGCCATTCAACAAAATGGGCCTGATGGTGCTGATCTAAGTAATGTAGATTTTAATTCTCCTGTAATTAATGGCCCTAACAACCTGGGGTTCGATTATAGTTATGTTTTGCCAGCATCACTTGATATGACACCTTATACTTATTTAGAGAATGGCAAATCAACCGATTATCCGCTTGTCCCCGTAGCCGACAATAAATCTGGTCGCGGTGTTTTTTGGCGGGGTGGATTTGGTTCCAAGAGCTTTAAAATTGAGAAGACTCTTGATAATTTCACGGATAAGGCCAGGCAATACCTAATAACCCAAGCCAGTCAAAAATCCGGTCAGCCATTTTTTATGTATTTAACACTTACGGCCCCACATACGCCCTGGTTACCTGCCGAAAAATTCAAGGGCACGTCAAACGCGGGCTTATATGGCGATTTTGTAGCGCATACAGATGACGCAGTTGGCCGAGTATTACGCTGTTTAGATAGCCTGAAGCTTGCTGATAATACCTTAGTAATCTTTGCATCAGACAATGGCGCAGACTGGAAAAAGGCGGATATAGCCGCTTTTCCGCTACATAAAGCAAATTATATTTTCCGCGGCGAAAAATCAGACATTTGGGAAGGCGGCCATCATATTCCACTTATTTTCAGTTGGCCGAAAGGAATCAATGGCAATCGTAGTAGTAACGAAGTGATCAGTTTGGTTGATATAATGTCAACGCTTGCCGATATGACCCATCAAAAATTGCCGGCCGGTGCCGGACCAGATAGTTACGACTTTTGGCCTTTACTAAATGGCACAGGAAAAGTAGTGCGGCCAAGCATCATACACCATTCTAACGATGGTATGTTTGCTATTCGTAAAGGCAAATGGAAATTTATTGACGGTAATGGCAGCGGTGGCTGGTCGGCCAAGGACCCTAATGACAACTTCCCGGGTCAATTATATGATATGGAAAAGGATGAACGTGAAACGACCAATCTGTACAGCAAATATCCCGATGTTGTTAAAGAACTTAAAGATCTATTAGAACAACAAAAAAGCCAGGGCTACAGCGTTAATGGTCCGAAATAAGTGTCTTCGCTTTTATATAGTCTTATGAAACCATTTATATTTTTAGCCGCCATACTGTTATTTTCCATCAGCTTTATAGCTGGTGCGCAAACAAAAGCTAAACCCAATATTATTATCATCCTTGCGGATGACTTGGGCTGGGGAGACGTTGGTTATCACGGCAGTACCATTAAGACGCCCAATATTGACAAATTTGCCAAAGATGGTATTGAATTAAAGCGATTTTATACCGCAGCTTTATGCTCTCCGACACGAGCGGGTATACTTACCGGGCGTTATCCTGACCGTGTGGGCTTGCGTTCAATAATACCACCATGGTCTAAATTCGGCGTGGATACCAGCGAAGTATTTTTGCCTCAGGTTTTAGCAGAAGCGGGATATAAAAATCGTGCAATTATCGGCAAATGGCATTTAGGGCATTCGTCGCTCAAATATCATCCCTTAAACAGGGGTTTTACTCATTTCTATGGCTTTTTGAATGGCTACGTAGATTATTTCTCTCATAAAAGAGAAGGCGAATTAGATTGGCATAACGATTTTAAACCAAGTTACGATAGTGGCTATTCAACAGATTTGATAGCTGATGAAGCTGTAAAAAGCATCAAAAATTACGTCAAAGAATCGCCTTTTTTTTTATACGTAGCTTTTAATGCCTCACACTCTCCGTTACAGGCTAAAAAAACGGACCTCTTAAAGTATGGCTACGATGAGTCTAAACCGTCCTTTCCACACACAGACAGGGAGGGCGAAGAAGGGCGTGGAAATACCAAGGCACAAACTTATGCGGCCATTGTATCAAACATGGACGAAAATATTGGTCGTATCCTGAAAACGCTCAAAGACCTAAACATCGAAAACAATACCATCGTTTTATTTGAAAGTGACAATGGCGCTCAAATAGCAGAGGGCGGATCAAGCGGTTCTTTGCGTGGATCAAAAGGAACCGAGTGGGAAGGTGGTGTGCGGGCTCCGGCCATCATCAGATGGCCCGCTGGTTTTAAAGGCGGCAGGTCAAGCGACCAGTTAATGGGCTATATTGATGTAATGCCCACGTTACTGGACATCGCCGGAGTTGACCGGAAACCTATAAAAAGATTTGACGGTATCAGCGTGTTGCCGGCCTTGACGGGGAAGGTACTGCATATTGACCGGAATTTCTATTTGGGGCTCGGCGCCATAGTTAATCAGGACTGGAAATTGATCGTGGCAGCCAAGGCCGGTCCACAGATGAATATTACGGAAGATCAATTGTTTAAAATCTCTACAGATTTCTCAGAAAAAGAAAACGTAGCGGGTCAGCATAAAAAAGAATATGACGAGCTGAAAAATGAGCTCGAACGTTATAGCAACATTAAGCCTGCAATGGTATTACCGCCTTTTGCGCTTGGCCGCAAGGGGTTTGTAGCGCCGAAAGAATGGACCATTAAAGACTGATAGCCTACTATGAATATCCCGTTCCTGAAATTAAATGTTGTTAATGCGGTTATAACTATAACGTTGATGGCCTGCACGCAAAAAAATCCATCTCCAGCAAAAACCGGGCGACAATCTATACCTACCGGAAAAAAAGCTGCAGTCTGCTGCGAGTCAAACCTACCGGTAAGATTCGCATCTTTACAAATAAATGCAGCCATTAACGCAGACATCATCAAGCCCGTTCACAAGGGTATGGTTTGGGTAAAAGGCGGAACATTTGCTATGGGAGGCGACAACAAACAAGCCGCACCTGATGAATTTCCTAAGCACAAAGTGGCGGTTAGTGGATTTTGGATTGACGTTACTGAAGTTACGAACGAACAATTTAAAAAATTTGTAAAGGCTACCGGCTATGTTACTATCGCCGAACGCAAACCGGATTGGGAGGAAATAAAAAAACAGGTACCTCCGGGCACACCCAAGCCTGATGACAAATTACTCGTAGCAGCCTCATTAGTATTTAAGCAGGCAGACCATAAAGTAAATCTCAATGATTATAGCCAGTGGTGGAGCTGGAAGAATGGTGCTAACTGGCGACATCCTCATGGCCCCGAAAGCAATATTAAAGGGAAAGAAAACTATCCCGTAGTACATATTTCTTGGTTTGACGCAGTAGCTTATTGCAAATGGACAGGCAAGCGCTTACCAACGGAAGCTGAATGGGAATGGGCTGCACGAGGTGGGCTTGATAATAAAATATACCCATGGGGAAATGAACCGATTGATGCCGGTGTTCCTAAGGCAAATACCTGGCAAGGCGATTTTCCTAACAAGAACACACTAAAAGACAAATACTTTTATTCATCACCCGTGGCATCCTTTAAACCAAATGGATATGGATTGTATGATATGGCGGGAAATGTTTGGGAATGGTGCGCCGATTATTATAACAATAAATATTATCAAACCATTAATAACCCAAAAGGCGTAGCCAATCCTCGGGGCCCAGTCAAAAGCTATGATCCTGATGAACCCTATGCACAAAAACGAGTTATACGCGGAGGTTCTTTCTTATGTAATGACAGCTATTGTTCCGGCTATCGTGTTGCGCGCCGGATGAAAAGTACCGAGGATAGCGGCATGGAACATCTAGGGTTCAGATGTGTTGCAGATCATTAGCGATAAACCAGACGATCAGCCTACCCTCTGGTACCTGATTCGCCATTCTTGATAGTGTAAGTTCCAGCAGATGGCAGCATTAAATTCATTAGCCGACAACGAATTGCTTGATCTCATAAGATCACGCGATGAGGCTGCTTTTACGGAAATTTATAATCGTTACTGGCGACTGATCTATAGCCATGTTTATAAAATGTTGCGCAATGAAGATGATGCTAAAGACATCGTCCAGGAAACTTTTGGTAACTTATGGCAACAGGCAGTTACACTGCCAGAACAACAGAATTTTGGAGGATACCTTTACGTGTCGGCCCGTCGGAAGGTGCTGAATGCGATGCGCCATGAAAAATATCGGGGTGAATATCTTAAAGCTTTAGCTGCTTTCGCTGAAGAAGCCAGCGAAGCCACGCTTCAATATCTGGACGAACGCGATTTGGCGGTCGCTATAGAAAGAGAGATAGCTGCATTGCCCCCGAGGATGCGGCAGGTGTTTGAGTTAAGCCGAAAAAACTATCTTTCGTATAAGGAGATCGGGAAAATCTTCAATATTTCTGATAAAACGGTGAAAAAACAAGTAGGTAAATCCATCAAAGTGATCCGGCAGAACTTAAGAAATTCAGGGGCCGCAATTTTGCTGCTTATGTGTCATTGATTGAATTAAAAAAATATTAAGTGTTGACATACATATCAAATAATAACCCCCTAAACAGTATAGTAAACAACTGATATTCATCTTCGCGGTTGCTAAATGTGAAACGTCATAAGATGTCAATGACAATCATTTAGCATATTAAAAAGTTTAAGCCGCGATACTCCCTGGCCCTTTCTCAAGTGTTTTACTTTTATAAACCAATAAAAGTAAACCGTCTTCATGAATAACCAGCAAGTCGATCAACTGATCGAAAAATACCTTAATGGTACAGCAACCGCCTATGAGCAAAAATTAGTGGAGGCGTGGTATCATACGTGCGCTAACCAGAAGTCTCTCCGGGACACGGACGATTTTGATCGTCTGGCAGAGGAAATCCGCTTGGGTACACTTAAGCGTGCCGGTTTACACGAATTCAGGAACCCAAGAAAAGTCTGGCCGAGATTCGCTGCGGCGGCAGCGGTCATCCTGACTTTTTGTGCCGGACTTTACTTTGTTTTAAAACCGCATGATAAATCACAACTGCGGGTCTCCGCGCAGAAAATAAGAACAGTACCGCATCCCGGTGGTAATGTGGCATCCCTGATTTTAGCAAATGGTAAGACAATCAGTTTAACCGGCCTCAAAACCGGCGAAGTAGCTAAGGAAAGTAATACGACCATTAACAAAACCGCAGATGGTCACATCACCTACCAGCACAAGAGTGGTGACGCCGTTACGGTTGGCTATAATACCATGGTTACGCCCAAAGGCGGTCAATATACCGTCACGCTTGCTGACGGTACCCTGGTTACTTTAAACGCGGCTTCTTCGCTGACCTTTCCTACCGCGTTTACCGGTTCTGACCGGACTGTCCGGTTAAACGGCGAGGCATACTTTGAAGTTGCGCATAACGCCGCCAAACCTTTCCGGGTGATCAACAAAGGTCAGATCATCGAAGTATTGGGCACCCATTTTAATGTAAATGGCTATAACGACGATGATATCGCTAAAACTACTTTGCTGGAGGGCAGCGTCAAAATAGCTGTCGGTAATCGCTCATTATTGTTGAGACCAGGCCAGCAGGCCCAGTTGAATTCCGCTGACCATGACCGGCTAAAGGTGATTACTGCGGATCCCGATCAGGCTGTGGCTTGGAAAAACGGCTTCTTTGTTTTTAATGATATTGATATCAAGGAGGTCATGAAAGAGGCGGCCCGCTGGTATGATGTGGATGTGGAATACCGCGGTAATTTGGCCCATAAAAAATTCGGCGGTACTATATCACGCTATAAGCAAATAACTGAACTGCTCGATAACATGCGGGAAGTTGGGGGTATCAATTACAAAATAGAAGGAAGGAGCGTGATTATTATGGATTAACATTACTCTTTTACACTATACCTGAAAAAATACCAGGAGCGTTGGCGCGCCCCTGGTAAAAGCCGATCACTCAGCGCTCAGGATAAATTAATAACCAATTTCTGAACCAATTATTATTTAAACCTAATATTCAAATGTATAAAAATTCTGCTGCAAAATGCGGGGAAGCTACCCGCAGGCTGCCTAAATTACTATTGATTATGAGATTGTCCTTCATCTTATGTCTGCTAACGTTCCTACAGGTCAGCGCGACCTCCATTGCACAAAAGATCAACATCGATAAAAAAGATGTCAGCCTTCGTGCGGTGCTGAATGATATCCACCGGCAGAGCGGCTATAGTGTCCTCTATGAAACGGAGTTGATCAATCAGGCTAATAACATGGATATCCATTTAAAGGATGCCTCGCTGGAGGAGGCTTTAAAACAGTGTTTTGCCAACCAGCCCTTCATATATAAGGTCAATCAAAAAACGATCCTGGTCATTCCAAAGCCGGTAATGACACAGGCCACAACCGCAAAGGATCTTGCTGCATTTACGGTGAGTGGCTTGGTTACGGATGCCAAGGGGATAACGCTCATCGGTGTAACCGTGAAACTAAAGGGAACCACTACCGCCGTAGCGACAGGCACGGATGGGAAATATAACATCCTGCTTCCCGATGGAACCGGCACGCTTGTTTTTTCCTACGTTGGCTTTGAGAACCAGGAGATAGCTATTAAGGGCCGTAATACGATTAATGTAACGTTGGTCGAAGAAACCAAATCGCTTAACGATGTCGTTGTGGTTGGTTATGGCACCCAAAAGAAAATTACGTTGACCAGCTCGGTAAGCCAGGTGAGTGGCGAAGATATCAACAAACGCCCGGTATCGAACCTCCAACAATCTTTACAAGGGTTAGCGGCGGGCGTTACCGTACTAGATCAGGGCGGCGCGCCGGGCAGGTCCGCTGCTACGATCCGGGTGCGCGGCGTAACTACTTTCAATATCAACAACGCTGACGCGGACCGGGGTGCATTTGACCTGAGTAAAAACGACCCCTTGGTCATTATCGATGGCATTGAGCAAAGCCTGGCCTTTATCAACCCTGACGATGTTGAAAGTATGACCTTACTTAAAGATGCGTCGTCAACCGCCATTTATGGATCAAGGGCTACCAATGGCGTAATCCTGGTAACTACTAAACGTGCCAAGACAAATAAAACAATAGTCACCTATAACGGCTATTATGGTCTCCAACAGGCGGTAAACAAACCGGTATTCATGGATACAGAGCAATATTTTAGGCTGGAACAGGCAGCTTATCAAAATGCAGGGCTAACGGTCCCTGATAAGTTCACCGATGCTGGCATCAATACCTGGGTAAATGCCACGGACCGGGAAAAATACCCGTTGCCGGCAACCTGGTTCAATACCGTGATAAAAACCGCACCGCAGCAAAACCACAATTTTGCGGTAGCTGGCGGAAACGATGTTTTTAAAACACGTTTAAGCACGCGTTTTCAACAACAGGACGGTATCGCCGCTAACTATGTAGATAAACTGGGAGAGATCAAACTAAACTCAGATTTTAACCCCTCTAAGGCAATAAGCATCAATGCCGACCTTGACTACCGCTACAATTACTCTACTACACCTGCGGTTGAACCCTGGAACAACGTGCTCCACGGGTCATTATTCGCGGTGCCTAAATACGATGATGGAACTTACGGTTTAAGCAACCAGGGAAATAACCCCTTAATGTATGCAGAAAAGAGCGGTGTATTTAAGCAATATGATGAATCACTGATTGCCAACACCAAAGCAATCTGGACTATCATCCCCGGATTGCAATTATCCACCCAATTGGGATTGCGCTCGAATCACACCAATCAGCATAATTTCACTAACGCTTATACCAATTTTGACAAAAACACCAATATCACTAAGACAGTATCGACGAATAGCCTGACCGAGGGCAGAAACACTTTGCGGGAGTATACCTGGAATAATTTGCTGACGTACGAAAAGAATATCGATAACCATCATTTCAAAGGCCTGGCGGGTTACTCGGTGATAACTAATACCCGTACCTTTGAAACTGCTTACCGCCAGGGTTTTTATAATAACGATTTGCAATCTCTCAATCTAGGTACTAATGATGGGACAAAAACCAATACCGGTTATGATGCTACCTTCGGGTTGCAATCGTTCTTTGGCCGTTTCAATTATAATTTCGCGGATAAGTACCTGTTTGAAGTCAACGGCCGTTATGATGGCTCTTCCAAATTTACAGGCGATAAACGTTATAGTTTTTTCCCATCATTTTCAGCTGCCTGGCGGATCTCCCAGGAAAAGTTCTTTTCTCCGCTCAAAGATGTGGTCAATGATCTGAAAATACGGGGATCCTACGGCATAACCGGTAATCAGTCGGTTGATTTATATAGCTATTACGCTTCATTGAATGCCGTACCTTATGATTTTGGCGGCACGGTTGTCAATGGATTCCGGCTGACTTCCTTGGCGAATCAAAATTTAGGTTGGGAATCGACTCAGCAACTGGACCTTGGTTTAGACGCTTCTTTCTTAAATAATCATCTGGACGTTACCTTTGATTATTATAAAAAAGACACGCGGGATATCCTATTGAATTTAGGAATACCGGCGACAGTTGGCCTGAATGCCCCGCCGCAGAATGCCGGATCGGTCCGAAACACGGGCTATGAGTTCGGGATTAACTACCGAAATAAAACTGACTTTGGTTTAGGTTATAGTGTTAGTGCCAACTTTAGCATCAATTCAAACCTGGTGACGGACCTAAAGGGCACAGGGCCTTATATTCAATCGACAGGGGATTCCTATGGCATGTTTATCATCAAAACCGGTCTGCCGATCAATACGCTCTGGGGTTATAAAGCCGACGGTCTCTTCCAAACACAAGCGCAGGTGGACGCATACCCTACCTATGCCGCGAACAGTAAACCGGGCGATGTTAAATACCTGGACCTGAATGGCGATGGTAAGATAAACGCCGATGATATGACCAATATAGGTAATACATTCCCGAAATACCTGTACGGTTTTAACGGCAGTCTATCCTTCAAAAACTTCGATCTGTATGCACTTTTCCAGGGTGCGGCCGATGTTGACGTCCGTTTATCCGGCGCATTGACTGAGATGGGTAACCAGGAAGGTTTTGTTCCGGATATTTACAATAATAATTTTTGGACGGCAGCAAACCCGGATGCCCGGTTCCCAAGACCGATCAAATTTGATCTGCGGAATGTGAAATCATCTGATCGGTTAGTGACCGACGGGTCTTATTTACGGTTAAAAAACCTGCAGCTGGGTTATACGATTCCTTCGAGCATTATACCATCGAAAATACTCTCCAAGGTAAGGGTTTACGCGCAAGCTACCAATGTGCTTACCTTTTCAAAACTGAATGAGCTGCACATAGACCCGGAGATCACCTCAGGTACCTCTAATTATTATCCGCAAACGTCTGTTTATTCGTTTGGGCTAAATGTTCAATTCTAATTTAAAACTTAAGCAATGAAAACCTATAAATTTCTTTTGATAAGCACCCTGCTTTTTAATGTTAGTTGTACCAAGGTCCTGGATACGGTGCCCGATGATCGCCTCTCTTCAGAATTATTCTGGAAAAATGATGGCGATGCCAAACTGGCCGTAAACGCACTTTACCGGGACCTGGACGGCGTTAACGTGATCTCTTGGGACGGTTTGACCGAGATCGCTCATACGAACGGTACTTTGAATGAGCAATACCCCATCGAACAGGGCACTTACGATACTTTTAATACCAAAATCAGTACCGAGTGGTCTGCTGCGTACACTGGCATCGCGGCTTGCAACTATTTTTTAGCGAACGTAGACAAGATCACTTCATCCAATATCACGCTGATCAACCAGTATAAAGGTGAAGCGAGGGCCTTGCGGGCCTACCAATATATTAAATTAGCGGCACTGTTCGGCGATGCACCACTGGTGACTCAGCCGGTTGATATAGCAGAAGCATCTCAACTCAGCCGTACGCCTGTTGCCGACATCTGGAAATTCGTTGACAACGAACTGGAAGCTGCCGCCGGTCTGCTTCCGGCCACGTATACGTCCGCTGATATTGGCCGCGTGACCAAAGGAGCAGCCTGGGCATTAAAAGCACGTGCTGATCTCCTGTCCGGAAACTACCAAAAAGCCGTTGATGCCTGTAACAACGTGACGGGGTATAGTTTATACCCAACCTATGCAACGCTGTTTACCTATGCTGCCGAAAGCAACAAGGAAGTGATACTCGACAAACAATTTTTGGCCAGCAGCTACGCAAACGCTGTATTTAGCGTTTTGGCGCCTTATTCCCAGAAGAATGGTCAAAGCACCTATGTACCTACGAAAGCGGTTGTGGATGCTTATGAAACAGCCAACGGTAAGAACATCGCTGATGCTGGCAGTGGATTCGATCCCTATAATCCTTATACCAACCGCGATCCCAGGTTGAAGTTCTCGATCTTCGTGGATGGTGACGCATTACCAAGCGGTGCCGTCTATAAGCCTATTCCGACCAGCGGAACGCCGGATGCCGTGGGTAATACTTTTATGGCATCAACGACCGGGTTCGCTATCAAAAAATATATCAATGCCAGCGACTATGCGAATACCACAAATTGTGGTATCAACATTATTCTGTTAAGGTACGCTGAAGTATTGCTAACTTATGCGGAAGCCAAGATTGAGCTTAACCAGATTGACCAATCAGTTTATGACGCGATCAATTTGGTACGGAATGGGCGGACCGATGTGAAATTACCGTCGATTCCCGCCGGCCAGTCGCAGCTCCAGCTGAGGGCTATCGTTCGCCATGAACGCACTATTGAACTGGCCTTTGAAGGTTTGCACCTTTACGATATGCGCCGCTGGAAAACCGGGGAAACGGTTATGGCCGGTGCTGTTTTCGGGATGACCTATAAGGACGCTTCAGGCAACCTGCAAACGATCAAATCGCTTTCAGGTGGCAACCGGGTGTTTTTGCCTAAGCATTATCTGTGGCCCGTTCCTCAAAATGAGATTAATTTAGATCATAACCTGACTCAGAACCCGGGTTGGTAATACCTTATACCCCTGCCGGTTTTGTCGGCAGGGTTTTTATTTATTAGCTATGCAAAACAAAAAAAAATTCCTGGGGATCCTCTTTTTAACGATTCTGACTAGCGCACAATATCCTGGTTTTGGCCAAAGCCATCACCCCGAGAAGCCCAATGTGGTCATCATATTGGCTGACGATATGGGCTACAGTGATGTGGCGGCTTTAAACAAAAAGGCCCGAACGTTAACACCAAATATAGACCTGCTTGTAAAAAGCGGAATAACCTTTACGGATGCCCATTCTGGCGGAGCAGTATGTACACCGTCCCGCTATGGTATATTAACCGGGAGGTATTATTTCAGGGTGCCTAAACAACGGGAATACTTAGGGTATTTACAACCATTAATTGAACCCGAGCGGGAAACAATCGGCACTTTGATGCAAAAAGCCGGCTATGCTACGGCAGCTATAGGCAAATGGCATTTGGGTGTATCGTGGGGGCTTAAAGATCCATTGTTGCCGCAAATCCCGGACGCTGGTAGAAGAGGTTATACCAATACTGATTTTAGAAAAGAAGTGAGCAGAGGCCCGAATGCGCTGGGATTCAATTATAGTTTTATTTTGCCCGCTTCACTGGATATGCCGCCATATACCTTTATTAAGAACAGCCAGGTGGTGGATCCGGAAATAATACTGACAGCGGATGCCTATCCGCATAAACTTGACACTACAAATCCGGTCTGGGATAAAAAATATACCAACAGCGACGATATTTATTGGGAACGCGGGATATGGTGGCGAAATGGGGAAATGTCCCGCTCCTTTAAAATGGAAAATTGCCTTGACACAATTGTTAACCAAGGAATGTCCTTTATAAGTTCACAAGTAAAAAATAAACCCGATCAGCCATTTTTGCTTTACCTTCCCCTAACCGGACCACATACACCATGGCTTGTTAATGAGAGTTTCAAAGGAAAAACCGCCTTGGGGAGCTATGGCGATTTTGTTTTGCAGGTGGACAATGTTGTTAATAGGGTAACTACCCTTTTAAAAGCGCTAAATATCAGTGATAATACAATTATCATATTCGCAAGTGACAACGGCGCTCCGTGGACAGAAGATGATATCCAGGTTTATAATCACGAAAGTAATGCAGGCCGGCGTGGTCAAAAGGGAGATATTTATGATGGTGGACATCATATACCATTAGTTATAAAATGGCCGGCAAAAATCAAAAAAGCATTCAACTATACATCAACCGTTAGCCTTGTAGACCTGATGGCTACTTTTGCTGAAATGACCGGCCAACGCATCAAAAAGTCATTTGGTGAGGATAGTTTCAGCTTTTATAAAGTAATAGCCGGTACAGCTTCGTCTACAACATCGAGAAAAGACATATTGTATGAATCATCCAGAGGCATGTTGGCTATCAAGGCGGGTGACTGGAAGTTTATTGATGGCCTGGGTTCGGGTGGATTCACTGAGCCATCTGAACTTAAACCAGTTAAAGATGGCCCTATTGGCCAATTATATAACTTAAAAATGGATCCAATGGAAAGTAAAAACTTATACAATCAATATCCTGAAAAAGTGCGACAATTAAAGACCCAACTTACTCGATATGTTAAGCAAGGGTATAGTCAAATAAGATAAATAAAAAAAGATATTCTGATAATGCGGCGGCAATCAATTTCGCCGAATAACCTGACCCATTATCAGTAACTCTCTTCAAACAGGTTAGTTGGTCAGTGAAGTCTCTTGCTCATCAGGAGACTTCACTATTGGTTTATTTAAATATTAGTCACCAGGCCGCCGAAAATGAACAGATATATTTCATCAAATCTAATCAATCAATATATGCCACTGTTAGTCTGTTTATTAGCAAGCCTAGTTTGCTCTTTTTTGCAATTATTAATATAAAAAAAAGGTGAAACCCAAATAGGTCCCACCTTTTTACGAATGTTAATTTTAGGGAAAATCGTTACTTACTATTCTTTAGTTTTTTTCCATGGCGAGGGAAATACCTGGCAACGAATTGCATAGGCATCCCACATATCGCTCATCTTTTTGACCAAAACTGGATTTTTACTTGCTAAATTATGCAATTCACTACGGTCATTAACCAGATCATACAACTCCCAAGGGGATGACTTATAGAATTGATTTCTAAGTTCTCCTTCACTCACCAATTTCCATTTACCCATACGAACCGCGCGATTCATTTCGTGCTCCCAATAAATTGCTTCGCGTTTTATTGGCTCATCAGAAAAGCTCGGCATCAAACTGATACCTTCAACAGGTATAATATTACGTTTCTGATAGGTGAGGGGATACTTTATTTTTGCTGCATCAAGGATAGTGGGCATAATGTCCATTTCATGTCCAATCTCAGTTCGGATTTCTCCATGCGCTTTAATTCCCGCAGGCCAATGCACGATAAGCGGTGTTGCTATTCCTCCTTCATGTACATAATGTTTAAATTTCCGTAACGGGGTATTTGAAACATTCGCCCATTCCTGCATGTATGAAACATAAGTATCAGCCGGACCAGCCATAACCTGTTTACCTTCCATTACGAGTTTACCATCACGAGTTATCGGCGGGTTATTTGAATAAACCAGGGCATCAGGCGCTGGTTTACGGATTTTATCGGGATTTTTCGCGACAGGACGGGTTTCGCCACCACCCATAATTTCAGCACATGCGCCGTTATCCTGTAAGAAGAAAATTAAAGTATTTTCATAAATACCCTCTTTTTTTAATTGCATAATAATTCGGCCTATTCCTTGATCCATAACATCTATCATAGCAGCGTAGGTCTCCATTCTGCGCAACATAGCGGGCTTTGCTTTTTCTTCTGACCAAGGCTTACCGTCATAAGGTGATAACTCAGCCGATTTGTCAACGACGCCTAATTTTTTCATCCGCTCCAATCTTTCTTTTCGAAGAACTTCATAACCCTTGTCAAAACGGCCTTTATACTTTGCTATTACACTATCTGGAGCCTGTAATGGCCAATGAGCCGCCGTATAAGCTACATACATGAATAGTGGTTTATCCTTTTCCCGTTCCCGAATATACCTTACGCTATTATCTGAAATAGCGTCTGTAAAATAGTAGGAAGCTGGCTTGTAAAGCGAGTCCGTGAAAGGTGTAATTAATTTATTGTCGCGACACAAATAACCGGGATCAAAATAGTTAGCAGCGCCTAATATCGTGCCGTAATAGTGATCAAAGCCCCGCTGTAACGGCCAATTTTCCTTGCTACTCGTCGGTGTTGGGTGTAAGTTCAAATGCCATTTTCCAGTCATGTAGGTTGCGTAACCTGAGGACTTCAGTGCCTCAGCTATTGTTACCGCGTTATGACTCAAGTCACCCCTATAACCCGGCAAATTAAAATCATCGGTGGTCATCCAGCCCATACCCGCCTGATGAGGGTCTAAGCCGGTAATCAGCGAAGCCCGCGATGGACAGCATCGTGCGGTGTTGTAAAACTGGGTATATCTTAATCCCTCTCGCGCCAGCTTGTCCAGATTAGGAGTGGCTGCCTCACCGCCATAACATCCTATATCGGAATATCCCATATCATCTCCCAAAATCAGGACAATATTGGGTTGCTTAAGGGATTGTTTTTGAACCCCACCTTTTTTTGGATCATCTTTGCGCCAGGAAATTGCCATAGCGACTATGAATCCTGCAATAATTAATAGAAATGCGAATTTAAAATTTCTCATAGCTTAAATTTATTTTCATCCTGCCTTCTCGTTAGTTGTTGTGTCATTTAATTAAAGAATAAAAGGCGCTGCTTTGTTGTTAAAGCAGCGCCGGTAAGGGTTTGTATTCGTAAAATCAGATTGATTAATACCCTTTATTTTGTACCATTGATTTATTGGCATCTATCTCTACCTGCGGAATTGGGAAAAGCACTTGTTCATCGCGCGCGTTCAATCCTCGAGCTTTTGCCAGCGGAATGAATTTATCCTGCCTGATCAGGTCTTCCCTGCGTTTTCCTTCCATAATAAATTCCCAGCCACGTTCTCTAAGAATTGCAGCCCGAAAAAGATCCTTAGTGGGCACGTCAACTAAGGTTAGTTGCGGGATACCCGCCCTCACCCTAACAGGATTTATATAGCCAAGCGCTTCGATAGTTGGGCCATTCAACTCATTCACCGCTTCGGCCCTGCTTAGTAAAATATCGGCATAACGAATGATCGGAAAGTCGTTACCATGATCGTTCTTAACTGCGCTATTATCAAAATATTTCATACTGCGGCAGTTATCAACAGTCGCTTGCAAATTGATGGTTACGTTCGAAGTATTTACATAAGTTCGCATAACAGGTATAAACCGGGCATCATTAGTGGCGAAGGTGTTTACCAGTTGGTCTCTGAGGCGATACATGGTTGCAAAATTTTGAATACCCGCTATCCATTTATATTCGGGCAGTTGCGGTGTTGAAAGAAAGGCGGTTGGCATAGCACCAGCAGCCATCCAATTTCCCTGATCGGTTTGGTTAATACAAGGCATCACAAAGATCATCTCTTTGTTCCCTTCATTTTCCACCTTAAACATGTCTTTAAAAACCGGGTATAACTGGTAGTAATTCAAATCCATCACGCGCTTAGCTGCATCGGCCGCTTTTTGCCACTGCCTGGTATTTAGTAAAAATTTAGTTAATATCCCCAGCGCGGCACCTTTTGTGGCCCTTCCGAGCGCCTCTTCCTTACCAGGATCTGGCAGGTCGGTCACCGCGGTGTTTATTTCCGTTTCAATGAAGGTTTTCATCTGGTCATCGGTAGCTTTAGCCAGGTTTGCATCCTGCGTGCTACTTGTTCTTAAAGGCACCGGCCCATACCAGTTATATAAGGTGACATAGGCTAACGCCCTCAAAAATCTCGCTTCTGCGGCAAATTGTTTTTTAGTGGCATCTGAGGCTTGTACATTTCCAATACTTTCCAAAACCAGGTTAGCATCGCGAATAACGCGGTATGAGGGCCCCCAGTTAACGCCCTGAAACTGGGACATAGAAGGGTCCCATGCGAAGTTGATAAATTGGGTAAGATACAAGTTTTCGTTTCCACCCGAGTTAAAGGCCATATCTGTGGTCACCTCCGCAATATTTATGACGTCACGCATATTAGGCTGATCCTGATAGTTTTGATACGACGAAAAAAGCAAGGCTTTTATGCCACTTTCTGAGGTAAGCACATTTGCCGGAGCAAATTCGGCTTCTGGAGTGACCTGAAGCATTTTCTTGCAACCTCCAGCCGATATTAGCAGGCAAGCTGACAAAACAATATATTTTAAAGTTTTCATGATTTTTAGAATTGAACGTTTAAACCAAATAAGAAAGTTCTTGAATAGGGATAGGAGGCAAAATCTATTTTAAGCACATCATCACCGGTAGAATTTACCGCCGGATCCACACCCTTATACTTAGTAATAGTGAACAAATTATTCCCTGTCGCGTATACATTCAAGCTTTTAACAAACTTGTTTTTCATCGGTACATTGTAGGACAACCTCGCTGATTGCAGGCGCAGGTAATCACCGCTTTCAACAGTTTTAGAATTCACTTGGCGTTGACCCTGCGAGGTTGGGTTTACAAACGATGGATATTCATTTGTAGGATTAGTCGGCGTCCAACGGTTCAGATAAGGTTCTGCCAACTTATTTCGTCGGAAACTGATAGGAAAATACGAATCTACCATCATTGCATTAAGAATACTGCTACCCTTAGTGCCTTCGATATAAGCTGTTAGTGATAAACCTTTGTAAGATATTGTGTTAGTTAACCCATAATTCATATCCGGAAGCGGCTTACCCAATATAACCCTGTCGGCATCTGTTATTGTTCCATCATTGTTCACATCGCGATATTTGATATCTCCCGGTTTTACCTTGTCTTTTACTACTGAGAAATCGTCGCCGGTTTGCCACGTCCCAACAATATCATAGCCGTAATAAGAGTTGATGGATTCGCCCGGGGTAATGATGGTGGCATTAGAAATAAAGCCGGCACCACCGGTAATAATTCTGCTTAGCGGCCCCACGTTAAGCACCTTATTTTTAAGAAATGATACGTTTCCGTCAACTGTCCAGGTAAAACCGTCTTTTTGAATAATAGTTGCGCCTAGCTGAATATCGACACCTGAATTGGTCATGGCGCCGATGTTTACTGTACGAGAGCCAAAGCCTGTGCTTAGCGGCTGAGGAAGGCTTATTAAGAGGTCGTCGGTATTGCGTTTATAATATTCAATACTTCCCCTGATACGGCCGTTAAATAAACCGAAATCAACACCCACATCAAACTGCTTTGCCGCTTCCCACTTCAAGTCTGGGTTTTCGTTCCTGGAAGGCGCGATAGACGAATATCTGTTTGCGCCAAATATGGCGTCGCCGCCAATAGAGTAGGTAGGGATATAAAGGTAGTTGGCAATGTTTTGATTACCAATAGCACCATAACTGACCCTTGCTTTTAACTCATTGATGAAATCGTATTGCTTAATAAAATCTTCCTCCTGTAATTTCCAGGCCAGGGCTGCCGATGGGAAATAACCAAAAGAATTATTTGGCCCGAACCGGGACGATCCGTCAGCACGGAATGATGCTGTTAATATATACTTATTATTATAGGTGTAATTTACCCGTGCAAGGTAAGAGGCAATAATGGTAGATGCCCTTCCGCTGTTGATTTGGTTGAGTGCTGCGTTTCCTGAACCCAGGGCATTATAGGTTAAATCCGGCAGTGCAAAGCCTCGTGCGTTTCCGCTAAAGGAGTATGAGCCAAAATGCTCATAAGTAACACCCGCAACGGCGTTAATATCATGTTTACCAAAGCCCTGTTTGTAGGCAATGGTACCCTCGCCCATATAGTAATTATTGGTGCCGGTAAGGATTGATGCAACCCCACCCGGAATACCCAGGGTTGTTGAAGGATCGACGAAAACATTTTTCTGGCTACTGTTTACATCACCCCCTACACGTGCTTTTACAGATAGCGAAGGCATCAGAAAATATTCAGCGTAGGCTGTACCGGCAGTGCGGTATGAATCGCTGTTAGCTGTTTGGCCGTAGATCAAAGCCAGTGGGTTATCCATGGTCATGAAGGAGGAGCGATAATAAGTACCGTTTGGATTATAAATGGGCGAAGTAGGATCATAATAAATAGCGGAATACAAAGCACTGCCAGACTCATTAATACCAGTCCCGACAGATGCGATATTATCCTTAATAAAGGATGAGGTTAAATTAAAGCCTACCGCATATTTATTAGCAACTGAACTTTCAATGTTAACGCGGGCTGTGTATCGCTTTAGTCCGGAGCTTTTCACCACACCATCCTGATCGTAATACCCAAGCGAAGCGAAATAACGACTATTTGCGCTGCCACCTGATACAGAAACATCATGACTCTGCGTTCTTGCATTTCTGAAAAGCTGGGGCTGCCAGTTGGTTCCGGTACCAAAATTATCGGCAACGCGCTCTGCGGCCGAGCCTCCGCCAGCATCAACGATCGCGTTGAGTACATCGTGATAATCCTGGGGACTCAATACATCTGCGCTGTTAGCCACCCGCTGAAACCCGTAATAAGCATTATAATTAACCTTCATTGCGCCGGTAGATCCACGCTTGGTAGTGATCAGCACAACACCATTAGCTCCTCGCGACCCATAAATTGCAGTAGCGGAAGCATCTTTCAAAATTTCTATTGATTGAATGTCTGATGGGTTTAAAGAGTTAAGCGGGTTACGGGGATTTGGGTTGGTGACAAACTGCGCACCAGTACCAGTAACAGGTGAGCCGTTGTTCACGGGCATTCCGTCAATAACATACAGCGGATCGTTGCCACCTGATATTGAACTAACACCCCGGATTTTAACACTCATGGCGCTGCCCGGCTCGCCGCTGCGTTGCGATATTTGCACGCCGGCTGCACGACCTTGCATCATTTGCTGTACGTTCACATTGGCACCGGGTGTCAAGTCAGATGCTTTTAATGATACCAGCGAACCTGAAACGTCGCTTTTTTTAACGGTGCCATAGCCCACAACAACCACCTCATCAAGCGATTTGCCTTCCGGCAGCAGCTTAATATCCAATTTGGTTCTTGATCCGACGGGCACTTCCTGTGTAGCGCTGCCTACAAATGAGAAAACCAAGGTTGCATTTGCAGGAACATCGATGACATAATTACCATCGGTATTGGTAGTAACCGCGGTTGTAGTTCCTTTAATTTTTACAGTGGCCCCGATAACTGTTGCTCCCTGCTCATCAGTTACTGTACCACTAACACGTGTTTGTGCAAATGCCCCAGTTATGGATACAAGTACAAAGCACAACGTGAAAATAATTTTGTGTAAAATTTCTTTCATATTATTTGATTATAATTGGGTGTAACGGGAAGGCTCCCGCTTATTTAAGTTCACCACAATAATAAGTCACAGGAATGTTACATTTTGTTCATTCTTACGTCGAATCGTCTCAATTCAAGTCGATTAATAAGAATAGGATAGGGCCTGACAGTACACTATAATGGCTTAGTTTTGTCCAAGCTTCCCTTATAAGAGGCATTAACGTCGAGAATTTGCTTCGAGTAAACAGGAGTTTGCACTTTTGGTATGTTCAGTGAAAAGCTGTTCTAAATCTATGAGGTTTTAGTTTTTATACGATGGTCTGCTAGGATAGCGTAAGATGTGGTCTAGTTTTCTCTTCATCAGCTTTGTTCTTTGCGAAAACTTATCTGTAAGATTATACTGCTCACTAAGGTCGTTCTTCAAATTAAATAATTGTGGTTTATTCTCCAAACCTGTTTGGACATCTTTATTTTTTAACCAGCCGGGAACTGGCTTAGTTGCTGGATCAATATATTTCCATTCGTCAATCCGCAATGACATTGTGAACGATTCCTCGATCATCTCATTCCGTCCTTGTTTATTATTACCCAACCACTGATCAAGTAGTTCAAAACTATCCGGAGCCTCAGCGGGCCGTAATTTTTGATTTATGAGTTTTGCAAACGAAGCGAAAAGATCTACCTGATTTACAAGGGCACTACTTACTCCGGGTTTAATATGACCAGGCCAGTAAACAATTGTTGGTACTCGCGTGCCTGCTTCAAAAGCACTGTATTTACCACCCCTAAATACACCGCCAGGCTTATGATCGCCTAATAATTGCACAGCATGATCATCGTAACCATCATTTAGCACCGGGCCGTTATCGCTTGTAAAAATGATCAATGTATTTTCTGAAAGCCCTAATTTTTTGACCATTTTTAAAAGTTCCCCTACAGACCAATCCATTTGTGCAATGTCGTCTCCGCGACTACCCATTTTACTTTTATTTTTAAATATGGCATTCGGGGCTCTCGGAACGTGAATGTCCGTAAGAGAGAAATAAAGAAAAAATGGATTATTCTTGTTACTACTTAAAAAATTATTTGCCTTGCTTAACAGGGTTTTAGCCATATCTTCATCCTTCCACAATGCTGTTTTACCTCCCGACATATAACCAATACGGCTGATACCATTGATAATCGTATTACTATGCTGCGTATCGGCTTTAAATTTCAATAATTGCGGGGCTTTTAGACCAGTAGGATAATTACCTATATTTTTTGCGTAATCAACTTTGATTGGATCCTTAGGATCAAGGTTAATTACACGATGTCCTTCTACAAAAACAGTAGGTACTCTATCGAGTGTAGCGGGAACTATAAACGAATAATTGAATCCAATTTCCATGGGCCCGGGTTTTATTTCTTTATTCCAATCAATAAAGCCATCTCCTAAGCCTAAATGCCATTTCCCAACAATACCGGTTGTGTATCCGCCTCTTTGTAGCATCGCGGGTAAAGTTCCGGTTCCTGGCTTTATAATCAGTGGTGCATCGCCAGGCAGTATCGCTGCGTTATTACGAAAAGCATAGCTGCCTGTTAACAATGAAAATCGTGACGGTGTGCATGTGGCAGCAGTACAATGCGCATCGGTAAACCGCAAACCTTTTTTTGCGATCTGGTCGACATAAGGGGTTGCGACGCCGGTTGCTCCGTAACAACCCACATCGCCATAACCCAGGTCATCTACATAAATAATAATGATGTTAGGTTTCGAAGGCCTTACTGTTTTAGATTGGCTGTACCCAACCAGTGTCCACATTAATAAAATAACTATTACGCTGATTTTTTTAAGCATTTTATTTAATAACTGAAAATTTATATACTGATACCGAATGATAAACCTGACCGGGGTTTAATTCAGTTGAAGGAAATGCAGGTTGATTAGGGGAATCTGGAAAATGTTGCGTTTCAAGAGCGAATGCTGTACGAAGGCGGTCTGTCGAACCATTCTTCATTTTATTTTTTCCCATCATAAAATTACCACTATAAAACTGCAATCCAGGCTCATCTGTTATAACCGTCATTATAATTCCCGACTTATCGCCGGTAACCATAGCGGCTTTATGTGCTGACCCTTTACCGTTCAAAACAAAATTATGGTCATAGCCTTTTCCTTTTTTTAACTGCTCGTTTTCTTCTTCAATATTTTTACCAATAGTTTTAGGAGTTAAAAAATTGAAAGGCGTGTTTTTTACGGATGCCAATTCGCCTGTAGGTATAAGTGTAGAATCTACCGGGGTATACTTATCAGCAAATATTTGCAACTTATGCTCCAAAACGGATCCACTACCTTCGCCATTTAAATTAAAATAAGTATGGTTAGTTAAATTAATAACCGTTTTTTTATCGGTAGTAGTCTTATAATCTATTTTTAATGTTGCGCCGCGCAATAGTTGATAGGTAATTTTCACATCCAGGTTGCCCGGAAACCCCATTTCCCCGTTAGGAGATTTGTACGAAAATTGCAAAGTAGAATCGTTCAGTCTATTCGCGTCCCAAACTATAGAGTGAAATCCCTGAGGACCGCCGTGTAACGTGTTAACGCCATTATTTAGGGGCAGATGATAGGTTTGACCATCTATTACAAAAGTACCTTTTGCAATCCTGTTGCCGAAACGCCCTATTGCCGATCCATAAAAACCGCCAGCTGTAATAAATTGTTTAATTGAGCCAAATCCCAATACTACGTCTGTCATTATTCCTTTTTTATCAGGCACATTTAAACTTACAATGCGTGCTCCGTAGTTGGTAAAAAACGCTTTACATTTGTTGTTTTTTAATTCGAACAGGGCTACTTTTTTATTATTTAAAACTGTATCAAATTGGGTCGGATCTAGCAAAGGATTATTCTTATTTGCTTGTCTATCCAGGGCTCCAATATGCGTTGCGATCAATAATACCGAAGAAATAATTGTTATTGAAAAAACTGCTGTAAATAATCTCATTTGATTTAGCTACAATCTGACGTTAGTAAAAAGGTTGTTGATTGGCATAATCAGCCAAATTAAATTAATGCCGTTTAAAAAAATGTTCATTCTTTAGTCAGTTTATCTCATTGTAAATCATAGTTATTTGGGGTATTATAATTTATTCTTTGTATGACCCCAATAACAAATCACCTAACGAACAACAACCAATAGTAAAGCCTCCTGATGGGCAGGAGACTTTACTTAACCAATATATATTTAGGGGAGAGTGATTCTGAGTAATACTTTAGATAATTTGTCGTATTTAATTATCTAAAGCGTAGTGAATTATTATTTTCCTGATAAAGTTAAACTCGCCCGTTTACGCACTTATGATATACCTAGTTTTAAGGATAGAATACATTTTAAAACAGCTTATCCCCAACAAGTATATAATTTCAAACGCTAGCTATAATACAGGGTTATATAGGTTTTTAAAATCAATTTACTTTGACAAAGTAACGAATACCTAAAATTACCTGTTGATCAAAATATAGTCAGTTTGTCTCACTTTTCGAAACGGGAATAGGCTATATCAGGTTCTCATGGGGCTGGTCTCTAATAATCTTTGTTTGAGTAGGGCGGCTATATTCCTTTTATGCCAATAATCTTCCCAATCCGCAGCATTTGAATTATATTTAAGATGTAAATAGAGCCTACTATGGGCAACCTAACCCGTATATTGGACATGATTAGGAAGAATGAGATAAATTCTTTTTTCGATTACCTCTTTGGGTATTTTTAGGTAAAGCAGTAAATAATACTCCAGTATGATCTTTAACTTCATATTTGCTTTTCTGAGCAATAAAACGTTTCCAATAAGCTCACTGTTGGCCATGTCGGCTTCATGAACTAAATAATGCCTGGCGCTTAAAACTTGCTCGGTAAATGTTTCGCTGTGTCTGACAAGCTTCGTCAGCGTTTCACTGTCGTCGATCAGTTTAATGAGTTTATCCCTGATCCGGAACGCTTTGAACTTTGTACCTTTTCTAAAGGTCAATAAAAAATCTTTATGATGCGGCTTGATATCCGGCAGGGCCAGGATCTCCTTTGCCACTTTCGACAATTCTCCGATTTGCGAGTTTACAGCCTGATGGGTCTTATTGAACATGATCTCTAGTGCAGCGACCAGAGATAACAGGTCTTGCTCCGGATCGTCTTTATCGTTTTCAATGAAATTAAGATAGTGCCTTAAAGGTAACTCGATATCTGCGTAAAGATCAAGGAAAATGTTAAAGTAGTCGTGCGCCACCAGGTCTGTCAGGTACAACATCCTGTTTTTTGCTGGAAATCCGGTTGGATAAAACACATTTCGTTTATTGAAACTGATGTTGAATGTGTGCCATCTTTTCTGGCCGGCATCGATACGGATATCTTCTAAGGCTAAATAAGTTCCGGTCATTAACGTAAAAAAGGCACGGTTCTTTTTTAAAAAAGTCTGCAGTTCGCCAAAGGTAAACGATGAATTGAGTGTAAACTTAAAGCAGTAATTTTTTTCAAGATTCAATACGTTCCTGGGCATTAGCGGAAGATTGCCGAACGAACCGGTATATTGTAGTGCGCCACCCGAATAGGGAATATTTATCGGGTCTTTGCCATGAAGCGTATAAGTTAAAGTATCTCCCTTTTTCTCCAGGTAATCATTATCGCTAAAGGAAACCTCTCGATAATTAGAAGTGAAATTATCGCCATCGTCCAATTCTTCTGAGAATTGCGGCAAAAATTTCAGTTGTGAGCAATGGAAACCCTCGTTGCCGACAAAGAAATGATTGTCTGACAGGATATAGCTTTCACATCGCAGCCTGATCGTAGTGCTTTTGTGGCTGAGCGTATTAATGTCCGTATCATGGCTAAGGTTTTCTAAGTGCTCGACTCGCAGACTAAATAACGACAGACATTCTTTTGAGGTAGTAAAACCTTGTATAACAGGAATAGCCGGATGGTAGTTGATCTGCCACGCGGCTGGCTCCACGCATTTGATCATGCCGTATAATTTCAGTTCAAACAGATCCCTGCTTTCGCTGACCACTAGTTCACCGAATACCTTATTATCCGGGTATTTCGGGTCCCAAAAATACCCCGTTATTGTTTTCATTAATTGCTAGATAGCTGTTGAAGTAAATGTAGGGATTGTAGGAGGGATAAACAACGACGCATTAGCGGCCTATTTCTTTAGGTGCGGTTACCTTCGGTCCGCGCCATCCGCTTTATCTGCTGTGCAGGATGCCGCTGCTGTCCCTAACCGTTGCGCTTAATTTTCACTGCCGTTCAAAACAAGCGCTTCTTTCAGCGCAAACAGCATCGCCATTCAGGCTGATTAGCCCTGAATACCTCCGCACTTGCGAGACACTTTTAACAGATAGTTTTTGCTACGGCTATTCCCAAAAGAAGGAGAAAAACAAATCAAAATTCGGCACTGTTGCGTGATGCTTGCTGCGAGGGGGCAAAAAGACTACGGCATAAACGGCTGCCTCCCCAGAGGGTCCCCTCCAATTATTCCGTTTCCTTTTTGCGTGTGACGTGCCTGGAAAATTCTGCTTTCTTTTTCTCCTTTTTCTTTTGGAAAAAGCTTTTACGGGAAAGGGGCGAAAGAGAAGAATAACTAACAAATTTTTTAACTCTTAATGCTTAACAAAATGAAAACAGCAGAAAAAAATGCAAAGAAAGTGCAAGGCACAAACGCAAACAACACCAACGCACCAAGAATCGCCAACCGCCCGAACGTGGCACTAACCGAAGTCAAAAAAGATGAACCCGCTAAAGATGAAAAACCCGCAGAGGTTGCGAAAGTTGAGGCAGCCCCAACCGCCGAAGCAAAGGCCGGTGCTTCCGCTACAGTGGATAACCAACCCGCTAACGCTGCACCCGAACCCAAAGAGCAGCAAGTAGCCGAAGAAACAAAGGCGGGTATCAAATACATCAAGCCCGCCTTAAATTTGGAACAGACCTTAAAATCGGTTGGTAATCTGCACCGCCTGACCATTCAGCGTATGGCGCTTATAGCCCGCATTAAAACACTGGAAGAATTTGAGGTAAAACTGGTGGAAGAAAACGACCAATTGGAAAGCAACCCATACCAAGGTTGTAAACTTATTATTAAGGACGATAAAGGCCGTGAGTTTACCACCAACACGCCAAATCTTATCCGCATGGTAACACAGTACATTTTTGATGCCTGCCACGAGAAATTGGGCGAGATCGAAGCAAATATTGTGTTTCCGCAACAAGGCTAATTAACTATACCCCCGCAACTGCGGGGGTATTTTTTAAGGTTTACATAATAAGGAGGTATGATGTACGAGCAATTTATAGAGTTGACCAACCAAATATTTTGGGAGGGTTACGCCGAGCAATTAGCTAAAGAAAATCCCGCAAGGTTTCAGCAGGAATTAACAGAATTTCTAAACACCTATGAAAATTAAAACAATGAAAGACCGAATTTATTTACTGGTGCGCTGTACCGTGGAAACAGATCACCGATATATACATGATGCGATTGCAGAATTTCAAGAGCAAACGCAAATACAGGTGCAAAACACGCCCCATGTGCGAGTATTGGAAGTGGAGATTATAAAAATGAATACCAAAAGCGGGAAAGGGTAAGCGAATGGGATGGTTTAACGGCTGCCAAACCTTAGAGGAAGTTAAGGTGCAGTATAAAAAACTGGCAAAACAATACCACCCCGATTTAGGCGGCGATACGCTGACCATGCAGGGAATTAATAAGGAGTACGCTTTTGCTACTGCAAAGGCAGTGAAAGGCGCTGACTTGTCAGATGAGGAAGCCGAGAATGAAATTTTATCCTCTGAAGCGTACCGCGCGGCAATCGAGCAAATTATTCACTTGGACGGTATTACCATTGAATTGGTAGGCTACTGGCTTTGGGTTACGGGTAACACGTTTCCCGTCAGGTTAATGCTAAAGGCAGCAGGTTTTTTATTTGCCTCAAAAAAAATGGCGTGGTACTTCCGTACAGCCGAATATAAAGTCAGCAAAGGAAGTGGTAAATCTTTGGAAGAAATCAGAAGCAAGTACGGCAGTGAGGTACTTCAAAAAGAACAGACCGAACGCCCTCATTTTATTAAATAAAAGCGGAGGCGCAACCGTAAAGGGCGCAGCACGATTATGGAACGATTAAATATAAATACCAGCAAAATATTTGTTGAATTATTAGCGAAAATGCAGGGCAGACAGCATTTGAAAATTGTTAACGAGCCGTTTATGCCGCTAACGATTGAAAAAGTAGCGGATGATATTCAAACGCCATGGGGAGTAACTCAGCAATATAGTTTATGTCATTATTACGAACAAGAAGGCGACCTCATGCAAGATCCGGAAATTTGTTTTTTGGTAGCTGACAGACAAGACAGCGATAACCGTACTAAAATATTCCCGTTTTCTTTCTGCCAGGCGAATATGGCCATATATCAGGAACCTATATCCTTTATGGATGGCAAAATTTATAGGTATGATCAAAAAACACAAGCGGAAATTACTGCATTTGCTGATCAATGGCTAAGCAATATCAAAACACAGGGATTTTTAAAATGACAATCATTTTTAAGGGACGGAAGCCCCTTAATACATACCAGCAATATGAAAAATTTCATTAACGATATTAAAAACGACAATATCCACATCATCATATTATTAATAATCGGTTTTACCGTTAGATACACTATCGGGAGGCGAAGATTTAACCGACGAGGATTTGCTGGTTTGCAATATTTTAAATCATACGGCATCGAACTAATGACAATGTTTTTTGAACGGTTGGCAAATATCACAGCCACCCTAATAATCATTTCAGCGATCATTTTATATCTCATTAGATAGCAGAATTAAGATTGCTGAAAAGGCCGGGCGGCGGGCTACGCCCGCCCATTGTGCCCCCTGTTTACACGGATGATTGTTTTTCATAGGTGTAAACAGGGGGCATTTTTGTTTGAAGGCGTTAGAATAAGATAAATGTATAGAATGTTTATAAACGGTAAAATATGGAAAACTAAGACCATCCCCGGCTTACTTCCTAATCAAATTAACGCCATATTTGTGTTTCCATTTTATTGGGATAATTATGTCCAAAACCCTTATATGTCCGTAGATATAAAATTTATACAGTCTGAAATAGAAGATCAGTACCTGAACGACGAAAATCCCCGTCCCTGGATTATTGGTTTTTCGGGTGGCAAGGACTCTACCATGCTTTTACAAATGGTATGGTTGACGATAAAAAAATTACCTGCCCAATTGAGGACCCGTAAAATCTATGTGGTCTGCAATGATACTTTAGTAGAAAATCCCAAAATTGTAAAATTTATTCACCAAACGCTGGACAAAATTAATCAGGCTGCGGCTGAACAGGCACTGCCGATAACCGTTCATCAAACGACACCCCGTTTGGAAGACACATTTTGGGTAAATCTTTTAGGTAAAGGCTATCCTGCTCCCAATAATACATTCAGATGGTGTACGGATCGTTTGAAAATAGAGCCGACAACTGAATTTATCCGAAATAAGATCAGTGAAGTTGGAGAGGCTATCATCTTATTAGGCACTAGAAGCGACGAAAGTAATACCCGTGCTAAAAGCATAGAAAACAGTAAAATCCATATTGATAGTGAACGGTTGAGAAAGCACGTATTGCCAAATGCGTTTGTTTTCGCACCGATCAAAGATGTGATTACTGATGAAGTATGGACTTACCTGTTACAGGTAAATCCGCCCTGGGGTGGAACGCATCGTGATTTAATCACACTTTATAGAAATGCCAGTGGTGGCGATTGCCCTTTGGTAATTGATACGACAACGCCGTCTTGCGGCCAAAGCAGATTCGGCTGTTGGGTATGCACGGTCGTTAAACGGGATCGTTCCATGGAGGCTTTGGTTGACAATGGCGAAGACTGGATGGAACCATTGATTGATTTCAGGGATATGCTCGTTGATAAACGAAATGACAGGAGTTGGCGCCAAACCTGGCGAAGGAATCAAAATGAGGAGGATGCCAACGAAGATAATTGGGGACCATATTTGCCGGAGAAGCGGGCTTTTATGCTGCAGGAATTATTAAGGGCACAGCAAGAAGTTCAACGGGAAGATCCCAATCTGGTTTTAATCAACTATCAGGAATTAGTGGCCGTGCAGGTTACCTGGCATCGGGATTCTATTTTTGAACACAGCGTGGCTGATATTTACAATTCGATATATCATACCGACTTAAAGAAAGAGGATTTCTCAGACGGACAGGTATTTGAAAAAGAATTGTTAAAAGAAGTCTGCGACGACGAAGCAGATTTTAAGTTGATTGAGGAATTACTTGAAATTCAGAAATCTAAAATTATTTTAGTTAACAATTATGGGATTCAAAGCGATTTAGAGAACCATTTAGAAAAAGATTACAGAAAGCGGGCCGCATGTTAATAGAAACGATAAAGCTGCATAATTTTCGTGTATATCAGGGAGAACATTCCGTTTCCCTGTCGGTCAATCCTGAACAAAACGTCACTGTAATTTCCGGCCAGAACGGTTTTGGAAAAACAACGCTGCTGTCTTCACTGGTTTGGGGGCTATACGGAAAATTGATGTCCGATGTTGATGAACGCTACCGTAAAGAGATTTACGAAAGCGGCGGCTATAAAAAATACGCCGCTAAACTCATGAGCCGCTCGGCACTGCACACCGCAGAAGAAGAATTTGTGCAATTGAAAAAAAAGCTGGTGGATACCGGCGATATATTGGAGCGTGAAAGGATTAGCCGGGAAATTAAAGGCATTTATTCCTTTAGTGTAACGATTCATTTTAGGGATATTTTTATTCCGCATATATCTTGCAATAGCCTGATTATTAAGCGGTCGTATAATATAAAAACAGAAGACGAAGAAATTGAGATTTTGATCGATGGACGCGTAAATGAATTGACGAAAACTATAGGCCCGGAGATATTTATCAACGACTTTTTGTTACCCAAGGAAATTGCTAAGTTCTTCTTTTTCGATGCGGAAAAAATCACCGCGTTAGCCGACATCAGAAGCACGGAAGAAAAGCAATATTTCAGCAAAGCCTATAATGAGGTTTTGGGAATAAAGAAATATGTTGATCTTAAACAGAACCTGGAAAATCTTCAGATCAGGATCAAAAAACGTTCGGCTCAAAAAGGTGACTTGCAAAAGATAGAATTGCTGCAAAAGAAGTTAGAAGAGAACACCGGTTTGCTTGATATTCACCAACAGGACCTGTATGGAAAAATGGAAGAGCAGGTCACTAAAAAATCTGATTTCACTCAAATCCAGGAGCAACTGGTACGTGTGGGGAGCGCTTTAAGCAATACGGAACTCCAGGATTTTAAACTGATGCGCGCGCAGTTAAGGGAGGAAATTGCGAAAAACAAGAACCGTTTTGCAGAATTGTTGGAATTGGCTCCATTCGCTATGCTTGCTGATAAAATTACGCAGGTCAGCCAGCAATTATTAGCTGAAGAGATACAACAAAATATCGGGCTGGTCAATAACCTGCTCCGGGAGAAATACAACAGCTTAAAGAAATCTTTTGCGGCCCATAAGGATTTCGACATTTCCCTTATTGAAAATATACTTAAAAAGGATTTGTTACCAGCCCAGGATACTAATCAAAAAATGCTGCTGAATTTCACAACCGAACAGCGTAACCAGTTTACAGCAGTATTAGACAATTTGAAGAACGCTTATAGCAAGAATTTTAAAATGCTAGTAGCTAATTCCAAGCGTCTGCAAAGCACTTATAATATTTTACAAAAGAAGGTACAGGACGCGGAAGCGAAATCCGGTGACCCTATCATTAGGGCTTTAAAAGAACGATACGAAACACTGCAAAAGGATATCACCGAACTTGACGAGAAAATCATAGACCTTAAGGTTAAAATCGGTGTCTTAGAAAAAGAAACGGCTGTTGTGAACAGGCAACTTTCTGAGCAAACTAAACATATTAAAGTTGAGGCAACGGACGCTCAAAAAGCAGATACTACCGCCCGATTATTGCTTCAACTGAACGATTTTATTTATCAGCTCAAGCAAAAGAAAAAAAACTCCCTTGAACAACGGATAAAAAAAGCGCTTAACACTCTGATGCATAAAGGTGATTTTGTGAAATCGGTTATGGTGACTATTGATGGTGACTTGATCGATATAGATCTTTTTGACACACAAAATCAAAAAATCAATAAAGATAGTTTATCAAAAGGTGAACAACAGTTATATGCTACGGCATTGTTAAAGGCTTTGGTCAGTGAATCCAACATACAGTTTCCGGTGTTTATTGACAGTCCCCTTCAGAAGTTTGACCGGATGCACGCCTCAAATATTATAACAGATTTTTATCCGGTAATTTCCGGCCAGGTTGTTTTATTCCCGTTATTGGAGAAAGAACTGAACGAAGATGAGTACGCTCTTTTACTGCCTAAAGTTGGCAAATCATTTTTAATTCGTCAACTGGCGGCCTATCAATCAACCTTTCAGGAGGTTGAACCAGCCATCTTATTTAATTACTATTATCAAATGTACACGCAAAATGTTTAGTACAATAAAAACTTCGCGCGCCAATAAAGATACGGTAACCCAATTAACCAATAAACTCAACTTGGGTGCGGAAAATGTTATTGCCCGTTTAGCATTCAGTTATTCTTTAAATACGAACCGCAAATTGGATTTACACGAGATGAAGGATGCGGGGGGCAAAGAGTACAATAGCAAAGTTTTGTTCGGAAATTATACAGATATCTATATAGCGCTACTTTGTGTACACTATAATTTATATAAATCAGATAAAGACCTCGCCCGTTACGTGAAAATGCACATAGATGACGGGCTTGAGTTAATTGCCAAAGAAGTGGAGGCAAAGGATTCTATCACTGGAAGCGATTTTATTATTAATGAAATTGAAAAAGGACTTTTGCGATTTGAGACATTAAGTTCTTAGATTGTATGGTTGCCTTTCATGGTGACGATTGTTCCTTAAGTCCATAGGTATTAATTGATTTACATATTTTATCAAATAAATGCTTGTATAATAAATTGATTGTATAGTTTTATAAATAATTGCTAATCAGTTTATTCAAAATTCCCCTATGAATACTCTTTAGCCGCTTAAACCTGGTTGCTAATGCTTAAGGACGCTGATTTCAAACCTTTTTATACATCGGGTGAAGACGATGAGCCTAGCGAATTTTTATTCGAAGGGTTAGTAAATAGCTCTCGGTTTGACCTTGGCTTAGGTTATTTTCGATCAACGGGTTTCAGTACATTGGCGATAGGTTTCGCATCCTTCCTAAAAAACGGCGGGTCTATGCGTTTCATTATTAACGATAGCCTTGCCGAAAAAGATAAGAGCGCTCTATTAAAGGGGCTGCAAGAAGAATCAGATAAGGTATATGAAGAAGAGCTATTAAAAGATCTAACAGAACTCACCAAAACGCTTACTAAGCGCAATCAACATTTTTTTAATTGCCTGTCCTGGCTAATCTCCTCAGGACGTTTGGAGATGATTGCAGTTGCTCCCAAAAAAAATAGAGTCGGTATAGTTCACCATAAATTTGGAATATTTACGGATCAAGAAGGCGACCAAGCTGTATTTAATGGCTCACTTAATTTCTCTCAATTCGCGCTCACTAAAAATGTAGAAAGTATTTGGTGTGAGTATTCGTGGGATGCTCAAGGAATGGCCAACAAGCGGATAAATGAGATGATTCGGTTGTTTGAAAATACATGGACGGGCAATTCCAATTCGGTTAGAATAATCCCTCTGGAAGATGTAAAAACATCTATATCAAACATATTCCCCAAGAAAACTATAAAGGAATTGGTTGAAGAAGAATGTGATTTAGCAAAAGAAGTTATAGAATTTCCTGGAACATCGCCGGAATATAAAAAGAAGCTTGCCGAAATAATTTCGAGATTAAAGTCGGAGTCCGATGTCGTATTACCGCCAAAACCAGAAACTGAGGTCTTACCAAATCCCAAGTGGCGTCATCAGGATGAAGCGGTGCGTATTTTTATAACCGCCGAGCGGGGTGTGCTCAATATGGCCACCGGTACCGGTAAGACACGTACTTCATTACGGATATGCAAGGAATTAATATTTAAAGATGCAATAGAAACGATTGTTATTGCCTGCGACGGCACAGACCTGCTCAATCAATGGTATGTAGAATTATTAAAACTAGTTCGATCCGAGGGCCTACGTTGGGCGATCTTACGTCAATACGGAGATTATCATGAAAGTGAAAAATTTAGAAATAATCCGCGTTTCAAGATTTTATTGTCTTCGAGATTGCAGTTACATCTGAGTCTCCAGAGATTAACGCCCGAAGCGGCGCAGCGAACGTTACTCATACACGATGAGGTGCATCGCTTGGGAAGTGACGGCAATAGGGACCGTCTCGCAGGGCTTTCTAATCACATTAGATACCGTTTAGGTTTAAGCGCCACTCCTGAACGGGAATATGATGCCGAAGGCACAAGTTTTATTCTGAATCATATTGGGCCGGTTATTTTTGAATTTACGCTTGAAAATGCCATAAGACGCGGAATATTAGCACCTTTTAATTATTTTCCTGTTCCATATGCACTTACGGCAACTGACAAAAGTCGCCTGCAAAATATCTATAAAAAGAAAGCTGCTTTGGCCAAGGCCGGTACCCCAATGCTAGATGAGGAATTCTATAATCTGATTGCGCATGTGTATAAGACGGCAGAGGGAAAAATACCGGCATTCCAAGGCTTTATAGCCCGAAACGCGGATATGCTTGAGCAATGTATCATTTTTGTAGAAACAAAGGCATACGGGGAGCGCATACTTGATATTGTTCACCAATATCATACTGATTTTCATACTTACTTTGGTGATGATCATGCTGCTGTTCTAAAACGTTTCGCTCAGGGTGACATAGAGTGTCTACTTACCTGTCACAGGCTTTCTGAAGGGATAGATATTCAATCTCTTAAAAATGTCATCTTGCTTTCGTCATCCCGAACAAGGCTCGAAACTATACAACGGATTGGAAGATGCTTGCGCACAGATCCTAATGATCCTGAAAAGCAAGCTAATGTGATTGACTTTATCCGTGTCACCGAAAAAGATGATTCGGTTAACACGGATGGAGAGCGCGAGATTTTTTTACAGAATTTATCAACCATACGACCTGAAAACCCACTATCATGATCAACGAGAAAATCAAAAGTGCCATCGAAACTGCCGTGGCTTCAGAACAGCAGCCTGCCGAATTAAGCAAGAAAATAACGGCATGGATCGAAAATCTAATGGAAGGCAACGAAGACATAGCAGACGCGTCGTCTTTTACTCAACGTTGCGACCTTTGCTTTGATACTACCATATTACCAATAACAATCGAAGAATAATAATATGGCTGCTGATTTTAAAATATTGGGATGGTCGGTAACAGGATTACGTTGCCCCGACCATGATGTATCGTTTGAAAAGAGCGCCAACGAGGTTCATAAAATTTCCTTGTTACAAATGCCTAATGGTACCGGTAAAACTACAACACTTAAATTATTGCGTGCTGCGCTTGCAGGCCCGGAGATGTGGAACAACGGGTCTGAACAACCTATCAATTTTCGAAAAGATAATTCAGTAACTGACGGGCACTTTATCCTGCGACTGCTTTACAACCGAACCAAAAGACTTACGATTGAAATTCATTTCGATTTTAATGATAACGGAAAATTCACTTATTATACCACTGGCCCTAACGGTAAAGACGAAGGATTTCATCCACCTTTTGACTTGAAGTTTATATTAAAGCCTGATTTTGTAAAATTGTTGATCTTCGATGGAGAATTAGCCGCCAATTTATTGAGTTCAAGTCATACAAACGCTCAAAATGCAATTGAGACAATGTACCAGCTCTATTTTTTTAACAGAATTAAAGAACGAATTGACGAGCACTGGTCAAAAGAAGCAAATAAAGTTGGTTCGCGGGGAAGTGCAAAAGAATTCACTCAACGAAAAAACAGAGTAGAGGCTTTAAAAAAGCGAGTGCAATTAGTTAATGAAAAGAAAAATGAAGATGCACTGTCGTTAGATAATGCCAAAAAGCAGGTGGATCAATTGGAGACGGAGTTTCAAAAGGAAATTCAAAAGAATCAGGAAGACGCTTTTCAACTCGATTTGGCGAAAACACGATTGGCAAACGCAGAGCAGGATGTAAGTACCTTGACTATGCTCACAGTGACCTTAATGAAAAATCCTCCGGAATTTTCGCTTAGTTTTTCTGATGCTATTCTTGCGTTGAAAGATAACTTGGATCGGGTTAAACTTCCAGGTATAGCGGCAAGAGAATTTTTTGAAGAAATAGCCGATGAAGACAATTGTATTTGCGGACGAGAAATTGACGATGAGGTAAAAGAAGTTATTCGAGAAGGTGCGCAAAAATACCTGGGTTCCGAAGAAGTTGGTGTTCTTAATGCCATGAAATCAGATATCAAGGAAAGGATTGTCGATTTAGCCAGCGAGGAGCAACCCTTGAAACTGTTAATTGACCAACTTGAAGAAGCGCAACAGGCGGAGCAACTTGCGAGGCAGGATCTTGATACAATAAAAGAGTTGGCCAGTGAGAATGACCCCAATATCCGCGCCATTCACACCAAAATTTCAGAATTAAAGAAAACTATCGGACGATTAGAAAATGAGGTGTTAAAATACGATAATAAAACTGATGATTCTGATACCGGATGGAATTTGGAAAACTTGGAGCGGAGAAAGAAGCAAGCAGAACAGGACTTAGCTAAGGTTACGGACACCATAGAACTTAAAGCAAAAAGAGATATACTTTGCCGAATATTGGATTCAGCTTATCAGACGGCTCGTGAATCTATCAATGAAGGGGTTTGTAATGAGGCGAACGAAAAAATAAAGGTGTTAATGCCTTATAATCATATCAGGATCTCATCAATTAATAAGTCAATAAAATTAGCCGATAAAGAAGGCGGCAGTGTTGGAGAAACCCTGAGTATAGGATATGCTTTTCTTTCTACCTTGTTATCAAATGACACTCAGCACTTACCATCTGTAGTTGATAGCCCTTCCGGGCCGGTAGATTTAAAAATCCGACCCGAAATAGCAAAGCTCATACCCCGACTTGGGGAGCAATTCATCGCGTTTACAATTTCAAGCGAACGCGAGGGCTTTATCGAACCTTTAATAAAAGCATCATCAGAAGATATTAATTTTTTGACGCTTTTCCGAAAAGAAGATATTACCCAGGATAGTTCGGCAAAAACAGTTTTAGGAGCCAAAGAAAGCAACGACGGTATTCTGGTACCGGGCAAAATATATTTTGAAACGTTTCACAAAGACAATCAATAATTATGGCATTTAGACTATCTAATAAAGCAAGCCAATGGTTTAAGCATATTAAAGTTAAAGGTTCTGGTTTTGAATTGGAGTTTGACGGTTATTACTTCTGCCTGATCGCCGGATTAAAGACCGGAAGAACAGAAAATGTACCTAATAGCGAAACAACAGAAATTATTCAACAATTCCCGCGAGAATATCAATCTAATAGACGTTTGATTATCGCCCTTTTTTTGCATACTGACCTGGATAGAATGGGTATAGATTTGAACGAAAAAACAGCATTGAATAAACATCTAAGCTTTTTAATTCAACCTGATTCAGCAACGAATCTTAGTGAGGATGGGATGAGAATATTAAATCAATATTCTTTTGGAGGGTTCAGTGAATTGCAAAGCTATTTTCCTGAACCACCCCGTACACTGGATAATTTCCTCGTCGGTTTTTACCGCTTTATCAATCAGGTAAATAACTGATTACTTTTAAGTTAAAAATCGAAAATTTAATTATTTGTACATTTGTTATTAACCAATCACGATTATATGCCGAAAAAGACTATCAATGATGCTATTTCTGAAGCGTTAAAACGTGAAGGGCAACCATTGCGCGTAGGTGATATTTATAAACGGATAGTCGAAGATGATTTATATCGCTTTAATGCTATAAACCCTGAACATATCGTCAGGACCCAATTGCGAAGGCATAGTGAAAACTTGAATTTCCCAACCGCTCATAAATCAAAGCATTTCGTTTTTTTAAATGATGGACATTACTGGATAGCGGGTGTTGCCCATAAAGACGCACTACCAACAATCTTAAAGGTTGAAAAGGTGGTTCAAGAATCCAATTTCGAGCAAATAAAAATTCTGCATGAGAAATATCTCTTGGACTTTAAAGCTTCAACCTTATATCAACTGACACAACTCGATCCATTTTCCTTCGAAGAATTTTGTAAAAGGCTCTTATTTGTTTATGGTTTCAAAAACCTTAAGGTTACAAGCAAAACAAAAGATGGCGGGATAGATGGCTATGGTGAACTTAAAATTGGATTAGTGTACATGAAGGTAGCTTTTGAATGCAAACGATGGACTAAAGTGTCAATAGGCCGACCTAAAATCAATCAGTTTCGCGGTGATATACAAGGTAAGTACCAGCAAGGGATATTTTTTACGACATCAAAGTTTACCAACGATGCAAAAAGTTCGTCTTTTCAAATCGGAGCGGTGCCTATTGTATTAATTGACGGAAAAGCGATAGTTGATATTATGATTGAAAAGGGTTTTGGGATAGAAAAAGAAGTATTACCCATTTATACAAATGCTATTGATTTGGTTTTACAGGATTCAGAATAATATAAATAGACAATAAACTTGTACTAGAATAAAAGATATGAAGCAATTACTGAAAGATATCGAGGCGTTACCGTCAAAAAGAATATATCTTTCCATTATTGCAGATTATCATATCAAAACCGCGCTTTGCGAATTAATTGACAATTCAATTGATAGCTGGATTCACAGAGGTAAGCAACATCCCCTTGAGGTTTCAATCGAATTAGATTATCAAAGGCAAGTGATTCAGGTTATTGACAATAGCGGCGGTGTACCTGAAGCTGATATTAACTTAATTGTTAGCCCAGGTCATAGTAGAAATACCGCTGAGGATGCGACAATAGGGATTTTCGGTGTGGGGTCGAAAAGAGCGGTGGTGGCATTAGCAGAAGAAATCCGGATTTTTACCAGATACAAGAATGAGAAAACAATTTTGGTAGAGATAGATGATGCCTGGATTAAAGACGACAGTACGTGGGATCTTCATATTTATGAAGTCGACCCTATTCCGGAAAATACCACCAAAATTGAACTAATTAAACTTAGGGATGCTATAAAACCTGAAAACGAAGCCGATTTGAAAAATCATTTGGGTGTAACCTATGGATTGTTTTTGGCTGATGCCAATTTTCAACTTAAGTTTAATAGTCATGATATAACTCCGATTTATTTTGATAAATGGTCTTATCCTCCGGACTTTGAACCAAAAGAATTTACGGGAGATATAGACTTCGGTGCTGATGGTAAAATAAAACTGGATATTTTGGGAGGGCTTACGAAGTCAGGGGAACCGTCAGGTGGCGAGTACGGTGCTTATTTT
Organism: Bacteroidota bacterium; assembly: GCA_040388395.1. Lineage (GTDB taxonomy): Bacteria > Bacteroidota > Bacteroidia > Sphingobacteriales > Sphingobacteriaceae > Mucilaginibacter. Next base: position 503,522 of record JAZKBY010000001.1, on the reverse strand, counting down.
TATTGTAATGATAGGTTAATTACCAAAGCATATAAAGGTCCTGAAGTAGGTTATAAACCATTACGAATTGGCAATCCTCACCCGTCTGTTTCATTAGCCCGTGTAATCGTTAAACTAACCGGGCCGGCAAAACTTATGCCGTGGAATAGTAGTAAATCCGATATAAATCCAAAACACCCTTCTTTTAGGGAAATTCAGGATCATATCGACCGTGTATTAACACATTATTCTACACTTTCCAAGAAATGGAGTTCTGCGGGCGGCTGGGAAGAGAATATCTTCAAGTATGACGATGGGGTAATTAATGAAGAAATACTGACAAATATTTCCTCTCAGGTGAAGCTTTATTTACCGCCTATACCCAGGCCATCTAAACGAAAATACGGAGATGTTATTAAAATCAACAACAGGGCCTTAGCGAGGAATAAACCATGGGTGACTGGATTATATGAAACCGTCATCGCTGTAGATGAAATAGGTAAATTAAAACTGGATCAGAAAAACCGAATTTCCCTACTAACACTGGATAGTATGCTTGAAATAGCTTTCAAAGAATATTTGGTTAACGACTCGGGCACCGTTTACAGCGCTACACGACTAGAAAATATTATGAACAATCGGAGCGATGTTCACCGCGAGATTAAGACTACCGTTTCGTTTACACAAACACAATGGAAAAAAATCGAATATTATTACAAGCTTAGGAGTGAACTGGTCCATAAAAGAGCGACTGTTACAGTTTCGGATAGTGAGTTGGCGACTTTTAGGAAAGTCGTTGAAGTAGTACTAAAGAAATTATTTGGTCTGAATTTTAAAATAGATAGTTGATATTAACCTTTTTATGGCTATTGCAGGCGAATTAATTAACCAGATTAAATATGATTTTTACAGCGGCCCAGACCACGAGACTTTAAAGATAGCAGAGCAGCATATTGATCCTTTTTGGACTTGGTTTAGTAGCAATAGTACTTTTTATAAGCCTTTGAAAGATCAGACGGAATTTTTAAATAAAGAATATCTGTTAGGTAGATGTTTTGGCAACTCCCAAACACTTACTTTTGAAACAGGACTTTCATATATGGAAGGTTTCGCATGGGGCAACGGTAGACATATCTTTCATGGATTTAATTTAAATGCCAACGAAGTTATTGATGTAACTGCCGCAAACTTCCCGAAAGAATTTGAAGAGTATATGGGTGATGCACCGCGATCTTACATTGGTGTAGAAATCCCATTAACGCTAATTAACCTGCACAATACTGAAAGCATAGCCAATAAAAGTAAAAACATTGAACATTTAATTTATAGGCTTTTTTTAGAGCAAAGTGGATTATCTATGCAAAGATAAGCCGCATCTCATCCATCCATTTGTTCCCTTTCCAGTATGGTTCAAGCTCTGTTGACGGTCTTGCGACTGGGTGCGCTGCGAAACTCCAAAACTCTTTAGGCTCTTTTTTCATAATCTCCAACGAAGTTAGAAACGCTCCTAAAGATCGAATTTCAATTTTTGAATCTATATTATGTTGATTGCGCCAAAGCATCGCTTGTTCCGTCTGCCAATCTTCTCGGTCGCCTGCAACAAGTATATAACGAAATTTAGCAACCGCGCCAAAAATTCTTTTAGCCTCTAAAGGATTACTTTTGAAATACCTGTCCCATGATTTCATTTGGTCAATAGCATTGTTTAAGGGAGCAGCTGCATAATCGTTGCCTTTAAACAGGTTCATCCTCGGTTTTTCCACTTCAACAAGCACCCATTCCGGGCCGTCGGAATCATCATTTAACCATACAAAATCCGCTTTATATTTCCCGCCGAAGGAAACTTCGGCAAAAACAGGATGTATTCGCCATTTTCTCTTATAAAGCTCATAGAACAAAAAACTATTAGCTTTTAATATTTTTAATAAGTCTATTTCTAACCCCGTTTCATACGCTGCTTTTAAGTCTTTTTCAACTTGGTCTACGTTCCAAACGGTAGTAGGATCAATATTATCGTTGTCAATATTCTCTTCAATTGGTACTGCCGGTTGAATTTCTTCATCAGTTTTATTAACTGTTGCAGCATTATCTGGCGACTCAGGAATGATTGAATTATCGTTTACTTGCATATTGGTTTCGTTTCAGAAAGCAAAAATACAAAAGTAACGGGCTATATTTATTGGGTTAAAACCACTAAATAACTTGTTTGGCTTTATAGACAGATGTAACAAGTATTCTTTTAAACGTGCAGAGTCATTACCGCGCTTGTCGGATATCTTTTTTGGAGTAAAAACCAGCTAATTGCGACCGTTTGTAACAGGCTGTGTAGTCTCTTGTCATTAATTATGCGCCGGGCCGGGCTCGAACCAGGAACCATGATTTATTTTCCTGTTGACAATCCCATTTTTTTGGTATATTTGGGTAAGCGAATACGGTGAACGAGTAAAACGCCCAACCGGCGTGATGATGTTCCTTGTAAGTAATTGAAAATCAACAAGAAATAGAGATAGCCTACCAAGCCAGGTGGGCGCACAACATAAAGCCTCTTAGTGAAAACTAAGAGGCTTTTTTATACTCATATTTTCTTGTTGAAGCTAAAAATTCCTTTAATATATTCTGGTTCATTATAAGCGGGGATAAGTATGGATAGTTTGTTTATCTTCATAGCACAATATAAATCGATAGACCAAACACATGACTAAGGGTTTAATTTTGGAAGCGCTGCTAATACCGCTATTTTGGTTCCTGATGTTTGTCTTTTTTACCTCTGTTGGATTTGTTTTAGGGGCTTTTAAAAGGCAATCCGGTACTTTATCAACCAACTTATTTACTTGGTTTTGGTACGGTTTAGGGGTATGCATTGTTTTTTTGCAAATATGGAATTTGTTTCTTCCGGTTAATGTGTATTGTTGGCTCTGCTTGTTACCGGTTGCTATTTATGGCCTAACAAGTATATTAAAGAGTGGTCGCATATCTATCGGGCGACCTACCGGAGTTGCCTTGATCCTTTTAATAGCCATTCTGGTTTTTCTGGTTATTTCAAGCCTTGATAACCTTTTTATTTACGATTCGCTTGTTTATCATTTCTACTCTATAAAATGGTTTAATAATTATCCCGTAATACCAGGAATGGGCAACCTCTTTATTTATTTAGGGTTTAACCAGTCGTATTTTTTGTTCCCTGCGTTTTTGAATAGTATTTGGGGCGGTTATAAAGGTGCTTGTGCAGCCAATGGTTTATTGGCTGTTGTAATTTGTTATGAGGTAATATTATTAAATCAAAATATATTTTTGGCGAAGGCAAAGTTTACTGTCCACGTGGTTTTTCAGTTATTATTTTTGCCGTTGCTGATAAACGTGGGAGTGCAAAATTTAAGTAGCCCTACACCCGACGTATTTGTTAATATTTTAACCTTTAAGGTTCTTTCCGACCTGCTTGTTTGTATAGAACGTAAAAAAATGACCTTTCAGGACATCTATTTATTGGCCTTTTATTGCCTGTTGGGTGTCGTAATGAAAGTAAGTTTCTTAGGCGTATCTTTTGGCATATTGGGCGTGGTAATATATTATACTTACGATAAAAAGATATGGAAGCTTGGCGCAACCTTGCAAGGTATCTTGCTTTTATTACTATTGCTATTACCGTGGATAGCAAGAGGTATTATTTCAACTGGTTATATGGTGTTTCCGAGTTCTATAACGGGCGTGCCGGTAGATTGGAAAGTCCCAGCTGCAGTCATGCAATCAATAAGCGATTATATTATTGGGTTCGCCCGGACATTAAAACACGGGCCTGTTGCTACTGCCGCAGCACATCATTACAAATGGATCCCCGGATGGATTAAAATAATGCTCCATAGCGTCGGGTTTGTTGTGCCTGTGACGTTGTGCTTTGGTACAATTGTAGCATTAAAAATAAAAAGAGTGCCTGTTAAATTACTGGTGATGATTCTCATTCCTGTTTTCACCTCTATAATTATATGGTTATTAACGGCACCTACTATTAGGTTTGCCGTATTTACGTTTTGGTCACTCGGTTTACTTTCCTTGGGTTATTTTATAGCGAACATTAACTTAAAATGGACAAAAGGATTTACTTCATTTGTAGTTATTTGCTCTGTTGTAAGTATGGCAAGAAACTGGAACACGGAGATTACACCAATGGGAGATCTTCCCAAACAATTCTATTCTGTTTTTACCACAAAATCAGGTATTAAAATAAATACTATTAAAAATACGCCACCGGGCGATGACTGGCAGCTTGGCGATTGCAAAATCCCGTGTTCGGTATTCCCTGATTCTAACCTTGTTTTAAGAGGAAAGGATATTAATAGCGGGTTTAAGATAAGTTCTGCCAGGTAAAAAAGGTCATCATTGGCTTTTTTTATCTTTCTTTTTATGCCTGCGAACAGAAGATGCCCTAAAAGAAAATAAATAGCGCGCTGAACTTACTGACACCCAACCGAAAAATAGTATCATAAAACAAAGCAATAGTAGTAGCAATGCTTTTTTATTAGGATTATGTTTGATCTGATAACTATAAAATGGTATTCCATATTAATGGGAGACACAATCGATATCAAAGGCCATGAAAAGTAAAACAGACATCAAAACGGAGTTCCAGGAAAACGGATATGTTTTTATTCCCGGTTTTTTAACGGAGGAAGAAGTTGCGGATATAAGTCAAAACTTTAACCGGGTAATTAATGAAGTTATACCTGGTATGGCAGAAAGCAAGGTGTTTTATGAAGATAAAACCAATCCTGCAACATTAAAACAGGTGATGGATATACATACTCATGACGCGTTTTTTAATGATGTTGTATTAAACGGTAAGTTTAAAGATCTCGCCGAATTTTTACTGGATGATAAAGTCATCGGCAAAAACCTTGAATATTTTAATAAGCCACCGTTAATTGGCAAGCCAACCCCACCGCATCAGGATGGTTATTATTTTATGTTAGATCCGTCGGTTGCTGTAACCATGTGGATGGCACTTGAACCGGCCGATGAGGAAAATGGCTGTGTAAAATATGTAAAAGGCTCACATCTTAAAGGAATGAGACCGCATGGCCGGACAAAGACCTTAGGTTTCTCGCAGGGGATCGTTGATTTTGGTACTGACGATGATCTGCAAAACGAAGTCGCTTTTCCGGCCCAACCAGGCGATCTGCTGGTGCACCATTCTTTAACGATACACCGGGCCGGCGGCAATACCACTGCAAACAGGAACCGAAAGGCCTTAGGATTGATATACTTTGGCGAGTCGGCCAGAGAGGACGTGGAAGCCAAAAAAGCTTACCAGGAAAAACTGGAAAAAGAAAGAACCGTATAAAAAATGAGCCTTTAAAGGCTCATTTTTTATTTGATGGTATATCGGTCATATAGCGTCGGAACAATTTCCAGCAAACATTGCTGTAGTTCCATCAATGCATTTTCTTGATCAAAATTCTTATAAGTTAGAGACGATCGCCTATTGGCTTATATACAAGTTAGTTGGAGCTGAAATTTTGTCTAATCATGTTGATTATTGGTACATAAATATTATTATAAGCCTTCCATCTAAAATAATATGATACTTTTTTATCCCTTGCGAAAAATAGTATCATAAATCCAATTAATAGTAGTAGAAAGCCTTTTCTATAAAGATTAAATTTGGTTTAACATAGAATTTATATCTATATATTCTGTAAAAAATATATCTGGTTATAATATTAAATTAAGTACAACCAAATAAACCGAGTATGCTGATCAACATGCAAGGATTTAATATTGGCCCCCATATAATGATAATGAACCAATCTTTTTCACGAATAAACAAAAGGTCATATGCTCAAATTTTACAGCAATAAGAAAGGACTGCTATCGCTGACATTTTTATTTTTTTCGCTAACCGTTTTTTCACAAACTTTTATAAAGGGAGTTGTTAAGGATGTGCAGGGTAATACAATACCCGGTGTTAGCGTAAAAGTAAAGGAAGCCACGCAAGTAGGTACCATTACCGACAATAACGGTGGTTTCTCCATCAGGTCGGCGCCGGGCTATAAAACACTCGTTGCAAGTTTTATAGGCTATCAAACCCAGGAAGTGCTTATAAACAACCGTGATGTTATAGCTATTACGCTTGAGGAAAGCCAAACGGGGTTAAATGAAGTAGTTGTTACCGGCTATACCAGTACGGTACGTAAAGATTTAACCGGTTCCATTAGTACAGTAAATATGGCCGATCTGCAAAAAGCACCTGTTCAATCGTTTGCCGAAACGCTGGCCGGTCGGGTGCCGGGTATCCAGGTGGTATCTCCCGACGGTAAGCCAGGCTCACAACCCACTATTTTGATACGTGGTTTAGGGTCGCTTACCCAAGATAGTTCGCCGTTATATGTTATTGATGGAGTGCCTATTGAAAGCCCCGATAACAACATGCTGGACCCGGCTAATATCGAAAGTATATCAGTACTTAAAGATGCTTCGGCAACAGCCATATATGGTTCAAGGGGTGGTAATGGTGTAATTGTTATTACAACTAAAAGAGGAAAAAAAGGTCCGTCAAAAGTTGATTATAGCGGATATTACGGTATAAATCAACCTTACAAGTTTTATAAACTGTTAAGCCCTTATGAATTTGTGCGATTGGCACAGGATCAATTCCCAACCAATAATCCTTATTTAACAAATGGAAAGACATTGGAAGACTACCGTGATGTTAAAGGCAGCGATTGGCAGGACCTGCTGATCAGGACCGGCGCATCTAATAATCATTCGTTAATGGTTTCTGGCGGAAGCGAAAATACCAATTATGCCATATCTGGTAACTATGTTAATCAAACAGGTATTATAATAGCATCAGATTATACCAGGTACCAGGGTAAAATATCACTCGATCAAAAAGTTGGTTCAAAAGCCAAGGTCGGCGGTACATTAACGTATACCCGTAATATAACAACCGGGGGCGATCCATCGCCGGGGTCAACCTCATCGTTGTTTTTCAGCGGTTATACTTATCGCCCAATTGCCGGCCCGTCCTTCGGCGACTTCCCGCTTGAAGATCTGTTGTATGATCCTGATAACAGTTATCCAACCGATGCGCGCTTAAATCCTATTATATCTTACCAAAACGAGCTAAGGAATAAGATCAATAAAAACGTGATCGGCAATGTATATATCGATTATAGTATTCTTAAAAATTTGAAATTCACCGTAAGGGGTTCAATTAACTCAACCGACCAGCGTACCGAAGCATTTAATAATACCAAAACCCGGAGCGGCGGACAGTACGGAACTATTGGCGTGAACGGATCGATTTTAAATGGGATAGTTGATGTATACACCAACACCAACCTGCTGCAATACAATAACGTTTTTGGACAAAATCATCACTTAACGGTGCTATTGGGTACAGATTTACAGCGTACCAACTATAAAGCGTTTGGGATGAGTTCAAATTTTATCCCTGATGAAAGATTGGGCCTGAGCGGTATTGACGTTGGTATACTGCAACAAAGCGGCGCAGTTGCCAGGATCTCCTATAATACACTGGAATCTGGTTTTGGTAGCATAGGTTATAACTATGCCGGTAAATATTACCTAAGCGGTACTTTCCGGGCCGACGGTAGTTCGAAATTTTCGGATAACCGTTGGGGATATTTCCCTTCTGCTGCCGTTAAATGGAAGGTAAGCGAGGAAGCGTTTATGAAAAACCAAACTGTTATTTCGGATGCTAATATCAGGGCAAGTTATGGTACGGCGGGTAACAACCGTGTGGGTGATTTTGATTACGTTGCTAACTTAAACTTTACCAGTCAATTGTATTTAAACGGCGGCCTTGTAGGGTTTAATGCGGTTACAAGTACGCTGCCTAACCCAACATTGAAATGGGAAACCGATACCAAACAGAATATAGCAGTTGATTTAGGATTCTTAAATGACCGCATTAATCTAACTGTGGAGTATTATCATAACAAGGTTACAGATTTGCTTTATCGTACGCCACTACCTGGCAACGTTGGTTACACATCGGCCATCCGCAATATTGCCAGTTTAAGCAACAGAGGGGTTGAAATCACGATAGGGGCAGATGTGATCAGAAGCAAAAACTTTGATTATTCTACCAATTTCAATATATCGTTCAACAAAAACCGGTTGGACGCCTTATCCGACCCAAGCGAAGAAGGCCTTACCACCAACGTAAACTGGGATCCAAACTTCACAGCCGTACCCGCCTTTATATCGAAAGTTGGCGGGCCGCTTGGCCAGATCTACGGATATATATCTGATGGATTATACCAGTTAGAAGATTTTGATAAACAACCCAATGGTACTTACCTTTTAAAAGCTAATCTACCATTAAACGGGCCTACACAAAGCCGCGCTTCTATGGTACCCGGTATGGAAAAATACCGTGATATTAACAACGACGGTACTATAAATGATAATGATAAAACCGTTATAGGTAATGGCTACCCGATACATGTAGGCGGCTGGAGTAATAATTTCCGTTACAAGAACTTCGACCTTAACATGTTTTTCCAATGGTCGTACGGCAATGATATCATCAATGCTAACCGTATCTGGTTCACCGGTGGTTCTGTGACTTTCCGCAGTAATTTGGGCCCTCAAAATGCCTTTGCCGATTATGCTAACCGCTGGACAATTAACAATACCAACACTGATATAGCCAAGATAGGGCAAAACAGCGCTGTATATTCTACCCGCTACGTCGAGGATGGATCATATATCAGGTTAAAAGCGTTTAATGTGGGTTATAACGTACCTCAAAAATGGCTGAGCCGATATAAAATTAACAGGCTAAGGGTATTTGTGTCGGCAGCTAACCTATTTACCATAACAGGCTATAAAGGTTATGATCCTGAGGTCTCCACCTACTCAACGGCATTAAGCCCTGCTTTAGATTATTCGAGCTATCCGCGACCTATAACCATAACCGGTGGTATTAACTTATCGCTATAATTTAAACTAAACAGATATGAAAAAGATATTTACAACCAGTTTAATTGCCTTAACGTTACTTTGCGGCAGTTGTAAAAAAATTCTGGATACCAAGCCTCAGGATTTTTTATCGCCCGATCAATATTTTGCCAAGCCTGAGGATGCTACTGCCGCTTTAGGTGCGGCCTGGCAAATGCTGACCAAAAGAGAAGTACTTGGCGGTTATTACCAGTTCCGTTACCAAACATCTGATGATTGCTACACCAATTTATCCGCTGCTTTCCCGGCGAACCTTGGGTTAACTGCATCTGATCCTCAATGGGCCACAAGGTGGAACTATATGTATCAAACTATTCAATATGTTAATATTTTATTAGCCAACCTGCCACGGGTACCTATGGACGAAACCCAGCGGGGCATTATTAGGGGTGAAGGTTTATTCCTGCGCGGTTTCATTTATTATGAATTGGTTAAAGAGTGGGGGCCCATACCAATGAGGTTAAAACCTTCAACCGATCCAACCGATGTAAACTTAGCCGCTTCGTCAATAAAAGATGTTTATGAGCAGATCTTAAAAGATCTTAAAGACGCTGAGGCTTTAGTGCCTGCCGCAACAGTAGGTAACTACGGAGGTGCGGGTTACGCATCTAAGTCAGCAGTGCAAGCTATATTGGCCCGTGTCTGCTTAAATATGGCAGGGTATCCGCTTAACGATGTTGCTAAATATCAGGACGCTAAGGATTGGGCCCAAAAAGTGGTCGACTCAAAACTTCACTCGCTAAATCCTGATTTTACGCAGGTTTTCAAAAATTATGCAAATGGTACGATTGATAAAAAAGAATCTATCTGGGAAATTGATTTTAACTACGTTTCAGGCAACTCAAATCCATCGGGCAGCATAGGATACTTGGATGGTATCAGGAATACCAACGTTGCCTTTGGTGCATCGGTTGGTCAATATAACGTGACCCGGAAACTGATACTTTCTTACGGATCGTTTACGGCTACCAAAGATCTTCGCCGCGACTGGACTTGTACCCCGTTTAAATGGCATGTGGTTGCTGGTACCGAGCAATCTGATGCAGATATTGACGCTAACAAGGTATTCTTTACATCGGCCCAGCTTTATGAGCGCTATTTTGCCAAATTCAGACAATATTTTGGCCCGCTTCCTGCCCAGGTTGCAGGTCAGTCGCCTGTTAACTGGCCGGTAGTACGTTATTCTGATGTGTTATTAATGTTAGCAGAGGCTGAAAATTATTTAAACGGCCCTACGCCACTTGCATATTCATGCATTAACCAGGTAAGAGAGAGGGGGTGGGGCAAAATGTTGGCCGGCGCTACAAATATTACCGAAGCTGACGAACCGGCCGGATTAAGTAAAGCAGCTTTCCTGGCCGAGTTACAAAACGAACGTTTTAGAGAATTAGCCGGCGAGGCACTGCGAAAACATGATTTAATACGCTGGGGTATATTTGTACCAACTATAAAAGCGCTATTGTCAGATATAACTGATACTGCTGCACCTGCTGAAACAAACAGAGGGACGGCGAGCGGAAGTGCCTATTTCGCTGTATTGAATTTGAATAAAGTTACTGATCGCGACCTATTATGGCCTTACCCAACTTCAGAGCTGCAATACAATAAAGCACTTAAGCAAAATGAGGGCTGGTAACATCAATCCACTAAGAAATATATAGAAAAATGAGAACAGATCTAAAATACTTATATAAATGCTTTGGTGTTGGCCTTGTGGTATTGCTAATATCACCGGGCTGTAAAAAGCAACCGATTGAAACGCCCACTTTTGACGTGAGCGTTGAAAAAACAGACTACGCTGTAAGCGAACCTGTGGTATTTACCTTTTCGGGCACCGCTGATGTGGTAACTTTTTACTCGGGTGTAAAAAGCCCTATTAACGCTGAATACAAGAATAAAGACAGGGTATCCGTTGTTGGTAAACCTCAATTACAGTTTACCTCATTACGTACGGGAGCCAGCACACAGGCCAATACGCTTAGTGTGCTGATGTCAAAGGATTTTGCGAATGCATTTAATGCGGATGATATCCAAAAAGCCACCTGGGTCGATCTAACCTCAAAGGCGATATTATCAACCGGTACTGATACGCAATCAGGGGTTATTGATTTATCCGACCAGTATACTCCGGGTGCATCAGTCTTCCTGGCCTTTAAATACTCAGCCAAAAAAGATGCCGCAGTTGCACAGCCCACTTGGACAATAAAAAGCCTTGCCCTTGATAACGTTGCGGCTGACGGGACGGTTACCTCAGTAGCGACAACAGCGTCAACCTGGGGAACGTACAGTATATTAAACTCGGCAAATAACTGGTCATTCAATGCTACTGCATTAACCTTTACCGGCGGTGCCATTAATGCCGATGATAACGAAGATTGGATCATCAGCCAACCCATACAACTTGACCGCGCGCAACGTGCTTTTGGTGTGAGTGTTAAAATTAGCGCTACAACAAAATTAACCACTTATAAGTTTGCCGGCTATACGGCTCCGGGCACCTATAAAGTAACGTTCGAGGCTATTAACGCCAACAAATGGGATACCAAGCAGATAGTTAAAGAACTTACGATAAACGTTAAATAGCTTTTAATTTAAAGATCAATGAAAAAGATCATTACCAAAATATCCACAGCAATTGTACTGCTATGCCTTATTGGCCTGGCTGGTTGCAAAAAATTGACATCGTATGATTACCCGCCTGATAGCGTTACTCCCTATGTATTAATCACTAACGATAACAACTTCTCTATATTTAAAATAGCAGTTGATAGAGCAGGCCTTGCCGGTTTGCTAAGTAGTAACGATGCTTATACGGTATTTGCGCCTAATAATACAGCCTTTACCAATGCGGGATATCCGCAAACACTTGTGCAGACGCTGCCTTTGGCAGAGGTGATTACCCTGGTAAAGAATCATATAATAGCAGGTAAGCTTGACGCTACTACGATTACTGCTCCGCAAGCTACCCTTAGCGGAAGGCAAATTAGCGTACAGAAAATAGGGACAACGTATTATGTAGAAGGGGGGGATATCCTTAATAAAAATCTTAAAACCACAGCCGGCTATTTAAATACTATAAACAGGTTAATTTATAGCAGGCCAACAATTTTAGATGTAATCGCCGCTTATAACGCCAACTTTACTGTAGCGGCACAACAGTATACTTACTTGCAGGCTGCTATTACCAGAGCAAGCACAGGCAGCACTAATTTTACCGCCTTATTCACCGGTACCGAACCATATACTTTATTTGCACCAAATAACGATGCTTTTATTACTGCCGGTTATGCAACTGTAGCAGCGGTACAGGCAGCAGCCCCTGATGTTTTAGGCAACCTCCTTAAATATCAAATGATGCAGGGTACAAAACTTACCACAGCCTTTGATAGTGTGGCGGTAAAAGCCTACAACGGTACTAACATTTATTTCGATATCACAAAAAGCACCGCAAATGTAACCTCGTGGTATGCCAATGGTGTGCTTTTTGGCAACGCGGGCGGAAACCTCACAGCAAATAACGGAGTGGTACATGTTGTAGGCAGGTTTTTCCCGACGCCAATTACTACAACCATCCTTGATCGTATTAACTCAGATGCTACGCTAACCATGTTTGCCGCACTTATACAACGCGCCAGCACTGCCGACCCGAAACAAAATTTTGCCGCAGTTTTGGCTAATCCGCTATCGTCATCAACTGTATATGCCGTAAACAATACAGGCTTAATAGCTGCCGGGTATGCAAACGTAGCCGCGATTAATGCCGAGAGTCCTGAAAAACTGGCCGCAATACTAAAATTACATATCGTGCCTAAAAGAATAAATAATATCAGTGTTGTCGAAGGCGGTACGGTTACTTCTTTATCAGGCACAGCACTTACTATTAATACCACAGGCGGTTACAAAGTAAAAGGCCCGTCAAACCCGGCTGCTATTACAGTGGTTACAGGTAACGTGGTAACAACAAATGGCGTGCTAAATATTATCGGCTCATTGTTAACACCGTAATGCTTTAATACGAAAGCCTGATTAACATTAAATTTTAATAATCGGTAGGTGCGGAACGCATACTGCCGGGATACCCTTTGCGGTATGCCAAACGTAATATTTAACCAGATCGTTCTAATTATGAAGAAGAGAATATCGTGCATTTTTGTGCTGCTGCTGTTAACAGGCACAGCAATGTTTGCACAAAACAAACAGGAGGTAGAAGGATTTGATACCGTAGTGTTCCATTACGATGCAAACAGAAGCAGGCCTGCTATGGACTTTAGAGGCATGACTAAAGGCTACATGACAGCCGGCTGGTGGGCGCCCGGACAGATGAAAAAAAATATCCTGTCATGGAAAACGGCACCGGTAACCGATAAGGCAGCTACTACTTTCTCATTCATAGCAGCAACCAGCGTGTTGCCGGCAGAAATTACGGTTGGGCCGCAAGTGAAACTAACGGTTAACGGCCATTATGCGCTGACATTTACGCTGGGCCGCATGAAAGATTATACCTGGCACGAAGGAGCGTACGAATTGAAATACATCTCCAAACGGGTAGAGTTTCCGTACACCAGCGCACACCGCGAATTTGGCCTTAATGGAAATAGCGGGATTTACCAGTTAAGTGTGCCTGCATCGGCTGTAGAAGCCGGCAAGGCTAGCTTAATAGAAATAGAGGTGCTTCCGTTTGAGAGATGGCATAACGGTTGGTTTATGATAAAAAGCTATCGCGATGTGTTGCAGGCGGCCACTTTGGCCTCCCTTCAGGCCCAGATCAATACTTTACGGGCAGATGCCAACCTTTCTAACGAACAAACGCACATCCTGGCTACTCAGCTATACAGTAAAATGCTGGGTACTGATAAATATCAGCACAGCGTGATCTACACCAACGGCTATCGCCATATTCACCCTGCCGATCTCATCAAATTGCAAAACGGTGAAATGTTGTTGATGGCCCGTGAGGCTACCGAGCATTATGCTAACGATGGCGAGGTAATAATGCTGCGCAGTAAGGATGGCGGAAAAACGTGGGGCGAAAAGCAAATAATTGGCGGTGTTAAAGATCTGGATGAGCGTGAAGGCTGCGGCATTCAATTGAAAGATGGCACCATCATCGTCAGTATGTTTTACAATAACAATTACACAGTTGATGGCACTTATAACTGGGAGGGCAAAGGCAAACTACCACCAACAAATAAACCCCGGCTGGGTTCCAACCTCATACGGTCGACAGATAACGGGCATACTTGGTCGCCTATGTACAATATCGATCTGACGGGCATGCCCTTTAAAGGTATTGAAGGACCGACTGACGCGCCGATTGAAATGCCGGACGGGTCGGTGCTGATGGGCGTAATTGGCTATGGTATTGATGGCGATAGTAAGAATATTGGTTCTGTGATGATCAGATCAACCGACAAAGGCAAAAGCTGGAAATATCTTTCAACCATAGTGGGCGACCCGGGAGGCAAATATGAAGGCTTTACCGAACCCGGCATAGTGCGTACCAAATCGGGCCGCATTATAGCTGCTATGCGCAATAAGCAGGACGAAAACAACATCTACATTACATACTCTGACGATGACGGTAAAACCTGGGTGCCTATAATTAAAACAGACATGATAGGCCACCCGGTAGATTTAATTCAACTAAAAGATGGTAGAGTGATGGCCACCTATGGCATTAGGGAAGGCCCGGGCCGCCATACCGAACCCGGTGGTATAAGGGCTTGTTTTAGCAGCGACAACGGTAAAACCTGGGACATTAAGACAGAGGTGCAGTTGCGCAACGATTTTATTAACTGGGACGTCGGTTACCCGGAATCTATCCAATTTGATAACGGTAGCGTAATGACGGTTTACTATTTCAACCTGTTTGGTAAATATTTCCTTGGGTCTACCGTTTGGAAACCTTAAGTCTTTTATAAAATGATTCGGGATGCATCCATAGGGGCACCCAAACAAAAAGCCGTTTATTCGAAAGATAGGCGGCTTTTTTCGTTATGGATTTTTATAAAACAAGTTGTATAGCTCGCGTAATATAAATTAAAGAGCAATTGTCAGCCGTTCATGAAATTTATTCTAAAATATTTGGAAATACTGATTTAACATTGTAGGTTCGGGTACGTAAACGGAGCTATGAATTCCGTGATTCCAGGTAAGGAAGAAAGAAATGCATTTTTCTATGAACGAATTTTTACCTGCCCATTGTAATCGAGCTAAAATAAATTTTCCCTATTGCGGGAGTGAAGCGGTCAGCTAAAATATTGAACATGAAAAAACTACTCGGATTTGTAACACTTTTAATTCTTTGTCAGAATTACGCAACTGCTCAAACATTAAACAAGCAACAGGTTGTGCCTGTTATTCCCGAAAGGAAACCGCTTGTGTTTCAAACGGTAGTTGTAGATAAAGGCAAACAAAATGCTATTATAGTTACTCCGTCGGGTATTGAGTTTCAGAAATTGGCAGCAAGAGTACAATTAGCCATACAAACAGCTACCGGCGTAAAATTACCGATAGTGTCAGCTCAAAAAATAGCAAATTATCGTGGCGAACTTACAGGTGCAAACCCTGTTAAAAATATGATCGTTCTGGGTAGTTTTGAAAATAATGGTCTTATTGCCCAACTGTACTTTAGAGGTTATTGTGCCGTAGACAGAAGTTACCCGGGCGCTGCCGGCTACGTTGTGCAGACCGTGTGTGACCCCTGGGGGACCGCGGCTAACGTAATTGTTTTGGGTGGAAGTAACCTCCAAGGGGTGCAAAAAGCTACAGAGCGCTTTTGCACCGAACTGCCTAAAGGCTCGACGTTGACTATCGCACGAAACTTACGGGCTGTGTATAATAAAAACTATGAAGCCCCCGATTTGACGGATGATGATATAGCGAAGGAAATGGTTAAAGCCACAGCTGCTTTTAAAGCAGGGATACATAACGGACTTTTTCCTATGATGGTTAGGGCCGGTAATAATTATAAATTAACAGGTAAAGAAGGGCAGGCAAAGCTTTTTCGGGAATTATTTTTACTGGAGTATAATCTTCGAATCAATAGCCCGAATGATTTTGACAGCCCCTGGGGTAGTGGTGCCGATATGCAGTTTGCACCATTAATGGGCGCATTGGATAACGTAGAGGAAAGTAGTTCTTTAAGCAATGATGACAGGCACAAGCTGATGGATATTCTTTTAGAATATATTCATTATTATGAAAAGTACGGTTATATCCCGGCTTTTAAAACGGGTATAATCAGGCATAATCATCATACATTTCCCGGCCAGGGATTTTCGGCAGCAGGCCGTTATTTTATTAAATACTATCCCGGATATTCTGACGGGCCTAAATGGCTGGGCATGGGCGACGATTGTTTCAGGGTGCAGCAGCAATCATGGAAGAGCCAGGAAAACAGCAGCGCTTATTTTGCCCTTGCCATGAGGCACATGAGTTATTATGCAACCACCCGGCAGGATTTTACCTGGTTTGATTCGGGCAGGGCTAATATTTCCGGCGATTTGGCCATAATGACGATGGATAACCTTGGAAGCCAATGCGCTTTTGGAGACATAGATGGCTACAACCCCCAATCACATTTTGAATTATGGGGCAAACTGGCTATAATACAACGTAAGGGCCGCTACGCGTGGGCCATAAATAAAGGGCACGCCGCTATCGGCTTAGTTCCTTCTGAAAGTGACAGCATACCTGTCCATATAACTGCAGTAGAGCCAACAGATCTGTTGGGTACCAGGTATATGCCATTGGATTCACTTTTCTTCGTCAGCCTAAACGGTGTAGGCAAGGCCCAGGGAAAAGTGCCCAGGAACCTCGCTTTTGATAAATTAACCTTTCGTTCATCTTTCGACCCCCAAAAACAGTATTTAGCAATTGATGGTATAAATACGGGTTATCATAGCCATAGGGACGGCAACGCGGTTTTAAGGTTGTCAGATCACAGTCGGATATGGCTGGCAGATGGCGATTATATTAAAGCTTCAGCCAAATATCATAATACGTTATTGATATTCCGCAACGGCGAAGCTACCCCCATGCCTCTGTTTATAAGGCGCGACCTTGTTGCCGACCTGCCAAGCGTAGGCATTAGCCGTACTACTATGCCCGATTATGGTGGAACGGATTGGACCCGTAATATTATCTGGGATAAAGAAAGAGCTTTTATATTTATTGATGAAGTAAAAGCAAACAGTGAAGAGTCGTACAGCGTACGCACTTTGTGGCATACGCTTGGAAAGCCAGCCTTTAACGGTAATGCTTTTAATTTAAGCCAACAAGGCGAGAATTTTTCTATTCAGAACCTGGATGGTTCGCAACTTAGAAATTTTAAGGATGTTGAAACCGGCAAAAACTGGGTAACCTATAAATATGCCGATCCGGTAATTAACACCCTGCAACAGATCCGCAATGTTACCCTGCGTAAAGGAGAAAAAACGTACGTTATAAATGTAATGAATGCCTATGCCGACGGCAAAGCGCCTATAGCAGCAGCACGAGTAAACGATTCTTCATTATTGGTGGGTACCGGTAATAGCCAGGCATTAATAGGCATGGGTAGCATAAAACTTAACGGTATCCAGACCAATGCCGGTGTTTATTGGATCACGCATAACCATGTAGCACTTGCCGGGGCTACACAGCTTACGTTAAACAATAAAAAGGTGTTTCTGTCTGCCGATTCTATATCGGCTGAAGTTTCAGGTACCGGCATTGTTTTTAGTGCTGACAAGGCCACAAAGATCACATTATATGGCTCTAAAAACGGCGTGTTGCTGGACAAGAAGGCTATCCGATCATCAGCCGCAGGCAGTAGCTTCATAGTTAACTTGCCGGCAGGTAAGCACTTGCTTACAGGTATATCGTTGCCAAAAGAATTCTCCATACAATTCCCGCCACCGACTCCGGCGGTGAATAAATCTACTATCAACATTGGTTCAGGTAAATTGGTTGCGAAGGCACAATTTACCCCGGGAAATTCAACGACCGCACGTCCAACCGCAATTAGTGGCAATGGGGCATATGTGGCAGGGACTAACGGCGTATTATATGCCATGAATAGTGATTTAAAGCCGCGATGGAATTATACTGTTGGCGGGGATATAAGTGCTGTGTGGACAGGTAAATTAGGCAAAAGCGCTGCCGAATGTATTGTAGCAGGAAATACCGAGGGCCGCATAGTTGTGCTTGATCAGAAAGGTAAGCTGTTATGGGAACAACAAGTACCACTGTACCGAACAAGGCGCGCAGTCGTATATTTCCTATCGGCCGACCTAACAGGCGATGGTAATCTTGCGCTGATAGTCGGAGCGACTAACTGGTATAATTATGCTTACGATGCTTCTGGAAAATTTTTATGGAATTATATGTGCACCCACGGTGCCAGCGCCGGGGCAGCTTTTGACCTTGATGGTGATGGTAAGCAGGAAATACTTTCCGGTACAGAATATTATAGCTGGGCCGCACTTACCCCCGAAGGCAAGCCGAAATGGTCAATCCGCGGTGGTCCAGGTGCAAATGATGTGGCAGTAGCCGATCTTAACCATGACGGTAAACCCATGATTTTTATGGCAGGGGCCGATGGTTTTTTATATGCGATAAATCCCGATGGCAAACGCCCGTGGACATATAGCACCGGCGATGGTGCAACATGTATCCAATTTATGGATGTGGATGGCGATGGTAAACAAGAAGTTGTGGTTGGCTCGCTTAGTTCGGACGTGGTTGCTCTTAAACCTGATGGTAAACGCGTTTGGCGAAGGGATATTGGCGAGCCCGTGCTTTGTATGGTTAAGGCTGATATAAATGGCGACGGGAAAATGGAGCTGGTTATAGGCACAGAAGACGGACATGTTATAGCCCTTAATAATGATGGGCAACCTATTGCAAATTGGACGACCAATGCAGCCGTAAATAAACTTATTGCATTGCCAAACGGTAGCATTGCCGCCGTTACAAATACCGGGAAGTTAGTTATATTAGGAAAAGAGTAAAAGGGAAATTAAAGGAATAATAAATGTCAAAGTTAAGATCATTATCGCGCCGCAATTTTATAGCAAGTACGGGTTTGCTTGTAGCCGGTGCAACATTGAAAGCAAAGGGTGCTAATCTTTTTGCTCAGAGCGCCGAACCTATCATCGATGTCCACCAGCATACCGATTACGCCGGGCGAACCAATGAGCAGTTATTTGCACATCAAAAAACAATGGGGGTTACTACAACTGTGCTTTTGCCGGCCGGTCATGATATAAGTTACGGCTCTACCAATTATGGTTATTCAAACGGGCTGCAGGTACATGCCACAGCTAACGAGGCCTGTTACAAAATAGCAACCGAGAATCCAAAAGAGTATATTTTTGGCTCGAATGAAGTGCCTGATGCGCCAAATGCTATTAAGGAAATAGAGAAATATCTAAAACTGGGCGCACCAATAATAGGCGAGATGAAATTTAACGTCGAGTGCGATTCTCCGGAAATGCAAAGCGTATATCAATTGGCCCAAAAGTATAATGTGCCTGTACTAATGCATTTTCAATATAAAATATACAATCGCGGGTTTGAGCGGTTTTATACCATGTTGGAGAAATACCCTAAGGTGAATTTTATTGCACATTCACAAACATGGTGGGCAAATATCGACAGCAATTACCCTAATCCTAATATTCTTTACCCTAACGGAAAAGTTACGCCGGGTGGCCTGTCGGATAAATTACTTACCAAATACCCTAACATGTATGCTGACCTGTCGGGCGGTTCGGGTCTGCGGGCCATGACAAGGGATGAAGATTTTATGAAAGATTTTATGGTTCGCCACCAGGATAAACTGCTTTATGGCAGTGACTGTGATGATAAAGTGGGCGCCGGCACCGCCTGCACCGGGGCGCAGGCTATTGCAGAGGTACGTAAACTGGCAGCAACAAAAGAGATAGAGCGGAAAATCCTGTTTTATAACGCTAAGAAGCTATTGAGATTGAATGTTTAAGTAGTTGAACAGGATGTTCTAAAGAGCTCTGTTGCCCGTCTTTGCAAGCCACTCTTTTTTTATTAGGTTTGTATATGACCAAATCCCCTTTGCAATTTTCGGTACGCCAGTTCTGTGGTGTGCTGCTTGTATTGATGTCGTTAAATTTTAAGGCATCGGCTCAAAATACTTATAATTTCACCAGTGGCCTTTCCATAAGGGTTAGCGCCAATTATAACCGGGCAGCCCTGTACCAGGATGGGTTGGCTTACGCTCTTTATAAAGGCGCGCTAAAAACCCCGGAAGAGGGCAAAACGCTCGATAACAACCCGACAGCCACTGACGCTAAATGGACCAAGGTAACCGCAGATACAGCTAAAAAATTCAGGCTGCGTGGCGGCGAAGGTACTTACGTGTACTTTAGCTATGATTCGCCAGGCGATAAGGTGGCCATACTGAACCTAAATGGTAACAGCGCCGTCTTTGTAAACGGCCAACCACACATGGGCGACCCATACAGCTTCGGCTGGATGAACATAGTAATTAAACTAAAAAAGGGGCGCAATGATATCTTCGCACGCGGCAGGGTAGTACAGGGCAGCCTAACCCTCCCCGATAAACCGGTATTACTGGATGTAAGGGATGCAACCCGGCCTATCATACCGGCAGGCAGCGGCTCCGCTAAAATGAAGGTGGGTGTGGTAGTTATTAATACCACCGCCGCGCCGCTTAACAACCTGCAAATTGTAAGTACACTGGGCGGTAAGGATGCCAGGAGCACCCTGCAAACTATCCCGGCTTACGGCACCCGCAAAGTTTATTTTGATATTGATGGCACCACGATACAAGGCAAGGGCATGAATGATTGCGACCTGGTATTACTGCAAAATGGAAAGGCGATAGATAAGGCCACCGTTCAAATTGAAGGCGTAGCAAAAGGTGATAAATACAGCGAAACGTTTGTGAGCGCTATTGACGGAAGCTTGCAATACTATTCGGTTGCGCCGCAGGTTGGCGGTCAGCAGGATGGTGCGTCGTTGTTCTTCTCCGTGCATGGTGCGGGAGTAGAAGCTATTAACCAGGTAAGAGCATATAAGGCTAAAGACTGGGGTAATTTGGTTAGCCCTACCAATCGCAGGCCACGTGGCTTTAATTGGGAGGACTGGGGGCGTTTAGACGCGCTGGAGGTGTTAGCTATCGCTAAGAAAGAATTTAAGCCCGACGCGCAGCATATATACCTTACGGGTCATTCGATGGGTGGGCATGGTACCTGGTTCCTGGGCGCTACGTATCCGGATAAATGGGCGGTTATTGCGCCTTGCTCCGGTTATCCTACTTTGAAAACTTATGGCTCGGCAGATGGGGTTATTCCGGATACCAGCTCAACCACCTTTGGCAAGTTGCTATTAAGTGCCAGTAACCAAAGTGATGTGCCCAAGTTGGCACAGAATTATAAGCAGGTAGCGGTGCATATTTTACATGGCGATGCGGATGAAACCGTGCCCGTAACGTTTGCCCGCCAGATGAAGCAGATTTTAGCGGGTTTTCACGCCGATTTTCAGTATTACGAGTGGCCGGGTGGCTCGCACTGGTGGAGCGACGAGGCGGTGGATTATCAGCCGATCTTTGACATGTTTAAAAGGCATACCATACCAAAGGATAATGATGTAAACACAATTGATTTTACAACAGCCAGTCCCGGTATTTCGGCATCAAACCATTGGGCTACTATCTATCAGCAGGTGGTGCCGTTTCAATATAGCCGGATAAGATTGAACAGGAATAATAAATTAGCAAGCATATCGGGATCGACGGAGAACGTAGAGTTGCTTAAGCTAACGTTATCAGGCTTTGCCAAAGGTAGAACTCTGAATGTTATGCTGGATGACCTTGCATCAGTCAAATACACCACACTAAGTGATAATGACAGTATCTACCTAAAGAAAGTGGATAAAGAATGGAAATTAGTTACCAGGCCAGGTCTGCATGAAAAGGGGCCGCACCGTAACGGTACCTTTAAAGAGGGTTTTAATAAAAACCTGCTGTACGTATATGCCACTGGTGGCACCGAAAAGGAGAAACAATGGGCCATAAGTAAAGCCCGATATGATGCCGAGAGCTGGTATTACCGCGGTAACGGCGCTTTTGATATTATCAGCGATAAAGAATATTCAAAAGCCAAATATCCGGGCCGTAATGTTGTATTGATAGGTAACGCAACAACTAATGCTGCATGGAAAACGTTGTTAGGCGATTGTCCTGTATCGGTTTCAAACGGTGCTATTAAGATAGGTACAAAACAATTTACCGGCGGTGATCTTGGTACTTACTTTGTTTGGCCTATGGCGGGCACTGCCGATAATACGATAGCTGTAATTGCTGGCACCGGTATTGACGGAATGAATGCCGCAAATGCCAACCAGTACTTTACCGGAGGCAGTGGCTTTGCCGATATTATGGTGTTTAGATTAGGTATGTTAAAAGATGGCATAAACCAGGTTGTGCATGCAAGTTTTTATGATAATCAATGGAAGGTGGCGCAATAATATATAAAATGGTGCAACAGATTAGGGGATATGTGTTGGTACTTTTAATGCTGGCTTTTAGCAGCTTATCGCAGGCACAGAGTATATCGAAGGTAGATTGGATAAGGCCCGAAACCGCATCGGGCAATAAAACCTGGGGCATACATAACGGCATAGTATTTAGCTTATGGCCAAATGGAACAGAAACCGGCAGTAAAGGAACAGGTGGGCCAAGAGGGCTGATACAGGTAGGCTACGAATACCAGGGCAAGGTATATCTTATCAATTACATCGCCATTGAGCCGGTAGTTGATGGTAGGATAGAATTTAGCGAGATCTCGGCCTCGGCTATTGACGGTAAATGGGGTAAACTTTTTTGGGCGAGTGATAATGAAACAAATAACGCCTATAATCCGGCTAATCAAAGCCGGGGTGTCGTATCTCACCCTGATCCTAACAAGCCCGAAACAGAACAGCTGACCGTGTTTGTATTCACCGAACAGTTTTTAGACAAAGCCAATCCTTATCTTAAAATAAGTATCCGTAGCGACCGGCCCGAAGAAATGGGTATTGAAATATATAATAAAGCCAACAGCGCCAAAATGGACAGGTGCGCGCTTACTGCTACCATGGGTAATTATTCGCGGCTAAGGCTATTACACTTTGCCAATCAGGTTATAGATTCAAGAAAACTTTATAGCGGGTATAACGGCATCGACTTTATAGAGAAAGATGCTTATCCTATCAGTAAATTCCTGAGGCTTAAGGATGGCAGCCCTATTGCGATAGCAACGTCAAACGAAACTTTTGCCGAGCTATCTTCATGGCCGACTGACAGTGCTTATACCGCAAAAAAAGGCTGGCGGTATCGCCCTAACTTTAAACTGACCCAATATTGGCGTAAAGACGCCGGAGGCTATGACCCATCAACTGTAGTAAGAGTAAATGGACGGGTAAAATACTGGGCCGTAGCCAGCAAAGACCCAAAACAATATGTTGACCTGCCGGGAGGCCCCGCGTTTGAAAACTTTGAATTACGGGAGCGTTATTATCCCGGTCAGAAGTTTTACTATGGCCTTACCCGTAAAACCGTGGAAGAATTGCTTAAACAATAATCAAGCCCAATGCTAACCTAAACCCTATGCATTCATCGGCAGCGTCGGGAATGATCTCGTAACGTTTTGATACCGTACAATGCACCGCGCCGTTATGATGGCAACCACCTCGTAATATCCTGGCCTTGCCCTCGCCTAAATAGGGCGAGCCATCCTTTGGTATAAGTGCGGTATCGTAAGTATGGATATCCTGGCACCATTCCCAAACATTGCCGCACATATCATAAATAGCTAATTGGTTCGGTACTTTCTGCGCGACGGGCCACGTATGGTTACCACTGTTGGCTTTATACCAGGCCACATCATTAATATTATCGCTGCCGCTAAATAATAAGTTTTCGCGCCAATGTGTACCACCACGGGCGGCATATTCCCACTCGGTTTCTGATGGTAGCCGAAATGTGGCTTTTATACCTGCAGGCAATTGAGTGGCAATATGTTTAAAAATATCGCTATTATTTATCTTTTCTAAAAAGCCGCCAGACTTATTAATATCATCCCATGATACATGCTCTACCGGGTTTTCGTCAGCCAAAAAACGGGACCGGTTAGCTTCATCGCCCATAACATGTTTCCATAATGCTTGAGTTACGGGGCAATCAGCAATAAAGAAATTATTTACATGTACACCGAAACGGTTAGTATCAATACCAAACCAAAAGCCTCGCTCACCAGGGCTTTCAACAAAAATCAGGTTCAATTCATGTTGGGTGTCGCCAATATTAAAGATGTATTTTAAGTTTTCCATGATCGGCTATCACTAAATAAAATTAGTAAAAATAATGGGTATAGTAAATTACAATACATTGCTTAAATTACAGGCCAAATACCCCCAAAATGTTATGAAGAAAGTAATAGCTTATTCTGTTTTATTTAGTTTGATATTGATAGGTTTGATTGCCTGGAAACCCCGTAAAACTGTAGTAGTAAGATCAGCGCAGGATACCAGCCTGCGCAACATAGTTTACGGCAGCAATGTTAATGCCGATGGGAAGAAACAGGATCTTAAAATGGATATTTACTTTCCGCCAGATGCTGCCCCTGGTAAAAGCTACCCAATGGTGATGCTGATACATGGCGGTACGTTCCTTAACGGGAGCAAAAATAGCCTAACCACACATTGCAAAGAATTAGCCGACTCGGGCTTTGTGGCAGTCTCTGTTGATTACCGCGTGGGCTGGAATGCCTTAAGCGCCCTTGGCGGTTGTGATAAAGTTGATGTGAATAGTTTGACGCTGGCTAACTATCGCGCTATACAAGATAACCATGCAGCTATGCGTTTCCTGGTGGCAAATGCTGATCAATATCATATAGATACCAAATGGTTATTTATCGGTGGGGGTAGTGCAGGTGCAATTACTGCGCTTGATATTGCGTACGTTAACCAGAAATTTTCTAACGATAAGTTTGCTGTTGCCGTTGCCGCGTTAGGTAACATTGATACTGCGAGCAATAAATACACTAACAAATTTAAAATAAAAGGCATTTGTGATATGTGGGGTGCCCTGCCCGATTCTACCCTTATTACCAAAAAGACCGCCCTACCAACCATATTTTACCATGGCACTGCAGATAAAACTGTACCATACGATAGGGGTTATTATATGCCTAATTGCCCACGCGTCCCCGAATTATTAGGATCAGCTTGTTTATACAGGCAAACTGTCGCTGCCGGGCAGGTAGCAATATTTAATACATCAATTGGCGGCAAGCATGGCCCGGTCGAGTTTACAGGTAAAGTTATTGCCAGTAATACGGCGTGTTTTTTTCATAAAGTGATGCAGGGAAAAGCAAGGGGAGGCGCTTATGATAAGGTAGTTATGGGTTGTCAGTAAAACAACTAACTACATATCATTTTTGGTAAATATGCGGATGGTTTTCATATATCTGCCCATATAGTACGTGTTGAGCGGGGTTTCGGTAACACCCCAGGCTTTGCCCGATGTGGAATGGATAAACTTTAACCCGTCTTTAGGTTGGTTGATAATTATACCCATGTGCCCGATCTTGCGAATTGTGCTGTCTGTACCCGTAAATAATATTAGGTCGCCGGGTTTGGCATTTTTAAGGTCGACTTCGCGACCCACATAATTAAAATCTGCCGAGGTGCGTGGCACCAGTATCCCAAAATGGTTAAACACATGGGTAATAAAACCCGAGCAGTCAAACCCCTGTACCGGGTCTATCGAACCATATTTATAGGGGATACCGATAAGCGTATGCGCGAAGCCTATGAGCTGAACAGGTGTAGTGGTGCCTGTGATAATGTTGGTATAACGGTGCGTGCTATCAGCCTTACTCACATCAAGCGGGGGATACTTTGTAGCATCTGTTGCTGTATCCGGCTCTCTGCAGGAAAATAAAGTGATCAGCATAAAAAAAGCTACATTATACATACGCATACCTACACTACGCAAAACAGAGGCAAATGTTCTGCCGCTGCTACAAACTTAATGTAAGCTGATTTTAACCATCAAACCAAAGTCAATCAATAAAACAAGATAATATCCCTCAATAATTAGGTAAAAACCTAAAATATTGCGCCGCTTTAATTGCATTTCTTTGGATTGATAAAGTGCGAAGTGCGACCAAAAAAATCAAGCGCCATATATCAACCCATAATAACTAAATTAGCTAAAGCTTAAAAACCATAACTATGATATTTAAAAGACTGCACCTAATAGCTTTACTTCTTTCTATAACCATATTTGCCGCGCAAGCGCAAACAGCTGCGATAGACGCTACCGCAAATCAGCATTTAAAAAAATTACAGCAACAATTTATAGATGAGCGTTTTGGTATGTTTATCCACTTTAACATCCCGACTTATATGGATGCCGACTGGCCCGACCCGGAAGCATCACCATCAAACTTTAACCCTACCAAGTTAAACTGCGACCAGTGGGCAAAGGCTGCAAAATCGGCCAATATGACTTACGGTTGCTTAACCACTAAGCACCATAGCGGTTTTTGTATCTGGAATACCAAAAGCACCGATTATAACGTAATGAACAGTCCACTTAAACGCGATGTGGTAAAGGAGTATGTTGACGCTTTTCGCAAAAATGGCTTAAAAGTATGGTTATACTATTCGATTTTGGATACACATCACAAACTGCGCCCTAATCAAATTAGGCCAAATCACATTGAAATGGTTAAACAACAAATCACCGAGCTATTAACTAACTATGGTAAAGTAGAAGCATTGGTTATTGATGGCTGGGACGCTCCATGGTCGCGTATAAGCTATGATGATATCTCTTTCGAGGATATCTATCACCTGGTAAAAAAACTGCAGCCTGATTGCTTATTGATGGACTTAAATGGTGCAAAATATCCCAAATTAGGATTATACTACACCGATATTAAAACTTACGAAATGGGTGCCGGCCAGCGTATGGAAGCAGGTAGCAATACTATGCCTGCATTAGCTTGTTTGCCAATTCAAAGCTCATGGTTCTGGAAATCAAATTTCCCGACCACGCCGGTTAAAACTGCTGCGACATTGGTTAATTATTACCTAAAAAAATTAAATGCCGACCGTTGTAACTTCATCTTAAACGTAGCACCAAACAAGGATGGCCTTTTTGATGATAATGCTATTGCGGAGTTAAAAGAAATAGGTAAGATCTGGAAAAACGATGGTCCGTTGGCTGCATTGCCTGATAATGATGCACCTATAATCTCATCAAATCTGGCTAAGAACCAGGCTGCCAATTCAAGCTGGAGCGATGATATGAACATTAGCGATTTTGCCAATGATGATAGCTTTAACACGTCATGGACATCAAGCCCGACAATTAAACAGCCATGGTACGAGATTAGCTTTAAGCATGAAACAGGCTTAAATACCATCGTTATAGCCGAACGCCGCGCCAATATTAACAAGTATAAATTGGAATATTATGCAGCGGGAGAATGGAAACCAATATTAGATGGCGATAAGACTACTAATGTAAAAATTCACCGTTTTAACCGCATTTATGCCAACAAAGTCCGCGTCCAAATACTTGGCTATAATCGTACTCCGTCTATATCAGAATTTGAGGTTTACAACGAGCAAAGATAGGATTATGAATATCTGTTAAATTCTATGGATTTAATAGACTTTTGATAATTATTTGTTGAATTTTTGATTTGTTTTTCAACAAAATTGGCATTGTGTTAAAAATTAATTAAATTTCCAATGTAAACGCTTAGCGGCGTTTATAGTTAACTGAAATTTTATTGGTTTTTAATACGGTTGCACATTGGAAACAATATCCAGGCGAAGTTTTTTAAGCAAAGGATCAATGCTGGCAGGCGGGGCGTACCCGGCAATGTTGGCATTGGGTATGCTGCGCTCGGCACCCGCCCACGCGTTCAACCTGGAAGGCAACGGCAACGGTAAAAAGATCATAATATTAGGCGGCGGCCTGGCGGGTATGACCTGCGCTTACGAGCTGAACAAACTTGGTTATAATTGCACGATATTAGAAGCCCGCAGCCGTGCAGGTGGCCGTTGTTGGAGCATTCGTAACGGCAGCACCAATACCGAAACCGACAAACCCACCGCCACCGCCAAATTCGATGACGGCCTTTACTTCAACGCCGGCCCGTCGCGCATCCCACACCATCACCAGCTCACCTTACATTACTGCAAAGAATTAAACGTGCCCCTACAGGTTTATAATAACGTAAACGAGGGCGCTTATTATTTTGCCGAAGGTAAAGGGCCGCTGTCAAACAAAAAAATTCGCGTACGCGAGGTGCATAACGATATGCGCGGCTATATGGCCGAGTTGCTGACTAAAAGTATTGATAGTAGCACGTTAGACAAAGCATTAACTAAAGAAGACGCACAAAAAGTATTGGAATATTTAGCTGCCGAAGGCGGACTGGATATTGACAAGCTATACAAGGCGTCGGCCCGCAGGGGCTATACAGAAACACCGGGCGCAGGGGATAGACCGGGGAAGATTGGCCAGCCGCATAAATTGACTGACATGATCCAATCCGGTTTATTGGACCCTGATTTTTACAATGTAGCCGAATACACCTACGAACTGCAAATGACGATGTTCCAGGCCATAGGCGGTATGGATATGATAGCGAAAGCGCTACAAACGAAAGTTGCGCCAATGTTAAAATTAGGCGCCGAGGTAAGTAACATTATCAATTTGCCCGAAGGTGTTAAAGTCACTTATAAAGATGCTACAGGCGCGCACGAGTTGCAGGGCGACCTGTGTATCTGTACCATACCGCTACCCGTATTGAGTAATATCAATAATAATTTCTCGGGCGATGTAAGTCGTGCTATAGATTACATCAACTACATGAAAACCGGCAAGATAGGCTTGCAATTTAAACGCCGGTTTTGGGAGGAGGATGATCATATCTACGGCGGTATTACGCATACCAATAACGAGCTGACACAGATCTTTTATCCATCCTACGATTACTTGGGCAAGAAAGGTATATTAATAGGTTACTACAACTTTAATGACAAAGCCAAACGTACCGGGGACTTAAGCTACGCCGAGCGTGAAAAGCTGGCTTTAGAAAAAGGCCGGTTAGTGCATCCGCAATATGATAAAGAGTTTGAAGGATCATTCTCTGTAAGCTGGCATAAAACAAAGTATAATTTAGGGGGATGGGCAGAGTATAACACCGAGACCCGCAAAACGCAGTACCCGATATTATTAAAGCCGGATAAGCAGGTATACTTCGCCGGCGAACATCTAACTTATTTAAATGCCTGGATGGCTGGCGCGTTCGAGTCGGCAAGGAGTGTAGTAAACTCCGTACATGCACGGGTAACCGAACAGCGGATAAGCTATCCCGCAACAAATACTAAAGGATAAAATTAACTAACTCACGCTAAACTGTAACAAGATGTCAAACGAAATTAACCGCAGAAACTGGATTAAAACCAGCGCTATGATGGCCGGGGGACTAGCCTTCCTGGGTGGTACGGCAAGCAAGCTGGCTGCTGCACCCATCATCAAAAAACTAAACCAGGGCGAAGAAGTACTAACTGAGGAGATGTTCCTTAGAGGGGCACCAATCGAACTTAAAGCAAGATTAAACGCTAACGAGAACCCATTTGGCCCATCACCTGCTGCCAAGAAGGCTTTAATAGAAGCTATTGACGGTAGTTTCCGTTATCCAATGCGATCTATCGGTGATTTGGCTGAAAAGATAGCTAAGTACGAAGGTGTTTCTCCGTTTAATAATGTGATGATGGCTGCAGGATCCACTCCGCTATTAATGGCTGCCGCTATGCATTATAGTGAAGGAGGTAAAGAAATAATTACCGGCGATCCATCGTATGAAGATCTGCCATCGCGCGCTGTAAAATTTGGTGCCAAATGGGTGAAAGTACCTTTAACCGCCGATTATAAGTTAGACCTTGATGCTATGGAAGCAAAGGTTAATTCAAATACAGGACTGGTTTATATCTGTAACCCCAATAACCCCACCGCGACAGTTGTTGATACTGCAAAATTGAAAGCTTTTATTGACAGGGTATCCAAAAAAACAACCGTATTTGTTGACGAAGCTTACATTGACTACTTGCCTGATCCTGCCGCGACCACTATGATGGACTGCGTTAAAGCCGGACAGAATGTTATTGTGGCCCGCACCTTCTCAAAACTTTATGGCTTTGCGGGTTTACGTTGTGGCTATATTATTACCCAGCCTGAAATTATTGGTATACTATCTAAATATGCAGATGGTTTTGGCTTAACCGCCCCAACAATTGCCGCTGCTATGGCTGCTTACAAGGAGAAGGACTTTTTACAGGAAGCTTTGAAAAAAACACTGGCATCAAAAGACTACTTGTATAGTGTGTTGAAGAAAGAGGGTTACGAGTATATTCCATCATCTGCCAACTTTGTGATGTTCCCGCTTAAAATGGATAAACAGAAGTTTTCTGATGAGATGTACAAACGTGGTGTGGGAATCCGTACCTGGGTACTTAACGGAAAAGACTATTGCCGCATAAGCATTGGCCGTATGGACGAAATGGAGGCCTTTGCCGACGCCTTTAAACAAATATCATAACATCAACAGAAATAAAATGCGTAATATATTTTTAACCTTTTGCCTGCTATATGTAACCGCGACTGCATTGGCACAGCAAAAGATCCCGAACCCTCGTCCGTTAACCATAGACGAATATACCAAGGCTAAAACCTATACCATTACCGACCTTGACAAGGATACCTACGTTAAGTTTGACGGAGCCTATGTGCTTGACCGTTACGAAAGCCGTAAGCCATTTTTTATTACCGGCAGCGATAACCTGAAGAAGCGTATTGACCTGTACAAGTTTATAGCTAAAGAGGGTATGCAGGAAATTGGCCTGATGGTTTATTATACCAGCGAAACAGGCAAACGCTACCAGGCTTTGGTACCTGATTTTACGGCCGACGGTAAAGTATGGGAAGCTTACTTCCAGGATATTGACGATATCAACAAAGTGGAGAAAAACTTTATCCTGAAATTATCTTATATCCTTTCAAAAGAAATGAGCTTTCAGCAATACAAAGTGTTGAATGGCGGCAAGGATATGAAGGAAGAATCGGCTACTTATGGTAACGATATCTGTTTCCCGGGCGATGAATTGGTGACAATGGGTAACGGTACTAAAAAGTTATTAAAAGACGTGAAAAGCGGCGACGAAGTAATTACTATCGACCCGGTTACACACCAGCCATCGGCAACAAAAGTTAAGGAGCTAACTGTTCATGCGGCAAAAAATTATGCGTTAACGCAACTGGTTTTGGTATCGGCCACCGAAAAAAATATGGCAAATGCCATAAATATTAACCTGCGTGCAAAGGTTTTAAAAGCAACCCCTAATCACCCTATGCTAACCAAACAAGGCAGTGCAAAAATGGGCGATATTGCTTTGGGCCAGCAGGTGCTTTGCCTGAATGAGCAAACCGGCAAATACGAAGCTTACACCGTGCTACAAAAAAATGAGCATGGCGGTGGTGTACAAAACGTCTACAACATAGTTGCCGAAGCGGGCAGTACCTTGTTAATGAATGGTGTTATGGTTATGCAGAAATAAGGGAAATAGCAATCAATCTGTTACAAAGTGGGTAGCCAAAAGCTACCCGCTTTTTTGTTTATTTGCGTTTAACAATTATGGCCAAACGGGTTTTATTTATTCTCTTTATTTTATTTGTGGCGATGGCAGGGTCTGCGCAACAACGTAAAATTCCATCAGGTGCCCTCGGCAATCAAATACTGTATGGCAAAGATCTGATTGTCCGTACTGCTTATTATTTTGGCCCTAAGGGCAAACTTGGATACTTAGCAAACGGCATGAACTGCCAGAACTGTCATAACGCTGCAGGCACTAAATTTTACGGATTGAACCTAATCGCTACTGCTGCTAACTACCCGCAATATATGCCGCGTACCGGTGATGTAATGTCGATAGCAGGCCGTATTAACGGCTGTATGCAGCGCAGTATGAATGGCAGGGCTTTGAATACCACCAGTCGCGAAATAAAGGCTATGGTGGCTTATATGAAGTGGCTGGGCAAAGATGTGCCTAAAGGACAAAAGCCACCGGGCAGCAGTGTTTTAAAGCTGGCTTATATAGATAAACCTGCCGATCCGTTAAAAGGCAAAGCTGTGTTTATGCAAAAATGCCAGGCGTGTCACGGTGCAGAAGGGCAGGGGTTAAAGGTTGCTAACAGCGCGATTTATACCTATCCGCCGCTGTGGGGCAAGGATAGTTACAATGATGGCGCAGGCCTTTACCGCATAACTACTTTCGCCGCCTTTGTAAAAAGCAATATGCCGTTTGGTACCACTTATAAAAAACCGCAATTAACAGACGAAGAAGCTTGGAACGTGGCCGCGTTTATCAACTCGCAGCCGCGGCCGCATTTTGACCAAAGTAACGACTGGAAGAATATCAGCAAAAAGCCTATTGATTTTCCATTCGGACCGTATCCGGATAAGTTTAGCCAGAGCCAGCATAAGTTTGGTCCGTATCAACCAATTGCAGATGCGCAGAAATCAACCACTAAAAAATCATAACTTTATATTTTAAAACATTCGTGCATGAAAAACATAGTTAAATACTTAATAGTAATCTTAGCAGTAGCATCAATAAAGACTGCAACAGCACAAACAAACGCAGACTTTAAAGGAGCTGAAGCCAAATTACCGCACTATAAAGCGCTTTATTTTGTTGATGATACCGCTTCAGCCAAAATTGGTATGACGTTGCGCAACATCAATAACGCTATTGAAGACCCACGTTTAAAAGGCAAAGTAGAAATAGAATTAGTTGCTTTTGCAGGCGGTTATACCATGTTCCTTAAATCGGGCAAGTACGAGGCGCCATTAAAAGCATTACAGGCAAAAGGCGTGGTATTGGCAGAATGCGAGAATACCATCAGAGAAAGAAAAATAGACAAAGCTATCCTGTTTGACTTTATAGGCTACGTACCAAGCGGTAACGGCGAAATTGTCATCCGCGGTAACGAAGGCTGGACAATTGTACATCCATAAAAATAAGTATGAAAAAGGTATTGCTATTAATAGCTTTTGCTTGCAGTGGATTACTGGCATCGGCGCAGGATATTAAAGGCAATTATGCCATTAAAAATGTGCAAACCGGCAGGTTGCTGCGCATTAAGGATGCTAACTCAAAGACAGGAACCCCAATAGTTGCGTACTATCCCGAAAACTGGAAATGCATGACCTGGGATTTTAAAAAGACCGATGCCAATACCTACCAGTTGCGCAACCTGTTTAGCAATAAAACTTTACAGCCGACCACATTAGCCAATGCAAATGTGCCGTTTGATGAGCAACCCCTTATACCGGGCGATGCCAAACAGCAATATGAGTTCATCCCGGTTAAAAAAGATACTTACCTGATAAAATTAAAAGGAACTGATCTATACGTTACTCCCGCTGATCCGAAAGGTGAAGTAAACTCGGCCATAGTCCTGGCAGCCAAAAAGGGTACACCCGACCAGCAATGGTTTATTTATGAACAAGCGCCAACTATGTAGGATCGATAATAAATGATATTGGAAAAGAGCGTCCCGTTTTTCAGGACGCTCTTTTTGTTTGTATATTGAGTTATTGGCTGTAAATCCTTATATTTAGAAGACACAAACCCCACAATATGAAAAGATCCTTACTTTTTGTCTTTACCATAATTTCGCTTTCTACATCGGCCCAAACAGCGGCTACCAAAGCCGGCATCAGCGCCAAAGCTGATGCGTTGAAAGACAAGGTTATTGCCTGGCGCCGAGATTTTCACGAACACCCGGAATTGGGTAATCGTGAGGTACGCACAAGCGGCATTATTGCCAAATATTTGCAATCGTTAGGTATCGAGGTTAAAACCGGTGTGGCAACTACCGGGGTTGTTGGTATACTTAAAGGCGGTAAGCCGGGTCCTGTTGTGGCATTGCGGGCTGATATGGACGCGTTGCCGGTTATTGAACGTACGCCCGTAGCCTTTGCTTCAAAAGTGAAAACACAATATAACGGGCAGGAAGTTGGTGTAATGCATGCCTGCGGGCACGATTCGCATATGGCTATTTTAATGGCTGTAGCCGAAGTGCTTTCGGGAATGAAGAGTGAGTTGCACGGAACGGTTAAATTTATTTTTCAACCGGCAGAAGAGGGTACACCGCTTGGCGAGAAAGGCGGTGCCGAACAAATGGTGAAAGAGGGCGTGTTAGAAAACCCGAAGGTTGATGTAGTGTTTGGCCTGCATATAAATTCGCAAACAGAAGTTGGGAAGATAACTTATCGCCCCGGTGGCACAATGGCAGGGGTGAGTGATATGCAGATCATCGTAAAAGGGCGGTCGGCACATGGGGCGTACCCTTGGAGCAGCATCGACCCGGTATTGGTATCGGCACAAATAGTAAACAATTTGCAGAGTATAGTAAGCCGTAATATCAACATTACAGAAAATCCTGCAGTAGTGACTGTCGGCGTTATAAAAGGCGGTACACGATTCAATATCATCCCCGAAAGTGTTGAGATGGACGGAACGCTGCGTTACTTTACAGCGGCTGACGAAAAAACTTTAAAAGACAACGTACTCCGCATAGCTACCAAAACTGCGGAAGCCTATGGTGCAACTGTTGAAGTGAAAATACCTTTCAGCAATGAGTACCCGGTAACTTATAATGACCCGATGTTAACTGCTAAGATGTTACCCTCTCTTGAAGCAACCGCAGGTAAAGACAACGTGCTGTTAAAACCGCCGGTTACAGGTGCAGAAGATTTTAGCTTTTATGAGCAAAAGGTACCGGGCATATTCTTTTTTTTAGGCGGAATGCCTAAAGGAGGCGACCCATTAAAGGCTCCATCACACCATACTCCCGATTTTTATATTGATGAGAGCGGGTTTACATTAGGTGTAAAAGCGCTTTGTAATTTAACTTTAGATTACATGTTTTCGGCCAAAGCAAAATAGGGGTATTATTCCAACAAGTAGTTAAAACATTATTAACTAAAGACTTACAAATTATTATTTTTACAACGTGAACTGATTTTACGTAATTTACGATCATGTTGAAGAGACGTTGCCTTACCCTTTTTTTATTCCTCCTTTGCCTAAATGCCGTCGCGTCATTGAAAACCAATAACGATTTTTTAGGCATCCTTAAAATATCCGACCAAAATCAGCAGGAGCGCCGGCTGGTAAGATATATCCTGAGTTTTTATGAATCTAAACCTGTTGACAGCCTGGCTAAGGGTAAACAGGAAATGAACGAGTTATTTGCGCAATACAAGGTAGTTAATAGGGTGGCATTAAATCATTTTGTTAATTATACGTACAATCAGCGGATCTCGAAGCTTGACGAAGCCGAAAAGGCGTTAGTAAAAGCCATACAACAGGCCTCGCAAGTCAAGGATCTTTATCTGCTTTATGCTTTTTATAATGAATTAGGTTTCTTACAAACTTTCCAGGGTAGTACCAGTGATGCTGTTTACAGTTTTAGCATGGCTAAAAAACAGGCTATAGCGGCAGACAGCGCCAGCTACCAGGTTATTGTCGACATAAACCTATCTGATATATTTTATAAAAATAACTTCTATAAGCAGTCACTCTTTTATTTAGAACAAGCTCAAAGTATTTATAAAAATCGCGCTGTTAAGGTGCCCCGGTTAATCAACATCATTTACAACAATATAGCCGAAAACTACTTTAGGACGGGTAATATCGACTCACTGAAAAAATACAACGCTCTGCTGCATGCACTTAAAGACGGCGCTTATAAAAAATACATCTTTGTTAAGCGGTCTGATTACTACTTGTCACTTTTACAACATGATCATAAAAATGCGATTGCCAGCATACAGGGCCTAAGAACGGATTCATTATATCGTTATGATAACAGCGATGAGCAAAACCTTGCAGACGCATTCTATCATATCGGGATGCTCGACTCATCCAAACGGATATTTACGCGGTTATTAGCCGATCCGAAGGAAACGAATCACCCCGAAGTCAAGTATCATTTTTATGAGATATTGGGCAAGATAGCAGAGCAACAAAAGGACTATAAAAGCGCGGCTTATAATTTTAAAATGTCGCAACAGCAATCAGAAGAGCAGATAAGAAGGCTAACACAGGTTGATAATATATCATCGCAAATTAAACTGGATGAGGTAGAAGGATCATACATTCAAAAGGAGGAAGGTTATAAACGGGAGCGGTTGGGGCTGATAATGGTTTTGGTAATAACGATTTTAGTAATAGCCATGATAGCTATGATATTTAGCTCCACGCGCCAAAAACGCCACTACGAAAAAATGTTGTTTGACACTAAAAGAAATGAGCTTTCGTTTATCAATTCGCACGAGGTAAGGCGCCACCTCTCTAATTTATTGGGGTTGGTTGACATGATAAAAAATAGCGACGACAAACATAAAGAATACCTGGAAGCCGAGGAATTTATTTTAAAGGAGGCCGAGGCCCTTGATGGCGCTATTAAAACGATATCGGAAAAGTTGGATAGCGATGACGCGAAAGCCGGGGTATCAGAACCTAAAGACCGACATACCGGTTTAGTGTAATCAAATTATTCAAGGCATCGCCTGCGGTATTATTAAAATAGATATAAACTGTTTTGCCTTCTTCCATCCACTCTTTAATGTATAAGCTGTACTCATATAATATATCGTCTTCATAACTACCACGGTATCTGCCACCCGGACCATGAAAACGTATGTATACCACATCTGTATCTATAGGCTGCATGGGTGCTACCGAGGCAGGCATATCGTGCAATACAAAACCGGTATTGTATTTCTCAAGTAACTCATAAACATCATCCCGGTACCATGATGGGTGCCTAAACTCTACCATTAAATTCCAGCCGTTGTTAAGTTTTTTAACCGTCGCTAATAAATTATCCAACTGCGTGGCATTAGCTGCCGTGTTGCTGGGTGGAAGTTGTATCAGTAAACATCCTTTTTGGGCTTGTAGGATATCTATTGCCTGCATAAAATCCTGTACATCCTGCGGTTTAAAAACCAGTTCTTTATTATGGGTTATCTCTTTCCATAATTTGTAGGTGAATTTAAAATCAGCAGGTACTTCATTGCTCCATTTGGCAACTGTAGTTGCTTTAGGTAATTTATAAAACGAACTGTTTATCTCTAAGCTGTTAAACAAAGTGGCATAGTAAGATAATCTTGATTTATCCTGGTGCTGGGGTGGGAAGTCGCGCTTTGGTATTGGCGTTAATAAGCCGCTGGTGCCGGCATAGTATTTTACTGTATCCATACCTAAGCAATCGCGGGTTTTTTGTTAGCCGGTTTATTGCGGATAAATATCAATGACATTAGCGCGCCTAAAAAACCTAAACCAGCTGATAGCCGCATAATATTGGCGTAAGCGCTTATGAATCCGGCATGGTATGCTTTTTCAATAACCGGTTTATCTTTTGCAGTAATACTCGCCGGCACCTTGGCGTTGCCCAGATCGGTAGCTTGCTGCATTATCAGTTGTTTGTCCTTCGTATTAAGGGGGATGGCTTTTATTTGTGATTGTAACGCGCCCGAAAAAAACAGCACGGCCAATGCCCCAAATATCGCGTTAGCAAATACGCCCGAGATCCGTGTCATAGCATTGTTAATGCCTGATGCTGTGCCCGAATAATGATCGCTTACCGAGGCCATTACTGCGGCCGTAAGCGGGGCAACTGTAAACGACATGCCTAATCCTAAAACCAATACGCCCGGAAAAAAGGTGGTCCAATAATCTGCTGGTCCGCTGGTTTGTTTAACAAAAGATAGGATCAATAAACCAGCGCCGGCTATTGCCGGGCCAATGATCAAAAATAGGCGCGGACCATGCTTATCGGCCAGACTGCCGGCAAACCGGGCAATGGTTATCATTAAAACCGTGAACGGCAAAAATGTCAATCCTGATTGTAACTGACTATAACCTTGAACCTGCACCAGGTTAAGTGATAAAAATAACATACCGGCCCCCAAACCTGCATACAGGAAAAATGTAAGCAAATTAGTGCCGCTAAAGGTGCTGTTGGCAAATAGCTTAAGTGGCATCATTGGATTAATGCTTTTTATTTCGATGATGATAAATATCGCCAGGAAAGCAATACCTGCAGCGAGCGAGCCATAACACTGAATATTGACGAAACCAACAGCGGGCATGCGTAAAAAGCCAAAGGTTATTAAAGCTAAACCCAATGCTATAGTTATAGCGCCGGGGAAATCAAGCGCTTGTTTGTTGTCCTCGTCTTTTATCTCGCTCACTTTAAAAGTCAACATTAACAAAGCAGCTACGCCGAATGGTACATTAATGAAGAATATATACCGCCATAAACCTGCATCGGCTAAGGCCCCGCCCAATATTGGTCCGCCCATTGTTACTACCGTCGTAAATGCCGACCAGGTGCCGATAGCTTTTCCGCGCTCGTTAGTGTTAATGGACGATGAGATGAGGGATAGACTGCCGGGTATCATTAAAGCACCACCAATGCCTTGTAAAACCCTGCAAATAACCAGTGTTAAAACACTCCCCGATAACCCACACGCTGCCGAACCTGTAATGAAAATGAAGATCCCCACCATAAATATTTTTTTCCGGCCCAACTTGTCGCCCATGGCACCGCCTATTAAAATGAGCGAGGCCAGCATTAGCAGGTAGGCATTTAGGATCCAGAACAAATCAGCACCTGTAGCTTTTAAACTTTGCTGCAGTGCCGGTAAAACTACATTTAACGCGGTAGCGTCAATAAATGCCATAGCAGACGCAAGGATGGTTGATACCATTATCCATTTACCTGCCGGGCTGTTAAGTGCTACTGTTGCCATTGTAAGGTAACGTAGTAAAAATAAATGGGTTTCAATTATTTCTTAAAAAAACAAAGCGAACAGCCAATGGCTATCCGCTTTTATAAGTTCAAGTGTGGGCTTGAACCGCAGGGGGATTTAACCTTGTTGTAGTTGGCCTAAGTTTATGGTGTGCACTACCTGGCTTACTATTTTACACCACTTAACCCAGTTGTTATTGTTGTCTACCCGTACGTAATATACACCTGGTTTAAGATCGGTAACCGGTACGGTTTTCCTAAAAGGAAGGGGGGCATCACTTGCCGGTTTAGAACCGTCAAGATGCGATAGTATAGTCAGGTCTATACCGCCATTGTGCCGGGTTAGTTCAATATTGTCTAAAACAAAGCGGTCATCCATAAATTCGCCCTTTACCTCGATGGTGATATCGTTTCCGAATACCTGTACATCAATGCTTCTTATTCTGTGTACCGACATGATCTTTTAATTTAAATAGAAGTTTAACACTTGCAAAACGTGTTGCTGCATAAACAATATCCAAGACAGCGATATGTTCTTAGTAACAGTAAATATTTTCAATATAGAAACGTTTTGCATATCGCTAATTGACAATAATTACCACTTTTTGTCAATAATACATTTGTAGTATTTTGCAGCTGTTATAACGCTTTGTTAGTATTCCGGCGATATAGAAAAAAGAAGAGCTGATATAGAATTAAAACCCATATTTTAAAATGCAGTAAATGGCCCTGACGCCATCTTTCCAGCCAATTTTTTTTCCATCTTCATAAGTACGGCCGTAGTAGGATATGCCAACTTCATATATGCGGATGCGTGGTATTTTAGCAATTTTCTGGGTAACCTCGGGCTCAAAGCCAAAACGTTGTTCTTTTAGAACAAGGCTCTGTATAATTTGAGTGTTAAACAATTTATAGCAGGTTTCCATATCCGTAAGATTCAGGTTTGATAGCATATTAGATAAAAAGGTTAAAAATTTATTACCTATAGTATGCCAGAAAAATAAAATACGATGTGGGTTGCTGCCCATAAATCTTGAGCCATAAACAACATCTGCAAAGCCCTTACATACAGGTTTTAACAGGTCATTATACTCGTCAGGATCATATTCAAGATCGGCATCCTGTATGATCAGGTATTCGCCGGTGGCTTTAGCAATGCCTGTGTGTAAACAAGCGCCTTTGCCTTTGTTAAATGATTGTTTTAAATATAAAATATCAAGCCCGGCGTTTTCTTTTTGGTAATCAGCTATTGCCAGGGCTGTATTGTCGGTTGAGCAATCATCGATGATTATAATCTCTTTTTTAATGTCATTTATCAGCGATACATTTTTTATCTTGTCCAATATCAAATTTATAGTGTTACCCTCATTATACGCCGGGATGATTATGGAAAGTTTATTTATATTCATTGATAATATCTATAAATAGTATTAATTAGGGTTGGCTATTGCCTTAAAAATGGCATACCCGGTAGTCTGATATATTTTTTCAAATTTCTTATATTTTTCAAAGCGGGTAAGAAATTTTATCGAATCTTTCTTAAACTGATTCTGTGGATATATTAAATAAATATTGCCCGAATTTTTCCCATAATATAGGGTAGGTTTATGCCTTGCATCATTATTAAAATGAAAGTTAAGAAAATTATCTTCTAATAATACCCTGTTATTCCTGATTTCTAACGCCACATCCGGTCCGCCCGTTAAATAAAAAATATCCCTGCCTTTGTTATTTAAATTATCAAGGCTATGAATTTTGTTAATCAGATCTGGTGGGTAAGGTGATATTAAACCAGTGTAATTGCTAACCGTGTTTTTACTTTTATAATTAAATATTATAAACTTAATATAATCCGATGCATTAAATATAGTGTAAACCGCCACCAAGCCAAACAGAAGCGATTTAGCTAATCGCCCACGCCAAAATATCATAAAAATAGCAGGAGTAAGCAATATCGTCATGATAATGAAGTGACGAAACTCATAAGACACATCTACATTCATAAAATAGATTAACGTGTAAAAGCAAATACTAACTCCAATAAAGGACAACAATACAGTTTTGTATAATGGGGTTATAACATGGGTTTTAAACATTAAATAATATGCGGGGAGGACTATAAACATTCCAATTATCCAATGGAGGGTTTTTGGAAACATATACAATGAAAAGAAACCCCAAAACGGTGCAACAACAGGAAATGCCAGTATTCGCGGCTGTATACGGATTCCTAAAGATGAATCACTGATGTTTCTGTTATGATTTAGAAACAAGGCTTTTGATGCAACAACATAAATAACCAATGCTATAACCAGGCAAGAGCCATTTATGAGTATTTTTTTAAAATCAAGGTTTTTAAAACTGGTGAAAGGTAAAACCGAAGTTGATAAGAACAGGTAAAATAAGGCGCCGCAAAAAACATAAGTAAACGATGCTTTAAGAAAAAAGCCAACCGCCGATAGAAGAAGTAATAAAGCTAAATTTAAAAAACTAAGCCGGTCGCGCTTTATCACCCAATAAATAAACCAGGGACAATAGGCAAGCATTAAAATTCCACCGCCGTCATACAAAAACAAATTGCCCCAAAAAAGAGGCTGAGACAAAGTAAAAAGCAATAAATAGAGTACAGTTATTGAGGTGGTGTAATCTTTACTTATCCTGTCTTTTTTTTCAATTAACCGGTAGTATAGTTTATATATACCAAAACCAGAGAAGAAAAGACATATTATTGTTAATACTTTTAACGCGATGCCAAGTGGTATTTTGAAGCACTTTTCAATAAGCATAGGTAATGCAAATTGTCCCGGCGACCACCATGTTACAAATTCGGTTTCGTCCTCATTTATATTTGAGGGTTTGGGGTGTTGATAATGATTAAACGGGATATGTTTATAGCCATTGTCTGTCATTTTAAGTACCAGGGCCGGGTCCCAAACTAAATTTTGTACTGACACACAAATAGCAATTATAGCTATAATGATATAACTAAAAAGTACTATGCGAAGGATATTTTTGAGTTTATTATTATTCAAGTACCAATAAATTTAAAACTGATATTATTTATGATATTGCCTTAACTCGGTCTTTAATTCTTGTATTTGTTCTTGCGCCTGGCGGTCTTTCAGGAAATAATAAATAGCTGCAACTAAAAAGATCTTGCCTAAAATAAATATTCCGGCCAATACCCATCGCCAGGATTTATGCACACGCATCTCGCTTGATTCAGCTTCAACTTCAATAAACTGGTTGCCCTTGTTCTCTTCCCGATCATTTATTTGAGGGGGCTCGTCGGTTATGATAAGCGCGTTAATGCCACGCTCTATTTTTTCAAACATTCCCGGTGGCGGCGGGATGGCAATATGGCTGGCGAAAATTTCCAAGTCTTCCTCTAATTGAAACAGGGCCTCTTCTATCTCAGGGTATCGCCTTTTTAATTTGAGTAATCGTTGAGTTTCCTCTTCTGATGCCGCCCCCAATACATAGGCTTCCAAAATGCCGCTGTCTATGTATTCTTTAACCCTCATTTGACTCGCGTATTATATTAAAAGCTTCTTTCAATAGCGTTTTAATTAGCTCTCCGGGTTTATTTATTTCTTTTGATAGCTCGGCAGTGGTTTTTTTGTCGTAGTAAATACGGCAAAAAACATGCCTTTGCTCGTCAGTCATTTTATCAAGATACTTATTGTTTATGCTGTTGCTTGTACTAACTATAGCCGGTGTTTCGTAACCTTTTGAAGCTTCATGAAAAGATACAAGTTCGGCTTTGGCAAACCGTAATATGTGTACCCAGTTATTGCTTTCATTCCAATTTATACTATTGAATTTTTTGGCTACAGTATTAAAAGTTTTTAGCAGGTACTCTTCCGCTATAACCTGATCTTTAACTACCTCATTTATATAGCCTAATAACATAGCCGCATAATTGTCATACAATATATATATGCTTACCGGTTTTGTTTGTAGTAACGCCTCTCCTTGTTTCCCCATAATTATTATTTAATCCAAGTAAACCGCGTCCCAAAAAAGTTATGATAGGTAGTTGATATACAAAACTATAAAAACTTGCCGAACTTCATAAAGAATTTTCGGCTGTAGAGCCTGTAGTTTTAAACAGTGATTCGTAATTGCATTTTTTTGTTTAAACTCGTATGTTTTTATCTATAAAACGGTTAACCAATTTTTAATTAAGCCAAGGTGCCCCAAAATACAAAGCACGCTTTTACCGAGCATAAATATTTGGTTACGCTTATATGCGTAGTAAGCCTGTTCATGATGTGGGGCGTATCCATGACTATGGGCGATGTGTTAAATAAGCACTTTAAAGAAGTGCTGCATATCAGTAAATCAAAATCAACACTTATACAGTTCTCCATATTTGGGGCGTATGCTATCATGGGCATCCCGGCGGGCTTGTTCATGAAACGTTTTGGTTATAAATATGGTGTATTATTAGGTTTGTTACTTTTTGCCGGCGGAGCCTTCTTATTTATTCCCGCTGCCGATACGGCGTCCTTTACTTTTTTCAGGATCTCCTTATTTATCCTGGCATGTGGTATGGCAACGCTCGAGACTGTTGCACATCCATTTGTTGCAAGCCTGGGTAGCCAGGAAACCAGTGCTCAAAGGTTAAACTTTGCGCAAGGATTTAACGGTATTGGTGGTATTATAGGCCCATTGATTGGCGGGTATTTTATATTAAAAGCAGGGCAGGAGCACTCGCACGATCTGTACGAGGTTAAAGTTGTTTATACGATAATTGGCTGCGCCATATTGCTTATAGCATGCGGTTTTTTCTTCCTTAAAATACCGCCTATAACAGAGCAGGTCACGCTTAAGAAAGATGGGGTGGAACTGGCGGTGCCAGATATTGAAGCCAAGCCTGGTAATCTGAAACGCTTATTTAAACACCGGCATTTTGTATGGTCGGTACTGGCGCAATTTTGCAATGTTGCTGCCCAGGGCGGTACCTGGGCCTTCTTTATTATTTATGGAGTTGAGGTAATGAAACTACCGGCCGAAAAGGCTGCCTACTTTTTTGCCTTTAGCATGGTATTAAAAACCATTGGCCGGTTCTCGGGCGCGGTATTGCTTCGCTACATCAAGCCAAATATATTCCTGGCTATTTTTGCTACGGGTAGTATAACTATGTGTTTAATAATTGCGCAGGGGTTTGGTTGGGTATCGTTTATAGCGTTAATGATGCTGAATTTCTTTTTCAGCGTTATGTACCCAACTATTTATAGTTTGGGGTTAAAAGATCTTGGCCCCTATAAACAGCAGGCTTCATCGTTTATTGTAATGGGTGTATCTGGCGGGGCGGTTTTCCCGTACCTTATGGGCCTTATTGCCGATCATAATGTTGCTACGGCATATTATTTGCCAATTATTTGCTACTCGTTTATTTTGTTATTTGCTGTTAAACTATCTAAAGTTAAGATCCATACTTAAAAAACTTTATGTCATGAAAAAAAGCACTGTCAACTTTTGTTCGTTAATAGCCGCTGTATTGCTGGCTAATTTGGTTTACGGGCAATCAACAACACAATTTAAAAAACATGTTATCACCAACGATTTTATATCAGAAGGTGTTGCCGTTGGCGATGTTAACCATGATGGTAAAACAGATATCCTGGCCGGCACCTGCTGGTTTGAAGCACCCAATTGGAAACGCCACGAGATAGCCCCAACTAAAATCTTAAAACCGGGCACCGAATACAGCAATTCATTCCTTGATAACAGTATTGATGTTAACCTTGACGGCTGGACAGACCAGGTAATAGTTGGTTACCCGGGCGAACCGGCAGTATGGTACGAAAACCCAAGGAATAAAGACGGCTACTGGAAAAAGCATGCGGTTATGGATGGGGTAGGTGTAGGTAACGAGTCGCCAAATTTTGTGGACGTTGATGGCGACGGGCGCATTGATATTTTATGTGCCGATGTAAAAGCTAAGCAAATGGTATGGTTAAGCCCGCCAACTAAAAAGGGCGACACTACCTGGACAAGATAT
Source organism: Bacteroidota bacterium (assembly GCA_040388395.1). GTDB lineage: Bacteria > Bacteroidota > Bacteroidia > Sphingobacteriales > Sphingobacteriaceae > Mucilaginibacter. Next base: position 458,613 of record JAZKBY010000001.1, on the reverse strand, counting down.
CCTATCAGCGCGGCTAATATCCCCGGAACGGATAGGTACTCGCATGGCTTAGGTATGGGCGATATTAACAAAGACGGCCGTAATGATGTAATGATAAAAAGCGGTTGGTGGGAAGCCCCGCTTAACAGGAAACAGCCCGATTGGCTCTTTCATCCTGCTGATTTTGGCGATGAATGTTCTGAAATGTATGTATTGGATGTTAATAGTGACGGTTTGAATGATGTAATAAGCGCGTCGGCGCATAAATATGGCATCTGGTGGCATGAACAGGTAAAAGATTCGCAGGGAAATATCAGCTGGAAACAACATGAAATTAACCGCGATTTTTCTGAGACGCATGGCGTGGCGCTGACTGATGTTAATAATGATGGCTATCCTGATCTAATTACCGGTAAAAGATGGTACGCGCATAACGATACCGATACTGACCCGGGTTCGCATGAAGCATCGGTAATTTATTGGTTTGAGTTTAAGCCGGGTACCGCCCCATACTTTATACCGCATAAAATTGACAACGATTCAGGTGTAGGTTTGCACGTGGTTGTGCAGGATATGAATAAGGATAAACGTCGGGATATTGTGATTTCTAACAAAAAAGGTGTATTTTATTTCGAAAATACACGTTAAGAAATATCAAACATTATCATCTATGCCTTTAACCCGTAAACAAGCCTACCGCCGAATAGAAATTACCCGTATACTATTAATTGCCGTGGGCATAGCCTGTGCAGCCTTTGGCTTAAAAGGGTTCCTGATCCCTAACGAGTTTATTGATGGTGGTGTTACAGGCATCTCGCTGTTAATAAGCTCAATAACCGGCTGGCCAATATCTATATTAATACTTGTTATTAATATCCCCTTTATCTGGCTTGGCTATAAACGGGTTGATAAACTTTTCGCTCTCAAGACACTCATAGCCATAGTGATTTTAGCGCTGGTATTGTATTTCGTTACTTTCCCTTTGGTAACTAAGGATAAACTGCTTACCGCCGTTTTCGGTGGATTTTTCCTGGGTACAGGTATAGGGCTGGCTATGCGCGGTGGCAGTGTAATTGATGGCACAGAACTGTTGGCAGTTTACATTAATCCGCGGTCTGCATTGTCTATCGGACAGATAATCCTCGTGATAAACATTTTTATATTCGGTGTAGCGGCATTCTTTTTAGGGGTAGAATCGGCTTTGTATTCCATCCTTACTTACCTGGCCGCAACACAAACCATCAATTATATAGTACAGGGTTTTGACGAATTTACATCCGTAACCATAGTATCACCCAAAAGCGAACTGATAAAGAATGTAATAATGCGCCACCTGCATAGAGGCGTAACCGTTTACAAAGGCGAACGAGGCTTTGGAAAAACAGAAATCACCGATAAAAACGTTGATATTATAGTAACCGTAATAACCCGCCTTGAAGTGCAACGCCTTGTTGCCCGCGTACAGCAAATAGATCCTACTGCTTTTATTGTTACCAATTCCGTATCAGGAGTAAGGGGTGGGTTAATAAAACGGCAACCATTAGACCACTAAGTTGTAATTATCATAAAAAAAATTTGGCATACCCTCTTTTTAGGGTCGTTTTGCTCGTAATAGTACATGTTATCCCCTAAAACATGATTTTGGCAGCTTTTTTCAAGTCTTTTTGTCAGTAAATCAGATTTGTGTCATGTTGGTGACAAATTGTCGGTTAATTTTTTTAATTTTATTAAGGAGATACGAATATGAATTTTGTAGCCGCTATTTTCGATGGAAATCTAAAAACGAGTGATATTTTTCGCTCCAAAATCAATTTTGACCTACTTTTTATTGTTTTGGGCTATTAAAAATCGTAATTTTTCTAATTGTCAGCATTTTTTTGATCTGTTTCTGATTTTTTTCGAAAAAATATTTTTTTAACTTTTTTAAGGTGCCTTTTTTTTCTGATTGGTTTTAAATCGCAAATAATCTATTTCCGAAACCAAACAATTAAACGTGATTTTTTTAATTAAGTAATTTCAGAAAATGACTTTTTGAGGGATATCAACCGGCAAAATTTTATGGCATATTTTGTGACGCAGGCAGTACATATAGAATGCAATTTGTTTTTGTCTCCTCACCCTAAAGGGTATCAGAAAGAAAGAATTGTTTTCTGAAGAGATATTAATTATTTAATCACATTAAAACCAGGACGTCATGTTAGTAGTATTAGAAGTTGTTGCATTATTAGCCGCTATTATTGTTCCTTTAGCTTACGGTGCTAAAAGAGCAGAATCAAGAAGGTCTTCAAACTAATAGGTAAACACTTAATAGTATAAAAAAGGGATAGCAGGCGCTATCCCTTTTTTTGTTTTGTAACTTATCTTAGCTATTCAAGATAATTCCCAGCTTGCTTAATTCGGTTTCGCCATTGCCAGTGAGTATTACAATACGCGAGTTTGCTTTAGGCCTGATCCAATGCAGATCATACATTTGTTTTAACATGGCCGCACCCAGCGCCCCGGATAAGTGATGTTTCCTCTCAGTCCAATCTAAACAAGGTTTTGCAAAATTGCGTTTAGCTTTCCTTATGGTGCTTACATCCAAACCCATTTGCCCGAACCAGTGCTCGCCATCGGCGCTAACTGTAAATTCGTTATCCCCCAGCACCAGGATCTGTTTATTAATTAATGATTGCGTAAGATCAACCGCAATTTTACCGGCCAGATGATCATAGCAAGTGCGGCAATACTGTATATCGCCATTTACGAAACGTTTGTTGTGTGCCTCTTTTTTATGAGGTATTAAATTGCCAATTGCCTCAATAGCATAAGCTACCTCGGGCCGTGCAAAGCTATAATAGCGATGCTTACCTTGTTTATCAGCTTTTATAAAGCCGGCCTCTAATAACTTATTTAAATGATTGCTGGCAGATTGAGGCGAAACATTAGCTACTAATGCAAGTTCGCCCGCGGTGTACGCGCGGCCATCAAGCATATTCCATAACATATTTGCTCTTGCTTGCTCGGCAATTATGCCGGCTACTGTTGCAAACTGATCATCGGGCTCCATATTTATTCATCATTATAAAGCAAAGCTATAACAATATAAAACTTCATGTTTCATTTTAAAATGAATTGTATCAAACTCAATAATATTATCCTTGCAAAACTTTATAATTAATTACTTTTAACTGCATGGAAAAATCAAAAGGCCTTATCGTTTATATTTTTTACGCAATACTTGTTTTAACCTGGGGCAGCTCATTTATCCTGATGAAGATAGGGATGGAGTTTTATACTCCCGCCCAGGTGGCCACTATAAGGCAGGTATCGGCATTAATAGCGCTGGCAGGTTTCGCGGTTTTTAATATCCGCCATATCCCTGTAAATAAATTAGGCTATGTGTTATTAACCGCTGCCTTAGGCATGTTTATACCTGCCTACCTGTTTTGCTATGCCGAAGCAGGGATAAGCAGCGCTATAGCAGGCATATTAAACGCGTTAACCCCGGTATTTACCCTGGTACTGGGCGCGTTGTTTTTTAAACAGCAAATATTACGTATGCAATTGGTTGGTTTGGTAATAGGTGTAATTGGCATAGCCCTGCTGGTGCTGGTAAACGCAAAGGGCCAGTTAGACCTAAACCATTTTGGCTTTTTTGTAATATTAGCTACAATTTGTTACGGACTTAATATTAACATTGTTAAAACCCATCTGTCAGACCTCAACCCGCTGCATGTTACTACTGTAGCGGTTATGCTTGCAGGCTTATTCTCATTGATATATCCGTTGTTTATGGGTGGCTTCCGTATTTGGCCGCTTACTGCACAAAACAAGATACCGCTTATTGCTTCCGTTGCGTTAGGGTTGTTTGGTACAGCAATGGCGCAATTGCTTTTTTACCAGGTTATTAAACGTTCATCGCCGGTGTTTACAAGTTCAATTGTGTTTGCTTTGCCGGTGGTTGCTGTTTTTTGGGGCGTGCTTGACGGTGAAGCAATAATGGCCTGGCATTATGTAGGCATGGCATTTATAGCCGGAGCAATAATTGTTATTAAGCGGGCAAAGTAAGCTCACATTACGACTTTAAAACAATGCGAAATGGTAACAATTATACTACAAAAACTATAGGACATAATCTATTTGGAATTTAGAATCAATCCTGATAAGGAATAAGGCATGGTTTTGAAGGTCAAAAAGGCAGGTTTTGGGTGGTTTTACCGGGAATGTTGTTGCTATATAAGCGTTGAAACGGTATATGGCAGCCTATACCATTTTACGCCTATTGATTTTGAAGCCATATTAATTAACTTTGTTGCATAGCTGTTATTAGTAAGACAAAAACAAAGCAACATAGCTACTGTTAAACCTCTGACCAAATAATAAGTCTGTACTAACAAATAATCAATTAAATAATATACTAATACCAACATGAAGAGGATTACTATCTTAACTGCCTTTATTATTGCAATGTTTACTGTAAACACATTTGCGCAAACTGTTGTTAAAAAAACTACCAGCAAAACTACTGTAGTTAAAAAAACTACAACGTCATCCGCTAAAGTAAGTGCTGTGACCCTTGAACAAGGAAAACAGTTACTGGCAAAAAACGATTGCTTGAGCTGCCATAAAATGGATATTAAAATTGTAGGCCCTGCATATAAAGACGTAGCAAAAAAATATCCTGCAACAGCTGCAAATTACGAGATGCTTACGCAAAAAGTAATTGCCGGCGGTAGCGGTAACTGGGGCGATGTACCAATGTCAGCTCACCCATCAGTGCCTCCTGCTGATATTAAAAAAATGGTACAATACATCCTGTCTATTAAGTAATATAAGCATAGTATTAAGGCATTTTAACAATGCTGTAATTTTTAAATTACAAAGTATACCAGCCGGTATAGTAATCATTATATTAGTGATTATTATACCGGTTTTTATTTATAACCAATACAAACCTAAATCCGGGTAATTTAATTAAATGATTCCGCCGGCGCGTTTGCCTTCATCGGTTTAACGCGTTACAGGCTTTGCTGTGTTAAAGTGTTTAAACCTCAATTATGAAGAAAAATTACAAATGGCTTTTAGGTGTCGCATGCGCATCGACAGTGTTATTTTACACTTGCAAATCGGTACAAAGGTATGTTACACAATACCCTGTACAGCGCGATGAATCCGGTAGGATCCTGGTTGATATACACCCCGACCCAACCCCAAAATCGCCTGAAGAGGAGATGAAGCATATTTATACACCACCAGGTTATCACTTGCAGTTGGTAGCTGCCGAACCAATGGTTAGCCAGCCTGTAGCCATTGCCTGGGATGGCGATGCCCGAATGTATGTTGCTGAATTAAATACGTATATGCTGGACGTTGGTGGTACCGGCGAACGTAACGCCACTTGTAAAATAAAACTTTTAGAAGACACAAATGGTGACGGCATGATGGACAAAGTAACCGTTTTTGCCGATAACCTGTTAATGCCACGTACGCTGCAGCCGCTTGATAAGGGGCGTTTACTAATAAGCCTAACCTATTCAAATAGCGTTTTTTGTTTCCAGGATACCAACGGCGATGGCGTCTCTGACAAGAACTGGCTGGCTTACGAGAATCACGGTAACAATACCAACAATCTTGAGCATCAAAAAAGCGGGTTGATATGGAACCTTGATAACAGGATGTACTTAACTTACGACCCGGTTAGGTATACCGTAAAAGGCGATCAGGTAATTCCGGACACCCTGGTTGAAGGTACCGCAGGCCAATGGGGCCTGGCTAATGATGATTATGGCCGTATGTTCTTCTCATCGGCAGGTGGCGAAGACCCGGCATATCTTTACCAGCAAAATGTTCACTACGGGCAGTTTGATGTCAGGGATCGTTATGACCCTGAATTTATCCCGGTTTGGCCAATCGTAACTACACCCGATGTACAGGGCGGTCTTGGCCGCCTGCGTTTAAAAGACAGTACGCTTAACCACTTTACAGCAAGTAACGGGCAATCGATATTTAGAGGTGATAAATTACCTGCAGATATGAAAGGCGACTTATTTATTTGCGAGCCTGTGGGCAGGTTGATCCGCCGTGCTAAGGTGACTAATACAAATGGCAAGGTTACACTACGTAACGCCTATGATAAGGCCGAGTTTTTAGCATCCAACGATTTGAACTTCCGCCCGGTAAATACTATTACAGGTCCTGATGGTTGTATGTATATTGTTGACATGTATCACGGTATAATTCAGGAAAGCGAGTGGACAAAAGCTGATAGCTACCTTCGCCCAAAGATCCAGCAAAAAGGATTAGATAAAAACATAGGTCGTGGCCGTATCTTCCGTTTGGTGCATGATGACTACAAACCATCGAAAGTAAAACCACACATGTTGGAAGAAACCAGCGCACAACTGGTTGAGCACCTAAACAACCCTAATGGGTGGTGGAGAGACAATGCCCAAAAACTATTGGTATTGCGTGGTGATAAATCTGTTGTGCCGGCTTTAAAGGCACTTGCAGTTGGTGGTGGCCAGTTAGCGCGGATCCATGCTTTATGGACCTTAAATGGTTTGGATGCTATGGACGCCGAGACATTCGCAACCGCATTAAAAGACAAGGACGCTGAGGTGCGCAAGACCACAGTTTGGATAGGCGAGGACTTTATGAAAAAAGATTCACAGGCGATAGATCTGCTGGATAAAATGAGTAATGATCCAAGTGCCGATGTTCGTTTCCAGTTATTGCTGACTATGCGTTTTGTTAATTCAGCAAAATCAAAAGATATTATTGCAGGTCTGATCAAAAATTATCCGAATGATCCGTTGCTTTCAGCTTCTCAAAATACTTATGAAAATAAGATACGGGCAAGAGCCGAGCAACTGGCAAGACAAAAATTACTTAATGCACAAAGCGGTAAACTGGTAGCAGCAGGTTCGCTAATATATAAGCAGCTATGCTTTACCTGCCATGGTACAGACGCTAAGGGTATCATATCGAACGGAGCGAGTATGATTGCACCGCCGTTAGCCGGAAATCCTGACGTTAATGCTAATGCGCCTGATAAGTTGATAAGGATCTTGCTTTACGGCTTAAACGGGCCTATAAGGGGCACTAATTATGCTGACGCCATGCCGGCGTTAGGCGGGAATGATAATGCCTATATAGCCTCTGTAATAAGCTATATCCGCAGTGACTTTGGCAACAAGGGCCGCGCAGTATTGCCGGAGGATGTACAGAAAATAAGGGACGCCACAACTGGTAGAACAAAAAGCTATACGATGGCCGAACTGGATGCCATAAGGCCAATATTGGGTTATAGATAACAGACCTTAACTTTAGTGAAAAGGGATCAGTCCGTTGGGCTGATCCCTTTTTTTATGACGATTAAATTAAACACAATTAGCCTTACCGCTTGTTGCTGTTTTAATGAATACGGAAGAATTAATACAAACAGCTACAGCACTAATGGCAGGCGATAAAGGCCTGCTGGCTATGGACGAAAGCCTGCAGACCTGTAATAAGCGCTTCGCCGAAGCAGGCATCCCTCAAACAGAAGAATACCGTCGCAAATACCGTCAGTTAATAGTTACCACACCCGGCTTAAACGAGAGTATTAGCGGGGCTATATTGTTTGATGAAACTATTTATCAATCTACCGACGATGGTGTCCTGTTTATTGATGTACTGCACAAAGCAGGCATCATCCCAGGTATTAAAGTAGATGAGAGTACGGTTGATATGCCCGGATCGCCTAATGAAAAAATAACTAACGGATTGGATGGCTTAGATATTCGGCTTAATAATTATTACGGTTTAGGTGCCCGTTTTGCCAAGTGGCGCGCTGTAATAACCATCGGCGACGGATTACCTACTGATGCCAATGTAAAAGCAACTGCCGAAACTTTGGCCAAATATGCCCGTCTATGCCAGGATGACGACATAGTGCCTATTGTTGAACCCGAAGTTTTAATGGATGGCGACCATACTATCGAACGTTGTTACGAGGTAACCGGGGCTGCCATAAAAGAACTGTTTATACAATTGAAAGCGCAGAGTGTCTACCTGCCTGGCTTAATACTAAAACCAAACATGGTAATAGCGGGCAAAGACAGTCAGCATAAAAACAGTACTGATGAAGTCGCCAAAGCTACAGTTAATTGCCTGTTGGCATCTGTACCGCCTGAGGTAGCGGGTGTGGCGTTTTTATCAGGAGGCCAATCCCCACAGGAAGCTACAAGACATTTACATGAGATGCATGTGTTGTTTGAAGATAAGTTACCCTGGCCGCTTACCTTCTCGTTCGCGCGGGCCATACAGCAGCCTGCATTAGACATTTGGAAAGGCAAGGATGAAAATGTTAAAGCAGCACAGGAAATGCTTGCTTTCAGGGCAAGAATGGACAGCGCGGCGCGTGCAGGCCGTTACAGTGTAGATATAGATATATGAAGAAGCTAATTGTGTTTGACCTGGATGGTACGCTCGCCGAAAGCAAGGCAGCTATCGATGGGGAAATGGTAAAGATCTTGAACGCGCTTATAGATGTGGCCAAAGTGGCTATCATATCAGGCGGCGACTGGCCGCAGTTTGAGAAACAAGTACTATCACACTTAACCAATAAGAAGGCGTTCAGGAACTTGTCGATATTGCCAACATGTGGTACTAAGTTTTACCAATATAAGTCGGGTTGGAAGAAGTTATATTCTGAAGACTTTACCGAAGAGGAAAAGAAAAAGATAATAAGCTCATTAACCGCCGCAGTGGAAGAACAGGGCTTTAAACCAGAGAAAACCTGGGGCGAACAAATTGAAGACAGGGGCAGTCAGATAACTTACTCGGCATTGGGGCAGGAGGCGCCCTTGAAAGCTAAGAAAGAATGGGACCCCGGATTTGCCAAACGCAAGAAGATCCAGGCAGTATTAAGTATGACCATACCTGAGTTCTCTGTGCATTTGGGGGGAACTACATCGGTTGATATTACCAAACCAGGTATCGACAAAGCCTATGGTATTAAAAAGTTAAGAGAGATCTTGAACATCAAAAAGAAAGAAATGGTGTTTATTGGCGACGCCATATTCCCGGGAGGTAATGACTACCCGGCTAAGGAGGCCGGCGTGGTATCTATCAGCGTGAAGGACCCCAACGAAACCAAGCGCGTTATTGAAGGTATTATAGTGTGTCTTGATAAGAAAGGTAAGTATGAAGATGGCGTGTAATCCTGTCAGGTGATCCACTTTAAAAAGTGGATCACCTGGATCACCTTTTTTGTGTAACTTATTGTAAATAAATAGTTTAAACTTTTGAGCGGATCACCGTGGATCACTCTTATTTGTCAGGATTTTTATACTTAAATTTTAAGTAAGGTACTGATAATCAGTATAGACGAAAATAGGCCATTTTTGGACACTTTTTAGGGGGTGGATCACTAAAAGTGGATCATGCCTAAGATTCTTAGGTATTGCTATTTTAATATCTGCTTTTTACTAAATACTTTAAAACAATCCGGTGTAAAAAATTATTGTATTAGCAAACTTACCACCATGAACATGAAATTATTCGGAATTGCAATGATCATCCTGGGACTTATTATGGTTGTCTGGACCGGGTTTACCTATACAAAAAAAGAAAAAGTTATTGATGCCGGCCCCATCCAGGTTTCGGCAGATAGGGAAAAGACTGTTAACTGGCCGCCCTATGTAGGCGGCATATTGCTAATTGGCGGTATTGTTATTGTAGTTGCGTCGAAGAAAAAATAGTTAAGCTATCTGTCTTAAACCAACTATGATAACTGTAAAAAAGGAAGGGGTTGTTTTAAGCACTTCTGACCTTGATTTTGAGAATGAGGGAGTGTTAAATCCCGCTATAATAAGGATCGGGAATAACGTCCATTTTTTTTACCGCGCGGTTAGTAAGGGTAATTTATCTGCTATTGGTTATTGCAAGCTTGATGGGCCGTTGACAGTAATCGAGCGATTATCCGCTCCTTTTTTATCGCCGGAATTCGAGTATGAAAAACACGGGATGGAAGACCCCCGAATAGTTAAGATAGATGATATCTACTATCTTTCTTATGTCGCTTTTGATGGTAACGACGCGTTAGGTGCCGTTGCCACTTCCTCAGATCTGAGACATTTTGAAAAGCAGGGTATCATCGTACCTCAACTAAAATGTAGTGAATTTGACGACTTAGCAAAAAACAATACCGACATCATTGAACGCTATCGTAACGATTACAGTGCACCCGATACCATCATTATGGATAAGGATGTAATGTTCTATCCGCGCCGTATAAATGGTAAGCTCGCTTTTATTCATAGAATCAAGCCCGATATGCAGTTGGTTATGATTAAAAGCCTGGCGGATTTAACGTATGATTTCTGGGATAACTATGTTTACAATCTCGAAGAAAATATCTTGCTTACGCCAAAATACCTGCATGAAATAAACTATGTGGGCGGCGGCTGCCCGCCTGTAGAAACCGAAGATGGCTGGTTGATTATTTACCACGGTGTACAGCACTTCGATACAGGTTATCAGTATTCGGCATGCGCAGCTTTGTTTGACCTGGACGATCCGCGTAAAGAAATAAGCCGCTTACCATATCCTTTATTTAAACCCGACCAGAAATACGAAATTAACGGCGATGTAGATAATGTTTGCTTCCCTACAGGTACTGCTTTGTTTGATGATACCCTATATATTTATTATGGCGCAGGCGATGAAGTGATAGCTTGCGCTTCGGTTAGCTTGTCGGGGTTGGTTGACGAACTAATGACGTATGCAGTTCCGCAATCGATAGCGTAATTTCGGCATTTTGGGTTTGCTAAAGCAGGTTATAAAAAGTATAATTGTCGACTGCAAATTATAACTACGCAATGAAGAATTTTCTTGACGACGATTTTCTATTAGAAAGTAAAACCGCCCAAAAACTATATCATGATTATGCTAAATCGATGCCTATCATCGACTATCATTGCCATTTACCGCCTGACGAAATTGCGGCTGATAAGCAGTTTGCAAACATAACCCGTATTTGGCTTAATGGCGACCATTATAAATGGCGCGCAATGCGTGCAAATGGCGTTAACGAGGCCTATGTAACCGGTGACAAAAGCGATTGGGAGAAGTTTGAAAAATGGGCAGCAACGGTACCTTATACCTTACGCAACCCGTTATATCATTGGACGCATTTAGAGTTGCAGCGTTATTTTGGTATTACCGAGATCCTATCTCCCGCGACAGCGAAAAAAATCTATGATGAGTGCAGCGAAAAACTGCAATCGCCGGAATACAGCGTGCGCGGCCTGTTAAAGAAATTTAAGGTTGAGGTGGTTGGCACAACTGATGATCCTTTAGATACCCTGGCACATCACCAAAAAATAAAACAGGATAATTTTGGAGTTAAGGTACTACCATCATTTAGGCCGGATAAGGCCATGAATGCGGATAATGTAGCTTCACTAAATGCTTATATAGATCAGCTTGAAAAAGTAGCAAATACCACTATTAATGATTTGGATAGCTATCTGTCTGCACTTAAAAACCGTCATGATTATTTCGCGGCTAATGGCGGTAAATTATCAGATCATGGGTTGGATCAGATCTATGCGGTTGATTACACCGATAGCGAGATCAAAGTCATCTTTAAAAAGATAAGAGCTAATGATACTATAACGGCTGATGAAAACCTGAAGTTTAAATCGGCATTGCTGCACCAGTTTGCTTTATGGGATCATGAAAAAGGTTGGGTACAGCAATATCACTTAGGTGCCCTGCGCAACAACAATACCCGTGGACTGGCAACTTTAGGGCCTGATACCGGCTGGGATTCGATAGGTGACTTTACCCATGGTAAGGCATTGTCTAAATTCCTGGATAGGTTAGATACTGATAATAAATTAGCTAAGACTATCATCTACAACAGTAACCCGGTTAATAACGACTTGTTTGCTGCCATGACGGGTAATTTTAATGATGGATCGGTAGCAGGTAAGGTGCAATTTGGTTCGGGCTGGTGGTTCATGGATCAGAAACACGGAATGATAGATCAGCTTAACTCTTTATCAAACATTGGCTTGTTGAGCAGGTTGGTAGGTATGCTTACCGATTCGCGCAGCTTTATGTCGTTCCCAAGGCATGAGTATTTCCGCAGGATCCTGTGCAACCTGTTAGCTACTGATATTGAAAATGGCGAGTTGCCAAATGATTTGGAGTGGACCGGTAAGATAGTACAGGATATTTGCTACAATAACGCCAGGGAGTATTTTGGTTTTTATGAATAGATAATACGGTTCGCCCACACCCGCGCGTCATTGCGAGGAACGAAGCAATCTCTACATAGGACATTCATCATGATAGATCTAATTTGGCGATAGCCAGCACCATCACTCGGGACTTTGATTAGCAAGTGCAGAGATTGCTTCGTTCCTCGCAATGACGCGCGTAAATATAAAAAGAGGGCTTACCATTTGGTAAGCCCTCTTTTTATGTGATAATTAAATGGAATTATATTTTAACCTTAAAAACCAACTTTTTTATCAACCCTTCGCCAATCATCGGCGCATGTACATCCTCCGGGTAAAAAATAACAAACTGGCTATCTTTTAGCGCGAAGTACATATCGGGCTTATCGGCATAAAATAATACATCCTTTTCGTCGCTGTATTCGCCTTTGGGGCTTTTGCAGTCGGTACGGGGCTTCCAGCCAATAGTTTCGTTTCCGCGTACGCAATATTGGATATCTATATTTTTATTATGGCACTCAAATTTGTCTGTAGCAGTTTCAGCAGTTTTACCTTCAGCTTCTGATGCGATAACGATCAGGCCATCAGTGATATCGTGTTTGCCGGCAGCTAATGTTTCCAGGTCGGTCGATTTGATATATTCAAATGCGGCCCTGAAATTTTTATGCAGGCCGTAATATTTTTCGGCACTTGCAAGTGTATCTATTATCATGATCTAATAATTAACGTTGTACCCTGCCCGAACCGTCACCTTTAACCAACTCCTGAACTTCGCCTAAAGTAGCGTGGTTCAAATCGCCCGGAATGGTATGTTTAATTGCAGAAGCGGCTACGCCAAATTCGGCAGCATCGCTTAACTTCATGTTGGTAACCAGGCCGTAGATAAAGCCGCTGGCAAATGAGTCGCCGCTACCTACACGGTCAATTATACGTACTTCGTATTGTTTGGTATGATAAAATTCTGTGCCATCATAAACCAAGGCGCTCCAGCCGTTATCAGACGCGCTATGGCTTTCTCTTAACGTAGATGCGATGTATTTAAAGCCAAACTTGTCTTTCATTTGTTTGAAAACGCTTTTGTAGCCGTCAAGGTTCAATTCGCCTTTAGTTACGTCGGTGCCTTCACTTGTGAAGCCTAACGTAGTGTCGGCATCTTCTTCGTTACCAATACAAACATCAACATATTGGCAAAGCTCGGTCATTACCTGGCGCGCTTTTTCTTTGCTCCAAAGCTTTTTGCGGTAATTTAAGTCGATACTGGTAGTAATGCCTTTTGCTTTGGCAGCTTTTAATGCAGCTAAAGTAAGCGCGGCAGCTTTATCGCTAAGGGCAGGGGTGATGCCGGTTGTGTGGAACCAATCTGCACCCTCAAATATTTTATCAAAGTCAAACTCGCTTGCATCAACTTCTGATATCGAAGCATCAGCACGGTCATAAACAACTTGTGATGCACGCATAGACGCGCCTGTTTCTAAAAAGTAGATGCCTAAACGCTTGCCTCCACGTGCAACAAACTGCGTATCAACACCATAACGGCGCAGGTGGTTTATTGCAGCCTGGCCAATTGGGTTTGCCGGTACTTTTGATACAAACGTTCCGTTTAAACCATAGTTGCAAAGTGCTGCAGCTACGTTAGCCTCGCCGCCACCATAGGTAACATCAAAACTATCGCTTTGTACAAATCTTTTATAATCAGGAGTTGATAACCTTAACATTATTTCTCCAAGGGTTACGACTTTTTTAGACATCGTTATTGCTCTGTTTTAAGTTGAAAATAAGTTTATAGATACTACGTGGGTTTTTTACCGAAGTGCCCAAAAGTACATTAAACCTGACTAAATAAGAAGATTTTTAACGGAAAAATAACTTCAATCGTTTGCGTAACCGCCGTAACAATTTATGGCCGCTGGTTTACCAGTTTCGAGATTTCTTTTCTACATTTACCATCCAATTATTTAACAACAAATGGACAAGAAAGCCGCAATTTTAAAACTGATACCTGAGCAAGGTATCTTGCCTCTATTTTTTAATAAAGACGCTGATGTCAGCGTAGATATATTACACGCTTTATATGCTGCAGGCATTAAAACGATTGAATACACCAACCGCGGTGAGGCCGCATTGAAAAACTTTGCCAAACTACGCGAAGTTTGCGATAAAGAGCTGGGCGGTATGTACCTGGGTATTGGTACCATAAAAGACCGTGCGGGCGCACAGGCATTTATCGATGCAGGTGCCGACTATATCATCAGCCCAGGCCTGGTTGACGAGGTAGTTGAGGTTGCAGATAAAAACAATGTGCTTTGGGTGCCGGGTTGTATGACACCATCAGAGATCATTAAAGCTGAAAACTTAGGTGCTAAGGTTATTAAGTTATTCCCGGGCAATGTGTTGGGTCCATCATTCTTATCGGCTGTTAAGGCGGTATTTCCTAACTTATTGTTTATGCCAACCGGTGGCGTTGAATTAACTAAAGAGAGCATTGGCGGTTGGTTTAAAGCCGGTGTTTGTGCGGTAGGTATGGGCAGCCAGCTAATAAGCGCTGCCGTTATGGAAGGTAAAAAATATGCCGAGCTTACAGAATCAACCAAACAAGCTATCGCGATAGTGAACGCGAGCAGGTAATTAACTTGTCATCCTGAGCGATAGCGAAGGATCTTGTAAACGCGATAAGCAAGGCGTATAAGATTCTTCGCTATCGCTCAGAATGACAAATACTATATATAAAACAAACATGCCAGAACAAGCCAATAATCCGCTCCACGGTAAAACGCTCGAGAGTATCCTCACTGAGTTAGTGGCTAAATACGGCTGGCCGGAATTAGGCTATCGTATCCGCATCAATTGTTTTTTGGAGGACCCAAGCATCAAATCGAGCCTTAAATTTTTACGTAAAGCAGATTGGGCAAGGAAGAAGGTGGAAGAGTTGTATGTGAGGGGTAAGTAGGCTTCA
Organism: Bacteroidota bacterium; assembly: GCA_040388395.1. Taxonomy (GTDB): domain Bacteria; phylum Bacteroidota; class Bacteroidia; order Sphingobacteriales; family Sphingobacteriaceae; genus Mucilaginibacter. Next base: position 443,469 of record JAZKBY010000001.1, on the reverse strand, counting down.
AAAAGATTGTCATTCTGAGCGATAGCGAAGAATCTTATACGCCACGTTAACGCAGCCTGTCATTTTGAGAAGATCCTTCGCTATCGCTCAGGATGACAAAAAAACTAAACAGCCTGCCAACTCTCCTCATCCTTTAACAAAGCAAACGTACTTCGGGGTGCCAAATCCAAATAAGGATAAGTAACCTTTGATAAATACAATCCCTGCGGATAAGCCGGAATAATTACAGCCGGAGTTTCTAAGCTGATCAGGTGGGACTCAAATTCGTCGACACTCATTTTACCACGGCCAATCTCTAATAACCTGCCCATAATTATCCGGATCATCTTACTTAAAAATCTATTGGCCGAGATCTGGAAACGCAGCTTATCGCCCCGCGCATCTGTAAATAACGCGGCAGATGAAACGTTGCAAATGGTATGGTCGTTCCTGTCCGGGCTTTTGCAGAAACCACGGTAATCGTTATAAAGCGGTAATAAAGCTACGGCTGCTTTCATTTTATCCAGGTCCCAATTTTTTTCAAGGTATAACGAGCTAAACTCGCTCAAAAATGGGTCCTTATAAGTATGGATAAAATAATCGTATGATCGTTGGATGGCGTCAAAGCGGGCGTGGGGCAAGCCCTCCATGGGGATGATATCAAATACAGCGATATCATCAGGCAAAATCTTATTGAGACGGAAGAATAGGTCGAAATCCCATTCCTGTTCCACATCCATATGGAAAAAGAATTGGCTGGCATGTACTTGCGCATCAGTGCGCCCGCAGCCCGAAATGTAGGTGGGCGTTTTTAATAATCCGCTCAGCGCGTTTTCCAACACTTCCTGCACATTTAATACACCCGGGTGTTTTTGCCAGCCACTATATTTAGTGCCATGATAACCGATGTGGAAGAAATAGCGCATTGGATTTGGGATACGAAGACTTACGAAGTTTTAAAAACTTCGTAAGTCTAAAGAATTTATACTTTTTTCGGCGGCAAATCAAAAGCGATAGCCTCATGCTCAAAATGGCCTTTGTGTGAGCCATCGCAAAAAGGTTTGTTTTGCGACATGCCGCAACGGCAAATAGATACTATAGTGCGGCCTTGTAAACCGTAGGCATTGCCCTGCATATCAACAATTTCAAAATCGCCGTCGATTTTTACTGATCCGTTATTATTAATGGTAAGTTTTGTGCTCATATATAAATTATGTGTCAGCAAATATAATTCAATGCCGACTGCCTTTTTTTACTAAGTGCTATTCAGAATCTATCTTAACTTTCCTTTTAGCATTTCTTTTACGCCGCCAAACCATTCGTCCTTTAAAATACTCAAGATTATACTCGACCGGCGTTCGCCATGGTACAAAAACATATGATTTCTTAAGATCCCCTCAACCGTGCCGCCTATACTTTTCATGGCGGCAATGCTGCGTTCGTTACGGGCATCAGCCCTAAACTCTAAACGTTCAAAACCCATGGTTTCAAAGACAAAGGATAACAGTAAAAATTTGCAATGTTTATTTAGTCCGGTTCCCCTAAAATCCTTACCGTACCAGGTGTAGCCTAATTGTACAGACCGATTATCATTTTGGATATCATAAAAACGGGTACTGCCGGCATATTGCCCGGTGGTTTTGTCATACACTATAAAAGGATATTCTTTGCCTGCTTCGCGATTGACTTGCGCCTCGGCAATATATTCGCGCATGCCGTCTTCGCCTGCCGGGTTCTTTGCAGAGTAATACCAGGTGTCGGGCTCGTTAATTGCGAAGGGTAGAAGATACCCGAGATCTGTATTTACTAATGGCCGAAGCAATACACTCTCATCTTCTAACGTATAATTTTCATTTTTATTGAAGTCCGTAGCCATTTGTTGATTTTTTAATAAATGTTAAAATGTTTTATTGAAACAATCGTCTACTTTGATACCGGGAATTGAAACAATTGCTAATATTTGCAAATAAACACACATGCCACCAGAAAAACCACATACCGATCAAAAAAAACCGCCAGGTATATTTGCTTTGCTTAAGCCTTATGGCGGGTTAGTAGCGCTGCTATTGGTATTCGCGCTTTTTAGTAATGGTATTAATCTTTTGCTGCCAAAGCTTATAGCCGGCGGCATTGATGCCTACACCCATAAAAATTTTGATGTCAGACACTTGGTTACCCAGTTTAGCCTGGCTGTAGCGCTGATATTTATATTCGGCTACCTGCAAAGTGTTATCCAAACGTATGCATCAGAACGCGTAGCGCGCGACCTGCGGACTAAACTGTCTGACAAGATCTCTAAACAAAGCCATGCTTTTATCGAGAAGGCAAACCCATCAAAATTGCTTACCAATTTAACTGCCGATACCGATTCGATAAAACTATTTGTGTCGCAAGCCATCGTATCAATAGCTTCATCATTATTTATTATAGTTGGAGCCAGCGTTTTATTATTAACGATAAACTGGCGCTTAGCTTTAACGGTTATAGCAATCATCCCCATTATTGGTGGTACGTTTTTTTACGTGTTGAAGAAGGTGCGCGCTTTATTCATACAGAGCCGCCAGGTTATCGACTGGTTAAATAAGATCATTAACGAAAGCATTTTAGGAGCAGCGCTGATACGGGTTATCAACTCGCAAAACCTGGAGATCATGAAGTTTTTGGAAGCAAATACCAAAGCGCGGGATTTTGGCTTGTCGATATTACGCATGTTTGCAGGTTTGATACCTGTAATTACATTTACGGCTAACCTGTCGGCTTTAACCATATTGGCATTAGGCGGGCACTACGTGATAAATGGCAGTATGAGCCTTGGGCAGTTTGCTGCGTTTAACAGCTATTTATCTATGCTGATCTTTCCGATACTGATCATTGGGTTTATGAGCAATATTATAGCCCAGGCAACAGCCTCATATACGCGTATAACCATGATATTAACCGCGCCTGACATGCAAGATGATGGAACAGTAACCGACGCTATAAAAGGAGATATCGCGCTTAAAAACATCACCATAAACTATGGGCAAAAGCCGGCATTGAAAGATGTGTCGATGGATATAAAGGCCGGATCAAAAATCGCCATTATCGGGCCGACAGCTGCCGGTAAAACGCAATTGCTATACTTGCTTACCGGTTTAATTCCTGCTGATAGCGGTACCGTCGAATATGACGGCAAGCCTATTAGCAGCTACAATAGCGAGGCTTTTCATAGCCAGGTTGGTTTTGTGTTCCAGGATAGCATCATCTTTAATATGAGCATCCGCGAGAATATCGCTTTTAGTGATACCGTTACTGACGAATCGTTGCGAAAAGCAATTGATACCGCCGAGCTGAAAGACTTTATTGATAGTTTGCCTGATGGGTTGAATACCATAGTGTCCGAACGTGGCTCAAGCCTCTCCGGCGGGCAAAAACAGCGGATAATGCTGGCGAGAGCATTGGCTGTTAATCCAAAAGTTTTGTTATTAGATGATTTTACCGCAAGGGTAGATGCTAATACCGAAAAGAAGATCTTAGCCAATGTGCAGACCAATTATCCCGAGATCACCTTACTATCGGTAACACAAAAAATAGCTGCTATTGAACATTATGACCAGGTTATACTATTGATGCAGGGCGAGATTATTGCAAGCGGGTCGCATAGCCATTTAATGGCTACCAGCCCGGAGTACGTACAAATTTTTAATTCACAACAAAGCACCAGCAACTATGAATTATAATTTGAACAAACTATCAGAGCAGGCCGAAAAAACATCGACAATTGCCGCGTTAAAGAAGCTGTTGCAATTAATATCGCACGAAAAACGCACGTTGATATTAGCTACCATAACTATCCTTATAAACTCAACGCTTAACTTGTTGGGCCCGCTAATTATTGGGCATACCATTGATAGATATGTGCAGACCAAACAATACCATGGCGTATTGGTAAACTCGGGCATATTACTGGCAATGTTTGTGGTGGCTTTGGCCACCAGTTATGGCCAAACCAAGCTGATGGGCGGGGTAGGGCAGCGCATGTTGTTTACCCTGCGTAATGCCATTTTTAACAAGCTGCAATTATTACCGGTCGACTTTTTTAACCAAAACAAAGCCGGCGACCTGATATCGCGCGTTAATAATGATACGGATAAACTGAACCAGTTTTTCTCGCAATCATTAGTTCAGTTTATAGGCAGTATAGCTACCATGACGGGGGCAGGTATATTTTTACTGTTGATCCATGTCCAGTTGGGATTGGCTGCCATTGCACCCATGTTTTTGATCTTGGTGTTCACTACTCTTGTATCGCCATGGGTAAAGAGAACCAATGCCAAAAACCTGAAAAGCGTAGGTGGCATGAGTGCCGAGATCCAGGAAAGCCTGAACAACTTTAAAGTGATCATCGCCTTTAACCGCCGCGATTATTTCAGGAAAAGGTTTGACGGCGCCAATCAGCAAAATTATAAAACAGCAATAAGCGCCGGCCTGGCTAATAATATTTTTATGCCGGTGTACAGCTTGTTTTCAAGCATAGCGCAACTAACGGTATTGGTATATGGTATTTATTTGATCGGGACGGATTTTTCTATCGGTTTGCTCATCGCTTACTTGTCGTACGTCACCTTGTTTTATAACCCGTTGAGGCAATTAGCGGCGCTCTGGGCCAACTTCCAGACAGCTATGGCAGCCTGGGACAGGATCTCGCAAATCTTGGGTTTAGAAACCAATTTGATAAATGTTACTGATGCTAAAGCCGAGCCCGAAGCCGCGCTGTTAGAGTTTAAAAACGTCCACTTTGGTTATGCTGACGGGCAGGAGATCTTGCACAATGTTAGCTTTAAAATGGAGCGCGGCAAAACTTACGCCCTGGTTGGCCCGACAGGTGGCGGTAAAACTACCACTGCATCATTGATTGCGCGTTTGTATGATCCAAACAAAGGCGAGGTGCTGTTAAATGGAAAAGATATCAGGAGTTATGGGGATGAAGATCGTTCACAAAAAATAGGCTTTATTTTACAGGAACCGTTTTTGTTTACCGGCACCGTGCGTGAAAATATTTTATACGGCAACGCGCTTTATAAAGACCATACCAGCCAGCAAATGGAGCAGGTAATTGCCGATGCCAACCTGGGCAGCTTGTTAGCTATTTTTGAAAACGGATTGGATACACAGGTTACCTCGGGCGGTGATAGTATCAGCCTTGGCCAAAAACAACTGATAGCGTTTATGCGCGCTGTTTTACGCAATCCAGACTTGTTGATACTGGATGAGGCAACCGCGAATATTGATACCATTACCGAAAAGCTATTGGGTGATATTTTAAATAACCTGCCCGAAACTACAACGCGGGTGATCATAGCACATCGCCTGAATACTATTGAAAATGCCGACGAGATCTACTTTGTAAACTCGGGCGAAGTAAGCAGGGCGGGGTCATTAAACGACGCTATGGATATGTTGCTTAAAGGCAAAAGGGTTAGTTAAGAATAATTATCAGTTATGATCCTCATCCTCATCAACCAGGTTTTTAGGCAACATTACCGTAAAGGTTGAGCCAAAACCGGGCGTTGAGTGTACCTGTATACTGCCCTTATGCTTTTCAATTATACCAAATACAATTGACAAGCCCAGGCCCGTACCCTCGCCAACGTTTTTAGTGGTGTAAAATGGTTCAAATATTCGTTGCTTAACGGTATCATTCATGCCTGTGCCTGTGTCTGTAATCTTTATCGTTATATGGTCGGGATGGTCATAGGTGTAAATAGTAATGCTTTCGTTTGCATATTTTGGCTTAGCCTTTATAGCCTGGATACTATTGTTAATTAAATTAATGAGCGCCTGGTTAATTTTACCCGAATAGCAGTTTAATGGTTCTAATTCATCAAAAATGGTTTTTACCTCGATGTAGTAAGGTATCGAGCTTCTAAGGATAACCAATGTGCTTAATATGGCAGTATTTATATTTGCCGGCACCAAGGCCATTTCATCCATTCGGCTAAAGGTGCGCAGGCTCTGCACTATCTCGGCGGTGCGCACGGCGCCATCTTCTATACCATCCAATAAAACGTACACTTCGTTTTTTACAAATTCTGCATCTATTTTTTTATTGAAATTATTGGCATCATCCAATAGTTCGGTTTTATCAGGGTTATTTGCAGCCTGCTCATACTTGGTAAGTAATAAAAATAGCTCGTCAAAATCAACACGCAGCGGTTTAACGTTTGAGCTAACAAAGTTTATCGGGTTGTTTATCTCGTGCGCCACACCAGCCGTAAGCTGTCCAAGCGAAGCCATTTTTTCTGTCTCAAGCAATTGTATTTGTGCCGACTTCAGGTTATCGATAGTAACAGATAAGTTTTGATTGGTTTGTATTAATTCCTGGGTGCGGTCTTTTACCTTATTCTCTAAAAAAATATTTTGTTCGGTTATTAAGCGCTCGTTCTCCCGGGCGATAGTAAGTGCTGTTAACTGCGATTCGCTGTTCTGACGCCTGTAAAAATTTATTTTGTCTGCTAACGCTACCGAGAATAATACCAACTCAATTAACGCGCTGTAAGTAACAACATTAAGCGTAAAGTAGTTATACGGCACCAAGCCGTTATTACGGGAAATAGATACCAATACCGACAGCAAAAAAAATCCCCAACCTATTATAAAGAATTTAGCCGGCTTAAACCCCTGGATATAAAGCATGGTAACCAACACCAGTAAGCTTGTTGATGTGGTTAGCATGGAGATTGTAATTAGCGTATAAGCAAAATGGGTATAATCAAAAAAAGTTGCTATTAACGAAGCGAAATACAATACATACAAAAATTGATAGTACACGTAATACTGCTTAAGGTTTTCTTTAAATTGTAAAAACTCGCCGGCAAAGGCCAGTAGCGAAAATCCAAAACAGATCCGTAAAATCGGGGTAACGTAATTGTTTAGAAATTGAAGATTGTCCGGAAATAAATTACTCCCAAAACCAAGCAGTAAAGATTGCGATGCGCCTAAAAAAATGATATAAATAACATAGTACAGGTAGTTTTTATCGCCTATAATAACCAGGAGCATTAAATTATATAGCGCCATTATTATAAACATGCCCATAATAGCGCCATTTACCAGGTTCTCTAAACTGCGCTTATGAATAAACTGGTCGGCGCTGTTTATTTCTATCGGGATAACCGTTGATGCATTACTTTTTATCCGTGCATAAAAGGTCCTGGAAGAGTCGGGGAGTATAGGGACATTTATTAACGTAATGCTTTGCGTTAACATGTTTGTATTATACATAGGGTCTTTGGAAGACAAGCCCTTAAGCGCGGCCTCTTTACGCCCGTTACGGATTATGGTATCCATGTAATAGATGTCAAAATCGTCAATAATACTTTTACCAATTGTTACAGGTAAATAAGATTGTGTTGTATTGTTTTTTATTGTGAACTTTAACCAGGTAATAGATTTTGAGTATTTTAACCTTGGGAAGGATGAAGTGATGCTGTGGAATTTGCTGTTGTTTATGATACTTTTAGGCAGCAATAAATTATTGGGATCTTCAAGCTCTAAAAAATACTTGTTTGTTAAATAGCGTGTTTCGTCATTCTGGATATTTAAAGTATCTGGCTTTGCAGCAAATGCTCCAATATTTTGTATGAAGAAGCATAGGATTAACAATATTTTTTTCATTTTTACAGAGACAGTACATTACAATTGGGTAATGACTATAAAAATGCACAGAAAATTAAAAAGTAAGGCATTTTTTAAAATTTAAAATATAAACCGGGTATAGCCCTTAAAATTTTATCATGGCAATAGGTGTATTATATGTTGACGATGAGGTTAATAATTTAAATAGTTTTAAAGCTGCCTTCAGGCGTGATTTTGAGATATTTACAGCAAGCTCTGCAAAAGAGGGCCGTAAAATACTGGATACCCAGGAGATAGGGGTTATTATAACAGATCAACGTATGCCCGGGATGACCGGGATAGAGTTCTTAGAGTCGATATTAACTATTTACCCTGATACGATACGGATACTGCTAACGGGTTTTTCTGATATAAACGCGGTTATGGATGCAATTAACCGCGGCCAGGTTTACAAATATCTGGTTAAGCCATGGCAAAACGATGAACTGAAAATGTATATTGAAAACGCGCTCGAAATTTATAATCTGCGTAAAGAAAATAAAGATCTGGCCCGTAAACTTCAGATGGCTCATGCAGAGCTTAATGCCATTGGGAAGCCGCGCGGATAACTGGCAACTGTTTTATAAAACGGCACGTATATCATTATAACAATATTGCTTAATAAACGTTACTGTTTTTAATAATTTAAATACTTGAAGAGGGCATTTTATACAATAGTAATTCCCCTGTTACTACTTGTGAGTGTTAACGCTTATTCGCAAAGCAATAAAGGGACAGAGTTTTGGACCGCTTTTATGACCCATAATAACGGCATAGGCGGCAATATAGGCAGTGCCATGGTGTTATATATAACATCTGATGTGTCGACAACAGGCAATGTGGAAATAGGAGGGGTAGCGTTACCTCCCTTTAACGTAACAGCAAACCAGGTAACTTTTATTGATATCCCATCGAGCGCATATATAAGTACTTATGGAAAATATACAAACCGGGGCATCCATATAACTTCGGTAAAGCCAATTGCAGTTTATGCGCATATTTATGGTGCAAATGTATCAGGAGCTACCTTGTTGTTGCCTGTTAATGCAATGGGCAAAGAGTATATGTCGCTTAACTACAAGCAAGTATCAAATGCTGATCCTGTAAACAATCCGGCCTATTCCACATTTGCCGTTATTGCGACGGAAGATAATACCAGCGTATCTATAACCCCGTCGTCGCAACTATTAGATGGGTCGGCCGCGGGTACTGCTTTTACTATCAATTTAAATAAGGGCGAATTATATGAAGCCGAATCGCTTACAGACTTAACCGGGACAAAAATAAAGTCCATTAGTACAACTACAGGTACCTGCAAAAAAATTGCCGTATTTTCTGGTAGTACCAAAGTAGGAATAGGGTGCAATACAATTACCAGCACATTTGCAAATCTTTCGTCTGATAATTTATTTCAACAGGTTTATCCAACATCAACCTGGGGTAAAAACTACATTGCAGCTCCGTTGGCATCAAGGCGGTATGATATTTACCGGATTGTTTTAAGTACCCCAAACACTACAGTTACGCTTAACGGCACAGTAGTTCCGCTTACGAATTTTATTAATGGCTCATATTTCGAATTTACATCAACATCTGCTAATGTAATCTCGGCAGATATGCCAATACAGGTGGTTCAATATACGCCTACTCAAAATCAAACATTAAACTGTACGAGTGTCGGCGGAGATATGGGCGACCCCGAGATGATTTATTTAAGCCCGATAGAACAAGGGCTTAATCATGTAACCTTATACTCAACAGGGTATTTTGCCATTAAGCAAAGTTATATAAACGTAGTTATCCCAACGTTTGCAGCATCATCATTTACAATTGATGGTGTGCCTTATACCAACTTTCAGGCGGTACCAAACTCCACTTATTCCTATGCGCAGATCCCGGTAGCATCCGGGCCGCAAGCGGGTTCGGGCGGGTCAGTAACGTCGGGTACACATACTATTAATGCTTCAACGCCATTTAATGCCATTGCCTATGGTTTTGGTAGTACAGAATCATATGGCTATGCGGCCGGTACCAATTTGCAGGATCTAAATGAATATGTGGTATTAAAGAATCCCCAGGACCCAACGGTTACACAAACTACAGGCTGCAGCAATATTACCTATAAACTACAGGTTACTATACCGTATCAAACCACAGATATTGTTTGGAAAATTGATGGCGTTAAAGTATTTACTGATAACAGCCCGGTTGTTAGATCAACCACCGTAAAAGACAATACGATGCTATATACCTACGAGTATAATGCTCCTGTGAATTTTACTGCAAGTACGCATATAGTGGTTGCAACTGTATTCAACCCGGTTGCTGATGTATGCGGGTCAAACCAGGATATAGAAAACGCGTTTACAATTACAGAGCCGCCCGGTCCTGATTTTAGTGTAGCAGCCAGTAATTGCCTGGGCGATTTGACCGCGTTTACTGATAAAACGGTACTTACGTCAGGCAATACTGTTAAAACCTGGTTATGGGATTTTGGCGATAACACAACATCTGCAGAGCAAAACCCTGCACACAAATATGCCGCGGGTGCCAATTATACGGTTAGATTAACTGTTACTGATTACAATGGCTGCACAAATGTATCGGCCCCAAAAACCGTACATATTACCGCCAGGCCGACAGCGGGTTTTAATATTTCAGCCCCCGATTGTCCCGGGCAAACTATTACTTTTAATAACACTTCATCAAGTACTGAAGGGATAATCAATAACTGGACATGGGATTTTGGTGACAGTACGACAACGTCGTTTACAAATGGTTTGCCGGTTACACATACTTTTGCTACCCCCGGTAGTTATAACGTTAAATTAACCGTTACTACTGATAAGGGTTGTGTGAGCGATGTTTTTACCAAAGCATTAGTAGTTAACCCGCTGCCCGTAGTTGATTTTGTTGTGCCTGACGTTTGCCTTGCTGATGGGGCTGCCCGGTTTACTGATAACAGTACTATTGCAGATCATACAGAAGCCGGGTTTACCTATTTATGGGATTTTGGCGATTCTCGATCCACGCCGGCAAATAATAAATCAACCTTAAAAAATGCGGTGCATACTTACAGTGCCGTAGGTGTTTATACTGTAAAACTAACAGTGACCTCACAAAACGGATGTTCTACAACTTTGCAGAAAACGTTTACGGTAAATGGATCCAACCCTCATGCAGATTTTACCCCTAATAGCGGTTGCAGCAGCGATGGTGTAATTTTTGAGGACCTGTCAACCGTAGATGCGTATAACATCACCAAAATAGTATGGGATTTTGGCGACGGCAGCGCCCCGGAAACTTATACCACCGCCACTATGCATACTAATAAAAAATATACGCATCATTATACAGCTTTTAACGGAGCCGCACCAAAAACTTACAATGTAACGCTGATTGCTTCTTCGGGCCAAACTTGTTTAAATCCTATTACTAAACAGGTTACAGTTTATCCCAACCCAATAATTGGTTTGTCAATTAATAATACACCAATAGTAGCCAATGGTAATACCCCGGCTGACGTATTGTTATGTAATGAGGATACCCCGGTACAAATTATTGAAGAAAAGGGCATATACGCGGGTACCGGCGTATTTACCGGTCCGGGGATCTCATCAACAGGATTATTTAACCCGAAAGCTGCCGGTACAGGTACTGTCACAATTAATTACGTGTTTAGCACATCGGCAACAGGTTGTACTTATACCACCAGTTTTAAAATTACAGTTAACCCAACACCGGTTGTGTCCTTGCCTCCACAATATACAGTGCTCGAAGGGAGCCAGGTTACCTTACGGCCAATAGCGACTTTAGAAAGCGGTAGCTTTACTTATCAATGGTCGCCATCGGCAGGTTTAAGCGGAGATAAAATTGCAAACCCTGTTGTAACTATATCAGAAGATACAAAATACACAGTTACTGTTACCTCTGATAAAGGGTGCTCTGCATCTGCGCAAACAACGGTACATGTTTTAAAGGTTCCTGTTGTGCCCAATGCTTTTACCCCAAACAACGATGGTATAAATGACACCTGGGATATTAAATATTTAAACGCATATCCAAACGCTGTGGTCGAGATATTTACCCGATACGGTAATAGAGTATTTTTATCATATGGCTACACCACCGCCTGGGATGGGCGCTTTAACGGGGCAGACCTGCCTGTCGGAACCTACTATTACATTATCAGCCCGAATAGTGGGCGCAAAGCTGTTACCGGTTACTTAACAATTATACGGTGATGGGTTTTATAGCCTACTTTAGGTGGGATATTACTAAATTTAGAGTCAATTTCAATACCCGGGGTTTGAGTAAGGGAGCAAATTATCGAAACGAATACAAGAACGCGCATGTTATTATAGGTGTGTTTTTACTTGTGATATGTTCTTTTTACACCGCCAATGCACAAACCAATCAAATAGTAAAAAACGGTGAAAACACGACGCCTGTAACTTTCACCTCGGGATGTTCTTATATCTGGACTAACAGCAATCCATCCATTGGGCTGGCGGCTAATGGTACAGGCGATATTGCTGCTTTTAAAGCGATTAATAATACAAATGCCTCTATAACGGCGACTATAACTGCCATCCCGGCAGCATCGGTGTTTGCATATATAGCCTGTTACGGAACCGTGGAAGGAGGATATATAGAGGTTATTAATACTGCTACCGATGCAAAAGTGCGTACAATACCAATAGTGCCGTTCCCGCAAGGAATAGCAGTTAGTCAAAACGGCGATGCAGTATATACCACCAATAAAGACGCCGGTAAGAATGTAAAAACACTTACGGCGTCAAATACAGCAATTGCTACTTCGGCAGCGGGCTATGGTATAGCTTTGGCGCCGGATGGCAAAACTTACTATTATACCAGCGGGACCGTCGGTAACTTGTTATTTGTAGTTGATGTAGCCACAAACAATACATCTATAGTTAATGTAGGGATCAACCCATATGGTGTGGTAGTGAATAATGCTGGTAACCGCGTTTATGTTGCAAATTATGGCTCTAATTCAGTATCGGTTGTTGATGTAGCAAGCAATAGCGTAACTGCAACCATTCCAATCGGTGCCGGCTTTAATCCGTATGGAATAGCGATAACGCCAAAAGATGACTTTGTTTATGTGACTAATTTTGGAAACAATTCGGTTACTGTATTTCAACCTTCAAATAATAATGGTGTAGTAGCAGTTATACCAGTAGGTACGCAACCTACCGGTATAGCCGTAAGTCCTGACGGAACAAATGTGTATGTTTCTAACAAGGGGGATAATACAGTGTCAGTAATAAGTACAGCAACCAATACGGTGACAAACACTATTACTGTTGGCAGCAAGCCTGTTGGGGTATCCGTAACGCCTGACGGTAAGAAAGTATATGTTGCCAATAGCGGTTCGTCAAATGTTTCTGTAATAAATACAACAAGTAATTCCGTCTCTGCAAGCGTAGGTGTATACAATACCCCCGAATCATTTGGCAATTTTATTACAAAAGGCGATTGCCAGGCAGTTACATTTACAATAACCGTAAACCCAAGTCCTGCAACCGCTGCTATTACTGCTACCGGCGCTATACCACCGTTAAATACTGTATATGGCACACCGTCAACTGCGGGTACATTTACTGTATCGGGCACCACTTTAACTGCCGGTATTTTAGTTACTCCGCCTGCCGGGTTTGAAGTAAGTATTGATGATATTACGTTTAGCAATACTGTTATTATACCTGTGGGTGCGGGCGGGAATATCTCGGCTGTGCCGGTTTTTATAAGATTGAAAGCAAATGCCGGCGCAGTTAAATACACCGGAAATGTGGTGCTTAGCAGCCCCGGTGCCGTAGATGTTACTATTGCCACAGCGGGCGGAACAGTGGAAAAAGCTCAATTAAATATAACTGCCACTAATACCAGTAAATCATACGGAACAGCCTTAACTGTTGTTACCGGCTCGACCAATTTTACATCGTCAGGCCTGCAAAATGGCGAAACAATAGGTAGCGTAACTTTAACATATGGTGCAGGCGGGGCGGCTACTGCCGCACCGGGCTCTTATACGGGTTCTATAACACTATCTGCACCTACGGGGGGGACATTTTTGTTAAGCAATTACACGCTTAACCCGCCAAACCCCGGCAATCTTACTGTTAATAAAGCACCATTGACAATAACAGCCGATAATAAAACGAGGGACTTTGGAACGGCTGATCCTGTATTTACGGTGACTTACACCGGCTTTGTAAATAACGAAGGTGTTGCGCAATTAACAACCCAACCTACGGTAAAAACAACAGCTAATATTAATTCACTGCCGGGTATATGGGTTATTTTTGCCAGCGGCGCTTCGGCTACAAATTATGCAATTACTTATGTAAACGGTGCATTAACTATTATCCCGGTAATACAGCCTATAGTTGTGCCCAATGCTTTTACACCTAATAATGATGGTATAAATGATACCTGGGAAATTAACTTTCTGGCATCATCGTATCCCGATTGTACTGTTGAAGTATTTAACCGGTATAGCCAGCGTGTATACTTTTCAAATGGTTATGCTGTGGCCTGGAACGGGAAATATAATGGTGCCAATTTACCCTTTGGTACCTATTATTACATTATCAATCCCCATAGTAATATTAAACCTTTTACGGGGAGTTTAACTATCGTCAGGTAAAATAATATCTGCCGCCTATGGATAAATTTCTTAAATTTAGGTGTTTTATTTATAGTTGGATTTGATAATTTTATCGCGCCAATTTAAGTCTTGAAGCCAAAGAACTGCAATACGATATACCCGTGTTTAATAAGCAAGTTGTTTATTACCGGGATTGTTATATTAAGTTTTTTGATGCCTTTAAAACTAAAGGGGCAGACAGTTATAAAAGTTAATGCTAATAACGGTGATCTTGTAAACTTAGCATCGCTGCCCCCTGCAGGTTGTTATACGTGGACGAATGATAATACGGCCATTGGCTTGTCATTAGCAAGCGGTGCAGGTAACGTACCCTCGTTTACCGCTAAAAACAAAGGCACAGCACCTATAACTGCTACTATAACCGCCACAACTATACCTTTAAACCAATATGCTTATATCGGTTCTACAAAAGACCAAACCTTGTCTGTAATTAACCTGGTAACCAATGTGGAAGAAGCTGTAGTTCCCATTAATTCTGAGGTTTGGGGTATCGCAGTAAGCCCGGACGATAGATATGTATATATAGGCAGTTCTAAAGTTCTTTTAGGCGGCACTGTAAATAATCTAATAACCAAATTTGATACCAAGTTTAAGAAAGTAGTGGCTACTTTGAACGCAGGTGCGCAGGTATTGAAAGTAAGCCCCGATGGCGGAACGGTATATTTTAATGGTGTGATGTATGATTCGAACCTTTCTGCCCAGACAGGAACCTATAGGACTAACGGCTTTTCATTGGCTTTAAGCCCCGATGGGACCAAGATCTATACTACGGCTTCTGTTTACGATATCCCAACCAAAACTTTAACATTATTAAATACCGGCGGCAGCTTTGACCTTGTAATTAGCCCTGATGGTAAAAAATTATATGCAGCCGCGGCAAGCGCGACAGGTATATCGGTATACGATATAGCCACAAATACCAAACATATTATAACCACGGGCCAACCCAGTGCCAATATAGCTATCAGCCCGGATGGCAGCAGGGTTTATGTAGACAATTACCAAACCGGTGATGTAGTAGTGATTGATGCTGCTACCGAACAGGTAGTAAAAGTTCTTAAAACGGGTTTTACGCATAAGGGGATCTCAGTTGGTTTAGGCGGCGACCGATTGATTTGTATAGATGAAAGCGGAGGGAGTGTTGCTTACAATACAATCGATTACTCAATGGTAAAAAGATTTACCGCAGGAGGCACTGCTGCCAATTTACTTGGTAAATTTACTTCTACCGGTACTTGTTATGCACCTACTGTAACTTATAATATAACTGTATACCCGCAGCCGGCTATTATAAATACCAGCGGTACACTAAGCGCGATGACCACTACTTATGGTACACCTTCACCAACACCGGGTAGTTTTACTGTTTCAGGTTCTGATCTTGACGGGGGAATCCGCGTTTTGCCGCCCACCGGTTTCGAAGTAAGTATAGATCAAACAAATTTTAAAGACGACCTGACTATTCCGGCTATAGGCACAAATTTACCCAATACAACCGTATATGTGCGGTTAAAGGGGACTGCACCTGTAAATAGCTATGGTGGTAATGTGGTTTTAAGTTCTGCTGCCACGTCGATTAACATAGCTATCCCAACAAGTAGCATTAACAAAGCGCCGTTAACTGTTAGCTCAAAAACTATAAAGAAGGTATATGGGGCCGTGTTATCCGGTTCAGTGGTCACTACGGATGTAGTAGCGCCTGGCCTTAAAAACAATGAAACTATAGGTACTATAACCTTAACTTACGGCAGCGGCGGTAAGGCCACAGACCCGGTATCTATTTACGTAGGTGCTGTAAAAGTGGCCGCAGCTACCGGTGGTACATATACGCCAACAAATTATACCAATCCACCCACCTATGTCGGCGGAGACCTGGAGGTTGTAGGTGCACCCTTAACTGTAACTGCTGAGGATAAGGAACGATTTTATGGCGACCCCAATCCCGTCTTTACTTTTAAATACAGCGGGTTTGTAAATAACGAAACTGTTGCGCAACTAACAACTTTACCCATTGGCAATAGTGTGGGCCCCAATGCAGCAATCGGGAAATATCCTATAACAGTTAGTGGTGCTGCTGCACCTAATTATACTTTTAATTATGTGCCGGGTACTCTTACTGTTAAATCTACCTTAGTTACGGTAAACACCGCTTTTACCCCTAATGATGATGGCATAAATGACACCTGGGAAATAAACAAGATTGGTCAATATAGTAACTGTACAGTCGAGGTTTTAAACCGTTATGGCGAAAAGGTATTTTACTCCATGGGATACCCAACTCCCTGGAATGGAAAGCGGGGTGGTGCAAATTTACCTACCGGCACCTATTATTATATCATAAAACTCACCAGCAGTATTAAACCCCTAACGGGTTATCTAACTATAATACGTTAATAAGTATTATAATAATCTCATATTATTGACTTGAATTTTAATAACTTAGAGTTATTAATTTAATCTTGAAATCAAAGACCAGCCATATTGCATTTTCTCAGGTAATAAGCAAGTTGTTTATTATAGGGCTTACTATACTGGCTTTTTTTATACCGCAAAAACTAAAGGCACAAACAATCATAAAAGTTAATGCTAATAACGGCGATGTTGTAAATTTAGCGCCACTGCCCCCTGAGGGTTGTTATACCTGGATTAACAATAATACCGCAATAGGCCTATCGGCAAGCGGTGCAGGTAACGTCCCTTCGTTTACCGCTAAAAACAAGGGCACCGCACCTATAACTGCTACCATTACCGCTACAACTATACCCATAAATGAATATGCATTTATCGGTACAACAGAAACGCAAACCTTGTCGGTAATTAACCTGGTAACCAATAAGGAAGAAACTAAAATTGCTATAAATAACGATGTTTCCGGCATAGCAGTAAGCCCCGATGATAAATATGTTTATATAAGCGGTGCTAAACAGTATATAGGCCAAACAGTGATCAATTATATACAAAAGTTCGATATCCAGGCGCGAAAGGTAGTAGCTCAAGTTGTTGGAGGAACTTTTTTTAATGTAGTAAAGGTGAGCCCTAATGGCAAATTTTTATATGTTGGTGGAATGATACTTGACACGGAAGATTTACACCAGGTAGATACGTTTAAAGCTCCCGGCCAATCAATGGCTTTAAGCCCTGATGGCACTAAGATCTACACGGTCACTTCTGCGTATGACATCCCAACTAAAACTACAACAACATTAAAAACTCAACCGTCGGCCTATGATCTGGTAATAAGCAAGGACGGTAAAAAATTATATCTGTCAGGTGGGAGCCCTACAAATATGTATGTATACGATATACCAACGGGCGTATTAAAGCCTATCCCAATAGGCCAACCCAGTGCCAATATAGCTATTAGCCCTGATGGCACCAGGTTGTATGTAGATAATTATATAACCGGTGATGTGGTAGTTGTTGATGTTGCTACCGAACAAGTTATAACCACTATTGCAACGCGTTTTAAACATAAGGGTATTGCGGTTGCTTTAAGTGGCGACCGATTGGTTTGCATTGATGAACACGGAGGATGCGTTATTTACAGTACAATAGATTATAGCGTGGTAAAAAGGTTTGACGCGCTTGATTATTCTGGTTTTGGTGCAAATTCGTTCGGTAAATTTACAACGCTCGGCAAATGTTATGCTCCTAATGTAACTTATAACGTAACCATATATCCAGAACCGGCTATTGTAAATACCAGCGGTACACTAAATGCAATGACCACAACTTACGGCACACCTTCACCAACACCGGGTAGTTTTACTGTTTCAGGGTCTGATCTTGACGGGGGAATCCGGATTCTGCCGCCTGCCGGCTTTGAAGTAAGCATAGACCAAACAACATTTAAAGATGACCTGACTATTCCGGCTATAGGCACAAGTCTACCCAATACAACCGTATATATCCGGCTAAAAGCGACTGCTCCGGCCGCTAGTTACGGCAACGGTACAAATGTAATTGTAAGCTCGGCAGCAACCGAAGTGAAGATACCTGCAGCTTTAAGTGTTATCAACAAAGCCCCGTTAACCGTTAGTTCGAAATCCATAAAGAAAGTTTACGGTGCAGTATTATCCGGCTCAATGGTCACCACAGACGTATTGGCGCCCGGTTTGAAAAATAATGAAACAATAGGTACAATAACCATAACTTACGGCAGCGGGGGTAAAGCAACAGACCCGGTAGCCGTTTATACGGGTGCTATAAAAGTGGCTGCAGCTACAGGTGGTACATATACGCCAACAAATTATACCAATCCCCCTAATTATGTCGGCGGCGACCTGGAGGTTGTTGGTGCACCTTTAACCATAACGGCTGATGATAAGGAAAGATTTTATGGCGACCCCAACCCCGTATTCACTTTTAAATACACTGGGTTTGTAAATAACGAAACTGTAGCGCAACTAACAACTTTACCCATTGGCAATAGCGTAGGCCCAACAGCACAGATAGGGCAGTATCCTATAACAGTTAGTGGTGCCGTTGCACCTAATTATACTTTGAAATATGTGCCGGGCAAACTTACTGTTAAACCTACATTAGTCACGGTAAATACGGCTTTTACGCCCAATGATGATGGCATAAATGATACATGGGAAATAAACAAGATTGGTCAGTATAGTAACTGTACTGTCGAGGTTTTAAATCGTTATGGCGAAAAGGTATTTTATTCTATGGGGTATCCTATAGCCTGGAACGGAAAGCGCGCCGGGGCAAACTTACCTACCGGTACTTACTATTATATAATTAAGTTAACCAGTAGTATGAAGCCGCTTACAGGTTCCTTAACTATCATCCGATAGTAAAAGCTGTAATAATTTTTAAATATTGCGACAACTATATAGCATATAATGTTAGAAAAGCTATATTCGTTAATTAATTATCATTTTACATAATAATTAAGTTATAAACCTGTTTATTAATCTTGTAATGAGTACGATTACAACCAATTATACCTGTGCGTAAAATATGTGGCGTAAACTTTTAAGGAATAGATATATATATTTATTGGTGTTTTTTGCTTTTACTATACAGGCATCAAGGGCGCAGCAATTACCACAGTATACCCAATATGTATTTAATAACTACCTTTTAAACCCGGCTGTTAGTGGTATTGAAAACTACACTGATGTTAAACTGGGTTATCGCAGCCAGTGGACCGGCTTGAACGGTGCACCTGTAACAAGTTTTTTAACAGTAAATGCGCCAATTGGAGATAATTTTATAAATGGGGATGCTACAGCTTTTCCCGGTGGCGGCGAGGTAAATCCGTCAAGCAGGTTATATACACAAAACTACCAAGCCTCAGAGCCTCATCATGGTATAGGCTTTACGTTAGTAACAGATAAGGCAGGCCCTATAACACAAACTAATGTTGCGGCTACATATGCTTATCACCTTGGCCTGGCGCCAAAGTTAAATTTAGCGGTTGGTGTAGCTGCCGGTTTTAACCGTATCAGTTTAAATACATCAGAAATTACATTAGGTACGGCGCTTGACCCTGCCATTGCAAATGGTGATAACAGCCAGTGGAAACCGGATTTGGGAATAGGAGCGTGGTTATATACTGGTGATTATTATGTGGGTGTGTCTGTGCAACAGCTGTTAAAGCAAAATCTTTATTTTAGCACCACCAATACCGCTGTTGATGTTAGTAAGACCGTACCCCATTATTTTTTAACTGCGGGTACGAAACTTTACGTGTCAGACAATATAACCTTGTTGCCTTCTATATTAATAAAGCAAATACAACCGGTGCCTTTAACCTATGATATTAACATGAAAGCTTCTTTCCAGGACAAATTCTGGTTGGGTGGTTCGTATCGTCATAACGATTCGTTTGGCGTATTGGCCGGCTTTAATTTAAGCTCGTTTATTAACGTTGGGTACTCTTATGATATAACAACATCATCATTAAACACAGTAAGCAACGGTACGCATGAAATTGTTATTGGCTTATTATTGAACAACAGGTATAAGGTTACCTGCCCGCAACACGGGTTTTAGCCCCCGGGCCCCCTAAAGGGGGAGTTGATTAGCAGAAATAAAAATTTTATAAAGCAGAAAGAGCGATAGGTAACCCTATCGCTCTTTCTGCTTTTATTTATTCCTCCCCCTTTAGGGGGCCGGGGGCTACAATTCTTTCCTCAACCTTGCTACCGGGATATTCATTTGTTCGCGGTATTTGGCTACTGTACGGCGGGCTATGTTGTAGCCGGCATCTTTCAGTATCTCGGTAAGTTTCTCGTCGGCCAGTGGGTGGCGTTTATCTTCTTTACCTATATGCTCTTCCAGGATCTTCTTAACCTCTTTGTTTGATACCTCTTCGCCGCTATCGGTTTGGATAGCTTCAGAGAAGAAGGATTTTAGCAGGAAGGTGCCATGCTCTGTTTGTACATATTTTGAGTTAGCCACCCGTGATACTGTTGAAATATCCATGCCAATTTTATCGGCGATATCTTTTAGTATCATTGGCTTTAAACTCTTGTCGTCGCCGGTTAAAAAGAAATCATATTGATAATGCATTATAGCATTCATAGTTTTTAGCAATGTTTGCTGGCGCTGTTTTATGGCGTCAATAAACCACTTGGCCGAATCTAATTTTTGCTTTACAAATTGTACCGCCTCTTTTAACTTTTTGTCTTTTTGCGATGCTTTATCATAATGCTGAAACATCTCCTGGTAAGAGCGACTTACGCGTAGTTCCGGAGCATTTTTTGAGTTAAGCGTAAGTATGAGCACGCCATCACTATTCTTGATATGAAAATCAGGAATAACCTGCATTTGCTTGCTGTTTACCTCGTTCGAGTCGCCGGGTTTTGGGTTAAGTTTTAATATCTCATTCACCACACCACGCAGCTCAATCGAGGTCATATTCAATGATTTCTCCAGTTTATCGTAATGCTTGCGGGTAAACTCATCCAAATAATGCTCAACAACTAATATCGCTTTATTAATTATAGGGTCGGTAACATCTTTTCGGCGTAGTTGTATTAGTAGACATTCCTGCAAACTGCGTGCACCAACACCCGGAGGGTCAAAGCTTTGTATCAGCTTAAGCATGTCCTCAACTTCCTCATCCTCGGCCATCACGTTTTGCGAGAAAGCCAGGTCATCAGTAAGCGAAGTTATCGGCCTGCGCAGGTAACCATCATCATCTAAACTACCAATTATCTGGTTGGCTATCTTAAAGTCTTTGTCAGACATTGGCAGCATGTCCAACTGCGATTGTAATAACTCAAAAAATGAGCTTTGTACCGCAAAAGGTATCTCTTTACGGTCCTCTTCTTCGTCGCCATTTTGATCATAGCGCGATCCGTATTCGTTTACATTATCTTCCTGCAGGTAATCGTCGATGTTAAACTCATCCATTTCGCCACGCTCTTCATCACTGTTGAAGTTATCTTCGTCAGGGTCGCGATCAGGGTATTGCTCCTCGGGTTCGTTAAGGTTCGTTAAGCTCAGGTCTTCAAGAGCGGGATTCTCTTCCAACTCCTCTTTTATACGTGTATCTAAAGATACCGTAGGCACCTGCAACAATTTTATAAATTGTATTTGCTGCGGCGATAGCTTCTGTAATAGCTTTTGTTGAAGGTTCTGTTTTAGCATAATAAGACAAGGCAAATCTACATCAAATTACCTATAACTTTAAATCTTGTTTAAAATGAAAATCGTTTTAACAGTAATGCCTAAAAACAACATTTGTTTGGATGACGTTATAATTTTATGATAACTTTATAAATATAACTTATAAAAACTATGGCTATTGTAAAAGAATTTAAAGAGTTTGCCATGCGCGGCAACGTTGTTGATCTGGCAGTAGCAGTTGTAATAGGCGGGGCATTTAGCAAGATAGTTAGCTCTATGGTTGATGATATTATAACCCCGACCATACTTACCCCTGCACTTAAGGCTGCACACCTAACTAACCTTGCCGAGCTGGTGATACCCGGCACTGCTATTAAATATGGCAACTTCTTATCGCAGGTCATTTCATTTGTGATCGTGGCTATAGCGTTGTTTTTAATTGTGAAAGCAATTAACGTTACTAAAAAGAAAGAAGAAACTGAACCTGCTGCTCTACCAGCACCAAGCAAAGAAGAAGTGTTGTTGACTGAGATTCGCGACTTGTTGGCTAAAAAGTAACCAAGATTTAATAATGATGGTGATGGCAGTAAGCCAGACCCATCATTTACTATCTATTTTAATTTCGTGAAAATTACGTAGTCGCCAAGTTGTTTGTATTTGGCCCAATCGGTGTCGCTGAAATCCCCATCGTTATAAGTGGCAATATTTAACACACGTGCTTTTGGCGCATATTTGTTCAATTGTGCTGCAGTGCCCAACTTTTCTTCGCTGTGGAAACTCCCGTTTATTTGCAGGATCTTATAATTGCGGTGCTTCTTGTAAAACTGTGCTATAGACCATCCCATAGTTGCATCCCATAAGTTTTGCGATTGGTAAATTTTCAGGGTACCCATGGCTCCGTGGCCGCCCATTATCTTTAAAAATTTATCATAATAAACGCCGCTGGCAGTATCAATAGGTAAGGGCGCAAGGTACTGTTGCGCGGGCTTGTCTAATTGCAGCAGGTTAGTTAATCCCTTATCAGTTACCATGTGTACATATCGTGATGGCGCATTAGCAGCAATAACAGTTATGGCGTTTGATTTTGAAAACTCTACCATTGGCCTGTAATCTTTATAGTTTGGCCAGGCGCGGCCGTCTTTTATCAAATCTTTTTCACGGATAGCACCTTTTAGATATTCGTTTAAAACAGCCTGGCAATCGGTTTCAAACATCTCCATAGAGAAGGCGGTTTTGCCGGGGTATTTGTCTGCTAATTTCTTCAATAATGTATATTCAACTACGTGGCCTATGGAATCTGTATGTTCTTCGCCAAAAAATAAAACGTCGGCGTTATCCATATTGCTAATTACATCGTCCAAACTTACTTGCTTTTGTAACGCGGTACTATATATTTTATAGTGTTGATTTTGAGTATCCTGGCTTAAAGCCAAAAGCGGAAGAATTAATAATAAAGACAGGATAGCAGACTTCATAAGTGAGAATATTTGCAGTTAAATTACGTTAACATTAGCTGATGAGCAAATATGTGTATAATTATGTGGTGTAGCTATTTGAAAAATTAAATAATTACCTTACATTTGCGCTCTTGTTTTAAAAAACAAATAGAATAAAGAATCATGAAAAGAACGTTCCAGCCTTCTCAAAGAAAAAGAAGAAATAAACACGGTTTCCGTGAGCGCATGTCTACAGCTAACGGTAGAAGAATATTAGCAGCAAGAAGAGCTAAAGGCAGAAAAAAATTATCTGTATCTAGCGAAGGCCGCCATAAAGCATAAATATTAGGTTACTGCTCTGTTACCAGGGTTTGAACCTGTTGTGTTAAATTACGGTTCATAATTAGTAACTATGTACACCTTTACAAAAGAAGAACGGTTATGTAATAAAAGGCTTATTGATGAGCTTTTTCATAACGGTTCTTCTTTTTTATGTTATCCCTTTAAAGCTTCCTGGCTTTTAATGACAGAGCCTCAGGAGGTTCCGGTGCAAATTGTGTTTTCGGTTTCCAAAAAGCGTTATAAACGGGCGATTGACCGGAACCTGATAAAAAGGCGTATGCGTGAAGCCTATCGCTTAAGCAAACAACAGCAGTTATACGATCAGTTAATTGTTGCCGATAAGCGGATTATACTTTCGGTAGGCTATATCGGTAAAGAGATAGCGCCTTATGAACTCATCGAAAAAAAAATGCTTAAGCTTTTAACACAGCTTAATACCGAACTTGTTAAATGAGAGCCGTTGCAGCTATATTTAAAGCCCTTATAGGCGCTTTCTTTGTATTGCTGATAAGAATATACCAATACTTTATTTCGCCGCTTACAGGTGCTTCATGCCGCTATACGCCCACTTGTTCACAATATGGTGTAGAGGCTATAAAAAAACATGGGGCGTTTAAAGGTGGATGGCTAACTTTAAAACGTATTGCCAGCTGCAACCCCTGGGGGGGGCATGGCCATGACCCCGTACCATAAGTAGTGATGGGTTTTGAATAATGAGTTATAAGTAATATGATTTTTAGTTATACTCACCACTCAAAACCAAATACTCATAACTGAAAATGATTATACTTCAAATTGAAACTGCTACAACTGTATGCTCTGTCGCCCTGGCGAAGGATGGAGAAGTTATAGGCTTTAAACAGTTGGATGAACGCAATATCCACGCAGAAATAATTACACTTTTTATTGATGAGCTGATTAATACGATGGGTTTTAAATATGGGGATATAGATGCTGTTGCAGTAAGCAGTGGCCCGGGATCATATACAGGCTTGCGAATAGGGGTATCCACAGCTAAGGGTTTGTGTTTTGCTTTGGATAAACCACTTATTGCGGTAGAAACTTTAGCTGCAATGGCGCAGGGAGTAATTGACGGAGGTGAAATTGGTGACAATACTTTACTTTGCCCTATGATAGACGCCCGACGCATGGAAGTTTATACGGCATTATTTGATGCTAATGGGGCCGTTGTTAAACCAACATCTGCCGAGATTATTGATGAGTATAGCTTCAATGAGCCGCTCAAAACTAATAAGATATTGTTTTTTGGAGATGGGGCAGAAAAATGCCGCGAAGTTTTAAGCGCTAGTCCGAATGCCCAATTTATAACCGATTTTGCCAACTCGGCAACGCATCTTACCAAAAAAGCTATTGAAAAATTTGCTAATGCTGATTTTGAAGACGTCGCTTATTTTGAACCTTTTTATCTAAAGGATTTCTTAGTCACCCAAAAGAAGGCTTAGTAGTTTTTATCTTTTTTGCCAAAGATACTATCCCACATTCTGCCTACGAAACCTTTCTCGCCATCAGGTACTGAGCTTGAGTTTAACCGGCGCTCAATAAGCGCTCCAAATTTAAAGGATACGCCTATATAAAAATCCATACCCGTGAAACGCCCCTGGGGTACAACAACTTGTGTTTGTCCGGGATCGGTAGCAGAGTGTATAGCATCGCCAAATAGTTTTCCTGTTTGTAAAACCCGTTCGCTGCCAATAAAAAACTCGGAGTTATCTTTTTTTATCATAAACTGCACGCCCAAATTAAACAGTTTCAGGTCATTATACGATGCCATAAGCGTTCCTATATAATTATTATGTTGTATAGGTGCAAGCAATGCCGCAGTAAATCCGGGGTAAAAAACTTCCTTTGAGCCTATAATTGTTGGCGAAAATATAAAGTTTTCATTACCACCCAGCCAGTACGTTTTATTGATGCTTAATTCAAGCAAACCATTGGTTGCTGAAGTAAAACCTTTTTTAATCTGGCTGCCTGTGGTAAGGCTATCTAAACTATTGGTAATATTTTTTTCGCGGTCGCTGCTTGAAAAGTCAGGGATAGTTTTGCTGCTGTTAAAATTAGAAATTAACGATTGCTTACTCCAGCTTATAAATCCAAGATCTTTTAGGTTAAGTTGCCATTTATAACCGCTTTCGTCGCGGTACGATGTGCCTATACTTATTGCAGCACCCGGATTTCTAAATGATGGAAGTGCTTTTTGTGCGTCTGATTGCCCTGCATCGCTACTGGTATAACTTGTGCCTTGTAAAGACAGCGTGGCTACGTCATTAGTTTGATCAAGCGATATGTTTGACTGATAAATATTAACTTTCCGGTAACTAAGGCCCGATAATGCACTTAGCTTTACACCAAATGCAAATTGCTTCGTAAGTTGTTCCCGATAGGTAAATGAAATTTGATAATAAGCCTGGTAAGCAAGCCTATCATTAAATACATTGGAATAGTTTGAATTGTTTAGCCTTCTGAAACCATTAAACAGTGCAATCGACTCATCTGTGGCTATACCTCTGGCTTCGGCTTTCGTATTAAATGAAAAGCCTACTTCCTGATCACCATTTTCGCTGGCAAATAATTTAAACATAATTAAATATGAATTTAAATTCATATTTATGCGGTTATAGGCACCGTTACCAATTTCTAAATTAGCTGTGTTATAATATGACTCGAATGCCCGGGTTTTTAATGCTGCCTGGCCATTTCCTGCTACATAAAAGTTGGCATTAAAGTTTGGGATAAAAAAATTGAATGCAAATTGCTTGGTTGTGTCCGGTATAAAAGCCCTTTGAGCGGGGTTCTCAAACGAATCATACAATGAGCCGGTGTTATATTGCGCAAATTGTTGTCCAAAAACGTTAACACCTATCAAGAAAAAGCACCAAATTAATAAACCTTTCTTCATTTAATTATTGTAATCAGGGAAATAATAAGTCTCTAAAGATAAAATTTCAAAATCTATTATTCGTAAATATTATTCAATTAATTGTTTTTTAGTTAAATATTAATAACTGGTTATGTGGCGGTTATTTATCAGGGATTATCGGCCTGGGTAAGGTTCATGCAAAAGCTTGTATAGAAGTTTTTATCGGCAGCAATTAACTGATATGATGCGGCGTAGAAATTTTTCCAACCAGTTTCATTAGTTTCAAAATCATGATAAAAATCATCTCTCAGATCTCGCTTTAATATCGCTTGCGCATTCTTAAAGTTAATGTACCAGGCAATATTGCTTCGCTCGGCCACAAGATTATTGAATTGATTATACTGTTGTATTTTGCTTTGATATTTATGGTTAATATAAGTATCGCTATAACTCTTCAATTCAGACTCGCTATTAGCTAATATCAAATAATTATCAACTATCATAAACCATGGATGATTAAATAAGCTAAACGCATCGCCTAACAGAAAGAACGGCAGCTTATTATAATTAAACTGGCCTATCTCATCAGTTGTCATTCGGCTTATGTTCTTCATTACAGGCTTAAATGTCGGGCCGTCGGTTAATGCTATAATGGCATATTTTTCCATATATCGAGTAGTAACAACCGCAAATTCGTTGCTTAGCGCCTGGTTAAATTCGCTTATTAAATTGATACCGGTTTCGGCTTTAACTTTATTGAATAAAGAGTCCTTTTCATGTTGAAGTTTTGCCTTGACGTGCCAACCCGACAGGTCGGTTTTGAACTTTTTAGGATCAGACACGGCAAAACTTAAACTGTAAGCAGTAGTTGATGGGAAAATATCTTTAAGCTGGTTTACAACCGGCTGTTGGTTAACAAATAAATTTAAATATCCGGCAGGCTGGTCGCGTTCAATGTTTGAGAACCCTGTAAATAATAAGGCGTCACTTTTAAAATTCAAATTCAATGCTGCCAATGCCGGCAAGAATTTAAAGCTTTTAAAAATATCGGTATTTTTATTCTTGAACAGCGCATCAAACAACGGATTTAACTGGCTGTAATTGATATACAGGTTAGCCAGCGAATTTGAGTTTTGCTGATCGGGCAGCTTTAAAAATTGCCTTTTGTCTTTATTTGGGATGTAGCGCGCACTTTGATACATTAACTCTTTCGAGAAACTTCCTGTAAATATCCCGTTCTCCTTATTAATAAGGTAAAACCGTTTTTTAAATGCGCCGGAGTATATGGTATAGCCTTTTTTTTCATCGATATTAACCGGACTAACCAACAAGCCTTTGTTTGATTGCCCTGGTAACTTATCAATATCCGCAGGGTTAAATCCTTTTGTGGCCGCAATTGTAACCAGCAAGGCTACGGTATGATCTTTTAATGGGTGTACTGAAATAAAAGTGTTTTGACCATTAAAGACCTTTTGAAGAACTTGATTTCCAAATAATTGCGAACGCAAAGTATCTAATTCATTAATCTGTTGTTTGCCAATAACAGCTGCAAATAGTTTGTTGCCTTTAAAAATGTCATAAAACCCATCATCGTTATTAAACTCGAAAACCAGTGCCGCATTATCCGGAATGGTGCCCATGGTTTGGCTTGTGTGCAGCCCGGGGGTGTTTAAATTTTCAAAATAGACAACCGTTATGGCTATGGCAGCCATAAACAAAACTATTGTTATAATAATTAGTCGTCGCATCGTAATAGTTTACGCTGCAAGTTAGATTTTTACAGCCATGCATTCAAGTAATACTTTCAATTGGTTAACTTAGCCTTTTAAATTTTCATGAACAGATCAATAATAATTACTGCTGCAATATTTGGCATAGTGGCCGTTATAGCAGGCGCATTTGGTGCGCATGGCTTGAAAGCCCTCATTACACCGTCGCAATTAGCAGTATGGCATACGGCTGTCGAATATAATTTCTATCATGTTTTTGCATTGTTGTTCCTGTCAACAATCGCTAAGGACGGCAGCGGGTGGGTGAAAGCCAGTTTTTACTTATTTGCAGCCGGCATTATATTTTTTTCGGGGTCATTATATTTATTGGCCTGCCGGGATCTGTTACATATTGAAAACGTAAAAATAATAGGCCCTGTAACACCGTTAGGAGGCCTGTTATTTATTATTGGCTGGCTATCACTTGCCATTGCGGCCGCGAAGAGTAAATAATTATGCTGGAATTTGCCGATGGCCCATATACCGAACGAAAAACACTTTTTGTAGAAGTAATTTTACCACTTGCTATTGCCAAGAATTACACCTACCGGGTGCCTTTCGAGCTTAATAATATAATAGCTATTGGTAAACGCGTGGTGGTGCAGTTTGGTAAGAGTAAGCTTTATACGGCCATTGTTTCGGCGATAACTGAGCATCCGCCGGAAAAATATGAAGCGAAATATTTACTGGAGATATTGGACGACCGCCCGGTTGTAACGCCAAAACAACTGCAGTTTTGGAAATGGCTGGGCGAATATTATATGTGTAATGATGGCGAAGTAATGAACGCCGCTTTACCATCGGCCTTAAAATTAGCCAGCGAAACTAAGATTGAACTTAATAAAGAATTTGAATACGATAAAGCCATACTGCATGACAAGGAGTTTTTAATTGTAGAAGCGCTTGAGATCCAACCTGAACTTACCATAAGCGACATAGCCAAACTGTTAAGTCAAAAAACAGTTATGCCTATATTGAAGGGGTTGTTCGAAAAAAACATCATCAATATATCCGAAGAGGTAAGCGATCGATATAAACCACGCAAGCGTACTTTTTTGACCCTTAACCCGGCCTACCAGGGACAGGATAGTTTAAAAGAGTTGTTTAGCATCCTTGAAAAACGTGCACCTAAGCAGGCTGATGCAGTATTAGCGTACCTGAAACTGGCACGTCACCAAAAAACCATTTCAAAAAATGAGTTAATTGAAGAAAGTGGTGCCGGTGCGTCAAGCATTAATTCACTAATTGAAAAGGAAGTTTTTATTGCCGAGGAGAAAAACGTTAGCCGCCTGTTTTACGAAGAAGAAGATCTGGACGCAAATTTTGAGCTGAGTACCCAACAGCAGGAAGCATTGACTTCTATAAAACAACAGTTTGAGCAGAAGGATGTGATCTTGCTGCACGGTGTAACCTCGTCAGGCAAAACACAGATCTATATAAGACTGATAGAGCAGATGATTGCGCAGGGTAAGCAAGTGCTTTACCTGTTGCCTGAAATAGCGCTTACAACCCACGTTATAGAACGCCTGCGCCAATATTTTGGTGCCAGTATTGGTGTTTACCATTCTCGTTTTAATGATAACGAACGGGTAGAAGTTTGGCAAAAGGTGTTGAATAATGAATACAAAGTTGTATTAGGGGCACGCTCATCCGTATTCTTGCCATTTGCCGATCTGGGCCTGATAATAGTTGATGAGGAGCACGAAACATCCTATAAGCAGTTCGATCCCGCGCCGCGCTATAATGCCCGCGATGCAGCCATATTCCTGGCTAATATGCACCAGGGTAAAGTGCTGCTGGGTTCTGCAACACCGTCTTTTGAGACCTACTTTAATGCCCGCACACATAAATACGGCTTTGCCGAATTAACCGAGCGTTATGGTGGTATAGAAATGCCAATAATTGAAGTAGTAAGCATTGGCGAAGAAACGAAGAAGAAAACTATACAGTCGCACTTTACCAGCGTGCTAATGGCTGATATTGAGACCGCGCTGGCTAATAAAGAGCAGGTAATATTGTTCCAAAACCGCCGCGGGTATGCACCGATTTTATTATGTAAGATCTGTGCTTATACACCCAAATGCATTAACTGCGATGTAAGCCTTACCTACCATAAACATACCGGTAAACTGCATTGCCACTACTGTGGTTATAAAGAAGATACGCCAAACATCTGCCCGGCATGTGGGTCGACGCATTTAGAATACCGGGGTTTCGGTACCGAAAAGATAGAGGACGAACTAAGCCTGTTATTACCCGGTGCACGCATAGCACGCATGGATCTGGACACAACACGTTCACGCAACTCGTTACAAAATATATTGAATGATCTGGAGGAGAAAAAGATAGATATATTGGTAGGTACCCAAATGGTAGCCAAAGGGCTTGATTTTGCCGATGTAACCGTAATTGGAGTAATAAGTGCAGATAGTCTGTTGAAATTTCCTGACTATCGCGCTAACGAACGTAGCTACCAAATGCTGGCCCAGGTAAGCGGCAGGGCAGGCCGCAGGGGCAAGCAGGGCAAGGTAGTGATACAAACTTACGACCCAGGTCACCGGGTTATTAAACAGGTTATAGAGAATAACTATACTGAGCTTTATTTTACCGAAATGGAAGAGCGTAAGGCTTTTCATTATCCGCCCTTCTATCGTATTATTAATCTCGATATCAAACATAAAAATCCCGATATATTGCATAACCAGGCAACTTACCTGGGCAACCAGTTACGCGGTCATTTTGGCGAGGAGAGGGTAGTTGGTCCGCAGGTGCCGTTGGTAAGCCGCATTCGCAATTATTATATCCAGTCCATTATGTTAAAGTTTGAAAAAGACGGCGTGTCTATCAATAAAGTAAAGGCTACCATTCGAGACGTAATAACACAATTTCAAACTACGCAATTAAGCAAAGGCAGTATTGTACAGCCGGATGTTGATCCGTATTAATTACCTGTTTTCAATGGTCTTTAAAAATATTTGGTTGTATTTTAAATTGGCGGCAATACCACATTGGAATTTGCTATCAAGCAGGTTATAAGACACCTTAACTTTAAGATCAGCTTTTTTATAAGCATCAGGTAGTTTAGTTGGGTGGTAATATGTGGTATCTATCTTCACCTTCCAGCCGCAACCATCAGCTGTTATAGGGCCCATATCAACAATTGTTGCATCTTTTTTTATGAGTTGAGAATCTTTTCGTTTAATGTCAATTAGCTGAATTTCGGTTAATCCTTTACCCCAGCCACATACAAATTTAGTGTCTAACAGGCGATAGCGGATTATAACTTTTAAGGCGTTTTCTTTAAACTCGTTAGTAAGGTTTACAGCGTGGAATTCCTTAGTGCTGTCAACCCGTAGGAACCAGTCGCAGCCATCAAGAGCAACAGAACCAGAGTCATAGATTTTTGCTTCCGCGGTAAGTATGCCATCGTCTTTTTTACAAAGCGAGAATGTAAAGACGATCAACAATGCGATGATCAGTAACAGGGCAGAGATTATAGACTTGTTCATAGGCTTTAGAGTTGATAGGTGTTGCAGTTGCTTTTTTTATTGATGAAACGATGCTGCAAAGCATTCTGCTACATGATGCCCGATTATTTTAATTTGTTCGCAATCAGGCACCCACAAAGTATTTTGTTTTGCGAGTACGTAGGCGTATAAATCAACTCCCGTTTTTATATAACTTTACCAGTATAATGGCTTATAAATATATTGATAACTACCGCGAACAGGGTGCACGTAAAAAACTGGTAGAAGAGTTAAGAAAGAAAGGAATTGAGGATGTGCAAGTGCTGGCTGCTATTGGTAAAGTAACCCGCCACTATTTCTTTGACGAAACATTTTGGAACCAGGCCTATAAAGATATCGCTTTCCCGATAGGCGAGGGGCAAACCATATCACAGCCTTATACAGTAGCTTACCAAACCGAGTTACTTCATATTAAAAAAGGCGACAAGGTATTAGAGATTGGTACCGGGTCAGGCTATCAAAGTTGCGTGTTATTAGAAATGGGT
Source organism: Bacteroidota bacterium (assembly GCA_040388395.1). Lineage (GTDB taxonomy): Bacteria > Bacteroidota > Bacteroidia > Sphingobacteriales > Sphingobacteriaceae > Mucilaginibacter. The sequence goes on along the minus strand of JAZKBY010000001.1, from coordinate 411,113 downwards.
GCCAAAGTTTATACTATTGAACGACAAGAAAAACTATACGAGCGTACCCGTAGGGTATTGCCATTAATGGGCTACAGAGCCCGTTTCTTTTTAGGCGATGGCTCAAAAGGTATAGCCAGCCATGCACCTTACGACAAGATAATTGTAACCGCCGGAGCACCAACTGTGCCAGAAGTACTGTTAAGCCAGCTAAATATTGGTGGTATTCTTGTTATCCCCGTGGGCGACGAGAATACACAAAAAATGGTAACCATACTAAAAACCGGTGAACATGATTATGAGAAGCATGTGTTGGATACGTTTAGGTTTGTACCGTTGGTAGGCGAACGCGCTTGGTAGATAATTTCGGATTTCGGATGTTCGATTTCGGATTTAATTTTTAATTTTATTTGCATGGATAAAATTGAATTAAAAAGAAGATCTCAAAAATTTGCTGTCGATGTTATTAAATTTATTGAAAGTCAACCAAGCAGCCGTTCTCTAAATGTATTAATCAATCAGGTCTTAAGAAGTTCAACGTCTGTCGGCGCAAATTATCGAGCAGCTTGCAAAGGAAAATCAACCGCCGACTTTATAAATAAAATTGTGATTTGTGAAGAAGAAGCAGATGAATCAATATACTGGTTCGACTTAATGGAAGAAGCGGGCTTAGTGTCGACAGCTATTATAGCACCACTGAAAAAAGAAGCGAACGAATTGACAGCCATCTTTACAGCGATAGGTAAAACAGCAAAAGAAAATCAAAGAATAAAAAACTTAAAAAAATAAATCCGAAATCGAACATTCGAAATCCGAAATCAGTCTACCTTTTCATCGCCCTATCCATCTCAACCTTCGTATCCCGTTCTTTTAAAGTTTCGCGTTTATCAAATGTCTTTTTACCTTGTGCTAAGCCAATTTCCAGTTTAGCAAAACCACGATCGCTAATAAATAACGCCAGCGGCACAATAGTTAATCCTTTTTCTTCGCCGCGAGTTTGTAGTTTCTTTAACTCTTTTTTGTTGAGCAGGAGTACACGGTCGCGCTTGGCTTCGTGGTTATAAAATGAACCGAACGAGTATTCGGCTATATGCAGGTTACGAACATAAAGCTGCTCGTTAATAAACGTGCAAAAAGCGTCATTAATATTTGCCTTTCCCTGGCGGATAGATTTGATCTCTGTACCCAACAATTTTATCCCGGCGGTGTATTTATCCAGGATAATATATTCAAAATAGGCCTTTTTATTCTTTATGTATATTTTATCGTCACTCATAACTTCGTCGGCACAAACTTAAAGAAATTAGTGGTTAGTTAATTAGTGATTAGAGATTAGTTGAAAGTGTTATCTTAACTAATCTCTAATCAACCAATCTTTAATCACTATCCATTTGGTTTAACCACCAGTACCGGTACTTTAACCATATGCCTTACCTTGTTAACTGTAGTGCCAAATATCAGGTCTTTAAAGGCGTTGTGGCCGTGCGATCCCATTACGATAAAATCTATCTTATTGGTATTTACGATGTCAGCAATAGCCCTTGCAGCTATGCCATAGCCAATTTTTGCCTCCGCTTTGTAGCCTAAATTTTTTAGCGTATCGACATATTTGTCGAGGTTATCTACGTCGCTTTGTGTTTCATGATCCAACACGTCGCCGCCGTAATAGCGTGCTCCGGCAGTTTCAACAACGTGAATCAGCGAGTAGGTAGCCTTTTTGCCGCCCTGCATTATAGCATGACGTAAAGAGTTGGTATCGTTCTTGGAAAAATCAATACTAACACCAATGTGGTGATATTCTATCGCGTCCAGATCGCCAATTACACGTGCAATTCCGTGTGGAATAAAAATAGGAACATCCTTATGTTTAAATAACCATGGCCTTATCGTTACATATATTAATAGCGCGGCTATGCCAAGCACTACAGGTATCACCAAAACATACATCCAAAACGCCGTCGACGGCGATGCAGTTGCCCAGCTATTTATTTGCTCATAAACCAGTTTGGCGTTTAGGCCAACAATTATAATGGCACTTGCCCAGGCGGCTATTTTAACTTTAAGGCCGATGGCAAAATTGCCCATCTTCTTTTTATCAGCTGTAAAATGTATCAACGGGATAACTGCGAACCCCAATTGTAAACTCAACACCACCTGGCTCAGTATGATCAGGTTGCCCAAGCCGTCCTCGCCTGAATAAATAATGGTAAACATCGCCGGTACAATAGCCAATACACGTGTTAACAAACGGCGTAACCATGGCTCTACACGAAGGTTAATATGGCCTTCCATGATGATCTGCCCCGCAAGTGTGCCCGTTATGGTAGAACTTTGGCCTGCTGCGATTAAAGCTATTGCGAATAATACCGGTGCTGTCTTACCAAAAATATGCTCCAATAATTTATACGCATCCTGGATCTCGGCAATCTGGAAGTAGCCGTTTTTAAAGAATGCACTGGCAGCCAATATCAATATGGCCGCGTTCACCAAAAACGCCAGGTTAAGGGCAATTACGGTATCAAATAAGTTAAATTTTATAGCTGTTTTAATACCGGCATCGGTACGTGTTATTTGCCGGGTTTGTACTAAGGATGAATGCAGATACAAATTATGCGGCATTACAGTGGCTCCGATTATACCAATGGCTATATATAAAGCGCTCCCTGTTAAATTGCCCGGGATAAAACCTAAAGCAACTTCTTTAACATCAGGTGTTACAATAAACATCTCAATTAAAAAAGATAGCCCTACAACAAATATCATCGAGACAATAAAGGCCTCAAGCTTGCGCATCCCCTTATTCATCAGGAAGAGCATCAGTAAAGTATCAGTAATAGTTAACGATACGCCCCATATCAACGGTAAATGAAACAGCAGGTTTAAGCCAATAGCCATACCGATGATCTCGGCAAGGTCGCAGGCTATAATAGCTATCTGGGCCAATATATAAAGGCTGAAATTAACAAATCGGGGGTAGGTTATCTTTGATGCCTGCGCCAAATCAAGCCCGCGCACAATGCCTAACCGGGCGCTAAGCGATTGCAATAATAAGGCAATAAGGTTTGATGCTAATAATACCCATATCAACCTATAACCAAAAGCGCTGCCGCCTGCGATATCTGTGGCCCAGTTACCCGGGTCCATATATCCAACGCTCACCAGGTAAGCTGGGCCTATGAACGCTAACATTTTTTTCCATCCGGTTTTATTTTCTGTCGAAACCGAACTATGTACCTCGCCTAATGATTCGTTGTGTTTTTGGCTCATATAGCAATCAATAAATTTTTAGCCACTTCGCGGCTTATGTGCGTAGTAGCGTTTTCAACCTGTAATATCATGGAGTTGTCGTATTCAATTACATCTGTTACGGTTATTTTTTTGCCAATAGTTAACTGCTGCTTTTCAAGGTATTGCAAAAAGCTTGATGAGTGGTCACGCACGCCTGATATCACACCGCCTTCATTAACACTTAGGCCGGAAATTGGTTTAAGCTCATATTTCTTAAAATTACCATCACGGTCGGGGATAGGGTCTCCATGTGGGTCGTGCTTGGGGTAGTCCATGAATTTATCCAATCGATCTATTAATTCTACTGATGAAATATGTTCCATTTCTTCGGCCATTTCATGCACTTCGTCCCATTTGAAATTTAGCTTCTCTACCAAAAAATACTCCCAAAGGCGGTGTTTACGAATGATATGCACGGCAATTTTTTCGCCTGATGCACTGAGCGTAACCCCCTGATACTTTTCGTAATTGATCAGTTCCTTATCAGCCAATTTTTTAAGCATATCTGTTACTGATGCTGCTTTGGTATTTAAGGCCGCCGCTATCTGGTTGGTGCTTACGTTCAGATCATTTAACGAGAGGTGGTAAATGGCTTTTAAGTAATTCTCTTCGGCTAAAGTGTTCATTTAAGCAAATCTAATAAAATTTTTAGACTTGTCTAAAAATTAATGTTAAAAAAATTATATTTTACATATCTTGATATTGAAAAATATAATTTTGTACTTTGTTCTAAATTAGAGACGTAGTTATGGCTGCAGAATTAGATAAGATAGATTTACAAATACTTAAAACATTACAGGAAAACGGAAGGATAACCAATCTTCAGCTTTCTACCGAAATTGGATTGTCGCCGGCACCGACTTTAGAACGCGTGCGCAAACTCGAAAACGCCGAATATATTAAGAGCTACCACGCCCTGGTTGATGAAGAAAAACTGGGCCTTGGTATAAAGACCTTTATACAGATCTCGCTGGATTTTCATCAGAAAAATACCATACAAACTTTTATTGACGAGATACAGGCAATAAAAGAAGTAACCGAGTGCCACCATGTAACCGGCCAGTGTGATTTCTTGTTGAAAGTTTACGTACGAGACATCAAATCATACGAACAATTGATCATGGAAAAGATTAGCCGTATAAGCGTGGTTAAAACATTCCAAACCATGATGATCATGTCGACAAGTAAAAAAGAACCTATAGTACCGTTGGAATATTAATTTGAAGATTTGAAAATGTGCTGATTTGAGAAATGATAATTTTCAAATCTTCAAATTAACACATTTTTAAATTAATGTATCTGCCAGTCAATTGGCTTCTCGCCCTGTTGTTCCAAATAATTATTTGTTTTAGAGAACGGCTTTGATCCAAAGAACCCGCCGTGACTAACTGCCAGTGGTGATGGGTGAGTAGATTTAATGATAAGGTGTTTGGTGTCATCAATCAGCACCGCTTTTGATTGCGCATAAGCGCCCCAGAGGATAAATACTACGCCCTTTTTCTTGTCGGATATGGTTTTGATCACGGTATCGGTAAACTTTTCCCAACCCTTTTTCTGATGCGAACCAGCATTGGCTGCCTGAACCGTTAAAGTAGCATTTAACAATAATACGCCCTGTTCGGCCCATTCGGTCAGGTCGCCGTTGTTAGGGATGATGAACCCCGGGATATCTGTAGCTAATTCTTTATAGATATTCTGTAGCGATGGCGGTACACGTACACCCTTCTGCACAGAGAATGATAAGCCATGCGCCTGATTAGGGCCGTGGTATGGATCCTGGCCTAATATTACAACCTTAACCTCATCAAATGGCGTTTTAGCAAAGGCATTGAATATGTCGGGGCTTTTGGGGTAGATAGTCTTGCCTGCCTGCTTCTCGTCCTTTAAAAATCCCTTAAGCTTGAGCATGTAATCTTTGCCAAATTCGTCACTTAAAACTTTAAGCCATGATGCTTCTAATTCAATTGCCATAAATATTCGAGAAGTGTTGATTAAGAGTACAAATAAACGGATATTTGCACTTCTAAATTTATAGGATAACAAATTATGTCAAATATAGTTCGGCTTATAGTAGCCTGCGTTTTTTTTGGTGCCGCTGTCGCACTTTGCGTGTTTGGTTTTTGGGGATGGGGCATATTGGTATTACTTTTAGGCGGTATAATCCTGTTGTCGTTTTTCTTTAACGAAAACATGATCATCGCCCAATACTTTTTACGTAAAGAACAATCAGACAAAGCAGAGGCCTGGTTGATGAAAATAACCGACTACGAAAAGCAATTACACAAAAACCAACATGGTTATTATAACCTGTTGTTGGGCTTAATAGAGTCGCGCAAAGCTCCATTGAAGTCTGAGAAATATTTCAAGAAGGCATTGGCTTTGGGTATGACCATGTCGCATAATACAGCACTGGCTAAACTAAGTCTTGCGGGTATATCAATGGCTAAGCGCAATAAGCGTGAGGCGACAATGTATTTGCAGGAAGCGGCTAAGGATGATAAGAATAAGTTGCTTACAGACCAGATAAAGATGATGAAGCAACAGATGGCCCAAATGGACAAGCAGGTGGTAAAAGGCGGTTATCGCCAGCAGTTTTAAGTGCAAAAAAAATAGCCTTTGAAACACATTGTTTTAAAGGCTATTTTTCTTCTATCGAACTGAAGTAATCGGGTTCTGACGAGTGATTTTTATTATAGCTGATATTCCTGTCCGGTGCTTCTGTGTATCCTTCAGAAGGATTTGCAACCTCTACAATTTTCAGCAAACTTCTGATAAATGATAGATTGAAATTTGATCTGTTTAGTTTGATCAAATATTCGCTTTCGGTAATTTCTAATATTGAGTTAGTCATAACTTTGCTTACGATGTGTATTTGTAAAGTTATACAACATTTCGAGTGCCAAAGTTTCCTTGATTTTATTATTATATTAAAGAATTGTTAATAACAGTTGTGGAAAATGGAAATTATACACAAAATATAACATAACAGACCGAAAATAAAACTATTCAAACCAACCCATCACCACTTCCTTAGCAGGCATGGCAATATCCAATTTCAACTTTTTGCGCATGCCACCCAGATCATTGAAAACTTTGTTTGGGTTCCCGGCCTTTAATTCCTCAACGGTATTAAAGCCCATTTTATTTAAAACAGGCACCCATTCGACAGGCACACCAATATTTGTAAAGTCATCTATACTGGCAACTTTAGCTTTCTTCTCAGGGCGCATTTGCGGGAAGAACAATACTTCCTGTATAGTGCTTTGATTAGTTAATAACATCACCAAACGGTCTATCCCTATACCCAGGCCCGATGTTGGCGGCATACCATATTCAAGTGCGCGTAAAAAGTCGTCGTCCATAGCCATAGCTTCATCATCGCCACGGCCGGCTAATACCAGTTGTTCTTCTAAACGCTCGCGTTGGTCAATAGGATCGTTTAGTTCCGAGTAAGCGTTGGCTATTTCTTTACCGTTTACAAACAGCTCAAAACGCTCAACCAAACCATCTTTGGTACGGTGTTTTTTAGCAAGCGGTGTCATTTCGATAGGATAATCGGTGATATAGGTAGGCTGGATGAGGTTAGCTTCAACTTTAGCGCTAAAGATCTCGTCTATCAATTTGCCTTTGCCCATTGATGCATCAACTTCAATTTTAAGATCGGCGCACGTTTCGCGTAAGCCGGCCTCATCCATTTCTGATACATCTATGCCGGTGTATTTCAATATGGAATCATACATTGATAGCCGGGTGTACGGCCCTGCAAAGTTTATCTCGTTAGCACCAACCTGTACAGCGGCAATGCCATGTACGGCACGTGCAACTTCTTCCAGGCAGTTCTCCACCATTTCCATCATCCATATATAGTCTTTATAGGCTACATATATTTCCATGGCAGTAAACTCGGGATTATGGGTGCGGTCCATGCCTTCGTTGCGGAACATCTTACCAAACTCATAAACGCCGTCAAATCCGGCAACGATAAGGCGCTTTAAGTATAACTCGTTAGCTATGCGCAGAAATAGCGGCATATCCAGCGTATTGTGATGCGTAGCAAATGGACGAGCCGCAGCGCCACCATGCACAGGCTGCAGGATAGGGGTTTCAACCTCCATCCATCCCTGGTTATTAAAGTAATTACGCATAGCACTTATTACTTTAGATCGTTTGATAAAGATCTGCTTATATTCAGGGTTAACCGTTAAATCAACATAACGCTGGCGGTAACGCATTTCGGCATCCGTAAAGCCATCGTGCATGTTTCCTTCTTCGTCGCGCTTAACAACAGGAAGTGGTTTTAGCGATTTAGATAAGAGTGTCATTTCCTGTACGTGTACAGAGATCTCGCCGGTTTGGGTTAAAAACACATAGCCTTTAATACCAACGTAATCGCCGATATCCAATAGTTTTTTAAATACCGTATTGTATAAAGTTTTGTCCTCGCCGGGGCAAATATCGTCGCGTTTCAGATAGATCTGCATACGGCCGGTGCTGTCCTGTATCTCGGCAAATGATGCGCTGCCCATGATACGACGGGTCATGATCCGGCCGGCAATAATTACACTCTTATAAGTATCCGGGTTAGCCTCGAAATTATCGGTGATGTCCTGTGCAAAATCAGTAACCTTATATTCCTCGGCAGGATAAGGGTTAATGCCTAAAGCACGTAATTGTTGTAATGATTCGCGGCGTATAATTTCCTGTTCGGATAGTGCAATACTCATGTTTTGTAACGATATTTTATTAAAGGTGCAAAAATAGGATTTTTTTAATGAGTAGCAGGATTTGAATGTGAGTTATGATTAATGTATTTTTTTGACAGCTAATCTCTACCTTTACAGTCATGAACGTAAAGGTTATTGCTTTTGATGCTGATGATACGCTTTGGGTAAATGAGCCCTATTTCAGGCAATCTGAAGAAGCTTTTTGTACTTTACTGGAAGAATACCTGCCGCGCCACGAACTGGAGCGTGAGCTGCTTAAAATTGAAATTGCAAACCTTGGTTTATATGGTTACGGAATAAAGGGTTTCATCCTATCAATGATAGAGACCGCCATGACCGTAACCAACAACATGATAAGCTCCAAAACCATTGGCGAGATAATGGAACTGGGCAAGCAAATGCTTAACCAGCCTATTGAACTATTGGATGGTGTTGAAGACGTATTAAAGGAACTTAAAGGCAAATACCGCTTAGTAGTTGCCACCAAAGGCGACCTGCTTGACCAGGAGCGCAAGCTGCGTAAATCGAACCTGACGAGCTACTTTCATCATGTAGAGATTATGTCTGAAAAGGATGATGCTAATTATTTGAAACTGATCAAACATCTTGATATTCGCCCGAGCGAATTGCTGATGGTGGGCAACTCACTAAAAAGCGATGTGCTGCCAGTGTTAAACATAGGTGGGTATGCTATACACGTACCATATCACATCACCTGGGCCCACGAAGAAATTGAGCAGAGTATTGATAGCGGTATGTTTAGAAGCGTGGAGTGTATTAAGGATGTTTTGGGGTTTGTATAGCCTTAGGTGATCCACTTTTAAAAGTGGATCACTTGGATCGCAGTTTTCTTGTAACTTATTGTAAATGATTGTTTTAACTTTTGAGCGGATCACTGTGGATCACCCACAATTCGTCAGGATTTTTAAGTTCAAATCTTAATTAATGTGCTGATAATCAGTATAGGCGAAAATAGGTCACTTTTAGACACTTTTTTTGGAGTGGATCACTAAAGTGGATCACGCCTAAGAAACTTAGGTATAGGGCCTATCAGGTTTTAATCAGCTTCTACATCCCCAGCATACAATTCCTCAATTGCATCGGCATATTTCTTCTCTATCACCTTCCGCTTAGCTTTCATGGTAGGGGTAATCTCGCCGTCTTCCATGCTGAACGGCTTGCGTTTGATCTTGAAGTTTTTAATCCGCTCGAATTTTGCCAGCTCGTTTGATAGTTTACGGATATCCTGGTTCAGCCATTCTTTTATTTCTTTGTTGTCGATAAACGGATCGGCATCTTCAAAGAATTTCTCATCTAAACCAAACTGTTCTTGCAGCGCTTCTTTTGCGGGGATGATGATCGCGGTAATATATTCTCGCTTATCGCCCAGTAAAAACACGCCTTCAATTTTAGGGCTTTTCAGATAGGTGTTTTCTACCGGGGTTGGGTAGATGTTTTTACCATAGGCGTTAACCAGCATGTTTTTTAACCTGTCGGTAATTTGCAGGTTGCCTTTAAAATAACGGCCGATATCGCCGGTATGCAGCCAGTTGTCTTTGTCTATTGTAGCGGCGGTTTCTTCAGGCTTGTTTAAGTAGCCTTTCATTACACAATGCCCGCGAACGATAATCTCACCCTCTTCCGACTGGAAATCTTCCTTAAACGACTCGTGAGTTTGTACGGTATAGATCTCTTTAGTATCAATATTTTGAATAGCAACCTCAATACCCGGCACAATCCGTCCAACAGTACCATAAATCTGTCGGTGGACCTCGGTAACCGCCATTACCGGCGATGTTTCCGTAAGGCCGAAACCTTCTAATACTTTTATACCCAGATCGCCAAAAAACTCACCGATATTTTTAGGTAAAGCGCCGCCGCCGGAGAGCATGATCTTTAGATTACCACCGGTACGTTCTTTTATCTTACTGAATACTAATTTTTCGGCTAAAGCATGTTGGGCGTTTAATATTAAGCCCGATTTTTTACCCTCCTCGTTAGCTATGCGATATTTACGGCCAATATCCAGCGCCCATAAAAATATTTTTGCTTTTACTCCGCCGGCACTGGTGCCGTTTTTCATGGCGCGGTCGTGTATGCGCTCCAACAACCGCGGTACGCAGTTCATAACGTTTGGCTTAACCTCGCTCATGTTTTTGGCTAACAGATCCAGGCTTTGCGCGAAGGCAATTTTAGCGCCAGAGTATAAACAAACATGATAGGTAGCAGTACGCTCAAATACGTGCGACAGTGGCAGGAACGATAAAAACACGTCTGAGCTTTCAATGATAGGGATCTGCAATAAGCTTACCCTAACGTTCTCCACCAGGTTTTTATGCGTTAGCATTACACCTTTTGGGATGCCGGTAGTTCCGGAGGTATAGATCAAACATGAAAGATCAGACGGTAAAATAGCTTCGCGTGCTATTTTTATGTCCGACTTGTGCTTTTCAACCAGCGTTAGGCCAATACTTATTAATTCTTTGAAGCCGATTACCCCGGCGTTTAAGCGTTGCTTTTCCAGGTATTTTTCGTAATCATCAAAAGCCGGTATTATGCGCTCAAGAGCCGGGCAATTGTTGGCTATTTTTAACACCTTCCTGAATAAAAATGGGTTACCGCAGATGATGGTACGGGCACCCGAATCATTTAAGATATATTCAATTTCTGTTTCAGTTAGGGTAGGGTAGATGGAGGTATTTACACCGCCAATTTGCTGTAGCGCCTGGTCGTAATAAATAAAATCAGGGCCATTCTCTATGATCAGCGCCAGCTTATCGCCTTTTTTTATGCCGATATCCAGGAACCAGGACGAGATAGCGTCAACCTTTTCTAAAGCTTCGCGATAGGTGATATCAACCCATACATCCTCTACCTTATGGCTTAAAAAAGTATGTGTATCCGGATGGATGTGTTCAACTAAATATCGTATAAGGCTGGGTACGGTTGGGCGCTCAGTTACTGAATTCATTTATTTATAGTCAGGTTTGTAAGAATAACAAAGCTAATTTTATTTTTCAAAAATGGAAACGGCTTGCTTAGAATGCTAAACGACATATAAATAAAAAAGGCGCTAATTAGCGCCTTTTTTATTTATATGTCGTTTTATGATTTAAACCGAGAAACTCTCGCCGCAACCGCAGGTGCGGCTGGCGTTAGGGTTATGGAAGTTAAAACCTTTACCGTTCAGCCCGTCCGAAAAATCAAGCTCGGTGCCGGCCAGGTATAAAAATGATTTCATATCCAGGCACATGCGTACACCTTTGTCTTCGAAAAACTGGTCGCCCTTTTTCTCTTCGTTATCAAAGTCGAGATTATAAGATAACCCCGAACATCCTCCACCCTGTACAGAAACCCGCAGGAAATAAGAAGCATCAAGCCCCGAATCCCTCATCAGGTCCTCTACCTTACTTTTCGCTTTATCAGTTACAGTTACCATTATTAGTTAGTATTGAGTTTTGAGTTATGAGTTTTGAGTAAAGAGCCATAAAAACTCATCACTCAAAACTCATCACTCACTACTTAATTAATGATGCGATTTTTCAACCTCCAACGCTTCCATGCCGTTTTTAACACGGAAGTCGTTAATAGCTGCTTTAATTGCATCCTCTGCCAAAACAGAGCAGTGAATTTTTACCGGTGGCAATGCTAATTCTTCAACAATATCCATGTTGTCGATTTTCATCGCGTCATCGATAGATTTTCCTTTTAGCCACTCGGTAGCTAATGATGATGAAGCTATAGCCGAGCCGCAGCCAAAAGTTTTAAACTTAGCATCAGTGATGATGTTGTCATCACCTACCTCAATTTGCAGGCGCATAACGTCGCCGCACTCTGGTGCACCAACTAAGCCGGTACCTACCTTATGACTGCTTTTGTCTAAGGTACCAACGTTGCGCGGGTTGGTGTAATGATCAATTACTTTATCTGAATATGCCATTTTTGTGTGTGTTTAATGTTTGTTATACGTGTTACGTATTACGTTCTACGTGTTTATTGTTGTAAATTTTATTTAACGTAAAACGTATAACGTCTTACGTATAACTTATTTAGTGTTCTGCCCACTCAATCGAGTCGAGGTCAATGCCTTCTTTAAACATTTCCCAAAGCGGCGACATGTTGCGTAAGTTGGTAACCGCTGTTTTGGTTACTTCAATTGCATAGTCAACCTCTTCCTCGGTAGTGAACCTTCCTAATCCAAAACGTATCGAAGAGTGTGCCAGATCATCAGATAAGCCTAAACTTTTTAATACATATGATGGCTCTAACGATGCTGATGTACAAGCCGATCCTGATGATACAGCCAAATCTTTCATGGCCATCATTAAACCCTCACCCTCAACATATTTAAAGCTGATGTTAGCTACATGCGGCAAACGGTGTTCAACGTTTCCGTTTACATAGCTTTCCTCTAAAACAGTTAAGCCGTTTTGTAATTTATCGCGTAAAGCCGATAAACGTTTTGCTTCGCTTTCCATCTCCAGGCCGCAAAGCTCTGCAGCCTTACCTAAGCCCACAATACCCGGAACGTTTAACGTGCCAGAGCGCATACCGCGTTCGTGGCCGCCACCGTCCATTTGTGCTGTAACTTTAACACGTGGTCCTTTACGGCGAACGTACAATGCACCAACGCCTTTAGGCCCATAAAATTTATGTGCTGATAAGGCCAAAAGGTCAATACCGTCTTTGTTTACATCAACAGGTATTTTACCAACAGCCTGTACAGCGTCGGTCATAAACAAAGCGCCATATTTATGGGCTATTGCCGATATTTCTTTTATTGGTTGTATAACGCCTATCTCGTTGTTGCCGTACATAACCGATACCAGGATCGTCTCTGGGGTCATGGCAGCTTCTAATACAGCAAGGTCAAGCAAACCGTCTTCTTGTACCGGCAGGTAAGTAACCCTGCCACCAAGTTTTTCAACATGTTTACAAGCGTCTAATACAGCTTTATGTTCGGTAACCGTGGTAATAATGTGGTTACCCTTTTCTTTATACATTTCAAAAACACCTTTGATAGCAAGGTTGTCTGATTCTGTTGCTCCTGATGTGAAGATGATCTCTTTCTCGCTGGCGCCAATTAGTTTAGCCACCTGCTCGCGTGCGTAATCAACACCTTCTTCTGCTACCCAGCCAAATGGATGGTTGCGGCTGGCAGCGTTACCAAACTTTGAGGTAAAGTAAGGTATCATAGCTTCCAGTACCCTTGGATCCATGGGTGTGGTGGCGTTGTTATCAAGGTAAATTGGGATATTCATACTTTAATATATTAATAGCACAAAGATATGCAAACATTTTTATTTAAAATCATTCAATATAAGGTAAAACAGTCATATTAAACTAATAATTTAAACTATACATCACTTATAATGTATAGTTATTAAAAAGGCATTGTTAATTAATTATAAAATTTAAGACCTTTGCCTTATTAATAAACAGTTTGCCAAATTCTTAAAATTTTTATAATTTTAAGTCGTGTTACTAATCATAATGGCAACCGCGAATTCTAACTACTACCTTGATGAGTATCATTCACAATAAAGATATCGGAACCAAACAAAAAGCCCTTGCTATTAACCTCGACCCCAAGATTTATGGCTCATTTGCTGAGATAGGCGCAGGGCAGGACGTTGCCGCCAACTTTTTCAAAGCAGGCGCTTCATCAGGCACCATTGCCAAAACCATGTCGGCTTATGACATGACCGTTTCTGACGCTATTTACGGTGCCCTTAAAGTAAAACGCTATGTGAGCGAGTCGCGCCTGATGGCGATGCTTAACCATGAGTACAACTTGCTGATAGAGCGTTTAGCCGAGCAGCGCGGAGATAATACAACTTTCTTTGCTTTTTCAGACACGGTATCAACCCTTAATTACCATAAAACCAACGAGGCCCACGGCTGGATGGGGGTACGTTTCCAGTTAGAGCCAAATGGCCCTTTTAATGATGTGATATTGCATGTTAAGCTGTTGGATACCGACAATAACCTGCAGCAGCAAGCCGTAGGTGTATTAGGTGTAAACTTGCTATATGCCTGTTTTTATTATAACGAAGTAGCGCCGGCGTTTTTGCTGTCGCTGATGGATGAATTGAGCAAGGACCGGATCCAGATAGATATGATCCAGTTTGACGGGCCAAATTTTGAGAAGGTGGATAACCGCCTGATGAGCCTGCACCTGGTTAAATACGGTTTCTCTGACGCGGCGCTGTTTGGGCCGGACGGCGAAAACGAGCAACCATCAGAAGCTTTGTACAAAAAACACGTTGTGGTTATAAGGGGCCGTTTCCGCCCGATTATTAACGTGCATTTGGATATGTTGAACACCGGCGTTAAGCAATTTATGCAGGAGCCCGATGTTGATAAGAAGAATGTAGTTTTGGTTACTGAGCTTACCCTGCAATCATTGGTTGAACGGGATGCCGATCCGAATGCGGAGATAGACGAAAAAGACTTCCTTGACCGGGTTGATATCCTATGCTCGTTAGGGCAAACGGTATTGATCTCAAACTTCCATGAGTATTATAAACTGGTATCGTATCTTTCAAAGATCACCAGCTTAAAGTTGGGCGTGGTGCTGGGGTATCCCAACCTTGAGTACATATTTGGTGAAGAGCACTATAAGGATTTGCCGGGCGGTATCCTGGAGTCATTCGCCACACTGTTTAGCCGCAAGGTGAAGTTGTTTATCTATCCAACGCTGCGCAATGGTGTAATCATGAATTGCCTGCGCTTTTACCCGCCGCCGCACCTGATCGACCTGTACCGCTACCTGATAGCCAACAACAAGATAGAAGACATTCGCAACTATAACGAGAACAACCTGCATGTACAAACGGATATCGTACTACAACTAATAAAACAAGGTGCAGACGGCTGGGAACAGTTTGTACCACCCGAAGTTGCTAAGATGATTAAAGAGCGTTGCCTGTTTGGCTATCCTTGTGCTGTTGACCCGGCAAAAGAATTAGGCCAGGCCAAGGAAGGCGCGACGACCGAATAAAACCACTTGTCTTGATGTATTCTGTTTCACGAGTGTGTGACACAGATGAAACAGGTGAAACACTTTTTTGAATTAATTTATTGTTAATGAGGGTTTTGTGAAAAACGAGTGAAACAAAATGAAACACTTTTTTTAATTCAAGTGCCTGATAATAAAGTAATTATAAAAAATTTAGTTGTTTAAACATGTTACTGTTTTTTTATGATCCGATACATCAGTTTCGTAGCCGAATTTTAATCAAGTATATGATAATCAGTTAATTAAAAAAGGCGTTATTCCTTGCTTATTGTATCCAAAACGACGTTATTAGTTAAATAATTCATCATATTTGTTCATGAACAAAATAGAACATATCGGCATTGCCGTGGCCGACCTAAAAGCCGCAGGCAAGCTGTATGAGAAACTATTGAACACAATCGTCTACAAAATTGAAGACGTAGCCAGCGAGGGCGTTAAAACCGCGTTTCTGAAAAGCGGGCCGAATAAGATTGAGTTGCTTGAAGCATCAGCTGCCGATAGCCCCATTGCCAAATTTATAGCCAAAAAAGGGGAGGGGATCCATCATATCGCTTTCGAAGTTGATGATATTGTTGCCGAAATGGCCCGCCTAAAAAACGAAGGTTTTGTTTTGTTAAGCGATGAACCTAAGAAGGGGGCAGATAATAAATTGGTTTGCTTTGTGCATCCGAAGAGTGCGGGTGGTGTGTTGCTGGAGTTGGTGCAGGAGATTGGATAACGGATTAATTTAAAACATGAAGCGCCTCATTTTAGGTTTGTTTTTAATAATTGTATTTAGCTTAGGTTGCACGCAACCTGTAGATAAAATTGACGCGCCAATTTGGGATAATCTCACTATATTTTCTGAACGATTTACCAAAATATCCATTGAGAATAATACCGACTCTTCT
The DNA here is from genome assembly GCA_040388395.1 of Bacteroidota bacterium. Lineage (GTDB taxonomy): Bacteria > Bacteroidota > Bacteroidia > Sphingobacteriales > Sphingobacteriaceae > Mucilaginibacter. Next base: position 395,211 of record JAZKBY010000001.1, on the reverse strand, counting down.
GTGGTGAACTTTTATCATAGGGGCTCTTTTTTTGCTCCATTGCCAAAAGATACAAAAATGAAAATTGATACCATTAAGGTTTTTTTCACCGAAGCTGAAAAGGATACTATTTATTCTTTAGTAAATGACCTTATCATACATCCGATTGAAACAAAAAAACATTGTACAGAGTTTATTGGTCACATTGAATTGAACGTAAATTACGGATCTTTTGAACAGTCTGGTGAATATAGTTCGATTTGTGACTGGACCACATTGTCTGATAAAACAAAGCATCTGCATAATATACTAAAACGTAGGGTTAAGAAAATTTATTTAGGTGAAAACTCGAATCTGCGTTAGTGATAGGAGCGAATGCCGGCCCTGCGCCTAAGGCCTGAAGCCGTATAAGCGGATAGCACGGGCCGCAGGCAACGTCCACGTTAAGCGCGCGCCGTCGACTCACCCGATCATCGCTACGCTCGATCACCCTCTCTTCGCCTTCGGCGGAAAGAGGGTTAAAAACTGCACAAAACCAACCTTCAACCCCCAATCTTTTATCTTCAATAACCAATCTTCAAACCCAATCACTAACCTCTAATCAACTAATCACAAAAAAAAGTTATTTCCCCTTTCTACTTTACAATTAAAATACTACATTTGCACCTCTTTTATAAGAAGTAATATAGCAATGAAAAAAGATCTGCATCCATCAAACTATAGATTAGTTGTATTTAAAGATATGTCAAACGACTATTCTTTTATCACTAAATCATGTATCGACACCCGTGAAACTGTAAAGTGGGAAGACGGTAACGAATATCCATTGGTAAAATTAGAGATTTCTCATACATCGCACCCTTTCTATACCGGTAAAATGAAACTGGTTGATACTGCTGGTCGTATTGATAAATTCCGTACACGTTATAACAAGTAATATCAACTTGTTAATAAAATATTTCCTGGTCCCGGCTTTGCAGTCGGGACTTTTTTTATTTTTGCGCTATGGCAATTATCCTGTTTGACGATAGCGCACACCTATCGCTTCTTCCCCTAACTTATACCCGCCCGGTTGCCGACCTGCGCATTGGTATACTAACCATTGCCGAAAAGTGGGCAAAATACCTGGATACAACTTATTCGTTCCAAACACAGCCTTATTTACAAGCTAAGTTCCCGGTTAAACTGGGCGTTAACGACCTGTACATAAACGGCTCTGTTTGCCCGGATGAGGGTTTGGTGGAAGCCATCAACCAGTTAAAAACCGGCGAGGCGTTAAAGCAAGGCGATTTTTTGATAGCGGCGAAGGCTGCTACCGATGCAGATTTTAGCAAGGTTATTAATTACGATCCGTTTTTCATCAGCATAAAATATCCTGAAAATATTTTCAGCAAGAATGATATCGAACTGCGCAAGGATTTTAAGCTGCTAACCAAAGGCAGGACAAGTGCAGAGATAAGTTCGACCAACACCATCATCGGTACAGATTTTTTTGCCGAGGAAGGTGCTGCTGCCGAATGCTCGACCTTTAACACCACCAACGGCCCAATTTATTTAGGTAAGGATAGCAGTGTTTGGGAGGGAGTAAACGTCCGCGGCGCGTTGGCGCTATGCAATAATTCGCAGATTAAAATGGGTGCAAAGATTTATGGCGCTACAACTATCGGCCCATATTCGCGTGTTGGCGGCGAGATAAATAACGCGGTGATCTGGGGTTATTCATCCAAAGGACATGACGGTTATTTGGGTAATGCGGTTATGGGCCAGTGGTGCAACATAGGCGCCGACAGCAATAATTCCAACCTTAAAAACAACTATGCCGAAGTAAAACTGTGGGATTATAACACCGGTCGTTTCCGTAAAACCGGTCTGCAGTTTTGCGGCCTCATCATGGCCGACCATGCCAAATGTGGTATCAATACCATGTTTAATACGGGCACGGTGGTGGGTGTTAGCGCCAATGTTTTTGGAACCGGGTATCCGCGTAACTTTGTACCTGATTTTGCCTGGGGCGGTGCGCAGGGCTTCGAGGTATATACCATCAAAAAAATGTTTGAAACAGCTCACCTGGTATTTGAACGCCGCGATATGGAGTTTGATGAGCTGGAGCAGGACATCTTAAAAACCGTTTTTGAATTAACGGAGAGTTATAGACAAGTATTTTAATTGTTGGTGAATGGTTGATTAAGTGAGTGGTTGATTAAGTTAGCCATTTACAACCTAATCAACTCAATCCAACCTAATCAACATAATCAACCAAGACAATGAGAAAAAAAATCGTAGCCGGAAACTGGAAAATGAACTTAGATTATAACGAAGGTTTATCCTTGTTTTCTGAAGTTGTAAATATGGTAAATGACGAAGCTACCGGATCACAGGAAGTTGTGGTTTGCAGTCCGTATATTCATTTGCACAGCCTGGTACAGTTGGCTAAAGGTTCGGCAAAGGTTTCTATCGGCGCGCAAAATGCCCACCAGGCAGAGAGCGGCGCTTATACAGGCGAGACATCGGCCAAACAAGTAAAATCTACAGGCGCTGCTTACGTAATTTTAGGCCACTCAGAGCGTCGTCAATATTTTGGCGAAACCAATGCGCTGCTGGCTAAAAAAACCGATACAGCGTTAGCTAATGACCTTAAACCGATATTCTGCATAGGCGAGACCTTACAGGAGCGCGAAGCAAACGTGCATTTTGATATCATCAAGACCCAATTGGTTGAAGGTGTGTTCCATTTAGATGCTGCTGCGTTTAATAAGTTGGTATTGGCTTATGAGCCGGTTTGGGCCATAGGTACAGGTGTTACCGCAACTTCAGACCAGGCGCAGGAGATCCATGCTTTTATCCGTAAGGAAATTGCTGCTAAATATGATCAGGGAGTGGCCGACGCGACCACCATTTTATACGGCGGAAGCTGCAACCCTAAAAACGCTTCTGAATTATTTGCATGTGCAGATATCGATGGCGGTTTAATTGGCGGCGCATCGTTAAAATCAAGAGATTTTACTGATATTGTAAAGGCTTTTAACTAAGCTAAACATTTAAGCGTCAAATAAGTTAAAGAGGGTAGTATGTTAAAGTATTCTATAAAAATTATACTGCCCCCTTTATTTGCTTTTTGGACATTCGCTATTTTTGTAAAGCTTTCACCGGACCTCCACAAAGTACATGGCCTTGAAAAGCTTGGCGACTTTACGGTGCCCGGCCTTATAGCTTATTATAAGATCTTCGCGCCGGGCCAGATAGCTATTGCGCTGCTTACCCAATGGTTGATTGCCATGCCGCTTTGGGAAAAGATACTGGCGAAACCTAAATCAGCTATTCTTATTTTTAGTTTAATGCTGGTTGTTTGCGCACTTTGTGCATTTGGCTTAGCTTACATTATTTGGGACCCTGCGACACCATTAAGCGAATGCATTAAAATAGGCCTGTTTATGACAGGTGTACAGGTGTTTTACTGGGTGATAAACTTCTTATCACTATACCTGTTAGATTTTAAATCGTTTAAAAAGGCTAAGCCCGAAGCCGAAACAGAATAATAACATGAATTACTACGAACTTACTTTCACTACCGAAACTACTGAAGATTATCAACACGACCTGCTTATCAACGCTTTAGGCGAGGTAGGCTTTGATACTTTTGAAGAGTTAGAGGCTGGCTTTAAAGCATATATACCTGAAACAGATTATAATGAGGAAGCTATAGCACAAGCCGTGGCGCCTTATCGTGAAATGTTTGGTTTTAGTTATGATGCGACTTTGATCCCTCAAAAAAACTGGAATGAAGTATGGGAAAGTAATTTCGAACCCATTGCCATAGGCGATGCGGTGTTTGTTCGCGCTACTTTTCATGAGCCAAGGCCCGAGTTTAAATACGAGATCGTTATCGACCCTAAAATGGCTTTCGGTACCGGCCATCATCAAACTACGGCTATGGTTTTAGCACATATGTTGGAGAATGTTTTCGTCGGCAAAAAGGTATTAGATATGGGCTGTGGTACCGGTATCCTGGCTATTATGGCGGCTAAATTAGGTGCGGCTAATATTGTAGCTATTGATTATGATCCGGTATGCTATGAAAGCACTATCGAAAACTCGCAACTAAATAATATCAGTAATATTACAGCACTTTGCGGCTCAAAAGAAGCCATCCCTGATGAGCAATACGATACCATCCTGGCCAACATCAACCGTAATATTTTGATTGACCAGATGCCGCGCTACGCCGAAGCGTTGAAGACTGGCGGCGAGATCTATTTCAGCGGATTCTATGAGTCGCCAGACCTTGATATCATCAAGGATGAGGCCGGTAAATACGGCATGAAATACATCAGCCATAAAAAAGATAAAGAGTGGGTTGCTGCTAAGTTTGTGAAGTAAGCAACCTGCTTTAAACTTACGAAGTTTTTAAACGGCGAAGCCCTCAATGAGGCCAATGAAAACAAACAACACGAATTAAACTTCGTAAGTTTTCCCGCCCTCAAACCCAATTTACATTTATGTGTTTTATTTGACAAAGGAAAGTTGCGCACCAGCTAACTTTGTACGGTTATTAACTTTTAGACCGAAAAAGTCAAAAAGACATAAATATAAATTCTACTGTCATGAAAACCTATCTTGTACCTATCGATTTCTCAGATGCGTCAATAAACGCTGCCGGTTTTGCTGCCGAATTAAGTAAACAAACCACTGTCGAAAACATTATTTTACTAAATGCCTATTATGTATCGCCCATTGAAACCTTATTACCTAATTCGGATATGGTGCAGCTGTTTGAAGAAGAGGTAGAACAAAATGTGGCAGACAGGATAACGAAACTTTATCATTTACGGGATAAGCTCAGTAAAAAGGTTAGGGCAGGGGTACAGATCAGCATACACCTAAACCGGTCGCATTTATTGCGCGCTGTGGTCGAAAACGTCTTCATCAAAAATGCCGACCTGGTAATTTTAGGAAGTAAGGGAAACAGCAGTCAAAGCGATTCCGATATCGGCAGTCACGTTGTCGGCATATCAAAAGCCAGCCCGGTACCGGTGGTTGTGGTGCCGCCAAACTATAGTTTTAAAAACATTAAAAGAGTAGTTGTTGCATGCGATTTTGAGAAGGTTAAGGATACCGTTCCGTTAGCATCATTAAAACGCTTACTTGACAGGAAGAAATACGAGTTGCTGGTGGTTAATATCGACAAGGACAGCAGGCATCTTGCAGGCGATGCCGGGCGCGAGGCAGAAGAAAGCGCGTTGTATGAAATGCTTGCACCATACAAACCCAGATACAGCTATGTTAACAATACGGATGTGATAAATGGCATATTGCAGTTCGCTACTGATAATGACGCGCAGTTGGTAATAGCATTGCCGCATAAATACAGCTTTTTTCAATCGCTGCTGCATGATAGTGTGTCGCAGCAACTGGCAGCAAGCTCGGCAGTCCCGGTGTTGCTGTTGAAATGATAAATGCTTGTTAAGCCAATGGTTTTTGCGTTTATTTGCACCTTATTACAAGCATAACCTGCGAAAAATACATGAGGGTACATTTTATAGCCATAGGCGGCAGTGCCATGCACAATCTCGCCATCGCTTTGCATAAAAAGGGATTTGAAGTAACCGGATCAGACGATCTGTTGTTTGAGCCATCAGTATCGCGCCTGGCCAAATACGGTATTTTACCTGCCGAAAATGGTTGGTATCCCGAAAAGATCACTATAGATTTAGATGCGATTATATTAGGAATGCATGCCCGTATTGATAATCCAGAATTGCTAAAGGCGCAGGAACTTGGTATAAAAGTATACTCATACCCAGAATATATTTACGAACAATCAAAAGATAAACTGCGTGTTGTAATAGGAGGGAGCCACGGCAAAACTACTATTACATCCATGATTTTGCACGCCTTGCAAGCAGCAGGCAAAAATTTTGACTACCTGGTTGGCGCACAGCTTGAAGGCTTTGAAACCATGGTGAAACTAACCAAAGAAGCACCCATAATTGTAATTGAGGGCGATGAATACCTGGCGTCGCCGATAGACAGGCGGCCGAAATTTCATTTATACAAAGCTAATATTGGCGTAATAAGCGGTATAGCCTGGGATCATATCAACGTGTTCCCGACTTTCCAGAGTTATATCGATCAGTTTAAGATCTTTATTGAAACCATACAGCCCGGTGGTACTTTAATTTACAGCGAGACTGACGCGGTTTTAAATGAAGTTGTTGCTGATGATGAATCGCAGGTAAGTAAACAACCTTATAACCTGCCAGTGTACAGTATCGAAAATGGTGTGACCACCATTTTGTCTGACGGCGAGAAATATCCGCTCGAAGTATTTGGCGAACACAACCTGCTAAACATGCAGGCCGCCCGTTTGGTATGCGAAGGCTTAGGAATCAGCAAAGCTGATTTTTATAAATATATCACCACTTTTAAAGGCGCGGCCCGCAGATTAGAATTGGTTGGCAAGAATGATAATGCTACCGTTTTTAAAGATTTCGCCCATTCGCCGTCAAAATTAGAAGCGACGATCCATGCGGTGAAAACACAGTTTCCGGATAGGAAACTAATAGCCTGTATTGAACTGCATACTTTTAGCAGTTTAAATAAAGACTTTTTAGCACAGTATGCCGGCACCATGAATGAAGCCGATATTGCTATCGTTTTTATTGATAAGAAAACTTTTGAGCAAAAGAAGCTGGAGCCTTATCCGGCTGAAATTGTACAGGAGGCCTTCGCTAAAAACGATCTGACTTTTTTTAATGATCCGCAATTGTTATTAGCTGACTTACAAAAACTTAAATTAACAAATGCTAATCTGCTAATGATGAGTTCGGGCAACTTTGGTGGCATCGATTTAATTGATTTGAAAAATAAAATATTACAATAATTGTTTTAAATAAAAAAATATTAGTAACTTTATTAACTATTGAGAAACCCTTACCCTACTTATTTTACAGACCCTAAATGAAGTCACTAGGAAAAAAAATCAGACTATTACGTCACCAGAAGGCTTGGAGCCAGGAAGATGTTGCAAAAAGGTTAGATATTTCTATTCCTGCTTTTTCTAAAATTGAAACCGGTATCACCGATATTAACTTATCGCGACTTGAACAGATCTCCAATTTATTTGAGATGTCAGTAGTTCAATTACTAACTTTTAATGACCTTGAGCAAGAGCAAAAATTTGTTAACGAACTGGATGTGGTTAATAAAAAACTAACCGACAGAGAAGTTGAAATTATTGAATTGCAGAAGAAGGTTATTGAACTTTTTGAAGAATTAAGGCATAATAAAGCTACTGCTTAACAGCATAACCTAATAACAAAGCAAAAAGACTAAAGCTAAAAGCTATGTATAAACAGCGCTTTTAGCTTTAGTCTTTTTGCTTTAAGCTATCCTTAAAATATGTAGCGCATTGTTAAATGCTTATTAGCAAATGTAGCCCCCATGGAGTTGTGTAAGGCTACCATCTTCTCGTTAAAATCGCCTACCCACGATAGCTCCAATACATTATATTGGTTTAGCGGCAATACATACTCACCCAACTTTATAAACAACGCCGATTCAAGGCCATGATTTTGAAATTTTTGTTTGGTACCCATTACGATGGCCCGCATACGTGTAACGCCCTTCCATTTATAATATAAAAACTTAACCTTGCCTATAAGGTCAAGCTTGCCGTTTAATGGTTTTAGCATTTGGTTAGCATCCGGCAATACAATGTTAAATGATGCCGGTTCGCCGTTGACATAGGCAAACCAAATTAAATTTTCGTCCATAATAGGCTTCATTTTGTTGAAGCTTTCTAATATGGTATTGTAGGTGATAGGGACAAAGTTTTCAAAGCCGGCCCATGCATCATTGTATATTTCGATAAAATCAGCGGCAAATTTTTCTATTTGTTTTGCTTCCAGATGCTTGAATTCATACCCAGGTTTTTGGCTAACCCATTTAGCTATTTTGTAAAAACGTTCAGGAAAAGGCTTGTGTACATCCAAATGATTTGTTATTTGCTCATACATTTTTTTAAACCCATAGTTTTCAAAAAATGCCCGGTAATAAGGCGGATTATAATTCATCCCGTATGATGGCGGTGTAAAGCCTTCAACCAGCAGGCCCCAAAAGGTATCATTTTCGCCAAAATTTATAGGGCCGTCCATGGCTTGCATACCGTTTTCTTTCAACCAGTTTTTTGCAGTATCAAATAGCGTAAAGGCCGCTTCCTCGTCGTTAATACATTCAAAAAAGCCCATGCCACCGGTTGGCTGTTCATAATGAAAAGCTTTTTTATTATTGATAAATGCGGCCACGCGCCCAATTAACTCACCTATATCATTTTTTAATATCCAGCGAGTGCATTTGCCATATTGATGAAAATTATTTTTAAGCGGATCAAACACTGCATCAATATCATTATCGAGCGGACAAACCCAGTTGTCGTCATTTTTATATATTATGCGGGCAACATCTAAAAAAGCTTTTTTGGTAGCCTTATCTTTAACTTCGGTTATGGTCATGCAGGATTTTAATAATATAAAAAAAGCATCCGCGAGGGATGCTTTAAAATACGTTATGTAATAAAATATTAATAATCGTCGTCGTCGTCATCGTCGCCGAATTCTTCAAAGCCCAGGTCATCTAAAGGCCCATCAAAATCGTCGTCTTCGTCAACTACCTTTTTCTTCGGCGTTGTTTCCAAATCGTCGTCATCATCATCTGCATCCGTGTCCCTTGGAATGTTCTTGTCTGCAATTTTTTTTGGCGTTCCCATGCGGTAATTGTTTGTTATAAGATTATAAATAAGGATATGCTTAAACGAATTTACAAAAAATCTCTTTGTGTTACCTTGTTGTTATTTATTAGTAAAAATAACGAAAAATCAATTTGAAAGAAAAAACATTTAAAATTTATTCTTGTTGCTCGCCAATTGACGTTGAGTTATCTGTAAGTTCTTTAATATTAGGTAATTCTTGAATATTATTTATCCCAAAATAGTCCATAAAAAGTGCGCTTGTGCCATATAAAATTGGCTTTCCTAAGGCTTCCGACTTCCCATTTATTGCGATTAACTCTTTTTCCAGCAACTTTTGTATCGAATAATCGCAGTTCACACCGCGGATCTGTTCCACCTCAGTTTTGGTTACCGGCTGCTTGTAAGCAATTATGGCAAGCGTCTCTAAAGCGGCTTGGCTCAACTTCTTTTTCGACCGTTGTAATTGCAAAAGACTTATAACCGGGTGATAGTTTTTTTTGGTTAAAAATTGATAGCCGTTGTTTATGTTAATTAACTCAATGGCAAAATTTTCTGCCGAATATTTGGTCATAATGTTTGCAAGGCTGCTAGCTACTTCATCAAGCGAAAAATCGCGTTCGAAGGTTGCCTGCAAACAATACACTATTTCTTCAATACGTATGCTTTGCTCTGATGCAAAAACAAGAGCCTCTATATACAATTCAGGATTTTCCATTATGCAGTAAAATTAGTATTCCCGGCAGGTGTAGCAAGTTTAATTTAAAAAAAAGCCCGCTGTATAGCCGAAAAAGCAATTATCGGTATTTTTTTAGTTAGAAATAGATATCACCTATCTATTTAAGCATAAACATGGCATACTTCTTGGTTGGGCTGTGCTATAGGTAAAATTATAAATATTTCAATAAATGCCTCATTTTTTAATAATATGTCAATAATTCCTGAGGGTTGTGATAAGATATTGAAAATATTAAAACCGAACCAAATACTATAAGCGTATCTAAAAAAAGAACACCAGCAAACTACAACTGAAAAAAATATCAAAAACAACAAATCAATTACGCTACTTATGAAAACAGAAACACTAATTGAAAATGCTGACGTAAACATCGCCCGTAGATCGTTTTTACGTTACGCGGGGGCAAGCGCTGCCGCCGTTGGCATACTGGCCGCTTCGTCATGCAAAAAAAATGATGACTACAAGGGCGGTATGAACACTAACACCGGCGTAGACATCGGCGCGAAAGGCGACCTAGCTATTTTAAACTACGCTTATGCGCTTGAGCAACTGGAAGCTGCATTTTACATAAATGTTGCTGCACACATGTACACAGGAGCATCGGCAGATGAAATAGCTTTGTTAACAGACATTCGTGACCACGAGGTTGCACACAGGCAGTTTTTTAAAGCTGCTTTGGGTACTAACGCAATCGTATCCTTAACCCCCAACTTTAGCGCTATTGACTTTAGCAGCCGTACGCAGGTATTGGCAGCTGCAAAGGCTTTTGAAGATACCGGCGTTACAGCGTATAACGGCGCAGGTTATCTTATCCAAAACACAGAGTATCTTCTTTTAGCAGGAAAGATCGTATCCGTTGAAGCGCGCCATGCTTCATACATCCGTAATTTAATTGCTTCAAATAGTTTCGCCGATAATACGGTATTGGATGCAAATGGTATGGATAAACAGCAAACTATTGCGCAAGTACTGGCAATTGCCAACACCTACCTTACAACCAAGGTAAGTGCGTCTAATTATGGTTACGTAGCATCTTAAAAACAGGAAAGTCATGAATTTATTTGGATTAATAGAAGAAATAGAAAAGGTAGACCCTGAGTTTCAAGACAGGATCAGCCCGCGCCGCGACGCGATAAAAAATATAACAAGCTTTGGATCTAAAGTAGCAGTGGCTGCATTGCCATTTGCTTTTAGCACTTTATTTAAAAAGGCTTACGGCCAAACCGCAACGCCAAGTGTAAATGATGTATTAAACTACGCTTTAAAATTGGAGTATCTTGAAGCAGCATTTTATAATGCAGGTGTTGCATCTTCTTTAGGGTTTTCTGCAACAGAAAAAGCTTATTTAGTTACCATACAAGGGCACGAAAATGCACACGTAACATTTTTGAAAAGTGTTTTAGGTGGAGCAGCCGTTGCACAAACAACGCAGGGTACCAACGGTACTTATGATTTTACTGCGGGCGGAACTTTCCCTACAGTATTAAGCAATGTTGATACCTATTTTGCGGTAGCACAAGCTTTTGAAGATACAGGCGTACGTGCCTATAAAGGCCAGGCCGGATTTTTAGCCGGTAACCAAACGGTTTTAACCGCTGCATTAAACATTCACTCTGTTGAGGCGCGCCATGCTTCGGCCGTGCGTTATTTACGCAGGTTGAGAGGTGCCACCACAACCAAGCCTTGGATAAGCGGTGCTAATGATACCGGTATAGCTGCTGTAAATGGTAACTATGCAGGCGAGGATAATTTGGTGCAGGGTGGCGTAACTATAACTACTTTAGCCGGTGTTAGCGGAAACGTTGCAACTGCAGCCGCTACCGAAAGCTTTGATGAGCCATTAACTTCTGCACAGGTAGTTGCTTTGGTAGCTCCTTTCGGTGTGAAGTAGTTAATATTAAATACCTATGTTTTAAAAACGCCCCGGCTGATGCTGGGGCGTTTTTTTGTTTTTAGTAGTTTATTACCTGCTCTTCTAACTGTGCAGGAACATCGCGCCACTCATATTTTTGGTTACGCAACTGCGGCTCAAATCCGGCTGCTATTATAGAATCCTGGATACCTTTGGCGGTGAACCTATGTGGTGCGCCTGCTGCAGATACCACATTTTCCTCAATCATTATCGAACCAAAATCATTAGCACCGGCATTCAGGCAGATCTGGGCAACCTGTTTACCTACCGTAAGCCATGAGGCTTGGATGTTTTTTATGTTTGGCAGCATGATCCGGCTCAAAGCTATCATGCGGATATATTCATCGCCGGTAACGTTATTGGTGATACCACGGACTTTACGTAACAACGTTCCGTCATCCTGGAAAGGCCAGGGGATGAAGGCGACAAACCCATAATGTCCTTCAGGTTTCTCTGACTGTACCTCGCGGATCCAAACTAGGTGCTCAAAGCGTTCTTCGATAGTTTCTACATGGCCAAACATCATAGTGGCCGAGCTTGGTAGATTTAGCTGGTGCGCTGCACGCATAACATCCAGCCACTCTTTACCACCGCATTTGCCTTTTGATATCAGGCGACGCACACGGTCGTTCAGGATCTCGGCACCTGCGCCCGGTAATGAATCGAGGCCCGATTCTTTCATCGCCCTTAATACATCAATATGGCTCATGTTCTCCAGCTTGGCTACGTGCGCAATTTCCGGCGGGCCTAATGAGTGTAATTTAAGGGTAGGGTACAGCTCTTTTAATTTGCTGAACAGATCGGTATAAAAACTCAACCCCAGATCCGGGTGATGGCCGCCTTGCAGTAAAAGTTGGTCGCCACCCAGGCGGAAGGTTTCTTCTATTTTTTGTTTGTAGGTTTCAATATCGGTAATATAGCTATCCTCGTGGCCGGGCCGACGGAAGAAGTTGCAAAACTTGCAGTTGGCTATACAAACATTGGTGGTGTTAACATTACGGTCTATCTGCCAGGTTACTTTACCATGCGGAACCTGCTTTTTACGCAACTCGTTAGCCACATACATCAGGTCGGCGGTTGATGCGTTGTGATGCAGGTAAACACCTTCTTCGATACTTAAAAATTCAAACCGCGAAGCACGCTGTAACAGATCGGCAGTATTCATGCAACAAATATAAGGATATTGTAATTGGGTTTGATTAGCTCAATGATCGGTAACGTGTAAAAAAATCAATCCTTCACAAACTCCAATATATCCCCCGGCTGGCAATCTAAAGCATTACATATTGCTTCCAATGTACTAAACCGGATAGCTTTTGCTTTGCCCGTTTTAAGTATGGATAGGTTGGCTAATGTCAAGTCGACCTTATCAGAAAGTTCATTCAACGACATCTTGCGCCTGGCCATCATTACATCTAAGTTTACAACAATAGCCATAGTTATACAGTTAAGTCGTTTTCGGCTTGCAATTCTATGCCCCGTTTAAATATCTGGGCTATTATAAATACCAACCCCGCTATAAAAATATGGCCACCTGCATCCACCTTCATTTCAATTAGGCCCGTTAAGTTTAGTACATAACGTGCGTGCAAATCATTAAGACCGGCAAGAAGACCTATTATCACCAATATATAGCTTATCTGTTCAATTAACACAGTGATCTGGAGCGTAAAGGGGCTTGTTAATTTTACTCTTGACAGTATTTTGATCACCAGGTAACATAAAAATGCCCGTGAGGCTGATAAAGCAACGTTAAAGAAAACAGAAACGGTGTAATGAAAGGCACTAAATTGTTGTAGTGGATATAAGCTCCATCCTTTATATAAGTGTTTGGCCGCGTCCGGGTTTAAATAACTTATCCCGTAGCTTACCAGTACTGCACCTGTTTCTATCATAAGCGCGATGAACGCTATCCACGCCAGTACGTTCATTACTTTAAGTACTTGTTCGGTCCTTGTTTTGATCGCTGTTTCCATATCCTTATTTATTGATTTTAATTAAATAAAAATCAAATATCAATAATATTTTATTGATAAACAATAAATATGAAAATTTATTTACTCCAACGGCAGCGTAAACCAAAAAGTACTACCGACGCCGAGTTCACTTTCTGCCCAGATCTTACCGTTATGCCGGGTTATGATCTCGTCAGAAAGATAAAGGCCAATGCCTAAGCCTGATATATTTGGATTGGCTTCGTCGACCCGGTAAAACCGTGAGAATATTTGCTCTAATTTTTCTGGTGCAATACCTGCGCCAAAATCTCGGACGCCAACTTTAACGGTATTTTTTTCGCGATAGAGTGATATAATGATCTGATTTGAACCTGGGGCGTAACGGATGGCATTGGTAAGCAGGTTATTTATCACTTGCTCAATCCGGTGCGCGTCGCCGTTTATATATAGTTCCGGTACATCGGTTTCCAGGGTGATGTGATGGTTATTATTGCCGTGTGCAAAAAGTTCAATTACGTTTTCAATGACGTGGAGGATATCAAAGCGTTCTATGGTAAACCGCAATTTTCCGGCTTCGATACTTGATACATCCAGCAAGTCTGATACCAATGCATTAAGCTTTTTAACCTGCAGGATAGTTTTGGCTAAAAATCGCTTGCCTTTTTCATCCGTTATCATGGTACCCAATAGCTGCAGGTAACCGCTTATGCTTGTTAAAGGTGTTTTTAGCTCATGGCTTGCCAGGCCTATAAATTCGTCTTTCTTCTCGTTAAGCGCTTTAACCTGTTCAAACAGCCGTGCCTTTTCTTCCTGCGCGTTTACGCGATCGCTAATATCTCGTGCTATTTTTGACGCACCGATGATCTTACCTGAATCGTCCGAAATTGGTGAAATGGTAACCGATATTGGGATAAGGTTGCCATTTTTTGCCATACGGATGGTTTCAAAATGGTCTACTTTATTGCCTTTTGATATGTTGCCAATTATAATATCTTCTTCACTCAGCCTATCCGGCGGTATAATCAACGAAATATGCTTACCTATTGCTTCTGCTTCGGTATAACCAAACATGCGCTCAGCAGCAGGGTTCCAGCTATTAATAATGCCATCAAGCGTTTTGCTGATAATGGCATCATCAGATGTAGCTATAATAGAGGCAAGAATAGCCTGCTTTTGATCTGTTAAACTGATATTGTCAGGCAGTAAGGGTGATTGGGCAGGCGTATTTTGATCCATTATAGCAAGTAACAATTAATATTCTATTTTGTTGTAAAAAGCTTTTTTAGGCCATAATGCAATCTAACCCACCACCTTGCCCTTCTCCAACTTCAAAACCTTATCCACGCTTTCGGGTATTTCGTGCTGGTAATGCGTAACATATATTAATGTCACTTTACTCAGGCTGCAAATAGTATCCACTAAATTTTTAAAATGTTGTTGCTGGTGGGTATCCATGCCCTGGCAGGGTTCGTCAAATATTAACAGCGGCGGGTTCTTTATTAAAGCACGGGCCAGCAGGCATAAGCGCTGTGCGCTGGCGGGGATGTTTTTTAAAAGAGCGCGCGCGTATTTGTCGATCTCTAAAGCCTTCATCCAGCGCAGGGCGGTTTCGGCATGTTGTTTATTACTTTGCCTGAATAAGCCCAGGGTATCATAATAGCCGGATTCTATCACCTGCAAACAACTGTTATCTGTCGGGAAATACTGGTGCAGTTCGGGCGATACAAAGCCTATTTTCTTTTTGATATCCCAGATGCTTTCGCCGGTGCCGCGTTTTTTATCAAACAAAACAATATTGTTTGCATAGGCCTGCGGGTTGTCGCCGTTTATCAAGCTTAACAGGGTTGATTTACCTGCGCCGTTATGGCCAAGCAATGCCCAGCGGTCGCCGGGGGTTACCTGCCAGTCTACGTCATTTAAAATAACATTGTCGCCATATTTAACATTCACTTTATTCATGCTGATGATCTGTTGATAAGCAATAGTATCGTGTGTATTTAACAACGACTGTAACTCGACCTTATCAATGGTATCATCATTTTGCGGGGCAACTAACTCTGGTTTAAAATCAGCTTTGCTATAAGTATTTATGATGGCGCCATTTTTTAATACAGCTATGTTGGTTATCGCATCCGGTATTTCGTAAGGCGATGTAGCTATCACGATAGAAATACCCGATATAGTTATCTCCTTAATAATATCATTAAACTCCTGCCGCGTTTGTACATCAAGCCCGGTTAGGGGGCTGTCCATCAGCAACAGGGTAGGGTTCTTTAATAAGGCAGCGGCTATTCTTAACCGTTTGGTTTCTCCGTTTGATAGTTTGATGAGTTGCTTGTGGCTTAACAGGTCCAGCTTTAATGTAGCTATGATCTTATCAAAATGCCAATACAAATTAGGCTGCGGCGCGGGTTTTATAGTATGCAGGTATTCGGCAACGGTTAAGGCATCCTCGCTATCCATGGAGTTATAACGTTGCTGGTAATAAAAATCGCCGGTGTTGCTCAGATTTTTAAAATGATGCCTGGCCTCAACCATAGCCACCAGTTTATGATGGGTCAGATGTTCAGGATTACCCGGATGCTGTTGCAGATACTCTTCAAAAAAATGATAACGTACTTCGCCGCCTGTTACATTAAAATTACCGGCGATGGTTTGCAGCAAGGCGCTTTTGCCAGATCCGTTTTCGCCAACCAACGCCCAGTTTTCGCCTTTGTTTATAGTAAAGGTTAAATTATTAAACAATAAACCATTTACAGACCGTACAGTAATTTGCCGCGCAGAAAAAACAGGAGATGCCATGACGGTAAAAATAAATATATGCCGCGCAATAATTCGGCTAATTTCTAAATAAAGGATAGGGTGTACCCAATGCTATACATAGTACAGACAAATGACAAGTCGCGCAAAGCCAATTTATGTATTTAAAACGACAGGCTTAGTTATTGCATAGCAAACAGAAATAATTTAAACCCTTTAAACCATGAAAAAATTAAACATTTCTCTCATCCTTTTGGCAATGATTGCCTTAAGTGGCTGCTCTGTTATTACCGGTATTTTTAAAGCCGGTGTTTTTGTAGGCATATTGGCAATAGTTGTTGTGGTTGGTATCCTGATATGGTTGTTCTCGATGTTCACAGGTGGTGGAAAATAAATTAGTTTAAAGTTAATTTTTGGCCCGCTTTTGGTTGTAACCACGATACAATAAAACACCAATAGAAATGGAAAACAATAAAGCAACAATCGAAACTTTGAACGACCTGGTTCAAATTAACAACGATCGTATTAAAGGCTACGAAAATGCCATTAAAGAAACTGAAGACGCCGAATTGGTATCTATTTTTAACAACAAGATACTGGAGAGCCAGCAGTTTAGATCAACCTTGACAGAAGAAGTACAGGTTTTAGGTGCTGATGGCGATACCAGCACAAGCGTAAGCGGTACTATACATCGTACCTGGTTAGAGCTTAAAGCCAAATTTACCGGCCATAGCAGCCACAGTATTTTGGAAGATTGCGAGTTTGGCGAAGACGCCATTAAAAAAGCTTATGAATCAGCCCTGGAAGAAGAGAACTTACCGGCGTACATAAGGGATATATTGAACGATCAGAAAATGATCCTTGATCAATCACACGATGAGATCAAAGCCCTGCGCGATTCGGTAACACATTAATTTAAAAACCCTGCTAAACAAAAAAGCCTCCACGGTAAACCGGGAGGCTTTTTTGTTTGTAACTAAAAAAATTACATTTTTTTAGTAGTGTCTTTTTTTGCAGTGTCAGCTTTAGCTGTATCAACAACAGTAGTATCAGTTTTAACTGAATCAGTTTTTACTGAATCTGTAGTAGCAGTGCTTGAACCTTTGCAAGCAACGAAAGCAGAAACAACTAATGCTAATGCTGCGATTTTGAATGAATTTTTCATGTTAAAATTTTTAAAGTGACTATATAGTTTTGATATTAATACAATAAACAACAAAAGGTAACCCACTATTTGTAAAATAATGTGCTACCAGTTGCTAAAAAACTAATAATCAGCTATAAAAAGTGCAAAATTTATTTTTTAACCGAGTCTTTTTTAACGGTTGTTGTTACCGTTGTTGTGTCTTTTTTGGTCGAATCGCCAACAATTGTGGTGTCTTTTTTTACTGAATCAACGGTTGTGGTAGACGTGTCGGCTTTCGGATCGCACGCAACAATGGTGGTGGCGATGGCCAGGGCCAAAGCGCCAATTTTTAACAGGTTTTTCATGATGTAAATGTTTTAAATGGTTTTGTATAGTTTAATACATTTAAATTAAAAAGGTAACCCTATGTACATCAACCTGAATAATTTACAAAAAAGGTAGCCACTGTATAAAACAATGGCTACCTTAAAAAAAACTAAATAATCGCTTTAAAATTTTAACAAAGACTACATTTTTTTAGCAGTATCTTTTTTCGTAGTGTCTTTTTTCGCAGTGTCAACTTTAACAGTAGTGTCAGTTTTAACTGAATCAGTTTTAACTGAATCTGTAGTAGTAGTTGATTTGCCTTTGCAAGCAACGAAAGAAGCCATAACTAAAGCGATAGCTGCAATTTTGAATGAATTTTTCATCTGTTGTTTTTGGTTTTAAAGTGAGTAATTATTAACTAACAGCAATCAAAACAGATTGCAATATTGTCAATGTTAGCTAATAATTTTTAAGTCTACATTAGAACGAGATTAGAATTAGATTAGAAAAACAAAGGCGGGCCAATTGGCCCGCCTTTACGTAATAAATGCCAGATAGCGTTTTACGGTTTTTTATGCACTTCGGTAGTTTTAGTTTTAACCTCGGTTTTTTGTGTATTTATTGTAGTATCTTTTTTCAAAGAATCGGGCAACATGCTGTTGGTATCTTTTTTGGTTGTATCCGTATTCGTGATGATTGTTGATGAATCGGTTTTTACCGAATCGACAGTTGATGTGTTTTTGCCTTTGCAGGCTGCAAATGATACAGCGAGAGCTAAAACTAACAGGCCGTTTTTTAATGTGCTTTTCATGGTTATTCGTTTTAATTTAAATGTAGCTGTTAAAATATACAGTAACCCTTTACATTAAACATGCCAAATAATTTATAAGCGGTATTTAACTGTTTGCAAACTAAAACATTAAAGGTTTGATGCGCCGCCGGCAGATTTTTTTAAGGCGCTAACCCCAATATTTGTTTTAATTTAGATTTTTATTGCCTGCAATGGGTTACCATTTGGTATAAATAGTATTAAGTAATGTATATAAACTGTGAATAAGCATTTAAAAGATTCAGCGCCAACAGACAGCGAGGTTATTCTTGGGATACTAAATAATTCGGAAAGCGCCTTAAAACGATTGTATACGGCATACTTCCCGATGGTATTACAGCTAATCATCAATAATAATGGCAATGAGGACGATGCTAAGGATATTTACCAGGAAGCTATAATAGTTCTTTATAATAAGGTTAAGGCCGGCGATTTTGAGTTAAGCAGTAAGTTAAAAACTTACATTTATTCTATTTGCCGCAGGCTTTGGTTAAAAAGACTGAGCCAGCTTAACCGTTATGGTGGCGATATCAGGGACTTCCAGGAGTTTTTGCCTATAGAGGAAGAAGACGAGGAACAACATAACGACCGTAACATACAGTTTACCAAAATGGAAGGCGCGCTTAAATTGTTAGGCGAACCATGCAAAACCATAATGGAAGACTTTTATATCAACAATAAATCAATGCAGGATATCTGCGAACGTTTTGGCTATACCAATGCAGACAACGCCAAAACACAAAAATATAAATGCCTGCAAAGGCTGAAAAAATTATTTTTTCAGCAGAAATAAGGAGGAGTAAGATATGAGTGATAATCAACTTTTAGAAACAATTGAACGTTACCTTAACGGCGAAATGAAAGCCGATGAGCGTAAGAAATTTGAATTGCTACGTAAAGAAAATGCCGAGGTAGACAGTAAAGTTATTGAACATAAGTTTTTCACCAACCTGCTTAAGCAATATGGTGAGCGTGTTGAGCTGGAAAGCCGTTTAAATGCTATCCACGAAGAGATCGATGTGCACACCCTGAAAGAGAACCTTATGGTTCACCCGGTATGGATAGTGCAAATGTGGCGCAACCATCATTCAAAGATAAATGTAGCTGCATCAATAGCTATATTTGGTGTTTTTACTTTTATGTGGGCTACCGGCAGGTTTAACAGTAATAGCAATATTGAGCAGTTAAAGAATGAGGTTAACCAACTTCATAAAGCTAATACCAAAATTATTAATTCAATAAATGCTGAAAAATCTGGTAAAGGCGCAGTAGCTGAAAGATACAGTGCCACTGCTACCGGGTTTGCCATAACATCTGATGGTTTAATCGCTACCAATTACCACGTTATACGTGATGCTACTGCAGTGTCTGTACAAAATGC
Source organism: Bacteroidota bacterium (assembly GCA_040388395.1). Taxonomy (GTDB): domain Bacteria; phylum Bacteroidota; class Bacteroidia; order Sphingobacteriales; family Sphingobacteriaceae; genus Mucilaginibacter. The sequence continues at coordinate 375,460 of JAZKBY010000001.1, read as the reverse complement.
TGATGGTGACACTTATAAAGCGGAAGTATTGTATACCGAACCGCTTCATGATATTGCTATCTTAAAAATAACTGACAGCACTTTTGAGGCATTAGGTACAATCCCTTATACTTTTAAAAGAACCGAAGGAGATTTAGCAGAGCAGATCTCAACTTATGGGTATCCTGATGGTTTCCCGGCTTACAATCCCGGTTATTTATCGTCACTATTCGGCCAAAACGGCGATACGTTACATTATAAAGTTACCATGCCTATTAACCCCGGTAACAGCGGCGGCCCGCTATGGGATAGCAAAGGCAACGTAATTGGTATCACCGATTCAAAGCAAGCAACAACTGAAGGCGAACATTTTGCTATCAAGGCAAAATATTTACTGGATGCCATCAAAAATATCCCTGCTGATTCTTTAGACAACAAGGTGGTTTTAAACAAAAAGAATGCACTAAACGGTTTAACCGAAAAACAGAAAACGGAAAAAGCTAAGAACTTTGTATTTATGGTTAAGGTTTATTAACCGGTAAATACACCATTTACCTATGGACGGGAAAAGGCGCTTTTATAGCGCCTTTCTTGTTGACCCTGATTCGTAAGATTAAATGATTGCCATGAGGCCGTAAGTCAATTAATTTCAAGGTAATCCCTAAATCTTACGAATCAAGGTTCAGACTATCTGTCCACTTCCCCCAAAACAATATCAATTGAACCAAAAATAGCTATCAGATCAGCTATCATAACACCTTTGGCAATCTCTGGTAGCACCGATAAATTATTAAAACTTGGCGAGCGTACTTTAGCCCTAAACGGCACTTCTGATCTCGGGTCGGTATGCATAAAGTAAAAGCCAAGTTCGCCTTTGGCGCCTTCGCATCTTACGTAGTAGTCTTGTGGTTTTGGAGTGAGCTTACGGGGTAGTTTGGCACGAGGGTCGAAATCCGGGGTGCGCTTTAGTTCGTTTTGCAGGCGATCAAGGCATTGCTCCATAATTCGAAGCGATTGCTCTATTTCATCAATACGCACTTTGTAGCGGTCCCAGCAATCGCCAACGGTGCCCATAAGGCCTGTTCCTACCGGGATCTCAAAATCCAATTCAGGGTAAACAGAATAACCATCAATGCGGCGCAGGTCCCACTTTAAACCTGAGCCACGAAGCATAGGTCCTGAGCAGCCATAGTTAATCGCTACATCGCGCGGTAAAACGCCAATGTTTGCCGTACGGCTAATGAAGATCTGGTTATCAGTAAGCAACTGGTTAAGCTCCGTCATTTTAGGACGGAAATATTCTATAAACTCGCGGCAGCGTTCTTCAAACCCAACCGGTAAATCGTAAAACAAACCACCAACCCAAATGTAGTTGTACAACATCCGCGAGCCTGATGCCCACTCCAACATCCCCATAATATGTTCGCGATCTTTAAATAGCCACAGGAAAGGAGTGAAGGCACCAATATCAATCCCATAAGTACCCACAGCTATCAGGTGCGCCGCGATGCGGTTCATCTCGCAAACCAGCACACGGATATATTCAACACGTTTAGGGATATCTTTATCAATACCCAACATCCGTTCAACGCCCATTACCCAGGCGTGGCTGTTATTCATTGATGCCAGGTAATCCAACCTGTCGGTAAATGGGATGGTTTGCTGATAGGTAAGCGCCTCGGCATGTTTCTCGAAACAACGGTGCAGGTAACCCATATGCGGGATAACCTCTTTTACTATCTCGCCGTCTGTTATCAGCTCCAACCGCAAAACCCCGTGGGTTGACGGGTGTTGCGGCCCCATGTTAAGCACCATGTCCTCAACAGATGCCGCGGCTATTTTTTGATTGTAGTTTACTATTGACTGGTTGTATTTTGCTGCTAATGGCTTAAAAGTGGGATATTCTACTTTTAAGTGTGGGTCTGTCGGTGTCGCGGGATAGCCGATCTCTATTCCTTTGTAATATTGAGCGGCTTTATAGTCTTTTCTTAAAGGGAAACCTTCCCAATCATCGGGTAACAAAATACGGCGAAGATCTGGATGCCCTTCAAAAAATATACCGGTCAGGTCATACGCTTCACGCTCATGCCAGTCGGCAGTTTTATAAACTGATACTAGGCTTTTAAACGTTGGCAGTTCATCGCCATCGCGGTTGTGTTCCTTAGTAATTTTCAGCGTAAGCTGTAACTTATAAGGGATTGAAGCTAATTGATAGACCACGCCAAACTTGCCTGCCTCAACACCATAATCAATCCCGGTAAGGCACGAAAGAAAATCAAAGTATGTTTTTGAATTGTTACGTAACTCCAAACATACTGTATCAATATGATCAGGGTCAATCAGCAGCGCAGGCTGCAGGCCGGTAAGTTCCTCGCCAATAATTATTTCGGCACCAAACTTCTCTGTAAGTAAAAGTTTAATATCCTCAAATATCATGGGGCAAGGCGTACTTTTTTCCAGTTTTTGTTATCGATCTTTTTATAGGCAATACGGTCGTGCAGGCGGCTTGGGCGTCCCTGCCAAAACTCTATCAGGCGGGGCTTTAAAATATATCCACCCCAATATGATGGTTTTGGTATTTCCTTATCATCGCCATATTCAGCTTCCAGCTGGCTCATTTTAGCTTCCAGCTGCTCACGGTGAGGTATTTCCTGGCTTTGTGGCGACGCTAACGCGCCAATTTGGCTAAGCCTTGGGCGAGTTTGAAAATATTTATCAGATTGCTCTTTGCTCAGCTTCTCGATAGTGCCTTCAACGCGTACCTGGCGCTCCAATTCGCCCCAAAAGAAAAGAATGGCGGCATTTGGATTTTTAGTCAACTCTTTTCCTTTACGGCTTAAGTAGTTTGTATAAAAAGCAAAGCCATTCATATCAAATCCTTTTAGTAAAACTATCCGGGCAGACGGGCGGCCGTCAGGTGTCGCGGTGGCCAGTGTCATGGCGTTTGGTTCAGCTATTTCGGCTGCAACTGCCTCATTAAACCATATATCAAACTGTTTTATAGGGTTTATATTTATGCTGGTTTCTGATAAGTTTGCAGCGCTGTAATCCTGTCTTAAATTTTGTAATTCTTCTTTATCCATTTACTGCAAACTTACAAATTAATTAAACCGTAAATAGTTAATATTATATACAGCACGAACATATTTTACGTTAACTTGTTAAATCAGTCGTAATATAAAATTAAGTCTATGTTAAATACTATCGCAGCCGCCGCGGGGCGCTTGTTAATTTCGGAGCCATTTATGCTGGATCCAAACTTTAAAAGATCAGTTATAATGCTGACAGAATATGCCGAAAGCGGTGCCATGGGCTTTATTTTAAACCATCAAAGCGATTATTTGCTGGGCGATGTTTTGCCCGATACTTCCTACTCTGAAATACCTGTGTATGTTGGCGGGCCGGTTGCTGCCAATACCCTACATTTTATACACTGTGTGCCCGATAAAATTGAAGGAGGGATCGAAATTTGCGACGGTATATTTTGGGGTGGTGATTTTGAAACCATAAAACAGCTAATATCAAACTATCAACTTAACGAAACCGAAATTAAATTTTTTATGGGCTACTCCGGCTGGACACCAAGTCAACTGGACGAGGAATTAAAAGAAAATAGCTGGATAGTTGCTGAGAAGTGTAGCGCCGCGACTATTTTTAACGTTTCAGAACAAAACATGTGGAAGGAAGTGGTAATAAGCCTGGGCAACAAGTATGCACACATCGCCAATTTTCCGGAAAATCCGCAATTGAATTAAGAAACCAGTAGTTTAAACTAAAGCCATATGCCATGATATTTAAGAGATTAGCGATGTTATTAGTAGTTGCCTGCTTTTTTAGCTGCCATAAGACACAACAACAGGCTGGCTGTGGTACACAAACATGTACCATGGTTTTTGCCCAGATAGGTGTGAGTTTTGCTGATATAAATGGCAGCCCGATAACGGTAAATAATTTTAGTGCAATTAACCAGCGCACTAAAACAAGCGTAGTACCTGCAAGCCCAACAGGCGGCCCCGCATCGCCGGGATATTATATTGTAACTGATGATAATTCGAAAAAAGATTTTTCGACCGAAGGTGATGATGTGCTAATATCGGGCACCAGCCCAACAACCGGTCAAACTAAAACAGTTACTTATAAAATATCAGGCGGATGTAATTGCCATGTTGATAAAATATCAGGATCGTCGACCGTGGTGTTTGATTAGCTGTTTGCTTTCATTTCCTCTGCCGATTCTTCAACTTTCTTTTTCAAGGCTTCTTTGTAGGCGATAAGATTTTTAACCACAGCTTCATCAGCAGTTGATATGATCTGTGCCGCCAGGATCCCTGCATTTTTAGCAGCATTTAAAGCCACAGTTGCTACCGGGATGCCGTTTGGCATTTGCAGGATAGACAGGATAGAATCCCAGCCATCAATAGAATTACTTGATTTTACAGGTACGCCAATAACCGGCAGGTGTGTTAATGATGCCACCATACCCGGTAAATGTGCCGCACCACCGGCACCTGCAATAATAACTTTAAGGCCACGGCCCGCAGCCTCGCGCGCGTAGGTAAACATACGGTCGGGTGTGCGGTGGGCTGATACTACCGTAATTTCATAGGCAACGCCTAATTCCGTTAATACGTCGGCAGCGTCCTGCATAACCGGGAGATCCGATTTGCTGCCCATTATTATTCCTACTTTTGGTTGGCTCATATAATATTGCTAAACTCTAAAAATTACTCCAAATTTTTCTGTTTATACATTCTTTTCTTAATTAGAAAAACAATGCCTAAACCTATTATTATCACTACTACAAAAAAAATGATAACACCAACGCCTCGACTGACTTTTTCATGATTTAAAGAAACTATGTTTTTGTAGGGAATTGTTATTTTAAAAGAGTTGAAATATTCATCAACTTTCTTATCATTTTTCATTAAGTCTTCTCTCGAAATTACTGAATAATCGAAAACAACATCATTTAAAAAAATCTCGCGGTTGTAACTGTATAGTTTTATATCTCCTACTTTAAACGTGTAGGAATATTCAATGCCTTCAATGCTATTTATAAGAATATTCCGTTTGTAAAGAAGTGTTCCCTTTAGTGTATCTAAAACCAGTTTGATGTTTTCATCATAAAGTTTATTTACAGATGCCGTGCTATATAATTCATTAATTGGCTTTTTTGTAGGAAATATTTGAACCACATAGCTTTGGTCAATAGCTTGAAAGCCATAAACTGTAATATTTCCCGGCATTTTTTTGATCACTGGCGTGTCCGGGAATTTTATTTCCGCTAAACTTTGAAGTTGTTGTGTATAAGTTAGTTGACACAACGCGTCATGAGCAATGAAGAAGAGAAAAAAAATAAGTAAATTTTTTTTCATGAATATTAGGATTATGAAATAACTTTTAACGTCTTCTGCACAAACCTTGCAGTCTCAATTGCCTTCGCTCTATCACCATCAACAATAGTAACATGCCCCATTTTTCTAAACGGTTTTGTTAGCGCTTTACCATATAAATGTACATATACGCCGGGGCATTTTAATATTTTTTCTATCCCCTGGTAAACGGCCGGACCTTCAAAGCCTAGCTCGCCAAGTATATTAATCATTACAGCATTACTTAAGCAGGTAGTGTCGCCTAATGGCTGGTTAAATATGGCACGTAAATGCTGCTCGAATTGCGATACTACATTACCCTCAATACTTTGGTGACCGCTGTTATGCGGACGGGGAGCAAGCTCATTAACTAATATTTTACCATCCTTAGTTAAAAACATTTCTACAGCCAGTAAGCCAACTATCTTCAAATCCTCGGCTATTTTTTTGGCGATACGTTCGGCCTCCTGTTGAATCTCTGCAGACAGAGTAGACGGCGATATCAGGAACTCCACCAGATTAACTTCGGGGTTAAATTCCATTTCAACCAATGGGAAGGTGCTAACCTGGCCGCTTTCGTTACGGGCCACTATTACGCCTATCTCTTTTTCAAAATCGATCAGGTGTTCTGCTATGCTCGGCTCGGTAAAAGCTTTGGCCAGATAACTTTCATCAACCACTTTATAAACGCCGCGGCCGTCATAGCCATCGCGCCTTAATTTTTGTATGTACGGATAGGGGATATTAGCTTGCCGCAGATCATCAATAGATGTTATCAGCTTAAAGTCGGCAGTGGGGATGCCATTCTCTTTGAAAAATTGCTTTTGCAGGCCCTTATCTTGTATCAGGCGAATTATTCTTGGTTGAGGGTAAACCAATACGCCTTCTCGTTCAAGTTGCTCCAGGGCGTCTACATTAACTTTTTCGATCTCGATGGTAAGCAGGTCGACCTTTTTGCCGAATTTATAAACGGTTTCATAATCGCCCAATGATCCTACCACAAATTCATCGCAAAGTTTACGGCAGGGAGCCTCGCGGTCGGGGTCTAAAATTTTAACAGTTACGTTATAATTAATGGCTTGTTGTATCAGCATGCGGCCCAATTGTCCGCCGCCTAAAATACCCAGTTTCAGATCTCCGTAAAATGCTTTCATTGATAATGCAAGTTTACCGTTAATCTTTTAAAAATTGATGGAGAATTTTGGGATTGTGTAGATTGGATAGTTCGTTAAGTTTCGTACCTACGGCACGAGATAAGGGTTATGTTATATATGCTACCGACGTTTTGCCCCTCTGGGGCAAGATGGTTGGTGGTTAAAGTCAGGGCTTACCTAAATAAATTATTTTACCGAAGGGAGAGGTATTACATAATCGTTGCCCCAGAGGGGCAAAAGGTCGGTAGAAAAAAGAAATAAGAAAGATTTTGCGCCGTAGGTGCAACACTTAACCGACAAGTTATTCTAGCGGCTTAAAAACATATCGCTCATCAAATTCAATTTCAAAATGTTCAAGGAACTGTTGATACTCTTCCAAAAATGTTTTTTTGCGATGATGTTCTTCTTGATTTTCAATATATTCTGCTACTGTCTTTATCTGCGAACGCGAATATGAAAAAGCACCATAACCTTCCTGCCATCTAAAAGCCGACTTAATGAAATCTTGCTTATTTAACCACTCGGACGATTCGCCTTTTACTAATCTCATTAGATCAGATAATGATTGATCGGGTCTAAATCCAAAAAACAGATGCAAATGGTCGGGCATACTGTTTATCGCGATCATTTTGTGTCCGTTGTTTTGTAGTATCCCGGTAATGTATTGATGCAACCTTTCTTTCCACTCAGGATCAATAAGCGATTGGCGAAATTTAACGGCCATTACACATTGAATGTGTATCTGCGTATAGGTATTAGCCATTAAATATTATTTATTCTTCTTATCGGCCACCAAAACCACCGGCAACCCCACACAAATTATCAATGCCAGCACGCCTTTTATAATTGGAAGCGGGTGAGCCGGGAATGTGCCTATTTTACTTAACGGAATTACCGCCAGGTTCATCACCATCCATGCAAAGCCACCATAAATAATGGCGACCACATATTTGTTTTTTAACCCTGCCAAAAACGCCGGGTACCATACATAAAATGCTGTTGTAAATAAATAGGCTATTAAATAATGCGCCACTACGCCAAAAACGACCATTTCGGGCCCGCCGGCAAAAGCGGCTTTGCCAAACATGCCGCTTGCAATAAACCTGAAAATAACCCCGGGGCCTATGTTTAAATTAAACAATATTGCCCAGGCGGCATCAAGCGTTCCTGTTACTAATCCTAACCAAAGGATTGTTTTTAAAGCGTTGCTGTTGAAGGATTTAGTTGGCATACATCAAATATATAATTTGATTATCCATTTATCAACTGTTCGCCTTCTATCTTTTTTTGGAGTTCGATAATGGCACCTATCAAGGCCTCGGGGCGCGGGGGGCAGCCTTGTACATACACATCAACCGGGATAATACGGTCGACCCCTTTTACCACATGATAGCCGTGCTGCCAGTAAGGCCCGCCACAGTTTGAGCAAGAACCCATCGATATAACATAGCGCGGCTCGGGCATTTGCTCATAAAGGCGTTTAATACGTTCGGCCATTTTAAAAGTTACGGTACCTGCAATAATAATAACATCAGCCTGGCGTGCCGATGGGCGAGGGAAAACACCGAGCCTGTCCAGGTCGTAGGTTGAAGCGTACGACCCCATCATTTCAATAGCGCAGCAGGCAATACCGAAACCCATTGGCCAAAGCGATGACAACCGCGACCAATTTAGCAAGTCATTTAACTTGGTGACTATTATGCCGCCGCCTTCGCTGTTAATATCGTTACTCATCGGCTGGTTTTTTAAAGGTAGGCTTAAACATCGGTCTGCGGATAGGAACGGAGTCTGTTGTAGTAGCAGTTGCAGGGGCAGTAGCAGCGACGTTTGTAGCTGTTAGTATCGGCTCTAAAGCAAATTCTCTTATTTTAAAAATGCTTTGTTCAATGTTTAGTTGGTCATACAACGATGCCGGGATATTGGTATTGGTAACCGGTACTTCGGGTTTGGGTTTTATCCAGTCCAGGTCGCCTTTACACCAAACGTAAACAAGGCCCAATATCAATATTCCAAGGAAAATAAACATTTCGGCCAGCGAGAACCATCCCCAGCGGGCATCAACTGCAATAATTTCATGGCTGCCAAAGACAGTCGCCCACGGGAAAACGAACACCATTTCCACGTCAAACAATAAAAATATTAGGGCAATTACATAAAAGCGCGAGTTAAAAGGCAGCCAGGCATTGCCGGTTGGTTCTTCACCGCATTCGTACGATGTCAGCTTTTCGGGAGTAGGGTTGTGGGGTGCAATTAAGCGGTTTGCAAAAAACATCAGGCCCACCAGGATTATTCCTGTAATTAAAAAGATAAGTATCTTTCCAAATTCTGATATTTGCGAAACTTCAACCATGCCGGCAAATTTAATAAAACAAACAGATTTTGATGCTATAATTATTGGCGGTGGCGCGTGCGGCTTAATGTGCGCCGTGCAAGCGGGCTTTTTAGGCAAGCGCACGCTTGTGTTGGAGAAGAACGATAAGGTAGGCGCCAAGATATTGATAAGCGGGGGCGGGCGTTGTAATTATACCAACCTGTATGCATCGCCAAAGCAGTTTATATCTCAGAATGAGCATTTTAGTAAATCGGCTTTCGCGCAATGGACGGTTGACGATACCGTCAGCTTCTTTGAGACCTACGGTATTACAGGCAAAGAGAAAACATTGGGCCAGTTGTTCCCTACCAGTGATAAGGCCCGCGATATCGTAAAAGTTTTTACAGACCTATGTGACGATTTAGGCCAGGAGATCCGCTGTGAGGCCGATGTTAAAAGCATTGAGCAAACTGCCGATGGCTTTGAAGTTGTTTATGAAAAGCATGGCCGCGAGGTGAAATTGCAGGCACCCAAAGTAGTTATCGCCGCAGGTGGCCTTCCCATACAAAAGATGGGTGCAACTGATTTTGGCTTGCGCACGGCCCGTAAATTCGGGATGAAAATTGTTGATACCGCGCCAGCACTGGTTCCGCTTACTATTACCGGTAAAGACCAGCAATGGTATGAACAGCTATCGGGCAATAGTATTTTTTGCAGGGTGTGGAACGATAGGGCCAGTTTTGAAGAGAATATTTTATTTACCCACTGGGGACTTAGCGGACCTGCAATCTTACAGATCTCATCATACTGGAAAGCCGGCGAATTTATTTATATCGATCTGCTCCCAAACGAAAGTATTACCAACCTTATAAACGAAGAGCGCGAGCTAAACGGCAAGAAAACCCTGCTTAATTATCTGTCTGCCATATATACCCGCAAGTTTGCGGAAGCATTAGATGGATATTTGCCAGTAGAAAAGAATCTGGCGTCTCTAAACAAGGCTGATATGGAAACGATAGACAACCTCATCCATAACTTTAAAGTTAAGCCTGCCGGCGATAAAGGGTATGATAAGGCCGAGGTTATGCGTGGTGGGGTATCAACAGATGAACTATCCTCAAAATCATTAGAAGCAAAGAAAATACCCGGGTTGTTTTTTGGAGGTGAATGTGTTGATGTAACGGGCTGGTTAGGGGGCTATAATTTCCAGTGGGCCTGGGCAAGCGGGTTTGTTATAGCCCAAAACATTTAGATTTTTTTGGAATTGTAAAGGGAGTTTTTAATTTTGTAACGTTTCTGTTACGAAATGAAAAAATACCCCTCATTAATAACCAACTATAGATTGGTGTGCCTGCTATGGATTGCGGTAGCCGTGTTCTGCTGGCATTATAAATTCACCCCAAATCATTACAATAACTACGTAATTTTTAAACAGGTATACCACCACACACGTGCGCAGGTAAACCTGTATGCCGAGTACCCCACAGAATATTATGATTTTAATTATTACGGCCCAACCTTTAGTATACTAATGGCACCATTCGCGCTGATGCCCGATGTTTGGGGCTTTTTATGCTGGAGCCTGTTTAGTGCAGTCGCCTTGCTTTGGGCGGTGAATTTATTGCCGATATCTGAGAAACGAAAGACCCTGCTACTGCTACTCTGTTCGGTGGAGTTTGCTAATACCGTACATAATATCCAGTTCAATACCATTGTCACGGCATTTATAATCTTCAGCTTCGTGCTGGTTAGCCGGGGTAAAGATGGCTGGGCAAGTTTTTTTATCGCACTGGGCACGCTCATAAAGATCTACCCCATCGCAGGTATTGCTTTCTTTATCTTTTCGAAAAATAAAAAATGGTTTGTAATATCAGGATTATTGTGGGCTGCAATATTTTTTATGCTGCCTATGCTTATATCAAGTAAGCCGTTTGTGCTACACTCATATGGCGATTGGATGCATGCCCTGCAACTTAAAAATGTTCAAAATGTTGATCTGAATACCACCCAGGATATTTCTATAATGGGTGTTTGCCGTAAACTTTTAAACGCTGCTACCATTCCTAACTGGCCATTCCTGTTATTTGGTGCGGCATCGTTATCAGCAGTGGCGCTACGGTTTAAACAATATGGGTCAGTTATTTTCAGGCTGCAATACTTAGCCGCGGTGTTAATGATGGTGGTTTTGTTTAGTACCGGGTCAGAGCATCCAACTTACATTATAGCCGTAACAGGGGCGGTATTATGGATGTTTATTCAAAAGAACCCTTTTACACGCCGCAACATCGTACTCATAGTTTTATTACTGGTAATTACCGGCCTTGGCCCAACAGACGCATTCCCAAAATATATCCGTAATGAGATCATCATGAACTACGTAATGAAGGCCTGGCCTTGTTTGGTGGTTTGGTTTATTATGATGTACGAGTTGTTGTTTAAAGATTTTTTAACAGAAACCTCCTCATTAATTTTGATGACCGACAAGTTTGAACGCCACCAGGTCGACGGTAAAGAAGCTGCATAGGCCAATAATCGTAATTATTAAAACATCTGTAATGATGTTTAAAATAATTGTATAATTGTTGCCATGGGCAACAAGCGGGTTCTCTATTTAAACGGTTATCAGTGGCTTTGGGTATTGTATATCGCCGTGGCTGCTTATACCACACTGTTTAAATACACCCGCAATATTGATAACAATTACAAGATCTTCCGCGCATCATACTATCACGCCCGTGAGGAAAAAACCTTGTACGGCTTTTATCCGCAGGAGTATGGCGATGAGTACTTTTACGGGCCTGTTTTTACGGCAATTATAGCACCCTCGGCTTTATTACCGCATGGCTTGGGTTTTTTATTATGGGAAATTGCTAACGCGATAGCCATTTTAATGGCCATACATCTGCTGCCATTTACCATCCGGCAGAAAAATCAGCTATTGCTGCTCTGTGCTATTGAATATGCCAACTCCATATTTTACATGCAGTTTAACCCTGCTATAACGGCCATGATATTGCTTAGTTTTATATTGGTTGAACGCGGGCGCGAGCAATGGGCGACGCTGTTTATAGTATTGGGTACTTTAATAAAACTCTATCCAATCATCGGCCTTGTTTTCTTTTTGTTTTCTAAAAACAAAGGCAAGTTTGTGTTATGGTCAGCTATATGGTCTGTTGTGTTTTTGGCGCTGCCGATGCTGATAAGCAGCCCGGCATATGTACTTAATTCATACCCGCAATGGTTCAGTGCGCTGCATGGTAAAGTAGGGTTAAACGCTTATTTTGATTCGCCGCAGGATATTTGTGTGATGGGCGTAGTGAGGCGTATTACAGGAAATATAAATATCCCTAACCCGCCGTTTATTGCAGCGGGTGCGATATTGTTCTTGCTGCCCTTGTTAAGATTTAGTCAGTATAAATCATTTAAATATCGCATCCAAACCTTGGCATCGGCATTGATATTTATTGTTATATTTAGCACGGGCGCAGAGCATCCCACCTATATTATAGCTGTAACGGGTGTGTTTATCTGGATGCTTATACAGGATAAACCATATAGTACTACTAATATTATATTCCTGGTTTTGGTGTTGGTTATAACGGGATTGGGGTTAACGGACGCAGTGCCTAAATTTATCCGACAGCCGTATATCGCCCGCTACTCCATGAAAGCCTGGCCGGTTATCATAATTTGGGGCAAAATAGTTTACGAGTTGTTGTTTAATGATTTCGTAAAGAAAAAATCAAAAATAGATCAGCAATTTGAAAAGTTTAAGGAAAAAGATTGGTTGATGAAGATTAGTTGATAAAGATTGAAGATTGGTTATTAAAGATTAGTTATATCCGCTTGTTAATCAACTAATCTTTAATCTTCAATAACTAATCTTTACTGTCCACCCGCTTGTACCTGCCGGAAATAATTTATCAATTTATCCATACTGCGCGGGCCGAATTTTTTGGTTTGTATTTTTTCAACCACCTCAGGTTCGTCGCCCATAACTTCGCTCATAACGTCAATAAAATTCTCGTCGGTTATGGGTTTCATTGATGCTGTGTTTTCGCCATAAAAGTAAGCGGTTTTGCCACTGCGGCCACCGCCACCTCCACCACCTCCAAAAATCGGGATTGACACACCACCACCTACACCGCCGCCGAAACCGCTGCCGCCGCCTGTACCACCTCCTGCACCAATACTAATACCCGGTTTAAAACCAGAGCCGCCGCCACTGCCGCCACCTCCTCCGCCGCGCACCACAAATAAGCGTTGTGGTCCATCAACAACCACCTGTACAAAGTCCAATTGGTAAGCCGACCATCCGCTTGAAGCCGCAACTATAAAGCTATCACGGCCTGCTACAAACGATCGCAGATCACTGGCGCTTAGTTTCATTTCGTCAGCCTTGGCGTCTTCTTTATATTCTATAAATGCTTCGTCTTTTATGGGGCCTCTTCCGCCGGCACCGAAACGGATCAAGCCTGTGTTTAGGTTGCCCTTAACGTCGTAAAAACGGCCCGATTGCCAGGTTTGTGATTTTGCTGTTAGAAATAACAACATGAAGCATAAATTGATTAAAATTGTGCGCATAAGATATAAAAATACAAATAACGCATTTTTAGCAAATTTAATATGATTACTGTTGATTTACGCAGCGATACCGTAACCAAACCCACCGCCGGCATGCTTGAGGCCATGTTTAATGCCAAAGTAGGTGATGATGTTTTTGGCGAGGACGAAACCATAAACCAATTAGAGCAGAAAACTGCGGAGATCTTTGGTATGGAGGCCGGTATTTACTGCCCATCAGGCACCATGACTAACCAGATAGCCATAAAATGCTTTACTCAGCCGATGGACGAATTAATTGCCGACCAAACCGCGCACGTTTACCGTTACGAAGGTGGTGGCATAGCTTTTAACTCAGGTGTATCAACGCGTTTGTTAAATGGTTATAGGGGCATTTTAACGCCCGAAATGATTGAGCCGGAGATAAACGCCGATAATATCCATTACCCGCATACCAGTTTAGTGGTGCTGGAAAATACAGTGAACAAAGGTGGCGGCAGTTGTTATACTTTAGAGCAAATAAAACCCATTGCCGAACTATGTAAAGCCAAAGGCCTAAAGCTGCATTTAGACGGCGCACGGATCTTTAATGCTCTTGCCCATACCGGTGATAAAGCTGCTGACTATGGCAAATATTTTAACGGGATCTCAGTTTGTTTATCCAAAGGATTAGGCGCCCCGGTTGGCTCGGTCTTACTGGCGGATAAGGATACCATTAAATATGCCCGCCGTATCCGTAAGGTATTAGGTGGCGGCATGCGCCAGGCCGGCTTTTTGGCGGCCGCAGGGATTTATGCCTTAGATCATCATGTAGAGCGTTTAAAGATAGACCATGCCCATGCGCAGATCTTAGCTGAAGCATTAAGCAAATCATTGGCAGTAACTAACGTATTGCCCGCGGAGACCAATATTGTATTGTTTGATACCGTTGAGCCGGCGGATGTTGTATTGAAAAAATTAGCTGACCAGGGGATACACGCAATGTCGACCGATAAACACCGGATCCGTTTTGTATTGCATTTGGATATACATCCGGAGCAGGTGGAGCATGTGGTAAAAATTTTGAGTAGTGAGTTTTGAGTAATGAGTTAAATACTCACTACTCAAAACTCATAACTCATCACTACTTAACAAACCTGTCGCCCATTTGCCTTTCAACCATCCAGCCCGGGTACTCTTTTGGTAATGCGCTTACGTCATCTATCTTTTTCAGTTCATCTGCTGATAAGGTGATCTCGATAGATTTTAAGTTATCATTTAACTGATCAATTGTTTTAGCACCGATGATGGTGCTGGTTACGCCTTTTTGTAAACGCACCCAGGCCAGTGCCACCTGCGCTACTGATACATTATGGGCTTTGCTTACGTCGCTCAATACATCAATAATATCATAAGCCTTTTCTTTATTTATCGGCGGGAAATCAAACTTTTCACGGCGACCGTCACCGGGTGCCGCGTTATCACGGGTATATTTCCCTGATAGGAAACCACCAGCCAGCGGACTCCATGGAAAAATAGCCAGGTTCTGATCAGCAGCCAACGGCACTATCTCGCGCTCCATATCACGTCCCGAAAGGGAATAAAAATATTGAAGGCCTACAAATTTGTTCCAGCCATTTTTATCGGCAATGCCTTGTGCTTTCATCACCATCCAGGCGGGCCAGTTGCAAATAGCTATGTAGCGCACTTTGCCGGTTAACACAATATCATTTAAGGCTCGAACGGTTTCTTCAATTGGTGTAAAAAGATCTACACCATGAACGTACAATAAGTCTATATGGTCCAGCTTCAGGCGTTTTAAACTGGCGTCAACCGACTGGAAAATATTTAACCGGCTCAACCCAACATCATTAACATCTTTGCTCATACGGCCACGCACTTTGGTAGCTATTACAAGGCTGTTGCGGTTTAAACCAAGATCGATAATTGATTGCCCCAGTAATTCTTCTGATTTACCAAACGAGTAAACATTGGCGGTATCAATAAAGTTAATTCCGGCATCAACTACGGTTTTCATCATTTGGTTAACTTCTTGCTGCTGTATGCGGCCAATATTGCCCCAAATACCTTCTTCGCTGCCGCCAAAGGTCATGGTGCCAAAGCAGATCTCGGATACCAACACGCCGGTATTTCCTAAAAAGTTGTATTTCATAAATTGTTGTGGTTTGTTGTGAGATAAATTATAAAGTTGCGGTTTGTGTTTTGATAAAATGGTCAGTAAGATGTAAAAAGGTTTTAAAAAGCCCTCTTTACCGCTTGCGGAAGAGAGGGCCGCGCTCGTAGAGTCGCGGGGTGAGTCAACGGTGCGCATTTATTAGCGCCAATGTCCGCTTCGCCGTTTACTCACCCGATCATCGCTGCGCTCGATCACCCTCTCTTCGCCTTCGGCGGAAAGAGGGTTGTCTACATTTTTAAATTACCTTTCAACCTACCAAACTTATAACAAATCTCCTTGTTATCCTACCGATGAACAGACTGGTTAAAAAACTTGAAAAGATTGGCCGCGACCCTAAAATAACTGCTAAAGCGGTGGGCCTGCGTTATGTTGCAGACTCGACCCCCGGCTATACCCGCAAAAAAGCAGGAACCGGCTGGAGTTATATCGATGCCGACGGCAAAACGGTAAAAGATAAAGAGTTGATTAACCGATTTAACAGGTTGGTTATTCCGCCGGCTTATACTAATGTCTGGATCTCGCCTTTTGAGAATGGGCACCTGCAATTTACGGGTACTGATGCCGCGGGCCGCAAACAATACCGTTACCATGCCGACTGGAACAAAATTCGTAATCAATCTAAATATCACCGGCTACAAACGTTTGCATCGCACCTGCCCGAGATCCGTAAGCAGATAGATAAGGACCTTGCCCGGCATAACCTGGATCATGATAAAGTAGTTGCCCTGGTGGTTAGGTTAATGGAGCTAACAAGTATCAGGGTAGGTAACGAGTCGTATAAAAAACTGTATGGGTCATTTGGTTTAACAACCCTGCAGGACAGGCACGTTAAGATAGATGGCACAAACATAAAATTTGAATTTAAGGGTAAGAAGGGCGTGTTCCATAAAGTTGCGCTTCAAAGCCGCAGGCTGGCCAAGCTGGTTAAGCAATGCCGGGATATACCCGGTAAAGAATTATTCCAGTATTATGCTGAGGATGGTAATCGGTGCGCTATCGGATCGGGCGATATCAATACCTATTTAAAAGACATAACCGGCGAAGATTTTACCGCCAAAGACTTCAGAACCTGGACTGGCAGCGTTAGCGCGCTGTATGCATTTAAAGAGGTCGGCGAGTTTGAAACTATAACCGAGTGTAAAAGGAAAATAGTTAGCGTGTTAGATGAAGTTGCCATTAACTTAGGAAACACCCGCACGGTTTGTAAAAAATATTACGTACACCCTACGGTAATAAAAAGCTACGAAGAAGGCAGGCTATTCCACTACATCAAACAATTAGACGAAGACAAAGATATTAAAACCGCCGAGCTTAACATCGCGGAAAAGGCATTGTTAGAGATCCTGGATAAAGAGAAACTGGCAGAAGCGAGTTAGCCTTTAAGACTTACGAAGTTTAAAAAAACTTCGTAAGTCTGGTTCAACAAGGGTTACTTCGCCAGCGTATACTCACCCCAAAAATCAGTAGCCTCCTGGCCCATTACCGCATTCGGCCCAACAATGTTTACGCTCACTATACCCCCCGATTCATTTTTGACAATGTTTATGCCTTTGCTCTCCATTGCATTTATCATAACCTGGTACATGAACCTGGCAGGGTTCTTAGTTGATAATCCAAGTGTTTTTAAGGAGATAGCCATTTCGTAGGTATAAACCATTTTATTATTAAATGCCGATGCGGCTTTAATACCATCGGTATTGTAAACTGAGATTAAGGTGTCAATATTTTTAATCCCAATCACCCTTATCTCTTTTGATTTATCGTTCATCCTTGTATTAGTAACATTCATTAACGAATCGCCTTCGGTAACTGGGGCAGGGCCGTTAAATCTTGCCCTTGGGTTTTTTAAAGGCACAGTAAATCGCGAAAGTAGAGGATAGGTGATATGGATGCCTTCACCATCTTTTTTCTTTCCTGATTTGTTAATTGTAAGCGTTATCCCGCCGTTAATTATCCGCCTTATTATTGGTGGTTCGTCGGCTTGTACGGTAAGGTATAGATTGTTATCGTCGTTGGATATTGTGTAATAAAACTGTGTGTGATTACTATACGCCTGGAATTTATTATCCCATTCGGTAGCTTTTCCATCTATTTTAATGGTTGATGGTGCACGCACACTGCCTTTTTGTTCAGAAGGTGGTTTTTGCCCATATGCAGTTACAAAAGCAGCCGATAACAATAAGGTAAACAGCCATTTATTCAGGGCGATTATTTTTGAGCTTTTCATGATGGAATAGGTTTAATTTACAGGTTCTTATCAAAGATAAATAGTACTTGCGTGCGCAGCTAAAGGTTATTGTAACATTGCTAATAGGGTAATATGATAGTTACAAAAAGCCACGCCGATATTCCGGCATGGCCCTCACTTAGTATATAACTGATCCGGTTATTTTGTTTTTTTTGTAGTGATAAATACTACACCGTTTTTGGCTTTGTCGCCATATTTCTCCACCATATCCGGGCTGTCTTTAACACTTACGCTTTGTATATCGGCGGCAGGTAGTTTTTTCCAGGCTTTGTCATTTGCATCAACCTCTTTACCATTAAGCACAATCAATTTATCTGACATGTTGTTAATACTTGGTTCGGTACGTTTAAACATTATGCCAGATGTATTAACAGTTCCGTCCTTATCTCTTAATATAATTTTATCAGATTTAGAGTCGGCCATTACATAAGCATAGTTACCGCCGTTTACTCTTATCTGCGTTATGCGTTTTGAGGTATCGCCGGGTAACAGTCTTATGTCTTTATCAACAAAAGTAAATACGTGGCCTGTAGTATCTTTTTTACGGATATTAATAATGCGTGGGCCCATGCCGTCAACATCATTTACCCTGATACTTTTCAGATCTGCAGGGGCAATTTTTTCAAATTCCTCTTTGCTTACTTTCGCACCATTTACAGTATAAGTTTCCTGGTCGCCATTAGCACTGCCCACTATTTTAATGGTATATTTTTTGGTGCTGTCTTTACTGCCTTTTGTGTCGATAGTGTACGTGAAGTTTTTATGACTATCGGTATCAGTTATTATAATTACGCGATTTACTTTTTTAGGCTTGATAATGGTGTCAGCAAGCAAAGTTTTTTTCGCCTGCGCTTTGTCACTAGTAATGCTCTTGGGCCTAGCTATGGTGATCAGTTTATTTACCGATGCGGTAACAGACCTATAAGCAATCTTACTGTTTTTAACCAACTCTGCTTTTGATGCACTAAATACACATAAGCAAATCAAAACAACCGGAACTAAAAACGCATAACGCGTCAAGTTTACAGTTGATGACCGTTTCGCGTTCATCATTTTAATGCGTTTCTTTAATGTCGAAAAGTTGAAATGGTTAGTAATACCCGCCGATGCCGTTGCGGCAATGCTTACGTTTAATAAACTGTATTGATAAGCTTTGGTATCCATACCCGCCTGTAAAATTTTACGGTCGGTAATAAACTCTATGTTTTCGCGCACTGCTTTTTTCATCAGCCAAACACCGGGATTGAACCAGTAAAACACAAGGCTTATTTCGGCTAATAAAATATCAAGGGTATGCCATTCTTTAACATGCACCTGCTCGTGCTGTAAAATGCTTTTAAGGTCGGCAGTATCTAAATTATCCGGGTTAATATAAATGTTTTGCCAAAACGAAAAAGGGCTGATATTGGCAGTAGTAACCCGCACATCATGCTCTTGTATAGTTGCAGGTTTAGAGTTTCTGTATAATTTATATAAAGAGAATAGTTGTACCAATAATCGCGAAGCAAAAACTGTAGCGCCTAACCAAAAAATAATGGTTGCCCAGTACCAATAGCCCGGCTGTTGTATAAATTGCTCGGGAGCTTTCCAGTTTAATACCACCTGCTCCACAGGTTTGGCAATTTGCTGGTGGCGCTGTAAAAAATCATTTATGTTAATAAGCGGATAGATAGATGAGAAAATAATACCCAAACCTAAATAAACCCGGTTTAGTGTATAAAAAGTAAGCTTGCGCAACACCAGGTAATAGCCCATGCAAAATATAATGAGCGCTATATTTACTTTAAGCAAGAAAACAAATAATGCTGGCATGGCTATCAGGATTTAGAGTTTTCAATAAGGTTAATTATCTCTTTTAATTCAGTCGCGCTTATCTTTTTATTTTTGGCGAAAAACGTAACCAGATCTTTGTACGAGTTTTCAAAATAATCATTCACAAAGCCACTCATAAAGCGTTTTTTGTACTCCTCTTCTTTAATGGCAGCCTTATAGCGGAACGAGTTGCCCATTTTCTCGGCGGTTACAAACTCTTTGCGCTCCAGGTTTTTTATGGTTGATGCCAGGGTAGTGTAAGGTGGTTTTGGCTCGGCTATCGCATCAAGAAAATCTTTAATAAAACCTTCGCCGTGCTGCCATACTGCCTGCATAGCTTCTTCTTCTTGTACTGATAATTTTTCCATTGTTATTACGATTATTTCGTAAATCTACGATTTGTTCGTAATTATACAAATTTATTTTCACAAAAATTCAATATATCGGCCATTTTAACATAATTTAACAACATGGCAACTACTACAACGGTAATAACAGGCGCAACATCGGGCATAGGCGAAGCAACAGCCACTGCATTGGCAAAAAAAGGGTATGCTTTATATTTGCTGGTGCGCGATGTTGCTAAGGGAGAGGTAGTTAAAAAAAAGCTGACCGCCGATACCGGAAACAAAGAGATCTATATTATTTACTGCGACCTTACCGATTTGGCTACAGTTGTGAAAGCAGCCGATGAACTAACAGCCAAATTATTTAACATAAACGTGCTCATAAATAACGCCGGCGGTATGTTTAATGATTTTACCTTAACTAAGGATGGGTTTGAGCTAACATTTGCTTCCAATCACCTGGGCCATTTTTTATTGACCAAACGTTTAATGCCCTTGTTGCAGAAAGGCCATGCCCGGATTATCAACTTAAGCTCCGATCTGCATAAATCCGGCAAGCCTGATTTTGACAATCTTCAAAACCCCGATACGTATTCGCCTATAAAGGCTTATGGAAACACCAAACTGTTTAACATATACTTCACTAAATCATTAGCCGAAAGGTATAAGGATAAAGGCATTACAGCGTATACTTTGCATCCCGGCGTGGTTAAAACCAGCTTTAATTCAAAACTGACAGGCTTTATAAAGTTCTTTTTTTCGTTGGTTACACCATTTATGATAAGTCCCGACAAAGGCGCTGAGACACCAATTTATCTGGCCACTGCCCCTAAACTGGAATCAAAAAGCGGCCAGTATTTTTATAAGAAAAAAGTAAAGAAGCCTGCTGCCGTGGCCAATGATACCAACGCGCGTAACAGCCTTTGGGAGTTAAGCGAAGAGTTAGTTAAGCCATTTGATGTGTAATATTAATATTACCCGAGTAATAATGTTGCAACATTCAAAATAATGAGTTATTTTCGATGACTTAAATATGACAATTATGCGTTTCAATAAAAAGCTGTTAATTCCAATATGTTTACTTTCGGCTGTTATTCTTTTGGCTTCAATGACTTTGATACAACAAAAGGAAGAAGACGAAAAAGCGGTAAACCTTAAAGTATTACCAAAACACATTTCGCATAAAGACCTTGAAAATGTTATGCGTCAGTGGTCTTCATCGTTAGGTGTTAGATGTAATTTTTGCCATGCACGCAACGACGAAACCAAAAAAACCGATTTTGCCAGCGACGCTAAGCCGGAGAAAAAAATGGCCCGCGAAATGTATTTAATGGCAACTAAAATCAACAAAAAATATTTTAAAAGTGGAGATAAAGATTCTATTGGTGTAGCCAAACTGGGAAGTGTTAACTGCTATACCTGTCACCGTGGCGTAGCTCACTTAGAAGAAGCAACTTGGCCAAAACGTCCAAGCGGCGGCGGTCCTGGTGGCCCGGGTATGGTGCCTCCGGGCGGTGCTCCTGCCGGTCAGCCACGGCCACAAGGTGCCGGCGGTCGTTAATCGCACAATATAAAACACATAAAATGCCTCCGAAAACCGGGGGCATTTTTGTTATCAAACAATCCCTCAATAAAAAATCGGCTAACTTATTACTGTTTAAACAAATCTGCTACATTTGTTAGTTATGCAAAAAATACTGATCGCCAACCGGGGCGAAATAGCTTTAAGAATAATGCGTTCTGCACGCGAGATGGGTATTAAAACTGTAGCCGTTTATTCGGCAGCCGATAGGGATGCCCTGCATGTACGTTATGCCGATGAAGCGGTATTTATTGGCGAAGCGCCATCAAACCAATCATATCTTGTTGGCGATAAAATTATTGATGCCTGCCGGCAAACCGGTGCGCAAGGTATCCATCCCGGTTATGGATTTTTAAGCGAAAATGCTGCCTTTGCCCGCCAGGTACGCGAGGCCGGTTTAATATTGATAGGCCCGTCGCCAGAGGCTATGGAGATAATGGGTAATAAGTTATCGGCAAAGGCCGCGGCCATGAAATATGATATCCCCATGGTGCCCGGTACCGAGGAAGCTATAACCGATGTTAACGAAGCAAAGAAACGCGCTGTCGAGGTTGGTTTCCCTATCCTGATAAAAGCTGCCGCCGGTGGTGGGGGCAAGGGTATGCGGATAGTAGATACTGTGGCTGATTTTGAAGAGCAAATGCAGCTGGCTGTATCAGAAGCTACATCGGCTTTTGGGGATGGTTCTGTTTTTATCGAGCGATATGTATCATCGCCCAAACATATTGAGATACAGGTACTGGGCGATACGCATGGTAATATTGTACACCTGTTTGAACGCGATTGTTCGGTACAGCGCAGGCACCAAAAGGTTATTGAGGAAGCGCCGTCGGGCGTATTAACACCTGCCATCCGCGAAGCCATGGGCAAGTGCGCGGTTGATGTAGCCCGATCTGTTAATTATACCGGCGCAGGCACGGTTGAGTTTATCATGGACGATGAGCTTAATTTCTATTTCCTTGAGATGAATACCCGCCTGCAGGTTGAGCACCCGGTAACCGAGTTAATAACGGGTATCGATCTTGTAAAAGAACAAATAAAAATAGCAAGGGGCGAGGCCATCAGCTTTAAACAGGAGGACCTTAAAATTAACGGGCACGCTGTAGAGCTGCGGGTATATGCCGAGGACCCTGCCAATAATTTCCTGCCGGATATCGGTACGCTGCAAACTTATGTAACCCCTAAAGGCCCCGGGATTCGTGTAGATGATGGTTTTGAGCAGGGGATGGAGATCCCGATCTATTACGACCCGATGATTGCCAAGCTGATAGCCTACGGTAAAGACCGGACAGAAGCCATAGAGCGTATGGTACGCGCCATTAATGAGTATCAGATAACCGGTATCACCACCACTTTAGGCTTCGGCAGGTTTGTTATGCAGCACGAGGCTTTTATATCGGGTAATTTTGATACACACTTTGTAAAGAAATATTTCACACCCGAAGTATTGCAAACTGAAAATGAGCAGGAAGCACTAATAGCCGCTCTTGTTATGGAGCAGTTACTAAGCGGTGTTAAAACAACGGTCGATGAAGGTGCTAATCAACCGTCAAACTGGGTAAAAAATCGGAAGGAAATATAAAGATGCTATGCTTTGCGGCTATGATAAGATATTTTGCAATGCGGTTTTAATTTTTTCCGCATCGATAGTCAGATCGTCGATCAAATTGTGGTAATATGTTTCGCCGATATTATCTTCAAAAATGGCATAGTATTGTAATCCTAAAGAGGTTGATAAACTCCTGAAATAATCAGGGTAATAACCGGCTGGGAATAGCTCAATCAATATAGTACCAGGCTGACAATTGATAATATTGGTGTAAGATGCGCCATGCGGCCCGATAATAACTTTAGCGTTTTTGTAAAGCGTAATTTGTTCGGCAACGGATTTCGGTGTGTCTTCAATAATATCGAAATTAAATTCCTTTAAAACCTTAATCACCTCAGCCTCATTAGTAAGCTTGCGCCTTGCTTTGCGCGAAATGTAGATCCGTTCGCCGGTTTTGCCGGCAAGCACATGGGGTAGTAAGGTTTGGCGCAATAAATTCAGATCACTTTTATTAGGGTAATACCAGCTATCATTATTGCCGAGGTAATAATTAGCTGCCTGTATATTATGTGTTTTGCTATCCAGTACCTGGTCTTCTGTTACACCGGCATATTTTAACAGCTCTTTCTCGAAAGCGGTATTTACCAGTGGATAAACAATTTTTGCCTTTTTAAATTCAGCTTCGGGCATCGCGCTTTTTATACGCAGTAATTTGGCATAAATAAAATAGGTGTAGTCAAAATAACCGTTCCCCCATTCGTGCGACCAAAGCACAATGCAGGTATCGCACTTAATAAGCTGGCGATCATCACTTTTAAATAAAGTTTTAACAAACAGCGCTGAGCCAAAATCCAGATCCAATACATCGCGGCCAAGTTTTACACCGCCATAGGGATAGATCTTTATTTTATCGCTAACGCGATATACATTTACCGCTGATGTTGCTACAACCCGGCTTTTAGCAAAAGTATCAGCAACAGGTAACCCGGTTTCGCCGGATGAGGGTAATGTTATTTCCTGGCCGGGGTCTGAGAAGACCTGGTAGGCTGCCAGCTTTTTCAGCGTATCCTGTTTGCTCAATATTTTGGAGCCAAACAGGCCCGCCACAAATGGGATACTTTGTTTTGCGTTGTCTCGTAAAAAAGCTTTTATCTTCTTCATGCCTTAATGCAATTATAAGCAATATTATGCTTGGTTAAAGAAGTGATTGTAACTGGGCTATTAAAGGAAATTGCGCCGGATTGATCTTTGTTTCAGCTACATCAACAGAAAACCATTCGCCGCGGTCAATCTCGGCAAAGCTGGCTTTCTTGCCTGATCGGGGAGGCCACTCCATTTCAAACAGGTTACTTACTAATGTTGCAGGGTCAAAATTGCCGGCAACGGCCCAGGCATGCACTGTTTTGCCACTTTTTTGCTTGATAGGGGTAAGTTTAATCTCTTCATTACCTGTTAATTGCAAGCCCGTCTCCTCGAAAAATTCGCGTTTGGCAGCTAATAACGGGTCCTCATCGGGCATGAACTCGCCTTTAGGGATCGTCCACGCGCCTTCATCTTTATTCTTAAAAAACGGCCCGCCCGGATGAACCAGGAAAACTTCCAGTTGGTTATTAATGTTGCGATACAGTAAAATTCCGGCGCTTTGGTTAGAGATATGCATAGCTCTAAATTAATATAATTATTTTCGCAATACCAAAAGCTCCCCCTTTAGGGGGCTGGGGGGTATATGTTTACAGGCATTATTGAAACGTTAGGCAAAATAACCGATCTGAAACACGATCAGGGCAATTTACATATCACGGTCGAATCGGCTATATCTAACGAATTAAAGATAGATCAATCTGTAGCGCATAACGGCGTATGCCTTACGGTGGTTGCTGTAGCAGATGGCAAACATACCGTTACCGCTATTGAAGAAACCCTGAATAAAACCAGCCTGGGCCATCTTAAAACCGGCGAACCCGTAAACCTTGAACGCTGCATGCAAATGAACGCCCGCCTTGACGGACACATAGTACAGGGCCATGTCGATCAAACCGCCGTTTGTACGCAGTTTAAAGCCCTCGACGGCAGTTGGGAGTACACTTTTGAATATGACGCTGCAACAGGCAATGTGACGGTCGAGAAAGGTTCTATTTGCGTTAACGGTATCAGCCTTACGGTGGTTAACTCGCAAGCCAATAGTTTTTCGGTAGCAATTATACCTTATACCTTCGAGCATACTAACCTGCACAATGTAAGTGTAGGATCGGTAGTAAACCTGGAGTTTGATATTATTGGCAAATACGTGGCCCGGTTAATGAACCGATAGTTAGGAAAAGACTTACGAAGTTTTTAAAACTTCGTAAGTCTGGATCAATTATCTATTAATGAACCGATAATGCCACTATCCGTGCCTCACTAAAATCTTTATATTTCTTTTGTTTTTCGTCGGGCTTTGCAGCCACGTATTTCTTATAATACTTTAACGCGCTTTTTTTATTTTTTAATTCGCTGTCGAACATCGTCGCCAGGTAGTAATAGGTCATCGGTTGTTCGTCGTATAGTAATCCCTTCAGGTAATTATCCTGTGCTTTTTTAAAGGCTTTTTGGGTTTCGTAGCTATCGGCAATTTCATTATAATAAGTACCCGTGCTGGTAGATATACTTAAGGTGATAGCCTTAGTAAAGTAAAAGATGGCTTTTTTTTGATCTTTAAGCATCTTGTAGCAACCGGCAGTATAATAAGCGGTGTTTTCCGTTTGATTGTCTTCCGGTATTTTTAATAAAATAGTTATCCCGCACACATAATTTTTTGTCTGAAAATATGCCCGCCCTAATTTAGCAAGGGTGGCAGATGTACTATCGCCCAATAACAATAACTGCTCGCCGGTTTTAACAGTTTCTTTCCATTTGCTTTGTACATAGCTTAGCCTTAGCAAGGTTTGTTGTAAAATGATATTATCAGGATCGGCATTAATGGCTATTGCCAATACTTTCTCGGCTTGTTGATCCTGATCTTTTATAATGTAAGCTTCGGTAAGGTCAACCGCCACATCCGGATCTGTTGGATTAAGCTTATTGGCTTTTTCGAAATAGTAGATCTCATTTTTTAAATCCCCCTTATCTCTGTTTATCTGGCCAAGCCTGTTATAAGCATTGAAGTTAACCGTATCTAAATTCACCAGTTTTTTAAAATATAACTCGGCCTTGTTATTATTACCCCGGCGCTGATTTATACTGGCCAAATTGTATAACACAGATTGATTGGTAGAGTCGCGATCATAAACCCGCTGATAATAACCTTCCGCATCAGGCAGTAATTTGGCCAGTGCAGCGGTGTAAGCCAGGCGCGATAATTCTTTCGCGTCCGTCACAGGTTCGGTATAAATGGTTTTTAAATAGGACAGTGCATCGGCAAATCGTTGGTTCTGGTAATATTCCAACAGTAAGGCATCGTCTGTTTTGCGCGTGTCCTGGGCGCGGCTATTAGCAGCAAAAAATAGTGGAATTATAAGGAAGATAGATAGATATTTCATATAACTAAGATATTAGTTATAAACGATAAAACCAAATTCGGAACGATTTTTGGTTAGGTAGTGTTGTAAATGAACATAATTTAAGAAAACAACCTATGGATACTTTAAAGAAATTTGGATTAATGGAAAAGATCGTCCACGAGCTGGAAGATCTAAAAAATAGCCAACAGGCAATTATAACTAAGCTGACAAAAATCGAGGTCGACAATATGGACCTTGGCGATAAAGGTTTAGAAAAAGTTTTGCCGGATATGCACCAGCGCGTTGCAGATAACCTTGACGCGATAGCAGGTTTGTTAGAAGATTTTGCTAATCAAACCAGCGTGTTCAGCAGTAAGAACAACATTACCGCTTTAAAAGAACAGGAAGCGATTAGTAATCTATAACAAAAAAGGCCCCGATATCGGGGCCTTTTTTGTTTCTATAAAGCGGTATAGGTTCCGTCGTATTTAACTATCTGGTTACCTATGGTTGCCTCGAGTTTGGCTTTCCCGTCGGGCGATAGATCAAAGTTATATTTGGTGATCTTGCCTGGGTTTTTAGGTTTGATGGTTATTACAACACTGCCGTTTTTCTTGTCCTTAACTTCATAATCGTATGCAGTTGCGGAAACTTTAGTTGGATCTTCCTGTATAGTAGTACTGCTCCCAACAGCATCGGCTACAGTACTGGTTTTATCATAATAGGGCAGGTAGGATGCTACCGAGTCGGGCGTTACCGTTACGGTATAACCGGCAGGTAGGGTAACGTGATTATCGGGGTTACTTGCCGAGCTGATAGAGGCCCCGGCCCGTTGAGGATCGGCAGCGGCAGCTATTGTGGCGGCTGTAGCAGTAAATTTAAACTTTTTATCGTCCGCCAATTTTTTGGCGTCGGTTTGTGCGGAAGCATAATCAATGCTTGCTGCGGTTAATAATAACAATAATATGCGTTTCATTTTTGTAGATGTTTGTGTTAATTAAACTTAATCGTTTCTTTAACTACAATACAGCTACCTATCTGTTTTATGAAATTGTTATTTGAAAGTAATAATAGCCTTACTCTATACTCTTACCCTTCATAGCTGTACCAATTGCATGATCCATCAAACGCTCAGCAAACGGGCGGGTAAACTCATTCACCAAATCAATTTGTTTGTGAATAGCATCTTTATCGCCGGTGGTTAAAATAGTTTTCAGATCGGCTATGTATTTCTCTGTGGAACTTAATTCTTTGGCCGATAAGAAACTGCCGTTTTTCTGTACAAAACGTTCAACTGTATATACCATTTGGTCGCCTTCGGTACGGGCCTCTATCAGCATTCGCTGGCTTACATCGTCTTTAGCGTGGGTAATGCTATCCATCAGCATTTGTTCCACCTGGTCGTCGGTAATGCCGTAGGTTGGTTTAACGTCAACTTCCTGTTTAACGCCAGATCGTAACTCAATAGCCTGGATCTTTAAGATCCCATCAGCGTTCAGCAAAAAATTAATATCAACTTTAGGGAATCCTGCCGGCATAGCGGGGATGCCTTTTAGCTCAAATTCGGCAAGCTTGCGGTTTTCTTTTATCAGGTCGCGTTCGCCCTGGTACACCGCAATTTTCATATTTACCTGGCCGTCTTTTGAGGTGGTATATTGCCTGCCTGCTTTAGTGGGTACTTTGCTGTTACGCGGGATAATAACATCCATCAATCCACCCATAGTTTCAATGCCTAACGATAGCGGAGTAACGTCCAGCAATAAAATATCTTTACGGTTACCCGCCAAAATATCAGCCTGTATGGCCGCGCCTAAGGCAACCACTTCGTCGGGGTTAACCTCGTCGTGAACAGGACGTTTAAAGAAGTCGCCCACCATTTTTTTAACCAGCGCGGTACGGGTCGATCCGCCAACCATCACCACTTCATCAATCTGGTCGATAGTTAAATTAGCATCACGCAAAGCGTTTTCGCAGGCGGTAATGGTTTGCTGTACTTTAGGCAGTATTAATCCATCGAAAGTGTTTTTATCCAGCGTGCACCAAATGTCACCTATCTTTTCGTTAAATATACTTTGGTGGCTCAGCGCTTTCTTGGCCTCTTCGGCTTTTAAACGCAGCTCCTGCGCCAGCTCGTGGTTAGCTATAAACTCAGCTTTATTAAGCTGGTTTTTCTCTATCCAGTAATCAACTATGGCGCGGTCAAAATCATCGCCCCCTAAAAAGGTATCGCCATTGGTTGACAGCACTTCAAAAATGCCGTTTTGTATTTGCAGAATAGATACATCAAACGTACCACCACCCAAATCGTATACGGCTATAGTTTTTGTTTCCTCCGGATTTAAACCGATGCCATAAGCCAAACTTGCCGCAGTAGGCTCGTTTACAATACGTAAAACATCCAGTCCGGCCAGTTTACCCGCATCGCGGGTTGCCTGGCGCTGCGAGTCGTTAAAATAAGCGGGAACAGTTATAACCGCGCGATTAACCGGTGTTTTTAAAGCATGTTCGGCACGGGCCTTTAGTTCTTTTAATATCAGTCCCGATAGCTCTATAGGCGTATAAAACTTATCGCCAACTTTTATTTTTACCAGGCTTTCGCTATCGTCATCAATAACTTTATAGCTAAAAAAGTCCTTATAGTTAGCTATGTCCTTATAGCTGCGGCCCAATAGGCGCTTAACAGAAAATATGGTGTTTTGCGGGTCGGTTATTAAAAAGTCTTTGGCTTCGTTGCCTACAACAACATCGCCGGTTGGGCCAAAGTGTACAATAGAAGGTACCAAAACGCCCTTGCCGGTATCATTAATTACCTGTGCGTTCTTGTCGGGATTGATAAAGGCCACCAACGAATTGGTGGTACCCAGGTCAATACCTACTATGATCTCTTCTTTTTGTATAGAGCCTGTTGCCAGGTTAATAGAAACTTTAGCCATTGCGTATTTTTAACAAACGGCAAATGTAGGTAGTTTTAGGCTATGGCTTGTCATACTATTACAATTTTAGAAGAACGCGCTATTATTAGTGTTTTACTAACGGCTCGGCGTAGATAGTAGCTTTAAACACAAATTTATAACGGAGACGTTTATTAATATAACCAGTTGTAAAATCAGAATCGTCAACATAATATGGGGTAGTAGCCAAACTTATCTCGCCATAAATAACCTGGTTAGGTTCAAATTTTAGCCCGTTTAGTTTTATGGATGATATCCTCAACGGGATATTCAATTCATCTGTTTTTTGGTCTGATAATTTGAGCCTGAATATACTGTCTCTTTTTGCATACTCCTGGTAATAACCCGTTACCTTTTTGTTTATTATTTTAACGATTGTATAGGGCGGACCTATTGCACCCAGGCTAAGTATTAATGTATCGCCCTTTAATGATGCTTTAATCAGGTTAAGGGGCTCGGGCGGGTTATTTGGTATAGTCGACACCTGGTCACTTACTTTACCTGTGACAATATCAACATCGCGGATTGTTACAACACTTTGCGTGGTTTTCTTGTCTTTTTTATTTAATGTATCAACAGTATTTATAGAATAGCAGGCGAAATTTGGCGGCCTTCCACCAAAATCCTTCACTAAAAGTATCTGTTTATATTCGGACGGTAATTTCTTAACTGCGCCATTATAGCGCGTCATTATAGTAGGATCAATAACTATCTGCGCAATACTTGAATTAGCAACAAGTAAAAAAATACTAAGGATCAGGATTTTCATATTTGTTATAAAGGTACTTAAAAAGTAAATTTATCCGTTATTTGTTCTTTATAAAGCATAACTTGTTTATGCTTTACCCCCTAAGTTAGTAGTACATGAATATCCCCAAAAAGGTAATTGTTTTTTTATTGCCGTTATTGTTATCGTCTACCCTGTTAAAAGCGCAGGAGTTTGGCGGCAACCCACCATCTATTAAATGGAAACAGGTAAACATACCTGCCGCTAAGGTTATATTCCCTGCAGGGATGGACTCGACAGCTACCCGCGTTGCAGATATTATAAAGCGGATGGACATTGCTACAAAACCTACCATCGGTTTTAAACAAAAACAGATCAGCATAGTATTACAAAATCAAACTACCATATCAAACGCCTATGTTGGCCTTGCGCCTTTCAGGAGCGAGTTTTATTTAACACCCGACCAAAATAGCTTCGAATTAGGCACGCTGCCCTGGGCCGACCAATTAGCCATCCACGAGTTCAGGCACGTACAGCAATACAATAATTTTAATGTAGGCCTGTCGCGCGGGTTGCGGTTTTTATTTGGTGATGCCGGACAGGCGTTTGGCAACGATCTTGCGATACCTAACTGGTTTTTTGAGGGCGATGCCGTTTTTAACGAAACCCATGTGAGCCAGCAGGGCAGGGGAAGATTACCTTATTTCTATAATGGCTATCGCGCTCTTTGGAACGCCGACAAGAATTATAGCTGGATGAAATTGCGCAACGGATCGTTAGTTGATTATGTGCCTGATTGGTACCCGATGGGCTATATGATGGTAGCCTACGGCCGCGAGAAGTATGGCGATGACTTTTGGCGGAAAGTAACCCATGACGCAGCATCATATCACGGACTGTTTTACCCCATGCAACGGGCAATAAAGAAATACTCGGGCGAGGATTTTAAGCAGTTCCATACCAATGGATTTAATTATTTTAAAAGCCAGGTCGCTTATAATTCAACCGCTATCCCGGCCGCTAAAAACCGGCACTTTATTGCCAGTGAACAATATCCGGCGTATGTAAACCCCAATACGGTTATTTACGTGAAAAGTACTTATGATCATTTACCGCAGTTTACTATCAATACAAACGGACAGGAGCGAAAGATAGCCGTCAAATCATTATCGTTAGATAATTATTTTAATTATAATAGGGATAAAATAGTGTACGCAGCCCTAAAGCCTGATGCGCGATGGAGCTACCGCGATTATAACGAACTGCGGGTATTAGATGTTACCACCGGCGAAGAGCGCCGGTTGACCAAGCGTACCAAATACTTTTCGCCGGCGTTTAGGGAGGATGGCAAGCGGATAGTAGCAGTGCAAATGGCCGCGTCTGGCAAGAACGAATTGCACATAATTGATGCTGCTGATGGTAAAGTAATCTCGGTTGTGCCTAATAAGGATAACCTGTTTTATACTTATCCGAAGTTTTATAACGACAGGCAGCTAATAGCCGCTGTACGTAACGCGGCGGGCCAAATGTCTATAGCTGTTATAGATATCCGCACCGGTGATGTCAGATACTTGTTGGCTTACTCTTACCAGCCAATAGGCGTACCTTTTATACAGGGCAGCTTTATATACTTTTCTGCAACAGCGGGTGTAACCGACCGTCTGTTCGCGGTTAATATCAGCAGTGGGAAGTTGTTCGAGATTGATAGGCCGGGTATCAATAAATACCAGCCAACAGCTATGGCAAATAAGCTTGCATGGGTAGAGTTTACAGCTTTTGGCTACCGGTTACAGGAAACCGAAAATAACCTGGCCGGGTGGCGCGCGGTAACCGACAATAAAGTGCCGGGCGATCTTCCTGATTTTAAAATATCAGCCTTGAAAAGAGATTCGGCAACCGATCTGTTACCAACTGTAGCTAATAAGCCGTTAACAGTAACCAAATACAATAAGGCGCATCACCTGTTTAACTTCCACAGCTTAATTCCCGATTTTAACGACCCTAACTATACGGTTTCACTACAGGGCGAAAATGTAATAAATACCTTCCAATCGCAATTGGTGTTTAGTTATAACCGCGACGAAGGTTACAAAGAGTTTGGGTTTGATGCGGTATATGGTGCGTTGTTCCCGTATATATCAGCCGGGTTTGATTATACCTTGGACAGGCGCGCACGCTACCAGGGCATCAGTGTATATTGGAACGAGAGCGACTTACATGCCGGCCTGCAAGTGCCGCTTAACTTAAGCAGTGGTAAAAATTTAACAAATCTTAGCCTCGGCAGTTCGATACACTATAGTACCACCTCGTTTCAACAATCTTACCAGGCAATTTTAAACAAGGCTTATACCTATGTGAGCAGCGGCATCAATTTTACCAATAGGATCCAGCAGGCAAGGCAAAATATCTATCCGCGCTGGGCGCAAAGCTTCGCATTTAACTATAAAAGAGCAATCAGCGGACTAAGCGCCAACCAGTTTTTGGCGACAGGCAGCCTGTATCTGCCCGGGCTTTTTATCAACCACAACCTGGTTGTAACGGGCGCTTACCAGCGTAGCGGGCAGGATAACGTGGTTAGCTTCTCTAATAATTTTCCGTTTAGCCGGGGCTACACTGCAGAAAACCTGCTCAAAATGAATAAGGTGGGTATTAACTACCATTTCCCTATTGCTTACCCGGATGCAGGCGTAGCCAATACGGTTTATTTTTTACGGATAAGGGGTAACTTATTCTATGACTATACCCAGGGCAACTATTTCTACACCAATAAATCAACGGCAACCAGCACGTTCAGATCAACAGGCGCCGAGTTGTATTTTGATACCAAGTGGTTTAACCAGCAACCTTTAACTTTTGGGATCCGCTACAGTCGGTTGCTTGACAAGGATGTTTTTGGCGGTGTAGGACCAAACTTTATTGAGCTGGTGTTGCCGGTGAGCTTTTATTAATTAGTGAATTAATGAATTATTGAATTAATGATTTAGTTAGTAGAGAATTAGTGGCGGTAATGAGTGGTGAGCGGTAATTAGTGAGTGTTAAATGGTGATTAGTGTGTGATTTTAAGTGATATAAACCAACCAGTTTTTATAGGAAGTTCAATAAAAACGATTATTTTCTATCAATTAGCTGATTGTCAATTTTTTACCTAAAATTTGAACTTAATTACCCTGACGAATAAGGCGATCCACTTTTGGTGATCCACTCCCTGAAAAATGACAAAAAAAGGCTGTTTTTCGCCTATACTGATTATCAGTATCTTAATTAAGATTTAAACTTAAAAATCCTGACGAATAAGAGTGATCCACGGTGATCCGCTCAAAAAGTTAAATATTTTATTTACAGATAGTTATGCGAAAAGAGTGATCCAAGTGATCCACTTTTTTTAATGGATCACCTACTCATAAACTGTTGACGTTCTTAATCACATTCCTTACTCTGTCAACACTGGTAATGTCTATGGCGTATTCGTCGCCGAAGTTGCTGCCCATTATGATATGGTCGTTGTTGTATTTCATTTGGCTTTGTACACGCGCTTGTAACGTGCCGTGCACTTCTGTTACTCCGGTAAACAACACCAGGTCTAACACGTTTATTTCGGTAATGCCGCTGCCCGCCATAATAGCTATGCGGCCATTGGCTTGTTTAACCAATTCTGCAATAGCCCGAGATCCCTCTACCGCCGTACTTCTTCCGCCGGAGGTTAGTATGCGTTCAAACCCCATATCAATAATATCTTCAAGCGCCTGATGTTGATCGTTACACATATCAAACGCCCTGTGAAACGTAGCACCCAAACCGGCCTGTTTTGCTAATTGTATCAGTTGGGTGCAACGCTCTTTGTCTATCGTGCCATCATCCTTTAAGATACCGGTTACTATGCCGTCGCAACCTGCTGCAATGCAATATCTCACATCTTCAAGCATGGTTTCAAACTCGACATCGGTATATAAGAAATCAGCGCCACGGGGGCGGATCAATATATATAGTTGGATGTTTAACAGCTTACGGGTAGCAGTTATCTGCCCCGGCGAGGGGGTGGTGCCGCCCGCTTCAAGGTTGCCACATAACTCTACCCGTACCGCGCCGCCATCCTGCGCTGCTAAAGCCGAAGTAATTGAATTTGCACAAACCTCTAATGATATCATGTTTATATATTAGTCTTTAACGTCAGCGTAATAGAACTTGCCCGGGATGATCAGATCCTGCTTTTTACTGTCGCATACAGCAAACGTAAATCCTTTATGCAGGGCGTAAGCGCCGTATTCACCCTTTTTGTTGATTGCTAAGAAACCCACCTGGATCTCTTTAACAGTCTCCGGTTTCTTTTTGATAATGCGATGGCAGGCTTCCTTGCAGGCATTCTCGGGGCTATAACCCTGGCGCATCAGCTCGACCACCAAAAAGCTGCCCACATTTCGGATCACCTCTTCGCCCACACCTGTAGATGTTGCGCCGCCAACTTCATTATCTACATATAAACCTGCACCAATGATAGGGCTATCGCCCACACGACCATGCATTTTCCAGGCCATGCCGCTGGTTGTACATGCGCCTGATATATTGCCTTTGGCATCAATAGCCAGCATACCAATGGTATCGTGATTATACTTGTCGCCGGGGCGCCGGTTCTCGCTGTTCATTATTGGCTTGTATTCATGTTTTACCAGCCATTTCTTCCACGCTTTTTCAGATTCTGGTGTTAATAGTTTTTCGGCCTTAAACCCTTGTTCAATAGCAAACTGGCGGGCACCATCGCCAACCAATAAGACGTGAGGGGTCTTCTCCATCACTAAGCGAGCTACCGATATGGGATGAGCAATATCTTCCATCCCCGCTACCGCGCCGCAATTGCCTTGTTCGTCCATAATACAGGCATCCAGGGTAACGTGTCCGTCACGGTCGGGGTAGCCTGCCCGGCCAACGCTATGGTTTTTCATGTCAGCTTCGGGTATTTTAGCACCGGCTTCAACAGCATCTAATGCCCTGCCGCCTTTAGCAAGTGTTTTCCATGCTTCTTTGTTAGCCGCAACACCAAAATCCCAGGTTGATATAACTATCGGATAATTAGCAGGCGCTGCGTTTAAAACAGACTTAGCTATTGCTGACGCTGAAAGCGCTGTTAAAGAAGCGCTTATGGACGATACTTTGATAAATTTTCGGCGATTGTACATGATGCAATATAAAAAAAATGTGTCTTACTGCTTTTAATGTATTTAGATAATTACAACAGGCAGGAATGTTGGCTTATTCGTTGTCCAGTTCCTGCTCGTCAGAGTGTTCCAGTATTTCGCGACATTTTTCAAGATCGTGCTCAAATACTTTTATTTTAATGCCACCCAAGGCCTGGTTGTAAAACGGGTTAGCAGCTATGGCGTTTTCATCAGCCAAAAAGCAAGCTATGCCATTGGCTTCTAATAAACCCAATACAATTTCGGCTTCCATTAAGTTATAGTACGATGCCAGGGTTACAATTTTATCTTCCATAAAAGGTATAATATTTACCTAATGTACTTTGTTTTTTTTAATTTGGCTGTAATGAACCGCATCGACCGTATATCAGCCATATTGATCCAATTGCAATCGCGCAGGGTTGTAAAAGCTGCTGATATAGCCGAACGTTTCAACATCAGCCTGCGTACCGTTTACAGAGATGTTAAAACCCTGGAAGAGGCGGGAATACCGTTAATTGGCGAGGCCGGGGTAGGTTATTCTATTATGGATGGATACCGCCTGCCGCCTGTAATGTTTACCAAAGAAGAGGCAACCGCCTTTTTAACTGCCGAAAAGTTTGTAGAGAAGCTAACGGATGCATCAACCACAACCAACTATAAATCGGCCATGTACAAGGTGCGCGCCATCTTAAAAACTACCGAGAAGGACCTGCTGGAAAGCATGGACGACCGTATAGCCGTTTTCAAGTCGATGGCCATGCCCGAAACCGCTAATACAGATCATATCCAAACCGTACTACACAGCATTGCACAAAAGAAGGTTTTGGCGCTTAACTATTTTGCCCAACACAGCCAGGAACATACCAAAAGGTATGTGGAACCTATCGGGATATTTTACCTGTCGGGTTATTGGCATCTAATTGCCTATTGCCGTTTGCGGAAAGATTACCGGGATTTCCGTATAGACCGTATTAAAAACCTTGCCGTTACTGACGATCATTACACTGATGAACACCCGGCACTGAAAGAATACATAGCCCAAACCGCAAAAGAGAAAGACCTTGAGGCCGTAATTATTTTGGTTGATAAAAGCATCCACAACCATTTGGAGAACCAGAAGTATTACAGCGGTTTTATATCCGAAAAGCAAATAGGAGATAGCGTTGAAATGACTTTTTTAACTGCGTCGCTTGAGGGCTTTGCCCGCTGGTATATGATGTATGGCGAGCAAGCCGAGATCATTACTCCCGATAGTTTGAAAGACAGGGTGCGTGAGCTTGCGGAGAAATTGCTGCAACGCAACTTTTCTATTTCCTACTGACATACTGCTGTCAATACCACGTTGTTTATTTGTAACAATTAGTATTACTAACTGTTGAACAATCACCTTTAAAAAACAACGATCATGACAAGCATTAATTTAAAAACATCAATTAGCATTAACGCCCCGGCGGTATTAGTTTGGAAAGCCCTAACGGATGCAGAAATTGTTAAGCAATACTTTTTTGGTACCCATCAAATAAGCGACTGGCAAAAGGGCAGCGACATTGTGTGGACCGGTGAGTGGGACGGCAAAGTATATCGCGATCATGGCAAAATTCTGGACATTGTACCCGGCAGCTACCTGCAATACAGCTATTGGAGCAGCATGAGTAATTTGCCCGATATTCCCGAAAACTACCAAACGGTTACTTATGACCTATCTGAAACCGATAGCGTAACTACATTAACCATAAGCCAGGATAATGTTAAAGACGAAGCGGCCAAAGAGCATTCGGAAGCTAACTGGCAATATATTTTTGGCGGGATGAAGAAGATGGTGGAGAATGGGGAGGTAAAATAATTCAAATAGTTTATCGTAGCGATGAGTTTTAAACTCATCGCTACGATAAAGATTACCTTTCAAAACTCATTCGCTTACCTGCAGTGTCGCTAACAAACTTATCCTCGCTCCAGGCCAAATTACCGGACACAATAGTGTGTACTACTTTCGATCTGAATGTAGTTCCCTCAAACGGGCTCCAGTTACATTTGTAAAGGATATTGGCTTTGTTTACCTGCCATGGTTTGTTAAGGTCCACCAAAACCAAATCAGCATAGTAGCCTTCGCGGATAAAGCCGCGTTTTTCTATCTGGAAACAGATCGCAACATTGTGTGCCATTTTTTCGGCGATTTGTTCAAGCGTTATTTTACCGTGATGATAAAGTTCCAGCATCGCCGGCAGGGCGTGTTGAACCAATGGCCCCCCCGATGGTGCCTGCAGATAGGGTAACGCTTTTTCTTCGATGGTGTGCGGGGCATGATCGGTAGCTATTACGTCTATGCGTCCGTCTAAAACAGCTGCTAAAATACCGTCGCGATCGGCTTCGGTTTTTACTGCCGGGTTCCATTTTATCAGGTTGCCCTTTTCTTCGTAATCTTTGTTGCTAAACCATAGGTGGTGCACACAAGCCTCGGCAGTAATTCGTTTATCTTTTAACGGCGTGGTATTATCAAACAGGTGTGTTTCTTTTTCGGTTGATATATGCAGGATATGCAGCCGTGTATTGTGTTTTTTTGCTAACGCGACAGCCATTGACGATGACAAATAACAAGCTTCCTCGCTACGGATCTTAGGGTGCAGCCTAACCGGGATATTATCGCCTAATAATTGCTTGTAATGCGCCAGGTTGCTTTGTATAGTGGCTTCATCCTCGCAATGGGTAGCTATCAGCATTGGCGATTGCATAAACAAATGCTCTAAAGTAGCCGGGTTGTCAACCAGCATATTGCCTGTTGATGATCCCATGAAAACCTTGATGCCGCAAACGTTTTTTATATCAGTACGTAAAACCTGGTCAAGGTTATCGTTAGATGCCCCCATGAAAAATGAATAGTTAGCTAACGAATTATTAGCTGCTATGGCATATTTATCTGCCAATAACTCTTGTGTTAACGTATTAGGGACTGTATTAGGCATCTCCATAAAAGATGTTATGCCGCCCGCTACAGCCGCGCGCGATTCTGAATGGATATCCGCCTTATGTGTTAACCCCGGCTCGCGAAAATGCACCTGGTCATCAATAGCGCCGGGTAGCAAGTGCAGACCTTCGGCATTGATCACTTTGTCGGCAGGCACATCAATCCAGGAGGCAATTTTATCTATCAGGCCATCTTTTACTAAAATATCAGCAACGTATTGCATGTTCTCGTTTACTATGGTGGAGGCTTTGATCAGGATGGTGCTCATAATGCAAAGATAGTTTTATAGTTGAAAGGTGTAAACTGATCAATATGGAAAGTTATTTAGCTTGAACCACAATTATTAACACACGCGAAATTTAATTATAAACCCTTGATTAACAATTCGAAATATGAAACAATATAGCTATTAGTTGTGTAGTGTAAATACATTAACAGCCGATCCTCACAAATCTTAGTCCACATGAAGTTTTTTTACCGACAAAAGTTCCTGATTGTTTCCTTCGTAATCCTGGTTGGCATTTTCTTGTTGGGTTCTGCGCTATACAGTAGCAATCAACGATTATTAGAATCAGAGAAATTAGTTGATCATACCAAGCAAGTTATTGAGCAATCAGCGGTCATTTTTTCAGATAGTAAGGACCTCAAGACAGATTCGCGGGATTTTATACTTACTAATGATAATGCCTTTGTTAACTCGATGAAGGTTACAGCAAATAAACTTTTTACCGATATAAAGAAACTAAAAAGCCTTACCCGTGATAATCCCCGGCAACAACAACGTGTAGATTCACTTAATACTTATGTACATAAAAGTTTTGCCTTCGCACTTGAGGTAGTAGCGATAAGGAAGCAGCATGACTTGCGTGCCGCTATGGTTTTTTTGTCTAATCAAAACGACAATTACTATTCGGCAGCTATTAGGAACGTTATTACCGGCATGCAACAACAGGAGGAAAAATTATTAAAGCAACGAAAAGCGGTGAGTTTACAAACCTTGAGCGTTTTTTACCAGTTTTCGATAGTGGTATTTGTTTTGATGGCCAGCTTTACTATTGTGTTGTTATTAATGGCAGGTTATTACTTGCTGCAAAACAAAGAAAGAGAGCGGCAAACAACTGCACTGAATTCCGCAAACGCCGAGTTATCTTTCCAAAACGGGGAAAAGGTAAAACGTGCTGACGAATTGGTAATTGCAAAAAAAGAGCTTTCGTATCAAAACGGCGAAAAGAAAAAACGCGCAGGCGAATTGGTCATTGCTAACAAAGAGTTAACCTATCAAAGTAGCGAAAAGGACAAGCGTGCAGCCGAGCTGATAATTGCCGACGAAGAGCTTTTGTATCAAACGGGCGAAAAAAGCAAGCGTGCCGAAGAGTTGATCATCGCCAATAAAGAACTGTTATTCCAGAATGATGAAAAGGAAAAACGGGCCGCCGAATTGGCTGTTGCTAATAAAGAGCTATTGTTCCAAAACGACGAAAAAGAGAAACGCGCTGCCGAACTAGTAATAGCAAATGTCGAACTATTTTATCAAAACAAAGAAAAAGGCGAACGTGCCGAAGAATTGATCGTCGCCAACAAGGAGTTATTGTATCAAAACGACGAAAAAGAAAAACGGGCCGCCGAATTAGTTATAGCTAATGTTGAATTGTCATTTCAGAACGAGGAGAAAGAGAAACGAGCCGCTGAACTTGTAATTGCAAATGTTGAATTACTCTATCAAAATAAAGAAAAAGAAGCACGTGCCGGCGAATTGGCAGTAGCTAACGAGGAACTGTTATTTCAAAATGGTCAGAAAGGGCAAAGGGCCGCCGAATTAATAATAGCAAACAAGGAGCTTGTTTTCCAAAATAAAGAGCGCGAAATGCGTGCGGTTGAACTTGCTTTTGCTAATGATGAATTGGTTTTTCAGAATGATGTCAGAAAGATAGCCGAAAAGAACTTATCGCAAAGCGAGTCGCGATTAAAAGAGGCGCAGGCAATGGCAAAAATTGGCAACTTTGAAGTTGATGTGGTAAAAGGAATAGAAGTATGGTCGGACGAAATGTACCATATTTATGGGATTACTAAAACGTATGCAACACCCTCGAAGGAGTTATTCTTTTCGTTTATCCATCCGGATGATTTAAAGGAAGTGAAAGAGTCTATAAAAAAGTCAACTAAATCTTTTAATGCTTTTGCCGCAGAGTTTAGATTTATACGGAATGATGGCGCCTTACGTTACGGATACAGCGAAGCAAGGTTCGACTGGAACAACGATAAAGAATTGATACGGATCTACGGCATTATACAGGATGTTACCGACCAAAAGCAGGCAGATATTGAACGTAAAAAGATGTTAAACGACCTGACGACCCGTAATAATGACCTTGAACAGTTTGCATACATTATATCACACAACCTGCGGGCACCTATAGTAAATATTATTGGTGCGTCAGGCGCGCTGAACGATGCTGATGTTAGTGAAGAAGATAAAGGGATACTTAAGCGGGCCATTAATACATCGGTTATGAAACTGGACAATGTGGTGCAGGACCTTAACAATATTTTACAAGTAAAAAGCAGCGTTAATGAAACCCGGGAAATTGTTGTTTTTTCTGATTTGGTGGACGATATTAAAACCAGTATTAAAAACCTGATCAAACATGATGCTGATATCAAATATGATTTTGCCGACAAGAACGAACTGTTAACTATAAAGGCTTATCTATACAGCATATTTTACAACCTGATAACTAATAGCGTAAAATATTGTCAGCCGGGTATACCATGTAAGATCGAAATAAAAAGCATGGTAGTAAAAAATACACTGCAATTAATATTTAAAGATAATGGACTGGGTATTGACCTGGAAAAAAAAGGCGACCAGGTTTTTGGCTTATACAAGCGTTTTCATGAAAATACCGAAGGTAAGGGCATGGGGCTTTACATGGTGAAAACCCAGGTAGAAATGCTTGGGGGCGAGATCAGCCTTACAAGTGAAGAAAATATAGGTACTGAATTTATTATTGAGTTTGTGTTAGACGATTAGCGGCCCGCCAGATCAAAAATATCCGAATAAGCCAGGGCAGCCTTTAATATAAAGTTAAGCGAATCTGTCACCCATATTTCATTGTTAATGGCCATTTGCAAAACTTGCGGCGCGGGCAGCACTATTACCTGGATATCTTCGGTGGCGTCCAGCTTTTGCACAGTGTTAAACTCGGCATCAAATAGTATAAAGCCATAGGTTACCTGTTTTAGCTTGGTGGGATTATTTGCTATTTTTCCTAATGATATTAACTTATCGGCCGTTGTTTTAATGCCGGTTTCCTCTTCCAACTCATTTAAAGCAGATTCAATAACCGATTTGTTTTTTTGCTGCATGCCGCCGGGCAGTTCAAGCAGTATTTCGCCCATGCCATGCTTGTATTGTTTTACTAATACTACCTCGTTGTTTTTAGTTATAGGCAGTACCTGCACCACATCTCCTAAGGGTGAGAAGTAATAATCATCGATAATGTTGCCATTACCCAGCTTTACCGTATGCTTTAATACCGGAAACCACGGGCTTGGCGATACATCCTGCTCATTTATTACTGTCCATTTTTGAATTTCTTTATCTGCCTGCATGGGGCTAAAAATAGAACATTAAAATCAGCCAATCAAAAAGCTTTTATCGTCCGGATTTACGGTCTTTCGGACTATAAACCCTATCTTTGCGCCATAGCAGTAACTTTCGGGGATCTTAAATTTAACCGGCAAATTTTAAATGCTATTGCTGATGCCGGTTATACCGAGGCTACACCTGTACAACAAAAAGCGCTTCTATTTTTGTATACTTGTAGAGACGCAATTATTTTGCGCCTTTCATGCCGTCATTTTTTAAGAATTATTACAATAAAGCCTCGTTATTTAAGACGCGTAATAATTTTTAGTATGGTTACGGATATGCCCCTTAAGTGGAGCTGTATATAATATAAATTTTCCAGGAAGAGTAGACCCACCGGGTGCTGAGTGTGTGATCAAATGTTCATGAGTTCCTACATGGATACCATTTTGAACCGGGTTTGAAGATACGAGATAGATTTCAGGCTTCTGCCATTTTTTTTTATTTTCAGACATTAGATATTTAAATTTAAAGCGAAATAACTAATTATATTGTTCTAAGTGGTAATTATCTTATATAAAAACATATTTTGAAATGAGTAAAAAAAGTATTTCTTTTTAATTAGCTCAGGGACAGGTAACTGTCAGCCTAAACCAACTTCAACCTTTATCCTTTCACCTAAAAGAAAAACCTATCTTTGCCGCATGGGTGCAAGCTTTGAAGATTTTAAATTTAACCGACAAGTTTTAAACGCAATTGCCGATGCCGGTTATACCGAGGCTACGCCTGTGCAGCAAAAAGCCATCCCCCCGATATTAAACGGGCAGGATGTTATGGGTATAGCGCAAACAGGTACCGGTAAAACCGCAGCCTATGTTTTGCCCATTGTTATGCGCCTTAAATATGCGCAGGGCGACCATGCGCGTGCGCTCATCATAGCCCCAACGCGCGAGTTAGCTATGCAGATAGAAGAAAACGTAAAAGCCTATTCAAAATACACCGATCTGCGCATTGTATCTGTTTACGGCGGCCTTGGCCCTAAAACGCAGATAGAGACCATTAATAAAGGCGTTGATATTATTGTAGCCACACCGGGCAGGTTCATGGACATTTACCTGGCGGGCCATATCGTTACCAAAACTTTACAGGTATTGGTGTTGGACGAGGCTGATAAAATGATGGATATGGGCTTTATGCCCCAGATAAACCGGATATTGGAGGTTGTACCTGTTAAACGGCAGAACCTATTGTTCTCGGCCACCATGTCTGATAAGATCCAGGAGTTGTCAGGAAATTTCCTGGAGTTCCCTACGGTTATAGAGGTTAGTCCGCAGGCTACACCGGCCGAAACCGTTACGCAAAAGCTGTATCATGTGCCAAACATGAAAACCAAGATCAACCTGTTGCGCGAGTTGTTGAAAGACGAAGGCGATATTACAAAGCTGATGGTTTTTTGTAAAACCCGAACCGTTGCAGAGGACGTGTATAAATTTCTATTACGCAAGTATGGCGAGGGACAGGTAAGGGTACTGCATGCCAACAAAGGGCAAAACACCCGTATCAACTCCATGAACGCGTTTAAGAACGACGAAGTTAAGATACTGGTAGCAACCGACGTTGCATCGCGGGGTATTGACGTGAGCGACGTGAGCCACGTTATTAACTTTGATGTACCGGTTGTTTTTGAAGATTACGTGCACCGTATCGGCCGCACGGGTAGAGCGCTGCAATCAGGTGTTGCAATAACGTTTTGTAACCCAACCGAAGAATATTATGTAGGCAAGATCCAAAAGCTGATTAAACAAACTATCCCGGTTGAACCCATGCCTGCCGACGTTTTTATTGAAGAAACACCTTACGAGGAGCGCCAGGATCAAAATCGTGAGATAGATCTGCAAAAACGTAAGGAAGACCCCGATTTTAAAGGAGCCTTCCACGAAAAGAAAACGATGAACCAAAAGAAAAAATTCGCTGCCGTACGCGCTAAACGTACCGGCGAGAATGGCCCTCCAAAAAAAGGTAAGCCAAAGAATTTTAAAAAGAAGCATTAATAAATGAAGATCAAAATAACACCCTTAAACTTTGCCACTGCGTTCTTCTTAATCCTGTCTGTTTATATCTGGATAAACGGAGCCGCAATTACCGGCATGAAATTCACGCACCTGGGTGGCGCAATAAGCCTGATATTTTTGCTGTTTGCCTTTGTAGTGTCATTTATGGATATAATGTTCCGTAATTTCTTCCCTGACCTTAAAAAATTATGGCTGATTGAGCTAAGCTTTATAACTTTGGCCACTATTATATTTTTACTTGTTAAATAAAACTAATGAAAACTGCCGAAATAAAAGTTACCGTACAGCTTGACGAAAATAACGTTCCTGAAAATATTTTATGGGAATCGACCGACTCGGCCAATAAAGAGGCTGTGCCTGTTAAGTCGGTAATGCTGGCCCTGTGGGATCAAAACTATCAAAACGCGTTGCGTATTGACCTGTGGACAAAAGATATGCCTGTTGATGAAATGAAGATCTTCTTTTATCAAACCCTTATGACCATGGGCGACAGCTTTTTGCGTGCAACCGGCGAAACCAATATCATAGAAGACCTGCGTGACTATTGTGCGCACTTTGCCGAAAAAATGGAAATATCTAAATAACGTTATCACTATGCGCTTACCTTCACTTGTATCATTTATAGGTTTTGTACTGTTAATGGCCGGTACCTGGTGCCC
The DNA here is from genome assembly GCA_040388395.1 of Bacteroidota bacterium. Taxonomy (GTDB): domain Bacteria; phylum Bacteroidota; class Bacteroidia; order Sphingobacteriales; family Sphingobacteriaceae; genus Mucilaginibacter. Next base: position 330,757 of record JAZKBY010000001.1, on the reverse strand, counting down.
GTTACTGCGTCCGTTAATTTTTCATAGTTTCAATATTTATGACCTTTCGTTGCCTTATGGTCTGCTGGTATTACTAATGTCTGTAATAGGGATATTAGGAGTGGTGTTAAACAAAATTAAAATAGTGCGATTTGTTTCCTTATTATCATTTGTATTAATACTGGTGTTGTTTTTAGGTGCGTTTTTAAAAATACATACCTCATTTAGTTTTATACCATTTAAATCATTAGTAAGGTTTTTAACCGGCCTGATAAAATTTAAATGGGGGTGGTATGTATTATTTACTGGTCCGTTACTGGCACTTTTGGGTTCTATGTTCAAAACGTCAAAATATTCCAGGTAGAAGTATTAAATATCTGCAACAAATATTAAAAACATCTGTTAACAGTTGCGTTGCGTAAATGCAAACAAGTTTTTTTACATATTTGTGATTCCAAACTATTTATAATGCTAAAATTATCTTTCCGCAGCCAGGTTTTGGCGGGGTTCGCTGTTTCTATCTTACTTGTGTTTATTGTTGCTGTTCTATCTTATAATAGCATTAACCAATTAGAGAATGATACCGAAATGGTTGATCACACCCAAAAGGTAATTAAAACATCAACTAATTTATTGCAAGAATTGATAGATGGTGAAACAGCTATGCGCGGTTATTGCGCAACTAATAAAAAAGTATTCCTTGACCCATATAACGCGGCCATCCCCGCTATACATTCTAATCTGGAAGATCTTAGATCCCTGATTTCTGATAACCCTATCCAGGTTAAAAGGCTTGATTCACTGAATACAACGGTGAATTTCCAGCTAAATATTTTAAAAACCAATATTGAGACGTTGGAGCTCAAAGGCTTAGCCTATATGGTTCAAAACAACATGTTTGTAACAGGTAAGCAAAGTATGGATGGCATCCGTAAAGTTATAGCTCATGTTACGGACACCGAAAACCAGCTACTTGCCGAACGCAAAGCCAGTTCAAAAGCCGCTTCAACAAACGCAATTATATTTATTCTTGTAGGTTCCACTATATTCCTGTTGATTATTGTTTCCCTGTTCCGCTATATACAGAAGGTATTTGCCGAGCAAAAGAAAATAGAAGAGGAGATAAAAATCACCAATGTTGAGCTGGAGAAAGTATTAGATGAAAACGAAGCTAAAAACTGGCTGTTAACCGGTATGGGCGCGCTTAACGAAAAAATGTCGGGCCAGCAAAGCGAAAGGGAACTAACCGGAAATATACTGGCCAAAGTATGTGAATATACGCAAGCATTAACAGGCACCATTTATTTATATAACGATAAAGAAACCAGGCTTGACCTTTACTCAACCTACGCTTTCTCAAACATTACTGCTATAAAACAAACTGTTGCTTTAGGCGAAGGCTGGATAGGCGAAGTGGCCAGAAGTGGCAAAGCTACTGCAGTAAAAGGTAAGCTGAATAACAAGATCGAATTGCAATCGTCTATACTATTGAATGAGCTTACAGAAACTTACATAGTGCCTTTCTTCTTTGATAAAAAAATTAAGGGCGTTATTGAGATTGCTTATAACCACGATCTTGAAGGGAACGACCGGGATTACCTGACTGCTATAGCCAAAGACATTGGTATAGCAGTAAACACTGCCCAGGCGCGTACCATAATGCACGATCTGTTTGAGGAAACCCAGCAGCAAGCCGAAGAGCTGGCCGCGCAACAGGAAGAAATGCGCGTAACCAACGAAGAACTGATGAACAAAACAGAAATGTTGGAAGCATCAGAAGAAGAGTTGCGTGTGCAACAGGAAGAGTTGCGAACCATCAATGCCGAACTGGAAGAGAAAGCCAGTTTACTGGAAGAAAAGAACCAGGCTATTGAAGAAGCCCGCGCCGCTATCAACATTAAAGTTGAGGAGCTTGAAACCACGGGTAAATACAAATCAGAGTTCCTGGCTAACATGAGCCATGAGTTGCGTACGCCACTAAACAGTATATTGGTGCTGGCGCGAATACTGAAAGATAATAAACCGGCTAACCTGTCAGAAGACCAGATAAAATACGCCAGCGTAATATTTAATGCCGGTAATGATCTGTTAACGCTGATCAATGATATCCTTGACCTTTCAAAAATTGAATCGGGCAAGTTGGATATGCAAAACGAGGATGTCAAAATCACCGAGATACTGTCAGATATGGAAAGCTTGTTTGCCGAAGTAGCGTCCAACAAAAAAATAAGGTTTACAACCAGCGTTAAAAACGTGGAAGCTACCTTATTTACAGATAAGATCAGGGTAGAGCAGGTACTTAAAAATTTGTTGTCGAACGCGTTTAAATTTACGCCTGAGAATGGGGCGATAGCTATAAATGTCAATGCCGGTAAATCGCCGCAAACTGTTAGCTTTAGTATTATAGACACAGGTATCGGCATCGCAGCTGATAAGCAAAAACTCATATTTGAAGCATTTCAGCAGGCCGATGGCTCAACCAGCCGTAAATATGGCGGTACCGGTTTGGGGCTATCTATCAGTCGCGAATTAGCGGCTTTATTAGGTGGGGCTATTACGTTGCAAAGCAAGCAAGGCGAAGGTAGCGAGTTTACCTTGACCATACCCCTGCAAGCCAAAGTAGCTGCTGTTACAGACAATGAAGGCGAAGTACAAACAGTTGAAACTTTCTCGCCCGAAAAAGAATTTCTAAGACCCATAATCAGGCCGGCAAGCCAGCCCGGCAGGGACCCATTAGTGGTTATTGTTGAGGATGATAAGAATTTTGCCAATATATTGCAGGATTACTCGCGCGATCATGGCTATAAATCTGTCGTGATAAATGAAGGTACTAATGCGGTACAGATTATTAAAGACCATAAGCCCGACGCGGTTATATTAGATATTATGCTACCCGGTAAAGATGGCTGGCAGATTTTAAAAGAACTTAAACAGGATGCCGAAACGGCCAATATACCTGTGCATCTGATGTCGGCAGGTGATGCTGCCGAAACCAGGGTGCGTAAAGAAGGTGCAATAAGCTTCCTGAAAAAGCCCATTGATACCGGCACGCTTGATAAGCTGTTTGGTGATATAATGGCTAATACCGGCACTCAGTTTAAGCAGATACTGTTAGTTGAAGATCATAAAGCGCAGAGCCAGGCTTTAAAAGAAATGATGCAGAATAGCGGCATTACAGTAGACCAGGCTTTTGATGGCGCGTCGGCGTTCCGGATGCTTCACGATAATGACTACCAGTGCGTGATACTGGATCTTAACCTTCCTGATATTTCGGGGCTTGATCTGCTGGATAAGATAAAAGAGGTTGACCGTTTCTCGTCCTTACCGGTAATAGTAAACACAGCTATGGAGTTGGATAAAACTTCGGTAAGTCGCCTGATGAAATATGCTAACGCGATGGTGGTTAAAACAAATAAATCATCGGACAGATTAATAGACGAAGTGAACCTGTTTTTAAATAAAATAAGCAATGCCCCGGTGGCTGGCAGCTATGCAGCTAAAGCGGCAACTGTAAACGCTGGCAAAGACGGCGTTAAGGGCAAAAAAGTGCTGATAGTTGACGATGATATGCGTAACATCTTCGCGTTAAGCAGTGCTTTACAAGGTTATGATATGAATGTTGAAATAGCCGGCGACGGCGAGGAGGCTATTGCAAAGCTTGAAGAGATAACCGACATTGATATTGTGCTAATGGATATAATGATGCCTAAGATGGATGGTTATGAAGCTACACGCTACATACGCAAACAAAGCAAGTGGGCAAGGTTGCCGGTTATAGCCCTTACAGCAAAAGCCATGAAGGATGATCGCGAAAAATGTATTGAAGCAGGCGCTAATGATTATATAACCAAACCGGTGGATATGGATAGATTAATAGCGTTGATGCAATTATGGCTGGATAAATAATATGCCAAACGTCGTCGAAACAATAACTGCAACCCAGGTTATCGAGATCATTGACCTTGTAAAAAAGATATATGGATTTGATTTTGGCAGCTACACGAAAGCATCATTAAAAAGAAGGGTAACCCGTATAATGCAGTTAAAAAAACTGCAGTTTTATGACCTTAAACACATACTGGTAAATGACCGGGCTTTTTTCCAGGATTTTTTAGAAGAGATCACGGTAAATGTTACCGAAATGTTTCGCGATCCGTCTTTTTACAAAGCATTTAACCAGCAGGTTATACCTTACCTGGCATCCTATCAGCATAGTAAAATATGGTGTGCCGGCTGCTCGTCGGGCGAGGAGGCTTACTCGCTGGCCATATTGATGCAACAGGCGGGGCTACGAAAAAAATCATTTATATACGGTACCGATATTAACACCGAATGCCTTAAAGAAGCAAAAAAAGGTATTTTTAGCTTACGCAAAATTAAAAGCTATGCCGAAAACTACCAGCTTGCAGGCCTTGAAGGTTCAATAACCGACCATTTTACCATATTATACGATGCGGCAAGCATCCATAGCGAACTGAAACAAAACACACTTTTTTCCGTTCATAACCTGGTGTCGGACAACGTGTTTAACGAGTTTCAGTTAATCACTTGCCGCAATGTGTTTATTTATTTTGAGATAGCTTTGCAGGAGCGCATCCTGGATCTGTTTTACAAAAGCCTGGCTCCGCTTGGTTTTTTATGTTTGGGCGCAAAAGAAACCATACGGTCTGACAAGTTCAGGAAAAAGTTTAAGGTGATTAATCAGAAAGAAAACATATATCAAAAAATTGGCTCTTGACGATAACATAATACAACGCTGGCGCAATACCGACCTGCTTTTATTGGGTGGCTCGGCAGGCTCATTTAAGCCTATTTACAATGCTGTAAAAATTTTTCCGGCCAAGCTTAATAAAACGGTGATTGTCGTCATCCACCGGAAGAAAAACTTTTTTAGCGAAATTGAAAAACTGTTTGCCGAAAGCAGTCGTATGTTGATGCGGGAAATTAGTGATAAGGATATACTGAATAATAATACTATTTACATCGCCCCTGCAAACTATCATACCCTTATTGAAAAAGATAAGTATTTTAGTTTAGATGTATCTGATGCTGTATGGTACTCAAAGCCATCAATTGATGTAACTTTTGAAAGCGTTTCCGAGATCTATAAAGAGCGTTGCACAGCGGTTTTATTTTCGGGCGCGAACGCTGATGGAGCCGAAGGTTTACTGAAACTTCGAAGCAAAGGCGCATTAACCATAGTGCAGGACCCGGATGAAGCTGAGATGAACGAAATGCCGCAAGCGGCTGTTGACATAAATGCCGCCGAATACATTCTGAAAACACAAGAAATACTTGATCTTTTTCAACAATAAATAGTACAACTGACCCATATTTATTACAATGCTAATCTCCCCTGTAAATATTCTGATTGTTGATGATAGGATAGAAAATATTGTAGCACTTGAAGCTTTACTAAGCCGGAGTGATATCAAGCTTTTCTCGACAACCTCGCCAAATGAGGCGCTTAAAATCGCGTGGGAAAATAATATTGCTATAGCGCTGGTTGATGTACAGATGCCCGAGATGGATGGTTTTGAATTTGTAGAGATGCTAAAATCAAACGCAAAGACTAAAGACATACTGGTATTGTTTGTTACAGCTATATCTAAAGAAACCAAATATGCGGTTAAAGGATTAGGTGTAGGTGCGGTTGATTATTTATACAAACCGCTTGACCCATATATAACATCGGCCAAAGTTGATTCATTTATACAGTTGGCCCGCGCGCAGGCAGAGGTAAAACAAAAAAATGAAGATCTGGAGAACTTTGCGCTGGTAGTGAAAAATTCTGCAGATATTATTTGTGTGGTTGATGCCGAAACCCTGCGCATAAAAAGCATTAACCCCGCCGTAGAGACTATCCTGGGCTTTAAACAGGTTGAACTGATTGGCCAAAGTATTGTAGACCGTGTAATAGAAGAAGACAAAGCTGCTTTCCGTAAGCGTTTAGGCGATATTATTAAAGATAATTTAAACCTGGCCGTTTTAGATTACCAGTTTGCTACCTTCTCTAAAAATCCTATATCGGCGGAGTGCAGGGTGTCGTATCGCAATAAAACGTTGTTTTTTAATATTAATGATGTCACTCCGCAAAAAAGCTATGAGAGCCAGCTGATCAAATCAAAAGAAGCTGCCGAGATTGGTAAAAAAGCTAAGGAAAGCTTTTTGGCTAATATGAGCCATGAACTACGTACACCTATTAACGGTATCATAGGCTTGACCGCGTTATTGCGCAAAACCGAGGTTACCGACCAGCAAAGTAATATGCTTGATCTGTTAGAGGTTTCATCGCAATCATTATTAGGTGTTATTAATGACGTTTTAGATATCTCCAAAATAGATGCCGGTAAATTCAGCATTATCAGGTCGCCCAATATGTTGAAGGACCTGGTGCAATCTGTTTATCGCCTGCTTAAATTTAAGGCCGATGAAGAGCATATAGAGTTTTTTATGCATGTTGACCCAGAGATACCGGAGTACTTAATGGTTGATTCGTTAAGAATGAACCAGATCCTGATGAACTTATTAAGCAACGCAATTAAGTTCACTAAAAGAGGGCATGTTAAGTTAACCGTGTCTTTATTACTGAGGGAAAGCGATAGAGTTAAGCTACTGTTTACGGTGGAGGATACGGGTATAGGTATCCCTAAGCATAGGTTAACTGATATTTTTGAGTCGTTTGAGCAGGCTGACGATGATACAACGAATAAATTTGGCGGTACAGGCCTGGGCCTTGCCATTGTTAAAAAACTGGTAGAACTAAAAGGCGGCGAACTTGCGGTTGACAGCCGCATAGGCAAGGGCAGTATTTTTACTTTTACCAATTGGTATACCATAGCCGCCAAACCGCAGGATAAATTGGCTAAGAAGCCCGAGCATTTACTCAGCCCATTTAACAACATAACCGTGCTGGTAGCCGAGGATAATTTGGTTAACCAATTTATGTTAGCAAAAATATTGGCCGATTGGAAAGTAAAGGTTGATATGGTAAACAACGGTCAGAAAGCTATTGATAAGTTGAAAGAGCATGATTACGACATCATACTGATGGACACCCACATGCCCGAAATGAACGGTTACCAGGCAGCAAAGAAAATAAGGATTGATTTTGAAGAGCCAAAACGTAGTATTCCTATTATTTCTCTATCAGCCGCATCGTTTGATCATGAGCAGCAGGAGGCTATACTATCCGGGATGAATGATGTATTGGCCAAACCATTTTTACCCGGCCAGCTGCACGAAAAAATGGAAAAATTATTAGCGGAGAAAGCAGTTAAAGCTCAAGCTTAGTCTGGCCCACACCCAGAACTTTTGCTTCATGCTCAAGCAGCCATTGTTTGCGCCATAAACCACCTGCATAGCCTGTTAGACTGCCATTGGATCCAATAACCCTGTGGCAGGGCACAACTACCCATAAATTATTTTTGCCGTTGGCTGATGCTATGGCACGTATAGCTAACGGACTGTTCATGCGTTGCGATTGCTGGTTGTAGCTTATAGTTTTGCCGTATTCTATCTTAAGCAACTCATCCCAAACCTGCTGCTGAAAATCGGTACCTTCCTGTTTTATAGGCAGATCAAAATCTTTACGCGTGCCGGCAAAATACTCGTCAAACTGCTTCGCCATTTCTTTGAGCAATGGCGTTTCGGCAGGGGTAGCCTCATGTTCGCCATCCAATATATGGATCCGGCTGATGAAACCATCATCTTCTGTAATCTGGGCTATACCTACCGGGGTTTTATAATACATTACTGGCATGTTAAGTGAATGGTTGATTAAGTTAGATAGGTTAAGCAGTTAATAGATTCAAATTTAATTATAACTTTTTCAAAATGTATAAATCGACAAATAATTCAACCACTTAACTTAATCCAACTCACTCAACCATTCACTATATTTACCGCCATGAAACTGGTAGACCAAACATGGGAGCTATTTAAAAAAGAAATTGTGCTGGAGTGGCGCTCTAAATACGCTTTTAATGGTGTGTTGCTGTATGTGGTTTCAACAGTGTTTGTTTGCTATATCTCTTTTAACCTTACTCCGGGCTTTGATAAAAGCCAGGGGTATAAAGTGGTATGGAACGTTTTATTCTGGATCATTATCCTGTTTGCATCGGTAAATGCTATTGCCAAAAGCTTTATGCAGGAGAGTAAGAGCCGTCTGCTTTATTATTATGGTATTGCAAGTCCGCATGCTATCATCCTGTCAAAAACTCTTTATAATATATTGTTGATGTCATTACTTAGCATATTGGCATTGCTGGTTTACCTTGTGTTTTTTACCAATACCATTGGCGACCCGCTGTTTTATTTTTTGGTAGTGATACTTGGCAGCTTAAGTTTTTCGACGGTATTCACCATGATATCAGCCATAGCATCAAAAGCTGGCAACAACGGTACATTAATGGCCATATTAAGTTTCCCGGTTATTATCCCGGTGATTTTAATATTGATCCGTCTAAGTAAAAATGCCATGGATGGTTTGGATCGCAGTGTTAGTTATGGCGATATTGGCGTGCTTTGTGCAATAAATGCTATTGTTATGGCAACAGCTTTGTTACTCTTCCCATATTTATGGCGCGATTAACAATACCCTTACATAAATTTCGTTTCTTGTTATCATTTTACAACACGCGCATAAGTACCGCATGAAAATATTCAGGATATTACTATTAATACTATTGCCCGTAATTGTCAGGGCACAAAGTGTAGCTATCACAGGTAAAGTTTTTGATGCGGATACTAAAACACCCGTAGCCGGTGCCAGTGTTTTTTTAAGCAGTTCATCCTTTGGTACTTCAACAGGCGCAGATGGCAGATTTGCATTGAATGGACTCAGGGCCGGTCAATATCTCTTAGTAGTTACCGCTGTAGGATACGAAAGTAATACGCAAACCATACTCTTAAATACCGAGCCTGTTAAATTAGATATAGCGTTATCGATTAAAGTCACCCAGCTTAAAGAAGTAAAAATAACCAGTATATCAAAATCTGATAAAAAAGCGGCTCTTAAACGGTTTAAAGAAGAGTTTATCGGCACAGATAAGAACGCAGATGATTGCAAGATCACCAATCCTGAAGTGCTGAACTTCGCGTTCTATGAAAACAAACGGGTTTTAGAGGCTTCAACCAACGAGTTTTTGGTAATTGAAAATAATGCGCTCGGGTATCGTATTAAATATATGCTGAAAAACTTTACGAGCAATTTAAATACAGGTGATGTTACTTATGCTGGTAGCCAGGTTTTTGAAGAGATGCCCGGCAGCGACTCGAAAAAGAAGAAATGGTATAAAAAACGCGATGAGGCTTATTATGGCTCGGCAAGGCACTTTTACAGGGCTTTAGGTAAAGATAGTTTGGCCGATGCCGGATTTAAGATCTATCGCTTAACCCGCCAGTTTAATACCAAACGCCCGCCCGAGAATGTAATTGATGAAAATATACAAAAGTACAGGCACTACAGCATGGACTCTACTTTTTACTGGATGGGGGTTAAAAATAGCTCGCATTACACCAGGCAAAAGTTAATAGGGAAGGGACAGGTAGCTGTAAGTAGTATAGTGCAACCAACAGATAAACCAGGACTGTCGGCTCTTGTATTCCAGGATCATTTATACGTGGTTTATACCAAAAAATGGGAAACCACGTATTTTAGAGATGTATACCGCGTACCTCATGATTTGAATTATGCCACTACGATTGTCAGCTATACAGGTGATAACCATTTGTTATTATTTGATAAAAATGGAAGTATTATAGGCGACAGCCCACTGTATGAAGGTACGTGGTCGGCGGCCCGCATTTCAACCTTATTGCCGGTTGATTATACACCTTATGGAAAGCAACCATAACCAATGTGCCTGCAAATTAAAACAAGATTAGAATATTCATATTTAACACTTGTTCACATCAATAATTTAGTTCTAAATGTTTTAATTAGCGGTTTAAAAATCAGTGTTAAAAAGGTATGCGGTTTTCCCGGTTTATAGTGTTGTGTTTCCTTTGCCCCGTTTTTGCTGTGGCGCAGAGCGTGACCATAACCGGTAAGGTTACATCAAAAGAAACTCATTCGCCGGTACAAAGGGCCAGCGTTTTTTTAAGTAACTCGTCATTTGGTACAAGTACGTCAAACGACGGTACCTATAGCTTGAACAGGCTTAGGCCGGGGCAGTATACATTGGTAGTTACCTCGGTAGGTTATAGCGATTTCACACAAAAGATCCAGGTAGGCGACGACCCAATTACGCTAAACGTTGAGCTGGAACCAAAAGTAATACAGCTTAGAGAGGTTGTTATCTCAACAACAGCCAAAGCCGATTGGCGAAGAAACTTCGAGCAATTTAAAAGAGAATTTATCGGTACAGACGCAAATGCAAAGCAATGCCAGGTACTTAATCCTGATGTATTGTATTTTACCTACAACAGAAAACGGGTAACCTTAGAGGCCGAAACCGATAACTTTTTAATTATTGAAAATCGCGGATTAGGTTACAGGGTGAAATTCCTGCTTAAAGATTTTAAAAGCGACGGGATCTCAAACGTAGTTAGCTACGGTGGGCAACGTTTGTTTGAAGAACTGCCCGGGTCAAAATCGCAAAAAAAGAAATGGGATGACGCCAGGGATCTGGCTTATTATGGCTCGCCTATGCATTTTTACCGGTCGCTTTATACAGACCAGCTGATGCAGGACGGATTTGAATTGCGGCGCTTAACACGATACCCAAACCCCGAACGGCCAAGCGACGAAGTACTTCATCAAAAAATGACAAAGTATAAAACCTTTGCCCGGCCTGATTCGCTCAATCATATAATAGACCTTGCCAATCTTTCAAAATATACACACGAGAGGGTGTCAACTGTGCCCTGGTATTCGGGCGAGTTATTACGTGCTACACCACAAGCAGGTATTTACGCAATTACGTTCCCCAATTATTTATATGTGATGTATACCAAAAAGCGGGATGAGAATAACTATAAAGATATTTATCGCCCGTTGGATATGCCTAACTACGAAATAAGCGTGGTTACATTATTTAATAACCCGCCATATGCATTATTTGATAAAAATGGTATTGTAATAACTGGCGACCCACTATATGAAGGCGCCTGGAGCAAAGCGCGCCTGTCAGAGTTGTTGCCGGTTGATTATGTGCCCACGCAAGGCTTCGAGGCCCTGCAACATAAATAAGCGGTCAACATAAATAATTATTACATTTGCTGTCACAATTTAAACATGAAATTTATATATCAAACCTGGTGGAAAGTGTTGGCAGTTGCCATCATACTTTACACTTTAATTGCCGGATTTTTGCTGGGTGTGCCGGCAATGCCTATCCTGCATGAAACTATACGTAATACCTATTTCCATGTGCCGATGTGGATTGCTATGTTCACGGTATTTAGTATATCGGTGTTTTACAGCATCAAATACCTGCAGACAGGTAAAGAAGAATATGACCTTATAGCTGTAGAAAGTACCAATACCGGTATTTTTTTCTTCGTGCTTGGCCTGATCACCGGCATGATGTGGGCAAAATTTACCTGGGGCGAGTTTTGGAGCAATGATCCTAAACAAAACAGCGCGGCCATAGCCTTCCTGCTCTATTGTGCCTATGCAGTTCTGCGCAACTCTATAGACGAAGAGCAGAAACGTGCAAAAATATCTGCTATATACAACATTTTCGCTTTCCCGATAATGATAGTTCTGATAATGGTATTGCCGCGGATGACAGACTCATTACATCCCGGCAACGGTGGTAACCCCGCATTTGGTAAGTTAGATATGGATAACCGGATGAGGGTGGTACTTTACCCGGCATTTATAGCCTGGGGCCTGATTGCTGTGTGGATAGCCACATTACGTTACCGTATCCGTTTAATTGAAAACAAAAGAAATAGCATAAACTAACATGAAAAGATCTATAACCTTGATAATATTCCTTTTATCTTTTGTAACTGCATTTGCCCAGGAAACGCAAGCTGTTGAAATGGCCGACGCGTTTCGCAGCTCTGGTAAAATATATGTGGTGATAGCCACAATTGTGATAATTTTTGTTGGATTGTCTGTTTACCTGTTCTCTATAGACAGGCGATTAAAAAAAATCGAGAAAGAAAAGTAGTCCAAAAAATAAGCTATAATTGTTTAAACATAGTTTTTATACCGTTGTTACATTAAGTATCCGGTACAGGGACAAATAAATTGCGATTTTGATAAAAAATGTATCAAATTTGCATCCTTTATTGACAAAATCATATTTATAACAACAACTTATGGCTACAAATAATTCAGCCGCTAATCAGGGGACACACTTCTTTGCCGATGTGTGCGGTAACTTTGATTACGCAGCACAATTTACCAGGCACGATGCGGGTCTGTTAGACCAAATAAAATCATGTAATAGTGTTTACCGTTTCCGTTTCCCTATCCGCCGTGGCAATGGCTTCGAGGTAATTGATGCCTGGCGCGTTGAGCATTCGCATCACCAATCGCCAACTAAAGGTGGTATCCGCTACAGCGAAATGGTTAACGAGGATGAAGTAATGGCACTTGCTGCCTTGATGACCTATAAATGCGCAATTGTAAACGTTCCGTTTGGCGGGGCAAAAGGTGGTATCAAGATCAACCCAAAAAACTATACTGTACAGGAATTAGAGAATATAACCCGCCGTTATACGGTAGAGCTAATTAAGAAAAATTTTATAGGCCCCAGCGTAGATGTACCTGCACCTGATTACGGAAGCGGCGAACGCGAAATGGGTTGGATAGCCGATACTTATGCTACCATGAACCCGGGCCAGTTGGATGCGATGGGCGCCGTTACCGGTAAGCCAATAGCCTTACACGGTATTGCAGGCCGCCGCGAAGCTACAGGCAGGGGGGTAGCTATTGCCGCCCGCGAGTGTGTTAGCGTTGCAGAGGATATGCAGAAATTAGGCTTAACGCCCGGTGTTGCCGGTAAAAAAGTTATAGTACAAGGTTTAGGTAACGTAGGTTATTACTCGGCTAAGTTTATGTCTGAATTTGGTGCGCTGATAGTTGGCCTGTGCGAATTTGAAGGCGCCATCTATAACGAAGATGGTTTAGACGTTGAAGCTGTGTTTCAGCACCGTAAAGCCACCGGATCTATCCTGGGCTATGCTGGTGCCAAAAAAGAATTTAAGAACACTATGGAGGGCCTGGAGCAGCCCTGCGACATCCTGATACCTGCCGCATTAGAGAATCAGTTAACTGTTGCTAACATTAGCAACGTTAAGGCTAAAATTATAGTTGAAGGGGCTAACGGCCCAACAAGCCCGGAAGCTGAATCTATATTCTATAAAATGGGTGGTATTGTAGTGCCGGATATGTATGCCAATGCCGGCGGTGTTACCGTGTCGTATTTCGAATGGTTAAAAAATCTTTCGCATGTTGCGTTTGGCCGTATCAACCGCAGGTTTGAAGAAACTACCAACCTTAACCTGGTAAACATGGTTGAAGGTATAACCGGTACTTCTTTAACGCCTTTACAACGCGCAACCATCGTTAAAGGCGCGTCCGAGTTGGAATTGGTAAACTCTGGCTTAGAAGATACCATGATCCGTTCATACCATGAAATTAGAGAGACCTATAAAAGCAATGATAAAATTGACGGGATGCGTACCGCAGCTTTGGTAGGCGTTATTAATAAAATAGCAGTGTCTTATCAAAACTTAGGTATCTGGCCGTAAAGGTTTTTGTAATTTAAATAAAAAGGGCTCCGGTAATTATCGGGGCCCTTTTGGTTTAAACAATAACTGTACGTCATATCTTAACGAAATAATTGAAAATGATTTACATATAAGTAAACTATCTTTCTTAAATTCAGCTTTTTAAGTGACCCCCCGTGTTTAAAAAGGTATTTACATTATTATTGCTGCTTATTAGCGCTAATTCATTCGCGCAAAACGCTACTCCAAATATTGGTTTTGACGACGGTACATTCGGTCATTGGGTGCTTTATGCCGGGCGTGTTGATAACCTCGGTAAAGCTATACCTGTAGAAACTTATCCTATTCCCGAAAGGTTTGTGATTTTTGATAAGGTAGCAGACGCGAGCAAAGTTGACCTCTATGGAAATTTCCCGGTAGTATGCCCAAACGGTAGTAATAATTCCATCCGTTTAGGCGACCTGGTAAAAACTGATGGCGCAAACGGAAACTATGAACGGGCTACGTATACTTTTACGGTGCCCGCCGATAAAGATGTGTTTAGCTTAGTGTTTAATTATGCTGTTGTGATACAAAACCCTAAACCACAACACGTGCCTGAAAAACAGCCTAAATTTATAGCCCAGGTTTTCAATATTACCGACGATAAATATGTAGACTGTCCGTCATTTAATTTTGTTGCGCCGACTGCTGGATTACCTGGATTCATGCCTTCAAATAACTCGCCTGCGACTGGCGATGTTTACTATAAAGATTGGTCTACAGCTACTATTAACTTAACAGGATATGCGGGTAAAGTTATCCGGCTTGAATTTACAACCAACGATTGCGTACCCAGCGCTCATTTTTGTTATGCTTATTTAGACATTAATGATACGGAGTCTTACAAACCAATTAGTGGCAACTCATATTGCAATAATCAGCCTAAAGTAACATTAACCGGTCCGGTCGGCTTCAAAGAATATCATTGGTTCAAAACCGCTGATATGTCAACTGAGATAGGGCAGACACAAAGTTTAACTATACCGTCACCGCCCGATGGTACTGGCTATACGCTAAAGGTGATAGCGTACCCGGATGCCGGTTGCAATGATGTACTGTATTCAGAAGTCCATAAAGTTTATTCGAACTTTGTCTTCAAGGTGCCTGATACGATACGGATATGTCCGGGGACTGATGCCGACCTTACCGCTGCATCAGTCACCGCAGGTAGTAGTTCTGATTTGAAATACTCCTATTTTACTACACTTTTAGGGGAAGATAATAATTATGTTCGCTATCCTAAACGTGTAGGCCCGGGTACATATTACATCCGCGCAACAAACTCTGAGGGTTGTACAGATATATTACCAGTACACGTTAGTATGTATAGCCCCCAACTAACTTTTACAGAACCTGCTACCGTAACGTATCCTGCTACAGTTAATCTTGAAGAAACCTATGTAAAACAAATCGGTTTTACTTATAGCTATTTTAACGATGCCGCCGGTAGCAAGGCATTAGCTAATTATAAAGCAATTGATCACAGCGGCACCTATTACATTAAAATTGTTACTATTTACGGATGCGGAAATATTGTACCTGTTAAGGTAAATATATTACCGCCACCGCCGTATATAATAACAGCAGTTAATGCATTTACGCCTAACAATGATGGGGTAAACGATTATTTTAATTTACATATTGAGGGATATGTGAAATTTAACAACCTGCGTGTTTTTAATAGGTATGGACAGTTGATTTACACTACTACATCGCCCGCAGCATTATGGGACGGCAATTTTAAAAGCAATGGTTTACCAGCCGGTACCTATTATTGGTTATTTGATGGTATAGATACTTATTACAATACCAAGGCCACCAAAACCGGTTCAGTCGCTATTATCAGATAAATAGTAATAAACAGGGAATCTATCCAACTAAAATAAATCCTCTTCACTTAATGTCAGGCTGTTAAGGCAACGCTTAGCGCTGTGCCAACGTAATATCTATATCGAATTAGCCATGCAATAACTAATGTTTCTTAAATTTACTTTTTAAGACAATACCCCGTGTTTAAAAACCTGATTATAATATTCTTACTGTTAAACGCCAAATCGTTTGCTCAAAGCTTGCCCCCTAACATAGGCTTTGAGGATGGCTCGTTTAACCATTGGAATTGCGGGGCGGGTACAGTAAGTGAGCAGGGGGTGATCAGCATTGGTACGAGTGTGCCAATTCAAGGGCGGCACACTATTTTTAATAAGCAGACAGATGGGCAACGACTTGACCCTTATGGTAAGTTCCCGGTTGTTTGCCCTAATGGCAGCAATTATTCTGTACGATTAGGGAATGACGCTGTAAAACACGAAGCAGAAAGTTTAACTTATACTTTTTTTGTACCAAAAGAATCGAGCCTGGCCTATGCTATAACTTTTAACTATGCTGTAGTTTTACAAAATCCCGCACACAAGGCTTTTGAACAACCCCGTTTTACAGCGCGTATTTATGATGTAACTGCTGATAAATATGTTAGCTGCCCATCTTTTGATTTTATAGCAAACTCCTTGCCTGATTTTAAACAGGCAACGCAAGTTTTAAAAGATAGTGATGGTTTGGTATCACCGGTTTATTATAAAGATTGGTCAACGGCCACACTCGATCTGCATCAATACCTGGGTAAACTGATGAGGATTGAGTTTACTACCAATGATTGTGTTTTCGCCAAGCATTTTGGCTATGCGTATATTGATGTTGACGAAGGGCAGTTGGCACAACCAATCCAGGGTGCAAGTTATTGTCCCGGCCAAAAATCGGTTTTGTTAAAAGGGCCTGAAGGATTTGCCAACTATGAATGGTATAATGCCGATATGTCCCAAAAATTGAGTACGGGGCAATATTTTGAGTTATACCCTCCGCCACCAAACTTAACCCGGTATGCGTTAAAAGTCACCCCTTATACCGGTTTGGGTTGCGACGATATTTTTTATACCATGGTAAGTAAATCAGAAAATGATTTTAAGCTGCAGTTGGTAGATACGGTGTACGGGTGCCCCGAAACCGGGGTTGATTTGACCGTTAAATCTGTGACGGAGGGCAGTACTGAAAAATTAACTTATTACTATTTTGAGGATGCTTCGCTTACGACGCATCTGCGTGACTCGACACATGTGGCATTATCCGGAACTTATTATATCCAGGCCTTTGCCGAGAATGAATGCAAGGAAGCAAAGCCTATCCATGTTAAGCTTACGGCTCCCACTATAAAAATTACCGACCCCGAACCTGCCAGGTATCCCGAGACGGTTGATCTAACCAGGACTTTTGTAAAGCTGCCCGGCAATACCTGCAGCTACTATGCCGATGTGCAGGGCACGATACCCTTAACCAACTATACAGCGATAGATAAAAGTGGAAATTATTTTGTTAAGGTAAAAAGCCCCTTTGGATGCGAGCTGGTCAGAACAGTGCGTGTAACGGTACTACCCCCGCCACCATACGCTATAACGGCTCCTAATGTATTTACCCCCAACAACGATGGGGTGAACGATTTTTTTGCCCTGCACATAGAAGGTTATGTAAAGTTTGGCAACCTTGATGTTTTTAACCGCTATGGGCAGTTAATGTATTCCACAAAATCACCGACCGGCTTTTGGGATGGTAATTTTAAGGGTAAGGACCTGCCGACGGGCACTTACTACTGGATCTTTAATGGGTTAGATACTTATTATAACACCAAGATAAAAGAAAGCGGCTCTATCTCTATCATTCGATAGTTTTGTTTAGATAAATTCTAAATAACATATATCCTTAGTAATAAACATTATTACCTGTACGTTTTGTATTTTTGTGACCTTTAATTACAAGAAATAAACCGTCAATGAAAAAGTCTTCTATATTTGGTCTTGTTGTAATAGCTATAGCTATTGCTGTGATCATTAGCGTTTATTCTAACTCAAGTACTTATGGATCTTTTAAGGATGCAAAAAGTACAGATACAGAATTGCATGTTGTGGGCCACTTAAATAAGCAGAAGCAACTATACTACGACGCTACAAAGGATGCTAATTATTTTTCGTTTTATATGAAGGATAACAAAGGCGAGGAATGTAAAGTAGTATTTACAGGTAGCAAGCCACAAGATTTTGAACGCTCTGAACAAATTGTTTTAACAGGCCAGATGCGGGGTAATGAGTTTCACGCCAAGCATATTTTAATGAAATGCCCGTCTAAATACAAGCAGGATCAGGTAGAAGTTACCGAGGTCAAGGCAAAACAAGCCAACATATAACATATAATATTTTTAATGGATACAGCTTTTAAAGGCGAACACCTTTTACCGGGCCACCTGGGCCAGTTCTTTACAATTTTGGCATTTGGCTCGGCCCTGTTTGCGGCAATAAGCTATTATTTTGCAACTACCAATCCTGTTGATGCTTCATGGAAACGCCTGGGCCGTTTAGGAGCTTATATCAATACCATAGCTGTTATAGGCATAGGTGTTTGCTTATACTACATCATCTTAAATCACCTTTTTGAATATTATTATGCGTGGGAGCACTCATCAAGGGCGTTGCCTACCCATTATATCATCTCAAGTTTTTGGGACGGGCAGGAGGGCAGCTTCTGGCTATGGACCTTCTGGCAGGCTGTATTGGGCAATATCCTGATCTGGAAAGCTAAATCATGGGAAACCCCGGTAATGGCTGTAGTATCTTTATCGCAGGCAATACTGGCTACCATGCTTATTGGTGTTGATATATTTGGGCAACGTATTGGCACATCGCCGTTTATTTTGCTTCGCGAGGCTATTAACCTAAAAGAATCGGCCCCCATATTTGCTACCAACCCAGAGCTTTACCATAACTATTTAACCTACATAAAAGACGGTAACGGAATGAACCCGTTATTGCAGAACTACTGGATGGTTATACACCCGCCGACTTTGTTTTTAGGGTTCGCGTCAATGGTGGTACCGTTTGCTTATGCAATAGCCGGCCTTTGGCAAAAACGTTATAAAGACTGGGTGCACGCCGCTATCCCGTACGCGTTGTTTGCTATGATGATATTGGGTACCGGTATAATTATGGGCGCGTTTTGGGCTTACGAGTCACTATCATTCGGCGGTTTTTGGGCCTGGGATCCGGTAGAGAATGCTTCCATTATCCCGTGGCTAATATTAGTGGGCGCGGTACACGTAATGATCGTGTACAAAAACACCGGCCACTCTTATATTACAGCGGCTATTTTGGTATTAATGAGTTTTGTATTGGTATTGTACGCGTCGTTCTTAACCCGCAGCGGTGTATTAGGAGAAACATCTGTACACTCGTTTACAGACGCCGGCATGTTCTGGCATTTGGTGGCAGATGTGGTTATATTCCTGGTTATAGCAATTGCCTTGCTGGCTATCCGCTGGAAAGAGTTACCACGCACGAGCAAGGACGAAGAAACCTACTCGCGCGAGTTTTGGATGTTTGTTGGAGCTGTATTTTTATGCTTATCGTGCTTTCACTTAGTTGTAGTATCATCTATCCCGGTATGGAACGCCATGTTTGGCACCAAACTGGCTCCGCCGTCTGATCCGGTAAAACATTATAACATAGTACAGGCATCGTTTGCGGTGGTAGTAACATTACTAACCGGCTTTACCCAATTCCTGAAATATAAAAAGACCGATACCGCCAAGTTCTTTATCACCACGGTAGTTTATTTGGTGATAGCGGGGTTATTGACCTTGCCGGTTATTTATTTTACCGGGGCTAACAAATTAAACTTTGTATTTATACTGATAATGGTAGGCGCCATTTACTCTGTATTAGCTAACGGAAAAGTATTTGTTGATGCCTTAAAAGGCAAATTCAAGCTGGCCGGCTCGGCGGTGGCGCATATTGGTTTTGGGCTGATAATGATAGGCGCATTAATTTCTGCAGGCACTAGCAAGGTAATATCAGAAAATACAACCGGCGAGCAATTCTCTGAAGATTTTGTAAAAACGAAAAATAACCCGCGCGAAAACATCATCCTGTATAAAAATACGCCTGTGATAATGGGCAAATACACGGTTACTTATATAGGCGACTCGATAGCGCCACCTAATCATTATTTCAAGGTAAACTATAAAGTGATAGATGCTAACGGCAAGGTTACAGAAGAGTTTTTGCTACAACCCAATGCCCAGGCCAATGCTAAAATGGGATTGATCTCATCGCCGGATACAAAGCATTATTTGTTTAGCGATCTGTATACCCATGTTAATATGTCGAACGCCATATCAATAGGCGAGGGCACAGAGGCAGCGGGGCATGACGAAGCTAACGATGACAAAAAATACGAAGCGCCGTTAACTTATGAAGTCGCGCCGGGCGATACCATCCATTTTAGAGAGGGTTATATACTGTTAAACAGCATAGGCCGCATTGATAAGGTACAGGACATTACCCTTACCGATAAAGACGTTGCCATAGGTGCTAAACTACAGATAGTTGCCAATGGTAAAACTTATGCAGCGGAGCCGGTATACATGATCCGCAATAACAACGCGTTTGATTTTGCCCGCAAGGTTGACGACGCAGGTTTAAAATTGCGTTTTACTAAGGTGTTACCTCAAAAAGGTAAGGTAGAAATAACGCTATATCAACAACCTGAAAGTGCAAAAAAATGGATAGTAATGCGCGCCATACAGTTCCCGTACATTAACTTCCTATGGTCGGGTACTATAATTATGGTTATCGGTATTTTGATCTCTATTTTTAGAAGGAATAAGGAGTTGAAGACGGTTTAAGTAACCGAATGGATAATCTAACTATTCATCAGGAAAATATATTAAATAATGGTTTTACCATTGTTGAGGATATTTATACCCCCGATGAAATTAAAGACATTCTAACCGAGATCAACAAGGTCGATACAAATCAACCTACTTTCAGAAAAACCGAAGACCTGTTCGCTATAAGACAGTTTCTTAAGGAAATACCTGCCATAACTTTTCTTGTTTTCAATGACAGATTAAAAGGAATTATTGCTGATCTGTTCGGGCCGGAATATTTCGCAGTCAAATCTATTTATTTTGATAAGCCAGAAAAATCCAATTGGTTCGTCGCATGGCATCAAGACTTAACTATTTCCGTAGATAAAAAGCAGGAAATAACAGGCTATGGGCCGTGGACGGTCAAACAAAATCAGTTTGCAGTACAACCGCCTTTAAAGATATTAAAAGACAACTTCACTGTTCGCATCCATTTAGATAACACAGATGCGGGTAACGGCGCGCTTAAAGTTGTGCCGGGCTCACATTTAAAAGATGTTTATAGGCCTGAAACAATCAATTGGGACGTCGAACCAGAAGTAATATGTCCTGTAAAAGCAGGCGGGGTAATGATTATGAAGCCTTTGTTATTACATGCGTCTAATCGTACAACAAATAACAGCAAACGTCGGGTTATCCATATAGAGTTTAGCAAAGCTGATTTACCAGACGATTTAAAATGGTCTGAAAAAGTGGCAATATAGTCGTGTCTTAATCTCATATTTGCATCTATGCGCATCACCATCATCGGTTCGGGCAATGTAGCCACACATTTGGCAGCCGCGTTTAAAAACGCCGGGCACCGAATTGTGCAGGTTTATAGCCGCGATATGCAAAACGCCGCTTTGCTTGCCTATCATGTTAAGGCTGAGCCTATCGACAGTCTTTCGAAAATAGATCCAGAAACAGATATCTTCGTTATAGCAGTAAAAGATGATGCCATCGGTTTAATAGCCGAGCAACTGGCGCCTTATCAAAAACTAATGGTACATACCTCTGGCGCTACTGATTTATACACCCTGCTTGCATTCAGCGATAATGTTGGTGTATTTTATCCGCTCCAAACTTTTAGCAAAACAAAAGAGGTTAATTTCAGAACCGTTCCCTTATGTATTGAAGCTTTCGATCAGGATATCGCCAGAGAGCTAAAAGAGCTTGCCCAGACCATTAGTAACAGCGTTCATAGTATTGACAGCCCGCAGCGTAAAACGTTGCACCTGGCCGCTGTATTTGCCTGTAATTTCCCCAACTACCTGTATAATATCGCGCAGCAAATTTTAGCGAAGCATGATTTAAGTTTTGATCTCATCCGCCCGTTGATTTTAGAGACAGCCGAGAAGGTGCAAAATAGTTTACCTGCTGACGTACAAACTGGTCCGGCTGTACGTAACGACGAAACTACCATGAATAACCATCTGCAATTGTTAAAAGACTCGCCGCAGTTACAGCAGTTATATACATTATTAAGTCAGGGTATTATCAAAATGGACATTGACCGGCACGGGGATAAGTAATTTTGTTACTTTTGCCAAAATGAATATTTTTAAAGTAAAGATAAACTTTGAGGAGGCGGGCCATGAAACTATTGAGCTGCCTATTGCCGAGGGAGAATCTGTGTTAGATGTTTGCCTGGAAAATGGCATTGAATTGCAGCATAATTGCGGTGGTGTATGCGGTTGCAGTACCTGCCATATATATGTTAACAAAGGGGCAGATAACGTTCAGGAAATTTCTGATAAGGAAGAGGATTTTATTGACCGTGCCGTTAACCCGCGCATTACTTCAAGATTAGGCTGTCAATGCGTAATGATTGACGGTGATATAGAAGTAACACTGCCAAATCAGTCGCAGTTTTTAGGCCACTAAGAAGTTGTACGTATTACGTTTGACGTTGTACGTTTTTTGAATAGCTAATAATTTTTTACGTACTACGTAGAACGTACCACGTAAAACAAAAGAAAAAACGTATTACGTAAAACGTACCACGTAAAACATAACACAATGACAGACGATAAATTTGCCCTGCCGATACACTGGAATGATCATGAAGACATCGCGATGTCGCTTTATGAAAAATTTGGCGATGATTTTAACGAATCAAAAATATACCGCATCCGTTTTACCGACCTGTTAGAGTGGGTGCTTGCGCTGCCTAACTTTGCAGGTACCCGCGAAGAATCATCAGAAGGCCACCTGGAGCAGATCCAATCGGCCTGGGTTTATGAGTGGCGCGATAATCAGTAGGCAGTTTGCGGTTCGCAGTTACCCGTCAATTGAAAATCTAACTTATAAATTATTAAAAATAACTGCCCACTGCTAACTCAAAACTGCCCACTGAACAAAAATGGAATCATTTTTAAATAAGCTTAAAGACATTACCACCTTTATTTTTGACGTGGATGGTGTGTTAACCGATGGTTCTGTATTTGTTACCGAAACCGGCGAACAAAGCCGTGCCTTTAATATTAAGGATGGTTATGCCTTGCAGTTAGCGGTTAAATGTGGTTATAACGTTTGCGCTATATCCGGCAGCCGCTCTAAAACGGCTATTTACCGTTTAAACAGCCTGGGTATTACCGATGTATTTATTGGTGCCCACGTAAAAACTGATAAATTCAAAAATTACCTTGAGTCAAAGCATATTCTGCCAACCAATGTGTTGTACATGGGCGATGATATCCCTGATCTGGGTGTTATGAAATTAGCCGGTCTACCGGTCTGCCCCGCTGATGCCTGCGAGGAAATAAAAGCCGCAAGCCAATACGTATCCCATCTTGGCGGCGGTAAAGGCTGCGCCCGCGATGTAATTGAAAAAGTGCTCAAGATCCAGGATAAATGGATGAGCGAAGAATCATATAGCTGGTAAACCGAGGACCTGGGTTCGGGTTACAATCGGCTCACGGAAGAGCTTCTTAAAAAAGACAGGTTTTTTCTTAACACAATATTAATTAGGAAGTTAGGCGGCGAATACTTATTTTTCGGTTGGGAATTAACCCACTAAACCAACCGCCTTATGACCAATCCTAAAACTTCCCTCAGCGTCAAGCTCTACAAGGGCGATGCCAAAGTATTGATCGCCTGCAATCTGGATAAAAAAGACTGCGTAAATCTCGCCGGTTTTACCATCCAATGCAAGGCTGCTACGCTAAAGCCATACTACATTTATAACATGTTGCAGTTTAAAGACCCTGCTCAGCACGCGCAAGTTGCAACCGAACCCGCGCAATCAAGCATTAATGCACCCTTTCAGAAATTCCGCTGGCTGCATGTACCGGGTATTATTCACCAACAAGAAAAGGTGGTCTACGGTACCTATATCTATACGGTATATCCGCGCTATTTCGAAAATAATATTTTGTTGCCTATTGATAAAACCCTGGCGGTTATAGAAGAAATAGAGGTAAATGCCTTCGCCAAAGGCCCGATAGAACTGGCTTTTACCCGTGGATTTACTCAATCTCAAGCTTTTACCCGTCACTTTGGGCCGAAAGCCAAATTCAAGCCTTATCAGGCGCCGTTACTGTTCAATCCGAAGACCCCGGCAGGTACAAATAACCTGGGCGAAAGCTATACATACGAGGATGAGTACAAATGGTCGGGCTTTACCGCCAGGGAAAAAATATTCGACCTGGTCAAATCTGTAGTAAACGACAAAGATCTGTTTCTTGACCTGTTCGCTTATGACCTTAGTGAACCCGATCTGTTGCGTTACTTCCTGCAACTTGGTAAGGAAGGACGGATCCGAATTGCGCTGGATAGTGCCGACTTGCACCATAACCCGGCACATCCAAAAGCAGAAGATCAATTCGAAACGGCGTTTCGCCAGATAGACAGCAGGCCCGGGGGTAAAGATTCGATCAAGCGCGGTCAGTTCAAACGCTATCAACACCATAAAATCATGTTAGTTTCGCGCGGCAAGAACCGTGCGCCTGTAAAAATGTTAAGTGGCTCCACCAACTTCTCCGTAACCGGGATGTATGCCAACTCCAACCATGTGATAATTTTTAACGATACGAAAGTGGTTCAGCTTTACCAGCAGTTGTTTGAAACGGCATGGGCTGGTGAACTTAAACTCAATACCTTCCTAACGTCTGATTTAGCCAAAAAAGAATACGCCTTTGATCTCAGCGGTATCCCGATGAGCGTCACCTTTGCACCGCATGAGGATGCTTTCGCACTTGCCAACCTCCAGAAGATTGTTACCCGGATCGAAGCAGAAAAGAGCAGTGTCCTGTTCGCGGTTATGGGAACAGACACGGTAACTCACGGACCCGTCGCTCCGGCGTTGATCAAATTGCATGAGCGGGAAGATATTTTTTCGGCGGGTATAACAGATTCCACGAACTCACTAACTTATTACAAACCGTCATCTTTGACCGGCATTAGGGTGACCGGTTTACCAAACGCGACGATCCTGCCGCCGCCTTTCGCCGAAGAAACGCCGATTAATATCGGTCACCAGGTTCATCATAAGTTCATCGTGTGTGCGTTCAATACGCCACAGGCCGTGGTTTGGTTAGGTTCAAGCAACCTGGCTGAAGGCGGGGAAACCGAGAATGGCGACAACCTGATAGAGATCCATGACCAGGAGATAGCGACCGTATTTGCCCTGGAAGCACTGGCGTTGGTCGACCATTTCCATTTCAGGGATCAGCATGAAGCACCAAAAAAGCCGAAGGATAAAAATGTACCGACGCCGGTTCCGCCGAAACCCATTGCTTACTATTTATATACCAATGGCAAATGGGCAGCTTCTTATTTTAAGACCGGTGACCTTCATTGCCTCGACAGGAAATTATTTGCCTGATAGTTGATGTTACAAACGCGATAAGTACCAACTGATCAAACAGGCACCGTTAACAATAAATTATCAAATAAATGTTAACGGTGCCCGTTTATAGCCCAAGCCGGTCACTGTTCCATAATCATCAATATTTAATAACCGCACTCATAGCTAAATCCGTCCCAAATGGCATAAAATAGCCATATGGTTTCCACTCGTGTTTAAAGTTTAACGCCCATATGTTTAGCCTCTCGCCGGTTGTTGCTGATATACCAATAGCAGGGTGGTAATTGGGCTGTCTCACCATCTTTTTTTGTTTTGAATCATAAGCTGTAGAGTAGCCGGCATTATAAAAATCGCGCAGCCATTCTACCGCTACAAAAAAGCTGGTATTAGGTATAATAATATTATATTTTTTAAGGTTGACAGATACCTGGCTGCCCATGCTTTTCTTTTCTTCAATTATCCTGGTACACAGGTCGCGGCCCGGGCCGTGAGTTACCGGGTCGATATCATAGATTCTGATCCTGAATTTGGTACGATCAAGAAAAACCAGCCCCGTCCAGGTATGGTCCGAGTCATCCGGCCCAAATGCAAGGCGGTTTAAGGTTATCTCTTTTAAAAAAATACCGGGCCTGTTGGTATAATACTGCTGCGCCAGCTGCAGGTATTCAAAATTTGCAGTTTCGGTATTAACGCCTGCATAATGTACTACGTCTCGTTTTTTATAATCGTTCAGCAGGGTATCATCCTTATATTTTATTTTTTCATTCTTTATTTCAGTACCATACCTGGTTAACCGTATGGTATCCATGTCGCTTAACATATCCAACGGTATTTTAAATGGTATATAGGTTTGAGTATTTAATATCACAGTGTCGCGCATGGCGCTTAAATCGCCCGGAATTTTAAAGATCCCGTCCTTCTCTGTTGTGATAGATAATTTGGCTCTTACTATTGTTACGGTTGTCGACGGGATGGGTTTGCCGCTTAAACTATCAACCACATAAAATACATTCATTTTTTGCTGGGCGTTTGCAAACAGGGTACCAAAGCAGGCTATCAGCGTTATTAGTTTTTTCATGTACATGCTAATAATGTATAGTGGCCGACAGGGCAAGATCAAGGGGCTCATATTGCTGTGTATATTGCCAGCTGTTGCCAACCTTATTATATAATACCCCGGGTTTTAATGTGTCTTCATTTCCATAACCTACTAAAAATGGTTGGTAATATACCCGGTATTCCGACGCGTCTTTAAGCATTTGATAGCCACGTCTGGTGATCCAATCAAGTTTGGGGGAATTGGATACTCCAATTATTTCGTTGTAGGGGTTGATCATCCATTCGACCGCTAAGAAAAAATTAGCTGTAGGGATAACAATATAGTCCTTAGACACATCAAAATCAATCCATGTGGAGTTATCGGTTAACGACGCATTTTTTGTAAACAGTATTTTACCTGGTCCCCCGGTTGCAGGGTCTTCTGCCATAACGTGTATTAAAAAGGTGGTGAATTTATTGCGGATAGCAAAAGATGGGCTTGTAGGCAGATCCATACGGCCAATTGCAATGTCAATTAATATAGCGTTAGCTTTTGGCGCTGTAAAAAGCTTTGCCAATGGTGTGCGTTGCTTAATTAACACCACCTGGTGTCGCGCAGTGGAATGAATATCATAATAAGAGAACCTGCCAAGCTTAATGGTCTTAACTTTCTTGTTATTGATAACTACTTCATTAAGCTGGGTATTACTGGCCTGGAGTGCTATAAGTACATGTGGTAAATAAGCTGATATTGGTAGTTTAAAAGGTTTATAACCCACACATGTAAACTGGAGTGTGTCATTTTTTGCAGGCCTTTCAGATTCTAAACTAAAATAACCATTCTCATTTGTCTGGGTTCCTGTTTTCTCTTTTAAAAGCGTAACAGTAACACCTTGTATGGCAATGTCTGTCACACTATTAATAACCTGCCCATCATAGACTACCTGTCCAAAACAAAATGTTGGTAACAGGTATATCAGGAATAATAAGATATAACGATAAGTTAGGCGTATCATGGCACCAAACTAAAATTAATATATCATTTATTTACGTACTTATAAGTCAGGAATTTTATTTGATATTGATTTTGCAATTTATTTATGTTCAATGGGTTAACCATGCAT
This sequence comes from Bacteroidota bacterium, assembly GCA_040388395.1. GTDB lineage: Bacteria > Bacteroidota > Bacteroidia > Sphingobacteriales > Sphingobacteriaceae > Mucilaginibacter. Next base: position 303,348 of record JAZKBY010000001.1, on the reverse strand, counting down.
TTTATCCTGCTTGTTTCATTTGTTTCAACATCACAATCAAACCCCTTATCTTTACGGCCAGCTACTTAATTACAATGAATAATTTTCCACCTATCATATTAGCCTCTAAATCGCCACGCAGGCAGGAGCTGTTAAAATTAATGGACCTTGATTTCCGGATTGTGTTGAAAGAGGTTGATGAATCGTACCCGGACAACCTGACACCCGAGGAAATTGCCGTTTACATCGCTCAAAAAAAAGCGACTGCTTTTGATGAAATAGTAGGCGGGGAACTGGTACTTACTGCAGACACTATAGTAAGTATAGACGGCCATATATTAGGTAAACCCGAAACCGAACAACACGCTATTGAAATGCTGCAGATGCTATCAGGAAAAGTACACCAGGTTATAACCGGTGTTTGCCTGTTTTATAAGCACAAGTACCATAGTTTTTACGACGTATCTGACGTTACGTTTCGTACGCTGACGGATGAAGAGATCATAAATTATGTAACCAAATACAAACCGATGGATAAAGCCGGCTCATACGGGATACAAGAGTGGGTAGGGGTTACGGCTATTGTAAAGATTGACGGATCATACACCAATGTGGTTGGTTTGCCGACGGAAAAATTGTACCAGGCGTTGTTGAAGCTTTAATACCTAAGTGAGACTTACGAAGTTTTTAAAACTTCGTAAGTCTGTCATCCTATACCTAAGCTGCTTAGGCATGATCCACTTTGACCGATCCACTCCAAAAAGTCAGGAAATCGATAAAATTCATAAAAACTTTATTTACAGTTAGTTAAATATCGCGACCTAAATCTTTACAAGTGATCCACCGTGATCCGCTCAAAAAGTTAAATATTTTATTTACAGATAGTTATAAGAAAAGAGTGATCCAGGTGATCCACTTTTTAATGTGGATCACCTGGATGGTAAACGCTATGTTATTACCTCACAGAAGCGCTGTTATTCTTCCTGTTGATATCAGGTAAAGCGTTATCAGGGTCAATTGTAACTGATACAGCTTCGGTAGTAGTTTGTATAGTAAAGGTAGTTGCCTTGTTTTGGATCCAGGTTTCAACCGGCAGGTAGATGCGCTCTTTACCGCCATTCTTTAATTTTACTTCAACAGTAAACGGCATAGCCATTGGCTCCTTGTTAGCTACCGTTACCTGGATACCGTTTTTAGCGTCGCCACCAACGTATTTAGCGCTGATCAATGCAAGGTCGAGGTTGTAATTATTGTAGTACCAGCCCTTCCAGAACCAGCCCAGATCCTCGCCGGCACCGTTCTCCATTGACCGGAAGAAGTCATTGGGCTGCGGATGCTTAAAGGCCCATTTATGGATATAGTTTTTAAAAGCATAGTCAAAGCGGTCCTTACCTAAAATTTGCTCACGTAATAGTATCAATCCAAATGCTGCTTTAAAGTACACTATGGTGTGACGGTACTTCTCGGGCGTAGCGTCAGCAGCAGTCATGATGGTTACCGCGTTAGGGTCCATAATGGTCGGGATGATCTCATCCGCTGGATTGCCGCCGCCCGGCGCATATTCGCCATCGCGTTTAGGGGCAAACTCGCCTTTGTGTACAATGTCTGATGCATACACATCAATAAAGGTGTTAAAGCCTTCGTCCATCCAGCCATAACGGCGCTCGTCCGATCCCACGATCATCGGGAACCAGTTGTGGCCTATTTCGTGCGCGGTTATCCAGAATAGTTCCTTGCCGCTATCGGTAATGCCATCAAATACAATACCAGGGTATTCCATACCACCCGCAATGCCGGCCTCGTTTATCGCAACCGGGTAAGGGTACGGGAACCATTTCTCTGAGAAGTACTCTATAGAATATTTCAAATGCTCTGTAGCCCTGTCCCACTTGTCTTTTCCGTAGCTCTCAATAGGGTAAACAGACATCGCCATCGACTTTTTACCGCCGGGCAGGTTAACTCTTGCCGCATCCCATATAAACGCGCTGGAGGCTCCAAAAGCAACGTCGCGGGTATTGTACATTTTAAAGTGCCAGGTTAACGTGCCTTTGTTTACCGGGCGGCTGCTTGCGCTGGTCACTTCTTCAGGTGTTCTGATCATTAGCGTTTTGTCGCTGTTGCGCGCAGCGGCAAGCCTGCTTATTTGTTTTGCTGTCAATACCTCAGTTGGGTTAACCAATTCGCCCGAACCGGCAACGATCATATCCCATGGAACGTTTACGGTGTAATCGATATCGCCATATTCGCAATAAAACTCGCCTGCACCCAAGAATGGTAATGTATCCCAGCCTTGCGAATCGTCATAAACACACATGCGCGGATAGAACTGCGCTATCTCATAAATTTTGCCGTTTTTGGTATCTACGTAATCTGTACGGCCACCAAAAGCACCCGGGATGGTGTAATGATATTTAATAAGGACACTTAGCTTGGTTCCATTGCCTGCCAATGCTTTTGGCAGTCTTATCTGCATGCGGGTATCAGTTATCACATAAGGTACATTTACCACTTTGCCGTTTTGTATAATAGCAACCGACTCGATCTGATAGCCATTAGTATGTGCATTAGCAGCCGGCTGGAAACCTGTTACAAAGTTAGAACGCGCATCCTTTTTATAAGTGTTCTGATCCATTTGCAGCCATAGGTATTGCAAAGCATCAGGGCTGTTGTTGGTATAGGTAATGTTTTCGTCGCCGGTTAGGGTTTTTGTGGTGGTATCGATCTTGACATTCAGTTTGTAGTCTACACGGTTTTGCCAGTACTTTGGCCCCGGCTCGCCGTTTACCGAATGAAATTCGTTACCCTTCTCTGTATAAAAATAAGGCGAAAACAAGGCGGACGGTAAGTAGTTGGATTTAATAGTATCGTTAGCGGCATTACGGGGTTTTCTTTGTGCCTGCGCGGCAATAACGAATAACAGGGCGGCGCCCAGTAAGGTAAATTTCAATTTCATGTGTATCAGTTAAGGACAGCAAGATACAAATGATAGGTCAGAATTTAAAACCCGTTCATCATCTCTGCCAGCACACCTTCTTTCAAAGAATAGGTTGACATGCAGACTTTAGTAATGCCCAACTTTTCAATAATAAAGCGCGTCATTAACGAAGCCACAACTATCATATCCACGCGGATAGGGATAATGCCCTTCATTTCCTTGCGTTCATCGTGCGATGAGGCTATTAATTTGTCGGTAGTGCTAATGATATCTGATAGGTCAAAGTCGTGATTTTTTATAGCGAGATCGAAAGAGTTGCCTTTTTCTAAAGCTGTTAATTCAACAAAAGTTTCAAAGGCTCCTGATGACCCAATGAGTGCTTCAACAGGATATTTTGATGCTACCGCGATAAGGCTTGTTAACTGCTCCTCTAAATAAAAATTGAGGGCATTGATCGACTCAGCAGGAATAGGATCGGTACGATGAAATTTATCCATCAACCTTGCGGCACCTATTTCAAAGCTTTGTTTCCAGACGATGGTATTTGCATTGCATAAAATAAACTCGACACTGCCGCCGCCGATATCCATTATCAATGAGGTTTTATCCGTAAGGCCACCCGCCAGCTTTACGCCTTTGTAAATATACTCAGCTTCCTGTCCGCCGTCAATCAGTTCAATCTGGATGCCTGTTTTATCGGCCACATCGGCTATAAATTGCTGCCCGTTTGAAGCATTGCGCAAAGCAGAGGTGGCTATTGCTTTAACATGTTTTACACCATGATTGTCAATACCATCCCTGAATTTTTGCATGGTGTTGATACCACGCTCATAAGCTGCTGGCTGAATAACGCCTTTGTTTATGCCGCCTTCGCCCAGTTTAACAGAGTCATGTTCATGGATCAATTCCTTATAGTCTTCAGCACTACCCTCGGCAATTAATAAGTGAAAGGTATTTGTGCCGAGATCCATTACGGCGACACGTTGTTTTAGAGAAACTGCAGTGGCAGACATTTTATCATCCATATATGGTTACAATAGGCTGAGATATAAAGTTAAAAATAGGATTAATGTTTTAACCTACTCTAAATAAAGTGTCAAAACGCAAAAAAGCTCAGAATGCTAAAATCCTGAGCCTTTTACCTTTCGCCTTTCAGCTTTTACCTTTACTCAAAATATTCCTTCATTCTCTCAAAGAAACTTTTCTCGTTCTTGCCCGGATTTGGTTTGAAGTTAGGCGAGTTTTGAAGTTTCTCCAACAACGCACGCTCTTCGTTGCTTAAAGCTTTTGGTGTCCAGATATTGATGTGGATCAACTGGTCGCCACGGTGATACGAGTTAACCTCTGGTACGCCCTTACCTTTTAAGCGCAGTATTTTACCACCCTGGGTTCCCGGATCAATTTTGATCTTTGCTTTACCGTCAATAGTTGGTACTTCAATGCTGGTACCTAATGCCGCGTCAATAAAGGTGATATGCAGGTCATATATTACATTATTGCCATCACGTTTCAAAGTTTCGTGCGGAATCTCCTCAATCAGGATGATCAGGTCGCCCGGTACACCACCGCGTGGGGCAGCATTGCCTTTACCGCTCATGCTTAACTGCATGCCTTCGCTAACGCCGGCAGGTACATTTAAGCTGATGGTTTCTTCGCCACGTACAACACCATCGCCATGGCAAACATTACATTTTGAAGTTATTACAGAACCTTCGCCGTTACAGGTAGGGCAGGTGCTGGTAGTTTGCATTTGGCCCAGTATGGTATTGGTCACCCGTCTTACAGCGCCCTGGCCACCGCAGGTTTTACAGGTTTGGAACGATGATTTGTCCTTTGCACCAGTACCCTCGCAGGTTTTACAGATGATTTGTTTGTTTACTTTTATCTTCTTTTCGGTGCCATTGGCAATTTCTTCTAAAGTCAACCTTACTTTAATACGTAAGTTACTGCCCCGTGCCACACGGCGACCGCCTTGTTGCCTGCCACCGCCGCCACCGCCAAAGAAACCTTCGAACGGACTGCCGCCGCCAAAAATGTCGCCAAACTGGCTAAATATGTCTTCCATATTCATGCCCTGGCCGCCATAGCCGCCACCATTTGCCGACTGCGCGTTAGCAGAATGGCCAAACTGATTATAACGCTGGCGTTTTTCGGGGTTACTTAAAACCTCGTAGGCTTCGGCTGCTTCCTTAAATTTCTCTTCGGCTGCTTTATCACCTTCGTTTTTATCGGGGTGATATTTAATAGCCATCTTACGGTAAGCTTTCTTTATCTCATCAGCATCCGCACCTTTGGATACGCCCAGTACATCGTAATAATCTCTTTTTGACATTTTTAATGAGTGAATTAGTGAGTGAGTGAATTAGTGAATGTTATTTAAATGTTCAATAATTCAATACTTACCAGTTGCAATTTAATATATATTGGGAATGAGCGGCAGCGAATATTACATTCACTAATTCACTCATTCCATCATTCAATAATTAACCTTACGCTCCAACTATAACTTTAGCGAAACGGATAACTTTATCGTTAAGATAATAACCTTTTTCCATTTCGTCAATAACCTTTCCCTTCAGGTCATTAGTAGGTGCAGGGATATTGGTTATAGCTTCGTGCAGGTCGGCATCAAATGGCTGGCCTATTGATTCCATCGGTACCAAACCTTTTTGCGTAAGTGTGTTTTTTAACTTGTTCTGGATCAATAAAACACCTTCTCTAACCGGTGCAACTTCAGTTGCATTTTCGGTAGCTTTTAAAGCGCGTTCAAAATCGTCCAATACAGGTAATAAGTTGGTGATTAAGTCTTTACCTTCCATTTTACGGGCATCTTCACGCTCTTTTACAGTGCGGCGCCTAAAGTTGTCAAACTCGGCGTATAAGCGCAGGTATTTATCATTGGCTAATGACAATTCTTCTTTTAAAAGATCTTCTGCAGATTTTTCGGCGGGCGCATCAGTTTGCGGCGCGGCTGCAGCATTGTCAATAGTCTCGTTTATAGCCTCAGGTGTTTCTGAAGTATCCGTCTTTTTTTTCTTCAACATATCGTTAAAATTCATAGCTCATAGTGCCAATCAAGTACCTTGCCAATATTTAAAAGCCGACACGGTGTCAGTATTGTAAAATTATTCAGGAAGCACTGACAGTTGTATTGCCAAAATCGCTGATTATTCACTGCAATTTTATATTTTGCCGACATGACTACGGCATCATCAAAAACAGACTGGAAAATCATACTTGCCTTTGCTGCGGTGTATGTAATATGGGGTACAACCTATCTTGCTATCCGCATTGGTATTGAAAGTATGCCGCCATTTATAATGGCAGGTATACGGTATCTTATTGCCGGCTTGCTGTTGTTAATATTCGTTAAGATAAAAAGCGAAACCATTTTTGATAAATCGGCCATAAACAACCTGTTACTTGGTGGTTTTATGTTAACCTTTGGACAAGGAACTATTTTCTGGGCCGAAAAATATGTCCCATCGGGCTTGACCGCTGTTCTAATATCCCTTGCGCCTATATGGTATATAGTTGCCGACAGAAGGCACTGGCATGATTATTTTAAAAGCAAACTAACATTGGTTAGTGTAGCATTAGGGCTTGTTGGTGTGGTGATATTATTTAAAAATCAAGCTACGCTTGGCGCTAAAGATTCCGCAAGTATTACCATCATTGCTGCAATCGTGATAATTGTATCAAGCTTTTGTTGGGTAATGGCATCGTTGTATTATAAATATAACCATACACCTGGTTCTTTATACAAAAACATTGGCTGGCAGTTAATTGGCGGTACTATTGCCTGCCTTATAGTTGGGTTATTGGTGGGCGAGGGGCCAAAATTTGAATTTAGCGCTGTAACTACCCGTTCATGGGGCGCGTTACTATATCTTGCTATTGCCGGGTCAATTGTTGCCTTTACCTGTATGCTTTGGCTGCTTGAAAAAAGGCCCGCGCCGGTAGTTGGAACTTATGCTTATGTAAACCCTGTTATAGCAGTAATATTAGGTTACCTGGTTGCAGACGAACCCATTTCTCTTAGCCAGGTTATTGGCATGGTTATCATCCTGGTTGCAGCTTACCTGGCAAACCAGGTTAAGTTTAAGGCAAGTACTAAATAAAGATTACTCTCAGTTATATAACCGCATCTTCTAAAACTTTACCGTTTTCGCATTTAATAATACGCGACGGGAAAGTGCGGATGATATGATAATCGTGCGTAGCTATAACGACAGCTGTGCCCGATTGGCTGATCTGTTTTAACAGCAACACAATTTCTTCGGATGTATCGGGGTCAAGGTTACCGGTGGGCTCATCTGCCAAAATTATTTCAGGATCGTTTAACAAGGCGCGGGCAATTACTACACGCTGTTGTTCGCCACCTGATAACTCATGCGGCATTTTTTTAAGCTTTGAGCGCAGCCCCACTTTTTCTAATACGTCCAGTGTGCGGTCGGCAATTAGTTTAGGGTCCGTCCAGCCTGTGGCGCGCATTACAAATTGCAAGTTTTGCTCAACTGTACGGTCTGTCAATAATTGAAAATCCTGGAAAACAATACCCAATTTACGGCGAAGAAAGGGGATATCCTTATCAGTTATTTTATCAAGATCGTAACCGCAGGCGTGGCCTGTGCCAACTTTAACAGCTAAATCGCCATAAATAACTTTTAACAAGCTGCTTTTACCCGAGCCGGTTTGGCCAATAAGCCATACAAAATCACCTTTATCAATATGCAGGTTAACGTTTGATAATACCAGGTGCTTTTGTTGAAATATATCAACATTATTTAATTTAATAATGGTGTTTCCTATCATTGCTTTATAGTTCTAATTTTAAGATCTGTCCAAAAGGCAGGTCCTTAATAACATTCATTATATACTCGGCTTTATCGGCCAGGCCAACTTTGTCTAACGATTTTTCGGGCCTGTCAACTCTAAAATAAGCCAGCAGGGTAAACTCGTCGTCGCGCAACTGCACATAATCCGGTATTTTGGCAACGCCTTTAACTTTTATTACATACATTTTTTAAAAGGTTAAAGGTTTGAGGTAAAAGGTAAAAGGTATTTGGATTACGCCAACTTTATCTTTTACCTTTCGCCTTTTACCTTTCAGCCTCAAATGTATGAAGTTTTGCCAAGAAATCCATCGTATCAATCCCATCCGCATAATCCCATAATTTGGGTTGCTGACTTTGGCCGAAATCAACTACCTGGCTTTTAACCTGTAAGGGGGCGGCTGTTACCGCACACTGTATATTTTCGGCTTGGTTGTTAATCGTTTTTTCTGCAGATGACAGGTCATCATAATACTCATAAAATAATACGGCCAGTGGCGAAGATAAGCCGTCATCCTCTCTCAATATCAAAAAGTTATTATCAAGGTGTTTCTCGCTGCCTACCAAATAAATAGACCGGTTATAACCGTAATTATTACCATATTTATTATGATTGATAATCTCATGATAAGGCTCTATAGCCTCAAAAAAAGCAGCCAGATCATAACCTTTCGGGATGAGTAATTTAGATACGTTACGGCACCCTAATCCAAAATAATCAAATATATCATGGCCCAGATTATATAGCTGTTCGTTAGTTTCATTGCCGGTAATTACCGCTACGCTGTTGCGGTTTTTGCGGATAATGTGCGGCACTTTACCAAAATAATACTCAAAATAGCGCGATGAATTATTGCTGCCGGTGGCTATCACCGCGTCAAAATCAACAAGGCGTTCAACAAAACTAAACTTGTCTGCAAAATTATTATCAATAGCTACTAACTTTTGTAACACATGTTTTATTAGTCTTGCATCCTGTGTTGCCGCTTTTATTAAAGCATGGTTACCGGTTGCCAGCACGCACAGCACATCATGAAAACCAACTAACGGAATATTGCCGGCTAATATTAATCCAATTTTTTTAGGCGCGGTGCTTTTACTCAGGTCGTATTTATTTAACCAGGTGGCCAGGTCATCCGCATTAAGCATTTTGCCTATGGATGTTACGGCGCAGGTAACACTTTCGGGCGTAAACCAGGCATTATATATATGTTCGGTATTTATAAGTTGTGTTAATTCTTTATCGGGTGCAGCTAATTGCTGCCCCAGGGCAGAAAATGTATTAATTAGTTCTTGAATGGTGTTTTTTGACATATATATGGTAAGTAATCAAACTCTGAAATTCTTTTTTTGTTATATTTGCACACTTTGTTATTTGGACAAAGGTAATTGAGAATATAAGATTATTTAAAAATATGGCGATTATAATCACCGATGAATGCATAAACTGCGGAGCTTGCGAACCTGAGTGCCCAAATAATGCAATTTATGATGCAGGTGCCGCCTGGCGTTTTAGTGACGGTACAGGCCTTAAAGGTGTTATTGATTTTGGCGACGGCGTTACTTTAAATGCAGAAGAAACACAGGCAGCTTTATCAGACGATATATATTACATAGTGCCCGATAAGTGTACAGAATGTGTTGGTTTCCATGACGAGCCACAATGTGCGGCAGTTTGCCCGGTTGATTGCTGTGTGGATGATGAGAATGTGCGCGAAACCCGTGAAGAACTGTTAGCTAAAAAAGATTGGCTGCATATGAACGAATAATATAGCAGTACTTGTTATATGAAATAGGGAATACAATAATATGTATTCCCTATTTTTGTTGGTGAAACATTTAAATTTAGTTAACGTACAAGCACACTGATATTTTAAAAATGGAATACGGAATTTGCAATTTAGCTGTAATACCCATGCGCGCCGAACCCAGCGAGCGTAGCGAAATGGTATCCCAGGTTTTGTTTGGTGAAGCTTTTGAGATCGTGGAATGGAAGGAGGGTTGGGCACAAATTGTTACCGCAACCGACAATTATCCGGGTTGGATAAGCAGGCTGCAATTTACTATGCTTGGGCACCTAAATTACCAGCAATTACTGCAAATACCGGCAAAGCTAACCTATAAAGCAATAACCCAGGCGTGGAAGATTCGGGACAACAGCGTATTATACTTACCTGCGGGCAGCTCACTTTCATTTTTAAATGGAACTACCTGTTACCTGGAGAAAGAAAAATTTGAAATAATAGGACAGATAGGGCAAAACGAAAGTATCGACCTGGTTGCCAAGTCATTTATAAACACACCGTACCTGTGGGGTGGCCGTACACATTTTGGTATTGACTGTTCTGGTTTTGTGCAATTAGTGTTTAAACTAAAAGGCATGCAACTTAAACGCGACGCCAGTATGCAGGCAGAACAAGGTGTTTTGATAGAATCATTATCTGCCGCACTTATTGGCGACCTGGCTTTTTTTGAGAACAATGACGGCAAGATAACGCACGTTGGCATGCTGCTTAACCGCGAACATATTATCCATGCATCAGGAAAAGTCAAGATCGATACTATCGACGAGAAAGGTATCTATTCTGAAGAGCAAAGCCGCTACACGCATAAACTGGCTTCAATAAGGCGTTTTTATTAAGACAGCTTACCGCTTAGAAAGCGATATCCCAGGTAATAACTTTTTTATCATCACTGGCAGATAATAGTTGTCCATCATTCCATACCAGTTTATTTATCGACAAACGGTGGGTGTCATAACCTTTTTCGCGGCTGATGACTTTGTAGAGTTTAAAATCATCTGATCCCCAAAGTTTAATGCTTTTGTCCATACTGGCGGTGGCAAAATAGGGTTGGGTAGGATGAAACGCGATGTGGTTTACCGCAAATAGGTGTGCGGGAATGCTTTCTATTAATTCAAATGTTGTAGTATTCCAGATCTTTACCTGCGCATCGCGCGAGCCCGATACCAGGTAACTACTATCCGGCGCATATTGAAGCGAGAATACAGCCATGGTATGGCCTTTTAATGTGGCAATTGGTGTATAATCAATAAGGTCATAAATTTTTATATCGTTATCGCGGCAGCCAAAAGCTACCTGTTTTTCATCAGGCGATATGCTGATACATCGTACAGTATCCTCAGAAACTTTCAGTGTATGAACAAGTTGAAGAGTCTCTAAGCTCCAGATGGACACCGTGCCATCTTCAGAAGCCACAAGCAACTCTTTTTTGCTGTTAACAGACTTGATATCAAATACCGGTTTTCGATGGTGACGGAGGCCCGGAAGCAGTTGTTGTTTGATAAAATCAAATACCAGCACCTCGCCGCTACGCAGGCCGGTAAACATTAAAGGATAACCCACCGGGCAATGAATGGCATATACCGAAGCAGCTACCGGGAACATTACCTTAATAAAACTATTGGTTTTTAAGCTCCACTCAACCACCCCTTTATCATTACCGCCAGTAAACAAAATACCCGGCTTCTGCGATAAGGTTAACGCAAAAATTGGGTTACTATGCCCGGTAAGTTCGGTGGCTTTTTGTACGGTGATCATTTCAGTTGGCAGTTATTAGTTTGCAGTTTGCAAACGGGTTATTAATGCCCACTGCAAACCGCCCACTGCAAACTTATTTATGCCTTTCTTCTAAATTTTTAGCTATGGTTTCAAGGGTTAATCCTTTTTCGCGAAGTAATACGATAAGGTGAAACACCAGATCGGATGCTTCGTTTATCAGATCGGTTTCAGTTTCGGCTAAGGCGGCTATCACAGTTTCAACACCTTCTTCGCCAACTTTTTGTGCTATTTTATTTAAGCCTTTTTGACGCAGCTTGTTTACGTACGATCCTTCAACCGGATTTTCGTAACGGTCCGCAACAATTTGTTCCAGTTGCAAGATGAAATTTTGATTGTATTCCGTTTTAAAACAGGTCCTGTCGCCGGTATGGCAGGTGGGGCCATCTGCTTTAACTTTTATCAGCAGGGTATCGTTATCGCAATCTAAATGAATACTTTTAACATGCAGGAAGTTATTGCTGGTTTCGCCTTTTGTCCATAAGCGCTGCTTAGAGCGCGAAAAGAATGTAACGATATTGTCCCGTACGGTTTTGTCGTATGCTTCCCGGTTCATGTAGCCCAGCATCAGCACTTCAAGCGTTTGTTCGTCCTGTATTACAACCGGTACCAGCCCGTCTGTTTTGTTAAAATCTATTTCCATTCTTCTTTAGTAATTACATACACTACGCCCGGTTGCTGTCCGCAGTTATCGTCGTGGCTGTAGTTTAATCCCAATTTTTCAAACACCCTAATAGATGCTTTGTTCTCTTTCATAGCGGTAGCTATAATTTTCTCCAAATTAAGCACTTTAAAACCATATTTGAGGCAGGCAAGTGCTGCTTCGGTCGCATAGCCCTTTCCCCAATGTTTTTTCATTAACCGATAGCCAAGATCACTATAACCTTTATTTGGTATATATTTTAACCCACACCAGCCAATGTAGTCGCCGGTTTGCCTATCAAACATATTTAAGCGCCCCTGTTTATATTTTTCATATTGATCATAACCCTTAATGAATCCGATTACTTCATCCAAGGAATCATATGCCACATCACCGGTGAATTTAGTGACGTCATGGTCGCTGTTTAACTCAAATAGAAATTTAGCGTCTTCTTCGCAAAACTCCCTTAATAAAAGTCGCTCGGTTTCAAGGATAATGGACACTTTAATACGATTTATTTAGCTGTACGTACTTCAATATTATTGTAAAGCAACACTTCTTTCAGATCGGGAATTAATATCTCACCGTAATGAAATACCGATGCCGCTAAGGCAGCATCAACATTAGTTTGCTCAAATACATCAACAAAATGTTGTACAGAACCTGCACCACCAGATGCTATTACCGGGATATTTACAGCGTCATTCACTTTCTTTAACAGCCCGTTATCGAATCCGGCCTTTGTACCGTCATGATCCATAGAGGTTAACAAGATCTCGCCTGCTCCACGGCTTTCAGCTTCCAGTATCCAGTCTAAAGTTTCTTTTTCTGTTGGAATACGCCCACCATTTAGATGGACTATATTTTTGCCATTGTTAACCCTTGTATCAACAGCAATCACTACGAATTGTACACCAAACGCTTTAGCCAGTTCATCAATCAGAGCAGGATTACGCACCGCTGCCGAATTAATAGAGATCTTATCTGCACCTGCGTTTAAAAGCGCGTCAGCATCGGCAATTTCGTTAATGCCGCCACCTATAGTAAACGGGATGTTTATTTGCCGTGCAACCGATTTCACCAATTCCACCATTGTCTTACGTCGTTCGTGCGTAGCTGTGATATCTAAAAATACCAGTTCATCGGCACCCTGGCGCGAATAGTTCCAGGCCAGCTCAACCGGGTCGCCGGCATCGCGCAGGTCGACAAAGTTTACGCCTTTAACTGTGCGACCGTCTTTGACGTCAAGACAGGGAATGATTCGCTTTGAGAGCCCCCCCCGCCCCCTAAAGGGGGAGCTGATAAGCTCGTTTTTTATTGTGTTCAAAACTTTTTCAAGTTGATTTAGTACTTCGTGGTTTGTGAAACGCAGGAACTTAATGCCTTGTGTTTCTAAATATTTTTGTCGTTCGATATCATTTGCCGCTATTTCAGGGATGTTATGAATGCTACCGTCTAACTCTATGATTAACTTATGCCGATGGCAATAAAAATCTGCTATATAAATCCCGATAGGATGTTGTCTTCTGAATTTTTTACCTAATTGATTATTCCGTAGATACTCCCATAAAATAGTTTCCGCTTCGGTCATTCGATATCTTAATTCTTCAGCATTTCGAAATATCAAAGGGTCAGCATCCAGAAACATTTTCTGCTTTCTCATTGCGCTATTGTTCCCCCTTTAGGGGGTTAGGGGGCTTTATATTGAGATGAGTGACTCTAAATTCCAGTTTTTTACTTCTTCAATGCTGATCTTACCCTCGTAGATAGCTTTTCCAACTACTACCGATTCGATTTTGTAGTTGTTTAATTGTTCGATGTCAGCCATTGAACTTACACCACCCGAAGCGATGAGTTTAATGAATGGCGAATGGTCAAGCAGCTTTTCATAAAGCTCAACGCCTGCACCGCCTAATTTGCCGTCTTTGCTAATATCTGTACATAAAAAACGGAAGAAACCAAGTGATAAGCACCTGTCAACATAATCCATTAATTTAATGGGCGAGCTTTCCATCCAGCCCGAATATTTTATTACTTCGTCCAGTACATCAATAGCAACTACCACGTTATCGGCGCACCTATCGCGGCCGCAGAGGGCTTTGCTTAACTCATCTAAAAACATGGGATTAGTTATAGCTTGTGTGCCTACGATAACGCGATGTACACCTGCGCCTACTAATTCTTTAACTTTTTCAATACTGCGGATGCCGCCACCGTACTGCACCTGCATATCGGTTTTACGGATGACATTAAACAAATACTCCTGGTTAGAGAAGTCGTTTTTTGCACCGTTAAGGTCTATGATATGGATTAAATTAGTGCCATTTGATTGATACTTTTCAATCATCTCCTCTAAAGTAACGTCATAACTGGTTACTTGCTCATAATCACCTTCACGAAGGCGGACAACCTTTTTATTTAAAATATCAATAGCAGGGATTATATACATGTCTTTTACAATTTTGAGAAGTTCGTTAATAATGTTTCGCCATAAACCCCCGATTTTTCCGGGTGAAACTGGACAGCATAAAAGTTGTCCCGCCAAATTGATGCCGAAAATTTAATACTGTAATCTGTTGACGCTAAGGTATAACTATTATCATACTCAATAAAGTATGAATGTACAAAGTAAAAATGTGAACCAACAGGAATATCTTTAAAAAGTGGATTTTCCTTTTCTGCATACACTCTGTTCCAACCCGTATGCGGTACTTTGTGTTTCGGATCGGCAGCAAATTTTAATGTCTTGATGGGAAACAGGCCCAATAAATCAGAGTTACCTTCTTCCGAATAATCAGTCAACAACTGCATTCCTATACATATGCCCAATGTTGGTTTTTGCAGTGCTTTTATAGCCGGTACCAGTCCTGAATTGGTTAACTTATCCATAGCCGCGCCAGCATGCCCAACACCCGGAATAATGAACCGATCAAACTGCGCCATATCAGCCTCGGTATGTACCATACCGTAGGGGATACCCAACCGCTCTAAAGCCGCCGTAAGAGAGAATATGTTGCCTGCACCGTAACGGATGATACCGAGCCCCCCGCCATCGCTCAGGCTACCGCGCGCCCCTAAAGGGGGAGTAAGCCCCCCGCCATCGCGCAAGCCATCGCTCCCCCCTGAAGGGGGAGTAATATTTGAATTTTTTATATCTTTTTCTGTCGAGGACATATCTTAATAATTGCGCCGTAATTGTTCCCCCTTTAGGGGGTTAGGGGGCTTACAACATTCCTTTAGTTGATGGTAAAACCATGTTATTTACATCACGCTTTACCGCCATTTTTATTGCCTTGGCAAATGCTTTAAAAATTGCTTCAATTTTATGATGTTCGTTTTGGCCCTCGGCTTTGATGTTTAAGTTTGCTTTTGCGGCATCGCTAAATGATTTAAAGAAATGATAAAACATTTCGGTTGGCATGTCACCAACTTTTTCGCGTTTAAAATCAGCTTCCCAAACCAGCCAGTTACGCCCGCCGAAATCAATGGCGGCTTGTGCAAGGCAATCGTCCATTGGTAGGCAAAAGCCGTAACGCTCAATGCCTTTTTTGTTTCCCAAAGCAGCAGCAAAAACCTCGCCTAAGGCGATACCGGTGTCTTCGATGGTATGGTGTTCGTCAATATGTAAGTCGCCTTTGGCGATAATCTCTAAGTCGATACTGCCGTGGCGTGCGATCTGATCCAACATATGATCGAAGAAATGCAGGCCTGTTGATACCTTAGCTTCGCCGGTACCGTCCAAATTTATTTTTACATAGATGTCAGTTTCTTTTGTGGTGCGTTTGTTTTCAAAAACACGTTCGCCCAGCTTTAAAAACTCGTATATTTTTTTCCATTCGATGGTTTCTAAAGCAACCACGTCTTTTATATCAGCATTGTTCTGCGTTTCATTTCCACCCAGGTTCGACTGGTTATTTAACCAAATGGCTTTCGCGCCTAAATTCTTAGCTAATAGTACATCATTGCGGCGGTCGCCGATAGTGAATGAATTTGCCAGATCGTACTTAGTAGTATCAAAATATTGCGTTAACAGCGCTGTGCCCGGTTTGCGGGTAGGGGCATTATCTGCAGGCCAGGTGCGGTCAATATATACGGCTGAAAAGTTTACACCTTCATTTGCGAACGTTTTAATAATGAAGTTATGCACCGGCCAAAAAGTATCTTCAGGGTATTTGTGGGTACCTAAACCGTCCTGGTTAGTTATCATCACCAATTCATAATCCAGTTCGGTTGCAATTTTCGACAGGTACTCGATAGCCCCGGGGTAAAACTCCAGCTTTTCAAACGAGTCTATTTGTTCATCTTCCGGCTCTTTGATCATGGTGCCGTCGCGGTCGACAAAAAGTAGTTTCTGTGGCTTGCTCATTTAAATTTTTTTAAAGTATCGATCAATGTTTCATTCTCAGCCGGCGTACCAATGGTTATCCGCAGGCTACCCTCGCAAAGATCAATTTTTGAACGATCGCGTACAATAATACCGTTTTGCACAAGGAAATTATAAATGCCCTTCGGATCGGTTGTTTTAACAAGGATAAAATTAGCATCGCTTGGGTAAATATCCAGTACAAAATCAAGCTCTTTTAAAGCCAGTACCAGTTTATCGCGCTGTAATAATGTTTCCTTTATCCAGCCGTTTACCTGCTCTACATTAGCTAAAGCTTTAAGGGCCAACTGTTGAGATGATTCGTTGATATTATACGGCGGCTTAACTTTATTCATAACCTCGATGATCTCTTCGCTTGCGAAAGCCATACCTACACGCAGACCGGCTAATCCCCAGGCTTTTGATAAGGTTTGCAGTACCACCAGGTTTGAATACTCGGTCAATTCCTGTATAAATGTTTTTTGGCGACTAAAGTTGATATAAGCCTCGTCAACCACAACAATGCCTTCAAAATTATTCAGCAGGGTTTCCACATCATCACGATTAATGGAATTACCCGTTGGGTTATTTGGCGAGCAGATAAAGATCAGCTTAGTGTTTTGATCTATTGCTTCGGCAATGCCTTCTAAATTCAACTGGAACTCTTCGGTAAGCGATACTTTTTTGGTTTGAATGTCATTGATATTTGCCGATACCTCGTACATGCCATAAGTAGGCGGCACTAATATCACATTATCAACACCTGGGTTGCAAAAGCTACGGAACAGGATATCGATAGCTTCATCGCTGCCGTTGCCTAAAAATATGTTGCGGATTGGTACACCCTTGATCTCGCTTAAACGTTTTTTGACGTTGTATTGCAGCGGATCGGGATAGCGATTGTACTGATCATCCAACGGCGAACCAAAAGCGTTCTCGTTGGCATCTAAATATACACTTGCCTCACCCTGGAACTCATCACGTGCGGATGAATAAGGGGTTAGGTTTTTTATGTTTTCTCTGAGTATGTTGTTTAAATTAAACATGGTAATTTCGTTTTTGTCATTGCGAGCGAAGCGTGGCAATCGCGAACTATGCATGACGGTTACTTTTCTCCTTGCGATTGCTTCGTTCCTCGCAATGACATATTTATTTTTTCATCCTAACTGACACCGCATTTTTATGCGCGTGCAAGCCTTCTAAATCTGCCAGTATCTCTACTGACGGCCCGATGTTCTGTATGCCATCGGGCGTAATATGCTGGAAGGTTAATTTCTTCACAAACGAATCAACCGATACGCCCGAATAAGCTCTTGCATAGCTGCTGGTTGGCAGCGTGTGGTTAGTGCCCGATGCATAATCGCCCACACTCTCGGGTGTTAAATTACCCAAGAACACAGAGCCTGCATTTACTATTTTACCAGTGATCTGCGACCAGTTCTCGGTTGCTAATATCAAGTGCTCCGGTGCATATTCATTGCTGAATTGCATCGCTTCATCCAATGTTTTGGTTATGACGATGTACGAGTTATCCAGCGCTTGCCTAACTATCTCCGCCCGTGGTAAAACGGCTGTTTGTTTCTCAACTTCAATTAATGTCGCGTTAGCTATTTCTGCCGATGTGGTAACCAGGATAGATTGACTGTCAATGCCATGTTCGGCCTGCGCCAACAAGTCGGCAGCTATAAATTCAGGTGTTGCGGTTTCGTCAGCAATCACCAATACTTCTGATGGGCCCGCAGGCATATCAATAGCTGTGGTAGTGGTCGACTGGATTATGGTTTTAGCCTTGGTTACAAATTGGTTGCCAGGCCCAAAGATCTTATCGACCCTGCTGATGGTCTCGGTGCCGTAAGCCATAGCCGCAACCGCCTGCGCGCCACCTGCCATGTAGATCTTATCAATACCTAACAGCAATGCCACGTAAGCGATAAACGCGTTTACCTTACCATTTTTTTGCGGCGGCGAGCAAACAACTATTTCATGGCATCCTGCAATTCGGGCGGGAATTCCCAACATTAAAAAAGTACTTGGCAAAACAGCTGTACCACCGGGAATATACAAGCCAACTTTTTCAATAGGCCTTAACTCGCGCCAGCAGGTAACGCCGGGCATGGTTTCTACCTTGTCCTCGGCTTTTAGCTGAGTTTGGTGAAACTTATAAATGTTGTTATAAGCAGTATCTAAAGCAGCTTTCTGATCAGGCGATATGGTTGCCGCCATTTCTTCCAGCTCGGCTTTATCTAAGTATAGTTTACTTAACGTAACCTTATCAAACTTACTGGCATAGTCAAACAAAGCACGGTCGCCATTTTGTTGTACGGTGGCTAAAACTTCCTCAACAATAGCGCGTATCTCGTTAGCCGGGTCAACATTGCGTTGCACCAGTTTAGCGATATCTGCTTTACTTAAGTCTGAATAATTAAACTGCTTCATTAGCCCCCCGTCCCCCTAAAGGGGGAGTAAAAGTTTATAACTAATTATAAGCTCGCCTTAATTGTTCCCCCTTTAGGGGGTTAGGGGGCGAACTATAAAATTATCTTTTCAATAGGCATTACCACAATGCCTTGTGCGCCGGCTTGTTTTAGCTGGCTAATGCGGTCCCAAAAATCGCGCTCGGGTATTACGGTATGTACCGCAACCCAACCTTCTTCGGCCAGTGGCAATACCGATGGGCTTTTTACGCCCGGTAATAACGCCAATACGCCATCAAGGTTTGCTTTAAGCACATTCAGTACCACATATTTAGTCTCTTTAGCGCGCAGTACCGATTGGATACGTTGCATCAACTCCTGTACCAAATCGTTGGTTTCGCTGCCTTTTGATCCTATCAGTACCGCTTCTGACGACATTACATCGGCAAATGGTTTTAAGCCGTTGCTTTTTAACGTCCCGCCGGTTGATACCAGGTCGCATATAGCGTCGCTTAACCCCAAACCCGGAGAAATTTCAACGGATCCCGAAATGGTGCGAATATCAGCATGGATATTTTGCTTTTGCAAAAACTTACCCAGTATGATAGGGTAGGTGGTGGCTATTGATTTGCCTTCAAGGTGATTTAGTTCTGTGATATCGCTGTTGTTGGTGATAGCAATTTTTAGAGAGCATTTACCAAAACCTAATTTTTGCAGGTAGCTGACAGATACTTCCGTTTCTTCAATTACGTTTTCGCCAACTATGCCTAAGTCGGCGATGCCGTCTTGCACATATTCGGGGATATCATCATCGCGCAGGAACAAAATTTCCAGCGGGAAATTGGAGACAGGAGAGATAAGCGAGCTCTTATAATTTTCGAAATTTAAGCCGCAATTTTTTAGTAATTCAACAGATTTTTCGTTGAGCCGACCCGATTTCTGGATCGCTATTTTAAGTGTTTTCACTGAGTGTAATTAAGGGTACTATTATAAAAATTATAAACGGGGGTTGTTATTTCGCGTAGAAACATACATTATCTAATCACCACAAAGTGGTGATGGTGCAGATGCAATTGATGTATGTTATTTAGTCCCATTTTTATATAGCGTACTATAGATAAGCGCTGCAAAGATAGGCAGTAATTTAAAATATCAAAATAAATAGTAAAATAGTAGTCTTTTTTTATTTGATCTCTTCACCAGTGTATTCAAAAATCGCCCCATCCTTTAAATCGTACAGATGTTTTAATTTATGTTCTTTTTCGATGTCATGGATATTGATCAGTTCGACATTATCTAACGTTTTAAACCAGATGTAGTAGTAATGTTTTGTTTCGTAAAACTTGTCTACATCCTTTTTAAAATAACGATGGGGTACCAGCGTTGAGTGCATCCCCGTAAAGAAATAAACAGCTTCATCAGCATTAGATACAATAGGCACACCGGGCTTAAAAATTTGTTTGTGCGACCGTAAAAACCCCACAAAAGGCGAGGTGTTCCAGCTGTCGTCCGAATAGCCGGGCACGCCATAATCCAGTTCATCATCATAGCGTTCCAGATCAACCTGTAAGGTCGAATAATCAAAAGCCAGCATCAATAATATCGCAACCCCTGCTAAAACGTACTTCGACTTCTTTTTTATCATCACCAAAACATCGGGCACCCAACTGGTGCATGATATTAGTAATGGTATAAACATTGGCGATAACAACCTGCTGTTTAACCGCTCGAACCGCGAGAAAGTAGCCAACAGGATGATGAATAAACCATAAACCAAAGTGTAGGCAATAATTATATTCTCATAGCTATTGATACGGCCTGTAAGTGCTTTCCAACCCAAAACGGCTATCAGCGCAATTAATGTCAATGCTGCAAATGCCGTTGCGTATCTATCAGCACTTTCGTGAAAGCTGGCCCAGTCGCAAAATACGGTGCCGGCATAATGAAGGTTTTCGCTGAACGAGGTAACAGATGGCAGGCGTTTGCCGGTGCTTAAACCGGTGTTGAGGCTATTCAAGAAAAGATTACCCACAAGTAAAGATATCGATCCAAAACCTAATATCAATATATGCTGTATTTTTCTGCGGATAGTAAGCTGGTCATCCAATAACAACATTAATCCGCCTGCGCCAACTAAAGTAATACCGGCATAACGTGTGATACACGCAACAGCTGTGATAATTACTACCATTAATAAGGAGAAGGTACTATGCAGGCGCATATAGTGGTGATATGCCAATATAAATAACATCACCTCCAGTATAAACAACGTCTCCGACCATAAAAAACTGTAGATCTCGATCAGCGCCGGGCTTAAGATAATAGCCGTCAATACCAATATTTTATAGATCCTGGCATGTGTAATGAATCTTTCCATCATCCACCCGGTTACAAATATTACCGCCGCAAACAGGCTCGAGTTAATAACAGAACCTGCTATAAAAGCATTAACCCCGGTTACAAACTGTATCACTCCTAAAAAGAAAGGATAAAATACCGGGAAGAACGTTAACGGTGAGCCATTAAATGTCAGGAGCGACCAATGTGCCTGAATGCTGTCAGCTGTACTGGCATACATGATAGAATCCGGAGAGATCCCAACACCGCTGTAACTTGTAAATATATGGATTACCATGTAGCCTATAATGGCGGCTATCAGCGTGTCGATATGTTTTAAGTAGGGTGACTTCGTCATGTTTTAAAGTTGTAATGTTGCAAGGTTGAAAAGTTAAAAAATCAAAGGCGACATTCCAACTTTGCAACCTTCCAACATTTTAACAATTAAGCTATCAAATCCAACACCGAGCTAATCGGCTGGTCGCTATCAATCAAAATGCCTCTAACACCTGCGGCTGTACCTGCTTCTACATCACGATCCCTGTCGCCGATGAAGTAAGATTTTGACGGGTCGATATTATATTTTTCGATGCCCTGCAGCAATAGTCCCGGTTTGGGTTTGCGGCAATCGCAGTCGCCGGTAAAGTTAGGGTGGTGCGGGCAATAAAACATATCGGTAAACTCAACACCGTGTGCTTTATAGTCCTGGCGTAGTTTAGCGTGCATTTTGGCAAGCTCTTCTTCGGTGTACCAGCCTTTGGCAAGGCCGCCCTGGTTGGTGGCAACAATAAGCAAATAACCTCTATCCTGCAGCGTTTTTAACGCATCGTAGTTATCAAGAATAATAAAATCTTCTACCCGGCGGATATAATCGCCTTGCTCATGGTTCAGTACACCATCGCGATCTAAAAAAACAGCTTTATTTTTTGCAGACATTAATTAAAATTTTGGCAAAAATACTAAAACTTTGCCTCACCCCAACCCCTCTCCAAAGGAGAGGGGCTTGAATAGCAAATTAATAAAAAACCTTGCCTCGAAGTCCTCTCCTTTGGAGAGGATTTAGGTGAGGCTATAAAATTAAATAACGTCTAAAACTTTTATTCCCAATTACATTTCGCTATAAAACTTAAAATAAAATCCAATTTCGTCTATCAAATCAATAGAAGTAGATATTGTTGATACATATAATATAGGTCATATAATTTGCGATATTTTGATACGATTTGTTAAATTTTTATTAAATTTTAAATTAGAGCAGGTATTATCTGCCAATTTTTAAGAGAATACCAAAAATTAATATTTATATCGCAAAAACGTTTTGCATTCTGTATTTTCGTGGTTACGAACATATATAAACCGTTTGTACAGCGATGGATCAGAACGATAGCACACGACAGGGTCTTTACAGGCCAGAATTTGAACACGACTCTTGCGGAACAGGATTTATTACCAACATTAATGGTCATAAAGACAACCAGATAATTGATAACGCGCTTACCATGTTAGAGAACATGGAGCACCGCGGTGCCTGCGGCTGCGATCCCGATTCGGGCGATGGCGCGGGTATCTTGATACAACTGCCCCATGAATTTTTCATGGAAGAATGCTCTTACCTTGAAATCAGCCTGCCTGAACCGGGAGAGTATGGTGTGGGTATGATATTTTTACCAAAAGAATCGCCACTTAAAAAAGCATGCCGTACGGTAATTGATAATGCAATTGACAAATTAGGACTACATAAATTAGGCTACCGTAAATTAACGGTAAATTCATCAGTAATTGGCGAAACCGCACGTAGCGCCGAACCGGATATTGAGCAGGTATTTATTTCAAGGCCGCACAGTATTACCAATAGCGAAGATTTTGAACGTAAGCTATACGTATTAAGAAGATACATCAACAAAACAGTTACCGAAACTATCCCGGGAGCAAGGGGCGATTTTTATTTCCCGTCGTTATCCTGCAAAACCATTATATATAAGGGCCAGTTAACTACTTACCAATTACGCCAATATTATGCTGACCTGACGGATCCGCGTATGGCATCGGCTTTGGCGGTGGTTCACTCGCGTTTCTCAACCAATACGTTCCCGTCATGGAAACTGGCCCAGCCGTTCCGTATGATAGCGCATAACGGCGAGATCAATACTTTAACAGGTAACTTAAACTGGTTCTATTCGGGCTTGAAATCATACGCGTCTGCTTACTTCACTAACGAGGAGATGGAGATGCTGTTACCGGTGGTTGATAACAACCAATCGGATTCTGCCTGTTTAGATAACATTATCGAGATACTACAACATACCGGCCGTTCATTACCACATGTAATGATGATGCTGATACCTGAAGCATGGGACGGCAACGAGCAGATGGATCCGATCAAGAAAGCTTTCTACGAGTTTCACGCTACATTAATGGAGCCATGGGATGGCCCTGCAGCAATTAGCTTTACCGATGGTAAGCTGGTAGGTGCGGTGCTTGACCGTAACGGCCTGCGCCCATTGCGTTACACTATTACTAATGATGGCCGTGTTATAGCAGCTTCTGAAACGGGTGTGTTAAAAATCGACGAAAAAACCGTTTTACGTAAAGGCCGTTTACAGCCGGGTAAAATGTTATTGATAGATACCGAGCACGGCAAGATCATCACCGACGAAGAAATAAAACAACAAATAGCCTCTCGCCAGCCTTATGGCCGCTGGTTAGAGAACTATAAAATAAAAATGGAGGATCTTACCGAGCCGCGTTTAGCTTTCGCTAATCTTAGTGCCGATTCTGTTTTCCGTTACCAACAAGTATTTGGCTATAGCCGCGAGGATATCGATACCATCATCAAACCAATGGCGCTTGATGGTAAAGAGCCGATAGGCTCAATGGGTACTGATGTACCTTTGGCTATCCTGTCAGACAAGCCTCAGCATTTATCAAGCTACTTTAAGCAGTTTTTTGCGCAGGTAACTAACCCGCCGATAGATCCTATCCGCGAGCGTTTGGTAATGAGCCTGGCTACCTTTATAGGTAACAATGGTAATTTATTGGACGAGGATAAAATGCACTGCCATTGCGTAACGCTTAAACACCCTATATTAAAAAATCACCAGTTAGAAAAACTGCGCAGTATTGATACCGGCATGTTCCATGCTAAAACACTGCAAACCTATTTTAATGCTGATGGTAACCCTGGCTCGCTACAAAAAGGTATTGAGCGCGTTTGCCGCTATGCGGAAGATGCTGTTGCCGATGGATTTGAAGTGTTGATCCTGTCTGACCGCGCGGTTGACTCTGAGCACGCGCCTATACCATCATTATTAGCGGTATCTGCCGTTCATCACCACCTGATAAAAAAAGGCTTGCGTGGCGCTGTAGGTATTGTAGTGGAAACAGGCGACGTTTGGGAAGTACACCATTTTGCCTGCTTATTGGCTTTTGGTGCAACTGCAATTAATCCATACCTGGCACAAGCCACTATCGAAAATTTAAAAGAAAGCGGTGCTTTAGAAACCAGCCTGGATACCAAGTATCTGTTAAAGAACTATGTGAAATCCATTAACGATGGTTTGTTAAAGATCTTCTCTAAAATGGGGATCTCCACCTTGCAGTCATACCACGGCTCGCAGGTGTTCGAGATTTTAGGATTGAACAAAGACGTAGTTAACAAATACTTCTGCGGTGCGGTTACCCGTATCGGCGGTTTAGGTTTGGATGAGATCGCCCGCGAATCGCTTTGCAAACACCGTATAGGTTTTGGCGCGAAGAGCGATAATCGTTTATTACCTGAAGGTGGTATTTACCAATGGAAACGCCGTGGCGAAGAACACTTGTTTAACCCAACCACCGTACACTTATTACAACATGCTACCCGTAGTAATAATTACGATGTTTATAAAAACTACGCTAAAGCTATCAACGAGCAAAGCGAGAAACATTATACCATTCGTGGATTGCTTGATTTTGCACATCACCGCGAAGCTATCTCTATAGACGACGTTGAACCAGCAGAAGAGATTATGAAGCGTTTTGCTACCGGTGCAATGTCATTCGGTTCGATATCGCACGAGGCACACAGTACCATGGCTATTGCCATGAACCGTATTGGTGGCCGCAGCAATACAGGCGAAGGTGGTGAGGACGAAATGCGTTACGAGCTATTGCCTAACGGCGATTCTATGCGTTCCTCTATCAAGCAGGTGGCATCGGGCCGTTTTGGGGTTACCTCAAACTACCTGACCAATGCCGACGAGTTACAAATTAAAATGGCGCAGGGTGCGAAACCGGGCGAGGGTGGCCAGTTACCGGGTCACAAGGTTGACGACTGGATTGCAAAAACCCGTCACTCAACCCCGGGTGTTGGTTTAATATCACCGCCGCCGCACCACGATATTTATTCTATCGAGGATTTAGCCCAGCTGATATTCGATTTAAAAAATGCTAACCGTAATGCCCGTATCAACGTTAAGCTGGTTTCAAAAGCAGGTGTAGGTACAATTGCCGCTGGTGTTGCCAAAGCGCATGCTGATGTTATTTTGATCGCCGGATATGATGGTGGTACAGGTGCATCGCCAATAAGCTCGGTAAAACATGCGGGCTTACCTTGGGAACTTGGCTTAGCCGAAGCACACCAAACATTGGTTCGCAACAAGCTACGCAGCCGCGTAGTACTGCAAACAGATGGTCAGTTAAAAACCGGCCGCGACTTAGCCATTGCAGCCTTAATGGGTGCAGAGGAGTGGGGTGTTGCAACCGCGGCGTTAGTTGCCGGTGGTTGTATCATGATGCGCAAGTGTCACTTAAATACCTGCCCGGTTGGTGTTGCAACGCAGGATCCTGAATTAAGGAAACTATTCTCGGGCAAGCCTGAGCATATCGTTAATCTTTTCCGTTTTATGACCGAAGAGCTGCGCGAGATCATGGCCGAGTTAGGCTTCCGTACCATTAACGAAATGGTTGGCCGCGTTCAGTTCCTGAAAGTAAGAGATAATATTAAGAATTGGAAAGCTAAGAAAGTTGATCTTTCTGGTATCCTGCACCCGGTAAATAATCCGAAAGATGTGACGCTTTACAACAGCGAATCACAAGATCATGGCATGGCCGAGATCATCGACTGGAAATTATGGGAAGATGCAAAACCTGCATTGGCTGATAAAACACCTGTATTTGGAACGTATGACGTGAAAAATACAGATCGTACCATAGGCGCATTGCTGTCAAACGAGATCTCGAAGATCTACGGCTCACCGGGTCTGCCTGATAATACGATCAACTATAAATTTAAAGGATCAGCCGGGCAAAGCTTTGGCGCTTTTGCAACCAAAGGCGTATCGTTCGAGCTGGAAGGCGAGGCTAATGATTATGTAGGTAAAGGTTTATCCGGAGCGCAACTGGCGGTTTATTCATCGCCGGAGGCCACTTATTCGGCCGAAGAGAATATTATAATAGGTAATGTTGCCTTATACGGTGCAACAGCGGGTGAAGCTTTTATAGGCGGTATGGCAGGCGAGCGTTTTGCTGTACGTAACTCGGGTGCTACAACAGTTGTTGAAGGTATTGGCGACCACGGTTGCGAATACATGACCGGCGGATTAGCGCTTATCCTGGGTAAAACGGGCCGCAACTTCGCCGCTGGTATGAGTGGTGGTATTGCCTGGGTTTATAATCCGGATGGTGATTTTGCTGAAAACTGCAATATGGAAATGGTTGACCTTGACCCGCTGACACTTAAAGACGAGGAGCAGATCCTTACTTTATTGCGTAAGCATGTAAGCTTAACCGGCAGTAAACTGGCACAGTCTATTATCAAAAACTGGAACAAAGCTTCTACAGATTTTGTGAAAGTGTTCCCTAAGGAGTATAAGAAAGTAATAGAGAAATTAGAATATCAAACTGTAAGCAAATAATTCAGATGGGAAAAATAACAGGATTTCAGGAATACGACAGGAAGATGCCTGAAAAATTATCGCCTGCAGAACGTGTAAAAAACTACAACGAATTTGAAAGTTTATATACAGACGAAGAGTTAAATAAACAATCTGCGCGTTGTATGGATTGCGGTATTCCGTTTTGCCATTCGGGCTGCCCGCTGGGTAATATCATCCCTGAATTTAACGACGCGGTTTATAATAAGAAATGGGAAGAAGCTTACCAGATCCTGGCATCAACCAATAACTTCCCCGAGTTTACCGGCCGTATTTGCCCTGCACCATGCGAATCTGCGTGCGTATTAGGCATAAACAAACCGCCGGTTGCTATTGAAGAAATAGAAAAACATATTATAGAAATTGCTTACCAGAAAAACCTGGTAAAACCGGTAGCGCCATTGGTGAAAACCGGCAAAACAATAGCCGTTGTGGGTTCAGGCCCTGCCGGATTAGCTGCTGCCGCGCAATTAAGCAAAGCAGGCCACGAGGTTACCGTATATGAGCGCGATGATAAGATCGGCGGCTTATTACGTTACGGGATCCCCGATTTTAAAATGGAAAAATGGATCATCGACCGCCGTATGGAGGTGATGGAAAAGGATGGCGTTGTATTTAAGACTAATACCGAAATAGGTAAAGATATTGCTGCCGATGAACTGGTGCGTAATCATGACGCGGTAGTTTTATCAGGTGGTTCTACCATTCCGCGCGATCTGCCTATCCCGGGCCGCGAACTAAAAGGGATCCATTTCGCAATGGACTTTTTAAAGCAACAAAATAAACGTGTTGGCAATTCGCCAATTACAGCCGAAGATATTTTAGCTACTGGTAAAGATGTGGTAGTTATTGGTGGTGGTGACACGGGTTCTGACTGCGTTGGTACATCAAACCGACAGGGTGCAAAATCTATTAAGCAGTTCGAGGTAATGTTTCAACCGCCCGAGCAACGTACACAGCACATGCCATGGCCAACATACCCGATGGTGTTAAAGATCACCAGTTCGCACGAAGAAGGTGTTGAGCGCCACTGGGGCGTAAACACCAAAGAGTTTTTAGGCGACGCTAAAGGCAACCTTAGAGCGCTGCGTGTAACCGATGTTAGCTGGGAAGTTGACGTAATGGGCCGCCCTATTAAATTTAGCGAAGTAGAAGGATCAGAACGCGAGATACCATGCCAAAGAGTATTCCTGGCAATGGGTTTCCTGAACCCGCAATATGTAGGCATGCTGGAAAGCCTGGGCGTTGAATTAGACGGACGTAAGAACGTTAATGCTAAAGAAGGTGTTTACCGTACTAACGTAAGCAAAGTATTTGCAGCAGGCGATATGCGCCGCGGACAATCATTGGTTGTTTGGGCGATATCAGAAGGCCGCGAGTGCGCCCGCAAGGTGGATGAGTTTTTAATGGGACACTCTGTATTAGAAAGCAAGGATTCTGTTAACCAGTTTGACCAGGTGTTTGATTCGTAAGCCCCCTAACCCCCTGAAGGGGGAATAATATTGGAGATCCTCTTTCGCGTTGGCGGGAGAGGATTTTTTTATAACGCATAGTTTTTTTAATGAGTGCGCAATAAAAGTGGTAAATTTTGGTGCTTATGTGGTAACTAAATGGCAATTAGAAGTGCCTAAATGGTGCTTAAATAGCAACTTTTCATGCATAAATGGCAACTTTTTGTGCATAAATAAAAACAGGCAAAATATTTACTTTTCCGACGGGTTCTTTTTGCCATCATTTAACTTCTCTACCAACTTAACCAATCGCTCATCGCGGGTTTTATCCTGCTTGGCAGTTAGGATCCAAAGCACATATTCTTTTTTGTTGGAGTAGGAGAGTTGCTGGTAAAATTCCATAGCCCGGGGTTCGGCTTTTAAGGCATCGGCTATGATAGGTGGCAGCTTTATTTGTTTATTATCTACATCAATATAAGCACTGTATTCGTTTTGGCGTACAGCATCGTTCCGGCCTTCAGATGTTTTTACCTGTACTTCAGGCCTGAAGCGTAGCGCCGTCCAGGTATCATCAATAGCTGCTGAGGCTATTATCCGTAAGCCATATTTAGCTACTTCATCCCAGCTGCCCATCATTTCCAGGTCGCTCTTAATACCCGAGCTTTTTTTAGGGTAAGTTATCCAGAATACGGTATCGGGTTTTAGTGACTTGGCAATCACCTTTAAAGATTCGGCCAGTTCGGCAGCATCTTTTACAAATAGTTGTACACCGTCAAACTGCCTGCTCGGGTTGAAGAATAATGTGACACCCTCGGGTAAAGGCTCAAGGAGGGCAAAGTAACTTTTGGGTGCATTATAAAACAGCCAGGCTTTGCCGGGTTTTATTAATAGTTTTTTAGCTAATGCACTCATACGGTGATATTTATAAATTCAATTTAGCAAAGAAATCCCATAACACAATACCTGCTGATACCACAATATTGAACGAATGCTTGGTGCCAAATTGTGGTATTTCAATACAGGTATCAATTACCTGCATCACTTCATCGCTTACGCCATTTACCTCGTTGCCAAATATTAACGCATATTTGGCGTTTTTGTTGGGTGTAAATTCGTTAAGCATTACGCTGTTTTCGGCCTGCTCGATAGCTATTATCTGGTAACCATCTGCACGCAAGTGTTTAACAGCTGCTACTGCGTCTTCATGGTACGTCCAGTTAACTGATTGAGTTGCTCCAAGTGCCGTTTTCTCTATCTCGCGGTGCGGGGGCTGTGCAGTTATCCCGCATAAACAGATCTGCTCAACCGCAAACCCGTCCGACGTGCGAAATATTGACCCGATATTATGCATACTGCGCACACTATCCAGCACCACAGCAACCGGCAGTTTCTGTTGTTCCTTAAATTCGGCTACGGTGGCTCGGTTAAGCTCGTCTAATTTTAATTTCCTCATTAGTTATGAGTTTTGGGTGATGAGTTTTGAGTTTGCTAAGTATTATGTTATACTCAACACTCATTACTAAGCACTCATTACTGTAAAGTTCCAACACCTATGCCAATCAATGATTGATATACGGATGGTGCGTAACCTATTTTAGCGGTATAGTACGTGTTAAGCTCGCGGCTAAAATTTTCAAATTCGTTATGTTTTACCAGTGCTATTGCACAGCCACCAAATCCTGCGCCCGTCATGCGTGCTCCGGCTACGTGTGGGTTAGTTTTAGCATATTCCACTACGGCATCAAGCTCCTTGCCGCTAACTTCGTACAGGTCACGTAATGAGTCGTGCGAGGCGTACATTAATTTACCGAAACCGGCAAGATCATTTGCAGCAAGTGTGTCGGCAGCTAACTTAACGCGATCGTTCTCTTCAACAACATGCCGGGCACGTTTTCGCACCACCTCATCGGTTATTAAATTTTTATGCTGATTGAAGGTCGCCGTATCAATATCGCATAAATAGTTAATACTCAATTCCTGGTTAAGTGCTTTTAAAGCTGCCTGGCATTCTTCAACACGTTCGTTATATTTGGATTCAACCAGCTTACGCGATTTGTTGGTATTGATGATAGCCAGTACATAGTCGCCTAAGTTACTGTTCACAATATCATATTTAAGCGTATCGCAGTTTAACACTATGGCCTTGTCCTTTTCGCCGAAGGCAACAGCAAACTGGTCCATTATGCCGCAGTTCATGCCAATAAAGTTATTCTCTACAGATTTAGCGATCTTCACCAACTCCAGTTTAGTGTAGCCAGCCTTAAATAAGTCATTTAAAGCATAAGCCATCACCACCTCAATAGAAGCGGATGATGATAAACCTGCACCGATAGGGATATCGCCAAAAAATAACATATCAAGCCCGCCAAGTTTATGGCCGTCTTTCAGAAAATGGTTAATTACCCCCAATGGGAAATTATACCAGCCATCGCCATCTTTTTCATAACCGCCTTTTAAAGCAATCTCGGGGTTCCCATCAAAATTCAGGCTTTTAAAGCGAAATACGTTATCTTCATTAGGGCTTATTAATAAGTAAGTGCCAAATGTAATTGCAGCCGGCATTACAAGCCCGCCATTGTAATCAATGTGTTCGCCTATTAAGTTTACCCGGCCCGGCGAGAAGTAGGCGTGTTGGGACTCTTTATGGTATATTTCAGAAAATTTTTGTGCTAAACCGTATTTCATTTTTAAGCTATTTTATTGGTTTGGCAAATATTGTAAATATTACACTATTAGCGTTGCAATAGGCCATTAATAATTGTAAATAATTAAACTGGTTATGAATCCGCTTGTTCACCCTTATATTTGTACCAACTAAAATTATAAACCATGGATCAATACTTGATAACCGCATACGATTACACCGACGAAGGCGCATTTGAAAGAAGAATGGGCGTAAGGCCACATCATTTAGATGGCGCTAAGGACCTTAAAGCCAAAGGTAATTATGTTATAGGAGGGGCGATGTTGAATGAAGAAGGTAAAATGATAGGATCAACAATGGTGCTTCAGTTTGAGAATGAGGAAGAACTGGAAGCCTGGAAACAAGGCGAGCCTTATATCACCCAAAAGATCTGGGAATCGGTAGATATAAAACCGTTTAAGGTAGCCAATGTGTAAATAAAAAAGGCCCGGTTAACCGGGCCTTTTTTGAATAAGAAAATCTTTTATTTCTTGGAGACAGCGCCCGATGATAGGTTGATTGAATAACTATTTGCGCCTAATGTTAATATAGCCTCATTGTATCCCGGGAACGTTATTGTTCCCTCAAACAAAAATGCACCTTTAGGCGAGTTGCCCGTTATGGCGCACGTGGCAGTACCACTTGTAATAATCGGCGGGTTTGATAATGTGCCTTTTGCGATAACCAGGTTTTTTATTGTTATATCAATCGATATTGTTCCGGCCCTTGTTGTATCAGCTTTTAATTTAAAAGTACCCATGTTTTTAAACTGGCCGTTAATAACATATGATGTCGCTGTATGGGTTAAACCGGCAACTGTTGCTGTTGCACTGCCGTTACCACTGGCAGATAATTTAGGCCCGTTGTAGTTGCCGCTAAATGTTAAGGTACTGCTAACATTGTCTGCCTGTTTATTGGCATTGCAGTTAAGCTTGTTGGTGATTTTTTGCTTAAAGTTGCAAATTATTGCAGAGCCCGGTAGGTTTTGATGGGTTACTGTGTCAATATGCGTTTCGCCGCAACCATTACTGTTGCTGTATAACGTCTGCGAGCTTAAAGAAATATCGTTTGATAAAGTAGTAAGGCCGTTTGAGCCGGATGCTAATGTGCCGGCTATTATTATGGCCGACTCTTCGTTACTGATGGGGGTGCCATCAGTATTAACCTGTAATTTTTTACAAGCGGTAATGCTTATAAAACTAACAGCAATTATGAATATAAGGGGATACTTCATAAAAACTTTTGTCCAATTATTTAATCAATTTTGATTTCTAAAAATAGACATTATTATGACAATTTAACAAAATGTTAAGAAATATTTTTTGGTTAAAATTAAATTGATAAAGAAAAGGGCTTTGCGTTTTTACACACAAAGTCATTTGCAACAACAACATCGGCCAATGCATTTGCAGCTATGCCGGTTAATGATAGTGCCAGGCCGCCCTTAGCAGCTGTTTTTAAAAAATCCCTGCGATTATTTTGGTTGTCTCGTGCCATGATCTCTGTTTTTACTAATATAGTAATTACAGCAGATACGGTCAACCCTTTTATATATACGCCTGCACATTAGGATCTATCTTACCTTCAATAACATCGGGTTGAATTATTACAAACTGTATGAGCTTAAACTCGGATTTTATTTGTCCACGAATCCGGTCAATGGAGTTATTTATTTCACCGGTATTTAGGTTGGGTTTAAAAGCAATGATCATCATCACCAAAATTTCCTCTGGCGATTGATAGGTTGACATTAAGTGCATTAGTTTCAATACCGCTTTATCGCCTTCGGTTATTTCGCGGATACGTTTTTTGGTATTGGTTTTTATCCCCTCGCCCATTAGCAGGCTGCGGCTTTCGCGCGCCAGTATCAACGATACAAATACCAGTATCAGCCCCACTAACAGCGATGCTATACCATCTATAAAAGGTTGATGTAAATGATGGCTCAGCCATAGGCATATAGCTACTATAAACAAGCCTACAACTGCGGCGCTATCTTCAAACAGCACCAAAAAGGTTGACGGGTCCTTGCTTTTTATGATTGCGTTCCACCAGGTTTGCCCCTCGCGCAGCTTATTAAATTCGATAGCCGCAACAATTAACGACGCACCTTCAAATACAACGGAAGCGGCCAGCACCACATAGCTCCAGGTGGGGTCGCCAAGTTTTTCGGGGTGGATAATATGCGTAATACCCTGGTAAACAGATACGCCGCCGCCAAGCCCAAATATTAGTATAGATACTACAAACGACCAGAAGTACAATTCTTTGCCGTACCCAAGCGGATGGTATTTGTCGGGTTTCTTTTTGCTGAGCCTTAATCCCAACAACAGCAGCAACTGGTTTATGGTATCAACTACCGAGTGGATACCCTCGGCAATCATAGATGCACTGTTGCTTATTGCCCCGGCTATAAACTTGGTAACAGCTATAAGCAGGTTTGCAAAAAGTGCCGCGTATATTGATTTGCTTGACCCTGTCATATTTATAGTGTAATGGAAAGCAGCCTATTATGTTTTAAGTATGGATAAATTTAATATCAAAGTGTAGTGCAAACGTTCTAATTCACAGCTGATTTGATAAAAAATTAAGTGTAAAGAAATATTTTTTAAAACCCTAAGCCATGTTTTATGGTTACCATAATATCTATTTAAATAAAAAACATGAAAACAACAACAAGCTACAGAACCCCTAAAACCTTATTATCACTAATTGCCTTATTTTTATTAACCGTTTGTATCGCGTCCTGCGGCAAAAGCGACAACGGCTCTGTTGGTTTATCAGCCTACGTAACTGCCGTTAATTCGGCCGAGGCATCAGCCCCGCAGGATGCTTATGTAGACAATAACAAATTAAATTCTTCGGCAATGGCTTATACTCAAGCCACCGCGTATGTTGCTGTCAAAACCGGCGATCACCAGGTACAGTTTAAAACTGCGGGTACAACAACTGTAAATAACACTTCCAGCCTTAGTACAGAAGGAAATAACTATTACACAGTTTTCTATACTGAGGATAAATCAACGGTTACTACCCACGATGAGCATACAGCCCCATCATCAGGCAAAGCGCGGGTACGTTTTATCAACCTAAGTTCGGCCGTGGCTTCAAATGTTGATTTTGGATTGGCTGCGGGTAGTAAAATTGTATCGGGCCTTGCCTATAAAGTGGCATCTGCCTATTACGATGTTGACGCGGCAACAACCTTTTCGCTTTATGCTGCCGGTTCAAGCACGGTGATGTTAAGTATCCCTGCAACTATACAAGCCGGGCATATTTACACCATTTATGTTTCGGGTGCTACACAGGCAACTGTAACTTATCATGTATTGGTACAAAACTAACCCAAAATTATTTTTCAGATAAAAAGCCTCACGATACATCGTGAGGCTTTTTTATTATATATAAATTATTGCTTACTTAGCCTTATTATGAAACTGGTTTACATCGCCGTTATTTTTATAGCTATTATTATGTTTGTACGCACGATAAGGCGATAATTATATTAACGGGTTAGCGACAAAGTCAATTATTTTGCATTTTTTTTGATAATACCATGAGTATAAATTACACCGATAAAGCCACCAACGAAGAAATTAAAAATCGTTTCGATAATGACGTCGAACGTTTCTCAAACTTAGATACCGGCCAGGCAACCACCATCGATGCACCATTAACTATGGAGCTTTGCACCGAAGCAGCAAAGTATATTAACTCCGATGCTAAAAACCTGTTAGATATAGGCTGCGGGGCGGGTAACTATACCTTAAAGATGCTCAGCAAAATAAGCAACCTTAACTGCACACTGAATGATTTGAGCATGCCTATGCTTGAGCGGGCCAGAGAGCGGGTATCAGCAGAAACAAACGGCGAGGTTACAATTATACAGGACGATATGCGCAACCTTGATCTGCCTGATAACCATTTCGATATTGTACTGGCTGCCGCAACTTTTCATCATTTGCGCGGTGATGCCGATTGGGAGAACGTTTTTAGCAAACTGTACAAAACCCTAAAACCGGGCGGCAGTATCTGGATCTCGGATCTTATTGCGCATGATGCCGAGCCGTTAAAAAGGCTGTTTCAACAGCGTTATAGCGATTACCTGGATACATTGGGCGGACCGGTATATCGCCAAAAGGTATTAGACTATGTGGCGCACGAGGACACCCCGCGGTCTGTCAACTATCAAATGGACCTGTTAAAGAAAGTTGGTTTTACAGATGTGGAGATTTTGCACAAAAACTCCTACTTCGCTGCATTTGGAGGGATAAAGTAAGGTTAGTGGCAGTAGCAGTTTAAAGTGGCAGTAAAAAAACTGCAACTTGCCACTGCAACTGCTACTAAAATTTCACATATTCGGCCACAAATAATATTATGATAAACGTAAACGAATATTTTGATGGCGCAGTAAAATCACTGGCCTATACCGCTGCCGACGGCAAATCGACAATTGGTGTTATTGAAACCGGCGAATATGAATTTGGCACATCAACCCACGAAACCATGACCGTTATAGAAGGCGAACTGGTGGCTTTATTGCCTGGTGCAGAAAACTGGAAAACGTTCACCAATGGCCAATCGTTTGAAGTGCCGGCTAATACTTCTTTTAAAGTTAAATCTCAAGGCCAAACCTCGTATTTATGTAAATACCGGTAACAATACTGGTTTATGAATGTCTTATATTTGATTAACAAACTTCAATTTATCAACTATGGATCATTCATTAATTACAACCAGCGTTAGTTTAGAGGGCTATCGGGTAGTTAAACATTTGGGCGTTGTGCGTGGCATTACAGTACGCAGCCGCAGCATTGGCGGTAATATAGCAGGTGGCTTTCAGTCGTTATTTGGCGGCAGGCTTTCTATTTATGTAGAGCTTTGCGAAAACGCCCGCGAGGAAGCTTACCAGCTATTGATACAACACGCGCAGGTATTAGGTGCAAATGCCATAATTAATATGCGGTATGACGCCAACGAAGTAATGCAGGGAATAACCGAAGTACTGGCTTACGGCACCGCCGTAGTGGTTGAAAAAACATGAAAATGATTTCACAGATTTAATTTTGATTACACTGATTTTATTGAAGAATCGGTGTAATCATCTTTAAAAATCTGTGAAATCACCCTACCTAAAATAGGTCAATGGTATCTCCTTCCACATGCCATGCGCCAGGCCGCCTGTAAGCAATTCGTAAAGCAGGTATATTGGCCAGAATATATAGCAAAGTATCAGCATTATTATAGAGTGGTTATAATACCAGTTTATCATTAAGGCGTACAGTCCCAACAGCAGGTACAATATACTTGTGTCTCTTGTTTTCATTTAGTTTTATGATAATAGTTCAATACTAAGGTAAAAAATACCTCTCTAATTTTAAGTTAAACTTGCTTTCCAGGGAAGTTTACAATGCCTCAACAGCCAAATTTTGTTTGGCTAAGCCAACAAGTTTTCCACAATTCAACAAAATAGCTTAAAAATGGGCACTTATCCACATTTTCGGTGATAAAAAATATCAAGAATTATATACTACTTAATAAAAGTAAACTATGTTTGTGTAAACAATTCACACCTAACAAGGTTAACTTTTAAACAATTAAAAACTTATTTATGGCAACATCAGGTATTACTGCTTATTCAGTAAAAACAAAAACTAAAAACGTACCAATGATCAACCCTACTATTGACGTAAAATCAGGTAGATACATTGCTACAGGCGCAGACGCAGCAGGTAACAAAATGGCTGCAATTATGAGCAAAGCTACGGCTGAAGGTCACATCGCAAGCGGTGCTGCAAAAAAAGGTAGCGGCTGGTAAATAGCATATCCGGTACACCGGAATGCTAAAAATAAAAAGGCAGAATTTTCCACGGAAAATTCTGCCTTTTTATTTTACCAGTTTTTAAACGGATGCGTAGATAAACTGGAATTATAATATTTTTCCTCCCCGCTAACCTCTACTGTAACCCAGGGTGGATGTTCAAATTGTTCGTCGTCGCTATCCAGTTCTATTTCGGCTACAACGAGGCCCTGGTTGTCACCTTCAAAAACATCTACCTCCCATAGCTTAGTTTCATAAGTGATGCAGTACCTGGTTTTCTCTAAACCTGTTTTAACAAATTGGGCAAACAGCTGGGCTGCTTCATTAACAGGTATTTCATATTCATACTCGTTACGGCTTATACCGGCAGTGCCGCTTTTAAAAGTGAGGTAAGCCTGTTTATCCGTAATTCTTAATCTTATGGTTCTGTCGTTTTCGTTAACCATATACCCCTGCTGCATTTTAGTGCCTGCAGGTTTAGGCAACTGCTGCCATTGTTTATGGTCAACTAAAAACTTTCTTTCAATTTCAATACCCATGTTAAATTTGTTTCGCTATTATCAACGCCATTTATTAATGTTAGTTTAATTTTTTCACGCCCTGTTATACTGCAAAGTGTAAAAAAATGTTAAAGTACAATAGTATTAGCTATACTACTGCATAAATAGATATATTTAACCATCTTTTTTAATACCTTAAAGCATACTAATGAATTTAAGAAAACTTGCTGTTACATTATCACTGTTACTTATTACCTGCTTAACGGCATTCGCCCAAACCGATACTATAAGTATAAATACCATTGTTACCAAGGCTGTAAAATATAACGGCGATTATCCGTTCGAAAAAGTTTACCTGCATTTTGATAAACCCTACTATGCAGTTGGCGATACCATATGGTTTAAAGCATACTTGACAAACGACGTAACTGTTAATGATGACATGACCAAAAACAAACACCTGCCATCATCAATAAGCAAAGTGTTATATGTAGATGTTTTAACCAGTAAAGATTCAACCGTCCAACGTTTAAAGCTGCCTGTTACAGATGGAACAGCTATTGGCGACATACTGTTACTTAAAGGTAATTATAAAGAAGGCAACTATCATATAAAGGCCTACACTAACTGGATGCGTAATTTTGATCCGGCTTATTTCTTCAATAAAACAATACCTGTTGGTACACTTGTAGATAAAAACGTTTTTAGCAATATCACTTTATCCGGGCAGTTTAAAAACAACACGGCAAAAGTTGACGCGATAATACATTATTACACTGCCGACGGCCGCGACTATGCCGGTAGGAAAGTGAGCTGGAAAGTACAAAATACTGATGACGAAAGCATAAGTAAAGGCAAAGGCACAACAGACGCTAAGGGTAACATCAGCATTAGTTTCACAACAAACAAAACAGACGGCTTAGGCAAAGCTAACCTGGTAGCGGGTATTGATATTAATAACAACACCTTTGTAAATTCATATTCATTAAAGAATGTTGCTTCGCCGATTGACGTTCAATTTTTCCCTGAAGGCGGCGACCTCATAACCGGCATTAAGTCCAAAGTAGCTTTTAAAGCCGTTAAACCCGATGGATTGGGTACAGATGCTAAAGGTACTATAGTTGACAACAGCGGCACGGTAGTGGCAACGGTTTCGGCGCAGCACCTGGGTATGGGGGTGTTTGAATTAGAACCACAAGCGGGTAAAACGTACAAAGCAACCTTAACGTTCCCCGATGGATCACAAAACAGCTATGACTTACCAAAAGCAAAAGAATCGGGTGTAACATTTAAGGTAAATACTACCGACCCCGAAAAGCTAACACTTACGATTTCGGCAAACGATGCTTATTTCCTGGCCAACAAATACAAAAAGATCTCTATTTTGGGTCAGTCAGGCCAGGTTATCTGCTATGGCGGTCAATCGGCACTATTAATTAAAACTTATTCTGCTACAATAGCTAAATCTAAGTTCCCCTCAGGAGTTGCACAGTTTACCCTTTTTGCCGCTAACGGCGATCCGCTGGCAGAGCGTGTTGTGTTTATACAACGTAACGATCAGTTAAAAATAGGTTTAAGCACTGCCAAATCCACCTATGGGGTGCGCGATCCAGTGGCCTTTAACGTCACAGCAAAAACCGCCGCTAACCAACCCGCTTTGGCTAATTTATCTGTAACTGTATTGGATGATAAAAAGGTACCCTTTGATGAAGATGCGGAAACCACCATTTTAACTAACCAGCTCCTCACTTCCGACTTGAAGGGCTATATTGAAAAGCCTAATTATTATTTTAATAAGATAAGCGATAAAACAGCTGCTGATCTTGATGTATTAATGCTTACTCAAGGTTATAGGCGCCTTGTTTATAAGGATGTGTTTGCAAATAAACAACCAACCATTAAATTTTGGCCCGAAGACGGCATAGAAATTACGGGCTCATTGCGTACGTCGGCAGGCATGCCGGTGTCGCGCGGAGTTTTAAACTTTTATATTAAAAACATGAAGGTTTCTGCAACAGTTAATACCAGCCCCGAAGGAGAATTTAAGATCTCAAAATTATTTTTCCCTGACTCGGTAAAAGCTGTTATTAATGCTAAAGGAACATTAAACGGTAACAACTTAATGATAATGCTAAACAATCCATCGCCGCAGGCCCCAACACCCAATGTTAATGCAGCGGATGAGGTGATCAATATTGATACCGTACTAAACGCTTACTTACAAAATGACAAGAAACAGGCTGGCAATTCGCATGTAATTAAAGAGGTTGTTATTAAGGAGCAAAAGCCGGAGAAAAAGGTGAGTCACCAGGATTTTACTACGTTGGTTGGCTTAAGCAGTATACCAGATCACGTAGTAGATGGTAAACGGCTGGTGGGTTGCGGGTCGTTATACGAATGTATAAGGGGAATGATACCCGGAGTTACTTATGACCAGGATAAATTATATATAACCAGGGATTATAATGCCGGAAAAAAGGTAGAAGCATCTATTTATCTTGATGGGATGATTGTTGATTTCCCTAACCTTTTCGGTATACCTGCCGAAACCATAGATCAGATAGAAGTATTTAACGGTGAAGGCTTAAGCGGCGTTAACCGCATGAATGGCACAAACGGGGTTATTGTTATCAGCAGTAAAAAAACGACTAAACCAAAGTTAGATAAAGAGTTGCTTGCCCAATTAACAACAGCGCAATATAGTGCGGTTAACTTTACACCCAAAGGTTACTATATGGCACGTGCATTTTATTCGCCCAAATATGATGCTGCCAAAGGCGGTTCATTTGGCGGAGATTTCAGGACAACCATTTACTGGAACCCAAAAGTACTGACCGATAAAGATGGCAATGCGACATTTGATTTCTTTAATGCTGATGGCACCGGCACGTATCGTGCTATAATTGAAGGCATTGACAGTAACGGGAATATAGGCCGCACGCTTTATAGGTATACTGTAAAATAACACGTTTATAAATACTTTAACAAAGGTTGGCCATTGAGCCGACCTTTGTCGTTTTAGCGATTATTTAATATGACAATCAGCCCACCATAATTAAGAACAATCAGCCTAAATTCATTGTTTATTTACTACACTATAAAAACATTATTATGGCCGACACAACGAACATATACAACAAGACATTTACTATAGGAGGCGACATTACTGTAAACAGGCTGGGCTATGGCGCCATGCGGATAACAGGTAAAGGCATTTGGGGGCCGCCCAAAGATCATGACGAGTCGATCCGTGTACTAAAACGCGCGGTTGAATTAGGCGTAAACTTTATTGATACTGCAGACAGCTACGGACCTTACGTATCAGAAGAGCTAATAGCCGAAGCGCTGCACCCCTATCCAAAAGGTTTGGTAATTGCTACCAAAGGAGGATTAGAGCGCACCGGCCCCGACCAATGGCCCGTAAACGCCCATCCCGACCATTTGCGCCAGGCGCTTAACGGCAGCTTAAAGCGTTTAAAACTTGAGCAGATAGACCTGTACCAACTGCACCGGATAGACCCGAAGGTGCCCGCCGAACTTACGTTTGAGTTTTTGCAGGAAGCACAACAAAGCGGCAAGGTAAAACACCTTGGTTTATCGGAAGTTAGTGTTGAAGATATTAAAGATGCCCAACAATATTTCGAGGTAGTATCGGTGCAAAACATGTACAGTGTAGATAACCGTAAATGGGAATCGGTACTAAACTATTGTAAAGAACAAAATATCGCTTTCATCCCCTGGTTCCCGCTTAATGCCGGCAATGTAGCCGCGCAGGACAAGCTAAAAACCATAGCCGAAAAGCATGATGCTACCGTGCACCAGGTGGCTTTAAGCTGGTTATTAAACCATGCCTATAATATATTGTTGATTCCAGGCACATCAAGCGTCGATCATTTGGAGGAAAATATGAAAACGTTAGACATTCAATTGTCGGCAGATGATATTGAAGAGTTGAATAGCATCTCACCTGCTTAAGTACAAGTAAAGTTTACATGTAGAGGTGCGCCTATAAAACCCGATCACCTCATTCGCTCCGTACCGGCTTCCGCCAATCTGCCGAATACCTTGAATGGAAAAAACCACTGCAGCATTATTATGATCCCGTCCCGGTGGTCGAGCATTATGAGGCTGTTAATTTATAACAGTTGTCATTCTGAGTGATAGCGAAGAATCTTATACACCGATAGGTTAGTAAACAGAGTAGCTTTTAGAAGATTCTTCGCTATCGCTCAGAATGACAAAAAAGGTTTTTACCCGTCCATCAACTCCACCCAAACCGGCGCATGATCACTTGACTTTTCCCAGCCGCGCACATGTTTGTCTACGCCGGCAGCAAGCAGGCGGCCTTCAATCTCCGGGCTAAGCAAAAAGTGATCTATCCGCAAACCGGCGTTGCGGCCGTAGGCATTTCTAAAATAATCCCAAAAAGTATAGATGGTTTCGGTAGGGTATAGCTTGCGTATAGCATCTGTCCACCCTTGGGCTACCAAGCGGTGAAATGCCTCACGCGTTTCGGGGCGGAACAATGCATCGTCCAGCCAGCGTTCGGGTTTGTAAACATCCTGCTCGGTTGGCATCACGTTATAATCACCGGTTAAAACTACCGGTATACCACGTGTAAGCAAACCTGCGGCGTGGCTAATAAACCGCTCGAACCATTGCAGCTTATAGTCAAATTTTGGTCCCGGTGCGGGGTTGCCGTTGGGTAAGTAGAGGCAGCCAATTACTACGCCGTTTATGAATGCTTCTATATAGCGGCTGTGCAGGTCTTCCGGGTCGCCGGGCAGGCCGCGTTTAAGTTCCTGGATCTCGCTTTTAGCTAATATCGCTACTCCGTTCCAGCTTTTTTGCCCGTGCCAGATGGCATTATAGCCGGCGTCGGTAATTGCCTGTTCGGGAAACTTCTCCTGCGGTGCTTTCAATTCCTGCAGGCAAACAACATCGGGTTGGGTTTCTTCAAGCCAGCGCAGTAACACCGGCAGGCGGCCGTTTACGCCGTTAACATTGTAGGTAGCTATTTTCATGAGTTAAACTTATAAAAAAGTAAGATATTTAAATAGTTCAGTTAATAACAAATATTGGCCTGTATGTTGGTAGCTGGCTTTGTTTTCTTTTTAAATTTGAGTTGTATGTTTAAACATTTTTATTTTTTATAATCAACTTATTTTTAATTAGTTAAGCCGAAATTGCTGTTTCATTTTGTTTCACTTCAAATTTATAAATCACTTATTTTAAGGTATTTAAGTCGAAATGGTGTTTCACCTGTTTCATCTGTGTCACACTCGCATGAAACAGCACAAATATGCTATCCACATTTTTGCGAATTTTCAACAATCCGTTTAAAGCTCAATCATTGCATTAACTTTACCATTCACTTAAAAAGGAGTAAACCGCTTGGCTAAAGACGCAACTAAGGAAACGCCCTTAATGCAGCAGTATAATGCAATTAAAACAAAGTACCCCGGTGCTTTGCTGCTGTTTCGCGTAGGCGACTTTTATGAAACCTTTGGCGAGGATGCCATTAAAGCCGCGGGCATTTTGGGCATCACCCTTACCCGTCGCGGTAATGGCGTGGCCACGTTTATAGAGCTGGCAGGCTTCCCGCACCATTCGCTTGATACTTATCTGCCAAAGCTGGTACGTGCCGGTCAGCGGGTTGCCATTTGCGACCAGTTGGAGGACCCTAAAACCACCAAGACCATCGTTAAGCGCGGCGTTACCGAACTGGTTACCCCCGGCGTTGCCACCAACGATGGTATCCTTAACCAAAAGAGCAACAACTACCTGGCATCGCTGTATTTCGAGAAGAACAGTATAGGTATAGCCCTGATAGATATCTCGACC
This sequence comes from Bacteroidota bacterium, assembly GCA_040388395.1. Taxonomy (GTDB): domain Bacteria; phylum Bacteroidota; class Bacteroidia; order Sphingobacteriales; family Sphingobacteriaceae; genus Mucilaginibacter. Next base: position 260,053 of record JAZKBY010000001.1, on the reverse strand, counting down.
GGCGAATTCTGGGCTGCACAAGGTAACAGTGATTATATCGATAAACTGCTACAGGGCTTCAACCCAAGCGAGGTTATCTACCAAAAGAGCAAACAAGCCGAGTTTAAAGAAAACTACAACGACCGCTACTACACTTATACCCTTGATGAATGGCCCTATAGCGGCGATTACGCGCACGAAACGCTGTTGAAGCACTTCGGTGTCAAATCGTTAAAAGGCTTCGGTATAGATAAGCTAAATCTGGGTATTGTGGCCGCGGGCGTGGCGTTGCATTACCTTAACGAGACCGAGCACCGTAACCTGCAGCATATCTCGGCCATAGGCCGGATAGAGGAGGACAGGTACTTATGGCTGGACAGGTTTAGCATACGTAACCTTGAATTGATAGGCTCGGCTAATGAGAATGCACGTACACTTGTTGATGTGCTTGACCATACCTGCTCGCCAATGGGGGCAAGGTTATTGCGCCGCTGGATAGTGATGCCGTTAAAAGAGCTTAAACCTATTAACGACCGCCTTGGCGTGGTTGAATACCTGATAGGCGAGGAAGAGTTACGTGAGGAACTGCAGCAGCACATCCGCCAGATAGGTGACCTGGAAAGACTGATATCAAAGATAGGCCTGCAAAAGGCCAATCCACGCGAAGTTTGTCAGTTAAAGAAGGCGTTGTTAGCGATAGAGACTATTAAGAAGCTTTGTGAGCAATCCATCAGCCTGCCACTAAAAGCAATAGGCGAGCAGCTTAACCCATGCGCGCTGATCAGCGATAAGATAGCGAAAGAACTGCACCCCGAGCCGCCGGTTATGCTGGTAAAAGGCTCGGTAATGAACGATGGGATCAACGAGGAGCTGGATCGTTTACGCAAAATAGCGTTTGGCGGTAAAGGCTACTTATTGGAGATCCAAAAGCGCGAAGCCGAAAGCACAGGCATACCATCGCTAAAAGTATCTTTTAATAACGTATTTGGCTATTACCTTGAGGTAACACATACACATAAAGAAAGGGTGCCTGCAGACTGGATCCGTAAGCAAACGCTGGTAAATGCCGAACGCTACATCACCCCCGAACTAAAGGAATACGAAGAGCAGATCTTGGGTGCCGAAGAGAAGATCCTGGCGCTTGAAACCAAACTCTATAACGACCTGCTATACGCGCTGGCTGAATACATTAAACCCATCCAGCTGAATGCACAGTTAATAGCCAGGTTGGATGTGCTGTTAAACTTTGCCACTATAGCTATCAAAAACTACTACGTTAAACCACAGATGAACGATAGTAGGGTGATAGATATTAAAGGCGGCCGCCACCCGGTTATTGAAAAGACGCTACCGCAGGGCGAAGAGTATATAACAAATGACGTATTCCTTGATTCTGAAACACAGCAGATCATCATCATTACCGGGCCGAACATGGCGGGTAAATCGGCTTTATTAAGACAAACCGGTTTGATTGTGCTAATGGCCCAGATGGGTTGCTTTGTGCCGGCAAAATCGGCGTCGTTAGGATTGGTAGATAAGATCTTTACCAGGGTCGGGGCATCCGATAACTTATCGTCGGGCGAATCAACCTTTATGGTGGAGATGAACGAGACGGCCAGTATCCTTAATAACGTGTCGGACCGCAGTTTGATATTGTTGGATGAGATTGGCCGTGGTACATCAACGTATGATGGGATCTCCATTGCCTGGTCGATAGCCGAGTATTTGCATAACCACCCATCGGCGAAAGCCAAAACATTATTCGCAACCCACTACCACGAGCTGAACGAATTAAGCAATAGCTTTAACCGGATCAAGAACTATAACGTAACGGTTAAAGAGATTGGCCACCAGATCATCTTTCTGCGCAAACTGGTGCCCGGCGGCAGCGAGCATAGCTTTGGGATCCACGTAGCTAAACTGGCAGGTATGCCGCAAAAGGTACTGAGCCGCGCCAATGAGATATTAAAGAAACTGGAAAACGAACGCACCGGCGGCGAGCATATTAAAGAAAGCATCCGCAAGGTGCAAAAGCAGGCCGTGCAAATGCAAATGTTCAGTATTGATGATCCGGTACTGGTGAAGATCCGCGATACCCTGAATAACCTTGATGTTAATACTTTAACACCGGTTGAGGCATTGATGAAGCTGGACGAAATTCAGCGGGTGATAAAAGGGTAAAGCCCCTCCTAAATCCTCCCCGGTAGGGAGGACTTTAATATCCCGTAATAAAAAGTCTCCCCAACAGGAGAGATTTAGAGGGGGCTGATGTTAATATGTTTAAAACATCACCAATCGCTATTCTTCCTTTCCATTTACTTTTATGCTATGAAGTTGAACCGCCACACCTTGTTGCTTTGTGTTACTGTAATTATGCTATCGGCTTGCCATAGTAAAAAGGCGGTGTTAAAAGGCGAAGCCGGCGAAATTGTACAACCGCAACCCAGTATTGCCGAAAAGTATGCAGCTATAATGGGTGTCGATAAAAACGATATTAAAAACGGGCGGCTTTATAATTTTATTGAGTTATGGACCGGCGTTCCTTATAAATTTGGCGGGTTAGATAAAGACGGCGTAGACTGCTCGGGCCTTACGCTATTGTTAGAGCAGCAGGTATATGGTATTAACCTGCCACGCATTACTTACCAGCAGGTTGCCGTTATTAAACGCAAGTATGAGGAAGAACTAAAAGAAGGCGACCTGGTGTTTTTCGATTTCGACGGCAAGCAGTTTAGCCATGTAGGCGTGTACCTGCAGAACGGTTATATTGTACATGCCAGCTCGACCAAAGGCGTAATTGTGGTGCCTTTGCATGGGTCTATGTATAAATACTTCTCGCGGGCCGGCTCAATCATAACAGATACAACTATTACGGCTGTAAAAAGCGAATAACATCGCTCACTTAATGACCTTTGTTTTCCGCGATTTAAATAATCGTGCTATCATTGGGCCGTTATCGTTTGCATTAGGGTATAACTTTCTACGTAGATTACCTACAGTTATTCCATAAATAACCATGGTAGCTACCGGAAAACGATAAGATAGCTGAAAGAAATTAAAAATCAGTACTAATATGGTTAGTGCAGGTATCAGGAAAAGATTTATTTTCTCGGCTTTCCACTTTAAATGTGACTCTATCTGATCTGACTGTATGCAAAGCTTATCCTTATTAATAATCAGATAACGGGCCATTAATGTTTGGGTAAAAACAGCGCCATAAAATACAATACCATAGATGGTGAATCCCCATACGTATTCGGGTTTACCGGGGCTTATACTACCCGAAATTAAAGATACTGCAAATGGGAATAGCGTAACAGAAAAAAGAAACACAAGGTTAAGCATAAGTAGTTTTAAGTCATAATCCTTTAGGTATCTGAAAAGAGTTAAATGAGTAATCCAAAACCTGGCCACCAAAAAGAAACTCATGCCGTATGCAAAAAACTTAAGTATCAATTCGCCGAAAGCGTCCAGCATTTCTTCACGCGGATGGTGCCTTATGCCTTCGGGTAACTTTAACTCCAACACCATTATGGTTAAGATGATAGCAAATACAGCGTCAGTAAATAACACAACCCGCTCCAGTTGAAACTCTTTCTTTATTTCTTCTTCTTCTTCTTTTATATCCATAGCTAAATATAATTCAATATTTTTGTAAACAACATGGCAAAGCAAGATTATTCATTCTGGACAAAGTACAAACGTTTTGCAGGGAACGAAATACTGTTATACGTAATAATGATATTGGGAATAATCTTAGGGATCTGGATATTTAGTTAATTGTTTTTGACCAGCTTTATGCTATTGTTTTCCGCACCAATCTATCAAACATATTAAATACCTTCAAATAGTTTACCGTGCTGATTTTTTTTAGGACTTTTGCAACCTAATTACGCTGAGTAGATAATATGAAATTAAATTTGAAACGGCCTTTGGCTTTCTTTGACCTGGAAGCTACAGGGATTAATATTGGTGTAGATCGTATTGTCGAGATCTCGGTAATTAAATTGCACCCTGATGGGAGCGAAGAGGTAAAAACATGGCGCGTACACCCGGAAATGCCTATCCCTATTGAATCATCATTGATACATGGTATATATGATGAGCATATAGCAAACGAACCTAAATTTAAAGAGGTAGCACCTTTCGTAGCCGAGTTTTTAGACAACAGCGACCTGGCCGGATTTAATTCTAATAAATTTGATATCCCCATGTTGATGGAGGAGTTTTTAAGGGTTGGTGTTTTATTTGATTTGGACAACCGCCATTTTGTTGATGTGCAGAACATATTCCACCAAATGGAGCAACGCACTTTAAAGGCCGCTTACCAGTTTTATTGCAAAAAGGATATCATAAATGCCCACAGCGCCGAAGCGGACACACGCGCCACTATGGAAGTGCTGTTAGCGCAGATTGAACGTTATGAGAACCAGGAATGGGAAGATAAAAAAGGCAATAAAAGCCTACCTGTTGTAAACCATGTAGAGGGGCTGCACAAGTTTACCAACTTAAACCGCCCGGTTGATTTTGCCGGCCGCATGGCTTTTAATGATGCCGGCGAAGAAGTGTTTAATTTTGGTAAACACAAAGGCAAAAAGGTAGAAGACGTATTTACCGCCGAGCCAAGCTATTATTCATGGATGATGCAGGGCGATTTTCCGCTATATACCAAACGTAAATTAGAACAGATCTATAAACGCTGGAACGATAAGCGCCAGGCAGAGCGCCAATCAAAACCGGTACAGCCCAAACTTTTTGTAGAAGATACCAAAGCCGAAGCACCAAAACCGGTCCAACAGCCGTCAACACAACAAAAACCATATAACAAACCGTACGAGAACAAGCCTTTTAAAAAGAAGGAAGAACCGGCTGCACCTGTTAATGAGGATATGTTGAAGTTATTGGCGGATAAGTTTAAAAAGGGATTGTAGCTGAAGATTGGTGATTGAAGATTAAAGATTGGACCTGGCAGTTTTAAC
>JAZKBY010000001.1:0-255085 GCA_040388395.1 Bacteroidota bacterium | reverse complement strand
TATGAACTGTATTAGTGAGTAGTGATTGACTTTGAAAGCTGCTAATCACCCAATCTTCATCCACCAATCTTTAATCTTCAATCACCAATCTTCAAAAACTCAATGTTCCTTTTCAAGCCACTAAACTTTGTGCGCTTAACCGCCGAGTTTTTAAATACTTTCTGAAAAACATCCTCAGTTATTTCTGTCAGGTCAGCATTGTTTAAACCCAATAGCTCGGGGTGGGGATCAAAAGCGGGCTCGTTATGTAGCACCGAAAATTTATTCCAGGGGCAAACATCCTGGCAAATATCACAACCAAAGGCCCAGTTGTCCATTTTGCCTTTAAATTCGGGCGGTAGCTCGTTTTTAAGCTCGATAGTGAGGTAAGAGATACAACGGCTGCCATCTACTACGTAAGGGCCTACAATGGCGTCTGTAGGGCAGGCATCAATGCAGCGGGTACACGTACCGCAATGGTCGGCAGTTGGCTCCATATCATACTCCAGTTCAATATCAACAATCAGCTCTGCTAAAAAAAAGAATGAGCCGGTTTTTTGATTGATGAGGTTAGTGTTTTTACCTATCCAGCCCAAACCTGCCTTTTTTGCCCAGGCCTTATCCAAAACAGGGGCAGAGTCAACAAATGCACGGCCGCCAACTTCGCCGATCTTTTCATTTATTATATCCAGCAACTGCTTTAACTTATCTTTAATTACTGTGTGATAATCCTGTCCGTATGCGTATTTGGATATTTTAGGTGCCGACGGATCGGCCTGGCTATCGTCGGTATAATAATTAAGCCCCATTGATATTACCGACTTAGCGCCATCAACCAGCAGGCGCGGATCAAGGCGTTTGTCAAAATGGTTTTCCATGTAGCGCATTTCGCCATGCATGTTTTTGTTAAGCCATGACTCCAGCCGCGGAGCTTCCTGCTCCAAAAACTCAGCTTTAGCTATACCACAAAACAAAAAGCCCAGTTTCAGGGCCTCTTCCTTTATTAGCGCGCTATATGCCGACTTGTTTTGCTGCATTATTGCAAAGATAACATAAATAAAAAACAGACTTTTTAATTAAGTGTTATCAATAAACATAAACAAAAAAGCCATGGAAACCACAGCATATAACGACCCAATTGACGATCAGATAACTAACGACGATAATTCCGTCACCAATAAAGATGGCGATAATGAGCTTGAAAAAGCCGAACCGCCGCTTAGCGAAGATGATATTGATGTAGATAAAATAGCCACAGCTGACGACAACATGGGCGACCCGACACCGCTTAAAGAAGAGGATGAGGACCACTCAAATAAAGGGCAGGGGCCGAAGGGAGAGAATCTTTAGCCCAACCCCCTAAAGGGGGAGTTTTTGAAACGTCAATTTGGAATTTTTTTCGCAATGCGTAAGCATCTTGGGCATGATCCACTTTGACCGATCCACCCCAAAAAGTCAGGAAATTGCTAAAATGGATAAGTGTTTTATTTACAGTACGTTTAATAGTATAACCTAAAGATTTACAAGTGATCCACGGTGATCCGCTCAAAAAGTTAAATTATTATACATCAAATAGTTATGGTAAAAAGGTGATCCAAGTGATCCACTTTTTAATGTGGATCACCTATACAAATAACAAAGCCGCCCTGACTAATCAAAGCGGCTTTGTTATTAAGTTTAATCACTCCCCCTTTAGGGGGTTAGGGGGCTTAAAAACTATTTCTAATGCTATTACTCAAAGTCTTAGCTGTCCAGTAACCGCTATCCAGGATCCTTCTTACACACATCAACGGATCGTTAGGATCGCGTTTGTCTGCAAGTGCGAACGCTATCTTGAAACCACGTTTATGTAACTCAGGGAAACCTGATTTGTTCCAGATCCCAAACGGATAAGCGAAATAAGTTATCTTCTTACCGGTTATCTCTTCCAGTTTCTTGGTTGGCTTGTCAATTTGTATGGTCCAGTCGTCTTTCTTAGGGTCAGGGTTGTGTTTGTACTTGCTGGTCATGTGATGATCCCAGGTATGGCTGCCGATAATGTTACCCGCGTCAGACAGAGCTTTAACTTGCTCTTTAGTCATATAATGCGGGCGGCCAATTGATACGGTCATTACAAAATAAACGGCTTTGTAACCATACTTCTTTAGCTCAGGCGCGGCGATGGTGTATTGATCCTCATCGGTATCATCAAAAGTAAGCATGATAGGTTTCTTTGGCAGCGCAGCACCGGTTGTAAGGTATGCATACAGTTGATCAGGCAATATGGTATGATAACCGCTATCAGCCAGCATTTTTATGTGTTTCTTAAACTCAGCAATTTGTACAATGTAATCTTTGGCGTTTTTAGAGTCTTTAGGGCGCCAGTCTCTTATTTGGTGATAGCATAGTATCGGCACCTGCTTGCGGGCCATTATAACAGCCGGGTTGGTTTGTGCATTAACCGAAACATTCAATAATAAAAATAGTGCTAGTAGGGAGATAGATAATTTTGACATTTAATGGGGTAGTATTAGTTATAAAATAGCCTTATGAAGTTGTAAACTCCATAAGGCCGATAATGTTTTATTAAGGTTGTAAAACTATGCGTTTACCTTCGGCGATCGAGCGTTTAGCGCCGTCAAGAATTTCCATAGCTACCATGTTGTAAGCTAATGATGCCTGGTCGCCTTCGCCGGAGATCTGGCCACGTAATACAGCCGTTAGATAAACTAACGGATCATTATTAGGTGCCTGAAGCGCTTTAGGGATGCTAACAGCGCTATAGTTGTTTTCTTTAACACCGGAATAGCGGGTTTGTACACTCTTGCCATCAAAGGCATGTATAACACCGCGTTCGCCCCAAACTTCCATATCCTTTAGGTTTAACGCCCAGTTCCATGATGCTTCGATAGATGCAGTGGCATTAGGGTACTCAACCAGTATAGTAGCATCATCTTCAACCTTTGGATATACCGATGGCTTATAATGCTTAGCTATAGCAGTAATAGCTATTGGGCGTTGGCCATGCATTAACCAGGTAGCCAGGTCGGCACCATAGCAACCAAAGTCATTTAGGGCACCTGCGCCGTTTAATACAGGATCGGTTAACCACTCTAAAAACTCGGGGCTGCAACCAATTTCTTTTGGCCCTCTATGCCCATCACGAATTACCATTTTACGGATCTTACCTATACTATCTTTAGCTACAACATCATAGATATATTGGAATGATGGATACCATGTGGTTTCATAATTCACTAATACCTTAACGTTATATTTTTTAGACAATGCCTCTATGCGCTTTGCTTGCACCAATGTAGCTGCTAATGGTTTTTCAACCATTACAGGTATGTGTAATGGTGCACAAACTTCAACAATGTCAACGTGTTTGCCGACAGCGTTGTAGCCCAGCATAACTTCCGGTTTACGGGCCTTGATCATTTTATTTACGTCATCAAAATATAATGAATCGGGCAGGTTAAAGCGTTTTTTGTATTTCTCCCATAATGGGCGGCTTGGTTCATATATCCCAACAATATTAGCTGATCCTTTTCTCATCTGGCTAAAAAATCCAAGGATATGATCATGGTTCAAGCCATACACGCCTAAACGCAGGCGTGTATCCTGTGCTTTAACGGTAATTGTGGAAACGGCTAATAAGGCTAACAGTGTTAGCGTTAATTTTCTATTTTTCATTTGAAAGTGAATAAGGTGCGCTTGAATCTTTTATACCTCTTTGTGTATTTGGTTTATCAGACATTACATAATTTAATACTCCGCCTTTTACCAGGTCTGTATGATTGAAATAGTTCAAATCATACGGTTTGCCATTAAAGGTTAACGACCATACATATTGGTTAGCATCACTGTTATTTGGTGCATTAATGACCAGTTTTTTGCCGTTCTCAAGCGAAACTGTTAACGACTTAAACAATGGCGTACCTAACACGTACTGACCGCTGGTAGGGCATACCGGGTAAAAGCCCATTGACGAGAAGATATACCAGGCTGATGTTTGGCCGTTATCTTCATCACCGCAATAACCATCAGGAGTAGCTTTGTATAGTTTTTTCATCGCATCGCGGATGTGCGCTTGTGATTTCCATGGTTGCCCGGCAAAGTTGTACAGGTACAACATATGCTGGATTGGCTGGTTGCCATGTGCATACTGGCCCATGTTAACTATCTGCATCTCGCGGATCTCATGGATTACACCACCATAGTAGCTATCATCAAATACCGGTGGTATGATGAAGATAGAATCCAATTTGTTAACAAACTGTTTTTTGCCACCTTCTAGGTTTATCATACCCTGGATATCGTGCAAAGCGGCCCAGCTGTAGTGCCATGCGTTACCTTCGGTAAAGGCATCGCCCCATTTAAGCGGGTTGAATGGAGTTACCCATGATCCGTCTTTGTTTTTGCCACGCATTAAGCCAATTGACGGGTCGAATAAGTTACGGTAGTTTAAGCTGCGTTTTTTGTAGATATCTATCTCTGATGCCGGTTTACCTAAAGCTTTACCTAATTGGTAAATAGCAAAATCATCATAGGCATACTCTAATGTACGGGCGGCGTTTTCGTTGATCTTAACATCATAAGGCACATACCCTAAAGTATTGTAGTACTGAACACCGCGACGGCCGGTAGCATTGGGGCCTTCATTATTAGCGCCATGTTTTACGGCTTCCCATAATGAATTGATGTCCTGTCCGCGGATGCCTTTTAAATATGCATCAGCGACAATAGAAGCAGAGTTATTACCGATCATACAATCAGAATAGCCCGGACTTGACCACTCGGGCAGCCAGCCGCCTTCTTTATAATCATTAGCTAAACCCATCTGCATTTCTTTGTCTATTGATGGATAGACTAAGTTTAAGAAAGGATATAATGCACGGAAAGTATCCCAAAACCCTGTACCTGCAAACTTGTAGCCCGGCATTACTTCGCCGTTTTGGGCGCTGTAGTGCATAACTTTGTTTGATGCATCCAACTCATACATTTTATGAGGGAAGAATAACATACGGTAAAGGCTTGAGTAGAATGTACGCGTCTGGTCAACTGTACCACCAGATATTGTAAGGCGGCTTAAAGTTTTGTTCCATATAGCCCGGCCTTTTGCAGCAGTGGCATCAAAGCTGTCGCTGCCTATTTCTCTTTTCAGGTTGGTTTCGGCTTGTTCAAGGCTGATGAATGACGAAGCAACACGCAAGTGCACCACTTCGCCGGTTTTGGTAGCGAAGCCAATAGCTGCTAAAGCGTGTTTAGCATTAGTTTCTAAACCATTAGATATAGTCGCGGATTCCGGACGTGCGCCTTCACCGCCGTTCCTGTTACCACGGGTTGCATCAGTTATGCTGTAAGTACGTGTTAAAGTAAATGGTTTATCAACATAAATAACAAAGTAGTTTTTAAAGTTTTTTAAAGCGGGGCCGGCAGCCTGGGTTGAGTACCCTACTATTTTGTTTTCGCCCGGGATAACTTTAACGTACGATCCGTTAGTGAAAGCATCAACAACTATAAATGAACTATCCGCTTTAGGGAAGGTGAATTTAAATTGTGCAGCGCGTTCGGTAGGGGTGATCTCGGTAGTGATGTCGTGATCAGCCAGGTAAGCGCTGTAATAGTATGGCTTAGATACCTCTGCTTTGTGCGAGAACCAGCTGGCACGGGCAGCTTGGGTAACCTTTAAATGCTTGGTTATTGGCATGATAGAAAACTGGCCATAATCATTCATCCACGGTGATGGCTGGTGCGTTTGTTTAAAGCCCTGGATCTTATGCGCATCATAAGTATATGCCCAACCATCGCCGTTAGGCCCGGTTTGCGGGGTCCAGAAATTCATACCCCATGGCACTGCGGTACAGGGGTAAGTGTTGCCGTTTGACAGGTCGGGCTTTGAATCAGTACCCATTAATGGGTTAACCCAATCAACCGGGCTGGTTACGCTGGTAACTACCTGTGCAAAAGAGTTGCCGCATATTAATAACAATGCAAAAAGTAATATTCGTTTCATAAGGGTAATTTTATAGTATGTAACTATGGTATATATTGGTCGTAATTGGTATTAACAGTTTAATTGTGATGGCAATAGTAACAATAAAAACTTAAAATAAGGAAGCATTTCCACCGAGTTTTATTTTACCTAAATGCCTGTAGGCGGCTTCGGTAGCTTCGCGGCCGCGGGCAGTTCGCATTAAAAAACCTTCTTGTATTAAAAAGGGTTCGTAAACCTCTTCAATAGTGCCTTCGTCTTCACCAACTGCTGTAGCAATGGTTTTCAAACCTACAGGGCCGCCTTTAAATTTATCAATAATAGTGGTCAGAATCTTGTTATCCATTTCATCCAAACCGTGTTCATCAACATTTAAGGCATTGAGCGCATATTTGGCAATACCTGTGTCAATGTTACCATCACCTTTGATTTGGGCAAAGTCGCGTGTACGGCGTAACAGCGCATTGGCTATACGTGGAGTGCCTCGGCTGCGGCGGGCTATTTCATAAGCACCTTCGTCGCTTATTGGTGTTTTTAATATAGATGCCGAGCGTAGTACTATCGTAGTTAATAATTTGGCATCGTAATATTCCAACCTCGAATTTATTCCGAAACGGGCGCGTAAAGGTGCGGTCAATAGACCTGACCGCGTAGTTGCACCCACAAGGGTGAATGGATTAAGTGAGATCTGTACCGAGCGGGCATTAGGGCCGCTCTCCAGCATGATATCTATCTTAAAGTCCTCCATTGCCGAATATAAATACTCTTCAACCAGGGGGCTTAAACGATGGATCTCATCAATAAATAAAATATCGCCGGTTTCTAAATTGGTAAGCAGGCCGGCAAGGTCACCGGGTTTATCAAGCACAGGGCCTGATGTTATTTTGATCCCAACTCCCATTTCGTTAGCAATAATATGCGATAGAGTAGTTTTACCTAATCCCGGGGGGCCGTGTAATAAAACATGATCAAGCGCCTCGCCGCGCTGGCGGGCCGCCTGTACAAAAATCCGTAAGTTCTCTAATATTTTAAACTGACCGGTAAAATCCTCGAAAGCCTGCGGGCGTAAAACTTTTTCAATATCACGTTCGGCAGGAGATAGGCGTTCACCGTCAGGATCAAGATTCTCATTCATTGAGTCAAAAATAAGATTTTTGAAAGATTAGTGAGTAAAGATTGAAGATTAGTTTTGCACGATTAAAGTTAAATAGGTTAGGCCCAATCTTTAACCAATATTTATCCCTCCGGATACTTACGGAAGATACTGTTGATCCGCATACGTAAGACACCCAAAACAGCTTCTTTAAAAATACCTTTTGACATTTTTGATGAGCCTGCAGTGCGGTCTGTAAATATAATGGGGATTTCGGTAACGATAAAGCCATGTTTAACGGCGGTATATTTCATTTCTATCTGAAAGGCATAGCCTACAAACTTTATTTTATTCAGCTCTACGGTTTCTAAAACTTTACGTTTATAACACATGAAGCCTGCGGTAAAATCCTGGATATTTACACCTGTTATAAAACGCACATATACCGATGCAAAGTAACTCATCAGCACCCTGCTCATAGGCCAGTTTACAACGTTAACACCTTTAATATAACGCGAGCCTACAGCTACGTCTGCACCTTCAACACAGGCTGTTCGTAGTTTGATCAGGTCATCAGGATTGTGTGAAAAATCGGCGTCCATTTCAAAAATATAATCATATTGTTGCTCAATGGCCCATTTAAATCCATGAATATAGGCAGTGCCAAGCCCCTGTTTCCCCGCACGTTCTATTAAAAAAAGCTTCCCTGGGAAAGTGTTTTGTAAATTTTTAACGATTATCTGTGTGCCGTCGGGCGATCCGTCATCTATTATCAATACATGAAAATCAAATGGCAAAGAAAATACCTTACGGATCATCCGTTCAATATTTTCCTTCTCATTATAAGTGGGTATAATTACTATGCTATCAGGCACTTAAAAGAATTTGGGCTTTAAGATAAATTGAGCCACTAAATTAAAAGATTTAATAAGGATAAAAAATAAAAAAGCAGCAATCTATAAATTAGTTGCTGCCTTCTGTATAAAGTATTGCCGTTTATAAATTAGTAGTATCGGCAATTACCTCATTATCACTCACGTAAGGGTCGGTAATGTAATTACGTTCTGCTAACCTTGGCGAAACAAAAAGGAACACTATTATAAAGGCACCAATAAATGCCACAAAGAACCACTCGTAGTTAGCACCTTTAAGGGTACGCGCCCACCAGCCACCATCTTCTATAAGTCCGTTAACCGAGGCGGTGATCAGGTTGCCAAATGATACCACCAGGAACCAAATGCCCGTCATAGTACTTTTCATGGATTTTGGCGAATGGGTATAAGCATACTCAAGGCCGGTGATAGAGACTAATACTTCTGCAGCCGATAGTATCATAAAGGCTAATATCTCCCACCACATGGATGGTGTACCGCCATGTTCAATACTACGGTGCGCCAGGCCGATCACAATGAAGGACAAAGCCGTTAAAACTAAGCCCGTACCAAGTCTTCTCAAGGGCGTTGTTTTAAGTCCTTTTTTATCTAACCACGGATATACCACATAATTAAACAAAGGAATGAACAGCAGCAGGAATACCGTGTTCATGGTTGACAATTGGCCGGGAAAGACGGTAAATGAAGTAAAGCCAAGGTTAATAGTACGATCCATTTTATCAGCATACAGCGTCCATTCAGATAAACACTGATCCCATACGGCCCAAAATGAAAGTGCGAAAAAGAATACCGACATAACACGATAAACGGCCTTAACGCCTTCAACACGTTCTGCGTCATATGGCCCTTTGGCTACATCAAGCATTGACTGGCCCGGTTTTCTAAGACTTAAGTGGGTTAGCGCATACCAGGTTATAAATACCAGGTTATTGCGGTTAACACCCTGTGGCGGAACTTTTACATATTTTTTACGGCCGGAAAAAAATATTACTGTAGCCAGCGCCATCAATATTCCGGGGATACCGAAAGCCCATCTCGGTCCGAAGTGGTCGTAAGTCCATGGAATAGCAACAGTTGATACCATGGAACCTGCATTGATACTGAAATAGAACCAGCCGTATACTTTTGAAAGAAGATCCTGGTTGGTGGCATCAAACTGATCGCCGACATTGGCCGATACGCAAGACTTAATACCGCCTGCACCAATAGCAACCACCAGCAAGCCTAATTCGAAACCGTTGAGGCCACTGTCATTTATCGCTAATAACAAATGCCCGACACAGTATATCATAGATACATATAAAATAAGCTTGTATTTGCCGGTGAACCAATCGGCTATCATGCCGCCTACAAACGGTAGTGCGTATGCTACCATTACAAACAGGTGGTGCAACTTATTGGCGTGCGCGTTAGCTTGATCTGTTAAAGCCGCATTGCCGGTAGGGTTAAAAAATTGGTTTACCAGGAAAAGTGTCAAAACAGACCGCATTCCGTAAAAGCTGAAACGTTCGGCAGCTTCGTTCCCTATTATATAGGGGACGCTTTTTGGGAATCGGGACTTAGGCGCAAGCTCGCCAGCAACTACGGTGTCATTAGCCATATAATTTGTCAGTTAATTTTGTCTAAAATACTATTATTCTATTAAATATAAATAGCGGGAAGTATATACTATTTATTTGATTTTTAATTGGTTGTATTACTGAACTGCTTTTTTCTTTACAGGCTCAGCCTTTATTGGCTTGGTTGGTAGCTTAGGGTCAATATAATTCTCGTCCTGTTCATTGGGGACATTGCGCATATCCAAATTGTCTGCGTATTCCCATTTGCCGTCTTTTAGACGGTAACCGTTATAAGTGAGGTCGGGGCCATAGGTTTCAGGTCTGTCTTTTGATTTTTTATCAGGCGGGGCAAGGTTATCAAACACTATTAAATGTTGCGATGGTATATATTTTAATAGCATTGATGCCTGGCGGGTGTATTCAAATACCACGCGTTTGCGTGTTTTATTATTGCCGGTAAATACAGGTAAGCCAAATACAGGTTTATCGTTTTGAAATGAAAGTACTTCAATAACTTTTTTGGTTGATCTATCTGTGTGCCCTTTCCAGCCTAATAAAACGTAGTAGGGAACAGTACTTTGTACAGGTATAATAGTGTAATATTGTGCGCCGAACCAACTGCGGTTATCAGCTACCGTATCTTCAGGGTTTTTTATTAATGGGGAATAATCTGATAAACCATATAGCTTTAACTCACTGTTTGAATTAAGTTGGATAGCACCGTAAAAACGGTAACTGCCGTCATCATTAGCTATGTGCCAGCTAAAGATCCTGAATTTATTATCTGGTGATTTAGTAAGTGTGATGGTTTTTAAAGAATCAAAAGGAAAAGCAAATGAGTTAGGTGTTTTTAAAGCTACTACCAGTGTTTTTATAAACTGATAATTAGCATTTTTTCGCTCCAGGTCGTTTGTATTGTGTATGAAAGTATTGCCAAGATTCTTTAAACTATCCTGGAAAAAGTTCAATTGCTTTAAATTGCCGCCATCATCGCTATGTTGCGCAAAAGCCTGCGAACAAAATAATACCGCGAATATAAATAGGAAAGATCTTCTTAGCACTGTCAAACGGTTAATACGCACTTGTCCCTGTAAATATATATTGATTTTCTTGTTAACGTAAATTTTCAATAACAATTGCGCTGGCACCGCCGCCGCCATTGCAAATGCCGGCTACACCGTATTTGCCTTTGTTTTGATCTAACACACTTAATAAAGTGACGATGATCCGTGCGCCCGATGCACCCAATGGATGGCCTAATGAAACAGCACCGCCATTTACATTTACTTTTGATGGATCTAACTTTAATTCCCGGTTATTGGCTATAGACACTACCGAGAATGCTTCGTTGATCTCATAATAATCGATATCATTACCTGCTAAGCCTGCACGGCTTAAAGCCAATGGGATAGCTTTTGACGGCGCGGTTGTAAACCATTCGGGTGCTTGCTGTGCATCAGCGTACGATATTATTTTGGCTAATGGTTTTATCCCCAGTTCATCGGCTTTGTCTCTGCTCATTAGTATTACGGCGGCCGCGCCGTCATTTAAGGTCGAAGCATTGGCTGCTGTAACAGTGCCGTCTTTTTTAAATACAGGTTTTAGGCCCGGTATTTTGTCAAATTTTACTGTAGCCGGTTCTTCGTCATCACTAAATAAAGTGATCTCGCCTTTCCTGTTTTTTAATTCGACAGGTGTTATTTCATTTACAAACTTGCCATTGTTTTGAGCAGTTAGGGCACGATTGTATGATTCTATAGCGTAAGCATCCTGATCTTCACGGCTTATATTGCATTCCACAGCGCAAAGCTCAGCGGCTGATCCCATATGGTAATCATTATAAACATCCCAAAGGCCGTCTTCAACTAAACCATCTATCAATAGGTCGTTACCTAATTTATAACCTGTGCGGGCTTTTGCTAAATAATAGGGCACATTGCTCATGCTTTCCATACCACCTGCAAGCACAATATCATTTTGCCCGGTAGCAATGCTTTGTGCCGCCAGCATAATAGCCTTCATGCCCGATGCGCAAACTTTGTTTACGGTAGTAGCAGGTAAGTAGGGTAGGCCGCCAAATATTGCGGCTTGCGTTGCAGGTGCCTGCCCCAAATTGGCCGACAGTACATTACCCATAAAAACTTCCTGTATCTGCCCGGGTTTTAGGCCTGATTTTTCAACTGCCGATTTGATAACAACGGCACCCAACTGTGTTGCGGTAAGGCTGGCTAAACTGCCACCAAAACTGCCTATAGGTGTACGGGTGGCTGCTACTATTACTACTTCTTTCATCAAATAGATCTTTTTGGTATGCAAATCTATTTATTTTATTTGATAAATTACTATGCAAGCATAGTAATTATTGATCCTCCTTTTTCTTTTTGTTGCTTTTTTTACGCGCAAGTAAAGCCTGTTGAAGCAGATATTCAACCTGGCCATTTGTGCTTCTAAACTCTTCGGCCGCCCAGGTTTCTATCTCCTTCAACATATCCGGATTTACTCTTAATATAAATGCTTTTTTTTCAGCCATAAATTAATGTGCCGCTCTTTTGCGTCGTCTTAAAATAATTAAATGCGCGCCCAAAAATATTAAAATTGGTATTAGTGCTGTCGGCGTTTTTGTTGGATATACATAAACATCGGTAGTTAAAGTAAACGGAAAGTTATTTTTAATGGTCATAACTTTTCCAAACCCTGCTGATTCCCAGATATACTCGCGAGAAAAAAAAGATTCGCGGTAAAAATTGGCCGTAAAGCCACTTTGTAAGGTTAAAACCCTGGTACGACTAAAAAACTCGCGTGTACACTGGCCAATAACAACTCCTTTTTCATCGGTTATCAAAATAGTCCTGCTAAACAGCTTTTCAAAATTAAAACTGAATGTATGGGCAGCTGTTGTCGCTATTGCATTCCGTTTAGATATGCCGCTGTAATTTAATTGTCCATATGTTTTAACACTATCCGTCAATTTGTATTCAGGGCTCCACCAGCCGCGCCTTAACAGGGAGAGCTCATTGGTTTTAGTTGTATCTAATTCCTGGTACATGATCTTAGTGGTATAAGGTGCCTGTATTTACAACCGGGTTTACGCTTCTGTCGCCGCATAATACAACCAATAGGTTGCTTACCATGGCAGCCTTACGTTCTTCATCCAGGTCTACAATGTTTTTTTCTGATAATCTTTGCAGGGCCATTTCAACCATACCTACCGCGCCTTCAACAATAAGCCTGCGGGCAGATATAATTGCCGATGCCTGTTGTCTTTGCAACATGGTATGCGCAATCTCCGGCGCGTAAGCCAGGTGCGATATGCGGGCTTCTAATACCTCAATGCCTGCACGGTCAAGGCGTTCATTTAATTCTTTCTCTAACAATATGCTAACCTGGTCGGCACCTCCCCTTAGCGTAATACCGGCATTTTCGTCTTCAATATTATCATAAGGGAATGAATTGGCTAAATGCCTTACTGCGGCCTCGCTTTGTATATTTACATATTGCAAATAATTCTCAACCGCGAAAACCGCGCTTGCTGTATTTTTTATCTGCCATACAATAACTGCAGCTATCTCGATAGGATTACCAACACTGTCGTTCACTTTTAGTTGCTGGCCATTAAGGTTAAATGCACGTAATGATACTTTCTTTTTAACGGTAAAGGGATTTACCCAAAAAAAGCCATCCTGCTTTATAGTGCCAACATATTTACCAAAAAACGTAAGCACTTTAGATTCATTAGGATTCACGACAACAAAGCCCGGTAAAATAAAGACACCTGCAATAAAGCATATAATTGTGACAGCTGCTCCGGTTCCACCCGCAGCGGCTGCCGCGATGGCTATAACAGCTAATAATAAAATTAATCCGGCAGCGCCAAAGCCCGGCGTAGGTTCGAGGATTTTTTCAGTGTTCATGATTTTTTTGATTTTAAAATGATATCACAAAGATATCACAATCCATTTGACAAAAGCAATAAAAAAAACATATCGCATAAAATATATTATTTTTGCCTACGCTTAACTTAATAAATGGCTACACTTTCTTCTTCGCGCCAAAAGGCTTTACTGCGCAAATACGCACGTAACGTTAAGTTTTTAATGATGGCAGTGAGTATTTGCCTCATAGTTTACTCGTTGCCTAAGCAAGCTAAGTTTAGCTATGAAATTGTAAAAGGAAAGATCTGGAACCAAAAGGACCTGGTATCGCCCTATAACTTCGCCATATTAAAAACGCAGGTAGAAATTCAGAACGACAGGAAGAATGCCCTGGCAAGCACCACTCAGTTATATCAGTTAAATACAGACGTTGCCCAGCAACAAATCGAGGGTTTTAAAACGGACCTTGAGATAAAATGGCACAATGCTGGTATTGATGACAGTAAAAAAGCGAAATATATTTTAGCAGGCAGCAACTTACTGGCAGCAGTTTATGATAAAGGAGTATTAAACCTTAACTCTAAATATCCTAAGAACCAAAGCTACCCCATAACCATTCTGGAAAAAAATGTAGCGACTGAGAAAAATACCGCTGAGCTATTTACCAAAGAAAGTGCCTTGGTTTATTGCAGCGAAATACTTAGCAACCGTAACGATATCGATAAGACATTTTTGCTGGATCTATTACAAAATCGCATCCAAATAAATGTGATTTATGACGATAAACTTACCACGCGATTAGAGGCGGAAGTATTGGAAGGACTTTCATTAACCCGTGGCATGGTTCAAAAAGGTGATGTTATTATCTCTAAAGGGTCGGTAGTTAATGAAGATGCATATCAGAAGTTAGAATCGTACAAAAAAGCTTTCGAAGATAATACACGAACAAACGGCGATCCGCGACTGGTGCTCGCTGGTCAGTTTCTATTGGTATCAATAACTGTAGCGCTGCTAATGATCTTTCTTTATTTGTTCAGGAAGGATATTTACGCTGATAACAGGTTGGTAAGTTTAATATTATTGGTAATCACTGCCATGTTGTTCACATTATCAATGGCAATAAATATGCAGTTACCTTATTTATATGCTATACCGTATTGTATCGTACCAATAATCATTCGCATATTATTTGATACGCGTTTGGCACTAAATATTCATTTATTGGTAGTTTTGATAGCAGGTTTTTTTGTCCCCAATAGCTTTGAATTTGCTTATTTCGAGATCACGGCTGGTATGGTATCCATATATAGCATCAAAAACCTGGTTCGGCGCGAGCAATTTTTGATATCGGCTGTAATTATAACATTTACTTATTTTGTTGCTTTTTTAGGTATAGCATTAATTAGAGAGGGTACTTTAGTTGATATTGACTGGCGGGGCTTTGTTCCATTTGTAGTAAGTGTTTTATTAACCTTGTTAGCTTACCCGCTGATCTATTTGTTCGAAAAGATCTTTGCCATAACATCGGACATCACCCTGATTGAGCTTACAAATACCAATGCGCCGTTATTACGTGAGATGGCATTCACTGCTCCCGGAACGTTCCAACACTCGTTACAGGTAGCTAATTTAGCCGAGAATGCCATTTACGCTATTGGTGGTAATGCATTACTGGTTAGGGCAGGGGCATTGTACCATGATATTGGTAAAATGGAAAACCCATTGTTTTTTATAGAGAACCAAAACTCGGGCTTTAATCCGCATGATAAATTGCCTTATGAAGAAAGTGCCCAAATAATCATCAGGCATGTTTATAAAGGAATTGAAATGGCAGAGAAGGCGAACATCCCTGATATTGTTATCGACTTTATACGTACCCACCATGGCAATACCCGGGTAGATTATTTTTATCAGTCTTATCTGAAAAATTTCCCCGAAAAAATCATCAATGAGAACACTTTTAGGTACCCTGGACCCATTCCTTTCTCAAAAGAAGCCGGTGTTTTGATGCTTGCCGACTCGGTTGAGGCCGCTTCGCGCTCATTAAAAGAGCCTGACGAAAAATCTATCGGCGCGTTGGTTGACCGTATCGTGAAATACAAATTAGATCAAAATCAACTGAAGGACAGTAACATAACCTTAAAGGATCTGGAAACTATCAAAGCAATTTTTAAGCGAATGTTGATGAGTATTTACCATGTGCGAATAGATTATTAATTTTTTTTTGATGGCTTAACCTAATTGCTATATTTGCAGTCCCTGAAAAAAGGGGCTTTTTCTTGAAAATAAAAAATTGGTGAGGTGCCTGAGAGGCCGAAAGGATCAGTTTGCTAAACTGACGTACGGGAAACTGTACCGAGGGTTCGAATCCCTCCCTCACCGCAAATTAGCAGCTAAAATGCTCTAAAAAGCCTGTAAATCAATGATTTACAGGCTTTTTTTGTTCTAATGACTAACCATCGCCTTTGGCGCCCCTCTTTATTTTCCAGTTCTTTATGGACGGCGCGCCCTTCTATTAAATTATACGTCTCTTTAGCGGTGATGCAGCTGCCTTTATTGATGTAAAAAGTTGAGATCCGCAAAAGAAATAGCGGGACGAGCGGCTTTTGAGCTACTGCCAATACTGTTAGTTAGCAATACCCCATTTTTCATTCGGTTTCGGCCCCATAGTTAATACCAGCGACCCGCCTTTTAATAACTCGGAAGCCGGGAATTGAAACGAATTCAAAACTTTACCATTTAACACAGCACTTTGCACATACATGTTGGTACGCGATGCATTTTTTGCCTCGATTGTGAATTTTTTACCGCGGCCGAATCGCTGACCAAGATCCAACTCGATTTTTTGAAATAACGGACTTGCAATTTCGTAAATAGGTTTTTCGCGGGTGCCGCCGTCCGTTTGGAAAAGACCTATGGTGGTCATCACCAGCCAGGCACTCATCTGACCCTGGTCTTCATCACCCAGCCAGGCGTTAGCTACGCCATAGCCATAATAGCGTTCTAAGATGGAACGGCTCCATTTTTGGGTTGACCACGGCTTGCCTGCCCAGTTAAACAGGAACGGAAAGTGCATGGATTGCTGGTTACCCTGTACCACCGGGTAATCCCAATACTGATCGTTCATCCCGTTGTAACGCCAGGGCTCGCTCACTTTAAAGCCCCACTCTAAACGATCGATGAATTTTTGCTTGCCAATATAACTGATCAGCGACGGCACATCCTGTGGAACAAAGAAAGTCAGTTGCCAGGCGTTACCCTCTACATATTCTTCATTATGCCCGCTGCGGAACGGATCAAAATTTGGCGTGAACTTACCATTAGCCAGCTTCATATGGCTGTAGCCGGCAGTATCTATGGCATGTTTCCACCAATACCCGCGGGTGTTGAACTTGTTGTAAATATCAGTTTTTCCTAAAGATTTGGCTAACTGACCAACTGTCCAGTCGTCAAACGAATATTCCATTGTGTTTGAGAAACGGCCACTGTCAGACGGTACATATTCATGTTTCATATACTGAGCCAGATCATCGTTACCGGCGAAACCGGTGAATACTTTTTGTGCGGGGGTCGTTTGCATTTTAACAGCCGCCTCCAATACCTGATTAGCGTCAAAGCCGGTGATACCCATTTGGTGGGCGGATACCATCAACGGTATCTCGTGCTCTGCGACCATTACTGGTATATAATTCATCCCAGCCGGGCCTTTTGCTAACCAGCCGTTAGCATCGTACATAGCCAGTTGTGAGTTTACCCAGCGTTTGCTCCACTCGGGCGTGATCAGGTTCCAAACCTGGTTGAGGTTCCAGAACGTGTTCCAGAAAGCATCGCAACCCAAAGCAACATCGTCTTTGTTTTTTAATTGATGTACTTTGCTATCGGTTCCACGCCATTGGCCGTTAACATCGCTCCAGGTATTACGGCTGGCGATCGAACGATACATGGCGTTATAAAAGCGGACCTTTTCTAACCGGTTGGTGGAGGTGATCTTTACCCTGTTTAAAATATCATTCCAGGCGTCTACCTGGTTTTTGCGAATGGCGTCATAACTCCAGCCAAATTTGTCTTTGATCTCTGTTTTTAGGTTCAATTCAGCATTCGCTAAACTAACCACCGAGATACCCGACCGTACTTGCAACACCGGGTGTGCTTTGGTGTCGAAGTTTAACCAGACACCGGCATTTTTAATATCCTTTACCGAATAGCTGTTGCCGCTAAGCATTTTATTATCGGCCCAGCCGCCTATACCGGTTATTGGCTGGTCAACCTCAATTACAAAATATACGGTATAGTCCTGATCGGCCTGGGTGCTCCAGACGCCTTTGGCAAATTCATGAGCGTAACCTTCAATACGCTGAGCGCTTACCTTGGTTACTTTAATTTCTTTAAGTACATAATTGTATTCGGTAGGTATATGCAGGTCAACCAACAAGCGTGAGCTATCTCTATCCTTAGGGAAAGTAAAACGCTCAAATCCGCAACGGGTGGTAGCCGTTACTTCAGCCTTGATATTGTAATCGGTTAATTTTACTTTATACTCGCCTATCGGCGCTTGTTCGCTGCGCTTATCGATCCGCGAAGCATAACCCGAGCCGGGTTTCAGCTCATCGCCCGGGCTGGTTTTTAAATGCCCGTTAGTCGCCATGATGCCCAACCCTCCAAGGGTCCACTCATGAATATGGCTGAACATACTTACGGTTTCAAATGATGGCTCATAACCGGCCTGCCAACCTGCATTCTGGTTATCAGGGCTCATTTTTACCATACTAAAAGGCATCCACGGACCCGGCGCGATCATCCAGCGCGAGTGGGCCGTACCGATCCGGGTATCCACATAACCAGCCAGCGTTTGCAATTTTTGCCTGGCGCGGCTAACTGTACCGGTTTGTATGACTTTACTATTTTCTAAGATCCGGTAAGTACTGGTTTTGCCGGTGGCTGCCTCTGGCATGGGCGCCTCAAAAATATAGTTGCCTTTTTCTACCACTTCTTTGAAAATTACCTTGCCATCCAGCTCCACGCTTAGCAGGGGTGTACCGGTTAAATGCTCGGTATTTACCAATAAAGGTTGAACACGAGCGGTGCCGTTTTGCAATTCATATGGAGCTGCTTTAACCTCACGAATATAGAGTTGCCGCGGCATTTGTAAATTATTTGCCGGGCCTTCTAAACTCAGGTCATCAAATTTTATCCATGATCCTTGCAATATGGTAATCATTACCGTATTGCCGCCTTTTTTTAATATGCTTGCGCTGATTGGGATTTCCAGTGTTTTTGGCGTAGCTTTTGATGCATCGCCCTTTAAAGCAGTCGAGTCGATATAGGGCTCGTTCAGCCGCGGATGCGGCTGTTTGGCTAAATCATGGCCGGCAGCTGCTAACTGAAATTTATGGTCTGTATTATTAACGCTGACTTTTATCAGCGGAAGGAATTTTTTCGCAAAATCGGTTAACCTTATTACCAGTTTATAATCCCCTTTGGCCGGTACCTCTTTTAACGAAAAAAGGATATTTACCTGGTTGGTGCGCCAACCAGACGTTGGCCAGGTACCGCCCCAAGTATCAGCCGGGCCGGCTAATACGTACGGGAAATCCTGATCGGCTTTGGAATGTCCTATAAGATAGAATTTGTCTTCAAAACCAAAATCGCGCTCAATAAATTTTTTGAAGCCATCCGGCGCCAATGCAAATTCGTTGGCTGAACCGTCAGCTTTACCAATTTGCCAAAGGACATGAGAAGTTTTTTGAGCAAACGACTGCGTAATGCTGCTAAGCGCAAGCCAAGCCAGTAAAAGTATCTTTTTCATGCGGTTTTTGTTTGTAACTGCCGCGGCCAGAGCCGCTGTTTATACCATAACGTAATTTAATAAGCCAAAATTAGGGAATTATATGTACAAATGTACATACAAATATAATCGGGCTTATAACCTTACCCTTCTTGCTGCACAATCCTGTTCTGTTATAAGATCGATACAAAGCCCCTTAATGCCGATAGCGGGTGCCTGCCTCCAATGGTAAAATAACCCTTGAACCAAATAGTACAGCAATTTTTAAGTGGATCTTCATTTCTATGATAGGTTTGGCTAGGCTAATATAAAAATAAAGTAATAAATTGCCAATACCAGCAAAGTCCCGATCTCGCTGCAGCTGTTATTTCATACCTAAAAACGAAATATTTATATCCTGATTAGGATATATGGTGTTTTTATACCTCTTTTGGTTTATATAGGCAGGTTAGGGACATAAGTTAAGATGTTAATTGTTAACGGTGTACTTACAGGTCTCTCCAATTGTCAGCTTTTAATATTATGCAAAAAATAAGTGTTGCTTTATTTTTTGGTGCCCTTGTAGGGTTAAGCAGCTGCTTGTTTGCAGGTGACATTAAAACGATAGGCGTGCCGTATATTCAAAACTACCCGAAAAGTATTTATGGCTCCGGTAACCAAAACTGGTCGGTTGCGCAGGATAAAAATGGTGTAATGTATTATGGTAATGCCGAAGGCTTGCTGGTTTACGATGGCCGCTATTGGCAGCAGTACACCATGCCGCACCGGCAGATCGTAAGATCGGTGGCAACAGCCGCCGATGGCCGGGTTTATACCGGTAGTTATGGCGAATTTGGTTATTGGTTTTTTAAAAACAATAAATTTACTTACACATCCCTGACGGGTCTTATCCCCGGCACGCATGCCCTGGCTAGTGAAATATGGAAGATTTATATCGATGGTGACCGGGTTATCTTCCAGTCGTTCGCTGCAATTTACTTGTATCAGCATCAAAAGATCACGGTTATAAAAAGTAATGCGCCATATCTGTTTCTGCACCGGGCCGGTAACCGTTTTTTTGCGGAGAGCTTAGACCATGGTTTGTTTGAACTGACGGGCGGTAAACTAAGCCCGGTGACAGGCAGTGAAAGGCTGAAAAATGTATTATCCATCCTGCCTTACAGGGGCAGCAGTTTTATTATCGGTACCAGTAAGGACGGGCTTTTTATTTACGACGGAAAATTTATTAAGCCCTTTATGACCCCGGCCAATGCTTTTTTGAAAGCCTTCCAACTTAATAATGGTGTGCGGGTATTAAACAAATATTATGCCTACGGGACGATCTTAAACGGCCTGATTATTATTGATGAGGACGGACAGATCGTTCAGCGGATCAACAAAACCACCGGCTTGCAAAATAATACCGTGCTCAGCCTTTATGCCGATAGCGACCAGAGCCTTTGGGCCGGTCTTGATAATGGGATAGACCGGCTGGAGCTCAACTCTCCGCTCTATTTTTATTTTGACAAAACCGGGAAGTTCGGCACCGTTTACTCCAGCATTATTTTCAATAATAAAATCTATCTGGGCACTAACCAGGGGTTATATTACAGCAACTGGACACAGCAAAACAATACGTTCGATTTTAAAATGGTCCCCAACTCGCAAGGACAAGTGTGGGATTTGACTTTGATAGACGGTCAGCTGTTATGCGGCCATAATGGAGGTACCTATCGGGTTTTGGGTGATAAGTTGGTTCGTTTATCATCGCTGGGCGGCGGCTGGATGGTCAGGCGTTTAAAAAGTTCGCCATCGCATCTTGTTCAGGGCATTTATAATGGCCTGGCCTTGTATACAAGGGCGGCTGGCGGAAACTGGGAGTTTACCGCGCCAATAACTGGTTTCAATGCACCATCGCGCCAGGTAGAGGAAGACGGGAAAGGCGATATATGGGTAAGCCATGCCTATAAAGGTTTAAATAAACTGACACTAAGCAGCGATCTGCGTAAAGTAATAGCCAACAAGTATTTCGATGAAAAAAATGGCTTGCCCGGCAATTATAATATCAACGTATTTATGCTGGAAGACAAGATCGTATTTTCTTCCGATTCGGGTTTCTATACTTACGATGACTTGAGCGATCGTTTTACCAAATACCAGGTTTTAAATCATAAACTGGGAGCTTTTGCAAGCTCAAACAAAATTATCAACGCCGGCGCGCACCGATATTGGTTTATTAACCACGGTAAGGTTGCTCTGGTCGATTTTTCTCAACCCGGCAAGGCAGGCATCAACTCCAGCGTATTTAGCGTCCTTGACGGGCATATGGTACAATATTATGAAAATATCAGCCGTATCAGCGACAACCTGTACCTGATAAGTGTCGACGACGGGTTTGTTATCTATAATTCAGGCGACGCTGGCAACACTAAAACCACGCGCAGCCTTCCCGCCGTGCTGATAAGGCGGATTGAGGATATCACCGACAAGTATAAAACGCTCAGTGAAAACGGGAGCGATATTAATGTTCTTCAAATCCCTGCTACACGTAATAACATCCGCATTGCCTACAGTTTGCCTTATTACCGGCAAGCGACGATCAAATTTCAATATTACCTGACCGGTTATTCGGGCGAATGGTCCGACTGGACCACGGCCACCCAAAAGGACTTTACCAATCTTTCGGCGGGTGTTTATGAATTTAAGGTTCGGGCACGGCTAAATAATACAACCACCACTAATGTTGCTGTCTTTGCTTTTGAGGTATTACCGCCCTGGTTTGCCACAAAGTTGGCCTACCTGGTTTATTTTATATTATTTATAGTGCTGTTGCTGGTTGTCAAGAAAATATACGAACGTAAACTGCATAAGGATCATCAAAAAATAGCAGGTCGCCTGAAAACCGAACAGGAAGAAATATTGAGGCGTAAAGCCGAAGCCAGTGAAAAGCAGATTGCCAAACTGCAAACAGAAAAACTGCAAACCGAACTGGATTCAAAAAACCGGGAACTGGCCAATACAGCATTGTCATTAACCTACAAGAACGAAATACTACAGAAGCTGAGTGAAGAGCTTTTAAAAATCAAGGACAGCACCGGTAAAAAGTTACCTGAACATCAGCTTAATAAAATCCAGAAAGTAATTGATGAAGGAATGGATAATGAGCGCGACTGGAATCTTTTTGAAAAGAGCTTTAACGAAGCGCATGAGAACTTTTTCAAAAAACTATCAGCACACCATCCTGATCTTGTACCTAACGATCTGAAACTGTGCGCTTACTTGCGATTAAATATGAGCAGTAAAGAATTAGCGTCTATGCTTAACATAACACTTCGTGGTGTAGAAATACGCCGTTATAGGCTCCGGAAGAAGCTTGATCTGCCACATGATACCAACCTTGTAAAGTTCTTGTTAGAGCTTTAATACTACATCATTACCTCTCATAGGCTTTTACCAGCCTTACTACAGTTCAACCTTTGATTAATTATAAACAATTGTTAATTAATATGTTATACTAAAATTTATTACATCAAAGTGTAATTATTACAACCCGATGTATTAATGTAGAGTTTTATTTTTTGTTGAGCTCCAAAAACAATCTCAACTTCGATTGTGTAATATCACTGATTACACCAAACCTATTATTAACCATTTTATTGAACACACTATGAGAGGAATTTCAACTAAAACTTCTGTTTTACTTGCTTTTTGCTGTCTGTTATTTGTTACCTCAGTTTCTGCTCAAACCACAACCATAACAGGTGTGGTTAGTGACGGACTGGCCCGGGAGAGTTTGCCCGGCACAAGCGTTACAGTAAAAGGCACCACAACAGGTACTCAAACAGACGTTGATGGAAAGTTTACCATTAACGCGCCGGCCAATGCCGTATTGGTATTTAGCTTTATTGGCTACGATAAGCAAGAAGTGCCGGTTAACGGCCAAACCCTTATCAATGTAACACTAACTGCATCCACCCAACAATTAAACCAGGTAGTGGTCGTTGGTTACGGTACCCAGCGCAAGCGTGATCTTACGGGCGCTATTACCAGCGTCAAGGGTGAGGATATTGCCAAATTTACCGCTACTAACCCAATGGCGGCCTTACAGGGGTCGGTAGCCGGCCTTTCAGTTGTTAACTCGGGTACGCCCGGTGCATCGCCGGTGGTGCGGATACGCGGTGTGGCCAGTACTAATAATGCTGATCCATTGTATGTGGTTGATGGCTTATTGCAAACCAATATCGATTTTTTAAATCCGAATGATATTGAAACCATCGATCTGTTGAAAGATGCATCATCAAACGCTATTTATGGTTTAAAAGGCGCCAACGGCGTAATTGCCATTACCACCAAACGTGCTGCCAAAGGCAAAACCAGTATAAGTTTTCAAACCAATTTAGGGATACAGCATGTAGCCAATAAAATTGACGTTGTTGATGCGGCCGGCTTTAAAAAGCTGTACAACGCACAATTGGCCAATTTGAATGCAGCACCGTTTGATTATACCAACTATACCGCCAATACCAACTGGCAGGATTTGATATTGCGTAATGCAACTATTAATACCAACAATTTAACAGTAAGCAACAACAACGACAAAAGCACTACGGTGTTTAACGTCGGTTACAGCGACCAGCAGGGTGTTGTTAAATATGGCGATTACAAAAAATACCTGGTACGTTTAAGCGAAGAGATCAGGATTAACAACAATATTAAAGTTGGCGGGAGCATTAATGGCTTTAAATGGACACAAGATCCTACGGCTGTTGGCCTTAATGCCGGTATTAATGCCGCACCAATTGCACCGGTGCAACAACCTGGTACCGGTTTGTTTTACACGATGCCTTCTTTCCAGCGTGCGCAGGTAGGTAACCCGGTATATGCTATCGAACGTGCCCGGGGCAATTCGATCAATGGTGGCTATCGGCTTAACGGTAACGTTTTTGCCGAAGTTAGGTTCCTGAAAGACTTTGTATTTAAGTCGACATTCTATACCGATCTTGGCTTTAACAATTCCCGTACATACAGCCCGCTGCCTTATACAGTGGTGAACTTAGGCGAGGGTACCAACGCAACTAATACTTTCTTTGATAATACTGTGCGTACCAGTGTCAGCCAGAGCGCTAACGAGTACCGCACCTTCCAGCAGGATCACACCTTAACTTATGATAAGGAGCTAAAAGGCGGCCATAGGTTGAATGTAGTAGCCGGTTTTACAACGGTTGCACTGTCAAGCACCTTATTAAGCGGCTCGCGTACCGATACCACCTTAAACGTGCCATTTAATTCCAACCTGTGGTATTTAAATATTATTAATGCCAACAATCCATTAAGTAACAGCGGTAGTGGTACGTTAGAAACGCAAACCGGCGCATTTGCCAGGGCCAGCTATGCTTATAAAAGTAAGTACCTGGTTAACGCTACGGTCCGCCGCGACGGTAGTTCCAGGTTTGCGCCGCAAAATCGCTGGGGTACATTTGGCAGTGTGGGCTTAGGTTGGGTAGCAAGCGAAGAGGATTTCTTTAAGGAATTGGCTCCCGGCATCAATTTCATGAAACTGCGTGCCTCATTCGGTAAGCTGGGTAACCAAAACAGTGTTCAACCTAACTTATACCAGCAAACGCTTAATAGCGGTATCACTGCCGTATTTGGCGACAATATTTATCCGGCAGTAACTGCTGCCTACCGGCCAGATTCAAACCTCCATTGGGAAACCGTTAGGGGGTTGGATATCGGTATGGAGCTGCGAACATTCAATAACCGTTTAAATATTGAAGTAGGTATATACAGCAAAACAACCGACGGGCTGCTAACCAGCTTTACTTTACCGGGGGCAGCAGGCACCCAGCAGGCCTATTTTACCAACTTGGGTAAATTAACCAATAAAGGTATCGAGGTAGGTATAGGCTGGGGCGACCATATCGGTCAGGACTTTTCCTATAAAATTAATACCAATTTCAGCTATAATAAAAATGTAGTCAATTCCATCGGCAATACTACTGCCTTCCAGTTATTAGGGAATGGCGGTATAAACGTGACCGAAACGGGCCAGTCTGTTGGCTATTTTTATGGCTATAAGCAAGTAGGCGTTTACCAGTCAACTGCTGATCTGGATAAACAGCCACACTTTAGTAATTCTCTTCCCGGCGATATCGCTTATGCGGATATCAATCACGATGGGGTGATCACCACTGCCGATCGTACTTACCTGGGCACACCTTTCCCGCCGTATAACTATGGCTTAAGCATCGCCTTAAATTATAAAGGTTTTGATGCCTTGCTGTCTGGCCAGGGTGTTGCTGGCAACAAAATATGGCTGCAACGACGTACCTCTAACTTTGCCGTATTGAATTACGAAAGTAACCGTCTTAACGCCTGGACGGCTCCCGGCACCAGCAACGTTGAGCCAATACTGGACAACTCACGCGGTAACAACTACTTGTTTAGCTCTTACTACCTGGAGCCGGGCGATTACTTCCGCCTGCGTAATGTACAGTTAGGCTATAATTTGCCAACTGCTATGGTAGGTAAATTGGGAGTGCAGCACATCAGGCTGTTTATAGGTGGCGAGAATATTAAAACCTGGACAAAAGCTACCGGCTATTCACCGGAGCCGCAGGTAAGTAGTATTTTAAGCGGTGGAGCCGATAACGGCACTTACCCGGTACCCGCTATATACACCGTTGGTTTAAATGTAACTTTCTAATCATCTGTTAGATAAAAAGAAAATGAAAAATCTTAACAACAAACAAAAGTATCTGAGCATGGCGGTAATTGCTGTGCTGTTGATAGCTTCAAATTTTGGCTGTAAAAAATTCCTGGATACACAAAGGCAGGGCGAGTACTATGCCGAAAACTATCCCTATCCGAGTAATTCGGGGCCGTATGATCAATATCTATTTGCAGCTTACAATAACCTGCGTGCTTACAACGTACACGTAGCGGCGTTTTTCCTGGCCACTAGTGTACGCAGCGATGATGCCGATAAAGGCAGTACTGCCAGCGATGGCGGCGCCGATGTGATCAGCATGGATAATTTTCCGGTATTGCCTACTAATTTCTTTGTAAACGATATGTGGAACGGTTATTTTACCTTAATTACTAATTGTAATGTAACGATAGACCAGGTGCATAACGCTACCACAATTGTTGCAACTGCCCAGCAAAAAACGCTGGCCGAAGCCGAAGCAAGGTTTTTACGTGGCTACGCTTACTTTAATATGGTCCGTTTTTGGGCTAGGGTTCCATTGGTTGATAAACCGGTAACGGTCTCAGGTTCAAATATTCCGCAAAGTACACCAGCCCAGATCTATGCATTTATTGAAGCTGATCTGAATTTCGCGGCAGCAAATTTACCTTTGAGCTGGGACAAAAAGTTTGTAGGTCGTGCCACGTCAGGCGCTGCTAACGGGTTATTAGCCAAAGTATATCTTACCCAACAAAAATGGGCGCAGGCCGCTACCACTGCCCAAATAGTGATGAATAACGGCCAATACGACTTATCAACACCTTATGATAAGATATTTGGCGAAGCAGGCGAAAATAGCAAAGAGTCGGTGTTTGAAGTACAGGCTACCGCAAGCTTTGCAACCAAAACCGCTAACGGCATCCAAAATGCCCAGTACCAGGGCGTACGCGATGGCGGTGTTTGGAATCTGGGTTTTGGCTGGAATGTGCCAAACGATAACCTGGCGGCAGCCTACGAACCTGGCGACCCTCGTTATGCCCGTACCTTTTTGCTGAGAAGCACGGCCACTACTACCTATAAAACAGTTTACGGTGAAAATACCGCAACTACCTGGATAAACCCTGCTTATAACCATAAAATGTATACTAATCCCTCATATAGATCCCTGTATGGTGATAATTCTGGCTGGTGGATGAATATGCGTATTTTACGTTATGCTGACGTAGTGCTGATGTTTGCAGAGGCAGCCAATGAAACCGGTAATACAACCGACGCAGTTAAGGCGCTAAATAGTGTAAGGGCTCGTGCACGTGGAACGGCTGCAGCAACAGTATTACCAGACATTACCAGTACCGATCAGGCGGTGGTTAGGGAAGCGATCCGCCACGAAAGAAGGATAGAATTGGCCATGGAGCACGACCGCTTTTTTGACCTCGTACGCTGGGGTATATCGCAAACAGCTTTAAATGCTGCCGGCAAAACCAACTTTTTGGCCAGCCGTGATAATTTACTGCCCATCCCGCAAACACAGATTGATCTGAGCAAGGGTGTGTTAACACCAAATCCTTGATTATTAATTTAAAAGCTTTAAAAAATGAATCTTTCAAAACTTTATAAAAACCGCCGCTTGTTGATGCTTGCTGTGGCTGCAACAACCTTGTATGCGTGTAAAAAGGATGGCAACCCTAACAAGCTGCCAGCAGTATCAACCGAAACCTACGTGGGTAAAATTGATGGCTTTAACACTGCCGACGAGATATTCCCCGGCAACCTGGTTGCCTACTGGAATTTTGATAACACTAAAAACGAAAAGATAAGTGGCACGGCCCCCTCAACATCGGCTGGCGATACTTACCTTACCGCCGGTGTAAAGGGCCAGGCGCTGGCTTTAAACGCGGGGTATGTTTACTATACAAATCAGTTTAATGCTTTTAAAACCACTGCCTTAAAAAGTTTTACAGTAAGCGCCTGGGTGCAAATCTTAAACAACGGTTCAAAAAAGACCATGCTGTTTCAATTGGCACGTCCGGGTATCTTTAACGGTAATATCAACTTTGTGTTGGAAACCAACACCAGGGCCGCTACAATTACCGATGCTATTACCATCCACCCGACTTTTACAGGCCAAAACGGAGGTACACAGGATAACCTGAATACTGCTAACGGTACCTTTGCGTTCCAGTCGCCAAAAATAGGCGCCAACGTTTGGGCGCACATGGTTATTACGTATGATGCTGCCACCGGTATTTTCCAGATATGGGGCAACGGAGTAAAAATTGGCGTACCGGCTTTCCAAAGCCGTGGTACTGGTAACACACTGTTCAATTCGTTCGAGCCAAGCGAAGTAATATTTGGCGGCAACTACAATGTGATCCCAGGCAAAACCGTATCTACCGATACCAGCTTTGGCGCAATGACCGGCAGCATTGATGAGGTTAGGATATATAATGTAGCGCTACCCGATGCCTATATTATATCCTTATACAAGTTAGGGCTTGCAGGTAAATAAAAATAAGCTATAAGCACAGTCGTATACCGGCTGTGCTTATTATTAACCATTCACTTTACAACAGCTGCCCTATGATCAGTTTTAAAGCCGTCGCTCCTTATTTTTTAGCTATTTATATCATTGGCTTTATTAGTTGCAAAAAAAACGGGCCAACTGATAATAGCGTCATGCCGGTTGATGCCAGTTTGTCCTTTAAAGTTAATGATGTTTACAATGGCAGCTTAAAGTATACCGACCTCGGCTTAAAACCGGTGGTAAAAATAACGCTGTCTGAAAGTGTTAACAGTGCTGCAGTCAGCAGCGCTATTACTTTTACTGATGCCGCAGCCAAAACTGTCCCCGTAAATAATATTTTAAGTGCCGATGGTAAAACTATAACCGTTACACCGCAGAACAATTTAACAGGCTTTACCAGTTATGTACTTGGTATAGCAAGTTCTTTACAAACCACTACCGGGGGTAAATTAATTAACCCTGTAAATATTACGCTGGTGACGGGTTTGGACAATACCGATAAATTCCCGCAAATAAGCGATGACGATTTGCTTACATTAGTGCAAAAGCAAACCTTTAAATATTTCTGGGATATGGGGCACCCGGTTAGCGGCCTGGCATTGGAGCGCAATACCTCGGGCAATACCGTGACTTCAGGTGGGTCAGGTTTTGGAATTATGGCTATTGTTGTTGGCGTTAACCGCGGCTTTGTGAGCCGGGCTGAGGGACTGGCCCGCCTGCAAAAAATTGTTGATTTCCTGAAAAATAAAGCACAGCGGTTCCATGGGGCCTATTCCCATTGGATTGATGGTACTACCGGCGCTGTCATTCCATTCAGCACTAAAGATAATGGCGGCGATCTGGTAGAAACCTCTTACCTGATGCAGGGTCTTATTACAGCCCGTCAATATTTTAGCGGTGCTGATGCTGCTGAAACCACCTTACGTGCAGACATTAACGCCCTATACAGCGGGGTAGAGTGGGACTGGTACCGGCAAAACAACTCCAATACCTTGTATTGGCATTGGAGCCCCAATTATAACTGGGATATGAATGTACCCATAAAAGGCTGGAATGAAGCACTGATCACTTACGTAATGGCCGCCTCATCCACTTCGCATAGCATCCCAAAAGCGGTGTACGATAATGGCTGGGCTGGCAATGGTAGTATGAAGAATGGTAATACCTATAATGGGATCCAACTGCCTTTAGGGCCTGCCGGCGGCGGCCCGTTATTTTTTGAACATTACTCGTTTTTAGGAATTAATCCCAACGGGTTAACTGATGCCTATGCCAATTACGAAACACAAACTAAGGCGCATGCACTAATTAATTATAACTATTGTGTGGCTAACCCTTTAAAGCAAAATGGTTACAGCGTCAATTGTTGGGGCCTAACCGCCAGTGATACTTATAATGGCTATGGTGCAAGTTCGCCAACCAATGATATTGGGGTAATTGCCCCAACGGCGGCCCTGGCCTCGTTCCCTTATACGCCCGCCGAATCAATGGCGACACTTAAGTTTTTTTACTATAAATTAGGGGATAAAATATGGGGCTCTTATGGTTTTTACGACGCATTTGCCCTGGGGCAGCCCTGGTTCGCCTCGTCGACACTGGCCATTGACCAGGGTCCCGAAATTATTATGATTGAAAATTACCGCAGCCAGCTACTGTGGAACTTGTTTATGAGCGCACCCGAAGTAAAAATCGGGATGAGAAACCTGGGATTTAGCAGTCCCAATTTATAATAAGATGAAAAAAATATTCAGCATAGCATTAGTTGCCCTGGTTGTTTGTTGTATAAAAGTTAGCGCACAGTCAAGTGGTGCCGGGCTTACGATAAATAAAGGCCTTACCGACGATCAACTGCTTACTTTGGTGCAAAAGCAAACGTTCAGGTATTTTTGGGATGGTGCCGAGCCTGTTTCGGGTCTGGCCCGCGAACGTTATCATAGCGATAATATTTACGAGCAGCATGATAAAGACATTATTGCCACGGGCGCTTCGGGCTTTGGCTTTGGAGCTATAGTGGTAGGTATGGAGCGCGGTTTTATTACCCGCAGGCAAGGCGTGCAGCGGTTAGCGCAGCAGGTTTCGTTTTTAGCGAAAGCCGACCGCTTTCACGGTGCCTGGCCTCACTGGATGTATAACACTGGTAAAGTAAAACCTTTTGGCCGTAACGATGATGGCGGCGACCTGGTAGAAACGGCTTATCTTGCTCAGGGTATGCTTTGTGCCCGCCAATACCTGAGCAAAGGCAATAAAACCGAAAGGGCATTAGCCGCCCGTATTGATAGTTTATGGAAAGGCATTGAATGGGACTGGTACCGCAACGGCGATAAAAACGTGTTGTACTGGCACTGGTCACCTAATGTGGGGTGGAAAATGAACTTTGCTGTCCGGGGATTTAATGAGTGTATGATCATGTATATCCTCGCGGCAGCTTCGCCAACGCATGGTATCCCGGCAGTAGTTTATGATGAGGGCTGGGCGCGAAGCCGCGCTATTGATACTGCAATTAGTCCTTATGGCTTTCCTATTCGCCTGAAACATAACGGTGCACCGGGAAGTGTGGGGCCATTATTTTGGGCGCAATACTCATACCTTGGCCTAAGCCCTAAAGGCCTGGTAGATAAATATGCTGATTACTGGCAGGAGAACAGAAATAACACGCTGATTAACCGGGCGTATTGTCTGGCTAACCCAAAGCACTTTAAAGGGTACGGCGAAGATTGCTGGGGCTTAACGGCCAGTTATTCGGTAAAAGGCTATGCTGGTCATGCGCCGGGTCATGATCTGGGGGTGATATCGCCTACAGCTGCCCTGGCTTCTTACTGCTACACGCCAAAAGAATCGATGCAAGTGATCAGGCATTTATATGAAGACCTTGGCGATAAGGTTTGGGGTGAGTATGGTTTTTATGATGCTTTTAGTGAAACCGATAACTGGTATCCCAAACGCTACCTTGGCATTGACCAGGGGCCGATCATCATAATGATAGAAAATGGCCGTACCGGTTTATTGTGGGACCTGTTTATGCGTACCCCGGAAATTAACGCAGGACTAAAAAAGCTGAACTTTAAAAGTCCTTATTTAAAATAACTAAGCCGGAAAACATATCCTGCTAAAATGACAAGCGTAACAATGTATATTAAAAGAGCGGTAACGATTTTATGTTTGACGGCCCTGCTGGCGTCAACGATATATGCGCAAGGAAAAAAAACTGCACTTTCCGGACAGGCTAAAATGAATATGTTTATTAACCAGCTGATGGCTAAAATGTCAGTTGATGAAAAAATAGGCCAGTTAAACCTGGTTACCGGCGGTGAAGCTACCACCGGCGCTGTCGTAAGCACCAATGTGGAAGCTAAAATAAAAAAGGGGCAGATCGGCGGTATTTTCAGTTTAACTACACCTGCTAAAATCCGCAAAACACAGGAAATAGCTGTTAATCACAGCCGCCTGCATATCCCGCTGATTTTTGGCCAGGATGTGGTACATGGTTATAAAACCGCTTTTCCAATCCCGCTGGCCCTTGCAGCCAGCTGGGACCTGCCTTTAATAAAGCGCACGGCCCGCGTAGCGGCTACAGAAGCCAGCGCAGACGGTATTAACTGGACCTTTTCGCCAATGGTTGATATCGCCCGCGACCCGCGCTGGGGGCGCGTAGCCGAAGGCAGTGGTGAAGACCCTTACCTGGGATCGGAAATAGCCAAGATGATGGTACAAGGGTATCAGGGCGATGATCTGAGTAAGAACAATACTATAATGGCCTGTGTTAAGCACTTTGCCTTATATGGCGCTGCCGAGGCTGGGCGCGATTACAACACCACCGACATGAGCCTGAACCGGATGTATAACGAATACCTGCCACCTTATAAGGCGGCTATTGCTGCGGGCGCAGGAAGTATCATGGCCTCATTTAACGATATTAACGGTATGCCCGCCACGGCCAACAAGTGGCTGCTTACCGACTTGCTGCGCAAGCAATGGGGTTTTAAGGGTTTCGTCGTATCTGACTATACCGGAGTAAGTGAAATGATCGACCATGGATTGGGCGATCTGCAAAAGGTATCCGGCCTGGCACTAAATGCCGGGCTGAACATGGATATGGTAAGCGAAGGATTTTTAACCACGCTGAAAAAATCATTGACCGAGGGTAAAGTAAATATTGCCGATATCAACGCTTCCTGCCGACTGATATTGGAGGCTAAATACAAATTAGGACTATTTGCTGATCCTTACAGGTATTGTAGCGAAGAACGCTCCAAAACCGAAATACTAACGCCCGGTAATTTAAAACTTGCACGTGAGGCTGCTGCGCAAACATTTGTGTTGTTAAAAAATCAAAATCATACGCTTCCGCTAAAAAAAGCCGGTACTATTGCAGTAATCGGCCCGCTGGGTAACACCCGCTCCAATATGCCGGGAACCTGGGCGGTTAATGCAGATTTGGCCAACACAGCCTCATTAATAGACGGTTTAAAAGCTGTGGCCGGCGATAAAGTAAATATCACCTACAGTTTAGGCTCCAATTTACTGGCTGATGAGACGCAGCAAAAGAACGGAACAATGTTTGGCCGCGAAATAGCAAGGGATACCCGGTCGGAACAGGCTGTTATCGACGATGCAGTTCGCAACGCAAAAAAAGCTGACGTGATCGTTGCCGCTTTAGGCGAAAGCTCGGAAATGAGTGGGGAAAGTTCAAGCCGTACCAATATAGAGATTCCCGCGGTGCAGCAGCGTTTATTGGCCGCGCTATTAAAAACAGGGAAACCGGTTGTCCTTGTTTTATTTACAGGGCGCCCGCTGGCCATTAAGTGGGAAAGCGAAAATGTGCCGGCTATACTTAATGTTTGGTTTGGCGGAACCCAAGCCGCTTACGCCATTGCCGATGTGTTATTTGGCGAGGTAAATCCATCGGGCAAGCTGCCCATTACTTTCCCCCAAAATGTGGGGCAGGTACCAATCTATTATAGCCATAAAAACACCGGCCGGCCTTTGCCTGACGGCGGCTGGTTCACTAAATTCCGCTCCAATTATCTCGATGTCAGTAATGACCCTTTATATCCGTTTGGTTACGGATTAAGCTACACTACCTTTAGCTATAGCGCTATCAAACTAAGTGACACAAACCTTAAAACGGGCCACGGGCTTAGTGCAAGCGTAACTATAACCAACACAGGCAAGGTAGCAGGTAAAGAAATCGTACAACTATACTTGCGCGATTTAGAAGCGAGCATTACCCGGCCGGTAAAAGAATTAAAGGGCTTTCAAAAAATTAGTCTGGAACCCGGCGAGAGCAAGGAAGTGGTTTTTACCCTAACGGAAAATGACCTGAAGTTTTATAATGCCGACCTTAAGTACATTGCCGAGCCGGGCGATTTTACCCTATTTATCGGGCCGAATTCCCGTGATGGGCAAGCGCGTAACTTTAAATTTATCCGGTAAAGGGTCTGACTTTACGGTTTCCAGTAAAGCCTGACTGGTGTATCCGGAACAATCTTTTTCACAAACCCGAAAAAAGTTAATATGTTTGTATATACATATATACATAATAAAAATAAGCAATTATGTTCCTTCGCGTTTTTAACCATTGTCGCAGCAAGCCGTTGGTGGTTAGCAGCTGTTTTTTAGCGTTGCTTTTTGGTTTAATAGTAATAAAATCGAAGGCTGCTTCTAATGCCGGAAATACTTTAGCGGTTGACGTGCAGCCTTATTACAAGTATAGAAAAGACGGCGGGGCGGGGAGAGAAATAGTTATACAGGTACCTGGAAGTACGCTAAAGGGAAATGTAAGGGTAATGGTACAATGTGACGGAACGACTGAAGCGTCAGAGTTTGTACTGGATCAGCCGGTAGCTCATGTAGCCGTTTTGCTGCCCGAAGGTGTGGGTGTTAAAACGGCGGCATTGGCGCAGGTTAGTTTATATTGTCAAGGTAAAGCGTTTACAGCTTCGGTAGCCATCCCGGTAAAAAAACAGTGGACGGTCTATATCTACCCGCACAGCCATGTGGATATTGGCTACACCAACCTGCAGGACAGCGTGCGGAAACTGCAGGTACGCAATATTGATGTCGGTATTGACCTGGCCGAAAAAACACAGCACTACCCTGAGGGCGCCCGCTTTATCTGGAATACCGAGGCGACCTGGGTAGTGGCTGAATACCTTGCCCGGGCTACCCCAAGGCAAAAAGTAAGGTTTTATAACGCGGTCAAAAAGGGCTGGCTTCAAATAGATGGCGGGCACTCCAATATCAATACCAGCACCTGTTCTGACGAGGAGCTGCAAATGATGTTTAGCAATAAGCGCATCATAGAAAAACAAACCAAAGTACCTATCCGCACCATGGTGCAGATGGACCTCCCGGGCGCGGCCTGGGGTTTGGTGGCAGCCGCAAAACAAAGCGGTATAGATGGCTTTATCAGCTTTCCAAATTATTTTGATTTAAGGAAAGTTTGGGATCATCAGCCTTTTTATTGGTTGGGCCCTGATGGCAAAAGCCGTATCCTTTTTTTGCAGGGCAGCCCCTACGGGTATGGCTATACGGTAAAAGGCAGTAAATACGGGCTTAAGCTCTTGCAAACCTATTCAGCTGCTATTGACCGGGTAAGCACCAATAACCCCAGCGCAAATTTTATTGATCCTTTCATTTTCCGGGAAACAGACCGGTTAGAGCGGGAGGGGTCGCCCTATGCTATTTACGCCATGACCTGGTCAATGGCTGACAATTGTCTGATCGATGCTGATCTTCCGGAAGCGGTAAGGCTCTGGAACCAGAAATATGCTTACCCAAAAGTAATTATTGCGGGCAGCAGGGACATCCTGGACGCTTTTAAAAAACGCTATGCTGCCATTATCCCGGAATATAGCGGGGATATGACCGAATTTTGGACCGAGGGGCTTGGCTCCGACGCCCGCAGGGTAGGTATGGGGCGCAGGGCAAAAGAAAACCTGGTACAGGCCGAGATGCTCTGGCCCATGCTCAATGGCGCCGGCCGCAGGGCCCCGCTAAATAAATATAAGGCTTGCTGGGAGCAGTTACTGCTTTCGGCCGAGCATACCTGGGGTTATCAAAACCCTGCGGCCCCGCTTGCTAAACAGGTGGAGGCCAATAAAGCTGCTTACTTTGAAAACGCCGAAAAGCAAAGCAACACCCTGATTGATGCCGCCCTCACAAACGTTAAAAAAATAGACGGGGGCTATATTACGGTATTTAACACGCTGGCCTGGGTGCGCGGCGGGCTGGTAAAGCTGTCTGACAGCCTGAGTCGCGGCGGTAACCGCGTGATCACTAAAAATGGTACCGAAATGCCGGCACAGCGTCTAAGCACGGGGGAATTACTTTTTTATGCCGAGAAATTGCCTGCGCTGGGTTGTAAAACTTTTAAGGTGATACCAGGGATTTATCAAGGCACCGGCGACCTTAAGGCGGGAGCCGGTTATTTAAGTAATAACGAGCTCAAGGTAACACTGGATAAAAAAACCGGAAATATTACCAGCCTGTTGAGGTTTAAAGATAAAAGAGAGTTTGTCAATACCGCCTCGGGCTTCGATCTGAATAGCTATAACTATGTAAAGGGGGTACGCAATGGCAAGGACACGGTTACCGCGCCAACCCACGCCACTCAGGTTACTATTCAGATCAAAGAAAAAGGGCCTTTGCTCATTTCGCTAAGCGTACGGTCTGACGCGGAGGGCTGTAAGTGGTTAAACCGCGAAATTAAATTATACCAGAACCGGCCCTACCTTGAAATTGTCAACACGGTTAACAAAATCGCGACCCGGCAAAAAGAAGGTATCCACTTTGGTTTCGGGTTTAATGTACCTGAGGGGATCACGCATATGGATATCCCGCTGGGCGTTATGCAGCCCGGGCGCGATCAGCTAAAAGGAACCAACAAAAACTGGCTTACCTTTCAACGCTGGATCGATGTTTCCAATAAAAATGCCGGCATCACCTTTACCTCCGTGGAAGCGCCGATTGTTGAATTCGGCTCACTAACCGGCAATATTTTAGACGGGGCCAGGCAAGGGCCGTTGTGGGCGAAAGATATCCAGCAAACGCAAACCATCATATCATGGCTGCTGAATAACCATTGGGATACGAATTTCCCGCTGGAACAGGGCGGCGAAATAGCAAGCAGCTACGGCATATTGCTTCACGGTGCTTATGATGCGGTTA
This sequence comes from Bacteroidota bacterium, assembly GCA_040388395.1. Taxonomy (GTDB): domain Bacteria; phylum Bacteroidota; class Bacteroidia; order Sphingobacteriales; family Sphingobacteriaceae; genus Mucilaginibacter. The sequence continues at coordinate 218,567 of JAZKBY010000001.1, read as the reverse complement.
CCGCCAATCATTTTGGTGTCGAGTTTAACCGGCCGCTGATCGCGATAGCAACTAACGGCGAAATAAAAGTAAATAAGTTAGTTACTATTGATAACCCAAAGGTGATGTTAGCCTTTTGTCCCCAAAGCAATGACAGTAAGCAGCTTCAAATAAATTTACGTTCTCTTTCTGCGCAGCCTGAAAAAGTTACGTTACAATGGAAAGACGGCACAAAAAAAGTATTAAATATAGCACCCTACGGTTCTGAAAGCCTGACAAAATGATGCTATTAAAATTCAGGTTGAAAGCTGAATTTGAGACTGTAGGGGCGGGCGTCGGGGTGATCGAGGTAGTTGAAGCGCCGGATGAGGTCGACGCGGAAGAATTTGAAGATGTTGCCGATGCCGGCACCTGCTTCGACGTAAGGAGTGCTACCCAGAGCGTAGACATTTGGGGGGAAGCGGTAAACGCCCGGGTTGTTTTCTGAGCGTACCCCGCCGTATAAAATTTTGGCGGAGAGGAACTCGCGCCATTTGAGGTGTTTGATGAGCGGGACCTTGTTGAGCAGCAGGCCATTGAAGGTATGGGTCAGGTTGAGGCCGGCGTAATGGTCGCTGACAAATTCGAGGTAGTTCATCGCGTTATAGGCATCCCGTTTATAGGCCAGCGACTGGTTGGCGGGGCTGATATTGAGCAGTGGGAACGGTACCTTGCCCAGCACATAACCACCTAGCAGGGTAATGTCGGTAAAACCGGCCTGCGATAAATAAAAACGTTTATAGATATTGATGCCAATGTCCGTATAACGATAATTGCCAATACTACGGTTAATTAAGAGATCATAGATCGGGTAGGGGTTATGAATACTATGCCGCGTGCGGCTGCCCTGGATTAGTTCCTCGTGCGGCGCGTAGCGCAGATGCAGGTTCAGTTCATTGGTGGTCAGGCTAGGAATGCGTGTGCCGTCCTGGAGCTGATAAACCAACGCCTTTGCCGGCGTTTGTTCCCAGTTCTTATAACCGATCGTATAAGAAAAATGGCTTTCAAAGTCTTTAACATACTGGAGTTCGGTTATGCGGCTATAGAGCCAGTAATCCGTTTTCCCGGTCTGAAAAGAAGAGAGCGCGGTCGACCGGTTGGTCACCGAAAAGGTATGGCCCGGCACATCCACATCATACAAATAACTTACTTTAAAATAATTATTGGGGAAACGATAAGGCGCAATCTTATTTAACGATAGATAGCCGATGGCATTGCCCTTAAACCTGCGGTCACGGGTGCCGTAGGCACCATAACCCTCCGCATAAAACGTGCTGTCCAGTTGCGGTGTTGTCCGCAGGCCTAGCTCAGGTTTCAGCCCTTCCTGGCTGTTAAAAGACAGGAAATGAGCGACCGGCCCGATCTGCACCGGCGCGGTATCGGCATAGCCCGCCGTCAGCGTCGTCAGCCACCACATCGTCCGCTTATATGAGGGCATTTGCTCCAGCTGATACAACTTCTCATACACTTGCGCCTGGCCTTTGCTCAGTGTATCAAAACCACTTGGCTTTGTCACGACTTTCACCGAATCATTTCTATAATTCCGGTAAATCACCGTTCGTTCTCCAAACACGCCCCAGCCCTTATTCGTCAGCCCAAAATCCGCCTTCACCTTGCTCTGCGTTAGCTGGTAACGTCCGCCCGGCTGCACGGCGAAATCCAGCAGCACATCAAAGCTCCGCACAAAACTTACATTAATCTGCCTATTTAGCCTCAACTCACAAGCCGTCACCGCATAATGCCCATCCAGGCTAACGGTCAGTTTACCCTCAAACAACAGGTCCCCTTTCGTCCGCGGCGTAAAAGCCAGCTCCACCTGGTTGCCGACAGTATCCGTAATAAAAAACTTATAATAATTCGGGGCATGATCCGCGATCGGGCTCAAAAACTGGTTGGCCAGGATAAATAAATTATTCTCATAAATATCTGGTTGGTGCCCATACAACTGGTTCACATACAATTTCACGCCCGCGGTATCCATAAACTGCAAAATATTCACCCCCTTATACGCCTTCTGCACCTGTGTCTTATTATACACATCCGACAACTTCTCCTCCAGCAAGACCGGCAAAAAAGTCTGCCCCTGTACCGTATCCAGCATAAACCGATACTTGCTGAAAAACGTGCTCTCCACCAACTTTTGCGGCAAATTAAACAATGACAGCCCCATCCGTTCGTACTGCTCATACTGCAAATACGCCGCTGCCTCCGCCCGGTTCTCCCCCTTATGAGCAATCACCTTCTGGATCAGCTCCACCGCCGGGTTCCCCTTGTTTCGGTACCGACCGCCCTTAACCGCGCCAATCGTCACCCCCGCCAGCTCATTAATATTACGCTCCAACAGCACCTGCAACTTATTCACTTGCCCGGGCAAAATAATTTTCACCACCGGCAAATACCCCACACAAGAAAACGCCACCTCCCTAAAACTCCCCACTGCACTCAACCTAAACCGCCCTAAAGAATCCGTCCGCGTCCCAATTCCGCCCGCAAAACTCACCGACACCGAACCCAACGGCTCCCCACCCGACGCATCCACCACCTGGCCCGTCACCACCGTCTGCCCGGCAACCTGCAAGCTCACTAACAACAAAACGACCAATGACCAAATCCGCATGCTAAATAAACCTGCCCCGTGAAAATATGTTTTTGCCTAAATTTGTAAAACTTGGCAGTGATCACGCTTATTGCCGAATTTAGCCGGCATCTGGTATTTCCGGTTCTACCAATTTGATCAGTTTTTCCAGCGATTCCTGCCAGCCCAGGTAACACATTTCGGCCGGGATGATGGCAGGTATATTTTCTTGCAAAACTTTAAGCTCGGTACCTACCGTTGTTTTTTCGAACCAGATCGAATTGGTCATCACACCCGGCAAATTAGGGTCATCAAACCGGTCGGTGTATTTCAGGAATGCATTGGGCTTTACTTCTACATATTCCCCGCCAAAGGAGTGGCCGTTACCCGTGCTGAAATTTTGGAACGACATGCGGAAAGTGCCGCCTATCTTAACGTCCATTTCCTGTACGGTACACAAAAAACCATAAGGCGGCAGCCAGGCCGCGATCGCCAGGCTTTCAGTGAATGCCCGGTAAACTTTTTCGGGCGATGCCTTGATCACCCGGTGTAAAGAAACTTTGTTGTCTGACATAATAGAAGTTTTTTAATGTATTAGCTCACAAAGATGCAGCCAAATACCAGGACCGAAAAAGGGCTGACGTGACTTTATGGGGGTGCGATCAGGTCACCCCAATATCAAATAGATTTATTCCTCCCCGGACTGGTGGATGGACAGGCATAGGAACGTCTCCGAAGCCGATTTCGCGCTCGATCCCAACCCGCAACAAGCTCAACGTCTTGCTGAGCCGCGCCGGCCACGAAAACTACCACCGCGGTCAACTGGTATTCCTGAACGAGCAAACACTACGCTAATTTATCCTGAAACGCCTTTTTTACCAATTGTTGTAAAAAGGGCACAACCTCGATTTCGAACCAGGGATTCTTCCTTTGCCATATCCCATTGCGGGGAGAAGGGTGAACCAGCGGCAAATAAGTCGGAAGATAGCTAAGATGGTTTCTGACGGTTTCGGTCAACGATGTCTTGGCGCTATGCTTTAAATAATAATTTTGAGCATATTTCCCTACCAGAATAATCAATTTAATTTCAGACATGTAATTCAATAGCGATTCATGCCATAATGGTGCGCATTCCGGCCTCGGTGGCAAATCACCTGAAACGCCCTTTCCGGGATAACAGAAGCCCATAGGAACTAAAGCAAATAAAGTTTCATCGTAGAATTGCTCCCTGGTGACACCAAGCCATCTTCTCAACTCGTCGCCGCTTCGATCGTCCCAGGGAACGCCGCTATTTTGCACCTTTTGTCCGGGTGCCTGTCCAATAATGACGATCCGTGCGTTTTTACTGGCCTGTATGATCGGTTTTGGCGAATAAGGCAAATAATTTAAACATACGCTACACGACCTTATTTCTTCCAGAAGTTGTTCCATATTGAATTAATATCCAAACTAAGCTATAATTTTGTCCTTTCAAAAAAAAGGAGGTACATAATGAAAGCAATTGTGGTAACCAACCAGGCTGCGGGCTTGGCTGGCATGAAACTGGTGGAGCTGCCTGAGCCGCCGGCAGCGATAAATGATGTCATCGTTCGGGTTCACGCGGCCAGTATTACCGGTGACGAGCTATCGTGGCCATCGACCTGGACCGATCGCGCCGGCCAGGACCGGACGCCGTCGATCCCCGGCCACGAACTGGCCGGCGTGGTAACCGCGCTCGGCTATGGCACGACCGGGCTGTCGGTAGGACAACGGGTGTTCGGCCTGCAGGATTGGTACCGCAACGGTTCCTTGGCAGAATACGTGGCCATAGAAGCAAGAAACCTTGCGCCGCTGCCGGACGACGTGGACTTCAATGAAGGCACTGCGCTCGTAATGTCGGGCCTGACTGCCTGGCAAGGGCTGTTCCTGCACGGCCGACTTCAGTCGGGACAAAGGGTACTGGTACATGGGTCGGCTGGTATAGTAGGCTCGATGGCTGTCCAGCTCGCGCGTGAGGCCGGCGCGTACGTGATCGGCACCGGGCGCGCTACACACCGGGACGCGGTGCTCGGTTTCGGCGCAAATGAGTTCGTCGACCTGGATCATGATACGTTAGCAGCTATCGGCCAGGTTGATCTGGTTTTTGATGTCCTCGGCGGCGAAATCGCGAAGCGCTCCTTGAGCGTGACCCGTGCCGGGGGAACGTTCGTGACCGTTGCCGGCCCGGTTGAGGCGCAGTCAGCGGGCGTGCTGAATATCGACTTTGTTGTCGAAGCGGATCGCGCTCAATTAAATGAGATCGTGCAAAGGTTCCGGGACGGACGTTTGAAAACGAACACAGGTAGCGTCGTTACCCTCGACGACGCGATTGCCACGTATAATTCGGCCAATCGGGTTAAGGGTAAAACAATTGTCCGCGTTCGCTCATAAAGATCCAGGGGAGGTCGGATAGCTGCGACCTCCCAAAAATATACACCATTTAGGGTATAAAGCGCCGTTATATTTTGTATAGACGATTTGTGATACCCGAAAAGAAGTGAGTTATTTGTGTATTTCAATTGGTTGATGTTAACATAAGATACTAATTTACAATGATATATGGGAGTATGTTCTAATTCTTCCCTCACCGCCGTTTTGATAACAAAACAAAAAAGCCCGCAAGTCAAATGATTTGCAGGCTTTTTTGTTTTAGCGCGACCCATTAATAATGCATTTATTATACCAGGCATCATAACTTTTTGCATAGCTATCCGTATACAGAATTAATAAATTATTAGTTAATTTATTAATTATATTCTACAAATTTTGTCTACACGCAATAGGTTAACGAATTTCTTCAATCAAACTTGCATAAGCATTGCGCTGCTCAGCTTGGCTGTATCTGCCAGCGCGCAGCAGGCGACTGATTACAAAGTCCACGCCAATATTATTTACCGCATCACCAAATACATCGAATGGCCTGAAAATAAACAGGCTGGTGATTTTGTCATCGGTATAGTGGGGGATTCCCCTTTATACGATGAGCTCAGCAGCCTCACTGTTAACAAGTCTGTGGGGGATCAACGGATTATTGTAAAAAGACTTTCGGCTGGTGCTTCCTCCTATACTTGTCAGATGCTGTTTATCAGCCAGGAAGAAAGCCGGAATCTGAAGCGAATCGCGCTTCTAACTGCTGATCTGCCTGTTTTGCTGATTACCGAAGATAACGGGCTGGCCAAAAAGGGCTCGTGTATCAACTTTATTATAGTCGACGACCGGCTGAAGCTGGAGATCAATAAAAACAACGTCCTTTCCAGAAACCTGAATATAGCTTCTGAATTACTAAAGCTGGCCACGATAGTGGCAAATGATAACGTCATCACTAATTCCCCTAAATTATGAATGCTTACCGAACCTTTTGCTGCGTAGCCATGTTAAGTATGTTTTACTATAATGGCTATGCCCAGCAGGATACCACCAAACTGGAAGATCTGAGCCTGAAAGCACTGCTGGACGTCAAAGTTGTTACTGCCAGTAAGACTTCCCAGAATTCCGGGACGGCGCCGGCCACGGTAACAGTGGTCAGCAAGGAGCAGATCCGTATGCGCGGCTATCAGTCCCTGCTGGACCTGATCGTTGATCTGCCGGATATGAAGGTGGATGATAAAATCTATCCCGGCTCGGGGAACAGTGTTACCGTCCGGGGGATCCAGGGCCAGCAAAATTTTGTGATCCTGTTGGATGGGGTCAAGATATCGTCACCAACTAACGAGGCACTGCCTGTTATGGGAAATTATCCGGTAAACCTGGCAGAGCAAGTGGAGATAGTGTATGGCCCGGCATCGGCGCTCTATGGCGCTGATGCGGTCTCGGGTGTAATCAATATTATTACTAAAAAACTGCCGTTAAGTAAAAATATGATCGTGGATGCCAGCGCGGTAGCCGGCAGTTATGGCTATATCAACCATACCTTATTCCTGTCCAGGAAATTAGCGACGGGCTCCAGCCTGACTATCTCTGGTCAATACAATTATGACAGCCAACCGGATTATACAAAGGTCTATCCCAACGATCCTCAACTGAGCAGGACACCGTTTCAAACCGGTACGTTTAATACCATTTACGGGCCTATGAAACCGGTTGCGCCGGTTGCACCGATATACCAGGCGCCCACCATGGCCTATAATATTTATGCGGCTTTGAATGTCAACGGGGTTACGTTTTCGGTCTTCTCAAATTATACCCGGACACCAAGCGCTTACAGCAATAACACCAACAATGCAATTTATAATAAAAATGTTTTTATAGGGCAATATGTGACCGCGGCCAACGCGACTTTTAAAAAGACATTCAATAAGTTTTTTTCCACTACTTCGCTAACGGCGGGCAACTATACGCTTGATCCCGAATCGAATTACCGGAATATGTTCACGGGTATGGAGCCTGCCTATAAATATTCAACCTCTACCAATATCAAGGGAGAGCAACAATTGGACTATAAGGCATCAGGCAAACTAAACCTGACGGCAGGCGCCAGCTTTGAAAGTTTCAGTGCAATTCCGCAAAGCGCCGACTTGAACGATCCGGTCAACGCCAGTGGCAATATCCAGGGGAGCTATGCCGGCACCGATAGTTATTATCGGCCTGAGGGTTTGCCGGCGAAATTTTATCATATAAATTATTACAACGTCGGCAGTTATTTCCAGGCGCAGTATGTCCCTTTAAAGCGGCTTAGTTTTACTTTGGGTGCGCGCTATGATAATAACTCCCGCTATGGCAGCAGCTTTACACCCCGCCTGGGAATGGTCTACAAACCCTTACAAACAACGACAGTCAAATTGCTGTATGGCAGCGCTTACCTTGCCCCGGCTCCCTCTGATAGTTATGCACAGTACGGATCGTTTACCACCGCTGATTCCGGCCACACCTATCATTCTTCTTTTTTACACCTGCCCAATCCTAATTTGAAACCCATCCGGTCGCATAATCTGGAACTGAATATCCGCCAATATATCACCGATAACTTTACGGTTACCGCGGATGGCTATTATGCGGTGTCGAGCGGCTTGCATACTGTAGCAGACGATAACCAGTCCACCCATTTGTATCATAACACCTTTGACGGTGTGCCGGTAGATTATGTAGAGGTATTTATCAATCAGGGGCAGCAGGAAAATTACGGCGGCAGCCTGCAATTAAATTTAAAACACGGCATCGGTGATGTTTTTTTTAATACCTATGCCTCGCTGAGTTATGTCGGCGGTGAGACTGATGACCCAAAAACAGAAAACCAAGTTGGCCATTATGATACGGAACTTCCTTTTATCTCGCCATGGATGTTCCGCATCGGTACGGATATGCAGGCCGGTAAGTTTACCTTTTCTCCACGGCTCCTGCTGATAGGCCGGCAGAACTTACCCAGCGCAAGGGATACACTCGGTTCGGCCATTCGCCTGCAAACAATTTCGGGCTATGCGCTGTTGAACATGTCTGCCCGCTATGCGTTCAGTAAACAGTTGTCGGTGTTTGTCAATGTCAGCAACGCCCTAAACCAACGTTACCGGAGTGTAAGTTATCTTATGGACCTGACGAAAAAAGATACCGAACTCTTTTATGGCCAACCCGAAGATCCGATCCGTATCATGGGGGGACTGAATTTTTACTTCTAAAATAAAAAATCAATGGGTATAAGTATCCGTGACCGAATTTACTGGAGTTTTCTGATCCTTGTTCTGTTGTTTGTTATCAACGGCCTGGTCACGGTATTTACCTTGAATAAAGGGGAAAAACTGTCTGGCCATATCTCTACGGTGATCGATCCCTCGCAGCAAGGGCTCAGCGATTTTCGAAGCCTGCTGATCGAATCCAAAATGTATACGACTAATTGGGTTTTCTTGCGCTCGAACCAGGACGACAAGCAGGCATTACAGTTGCTGCATACGACCAAATATCCGAATCTCAAACGGAAGCTGGATGGCTTGTTTATCCGACTGGGCAATCCCAAAATGACTGATACTCTGCGGCAGGTATTTAAGGATTTTGAAAGCCTGTTGACGATAGAAAGACGACTCATGTCTTCGTTGGGCAAATTCACGGACTATGATGATCCGGTAATCAAAATGACCGCCGAACAGACTTTAGACGACGAGGTCATCCCGAGGACCGCCAGGCTTATCAATTTATTGGACCACGTCAATGCCGGTGAACGGGAAATTAAGATCAGGGAATACGAAAATCTGGAGTCCTATTCCATGCGGCTAAGGACATTGATCCTGGTGCTGGCCATTGTCATCGTTTTAACGGGCGTGTTTTTATCCTCTTACCTGACGGCAATTATTACCCAGCCGATCAACCTAATTATTAAAATGGTGAATGACCTGGGAAAAGGAAAACTGGATACGGTCAACCTGCCGGTGAATCCGGATGAGATCGGTACAATGGTTCGTTCGGTCAATGAATTGTCCAACAAATTACGCGAAACAGCCACTTTTGCCGATGAGATCGGTAAGCGGGATTTTACGGGGAAATTTACGCCTTTGAGTGAGGAAGATATCCTTGGCAAGGCATTAATAACCATGAAGGATAATTTGAAAACCAGCGGAGACGAACTGATGCAGACCGCCGAGAACCTGATCCAGCGAAATAAGGAACTCGAACAGTTCACCTATATTATTTCGCATAACCTGCGCGCGCCGGTGGCCAATATTATGGGGCTGTATCAGTTGCTAACTTTGGGGGCGGATGATGAAAAGGAATTCCTGACGCTGATTGCCCGCCTCGGCACCTCTGTGCAAAGCCTGGATAACGTCATCAAGGACCTCAATTTGATCCTGGATGTCAAGCAACAGGTACACGAACAAATGGAAGAAGTTTCTTTTACCCAGATTGTAGAAAATATCAAAGAAACCTTTGCCGGTTACATACAACAGGGCTTGATCGAGATCAAATGCGACTTTAAGTCCGTTGATACCGTTCATAGTCTGAAAAACTATATCTACAGTATTTTTTACAACCTTATTTCCAATAGCATCAAATTCAAGCGGCCGGAAGAAAAATTGCAGCTGCAAATTACCAGCCGTCAAAACAACGACAAGATCAGCGTTCACTTCGGGGACAATGGTAAAGGCATTGACCTGGAACAGAATGGGGACAAGCTTTTCGGTTTATACCGCCGCTTTGATACTTCGGTGGAAGGCAAGGGAATGGGCCTGTACATGGTAAAGACACAAGTGGAGACACTGGGCGGGCAAATTAGTGTAGAAAGCAACCTCCATGCCGGGTCGACTTTTATCATTGACTTACCAATAAACAACTAAGCCAAATCCATGCAAATGCTACCCGATTGAAATACCCCCGCGAAACCACTTAAAATATCAAAATATATCAAAAAGCTTATTGGTAGATGATTTACGGACTTTTTTCATTGAAATTTAAAAGCAAAAATTAAGGTTCAAGGAAGTAGGGGACTAAATGGATCGTCATATCCACCGGCAACATAAGTTATCTGTTAACGCGAATTAGGTGTAATCTGAATAAAGCATTAATATTGCAAAAAAATAGGCTATGCAAAATACCATCCTGATCATTGATGACGAAAAAAAACTGAACGATCTGTTGTCGCGGATTATTGGTTTGGAGGGATTCCGTGTTTTGCAGGCATTTAATGGTAAAGAAGGCTTAAAGTTACTACAGCAGGAAGATGTTTTACTGGTATTAAGTGATGTTAAACTACCCGATGTAAACGGTGTGGACCTGGTAAAAACTATCAAAGAAAAAAAGCCCTATATAGAGGTGATCAATCTGACCGCCTATGGTACCATTGCCGACGGTGTAAAGGCCATCCAGAACGGTGCGTTCAATTATATTACCAAAGGTGATGATAATGATAAAATCATCCCGCTGGTAAACCAGGCAATGGACAAAGCCTTATTGCAAAGGAATAAATTTCAGCAGGAGAAAAATATAAATACCAAATATAGTTTTGCCAATATTATAGGCAATGCTAAAGCAATACAAGATGTTATCTCATTGGCGCGGAAGGTAGCTGCTACCGATACTACAGTATTGCTTTTGGGCGAAACTGGTACAGGGAAAGAAGTATTCGCCTCTGCTATTCATTACGAAAGCGAACGACGGTTAATGCCATTTGTGGCGATAAATTGCAGCAGTTTTTCGGCAGAGTTATTGGAAAGCGAATTGTTTGGGTATAAAGCAGGCGCTTTTACCGGGGCGTTAAAAGATAAAAAGGGTTTGTTCGAGGAGGCCCAGCATGGTACCATATTTCTGGATGAGATTGGCGAGATGAGCCAGGAGCTGCAGGCCAGGTTGTTGCGCGTACTTGAAAGCAAAACCTTTATTAAAGTTGGCGATACCCAAACTACAAAAATAAATGTGCGTATACTGGCGGCCACCAACCGCGATCTGAAAAAGGAAGCAGAGGCGGGTCATTTCCGCCTGGACCTGTTTTATCGCCTGTCGGTCTTTACCATTAAACTGCCTTCCTTAAATGAACGCAAAAATGATATTGAATTAATTGCGCGTTATTACCTTAAAGAGTTCGCCGACAAGGTCAATACCCGGATTGAAGGTATGACTGATGAATTTATACAGGTGCTTACGCAGCACCATTGGAAAGGCAATGTGCGTGAGTTGAAAAACGTGATGGAGCGTGTGGTAGTACTGGCCGAAAAGGGAATGATAGGTGTGGACCTGCTGCCAGTTGAGTTTAAGGAAACCCACGTAGAAAGTAATGCGCTGGACCTCGGATCGATTGAAAAACAGCATATCTACAAGGTGCTGAACTATACCCGAGGTAATAAAACCGAAGCTGCCCGTTTGCTGTGTATCGGCCTGACAACCCTTTATCGGAAGTTGGATGAATATAAACTAAATTAGCACGAGCCTGCCAAAATGAAAGGAACACCCTACCATTTTGGTAGGGTGTTCAAAATGTATTGGAGCGAAAAAGTGGCTTGAATGTCTGGAAAGCCATTTTTTTTATTTTGGCATGGCCCTTGCTAATGCGGGAGGCATGTATTATACTCCTTATTTTTTAAACTGCCGTTACGGCTGTTCCGGCGAGCTTAATCACCACAAATTATTCACCCTTGATTTTTTTGTTAGCCGATGAATGCACATATCCGTAAACTTTCGGCAGGTGGCGTATTAGTAACCCTCGGCATTATTTTTGGCGATATTGGCACCTCGCCACTATATGTATTTCAGACACTATTAGTAGAAGGAGGTAAAGTCGATGTCGGGTTGGTGCTTGGCTCTATTTCCTGCATATTCTGGACGCTGACGCTGCAAACTACCTTTAAATACATCTTCATCACTTTACAGGCCGATAACCGGGGCGAAGGCGGAATATTTTCGTTATATGCACTGGTTCGGCGGTATGGAAAATGGTTGGCTATTCCCGCTATCATCGGCGCGGGCACTTTACTGGCCGACGGTATTATTACGCCACCCATATCCGTAACCTCTGCTATTGAAGGGTTGAGTAATGTGCCTGCTTTGGCGGTATTATTTGTACCGGGCAACCACCTAATATTAGGTATTGTTATTGGTATTATGCTGCTGCTTTTCTTCTTTCAGCAATTTGGCACCAAGGTGGTTGGTTCGTCATTTGGACCGGTTATGTTAACCTGGTTCTTAACAATAGGTACTTTAGGATTATTACAGATCATACATGATCCGGGTATTTTCAAAGCGCTGAACCCGTATTATGGCGCCAGGCTATTAATAGAGCACCCCAGTGGATTCTGGCTTTTGGGTGCGGTGTTTTTATGTACCACTGGTGCCGAAGCCTTATACTCGGATTTGGGGCATTGCGGCCGGAAAAACATACAGGTAAGCTGGATCTTTGTAAAGATAGCCTTGATGCTTAACTACCTGGGCCAGGGCGCATGGGTTTTAATGCAACCTGCTAATTTTAATTTTAACGGAGTTAATCCTTTCTATCAAATTGTACCTAACCCTCATTTATTCATGATACCATGTGTGGCTTTAGCCACATTGGCCACCATTATTGCCAGCCAGGCCCTGATCAGCGGTTCATTTACTTTAATAAGCGAGGCTGTCAGCATGAATTTTTGGCCGCGCATCACTATAAAGTATCCTTCCAATATTCGTGGCCAGATCTATATACCCAGTATCAACTGGATATTGTGCTTTGGCTGTATAGCCGTAAGCCTTTATTTTAAAACCTCAGGCGCCATGACGGCGGCGTACGGGTTTTCAATTACTATCGCTATGCTGATGACAACGATACTGATGTACTATTTTATGCGTTATGTCAAACATTGGCCCGTCTGGCTGGTTACCATCATCGTTTGTATTTTCCTTACCGTGGAGTTCTCCTTCTTTGTGGCCAACGCGGTGAAAATAGTGAAACGACTGTTCTTCCTGGGTTTCGAGGTAGGTTTGATCTTTACCATGTATATCTGGTTCAGGGCGCGGAAGATCAATAACCGATTCCTTACTTTTATTGATCTGAAGGAACAAATACCCATGTTACGTGCTTTGAGCGAAGATACCGCTGTATCAAAATATTCAACACATCTTATCTATTTAACTAAGGCCAATAACAGCAAGCAAATAGAACAGAAGATCATTTATTCCATATTCAGCCGTAAACCGAAACGAGCCAACGTCTATTGGTTTGTGCATATTGAAAGGACGGATGAGCCATTTACCATGGAGTACAGCGTAGATGAAATGGAGGAAGATAAAGTGATACGGGTGGAGTTCCGGCTGGGGTTCAGGATACAGCCTCGTATTAATGTGCTTTTTCGACAAGTGGTACAGGAAATGGTGGCTAATCAGGGGCTGGATATTACCAGCCGTTATCCTTCTTTGAAAAAATATAACCTGGCGGCCGATTTCCAATTTGTCATATTAGAAAAATTCCTGTCTTATGAGAACGAGTTTAGTGTGAAGGAAGGATTTATATTGAACAGTTATTTCGCTATCAAACGTTTAGCTCAATCTGACGCGAAAGCATTTGGCCTGGATACCAGCGAAACGCGCATCGAAAAAATACCGATGGTGGTTAATCCCGTTACCAGTTTCAAGCTGACCAAGATTTTGCCCGTCAGTTAACCTGCGTAAGCTTATTTGAAAAAAAACCTTTCCATTTTGGAAAGGTTTTTTTTATTGGTATAGCTCAATAAGAATATAAATATCTGTATTTCAAATAGTTATAACTAAAATTAAAAATTGGTACTCCTTTGGCTATCATCTGTTCAAAATTGTACAACTATGAACACTTTAATCCTATTTCTGGCCATCCTTATTTGCTGGTGGTTCATTTTTAAATCCATCAACTGGTTCGAAAAAATCTGAAAACTATGTTAGCATTATTCATCATCTCTATTGCGGTTTTTATATACATGGTATATGTACTGCTTAAACCCGAAAACTTTTAACTGACCACACAATGAACACAGAATTATTTGGAATCATTGCCTCCTTTGGCCTCATGCTGGTTATCGGCATACCACTGGGCAAGTACCTTGCAAAAATGTTCGCCGGCGAAAAGATATGGACCGATTTTATGAAACCTTTGGAAAACGGAATTTATAAATTATCGGGCATTAATCCTAACGAGCCGATGAACTGGAAACAGTTTTTAAAAGCTATGATGACCATCAACCTGTTATGGCTCGTCTACGGCTTTTTTGTACTGATGAATCAGGACAAGTTGCCGCTTAACCCCGATGGCAACCCAGGCATGACGGCCGACCTCGCCTTTAATACCATCATCAGTTTTGTTGTGAACTGTAATTTACAGCACTATAGCGGCGAAAGCGGGGCCAGCTACCTCATCCAGCATTTCATATTCATGTTCCTGCACTTTGTAAGCGCTGCAACCGGCATTGCCTGCGCGGTAGGTTTATTTAAAGCGTTTCGCGATAAAACCACTAATGATTTAGGTAACTTCTGGAATTACTTTTTAAAAGCAATTACCCGTTTATTATTACCAATATCAATAGTAATTGCCTTGATATTAACCTTTAACGGTACCCCAAGCAGCTATGCAGGTAAAGATCAGTTCATCTCTTTGCAAGGGGATACTGTCCATGTATCCCGCGGCCCCGCTGCACAAATGATCGCTATAAAACACCTGGGCACAAATGGCGGCGGCTGGTTCGGCGCTAACTCGGCACACCCGCTTGAGAATCCAAATTACCTAACCAACATTACCGAGATCGTTTCGCAAATGATCATCCCGATTGCCATGGTTTTATGTTTCGGGTATTTCATCCGCCGCAAAAAACTGGGTTGGGTTATTTTTGGGGTCATGATGATCGGTGCTTTAATGCTGCTCATCCCATCTATTAGCAGCGAGACTGGCGGAAATCCCGCCATCGCGCAAATGGGTATCGCCCAGCATACTGGCGCCATGGAGGGTAAAGAGGTTCGTATAGGGCCAACTGCAACAGCCTTCTGGAGTACATTCACTACGATCGTATCCACCGGTTCTGTCAACGGGATGCACGATAGTACAATGGCGCTAACAGGTTTATGGCAATTATTGGCCATGATGATCAACGGGTTCTTCGGTGGTTGCGGTGTAGGTGTATTAAATTACTTTATCTATTTAATAATAGCCGTATTCATATCCGGACTGATGGTTGGGCGAACCCCTGAATTCCTTGGACATAAGGTTGAAGCTCGCGAAGTTAAGATCGCCGCCTTGATCACTTTATTAAGCCCTTTCCTGATCATGGCGGGTACAGCCATTGCAGCTTTTGTCTTTACCAATCATGGTAATGCCGACTGGGCGGTCAAGCCATCGGCCTGGTTAAACAACCCCGGCTTCCACGGCTTTTCAGAAATGCTTTATGAGATGACCTCCGCCAATGCTAACAACGGCTCCGGCTTTGAAGGCTTGGGTGACAACAATATCTTCTGGAACGTTTCAACTGGTGTTTTAATGATATTAGGCAGGTTCCTGCCTATCATTGGCCCGGTTGCTATAGCAGGCTTGCTTGCACAGAAAAAATATATCCCTGAATCAGCAGGTACGTTAAAGACCGATACTGTGACCTTCGGCCTGATGACCTTTGCTGTAATATTGGTTTTAAACGCATTATCATACTTTCCTGCTTTGGCTTTGGGCCCCATCGCGGAGTTCTTTTCAATGCCTAAGTAATTAAATACATGAAAACTCAATCTAATAGATTATTTGAACCTGCTTTAGTGCAAACCGCACTTAAAGAGTCGTTCGTCAAGCTGAACCCTAAGGTCATGCTGCGCAACCCGGTTATGTTTACGGTGGAAGTAGGTACCGCTATTATGCTATACATGAGCATTTACAGCTTTTTGCATATCGGGCAGGGTTCATTCGCTTATAACTTTATCATTTTTATCGTACTACTGTTAACCTTGTTGTTTGCCAACTTTGCCGAGGCCATTGCCGAAGCGCGCGGTAAAGCACAGGCTGACAGTTTACGTAAGACCCGTGAAGAAACGCCTGCTAAAGTCATGTTGGCAAACGGTTCGATCATTGTGAAATCCTCGAATGAATTGCGCAAAGGAGATGTGTTTTTCTGCGAGACAGGTGATACCATCCCTACGGATGGCGAAATTATTGAAGGACTTGCTACTATTGATGAATCGGCTATCACCGGCGAATCTGCTCCGGTTATTCGCGAAGCGGGCGGGGATAAATCATCTGTTACCGGTGGTACCAAAGTTTTATCCGACCAGATAAAGGTTAAAGTTACCACTGAACCTGGCGAAAGTTTCCTGGATAAAATGATAGCACTGGTAGAAGGCGCATCACGCCAGAAGACCCCGAATGAAATAGCGCTGACTATTTTGTTAGCCAGCTTTACGCTGATCTTCATCATTGTCTGCGTTACGCTGAAACCATTTGCTGATTATGCTAATACGCCTATCACCATTGCTGCTTTAATATCACTCTTCGTATGTTTAATTCCGACCACTATTGGCGGTCTTTTATCGGCTATCGGTATCGCCGGAATGGACAGGGCATTGCGCGCCAATGTGATCACCAAATCAGGTAAAGCGGTAGAAACAGCAGGTGATATTGACGTACTGCTCTTAGACAAAACCGGTACCATTACCATAGGTAACCGTAAAGCCACGCACTTTTGGCCGGCTTTAGATATCTCGCCGGATGACCTGGTAAAAGCAGCGGTATTATCTTCTTTAGCTGACGAAACCCCCGAAGGTAAATCTATTGTTGAACTTGCTTCGCAAAGCAAGATGAATATCGCGCTTACGGCCCCGGCTGGCGCGGAATTTATCAAGTTCACTGCCGAGACCCGTTCCAGTGGTATCAATACTACTGATGGCCTGCGGATACGTAAAGGAGCTTTTGATTCCATCCGTAACATATCAGTAAATGCAGGACACACATTCCCTGATGATGTTGAAGAGCGCGTAAAAACTATCGCTTCTAACGGTGGTACGCCACTGGTGGTTTCTCAGAACGAAAAGGTTTTAGGTACTATAGAATTACAGGATATCATCAAACCCGGCATCGCCGAGCGTTTTGAGCGTCTGCGCAAAATGGGTATTAAAACGGTAATGGTTACTGGTGATAACCCGCTTACCGCTAAGTTTATCGCTGAAAAAGCCGGCGTGGATGATTTTATTGCCGAGGCTAAGCCGGAAGATAAGATGAATTATATTAAAGCCGAACAGCAAGCAGGCAGGTTAGTAGCCATGATGGGCGACGGTACCAACGATGCACCCGCACTGGCACAAGCCGACGTGGGTGTAGCTATGAATAGCGGTACACAGGCAGCTAAAGAAGCCGGTAATATGGTGGATCTGGACAACGACCCGACCAAACTGATCGAGATCGTGGAAATTGGCAAGCAGTTATTGATCACGCGCGGTACGCTAACTACATTCTCTATAGCTAATGACGTGGCTAAGTATTTTGCCATTGTGCCGGCATTGTTTATCGCATCCATACCGGCCTTGCAGGCAATTAATATCATGAACTTGCACAGCCCGGAAAGCGCGATCCTGTCAGCCGTTATCTTTAACGCCATCATTATCCCAATGCTGATCCCGCTGGCTTTAAAAGGTGTAGAATACAAACCGATTGGTGCCAGTGCCTTACTTCGCCGTAACTTGTTTATTTATGGGTTGGGTGGTGTTATAGCACCATTTATCGGCATTAAGTTAATTGACCTGCTTATTTCATTATTCTTTTAATAATTAATATCATGAAATCAAATATTTTAAAATCCATCCGTATCACATTGATACTAACCGTGATCTTATGTGTGATCTACCCGGTCTTCATTATGTTCGCGGGTAAACTGTCGAAAGGAAATGGTGATGGTGAAACTATTGTAGTGAACGGCAAGGTGGTTGGCTATGCCAACGTGGGGCAAAGCTTTACTAAACCACAATACTTTTGGGGCAGGCCGTCTGCTGTTGGATATAATGCAGCAGGTTCAGCCGGATCCAACAAAGGCCCAGGCAATCCTGATTATCTAAAGGATGTCAGCAACCGCATAGATACGCTGTTGAAATATCATCCCTATTTAAAACGCGCGAATATTCCGGCCGAAATGGTGACTGCATCAGGCAGCGGGCTTGACCCTGATATAAGCCCGGAGGCCGCTAAAATTCAAATAAAACGTGTTGCGGAATATTGCAAATTGGACGAAAAAAAAATTATCAAACTAGTTGCCGATCATACTGAAGGTCCACTTTTGGGATTATTCGGCCCTTCAAAAATTAATGTGCTTAAATTAAATGTAGCGCTTAATGAGTTGAAAAAATAATTAAAGGCAAGCATGTGCTTTATTACTAATTTGTTTGTTGATTAGTTAGCTAAGCGGGCGCATGCAAAAGGGGGTGTTTATTACATCCCCTTTTATAGGTTAAATTATGGAAGAAGAAAATAAAGAGCAATCTGTAGCGCATTTTTTAGAGCTGATAAAAAGCTCAAGGCGTGGAAAGTTTAAGATTTACATAGGCATGAGTGCCGGTGTGGGGAAAAGCTACCGCATGTTACAGGAGGCTCATTCCCTGCTGCGCAATGGTATTAATATACAGATCGGCTATATAGAAACACATAACCGGGCAGAAACTCATTCATTATTGGAAGGTTTGCCCGTTATTCCGCGCCGTAAGATATTTTACAAAGGCAAGGAACTGGAAGAAATGGACCTGAAGGCTATCCTTAACCGCCATCCGGAGGTTATAATTGTTGACGAACTGGCCCATAGCAATATCGAGGGTAGTAAAAACAGCAAGCGCTGGCAGGATGTGATGGATATATTGGAGGCAGGTATTAATGTAATATCCGCAGTAAATATACAGCACCTGGAAAGCCTGAATGAGGAGATAGAGAAGATAACCGGCGTTACTATAACCGAGCGTATACCTGATAAGGTGCTTGAAATGGCCGACGAAATAGTGAACATTGATTTAACCGCCGATGAATTGATAGATCGGCTTAGAGACGGCAAGATCTACGATAAATCAAAGGTTGAAAGAGCGTTACAAAACTTCTTCCGAAGTGAAAAGATTTTGCAGTTAAGAGAGATCGCGTTAAAGGAAGTAGCTCATCACCTGGAACGCAAAATCGACATCGAAGTACCTAAGCAAATTAAACTACGGACTGAAAGATTCCTTGCCTGTATATCCTCTAATGCGGAAACATCAAAGGTAGTTATCAGAAAAACTGCTCGTTTGGCGTCGTATTATCGGTCGCCATGGATAGTGCTTTACGTACAAAGTAGTAGCGAAAGCCTGGACAAGATAAAACTGGATAAACAACGCTATTTAATAAATAATTTTAAACTTGCTACAGAGTTGGGCGCCGAAGTGTTAAAAGTAAAAAGCGACCAGATTACCCAAACCATTATGCAGGTAGCTAAAGACCGTGAGATAACCACCATTTGTATTGGCAAACCGCATTTAAGCTTGTTCCAGTTAATTTTAAGGACACCAATATTTAACGGGTTGCTTAAAAATATAGCATCCACAGAAATTGATTTAGTAATATTATCATGAAAGTAAAAAATAAACTCCGTTTAGGGTTCGGCTTTTTGTTTATTGTCGTACTCTTTTTTGGTGCCGTCAGCCTGTTCTACATTAATGAGATTTCTAACAGCGCCAAAATTATTTTAAAGGATAATTATGAATCCTTGAATTTTTCAAGGGACATGCGTACCATCCTGGACGAAAATACCCTGCCTCTTAACCCGTCGGCGGCCAATGCTTTTAATCAGCATCTGGTCAAAGAAGAGCATAATCTTACGGAACGCGGTGAAAAGGAAACCGTGCAAAACCTGCGTGCTGCGTTTACACAATTGGAGATACCTACTGCAAGTATATCACAACAGGCCCAAACTGAAAAAGCCGCCCGTCGTTATTTAAGGCAGATCGAACGGATTAATATGCAGGCAATCGTACGCAAAAATGATCAGGCCCGCGCCTCTGTAGATAAAGCAAGCCTGTTTCTTGGGTTGGCGGGAAGTATTGCCTTTTTAGTGTTATTTAGTTTCAGTGTGAATTTTCCGGGGATTGTCTCCACGCCGTTAAACGCGTTATTGATCGGTATCCGTGAAATTGGGAATAAAAATTACAATAAACGTATCCATTTTGAAAAGAACGATGAATTTGCCGAGGTGGCCGGCGCTTTTAACGATATGGCAAGCCGGCTGAATGAATGGGAGAACAGCAATCTCTCTAAAATAATGTCAGAGAAGCTGCGTATCGAAACCATCATTGAGCAAATGCACGATGCTATTATCGGTATAAATGAAAAGCATGAAATATTATTTATAAACACCGCCGCCAAGGATATCCTGAATTTAAATGCGGATAAAACACAGGGACATTTAGTTGCCGATATTGTTAAGACTAACGACCTGTTTCGCTCAATAATGGCCGAGGACAAGATAGGCAAACTCTTTAAAATAGTGGTTGATGGCAAAGACGCACATTTCCAACTGGAGACACGCGAAATAGCCGTACCTAATTTAAACCCTGATCAGTCGGAACCTATAAAAATAGCCAAGAAACAGGTAGGTAAGGTTTATATTCTAAGAAACGTTACCGAATTTAAAGAACGCGATGAGGCCAAGACCAATTTCATAGCCACGATATCGCACGAATTAAAAACGCCTATCTCATCCATAAAAATGAGTTTAAAACTGATGGAGGATGCACGGGTTGGAAAACTAAATGACGAGCAACAGCAGTTATTAGCGCATATCACTGATGACAGCAACCGTTTACTTAAAATCACCAGCGAACTGTTAGAACTTTCGCAGGTGGAAACAGGAAACATCCAGTTAAACTTTGTACCGGTAGCGCCTGAAAAGATTTTAGATTATGCCGTCGCGTCGGTCAATTTCCAGGCCGAGCAAAAAGGGGTGAAGCTGGAGATTCTGAAAGATGAAAACTTACCATTGCTAAATGTTGACGTTGAGAAAACTGCATGGGTGTTAGTGAACTTTTTATCAAATGCTTTACGTTATAGTTCCGAACACTCAAAAATTACGATCAGCATAAAAAATAAAAAAAGCAAGGTTGAATTTTCTGTGAAAGATCAGGGTAAAGGGATTGACGAGCAATATCAAAAACGTTTATTCGACCGCTATTTCCAGGTGCCGACTGATGGGCAAAATAAATCCGGATCCGGGTTGGGTCTGGCAATCTCCAAAGATTTTATCGAAGCACAAAATGGAAAAATATGGGTAGAAAGCTCGGTTGGCGAGGGAAGCTTATTCGCTTTTGATCTACCTGTGAGTAGTTAAAATAAGGTGATGCGCGAGGCCTTTACGCACGGTGCATTGTGTAATTTAACTAACGCATATAAAGTGTTACGCGTGATTTAATTTAGTTAATACCGTTGTAGCCTGGGCCGTTTTTTTGGTTTAATAACCTCTCCACTTGGTGTTGTTTCTACTATATTCAAGCGTAGCTCGCGGCCTGCCAGCGGTGTTCCATCAAGTTCAATAATGGCTTGTTCTGCTCCCGCGCGGTCTGTTATTTCCAGGAAGGCGTACCCTTTACAGATCTTCGTTTTTTTATCGCGAACGATCTTAATAGTAACAACGTCTGCATAAGGGGCGACGATTTGTACGATTTCTAACTCAGTCATATCCAGCGGAAAACCGCCTACAAATAATTTGATCATTCTTGTAGTATTGCTTATTTTATAATATAAAGTTACTATTAATTACGGCGACGTAAAGCACCCCATTTTAAATAAGTACTGCCCCAGGTAAAACCGGCGCCGAATGCGGTTAACAAAATGCTATCGCCCGGGCTGAAATCGTTCTGGAAATCCCATAAACAAAGTGGTATTGTTGCCGCGGTTGTATTACCATAACGCTGGATATTAACTTTTACTTTTTCGGACGGGAAATTTAATTGGGTACCAACAGCATTGATGATGCGTAGATTGGCCTGATGTGGTATCAACCAATTAATATCCTGTCCGGTTAGATTGTTACGCTCCATTATTTCAATACAGGCAGCGCTCATGCCTTTAATAGCCGCTTTAAAAACGGTTCTGCCATCTTGGTATACATAATTTCTGCCTGCTGCTAATGTTTCCGTTGAAGCCGGTTCAAGCGACCCCCCGGCAGGAACGGAAAGATAGACCGCGCCCTTACCATCTGTCTTAAATATATAGTCGATAACTCCCGCACCTGTAGTGGATGGCTCAAGCAGAACAGCACCAGCGCCATCACCAAAAAGAATGCAGGTGTTACGGTCACTGTAGTTTACAATGGCACTCATTTGGTCGGCACCTATTATAATCACTTTTTTATATCGCTCACTTTCTATCAAACTGGCACCCATGGAAAGTGCGTATAAAAATCCGCTGCAAGCTGCATTCAGATCAAAACCCCAGGCGTTAATCAACCCGGCTTTGTCGCAAACCAAACTTGCCGCCGGCGATAGTAATTGGTCGGGTGTTGAAGTGGCCAATATCAGGCAATCTATTTCGGCGGCCAATAAGCCGGAATCTTCCAGTAATTTTTTAACAGCCAGGGTCGCCATGTCAGAAGTGGCAAGTAAAGGGTCGCGAAGGATTCGCCGTTCTTTGATGCCGGTGCGCTCGGTGATCCATTCGTCAGAAGTTTCAACCATTTCTTCGAGCGCTTTATTAGTTAATATATCTTCGGGGACATAACCTCCGATAGCGGTAATCTCCGCTGTTATTCTTCTTTTATTCACAAATAATAATACTTAAACACTGTATAAATGCAAAGGTCGGTATTTAGTTTTAATAGAAATAATCAGATGGAGTTATGGATTGATAATCAAGCAGGAAAAATTTTAATATAATACCGACGAATAAGAGATTAGCAACCATTAAAACAAACGCCATTTCATTAATGTGTCATATAACATACTTCATTTAACCATATCCTGTTTTAATTAAAAAAACAATGTGGCCATTTCATACTTTTGTTATTTAAAATAAAACTATATGAATACAGAAAAAGCCATTTTGGCAGGCGGTTGTTTTTGGGGAGTAGAAGAACTGATACGCCACTATCCCGGTGTCATTTCAACTGTGGTTGGTTATACCGGCGGCGATGTCCCAAATGCTACGTACCGGAACCATGGCACACATGCCGAGGGAATAGCAATCACTTTTGATCCGGCGCAGCTATCTTATCGAAAGCTTTTAGAGTATTTTTTCCAGATCCATGACCCTACAACCCGCAACAGGCAAGGAAACGACATTGGGACATCTTACAGGTCCGCCATATTTTACCTGGACGAAACACAACGGGAAACAGCTAACGCACTAATTGAAGAAATGGAAGCTTCAGGTGTATGGCCGGGAAAGATAGTTACTGAGGTAGTACCTACAACTGATTTTTGGAATGCCGAGGCGGAGCATCAGGATTATTTACAAAAGAATCCTTACGGTTACACCTGTCATTTTGAAAGGCCCGAGTGGAAGTTGAGTTAATTGCATCGACCCATATTGTTATCCAGCCGATAGTGTTTAAAACTTCTTTTTGCCGTCAATAGCCAAAGCGCTATTTTTATCGGTGATGAAATACCAGGAAGGACAACAGGTGATCTTATTAACACTGGACGGTAAGCCCGCAGCCGGCAAAGCGGTGGTTGAACGGGTGGATGCAGAGAACGGATATTATACGGTTCGTCATTATTTACGTGAGGACTCTCATCCCGACCTTATAAGCAATGTGGTAGAAGGACGCCTGGTAGTTTTTGCTGGCTTCATATGAAAGTAATTATAGCCGAGAAACCATCGGTAGGGCGCGAAATAGCCAAGGTATTTGGTGCCACTACAAAACACGATGGTTATATAGAGGGCAAAGGGTATACTTTTACCTGGGCTTTTGGGCATTTACTGCAACTCGCGGCGCCGCAAGAGTATGGTTATTATGGGTGGAACGTTCAGCATCTGCCGATGCTACCGGCCAAATTCAAATTATCGGTACGTAAATCAAATGGGAAAGAAGATGCCGGCGCCAGGAAGCAGCTGGATATAATAGCGAAACTTTTTGATGAAGCGACCGAGATAATTGTAGCAACGGATGCCGGGCGCGAAGGCGAACTCATCTTTCGATATATCTACTATTACCTTAAGTGTAAGAAACCATTTAAAAGGCTATGGATCTCATCGCAAACAGATGCTGCAATTAAAGATGGTTTCCGTAACCTTAAACCCGGGACAGACTACGATACGTTATTCAATTCGGCGCATTGCCGTTCACAGTCCGACTGGTTGGTAGGTATGAATGCTACACAGGCTTTAAGCCTGGCTTCGGGTAATAAAGGCGTGTTGTCGCTTGGGCGGGTACAAACACCCACGCTGGCTATGATCTGCGCCCGTTATTTAGAGAATAAGAACTTTGTGCCGCAGCTTTATTACCAGGTGGTTATACAACCGGTTAAAGACGAACAGGTATTTAAGGCAATATCAGAAAAGAATTATAAAACCCGCGAGGAAGCTGATGCGATATTGGCATTGGTAGAAGCTACTGCCAATGTTGCCTCGGTTGAAGCCAAGCCACGTAAAGAGCCGCCTCCATTATTGCACGACCTGAGCAGTTTGCAACAGGAAGCTAATAAACGCAAAGGCTTTACTGCCGACCAAACACTTAACTTATTGCAAAATTTGTATGAAAATAAGTTGGTAACCTATCCGCGTACCGGCAGCCGCTATATTGGTGATGATGTATTTGCTGAGGTGCCCGCGCTCATCAATAAATTTCTCGAACATCCTGAATTTGGCAAACAAGCGACGTTACTAAGTACAGCCAAGTTGAATAAACGCAGCGTTAACGCCAAGAAGGTGACCGATCACCATGCAATTTTACCAACCGGGGAGAAGCCTTATCAACTGAGTGATGATCAACAGGCTATTTATGATATGGTAGCGGGCCGGATGTTGGAGGCTTTCCATGGTGATTGTATTAAAGAGGTAACTAAGATTATTTTGGTGTCCGGATCTAAATTCATGGCCAGCGGTACGGTTATCCAAACAGCCGGGTGGCGCGCGGTTTTTAATGATAAAGACGAAGAAAAGAAAGACGAGGAAAACGCCACGTTACCTAAGGTTATCCAAGGTGAAGACCTGCCTGTAACCGCAAGCGGCGTATTAGAAAAACAGACCAAACCCAAACCACTTTACAACGAAGCATCGTTATTAAAAGCTCTGGAAACAGCAGGCAGGGAGATAGAGGACGAAGAATTGCGTGAAGCCATGAAAGAAAGTGGCTTAGGTACACCCGCTACGCGCGCCAATATCATCGAAACACTGTTAACCAGAAAATATATCCTGCGCGAAAAGAAGAACCTGGTACCTACCGAAACAGGCCTCTCTGTTTACGAAATAGTGAAGCACCAGCAAATTGCCCAGGCCGAACTAACGGGCAATTGGGAAAAACGTCTCGAACAGATTCGTAGCGGAGCATCCGTAACGGAATTTCAGGAAGAGATCAAAACCTATACCCGCGCTATTACCAAAGAACTATTGGCCTCAGGAAAAAGCATGTTGGTTAAAACCTGACCTGCATCCATTATTTTGTCCGATTTTGGGAAAATTTGTTCGACAACGGTCACTTTATTAAGAATCTATTTCTGTAAGTTATTGTAAATTAATGAATTAAAAGTGGTACGCCTATTGCAAGTGGTATGCAATACAAGGTACCATATGGATAAAGAAATTACTCAGGAAGTCGCGGCTAAAAACAAGAAGAAAGGCTTGTTGATTGGATCGGCGACAATTATAATAATAGTTGGGTTAATATGGGGGATAAGATCCACCTTTAAGTCAACCATTAAAAAATCAGAGATCACCGTATCAACGGTTTCTATAGGGAACGTCGAGAACACAATTAACGCCACCGGCGAGGTATTACCCGAGTTTGAAGAGATCTTAACCAGCCCAATAAATGCTTCAATAAAGAGTGTGATAATGGATGCCGGGCATAACGTAAAGGCCGGCCAGTCAATCTTATCTTTAGATAAATCAGCTACCCAAACTGATTACGAGAAATTAAAATTCCAGTTAGAATCAAAACAAAACGAGATCAAAAAGCTGAGGCTTGATCTAAACAAAAGTTTCTTCGATATCCGTTCCAGCAATGATATCAAGCAATTACACATCAGTAATCTTACTGACGCAGTACAGAATGCCAAACGCTTATTTGCAGCCGGTGGTGGCACACGCGAAGATATTGAACAGGCCGAATTGAACTTAAAAGTTGCTCAACTGGAGAAGAAGCAGTTGGAGAACGAGATCAAAAATAAGCAACAAACAATGCAGATCGAGATCAAAGAAGCTGAGATAGCAGCCCGCATCCTGGCAAGTGATGGTGATGCGCTGCAACGTAAATTAAATTTGGCAAATGTAATAGCTACCCGGGCCGGCGTGGTTACCTACGTTAACAAAAATATCGGTGCCAACGTAAGGGAGGGTGAGGCCATTGCCCGTATTGCCGACCTGGGTAGTTTTAAAGTTCAGGGGAGTATTTCTGATAACTCGATGGGGCAATTACATAGTGGCTTACCGGTAATTGTATTGGTTAATGATGTGCAGTTGCGCGGCAGGGTTATTAATGTTTCACCATCGGTACAAAACAGTGTTATATCGTTTGACATCCAGTTGGACGAGCGTAATAGTAAACAGCTTCGCCCAAATATGAAGGTTGACGTTTACCTGGTTACCGCCGCGCACAGCCGTGTAATGCGGGTGGCTAACGGCCCGGCATTTAAGGGCCCGTCGGTACAGGATATTTTTGTAGTGAACGGAGGCAAAGCCCTGCGCCGCACTGTACATATCGGCCTTACTAATTTTGATTATGTGGAACTATTAGATGGTGTTAAACCTGGAGATACGGTTATTACATCAGATATGACCGAGTATAAAAACTCAAAGGAGGTAACTGTTCAATGAGGTTTTTGATATTGATCATATTGCTTTTTGTTAGTAAGGTTGCAATCAGTCAGGATACGCTGCGCTTGTCGTTAAAACAAGTGGTAAACATGGCTAAAGATAACTCGATAGCTGCCAAACAAGCGGCAACCACCCGCGAAACCCGTTACTGGCAATGGCGCACGTTTAAGTCAAATTATCAGCCTCAACTGTCGCTAAGCGGTAATTTACCGGCCTACACTAAAACCAGTACACCCGTAGTGCAACCGGATGGTACCATACTGTTCCAGCCTATTCATTATGATAACTCGGCTTTGAACCTGAATTTTAGTCAAACTATTACTGCTACCGGCGCCACTATTTACGGCACTACGCAACTGCAGCGGTTTGATGATTTTAATCGCAATAGCGTATTGTATAACGGCGTGCCGTATGCGATAGGGTTTACGCAGCCATTGGGCCAGTTTAACGCGCTTAAATGGGATAAAAAGATCCAGCCTTTATTATATAATGAAAGTATCCAGGCTTATATTGAAGCGCAGGAAACCATCTCTATTAAAGTAACTGGATACTTTTTTGATTTATTATTAGCGCAGGTAAACCTTGAAACGGCTACAGCCAACCTCGCTAATACCCAAAAAATATTGGGCGTGGCCAACTTGAAATTCGAGTTAGGTAAGATCTCTAAAAATGAGATCCTGCAATTACAATTAGAGTTGCTGAACGCTAAAAAAGGAGTAGGTACCGCTACACGCGATGTAGAGATCTCAACGCTTAACCTGCGCAGCTATACAGGGCAGGAAGGCGACGCCAAAATTGTAATGGTTGTGC
Source organism: Bacteroidota bacterium (assembly GCA_040388395.1). Lineage (GTDB taxonomy): Bacteria > Bacteroidota > Bacteroidia > Sphingobacteriales > Sphingobacteriaceae > Mucilaginibacter. Next base: position 190,797 of record JAZKBY010000001.1, on the reverse strand, counting down.
CCGAGATCATCAGCCAGATGACTGTATCGGCAGACAGGGTATTAACAGAAGCTTTCGCTAACCGGTCAGACGCTATAGCATTTGTGCGCAAAATAGCTGAGGCAAAACGTGATGTTGCATTGGCGCGCGGACAAACAGGTTTGACAGCTACATTGATGGCTAATGTGGGTACATCAAATTCCTCTGGGAATATACCGGGCATTTATCGTTCGCCGCAGAACCAGCAGTTATTGGAGTTGCAGTTTTCTATCCCTGTGTTGGATTGGGGGCGATCAAAAGCCAAGATAAAAACTGCCGAGGCTAACCGGCAATTTACAGAGTATTCTGTAGAGCAGGATAAGCAAACCTTTAAGCAGCAGATAGTAACGCAGGTAAGCTTATTTAATGTGATGAAAGAACAACTGGCATATACTGCTCAGGCAGACAGCATCGCATCCGAGAAATACAAAATAGCCCGCGACCGCTATATATTAGGCGACCTGAGCATTACAGACCTGAGCATTGCTTTCCAGGAAAACGACCAGGCCAAACGCGATTATGTGCAATCGTTGCGCGACTTTTGGAGCGCTTATTATCAACTGCGCTACCTGTCACTTTATGATTTTGAACGAAACCAAAAAATCACTTATAAATAACATGATACAATTAAAAAACATAGAAAAAGTTTACCGTACAAGCACGGTTGAAACATTGGCCTTGAACAGCATCAGCCTGGACATCGCCAAAGGCGAGTTCCTGTCAATCATGGGCCCCTCAGGTTGCGGCAAAAGCACGTTGCTAAATATAATGGGACTGTTGGATACCCCGTCAAAAGGAAGCATCACCATAGATAACCAGGGCACCGAACATATGAAGGATAAAGCATTGGCAGGTTTCCGTAATAAAAAGTTGGGCTTCATCTTTCAAAGCTATCATTTGATAAATGACCTATCGGTTTTAGATAACGTGGAACTGCCGTTGTTATATCGCGACAGTACAGCCAAAGAGCGTCGTCAATTGGCTACCGAAGCTTTAGAGAAAGTGGGCCTGGCTAACCGGATGAAACATTTTCCAAATCAATTATCGGGTGGGCAAAAACAGCGTGTGGCTATTGCCCGTGCAATTGTAGGCAGGCCTGAGATTATCCTTGCCGATGAGCCTACCGGCAACCTTGATAGCGCTATGGGTAACGAGATAATGGACATTTTAATGCAGCTAAATGAAAAAGACGGTACCACCATTGTAATGGTTACGCACGATGAAAACATGGCGCATAAAACGCACCGTTTGGTTAGGTTGTTTGATGGCTCACAAGTTCAATAAAGGATCAGATCATGCTTAAAAACTACTTTAAAATAGCCATAGCGGTATTAAGGCGAAGAAAGTTCTTCACTTTTATCAGCTTGTTCGGTATCAGCTTTACGCTTACCATATTAATGGTGCTTACCGCCTTTATGGATAATATTATCAATCCAACCTACCCGGATATGAAGCGCGACCGTTCATTATACATTGGCCGTGTTGAGTTGCGTAATACCAAAGAGGGGTGGATAAATAGCTCATCGTCCTCCTTTTACTTTTTAACGCATTATGCAGGCAGTATGAAAAGGCCGGTAAAAATGGCTATATCGTCAGGTTCAAGCTCTTCAAATGCTTATGTTAATAATAAAAAGATCGTTGTAGGCATTAAATACACCAACGCTGATTTTTGGGAAGTTGCTGACTTTGATTTCCTGGAGGGCAAGCCTTACACAAAGCCACAGGTTGACCAGGGGCAACGTGTAGCAGTAATATGCCAAAGTACGAAGAGAGATTATTTTGGTGACGAATATGATGTAGTCGGCCAATACATTGAGGTTGATAATATTAAGTACCGGGTTATCGGTGTGGTAAAAGACGCCCCCCTTAGCAGTGAGTCTTATCACGCCAATATGTATGTGCCTTATACCTTATCAAAAAGCGATTACAAATCTACAGGCCACCAGGGAGATTTCGGTGCCGTAGTACTGGCAAAGTCGACCGATGATATCGAGAAGATCCAAAAGGATTACGACCAGATAGTGAACAGGATACCCACCAACAGCAAAGAAATGGATAAGCTGTATAGCAATGCTGATACTCATTTCAGAACTATAGTCCGTAATGTTTTTGGTAGCGGGCCTGAGTCAGGCTTTACCAGATTCCTGCTTTTTATATCAGGTGCTATCTTCCTGTTTATGTTGCTGCCAACCATTAATCTGGTAAACATTAACATCACCCGTATTATGGAGCGTTCGTCAGAGATTGGTGTACGTAAAGCATTTGGCGCATCCTCAAAAACATTGATCTACCAGTTTATTGTTGAGAATATCATCTTAACAGTTATAGGCGGCGTTTTCGGAGTGATATTTTCGGTAATAACCTTACAACTGATAAATGAGTCGGGCCTTATTGACGGGCTGCATTTAACGTTGAATTTCACCATACTGTTTTATGGGTTTTTAACCTGCCTGTTATTTGGTTTAATATCGGGTGTTTACCCGGCGTGGCGTATGTCAAAACTTAACGTGGTAAGAGCCTTAAAGGCGCAATAACAATACTTAATCCTTTAATCAAAATATTATGTTTAAGCATTTATTTAAACTGATCTGGAACAAAAAGAAACAAAATGCCCTGCTGATAACAGAGATGCTGGTATCATTCCTGGTAATGTTTGCGGTGTTTTCCATGATCGTAAATTTCTACCACAATTACCGCACCCCCCTGGGGTTTGAATATAAAAATGTATGGTTAATAAACATTGATAACCCTCCTCATTTCAACAAAGGGGATTCGGCTGCAATGTATTATCAAAATATCCGCAATGTTTTAACCAATATGCCAGAAGTAAAAGAGATAAGCTATTCAAGCGGTAATACACCATTTACCAGCAGCACGATGACCACGGGTTATCGTCATAAAAGCAAGCTATATTCCCCGGTGAATTTTTTCAGAGCCGAGGATCCTTACGACAATGCTTTTGACTTGAACCTGTTGGAAGGCCGTTGGTTTGACAAACGAGATAACGCGGCGACAGTTGAACCTGTTGTTATCAATCAATCATTTAAAGAACAAATGTTTGGCAAGGGTAAAGCAACCGGGCAACTAATTGGGGGCTATGATGAAAAAGACACCAAGAAGATGCGAATAGTTGGCGTGATTGCCGATATGAAGGATAAAGGCGATTTTCGCCCGGCGGGCATGTCTTTATATACTCGTATTGATACTGGTTTTTTTCATCACGTAGGCCGTATAGTTGTTAAGGTTACACCTGCTGCCGGTGCCGCTTTTGAAGGGCGTTTATACAAAACAGTGGCAAATATTATGAAAGAGTCGACAATAGGCATAGAACGTTTTAGCCAGAAGCGTGATAAAATGAATAAAGAAACCTTAATGCCTGTAGTTATCTTGTTAATACTGGCCGGTTTCCTTATCATAAACGTGGCCCTGGGTTTATTTGGCGTGCTCTGGTACAATATCAACAAACGTCGCGGCGAAATTGGCTTGCGACGAGCCATTGGTGCTACAGGTAATTCTGTATCGGCACAGATAGTTGGCGAGTCAATGCTTTTGGCTACGCTGTCGCTAATTGTCGGGTCTTTTTTTGCGGTTCAGTTTCCGCTATTAAATGTATTTGATTTGCCTGCGGGAGTTTACATAACGGCTATGTTTTTAGCCATCCTGTTTATTTATGTACTGGTATTGGTTTGTTCACTTTACCCGGGCAGACAGGCCGCTGCGGTTTACCCGGCTGTTGCATTACATGAAGAATAATAATTCATAACGATTCGTAGCGATGGGTTTTAAACCCATTGCTACTGTATATTTATCACACACATTAAAACAATCAAACCATGAAAATTAAATTTTTAATAGCCCTTTGCTTAATGGCAAGTACCGGTCTTGCACAAGCAAAAACAACAACAAATACTGTAAAAAGCGATAAAACATCTGTTTCGGTAACCGAGGATGATAAAAGTTACTCAATCTCTGCAGAGTATAACCCGGATTTGGCCGACAAGGTAAATAAATGCCTGGATGCAGGCATAGCAAAAGGTACCAACTTCTCATTTAAGAACACACGACTTGATGCCACCATGACACTGGATAATGGTATCAGTTTTTATGCAAAAAACTCCCCGGGAAAACTTATTTTAAAGTTCGATAAACGAAAAAATTCTACAGAACTTTACAACCGGGTCAAAAAAATGGTTGAAGAAATAAAAGACATCGTACAAAAGAAATAAATGATACTGATCATCGACGACGATATAGCTGTAAGAACCTCGCTCATCCTGTTAATGGAGAGCGAGGGTTTTAAGGTTACAGCAACGGCCAATCCGGGCGATGCGTTAGCTATCATTAAAAAGCAATCACCTGATTTAATTATCCTTGACCTTAATTTTTCTAATGCTACCTCTGGTATCGAGGGTATGGACTTATTGAGTAAGATCAAAAAAATCAATATCGCTATACCGATTATATTAATTACGGGTTGGGCAAGTATTGAGCTGGCTGTGCAGGGGATGAAGTTAGGAGCCAATGATTTTATCAATAAGCCGTGGAACAACGCGCACCTGCTGCAATCCGTGAAAACGTTGCTTGATCTTAATAAGCAGGCAGCTATAAACACCACCCGTAAGCAATTAAATAAAGCCTTCAATTTTGATAACATAATAGGCGAGGACCCACAGATACTAAGCATATTGGAAACAATAAGCCGGGTTGCAGGAACAGATGCATCTATATTGATAATGGGCGAAAGCGGTACCGGCAAAGAGTTGATTGCCGAGGCTATCCACCAAAACAGCCAGCGCAAAGCCAGGCCATTTGTTAAAGTTAATTTAGGCGGGATCTCGACATCATTATTTGAGAGCGAAATGTTTGGACACGTTAAGGGCGCTTTTACCGATGCCCGGTTTGATCGCGCCGGGCGTTTCGAACTGGCCAATAAAGGAACTATCTTTTTAGATGAAATAGGCGACCTTGACCCAAGCAGCCAGGTAAAGCTGCTGCGTGTTTTGCAGGACCGTACATACGAAGTATTAGGCAGCAGCCGTACTAAAACGGTAGACGTTCGTGTGGTTTGCGCTACCAATAAAAACCTTGAACAGATGGTAGGCACAGCATCATTTCGCGAAGACTTGCTTTACAGGATCAACTTAATTACCATCCACCTGCCTGCATTAAGGGACAGGCCAAGGGATATCCCGTTACTGGTTAACTTCTTTATTAATAATTTAAAGCAGATCTACAATCGCCCAAAACTGGCGGTATCTGCGGCTGCATTAAAATGGTTGCAGGCTTTGCCCTTGCCGGGTAATATCCGCCAGTTAAAGAATTTGGTTGAACGAACCATATTGGTCACAAAAAACGACGAACTGGAAGTGGCCGATTTTAGCGCACAACTAACGCCGGCAAAAAAAGAAAATCAACTATTGCCCGGTACGCTTGAGGAAATGGAAGTCGAGATGATAAAACGCGCCCTGGCTTATCATCAAAATAAAGTTGCGCGGGCAGCGGTATCGTTAGGGCTTACCCGCAGTGCCCTTTACCGCCGGTTAGATAAATACCAGATCCCTTACGATGAAGCTGCGGACTAAGTACATCCTGTTCGTTACCATCATTCACCTGCTGGCGCTGGTTTTAACCTATTATATTTTTAGAGAGGATAAAGTCTTTTTTATAGGCGCCGAAGTATTTGTGATCATCTCGATAATAATCGCTATTAATTTGTATCAGCAACTATTGCGGCCATTAAAAACATTGATGCAAGGTGTTGAAGCCATAAAAGACCGTGATTTTAACGTGAAGTTCCTGTCGACCGGTAAGCATGAAATGGATGAGTTGATAGATGTGTACAACCAAATGATGGATGAGTTGCGTACCGAACGTACCCGCCAGGAACAGCAACATTTTTTTTTAGAGAAACTGATCCAAACCTCGCCAACCGGGATTATAATTATGGACTTTGATGGCAAGATCCAGCAAATAAATCCTAAGGCAGAACAGATTTTGGTACCGGCGCTACTGGCACATATCAACTTGCTTGAGCCGGGCAAAGCTATAACTGTAAAGGTAGATGGCGCTACTACTTACCGCCTGCAAAAATCACATTTTATCGACCGTGGCTTTGCCCGGCATTTTGTAATGATAGAGGACCTTACTGTTGAAATAGTTGCTGCCGAGAAGAATGTTTATGGCAAAGTGATTCGTATGATGTCGCATGAGGTGAATAACACAGTAGGGCCGGTAAACTCTATCATGGAATCAGCATTAAAAACCAGTAGTGATAATCTTAAAGATGCTTTGCAGGTGGCTATTGATCGTAACCATCATCTCAATAATTTCATGCGTAATTATGCCGATTTGGTAAAACTGCCTGTCCCGCAAAAAAAACTTGTTGATATCAACCAATTGGCTCATTCTGTCGGCGCATTAATGGAGATTAAAGCTAAGGACAGCAATATTAAATTTGAATACAACACTTCGCCCTGTACGATAATGGCTGATGAACTGCAAATAGAGCAGGCATTGATCAATATTGTTAAAAACGCCATGGAAGCCATCGGCAAAGACGGTATGGTAAGCTTTACAACTACTAAAAATAGCCTTGTTATTGCAGACGATGGTCCCGGTATCAGCACCGAAGAAGCGGCACAGCTTTTCTCACCGTTTTTCAGCACTAAAAAAGATGGACAAGGGATAGGGTTGACGCTGGTACGCGAGATCCTGATCAACCATAACTTTGATTTTTCCTTAAAAACTATTGCCGAGCGACGAACAGAATTTACGATCCGTTTTAATTAATTGCTGCAAACAATAAATTTTGTTTGTCGGTTATTTATAAAAAAGGAGGAACCATGCCCTGGTATAACGGAGGTTACCCGCCATCTTATAAAAATCAGCCCAAGAAAATAAGGGATAAAGCGACTGAGATCGCTAACGAAGTATTAAAGACTACCGGCAACGAAGGTGAGGCTATCGCGACGGGCTTGAAACAGGCACGCTTACATTTCGAGAAGGAAAAAGCTGCGAAAACAAAGGAGTGAGTTATGCCCTCAGCCGTTATCGCCGCTTACAATTATGACGCTGCCAGGGAAACGCTGACAATTCGTTATCATTCGGGCAAAGTGTATAATTACCTGCAGGTGCCCGAGAAAGTTTTTAAAGAGATGCGCTCCACTATGGTAAAAGGCATTTGGTTTAACCGGCATATTAAAGGCAAATATCCGTTTGAGGAAGTAACACCAGGCTTAAAACAAACTAACCTGTTCGAGCCCGGTTCCTAATAATCCCTGTTCGTAAGCCCGGATCAATTCAATAATATCATTACCAAATTGTGTTGCCTTTTGCGGGCCAACACCTTTAATTGCGGACAGTGCTTTTAAAGTAGCCGGCAATTTTTCAGCAATAGCCGCCGCCGTTTTAGCGGACAACACCATGTTCGGCATAACTTTTTCCTTACTGGCCATGGTTTCCCGCCAAACTAATATTTGCTGATACAACTCCTCGTTTGGCAGCGCGTTCAATATTTTTAGATAAGTACTTGCAGTGCTTTTTTTATTGTGTAATCCTAAGTAAGCGGTAGTTGTAAATTCGGCTTCGGTAAAGTGTTCCAGTAGCTTTATTCGGGCCATAAGCCAGTTTATCAGTTCATCGGCCTTAGCTGCCATTTCTTTTGACTGCCCGATGAAAGATGGTAATTGCCGGTGCAACTCTTCTGTAAAAGCTGATAACTTATCCCTGAAATAAACAGCGGCTTTTTTAATGCGCCCTGTATCGTAGTTAGCTAATTGACCAGCAGAGCGCCGGGCTATATCCATCACCGTAGGTTGCAGATCAGGCAACAGGTACTCGAAACCTTTCGTACGTTTTTCCAGTCCATTGAAGTTAAATAACTCGGTGAGCAGAAACAGCCGATAAACCTCCTCATCGCGTTCTAACTGTTCGCGGTCGGGTTGCAGCAGTTTAGCCGAGGTGTTAAACCGGGTAACGGCCGGATCGCCAATAATGTTATGTGCCGCTACAGGATTACGCAATACCATACCCGACAGGCTGCGGCAACGGCTCAGCGCAACATAAGCCTGGCCATGAGCAAATGCTTCGCTAACGTCAATAATAGCTTTATCAAAGCTAAGGCCCTGGCTTTTATGAATAGTTATTGACCAGGCCAGTTTAAGCGGGATCTGCTCGAAGCTGCCGGCGTTGGTTTCATCTATCTCATCTCCCGATAGCTTATATTTAACATTAGTCCATTCCTGGGCTTGCACCTCAATCTCCCGGCTATCACTTTGTACTGTTACGGTATCGTTGGTTAGTTTTACAACTGTGCCTATCTTACCATTATAATAAAGTTTTGCTGATGAACTATCATTTTTAACAAACATCACCTGTGCGCCAACTTTTAGCTTTAACTCAGTTTCGGTAGGGTAGGCATCCTTTGGGAATTCGCCCTTGATAGTAGCCTTAAATTCCACTAATTCGCCAACGAGTGCTTCAATAAATTCATTGTTGATTTGCTGCGTTATGGCGTTATGCGTCGTTAAGGTAATATAAGGATCTTCGGCGGTCGGCCTAAAATCGGGTATATATCTTGCGTTTAATAGCTCCAGGCTTTGATTACTTATCGTTTGGTTGCGCACCTCATTCAAGATATCCACAAAAGCTTGTTCCTTTTGCCTGAAAACCTTATCCAGCTCTATCCTTACATATGGTGCTTTTTGCAATACCAGGCTGCTAAAGAAATAAGGTGTAGCATAATAACGGCTCAACATCGCCCACTCCTCATCGCGGATTATCGGGCTTAATTGCGACAGGTCACCAATCAACAATAATTGTACACCGCCAAACGGGTGCGAATTATCTTTGATGTTACGTAGTATCAGATCTATTTGGTCAAGCACATCGGGCCGTACCATACTTATTTCGTCAATAATCAGCAATTCCAGGCTGCCTAATAATTCTTTTTTTTCCGGGCTGTAATGTAGTTCAGGCTTTGAATTACCCGCCGGGATCAATGGCCCAAATGGGATCTGGAAAAAAGAATGGATCGTCATTCCTCCCGCATTTATTGCTGCCACACCTGTTGGAGCTACTACAGCAAGTTTCTTTTTAGATTCTGCTCTGATGCGCTGTAAAAATGTTGTTTTGCCCGTGCCCGCTTTTCCCGTCAGGAAAACAACCGTATTGGTCAATACCAAATAATCATAAGCCAGGTCCATCATACAGTTACAATTATACTAAAAAATTTAGTAAATAATAACTTATTATAAATTCATAATATGCTATCATTATTCTTTCGGTAGTAAATAGTAACTTGCCATTCCTTATTGCTATTATGGATTTTGTTTCTTTATTTACGGACGATTATTCCGGAGCTAAAGACAACAGTAATAACGCACCATAACCGGCAATAACATTTAGATAACCTGTGTTCCAATTACTAAATTATGAATCCAAAAAAATCTGCAATTCAAACATCGCGAAGAGATTTTGTTAAAAAATCAGCAATCGGGCTGGCTGCATTTACTATTGTACCAAGGCATGTTCTTGGCGGCACCAATTTTTTAGCACCAAGCGATACACTTACCAAAGCTGTTGTTGGCGTTGGTGGTATGGGCCGTAATCACTTTGCTTATGAGGGCACAAAGGTTGTAGCAATTTGCGATGTGGATAAGAAACATTTGGAGCAGGCATCTGCAATGTTGGATAAAGGCGTTAAATTATTTAGTGATTACCGCGAGTTAATAACCCTGCCCGAAGTTGATATAGTACACATAGCAACCCCGCCGCACTGGCACGGTATTATAGCTGTTGATGCGGCAAACGCAGGTAAAGATGTTTGGTGCGAAAAACCAATGACTCACACCATAGGCGAGGGTAAGCGGGTAAAAGAAGCCATACAGGCTAACGGGCGTATGTTTAGGTTAAATACGTGGTTCCGTTTTAAAGATGTTTTTTATGGGATGGGTACTACGGTAAAGCCGATAAAAAAACTGGTGGAAAGTGGCATGTTGGGCTGGCCGTTAAAAGTTACCGTAGGTAAATACACAGGTTACGACTGGAAATTCTATTGGGTAGGTAAAGATGTTCTTGAGCCACAGCCTGTACCACCCGAATTGGATTATGATACCTGGCTTGGCCCTGCGCAATATAAACCATACCATCCGCATCGGGTTCACCAAACTTTCCGTGGTTATTGGGATTATGATGGTGGTGGCTTGAGCGACATGGGGCAGCATTATATAGACCCTGTACAGTATTTTTTAGGAAAAGATGATACCAATCCAATCTCGGTAGAAATAGATGCGCCACAACAGCATACAGACGCCGTAGGCACATGGAGACGGATAACCTACACCTATGCAGACGGCTGCCAGATAATACTTGACGGCGAAGGAAAAGATACCAATGTGCCATACATTGAAGGCCCAAAAGGTAAATTATACCAGGGCTTTAAATCAGATATCCCTGATTTGGAGCGTAAACTGGCCGCATTCCCCGATCCTGCACCGCAAATGACCAGCTTTGTTGACAGCGTTAAAACCAGACAAAAATTTACGCTGAATGAAGAGAATGCGCTTCGCTCGTGCAATATTGTAAATATGGGGATGATAGCTCTAAAATTAGGCAGGTCGTTAAAGTTTGACCCGGTTAAAATGGAGTTTATTGATGATGAAGCAGCAAACAGGTTGATAAACCCTGCTATGCGTGCACCTTATAATATCTAAGCAACAGTTTTACAATGACATTCAGATCAATCACAATGACGAAAAAAATATATTTCCTGTTAGCACTGGGTATGCTGCAAAATGCAGTCAAAGCGCAGGACAAGGATGCAAAAGTTGCCGAGGTATTAGCGCATATGCCCGCTTTTACCGCAGCCGCGTTAAAAAATGACGTTACCAAAATAAACGCCTTGGGCGAGGATGGTCTAACGACCCTGATAAGCGGTCTCGGCGCCCCCGGTGTCGCCAACAACGCAGCTATAGAATACACCATAGGTGGATTTACTGCCGCTGCTACCCAAACAGGTAATGAGGCAATGCGCAAAATGGCTGTTAGCGCTTATATAAAAGGTTTACAAAAACTAACCGACAGGCAAGCCAAACAATTTATCATAGCGCAGTTTGACCTGGTTGGTAAAGACGATGCAGTTGCTACTTTAAAAAGCTATTTAACAGATAATGATTTGGCTGATGCGGCTTCGCGGGCTTTGGTTAAAATTAACTCGCCGGCTTCAAAAGCAGCATTGCTGGCTTCATTGCCGGCTGCAAATGGCGCGGCTAAACTTTCTGTTATTGAAGCTTTAGGAAATAGCCGGTATAAAACTGCCGCTAAGGCCATCAATGCTTTAGCTAAGACTGATGATGCGACTGTTGCAAAGGTATCCTACTATGCTTTGGCTTATATCGCCGATCCATCATCTGAAAAAGTACTGGCTGCCGCAGCTGCAAAAAGCGGGTATAAATACGAAAACACCGAAGCCACAAAATACTACCTCATCTATACGGGGCAGTTAGCTAAAACAGGCAACAAAATATTAGCGCAAAAAATAGCAAACAGCCTGCTACTTAAAGCTAAGGCTGATGACCTGGTAAACATAAGAATAAGCGCGTTAAAGATACTGGTTAGCTCAACGGCAAATAATCAGCCATTGCTATTAACCGCTGCCGGCGATGCAAATGCACAGTATCGTGCCGCTGCCCTTAGATCTGCGCTGCCTTATATTACCCCGGTTACAACCAAGCTTTGGGTTAAAAAATTAGCTACAGTTAATGACGATGCAAAGGCCGATATACTGTTTATGTTTGGCCAAACCAATGCTAAAACTGCATTGCCGGCCATAATCGCGTTAGCGAAAAGTAAAAATGATAAAGTAAAGCTTGCCGCTATAAACGCCGCGGTTAACATAGGGCAGGAGCAAGTGCTTGGCTCGTTGATAAAGTTAATGGATAGTGGCACGTCTGATGATAAAGACATGATAGCTGAAGTTATCGCCCACATGAAAGGCGCCACAGTAACGCAACAACTTGCTGATGCTATACCAACAGTAAAACCCGCAACACAAGTGACGTTAATTGATATTTTGGATACCCGCTCGGCAACCGCGCAGTTCGGCGCTATTTATACACAGTTAAAAAGCGCGAACCCGCAAACTAAACATGCCGCCTTCGCGGCTTTAAAGCACGTTTCGACTAAACAAAATGAAGCGCAATTGTTTACTTTGCTGAACGAGTCGATAGGCTCTGAAGAAGAAGCAACCCAGGATGCCCTTATTGCTGTTGTAAGCAGTGCCGATAATAAAGCAGAACAAGTTGACATCGTTGTGAAACAAATGGATGCTGCTCCTGCAAATAAAAAGCCGTTATTCTACAAAATGCTGGCTGGTTTAGGCGGCCCTCAGGCATTAAAGATTGTTAGCGATAACTATAATACTGGCAACGCAGAAACTAAAAAAGCTACACTTGACGCGATGTCGGTTTGGGTAAATGGTGGCGCTACTGCATCGTTAATAAAAATAGCCCGCGAGACTAAAGATGCGGATCTGCTAAATACAGCTATTAATGGTTATTTAGCGTCTGTAAACCAAAACACTTACACACCCGAGGAAAAGTTACTGTTGTTCCGCGATGCATTTGCGGTAGCGCAAACCGTTGATCAGAAGAAACAGATCCTGGCTAATATAGAGCAGGCTAAATGTATCAACTCGATCCTGTTTGTTGGTAAATATTTAGATGATCCGGCTTTACAGCAGGTGGCTGCCAGCACCGTTGCTAATATTGCGGTGGCAGGTGTTTATACCGGGGATATTATTAAAGAGCTGTTAACTAAAACAGCTGCTATTGTAACCGGTCGCCAAAAAACTGCTGTAAACAGGTATTTGAACGCCATGAAACCTGAGCCGGGCTTTGTATCGATGTTTAACGGTACGGATCTTACAGGTTGGAAAGGTCTGGTGGATGACCCTATCAAGCGCTCAAAAATGGACGCTAAGACCCTTGCCGAGAGACAAGCAAAAGCAGATATCCAGGCTAAAGAGGAATGGAAACCGACGAACGGCGAATTGCATTTTGCCGCTAAAGGATTTAATAACCTGGCAACCGTTAAACAGTATGGCGATTTTGAAATGCTGGTTGACTGGAAGATCATTAATGATGGAAAAGGAGAGGGTGATGCCGGGATTTACCTGCGTGGTTCGCCTCAGGTACAGATCTGGGACAACGCACGCATAAAAGCAGGTGCCCAGGTAGGCTCTGGCGGTTTGTACAATAACCAGGTGTATGAAAGCAAACCGCTTAAAGTAGCCGATAATAAATTAGACGAATGGAACACTTTCAGGATCATTATGAAAGGTGACCGTGTCACTGTTTATTTAAATGGCGAGTTAGTTACCGATAATGTGATATTAGAAAACTACTGGAACAGGAAACTGCCAATTTTCCCTATCGAACAAATAGAGTTGCAGGCGCATGGATCACCGGTGGCTTACCGCGATATCTATATAAAAGAGTTGCCACAGGTAAAACCATTTGAGCTAAGCGACGAGGAAAAACAGCAAGGTTTTAAAGTGTTGTTTGACGGTACCAATATGTTCAATTGGATTGGTAACACAACGGATTACACAACAGAAGACGGAATGTTGGTTGTACGGCCAAAAGGAACTAAAGGCGGATCGGCACGTGGTAACTTATATACTAAAGATGAGTACAGCGATTTTACTTTCCGTTTTGAGTTTAAGTTAACCCCTGGCGCTAACAACGGTTTGGGTATCAGGGCTCCTTTAGAAGGTGATGCCGCCTATACCGGCATGGAGTTACAAATATTAGATAACGAACACCCAATGTATAAAGATTTGCATGTGTATCAATATCATGGATCGGTTTACGGTACTATCCCTGCCAAACGCGGATTCCTGAAACCGGTTGGCGAATGGAACTACGAAGAGGTAATTGTAAAGGGCCCTAAGATCAAAGTTATCCTGAATGGTACCGTTATTAATGATGCCGATATTACCGAAGCCCGTAAAAATGGTGCAGCAGATGGTAAACCACATCCCGGCTTACAACGCGAAAGCGGCCATATCGGGTTCCTGGGGCATGGCGATGAATTGTATTTTAGAAACATAAGAGTAAAAGACGATAGCAAGAAATAAGAATAATATATGTCAGTTAAAAATATTAGAGTGTTAGTGGTTGGTTGTGGTAATATGGGTGCGTCGCACGCTACAGCTTACCATAATATTGATGGGTTTGAGATCTGTGGTATTGTATCAACAGGTAACAGCAAAGTGATTTTGAATGAAAAGCTGGGTGGTGGTTATCAGTTATTCAGCGATTACGATGAAGCGCTACAAGCTACCAAACCCGATGCGGTTTGCATATCTACCTACCCGGATACCCACGAAGATTTTGCTATTAAAGCCTTTGAAAGCGGTTGCCATGTATTTATAGAAAAACCGTTGGCCGATACAGTAGAAGGCGCAGTGCGTGTAGCCGAAGCCGCAAAAAAAGCAGGTAAGAAATTAGTTGTGGGATATATATTGCGTTATCACCCGTCATGGCAAAAGTTTATAGAGTTGAGCCAGCAAATGGGTAAACCATTGGTAATGCGCATGAACCTTAATCAGCAAAGCCACGGCCCTAAATGGACAGTGCACCGTAACTTAATGAAGAGCCTTAGTCCGATTGTTGATTGCGCTGTGCATTATATCGATGTTATGTGCCAGATGACGCGTTCTAAACCCGTACAGGTAAGCGCAATAGGCGCAAGGTTAACTGATGATATACCTGACTGGAATTATAACTACGGACAACTTCAAATTCGTTTCGAGGATGGCTCGATAGGTTGGTATGAAGCAGGCTGGGGCCCGATGGTTAGTGAGACAGCTTTCTTTATTAAAGATGTTTTTGGGCCAAAAGGCGCGGTATCGATAGTTGCTAAAGAATCATCAAAAGTTGGAATGTCTGATAATATTGATTCGCACACTAAGACTGAATCGATTAAAGTTCACCATGCTGATCTGAATAAAGATGATGAATTTACTAAACCCGATGAGTTTGTTGACTTGCATGATGAGCCCGATCACCAGGGGCTTTGCGACCGCGAGCAGCTTTTCTTTAAAAAAGCTATTGATGAAGATCTGGATTTAAGCCACCCTACAGAAGATGCTATTAACAGTTTACGAATAGCTTTTGCCTGCGATGAATCTGTTAAAACCGGGCAGGTAGTAGTATTGTAATATATCACCCTGATGAAAACTTAATGCCATCCACTAAAACGGATGGCATTTCTTGTTTAACAAAACCTGGAATTGAAATAACTGAAAAAGTATTTCTAACTAAAACATTGTTTCTATAGCGATAATAACGTTATTTTTAGCCTGAGAAACTTACCGTATGTTAACCCACCTTATTGTGCCCCTATAATGACGTTTTCTGATCTCTATTCGGGTTATATTGTACCAGGCAGCACACTTTTACCAATCGGTGCCGGCGTTATCTATTACAAAAAGCTGGGTAAAGCAATACATACACTTATTATTTACCTGGGTATTGCATTACTAATAAATATTGCCGGTATTATTATGGCTGCCCATAATAAAAATAACCTACCCTTATTACATTTATATACCGCTTTTGAATTAGTAGCAGTAGTATGGTATTACAAGTGGGCTTTTTCCGTTCCATTGGTAAATAAATGGAGCCGTGTAATAATGATTGTATATCCTATTTTATGTGTTATAAATTTTATTTTTTTTCAAAGCATATACAAGTTTAATACCTATACCCGCCCTTTAGAAGCAATTATCATAATTGCATTTAGCGGCATTTATCTTTCCAATCAACACAGGCTTAGCCACAAAGAATTAACTGCCAGTGCGGGCAGGTGGGTTGCAAGTGGTTTTCTGTTATATTTTTGCAGTTCTTTGTTCCAGTTTATTTTTTCTAATGTAGTTAGCAAACATGCATCCCGTGATGTAAAATTGCTCATCTGGAACATACATGATACTTTTGTTATGATCATGTATATTATCTTTTTTATAGGCATACAACGTGAACGAAGTGAAAGATAATATAGAAGTATTGGTTATAACAGCCATGATGTGCTCGTTTGCTATCGTGGTTTGTTTTATCATAGTTGTTTATCGTAAACAACTGGATGTTTTCAGGCATAAAAGCGCCAACGAAGCAAAGAGTACTTTTTTAGCTACCATGAGCCATGAGATCCGCACGCCAATGAATGGTGTTTTAGGTATGGCCGCGCTGTTAAAAGAGACTGAATTGGATGCCGAGCAACAAGAGTATACCGAGGCTATAATTCATAGTGGAGAGGCCCTGCTGAATGTAATTAACGACATCCTTGATTTTTCGAAAATAGAATCGGGTAAGATGGATATCGACAGGCACCCATTCGACCTGGTTAATTGCGTGGAAGAGGTTATGGACCTGTTTGCCAGCAAAGCAATGCACTCCAACCTTGATCTGATGTGTTATATCGATCATCGGTTGCCTGTTACCGTAACCGGTGATGGCATGCGGTTAAGGCAGGTATTGATAAATCTGGTAGGTAATGCACTTAAGTTTACGCACGAAGGCGAAGTATTGGTGAACGTAAATTTACTTGATCAATCATCAGGCGAAATTGAACTCGGTTTTGAAGTTAGAGACACGGGTATCGGCATCCCCGAAAATAAAATAAATAACTTATTTGAAGCTTTTTCACAGGTTGACGTGGCTACAACCCGTAACTATGGCGGTACGGGTTTAGGATTGGCAATATCTGACAGGCTGGTTGTTTTAATGGGTGGGAAGATAACTGTAACCAGCGAGGTGGGGGTAGGTACCAGCTTTAAATTCAATATCAAATGCGAACCTGCCGAACAACAAAAGCCCGCAGTTAGCTTTGATATAGCGCTTATGGAATATAAGGAGCTGTTGGTGGTTGATGATAATGTAAACCAGCGCCAAATACTACAAAAACAATTACAACATTGGGGTTTGGAACCAATAATGGCAACAACTGGCGGGGAGGCTTTGCAACTGTTAAATGATAAAAAATTTGATGCCATGATCTGTGATTTGCAGATGCCTGTAATGAATGGGCTGGCTTTAACAGCTTCGGTAAAAGCAGTGCATCCGCAGTTGCCGGTAATATTATTGGGCACAATTGGCCAGGATATTAGAAAGAAGCATCCTGGTCTGTTTTTGTCAGTAATAAATAAACCGGTTAAGAAATCGCAATTAGGTAGCGCCTTGATGTTGCTGACACAACAAGGTGTTAATGTGGGGCCAAAATCAGAAAACTTGCTAAGTAAAGACTTCTCAACTTTACACCCTATGAAAATTTTGGTAGCCGAGGATAACCCGATAAATCAATTAATGATATTGAAAGTGCTGGACAAACTGGGTTATAAACCTGCATTGGCAACAACCGGTAAAGAGGTTATTGATATGCTTGATAAGAAATATTACGACCTGGTATTAATGGATGTAGAACTGCCCGAACTGGATGGCATAGCAACAACGCGCCATATCCGCAAAAATAGCCGCCGCCAGCCATTAATTGTAGCTATGACAGCTAATGTTATGATAGAAAATCGTGATGCTTGTTACGCTGCCGGAATGGACAATTATTTAACCAAACCTATAAAGTTAGAAGCGTTTATGTCTATGCTGCGCGAGGTGGTTTTAAGCTAATGTTTATACAAGGATTACTTTAACCCCCATACTCTCCAGTTTTTCGGCAATATGCTCTGGTAGTCCTTTGTCGGTAATTATTTGATCTATCTCATCCAGGCCGCAAATTTTACCGAAGCCACGTTTACCGAATTTGGTTGAATCGGCAATAACTATCGTTTTTTGCGATACCGCCATCATCTGTCGGTTTAGGTGGGCCTCCATAGCACTGGTGGTGGTCAGGCCAAACTCCAGGTCTATACCATCAACCCCTAAAAAAAACTTGCTGCAAAAAAAGTCAGCTAATATGCTCTCGGCATATGGGCCCATCACGGATGAGGAGCTTTTTCTGAGGATACCGCCCAATTGCAGCACTTCTATGTTTTGATGGTGGATCAATTCAAGCGCTACATTTAAGGCTGATGTAATAACAGTTAAGTTGCCAACCGGTTGGATGCTTTTAGCGAGGGCGAGTACGGTTGTGCCTGACGCTATCAGGATAGAATCATCGGGCTGGATTAGTTTAGCTGCCGCAGCGCCTATTTTTATTTTTTCTGCGGATTGTAGTTTTTCTTTTTCGTTTACCGGCCGATCCGTGGTGTAGGGGTTGTTTTGGGTGGCACCACCGTGTGTGCGAAACAGGCAGTTTTTATCCTCTAAAAGTTTCAGATCCTTTCGAATAGTAACCGATGATACTTCCAATTCATTACAAAGATCTAATACACTAACACTTCCTTTTTGCTGGATCTGGTTTAAAATATGCTGATGCCTCTCGGTTAGACTACTCATTTAGAAAAATTTTACGCTGCAATTTAGCAGAAATTTGGGATAAATGAACACTCGCCCTATTTTGACAAAACTGTGGATAACTTGTTTTTAGAAAACATTACAGGTTTCGAAATATTTCATATTATTGTTTAATATTTCGTTTTGAATAAAAACGAAAGGGTTTAAGTGGTAAATGAAATGATAGGAAATAAAAAAGGTTTTAAAAGAGAAGGATTTTTACAGGAGTTGGATAAAACCGATCTATGGGATATTATCATTATAGGTGGCGGGGCAACAGGGTTGGGTACAGCAGTAGATGCAGCATCAAGAGGATATAAAACGTTATTATTAGAGCAGGCCGATTTTGCCAAAGGCACATCAAGCCGCAGCACAAAATTAGTGCATGGCGGGGTACGTTATTTGGCGCAGGGAAATATAGGCCTGGTCTACGAAGCCTTGCATGAGCGTGGCTTGTTGTTACAAAATGCGCCTCACCTGGTAAAAAAGCAATCGTTCATAATTCCATGCTATAGCTGGATTGATAAAATGAAATACCTTATCGGCCTGAAAATGTACGATTGGCTGGCTGGTAAATTTAGCTTCGGGCGATCAAAATCGCTTTCGCGGGATGAATTAATAGGCATCATTCCCGAAATTAAAGCTGATGGATTAAAAGGTGGGATAGAATACTGGGATGGCCAGTTTGACGATGCGCGTTTAGCGATAAACCTCGCCCAAACCGCTGCCGAACAAGGCGGCGTATTATTGAATTACATGAAAGTAATCGATTTACTAAAAGCCGGCGACGGAAAAATTAACGGCGTAGTTGCTTGTGATATTGAAAGTGGAAAATTTTTTAATCTCCAATCAAAAATTGTTATCAACGCTACGGGGGTATTTGTCGACCAGATCTTGCAGATGGATAGCGCAGCGCAAAAGCCATTGGTTAGATCGAGCCAGGGGGTGCATGTGGTGTTGGACAGGTCGTTCCTGCATGGCGACAGTGCGATAATGATCCCCGCTACAACAGACGGCCGTGTGCTTTTTGCCGTACCATGGCACAATCACGTATTAGTAGGAACAACAGATACCCCATTAGAGAACCATAGCCTTGAACCCGTAGCCTTAGACAAGGAGGTAGCGTTTATTTTGCAAACAGCAGGACAATACCTCATAAAAGCGCCAACGCGCAATGATATATTGTCCATGTTTGCAGGCTTGCGCCCCTTAGCCGCTCCTGATAAGGACACCAATGCTACTAAGGAAATTTCAAGGAGCCATAAACTGATCGTAAACGCATCAGGGTTAATTACTATTACCGGGGGTAAATGGACGACTTACAGGAAGATGGCTGAAGATACCGTCGATAAAGCCATACAGGTTGCAGGATTAACCGCTAAACCATGCAACACCAGGAACTTAAAAATACATGGGTATCAAAAAAATCTTAGCAATGATCAGCTCTCAGTTTATGGCAATGACGCAGAATTTATACAGGTGCTGATTAAAGCGGAGCCGGAGTTGGGCCAGAAGTTAGATAACGAGCAACCTTACCTGCGTGCAGAAGTTGTATGGGCTGTACAAAACGAAATGGCCCGTACGGTTGAAGACGTATTGGCAAGACGAATGCGGATCTTGTTCTTAGATGCAAGAGCAGCTATGAGTTTAGCTCCGGCTGTTGCAAGATTAATGGCTACCGAATTAAACTACACCCTTGCTTGGGAAGAGGCACAGGTGAATAGTTTTAACCAGTTAGCAAACCAGTACATTGCTGAACAATATACTGAGAATAAAAAATATATTTGTTAAATAAACCAACCAATACCAAACCTAAAAGTAATTTTTAATGGAGAAGTACATCTTGTCGTTAGACCAGGGCACAACCAGCTCGCGGGCTATTATTTTCAATAAGGCAGGCAGCATTGTGGCGGTCGCTCAGAAGGAGTTTACCCAGATCTATCCGCAACCAGGATGGGTTGAGCATGATGCCCGCGAAATTTGGTCGACCCAGGCATCGGTAGCCGCCGAAGTTGTAATAAAAGCCAACCTTAAATCAACAGACATTGCCGCCATCGGTATCACCAATCAGCGCGAAACAACCGTTGTATGGGACAGGGAAACCGGCGAGCCTATACATAATGCTATAGTGTGGCAGGACAGGCGCACGGCGTCCGTTTGCGATGGACTTAGAGAAAAAGGCGCGGATAAAATCATCCAACAAAAAACAGGATTGGTGCTTGATGCCTATTTCTCGGCAACCAAAGTGCAATGGATCTTAACTAACGTAGCAGGCGCAAGAGAAAAGGCAGAAGCAGGTAAACTGGCTTTTGGTACTATTGATTCATGGCTGATTTGGAACATGACCGCGGGCAATGTGCACGTAACAGACGTAAGTAACGCTTCGCGTACCATGCTTTATAATATCAACACTCTGCAATGGGACACAGAATTGCTGGAGATGTTTACCATCCCGGCAAGTATGCTGCCCGAAGTAAAATCAAGTAGCGAAGTTTATGGCGAAACTGCCGGCAACGTGCTGGCTGCAAAAATACCTATCGCAGGTATAGCCGGCGACCAGCAAGCAGCGTTATTCGGACAAATGTGTACCAAAACAGGTATGGTTAAAAATACATATGGTACAGGCTGTTTTATGCTGATGAACATCGGCGATAAGCCTATCATCTCCAAAAATAACCTTATTACCACCATAGCCTGGAAAATAGGCGACAAGGTGCAATACGCGCTTGAAGGCAGTATATTTATTGCCGGCGCTGTTGTGCAATGGCTGCGCGATGAGTTGAAAATTATCAACACATCTGCCGAGGTGGAAACACTTGCTGGTAAGGTGCCCGATAGTGGCGGCGTTTACCTCGTACCTGCATTTGCAGGCTTAGGTGCCCCACATTGGAACCAATATGCCCGTGGTACTATGTTCGGGATAACACGTGGTACCAATAACGCGCACATCGCACGTGCGGCTTTAGAAAGCATTGCTTATCAAACCTTAGAAGTTTTAAAGGCGATGGAAGCAGATTCAGGCGCACAAATAGCGCAATTGCGGGTTGATGGTGGTGCAACTGCCAATAACCTGCTAATGCAGTTCCAGGCGGATATTTTAAAAACCACCGTTGTACGCCCCGAAGTAACCGAAGTTACCGCCATAGGCGCAGCTTATCTTGCCGGCTTAGCTATCGGCTTTTGGAGTGATATTGATGAGATCCAAAAGCAATGGCAAATTAACCGCAGTTTTGAGCCTGACACCACGCTTAACAGTGACGAAATGGTAAAAGGCTGGAACAAAGCGGTAGCCGCTGTTAAAGTATGGACCGAGTTATAAAATAAACCAATAAACTAACCTAAATAATTAAAGAGATGTCAGAATTTACCGCCGAATTGATCGGCACCATGTTCCTTATCCTGTTAGGAAACGGGGTAGTAGCAAACGTAATTTTAACCGGCACCAAGGGCCACAACGGCGGCTGGATAGTAATAACCACAGGATGGGCTTTGGGGGTTTTTGCAGGTGTTGTAATTGCCGGCCCTTATAGCGGCGCGCATTTAAACCCCGCGGTTACCATTGCGTTGGCAATTGCGGGCCAGTTTGCTTGGGCCAAAGTACCTATGTTTATAGCGGCACAATTTGCCGGGGCTATGTTAGGCGCCTTACTGGTGTTCCTGATGTACCGCGATCACTTTTTCACTACCAAAGATCCCGGTACTAAAGCGGCAGTATTTTGCACTTCGCCGGCTATCCGTAATCCGTTGTCAAATATCATCAGCGAAGTTATAGGCACATTTGTGTTATTGTTCGTGATATTCTACTTTACCAAAGGCGAGTTAGGTGCAGAGAAGACACCAATCGGCTTAGGTTCGTTAGGTGCTTTGCCGGTAGCATTACTGGTTTGGGCAATAGGCTTATCGTTGGGTGGTACTACAGGATATGCCATCAACCCGGCCCGCGATTTAGGTCCGCGTATCATGCATGCCATATTACCTATCCCCGAAAAAGGGAGCAGCGGCTGGGATTACGCCTGGGTACCTGTAGTGGGGCCAATTATAGGTTCGGCTGTAGCGGCTGGATTATATTTATGTTTAAAATAGACTATCAATAATTACCAATGAACAAACTAAGAAACGCCGTGTTATTTACCTGCTTAAGTTTATTAAGCTTATTTACAATTACCGGCGAAAAATTAATGGCGCAAAGTAAAAAAGGTTATCCCGCATTTTTTAAAGTGGGCCATCGCGGTACCCGGGGTTTAATGCCCGAGAATACCATTGAGGCTATGACCAAAGGCATTGAAGTAGGTGCCAATATGGTGGAACTGGATGTGCATATTACCAAGGATGGCAAGGTTGTGGTTTATCACGACGAATCTTTCAACCCGGCTTACACCAAAATGCCCGATGGAAGCAACATCCCGGCAGCTGCCAGAACGAAATATACGTTTTACCAAATGAATTATGCAGATATAAAGCCTTTCATTATCGGCACAAACCCTGGTTATCCTCAACAGGAAAATAAGCCAACTTACGCCCCGTTGTTAGGCGAAATGATAGATGCTGTTGATGCTTATACAAAGGCTAAAGGTTTGCCGGATGTTTACTGGCTGGTAGAGATAAAATCAGCAGAAAAGACGGATGGCTTTGACCAGCCGGCACCCGAGCCGTATATGAAGCTGGTAATGGACGTGCTTAAACCGAGAAAGTTGGGTAAGCGCCTGGTTATACAATCCTTTGATATGCGCCCTTTACAGGTTGTGCACCGCACTAATCCTGAAATAGCACTGGGCTATTTAACCGATAGCAAAACCTTAAATGTTGAAGCGGATGTAGCTAAATTGGGTTTCTCACCAATGTTTTATAATCCGTCTGGTAAATTGTTAACTCCCGATATGGTAAAGCAATGCCATGAAAAAGGGATATTGGTAGCGCCATGGACGATAAACACAGTTGCCGAAATGAAGAATTTTAAAAGTATGGGAGTAGACGGGATCATTACCGATTACCCCAATTACTTTAAGGAGTTAGAGTAAAAAAGAAAGCCCTGTAAAATTTACAGGGCTTTCTTTTTATTATGCTATTGTTTAGCTTTTAACGCCTGTGCAATGGCTTTTTCGGCCAACGGCTCCATTATTTTATAACCTGCCAGGTTTGGATGTACACCGTCCTTTGATAGGGTAGTAGGTAATCCCCGGTTTTCATCAACCATAGCTGTAAAGTAATCCAGGTAGATAAAGTTATTTTGAGCGCAATAAGCTTTTATCATACCATTTAAAGCTTTTACTTTTTCTTTGGGGTCGATAGTTGGCCTCCATGGAAAAGCCGCGGCCGGGGTTACTGATGACAATACAACCTTAATCTTATTTGCCCTCGCCAACTCAGCCATTGATATGATGTTACCCATCACATCTTCCAGTTTTGAAGGGCCGTTATTTTCGGCAATGTCATTAATGCCGGCCAGTATTACTACTACGGCAGGTTTTAAGTTGATAACATCCTCGCGGAAGCGCACTAACATTTGGCCGGTTGTTTGGCCGCTGATACCACGATCATAATAACCTTTATCAGCAAAAAATGTAGGGTCGTTACCTATCCAGAAATCGGTGATCGAGTCGCCCATGTACACAACGCGTTTCTCGCTTTTTTCGGGTGCAGGTACTTCGCTGTTAGCTTGTTCGTATTTTTTAATATTAGGCCAATCCTTGTTCTGTGCAGATACAGATGCCGCCACAAAAAGCAGGGGGAATAAAATTGATTTAGTTTTCATGCAGCCAATTTAATTAATAATTCAGCACAAATGCAATGGTTTGATTGGTAATCATTTTGCTACAGCGAGGTCTTTTCGCTATAAAAAGTTTGTCGGGATATTTATATCAATTCCAGCTTCATCATAATATCAGTTTGCATATCGTTACCTACGTTAAACCGGTGCTTGTCAAATATCACGAAACCGTTTTTTTGATAGAAATTGATACCTCTTAGATTTTTCTCCCATACGCCAAGCCATATATAGGTTTTGTTTCTCTGCTTCGCGATGTTTATAGTTTCGTTGATGAGCAGCTCACCGATCTTTTTACCCTGGTGGCCTTGCAATACGTAGATCCGTTCAATCTCCAATCCCTGCACTTCTCTTAATTCGGTTTGGGCATTGCCGGTGTTTATTTTAAAGTAAGCTATAGGCACACCATCGATTTCGGCAAAATAAAACTCAGATTCAGGATTGCTTATTTCTATAGCTAAAGATTGTTCTGTCAGGTGGTCGTTCAAAAAGATTTCTAAATCCGCAGGATTATTCAGGTGCGCAAATGCATCTACAAAAGTTTTATGGCTGATGTATTGCAGCGCTTTAAGCCTTGGCGGTGTAACTTTAGTAATGATAATATTGTCCACAGCAAATAATTAGCACTTCACCGTTTTCTTCTTCTTACTCAAGCTTCCCCGCGCCTGTGCTTTTGCTATATATTCGATAGCATCGGGCACTCTGCATGATGTTCCGTTTTTATCAACCGTAACTACACCGATTTTTTTAGCCGCTTCATTTGCATAAGCATTTAAGGCGCTAACATAACTGCCGGCTGATATAATAAAAATGTTCATAGCCGACCGCACCCTATCAGGCGATGAATGAATGGTGTTAACTACACGATCTGTTAATTCTTTTAAAGCATCTAAACGCAGTTCATCATCCGGCTTAAGTGCAACCAGGTTTGCCAGCGTGGCCCAGCCGGCGGCGGTTATATGGGTTTGGTTTGAGTTTATCCACTCTAAAGCCATATCAAAACCATGCTTTCCCTCCGCAGCTACCCAAGGCACCGTATACTCGCTGATATTATTTGACAGCGCCTGATCAACCCATGTTTGCAGATCGGCAGGCGACATTTGATTATCATCGGCTATCAACCCGGCAAGGTATTGTGCATCCGCATTGCCGGTAGCGTACAGGTCTTTTGATAACTGGTAGTCTTTCTTGACTTTTTTCTGGATAGGTTTTAAATACTCAACCTTTACACCAAAGAACGGCTCTTTTACACCGTGTTTTACTAATATATTTTTGATCTTATCATCGCCTTTGGCTTTAAGTTCGGCCATAATTTCGTCTACCGTCATGTTTTGATTATTTGGTAGTTAAAGTTAGAATATTCCGCTCAAATTAAAAGTTGTATCCGATGCCGAATT
Source organism: Bacteroidota bacterium (assembly GCA_040388395.1). GTDB lineage: Bacteria > Bacteroidota > Bacteroidia > Sphingobacteriales > Sphingobacteriaceae > Mucilaginibacter. Next base: position 165,172 of record JAZKBY010000001.1, on the reverse strand, counting down.
TTACACCTGAATTTAACAAATCCTCATCACTGGCTTTTCTATCGAATTTACCCACACTTAATATTTGAAAGTATGGGGCAACAAATAATTTAATTTTTCCGAGGTCATATTGAGCCCCTGCACTTCCTTCGCATCCAATACCCGATTGATTTGATGCGAGCGAATAATTTGTATGATTAGTCTGTATGCTGATATTAAAACCGAAATCGGCGTATAGATATTTTAGAAAAGAAAGTTTTAATAATGCAGGAATCGAAACCGCTTTGATATTATCGTAACTGTTTACTGTATGCCCAAGGCCAAACGAACTTTCCTTTACGTTGCTGTTAGTAAAGTTTATACCAGTTTCGAATGAAAAAGATCTGTTAAGTTTTTGAGCATAAGTTATACCAAATATATTGCCGCTTTGTGATTCATAACTTGCGTCGCTTTGTCTCCTGCCAAAGAATGTAAGGTTACTGGCGCCGGCAGCGTATGTAGCAGACAAGGTATTTTTAGCTTGTGAATAAGCTTGAGTAATGAAAAGGCCTAAGGTTAAAATTGTAAATTGTAGTCTCATTTATTAGCGTTTAGGTTATATATAAAAGTAGTATTAAAAATTATAACCTACACCAAGTTTTACACCTGAATTTAATAACTCAAAGTTTCGCCCCGTTCTATCAAACTTTTTTAAGCCATGATATTGCGCATAAGGGCTGACAAATAGCGCGACCGATCTGAAGCTGTATTTGGCACCTAAGCCGGCTTCAATACCAATGCCTGTTTGCTTTGGTGCTAAAGAACTGCTGGTATAATTAGTTTGAATATCAGCGGTAATACCTGCATCCCCATAAAAAAACTTTAAGAAGTTAAGCCTCACTAAAAGTGGTATGGTAATTAGGTTAATCTTGTCGTAATAAGTATTAAGATGACCGGAGGGGAAAGAGGTTTCTTCGACATCACTTTGTGAATAAGCTAAACCGGTTTCAAAAGACAAAAACTTTTTTACCTGCCTGGTATATCCAAGGCCAAAAGCCTTTGAAGGCTTAGATTTATAGCCAAAATCGCCTATAGCACCATGTATGTTTACATCGCCCGAACCTGGCGCGTACATTATAGATATGGTGTTGTTTGTTTGAGCATACGCCCGCGCAATAAATAACGCAAACGCCAAAATTGTCAGTTTAAGTTTCATTAAGGTAAAGTTAGGTTAGTGTATATAAATATAAAACGTGTCAGTGAAAAATAACGCTACACCAGGTATAGAAATATTGTTTTAGGGGTTAAGGGATAATACATAAGTTGCTTATGCATGATCCACTTTGACCGATCCACCCCAAAAAGTCAGGAATTTGACAAAATATATAAACGTTTTATTTACAGGAGCTTAAATAACTTTACCTGAAGCTTTATAAGTGATCCACGGTGATCCGCTAAAAAAGTTAACAGTTTATTTATCAAATAGTTATATAAAAATGGTGATCCAGGTGATCCACTTTTTAAAGTGGATCACTTGTGTTAAATGCCTGCTTATTTTAATATAAATGTTTAGTTTTAAGGCCTGATATCAAATGGAACTTAGAACCGTAAATGTTACCCGTTATGTTACCCCGTTGCGCGAAGGCGGGTCGTTGCCCGCAATTGCCGAAGCGGACGACGAGTTTTTGTATGTGCTCAAATTCAGGGGAGCCGGGCAGGGTGTAAAAGCGCTGATTGCCGAACTGATAGGCGGCGAACTGGCGCGTGTGTTAGGTTTAAAGGTACCTGAACTGGTATTTGCCAATTTAGACGAAGCCTTTGGCCGCACCGAAGGTGACGAAGAGATCCAGGACTTATTGAAAGCAAGCGTAGGTTTGAATTTGGCTTTGCATTACCTGTCGGGCGCCATAACGTTTGATCCGGCTGTTACTATAATCGACCATAATCTCTCTTCGCAAATTGTATGGCTGGATTGCCTGCTTACCAATGTTGATCGTACGCCGCGTAACACCAACATGCTGATATGGCATAAAGAGCTTTGGCTGATAGACCATGGCGCGGCGCTGTATTTCCACCACTCGTGGGATAACTGGAAGGAGCAGGCTGTGCGCCCGTTTGTACAGGTTAAGGACCATGTTTTGCTAATGGGCGCAACCGAACTGGAAGCGGTAGACATTGAGTTTAAAGCGATCTTAAATGAAACAGTTATCCGCGATATTGCAGCATTGATACCGGATGAATGGTTGGCAGACAACATAGAGGAAGCAGCCGAACGAAGAGAAGTATATGTACAGTTTCTGTTGCTGCGAATAGCTGCATCAGAAATATTTATAAAAGAAGCAAACCATGCCAGGGAAACACGTTTTTGAGTACGCCGTAGTTCGCGTTGTGCCAAGGGTAGAGCGTGAGGAGTTTATGAATGTCGGCGTTATATTGTTCTGCAAGAAGCTGAACTTCCTGCAAGCCATAATCACAGTTAACGAAGCCAAGATATGCTGCTTTACCAACCCCGATGAGGCTGAACAGATCAAAGCCAACCTGTATGCGTTTGAACAGATCTGCAAAGGCAGTAAAGAGGGTGGCCCCATAGCTCAGTTGGACGAAGCCTCACGTTTTCGATGGCTTACGGCTACACGTAGTACGGTTGTCCAGGCATCAAAGGTGCACCCGGGCTTGTCTGCCGATCCACAACAAACATTAGTGAAGCTGCATGCGCAGTTGGTATTATAACAATTACTGCTTAACTACCGGTTGGTGGTCATGCAGGCGTTGCTGACGGATCAGAGCCTCCAAGTAATAATAATCAGCATAAATTATAGGTACATCGACCTCGCTGTGGGCTGGCGCACTGCCGGTGCTGTGCAACAATAAAAAACCTTTGCCTTCTCCGGGAGCAGGCTGATAACCTTTTAAATTACTTATGATCTTATTAGCTGCTGCAGCATAAAGCTTTGCGTTAGTTTTACTATAAGTACTCAACTCCAATAACGCAGATGCCGCAATAGCGCCCGCCGAAGCATCACGTGGCTGAACGGCTTTATCGGGTACATTATAGTCCCAATAAGGGATGAGGTCCTTTGGCAACTCGGGGTTATATAGAATAAAGTGGGCTATCTTCTCAGCCTGATCTAAATAAGCTTTATTCTTTGTTTCGCGATAGCATACGGTATAACCATACAGTCCCCATGCCTGCCCACGCGCCCATGCCGACTCGTTAGCATAGCCCTGCGCGGTTACCTTCTCAAGTACCTTACCGGTTTCCTGGTCGTAGTTAACCACATGGTATGAGCTGTTATCGGGCCTGAAATGGTTTTTGATCGTTGTGTTGGCATGTGTAACTGCGATCTTATAAAACGATGAATCGCCGGATAAGCGGGTAGCCTCAAACAACATTTCAAGGTTCATCATGTTGTCCACTATCACTGTGAATTTGGGCTGACCGATAGCGCCCCATGACCTGATAGCGCCAACCGTTGGATTGAAGCGTTTTGACAGCGATTTAGCTGCCTGTATAATAACATCTTTATAAGCCGGGTCCTTAGTTAAACGATACCCATTGCCAAAGCTGCAATAGATCTCAAAACCAAGATCATGGGTGCCTGTATTGTTCTTTTCAGATTCAATAAAGGCGGAGTATGTTTGCGCTTCTGTTAGCCATTTCTTATCGCCGGTATATTCATACAAGTACCATAACCATCCCGGGAAGAAGCCGCTGCACCAATCACCTGCATTAACTATATGCAGGTTGCTATTATTATCAAGGTTACGGGGTTCAACCAGTTTTGCATTGTTGGCTTTAGCTTTGGCAGCAAGTGTTTCCGTAAGCATTACATCGGTCTGTGCGGTTGCAAACTTAAATGCCTCTTTAACATCGGACTGTGCAATTGCCTTAAAGCTGCTTATACCTATTGATATTATAAAGACTAATAACGTGGCTCTGTATTTCATTGTTATTGGGCTACTTTAATTTTAACAACAAGTTTTTTTACCTTATCATACCCATCTACATGTATACTTGGGCGGTGCGAGTCCAATGGGAAAAATATCAACATGGTATTGCTATCTGCTACGTAATAATTGCCCTTTGTAGCCGGGTCGTAATTAGCTACATCTTTGTTTTCATCATAAGGATTAGTAACGGTTGCGTTGGTAGGGTTCATTACACCAATGCGTTCTTTTCCGTTTATCATTAAATGTACATCCAGGTATTTACGATGTGCTTCCCAACCGGTTTTATCATAATCCTTTGTGGGCCCCTCGGTTACGGTTACAAATACATTATCCCCGTCTATAACATGTTTACCTACAGACAGTGTATCCAGTTGTGTAGTTCTTAAAAATGTAAATGCTTTATCCCAGTAAACTTTATTGCGTTGGTATTGCTTTGCAAACTCGGCGTTGTTAAGTCCGGCGTACATGTTTAATGTCAGGCCATTTCGCCACTCGCCTTTTACAACCCAGGCTTTAGCATCGCTCTCGCTCATTTGGGCCGATGCAGCAGTGCTGATAAAACATATTATAGCCAAAAAGGCAATTTTATAAAAAAATACTCTTTTCATGATTGATAATTTAGCACCTAACGGTAAGGCATAATTGGTTTAATATTCAATAATACAAGTATTTGGTTATATAAGTCAATAATCACATTAAAATTTATGCAATCGTTTGGTTTTAAATATGGCGTACGAAAATTATTCTGCATCGTTTGCGTAAAAATATAATTGTAATAGCTTTTAATTGAGTGATAAATTGTAAAATTGCTATTCGTAACCAATAATCTAAATAGTATTGAAATCTATCTATAGCGTCCATCCCGAAGACTTTAAATCGTACCAAACAGCTGCCATTCGTGAGCGGTTTTTGCTGGATGGAATAGTAAAGCCCAATGAAATCAATTGTGTTTATACACATTATGATCGTATGATCGTCGGCGCGGCAAACCCTGTTAATAAGCAGCTTGAACTGGAAAACTATCCAAATTTAAAGGCTGATTATTTTTTACAACGCCGCGAAATCGGTATCATCAATGTAGCCGGTGATGGCGAAGTAATTGTAGACGGACAAGCCTACAGCATAAGTAAGCTGGACTGCCTGTATATAGGTAAAGGCGTGAAAAGTGTAAAGTTTTCAAGCAAGGACAGCACTAAACCTGCCGTATTTTATTTGCTGTCATGCCCGGCACATACCAATTATCCAACTACTTTATTAACTAACGATAAGGCCGTAAAAGTAAACGCAGGCGACGCTTCGACTGCTAATCGCCGGACTATTAATAAGTATATTCATTCCGAAGGAATCCAAAGCTGCCAGTTGGTCATGGGCTTAACTATTTTAAGTGATGGGAGTGTTTGGAACACTATGCCAGCACACGTGCACGACAGGCGCATGGAAGCATACTTTTACTTTGATGTTCCGGGAGGTCAACGTGTATTTCATTATATGGGCGAGGGACAGGAAACCCGCCATATAATTATGGGCAATTATGAAGCGGTGGTATCGCCGCCGTGGAGCATACACTCTGGCAGTGGTACAGCCAGCTATAGTTTTATATGGGGAATGGCGGGCGAAAACCTGGACTATACCGACATGGACGTTTTAAACATTGCAGATATTAAATAAGATAAACAGATACAAGGTGGAAAATAAATTCTCGTTAAAAGGTAAAGTTATTGTAGTTACAGGCGGCACAGGCATATTAGGTAACTCGTTTGTAAATGGTATAGTTGAGGCCGGTGGTACGGTAGGTATATTGGGCAGAAACCAACAGGTTGCCGAAGAAAGGGCAGCAACAATTAACGCAAACGGCGGCAAGGCCATAGCGCTAATTGCTGACGCGTTAGACGAAGCCGCATTAGTAGCTGCAAAAGATAAAGTATTAGCCACCTACGGACGCATTGACGGGCTGGTAAACGCTGCAGGTGGCAATATGCCCGAAGGTGTTTTACTACCAGAGCAGGATATCTTTAGCATGAACCTTGCCGGCATGAAAAAAGTGACAGAGCTAAATCTTTGGGGAACCATTATCCCTACACAAATATTTGGCGAGGCTATTGTTAAAACTGCGGGCAAAGGCAGCATAGTAAATATATCATCCATGAACTCTAAGAGCGCTGTAACGCGTGTGCTGGGTTATAACATGGGTAAAGCAGCTGTTGATTGCTATAACCAATGGTTCGCTGTTGAATTGGCTAACCGTTATGGCGATGCTATCCGTATGAATGCGTTGGCACCCGGCTTTTTCCTGACAGAACAAAACCGTAACCTGTTAACTAAGCCTGATGGGGGGTATACTGATAGGGGAGAACGCGTTATCCGTAACACACCATTTAAACGCTTTGGTCATCCTGACGAATTAATCGGTGCATTAGTATGGTTATTAAGCGATGCATCGGCCTTTGTAACCGGGTCTATGATCTGTGTGGATGGAGGATTTTCTGTTTTTAGTGGTGTATAAGTACTACTAATTAATTTATATCTTATATTGTACCCGGCTAAACGCCCACATTTTATAACCAATTATGACTGATACTAAAATTAGCAACTACCGTTGGGTAGTTTGTGCCCTCTTATTTTTTGCTACCACTATAAATTATCTTGACAGGCAGGTTATAGGCTTATTAAAACCGACACTCGAGGTTCAGTTTCATTGGAATGAATCAGATTATAGCCATATTGTAATGGCATTTACCGCGGCATATGCAATTGGCTTGGTAGGATTTGGCGCTATTATTGATAAAATAGGCACTAAACTGGGCTATACAATTTCTATAATTCTTTGGAGCATTGCTGCTATGCTGCACGCTATTGTTAAGTCCACAATTGGTTTTGGAGTAGTTAGGGCTGCATTGGGTATTGGTGAGGCCGGTAACTTCCCGACAGCTATCAAATCAGTTGCTGAATGGTTTCCTAAAAAAGAACGTGCATTTGCAACAGGCATATTTAATTCAGGCGCAAATATAGGTGCGGTGGTAGCCCCCATAATGGTTCCTCTTATATTAGGCTGGTATGGTTGGCAAATGGCATTTTTAATTACCGGTGCAATAGGCTTTGTATGGTTGGCGTTTTGGTTGATATTTTATGAAATACCGTCTCGCCATAAAAAAATAACCCCTGCCGAGTACGATTACATTCATAGTGATATTGAATTGGCTGCAGAAATAGCCAATCAGGACAAAAAAGTAAAATGGATAGAGTTATTACGTATTCGCCAGACATGGAGCTTTGTTTTTGGCAAGCTTTTAACTGATCCTATATGGTGGTTTTTCCTTTTTTGGCTGCCGGGTTACTTTGCCAGTACTTTTGCACTCGATCTTAAAAAACCAAGCCTTCCGTTAGTCATCGTGTATACAGCAACCACGGTTGGTAGCATTGGGGGTGGATACTTGTCGTCATGGTTCATAAAAAAAGGCTGGCCAATTTTTAAAGCACGTAAAACGTCTATGCTGATATTTGCATTTTGTATTGTACCCATAGTAACAGCGCAATTTGCCACCAATATTTGGCAAGCAGTAGCTTTGATAAGCCTGGCAGCAGCGGGCCATCAAGCATGGAGTGCAACAATATTTACAACTGCATCAGATATGTTTCCTAAAAGAGCGGTAAGTTCTGTAGTGGGATTAGGTGGTATGGCCGGTGCTGTTGGTGGTATCCTGTTCCCAATATTTATAGGTTTTATTTTAGACAAATATAAATTAGCCGGTAATATTACAGTTGGATATAACATCATTTTCTGTATTTGCGGTGGTGCTTATTTATTGGCTTGGGTGGTAATGCATATATTTACGCCTAAAATGAAACAGGTTGAGTTAAGCTAAGTAAGTTATTGCTTTTTGTTTATCTTTATTAAATAGCGTTCTTCGCTATGGCCAATTATAACTATTAATAATAGATGGATAGTTTATTATGAACAAACTTTTTGTTTGCACAGCAATATTTTTATCGGCGATAATGCTGCATGCATATGCGCAAACAGTAACGCTCGATACTTATTTTAACCACGAAACGCATAAAACCAAAACCGGCATAGAGCGCTTCCATTATTTATGGAACGATGAAAAAGACAGCGGCTTTAGTAAATGGGGCGTTTGGTTTAAAGACAGCGGATTTAGCCTTGATACGTTAGGCGAGGCACCGACATTAGCAACACTCCGCAATAGCAGTGTCTATATTATTGTCGACCCTGATACTAAAAAAGAAACGGCAAATCCCAACTATATTCAGGAAAACGACGCAACACAAATAGCGCTTTGGGTAAAAGCAGGCGGGGTATTGGTACTAATGGCTAATGATAGCGCCAATGTTGAGCTACCGCACTTTAATACATTGGCCGCAAAGTTTGGCCTTCATTTTAACAATGACTTGCCCAACCACGTAATTGATGATAGGCATTTTAAAGATGGCGAAGCGTCATGGGTTGATAACGCGGTTTTCAAATCAAACCCCAAAGTATTTTTAAAAGATGTAAGCAGCATCAGCTTAAACAGCCCCGATGCTAAAGGCGTGATCAAATCAGCCGATGGCTCATCTGTAATTGCTGCAATTGCCAAATATGGTAAGGGTATGGTGTTTGCTGTGGGCGACCCATGGCTATATAACGAATATGTAAACGGCAGGTTGCCGGCAGGTTATCAGAATGATATTGCTGCTAAGGACCTGACCCAATGGCTGAAAAAACAAGCAAAAAGATAACCAATACTACTAACTTAAATTAAAAACATGAAACTAAAATTTATCACAGGTGTGTTGCCTGCGCTGCTTTTATTGGCAGCCTGTCACTCATCATCAACAACAACTACCGTTACAGATAGTACTAAAACCGATTCTGTTTCAACTGCTGATCCGAGTCTTAAAAAAGCATCATTCTATGTGTTGAAAAATAAAAATGGCCTAAAAGCGATCTTTACCAATTATGGGGGGCGCCTGGTAAGCTTATTTGTTCCTGGTATAAAAGATACTTTAACAGATGTAGTTGTTGGTTTTAAAACTGCTGCAGAATATAAAAACTCTACCGAGCCATATTTTGGTGCAACTATAGGCCGTTACGGTAATCGCATTGCTAAAGGCAAATTTATGTTAGATGGTAAACAGGTTACCCTAACCATTAATAATGGCCCAAATACGCTGCATGGCGGCAAAGCAGGCTTCCAATATGTAATGTTTGATGCCGTACAGAAAGGCAACAACGCATTAGAATTGAGCTACCTGTCAAAAGATATGGAAGGCGGTTTCCCGGGTAATGCAAAAATTAAGGTCACCTATACCTTAAATGACGATAACGAGCTGCATATGGATTATGAAGCTACTACTGATAAAACTACCGTTATGAACTTAACTAACCACGCGTTCTTTAATTTAAACGGCGAAGGTAGTGGTACAATCCTTAATCATGTTGTACAGATCAATGCTGATAAGTACACTCCGGTTGATTCTACATTGATCCCGACAGGAAAATTAGAGCCTGTTGCAGGTACCCCTTTTGATTTTAATAAACCAACCACTATTGGTGCACGCATCAACGCTAAAAACGAGCAGCTTAAAAATGGTACAGGTTATGATCATAATTATGTACTTAGAAGCGCTGGCGCTGGTAAATTTAACCACGCTGCTACAGTTACAGGCGATAAAAGCGGTATAGTAATGGATATCTACACCCAGGAGCCGGGCCTTCAATTTTACAGCGGTAACTTTATGCAAAGCAAAAATACCTTTAAAGGTGGCAGCAAAGACGATTTCAGAACAGCATTTGCTATGGAAACTCAACACTTCCCTGATTCTCCAAACCAACCATCGTTCCCTACAACAACTTTAAAACCGGGCGAGACTTATAAAACATCATCATATTATAAATTCTCACAAGTAAAGAAATAAGAGAATTACCCAACAACAAAAAAGCCTTGCTAAATTATTAGCAAGGCTTTTTTGTTGTTGATATGTTTCAGGTGTTAGTTGTAGATAAAGCTACCGTCGCCTCTGCGCTGCATGTTTTTGCCATTACGCTGTGGCCTACCGCTCCATTTTTGAAGATTAAGGCGTAAGCCAACCATAAAATACCGACTTAATGAACTTGATACCGTATTGGTTATACCACCATCGCCGGTAAGGTCCTGCCTGATAAAGTTATTTTGGTGGAACACGTCATAAACATCAAACGTTAATACCAGGTTTCTTTTTTCAAGAAACTCTTTCTGGAAGCCCGCATTCACAATTAATGGGTTACTGGCATTAGCTATACCACTTACAAAGTTTTTTGAAGCGCTGTAGTTAACCTGGAACGTTTTAGCAAAATATACCTTACCATCTATTGCCATGCGGGTGGTTTGGTATAAGTTGGAACGGCCTTTAGGCAACGTTGTAAATGTACGCGTTAAATTATAGCCAACGTATGGGTTGATCTCTATATTGTCATTTGGGTTGATCCTTGGGCCAAAACGATCATTGAATGACCAGGTAGTGATGTGGTATAACACATTATTACTCATAGCGGTACCATAATCATAGTTTACACCACCGTTTAATGATATATTGTAGCGCCTGTCATCAAGCTGTTTTGAGATGCCGTAATTACCGCCGTATGAATGTGAACCGTCAAGGTTTAAAAAGAACGTTTCACGGATAAGGATGCCATTTACAGGTTTAACCACTACGTTAGATGTTATCCTATCCTGGTTAAAGTTAGCATAACCGCTTAATGATATATTAAACCTTGAGTTTGCTATATAGTTGTTGTATGACGCGTTAACAGAGTGGTTAAACGCCGGGCTAAGGTTAGGGTTACCGTAAACAATATTAAGCGGGTTAGACCTGTCAACAAACGGTTGTATCTGCTGGAACTGAGGCTCGGCGTTGCCACCGTTATAGTTTAACTGGAACCTTTGGGTACGCGACCACGCATATGAGAAACGGAACGCAGGGATAATTTTAAAGGTAGAGCGCGAAGTTCCGGCGTTCTGGAAAGTGTTATTATCCACCTTGGTACCCGTTAAATTATACGTTATCGCCGTGACCCCTATGGACATATTGACCTTCGTACCATCATACCTGAAACTTGGCGTATACCGCGACTGTGTGGTGTGAAAGTTATAGATATTACTTAAGTCAGGACGTAAAACAAGTCCTACCCCGGCTTTATCCTCATATTGAAGCGATTGCGCTTCATTATTTGAACGGCTCACTTCAGCCCTGAACTCCAACAATGAAAACTTTCCAACAGGCTCAATATAGGTAGCGGTACTTGAAAAAGAAGAGTTCTTATTGTTACGTTTAGTCAAAACGTTTATTGTTGAATCCCTCGCGGTATCAGGTTGGGCAAATGTGTCATCAAAATAATACTTGTATGATTTGTTTGATCCGCCATCAGCCTGAGAGTCAGAATGTGAAGCATTAAACGTTACCGATATATTGCGTTTAGGCTTCCTGAAAAGGTGCACGAATAAACCATTAATACCATAATTTTTATCTTCGTTGCTGTTAAAGTTGGTACCGTTGCTTAATCTGTGCTGATATAACGAGTTACCAAGCGAATCAGTAAAATGATCAACCTGGTCTCTGCTGTAATCACTAAAGCTTGAAGACGATGAGTTGCCAAAAGAAGGATTAAGCTGTAAAAAATTTAAGCTATCCATCTGTATCTCTATTTGGAAGTGGCCATTTTGACCATGACTTTTATTTTCGTTGGTGCCATGCTGGTTAAAATCACTTGGTCCATAGCTTGTAATGTTAGTTCCGAATTGGGTGTTTTCTGAATTGCTGTTGTTGTACCAATAAGAATAGCTGGTGTTTATCTGCACTTTCTTGCTCAACTGATCGCGGTAGCTAACGGATGGCGAACCGCTTTTAGTTACGCCCGGATTGCCACCACCAATACCTTGTATCGTATTGCTGGCATTGCCAATTACACTTATTACCTGGTTAGCATTAATACGCTGTATAGATAGCTGTGCATTGTACCTGTCATTATTACCCGCCTGGGTTGTTGCACGACCTGTTAAACCAACAGATCTATCTGCTTTTGTTGTAATGTTTAATATTTTTTGAGGTAAACCGGTTTTGATGCCTGTACGTGCGGCCTGGTCGCCATAGTCGTCAACTATTTGTATTTTCTCAACTATATCAGCCGGTAAGTTTTTAAGGGCCTGGGCAACACCGCCGCCTGCAAACTCTTTACCGTTTAATTTGGCTTTAACAACATTCTCACCCTGGTGAACCAATGAACCATCGTTGCCAACTTCCATGCCTTCCATTTTCTTAATTAACTCGTCAAGCGTAGCATTGGCACGTACTTTATAATCGCTGGCGCGATATTCGACCGTATCAGTTTTATAAGTTACACTCGGTGTGCCGTTAATGGTAACCTCATTAAGTTGATTACTTGTTGGTTTTAAGGTAATTGGGTCTAATATTATTTTTTTAGACTGATCGTTATTTAAATATTTTTTTACAAAAGTTTCTGATCCCATCTGCGACACGGTAACATTAAAAACCGCCTTTTTTACGTTTTTAAAAACAAAGATACCGTCCTCATTAGTAGCCGTCCTTATGGTATCAACAGTTGATTTCAAGGTCACCAACGCACCAATCACAGTTTCGCCTTTGTCGTCTTTAACAACACCACTCACCTCGCGAAAAGGCAAAGGCGGCTGTACCAAAGGCACTGGCTTGTTTTGGGCCGATACTTTAAGTGTTAGAGATATTAATAATGATATTGCAAATAAAAGTTTTTTCATATTAGAATGAGGGTATATAAGGGTATTATGGGGTATGTTATTTTTTAGCTAAAGTATATTTAGCCCAAAAATCTGTAGGAGCTATAAGATCCTGGAAATCAATGTTGGCTCCACGGCCACCGCCGCCACCGCCGCGGTTTCCACCACCGCCACGTCCACCACGGCCGCCGCCACCACCACCTCCGCCGCCAAAGCCGCCACCGGCCGGCGCAGGTATGCCGTTAAGCATTATTTGATAAGCAAATTCTTTTGGGTCGGCAGCTGATAGGCCCAATGCTTTAAGCGGGATCGCCATTTCGCAGGTCATCAAACCCTGCTCATCATAACCCACAAGGGCTTTGATGCTATATTCGTTATAGATAGATATCAATGTATCAGTGATTTCCTTAAAGCCTAATACCTTAATTTCTTTGGCTGCTGCAATAAATTGTTTGTGTGCTTCTTCGGTCATCACTTTAATTGCCGAGTCTGACAGGTTAGTATTGTTTCTGTTGCCACCTATGCCGCCAAAACCGCCGCCTCTGCGGCCTCCGCCACCGCGTCCGCCACGGTTAACAACAGGGTAGGTTACGCTAAATGCATCCTTATCGCTTTTTTTATCAGCTGTATTTATATTTAAGGTTATACCGCCTGCTGCTATTTTAGCACTATTGGTAGCATCGCCTGATTTTGCAACCAGGTATAAATATTTTTCGTCGTTAGCTAATGTATAAAATAATTTAACAGCCTTATTATAAGCTTGGAAACTGCCTTGCCACTCGGTTAAATTACCGTCAATTTTAACATTAGGTACGGCCAATACACTACCAACCTGTACCGTTTTCAATTTATCCTGGGCAAATGTTTGCGAAATACAAACGCCAAGTAAAAGTGATAATAGAATACTTTTTTTCATCTTCTTTTATATTTTAAAATTGATTGACGGTGAAATTACGACGAAGTTTAGTTGTATACTTCAATGTCATATAATTGTTGCTTAACTGTCATGTAATTGTTGCACAAAATGGGGTTCGGACAGGTGTATACATGATCTGCGAAACAAGTAGTAATTATTTCGACCACTAAATCAGCCAATTAAAAAAATAGCAAAAACTCTTTTAAAAAATATTTGCAGCAGCGATTTTTAATCCTACCTTTGCAATCCCAATCGGGATGTAGCGTAGCCCGGTATCGCGCCACATTTGGGATGTGGAGGCCGCAGGTTCGAATCCTGCCATCCCGACTAAAGCGATACCAATCGAAGTCAAAAACCCGCAAATCACACTGATTTGCGGGTTTTTTGTTTTTATTCCCACCAAAAAACACCAATCAATATCAAGGAAGATGTGAGCAATTGCGTGAGTGATTTTAGTTTTTTAAATTCGCTCACAGATAACGATATAAGTAATTGACTATCAATTTATTATATCATTTATTTTGATTGCTTTTGATGGGTTTTACCCCCTGTTATTGTGAGTAAAATTCATCACCTGCGTCAAGGATTATCAAGTAAAATTAAAATGAATTGATATGAGGAGCAGTAACACATTTGGTATTCAGTTTGTAATCAGACTACCCAAACAACAAAAAAACGATCAGGCCACCGTATTTGCGCGTATTTCGGTAAATGGCAGGAGGTGTGAAATCTCTTTGAAAAAGAAAGTCAACCCGCAAAATTGGGACGAGGCCAAAGGAAAGGCACGTGGTCCAAAAGATGAAACCCGTAAACTCAACGAGCATATAGAGCGGATACGTACCTTAATTGCCGACGGTTATCACCAGTTAATACAACAGAAAAAAGTGGTTACCGTTGATGCTGTAAAATCTCTATTCCTCGGTGCAGATGATAATGAGATCACTTTGATTAAGCTTGGCGAATACCATAACACCGAAATGAAAGATAAACTGGCTGATGGTACAATGAAAAACTACTATACCACCCAAAAGTATATCGCTAAACTTTTAAAGGAAAAATATCATAGAAACGACATTAGCCTTGCAGAACTTAATTACAAATTTATCCTGGACTTTGAAACATTCCTAAGCAAGCACCAACCGAAAGACCATCAAAAGCCATTGCATAACAATGGTATTATGAAGCATATTGAACGTTTATGCAAAATGGTGAATATGGCGGTAACAATGGACTGGATCGTAAAAGACCCGTTCGCCAAATACAAACAGCATTTTGATAAGGTTGAGCGCTTCTATTTAACTAAAGACGAGCTATCAGCCATTGAAAATAAAAAATTCGCTATAGAGCGTTTACAAGTAGTTAAAGACCTTTTTGTTTTCAGTTGCTACACTGGCTTAGCTTACATCGACACCATGAATCTAACCGCCGAAAACATTGTAAAAGGCATCGATGGCAACAACTGGTTAATCACGAGCAGGCAAAAAACAGATACCGATGTACGTGTCCCGTTATTACCGCAAGCAGAAGAACTGATAAAAAAATATCAAGACCACCCAAAATCGGTAAACTATGGCACATTATTCCCTGTAATATCTAATCAAAAGACCAATGCTTATCTCAAAGAGATAGCGGACTTATGTAATATTAATAAAGCGATTACCTTTCACATAGCAAGGCATACATTCGCTACTACCGTAACCTTAAGCAATGGTGTGCCGATTGAATCAGTGAGTAAAATGCTTGGACATACTACAATACGCTCTACGCAAGTATATGCAAAGGTAGTAGAACAAAAACTTAGCGAGGATATGCAGAACCTAAAAAAACGAATGGCTAACCAGTAGAGTCAATTCAATAAGAGAAAGAGTAATAACATTAATTATAAGGTTGCCTAAAATGGCAACTTTTATTTATATTTGTATAAGTTATGAGCGCAACTATAAAATTTAGAACCATAACAATCTATAAGCAGTATTTCCCGGAATTCTTAGCAAAACAACGACAGAAAGTTAAAGATAAGATCATTTGGACGTTTAAACTGATCGAGGAAGTACAGCAAGTCCCTGAAACCTATTTAAAACATTTGGAGGGTACAGCAGGATTGTTTGAAATAAGGGTTCAATCGGGCAATGATATTTTTAGGATATTTTGCTTTTTCGACGAGGGAAAATTAATTGTACTGGCTAACGGATTTCAAAAAAAGACACAAAAGACACCCAAACAGGAAATAGAAAAGGCATTGAAAATAAAAGAGTTATACCATGAAGAAAAACGATAATTTAATTACGCTGGACGACTTTATTGATAAAGAGTACGGCCATAAAGGAACACCAAAGCGGGATAAATTTGAACATGGCTTTGAAGAGTTTAAATTAGGTGCATTAATTCATGAAGCCCGCAAGGCTAAGGGATTGACACAAACCGAGCTGGCTGATAAATGCGGGACAACGAAAGCCTATATATCCAAAGTAGAAAATGATGTACAGGATGTACGGGTAGCCACTTTAAGAAAGATCATAGAAGTAGGATTAGGCGGACATCTGGAACTGTCTATTAAATTGTAAGTTGCTCATTTAAGGTAGCTTAAACACTTTTAAAGATTATAGGTTACATACATGTTTCATATGTAAACACATTATTACGCCAATAAAGTATTTAAAACCACAAGAACCTTTTGATCGGAAGCTAAACAGCTATTTAAAGGAATTGCCGATAACTTGCGATATTACCAAACCACTTACTTTCATATTGCCCGGCGTAGCCAAGGTAATTTAGGCGTAACGAGGGGTGTTTCAATAAAGCTCTATACACAGTCTAATTTAATTATTTAATTTGTGAATAAATTTTAAATCTATTGACAGCAATCAAACAATTAGCAGGTCAAACACTTTGGTACGGCGTTAGTAATATTGGTGCTAAATTTTTGAACTACTTACTTACGCCTCTTCTTACTTATCTGATGACAGATATATCCGGTGTGCGGGATTACGGTGATTATAGTTTACTATATTGCTGGATTGCGGTAGCTAATATCATTTTTACGTATGGGTTTGAAACCGGATACTTTCGTTTCTCGAATAAAGAAGGAATGGATCGCAATTCGCTCTTTCAAACTGCATTTGGTTCGTTACTGATCAGTACAGTTGGGCTTATCTTATTATTTTCCCTTTTTCGCGTCGGTATCAATAATTTTATCAATCTCGAGGGACATCCAGAATACATTTCCTGGTGTCTGTACTTGATTGGGTTAGATTCTCTATCTGCGATACCCTTTGCTAAATTGCGACAGGAAAATCGCCCCAAAAAATATGCTTTTGTAAAACTATCTGGCATTATTATTAATATTTTATTTACCATTTTCTTTTTGGTGTGGTTACCTAAATACGCAGATGATCATTTTGATAGTTTCCTGTCACAATGGTACAGAGGTAATAGTCGGGTAGGCTTTCTTTTAATGGCCAATTTACTCCAAAACCTTTTTGTATTTCTTTTTCTTTTTGGTGAATGGAGGGATTTTAAGTTTAAGTTTAATAAAATATTATGGGGACAGCTATTTTTCTACAGTGCCCCCATGATTTTTATTGGCCTCGCGGGAATGATAAACGAAGTAATGGATAGACAAATGTTAGCTAAATTTCTTCCTGTCGGCGTAGATGCGAAAAGAGTAGTCGGTATTTATTCTGCTAACTATAAACTGGCCATATTCATCACATTATTCATACAGGCGTTTAAAATGGCCGCTGAGCCATTTTTCTTTAATCAGTCAAAAGAAAAAAATGCAACCGATATTTACGCCCGTGTGATGAAATGGTTTGTCATTACTCTTTTCTTGGCTTTCCTCTTTTCTGATTTGTATCTTGATCTCTGGCAATATATGGTCGGTGCTTCCTATCGTTCTGGCTTGGGTGTTGTACCTATATTGTTGTTCGCCAATATTTGTTTGGGCATATATTATAACCTGTCAGTATGGTATAAGTTAACCGATCGTATGCGTATGGGCTTAATTATCACTGCATTTGGTGCTCTTATTACTATAGCTGGTAACTATTTCTTAATTCCGTATTGGGGTATGTATGCATCCGCCTGGACTACCTTAATCTGTTATGCGACCATGATGCTGATTACTTATTACATGGGGCAAAAATACTTTCCTATCCCTTATCCTACAAAAAGGATATTGACATATTTGGTATTCATGCTTATCTTTTTCATTATTAAAATCGGGATTAATGAGTTATCTGATTCATGGGGTACAAGTATGAAATTGGTATTGCGACTACCAGTGGCGACAGTCTTAATGTCTCTATATATAGTTATTATAGCGAAGTTAGAAGGGAAAGAATTAAAGACTATGCCTTTAATAGGCAAATTGATTCAGTGAGTTAATAGCTAAACAGCTATCTTATGGAAATTGCTGATAAGCCAAGCCCTGTACCGAAACGTGCAGGGCTTTATTTTTGTAGTAAAACCAAAATAATATCATTTCCGTTTACCATGTACGAAATATTATAACCGAAGCCATGCCCAATAAATATTTTAAACCACACGAACGCTTTGATCGTAACCCACACAAATATGATATTGGCATATTTACCGGGTTAAAGAAAGGCTATGAAGATAATCTTTTCATAAAGAAACTATTTACACTGCCTGAACAGGAATACGCCGATTATTATCAATATCACTTATCCTATTTCTTAGGAAAGGAGCCGCAGGGCGAACAGGAGTTTTTTACATTCGTTTGGCAAATCGTTTTAATACGCATCAGATATATAGAAACTAAAGACCCGTTTAATTCAAGCCATGCGACCGACATGGAACTGCTGGCCAAACTCACCACCTTTCAAAAGTATTTGCGATCTATTGACCAGTGGAATACCCAAAAAACACTACCTGAAATCATTGCGGATCAGCAGGAAGAAATCAGGAAGCAACAAGGACAAATTGCCGAATTAAAGGACGATTTAAAGGCAGCAAGGAAACTGGAAACGCAGGAGTTTATCAATATTGCGGATGGTTACCTGTTAAGCTTCATAGATATTTGTCTGCAAGCACAAGAAGCCCAATTGCCGGACACTGGCAAAGAACTCGTTTTCTCGCAAACGCAGATCGTATGGAGTAAGATGATTGCCAAGTACTTCAAAGAGGGTAATAATGAGATCAGTTTGGAAACTTTACGCCGCTATTTTCCGGGAAATAAGAAAGACCCAGGCATCAAATACGCCAAAGTTCCACTTGAATTAAAGCTATTTAAACTCACACCTGCCAAAAAGCGGAGTTAAAACTCGCACAACTTAACCTAACCAATCATACCGTCATTAGCTTCATAACAGCTTAAATTACAATCACATACAAGCTTGCTTTAGCTTGCTATAAACACCCTCAATTTAACCACGCAAATCTGCGTGGTCATGCCTGCGCTGCTTTTTTATTTTCATTTGCGGCATGGATTTAATAAACCAAGAAGCCCTAAGCCGGTGTATCAGGGATGCAGTGAGGGCAGAATTACAGGAACATTTTAGAGCTGGCGGCAACCAGCCGCCGCAGGATGAACGGCTATTATCCAAACAGGAACTGTCCGAAGAATTAGGCGTGTCATTAGTAACGCTTACGGACTGGATGAAAAAGGGATTACCCTTTTTGCGCCTGCACAAACGGGTCTATTTTAAAAAGAGCGAGGTACTCGCAATCATGCAACAAAAAACTAAAGATCAAGGAGGAAAAGATGAACGTTGAATTAATCACAAGGGAAGACTTAAAGCAATTTAAAAACGAGATGCTAACCGAGATGAAGCATCTTTTAAAACCGGGTCAGGGACAAAGTAAACAATGGCTGAAAAGCTATGAGGTCAGGAAGTTGTTAAACATTTCGCCCGGCACATTACAGAATTTACGGGTAAACGGAACGCTCCGTTACACCAAGATCGGCGGCCTACTTTATTACAAGTACGAGGATATTACAAAGTTGTTAGAGGGCAATAGCAGGTAGCAAAGCTACTTGCTAACAATAGGTAGTTGTTGCAAAGGCAAATCCCCGATACATAGTATCGGGATACCACGACGGGCGTTAGCCCGGATGTGGGAGCCAGCTATGTTTTGGTGTTACCAAAACTTGCTGGCCCCATTCATGCTATCGCATTCATGGGGAGATTTTTAAGACAGAAAAGGATTTAAAGATGTTTGAAAAGCCAAAAAATAACAAAGGCGGCAGGCCGCAAAAAGAAGTAAAGCGATTGCGAACACTTTCTGTTAAGTGTTCCTTTTTTGAGGGAATGCAGATTGAGAACAAGGCTAAACAGGTTGGTTTAAGCGTATCGGAATACTTGCGGGAAATGGGCCTGAGTGGAGCGGTAAAATTCAGGGTTAAAACTTTGAATCGAGAGGTGTTACAGTTAACAGGAACACTAAACCACATAGCCGCCAACCTTAATCAGATCGCTAAAAAGCGAAATAGCTTTGATGAATTAAGCGTACTTGAACGGGCAAGGCTCAACCAGCAAAGCACAAGCCTGCAACAAGTAGTTACAGATATTAAGGCGTATTTACAATGATCGGCAAGATAAGCACAGGAAAAAGTTTCCGGGGATGTTTGAACTACCTGCATGAAGGCAGATTACAACAGAGTAAAGCGTTGCAGGAAATAGAACAGGAGAAAAGGCAGGCGCAGGTTATTTGTTATAATCAATGCTTCGGTAATAAAAAGGAATTGATACAGCAGTTCAATGAAGTGCGGTATTTAAACCCAAAGCTATCCAAGCCGGTATTACACGCCTCTTTAAGCTTTGCCCATTCAGACCAGTTAAGTAACCAGGATAAAATTGACATCGGCAAGCAGATGGCTAAAGACTTTGGATTTGAAAATAACCAATACGTGGTTATTGAGCATGCCGACCGGCAGCACCAGCACTTGCATATTGTAGCTAATAGGGTTGGTTATGATGCCAAAACGGTTTCCGATAGCAACAACTATAAGCGGATGGCTAATTTTTGCCGAACTATGGAAAGGAAGCATCAATTGGAACAAGTGCTTAGCCCACGTAAGTTTCTGTCTAAAGAAGAAAGGATATTGCCACGTCAGGACATCCGTAAAGAAGCTTTAAAAGAGGCTATTGCTAAATTCTTAAAGCACTCCACAACCATGAAAGAATTTCAGAATAAGATTACTGCAAAAGGCTATGAAGTCGAATTGGGCAGGGGTATCGCTTTTACAGATGCACAAGCAGTTAGGTTTAAAGGCAGTCAGGTTGGTTATCCTTTATTGAAAATTGAACAGCAATTAGCACAAAACAGGCAGATGCAGCAAGAGGAACAACAAAAGCCAAGCCTGGCTCAACAACTCAGGGAAACGATTTTAAGATCGCAAAAAGAAGAACAATTGAAAAAACAACAAGAGGATAAACAGGAAATTAAACAATCGGGAGGATTTAGATTATGATAAACGAAACAAATTTCAATTCGGTGATGGAAGATTTCACCAAAGAATTACAAGCAGTAAAAGAGGTGGTTAAAGTATTACCTACAAAGGTTGATGAACTAAATAAAAAAGTAGATGGCTTTAAAAGTAAGATAGAGAACATACAGGTAACTGCCCCCGCGCCGGAATTATTACCAGTACACAATATTGTGGCCGATGGTTTTACCACTATAAAAAATGCTGTACAAAGGCAGCTTAATGACCTATTCACCAAAAACCGCATACTGGTATTGCCGGAGGACGGCGGTAAAAGCTTTTTAAAGATTATGGGTAAACGGTTTATGATTTTAACAGGCGTGGCCTTAACAGTTTGCATTATCTGCTGGTTTGGTTTTCGTTATTGGTATATGAATAGCGAGAACACCCGATACCGTAATTCGTGGTACTGGAATTATATTAAGCAGAATAAAATAGGCAAACAGGATATGGTTAACGACCTTGATAGTTTTAAGGTAGCCGATATTAACAGCTACAGGACTGACAGCATAGAAAG
This sequence comes from Bacteroidota bacterium, assembly GCA_040388395.1. Taxonomy (GTDB): domain Bacteria; phylum Bacteroidota; class Bacteroidia; order Sphingobacteriales; family Sphingobacteriaceae; genus Mucilaginibacter. The sequence continues at coordinate 143,630 of JAZKBY010000001.1, read as the reverse complement.
GTATCAAAAAGGACAGGCAACGGAATTACGCATTAAACAACTTGAAAGAGAAGCGGATAGTTTAAAGGCACTAAAAATTCAGCCTAATTGATAAAAGCCAGCCATTCGGGCAAAGCAGGTTCATCCATTAATCCCCGGTATCCCGGGGACCATCACTTCACCCGCTTTGCCCGACGCGCGGCAAGAGTGAAGCTTCGCAACACACTTGCCCTTTGCCGCCCACAAATAAAAACATCCCCATTTCACCGCGTCCGGCAAAGTTAGCGACCGGCGGATGAAAGTTCAAGGCTATATAAACGAAGCAATATTGTTTGTTTTTTAGCGGTGCTTCGGCCTTGACCATTCATCCGCCTTGCGCTTTTGGTGCCTAAGCGTTGAAAATGGGATAGTGCGTGTAATACCGATAACAACGCAATGCTCAAGATAAAATACACAATCTACTTCCGCTTTTTAGCAGAGCTATTTAATTCTTGTGAAGCTATTCAAGGCGCGAAAATATATTTAGGATTATCGTTTTTTGCCGTCATAATATGATATCATACCTTTAAAGGTCGGTTCAGCATTTATCACGTAAAGTGCAAAAAACAATAATGCGATACAGCATATCAACTCTATTTTGCTGGATGAAATATAATATAATATGTCCTTTTGGTGTTCATCAAGGGGTTTTCCTGAGTAAACGGTATCCTGCACTTCATATTTATAACTTACCTCGCTATTAATCCATCCAAATCCTAAAAGTAATATTGATATAATTAAGAATATTACAAACAGTGACAACCATCTACGTTTAATTTTTACTTCTTTCAAGCTCTATAAGATTTAATATTCAGGTTAATTTTTTATACAGCACCCATATTCGGTGGATTCTTGTTCTATAGCAGCAAAATATATTTAATTTTTTAATTACTTTAGTAATAGAATATTCTTTAAGCCACATTATTAAAATTTGACCAGTGCATAAACTTACGTGCCTAATTACCTGCTTAATTGTTACTCTTTTCGCCAGTAGCGCAATCGCCCAAGATGAGTTGAGGACAGCTGAGGCGAAAGATACAAAAAGAGACACAAAAACATTTAATGTGACCTCATTGAATGGTAAAGCTATTAAGGTTAGAGTAATACCCGACTATGTAAATAGGGTACTAAGAATGACATGTTTGAAAGATACGGTAAGCATTCCTGATTTTTGGGGTGTGCCTCCTGACATTGAAATGTTAAATAACAAGTTTATACGAATAAGTTATGCAGTCAGAGGGGGTTCAAATTTGGGGTTAGGGAAAACTTTAATTCTATGTGTCAACAATAATAAGCTTGTTGAAGCGATGCATGTTTTGAAGTACACAAATTGGGATTCGGGTGATGAGAAGATGGATTACCATATTAGCTTAATTTTAAATGGGAGTAATAATACTAATTATCAGTTAACCGTATCTATACATGACTATGTTTATTCAAAGCGAAACCCCGAAACAAGCTATTCTTATAGCGATAAAACTATTTTGAATTTCGACCAAAGCAAAAATGTCTTTTACAGCATCAAAGAAAATGTATATAACCATGTTGCTGTTACAAAAGAATCTAAATCCACCACGGTAAAAGTTAACGGTAACTATCCGGTAATTATTTTGGGAAAGGAAACCTATTATTACATTAATAATCGATGGTATCAAACTGTTGAAGATAAAGAAATGAGCGAGATTTAATTATTATAGTACGATATCCACACTGCTTATAGAAATAACAAAAAGATCATAAGTACAGGGAAATGGAAATTTAACGGTGTCGAAATATCTTTTCATAATTTTACTCTTCTTAATAGAGGTAATGGCATATGGATGTCACGGGTAATCCAAGATGGAACAATATTAAATTAGATTATTCGGACGAAGAGGTTTTACTTAAAGGTGCGCTAAACATATCCGAGAAAACAGAAGCACGTTATTGACAATATATTTTAATATGGCAGTGAAGAAGAAAACATACGGAGGAGAAATTACCGGGCATTTAGACATTTTAGTTTTAGATAAGGAAGACGAGTTTGAAGGCGAAATATTAAAATGGCAGGAGGTAATGATTCATGGCGATCCAGAGGGACTTAGATCTCTAGGAAAGCTTTTAATAAAACTCTCCGACTTAGACCAGGAAAAGAGGATAGACCTGCCAATTGGGGCAAAAGAACACTATCATTTACGGCCAAATTTGGAATTAAGCAAAAGTTCGGTGGATACGATTGTGGGTAGAATAGATGCGAAAGGAACTGGTCGATTTTATGATGGATACGTTGCAAAAGAACCACTCATACCTGAAGGCCGATAAATTAAACGCCTATGCTCATATTGCTTTCGACGCATTCGAAGAAAAAATATCATTTTATTCAGACAGTTTTTTTGCTTGTACATCCATACCTAAAATTAAGTCTCGTACAGTAACGTAGCCACCGATACTTTCTTTAGCGGGTCTGAATTTATTTCCAATGAAAGTTAAAGTAATGCCTATGCAAAGAGGGACAAGCAATATCCAATGAAAATGCCAAATCATTGGTACAATAATAAAAGTTAGAAAAGAAAATAAATTTAAGCCAATACCGGTTTTGACAATCCAGTTATCTCTATATTCGAACTTTGATAAGGAGCCAGGCACCAACTTGTTCACTTCTTCTAAAAGCATAGCACCATGTTTTTGAAATATTGGTGCAAACTCGGAACTTGGTCTAATGCTTTTAGTTTGCATACCCCTTGTTTCTAAATTACTTGTTAGCGTTTTAAATATTGACGCAGTCATACAACGTTGGCCCATTATCAAAATCGGTGAAATGCTTTGTTTAATCGCATGTTCAGATAGGTAGTTGCAAAGAATCCTGAGCTCATTTTTATTTTGTAATAATACAGCTTGTAAATCAGCACGCTGTGTTGTTAGCTGAAACAAATCATAATAATAGTCCGCTAGTTTTTTGGGCTCTACAAGATCACAAATGCGTCTCCATTCTGAAATCGGTGTTTCAAAATTTAATATCTCTCCCGATTCTACTTCAGGGTCAAATACAGATTGACAATTATAAAAATCATTCAGTATTTGAAGAATCTCATTCGGGCTATATTTTGATCCAATCATCGCATTACAAATTTATTAAACTTACACAAAAATTATTGCCAAGATTAGATTCTTTGAGTGTTATTTTAAAGCAAACTAATCAAATTCTAAAAAGAAGTATCAAAAAAGATGGGAATTACAATTCCTCTATAATTACTAAAAATTAATATTATGAAATCATTTGATATCTTTAGATTGACATCACAATTATTATAATGGCCAATCTTTTAATTAAGGTAAAATTAATCTACCTGCAATTTTTGCTGGTTGCCATCGGATTTATTTTATCGTATTCTCTTTTAATATGGCTACTCGTAGACCAATTTTCTTTATTGGCGTTAAATGAGGATTTAGTCAACTTTTGGCTGCCATTTAGCTTGCCTGTAATACCTGTTTATATCTGGCTAAGGCCGAGAATTAAACTACTGGTATTAAAAGACAAGAGAGGTAATTTACCATTTCTCTATTTTTTTGCGGCTTGCCTGGCTATATCAGCTCCAACCATTGTATTACAAGAGTATTTACTAACGGCAACGGGTAAACTTACAACTGTCCAAAATATTAGTGAAATAAGCCAAATGCCGATAACGAAGTATTACACAGTCGCAAATCATTATATCGATAAACAACATGCGACTGTACATCGACGAACAGAGGTGAGTGGCAGAAATAACGAATATTTGACTTTCCATCTCTATGTTGCTTGCCCTATTTTAAACAAAACTCTTCAAATAGATACCGGCAACAGCAGTAATTTTAATATGCCGGTGGCCTGGCTTGGAACCGAATACAAAAAAGGTATAAGTAATCACAGTAGCGATACGGAAAAAGAACAGGCATTTAAAGAATTAGGGATAGAAGCATATAATAAATTAAAAGATGAAAATCTTGATCGGTTTATTTATTTAGACCATATCGGCAATAATGATCGCCGCAAGGGTTATTATGCAGCGATAAAGTCAATTCCTCAATATAATGGTACAGAGCCCTTAATTCTGGAAGCAAAAAATGAACCGTTCGAAACAAGAAACGGGGATAAATTTGGATGGATATTTAAATCATTCGGCATCGGTGCTGCAATTTGGCTTATCATGTTGATCTTCCCCAAGTTTGACAATGTGCAATTAAAAAAACTCCCGGAATACAATTTTCAGAATCAATGGGGAACTTTCTACAAATTTATTTCCTCAATAAAAATCACCAGTAAATCATCAGTCTCAATAATCATTATTGCATTAAACATTTTGGTTTTTACCATCATGGTTTTTGCAGGATTAGGCTTTATCTCATTTGACGGGCAAGACCTATATGCCTGGGGAGCTAATTACCGGCCAGCAGTGATTAGCGGACAGTGGTGGCGTTTATTGACTAATATCTTTTTGCATGGGGGATTAATGCACTTGATATTTAATATGTATGGTTTACTTTTTGTCTCTATTTTCCTCGAACCTATTTTAGGGAGAGCGAAATTTATAATAGCTTATTTTTCATGTGGTTTGTTAGCAAGTCTTGCTAGTATATGGTGGCATCCGGCAACCTTAAGCGTTGGTGCATCCGGGGCAATTTTTGGGTTATACGGTGTACTAACCGCTTTATTAACAACTAACAAAGCCGACGCGAGTTCAAAAAAAGGATTATTAATTAATAATGCAATATTCATTGGGATTAACCTAATAATCGGTTTTACCGGGGGGATTGATAATGCTGCTCATATTGGCGGTTTGTTAACAGGATTTATAGTCGGTTATATATTTTATTTTTATATCGATGACCCTAAACCCAAGAAATCCTATAATAAAAGGATAAAAGTTATCCAGAATAAAGGGGATTTGTTAAAAAAGGAGAATTGAAAGTACCGTACGCCTGAAATGAAATCGTTCTAATGAAATTATTTTCATTTTAATGTTGTTTGTTCATAGTGTTAGCAAAACAAGAGTTTAATTCGATAAATAGAATTATATTTGTCTCAATCGCTGTTAAAGAGTATGTGAGTAAAACAGTGAGTTGTTCTAAAAAGTCTCCATCAAGTTATTGATATATAGTTATTTGCGGAAAGGATTAATCGTCCTGCCATCCCGACTTAAGTCGGTACAAATTGGTACTTTCGAGTATTTAGCCCCGTAAATTGCAAGATTTACGGGGTTTTTTGTTTAAATCCAGTCCTTTTCAGTACATATTATTCCTTGTATCGTGCGAACAATAAGGTGAGTAAATTTATTTTAGATTTACTCACCAGAACGGGTTAATTAATTGATTAACAAATAATTATATTAATTAATACGAACTCAAAAGACACATATAGATTACTTTTATTCGTTCTCTGGTGAGCAGTTTTGACTTCAAATCAAAACAGTTTTTATCAATTAAATGAAGAAAAAATGAGAACAACCAACACATTCGGCGTTCACTTTGTATTAAGAGAAACCAAGGGAAGAAAAGTCACACCGCTATTTATATGCAGATTGTAGTCAACCGAAGCCGTGCTGAAATAGCACTAAAGCGGGAAATCGCGAAAGAGGACTGGAACGTCATCGAAGGATTAGCCAAATCCAAAACCGATAATTTAAAAGAACCCAATAGCTAGTTAGAACAATTACGGGGCATCATGGCCGGTTACTATCAGGAATTACAGCTTCAAAAAAAGCAATAACCGCCGAAATATTGAAAAACAGGTATTCAGGGATAACCGACGAGCAGCACACGCTAAACGCCATAATTGAATATCATGAAAAATTATTATAAGACCGCCGCCTATCTACAAGAGTTCGTTAAGACAGAATTTAAACGGTCCGACATTTTCCCTTCAGAACTCGTTTGCATCTTTATTAGTAAGATGGAGCATTTCTTACGGAAGCACAAACCTAAAGACCATCAAAAGCCATTGCTCAACAACGGGGCAGTGAAACATTTGGAACGAAAGCTGGTAGTTTAAAAGTATAAAAAGCCCCCGGGTTTAAGCGGGGGCTTGATTTTAATTGCAGCGTTAAATCGTTCACCTATAATTCTGCTTAACTATGCATCATCTTTACTTGACGAGAAAGAACGATATATAAGGTTTTTGCGTATTAGTTTTACCACTATACCCGCTGGCAAAAGCTGTGAATACCCTTTGGTTAGCCGGTACACTGGTAGTTGAATAACTGGCTAATACAGTAGTGGATGTTTTGGCTGAACCTGCTGCACGTATTTTAAACGTTTTATTAGTGGCAGCTTTAGGGATCAGGAAATCCGGACTGTTTTGCAGGTAAGGTAAGTTGCCTACCAGTAAAGAGTCTGTACTTTGATCGGTGCCTGTTGCTGTACCATAATACAAGTCGAGCGCTGTTACATTTGGTATAAGGTTTACAAAATGCAAGCGGCAGGTGGCAGTATCCGGCCTTGTTAGATTTTCGGTGGTTAACAACGATTTGGTATTAGTCGTAGTATCAGTAATATGCACCACATAGTTTTTCCGAGACTCTAACTGGAAAGTGCTTGTGAATAGCACCAGTGAATCGGTACCATCATATTTCTTTTTAGGCTGTACGATAGATACTTTTACTGTGCCGGCATGCACAGCTAAAAAGTCGGCCGTGTTACCGCCACCGGTATTGTAACCGCCACCCGGGAAAGGGGTACGGGCAGTAATTGGCTGGCTTATCGGTTGGTCGTTAATTTTGATAACTATGGCGCGGTTATTGGCATATTGTGATACGTAGTTTATCCTCAATACAGCCTCATCTCCGGTCAATTTTACTTCATCGCCATAATCAAACACACCTTTTTTGCAGCTTCCTACTATTAACAGGGCTGCCAACGCGCAAAATGGTATTAAAAATATCTTTTTCATCTCTTTTCTTTTAATGTTAAAATTACGGTTGACTAAACCAGGTTTCCAGGGTTTCGTAGGTTGGTAAGTCGCCACCAAATTTGGTCAACTCGGCTGCATTCCATACGAATTCGGAGTTGAAACGCGGCCTGCAGCGGTACTTATATTTACCGTACTGTAAGTCGGCGGCTGCAAGTTGATAATACGTGTGGAAAACAGCCGGATCATAATGATACTTCCGCAAATCGCACCAGGTTTCAATGCTACCCCAGCCCCACTGTGCAATATACTTTTGCTGCATAATATCGGCTATGGTAAGTGATGCTGCAGTTTGTGCAACTTCACTTGATGCCAGGTAGGCGTTTATCTCTGTAGTAGCAATTGCAAGGTCAGGGATACTTTGGGTGCGGCCGTATTGGTTGTAAAAGTCCATTGAAGCTTTTATGCCATTGATATAAGCTGTATAAGCAGTAGTTGCGTCGCCTTTTTTAAACGCTGCCTCCGATTTAATGAACTGCATTTGGGCATAAGTCATTATCGGCCAGCGGGCACGGTCGGTAAAAATGTAACGACCGTTAAACAGTGTTGAACCTGTAGGTAAGCTGCCTAAAACGTTTGGTACGGTGGTTAGGGTACTGCCTTTGGTAGGGGTAACTGCAATATAGGTTGTACCGGTTGGGTTACCCGTGCCACTGGTAGATGTACCAGGAGTTAAATACCTGCTTAAACGAGGGTCTAAAGAAGTTGCCGGGCTAGCTGTTGGTGTACCTCTCACACCACCGGTCAACAAGCCTAAAATTGTGCTTGTTTGCCTGCAATAGTAGCTGGAAACGTTTAAAACCCCTGATGTCGTGCTGCCCGCATTGGTTGGGCCGGCAAGGTTAACGTCTGTTGTGCCTGATGCCTGGAAGAATACGGTGGGGTCTTCAGTTTCGTTAGCAAATGACAGATCTACATACTTAATAACACTGTCGGCATATTTTGTTTTGAACTCGGCCTTGTTAACTAAATGGCCATATTGCGTTGCCAAGACTGCGTAGACAAATTTTTTCCATTTGGTCATGTCACCTTTGTATATGCCATCGCCACTGGCGCCTTGCAATGTAGCTGCATAGCTGACAGGGCTGGGGGTATTCATATACTTAAGAGCAAGGGCGCACCAGTCTCTAACTTTGGCATATACCTCCGGTTGGTCCTGGAATCTAAATGAAAGTTTATTGTTAGCAAAAGCGTCATCTAAAATAATCGGGCCATATTGGTCGGTGGTTATTTGGTAGGTCCAGGCTTTAATAGCATAACCAATACCTGCATACTCATTTTTTTGATTAGCAACCGCGTCATTTATCAAGTTTTCCAGGTTCAGGCCCATATCAAAATAACACATACGCCAGGCAACGCCGCCGGCATCGCTATTGTAAGTATAACCATGTTTTTCCCATAACAAGGCTGCATCTAAAGCACTTACCCCGGCAAAATTTTGCGTTACTTTAGAGATCGTCGTTCTTTGATCCTGCCAAATATCGTCATGCATCTGGAATTGTATTGGCGGCAAAAGCAACTCTGCTTTCACAATCTGCGGAGTTACCGGGTTACTGTTAATATCCAGGTATTTTTTACAGCCCGGGGCAATAATGAACACCAATACTGCCATTAAGGTGATATATACTTTTTTCATTGTCTCTTATTTTTATAATCTTACTTTTAAACCTAAGTTAAAAGCAATGGGTTTACCAATATTGCCATAATCTATTCCGTAACCACCTATACCCCCCGAACCAGCATTAAGCGAGTTGCTTTCCGGGTCGAGGCCAGTGTAGTTAGTAATCAATATCGCATCAGTTACTGTGAAGAATAAACCTAAAGTTTTAATGAACCCGGTTTTGGCTAAAGCCGAGGGCGGGAAGTCATAACCAATAGTAGCATCACGCAGCCTGAATGCTTTTATATTATGTTCAACAAACACTTCTGGCGCCGGGTTTGTATAATATGCTGAATTTGAATAAGGTGTAATTGCAATGTTATTAGGAGTAGGGTGGTCGGTATTTTGTAAACCATCGTTAAGTACACCAGTGATAACGCGCGGCGTCTCACGGTCAAGTGTTTTGATGCTGATACCTTTGGTATACGCTTCAAATTCTGTCTGATTTATCACGTCGCCGCCGTAACGTAAATCCCATAACATTGAGAAGTTGAACCTTCCGTACCTGAACTGGTTAAGAATGCCTAAAGTAAATTTAGGTGTCCTGTCACCAATTGGGTGGTAGTTAAGGTCAGAAACCATTGGTAAACCGGTTGAAGGGTTAATAATAACCTGGCCAGATTTATTCCTGTCATATCTCCAGCCGGTTACAGTGCCTGTACTTTCACCGGGTGTAGCTGCGCTTCTAAGAGAACCTACTATTTGGGTGTCCGAGTCATATAACTCAGGCAATTCCTCGGCGAGTGATATAACTGTACCCCTGTTTTGAGTATAATTTAATTTTACATCCCAATTGAACTTTGCTGTTTTAACTGGTGTGCCATTTAAAACAACCTCAATACCCCTGTTTCTTACTTCACCACCGTTTAAAAGTTTTAATATGAAACCACTACCATAACTTAAGCGCGGGAAGATAATTTGGTTTATACTTTCAAGGTTGTAGTAGTTGAAATCGAGACCTAAACGGTTCTGCAAAAATTGCATCTCAATACCAGTTTCAAAATTCCTGGTAGTTTCAGGTTTCAAATCGGGGTTACCACCATTAACAGACAGGGCATAACCACCACCGGTAGTATTAGCACCGGCATAATTGCTACCCAGCGCATATTGCCTGAACGGGCCTTTACCGGTTAGCGCGTATGAAATGCGCAACTTACCGTAATCCATAAACGGCAGGGCGTTTTTCACAGATTCAAGCTCGGTGAAGTTGAAAGCCATAGACGCTGATGGGTAAGCGAAGAATGGGTGCCCGTCTGCTTTTAAACCTGTAGCGGCATTAATGCTTGGCATTAATTTCGAAACACCATCAACCCGGCCCGTTAAAGTAAAGTATAAAATACTTTTGTAACCCATAATGGCCTGGGCGAAAAAGCCCTCGTCATCATAACGGTTTACGTTAATCGCGGCCTGGCGTGTTATAGGCAAAGTATTATTGATACTATAGAAATTAGGATCGTAAAACTTGTTACCGGATTGTGAGTTGGTAGTGCTGTTAAAATAGTCGATAGTAGCGCCCAAAATGTAAGTACCGGTAAAAGAACCCATTTTAGATTTTGCTGAAGCAACAACTGAACCGTTATACAGTTTAGAAAGATCCTGATAGGTTAAGATTAAGCCACCTGTTGGTGAAGTTGAACTACCTGAACCTTTGTAAGATTGCCCATTGTAAACGTTTGAGCCATTGGTGCTGGTTATATCTGCACCAATTATGGCATTAATAGAAAGCCATTTGTTTGGTGTAATAGTAAAGTTTACATTGCCGATGAAACGGTCGACTTTATCAACTTGGGGATCTTTATTAACGCTCCAAAGCGGATTGTCATACTCGCTGTAGATAGATGCAAAGTGAGTAATACGGTTGCCGTTAACATCTTCATATTTCGTAATATCAAACGCGGGGCTAAAACGTAAAAGACCCATCAATATACCATTTGCTCCTTTGTAACCCTTCGTATTCGAAGAGTTAATATAGTTCATGGTAGTAGTAACTTTAAATAATGGTGAAATTACCGCACTACCTGTTAAGCGGGTTGAAAACCTTCTGTAATCGGTAGTGGGGATAACACCTTCGTTATCGCTGTATTCGTTTGACCAACGGTAGGTTAATTTATCCGAACCGCCTTCTAAAGAAAGGTTTTGTTTTTGTGCTTTACCTGTTTGAAAGAAGTTTTTGTAGTTATCAAATATGGGTGTACCCGGTAAAAATTTAGGGCCAAAAAAGTTTGATGTAGTACCAAGGAATACACCGCCGGCATCACCTAAGTTATATTCTGTTTGCCTCTCAGGAGATTTAACCAGTTTCTCCCAACGGTATGATGTGCTGTAGTTAACTGTACTTGTGCCGACTTTGCCTTTTTTAGTGGTAATCAATATTGCACCGCCCGCACCTGCGCTACCATAAAGGGCTGTAGCTTCAGGACCTTTCATAATAGTGTAGGTTTCAATATCGGCAGGGTTAATATCCATGCCACGGTTTGAGTAATCCTGGTCGCGGTTGGCTCCCTGGCTTACTAATGAGAAAGTTTGGTTTAGTGTTGTGTTGTTAATTGGTACACCATCTACAACTATCAGGGCATTATTATCACCGCTGATAGAGGTAAAACCCCTTAATACGATTTGTGCAGATGCACCAGGATTGCCGCTGGTGCTGTTAATAGATAAGCCGGCCACCCGGCCTTGCAGACCGCCAAAAAAGTCTTCACGTTGTGTTTGAGAAACATCATCGCCTTTAACTGTTTGCGCGGCATAGCCTAAACTCGCCTTATCGCGGTTAATACCGTAAGCGGTTACCACAACTTCATTGATGGTACCGGCCTCGGTAACCATTTTAACCGACAGGTTGGGGTTAGTGCCGACCGTGATTTCCTGTTTGACCATACCGATAAAAGTAAATACCAGCACTTCGCCGGCATTGACGTTAATGCGGTAAAGACCCTCGCTATTGGTCGCAACAGCAGTTGTACCGGTTTTTACTTTAACCGTTACCCCCGGTAACGGAAGGCCGTCATCGGCCGAAGTTACTTTTCCGGTGACCGTTAACGACTGTGCAGCGGTCTGCATCGTCCAGCAAGTTAGTCCCAGGAAAAAAAAGAGTAAACTTTTTTTCATAAGTGAATTGTTTGATTAGTTAATAGTTAGTTATTTGTGCCAGTCTTTTTGCGCTGAACCGCATTATGAAAAATCATGCAGAAAAACGCATGATTAGTTATTTGTTAATAAAGATATAGATAAAAAAAATTAATCTTTACATAAAACAGCTAATTTTATTAAAAAACCTGCAAAAAACCGCAAATCCGCTCTCAGCTAACTAAATTTTATCATGCTCAAAAAAGAACGCCACGCACACATTATCAGGCAAATCAACCTCCATAATAAAGTGCTGTCAGCAGACCTGGCAAATGAATTAAGCGTTTCAGAAGATACGGTACGCCGCGATTTGAATGAACTGGACGACTCGGGTCAGATTGTTAAAGTACATGGCGGGGCCTTGTCCCGTTCCTACCATTATCCGTTTCAGCGAAATGATATTTATGCCGCGGATGCCAAAAAGGTTATTGCCCGCAAAGCAATAGGGCTGATAAAAGATGGAATGGTCGTATTAACCGGCGGCGGTACCACAGTTATAGCAATGATAACCATGCTGCCCAAAGATTTAGCGGTAACTATATATACGATAAGTCCGCCGGTCGCTTTGCAACTGGCAGATCATCCGCTGGTAACAGTGGTATTAATAGGTGGCGAATTTTCTAAAGATTCGCAGGTATGCGCAGGTAGCGAAGTCGTAAGTTACCTGAACGGGGTGAAGTTCGACATCTGCTTTTTGGGCACGAACGGTATAGCTGTTGATGATGGCATAACCGATTCAGACAGGGCTATTGTGCAGGTGAAAAAAGCGATGATAAAGGCGTCAAAGCATGTGGTAGTCATATGTATTGCCGAAAAATTAAATTCTGTACAGCGAATGCGCGTATGCGAATTACGGCAAATTGACAGCCTGATAACCGAGCTTAACCCCGCTGATAACCAGTTGCAGGCATATCGCGGGCAAAACCTGCACCTCTGTTGAGCTGAAGACTGGACGCGCCGATACAGGTGGGGAATTATCCTGATCAAATCACCTAAATTTTGCCTGTTGTTCCAGGTTATTTTAAAGAGAATTTTAGTTATTTGTTCCCCCGACGCATAAGCCGTCTCATTCTTCGCTTCTGACATGACGAAAAAGCTCTGCATCATGCCCACGTCAGGCAATTTGGACAGCAAATTTAGCGAAAAAATCTATGCGTGCATAGTATTTTAACAGATGGCTTAGTGTATTTAATTTAGAAAAACCACGCAGGTTTTTGCTTAAAAAGCGCCTTTATTTCTGTTGACCAAATAGCTAATGCAAAGTAACCCGCCATTCATTGAGGAGTAAGTAGCTCCACTTAAAGTGTGCGAGCACATTTTAAGTGGTAATATTAGGCAGAGGCAAGTAAAAATATTTTTAAGTGTGCGCACACATTAAAAATATTTTTACTTGCTTTTTAAATTTTAATAAATTAAGTTTGGTTGCATAAACGAAAAATACTGTCAAATAATTAAGGATAAACAAAGATTCAGATCAAATCTAATGGATAAGGTACGGGGTTCTTACCAGGTGTTGCCGGCAACGGCCATTGATGGCCACGATATTTAACATACATAAAATGTTTTAATAATATACTTCATTTAATTTAGGCCCGTCCCTGCGATTTCAGCGAAGTACATGTTTTGATTATGTCCGATTATAAAGCATTAAATGATTTTGAACTGGCAGACCTTTTAAGGTCTGGTGACAAATTTGCGTTTAAGGAAATTTATAGACGATACTGGGATAAGTTGTATATCTTATCCAGAAAACGCCTGGCGGACATATACGACAGCGAAGAAATCGTACAGGATATTTTTTGTAATTTATGGCGGAGAAGAGAAACGTTCACGCTTAATAGCGGATTTAATAATTATTTTTCGGTGGCGGTTAAATTCGAAGTAATTAACCTGCTCGCTAAAAGGCAAAAAGCGGCCGCCTATGAGCGGGAAATGACCAGGGTTAATACGGAGGTTGACCAATCCACTTTGCAGACACTGGAACTGAACGAACTGATGCAACAATTACAAATCAATATCGGCTCCCTACCCGAAAAATGCCGGCTTGTTTTCAGGTTGCAATACGAACAGGGGTATTCCCAGCGCCAAATAGCAGAAACACTTAATATCTCTGAAAAAACGGTGGAAGCTCATCTGACCAAAGCCCGAAAAAATCTACGCAGCGCGATTGCCCCAATTGTTTTACTGCTTATTTGCCTAATATTTTCATACTGACTAAGGGATAATAGGTTTTCAATTGGCTTTATATAAAACAAGCCCATTGAATGACTTTAGAAAAGGAAAATAGACGCATACAATTTCTGGCCAAAAAGTGGCAGGACGGAACAATTACGGAACAGGAAAAAACCGAATTTAACGACTGGTACAATTCATTTGACGATAGTCATTTAGAGGATTTTGCTGAGGAAACCCCGGATATGCTTGGCGAACGCCTGTTCACCAATATCCAGATCCGCGAAAATATATCATTTACAAAAAAAATAAGGATGGTTTCCTTTTTCCGTCTGGCCGCTGCAGCTTCCGTTTTATTGTTTTCTTTAGCGGGCGCTTATTGGCTGCTTCATAACGACCCGGACCAACCGACGGTGAAAAACGTTCAAAAGGACCGGTTACCAGGAACGAATAAAGCGGTACTTATGCTGGCAAACGGCTCAAAAATCAGCCTTGACGATGCGGTAAAAGGCGAACTGGCAAAACAATCCGGTATAACCATTACGAAAGCCGGCGACGGCCAAATAATTTATACGGTTGCTGATCACGTTTTAACGGGAGCAAAACCTGGTTACAACACCATCGAAACGCCAAGGGGAGGGCAAATTAAAGTTAATCTTCCTGACGGGACAAAAGTTTGGCTTAACGCAGCCTCATTTATAAAATTTCCGACTAACTTTTCGGGCAGCGAGCGTAATGTCACGCTGGAAGGGGAGGCTTACTTCGAAGTAGCCCATAATGCAAATAAGCCTTTTAATGTTTATGCAACCGGCATAGCGGTCCATGTTTTAGGTACACATTTCAATATTAACGCTTATAAAGATGAAGATACGATTAAAACGACCTTAATGAAGGGGTCTGTACGGTTAACCGCTGGCCATGCCAGTGCGCTGTTAAAACCAGGCCAGCAAGGCGGTATAATAGGAAATGGTTCCGGGTTCAATCTGTCGGCGGTTGATACTTCATTGGTGATGGCGTGGAAGAATGACTTATTTAAGTTTAATAACACTGATCTACATACCTTAATGCGACAAATTTCCCGCTGGTATAATATAGATGTAGTTTACCAAAGCGGTGTTCCAAATGATGTGTTTTTTGGAAATATCAGTCGTCAGACCAACCTCTCTAAGGTTTTAAAAATCCTTGAGCTGGGCGGTGTGCATTTTAAAATAGAAGATAAAAAACTGATCGTAATGCCTTAAAATCAAATTAACCCTTAAAAGAAGAACAGATGAAGAAATACTAATTTATCCCAAAGATAGCCTGTAAAAAGCCGGAAGCGCTTGCAACACTCCCGGCAAAATGTTAAGGTATCCTGAATAAAAACGTGCAAACATTTTTTAACTATTAACCAAAACTTTACAAAAGTATGAATTTAAACTTACGTTTTAAGATCCCCGGCTTACCGGAGTTTCTTACAAGCAAAATTTTTATGGTAATGAAATTAACCGTGCTCATTTTAACCATTTTTTGTATACATGCCTCCGCCGGCGGATATGCCCAGCAAGTTTCGCTTTCTGAAAAGAATAGCTCCCTGGCTAAAGTGTTCAAGACTATTGAGCAGCAAAGCAGCTATAGCTTTTTTTATAAAGGAAGCATGGTGAAAAATACGAAAGTATCCATACAGATCCATAATGCCACCATAGAACAGGTGCTGACAGCGGTATTAAAGAACCAGCCATTAACCTATTCCATAATAGATAAAATTATTATTATCCAGCGTAAAGACGATGAGCCTGTGATGGCTGCGACCGCGCCGGTCGGCCTGCTTTTCGTCGTTAAAGGAAAAGTAATAGATAACCATGGAAAACCGCTGCCCGGTGTAACAGTAAAACTTAAAGGGGCCGCAAATATAGGCGCAATAACTGATGCAGCCGGGAACTACACCCTCGATCTTCCGGATAATACTGGAACACTGGTGTTCAGCTTTGTTGGCTTTATTACGCGGGAGGTCGCGGTAAACCCGCAAGGCCTTATGGATGTGCAATTACTGGAAGATCAAACCGCTTTAAGCCAGGTGGTAGTGGTAGGCTACGGAACGCAAAAAAAAGTGAACCTGTCGGGATCGGTCGCATCCATAAATTACGACCAGCAATTACAAAACCGCCCCATTACGGATATTTCCCAGGCCCTGTCCGGTCTGGCTTCCGGGGTATCCGTGTCTCAAACGTCCGGCCAACCCGGGAAAGATGGAGCTGTAATACGCATCCGGGGGGTGGGTACCCTGAATGATTCAAACCCACTGGTGCTTATAGATGGTATTGTAGGTTCTTTAAGTGACGTAAACCCGGAAGATGTCGGTAGTATATCGGTATTAAAAGACGCCGCCTCTTCGGCTATTTATGGGTCGAGGGCCGCCAATGGTGTTATTTTAGTGACCACAAAAAGAGGGGCAAAAGGAAAGACGGTTATAAATTATAATGCCCACGCCGGTTTCACTGAAGCGACGCATCTTTTTAAACCAGTGACGGACTATGCCACTTATATGGGGTTAATGAACACTATCCAGAAGGCCGACAATCCTAACAACACCAATCAGTTTCCGCAAACGGTAATAGATGCCTGGAATAACGCTACGGACCGGGTGCTCTATCCAAATACCGATTGGATGAAAGTTATTTTTGGTAAGGGAGATATGACCAATCATAACTTATCGGTCAGAGGTGGTGATGATAAAACTAAATTTTATTTATCAGCAGGGTATCTGGGAAACCGGGGCATTATGAAATCAACCGATAGTAAAAAATACAGCTTGCGCCTGAATCTCGATCATCAGATCAGTGAAAAAGTCAAAATAGGCGGAGATTTTTCTTACTACTGGAAAGATGTGAATGAGCCTTTTGACGTAACGACGCTGCTTTATTATGGCGCAAATTCGACACCGGGCACCACGCCCATGAAAACGGAGAACGGAGAGGTGCGGTATGGTGGAAGAAATACAGTTTACGAAGGATCAGGTGCCATCAATCCGCTCCAATACGAGGATACCTGGTTTTATCCGCAAACAACGCAGTATTCGCGTGGGAAATTATATGTCGAATGGGATATTCTGAAAGATCTAAAATGGCAGGTAAATGGCAGTGCCGATATTTTAAATACGGAAAATAAACAATATAAGCTTTCCGGCCCTATTCAAAACCTCTGGAATTTTCAGAAGGATGTGATCGATGTGAGCAGTAATGCCACGGTTCCGTCTGTTCTCAGCCAGCGCAATGATAATAACCTGTCACTGACTTTTTTTTCCACACTGAATTATACCAAATCTTTTGGCAGCGACCACCACCTGAATTTGTTACTTGGCACCAGCCGCGAGAAAACCAATAGCGGCTATTTCTCCGGCAGCATCCAGGGGTTCCCTTCAAATAACACCTGGGAACTCAATGCCGGACTTGCACAGCCAATGGTTGCCGGCTCATCTTCGTCTTATTCGCTCTCTTCTTATTTCGGACGTGCGAATTATAATTACAAGGAGAAATATTTGTTCGAAGCTAACCTGAGATATGATGGTTCGTCCAGATTTGCAGACGGAAACCGCTGGGGATTATTTCCTTCGTTCTCCGGTGCCTGGCGGCTGAGCCAGGAACAGTTTTTCAAAAATCTTAATATTTCAGCGATAAATGATATAAAATTAAGGGCATCCTGGGGCAAACTCGGTAATCAAAATATAGGCCTCTATCAATATATGAATTTGTATTCAGCCGGACTTAATTATATTTTTAGTAATGGCATAGCGGCCGGGCTTGCGCCAACGGCCCTGTCCAATCCGAATATTACCTGGGAAAGTACCACAACAACAGATCTGGGCGCAGATATCACCTTGTTTGGGAACAGGCTTGAGCTGACGGCTGACTATTACAACAGAAAGACCAATGACATTCTGGTGAGGCTACCTTTATCGTCATTGTACGGAGGATTAACGCCTCCCTATCAAAATGTCGGCGTTGTACAAAACAAAGGCTGGGAGATATCCGCAAGTTACCGGGATCATATCAACAGTATCAGCTATGCTGTCAACGGAAACGTAAGTTACAATACCAATAATGTTTTGCATTTTCAAGGTAACCCCGATGTAATCCAATCGACCGGCAATAATTCCATTATCAAGCAAGATCTGCCGATAAATTCAATTTATGGCTACGTGGCGGATGGTACATTTAAGAACCAGGCTGAAATTGACGGCTGGGCCAAGCAAAAGCTTTCGGGAACAAACAAACCTGGTGACCTCAAATATAAAGACCTCAATAAGGATGGTGTGATCAACAGCCTTGACAGAACCAGTATCGGGAATACCATTCCTAAATACACCTATGGTTTCAGTGTTTCGCTCGGCTACAAAGGATTTACGGTGGATGCCTTATTCCAGGGTATATCCGGAGTGAGCAGGTTTTATCAAAACCTATGGTACACTACCGGGATCCGGGCCGGCAGGGAAATAAATTCGGAATTCCTGAATGCATGGTCTGCCAGCACCCCGGCCAGCAATATCCCGAGATTGACAACCGACAATAACGGCGACAATACGCAGGCATCTTCCTTTTGGGTACAGGATGCTTCGTACCTGCGATTGAAAAATCTTCAGGTATCCTACACATTACCGGCCAGCTGGTTACGAAAAACCTTTATTTCCAAGGTACAGATCTATGCTAACGGGCAGAATTTATTTACCTGGACAAAATATAACGGCCTTGACCCTGAAACGGGTAATTATACGGATTATCAGATTGAAAATCCCAACATCCGGATCGTTTCTTTTGGCTTGAACACCACCTTTTAATTAAAAACAAGATGAAAAAAATATTCTTTTTAATTACCGCTGTGATTATCTTATCGGGCTGTAAAAAAAACTTCCTTGATTCGACACCCTCGGATCGTCTCTCTGACGCGAATTTCTGGAAAACATCGGCAGACGCTGCAGCCGGTGTAACGGCAATTTATGACCAGATGCAGCATAACTATCAAATTTATGGGTTTATGCCACTGACGGATGGCGTTACACCCAATGGCTGGATCTGGAGCGGCTATCTCAATGGTTATTCAGCGATCGCTGAGGGTAACCTGCTGCCCTCAACCGCAACGCCGGTAAAAGATAAATGGACGCAATTGTATAACGGCATATATAAGGCAAACCTGGCCGCCGAAAAAATTTCGGCGATAGCTATGGATGAGACATTAAAAAAGCGGCTGCTTGCCGAGGCTGAATTCTTAAAGGCACTTTTCTATTATAACCTCGCGGACTTTTACGGTGGCGTTCCGATTGTTAAAAATACCTTAAAATTGGGGGCTGATCTTCCGGCGAGAAATACCCGTGAGGAAGTATTAAATTATGTGGTAACTGCGTGTGATGACGCAGCGAAAAATCTCCCGAACGCTTATTCAGCTTCGGATATAGGCCGTGCGACAGCAGGCGCAGCCCTTACTTTAAAAGCCAAAGCTTATTTGCTAAATAAACAGTATCAGCAAGCCGCTGATGCCGCAAAACAAGTGATGGATTTGAAGACCTATAAACTGTATAATGATTATGCAGCGATGTTTACTTCTGTTTCGGCCGAGAATAATTCGGAAGTGATCTTTGATGTTCAATATGCCGGCCCGGGTTTAGGCGAGGGTAGCCCTTTAGATGGATTGATGGCCCCGCTAAGCTCTTTCAGCCACGGCTGGGACCAGATATTTGCCAACCAGGACCTGGTAGACGCCTACGAAATGAAAAACGGACTGGCGATAACAGACCCCGCTTCCGGCTATGATCCGGCAAATCCCTACAACAACCGGGACCCGCGCATGGACTATACCATTATTCGCCCGGGTTCGACCTGGAAAGGCCTCCCATATTCTTCGGTTAATGTTGGCAGTCCTATTTCAGTATATACCGGCTATCTGCCCCGCAAAAATGTCCTGACGACTGACGGGAATAACTGGGGGGATTCACCACTAAATTATATCGTTTTCCGTTACGCAGATGTCTTATTAATGTATGCTGAAGCGAAAAACGAAGCAAGCGGCCCTGATAATACCGTATTAGATGCGATAAACCAGGTGAGGGCAAGGTCCGGCGTCAATATGCCGGCGATCCTCTCCGGAAAATCCCAATCTGAAATGCGTTCCATTATCCAGCACGAAAGAAGAATAGAATTTGCATTTGAAGGGAACTATTATTCTGATATACGCCGTTGGGGCATCGCAGGACAATTAATGGATGGACGGATCATTAAGACAATAAGCGGTCAGCAACTGGACGTATGGCATTTTAAGGATGCCCTGTACCTGTGGCCGATCCCGCAAGATGAGATCGACCTTAACCCCAAATTAAAACAGAATCCGGGCTATTAGGGACCCCGGACAAGCGGGCCTCTGTAACAGGTCCGTAGCCTGGATTTATTCGTTACTGATATAATTACAATAGCTACCAGGTAATCTGGTAGTTATTGTAATCATAGCTGCTAAAGGCGATTCATAATTTACAGAAAGCTAATAACTTAATGAAAACAAAAATCATACGCTTAAGCCTGGCCGTTTTGATATTTACCGGCTGTAATAAACTAAAAAAAGGCGAGGGGAGCATGCTTTTTAAATTTGTTGAAGACAGCAGCGGGGAAACGATTAAAGTAGGAGATTTTACCGCTTTAACTTTCACGGTAAAAACAGAAGAAGGCACCGTAGTATATAATTCAAAGGACGAAGACGGCCGCCTGGTTTTCAAGTTTAGGGAAAAGCCCTATTTTAAAGGGGACTTTTTTACGGCCCTGGGGTTTTTAAGTGAAGGGGATAGCGCCATTTTTAAGATCAATATAGATTCCATGGCAGCCAAAATTGGAAAGCCCAAACCCGCAACCTATGGAAAATATTTAGTCTATACGATTAAAGTAAACAAAGTGATTTCCAGAGGGGAACTCAAAGATAGCTTGTACAATCATAAAATTGAGGAGTTTAAATCTTCAGAAATGGAAAAGGCCAGGTTAAACGAAGCCGCAAAATTTAAGCGTTATTTGTCTTCAGCAAAAGGAAAGCCTGTTGTAACGGCATCCGGCTTAAATTACCTCATCAGCCAAAAGGGCACAGGTTCCGCACCTGTCCCCGGAGATACGGTCGAATTGAACTATACCGCAAAGTTTTTAAGCGGAAAAGTAGTTGAAACCAATGTTGTTACCACGGCCATAAAAGCGGATATTTTTAATAAACTTCAAGCTTATGGCCCGGTTAAACTGCCGGTGATAGCGGGCAAATCACTTTCAGGAACCCAGGAAGCATTGCTGCTTTTCCCCAAGGGAACAAAGGTTACGCTGATCATTCCCTCTAAACTGGCCTATGGATCCAATACTTATAAAAACATACAACCCTATACTTCTTTGATATGTGAACTGGAAATATTAAATATCATACACCCTAAGCCGGGAATTAAGGCGAAGCAGTTTTACCTGTTGCCGGAAAAAGAATAACGAGATTTTCGAAGTAACACCATAAAGATTCATACTTATTAATAATTAAAAAAAATGCTTTTTTTCCATAAGACCGCCAAAAGCGCCCGCTTTTTATTTGTTTTTTCCTTGCTGATTTTCAATTGCGTTTGCACCGGGGCAATGGCTGGCGCCGCTCCCGCCAAAGGTGATACCGTTTACATTACCAGCTTTGGCATAAAGCCGGATAGCCATATGGACGCAGTAACCAAAGTACAGGAAGCATTAAAGGTTTGTAAAGGGAAAAGTAACCCCGTGTTGGTATTTCCCAAAGGGCGCTATGATTTTTGGCCGCAACAGGCGATAAAAAAACCATATCAGGAATCTAATACAACAGCCAATAACCCCAAAACTAACGGGATGCTTATCGAACAGCTGAATAATGTGACTATCGACGGAAAAGGTTCATCGTTTATTTATCATGGAACCATGCAGCCTTTCACCATTGACAAGTGCAGGAATGTCCTTATTAAAAACTTAAAGATCGATTGGGATTTACCATTGATAGGACAAGGCGAAGTGGTGGATACAGCAGGCAACTATATCGATGTTAAAATTGATGAAAAACAATATCCGTTTACGATTGAAAACGGCAAATTATTGTTTGCCGGCGAAGGCTGGAAAAGCGGGATCTGGATCATAATGGAGTATAACCTGGGTACGCATATTATTGCGCCCCAAACCGGCGATACCCCGGCACTGGGAAAAGACTGGCAAAAATATAAAGCGCAGCGTATGGGAAACGGCGTCGTACGCTTAAACTATCCGTTTAAAAGGAAGCCAAAACCCGGAAATATCCTTATTTTCAGGCATAGCCCCCGTGACCATGCAGCTATATTTATTCAAAACAGCAAGAATATCCGCTTAAAAGACCTGGATATCTATCATTGTGCCGGTTTAGGGATATTAGCCCAATACACCGAAAATCTGGACTACAGGAATATAAACTGGATACCAAACGCAGCAAAGGGCAGATATTTCAGCGGTCATGATGACGGGATGCATTATTCTAATTGTAAAGGAACAATCCTTGTCGATAGCTGCAGATTCGCCGGTTTAATGGATGATCCGATCAATATTCACGGAACATATGTGAAAATCATTCAAAAATTGGGTTCAAATCAACTGCTTTGCCGTTTTATGGAACCGATGAGTACGGGAATGGAATGGGCAAGAAAAGGGGATAAGGTTGGCTTTATTAACAATGAGTCGCTTCAGACTACAGGAACAGGCGTAGTAGCTGCTTTTACGCCTGTCAGCCAGACAGATTTTAAAATTAGCTTCTATGGCGCTATCCCGGGCGGTGTAAAAATAGCGAACGGGTTAGAGAATCTTACGTGGACACCCGCTGCAAGGATCACTAATTCATCTTTTGAAAGCTGCCGGGCAAGAGGGATCCTGGTAACCACACCCAAAAAAGTGGTAATTGAAAATAATGTTTTCAGTTCCAGCGGCTCGGCTATTCTTATTGCGGGTGATGTAAATTCATGGTATGAATCGGGTAAAGTTACCGACGTTTTAATTAAGGGAAATAAATTTTTAGCAGCGACCATGACAGCATCTTACCAGTTCTGCGAAGCCATTATCAGCATATTCCCCGAGATCCCGGTAATGAATGCCGCAACCCCGACTTACCATCGTAATATCAGGATCATCGCTAATGAGTTTCATCCGTTCGATTATCCGGTTTTATTCGCACAATCCGTAAGTAATTTACAATTTGAAGATAACAAACTGATAAAAAGCGATGATTATCAACCTTTTCATTACCGGAAAGCCACTTTTTCATTGGTGGGTTGCAAAAAGGTAAGCATCAAAAATAATCAGATAGATAAAAATTTACTGGGGAAAAACATCAAACTGGAATATATGTCAACCGAAGAGGTTGAATTAGCCCAACCCACGATACATATCGATAAATAAAGGTGGCCTGCCCTTCAGTAAATCAGGATAAGGAATGCCATAACCCGAAAAAAGCGGCCATTACGTATTTAACCAATTTATTATGAAGATTTTAAAATTGAACCTTGAAAAAGCCTATGAGGCTTTACCGGCGGTGGTGTTGAAGAATTCGATGACCATTTTTTTAAGCCTGTCACTCTTTTTTTTGGGGTGTGCAAAAAAAGAAAATTCAGTTAAGGCAAAAGAACTGTCTACGCCTGAAATTGGAAACTCAGCGCCCAATCTGAATGTCGCAGGTTCAGACTTTACCATTATCGTTATGCCGGATACACAAAATTATATGTCCGGCTACTTTGGCGGTTTATATGTGATGTTTACCGACCAGATCAACTGGATCATAAATAATGTAACCGCGCAGAATATTGTTTATGTGATTGGTCTTGGCGATGAAGTAGAACATGGAGATACGGCCGGTACTACCTACGATGAATGGACTGAAGCCGCCACTAATGGCTATTACCGTTTGGATGCCGCAGGCATTCCTTATGGAGTCGCCGTAGGCAACCATGAGCAAACACCGGTTAACGGGTCTATACTAACGGTAACAACCAATAAATTCAACCAATATTTTGGCAGAAATCATTTTGCCGGCAAAAGTTTTTACGGCGGGAATTTAGCCGGCTCCGGGAGTAACGCGAATAATAGTCATTATGATCTGTTTTCTGCCGGCGGAACAGATTTTCTTGTTATCTACCTGGAATTTGATTATTCTAATCAACAGGCTGCGACGCTGGATGATTGGGCCTGGGGGTTATGTAATACCTATTCATCGCGCAAGGTTATTGTAGTGACCCACTATATGATCGGAATTGGCGACCCCGCTTCCTTCGGCGCGCAAGGTCAGGGCCTCTATACCCGCCTTAAAGACCGCCCGAATGTATTTATGTTCCTGGGCGGCCATATTTATGGCGCTGACAACAGCGGGGAAGGCTACAGGGAGGATACCAATAGCGCAACTGGTCAAACCATCAGGAGTTATTTGTCTGATTATCAGCAGCGCCAGGTTGGTGGTGTCAATAAAGGGGGGAACGGACTTCTCCGTATCATGAAGTTTTCTGTAACCAATGACGATGTTACCGTTAAGACGTATTCTCCATACACAGGTTCCTATGAGACTTCCGTAACCAGTAATTTTACCAAGCCTTTATTTGGCCCCGCGCCAACTGCGCCTTTGGCCGACGGGAATTACAAAATCCTGAATGTTAACAGCGGCAAAGCAGTGGTGGTTTACAATGCGGTCACTACAAACGGAGGTAATGTTGTTCAATGGGATTATACCAGCGTACCCGCAACTAACGATGAATGGACCTTAAGCCAGATTGGTACAAGCGGTTATTATAAGATCTTAAACCGGAACAGCGGAAAGGCGCTTGCGGTTTACAATGCTTCAACAGCAAACGGGGCTGACCTTGTTCAATGGGACTATACGAGTGCACCTTCCTATAATGATGAATGGGCACTTATCAGCGTAGGATCAGGTAAATATAAGTTGATTAACCGTAGCACGGGTATGTGTGCAAGCATTCAGGGAGCAAGCCTAACTAACGGCGCACAGGTGGAGCAATGGGATTATTTAGGACAAACCAGCGAACAGTTCACCTTTACTGCGGTTCCCTAGCCTTTATTAAATTAACTAAATAAGTATTACGCTTCGAAAAGGAGGGTAATACTTATTTTTATCAATAATTCAGAAAAACCCGACGTTTACCGATGCCCAGATTCATATTGACAATTGCATTAATAGGACTAACCAGCCTTTGTTACAGCAAAGTACAATTACCCGCTATTATTAATAATAATATGGTGCTGCAACAAAAATCAAAGGTCTCTTTATGGGGACATGCGGTGAAATCCGGCAAAATAGTCATCATCACCGGCTGGAATAATAAAAAATATACCGCCATAACCGATACGGCTGGTTCCTGGCATCTTCAGGTACGTACACCGCAGGCAGGCGGCCCCTTTAAGATCAGTTTTAATGATGGTGAATTACTGGAATTGAGCGGCATTTTAATAGGAGAGGTCTGGGTATGCTCGGGCCAGTCAAATATGGAAATGCCGGTTAAAGGCTATAATAAGCAACCCATTTTAAATGCCCGGCAAATAATTGACGATGCCAGTAAACATCCTGCGATCAGGATATTCCGGGTACCAAAAATAGTATCCGCAGTTCCGTTAAATGATTGCCAGGGCAAATGGTTTGAAACAGATTCGCAAACCATAAAAGATTTTAGCGCGATCGCCTACCAGTATGCTGCCATTTTGCAGGCAAAGCTAAATGTACCCGTTGGTATCATAGCTACCTATTGGGGAGGAACTGCTGTGCAGTCCTGGATGAGTAAAAAAACGCTTAGCCGGTTTGCTGAAGTAAAAATTCCTGAAAGGTTGGATACGATCACCGACCCGGAAAAGGCACCGGAACAATCACCGGCCATTTTATTTAACGCCATGATTGCCCCTATAGCTGGCTATGGTATCAAAGGATTTATATGGTACCAGGGCGAATCAAACCGATATAATCCGGCGTTGTACGCGAAACTGCTGCCCGTGATGGTTAAGGAATGGCGGCGCCTCTGGAATTCGGGCAACCTGCCGTTTTATTATGTGCAGATTGCGCCCTATGGCTATAGCGGGCCTAATAATTATTTTTCGGCCCTGTTGCGTGAAGTACAATTTAAGCTGGAACATCAAATACCTAACGTCGGTATGGTTGTTGCGCTGGATGCCGGTAAGCAGCAGTTTATTCATCCGCCGGATAAAACTATCATAAGTGAACGGTTGTCTAACTATGCGCTCTCTGAAACTTATCAACGGTCAGGTATTTCCTACCTGAGCCCTACTTTTAAAAGGATGAAAATCAGGAAAGAACAATTGTACCTAAAATTTACCAATACCGGCGGAGGACTTCAATTTAAAGATCAAGCTACCGGAAATTTTGAAATTGCCGGCAGTGATAAAGTGTTTTATCCGGCGCAGGCGGTGATCATAAAGAAAGATCAGGTTAGGGTACATTCGGACCAGGTCAAAAAGCCGGTTTCGGTACGCTATGCCTTTAAAAACTGGTGCGTCGGTAATTTATATACCAAGGAAGGCATGCCGGCGTCTTCCTTTAGGACGGATAACTGGGACCAGCTGAATTAACCGGCCTAACAACACCGGCAGCGATTGCGAATGAACTATTTAACCTGTTTTCAAGCGTTTAACTTTATGTCCGGCGAGTGCAAAGTAAAAAACAAAAATGTAGATGGGCACGAGGATCCAATAGGCTTGGCGGGTATTGAAAATATCGGCCAAACGGCCATACAGCAGGGGTACTATGGCACCGCCCGCGATTCCCATAATCAATAATGAGGACCCTATTTTAGTGAACCGCCCAAGTCCGTTTAATGCTAACGGCCATATGGCGGGCCACATTAATGAATTTGCAAGGCCGAGCAGGGCTATGAATAAAACAGAGGTATAGCCGGTAGTGAAGATGGCTAAAATGGAAAATAATATCCCGGTTACTGCGGAGATTTTTAACGCTTTTCCCTGTGAAATAAATTTAGGGATATAAATGATGCCAAGAATGTAGCCGGCTATCATTCCGGTCAGCGTACAGGTGGTAAAGAACTTGGCACTTGACAGGGGAATGCCCTGCGATGCCCCGTAACTGATAATGGTATCGCCTGCCAGTACTTCGGCGCCGGTGTATAAAAACAGGGTAATTACCCCTAACAGCAAATGAGGGAAATGGAAAATGCTGGTTTTATTGGCATTGGCTGCCGTGGTGGATTCATCCTCCTGGTCGGTATTAATTTCAGGCAGGTTTGAAACGTACACCAAAAAGGCCAATAGCAGCAATATGGCTACTATTATAACGTAAGGCATAATTACACGTGAAGCCAAAGCATTCAGCTCGGTTATTTTGGTTGCCGGATCCATATTAGCAATGCGTTCGGCTAATCCGTCTGTATTTTTCAGGGTGACCGCACCCAACACAATTGGGGCGATGGCGCCTGCTACCTTATTGCAAATACCCATAATGCTGATACGTTTCGCCGCGCTTTCCGCAGGACCAAGTATGGTGATATAGGGATTGGAGGCAGTTTGCAATATCGCCAGGCCGGTACCTTGTACAAATAACCCGAAAAGGAATAAACTGTAAGTGCGGTTAAGCGCCGCTGGTATGAATATTAAAGCCCCGATCGCCATAACGCCCAGACCCCAGGCCATGCCTTTTTTAAAGCCGGTAAACTTAAGTATCGCAGCCGATGGGACAGCCATTACCAGATAGGATATATAAAAAGAGAATGCTACTAAATAGGCTTCCAGATTGTTGAGCTGGCAGGCAATTTTTAGATAGGGGATTAAAACTGAATTTAACCAGGTAACAAATCCAAATACAAAAAATAAAGCGCCGATAATAAAAATCGGACTTAAGCCTTTTTGCGATGCGGCTTTTAGACTTGGGGGAGATGGATTCACCATAAATTTCGGGATAAATTTGCTTGATTTTAAGTGGTATGAGTTAAAAATTGAACTTGACAAATGCCTCCATAGCTTCGTATTCGGCCAGGCCGAGTACGTCATAACGTTTGGCAGTTTCACGATTGCGATCCTCGGCCCGTACCCAAAACTCACGGGCATCATCGCCCGGGAAGACCGGCCGGTCCTTCTGCGATTGGTGCTTGAAAATGGCATTGCGCTTGCGGATCACCTCCTCGGGCGATAGCGGTACGGCCATCTCAATCTCGTGCGTAGCAAACTCATGCCAGGCACCGCGGTACATCCACAGCCGGCAGTCTTTTACCCAAGCCTGGGTGGCCTTCAGTTGCTGCAGGGCAGCTAATACAATATTGAAACACACGATGTGCGTGCCGTGCGGATCGGCAAAGTCGCCGGCGGCAAATATTTGCTGGGGCTTTACCTTTTGGAGCAGGTCCATGGTTAGTTTAATATCCGCTTCGCCTACAGAGTTCTTTTGGGTTTTACCGGTCTCGTAAAAAGGCAGCGCCATAAAATGGATATGGTCGTCCTGCAGGCCTGCATAGCGCGCGCCGCTGATGGCTTCGCTTTTGCGGATAAAGCCCTTTACATCGCGTATCTCTGTGGTATCTACCTCGTTTGGTTTTTTACGGCCAATAAATTTGCGCATATCCTCATAAATTTTTTTTAAGCCGGTGTTATCCTTTCCCAGGCTATGATCAAAGTCGATCGCAAATTCCAGGTAACGCAGCACATCATCATCCCAAACCGCGGTATTGCCGGATGTCTGGTAAGCCACATGCACATCATGCCCCTGGTCAACCAAACGGATAAAAGTGCCACCCATTGAAATTACATCGTCATCAGGGTGCGGCGAGAAGATGATCACCCGCTTTATAGCCGGGTGAGCACGTTCAGGGCGCTGGCTGTCATCCGCATCGGGTTTACCGCCAGGCCAGCCGGTAATGGTATGCTGTATCTGGTTAAAAATATCAATGTTAATATTGTACACCGGGCCCTGCTCAACCGCCAGTTGTGCCATGCCGTGGGTGTTATAATCTTCTTCGGTCAATTTTAGTATGGGTTTCTTCAGTTCGGTCGCCAGCCAAATAACGGCTTTCTTTTTCAGGACATTATCCCAAATGCAATCTTTAACCAGCCACGGCGTATCAAAACGGGTAAGGCCAGATGCTGCGTCCTGGTCAAGCACAAATTCTACATTATCACTTAACTGCAAATAGGTAGCCGGTACATCGCCTGATATTTCACCCTCAATGGCTTTTTTGATGATCGGCGCTTTCTTTTTGCTCCAGGCCATCAAAATAATTTCGCGGGCCTTAAAAATAGTACCCACGCCCATGGTAATAGCTTTAGTCGGGACGTTGGCCTTACCCCCAAAATCCCGGGAAGCATCAGCACGGGTCAGGTCGTCAAGCGTTACTAAACGGGTGCCTGAGTTTGGCGCCGAGCCCGGTTCGTTAAAACCAATGTGGCCTGTACGACCGATACCTAATATTTGTAGATCAAGTCCCCCTAAGGCTTCTATTTGTTTTTCGTATTCCAGGCACCATCCGGCGACATCATCCGCGGCAAGCGTACCATCAGGTATATGTATATTAGCCGGGTCGATATC
Source organism: Bacteroidota bacterium (assembly GCA_040388395.1). Lineage (GTDB taxonomy): Bacteria > Bacteroidota > Bacteroidia > Sphingobacteriales > Sphingobacteriaceae > Mucilaginibacter. The sequence goes on along the minus strand of JAZKBY010000001.1, from coordinate 114,180 downwards.
TATATGGCTAAATAAATTCTCCTGCATAAAGGTAACGTAGCTTTGGGCTGCATCGGGTTTCATGGGATAGTATTCGTCCAGGTTAAAGGTGATCACGTTCTTAAAGCTCAATCCTTCTTCTATATGCAGCCTTACCAGTTCGTTATAAACACCAATTGGTGTAACGCCGGTTGCCAGTCCTAAAACTGCTTTTTGCAGGGCTGCCTGCTTGTTCCTGATCACGTCGGCAATCCGGTTTGCTACTTTAATTGATGCGATGTGTTGGTCAGGATACACGGTTACTGCCAATTTCTCGTAACGAGTTTCCTCTAATAAATTTAATCGGGCCATGGGTTTAGCTGATACAGATAAAATAATAAGGATTAATTATGAACTTCAAACGCTGTATTACCCGGATTAACCGCCGATACACTCACCTTGCTGATTTGCCTGCCATTTTTAAAAGTGGCTGACTTGATAACGGCCGGCGCTTTAATTGCAAAAGGCTTACTATAAACGGGCGATGCTGGCGTTGGTTCTGAAGCATCGGTTGTATAACGGATTTGCGGTTTGAAGCTGTTCGTTGTTAAAGTAACAATAGCTCTTTTACTTAGCGTATCGGCTTTAATATCCTGAAAAACATTGTAGGCGCTTTTTGAATAATTGATACCCAGTTCATCATAGCGTTTGTATTGGGTTTCCATCCTTTCCTTAAATCCTTCCCAGTTTTTCAGGCTGGATGCTGTCCAGGCGGTCTCGGCTAAGGCAGCAGCGCGCGGCAGGGTCATATATTCTACTTTTTCGGCAGCATGAATATACTCGGACCAGATATTGGCCTGAACGCCTTTAATATATACGGCTTCACCAGCCGATAGTTCAGCCGGCACGGGCTCATACGTATATACTTTTTCTAACGGAAGGAAACCGCTGATAGCTACCGGCTCCTGGTAAGGCTCGCCCTGGTAATGGTCAAAATACATAAACTCACCCGGGGTCATAATTACATCATGATGCTGTTGCGCCGCGGCAATGCCTCCCTGTATACCACGCCATGACATAACGGTTGCGTTCGGCGCCAGGCCGCCCTCCAAAATTTCGTCCCAACCAATAATGCGTTTATTTTTGGTCAGCAAAAAGTTTTCAACCCGTTTGATAAAATAGCTTTGCAGTTCGTGCTCATCTTTTAATCCCTCTGCTTTTATGCGGGCCTGGCATTTGGGGCATACCTTCCAGCGGTCTTTAGGGCATTCATCGCCTCCGATATGTATAACAGGGCTGGGGAATAGTGCAGCTACCTCGGTTAGTACATCTTCCAGAAAATTAAAAGTTTGCTCATTACCCGCGCAATAAACATCTTTTTGAATGGCCCATTGTATAGGCATTTTAAAGGGGCCGCCGGTGCAGGAAAGCTCGGGATAGGCAACCAGCGCGGCTAACGAGTGACCTGGCATTTCAATTTCGGGTACTACATTAATATAGCGGTCTTTAGCATAGGCAACAATTTCGCGTACCTGGTCCTGTGTGTAATATCCGCCGTGCGGGTTTTTATCAATTTGAGTGGGCGCTCTGTCATACTGTGTACCTGCACGCCAGGCGCCTATTGCCGTGAGTTTCGGATACTTTTTTATTTCTATGCGCCAGCCGTGATCTTCGGTTAAATGCCAGTGAAAAGTATTTAACTTATACATGGCCATATAATCAAGGTACTTTTTAATAAAATCAACGGAATAGAAATATCTGCCCACATCAAGCATTAATCCGCGCCATTTAAAGCGGGGTTTATCAACTATTTCAGTTAATGGTATGGAAACCGGGGCTGTACGGAGGTTTTTTAAAGGTAACAGCTGCTTAATGGTTTGCAGGCCATAAAATATACCCTGCGGCTGGTTGCCGCTGATAATGATGCCTGTAGAGCGTACAGCGAGGCCGTAACCTTCATCCCCGAGGGTGTCAGCTTCTTTTTTTAATTTTAACACAATGCTGTTTGGCCTTGTGGCGCCTCTGTTGGTGCCGATGGGGATGAGGTAACCGGTAGCCTCCTTAAGGGTACCGGCCAGCGTTTTGGCAATTTTCATCAGCTCGGCATTTTCTGTGTCTACCCGTATAACGGTATGCGGCGTGATCATAAATCTCCCGGGCGTTGTTTTCACACTTAACGGATAGGGCACAATAGAAAGCAAGTTTTCTTTACTTGTGTTTTGCGCGCTCAGCGAACTGATGGTTAACAGCAGGAGCATAATTGATAGCAGCTTTTTCATCATATAAAAGTTTATTGGTCAGTTGATTTCATAAAATAGGCTTCCCCGAAAAATTGGGGTAAGTGAAAATCCGGCTCGTCTGAGCGGACAGCGTTCCAGGTCAGGTAGTGGGGTACCGGCAGCTGATCTCCGCACTTATAAAAATTTACCCGGCAGCTGGTGTTTTGCAATGAGGTAATATCATGATAGCGAAATGTAGCAAATGGTATGCTTAAAGTAAGTTCCCAGTTAACAAGCTCAGCCGTAGCCTGCGGTTTAAATACCGGCTGACATGCTATCCGGCTAACCACCTTTTCGGGTAAATTCGTTCTTTTAATCCTGCCGTCGCCATACCCTGCATGGCAGGTTCCCATACAGTTAAATTCTAAATTATAATAATTCTCATCGCCATTAAATGCAATAAAAAACTCCACGCAGGTATCATTAAAGACCGGGTCGTTTATGTTGCGATAGATTGCCCGCAATGATTGCTCAAAGACATAATATTTTATAAAAATGCTTTCTGCTCCATAAGTGATGCTAAATGACACATCGGGTTTATAGGAATAGCTTGCCCAGGGTGCTATATTTATCGCATGTTTTTTAAGCGTATCAAGCAATGTTGACGCGGCGCTTATGGTAGCCAGGTGGGGCGAAAATGGAATATTAAGCTGGTTCATTAAGATTTTGATCTGGGATTTGCATTTCATAAGGCAGCGACGCGGCAATATGATCTATGATAGACCGCAATTCGCATTTGTGTTGCTGAAGTTTCGTTAATAATTGTATTTGCGCTTTTGCCCTTTGAAGATTATGCTGCGGTGACTGGATCTTGTAATAATGATCGCCTTCGATAAAATCGGTAAGGAAACGCACCGCCTGCATATAGGGTAGCAAGAAGGCGCCGTGCAAGAGCGATGCCAGCTCATTATTGGTTAAAAAAGAAACGGCTTGCTTTAAATAACCATGGGTATAAGCCGTAAACAAATCAATATTGACATCAATTTTAGACAGATCGGCTTCATCTTCGGGTGCGGTGTTGACAATGGTGCGTATAGCATCACCAAAATCATAGGCAACGAGCCCGGGCATTACCGTATCAAGGTCTATTACACACTGGGCGCAGTCGTTTTCATCCAGTAATACATTGTTAAATTTGGTGTCGTTATGGGTAATGCGCAAAGGCAGCTGTCCTTTTTGCTGCATTTGTAAAATATAACGCATTTCACCCGCATGCTGTTCAATAAATTCAATCTCCCCAGCGCATTCATTTAGCCTGTGCACCGGGTCTTTCTTAACCGCGTTCTGCAGGTTTTGCAGCCGGTAATCAACATCATGAAAGTTGGGTATTGTTTCCTGAAGGCTACCGGCGTCAAGGTCGATTAGTAAAGATTGAAACTGCCCAAAAGCCAGGCCGCTTTGATAAGCCTGATGCGTCGTAGTTGCCTGGTCGTAACTTTTTGTTTTTTTTATATATAGATATACGCGCCAGTAATTGGTGTTTTCATCCTTATAATAATAGGTTTGATCGTTGGCTGGTACCAGTGTAAGTACGCGATTTGCAATGTCATGATGATTTAACAGCGACAATTTATAACGCAGGTGGGAGGTAACCAGTTGTATATTTTGACTGAGGACAGCCACGTTGCTGAAAACATGTGAATTAATCAGCTGCAGCAGGAAATCGGGCTGGTCTGTTTGTTTATTTTTTACATAAAATGTGCCGTTAATGTGGCCGGAACCAAAAGGTTTAACCTCTTCGATAGCACCAGTAATACAAAAGTTAGACAATATTTCATGAAAATTATAGGGCGGGCTAGCCTGCATTTTTAATAAATGTTAATTATTTAAAACTTCGTTGATAAACCAGAAAAACCATTTTCGGCGCCTACTTTACCATAAAGTTAAGTTTGCGCACACGCTACTTTTATAAGTAAGTTAAAGCAAATATAATTTAATTTTGTGTGTGCGCACACTTTTTTTATTATTTTATTACTTTTGATTTATTGTATAGGCTTGGCCAGGGTATTTTGACAGTGATTATTGCTGACAGTCTGCTTTAAAAAATAACATATGAGTGCACCAGAAGAAATCAACAGACGTAAATTTATGTCATCGCTCGGCATACTTGGAGTTGCCGGCGCCTGCCCTGCAAAGTCATTTTCGGCGGGCACGTTTCCTGTTAAGGATCAGCTAACAATTCTTAAGGCGGGCCCTTATCTGCAGTCACCGGCAAGGTCAAATGAAACTTTTTTTCCGCCTAAACGGCCGGCGTACTTTAAAGCATTGGGCTTTCCCTGTATGGTTGTAATAACGGGGGGCGCTTTTAAGGTAAAATTAGCTGAGGAGCATTTGGTGCCGTCTTTTAACGTCAGCTCAAATAAGGGCGCCGCCTTAAAGCGCACTTGCTGATGGTTTACCTTGTCTTCAAAGCCGGTAATGTTTACGTTTTTGTTTTTAACCAGCCACCGGGCCTTAGGCTGCTGTTTTCAATAGTTAAACAGCCATTGGTCAGCTTGGTGACAGCCTGCCCCGGGTTGACACCAGGGTAAACTATTTGAGCCGATGCGATTTTTTCCTGTATAACAGCAAGCGCTGCTATCAGGCAAAGGCTTTTTAAACAGGAAATAATTGGGGATATCACAGGTAAAGTTCGAATGATTAGTTAATTGGTGTAGCTATAGCGTTTGCTAATGCTTTTTCCCAGGCCCAGGAGGATGTTAACATTTCTTCTAAATTGTATTCAGCTCTCCAGTTAAGTAAGCTTTCAGCTTTAGTAACATCCCCCCAGACCTGTTCTATGTCACCCTGCCGCCTTGGGCCAATCCCGTAATTTAAGTTAGTACCCGTAACGGTTTCAAATGTCCTGATCATCTCCAATACAGATGTGCCTTTGCCGGTACCTACGTTAAAAACCTCATAAGCGGGCCGGCTTTCACCCTGTTTCAATCGTTTTAGTGCAGCGATATGGGCTTTAGCCAAATCAACAACGTGAATATAATCCCTGATACAGCTGCCGTCGGGTGTATTATAATCGTCGCCATAAACGGTTATAGCGCCCCGTTTGCCAATGGCGCTTTGGGTTATAAAAGGAACTAAATTTTGAGGGATACCCATGGGAAGCTCCCCAATGCGTGTCGATTTATGTGCGCCAACGGGATTAAAGTAACGCAATGAAATGACCTTGTAATCGGGGTTTGCCGTGCAAAGATCAGACAGAATTTCTTCAGCAACCTGTTTGGTGTTTCCGTAGGGCGATTCAGCGGTCTTGATGGGTGCGGTTTCGTTTACCGGTAAATTATCGGGCTGGCCGTATACGGTGCAAGAAGAGGAAAAAACAAAATTTACCGGTCTGCTGTCTAATGCCGAAAGCAGGTTTATTAAAGCGTATAAATTGTTGCGGTAATATTTTAAGGGAAACTGAACAGATTCGCCGACAGCCTTATAGGCTGCAAAATGAATAACATCCGAAATTTCGGGATGCCCGTTTATAAAAGCGCTGACTTCCTGTTCATTGCAAAGGTCAAAATTAAAATACGCCGGTCTTTTGCCGGTTATCCCCGCAATTTGGTCCAGTACACTGACGTTTGAGTTTGATAGGTTGTCTACGATGGTTACCTCATAACCCTCCTGCTGTAATGCTACTACGGTATGCGAGCCGATATACCCGGTGCCGCCCGTTACTAAAATATGTTTCATTGGCTTTTAATTTGCGTGTGCGAACACAAATGTAATAATATTTTTAATTAGGTGAACGCGCGCCAAAAAATATTTCACCCGGCTGGTGAGGCGGATGATTGAACGAAATAGTTAATTAAGCAGGTGAGCAACAGTATTTTTAACGGTGGGGCAGTCCCGCTGTCCTCAAATTACAATTTGAATATTTATAAAATGCAAGCTATAAATACATTGTGTGCGAACACGCAAACTGTATTTATAGTACCTTAATAAAATCAATCTCGGGTATCCGGGTCACCATTGGCGCTGTGGCAGGGGAAGGCCGGCGATTTGAATGCACTAAACCCGGTTCTTAGTTTATTCCATTTTGTCGCTATAGCGTGTGCGTACACAAGTTGACGGAAAAACCAGCGAATACCATAAATGAAGTGAATTTATAATGTATATTGATACTTTTGTGTTTAAATACATTTTAACCGCCGGAATTTATATGGATAAAAAGAATGTTCGAATTAAAGATATAGCGTTAAAAGCTAAGGTTTCTACCGGTACCGTAGACAGGGTGCTGCATAACCGGGGGCGCGTTTCTGAAAAAGTTCGGGATAACGTATTAAAGATCATCGCTGAAATGAATTATGAGCCCAATTTGATGGCCAGGGCGCTGGGTTCAAACAAAGTCTACCGTCTTGCCGCCCTCATACCTGATCATGGTTTTGACCCTTATTGGTATGCACCAAAGACCGGCATTGAAAAAGCGGGGAGGGATCTGAAACAATATGGCGTTAATGTTCAGCAATATCTATTTAATCCTTACAGTGCCGAATCCTTTATAGAACAGGCTAAGCTGGTTTCTGAAAGCAATCCCGATGGTATTTTGCTTGCCCCTATATTTTACCGCGAAGTTTTACCGTTTTTTAAACAGTGGAAGGACCGGGAAATTCCATTTGTATTGTTCAATACGCAAATAATCGATTTTGACCCGCTAAGTTATATCGGCCAGGATAGCTATCAAAGCGGTATGTTAGCTGGTAAATTAATTCATTTTGGCCAGTCTCATCCCGGTTCTGTTCTTATAGCACATATTGATGAAGAGATCAGTAACGCGGCGCATTTGCTCAAAAAGGAGCAAGGTTTCCGTAACTATTTTTTGCAGAACAACCTTGATTTATACACGATTATCAAAACTGAACTTAACCGGTCCAACTTCGCGTCTTTTACAAAAGAATTAGACAGGATTATTGAGAGCACCCCTGATCTAGCAAGTATATTTGTCACTACTTCCAAAGCATTCGATATCGCAAAATATCTGGAACAACGGGTCATTAAGCACATTAAAATTATCGGCTATGACCTGTTACCGCAAAACTTGTATTATCTTAATAAGGACAGGATTAGTTTTCTCATCAATCAAAATCCCAAGGGCCAGGGTTACTGGGGTATAAACCAGCTGGTAGATTTTTTGGTATTTAAGAAAGCGGTACCCGAGTTAAAATACCTTCCTTTAGATATTGTAACCAAAGAGAATCTAAGTTATTACCTGGACGAAGACGGCGCGTAAAATAGCGCTCGGTAGGTTCTTTACCCGGAAAGGAATAAATAAGCAATATCGCACTGCACAAGGTCTGGAATGTTCTGATGAAGACTCACCAGCCGGCTTCCTGCTGTCTGAAAAGACCGTTGCCGGGTAAAAATATCTGCCTCCTGCTAAGGTAACAAGAAAATTCCTCTTATTCGTCCAGGAAAGATCAAGAAAAATAAATTTCTCTAAATGTGTGCGCACACGCAAAATTATTTTTGTGTTTGTGACCTGCCAATAACTTAAGCGCTAAATAAATACAACAGTTTGGAAGATGGGAGGGGCGATAACCCAGTGCTACTTTTAAATATTGGCTTGTACTTTCGGTATCTATTATTAAAAACTAATCCTTCCTAGATAGCTCGCTCGGGCAATAGATTGGTCAAGTCCCGGTTTGGTCGCCGGGACTTTTTAAAATAGTAGTTGATACAAATATCATTTGAATTTGGAAAGCGGGGTATGAATTATAAACAGTGATACGGCCGCCACGCTTTTCGGACTTATTCATTTCCCCAACGCATAAGCCGTCTCATTCTTCGCTTCCGACATCACGAAAAAGCTTTGCATCCTGCCAACATCCGGGAGCTGGATAGTTTGGTCATGACCAGCGATTTGCATTTACCCATGTCGCTGATGGCGATGCGCAGCAGGAAGTCGAACGGCCCGGTCATATGGTAGCACTCCATAACTTCTGGCAGTTGGCCAAGGAAGACTGGAAACAGGGGCGGATCAAACTGCCGCCCGCCGATCATTCAGAATTTATCCCCCTACCCGAGGACCGCTCCAAACCCGCCGGGGGCCGCCGCCCAACGCCCTGTCCTGAACACTTTTTGCGCCGTGCTTGGGCTTAATTAAAAGATTGGCGGAATGCTAACGGGGACAGGTTGGTCTTGGTCTTGAAGAGTTTGCTGAAGGATTGCAGGTGTTCGAAGCCAAGTTCGTAGGCGATTTCGCTGATTGATAGGGTAGTGGTGGAGAGTTTTTCCTTCGCCAGGACTTTCCTCATTGTAATCTTATTGAAAATGCATATATTATTCAGCTAAAATACACCTTACGATGAATACTATTTTCAGAAGGGGCCTGCTGGCTACCATAATACTTGCGATTGCTGTTTCTGCGGAATTGGTTTTAAAATCATGTATGCCGGTTTCAGGCATGAATTTTCCGGTTATAGATACGCCGCTTACCGAGGCACAAAAACATTTGCCGGGTAATGGCTTAAAGGGCCTTCGGGTTGCGCCGGGGTTAAGCGTTGAAACGATGGCAACCGAACCCATGCTGATCAATCCGACCAATATTGATGTGGACGAAAAGGGGAGGGTCTGGGTAACCGAGGCTTATAATTACCGGTTTGCGATCAATAATAATAAACCCCGGGCAGCGGGTGACCGGATTTTGATCCTGGAAGATAAGGACGGGGACGGGCGGCTGGAAACGAGCCAAACGTTTTACCAGGGCCCGGAGATTAATGCGCCCTTGGGTATTTGTGTTTTAGGCAATAGGGTACTGGTTTCGCAAAGCCCTTATGTCTGGGCATTTTATGATGATGATAATGATGGTAAAGCCGATAGAAAGGAGATCCTATTCCAGGGCATCGGCGGCGAGCAGCATGACCATGGTATGCACACGTTTACTTTCGGTCCTGACGGCAAATTGTATTTTAATTTTGGTAACGAGGGCAGAACGTTGAGGGATAAAAACAATAAGGTCGTACTGGACCAGGATGGCGATGAGGTCGGCCCGAAAAAATATATGGAAGGGATGCTGTTCCGCTCAGATTCCGACGGTACGCACGTAGAATGCCTCGGCTATAATTTCCGGAACCCCTACGAGGCAGCTGTTGATAGCTATGGCACGATCTGGCAGAGCGATAATGATGATGACGGCAATAAAGGGGTACGGATCAATTACGTGATGGAATACGGCAACTATGGTTATAAAGACGAAATGACGCGCGCCGGCTGGAGCGCGGCCCGTACCAATCTGGAAGCTGAAATACCCCAGCGGCACTGGCACCAGAATGATCCCGGTGTCATACCTAATCTCTTAAATACGGGCTCCGGCTCGCCAACGGGAATGGTCATTTATGAGGGCTCGCTTTTGCCGCGGGAATTTCACGACCAAATGATCCACGCCGAGCCCGGGCACAACGTCATCCGCGCGTACCCGGTTAAAAAAAATGGCGCGGGTTACACGGGCGGCATCATAAATTTGCTGAACGGAGATAAGGACCAATGGTTCCGGCCGGCGGATATTTGTGTAGCGCCGGACGGGTCGCTGGTCGTGGCGGATTGGTATGATCCGGGTGTTGGTGGTCACCGGGTTGCAGACCTGGAACGCGGCCGTATTTACCGCATCGTACCCGAAGGCATGACGGCGTCCTACAAAATACCCGTTCAGGATTATAGCACACCGCAGGGGGCGGTGGCAGCTTTACAAAGCCCTAATCTTGCGGTACGCCGGCAGGCTTTTATCACCTTAACCGCGATGGGTAACAAAGCGGTCCCGGCCCTGAAAAAGCTCTGGGGTTCAGCGCCTAACCCGCGTATGCGGGCCAGGGCCTTATGGGTGCTTTCTAAGTCACCCCAGGCCGGCAAATACCTGGCTGAAGCTATTAAAGATCCCGATCCGGATATCAGAATTACCGGCTTAAGGGCAGCGAGGGAGGTGAACGTTGACGTCATTAAATACCTGGGTAAGCTGGTTAATGACCCGGACGTGCAGGTCAGGCGGGAATGCGCAATCGCGCTCAGGCACCGTGCCGATCCGGGCGCAGCGAACCTGTGGGCAGCTTTGGCCTCCAGCTATAATGGGAACGACAAGTGGTATTTAGAGGCATTAGGCATCGGGGCCGACCGGCAATGGGCTGTTTTTTTTGCCGCTTATTTAAAAAACAACGCCGATCCGTTAGCAACTCCTGGCGGAAGGGACATCGTCTGGCGCGCGCGAACCGCCAGCGCCTTACCTTACCTGGCCCGGCTCATTGTAGCTGAAACGAGCCCACTGAAATATTTGCGGGCGCTGGACTTTTATCCTGCTGAAACAAGATCGCAAACGCTGCTTGAATTAATAGCCACTAATAGCCGGTTAGTTACCACCATTCTAAAATTAAAATTACTCACTGCCGCCGACCTGGCCGGTTCACCGACCGCCCAAACGCAGCTCGGCGAAGTGCTGGCAGCCAGCGCGGGAACCCAGGATTATATTGACCTCGTCAGGCATTACCATATCACCACCGCGGCCAACAGTTTGCTGAATATGGTAGCCGTCGGCCCTGGCGGCGTAAATGCGGCCCGATTGTTATTTGACTGGAAAGAAAGTCCGCTTTTTATGAAAGTGATCAATGGTGCTGATCAGGGCAAAGCGCTTAACGTGCTAACTGCGCTGGGCCAGGTGGGGAATACCGAGGCTATAGCGCTACTGTCGGAGGTCGCTTCAGCCAATTCCCGCAGCAAGCAAATTCAGCTCAAGGCAATTGAAATACTGCAGAGCAAGCGTTTGCGTGCCAGCTTTAGCGCAGCCAAAACGTCTTCGCTAAAGCTGGCGGAGCTACTGGCATTGAAAGCTAATCCCGAAAAAGGGCAGCAGGTATTCTTGAAAATGTGCACCGCCTGTCACCAGGTGAATACCAGCGGGTTTAATTTCGGGCCAAACTTGTCTGAAATAGGCGCCAAACTCCCTAAAGAGGGTCTTTTTGATGCGCTGGCAAAACCTTCTTCCGGCATCAGCTTTGGTTATGAAACCTCGCAACTGGCGCTAAAAGACGGCGCAACGCTCGTCGGGATTATCTCCAGCCGCACCGAAACAGATATCGAAATCAAGTACCCCGGCGGCACGACCCAAAAGCTTAAAACAGCAGCGGTTAGAACCATCAAAGAATTACCCGGATCCATGATGCCCGACGGACTGCTGGAAACCCTGACCAAACAGGAAGCAGCCGACCTGCTTGAATTTTTGGTTTCCTTAAAAAAACAATCAAAATGATTGCGGTAGCAACACTTTTATATTTAAATCGCCATTCTGAACTACCCTTTGAGCCAAAACGTCAATTTAAGTTCCCCCGTCAGCAAAACCCACCCGGTGGCCGATTGCGGTACGGTAAACTGTCGGCGCGTAGCCTATTTCTTTTAAATAAAATGCACTGATAGCTGTGGCACAGATGTCTAAAACCTTTTTTTTCACCAAAGCGATAGCGCAGCCGCCGAAACCGGCCCCGGTCATCCTGGCGCGATTACGCCGTTGCAGGACCTGGCGTAGGCTACAATCGTAGCCAGTTCTTTACCGCTAACTTCGTACAAATGTTTCAGCGATAAATGTGATTCGTCCATTAATTTGCCGAATCCGCTAAGATCGCCCTTTTTCAGCAACTCCGGTTACCCGCTCATTTTCCCCGACAATAAACCTTAAAAAACACATAGGAAGAACCCTTTTGTTAAAAAATCGGATCGCTGAAAATCTCTATATTTTTGATTCTCCTCCTGAAACATGGGAAGATGAAAACCTGAATAAAATTCACAATGACGTTAAACGAACCTTTGATTTGAAAGAAAGGTTTAGAAATATCCAGGAAGGGTTAAATATTATTAAAGATAACTACGAACTTTTTAGAGACCTGTTGCAATATAGAAGCAGTTACAGGCTTGAATTAGTGATCATTATACTAATCCTTGTGGAAGTGCTTAACATTTTCGCTCAAAAAATATTCAATTGATCAACGGGAAAGAGTGACGGATTAAAATGCTACTGGATTTATTGATCTGTAAAAGTGAGATCCGACAGATTTAGCTGGTCAGCTTTTTTAAATCCTGCAAAAAGTAGTTCGAAAATTGTCCTGCCATCCCGACAACAAGCGATACCAACGTTTTAAACCCTCTGAATTGAAAGGTCACAGGGTTTTTTGTTTATATCATATTACGAGAGCCTTAAATAAAAAGGTAAGCAACAATAACAGAGAAGCGAACTAAATTAAACCTTCATGACGTTATATTTCAATATTTGATTGCATACGCCTGTCATAATCCTGAGCAGTTTTACCTATACTATAACCCTTAACGGCAAAGAACAGGATAAATAAATAACAAGGTACCAGAAGCCAATAACCAAGTTGAGGGCTGGCCACATCACTTATATAGCCGTATAATAAAGGCGTTAACGCTCCACCTATTACCCCCATTATCAGTAAAGCTGAAGCTTTCTTCGTAAATTTACCTAATCCGTCAATGGCTAAAGGCCAGATAGAAGGCCATAAAAGTGCGTTAGATAAACCTAACAAACAAATAAACCAAACGGAAGCTTTACCTATGATAAATATTGCTATTATAGAAAAGGCTATCCCTGTTAAGGCAGACCATTTCAATACTTTTCTTTGACTAATGAACTTTGGTATTGCTATCGAACCAAAAAAATAACTGAGGATCATGATCAAAAGCGTATAGGTAGCAAAGAACTTGGCGTCTTTAAAACTAAAACCGAGGTACTGGCCATAGTTAATAATAGAGTCTACCACTAATACTTCAACACTTACCGCACAAAAAATAGTAATGGCCCCCAATATTGCATAAGGGAACTGAAAAATACTGGTCTTTTGATTTTGCGCAGGGTCGTTATCAAATTCACCTTCCTGTTCTTCTATATCGGGCAGGTGCGATAAACGTACCATTAACCCTAAGCCCATTAAAACCAATGCCATAAATATATACGGAACAATCAAACGGGCTGCCAGCTGGTTTAATACTATAGTTTGTTTTTCAACGGAGAGCCCCGGTAATTGTTTGTGCAGCAGATCAATTTCGTCCGGATTTTTTGTAATGGCATGAATAAGTATAAGCGGAGCTATGGCGCCTGCAACCTTATTACAGATACCCATTATGCTGATCCGTTTAGCCGCGCTTTCTATAGGCCCTAAAATGGTAATATATGGGTTAGATGCCGTTTGCAAAATGGTTAATCCGGTTGCCTGTATAAATAATCCGAGCAGAAAGAGTGTATATGTCCGATTTATTGCGGCTGGTATAAACATTAAGGCACCTATAGCCATTACAAACAATCCCAGCATCATTCCATTTTTAAGGCCTGTTTTTTTGAGTATGGCTGATGCCGGAATGGCCATGATAAAGTAGGAGATATAAAACGCAAAAGCCACCAACATTGCCTGTTTGGTAGTTAAGCTACAGGCTAATTTAAAATAAGGTATTAATACGGAGTTCATCCAACTCACAAAACCAAAAACAAAGAATAAAATACCGATAACTGCTATGGCTTTATTGTTAGATGTTTTATCCGCCGGGGCCTGTTGTACTTTCATGATATTTTAGCTCCTTAATTTTCTATCTGCCGCATTTCCACTGCGTCCGTGATCAAAACCACTTTCTCTTTCCAATGCAATCATAGCGTTTGGCCTGTAATTAACAATGACTGCCCTTCTGTCGGTATCGGTTGAATTGCCCCGGCTATAATGTAACGTTCCGCCGTGATGAAGGACACAGGAGCCTGGTTTTAATTCAATAAAAACGCCTTCTTCCTCTGATGCATCACATTGAAGGGCGCCTCCCTCTTTACCTGCAAAACGGTGCTTACGCAATTCGCGTAAATGCGATCCAGGCCCATACCACATGCAACCATTGTCTTTAATCGCTTCATCTATAGCGAGCCAACAAGTAACAGCTCTTTTATCGGGCATATTAATCCAATAAGCTGCATCCTGGTGCCATGGGGTGGGTGTATTACTGTTGGGCGCTTTACTAATAAGCATGTCGAAATCCATTTCCATATCTTTCCCCATTAATTGCTGAGCAATAGATTGTGTTCTTATATGATAAGACATTTCTAACAATTCAGGTGCAAAGTCACAGGGCCACATAATTTGTGTAATGTTTTCTGTTTTTACGTTGTCACCTAATCCGATACCAAGGTCGCTGCGGTTTTTCCCTGTATTAATTGTACCATCCAAAAATTGATTATAAATTTCGCTATACTTTTTTACTTCGGTTTCATTAATAATGTTTTCGACAACAAGAAACCCATTTTTATTAAATAATTCTACTTGTTGTGGCGTAATATGAAATGATGATTGCATGATATGTATTTTTAGTTGTAGCGATTTTTTAATAATTGCATCATATGTAAATTAATGTGCCATTGACTGGCTACCGGCGTTTGAGTGGTTCGAAGCATAAACATATATGGTGCGGGGCCAAATTCAGGGGTAATGGTTAAAAGTTTAGAATGGATAGACCGGTGATATCGTACGATAGAATCCCACCATTGCAAATGAAAACTTACAGCCTCTTGCCATTCAATAAGTCGCGGGTCGGTTATTTGCGGTCCTTGCGGATGGCCAATTCTCGCGTGTATGTGGTGAGCGTGTTTAATGATAATTTGAAGGCTATCTTGCTGGTCTTGCAGGTAAGATTCAGACACATTACAGAAATGTGAGAAATCGGCTGTGAAACGTATACCAGGAAAAGCACTAATATATTCGACAGTTGTATTAATACAAAATGGAAACTTTCCCCGATGAGTTTCATGAACAATTGATATGCCCGTTTCAAGTTCTATTTTTTGAGCAAGGTTTATTAATTCTGAGTTTTGTTCGAACGAATAAAAATCTTTTCCTGTTTGTGAGTTGATGAACAACGGTTTGAATGTAGCCAGATAATAAAGATTTTCTTTTAGGCTTTGTTTGTATTCATTAAAGGTATTACCGCTGGCATCATATTGCTGCGCAATAATTTTTAATGACAACTTCTTCGTATGTTCCAGAAATTCGTTTTTTAATTTGCTGTTCAGGGGAAAGCCAAATTCAATACCATCGTAGCCGGCTTTTTTTATCCTGAGAAGCATATCTTTTATATTTAAATGAGCCAGCCCCCACATAGGGCAAAAAAAATGTATATTCATTTATTAAAAATATTTTTTCGACGATATTTACCGAAATCGGTATTTCAGGTATCTGTTTCACAATGCCGACGTTTCTTAAACAAACTTAATTATGCCGTTTGCTAAAGCTTTGTACAATAATACTTTGATACTAAAATGAACAAACACCGTTTAAACACGCTTTCTACACCGGACAGGGAAATAGCTGACTTAACAAAGCTGGGTGTAAAGGACGCGCTGCTAATTGGCAGATATCGTTACAACAGCGCACGGCAAAAGTTAGACAGCCATGTTCATAAGGGAATGATGGAGATTTGTTATTGTCATAAAGGCAAGCAGGCTTATGAGGTCAACAATAAAACCTACTATTTAAAAGGCGGGGATGTGTTTGTTACCTTTCCTGACGAGTTACATAGCACAGGCAATCATCCCGAAGAGAAAGGTGTTTTATATTGGCTGGTAATAAAAATTCCGCGGACAGAAAAAGGCTTTTTTCATTACAGCAACAAAGAAAGCAAACCGATTATCGATGCGTTGTTGAATTTGCCTTTAAGACACTTTAAAGGGAATGTTAAAATGAAGACAACTTTAGAAAATATATTAGAAGTTGCCCGTAAAAACGAAGTTGGCTTACAAAGGATAATATTAGACAACCTGCTTGTTTCATTTTTAATCCAGGTTATAACAGAGGCGGGCAATGTCTGTCAAAATCCGAAGCAACCGTCTGATAATATGGCCAAGATCGATAGTTTTATTGCGAATAATTTCAAGGAAGAACTCTCGATAGAAATGATGGCTAAAATGCTCAATTTATCCGAGTCAAGATTTAAGGGTTGGTTTAAAGGAGAATTTGGTGTTCCACCTTTAGAGTTTATTTTAAGAAAGAGGATCGAAGAAGCAAAAATACTGATGCAAACTCAACCACTTTTAAAAATGAGTGATGTTGCTTATAGTTTAGGTTTTTCTTCTCCGCAATATTTCGCCACTGTGTTTAAGCGATATACTTTTTTATCCCCCAAAGAATATAAGGCCATCTAATTGTATTTAACGAATTAGCTATTTGTTTTTCAAAGCCTTTTCCAAATCATCTTTAAAGTTGCGGCCGATTGGTATCTGCTGCCCGTTCAATAGGATGCAGTTTCGCTCTAATTGAGTAACTTTTTTAAGGTTGACGATAAAAGACTTATGAACCCTGATAAAGCGCTCTGCGGGGAAAATACCAAGCATGGCTTTTATTGAGCCTTTTAAGAGGATCTTTTTGTCTGTTGTATGAATAATGGCATAATCTTTCAATCCCTGTATATGCGTAACCTCGCCGAATTGTAACTTAAGCCTTTGGACGCCGCTTTTAACGAAAATGAAATCATCGCCGGTATCTTCAGAATGTTCTTCTAAATGGCTATGCTCTTTTAGGGCTAAAAACTCTTTTGCCTTGTTTATTGCCAGACTAAAACGGTCGAAAGCGATGGGTTTTAACAGGAAATCTATCACGCCCAGCTCATAACCATCAAATGCATAATTGCGATAGGCTGTAGTGAAAATGGTAAGCGGCGGGTCGGGCAACCGTTTAAGAAACTCGATCCCACTCATCTCCGGCATTTCAATATCCAGTAATAACAGATCTGCCTCATGTTCTGCTAAATGATGAAAAGCTTCTTTGGCATTCCGGAACGAGTGTACGGTCTGTAGCCCGTCAAGTCTTTTTAAATACCCCTCCAGTACTTCCCGCGCCAACGGCTCATCATCAACTAATACAACTTTTAACATAATTCAATAACCAGCCTGGCCTTAAAGGTGTTAGTTTGATCTGTCAGTTCCAGATGATGCCTTCCCGGATAAAGCAATTCCAGTCGTTTTCGTAAATTATTCAGCCCGATCCCGCCTTTAACCGGTGCGGTAGCCGATGATAGTTTGGTATTTTCCACAAGCACCGTAAGCCTCTGGTCGGCACAACTAATAGCTACCTTTAACCAACCGTTAGCCATTTGCTTACTTATCCCATGTTTGAAAGCATTCTCTACCAGGGGCAGTAAAAGCAAGGGCGCTATTTTTTGGCCATCCGGGGGGCAATCAACTGTTAAACTAATGTCTGCTTCGTTACTAAACCTCAGCCGTTCCAACTCCATATAGCTATTAAGGTAACTTAACTCTTTTTCAAGCAAGACCGTTTCATCATTACTATCATATAACATATACTCCATCATAGCCGAGAGCTTCAGTACTACGTCCGGTGCCAGGTCTGATTTTTTTAATGTTAGCGCATAGAGGTTGTTCAGTATATTGAATAAAAAATGAGGGTTTACCTGGGCACGCAAAAAATCAACCTCAGCATTTAGCTTTTCCACCGTGATCTTTTGAATAACAAGTTGCTGCCCATACCAATCAAGGCTTAGTTTAAGGGCAAGCATTAGGCCCAGGTACCAGAGTGCGCTAAAAAAATTATAGGAAATTGACTCTGATAAGTTGCTGTTATACATCGGGCCTACTACATAGCCATAGAGGTAAAAATCATATAGGCTTTGAATGAGCACATAGCCGATAACGGAAAGAGTAACCGCTGCGAAATAAGCAATGTACCGCTTCTTTAACAGGTATTTAGGTAAAAAATAGTGCAGATTTAAATAAGCGATGATAATGAGCAAACCGATGCGGCCGGCAACGCAGGCAAAAAAATAAGGCAGATTAGCTTTATAGATCAAATACTTTTTCTCATACAGGAAGAATCCGGTAACCAATATCCAGTACGCACCATGTATCAGCACCTGCTTAAGTGAAAAATTGCGTTTGACGAACGGTAGTTTAAAAGTTTTATCTGTTAGCTCCATTTGAGGTATTATTAACATCCGGCTAAAGAAAACTAAAAGTGTCCGGCCGGCAAAATTATATCGACCAACGACCCAAAAAGTAGAGGAAATATAAATATAAGAAATGGATGTCTACTATTTGGGTTGTTGGTCTACTATTTTTTGGTGCTTTTTTTTGTTCGCTTACAATTGTGCTGAAAGAACAACAATGTTTCATTTTAAAAATCAATCACATGAAAAAGATCAGAATCGATCGGGCGTTAATGTTACTGTTTACGCTGATCACACTAAGCTTTGCAAGTTTAAGTTTCACCAACAGGTTTGGCCTGGACAAATTTGAGATCTATCTCAATAACAAGCTTCTGCAGAAACAATACGTGAATCAGCCGCTGAATTTACGGGTGCTGCAATTGGACAAAGCCAAAGAGAGCGACCAGCTACAAATCATTTACAGCCACTGCATGAGGGACAACGGCCCCGGCACCGGCAGGAGTATATCTCTTAAGGATGAAAACGGAACTACTTTGCATAAATGGGTATTTACTGATGCTACCAGCGGAGACCCTAAAATGACGATAGCTGTTAAGGATCTGCTACAATTAGAAAAGAAAAACACCGACCATCAATTAAGTCTTTATTATAATGCTAAAGAGTCTGAAAGAGTCGAATTGTTGGCGATGGTCCGTTTTAAATAAAATCTACAGCTAAACCTGTTTTTTATTCTGAAAACGATGCGTTTTAAGCCCTCTGAACCGAAAGTACAGAGGGCTTTTTACTTAATAGCATTTCCTTCCTTTGCAATTAAATCATAAAATCATTTCGTAGTTTTTTATCATTTGTTAGCTTTACAGCTCATTCAAATTTTACCACTATAAACTATTGTCCATGAAACAAACATTCAGGAAGCTAAGTCTGCTTGTCCTAAGTTCATTAACGGCTTGTGCCGGCATGGTGAAGGCGCAGGATAAATTACCCGCCTACCCGTTAATTACACACAATACTTATTTCAGTATCTGGTCGAACACCGACAAATTGAACGAATCTGTTACCAAACACTGGACCGGCAAAGACCAATCAATGCTGGGCGTAATTAAGGTTGATGGTAAATTTTATCGCTTTATGGGCCAGCCATCGCTGCAATATAAAACGATATTGGCTGCTGCTGACGAACAAGCTTACAACGTTGCCTATACCAATGAAGCTCCTGCCGAAGGTTGGGAGAAACCGGGATTTGCTGACGGTGCCTGGAAAACCGGTGCCGCTCCATTTGGTGATGAGCGTGCCAAACAAGGCACCAACTGGCGTAGGGGAGACCTTTGGACAAGACGTAAATTTACGCTGGATAAAGTTCCTGCAGGAAAAGTGTTCTTAAAGATATTTTATGATGATAACGTCGAAGTATTTATCAACGGCCAGCAAGTATTTCGCAAAAGAGGCTGGAACGATGGGTTGGATACCTTCCCATTAGTTGATGCATCTGCCTTAAAAACAGGAGAGAACGTAATGGCTATCCACATTAAAAATACTGCCGGCGGCAGCTACCTGGATGCCGGTTTAGTGGAAGGTGTTGAAGATAAAAGTGTAGACGCTGTAGTACCTGCCGAGCAAACAAATTTAAAAGTTACTGCAACACAGACATTCTATACATTTAAATGCGGCCCTGCCAGCTTGAAAGTTACTTTCACTTCGCCATTGGTAATGAGCGATCTGAATTTGTTTGCATCACCAGTATCATATATAACTTACCAGGCCAGATCAACCGATGGTAAAAAACACAACATCAGTGTTTACCAGGGCGTAAGCAGTAACGTTGCGGTAAATATGCCGTCGCAAGCTGTTCAGGCATCTGCCTACACTAAAAACAGCTTAAGGGTATTAAAAACCGGTACTGTAGATCAGCCTGTATTGCAAAAGAAAGGCGATAACTTACGGATTGATTGGGGCTATGCTTATGTAGCTGCTCCTGCTGCATTTGGCGCTAAACAGTACATTACGGAGGATAAAGACGCTATTGGCTCATTCGCTAAAAACCAATATACATCAACTACCGGCAGCGGCAAACAATTAATGCTGAATGTAGTATTACCTTTTGGTGTGGTGGGCACAAGTGCGGTAAGCAAATACACCATGGTAGGGTACGATGATCTGTACTCGGTACAATATTTCGGCACAAATTTAAAACCGTGGTGGCGCAATGCTCCCGGAGCAACAATGGATGGCGCTTTAACCAAAGCAAGTAAGAATTACGCCGCTGTTATAGCTAAATGTAACGCTACAGATAAAACGATATATAACGATGCCCTTAAAGCAGGTGGCGAGCAATATGCTAAATTGTGCAACATGGCTTATCGCCAAAGTATAGCCGCGCATATCCTGGTTAAAAGTCCGCAGGGGGATATCCTTTGGTTATCAAAAGAAAACTTTAGTAATGGCTCTATCAATACAGTTGACGTAACTTATCCGTCAGCGCCTTTATACTTGTTGTATAACCCTAATTTAATGGCGGGTATGCTTAACGGTATTTTTTATTACAGCGAAAGTGGTAAATGGAAAAAACCTTTT
The DNA here is from genome assembly GCA_040388395.1 of Bacteroidota bacterium. Taxonomy (GTDB): domain Bacteria; phylum Bacteroidota; class Bacteroidia; order Sphingobacteriales; family Sphingobacteriaceae; genus Mucilaginibacter. The sequence continues at coordinate 93,466 of JAZKBY010000001.1, read as the reverse complement.
GCAGCGCATGATCTGGGTACTTATCCGTTAGCAAACGGCCAAACCTATGGCGAAGATATGCCGGTAGAAGAGTGCGGTAACATGATAATTTTAGCTGCAGCCATTGTTAAAGCGCAACACAACCCGGCCTATGCTAAAAAGCATTGGGAAACCTTAACTATTTGGACTAACTATTTAGCCGAAGCAGGTTTTGATCCGGGTAACCAATTATGTACCGATGATTTTGCGGGCCACTTAGCGCATAATGCAAACTTGTCTGTAAAAGCAATTGTAGCTATTGGCGCATATGCACAAATGGCTAAACAATTGGGCCAAACTGCAACCGCGCAAAAATATAGCGCAATGGCTGCTGATTATGCTCAAAAATGGATAGCTAAAGACGATGCCGGCGACCACTACGGTTTAGTGTTCGATAGCAAAAATACCTGGAGCCAAAAATATAATATGGTTTGGGATAAGGTATTGAATTTAAACCTGTTCCCGCAGAAAGTGTACGATACAGAAATGGCTTATTACCTGGGCCATCAAAACGAATTTGGTTTGCCTTTAGATAGCCGTAAAACCTACACTAAATCCGACTGGATAATGTGGACAGCCGCTATGACAGATAAAAGATCAGAGTTCGACGCGTTGTTGAAACCGGTATTCAAGTTCGCGACAGAAACACCATCGCGCGTACCACTAAGCGACTGGCACGAAACCACCACCGGTAAAATGGTAGGTTTCCAGGCACGCAGCGTAATTGGCGGTTACTGGATGAAAGTTTTAAGAGATAAACCGATCTTGAAATAATAGATAAATATTTGATATGAAAAAAGCCTTAGATCTTCATCTAAGGCTTTTTCTGTTTAGTTATCCTGCGGATGAAACAGCTGCTGGCTCCATACCTCGAAAAACGAATGCTCTTTACCATTACCTGCCGACGCATAATCGCAAAGGGTAATGCTTACAGCTGCCGGGCCTTTCTCTGTATTGGCTTCGGGTAGGTAATTTGCTTTGTATAATACAAGGATCTCGTCGCCGGTATTATTAGGTACTTCGGTAAGATTGATATAGCCATTTTTATCGGCAAGAGGTTTCATTAATGCGCTTATACCTGTTCCTTCAAACCTGGTGTCTCTCGCTAAAACAATTGGGCCCCTTACTATTGCCATGCTTTGCAATGTTGTTCCGGTTTGCATTACACGCCCGCGCATATCTAATTGCAGCGAGACTTTATCGCCCGTTTTCCAGGTGCGTTTAATTTTGGCGTAAGCGCCGGGTTGTACATCGGCAATAGCTTCACCGTTTATGGTTAATTTATTGACTTTGCTCCATGAAGGGATGCGGATGCTAATTTCCAATTCTTCGGGTTTTGTCAACTCCACATCCATTTCTATGATTCCCGATCTTGGATAGGTTGTATGCTGATTTAGTGTGATAGCCTGCCCCTTAGGGCTTTTTAGTTTAAATGATCCATCTGCGAAATAATTCACCTGTAAACCAGTTTGCGTTTCCATAACCATGTGCATAGGGAGGAGAAATAAACCCCGTGGCCCGCTTGCTTCGCAGCAATTTAGTCCCATGCCGCATTGTTCACTGCCTAATAAACGCTGACCATTTAACGGCGTATATTTTGCCCAGCTGGCACCATGGTTACTTAGCGAGCCAAGCAATGCATTATAGTAGGTCTTCTCAACCTCATCAGCATATTTAGCATTGCCTGTAAGACGCAATAATTGCTCGGTAAGCTTTAGCCATGTTACGGTAACGCAAGTCTCCTGGAAGTGATTTATGGGCGTATTCTCCACCGCCTTGCCACCAAACCACATCTCGGTTGACGCACCGGAACCTACGATATCTATTTCTGTTTTTTTGATGTTGGCCCAGGTATCCTCAACTGCTTTTTTATAACTTTCGTTACCCGTTATGCGGTAAAGTTCCAGCAAACCTTCGTAGCACGACATCATTTCGTAAGCCTTTTGCCCCTGCTCATAGCTGTACCAGTTTTTTGGTTTCGGGAAACGCTCGGCTACATTGGTATTGGCTTTACTTACCAGGTGCGGGCCTTGTGGGGTTTCCCATTGGCGCACAATTTCCTGGGCAAAGTCTAAATACTTTTTATTGCCGGTACGGTTATAAAGCAAACAAATAGGCTCTAATACCGACGATGCCGCCATGCCGCGATAATTTCCTTTGGTAACTATAATGCCATCTTTTTTATTCAGCTCATCTATCAGGTTATCTGCGACGCGGATTGCACCTGTCAGGCTCTTTTTATCTTTGGTGATGTCATAATAAGCCATCAATCCCAGCATACAATATTTGCGGCCCCAAATATCCCATTCTTCTAAGCGGTGCGCGGCGGCATAGTTACCTATGTAACCGTCAGGAGTTTGGTTAGCTAATAACCCGGTAACTGCATGGTCAAGCACAGCTTTTAGTTTCGCATCGGGCTGGTATTTATAAGCCAACGCTGCCGATGTGAACCATTTGCCCCAAAACTCGCTTTGCCATAAATGTGCTTCCGTTCTGTTTTCGGGCTTAAAGGCGTTAACCAGGCGGTCAACATCCTGCGCAAGAATTCGATTATTCAAATCGTCAGACAATCGCCCGGCCAGGTATCCATTTAAATGCACTTCTGTAGCAGGTGATAATGCGTCCTTTATAGCTGGTTTAACAATCTGTGCATTGCTATTACTAAAACAAAAAGGCAGGGCTATAACTGCGAATAGCTTATTTAATTTATTCATGAGTGTTAAAAGTAAATCGGGATCTATAATTAGGTAATGCAAATATTACAGCTAAATTTATCTATAATTATCAGCAATGCTATAATTTAACCAATATTTGTATAGACAACCGCGTCAACCAATTATATTATTATGCTTATGAATACTATTAAATACTTGTTAGTAGCAGGTTTTTTTTTGCTGGCCGGTATTGCCAATGCGCAATTGGTAACGACCGATGTTAAACTGCCGCCACACCCAAGAATCTTGTTATTGGCGGGGCAGGAGAAGGAACTGCTGGCCAATATTAATGCTGACCCTAACCTGCTTAAGGTGCACCAGGCTATCATCAAAAACTGTGATGCCATGATCAATATACAACCGGTTCAGTATAAAAAAATCGGTAAGCGGTTGTTGGATGTTTCAAGAGAAACGCTGCACCGGGTATTCTATTTATCCTATGCCTACCGGATGACCCACAACGAACTTTACTTAAAACAGGCAGAAAAGGAGTTGATAGCAGTATCATCATTTGCCGACTGGAACCCTACCCATTATTTAGATGTAGGCGAAATGACCATGGCCGTGTCAATAGGGTATGACTGGCTCTATAATGATCTGTCGGAAAGTACAAAGACTTTAGTTAGAGATGCTATTTTAAACAAAGGCATTAATACATCATTAGATAAATCTTATAACAGATGGCTAAGAGTAATTAACAACTGGAACCAGGTTTGCAATGCAGGTATTACTTATGGCGCATTAGCTACTTACGAAGATCATCCTGATCTATCCGTACAGATGATAAACCGTGCAATTGGTTCGGTAGACCTGCCGATGGAAGCCTACGCGCCTGATGGTGCTTATCCGGAAGGGTATGGCTATTGGGAGTACGGCACTTCATTTAACGTGATGCTGATAAGTGTTCTGGAAACTGCTTTTGGAAAGGATTTTGGATTACCTGCTAAGCCGGGCTTTTTAAAAACTGCGGGCTATCTTGAAAATATGACAGGAGCAAAAGGTATGGCATTTAATTATTCCGATTCGGGTGCGGGGCAGGATTTCAACCCCGCTATGTATTGGTTTGCAAATAAGTTGAATGATCCATCGCTTTTATGGACGCAAAAAGAGCAATTGGCAACACGCGCGGTATCAAGGAACAGACTGCTGCCGGCCGCTTTAATTTGGAGCAAAGGTATTCAATCCGCCAAGATCATCCAACCTAAAGCTACTATGTGGGTAGGCGGCGGATTAAATCCGGTGGCAATGATGCGTACCGCCTGGGGCGACCCTAACGCGATATTTGTCGGACTAAAAGCAGGTTCGCCATCGGTAAACCATGCGCATATGGATGCGGGTTCTTTCGTGATGGAAGCAGACGGCATAAGATGGGGGATAGACCTTGGCGCTCAGGATTATGAATCACTCGAATCTAAGAAGGTAGACCTGTGGAACAATAAACAAAACTCGCAACGCTGGCAAATATTAAGGTACAATAACTATAACCACAGTACCCTGACAATTGATAATGCATTGCAACTGGTAAAGGGTTCGGCTACTGTTGTTAGCTCATCTGCAAAGCCGGCATTTCAAAACGCTATTGTTGATCTGAGTACAATCTATGCTGATAAGGTTGCCAAAGCAATCCGTGGTGTAGCTATTATTGATAAGAAATACGTAGTGGTTAGGGATGAATTAGAATCGTTGGATAGCATCACCGTCAGGTGGTCGATGGTTACCAGCGCCACCGTTACGCTTGATAAAAACAGCGCCACCTTAAGTAAGGATGGCAAGACTTTGCTCTTACAGGCATCTGGTAAATTTCCTATCGAAATGAAAACCTGGTCGACTGCCCCAAAAATGGATTATGATGCTGCCAACCCGGGTACCTGTGTAGTTGGGTTAGAAATGAAGATCCCGGCCCATACCAAAGGCTTTATCAATGTCGCGCTTATCCCGCAAGGAAATATATCAAATCAACAAACCAAAACCCTGGCCCAATGGCCTAAAAATTAGTACAATATGAAAAGTAAACTGATAATTGCCTTATTACTGGCCTGTACACTTAAAACTATGGCGCAACAACCTGCCGCAAACGCCCGTAACCGTGGCCGTTTCCAGGTGGGGGATGTAACAAGTGACCCCGGTGTGCGCGACCCATGTATGGCGAAAGAAGGGGATACCTATTATGTTTATTTTACAGGAGGGGGAATCCAGGTATGGTCGTCAAAAGACATGAAGACCTGGACTAAACTACCATCTGTTTTTTCGGTGGCGCCCGAGTGGGTCGCACAAAAATTGCCCAGCTTTAGGGGCCTTGGCTTTTGGGCGCCCGATTTGAGTTTTCATAACGGCTTATGGTATTTGTATTATGCAACATCTATTTTCGGCAAGAACACATCAGTTGTGGGCGTAGCCACTAATAAAACGCTCGATCCAACTTCAAAAGATTATAAATGGGTTGATGGCGGTATGGTGATACAATCCGTAACCGGGCGCGACGATTGGAATACTATTGATCCAAATTTAGCGGTTGACGAAAACGGTACAGGCTGGTTAAGTTTTGGCTCGCATTGGGATGGTTTAAAATTAGTGAAGCTAAATCCTGATTTTAAAACCCTTGCCGAGCCGCAGGAGTGGTACACCATAGCCAGCCGCCGGCACCGTGATTATAAATTTACTGATGCCGAAGCCGGTGATGATGCAATAGAAGCTCCCTTCATCTTTAAAAAAGGTAAATATTACTACCTGTTTGTATCATGGGATAATTGCTGCTCGGGCGTAAACAGTACTTATAACGTACGTGTTGGCCGGTCGGAAAAGATAACCGGACCTTACTTTGATAAAGACGGGGTTAACATGGCAAAAGGTGGCGGCACATTAGTACGCGGTGGTGATACAGGCGATAATAAGGTTGTTTTTGCACGCGGGCATAATTCGGCGCACACGTTTGACGGGGTTGATTATATTGCCTACCACGCCTATACAACTACCTACGAGCGTTTGGGTATTGAAAAACTAACCTGGGAAAACGAATGGCCGGTAGTTGTTGTTAAGAAATAAAAGTTAAAAAGAAAGCCTCCCGAATTTTGGAGGCTTTTCTTTTTGTTTGTCTATTTAACCTGATCGAAATTAACCCAACTCAGGTTTACCCAGCCTCTTCTGTTGGCCGGTGTTTTGGTGAACACAAAATAAAGGTCATGTTTTCCCTGCGGATCAGTTATGGCAGCGGTTTCCTGGACAGTGTTGTCATTGCCGTTGCCTTTAATGTTAAAAGTGCTGATAACAGTTCCTGTCGGCGAGTCAGTATGTACCTCTATTTTAGCAGCATTCCTTGATGAATAACTGTAAGTAAGTTGGCCAATGTTTTTAAGGTCGATATCCTTCAATAAAAAATATGCCTGATTTTGCTCCAGGGTTGCTACCGTATTTATTTTAGGCACTTTTTCATACTTGTCCGCGCTGTTGGCATAAACTTTAGCCGGGCGCAACACCAGTGATTCGGTAGTTGTAAGCGGGGTTATAGCGCCGCCTTTGTCTGTGTATGATGCTGACAAAATATATCTGCCGGCGTCTTCAGAAGTAAGGTGATCTTTCAGCGTTACATTTCCTTCGCGTGGTAAGGCAACGGCGGCCTTTTTATCATTAAGCGTTAAAATGTATTTAACAATCTCAGATGCATCGTCTTTGGTTAATTGCGGGTGCGCGCTCATGGCATGTTCGCCCCAGTTGCCATTACCGCCTTTTATGATTTTGGTGGCTAACAGGTCGACAGCATCTTTATTTGTAGCATACCGTTTAGCAACTTCAACAAACGGCGGGCCTAACACTTTTGTATAGGTTTGATGGCAGGCTTTACAATCGCTTTTAGCCATCAACGCTTTGCCATAATTATAAGTAGGGGCAATGGCCTGGTGGCCCATTAAGCTTTGGCTATTCTCTACTCTTGCTATATAATTGATGTTTATCTTAGTTCTTTTTGGGTCGATCACCTTGTCTTCGCGATCTTTGATTGCCACTTTATAATTAAACGCTTGTTCGCCCGGGAAGAAGAAGGTGCTGTTTGCCTCGGTGCTTATGGCTACCTGTGGTAAGGTATTACCCACTTTAATTACTTTGGTATCTGTTGATGTTTTGCCTCCGGCATCGGTAACCTTTAAAGTTATTTTGTAAACCCCGTTTTTACGAAAAGTATAAACCGGTGTTTCGGCCGTTGATATAACGGTTTTCCCGTTTAAGAACCATTTGTAGGTTAGTTTATCATCCGCATCGTTATCAAAACTTTTTTGGTTAAGCGTTACTTTATAAGGCATCAGGCCTATGGTATCCTGCGTAGTTATCTTAGCTATCGGTGCCCGGTTACCGCCATTGTAATCCACCCGCACCAGGCGCGCATCGGGGTTATCAAGGCCGTATGCCGAACCATATTCTAAAACATAGAACGAACCCTCTGGCCCGAATTTCATGTCAATAGGGCGCCTGAAATCGCCATTGCTTTCCATGAGCTGTTCTAAGCTTGAATAATCGTTATTGGCATCCATACGTACGCCAAAGATCCAGCTGCGCATATAATCGCCTACAAATAAAACCTTGTCGTAATACTCAGGGAACTTGGTTTTTGATTTAAGAGCGGCATTATAATGATATACCGGCCCGCCAATAACGCACCTGCCGCCTTTACCCAATATCGGGAACTCGGGCGACGTATCATACGGGAACCAAACCATAGCTTTTTGTGCGGGTGGCAATATTCTTAAACCGGTGTTGTTAGGAGATGCATTTTCCGGCGCGTTAACGTCAAACAGCTCGCCAATGGCTTTGGTAGTAAAATCATATTTGTTATAAGCTTTATTATCGCCAACAAAAAATGGCCAGCCAAAGTTGCCGGCTTTCTTGGCCTGGTTTATCTCGTCGTAACCACGTTTGCCTTGCTTGCCATCAGTGCCTGCATCCGGGCCAACTTCGCCCCAATATAAAATTGATGTTTCAGCATCGACAGAGATCCGGTAGGGGTTACGGCAACCCATTACATAAATTTCCGGGCGGGTATTAGCCTGGCCTTTTTTAAATAAGTTCCCCTCGGGGATGGTATAAGTTCCGTTAGCTTCCGGGTGGATGCGCAGTACTTTACCACGAAGGTCATTTGTATTACCTGCCGAACGTTCTGCATCAAATGTTTGGCGATTAGGCCGCATATCGATAGGAGCGTAGCCTTCCGATTCAAATGGCACCGTATTATCGCCGGTTGAAAGATAAAGGTTCTTGTTTTTATCCCAGGTTATTCCTCCGCCTGAGTGTGCGCTAACTTCGGCTTCTAATGGTACTTCGATTATGGACTTTTCTGAACTCAGATCAAGTTGGTTGGTCTTGCTTATTTTAAAACGGGCGAGGCGGTTTACCAGGCCTCCGTTACCATCTGTAGAGTAGTAGAAATAAATATAGTTATTGGTCGCAAAGTCAGGATCGATTGTCAAACCCAACATCCCTTGTAGTATCTTCTCCACGGCTTTTACAGGGAATTTACGCACCAGCGTGGTTTGTTTATTAACAGGGTTATAAGCATAAAAATTGCCGGAACGCTCTATAAAAAATACTCTTCCATCAGGTGCTACCGCCAATTCCATCGGCTCGTTTAAATCGTTATATAAAACTGTTTTGGTGAAGCGGTTGTCTTCTGGTTTTTTTAGAGATGGGGCAGAATGTGACCTGGCATCTTTGGTTTGAGTTGGTTTTGGCTTACTGCCATCGTCAGTATTAAATGAAAACAATATTACCGACACGCAAACGGTAGCACATGCGGCTATTAATGGCTTTAAGTAATTTTTAGTCATGAAAGAAGTTTTTAGTTAGGTTAGGGCGCTATTACAGGTTTCGTTTTACAAGTCTACTATTTTACAACTTAACATTTAATTAAATTGCTGTAAGATTTTCAACACCTGCACTATTTTGACTTGTATACGCTAAGTTTATACTGATAGTTGATCAGGAAATAACGTTTTAAGATCTGTTGCTCGGTTGTAGTAATTGCATTATTGCTTGCAGTGCGGGTTACCGATATATTTTGATCCAAAAGATCATAAACCGATAATTTTAACTGGGCTCTGTCCTTCTTTAACATTAATAAGGTAACGGCTAGGTTTACAATATTAGATGATTTTGGGAAACCCTGTGTTGCCTCCGGGTTAAAACTATAACCATATCTGGCATCAAAAATAACCCGATTTGGCCACCTGATACTAACATCGGTGCCAACAGTATGCTTTAAAGTGCTGACAGATGCGAAGTTGACGTTCTTGTATTTTGTTAACGCTGCTTGCAGATTATAATTAGTGTTAAAGCTAATAGTCGAATTATAATTAAAGTTGATGTTTTGCAGCGCATTTAAGTTGTAGGTAGACTGCAGGCCCTCGTCTGTGTTAAGAAAGAATGCCCTGCGGTTAAAATTACCGTTGAAGTTTGTACTGACAGCGATTTGCCATTTCTGAGTTTTCTTAAATTGTTTGCCTATGTTACCGCTAAAATAGGCGCTTATTGCATTGTTTCTGTTTACATAAGTTGCCGTCCTGGCCCCAACAGAATCTATAGTAGTAATGGCTATAACTGTATTATTAGTTAGCGTAATGCCGGTATTAAAGTTGGTGTTTAGCTGTTTGTCATAATTATAATTGTAATAGTTAAAGGCAAAATTATGGCTCCTGCCGGGCTCTAAATTAGGGTTGCCCGTAGTTTTGTATAGCTGACTGTAAATTCTGACAATTGGCTGCATTTGATCAATTGACGGCTGATCAAGCGACTCGCTATAATTGATAGAGTAACCTTGTCCGCTCAAGCTAAATGCGGGGAAGAAAGCATAGTATTTCTTATCGATGTTGTTGGCGGTGATTATATTGAATTCGTTTTTTACGAATTGATTTTCAATGCCAACGCCCAATCTGACCGTTGTTTTAGCATTAAGCACATAACTAAATTGGGGTTTAAAGTTTTGCACAAACAAATTACGGGTTAGATCTTTACTTAGTGTGACAGACAATAAATCGTAAGATCCTGATATCGGATCCTTATCATAGGTTAACCCTTTGCTTAATGTAGAAAGATATCTTGAGCTAAAAAAAAACTCGCCGGTTAGTTTCTTACTTATTGGTTGGTTATAGGTTATTAACAGATCAGCAGAATTATTTATATTATTATTATCGGTAGACCTGTCTATTATTTGCGATTTAACAGCCGATACATACGAGGTTAAATTATAATAATTAAGATCTTCTGATCCTGCTTTGGTTAACGATAAGGAATGATTTATAGTAATAGATCTGCCTTTTTTCCCCAACTTATGATAAAACATAAAGGTATGCGAAAATGCGTTGTTGACTACATCTGATGAACTATTGCTAAGGGTGCTGGTTATTTTGGGTAGTTGTGTGTTAAAAGAATTTGCGTTATTGTCAGATATGTTCATTTGCGGGCTAAAACTAAGGTGGGGCTCATACCTAATTCGCTTAACAGTATCAGGTATCCATTCAACCAACCCGCTAATGGCATGTTTTTGCTCATCGCGTCGCGAATTATATAGTGACGCGGAATTAATTACGGTTTTGCTAATTGTTTGTTGAGCAAAAGATTTGCTGTCGGTATTGCGTATGGTGTTAGTGTAAAAATAGTTAAGGTTAAGCTTTAGTTTTACGCCATAATTATTGTTGATGTTTACCCCTCCGGAAGCAACGCTTTCTATTCCTCCCCGTCCCGGACTGCCAAATGTGCCGTCCCAGGTTTGGGTACCACCAGAACGATCAAAACCTCCCATCGTGTAAAGCTCGCTGGATGAAAAACCTGTTTTATTTAGATTATTGGCCAGGCCAATAAAACTAATTTGTAACGTATCTCTAAAATTACTTAATATACCACCTGCCTCGTACCGGCCCCGCGAGCCTACGCCACCATATATTTTACCCAGCGTGCTTTTTCTAATTTTGCTTTTCATTTTAAGGTTGATGATCTTTCCGACTTCCGTTTCGCTTAACTTATGGTCGGGGTCATTCTCACGATCATCATAAACCTGCACCTTGTCAAGCATGTCGGCATCAAGGTTTTTTGTAGCCACCCTGGGGTCGTCACCAAAAAAGCGTTTGCCGTCAATTAATAGCTTGCTTATCTCTTTGCCATTAACAAATATGGTTCCGTCATAATTTATCTGTACGCCCGGTAATAAACGCAAAAGGTCTTCAACTATGGCGTTTGGCCTGGTTTTAAAAGTTTCTGTGTTAAACTCTATTGTGTCTTTCTTCATTACAATAGGCGTTCGTTCTGCCTTTACCACCACTTCATCAAGGTTTTTAGGGTCAAGCCCCAGGCGCCCTAAATTCTTTGCTTCGCCGGGTTTAAGGTTAAGCGTTTGGCGCAAAGTACTATAAGCCATCGCGGATATGATAAGTTTGGTACCAATGTTAACAGGCAACCCCGAAAGCAGGAAGGAACCATTTTTTTTTGTGATGGTGTACGAGACCAAAGAAGTGTCTTTCGCGTTAACAACAGCGACAGTGGCGTGTTCCATCGGGTCGCCCGATAGCGAGTCTATAACAATTCCTTTTATGGACGCTTTTTGCGCAAACGCCGCCGATGCGATAAATATCAGCATTAAAAAGACAATAATTTTGTTCATAAAAGGTATTGGCCCTACCTCTTTATAACAGGTTAGGGGAGTGGTTATAATTTTCTAAAATTATTTATTTACAACCACTCCCTGAAGTTTTGGAAGTAACAATGCCGATGCACAACCTGTCAATTATTTATGCGAGTTTATTTTGTATTGGTAATTTATTAGGAAATAGCGCCTTAATATTTGCTGCTCGCCACTGATAATTGAGTTGTTTTGTGCGTAACGATAAGTGTTAATGTTTTGACTAAACAAATCATACACCGATAATTTAACCTGCCCTCTGTTTTGTTTAAACATCATCATAGTTAAAGCAAGGTTTACCACATTTGATGACCTGGAAAAGCCGGCAGCTATCTGCGGGTTATAGAGGTATCTATATTGCGCATCAAAAATAAATTTTTTAGGCCAGCTTATAGTAGCCATGGAGGTCACATTATGCCTCAAGGTATTAACTGACGCATAGTTAACACCCCCATACCTGGTATATGCTTCCTGAGCAAAGTATGTTGCATTTAAGTTAATAATAGATTTATAATTGATACCCACAGCCTGGCCGACTGTTAAATTGTAACCATATTGGGTACCACCATCACCGTTAAAAAAGAATGATTGTTGACTGTAATTAGCGTATAAACCACTGCTTATACTGAATTGCCAGGTTTGCGACTTCTTGAATTGCTTACCCTTGTTCATGCCAAAATTTGCATACCAGCCACCACCATTATTGGCGTAAGTTGACGTTATAAAACCGTTTGCGTCTTTAGTAGACACCTGAATTACGTTATTGGTTAATAGCGTAGCCCCGCTATTTAAATTAAAGTAACTCTGTTTATCACTATTATAGTTGTAGTAATTGTAACTTAATTCGCGCTGGTGGCTCGGGGTTAAATTTGGGTTACCCGAAAAAGTTTCAAGCTGGCTTACTTGCCTTGTTATTGGTTGCATTTGGGTAATATCAGGTGGATTAGCAAATTCATAATAATTCAAGCTGAATTTTTGCCCGTTAAGCCTAAGCGACGGAAATAAAAAAGTATACTTATTGTTAGTGTTTGGAATGTTGGTGTTAAAGTTATTTGTATAAGATTGGTACTCTAAGTCGATAGCCGCCTTTAGCGTTAATTTGGGGTTGATTATATAACTTAAGGTGTTTTTTACATTTTGAATAAAGTGCGGCCTGGCCAAATTACTACTCTGGTTGTCTAAAAACTTGTCGTAATTGCCAGTGGGAGACATATCATAAGTAGACAGCTTGTTTGATGTTTTATGAAACCTGGTATGCAGATAGATCTCATAACTTAACTTTTTGCTAAATGGCGTATTGTACCAGCCATCAATGCTGCCAAAATAGCGGGAATATTTGGTGTTAGCATACCTGTCTAATATCGATGAGTTAATTGCTGTAGTGTATGATGTTAAATTATTCAGATTGTAATCGTCTGATCCATTCTTTTTTAAATTAAAATTTTGATTTATTGTAATTGACGACCCCGGTTTTTTTAATTTACGGTAATACATAAAGTTATCATTAAACTCATTGGCAGTGCTATTCGTTGATTGTTTGGTAAGCAAATCGCTTAATTTGGGTGTTTGGGTATTGAAGGTATTGGTTGCACCATTTGCGTTAAAACCGGTAGGTGCAATATCAACCCGCACATCAAGTCTTATCTTCTGTATAGTATCAGGTGCCCATTCAATTAAACTGCTTACGGTGTGTCGTTGCTGCCTTAACTGCGATACGTTGTTGTTTAACGTAGTTAATAAGGTTTTATCAAGAGTTTGTTCGGTTAGTAGTTTTTTGTCGTAATCTTTTACGTAGTTATAGTAAAAGTACATCACGTTGGTTTTTAACTTTTTGCCGTAATCGTTATTAATATTAAACCCGCCCGACCACATTTTTTCTATACCACCGTTGCCACTGCCACCAAATGTGCCATCATTAACCACGCCACCGCCCGAACGGTTAAAACCACCCATTGAGTTTAAATCGCTCGTAGAAAACCCCGTCTTGGTTAAATTATTGGTAGTGCCTATTATGCTAACCTGCAGTGTATCCCTAAAAGTGCTCATTATCCCACCGCCTTCATACCTGCCCCTTGTACCTATCCCTGCATATACTTTGCCAATGGTGCTTTTTTTGATCTTGCTTTTCATTTTCAGGTTGATGATCTTGCCAACTTCCAGGTCAGTTAGTTTATGATCCGGATCATCTTCGCGGTCATCATATACCTGCACACTTGCAACCATATCAGCATCAAGATTTTTAGTAGCAACTGTAGGGTCCGATCCGAAGAAGCGCTTACCATCTATCAGCATTTTATTAACAGCTTTGCCGTTAACTAATATACTGCCATCAACATTTACCTGTACACCGGGCAACAGGCGCAATAGGTCTTCAACTACAGCATTGGGCCGTGTTTTAAATGCTTCAGTGTTAAACTCCAGTGTGTCCTTTTTTTGGACCACGGGTGTTCGTTCGCCCTTAACGACAACTTCATTTAAAAATTTATTGTTTAGGTATATCGCACCCATGTCCTTAACCTCATTAGGCTTTAAAATAATTAGCTTCCTATAGGTACTATATCCCATGGATGATACGATGAGTTTGGTTTCCCTGTTGGCAGGAAGACCGGTAAGGCTAAATACACCATTTTTGTTGGTGATGGTATAGGATATCAGCGAGGTGTCTTTAGCGTTAACAATCGCGACGGTTACAAACTCGACCGGAGATTTGGAAACGGAGTCTAATACGATGCCTTTTAATGTTGACTTGCTTTGGGCAAAAAGCATAGCCGAAAACAGCATCATGATGATGGTCAGGTAGGTAGATTTTGTCATAAAGGTAGGTGTGCCGAAGCATTGGTTAGGTTTAGATGTTACATTGTTGCATTTCGGTAAAAGTATTTAATTTTATTTGATTGTTCCTAATCCCAAATGTTAAATTGTAAGTAACAATTTTGACATAATAAAATGCGGGACTGGAAGTAAATGTTAATTATATAGCTTAATTATCGATTAGTGTATTAGTTTAATAGTACACTACAAATGTAGGTAATGGTTTCACAATTCAAAACTTATTTGAAAAATTATACATTTGGGTAACCAACTACATAAATTATGAGAATGTCAACAAAAGACATATTAAATACCGCCGCTATAGTTTTGCTTGTCGCTACAGCCGGTAAAGCGCAAACTATTCCTGATAATACCAAATACGTAAATACATTTGTAGGTACAGAAGCGGTAGCCGACCCTAAGCTTTTAGGTTACGTGGCTCCTAATAACTGGCGCCCATGGTCAGGGTTGACATTTCCCGGTAGTTCATTGCCAAACGCAATGGTGCAGGTAAGCCCTATGACTAAATATCAGCCTGCAGGTGCCGGTTATGAGTATGAAGACTCTACTATTGTATCCTTTAGCCATACCAACAAGGGCCACTGGAACTTTGGTAACGTGCCAGTGCTGCCTATGTCCAGCCCGGGCGCAACCGTTGGTTCGAAGTTTTCGCATAAAAATGAAAGCTCGTCGCCGGGCTATTACCGGGTTTATTTGGATGATTATAAAGTGAACGTTCAGCTCACATCGACCTTAAGATGCGCTTATTATAAGTTTGAATACAAAGACGGTAACGACCGCCAGGTATTATTTGATCTGTCTAAAGCGTTAAGTGGCGTGTCAAGCTGGGAGATAACCCAGGATGGTGATTATGCTGTTAAAGGTTTTCAAGGCGGCGAGAATATCTACTTTTACGCGGTATTTAGCTCAAAAGTAGGCAGCCTTGCAAACAACCATACCACTACTACCCGTACCGTTAGGGGCAGGGAAGTAAACGCTCCGGGCGGCAATGCAATTGTTCACCTTGCAAATGATGGTAAAGAACCCGTTTACCTGAAGATAGGATTCTCATTCGTTAGCACTGATAATGCCAAAGCGAACTTGCAGAAAGAGGTTGGCGTTAAAACATTCGACGCTGTACGCAAAGCGGCGCACGACATTTGGCAAAATAAACTATCAACTATACAGGTTAAAGGCGGTACCGAGAAACAGAAGACAATGCTATACTCATGCTTCTACCGCTCGTTATTATGGCCGGTTTTACGCAGCGATGTTAACGGCGATTTTACTGATATAAACCGGAAGGTTGTTAATACAGGTATTGATTATTACACCGAACCGTCACTTTGGGACACTTACCGCAACAAGGATGTATTGCTGGAGCTGGTGTCGCCTAATGTTACATTAAATGTGATTAAGTCGTTAAAGGATAAAGGAGATAAGACCGGCTATATCCCAACCTTTTTCCATGGCGACCATGGTGCTTCTTCTATTGCAGGTGCCTACCTGAGAGGCATTACCGACTTTGATATCAAGGGCACTTACCAGATCCTGTTACATAACGCCAATGTGCCTAATCCAAACGGACGCGGTGGCGGCAGGCAGTATCTTGAGCCTTACCTCGCGAAAGGCTATATCCCTGATCCTGACCTGGCTAACCCAACAACTACAGCAAAAGGCACAGCCGGTGTTTCAAAGACGTTGGAATATGCTTATGATGATTACTCGGTAGCACAGATAGCTAAAAAGTTAGGCGATACCGCCAATTACCGCATTTTGATGGCACGCTCTAAGAACTACAAAAATGTGTTTAATAAGGCTAATAATTTTATGCAGGGCAGGCTGGAAGATGGCAGCTGGGTGAAGAACTTTAACCCCCAATACCCATACTACGAATACATGTATCGCGAGGCTAATGCCTGGCAGGTATCATTCTTCGCTCCGCATGATATGCCTGGATTGATAGAATTATACGGCGGGCCTAAACCTTTCGAGGCTAAACTTGACTCACTGTTCAGCATTACCTGGAATCCTAAATACATTGCCCGTAATATCGAGACTTTTATTGGTCAGTATTGCCAGGGTAACCAGCCGGATCATGAAGCTCCCTTTGCTTACACTTTTATAGGTAAGCCAGCAAAGACCCAGAAAGTATTAGATAACATTATGAATAACTTATACGGTATGGGCCCAAGAAATATTGAACTTGCAGGTATGGATGACGCGGGCGAAATGTCGGCATGGTATGTATTTAGCGCCGTTGGATTGTACCCGGTATCACCAACAGATCCTAAGTACATTGTGACGGCTCCGTTGTTTGACGAGATTAAATGGCGTACCAGCACGGGTAAAACTATCACCATAACCAAACCCGGAAAGGGCAGGGGCATAACCTCCATAAAAGTTAATGGTAAAGTGAGTAAAGGTTACTTTGTATCGCACGACCTGTTTAAGAATGGCGGTACATTAGCTATCGCGACTAAATAATTTATTGATAGATATTTAGAAAAGGCCGTTAGCGATAGCGGCCTTTTCTATTCGTGGCTTATTTTTTCACGGAAACTGTAGAACAAATAAGATAGGGCCGGCAGTATAAACAAACTACCTATAAGCAAGGCAATACCCAAATCGTCAATAGTTTTAGCGGTAGCATGATCTGTTAACACCGATAAATTCTTATCGTTTTTACCCATAATAAAGTTGGGATAATGGGTATAGCCAACAGACAGCAATATCATGCTGACCTGGAACGCGGCAAAGATCCGCGGAATTTGTTTGTGACCCCTCGCGATGGTTATCCAAAGCAAAACCAACGATACCGACGCGGCAATCACCGCCGTTAAGCTAACGCGATTGCCGAAGATCCAATGCGCCATATGGATGTTAAGGGTTTCGGCGGCAAGGAAGACTAATCCGCCACAAAAAAATGCAATAGCATTAAGCACCTTTGCTTTTTTAATAAAACGCTTAACATCAAAATCATCGGTGGCCTCACCAATTAAGTATATGGATGCCAAAAATCCGCAAAGCGCAACTGTAAATAACCCCACAGCTATGCTGAACCAATTGAACCAGCTATAGATATAGGCGGTCATAAAGTCGGTTGCATCAAAATCAATTTGTCGTGAGATGGCGCTGCCGGCAATAATCCCGAGGAAAAGGGGCGTTAAAAAACTGGAGTAAACAAATATGTTATTGTATAATCGCTGGGTACGCTCGCCTTTTATGGCATCATAATTACGGAACGCAAAGGCAGTTCCCCGAGCTATGATCCCCAATAACATCGCCAGCAACGGGATATGCAGGTAGGTGCACATCTTACTGTAAATATTAGGGAAACCAACAAACATAATTACCACGGCAATGATCAGCCACATGTGATTAGCCTCCCATATAGGGCCTATGGCATGATACATAGTGCTGCGGGTGCGCTGCTTGTTGGTGTCTGATGTAAAAAGCTCAATTATCCCCGCGCCAAAATCGGCACCACCTAACAGGAAGTACAGGAGAATAGCGAAGAATAAGAAGATAATTACGACTGTTAACATAGTTTTTGAGTTATGAGTGATGAGTGGTGAGTTTTTAATGGTGCATTTAACTCACCACTCAAAACTCACCACTCATCACTTCTTTACATCATACAATTCCGGCACCATTTTAATCTGTCTTTGCAGTAAAAATATAACTGCCAGGCTCAACGTAAAATATATAAAGCTAAATATGTAAAACGAATATTGGATCCCCGGCATTGGGGTAACCGCATCGGCGGTGCGCATTACACCCTGTATTATCCAGGGTTGGCGGCCAACTTCGGTAACCGTCCAGCCAGCCTCTAAAGCAATAAAGCCTAAGGGGGTGGCCCATATAAATAGTTTCAGGAACCATGCTTTGTCAAGCCACCGGCGAACTTTTAATGTGGCTGTTAAGTATAATATCCCCAGCGCCATCATTATCATACCCAAGCCCACCATTATTTGAAATGCATAGTGCGTTACCGCCACATTGGGCTGATCTTTAACCGGGATCTTATCCAGTCCGTTAACTGCTGTTTTAAAATTGTCGTGAACAAGGAAGCTTAACAGGCCGGGTATCTCAATGCCGTAATTAACTTTTTTGGCTGCAGTGTCAGGTATCCCGCCTATAACTAATGGTGCGTATTCCTGCGTATGAAAATAAGCTTCCATGGCGGCCAGCTTAGCAGGCTGCCTTTTGGCCGCGTGCTTGGCAGATATATCGCCGCTTAAAGGCTGTAATATGGCGGCTATCGAAGCAAATATAATAGCGATCTTAAATGCCTTGGTATGGAACATTACGTTCTGTTTGCGATAGATCATCAGCGCGTGGATCCCCGCGACAGCAAAACCCGTTGCTGAGAATGCAGCTATCGTCATGTGTAGCGACTCCGAGAACCAAGCGCCGTTAAACATGGCCTTCATAGGGTCGATATTCAGGAATTGACCATTTACATAATCAAACCCCGACGGGCTGTTCATCCACGCATTGGCAGATACCACCAGTATGCCCGATAGTATCCCGCTTATCCCAACCATAACCCCGGTAAACCAGTGGAACCATTTGTTAAACCTGTTCCAGCCATACAGGAAAAAGCCTAAAGCAATCGCCTCGATAAAAAATGCTACGCCCTCTAAAGAGAATGGCATCCCGAAGATGGGCCCGGCATGTTCCATAAATTTGGGCCACAGTAAACCCAGCTCGAATGAAAGCATGGTACCCGATACCGCTCCGGTAGCAAAAAATATGGCCACACCCTTGCTCCAGGCCTGGGTAATGTTTTTATAAACCGGGTTTTGTGTTTTGATGTATTTATAATGCGATATCGCCATAAAAACAGGCATCACCATACCAATACACGAGTAGATGATGTGAAACCCCAATGATAGGGCCATTTGCGATCTGGCGGCTAAAAAATCGTTCATGTTTCTGCGATAAACAAGATATTCAAAGATAAAGGCTTATAGCCAAAGGAAGGTAATGAGTTAAAAATTAAACTAATACATAATGATTTTAAATTGATATTATTTTAGCGAGGATGACAGGTGGGAGGTAATTTTGCTGATTTTGAATATTTACTCCTAAAACATATCTTTATCAACTTCATCACATTCATCCAGCAACATGAAAATTAATAAAATCATTTTTGCGCTGTCATTAGCAACATGCGCCTTAGCTGTAAAAGCACAAACTACCGAAACTGCTCCGCCTAAATACGATCAGCATAAAGTATTTAATCCGTTGTTTTACCAGCAAAACAGTACCCAAACACGTACGGCAGGTGGCGCACCAAGTGCAAAATACTGGCAAAATCGTGCCGACTATAAACTGAACGTAACATTAGATACCACAAAACATCGTGTAACCGGATCGGCAGTAATAACTTATACCAATAACAGCCCTGATGGCTTGCCGTTTTTATGGCTGCAGGTAGATCAGAATATCTACCGCGAAGATTCGCGTGCGCAGGCTACCAGTCCGGTAACCGGTGGCAGGTTCACCAATAAAAGTTATACTAATGGCAACGAGATAAAAGGCGTTTACATTATCACCAATGGTAAAGCCGAAAAAGCCGACTACCTAATCACCGATACCCGCATGCAGATCAAACTAAAAGATTCCCTTAAAGCAGGTGGTAAAAAGATTGATATCAAAGTTGATTACGCGTTTGATGTACCAGAGTACGGTACCGACCGTATGGGCCGCCTGAAAGCTAAAGCCGGCTGGATCTATGAAATTGCACAATGGTTCCCGCGCATGGAAGTTTATGACGACATCAGCGGTTGGAACACCATCCCATACATGGGCGCATCTGAGTTTTACCTGGAGTATGGTAATATAGACTACACCATTACCGCACCTGCGGGACTGATAGTTACCGGATCAGGCGAGTTGTTAAATCCGAACGAAGTATTATCGCCAACAGCAATTAGCCGTTTGGCTGCTGCCCGTGCCAGCGAAAAAACCGTTAGCATAAGGGATGAGGCCGATATAGCCAACCCTAAATCATATCCTCAAAAACCAACGCTTACCTGGCATTTCTTCTGTAAACAAACCCGCGATGTTGCCTGGGCTGCATCAAAAGCATTTGTTTGGGATGCGGCACGTATAAACTTGCCAAGTGGTAAAAAAGCATTGGCACAATCTGTTTACCCTGCCGAAGTTAAAGGTAATGAAGCCTGGGGACGCTCTACTGAATATGTTAAGGCTTGTATAGAACTTTATTCGCAGCAATGGTTTGAATACACTTACCCGGTTGCAACCAACGTTGCGGGTATTGTAGGTGGTATGGAATATCCGGGTATTGTTTTCTGCGGATGGAAATCAACAACCGGCGGCCTTTGGGGTGTAACCAACCACGAGTTCGGCCACAACTGGTTCCCGATGATAGTAGGAAGTAACGAACGTAAGTTTGCCTGGATGGATGAAGGCTTTAACACTTTCATTAACTCTGTTGATACCAAAGTGTTTAACAAAGGCGAGTATGATGAAAAAGACGATGTACAAGCAGGTGCGAAAGCTATGTTTAGCCCCGATGCCGACGCGATAATGAACACACCCGATGTTATCCAGCCCGATTATTTAGGCTTCGCGGCTTATAACAAACCCGCGCTTGGCCTAACCATATTGCGCGAGCAGATTTTGGGTCAGGAACGTTTTGACTACGCTTTCAGAACTTATATTAAACGCTGGGCCTTTAAGCACCCAACACCCTGGGATTTCTTTCATACCATGGATAACGCCGCAGGCGAGGACCTGAGCTGGTTCTGGAACGAATGGTTTATGAGTACCATGACTTTAGACCAGGGCGTAAAAGCGATTGATTATAATGAGAACGACCCAGCCAAAGGATCGTTAATTACTATTGAGAATTTGGGTGAAATGGCCTTGCCGGTAACCGCCTTAATAAAAGAAGAAAACGGAACAACCGGAACCGTAAAACTGCCTGCCGAAATTTGGCAGCGCGGCGGCGAATGGACCTTCCCTTATAAATCAACTTCAAAAATAGTGTTGGTTACACTTGACCCAGACCATAAATTGCCTGATGTTAATACAGAAAATAATGCCTTTAGCGGCGCTAAAATACCAACCGGTGTTACCGCGTCGGCTGTTATAAGCAATTACCTTAACGCTATTGGCGGTGCAGATAAAGTAAAAGCCATAAAAGATCTGACCATTAATGCCGATGGTACTTTACAAGGTGTGGGTATTAAATTGGTTAACAAATATAAATCGCCGGATAAGTTTGAGTATGATGCTGTTGCGCCGTCATATAACAACTATGTGTTATTGCATTTAAAAGCCGATGGTGATAGCGTAAGCACGGTATCACAAAACCAGGTTGCAAAAAACAATCCAAAACAATCTCAACGTAATACCATTTATCGTTTTGGTTTCTTCCCGGAGCTTGATTATGGTAAAGCTGGTTATACTTTAACGTTAGATAACGCGCTGCGTGTTGTTAATAATGCGCCTGCATACCTGGTAATTGTTACGCATCCGGATGGCGTTAGGGTAAAAGCTTACTTCGACCCGGTAACCGGCCTTAAAGTAAAACAGGTTAGTGATGTACCAAACGGATCGCCGACAGAGTTTGGCGATTACCGTGAAGTAGGTGGAATCAAAATCCCTTACAACGTTAAAACGATATTGGTGGGTGTACCTGTTGAGTTTAAAGTTACCACCGCAACCGCCAATACAGGTTTAACTAACGAGCAATTTAAATAATAACCATTGTTGATATAACAGAAAAGGCCCCGGGTGATCGGGGCCTTTTTTGCTATTACCGCACTTTAAAAACCGGCAGTTTCTTAATTTGAGACTTAATTTTCACTGGTAACCTTAACCCCATATCGTATTGCCGCTTTAAGTATCTCAATGTTTATATCTTTCAGCGTTTTAAACTTAATACAATATCCGCTCACGCTTGCCTTGCCTAATTCTTTACCATACGTTTGGGCTAAGTATGTTTTATCCTCGATACCAAGGATATAGACGGAGATCCCGGTTGTGTTTGCGCTCATACCAATTTGATAAAACTCCCTGGTTTTTCCATCAGTATATTTTATGGTGTAAAGCCCGTATCCTATATTAGGATTAGAAACAATTTTATTTTCGCTGTTCTTACCATCCAGGAACCATAATTTGCAAGCAGGCATTACTTCTAGAATGATGCGGTGCAACTCTTGCATGTCGCTGCGTTTTAATTCAGGCTGGCTTGTAATATACGCTTTGATCTGTTCTTGTACGTCCATATGAAATATTGGTTTATAGGTTACTTACTTGCCTTTTTAATTTCACTTTATTTTAGTCATACACCATTCATTGTCATTTCCTTTATCAATCCAACTACCATATCTTCACCCTTTTAGCAGGATCAAGCCACATCTTATCGCCTTTTTTTATTTTAAATGCTTCATAAAACTCAGGTACATCGGTAAACGGGCCGTTAACCCGCATAAAGGCAGGCGAGTGCTCGTTGGTTAAGATCTGGCTTGATAATGATTCTTTAGTATCCTGCATCATCCATCCCAACGAATACCCTAAAAAGAAACGCTGTAAAGGCGTCAATCCGTTTATTAGCTTACCCTCTTTATACTGGTCGGTTCTCTTAAAAGCATCTAAAGCGATAACAATGCCACCCAAATCAGCAATGTTTTCGCCTTGCGATGCTGTGCCATTTACATGCAGGCCGTAAATGCTGTAGCCATTAAACTGATCGATCAACATTTTAGCGCGTTTGGTGAAATTTACTGAGTCGGCAGGCGTCCACCAACTTTTTAAATTACCCGCGGCATCAAACTGGCGGCCCTGGTCGTCAAAGCCGTGGGTTATTTCATGGCCTATAGTTGATGCACCCACGTATCCATAAACAACAGCGTCGTCTACTTCCTCATCCTTAATGTCGGGTATCATCAGCATTGCCGCGGGCAGTACAATTTCGTTGTTTGACGGATCGTAATAAGCGTTCCAGGTTTGCGGTGTCATACCCCATTCCGTTTTGTCAACCGGTTTGCCCAATTTTTTTGCGTTAAAGCGGTGCCAGAAATTATTGGAACTGACCATATTGGCCACATACGTACTGCGATCGATGGTTAACGACGAAAAATCCTTCCATTTATCCGGGTACCCAACCTTTGACACTACTTTGGCCAATTTTGCATAGGCTTTTTCCTTTGTCGGCTGGCTCATCCAATCCAGTTTTTCGATGTGTTCTTTAAAGCTGGTGCGCACTGCTTCTACCATGTCGGTATAGCGTTTTTTTGTCGTTTCAGAAAAGTAATCTTTAACAAATAATTGTCCCAGCACTTCGCCCATTGCTTCGTTCTCGGTATCAATAACACGTTTCCAACGTGGCAGTTGTGCCTTGCGGCCGGCTAATACGGTACCATAAAAACGGAACGATTCGTCATTGAAAGCTTTGCTTAAGTATGGGCTTAATTCTGCTACCAGGTTTTTACGCAAATAAGCTTTCCAGTCGTCAAGCGGATAAGTTTTAAGTGCTTTATTTACCGAGCGGTAATATTCAGGCTGGCCAACAATAACGGTATCTACCTTTTTGTAGTCCATTTTCTCAAACAGTACTTTCCAGTCAATATTGGGGGCAAGCTTAATTAACCCGGCCAAAGTCATTTTATTATAGTTTTTATACTGATCGCGCAGGTCCTGTAATTTCCTGGAACTATCAGCCAAAAAGGTTTCTAACGCGTACACTTTTTGAGTGGCTTTTGTAGCGGCCGCCTCATTTAAGCCAATTAATTTATATACAGTAGGTAAATGTTTTTGCTGATAGTCGGTACGAAGGTCAACGCTGTGCTGGTCTTTGTTAAAATAATAATCGCGGTTTGGCAAGCCGATACCTGATTGTCCTAACTGCAATAACATTTTAGCGCTGTTCTTGGCATCCTGTCCAACATATGAGCCGATTGGAGTAGTTACGCCAATTGTATTTAAGTGTGCAAACTCATCAAGTAATGTGGATATGCTATTTATATTGTCAATGCGGGCCAGTTCAGCTTGAAGCGGCGATAATCCCTGTTTCTCAATAGCAACCGTATCCATGCCGGTATAATAAAAATCGCCGATCTTTTGTGTGCTGGTTCCTTTGGCGGCGTTTGCTTTCAATGCATCTTCATTGATCTTTTTAAGGCGATCGCGCAGCTCGTCCAGTATCACACGGTTAATACCCCATGATGAATAAGCGGGCGGGATAGGGTGTTTTTTTAACCAATCGCCATTAGCGTATTTAAAAAAGTCGTCGCCGGGTTTTACAGTTGTATCCCGGTCGGTATAAATCGGGTCGTTAGCAGGGTGATCATTTGTTTCTTTGTTTTTACAGGCGTAAAGTAATGACATCCCCGTGAGGGCAATGATGCCAATGTTTTTAGCAGTATTTGTTTTCATTGTGAGGTCAGTTAATGTGAGAAAATAAATATATGGCTTGTCGGTGGCATTAACAAATAGCCTCGCCCGATGAAAACTGCAATCATCCAAAACTTTATTTAAAAATGATTAGTTTTAATCAGTGGAACCAAACCTTAAATCGGTGAAATCAAATCATAAATCTGTGTAATCAAAAAAATATGAACTCACGTCGCGATTTTTTACAGAAGTTAGGAGTATCAACTATTGCTTTGCAGCTTGCCGGCAGCAATTTATGGGCGAAAGGCGAAAATGTAAAACAGGAGCCTTATGATGGCCCGGTATTGCGCGTGGCTATTATGGGGTTAGGTAGCTACGGCACGCGGGTAGCAGGTGCAATGCAATATTGTACCAAGGCAAAATTGGTTGGCGCTATAAGCGGTACTCCAAAAAAGCTAACCAACTGGCAGGATAGTTTTAGTATCCCGGCTAAAAACTGCTATAACTATCAAACCTATCATGAAATTAAGAATAACCCGGATATAGACGCGGTATACATAACCACCCCTAACGGGCTGCATCACGATATGGCTTTGGCAGTTGCTAAAGCCGGCAAGCATGTGATATGCGAAAAGCCCATGGCGCTAAATGCCAAACAAGGCCAAGCTATGGTTGATGCCTGTAAAGCGGCAGGGGTAAAGTTGCTTGTAGGCTACCGGATGCACTTCGAGCCACATACCCTTGAAGTAATCCGGATGCGTAAGGCGGGAGAGTTTGGCAAGATCTTATTCTTCCAGGGCTTATGCGGGTTTAAAATTGGCGACCCTAAACAATGGCGCCTAAATAAAGAGTTGGCGGGTGGCGGCTCTTTAATGGATATTGGCATTTATGCTATTAACGGTTCGCGGTATATGACGGGCGAAGAGCCAATTTGGGTAACCGCGCAGGAAACCAAGACCGACCCGGTGAAATTTAAAGAAGGGGTGGACGAAACTATCCAGTTCCAATTTGGCTTTCCAAGCGGGGCAACTGCATCCTGCTTGTCAACCTACAATCAAAACAACCTTGATAAGTTTTACCTGAACGGTGAAAAAGGCTGGGCCGAAATGCAGCCATCTACCAACTACGGACCTATAAAGGGCCGCACGCATAAAGGCGAGCTTAACCAGCCCGTTACCACCCATCAAACCGTACAAATGGATGAGTTTTCGGACATTATATTCAATGGCAAACAACCACCCGTGCCTGTTGATGGTAACGAAGCTATAAAGGATCTGAAGATTATTGATGCGATATATTTGGCGGTGAAGACG
Organism: Bacteroidota bacterium; assembly: GCA_040388395.1. GTDB lineage: Bacteria > Bacteroidota > Bacteroidia > Sphingobacteriales > Sphingobacteriaceae > Mucilaginibacter. The sequence goes on along the minus strand of JAZKBY010000001.1, from coordinate 67,583 downwards.
GGGAAGAAAGTGGAGTTGAGTGTGTAGATGAACAAGGTATTATGTCATTCTGAGCGATAGCGAAGAATCTTATAAATCTGACAGGTAAGCCGATTCTTTTTTGAGCGTATAAGATTCTTCGCTATCGCTCAGAATGACAACTTATATTAAGTAGTAGTCTCCTGTCAAACTTTAACTTCATTTAACATTTTTAAACCTTGAAAGTATTTATCATTACTAAATGAAATTAATACTTGCCCTAACCTTTTCACTTATAGTTTTTGGTGCAACTGCCCAGGCGCCAAAATATACTTTTAGCATAACGGAAGATGGTGTATCCTTGTTGACGAATAACGAAAAAGACAGCCTGTTTAAAAGCCTGGACGGATTTCTGAAATATAAGAACGGATCAATATTCGAGAATCCATATGTAGATGCCGCTTACGCGCGCAAAGAGATAAATCCTTTTGAATGGTCGTTTAATGTTGAAAAGGAGGGTGATGATGCCAACTTTTACAAACCTACAGTGCTTGCGGCGGTACCCGTTGTGCCGCATCAACAATATTTGATTAAACTGGCCTATGCCGGTGTAACCCCCGAAAAGGAAATTAAATACCGCATCTCTTATAGCTTGCTTGCCAAACGGCAGGGCGATAAATTTTATTTTTATAGTCCTCTTGAATATAATACCCGGAACTGGGGCAGGAAGCAGGTAGGGTCTGTTAAATACATTTATCCAAATCAACTAAACCTGGCTAAGGCCAGGCAAATGGATAAGTTTAACAAATCGCTTGCCCGTAAAATGTCTGTGCCCGTATTAGCTGCTACTTATTATCGGTGCGATGACCCCGAGCAGTTATTTAAAATGATGGGGTATGATTATATCGGGAACATGTACCTGTCAACAAGCGGAGGGCTGGCTAAGCAATGGAAAAACGAATTGTTGGCGGGTAATAATTCGGAATGGTACCCGCACGAGCTGGTGCATTGTTATACGGATAAAGTTTTCGCCAAAAACAACAGGATAGTAAGTGAAGGTTATGCCACTTATTTGGGCGGAAGCGGGGGATGGACGCTTGATCAAACAAAAGTATTTGCTAAAAGCTACCTGGACGAACACCCTAAAATTGACATCACAGAAGCCTTTACAAATTTTGAAAGAGTTCAATATAACATCCCCATTACTTACATAATTAGCGGGTTAATATGCAGGGATATTGAGGCTAAATACGGGTTTTTACAGATAAGAGAGTTGTTTAAAACTGATAAAGACGAAGATTATTTTAAGATCCTTGAACAGATAACTGGTATTACTAAAGCTCAGTTTCCAGTGTATGTGAAAAAGCTTATTTATTGATGTAAGCCAATACCTAAGAATCTTAGGCGTGATCCACTTTGACCGATCCACCCCAAAAAGTCAGGAAATCTGTAAATTGTGTAAGTGTTTTATTTATAGTGTGTTAAATATAACTATATAAAGCTTTATTAGAGATCCACGGTGATCCGCTCAAAAAGTTAACTATTTTATTTACAGATAGTTATATAAAAACAGCGATCCAGGTGATCCACTTTTTTAAGTGGATCACCCTACTACTAAACGCCAACCTTTTGCACCTAAGTTTTTTATAACATTTTATAATACGTTACGTTTAAATAGTAATCCCTCATTTTATACCTATGATACTATTTGCATACGCCGGTAATATGAACCTGGAGAAATTCGCGAAGACCGTACCATCTGCTAAAAAGATAGGTATAGGCAAGCTGCCGGGTTATGCATTCGCGTTTAATAGTACAGGTGAGGACGAGTCGGCGAAGGCCAATGTAATGAAATCGTATGAGCCCGATGCTATAGTTTGGGGCACGCTGATTGAGCTGGACGATGAAGAACGTGGTAACTTTCATGATCCGTTATGGAATACTACATTGAAACTTGAAACGGTACTCTGTTTCGACCTCGATGACAATATATACCATGCTGAAGTATTTGTAACCCAGCCTCATGCTATCAGTGTGCATCTGCTGCCGTATGACTGGTATCACGCTAAAATATTAAAGCTGGCCAAGGATGCTGACCTGCCTGCCCATTATATTAGTCAGATAGCCATAATGCCTTATAAAGTGGACCCTGACGAGGTTCGCCGGCAACGGAGGTTAAAGAACTTATAAATAACAAAGCCGCCCAATATCGGGGCGGCTTTGTTTGTATTAGCCTTTTGTTGGCGGCGTGTCTGTGGATTGGTCGCCGCCACGTTTTTTCATTTTACCTTTACGGCTTTCCTTAAATTGAGCATATGTCTTTTGTTGATCTGCCGTAAGTACCGCATTAACCTGCTCGTCTGTCGACACCATCAGGGCTTTTAGGGTTTGCCTGTTTGCTTTTTTGTCGCCAGTGTTGTTTGCTTTTAAACTATCAACCTTGTTAGCTCTTGCTAATAATATCGTGTTGATCTTTTCGGCTTGTGTTGCATCCAGGTTTAAGTTCTTTTGTAAAGCTTTCATCTGGTGTGTTACACGCTGATCTGCCGACTTTGCCAGGATCTGTGCATTTGCAAACATTACCGACCCTGCCAGTAAACCTGCAATTAAAAGTAATTTCTTCATGTCTCTCATTTTGTTTTTGTACAGGTAGTTTGATAGCCATGTAGTTAAAAGGTTTAATATCAAACAAAAAAAGGCCTCCCGAATTCGGGAGGCCTCGCTATATTATAATGTTCGTATTATAACAAGTTACTATCTGTAAGTACCTGGTTCATGGCACGTACAGCGTCAGCGCTTTTGTTGAATGAGGCTTGCTCATTAGCAGTTAATTTAAAATCAACCACTTTTTCCCAACCGCCTTTACCTAATATAACCGGCACTACTAATGAGATGTCTTTCTGACCATACTCGCCATCTAAAGCCACACCGCAAGAGATCAGTTTCTTTTGGTCGCGTACTATGGCCTCAACCATAAACGCAGTACCTGCACCCGGTGCATACCAGGCAGATGTGCCGATCAGTCCGGTTAAAGTGGCACCACCAACCATAGTAGCCTTAACTATTTTATCTTGTTGCTCCTGTGATAAGAATTGAGTAACAGGGATGCTGTTCCAGGTAGCGTGGTTGATCAACGGGATCATGGTAGTATCGCCGTGTCCGCCGATAACAACGGCGTTCAAATCAGCAGGCGAGCAGCCTAATTCCTGGCTCAGATAATATTTAAACCTCGCCGAATCTAAAGCGCCCCCCATACCGATGATACGGTTCTTAGGCAAACCAGATGTTTTAAGGGTTAGATAGTTCATCGTATCCATCGGGTTTGATACCACAATGATGATCGTGTTTGGCGAGTGTTTTAAGATGTTTTCGGTAACACTTTTTACGATACCGGCATTTACACCTATCAGTTCCTCGCGGGTCATGCCTGGTTTGCGCGGCAGGCCAGAGGTTATAATAACTACCTCCGAATCGGCAGTAGCTGCATAATCGTTGGTTACGCCTTTTATTTTAGTATCAAACTCCAGCAGGGCAGAGGTTTGCATCATATCGATAGCCTTGCCTTCGGCAAAACCTTCGCGGATGTCTAATAAAATAAGTTCTTCGGCTAATTCTTTTCTGGCGATGTTATCCGCACATGTAGCACCTACTGCACCGGCACCAACAACTGTTATTTTCATAGTATTTAATTTGTTATATTTTATGAAATATTGACTACTTTTCTAAGCAATTCAACAATTTCATAAGGTTTTGACTTATAAGAAGGATTTAATTGCGTGCAATTTTAAGAAAAAATTATAAAATACTGTCGTTGCATTGTTAAAATAGCATTATTAGTATATAAATACATCGTTTTATGCTTTTGTTAAGTTGATAGTAATGATTTACTATATTATTATAGAATGTTATTGTTTGTTAGTTTAATTTTTGTAGAAATTAGTAAAAACGACCGATTTGTATTTTTTATGACTTTATTTTATAGTTTTTGATGGCATTAAATAGTTTTATTGTAACAATTCGTATTTTTTTTAACTTTTTTTGATAAATTTTGTAAAAAATAGAAATATTAATATAAATTTGCTACCATATACTTAAGCAACACGCTTGAAAATATAATCTGAATCAAACTTTACAAAAAATAAATTAAAAACATGGCAACAAAACTCGAGTACATCTGGCTTGATGGATACAAACCAACTCAAAGCCTGCGTAGCAAAACAAAAATCGTTAAATCATTTAGCGGAAAAGTGGAAGATCTGGAAAATTGGAGCTTCGACGGTTCATCAACAGAACAGGCACCAGGTGGTTCATCAGATTGTATCTTGAAACCTGTTTTTACTTGCCCTGATCCACAAAGAAAAGATGCACACTTAGTAATGTGCGAAGTATTGGATTCAAAAGGTAAGCCACATGAGTCAAACGGCCGTGCACTTATTCAGGATGATGACAATGATTTTTGGTTTGGTTTTGAGCAAGAGTATTTCTTGTGGGATCCAAAAACCGACAAACCTCTTGGTTTCCCGGCAGGTGGTTACCCAGGTCCACAAGGCCCTTACTACTGCTCTGTAGGTGCGAACAATGCATACGGTCGCGAAATTGTTGAAGAACACTTAGACGTATGTTTAGAGGCTGGCTTAAATGTTGAAGGTATCAACGCTGAAGTTGCTGCAGGCCAGTGGGAATTCCAGATCTTCGCTAAAGGCGCTAAAGAAGCTGGTGACCAAATTTGGGTTGCACGTTATTTATTAGAAAGAATAGGCGAAAGCTATGGCGTGTCAATTAACTGGCATTGCAAACCATTGGGTCAATTAGACTGGAATGGTTCTGGTATGCACGCTAACTTCTCAAATACATTATTACGTACTGCAAACAGCGAAGCTAAATTTAAAGCAGTTTGCGAGGCGTTCCGCCCGGCAGTTGCTGAGTGTATTGCTGTATACGGTGCTGATAACGATCAACGCTTAACAGGTAAACACGAAACTGCATCTATAACTGACTTTAGCTATGGTGTATCAGATCGTGGTGCTTCTATCCGTATCCCGTTATATGCTGTAGATCATAACTGGAGTGGTTACTTGGAAGATCGTCGTCCTAACTCGGCTGCCGATCCATACAAAGTAGCTGCAGTTATCATTAAAACTGTAAAAACAGCTAAAGTTTAATACTTAGCTAACCAAATATTAATGCGAATAGCGATGGGTTTTAAACCCATCGCTATTTTTGTTTTAGATAGGTTTTATAATCGCCCGATGTGATCTCAACAAAGCCATCAACCTCAAGATTATAAAGATATACCCAACAGTTTGTTGTTCCATCCGAGGTTTCAATAGGTAATAATTCGCGGATAAAGAGATTAGGTTGTTCCTGATCGGGTCCAAATCCTTCATAGTCATCTAATGCGGTAAGCACTTCAGGGTTCTTTAATTTGCAGACACTGCCATAAATAGGATAGCTGTTTTCATTGCCAATTATAGCGCCCGGGTATTCGCCGATATCATATAATCTTCCATTAAATTTTCCGGCACCAAATAAAGTAGAGTTATCGTTTAAATACCTGCCGAATTCGTTATCAGTATCTAATAACGATCCGTAAACAAACAATAAATCATTTATCATTTTTAATGTAAATTTTAGGTTAGGATAGCTATCTTGCTTAATATTGAATGATTTTTTATCTGCGCCATGAACGAGCATCAAATTACAGCATATATCCAAGAAAACAACATCCAAAAAATAAAATTTGCCTTTGCCGATATCGATGGCGTATTGCGCGGAAAAGTAATCCACACCAAAAAATTCCTTGACGGCTTGCAAAGTGGTTATGGTTTTTGCGATGTGGTGTTCGGCTGGGATAGTAGCGATGTATGTTACGATAATGTAGAGCTTACCGGCTGGCATACCGGCTACCCTGATAAGGCTTGCCATATTGATCTTTCAACGTTTCGCCAGGTGCCGTGGCAGGACAATATCCCTTTCTTTATAGGCGATTTTAGTGATGCGGATGGTAAAGGCTTAGCGGCATGCCCGCGCAGCTTATTAAAGCGTATTACTAAAGAATGTGAAGGTTTAGGTTACCACCCCGAATTTGCGCAGGAGTTTGAATGGTTCAACTTCAGGGAAACACCGCAAAGTTTACAGGATAAAAGCTTTACCAACCTTGAACCGTTAACACCAGGGATGTTTGGCTATTCAATACTGCGAACATCAGAGAACAGCGAGTTCTGCGAGGACCTGGTTGACCTGCTGGCTAAATTTAATGTTCCTTTAGAAGGCTTTCATACCGAAACAGGGCCGGGAGTATATGAAGCAGCTATACTGCATAGTCATATAATGGAGGCAGCGGATAGGGCGGCGCTTTTAAAAACAGCTGTTAAAGAAATAGCTTACAAGCATGGCATAGTTGCAACATTTATGGCTAAATGGAATGAGAGCCTGCCGGGCTGCGGTGGCCATATCCACCAAAGCTTATGGAATAAAGATCAAACCAAAAACTTGTTTTACGATGGCAAGGACGCCAATAAAATGAGCGAACTGCATAAGCAATACTTAGCAGGCCAGCTATATTGCCTGCCGCATATCTTACCCATGTATGCACCTACCATAAATAGCTATAAGCGCTTAATTGAAGGTGCATGGGCGCCAACTACAATAACCTGGGCGGTTGAGAACAGGACGACAGCATTCCGTGTGCTAAACTCGACAGAAGGATATACCCGTTTAGAAACCCGCATCCCGGGCGCTGATACCAATCCATATTTGGCAATGGCTGCCGCGTTGGCATCTGGTTTATACGGTATTAAAAATAAACTGACCTTAGATGTGCCACAAACGGCGGGTAACGGCTATCAAAACAAAACAAATGGCAGCATACAACCAAACTTGCATACCGCAACAATGGACATGAAGAACTCAGCTATAGCCAACGAGATCTTGGGAGCCGATTTTGTTGAACACTTTACGCAAACCCGTTTATGGGAATGCAGGCAATTTGCCAAAAGCGTTACCGATTGGGAGCTGAAAAGATACTTTGAAATAATATAAACCAATTATAACCTGTATTTAAATGCGTTTTATCCAAAAGGCTATAGCCTGTTTGTGGGCTTTTGCTATGTTTTTCAATGTATCGATATCCAACGCGCAAACTGCGGCGAATACAGGATGGGAAGTTTATGGCGGATCAAAGAAGTCGATAAGATACTCATCATTAAAACAGGTTAACACAAGTAACGTTAAACAATTGCAGGTTGTATGGACCTATCACACCAACGATGCAGATGTAAGGGCATCGCAAATGCAATGTAACCCCATAATTGTAAACGGTATTTTATATGGCAGTACGCCTCGTTTAAGTTTGGTTGCTGTAGACGCTGCCACCGGCGAACAAAAATGGATATTTAAGCCGGAGACTTATTTAGGTGGTAAAACAAATCTTAGTCAACAAAATAATCGTGGAGTTACCTATTGGGCCAGCGGAAATGACAAACGGATAATATTTGGCGCCGGATCAAACATATATGAACTTAATGCAGAAACAGGTGAATTAATAAAAGGTTTCGGCAACAACGGTGCTATAGACCTGCATGATAACCTCGAGCTGGTAAATAAAAACACCTACATCTCTGCCACAACGCCCGGCATCATTTACAAGGATCTATATATTATAGGGGGAAGGGTAAACGAAAGTGCCAACGCCGCGCCCGGCAGCATCCGCGCGTTTGACGTGCGCACAGGTAAATTGCGCTGGATCTTCCACACCATACCGCATCCCGGTGAGTTTGGTTACGATACCTGGGAAGATAAGGAAGCATGGAAACACATTGGTGGCGCAAACTGCTGGTCGGGCTTTAGCATGGACGAAAAACGCGGAATTTTATACGCGCCGACAGGTTCGGCCTCGTTTGATTTTTATGGTGGTAAAAGATTAGGATCGGGTTTGTTTGCCAACAGTTTACTGGCGCTTGATGCAGCCACGGGCAAATTAAAATGGCACTACCAGGTTATCCACCACGATATGTGGGATAAGGATTTGCCAACGGCACCGGCGCTGGTTACCATTAAAAGAAAAGGCAAATTGATTGATGCTGTCGCACAACCCACCAAGTATGGGTTTGTGTTTGTATTGGATAGGGTTACGGGTAAACCACTATACCCGGTTCACGAAATGCCGGTTTCAACCATAAGCGAATTGGACGGTGAAAAGCCCTGGCCAACCCAGCCTATCCCAACTTTACCGCAACCATTCGCAAGGCAAACTCTTACGGAGAACGATATTAACCCTTATATTTCTGCGGATTCAAAAGCTGACGTATTGGCCCGTTTAAAAAGTTACCGGTATGGTAATATGTTTTTGCCGCCCGGTAAACAATCGTCGGTTATATTCCCGGGATTTGATGGCGGGGCGGAGTGGGGCGGACCGGCTTACGATCCGCAAAGTGGCTTACTATATATCAACGCCAATGAAATGCCGTGGATCCTGACTATGATAGACGCAAAAAAACGTCCTGATAAGGTAGAAACATTTGCTGCTGCAGGCGAGCGCTTGTTTGCTAAAAACTGCATGAGCTGTCACGGCCAAAACAGGGAAGGAGCGGGTAACGCGCCGACGCTTATCGGTGTAGAAAACAAATACACCCGCAACCAAATTGATACGCTATTACAAACGGGCCGCCGGATGATGCCTGCTTTTAAAGACATCGCAAAACAGGAACGGGAAGCAATTTTAGCTTTTATCACAAATAACCGGGAAGAAGGTAAGCGTAAATTAACCAGCCCTTCACCGGTTGATCCATACCTTGATTTGCCTTATGATATGACAGGTTATAATAAATTTTTAACTGCCGAAGGATTGCCTGCTACATCACCACCATGGGGTACATTAAATGCCATCAACTTAAATACAGGTAAAATAGCCTGGAAGATCCCGTTAGGCGAAGTTGAAAATTTAGTCAAGCAGGGCTTCCCTATAACTGGTACAGAAAACTACGGCGGCCCTGTGGTTACAGCAGGCGGCCTGGTGTTTATTGCGGCAACAAAAGATAAAAAGATGCGCGCTTTTGATAAACGCAATGGCAAACTGCTTTGGGAAGCAACCTTGCCGGCTGCCGGTTTTGCAACGCCAAGTGTTTATCTTTTAAATGGCAAACAGTATTTGGTTATTGCCTGTGGCGGGGGTAAGTTAGGTGCGGCATCAGGCGATGCGTACGTGGCTTTCGCGCTGCCCGCTAAATAGGATAAAATAAAAAATGGCATATTGTAATTCATTTCTATTATATCTTTGCGGTCCTTTGAATTTATAAACCGAATGGACTATTCTATAATTATTAAAAAAGCGTGGGAAGGCTACGATGCTTCAAAAACCATTAAGGATATTGAGGACATCAGTGCGATGGTATCGACAAACCGGGTGTTTAAGGTTACGTTTGATGATGACGATATTGTTATTGCCAAACTATCGCACTTTGGCAAGTACGAGCATTTTAAGGAAGATCACCGCATAATACATAGCTTATCAAACAACCTGCTTTACCCGTTCGAGAATTTCCTGTCCAAATCGTTATTAAAAAATAACAGGGTATATATTTACCATTATAAATTCAGGCAAACCGATGCCTGGGTAGTGTTTTATAACCCTACCCGGATCTTTGACCGTATGCCCCGCAGGTTGGACGAAAGCCATATCCGCAAATTGGGCCAACAGGTGGGTAAATTCCATAAAGCTTGCGGGCGGGCCAAAAGCGTATTGCCCAAATCGTCAAAAACTTTACGCACAGATATCTACTCGCTATTACACCAATTAGAGGTAAAAGAGAAGCAATTTGGCAGCGCAATGCAGGTTGATTTCCTGAGATATCATTGCGAGACTTTTTTGCGTAACCGTTCTAAATACAACATGAGCTCGTTCGAGATCATACCTGTTTTTATTGACTGGAACATCGGTAACTTCTCGGTCGATCAAAATTCGAACTTATACTCGCGTTGGGATTATGATTGGTTCAGGATGAGTTACCGGGTGCTGGATTTTTATTTCTTAAGCAGGGTAGTGTCTGATGTTGGCGACCGTACCGTGTTTAGTTACGGTATAAAAACATTAATGGAAGACAGGTTTATTATCTTCCTGGAAGAGTATCACCAGGTAAACCCGTTAACCGCAAACGAGATCAGATTTCTGAAAGAAGCCTATCGGTTCTTTATTCTGAACTATGTGATTAAAGACGGTAAGTACTTTTTTAGCGAACAATACGCAAAAAAACTGCAGGCCGAAGCATTTGAACTATACCTGCCATCGGTAGACCGTGATTTTGATGCCGAAAAAATTATAAAAGCCCTTAATTTGCAGTAGTGAGTTATGAGTGCTGAGTTTTGAGTTGTATTTTAGTTAAACGAATGAATATTATAAAGAATGAATTAATGAAATTGTAGGTAGAAACTCATAACCCAAAACTCATTACTCAAAACTCCCATGATCCACATTGATAACTTTAAAACTATAATTGACAAGTATAACGTTATCTTTTTCGACGCGTTTGGTGTGATAAAAAACTACCAGGGCCTGGTGCCGGGGATCGAAAAGACCTTTGAATATCTTAAGGAACAAAACAAAGAATATTATATAGTTACCAATGATGCGTCGCGCAGCCCGGTGCAGTTGGCATCGTCGTACCATAAAATGGGCCTGCATGCTATTACTCCCGACAGGATAATATCATCAGGCATGTTAACCAAGGAGTACCTTTATCTTAAAGTACCTGAGGGGATAGTAGCTTATTTAGGTACCGAAAGTTCGGCACATTATATAGAAAGCCTGGGCCTGCATCCAATGCCTATAAACCAGGTAAATGAAAGTAATATCGATCAGATAAAAGCCCTGTTATTTTTGGACGATGAGGGTTTTGACTGGCAACAAGGCGTAAACACAGCCGTTAATTTATTGCGCAAGCGCACGATACCTGCAATTGTTGCTAATACAGATCATGCTTATCCTGTTACTATTCATGATCTTTCGGTAGCTATTGGTGGGCTGGCTATGATGGTTGAAACCATAGTAGGCAAAAAGTTTATCAGGTTTGGTAAGCCGGATTCGCAGATGTTTATGTTTGCTTATGACCTGATCCGCGAACACAGGCCAATCAGCAAAAAAGAAATAGTAATGGTAGGCGATACCCTGCATACAGATATTTTAGGTGGCAATAAATTTGGCCTTGATACCGTTTTGGTGCTATCCGGAAATACATTACCACAAGATGTGGATACCCGGATCACTTCTACCGGCATAGTGCCGACTTACATCTGCGAAACCGCAGTTGTAGAAAAAGATATGTTTTAAATTTAACTATGATTTACAATCCAGCAACTATAACAATACCCCTGGCGTCAGCATTTAACCGAAAAATAGGCGGGATGCCGATAGAATTATATTACCTTAAAAATAAAGCGGGCATGCAGGTTGTTATAAGCAACTTCGGCGCGCATTTAATAGGCGTATGGCTGCCGGACAGGAGAGGGAATTTAACCAGCGTAGTTGTAGGGTTTGATAACATTGAAAGCATGGTTAAGTCTAAAAGCTACTATGGTTCTACTATCGGGCGCTATGCAAACCGCATAGCTAAGGGTAAATTTACTTTGGAAGGAAAGAAGTATACTTTACCTATTAATAACGGGCCCAATAGCTTGCATGGTGGGGTAAATAATTTCAGCTTTAAAATGTGGCAGGCTACACAGGTAGAAGCTCAGAAAGTTGTACTGGAGCTTTTGTCTGAGCATATGGATGAAGGTTACCCGGGCAATTTAAAGGTAAAAGTAACCTACACCCTGACGGACAATAACGAGATAAATATTGCTTACGAAGCAAATACTGATAAAACCACCATTGTTAATTTAACCAATCATGCTTATTTTAACTTAAATGGCGAAGCGAGTGGCGATATATTGTACCACGTTGTACAAATATCAGCTGACAAATACACGCCTATTGATAAAACGATGATCCCTACGGGTGAGATAGCGCCGGTAAAAGACACACCATTTGATTTTGTAAATCCCGAACGCATAGGCAAACGTATCAACGCAGCTAATGCTCAACTTAAAATAGGTATGGGATATGATCATAACTATGTGTTAAACAGACGGGGAGTACACTCGCCGGTGGCAACTGTTACCGGGGATAAAACCGGGATAAAATTAGAAGTGTTTACAGACCAGCCGGGGATGCAGTTTTATACAGGCAATTTTATGCCGGGCACAAATAACATGCGGGGCAATGTAAAAGACACTATGCGAACAGGGTTTGCGATGGAAACCCATCATTTTCCTGATTCGCCAAATCAACCGCACTTTCCATCGACAGTGCTTAAGCCGGGCGAAATTTATAGTACACAAACCACTTATAAATTTTCTGTATAGGTGTCAGGTTATTAATATTGATGTATTAACTTTATATCGTTTAAATAAGGGATATAAGTGCTGATAGATAATCACGGTAGAAAATTGAATTACATGCGCCTGGCCGTTACCGACAGGTGTAACCTGCGCTGCTTTTATTGCATGCCCGAGGACGGCCTGAACTGGCTCTCGCGGACAGAATTAATGAGTTACGAGGAGATGCTTCGCACCAGTGCATTGCTGGTAAAAATGGGTATAGAAAAGATTCGGATTACCGGCGGCGAACCATTTGTGCGTAAGGACATCATGAAGCTGTTGACCAGTCTTTCACAATTAAACGGACTAAAAGAGCTAAGCATTACAACTAACGGGGTACTAACCGCGCCGCATGTAGCCGAAATGAAGGCTTTGGGTATCAGATCTGTTAACCTCAGTTTAGATACTTTAGATGCTAACCGTTTCTTTGCCATTACCCGTCGTGATGAATTTGCCGATGTGATGAATACTTTAAATGAGCTGCTAAAGCATGATTTTGAAGTTAAGATAAATGCCGTAGTTATGGATGGCAAAAATACGCAGGACATCGTACCGATGGTCGAACTAACTAAGGACCTGCCTGTGAGCGTACGATTTATTGAAGAAATGCCTTTTAATGGTGACGAGGACTCATACCAGGGTGTTGTTTGGGATCATGTAAGGATCCTGGATGAGATAAAAGGTCATTATCCGCAAATACAAAAGCTAACTGATCCGCCTTATTCAACAGCCTATAATTACCAAATTCCGGGGCATAAGGGAAGTGTGGGTATTATTGCAGCATACTCGCGAACCTTCTGCGGCACTTGTAACCGGATACGCATTACACCACAGGGGACATTGAAGAATTGCCTTTATGATGATGGCGTATTGAATATTAAAGATTTGATGCGCTCGGGTTTGAGCGATGAAGAATTAGCGGAAAATTTGAGCAATGCTTTTGGTCACAGGGTTGCTGATGGTTGGGAAGCAGAACGCTTACGTGTTGAGAAAACAGGCGTACATGAATCTATGGCTACTATTGGGGGGTAAGCTACTATGATAACTGTCCAGCAAGCCGAAAAACTTATACTTGATAACACCCGCGATTACGGCGCCGAAATAGTTTTGTTTGACGAAGCGCTGGGCCGCGTATTAGCCGAAAATATAAAAGCCGACCGTGACCTGCCTGCTTTTAACAGGGTTACCATGGATGGCATAGCTATCAACTATCAATCCTTTGAAAAAGGTATTACTACATTTACCATAAAAGCTACTCAAGCCGCAGGCGACAAACCAATTAATATTGATAGTCCTGATGAATGTATTGAAATAATGACCGGGGCGGCATTACCCGATTCTGTAGATACTGTCATCCGTTATGAAGATATAGAGCTAAAAGATGGCAAAGCGACTATCTTAATTGACAACATAAAAAAAGGTCAGAACGTTCACCTACAAGGCGCAGATAAAAAACAAGGCGATCTGTTGCTTACCCCCGGACAAATCATAACCCCTGCTATTATCAGCCTGGTTGCATCAGTTGGTGAAACCGAATTGCGGGTTAAAAGATTACCGCGTGTTGTTGTCATATCATCGGGCGATGAATTGGTTGATGTTAATGCTACGCCATCACCTTACCAGATCAGGAAGTCAAACAGTTATATGCTGCAAGCTATTTTGGCCGGGCAAGGTTTAAAGGCAGATATAAGGCATAGTCCTGATAACCTTGAAACGATTAAACAAGAGTTACAAATTTGCCTTCAAAACTATGATGTACTGCTGCTTAGCGGCGGCATATCTATGGGTAAGTTTGATCATATCCCGCAGGCATTAAAAGATTTGCAGGTAAACCAGGTGTTTCACAAAGTACAGCAACGGCCGGGTAAACCATTTTGGTTTGGTAAACACGATAATGGGGTAGTGGTATTTGCTTTTCCCGGTAACCCGGTTGCTACTTTTATGTGTACGCAGCGTTATTTTATCACTTGGCTAAATGCATCGTTAGGATTGGCTCCGAAACAGCCGGTTTACGCAATTCTGGACGCTGATTTTTCATTTCAACCGCAATTGGAGTATTATTTACAGGTAAAATTAAATTTTAGTGAACATGGCCAGCTATTAGCCAGCCCGGTTGAAGGTAATGGTTCGGGTGATTTTGCTAACTTAGCAGATACAGACGCATTTATGGAACTGCCTTTAGAAAAGAATGAGTTTAAAAAGGGCGAGGTGTATCGCGTTTGGGTATTTAATCAGGTATTATAATGAGCGAACTAACGCACTTAGATAGCACAGGTAAAGCCACAATGGTTGATGTATCTGCAAAAGCGGTAACACACCGCACAGCAACAGCCCGCAGTATCGTTTACCTGCCCCATGAGGTATTAGCGCAGCTAACAGATGGTGATTTTCAAACAAAAAAAGGCTCTGTTTTCCAAACCGCCATCATTGCCGGCATCATGGCTGCCAAAAAAACGGGTGATCTGATACCCCTTTGTCACCCGTTGGGTTTAGATAATTGCCAGATCGATATTCAAATAAACGATCAACAGGAGGTTGTGATAGATTGCACCGCCACCATAACCGCTAAAACAGGTATCGAAATGGAAGCTTTGGTAGGGGCAAGTATTGCCGCACTAACCATTTATGATATGTGTAAGGCATTGAGCCATGATATTGTTATAAAAGAAACTAAGCTTATAGAAAAAACAGGAGGTAAACGTGATTTCAAACGAGCATAACCAGCCCGAGCGCAAACACAAAAAGCACGCTTCGCTTACCCGGCCGGTAACCGGCAATTTCGGGCGAAACGAGTGGGCTATTCTTGGCGCGCCTTGCATTAATATAAAGCTATTAGCTAATGATGTGATCGCGGCGCTATCGCCACAATATAAATGTGCTTATGCGGATTCATCGCATAACGACGAAGTAACACTGCCCCCCGGCCGTTTGGCAAGTGGCGCGGTTTTAGAATATACAGATCAGCTTAATAATCATCAATTCAATTATAGCAACGATTTAAAACCTGTAACCTTTAAACAGCAATTTGCCGAAGCCGACCTGGTATTGGTGAATGGAAATCATCAGCCGGCTAAAGCACAAGTGGTGGTTATTTATCATAATAAAAGTGCGTCTTTACAAAAGCGGGTAGACCAGTTGACCAACGTAGAGCTAATTTTATTGGCTGATTATGTAGATGATCTGTTCGATTTTATTAAGGAAGCCGTACCTAACTGGCAGCAATTGCCAATTTATCGCCTGGATGAAACAGATAAGATCATTAATTTCTTTAAGTCTAAAATGGTAGAGGCTAAACCTAAATTAAACGGTTTAGTATTAACCGGCGGGCAAAGCCTTAGGATGGGTCACGATAAAAGCGCTATAAACTGGTTTGGCAAAGAGCAGCGCTATTATATGGCCGATCTGTTGAAAGCCTATTGCGAAGAGGTATATATTTCATGCCGTGCAGAGCAGCAACAGGAAATAGCTGCCGGCTACCAAACCTTACCGGATACATTTACCGGTTTAGGCCCTTTTGGTGCGATACTATCAGCCTTTCGCGAAAAGCCTGATAACTCCTGGCTGGTAGTTGCCTGTGATATGCCATTATTAGGTGCAGATACATTTGAACATTTAATAAATAATCGCAACCCTTCGTCAATAGCTACCGCTTATGAGAGTGCTTTTGATGGTTTCCCCGAGCCGTTAATTACTATATGGGAACCTAAGAGCTACCCGGTGTCATTGGCATTTTTAGCCCAGGGATATTCCTGCCCGCGCAAGGTTTTAATAAATAGTGATATTACATTGCTGAAACCTTTAAATGCTGATGTATTGACCAACGTAAATACCCCTGATGATTTTGAAAAGATAAAGCGGCAGATCCATCAAAAAATCGCCTCAACATAATTATGGAGCCCGATTTTTTAAGATATAGCTGCCAGATAGCTTTGCCGGGTTTTAGTGAAGCGGCGCAACTGCATTTACAGCAAGCTAAAGTTTTAATAGTAGGGGCAGGCGGTTTAGGCTGTCCGGCCGCGCAATATTTAACATCTACCGGTATAGGTACAATTGGCATTGCCGATTTTGATACTGTTTCCATCAGTAACCTGCACAGGCAGATACTATATACACCCGCGGATGTCGGCCAAAAAAAGTCGATAATAGCTTGCCAAAAACTGCAGCAGCAAAACCCGGGTATTAAGCTGGTATCGCACGATATAAAGATCACTTCTGATAATGTAATGGATCTTATCAGCCAATATGATATCGTAGTTGATGGTACAGATAATTTTGAAACCAGATATCTGCTTAATGATGCCTGTGTAATTGCCGGAAGACCCATTGTTTACGGCGCTATTTATCAGTTTGAGGGGCAGGCTGCCGTCTGGAATATAATTAACACAGACGGTAGCAGGTCGCCTAACTATCGCGATCTATATCCCCAGGTAGATGCCACCCAAATACCAAACTGTGCCGATGGCGGGGTTATCCCCACACTTGCCGGAATTATTGGCTGCATCCAGGCAAACGAGGTCATAAAATACACCACCAAAACCGGCGAACTGCTAACAGGTAAAGTAATGGTGTTTGATGCGGCTACGCTGCAAAGCCGTATTATTAAGATAGGAAAGGTAACCAAAACAAATATCAGCCAACTCACACAAACTATCGAAGTATTAACGCTATCTGTTGCCGATGTAAAAAAAGGGTTAGCAGATAAAACTTTAGAACTGGTTGATATCCGCACCGACCAGGAACGTGATGAAATAGATATTGGTGGCATTCATTTTGAAGCAGACGAGATCGACAAAAACATGGACTACCTAACCGATGAAAAGGTTAAAATATTGTATTGCTCAATAGGTAAGCGAAGCGCGGAAGCGGTTAAGCAAATAAAGAAATTATCACCAAAAGCAAAAGTCTACTCTTTAGAAGGCGGATTGAAAGCTTGGTTCGAACAGCAATAAGCTCGCCAAATTCACCAATCAATAATTCAGTAATTCACTAATTCAATAATTGATCAGGGGTGCGCGGCTACCCAAACTTCGCCATCTTCAAAGATCTCTTTTTTCCAGATGGGGACGGTTTGCTTTAGGGTATCTATCAAAAAACGGCAGGCATCAAAAGCTGCGTCCCTGTGGGCAGCGGCTACAGCTATAATTACTGGTATTTCGCCAATCTGCAGTACGCCGGTCCGGTGATGGATCAGTATTTTCTGCACTGGCCATTTATCAAAGGCCTGTTGGGCTATTTTCTCCATTTCGCTTACCGCCATCTTCTCGTAGGCCTCAAACTCTAATCTAATTACAGCTTTACCTTTTGTAGCATTACGCACGGTACCAATAAACACATCTATCCCCCCGCATTCGGGCGACATCACCCAATCTATGCAATGCTGCACATCAAGAGTAGAGACAGATAGTTTTATTTCTGTATTCATAACCTAATGAACCTTCCCTACAGAATACTGTGTGGATATAACTTTTAGTATATTTTTTTAATTACCAGGTTGCTCCGTTAGGAGCAAAAGCTCGGTAGAAATGGATAATACCTGCTTTTTCGCTCCGTAGGTGCGAAACTTAACACGTTGATCGGCTATCTATAGTCTAAGTTATGTACCTACGGCACATATTATTTACTTTAATTCTTTTTCTACCGACGTTAAACCCCTACGGGGTTTTATTTAATAGGTGCCGCAAAGCATAAATTTTTACCCCCCACTAACAGGTGGTATTATCGCAATCTCATCACGCTCGTGCACGGTATCGCCATCCAATGCATACTCATTGTTTACAGCAACCATATACGTAGCCAGTTTTTTTAACTGCGGGTATTGCTGCTCTAACAGGTATTTTAAATTTGATACGTTGGCATCATTCTTCATTTCGACAGAAACTGCCGATCCGCCAAAAATATCCTTTGTAATGCCAAATGCCAGTATATTAACTTTCATATACTACAAAGATGCTATTTTTTAACTATCAATATCCCAACAGCAGGGAAGGTGGTTAAATAATTGGCAGGTAATAATTTGGTGTCGAGTTGCAATTCATCAAAGTTTTGCTTGTACTCCTTCATATTCCTGAAATCGGCTATAATAGCTGTTCCGCCGGGTTTTAGCACGCGCTTAATTTCGGCGCAGGCGGTTTTGCGTCCTTGCTTATCATAAATATTGTGCAGGCACATGTTGGTGAGTACCACGTCGAAATAATCGTCAGCGAAACTCATAGCCATTGCGTTTTCGTTTAATACTTCCACTTTATCAGCTACGCCTTCGGCCGCGGCGTTGTTTAAAGCAGCGTCTACATTGTTACCTGTCAGGTCCTCTGCATTCCATATATCTATACCAATGGATTTACCGGTTGTTAATTTTTTGGCGGCACCAATCATTAGGAGGCCTTTGCCGGTACCAATATCCAATACTTGTTCATTACCTGTCCATTTTATAAGGCCCAGCATCCTGTCGCGGTGTTTGTATTTGCCTGATAGGGAATAAGCCAGCATTAAAAATCCACCCAAAGCCATCCCACCTGCCGACCATAAAAAGCCTGTTGTATCAATAATTACACTACCAATTTTAATTAGCGGAAAGAAAAAGACCAGCACCGTTAAAGCTAAAGCCGCTATAAATAAATTGCGGATCACACCCGGCGCATCAACGCCATAATTTACTTTCGAGTTTAACGGAGTAGTGTCTTGTCCCATTTTTTGCTGCTGATTAACAGTTAAATATAAAAAAAATAAAATAATTTAATTAAATTCTATAAAGTATATAGATTTAGTAGTATATTTGAATCGTAATTGAAAAACAGCTATGAAACGCAGCAAAATACAAAGTAATATACGCATCCTTTCGGGCAGACAGGCCAAGGGGTTTCGAATGTGTTATTGTTGTTGCTAACCGGCCCTGCATCTATCTATTAAATTTATTATCAACTTTCAATTTACTTTTAACATGTTAACTACCATAAGCAAATATCCATTTTTCGATCTGTCAGAAATCATTACCGAGCCTAATTTTAGCTATAAGCCCTATAAAAAACTTCAGCCTGTTAAAACCGGCAACTTAATACCTGATATTAACCTGGTAACAGATTATAACCGCTGGAAGAATTTTTATAACGGCGCTGCAACCCATGGCCCGGTGTCCTTTAAACATTTATATGGCAAGCCATTGGCAATAGCTTTTTACTCGAAGCATTGGGGGGATAGGGGTATTGAACAATTAAAACAATTAAACAGTATCCAGGCCGAAATTAAAGCTCATGGCGGCAACCTGCTTGTTTTAACAGACGAGGCAGCTGACGAGCAATTGGCTAAAATTACCTGGGAAAATAATTTATCGTTAAATTTTTACCATGATATCAATAACGAAATAGCGGGGCGGTTCAGGGTTTATTCAGAAGAAGACCCAACCTGGAACCGTTTCTCGGGCATTGATGTTAATATCCCTTTGCTGGCAGTGTATGTGATAGATACCGAACGACATGTTATTTACGACCATGTTGATAGTGACTTGGAGCATACTTTCGCATCCGATGATATTATCGCTTCAATTTATGAAGCGTCGCTAACAAACACACGCAGAAAATCTGCATAAAAATACTATTGGTTTAGGTTTACAGTTGAAAAGAAAAGCCGCTCTATCTAAAAGATGAGCGGCTCTTTTCATTTAGTAAGTACGGTAATATCTTCTGCCGTGGCGGTAATAGTAATGTCTCCTAACCGTTACGCTCGCCCTTGATCTGCTGCTCCTGCTGGTTACAACAACTCTTCCGCTCGGTCTTGGTGGCGGCGGTGGTGTCCTTAAGTTAAGGTGTATCCGCGGCAAAGGCGGGCGTCCACCCGGATGTGGCGGCGGTGGTGGTAAATGTATTTGCGCTGTTGCAACAGTAAATGTACCTGCGGTAATTACTGCGATTAATAGTGTTTTAATGATTTTCATGGTGCTAAAATATTGTAATAAGTTAAGCCTGAAATAATTGACTATAGGTATAACTTAAAATACGCCAAACAGTTTTAAAAACCGTACTAATAAAATAAACGTTTTTAATAGTAACTGGTTATTAGTGCTTACGTTTAACACCTGTATGCGATATTTTACTTTAATGATGCTATTTTTTGGCTTCTTATCGGGCTATCCCCAATCCACCACCCCACTAATAAAAGGTGAAATGATGATAGATGGTAACAAGCGTTCGTTTTCTACATACATACCTGCCAATAGTAAAATAGGTAAAATGCCGTTGGTTATTTCACTGCACGGTGGCTTTGCAAGCCCGAAAGGTATGTTTCATTTAGCTGATTTCAGGCCCGTGGCCGATCGCGAAAAGTTTATCGTGGTTTGCCCGGCATCCAAAAAGATCTGGCATGACGGCGCCGATTTGCATGGTATTGACGATGTAAAGTTCATAGACCAGCTCATTACTTATATTATAAAAACCTACAACGCCGACCCTGACAGGGTATATGTTACCGGGATCTCCAACGGA
Organism: Bacteroidota bacterium; assembly: GCA_040388395.1. Taxonomy (GTDB): domain Bacteria; phylum Bacteroidota; class Bacteroidia; order Sphingobacteriales; family Sphingobacteriaceae; genus Mucilaginibacter. The sequence goes on along the minus strand of JAZKBY010000001.1, from coordinate 46,737 downwards.
GGGTTTATGACAGCACGGCTTGCCTGCCAGCTTAATAACAGGATAGCGGCTGTAGCTATAGTTGCTGCAACACTGGATATAGGAGAGGGTTACGATTTAGATAGGCCAATGCCGGCCCTGTACATGCACGGCACAAGCGACCCTATAGTATCCTACAATGGCGGTAAGTTATTTGGCCGTAGCGCTTATTCGCACGATGCCATTATCGAGAAATGGATAACTTTAAATAATTGCGATAATACGCCACAGATCACCACAATCCCCGATGCCGCACATGACGGCACGAGCATTTTAAAAGAGGAGTATGTAAACCCTAAAAACGGGTTGAAAGTAATAGGGTATACCATCATAAACGGTGGGCATATCTGGCCCGGTGGATGGCAGTATCTGCCAAAGTTAGTGATAGGCAAAACCACGCATAACCTAAACGCCTGCGAAGAGATCTGGGATTTTTTTAAGGAGTACAAGTTGAGTGTTAGATAACAAATTGTCGTTGCACCACTGTCGTCTGTTGGAACAAAGACTTACGAAGTTTTTAAAACTTCGTAAGTCTGAGAGTGGGACAAATAAGCAATGCATAAGTTGCTTATGCATGATCCACTTTGACCGATCCACCCCAAAAAGTCAGGAAATTGATAAAATTAATAAGTATTTTATTTACAGTGATTTAAATAGATTGATCTAAAGCTTTACAAGTGATCCACGGTGATCCGCTCAAAAAGTTAAGTTATTTATTTACAATTAGTTATACGAAAAGAGTGATCCAGGTGATCCACTTTTTAAAGTGGATCACCCCTTGTATAAAAGATAGCTGGACGCATGAAAATAGCCTGTATATTTTGTTTCTTTGTTACATGAGCATTACCCATGCCCCAGATAAAGTGAAATTGATGCAGGAGCAGAAGCTGCAGGAATTGTTAGTTCATTTAAACGCCAACTCGCCGTTTTATAAAGAACTGTTTGACCAGCATCAAATGGATGTTAGTGCGATCAAAACGATAGCCGACCTTGCGCTCATACCAACAACCGGCAAGGAGGATCTGCAAAAGCGTAATAACGACTTTCTGTGTGTGCCAAAAGACAAGGTGATTGAATATGCATCTACATCAGGCACTTTAGGCAGCCCGGTTACCATTGCCCTTACAGATAACGACCTTAACAGGCTAACGCTTAACGAGTACAATTCATTTATCTGTGCCGATGGCAATCCGGATGATATCTACCAGTTGATGTTAACGCTCGACCGGCAGTTTATGGCGGGCATAGCCTATTACTCGGGTTTGCGCAAGTTAGGGGCAGGGATCATCCGTTTAGGTCCGGGTGTGCCTTCTTTACAGCTGGAGACCATCCAACGGTTAAATCCGACAGCTATAGTCGCAGTACCGTCCTTTATCCTAAAGCTGATACAGGCAGCCAAAGATCATAACATCGACCTTAACCAAACATCAGTTAAGAAAGCCATATGCATAGGCGAGAACATCCGCAATACCGACTTCTCGCTAAATATCCTCGGTAAGAAGATCACCGAAGCCTGGGATATCAAACTTTACTCAACCTATGCTTCTACCGAAATGCAGACCGCGTTTACAGAGTGCAGTCACGGGCAGGGCGGGCACCTGCAACCCGAGCTGGTTATTGCCGAGCTATTGGATGAGGACAATAACCTTGTACCGGCAAACACCCCCGGCGAGCTAACCATTACAACTTTGGGAGTTGAAGGCATGCCATTACTGCGCTATAAAACCGGCGATATATGCATGTATTTTACAGATCCCTGCGGATGCGGGCGTACCAGCCTCCGGTTATCGCCTATAATAGGCCGTAAAAAACAGATGATCAAGTTTAAGGGGACTACACTATATCCACCCGCTATGTTCGACCTGTTGAATGAGATGGAGGAAGTGCTGGACTATGTGATAGAGGTATATTCGAACGATATAGGGATGGATGAGGTGCTGCTGCACTTATTACCGTTAGATAACAGTAAAGCCTGTGATAACCGCATCAGGGCCTATCTACAGGCAAGGTTAAGGGTAAGCCCCCACGTTAACTACATATCAGCCGAGCAGATCCAGAAAATGCAGTTCCCGGAAGCGGTGCGCAAAGCCGTTAAGTTTATAGATAAAAGAGTTAACCAATCAGAAGGTAACTAATCACCAATCTCTAATCACTATTTTATATATTTGTCATCCATCACAGCAAACTATTACGTTGTATTTGGGTTTAAGAGATTGATTATTAATATTCGCCTATGATAACTGTTGGACAGAGCGTCCTTTCTTTAGCTGACTTTAACGAAATTGTGTTTAACCAGAAGTCGGTTGCCTTATCACCCTCAGCTTTAACAAAAATTGAGACCAACTTTAAGTTTCTTCAAAATTTCTCTTCCAATAAGCTAATTTATGGTATAAATACCGGTTTTGGCCCAATGGCCCAATACAAGGTAAGCGAAGAGAACTTGTTGGCGTTACAATATAATTTGATCCGCAGCCATAGCTCGGGTAATGGCGCATTGCTAACACCCACACTGGCTAAAGCGCTAATGGTAGCCCGTTTAAATAGTTTGATACAAGGTTTTTCGGGCGTACATACAGATATAGTTGAACTGCTTAAAGAGTTAATAAATAAGAACATAACCCCCTGTATCTTTGAACATGGTGGCGTAGGTGCCAGTGGCGACCTGGTACAGTTAGCACACTTAGGATTAGTGCTGATAGGCGAGGGTGAAGTGATTTATGAAGATAAGATCCAATCAACTGCTGATGTGTTTAAGAAACTAAATATTAAACCATTGAGCATTCACGTGCGTGAGGGGTTAGCTACAATCAACGGCACTTCGGCAATGACGGGTATCGGGATGGTTAATGTTATACAAGCGCAAAAGCTATTGGGTTGGGCGGCCATGTTCTCAGCAATGACCAATGAAGTGGTTGAAGCTTACGATGATCATTACTCGCACGAGTTGAATATTGTCAAACATCATAAAGGTCAAAACAAGATTGCCGGTATGTTGCGCGACATCTTAAAGGATAGCAAAATGATCCGTAGCCGCACAGATCATTTATACCAGCCTGATAATATTGCACATGATGTTTTTGAAGATAAAGTGCAGGAATACTACTCGTTACGTTGCGTAACTCAAGTGTTAGGACCTATACTTGATACAATAAATAACGCCGAAGAGGTGTTGGTTAACGAACTAAACTCTGTTAACGATAACCCGGTGATAGATCATGTAAATGAGAATGTATTCCACGGCGGCAACTTCCATGGTGACTATGTGTCGTTAGAGATGGATAAACTTAAGATAGCTATCACTAAGTTGTCCATGCTGTCAGAGCGCCAGTTGAATTATTTGCTGAATGATAAGTTGAACCAAAAGTTTCCTCCGTTTGTAAATTTGGGTGTCTTGGGATTTAACTTCGGCATGCAGGGTGTGCAGTTTACCGCGACATCAACCGTAGCTGAGAATCAAACCTTATCGTTCCCGATGTATGTACATAGTATCCCCAATAACAATGATAACCAGGATATTGTGAGCATGGGCTGTAATGCCGCTTTAATGACGGGTAAGGTAATTGATAACGCGTTCGCGGTGTTGTCAATCCAACTAATGACTATCCTACAAGCAATTGATTACTTAGAATGTCAAAACAAACTAGCACCTAAAACTTTGGCTTTGTATAATGAGGTTAGAGCGATATTTCCTAAATTTATAGAGGACACACCAAAATATAAAGATATCGAGCGTATTAAAACCTTTTTGGCGGGTACCAATCCAATAGCTTAATCATGAAATGTGCTTTAGTTACAGGTGGATCAAGGGGAATAGGCAGGGCTATCTGCGTTAAAATGGCTGCTATGGGCTATTATGTGCTCATTAACTATAAAAACAATACCACAGAGGCCGAAAATACCCTTGAACTGGTTAAACAAGCTGGCAGCAATGGCGAATTGCTGCAGTTTGATGTTGCCGACAAGGAGCAAATCAAAGGAGTTTTAGAAACCTGGATAAACAATAACGAGGGTAATGATATTGAGGTACTGGTAAACAATGCAGGTGTCCGCGATGATAGCCTGATGGTTTGGTTAAAGGATGAGCAGTGGGACAGCGTAATAAATACCAGCTTAAACAGTTTCTTTTATGTTACCCGTTTGGTGTTGGATAGTATGATGCTTAACCGGTTTGGGCGTATAATTAACGTCGTATCGCTTTCAGGATTGAAGGGTGTAGCCGGTCAAACTAATTACTCAGCTGCTAAGGCAGGAGTAATAGGTGCCACAAAAGCCCTGGCCCAGGAGGTTGGGCGGAGCGGCATCACTGTAAACGCAGTAGCGCCCGGATTTATCAAAACTGATATGACCGAAGGGTTGGACGAGAAGGAATTAAAAAGAAATATCCCTGTAAACCGTTTTGGTTTACCTGAGGAAGTTGCACATGCCGTTGGGTTCCTGGCCTCAAAAGAGGCCTCATATATCACAGCAGAGGTATTATCTATAAATGGTGGGTTATATTAATGGCAGAAGGAGAGAATATATTATCCCTTATCCCTCAAAAGCCGCCATTTGTAATGGTGGAGGAATTGTTATTCTCTGATGATAACATCACCAGGACAAGCTTTACCATAACTGCCGATAATGTATTTGTAATTGACGGCGAGTTCAGCGAAGCAGGGATGATGGAAAACATGGCGCAAACTGCTGCTGCGGGATCGGGCAATATGGCCCGGATAGAGGAACGGCCGGTTGCCAATGGTTATATTGGCCAGGTAAAAAACTTCGAGATCTACAGTTTACCAAAAGTAGGGGATGTGCTGCTAACTGAAGTGAAGATGGAGGTGCAGGTGTTCGATGCGAGCATTGTATCGGGCAGGGTTTGGTGCAATGATGTGGAGGTGGCGCAATGCGAAATGAAAATATTTATCAATCAGTAATGCCCGCGGTTTATATAGTTGCCGATAATATTTACTCGCCGGTAGGTACCACTACCGACGAAAACTTCGAGCGGGTTAAACAAGGAGTTTCAGGGATAAAAAAACATAGCGATCCTGCTTTGGCAGATGAAGATATCTATGTTTCGCTGTTTAACTTAAACGAAAGTGAAAAACATAATCAATTTAAATACAGCTATTTTGAAAGTTTACTTATAGCTTCTATTGAGGAATCTTTAGCAAATTGTGATATTAAAGCAGCCGATGAGAATACTGTCCTTATTGTATCAACAACCAAAGGAAATATCAGCTTATTAGAGACCGATCCCGATAATCCCGACCTGCAAAGCCGGATAGCATTACACACCTCTGCTAAATTAGTTGCAGATCATTTTGGATTTGTTAATCGACCCCTGGTGGTATCCAATGCCTGCATCTCGGGCATTATGGCGATATTAACCGGCATGCGGTTGATCCAATCAGAGCAATACGAAAACGCAGTTGTGGTTGGTGCGGATATGATCAGCAAGTTTGTCTTGTCGGGTTTTCAGTCTTTCCAGGCCATAAGTGCAGAACCGTGTAAACCTTTTGATGAAAACCGGACCGGTATCACATTGGGCGAAGGTGCGGCTACCATAATCCTTTCATCAAACCCAAAATACGCCGATAAGATCAAAGTTTTAGGCGGGGCGGTATCAAACGATGCAAATCATATTTCGGCGCCGTCAAGGACAGGAGAGGAACTTTGCGAGGCAATTGAGCGCACGTTAACTATGTCGGGTTTGGTTGCCGAGGATATAGACCTGATTTCTGCTCACGGAACAGCTACCAGTTACAACGACGAAATGGAAGCCAAAGCCATCGTGTTAGCGGGTTTAGAAACTGTACCGGCTAATAGCCTGAAAGGTTATTACGGCCACACATTAGGTGCCGCGGGATTGATAGAATCTATTATCTCTATCAGATCATTAAAAGAAAACCTGATATTGCCAACTTTGGGATTTGATACAATGGGGGTGAGTAACCCCATTAACATTTGCACTAAACTAACACCGATGCGGTTAAAGACATGTTTAAAAACAGCGTCGGGTTTTGGCGGGTGTAATGCGGCTGTGGTATTTAGCAAATGACATGAAAACTTACGAAGTTTTCAAAACTTCGTAAGTTTAAACATACTGACAGGCTGACATATTTAGTTTTATAAATATTTAATAACCAAATCATTAAATAGTTGAATATAAATAAATACATAACATCATACTGTACTATAAGTCAGGAAGTGGTTTACAAGAACGAAGTGCCTGTTTTTGAAAATCGCGGAGCTGATCTGCCTGCATTTATGCTGTCGGTATACCAACACCTTGAGCTGAATTATCCTAAGTTTTATAAGATGGATAATCTGAGTAAATTGGGGTTGCTGGCTACCGAGGTGTTGTTAAAAGGAAGTTCAATAAAAGATTATCAACCTGAAAATGTTGGACTGATATTAACCAACGCCAACGCAAGTTTGGACAGCGATCAGAAATACATGAAGAGTGTGGCCGACATCCCGAGCCCTGCGTTATTCGTATATACCTTACCTAATATTATGATAGGTGAGATCTGTATCCGTAATAATTTTAAAGGCGAGGATGCATTTTTTATATTTGAAAAATTTGATGCCGCGTTTATAGAGCTGTATCTTGATAACCTTTTAACTAACAATGTGTTAAACGCATGCATCTGCGGCTGGGTTGATGTTTTGGGTGATGATTATAAAGCTGTTTTATTTTTGGTGGAGAAGACAGTCAGCGACAAACCGATATTATTTACAAAGGATAACCTGGCTAACATATTTGATAATTTAGTAATTGACAAACTATAAATGAGTGCACCGGTTTACATTGCGGGAGTTGGAGTTATTACGGCGATAGGCAATAACGTAGCCGAGAATTTGGCTGCGTTCGAGCGCGAAGAAGCCGGTATGGGTGATATAACCCTGGTGAATACCATTCACCGCGGCATATTACCTGTTGCTGAAGTGAAGCTTGATAATGAAGCATTGGGCAATCTTGCCGGGATCTCAACTAAACTTAGCCGTACCAAAATGCTGAGTTTGATTGCGGCTCGCGAAGCCTTAAATGATGCTGCCATACCAGATTTTGATAATTTACGCACCGGGTTCATATCAGCCAATACTGTTGGGGGGATGGATAAGAGCGAAGATTTCTTTATTGAGTTTTTGGCTGATCAAGACAAAGGCAAACTCCGAAATGTATACGACCATGAATGTGGCAGTATGACAGAAGTTGTAGCCGATGCATTGGGCATAACCGATTACATGACCACCATTAGTACCGCCTGCTCTTCATCAGCAAATGCCATATTCTATGGCGCGCGATTGATCAGGAATGATATTTTAGATGTGGTGATAGCCGGTGGTGCAGATGCCTTAGCCAAGTTTACACTCAACGGGTTTAATACCCTGATGATTTTGGATAAGGAATACTGCAAACCTTTTGATGATAACCGCGAGGGCCTGAATTTAGGCGAAGGTGCAGGTTATGTGGTATTGGTATCGGATAAGGTAGCCCAGACGCTAAATAAGCCCCTCTACGCTACTTTAAGCGGTTATAATAATAGTAACGACGCCTATCATCAAACCGCGTCCTCGCCTGACGGTACAGGCTCGTACCTGGCTATGCAGGGGGCGTTGAATAAGGCAGGTTTACAAACATCAGATATAGATTACATCAATTTACACGGCACCGGTACGCCAAACAATGACAGTGCGGAGGGCACAGCCATCAAACGCTTGTTTGGTCCGCAGTATCCAAAAATGAGTTCTACCAAGTCATTTACCGGACATACACTTGGTGCCAGTGGTGGAGTAGAAGCTGTATTTTCTGTACTGGCGGTTAAGCATGGCTTGATCTATCCTAACCTGCGGTTTAAAACACCCATGCAGGAGTTGCCATTTACGCCGGAGGTCCATTATCTGAAAGATCAGCCGGTAAAAAATGTGTTATCAAACTCATTTGGGTTTGGTGGTAATTGTACATCTTTAATATTTTCGGCCGTTTAATATGAAGATTTATATCCGTTCGGCTGCCGCAATATCTGCCCAAAATACTTTTGGCGACGTTCCGTTTTTAACAGAACCCATAGAAGTCACAGGCATTTGCTTAAGTGCGATAGAACCTGACTACAAAGCTTATATCGATCCCAAACTGGCCCGCCGCATGAGTCGTGTTATAAAAATGGGCGTTGCCGCTGCAATGCAGTGTTTGAGAGACGGGCAAGTTGAAATGCCCGGTGCTATTATTACCGGTACGGCGTTGGGCTGCCAGGAAGATACCATAACTTTTTTAACACGCATTATTGAAATGGAAGAGGAGATGCTGCCACCTACAGCATTTATTCAGTCAACCCATAACACGGTCGCCGCGCAAATTGCATTGATGTTAAAGTGCCATAACTACAATAATACTTTTGTACACAAAGGTATTTCGTTTGAAAGCGCATTGCTTGATGCGGTTATGCTTTTAAAAGAGGGCGACGCAGATAGTATCCTGGTAGGTGGTACAGAGGAGATGACCGATATCGCCTTTAAAATATTGACCCGCTTAGGGCTCTATAAACGCTGGCCGTTATCAAATCTTGAACTGATTAGAACCCAATCAAACGGAACAATTGGCGGCGAAGGTGCAGCTTTCTTCTTGTTGACGGATAAAGGTAACAGTGATAACCTGGCAGAGTTAGTAGCCACAAAAACATTCTACAAGCCTAAAAGTAAAGTCGATATCGAGTTAAATATCAATTCGTTCCTGGAGCATAACTCAATTAAAATTGAAGATATTGACCTGGTTATAACCGGCAAAAATGGCGACTGGAAAAACGATGCAGTTTATGATGAACTAAGCAAAACCATATTTGTCAATAGCTCATTTGCCTACTACAAACATTTATGCGGCGAATACCCGGTATCTATATCATTTGCATTATGGCTGGCCGCTAATATCATCAAGAGAGGGCAGGTTCCGGAAACAGTGACAGATGGGGAGCTGAAAAACAGATCGCCTAAAAAAATATTGATCTATAACCATTATCAAAATAGCTATCATTCGTTAATGCTATTATCTTCGTGCTGATAAATATGTTTAGAGATTCTCTGTTTAAGATAACTTCAATTAACGCTGACGATAGTACGATAGTGGCATCTGTAACAGTTGATGTACACAGTGATATTCTAAAAGGTCATTTTCCTGGTCAGCCGGTAGTGCCCGGTGCCAGCATGCTGCAATTGGTTAAAGAGGTGCTGACTACTGCAATAAAAAAACCGTTACGCTTGACAAAAGCGGAAAATATCAAATTTTTGTCGCTAATTAATCCATCTGTAGAAACACTTCAATTAAATATATCTTATATATTGACTGACAATGAGATAAAGACTAACGCTACACTATCTTCCGGCGACATAACCTGTATGAAATTGCAAGGAACATTCATTGCTTTATAAGGGAACACTATAATGAAAAAAACATTTTTACTTGTCCTAACTCTCCTGATTTTCGCGCTAAACGCATCTGCTCAAAATGATTCTCTAAATTTTGTTAAGGCACAATGGGAAACAAAAAAAATTGCGCCCGGTGTAAAATGGAAACATTACTGGTTTAAAAATAACCTGTTTCATTCAAACCAAAATATCAATATCCTCGAGATAAACTCGCGCCGTAAAGCAAAGCTGATTTTGGGTTATGAAGTTAAAACACTAAAACCGGTTGCCGATTTTGCTGCGGAGTCAAATGCCATAGCGGCAATTAATGGCGGGTTCTTTGATGTTAAAAATGGCGGCTCAGTCGACTTAATAAAAGTAGACGGTATAGGCCTTGAGCCAAACCACCTCACCAAAAACGGTGGCAGGGTCGATCATCAAAAAGGCGCCTTACTTTTTAATAACGGAATACTAAGCATAGGCAAATGGGATGGAACGCCAAATTGGGAAGCTAAAATTCCCGGCGACATTATGGTGGCCGGCCCAGTGCTAATGTATCATAAGGTGATGGAACATCTGGATACTGCTTCGGCTTTTATAAAAACACGTAACCCGCGTACGGGCGTCGCTGTTACCAAAAACCGGGTTTTGCTGATCACTATTGACGGCCGTAATGAGAATGCTGCTGGTGTGACCATAGTAGAAATGGCCAAAATTGTAAAATGGCTCAATGCGCGGGATGGTATTAATCTTGATGGCGGTGGATCGACCACTATGTGGATAAAGGGTACTACACCAAATAATGTAGTTAATTATCCTACCGACAATAAAAAATGGGATCACGAAGGGGTAAGGAAGGTGGCTAATGCGGTGCTTGTAAAAGTTAGATAGAACCTTTTAAAATGCGTAATGTTAGACTTAAATAAAAATAAAGTCATGGACAATCAAAAACAAAACCCAATTGCTATTAGTGCCAACGAAGGACAAGGTTTGTCTGTTATGGGCGGTACCTATCGTATTTTAGCAAGTGGTAAAGATACCGGCGGGGCTTTCGCTACAATAGATATGTTAATACCTCCGGGTGGTGGTCCCGGTCCGCATTCACATGCCCATTTTCATGAAACGTTTTATGTTGTTGATGGTGAGGTAGAAGTAAAGTCTGAAGCATCCACATTCATAGCCAAAGTCGGAAGCTATATCGTTATTCCCACAGGGGGTATTGTTCATGGGTTTAAAAACAGATCAGAAAAAGTTGCCCGCTTGCTTTGCACCGTAGTGCCTTCCGGGCTTGAAGAAATGTTTTTAGAAATGGGCAAACCCGTAGCTTTAGGTCAATTTCTTCCACCACCAACTATGGATGCCGAAACCCAAATAAAGATGAAGGCAATTGCTGAAAAATACGGGCAGAAACTTTATCCGCCGGATTTCCTGGGATAATTATTTCGTTCTATGTTCGGCAATATAATTAGCCATCGTATTGATATCAACCAATGCTTTTCGGCCTTCTTTTGGGTCCCGAATATCTATGCCGTATTCTTTTTTCAATAACACAATAAGCTCCAACGAATCTATAGAGTCTAAACCTAAACCATCGCCAAATAAAGGCTCTTCGTCTTTTATATCGGCAGGGGTTAGGTCTGTTAAGTTTAAAAATTGTATGATCTGTACTTTTAGCTGTTCTTTAAGCGCTTCTTTTTCCATGGGGTAATTATATCAAATTTTTTCTTTTCAATCCTAAATAAGTTACGAATTGAATGACAAGGGTAATAATAAATAAAGAGCCAATATTGTTTAACACATCTTTTAATTGGCCGCCTTCTAAAAACAAACTATAGTAGGCCTGCAGCACCCAATGCATGGGCGAGAAGCTGGCCATTGTTTTGGCGAAGCCTTGCATGGCAAAGCTGGGTACCATCAAACCGCCTATACAAGCAAGTATAACTATAGATATTGCGCCAAAACCATTAGATTGTTCCTGGGTTTCGGAAAAAACGCCGACACAAATAGAATAGCTAACGGCACACCAGCCGCAAACAAGGGTAACTAAAAACAGGGCGAAAAGATCAGACGGCAGGTTCAAAGCCGGTAACCCAAAATATGGGAACAACCAAATCCCTATGGAGAAAATTACCGCGGCCTGTAGTAAGGTTACGCCTAAATACGTTACCTGTTTTGATAATAGGCCAACCAGATAGTTGGTAGGTAATGTTTTTAGGCGGATAAAACTACCGCTTACCTTTTCGCGAACTACGCTGCCGCCTAACGACATGATCACGAAGAACATCGCAAAAATGGTCCAGGCCGGCACGTTATGTTGCGATGCATTGGGTGTGTTTCGCGTTCCATCTTTTGATATCGGAAGCATGTTTATAGTTGTATTGCTGTTCAGCATCTCGTTTTCCAGGCTTCTGGGCAGTTCTTTCTCATTTGATGCAAAGTACAAGGTGCGCAAGGTTTCGCGGGTTTGTACAAGCTGTAAAGCGCTTCCAATGGCTCCCTGGATAGAGAATCTTAAAGACTCCTGTAAAACAGGGTTATAGTATAATGTAAGCGGATCAATTTGGTTGTTTGATTTAACAACAGTTTTTACCGTATCAGCTTCCCCGCTAAATGCTGCCATTGCCTTGTCTGATGCGGTTTTGGCTTTATTATTTACTTCGGATGAAAAGTTTGGAGGGATCACTATACCTAACATAGCATCTTTACCCTGCATTTCGTCCGAAATAGCTTTAGCCTTTTCCTTGCCGATCTCAGTTACCGTAAACATGCCGATCTTGCCTACCGATTCAATAAACTGTGTGCTTGCCTTACCGGTATCTGTATTGCAAATAACTATAGGCAATTTGTTTTTGTTGACAAGTTGAAAAGTACTGTTCTGAATGCTGGTAACAACCACCACTAAAATGATCGGCATAACAAACATCAACGAGATCCCCACCTTGTCGCGCAACAGGATACGGATGTCTTTCTTTATGGAGATCCAGAGCTTGAACATTAGTTGCGATATGCCTTTCCGGTTAAGTTAATGAAAAGATCTTCTAAGCTATCATGCTTATGTTCTTTCAATACCTCGCCGATAGGGCCATGGGTGATGATCTTCCCTTCGTCTATCATTGCGATGTAATCGCAAAGATCCTCGGCCTCATTTAACTGGTGTGATGTATAAATAAGAGTAGTACCGCTTTGATTCAACTTACGTAAGTAAGAGATAATAGCCTGCCGCGTTTGCACATCAACCCCAACAGTAGGTTCATCTAAAAACAAGATCTGCGGATTATGTATAACGCCGATTGCCAAATTAACCCTGCGTTTCATTCCGCCCGAGAATTTCTTCACCGGCTTGTCACGGACATCGGCTAATCCTAAAATATTCAGCAATTCGTCGGTACGGTTGGCTATCTCAGTTTTATTCAGCCCTGCCCAGGCGCCAAAAAATTCAAGGTTCTCCGCAGGTGATAGTTCATGATAAAAAGAAAAATCCTGTGGTACAAAGCCAAATAATTTATTAACCTCTTTATTTTGGCCCCCCGCTTCATGGCCCAACAATTTAATGCTGCCTTCATTGGCTGTCAGCACACCGGTCATCAAATTCATTAAGGTAGTTTTACCTGCGCCATTTGGCCCGAACAGCCCGAAGCGTGTCCCTTTAGCAACCTGCAAGTTCAGGTCGGCAAAAGACACAGTGGTATTATCAGGATAACGAAACCCCATGTGCTCTACATTTATCGCGAAGGGTTGATCTGCTACCATTTTATATTCTTTAAAGCGGTAAAAGCTTTTTTCTCTATTTCGGCAATTTCTAATAAATAATCGCCCATTACATTAAAATCTTCCTGGCTGCCTAAGCGGCCTTTATAAATACCGGCCGCTTGTACTGCTGCTGTCCGCCATAAATCGCCGGAGGCTGTAAATTGATTGGAGATCTCCAATAACTCTTCATTAGGTATATAAGCATGCGCCTCCTGTAAGAAAGCTCCATAAATATACCTGAAACCACCGCCACCTGTGCCTATTTCTTCCTGCATGCGTACCAGTTGCGCCAGGTATAAACCGGCATCTTTCAAACCTAATTTATCGCGCCAGCCTTTAATTTTCTTTCCTGTATATCTTATTCCGTTTACTCCTGCAATTGGCCCTGTAAAAGGCGATATCATATTGAATGTGTTTTTTTCAATGCCGCCTTTAATCGCTTTCCGTATCTGGTCATCGGTAATCGTTTTAACCTCTCTGGGATAATATAACTGACCGTTTGGAGCCAACACGCCTTTCGCAAAACGTACCCTCTCAAGCTCATAAGCTGTCATAACGTTTGTACCTTCCATTACGGGGTCGCTTACCATATAGTTGCCATCTTCGGTGCCATAAACAATTAAGTTATGGGCATTAAAATGGAAACGGTATTCTTTAGGGAAATAGGGCAAGTAATAAACACCAACCTGGCATCCAACGGGGTGCCCAGCCGCTAAACATTGATTTAAAAATGCTTCAGCAGCTTCTTTCGACCGGAATTTTTTTCGGATAACCGGAATCCCCAGCGCTTTGCAGGTACGCTTAAATATTAACCCCGGCAAAGTGCGAAACGCGATAACCGGTCCGTTGTTAATTTTAAGCAACGGGATATACACATAAAACAATCCTGCACCAATACCAAAAGCCAATGGCTCTGTTATCTGTTTAACGCCCGCATTTCTTAACAGGCTCATGGTTACACCGTTTTCGCAGTGCGCGGCCTGTATATGGTTAAAATCAAGCTTCATTAACAGTCATTGTTTTTAAATCGGCGATACTTACGTTAAAAACGTCGGCATACTTTTGTAGTTTGCTTTCAGATAGGCCGCTAAACACATCAGGCTTTAAATGCCTTTTTACCTGCCATTGCCAAAAGCCGGTGTAGCCGGCTAATATTTCTATATCCATCAAAGCCTTCTCCATAAAGAACAGGATAGGGCTTGCTTCATTGTTAAGTACTTTTTGTTTTGCTGCCGCTATACGTTCGTCAACCTGTTGCCAGGCAGTATCTAAGGCTGTAGCTTTAACTGTCCAGCCATCACTTAGCTGTGTAGTGTACTTGCCTGATTCGTCCGTAGCGTAGCAAACCTCTTTGGTAACTTTACCTAAGGCGCCTAAATCCTGCGGAACATCTTCTTTTTTCATTGAAAAACAGAATTAGCAAACAGTCAACATCGCGTACATATATGAGAACCGAGAACTTTCTGGCACTAATAACAAGATTTTTTCGCCTTTCTTCAAACGGCCGCTGTGGAATAACTCATCTATCATTAAATAAACAGATGCCGCGCCAACATTACCTACGGTATAAAGGTTGATGAACCATTTCTCGTAAGGAATACCGCCACCATAGATTTCAACCAGGTCATAGATCTTGCTTTTGAAGAAGTTGCTGGATATATGCGGCAGGAAGTGATCGATATCAGTTGCAGTTAAACCCTTTTTTTCAAAGATCTCTCTTATCTTTTTACCACCAAGCGGCACGATGTTATCGCTCAATAAATTAATATCCTGTTTTACGCTGAAAATGGATTTGGTCATGATCTCCTCCGGCGTGTAATCCATAAAACCTTTTAAAGTTCCGTCGGCTTGTTTATCGGCACCCATGTACATACAGGTTTCCATTTCGTTAGCAAAGGATACACCTTCTATCCAGTCGATACTTAAACTTAAACCTTCTTTATTTGGCTCGTCGCTTAACTGGAAAGCCGAAGCACCGTCTGATAACATCCAACGTAAAAAGTCTTTTTGGAAAGCGATGAAAGGGTTATCGGTCAGCTCTTTTAATTTTTGTGCTTCTTCCTCAAATACATCTGATACCAACAGGCCCGAAAATCTTTCAGATCCGGTCGCTACCGCTGATTTAATTTCGCCGGCTTTGATTGCCAAATAAGCAAATTTAAGCGAGTGCATACCCGCACAGCATACGCCAGATGGCGATACCACTTCAACGGGCCCCATTTCGGGCAGCCAGCCGTGCGTCATTACGCCGTGTGATGGCATCATCTGGTCGGGCGAAGAAGTGCCGCACGATAGTAACTCTATATCTTTTATTTTCTCAGGATGATCTTTAAATAAAGCCTTAACAGCAAGCGCGGTCATTTCGGCATTGGTATGGGTGGGTTTGCCGCCCTTTTCTAAAGCGTAGTAACGGGTCTTGATACCGTTGTTACGCAGTACTATACTTTTTGATTTCGACGGCTTATCATTGATATAACCCAGGTAAAGTTCCATATCGTCGTTAGGAACGGGCTCATTTGGTAAAAAGGTAGATGTATTAATAATATAAACGGGCATACCGGTTAATTTAAATTTAAATAATATTGTTTCTTCGCCTTAATACGTTTTGGCGATGTAAACCTGAATAATATCCCATCCAATGTTATTAAAATGGGTGCCCCTACAAAAAAAGCAATTAACAGGTAATATTTATAGGCCCTTATCCAGGGCAGTTTGTTTTTTCTTTTTGATATAAAATTAGCCCACACTTTAAATATTTTGCTGGCGGTGCTTTCAATAACCATCAGGTTGTAATTTAATACTACTGCCTTATCGCGATCCAGTTCGTCCTGTAAACCATCCCAATCATTTTTCTCTAAATGCGGTATAACACTTTCGCCAAATACTTTGGTATGTTTTATATCCGCATCTGAAACACCGGGAGGGGGGAAAATGTTTAGATAACTATCTTTTTTTCCATGCAGCATCCAATGGAAGATGGTAATAAAGCTAATCGGGTTAGGATGTGTATCGACTAACGCTATGTTACCCACTATTTTAGCACCTGTAACATGGATCAGTTTCTTAACCCTTACAAAAGCGCTTAACCACATATTGCGGGCTCCCGTAGCAGTAATTACCGGCGTGCCTTTTAAAACAGCCTGTAGTTCGGGGTTCTGCATTAATGAGTTAAAGGGAATGCTGGGTGATAGGAACCAGGCTTGATACCCCAATACCACGAGGTCGTATTTCTTTTCTTTTAGTTCGAATGGTTTTAATTCGGCGGGTACGTCCAATTGGCAGTCGGGCATAACACTAAAGAAAGTATCTGCTGTCCACGGGAAGTTGGGCTCGTTAACTAAATGCACCCGTACCTTTTCAACCGAATGGCCGGCATTAATTAATGGCTGGGTAAAATTATCAATGATCTCTCCTAACTGGCCCGATTGCGAATAGTAAATGGCTAATACCTTTTTGCTCATGCGGTGTGGTTAGTTAAGATCGCTTGCGTGCAATGCTTTCGAATTTTTAGTGTAATCCATTATGGCATGTTGTACCGTAGGCGATAAGTTTTTGTAAGATGCTATAATAATCTTCTTATCGGCTTCAATATCAGCACGGTACTTAACTATTTTAGGCGCATGTTCCTGTATAGCAAAACGCAGGAAATGATATTCAACATTGTCTTTATCGACAGACATCGCGTTATCAAACTTTATCCGGCCCGCTTTGAAGAATTTGAGTTTTTGTGCAGGTAGCTTTACAAGCCCGGCTTTGCGCATTAACAATGCACCGGTAAAACCATCTTTCTCTGGCGACGAAGAAGCCGCAACCACATCTACTTCATTATTAACTTCTTCTAAATTACCGCGATCCATTACTGCGTAAAAGGCAGCTTTATCCAGTTTTTGCTGTAAGTTATTGCCCAGAACAAACACGCCCGGCACTAATAAAAGCAGGGCAAATATTATTCTTGTTTTCATATCGGGTTTTTAGATGTCAGTTGTCACAAATATAGGTAATAATACTGTTTTGCCTAATTAAGTAGACTATACAAGCCGTAAAATTCCAAGATTTGCGTTACTTTTAGACTTTAATATTTACAAAAGTTAAGTGCAAAATAATAACAAGCAATTTACCGGTAACTGGGCCATTATTTTAGGTGGATCAAGCGGATTTGGATTAGCAGCGGTTGAAAAACTGGCCCGCCACGGAATGAACATAGCTGTACTCTATCGGGAAACTGCAGCGGCCGAACGTGCGTTGAAAGCAAATCTTTTGCAATTGGCGGCTGATAAAGAAGTAATCATCCATCCGCATAACATAAACGCGCTTGACAATGCGGCCCGCACTAAATTTATAGAAGACTTTGCCGCCGATAAAAAGCATAGTGTTAAACTGTTATTACACTCCATAGCCCGGGGCAATTTAAAACCACTGGTTAAAGAGGGCGATAAAGAGCCGCTTACACAAGAAGATATTCAACTTACTACATATGCTATGGCTACCAGTTTGTTAGACTGGACTAAAGATATACTCGTTGCTGACTTGTTCAATGCCGATGGCCGAATTATAGGTTTAACCAGCGAAGGATCTGACAAGTACTGGGAAGGATATGCAGCTGTTTCGATAGCTAAAGCATCATTAGAAAGCCTGACGACTTATATGGCTGTAGAGCTTAGTAAATACGGTTTAAAAACCAACCTCATACAAGCAGGTATCACCGCCACGCCATCCTTAAAAAGGATTCCTGATAGCGAACGATTGATACAGCATGCCATGGCCCGCAATCCATCCGGAAGAATTACAAAACCAGAAGACGTTGCAAACGTTATATACCTGCTTTGTACCGACGAGGCAGCCTGGATAAACGGTACGGTTATACATGTTGATGGCGGCGAACATTGCAGATAGTGTTAATTTAAATGAACGATATATTAAAATATTTACCTTACAAATCTTCTTTCCTGTTTGTTGATAACATTGTGTCGTTAGATCAAAACGGCGTAACCGGTGATTATACATTAAGGAGCGATGCTTTTTTCTATGAGGATCATTTCCCGGGTAATCCAGTCACGCCCGGTGTTATAATTACCGAAATAATGGCGCAGATAGGCTTGGTGGTGTTAGGTATTCATTTAATGGTTAGCACAGCTCATGAAGGCACGGTGATGGATGAGGGTTCGTTTCCGTTACTTACCTCTACAAATGTGGAGTTTTTTAAGATGGTGCTGCCTGAGGAAAAAGTTATTGTTACTTCAAAAAAACAATATTTTAGGTTCGGGAAACTGAAATGTGCGGTTGAGATGCATAATGCCAGTGGCGATATGGTTGCAAAAGGAATATTTTCGGGCATTATAAAAAATGCAGTTAAATAATATGATGTATAATGGGTAACCGTGTTGTAATTACAGGCTTGGGCGTTGTTGCGCCAAACGGATTAAATATTCCGGATTTTTTACATGCCATACAAAACGGCGTGTCTGGTATTCGCTTTGTGCCTGAATACCAGGATCTGAAATTTAATTGCCAGGTAAGTGGTACGCCCGAGTTTGAGTGGGATCAGTTACGTAATTATATTACCGAAACCAGCCTGTATGGCCTTAAGGGTAAAGGCATTGCCTATGGAATTAAGGCTGCTTTAGATGCGTGGACAGATGCCGGTAATGAAATTGTAGCCGAAGATACCTTATGGGAAACCGGTTGCGTATTTGGCAGCAGTGTTGCCGATACTGATGTAATTAAAAATGCCATAACCCGGGTTGATGCCCATGAATCAAAGAAATTAGGCTCGCGCGTGGTAGAGCAGATCATGAATAGCGGGGTTACTGCATATATATCGGGTAGGTTAGGCCTGGGTAATAAGATCATTAATAACTCGGCAGCTTGCGCTACTGGCACACAATCCATTTTAATGGGTTATGAATATATTAAGTTTGGCATGGCCAAACGGATGGTGGTAGGTAGCTGCGAGTTTGTAGACCGCTATGTGTTCGGCGGATTTGATTCCATGCGCGTATTATCACGTAAGTTTAATGATGAGCCTGAGCGTGCGTCGAGACCAATGAGTATGTCGGCAGGCGGTTTTGTACCCGGCTCAGGAGCGGGGGCACTAATTTTAGAAGACCTTGACTTTGCTTTGGCGCGGGGCGCTAAAATTTATGGCGAGTTAATGGGCGGTTCAACCAACTCGGGCGGCCAACGTAATGGCGGCAGCATGACAGCGCCGGGTGCCGAAGGTGTAGTTAAATGTATCAGAGAAGCTATCGCCAATTCCAACATCCATGCAAATGACATCGACCTGGTGAGCGGCCATTTAACAGCGACTATTGCTGATAAGCTGGAAATTCAAAATTGGGTAAATGCATTAAAGCGCAGTGGAGGGGATTTTCCGATGGTTAATTCACTTAAATCTATGGTGGGCCATTCGCTTAGCGCGGCCGGCTCGATAGAGATGGTTGCAGCTGTTTTGCAGCTAAAACACAACTTTGTACATGCAAATTTAAATTTGGAAGACCCAATTCCAGAAATTTTAGATATAATTGGGGAAAACAATTTACCTACTATTAAGGTAGATAGGGAGATTAACACTGTAGCAAAGGCAAATTTTGGGTTTGGCGATGTTAACAGCTGTTTAATTATCTCGAAATATAAAAACAACTGATGGATAGAAAAGAAATTTTAAGTGAATTAAAAAAAGTACTGGCCCCTTATACCGAAAGCAAAGAGATGTTGGATGGGATTAATGAAGATACAGACCTTATAAAAGATTTAAAGATCAACTCGGCTAACCTGGTTGATATTATCATAGATGCCGAAGCGCAATACAATATTGAAATTGATTTTGACGCTGCCGAAAAAATGTACAACGTAGGAAACTGCATTGACGTAATTTCTGATAAAATAAATAAGACCGCGTGATAAGCGCCGGCAATGATATTGTCGCGCTTAACCTGGTAGATAAACAACGCACTGTTCTGCCCGCATTTTATTCGAAATTTATTACTCCCGCCGAACTTTCACTTCACCAGGAATCAACTATCTCTTTTGAAAATTTTGTATGGCTGCTATGGTCAGTAAAAGAATCAGCCTATAAATACTTTAAAAGGGGAGATGAGTACCTGGTATTTTCGCCTTCTAAATTGATTGTGGAAAGACTTTTTGTTTCAACGCTAACAGATCAGGATCATTTACGGGCCGACCAACCGATTGACGCATATTATGAAGGGACAGTATCAAACGGTACCCATACACTTAATTTTAAATCAGCCATAAACAACCGGTTTATAGCTACAATAATTAACGAAGGCGACGTTTACTGGGGTGTTCAAACTATAGCGGATAGTGATTATCATACACAGTCTGAAGCGGTAAGGTTACTCGCGTTAGCTAAATTAAACGATATAATTATTGCTGACGAGCTATGGATAGATAAACATTCGTCGGGCTATCCATATATAGTAAATGGTTCGCACCCATTGCAGACGCCGATTTCGTTTGCGCATCATGGTTGTTACGTTTCTTATGCATTTCAGCTTCCCAAATAAAAATTAAATCTGCATTTTTACGATATGTCATCTGCTGTTATTCGTCAATACATCATACTGCTATTTATAACACTTGCCGGTATCTCCTGCAAATTTGAAGATCCTATAAAAAATAAAAGCTCGTTTAATGATGTAAAGCGAATAAGGTACACAGAAGTGCGCCGCAGCTTTGATTCGGGTTTGATATTTAATAAGGATGGTTACCAGTTGGCCCCGATATGGAAGCTGATGTTTTTCTCGGACAAGTGGGTAAGCGTTTACAGTCCGGATAAAGATAAGTTCCTGAATTTTGCGGTTACGTTGGATCATGATTCCATTTTTAATATCTCGGGTACCTGGTTAAAAGCTAATAAGATAAGTAAGGACAGTTTAAGGTTCCAGGTATTAAAGGTTGAAGGTAAGACGGTG
The DNA here is from genome assembly GCA_040388395.1 of Bacteroidota bacterium. Taxonomy (GTDB): domain Bacteria; phylum Bacteroidota; class Bacteroidia; order Sphingobacteriales; family Sphingobacteriaceae; genus Mucilaginibacter. The sequence goes on along the minus strand of JAZKBY010000001.1, from coordinate 25,648 downwards.
TACTACGTAAAGTCAAACGTGTATATGACTTTATATGCCGATAACTACATTAAAAACGTATTGCATAAAACGGCCGAAGACGTAAAGAAGCCCTTAAAAAGAGATAGCCAGTATATCTATAAACGCGTTGCTGAAGTAAATGCCAAACCCGATAGTTTTTTTGCGGCACGTAAACCAGTTCAATTTATAAGTAGAAGCCCGTTAGCTACGATTGAAAAGAAAGGGGTGGAGGCTGATATTATGAATAAGTGGGACACATCCGATGAATACATGTTCCCGGAATATAATATTACAATTAGAAAAGCCTACGAAGACTTTTCCTACTCGTTTTGGGCGACGGTTGATGCACAGGGAGGGATTCATTATCAAAAGTCGATGACCTATGTGTTTCCTGAGTTTGTCAAGTCAACAGACCACACAATAAGGGCCCTTATAAACGGCTATCTAAAAGCATATTTCCAGATTATACCGGGTACCACCTTGGGTATTCCACATAATAGCGCTATTGTTATTAATATCAGGGGTAAAAAGAAGTAACCTAAATTTAACGCAGATATAAAGCCATCATTTCATAAAAAACATAGCTTTACTTAATTAATCACTTAAAGTAAAAAGCCATGAGTACACAAGAAGTCGCCGAAAAATTAGTTGCATACTGCCGGGAGGGCAAAAATGTTGACGCTATTAATGAGCTTTATGCCGATAATATTGTTAGTAAGGAAATGGAGGGCGTTCCTAATAATGTTACTACAGGTAAAGCTAATGTATTAGCAAAAACCATAGACTGGTATAATAGTGTTGAAGAAATACACAGCGGTGTTATATCTGATCCTTTAGTTGCAGGTAACCATTTCACTGTAACTATGGATATGGATGTGACTTATAAAAAAAGTGGCCGTATGCCTATGAGTGAGATTGCGGTTTATGAAGTTAAAGATGGTAAAATTGTTGCAGATCAGTTTTACTATAACATTGGATAAATACTATTTAAAGACGCTCTGATAATATCAGGGCGTCTTTAAATTAAATATCTTTTACTATTTCTTAGCGGCAGGTTTTGCAACTGAAGTTTTAGTCGCCGGTGCTTTTACAGCTGGTTTGGCAGGGGCAGATTTTGCAGGAATTGCTTTTATAGGCGCAGTTTCCACAGCTACCGCCGGAGTTTTTGCTACACTTACAGCAGCAGATTTTTTAGCAACAACAGACCTAACCGATTTTTCGTTAGTTAACTTAGTTAATTTCTTTGCCAGGTTTTTTGCAGCTTTCTCTATAGATTTTTCTGCCTTTTTTAACCCCGGGCCAATTTCGCCAACTAAGGTTTTGATTTGAGCGGCAATTTTATCGCTTAATTCTTTCTTTAAAGCTTTCTTAGCTTTTTTTGCTATTGTGTTATTTTTTGATTTTTTCATAGTTGAGTATACAGACGATCAATAAGGTTGTGAATTTTGATTTTGCAAAGTTAGATTAATGCAATGTGTATTTAATATTATATTTATGTTAACAACAACAAACAATGTTAACTGTTTTGTAATTATATTGTTGACATTCAGTTGATTGAAAAACTAAAAGTTTACAACCATTCCAACTTTTTGCCCGTCAAAAATTACGGGGTTTTTCAACAGAAACCGGCGTAATTTATTGCCTGCCCTTCGCTCAGATGTGTACATGGTGACATCAAATAATAGCAGAAACGCACCCTGTAGAATCACAGCCGAACCGTATCCCCGGTTTTGATCAGCGTTATTAATATCTCCCCGGTGTTTAAGGCATAAGCCAGCACCTATATAAACAAAATCGAGCGCGCCATTTACCAGGAATAGCTTTTCTAATTTATGCTGTTCGTTCAAACTTTCTTGTGCGGTGTAAGTGCGGTCCTTATCTTTTATTGTTGCAGTATATCCCAATATGGCAACGCCCAAATTAGCCATGTTCCAAATAGTATTCATTTGGTGGAAGTATTTGGTTGTGCCGGTACTTCTTGCCCAGCCAATACCGCCTACAACTATATTTGCCGTAGCCCAGCTGCCCAATACCTGCATACCTGTATTTTTAATATGATTGCGGTTGAAGTTTAAAGTTTGTAAACTATCCTGTGCCAGGCAGTTAACACTAATCAATAATAGAAATAAAGCAAGAATTTTTTTCATATGATATTATAGTAAACCGGTTGTTGTAACCCTTTGTTTTGTCATCACAAATTAAACAAATTGAACGAGCCAAATTTTATTTGGTTGCAAAATCTTCAATGGCAGATTATTTGATTATTTTTGAAGCCTGAAATTAACTGTCTCAGAATTATAATCGCTAAGCCAATATTGATCCTGTATGGGATTGCTGTTGGTTATTTATTTATCTCATAAAGTAATACTACAAAAATGACAATTGGCGTTCCAAAGGAAATCAAAAACAACGAAAACAGGGTAGCTCTTACTCCTGCAGGTGCAGAAGCGTTAGTACACGCGGGTCACGAAGTATTTGTACAAAAAACTGCGGGTGAAGGTTCGGGATTTACCGATGCGAGCTATGTTAAAGCGGGTGCAACACTGGTTGATACAGCTGCTGAAGCATGGAGTTTTGAAATGGTGATGAAAGTTAAAGAACCTATTGAAAGTGAGTTTCAATATTTCCGCAGCGATCTGATCCTGTTTACTTACCTGCATCTGGCTGCCGAGGCAAAGTTAACAGCTGCTTTGGTCGACAAAAAAGTTACTGCCATAGCTTACGAAACTATACAATTACCAAACGGAGCACTTCCATTGCTTACCCCAATGAGCGAGGTTGCAGGCCGGATGTCTGTACAGGTAGGTGCAAGCTATTTAGAGAAACCTAACGGCGGTAAAGGCGTGTTACTAAGTGGTGTACCGGGAACGCGCCGTGGCAGGGTTACTATTATCGGTGGTGGTGTTGCGGGTACAAACGCTGCAAAAATTGCCATTGGTTTAGGTGCTGATGTTACTATTATCGATAATAACTTAGACAGGTTGCGCCAATTGGACGATATTTTTGGTTACCAGATCTCGACTTTAGCATCAAACTCAAGCAATATTGCCAAGTGTGTTAAAAATTCGGACCTGGTTATAGGTGCGGTATTAATTCCTGGCGCTAAATCACCTAAGCTGGTTACCGAAGCAATGATAGCTACCATGGAACCGGGATCAGTTATTGTGGATATTGCCATTGACCAGGGCGGTATGTTTGAAACAGCCGACCATGCTACAACACATGATAACCCCGTTTATGTAAAACATAACGTATTACACTATTCGGTAGGTAATATGCCGGGTGCTGTGCCAAATACATCAACTATAGCATTAACCAATGCAACGTTAGGTTATGCCTTACAAATTGCAAACAAAGGCTACGACAAAGCATTTGCAACCAATCCATCTTTATTAAAAGGGTTAAATACCTATAACGGTACCGTGACTTATAAAGCTGTTGCCGATGTTCATAATTATCCTTTTGTGGAGGCTGTTTTTAAGTAAGATTTAGAAACGTCATATATATTAAGCCGGGCCATAAAGCCCGGCTTTTTTGTTGCTGCACAAAATGAACGGATTGCATAGGTATAATATTTGCAGCGAGTTTTATTTTTTATATAGCTTTACATCATGAGCCCAAATAATTTTCCAGATAATCTTTCTATGCCGGCCTGTACAATGATACCGGTGTTGGAGTATGAAGACATTACGGCCGCTATATCCTGGCTGACTGATAAACTTGGATTTACCGAACGCTGGCGTGCCGGATCACATCGCGCCCAATTATCATTCGGAGATAGTGCTATAGCTATTACCGAAGCAAACCCTGCTAAGCCCATTGCCAAAACTAATATCATGATCCGTGTAAAAAATGTGGCGCCGTATTATGAACGGGCTCAAAAACATGGTGCAGAAATATTGAGGCCGCCCTCTGATTTTCCATATGGCGAGCGCCAATACACAGTAAGAGATATTGGTGGTCATGTATGGACGTTTTCACAAACTATTGCCAATGTTGTTCCGGAAGAATGGGGTGGAACATCGGCTAATCTATAGTGAATGAAAAGAGTTTGAATTATAGAACATATGTCCTATTTATCGGGCTTTTTAAAAGTTAATCAATTGATATTATCGCAGCAAAACTTTTCGGCATTCTTTTTGGTTGATATAACCATACGTTAAAAAATGAAATGGTATGTTAGTCGTTACATCACAAATAGTGCTATTAATAATAGCCGTATTAATGCCACTAAACATCAGGAAAAACAACAAGCGAAAAATTCAATATAGGATTGATACAGATACCAGCAATTCGCTGTATGCAGTTAATGAATTTGGAACATTGGAGAAAATAAACAGGTTAAACCCCACCGATCATAAACCGGAGGTGGAAAATTAATTCAGTAGGTTAATTACTCTATCTTCTTGTTTGCCGGTACCAGTTTTATATCGTTAATCACAAATTGCGAATCGTCCTGCTTTGTTAAATTGTAGTAAGGTGAATACATTTTAGCCGAGATGGTACCCTTAACCGGATCAATCTGTAATAACCTTATATAAGCGCCACTAAAATCCTTGCCCTGATAATCCTGCAGTATCTGATAAATGTTATTACCTGCCGGGCCTTTGTCTACTTTTAAGGCCGAATAATCAACATGTCCGCTCAATATCATACATAAATTAGGGAATTTCTTTAACCTGTCAAAGACTTGCTGTGCGCTCATATCACCATAACCTGCATTAGTTTGACTTATCTTGCCATCGCCATTTAAATGGTAGTGCGTAACAATTATCACATTATGGTTGGGAAACTGCGGGATTAATTGCGCCGCCCAATTCACCGGGCCTGATCGTGCGCAAAACTCCAAGGTAATAACCAACCAATTATAGCCGCCCGCCTGGAAAGTGTAATATGCATTATCGCTTTTGCCTTCTTCCCATCTGCCGCGTTGATTTTTAAATCTTGATGTAGGGAAGTAGGCATTAAATTTATCGGTGATCCGTACGTTGGCATTTACATTGCCGGGTGCAGCGCTGCCGCTCCATAAGCCAACCGCACGGGTGTCATGGTTGCCCGGCGCAATAGCGTAGGGGATGCCTGCTTTATCAAACACCTCGTAGCCCGCACTCGCGGTCTCCCAGTTGGCGTTATTATCATAGTTAACTACATCGCCAACGCTTAAAACCATAGGTATGTTTAATGAGTCTTTTTTTGCAGCCAGCCACCTAACCTGGCTAAAAAACATTTCGGGCTTGCAGCAGGTCTCTTCCTGGGTATCGGGCAAAACAGGCAGGGTGAACACCTGCGCTTTAGCTTGTAAACCCATTACAGAAAGGCCAAAGCACAGGCTCAATGCTGTTAACGCAAATTGTGATCTCATAAAACTTTATAGTTTAGTTGGTAAGTAAATGTAGGCAGATTTATGTTAACACTTAATTAAGTGTCAGTATTTGTTTATAACAATTATTTTACGGTACTTCGATAGTACCAAATTATAATTCTAAACTTACTGTAATACATGAACCATTTATCCACTGGCGATATTATCGTTTTCTTTATCTATTTCATTGTGATAGCTGGTTACGGTTATTGGGTCTATCGCCGAAAAAAATCGGATCATACTGATACAAAAGGTTTCTTTTTAGCCGAAGGTTCATTAACTTGGTGGGCCATCGGGGCATCTATCATAGCATCCAACATTTCGTCCGAACATTTTATTGCCATGTCGGGTTCGGGCTTTAAAATGGGGCTGGCAATTGCCAGCTACGAGTGGATAGCTGCTGCTACCTTAATCATCGTCGCGGTTTTCTTTTTGCCGGTATACGTCAAGAATAAGATCTATACCATGCCGCAGTTCCTGTCGCAACGGTATAATAATACCGTTAGCGGGGTTATGGCGGTGATATGGTTACTAACTTATGTGCTGGTTAATTTAACCTCCATTTACTTTTTAGGGGCTATCGCAATCGAAACCATATCGGGTATTGATTTTACGTATTGTATTATCGGCCTGGCTATATTCTCGGTAATTATTACCCTTGGCGGGATGAAGGTAATTGGCTATACCGATGTAATACAGGTGCTTGTTTTAATATTGGGCGGCCTGGCTACCTGCTATTTTGCTATGACCGAGGTATCGAATAAGTTAAACGGACAAGGGGTGCTGCAAGCCTTCTCTATCCTGAAATCAGAGGCCGGCGATCACTTCCACATGTATTTTAAAAAGGATAGTCCGTTTTACCAGGAATTGCCGGGCATCTCCTTATTGGCCGGTGGTATGTGGATCAACAACCTAAACTATTGGGGCTGTAACCAGTACATTGTACAACGCGCCTTAGGTGCCGATATCAAAACAGGCCGTAATGGTTTGATCTTTGCTGCCTTCCTGAAACTGCTGATCCCACTGATTGTGGTGATACCCGGTATTGCGGCTTTCACACTTTATCAGCATGGATTTTTCCATACTGAAATGTCCGACGCGAGCGGTGTATTAAAACCAGACCATGCTTATCCGGTGTTAATGAACCTACTTCCGTCGGGGTTAAAAGGTGTGGCTTTTGCCGCCCTCACTGCGGCTATCGTGGCATCGCTGGCGGGTAAGGCTAATAGTATTTCTACCATCTTCACTTTGGATATTTATAAAAAACATTTGAATACGGGTGCATCCGAGCGGCAAATGCTTGTTACCGGCCGTTGGGCAGTAATTATTTCGTCCGTTGTGGCTATTTGCATTGCACCCCAACTGCGTACCTTCGATCAGGTTTACCAGTTTATACAGGAATACGTGGGCTTTATTTCGTCGGGCGTGTTCGCTATTTTCCTGTTAGGATTATTTTGGAAACGTACAACATCCGCAGCGGCGGTTACCTCGGCGGTGTTGACCATCCCATTGTCGGTATTTTTTAAATTCCTGCCCGAAATGACCGGCATTGAACCCATACCTTTCCTTAACCGGATGATGTGGGTGTTTTTGATCTGTATGGCCCTAATGATTGCTGTGAGTTTAATTTGGCCTAAAGGCGAGAATAAAGCTATTGAGGCCAACCGTGCAATGTATAAGGTAAGTACATCGTTTATTATATGTTCGGTGATTATTTTAGGGATCTTATCCGCATTATATATTGTGTTTTGGTAGTTTGTTAAATCATTAAAAAATTGATAATATGGAAAATCTAAGTGAAAAAGAACATGCCCCACTGGCAAGTTTAGACGTTTGGGAAGACAATGTTTTACAGAGATACCCGGAAACTGGTCCGGCCAAAAAGAAAGAAGAGTTTAGAAACTACGACGCACCCGAAATTGACGGCGTACGCGAGTTTTATCGCCTTAACCATAAATACCAGACTTACGATAACGTGCTGGCAAAGAAAGCCAATTTTTTGAAGTTTGATAAAATGGAAATGCCATGGTGGAAAGCTATGGAATACCTGAATACGTTGGTTGATGATTCTGATCCGGATATTTCATTAGATCAGTTACAACACTTATTACAAACTGCAGAGGCTATCCGTGCCGATGGCTACCCGGATTGGTTTGTGCTGACCGGTTTTATACATGACCTTGGTAAAGTGCTTTGCTTATTTGGCGAACCGCAATGGAACGTGGTAGGTGATACCTTCCCGGTGGGTTGCGCTTTCTCAGACAAGATAGTTTACCCCGAGTTTTTTAAAGACAACCCCGATACTTATGACGAGCGTTTTAATACTAAATATGGTGTTTATACGCACGAGTGCGGTTTAGACAACGTGCATATGTCATGGGGACATGATGAATACCTGTATCACATAACAAAGGATTACCTGCCCGAGCCAGCGTTGTATATGATCCGTTACCACTCATTCTACTCGCAACACCGTGAGAATGCTTACAAACACTTACTAAGCCCGCATGATAAGGATATGTTTAAATGGGTTGATAAATTTAACCCGTACGATCTGTATTCAAAAAGCCCTAAGGTGCCGGTTGTATCAGAGTTAAAACCTTATTATGAGGACCTGATAGCTAAATACCTGCCGGAGACGGTTAAGTTATAGGACATGAGTTAAAGCCTTTCGGAAACGGGAGGCTTTTTTTAATACTTTAGATTATAACTTGTATATACAAGACTAATATTTTATGTTTGGGTAATTATAAACCAAAGCTACTGTTTAACGCATTCCCTTGTTAGGCACAGTATATCTGATCTGTTATGAGTTTAAAAAAGGCATTACTTTTTACTTTATCTATTTCTGCCTGTGTGCAACTATCAGCGCAGGTTAAAAAATCTAATCTCGACTATGTTGACCCAACCATAGGCGGCGTAGGCGTAATATTAGAACCTGCCCGCCCGGTAGTACATTTACCTAACAGTATGCTTAGGGTGTACCCTATGAAAAAAGATCAGCTTGACGATCAGATCCGAACCTTCCCGCTTAATGTGGCATCGCACCGTATAGCATGGACGTTCTCGTTCCTGCCCGTAAGTGGCAACAATACACAGCAGCTTTGGGATAAACGATTTACTATACTTAACGAAAAATTAACGCCCTATAACTACTCGGCTACAAACGAAGATGACGGCACTACGGTAGAGGTTTCACCAACACAAAGATGCGGATACTTCCAGGTGACTTTTAAGGGTAACCAAAAAAACTACCTGCGTTTAGGTTTATATGGCAATGATGGCGAGGTAATCATTAACGATAAGCGATCATTTAGCGGAACAGAATCATTCCAGGGTATAAAGGCCTATTTCTATGGTGAGACGGATGCCGATCTTTCTTCGACTTACCGCAACCCGTCACAGCGCAAACAGATATTGGGTGAATTAGATAGCAAAACCAAAACTATTGGTTTTAAATACGGTATCTCATTCGTAAGTATAGAGCAGGCAAAAGAAAACCTATATAAAGAAATCCCTGCCTGGGGCTTCGCAAAAGTTAAAGCTAATGCTTATACCGTGTGGGATAAAAAACTAAGCCAGATCCAGGTTGAAGGCGGTACACAGGCGCAAAAGCGTGTTTTCTATACTTCATTTTACCGCAGCCTGGAACGTATGGTTGATATTAACGAATATGGCAAATATTACAGCGCTTTCGATCACCAGGTACATCAATCAAAAGAGCCATTTTTTGTAGATAACTGGATGTGGGATCAATACATTGCCTTGGAGCCATTGCACATGATACTTAACCCCGCGATGGAAACGCAGAAACTACGCTCATACACAGAAATGTATAAACAGGGTGGTAATATGCCGTCTTTCGCGGTTATATTTGGCGATTGGCCGGCCATGACCGGTAATTTTACCGCCGCCTGGATGAACGATGCCTGGCATAAAGGGATCCGCGGGTTTGATATAAAAACTGCTTACCAGGGCCTTAAGAAAAATTCGTTAGATGCTACTTTGCTGCCCTGGAGAAACGGCCCACCAACCAAATTGGACACGTTTTATAATAAGAATGGTTATTTCCCATCTATTCCACTTACCGAGAAAGAAACCGAGAAACAAGTCGATGTAACATGGGAACGGAGGCAGGCCGTATCTGTAACGCTGGCAACCAGCTTTAGCGATTGGAGCATTGCACAGTTAGCCGAAGCCAGCGGTAATCCGCAGGACCGGGTATTGTTTATGAAACGTGCAGGCAACTACAAAAATGTATTCAGGCAGGATAAGGGAATGCTGTGGCCCAAAAACGACAAGGGCGAATGGATAGAACCATACAACCCCAAATTATCAGGTAGGGAATACTTTACTGAGAACAACGCTTATACCTATAACTGGGATGTAAAACATGATCTTACAGGCTTATTTAACCTGATGGGCGGCACTAAAAAAGCCGAGGCAAAGCTGGATAATCTATTCAGAGAAGATTTGGGTGCCGCCAAGCACCAGTTCTGGTATACACAACCGGATGCATCCGGCAATGTTGGGCAGTTTGTTATGGGTAACGAGCCTTCATTCCATATCCCGTACCTGTATAATTATATGGGCGCGCCATGGAAAACTCAAAAACGCATCCGGATGCTATTAAGCACCTGGTATACCGATAATCTGTTTGGCTTACCAGGCGACGAAGACGGCGGCGGTATGACGGCGTTTGTAGTGTTCTCTATGATGGGATTCTTCCCGGTAACGCCGGGTGTGCCGGTTTATAATATTGGAAGCCCTGTATTTACACACATAACTATTGCCTTACCCAACGGTAAGCTGTTTACTATTAACGCCAAAAACAGTTCGACAGAAAATAAATATATCCAGAGCGCCACGCTTAACGGCAAACCCTTAAATAAACCGTGGTTTAGCCATACAGATCTTGTTAATGGCGCAACGCTAACAGTTTTAATGGGCAGTACACCGAACAAGGCATGGGGCGCTGCGCCACAGGATGCACCACCATCTGCAATGGATTATAGGAACGACAATTAAGGTTTATTAATGAAGAAAATACTATATCTGCAGTTTTTGTTGCTAACGTTCGCAACGGCAGTTAATGCTCAAAACTCCTATCGCGATCTCTATTCGGATACATGGGTTGCCACCGATGCATTAGGTCGAACTATGCCTACCATAGAATTAGCAGGCCCGGTTAAAGCAGGACACAAAAGGGTAGTGGGGATCTTTTATATTACCTGGCATAGCGATAACCTGGCAGGGATGAAAAAGCCATATTCGGCTGATGTTACCAAGGTTTTAGCCGCGGATTCCAACGCGCGTCTTGATGCCAAAAATCCTGAATGGAAGGAAGGTTCATACCACTGGGGCGAACCCGAAATGGGTTACTTTTTAAGTCGCGATGAGTATGTTATCCGTAAAGACATGTCGATGTTAACCGATGCCGGTGTTGACGTGCTGATAATGGATGTAACTAATGCCGTTAGGTACTGGAACGAGTGGGAAACCATTTTTACTGTTATGGAAAAGATGAAGGCGGAGGGTAATAAGGTGCCTCAATTTTGTTTCTGGGCTTTTAATGGCCCTGTAATAACCGTTGTGCAGGATCTGTACGACAAGATCTATAAACCTGAAAAATACAAGGATCTTTGGTTCTACTGGGATAATAAGCCGTTGCTGTTGTACAACGCAACGCCGCAAACCAAAGACGCCACCGGTAATGTGCAGCAAAACCCAAACCCGCATTATGATGCTGATGCGGTGACGAATACAAGCAATCCACATTATGGGAATAAGGATTACACCGGGAAACTTTATACCGACTATACACAGGAAGTAAAAAATATCTTCTCCACCCGCGGCATGTGGTGGGGCTATTATAGATGGAACGGGCAGCGCTATGTGGGTACCGAGGATAACTGGAGCTTTGGTTATGACCTTGGTAATAAAAATGTGCTAAATATGAGCCCTGAAAAACTGGTATCGACCCACAATGGCCAGCCCGAAGAAATGGCGGTTACACCGGCCCAGCACCCGTCGAGTTTGGTTGGTAAATCATGGACTCGCGCCAATGGCGAACCACAACTTAACGCACAGGATCTGCCTGTTGAAACCTACGTGCCATGGTTAAAGAAAAAAGTTGCACATCCGGAAGGCTATGGCATTTATTTCCAGGAGCGTTGGGATGAGGCATTAAAAGTAGATCCATCATTTTTATATATAAACGATTGGAACGAGTGGACGGCCGGAAAATATCAACTGGATGCCGGTAAGACATTTGATTTTATGCGTCGCAAAAACTCGTATTTCTTCGTCGACCAATATAACGCTGAGTTTAACCGGGCCATACAGCCCATGAAAGGTGGTTATACAGATAACTACTACATGCAAATGGCCGAGAACATCAGGAAGTATAAAGGTGTACGCCCGATCCCAGAATTAAAGGGAATTAACCATATTAGGATCGACGGGAACTTTGATGATTGGAATATAATAAAAATCGAATATCGTGACACTAAAGACGATGTGTTTCACCGTGATAATGCCGGTTATGGCGGCTTGCATTATATGGATGCATCGGGCCGTAATGATATAGTCACTTGTAAAGTCGGTATAGATAATATCAACGTTAATTTTTACGCGGAAACCGATCAATTGTTAACACCATCGACGAACAAAAATTGGATGATGCTATTTGTTGACGCTGATAAAAACTCAAATACCGGTTGGTATGGTTATGATTTTATGGTGAATAAAAAGGTTATCGACAGCAAAACAACAACTTTATGCCGTTATGATGGCAAACATTGGGTTGAAGTAGCGAAGATTAATTACCGGTATAAAGGTAAAAAGTTAGAAATCGCTATCCCGCGTTCTTTACTTAAGCTTAAAGGCAATGCTTTAACTTTTGATTACCATTGGAATGACAATGCAGAAATGCTAACAGATCCAATATCGCTAAGCACCAGCGGCGACAGCGCGCCTAACAGGCGGTTTAATTACAGGGCCATCTGGAAACGATAGTATAGCTTAAATACTTGTTGACGGGTTTGCAGCTTTAACATCGATGGTTATAGTTTTATTTCCAAATACCTCGTGCGCTGCCTGTAAAGTTACTCGTCCTGATGTTTTGGGTTGAGCTTTTACCCAGATAGCTGCCGCACCACCACTTTCTTTTAAATTGAACGGATTATCACCTACGATAACACCAGGCCCGGTTACGGCGAAGTCGACTTTGCCGCTGGCAAACGGCCTTGGCGCGCCAAATTTATCTGTCACCCTAAATACAACCCGGGTGGCGTCACAACCATCGCATGATATTTCTTTATCATCCACAGCAACTGAAAACTGATCCTGCTTATGATCAGCAGAAAAAGAGCGCGAACAAACTTTAGACTCGCCTACATAGCCATCTATCTTTAGTTCGACAGGCTTTTTATCGGCAAATTCCAGGTCGACGAAAAACGGAGCATGTTTTAGATGAGCGTAGTTTATTGTGTCGGGTTTTAGGGTGATATATGATTGGTCGTCTACTATTAGTCTTAACTCATCGCAATTTGAAAATATGGCGACACCTTTGCCCGGGCCGTTAGGGGTATGATTACTAAAATCCCAGTAAAAGTTAGGATGGATAACCGCATTGTTCTTTGGATCACCCTGTGACATATAAAACGATGCACCCAACTTTGGGATCCTGAAAACATCGGCCACGCCGGGATATTTAACGTTGCGGTATTGATTTAACAAGCTTGAGTACTCAAATGCGCACCAGGCTATTACACCACCGTTTTTGGGGTCGGCAGCCGATTTGTTGTGTGCCTGAGCATGGGCAATTGCCTGGTTCTGTTGGATCTTAGCTTCTCCCAACCGGCGATAATAACTATTAAAACCTTTACCGGCAGGGTAGTTATACTGCCCAACCGCTTCGGCTAAAAAGTATGGATGACCCTCGACAGCAGGCAAGATTCCAACCTCGCCGTTTTCGGAATGGTAGTCGTCGAAAGCAAAAACATCTTCATGCCAGGTTTCTTTCCAGTCTTTTCTTGAATCGGGTGTCATTGATCCTGATGTGGGCCTCGAACCATCCAGTGATTTAGCGATAGCCCTTGTTTTACTATAAAGCCCTTCGTCATTAGCCGACTCATTTACCCGCGTACCCCAAATGATAATAGATGGGCGGTTACGGTCGCGTATTACCATGTCCCTGGTGTTTTGCAGTAAGATTTGTTTCCAGGCATCGTCACCAATATATTGCCAGCCGGGCACTTCTTCCCATACCATCAAACCCAACTCGTCGCAGGCATCTAAGAAGGCATCATTTTGCGGATAATGCGAGCACCGCACTACATTGCAATTAAAATCGTGCTTTAGTATCCCGGCATCTTTACGCATAACCCGTTCAGGCATAGCAAAGCCAACATACGGGTAAACCTCGTGGCGGTTTAAGCCAAAAAGCTGTAACCTTTTTCCATTTAAAAAGAAACCATCCAACTTAAACCGGGCATCGCGTACACCAATGCGTGTTTTGTGATTATGAAGTGGTTGCCCGTCTATATATAAAGTTGTTACAATATCATATAGTTTAGGATTATCTATATCCCAAAGGGTTATGGTTTCCAGGCCGAATAAAGACAATGATAGCTCTGATTGCCCGACCTTTACAGTTAAATCTTGCTCTATTTGGCTGATTATACTATCGCCATCCCTCATTTCGACGCGTAACTTAACGGCTTTGTCAGGCAGCATAGCAGCATCAACAGTACAGTTAACTGCAATGCGGCGGTTTGCAGTCAATACATCCACAGGCTTGGCAAACACATCGCTAACATATAACTTAGGCACAGCTTTTAAACTAACTGAACGATGGATACCTCCAACTTCCATATAATCTACAACGGCCCTGGCAGCATTTTTAAAGCCATCGGGCGGTACGTTGCTCCAGTGCGAATCTACTTTTACGGCCAGTACATTATCGCCTTGTTTGATGTGATCTGTAATCTCGTACTGAAAGGGCAGGTAACCGCCATGATGAACAGGTAAGGCATGCCCGTTAATACTTGGCGATGCGCTAACCATAACCCCATCAAATTTGATGAAGATGCGCATGCCCTGCAGGTTTTCGGGGACGGTAAAGTGCCTGCGGTAGATCCATACATCCTGCCATTTCTTTTCGTCCCAATCTTGCCACGATAGGTCGGACACTACATGTGGAAGGGTGATCTGTTTAAAAGCAGAATCATTAAAACCTGCCGAAAGCGCGGCCTCCGCAAATTCGCCACCAAACAACCAATTCTGATCTAAAGAAAATGTTAATCCGGCAGCGCTGCGCTGGCCCGACGCCTTATGTGTAGCCAAACAACCCAATAACGATCCTGAGCTTAAGGCAATAGTGCCTACAACGCAGTTCTGTATAAAATTTCTTCGCGAAAACGAGGCGTTAATACCCGCTTCGCCGTCGTTATCTGGTCGGTTCTTAATCATTGGTAGTAAGGATTATATTGGTTTATTGGCTGATACTTTAGTATCGATTGGAAAAATAGCCAATTAATTTAATTTGAGCGCCATTTAACACTGTTTTTACAAACAGGGCGTATATTGCGATGCGGCATCTATAAAATATCTTTATCTTCAAACATTGAAATCAACTCATTAGTTATTACTATAAACCAATAAAACTATATCATGAAACTCAAATTCATTCTCACATTAATTGGATCGCTTGGCCTTTTATCCGCTAAAGCTCAACGGCCTGCAGCCGATCACGAAAAGGTTAAAGGCGGCGAACTTACTATTCAGCCTATAAACCACGCCACGCTGGTATTAAGCTACCAGGGCAAAAATATTTATGTAGACCCAACGGGAGGTGCCGACGCGTTTAACGGCCTTGCAGCGCCTGATATGATCCTTATAACCGACATTCATGGCGATCATCTCGACTCAAAGACAATTGACGCGGTAAATACGGCTCACGCTGTATTGGTTGTGCCGCAAGCTGTTGCCGATAAACTGCCGGCTACAACTGACAAGTCAAAATTAGTGATCTTGAACAACGGTCAGTCGAGCACGCAATTAGGTGTTGAAATTACTGCTATACCTATGTATAATTTACCCGAGTCGCCAACGGCAATGCACACAAAGGGCCGGGGCAATGGCTATGTTTTGACCATAGGTGGTAAAAAAGTTTATCTATCAGGAGATACAGCTGATATCCCCGAAATGCGCTCGCTTAAAGGTATCGATATCGCTTTTGTTTGTATGAACCTGCCTTATACAATGGATGTTAAAACTGCAGCGAGTGGCGTTTTGGCATTTAAACCTAAAGTGGTTTATCCGTATCATTACCGTGGCCAAAATGTTGAAGAATTTAAAAGCCTGGTTAATGCCGGCGATAAAAATATCGAAGTGAGGTTAAGGCAGTGGTATCCGGCTGCTAAATAGGAAAGCGAGCCAAAAATAAAAGCCTCCCTGTATTTACAGGGAGGCTTTTATGTACAGACCTGTTACTTTATCTAAATCCAAATATTAACGGAAATATAAAGGTTACTATTATTGTCCACGCGAAATAAATAGGCAGATAGAAAGCAATTACGTTCCCAACCACGCTTATATCTTCTTTTTTCGAAACCACCTTAAAAATTCGTAAGGTTACCAAAACCAGGTTTATTAAAATCAAAATATTGGCACCTAAAATTGCCGTGCGGTTTGGTGTAAATCCCCATTCCGAAATCCGAAACAAAATGGCGGAAAGCGCAACGCCGTTAACCACTATGGTTACCACAGAAAGCAGGAAAAGTATCCAGATCTGTATAATGCTTTTAGTTGCCATTCTGTTTGTTTCGGCAACAGAAAAAAAGATGATGGCCATAACGCCGATCAATAATGCATTAAAGATCATTAAAAACTCGCGGTTGTTATAAGGGTTTTTGGCCGAATAAGCCATTGCTATAAGATAAACCACCAGCATCACCAATACCAGCGGACTGAACAATTTGGCAATTACCGGCGAAACTTTACCCACCAATTGCGGGTTAGTCTGCGTAAGATACGTACCTACAATTGGTGCAGCGGCAAGCCCGAAAATAGCGATGTTTTTGAAATAAAATTTTTCGATATTAAAACCTATCAGGTTGAAAAGCCCTACAGTTAGACCGCTCATAATTAAACCGGCTATCAGGATAAGTCCCGTCATAACAATCAGGTCGCCGTTATACTTTAAAAAGCCCAGGCGTTTAGATTCGTTATTTTCTTGCCCGCCTACAAAAGCAAATCCCAATACCGACCATAGAAACAATCCCAAATGAATACATGATAAAATCAGTGTGTCGCTTTTTTGATTATCGGGGAGTGAGTTGATAAAAATTAAACCGGCAAGGGTGGTGCCCGCAATAAAAACTATTTTGCCGGTCGGCAATTTATTCTTCCAGGCAAAGTATATTGCTAACAACGGGAAAACAATAAAGCCGATGTTCCTTTGATAGAAAAACTCTTCGTTTATCGAAAAAATCGCCGGCAGCTTGGCGATAACGCCGGCCAGTAGCGAAGCAATTATCACAAATACCAATTCTTTGCTGGTACCCCAATTTATCTCGTCTGCTTCGTAGCTTAACCGTTCATGCCAAAAATCAGCAAGGGTGTTGCCTTTAAGCTCCGGGTATGCCGAACTAAAGTCGCGCTTAAATTCCGTTTTGTTGCTCCTGTACAGCTTCTCCAGCTGCTTAGAATCATTTAGGTGGGTTAGGATTTCTTCTTTCATGAGTTTGAGGTTAAATAAATTTAGGTATCTGGTATTAATTCCACATTGTACCGGCCAAGCCAAGTACCAGTGACATCCACAATCCAATGAAATAACCTATAAAACTCAATACGAGGAATAGCTTTCCCATCCAACCCTCAATACGGCGCAACGGTTCGGTCACATCAAAACAGGCACCAACTACGGCACCCAGCAGTGGCGTCAGCAGTAAAGGTTTTACACGCCAGTAATCGCCCCAGGCAGGATCGCCCTTGCCGGCAGCGATCACAAAAAAGCCGATCATTACTAAAGCTATACCTGCGCCAAATAACATGCGTTTTCCCAAGGCGGGTGTAAAAAATGGCTTTGTTGTTAGTTGTGTTTGATTTGCCATAACTGTATTTTTTTATGTTGTTAATAAAGGGGATTAAAAATCTTCGATACAAAGATATGTAAAAGTACTTTGTAATTCAAAGTAATAAATAAAAAAACTTTTTTAGGATAGGGAAGTGATCCTTAGGATGTAATCGGGTAGCACATGATTATTGCTAAGCGTTACCAGTTAAAGGAATTTTTTTCGCACTATGTGGAAAAAATACCCCATTCTTTCGCTTGTTTGGTTAAGCTTACCCAAGAATTTGGTTGGATTACTTTTTGATTAGGGGTAGTAGTGTTGCATATGTGCAATCAGCCCTAAAGTCAACTATGAAACCGTTATACACAATTCTATTACTTATACTTTTAACCGGTTGCGCGAAGTCTAACATCGCGCCTACACCTTTAAAAAATACTGACGGCGTTACCAAAGTTGATTCGGTAAGCAAAAACCTGGTGACTACGCAAGTTACCACATCAAATACTTACGACTGGTATAACGGAACAAAAGGTACCGCATTGATACAGGTTACCTGTAAAGACGGTAATGCAATAGCTACCATAGGTAATGTTACTATACCATTTTTATTTAACGAGCAGGGAGTAGGACAACTTAAATATACGCCGGCTCCCGGCCTGGCGGTTAAGATAGCTGTTTGTCCTGATGGCGTTAAAGCGACGAAAATTGAAATTTTTGATGCAGCGAATACCGCATTATACACTTATTCCGGTGTCAACGGTAACTGGAGCGATACTTATACTATTAAATAAATAAAGGCAGCGCAGGTCTTATATTATGTTTTTTCGTTGCAGACTATTATCATCTATCACTAACCCCGTAGGTAATTTTCGCAAGGCGGCTGTAAACTGGTAATTAGCCACATCTTCCTGTGTAAACTTGTAAATTTCCTCTTTATCCATAACTGTTTGGCCAAAAGCTCTGAAATCGCCGGCCATCATTATCATTTCTACGTTAATACCCGGATATTTTTTAGGTTCTGAGATCGGCTCCATGCAAAGAAACCGGCGATATAAAGGCACATGTTTAGGGCGAACAGCTGTTATGATATAATCTGCATCAAATTTTAATATGTTGAGTATAATAAACCTGAACGGGACTTTAAATAAATACTTCGAGTCAACTTCCCTCGGATCAATAACAAACCGATTAGATTCTACAATTATTTTATCCAAACCAATCTCTTTTTCAATTTCATCCTTATAAACTTCAAAAGCGGGGAGGTGTAAAAAATTATGCTCTTTACTATAAACACATGCTCTTACAGATGCTACGGGGGCGCTGTCTTCATAAACTAAGCAAGTTCTTGAATTAGCCAAGAGATCATATTTATCTGTGAACTCTTTTTTGGGGTTTTCATCAATGGCTTCCACATTTCTGTAGGCTATGTATCTTAACTTAAAAGCATCTGATATTTCTTTTTCTGTGTTGCAGGGGTTTAATCGATAGTTATTCATGTAGCGGCAATTAATTGTTTAAAGGTTGGGTATAGTATGCGAGCGTTTTCTAAAAGCTTCTCTGCTTATAGTAACTTACTCAATATCAGCGCGAAAATAGAAATGAGGGCCTAAAATTCCAAATTAAATTTGCGTTATGATTAAATTAAATTTTAAGTAATAAGTAATTCATGCCAAGCAGTATTTAGTAATACTTAATTTATATCATACTTTGATAAAGAGTGCGAGCGTATGCTACAAGAAGTTTATAATCTATGATAGTAACTGCTTGCACATCAAAGTGGTTAAGCAAATGCAATTTTGTACTATAGTATTTTTGTACACATAGCGGGTACTATTAATTTATAGGTTTGATAAGCACTATAGTTTAAATGAATCTATAAATAAGAATATCAAATGGCCGAAAAAGTTGTAAAATCTGCGCGTCTTGAATCTTTAGATGCCTTACGTGGATTCGATATGTTATGGATTATTGGGGGCGAGGCAGTTATTCATTCCCTCGCCAAAGCTAATGATTCAAGTTTTCTGCAGGTATTGTCGAAACAAATGAAGCATGTCCGTTGGGAAGGTTTTCATTTTTTTGATCTCATCATGCCTCTCTTTTTGTTTATGGTAGGTATGTCAGTTCCTTTTTCTATTGATAAACGATTATCAATAGGTGAATCAAAACAAAAAATTTATCTGCATAGCTTTAAGCGATGTGTCATTCTTCTAATAATAGGGATGGCCTATGACGGTAACTTATTGGCCCTTGACCCAAATAAACTGTTTTTCGGTAGTGTGCTGGGCTGGATCGGAGTTGGTTATTTTGCCAGTGTTGTAATTTATAACCAACTGAACCTAAAAAATCAGATTTTATTAACCTCGGCGTTTTTGGTGGCTTACTGGGTTATATTAACATTTGTACCCGTTCCGGGGCAACAGGCTGGCGTATTATTGCCTGGGTCAAATATTACAAAATACGTCGAAAATATAGTGCTTGGGAAATTTGCCAGGCCAGGCGTTTTCTACATGTGGACCCTGGATGTATTAGGCTGTATAGGCACAGTAATGACGGGTGTTTTTGCCAGCATCATAATTCGAGGTAATTCCAGGCTTTCGTTTATTAAGTCGTCAGACGGACGAATTCATAAAACACTGATTCTTACGCTAACCGGATTAGCACTGGTTTGTATCTCGTTGGTTTTAAATATCTGGTTCCCGATAATTAAAAGAATTTGGACCCCCGTTTATGTTTTGCTAACATCCGGATTAAGCTTCCTGCTGATGGCCCTTTTTTATTTTATTATAGATGTTAAAGGGTACAAGCGATGGGCGTTCTGGTTAAAAGTAATCGGGATGAATAGTATTGCGGTTTATTTGGCTGTCCATTTTATCTCATTTGATGTTATAGTTAATACGTTTATTTTTGGGCTCGAGCAGTTTCTTGGTGTTTATTACCCGGTAGTCAAATCGTTTACCGCGTTAGCAATCGTTTATATGCTCGTGTACTGGATGTATAAAAAAGGAACCTTTCTTAAGATATGATGATAAATTGAAAATCACTCCCTGATGTTAATCATCTGAAATAGTGATTAACATCAATATGTTTTTTTATTGCTGCGCTACCTTTACCTCAATTAATATCAAATCATAATGATATTAAAAAGTAACAGGTACTAACACAACTTATTAGGAAGCAATAATTAACGAAATATGCCAGCAATTATAACAGTTACTTTTAACCCGGCTTTAGATAAAAGCCTGTCGGTATCAGAATTAACCCCTGATAAAAAAATAAAATGCCCTTTACCAGTTTGCGAACCAGGAGGTGGCGGATTGAATGTAGCAAGAGCAATAAAAAAACTCGGCGGCGATGCCGTTGCTATCTATTTAGCAGGCGGGGAAGCAGGAAGCATCATAACCAAATTACTTACCGACGAGGGTATTAAAACTGTAGTCGTTAATACCATTCAAAGCACGCGTGAAAACCTTATCGTAACCGATCTGGCAACCAGTAGTCAATATTTATTAGATATGCCTGGAGCAAATGTAACTGAAGAGGAATGGAAAGCTTGTTTAGAGGTGATTGACACCACACAGGATGTAAAATATATTATAGCAAGTGGCAGTTTACCGTCAGGAGTACCGATTGACATTTATGCAAGGATAGCTTTGCTTGCTAAAAAGAAAGGAGCGAGGTTAATAGTAGATACTGCAGGCGAACCGTTAAAGCTGGCAGTACAGGCCGGCGTTTTCTTAATAAAGCCCAATATAAGAGAGCTGGCTGCATTGACTGGAGAGAGCGAATTAGATTTAAGATCGGCACCAAAGGCTGCGCGACAGATAATTAGTAATGGGCATTGCGATGCGGTGGTAGTTTCGATGGGGCCAGATGGTGCTTTACTGGTAACCGAAGATGTTGTAATGGACATAATCCCACCCGCACTAACAGTAAAGAGCACCGTAGGAGCAGGCGATAGCATGGTTGCCGGAATAGTTATGCACTTAATGGAAAATAACGACCTGATAGAGGCTGTTAAGTATGGAGTGGCTTGTGGCTCGGCAGCTACCGTTCATTATGGAACCGAATTGTGTGAAAAAGCTGATGTTAATAATATTTACGAAGCGATACAAACCAATGATCTTAATTCTTTGCCGGAAATGTCTGCATAAGCGCATAAGCATTACCGGTTACAAATATTCACCTAATATTTTGAGTTATGAAAACATTATTAATATTAACCGATCTATCTGAAAATGCTGAACACGCTGCAAAGTCGGCGATGGTATTAAGTCAAAATCTTCATGCAAATATTTTATTATATAATTCATGTTTGATGGTACCTGTTGCACCCTATTATGCACAAGGCGTTTTAGTTGCCGAAAATGATATGTGGTGGCAGTCTGTAAGCAAGCAAAGACTGGAGGAACTTGCGGAATTATTAGAACCTGAATATTCTCATGCGGCCGGGCAGTTTTCTCCAACTATAGACATCCAATGTGGCGAAGGCAATCTGGGCGAGAACATAACAAGGATCATAAAAAACCAGGATATTGAATTGATAGTAATGGGTGCAAAAACAGGTGGCACATTTGATCATATTTTATATGGAAGTGATACAAATTCTGTAATTAAACATACCATGCGTCCGGTTTTAGTTATACCGCAATCGTCTGATCTGAAAAGTATTAAAAAAGTAACGTTTGCCACCGACTTTAGCGACGGTGACGTAACAGCCATACATTACCTGGTTAAATTAGGAAAGGTACTTCACTTTAGTTTAGAAATAGTCCATGTAAGTGTCTTCGGTGAAAACGATTCAAGGAATGATGATAGTGGGAAAGCGTTTGTAGCCCAGGTTGTTAAATTAAAATACCCTGATATAATTTATAAAGACGTGAGAGGGAAAGATGTAATCAATCGTCTTAATCACCATTGTGCCGAATCTTGCTCGGATGTTTTGGCGATGGTGCATCACCAGGGCTCTTTTTTTAGCGGGTTGCTACATCAAAGCACCACTAAGGAAGCGTTGTCCTGTCAAAAAATTCCGTTACTTATTATTCCTTCAAAGATGTTGTAGAAGGACTTAAGCAATCGCTCCTAAATGGAAGTGATTGCTTAAGCTCTTTTAAATACTTAAGAATTTCAACTAACCTAAGTGCAGATATTTATTTTTTTGCAACGATGTTCATAACGAATTCAATATCGTCCGAAATAGTTAGATCACCGTCAGTATCAAAGAACTTTTCTGATCTATAACGGATACCCCAATCTGTCCGATCGATGATCAACTTACCATTTATGATCTTTTTTTAACCATTGGGAGTGATCCTTAGCAACCATCACCTTTGTGAAACTCGCGTTTAAAAATTGTCTTACCATTTTGCTCCACATAGTCGCCAAATATTATTAAGTATGGATATTTAGGCGCCCGACCTATGTTACGGCTTCTTATAAATAGTTTGTCGTTAACTTTCAGGCTATTTAACTGAAAATCACTGTTAAACCACGGAAAAATGTGGTTAACCATCTTAGGCTCAAAATTAAGAATATAGGCTTCGCCATTAATCCTGACCATAACGCCGTTTAGCCCTGATGCCCCTCTGTTTGCAGGCAACGGAATAGAAATGGAGGTTACAACCCCCTCCATGTTGGTGAAAGTTTCTATGTTCTTCCTTATTTTATCAACACTGGCCTGCACTTTTTTACCTTCGGCAGAAGTTTCCCACTGTCTGAACTTTATACCGTCGGGGGAAGCTTCCCACTTCCTCTTATCATCCCGGCGGGCTTTCTCGTCAGCAATAGAAAATCGCGTTGGAGAAGTTTCTTTGTTGTTTACACGATTAGCAAGTACCAGTCCGCTCACCACAACCAGTGGTAAGATCAGCACATAAATTAGTTTTTTCATTTTTTTGTAGGTTTGTTAAATAACATACTTTTGACCTGATTATCAATTTGATTCAGCAAACCTACTTTGATATTTTTTGATTGGAGCGACTTGGATTGTAAATAAAAATGTAAACTTTGTAAATAAAATATTGACACTATGCATCTTAGTCGAAACCTCCTTTCCGGAAACCGCAAATACCTGTTCGGATCGATTTTACTCTTGGTTACTTCTGTGATCTGTGTAGCTTTCAGTATGGAGGATAATGACGACTTTGCTATCGCAAGGAGGGAAGTCCTGCTCCGCAAAATCGGGCATGAGGTGCTTTTACAATCGGGCGACAGCACGTCACGAGTTCTTCCTGTAAAAAAGATCGCAGAAAATGAATACCAGATCAGCTTTGAGAAGGATCTTACTTTTCAACCGGAGTTCCTGGTGAACACTACCCGAAACGTGTTGGCCCAAGACCCGCTGGCACGTGATTATGTTGTTAACGTAATTAAGTGTGGCAACGCCGGTGTAGCCTATGGATACGCTATATCAAAAAATAAAAAAAATGATATTATAGCATGCAAAGGAAGGGTGCAACCCAGGGCATGTTACTTGATCAATGTTAAATTTAAGCCAACCGGCATAAGTGCAGCAAAAAGCGGGTACCTTTTAGGTAGCCTGTCATTTTTAGCATTTATTGGTTTTGTTTTTTTAAGATCAGGTAAGCCGCAAAGAGCTTTAATTGACAGTAGGTATACCGAAATGTTAACTTTAGGCGCGGTGTCGTTCGATGCGAAGAACCGGAAGCTGATAATAAACGGAAAGACAATAGAGTTGACAGGAACTGAAACCCGTGTACTACGCATTTTCGCGTTGTGTCCTAACGAGACTATAGAGCGAAGCCGGCTGCAAAAAGAGATCTGGGAAGATGAAGGTGTTATTGTGGGGCGCAGCCTGGATATGTTCATATCAAAACTCAGAAAAAAGCTGGAAGTTGATCCAAATATCAATATTGTTGTTATACGCGGCAAGGGGTATAGGCTTGAGATCAACTCCTAACAAAGAAATAATTGGTATGATTTTTCCTTTGAAAAGAGTTCATTAACCCCGGGGAGAGAACCTTTTCCAATGCCCTTCAGATACAACATCTAAAGTGTCTCCGACCACTTTAATGGCGGTTTGATCGTCAATTGCATACGACGGCACCGATATAGTAGCAGCTAACATCGCTATGTTTGTTAACGAATTTTGCGGGAACCATTCATGGTCCAGGTGCGGATGGATTGCAAAATCAACCAGGTTAAGCGACTTATTACTCTCAGCAGGTAGCGTATGGTTACCATAAGTGGTTCCATAGCGCGTCATTATCATGCTGCCGGCGCTTAGGCCTACGTAAACAATTTTGTTCAATAACGAAGGTAATAGGTCTGCCAGCCCGGATTGTTTCATCCAGTGACACAGGTACTGGCAATCACCCCCTCCGACAAGTAGTGCATCCGTGTCCTGTAACATCGGTACCCAAAGTTCAGGTTTAATACTTGGCAGGGCCGTTAACTCCAACACCCCCAATGATTTCCAACCCAATTGGCAAAAAGGGTCACCTATTGTTCCGCAAATTACTTTTTGTATTATTTGGGCGCCGCCCGCTATACCGTATATGGCAGTTGGGACAAATAAGGCGCTGGCTTCAGTAACTGGTTTTCCTAAAAGTTCAACTAATGCGTTGTGGATGCTTTTATTGCTGATGCCTGCAGAGGTGAGAAGAAGTTTCATAATTGATCCAAAGATAAGAGCCTTAAATAATGATAGTTAGGGTCATTCTGGACATTTAAGGGGTAATTTGTGACAGTTGGTTATCAGATTGGGTCAAATATGATTAAACAACAAAGCCCGATACGTCGGTATCAGGCTTTGTACTCAGAGCCCCGATCAAATCGGGGCACTCCTTTAACTGGAATCCCGATTTAAATCGGGACGTGTCTACCAGTTATTTTTTACCAGGAAATGTATCGATTAGTTTTTCAATGAATACCCTGCTTTTCATTGACTTAATATAAAGTTCTCTTGAATTTGCTTCTTGTTTTGTTTCAAAGACCTCGTAACTTTTAATAATCCACGGGCCTTTATTTTTAGTCGCTGTTACTTTTCCTGAATTGTGCCGGTCCAACCGTTCAGATATATCTGCTGTATGGCCAATATAATGGCGGCCACTTTTCGTGGATTGTAAGATGTAGGTATAAAACATAGCTGCTAAATATACAAAAATAACAAAGCCTCCCTGCAGTCATGTAGAGAGGCTTTGTACTCAGAGCGGGAATCGAACCCGCACTCCTTTAACGGGAACAGGAT